>NZ_VUOC01000003.1 GCF_008386695.1 Chitinophaga agrisoli
ACTTCATTGTCGGGACCTTTTTGTTTTTATACCCCATAATAAAACAGCGCACCCGGAGGCACGCTGTACTTTATAGATCCTTTCTAATAAATATCCTTACTTCTTCCTGAACTCATTATACCACTGCGCTATATTCACAGAAGCGCCCATGCCAAACGCCACCGGCTGAAAATACTGGCTTACCTCATACCCGCTATACGTTTCGTCCTCCATAGGCACAGCAAACGACAGCTGCATCTGGAACTTCACATATTTATACCCTGCCCGGAAAGTAAACGCCGGTTCAAAGAAAAACCGCGACTTACTACCGACCCGCATAAAATTATCCCGCCGGTCTGGATTCGTCTCAAATACCTTATTCCCTAAATACTGGTCATAGAAATTCAGCATAGAGATCCGGCTGCTGAATGCTGCCTCAATTGCCGGGTGCACAAAACCAATACTGGGCTGTATGAATACCTTGCTGAAATGCGCGCGTAACAGGTAATCATTGTTATTCCCCGTGGCGCTTTCATCGTTAAAGGCCACGTCCAGGGTCTTAAAACTGCCAGCTCCAAAGCCGGCATATGTGTCAAACACCATCCGTTTCCTGCTATCCAATGGCTGAAAGAACCCCACGGCGCCTTCAAAAAGCCCGCCCCGTACATACTGGTCTACGAATAGACCATCCTCACTTTCATCACCACTATTAAAATCAGGGCGGAACACATACTGGCCATTGGCCATAATAGCCACGTGATTAGTCACCGCAAAAGCGGCCTGGTAATTAGTAGGGGATACGCTGCCCTTAAACTCATAGCGCTCTTTTAATAAAGGAGCATTTACTGTATTGGGTACATAAATGTGCTTGTTGCAGGCGCTAAAGGAGAGGCCTCCTGCCAGCAACAAGAAAATAAGGACTGGTCGCTTCATGTTGTAGGTTTTAATCGGCTTTCACCCGTTAAAGATCAACGGTAGCCTTTGATACTAAGCTAATATATTTACATTTTATGAATGATCATAATAGATAGGGGTGGCCCAGCCTTACAATAGGCTAACAAATATTTAAATGTGACTTTAACAGGCAATGTTATCATGCTACTTAACTGATACCTGTGTAGACTCCCTGTTGATCAGTTCTACTGGGAACACAAAATTCTTCGTCACTTTAACCGTCTCGTCCTGGTTGATAAGTTGTATAACAGTTTCTACGGCCTTCTGGCCCATTTTGTAACCGGATTGCTCAATGGTGGTGAGGGAAGGAGTGATAATGCGGGACGATAGGTCATTGGAATAACCAACCACCTTTATCTGCCCCGGTATATTGATCTGACGCCGCCGGGATTCCTGTATAAACGCCACGGCAGAAGTATCATTCGCGGAAAACAGGCCGTCCGGCAATGGCGTGCTGGTAAGCAGCTGCTGTGCGGCCGCAGTGGCGGCGTCCGTAGTAAGGTTGTGTATGTACAGCAGGCTGTCGTCAAACGGTATATTATATTTCGTCAGGGCCGCCTTGTAGCCCGCCAGCCGTTGCTGGTACAGGTTACAGGTAAGCACGCCGGAAAAATGCGCAATACGTTTGCATCCCTGTTTGATAAGATGTTCCGTAGCCAGGAAACCGCCGGTAAAATCATCGCCGGTAATGCTATAGCCAGGGAACTCATTCGGCACCCGGTCATAGAATACCAGGGGGATATTATTCTTTATAAAAGGACTGAAATGTTCGTAGTTAGTGGTGAACATGGAAGCCACTGCCAGCAGCCCATCCACACGCAGGGAAAAGAAAGTGTGCACCAGTTCCTTCTCCATGGCCACTGTTTCATCAGACTGGCCGATCATAATGCTGAACCCATACTTATGCGCCTCATGCTGTATACCGCTGATAGCCGTGCTCTGGAAATACATGGAGGTACGCGGCACGATAAGCCCCAGGATATTGGAACGCTTCTTACGCAGGCTGGAGGCGATCCAGTTAGGCACATAACCCATTTCCGCCGCCATCTTCTGTACCTTCTCCCGGGTCTCATCATTAATGAGCGGGTTGTTCTGCAGTGCCCGCGACACGGTAGAGGCGGACAGGTTCAATGCCTGGGCAATATCGTATATGGTTATCTTATTGCGTTCTTTCACTTTTTGGGAGCTTCTGGTGAAATAATAGGCTATATTAAGCAAATTAAATTACAATTGAAATGCCCTTTCACGTTGCAATCAACAGTTTGTTGCAAACGGTAAACAGAGCCGCTAAACGGAAGACCGGCTGCCCAATCCCCCCTCACTTGACAAAATCAGTTATTATGCTTAATTTTTAAACCAGATTCCGTTACGAAAACCTGATCACATGCTCCTTTAAGTCCCTGCTGTATGAACGAAACAGTACTGATCGATGGGCTCAAAAAGGGGGAAGAGGCTGTCCTTCGCCAATTATTCGAGCAGCTCTATCCGCGTTTATGCCATTTCGCCCGTGGCATTCTTCAAAATGATATAGAAGCAGAAGACCTCGTGCAGGAAGCCTTCATGAAGTTATGGCGCCAGCGGCAGCAGTTCAGTTCCTATGCAGCCGTCAGATCCTTTTTATACACCAGCATCCGCAACGCCGCTCTTAATATATTAAAGCACCAGCGTGTCGTACGGGAACATGCCGGCGCAGAAAATGCCAGCGAAGCGGAGGAGATCAATGCGGAGCACCACCTCATAGCCGCGGAAGTATCGGGGCAATTACAACAAGCCCTCGCCAAACTGCCGCCTGGCTGCAAACAGGTCATGGAGTTAGGTTATCTGCAGGGCCTCCGTAATAACGAGATCGCCAACCTATTGCAGGTATCCGTTAATACCATCAAAACACAGAAAGCCCGGGGTTTATATCTGCTCAAAGGCTGGCTTAAACTCTCCCGTATCCTTTTATTTCTCCTGAAATGACCCATCTCCAAAAAAAATTTCCCAACCCTTTCACCCGGTTTTAATACTCAGTTGTTTTAATAACGTATGCACCTTCCCCTGGAAATAGCAGACCTCGTAACCAAACACCACACCGGCCAGCTCACGGAGCCGGAAAAAGCGCAATTAAACGCATGGATCACCGCATCGCCTGCCAACCGCCGCCTGTGGGAGCAGCTGAACGATGAATCCTATATCCGTAAGCAGCTGGATACCCTGCCTGATGCTACCACTACAGCAGCGGCCTGGCAACGCCTGCAAACACAGCTGCCATCCACCCGGCCACGCATCGGCCTGCGCCGCTATGCCGCCGCTGCGGCTATCCTGGTCCTGGTGGGCGCCGCTACCTTGTTCTTCCTCAACCGCCCGGCTACACCGCCCGCTTTGGCAAACAACCAGCGGGTACTACCGGCCCCCGGTATGCCCGGTACCGCTAAAGCCCGCCTTATCCTGGGCAATGGCAGCATTGTAGAGCTAAAGGAGGATCATGAACAGGACTTGACAGAACAAGACGGGACCCAGCTAAAAAGCCATGCCGCCGTGCTTTCTTATCACAATACCGCCGCCGCTGAAACGCCGGTATTCAACACCCTGCAGATCCCGCGCGGAGGCGAGTACCGGGTAGTGCTGCCGGATAGTTCCGTAGTATGGCTCAATGCCTCCACCTCGCTGCGTTTCCCCACCCGGTTTAACGGTGATACCCGTAACGTATACCTCACCGGCGAAGCCTATTTTGAAATAGCAAAAGACAAAAGCAAACCGTTTATCGTTCATACAGACAAACTAGCCGTTACCGTTACCGGCACCAAATTCAATGTAAAAGCCTATACGGACGAAGTATACACCCGTACCACCCTGGTGGAGGGCGGCGTAAGGCTCACGGCAGGGACTAACAATGTCCTGTTACATCCCGGAGAAGAGGGCGTCTGGGAACAGCAACATATCATCGTACAGGAAGCTTATATGGAAGAGGCCCTGGCCTGGAAGAATGGCCGCTTTGTATTCCGCAGCGAGCCGCTGGGCAGCATTATGCGCAAGCTAAGCCGCTGGTACGATATAGATGTTAGCTTCTCCGGTGCAGCCTTAACTGAATTGCGTTTTACAGGTACCATCCGCAAATATGAATCTATTCAGAAAGTATTGGACATGCTGGCGCTTACACAGAAAGTGCAATTCAGCATAGATGGAAAGAACGTTGCCGTAAAGAAGATCTAAATACAATAGCTGTAGAGACTATGTGCTCATTCCGCGTTATGGGAACCACGTCCCATCACTTTGCATATACCCGCTTACAGTTCCGCTAAAAAAAAAGACCGGCAATGCGCGAACATTTCCGGCCTCGATCAGCAAACATAAAGGTAAGCCGCCATTGGAAGCGGACAGGCTTGCCTATTGTCTAACCAATAACCATACTAAGGTATGAAAAAAAAGTTATGGCCCCCTGTTATGCTGTTGGCTATGCGTATCACTGGTTTCTTAATGTTGGTTTGCCTCGTGGAACTACATGCCACCGGCTATTCACAGGAAGTGAAACTGACCCTTAAGCTCAACGGGGTACGGCTGGATAAGCTGTTTGACATTATCCAGCAGAACAGCGATTACAAGTTCCTCTACAATGATGATGACATCCGGGATAGCTTGGTTTCCGTGGATGTAAAAAAGGCCACCGTACCGGAGATACTGGCCCTTTGCCTCAAAGGCCGGCAGCTGCGGTATAACATCGTGGACAAGACCATCATTATTGCCCACAACAATTCCCTGCCTGCCAGGTTAACCACCCCGCCACCGCTCACCGTAACAGGTACGGTGACGGACGCGAAAGGCGCGCCCCTGCCAGGTGTAAGCATCGTGGTAAAAGGACAGCAGACCGGTGCTGTCTCAGACGGCGCGGGCCATTACCGCATCAATGTACCGGATAATGCCGCACTGGTCTTTAGTTTTGTGGGCTATATCTCGCAGGAGCTGGCCGTAAACGGCCGCGCCACACTCAATGTACAGCTGCAGGAAGACCTCACCAAACTGGGCGAAGTAGTGGTTACCGCCCTGGGTATCCAGAAAGAAGCCCGTCAGCTGGGTTACGCTGCCACCACCGTTAAAGGGGCAGATGTAGCGGTGAACAGAACGCCCAACATCGGCAACAGCCTTCAGGGTAAAGTAGCAGGGCTCAATGTAAGCTCCGTAAACACTGGCGCCGGCGGTTCCAGTAAGATCCGCATCCGTGGCGCCTCTTCCTTTAAAGGCAATAACTCACCCCTTATTATACTGAATGGGGTGCCTATGAACAACAACAGTTACGGCGCCCGCAAGAATGATGCAGAAGGCAATACCTCCCGCGCAGAATCTTATACAGATGGCGGCGATGGTCTGCTCAGCATCAACCCGGATGATATCGAATCTATCAACATCCTCAAAGGCGCTACCGCCGCGGCTTTATATGGCTTCCGTGCAAAAGACGGCGCTATCGTCATCACCACCCGCTCCGGCAAACGCAACCAGGGCATAGGGGTAGAGGTGAACAGCAATTTTGTAGTAGACCGCGCCATTGACCAAACAGATTTCCAATATGAATATGGCCAGGGCGAACAGGGCTTACGTCCGCAAAACATTGCAGACGCAGGTAATACCGGTACCTGGAGCTTTGGAGAAAAAATAGACGGCAAACCCACCATCCAGTTCGATGGACAGGTAAAACCCTATTCCGCCGTGAAAAACCGTATTAATAAATTCTATCGTACCGGCTACACCTGGAGCAATACCGTGTCTTTCTCCGGGGGCAACGACAAAGGCAGTTTTAACCTGTCTATGTCAGATATGAACAACGAATCCATTATGCCCAATTCCGGCTATCGCCGCCAGGCCGTTAACCTGGGACTTAATTACGCCGTTACGAGTAAGCTGCAGGTGAATGTATTCGCCAACTACTCTCACGAAAAAAGCCAGAACCCGCCCAATGTATTTGTACAGCAATACAACGCTAATACTACAGTATACTCGCTGGCCAACACCATGGACTTAACAGACCTGAAGGAGCACCGCAGGGATGAGAACGGGAACGAGCGCAACATCTCCCGTTTTACGCCCCGTACCAACCCGTACTGGATCGCCTACGAACGCTTTGAGAACATTGTGCGGGACCGTTTAATGGGCAACATCTCACTACGCTACGATCTGCTGCCCTGGCTGTATATACAAGGCCGCGCAGGGCAAGACTATTTTACCCGCTCCCAGGATTATAATGTGCCCACAGGTACCCGCTTCTTAGGTCCGGTGACCACCGGTTTTAACGGGCAATATTACCAGGAGGTGGTAAAGTTCAGGGAGCGTAACTACGACTTCCTCATTGGGGCTAACCGCAAGTTTGGCAATATAGATATAGACCTCACATTGGGCGGTAACCAAATGGTGCAGATCAATGAGAACAACAATGTAGTGGTCAATAATTTTTTCATCCGTGATCTATATACCGTACAGAACGGACAGATCAAAGATCCGCAGTATCTGTACAGCGAAAAACGCGTCAACTCCCTTTACGGCGCTGCTGAGCTGTCCTGGAAAAATTACCTCTTCCTGAACCTCACGGCCCGTAATGATTGGTTCTCTACGCTCAATCCAAATTCCAATAACTATCTGTATCCTTCCATCAGCACCAGCTTTGTATTTACAGATGCTTTTAAACTCCCATCCTGGTTCAATTTTGGCAAGTTCCGTATAGCCTATGCCCAGGTGGGTGGCGATACAGACCCTTACCAGAATAATCTTTATTACGTACTGAATCCCAATCCGCATCTCGGATTAGCCCTGGGCGGCATCTCCGGCACCCTTAGCCCTAATCCTGACCTGCGCCCGCTAAAGGTGAAGGAGTTTGAAACAGGTATGGAAGGCCGCTTATTCGATGACCGCATTGGTTTTGACGTAGCCTGGTACCGTAAAAACACGATCGACGAGATACTGTCTGTACAGATCTCCGGTGCTACCGGTTATGCAGCCACGCTGGTAAACGTGGGCCGCCTGCGCAACCAGGGGATAGAATGGCTGCTCACCGGCGTACCGGTAAATACAAGCGCCTTCCGCTGGGAAGTGAATATAAACGGCGCGCATAATACCAGTAAGGTATTGGAGCTGGCTGCCGGTCAGCCCAGTATTATAGTGGGCACCGGCGAATATACCGGCCGCCTGGCGCACGAAGTAGGCAAACCCATGGCCTCCCTGCAGGGCACCGCTTATCTCCGCGCCCCGGACGGACAGATCATCTTTAAGAACGGCCGCCCCGCCAATGCGGATGCTGTTAAGACCTTTGGCAGCGCCATCCCCACCTGGACCGGCGGCGTCATCAACACCTTCACCATCAAAGGGGTAAGGGTATCTGTATTGGTGGATGGTAAGTTTGGCAACAAGCTGATCTCCAACACGAACTTCAACCTCTGGCGGCATGGCCTGCACAAGGCTACGCTCGAAGGCCGGGAACAGGGTTTTGTAGTAGGCAAGGGCGTGATGGAGGATCCCAATGCCCCCGGTAAATACATCCCCAACAATGTGCCCGTACCTGTACAAACCTATTACGAATCCGTAAGGAGCAACAATAACATAGCAGAGGAGTTTGTATACGACGCCAGCTTCATAAAGCTAAGACAGATCACCATCGGTTACGATCTGGCCAAACTATTGGGCAGCAGATCTCCCTTTAAGGGACTGGCGGTTTCCCTGGTGGCCAACAACGTAGCCGTACTAAGCAAACATACGCCCAATATAGATCCTGAAATGGTCACCGCTGCCAGCGATAACCTGCAGGGGCTGGAGTCCGGGGGATTACCTATGACCCGCAGCATGGGCATTAATGTTCACGTTAAATTCTGAAGGGTATGAAACTATATATCGTTATCATAGGCATCCTGTGTTTATCTGCAGGATGTGATAAGAACTTCGAAAAGATCAACACCAACCCGGTGCTGCCTTCCTCCCTGGATCCGGCCTACCTGCTGGCCCAGGCGGAGCTCAACGCTTCCTGGAACAGCGGCACCATTACCTACCAGAGCGCCATTGTCCGGCATACCATGCATCCCTTTCTGGGCGTGCTGGCCGGCGGTAATGTAAACCAGAAGAATCCCGCCGTGGAAAGGATGCTCTGGGACCAGTATTACCCCCTGGTGCGCAACCTGGTAGATATCGTTGACAAGACCCATGATGATACCGCCCGGTTTAACCTGTACCAGATGGCCCGCATCTGGAAGGCCTATGTTTTCCAGGTCTTGACAGATACCTACGGCGATATTCCTTACGCACAGGCAGGCAACGCCTTCCTCGAATCGCAATACTTCCCCGAATACGATAAACAGCAGGATATCTATAACGATCTGCTCAGGGAAGTGGACGAAGCCGTAAACGCGCTCGATCCATCCAGGGCCACAGAAAAGAATGAGCTCTTTTACAACGGCGATATCGGTAAATGGAAACGTTTCGGCAATTCCTTACTCTTACGCATCGCCATGCGCCTCTCCCGGGTAGATGCTGCCAAAGCCCGCACCTATGCGGCCAAAGCATTCCAGGGCGGCGTTATGACATCCAACGCGGATAACTGTTTGATGCAGCACTCTGCTACTTACACCAATGCTTTTGGCAACCAGCTCAATGGCTCAGAAAAAGCCAACTACTACCTGAATGACATGCTGGTAAACAACCTGAAAAGCGGCAACGATCCCCGCCTGCAGGTAATTGCCGTTATCTATGGAGATGCTACCAAAGACCCCGCGCAAACCACGCAGGATAAAGACCCGGCGCATCAGATAGGCATGCCCACGGGCTACGATAACACTACCATTCCTACCGCCCCCGGTTACCCCGGCTCATTGTATAAATATTCCCAGATCGACAGGCTAACCTTAGGCAACATCACCGCGCCTTGTTTCCATATCACCTATGCGCAAACCTCCCTGCTGCTGGCAGAGGCCGCGCAAAAGGGATGGATAACCGCCGATGCGGCGATGTTATACCAGCAGGGGGTAACAGCCCACATGCAGCAGTTGGCCATCTATGGCGGTACCGCCGTGATCCCGGATAATACCATCACCGCTTATTGGGCTACCCATGCCTATAACCCGGCGGCTGCGGTGGAGCAGATCAATACCCAGTATTGGATCGCCTCGCTCATGAACGGTATAGAAGCCTATGCCAACTGGCGGCGTACGGGCTACCCCGTTATCCCGGCCAATACATATGCCACGCAGGATATCCCGCGCGGCGCCAGCATACGCCGGCTCCGCTACCCGGATACGGAAATATCCCTGAACACACAGCACTATAACGACGCTTTGTCGCGCCAGGGCGCTGATGAGCTGAATATCCGCATGTGGTGGGATGTGCAATAAAGCAATTTAAAAGCAAGTATATATGAAGCTACGTTTCACTTATTGGTTGTTGGCAGTTTGCCTGTATGCAGGCGCTGTGCAGGCGCAACAGGTCACGCCCACGGCGGATCAGATAAAAGCCCTTACGCCCGCGTGGAAAGGGGACCGCACCCCGGATGGCAGGCCCAAAGTACCGGACGCCCTGCTGCAACGCCTCAAAAACATCTCCATTGAAGAAGCCTGGGGCATCCTCCGCAACAAAGGCTACCAGAACCAGTTCGAGGGCGATTGGATGCTGCTGCGCCCGGACCAGGTAATGACCGGCCGCGTGGTCACTGCCCAATACATGCCCTTACGCCCGGACTGGGACCAGCTTGTAAAGGACAAAGGCAAGGCAGAAGGCCGTATTGGCGGTACCAATTCCTGGCCCATAGATGTACTGTCCAACGGGGATGTGTATGTGGCGGATAGTTATGGCAAAGTGGTGGATGGTACCCTTATTGGCGATAACCTGGGTAACTCCATTTACGCCAAATCAAAGAACGGCGTCATCTTCTACGGCTCCGTACGCGATATGGAAGGCCTGGAAGAGATAGCAGGGTTTACCGCCTGGGTAAAAGGCTACGATCCGTCTTACATACAGCAGATGATGCTGGCCGGTATCAATGTGCCCATCCGCATTGGCAGGGCTACCGTATTACCGGGTGATGTGGTGCTGGCAAAAAAAGGCGGCGTCATTTTCATCCCCGCCCATCTCCTGGAAGAGGTAGTGCTGAACGCAGAGTTCATTGCCCTGCGCGATCAGTTTGGCCATCAGCGCCTCAAAGAGGGCAAATACACGCCCGGCGAAATAGACAGCCAATGGACGGACGCCATCAAAAAAGACTTCCTGCAATGGCTGGATGCCCAAGGCGATAAACTGCCCATGAGCCGCCAGGACCTGGATAAATTCATGAAAAACAGAACATGGTAATCTTCAAATCATTAAACTATGCAGACACCATCTCAGCAATTCCTCTCAAAATTAGGCGTAACAGAGCCCGTAAGCCAGCAAGCAGCTTCCAATGAAAATGAGAACGACCGCCGTTCCTTCCTGAAGAAAACAGCCATTGGCGGCCTGGCCCTGGGCGGCTTTATGTTCTCCAATATCCATGATACGCTGGCGCATTCCACGTCAAAAGTAAACCGTTACTCCGCCCCCTCAGACCTTAAGATCACAGATATGCGTTATGCGATCGGTATGAACTCTACCGGCCGTTGTCCTATCATCCGTATCGATACCAACCAGGGTATCTATGGCCTGGGCGAAGTAAGGGACGGCGCCAGCTGGCGTTATGCCCTTTTCCTTAAAAGCCGTATCATGGGTATGAACCCCTGCAGCGTGGAAATGGTCTTTAAACGTATTAAACAGTTTGGCTTCCACGGCCGCCAGGGTGGCGGTGTATCCGGTGTGGAAATGGCCCTCTGGGACCTGGCTGGTAAAGCCTACGGTGTGCCGGTGTATCAGCTGTTAGGCGGCAAATACCGGGACCGGGTACGCCTCTACGCAGATACCCCGGAGGTGGAAGACCCAACAGAATTCGCCGCCAAGCTAAAAGACCGCCTGGAAGGCAAAGGATATACCTTCCTCAAAATGGACTTCGGTATTGAGCTGCTGCGTAATACGCCCGGCGCTTTGGTGAATAATAATTTCTGGGACGTAGGCCGCCAATGGTCCAACGAGCCTATGACCTATGGCGCTACAGAACATCCTTTTACCCAGGTACAGATCACTCCAAAAGGATTGGATATACTGGCAGAACGTATCTCCAGGGTACGGGAAGCGGTAGGTTATAACATCCCCCTGGCTTCTGACCACTATGGGCATTTTGATCAAAATAACGCCATCCGCCTGGGTAAGGCGGTAGAGCCCTATCGGCTGGCCTGGCTGGAAGATCTTATCCCCTGGAAGTTCACAGAGCAATGGAAACAGATCACCAATGCCATAGAAACGCCTACCCTCACCGGAGAAGATATCTACCTTAAAGAAGAATTTATTAAATTGATAGATGCCCATGCGGTAGATCTTATCCATCCAGACCTGGCAACAGCCGGTGGCATCCTGGAAACCAAACGGATAGGCGATTATGCAGAGGAAAGGGGCGTAGCCATGGCGATGCATTTTGCAGGTTATCCCATTTCATTTATGGCCAACGTGCACTGCGCCGCCGCTACCCAGAATTTTGTAGCGCTGGAACATCACTCGCTGGATGTGCCTTACTGGAATAACCTGGTAAAATCTGATAAGCCACTCATCGAAAAAGGTTTTGCCATTGTGCCGGACAAACCCGGTTTAGGCATTGAGCTCAATGACGATGAGATCAAACAGCACCTGGCGCCGGAAGACAAAACCTATTTTGCGCCCACCCCGGAATGGAATGAGAACCGCTCCTGGGATCGCTTATGGAGTTAAATTTAAGGGCAGTCCCGGACTGCCCGCCACATAAACCGTCCGTATGAACCGCTATAAACTATCAGGGTACCTGTCGTTGCTGGCCCTTATCGCCTACATTGTTGTTTCCATTTTGGGCATCCATTCCGCTGCCGGCTGGTTATTGATGTTATGCTTCGCTGCCCTTGCTTTTGCCTTCCGTGGCAATCCTGTATTAAAGGGCTTTTCTTATACGGTGATGATCTTTGCCGCTGTAAGCCTGGCCATGTACTACCCGCAGCATTTTATCAAAGTAGGGGAGTTTAAACTGTCCGCGTTGATAGTGCCGCTGTTGCAGATCATCATGTTTGGTATGGGCACCAGCCTCAGTTGGGCAGATTTTGGACAGGTAGCCAAAATGCCGATGGGTATTGGCGTAGGCATTATCGGGCATTACACCATCATGCCCCTGGTAGGGTATACCATCACCCGTATCTTTCACTTTCCACCGGAGATAGCCGCCGGGATCATACTGATAGGCGCCTGCCCAAGTGGCCTTGCGTCTAATGTGATGTCTTACCTGGCCGGCGCTAACCTGGCCTTATCCGTATCCATTACCGCTACTGTAACGCTGCTGGCGCCGGTGATCACCCCTTTGTGGATGAAACTGTTGGCCGGCCAGTTTGTAGAGATCGTGTTCTGGGAAATGATGTGGCATATCATCCAGATCGTGATCCTGCCCATTGTGCTGGGGCTGGTCTTTAATCATTTCCTGCACGGCCGTTTTAAATGGCTGGATGCTGCCATGCCCGTGGTATCAATGGTAAGTATCGGCCTTATCATCGTGGTCATTACTGCCAGCGGACGGGATAGCCTGTTAACCGTAGGCCCCCTGCTGGTAGTGGCTACCTTGCTGCATAATATCAGTGGCTATATTTTAGGATATTGGGGCGCCCGCCTGTTCCGTATGCCGGAAAAGGACTGCCGCACCGTAGCCCTGGAAGTGGGCATGCAGAATGGCGGCCTGGCATCCGGTCTGGCCTTAAAAATGGGCAAGCTGGCTACCGTGGGACTGGCGCCCGCCGTATTTGGCCCGTTAATGAATATTACCGGCTCTGCTTTGGCAAACTGGTGGAAAGGGCGGCCGGCAGAGGAACCTATCGCAGATCAGGTTCCAAACGCCGTAAAACCTCACTAAATAAAGCGGCCGGCTCAAAGAGATGAGCCGGCCGCTTATATCGCTAAAAGCTAACAGCTTTACTTCGGTTCCAGTGCCGTATTGATCCGCTGTACCAGGTCCGTCAAATGATAGCGGCTCATATTATCCGGCATGCCGGCAGCAGCTGTACGGATCTCATTCCGCAGCGCTGTCAGCTGGGCGCGGGCAATACTGCTCACATCCGTACGGGTGGGATCAGCAGCCGGGCTGCCAAAGAAAATAGAGATCCCGCCGCTGGGGGTAGGGGAGTTGGGAGATAAGAGCTCCGTCAGCTGTTTTACATATGCCTTCTGCAGGTTCCTGCGGAAGATATCGATGGATTTATGGGTATACACCTCGCTAAAGATGCCTTTCTTCAGGTCATTCAGCATATCGGTAGCCTGGTAGGCCTCGCTGCTTTCCATGGCAGATGCGTTCAGCAGTTTATTCAGGGTATTGGCGCTTAACAGGCGGTCCAGTACCGGGTCCTGACGTGCCATTACCACACTGGTGGCATCATTGCCCGTACGGCTCAGGATGTCTTTGTCCAGCAGCCACTTAGGCGTGGTGAATAGTTGCTCGTTCAGGAACTTTACCGCATCGCGCTGGGTGGCTTTGGATACGGCCTCATATACCGCCCCGTCCTGTTCTACCGTTTTAGGCGTTTCATAGATCCCGCCTACGTTCTTGGCCACATGGCCCATGTAGCGGCCGTATTGCCCGGCTACTTCCCGGTATAACTCGCTCAGGTTGCTATAACCCTCATTGGCCTCGCGGGTCCATGCCATCAGGTTAGGCATAATACGCTGCAGGTTCTTGATGCCGTAAAGGCTGGCTTTCATGGCATCATCGCCCAGGTCCTCGTTCTGGGAACGGGGATCGTCCGGGTTGCTTTCTGTACCAAACCAGTAACGTTTGTCTTTCAGGCGGTTAATGGCCCATTTGTTCAGGGTGGCCTTTTCCGCTTCTGCGGTAGCGGCATCCGGTATCAGGTGGTAACCCCATTCAATAGCCCATTTATCATAGTAGTTGATGCGGGGATACAGGTCCGCGCCGGTAATACCATCCTCCGGTTGCGCCACATAGTTAAAACGGGCATAGTCCATAATAGAAGGGGCAAAGCCGTTTTTCTCCACCCAGGCTTTATCACGCAGCTTATCCACCGGGTAAGCGGAGCTGGAACCAAAATTATGCCGCAGACCCAGGGTATGCCCCACCTCGTGAGAGGATACAAAACGGATCAGCTCTCCCATCAGCTCATCATCAAACTCCATGGTCCTGGCCCGGGGATCATTGGGCGAACATTGGATAAAGTACCAGTTGCGCAGCAGGCGCATTACATTATGGTACCAGTTGATATGGCTCTCCAGGATCTCGCCGGAGCGGGGATCATGCACATGCGGGCCGCTGGCGTTGGCAATATCGGAAGGTTTGTATACGATAGCAGAGAAACGGGCGTCTTCCAGGCTCCAGGTAGAGTCTTCCTGCAGGGTAGGCGCCATCTTGGCCACAATGGCATTTTTAAAGCCGGCCTGTTCAAAGGCCACCTGCCAGTCATTTACGCCCTGTATCAGGTACTTACGCCATTTAGCAGGGGTAGCAGGATCTATATAGAATATGATAGGTTTCTTAGGTTCTACCAGTTCGCCGCGTTTGTATTTCTCCAGGTCCTCATCCTTAGGCTCCAGGCGCCAGCGGGTGATCATCTGCAGCCGTTTTACCCCTTGTGGGTCAGCATCAAAATCCGTAACGCTGGTGGTAAAATAACCGATACGGGGATCAAAATAACGGGATTGCATGGGCACCTTAGGCAACAGTACCAGGGAGCTGTTCAGCTCCAGGGTGGCATTGCCCCCGGCCGCGCCGCCGGGCATACCGGGTATAGGCAAACCGCCGCCGCTTTTTGAATAGGTTTTTACCGTTTTGATCTCAGTATTAATAGGATAGGAGCGCACATCCACCACATAGGACTTATCCGGCTGTACGCCGCCCAGCCGCAATCCTGTTTTCATGCGCTGGTCAAAGAACAGGATATCGTTATCACCATTAATATAGTCTGTCATATCCACCACGCAGCCGCTGCTGTCTTTGGAAAACGCCTTGATATCAAAAGCCGCTGCAATAGGCTGGATATTAGAGTTCATCACCGCGTTGAACATAGGCTGGGTACTGTCTTTGGAGATCTCGCTGTAGGAAATGTTCTTCAGGAAGATGCGGTTATTGGGCCCCTTTTCAAAACGGATCACATTCTCGCCTATCTGGTCGCCGCTGTAGCCAAAGAACATGGCCCGCAGGCCGGCGGCCGATTTGGAGATCCGGTTCACCACCAGTATATCCCTGCCCAGCAGGGAGTCCGCGATCTCAAAATATACCTTATCATCCAGTTTATAGATGTTGAACAGGCCGGAATCCGCTTTGGCCCTGGCAGTTATCACCTCGCTAAACTGTTTTGGATTGGCTTTGGGAGTGCCCGGCGGGGGGATCATGGGCTGTTTGCCGGTACTATCTTTGGCCTGAAGGCTGGCTGTTGTGCTGTGTTTTTTCTTTTTCCTTTGGGCTGTTGAGGGTGTACTGAGTGCTACGATTAGACAGAGTATTGCTGCTGCAACCGCAACAGTCCTGCTTTTTACATACATGGTCATAGTTTTATTGGATGGTTGATCCTTGATCTGCCGCAGTTTTGTTTTAACTGCTGTTTGCAAATAAATATATAAAGCAGTAACTTATCAGGAAATTCCATAAGCGCTTTATTTCTCTTAAGAATGGAAAGAATAGCAGTATATTAACGGCGGTTTATAACCAGGGGGATGTTCGGGAATAGGGGTAGGGCGTTGTTTATATTGATATAGTTGTTGATATATAACGCACGCTTTTTCCTTAGTTATAATGAGTTATGGGACCAAAGGGCAGCAGGATAGCACGTTCTGCCGGACTAATAAGTCAAAAGCTGCTACTGTAGCGGAAGGCGTTTAAAGTGAATAAAGGGGTAAAATTTGTTGGAACATTTAAAAATTTCCTTAAATTGTGCGTCCAACTTTGAAAAAAAATCAATAAATTTCGATTTTCAAGGACAGTAACAATAAAGGTTAAATAACCATTAGATGTTGTTGCTACTCGTTAGTGCTTAAAGTGTATGCTCAATAAAACTGGAATTGAAAGTCCTTTCGCAAGGACTTTGTGTGCAGGTTAAATTTTGTGAGATTTTTTGAGCAGCACTTGTTTTTTTAAGGCAACCGTCTAATATTTGCGATTCGCGTAATTGTAATTGTTACAGTTATTCACAACAAACGGAAATACTAAAAAACCATAGTTTAATTTTTAACACTAAAATTCAATCAACATGGCTGAGACTAAAACAACTGTGACTGCAGCTGCTGCCAAATCGACAACGACTTCCAATCAACCTAAAAAATCGAACAACCTGTTTGCGGCACTGGCCATTCCTATCTGTTTGGCCATCGGCATACTCTTTTACATCTTTGTATTGGGTAGCCCGTCTAACTTTCAGGGAGGCGTTGTAGGCGGCCATCCAGTTGAGGAAGGCATTGGTAAATGGTTTGGAACAGTTTACATGGGTGGACCCGTAGTACCCGTTCTTATCACTGTACTGCTGGTTTGCTTAACTTTCGTAATTGAGCGTTTCCTGTATCTGACTAAAGCTAAAGGTAAATTTAGCGGCAGCGAGCTGGTACGCAAAGTACAATATCACCTGGCTAACAAAAACGTAGATGCAGCACTGGCTGAATGCGACAAGCAGAAAGGTTCTGTAGGTAACGTACTGAAAGCAGGTCTGAAAAAATATAAAGAAATGATCGGTAACACTGAACTGGATACCGAACAGAAGATCCTGACTATCAAACAAGAGATCGAAGAAACTACTGCGCTGGAACTGCCTATGATGGAAAAGAACCTGGTGTTCCTGTCCACTATCGCTTCTATCGCTACCCTGATCGGCCTGTTCGGTACAGTATTAGGTATGATCCGCGCGTTCTCCGCAATGGCAACCGGTGGTGCTCCTGACTCCGCTCAGCTGGCTGGTGGTATCTCTGAGGCCCTGATCAATACTGCTCTGGGTATCGGTACTTCTGCCGTAGCTATCATCATGTACAACTACTTTACTACCAATATCGATAGCATCACTTACGCTATTGACGAGTCTGGCTTTACTTTAACTCAGAGCTTTGCTGCTAACCACAAATAATTTTTAATTATTTGTATGGAATTTCAGCGGTTTTGAATCTTAATTAAAGTTGAAACTAAAAAGGAGTAAAGATGCCTAAAATTAAAATGGCCCGGAAAAGTACGATGATTGACATGACCGCAATGTGTGACGTTGCGTTCCTGTTGCTCACGTTCTTCATGCTGGCCACTAAATTCAAACCGGAAGAGCCTGTAACGGTGGTTACTCCGTCCTCCATTAATACGAAACTCCTGCCTGATTCTGACGTGATTTTATTCACTGTGGACAAAACCGGTAGGATTTTCTTTAGCATGGACGGACAACCGAAGCGTAAGAAACTGATCGAGGACCTGAATTCACAGTTCAAACTGAATTTGGATCAGAAGGCAATGAACAACTTCATCGTAGGCGCCGTAGTAGGTGCTGAACTGAAGAACCTGAATAGCTACCTGGGAATGAAGGCGGAAGCCCGCAAAACCTCAGGTCTGGAATCAGGCATTCCTGCTGACTCAGCCAACAATGAGCTGTCTACCTGGATCAACTACGCCAGAACCGCACAGGGTGGCAATCCCAGACTGCAGTACTGTATCAAGGCGGATAACGAAACGCCTTATCCTAAGATCAAAGAGATCATGCAGACCTTCAAAGATCTTAAAATACAGAAACTGAACCTGGTAACCAACCTGGAAGCTATACCCCCGGGTACAGCTGCCGCTCTGGCTCAGCAAACCGGCGGAAAGAAAGATTAATCAATTTATTTAGTAAACGGCAGGTGATTTCCGCGGAAGCTACGCTGCCAATTCTAAACCAAAAAAGCTACTACTATGGCAGAAATGGATACCAGTAGTAAGGGTGGAGCTGGCAAAAAACATGGGGGTACGAAATCCAAAAAGCTTTCTACCCGCGTGGATATGACACCCATGGTGGACTTAGGCTTTCTCCTGATCACCTTCTTCATGCTCACCACTACCATGTCCAAGCCCAAAACAATGGACTTGATCATGCCAAAGGATACAAAAGATGAGAAGGAGCAGAATAAGGTGAAAGAGAGCACTGCCCTGACTATACTGCTTGGAAAAAATAACCGTGTATATTACTACGCAGGTCTGGCGCAGGACCCTAACGCTTCCGCCAACCCTGAATTCTTTAAGGCAACTTCCTTTGCCAATAAGAACGGTATACGGGATGTGATTACCAAAAAAAGAGATGAAGTAGCACAACTGAGAAACGCAAAAGGCGAGCCTGAAGATGTAGTGGTGATCATCAAAGCCGATGACCAGTCCACCTACAAGAACTTCGTGGATATCCTGGACGAAATGGCCATTAACCGCATCCAGCGTTATGCAGCCGTTGATATCAGCGACCAGGATAAAACATGGATCAAGCAAACCGAAACGGCTAACGTTGGTGGAGCTCAGTAATTTGTGAAAAATTCAATTTTTTGCATCCATCTATAAAATAAAGACAATGGATTCAGCTAAAATACTAAATGCCGATTTTCTTGACATCCTGTTCGAAGGCAGGAATAAAGAATATGGGGCATACGAACTGAGAAGAAAGTACGAGAAACGCGTACGCAATGCCCTCATCGGCACTGCTGCCGTTTGTCTCTTAGGGGTGGGTGGTTACGCTGTTAGCAATATCATACGCGGTATAGAGGCTAGAAACCCTAAAAAACCCGTGATTGAGCAGATAAAGATGGAGGATATCAAGCTGCCGGACGATCCCAAGACTCCGCCGCCGCCCCCTCCGCCTCCTGCGCCCCCCCCGCCGGTGAAACCGTCCGTACAGTTTACGCCGCCCGTTATTAAAAAGGATAACGAGGTGCCACCGGAAGAAGAACCACCAAAAGTAGAAGAGATCAAGGATAAAGCGGTTAGTACTAAAACTATGGAAGGTGATCCCAACGGTATCGACCCGGGATTGCTGGAAGATAGCAAAGGTACAGGTGTGGTAGAAGCCCCCCCGCCGCCTCCTAAAGAAGAGATCTTCACTTTCGTGGAACAACCGCCCACCTTCCCCGGTGGTGAGGAAGCCCTGGCCAAATACCTGAGCAAGAACATCCGTTACCCGCGTGTAGCGCAGGAAAACGGTATTTCCGGTACTGTGTTTGTGCAATTCGTGGTAGACTCAGAAGGTACCATCAAAGATGTTAAAACAGTAGGCGCTGCTAAAGGTGGCGGCCTGGAAGAAGAAGCTGTGCGCGTGGTGAAAACCATGCCCAAATGGAAACCTGGTAAGCAGAACGGCCGTCAGGTATCCGTACAGTTTAACCTCCCCATCCGCTTTACTTTACAAGAGTAGTACTGTTCAGATGATATTCTTACATTCCTCACCGGGCCAACCCGGTGAGGAATTTTTTATTTGTGCTATATTGCCGCCTTGTTATGTCAGGTAAACTATCAGGATACGATGAAACGATTGTGGCGCTGGCTACCGCTCCAGGGGTAGGCGCCATTGCAGTGATACGCCTAAGCGGCCCGGAGGCCATTACGATCAGTAACCGCCTCTTTCCCTCCAGAGACCTGGAGCAGCAGGCCAGCCACACCCTCCATGTAGGCAGCATAGTGGCGGATGGGAAGGTCATAGACGAGGTGGTAGTCAGCCTTTTTAAAGGCCCCCGTTCCTATACCGGCGAGAACGTCGTGGAGCTCTCCTGCCACGGATCCCCCTACATACAACAGCAGCTCATAGACGCCTGTATCCATGCCGGCGCCCGTATGGCCAAACCAGGCGAATTCACCCTCCGCGCCTTCCTCAACGGCAAGCTGGACCTGGCCCAGGCAGAGTCCGTGGCAGACCTTATTGCCAGCCATTCCGCCGCCAGCCACCAAACGGCTATGCAGCAAATGCGCGGCGGGTTTTCCCGTGAGCTGCAGGACCTGCGCGAGCAGCTGATCCGCTTCTCCGCGCTTATAGAGCTGGAGCTGGATTTTAGCCAGGAAGATGTTGAGTTTGCGGACCGTACGCAGCTCTATGCCCTCATCAAAACGGCCATGGAGGTAGTAAAACACCTGGCGGATTCCTTTAAGATGGGCAACGTTATTAAGAACGGCGTTAACACCGCCATTGTAGGCAAACCCAACGCCGGGAAATCTACTTTGCTCAATACCCTGCTCAATGAGAACCGGGCTATTGTTAGCGATATCGCCGGCACTACCCGGGATACGATTGAAGAGGTGCTGAATATTCAGGGCATCCTCTTCCGCCTCATAGACACCGCTGGCATCCGCGATAGCGTAGATACCATCGAAAGCATAGGCGTACAGAAGACCCTGGAAAAGATCAAAGAGGCAGGTGTAGTTATTTATCTCTTTGATGTAAATGAGCTTTCTGTGGAAGACATCCGTCAGCAAATAGTTGCGTTTGAACAGGATGGTATCAACCACCTGCTCGTCGGCAACAAAACGGATCTCCTTGGCGAATCTGCCATACAGGAAAAATTCCGCGATATACCTGGTATACTCTTCATCTCCGCCCGCAATCACAACCATATCGACGACTTAAAGAACCAGCTTGTACAAAAAGTAATGAGCGGCGATATTAATACAGAGGCTACTATTGTTACCAACGCCCGGCATTATGCTGCGCTGCAGTCAGTATTGCAGTCCTTAATGGATGTAAAGCAGGGGATGGATACCGGGCTGCCGGGGGATTTGTTATCGTTAGATATACGGAGGTGTTTACATTACCTGGGAGAGATCACTGGAGAGATTACCAATGAGGATCAGCTGGATTTTATATTCAGTAAGTTTTGTATTGGGAAGTAGGGGGCTTTCTTTTACTTTTCCTTGTTTTCATCAGCTTTCCTAACGTAATGCTTATCAGGACTGTATTTTAACAGATTCCTTTAATTTTCCTGCGTTTTATTTTTTTGTTGGATGTTCACTATTGTGTTACTTTCTGGCATTATTGGTAGTATTTATAGCCCAGTTTTCTCAAGGTATTCAATTACATTTGGTAAGTTTTTTCAGACAATTCTCTCACAGTGAGTATGCTAATGTGAAGTATCCTTTTCCGAGATTATGGGAAAAACATTTTTAATTTCACGTAAATATTGTATATAAATTTAAAGCCCGTTGCTATCAAATACTGTGTTTGTTAAATCGTCAAAAACAAAGAGCTGCTACCTCAAAACTGGAAGGGTTGTGTTATAGAGCCATAATCAGCAAAAATGGAATATCCCTTCCCTCATGCGATTTGGAGATGAATTTTAGACCTGTTATTCCCCGGGCCCTTTACTGCTTTGCTTACAGAAGCCAATTGCTCATAACACTTGATCCATGTTTGTCTGGCTTTAATACTTCTTTGTTGAGATGTCACTGACAACTAAGATTGAGGGGTGATGGATACAAAAGCGTTTATCAGACGATCAAGGCTACGTCCATATTTCGTTATAGAGTATTCGACAACAACTGGTCTTCCGGTATAAACGGTCCTTTCGATCAGACCGTTCATTTCAAGGTGTCTTAGTTCACCGGATAATACTTTGGGAGATATACCTGCTACATACTTAATAAATTACAATTTGTGAAACACAATAACCCGATTGTTGACCGGTTTAACAGTTCTTAAATAAGCATAGATTGCCGCCAAATCGTTGGCCTTCATTCCTGCATACAAATACCACGGCATTGGTGTTTGTAGATCGCCGGGGTTAAGTTTAGCAGCTTGCTTTTCTTTACCTTCAAAGCTTTTAAATCGTTGGATGAATATCTCTTTACTCCATGATCCAATGCCGGTTAATTTATCAGGTGTAATATTTGCAGAGTGTACAACGCCTCCCTGCTGATTAAATTCCATTCCACCGCCAAACTCTGTCCCAGGGATAATATCCCCATGATATCTTTTACTATGACAATCTACACAAGCCGCTGCGTTAACAAGGTAAGCGCCATACTTGATGGTATCATTTTCCGAGGGTAGCTTACCCAAATGTGCCTTATGCGGCATGGTATTAATGATAAAATTGACCGGGAAGTCAATTTCTGACGGCGGTATGTCTTTTTTAATTGCAGGAATTGAACGCAAATAAGCAATAATGCTATATACGTCCTCTTTATCCATTTGCCCTATATGATCCCAGGGCATTAGTGGAAAGATGGCTTTGCCAAATTTGTTCTCTCCGGTAGTCAGCGCCCTGAATATTTCGCCATCTGTCCAATTGGATAATTTATAAGGGGTTATATTAGATGCGTAAAACTTACCGGGCAAGCCCATCTGTTGATCAAACTTTTCACCTCCAGCTGCAAAGCCGCCCACCACCGGGCCTGCGTACAAACTCTCGTCCTTAGTGCTGTGGCAGTCCATACAAACAGCAACATGGTTGGCTAAATAGTTGCCGCGTTTTATCCGTTCTGCTGTGCGTTCTATTTTAAGTTGAGGCGCTGCGCCTGTGTCTGGTAATGCCACCGTTACATAAGTGCCGGTGGCAGCAACCAGTATCAACAATCCGAGTAGAATAAATCCAATTACCTTTACTGCATTCATATTATGCTAATTTTTTTGCTCTAGAAAGCTTTGATAGTTATCCCGTAATGGGATAACTATTTTCGCTCAAGTTCATTCATCTATGTTAACGACTATGGTTATAATACCGACCAAGGGCTCCTCTACTGAGACCATACGGGTTTTACACCTCCCAGCCTTATTAGTTTTCAGAAATAGTTGGGCTTTTCATATCGTACTTATCTGATTTTACTATATCAACGATGAATTTAGCCACGCTTTGCCTGCTGATTTGTAAACTTGGTTTAGGGAAGTTATTAAAACTCACCTTTAAGGTTTTTATCTTTTTGGAATCATTTAAGGCAACAGGCCGTACAGCCGTCCAAATTAAGTTTGAATTTGCTAATAATTTTTCCTCTGCTTCGTGTTCCGCGTAGACGGGGCCGAGGTTGGTATAGTTAATTAACCATCTGAGCCAAAAAGGAATTTCCTTTTTGGTTTCCCCAACACCCCACGCAGAGACTGTAATTAAGCGTTTTAGATTTTGTTGATCCGCTTCAGCTATCGCATTTTTTATGCTTTCAGATATGAAATTTTTGGCGGTTATTAATTTAGACCAGGGAGCATCTGAGGCTCTTACGATACCCAAAGCACTTATGATCAGATCACACCCCTGCATTGCAGCTGCTAAATCTGCTCTTCGGGTAGGTGTTCCTTGATATACTTTAATTGATTTTGAGCTAAAGGCTATTTTGTTTTTATCTCGCACTAAAATATTTAAATCATAGCCTTGTTTTAATGCCTCTTCAACAATTAGACGACCGGTTCTACCAGTGGCTCCTAAAATGAGTATTTTCATAACTTTATTTTACTTGTTTGGTAATTTTCTATTGGACAAAAGCCATTTTGTCTTTTTATTTTATAATTTTTGAGTGCTTGTTACAACACTTTATAGATCTAACCGGTTTGTCCGCCCAAAACGCTTTTGATATAAGCGTGCGTTACCCGGCTCATGGTAACCGGAACGCGACCCTTTCGGATTAATGTAATGCAGGCCGATCAATACGAGGTTAACCTGACCCATCAATTTACTATTAACGCCAATCCTGAATCAGCATCGCTCATAAATACCCAAGGCCCGAACTGCGCGTCCCCGGCAGCGCAAATTAGGCGTCGAATTTTCCGACCCGTTTGTAAAAGTTTTCTATTGACTCGGGTGAGGAGATATCTACGTGTATATCAGCAGTTTTTGAACCTACCTTAATTACATCGTGATCTTTTTGTACGGCGGCAGTTATGTGTTTCCCGATGGTACCTGTGGCACCTATAATTAATATCTTCATATTCACTTATTTCAACAAAATTATTCCATAACTTCACCTTTGTCAAGTAATAGCACATTTGTCAAGTATTGACATTTAAGACAGTAATACTCATCATCAACATGTTAAAAGGAAAAATAATTGAAAAAAAAGTGGAGATGGATTGTGATTGCTCAATAATAGGATCAATCAATATCATAAGCGGCAAGTGGAAGCCTGTTATTATCTGGATGTTATTGTCAGGCCCCAGGCGATTTGGTGAGCTTCATAAAGGAATTCAAGGTATAGCACTAAAGGTATTATCCAGGCATTTAAAAGAACTGGAAGCTGACGGTATCATCAATCGGAAGGTATATGCTGAAGTCCCGCCAAGGGTGGAGTATACACTCACTGAAAAAGGGATGTCGCTCAACGATGTGATGCAGCTATTAGTAGAATGGGATAAAAAGTATAAAGTAACCAAATAAGACATTTTGGGATATGTTAAAGAACACCTTGTGTCATATTTAAAGGAATAAAGTCTTTTGTCCGATTATGCCTACAGTTAATTTTAAAACACCACCTTATAAATGAGTTCCGGGAAAAGTTGTTTCATTTAATTATGAAACCAGGTTCAATTATTACATGAAATTAAAAACTAAAGAGACCGTATCATGATCCATGATACGGTCTCTTTAGTTTATAGCTGACAGATAATTATTTTACTGTATCCAAAACCATTTTTTGGCCCCAGATTGCCAAATCCTTTAATATTGGCCTAAGACTTTGCCCAAGGTCAGTTAACGAATACTCTACCCGTGGCGGAATTTCTTTGAACTTTTCCCGGTGAATTAAACCGTCAGCTTCCAGTTCCTTCAGTTGTTCGCTTAATACTTTCCTCGATATAGAGGGCATCCGGGCGGCTATCTCGCCAAAGCACCTGGTATGATCCGACAGCAGAAATAGAATTATTGATTTCCATCTTCCGCCTATTAAAGCTATCGTTGTTGTAAAAGGACAAGAATTATTTTCTACTTTATTTTCCATTAGTCACATTTAGGTTACCACTATTTCCATTATTACTAAAAGGTAACAGTTACTTTTTGAAATCCTCATTAATATCTTTACGTAACAAAAGTAAATTTTAGTATTTTTAAAATACAAATTATGATTTTAGTTACAGGTGCTAAAGGACATTTGGGAAAAGCGACTATCGAATCGCTACAAAAAAAAGGTGTTCCAGCCGATGAGATTACTGCTTTGGTAAGAGATGAAAACAAAGCAGCCGATTTAAAAGATAAAGGTGTTCAGATAAAAATGGGGCATTATAATAATTATAATTCTCTTAAAGAGGGGCTTCAGAGTGTCGACAAGCTTTTATTAATTTCTTCAAGCGAAATGGTTGACAGGCTTGTTCAGCACAAAAACGTTATTAATGCCGCTAAGGAAAATGGTGTCAAACACATCGTTTATACCGGTATAGATATTAAGAATTATGAGACAACGGCTATACCCTACGTTAGTCAGATCCACAAGGATACAACTGATTATCTTCAGGAGGTAGGTATCCCTTATACCGTATTGGATAATACCCTTTACGCTGATTCAATAGGATTTTTTTCCGGAGAGACGTTTTTGGAAACCGGTATTTTCTTTCCTGCTGGCAATGGAAAATTGCCCTGGGCGCCAAGAGCTGAAATGGGAGAAGCAGCTGCAGTTGTATTAACTACTCCAGGACATGAGGATAGAATTATGCCATCACCGCAGATACCGCTTATTCATTAGGCGAAATAGCTGGCATGGTCTCAGCTATTACCGGTTATGAGGTTAAATATCTTAATCCTGATCTCAATACTTATATCGACGGTCTTGTAAAGGCTGGGGTTCCTAAAGAAATCGCATCATTTTTAGGAGGGTTCGGAACCGCTATTGCCAATGGTGAATTCGATACGCGTCGAAGCGATCTTTCAAAATTGTTGGGAAGAAAACTAATGGAGCTAAAGGAATTCCTGACAATTACTTACGGCAAATAAGATTCCTGGAAAGCCATCTGTTTGTTAACACAAGATGGGCCGTCTGGAAAGTAAAGTCGACTAAAAAAGAAGGGTTTTGTCCGTTGGATATTATTGAACTATTTGCGGAACAAGGCTATTATATCGGCACCTACGTTGCGGAGATATGCGCAATTAGGATTTATCAGACGGCACGATTTAGGGACTAAGAATCTTGTCGGAATTAAAAGAAGATATCAAATCGATTTTGAGCCCACAGTAGTAACGAAAAATATGAGATAAGTATGGCCGTGGATTGTACCTCTTGATAGGAAAATATTTGAAATTCAAAGAAATGTAAATTCTGTATCGGGAAGTAGGTTCTTTCTTCTATTTAACAACTAAAGAAATCTAACCATGCAGAAACTTATAATTTTAGGGCTACTACTTCCACTTTTCACAGTTGCTCAAACGCCAAAGCCTTTACAGAGCTCCCTTGAAGTATATCCTGATAGCACCTGGGAAAGGATGATCAATCCGGGCGACTATGGCTGGAATAACACGAAGTTTAAGCAACTTCGCGGTTTTATTATTGATAGCACTCACACTACGGGAATGGTGGTGATACAAAGTGGTAAAGTTTTGTTTGAATATGGGGATGTACAAGAACTTAGTTATCTGGCTTCATGTAGGAAGAGCATTCTTTCGATGCTATACGGCCCTTTTGTTGCCAATGATAAGATAAAGTTGAATACTACCATTGAGCAACTGGGACTTGACGATGTGGGTGGATTACTGCCGATTGAAAAGAAAGCGACTATTAATGATTTACTCACGGCCCGCTCCGGGGTTTACCATGCAGCCAGTAATGAAGGTGACGCTTCTGCTATGGCGCCTAAAAGAGGCAGTGTTACACCAGGCAGCTTTTGGCTATACAATAACTGGGACTTTAATATAGCGGGGTATATTCTGGAGCAGCAGACAGGTAAAAGCATATACGAGCTCATTGACTCTATACTGGCTAATCCGCTACAGATGCAGGACTGGAGGATTGAAGCGCAAAGAAAGACCGGTGATACCACAAAGTCAAAATACAAGGCGTATCATATATGGTTTTCAACGCGTGATATGGCACGGTTAGGCTACCTTATGTTAAGGAACGGAAAGTGGAAGGATCAACAAGTGCTTCCTGCCAGCTGGATAAAAACCACTACTTCAATTGTTACCACAAACAAGGAGGCCGGGCAAAACAAGACCGCTTACTTTCATTTTGGTTATGGATACTTATGGTGGATCTGGGATGCACCATATAATAAAGGCGCCTATGAAGGTGCTTATTCCGCCACAGGCGCCTTTGGACAATTTATCACCGTTCTGCCAAAACTTGACCTTGTGATAGCTCATAAGACAAAGTATGAATATGAGCGACAAGTTTCCACTGAGCTTTATTTAAAAATTCTTGATAAATTATTAGCTGCCCGGGATGCTGAATTCGGTGGGTTTTAATAATTATTACTGCTGCATTGGCGAATAGCCCCTTTCTTCTACTTTTCTTATACACATTGATTGCCCGCTGCCTGTATGTTTATTGCTGTAACATCAAATTCTTTAAATTAATACTGCCACAATGAATTTCTTTATCGATTGATTTAGTGTTACTTTTTGATCCATCAATTTTTATTCTATAAAAAAGATCTTGCCCTTTCAGGCTAAGTCCTGTTCGCATGGTACCATGTGCTCCTTCAATTAAACAGAGTATTACAACATAAAAACTACTAGATTCTTTTGAATTAATAGTTCTTTTCAATGAAGAGGATCTATGAATACCCTTATTTAAAAAAGGGTCTAAATCTGCCAGGCCATAATTAAACACGGACTCTTTATCAAGTGTCATGGTGTCGGGAGGGATCAATATTTTAAAGTATTTGCCAGGTAAAGACGGAACCTCATATGAATCTACAGGAAACTCAATCTTCAATTCCAGAGGATTATCTGTTTCATTGATTATTCGAGTGAAGAATACAACATAATTATATACCTCGCCATCAGGGTCAGTGTATTTTGTTCCACCTCTTGGGAAGCTGTTTTGTATGATCAGGCTTGCACCGGCAGCATCAGTATACTTATATTTGGTGTTAATCCATCCAGAAGTGGATACGCCTTTGGTTTCAGACTTGGTTTTTTCTTTTGGGCGATCTGTTTTGTTTTGTCCTCCACAGGAAGCGCAAAAAACAAACGCCAGGAACAAAGTATATACGTGCGTGTATTTCATAATTTCTTAGCTACGGAGTAAGTTTCCTATAAAAAAGTAAGTCTGGTTGTCGATGCAGGAAACTCAGCAACCGCCTTTGCGGGGGACACGTTGAAAAATTACCTTACCATCCCGTTCTACATATTCGCCCGATACTATTGGGTATGAATACTTGGGCGCGTGCGATATGTAATGGCTTCGTATGATTATTTTGTCGTTAACTTTCAGGCTATGCAATTGCTCAAGTTGAGACTTTTCCGGCTCAAATCTTACAATGTAATCCTCATCATTGATCCTGGCCATCACACCGAAACCTAATCTTGATCCTGGCGGAAGAGAAAGAGAGGTTACAACAGCCTCCATATTGGTATAATCATCAACGTTCTTCCTTATTTTGGCAATACAGGCAAACACTTTTTCGCCTGCGGGGGAAGCTACCCATTTTGTGTACTTTATACCTTCCGGGGTAGCCTTCCATTTTTTCATTTCGGCATCCTTTTCGGCAGCAGTAAGCAGCTTTGGAGCGGGCTTCTTAGAAGTTTCATTGTTGACTGCACGATTAGCAAATACTAGTCCGCTTACCACAACCAGCAGTAAGATCAGGGCATAAATGATTTTTTTCATAATATTTGTTGGTTTAAATGGTATAGATTCGTAAAAGACATTTTTTTTAGTTTTCATATCCTTTCAAAGTTGGTGCAACAAAAATACTTTGATATGTTTCACCCTGAGGAAGTTGGATTGTAAATAAAAATGTAACCTTTGTAAATAAATCGTAAAATGGTATGTTTTACAGCCGAAATTTACTTTCCGGGAGACGCAAATACCTGTGGGGATTGATATTACTCCTGTTTATCTCTATAACATGCGTGACTTTCAGTATGACGGGCAGTGACGACTTTGATATTGCCAGGAGGGAAGTTTTGCTTCGGAAGATAGGAGACGAACTACTCACACAGTCGGGCGACAGTAAATCAAGGGTGCTTCCGGTAAAAAAGATCGCCGGAAATGAATACCAGATCAACTTTGAGAATGAGCTTACTTTTCAGCCGGACTCGTTGGTGAATACTACCCGGCGTTTGTTGGCCAAAGACCCCCTCGCAAGTGATTATATTGTTAATGTGCTGAACTGTAGCAACTCCAGTGTAGCCTATGGATACGCTATATCCAACAAGAAAAGAAATGATATTATAGCTTGTAGAGGACGAGTGCAGCCCAGGGGGTGTTACATGATCAACATTAAATTTAAACCGGCAGCAATAAATACAGCAAAGAGTGGATATGTTTTGGGCAGCTTGTCATTTTTAGCATTGGTTGGCTTCGTTTTTTTTAGATCGGTTAAACCTCGAAAAGCCGAGCCTGGCAATCAAAATACCGGCATTTTAACTTTTGGATCGGTCTTGTTTAATGCGCAGGAACGGCAGCTGGTAATAGATAAAAACACCATAGACCTGACTGGCACGGAAGCGCGTCTGCTGCTCATTTTCGCGTTGTCTCCCAACCAGACCATAGAGAGAAGCCGGTTACAAAAAGAGATATGGGAAGACGAAGGTGTTATTGTGGGGCGCAGCCTTGATATGTTCATTTCAAAGCTTAGAAAAAAACTGGAACCTGATCCCAATATCAAAATTGTTGTTATACGTGGCAAAGGCTATAAGCTTGAAATTAGCTCTTAAGGAAGAATTGCCCCGCAATCCTCAGCGTTAGCTTTAGCGCCCTAACGATTTGCTAACAAAAGCAGCCTCCTTACTGGCTCAACTATGTGTTGTTTTTGTTCCTATTCTGTCCTTTGTGTTAACTAAATTGTTGATAGTCGCAGCAGGCAGCAATGATTTTAAGGGTACTGCTATTTTTCAGCGACGATAACCTGCTTACGGGCAATTTGATGTTTTAACGAAGAGGGCCTTGCTATTTCAACACTTGAGAATCCCGCCTGTTTCAGCCTGTCTACAATATCAAGTCCATAATTTCTGAACGCCAGTACATGTTCTTTACCTCTGATCCTATCGCCATGATACTCTGGTGGCAATACATGAACCAGGTTGCCATCTTTATCGAAATGGGCACGTTCTATTGTCGTGGGGACTTCAAATAAAGGGACTGTGAAAATAAATTTGCCATTTGGTTTAAGTACCCTTACAACCTCACGAAAGCCTTTAAGATCATCGGGTACATGTTCGAACACTTCAGTACTTGTTACCAGTTCAAAAGATCCGTCTTCAAAAGTCAAATTTTGAACATCCTGACACTGGATGCCATTTTTATATTCTCCAGGGGTAACGTCATCATAAAACTCTGAGAAGACTAAGTTCTTAAACTTCTTTTGAAGAAACTTAAATAACGCTCCTCTTGATGAAAGTTCATAAACCGTAACATTTTGAATATTTTGTTTTTGTTCAAAATATTTATTTATTGTCAGGCCAATGGCACGATGAACATAAGAGGATCTACAATTAATGCATCTATAGCCATAGTCTAAATTGTTGAGCTTGACGATGATCCCATTGCAAAGATTGCAGATACCAAAGTTATTTTTAATAAAGTTTCCCATTTAATTCTTAGGCGTCTAAAAGTTTCTAACTTATGCAATAACAAACTATTCAAAAGTAGTATTTTTTTTATAGAGAGATGTTTTTTAATCTATTTTGATTAGAGAGTAATAGGCATCCTTTTATTGTATTGTATCTTTTTAATACTATATTGGGGAGCTTAACTAACTGGCTGTAAACAAACCTTTACATCCATTTTATAACATAAACTTCATCCTGATTTAACCCTCCGCTTAAATAAACCACGTTATTTTGCCACCCTAATCGCTAAAAGGGGATTCACACAATGGGGACTAACATTACTTTAACGCAGGACGACCTAGTCCGGTTCCAGGCCGGCGACCACCTTGCTTTTAGTAAGATTTTTGACGGCTACTACGACCTGATCTTCCAGAAAGTCTTCAAATTCTGCCAATCCAAAGAAGAAGCAGAAGAAATTACCCAGGAAGCCTTTATCCAACTCTTTATCCACCGGCATAACATACAAGACTGCGAAGGCTTTTTCCCATACCTCTACGTAACCGCCAAAAGATTAGCCATTTCCTTCTACCGCAAAAAAATTGTCCGCCAGGAATACCAGGCTGAGTTGAAAAACACTTACCAGGAGCACGACCAACCCATCGAAGCCGCTTTGGAAGGCAAATACCTGAACGGCATCCTGACCGAAGTACTGGAAGAACTGCCTCCCCAACAACAAATGGTCTACCGCATGAATAAACTGGAAGGCTACTCCTACCAGGACATTGCCGAAAGAGCCGGCCTTTCCAGGAACACCGTCAGAAATCACCTCAGCCTCGCTTCCAAATTCATCCGCCTCAGGCTCGAAAAAATACTTTTCCTGATCATTATCATCGCTACAATCTTCTTTTAGTCAACAGTAGCAATCCCCCTGACCAGCCCCACAAAAAAAATCTTCCTTTCCATTAGTACATCTTTCCATCTCGCGCGTGTATACGCAAAAGCCCCTTCATGGATAAGGATGAACTAAAACACCTGTTTAAAAGATACCAGCTGCGCCAATGCACGCCTGCTGAATTGGAAAGACTGCGTTCCTTCCTGGAAACGGGGGATGCAGACAATTTACTGGGCGATGTATGGGAAGACCTCCAGCAGCAGGAAAATACCCCTCATCCCATAGATCCCGCTGATCGCGAAAGAGTTTACCACAACATTCTGGAAGATAGTCGTTTAGGAAAGAAAGCCCCAGCTAAAACCTGGGCAATATGGGCACGCGTAGCCGCCGCAGTGATCCTGGCCGCTGGCATCAGCTGGGCAGTAATGAAACAACCATGGCTGCCGGCAAAGCAGCCCACACCGGCTACCCTTGCCTCCCAGACCGTGCTGCCGGGAACCAACCGGGCCAGGATCATGTTTGACGACGGGATGGCCATAGACCTCGAAAATACTACCAGCGATACCGTCATTAAAAAGGGCTCACTCCTCATCCTCAAAGGCGAAAACGGAGCTATCCGCTATGCAACAACCAGCCAGCAGAGCGAGCCTATATATAATACTATTGTCACCCCCAAAGGTGGCGAATACCAGGTAGAGCTGCCCGATGGCTCCCACGTCTGGCTCAACGCACAAACTTCTTTACGCTACCCTGTAAGTTTCCAGGATAAAACCAGACAGGTGGAGCTGAACGGAGAAGCCTACTTTGATGTAGCTAAGAACAACCAGCCTTTCATCGTAAAAACCCGTAACCAGCAATTAGAAGTACTGGGAACCGTCTTTAACATCAATAGCTTCAATAATAACATTACCACTACCCTGGTGGAAGGCAAAGTTAAACTACAATCACTCAAAGAAAACAACCAGGCAAGGATCCTGAAACCTAACGAGCAATCCGTCTTTCAGGAGCAACAGGACAATTTTACCGTTACCCCTGTAGACCCGCTCTACGCTACCGCCTGGAGAAATGGCAATTTTTCCTTCAACAATGCCAACATAAAAGAAGTAATGGGCAGCATTGCCCGCTGGTATGATGTAGAGGTGGAATACACCGGCAATTTTACCAACAATTATTTTTCGGGTAAGATCTCCAAATTTGAACAGATAGATAAATTACTCGCAACATTAGCTTTAACCGGAGACATTCACTTTAAACGGGATGGAAGGAGGGTCATCGTCATGGAATAAAATAGCATTGCCATAAAAAAATTCAGGAGCGGTGCAACGCCCCTGAATACATTGGATTGACCGTAACGTAACTATTAATTAACAATCAATCATCACAAATGTACAAAAAAATGCAGCGGAAGCGAGCCCTGGGTAGAGGCTCCGCTCCGAATAAAATTCCAATTGCCATGAAATTGTCTTTAGCTATTCCCCTGCTGTTGGCAGGGACGTTACAAGTACAGGCACTTGCTTTCGGACAAACGCTTACCCTGAAAAAAACGAACATCAGCCTGGCGCAATTCTTACGGGAAATACAAAAACAAAGTGGCTACAACATCTTCTACAGTGAGTCGCTGATACCCGGTCAGCAGGATTTGAATGTGGCCTACAAAAAAGTGGCCCTGGAGTCCGCATTAAAAGAAGTGTTGGACCGCTATCAGCTGGACTATAAAATTGTAGATAAGAATATCATATTAAGCAAGCAGAAGAAACCAGCCGCTCAGCCGGCAACACAAGTAATTGTGCAGCAAAGAACGGTCACCGGCAGGGTATTGGACCAACAGGGCAACCCGCTCGAGGGCGTTATCGTTACCGTGATTGGGGATGGAAAACAAACTATGACGCAGGAAAACGGCACATTCACCCTCCAGCTCGGCGACAATGCAACCGGTTTGCTGTTCTCTATGGTGGGATACACCTCCAAACAAGTGAAACTAGGTGATGAGACCAACTTCATTGTACAGCTGGAACCTTCTGTCAGCAAGATCAACGAAGTGGTGGTAGTAGGCTATGGTACGCAAAAAAAGGAAAGCCTTACAGGCGCTACCACGGTAGTTGACTCAAAAATGTTGCAAAGCAGACCGGCGGCTAACCTGTCTTCCCTGTTACAGGGTACCGTACCTAACTTGCAGGTCAAGTTCTCAACAGGCCGGCCAGGCGCTACGGGGAGCTTTAATATACGCGGGGTAAACTCTATATCAAATGATGCTGTTCCCCTGGTGATCATTGATGGCTTTGAGGGCGATATTAACCGTATCAACCCTGCCGATGTGGAGTCAATCACCGTGCTGAAGGATGCTTCCGCAGCAGCTGTATATGGCGCCCGTGCATCGTATGGGGTTATTCTGGTGACCACCAAAACCGGTAATAAGAACCGTGCGTCGATCTCCTATTCCGGCCAAACCTCCTGGAGCGCACCCACTACTTCCACCGATTTCGAAACGCGGGGTTATTATTCAGCTTCCATTAATGATATGTTTTTTAAAAACTATGCAGGAACGCCCTACACAAAATATACGGAGGATGATTACTACCAGTTGTGGATAAGGAGGGATGATAAAACAGAAAACCCGGAAAGGCCATGGGTAACGGTACAGAACAGGGATGGCAGGGATAGTTATGTGTATTACGGCAATACGGATTGGTATAACTACCTGTTTAACTCAAGCCGGCCCATGCAAAGCCATAATATCAACATTAACGGCAGCAGTGATAAGATCAATTATAGCCTTTCCGGCAGTTATTTTGATCAGAACGGGATCTTCCGTCAGGACCCGGATAACATCAAACAATATAACCTGCGCTCAAAGGTCAATTTTAAGGTGAAGCCATGGCTGGATGTTAATACGAATATCTCTTATTTCAAATCCGCCTATGCTTACCCCGGCGTGTCTGGCGTGGAAAATACTTTTAGCTCTTCGCTGATCCACGGCCTGGCCAGTATTGTGCCGGTAAATCCTGATGGCACCTATGTTTATCAGACCACCATCAGCACCTACAATGTAATGGATGGCTACGCGGCTATGCTTAGCCAGGGGCAGCACAATAACGAAGATCAGGTAGGAGAATTCTCCCCTACTATTGAAGCAGTGCTCAAACCGGTGAAAGGCCTGGAGATCCGCTCCAGCTACCGCTTCACCCATTATAACCTGCAAACAATGAACCGCTCAGTAAATATTCCTTATTCCAAGTATCCGGGCGAAGTGTTAACCCTTACCTCAGGCATCGGCAATAACAGATTATACGAGATCCAGACAAACCATGAATACCACGCTGTAAATACCTATGCTACCTATAGCAAAACGATCAATAGGGATCACGACCTTAAACTGATGGCGGGGTATAACTACGAGACCAAATATTTAAAGGATATTAAAGTAGCAAGGAATGGCCTGTTAAGTAACCAATTAAACGATTTTGAACTGGCCACGGGCGATGTGCTCGAGATCAACGGCGGACAGAATGACTACGCGCTGTTCGGTACCTTCTACCGGCTCAATTATGCCTATAAGGATAAATACCTGTTCGAAGCAGCCGGCAGGTATGACGGTACCTCCCGGTTCGCCAAAGGCAGGCGTTTTGGATTTTTTCCATCCTTCTCCGCTGGCTGGCGCCTGGATAAAGAGAACTTTTTCCAGCATTGGGACCAACGTACCGTGAGCGGCCTTAAAATAAGGGCTTCCTACGGTTCACTCGGTAACCAGCAGGTAGGTTATTATGATTACCTGCAAACCATCAATGCAGGCGGAACGCTCAAATATTCATTTGGAGAGGGAGCCGTAGCGCCATCTGCCACGGAAAGCGCGCCCAACTCCTCCACACTGACCTGGGAAACCGTAAAGACAACGAATCTGGGATTGGACCTGGATCTGTTTCAGTCAAAACTGACCATCACAGGAGATATTTACCGCCGGGCAACGCTTAACATGCTAACAGCTGGTAAAACGCTGCCGGCTTATTACGGCGCCGCCACCCCAAAAGAAAATGCTTCCGACCTGCTGACAAAGGGCTGGGAACTGAGCATAAACTGGAAACATCGGTTTGATCTGGCAGGTAAAGGCTTAAACTATTATGTAGGCGTAGGCATTGGAGATAATACCTCTAAGATCACACGGTTCGACAATCCCAATCAGAACCTGGCTAATTTCTACAAAGGCCAGCAGCTCGGAGAAATATGGGGCTACCAGGTAAACGGTTACTTTAAGACCGATGACGAGGCCGCCCATTATAAGGTGGACCAGAGCTCCGTTAATACCATTATCAACACTTCCGCCTTGGACAAGGGCCTGCATGCAGGCGACCTGAAATTTGAAGACCTGAACGGGGATAACGTTATCTCTATGGGTAACAACACACGGAGCAACCCGGGCGATCGTAAAGTGATCGGGAATTCACTGCCTCGCTACAACTTCAGTTTTACTACCGGCGGTAACTGGAACAATATCGACTTATCCGTATTTGTACAGGGCGTTGGCAAACAGGATTGGTATCCGGGCGCAGAGGCCATCAACTTCTGGGGACCTTATGCACGGCCTTATGCCACCTTTATTCCAAAAGATTTCCTGAGCAAAGTATGGAGTGTGGATAACCCGGATGCATATTTTCCGCGGCCACGTGGGTACATCGCGCTGAGTAGTACGAACCGCTCCCTGGGAGTAGCCAATACAAAATACCTGCAGAACCTGATGTATGCCCGCCTGAAAAATGTAACCCTGGGGTATTCATTGCCGGCAGCCATGCTGTCCAGGATTGGGTTGACCCGCTTCCGGGTATACTTCAGCGGAGAGAACCTGCTGACGTTTACCACGCTGAAAAGTAAATACATCGACCCGGAGCAGGCCTCTACAGAAAACACCTACAAGGTATCAACCAGCACCGCTAAAGTGTATCCCTGGGCAAAAACATTTACGTTCGGTTTGGACATCAGTCTCTAATAATTTGACACAATGAAACATAATATACGCGCAATAATGTTATGTCTTGCAGGTTGTTTATGCCTGCTGGCAGCATGCGATCTGGATAAAGAACCGCTGGCCGCTCTGGCGCCCGATACTTATTTCTCCAATGAAGAGGAGTTAAAGTTGTACAGCAATAAATTTTACCTGGACATATTACCTGATGGTCCGGCTATCTATAGCGAAAATGCGGATATGATCATCATTACCCCGCTGAATGCCGCGGTATCCGGGCAACGGACCGTACCATCCACCGGAGAAGGATGGACCTGGGAGCCCCTCCGGAGGATCAACTATTTGCTGGCTAATTCTGACCATACCCCGGATCTCACTATCCGGAACCAATACAATGCACTGGCTAGGTTTTTCAGGGCTTATTTCTATTTCGAAAAGCTCAGGCGTTTTGGCGAGGTGCCCTGGTTCAATAAAGTGCTGGGATCTGATGATCCGGAGCTTTATAAGCCCAGGGATTCAAGGGACCTGATCGCCGATTCGATCATACAGGACCTGGATTTTGCTTTTGCACATTTGCCGGAAACAAAAGAGGTGTACCGCGTAAACAAATGGACGGCCCTGGCGTTGAAGTCACGGGTGGGGTTATTTGAAGGCACCTTCCGGAAATACCATGGCCTGACCAACGCGGAGAAATACCTGACAAGTTGTGTCCAGGCTTCAGAACAGCTGATCAACGAAGGTGGCTATTCCCTGTACCAGGGAGGAACGGCGCCCTACCGGGATCTGTTTGCCAATACCAAGGCCATAGGCCAGGAAGTCATCCTCGCCAGGGATTATGATGAGGCGCTTGGGTTGTTCCATAACCTCCAGTTTTATGAAAACTCAAGTACCCTGGGCCGCCCCAGCCTCGCCAAGTCTTTTGTAAACACCTATCTCACTACCTCAGGGGGCCGGTTCACTGACCTGCCGGGTTATGACCAGAAAGAGTTTGTGGAAGAAATGCAGAACCGTGATCCCCGGCTGGCGCAAACCATCCGTACGCCCGGTTATACGCGCCTCAATAGTACAGTGACCGTAGCGCCTAACGTGTCTTACACCATGACAGGATATCACCTGATCAAGTACTCAATGGAGCAAAGCTATGATGCCAACGGGAAAAGCCTGGCAGATATTCCGCTTTTCCGGATCGCGGAAACCTACCTGAATTTTGCCGAAGCAAAAGCTGAGCTGGGCACATTAACACAGGCAGACCTCGATAAATCATTGAACTTGTTACGTGCCCGGGTAAGCATGCCTAAACTGGATATGGCCGTTGCCAATGCCACCCCTGACCCCTACTTAAGCAGTGTGGAAACAGGATATCCCAACGTCTCCGGCGCCAATAAAGGCGTTATCCTGGAGATCAGAAGGGAGCGGGGCATTGAACTGGTAATGGAAGGACACCGCTATTACGATATCATGCGGTGGATGGCCGGAAAACGTTTTGAGAAACCTTTCCTGGGAATGTATTTCAAGGGCCTGGGCAACTATGACCTGGACAATAATGGCGCCATCGATCTTTGTTTGTATCAGGGCACTAAACCCGGTTCGGCTGCCAGCCTGTTCCTGGAAGTAGGAAAAGACATTATCCTCACAGAAGGGACCAAAGGCAACATTATAGCCCATGACAATATCAAAAGAACGTTCCGGGAAGACAGGGACTACCTGTACCCCATCCCTTCAGAAGAGATCAATTTGTCAAACGGCGTTTTAAAACAAAATCCTAATTGGTAATCATCATGAACAAGTATAAAATGTTGCACTATATACTATTTCTTATACTGTTATCGGGTGCAGGTTGCCGCAAAGCAGGCCTGGATAACTCGAAATTTGATAACCTGCTGCCGCCGGTGCAGCAACCGCATCCCCCGCTAAATCCCGAAACGTTAAAGGATAAGAACGGATGGACGATTGATACCCTGGAAAAAGGCCTGATCCATTATCAGTTCGCAAATTATCTCCAGACGCAAACGGCCAATCAGCTGGTGAATGTGGTAGAGCTGGATTTAACCAACCCGGACTATGAGCTCCAGTTTGTTTCCCTGACCGCCCGGGATACCCTTTCATCAGTAGCAAAGAATTACGATGCGGTGATCGGTATTAATGGTACCTACGAAATAGAAGCCAGCTTTATTAAAACCAACAGTAATATTGTTTCCCCGGTTACTTTGGACTCGGGAAATTTACGGTTCTGGAAACATGAAGGGGCTATTTTTTATAATGGAGGACAGGATGCAAAAATTGAATATGGCACCAAAGCGAGCTATCTGCAATCGCCTTACGCTAACCTGTTTTCAGGAGCGCCCATGTTGATAGACAATTATAAAACAGTGGGAGAGAACTTCGTGGGCGATGTTACGGGGATTAACCTTAATGGCCTGGACGCTGAAGATTACAGGCGTCACCAGGGCTTACGGAACCCGCGGACGGTGGTAGCATTAACAGCAGATAAAAAATTGTTGATGATTACCATTGATGGCCGTTTCCCGGAATCTGCCGGCATGACGGCTAAGGAAATGACCCTGTTCATGTCAACCTATTTTGCGCCGCAAAGCGCCCTGAATTTAGATGGAGGGGGCTCCACTACCATGTTTATAAAAGGACAGGGAACAAATGGTATTGTTAACTATCCTTCCGATAACGGTACGCATGACCACTACGGCCAACGCTTACTCCGCACGTTCATCTTAGTGAAGAAAAAAGGCGGCGGCCAGCAATTTGCAGGTGGGGATGGTACCCAGAACAATCCATACCTCATAGCATCCGCGCAGCACCTGCAAAATATGAAAACGCTCAACTGGAGCCAGACAGAGACAAACCGGTATTATTTTAAAATGACCGCTGATATCGATATGACCGGTCAGAACTGGGGCCCGCTTAATAATGTGGATCCTTACGCCAGATATTTACACTTTGATGGGGATGGTCACATCATCAAGAACCTGACAGTTGCAAAATCAGCCTACGGAAGTCTCTTTGGAGTACTGTTTGGTTCCTGCAAGAACCTGGGCCTGGTGAATGTGAACATCGAATCTTCCAGTGGCGGCGGCGCCTTTGCCGGTTACCTGGGGCTGAAGGCTCCTGATAAAGCGGTGAAGACCGGCATACTGGAAAATTGTTTCTCCACCGGTAAAGTGTCCGGAACGGATGCCGTAGGCGGATTGGTGGGTAATGTGGGGAAACCTAATGGCACGAGCATCAGCAGTATCACCAACTGTTTTTCTACCGCTACCGTGACAGCCACCAATACCGGCGCAAGCAGTGCCAGGGCAGGGGGGATCGTTGGCATCAATTACGATGGCGGCAAGATCGAAAATTGTTTCGCCAGCGGTAAGATCATATCAAATACCACATCCGGAAAAGGCGCCGGCGGGGTCATTGGTTGGTCAGACAGTAAATTTAAAAACCTGGTTGCCTTTAATGAATCGGTAAGCAATGTAGGCGCAGGAACGGCAGGGCGCATTTCGTCCGCAATGGGATTGGTAAATGGTATTATTGCACAAGGTGAGAACTGCTGGGCTGCTGATAAAGTAGTGGTGCTCAAAAACGGAACGCCTGTTCCTGCCAGCAGTTATGTAACAGGAGAAGTGACCGTGAAGGAAACAGCCTATGACGGAGAAACCAAATCAGCAGATTTTCTAAAGGATATCAATAATTATAGTTTTATCCTGAATTGGAAATTAGGGCCTAATAATCCCTGGGCTGCTACCACCAATAAAGAAGGCATGCCTGTTTTACAATGGCTCTTTCTGAGGGGCGACTATGATACATATTATTAAACAAGCCGGCAGGCTATAATGTGAGGGTCCGGTATTTAGTCTTACTAAATACCGGATTCTTTTATAACACCTATCACTGCATTGCAGTTTCCTGTCAAATACAACTATTTCGGCATTGTTTGACAGTATACAATCAATAACTTCCTGTTTAATGCTGAACAACCGCCCCATGGCATTGCGAAGGCTAAAGACAGGGGAGGTTTATTTGAATACTATCTATCGTTATGAAAAAGAAAACCTCAAATCAAAAAAGGAAGTTGCTGTTAAACAAGATCATTATCTCCGACTTAAGCGCTAGAAAATTAAATGGTATCAATGGCGCAGTGGCCATGAGTCAAACGCTTTTAGAATGCACCCATGGAAGCTGCGAGACCAATTGTATATCAGACACTGTGCATGCTTGTTGTGTTTAATACCATAAAAAGGGCCATCTCTTTTCTCCGGAGATGGCCTTTTATTTCATCCGGCAAATTAATTGATCGTACATACGCGGGCCTGATATATAGAATGTGGTACCTGGTTCCGTTGCAGGCTTTTTCCTGTAGGATTTATGATCCCTGCTTTGTATCTTGGGATACGTAACCTTGTGATATACAATATATATCCGTTTTATAACCGTCCCGTGATAAACATGATAGATCCACAGAAAAACAAACCAGGAATCCTGTTAGCATTAGTACTTACAGCAATTGCATTTGGAGCGGGACATGCCACAGCTCAGTCCCAACCTGACACGAGACCCAACATAATCTACATACTTACCGATGATATGGGCTATGCAGATATCGGCTGCTTTGGCGGTAATTTCGTCCCAACGCCTAATATTGACCGCTTAGCTGCCAATGGCCGCAAGTTTACCCACTTTTACAGTGCGGCGCCTATATGTTCGCCATCAAGGGCCGGTTTTATAACCGGTAACTATCCCGGAAGATGGAACTTCAGTACCTATTTAGACAACCGCAAACATAACCGCAATGCGCAGCAGGCAGATTTCCTGGATCCTGCTGCCCCCACAATAGCTAAGTTTTTTAAGAACGCCGGATACGCCACCGGCCATTTTGGAAAATGGCATATGGGTGGCGGCCGCGACGTCACCAATGCCCCCGGATTTGAAAAATATGGGTTTGATGAGCACGTAAGCACCTATGAAAGCCCTGATCCGGATCCATTGATCACTGCCACAAACTGGATCTGGTCAAACAAAGACAGTATAAAACGTTGGGACCGTACCAAATACTTTGTAGACAAAACGCTGGCGTTTTTGCAGAAACATAAAGGGCAGCCCTGCTTCATTAACCTATGGCCGGATGATGTACATACCCCCTGGGTACCCAGAACAGAAACAGAATATACCGGCAAGTTCCCCATGAATCCCGAAGAGGAAGCCGCTTTCAAATTGGTCTTAAAAGAATACGATGTACAGATAGGCCGCTTACTGGACGGATTAAAAGCTATGGGGCTTGACAAGAACACGATTGTGATCTTTACAAGCGATAACGGGCCGCTGCCGGGTTTCAGGGGCAGCAGGGCCGGCGGCCTAAGGGGCTCCAAGCTGTCTTTATTTGAGGGAGGTACCCGGATGCCTTTTATTATCAGCTGGCCCGGTCATATCAAACCCGGTACAACTGATGAGACTTCCGCATTAAGCGCGCTGGATCTGTTGCCTTCTTTAGTTAAGATAGCAGGCGGCAAGCTGCCACCGGAATATCATGGGGACGGTCAGGACCGCAGCCAGGTGTTGCTGGGCAAACCATCCGCCAGGAACATGGATATGTATTGGGAGTATGGCAGGAACAACATTGCCTTCGCCTATCCCAAGGGACGTGATAAAAGCCCTAATCTTGCTATACGGTCCGGCCAGTGGAAATTATTGATGGATCATGGTGGCAGTAATGCCCAGTTGTATAACATCAATAAAGACCCCAATGAATCAAATGATCTTGTAAATGAGTATCCAAAGATCGTCAGGGAGCTGAAAGATAAATTAAGCAAGTGGTGGGATGCACTTCCTAAACTAGTGCAGGATTAAAAATTGCTTGCTTCCGAGTTGCTCGCCACTCCTTACCGTTAACACATACATACCGTTATCAAGTCCCTGTATATCCACCATCATGAATGACTGGCCTTTCATGGCCGCCTGCCTTTTGTGTAATACCACCCGCCGGTTCATATCTGTAATGGTGATATCCAGCCAGGGGCTGTGCTTATCCAGCAGCAGCCGGATGTAAATATCCTTCACAGCAGGGTTAGGAGATAGTATAAAGAAGGGCTGCTCTTTGGGCAAAGTAGGTATGGGCTTCAGGCCCGGTATAGTATCAGCGGGAACAGTTACATAAACGGGATCGCTTACCAGCAGTCCGTTGATCCTGGCATTGGTTGCCCATACAAAATAGGAGCCGGATATAATTGCGTTATAAAACGGTTCGTTGGTGGTGGCCACTACCTCCATGTTTCGATACCATGTATAGGAATTATTGGCCGGAGTACCGCCCACATCAACAGAAAGCATGTTGCCGCGCTTTTTTATAGGCACATTGGCTTGCGGATAAAAGATATAGCGCTGTACGGAATCTGCTATTTTTTCCATACCCGCAAAGTTGAGCCGGTTGCCGTTCAGCCATAGGTCTTTAATAAACGGATCTGCCAGGGAGGCGGGCAGGGGGCCGCTCAATTGATTATTATCTACACGTATTTCATAAAGATTTGCAGCGGCGCCTAATGATGGCGGGATCCGCCCTGTTAAACGGTTGTAGCTAAGGAACAGCCGTTGCAGGTTAGGTGCATGGCCCAGGTTAGAAGGAATATGACCACTCAATTTATTAAAGCTCAGATCCAGGTCAAATAAATTATCCATCTGGTCAAGATGGGAAGGGATCTTCCCGGTCAGCGCATTATGCTGCAGCTCGATAGCGCTTACATGGATCAACCTTGACAAGGAAGATGGGATCCGCCCTCTCAGGCGGTTATTGCTCAGGGATAAGGTGTTCAGCTTGGGATAATATCCAATAAAGGCGGGGATTCTGCCACTTATCCGGGTATCTGTAATGATCAGGCGCCCAAGGGTGGACAACCGGCGTAGCCTGGCAGGAATACGGCCATAAATAGGGTTAAAGGAAAGGAATATCGTTTCCAGGTTTTTCATGTTGCCTAGCGCGGAGGGAATACGCCCGGTTAACTGGTTACGAGGCAGGTAGAGCTCCCGCAAATTTGATAGCCTGGCAAGAGCAGAAGGAATATGGCCGGTAAGCTGGTTGCCGGACAGGTCCAGCGCTTCCAGATTGGAAAGACGGCTCAGCTCAAAAGGGATTTTGCCAGTGAGCCGGTTATTGGATAGATACAGGCGTATCAATGCATCCAGCTTACCAAGAACAGGAGGTACCTGGCCGCTTAAATTATTATTGGTGAGCGCAAGGGTGGTAACCCTTCCATTTGTTAGCTCAACACCATGCCAGGTGGGCACGGGGCCGGATAGCCAGTTGGTGTTCTGCCGCCATAGGCGGCCGTCTGTGGCATGATAAATGGCCACCAGGATCAGGGAATCCTGCTTGTTAACAGGTTGTGCTACGATAGTAGATAAATGCACATAACACAGGATAACGGCGGATATTACTTTGGAAAGCATGCGCATAAAATGGATTTTTGGGGGATGAGTACATGAAGTCGAAGCTCCGAGATCAGCGCTGGCATTCTGGGGTTTGATGCGGTTGGGCCATCAGGTATTAAAGGTACAACTCTCAATGCAGACAACAACAGCGCCTCCAGTGTTCAGCATATTCTGGAAATTGGCCTTGACATAATAATATTTGTTAATTTGTATATCTTCATACTACGGTTAGTGATCAAAAACATTGAAATGCTATCCGTAAGCTAAAACCTGCTTTATGAAACGCCTCATTTACCTATCCGCCTTCTTTTTAGTATGCAGTGCCTGTTCCAAAAAAGGAACCAACGATTCACCAAAGGATGATAACAATAATAACGACAACAATACCGCTTGTGCCGCTTCCCTGGCAGATATTGAAAGCATAATGCTCTTTCCCGCAGACAATCCGCTGAACAAGGATATATCCGCCCTGCCCGTAGATCCTAACAGCACCGCCATATTATCCGCCTACGCTGGTACCGGTTTAAAAGCTGATTTCGGTAGCGGCTTATGGGAAGGCGCCCCAATAGGCATCCCATTTACGGTTGTCTGTGGCAGTCAGCCAAAGATCCCTGTAACATTCCGCGGCAATGATTATGATGATAATTATGGAGATGAAAGTGATCCCGGCCCTTACCCTATACCTTTAAACACCCCTATTGAAGGGAACGGAGAAGGCGATAGCCACGTAATAGCCGTAGATAAAGAGAACGGGATGCTCTATGAGCTTTATAACGCAAGCGTAAACGGAAATCATTGGGAGGCTTCCAGCGGAGCGGTTTTCAATCTAAAATCAAACCAGCTGAGGCAGGAAGGCTGGACTTCTGCTGACGCGGCAGGTCTTCCTATCCTCACAGGCCTGGTAAGGTATGAGGAAGTGCTGAAAGGGACTATTGACCACGCGATCCGCTTTACCCTTAGCAAACCTAATATTAAGCCTGCATATATCCTCCCGGCCCGTCATAAGGTAAATAGCACCGGGGGCGCCAATTCCCTGCCTATGGGCGGCAGGATAAGGCTCAAAGCCGGCTTTAACATCAGTGCCTATCCTGCACGGATCCAGGTTATCCTCACCGCTATGAAGAAATATGGGTTGATACTGGCAGATGTTGGTTCCAATATGTATGTCAGTGGCGCGCCGGATAACCGTTGGAATAATGATGAGTTGCAACAGCTGGGTAAAGTAAAGGCGAGTGATTTTGAGGTAGTGAAGACCAATTAAAATCATAACCGGGAACTGGAGGATACTTACACCCTTAACGAGCCACGGAACCCTCTGGCGGCATAATAAGAAGAGGCGCCATTGTGATACAAAAAAACGGTATTATAACGGCGATCACAAAAAAGGGCGCCCCCCAGCTCCCTGATAGTAGCGGGTGTTTGCACCCAGCTCGATGTTTTCTCATCGAACTTCCCAAGCTGTTGCAGCTCCCGGTATTGCTGCTCCGTTAAAAGTTCAATGCTCATGGCAGCCGCCATATCAATAGCGCTATTTGCGGGCTTGTGTTCTTTCCTGGCGTCCAGCGCTTCGCGGTCGAAACAAACATTCCTGCGTTCCTTAGGGGTTTCCGCGGAACAATCATAAAAAATATATTCCCCCGTCTTTTTATCATGACCAACTACATCCGGTTCACCTCCCGTTCTTTCCATTTCCTGGAGCGGCCACAGTTTTTCTGGGGCAGCCTCCAGCCTTGCCTGTATGGTAGCCCATTCAAGCCCCTTATGGCGGGCCATATTCTTTTCAAACCGGGTCTTCAATGTGGTGAATAATGTGGTGCGTTCTGCCAGTGACAGCTTCTTTTGGGTAGGCATGTTGTTCGCATTTTAGATGAGTACAGATTGGTTATGTTCTTATCAGATACCTTCCTTGATGGCTTTGAGATACCCTTTATTATTTGATTTTTTAATAACAACCGTCTGGCACTGGTTAAATTTGGCAAATCTATTGATCGCATCCGTGATTTTAGCTAGCTCCGGTTTTTCCAGTTGCACAGGTTCAAAATGAAGGTTATGTATCACCAGTTCCCTTTGTTTCCGGTCTGCCTTTGAATCCATTCTGGCCACAAAAGTATCGCCAACCAGTACAGGCAAAGAGAAATATCCATACTTCCGTTTGGCCTCGGGAACAAAACATTCTATCTGGTAGTCAAAATCAAAAAAATCCCTTAAACGATGCCGGAATACATTAAGCACATCAAAAGGCGAAAGAATAAATGCCTCATCACTTAATTGTATCTTTTTATTGTTATACCCGGGTAACATATACAGTGGGCTGGCCTTAAGACCGTCTATCACAACCTTGCAGATCTCGCCGGCTGCTGCGAGCTTTTCCAGCTCTTTTTTTACCAGGTTATTCTTCGCGTAACGGGCCCTCCACGCTATCTCTTTGGGGTAGGCGATCCCGAGCGCGGTTAACTCACGCCGGATAACATGTCGCGCAAATTCCTCTGGTGTAGGCAGGCTGGTGTCTATATCATCCGGAATTAAATTCATGGGCACATCATATACTTTCAGGAACTCCCTGGTGCGGGTCACCATCAGTTTCCCATCCAGGTACAACCGTTCCAGGGCCACTTTAGATGGCCGCCAATCCCACCAGCCTGCGCTTGGCGTCTGCCGGTCATTATCAAAATCCTTTACCATCAGCGGCCCTTCCCGGGTGATCCTGTCCAGCACCTTATTCATGAGATTGATCTCCGGCTGTGGTATTGGTTTTCTGCTGGATGAGAAGCCTTGTTTCACCGGCAACGAATAGCGGAAATTATGCATGGGAATATATCCCGCGTCGGATGTGAAGTATTCAAAGATCCTTCCATCAGCCTGCAATTCTTCGAGCCATTCCAGTTTATAATCTGGTACACGCGATGCGATGGTATGATGATGGGCGCGCTCGATAACGTAATTGGTATCGATCTGGATAAAACCAAGGTGGTCAATAAGTTTGTACACCGCCTCCGGGCCTTTGCCAAACTGACCCCGCTTAGATAACCCTGCTGCATGAAGGATGATCTTTCTGGCTTGCGATTTAGTGAGGGTAACCTGTTTCATACCTATAAAGCAAAATAACGAATATTCAGGAATACCCAACAGCCTTACAGATCATTTTTGGTGAAGACACAAGCTGTTCCCATCCAGATCTTTTAGCCACGCAAAACGGCCCCAGGGCGTATTATCTATCTTGCCCACTTCAATCCCCTTTGCATGCAGCTCCTTAATTTCATTTTCAATATTATCCGTTTCACAGATAATACCCTGAAAGCTTGCCAGCGAGATCGTAGTGTTGCCGCCTGGCAACCCCATCTGTATCCACGTTTCACCGTGTGCGCCAGGCGCTTCAACAATTACCTGGAAACCCAGTTTCAGATAAAATTCCTTTGCCTTTTGCCTGTCCCTGGTAGGAAGCATAATAATTTCAACTGTTCTCATTTTTATTAATTTTATGTTGATACAAAGCTAACGGCATGATGGAAGCCGTATACAGGGTGAAAACGACAATCTTACCCGTTGATTGCGACAAGGCTATTCTCTATTTTGGACATATAAAATCCTGCAATGAAGCATATATCTATCATACCGCTTTACGATGCCACTATGTCAAGCATCGATAGTTGCCGCCAGCTATTCAGCCGTGTAAATGACTTCATGAAATACCAGCACAAACCACCATTTTACGATGTGGAAATTGTGGGGCTGGCTAAAAACACAATGCTTTCAAACGGGCTGTATACTATCAACGTAGACAAGACAATTGAACAGGTAAAGAAAACAGACATAGTCGTTCTACCCCTATTGTGCGGCGATTTTAAGAAAGCTATCCACGAAAACAAAGCATATAATAACTGGATAACCGGTCAACACCGTAACAACGCTGAAATAGTCTGCCTTTGCGTGGGCTCATTCTACCTGGCCTCAACAGGGCTGCTGGATAACAAAAAATGCGCAGTTCACTGGGCTGCCAAAAATGAGTTCAAGGAAATGTTCCCCGGCATAAAAATTATTGATGATACCATTATAACGGACGAGAATGGAATTTATACCTGCGGCGGTGGCTTTTCATATTTAAACCTGCTATTGTATGTCATTGAAAAACATTTGGGCCGGGATATCTCCATCCTTGCCTCGAAAATGTTTGAGATTGACATAGAACGGAAAAGCCAAAATCCATTTATGATCTTCATCGGGCAGAAAAAGCACGGCGATGAGATAGTGCTGCAGGCACAGGAATATATAGAGAATAACCCCACCGAAACATTTACTGTTGATGCTGTTTGCGACAAATTTAGTGTGGGAAGAAGGACATTTGAAAGGCGGTTTAAAAAATGTACGGACAACTCGATATTGGAATACATACAAAGAGTAAAAGTGGAGTATGCCAAGAAGCATTTAGAAGCAGGTAAGAAAACAATTAATGAGATCATTTATGAGGCAGGGTATAATGACATTGACGCCTTTAGAAAGACATTTCGAAAGATAACAGACCTTTCACCTCTGGAATACAGGAAAAAATATATGTTACAATAGATATTCTCACCAAACTATATTACCTTAAGAATTCCGTTAGAAAACGCTAAAATCCCATAATGGAAAGAAGGAATTTATTAACCCGGTTCATTATCATATTTCTACTTTCTTTTACAGGCAACAAAAGCCATGCGCAAATTGCCAATACCCTGTCTCCGGCCGATAAAGTATTTGGGCTGTCAAAATTTTGGCAGGAAGTCAACTATAATTTTGTTTACCTGGATAAGCTGGGACGCCCTGCCTGGGACAGCGCCTATAAAGCATTGATCCCACAAGTAGAAGCTACTAAGAACGACTATGAATACTACCGGTTGCTCCAGAAATTCTGTGCCTTATTAAAAGATGGCCATACGGAGATCACCATGCCACCCATCGAAGGCGTTAACTATATGTACAATACGTTTGGAGATCACCTCCTTGTATTAAAGCGGGTAGATAATAAAGTGATCATCAAAAGAACATGGAAAAAGGATCTGAATAAGTACCCGCTGGGCAGCCAGATCATAGCGGTGAATGGCTTGCCTACTGAGCAGTATATCAGGGATAGCATTGCTCCTTATATATCAAGTTCAACCGACTATGTCAGGGACGATATTGCCGCCGGTATGTTATTAAGAGGTTTTCCCGGATCAACTTTTACTATCAAAATAAAGAAACCCAATGGAGAACAGGCTACCTATTCATTGACCCATGCCAGGGTTAAGGATAGCATTTTCACCCCTGAAGCCGGCGCATACCTGGATGAGCAAAAAAGGGAGCTGCTGGAGCATAGGTCTTTTGACAATGGAATCGCCTATATAGCCTTAAATTCTTTTGGAAACCCTAAAATTGACACGCTTTTTGAGAACCTGCTTCCGGAACTGGAAAGAGCAAAAGGTATTATAATTGATCTCCGTTATAATGGCGGTGGAGACGATGGCGTAGCCTTCAGGATCTTACAGCATTTCATAAAAGATACCATACTGGTAGGATCGTCCTTTACCGTGAGGACATTTAATCCCTACCGGCAGGCGGCCGGAAAATTTGTGGAGGTGGCAGACACCGCCGGGCACCCCGATAAAAGAGAAGCATGGCGGCTCTTTCATGGCTATGCCGTTTACGATGAGCCGGGCGTAGTGCAATCAGAGATCGGGAAAGATATCAAAAGGATAGCTGCCCCTGTTGTTATATTAACCGGCATTTACACAGAATCGGCGGCCGAGGACTTTGTAATTGCGGCAGACAATCAAAAACACATTGTTAAAATAGGCGAACTTACCAATGGCAGCACGGGAATGCCCTATAGCTTTGATATGCCCGGCGGCGGCGCCGCCCGGATCTGTATTAAAAAGGACGCTTATCCGGATGGGCGCGAATTTGTTGGATATGGTATTCAGCCAGATATAACGGTGGTACCTAAGGTCAATGATTACCTGCAAAATAAAGATGTGGTGCTGGAGGCTGCGTTGAAATATTTCAGGGAAAAGAAGTAAGAAAATAAACGATGGTCATCACTTTGCAAATAACGCAATCTATATGAACTTATTCACACTGGCACTGATCTTATGCTTGTCAGGCAGTCAAAATAGCAACAGAATGCCTTTCCCCGATAAAGACACAGTATATAATATACGTCATATAGACGGATTAAGCGAAGATGTGAAGAAACTCTGTTTTATGTGGAAGGGATCTGAGGATCTGGTGGATTCTTCGCTGGCGCTTGAGTACACCGCGCTGCGGTCTACGATCTATGTCATGCAGGACACTACCTTATTAGCTTACTATAAGGTGGAGAACCGGAATTTGCCCTTGTTTGTCAATAATTTCGGGCCATTTAGGCAATCGCGTTCCTCTATAGACTACCAGGAACGGAGATATAAGATAGACCTGGTAGAGAAGAATGCGGAAATGTTAAAAGTAAGTGTAAGTAACGGTGACGGCCCAATTACAAAAAATAACCTGGCCAGGCCCGTAATATTGACATTGAGTCCCAAAAGAAAGGAATAATTAATGGAAATAAGCTAAAAGGCTGCCTGCTGTTATCAGCAGGCAGCCCTTTTATTAATATAAACTTCACTACCCCTTCAAATGACAAGTCAAATGTAACGCCGCCAATTTATACCCACTCTTCAAATACACCTTCTGTGCTGTATTATTAGTAAAATCCGTATCCAGCACCACCGCATCCATATCATTATCGCTGGCAATATTTCTTACATAGTCCAGCAGCTGGGACGCCATGCCCTTGCCCCTGTATGCTTCCAGCGTGCAGAGATCATCAATATAAATAATATAACCACTATGCAGCGATGTCATAATACGATAGCCTGCAAATGCAACAAATCTTTCATTATCCATAATGGCAGCGATGCTGTATTTTTCATTTTTCATCATCTCAGCAACCATAGCAGGCCATTTATTCTTATCCAGATGCGGCCGTAATAATGAAGCTACCTCCCAACATTGTTCAATTTCTAATGTAGTGCAGATGTTTGTAACCTGGTATGTGTCTTGCATAAATATTTATTTACCGCAAAACTAGAGCAAGGCCTGGTACGCCATATATACCAATTACAAAATAAAAGCTGGCCCAGCATAGTTAATGCAACACCTGCTTCAGGATACCAAGGGCTTCCGTCATTTCATTTTCATTAAGGGATGCAAAGCCCATTCGCAAGGCATTGGTATCAAAGGATTCATTCTTGTAAAAGCTTCCGTTACCTATATAAAGCCCTTTCTTTAAGGCGGCTTCAGACATCTTTACCAAGTTGGTTTTTTTATCAAACTGGGCCCATACCCCCAGTCCTCCCTCCGGTGTATTAAAGCTTATCTTATCACTTAGATCGGCTTTGAGTAACTCACAGAACGCATTTCTCCGTTGCCGGTATATTTTCAGCGACTTCCGGAAATGCCGGTCCATTTCTCCATTATCAAACATCACGGCAAATGCCTCTTCCAGCAAGGTGTCTCCCTGTTTATCTATCAGTTGCCGTAAGGCGGCCGCTGCATCAATAAACGCCGGAGACCCCACCATAAAGCCAATGCGCAATGCAGGGGCAAAGGTTTTGGAAATAGAGCCAATATAAATTACATTATGATGGTGGTCAATGCTGGCCAGTGGCAGATAGGGTTTATTGTCATAGTGAAAGTCAAAATCATAATCGTCCTCAATGATCGCAAACCGATGCTCTTTGGCAAGCTTCAGCAGTTTAGCCCGCCGCTCCATGGCCATGGTCACCGTTGTTGGGAAATGATGGTGCGGTATCGTGTATACCGCCCTGATTGTTTTGTTCCGCAGTACCTTCTCCAGCTGATCTACATCCATCCCTTGCTGATCAACCGGGATCCGCAAAAGACGCCCGCCGGCATGTTTGAATGTATCGTCCGCAAAAACATAATTCGAAACGCCCACAGCAATATTATCAGATGCCTGCAGCAGCAATTGTGCAGCCAGGTAAATGCCCATCTGACTGCCTTTGGTAATAAGTATGTTCTCCGGCGAACAATGGAGGCCTCTGGTATGGGAAAGATAGTTGGCAAGGGAGCGGCGTAGATGTTCGGAGCCTTTGGCGCTCCCATATTTCAAAAAGTTTTTCCCATAAAACTTCCGGGAAAGGCTGCGGTACTCACGCATTAACGGATCCACCGGGGCCAGGCGCACGTCCGGAAAGCCGTCGTCAATAGCCAGCCGGGTATGTTGCAGGTCATCGCCTGGCACAGCATCTTTAAAGTTATTGGTCCATATAAACGCCTCCTGGCGGCTATTTTTCTTGCCGGATGAAGGTACCGATGTTTTGGAAAGTATCGGCAACCGGGAGAGCACAAACACCCCTTTCCGCTCGCTGGATTCTGCCCAACCCTGGTTGATCAGTTCTTCATATGCCAGCTTTACCGTGTTCCTGTTAATGCCAATCAGGGTTGCCAATATACGCGAGCTTGGCAATATATCGGATGGCTGCAAAGTACCATTCGTGATCAATGTAATAAAGCTGTTGCATACCTGGATATGCAGCGCTGTATGCGCATTACGATCAACCTGGATCAATGTTTTGTAGGGTAACATCTGGGCCATAGCTTTTATTGGAATTGGTATACAAATATAGTCCAAGCCCGGTATACTTTTGCCCGAAAGGTATCACCATGAAAAAAGTACTGGTCATTAATTCAAGCGCAAGGTTGCTTAATTCACAAAGCAGGCAGCTGGCTGCTGTGTTTATTGATCACTGGAAAAGTATCCACAGCAATCCGGTTATCAGTCTGCGCGAGCTGGGAAATGCGCCTGTGCCGCATATCAATGAAGCCTGGATCACAGCGGCTGCTAAGCCGCAGGCAATAAGGTCTGAAGAAGAAATAGCCGTATTAAGGACAAGCGATGTTTTTATAGCAGAGCTGCGGGCCGCGGATCTTATTGTGTTGGCCGCGCCTATGTACAACTGGTCCATTCCTAGTACCCTGAAAGCCTATATCGACCATATTTTCAGGGTGAATGAAACCTGGCGGCTTAACCCTAACGATCCGCAATCATATATCGGGTTGCTGGAGAACAAGACCCTATTACTCTTGCTGTCAAGAGGCTCAAAAGGATATGAGCCCGGAGAGCCCAGCGAGCAGCTGAACTTCCAAAACACCTATCTGAAAACAGTCTTTAACATCATGGGCATCAACAATATTCATGTGATCGCAATCAACGGCGTTTCCCTTGGCCCCCGCGTACTGGAACAGTCAACCAGTGCTGCTCGCCAACAACTGAAAGCCTTTATTGAGAAGGAATTAGAATAGATCTGGGCTGGTATAATTCTCATATCTGGATCATAAATACAGCCCAGTAACTACCTAATTTTGCAGTATCAATAATCAACAATAAAAATAGTGTTTATGACAAATTCATTTAAGATCCCGCAGCTGCTCTTGCGCATGTCATTAGGGATAGGCTTTCTGTCAACCGTATCTGACAGGTTGGGCATCCTGGGGCCAATGGGTCCGCAAAGCCCCAATATTGAATGGGGGAACTGGGATAAGTTCATTGACTATACAGGACTGTTAATGCCATTCCTGGAAAGACCGGCGGTGAACGTAATGGGAGCCCTTGCAACCATAACGGAAACCATCATTGGGCTCCTGCTCATTACCGGGTTCAAAACAAGAATAGCAGCTATTAGCAGCTGTATACTTACATCCATTTTCGCTTTGGCAATGACCATATTCCTTGGAATAAAAGCGCCGCTCAACTTCGCCGTATTTACCACCTGTTTTGGTAGCCTCATACTCGCGAAAATGCCATCCTATAAATGGAGCACGGACGAGTTCCTGACACGTACCGCCGCATAAATACCGCCTTCCCTTTTTGTTTTAACAACGTAGCAACAAGATGCTATTACCGGACGACAGTTCGTCTTCCGGTAATAGGAGGGGGAGCGGCATGTTTCAACGCTAATAATTCAATGTCATGACCAATTATTACACTAAAAAGATCCTGGCTCTTTTGCTGCTCGCGCTGCCATTTGCCGCACGTGCCCAATTGGAAACATATAGCAGGTATAATGGCCACGGTGTAGTGGAGCCCAACATCAATTATTTTACCTCAAAGAAAATTACCAATAAGATCGCGCTGACCTTCTTTGGCCTCGTTGAACAAGAATGGAGTGAGGCGCTTGTAGGTGCTTCATATTTTCCCTCAACATCATTTAGTATTGGTGGCAGTATCGGTATTGAACATGGAACACATAGTCCGCGGTACAGCGTCAGTACATGGACGGGAAGGGGAAAAACAACACTGGCGGCTTTATTCGAGTTAGGCAGTGGGAAAGACAATTATTTATATAAGGCCAACCTGTTTCATAAATGTACGCCGCACTTTACTTTCGGCGCTACTGCCTGGAGGCTCCACGGTATAGGACCTAACTTCAGATATACTATTCCCAAATTGCAGACAACTATTTGGGGTATGCCTGCTTACGACTTTGAAGCAGATCAATCAAGATTGATGATTGGTATTAGCTTGGATATCGCGAAATTAAAATAACCGTATAATAAGTAAGGCCTTCCAAAGAATTGGAGGGCCTTACTGCTATTTTAATCAATCAATCAAAAAAAACTACGCTGGCATCATTGCAGTAGTGATGCCAATCCGGTTCCACACATTGATCGTAATGGCCGCCAGGATCACTTGTGCCAGATAACTTTCCTCAAGCACCTTGGCTGCCTGCTGATAAGTCTCATCTGATACATGTTCGCTAATTAACGTTACTTCCTCCGTCAGGGCCAGTATCGCCCGTTCTTCTTCAGAGAAGAAAGCAGTATCACGCCATGCATTAAGCGCATAGATCCGCTGCTCCGTTTCACCCGCTTTACGCGCCTCTCTTGTATGCATATCAATACAGAAAGCACAACCGTTTATTTGAGATGCCCTGATCTTGATCAGGTCTTTATGTTTCCTTGTCAGTGAGGTGCTTTCAATGAATTTCTCCAGGCCAAGAACGGCTTTGTATCCATCCGGGGCTACTTCGTCAAGTTTAATTCTTTTCGTCATTGCTTGAATTATTTAGATAATAGGCAAAACTCCTATGCCACAAAATTAGCGGATTGGTGTGGGCGCATTACAGACCACATTTAAAATAAAGGGTGGCCCAGTGATCTTACCTGTTATCCCAATAACCCATCAGTTGCTGCTTTTAATAAACTTGACCGGGGTATTATGATCGATACTCAAAAAATAGATCCCCGGCTGCAGCATACTCACATCTATTGTTCCATTGGTAGAGCAGCTAACGAGCTGTTTTCCTTGCAGGTCTGTTATACGTGCATGACTGGCCTGCGCCACGCCATTCACATGTAAGAGAGCGCCTACAGGGTTGGGATATATGTTAAAATGGGCTGCTTGCGTGACTTTCTCCTGCTTAAGCGCTGGGGCAGTTTGCCTGGAAAACATTGCGGCCGGCGTCACCGCCATAATTTTGCAGGAAGACATTTGATCATTGGCATTCGGGGCTAGGTCTTTAAACGATGGCGTATCGTAATCGATCGTCCAGGAAGTGCCGGTAAAATTATCTCCGGAATACATGATCAGCTGTCTGCCATCCGGTACCCGCACGGAAGATGCCCAGTCATTAGGTACGCCCAGCGTAGCCAGTTGCGCGGCGGTATAATTGCCCACGGGGATGATCTGGCTGGCTACGCCCTCATAGATCGGATTCTGATAGAATGTCACATCTGTATTAGTTTGTTGCCAGCTGTTGCCAACCAGGGTAGGAGGCGTGAACGTAGTGGTAGCATCGTTTTTAAAGGGCAATTGTCCGGCATTAAGATCAACCGCCGTATTATAGTTGATGCTGGCAGTGCCAACGGCTCCCGGATTAATATAAAAGGCTGTCAGCCGCGGATGTACCACCACATTGGCTACCACATTAACATTGAACTTGGCGATAGCGACCGCCTTGTTGGAGGCGTCCACTATCAGGTTCTGCTGCACGGTGCCTGTGGTGCCGTTGTTGATAAATATAGCTCCTTGTATAGTGCTGCGGAATCCGCCACAACGTACCAGCGTGTTATTTTTCACCTGTACGGATTCACAAGGATTGCCCGCCGTACCAAATGTTCCAAGTACAATACCTGACAGATCCGCATTGTCCGATACATAATTATACTGTATCAGCGAGTTCCGGCCGCCGGCTACACGTATGCCATTGGCATAAATAGTAGCAACAGAAGAGTTGTTGAGCACTTTGGTATCCACCATATTGGCCGCCGTACCGCCGCCGTTCTGCGCGTTAATGGCAATGCCATCATCAGCAGACCCGCGCACATAGTTATTCTGCGCGGTTAGCCGCAAGCCGGCATTATCCGTTTGAACAGATGAGCCATTGTTAAGGTTGATGCCATCTGCCCAGTCATTCGAGCAGCGGCTATCCTTGATAGTGCCATCAGTGCCGCTGCACCAGAAGCCGGCGCCTACATTATGCAGCCACACGCGCTCTACCAGCCAGCCATTGGCGCCCTGGATCGTAAACCCGTAGTCATGGCCATGCGCCAGATCCCTGGCTGTTTCATTTCCAAAAACATAAATATCCCGCAACGTACAATTTGTAAGGGACCATTTATGCCGCGCGCCAATAATGCGATAGAGGTTGGAGTACCACATGCCAGCCCCGCTGATCGTTATACCGGATGCATTAATGATCTTGCTGGTATGGAACGTACCGGCAGGGATCCACATCTCCTTTTTTTGCTGCTGGCAGGCATTGATACAGGCAATTATCTCGTCAGAATCATCTATATCATCCCCGGAGATGGCCCCAAAGGAGGTGATGGATAAAGAATTGGCTGGCTGTGTTTTGGCCGCTCCTACATTTTCCAGGTCAAACATATCCAGGTAATAAAAAGCAGCGGTATTGCTTGCGCTCTTTTTAAACATGATGGTGCTGCCGGGCGCAATAGGGGCGCCTTGTATCCAGGCGCGCGATTCATCCCAGTAGCGGTGCGGTATGCCATGGGATGGATCATTGTCTGCCCAATCCTGGGCTACGCCGTATTGCCAGCTGTATTTAGAGGTGAACGTGATGGCCTGCCGGAATACGCCGTCCACATACAGGTCCAGCGTGGCGGTGATGCCTCCTCCCTGGGGCGCATCAGGAATAGAGGCCCGTACTACAATGGTATTGGCATTAATACCCGTGTTGTTGGTCCAGGAAACAGCTGCGTTGGTAGCTTCCAGTGCTGCAAACGATCTGCCTGATGCCTCCAGCTCGGGTGTGGGCTGGGAAGGAAGGGAGGCCATGGTGCGTACGGATGCGCCCCCGCTAAGCGAGCCAGATTCCGCCTCTATGGATTTAAATGGCGTACTTGCGCCGGGCCCCTGGGCTAATACGGCCGGTCCAATAAGGAGGAACGGGATAACATACAGTGTACAGTACTTAGGGATGCTTTTAATAAAGGGTTTTTTCATAACGGAAGATTTAGGTGTTAGATGATTGCATAAAACCTAAATATAAAAGTGGGGGGATTAACAGACCCTTAACAAGAGGATTAACAGCCGGGTAAAATCAACTTATGCCGGGAAATTAATTCCGGGATCATGATTAATGTCATATTAAATATGGAACTCCACACACTGCCTCCGTTCAAAAAAAATATCTTGCATCTTCTTCTGTTTCCCATTAATTTTGCGAAATCTTACTATCAATTGCAGTTCACTGCAACTATACCTATTTAATAAACTTCATGTTATTTTGAAATCGGACAATGAGGTGGTTATTTAATTTTATTCTAACATTTTTCGTTTTCAGGGCAGGATGCGAGGCAGCCGCTTTGCAGACACACGATTGCCATGCCGCAAGAACGGTGTTTGAAATTGCGGCGCATATGCATAGCAATTATGCTTGCGCACATGAGCGGAGGAAAACCCGGATCGGCAAAACCGTCCCCTCAAATGCCGGAAAACTAAGCAACAAGCCCAAGGCTACAGAAGTAGAGGAAGACGATGAAACAGCGCCCTTCAGGAGATACCTGGAATGCGGCAGTTATTGCATCGGCTTTTACTTCGCGCAGGAAATTGGCAGCAGCTATAGCCATGTTGAGACCCATTTACCTTCCTGCGAGCACTTCTCTTATTACTCCTCCGATAAGTTTATCGTACACCGCGTGATCAGGATTTGATCGTTAACCCGCCACAGCAGGCAATCAAACCTTGCCTGATCCCTTCTCAATCATTATTTATTACGCTGCCCGCATAGCCTTCCGCTATAGGGGCCGGGTGCGTTTTGCACCTATCTGATCGGATCATAAAGAAATCTGAATTAAGAACACATATATATTATGAAGCGAATTCTCATGCCCATGGGCTTGTGCGCCTTGCTGTGCTATACAAGCTGTAAACCGAAGGAAGAAACCAAGGAAGAAACTGCCAAACTGGTAGTTACCAGCCCCTTGAAAATGGACACCACCCTTACCAAAGAATACGTATGTCAGATACGTTCTATCCGTAACATCGAACTGCGGGCCCAGGAAAAAGGCTACCTGCAGCAGGTGCTGGTAGATGAAGGCCAGTTCGTAAAAGCAGGACAGTTGTTATTTAAGATCATGCCTAAAATTTATGAGGCAGAGCTGCTGAAAGCAGAAGCGGAAACACAGGCCGCAGAGATCGAAGTACAGAATACCCAGGCGCTGGCTGATAAAAACGTAGTATCTAAAAATGAGCTGGCCCTCGCAAACGTGCGCTTAAAGAAAGCAAAGGCAGAACAGGCGCTGGCCCAGGTACACCTGGCGTTTACAGAGATCAGGGCGCCTTTTGACGGTATCATTGACCACCTGCATCTCAAACAGGGAAGCCTGGTAGAAGAGGGCGACCTGCTTACCAGCCTCTCAGATAACAGCCATATGTGGGTTTACTTCAACGTGTCAGAGCCGGAATACCTGAATTACGAGGCCACCGTAAAGCCAAAGGAAAAGATGGAAGTGAACCTCTTGATGGCCAACAAACAACTATTTAAACACCCCGGCCTGGTAGAGACCATCGAAGGTGAGTTCAATAATGAGACCGGCAATATCGCCTTCAGGGCAAACTTTCCCAACCAGGAAGGGCTTTTAAGACACGGCGAAACCGGCACCATACTGCTGAAAGAACCTATTAAAGACGCGCTGATCATCCCTCAGAAAGCAACCATGGAGATACTTGATAAGAAATACGTTTTTGTGGTGAATAAGGATAATGTGGTGCAGTTAAGGAATATTACCATCGGGGCAGAAATGCCAGACCTGTATGTAGTGCAGGACGGATTGAACGGCGGTGAGAAGATCCTGCTGGAAGGCCTGCGGAAGGTGAAGAATAATGATAAGATCTCGTTTAAGTACGAAGAGCCAAAGCCTTTGATCGCCCGTTTAATGTTACCGTCGGAATAATGTAAGTACCTAAAACTGCAAGAGAATGTTTAATATATTCATGAAGAGGCCGGTCTTTGCGATAGTGATATCAATAGTTATTGTGTTCATGGGCGTACTGGCTATTTATACTTTACCTACCTCACAATTCCCCTCTATTGCGCCGCCCAGGGTAATGGTGAGTGTTGCTTACCCCGGCGCCAGTGCGGATGTACTGGTAAAATCCGTGCTCATCCCGATGGAAAAAGCCGTGAACGGCGTACCCGGTATGAAGTACATGACCTCAGATGCCACCAGCGCCGGTGAGGCGAATATACAGGTGGTGTTCGAATTGGGTACTGACCCCAGCCAGGCGGTGGTAAATGTTAAGAACCGCGTGGAGCAGGTAACCAGCAGGCTCCCGCCACTGGTACAGCGGGAAGGTATCGTGGTGAACGTTTTACAACCCAACATGCTGATGTACGTGAACGTATACAGCACAGACCCTAAGGCAGACGAGAATTTCTTGTATAACTATGCCAACATTAACATATTACAGGAACTAAGAAGGGTAAAAGGGATAGGTAATGCCAAGATCCTGGGTAGCCGGCAGTACGCCATGCGTATTTGGCTAAAGCCGGACAGGATGCGGGCCTATAATGTGTCAACAGATGAAGTGATGGAAGCGCTGGGCGATCAGAGCATCATCGGTTCGCCGGGCAGGCTGGGCCGTAGTGACGGTAAGCGTTCAGAGGCCCTGGAATACGTATTGACCTACCAGGGGCGGTTTAACAAACCGGAACAGTATAAAGACGTGATCATACGGGCCAAGCCGAATGGAGAGATCCTTTACCTGAAAGATGTGGCGGATATCGAGTTCGGAAGTGAGTTTTATGATATCTACTCTAACCTCAATAACCACCCTTCAGCGGCCATTGTGTTAAAACAAACCTACGGAAGTAACGCCAGTGATGTGATCAAAAGGATCAAGTTAAAGCTGGATGAGATCAAGAAAACTTCTTTCCCTCCGGGAATGGACTATGAGATCAGTTATGACGTATCCAACTTCCTGAATGCCTCTATAGAAAAAGTGGTGCATACGCTGGCAGAGGCATTTGTGCTGGTGGCAATAGTGGTATTCATCTTCCTGGGCGACTGGCGTTCTACCCTTATCCCAACACTGGCGGTGCCTGTATCGCTGGTGGGCGCCTTCTTCTTCATGCAGCTTTTCGGCCTTACCATCAACCTCATTACGCTGTTCGCACTGGTACTGGCCATTGGTATAGTGGTGGATAATGCGATTGTGGTAATTGAGGCCGTACACGCCAAGATGGAAGAGGAGCATCTATCGCCATACCAGGCCACCATGAAGGTGATACACGAGATCAGCGGGGCTATCGTGGCCATCACGTTCGTAATGACCGCGGTATTTATTCCGGTGGCGTTTATGTCAGGTCCGGTGGGGATCTTCTATAGGCAGTTTGCCATCACCATGGCTACCTCCATCGTGCTGTCAGGCGTGGTAGCGCTTACGCTTACGCCTGTGCTCTGTGCCATGATCCTGAAGAATAACCATGGAAAGCCTAAGAAGAAAACGCCGGTAGATAAGTTTATCGATGCCTTCAACAAGCGGTTTGATAAACTGACGGGCAGGTACGAAAGCCTGTTAAAAGCAGTGGTGAACAGACGGGTGGTCACCTTTGCCATATTGATAGCTTTTGGGTTGGGCATATTCGGTATATCCACGGTGCTGCCGTCCGGTTTTATCCCGAATGAAGACCAGGGGATGATCTATGCCATTATCCAAACGCCCCCGGGCTCTACACTGGAACGGACCAACGACCTGGCCAGGAAACTGCAGCAGATCGCTGAACATGTGGAAGGTATCCAATCCGTTTCTGCACTGGCAGGTTATGAGGTGTTGACAGAAGGCCGCGGCTCCAATGCCGGTACCTGCCTGATCAACCTGAAGGACTGGAATGAGCGCAAACATTCTGTGAACGAGATCATCCAGGAGCTGGAAGAGAAATCCCGGGAGATCCCCGGGGCTACGATAGAATTCTTTGGCCCGCCGGCAGTGCCCGGTTATGGAGCAGCCGGCGGTTTTGCCTTACGCCTGTTGGATAAAACCAATAGCGATGATTACAAAGAGCTGGAAAAGGTGAACGATCAATTTATGGCGGCATTGGGAAAGAGAAAAGAGCTAAAAGGTCTGTTCACCTTCTTCAGCGCCAACTATCCGCAGTATGAACTGCAGATCGATAACAAGGCCGCTATGCAGAAAGGCGTTTCCATCGGCAAAGCCATGGATAACCTGTCCATCCTGATAGGCAGTACCTATGAGCTGGGCTTCATACGGTTCGGTACTTCCCTGAAAGTATATGTACAGGCTTCTCCGGAATACAGAAGGCTGCCGGACGATCTGATGAAACTGTACGTGAAGAACGACCGTGATGAGATGGTGCCCTATTCAGCCTTTATGTCAATAAAGAAATCGCATGGGTTAAACGAGATCACCAGGTATAACATGTATACCTCATCAGCCATCAGGGGCGAGCCAGCACCGGGCTACAGCAGCGGCGAGGCCACCAAAGTGATCCAGGAAGTAGCCGCGCAAACACTACCGCGTGGATATGATATTGATTGGGAAGGCTTGTCAAAAGATGAGGTGGAACGCGGTAACGAAGCGCTCTATATCTTCCTGATCGTACTGGCGTTTGTGTATCTGATCCTGGCTGCCCAGTATGAAAGTTTTATACTGCCATTGGCGGTGATCTTCTCGCTGCCGGCTGGCGTGTTTGGCGCATTCCTGTTAGTGAAGCTAATGGGATTGGCAAATGATATCTATGCCCAGGTGGGGCTGGTAATGCTGGTTGGTCTGTTGGGTAAGAACGCTGTACTGATCGTGGAGTTTGCGGTGCAGAAACACCGGTCCGGCGTACCCATCTACGAAGCGGCGATAGAAGGCGCCAGGGTGCGTTTCCGGCCCATATTAATGACCTCCCTCGCTTTTATCGCTGGTCTGGTCCCGCTGGTATTTGCTACCGGTCCGGGCGCCATCGGTAACCGCACCATTGGCTCTGCATCCGCAGGGGGTATGCTTATAGGAACCGTATTCGGAGTGATCGTCATCCCCGGCTTGTATTACTTTTTCGGCAAAATTGCAGGTAAAAGGAAGATGATTAAAGGGGAAGACGAGAATCCATTAACCGAGGAAATTGATCATAATGTTTAGACACAGTATATATAGATACCTGGTTATAGGAGGCGCCTGCCTGACCTATGCCGCCTGTAAAATGCCGGAGCTGACAGGGAAAACGGAAAACAAAACGGTGCCTGCGCAGTTCAGCAACGCGCAGGATACCGTCAGCGTAGCAGGCATACAGTGGAAGGATTATTTCCGTGACCCCAACCTGGTGGCGCTGATCGATACAGCTTTGCAGAACAACCAGGAGCTGAATATCACCATGCAGGAAATTGAGATCGCCCGGAACGAAGTTAGGGCCCGGAAAGGGGAGTACCTGCCGTTTGTAGGTCTGAGAGCCGCGGCAGACGTGGAAAAAGTGGGGCGTTACACCAGCCAGGGCGCAGGGGATGCCACCACTGAGATCAAACCGGGTAAAGAAATGCCGGACCCGCTGGCCAACTATCAGATCGCAGCTTTTGCTACCTGGGAGGCGGATATCTGGCACAAATTACACGACGCTAAAAAGGCGGCCGTAAGCAGGTACCTCTCTACCATCGAGGGCCGGAATTTCCTGGTCACCAATCTGATCGCTGAAATAGCCAATTCCTATTACGAACTGCTGGCGCTGGACAGGCAACTGGATATTGTAAAACAGAACATCGATATTCAAACCAATGCCCTCGAAATAGTAAGGCTGCAGAAAGACGCCGCCCGGGTAACCGAACTGGCCGTGCGCAAATTTGAGGCAGAAGTGCTCAACACCAAAAGCCTGCAGTTTGATATTCAGCAACAGATCACAGAAACGGAGAACAGGATCAATTTCCTGACAGGCCGGTATCCAACGCCGGTGCCCAGGAACGACGACACCTTTAACAGTGGTATTCCCGATGCCGTACATGCAGGTATGCCATCGCAGTTATTAGCGAACCGCCCTGATATTAAACAGGCAGAGCTGGAGCTAACAGCTGCAAAACTGGATGTACAGGTGGCCAAAAAGCAGTTCTACCCCTCTTTAGGTATTTCTGCCGCTATCGGTTACGAGGCATTTAATCCTACCTACCTGGTAAAAACACCCAAATCCCTGCTGTATTCATTGGCAGGGGATCTGGTAGCGCCGTTGGTGAACAGGAACGCAATAAAAGCATCCTATATCAGTGCCAATGCAAAACAGGTACAGGCGGTTTACAACTATGAGCGTACTATCCTGAACGCTTATGTGGAAGTAGCCAACCAGCTGGCTAAGATCGGTAACCTGGAAAAAAGTTATGATCTCAAAACAAAGCAGGTAGCGGCGCTTACAGAATCAATTACTATTTCAAATGATCTTTTCAAATCAGCGCGGGCTGATTATATGGAAGTTTTGATGACACAAAGGGACGCGCTGGAGTCGAAGTTTGAATTAGTGGAGACACAGAAACAGCGGCTGAATGCGGTGGTAAACATTTACCAGGCATTGGGCGGAGGTTGGAAGTAGAGTGATTGCTACAAACAACAAGGGGCTGGTCGTCTGGCCAGCCCCTTTATAGTTTATAAAAATCGCGTAGTTTTTATGGCCTTATAAACCCCAGCCCAAACGCTGTACCTGCGCCCAGCACTGCGCCGGCCGCCACATCAGAAGGGTTATGCACGCCCAGGTATAGCCTGGAATATCCCACAGTACCTGACCATAACAGCGCGGGCGCAATAATATACCATTTAGGATAGGCCCTGGCAAGCGCCGTAGCGCTGCTAAAAGCAGAGGATGTATGGCCGGAGGGGAACGAATATCCGCCCGGCGTATACACCGGGGTAAAGTTTACATGCAGCTTAAATGGGCGTGGCCTTTTAAAAATAAGTTTCATGGCCGTATTGAGCAAGGTGGTCACTGCGCAGCTGCTGGCGATATACAGTGCATTCTGCCGCATATCCGGGTTATGATCCGCTATGCCGCCTATCAGCAATCCCGCCGGTATGGCAACATTTACATAATCATTAGTATTGGAAATAAACAGGAAGAATTTGGTCTGTCCGGGGCTACGGGTATCGGCAATATGCTGTAGTGTACGGATATCAAAGGAATCAATCCTTGCCTGAGCATTAACAGCAGCGGGGAACAATACAAAAGATATAAGTAATTGCAAAATGCCTTTCATCAAACGCCGGATTAGGGTTTAAAAGTACAGTTTATATACAATGTGGCGCCCCGGCACAAACATTTGTTTCACGATACGCAAATTTCTGAAGACCTTTGCTGCGAAAATTGCAAGGTTATGGCGGCAAAAAAACAGACTGGATTACCCAAACAGGTATTCGATTACCTGGAGGCATTAAAGGAGAACAATAACAGGGAGTGGTTCGAATCAAACAGGCTTACCTACCAGGGCATCCTCTCTATGGTAGAAACATTCGCAGACGAGCTGCTGGCGCAAATGAACACATTCGACGTGATAGAAACGCCTTCAGGCAAAGCAAGCCTGTTTCGCATCTACCGGGATGTACGATTTTCCAAAGATAAATCCCCCTATAAAATCCACTGGGCAGGCCGCTTTAAACGGGCTACCAAATTTCGCCGGGGTGGTTATTACTTCGAGCTGGAACCCGGCAATACCATATTGGCAGGTGGCTTCCGCAACCCAAATGCAGACGATCTGAAAAAGATCCGGGATGATATCGCATTTGATCCTGGCCCGCTGCAGGCCATATTGAAAGACCGTAAGTTTGTGGCCACATTCGGCGCTTTACAGGGAGAGCAGCTGAAAGTAGTCCCCAGGGGATACGAACGGGACCACCCGGCCGGCGATCTGCTAAAGTATAAACAATTCCTGCTGATCAGGAAATTTACAGATGAAGAAGTGCTTGACAAGGGATTTGTAATAGCTGCCGCGCGTACTTTTCAGCAGATGAGCGGTTTTTTTGATTACATGAGCAGCGTGCTGGTGGCGGATAGTAACGGGGAATTGTCTTAGTGCACCCCATACTTTATCCCTACCTGCTCAAACAGCTTCCGGATCATATCGATCTTTCCTTCGCACATTTCCCCTAAGGAAATTTGCGCACTACTGGTCTCCGTATTTCTGCATGCAAAACAGATCTCTATAAACGCCAGTGCTTGTCCTTTGCCGTCCAGGAACAATATTGCATTCCTGGGCTCATAACACGCAACCGTTCTCGTGCTATGCCAACGACCGGGATAACCGTAGTTGTATAAAATATCCGTCAGCGTACCAGTCTGCGCCGGCGTGAGGGATTTGACCTCCTTTAAATCATTATATCTCACGGTATCCTTTGGCGGCGGAACCCCATCAGTTATTAATGCCGGGTCTATGTTATGTCCGTCTTTGGGGAATACAAACTCCTTTTGGAAAATATCCACCTTACCATCAAATGAAACAAACTGTACCTGGCTGGCCTGGTTGAAAGGATACATTTTCATCCGTGCATCAACACTATGATGTTTATTCTTTGCGCAATTGCTCTTCCACTTATGAGAGGATGGAGATGGCAATCTTTGCCCATATGCGAAGGACGTCACCAATAACAATGCTATAAATATTGATCTGTTGGCCATACCTACTTCCCTAATCTATACATCAACACCGCCGCCCTTTGTATCAGCACCGGGTACTCCCGCAAATTGATCGTCTCTCCCGCCTTATGCGCACCCGTCCCGGATGCGCCCAGTCCATCCAGACAATCCACATAGGCCGCAATATCGGAAATATCCCCTGCGCCCCTGGCGCCGGGATCACCCGCCACCGTACCACCCAGCCCCATATCCTTTGTTACCTTATCCGCTACAGCTACCAGCCGCATATTACCGGGTGTAGGCTCCATAGCCGGCAGCCCGTCAGAGAACTCAATGGAGGCCTGGGTACCAGACAGGCTCTGGGCTACGATGGTCCTCATTTTCTCCCGTGCGGCATTTTTCTGCCCTTCCGAGAGGAACCGCAGATCGCCGGTTACCCGGGTAGTGGGGGAGATGATGTTCGTTTTGCCCAGCGCTTCGCCCCTGGCGCCCTGGGCATCCACTTTTATCTCGGAGCCGCCTACGATCAGGCCGGGGTTAAAGCTAAGATACTGCTCATGCTGCAGCTGTTCCCGGAAAGTGTTCAATATCCGGGCGGCTTCATAAATAGCGCCATTGCCAGCGCCTTCTGTAAAAATACCGGAAGAGTGCCCCGTCTTAGCGGTAACATGCAGCACCCAGCCACTGGAGCCCCGGCGGGCGGCGGCTACGGTGTTCAGGTCCTTGGCAGATTCAAAGGCCAGGGCAATATCGCAGGTTTTGGCCCTGGCTATAAAATCCTGCCGGGCCACGGCATGCGGGGTGCCGGACCGCTCTTCGTCGCCGGTAAAGTAGGCGACAATATTCATATCCTTCAGCTGTCCTGCTGCCTCTAAAGCCTGTAACGCGGTAATGATCACCACATTACCTCCTTTCATATCATTCACGCCCTGGCCGGTGGCTGTGGAGTCATTCAGCATGGTGAACGGGCCGGCCGGCATATCCGGCTCAAAAACCGTATCCAAATGGCCTATCAGGAAAAGGCGTTTCCCCTTTTTGCCGGTATGGGTGGCCACCAGGTGCCCCGCGCGGTGCAGGGAGTCCGGCTCATTCACCCACTCGGTGGTAAAGCCCAGTTTCTCCAGCTCACGGGCATACAGTTCGCCTACTTTCTTTACGCCGGGTATGTTCAGCGTACCACTGTTTATGTTCACGGATTCGGTAAGCAGCTGCAGGGCCGCATCCATATGCTCATTCACATAGGCAATGGCCTTTTTTTCTGGCTTGCTAAGCTGGGCATAGCTGTAGGTGCAACAGGCGGGCAGCAGTAAACAGAACAGGAGTTTTTTCATACTGACTAAGATAATAATTCCCCGCAAGGCTTTGCCGTGGATTCACACAGGTAAGGGAAATTTTTGTATATTCAGCCTCCTTCTAAATTTAAAATGGATCATATGAAAAGGACCACTGTAGGGCTTGCGCCATTTTTTTCCCGTTGTGCCATCATCGCATCTGCTGTATGCCTGTTTTTAACGCCTGCCACCCGGGCTGCCGCGCCTTCTGATAGCGCCGCCTTATTAGGGCGCTGGGATCTGACCGTTTATGACGGGGGCAAAGAGGCGCCCTCCTGGCTCGAGGTGAGTCATTCAGGATTGCGTACCCTGGTAGGCCGTTTTGTAGCTACCGGCGGCAGTGCCCGTCCTATTTCCAGGATCAATTTTAAAGATGGGGTCATGAGCTTTTCTATTCCGCCCCAGTGGGAGCCGGAAGATAGGGACCTTACCGTTGAAGGCACCCTGCAGGGCGATAGCCTTAGCGGTACCTTAACCGCCAGCAACGGCAAACAGTATAAATGGGTAGGCCATCGCGCGCCCATTCTGCGCCGCGATGGTGAGCCGCAATGGGGGGAGACCATTGACCTGTTCAACGGTAAAGACCTGAACGGCTGGCACACCAAAGGCAAGAACCAATGGATGGCGGAATCCGGTATCCTGCGCAGCCCGCACTCCGGTTCCAATATCATTACAGATAGGGTATTCACTGATTTCAAACTGCATATAGAGTTCCGTTATCCCAAGGGCAGCAACAGCGGCGTTTACCTGAGAGGCCGTTATGAGCTGCAGATAGAGGACAGCAAAGGCATGGAGCCGCAACCTGGCCTGCTGGGCGCTGTATACGGTTTCATTACCCCTAACGAAATGGTGGCAAAAGACGCCGGCGAATGGCAGTCATATGATGTAACGCTGGTGGGTAGAACAGTGACCGTAGCATTGAACGGCAAAACAGTGATCTGCAGCCAGGTGATCCCCGGTATTACCGGCGGCGCGCTGGATAGCAAAGAAGGAGAACCGGGCCCTATCTATCTCCAGGGAGATCATGGTCCGATAGAATACCGTAATATCAAAATTACCCCCGCTAAATAAAAAACGACAAGTGGCGGCGTAGTTAAGCGCTGCCACTTGTTTAACGGCATTGATATACTCCAGCGGGCGGTTGCCGCACTGGAACATAGCGAAAAAAAACCGGCTGTTTGTACAGCCGGTTTTTTTATGAAAAGTAGTGAATGCAGCTTAGTGTTGCTTAGCCCACCAGATCGGCGTCAGGATGGCGTCGCCACCTGCGCCCAGGTTTTCCAGCGCTTGTTTATAACCGGTAGGGTTGCCATTTTGCAGGCTGCTCGGATATTTCAAACGTTGCGGGAAGAACTTGATGCTGCTGGTCATGTACGTGCTGCTGGTAAGCGCAGGCAGCGTCAGGATCGGTTTATCAACACCGGGGTTCTCGTAGAACGGTAAGCCCAGGCGGCGTTGATCGCTCCATGCTTCCAGCGGCAGCCAGGGCACTTGCGCAATAAATTTCTGTGTGATGATCTTGGTCAGATGGTCATTCCTGATAGCGCCGTTTTTATACAGCGTATTTACAGGGTAAGCCATTTGTGCAGTGCCGGCCGCGCCGTTATAACCATCTACATAGTTCACGGCATGCGTATTGCCTGGCTCAGTGGTATGGTTCCAGCTTACGGAAGTACCTGCGTTGTTGTAATCATTTGATGCCAGGTAGGCGCCCAGGTACTGGTCTACGCCCCAGTAATTGAAGCTGGCGGCTATGCCCGCCTCATAGGCTGCCTGTGCAGTCATTGGGCTGGTCCAGCCTTTTTCAGCGCCTTCAGCCAGCAGGAAATAAGTTTCCCAGGGGCCAAAGAAAATGCGCTGTGATAAGCTGTTACGGAAACGCAGCGCCAAACGGGGAGTAGTGCCCTCAAAGCCCCATAACAGGTTCTTGGCGCCCTTATCACCCCAGTCGCCGGTAGAATAGGCGTTCCAGGTGTATTTGGCATCCAGGTTGCCAAAGCCGGTCAGCTCACGCGTAGTGGTTTTAGCGCTGGTGGTCCAGCTGGGATATGCACAGAAATCCGGGTTATTATACTGGCCGGGAATAATGAAGGCCTTATATGCACGCGGATCGATCGTATTATGTAAGCCGTCAAAGAAGAAACCAGCGGTAGGGTCATTGGTCATGGTGCTGAAGTGATTCACGAACCTGCGGCCAGCCCAGTTGGCGGGTTTAATATAAGCGTCCAGGGAGTCTGGCAGCTGCGCTGCGGAGGTAATACCACCTAAACCAATATACAGGTTATTGAGGGTGGCAGACAGCATCTGCGCATTCCATTCGCGGCTCATTACGCCGCTCAGGTCATCCCATCCCTGTTTTTCCTGAACTTTAAAGATCTGGTCCGGTGTGGTCAGCAGATCCAGTTTAGCGGCTGCTTCATATTCCGTTTTTGCTTTCACCGCATCTACTTCAGACAGGCGGATCGCTAAACGCAGGCGCAGGGAATTGGCATAACGGGTCCATTTGTCATAATCAAACGCAAAGGCCGGATCATAATCCTTGAATTCAGGTGGATTCACCACGCTTTTATCAATGGCTGCCACTGCTTCCGTCAGTTCCTGCAGCGCAAAGTAGTATACATCTTTTACGCTCACAAACTCAGGGTTAGTACCCTGGCTGGTCTTAATGGCGACGGGGCCAAAGTTATCAGACATTTCAGTGAGCAGGTACGCGCGCCAGATGCGGGATACCTGCAGCAGGTTCTTGGTATATACTTCAACCGTGCCAGCGTCTATATTTTTTTGCGCTACTTCTATCGCCAGGTTCACGCCATTCAGCCAGCCGGCAACGCCATTATAATAAGCAGTCGTCCAGCCATCGTCATAGTCGCCGTCAGACAGGCCCCATTCCTGTTGCTGGTGGCCGCCGGTTTTCCAATACAGTACAAAAGAACGTTCTGCAATGTCTGGGTTCATTTGGGCGCCCATAATGGAGCCGTTCAGTGCATATTCTGCCACTACCTGGTCTTTGCTTACAGACTTTGGATCAGTAGCGAAGTCGTTAAACTTGGAGCATGACTGCATCATAAGACCTCCCATGAGCAATATGCTGGTATGTTTTATAATCGTTTTCATATAAATTCCTTTTTAAGCAATTAGAAACCAATGGATAAGTTAAACAGGAAGGTGCGGGTAGTAGGTACGCTGCCATTTTCAAAGCCTACTGCATTAGTGCCGGCTGCAAATACAGACTCCGGATCAATGCCGTGTACATGGCTGGAGATCATCCATACATTGCTGCAGGAGAAACCAATGGTAGCGCGCTGTACCGGCGTGCGGGACAGCAATTTGGAAGGCAGCGCATAAGACAGCTGCACATTCCTTAAACGGATGTTGGAAGCGTCATACAGGTTAGCTTCTACTATACCTACGTTGCCGGTGCTGATAGCAGCCCAGTAATCCTGGGGCGTAACGCTGGTCGTGTTGGGTTGATAGCTGCCTTTGTCTGCATCAAAATATACGCCGTCCACCAGGATATTATCACGTTTGCCATTCACTACGGTTTGTGCGCCGGTACCACTTTTTTGCATGCTGTTCAGGGTGCCTGCAAAGATCTTACCGCCAAAACGTCCGTCTACCTGGAAGCCCAGGCTAACGCCTTTATAGCTGAAGGTATTGCCTATGCCCAATAAGCTGCTGGCCTGCTGGTTACCCAGTCTTACGCTTTGGCTGCTGGCCAGCGGCTGGCCATTGCCATTTACAACGATCTTGCCATAGTACGGGCTGGCCGGATCTTCTACGCGTTGGTAGCCGGTACCCCATATTTCGCCATAGGTTTCACCGGCATTGGCGCGGATCTGTACGGCGTCATATCCACCCAGCGGATACACTTTCACATCGTCAGTTATATAATTAACCTTATTCCTGTTAGAGGAGTAATTCACGGTCATGTCCCAGTTCAGGCCACCGGCTACATTATCCAGGATCCGGCCATTCAGCATTACCTCAATACCTTTGTTCTCAATATCGCCGGCGTTCACTTTCCGGTAAACATAACCGCTCAGCGGGTCCATCGGCAGGTCAATGATCTGGTTAGTGGCGTTGGTCTTATATACGGCTACGTCAGCACCCAGGCGGTTGTTGAACAGGCGTACTTCAGCGCCCAGCTCAGTGGATTTGATCAATTCACTTCTTACATTAGGATCATACAGGGTATTCTTGTTCTTGATAACCAGGTGACCATTGGGATCCTTGGTTACGTCATACGTATTATACAGCTGGAATGGGTCCATATCGTTACCCACCTGTGCATAAGACGCACGTACTTTACCGTAGGTTAGCCAGGAAGGCAGATCGTTGCCCAGGCGCTGGAGCATTTCCGTTACTACCAAAGAGGTACTTACAGAAGGGTAGAAGAAGGAGCGGTTATCCGGGCTCAGGGCGGAAGACCAGTCATTACGGAAGGTTGCGTCCACAAACCAATAAGCATCCCAGTTTACGCCAAGGGTACCGTATACGGAGTTGATCCTTTTTTCTATGGCTACTTCGCGGATAGTGGCTGCAGATTTACCGTTGTTCACGGAGAAGAAATCCGGTATCTGCAGTTCGCCAACACCGTTTTCCAGCCTGTTCCTGGATTGTTTCATCAGGTTGCCGCCAATAGAGGCGCTACCACCCAGTTTGCCGAACAGGTTGTCTTTATGCGCGCTGATCAAAGCGCTGTAGTTAGCCTCTGTAAAAGTTTCCTTGCTCCTGCTGTAGCTGCCATTGGCAGGGGAGGGGCTGCCCGCATAACGTTTAGCCTCAAAATCAGTGCTGTAGATATCAGCGCCGCCCCTGATCTCTGCATTCAGCCAGGAAGTGAAGTCATATTTAATAGCGCCACTCATCAGGAAACGGTTACGTACGTCGTTATTCAGATCATACAAGGCTGCCCAGTATGGGTTCAGCTTAGTGCCGCTGCCCCACCATAACATTTTGCCATCGGGCCTTCTGGCTGCGCTGAAATCCTTGATATTCAGGTTCACAGGCATCATGTACATGGTATTGAAAGGGTTGCTGTCGTTATAACCATTCTGCGGACGGTTCTGCGCATCTGAATTGATGTACTGTACTTTGGTGTCGATCGTCCACCTGTTACCGGTACCAAAATGGGAAACCGCACGGGCAGTAAGGTTGGTCCTGGTCAGGTCACTGCCAGGGATAATACCCTTATCTGTCATACGGGTAATGGAAGAATAAACAGCGGTAGCATCAGTTACCTGCTGGCTAAAGGACAGCGTGTTTTTGATATTGCCGCCTTTACGCATATAGCTGCCCAGGTTATCGTAACCGGCCAGCTGCACTTGTTTTCCTTCCCAATCAGTTTCTGTCTGCCCGGTCATCTCAGGGCCCCAGCTGTTTTCATTCTGCGCGTTGAATACACCGCGGTCGCCTTGTGCAAAAGACTGCTGTACTTCCGGGTGAGTAAAGATCTCAGAAAAACCTAACTGTGTAGAATAGGTAAGGCCCAGGCCTTTCTGTTTTTTACCGCTTTTAGTCGTGATCAGGATAGCGCCGTTACCAGCACGGGATCCATACAGGGCCGCAGCAGCGGCGCCTTTCAGTACGCTCATGCTTTCAATATCGTCAGGGTTGATGTCAGACAGACCGTTACCCATATCCCTGCCAGGGTTATAGTAATCGGCATTTTTGCCCGGGTCGCCAATGAAGTTATCCAAAGGCATACCATCCACTACGATCAGCGGTTGGTTAGAGCCCGTAAGGGAATTAAAACCGCGCAGTACGATTTTGGAAGAACCCGCAGGGCCATTGCTGGAACGAACGATCTGCAGACCGGCTACCTTACCGGTTAAGGCATTGGTAACGTTGGTTTCTCTGGAGTTCACAAGCGCATCGCCGCCTACTTCCTGCAGGGCATAACCCAGTGATTTCTTTTCGCGCTTGATACCCAGCGCGGTTACTACTACTTCGCCCAGGTTCTTGTTGTCAACTGCCATACGGGCGTCTATTGCAGTTTGACCAGCTACTGCTATCTCTTGTGTGGTGAACCCGATCCCCGAAAGGACCAGTACTGCATTGGGAGCTACCTGCAGTGTAAATGTGCCGGCGCCGTTGCTTACAGCGCCATTGTTAGTGCCTTTTTCCAGAATGGTGATACCGGGTAAGGGATTGTTCTCGGCATCCCGCACGGTGCCGGAAACTGATTGCTTATTCTGCGCTACCACGCTGAGGTAGGCGCATACGAATAGCGATAAAAAGATGAGTAACCTCTTCATAGTACGTGTTTAATAGATTGATAATTATTAATTGGAGCTCTGTAAACAGAATATTTATCTACATTTTAATGGCATAAACAGGCATGTCCGTATATTATAGTAAATACACAGTTTCCCTGGTTGATGATAATAATAATTGTCCCTTTTTGCTTTTCCTATTTGTACGTGGTGTCTTTTTTGTTTTGTTGTAATTTCTCTTCTATCTTATCATGCTACGAATGTTTAGATTTTAGTTGAACAGTTTGCGTTTAACAAGGCTGATGAATTCCCGCTCAATATAAAAATCATAAAACGATTTAGCAAATAATATATTTGTACTATACGAACGTGTTATATATAAATGGTAATGCAATCGGGTGAAATTGTAAATAACATACCTTTTGGCCAACCTCCCCCTAACCTGCCACACGGAGAGCTCACCCCAAATATGGGATAAACCCAGCCGCCACATTCTTCAGCAGCTTCAATGTGTAAACCTATATCAGGACTAGACCCAGGACTAGACCACTAGACCTTTAGCTATAGATAACCCGTATATAACCGGTATATGACCCGTATGTAACCCGTATATAAGCCGTCTCTTTATAGATACGGGTTATATACGGGTTACTTACAGGTTAAATACCAATATACCAGGGGATGCCATGCCCCCCGCCCCGCTACCGTAATATCTTCCTATCCTCCCAGATACCCCAACATCTCCCTCTCCCTACCGCTCCTGTAATATTTTCCCATCCCTGTTGATTTTTAAAAAATAATTGTAGATTTGACAATATCATGTAAACGTTTTCACAATCCGTTCCACGAAAAACTGATCGCTTTGAAATCAGCTAAAAACGTAGCCAGCTTAAAAACCGTTGCCAGTCTTGCCGGGGTGTCCATCGCCACTGTATCCAGGGTGTTGAACGGTGATCCCGTGGTAAAGGACGAGACCCGCCTGGCCGTGCAAAAAGCGATCAAAACCTCCGGCTACCATCCCAACCGCGTAGCCCAGCGCCTGCGGTCAACCGTCCGCTCTAAAAAACTCATCGGCCTCCTTATCCCGGATATACAGAATCCCTTTTATGTGGATGTGATCAGGGGTATAGAAGAATATGCCTATGAAAACGGGTCGGCGGTAGTGATCGGCAATTTTTCCCAGGATCAGAAAAAAGAGAGACTATATATAGATATCCTCCGTTCAGAGTCTGTAGACGGTTTTATCGTGGCCCCTTCCCATGGAAAGGACCAGTACGTGGAATCCCTGATCGAAGATGGTTATGCGGTGGTATGTATAGACCGCGGCCTCACTAACCTGAATGTGGACGTAGTAAAGTCAGATAACGAAAAAGGCGCTTTCAACGCCGTAGAGCACCTGATCAAAATAGGTCACCGGCGCATTGCCCATATCACCGGCGACCCTTCCATTCCCACTACACAGGAGCGTATCGCAGGATACATGGCCGCCCATCAGCAATACGGTTTACCGGTAGATGAGGAAATTGTGCGCGGCAGGGCCTCCAACTTCGTAAGCGGCGTAGAGATCACCCGCGAGCTGCTGGAATTGCCCAACCGGCCTACCGCCATTTTCACTGCCAATAACCTGCTTACCCTGGGCGCCTTCGAGACCATCCTGCACCGGGAGCTAAAGATACCGGAAGATATAGCGGTACTTGGTTTTGACGATGTATACTGGGCTACCTCCCTTAACCCGCCGCTCACCGCTGTGCGGCAACATGGTTTTGAAATAGGCCAGCGGGCCATAGAGCTCCTGTACCAGCGTATAGAGCATCCTGATCGCTTGCCGGCCAATGTGATCGTAAAAACAGATCTGATGATCCGCAAGTCCTGCGGTTTTAAGTTACCATCAAAGACCTGATTGTTTTTGCTGGTATAATGTAAACGTTTTCAAATAGAATGTCAATTAGTTATGAATAGTGTCACCATCATAAATCCTGCTAAACTGGTCTTTGGAGAAAAGAGCTTTGAACAGTTTGTAACGGATTATATAGCGCTGGGTTTACAACGCCTCTACATCGTTTCTATACCACCGGTGATAGCACAGATCAGCGATGCATTGAAAACATTGCAGCAAAACGGGGTTACCATCGCTATAAATGGCAGCATCGCAGGAGAGCCTTCCTTTAACGACTTCGAAAAACTCTTACAGGAAGCCAGGGATTTTGAGGCGGACAGCGTTGTCGGCATAGGTGGCGGTAGCGTAATGGACGCCGCCAAGCTGGTGGCCGCACAGTTAAAGAATACCCAAACCACTGCGGAGGTAATAGGCATCCGTAACCTGAAACAGCGCACTACTTACATGGCCTGTATCCCCACCACTTCCGGCACAGGCAGCGAAGTATCACCCAATGCCCTTTTTGTGGATGATACGGGAGCCAAGGTAGGCGTTATCAGTCCCTTCCTGGTGCCGGATGCTGCTTACATAGACCCTGCCTTAACCGTGAGCCTGCCGGCTTCAGTGACCGCTTCCACCGGTATAGACGCCCTTACCCATTGCCTGGAGGCCTACGCCAATAACTTCGCGCACCCGGTCATTGACCTCATAGCGCTGGAAGGCGTACGGCTGGTAGCCAAATATCTGCGCCGTGCCTGTGAAAATGGCAATGATATGGAAGCAAGATCACAGGTGGCATTGGGCAGCATGTACGGCGGTATGTGCCTGGGCCCTGTGAATACGGCGGCAGTGCACGCGCTATCTTATCCGCTGGGTGTTTCTTACCATATACCGCATGGGCTATCCATCGCATTACTGCTGCCTTATGTAATGGAGTTCAACCTCAGCGCGGCGCCCGCACGGTATGCGCAACTGGCGCTGGCCCTGGGCGCAGAACCTGGCCAGTCAGAGGAGGAAACCGCCCGCCGTGGTATTATGCAGATCCGCCGGCTTATACGGGATTGCCAGTTACCGGCCTCCCTGGAAGAGCTGAACATCCCATACGATAGCATTGATAAAATGGCGGAGGATGCGCTCAAGATCCAACGCCTGTTAAAGAATAATGTAAGAGTGCTCACACAACAGGACGCGGCGGATATTTACCGCGCGGCCTTTAATAAAGTATATGAAAGCTCAGAAGAAATATAGTGGGGTAGTGGTGCCTATGATGACGCCCTTCACCGCACAGTCCACGATAGACGAAGCAGCGGTGCAGCGCCTGGTAGATCATATGATCGCCGGCAAAGCGCATCCTTTTATCCTGGGTACTACCGGCGAAGCCGCCTCCATTACCCGTACTGAAAAGAAAAAGCTGGTACAGGCAACCGTAAAAGCTGCAGCCGGCCGCTCACTGGTATATGCGGGTATTTCCAGCAACAGCCAGCAGGATTCTATAGAAGAAGGTAAGGCCTGGCATGATCTGGGCGCGGATGTGCTGGTGGCTACCATGCCATCCTACTACCCGGTAGAGCCGGCGCAGATGCGAAGGTATTTCGAAGAGCTGGCCAGCCAGCTACCCTGCCCGCTTATCATCTATAACATACCTGCTACCACCCATCTTTCCATACCTATTGAAATAGTAGACCAGCTAAGCGCCCACCCCAACATCGTGGGCTTTAAGGACTCTGAAAAAGGCGTGGAAAGGATCACCGCCGCTACCGCGTTATGGAAAGAGCGGCAGGATTTCTCCTACCTGCTGGGATGGGCCCTGATGTCCCAGTCTGCCCTGGAGCAGGGCGCAGATGGCATGGTGCCCAGCACCGGCAACCTGGCGCCGGCAGTATACCGCGCTATCTATGATGCGGTACTGGCAGGCGATACCGCCACAGCGGCAAAAGCCCAGCAAAAAGCGGATGCTATTTCTGAAATGTATCAAAAGAACAGGATCCTGAGCCAGTCCCTGGCTGCATTTAAAGTGATGCTGGCGGCCTATGGCCTTTGCGGGCCGGATATGCTGCCACCCCTGTACCGTATGCCGGAAGGAGAGGAGCAGCAACTGAAAACAGCAGTACGTACCGTGTTCGGTGATTTGAATCAAATAAACAGCGTTGGCAATGAATGAGCAAAGACCATTAATAGGTATTACCATGGGCGACCCGGCCAGCATTGGACCGGAGATTGCCGTAAAGGCTTTATTGAACGAAAAGATCCACGCCATATGCCGGCCACTGTTGGTAGGCGATGCAGGCGTGTTCCGCGATATCATTGCCCGCACCAGCCAACCGGCAACGGTGAATGCCATCAAACAGGTAAAAGACGCCAATTTTACCTTCGGCGTTATTGATGTGCTGGACCTGGAAAACGTGAACATGCAGGAGCTGCAATTTGGTCAGATCTCCGCCATGGCTGGCGATGCCGCTTTTGCATCCGTTAAAAAAGTAATAGACCTGGCCATGGCGGGCGAGATAGACGCCACCGTAACAGGCCCTATCAATAAAAAATCCATCAATGAGGCCGGCCACCATTTTGCGGGGCATACGGAGATCTACGCCCATTTTACCGGTACTAAAAAATACGCCATGCTGCTGGTAGAGGATCATTTAAAAGTGATCCACGTATCTACCCACGTATCCTTACGCCAGGCCTGCGACCTGGTAAAAAAGGACCGTATCCTTGAAGTGACAGAGCTGCTGCGTAATGGCCTTATACAACTCAATGAAACAAATCTGAAGATAGGCATAGCCGGCCTGAACCCGCATGCGGGCGATGCCGGCTTGTTTGGTACCGAGGACGATATGGAGATCCTGCCCGCTGTAGAAGAGGCCCGCCGCCTGGGGTATGAGGTAGATGGCCCCGTGCCGCCGGATACCCTGTTTGCAAAAGCAGCCACCGGTTATTATGGCGGTATTGTAGCCATGTATCATGACCAGGGACATATCCCCTTTAAACTCTCCGGGTTTAAGTGGAATGCGGAAAAACAGCAAATGGACAGCGTAAAAGGCGTAAACATCACCATGGGCCTGCCCATTATCCGCACCTCTGTGGATCATGGCACCGCATTTGAAATTGCCGGCAAGGGCATTGCCAGCGCAGATGCCATGGTGTTGGCCATCGAATCCGCCGTACAATTATCTAAAACCCGCGCTAAGTCATGATCGTAGTAATTGCAGATGACCTGACCGGAGCGGCGGAACTGGGCGGTTTTGCCCTCAGGTATGGGCTTACGGCGGAGATCACCACAAAAGTGAACCCGGCGTCTAAAGCAGACCTGCTCATCATTGCCACAGATACCCGCTCCCTGCCCAGGGAACAGGCAGAAGCGGTTACGGAGCAGGTGAGCAGCGAACTGGCCAGCCTTAAGCCCCGGCTTGTGTTTAAGAAAGTAGATTCTGTGCTGCGTGGCCATGTGCTGGCGGAGATCAATATACAGAAGGAGAAGCTGAACCTGCCCAAAGCGCTGATCGTGCCTGCTAATCCGGGCCTCGGGCGCACCGTGGTGGATGGCACCTACCTGCTGCATGGCAGCCCCCTGCATTTAAGCAGCTTTTCACAGGATCCGGAATTTCCTATCAGATCCTCCCTGGTGCCGCATATGTTGTACGCGGCGGATGGGGATGTGCAGGTGCTGAAAGTACATGAGCCCATGCCTGCCAAAGGTATCGTGGTAGGGGAGGTAAAGGATGCGGCAGACCTGGCAGCCTGGTGCAGTAAGGTAGATGAAGGCACATTGGTGGCCGGCGCCGCGGAGTTTTTTACCGCCCTGCTGGAATCTTTGCATATAAAACCTTCCATACCCGCAAATGGTATTGGCAAATTACAACTGCCGGCATTGATGATCTGCGGCAGCGCTTTTCATAAAAGCCGCGCTTTCATAGCGCAAATGAAACAGGAAGGGTTCCCGGTAAATTATATGCCGCCGGCGCTTATCCGCAGCGGCAAAACAAATGATCCTCTATTTATAGAATGGGTAGAGGATGCCATACAGAACCTGGAAACATTTGGTAAGGCCGGTCTGGCCGTACATCCGGATGTACAGGAAAACAGGCAGGATGCCCTTGTGATCCGTACCCTTATGGCAGAAGCAGCGGCCTGCATCAATAAGCATATGCATATTGAGGAGTTCCTGCTCGAAGGCGGTTCCACGGCAGCCGCAGTAATACGGCTGCTGAATATTAAAACGCTGTACCCGGTGGCGTCCCTGGCGCCCGGGGTAACCCGTATGCGTGTTAAAGGCAGCTATGACCTGTATCTCACGTTAAAACCCGGTAGCTATGAATGGCCACAGGCTTACCTGCTGCCCGGAAGGAAAAACGGCGCTGAACAGAAAACTGATTACTGAATTGTATTAATGCAATCAACATGAATTCGTCATTGCATTTCATTGACCACGTTATTATCGTCCTGTTACTGGCAACCACGATCTCTTTTGGGTTCCTGTTTGCCAAAAAACAAAAGACCAGCCAGAACTATTTCCTGGCCAAAGGCAAGGTACCTGCCTGGGCCCTGGGTATGTCCCTGCTGGCCACGCTGATCAGCAGTGTTACCTTCCTGGCTTATCCGGGTACGGGGTATTCGGCTAACTGGATCCTGCTGGTACAGGGGCTCATGGTACCCATCGTGCTTATCTGTGTGATCTGGTTCATAGTGCCGCTTTACCGGAAAGTGATCCGCCTCAGCACCTACGAGTATTTTGAAAGGCGCTTTGGTTCCTTTGCCCGGTATTACAGCTCCCTGGCCTTTGTGCTGCGGCAGTTCTCCGGCATGGGCACCGTGTTCTTCTTACTGGCCGTGGCGCTGCACAGCATCATGGGCGGCAATACCATGGTCATTATCCTGGTGGTGGGCGGTATCATTATCGCCGTAAACCTGCTGGGCGGGATAGAGGCGGTGATCTGGCTGGATGTTTTTCAGGGCTTTATGTTATTCATCAGTGGCATTATCTGCATATCCGTGCTGTTGTTTTCCGTTAAAGGCGGGTTGCCGGAAGTATGGAAGATCGCCTCCGCCAATGGCCGCACCGGCTTTGGACCCTATGATGCCAGCCTTACTAAACTTACTTTTTGGGTAATGGCTATTAACGGCGCCTTCTATGCCATACAGAAATACGGCACAGATCAAACAGTGGTGCAACGTTATTTAACAGCGCGTACGGATAAAGCGGCCATCAGGGCCTCTTTAATGGGCATACTGCTTACCGTGCCAGTATGGACCCTGTTTATGTTCATAGGCACCGCCCTGTTTGTGTTTTATACGCAGAACCCGCTGCCGGCAGATATGCGCGCGGATGGTGTGTTCCCTTATTTTATCATGACCCGCCTGCCGGCCGGCGTGGTAGGCATTATCATAGCCGCCATGATCTCCGCTGCTATCTGCAGCCTTAGCGCAGACCTTAACTCACTGGCAGCCGTAGGGGTAGAGGATTATTATAAGAAGATAAGACCCGGCCGAGAGGACAAAGAATACCTGAAGGCCGGCAAAATGCTGGTAGTGGTATCCGGCCTCCTTTCTATCCTCATTGCCATGTTCTACATCAATGCGGGTAATGAAGGCGTGCTGGGTATTGTATTCACGCTCTATGCCATCTTCTCCGGCGGTATCGTGGGTATCTTCCTGTTAGGCCTGTTAAGCGCCCGGGCCAATAACCAGGGTATTACCATTGCCATTATTGTCTGTATCCTGTTCACTGCCTACGCTTTCCTTACCTCTACCGCTATTGGCATAGGGGAACATAAAACATTATTACTGGACCTGGGTAAATACAATTTTACACATAATAAGCTCATGCTGGGCGTATACAGCCACCTGATTGTCATTGGCGTAGGATATGTGGCCAGCCTGTTTTTTCCAAAACCGGACATAGATAAAAGCCTGTTATACAGCGGCTGGAAAGAAACGCGGCATATCAAAGAGCCGCAACCGGTGTAAGAACGGACCATATTCACCATCTTAATCATAACACTATGCACACTGTTTATTTGCTTTATTGGCAATTTTTCTAAGCAGTATTCATAAAGAAAGTTTTCACAGAAGTATCCAATCTTTTTTCATTTAAAAAAATACTGCGTTATGAAAAACAGATCAGCCCTGCTGTACTTAATTACATTATCGCTGCTATGCTGTTATACTGGTCTGATGGCACAGCAAAAAACTGTTACGGGAAAAATTACTGACCAGATCTCTAAACAGCCCTTACCGGGCGCCACTGTTAATGTAAAAGGTACCTCCCAGGGGGTAGCGGCAGATGTTAACGGCGTTTTTTCTATTCAGGCAGGGCCATCTGCCATACTGGTTGTAAGCTATATGGGCTACGGCACCCAGGAGATCACCGTGGGCAACCAGTCCAGTATTAACATTGCGCTGAGCAATTCCATCTCCAATGTGAACGAGATCGTGGTGGTGGGCTATGGCCAGGTAAAGAAACGGGACCTTACCGGCTCCGTGGTATCCATTAAGGGAGATGAGGCCGTAAAAGTGCCGGCCGGCAATGCCATAGAAGCCTTGCAGGGCAAGATCCCCGGGGCGGATATCTACCGGGATAACGGTTACGCCGGCGGCGGCTCCAACTTCCGCATACGGGGTACCCGCTCTATTGCCAACCCGGGCGCTTCCAATAACGTGCTCTATATCGTAGATGGGGTACAGGGTTTTACTATGTCAGACATTGACCCTAACGATATCCAGTCTGTGGATGTGCTCAAAGATGCATCCTCCACCGCCATTTATGGTTCCCGCGGCGCTAACGGCGTGGTGATCATCACCACCAAAAGAGGCGCTACCGGTAAGCCTAAACTTACTTTCAGCTCTTATGCCGGCGTATCAGACGTATCCAAATACGGCCGTATGAAAACCGGTCCGGAATACATTGCTTTTAAACGGGAAGCCTATCGTGCGGTGGGCACCTGGGCCAGCCCGGCAGATGATGATAAGATCTTTAATCCGCAGGAGCTGAACGCTATACAAAATCAACAATACATCAACTGGCCGGACCTCCTGCTGCACCATGGCGCACAGCAGAACTACCAGGTAGGCGTATCCGGTGGCACAGAAAGGACCAAGATCTATTTCTCCGCCGGTTACTATCACGAAAAAGGCATCCTGAAAATGGATGGTTATAAACGTTACAGCACCCGCTTTAATATAGACCAGACCATCAATAACTGGTTAAAAGTGGGCATCAGCTCCCAGTTTGCTTATATAGATAATGATACCCGCCGTGATCCCTTCAACCAGGCGACTAAAGCCCTGCCTTTAGGCCTGCCATTCGATTCCGCGGGCAATATAGTGGTGTACCCGGTGGGGGGCACCCAAATGAGCCCCCTGTCTGATGAGCAGCCGGGCCAATGGGACGCCAATACTAAAACACAACGTTTTTCAGGCGCTGCTTATGTGGAGCTAACGCCGCTGAAAGATCTTAATATCCGCTCTACTTTTACCACCACCCAGAGCGGTACTACCGCCGGCCAGTTTTATGGCAAGTCTACCATTATCGGTAACAATGCCACTTCCCAGGCTATGATCAACAATAGCTCATTCAGCTTCATCAGCTGGGAAACACAGGCTAACTACCACAAAGAGGTAAAGGATCACAGCCTGGATGTTACCGGTGTGGTTTCCTATAACCAAACGGTAAATACGAGCAACTACGCCCTTGGCAAGAACCAGACCTTCCCTTCCCAGTCCTGGTACAACCTGGCGGGCGCTACCCAGTCTCCGCAATACGGTAGCGGGTATAACAAATTTGCTTTGTTATCATTCACCGGCCGTATCAACTATAGTTACCTGGGCAGGTACCTGCTTACCCTTACCGGCCGTAGTGATGGTTCTTCCAAACTGGCGCCTGGTCACAAATGGGCTTTCTTCCCCTCTGTGGCAGCCGGTTGGCGCATCAGCGATGAATCCTTCATGAAACAGCAGGGCATTTTCAGCGATCTTAAATTAAGGGCCAGCTGGGGTATCTCCGGTAACGATGTGATAGCGCCTTATGCTACGCAAAACTCCCTTTCTGTGATACCGTTCACCTATGATGAGGCCAACCAGGTGGCTGCCTACGGCATCAATGCGCAGATCGCCAATCCTAACCTGAGCTGGGAGCTTACCGCTACTACAGATATCGGCCTGGATTTCAGCATACTGAAAGACAGGATCAACGGCTCTGTGGATTATTATGATGCCCGCACTTACGATCTTATTTTTCCCTATACCTTACCCAGCTCCACCGGCGTGGGCACCATTAACCGGAATGTGGGCAAAACCAGGAACAAGGGCGTGGAAGTAAGCCTTACCACTAATAATATCGTTACCTCCGCTTTCCGCTGGAGCACCAATATCTCCTGGGCCAGGAATAAGGAGGAGATCACAGAGCTGCCAAACGGGAACGTGATCAGCAGCGACTACCGGCAGTCATTGATCTTAGGCCAGTCGCCTACTATCTATTATGATTATAAAAAGCTGGGCATCTGGCAGCTGGGCGAAGAAGCAGAGGCGGAGAAATACCAGGCCAAACCCGGAGATATCAAGATCGCGGATATTTCAGGGCCTGATGGTAAACCGGATGGTAAGATCACCGCTGCGGACCGTACCATCATCGGCACCCGGGTACCTAAATGGACCGGTGGCATCAGCAACAGCTTCAGCTATAAGAACTTTGACCTGGATATTCAGATCATTGCGCGTATAGGCCAGTGGATGAGCTCTGACTATTACGCCAAATACTACCGTAACGGTTCCCAGAACGGGTCTGCTATGGATTACTGGACGCCGGAAAACCCAACCAACGCGTATCCCCGTCCTAGCGCCACCGGTAGTTCTTCCTACATCACCACGCTCACGGAGTATCAGAACTCCTATGCAAAGCTTAGGAACGTAACATTGGGATATACGCTGCCCAAAACATTTACCAACCGGGCAAAGATCGAGCGCGTAAGGATCTACGTATCCGGTAAGAACCTTGCCTTTATTGCCAAGAACAAGGATTTTGACCCGGAAAGCGAAGGCATCATAGACCAGCCTTTGAGCAAATTATACGTAGCCGGTTTGAACGTTACTTTCTAACTATTAAATCAAGTACCATGCAACAGCATATCAATAAAATAGTGCTTTTGATACTGGTGGTAACCGCTGCCTCCTGTAAGAAGCAGATCGAAAATGAATTTAACCCCGGCGGGGCCACTGTGGAGAGTTTGTTTAAAACGCCGGAGGGATTTGAATCTGCCGTGAACGCCACATACACCTATAACCGCAGCATGTATGGCAAGGAAGAGGGCTTTGCCATGCTGGAGGCCGGCACAGATATATGGACCAATGCCGCGTTAAATGGCAACACCGGCGTAAACGGTATCTTCCCCAATACGCCGCTTACCACTTATCAGGCATTGATCTCAGACAATATCTGGATAAACAACAACATGTGGGTACCCTGTTACGCCGCTATCAACCTGTGTAACACGGCACTGAAGCATATAGACGAAGCCGGTCTGAACCCCGCCAGGAAACCCATCCTGGAAGCGGAGCTGCGTTTTATGCGCGGCTGGTACTACTGGATGCTGGTAGAAACTTTTGGGGATGTGAACTTTACCCTGGAGGCTACAGAAGGCATGGTGACCACCGCCAACCGCACGCCCGCCGCTACTGTATACGAGCAGATCTTTAAGGATGTGGAGTTTGCTGCAGCCAACCTGCCCACCACCACGCCGGACTATGGCCGCGTAACTAAACCTGTTGCAGAAGCCTTTCTCGCCAGGTTACACCTTACCCGCGGCAACAACCAGGCTGCCAGCAATTACGCCCTCAGTGTGATCAAAAACTACAGCTACAGCTTATTGCCCAATTATTCAGACCTGTGGAAAATAGAGAACGAAAAGAACAACGAAGTGATATGGGCGGTAACCTACTCTAATAACTATGCTTTAAACGGAACCGGTAACAACGCGGGGCATAGTGTGTTCATCATGGACTATGCAAGCCTGCCCGGTATGACGCTGGATCTGGCCAATGGGCTCAACTATGAACGCTGGATGCCTACCCTGTTCTTGTTGAACCTGTATGATGAGCGTTATGACGGCCGTTTTGCGGCTAGCTTTAAGAGCACCTGGATCGCTAATAATGAGAAAACGCTGCCTAAATGGACGGCCGCAGATCATGCCCAGAACCCGGAGCTGACAACTGATGCGCTGAAATTTACCGTGGGGGATACTGCCGTATTTGTGTCCAAATACCCGATTGATGACCAGCTGCAGAAATACAGCCTCCGTTACCGCTACAAGACCTATGACCGGGATGATGTATATGGCGCGGACGGTACGCCTAAAGACCGCTTCCACTACTTCTCCCTGCGTAAGTTCGAAAATCCAAACCGCACTTCCGCCTCAGATCAGCAAAGCTCCCGCAATGTAAACATCTTCCGCCTGGCAGAGATGTACCTCATTGTAGCAGAGGCGCAGTTTAAACTGGGCAAGCTGGATTCTTCTGCCATGTACCTGAACGATATCCGTAAAAGGGCTGCGCTCCCCGGCCACGAGACAGATATGAACGTACTGCCTGCCGCCATTACCCTGGATTTTATCCTGGATGAGCGCGCCCGTGAGCTGGCCGGCGAAGAGCTCCGCTGGTTTGACCTGAAACGTACCGGCAAGCTGGTAGAGCGGGTAAAACTCCATAACCCGGATGCTGGCGCCTATATAAAACCATTCCACGTGCTGCGGCCCATACCGCAGGCACAATTGGATGCCGTTACCAATAAAGGGGAATTTACCCAGAACGATGGTTACTAACAGACAGATTAATACTTAATAGCATTTTATATGAAAAGGATCTTATTGCAGGCGGTGACCGTTACGTGTTTGACCGGTTTTACAATGTCCGCGCGGGCGCAATACCCCGTTATCCCGCATTCGCTGGAGGACTCTGCCAACGCCAATATGGCGCAGTTTGCCAAGGCTTCAGATGAGGCCTGGGCCAAGGCCCTGCCCATCATTGAGGCAGAGGCCAAACTAGGTAAACCTTATATCCCCTGGGCTGAAAAGCCGGAGGATCTGCCGCAGGCTAAGATCCTGGCCTTCCCCGGTGCGGAAGGAGGCGGCGCCTACACTTTTGGCGGCCGTGGCGGTAAAGTATATGTGGTGACCAGCCTGGCAGATAGCGGTCCCGGCACCTTCCGCGAAGCCTGTGAAAAAGGCGGCGCCCGTATCGTGATATTTAACGTGGCCGGTATCATCCACCTTAAAAGCCCGGTAAGCATCAGGGCGCCTTATATCACCATAGCAGGGCAAACCGCTCCGGGTGATGGTGTTTGTATCGCCGGCGAATCCGTATGGATAGACACGCATGATGTAGTGATCCGCTATATGCGCTTCCGCCGTGGCGCCAGCGATGTTACCCGCCGTGATGATGCGCTGGGTGGCAATGGCGTTGGTAATATCATCATAGACCACGTATCCGCCAGCTGGGGGCTGGATGAGAATATGTCCATGTACAGGCACGTATATGAGCGCAACGGGGCCAAACCACAAAAGCTGCCTACGGTGAACGTGACCATCCAGAACTCTATCTTCTCTGAGGCCCTGGATGTGTACAACCACGCCTTTGGCAGCACCATCGGCGGCCTTAACAGCACTTTTATGCGTAACATGTGGTGCAGCAACATCAGCCGTAACCCTTCTATTGGTATGTATGGCGATTTTGGCTTTGTGAACAACGTGGTGTTCAACTGGTGGAACCGCAGTGCAGATGGCGGCGACCATCGTTCTAAATTCAATTTCATCAACAACTATTTCAAACCGGGCCCTATTACGCCGCTGGATAAACCCATTGGCCACCGTATCCTGAAGCCGGAATCCAACCGGGATAAGAATGATGCGGACCATTTTGGCCAGGCCTACGTAGCCGGTAATATCATGGAAGGTAATGATGCGGTAACAAAGGATAACTGGGCCGGTGGCGTACAGGTACGCGAAATGCCCGATGCTGGTGAGTTCACCAAAAGTATCCGGGTGAACGAACCTTTCCCTATTGCCAAATTCCCCATCATGACGGCTAAGGAATCATTTAGCTATGTGCTGGAGCATGCAGGCGCTACCTTGCCTAAAAGGGATGCGGTAGATAAAAGGGTGGCAGAGCAGGTACGTACCGGCAAGATCCTGTATAAGGATAATGCACAGCCCAGCGCTCCCAGCAAATACATTAAACGCCGCCTGCCGCCGGATTCCTACAAGCTGGGTATCATCACTGATCCCAACCAGGTAGGCGGTTATCCGGATTATAAAGGCACGCCCTATAAGGATGCAGATAATGACGGCATGCCCGATAGCTGGGAAAAACAACATCACTTAAACCCTAACGATGCCGCAGATGCGGTAGCGGACCGGGATAAGGATGGGTATACTAATATAGAGGAGTTCATTAATAGTGTAACTGCAGGTAAATAAGCTACAGCAGATGCAGATAGAGAACAGGCGGGCCATATAAGCCCGCCTGTTTTGTTTGTTATATTATTGCAGAGCCTGTAATATCCGCCCGCCAATGGGGGCTACAGGGGTATGCGTAAATCTAACATCATCGATTAAACGCCGGTGAGAAATGTATGGAAAAATATTTTCATGTGGCTGGATCGCTTTGCCAGCCCCATTTCGCAGCTACTAAAAAAAGATTTGCCATCACGCCTTTTGTTCTATATTTAGGTAATCTTAACTACATATATATGAAAGTAGATATTTCCAAAGTACTCCAGAAAAGAAAGAAACAGATCTTAGAATTGTGGATGAAGAACCAGCTGGCGAATGAAACGCTCCGCGAAGACCTCATGAGCAATGACGAGCTGCGGATCCAGTCGGAGGAATTACTGGATGCATTGGTAAATGCGGTGAATGACCGGAACTTAGCGGATGCCCAATCCGGCGATTTTGACACCGTTATAGAAATACTGTCAGGCATTTCTATCTCCCGCGCCCGCCAGGGATACTCTCCCCGCGAGACCGGAGTATATATATTCAGCCTCAGGGAAGCGCTGTTACAGACACTGCAGGATGAGCTCAAGAATGATGCTGTTACCCTGTTAGCGCTGACCATGAAAGTAAACAAGCTCATAGATAGCTTTGGCGTAAACACTTTTGAGACCTTTATTAAAGGGAGGGAAGAAGTGATCCTGCGCCAGACAGATGAGATAACAGAAATATCTACGCCCGTTACCCGCTTATGGGATGGCATCCTGGCCTTGCCTATCATCGGCACCCTCGATAGCGCCCGCACACAGGTAGTAATGGAAAACCTGCTGCAGGAAATAGTGGAGACGGGTAGCAGCATCGCCATCCTGGATATCTCCGGCGTACCGGCCGTAGATTCCCTGGTAGCCCAACACCTTATAAAGACCATCAGCGCCACCCGCCTAATGGGCGCGGAGTGTATCATTAGCGGTATCCGTCCTGAAATTGCACAAACCGTGGTGCACCTGGGTATTGATCTCTCCAATATTATTACAAAAGCCACACTTGCCAGCGCTTTGAAACATGCCTTTGGTATGCTGCAGTTAGAGGTGAGAAAATCAGTGAAGGAAAAAACCAGCTTATAACCCGTTATGGATAGAATACCTGTTTTACAAATGGGCAAATTCCTGCTGGTAACTATTCAGGTGGATTTGTATGACCGTTTGGCGCTAAATTTGGAAAGTGATCTTGTGCAAATGGTGAATAAGACCGGTGCAAGAGGCGTATTAATTGATATTTCCGCACTGTCCATAGTGGACTCATTTATGGGACGTATCATTGGTAATATCGGCAGTATGAGTAAGATCATGGATGCTGAAACAGTAGTAGTAGGCATACAGCCAGCCGTGGCTATCACGCTGGTGGAGTTAGGTCTGGAGCTGAAAGGCGTAAGTACTGCCCTGAATGTGGAGAAGGGAATGGCTTTGTTAAGGAGAAAAATCGGTTCTTTCGAGGACACACAGGAGGAAGAACACGATGATAATAGTGTTGAGTAAAGATACGATGGCCATACAGAAAGAACAGGATGTAGTCCCCTTCCGCAACCGCGTAAAGGAATACGCAGTAAAGATAGGTATGAGCCTGGTGAACCAGACCAAACTGATCACCGCCGCCTCAGAGCTGGTGCGTAATATGCTTAAATATGCGAACGGGGGTTATACCCTCATTGAAATTGTAAGCAAAGGCAGGGAAAATGGTATACGGCTTTCATTCGTGGATAAGGGCCCGGGTATTAAAGACATTCAGCTGGCCATGAAAGATGGCTATTCTACCGCCAAAAGCCTGGGATTAGGATTGCCGGGAGCAAAACGGCTGGTAAGTGAATTTGATATCAGGAGCTCAGAGAAAGGCACCACCGTAACGATCACAAAATGGAAAAATGGTTAGTGCTGTACATCTGCGCTTTAATGCATCCGACCGTAGCTACTTCGCCATCATCAAAAAAGAGATCCACGCCCTGGCCGTAAAAGCAGGGTTTACCGCAAAAAGGATAGGGGAGATAGATATTATCATATCTGAAATGGTCTCCAATCTTTCTAAACATGCAGTGGACGGAGAGCTATTTGTAAAACCGGTAGAAGAGGAAGGTATTCAGGGAATGGAGATCATTTCCATCGATAACGGGCCGGGCATCAACGATGTACCACGCATGATGGCCGATGGAATGTCTACCACCAATACGCTTGGCCATGGCCTGGGGGCGATCCGCCGCCTGTCAGATAAGTTCCAGGTGTATTCCCGTAAAGACTGGGGCACGGTATTGTATTGTACTGTTTATAATGAGGCATTGCCGTCTTTTACAAAGCCAAAGAAAATAGAGATCAGGTCCCTGATCGTGCCTAAGACCGGAGAAACAGACTGTGGCGACGGGTTTTATGCAAAAGTATCCAAAGATCATATCAAGCTATTTCTGGGAGATGGCCTGGGGCATGGCAAAGACGCACAGGTTGCCGTACAGGCAGCCATAGAAGCCTTCAGAAGCTGCCCGGAAAACAGCCCCCGGGAAACCCTGCGGTTTATGCACGCCGCGGTAAAGAAAACCAGGGGATTGGTAGGCACCGTGGTGATCTTTGATCTACAGGAGCGCAAATGGTCTATCTGCGGTGTTGGCAATATCTTTAGCCGGCTGCAGGGCGCATCCGTATCAAAGAATTATGTAGCGCACAACGGCATCATCGGGCTAAATATTCCCAATACCATGCGGGATGAAGAAGTGGCTTATGAAAGAGGACAAACGGTGATCATGTGCAGTGATGGTATAAAAACACGTTGGGACCTGCTCCGGTATCCCGGTATTTTTCGTTGTGATCTTGCTTTTGTAGGCGCCGCTTTATTCAAGGACTTTGCACGTAATACAGATGACATGGCAATTGCTGCTTGTAAAATAAATGTATAGCCCATGCAGGAACTGGTAAAAGTTACGTTAAATAACGAAATGGATCTTATCCTGGCGCATAAGCGGTCCATGAAGCTGGCGGAGTTGGCGGCCCTTTCCCTTTCTGCACAAACTACTTTTGCCACCGCAGTGTCCGAAGTATCCAGGAATGCCATTGATCACGGGAAGAACGGTTACCTGGTTTTAAGCATATCCACAGATAAAAGGGAAAAATACATCGTTGCCCGTATCACAGATGAGGCCCATGTTACCCAGAAAGGCAACCAGGGTTTGGAATATGCCAAGCGCCTGGTGAATAAATATAATATCACTACCGCCGGCGACCAGACTTCCGTAGAGCTTTATTATTCCATCCCTTCCTCTGAAAAACTGGATATAAAGAAAATAGACGAATGGCGGAACATGTTCCGCAACGAGCCGCCCATCTCCCCCTACGAAGAGATCAAACGCAAGAACGAACAGCTGCAGGAACTGGCCCAGAAGCTACAGGAAAGCGAAGGGCAGTATAAGACCCTTACCAACGCACTGCCTATCATCATTTTTTCATTGAACCTCCAGGGACAGCTCATCTATGCCAACGATTGGTTATACCAGTTTACCGGGCATACCATAGAGCAGTTGAATGAGACCCGCTGGCGCGATGTGGTGCACCCTGTGGACTACGATGCGTTTAACCTGCTGTTCACGCATAGCATAGCGGCAGGAGCGGCCGTGGTAAAAACACAGTGCCGGTTGCGGCATAAGCATGATGATGATTACTGCTGGCACTTGGCAGCTATCTCTCCACTGCGGGATGAAAAAGGGACTTTATTATATTGGATAGGATACCTGGTGGATATTAATGCCCAGAAAGCGATAGAAGAAACCCTGCAGAATAATAAAGAGCTACAACAGGCCCAGCAACAGTTAAAAGAGAACCAAACCGTACTGGAAGATAATATATCCGCCCTTAACCGCAGTAACCAGGAGCTGCAGCAGTTTGCCTTTATCGCCTCCCATGACCTGCAGGAGCCTATACGTAAGATCAGCTTTTATAGCGATTACTTCCTCAATAAGTATGTAGACAGGATAGATGAAAAAGGTAAGGACTATTTGAAAGGCATGCTATCCGCCTCTCACCGCATGCGCAACCTGATCCATGACCTGCTGGCCTTTTCCCAAGTGGAGAAAAAGGAGCTGGAATACCGGCGTATAGACCTGAACAGGGTGATCAGCGATACGCTGCAGGATCTGGAGATGATGATCCGCGAAAAAGGCGCTGCTATAGATATAGCGCCCCTGCCTTCTATAGACGCGGATGAAAGTATGCTGCGCCAGCTGTTTGCCAACATCATCAGCAACTCGCTCAAGTATGCCAAAAAAGACCAGGCGCCGCTGATACAGGTCTCCAACTGGCGTAATGACCAATACCTGGAAATTGCCATCAAGGACAACGGGATCGGGTTTGATGAAAAATACCTGCCTAAGATGTTCACGCTGTTTCAACGCCTGCATAGCGGTGATAAATACAAAGGCACCGGCCTGGGACTGGCCATCTGCCGCAAGATCGTATCCCTGCACAATGGAGCTATTACCGCCTCGGGGAAAGAGAATGAAGGCGCCACGTTTAAGATTACCTTACCACTTAATCAATAGTACCGTACATGGAACATATGTACCCGAAAATAATGCTGGTGGATGACGATGCCGAAGACCGCCAGATCATAAAAGATACTTTCGACGATCTGGATTACGGAGCCGTTATACATTTCGAGGAGAACGGCGAAGAGGCCATCAAATACCTGCAGCAATGCACGCCGCCCGGCGCTATCCCGTCCCTGATCATCCTGGATCTGAACATGCCAAAGATGAACGGCACCCAAACCCTGCGTTTCCTGAAAGCAGAACCGGCGTTTGCGGCCATTCCCGTTATCATTTTCTCCACCTCGCTTAATCCTATTGAGCGGGATGAGTGCCTGACCCTGGGCGCGCACTCCTATGTAATAAAACCTATATCGTATACGCAAACCGTAGAGGTAGTACGGCATTTCTATAACCTGTGTAACCAACTAAGCCAGGTGGAGTAGCACAATGCATCCCGTTAGGTCAATTCCCGGAACGAGCGCTCAAATTCCTGTCCATAACTTTCCTTGTATTCTTTTGCAAACCGCAGGTAGGCGTCTTTTGCCATGCCATGCCGGCCCAGTAGTACCAGGCATTTGCTTTTATAGGCTAGCGCCTCCTCATTGAGGTTGTCAAAAAAGAAGATACAGTTGGTGAGCTTTACAATAAATTCCGCCTCCGCCGCCATATCCGCCCCGGCAATATATTGCAGCAGGCTGTCGATCACCTGGCTGGAAATACCCGCCTTTACATCGTCCAGCCATTCATAATGTACATTCCGTAAAAACGCGCCCCTTTGTATAATATGCAGCAGTGCCTGCACATAGATATGATCAATAGCCGGTTTACCAGCCGCCAGGTTAATGTATTGCTGGTAATCGATCCGGATACTATCGTTCAGGATCTCCAGCTTCCATTTACCGGACTCTTTCCCAATATGGCAATCGCCTATCTTTTCCAGGATGGCTTTTAGCTTAACGATGTTTACGGAATAGTTATTCTTGGCGTCTTTCAGGGGCTTATCGCTCCAAAGTATCTCGTACAGCCGTTCAGAGGAAATGCCTTTCCCATCTTTCAGGGAGTAGATAAGGATCAGCAGGAACAGCTCTTTTAACAGGGGCGTAAACAGCTTGGTGATATCCTGGCCTTGTTTGTCAAATACCTCAAATTGCCCAAACAGGAAAATGGCGGATGTGTCGTTCTCCTCCGGCGGTGATACTGGTTCTGTAGCCGGTACCACGGGATGGGGCACATCAACGGGTTTATGATGGGTATCCCTTACGGGGGGGGTAGTTACAGCAGGCGTAACGGGCCTTTTTTTACGGTCCCGGCGCCGGTAGTAGAAAAAGTACAGGCCCGCTGCCATCAGGGCCAGGGCGCCGGCTGCATAGGGCCAGTAGCCGGCTTGTTTCTCCGGTGCTGCAGGGCTGTCAGGCATGGCATTGGGCGGAAAGTCCAGCGTATATACTTTCACATCCGTAGCGCCATTCTGGGTATTGTACAGCGTAATGGCCGCCAGTTTTTTACTGGCTGCACAGTAATAAAGGTCCGCAAAGGACTTGATATCATGGAACGCATACGGGATCGCATCCCCCGTGCGCTGGTAGGAGGGGGATTGCAGGGAGCCGCGTATCAGTTGGAGGTTGGAGTTGAATTTATCCGTTGGGTAGATCAGTGCATAAAAATCGCGGGTGGCCGGGTCTATTACCAGGCTGTTGGCAAAACAGAACTGGCTGGCCGGCTCCGGCAGCTGGTACATACGGGTAAAACGCTGTGTTTTTATGCTGTAGGCCAGCAGATCATAGGTATGTTTGGGGTTAATGGACTGGTTGCCGGTATTACTGCCATAGCCGCCTATGATATAAGCCGTGTCCCGGGTGGCATTGCTGCCCAGCGCCGCCTGGTACCGCGGCATAAAAGCATCCCCCTGGGCGGGCACGGTCTCCCACTGCCCGCGGCTGAAAGAATACCGTTGCACCAGGTTTTTGTATTGCAGCTGTCCGTAACCGCCTAAGACATACAGGGCGCTATCCGTGGGCGACAGGAACTTATTGGCCTGCCAGTACTCCGTAAGGCCTTGGCCGCTAAAGCCGGCGTCCCATTTATGGCTCACCGTATCATAACGGCGCACCTTGTGCTCATCAATATAAAAATTATACAGCCGGCCCGTTACCGTATCATATACGCTCTGGTTACCCGCCGGCAGCGGGCCGGCGTCTACGGCCGTAGCGGTCAGCTGGTAATTCTTGAAAGAGAACCGGTACAGGCTGTCCCGGGCTACTATATACAACAGTTCACGTTTGCCGTCAAACGCTACGCTGGGCGTGCCGGTAACAGAGAAGGTCCGTACGCTTTCCCAGTGCTGGTGCCGTGGCTTCAGCCATACCGGGTTCTTTACCTGGGCATTATGGTGGCCGGCGGCATCCTTACAGGTAAGGCCGCTGCTTTCTGATAAAGGATAATAATATTTCAGCTGACCTTTTTCCGTGATCCGGATATCCTTAATGCTCATAGGAGGGATATCCAGCGTCTGGAACTTCTCAAAACGGTTGGTGCCAAAATAGATATGGCAACAGGTGCTGCCACTAAATGCCAGCGCGCCCTGGCATATAAGCCGGTCATTCACATAAAAAAGGGCGGCCTGTTTCTTTTCATCAAAACGGATGCGGAAATGGTTCCATTTCCGGAACAGTTGCACAGAGTCTAATTGCACCGTACCGGAAAAGGATTCCCCTATCACGAATGTGAAATTCTGCAGCCGCTGGTTATACACCAGGTCTATATTCTGATGCTGGTCCGTGATCAGCCGTATAATATAACCAAAGTAAGTCTCCAGGTTAGGCGTGAATACCAGGTCAAAAGAAATGTCCGTACCATCATGCAGGCAAATAGGTGCAGTTGGAGTCAGGTCGAGGGATGTTCTTTTTTCAGGTACCACTTCATGGCTGGAGAACCGTAAACCATAAGACTGGCCAAATACTACGTTACAGAAAAAAAAGACCCCCAGTAAGCAATAAATATGTTTCCCCATAACAACCTGGAATCTGAACACAAAATACTTAATTTTCTACTTAGCCCCCCGTAATCCCCGCGCTTAAATTTAAAGGATAAACGTTAGATCTCCAGTTTTTTTAAAATTATTAGCAACTGATAATCAGTTATTTTATCCACTAAGCAAAAATTAATTTCCCCGTTAGTGCATTTATTAGGGCATCTGTTAGTGTAACTGTAGTTTCTTGCAGTACATTTCAGCAAATGAAATGATTCCATCGAGTATGAAAAGACTGGTATTCCTGTTACTGGCATTAATGGGCGGCCACATAGCCTGCGCCCAATTGGCAGCTCCCGTAAAAGAGGCGGCCTCCAACCTTAATGATATTGATCCTACGATCGGCAACGTAGGCCAGCTGCTGGAGCCTACCCGCCCTACGGTACAGCTGCCTAACCAGCTGATACGGATGGCGCCCCAGCGCAAAGACTACCTGGATGATCAGATCTCAGACTTTCCCTTAACCATCGTTTCACACCGTTTGGGCCAGGTTTTTTCCCTGAAACCCACAGTAAAACCCGTTACGCCGGAAAGCTGGCGCGCACGTATGACCTATGACCAGGAGATCACCCGGCCATGGTACTACAGCGCCTACCTGGTGGATGAGGAGATAAATGTGGAGTTTGCGCCCGGTAAAAGAACGGGCATTTACCGCTTCCAGTTCCCGGATGCGCCCAAAAAGACCATTTTATTAGGTAACTATAACGGTGGCCCGGCAGACTGGCATTTCCTGTCCGGCACGGAGCTAACCGGTATGGAAACCTGGCACGACGATATAAAAGTATACATGTACGGCGTTTTTAGCAGCGCCGGCGTACCAGCCGCCTGGCAGCAGGATGGGCAGGAAATGTCCATCCCCCATGCTTCCGGTAAACGTATAAAGGCCGCTATTACTTTCCCTGCCGCCGTAAAAGAGGTGGAGCTGCGTTATGCTATCAGCTTTGTAAGCGCCGCCCAGGCCCGTAAGAATTTTGAGGAGATCAGTAAACAAAGCTTCCAGTCAGTAGCGGATAATGGCATGAATGCCTGGGATAAGGTCATTTCCCAGATCCAGGTAGCAGGCGGTACGCCCGCACAACGGCGCTCCTTCTATACCGCCCTGTACCGTTGTTACGAAAGGATGGTGGATATTACAGAAGATGGACAGTATTACAGCGGTTATAACAAACAGGTCAATAAGGATACCCGCCCTTTTTATGTGGATGACTGGTCCTGGGATACTTACCTGGCCCTGCACCCCCTGCGTATGATCCTGAACCCTGCGGTGGAAGAAGATATGCTGCAATCCTACGTACGCATGTACGAGCAAAGCGGCTGGATGCCTACCTTCCCCGTGCTGTTTGGCGACCATGCCTGTATGAACGGCTTCCATTCCTCCATCGTTTTCCTGGATGCCTACCGCAAAGGCCTGCGCAATTTTGACGTGCAGAAAGCCTATGAGGGCATGCGCAAGAACGCTACCAGCGCCACCATGCTGCCCTGGGAAAACGGGGAGAAAACTAAACTGGACGATTATTACCATACCAATGGATACTTCCCGGCCCTGCCGCCGGATGCGCAGGAAACAGAGCCCCGCGTACATAAATTCGAGAAAAGGCAGGCCGTGGCCATTACCCTGGGCAATGCCTATGACGACTGGGCGCTGGGCCAGCTGGCCAAAGACCTGGGTAAACAGGAGGATTACACGCAATTCTCTAAAAGAGGCATGAACTACCAGCACCTCTGGAATAAGGAAAAGCAATTCTTTTTGCCAAAGGATGATAAAGGCAACTGGATCAGCATTGATCCCAAATTCGACGGCGGTATGGGTGGCAGGGACTATTATGATGAAAACAACGGCTGGACCTATATGTGGCAGGTGCAGCAGGACATACCGGGCCTGATAACCCTCATGGGCGGCAAAAAGCCTTTTGAGGCCCGCCTGGACCAGCTGTTCCGCGAAGGGCTGGACCGCTCCAAATACGCCTTCTGGAGCAAGTTCCCGGATGCCACCGGCCTGGTAGGCCAATATTCCATGGGTAATGAGCCCAGTTTCCACATCCCTTATCTCTACAATTTTACAGATGCGCCCTGGAAAACGCAGAAACATATCCGCATGTTGTTGGATGTATGGTTTAAGGATAACATCTTCGGCATCCCCGGGGATGAGGACGGCGGCGGTATGACGGCTTTTGTGGTCTTTTCTTCCATGGGCTTTTATCCAATAACGCCCGGCCTGCCCATCTATACCATTGGCAGCCCTGTGTTCAGCAAAGTGACGATAGACCTGCCTAATGGCAAACAATTCACCTTAATAGCAAAAGACTGTTCTACAACCAATAAATATATTCAGCGCGCTAAATTGAACGGAAAGGAATTAAACACGCCCTTTTTCACGCATGAACAATTGAATAACGGGGGAAAACTTGAACTGGAAATGGGCCCTAAGCCCAATAAATCCTGGGGCGTACCTATAGCTGGGAACTAATACATATTCACGCTAGCACAATTCATCACACGTAACAAAGACTGTAGTTAAAGCTGCAGCCAATAGCTAATTCCTGACAGCTATCGGCTAACGGCTTCTTATTTCAATTCCTAACCAAAATCAATTCTACTCGTTTATGAAACGGATCTATTACCTATTACTGGTGGTAGCACTTTTCCCATGCCTGTCAGTGGCTCAGCAAAGGGCCATTAGCGGAAAGGTCACCGATGCCAGGGACGGATCTGCCCTGGCTGGCGTCAGCGTATTTGTACAGGACGCTGCCGGCAAGCGGGCCGGCGTTACCACCAATGCACAGGGGCTCTACAGCTTCAATATCCCCGCTTCCGCTACAGAAATTGTTTTTTCCTTTATCGGCATGAAGGAGGTCATAGAACATATCAATGGCAGAAGCGCCATTAATGTGCAGCTATCGCCCAACGAAGCCCAGCTGGGCGATGTGGTGGTAGTAGGGTACGGCGTAAAACGGAAAGAGACCCTTACCGGCGCGGTAAGCAATATCACCGCCAAGGAGATCCAGACCTCCACCAACATCAGCCTGGCCCAGAAGCTACAAGGTAAAGTGGCCGGCCTGCAGATCCGCCAGCTGGGCGGCGAGCCGGGTACTTTTGATAACATGATCAACATCCGCGGCTTTGGTACGCCCCTGTTTGTAATAGACGGTATTGCCCGTGACGGCGGCTCTGAGTTTCAGCGCCTGAACCCGGAGGATATTGAAAGCGTATCCTTCCTTAAAGACGCCTCTGCCGCTATCTATGGTCTGCGTGCGGCCAACGGGGTAATTATCGTTACCACCAAAAAAGGCGCAAAAGGGAAAACCTCCTTTAACTACAACGGCGTAGTGGGTTATATGAAACCTACGGATGTGCCGCGCATGGCCAATGCGGCGGAATGGATCCAGATGCGTAACGATGCCGCCATATTGGGTACCGGTTCCCCCTTTCTCACCAAAGACGAGCTGCAGAAATACCTGGATGGCGCCCCTGGTTACGGCAGCACGGACTGGTACAACGAGACCATGAAAAAGTCTGCCATGCAGCAACAGCACAACCTGTCTGCCTCCGGCGGTACGGATAAAACCCAGTACTTCGTAAGCTTTGGGTATGCCACAGAAGAAGGGCTGCTAAAGACCAACGATATGAACTTTTACAAATACACCCTGCGCTCCAACCTCACCACGGAGCTAAGCCGCAACCTGCGGGCAGAGGTGTTCCTGGCAGGCCGCTATGATAAAAGGTCCGTGCCGGGAGAGAACTTTTTTAACATCTTTAAAGGTACCCGCGTAACACTGCCAACGGAAAAGCCTTATGCCAACAACGATCCGGAGCATCCGGCCGTGGTGGCGCCTGGTAACCAGAACCCGGTTACCCTTTCCAACCGGGATATTACCGGGTATAACGAAAGCGTGAACAGGAATGTACAATCCTCCGTAGCATTGATCTATACGGCGCCGTTTGTAGAAGGACTTTCCTTAAAGGCCCTGGGTTCTTATGATATGAACAGTTATGAAGCCAAGGATGTATCCAAAACCTATAAGCTGTACACGTACGTAAATGATAAATTCGAAGTATCGCCCCAGCGGGTGGGCACCTCCGGCATTTCCAATAACTATGGCAATAATAACCGGGTTACCATACAGGCGCAGGCCAGCTATAGCCGTCAGTTTGCGGGTCAGCATAATGTAAGCGCCCTGGTGGTATACGAGCGGCAGCAATATTGGAACCGGGATGCTTATCTGCGCCGGCTCTACGATTTTTATACCAATGATCAGATCAACTCCGCCGGCGTAAAGAACCAGGTGAACTCCGGTATAGAAACACAAACGGCTAACCTCTCTTATGTAGGCCGCCTTAACTACGATTTCCGCAGCAAATACCTGGTGGAGTTTGCTTTCCGCCAGGATGGTTCCTACCGGTACCACCCGGATCGCCGCTGGGGATTTTTCCCGGTAGTATCTGCCGGCTGGCGTATCTCTGAAGAGCGTTTCCTCAAAAACAATGTCCGGCTCATCTCCAACCTGAAACTGCGCGCCTCTTACGGCCTGGTAGGGGAAGATGCGGGTAATCCTTTCCAGTATATAGCCGGTTATTACGCCACCACGGGCGGCGGTAGTTATGAGTTTGCAGATGGTACCATTACCAATGGCGCTTCTTCACCACTCATTGCCAATGAGAAATTGACCTGGTTCAAATCCAAAGTAACGGATCTGGGCATTGACATAGGCCTCTGGAATAACAAGTTCAACCTGGAGTTTGATGTATATCGCCGCGACCGGGATGGGCTGCTGGCGGTACGTAATGTATCCCTGCCCAACACCTTTGGCGCTACACTGCCCCAGGAAAACCTGAACAGCGACCGGGTACAGGGTTTTGACTTCACCATTTCCTATAACAACCGGTTCAATGATTTCCAGTTTGGCGTATCCGCCAACTTTAACTATTCCCGTATCATGAACCGGTATGTGGAAAGAGGACCGTTCCTGAATAGCTACGATCGCTGGCGTAATGGTACCGCCAACCGCTATAATGATGTGGTATGGGCCTATACCTACCTGGGCCAGTTCCAGAACCCGGAGGAAATAGCCAACTACCCCCTGCAGAATGGCGACCAGGCCAATATCCGCGAGCTGCCCGGCGACTTTAAATACGCAGACATCAACAACGACGGCATGGTAGACGATAAGGATATGCTGCCCCTGTTCACCGGCGCCAATGGCACGAATGATAACATCAATCCTTCCGGCAAGAATCCTAAAATGTACTACGGCCTTACCCTGACAGCCGGCTGGAAAGGTTTTGACCTGAACATGCTGCTCCAGGGCTCCGCTATGTACACGGTGCGTTTTAGCGAGGTATATGCGGAGGTGATGGCTTTCCGCGGCAATACCCCCGCCTATTTCTACGACCGCTGGCATAAGGCAGACCCTTATGATCCCAATAGCGCCTGGATACCGGGTAAATGGCCCGCCTCCCGCTTTAATAACGATGTAGGTAAGATGTACGCAGAAAGTTCCGTATGGCGTAAAGACGCCTCTTATGTAAGGCTCAAAAGCGTGGAGCTGGGTTACACCTTTAACACAAAGCTGTACAGCGCCGTAGGCATTAAACGCCTGCGGGTATTTGTGAACGCGTTTAACCTGTTCACCATTGCAGATCCGTTTGTAAAAGCATTTGACCCGGAAAGGCTGGAAGGTTTGTTTAACGCAGGGTTCAATTACCCGCTCATGAAGAACTACAACTTTGGCGTGAACCTTAATTTCTAAAAAGACACTGTATGAAACACTATAAAAAAAGCCTGGTATTGTTGCTGACAGGCAGCCTGCTGTTCAGCTGCAACAAGATCCTGGATCTGCAACCCAATGATAAGATAAGAGGGGAGGACCTGTTTGCAGACCCGGAAGGCACCAAATTATATATGGCCAACCTGTATTACCAGTTGCCCGTAGAAGATTTTGCCTATTTCAGGAACGGTTTTAACATAAACGGGGGCGATCCCAATAATGGCGGTTTTAGCCCGGCTATGTCCACAGACGAGGCCACCCACTCAGAGTTTGGCGATTTTATAGGCGATGGCGATTTTCAATGGTGGGAACCAGGCTATAAGCTGGTACGCGATGTAAACCAGCTGATAGACGTGATCCCTAAACTGGATGTAACAGAAGAGGAACGGAAAGCCCTGGTAGGCGAAAGCGCCTTTATCAAAGCCTACACCTATTTTGGCCTGGCCAAACGTTACGGCGGTGTATCCCTGATCAAAGCTACCCAGGTGTTTAACGGTGATCCGGAGGCGCTTAAAGTGCCCCGCAGCACCGAGCAGGAAACCTGGGACTATGTGCTGGCCCTCTGCGATACCGCTATTAACAACCTGGCGCCCGGCACCGGCAGGCGGGCCACCAAATGGGCGGCTTATGCCCTTAAATCCCGCGCTGCGCTGCATGCGGCCTCCCTCGCTAAATTTGGCAGCCGTGCGCCCATGTCCGGTACGGCCGTCACCCAAAAGCTGGTAGGGCTGGAAGCCTCGCTGGCAGAGGGGTACTATAAGGCGTGTATTGAGGCCAGCCAGGCTATCATGTCATCCAACACCTATTCGCTGTATAAACCCACCCCGGCTACGCCGGAAGAAGCGGCGGAGAATTACCGCCTCCTGTTCCAGAACCCCAACAATGCGCCGGAAGAGGCCATTTTTATCAAGGGTTTTGTACTGCCGGGCAACAACCAGGGCCATAATTACGATATCTGGTACCAGCCAGCCCAGGTGGCCAATGGCTGGCCGCACCCCGGCCGCATGAACCCCACCCTCGACCTGGTGGACCTGTATGAGCGTTATGACCATCCCGGCGAAAGCGCGCCCATTGCCACCACCACAGAAGGAGTAGTGGATGATTATACCGGCTACAGCCCCACGAAGAACTATCTGCGTTTTGACTCGCCAAACGATATCTTCAAAGGCAAGGACGCGCGCCTGTGGGCCACCGCCATACTGCCTGGCACCACCTGGAAAAATACGCCCATCATCATACAGGCAGGTTATGTAAAACCGGATGGCCAGGCCGCTATCCGCGTAAAGGACGAGATCACCATCAACGGCGCTACCTATTATAGCTATGGCGCCGCCGCTACCAGTCTATATTCCGGGTTTGATACCTATGGCGGTAGCAATACCCGCACCGGCTTTTCATTCAAGAAGTTTATGAACCAGTTATCCCCTGTTGTACCCGGCTGGAACCAGAGCACCACGGACTTTATGGACTTCCGCTATGCGGAGATCCTGCTCAACTATGCAGAAGCCGTGGCAGAAAGCGGCGAAGGCGATGCCGCGCTGGCTGCCAAAGCCCTGAACGACATCCGCCGCCGCGCCGGGTTTACCACCACTATTCCCTTAACGGCCGCCAATGTGCAGCGGGAGCGCCGCGTGGAGCTGGCTTTTGAGAACAAACGTTTCTGGGACCTGATCCGCAGACGGGAGTTCCATACCGCCTTCAACAACCGCTACATGCACTCCCTTATGCCCCTGCAGGACCTGCGCGCCCTGCCGGCCATCCAATACATTTTTGTACGGGTGAATGTGCCTAACACCAATCCAAAGACCTTTGAAACAAAGGCCTATTATCGCTCTATCCCGGGTATAGGCGCTAATGGCCTGGTGCAGAACCCGCAGTATTGATTTTAAAACGTATTGACCATGAAAAAGCTAACATACATGGCGCTTATTGCCGCCTCCTTTATCTTCGCATCCTGCAAAAAAGATAACTATGATGCGCCCACCGCGGGCCTGTCCGGCAGCTTCCTGGACGCTGAAACCGGTGGGTTGGTGGAGCAGGATATCATCCGCGGCACCACCATAGAGATCATTGAGCACGGTTACACGGCTCCGCAATATCTCATCGTAAAGAACAACGGCACCTATGATAACAGCCTGCTTTTTGCCAACACCTATACCATAACGCCGGTAAGAGGCAATTTTGCAGCCGTAGCCGCCCAGGAGGTAAGCATTAACGGGCAAACAAAGCTCGATTTCCGGGTAACGCCTTATATCCGCGTAAAGGATGTAAACATCGTAAAGAATGGCACTAAGATCACCGCCACCTTTAAGCTACAGCAAACCGTCACCAATAATGTAAAGAAAATAGGGCTCTATGCACACCCGGATGCCCGTGTAGGGGAACCTATGCGCCTGGTGGCGGCAGAGCAGGAGCTCAATGCCGTAACAGACCCTAATCATGTATACACGCTGGAAATAGACCTGGCAGCCAATACCGGCACATTAAAACCCGGTAGCCAATACTATTTCCGGGTAGGCGCATTGATAGATGCGGGAGAGGCTAAGCTGAATTACGTGCCGGCGGTAAAGCTGGGGGTGTAACCGTGCGAAACAGGTAGATAAAGTACTGATGTAGTATAGATATAGTATAGATAAAGTACTCCTATGTAGGAGTACTTTATCTATACTATATCCCCTTAACGCAGCTACCTGCGTTCAAAAACGGACGATCCCTGTAACGAAACTGAACACATTATAAAATACACGTATTTTTAAGGTTGGTATTCCCAGTTATATAAATTGCAGGCACCGGTTTTGAAAACCACTGACAATACTTAAACTAGCCTGCCATGTTTAAAAATTTCCTCCGCATTACCTTGCGCCACTTGTGGAAGAACAAGAGCTATAGTTTTCTGAACATCTTTGGCCTGGCCATCGGCATCACCTGTGCCGGGTTCATTTTCCTTTGGATAGAGGGGGAGATGAGTGTTGACCAAAGCTATCCCCAGAAGGATCAGCTGTACCGGATCATGACCAACCAAACCTATGACGGCAAGACCCGTGCTTTTAATTCTACTCCGGGCAAGCTGGCCCAGGCTATAAAAGAAGAGATACCTGGCATTACAGCGTCCTGCCGTATGAGTGGTCACAAGGCCCTTTTTAGCCAGGGAGACAAATCGATCTTTGAATGGGGCGGTTATACAGACACCTCCTTCTTTCGCATGTTTGATATACAGTTTACAGAGGGGAATGTCAACGATGCTTTCCGGCAGGTAAATTCCGTGGTGTTAACGGAAGAGATGGCACAGCGCTTTTTTGGAACGGCCAGCAATGTAAGGGGCAAAATACTGAAGGTGGATAATAAAACATCCCTGCTGGTAACCGGCGTGATAAAAGACGTACCGAAAAATGCCACCCTGCAGTTTAGCTGGCTTTCGCCGTTTGAGATCTTTATGCAAACGCATGATTGGTGGCAATACTGGGGCTCTTACAGCGTGTCTACCTATGTTACGCTGCAACCCTCCGCAGATACGGCAAGGATCAACCGGCAGCTCTATGGTTTTATAGAAAAAAGGCAGGAAGGCGCTACGGCCCGGCCATTTTTATTCAGCATGAACGACTGGCATTTACGCGGCGAGTTTGAAGATGGTAAACAGGTGGGTGGGCGTATTGTATACGTACGCATGTTTGGAGTCATTGCCTGGATCATTTTGTTGATTGCCTGTATAAATTTTATGAACCTGGCTACTGCCCGCAGTGAGAAACGGGCCAGGGAAGTGGGTGTGCGTAAAGTGATGGGCGTAGCCCGCGAAATGCTTACCCTCCAGTTCATAGGGGAAGCCATTACCATGGCCGTGCTGGCGGTGGTCCTTGGCCTGCTTATTATGTGGACATTGTTGCCGCTGTTTAATACTTTGGTGGAAAGCCCATTGTCACTGGGTCTCAACCAGCCCCGCCACATCCTGTATCTCGTGGGCATTGCCCTGTTATGCGGCCTGGTGGCAGGCAGCTACCCGTCTTTATACCTGTCATCCTTTAACCCGGTGGCCGTATTAAAAGGCTTTAAGGCAAAACAGGGCAGCGCCGCCTGGATCCGCAAAGGCCTGGTGGTTTTCCAGTTTACCACCTCTATTGTGCTGATCGTGAGCACCATCATCATCTACCAGCAGATCCAGCATATGCGCCAGCGCGATCTGGGATACGATCAAAGCCATCTTATACAAACGGATATGCCGCCGGAGGTAGCGCCGCATTTTGCCGGCATTAAACAAGACCTGCTCAATACCGGCGTTGTGGAAGAGGCGGGGCTGGGTAGCGGCGCCATGCTGTACATCAGCAATAACTCCTCCAACTATTCCTGGCAGGGTAAAGATGAAAACCAGGATATACTTATCTCCCGCAGGGAAGTATCACCTGGCTTCATGGCTACCTGGGGTCTGCACCTCTCTGCCGGGCGGGATTTTTATACCAACTCCGTGGCAGACAGCAATAATGTGATCATCACAGAGGCAATGGCAAAGCTGATGGGTAATGGCAACCCTATTGGCAAAACCATCCGGAACGGGGATGATACCTATTATGTAACCGGCGTGGTAAAGGATTATGTGTACGGGGATATGTATGGCAAACGCAGCGATCCGGTGATCTTTTATTGCCGGCCCGCAGACGCCGACCAGCTCTTTATCCGCATTAAGCCGCAGGTACGGCCGGAAGTGGCCATGGAAAAGATCACCGCCGTTATGAAGGCGGATAACCCGGCTTACCCCTTTGTAAGCAGCTTTGTGGATGAGCAGGTAAATGCGTTCTATACCAGTGAAATACTGATCGGTAAACTGTCACGGGTATTTGCCGTGCTGGCCATTATCATTTCCTGCCTGGGCCTGTTTGGATTGGCCGCCTATACGGCAGAACGAAGGGTGAAGGAGATAGGCATCCGCAAGGTGCTGGGCGCCAGTGCCGCCGGTATAACCGGTCTGCTGTCAAAAGATTTCCTGCAGCTGGTGGGCGTAGCTGCCCTTATTGCTTTTCCGCTGGCCTGGTGGGGCATGCATAGCTGGCTACAGCAATATGCCTACCGGATCAATATCAGCGGCTGGGTATTTGTGGCCACGGCCTTCCTTTGTCTGTTTATTACGCTGCTTACGGTCAGCTTTCAGGCAATTAAGGCGGCCATGGCCAATCCTATAAAGAGTTTGAGAACAGAATAAACTTATTGCTGGGGGGCGGTTTTAAAGGATACTTTTTCTACTACTACCCCCAGCTTTTTTAAGGCGGAATGATCGGTCTTTACCTTTTTGTCGCCGGTTACCTGGTCGTACAGTTTGGGATCGCCGGTGTTTACCGCTTTAAATTGCAGGGTAACGCCCTTGCCATCCATCTGGCCGCCTTCCCAACTGTCTACCAGCCCGCCGTTAGCCCACTCAAAAGCATTGATGCGGAAATTGCGGCCGTTGATCTTTACAATCTTCTCCAGCGGGTCGCCTACTTTAATGCCAAAAGGAGATTTCCATTTGGCGTTTTCCCCTACAAACGATACGGTCTTGCTTTTATCGTTGTTAAAGATCACTTCCATCTGGTTATCAGTATCAGGGAACACGTACCAGGCCGGGCCAAGATCGTTGCCCTCAAAATCCTGCGCGTTATGGGTAGTTACATGGTCTTTACCGTATTTCTCCACCAGTTGATCTGGGGTGGCTAAAGGGAAGATATTGCGCACATCCCAGTCATACGGATCTTCTACCGGCGCTGCGGGGGCAGGCGTGGCAGCAGCGGTTGTTGGCGTGCTGGCAGCGGGTGTGGTAGCCGTGGCGGTATTTCCGGTCGTAGCGGGTGTGCTGGCGGTGGCGGCAGGCGCTGTAGCAGTTGCCGGCGCTGGTGTGGGGGCCGGGTTAGCCGGTACGGTGGCCATTTGTCCGCTCTTGATCAGGGTAGCCTTTTCTTCCTGCAGTTCTTTGGCTTCTCCCTTGAACTTATTTACCGTGTAGGTAGCTATCGGGAAAACGTTGTTGCTTTGCAGGTTCATGCTGCGCAGGTTGGCAATCAACGTTTGACGGTTGCAATCACTGTATTGGTACAGGTATTTGAGTGCGGCGTCCAGTGCGGCAGGGTCTTTTTTCAGCTCCACCATCGTCTTGTCTATCTCCAGGCCGCCGGCGCCGCTGCGCGACATCTGATCTGTTACAAACACCATTATCGGATCATTCTTCTGGTTGAACCGCTCCGCGGCCCTGGTGGAAAAATCGTCTGCAATGGCGTCGGCCAGCTTGGTCTGGGCACTTACTATCAACGGGAAAAAAAGCGCGGCCAATACTAAAATCCTTTTCATGTGAGATGGATTGAATCGTTAGTTGTCTGTTGTTTGTCCTCAGTTAACGGCCATTACTGACAGCATATGGGCATTTACCCGGCCTGATCAGCAACAGCCCGCTGCTGTCTAATTTCTATAAACGTTTCCGTGCTTACTAAATTATGTAATATTTCCCGATGTAGATCATTCCTCAGAAATTGGCTCCAGCATCAGCACCACCCCTTTTTCCCCGTCTTCCGTCCAGCTTCTCAGGAAAGTGGCCTTATCTACCCGCATCAGCCCGCGCTCCGGATCGGCGATCTGGATCTTGCTGCCCGGTTTGTCGGGGGAGTAATCCTGGGGCGGGATCACTACAAAATGGTTCTTATTCCAAAGCACAATACAGGGCAGGGGCGTTTCATTGTCCAGCTCCTCAAAGGTCACAGAGGCGGCCAGGGTATTAAATCCTATCTTTTCCGCCGCTTCCCGCAGGTGCAGTACCGAGGTGCCATAATCCGTGAGCCGGGTAAGCTCCTTTAGCGCTTTGGGCGTATAGCGCTTGCCGTAATGTTTGGCTACCATCCGCAGGCAGGTAGGCCCGCAATCCATTGGTTCCGACTGTTTATAGATAGTAAAGGCCATAGTTTACTTTGGTACTTGCTGTAATTGTTTCTTCCGGATGGCCAGCTGCGAGTCATAATGCCGGCTCAGGAAATGATAGATCACCAGCTCATGTTTACGGTGGTTGGAGAGCAGCAGCCGGTTCAGGAACATATGGATATAGCTGGTCAGCTGGTCATGCACAGCAAGGCCGCTTTGCGCTACCCGCTCACTGATCCTCATGGAGCGCAGGGTAAAGATGGCGATGGCTTCTTCCAGCCCGTTCTCCGCATCCTGCTCCGGGTCCAGTATGCTGCCCAGGCGCCGCATATGGCCCCGGTGTTTATCATTCAGCTTGGTTTGCAGCGCTTTGTTGCCGCCAAACTCCCGGAAAAAGGCCTGCTGCATATTTTTCAACATCGCCGCTTTACCAGCCAGATCATACCCCAGATCCTGCAGCAGCATATCAATGCCCCGCGCGCCCAGCAACCAGCGGTAAGTTTCGCCTTCTTCCCCTTCCAGCAGGTCTATACAATCCAGCACCGCCTGACTGTCGTAGTGGAAAATATCCTCGCTCAGCTCCATAGTGGCAGCGCCATAACGTTCTATCTCCCGCTCATAGGTATCTGTTTGCAGCTTATAGGCCAGCCCGCTGTCAAGGAAGGGCTGCAGGGCGTTATAGAGCTTTTCCAGTACCGTTTTCCAGAAATCTGTATGGGTGGCATGGTGGAACCGCAGGCGGATATGATGGCCCGGGTCCGTATAACGCAAAAAGAACCATTTGTCAATCACACCTTCTTCGGTAAGCTCCGCGATCAGCGGCCGCAGGGCAGTTTTCAGGATCTTTTCCGCGCTGCTGGTGCCGCAGTATATTTTTACGTACAGCCACTCGCTGCCGGTAACAAAACGGCGGGCGGGTAACGGCTTTTCCTTGTCCTGTGCTATGGGAACGGAGGGCCTGTCTTTATCAGCCGTACGGTGCAGCGGCAGGATCACTTCATTGGTATAACTCCCCTGGTCGCCGGTTACCCAGCAGTTATCCGCGCCCAGGAATTCATGCAGCATGACTGCTTCTTTTTTGATGAGGGTCTGGGCCAGGATATGCAGGCAGGCTATATTCTCCATATCAATGAACAGCTCATTATCACCTTCCGCGATCACCAGGTAACGGGGCAGCTGCCGTTGCGCGCGGATGCCGGTAAATAAAGCCATGTAATCCGGCAGGGCGCCGCCTTTTTTATCGGGCGTTTCCAGGCCCGGACAATCATTTTTATGCAGTACCCAGGAGCATTTGCTCAGAACGATCCGCCCGTAACGCACGCGGGGTAAAAACGGCTCTTTGGATAAATGGTCCCAGCTCCAGTACATACCCGTATGTAACTGATGATACTGCAGATCGCACAGGAATTTATACGCCGGTAATCCACCCCGGTAATTATGCGCTGTGCTTAGGCGGGGTATCACCCGCTTATTAAAACGCCGGGAGCGCAGTATAACGGTGTTATTTTGCACGCTCACCATCAGGTCTGTTAAAGGTAACTGATGGCTGGCAGGCACACTGCCATTACCCAGGTACACAATTTCGTAGTCGCGTAGCTGTGGCCGCAGCAGTATATTGCCTACGCGGGCCTCCGGCAGGTGTATGATCTCCGCGTAGAGGTAATCCGGGTGCTGTTGCGCTTCTTCATCTAAACAGGCCCTTACCTTCTCTGTCAGGCCGGCATCGCCATGGCAGAACCTGCCCAGCAGGTTGGCGGCGGAAGGGCCGTTACAGGTGCTCAGGTCAAACAGGAAATCGCCGGCGTCTACATCCGCCGCGCTTTTGCCCAGCAGGCTGCCCATCAGGTACATACTGTCCGGCAGGTCTGGCGTATCTGTTTCTTTGAGCTCTTCCAGGTCCTTATCCGTTAATACGATCTCTGTTTTATTATGCTGCAGGCATTCCCGCAGTTGTTTCAACCGGAAATCATGCAGTTTGCTCCAGGAAATGGTATTGTTGCTGCTTTCCGGTGCTATGTAGATATCGTCTACCAGGGGCGTATGGTCTGCCTGCCCGCCGCTATGGCCGGCATAGCCAATACCGGCTTCGGCGTCCAGGACAATGGTAAGGGGTACTTCCTGTTCCTCGTAGCGCTCCCGGAAAGCCTGGCAGAATTGCTGGATGTCCGGATTATTCATCCGTTTGGACAGTTTCCATAAAGGCGTAAGCTCCGCCTGCAATGTATCTACCAATGTATGGCTAAGGGTGTTCTGTGTGGTGGCCAGGAACAGGTCCGCTTGCACCAGGTCCTTACTGTTGGTATCCGGCAGTAATTCCTTTACCAGCGCATGGGTTTGCAGGTATTTTTCCGTAGTGGCGGTTGGGTCCTGCAACAGGGTCCGGATCCGTTGCAGACTGGTTGTCAGCGCTGCTGTATGCTGCAGCCCTTGCAGCCGGTTTATAAGCCGGTCAAAGAACTCATCTCCCGTAACGGTAGGTTCCAGCTCGCTTACCAGTAGCTGGCTATCGCTTAATTCCTGTATAAATTCACGGGCTTCCTCCATTGATATATCATCATCCGTGATACAATCACATAACTGCTGCAGGGTAGCGCCAGGTGTGGCGGTATGGATGATCTTTTGGAGGTACTCCGTACAGTCTACGGAGGTAAGATCATAATACCGGAATTTATTCTGAATAGAATAGGCGGCGTAGCGATAGCTATCGCCTATACGGTATAGTGAATTATTGGGATAATAGACCAGCTGTTCCTGTATGGCCGGTATGCGGGTGATCATAGCGGCCAGCTCCGCTACATAGTTCATATCCAGCCGGCAATGTTTTTTATGCTGTTCCATGGGCCCAAGCGTTACCTGGGTTGTTGGTCCTAACTGTCCGGTGGCGCAGCCTGCAAACAGCCCGTACGGGGTGCAGCGGGTGCACATCCGCAGCAGGTAACGGTACAGGGAAGCGGTGAGTTTGTTCACTTCCTTTTCTGCCTTTAACTCGCCATCCTGCCATTTGCGCAGCTCCTGGAATAATTCCGGGGAGGCAATATAAATGGCTTCCAGCAGGTAAGGGTCCTTAAATAACGTTTGCAACCGCTCCCTTAACTGCGGCCAGGAAATACCATTGAATTGCTGGAGGAACTGCAGGGGTAACAGGGGTGTTCTGATCAGGTAAAAATCTTTAGCAGCTATCATGAGGCGTACAAAATTGGAAAGATAAAATACGAAAATTACCGCATTTACGGAAAGACGGATATCCCCTTAAACAGGGATATTTTTTGTGCAGATTCTTACTTACTTTTAATGATCCTGTAATGCCATTAAGGAACCATGAGAAAAACGCGCCCTCAATAAGTTAACACGCAACAAAACGTACCTGTAGATACTTTTTATTTCTTAAATCTAAACTGTAAGCCATCATGAAAAAAAGAATGGAAAAAAAACTGACCCTGGGCAAGCTTAAGATCGCCAAATTAAGCCATGAATCCCAGGCAGCATTGCAAGGCGGCGCAGCCAGACCTACTTATACTGGTTGCAGCTTTTACAAATGTCCTCCGCCCCCGGCCGGACAACAGTAAACGGTTCTCTATGTATTGAATAGAAAGTCCGCCCAGCCAGTGGTGGGCTTTCACTTTTAAGTATCACTTCATTTAAACCCTGCATTCCATGAAAAAAGCAAACGCTAAGAAACTCACGCTAGGAAAGATCAGGATCGCCAGCCTAAGCAATACGATACAGGCAGATATTAAAGGTGGCGCACAACGGAGCGCTGCCTGCATCTCCAGACCCATTACCTGCCTTAGCCAGGGTAATACCCTGTGCAGCGAAGATGTATGCAGGTATTAACCCGGTTTATTTTTCACCTCAAAACTGTATCCACATGAAAAAGCGAGCAGAGAAAAAGCTGAGCCTGGGCAAGATCAGAGTGGCCAGCTTAAGCAGATCAAAACAGGAAATGCTGCACGGCGGCATGGCGCTCACCGCAGGTACCTGCAGCGTGCTTTGCACCCGCCGTATATGCACTGACAACATCAGCCAGGGTGCTGAAGTATGCAGTGAAGACTCCTGCCGTTTCTAATTAAACTTAAAAAGGTCCGTAGCGCAAACCCGGCAGCAGGCGGCCGTTTAACAGGTACGATTGGCGCCGGCAGCAGGCAACCGCTGCGGACCGTTTAAATATATATATGGATCATAAGAAAAAGATCAATAAGGTTTTACAGGAGATCAGCCCTATATTGGATAAATTCATCGAACAGGAAAGCATGCCCGGCTTACTGGGTGGGTACAGTGGTTGCGCATTATTCTACGCATATTATTACCACCTTACCGGTAAAAAGAAACACCTGGAGCAGGTACATAAGATCTTGCTGAAAAGCGTACAGGCGCTGTCAGAACAAGAGCTGCTGTTATCCCACTGCTCCGGCGTATCCGGCATTGCCTGGGGCATACACCACCTGATACAGGGTGGTTTTGCAGAAGCAGAAGATATGGAAGAGGTGTTTGGAGAAGTGGACGACATACTGGGTAAGTTTATGACAGAAGAGCTGCGTACGGATAAATATGATTTCCTGCACCAGGGATTGGGCCCCGCCCTCTATTTCCTGGACAGACTACCCCAACCCTCCGCCGCTGCCTATCTGACCAACCTGGTACAGGAGCTGGAACGCTCCGCCGTTATAGACGCGGATGGCGTGCGCTGGAAAGACCATTTTTCAAAGACCGCCACAGAAATGGACCAGGACTGCTTTAACCTGGGCCTGGCGCATGGAATGCCCGCCATCGTCACTATCCTGGGCATGATCAAGGAAAAAGGCATTGCCATGGAGGCTACCTCCCGCCTGCTGGACGGCAGCATGCAGTTCCTGTTAACCATGCGCAATGACCCCGGCGAGGGGCATATTTCCCTCTATCCTTCTGCGGTAGGCAACCACAACACCACCGTAAGCAGCCGGCATAGCCGCCTGGGCTGGTGTTATGGCGATCTGGGTATTGCCGCTACCCTCTGGGGCACGGGTATACGCACCGGTAACCCTGCGTGGCAACAGGCCGGGTACGATATCTTTGATTACTCGCTGCAACACCGTGATAATAAGAACGGCAGCGTATACGACGCCTGCCTGTGCCATGGGGCCGCGGGTATTTCGCATATGTACCGCCGTGCCTACCGTGACAGTAAGGATGCCCGCTTACTGGAAGGCGCCAACCACTGGCTGCAACAAACCCTGGAAATGAAAACCTGGGAAGATGGTTATGCAGGCTTCAAATTCTATACGCATCCCAACTTTGAGAACAGCCATAACCTGCTGGAAGGTATTACCGGTATTGGCCTGGCCCTGATCGCAGCCCTGGACGAGGACACCCCGCCCGCCTGGGACCGCTGTTTACTGCTATCCTGATGCACTGATATCTTTTCTGTAATACGATGCCGGAAATTGACTATATTACTATAGTAATCTAAACCTGTATTCTTGCATTTAACCCGGTAAATAGTGCCAGTTAGCTTTACCTAAATTGGAAAGACCATGATCCGCGTGTATTTCGTAGATGACCACCCATTAGTATTGGAGGGATTGCACTCCCTGCTACGTTATGAAACAGACCTCGAACTGGTAGGACATACCCGCAACGGGCACGCCTGCCTCCATTTCCTTTCTGACCATCCCGCAGATGTTGTGCTGATGGATAGCGCGCTGCCAGACATTAGCGGTACAGACCTCTGCGCCGCCATCAAGGCAAAATACCCCGGCGTATGCGTGCTGGGCCTCAGCGCCTGTAAAGAGCGTAAATCCGTGACCGGTATGCTGGAAAGCGGCGCCAGCGGCTATGTGCTCAAGAACGCTGAGAAAGAAGAACTGGTGCACGCTATTCATATGGTGCATGCCGGCAAGACCTATCTCTCCTTTGATGCCGCACAGGCAGTGAAGCCAGATTATGGTAATAGCAATGGCAGGCGGCATACCCGCCTTACCAAAAGGGAAAAAGAGATCTTGTTATTGATAGCAGATGGATATACGAATCCGGAGATAGCGGAGAAGCTGTTTATCAGTGCTACTACCGTGGATAGTCACCGGAAGAATTTACTGGCGAAATTGAAGGCCAGGAATTCTGCAATGCTGGTGAAATGTGCGATAGATCAGCATTTGCTGGCCTAAGCCACCCCCATCATCTGCCGCTTTTCCGCATCCCAAATCTTTAACCGGAAACAGGCCCGTACATCCCTGAACCGCAGCGACGTAGTCTTAGGATGCTGCAGTTCCGGAATATCCCGCATCACTTCCGGAAGCCGGTAAAAAGGGATCCGCGCATTCAGGTGATGGATATGATGGTAGCCAATATTCCCCGTAAACCACGCCATTACGGGGTGCATTTGTATATAGCTGGATGACAGCAATGCCGCCTCATGATAACACCAGTCTTCATTGGCATTAAAGCTAACGCCGGGAAAATTATGCTGTGCATAAAACAGGTAAGACCCCATGCCGCAGGCAATAAAGAAAGGAATAAATATAAAGAACAGCCAACCCTGCCAGCCCGCCAGTAACACCGTTACCACCGCCATGGCTATATGCAGCAGGATAGCCACCAGGGAATCCATATGCCTGCGCGGGCAGGACAGGAACGAACCGCAGCACATGCCTACCAGGAATATAGAGATATAGCCAAAACTAATGGTTAACGGATGCCGTGTAGCCAGGTAAGCCCGTTGCTGGGCCGCAGGTAACGACATGAATTTTTTACGGGTGTAGATAGGATAGGAGCCGATGGCGGCACTGAATAATTTTGAATTGTTCTGGTGATGATAATCATGCGAGCGCTTCCAGATGCTGGTAGGCGCCAGCACGTAAATGCCAAACAACGTCATGATGGCATTAGCGGCAACGGAGCGGTGCAGGATAGTGTGGTGCTGGTGATCATGGTAGATCACAAACATCCGCACGATCAGTAACCCGGATAGTATGCTGCAGGCCAGTTTTAACAACAGGTAAGGCGCCAGCAGGGTGCCGGATAATGATAATAACAACAGCAACAAAGTGGATAAAGTGAATATCCAGCTTTTAGACCTTATCTCATGGGCATAGGGCTTGGTGGCCAGGATCAGTTCTTTACCTTCTAACATCATGGTATTAATACGGTGCTTTGAGTACGTGTATGTTTCCAGCGGCGGTGGGACCATAACCACGTGGCCGGCTGTGAAATGATATCTGCTTCCAGTTTTTGTGTGTGCAATCCGGTGATCTCTCCATCGCCGGTAGCGGCGGGCGTGGGTACCAGGAGGTCTGCCAGTACAGTATAGTAACCTCGTTTGGTGCGTTGTACAGAAACATATACCACCGGGTAGTTCAGTTTCTGGGCTATTTTCTCCGTGCCTTTGAATACAGGCGTATCCTGCTGCAGGAAATTCATCCAGTGGGCATTTTGCGGCGGCGGCGTTTGGTCGGCTATAAAAGCGGTGGCATTTATCTCTTTACGGTTGGCTACCATATCGCGGAAGGTATCCTGCATGGCAATCAATTTGGTGCCAAAACGGGTACGCATCCGGTAGATCAGCCCATTAAAATGCGGGTTGGCCAGGGGGTGATAGATCACATACAGTTGCTGCGGACAAAGGATGCTGAAGGTATTGCCCGCCCATTCCCAGTTGCCTTTATGCCCCATTACCAGCACCACGCTTTTTTCTTCCGCCGCCAGCTGTTGGAACAGCGCCACCGTATCCGGGTGAAAACTGCAGTGTTTTACCATAGAGCTCCGGCTGATAGTAAGCGTTTTAAATGTTTCGAGGAACAGGTCGCAGAGGTAATGATAAAATTCCCTGGCTGTTTTCCGGATCTCCGCTTCGCTTTTTTCAGGAAAGGAACGCCGCAGGTTTTCCAATACTACCTTTTTCCGGTAACCGATGATCCGGTACAACAGCAGGTATACACCGTCTGATAACAGGTACAGGACAGGGAAGGGTAGTAACGATACCAGGTAAATCCAGGGTAGCGCCAGGTAGTATAGGAACAGGGACACGGTGTAATGTCAATTGTTAAGCGGTAAATCTATATATTAATTATTAATATTCATAATATTAACGGGTAAATGTTAATATATTTTACCATGTATTTGTGCTGCGCTGCAATTCCGCGAATTGTGGTAAATTTAGATAGACCAGTAGCCATGTATAGTGATCAGCTTTATCCTCAATAGTAACTCCATTCATACGGATATGCCGCCCGGCATGTTACTGCTGGATTTTATCCGTTATCATCAGCACCTGACCGGTACCAAGATCGGCTGTAACGAAGGCGATTGCGGGGCCTGCACGGTACTGATAGGCTCCCTGCAGGAAGGCCGGCTGCGGTACCGCTCCTTTACCTCCTGTCTTACGCCCCTGGGTAATGCCCACGGTAAACATGTGGTTACCATCGAAGGGATAAACGGGGAGGGGCTGAATCCTATTCAGCAGGCCATGTACGACGAGTCCGCCACCCAATGCGGGTTCTGTACGCCGGGTTTTGTGATGTCCCTGGCCGGGTTTTGCCTGGGGCAGCAGCCGCCCACCGTACAAAACGCCATTACAGCGGTAGATGGCAATATTTGCCGTTGCACCGGTTATAAATCCATAGAACGGGCGGCCGCCAGGGTAGCCCGGCTCTTGCAACAACGGGATGGGGAGCCGCCGGCAGTATTTGCCGCGGAACAACAGCTGCTGCCGGCCTATTTTGCCGGCATACAGGAACGGTTATTGGCATTACAGTTATCCATGAACGGGGAGTTTGAGCCGGCGGATGATGTAACGGCCCATTATATGGGCGGGGGTACGGATGTATACGTGCAAAAGCCGGAGGAGATGAAACAGAAAGCCATCCGTTTTCTTTTTGACCAGTCCCTGCTGAATGGTATTGTCGAGGAAGATGGCCGCTGTGTATTAGGGCCGGCGGTTACGGTCACAGACCTGCAGGAGTCGCCGGTGATGCGGTCATATTTCCCACGGCTGGATAAATACATACGCCTGGTATCCTCCACGCCTATCCGTAATATGGCCACCATTGGCGGTAACTTCATTAATGCATCGCCCATTGGCGATTTTACCATCTTTTTCCTGGCGCTGGACGCCATGCTGGTGTTCAATAGCGGCCGGGAACTGCCTTTACGGCAACTCTACAAAGGCTACAAACAGCTTAACCGGGCGCCCGGCGAGTACCTGACAAAAATCTGGTTCAGGCTGCCCACTGCACAAAGCCGGTTCAATTTCGAAAAAGTAAGTAAACGTACCAACCTGGATATTGCCAGTGTAAATACCGCCATTCATCTGCAGCTGGCAGGTAATGTCATAACTGCCGCGTTGCTGGCTGCCGGCGGCGTAGCCCCGGTGCCCATGCTGCTGCAGAAAACAGCGGCCTATATAACCGGTAAACCGGTAACGGAGAAACTGGTGCACGAAACTATCGCCATGGCGCAAACAGAGATAACGCCCATCAGCGATGCCAGGGGCGCGGCGGAATATAAAAGATTATTGCTAGGCCAGTTGGTCAAAGCGCATTTTATCACCCTGTTCCCGCAACTGCAGGTAGCGGCTGTGTTAAACAATTACGCATGAAGAACGTAGATGCCCGCACGCACCTAAGAGGAGAGTCCGTTTACCTGGACGATATGCCGTTGCTGAACGGAACCCTGTTTGGCGCGGCATTTGGCTCGCCGGTAGCGCACGGGCATATCAATAGCCTGGATCTAACCGATGCGGCGCAAATGCCTGGCGTAGTGCGCATCTTTACCAGCAAAGATATTACCGGCGAAAATCAGATAGGCGGCATTATACCGGATGAGCCGCTGTTTGCAGAGCAGGAAACGCATTTCTGCGGTATGCCAGTGGCTTTTGTCGTGGCTACCAGCACAGAAGCCGCCAGGGCGGCGGTGAAAAAGATAAAGCTGGATATCAGCCCCTTGCCGGTGATCACAGACCCCCGGGAAGCGCAGGCCCAGGGCCAGCTGATCATACCGCCCCGCAGCTTTCGCCTGGGAGATACGAATGCCGCCTGGAATCAATGTACCCATATAGTAACCGGTACCGCAGATACCAACGGACAAGAGCACCTGTACATAGAGACCCAGGGCGCGTATGTGATCCCGCAGGAAAATAACGCGCTCAGGATCTATTCCTCTACACAGGGCCCTACCGCTGTACAGCGGGCGGTATCCAAAGCGCTGGGCCTGCCCATGCATATGCTGGAGGTAGAAGTGACCCGCCTGGGCGGCGGCTTTGGCGGTAAAGAAGACCAGGCCAATACCTGGGCTGCCCTTTGCGCGCTGGCTGCCCACCATTTAAAGAAACCTGTAAAATATGCCCTGCACCGCATGGAAGATATGGCCATGACGGGCAAACGGCATCCCTACTCATCAGACTTTAAAATAGGGCTGGATGCGGAAGGGAGGATACTGGCTTACGAAGTAACATTCTATCAGAATGCCGGCGCTGCGGCAGACCTGTCACCAGCTGTACTGGAACGTACCCTGTTCCATTGCACCAATAGTTATTTCATTCCCAACGTAATGGCAACTGCCTATAGCTGCCGTACGCATTTGCCGCCCAATACCGCCTTCCGTGGTTTTGGCGGGCCGCAGGGTATGTTTGTCATAGAAGCCGCCATTGCAAAAGCAGCAGGTGTGATGGGGGTACCTGCCGCGGTGATACAGCAAAAGAACCTGCACCATACCGGTGATGAATTCCCGTATGGACAGCGGGCGCAGAGCGAAGCCCATGCCTGCTGGGAAAGGGCGGATGATCTGTATGACGCCCCCGCTATCCGGCGGTCCATCAACGCATTTAATAAAACCAACCAACTGTATAAAAAAGGCATGGCTTTTATGCCGGTGTGTTTTGGTATTTCCTTTACCAAAACACTCATGAACCAGGCCCGCGCTTTGGTGCATGTATATACGGATGGCAGCGTGAGCGTTACCACCGGCGCGGTAGAGATGGGGCAGGGCGTAAATACCAAAATACTGCAGGTGGCGGCGCAGGTATTCTCCATTCCGCCGGAGCAGGTAAGGATCCAGCCTACCAGTACCTGGCGTATTGCCAATACATCGCCCTCCGCCGCCAGCGCCACGACAGATCTGAATGGGAAGGCCACGCTGATGGCCTGTACCGCCATCGCGGAGCGTTTAAAAGAAGTAGCAGCCGCCGGCCTGCAGGTAAACGCAGCGGATATTACCCTGCGGGATGGCTATGTATATGTACAAGGCGACCGTACAAACTGGGACTGGAAAAAGCTGCTGATGGAGGCGTACACAAAACGCGTGAGCCTGTCGGAACATGCGCACTATGCCACGCCGGAGATCCATTTTGATGCGGCTAAAGAAAAAGGACATCCTTTTGCCTACCATGTGTATGGTACCGCCATTGTAGAAGTAACGGTAGATTGTTTGCGCGGTACCTATGTGATAGACGCGGTAAAAGTAGTGCACGATTTTGGCGCCAGTATGAACCCTGCTATTGATATAGGCCAGATAGAAGGCGGCATTGTGCAGGGCATTGGCTGGATGACCATGGAAGAGGTGATCTACGATGCCGATGGCCGGCTGCGCTCCAATGCGCTCTCCACCTATAAAGTACCGGATATCTATGCGGTACCTAAAGATATAGAGATCGCTTTCCTGGAAACACAGCAGGATAACCTGGCCATCTTCCGCTCCAAAGCGGTAGGGGAGCCGCCACTTATGTACGGTATAGGCGCCTGGTTTGCTTTGCGTAATGCCATCTATGCCTTTAATCCCCATGCGTCTATACCCTTTACGGCGCCCATGACCCCGGAAAAAGTGCTGATGGCTTTATATTCCAAAACGATGACTGGAACCCCCTCACCACATGAACAAACAGTTACGCACCTGGCAGTTGATAAATGAGGCATTAGAACGGGATCTGCCTGTAATGCTCCTGTATGTGCTGCAAAGCCATGGCAGCAGTCCCGGCCGGCCGGGCTTTTTTATGGCTGTAAATGCTGCGGGCGGCATGGAAGGCTCTATTGGCGGCGGCATGATGGAGCATAAGTTTGTAGAGATGGCCAAAGAGCGCCTGCAACATGCCGCGGAAGAAGACACGATCCGTAAACAGGTGCATAACAAAAACGCCGTAAAGGACCAGAGCGGTATGATCTGCTCCGGCGAGCAAACCATTCTCCTGCACCGGGTATTGCCGGAAGATGCGCCCGCCATACAAAACATAATCGCCTGCCTCCAACAGCTCCGCCAGGGTGGCCTGCAGCTTTCGCCGGAAGGACTGCATTTTGGCGATAGTTTTGCCGCGGGCAAACTGCCTTATTTTGATATGGTATCGGAAGAGGATTGGGTTTACCAGGAAAATATAGGCTATACCGTGCATCTCTTCATCGTTGGCGGCGGGCATTGCGCCCTGGCCCTTTCCCGCCTCATGAACAGCATGGGCTTTTACATACATGTATTTGATGACCGGCCAGAGCTGCATACCGTGCTGCAGAATGAGTATGCGCATGAGAAACATACCCTGCCGGATTACAGTGGGCTTAGAGAGGCCATCCCAGCCGGCAACCAGCACTATGTAGTGGTCATGACCTTTGGTTACCGTACAGATGATATTGCCATCCGGGCATTGCTGGACAGGAAGTTTAAATACTTTGGCGTATTAGGCAGCAAAAGCAAGATTGAGCAAATGTTCAATGCCTATATGGAAGAAGGCATTCCCGCTGCGCAACTATATAACATCTATGCACCGGTGGGTCTGGCTATCAACAGCCATACGCCGGAGGAGATAGCCATCAGCATAGCGGCAGAGATCATCCAGGTAAAGAATCAGGATGAATAGGGAAATATGCATATTTTGCGGGGGAATATCCCCTCATTGAGATGAAACATCCTATACCTTATGTACTCTTGCTGGCCTGCAGCCTTACCTCCTGTTATTCACTTAAGTTCCGGAAAGACAAACAGGATATTAAATGGATCACCAGGCACCAGGCTTTTATCCGTTCGCTGTCAGATAGCGCTATTGCCCTGGCAGGCCCCAAAGGAAAGCAGATAGATTTCGACACCCTTGCCGATGGCAAACTGAAAAAGGATCTTTCCAGGCTGGGCTACAGTGTACACGTGGAATATACAAGCCAGTTTGGTTCTGGAGATAGCATTGCCAGGCAACCGGTGGATAGCATTGTTACTTTTGAACAGACGGGCGTATTATTGGGCGATAGAATGCTGATCCTTGATTTTTCAAAACAACCACGAACCTACCCGGATGATTTTTCAGACATTGGCAATTATCTGTTTATCCAGGTAGCGCCAAAGATCTATTACTACAGGCGCCCCGTTCCCATGATGTAAAACCTCAATCCCGTGTGATGGTGCCGGTAATATACCCGTATGGCGCGCTGGTAGCCATAAATATCTCGTTATTGTTCTGCATGCCAAACTGCTCCAGGTTGAAGGGGATATGGTGGATGTTAGGCATCACCAGGCTGATCTCCTGTACCCGCTCAAAAGCCTCCAGCACGGCTTTACCCATATCGTACAGGGTTTGCTGTACAGAAAGGCTTTTATGTTGTGCAAAGCTGCGCAGCAGGGTGGTACGGATCTCATTAAACAGCGCATTGAAGTCCTGTTGGGGGTTATTATATGACCAGGTGGCCGTACATTGCGTGGCCAGTATGCGGTCGCTGGTTTCTTTAAGGGTAGTGTAGGTATCCCTGATATAATGTTCAAAGGCGGAGTCGGTCGTTTTCAGGATCAGCAGGTCCTGGATACCGGCGCTTACTGCAATATGATCCCCTGCCTGTATGATCTGTGTGGTACGTTTTTCCGGACCGTTGCCGGTATAGGCGTGTGGGTGCGGTTGCCCATCAACCGGTATGCGGCTCCATAAATGTTCCGTAATATCTACCTGTACGCGGTTTATCTGCGGGTTATGCTCCGTAAGATAGTTAGCCAGGTATAGCCCAAATGCTTCAATGGAGGTCTTAAAATGCTCTTTAGCCAGGGCATATACCGTATTTTTCTGGGTATCTGTAGGCAGGATCCGGGTATTATCGCCCATGGTATAGGCTGTTTCAAACGCGCCTTCCAGTGTGGTATTTACAGCTATCTGCCGGAATTCGTGATAGTCTGCATGCCGGATGATCTTTGACAGCTGTATGGCATGCTTCCCATATGAGTTCTCACCCAGTTTGATCTTCATAGCCCTTGTTTTACTTAACTTTAGAGTAACCTAATTTAATCAATTAATTCCAGTATATGTTTGATCTGGCCATCCGTGGTAAAAATATCATAACGCCTGCAGGTTTACAGCAGGCGGTGGTATTGATCAAAGATGGCCGGATAGCAGATGTGCTAACAATGCGGAATGACAGCTGGTCTGCCACCAGTACCATAGAAACAGGCGACAGTATAGTAATGCCGGGTATCACAGACCCGCATGTGCATATCAATGAGCCGGGCAGAACGGAATGGGAGGGTTTTGAGACGGCCACAAAAGCTGCTATCGCGGGCGGTATTACCACATTGGTGGATATGCCGCTTAATGCAAGCCCGGTAACTACTACGGTATCCGCCTTCAAAAAAAAGTTGGCGGCAGCAGCGCCTCAGCTGCATACCCACTGCGGCTTTTGGGGTGGTATAGTGCCCGGTAATGAAAAAGAGGCGCCTGGTTTGATGGCCGCCGGGGTCTTAGGCTTTAAAGCCTTTCTTACACATTCCGGTATTGATGATTTTCCCAATGTAAGCGCAGCAGACCTGGAAAAGGTAATGCCGCTGATAGCCGCGCAGGGCTTGCCTTTATTGGTGCATTGTGAGCTCACAGATAGCGATGTGCCGGCTGTAACAGATGCCCGCTCTTATCAGCAATACCTGGCCTCCCGCCCGGAACGTTGGGAAAACGAGGCCATTGCGCTTATGATCCGTTTATGCGGACAATTCAATTGCCGGGTACATATTGTGCACCTGTCATCTGCCTGCGCCCTTGCGCAGATCAGGCAGGCAAAAGAAAAAGGCCTGCCCCTCACTGTGGAAACGGCACAGCATTACCTGTATTTTCAGGCCGATACCATCCCGGATGGGCAAACGCTGTTTAAATGCGCGCCGCCTATCCGCAATGGCCACAATAATGACCAACTATGGAGCGCCTTACAGGAAGGGCTGATAGATTTTGTAGCCACCGATCATTCGCCTGCCACGCCGGCGTTAAAACAAATAGAAAGCGGTGATCTTAGCAAAGCCTGGGGCGGTATCAGTTCCCTGCAATTGGCATTGCCCGTGCTGTGGACGGCCGCCCGTGCAAGAAGCATACCGTTAACGCAAATAGCCCGTTGGCTGTGTGAAGCCCCCGCCCGCTTGCCGGGACTGGCGCAGCAGAAAGGTAAAATAGCCAAAGGGTATGATGCGGACCTGGTGGTCTGGGACCCGGAAGCCTTCTTCCCGGTTACGGCAGCAGACCTGTATCATAAGCATAAGACCACCCCTTATTTACTGGAAACATTATACGGGGTGGTGCAGCAAACCTACCTGGGCGGAGAAAAGGTATATGACAACGGCGCTTTTACCGCGCCGCATCTTGGAAAGATCATAACACGCTAGCAGATGCAAACCTATTTACAACGCGCGCAAAAGATCATGGACCGCATACAGGAGCTGGCGGCCATTAGCCAAACGGAGCAGGGGCTTACCCGCACCTTTGGCTCGCCGGCCTGGCGGGAAGCCGCGCTTACCATACAAGGCTGGATGCAGGAGGCCGGGCTGCATACCTGGATAGACAATATCGGTAATGTACGTGCCCGGTTAAATAGCCCCGCGCCCGGCGCCAGGACCTTTGTGATTGCCTCCCATATGGATACCGTGGTAAATGCCGGCCGTTTTGATGGCCCACTGGGTATTATTATGGGCCTGGACCTGGTAGCCCAATTCACTCACACGCATACACCACTGCCTTTTCATATAGAGCTTATTGCCTTTAGTGATGAAGAAGGCTGCCGCTTCCATACTACTTTCCTGGGCAGTAAAGTAGTGGCAGGTGGCTTTGAACCCGGCTTACTCTTGCAAAAAGACGCCGCAGGCATTACCCTCATGCAGGCCATACATACCAATGGCGGCAATGAAACGGGATTGCCGGCAGATGCCATACTGCCAGAAGACTGGTTAGGCTATTTTGAAATACATATTGAACAAGGCCCCGTACTGTATAAAAGGAATATACCCGTAGCCGTGGTAAAAGCTATTGCCGGACAGCAAAGAATAGCCATTACCTTCCGGGGTATGGCGGGCCATGCCGGCACCGTACCAATGGATATGCGCCGGGATGCCCTGGGCTGTGCGGCGGAGTTTACACTAGCCGTAGAAAAGATAGCCCTGGCCAATAAGGATAGGATCATGGCCACGGTAGGCAAGCTGGATGTAGTTAACGCCGCCAGCAATGTAATACCGGGAGAGGTATCCTGTACCCTGGACCTCCGCAGCGCAGACGAAAACGAGCTGACTGCCCTGGCGGCCAGTTTGCAACGCTCCCTCGCTGAGATCTGCCAGCAACGGCATATCGATTATGAATGGACGCCCGTGCAGGAAACCCGGCCGGTGCTTACGGATGGCTTCCTGAATACATTGTTGGAGCAGTCCATCACCACCGCCGGCTATGAGGCCCTGCAGCTGGTAAGCGGCGCCGGTCATGATGCAGTGGCTATTGCCGCGGTAGCGCCGGTATGTATGTTATTCGTAAGGTGTTTTGATGGCATCAGCCATCACCCGCAAGAGAATGTGGAGTTAGCGGATATCACGGCTGCCGTGGAAGTAGCAGGTAATTTTATGCAGCAAGTCATCACCCATATTAATCAGCACGTTTTATGGAAATCTCCGCATTAACAAGATCGGTCGTAAAAAGAAGCCATGCCGTTATTTCTCCGGATGGTTATGTAAACAGCGTAGTGCCCGGCTGGACCAATTGCACCGTGAATGTGCTTATCAATGAACAGATGGGCGCCCGGCTTTGCCAAAACCTGGTGACCCTGCAATCCGGCGGCCGTTTAACCGGTAGCACGCGGGAGTCGCAGCTTTTCCTGTATATCATCAGCGGTGGTTGTAAAGTAACGGTAAGCGGGGAAGGGGAGGAGCTGACAGCCGGCCGTTTTGTATACATACCGGTGGGTAAGACCTACCGGCTGGAATGCCGCACCGCCGGTACACAGGTGCTTACGTTCCATAAAGTGTATGAGAAACTGGAAGGTTATGGGATACCATCCGTCATATTTGGCGATGCCGCAGAGATAAGCGGTGATCCTTTTCTGGGCGATCCCGCACTCAGGTTACAGGTGCTATTGCCAGACAATCTCACTTTTGATATGGCAGTGAATATTTTCACCTACGATCCCGGCGGCCATCTGCCTTTTGTGGAAACGCATATCATGGAGCATGGCCTGCTGTACCTGCAGGGGCAAGGGGTATATATGCTGGACCAGGAATGGTACCCCATCAAAAAAGGAGATGCCATCTGGATGGCGCCTTATTGTCAGCAATGGTTTACAGCCATGGGTAAGGAGCCGGCCGTGTACATCTATTACAAGAACATTAACCGGTTCCCTACCACGGTATAATAATGGGCATATGACCTTAACTGTACTTAACCAGCTGCCATTACCGGAACTACAGGAAACGCTGCGCCGTTGCTGTGGCGCTACCGCCTGGGTAGAAAAAATGTGCGCCCGTTTTCCGCTAAAGGATACAGATGAGCTGTTAGATGTTGCAGACATCATTTGGCGCAATTGTACGGAAGCAGACTGGAAAGAGGCATTTACCCATCACCCGCAGATAGGCGATCTGGCCGCCCTGCAACAGCGGTTTGCAGATACCGCCCAATGGGCCGCAGGGGAACAGGCAGGGGTAAGCCAGGCGCATACCGGTATATTGCAGGCCCTGGCAGCAGGCAACCAGGCATACCTGCAAAAGTTCGGGTATATATTCATTGTTTGTGCCAGCGGCAGATCCGCAGAAGAAATGCTGCAGTTATTAACAGCCAGACTGCCGCATAACCCCGAAGAAGAGATTTTCATCGCCATGCAGGAGCAGGCGAAGATCACCCGTATACGTTTAGAAAAATTATTGAGCATATGAGCCAGATAACTACGCACATTTTAGACACCAGCCGGGGAGAGCCCGCGGTGGACGTCACTATCTTCCTGTACCAGTATCAGAATAATGAATGGGAAGCCATTGGCGGGGGCGCCACTAACGAAGATGGCCGGTTGCCGGATATGGTGGGCGACGATGTATCCCTGCAGGAAGGTACCTATAAGCTGAAATTTGCCACCGAAGAGTATTACGAAGGCCTGGGCATCAATACCTTCTTCCCCTTCGTGGAGGTAGTGTTTTACCTCATGCCCGGCGAAAATTATCATATACCCTTACTGTTAAGCCCATACGGGTATTCTACCTACAGGGGCTCCTGATCGGTCATCCGGAAAACAATCCCATGCAACTATCCATCAACGAAAACGAACAGGCCCGCCTGTTAACTACCCTGGGCGAAGCTAACCGCCGGTTCCAGCAAACCTATCCCGGCGACAGGACAGACCGTCAGCCGGTGCATACCGTATATGGCGGCGCCAACCTGTTTAAGGCAGATACCTGCCTGAAAATGGGGGAGATCGCCCTCAGGAACCTGCAAACCTATTCCCCCAATTTTGTAGTACTGGCAAAAGTGCTGGAGCTGGCGGGGCATGAACATTTGCCCCACCTGGAAAATGAGATCTTTACCCTCACGCACAAACTGGATAATATGCCGGCAGCAGCCCGCAAACAGGAGCCTGCCTGGCTGGCCTATACCGTGTATAACAAAATTGTGCGCAAGCTGCAGACAGAACCGGTAGAGGATTTCCGTATAGATTTTGAAGACGGTTTTGGCAACCGTCCCAATGTGGAGGAAGACGTCACCGCCATTACCGCCGCGCAGGAACTGGCTAAGGGAATGCAGCAGGGAACCGTATCGCCTTTTATTGGGATACGTATCAAACCCTTTACAGAAGACCTGAAACATCGTGGCGTCCGTACCCTGGACCTGTTCCTCACCGCCCTGCTGGAAGCTACCAATGGCGTACTGCCGGCCAATTTTGTAGTGATGCTGCCAAAAGTCACTATACCGGAACAGGTAACTACGCTGGTACGATTATTTGAGCTGCTGGAAAAGGCCCACCAGCTGCCGGCCGGTACGTTGCAAATGGAAACCATGGTAGAGGCCACACAGATCATTATGGATGAAGAAGGCCGCAACCCGCTGCTCCGTATCATCAAAGCCAGCGAAGGCCGTTGTATAGCCGCGCATTTTGGCACCTATGATTATACCGCCTCCTGTGGTATTACCGCCAGGTACCAGACCATGGACCACCCGGTTTGCGATTTTGCCCATCATATGACCAAAGTGGCGCTGGCCGGTACGGGCATTTTCCTGTCAGACGGCGCTACCAATGTAATGCCCATAGGCCCGCACCGGGGCGAAGACCTTAGCTTTGAACAGCAGGCAGAGAACCGGGCAGCCGTACACCATGCCTGGCGTATGGGTTTCCACCATACCATGCACTCCCTCATCAACGGCTTTTACCAGGGCTGGGACCTGAACCCCGCCCAGCTGCCCATGCGCTATGCCGCTACCTATAATTTTTTCCTGGGCAGTTATGACGATGCCGTATTCCGCCTGAAGACCTTTGTAGAACGGGCCGCTATTTCTACCCTCACAAAAGATATTTTTGATGACGCCGCTACCGGTCAGGGCCTGCTGAATTTTTTCCTGAAAGCTATGAACTGCGGCGCCATTGCGGAAGAAGAGGCGCTGGCAACAGGCTTAACATTAGAGGAAATACGGAGCCGTTCTTTTTACCGGATATTGGAAGGAAGGCGAAAAAAATAATATTATCTTTAACGTCTTCGCTGACCGCTATTCAAAATTACATATGCACCTATCCAACGGCACGCTGCCGGAAACCACGCATAAGAAACTCGCCGGACTGGATCATTTACGGGCCCTGGCCATTATACTTGTCTTCCTGTGCCATTACCGCATGTTTGGGCATCCAAACTGGATCAATGACATTGGCGGTTTCGGATGGACCGGCGTGGACCTGTTCTTTGTGCTAAGCGGTTATCTCATAGCAGGGCAACTGTTTAACGGTATCCGTCAGGGTAAAGGTGTATCGTTGAAGGAGTTTTACCTGAAACGTTTCTTCCGTATTCTTCCGGCGTATCTGGTGGTGCTTACATTGTATTTTTCGATTCCTGCGTTTAAGGAAAGGGAGGGGCTTTCCGCCTTATGGAAATACCTCACGTTTACCCAGAACTTTGGGCTGGATCTGCGCCAGATACATGCGTTTACGCATGCCTGGTCGCTTTGTATAGAAGAGCAGTTTTACCTCTTCTTTCCCCTGATCATTTTGTTCTTTACCCGCTTAAAACAACCCAAGTGGGGCTTTTATTTGGTGCTGGCGCTTATTTTAGGCGGCCTGGCTATCCGCACCTACAGCTGGTTCCATTTTGTAGCGCCTATGCAGGGGCAGGATGGTGTGGGCCAGTTATGGTTTAAATGGGTGTATTATCCCACCTATGGCCGCCTGGATGGATTGTTAACAGGTATTATCATCGCTGGTATCTTCCAGTTCCGGCCGGTCGTGAAGGAGCGTATGACCCGGCATGGTAATGCGGTATTGCTGGCCGGCCTGGCGCTTATCACCGTGTGTTATTTTATGTGCAATGGCAATATGATCTCTATAGAAACTTCCATTATTGGTTTTCCATTGCTGTCTATTGCCTATGGGGTGATGGTGGTAGCAGCGGTGAGCCCTTCCTGTATATTGTATAAGATCAACGCAAGGGTAACGGGTGTGATTGCTACATTATCTTACCCCATTTATTTAAGTCATAAAGCGGTGGTTAATTTAACGCAGCAATGGGTAGCACAGTGGGGGATGGATATTGCGCCTGATGGGGTGGTGATGTTTGTTATTTGTATGATCACGGTGGTATTGGCAGGTGCAGTGCTGCATTGGATAGTGGAAAAACCGTTCTTGCGGTGGCGGGATAAGGTGTTGAAGAGGAAGGTGGTACCGGTTGCGGCAGAGGTTAGCGTTGGAGATAACAAAATTGCTGTTTGAAGAATTGGGTGAGATATTGGAATTGGGGTATATTTGTATAAATGTATTGATAATGAATGAGAATGATATTGCCTATAAGCGAGCACTGGAATCAGCACAGAACGCGTTAAAGAAAAAAGTGACAAAAGAGGAAGCATTGAGTTCGTTTATGAGAGCCGGCATCCTTGATAAAAATGGAAACTTCACGGAGCCATATAAGGAGTTGGCAAAAGTGTTTAAGTTCCATCGTTAATATTTGATTCCAAAAAATATTGTCATTGAATGTATGATGTTAAGCCCAATCTCATCATCGGTTTCCACGGCTGTGATGCAGATGTTTGTAACGCCCTCCTGAATAATCCGAATAGTATTAAAATCAGTAGAAAGCCTTATGATTAGCTCGGCTACGGAATGTATTTCTGGGAAAATAATTATGACAGAGCCTTACAATGGGCTATGGAAAAAAAGAAGCGAGGTGCAATTAAACAGCCTGATGTGATTGGCGCTGTTTTACAGCCTGGTTATTGCTGTGATTTTTTGGAAACTAAATTTATTGAGGTGCTTACCAGCTATCATAAAATGATGGCATCGCAGTATCAAGCTTTAGATGTGAGAATGCCAGAGAATAGAGATTTACCTCATGACCGGCATAATGATAGAATTCTAAGATTGCTGGATTGTGCAACTATAGAGTTTATGCACGCGGAAATATTAAATGAGGTAAAAAAAGAGGTTAACAAAAGAGGGTTCTCAGAGAACAAGATCTTCGACTCCACCAGAGGTGCTTTTATAGAAGGAGGCCCTGCATTTGAAGGTGCGGGCATCTTTGAAAAAACACATATCCAGATATGCATCCGCAACCTGAACTGCATTAAAGGCTTTTTCTTACCCAGAAAAGAAATCGACTACATCAGCTGGCTGGAGGAGGCTAATCAGGGGATGAAAGAGGTTGTACTCTAACCTTCATTTGCCCATCTCCCCCATTTTTCGTAACTTCCCTTCACTTCTTTTGACCACCACTGGTTTCACCAATAATTGAGCATCTCCCAAGCGCATGTAATCCTTTCATTACATACCAACTACTACTCCAATGAACACATATCGCCTGTAAAAAGGCCCTTCATATCATGGTGCTGTTACAACAACAAATACCTGTAACCATTTAGCATGGCTCACAAGTAAACGCCTCTATTACCCACCCCAAAAACACATCCCATGAAACATGCTATACGCGCAGTTGTTCATTCCCAAAACAACTTTCTAAAACTGCTGTTATTATTGCTGCTACTAATGCTGATCCCTTACGCCGCTGCCAGGGCGCAAACCGGCGTCTCCTTCACCGTAAATACGTTAGGTGATGAAGAAGACCCGGATGCCGGCGAGATCGGCGATGACGGCCATTGTGATGTAGATCCAAACACGCCCGGTGATCAGTGCACTTTCCGCGCTGCCATCCAGAACCACAATGGCAACCGCAACCTTGATCACAATTTCATCTTCTTTGAGATCCCCAATGCGCCGGAAGCCCCCGGAACGGGTAATAACATCATCACGATAGGCGCCACGGGATTGGGCGCTTTGCCTTCCGTATTAGGGTCCGTGACCATAGATGGTATCAACCATGCATCCCCCAATTCATCCCGGATAGAGATAGACGGTTCCATGGCCGGCGCTACGGCCATTGGGCTACAATTACTGGGCGGCAAAGATGAGATTACCTTCCTGGTGATCACAAAGTTTTCTTCCCATGGCGTCTTTATCGCCGGTACCCCGCCGCCTGGCGAAGGCGGGCATCTGCTGCAATCCCTATACATTGGTACAGACCAGGCGGGCGCTAACGATAAAGGCAATGGCGGCGATGGTATATTTATAGACAATACCCCCGGCAATACCATTGGCGGGGTAGGGGTGCTGGGCAATGTGATTGCCGCCAATAAAGGATATGGGATCCGTATCCTGGGCAGGGATCAGTCAGAGACGGGGCAACCCAATGGCGCCCATGATAACAGGATCTTTGGTAACAAGATCGGGCAGGACTTTACCGGTAATACAGAGCTCGCCAATGAGCAAGGCGGCATACTGAACCAGAATGCGCCTGTTAATACGATAGGTGGCGCCACACCCGGACAAGGCAACACCGTAATGGGTACTAAGACCGGCATATGGGTAGAGGGCAGTTTGTCGAAGGGGGTGCTGGTACTGGGCAATTTTGTAGGGAAAGACGGAACGGTGGCCAAATTCACCGCGGGTATCCGTACCCGGGCAGGTGAACAGCTAAGCGTTCAGGGAAATATCCTCACAAACATTGATTCCGTAGGCATAGATATTTTCCTGGATGCCAATGGTAATTACAATATCCTGAAAAACAAGATCACCGGCAAAGCTAAAGTAGGCGCCAAATTTACATTTGGGCCGGGCCGGGTGATACAGGTGAACTATTCAAATAACCTGAGCTTTGGTAATGATGTGGGATTAGACATCAATGAATCGCTGAACGGTACCATTAACTGGCAGCTGGTAGGGGATACCGCTATGAACGGGCAAACCGGAGCTAACCTGGTGTTCCGCGCGGCAGGTACCAAACAGTTGAGCAATAACCACTGGGAAGCCAATGCCAGCATAGGATTTAAATACCTCTGCGATTTTGCGCAGGGCGTAACCGCCGCCATTACTATCAATGGGGATGTATACGCAAAGAACGGGGCAGAAGGGTTCTCTGGTAAAGTACAATTGCAAACACAGGCCACGCTTACTTTCAGGCTGTTAAAACTGAGTGGCAGTGAAAATGGCAAGGATGGTATGACCCTGGGCCTGGCAGCTACCGGCGGCGCCAGGGGGGATGTGTTGCTGGGGGGCGGCACGGATCTTTCCTTTAACCTGGGCGCAGCCCTTCGCCTGCAGGGAGAAAAATCAAGCATTGACCTGTTTAAGGTATCTATAGAAGACCTGGATGCACACGGCAATAAGGACCGGGATGTGGTATTCTACTTATTTGACATCAAGCTGGGCAACAGTTTTGTCCGCAATACCATCACGGATAATGTTGGTACCGCCATTGTGCTGGACGGCAGCAGTGAGGCCAGGATAGACAGCAACACCATTACCAATAACGGCGGCGCTATACAGCTAAGGGACTTGGCCACCGCTACTATGGGCCGGAACACCATTTCCGGCAACGCTAAGGGCATTATGCTGGCAGGCACAGGTACCGGTTCTCCCATAAGCGCCAATAGCATCTTTAGTAATACGGGGTTGGGTATTGACCTGGGTAATGATGGCGTTACCCCAAACGATGCGGGTGATGCTGATACCGGGCCTAATAACCTGCAGAATTTCCCGGTGCTGACAGCTGTTAATACAAGCGGAGGGAACACCACTATCCAGGGCACACTTAACAGCATGCCCAATACCGCTTATAAGCTGGAGTTCTTCTCTAATGCTGCCTGTAACCCCGCAGGTTTTGGTGAAGGACAGACCTTCCTGGGCAGTGAGACCGTAACAACCAATGCCAGTGGCGATGCCCCTTTTTCGGTGGTGCTTACAGGCGTAGCGCTGTCCCCCGGGGCGGTGGTGACCGCAACGGCCACTGACCCTGCTAATAATACCAGCGAATTCAGCGCCTGCTTATCAGGTGGTAATGTGCAACTGGCAGATTTGGAACTGACAAAGGCCGCTAATAACACCACGCTAAACTTGGGAGCGCCGGTTAGCTTTACCTTGCAGCTGGTTAATAAAGGACCGTCCAATGCCAGCGGCGTAGTGGTAAGGGACCTGTTGCCGGCGGGTATCAGCTTTACTCAGGCTAGCCCTTCCACCGGCACTTATAATAATGCTACCGGTCAATGGCTGGTAGGCACTGTTAACAATGGTGCACAGGCTGCCTTAACAATTACGGGCACGGTCACACAAATAGGTACGATCACTAATACAGCGGAAGTAACAGCCAGCGGCCTGCCGGATCCGGACTCAAAACCGGACAATGGCATTATTACGGAAGACGACCAGGATAGCGCCACCGTCACCGTACAACAGCAAAACAGCATAGAAGCACAGATAGTACAATTGGGCGTACAGGTGAACGCGCTGGTAGCCAGCGGAGATCTTACCCGCCAGCAGGGCGATATCCTGAATGCATTACTGGGCGCTGCGCTGAGGTTTTACAGGGATGGCAATCCACGGGCAGCCATTGGTACCCTGCAGGTGTTTATTGGCGTGGTGAACGTATTTACGCGTATCCGCAATTTCCCCAACTTCCACCGCTTGTCAAGGGCAAAAGGCAGGGAACTGACCCGCAGTGCGGAAAAGATCATTGCCGCCATACGGGCTGCCATACCGCCGGCATCACCGGTGATGGATAATGGCAGAAAGCCGGAGCTGGTACTGGAGGGTACTGGGAACGGTGTGCGGCAGTTCGGGAACTACCCGAACCCCTTCCGTCAGTACACCAATATCATCTTTGAACTGCCGGAGGATACGAAAGTACGCTTAACGGTATTTGACCAGCATGGCCGGATCGTAACGCAATTGCTGAACACCCGGCTCACCGCCGGCAGGCATCTTGTTCCATGGCGGCCAGGCCATCTGCCAGCTGGCATGTACCTGCTACGGCTGGATACGGATGATGGCGGTCAAACGATTAAGATGATCTATACAGAATAATGAAAAACCCCTATCAGTCAGCCCGGGGGGCTGGCCGGTATCTGCCGGCCGGCTCCCCTTTTTCCATCCCACTTTAACATAGCCTTAAGAATAGATTTTCTACCTTTTGGAGCACCCCCTTGCTCAAATTAAACCCTTATAAAATGAACTTCAACAAGATCAACAACATCTCTGGCTGGATCGTGTGTTTGATGGCGTGTGCGGTTTACCTGCTTACCATGGAAGCTACCGGTAGCCTATGGGATTGCGGTGAATTTGTAGCCGCCTCTTACAAGCTCCAGATTCCTCATCCGCCCGGCGCGCCGCTATTTGTACTATTAGGCCGCCTGTTCTCCATGTGGCTGCCGCCCGCGCAGGCTGCCCTGGGCATTAACGTCATGAGCGCCCTGGCCAGCGGTTTTACCATCCTGTTCCTTTTCTGGACCATCACCTATTTTGCCCGCAAACTGCTGGTAAAGGATGAGGCCATGACCCGCGAACAGGTATGGCTCATAATGGGCGCAGGCGCCGTTGGCGCGCTGGCTTATACATTCTCAGACTCCTTCTGGTTCTCCGCTGTAGAGGGAGAGGTGTACGCCATGTCATCCCTGTTTACCGCCATGGCTTTCTGGGCCATTCTCCGGTGGGAGCGGGAGGCAGATCAGCCGCATGCGGATCGCTGGCTTATCCTTATTGCTTACATTATCGGCCTGTCCATCGGTATCCACCTGCTAAACCTGCTCACCATACCGGCCATTGTAATGGTATATTATTTCCGCCGTTACAAACCTACAGTTAAAGGGTCGCTGCTGGCCTTTATAACAGGTTGCGCCATTACCGGGGTAGTGCAGATAGGGTTTATCATCTACCCGGCCAAAGCTGCCGGCAGTATGGATGTATGGTTTGTAAACTCTCTGGGTATGCCCTTTAATTCCGGCGCGCTGTTCTTTATAGCCTTGATGGCGGCCGCCCTGATCTGGGGGATCCGCTGGGCGCAGCGCAAAGGCCGTTATTTTATAAGACTGGCATTGCTGTGCACTACCTTCCTGTTCATCGGATACGCTACTTATATCACGACCCTTATCCGTTCCAATGCTAACCCGGGCATTGATATGTTCAATGTAGATAACCCTGTTACGCTAAAAGGTTACCTGGGCCGTGAGCAGTATGGCGATTTTCCGCTGCTGTACGGACAGGTGTTCACCGCAAAACCTACGGACTATAAAGAGATCGGTAATATTTACTCCAAAGGCGAAAAACGTTATGAGATCAGTGGTAAGCGTTATGAGCCGGTATACGATAGTAAAGATATGATGCTGTTCCCCCGTGTATGGGATAACAGCAACGACCAGGGACATGTAGACGCCTACCGCCAGTGGCTGGGATTAGCCCAGGGCGAGCCGCCTACTTTTAAGGATAACATTAAATTCTTTATGGGCTACCAGGTGAACTTTATGTACCTGCGTTATTTCATGTGGAATTTTGTAGGCAAGCAGAATGATATACAGGGCTTTGGCAATGTACGGGATAGTAACTGGGTATCCGGTATCCCCATCATAGATAACCTGCTGTATGGCGATCAGAGCAAGCTGCCGGATAGCATCCGCGAAAGCAAAGCACATAACACCCTGTTCTTCCTGCCGCTGATCCTGGGTATTATGGGATTCCTTTTCCATTATAAAAAACGGCGGAAGGACAGCCTCGTGGTTGGCCTGCTCTTCTTCTTTACAGGGCTGGCGATCGTCTTGTACATTAACCAGCCTGGTAGTCAGCCAAGGGAACGGGATTATGCCTATGTAGGCTCTTTTTATGCCTTTGCTATCTGGATAGGGCTAGGCGTGCTGGCCGTACATACCTGGTTAAAAAGCCGTACACGTTTTGCCTATGTATCGCAGCTCTCTATTATTACCTGCCTGCTGGCCGTACCGGCATTAATGGCTTTCCAGGAATGGGATGATCATGACCGTTCACATAAAGTGCTGGCCCGGGATATTGCCCGCGATTACCTGGAGTCCTGCGCGCCTAACGCCATCCTGTTCACCGCCGGGGATAATGAGACCTATCCGCTATGGTATGCGCAGGAAGTGGAAGGTATACGCACGGATGTACGCCTGGTGCATACCAGCCTGCTGGGCGCTGAATGGTATATCCAGCAGCAACGGCGGCAACTGAACAAAGGGCTGCCTATCAGTATGACCTGGTCTATGGACCAGTATACCGGGGATAAGCATAATTATGTGATGTACCACGATGCCGGTATCTTCCCGCAGGATAAATTCTATAACCTGGAAGAAGTATTGCGGTTTATGGGTAGCGATGATCAGCGTGCGCAACTACTGATGACCAGCGGAGAATATATGAACTATCTGCCCTCCCAGCAGCTGTTCCTGCCGGTGAATAAGTCAAAGGTATTGGCCAATGGTACGGTAGCCGCGGCAGACAGTGCGCGTATTATGTCACAGCTTACTTTCCGCCTGAACAAAAATTCCCTGTTTAAGAACGATATAGCCCTGCTGGATATCATCGCCGCCAACCATTGGGATCGCCCGGTTTATTTTGCCAACCCCGCTATTCCCGCCGGTTTGGGTATGGGTGACTACCTGCAGCGCGAAGGGCTTACCTATCGCCTGGTACCCATTTCAGATAAGGACTCTAATGTGGCAGTAACAGACGGTATACCGGTAAGGACGGATAAGGCTTATGATAACATGATGAATAAGTTCGCTTTCTGCAGCGCAGATGTGAAAGGCGTATACTTTGACGAACCTAACCGCAGCATGCTCATACAGCTGCGCAACGCATATGCCAGCCTGGCCATTGACCTGGCTGCCAAAGGAGATAAGACCCGTGCGCTGCATGTGCTGGATACGATGAACCGTAACATACGGGAAGATAATATCCCTTACGGCATGACCTCCCAGGGTAATATCCATAACATGAACGCTATGCAGGTAGCTTACGCCTATTACCTGGCCGGCAACCCGGAAAAAGGCAATGAGATCTCACAAAAGATCATCAAAGATTGTGAGCAGCAGATAGCCTACTATCAATCCCTGTCGCCTTCGCAGCTAAGCGGCGATATGCAGCAGGATTACCAGCGGGCCGCGGAATATATTATTCCGCAGCTGCAGAAGATGAAAGCAGCCTTTGATCATAAAGATGGAAAATTGTTATAACTGAGTACTCAGATCAAAATAAAAAAGTCCATAGNNCTATGGACTTTTTTATTTTGATGAAGATATTATCTATTTCCGCAATAATGCCGCAGCGCACCACAGCACAGGCGCTTGTCCGTGCAGGTCGCCGGTAATACGGCCACGGTCCAGGTAGTATTGATGGTCGTTCTTTTTATTGGTACCCTCACACACTTCGCGGATATCATTGTTGTCATTCAGGTAAGTGATCAGCGCCAGCCATCCCTTACGGGCGGCGGGGCCGTAGGTGGCGGCATTCAGCCAGCCATTTTTTACCCCGGTGATCATGGCAAAAGTGAACATACCGGTGCAGGAAGTTTCCGGCCAGGCAGTAGGATCGTCTATCAGCTGCCGCCACATGCCGTCCGGCGCCTGGTATTTAAGCAGGGAGGCCATCATGGTCTGGTAACCCTTCATAATACGCGCGCGGTCAGGATGGTCTTTAGGTAAGGAGCGCAGCAGTTCGCTCATACCGGCTGCCATCCAGCCATCGCCACGGCCCCAGAAATAAGGTACATCCGGCGCATGGTAAAAAAGGCCGTTAGGCTGCTGCAGGGAGTCCAGGTACATCACCATCTCTTTGGCGGCGCGGTCTATATACTTACGATCGCCGGTAGCGCGGTAGGCCTGTGCCTGTACGGCGGTGATCATGAACATATCGTCTATCCACAAACGGGTTTGCCAGGTATACCCCTTATCGTACCACACCTGGGATTCTGCATTAGCGCGGGGTCCTTCCGGTGGCCCCCATTGTTTATCCGCCATCTGTTGCCCTAAGGTCAGGTATTGCTGGTCTTTGGTCTGCATATATAATTCCAGCGGTACTGCGCCAAACACGGTATAATCCACATGGTCCGGTTTGGGGACCAGGGAAGCCTCTGCGCCAAACAGGGGGGTAAAGCGCTGCGCCAGCTGCTCCACCATTGCCTTGTTGCCGGTTTCTTTGGCAAATGCCAGTGCGCCATACCAGGCGCAGGTTTCCGGGTAAATAATAATATTCTTACGGGCATGCGGGCTGCTGATAAAGCGGTTAGCTACCCGGTTGCCAATCTCTTCCGGGGTGCTGCCTTTGGGAAAATGGCTCAGGTCTGCCGATGCTTTTTTGGATTGTGCATGGGTTACATGAACAGGTGCTGTAAACAGACAAGCTGATGCCAGCAGATAAAAAAGGGTTTGCTTTTTCATATCGTGGTTCGTATTAGAAGATTCCTAAGATAATGCCTCCTGCTAAAAGAAATCGATGTTATTTTAGCTTATTTAGCAAATAACTTAACCTGCAAATAAACCATGCACATACGAATAGAAAATTTATTAAAGATCAGAATTTGACAAAATAGAAATAATTTTTCGAGTAAATTTAAACAACAACTTCAGAGACACAGACTGGTTATTGAAAACCCGGCATCAAAACCTTCCGCACATGGGGGCTGTCCCCTGTTGGCGCCCTGGAATGAAAGCCCATTGAAAAGAAGCACATGTTTGTTGATAACGTTAATGAGAGGATCCGTCCGGCCAAAAACGATCAGATGTTAACGGATGAAATACAGGAAAATGCCTATAAAGAAACCCAGCTTTTCAACAGTATTGCGGCAGGAAATGAGTCTGCTTTCCGCGAATTGTTTGAAATGTACCGGGAACGGCTCTTTATTTTTGCCCGTCAGCTGTCGCATTCTACCGTAGAAGCAGAAGAAGTAGTGCAGGACATCTTCCTGAAATTATGGGAGAACAGGGCCCACCTGTCGGAAATCAGCTATCCTAAAAAATACATCTATACCATGGCGCGTAACCGCGCCCTTGACCTGCTGACCAGCATTGCCCGCAATAAAAAAGCCGTACAGATGATCTGGGCCAATATATCCGCCTCCAATAACCTCACAGAGGAGCTCTTGCAGGCCCAGGAAAGCCAGCAGCTCATCTATAAGGCCATTGCGCAGCTGCCGGAAAAGAAACAGGCCATTTTCTGGCTAAGCCGGCGGGATGGGTTAAGCCACCAGGAGATAGCCCAGCAGCTGGGTATTTCCGTTCAAACCGTGAAGAATAACCTGACGGATATATTAAAATATGTGAGGATCTACCTCTCCGGGCATTCGGAGTTGCTGACCGTAGCTATCTGCCTGTTAATGAATGGCTGAAAATTTTTTTTATTTTTTTCCGGTACTTCTTCCCCTGAAAACAGTCTGTACTTTATTATAAGACCTAAATCACCGCCGGATGAGGAGTGGAAAAGCCGACCGCTTAACCTATTTGTATACGCAATATATCAATGGATTATGTACTGAAACTGAATTACAGGAGTTTTTCGAGCTGGTAAGCGAGCCTGGTATGCAGGAAACGCTGCAGGAGCTGGCCGATAAACACCTGGAAAACATCCGGCCCGGAACCCTCCAGTCAGCTATCGACTGGGATTATATGTACAACAGGATCGTGCAGCCGGCGCCCGCTCAAAACCCAGGCGTAGTAAAACGGCTGTTCTCCCGCTGGTATAGGATCGCTGCCGCTGCCGCCATCCTGGTGGTCATTAGCAGTACCGTATTGCTGGTGTTCTACCGTCAACCAAACGATAAAATAACCGGCAATAACAGCAGGTATAAGAATGATATACCGCCCGGTGGCAGCAAAGCCGTGCTTACCCTGGCGAACGGCGCAGCGCTGCCGCTGTACAATAGCAACTATTCACAGGCGCAGACGGAGTACATACATATGTTTAAGTTGGATAGTGGTGAGCTGGCATATAGCGCTAAAACCCGGGCAGCAGGCTACCATACCCTGTCTACGCCACGCGGCGGGCAATTTCGCCTGGTATTGCCGGATGGCAGCCGGATCTGGCTCAATGCGGCGTCATCCATCACCTATCCTCTTGCTTTTACCGGCAGTGAGCGTAAGGTGGCTGTTAGCGGAGAGGTATACATGGAGATAGCAAAAGATGCGGCACGGCCCTTTAAAGTAACCGTAAATGGTATAGAGATCACGGTGCTGGGTACGCGTTTTAATATCAATGCCTACCAGGATGAGGATATAATGCGCACCACCTTGCTGGATGGCAGAATACGGGTGCGGCGCGGTACAGATAGCTGGGTGCTGCAGCCTGGCCAGCAGATGCAGCTGAGGCAGGATAACGATTTTCAGCTGGCCATGGATATAGACACCGCTGCTGTTATCGCCTGGAAAGATGGCCAATTCTCCTTCAACGATGATGATATAAGCGCCATTATGCGCCAGGTGCAGCGCTGGTATGATGCGGAGGTGGTTTATGAGAACAGGGCGCCGCAGCATTTTGTAGGCACTATCCCCCGGGATGTGCCTGTATCTAAATTATTGACCATGCTGGAGCTCACGGGGCGCCTGCGCTTTAAGATAGAAGGTCGTAAAATAACCGTTACGCAGCCATTAAATTGATGAGATAAAAGACACAAATGATTATTCACCTTTAAATACGAGCTGTTAATGTAGAAAAAACCAAAGCGCCATACCCGTAGTAAGGGAATAGGAATGTTGGTCGCATTGCCTGCCCTGAGGGTAATCTAAACCGTCGTGTTTCTGAATATTTATTAATCAACCAAAATCGAATCTATGATCCTCGTCTGGTGTAAAAACAGGCTAGCTACGCTATTCGTATTACCCGTACTACTCTTTGCCACTTTTCTGCCTGCGGGCGCCGCGAATGCCGGTAATACGCAAACCATCACCCTCTCCTTAAAGAACACTCCGCTGGCTACCGCCTTTAAGGAGATCCAGAAGCAAACAGGCTACTCGTTCGTATACTCCCGGGAAGACCTCGAGCAAACGCAACATGTAAACCTTACTGTTAAAAGCGAAAACCTGGAGGCCGTATTAAAGCTGTGCTTCCAGGAACAACCGCTTACCTACACAATTGTAGACAAGGTGGTGATCATCAAAAGAAAACCCATGGCTGCCCCGCATACTGATTTTAGTGCGGGGCCGGATGCGTTGCCACCCGTTAAAGGGGTGGTGATCAGCTCTGACGGTGGCCCCATACCAGGTACCGTGGTACAGCTGAAAGGAAAGAACACAGGCACCGTTACCGATGGCGCAGGCCAGTTTGAGATCAACGTGCCGCTGGGCAGCACCCTTGTTTTCAGGTCCGTTGGATTTGAGTCACAGGAAATAAAAGTGGAGTCTGCCGGGCCATTGCGCATTGTATTAAAGACCAGCACGGCGGTGCTGGAAGAGGTGATAGTTACAGCCGGCGGTATCCGCTCTAAACGCCGGGAAGTAGGCACCGCCAATACCTTTATAAAAACGGAGGCCCTGGTAACAGGCAAGGCCGTGAACATAGCCGGCGGCCTGCAGGGTAAGGTGGCAGGTTTACAGATCAATGCCACCAATGGCGGCGTAAATCCTAACTACCGCCTTATACTGCGCGGGCAACGTTCCCTTACCGGTAATAACCAGGCATTGATCGTGCTGGATAACGTTATAGTGCCCAATACCATCCTGGGTAACCTGAACCCGGAAGATGTGGAAGAGCTGGTGGTATTGAACGGCGCAGGCGCTGCGGCCCTGTATGGCTCCCAGGCCTCCAACGGCGCTATCATCGTTACTACTAAAAAAGGTAAACAAGGCATTTCACAGGTAAGGGTATCCAATACTACTACCGTAGAATCTGTTGCCTATTTTCCTAAACTGCAGTATAAATATGGCGCCGGCGGCAGCGCCTATGGATTTGATGCAAACGGCAATCCCATCTTCTCCAACCTGGAGAACCAGTCTTATGGCCCTGCCTTTGATGGCTCTATACGGGAGTTAGGACAACCGCTGGAAGATGGCAGCCAGGATTCCGCTTTGTACCTGGGTAATAAAGAGCATAACAATTTCTGGGAACGTGGGCTTACGAACCAAACAGATTTTTCCGTAACCAATGGGGATGACAAATCAACTTTTTATTTATCCGGCCAGTATGCCACTATAAAGGGCACCACGCCAAAGGATAAATATAACCGTACTAACTTAAGGGCTAATGGTACACGTAAGATCGGCAATTATGTAAATGCTACGTACAGCATTTCCTACACCCAGACCCGTAATGACCTTACCACGCAAACATCCACCATGTATGGCAACCTGCTGAACATGCCGCAGAACGTGGATATTACCAAGTATAAATACTGGCGTACGGATAAGTTTGCGAATCCTAACGGATTCTATAACCCCTGGTACCTGAACCCATATTTTTCTGTGGATAACTACCGCAGCAAGGAAAGGAATGACTACCTCACCGGTAACGTAGAGTTGAAATACTCACCCGCCGGCTGGGTAGACCTGATTGCCCGCCAGGGTATCTCCACAAAGAACCGCTCCTACAAATCCAGCGTGGGCGCGTTTGATTATACCAGCTATGCAGAAACTACCAGCGGTTCCAAATCGGATATTCCCGCCACGGTGGCAGATGAAAGCGGTTATACCACAGAACTGCTGACAGATGCCTTTGCGCAGTTCCAAAAAGAATATGGTGATTTCAGCTTCAAGCTGATCACCGGCGGACAGTGGCGCCAGGATGAGTCAAAACTGGTAACAGTGGGCGCAAGCGGCTTAACCATCCCTGATCTGTATAACGTAAGCAACAGTACCTCCAATCCCACGGCCACGGAAGCCAACTATAAAAGCCGTCAGATGGGGCTCTATGGCGATTTCCGCATCGGCTATAAGAACATGCTGTTCCTGCACGGTACGGGCCGTAACGACTGGGTTTCTAACCTTGCTCCGGAAAACCGCTCATTCTTCTATCCATCAGTAGACCTGTCCTTTGTGGCCAGCGATGCCTTCCGCGCGTTAAAGGAAAGCAGGGCCATCACCTTCCTGAAGATCAGGGGCGGCTGGTCTAAAGTAGGTCAGGTGAACCTGGGCACCCGGGACGATTTTGGCGCTTACTATCTGCAGCAGACCTTTAGCCAGTCAAACGGTTATCCCTATAACGGTGTAGCTGGTTATACCTTGAACAACACGCTGGTATCCGCCAGCCTTAAACCGGAGATCACTAAAGGTTATGAAGTAGGTTTTGATATGAACCTGCTGAACGACCGTATCGTTACCTCCGTTACCTGGTACAATACCAAAACAGATAATCAAACGGTGAATACCGCCGTTTCCAATGCCACCGGCTTTTCATCCTATCGCGTAAACAGCGGGCAAACCACCAGCAAAGGCCTGGAGCTGACCGCGCATTTCACCCCCATTAAAACCGGTGATTTTGAACTGGTGGTAGGCGGCAATTATACTTACCTGGATAATAAGGTAAATAACATCAGCGCCGATCTGCCCCGTTTGTCCTTGTCGTCCTATACAACCGGCACCGGTTCCTATGCGGTAACAGGCCAGTTCTTTCCTGTGATCATGGGTAAGGATTACCGCCGCGATCCGGAAGGCCATGTAGTGGTAGACCGCGTAACCGGCGCTCCTTATGTAGATGATACCATTAAGATCCTGGGCAATGCCGTTCCCAGGAACCGCCTGAGCCTGGACCTGAACATCCGCTTCCGGCAGTTCCGTTTCTCTGCGCTGTTTGAATACCGCGCCGGCTATATGGTGTACAACAACATGGGCTCTGAGCTGGATTGGGCTGGCACCGGTATCCGTACCACCACCTTTAACCGCGACCGCTTTGTATTCCCCAACTCCGTATACGAAGATCCTAACCGTCCGGGTACTTACATTAAGAACACCAATATCACCCTCACAGAAGCCAATGGTAATTCCGGTTTCTGGAGTAATGATGAAAACCGTACGGTGGCCTCTAACTATATCACCTCCGGCGACTTCTGGAAGCTGCGTGAGATTGCCGTTTCTTACGACGTGCCGGCGGCAGCGCTGCGGCGTTTAAAGATCATCAAGGCGGCTACCATCAGCCTGCAGGCCAGGAACCTGTTTATATGGCTGGCCAAATCAAATTATTATACGGATCCTGAATATAGCGATGCAGGTAATGATAGCAACGGTATTGGGCTTACGGGCCTGGGGCAAACGCCTCCTTCCCGCTTTTATGGCGCTACTGTGTCCCTGACATTCTAACTGCATCTTAAAACTCAGCACAATGAAGAAATTAGCACTTTATATATCCATAGGGATGCTTGCATTAAGCAGCTCCTGCAAAAAGTACCTGGATATTAATCAGAATCCAAACACCGCTACTTCCGGAACGCCGGAAGTGGTATTGCCCCAGGCGCTTGTATTTACCGCTTCCAACATCAGCAGTTATAACAACTACGGTTCCCAGCTGGTAGGGTATATGGCCAATGCGGGCGGTTATGGCGGCTTTGGCTCCGCCGTTACGTATGATTTCAGTAACGCCACCGCGGCGGGTCTGTGGAGCACTACTTATGACGTGTTAAATGATTTCCAGTATGTGATCAACCAAACGGCTACCCTGCCGGATTATGGCTACTTCAACGGCGCAGCCAGGGTAATGAAAGCAATGAATTTTCAGCTATTGGTGGATGCCTATAACGATGTGCCTTATAAAGAGGCACTGAATGGGGTAGGGGAGTTAACGCCGGCTTATGACAAGGCAACCGATGTCTATGCAGCCCTGGCCGTACAGCTGGATTCTGCCATCGGGATCATCAAAGCCACAGAGGCCCGCCAGGAGGGCAGCTCCACCAGCAACGTAAAAGACCTGGGCGCTGCCGATCCTATGTTCAAGGGCAATATGACCCGCTGGAAACAACTGGCCAATACCATCAAATTACGCCTGATAGTACGCGGCAGCGGTAAGGTGACCTTTGCCAATACTACGTTTGATGAAGCCGGATTCCTGGAAACAGACGCGATTGTAAACCCCGGTTATACAAGGGATAACGGCAAACAGAACCCCGCCTGGAACGGATGGGTATACACTTACACCGGCGCCAATGCCAACCGGGCCTGGATCCCCAGCCGCTTTATACTTTCTTTCTACAACGGGCAAAAACTCAGTGATTACCGCGGTTATGCCATTTACTACGGCTTTCCCGGCACCACGGTGAACCAGTTGGGTTTTGAAAGCAACAGCGTACCGGCGGCGCCCACTGGCGGGGCCTGGTTGTCCGGCGCTAATGCGGAGGCAGACAGGAGCAGCGGTTCCGCAGGCAACAGCATTGGCATTTTTAAAGCGCCATCCTGGGGCGAGCCTATCCTGCTGGCCGCAGAAAGTTATCTGCTGCAGGCAGAAGCCGCGGTGCGGGGTATCCTGACCGGCCAAAACGCCAACACCCTGTTTGACGCCGGCGTACAGGCATCCTTTAATTACCTGTACCAGAAACCGGATGGTACCTATGACGATGACTGGAACCCGGAACTGGACTACTCCAGCTATATGGCAGATAACCCCGATAGCTACCTGGTGCATTTTGACAAGGCTGCGGGTCTTAACCAGCAGATAGAAGCCATCATTACGCAGAAGTACATAGCGCTCAACTTTATCCATGGCCACGAGGCATGGAATGAATACCGCAGAACGCATTACCCCGCTATTGTGAATGGCTCCAGTAATGCAACGCTTACGTTTGCATCCACGCAATCCATTAGCCCCCGGCCGGATAGATTGCCTACCAGGATACTGTATCCCAATACGGAAGCATCCAATAATTCTGTCAATATGCCTAAAGGGATCAGCGCATTTTCTTCCCTTATTTTCTGGGCTTTACAATAAAGTATAAATAGCACGCATATGCTCGTAAAACAGATCATATATAGGGTAATGCCCGCCATCATGGCGCTGGCATTCACCTCCTGCATAAAGGACCACCTGTCGGTAGATCCTGCACAGTCCAATAACGTAGTGGAATTTGCCAATACCGGCACTATCGCATCCGCCGCAGGGGCCATTCACCCGCGTTTTGCCATTGACCTGGGCAACCTGGGGCTCAATGATTCTACTACCTTTAATGTAAACCTCAACTATGCCGGCGCAGACGTAGCGCCACAGGATATAACGGTATCATTGGCGATAGATGAAGACGCACTGGCTGCTTTCAACGCAGACCAGGACGGGCACTACACCACCCCGCCGGCCAGCATCTTCCGCCTCCCAGCTACAGGCGTGATCAAAGCAGGGGAACGCCGCGTACAGCTAAAGGTCACGATCATCCGCACGGCCGATTTTAGCTTTGATGTTAGTTATGCATTACCGCTAAAGATCTCTGCCGTGTCATCCGGCATAGTAAGCGGCAATTTTGGTATAGCCCTTTATTCATTTGCCGCGCGTAATATCTATGATGGCGTGTATGAGATGACAGGCTCCCTGGTGGATAATACCACTGCCAGCATTGTCTTCTACCCGGGCGAGGTGGACCTGATCACGCAATCCCGTAACGGCGTGGCCATGTATGACCACAACGTGGCGAGCGGCTACGGGCATCCCATCAAAAGCGGCGCCTCCGGCTCTTATTACGGCACTTACAGCCCCCTGTTTGTCATGGATGATAATGGTACCGTAACAAGCGTTACCAACTATTTCGGGCAGCTGGCGGGCAGTCTTAAACGTTCCGCGGAACTGGATCCTACCGGGGTAAATAAAGTAACGTTTGACCAGGAAGGTAAGGTGGTATCGATAGAGGTGTCTTATACCATGACGCAGAACGGCGTTTTAAGGACCACATTTAAAGAAAAGCTAACGTACAAGCGTCCAAGATAATAGGTAAACAGTTTTCGAACTGCACTTAGGCAAAGACCGGAAGCCAGGCAAAGGGCTTCCCCCATAAGCAAGTGGCCCCCCGTCTCACGGGGGGCTATATTTTTATATGCCTGCCCCAATAAAAAGAGGCTGCATCGTTGGATACAGCCTCCAGGACCGTTATGTTGGTCGCATCGCGGCCCAAAGGGTAATCTACATGTCGTGTTCTGATAACGTATTAGTCACCCACGGTCAAAAATATGAATTTACCATATGGTTTAACCGATATTATTTTGCCTGATTTAGCACAAAAGTGGACTTGGTCTCCTTCTGAGCGGGCGATGCGGGATGGAAATTAGTGGTGATCACCAGCGCTGCCTTTTGCTCGTCCACAAAATCCATTACAATAATGCCAAACCGGCCCTGCGGGTTATCGCTGAAGAAACGGGTAATGCGGTTCCCCATGGCGTAAGCCACCTTTTTAATGTTAGGAATATGGAACAGGGCGGGCCGGGGGCGGTAACCGCTGGTGAAGTTGATATATAGTGACGCCTCGTCGGCCTGCGAACGGGCCTCTGTAAGTAATGCAGTGCTGGTATGCCACTTGGCCCGGTTGCTGGGCACCACAAATTCGTCCTGCACACGTAGTGGCGTGTCGCCATTGTTAATGGTAAAGGTACTGTTACGGCTCCAGCCGGAAGCGTCAATACCAATAGGGCGGCGCGCTTCAAAACGGCGTAGCAGTACGATCTTGCCTCTTACCTGTTCTAGCGGCGGCACCGTAGTGCCCAGGTACCATTTGCCGGCATAACGTTGCGCATAATCGCCAAAAGTGGCTTCAAAACTGCGCGTGTTGTTGGCCGGATGGTATTCCTCCTTGATGCTCACGATAATACACTCGCTGGGATGTTTGTCCAGGAAGGTAGAGCAGGCGGCCAGTACCGCGTCCAGGTCCTGCTTCTGGTAAATAGCGCCGTGATAGATGGAGAAGGTGTTGTCAATGTGCCGGCAACGAATGTCCAGGAAACGGATACCGGCATTCAGCTGTTCATCCACCGTTAGCCGCTGGCATTTAGCCGTGCCGCGTAACGGCTCGTAACGCGCACAGGCATTGTGGGTACCCGGCAATGAAAGCTGAGTAAGCCGGTAGTTGTTGGGAATGGCAGCCATCCAGTTATCAAGAGATACGGAGCTGGCTGCCGCAAGTGTTGTTGGCGCAGGTGTTTCGGTAGTGGCCCCCCTGGTTATTTGAAGCTCACTTTTACAGCCAAACAAAGATACCATTGCCACCAGGCACGAGGTGGTAACAATGAAAGTTTGCCTTTTCATAGTAACAGTTGTAGGTTTCGTAAAATTACGGCGCGTCGGCTGCATCCTTCGCTACATCCGCATGTTATAACAATTTAGTAATATTATTATGGCATTGCAAACTATTTTACTGCGGACAGTATTTTATTGATCACGCCATCCATCGCTTTATTGTCAAGCCATCTCACCACCGCCACCAGCTCATGTTCCGGATCTACATAGATCATGTTGGTGCCGTTGCCTATATGGATGAACGCTGTTGCAGGCGCGCTGGGCGCCAGCTTACGGTCCGTATTCAGGAACCAGTTCATATAACCGTAGGTAGGCTGTGCCTGCGTGGGCGTTAACGCCTGTTTTACCCACTGTTCTGACAGCAATTGCTGGCCTGCCCAATTGCCCCGGTGTAAAGTCAGCAATCCAAATCGCGCCATATCATATGCGCTGATGAACATACCGCCGCCCCAGTGGCCGCCGCCGCTTACAGACTGCACCGGCGAGCCATCCAGCACGATCCACGCATTACGGTAACCATACCAGCGCCAGGTATTGGAAGCCCCAATGGGATCCATAATGGTATTTTTCAGTACCTGTGGTAAGGGCTGCCGCCATACACAAGTGGCTGCCAGGGCCAGCGCGTTTACCCGTACATCATTATATTTATATACCGTGCCGGGCGCATTCCGTTTGCGGTGTTGCCACTGCTCAGGGTCATTGCCCACAGGCCGGTCTGCCCAATCTGGTTTACCCCAGAGCGTACCTTCCCAATCACTGGTTTGCCGCAGCATCACATCCCAGGTAAGGGTGCGGTTATGCTCACTGGCAAAAGGATATAACAGGGAAGTCTGCCCCGGCGCTGGTGCGCCGCCCGCTGCTGCCAGCGGGTTAAATACCTCGATGGGCGGTATATAAGGCGCCACGGTATCGTATACGCTGTGTATAAGACCACGATCTACCGCTATACCCACTACGCTGGAAAGAAAACTTTTTGTAACGCTGTTTGTAATATCTACCCGTAACGGCTCTCCCCACTCTGCTACTATATATCCTTTGTATACGATCACGCCGGTTGGTTCTCCCCGGTCAGAGAAAGGGCCAATGCCGGCGCTGTAAGGTTCTTTGCCAAACTGCATGGCCTGGGTAAGCTCCTGGTTGCGGGGGTACCTGGATTCGTTCTCCCTGGCAAATTGAATGGCGGCCTGCAACTTAACGGAATCCAATCCCAGCATGGCGGCGGAGCGGTGCTCCCAGGCGCCCCGCGGAGGGAAGTATGCCGCGGTCTTAGCCTGTTTGGATTGGGCAAAGGTGAGGAATGTGCTGCCAATCAACAGCGTGATCAGAAGAATACGTTTCATTCGTATAAAGTACAAAAAATGATGAAAGTTTTTAATACGGATGGATGCAAAAAAAAATTTAGATAAGTGGATATGGTGGTGATATTGCAGTGAAACTGCTATGACATTGTGGTGAAACTGCTATCCAGCTTTTTATCCACATGAGAAAAACATATCCACACAACGATTGGACGGTGTTCCGGGATTTGTTTGAATAACTACGGGAATACAGATGAGGATAGGGGCGATGAATGTAACCTGGTACGCTGAGATCTATTTGAATAAGTATCAGGATGGCGGAAAGGGCTTCAATACAACTGGTTTTCCAGGATCCGTTTGATCATGCGTACCGTAGTGCGGCTGGTTTGTCCTTTGTATTTCTGCAACACCTTAGTTTCGCTCATACCGGTGCCCAGGTCATTTACAATATACCACCACTGCCCCAGCAATGCGGAATTAGGGGTGCGGTATTGCAGCAGCCTGTCTACAGTAGTGATCACCGCCATGCTAACGTCGCCGTCATGCAGGGCAAATACTTCATCTATGCTCAGGCCTAGTTCCAGGTCCCTGGCTACGTGGGAATAATCCTGCAGGTATTTTTCGTTGGCTTCCATCACCTGCAGCAAGGGATCGCTGCTGTACCGGATGGCGGCTATTTGTTTGCGGGAGGTTTTGCGGCGCAGGCGCTCAAAGCTGCGGGCAATATTATCACAGATCACCAGGTCGTCTGCTGCCAGCTCAAACCATTCGCCTTTTACACGCTTGTGCTGAAAGGCCATGTGCAGGCTTTCTTCCAGTTCGCCCATATCAGGGGTGATATACTGTCTTACCAGGCGGAACAGGAAGGGCATATGGGTACGGTAAGAAGATAACCTCGCCTGGAGATCCTGCGTTTTGCCGATCTTATAGAGGTTCTTCCCGGTTTTAATAACGTACACTGAATGTCCGTTTTGTACCTGTTCCATATACACGAAAATAAAAATTTTATCATAATGAGCGAACTTTTAATTCGTGACCACAAATAAGCGCAAGAAACGGGCGCACACAGGCAGGCATTACAGCCAATTGATTTTGATTGTATTTTGTACACACAACAAGTTTAACAACTATGCGTAGGTATTGCCTGTTTGTAGGTTTGCTGCTGGCCAGCATCACCGGTTTTTCGCAGAACAAGCCCCAAAGGGAGCAGTGGTTCATGGACATGGGGCTGGGTATGTTCATTCACTGGAGCGTGGATGTGCAGATTGGCGCGGTGATCAGCCACTCTATGGCCGGCGCCTCTGAAGACTATCTTAAAAAATTCACTACACAGCTGCCGCAGACCTTCAATCCTAAGCAATTTGATCCGGAAGAATGGGCCGTGCTCGCCAGGCTGGCCGGTATGAAATACGTGGTCTTCACCACCAAACACCATGCAGGCTTTTGTATGTGGGATACAAAGACCACAGACTTCAACGTAATGCACACGCCTTTTAAACGGGATGCGCTACGCGAGATCATAACCGCCTTCCGTAAGCAGGGCATCGCCATTGGGCTGTACTTCTCCCCGGAAGATTTTTACTATTTCTACCAGCATAAGATCCCCCTGGGCAGAATGCAGGTACCGCAGCATTTCCCGGCCAATAACCCGGAGCTGATGGCCTATGATAAAGCGCAGATAAAGGAATTGCTTACACAATACGGCAAAATAGACCTCATTTTCTTTGATGGCCCGGCAGAAGGCTTAAAGGAATACGCCTGGCAGCTGCAGCCGGATATTGTTGTTACCAGGGGACAAATGCGTACCCCGGAACAGGAACTGCCGGACCAGCCGGTACCTGGCCCCTGGGAGGCCTGTTTTACCATGGGCACAGACTGGCAGTATAAACCCACCAACGACCCGCAGAAATCCGGCACAGAGATCATTAATATGTTGATCGAGACACGCGCTAAAGGCGGCAACCTGTTAATGAACGTAGGCCCCAAACCCAATGGCGAGATACAGGTGGAGCAGGATGCGCTGCTGCGTGAACTGGCGCTGTGGAATATGGCCAATGAAGAAGCGGTGGCCGGTATACGGCCCTGGCATATTATCCGCGAAGGAGATATCTGGTTTACCCGCGCTAAGGATGATAGCACTACGGTATATGCCTTTGTGCCTGCCGGCAAAGCCTGGAAATATGGAGAGCGGAAGGACCTGGTGCTGAAAACACTGCAGGGCAGCCATCAGACAAAAGTATCCGTATTGGGTTATGGCAGCGAACTGGTGGAGTACAAAAAGGGTTTTGATGCGCACATCTATGTAAAGAGCACACCCATTGGGCTGGTGATCAGTGCTGTGAACGGCCAGCGTTTTTATACCAATAACCAATGGCCTAACCCTGTAGTGCTGAAAATAGAGAAGGTGCAGTACCGCCCGTATAATGATCGCTCCACACGGGCGGAACTGGAAGGCGCCAAATAGGCCTAGTATTTATCATCATTGATCTCTATCCAATAATTGTCAGGATCCTGCAGGTACAGCTGTTTTACGCCATCTACCCGCAGGGTGATCTGCTGTTGCTGGCCCTGCCAGTTACGATAGGGGATCTTGAGCTTATTGAGTTTAGTGATAAAATCATCCACAGAAGGTACGGTAAAGCACAGGTGCGAAGCAATATCATGCTGGGTGATTTCCGGAGCGCCTTTGATCAGGTGCAGCTGGGCATGCGGCCCCACTTTTAGCCAGGTATGTTTGCCGTCGTGGAAAGGTTCCGGCATGGTATCGATCTGTAATACATCCCTGTAAAAGGCCGTACTTTTTTGCAGGTCATATACGGAAACGGCTATATGGTTTAATGCCGTGGGTTTATGCTGCGCATGGGCGTTCAATGACAGACCTGCAATACCAGCGCTGATGAGCAGGCCGGTGACAATCAGTTTTTTCATCCGTTTAATATTTGTTTTTCTTAGTGTCGGCCAGCTTGGTCGTTTATCCTAACAATATACGATGTGGAATTTACACCTGCAAGCATCGGTTATTTCCTAGATTTGCGCCATGAACTACCATTTGTTAGGACACTCCGCGTTGCGCATCAGCGAAATTGCTTTTGGAGGAATGTCATTACAGGGATCAGACGAAGAGAACGCTGCCCTCATCCATCAGGCTATAGGCGCCGGTATTAACTATTTTGATACCGCAGACCTCTATGACCGGGGAGAGAATGAGCGCACGCTGGGCAAAGCCTTACAGGGCAAACGCCAGGAGGTGATCATTGCCTCCAAAGTGGGTAACCAATGGCGGCCGGATGGCAGCGGCTGGGATTGGAACCCCCGGAAGGACTATATCCTCAAAACGGTGGAAGATAGCCTGCAACGCCTGCAAACGGACTATATAGACCTGTACCAGCTGCATGGCGGCACCCTCGAAGACCCCATCGATGAGACCATTGAAGCCTTCGAATTACTGCAGCAGCAGGGAAAGATCCGGTATTATGGCATATCCTCTATACGTCCTAATGTGATCCGGGAATATGTAAAACGGTCCAATATAGTGAGCGTAATGATGCAGTATTGCCTGTTGGACAGGCGGCCGGAAGAAAGCTGCCTGGAGCTGCTATTACAACATAATATCGGGGTACTGGCCCGTGGCTGCGTAGCCAAAGGCTTGCTGGTAGATAAACCTGCCGCTCCTTTCCTGAACTATACGGCGGATGAAGTAAAACGCGCGGCCAATGCCGTAGCGGCAGTCTCCAACCCACAGCGTGGCGCTTCCCAGACTGCGGTGCGGTTTGTATTACAGCACCCCGCCATCAGCGCCGCCGTAATAGGCATCCGTACGCCTGCCCAGCTGGAAGATGCGGAAAAAGCTTCCGCGGCGCCCATGCTTACCTCCCAGGAGATAAATACGCTGCGGGCAGCGGTACCGGCTAACTGTTATGAGCAACACAGGTAGTGGCAGCCTTGCCGGTTAAAACTGTAATGGCTTCCCCTGCTCCGGGAAGATCACCCGCAAATGCAAATTATTCAACCGGGTAACCTGCTGCCGGATGAGCGCCTCATTATTCCCGGAGGGTTTAATATGTGTGATCACCACGGGCAGGCCGTCCATAGCATCTGCCCCGCTCAGCCCAGATAATACCTGCATCTCCTGCATCAGCAGGCTGGGTGTCAGGTGCCCAAACAGCTGTTGGCGGGGCTGTTCCTCCGGAAAGGAAACTTCTATAAAGATGGCTTTTAGCCGTTTGGCCTTTACCAAGGGGGCTACCGTTTGCCAAAGCTGTTGCAGTTTGTCAGACTTTTCTACGGCATCCGCGCCGGTATCACCCAGGTACAGGAGATAATTATCCTTATAATTCACCAGGAAAGCCGTGCTTTGGTAAGGGGAGGAGTGGCTTAGCGGATAAGCGGTCACCTGCATTTGCGTATGGTCTATCGGCGTAACCGCTCCGGCGGTCATAGGAGCATAATGGTATTTCTTTAGCTGAGGTGTTTCGCCCTCGTCCCCAAAATTGGCCCAGCTTTGCCAGCTGAAGTATTTATCAAGGATAACATCCAGGCAAAAAGGCAGCCCGTAAATGTTTTTAGCGGTATCCTCCGGTGAGTTGATGATCAGCCCTGCCACATGATCCAGATGAGGATGGGAGATAAAATAAGCCTTTACATGCTGTTTTAAGAATGCACCTGCTGGCTGATGAAAAGTGCCGCGGTCAATTGCCTTTTGTATACCCGCATGCAGGGTACCTGCATCCAGGCAGATGTAATCATCAGATCCCGCTGGAGCGGCCAGGTAGGCAGAAAGATCACTTTCATCGATACCACCCTTTACGCCTAGTGGAACCACCTTAAAAACAGACTGCGCATGTGTGATCGTTACACATGCGCAGCAAATTAATATCATTAGGATAATACGCTTCATGCAGTAAATATACTGCACACTGGCATCATCTAAAGTCTATCATTCCATTGAACTGACGGCTGGGGATAGAACCCGGTATATTCACACGCAGGCTGGGATTAGTGCTTGTCCGCAACTCTGTACCCGCCTCGCGGAAGCTACCGCCGTTAATATAGGCGAATATCTTGCTAAGGTGCTCATCCCGCTGGTCGCCCCAGGGATAGCTTACAACATCCCGCGCAGTGGCGTCAGGCGCTATACCATTGTAATAACCTCCCTGCTGGTTCGCGTTCTTGGTTTCAAAGTTTATAGCGTACAGGTCGCCCAGGTAATTCTCCTTACCATTGGGATAATCAGAGATCGTGTAGTTAAAGAAGCCCACCGGTTTGCCGTAAGTGGTATCGCCTACCAGTTTTACGTTCATGTAAGGCTTCAGGTTATTTAAAGTTAGCTCGCTGGCGGAAGCTGTTTCGCCGCCGGTAACAAAAAATACATGATTCAGCCCCAGACCGCCTGGCGTATTGTCAAACTTAATGGAAGCAGGCAGGCCGGTAGCGGCCAGGTTCTGGCTTATTTTATCGTTGTAGATGTAGTTATACATGACCTTACCCCTTGCTGTGGCCGGGGCAATGATATTATCCAGGTATTGTGCCGTTGTTACCGCGCCGCCGGTATTATACCGGAAATCTGCGATCAGCTCCGTAATACCCCGGGAGCGGAAATTATTGAACACCTGGTCCAATACTGTTTTGGTAGGCGTGGCCGCGCCGCTGGTATTGGTAACACTGGAAAAAGTGTAGAGCACAAAGTAGCCGACCTGTTTGCCGCCCACATTATACACCGTATCAAACAACACCGGGTTTACATTGTAGGACCCGGCACTCAGATCTTTAGACGTAGCGCCGCCTGGGGTGCTGAAGGTAAAAGAAGCGGAAGAGGCAGTCAGCGCAGCATTTACCCGTTGGGTATTAGGCCCGTTTGCGCCGTCATAAGATATATTCGTATTACCGTTAATGGCGGTGATCTCCCAGCCTCTTTGTACGCCGGCTTGTCCGGCGGGACTGTTCTTATCCGCATACAATACCACCAGGTGGGTTCTGTTAGCGTTGTCCAGGGCATAGGTCACTTCCATTCCCAGATCACCCGTTCCATCCCCAGCCACTTTTTCTATAATACCATTCTGCAGCTTGTTGGCCAGATCGCCCGTACGGTCCAGGAAACTGTAGCGGTCCAGGTTCTTCCCATCCTGTTTAGGATAGCTGATCATGGTGGTCAGCAGGTCCTCCGCCTTGGGGTAATTACTGCTGAAGGGGTCCAGCGTTGGCACCTGTGTATACCAGTAATAGGTAGGCAGGCCCTGTTTGCTGTTGCGGCCGCCGTCGGCATAAGTCACCTGCATGATATTGTACATCAGGTACTTAAGAGAATCCTCATCAGAACGGGCTGTGCCGTTGCCGCCATTATCGCCTGGCCCTGGGTTGTCTTTCTTGCAGGAAAAGAATACACTGCTGAGAACCAGCCCCACTAATAGCATAGGTATACCGGCCGGAGTAAAACGTTTTCTCATTGCTCTTGCATTTTTGCTTTAAAATTGAGACGTTGGCTTTCCACATACCACTGGCACAATGGTAGTGATCAGTTTTATATATAAACGCTAAAAAAGTGTATTTGTGCAAATGGGTCGACGAAAAGCTCAAAATAGTCGGTAAAGCCCTCCGCTATCCGTTTATAATAATACGAATTTCTTTTAATACGGGGTCCCGTGGCAAAGCGTTGCCCGGGTTAATTAAACAAAATTTGATATAGGCGGATGGGTAGTCTCAGTTTGCCAGCCCAATGATGCCGGCCACTGCCACGCCTATGCCCAGGCCGCCTATACCCCAGTACAATTTGTTAAGGAAACTTTTCCTGCGCTCATCATTCACCGTTTTAATAGCGTCGCCAATGATCACCTGCGTTTGGTTCAGCTGCATGGATACATTGTTGATGCTGTCCTTTACCACGCCAATATCCTTGCTGGTGCGGTCCAGGGCGGCAATGGAGCTATTGGCCAGGGAATCGAACCTGAGCCGCAGGGCGGCATAATCCCGCGTGCCGTTATTGATCATGGTATCCTGCTGCTGTACCAACGCCTCGTAAGAGCGCAGCAGCTCCCCGCTGTTGCCCTTTTTACTCTGCTTGTAGGCGGCTTCATAGATCCGGAAATTACGGCTGTTCATCAGCAGGCTGCTGTCACATTGTATAATAACGGTATCTCCGCGGGTAAGCCGGTAATTGCTGCTGCCGGCACAGGTATTGAAGAATTTCAGCTTGCCCTGCCCGCATACAGGCAGCATGGGCAACAAGCCCGCCAGCAACAGCAGGCAGCATTTGATATTCGTTCTCATGGGGTGTATTTATTTCAGTTCTTCAGTAATGATATCATCTGTGGGCTGATAGGTGCTTAATACCTTTATCCGGTCCTTGATGCTGTCTATTTTGACTTTACTGCGTTCGTCCCTAACTCTTTTTTCCAGGTCCATCAGCTCTGTCCTGAAACGGATGTCATTGATCAGGGTGCGTTGCTGTTCCAGGTTGGCCTGTATGGAGTCCAGCATGCTGCCGGTGGTCTGTAGCTGCACCAGTGCGGTATCCAGTCGTTTACGCGCCGTTTCCAGGTTACGCACCGCTTCTTTCAGCCCTTTGTTGGAGCCAAATAGGTTCATTCCAAGATTAACGACCAGTATACCAATGATAACAAAGGCGAGGGTCTTTGGGGTATTCGTGTTCATGATAAAAGTGATTATTGGGGTTATATAATGCTTATAACAAATATAACGTAAATAATTCAAAGCAGGGCCTGGCCCGTATTTATAAAAATTACGCCCAACATTCCCCTGAACGATTATTTTTACAACCTTTATCGCTAATAAACACGTTTATCGTACTATGAGGAAATTGATCGTATCTGCGCTGATGCTGGCTTCCTGCTGGGCACAGGCACAAACAGTGGACAGGATCACAGATCCGGCGGACTGGGTAAACCCGCTGATGGGCACCGCCTCCAGCCACCGCTTATCCAATGGTAATACCTACCCGGCTATTGCCTGCCCGTGGGGAATGAACTTCTGGATGCCCCAGACCGGCAAAATGGGGGATGGCTGGGCTTACACCTATGATGCAGAAAAGCTGCGCGGTTTTAAACAAACGCACCAGCCCAGCCCCTGGATCAATGACTATGGCCAGTTTGCCATCATGCCTATTACGGGTAAGATCCGCTTTAACGAAGATGAAAGGGCCAGCTGGTTCTCCCATAAAGCGGAAATATCCAAACCTTACTATTACAGTGTATACCTGGCAGACCATGACGTAACCACGGAAATTACGCCTACAGAAAGGGCGGCCCGCCTGCGTTTTACCTTCCCGGCTACAGATAGCGCTTTTGTGGTGATAGACGCCTTGGATAAAGGCTCCTACATCAAGGTGATCCCCGGCGAGGGTAAGATCATTGGCTACACCACCAAAAACAGCGGCGGCGTACCGGCCAATTTCAAGAACTATTTTGTGCTTTATTTTGATAAACCCTTCACCTATCAGGGTACTTTTGCCAACAAAACGCTGTCAAACGGCCAGCTGGAGGCAAAAGATAACCATGTAGGCGCCGTAGTAGGCTTTGCTACTAAACAAGGGGAAAAGGTGAATGTAAAAGTAGCATCCTCCTTTATCAGCCCGGAACAGGCAGAGCTGAACCTCCAGCAGGAGATAGGCAACAGCGATTTTGCTGCTATAGAGCAGAAAGCCAAAGCTGCCTGGAATAAGGAGCTGGGCCGCATTGCGGTAGAAGGCGGTACGGTTGACCAGACCCGCACTTTCTACTCCTGCCTCTACAGGGCCATGCTCTTCCCCCGCAAGTTCTATGAAATGGACAGCAAGGGCCAGGTAGTGCACTACAGCCCCTATAATGGCCAGGTGCTGCCGGGTTATATGTTCACGGACAACGGTTTCTGGGATACCTTCCGCTCTGAGTTCCCCTTCTTTACCCTGCTGTACCCCACTATGGACGGGCACATCATGGAAGGACTGGTGAACGCTTATAAAGAGAGCGGCTGGTTGCCGGAATGGGCCAGCCCCGGTCACCGTGACTGTATGATCGGCTCCAACTCTGCCTCCATCATTGCAGACGCCTACCTGAAAGGCATCAAAGGCTTTGATATCAATACTGCTTACGAAGCCATCCTGAAAAATACCGAGAACGAAGGCCCGCTGTCTTCCGTAGGCCGCCTGGGTGTTAAATATTATAACGAGCTGGGATATGTACCTTATGATGTAAAAGTGAATGAGAATATAGCCCGTACCCTGGAGTATGGATATGACGATTTCACCATCTACCAGCTGGCTAAAGCGCTGAAACGCCCGGCAGACGAAATTGCCCGTTTTGCCAAACGCTGTCAGAACTACCGCAATGTATTTGACCCGGAAACAAAGCTGATGCGCGGCAAGACGAAGGACGGCAAATTCATAACGCCTTTCAATCCTTTCAAATGGGGTGATGCTTATACAGAAGGTAACGCCTGGCATTACAGCTGGTCCGTATTCCATGATGTTCAGGGTCATATGGACCTGATGGGCGGCCGCGATGTATACGCCTCCATGCTGGATTCCGTATTCAAGATGCGCCCTGTGTTCGACGAAAGCTATTATAACGCCGTGATCCACGAGATCCGCGAAATGCAGATCATGAACATGGGCCAGTATGCACATGGTAACCAGCCCATCCAGCACATGATCTACCTGTATAACTACGCTGGTCAGCCCTGGAAGAGCCAGTACTGGTTGCGCGAAGTAATGAACCGCCTTTACCTGCCCACGCCGGATGGCTACTGCGGCGATGAAGATAACGGTCAAACCTCCGCCTGGTATGTATTCACCGCGCTGGGCTTTTACCCGGTTTGTCCCGGCACCCAGCAATACGTAATAGGCGCGCCCCTCTTTAAGAAGGCCACCGTTACTATGGAAAGCGGTAAAAAGCTGGTGATCTCCGCGCCGGAAAATAATGCGGACAACCGCTACGTACAGGACCTGAAAGTGAATGGCCAGGCCTATACAAAGAACTGGCTGGATCATAGCCTGCTCCAACAGGGCGGCACGCTCAACTTTACCATGAGCGCTACCCCCAATAAGAGCCGTGGCACAGCTCCCGCCGCTGCGCCGTACTCTTTCTCCCGCGATGAAAAGTCAAAATAAGCTTTATAACAAAGTATGAGGTAAGCATTGCTTGCCTCATACTTTATCCCTCCCCTCCGCTACCTTCTTTCCCCGCTTCTTGTATCTTTGTAGCTTATCTAATCTAACACCGTTATGGCAAACCCATATATATCCCTGTTGCGTACCGCCTGGCGTTATGCGCGGCAGGAACGTAAAAAATATGTGCTGGTATACGCCATGTTCATTTGCTCCAGCGTTATTTACGCTTTGTACCCGGTGCTGTTGGGCTGGTTCATTAACAAGATTCAGCGGGATACGCAGCAGGTACTGCATTATGCATTCCTGTACGCGGCCAGCTATTTTGGGTTAAAAGTGCTGGAATGGTGCTTTCATGGTCCCGCCCGCGTAATGGAACGGGAGTTGGCTTTTAACCTTAGCCGCAATTTCCTGCAGGAACGTTATCACCAGGTATTGCACCTGCCGGTAAAATGGCACCAGGATCACCATAGCGGGGCTACCATCAACCGTATCCGCAAAGCATACGAAGCCCTGAAGAACTTTTTTGATCATGGGTTTATGTACCTGCGGGCCCTGGCCAAGCTTATATTTTCAGTGGTGGCCATGGTATATTTCTCTCCCTTGTTCGGCACTATCGGCGTGGTGCTGGGCGCGCTGAACATCTGGCTGATCTTTAAGTTTGATAAACCCTTCATCAAAACGCTGGAAGATGTGAACGAAAAGGAGCACGTAGTATCTTCTACATTGTTTGACAGTCTTTCCAATATCATGACGGTGATCACCCTGCGGCTGGAGAAAAGCATGGAAATCGGCCTGCTGGCTAAAGTACAGCAGATCCTGCCTCCCTTTAAAAAGAATGTGCGCATCAACGAATGGAAATGGTTTGTAGCGGATATAATGGTAGCGGTGATCTATTGCGTGGTGGCAGTAGGATATGTTTCACAGTACTGGAAGCCGGGCCAGGTGTTTTATGTGGCAGGCCTGGTAACGCTGTTGGGATATGTAAACCAGTTTACCACCGTCTTCTACGATTTTGCCTGGCAGTATACAGACATTACCCAGTATAACACCTACGTGCAAACCGCCGCCAATATAGACGAAGCCTTCAAAAAACAACATCGTCCCGATGCGCCCACAGACCTGCCGGCCCAATGGCAGGCCATCCATATAAAGGATCTCAGCTTCTCCCACCGCGAGTTGTACGACGCGGCACATGCCCCGCAAAGCCTGCACAGGCTCAATATCACCATTCCGCGTGGCAAACGTATTGCCCTGATAGGGGAGAGCGGCAGTGGTAAAAGTACCCTGCTATCCCTATTAAGGGGACTATACAACCCCCAGCCGGGTATGGCGCTCACGGTGGATGGTTTGCCCTATGAGCTGGCCACCCTGAACGAGACCGTTACCCTGTTCCCGCAGGAGCCGGAAATATTTGAGAACACCATCGCCTACAATGTGACCCTGGGCCTGCCCTTTACGGAGGCAGATATCCTGGAGGTTTGCGAAAGCGCCCATTTTACAGATGTGATCAAACATTTGCCGCAAGGCCTGGAATCTGATATCCGGGAAAAAGGCGTTAACCTCTCCGGCGGACAAAAACAGCGCCTGGCCCTGTCCCGCGGCATACTGGCCGCCCGGGAAAGCGAGGTAGTACTGCTGGACGAGCCCACCAGCAGCGTAGACCCAAAGACAGAGGCCATGATCTATGATAAATTATTCAAGGCATTTGCAGATAAAGCCATCATTTCCTCCATGCACCGCCTGCACCTGCTGGGACAGTTTGATTACGTATATATTATGCAGCAGGGGCATATCATAGACGAAGGGACTTTTGAGCACCTGCGGGATAACAGCCCTGTTTTTCAGGAACTTTGGAAGCACCAGAGGGATACCCTGGGCAAACATTACCAATAACCGAACTTTTTGGCATAACTGTTGGTTTTGATATAGTTATCAGCCCGGAAAACCACTCAAATAACAACTATCACTCATAAATGCAACCAATGATAAACCGTGCTTTCAACCGGATACACTATATAGTATGGAGCGTATTGCTGTATAGCTGCGCGCAATCCCCCTACGCTACTACCAATAAGCTATATAAACAGCAGACAAAGGCGTTTGCCAAAACCCTGCGCCAGCAACCTGCCCCGGTATATATGGACTCTGTGCCGGCAGTTACCTGGTGGGCCGGCACTACTAATTTTAGCATGCGTAAGCCTAATTATGTCATTATCCACCATACGGCGCAGAACAGTTGCGATCAAACCCTGCAAACCTTTACCATGCCCCGTACACAGGTAAGCGCGCACTACGTGATCTGTAAAGACGGCGTAGTGCACCAGATGCTTAATGATTACCTGCGCGCCTGGCATGGCGGCATAGCCAAATGGGGCAACCTTACCGATGTTAACTCCTCATCTATTGGCATTGAGCTGGACAACAATGGCTATGAGCCGTTTTCCCCGCCCCAGATCCGCAGCCTGCTGGTGCTGCTGGATACCCTCAAACACCGTTATGCCATCCCCGCAGCCAATTTCATAGGGCACGGCGATATTGCCCCCGGCCGCAAAGTAGACCCCAATGCGTACTTCCCCTGGCAACAGCTGGCAGAAAAAGGTTTTGGCCTCTGGTATGCTGATACTACTACCGTGATGGTGCCAGAGCCCTTTAATGCCCTGCAGGCATTACGTATTGTGGGCTATAATGTAAAAGCAGACAGCAGCGCCGCTATAGCTGCCTTTAAAAGGCATTTTGTACCGGCGGATTCTACCACAGGTACCCTGCTTAGTGATGGAGAGAAAAAGATCCTGTTTAGCGTGATGGAGCAGAGTCAGTAATGGGCCGCCGGCCTTTTTTGTGGATAATTATATCCAGTTAGTCCATAAAGTTTGTAGATTTATAGATTATGTTATACTTTTGCCCCTGTAACATAAATCCATGCTGTAAAAGAATGATAACTGATACAGATCATATCACCTGGGTAATATCGGCTGTACATCACTGTAGCAAACAGTCTACCGGAACATCTTTCACTCATTGTATGCCCTGTTGGGGCGCATGTTAACAGCATTCTTATTATTTAATTGAGCATTTATTATAAAGGGCGCAGCCGCCCTCACTTGCGTACTATGCCGCAAGCTGTCCTTCTTTTGTCCAAAAACTAAAACCAGTTCTATCATGAAATTTTTACGAACAATGGTATCTCTGCTGGCGCTGCTGCTTTGGCTACAGGCAGGCTATGCCCAGGATACAAAAATCTCGGGCGTGGTCACCTTTAAGGCAGACGCCCAGCGCGTGCCAGGCGCTATTGTCACAGTAAAGGGCACCAGCAAAGGCGCCTCTACGGATGCAGATGGAAAATTCTCCATCGCTGCCGGCGCCACAGACACCCTGCATTTTTCCTACATCGGCTATACCGGCGTAGATGTACCAGTGAACAATTCAAAAGTTATTAACGTAGCGCTCGAAAGCGCAGAAAGTAAACTGCAGGAAGTAGTGGTAACGGCCCTGGGTATCTCCCGCGAGAAAAGATCCCTGGGTTATTCCGTACAGGAACTCAAATCAAGGGACATTACAGAGGCCAGGGAAACCAACCTGGTAAATGCCCTGTCCGGTAAAATAGCCGGCGTGAATATCACCAGTAGCCAGGGTGATCTGGGCTCCTCCCGTATTGTTATAAGGGGCGAGACCTCTATTGCCGGCAACAACCAGCCCTTATTTGTGCTGGACGGTATCCCGGTGGATAACAGCCAGCTGGGCGTAGGCATTGCCACTGCCCGCGACTTCCCCAATGCTATTTCTGATCTGAACCCAGATGATATTGAGTCCCTGAGCGTGTTAAAAGGGCCCAACGCCGCGGCGCTGTACGGTTCCCGCGCAGCCAATGGCGTACTGGTGCTTAAAACAAAGACCGGCCGCGGTACCAAAGGCCTGGGTATCACCGTTAACTCCAGCGCTACTATGTCTAAATTGCTGGTACTGCCGGAATACCAGAATTCCTACGGCCAGGGCTCCGGCGGAGAGTTTGAGTATGTAGATGGTAAAGGTGGCGGTATTAATGATGGCGTGGACGAAAGCTGGGGTCCTAAGCTGGACCAGGGGCTGGAAATACCCCAGTTCTTTTCCAACGGCGAGCCTGCCCCCTGGGAATCCCATCCTAATAATGTGCGCGATTTTTACGAGACCGGCTATTCATTGAATAACGGCCTGGCGCTGTCCGGCAGCAACGAAAAGCTGGACTACCGCTTTTCCTATAACAACACCAAACAAACCGGCCTGCTACCCAATACCGGCATCACCCGCAACACTTTTACCGTAAACAGCACTTACCGCATTGCGCCTCAGCTTACCTTAAGCACTTACGGCAGCTATATCCGCGGCGGAGCAGATAACCTGCCGGGCGTAGATGGTAAAAGGGCCAACAGCGTGCCGCTCCAGTTTATATGGTTTGGCCGCCAGGTAGATACCCGCCTGCTGCGCAACTATAAAGACGCCAAGGGTAATGACTATAACTGGAACCATAGCTACTACAGCAATCCTTACTGGCTGCAGTACGAAAATACCGTGGCCCAGCAGCGTAACCGCTTCTTTGGTAACGCCCGCCTCTCATACCAGGTATTAAATTGGTTAACAGCTAACCTGCGTATTGGTACAGATACTTACAACGATCGTCGTAAATACAAAGTGGCTTATGGCACCAATGGCACCCCTTATGGTTCCTACACAGAAGACGCTTATAATGTAAATGAGACCAATGGTGAATTTACATTGAATGCCACCCGCAGGCTTACTAAAGACCTGAACCTGGATGTACTCGCTGGTGGTAACATACGCACTAACCAGATCGAGAACAACTACCAGCAGGCGCCCAGATTGGCCGTAAAAGACCTGTATACGCTCAATAACTCCCGCGACCCGGTGATCTCCACCAACTATTTCTCCAAACTGCGGGTATACAGCCTTTTCTCCTCTGCACAACTGGGTTATAAGGAGTATGCGTTCCTGAACCTGACAGCGCGTAATGACTGGTCATCCACACTGCCCAGGGGTAATAACTCCTATTTCTATCCGTCCGTGAACGCCAGCCTGGTGTTGAGCGAAGCGCTGCACCTGCAGAGCAACGTGATCTCCATGTTAAAGATCCGCGGCGGTTGGGCGCAGGTAGGTAAGGATACCGATCCTTATCAGCTGATCAATACTTATCCCTTCAATCAGCCCTTTGATAACAACCCGTTATTAACGGTGTCTGATAAATTCCTGAAAGAAGACCTGAAACCGGAGATCACCACCGCTACGGAACTGGGCGCGGAGATAGCCCTGTTCAAAGATATCGTTCGCCTGGATGTAACCTATTACAACTCCAGCAGCCGTAACCAGATCCTGCTGGCAGATGTAAGCCCTACCACCGGCTACCTGAAAAAGCTGCTCAATGCCGGCGAGATCAACAACCACGGTGTGGAAGTAACCTTAGGCCTCACGCCTGTAAGCACTGCCTCCGGTTTCCGCTGGGATGTGAATGTGAACTACTCTAAAAATATCAGCAAAGTAGTTGAACTGGATAAAGAAGGTTTCCTGAATGATTATGTACTGGGCAGCAGCGGCAACATACAGGTACTGGCCAGCAAGGGCCAGCGTTATGGCGCCCTGTTTGGCAAAGCATACCTGCGTAATGAACAGGGGCAGATCCTGGTAGACGCGTCCGGCGCTCCTTCCATCGATCCCAATAAAAAGATCCTGGGCTATTATACCCCCAAATGGATAGGCAGCATAAACAACGCCTTCTCTTTCAAAGGCGTAAGCGTTAGCTTCCTGATCGATACCAAACAAGGTGGTTCCATCTGGTCCGGTACTAACTACACCGGTATCTACACCGGTGTGCTGAAACAAAGCCTGCCCGGCCGCGACAGGGATCATGGCGGCCTACCTTACTATTACCCTGGCAATGACAAGAAGGCCATACCCGTACAGCTGGCCAGCTATGATGCAGCTGCACCTGGTGGCGCCATCGTATACGATGACGGGATCATTTTTGATGGCGTTACAAAAGACGGCAAAAAGAATACTACCATACTGCCCGCGCAGTCTTACTACAAGGCAGTATACAATAGCTCTCTCAATGAAAGCAGCGTATACGACGCTTCCTTTATCAAACTGCGGGAGGTTAGGGTCGGTTATACCTTCCCTAACGCCCTTATCAGCCATCTGAAAATGCAGGACCTGACCATAACGCTCACTGGCCGCAACCTCTGGTATATTGATAAGAAAGTGCCCAACATTGATCCGGAAACAGCTTTCAACACCGGCAACGGCCAGGGTCTGGAAACATTGCAGATCCCTACTGCCCGTAGCTTTGGTATTAACCTGAGGGCCTCCTTCTAATTGTGAACGCGAAACTGATAAAACATGAAAAAACTACATCTAATATATACCTCAGGGTTAGCATTGGCATTGATCGTGCTGCTGGGTAGTTGCCAGAAACAGCTGGAGCGCATCAACCAGAACCCGAATGAATCCAACATCGTACAGCCGGACTACCTGCTGAGCAATGGCATCAAAGCCAATGTAGATACCTACTGGGGCAATGATGCCGCCATGGAAGCCTCTCTGCTCTACGTGCAGTATTGGTCCAAGATCCAGTATACAGATCCTGACCGTTACATACCTGCCGCCGCCGGCATCCAAACCATATGGAGTAACTTTTACGCACAAGGGATCCAGGACTTCACCACCCTCATACAGTTAGGGGATAGCCTGCCCAATCCCAATTATAAAGCGGTGGGCCTCATCATGCGCTCCTGGCTGTTCCAGGTGGTAACAGACCTGTATGGCAATGTACCTTACAAACAGGCCGCCAGTATTGAAAAATACCTTACGCCTGTGTATGATAAACAGGAAGATATCTATACCGGCCTGCTGGCAGAGTTAAAGACTGCCGTATCGCTGATAGATGTTACCGGTAATCCCATACAGGGCGATGTGCTGCTGGATGGCAGCATGTTGGGATGGAAGAAGTTCGCCAATTCCTTACGCCTGCGCATCGCCATCCGCATCGCAGACCGCCTGCCAGACGCGGCCAAGGCTGTATTTACAGAGATAGGGGCGGATGATAGCCAGCTGATCTCCAGTAACCTGGAGAACGTACAGCTGATATACGGCGCATCTCCTAACCAGAACCCGGTAGGCCGCAACCGCGAAACCCGGAATGACTACCGTATCAGTAAAGCCATCGTAGACAAGCTGAAAGCGCTCAATGATCCGCGCCTCACCATCTACGCCGCATTTCCCAAGGATACCAGCGTGCACCTGATCATTGGCGTGACCAATGGCTTGTCCACAGATTCTGCCGCACACCTGGGCTTTGACCGCACCTCCGATGCCGGAGCTGTTTTCACCGCTACCGCGGCGCCGGCAGTGCTGTTCAGCTATGCAGAACTGCTCTTTATAAAAGCGGAGGCAGCACAAAGAGGCTGGCTCACCGGCAGCGCTGCCACCTATTATGGCCAGGCGATAACGGCTTCGTTGAAGCAGTACGGCGTTACAGACAACGACGTCAATGCCTATCTCCAGCAGCCCGCCCTGGCGTATAATGCCGCTAATTTCAAACAATCCATAGGTGACCAGAAATGGCTAGCCTTATTTGGCGATGGCCTGGAAGCCTTTGCAGAATGGCGCCGCCTGGATTACCCGCAACTTACGCCCGCCTATGCTGGCGTGTTGAATGGCGCTATGCCCGTACGGTTAACATACCCCTCCACAGAGCAGGCGGTAAACCGTATTAACTACAGGGACGCAGTGAACGTGCAAGGCCCGGACCTGCTGACGACCAAAGTATGGTTTGACAGGTACTAAGCACATATGTACATCAATAAAAAAGCACAAAGCTGAAAGCATCGCGACTTTCAGCTTTGTGCTTTATAAGCTATCCGTTTGACTACAACCTTTTCTGAAACAACACCGGGTACATCTCCTCCAGCTCTTTCTGATGACTGGGATCGATCCGGTGAAACTCCTGCTGGAATTTTTCTTTAGATATATAGTCCTTCACAGAATCCTGTACATGCACCACCGCATCCATTAAATTACCACGCGCGCCCATCATGACCGTGCCCTGGTATTTAAATCGCAGGAACTTAGGCAGCTTTTGCGTGCCGTTATAACACTGCAGCCAATAATCAGCCAAAGTGCTGTCAAACGCGCCAGGCCGCCGGGCTACTGCAACATTATTTACCTGGATGTTCACCATAGAGTCCACGATAACGAACTGGGTGTCCGGCACGGCTGGGGGAGTGCCCAGGTCCGGCACCGCGGTAATAGGCTTCGCAGTGGTATCTGTATCCGTTGCGGAAGCATCATTGTTTGTTTTGTTGGAGGATGGCTGGCCACAGGCGGCGGCTAATACCACGCCGGCTAATAAGACCATCCGTCTTAAAGTGATAGTGTTCATAAGCAAAATCTGTTCTGTAGATGAATTCCTCCACCGGATCACGGCGCCGGCGTTCTGCCCCCATCTACTGCAATATTGGTGCCTGTAATGTAACTGGCGGCGGGAGAGGCCAGGAAGGCGACCAGGTTACCCAGCTCCTGCGGTTGTCCAAAGCGTTTCATAGGAATTTCCGCCAGCCATTCCCGTTCTACGTCTTCCTCGCTCATACTCTTGGTTTCCGCCTGTGACTTTAGCACGGCGCGCAGGCGGCCCGTGGCCATTGCGCCCGGCAGTACGTTATTGACCGTAATACCATATGGCGCCAGCTCATTGGCCATTGTTTTGGCCCAGGCTGCCACGGCCCAGCGGGTGGTATTGGATACCCCCAGGTTCTTTAACGGGGTTTTTACGGAGGTGGAAATGATGTTGATGATCCGGCCATAACCTGCTGCCGTCATACCTGGGATCACAGCCTGCGACAGGATATGATTGCATATCAGGTGCTGGTTATAGGCGTCCGTAAACGCATGTACCTTGGCTTCCAGGATAGGTCCCGGCGTTGGTCCGCCGGTGTTGTTCACCAGGATGTGGATGGTCCGGCTCTCCGTAAGGGAGTTCACCATCTGCTCCACCCAGGAGGGGTCACGGAAATCGGCTATTACATAATGATGTTGCTGCTGTGCGCTGGTATCCAGTGAGGCTACCGCCTTCTGTAACTTGGCTTCTGTCTTGGCCATCAGGATACATTCTGCGCCGGATGCTGCCAGCTCTCTGGCTGCAGCTAATCCTAAACCCTGTGAGCTCCCGCACACAAGGGCTGTTTTTCCTTTTAATGAGATTTCCATGGATCCGCAATTTAGTGAATAATCAGAGATCGAAAGTCCTCCTAACTATTGAATATCAGTGTTTTCAAATTGATATTCGTTAATTAGTTGTTAGCGCTGCTGATTATTGGGTAACAATATTTATACACGCACATAGATGCGCTTGCTGTCCAGTATTTTACCTACGCTCCAGCACAATAACATATACGCCAAAGCAAACAGCAGGGAGCCTACTTTACCGGGCGCAATGGGCTGGAACACGTGGTTATTGATCCAGGCATACAGGGAGCCGTTGCTGCCAGCCTGTATAAAGTACAGGAAGATGACCAGCACTTCTGACAACAGGTACAGGAACAGCGGGTTTTTGCCAAACACAGTGAAAAAGCCGGTCCAGCCCGTTTGTTGTTTGAAATCTATTATGAAAATGAGTAAAGACAATAATAACAGGTCTATACCGACAGTATACAGCACATAAGAGCTGGTCCAGATCTTTTTGTTGATAGGCAGGGCCAGGTTCCACAACTGGGCCACTATGATCAGCGCCACGCCGGCTAAGATCAGCTTTTTTAAACCATCCATGGTCTTACCCTGCTGCTGCACAAACAGGCCGGTGTAATAACCGGCTACCACATTCACAATAGCGGGCAGCGTACTCAGAAAACCCTCGGGGTCAAACGGGAAGCCTTCGCCTTTATACAGGTGGCGGTCGCCCATGATCCAGCGGTCAAAACGAAGCACGGCGTTGCCATGCAGGCTGTAAGGATCGCCGGGTTGACCAAACTGCCAAAGGATAAACCAATAGCCTAAGAGCAGGATAATGGACAGTGCCCATACGCCCTTTTTAGGCAGAAAATAGATCATCAGGGAGGCCAGTCCATAACAAAGCGCAATACGTTGTAATACGCCCAGGATACGGGTATCACCGGCAGGAATAAACTCCCAGCCACCATCTGCGCTATGCCGCACAAAGGGCAGCCAGTACATCAGAAAACCCAATAGGAAAATGAGAAAGGTCCGGCGGAGTATTTTGCTCAATACCGCAGCCGTACCCAGCGCTTCATACTTACGCATGCTAAAGCTCATGGCATTACCTACCGCAAACAGGAAGGAGGGGAACACCAGGTCAGTAGGCGTACAGCCATGCCAGTGGGCATGCCGTAACGGCGCAAAGATATCTTCCGTGCCCGGTGTATTTACAATGATCATAAAGCAAACAGTCATGCCCCGGAATACATCCAGTGGTAGGAAACGTTGTGGTGCTGACGACATAGGAGATGGAATTAATTCCGAATATTACGCAAAAAAATTACTAACCGCCACTTTTTCCTACTTTAGTTGAAAAAAGGGGTGAGTCATAAAGTAACCATAGCTGATATTGCCAGGGAGTTAAACCTTACAGGGGCTACCGTATCCAGGGCGCTGAACAACCGTAAAGGTACCAGCGAGGATACGCGTAAGCTCGTGCAGGCGGCCGCGGAGCGAATGAATTATCACCGTGACCGTATCGCTTATTCACTACGCGCCGGCCGTACCAATATCATAGGCGTGATCATCCCCAGCGCAGAGATCAACTTCTTTGGCTCTGTGATACACGGCATCGAGAACATGGCCAATAACCATGGCTATAATGTGCTCATCTATCAATCCAATGAGCTGCCGGAGTTTGAACAAAAAGGCATTTCCACTTTCCTGGGTTCCAGGGTAGATGGCATACTGGCCTCCGTAGCCAAGGAAACCACCAATTTCCGGCACTACCTGGAGATAAAGGAGCGCGGTCTGCCCCTCGTTTTCTTTGACCGCGCTAACGACAGCCTCAATATACCCTCCGTGGTGGTAGATGACTATAAAGGCGCTTATTACGCCACGGAGCACCTGATACACCAGGGCTACCAGCGGATAGCCCACATTGCCGGACAACAGCACCTCAAAATATTCCGCGACCGCCTGGAAGGGTACAAGGCCGCGCTCAGCGCCAACAATATGTCCATAGAGGATGACCTTATCTATAATGGAAATGTATCTATTGAGGCCGGCCGCCAGGCCATCCGCCATTTCCTGGAATTATCCAACCCGCCTGATGCGGTATTTGCCGTAGAGGATTTCTCCGCCCTGGGGGCCATTAAGGAGCTGAAGGACCGGCAGATCATCATTCCCGCCGACTTTGGCGTGGTGGGTTTTGCTAATGAAGCCTTTGGCGAGCATATTACCCCCAGCCTCAGCAGTATTGACCAGCAAACGGTACAGATGGGAAAAGAAGCTTTTAAGCTCCTGCTGGAGCTGATAGAGGAGGGAAAAGGAGCTGTGAAATATAATACCAAGTCTAAGATCATCCTGGAACCGGTACCGGTATTCCGGCAATCCAGCCAGCGCAGGGGGTAGGGGCTGCTGTCAGACCGCCCTCACGTCATCTACCATACCGGTTTCCGGCGCTTCCTTCCAACATGCTCGCCACCGCCTTCTTCCACTGTGGCCCATCTACAGCCCGGCATCGCCTCCGGCCAGCCGCCATGCGCCGCTGCTGCTCCCGCTTCCCCCCGCGCCCTTCTTCCGCTGCCGCCGCCTCCGCCCAAAAATTCCCTTTGCAATACCAAAGTAATCGATTACTTTTATTCCCATTCCGTTTACTTTAAAACTATTGGTACTATTAACGTAATCGATTACCGTAAACTAATCAGTTCCACATGCAATCACCAGACATACAGCCTGCCATCCACGAGTCTTCCAGCCCGGCAGCGGCCCTCCAGGCATTTTGTGAAGCGAATTTTGACGCCGCTCCCCTGATCGTACGCGCCGCCGGCCGTATTAACCTCATTGGCGAGCACACGGACTATAATAACGGTTTTGTACTCCCTGCAGCCATCGATAAAGCCATTTACCTCGGCATTATCAAACGTAACGACCGTCAGCTACGTTTCCATGCGCTGGATATGGACGATCATTACAGCGGTAGCCTGGATGACCTGCAGCCGTCCCCCCGCCACTGGCCAGACTACCTGCTGGGCGTAGTACAACAGCTGCAGCAGCGCGGCTACCCCATAGCCGGCTTCGAATGTGCTTTTGGCGGCAACATTCCTCAGGGCGCCGGCCTTTCATCATCCGCGGCACTGGAATGCGCCGTGGTGTTTGCCCTTAACGAGCTGTTCGATCTGAAGATCTCTGACCTGGATAAGGCCCTCCTGGCACAGGCGGCAGAGAATAACTTTGTAGGCGTACGCTGTGGCATCATGGATCAGTTTGCGAGTATCTTTGGCAAACGCCAGCACCTTATTAAGCTGGACTGCGGCTTAATGCAGTATGAATATATCCCCTTCCGCTTTGATGATGTACGCCTGGTGCTGCTGGACACCCAGGTAAAACATTCACTGGCTTCTTCTGAATATAATACCCGCCGTGCAGAGTGTGAGCAGGGTGTTGCGTTGGTGAAGGCCCATCACCCGGAAGTAAACAGTTTAAGGGATGTAAGTCTGGCCATGCTGGATGAATATGTAAAACCGGGCCATGCCCTTACTTATAACCGCTGCCGTTATGTAGTGGAAGAGATCCAGCGGCTGCACGATGCCTGTAACGATCTGCTGAAAAACGACCTGGCCGCATTTGGCCGCCGTATGTTCGCCACGCATGAGGGCCTGGATAAATTATATAATGTTAGTTGTGAAGAGCTGAACTGGCTGGTAGAAATGGCAGCATCACAGGAGGGCTTACTGGGCGCCCGTATGATGGGCGGCGGTTTTGGCGGTTGTACCATCAACATCGTAAATAAAGATGCGGTGCCGGAATTTATTGCACGGGCCAGCTACGGATATCAGCAACAATTCAATGTGCCATTAAACGCATATGTTACCAATATTGAAGATGGATGTAGAACGATATAACTCAAAACAACACATCCACGCCGCCAAAATAACTCCGCTCCGGCGCCGGATTGTAGTAACGTGCGCCTACCGCATTCAGATCATTCCCTAGGCTGTAGGATTGATTCAGCATATTATCAGATCCCGCAAACACAGCCACTTTGCATTTGCCATGCATCGGCAGCTGCCATCCCACTTTACATTGCACCAGGTGATAGGAACGGGCAAAAGCGGTATTAGCGTCGTCCAGTGGAAGACGGTCCGTATAGTTATGCTGTCCAAACAGGTATACATTCGCTGGTAGCTGTATCAACAGGCTGTTCACGATCACCTGTTTGGGAACCCCGGTCAGCTGGTTGCCGGAAAAATCCTGGCCTGCGCTATTGTAATCGCTGAACCGGAAATGACTATAGGTATAGCTGCTTTGCCATTGTAATCCCCGCAGCAGGCCTTGATGCCGCGGCGTCACTATCCACAGCATACCCTGCGCCTCTACGCCCGTTTGACGAGTACCCCCAGCATTGGTGAAAAATTCCGTGCCATCGTCATGCAATTTTCTTACGATCGCGTGCTGCAGACGGTAATAATATACAGAGGCGTCTATCCAGAAACGATTGTGGCGCCCGCTCATCCGCAGGCCTGCTTCATGGTTCCAGCCGTTCTCTGCCTGCAGGGTGTTGTTAATGATGTTATCAGAAGCCCTTACTTCTGCAATAGCGGGGGTAGAGTAGCCGCGGCTAACTGTTACACGGGCGGCCAGTTCCGGCGTGATGAGGTAGGAGAGGGACAAACGCGGCATCAGCTGCGCGCTGAAGTTGCGGGTGCTGTCACCTTTAGTGGCGACCTCATTAAAATTATAACGGAAGTAGTTCAGACTAACAGCGGCCTCCCATATCCAGCGCTCATGCAGTCGCAGGCTTACGCTGGTAAAATAAAAATGTTGCTGTGCCCTCAGCTTATCGGCTGCCTGTACGGTATCCCGTTTACCTGCCCGGTTGCCATAGTTGACAATATCAGAGCTGGTGACCTGCCATTCCAGTCCAGTATTCCAGGTAAGATGCAGATCGCTCTGGCCAATACGCTGGTCATGTAAAGAGATATAGGTACGCACGCCGGCGGTGTTCTCATCCCTTGCTTCATAATTGGTGATGAAAGGGTTCTCAAAATGCGTAGTAGCGCCAAACACAGTGATCACATGTTTCCAGGCAGAGCTGATATTGGCTTCATGCACCAGTCCTCCCTGGAAGGTACGGTTATAGATGGCTGCCTGCTGTGTTTCCGCGCCTGGTAAAGTGGCAGTCGCCGGTCTTGCGGCCCGCGGGTTAGCCAGGGATTGGGCCAGGGTAAGACCACCGGGCGTGCGGTAACGGAGATCACTGTAAAAAGCCAGCAGTTTTAACTGGTTATGGGCATTATACTGCCACTGCTGCGCAGTTTGTACATAATATCTTTTCAGTGCGCTGTTAGCGCGGTATCCGTCAGACTGTTGGTAGGCCTGGTAAAGGCTTAACTGGTAAGGTCCCCATTGCTGCTGATAGCCGGCCTTTTCATGGAACAGGCCATAGGAGCCGCCCTGCACACCGGCCCTCAGATGGGTAGTATCCGCTGCTGTGCCTAAGGGATGTAATAATATGACACCGCCGGAGTTAGCCCCAAACAGGCTGCCATCAGGTCCCTTCAGGATCTCTGCGCTTTGTATGGCGCCAGGATCGGCCAGGTTCAGGTAAGTGTTGCCGCCGGCGTCTGTGAGCGGCATTTCATCCATATAGATCTTTACATTACGGATGCCAAAAGGAGAGCGCAGCAGGCTGCCGCGTACAGAAAGGCGGTAGCTGCCAGGGGAACGTTCTTCCATCCGTACGCCTGGTACCGTATTCATGGCAGGCACAAGGGTAGCGCCAGGCTGTAGTTGAAATTGTTTGTTGCTGATCACACTGGTAGAAGTAGGCACCTGCAGCAGGTTCTGTTTATGCAAATAGGCTTCTACCACGATTTCGTGGAGCTGATGTGTTGTGTCAATGGTCTGTGCGGTAAGGCCGGTTACGGGTAACAATGCCGTAAGCAATAGTATACTTAGTTTCATAATGGATAGATAATTAACTACAACAGATCAAATAAGACCAGCGGTAATTTGTTATTACCTGGCTAATGTAGAAAATATTTTGCAGCTTATGTAAGCAGCGGCTGGTGCAGCCATACACGGCCCTTTACCATCTCCGCTATCAACATTTTAAAAAATTCTATTTCACTTCTTTGGAAATATAATTTAGCTACGTATATTTGTCTACCAATTCAGTAGAGTATTGGAATAACAAAATTACCACCACCCTGGAGTACTTGTCCGGCTTAGTGCTCCGGCAGTGTTGTCCCACCAGCAAAACACTGTCCGCCGGTAAATGACTAACAATAAATTATTGTTTTATGCAACGGTATCTGCATGTAATGGGTGAGGTGGTAACCAATCATTGTTCTTCTTATAAAGATAGTGCCAGCAATGGCCGTTGTTGTAGCTAAGCGTTGTTTGCTGTAAATATATGCCCGGTAAGGCTTGCGGGAATGGCATGTTGCAAATTTATTGGTGGTAAATTTTGTGTAATGTGCCTCCCGCGCCCCGTGGCATTATCTTTCCCTGCATGATCTTAAATATTTAACATTACAAATACTTCCTTTAGCAAGATAGGTGAGCCCGATCCGGATCTCAATCCGGGATGGTATTTTAGACCTTAGATGCAATTGTTGTTGCTTTTCCATAAAAAAATATCCGTTTTATAAATATCAGTTTATATAGGACCGTAACCAATCTTTATTGTTACCCGTAGTAATTATTGTATGCCCGCAAAACCCCGATACAAGGCTGCTTTCATAGAGAAGTGGCCTTGTTGTTTGTAATTTTCTTTCATCATCGTATGGAAAGTTTTTTATGCAGCATCTAATTATAAAACGCTTATACCATGATGACCTCAACCACAAACTCCGGGAACGATTTTCTTGATATCCTCTTTAATGAGCGCAACAAAGAGTACGGCGCTTACATATTACGCCGGAAATATGATCAGCGGGTACGCAATGCAATTATAGGCACCGCCTCAGTAGCTTTGGTGATCGTTGGCGGGTATGCGCTTAATAACCGTTTGATGGCTTCCAATAATTTAAACAGGCCGGCCCCGCCGCCAATCGAAACAGTGAAGCTGATGGATCCCAACATTGAACAGCCGGTAACGCCTCCTCCTCCGCCCCCTCCTCCGGCCGCTCCTGCGCCGCAGGTACATACAGAGCGGTTTGTGGTGCCCGTTATAGCAAGGAATGTAGCTGATGAGGATGTGCCGCCGCCTATGGATGAATTGCAGCATGCTGCGATTGGCGTCACGACTTCCGCCGGTGTAGATGCAGATGAAGTGCCTGATTTTGGCAAGGCCGGTGGCTCTGGCGTGGTAACCCTTACAGAGCCCGCAAAAGAACCCAGACCGGAAGAAGTGTTTATTTTCGTAGAAATCCCGCCCACTTTTCCTGGTGGGAATGAAGCCTTGGCCCAATACCTCCGCAAGACTGTCCGCTACCCTAATCTGGCGGCTGAAAACGGCGTATCTGGGAGGATATTTGTACAATTCGTGATCGATTATGAGGGAAATATAAAAGATGTAAAGACAGTAGGTAATCATGTGGGCGCCGGGCTCGAAGAAGAAGCTATGCGGGTGGTAAAGGCAATGCCCAAATGGAAACCTGGCAAGCAGAACGGCCGCTACGTATCTGTACAATTCAACCTCCCCATCGTCTTCCATCTCGACAACTAATCTTATCTTCTTATTTGCGGGGACAAAAACGTGAAAGGCAGTGTTCTTATGGCCCATGGTGTGCATGGGCCTTTCACGTTCATCTTACTCCCCCTTTACCAGACTTTCTTTTTTTGCTATAACCTTTCTGCTTTTATTCGTACTTTTCGACCGGGAATCAGCAAATCATTCAGCATGGAAGCACCGGTTAACAATACACTGCAGTTATTCAGGAACCTGGTAGGAACTAAGTTTCAGCTCTATAACAGCCTCTTTACTTCGTTACCCTTCCACCGGGTGGAGAAAACAGGCATCTTCCTGTCCCTGTTCCTGCTGCATTGTGAGGAGGGTTATCAAAAGGAACAAAGTCCCCAGGAAATACTCAACTCCTTCTTTGAACAATACACCACCTATAGGGATGAACAGCAGCAGCTGGACCTCTTATTCCGGTTCGTTCAGTATTCAGAACGACAGGTGGTGCTGTTTGATGCGCTGGAAGACGCGGCCTTCCGCGAGATCCACGATATGCAGGGCGCCGGCACCTTACGCCACCTGCAGTCAGAAGTAACGCAAAGCCGCAAGGAAGACCAGCTGGCAGAAAAGCTAAAGGATTTCTCCGTACGGCTGGTGCTTACCGCCCACCCAACACAATTCTACCCCGGTGAGGTGCTGGGCATCATCAATGACCTGTCCAGGGCCCTCATCAATGATAATACCGCTCACGTAAATAGTTACCTGCAGCAGCTGGGCAGAACGCCCTTCTTTAAAAAGGAAAAGCCCACGCCCTATGACGAGGCCATCAGCCTGGTCTGGTTCCTGGAAAACATCTTTTACCAGGCAGCAGGCCGTACGGTCACCTATCTCAGATCACATTTCCCGGAAGCCGTAAGCACAGAGAATTCCCTGATCCGTATGGGCTTTTGGCCCGGCGGCGACCGCGATGGCAATCCCTTCGTAAAAGCGCCTACCACCCTTCAGGTGGCAGAGGCATTACGCGGCGCCATCATCAAATGTTATTACCAGGATGTGCGCAAACTGCGCCGCCGCCTTACTTTCAAAGGCATCGAGAACGAGCTGGCCTCCCTGGAGCAGAAACTGTACAGCAACCTCTTTATTCCCGGCCACCGTACAGACCTTAGCCGTAGCGAGATCCTGGATACACTGCTGCGCATACGCGATACGATACAACAACAACACAACGGTCTTTTTATAAACCTGGTAGAAACCCTCATCAGCCGCGTAGAGCTGTTTGGGTTATTCTTCGCCTCCCTGGATGTGAGGCAGGACAGTTCTGTGCATAGCCCGCTGCTGGATGCCCTGGCAGAAGCAGGCGAAGTATTGCCAAAGAACTACACTTCCCTTTCTGAAGAGGAAAAGATAAAGGCCCTCATGCAGATCAGCAAACCGGCCAACACCAATGTATTAAAAGACCCTCTGCATAAGGATACGCTGGAAACCATCAAGGCCGTGCAAACTATCCAGCAGGCCAATGGAGAAGAAGGCTGTAACCGTTACATCATCAGCCACAGCACCAGCGCACTGAATGTAATAGAGGTATATGCCCTGTTACTGCTGGGCGGCTGGAAAAAAGAGGCATTAACGGTGGATATTGTACCCTTGTTTGAAACCATCGATGACCTGCGTGCAGCCGGTAACGTAATGCGGAGCCTTTATGAGAATGAAGGCTACCGTCAGCACCTGCAACGCCGTAATAATAAACAGACCATCATGCTGGGCTTCTCCGACGGCACCAAGGATGGCGGTTACCTCATGGCTAACTGGAGCATCTACAAGGCCAAGGAAGAGCTCACAACATTGTCCCGCGAGGCGGGCATCAATGTGGTCTTCTTTGACGGTCGTGGCGGCCCTCCCGGCCGTGGTGGCGGAAAAACCCACCAGTTCTACGCCTCCATGGGGCGTAATATTGCCAATAAAGAGATTCAGCTCACCATACAGGGCCAAACCGTAAGCTCCAACTTCGGTACAGTGGATTCTGCGCAGTTTAACCTGGAGCAGCTGGTACACGCCGGTATCTCCAATGAACTGTTCTCCTCCCGTGAGGTGACCCTGAGCGCGGAAGACGAAGCCCTGCTCCAGGCCCTGGCAGATGAGGGCTATCGCTCCTTTAACCAGCTAAAGCAACATCCCAATTTCCTGGACTACCTGGAACATACCAGCCCCCTGCGCTACTACGCAGAGGCTAACATAGGCAGCCGCCCCTCTAAACGCAACGCGGCGGCCAGGCTCAACCTGAACGACCTGCGGGCCGTGCCCTATGTAGGGGCATGGAGCCAGCTTAAGCAGAACGTGCCTGGTTTTTATGGGGTAGGGGCCGCCTTGCAGCAGCTGGACAAAGCCGGTAAATGGGAAGCCCTGGAACGCCTTTATGGCAATTCCCTCTTCTTTAAGACGCTGCTCGATAACTGTGAAATGGCCATGATCAAAAGCTACTTCCCCTTAACGGCCCACCTGGCTAAAGACCCGGTATATGGGCCGGTATGGAAGATGATCTACGAAGAGTTTGAGCTGACTAAGAAATACCTGCTGCGCCTCTCCGGGGCTACCTCCCTGATGGCGGATAGCCCGGTAGACCAGCTGTCCATCCAGATGCGGGAACGTATAGTACTGCCCCTGGCTACCATACAACAGTATGCGCTTGGCCGTATCCGCGAGCTGGAACAGGAGGAAAACGCTAATGGTCATAAAGCGGTGTTTGAAAAGCTGGTAGTACGCTGTTCTTTTGGGATCATTAACGCCGGCAGAAATTCAGCCTGATTGCAGTTGTCAGAATTATTTAATAACTTCATAATACCTTTTCAGTTGAGTTCTTGAACGTCGTTCAATAACTTCATGCCTGCATTTACAACTGTATTTATTATTTTTTGTTCATTTTTGAATGATACGGGAATCTTTTTGTGAGCAATGAATGGTCGGCATATTGTCCATAAGGGCGCAATAATGACACATGATTCCGTGTTTTATACATCATAAATTTGGTAAATCGTAATACTATTTGTTCTAATTTTACGTCTACTTTCACCTTTACTTTTGCTTATGTCAAACAGTTTATATGACTTTGGAATGATCGGCCTCGGCGTAATGGGCAGGAACCTGTTGCTGAATATGGCCGACCATGGCTTCTCCGTTATCGGATTTGATAAGGATACTACCAAGAACAATGCGCTCGAAGCAAGCGCTACCCCTGGTACTACGGTAAAAGGCGTGCCCGAGCTGGCCACTATGGTGCAACTGTTGCAAAAGCCCCGCCGTGTAATGATGCTGGTGCCCGCCGGCAAACCGGTAGACGATGTGATAGAATCCCTGTTGCCCCTCCTGGAGCCGGGTGATGTGGTGATAGACGGCGGTAACTCCCACTACACAGATACCCTCAGAAGGGTAAAGTACCTCCGCGAAAAACAACTCCATTTTATGGGCATCGGTGTTTCCGGTGGTGAAATGGGCGCCCGCACCGGGCCGGCCATCATGCCGGGCGGCGATGTAGACGCCTATGAAAAGGTACGCCCCATGCTGGAAGCTATTGCCGCCAAAGTAAAAGGTGAGCCCTGTGTAGCCTATTTAGGTAAAGAAGGCGCCGGCCACTATGTAAAAATGGTGCATAACGGCATCGAATATGGCATTATGCAGCTTATTAGCGAAGCATACAGCCTGCTCAAAGCAGTAGGGCTGGACAACGATCAGCTGCATAAAGTGTTTGCGGACTGGAATAAAGACCAGCTGCAATCTTTCCTCGTAGAGATCACCGCGGATATCTTCCTCCAGAAAGACGATAAAACAGATAACCGCCTGGTAGATATGATCTCCGATAAGGCTGGCTCCAAAGGTACCGGTAAATGGACCTCTCAGGATGCTATGGACCTGCCGGTTGCTATACCAGTGATCGATACCGCCGTGGCCCTGCGTACGCTCAGCGGTTATAAAGAAGAAAGGGTACAGGCCGCCGCTTTATATGAAAAGCCGGCAACCACCATCAACACACCCATAGATACCTGGATCCAGCAGGTGCATGACGCCCTGTATTTTGGCGTACTGATCAGCTATGCACAGGGTCTGGCTATGTTATACAAGGCTTCTGAAGAGCTGAAGATGGAAATACCACTGCCGCAGGTAGTGAAAGTATGGAGAGGTGGTTGTATCATCCGCTCCGTACTGCTGGAAACATTCTTCAACGCTTACCAGCAGTCTCCTGACCTGACCAACATCCTCCTGGATAAAGAGGTGGCTGGCCTGGTACAGGGTATCGCCACCAATGCCCGCACCGTGATCGCCCAGGCGGCACAGGCAGGTATACCGGTAGCCGCTATCATGTCCGCGCTTTCTTATTTTGATGCGTACCGCACAGAAAGGATGCCTACCAACCTGGTACAGGCACAGCGCGATTATTTTGGCGCCCATACCTACCAGCGTACAGATATCGCTGGTACTTTCCATACGGTTTGGGAACAACACTAAGATAAAGCCATTGGCCATTAGCTTTTAGCAGCTGGCGCAATGCCTGCCTCTAAAAGCTAATGGTCAAGTGCTAAAAGCAATTATAAACACAATTTTATGCAAGACCATAAACGTCCGCCAGCCTCCGTGCTGTTTATCTTTGGTGGCAGCGGAGACCTGAATTACCGGAAACTATCACCCGCATTATATAATCTTTTCCTGGACGATTGGATGCCGGAGCAATTTGCGATCGTAGGCATCGGGCGCAGCCCATATACCAACGAGGCATACAGTGAACACCTGCTGGACGGTATCAAGAAGTTCTCCCGCCGTAAAGGGGAGCAGAATGGCCACTGGACAGACTTTTCCCAGCACGTAAGCTTCCTGCAGATGGATGCAGAGAATGTGGACTCCTACGAGGCCATCGCGGATATCGTGAAAGGCAGGGAGCAGGAGTGGGGCAAGCACCCCAACGTGATCTTCTACCTGGCCGTAGCGCCGCAGCTGGTGCCCGCTATTGCCACCAAACTGGGAAAACTGAACCTGTGCAGCGATACGCACAGCACCCGCATTGTGATAGAAAAACCCTTTGGTCATGACCTGCAAAGCGCGCATGAGCTCAATGCGCTGCTGGGCCGCATGTTCTCCGAAGAGCAGATCTTCCGTATTGATCACTACCTGGGTAAAGAAACCGTACAGAACCTGCTGGCATTGCGTTTTGCCAATGCCCTGTTTGAACCGGTATGGAACCGCAACTTCATTGAATATATACAGATCACCGCTGCGGAAAGCGTAGGCCTGGAAGGCCGCGGTGGCTACTATGAGCGCTCCGGCGCCCTCAGGGATATGGTGCAGAACCACATCCTGCAGTTATTATGTATGGTGGCCATGGAAGCGCCTGTATCTTTCGACGCTAACGAGATCCGTAATAAAAAGGTGGATGTACTCAACGCCATCCGTCCCATCAGCCGTGATAAAGTACACGATTACGCAGTGCGTGGTCAGTACGCCGGCGGTTGGAAAAAAGGAGAGCGCGTACTGGGCTACCGTGAAGAAAAAGGCGTTACGCCCGGCTCCAACACGGAAACCTATGCTGCCGTAAAATTCTATATCGATAACTGGCGCTGGCAGGGTGTGCCCATCTATGTGCGCACCGGCAAGTTCCTGAACCAGAAGACCACGCAGATCAACCTGCAGTTCCGCCAGGCCCCGCACTATGCATTCCCCTCTGAGTCTGCAGAAACCTGGAGGCCTAACCGTATGACCATCAGCATACAGCCGGAAATGGATATCCGCATCCGCTTCCAGGCCAAACGCCCTGGCCAGACAATGACGCTGGATCCGGTAGAGATGGTGTTCAACTACGATACCGCTTATGGCGAGCACGCGCCGGAAGCATACGAGACCCTGCTGCTGGATGTAATGGAAGGAGATGCTACCCTCTTCATGCGCGCAGACCAGGTAGAAGCTGCCTGGAAAGTGATCATGCCCATACTGGAAGCATGGGAGAACCGCGTACCGCAGGACTTCCCCAACTATGCGCCGGACTCCTGGGGACCAAATGATGCGGATGCGCTGATAGCACAGGATGGCCACAGCTGGATCAACTTATCTAAATAATATGATAATGTGCGAATACGCTGATGTGTAACACGCACATCAGCGTATTCGCACATCAAATAATTAACTATGGAGCTTCATATCGCCAAAGATCCGCAACAACTCAGTGAGAACCTGGCCGCCTGGATCAGCAATTATATACAGGAAGTATTGCAGGATCAGGAGCGCTTTACCTTTGTGCTCTCCGGCGGCAATACGCCTAAACAGCTGTATCAGTTGCTGGCTAAGGAACCTTACCGGCAAATGATCCCCTGGGAAAAGATCCATTTCTTCTGGGGTGATGAAAGGGCCGTGCCTTTTGAGGATGACCGCAATAATGCAAAAATGGCGTACGAGACCCTGCTCACGCCCCTGGGTATACCGGAAGAGAATATCCATGTAATGCGTACTGATATTTTACCGGAAGATGCGGCTGCTGAATATGAGGCGTTGCTGAAAGAATATTTCAACAACAGCGAGGTAACTTTTGACCTGGTGCTGCTGGGTATGGGGGATGATGGGCATACCCTGTCACTGTTCCCCGGCCTGCCAATTGTACTGGAGCAGAAAGCCTGGGCTAAAGCCTTTTTCCTTAGTGCACAGCATATGTACCGTATTACCCTCACCGCCCCGGTAGTGAACCGTGCGGCCTGCGTGGTATTTATGGCTACAGGCGCTGGAAAGGCTATTACGCTTAAGAATGTGATCGAAGGTACCTTCAATGCAGAGCAATTCCCTTCCCAGCTGATACGTCCGCAGGATGGCGAACTGCATTGGTTTGTGGACGAAGCTGCCGCCGGCGCGCTGGAATAAGCACTTTTTAAAGAACGTATAATAAAGGTCCCGGTAGCTGCCCGCTGCCGGGATTTTTTATGGTAATACTTCCGCCGCTCCAAACAGCCTTCCCTTAAACAATGGATAGCATCCCCCTCCAAACGGCTGCCGCTTTCCTTTGGCAGTAGCGGGAATATTTACTATTTTACTGTTGGCTTCAACTACGCTTGTCATGAAAAGAATCACGCTTGTATGTTTCCTGGTATTATTTACACTGCCATCATTATTTGCCCAGCAATACGAGCCCAACTGGGCCTCGCTGAACACCCGTGAGATACCGGCCTGGTTCCATCAGTCTAAATTCGGCATCTTCATACATTGGGGCGTATACGCCGTGCCCTCCTATGCAGTCGTAAGCCCGGGTGGTTACTCAGAATGGTACTGGTATAACCTCATGACGCCCGGCGCACAAACGCACCCGCAGGTACAGGCCTTCCACGATAAGAACTTTGGCAAGGATTTCCCCTATGCGAAATTTGAGCCGCAGTTCACGGCCGCCCTGTTTGATCCGGCACAATGGGCAGATATCTTCCGCCGTTCCGGCGCAAAATATGTGGTCCTCACTTCCAAACACCATGAAGGTTATTGCCTGTGGAACAGTCCCTGGGCAGATAAGGCCTGGGGCCGTCCCTGGAATGCGGTAACAGGCACACCCAAACGCGACCTGCTGGGCGACCTTACCAATGCCGTGCGGAATGCCGGCCTGCGTATGGGCTACTATTATTCCTTGTACGAATGGTTTAATCCCTTATGGTTGTCCAATAAACAACAATATATCAAAGAAGTGATGGAGCCGGAGTTCAAAGACCTGGTGACCCGCTATAAACCTGCTGTTATCTTCTCTGATGGCGAATGGGAGCTATCAGATACCGCCTGGAACTCCCCGGCTTTACTGGCCTGGCTCTATAACCAATCACCCGTAAAGGGAGATGTAGTGGTGAACGACCGCTGGGGCAGCAATACCCGCGGCCATAACGCCGCCAGCACCTATCTTACCTCAGAATACGGCAGCGGCATGGCCCCGGATGTAGTATGGGAAGAGAGCAGGGGCATTGGCCAATCATATGGCTACAACCGTATGGAGAATGTAAACGACTATAAAAGCAGTCATGACCTGCTGCTGGCATTGGTGGATATAGTATCCCGCGGCGGTAACCTCCTGCTGGATATAGGCCCCACAGCAGATGGGCGCATTCCCGTTATCATGCAGCAACGCCTGGTAGATATGGGAGATTGGCTTAAAGTGAACGGAGAGGCCATCTACGAAACGAGCGCCTGGCAGCGCACCCGCCAGTGGAGCACCGGTAAGCAGCCTACAGTTAAACAGGCCGCATTTATGGCAGATTATGACGTTGTTAAAATGGTACAGCCTTCAAAAGAGCATGCCAATATCGAGATGTTCTTTACCAAAAAGGATAACAATCTGTATTGTATAGTGCCAGCTTATCATTCACAACTGATCATAAAGGATTATACGGCCCCCGCAGGGGCAAAGGTGGTGCTGCTGGGCAGTAAAGCCAATATTCGCCTCAAACAGCAGGGAAAAGATTGCCTGCTCGATCTCTCCGCCCTGCATCCCGGCGATATCAGCCATCCGCTATTTGTTATAAAAATCACCGCATCATGATCTTTGACGCGCACTTCCATATTATCGATCCCCATTTCCCGTTAGAACGTAATCAGGGTTACCTGCCGCCTTATTTTACGGTAGCGGATTACCTGCAGCGGGTAAAGGACCTGCACATAACAGCCGGCGCCGTGGTGTCTGGTTCTTTCCAGGCCTTTGACCAGCAATGCCTCACGGCCGCTCTAAAGGAGCTGGGCGCAGGTTTTGTAGGGGTTACACAGGTGCCGGACTATGTAACGGATAAAGATATACGTCATTTACACCATGCCGGTGTAAGGGCAGTGCGCTTTAATGTGCAGCGGGGCGGTTCTGCTGGTATAGAGCACCTGGAACCGCTATCCATGCGGGTGTATGACCTGTGCGGCTGGCATACGGAACTATACATTAACTCAGTAGAGCTCAAGGATAGGATGGCCGTATTAAAACGCCTGCCCCGCGTAAGTATAGATCACCTGGGCCTTGAAAAAGAAGGCGTGCCTTACCTGCTGGAGCTCGTAGCTTATGGCGCTAAGGTGAAGGCCTCAGGTTTTAGCCGCTGTAATTTTGATGTAAAAGAAGTCATGCAGCAGATCGTAGATATTGATGCCAGCGCATTGATGTTTGGCAGCGATCTGCCCTCCACCCGTGCCCCACGGCCTTTTGAGGATGAAGATGTACAGCTGATCAAAGACCATTTTCACCCGGATATCGCCAACCGCATCCTGTATAAGAATGCTAAATCCTTCTATCAATAACTAATTCCACCTGTCTTCATGCACATTATCCAGCTCCTTCCGCATCTGCTCCATCAATTGCCCATCCAGGTATAAACCCGCCGGTACACTGGGATAGATCTCTTCAAAAGTACGTACCTGGTTCATGAATACCCGCCGGAAAATATGCGCCCGGGTGATCTCGTGCGGACTGCTTAAACCTGCGGCCGCGGTCAGTTCCATAGCGCTTTCTATCGTATCGCGGTGATAGTTGGCTACACGGTGTTTTTTATCATTGATATCCAGGCCGCCCATCAGCCATTTATCCTGTGTAGCTACACCGGTGGGGCATTTATTGGTATTACACTGCAATGCCTGTATACAGCCAATGGCCATCATCATGGCACGGGCGCTGTTGCAGGCATCCGCCCCCAGGGCCATTGCACGCAGTACATGATAGCCGGTAAGTATCTTGCCGGAAGCAATAAGTTTTACCTTATGCCGTATATTAAAACCAGTAAGGGTATCCTGCACAAAGGCCAGGGCGTCCATCAAAGGCATGCCTACAGAATTGGAGAATTCCGGGGGCGCCGCGCCAGTACCGCCTTCGCCGCCATCAATAGTAATAAAATCAGGATAGCAGTTTGTGGCGATCATTGCCTTACAGATGGCATAGAACTCCCTGGGCTGACCAATACATAATTTAAAGCCCACCGGCTTCCCCTTGCTCAGGCTGCGTAAACGCGCCACGAACTGCATCATTTCCTTAGGCGTATTAAAAGCAGTATGATAAGGTGGGGAAAATACCGTAGTGTAAGGTTTCACATGGCGGATGGCCGCTATCTCCGGCGTGTTCTTGGCCGCCGGTAATATACCGCCATGGCCCGGTTTTGCACCCTGAGATAGTTTCAGCTCTATCATCTTGATCTGTGGCAGCGCGCTCTTTTCTGCAAACAACGCATCATCAAAATTGCCCTCATCATTCCGGCAGCCAAAATAACCGGTGCCTATCTGCCAGATGATATCGCCGCCCTGGTTCAGGTGATGTTCGCTGATACCGCCTTCGCCCGTATTATGGGCAAACTTGCCCAGGAAAGCCCCGCCATTCAGCGCCTCCACAGCATTGGCGCTAAGGGAGCCATAACTCATGGCAGATACATTAAGGATGCTGGCAGCATACGGCTGACCGCATTCTGTACTGCCTATCATCACACGTGGATCATGATCCATTGTTTTAAAATCTTTAGGTTGAATGGAATGCGCCATCCATTCATATCCCTCCGCATATACGTTAAACTGGGTGCCAAAAGGCTGCGTATCCAGCTCGCGTTTGGCGCGCTGGTAGATAGTGGAGCGGTCTATCCTGTTGATGGGCGCACCGTCTGTATCGCTTTCCACAAAGTATTGGTACACCTTGGGGCGCAGGTCCTCCATCCAGTAACGCATACGGCCTACTACCGGGTAATTGCGCATAATGGCGTGTTTGGTTTGTAGCATATCCACAATACCCATAACAATTAGGGGGACCGCCAGTACTAACAGCCACAATACCCAGTTTAAAAAATACCCCGCTACGCCTATCAGCAGCAGGCTTACTGCAGACAGGATCAGAAATCGTTTAGCCATAATTACTTCCTTATTTAAACAGGAGGAAAGTTAGAGAATAATTAATAATAATGTATCAACCTCAGTTATCCAGGCTGCGTAGCTTGTCCTGGATCAGTTGTCTTTCTGCCTGTGAGGGGGTGAGGGTATGGGCCTGCATAAGGTATTTCCGGGCATGCAGGCTATCGCTGGCCTGCAGGTATAGATCGCCTAATACGGCGCTGTAGATATAATGGGTGGCTAACAGCTTTTCGATATCCGGTAGCTGCAGAATGTCCCGGATGGCGGCAGTGGTTTCTCCCAGTTGGGCGCGCACAATGGCCCGGTTTAGCCATACCACAGGCATCGGTTTCCGCTCCAGCAGCAGGTTATACAACAGCAGCATACGCTCCCAGTTGGTATCCGCAAAAGCCGGGGCCAGGCAATGTTCCGCAGCTATGGCGGACTCTATATGATATACGGTGATCTGTTCCCCGTTGGAGGATTGGCTCAGGTAATGATACCCCATGTTGATCAGGTCCTTATTCCAGGCGCTGCGGTCCTGGTGCTGCAACAGCACAATAGCATTGTTATTATCAATACGGCTGTCAAACCGGGAGGCCTGTAAACACATTAAAGACAGCAATGCATACGTAGCCGGCTGTTTACCTACCTTATGCTCTGACAGTAGTAAACAAAGCCGCATGGCCTCCATACAAAGGTCGCGGCGTATCAGCTCATCCGTTTTCAGGGAATTATACCCTTCATTAAACAACAGGTATAACACGGTATACACCGTTTCCAGGCGGGGGATCAATTCCTGTCCGCTGGGTATCTCCAGCTGAATGGTATGGTCTTTCAGGAACTGTTTGGCGCGGTACAGGCGTTTCTGTATCACGGCCTCATTGGTAACCAGCGCCCGGGCAATTTCTGCGGGGCCAAAACCGGAAACCGTCTTAAGGGTCAGGGCTACCTGGTCTTCTTCCTTCAGGGAAGGATGGCAACAGGCAAAGATCATCCGCAGCTGACTGTCCGTGATCTCCGTATCCAGGAACAGCTGCCGCACCGTGCTTTCCGTGGTATGCTGCAGATGATAGGCCAGCTCGCCGGAAAGATCCTGAAAATGCTGTTGCCGGCGGATGATGTCCAGCGCCTTGTTCCGGGCTACCGTCATTAACCAGGCCGCCGGGTTATCTGGTATCTTGTGGAAGCTCCAGCTCTGTACCGCCTTCAAAAATGCTTCCTGTACCACATCCTCCGCCAGGCTAAGATTATGCATCCCAAAAATGCGGGTTAATACAGCGATCATCTTTCCCGACTCATGCCGGAAAAGATGATCAACGATCTGCTGCGGAGAGGAGGGGGCCGATGCCATAACGGTTGGGTTACATCCCATCAAATTTCATTACTTCCCTTACTTCTACCGTGCCGTTAATAGGCAGGTCCGGACAATCCTTGGCAATTTCAGTAGCTTCCTCCATAGAGTCCGCTTTAATGATAAAGAAACCGCCTACTACCTCTTTGCTTTCTGCAAAAGGACCGTCAGTCACTAATGCCTTGGGGCCGCTCACGGTTTTACCGCCGGGGATCAACGCCTCGCCGGCTACATAGATGTTTTTCGCTTTTAACTTTTCTATCCAGGCAAACCATTGCTGCATGTTGTCCTGCATTTCGTCTGGGGATAAATTACCGGCGCTGCTGCCGTTGCTGAAAATGAACATGAAGTCTTTCATGATACTTGTTTTGTAGGTTATAAAAACGAATAACAGGGTAATGACGGATGGGAAATTACGTGCAGGACAAAAATCCAGAAAATATTTCAGGAAGGACGGTTTTTTTTAGGGATCAGATCAATTTGCGCTCCTTTAAGGTATTGGTTACCTGGGTAATAATCCCATGCAGGGCCAGATCATAATTATTTACATCATCATTGTTCACCCAGCAGGTAACGGTTATTTTGATATTGGCGCCGTCTATACCGGAGTACAACACTTCTATTGGCCGGTGGCCGGCAATATGTTCCAGGTTTTTCAGAGAACCTTGCAGGTTATCCTGCAGCTGGCCGGTTTGTTCATTAGTAATAGGAGCGTTAAAAGTTAGGGTAACACGGCGTTCCGGGGTCAGGGAATGGTTGATGATAGGTTTCTGGAAAATATCTTTATTGGGGATGATAACATGCAGCCCATCCAGCGTACGCAGGGTAGTGGAGCGCAATTGTATGTTCTCCACATCGCCGGTAAAACCGTTGGTTTCTATCTGATGCCCTACCTCAAAAGGTTTGCGGAAAGTGATAAAGATGCCGGAAATAAAATTAGCGGTAAGATCCTGGAATGCAAAGCCAAGGGCCAGTCCAATAATACCGGCCCCGGCTAGCAGTGAAGATACGGTTTTGTCCAGTTGCAATACATCCAGGGCTATAAATAGCCCTACAAAACACATGAACAGATAGGCCACACTGGCGCTCAGCCCGCTGATGGCCGGCGTATCAGATAGTTTGAAGACCAGCTTATACACCAATTTCTTAAACAGGCGGGCCAGCATTACAAAAAGGAACAACACTACCGCAGCCACCACCGCATTTGGCAGCATCTTAACAGCTATTTCCAGCCATCCATGGATCTTGTCATATATAAGCCTGCCCCATTGTGTATACTGCATATCCCGGTGTTTGTTCCGGGAACAAAGGGCCAAATAATTATGCCGTTTTTGAATATCTCATAATTGGCTGTTTTTCTGCTGTTTAATGAGTAGGTGCATCTTCACACTGCGGAAAAACTTGCACAGCCGCATACCGCCTTAAAATACCCTTAAACTTACCCCGGCTGCAATGTGCAGGTGCAACTTAAATGTAGTTTTGTGTGTTAACAGTTACATCCTTTGTCCCCTGTAATGATCCATTATGCCTGTAAAATTTACACTACGCATAGCGCCCTTATTAAGAAAACTGCATGTCAGGGAACTGCTGGCGGTTTTATTCCTTTTATTGGCTATCTATTTCTTCCGGCAGGAGCGGCATGAGCTGCGGGCGTTAGTACCTGCCATCGAAGGGGCTAATCGCATATGGGTAGCTATGGGTATATTGGTGACCATACTGTACGTCTTAATTCAGGCGCTCATGTATTATTATAGTTTTAAGTCGGTGGATGGAAAGCTGTCTGTAGGCATGGGCGCAGAACTGTTCCTGAAACGTAACCTGTTATCCGTATTCCTGCCGGCCGGCGGCGTAAGCTCCCTGGCCTATATGCCCCGCCGCCTGCGGGAGGCGGCTATGCGTAAACAACAGGTGCATCAGGCTTCAGCCATCTATGGTTATGTAGGCATATTATCCGTATTCCTGGTAGGCATACCCGTGGTGGCCATTGCCATATTGCGCAATCCGGATATGAAAAAAGCGGTCCCCGGTTTGGCAGCTATCTGTCTGCTGCTGATAGCTGCCGTATGGGTGGTACGCTCCATACAACAGAAAGGAGCAGTATATGCTTTATTGCTAAAGTCCTTCCCCGGCGCCATGCATCAGCTGGACGAGATGTTCCAGTTCCAGCTGCAGCGCCCCGCATTTGTACAGACCGTACTGGCTTCTGTAGCGATAGAGCTGGCCGGCATTGCCCATCTCTATCTGGCCATGCTGGCCACCGGCGCCACGCCATCCCTGGAGGCCGCCTGTGTGGGATACATTGTAGCCACCATCTTCCTCATAATATCGCCATTTTTACGTGGGCTGGGCGCCATAGAACTGTCCCTGGCCTGGTTACTCAGCAGTTATGGCTATACCTCCCTGCAGGCCCTGGAAATAACGCTCTTATACCGGCTGTTTGAATTCTGGTTGCCCCTGGCGGGTGGCCTCATGGCTTTTGCCCTCCGTGGCCGCGACCTGGTGCTGCGGCTCTTGCCGCCGGTGCTCATCTTCCTGCTGGGAATGGTGAACATCTTTTCCGTACTTACGCCGCCATTGGCTGGCCGTTTACGCCTGCTGCGGGATTATATCCCGGGTGATTCTATACATGCCTCTAATCTGGCGGTAGTTTTCCTGGGGCTGGTGCTGCTGGTAACCGCCACCTTTTTATTCCGGGGTCTCCGCAGTGCCTGGATAGTGGCGCTGGTAGTATCCATGTTAAGCGCCATAGGCCACATGACCAAGGCCCTGGATTATGAAGAAGCGTCCCTGGCTGTCATTACCGCCGTGATACTCCTGGTTACTGCCGGCCAGTACCGCGCCCGCAGCAACCGCCAGCTCATGAACATAGGCGTATTGACCGCATTGGCCACTTTTGGGGTGGTGATGATCTTTGGCGCTGTGGGCTTCTACTTTCTGAAAGCGCGGCACTTCGGCATCGATTTTACCTGGAGCCAATCTATGCGCGCGGCTTTTCATGGCTTTATGCTGCTGGAAGAGGATAACCTGCACGCCGTAACCCGTTTTGGCCGTGAGTTCCTGAGCGCTATCCGGGTGCTGGCAGTAGGGGCCTGGGCCTTTCTGTTCTATACCGTCATCCGTCCCTACTTATCCATCCAGCAAAGCACCTCGGCATCGGAAAAAGCCAGGTTTTACCTTAATCAGTATGGCAGCTCCGCTATGGATTATTTCAAGATAGGGGAGGATAAGCTGTTGTATATCTCCGATACCTACGAAGGATTTATCGCCTACCGGGTAGCCAACGGTTTCGCTATCGTGCTCGAAGAACCGGTTTGCCGGGAAGACCTCAAACTATCCCTGCTGGAGGAGTTCGACCACCAATGCCGTATAATGGGCCTGCGCCCGGCGTTTTACAGAGTAGATGAAGAAAGCGTCTACTACTTTAACCGCCTCAAGAAGAAGAAGCTGTTGATAGGGCAGGAGGCCATCATGGATATCCGCAATTTTACCCTCAGCGGAAAGGATAAAAAGTCCCTACGTAACGCCCTCAACAGCCTTAACGCCAAAGGATATACAACCACGGTACACCATGCGCCGTTGCCCTCCGCACTCATACCGCAGCTAAAAGCCGTGTCCGACGAATGGCTGGCGCAATACGAAGTAAAGGAAATGACCTTTTCCCAGGGCCTGTTCGACGCCGCCGCCATACAACAGCAGGACGTTATCACCGTCAGCGACAGCGCCGGCCAGGTAGCCGCCTTCCTGAACGTAATACCGGACTACGCTCCCGGCGAATGCACCTACGATATGATCCGCAAACGGGCAGATGCCCCCGGTGGCTGTATGGACGCTCTTATTATTGCCCTCATCCAGGATGCCCAGCAGCGCAACGCCTCCTTCCTGAACCTGGGACTGGTGCCTATGTCCGGCATTGCCCAGCCACAGAATACGGCAGAGCAGGTAGTAAAATTCGCCTATGAAAAGATCCGCGCTTTCCGTCACTACCACGGTCTGCGCGAGTTCAAGGAAAAATATGCCACCACCTGGACCAATAAATATCTGGTCTATGAACATGATTTTGACCTGATACAGCTGCCCGCCGCCTTAACTAAGGTCATGCAGCCTTAACCCAGCCACGCTTCCCAGCGCCACGTTTCTCAGCGCCACGCCATCCTCCACCTCGCTTCCTGTCGCTCCTTCCCCACCTCGCTTCCTGCAGCTCAGCCTCCCGCTCCAGCCTGACGTGCATACTGCGTTGCCGGCAGGTTCGGATGTGAGCCTTGGCTGGCGCGGGTTCCCGCAGCCACCTTTCCCTGCGAACACCCCGCGGCAGGCGCAGCTCACAGAAGAACACTGCCGGCATAGCCCATCTCCCACGCCCTTCGCCCGCCTCCAAAACAGCGCCTTGAACAATCATTGAAATTCGTAATTTGTACTTCATAATCCATAATTGATAATGATGTCGCGTAAACTATTATTGGCAGTTGCTCTCCAGTTAATCGTAGGTCTGGCCATAGCCCAGACAAATACTACCACCGTTCCGCAAATGCCGGTAACCACCCTGGCCCCTCCGGGTAGTGAAAAATATCCTTTGCTGGTATTCCTCAGTGGGGATGGCGGATTAAAGAAATTTAACCAGGACATGGTAGACGCCTTCACCAACGCTGGATACCCCGTTGTGGCAGTAAACAGTCAAAAGTATTTCTGGAAAAAGAAAACGCCCAAAGAAGCTGGCTGGGATCTTACCCTGGTACTCCGTTATTACGGCAGGCGCTGGGGCCACAATACGTTTATGCTGGTGGGTTATTCCCTGGGTGCAGATGTGCTGCCCTTCATGTTTAAGAACATGCCGGCCGATGTACAGGCCCAGGTACAGCAAATGGTGCTCATATCGCCCTCAAACTTTACGGACCTCGAAGTACATGTATCAGAAATGCTGGGCAAAAATACAAAAACGGGCCTTAGTGTTCCCGGCGCTCTTAACAAGATCACTACCACTCCCTTATTGCTGATGTTCGGAGAAGGGGAGGACGATTTTGACCTGAAAAAACTGAAGATCACCAACTACCAAAAACTAGTATTACCCGGTGGCCATCATTATGATGATAATGCCGGTAATGTCGTGCAAACCATATTGTCACATCCGGCGGCGCCGGCTGCTCAAGCTGCGCAACCACAATAGATTTCAGCGGATTAACTTGCAATTAACCGCTCGCAATTTAAACCAGCGTATCATTGTACTGCGTGTACCGGTCAGGGACGAGGTCCCGTCCAGGACCGGAGTCCGCGCAGAGGCAAGGTGATGTGGTAGTTCTTTCCTGCTTTTATACTATCAGTATCATACCAAACCTCTGATGGTTCTGAACCTTGCTGGTCTTTTATGGCCGGCAAGGTTTTTTTGTTTATGCATTAACGTACTATTAACCGTTATAACTAAATATTGCCTTAACATTGTTAGCTGATTTAATGAGTGTTAAAAATTACTATTTGTTACACGAAGGGAGGTCACGTACATCAGTCGCCGCAGCTCCATAGCAGCGGGAAACTGTAATTGATCTCTGCGCGCCCGGTCTTTACCGGGGGCTTCAATGTTAGGAACAACCCCATAATCGCTTACTAATCACCTCCACGCCAGGTATTAAGCGCCATTTCGGGGCCTTAATACTAATTCTCTATCGACTGTATTAACTGCGGTCCTATTGCAGTGGCCCTTGCTATCTTGCAGTTATGTAATGCCTGACCGGTAAAGGAAACTTTATTATTACCCTCAGAAAAACCCATGTATATGTATCAAGTAAATCCGTTTACTATCAACCAGTTGCAAATGCCAACATTAGGGGTTATTGCGGGAGTAGCATTTACAAACTTTTTTAATAACCAGTTCAATCGTAAGTAGTTAAGGTGAAAAAAATGATTCAACTGGTATTAAAGAGTCTAATACGTAGCAAAAAAAATATATACAATTTATTTTGGTATAATGCTGCGTATACAGTAAATTCCATTACTCGTTAAACCCCCTATGCCACATGCCGAAGCGTTATTTTGAAAGGTTACAAACGATCGATTATCTCATCCGCATCAAAGGTACCGGCAAACCCGCCCAGTTAGCCAAAAGGCTTCGTATATCCGAGCGTACCCTTTATGAGTTCCTGAAAATGATGAAGGATCTGGGCGCTCCCATCGAATATGACCGGTATAAGGAGAGTTATTACTACTCGGAAAAAGGCGGCTTCAATATCCGCTTTGTAAAGAACCTGGCCGCTACCAGCGCTCTATTGTTCTCCATTTTCCTGGATTTCTGGTAACAGCTAAAACGGAACAACAGAACCAGCATCGTTCAACATTGTTCAGTTCCGTTAGGTTCCGTCCAGTACCGTTCAATATCGTCTAGCATCGTTCAGCATCGTATAACCATACGCGCTATCTCTTTCTTCTTCCTTCCCCATATCCGTACTGCTGTAGCTTTTGCATTCCATTGCAAGGATAGTTAATGCTGCATTAACATTCTCTTTAACGGCATATTAACTATTAAAAGCGTTTAATAGCAGAATTTCACGCCATGAATATTTAACGGATATTCAATTCTCACACTGAATATAAAAGACGGTTTAGATTACAAACTAGCAACGCAGGTCTCTGTCTAGTTACCTGCTGGTTTTTTAGGCCCCTTCAAATTTCACTGGAGTTTTATGGTTGAAAATATTGTCTGCCAAAGGCCTCCTAAAGGCCTCGCTACCAAAAGTAATTGCGGCCATTGTGATCATAACTACAACAATCCGCACAATCAATACCTTCCCTGTGACTGTTCCTATACAACTGCCGCCTTCCTGCAAGCAACAGTAACAATAGCATTAATAGTAGCGCCATAATAGCACCAACAGTAATAGCACTAACTAAGACTACCACATTTATCGTACCCTTAAATCACAGCATCCCTTCACCTATAGTACAGCCACTCGGCCTTGCCGGTAGATGTTAAAAATCGGCCTTGGCTGGCGCGGCTCCTCCAGCCAACCTCCAATGCGAACACCCCGCGGCAGGCGCAGCCGATTTTTAACATCTACCGGCATGGACTATTAACTAAGACTTCAACAAACTTCGATGCATGCCGCCCCGCAATGACCATTAATACGTAGCCAGCTCACTCGCAACTCTATGTACATCCATATGCAACTCGTAGTAAAAGCGTTCACCCCCCGGGGTAAAAGCGTAGAACGTCGGGGTAAAAGCGTACAAATCAAAATGAAGAAAGGAGAAAACAGAGAGATAGGACATCAGCTAACAATATGCAACCAAAAGTACAAAAGCATCAAAACCATTACAAACTCCGGACAGTAAAAGCGTACCCCTAACTAACATTCAGGGTAGTAAAAGCGTAGCAAACAATTCAAATCATTACATCAACCAAACACTAAAAGCGTACTCCGTAATCCAACCAACACCCATCATACACAACCCCACGAAATCAACTCGCCCACCAGCACCATATAAACCGCCGGAGTAGACACTCAGGCGATGTTCATTATATAACGATAGGAAAAAGAATACGTTACACTAGCTGACACCGCAATGTTACAACAGTATTTACCATCACTCGTTAATCCGCAGTTAATATCCACTAAGCCGGCGCCAAAAAAAATCCTCCACAGTACACACTGCGGAGGAGCGAAGTCTTGTTAGTTTGCCCAATACTGTTACCCCACTGCGCGATATGGGACAGCACCAGCATCCACCTAAAACTTACGTAAGATTAAAACCAACCATAATGGAAATTTTCAGGGTTAAACCCCGGTGTAATTTTTTACATCCAGGACGCGAACATTTTTATAATTACTTCATTTAATGATCAGGGAAAAAGACCTATAACGCACGCCGATGCACAGGGACTAAATCATTGACAGATAAATAGCTCATAACGGGATATAAGTGCGCCATAACAGTTCACAACGTTAGGACTATTTAACCGCTTTTTTGTTAATCTCTCGTTAATGACAGGAATATCCTATGTTGAAAATCAGCATGTTAACAGTTAATAGCGTTCCCTCTCAACACCAGTGCTGGATATTCCAGTACCAGCATTCGGTAAATCACTATCATAAAAAGATGATTAATTCCGCGAACTTGTTACCATTCAATAAATAGCCACTTATGAAGAAATGTACTTTCGTCTTACTGTGCATCTGCTTGTTCTCCTATCTCCACGCACAGGAAAAAAAGATCTTTAACGAAACACCCGAACAAAAAGAAAAACGCCTCGCCTGGTGGCAACATGACCGCTTCGGTATGTTCATCCATTGGGGACTGTACGCAATGCCCGCCCGTCACGAATGGGTAAAGAGCCGCGAACAGATCAGCGATGCCGATTACCAGAAATACTTTGACCAGTTTAACCCTGACCTGTACAATCCCCGCGAGTGGGCGCGTATGGCCAAAGCGGCAGGTATGAAGTATGCTGTCATCACCAGCAAACATCATGAAGGCTTTTGCCTTTTTGACTCCAAATACACAGACTATAAAGCCACAAAAACGCCCTATGGTAAAGACCTCATCCGGGAATGGATAGACGCTTTCCGGGCAGAAGGACTGAAAGTAGGATTTTATTACTCGCTCATTGACTGGCACCATCCGGATTACACTATCGACCGCGTACATCCGCAACGGCCCGCCGATACCGCTGACTATAAAAAACTGAACCAGGGCCGCGATATGGCCAAGTATCGCGAATACCTGCGTAACCAGTTACGCGAAATACTCACCAACTATGGTAAGATAGATATCCTTTGGGCAGACTTTTCCTTCCCCGGCGCCTATGGCAAAGATCATAACGACTGGAACTCCCTGGAGCTCATCAAAATGATCCGTCAGCTGCAACCCGGCATTATTATCAACGACCGCCTGGATCTGGGAGAGTATGAAGACGGGGGCGACTTTGTAACGCCAGAGCAGTATAAAGTATCAGAATGGCCCACCCGGAACGGCAAACAGGTGCCTTGGGAAACCTGCCAGACATTCTCCGGCTCCTGGGGGTATTACCGCGATGAAACCTCCTGGAAGGATACCAAACAACTGCTCGTGCTGCTGATAGAATCTGTAAGTAAAGGTGGCAACCTCTTACTGAATGTAGGCCCCACCGCCCGCGGTACATTCGATCATCGCGCCCAGGATGCCCTGAAGGCTATGGGTGAGTGGATGCAGGTAAACAGCCGTTCCATTTATGGTTGTACCCAGGCCCCGCCGGAGTTTAAAAAACCCGATAACTGCCTGCTTACCTATAACCCCACTACCAAACGCCTTTATGTGCATCTGCTGGACTATCCGCTGCAGAATTTCACGTTGCCCGGTTACCAGGGAAAGATAAAATATGCGCAATTCCTGCACGATGCCTCTGAAATAAAAATGAGCGCGCCGTCGCAACATCATGCAGTAGGTAAAAGTATAGGCGAAGGGGATGTGAACTTAAGCTTACCGGTTAAAAAGCCCGATGCGGAAATACCCGTAATTGAACTGATATTGAACTAAAATATAGTTAATAACAACGCTGGCCCGGAACATTCTTTTATTGCAGAATGTCCGGGCCAGCCCTATTTAGTATAGTACGATCAGCAATCATCATAATGCTGCAATAAACACCAACAGGTCCAATGCAACACGCGTCCAAAAGTCTCACAGCCTTACCTCACAAAACTAACAACACAGCATTGTTAATGCCTCAACGCATCAACGACAAACATGCATGCACATGCCTGCTTTGATCATAAATCTTCTAAATAATATGAGTTGCAACAATAGTTTAAGATGCTTATTTTAGTACTATGGATTTCCGGAGTAGGATGTGTAATTGACCCAAAATAAGCGATTGAATGTAAATTAGTTGTCCCTTTTAGCTATTTGGCCTTCCCACTATCCACGTATTGTTATTATAATTAATATAGATTAAATTGCTTATTAATATTTTTTTAAAAACCATATGACTATCCGATTGACTGCTGAGGGTATTTGTTTCAAATTTGTTTCGTTGTAGAGATTGTGTCCTCATTAATTTAAGATTTAAGGGCCTTACGTCATTGAGAACTTGCAGTACTGTGAGAAGATTTCACAAAATATTAAACCCAAAAGAAACATTATGAAAAAAGTGCGGCGTGATACCGCAGGCCACTTGAATGGAACTAATATCCTGGAAGTTGCCGGCACGCATAGCGATACCCAATTATTTGTTCAACAGCTTGCAAAGGACATATGCAACATTTTTTTTATGGATGTTGATATTCCTGGTGTAACAGCAGTTGAAGCGGCCAGCATTGTAAAGGCCGCCTACCCGGAAATGAATGTATTGCTATTGGCCGTAAATAAGGATAGCCATTCCGTTACCAGCGTATCGCCGCGTTCCATCGTCTATGAAGAACAAGGGCCCTCGCCCGCATCGCTATCAGCATTCATCAGTCAGGTCTATGATGCAGCAGTGGAGCATAACATTGCCGCTGTGCAAAAAGTGCTCGCCTTTATCAACCGCCGGGCACAGCACGATATTACACAGTACGGTCTTTCTCCCCGTGAGCAGGAAGTACTGGACCGTCTGGTAGATGGACACACTTACAAAAAGATAGCGGAGCTTTGTCATATCAGCGTAGGCACTGTACGTTCCCATATCATGAACATCTATCGCAAGCTGGAGGTCAACTCCCGCAGCGCTGCTATCGTGAAGGCAATGAGGGGATAACTCTTTTTTCCTTAACTTGCCGCATCATGGCCTTACGATCTTGGGAAGGGGACTCCGCAACATGGCAGCTTTTTCTGGAAGGTAACAGGGACGCCTTTGCAACCTTATATGCCAGCTTTGCGCCGTTATTATATAATTACGGCTGTAAGCAGTGTGCAGATCCGCGTCTGGTCGAGGACTGTATACAGGATGTATTCGAATACCTGCTGGATCATCGTACCCGGCTTTCTCCTGTTGATAATGTAAGAGCTTACTTATTAAAGGCATACCGGCGCGCGCTGTTGCGGAAAATAAGCAATGTGCGCAAAAATATACCCGCCGCCTTACCGGACGATGCCTGCTTCGAGGCTGTCATTTCCCCCGAAAGCGCTTTAATAGCCCGGCAATCTAACCTGCACCGCCGGGAAAAAGTAAAGCATGCCCTCAGGGAACTGCCTCCCCGTATGAAAGAAGCCCTGTTTCTCCGCTTTTATGAAAATCTTTCCTTTGACGATATCGCGGCCATTATGGATATTGATCAGAGATCAGTCTACAAAATGATCTATAAAGCCTTTGATAAGCTGCGTCAGCAGCTGGCAGATTTCCCCCTGTGGACATTACTGGCCCTGCTGGTCAGGTTACCCGGTTAACGCTCCCTGCTCCGCTTATAAACTTTGCGTACACTTTTTTGTTGTAGTGGATGGAAGCCTTGCCCCGCAACAGAAAAAAAAATTGCTCCCGGAAGGGATAAAACCCGGCAGACGCTCCTCTATATAATAAACCTAAACCCAACCTGCGCTGTTGCTATGGAATGGAAGGATTATGCAGACTTTACAGTAGCCGATTTCCTGGCAGATGATTTCTTCATGGAATGGGTACTGCGTCCTAATGATGAAAACCAGGTTTTCTGGCAGGACTGGCAACAACATTACCCGGAAAAACAGGCGATAATAACAGAGGCAAAGGCCATGCTGTTATCGCTGGAATATAACAGGCATAACATGCCTGCAGAAAGTTACGATCGTATATGGCATGCCCTTCATGATAAGATGGGTAATGCCATGCCGGAAACCATGCATTATGATCGGAGCCACCACCGCCGGAGATGGCGTAAAGCCGCCATCTTTTCCGGCGTGTGTGGTATGCTGGCCCTGGGCGCCTTCTGGCTCTTCAAACAACAGGATAAACGGGCGGTATACACCAGCCAGTTTGGCGAGAACCGCCGCCTGTTGCTGCCGGATAGCTCTATCGTGATACTGGGCCCCCATTCCGCCCTCAAAGCAACGGCCTTCTCACGCAAGGCCGGCGCCCGGGAAGTATGGCTGGATGGTGAAGCCTACTTTATGATAAAACCAGACCCGCATAATGCCCAACCTTTCATGGTGCATGCAGGAAAACTGGATATCGAAGTACTGGGCACGGAATTTAATGTGAATAATTACAACGGACGCCCGCAGGTGGTACTGCACAGCGGACGGGTAGCGCTACGGGACAATTCATCCAGGAAAAAGGAACGTATTGTCATGGAGCCGGGAGAACTGATAGAATACAGTACAGGAAACCACTACACACGCAAAAAAGTTACAACAGAAAAATATCTGGCCTGGGTAAATCACACATTGGTATTTGATAACGCCAGCCTGGAAGAGGTAGCTGCGCAACTGCAGAATAAATATGGTATCCAGGTGTTGTTTGCAGACAGCACCCTGCCCCGGGAACAATTCAGCGCCACCTTAGAGCAGGCAGATCATACAGTAGTGCTGAAAGCCATAAAAGAAGCTTTCGGCATACAGCTTACCCAGCAGGATGATCACACATTTTTACTCAGCCGTTAAAACCAACGGCTAACCATTAGCCACCGCTGTATACAAGGCAGCGCTAATAGTTAACAGCTTCAAGAAATCTACTCGTAAACAAAAAAAGATCGTTATGAAAGTAAAAGGTACTCACAAGGGTAATACCTTCCTGGTGCTGGCCCTGCTCGCCTCATTTAATATGCAGGCTCAGGATCTGGCCTTCAGGCGCCCTCAATCCGCCAATTCGGATACGCCGCTTCCCTCATCCAGAACAGGTACCATCCCGCTGCGGTCGGCCCTGCACAAGCTCGAAAAAACATACCGCATCAATTTTGCTTATAATGCCCGCCTCGTGGCAGACAAACAAGTGCCGGCCACCGCGGTGAATGATGGCCGCAATACCCCCCTGCCGGATGTGTTACAGGCATTACTATCGCCGCTGGAACTGCAATACACACAGATCGATCCTACCGTATATGTTATAAAAGCCCGCGGCAGCCAGGAAAACACCCAGTTGGCTACCCCGGCAGAAACCATCACAGACATACAGGCCGCGCCGGTAAAAGGTACGGTGACCGATAAGGCAGGTACGCCGCTCATTGGCGTTACCGTACGGGTAAAAGGCACAAATACGGGGGCTACCACCGGACCGGACGGCAGCTTTACCGTTAATCTCCCGGAAGGGAAAGATACCCTCCAAATCTCCTATCTGGGCTATCAATCCCAGGAAATAGCAGTGGCTGGCAGGGCTACGGTGAATATCGTGCTGCAGTCAGGAGAAAGCCAGCTGGAACAAGTAGTAGTAATAGGATATGGCACCCAGCGTAAGCGGGACCTTACCGGCTCCATTGCCAGCGTAAAAGGGGAGGAGCTGGCCAAACAACCGGTGCTCACCGCTACCCAGGCCGCACAGGGTAAGATTGCCGGGGTGCAGATCATTACCTCCGGACAGCCTAACAGCCAGCCGCAGATCAGGGTACGCGGTACCGGTTCCGTAATGGCCGGCGCCAACCCGCTGTATGTAGTGGATGGGGTGTTGACAGATGATATCCGCAACATCAACAGCGCAGATATCGTAAATATGGACGTGCTGAAAGATGCGTCTGCCGCTATTTACGGCGTACGTGCCGCCAACGGCGTGGTGATCATCACCACCCGCAAAGGCCGCGCAGGCAAAACAGAAGTACGCTATGACGCCAATGCCGGTTTCCGCGAGGCCGCCAGCCTCGTAAAGATGGCAGACAGGAACCAGTATATAGACTACATTAAGGATGCGGCGCCCACCAAGGACCCCATCAATGATCCCAATGTATATCCCGGCTCTACTAACTGGTATGATGCCACGTTAAGGAAAGCCTTCCAGATGAATCACAACCTGTCCGTATCCGGCGGTTCAGATAAACATACCTACTTCTTTAGCGGAGGTTTTATACAGGATGATGGTATCATCAAGACCAATACTTTCCGCCGCTTTACGCTGCGCGCCAATAATGACGTAAACATCTCTGATCAATGGAAGTTCAGCACCCAGCTGTCCTATTCCCGTGGGGATGGCCGTAACGTAGACCTCAATGGCGTGTATGGTAATATCTACCGTGCAGCGCCCATTATCGACCCGGAAGAGAATGGCCGCTACGGCAACACCTCCGCATGGGGCAACGTAGCCAACCCTTTATTATCACTCGATAAAAGGAACTACCGCCAGCAGGATAGCCGCCTGCAAGGCAACCTGGCCCTGGAGTTTACACCCATCAAAGCCCTGAAGTTCCGTTCCGCCTTTAATGCAGACCTGCGCTGGGGCAATGACCGCATCTACAGCTATAAGTACGTGAACGATGATAAGACCTTCCTGACGGCTGGCGGTAACCAGCGCGTGGATAACGCTACCCTGGTACAGGACAACTCCCGCCAGCAGGGATGGGTATGGGATAACACGGCAACATACGATCAAACCTTTGGCAAACACTCCTTTACCTTACTGGCAGGTTCCGTAACAGAAGGTTTCTATAGCACTTACCTCACCGGTACCCGTATTAATGTGCCGGAAAGCGAAGACCTCTGGTACCTGGACCTGGGTAATCCGGATGTACAGTCCCGCCTGAATAACGGCGGCGATAAATATGCCCGCCAATCCTTTGTAGGCCGTTTGAACTATGGATATGACAGCCGTTACCTGTTAAGCGCCTCCATCCGTGCAGATGGTAGCTCCAAGTTCCGCCAGCGCTGGGGTTACTTCCCCACCGTAGGCCTGGGCTGGGTGATCTCACAGGAAGATTTCCTGAAAGACTCCAAGGTGTTCAATTTCCTGAAACTCAGGGGCAGCTGGGGCATCCTGGGGAACGATAATATTCCCACCAATGCCTATATCAACACCGCTACGCCCAATCTGCCCTATTTTTATGATAACGTTATTACCCTGGGTAGTGCCCTGCAGGATACCAAAGATGCTAACCTGAAATGGGAGTCCACCAACCAGTTTGATTTTGGCGTGGAATTCACACTGCTCGATAACCGCTTAAGCGGCGAAGTGGATTACTACAACAAGAAAACCAAAGATGCGCTGGTAGTAGTGAATATACCCAGTATCCTGGGTGATCCTAATAACACCTACATCACCAACGCAGCCTCCTTCAAGAACACAGGTTACGAGATCTCCCTGAACTGGAAGGATAACATCACCAAAGACCTGAGTTACAGCATAGGCGGCAACATTACCTTTAATAAGAACGAGATCACCAACCTGGCCGGTGGCCAGGCCCTGTTAGGTGGTGGCGTGGGCCAGCAAAGTTTTGTAACGCGCACGGATAATGGTCAGCCCGTAGCCAGCTTCTATGTGCTGGAATCGCTGGGCGTTTTCCAGAGCCAGGCGGAAATAGATAGCGATCCTAACATAACCAACGACCCGAACAGGACTACCAATGATCCCAACCGCAAGATCAAACCCGGCGACCTAAAGTATAGAGATGTCAGCGGGCCTACCGGTAAGCCGGATGGCGTGATCGATGCAAACGACAAACAATACTTCGGATCCTATCAGCCTAAATACTTTTATGGCTTTAACCTGGGCTTGAACTACAAAGGCTTTGACCTCACGGCGGACTTTTATGGCAATGGCGGTAATAAAATTTATAATGGTAAAAAGGCATTCCGCTTTGAGACCACAGATAATATAGAAGCAGATTTTGCGGATCATCGCTGGAAAGCAGACAGGCCTTCTACAACAGATCCCCGGTTGCTGACTTCCGCTTTGCCGGCATCCACCTATTTCCTGGAATCCGGCGCGTTCCTGCGTTGTAATAACCTTACGCTGGGGTATTCCTTCTCTCCGGAAAAGATGAAAGCCATTGGCATCACTCGCTTCCGCGTATACCTTACTTCGCAGAACCTGTTTACCCTCAAAAAGTTCAGCGGCTTTACGCCTGAGCTGCCGGGTGGCACTATCGATTTTGACAACAGCATCAATAACAGGACTACCCACCCTTCCAGTGGTACCGCCGCAAACAATACCAATAATACCAGCGGTATTCTGGATGCGGGTATTGAGCTGAATGCCTATCCTACCACCCGTACGTTTGCCTTTGGCGTAAATGTTTCATTCTAAAAAAATCGTCATGAAGAATATACATAAAAGCATGTTGATAAAGGCTGTTTGCACGGGACTTATCCTGTCTGCCGTGCTGATCGCCTGTAATAATTACCTGGATGTAAAACCGCAGGGCCAGATAGACGAAGACGCTGCCACCAGCGATCCGGAAGCGGCGCAGAACCTGGTAACCGGTATCTACAACGATATGTGGCTGGGAAATATCCATGGCTTCCCCTATGTAGGCATCAGCAGCATTACCTCTGATGATGCAGATAAGGGCAGTTACGCTGATGATGGTGCACAAACCTATGGCTTGCTGGATAACCTGACCATGACGGCTGATCTTACGCTGCTCAATGATGTATGGTCTGGCTATTACCAGGCCATTGCCAGGGCCAATAAAGCCCTGCAGGTGCTGGAGCCCGCTACTATTGATGCAGGCCTGAAAAGCCGTTTACAGGGAGAAAGCCGTTTCCTGCGTGCCTACTTTTACTTTAACCTGGTGCGTATGTTTGGCGGAGTGCCTTTGATAGATAAGATCCTTACGCCGCAGGAAGCGGCCACCGATAAATACCAGGTAAAAGCCAGTAAAGAGGCCATTTATCAATTCATCCTGGCCGACCTGGAGTTTGCCCTGGCCAATCTGCCCATTAAGGGAGATTCCAATACTAAAACAGGCAAAGCGAACAAAGGGGCCGCCGCAGCCTTACTGGCAAAAGTGAGCCTCTACCAGCAGAACTGGCAGCGCGCATTCAGCCTTACAGATTCGATCATCACCGGTAAAGTGGGCGCCTATTCACTGTTGCCCAACTATGCGGATATCTGGCGCGAAACCGGTGAAAATGGTCCGGAATCCATCTTCGAAGTACAGACTGGTATCAACGCCTCCTGTGATGCCGCTATTGATATCTACACCGTTTGCCAGGGGCCCCGCGCCGGCGGTAAAGGCGGTTGGGCAGATCTGGGCTTCGGTTTCAATAACCCTTCCCAAACCCTGCTGGATGCCTATGAGCAAGGCGATAAACGCCGGGATGCCACGGTAATATTCATAAATCCGGGCGGTACCGTACTATGGGATGGTTTCCGTGTACCCGGCCGCGATAGCGTACAGAACGACCGGTACAACTATAAGGCCTATCACAGCCGCACCCGGGAACAGAATTGCGGCAATAATGACCGTCTGCCCAAGAACCTGCGCATTTTGCGCCTGGGCGAAATGCTGCTGATCCATGCAGAAGCCGCCCTGGCCCTGGGTAATAGCGGCCCCGCCGTATCAGACATCAACCAGCTGCGTGCGCGTGCTGGCCTCACCCCTAAAGGCACGGTCACCCGTGCGGATGTATGGCACGAAAGAAGGGTAGAAATGGCCATGGAGCACGACCGCTTCTTTGACCTCATCAGGCAGGACGCCCTGGTACCCGGCACAGCTGCAGCTGCATTTGCTGCACACGGCAAAACATTTGCCGCCAGGAACCAGGTATTCCCCATACCCGCTACACAAATACAGTTTAGTCAGGGAAAACTGACACAGAATACCGGATACTGATTTATTAAAGGATAAACGGACAGCAGAGTGAAAGGGGCGGCGTGAAATAAGTAACTTGTTATACTTACATGACACGCCGCCCTTTTCACTCTTTATTATTTTTAGACTAAATAAGAGAACATGCGATTAATTGTGACAGGATGGCTGCTGCTTGCCGGTTTCCTACCGGTAATGGCGCAGCAGCGGGCCAAAGCGCCTAAAGAAATAAGCGATTCGGCATTGCTTACGCTGGTGCAACAGCGAACATTTGATTATTTCTGGAAGTTTGCACACCCGGTATCCGGCCTGGCGCCAGAGCGTACCGTTACGCCGGACACCGTTACCATAGGCGGCTCCGGATTTGGCGTGATGAGCATCTTGGTAGGTATTGAACGGCATTTCATTACCCGCGAGCAAGGGCTCGACCGCCTGCTGAAGATCGTGAACTTCCTTGTAAGGGCCAATAATTACCATGGCATCTGGCCGCACTGGATGAATGGGGCCACCGGCCAAACCATCCCCTTTAGCCGCAAAGACGATGGCGGCGACCTGGTGGAATCCTCCTTTATGTTCCAGGGACTTTTATGCGTGCGCCAGTATTTTACCGGCAATAGCCCCAAAGAAACGGAGCTGCGCAATAAAATAGGCTGGTTATGGAACGAGGCAGAATGGAACTGGTATACCCAGGGCGGGCAAAATGTCCTGTACTGGCACTGGTCGCCCAACAATGGCTGGGCCATGAACCACCAGATCCGTGGCTGGAACGAATGCCTGATCACTTATATACTCGCGGTGGCATCCCCCAATTATGGTGTATCCCCGAAAGTATATAATCAGGGCTGGACAGAGAGTAACCATTTCCTCAACGGGCGGGAGTACTATGGCATTAAACTGCCTTTAGGCTTCGAATACGGCGGTCCGCTGTTCTTTACCCATTACTCCTTCCTGGGGCTGGATCCTCGCGGCCTGAAGGACCGCTATGCGGATTACTGGGAACTGAACCGCAACCATACCCTCATTAACCGGCAGTATTGCATAGAGAACCCTAAAAAGTTCAAAGGGTATGGGGCGGATTGCTGGGGCCTTACCGCCAGCGACAGCTATGACGCCTACGATGCACACTCGCCCACCAATGATCATGGCGTGATCACCCCTACGGCGGCCCTGTCATCTTTCCCTTATACGCCGGAATACTCCATGCAGGCGCTAAAGCACTTCTATTATAAACTAGGCGACCGGCTCTGGGGAGAATATGGCTTTTATGACGCTTTTGGCGAAAGCCGGAACTGGTTCGATAACCAATACCTGGCCATTGACCAGGGCCCCATTGTAGTAATGATAGAGAATTACCGCAGTGGTTTACTCTGGAAGCTGTTCATGTCATGCCCGGAGATCCAGGAGGCATTACGCAAGCTGGAGTTCACCAGCCCGGCTATTTCCAGGCAGTAGATAACTATAGACTCCGCAAGGCTGACCAAAACAATGGTCAGCCTTCCTTTTCCCCAATCCCCTAACCATTGCCCCTCAACCATATAAACTTGTCAAATTCCCCTTTTCGGTAAAATCCTATCTGAATTTGTGAAAATAAAGTGTATGTATTTGCAATCGATTGCTTATTTTCGATCCAGATTCCGGTTATGAAAAAAGAGCATCTAATAGCGGGTTATTGCCCATACCCAGCCTAAGGATTGGAGAAAGTTTACATTTTTCTTTACTACCAAAAATCATATGCGACCATGTAACTAATCAGCACTATTAATGCAATCGTTTGCGTAACTTAAGAGCATACGGAATAAACTATTACCCTATGTAAATTATGCCACGTCACAATCAAGGGAATATGCAAAAAAGGGACATAAATCAACCAAACATGCATCCTTAAGCCCGGTAAGCCAAACGCTTGCTTTTACAAACAATGGGCTCCGGGGCCCGCATTTATTATTTCACGTCATCAATTTTTTCTTATGGTTTATTCTTTACGATGCCTTAAGAGGTTATCCCTTTTTCTATTACTTCCATTGCTTTTATTGGTTGTCACCACCGCTTACGGCCAGAACGTTAAGATCCGCGGTTTCGTGCGTACGCCGGATAACCAGCCTTTCCCGGGCGTAACAGTGCGGGTAAAAGGCACTTCCGTTGGCGCTACTTCCAGTGGGAGTGGGGAATTCAGCATGGGAAATGTCCCGGCCAACGGAGTGCTGGTATTTTCTGCCATCGGCCAGGTACCCCAGGAGATACCGGTACCTGCAGAACGTGGTAAAACACTTACCATAACTATGCAGCCAGATCAGCGCCAGCTGGATGAAGTAGTGGCTATTGGTTATGGTAATGTGGCTAAACGGGATGTTACAGGGGCTATTACTTCCATTAGCCGCGATGCCATCGAAAAACGGCAGCCGGTAAACCTGATAGACGCCCTGCAAAGTCAGGCCGCAGGTGTGCTGGTAATGAATGATGCCGGCGAGCCGGGGGCAGAAGGTTCTATCCGCATCCGCGGATTCTCTACCTTCTCCAGCGCCGGCAACAATCCGCTCTATGTGATAGATGGGGTGCTGAGCGAAAGCGCCGGCAACATCAACCCCAATGACATAGAATCCATAGAAGTGCTCAAGGATGCGGCATCCGCGGCTATTTATGGCTCCCGCTCCGCAAACGGGGTGATCATCATCACCACCAAAAAAGGCCAGGAAGGCAAACCGCGTGTAGATGTAAGGTACTCCAGCATATTAGGCCAGCTGGCGCATAAGCTGCGCCAGGCCAACGCGGATGATGTACGCGCATACCGTAAGCTGCAGGGCAGCAGCGGCACCAGCGCAGACTCGCTGAATCCCGGCTTTAATGCGGATAATGACTACCAGGATATGGTATCGCAGCAGGCCATCCGCCACCAGGTAGACCTGAGCGTGAGCGGCGCCAGTAAGAACATGAACTACTACACCAGCCTGCAATACCTGGATGATAAGGGGCTTATTGTAAACAGCTGGAATAAAATGGCCAGGGCCAGGATCAATATAGATTACAGCCCTTCCACGCGCTTTAAGTATGGCAACCGTATGCAGTTCTCCTATCAGAAAAGGAATAACATCAACGAAGGCAATACTTTTAACCAGCTGTTCCAGCGGCCTACGAATTTCACGGTGTATTATCCGGATGGCTCGCTGGCCGGTTATGTAGGCGGTCGCCGTAATCCGCTTGCCAATGCCCTGTATGAGATGGACGAAACGGAAACCTATGGCGGCAGCATCTTTAATTATATAGAAGTAAGCCTGCTAAAGGATCTGAAGTTCACGACCAACTTTAACGTAGATCTTTCCGTGCCGCATAACGTATCCTTCAATCCCAAGATCATCAGCTCTGCCAATCCTACCCGCAATGATGGTAGCGAAGCCTTTGATCTGAATATAGGCTGGCAGTACCAGGCCTACCTTAACTATACAAAAACCGTTAACAAGGATCATAATTTCAACGCAATGGTGGGTTTCAGTGCGGAAAGGGCCAGGAATAATTCCTTCGATATTGCGGGTACAGACTATGTAAGCGAAAATATCTACACCTCCAATGCAGCCGGCACGCTGGTAAACAGCGGCACCCGTACGGGCGCTTCTGCTCATAGCATGGCCTCGTTCTTTGGCCGGGTGGGTTATAGCTATAAGAGCCGCTACCTGTTAAACGCCACGCTGCGCCATGATGGTTCCTCCCGTTTTGGTAAATCAAACCTCTGGGGCGATTTCCCCTCCGTATCCGCCGCCTGGCGTGTAAGCGATGAAAGCTTTATGCGGTGGACGAGGAGATACCTGTCAGACGCTAAGCTAAGGGTAAGTTATGGCCAAACCGGTAACGAACGGGTAGGCGATTATGACGCCATGCAGCGTATTACCTTTGGCAGCTCATACTATAATGGCGTAACAGGAGCCGTGCCTACATCCAGTATTGGTAACCCCAACCTTAGCTGGGAAAGCACCCGGCAGTTCGATGCTGGTCTTGACCTCAGCTTCTTCAATGACCGCCTGTTATTTACCGCGGACTATTACGTGAAAACCACCCGTAACCTGTTGTATCAGCGCCCGCTGCCGTCAGAAACAGGCTATGAGGATGTGAGGATCAACCTGGGCGCTATCCGCAACAAAGGCCTGGAATTCGCGGTGAATGGAACGCCTTACCGCTCCCGTAATTTCACCTGGAATACCATCTTCAATATCTCCTTTGAGCGCAGCACCATCCTGCAGCTCTATGGCGGGGAAGAATTCATAGCGGGCGATAAATGGCTGGTACGGGAAGGTGGCCGCCTGGGCGACTTCTATGGCCACAAATACGTAGGCGTATATGCCTATGACCAATCCAATGCCTATACAGATAACTGGGAGCGCCTCACGCCTGTATTTGACGAAAACAACGCATTTGTGGGCTATAATCATAACGGGGAAAAATATAACGGCGCCGTGCACCATATGTATGGCAACGGTCAGCTGCTGAAAGGCGGCGACGTGGAATATGAGAACATCAGCCGGGATAGCGTAATTGATGATGCGGACCGTACCGTTATCGGCAATGCCCAGCCTAAATTCTATGCTGGCTGGATCAATAACCTTACTTATAAGAACCTCACCCTTTCCTTTACATTCAACGTAACCTGGGGTGGGGATGTCTATAACAATGCGGCCGCTACATTGAATAACTATAACACTACCCACATTATTCCGCAACCTTACGTGATCTACAATGCCTGGAAAGCGCAGGGTGATGAAACCGATGTGCCCCGTGTGCAGGCCAACAGCGCCTGGAACCACCGTATCAGTACCCGCTATGTAGAAGACGCATCGTTTATCCGCCTGAGCTATGTGAAGCTGATGTATGGCTTTAACCCTGCCTGGCTGAGCAAGATCAGGATAAAGGGCGCGGGTTTATATGTATATGGCAGTAACCTGATCACCTGGACCAACTACAGCTGGTTTGATCCGGAGTTCTCCTCTTCCAACGCATTGCAGCTGGGGCAGGACAATGGCCGCTATCCCCGCCGCCGGGAGCTGGGCTTAGGTATCAACATTAACCTTTAATTACGACCACCATGCAAAAGATATTGCTCATTATAATAATAGCGGCAGGCCTGCTGGCCCAGGGATGTAACGGCTTCCTGGACGAAAAGCCTAAAAGCGAGCTAACGCCGGATCAATTCTGGCAAACGGAGGATGATATAAAAACGGCCATGGCCGGCGTATATGATGGCGTGCAAAGCTGTTTCGACGCCAACTTCATTTACTGGGGAGATGCCCGTACAGATAACTTTAACGTAACCCAGTACGGTAATAAACAATATGCCCAGAATGGCTTAAGCGCTACTACCAACGGCACGGACTGGTCGCCTTTTTATGTGACCATACTGCGTATAAATACATTAATGCAATACGCGCCCACCGTAAAGAATGTAACTGCTGCCAGCCTGGACCAGTACATGGGGCAATGTTTGGCCATCAGGGCTTATTGCTACTTCTGGCTGGCCCGCGTATGGGGCGATGCGCCGGTATGGCTGGAGGCTTACGCTGATCTTACCAAAAGCCCCTACAAGCCGCGTACAGCCGTGGATAGCATCTTCACCGGCATAATCATCCCCGATCTGCAGAAGGCATTTGAAATGCTGAACACAGATCACTCTTCCGTATACAACGTAAACAAGGGCGCCGTAGCGGCCATGCTTACGGAAGTATATATGTGGCGGAAAGATTACCCAAATGCGCTGGCCTGGTCAGACAAGCTGCTGGCCTTAAAATGGTACTCCCTCACAGCTACGGCAGACTGGAAAAAGATGTTTATCGACCCTACCACTACCGCGGAAAATATCTGGAGCCTGAACTGGGATTACCTGGTAGATGGCGGCGCGGATATTTCCGGGCAGATAGGTTCCAACAATACAAACGGCCAGTTCCGGGTAGAGGATACTTTATGGAATTACTGGGTACGGACCCCGGCAGATGTAAGGGGCCCCTTATCCGTAGACCTTACGGTAACCAATCGTGATAAAATGCACAAGTATTATGCATTACAGAAAGATAAGGACGGGCACCAGATCTTCCCCAAGAACTCTGAGGCCAATATCCGTTTTACGCTGTACCGTCTGGCAGACATTATACTGCTGCGGGCAGAGGCCTTTAATAAAACAGGCAACAAAACCAGCGCCTTAGCAGCCCTCAACCAGATCCATACACGGGCTGGGCTGACTGGCTTCTTAGATACCGATTTTGCCAGCCCGGATGCCCTGGAAAACGCCATCCTGCGGGAAAGGCAACTGGAGCTTTTCCTGGAAGGCCGGCGCTGGTTTGACCTGGTGCGTACCGGTAAGGTGATCTCCACCATGGATCCCATATTAAAGAAACGGGTACCCGGCGGTCCGGGTTTTGGCGATCCCCGCCTCATCCTGTTCCCTGTTAACAGGAATAACCTGAACAGTAACCCGCTACTGAAACAGAACCCGCCATATTCTGAATAATTAAAAACCCGTATATGCAAACAATACAATCTTTTCTATATAAAAACGGTTTATGGTTGCTGCTGCTGACTGCCTTTACATCCTGTACCCTGGCAGGGCTGGATATGCAGGAAAACTGGGATTTTAAGCCCCATACGGCAGATCCGCATACCAATAAAACATGCTGGGATTTTATGCTGGACCGTAACCAGCCCGGTCAGGACTCTATCTTTGACCTGATGCTGAAAGGCATCGCCTATGCCGGTATAGACCAGTCAGAGTACACCAAAACCAGCAGGACCTTTATCCTGTTGCACCGGGATGCCATATTACGTTTGGATAACAGCGGTGTTGTAACCAACGACTGCTATTTTGGCCGTTACCTGGTGCCGGATCGCGATGCGCAGGGTAACCCCATCCCAGGTGTGATGCGTCCCGCCAGAAGCTGGGAGGAATACCCCAAAGCCACTGTGAAGAACTTTCTGTTATACCTGATTATAGAGGGTGAGCACAATTTTGGCTCTATCAGCGTAGAGAACGACACCGTAAAAACGCTGCTGCCGCTGGGCGCGGATACGGCAAACCCGGAAAGCATTATGGTAATGAAAGTAGTGAATGACCGGGATTCCAAAATGAAGCTCAATGATTTTTTAAACTCCGTAAGGGTCACCACCGTGCGTACGGGCGGCCTGCTAAATACCAATGGCCCCGCGCATGTAGTGGACCGGGTGGTGGAATTTGGCGTGAAACCATGATATTATGCGATATATAAACACCTTAATTTTTTTAATGGCTGGTGCCGGCGCCGTATATGGCCAGCACCAGCCATTGGTGCATACCGGTGATAAAGGGCGGCTGGTCTATAATACCTATGCTAATGAAGGCGAGGATAACAGCGTAAATACCATTCCTGATTTTTCATTTGCCGGGTACCGGGGTGGGGGCGTAAGCCTGCCCCAGGCGCCGGTAAAAAGCAGTTTATACCCAGTACCGGGGGATAACCGCGCACGCATTCAGCAGGCTATTGACTCCGTGGAGCGGCTACCGCCGGATAGCCATGGCTTCCGCGGCGCCTTGCTGTTAAAGGCCGGCCTTTATGAGGTGAATGGTACCCTGTATATAAAACAAAGCGGGGTAGTACTGCGTGGAGAAGGCCAGGGAGCCCGCGGTGCCATATTGAAAGCAACCGCTATGATCCAGCATACATTAATTGAGATAAAGGGTAGTGGTAAAGGATATGGGGTGGATGATAGCAACCGTAAAAAGATTACCAGTGCCTATGTACCGGTAGGCGCTACCTCGTTTACCATAGCAGATGCGGCAGGTCTTAAGCCTGGACAGGCGGTAGTAGTGACCCGCACGCCCAATCAAACTTGGATAGACGACCTGGCGATGGCGCAATATGGCTGGAAAGCAGAAGCCTACCAGGTAGAATTTGAACGTACCATTAAAACCCTGCAGGGTAATACCGTCACGCTCAATGAGCCCATAGTGGATGTTTTACAGGATCGATATGGAGGAGGCTACCTTAGCCCCTCAAAGATAAACGGCCGTATACAGCAATGCGGCGTGGAAGACCTGCGCCTGGAATCTGCCTATCGTAACGATACGGCAGAGGACCATGGCTGGAAAGGCATTGTATTACAACGCGCGCAATACTGCTGGGTAAGGCGGGTAACGGCCCGATTTTTTGGATATGCCTGCGTGTCACTCGAAGATGCATCCGTATACAACACGGTGGAAGAATGCGCTATGCTGGATCCTAAATCCATTACCACCGGTGGTCGCAAATACTCATTCAACCTGGCTGGCGGCGCGGCCTTTAACCTGGTGCAGCGCTGTTACACCCGGGGCGGCCGGCATGATTATGTCACCGCTTCCAAAGTGCCGGGCCCTAACGTATTCCTGGACTGTTATGCCACAGATACCCACGCAGATATTGGCCCGCACCACCGTTGGGCAACCGGGTTATTATTTGATAACATCTACGGCGGACAAATACGCGTACAGAACCGCAAGGCCATGGGCACCGGTCATGGATGGGCCGGGGCGCAAACCCTGTTCTGGAACTGTTTTTCTTACCAGAGTGATATGAAAGTAGAAAGCCCGCGCGGCGCCCGTAACTGGGGTATTGGCTGCGTAGGCAAACAGCAGAATGGCAGCGGCTATTGGGAAAGCTGGGGTATCCATGAAATACCCCGCAGCCTGTATTTGCAGCAGCTGCAGGAGCGGCTGGGCGCAACAGCGGTAGCAAATGTTACCACAACCGCCCAACGAAAAGGCCATATATGGCAACTGATCGAAGCATGGAAAGGAGAGGGCCGCATGAGTGAGTAATTATATACTTTACCGCCGCTACAATCTGTAATTTGTAATTAGTAATTCGTAATTGAAAATGATCCGGAACCTGCTATTATTTGGATTCATCGCTTGTTTAATACCATCAGCACAGGCACAGCAACACACCAGACTAACACAATCCTGGCAGTTCCTGCGGGAAGACCTGGGCAGCGTATGGGAAGCCGTACGCCCGGCTACAGAAGGTAGTCCGGAATCCGTACCCTTATGGGAGAACGTGACCCTGCCACATTGCTTCAACGCCCGCGATGCCGTAGACCCGGATATCAACTATTATGAAGGCCCCGGCTGGTACCGCACAACGCTGGACATCAGCAACCCTTATGAACAGGGCCGTACATTACTGCACTTTGAAGGCGCCGGTCAAAAGACCGATGTATATGTATACACCACTAAAGTGGCCAGCCATACAGGCGGTTATGATGAATGGACCGCAGATCTCACAGAGGCGGTGCAACAATTCCTCCAAAGCCCGGATGCCAAACGTTACAAAGGCAAAGTACCGGTAGAGATCCGTTGCAGCAACGCCCGCGATGTGGAAAAGATCCCCTCTGATATGTCAGATTTTAATGTGTACGGCGGCTTGTATCGGTATGTGAACCTGGTATACACGCCGGCCTTATCTATAGATCAATTACATATACAGGCCCAGGTGGATGAACAGGGTAAGCAGGGGTCAGTAGCGTTCAGCGCCGTATTCCGTAATCCCTTACATACCACACAGGCCACACTCGAGATACTTGTACAGGATCCGCAACAACAAACCATACAGCAATGGTCGCAACAGATCAATATTACGGATGCTGAACAAATCTTCCACCGTTTTATGGTCAAGAAACCTGCCTTATGGTCGCCTGCCCGGCCACAGCTCTATAGCGTGCAGGCCCGGCTTAAAACAGCCACCGGTACAGCCACCTGGAGCGGAGAATTTGGTTTCCGGCATTTTGAGTTTGTAGACCATGGGCCTTTTAAACTAAATGGCCAGCGCCTGTTATTACAGGGTACCCACCGTCACGAAGACGGCGCCGGCGTGGCCGCTGCCCTTACGGAAGATATGATACGGCAGGAGATGCTGCTTATAAAGAATATGGGCGCCAACTTTATCCGGCTGGGCCATTACCAGCAATCACGTACAGTGCTGCACCTGTGTGATAGCCTGGGTATCCTGGTATGGGAAGAGATCCCCTGGTGCCGGGGCGGCCTGGGAGGCGATGTATACAAGGACCAAGCCCGCCGCATGCTGCGCAATATGATAGGCCAGCACTACAATCATCCCGCCGTGATATTATGGGGCTTAGGCAATGAGAACGACTGGCCCGGCGATTTCCCGGAGTTTGATAAACAAAAGATCCACGCTTTTATGAGCGAGCTGAACGCCCTGGCGCATCAGCTGGATAGTACCCGTAAAACCACCATCCGCCGTTGCGATTTCTGTAAGGATATAGTGGACGTATATTCCCCGTCCATTTGGGCCGGTTGGTACCGGGGCCGCTATACAGAGTACAAGGAAGAAACGCTGAAAGCTATTGCAGACGTACCCCATTTCTTTCATGCGGAATGGGGCGCAGATAGTCACCAGGGCCGTCATGCTGAGTTACCGGAGCAATTTGTGAAACAGATAGCCACCGGCAAAGGGGCCGACGAACGTACCGGCGATTTTGCCCTCACGGGCGGTATGGCCCGCGCCTCTAAAGACGGCGACTGGTCAGAGACCTATGCCTGCAACCTGATAGACTGGCATCTCAAAGAGCAGGAAACCATCCCACAACTGACCGGCAGCGCGTATTGGATCTTCAAAGACTTCTCCACCCCGCTACGCCCGGAAAACCCGGTGCCTTATGTAAACCAGAAAGGCGTAGTAGGGCGGGATCTTACACCCAAGGAGGCGTATTATGTATTCCAGTCTTACTGGGCGGCCAAACCTATGGCGCATATCTATGGCCATACCTGGCCAATACGCTGGGGTAAAGATGGAGAAGAGAAAATGATATGGGTATATTCCAACTGCCCTGAAGTGGAGTTGTTTGTAAACGGCAAAAGTTATGGCGTTAAAAAACGTAACAGCCAGGATTTTCCCGCAGCAGGCCTACGCTGGAACCTGCCAATGCATAAGGGTAACTATGATGTAAAAGTGGTGGCGCGCAAAGGAAAGGAAACCGCAACAGACGCCGTTTCTTTCACCTATCAAACCGCCAGCTGGGGTAAACCCGCCAAACTGATACTGGAGAAAACAGCGGCCGGTAATGATACCGTAGTCGTAAACATAAAACTGGCCGATGCCCAGAACGTATTATGCCTGGATGCAAAGGATTATGTGAGCTTTTCCGCAGCCGGCAGCGGCACATTGATAGATGACCTGGGCACATCAAACGGATCGCGCAGGGTACAGCTAATGAACGGACAGGCCCGCATAAGCATACGGCTTAATAAAGGGCAAAGTGTAGTAGGCGCTACCGTACAGGGCGTGCCGGATGGGTTTATTACGTTATAAAAATGCTTGCATGAAATATTACGCCATTATACTGGGATTATTACTAACAGCCAATACGACACAAGCCGCATCGCCCCAAGACTCTTTGCTGCAGCTTTGGTACCGGCAGCCGGCCAAACTTTGGGTAGAAGCGCTGCCGGTAGGCAATGGTCGCATAGGGGCCATGGTATTTGGCGGTGTAGAGCAGGAGCAGCTGCAGTTCAACGAAGGCTATGTTTGGTCCGGCGGCCCCCGGGATGGTAATAATCCAAACGCAAAAGCAGTACTGCCGCATATACGCCGGCTGTTAGGGCAGGAGCAATATATGGAGGCGGACCAGGAGGCCCGTAAGATGTTTGGCCTTTACAGCGCCCGCTATCTCACATTGGGCAGTTTGCTCATCAACAACGAGATTAAGGGCGCCGTTACTGCCTACCGCAGAACGCTTAATTTGAATAATGCAGTAGCCGTTACCACCTTTACAGCAAACGGGATTACCTATACCCGGGAGGTATTCTGCAGTTACCCGGCCCAGTTACTGGTAGTACGCTTCAGCGCCAGCAAACCAGGTAGCATCAGCTTCCATACAAAGTTCCGGAATTCTATGCCTTATCAGGTGCAGGCGGTGAATGACCAGTATGTAGTATTGAAGGGAAAGGCGCCGGCTTATGTAGCCAACCGCCCCGCAGAGCCGCAGCAGATCGTTTACAGGGAGGATGAGGGTATGCGTTACGAAGCGCACCTGCAGGCACGGACACAGGGCGGTACAGTAAAAGCAGATACCAGCGGGCTGCAGGTACAAGGGGCTTCCTCCGTAACGCTGTTATTATCTGTTGGCACCAGCTATAACGGACCTGATAAATCGCCCGCTCGCGAGGGGAGAGACCCGGCAGCGGCTGCGCGGCTATACCTGGAGAATGCCCGGCAGAAAACAGCAGACCAGCTGTTACAGGAGCATACCGCGGATTATCAACGCCTGTTCAATAAGGTAACGCTGGAACTGGGGCATGATGCCTTAGCCAACCACCCCACCGACGAGCGTTTGCAATCCTACACACGTGCCGGTGGTCATTGCGACCCGCAGCTCACTACACTCCTGTATCAATATGGGCGTTACCTGATGATAGCCGGCTCCCGCAAGGGCGGCCCCGCTATGACCCTGCAAGGTTTATGGAATGATGCCATGCAGCCGCCCTGGGGATCCAACTATACCATCAACATCAATACGGAAATGAACTACTGGCCTTCGGAAACAACTAACCTTTCCGAATGCGGTTTACCCTTATTTAACTTCATTAGCCAGCTGGCAAAAAAAGGAAGCACTACTGCCGCCGTTAATTACGGCGCCAGGGGTTGGACAGCACACCATAATGCGGATATCTGGGCCATGACCAACCCAGCCGGCGGTATTGATTTTAATGATCCCAAAGGCAATGCACGCTGGGCTATCTGGCCTATGGGTGGCGCCTGGCTTACCCGCCACCTGTGGGAGCATTACCTGTTTACCGGCAACCGGCGTTTCCTGGCGGATACGGCTTACCCTATCATGCGGTCTGCCGCCATGTTTATGCTGGATTGGCTCATCAGGAATAAAAGCGGGCAATGGATTACCAGTCCGGCCACCTCGCCGGAAAATAACTTCCTGGTGAATGGTAAACGGGAAGGCTCAGTAAGCATCGCCACCACCATGGACCTCTCCATAATCCGTGATCTGTTTAACAATACCATACAGGCCGCAAAAGTCTTACAGCAGGAGGATGGTTTTTCCGGCCAGCTGACAACTGTTTTGCAGCAGATCTATCCCTTTCATGTGGGGCAATATGGACAGCTGCAGGAATGGTATAAGGATTGGGACGATCCGGAAGATCATCACCGCCATCTCTCACACCTGTATGGGCTGTTTCCCGGTTATTTTATAGGTCCGCGTACCAACCCTGTACTGGCGGCCGCTGCTAAACGCAGCCTGCTCTTGCGTGGCGATGGCGGCACTGGCTGGTCCAAAGCCTGGAAGATAAACTGGTGGGCCAGGCTAGAAGATGGCGACCATGCCTATACCATGCTGAATAAACAGCTCTTCCTGGCCAGCGCAGACAGTATCAGCACCGGGGATAACGCCGGTGGCTCTTATCCCAACCTGTTTGATGCGCACCCGCCTTTCCAGATAGATGGCAATTTTGGCGTTACCTCCGGCATCACTGAAATGCTGTTGCAAAGCCAGGATGGCGTAATATACCTGCTGCCGGCCTTGCCCGCCGCCTGGCCAAATGGCCACGTTACTGGTCTGCAGGCACGGGGCGGTTTTACGGTAGATTTGGAATGGAAAGCGGGGAAATTGACCAAAGCAGTAATACGCAGCGCCCTGGGAGGCAATTGCCGTATCCGTACCAAAGTGGCGGTACAGGTAGGGGGAGCAGTTGCAAAACCAGCCGCCGGGAACAATCCTAATCCGTTCTATTACCGGCCTTTGCCGCCACAGGTAGTGGTAAAGGATAAAACGAAGCTGCCAGACCTGCCGCTGTCAAAACTGTATGACTATGATGTGATGACCACAGCGGGAAAGGAAATTATGATCACCCAAAGAAACTAGCAATATGAGTATAACACCGATCAGGAAATTAAGCTGTTTAACGGCAGCGCTATTACCTGCGCTTGCCGTACAGGCTGGGCCGGCAGACCAGTTCCTGCAGGCATTGAAACAGAGCAAGGCAGTTGTGATAACAGACAAAGGAACAGCTGCTCCACCCAGCGTACAGATCACCCGCAGCTGGAATGGGGACTATTGTAATACACGCATTGCCAACACCGGCAGCACTCCGGTACACATCAAAGAAGTGATCCTGGCGCAGGCAGGAAAGATCTTAGCGCCGGCTACCCCCTTTTATGCAGAAGGTTTCCAGATGCTGACACAAACAGCCGGTACCCTGGAAAAGCCGCAAACCTTGGGGAACTACACAGACGAAGGACATTATAAAATCCCCAAGCCAGATGGCTACCTGGCTGTATATAACCTGCTGCGCCTGTACCCCGAAGCCGGACCCCAGCTGTTACTGGGCTTTACCAGCTGCCGCCGTTTTGCCGGAAAGTTTTACCTGAACGCAGATACCATCAAAGTGGTGCAGGACCTGGAAAACCTTTCCCTGGCGCCCGGAGCTTCCTTTACATTGGAAGAATGGATGCTGAAAGATGGGAATGATGGCAACGCATTACTGGACGGCTTTGCAAAACGTATCAACTACCAGCACCCGCCGTTGACCTTTAAACAACCGCCTACAGGCTGGTGCAGCTGGTATTGTTTTGGTCCCCGGGTAACCGCACAGAATATCTATGATAACCTGGACTATATAAAGGCTAATGTGCCCGCATTGCGATACATACAGATAGACGACGGTTATCAACCCCATATGGGCGACTGGCTCTCCGTGGGCAAATCATTTGGCGGCAACGTGCAGCCCGTATTGCAGGCTATCCGCGATAAAGGTTTTGAGCCGGCTATCTGGGTAGCGCCGTTTATCTGCGATAGTAATTCCACTGTGTTTAAAGAACACCCGGATTGGCTGGTAAAGGACGCCACTGGCAAACCGCTGCGCAGCGATCTCGTTTCTTTTGGCGGCTGGCGTTTAAAACCATGGTATGTATTGGATGGTACCCATCCTGCCGTACAAAAACACCTGGAAGAGATGTTCCGTACCATGCGCAACCAGTGGGGCTGCACCTATTTTAAGCTGGATGCTAACTTTTGGGGTGCTATACACAGCGGCTATTTTTATGATAAACAGGCTACCCGTATTGAGGCATACCGCCGTGGTATGGAAGCCATATTAAAAGGTACCGGCAATGCATTCATCCTGGGGTGTAATCATCCGTTATGGCCTTCGCTCGGCCTGATACACGGCTCGCGCAGCTCTATGGATATTAAAAGACAGTGGAGCACTTTTGAGCGTTCCGGCCGGGAAAACCTGTACCGCTCCTGGCAGAATGGCCGCCTGTGGTGGAATGATCCCGACTGCCTTTTGCTGACCGGCAATATGCCGGATAATGAATTCCGTTTTCACGCCGCTTTACTGTATGCTACCGGTGGCATGCTGTTAAGCGGGGATGATTTGACCACTATCTCGCCGGAACGCCTGAATATGCTGAAAAGATCCATCCCGCCAGCCGGGCAGGCTGCTGCTTTCCCGGATACAAAATTTGAAACAGGAAAACTGCATACCGGCAATAGCAACTACCTGGTACTCCTGAACTGGGAAGACCAACCTAAAAAGTTAACCGTAAAACTGGATAAGCCATACGAGCTAGTGGATCACTGGACAGGAAAACGATTAGGGAAATTTAGCGGCACATATACCCTGGAGTTGCAGGGGCATGATGGGACAGTGATACAATTGCAATAACATTCATTCATGAATCAGTAGTATGAATATGCGTATACCATTATTGAGCCTTTACTACCTCTTATTTAGCGCCGCTGTGTTTGCACAGGGCCCGGCCAATGAGCAAGCTTGGTTGCAACGGGTGATAAAGGGTCAACGGAAAGAGATCTTAACCCACGGCGCATGGGCTATGCAGCAAACCCCTGTTACCGTAACAGCAGCTACCTGTGCCCGCAGTGCCGGGGGCAAACATGATTTTTATTCAGAAGGGGATTACTGGTGGCCCAATCCTGCCAGTGCAGATAGCCCCTATATCCAGAAGGATGGGCAAACCAACCCGGATAATTTTGTGGAGCACCGCCGGGCTATGGTGCGTTTTAGCCGCATAATGGGCGCCCTGGCAGCTGCTTATGTAGTAAGTAAAGACAAGACCTATCTCGATAAAGCGCTGTTACATGCCCGCGCCTGGTTTGTAGACGAAGCTACACGCATGAATCCCAACCTGCAGTATGCGCAAGCCATTAAAGGCCGCGCCACCGGCAGGGGCATTGGAATTATTGACACCATCCATTTCCTGGAAGTAGTACAGGCATTACACATCATGGAAAAAGCAGGTGCATTGCCGCCGCAGGACCTGCAGGCCATTAAAGCATGGTTCTCCGATTATCTGCAATGGATGACCACTCACCCCTATGGGCTGGATGAAATGAAGGCCGCCAATAATCACGGTACCTGCTGGGTAATGCAGGTGGCTGCTTTTGCAAAATGGGTGGGTAATAAACACTGGATGGACTTTTGTACCCAACGCTACCAGGAGGTGCTACTGCCCAAACAAATGGCCGCAGACGGCAGTTTCCCGCTGGAATTAAAACGTACCAAGCCATATGGCTACTCACTGTTTAACCTGGATGCCATGACCATGGTTTGCCAGATCTTAAGTGACGGCAAACAGCATCTGTGGCAGTTTACCACGGCAGACGGGAAAAACATGGGGAAAGGCATGGCCTATATGTATCCCTTTGTACAGAATAAAGGCCGCTGGCCGTTTGCAAAGGATGTAATGTACTGGGATAATTGGCCCGTAGCCCAGCCCTTCCTGTTATTTGGGGCAGTGGCCTATAATAACCAGGATTATTATCGCCTGTGGTTAAAGCTGGAACATGATCCCCAGGTAGAAGAAGTTTTACGGAACCTGCCGGTACGTAACCCGGTAATATGGTTATACAACTAAGGGGTGATATCCAATCTGTTAACAAAAAATTTACGCACGAATAGTTGCTTTTCATAAACATTATGAATATTTTTATATGTCTATGAAAAACAACTATTCCTATGAAGTGGATGAACGATTTATACGCCATTTATCAGAAGCTGGGTGCTACCGGCTTTGAAGAGGTTAAAAAAGAAATAGTAAAAGCACAATTGACTGGGTGCAATGGGGGAGAGGTATATTACCTGGTATTGCAGCAATTGGTAATGATCAAGAAAGACAAGGTACAGATCTATGAAGTGATCAAAGGCGAAGTGGAGAATATTATCCAATACAGCCGCTTGAACTGATTACCGGATCTCTTCTATCAGTTTTTTTGCTTTCCAGTAATTGGGCGCGTCTTGTGGTATTTTCAGCAGCCACTCCAGGCTTTGCTGTTTATCCCTTTCCCGTAAATAACTCAGCGCCAGGTAAAATGCCGCATCATAGCGGTAGGGGGAATTGCTTTCGTATACCTGCTTCAGATCAGTACGGGCGGGGACCATTTGGTTAATATCCACCAGGCATACGCCGCGGTAATAACGGGCGTAGGTATTGGAGGGGTCCATCTGCAATACCCGGTTCAGCACCTCCACCGCGCTGGTAAAGCGACGTTTGTTAAAATGCTGCGCAGCTTCGTGCAGCAGCTTGGAGGTATCATTGTCCGGCAGGTGATGATGTGCCATCTCTGTAGGCGCAAACTGGCGGTATACATCCTTGCGGAAGGGGCTGATGAACAGAAGCCCGGCCATGATAACAGCCAAAACAGTAATACCGCTTACATACAATCCCATGCGGTTCATATCCTTATTTTGACTGTAGAACCAGCGTTGCCGCATATCTACCAGCACCTGTGTCAGCTCCCGGCGGGTATTATCTGCCGTTAAGGCCCTGCGTAGCCATTCCACGGCGTCCCTGCCTGTCTGAACAGCTTCCCGCAAATTATAGTTTTCCTGCAGCCGTGTTTCGAAGGATTGTTTCTGCGTTTCCGGTAACCCCTGCATTACATACAGCGCCACCTGCTCATAATCGCCCGGAAACACTTCCCTGCCGCCTGGCAGCCCGTTATGCTTTAACAGGGTGCTCATGCAGGAGCTAAATGTGTCCGGTAACAATCCGGCGGTGGGTTGTGGATTGGTGCCGGCGCCGTCTGCCGGAGGTGTGATAACGGCGTTCTGGATGGTAGTTTGACAAGTAGTGGTAAGCTGCAGGAAAAGATGCAGCCAGTGCCGCTTCCTTTCGCCGTTATTGACGAGCTCCTGTACATAGCGCAGATGGGTATTGTCCAGCGCCGCCCGTTCAGGCTCTGATTCTGCTGCTACGTCCATCCCTCTTTTCTGTAGCTCCTTGCGCCACTCAATTTTGCAGATCAGCATAAAAAAAGGCTCAAAACGGGTCGTAAGCTCTATGTTATGCCTGCGGGCATAGTCATAGATATCATTCAGCGCTACCTCGAAGATATGTGCTGCATCTTTCTTGTTACCACCGCGTTGGAGGATGAAGGAACTGACTTTTTTGGCAAAATGCCGGTATATGGCATCAATAATGGCTGGGGAACTATCCAGCAAGCCGTCAATGTATTCGTCGTCGTTATATAGAAGCCGGGTAGAGGTCATACGTTCGCCGGTTGTTTCATAATTTTGGGCTGCTCTCCTATAAAAGTATTAAACCTTCCTCAATGCACAAAATTCTCAACAACCCGTAGTTGTATACAGTTTACGTGCCAGATATGCAGGATCTTAGAGGGCAGGGTAGATATTACCCACTAATTTTTTTAATAGGTCTTTGAGGGTAGCGGCGTCCGTTCCGCCAATGAGGCTGGCATAATGCTCTTCAATTTCCAGCACGCTTTCTGTGGCGGCTATTACCAGCTCTTTCCCCTTATCACTTAAAAAGATCACCATAGCGCGGTTGTCCGTTTCATGCTTACGGGTAACAATGTAACCGGCAGCCTCCAGGTTCTTTACCACCTTGCTCATGGCCTGTTTGGTAATAAGGGCTTTCTTGGCCAGCTCATTATTGATAATACCTTCCGGGGCAATATTGGCAATAAGCACCATATCCCCCATCTTAAAATCGGTATAGCCCTTTTGCTGCAATTTTTCCATCAGGCGGCCGTCCATATCCTTCTTCATAAAATTGACCATCCGGATGAGCAGGCGGGGCCTTTGTGCCAGGCAATGCTGCAATTTATCGTCCAGCAAACTGTTCATAACGCCGTATTTTCGTCAAATATATATTTATTATCTTGTTATGGCATGGAAGTGATTGACAATATATTGCATTACATACAGCAGCATTTTAATGAGGATTTGTCCTTACACACCCTGGCAGAGCAGGCGCATTACTCCCCCTATCACTTCCACCGCCTTTTCCGGCAGCAGGTAGGGGAGGCCCCTAAACAATACCTGCAGCGCCTGCGCTTGGAAAAAGCCCGCAAAGAACTGCTCTTTTATCCGCAGAAAACAATTTACGCTATAGCCATAGACTGTGGTTTTAGTTCCCAATCCGTATTTGCCAGGGCATTTAAGGGTAAATACAGGCTTACGGCGGAGCAATACCGCCTGCAGGCCTTGCAAGCCATCCGGGAACATACGGAGGGGATGACCGTGGATGTGCAGCAATTCCCCATTTCCGTTGCCCGTACAGAGAAAGCAACGCTGGCCTGCGAAATAACCGGAATGGATGAAGGGGCCATTATGCAAACATTCCATCAATTGCACCAATGGGCGGCCGCCCATGGTTTGTTATCCGGTACCCCGGAATATTACGGGGTTTTCCTCGATACCCCGCATACCACCGCGCCGGCCCAATGCCGCTATCTGGCAGGCATCCGCATACAAGGCAGTTTTACCGGCAGGGAATCTTATACCATCAAGGGTATGACGATAGCCCGTATACCGGTAATGGGCGGGTTTGATGTAATAATGGATTATGCCCTGTTTGTTAAACAACGCTGGATGCTGGACAGCGGGTATGCCCTGGTGCAGGGTGTGCCCGGTTACGAACATTTTTCCGGTATAGATTTCAGTATCCCCTATCAACAGCACTACCGCACCATCTGCGTAGGTATACAGCCCAAATAGCAAGAAATGCAAAACGGATAGCAAGAACTGGAAAAAGCCCCGCCAGGCGCCGTACTACCTTCGGTGCATCAAATCAAAACGATCACAAAATGAAAGTAGTTATTGCAGGCGGCACGTCTGGTATAGGATTGGCTACCGCCGCGTTACTGGCAAAAGAAGGGGCTGCTGTGACCATCACCGGCCGTAACCCGCAGAAACTGGAACAAGCGCTGGCCACGCTGCCGGATACCGCGCAGGGAGCATGTGTAGATGCTGCGGATGTGAACCAGCTAAAGACATTCATGGCGGCCACCGGCCCTATTGATCACCTGGTATTGGCCCTGAGCGGCGCCAAAGGCGCAGGCCTGTTCAAAGATCTGGACCTTACCCAGCTACGGGAAGGGTTTGCGGAAAAATTCTTCCCCCAACTGCAAACCTTGCAGTCGGCCCTGCCTTATCTCACTGCCGGCGGCAGCGTTACATTTATCACAGCGGTAAGCGCGCAGGCCAACATGCCGGGTACGGCGGGGTTGGGCGCCATCAACGGTGGGCTGGAGATAATGGTGCCTATACTGGCTAAGGAACTGCAGCCATTACGGGTGAATGCGGTATCGCCCGGGGTAGTGGATACCCCCTGGTGGAGCTTTATGCCGGAAGATACCAGGAAGGCAGCCTTCGCTCAGTTTGCACAAACTACGCCCGTGGGCAGGATTGGCGCGCCGGAAGATATTGCAAAGGCCATAGGGATGCTGATAGCAAATACCTTTGTTTCCGGGCAGGTGATAACGGTGGACGGGGGAGCGGGGATTTAATGTGCAGATGTGCTAATATGCTAATGTGCTAATGTTTGGGGCATTACATAATTAAATGCAAGCTGGATGTTCCAAAATAGCAATGTGCTGATGAATCAGGAAACATGATCCTTTTCATCAGCACATTAGCATATTAGCACATTATTTCATTGACTTTGCTATACCCAGCTCCAAACCGCGAAGCTCAGCCAGGCCGCGCAAACGGCCAATGGCGCTATAACCGGGATTGGTCTTTTTATGAAGATCGTCCAGCATCTGGTGCCCATGATCCGGGCGCATGGGGATGGAAACATTGCGTTTGTTCATCACCGTCAGGATACTTTTCACTACGCCATACATATCTACATCGCCTTCCAGGTGGTTAGCCTCATGGAAATTACCCTGGCTGTCACGCTGTGTGCTGCGCAGATGTATGAAGTGGATATGATCGCCCAGGCGCTCTACCATGCCGGGCAGGTCATTGTCCGCCCGCACGCCATAGGAGCCGGTGCAGAAACACAGGCCATTGGAAGCGTAGGGCGCCGCGGCCAGCAGTTCGCGGGCATCCTGCTCCGTACTTACTACGCGGGGCAGGCCCAGTATGGGAAAGGGGGGATCATCCGGGTGGATGGCCAGCTTAACGCCTGCCTCTTCTGCCACCGGGGCAATCTGCTGCAGGAAATAGAAAAGATGCAGCTTTAGCTGGGTAGCATCAATACCATGGTATTTATCCAGCGCTTCCTGGAACTGTTGCAGGGTAAAGCTTTCTTCAGAGCCTGGCAGGCCGGCAATGATATTACGTTGCAGGGAGGTCCGCTCTGCCGCCGTCATGCTGTCAAAATGTTCTTTTGCGCGGGATATATCTGCCTCATCATAATCATTCTCCGCGCCCGGCCTTTGCAGCATAAACAGGTCAAAAGCCATAAAAGCGGCCTTCTCAAAGCGCAGCGCTTTGGAGCCGTCCGCTACGGTATAGGCCAGGTCGGTACGGGTCCAGTCCAGCACCGGCATAAAATTATAGGTAACTATATAAATGCCGCATGCCGCCAGGTTCCGCAGGCTTTGCTGGTAGTTGCGGATATATTCCTTAAAACGCCCGCTCTGGGTTTTAATATCCTCGTGCACCGGCACGCTTTCAACTACAGACCAGGTAAGACCGGCTGCCTCTATAATAGCTTTACGTTGTAATATGTCTTCCTTTGTCCAAACTGCTCCGTTGGGAATATGGTGTAAGGCGGTAACGATCCCGGTTGCACCAGCTTGTTTAATATCCTGCAGGCTAACGGGATCATTGGGGCCAAACCATCGCCATGTCTGTTCCATTCTCAGCATAACTACATATAGGTTTTATGTACAAGGCTCAAAAATAGAAGATAATTGATAATTAATAATGAATAATTAATAATTAATGATACACGTTATGCGGAGGTTTCATTATAATAAAGCCGTGTTAACATAAAGTCGCTGTTAGTCGATCAGCGCCAGCATTACATCCATTACATTGGTTTGGGTAGGCCCGGTCTTTATCAGACCGCCGGCTTTTTCAAAGAAGTGATACGCGTCATTGTTCTCCAGGTAGTCAGTGGGGTTTAATGCCAGGTCTGCCGCATGCTGCATAATAGCGGCATTTACTACAGCGCCGGCGGCGTCTGTGGGGCCGTCTGTGCCATCTGTACCTGCGCTCAGGATAGTGATATGCGGGTGCGATTGCAGCGGGATCCCGGCCGCGAGCGCCAGTTGCTGGTTACGGCCTCCCAGTCCGTTACCGGTTACTACCACGGTGCTTTCCCCGCCCATGAGCAGGCAGGCCGGGCGTGGCCCCGCCCAGCGGATGGCCTGTTGCGCCAATGCCTGGGCCAGTGTATGCGCATTACCGGTAACGCTGCTGCTTAACAATGTGGTTTGGTAACCTTGTGCTTCCGCTGCTTTGGCGGCTGCTTCCAACGCAATACGGTTAGTGCCTGCCAGGCAATTATAGGTAGTACTGAAGCCGGTATGGCCGGGTTTGGGCGTCTCTGCTATCTTCCCCTCCAGTCCCGCTTGTATATGTTGACGGATAACCGCCGGAATACGTGTCTGCAGCTGATATTTCTCCAGTATGGCCTGCGTGTCCGCAAAGCTGGAGCGGTCCGGTACAGTGGGGCCGGAGCCTATTACATCCAGGTCATCGCCTACCACATCACTGAGGATCAGGGTACATAACGTGGCCGGGTATACTGTAAGGGCCAGTTGCCCGCCTTTGATAGCGGAGATATGTTTACGCACCGTATTCATTTCATGGATAGTGGCGCCGCTTTTTAAAAGCAGGTCAAACACGGCTTGTACATCCGCCAGGCTGGCGCCGGGGGGCATGTCCGCCATAAGGGCAGAGGCGCCGCCGGACAGCAGGAATAATACCAGATCCTGTGGCCGTACGTCTGCCAGCAGGTCCATCATCTCCCTGGTGGCGCGTACGCCATTGTCATCCGGCACGGGATGGCCCGCTTCGGCTAGTTTTATCTGTTGAAGAGGAAGGGCATGTTCGTATTTAGTGATCACCATTCCCCGCAGCGGGTGAGGGATACCGATGGCTTCCACTGCCTGTGCCATAGCGGCGGCAGCTTTACCGGCGCCTGCAACAAATATGCGGCTATCTGGCTGTAACGGGAAATGCCGGCCTGCTATCAGCAAGCCATTAGGCTGTACCTGTACCTGGTTGGGAATTAAATATTGGGGCTGTACTGCAGCTACGGCCTCCCTGAAAATAGCGATGGCTATTTCCGGGCTGCTCATGTTGTTTTACGGGCTAGTTTTCGTTCCTGCTTCTTATCCATTTTTGCTTCCAGCTGCTCCCGTTTCTTCATCTCCCAGTCATTCCACTTCTTGAACTGGTTGGGGGTTAATACCGTTTTGAAGCGTTGGCTGCGTTCTTCATTCAGGGATTTCAGCTGTTGCATGCGGTCCTTGGCAGCAAGGCTTTTATTGGCTTTAATAGCGTCGCGGCGGCGGATGATATCTTCGTTGATGGTGTAGATCTGTTTTTCCTGGGCATGGGAAAGACCCAATTCACGATAGAGCTTATCACTCATCTTATCGGCCCTTCCTGCTGCGCTCCACCGGCCCTGCTTAAGTGCGCTGGTGTCCTTTACCTGTGCCGTACTGTGGGCATTAAAAGCCAGCAGGCAAAGTAGGAAAGCACCGGTGAGCATCATGATCTTATTCATAGTAAAAAAGAATTGTGTCTTCGATGGAATTCGGTTCCGGACTAAGGTACAGAAACTACCATTCATAAAAAATCCTATAAAATAAATATAGCTATATTAAATTTAAGTTTTTCTTTTTCCCTTGTGCCAGCCGGATCCTGAAACCCGAACCATCATCTAAACCGCAAATAAAATCTATCGTATGGAGCATCCCTCAACTATTATTTCCGATACCGGAAAATTAAGTCGTCCGGTATGCGTGCCTACCCGGGTACGTAGTCGGCGTAAAACATTCATTTACTTATTATTGGGCGGCCTGTTAACCGCCGGCTATGCCAAAGCCCAGGAAACTTTCCCGGTTAACGGGGTGGCAGACCCGCGCGAAGGCTGTTTTGCCTTTACCCATGCCACCCTGGTAAAAGACGCAGGCGCTACCCTGGAGGACGCTACCCTGGTGATCCGTGACGGGCGCATTATCAGCGCCGGCGCTGGCGCCGCTATTCCAAAGGACGCTGTGGTAATAGATTGTAAAGGCAAATACATCTACCCGTCCTTTGTGGATCTGTACAGCGACTATGGCACCCAGCCGGTGAAAAAGACCGTCCAGGGTTTCCGCGCCCCACCCCAGTTCCTATCCAATACCAAAGGCGCTTTTGGCTGGAACCAGGCCATTAAGAGCGAAGTACAGGCAGCCTCCGTATTTAATGCGGATGAGCCCAAAGCTAAAGCCTTACGGCAGGCAGGTTTTGGCGCGGTGCTTACCCATCAGCAGGATGGGATCGCCCGCGGCACCGGCGCGCTGGTTACACTGGCGGCAAACCGTGAGAATAAGGCGCTGATCCGCGAAAAAGCATCCGCACAGTATTCGTTTGATAAAGGCAGCTCTACCCAAAACTACCCCGGTTCCCTCATGGGCTGTATTGCCCTGCTGCGTCAAACCTATCTGGATGCCCAATGGTACAAGGCCCATCCCTATAAGGAAGGCACTAATCTTAGCCTGGAAGCCTGGAATGAAGAGCAGGGTTTACCCCAGGTATTTGAAGCCGCTGATAAATGGGATGTATTGCGGGCGGATAAGATAGGCGATGAATTTGGCGTACAGTATATCATCAAAGCTGCTGGTAACGAATACCAGCGTATGCCGGAAATGGCGGCCACAAAGGCTTCATTTATACTGCCGCTGAACTTTCCCGCCGCTATGGATGTGGAAGACCCCAATGATGCCCGTTTTGTGGCCCTGAGCGATATGAAACATTGGGAGCTGGCCCCCACAGAACCGGCCGCTTTTGAAAAAGCCGGCATTCCTTTCTGTTTGACCGCCGCCGGTTTAAAGGACATGAAACAGTTCATGACAAACGTTCGCAAGGCTATTGAATATGGCTTAAGCGAGCAGAAAGCGCTGGAGGCCCTTACCAAAGTACCTGCTGCCCTTATTAAGGCGGATGATAAAGTAGGCACACTGGACGCTGGCAAATTGGCCAACTTCCTGATCACCTCCGGCCCGCTGTTTAAGGAGAATACCGTGGTATTCCAGAACTGGGTACAAGGCGAACGGTATATCATCAATGAAGATGGCTGGACGGATGTACGCGGTACTTACACCCTTAACGTAAATGCCGGCGCTACCTACACCTTGTTGGTAAAGGGCTCGCCCGTAGCGCCCTCCCTTTCCCTGCTGCAACAGCAGGATACTCTTAATGGTACCATTGTGCTGGAAGGTAAGCTGGTAAGACTGTCCTTCCCGTTAGCCAAACGCAGTACCCGCACCTTGCGCCTCAGCGGGGTATTAACGGATAATGCCTGGACCGGCAACGGCCAGGATACCAGTGGAAATCCGGTCAAATGGACCGCGGCGTTTACCAAAGCTTTTGTGCCGCCGGCAGATACCGCAAAACATAAAGCGCCCCAGGACCTGGGCAAGGTATATTATCCCTTTACCGGCTATGGCTGGGAAGTCTTACCTCCACCACAGGATATCCTTATTAAAAACGCTACCGTATGGACCAACGAGACGGAAGGTAAACTGGAAAATACCGATGTGCTGGTCCGCAATGGCAAAATAGCGCAGATAGGCAAGAACCTGGCTGTCGGCAATGCCCATGTAATAGACGGTACCGGCAAACATCTTACGCCCGGTATCATTGACGAGCACTCTCATATCGCCATATCCAAAGGCGTAAATGAAGGCAGCCAGTCCGTTACTTCCGAGGTACGTATCGCAGATGTGCTGAACCCGGACGATATAAATATCTACCGCCAGCTGAGCGGCGGCGTTACCTCCAGCCATTTGCTGCATGGCTCTGCCAATACCATAGGCGGACAAACGCAGCTGGTAAAACTACGCTGGGGCGCAGACGCAGAAGCGCTCAAATTTGCCAACTGGGACCCCTTTATCAAATTCGCTTTGGGCGAGAATGTGAAACAGGCCAACTGGGGCGATGCCGCCCGGGTACGTTTTCCGCAAACGCGTATGGGGGTAGACCAGGTACTTACAGACGCCTTTACCCGCGCCCGTGACTACGAAAAACAGGGCGCCGGCAAACGCCGCGATCTGGAGCTGGATGCCCTGGTAGAGATCCTGAACCATAAACGCTTTATCACCTGCCACTCCTATGTACAAAGCGAGATCAATATGCTGATCCATGTGGCAGACCATTTTGGATTTACCGTAAATACATTCACACATATATTGGAAGGTTATAAGGTAGCTGATAAGATGAAAAAGCACGGCTCAGGCGCCTCTACCTTCGCCGATTGGTGGGCCTATAAAATGGAAGTACAGGATGCCATGCCTTACAATGCTACCATTATGCAGCGGTTAGGGCTTACAGTGGCCATCAACTCTGATGATGCTGAAATGGCCCGCCGCCTGAACCAGGAAGCTGCCAAAAGCATTACCTATGGCGGTATGGCGGAAGAAGATGCGTTGAAGATGGTGACCCTGAACCCCGCTAAGCTCCTGCATATCGCAGACCGCGTAGGCAGTATTAAAGCAGGTAAAGATGCAGACCTGGTATTATGGAGTGATCACCCGCTGAGCATTTACGCCAAATCAGAAAAGACCATCGTAGACGGTATCGTATACTTTGACCGGGAGCGGGATGCGGTAATGCAGGAACGTATTGCAGCAGAACGTAACCGCCTGATCCAGAAAATGCTGGGAGAGAAGAAAAGGGGTGCGCCGGTACAAAAAGCAGTGCCTACCCGCGAGGATCTCTGGAACTGTGAGGACATGGAAGCCGGCCACCAACGCAGCATTATAGGCGGAGATGACAACCAATAACTGCAATGCATCTAAACCATTAAACAGGAAAACATCATGACAAAACATATTCGTTCATATATAACCTGCCTGGCCTTCACCACAACGGCCTTTGCGCAGGAAACCATTTACCCAACGCCTGCCCAGCAGAAAAACATTGTGCTTACAAATGCCATTATACATGTGGGTAATGGCCAGGTGATAGAAAAAGGCGGTATTGCCTTCTCCAACGGAAAGATCACTGCCTTAGGCGCCAGCGTTACCGGCGGGGCCGATGCACAGGTAATAGACCTGCAGGGCCAGCATATCTATCCCGGCATTATAGCGCCCGCAACAGATCTGGGCCTTACAGAAGTAGAAAGCGTGCGCGCCACCAATGACTATGAAGAAGTGGGTGACCTGAACCCATCAGTAAGCGCAATTGTTGCCTACAATACAGACTCCAAAGTGATCAATACGTTGCGCACGAATGGCATACTGCTGGCACAGATAGCCCCGGTAGGCGACCTGCTGTCCGGCTCCTCCTCCGTAGTACAACTGGATGCCTGGAACTGGGAAGATGCTGCCTACAAAACAGATGATGGCGAGCATTTCTATATGCCAAAGTTATTGCCCCCGGCTAATCCCCGCGGCCCGCTACCGCCCGCTACAGACCGTGTAAAGGATGCCCTGGATAAGGTAGAACAGGTGCGCGCTTTTTTCCGGGAAGCCAAAGCCTATATACAAGAGGAAAAACATACGGAGACCAACCTGAAATTTGAAGCCCTGCGCAAGCTCTTTGCAAAAGAGCAGAAACTGTATATACACTGTAACATTGTAAAGGAAATGCTGCTGGCGGTAGATATCGCCAGGGAATTTGGCTTTAATGTGGCCATCGTAGGCGGGGCAGACTCCTGGCAGATAGCGGACATACTCAAACAAAACAATATTGCCGTAATACTGGAACAACCACATAGCCTGCCGTTGATGCAGGATGACGATGTGGCCCAGCCCTATAAAACTGCCGCCCAGCTGCAAAAAGCCGGCGTGCTGTTCTGCATTAGCAACGAAGGTTTCTGGCAACAGCGTAACCTGATGTTCGAAGCAGGCACCGCCAGCGCCTATGGCATGACAAAGGAAGAGGCTTTAAGCGCCATTACGCTGAATACGGCAAAGATATTAGGGATCGATAAAACCACCGGCTCACTGGAAGTTGGAAAAGATGCCAATATCGCGGTAAGCACCGGGGATATACTGGATATGAAAACTAACCATGTTACGCATGCTTTTATACAGGGTAGGGAAGTGAACCTGGATAACAAGCATAAGCAGTTGTATGAAAGATATAAGTACAAGTATGGATTGAAATAAGCATAAAAAGAAAAGANNTCTTTTCTTTTTATGCTTATTTTTTATTTAATCGCTATCAGGTAATAGGTCTTTTTGCCCTTCTGCACAAAGATATACTGATCACGCAGTAGCAATGATTGATCCACTACAAAGTCCGGTGCGTCAACTTTGTTCTTATTGATGCTGATACCGCCGTTCTGCAACATTTTGCGCGCCTCGCCCTTGCTGGGGAATATATTGGTATCCGACAGAAAACTGATAATGTCTTTGCCTGCTTCCAGATCTGCACGGGGCAGATCCACCCTGGGCACGCCGTCCATTATATCCAGTAATTGCTCTTCTGTAAGGGATTGCAGGATGGCAGCGGTATCGTTACGAAAAAGCAGCTCGGATGCCTGCACTGCAAAATCATATTCCTTTTCACCGTGAATAAAGACGGTTAATTCCTGTGCCAGTCTTTTCTGCAGCAGGCGTTTACCTGGGTCTTGCCGGTGCTCTTCAATAATAGCATCAACAGTAGGCTGGTCCAGGAATGAAAAGATGCGGATGTAGCTTTCAGCATCTGCATCAGTGGTCCTTAACCAAAACTGGTAGAACTGGTAAGGCGAAGTCTTTTTCGCATCCAGCCATACGTTCCCCTGCTCTGTTTTGCCAAACTTAGTACCGTCTGCTTTTTTGATCAGCGGGCAGGTAAAAGCAAAAGCCTCGCCGCCGGCTTTACGCCGTACCAGCTCCGTGCCGGTTACGATATTGCCCCACTGGTCAGATCCGCCCATCTGCAGTTTACAGTTCTTAGCGGTGTACAAATGGTAGAAATCGTAGCCTTGTATCAGTTGGTATGTAAATTCTGTAAAGGAAATACCGTTATCACCTTCCAGGCGTTTTTGCACAGAGTCCTTGGCCATCATGTAGTTAACCGTGATATGTTTACCCACATCGCGGATAAAGTCCAGGAAGGAAATATCCTTGAACCAGTCATAGTTATTCACCATTTCCGCCGCGTTAGCTTTGGAAGGATCAAAGTCCAGGAATCTTTCCAGCTGTGCCTTAATACATTGCTGGTTATACTGGAGGGTTTCCAGGTCCAGCATCTTTCTTTCTTCTGCTTTGAAGGACGGGTCGCCCACCATACCGGTAGCGCCGCCTACCAGCGCCAGGGGTTTATGACCGGCCTTTTGCAGGTGCACCAGCAGCAGTATGGGCACCAGGCTGCCAATGTGCAGGGAGTCTGCTGTGGGATCAAAACCCACATAGGCGGTGGTCATCTCTTTTTGTAATTGCTCTTCCGTGCCAGGCTTTATATCCTGTAACATGCCGCGCCAGCGCAATTCTTCTATCAGGTTCATCGGTATATTGAAAATTTGTGCAAACCTAAGAAATAGTTGGCAGTTTGTGGTAGCCCGCAGGGTAGGGGCAGCCCGGGCCCTACTTGGCCTGTTGTTTGTGGTTCTATGCTGAAACCCAGTGGCGTACAGCTAGTTATTGACATTTAACGCCTTCAAAAAATCTGATATAATGGCAAAAACCGGTATCCATTCACAAAATTCTCAGCAGGAAGTAGTGGTAGGCATCGACCTGGGCACTTCCAACAGCCTCATAGCAGTGGTGCATCCTCTACTCCGGCAGCCTGTAACGCTGCGCGAGTATGACCGTAGCGCCGTAGTGCCATCTGTGGTATATTTTACAGAAGAGCATCACATCGTAGTAGGAGACCGGGCCAGGGCAAAACTAACCACCCATCCCCGTCAAACGGTATACAGCACTAAACGCCTGATGGGCCGGTCCTATGAGGATATCAGAGAGCAAACCATGTTTTACTCCTACCGGATCTCGGCCGGTCAGGCAGAGAGTGTGGTGAAGATCGAGGTGAATGATACTTCCTACTCCCCGGTTGAACTATCCGCCTATATACTGCAGGCGCTCAAACGCCGGGCAGAGCTTATATTGAAGGTACCCGTCACCAAAGCGGTGATCACGGTCCCTGCCAGCTTTAACGATGCCCAGCGGCAGGCGACCCGGGACGCCGGCAAACTGGCGGGCCTGGATGTATTACGTATCATCAATGAGCCTACCGCCGCCGCCCTGGCTTTTGGACTGGGGATGGGGAAGGAGGAAAAAACAGTAGCGGTCTATGACCTGGGCGGCGGCGCTTTTGATATTTCCATCCTGAAGATCAGCAATGGGAATTTTGAGGTATTGGCTACCCAGGGTGATAGCAGCCTGGGCGGCGATGACCTGGACCGGGTAATAGTAGACCACTGGGCATACCTCCACGAAATATCCCAGGAAGCACTGGGCAGCAATAAGGGCCTGGCGCAGGAGTTACGGCTAAAAGCAGAAGAGGCCAAGCAGGCCCTGTCGCAGACCAGTTATTTCCGTACCCGGATGAACAATTATGAACTGCAGCTAACCCGGGAGCAGCTGGATGAGCTGATACAACCCCTGATAGAAAAGACACTGCAGCACTGCCGGTTAGCATTGCAGGACGCGCAACTGGCCGTGAAGGATCTGGCCGCTGTTATTATGGTAGGCGGCTCCACCCGCATTCCCCTGATAAAGGATACGGTAAGCGCCTTTTTTGAACAACCGGTGAACGATTCCCTTAATCCGGACGAAGTAGTAGCCATAGGCGCCGCTATACAGGCGGATATGCTGGCCGGTAACAGCCCGGAGCTGACCCTGATGGATGTAACGCCTTTGTCACTGGGTATTGAGACCATGGGAGGCCTTATGGATGTATTGATACCCCGCAATACCAGGATCCCCGCCAGCGCCACCCGCAGTTACACTACCCAGCAGGATGGGCAGGGCGAAATGAAAATAGCCGTGTACCAGGGCGAGCGGGAGCTGGTAAAGGATAACCGCAAACTGGCGGAGTTTGACCTGGCTGGCATCCCTAATATGGCGGCCGGCCTGCCCCAGATCCAGGTCTCTTTCCTGTTGGATGCAGATGGGATCCTGACCGTAGACGCCCGGGAAATGGGTAGCGGCGCTGCACAGCATATTACCGTACAACCGGCCCGCGGCCTTACAGGCGACACGGCCGGTAAAATGGTGTTAGCGGCCATTACCCATGCCCAGGAAGATATGGAGACCCGTAACCTGGTGGAGATTCAGACGGCAGCACAGCAGCTGCTGGATGTAACAACTGCTTTCCTGGACCGTAATAGTGAGCTGCTTACAGAACAGGAAACAGACAATACCCGGCAGGCTATGGACGCCTTGCAGGAGGTGGCAGCCACCGCTGACCAGGAGGCTATCACGGAGAAAATAGAGCAACTTAACAAGATAACCCTGCCCTTTGCGGAAAGGCTCACGGAAAAGGCCCTGAGGAAGGCTCCGTGAAACTACGTAGTTTTATAAACCCGCGCTACTACTGTAACCCCGCCTACCCGGATGTATTTACTTTGCATCTGTAATCAAACATTATTTGTTAAAAATTCTTCAACCCCCAGTTATGCAAGACAGATTGTATGCGGGCCAGAGCCTGCCCGTAAATGGATCGTTAACCTCCGCAAATGGACAACATACCCTGATCTTACAGGGAGACGGAAACCTGGTCTTATACCGTGTAAAGGATCATGTGGCCCGGTGGGCAACCGCAACAGACGGACAACAAGTGGACATTGCAGAGATGCAGGGCGATGGTAATTTTGTGATGTACGGCCCTGGTCACAGTTATGTATGGGACAGCGCTACTGATCAGCGTCCTGGCGCTTTCCTGGTACTGCAGGATGATGGTAACCTGGTAATATACGATGGTAACGGCGCGCCCCTCTGGTCTTCTGATACGTGGATCGCCAGCGCCAGTGTAGATGGGTTCTTACCCAGCCGCAACGCATTCCATTTCTCTAACAGCGGTATCCCTTCCTGCCCGCTCTTTACCATACAGCCGCCTATTCCTTACGGCAACATCAGCATTCCCATTGGCAATGCCTCCAACGGTCTTTGCGGCGGAATGGTGTTTGCCACCCGCGATATGTTCGAGGCCGGCCTGCAGCCGCCTGCTACCAGCTCCAACAGTGTGCTGTGCAATGGCGGTCCCATGTTCAGCTTCCTGGTAAACCGGCTCATAGACAGTTTTAACTTGCCCGGCGGTATTGCCAACTATATGTGGCTCATGGATCCCGCCCTGCCGGATCATGAGACGGTAGCCAGCAAGATAGGTTTTGCCCCGCATGGCAGAACCTGGAAAATGGTGCATGAGGAGTGGCCGCGGATCAAGCAGGATATTGATAACAACCAGTTATGCCCCCTGGCCCTGGTGCAGGTGAAAACGCTGGACCCTACCCAATTGGGTAAGAATCACGTGGTATTGGTATATGGTTATGAAGTGGACGGTACCGATCTTACCCTGAAGGTCTATGATCCTAATTTCCCTAACGAGGATAATGTAGTGATACAGCTGTCCATTGCAGATCCTACCCGGACTATTACTGTTAGCCGTTCACACGGCAGTCATCCTATATTCTGTTTCTTTCGCCTGGGATATGGCTTTGAGTCGCCGGACTTTGTATTTGAAGATGGTAGTGTAGTACGCGAGCAATCAGCCCCGGATGTGAATGTGATCTTTGGCAACCGTAAATTCTGGATTCCATCCCCCGCCATTCTGGAAACCTTTTACGGAGGCTGGAGCAATGTGAGGGTATTGCCCGATGGTAAGCTAAGCAGCCTGGATCCGCTACCGGTAGAGGGCACCGTATTGCAGGAGCATAACCGCCCCGAAGTGTACGTAATATCAGCAAAAAGGAAATGCCATGTTACAAGTCCGGATGTTTTAGCGCGATATGGTGGATGGGCTATGGTTAGGAAAGTGCCTGATGGAAGTTTGAATACCATCCCCACCGGCAGTCCTGTGTATTAAGCAGGTATAACCCCAGAAACAGCCATAGCCGTCTCCAGAGAGGCGGCTATGCTGTTTAATATCGTCTGTATATGCTTACAGGTGTTGCAGACACTCGCGCAGGCTATCCTTCCAATGGGGGATCTCAATACCAAAGGTGGTTTTGATCTTTTGTTTGTTGAATACACTGTAGGCCGGGCGTTGAGCCGGTGTAGGGTATTGATCACTGGTGATAGGCTGCACCTGACAGGCCGCCGCGGTTAATTCTTTTATTGTTACTGCAAAGTCATACCAGCTGGTAACGCCCTCGTTACTGTAGTGGTATACACCGCCTAAATTAGTTTCCGGGTTCAACTGCCGGTACTGTAGTATCTGCAGAATGGCTTTTGCCAGATCTACCGCATACGTAGGCGTGCCTGCCTGGTCAAATACTACGTTCAGGCTGGGGCGCTCCTGCATCAGTTCCTTCATGCGTTTTACAAAGTTCACCCCAAACTGGGAGTATAACCAGGAGGTACGGATCACAATGGTAGCAGGATCATTGCCCAGCGCAGCAGCTTCGCCACGCAGTTTTGAAGCGCCGTATATGCTCTGCGGGTTGGGTTCATCCTCTTCCGTATAAGGGCGGTAATATTTACCGTCAAATACGTAATCTGTAGAGATATGGATCAACTGTGCGCCGTGCTCCTGGCAGGCGGCAGAGAGATTCAGCGCTCCTTCAAAATTGAGCTGGAAGGCTTTTTCCTCGTCCGTTTCTGCTTTATCTACTGCGGTATAGGCTGCGCAGTTAACGCAGGCATGTATGGACTGCGCCGTAAAGAACGCAGTTACCGCTTCCGCACTGGTAATATCCAGTTCCTGGAAATCAGTATAAATGAAGTTAAGCTCCGGATATTGACCCGCTATTAACTGGATGGCTTGCCCCAGTTGGCCATTTGCGCCGGTGACCAGAATGTTTTGCATGTGCACTATGAGTTATAAACAAAATTATGTGTACAGTCAGCCAGGACAGGCAGTACCTGGTCTTTATCAGAAACAACGGCATCCTTCAGGTCAATGCCCCAGTCAATATTCAATGCAGGGTCATTGTAAATGATGCCGCCTTCGCTGGCTTTATGGTAGAAGTTATCGCATTTGTACATTACCTCCGCCGTTTCGCTCAGCACTGCATAGCCATGGGCAAAACCTTTGGGTACCAGTAATTGCAGTTTATTCTCAGCGGATAACTCTATCGTGAATACTTTCCCATAAGTGGGGGAACCTTTACGCATATCCACTGCAACATCCATAATACGGCCTTCCAGCGCCCTTACCAGCTTGGTCTGGGCATAAGGCTCCTGCTGAAAATGCAGACCGCGTAATACGCCGTAAACGGAGCGGGCCTGGTTATCCTGTACAAAAGGAAAGCGCAGGCCTTCCTGTTCAAAAGTGCCGGCGTTATAGCTCTCAAAAAAATATCCTCTGTTATCCGCAAAAACCCTGGGCTCGTATACTAATAAGTCTGGTATTCCTGTTTCCGTAAAAGGCATGAAAGATGATGTTTATTATTATCGCTTTTGGTACTGGTCTTCATAATACTGTTGATACGCGCCGGTAGTAACGTGCTGCAGCCAGGTTTCATTGGCCAGGTACCAGTCCACTGTTTTCTCCAGGCCTTCCTCAAACTGGAGGGAAGGTTGCCATCCCAGTTCTTTATTCAGCTTAGTTGCGTCTATAGCATACCGCAGGTCATGGCCGGCCCTGTCTTTCACAAATGTGATAAGCTGGGCAGAGGTACCGGGCGGACGTCCCAGTTTTTTATCCATGATCATACACAGCAGGTTGATCAGGTCTATATTCTTCCATTCATTAAAACCGCCAATGTTATAAGTTTCTCCTACACGGCCCTTATGGAAAATGGTATCTATTGCCCGGGCATGATCATCTACCCACAACCAGTCACGTACATTCTCCCCTTTGCCATATACCGGCACGGGTTTATTGTGCTGTATGTTCAGGATGGCCAACGGGATCAGCTTTTCCGGAAAATGATTTGAACCATAGTTATTAGAGCAATTGCTGATGATAACCGGCAGGTGGTAGGTGTGGTGGTAAGCCATTACAAAATGGTCAGAGCTGGCTTTGGATGCGCTGTAGGGGGAGCGGGGATCGTAGCTGGTTTCTTCCGTAAAGAAACCTTCTTCTCCTAAAGTCCCATATACCTCGTCTGTAGATACATGATAGAACAGTTTGCCCTCTTTGTTATCCTGCCAGCATTTACGGGCAGCATTCAACAGTACGGCAGTACCCAGCACATTGGTCTTAATGAAGGCCAGCGGGTCCATGATGGAACGGTCCACATGGCTTTCAGCAGCCAGGTGTATCACACCGTCAAACTGATGGGTAGTAAACAGTTTGTTGATAAAGGTTTCGTCAGTAATATCGCCTTTTTCAAATACATAGTTAGGCTTATCCTTTACATCCTCCAGGTTCTCGAGATTGCCTGCATAGGTAAGCGCATCCAGGTTTACAATCTTATATTCCGGGTATTTGTTTACAAATAACCGTACTACATGTGAACCAATGAAACCTGCACCGCCAGTAATCAATAAAGTACGCATAAGAGTCAATTTGTTAATTACTAATTACCAATTGCTAATTAGTAATTATTTATTGAGAGCTTCTTTGAAATATTCGTAAGTGATCTTCAAACCATCTTTCCGGTTCACCTTGGGCTCCCAGCCTAATAACTGGCGCGCCTTGGTAATATCGGGTTTGCGTTGCTTGGGATCATCCTTCGGCAGCGGCATATACACGATCTCCTGGCGGGCGCCGGTAAGCGCTAATATCTCTTCTGCAAACTGTTTCAGGGTGATCTCCTCGGGGTTGCCAATATTTACCGGCATGTGGTAATCACTGAGCAGCAGGCGGTAAATGCCATCCACCAGGTCATCCACATAACAGAAAGAGCGGGTTTGGGAACCATCTCCAAACAGGGTCAGGTCCTGGCCGGTAAGCGCCTGGCTCATAAATGCCGGCAGGGCACGGCCATCATCCAGCCGCATACGCGGGCCATAGGTATTAAAGATGCGCACGATCCTGGTCTCTACGCCATGGAAATTATGGTAAGCCATGGTAATGGACTCCATGAAACGTTTGGCTTCGTCATATACGCCGCGTGGCCCTACAGGGTTTACGTTACCCCAGTACTCTTCCGGTTGCGGGTGCACATTGGGATCGCCATATACTTCGGAAGTAGAGGCCACCAGTATGCGGGCTTTCTTTTCCTTAGCCAGGCCCAACAGGTTGTGGGTGCCCAGGGAGCCTACCTTCAGCGTTTGTATGGGCTTTTTCAGATAGTCGATAGGGCTGGCCGGAGAAGCAAAATGCAGGATGTAATCCAGTTGGCCGGGTACATGCACAAACTTGGTCACATCATGATGGTAATATTCAAATTCCGGTAAGGGGAAAAGGTGCTCGATATTTTTGATATTGCCGGTCAGCAGGTTATCCATGCCTATAACATGATATCCTTCCTTAATGAACCGGTCGCAAAGATGCGAGCCCAGGAAACCGGCTGCGCCGGTTATTAAAACTCTTTTTTTACTCATAGTACAATTTTAGATGTGGATGATAATGATGCGGCACGATTTGCAAACCCGTCATCATACATCCTGCCGGGCTACTGCACGGCCTACGCTTTCGTAATAGAATCCCAGTTCATGCATGCGTTGTACATCAAACAGGTTCCTGCCGTCGAAGATCACTTTATTTTTGAGTGATTCATTGATCTTGTCAAAATCAGGGGTTCTGAAAACGCTCCATTCTGTAGCAATGATCAGCGCATCTGCATCCTGCAGGCAATCATACTGATGTTCTGCGTAGCGGACCTTATTACCCACTATCTGCTGCACGTTTGGCATCGCTTCCGGATCAAATACGCATATTTCCGCTCCTTCTTTCAGCAACGACTCAATGATATACAATGCCGGCGCTTCCCGGATATCATCTGTATTGGGCTTAAAGGCCAAACCCCACAAGGCAAAACGTTTGCCTTTAAGATCGCCGTTAAAGAAGTTCTTGATCTTGGGCACCAGGAAAAGCTTTTGCTTTTCATTCACTTCCATTACAGCATTCAGGATCTTAAAATCATACTGCGCATCCTGGGAAGATTTCACCAGCGCCTGCACGTCTTTGGGAAAACAGCTGCCGCCGTACCCGATACCAGGGAACAGGAAGCGTTTACCAATACGGTCATCGCTGCCAATGCCCCTGCGTACCATATCTACGTCTGCGCCCAGCCGCTCGCACAGTACTGCTACCTCATTCATGAAAGAGATCTTGGTAGCCAGGAATGAGTTGGCCGCATATTTGGTCAGCTCAGCGGATCTTTCATCCATGTACAGGATGGGATTGCCCTGGCGTACAAAAGGTGCATACAGGTCGCCCATCACTTTGCGGGCCCGTTCAGAACGGGTGCCTATCACTACACGATCCGGCTTCATGAAGTCTTCTACTGCCACGCCTTCCCGCAGGAACTCAGGATTGGATACCACGTCAAATTCTCCTTTGCAGTTCCGGGCTATAGCCTCCTCTACTTTTTCTGCAGTGCCTACCGGTACCGTACTCTTGTCAACAATCACTTTATAATCGGTGATCAGCTTGCCTAACTGTTCGGCCACCCTCAATACAAAGGAAAGGTCCGCAGCGCCATCAGCGCCGGGCGGCGTAGGTAATGCCAGGAAGATAACCTGCGCATCCTTTATACCCTCTGCCAGGCTGGTAGTGAACTGCAATCTTTCTTCCTTAAGATTGCGTTCAAACAGTTTCTCCAAACCAGGCTCGTAGATCGTGATCTGGCCGGAGGATAGTTTTTTTACCTTGTTTTCGTCAATATCCACACAGGTAACATTGTTCCCTGTTTCTGCAAAACAGGTGCCGGTAACTAAGCCTACATAACCGGTGCCAACTACAGTAATTCTCATTGGGGATTAGTTTAAGAATGATTTAACTGAGCTAATGATGTGATCCAGTTGATCCTGGTCCATTTCGGTGTGTATCGGTAAGGAAATTACTTTGGTGGTCAAAGTATCGGTAACAGGCAATTGGAATGAAGCGCCGCCAAAATTAGCAAACATCTTTTGCTTGTGGGCGGGTACCGGATAATAGATCATGGCGGGCACTTTACGCTCCTGCAGGTATTGCTGCAGCTCGTCGCGGCTGGCGCCATTCAATTGTAAGGTGTATTGATGGTAAACGTGATAACTATTTGCCGCACGATAAGGCGTGGTGATCTGCGGTATGCCTGCAAAGCCGGCATCATAGGCATCCGCCACCGCGCGGCGTGCAGTGATATATTGATCCAGCAGCTGCAGCTTGATGCGCAGCACTACAGCCTGCAGCGTATCCAAGCGGGAGTTAACGCCCACTACATCATGATAATAACGGGCAGACTGGCCGTGGTTGGCTACCATCCTGATCTGAGCAGCCAATGCATCATCATTGGTGAACAGTGCGCCTCCATCTCCATAACATCCCAGGTTTTTGGAGGGGAAGAAAGAGGTGCAGCCGATCTGGCCAATGGCGCCGGATTTTTTAACAGTACCGTCCTTAAAGGTGTAGGTACCGCCTATAGCCTGCGCATTATCTTCAATTACCGGAATGTTATGTTTATTGGCAATGGCCATCAGCGGCTCCATATCTGCCGTTTGGCCGTACAGGTGAACAGGTACTATCGCTTTTGTTTTAGGCGTAATGGCCTTCTCTACCGCTACGGGATCCAGGCAGTAGGTCTGCGGGTCTATATCCACAAAAACTGGCTTCAGCTGCAGCAGGGCAATCACTTCTGCGGTTGCAATAAAGGTGAAGGAAGGGGTGATCACCTCATCACCGGGTTGTAAACCTAAGGCCATCATGGCTATTTGTAACGCGTCAGTACCGTTGGCGCAAGGTATCACATGCTTTACGCCCAGGTATTGCTGTAATTCCTGTGCAAACTGTTGCACCGGCGCGCCATTTATGAAATTGGCGTTTTCCAGCACTTCCTGGATGGCAGCATCTACCTGTGGTTTGATCTTTAAATACTGGCGTTTCAAATCTACCATCTGAATAGGAACCATGTGGAATAGGTATTTTATTTTGTTTTAAAGTGTGCAAATTTACAAAAATTGCCATTGGGAGGCGATTATCTTTGTGCTACAGGGAGAAAATGATTCAAAAATAAACACCTATTTACATGCTGGCAACCTTTATTTATGATCTGGGTATCGGACTATACAGGGCGGGACTAGGGATAGCTGCGGCTACGGGTAATCCAAAGGCACGGTTATGGCTGAATGGGCGGAAGGATTGGGCCGCCAGGCTAAAAACAGCCCTGGCAAAGGATGGCAACCGTCCTTTGGTGTGGGTACACGCGGCGTCCCTTGGCGAGTTTGAGCAGGGACGGCCTGTACTGGAGGCTTTCCGGCAGCAATATCCGCAATGCCGGCTGCTGCTTTCCTTTTTTTCCCCCTCCGGCTATGAGGTAAGAAAGGACTATAAAGGGGTGGATTACGTATGCTACCTGCCGTTAGATACCCGCCACAATGCCCGGGTTTTCCTCGATATTGTGCAGCCCAGCCTGGCCCTTTTTATAAAATATGAGTACTGGCGCCATTTTATGACATCCCTGTATAAACGTAAGATACCGGCGCTGCTTATTTCCGGCATCTTCCGGGAAGACCAGGCTTTCTTTAAATGGTATGGTGGGCTCTACAGGCGTTTGTTACGTCAGCTTACGCACATCTTCGTACAGAACGCTGCCTCCCGGGAATTATTACATAAAATTGGTATTGAGCACGTTACGGTAAACGGAGATACCCGTTTTGACCGGGTTTGGGCCCTGCAGCAGGAAGCGGCAGAGCTGCCGCTGGTCAAACAGTTTGCCGGTAATAAAAGGCTGATAGTAGCCGGAAGCACCTGGGACAGTGACGAAAGCGCACTGGCTGCCTGGTGGGCCGGGCATTATGAACCGGATCGCCGGCTGGTAATAGCGCCGCATGAAATTGGGGAGGCGCATATAAAGAAACTGTTGGGCCGGTTTCCCGGCGCCCTGCGGTATTCTGAGCTGGCAGATGCCCGTGTACCGCACCTGGAAAGCGATTTCCCGGTGGATATTGAGCACCCGGGGCAGGTACTGATCATTGATAATATAGGCATGCTGTCCTCACTGTACCGGTACGCCTGTATAAGTTATATAGGCGGCGGTTTTGACAGGAATGGCATCCATAATGTGCTGGAGCCGGCCACCTGGGGCAAACCGGTCGTGTTTGGCCCTGTTTATGATCAATATGCGGAAGCCGTAGATCTTGTAGCACTGGGGGGCGCGTTTACGGTACCCAATGATGCTGCCCTGGCACAGCAGATGGAAGAGCTGCTGCTGAATGATGAGGCATGCACGCAAACGGGTTATGTAGCCAGCCAATATGTGGCGGCCAACAAAGGGGCTACTGGTAAGGTGATGGCGTTTATTCAGGAAAAGCGCTTCTTGACCAGGGAGTAGAAGTGCTGTACGGTACGGGTATCATCCAGCCATCCCTGGCGGATCTTGAGCTCCCTTTCTATCCAGTACTCTGCTTCCTGCAGGGTATGGAACTCGTTGATGGTTTTGATGGAACGTTCATACATGTCCACATCGCCGCGGAACAGCTCCTGTATAAACTGGAACTTATCATTAATGCCAATGGCCTGCTTCAGGTTCTTAACAGGCATCTCGCCCAGCCTTTCCCCGATCTCTGATTTAGATTGTTTGAGCTTCTCATTCAAGGAGGGGGCGCCCTGGGCTGCCAGCTCATTGATCTCCTTACGAAGGCCGCCTTCTTTGGTTTTTTTAGCTGGCGCTGCCTTCTCCTTTTCTACATCAAAAAGGGTAGCAGGGGCGGTGGCAGGTTGCCTTTCCGGCAGGGGCTGGGTTTGCGCCTGCGGCTGTGGTTGCACCTGCACTTGTGGCTGTGGTTGCGCCTGCGGCAATGGTTGTGGCTGTGGTTGTAGTTGCGGTTGGCGTTCCAGGGAGCGGGCGCCCACTACCGCAGCGGGCCGGATGCTCTCTATCGGCTGCGGCCGTGCCGTTACCGGTTGTGGCGGCGGTGGGGCCGGCGGCGTATATTTCTCCGGCGCTACAGTAATGTTGTGCAGGACCGTCGTATTCGTATGTCCGTTATGGTAAGTAGTCGTCTCGGCGTTATGATAGGCAGCAGCCGCTTCGGCCGGCCGCACAACAGTAACTGTTTGCGCGGTGGCAGACGGCATGATCACTGCTATATTGCCCTGGCTTTGCGTGTGCTGTTCGTGTACACTTTGCAGGGTACGTGCATGTAACACCTCTGCCTGCAGTAGTTGCGCATAATAAGATATGGCCTGCAGGTCTGCGTTGGAATTTTTCAATTCCTGTAACTTGTCAATTAATGCATTGATCTTTTCCATGTCTCAACTATGATTGGAAATTAAATAACCACGATGCCCTTAATTGTTTTAACGCGGTGTGGGAGAATTTATTTTATTTGCATAAAGTTAGCTTTTTTCGGGCATTTGCTAATTAAAATACCTATTATATGTTTATTGAACCTTCCCTTGCCGGAGAGCGCAGAGGGTGGATAGAAGTGATATGTGGCTCCATGTTCTCCGGTAAAACGGAAGAGTTGCTAAGGCGGCTGAAAAGGGCCAGGATCGCCAACCTGAAGATGGAAATATTTAAGCCGGGTATAGATATCCGTTATGATGAGCAGCAGATCGTTTCGCACGATGAGAACAAGGTTATGTCAACCCCTATTGATAATTCCCAGCAGATCTTATTACTGGCGCAGGAGGTGGATGTTGTAGGTATCGATGAGGCGCAGTTCTTTGACGCAGAGCTACCTTATGTATGCGACCAGCTTGCCTTACGTGGCATACGCGTGATCGTGGCCGGGCTGGATATGGACTACCGGGGCCGCCCCTTTGGCATTATGCCGGCACTGCTGGCCAAAGCCGATTATATCACCAAACTACACGCGATCTGCGTAAAATGTGGCAATATTGCCAGCTTCTCTTACCGTAAAACTGCCAGTAAAGAAACAGTGCTGCTGGGCGAACAGGACGTATATGAGCCCCGTTGCCGGCACTGCTATTACGAAAAACCCGCCTGAATTTTAGAATAAATTTAACTTTTCTGAAGACTTCACCTTGAACGTAAACTTCTTCTGCGTAAGGTAGCTGAAGCACACCACAAAGAAGGTGGTAAAGATCTTGGAAACTGTAGGGTAGATATGCAGATACTCTACAAACAGCTTCATAAATACATAGTTCAGCAATATACAGGCGCTCACCAGCATAAAATAACGGAACAGCTGAATGCGCCCGCGCAGGTTAGAGTTTGAAAATACAATGTACTTGCTGAGCAGGAAGCCGGAGGGGAAGGTAATGGACATAGACATAAACAGGGCCGCAATATGCGGGGTAATGGTAAGGAAAGGGAGGTGCACCATCTGTTTATGCAGCACAAAATTGTACATAATGAAGTAAAGCACAATATCCAGCAGGGTATTACCACCGCCGCATGCCAGGTAACGGAACGTTTGCAAAGGCATCAGCTTGGCAAACGGCCGGTAGAAAAAATCGATGATCTGAAGGATAAATTGCCTCATTTCATATTATAAATTACCACAAATTTAGGTGTTTTCGCTTATAAGAAAACCGCAGTGTGTTATCGTAAGGTTTTCCTTTTCTTCCAGTGGCCGTTTGCACTGGGGGCAGAAAGCGGTGTTTGCTCTACCCGGTGTTGTTGCCAGATCTGCGCTGCCAGGATAGCGGCCGCACGTGTAGCCGCTTCGTTGGGCGTATGCAGCAGGGAGGGGACAAAATACTTGCCAATAAAGTGAGTATCAAACTTTCCCTCTATAAAAGCCGGATGCTGTAAGGCCCAGCTGCCAAAGGGCAGGGTAGTGTGAATACCGGTCACCTGGTACTCGTCTATGGCACGCAGCAGCCGCAGCCGCGCCTCTTCCCGGTCGCTGCCCCAGGCTATCAGCTTGGCGATCATAGGATCGTAGTAAATGGGGATATCCATGCCCTGCTCATAGCCGTCATCCACCCTAACGCCATATCCCTGGGGCCGTATATAGGTGGCCAGGGAGCCGGTATCCGGCAGGAAATTATTGGCAGGGTCTTCTGCACAGATGCGTAGTTCTATGGCATGGCCATTTATCTGAAGGGTTTCCTGTGTAAAGCTTAGCTTTTCGCCCCGCGCTATGCGGATCTGCTCTTTTACCAGGTCCAGCCCGGTGATCATCTCCGTTACGGGATGTTCCACCTGCAGGCGGGTATTCATCTCCAGGAAATAGAAATTAAGCGTATCATCCACCAGGAACTCTACGGTGCCGGCGCCATGGTACTGGCAGGCACGGGCCACATCCAGGGCGCATTTGCCCATGGCGGCCCGGATGTCCGGGGTAAGGCAGGAAGAGGGGGCCTCTTCTACCAGTTTCTGATGGCGGCGTTGTATGCTGCATTCCCTTTCAAACAGGTATACATAATTGCCGTGTTTATCGCCCAGGATCTGGATCTCAATATGGCGGGGAGCGCCTACATACTTCTCTATAAATACCGCGTCATCCCCAAAGGCGTTCATGGCTTCGCTTTTGGCCAGGCGGATCTGCTCTTCCAGCTCGCCCTCATTATTTACCACCCGCATGCCTTTGCCGCCGCCGCCGGCAGACGCCTTAATAAGAATGGGAAAGCCCGTTTTCTTCACCACCTCCTGCGCTTCTTCCAGGCTGCGCAGGGGCGTTTCTGTACCCGGTACCATGGGCACGCCAAATTTTTGGGCGGCCTGTTTGGCGGCCAGCTTGCTGCCCATCATCTCAATGGAATGGGCGTCCGGGCCAATGAAAATAAGCCCCGCATCGGCTACCGCCTGTGCAAAACGGGCATTCTCGCTCAGGAAACCGTACCCGGGGTGGATAGCGTCTGCCCCTGTCTGCAGGGCCACTTCAATGATCTTATTGCCCAGCAGGTATGACTGGTTGGAGGGGGCAGGGCCTATGCAGATGGCCTCATCGGCATATTGTACAAAAGGCATGGTACGATCTGCTTCCGAATACACGGCTACGGTCTGTATACCCATTTCCCTGGCGGATCGCATTACCCGTAACGCGATTTCCCCTCTATTGGCTACCAGTATTTTTTGCATGCTGCTGTCGTTGTTAGGGTGACGAAGATAATATTAATTAGGTGGTGGCCAAAAAGTTAGGACACAGGGATATGATACTATTTTAACCAAATGACGCTCACTATAGCTTATTCGAACCTTAAGCGAACCTCAACCGAAGGACAAGCGAAGGAGAGACCTGATAAAATAACATTAGTAGCAGTCCGTCCCTGGATATCGCGTTAGCGCGCTAATTTCTCTATATTTGTCCCCCATATGTCTGGCCTTCATCAAACCTTAACGCTGATAAAGAAAGATGTATTACTGGAACTACGCCAGCAATACGCGTTTTATGGCATCCTGCTGTATATTATCTCTACCGTATTTGTGATCAATATGATGATGGGCCAACCGGAGGAGCAGATCTGGAATGCCCTTTTCTGGGTGGTACAGCTGTTTGTATCGGTAAATGCCATTGCCAAAAGCTTTATGCAGGAAAGCCGGGGCCGGCTGTTGTATTTCTACTCCCTGGTGCATCCCAGGAATTTTATTGCCGCTAAACTGCTCTATAACATATTGCTCATGTCTGTTATGAGCATTATCACCCTGGTAAGCTGTATGGTTTTCCTGGGGAACCCGGTTACCAAATTCTGGTATTTTATTGGGGTGGTGATGCTGGGAGGTATCAGCCTTTCCCTGTTATTTACCATGCTGGCGGCCATTGCGGCCCAGGCTAACCAGAATGCGGCCCTCATGGCCATTATGGGTTTCCCGATCATTATGCCCCTGCTGATGCTGCTGGCCAGCGTGGCCCGCACCGCCTTTGTGACCGTTTACCAACCTGGCTTATCCAATATGTTCATACTGCTGGGGGGAATGGATGTGCTGATCGTTGGTCTGGCCATGATACTGTTTCCCTTTCTGTGGAAAGACTGATTTTAGTCATAAACAAGTTGCCACTGTTATTTTGTGATTCGTGATAAAACCTGTAGGTTTGCCCCCAATATAGCTGACAAAAAAATGGCAAAACATTGGTGGAAAGCGCTGGCGGTATTATTGCTGCTGTACACGATCATTGCAGGGTTCCTGGTAAAGATACCTGTGATAGAAAATAACGAGCAGTCAACGCGTAATCTCTTCTTTCACGTGCCGATGTGGATAAGCATGTATACGCTGTTCACGATCTCCGTTGTCAATTCCTTATTATTTCTTAATAAATACGACCTGAGAAAGGATATATTGGCCAGCAGCGCGGCTAATGTGGGCATCCTGTTTGGTCTTATGGGTTTTGTGACCGGGTCTTTGTGGGCCACCTATACCTGGGGCGGCACCATTACCAATGATCCTAAACAGATCTCCACGGCGGTGGCGCTGATGATCTACCTGGCCTACCAGGTACTGCGCATGTCTATCAACGATCTGGATAAACGCGCCCGTGTATCTGCGATCTACAACATCTTTGCCTTTGCCATGTTAATACCATTAACCTATATCATCCCCCGTATGGTAGATTCCCTGCATCCGGGCAGCGCCACCAGTCCTGGTTTCAAATCCAAGGATACGGACGGTACGCTGATGATGGTATTTTATCCGGCCTTTACCGGCTGGACCCTGCTGGGCGTATGGATCTATACCCTGCGGGTACGCTACAAGAGATTAGAGTTAAAAAATATTTTTAAATGATCAACAGACGCATTGCTTATTTCCTTTTTAGCCTGGCCCTCGTATTTACATCCCTCATGGCGCAGGCGCAACAGCAAAATACAGAAAAAGGCCCCGTGAACGAAATGTTGCGCAGCAATGGTAAGATCTATGTGGTGGTGGTAGTACTGGTGATCATCTTTATCGGTATCATATTGTATCTCATACGGTTGGACCGTAAGATCAGCAAGCTGGAACATCAACAACAGTCTAAGTCATAACCAAAACAATACTTCCAAAACAATTTTTTATGTCGCAAGTACAGCATTACAACTTTTTTGAAAGCGTAGAACGGAGCTTTGACAACGCGGCTCAGTTCACGAAATGGGAAAAGGGTATACTGGAGCAGATCAAGGCCTGCAATGCCGTATACCGTATTAAATTCCCGGTAAGGGTAGGCAACCAGATAGAAGTTATTGAAGCATACCGCGTACAGCACTCGCATCACAAACTGCCCTGTAAAGGCGGTATCCGTTTCAGCGAAGGGGTGAACCAGGATGAGGTAATGGCCCTGGCTGCGCTGATGACCTATAAATGCGCCATCGTGAATGTACCGTTTGGCGGCGCCAAAGGCGGTATCAAAATCAATCCCCGCAACTACACCCCTTTTCAGCTGGAAAATATTACCCGCCGTTACACGGCAGAGCTGGTGAAAAAGAACTTCATTGGCCCCGGCGTGGACGTACCGGCGCCTGACTATGGTACCGGCGAACGTGAAATGAGCTGGATCCTGGATACTTACATGAGCTTACGTCCCGGGGAAATAGACGGCTACGGTTGCGTAACCGGTAAGCCTGTTTCACAGGGCGGGGTACGCGGCCGTAAGGAAGCTACCGGTATGGGCGTATTCTACGGCCTGCGCGAGCTGTGCAACATTAAGGAAGATATGCAGAAGTTGGGTCTGGAGCCCGGTCTGGAAGGCAAAAAAGTGATCGTACAGGGTATGGGTAACGTGGGTTACCATGCTGCCAAATACTTCCACGAAGCAGGCGCTATCATCGTATGCCTGATAGAGTGGGATGGCGCTGTGTATAACGAAAAGGGCCTGGATCCGGAAGCGGTGATGAAACACCGTAACGAAACCGGTTCACTCGTTAACTATCCCGGCGGCACCAGCCTGAAGAAAAATACGGACGGCCTGGAAATGGAATGCGATATCCTGATCCCGGCTGCCCTGGAGAATGTGATCCATAAAGACAATGCTCCCAATATCAAGGCCAAGATCATAGGCGAAGCAGCCAACGGCCCTATTACGCCGGAAGCAGACGCCATCCTGAATAAAAAAGGCGTGATCGTAGTGCCGGATATGTTCCTGAACGCAGGCGGTGTAACCGTTTCTTATTTTGAATGGTTAAAGAACCTGAGCCACGTACGTTATGGCCGTTTGGGCAAGCGTTTTGATGAGAACATGAACATCCACATCCTGAGCACGATTGAAGACCTGACCGGTAAGAAGGTGTCTGACAAAGAAAGGAAGTTCATTGCGCATGGCGCTGATGAAGTGGACCTGGTATACTCCGGCCTGGAAGAGACCATGCATGCAGCTTTACATGAAGTGCGCGAGATCATGGTCACCAACAGCAAGATCCATGATATGCGTACAGCCGCTTATGTTTGCGCTATCGATAAAGTGGGCGCAGCTTACGAGCAGCTGGGTATTTTCCCTTGATCTTATCTTTTTATCTATATGTGTCCTGCGCCGTTACGGTGCAGGACTTTTTTATTCATACACCGGTATATCCGTTACAAACTCCCATTGTTCCTTTTCGGGGGCGTACCAGCAGCAATAGGTGTTAACCCCGTTGGTAATAACCAGGTATACGGCCCGCAGCACCATATGATACCGCACGATCTGCTCTACGGTTAGCAGGGTAAGCGGCACATTCATTTCCTTACATTCTACGATCATCCAGGGCTGCATTTGCCGGTTATAGACCACAATATCGCAGCGTTTCTTTAGTTCGCCCAGGTAGATCTCTTTTTCAATGCCTATTAACACGCTGGGGTAGCGCAGGCTTTTTACCAGGTAGTTCAGAAAGTTCTGTCTTACCCATTCTTCCGGCGTAAGCGTTACGTATTTTTTCCGGTACTGGTCAAATATCAGCTCTTTGTTGTCTTCACGTACCAGTTTAAAGTCAGGCGCAGGGAACTCGATGGCGATCATAACACAAAGCTAACGTAAATGTCGCCCAAAAGGCGTACATTTGCGTGTCAAAAGGCTATGAAGACAAAAGAAGAAATTGTAGCTAACTGGCTCCCCCGCTATACAGGCGAAAAGCTGGAGAACTTTGGCTCTCACATCCTCCTCACTAACTTCAGTAATTATCTCAGTTTATTTGCAGAATGGAATGATACCGAGATCATTGGTATCGGTAAACCTATGCAATGCGCCACAGCAGGGGATATTACCATTATCAACTTTGGTATGGGCAGCCCCGGCGCCGCTACCGTAATGGATCTTTTAAGCGCCATCCACCCCAAGGCAGTGTTATTCCTGGGTAAATGCGGTGGCATTAAGAAAAAGAACAGCATTGGCGATCTTATATTGCCCATTGCAGCCATCCGCGGCGAGGGTACCTCGAACGACTATTTTCCCCCGGAAGTGCCGGCCCTGCCTGCATTCGCCTTGCAGAAAGTGATCTCCACCACCATCCGGGAATACGGTTGTGACTACTGGACGGGCACCTGTTACAGCACCAACCGCCGCGTATGGGAGCATGACATAGAGTTTAAGCACTACCTGGAGCGGATCCGCGCAATGGCAGTGGATATGGAAACTGCCACTATCTTTTCTGTAGGTTTCTATAACAAGATCCCCACCGGGGCCCTACTGCTGGTAAGCGATCAGCCTATGGTGCCGGAAGGCGTTAAAACAGAGGAAAGCGACCGTAAAGTGACTACCAACTTTGTAGAGCGCCACCTGAAGATAGGTATAGACTCCCTGAAGAACCTGATCAAGGACCACCAAACAGTGAAGCACCTACGATTTTAGCATCTGGATTTTAGGTCGTAGATTTGGTAGCGGCGTTTTGCCGCCATTAGATCCACGGTCATAAAATCTTGTATTCTGCATGCCGGATACCCTGGTTTCCATTCAAGACCTTACCGTTACTTTTGCTGTAGAGCAGGAAGCAATCAAGGCAGTGAACAATATCTCCCTGGATATACCGCGGGGCGGCATCCTGGGTATAGTAGGGGAGTCCGGCTCTGGTAAATCCGTTACCGCCCTTTCCCTGATGCGCCTGGTGCAGGCGCCCGGCAGGATCGCCAGCGGCCGTATCCTGTATCATGCCCCCGGACACGCGCCGGTAGACCTCCTGGCCCTTTCTCCTGAAGCGATGCGTGCCCGGCGCGGAAATGAGCTGGCCATGATCTTCCAGGAGCCTATGACCTCCCTGAATCCCTTACTTACCTGTGGCGTACAGGTAGCAGAAGCCATCCGCCTGCATAAAAACGTCTCCCGCGCAGCCGCCCGGGAACAAACCATTCACTTATTCCGCCAGGTAAAACTGCCCAACCCGGAGCAATTGCTGCGCCGCTATCCCCATGAGCTGTCGGGCGGACAAAAGCAGCGGGTAATGATCGCCATGGCCATTAGCTGCCAGCCGCAGCTGCTGATAGCAGACGAGCCCACCACCGCACTGGATGTAACCGTACAGAAAGCTATACTGGAGCTGCTGAAGGAATTGCAACAGCAAACAGGCATGAGCGTGGTATTTATTACGCACGACCTGGGCGTGATCGCTGAAATAGCGGACCAGGTGGCCGTAATGTATAAAGGCGGCATAGTGGAGCAGGGACCGATACAGGAGATCTTCCGTCACCCAACGCACCCTTATACCAGGGGCCTGCTGGCTTGCCGGCCGCCGCTGGATAAACAGCTGTACCGTCTGCCGGTAACGGCTGATTTTATGGAAACAGACGCCGCCGGCCAGATCCGGGAAAAACCATATGCCGTGAAGGAGCTGGTCAACAGCCTGGTAGCCCCCGCGCCACAGCTGGCTGCCAGGGAGCAACAGCTGCAACAAAGCGCCCCTTTGTTGGAAGTGCATAACCTGCAAACCTGGTTCCCTGCCAGGCGCAGCCTGTTTGGTAAAGTGCAGGACTGGGTAAAAGCGGTAGATGGGGTAAGCTTTACCGTGAGACAAGGGGAAACGATGGGGTTGGTGGGCGAATCCGGCTGTGGCAAGACCACCCTGGGCAGAACATTATTGCGGCTGGTAGAACCAACTGGCGGCAGTATTGTTTATAAAGGAAAGGAGCTCAATAGCATGGGCGCATCGGACCTCCGGGAGCTGCGGAAAGATATGCAGATCATTTTTCAGGATCCCTATTCCTCCCTGAACCCACGGCTTACCGTGGGCCAGGCTATTATTGAGCCTATGCTGGTACACGGTTTGTATGGTGATGAACGGGGCCGGAAAGAGAAGGCAATAGAATTACTGGGAAAAGTGAACCTGCGTCCGGAGCATTTTTACCGCTATCCACATGAGTTTTCCGGCGGGCAGCGGCAACGGATCGTGATAGCAAGGGCATTGGCCCTGCACCCCTCGTTCATTATCTGCGATGAATCAGTAGCCGCGCTGGATGTAAGCATACAGGCGCAGGTGCTGAACCTGCTGATAAAGCTGCGGGAGGAGTATGGTTTCACTTATATCTTTATTTCCCACGACCTCTCTGTAGTACGGTTTATGAGCGACCGTATGATGGTGATGAATAAGGGCCGGATAGCGGAAACCGGTCCGGCAGGAGAGGTGTACGATCACCCCAAAAGTGCGTATACCCAGCAGCTAATTGCCGCCATTCCTAAAAATATTTATTCATAAGTTATTGTTTTCCAGGAACGAGAATGTTTTTTTTGTAGACTTATAAGTTATCAATACCTTTGCAACCTTTAAATTCATTCATACCGTAATATGAAATTATCGCAATTCAAGTTCGATCTTCCTTTAAATCTGATCGCGCAGCACCCTTCCAAATCAAGAGACGAGGCCCGTTTAATGGTGGTAAACCGTGCCACCGGCAAAATAGAGCATAAAGTTTTCAGGGACATTATCGGCTATTTCAATGACAAGGACGTAATGGTGGTGAACAATACCAAGGTATTCCCTGCCCGCTTATACGGCCGTAAAGAGAAAACAGGCGCTAAGATCGAGGTATTCCTGCTGCGTGAACTGAACAAGCAGAACCGTTTGTGGGATGTGATCGTGGACCCTGCCCGTAAGATCAGGGTAGGTAACAAGCTGTATTTTGGAGACGACGAATCACTGGTAGCGGAAGTAATTGATAATACTACCTCCAGGGGACGTACCATCCGCTTTTTGTTCGAAGGCAATGATGATGAGTTCAAGGCTGTGCTGGATACGCTGGGTGAAACACCTTTGCCCAAGTACATTAAACGTAAGCCGGAAGATGAGGACAAGGAACGTTATCAGACCGTGTACGCTAAGTACGAAGGTGCGGTAGCTGCTCCCACCGCAGGTTTACACTTTAGCCGCGAGCTGATCAAACGCCTGGAGATAAAGGGGATCAAGTTTGCAGAAGTAACGCTGCACACCGGTTTAGGCACTTTCAGGCCTATTGAGGTAGAAGATCTGAGCAAACATAAAATGGATGCTGAGTATTTCCATATAGAGGAATATGCCGTTAAGATCGTAAATAAGGCAAAGGACGAGAACCGTAAGATCTGCGCCATTGGTACCACTACCGTAAGGGCCGTAGAATCTTCCGTTACCGCACAGAATCATTTAAAGGCAGCAGAAGGATGGACAAATACTTTTATCCACCCGCCTTATGATTTCTCCATTCCCAATGCGCTGGTGACCAATTTCCACCTGCCCAAGACCAGCCTCCTGATCATGGTATGCGCGTTTGCCGGTTATGATCTGATCATGGAAGCCTACCAGCAGGCTATCAAGGAAAAGTACCGTTTCTTCAGCTATGGCGATGCCATGCTGATCTTATAAACCATATTTATCAGCTAAAAAAAGTCTCACTACGGTGGGACTTTTTTATTTTTGGACCGCATGGAACAACGCAGTAAAATAGCCATCATCGTTGCCGGTGGCTCCGGTACCAGGATGGGCGGCACAATGCCCAAACAGTTCCTGGAGCTGGCGGGCAAACCGGTATTGTATCACACCATCAGCGCTTTTGTGGCCGCTTATCCGGATATGCAGGTAGTACTGGTAGTGCCGGAGGCCCATTTTGAGCCTGCCCGCCAGGTGCTGGCCTGTTTTGATACGCCCCCGCCCGTTACGCTGGTGCAAGGCGGCGAAACCCGCTTCCATTCTGTAAAGAATGGCCTGCAGCAGGTACAGGACGGATCGGTGGTATTTGTACATGACGGGGTACGGCCTTTATTGACCATATCGTTGATCCGCCATTGTTATGAGCAAACCCTGCTGCATGGTAATGCCATACCGGTAACAGACATGAAGGACAGTGTGCGTGAGGTGAACGGTGAAGGCAATGCCGCCAGGAACCGGGAGCAGTTCCGTATTATACAAACCCCCCAGACCTTTTTATCAGAACAGTTGCTGCCGGCCTTTGAGCTGCCTTATGATCCTTTATTTACGGACGAAGCCACGGTAGTGGAACGGATGGGGCACCGCATACACCTGGTGCAGGGAGAGGAGCGTAATATTAAGATCACCCGTCCGCTGGACCTGGTGATTGCGCATGCATTGCTGGCAAAAGGAGGGGAATGAGGGAGCTGGCGTGTTTACTGCTGGCGTCTTTTTAGAAGACGGCAAATTGATTCATGACATATGCTAAAGCGCCACAGGCTGCTTCCCGATAAGACTATAATATGCATCAGGAGGCGTCAGCGGCAGGCTGGTTCTTGCTGATCTTCTGCAATATCTGATGGGCCACTTCCAGGGCCTGTAATCCATCTATCACATTTACGGCTACCGGTTTATTTTCCAATATGCTGTCGCGGAACAGCTCCAGTTCCATACGGATGGCATTGGATTGTTTTACTTCCGGGTTATCGATCGCGATGGTCTTTTTGCCGGAATTGGTATCAATATCCAGCGTAAAAAGCCCTTCATCTGCCGGTGTTTTCAGCTTGATGATCTCTGTTTTCTTATCCAGGAAATCGATGCCTATGTAAGCATCTTTCTGGAACAGGCGCATTTTGCGCATTTTTTTGAGAGAGATACGGCTGCTGGTAAGATTAGCTACACAGCCGTTGTGGAATTCTATACGTACATTGGCAATATCCGGCGTATCGCTCATTACAGCCACGCCGCTGGCAGATATGCGGCTGATGGTGGACTGTACAATGCTGAGCACTATATCTATATCGTGGATCATAAGATCCAGTATCACGCTTACATCTGTGCCCCGCGGGTTAAACTCCGCCAGGCGGTGCACCTCTATGAACATGGGCTTCAGGTCATAACCTTTCAGTGCCAGGAAAGCCGGGTTAAACCGTTCCACATGCCCCACCTGGAATTTTATATTGGCCTCTTCCACCAGCTTTACCAGTGTTTTAGCTTCTTCCATGGTATTGGTCATGGGTTTCTCTACAAAAATATGTTTGCCGTTACGCAGGGCTATTTCGCAGAGTTTGAAGTGAAGGGTGGTGGGCGCTACGATATCGATGGCGTCTACGGCCTGTATGAGCTCTTCCGCGATCGTGAACCGGGGAAGCTGGTATTGCTCTGCCACGCTGGCCGCGTTAGCGTTGCTGGGATCATAGAATCCTACCACTTCTACATCTTTCATCGTCATGAGCTGGGAAAGATGAATCTTGCCCAAATGTCCAACACCAAAAATTCCAATTTTCAGCATACCAGGTGAGTAAATAATACAGATTTGAACGAAATATCTGCGAATGTAAGGAAAATGGGAATTATTATATCCAAAAGTTTAGCTATGTATTACTGCATCCATACTTTATTGGATTTTACCTTCTTCTGCCATGCTATAGTAGCCGGCTTCTGAAACAATGATGTGATCCATGATGGTGATATCGAAGAGTTTGCCGGCTTCTTTTAATTTGTGGGTAAGCCCGATATCTGCAAAACTGGGGGTGAGATTGCCGGAGGGGTGATTATGGCAAAGCAGCAGGCGGGAGGCGCCTATTTCGAGGGCTTCGCGGAAGATGAGTTTGGGATCTACGATGGTGGCGCACATGCCTCCGGTGCTGATGCAGCGGTAATGTAATACCCTGGAGGCATGGTTAAGGAACAGCACATAAAAGGCTTCCTGCTGGTAATCTGCGAGCAGGGGTTTAAAGAACAGGGCGGCATCTATGGCATGGCGGATCACTTTCTTTTGGCGCATGTAACCGGCCTGCCTGCGGCGGGCCAGCTCCATGGCGGCTACAACGGCAACGGCTTTGGCATTGCCTATGCCACGCAGTTTTTTAAGCTGCCATATGTTTAGCTTACCCAGCTCTCCAAGATTATTGTGGGCGGTTGCTAAGATCTCACGGGCCAGCGTGAGGGCGGATTTGTGCCTGGAACCATTATTGAGCAGGATAGCCAATAACTCTGCATCGCTGAGGGTAGCGGCGCCTTTGTACATTAATTTTTCTCTTGGTTGATCATCTGGGGACCAATTTCTGATGGAATTGTGCGGCAGGTTAACATTAATGTGCATCCTTCAAGCGTTTAACTAAAATTAGCCCTTCCTCTCCGGCAAAAAAAATTTTTTACTCCACAATCCGCACCGGCATTTACGGGGATACAGCCGCTGAAACGCCTGGTACTGGTGTTTTTACTTATGCCCAAAAGTGCAAAAGTGTTTCTTATGGCCCTGTCCGGAAAAAAAATAGGGCAGATCCCCCCAAAAGTTATAGTTTTGCACCTCTTTCCCATAGTCATGCAACCATCAGTAAAAATCTTTACGGGCAACAGCAACCCCGCATTAGCCGAAAAAATTGCCAAGAGATATGGCAATGGTCTTGGTAAGTTACAGATCCAGCAATTCAGCGATGGCGAGTTCCAGCCGGTATACATGGAAAGTATACGGGGGGACTATGTTTTCCTGATCCAAAGCACCAATGCTCCGGCGGATAACCTTATGGAGCTGCTGCTGATGATAGATGCCGCCAAAAGGGCATCGGCCGGGTATATTACCGCCGTTATCCCTTATTTTGGCTTTGCCCGCCAGGACAGGAAGGATAAGCCCAGGGTGGCCATTGCTTCCAAACTGGTAGCCAACCTGCTTACCTCTGCAGGCGCTAACAGGGTGATAACCATGGATTTACATGCGCCCCAGATCCAGGGGTTCTTTGATATCCCCGTGGATCACCTGGACAGCTCGGCAATTTTCATCCCGTATATAGAGAATCTGAAGCTGGAAAACCTTACCTTTGCGTCCCCTGATGTGGGTAGCACTAACAGGGTAAGGGAGGTAGCATCTTATTTCAATGCGGAAATGGTGATATGTGATAAACACCGTAAACGCGCTAATGAGATAGCCTCCATGGTGGTGATAGGGGATGTGACAGATAAGGACATTGTGTTGATAGACGATATCATTGACACGGCGGGCACCCTTACCAAGGCGGCCAACCTGTTGATGGAGAAGGGAGCCAGGAGCGTACGGGCCTTCTGTACACACCCGGTATTGAGCGGTAAGGCATATGAGAATATTGAAAAGTCTATATTAAGCGAACTGGTGGTATGTGATACCATGCCTTTAAAAGGGGAGTGTTCCAAGATAAAGGTGATCAGCGTAGCAGAGCTTTTTGCGGTGGCTATCCGTAACATGTACGAGAACAAGTCTATTACCAGCCTGTTTGTACATAGCCAGCGCAGGGGGATGTAACTAAGTATTTTATCATTTTAAATAAATGTTTAACAAATGAAAACAATAACCATCGAAGGACAACTCAGGAGCGAATTCGGCAAAAAAGCCACCCGCCAACTTCGTTCTGAGGAGCAAGTGCCTTGCGTTATTTACGGGGGTGCCGAAACAGTGAGCTTCTCAGCTCCGGTTAAAGCCTTCCAGGAACTGGTGTATACACCGGATTTCCAGATCGCGGAAATTAAACTAGGCGGTAAAGTTTACCGGTGCATCCAGAAAGACAAGCAGTTTGATGTGGTGACTGATGAACTGGCACATATCGACTTCCTGGAGCTGGTGGAAGACAAAAAAGTAGTAGCTACCCTGCCGTTGAAAATGGTAGGTCAGTCCGTTGGCGTAAAAGCTGGTGGTAAACTGGTAGTGAAAATGAAAGCGCTGAAAGTTAAAGCCCTGCCTAAAGACCTGCGTGAGAACATTGAAGTGAACATCGACAACCTGGACCTGAATGAGAACATCCGCGTGGAAGATGTAAAGGTGGAGAACGTAGAAGTACTGAACTCTCCCCGTATCCCCGTTGCTTCTGTTGTAATGACTCGTCAGTTACGCCAGGACGAAGCAAGCGCTGAAAAAGACGCTAAGAAGAAATAATCGCATCTGCAGATATTTTTATAGAATCCCCGGTCCCGGTAACAGGCGACCGGGGATTTTTTTTAGTATCATACACCCGTATGGGCAGGCCATAGGATGTTATGCGGATTTAATTTCTATTTTTGATGATGATTTAGCAACCCAATGAAATACTTAATAGCCGGTTTAGGCAATATAGGTGAAGAATACAGGCATACCCGTCATAATATAGGCTTTGACGTAGCGGATGCATTTGCAGCCAAACATGGCGGCACATTTAAGAGCGACCGGCTAGCAGATGTGGCGGAATGCAAATGGAAGGGAAAGGTTTTTGTAGTAATAAAACCTACTACCTATATGAACCTCAGCGGTAAAGCCGTAAAGTATTGGGTAGATAAGGAGAAAGTGCCGCTGGAGAACCTGCTGGTGGTGATGGACGAACTGGCATTGCCCCTGGAGGTGCTGCGGCTTCGCCCGGGTGGCAGTGATGCCGGGCATAACGGGCTCAAGAGTATACAGGAGCTGTTGGGTACCAATCAATACCCACGCCTGCGGTTTGGTATAGGAAATAATTTCCCCAAAGGCCGGCAGGTGGAGTATGTGCTGGGTAGGTGGACAGAAAAGGAGGGCCCCGTGGTGCAGCAGAAGATAGATAAATCTGTGGAGATCATAGAGAGTATTGCCGCCATAGGGTTGCCCAGAACAATGAATAATTATAATAATTTGACTTTCCCTTCTGCCAGCTAACTTTGCAGAAAAGGGGCCATTTTATTTAACCTTTAAAAATGCGCATTATGAAGATTATTTGCGTTGGAAGAAACTATGCCGAACATGCCAAGGAACTGAAAAACGAGGTGCCAACGGAACCGGTATTATTCATGAAGCCCAAAAACGCATTATTGCAGAATAATCATCCATTCTACTATCCTGATTTTACAGATAACCTGCATTATGAGTGCGAGCTGGTGCTGCGCGTATGCAAGAATGGTAAACATATCCAGGAGAAATTCGCCGATAAATATTACAACGAAATATCAGTAGGTATTGATTTTACCGCCCGGGACCTGCAGGATAAGCAAAAAGCCAAAGGATTACCCTGGGAGATCGCCAAATCATTTGATAACTCTGCCGTAGTGGGGAAATTTATACCGCTTACGCCGGAAACAGATAAAAAGGATATTAATTTCTGCCTGTACAAGAATAAAGAGATCGTGCAGCAAGGCAATACCAAAGACCTGATCTTCACTTTCGATTTTCTGCTGGCCTATATATCAAAGTTCTTTACCCTTAACATAGGGGATCTTATTTTTACCGGCACCCCGGTAGGCGTAGGCCCCGTGGAAATAGGCGACAGTCTGGAAGCGTTTATTGAGAACGATAGCCTGCTGGAGTTTATGGTGAAATAGCCGATGTGCGGATGTGCAAATGTGCGGATGTGCTAATGATGGCCACCGCACAAGCGCCTTGCGCTATTGATCTGGTAGCGTATAATGGAGATAGATTTAATCGTCCGCTGCATTTTCATCTGCACATCTACACATCCGCATATCAGCACATCAATCAGGGTATATTATGATAAATAACATCCAGGATCCTCGTTAACTCCAGGTAATCCCTTTCTGTAAGATCCTTCCAGCCGGTCTTACGCATCTCCAGCACCAGGGGCCTTACATCCCGGTACTTCTCCATACCGGACGCGGTGAGCTGCAGAAATACCTTACGCCGGTCGCTAACGGCGCTCTCCCGTTGTACCAGCTCCTTTTTTACCATTAACTCTATTATACGGGATACAGTAGTGATGTCTTTAGAGGTAAGACGGGCCAGCTCGTTATGGGTGATCTTCTTATGCTTGTGCAGGTTTTCCAGTAGCAGCCACTGATCCACCGTGATATCTTTCTGATGGGCATCAAAATTCTTTTGCCAGTAGTTACGGATCTTTTTAAGGGTAGCATCCAGCTTGAAAAAAGATGGATTGCTGACATAAGTATCAGGCATATTTTGTAATTTGCAGTAGCAATAGTTGTAGTAGCAACTATTATTTATCTGGAATAGCTCACACCAAAACAATTTTACGTGTTTAAAGATAATACAAGCGTTCCAACTTTAAAAACCACCATTACAGGACAGGAACGCCCCGCCAACAAGGATGCATTATTATTGAAAGCGTACCGGTTCATGTGTTTAGCCCGCCAGATGGCCGCCACTTACGACGCTAACCGGAACATATGCAAATACGTACACTCCACTTCCGCCGGCCATGAGGCCATCCAGATTGCCGCCGGTCTTCAATTACAGCCATGGGATTACGTAAGCCCGTATTACCGGGATGACAGCCTGATGCTGGCCATGGGCTTTAGCCCGGAAGAGCTGATGCTGCAGTTACTGGCCAAGGCGGATGATCCGTTTTCTGCCGGCCGCTCCTATTACTGCCATCCCAGCAGCCGGCGCGATGACCGGCCACAGATCCCGCATCAAAGCAGCGCCACCGGTATGCAGGTGATCCCTTCTACTGGTATGGGGCAGGGGATCCGCTACCTGGAGACCAGTGAGCCCGGCCTGTTAAACAAAGGGCCGGAAGGCGAGCTGCCGGTAGTGTTATGCTCCCTGGGCGATGGCAGTGTAACGGAAGGGGAAGTAAGCGAGGCATGGCAATGCGCCGTGTTATGGCAGCTGCCGGTTATTTACCTGGTACAGGATAACGACTGGGGCATCTCTGCCACTGGTGCAGAAACCCGGGCCATGGACGCTTACGAGTATGCCGCCGGTTTTAAAGGAATGGAACGTATGCGGGTGGATGGCAGTGATTTTGAGAAAAGTTACCAGGCCATGCAGGCAGCCATCCATTTTGTGCGTACGGAAAGGAAACCCATCCTGGTACAGGCCCATGTACCTTTGCTGGGTCATCATACCTCCGGCGTGCGTAAGGAGTGGTACCGGACAGAAGAAGACCTGGCCGCCCATTCCCGGCGGGACCCGCTGCCGGCCTTACGGCAGCTGCTGCTGGATAAAGGCGTACGCGAGACCACCATTACAGCCATAGAGACGGAAACCAAACTGAGCGTGGCAGCCGCATTTGAGATAGCCACAGATGCGCCGGCGCCAGATCCGCAAACAGTACGGGACCATGTATTTGCCCCCGCAGCCGTAACGGAAGAAAAAGGACAGCGCAGCCCGGCCAATGGCAGCAAGGTAGTAATGGTAGATGCCGCGTTGCATGCCGTAGAAGAGATCTTACAGCAATACCCGGAAGCCATCTTTTACGGGCAGGATGTGGGCCGCCGCCTGGGCGGCGTATTCCGCGAAGCGGCTACCCTGGCGGAGAAGTTTGGCGATCACCGCGTTTATAACACTGCTATACAGGAAGCTTATATCATAGGCGCTACAGCCGGTCTTTCTGCCGTAGGCGTAAAACCCATAGTAGAAGTACAGTTTGCAGATTATATCTATCCAGGTTTTAACCAGCTGGTAACGGAGATCTCCAAATCCTGCTACCTGAGCGCCGGCAAATACCCGGTACAGACCCTGATCCGTGTGCCGATAGGCGCTTACGGCGGCGGTGGCCCTTATCACTCCGGCAGCGTAGAAAGCACGCTGCTTACCATTAAGGGCATTAAAGTGGTATACCCTTCCAACGGGGCCGATATGAAAGGTTTGATGAAAGCCGCTTTCCTGGATCCCAACCCGGTTGTGATGCTGGAACATAAAGGGCTGTACTGGAGCAAAGTGCCAGGCACCCAGGAGGCCATGACCATAGAACCGGATAAGGACTATGTATTGCCACTGGGCAAGGGCAGGGTGGTGCAGCATGCCCATCCCAAAGATGTACAGCTGGGCAACAGCCTTTGTATCATTACCTATGGTATGGGCGTTTACTGGGCGCTGGCAGCCGCTAAGGCATTCCCCGGCAATGTGGAGATCATAGACCTGCGCACGTTGTACCCGCTGGATGAGGCCCTGGTATTTGAAACGGTGAGCCGGCACGGCAAGTGCCTGGTACTAACGGAAGAGCAGTTGAATAACTCCTTTGCACAAGCCCTGGCGGCGCGTATACAGCAGCAGTGCTTCCGTAAGCTCGATGCCCCCGTATATACGATGGGCGCCCTGGACCTGCCGGCTGTACCCATTAACCTGGCGCTGGAAAGCGCTATGCTGCCTACGCCGGAAAAGGTGGAAGCAGCTATCCGGGATATACTGGCGTATTGATTGTATATGAGGGGGAAGAATGTAGCTGTCCTGCAGCTGCCTTGTATACTGACAGTGTGATCCTTTACCATCCATGATGGCCGTTAGAAAGATGACAACTTCAATGAGCGAATAATTAACCAAAAAACTTTGCCATGAAATTTGTTGTATTACTGGGCCGCATCCTGTTTTCACTGATCTTCTTGAACACCCTGATCGGGCATTTTTCCCCGCAAATGACAGGGTATGCGGCTTCCCAGGGAGTGCCTGCTCCCTCGTTCCTGGTGCCGTTTTCCGGCATTATTGCCTTTATAGGCTCGCTTAGCATTATGTTTGGCTATAAGGCCCGGCTGGGCGCCTGGCTGATCGTTATTTTCCTGATACCGGTGTCTTTCTGGATGCATGCCTTCTGGAACATGAGCGATCCAATGCAGGCGCAGATGAATATGGCCATGTTCATGAAGAATATGTCTATGCTGGGCGGCGCATTGATCATTGCTTATTTTGGCGCAGGGCCATTGAGTGTGGATGAGAATCTGGCAAGGAAGCGGTAACCTGCATTATGATTTGCCTTGCTTACTGAACTTTTCCCGCTGCGCCAGGTACAATCCACCAATCACCAGGGCGGTGCCGGCAAAGGTATACGCCGTAATAGGCTCGTTCAATAACAGGAAGGAGTATATGAACCCGAAAATAGGGCACAGGAAGATCCAGAAAGAAGCTTTTACAGCGTCCAGTTTTACCAGGTAGAACCAAAGCTGCAAAGCAATGGTGGATACTGGTATGATCAGCCAGAACACCGCCCCCCAGAATACGAGGGTAAAATGAGAGTGTTTAAAATCAGCCGCCAGCAGGGTAAACGGCAATAACAGCAACCCACCCAGCAATACCTGCCACCCATTGATCACGATATTGGGCAGTTGCCATTCCACACGGCTATAATACACTGTGGCAACAGATACGGATACCATACCACTGAGCAGGATGGCTAAACCGCCTAAGGTAGCATGACTATCCTGCAGTAAAGGATAGGTAGCCAGGCCAACGCCCACCAGGCCCAATATCACCCCGGTAATTTCATACCAGCGTAGTTTTCTTTTTAACCACACCGCGGAAATAAGCATAATAAACAAGGGGCTGGTAGCCGTAGAGAGGCTGCCAATGCCGGCAGACACCTGTTTCATAGACAACACAAAACAGCCCAGGTAGATAGTAGTATTTAACAAGGAAAAGATAAGCAGGTGCCGCCACTCAGCGCCTTTAGGCACACGGTATTGTTTATCCCTCCGGAGCACATAGGCATAACCCAGCATAAGGCTGCCGGCCAGCACGAAGCGTATATTAGCCAGTAACAGGGGATCCGTAGTATGTATGCCGAATTTAGTGGCTACCGCAGCAGACGCCCATAATGCTGCAAAAAGTAACCCGGCAAATAGTTGACGCATAAGGGGCGTTAAATTACGAATTATCAGTTACGAATTGGGTGTTCCCTGGTTATTGAAAGCAGACTGCCCACAAGTGGCAGCGTGGCGAAGCGTTGCCGCTATGCAGATTGCAGGGATGTTGGAGCCACCCATAGCCCCGGACCAGCGCTCCGTGATTATATCAGCCAGTTTCTGATAGTAACCGCGCATAACCAGCTCATAATGATCACTACCAGCCATCCGGCTACCTGCATCCATAAGGGATGCTTATATGCACCGGTAAGCCGTTTGCGGCTGCTGGCAATCAATATCACGGCCAGGGCTACCGGTAGTATAAGGCCATTGAGCGCGCCCGCCATAATAAGCAGGCGTACCGGCTCTCCTACTACTATAAAGACGGCAGTGGAAAAAACAATAACGAAGGAGATAAACCAACGCTCCTGTTTTGCTATAAAAGGATGGAATGTTTTCAGAAAGGAAACAGAGGTATAAGCTGCGCCTACTACAGAAGTGATAGCTGCGCTCCACATGACCATCCCAAAGAAACGGTAACCTATCTCGCCGGCGGCAAAACGGAATACGGCAGCCGGCGGGTTGCCGCTATCCAGCACCGCGCCTTGTGTAACTACCCCTAACGCCGCCAGGAATAACAGCACGCGCATAATACCTGTAATGATAATACCGCTTACCGCGCTTTTATTTACTTCCCTGATGTTACCGGGCCCGCTAATGCCCGCATCCAACAGGCGGTGTGCGCCTGCAAAGCTGATATACCCGCCCACGGTGCCGCCTACCAGCGTTACGATCGTTTTGGTATCAATAACAGCAGGCCATATACTTTGTTGCAGGGCGGATACTACCGGCGGATGGGAGCTGATGGCCACATACATGGTAAGCAGCACCATCAGGATACCCAGCCAGCGCGCAAAATGATCCAGTGCCTTACCGGCTTCCTTAAGCCAGAAGATAAAGAGGGCAATACCGCAGCTCAGTAGTGCGCCATATATGGTGTCCATTCCGCTTAGCGCCTGGATGCCCAGGCCGCAGCCGGCAATATTACCAATGTTAAATGCCAGGCCGCCAAGCACCACCAGCGCGGCCAGCATATAACCCAGGCCAGGCGCCAGCGCATTGGCCAGGTCCTGGGCGTGGTATTCCGTCACGGTAAGAACACGCCAGATATTAAGCTGCGCGCCTATATCCAGCAGCACGGATACCAGTATCACAAAGCCAAAGGAGGCAGTGAGCTGTTGCGTGAAAACGGTGGTTTGCGTTAAGAATCCCGGACCAATGGCGGAAGTGGCCATCAGGAAAGCAGCGCCCAGCAGGGCGGAGGATCGTTGTTTGTTCAAGGGCGCCGGATAGTTAAATGGTGATGTTGTAAAGCGGTATGTACCGCACGGGCAAAAGCAACAGCATGCGCGCCATCGCCATGAATGCAGATAGTGCCGGCCGTAATAGGTATCATACGGCCGTTTACGGTAGTGACCTGTTGCCGGGTCACCATCTGCAGCACTTGTTGTATTGCCTGTGCTTCATTGTCTATTAATGCATGTTGATGGCTGCGGGGAGTAAGGGCGCCATCGTCCTGGTAGGTCCTGTCTGCAAACACTTCGCTGGCGGTGGTCAATCCTGCTTCCTGACCGGCCTCCAGCAGCCGGCTGTTGCTAAGCCCAAACAGGCACAGGCTTTTATCTACATCGGCAATGGCTTTAGCAATTACGCGGGCCATAGGCAGGTCTTTGGCAGCCATATTGTATAAAGCGCCATGCGGTTTTACATGCCGCAGGGGCGTTTGCAGGGAACGGCATACCTCCTGCAGCGTGTGCAGCTGGCGGGTCACCAGGTCGTACAGGGCATTATCTTCCAGGTGCTGTTCCGTTCTGCCAAAATTTTGTTTATCTGCAAAACCGGGGTGGGCGCCTATAGCTACCTGGTGTTGTACGGCCAGGGTAGCGGTATAACGCATGGTATCCATATCACCGGCATGATAACCGCAGGCAATATTGGCGCTGCTGATATAGGGCATGATGGCGGCGTCGGTATCCAGGCCTTCGCCCATATCACAGTTCAGATCAATGTAAGCCATAATGAGAGAGCCATTCTTCTAACCGTAATTTACAGGCATTTTGCAGAAAGAGCAAACGTTGTTCCTGCTGCCATAACTCATCTTCCGCGGCTTCCTGGGATAGGATGCTGAAGCGCAGGTCATCACGGGGCCTCAGCTGGGATAGCGCGGGCTGGTCTGCCGTGATCACATGGGCTACCCGGGGATAACCGCCGGTGGTCTGGTGGTCTGCCATCAGGATGATGAGCTGCCCGTTGGGCAGTAATTGTATGGTACCGCGGGTAACGCCGGCAGAAAGCGGCTCCTGGTGTTCTGTTCTTTTCAGATGGGGGCCCGCCAGGCGGAAGCCCATACGATCGCTTTGCGGGGCAATAGAGAAGGCGCTGCCGGTAAGCAGCTGTTGCGAATGGCTGTCCAGCGTAGCAAAGGCGCTGCCGGTGGTGATGCGCAGCCTGTCAGCGGGGCCGTATAAACCATACATATCCGCCGTCCAGGGTAATTCATCCAGTTCTTGCTTTTTCAGTATTACGTTGTAGGGAACGGACTGGCGGAAAGGCAATACATCATTCTTGTGTAAGGACCGGCCCATAAAACCGCCGGCATTGGCTTTGAGGTTGGTGCTATTGCTGCCTAACCAGGGCGTTAATGCCAGGCCATGACGGATAGCCAGGTAGCAGCAGGCGCCACTTACCGGCCGGGTAAAGCGCAATACGGCCTGCCGGGACACCAGCAGGGGCTTGTTTATGGGCACGGGCTGGTCATTTATCATAGGCCCAAGATCGGCCCCGGAAATAGCGATCATGGCATAGTCCTCAAACAGGAAGGCGGTTGCCGGAAAATGCAGCTCCAGCACAGCTTCTGTAAGTTCGTTGCCCACCAGGCTATTGGCTACGCTCAGGGCTACACGGTCCATTACCCCGCCGGGGTTAATGCCCAGGTGCTGATAGCCAGGCCGTCCTGCATCCTGCACGGTATCCAGCAGGCCGGGTTGTAAAACACGTAGCATATGATCAGGAATTGTTGGAAGTGGTCATGCTGTCCGCAATTATATGTCTAATTTTCAATTGTACCGCTGCGTGATTGATACTGTCCGCATTAACAGGTTTTATATATCATTAAAAACGGGTGGCAATATATACTTGTTGTCCTGGGATCAGTTATTGATCATTTTATTAAAGGCATCCAGGGTGATGGCTTTAAACTTTACCTGGTCTCCCGGCCGGCAATAGCTGGGATCTTCTTGCGAGGGATCGAACATCCGCAAGGGCGTTTGCCCGATCAGGTTCCATCCGCCCGGAGATGCCATGGGATAAATGCCGGTCTGTTCCCCGGCAATACCCACGCTGCCGGCGGGTACCTGGGTTCTTGGCTGTTTTAACCGGGGTGTGGCCAGCAGCCCATCTACCTTACCCAGGTAGGGGAAGCCCGGTAAAAAGCCCAACATGTATACCGTATAGGTCTGTGAGGTATGTAAGGCAATGATCTCCTGCTCCGTAATGCCTTTTTGCCGGGCCATCTCTGTAATGTCCAGCCCAAGGGAGGCATGATAACAGACCGGTATCTCCAGGCTGCGGGCAGGTTCCATGACAACATCTGCGCCATGCTGCAGGGCTTTGATCACTTCGCCGGTGATCCATGCGCGGGCAGGGCGTTTTACCCGGCTGCGGATGAGCAGCGGATCATATAATACAGAAAGGGAGGCGTAAGCGGGCACCAGGTCTGTAATATAGGGGAGTGATAGTGCCTGTAAACGGTGATAGGCTTGCATTACCTGCGCATTCACAGCGGGGTTTATCTGTTGTTCCCATTCAATGATGATGGCGCTATCGCCCAGCGGAGTAATACTAAAATGATTATTCATATCCCTGCAGGGAAAGATACGGAATCTTTCGCCAGGAGGACTTCATTCAGTGCGGGCTTTTTAGCCCTGGCAGGTTTTTTCTTCTTTTTGCGGTTCAGCCATACGCAAAAGCCGGTAACGGGCAGGGTAGTAGCGGTCAGGGCAGCTATCAGCGCAATGATCTTGGTAGGCCAGCCTAACAGGCTGCCGGTGTGGATGGGGTAGACCAGGCGGCGTGCTTTAAAGCCCCGGCTCTCGTTTTCATACAGGCGGGTTTTTACCAGCGCGCCGGTGCCGGGCTGGAAGTACATAAAACTAATAGTATTGTCAATGGCGGCATCCTTGTTCTTGCGGTTAACGGTGATGGCCTCTCCCTTTTTTTCCGCAAAACGGATCTTGATGGGGCCGTGGTAGGTAAGGGCGCTATCGGTGCTGGCCAGGATCCGGTCCAGGTAAGCGGTATGTTTGGCTTTTGCCGGTTCTACTTTGGGAGCGGTTATTTTTTTATATGGTTTGCCATCCAGCGTAAGGTAGATGAGGTTGTTCACCCATTCATAGCTCCAGGTAAGGCCCATCAGGGCAATTACAAAGATCACGATATGTACATAAAAACCCAGTACCGCATGCAGATCCCAGTTAAGCCTTTTCCAGGAGGCATTCCATTTTACGCGTATGCGCTGTTTGCGGGTATTACGCTTGGGCCACCAGAGCACCAGCCCTGTTATTACCAGTATCAGAAAAATGGTGCAGGAAATGCTGGTGATCACTTTACCCACCTTGCCCATACACAGGTAGCGGTGCAGCTGCAGTACCACATAGAAAAAGCGGCGCTGTTCATTTACCGCTTTTATGACCTGGCCGGTATATTGGTTCACGGCCACGGCCAGTATATCATCCTTTCCTTTGTCTACCAGTACGATAAGGCTGCGGTTAGCCTCCTGCTCTATATTGATCTCCCGCAGTTTATAACCGGGGTACCGGTCTTTTACTACACCGGCCAGTACATCCATGGATAGGGCTTTTTCGCCTTCAGGTGCCTGCACATAGTAGAAAGAGGGGTGAAGCATAGGCTCCAGCTCGTCCTCAAATACCAGCAGACTACCGGTGGCAGCTACTATCAGCACTACCAGTCCGGAGGCGATCCCCAACCATAGATGTAACCAGTCGATGATCTTTTTCACTGAAATATTTTAAGTGCGTTCGTTATCATTAAAAAGTATACGAAATGGTGGTCTGCCAGTTACGGGGAGCACCGGGGAAGAGGCGGAGGTAATCATACCCGCCCACCCAATATGTTTTGTTGGCCAGGTTGTTCAGGTTGAACTGGATCTGTACCCTGTTTACTTTATAATACAAGGCCGCGTTGAACAGTACAAAACCAGGGATGGTCACGCTGGGATCCAGGCTCAGGTTCCTGCGGGTCACAAAGTTGCCGCCTGCGCCTATGCCAAATCCACTGAGGGGACCAGCAGGAATTGTGTATTTAGTCCAAAGGCTACCCTGTTGTTTGGGCGCATTGGGCTTTTGTTTGCCCAGCCATGCGGAGTCTGCTTTACCTACATCCTGGAGTTGTGCGTCATTGTAAGCATAGGTAACGATCACATCCCAATGAGGAGCGATCTGACCGGTTACATCCAGTTCCACGCCGCGGGCCCGCTCTTTACCTATCTGCACATACGCGCCCAGGTAATCGCTTTTGGAATCCTGGTACAGGGTACCTGTCTGGTGGATCTGGTATACCGCCAGGTTTGCAGTAAGCCTGCCACCCAGCCATTCTGTTTTAAGACCGCCTTCTACCAGGTTGCTTTCTATAGGCGCAAAGGGGCCACCGGCCAGGGGATCAGACTGTATAGCCGGATCCTGTGGGTTGTAGCCCTGGGTGTATACGCCGTAAACATTGATATGATTGTTAACGCTATATACCAGACCTACACGGGGCAGGAATTTATGCTGCCTTACAATGTGCTGGCTATCCGTTTGATAGGCGGCTTTATCCGTGTACACTTCATAACGTACGCCCAGTAATACCTGTAAAGCGCCCAGTTTGATCTGGTCCTGTGCGTACACGCCGCTTAACCCGCCAAACACCGGTTGCGTAGCGCTGTTGATAACGCCGGTAGCAAAAATGTACTTGGTCATGTCTTCCAGGTTGTTGTTCCTTTTGATCAGGTCGTAGGAAGGCACGTTAGGTTTGGGGATACGGATAATAGAGTCCTTACCGGCGGCGCCCTGGAGCGGTTTGCCGTTTTTATCTGTTACCGTGTAGTTCATCATCACATAGTCGCCGGGCTTATTCTTGTTATAAGCGCCGGTAGTACCGTCTTTTTTCAGGTAACCGCTGGCGGTTGACTGATCAGATCCTTTTGGCAGGGTGCTTTGCGCATAGTCATAGCCCAGCAGCAGTTTGTGCTCCAGTTTGCCGGTATGCGCCTCGTAGGTGAAATAAGCGGATACGTTATCGCTGAATTGTTTGGACTGACGGATAAAGGCCTGTCTGCCTACCAGGGAGTTGATGGTATTGCCCAGGGAGTCTACCGCATAAGCATTAGCGCTGCGGTTCTCTACCAGGTCCTGCAGGTAACCGGTACGCAGGTAAGAGAGGTTGAAAGCCAGTTTGCTGGTGAACTGGTGGGTGAGGGAGGCCATAACGGTATAGTTCTCTTCATCCAGGTGATCGTTCACCGCGTTCAACGCCTGTGAAATGGGCGTGGTGTACAGCGCTTCTTCGGTCTTACCGGCGAATACAGACTGTCCACGGTCCAGGCGGCTGTTGGATTTATTATACACCGCATCAAAGTTCAACCTGGTTTTAGGCGTAGGCAGGAACGAGATGGAAGGCGCTATTACAATGTTTTTGTCGAACTGCAGCACCCGGAAAGACTGCGCATTCTCGTAACCGATGTTGAGGCGGTACAGGATGGTCTTGTCTTTGTTGAGCGGGCCGGTAAAATCTGCCAGCGCGCGGGTGGTATTAAAGCTACCCACGGTAAAGCTCAGTGATTTGCGGTCTTCTTCCAGGGGCTTTTTAGTAACCCTGTTAACGGTACCGCCGGGGGAGGCATTGCCAAACAAGGCAGAGGCGGGGCCTTTGATCACTTCCACCCTTTCGAGGTAGTTAACCATAGGCTGTTTCCAGAAGCCGGTAAAGGTACGCATACCGTTCAGCAGCTGTGTGGTGCTGCCACCGTTGATACGGAAACCGCGGATGGTGAGGTCATCATAGAAGGTGAACTGGTTCACGCCGCTAAAGTTCTTCACTACATCGCCTACGCGTACGGCAGACTGGTCCTGCATGAGCTCTTTGGTCACGTAGGAGATGGCCTGTGGCACGTCTTTAAGGGCGGTAGCTGTTTTGCTGCCTATGAAGGACGCCGTGTTTTTATACCCGGATTCCTTACGGCCGGTGATCTCCACGGTCTGCAGCTGTTCTGTAGAGGGGACCATTACGATGTCTATTACACGGGATTCGCCCTGTGCCAGGGTAATGGTCTTTTGATCGGCTTCGAAGCCGGTATGGGAAAAGCGGACGGTATATTTTCCGGCCGGTAGGTCTGTAAAGCTGAATTCCCCGTTGGAATCAGTGGCGGCGCTGCGCTGCTTGTTGATCAGCGTTACGCTTACTTTCTCTAAAGGACTGCTGTTCAGGTCTTTCACTGTTCCTTTGATGCTGTTCTGTGCTAATGCATTGAATGACAGTAAGATGAATAATGCTGTCAAAATGCTCCGGTTAGTAGAAATTGGCATGTTCAACTGTTGCGCTTGTGTTTTTGCGTGTGTTTTGCGAGCGCAAAGAAACACCGGGATATTAGTTTGTTAGTACGCCAATCGGGAAATCGATTTACGCAAAAGGGAAAATTACAGGAGTGGCGGTGGGGGCTGCGGGCAGGCATTATGCAAACTATTGATTTACAGTGATTTACTTCCGCAAGTGGATCATTTGACGTTAGCTACAGATAGACAACACGTAGTTAAGCGCTAACTGACCAGTAGTTAACTGGTAGATAACCCGTATCTATAAAGGGACGGCTTATATACGGGTTATATACGGGTCAGATACGGGTTATATACCGGTTATCTATAAGTGGGTCTAGTCCTGAAATAAGTTTACAGAGACCTCCCGAAATGGATCTAACGCTCCCAAAAAATAAAAAAGCCGGAACAGGAATATTCCGGCTTATTGCCTAAACCTACAACTGTTACACTGTTGTAACAGCAATTATTTATTGATAAAAAAGTAGAATATTATCGTTTTGGAGTCGAAGAAGCGGCAAAAAAATTTAGGATTTCTTTATCCCATTCATCAATATAGAAACCAGGAAATCCATTTTTTCGCCAATCTCATCCATTTTCTTGTCCATGATCAGTGCTGCTTCTACGCCGCGTTGGGCATTGGCCAGTAAAAAGGCCAGGATGTCCAGTTCCTGCTGATCATAGTTGGGAAATTCGCCGGTGATAACCCCGTATTGGAGAATGCTTTTCAGTATTTCGACCTCAGTACAGTCATAATTCTTACGGATGCCCATTTCCAGTTCACTGCAATTGCGTACCTCTGTAGCCACCACCTGGTAGAGGGTGGTCATCCGCCTTATTTCCCGCATTTTGCTGCGGGTAAAGGCTTCCAGCTTCTTTACGGCACTATCTTCCTTACTCACGGCCTCCTGGATATTGCGGAAAATAGCATTCTTTTCCTTCCGGATCACCGCATCAAAGATCTCTTCTTTATTCTTGTAATAGTAATACAGCGTGCTTTTTCCCTTACCTACCGCCTTGGCAATGTCTTCCATGGTAGTTTTCTGTAGCCCATAGTGCCGGAAAAGCTTCGCCGCTTCATCCAGTATATCGGATTTGATCACCTCGTCTTTCGCCAGTGTTGTCATTGTAGGTTTAAAAGTCGTTCTGCTCAAAACTAGCTAGAAAAAATGATAAGCCCCAATTTTTGACAGACTTTCAGACTGAAAATCTTTAACGGTCGAAAAATTTATACCTGAAAGATAAGAAATATTTGTTGAAACAAATATTACCCCTTACCTTTGCTAACGCTGTTAGGTTTTCTAATAGCCGATAGGAAAAAAAGAATATTTGCAAGTGTGACGGGTGTGTTGACGGAAGAGGTTGGAAGGGAACCGCGGAGGGGAACTGGACGAGCCAACTGGACAGTAGGGAGATTGGAAAGGATAAAGGAAGGATGGTGCAGAAGAGGAGAGAAGAATGGATAAATGTGACGCAGGAAGGCCAAAAGGGCGGGTGAAGGATGAGAAGGCAGGAGCGATGGATGAGAGCGGGATGGCGACAGAGATGGAGCAGAGGATGATGGAAGAATGGAAATGTGACACAGGAAGGCTATGAGGGCGGATGAAGGATGAAAAGACCGGAGGAATGGATGAGAGTGGGAATAGTGAAAGTGATGGTGCAGAAGATGATAGAAGAATGGAAATGTGACACAGGAAGGCCAAAAGGGCGGGTGAAGGATGAGAAGGCAGGAAAAATGGATGAGAGCGGGATGGAAGAATGGATAAAAGCACGGATTGTGAAGAAGATGGCACCGGAGGGATGAAAGAACGGCTGAAAAGTGAACTGATAGTGGAAATGACACATTGGATGTAGAACGGAATTGTCAAACAGAACAGTGAACACGCCGGGCGGCACATCGGCCACATTTGCACATATGATCAATTAGAAAGATGGGTATTACAGAGCGTAAACAACGGCAAAAGGAAGAGGTAAGGGCTTCCATCCTGGAAGCTGCCTGGAAACTCGTGAATGAGGAAGGCTGGCAGGCCCTGTCTATCCGGAAGATAGCAGACGCCATTGAATACAGCGTGCCCGTGGTTTATGATCATTTTGAGAATAAAGACGCTATCATAGCGGAATTCAATAAAAAAGGATTCCAGCTACTGCGGGACCAGCTGGTTACTTACCGGCAACGGTACCAGGAGCCGGAACAGCAACTGGAAGCGGTAGGCGCCGGGTACTGGGATTTTGCCTTCCAGCATAGGGAGTATTACCGGCTGATGTTCAGCCTGGGGGTACCTACCTGCGAGAGCGCCCGTAAGATACCGGAGGTAGAGGACTGTATGCACGTGATCCAGTGCGCTATAGATGAGGTCATTCACCGCTGCGGTTATCCGGGTATAGACCATTTCCTGAAGTTCCAGGCCTTCCTGTCCATGATACACGGACTGGTGTCCATTAACATGATAGGGCCGGCCAATAAGGAAGATTTCAACAAACTCATCCTGCAGGACCTGATCTCAGGTTTTATCAAAGGATGTAAAGCATGAACCTTTTATTCATTAAAAACAATAAATAATCAACAATCAAACAAACAAACAATGAAAAAGACCGCCTTACTCTTTGCAGTATGCACTATCTTATCGGTAGCGGGTTTTGCACAATCAACCTGGACTGCTGACCCTAACCACTCTAAATTAGGTTTTACCGTTACGCACATGATGATCTCTGACGTAGATGGTATCTTCAGCTCCTTTAAATCTACCATCACCAGCGCTAAAGACGACTTTTCTGATGCTGTAGTAGAACTGACTGCTGACGCGAACAGCGTGAACACTGACAACGAAAAAAGGGATGCCCACCTGAAATCTGAAGATTTCTTTGACGCGGCTAAATTCAGCACCCTGACCTTTAAAAGCAAGTCTTTCAAGAAAGTAGGCGAGAAAAAGTACAAAGTGACCGGTGATCTGACCCTGCATGGCGTTACCAAAACCGTAACCCTGGATGCTACTTTAAGGGGTATCACAGAGAACCCGATGAGCAAGAAACCTACTGCTGGCTTCAAAGTTACCGGTACTATCAAACGTTCTGATTTCGCCTTTGGTTCCAAATTCCCCAGCGGTATGCTGAGCGACGAGGTAACCATCACTGCGAACACAGAATTCGTAAAAGGTTAATACGGCCGCATGGCTTTTCCATTAAGATCTACGATGAACGAATTACACGATTGTATTATAGCAATTTGTGTAATTCGTTTTTAATTTGCAGCTTTGTTAGCTTTTGTCTCTGGAAACGATAGGATATTTTTCCATTCGAGGAAAGATTAATATATATGTGATGATCGGGAGCACAGTTAAAATAATTATAAAAATATTTAACCTATTGAAAGTGAATCACATCCCTATGCTAAACCAAGACCAGCTTCAAAATTTTTTGTTAAGAAATGTTTAAGAATTGTATTTTTGGACATTAAAAGTTTTTGAGTCGAATGATTTAAAGGCTTTTATGGCAAGCAAAAGCAAATTACGCGTACGATTTTCACAGCTCAAGCATATTAATTAATGTACAAGAGGCTACCTGTAAAAGAGGCAGTTATTGCCAAGGAAAAAGGTATATACCCATATTTTAGGCCTATATCATCTGCTCAAGACACTGAGGTGATCATTGATGGGAAAAAGGTGCTGATGTTTGGTTCCAATTCGTATCTGGGGCTTACAAACCACCCCAAGATCAAGGAAGCGTCCAAAAAAGCGATTGATACCTATGGCACCGGCTGCGCCGGCTCGAGGTTCCTCAATGGCACCCTGGACCTTCATATTGAACTGGAAGAGCGGTTGGCCCGGTATGTGGGTAAGGAAAAGGCGATCCTGTTCAGCACCGGCTTCCAGGCTAACCTGGGTGGCTTGTCCTGTTTAACCGGCCGTAACGACTACCTGATCCTCGACGAGTATGACCATGCCTCCATCCTGGACGGCAGCCGTTTATCCTATTCAAAGGTGATCAAGTACCGCCATAACAATATGGAGGACCTGGAAGCCAAACTGAAGGGCTTACCCCCGGAAGTGAACAAACTGATCGTGGTGGATGGGGTGTTCAGCATGGAAGGCGATCTGGCCCGTTTGCCGGAGATCGTAGCCCTGGCAGAGCAGTATAACACCGGTATTATGGTGGATGACGCGCATGGCCTGGGTGTGGTAGGCGAAAAAGGCGCCGGTACGGCATCACACTTTGGTTTGAATGACAAGGTGGATGTGATCATGGGTACCTTCAGCAAGTCATTTGCTTCACTGGGAGGTTTCCTGGCCAGCGATGCGGATACCATCGAGTACCTGAAACACAGCGCCCGTTCCCTGATCTTCAGCGCCAGCATGACGCCTGCTTCCGTAGCCAGCGTAACTGCCGCCCTGGATATCATCGAAACAGAGCCGGAGCATATAGAAAAGCTCTGGGCCAATACCAACTATGCCAAAGAACTACTCACAGAAGAAGGCTTCGAATTAGGGCCTACCGCTTCTCCCATTATACCGGTGTATGTAAGGGACCAGGAAAAGACCTTTATGATGGCGCGCCTGCTCCAGGATAACGGCTTATTCGTAAACCCCGTTGTGGCCCCTGCAGTTCCTGCAGACGCTACCATGCTCCGTTTCTCCTTAATGGCCACCCATACATTTGAACAGATAGACCAGGCGGTTGAGAAAATGCAACGCGCGTTTAAGAAACTGAACGTTTTAACCGTAAAAGAAAAGATATGATGGACGCATCGCCGGTGCAGCAGCGTAAGCAGCAATCTGGAGCAGCCGTGAGCATAGAGCCCGTTCAATCCAAGAAACAACTGGGGCAATTCATAGATTTTCCCCATGATCTATATAAAGATGATCCCAACTATGTACCGGAGCTGTTCATTGCGCAGCGCGATCTGCTAACACCCGGCAAGCATCCTTTCCATGACCATTCTACCCTGCAGCTTTTCCTGGCATGGCGGGATAATAAGATCGTGGGCAGGATAGCCGCTATCCACAACAAGAATCATAATGTATTCAATAATGCGAATGACGGGTTCTTTGGCTTCTTTGAAAGCATCAACGATCAGTCTGTAGCAGACGCCCTGTTCCAGACAGCCGAAAAATGGTTAAAGGAAAAAGGGCTGCAAACGATGATAGGCCCTGTGAATTTCTCTACCAATGAGCCCTGCGCCCTGCTGGTAGATGGTTTTGACATGCCGCCGGTAGCCATGATGACTTACAATCCCCGGTATTATATTGACCTGTTAGGCGCCTGGGGATTGCAGAAAAAAGTGGATACGTATGCATTCCGGATCAAGGATGAGAATGTAAATGACAAGCCGCAACGGATGGTGCAGCTGCTGAAGGAGCGTCTGGCGCAGCGGAACATCACCATCCGGAAAATAAACATGAAGGACTTCAAGGCGGAAGCCGAGCGGGTTCGTGGTGTATATAATGCCGCCTGGGATAAGAACATGGGCTTTGTGCCCATGAACGATAAGGAGTTTGACTACATGGCCAATGACCTGAAGCTGGTGGTGGACCCCGATTTTGTGCTGCTGGCAGAGCATGAGGGTAAGGTAATAGGTATTACCATCTGTATACCGGATGTGAACCAGATCCTGATCAACGTAAAAAGAGGCAGGTTATTCCCTACGGGGCTTTTGAAGCTGTTGCTGGGAAAAAGTAAGATCAAAGTGCTGCGCATAGCCGTTTTGGGTGTGCTGGAAGAATACCGTAAACTGGGTATCGAAGGTGTTTTCTATGGCATGATCATGGAAAAAGGCCGTGAGAAAGGTTACCGGTGGGCGGAAGCCAGCTGGATACTGGAGCACAATGATATGATGAACAAGCCCATAGAGCATATGAACGGAGAGCGTTATAAGACGTACCGTATATACGAAAAGGCGATTTGAAGGTAGGGTATCCGTTTATCAGGAGTTATACCTTCAAACAAATACATAAAAGTGAGACGAAAAGTTCTTATTACAGGCGCCAGTGGGTTTGTTGGGTTTCATTTGATCGAGGCAGCATTACAGGCGGGATTGGAAGTACATGCAGCCGTAAGGGCATCCAGCCGCGTTGATCATTTGCAGGGATATGAGGTGCAATATGTTTCCCCTGATTTTAACAGCGAAGCTTCCATAAGGGAAGTGCTGAATGATAAGCAGTATGATTATGTGATACACGCAGCCGGTATCACCAAAGCATTCTCCGATGAGGAATACAACGCGGTGAATGCAGGGTATACCAAACACCTGGCAGAGGCTATACGTAATGCGGCCAAACCGGTGAGTAAGTTCGTGTTTATCAGCAGCCTGGCAGTATTGGGGCCCATTGCATATGATGCGCAGGCCCCGCTCCTGGAAGATAATGAGCCGCGGCCTGTTACGGCGTACGGAAGGAGTAAACTGCTGGCAGAACAGTATTTACAGCAGATGGAGGGACTTCCCTTGATCATTTTACGTCCCACTGCTGTGTATGGCCCCCGGGATAAGGACATATTCATTATGTTCAAACTGATCAGCCGGGGTCTGGAACCGTATATAGGAAGCCAGCGGCAACGCTTCAGCTTCATCTATGTGAAAGACCTGGCAAAGGCCACCATTAGTGCACTTACATCGCCCGGCACAGGCACCTACAACTTGTCAGATGGAAATGTGTACGACCGTTACGCTTTAGCAGACATTTCAAAAAAGCTGCTTGGCAAACGCACCTTAAAGTTCCACGTACCGTATGGTATTGTGCAGGTGATAGCGGGAGTACTCGAAAAAATGCCTTCCAGTGGGAAGAAAGCGCCAGCGCTCAACAGGGAAAAACTGAATGAGCTCACGGCGCCAAACTGGCATTGCAGCATTGAGAAAAGCCGGGCAGACCTGCAGTTTGTACCGGACTATGACCTGGAGAAGGGGTTGGCAGAAACGATGCAATGGTATAAGGACCATAAATGGTTATAGGATGAAAATGTTTAATCAAGAAGGTTAAATAATTGAGATGAAACCCCGGTACATCACCTGCCGCCGTTAAAAAGGGAGGGACAGCCGGGAATTAAAACAAAAAACTGATATGGCGAAGAAACAACAAGTTCAGGATGCGAAAGGAAAGCTGGGTATATTGATTCCAGGCTTAGGTGCGGTAGCCACAACGGTAATAGCCGGCGTGGAGGCAGTTAAGAAAGGGCTTTCCCAACCCATTGGTTCCCTTACCCAAACAGGCAGCATACGCCTGGGCAAAAGAACAGAAAACAGGACTCCCAAGATCAAAGATTTTGTTCCCCTGGCTCATTTAAATGATATCGTATTTGGCGGCTGGGACGTTTATGAAGATAACGTGTACGAAGCGGCCGTTAAAGCCGGCGTACTGGATACCCACTTGCTGAAGGCCATACAGCCGGAGCTGGAAGCCCTGGTACCCATGAAGGCTGCTTTTGACAAGAATTTTGTAAAGAACCTCGATGGCACCCACGTAAAGGAGTACGATACCAAGTACAACCTGGCACTGGCTGTAATGGAGGATATCAAGAATTTTCAGGCCAAAAATAACTGTGACCGTGTAGTACTGGTATGGTGCGGCTCTACGGAGATCTTCCATGAAGCGGCAGACATCCATGAAACACTGGAAAAGTTTGAACAGGCGCTGAAGGCTAATGACAGCCGTATAGCGCCCAGCATGATCTACGCGTATGCCGCCCTGAAGCTGGGTGTGCCTTTCTGTAACGGCGCGCCTAACCTCACCTGCGACATTCCGGCCCTGGTACAGCTGTCTAAAGAGACCAACACGCCTATTGGTGGTAAGGACTTCAAGACCGGCCAGACCCTGATGAAGACGATTCTGGCACCCGGTTTGCATGCAAGGGCGCTTGGCGTACAGGGATGGTTCTCTACCAACATCCTGGGCAACCGCGATGGCTGGGTACTGGATGATCCTGATAACTTTAAAACAAAAGAGGTGTCCAAACTAGGGGTACTGGAGGATATTTTCCGTCCTGACTTAAACCCTGAGCTGTATGGCGACCTATACCATAAGATCCGTATCAACTATTATCCTCCCCGTGGAGATAATAAGGAAAGCTGGGATAACATTGACATCTTTGGCTGGCTGGGTTATCCCATGCAGATCAAGATCAATTTCCTGTGCCGCGATTCTATCCTGGCAGCGCCTATTGTACTGGATCTGGCCTTATTCATCGACCTGGCTAAAAGGGCCAGCATGTCTGGTGTACAGGAATGGTTGTCATTCTACTTCAAATCGCCGCAAACTGCGCCTGGTTTGAGGCCTGAACATGATATCTTCAAACAGTTGATAAAACTGGAAAATACCTTACGTCATATGATGGGCGAAGACCTGATCACGCATCTTGGCCTGGATTATTACGAGGATATTGCAGCTGACGCATGAAAAAGTTCCATCAGCTGATCTCCACCAGCCTGGGGATAGGGTATATAGGCAAAGGAGCGGGAACCGTAGCCGCATTGGTAACGGCCGTTTGCTGGTATATACTCCAGGCTGGGGAGATCCCCAATTTTACAATGCAGTGGACAGTGACTGTACTGATAGTAGCAGTAGGTGTTTGGAGCGCAAACCATGTAGAGGCAGACTGGGGTAAAGACCACCAGCGGGTGGTGATAGACGAGGTAGCCGGAATGTGCATCAGCCTGCTAATGGTACCCCTAAGCATACCTTATGTGGCGGCAGGGTTGGTCCTGTTCCGTTTTTTCGATATTACCAAAATCTTGTATATCAGAAAAGCAGAGCGTTTACCCGGTGGGTGGGGCGTAATGTTGGACGATGTGATAGCGGGTGTATATGCCAACCTGCTGTTACAGGTGATATGCAGGTCTAAACTGTTTTAAATAAAATGGCGACCTTTATAAAAGCGCAGGCCGCGTCTTTGGCAGCCACTTGTTTCGACTTTTTGACCACAATCGTTTTGGTGAATGTTTTTGGATGGTGGTACTTGGCGGGTAGTATAACGGGAACCATTGCCGGCGGCATACTCAACTTTATGATAGGCCGGCTGTGGGCTTTTAATGCAGCCGACAGGAAAATAGAATGGCAGTTTATTAAGTACGTGCTGGTTTGGACCGGCAACCTCCTGCTGAATGCGGCAGGAGTTTTTCTGATCACGCAATACATAGGACAGAGCTATGTGATCTCAAAAGTAGTGACAGCTGTTGTGGTGGGCATAGGGTATAATTATGTATTGCAAAAGAAATTTGTATTCAGATGAAGATTAGTAAGGACCATAGCTTGGAAAAGATAAGCCTGGTGCTGATGTTTTTGTTAACCGTTTGCTCGTTGAGGATGTACGCGCAAACCACCACTGTAAGAGGAACCGTCGTAGACGCAAAACAAAAGACGGCTATGCCGTTCGTGAACGTGTTTATACCGGGTACCAACATTGGTACATCAACGGACATGAACGGTAAATTCAGCCTGCAGTTTAACGGCAGGTACGACAGTTTACATGTAGCCAACCTGGGCTACCGCACCTTTAGAGTAAAGCTGAACATTGGCGCAGAACAAACGCTGAATGTACGGCTGGAAACTACATCCCGTATGTTAGGGGAAGTAGTGGTAAAAAGCGGCAAACGCGAACGTTACCGTAATAAAGATAACCCGGCGGTAGAGCTTATCCGCCTGGTGATAGACAACAGGGACAAGAATCGTATTGAACATTATGACTACAGCCAGTTTAACCAGTATGAAAAGCTGTCGTTCTCATTAAGTAATGTTTCCGAAAAATTTAAGAACGGCCGGCTGGTGCGTAAGTACCAGTTTATGTTTGACAACCAGGACACCACCAAGGTAGAGGGCAAATCATTGCTGCCTATTTACCTGGAGGAGAAAGTCGCAGACGTATACTACCGCCGTGACCCGGAGAAAAAGAAAGAGTTTGTAAAGGGGGATAAGAAGGTAAGCTTTGAAGATTATATCGATAACCAGGGTATGAGCGCTTATCTGAACCATATTTACCAGGACTTCAACATTTATGACAACAACCTGATGTTGTTCACTAACCAGTTCCTGAGCCCTATCGCCAACGCAGCGCCTACTTTCTATAAATACTTCATCACAGACACGATTACCACCGAATCCGGCGATAAGCTGATCGAAATGGAATTTGTGCCCCGGAACCAGACAGACCTGCTGCTGCAGGGTAAGCTGTATGTGACCCTGGATGGGCACTATGCCATTCAGCGGGCGGATATGACCGGTAATAAACGCACCAATATTAACTGGATCCGTGATTTCCGCGTACTGCAGGAGTTCCAGAAAACGGCGGATAACCGCTGGTATACCAGTAAAAGTACGCTGATGGCGGACATGGGTATGTTTGCCAACGGCAAAGGCGGTATTTACGGGGAGCGTACAGTATCTGTAAAGGATTTTGTGATCAACAAGGCCATGCCGGATGATTTTTACAAAGGCGCCACTGAGGTAACGCCGGATAGCGCTACTACAGTTACCGAAGGGTTCTGGCAGCAAAACCGTCATGATACCCTGTCTAACGCAGAATCCAAGGTATACGCCAATATTGACAGCCTGCAGCATATGAAGTCCTTCCGGCGTACCATGGATATTGCCACCTTGCTGCTGGCGGGTTATAAAAGCTTTGGCCCCATAGAGGTAGGACCGGTGAACACTTTTTACAGCTTTAACCCGGTAGAGGGTTTCCGTCTTCGCCTGGGTGGCCGTACCACGCCTAAATTCAACAAGAGCATTTACCTGGAGTCCTATGCCGCTTATGGCTTCAAGGACGAAAAGTGGAAATACTATTTTGGCGGCACTTATTCCTTTACCCACCGTTCCATATGGGAGTTCCCGGTAAGGTCGTTATCCGCCAACTATCAGCGGGATATGAAGATCCCTGGTCAGGAACTGCAGTTTATCCAGGAAGATAACTTCCTGCTGTCATTCAAACGGGGCAATAACGATAAGTGGCTGTACAACGATATTTATAATGTCACCTATCTCCATGAGCTCCGGAACCATACCTCTTTTAGGGTAGGGTTCAAGAACTGGGCGCAAACTCCGGCGGGCAGCCTGGCGTATATCAAAGGTTCGTTTGCATCAGACAGTGTGCAAAAGGTCACTACCACGGAGTTCTCCGGCGAGTTCAGGTGGGCGCCCCATGAGCAGTTCTACCAGGGAAAACAATTTCGTGTTCCTATTCCCAATAAATACCCGATTTTTACGCTCCGGGCGATCTTTGGGGTGAAAGGCCTTTTCAATAGCCAGTATAACTATCAGAACATCAGCCTGAACATGTATAAGCTGATCTATCTTTCGCCCATTGGCTACAGTGAGGTGGTGATAGAAGGAGGTTATACCTTTGGTAAAGTACCGTTCCCGCTGCTGACGGTTCACCATGCTAACCAGACCTATGCTTACCAGCTGGAGTCGTATAACATGATGAACTTCCTGGAGTTCGTGAGCGATCACTATATAAGCTTAAATATAGACCATCACTTTAATGGGTTTATCTTTAATAAAATACCGTTGCTGAAGCGTTTGAAGCTGCGCGAGGTGGCTGCTGCCAAATTCCTGTACGGCGGCGTCCGTGCGGAGAACAGGCCGGAAAACGACCCTACGCTCTTCAAATTCCCGGTGGACAAATACGGTATGCCTACTACCTTTAGCCTGGATGAAAAGCCGTATGTTGAAGGCAGCGTAGGTATTGCGAACATTTTTAAGCTGGTGCGTGTAGACCTGGTAAGGAGGTTTACGTACCTCGACCACCCGGATGTTCCCAAATGGGGTATCAGAACGCGGGTAAGGTTGGATTTCTAAATTTGTACCGATGAAAAAGAGCACTTTCAGAGATAAGTTACAACAGGCCATTTATGTGGTCATAAATCCTGTTGTAAAAGGATTGATAAAAATAGGGCTTACGCCCAATGCGGTTACCACCATAGGGTTGATCCTGAACATTGGGGTAGCCATCATATTTGTGGTAGGGGCAGAGAAAAGTAACCGGGGCGATCTTTCCTATGTAGGATGGGCAGGCGCCCTGATCCTTTTTGCAGGATTATTTGACATGCTGGACGGCCAGGTGGCCCGCCTGGGCAAAATGAGCTCCAAGTTTGGCGCGCTATATGATTCCGTACTGGACCGTTACAGCGAGCTGGTGCTGTTCCTGGGTATTTGTTATTACCTGGTGGCCCATCACTACTTCCTCAGTTCCCTGTTTGCTTTTATTGCCATGATAGGCTCCATGATGGTAAGTTATACCAGGGCCCGGGCAGAAGGTTTGGGCATTGAGTGCAAAGGCGGTCTGATGCAGCGCCCGGAGCGGGTGGTGCTGATAGCGCTGTCTGCCATAGCGTGCGGGGTAGCCGGCCATTACATTGGCGGCGGCTATAAATTATTTATACCGGGTTTACCCTTCCATATTTTTGAAACCATGTCTATCTTTACCATTCCAATTACGGTGCTGGCTGTGATGACTAATATTACGGCGGTGAACCGTTTACGGGATGCGAAAAAGACCATGGAAAAAGAGCAACAGACGCCGGGGGCGGCACAAAGCAAGCCCGCAGGCAAACAGCTGATAGCGCTGGTAGGTTTAATAGTTTTGCTGTGCACTGGCGCTGGTGTAAAGGCCAGCCAGGCGAATGGTGGTCCGGACCGGCCGGTTTTTCCGGTACCTAAGGGTATCCCGACCATGCTGTTCTACCTGCAGCGCACGCCTAACTCCAATACCGTAGTATACGACCTGAATATGGACGCCAGCGGTAAGCTGGATGAGGAGGAGCCTGTAAATATCTACTGGCTGCGATTCACTGAAAATGGGGATAAGAAAGGATTAAACTGGATACAACGTAAATTTGCGTACGGGTTAAAGGTAAAACGCCTGAGCCCGGAGAAATATGAGCTCAAATCGGTGGCATACGACAAACGTCCGATGTACCTGATGAAGACAGACAAGGGTAAATACCAGATATTTACCAACATTAACGGTTCCCTGGCCATCCTCAATACCATTTGGATCCAGATTGAGGGCGGTACTTTTTGGGTACCCAATGTGATCTATGTTGAGATGAAGGGAACAGACCCGGCCACGGGTGCAGAAAAAATGGAACGTTTTAAACCATAGACATGAAAAAGAACTATATATCCAACTCCCCGGAGTCTATCCGGATGTTTAAGGCGGGCTGGATGGAAGCTTTATCCAAGATACCTTTCTGGGTACCGCTTGTCCTATACGTACCTGTGATCATTTACTGCTGCTGGCGTGATTTTGCTATAGAAGGTATTGAGATACTGCCTTTTATAGGATATTTTGCTGCCGGGCTTTTCCTGTGGACCATTACGGAGTATATCATGCACCGTTTTGTATTCCATCATGAGCCTAAAACTGACTGGGGCCGGAAACTGCATTTTATTTTCCATGGCGTGCACCATGATTATCCGCAGGATCGCTTAAGGCTGGTATTACCTCCTTCCGTGAGCATTCCCCTGGCCATAGGTTTTTATCTCCTGTTCCGGGCGCTGATGAATGAGCAGCAGCTCTACGCATTTTACCCTGCTTTTGTGCTGGGATATCTTGTGTACGACATATCGCACTATGCGTTCCATCACGTGAACTTTAAGAATAAATACTGGATGATGTTAAAGAAGCACCATATGCTCCACCATTATTCAGATGCGACTAAAGGTTATGGCGTAAGCTCCAAGCTGTGGGACCTGATATTTGGGTCGGATTTTATAAAGAAATGATGAGATAGATGGACACGCTTTCTACTGTCACTCCTGTGTCTTTTTACAATCGCAAAACACTGATCATCACTTCGTTGATCAGTGTTGGTTATTTGTTGCTCTCTGCGTTGCTGGTGGGATTTAAAACAGATCAGCTGGTGCTGGTAGGGATCTTTAACTCCTTATTCTACATATCCAAAGGCACGCGCAAGTTTATCATTGGTTTCTCCATCTTCATTGTATACTGGATCCTGTATGATTATATGAAGGCCTTTCCGAACTACGAGTTTGGAAAGGTGCATATTGCCAGTGTATATTATGCGGAGCGGAATATTTTCGGGATTGCCTCCAGCGGGGGGATACTGACCCCCAATGAATACTGGCTGGCCCATTCCAATGCATTCCTGGATGTATTGTGCGGCCTTTTTTACCTGTGCTGGATCCCGCTGCCCCTGGCCTTTGCCGCCTACCTGTTTTACGCTAACCGCGTGCAGTTCTTCCATTTTATGTTCATTTTCCTTTTTGTGAACCTGCTGGGTTTTGTGGTGTACTATACCTTTCCCGCGGCGCCACCCTGGTATGTGCAGCTGCATGGGTTTGACCTGATACCGCACACCCCCGGTAACACGGCAGGTCTGGCGCGGTTTGACCAGTTCTTCCAGGTAAGCATATTTAAGGGATTGTATGCCAAAGGCTCCAACGTATTTGCTGCCATGCCCTCCCTGCACTCTGCTTACCCGCTGATAGTGCTGGTATTTGCCTGGAGAACAAAGAGCACCACTTTTAAGATCCTGTCTACCATTGTAACGGCAGGCATTTGGTTTGCCGCTGTGTATACCAGCCACCATTATATATTGGATGTGCTGGCGGGGATCCTTACCGCCGGCGTAGGTATCTTCCTGTATCACCGGGTGCTGTGCAGGCGTTATTTCTTCATCAGTTTCCTGCAGTATTTATACCGGCACACTACCTGAGGCCGATGACACTGACTATACCGGCGTTTTATCCGATGCCGGCACATGTGCAGCCTTTTCATCCGGCATTTCCGGCACTGTTTGCGGAATAAAATCTTTTCCATCCTTACTATAGTCATAGGCCCAGCGGTGTACCTCCGGTATTTCGCCGGGCCAGTTGCCATGCCCTGGGCGGATGGGCGTGGTCCACTCCAGCGTGGTGGCATTCCAGGGGTTGGTAGTGGTGAGCTTTCTGCCCTTGAACAGGCTGTAGAAGAAATTAAATACAAATAACAGCTGGGTAAAAAAGACCGTGACGGCCACGACTGTGATGAACTGGTTTAGCGGCTCGAACTGTTTAAAGGATTCCCAGTTACTGTAATCGTAATAGCGGCGGGGCATGCCTGCCAATCCCTCATAGTGCATGGGCCAGAAAATGAGATAGGCGCCTATCAGCGTGATCCAAAAATGAATATATCCCAGCGTGGTGTTCATATACCTGCCATACATTTTCGGAAACCAGTGATAAATGCCGGCAAACATGCCAAATATAGCGGAGACGCCCATCACCAGGTGAAAATGCGCGATCACGAAATAGGTATCGTGCACATGTATATCGATAGAGGAATTACCTAACCAGATACCGGTCAATCCGCCGGAAATAAAAGTGCTCACAAACCCGATACTGAATAACGAAGCCGGCGTAAAATGCATGCTGCCCCGGTAGATGGTGGTCAACCAGTTAAATACCTTGATGGCAGACGGCACCGCTATCAGCAAGGTAAGCAGCACAAAAAACGACCCCAGGAAAGGATTCATGCCTGTAACAAACATATGATGCGCCCATACCACAAAAGCCAGGGCGGTAATGGCAAACAGGGAGCCCACCATGGCCATATACCCAAAAATGGGTTTCCTTGCGTTAATGGCCAGCACTTCGGAAACTATACCCATCGCCGGCAAGATAACGATGTACACTTCCGGGTGGCCCAGGAACCAGAATAAGTGCTGATATAAGATAGCGCTGCCGCCTTCGTTGGATAAGGCCCGGCCTGCCACATACAGATCACTCAGGTAAAAGCTGGTGCCGGCGTGCCTGTCCAGCAGCAACAGGATGAAACCGGATAGCAGTACCGGGAAAGACAGTACGCCCAATACAGCGGTGAAAAACAAGGCCCAGATAGTCAACGGCATGCGGTTAAGGGCCATGCCCTTAGTGCGCATATTAAGGATGGTGCTGATGTAGTTTAGGCCGCCCAGCAGCTGAGATACTACAAAAAGGGCCATACTGGCCAGCCATAGGTCCATTCCTATGCGCGAGCCAATAGCCGCGCTGCCCAGGGCGCTGAGTGGCGGGTAGGAGGTCCAGCCGCCGGCGGCAGGTCCGGTTTGCACAAACAGGGAGGTCATCATTACCACACTGGCCAGGAAAAAGAACCAGTAACTAAGCATATTCATAAATGGGGAAGCCATATCCCGCGCGCCCACCTGCAGGGGAATGAGCAGGTTGGCAAAGGTGCCGCTCAGGCCAGCTGTCAGCACAAAAAAGATAAGGATGGTGCCGTGCATGGTTACGAGCGCATAATAGGCCTCCGGCGAAATATGGCCGCCTTTTGCCCAGTGGCCCAGGATGGTCTCCAGCCAGGGGAAGGATTGGTCCGGATAGCCCAGCTGCAGGCGGAACAACACAGAAAAGCCCGCGCCGATGATAGCCCATACCATACCTGTTATCAGGAACTGTTTGGCGATCATCTTATGATCCATACTGAAAACATACTTTGAGAAAAAAGACTCCTTGTGGTGTTCGTGCCCATTACCATGGTCATGTGCAACTGTTTGCTGAGTAGCCTGTTCCTGGCCGGGTTGCGTGGTGGGATGATGCATAGATGGTTTCCGTTTAACGGTGAGAGAGATGAGCGTTGACAATCTGATCGTCCCACAAAAACTTTGCCCGGCCTGCTTTACAGGGGAGATGGCCAATAACGCAGTAAAATTCCTGTGCAGTGATCTCCACAATCCTTATAACAAATGCAACACTTGATACCCACTGTTAGCGTGCTTTACGGTAGAAAATATTAGCATATCGCTGTTGTATTAGGGATTGATATTGTGTGGATGGCAGCCCATGCGTACGAGAATTCTTTCCATCATCTGGCATATTGTGCATGCTATTTGGTGATTATTAAGCGTAACCATTTACTAAAAAAGTATTCTTATGGCAAATACAAATGTTAACCAGGCTTCTACTGCTATAGATTCCAAACTGCAGACTTTCTTCGAAGATCAGCTACAGGATATCTACTGGGCGGAGAAGAAACTGGTAAAGACCCTTCCTAAAATGCAGGAAGCAGCTACTACCAATGATTTAAAGACAGCGATTGGCAATCACCTGGAGCAGACACGGAACCATGTAACAAGACTGGAACAGGTATTTGATATTATAGGCAAAGAGGCAAAAGCAAAGAAATGTCCGGCCATGTCAGGCATCGTAGACGAAGGCGAGGATATAATAGACGAAACGGATGGCGGCACCGCACAACGGGACGTAGGGATAATCTTTGCCGCACAGAAAGCAGAACATTATGAGATAGCCACGTATGGCGGATTATGCCAATTGGCCCGCACATTAGGCTATGAAGAGGCTGCATCCATATTAGGACAAACCCTTGGTGAGGAAAAAGAGGCTGACGCCTTACTTACACAAATTGCCGAAGGTAATGTGAACAGACAAGCGAGAATGGAACCCCAAACGGCATAACAAGGGCTAATGCAGTAATGCAGAAAAGGACTGAACGCCTGACGGTAGCACGTCAGGCGTTCGGTTTTTTAAGAAAAACTTATTTGCTTCATTATGTTTGTTATCTGGCTGGGCTGTACTGGTATCCCGGTAATAAGCGGTCGGCACTACCCCAGCGCCAGCAATACAATACCCGCCAGAATCACTATCGCTGCAATGATCCGTTTCCGGGCATCGTCTTCTTTTAATAAGTTAGCTCCAAAGAATACCCCCACTACGATACTCAGTTCTCTGGCCGGGGCCACATAAGACACCGGTGTGGTTTTCAGGGCGATCAGCACCAGTAGGTAAGAGACGGGCTGAAAAACGGCCACGGCGATGATCTGTTTCCAGTGCTGTATGATCTCCCGTTTCACTTCTTCCCGTTTACGGGCCATTACGGGTATTAGTGGCACCAACGGCAACAGCATGGAGGCGAACGTGATAAACAGCGGGGATACATGATAATCCACCACAGCGGTGCGGTCCCAGAGTGTATATGCCGCAATAAACAAACCCGTGAGCAGGCCGTATTGCAGCCCTGCTACGATGCGGGCATTTTTGGTGACTTTGAGGCCGGTCATTACAATTACCCCCGCAATGATCAGACAAACGCCTGTGAGGGCCAGCAGGCCGGGTCTTTCGCTAAACAGCAACATGGCGCCCGCCACGGAAAATAAAGGACCGGCGCCCCTGGCTACGGGATATACAACAGAAAGATCTGCTTTGCGGTAACCTGTTTGCAGCAGCACAAAGTAGAGCAGGTGCAGGATGGCGCTTACCAGGGCAAGGCCCATGACGGGTAAGGTCCAGTTTAGCTGCTCATGCGCCGCCTGCACGAAAAAAAAGGGCAGGCATACCACGGAGGAAGCCACTGATACCAGCCAGAAAAAAGGCAATTTACCGTTGACCTGTTTGGTGATCAGGTTCCAGGCAGCGTGCAGCACGGCGGCCGCTATTACCAGTAATAATGCGTAAACGCTCATAGGAGTGGGAATGTACAATAATATTCAGTTACCAGGAAAGTTGTGCCGGGAATGCTTCTTTACCAGGAAAGTTGCAGTAAGGATACACCTTGCCGGGGCATTATCATACGGATCACGGTTTGGCCGTTAGCGGCGGTTAGCTGTTCCGGCGCAGCCAGTTGTTCCAGCTGGCCGGCTTTCTCTAATTGGGCTACCTGTTCCGGTGTGGGCTGCTGTGGCGATCCCAGTTGTTTCCATACGGTGTAGGCATTGCTATGGGTGGAATCTATGCGGTAATGCTGCAGGCGTAGCTGGCCATTGGGAAGCCCTTTAATAGTAATGGCTACCGGGGTGGCGGGCGCCGGGCTATTGTTATCATGATAGTTCCATACCATTACGCTTACGCTGTGGGCATCCGCGGTGGCCAGCGCGTTGACATCCGGCTGGGAGCCGCGCACACTGGAGTCACGGATACGGAATGCATCGTAGGCCAGCGGGCCGCTTACCTGCACACGTTGGCCCTGCATTTTCCCAAACATACGGAATACGTTCAGCACCGGTTTATCTACGCCATTGGTGGCCAGATCGCGGAAGCCGGCAAACCAGGGCTGGTCCTCAAACTCAAAAGCCCAGGTAACAGCGCCCGCCAGGTGAATGCCGCGGGCGGCAGCCAGGTCATATTTGCGGGCAAAAGCGGCCGCTGTATAGCTGGAGTACATGGTGCCGTTGCGGTAGGCGTTCTGCGGATGATAGTTCTCCGAGCAGGCCGCACAGCCTTCCGGGTCAGACTCGCCAATGATGATAGGGAGATGTTTAAGCGTAGGGTAGGAGGCTACGATCTCAAAGCCTTTATCTATATCGCGCAGCTGGGTACCCATATTCATCTGTACCACGCCATTCACCAGTTTGGGTGATCCTTTGGCGTGGAAGGAGATAAGATCCAGCGGGGCGCCGCGTTTGCCGGTTGCATAATTGGTACCATTTACAACATGATCCAGGAAGGCTTTCAGGAAATCTGCCGCATCCTTCCAGTTGGGGCCAGTTACTTCCGGCCCGCCGATGCGGGCGGTGGGCAGGGCACGCTTTACCGCATCTGCCGAATAATCATACAGTTTGATGTATTCTTCTGTAGTGCCTTTCCAGTAGTCGATATTAGGCTCGTTCCACATTTCCCAGTACCAGCTTTCTACCTCTGCTTTGCCATAGCGGGCCACGCAATGTTTTACCCATTCGTATACCAGGGCGGCGAACTTTTTATAATCTTTTGGCGGATAGGCCCAGCCGGTAAAGATATCGCCATAGGAGTTATCCGGTTGCCAGTGATGGCGGTATGGCTCCGGCTTTACGGAAAGCGCCTGAGGCATAAAACCTATCTGCGCCAGGGGTTTCATGCCCCGTTGTATGTAGGTGTCAAAAATGCTATCTATGATAGTCCAGTTGTAAATGGGGCGGCCCTGGCTATCCTCCGTATAGGCGTTGGTGGAGCCCCATTTAAGGGCGGCCTTGCCATCGCCGGTTACCAGCAGGCTATGGGTGCGCACGTATACGGGTACTTTGCTAAGCTGGGATATTTCTGTGAGCAGCTTTTTACCATCCTTCATGTAGGTATAGTTGGGCTCATCGTATCCAAACCAGGCCCATATGGGTTGCATGGGGCCTTTAGGCGTACGGGTATCTACCTGTATATTAACAGTATCGTTCTGCGCCAGCAAACGGCCCGGTAATAACAAGGGCAATAATAAGAGCAAACGGAGGATAGGATGTTGGGTCATACACGCGTGTTTTTCATGAAGGCGGCAAGCCCTCTTTAGTGGATAGCTTAAAGATATAGTTTTTTAGTCCTTACCGGTTATTTTCTTGCGGTGTTTCTTGCCCCAGTCTATCATGGCCAGTATAATGGGGCCAAAGGAGTAACAATAGTCCGTGCTGGTATATTCTACGGTTACGGGGGTATCTGCGTAAACGGTGCGGTTAATGAGTTTGTTCAATTCCATTTCCTTCAGTTCCCGGGATAACATGCGGGTAGTGATGCCGGGTATGCTGCGTTGTATATCCCGGAAACGTTTGTTGCCGTTGCAGATGGAATTGATAATGGGCAGCCGCCATTTACCGCCTACCACATAGATGGTATCCTGCAGCGCCTGGATCTCTTCTGCCTGTTTGCGGGGGAAGCTTAATACTTTTTCTGCTTCCTTTTTCATTTTAGCTGTTGGTTTCATACCTGGTATACTCTGTTATACTGGTTACAAAGTTATACCAAAATAGCCGGACATTTGTGAGGTATTTTAAACGACCATGAAAATGAACAAGACAGTATTTATAACCGGCGCCAGTACCGGTTTAGGGAAACTAACAGCAAAGTATTTTGCCAGTCAGGGCTGGCAGGTAGCGGCTACTATGCGTACGCCGGAGAAGGAAACAGAACTGAACGCCTATCCCAATATCCGGATCTTCAAGCTGGACGTGACAGATGTAGCGCAGGTGAAACAGGCTACAGAACAGGCTATTGCCGCCTTTGGAAAGATAGATGTAGTAGTGAACAATGCTGGTATGGGCACTTATGGCCCATTGGAATTTGCGGAGGAAAGCGCTATTGACTGGCAATTTGCGGTGAACGTGCGCGGCGCTATTAACGTAACACGGGCTTTCCTGCCACATTTCCGCGCTAATAAAAGTGGTATGTTCATTAACATCAGCTCTTTTATGGGCGTTACTACGGCGGTGCCGGTAGGCTCTTTATATAACATGTCCAAGTTTGCGCTGGAAGGATTAACGGAGGGATTGTATTATGAGCTGAAGCCGTTCAATATTGAGCTGCGGCTGATAGAGCAGGGTGGCTCTTCCGGTAATAATTTCCAGAACAGTATTATCTGGCATAGCCATCCGGAGATAAAAGATTACGATCCCATCGTGCATAAAGTGAAGGGGCTGATGGCAAAAGCTGGCGATAACCCTGACATGGTGGATGACCCGCAGATTGTGGTAGATGCTATTTATGCGCAGGCAACGGGCGCCAGCAAACAGTTCAGGACCCTGGTAGGGAATGCCGGTAAACAGCTGATGGCGTTGCGGAATAGTGTGCCTATTGAAGCATACCTGGAAAAGATAGCAGCCAATTTTGCGTGAGGGGCTGTGCGGTCGTTTAACGGTAAAACCGGAAAAAGTTGTAACTTTTTGCCGCCGGTTTTACCGTTAATATACATGCAGCCGCAGATAGACATATTATTAAAAGCAATAGAGCAACAGCTGGATTGGGGCGATAGCGCCAGCTGGCAGAGCAGGGATTTTGAGAACCTGCAGGATCAGATATTGGATCATACCGGCGTTTCCCTGAGCGCCAGTACTTTGAGGCGGATCTGGGGCCGGGTGGCATATAATAGCCTGCCCAGCACCACTACCCTGGATACGCTGGCCCGGTTTGCCGGGTATGAGAGCTGGCGGAGTTTTAATAAACAGCAGGGCACCGGGGCTGTAATAATGCCTGGAACTACTACAGACGCTGTGACTACTGAGGCTCTTCCCGCGACTACGGGCTTTCCGGCAGGTATTACGCCTGTAGCTGGCACTACTTCTGGCGCTGTGGCATCCGCTGCCGCTAACACAGCCTCGCAGGGAACCGGTGCTAAGGGGCGCTATCCCGCTAAGTTCATCTGGATGGTAGCCGCTACTTTAGTGGTGATCTTTACACTGGTAGGCATTTTTGCTTTAAAGAAAACGCCGCCGCCACCCAAACCCAGCGATTACCAGTTTAGCAGCAAACCGGTTACCCGCAGCATTCCCAACTCCGTTATATTTAGTTATGACGCTACGGCCGCACAGGGCGATTCTGTAGAGATCCAGCAATCCTGGGACGGACGCAGAAGAAAGCGGGTGGGTAAAAACGCGCATACCCATACCTCCATTTATTACGAGCCTGGTTTTTACCGTGCCAAGCTGCTGGTGGATAACCAGGTAGTGAAAGAAACCCCTTTGATCATCCCCACTAACGGATGGGTAGGCATGATCCAGCAGGAGCCGGTGCCGGTGTACCTGCCTGCCAACGCATTTGAGCGTGCAGGGGAGCTGTCTTTATCCGCAGACGAGATCTTACAACAACATATTGCCTTAAAACCGCAGCCTCCTGTAGTGAAGTTTTTTAACGTAGGTAATTTTGAGCCGGTACCATTGGCTGACTTCTCCTTTAGCACCACGGTGAAACACACCTACCGCGATGGCGCCGCTGCCTGTCAGCTGATGGCCATTTTACTGATCACGGATGATGCGCCTATTATCATTCCGCTTTCTGACAAAGGCTGCGTATCTGAGCTCAATCTGATGAGCGTAGACGAGATGGTATCCGGCAAAAGCGCGGATCTTTCCGGCTTTGGAGTAGACTTTACAGATTGGGCACAGGTAAGCGGTAAAAGGGCTGGTAATAAGATCCAATACACGGTGAATGGCAAGCCTGCTTATAGTTGTCAGTTACCAGACAGACCGGTACATATAGTAGGCATTGCCTACAATTTTATGGGTACCGGCGCCGTAAAGGATGTACGGTTATATAATAAGGATAAACAGATGTTCAAGGCATTTCCGTAACGCTGTAACAGGCAACCCGTTGTGGTAGCGGGTTTACCTCATAAACTGCATACTGTCTTAAATAGATAGTAATAATAGATATCGCTAAAAAGCGCGACATTTACGCCGCAAATCTGCGAGCCTTTAAAACCACTATTTATAAACGTGTATTATTTATGAAAGGACAAACCTTGCTTTTTACCTGCTTACTGGCAGCCGTGACCGGGTTCACTGCCTGCAACAACCAACCTGCTTCCCAGGAAACCGCTACAGATTCAACAGCTACTACCGCTGCCCCGGAAGTAAAGCTGAAAGAAGAAGCGGTAACCTACAAAGATGACACCACTACTTTGATTGGCTATGTAGTGTATAATGAAGCCAGCGATCAGAAACGTCCCGGTGTACTGGTAGTACCCGAATGGTGGGGATTGAATGATTACACCAAGAGCCGTGCAAGACAGCTGGCAGAACTGGGTTATATTGCCCTGGCAGTGGATATGTACGGTAATGGTAAAGTAGCCAACACACCGGATGAAGCAGGCAAAGCCGCCGGTGCTTTCTATACTGCTCCCAAGCTGATCAAATCCCGTGTGGAAGCAGCGCTGGCACAACTGAAAACTTATAGCCAAACAGATACAGCGCATGTAGCTGCTATTGGTTATTGCTTTGGCGGCGCTATGGTACTGAATGCCGCTAAGCTGGGCACACCGTTTACCGGTGTAGTAAGCTTCCATGGCAACCTGGCCGGCGTTCCTGCCAATAAGGACCTGCTGAAAGCTAAGATACTGGTATGCCATGGCGAAGAAGACAAATTCGTGCTGCCACAGGAAGTAGCCCAGTTCAAAAAGAGCATGGACTCTATTGGCGCGGACTATACATTCAAAGCATATCCCGGCGCTACTCATGCGTTTACCAACCCGGGCGCTACAGCAATAGGCAAACAATTTAACCTGCCTATTGCTTATAATGCAGCAGCAGATACTGCTTCCTGGAATGATATGAAAACATTCTTCGGTAAGATATTCTAGGATAATTATCCTATAACGCGAAAGCCGTGTGGTGACTGCCACACGGCTTTTTCATTGATTGTAACTTTTGGGAATATGGTGCGTTTAACATACATATCTAAATACCCAAAACCTATAGCGATGAAATTGTCAAAATCTCTACTCAGCGCCATTGTCCTTGGCATTGGCATGCACACCATTACCTCCTGTACTAAGGAAAAGCAGGCAGAGCCTACGGTTGGTAAACTACAGAAGGAGTTGCAGCAGCAGGCTGCGCCTGGCCATAGCGATCCTTGTCCTGCCTGCGGTATGGGTTGATACTGTTAATTCCTTTAAAATAGACAAAGTGCCAAAAATTTTATCTGCTGTAGCCTGTAATCTGGATGTGGACATCCTGGGGGCTTGTTTGCCTTTGATGGAAGCTTCTAAGGTTGAAGCTATAGAATGGTCTTTTGACGCCTTGTTTAAGGTAAAGGAAATCCCTTCCTGGTTCCTGGAGCTGTTAACCGCCTTTAGTGACGAGCAACGACTTATCGGTCATGGTGTTTTCTTTTCGCTGTTTTCCGGTAAATGGCTACAGGAACAGGAAGATTGGTTGCGGCAGCTGGAGCATACCAGCACTGCATTCCGGTTTGATCATGTAACGGAGCATTTTGGGTTTATGACCGGTAAGGATTTCCATCACGGCGCGCCGCTTAATATTCCCTATACCAACGCTACGCTTACTATTGGCCGCGACCGCCTGCGACGTATACAGGCAGCCTGCCAATGCCCCGTAGGACTGGAGAACCTGGCTTTCTCCTATTCGCTGGAAGAAGTAAAACAGCATGGCGCTTTCCTGGATGAGCTGCTGGCGCCGGTGAATGGTTTTATCATACTGGACCTGCATAATCTTTATTGCCAGCTCCATAATTTTGAGATCCCGTTTGATACGCTCATCAGCCTATATCCATTGGATAAGGTAAGGGAGATCCATATCTCCGGTGGCAGCTGGGAAGATTCCCTGGCCGCCCCGCCTAAAAAAGTAAGGCGGGATACACATGATGATGCCGTGCCGGATGCAGTATTTGAGCTGTTGGAAAATACCATTGATCTGTGCCCCCATCTTAAATATGTAGTGCTGGAACAATTAGGCAATGGGCTGATAACTGCCGAAAGTAAAACACAGTTCCAGCAGGATTTTCTGCGGATGGAAGCCATTGTAGCAGAAAAGAATGCAACCCGTTCCACAGAGAGTATACAGTCCTTTTTACCTGCACATCCCACCATCCCGGCGCATATAGCGGAAGACGCCACGTTATACCGGCAACAGCTGGAGCTATCTGCCATACTAGAAACAGCCGCTACTTACAATGATGCGGTACACGCATTACAAACCTCCTCCCTGGCACACTCTGACTGGCGTATAGAAACATGGGCGCCTTATATGATAGAGACGGCCATGAAAATTGCGCAGAAGTGGAAGAAGTGAGCTTAACAGTTAATATGGTATTATATAGGGGATACAGCTGATTTTATTTATATTGTTAGTGAATCTATTTTCATTAATAATATGAAACGCAGCGCCCATTTTTCTTACCTGCTTATGCTTTGTGGCTGGCTGATGGCCATGGCTACCACTGCCTGTCAGGCACAAACGGTTACGTTCAAAAAACATGTGATCAGCCCTGTTTTTGTATCTGAAGGAGCGGCGGTTGGTGATGTGAATAACGATGGCCGTATAGATATACTGGCCGGCACTTATTGGTATGAAGCGCCCAAATGGCAACAACACCGGGTGCATGCAGATACGGCCAACCCGGTGCCCGGTTACAGCACCACTTTCCTGAATTTTTGCATGGATGTAAATAATGATGGCTGGGCAGACCTGATACGTTTTGACCAACCGGGCGGGGTATGTATGTGGTATGAGAATCCCAAAGGCGCTAATACGCTTTGGAAAAGACATATGATACTACCTGCCGCCGGTATTGAAACGCCGCTATGTGTGGATGTGGATGGAGACGGCCGCAAAGACCTTATCTGTAATGATATTGTGGCCAAACAGGTGCTGTGGTTAAAATCTCCTGTTGGTAAGGGGGATACGTTATGGCAGCGCCATATCATCAGCAGCGATAGCCTGCGGGCCACACACCGCTATACCCATGGCCTTGGCTGGGGTGATATGAACAAGGACGGCCGCAAGGATGTGATCGTAAAAATAGGCTGGTGGGAATCGCCGGCGGATGTAACGCAGGCCAACTGGACCTTTCATGCGGCTAACCTGGGCGCAGATTGCGCCAATATGTTTGCGCTGGACGCTGATGGAGACGGGGATATAGATGTACTGAGCTCCTCCGCGCATGATTACGGCATATGGTGGCATGAGCAGCAGGCTGGCGGCAGTTGGGCCACGCATGAGATCAGCCGGCAGTTCTCCCAGTCCCATGCGATGGCAATGGAAGATATTAACGGCGATGGTCATCCGGACCTGGTCACCGGCAAACGTTATTTTGCCCATAATGAACACGACCCCGGCGCTTTTGAGCCGGCTGTATTATACTGGTTTGAATACCAGCCCGGCAAAACACCCCGCTGGACACCCCATGAGGTGGACAATAATTCCGGCATTGGCAACAGCTTTGTAGTAGAGGATATTAATAAGGACGGTCTGAAAGACATTATTGTGTCCAATAAAAAGGGCGTGTACTTCTTTGAGCAGCAGCGGAAATAGCCAGGGCGGGAATAATTAACATTAAACCCTTGGATAGGATCGTAATTTATCTTTTCTTTGTGTTATAATGACACAAACAATTGGGTGACCCCGTAAGAAACATACAGATCTAACAGTGGTATTATGAACGCAAGAACATTTGTCATTGGCGATACACACGGCGCGCTTAAAGCGTTGCAACAGGTACTGGAAAAAATAAACCCGCAACAGCATGATCTCCTGATCTTCCTGGGTGATTATGTGGATGGGTGGTCTGAATCTGCCCAGATCATTGAATACCTGATGGAGCTGGATGAAGTGTATAACTGCATTTTTATAAAAGGCAATCATGATGTGTGGTGTGAATCGTGGCTGAGTGATGCGCCGCCGGATCAAACCTGGCTATTTAACGGCGGCAGGTCTACCATCGCCAGTTATGAGGCCATAGACGCTGCACAGCGCAAAAAGCACCTGGCTTTTTTTAACAGGATGCGGCATTATTATGTGGATGATCAGAACCGGTTATTTATCCATGCCGGCTTTTCTTCTATGCACGGGCCGGATAAAGAACATTATGAAAGTAACTACTCCTGGGACCGTACGCTGTGGGAAGTGGCCCTGGCAACAGACGGCAATTTGAATAAAACATCCAAATTATACCCGAAAAGATTATCGCTGTTTAATGAGATCTATATTGGCCATACGCCTACGGTGCATTATGATGTGGATATTCCCATGCAGGCCTGTAATGTGTGGAATGTAGATACCGGTTCCGCATTCACCGGCAAACTATCGGCATTAGATGTTGATACCAAGGAACACTGGCAAAGCGATACGGTATTAAGTTTATACCCCAATGAAACGGGCCGGAATAAATAAAAAAGCTCCCATATAAAAATGCCTCCAGAGTATTACACTTTTGGAGGCATTTCATTTTTATGCGCTTGTACCTTTATGCCATTACTGGCGCGGGGATGGCCAGCATGTCCTTTTTGCTGAAGCGGGCAATGAGTTTGTCAATGATCAGGTAGATCACGGGCACCACCACCAGCGTAAGCAGCATAGAGCTGGTGAGTCCGCCAATGAGCGCCCAGGCCATACCGTTCTTCCACTCTGCGCCTGCCCCGCTGGCCAATGCCAGGGGCAGCATACCTATCACCATGGCAATGGTCGTCATTAATATAGGGCGTAACCTGGTGCGGCCAGACTCCTGGAGGGCTTCCATCACCGTATAGCCCTGTGCCTTTAACTGGTTGGTATAATCCACCAATAGAATGGCATTTTTGGCTACCAGCCCTATGAGCATAATAATACCCAGCAGGGAGAAGATATTCAGCGATTGCATATTCAGCGCCAGGGCCAGTAAGGCGCCTACGATCGCCACCGGTATGGAAAACAGCACCACAAACGGATAGATGTAGGAGTTATACAGCGCCACCATGATCAGGTATACAAAAATGATGGACGCCACCAGTGCATAACCCATGCTGCCAAATGCCTCGGCCTGCTCCTTCATATTCCCTTCATATTCGATAGAAATGCCGGCCGGCAATGGGTCTTTTTCTATTACTGTTTGGATCTCTTTGCCTACGGTACCTTGCGGGCGGCCCACTACCTCGCTGGAAACCGTTACCGCGCTGATCCTGTCTTTACGTTCCAGTTTGGCAGGGCCAATGGTGCGCTCTACGGTTGCAAACTGGTTGAGGCGGATGTTCCCGCCTGCGGCGTTTACAATGGACAGCTGCTGCAGATCGTTCATGGAAGAACGGTCAAACGCATCCAGTCTTACCATAATATCGTAATCATACTGCCCTTCTGATAACTGTACATCGTTGTTGCCGCTAAAGGCCAGTTTTATCACATTGCCCACCTGGTCCATCTGCAGGCCCAGGGCCATCATTTTTTCCTTGTCTATACGTACGCTTAGCTCCGGTTTATCATTCTCTATGGAGATCTTTGTGTCTGATGTGCCGGGCACTGTTTTCATTTTCTGCAGTATAGCATCTGCATAGGCGAGCAGCTGATCCACATTGCTGCCGCTTAGCACCACCTGTATGGGCGCTTCGCTGGTGCTACCCATGATATCTACGTTGCTGATATTAACTTTAGCGCCTTGTATACGCTCCTGCAATTCCTTTTTTACTGTCTGGGAGAATTGTTCCGTGCTGATGTTACGTTTGCTTTTATCTACCAGGTTCACGCTGATCTCTGCAATATGTCTTTCGCCCTGTGCGGCAAACTGGTTATCATTTTTACCCATAGAGGAGAATACATTCACTACTTCCGGTTTGGAGAGGATGTAACGCTCCACTTCCTGTGTTTTAAGGTTGGTTTGTTCTATCGTAGCGTCTTTAGGCAGCTCTATCTTTACTACTACCTCGCCACGGTCGCCCATATTCACAAACTCGTCGCCTATAAAACCACCGGCTACCAGTCCTAAAGAGCCCATTAATAATGCGAGAGTAATACCCAGCACCCAGCGTTTGTGGTGCAGGCTCCATTTTAAGAGCAGGCTGTAGCTGGCGGTGAGACGGTTGATCTGCGCTTCGATATACAGGATGGTGCGGCCCCACAGCTTTTTAGGATCAGGATGTGTGAGCTTGCCAAAGCGGGATACCAGTAAGGGTGTTAATGTAAAACACACGAACAGGCTCATAAGGGTGGATACTACCACCACCAGTGAGAACTGGCGGAGGATGTCCGCTATCAACCCGTCTACCATGGTAATGGGCAGGAACACCACCACATCCACCAGGGTAATAGACATGGCGGTAAAACCAATCTCCTGGCGGCCGTCGAGGGCAGCCTGTCTTTTATCCTTACCCATTTCCATATGCCGTTGTATATTCTCCAGCACCACTATACTATCATCCACCAGGATACCTACCACCAGCGATAAAGCCAGCAATGTCATCAGGTTAAATGTAAAACCAAACAGATGGATGCCGATGAAGGTAGTAACGAGCGATGCGGGGATGGCGATCATCACAATAATAGCATTCCGCATGCTGTGCAGGAATACCAGCATTACCAGCGCTACAAGAATGATGGCCAGTATAAGATCGTGGTTCACCGCTTCTGCGGCTTTAAGGGTAAACTCAGATGAGTCCTGCGCTATGGCGAATGTAAGGCCCTCCGGTGCATATTGTTTTTCCAGTTTTTTGATCTCTTCGCGTACCTGTTCACTTACTTCTACCGCGTTGGCGTCTGTTTGTTTATACATCAGCAGGCCAATAGCGGTGTTGGCATTATAGCGGCTTACGGTCTCTGTTTCCTTTATGCCATCAATTACCACGGCTACATCTTTGAGGAAGATGGTACGCCCATCCCGGTGCTGGACGACGGTATTTTCAATATCTGCCGCGTGTTTGTATTTACCGGCCAGGCGGATGGTGGTTTCGCTGCCATCATTCTTTACAGAGCCGGCAGGGAAATCGAGATTGGTTTTTTCGATGGCCTTTAATACCTGTTGCGCATCCAGGCCAAAGGATTCTATCTTACGGCGGTCGATGTTTACGCGGATCTGTCTTTCTTCCCCACCCATAATACCTACGTTCGCTACGCCGTTCAGTTTGGATAATAAGGGGCCTATGCGTTGTTTAACGATATCGTACAAAGCGCGGTTATCTGTTTTGGCGGCCACGGAGATCTTCATGATCGGAGCCTCATCCACAGAGAACTTAGAGATCACCGGGTCTTTTGCATCTTCCGGCAGCTGGGAGGCAATGGCATTTACTTTGCGTTGCGCATCCTGCATGGCCTGGTCTATATCCACATCTGATTTAAATTCCACGATCACGTTAGACAATCCTTCCAGTGATTTTGATTTGATGTTATCCAGTTTCTCCAGGGAGGAGATGGCGTCCTCTATTTCCTTTGTTACGGCATTCTCTACTTCTGAAGGGGCGGCGCCCGGATAAGTAGTACTGATGGTGATGATCTGTTTTGACATTTTTGGCAGCAGCTCATACCCGATGGAAAAATAGCTGACGATGCCCAGGAGGCCCAGTACAGAGAAGATCACGACTATCAGCGTGGGCCTTTTTATTGATATTGCGGTTAGTGACATACAATTGTTTTTTATTGGTTGATAGATATTGCTGCGCCGTTTTCAAGGTTCAGCTGTCCGGAGGTAACTACCTTTTCGCCTGCCTGTAAGCCTTCCAGCACCTGTATCTTAGCAGGCGTAACCAGGCCGGTCCTGATATCACGCAGGGTAACCTGTTGTCCGTTGGCTATATATACTTTAGGCTGTTTAGCGCCGGCCAGCAAGGCGCTTACCGGTATGGACAGTCCCTCTGCTATGGTGCCCGGTGCAAAGGTCACATCTGCCAGCATGCCTGCTTTCAGCTGTTCTTCCTTATCATTTGCAAAACTGATCTCTGCCAGGAATTTCCCGGAGGCGTCTGCCTTATCGCTGATCATGCTGATGTGGCCTGTTTGTGGTTGTGACAGCACAGCAGAAGTGATGGTCACTGCCTGGGCGGTCTTTACTTCGAAGGCTTCGTGCTCAGAGAGGAACACGTTTATCTTTAAGGAAGCGTTATCGATCAGCTGCGCCAGTACGGTACCAAATGTTACGTAGGAACCGGTTTCTACGGTCACGTTCTCGATCTTTCCGCTAAATGGCGCGCGGATCTGCATGTGCTCCATCTGTTCCAGGATCTCTTTCTGCTGCGCCAGCAAGGAGGTGTGTTGCAGCTTCACATTTTCCAGCTGCATTTGGGTGGCGCCGCCCAGCGATATCAGGTGGGTATAGCGGTCTATATCCAGCGCAGCTTTGGCCAGTGAGGACCGGATGCTGCTTAGCTGGGCGCTGTATACCCCTGCATCCAGGCGGGCAATCACCTGTCCGCTCCGTATAAGATCTCCATTCTTAATATAGAGGGCTACTAATTTACCCTGTACCTCTGAGGCGATCTTCACTTCCCTGGCGGGGGCCGTAGTGCCGTTCAGGCTAAAGGACACATTAAAGGAGTCTGCTTTTACCTGGTGCACTTTTACGGGGATCACTATTTTCTCTTTAACCGGGTTAGCGGCTTTGTTGATCTTAGCTTTATTGTTTGCCAGTACGATCACGATACTGCCTGTGAGCGCTGCGATGATGGCAATAGTTAATAACTTCTTTTTCATGTTGCAATAGTTTAAAGGGAGTTTATAAATGATGTTAATAATGTGCCGTTGGCTTTGTGTGTATTTACCAGGCTGGTTTGTACGCTGATGAGCGCCTGGGTATGCAGGTTGCGGGATTGGCTTAATTCGCGCTCCGCATCCAGCAGTTCTATCAGGGAGGTAACGCCCTCTGTATACAGCGCTTTCCGGGATTGGTACACCTGCTCTGCCAGCACCAGGTTATCCTGTGTGATCTTTACCTGCCGGCGGTCGCTGCCCAGGGTGGTATTGGCTGTTTCCCATTCCGTGTTGGCCAGCTGTTGCTGTTGTTCGCTACGGAACTGCAGCTGTTTCAATTCTGATTGTGCCAGGTGCAGGCGGCTTTTGCGGCGGTAGCCATCAAAAATGGGAATGGTAGTAGTAATGCCCACGGTGGAGCTTTTGTACCAGTAATCATTTTTAGTAGCATCTGACAGCTGGTTGTACTGCGCGTTGTAATTGAACCGGAAATACGCGCTTACAGAAGGGCCTTTCTCTGCCTTGATGCTTTTGATATCCAGTTCCTTGGCCTGGATCAGCTGGCGGTACAGGTTCACATCTGCCCGGCTGGTCAGGTAGGCAGCGCCCTCCGGCGTGATGGCTGCTGAGTGGATATCTTCTGTAATGGTCAGCGCCGCATCTGCCGGTACACCCAACAGGTACTTGAAATACGCCAGCTGTTCATCGTAACCGGACTGCAGCTGGTTAAGCTGGGACTGGATATTGGCGGCATTGATCTGCAGTGATTCATAATCAATACGTTTGAGCACGCCGCTTTCATACTGGGCTTTGGCAATGGCAGCTATCTCCCGGATATTATCATGGTCTTTACGGGTGGTACGGATCATGGCGGTAGAAGACTGCAGTTCATACCAGGCGGTGGCCACCCGGAACACCAGGTCTTCCTGTGACAGCTGATATTTAGTTTCGCTGATGCCCGTATTTAAACGGGCGGCATCTACCTGCAGGCGGCTGCTTTTCTTAAATATGGTTTGGGTGGCTTCTACACCGTTGCCCATATTATAGCTGGTACCAAACTGCACGGGAACAAACTCTTTCGATGGTTGGCCGGCAATAGCGCCCGGCAGCATTTGGGTGGCAATGGCGGGGTTGTACTCTGCCTTGCTGTTAAAATTTACTTGTGGCAACAACGCTGCTTTTGCGATGCCTACCTGGTGAGCGGCTATCTGCCGGTTCAGGCTATCGGCTTTTAAAGAGGGGTTGTTGGCCAGCGCCAGTTCGATGGCGGTTCTGATGGTAATGTTGGTTGACTGGGAGCGGGCCTGTATACTAAGGAGGCTGATGATCAGCAGCACCGGCATACCCACTTTCCATTTGTTGATCTTGCGCATAAGTTTTTGGTTTTAACTGTCAGGAGTTTTTGTTTGACAGCACAAAATTGCGCTCTGGAAAAGGCGTGAGGGTTCCGTTTGGCTAATCCGAACCAACGGGAAGGCCATTTACCGGTCCGGATCGTAAAATGGGGTGTTCGAACGCGGTAGGTTGTTGATAATCAATTTAGTTTGGGGATCCGTTCGAGGCGTTCGGATCTATAAATCCGAACTCCAGGGAAGGAAAAGCGATTTTGAAGGACATGTTTCAGGCCATTCCGCCAGGCGGCGCCCCTTGGTTTTTTGCATACAATGGCATTAAAGCCGGTTTGCAAAAGCGGGTTTTCAGGCAAGTAAAGCTGCCTGTTTCTGGTGATCGCGGTAGGCGGTGGGGGTAAGGCCGGTAAATTTTTTGAATACGGTATTGAAGGTAGTTTTGGAATTAAAGCCGGCTTCAAAGCCTACGGAAAGGATGGTATAGTTCCGGTTAGCCTCATTCAATAATAATCGTTTGGCCTCTTCTACCCGGTATTGGTTAATGAGGTCATAGAAGTTTTTGTTTAGTCCGTCATTGATGGCCTGGGAGAGTTGGTGGGGCGGCAGGGCGAGCCGGTCTGCCAGCTGCTGCAAGGTGAGCTCTGTTTCCTGGTATAGTTTTTCAGACTCGAGTATCAGCAGTATCCGGCCTGCAATGTCCTGTATGCGGGTGTCACTGAGGCCGGTCTTCCGTTTTACCCGGCCGGGAAGGTTGTCATCTTCCAAGTTTACGGCCTCTTCCAGGGTATCAGCTAATGTTTCCTTATTGCGTTCCGGCATTAGTTGCCATAGGGTTATCTGGCCAATGCCTTTAAAAGCAGCGAGGTAAATATATATTGTGATAAGCGCGCCGGCGGATAAGATCCCTATTCCCAGGTTTTCCGGGTGCTGCCGGATGTATATATAACAAATAATTGTGCTGAGCACCAGGACCAGGTACCCATGTACCAGGTACCGTACCCAGCGCAGGTTGATCCGGCTCGTTTCCGAAAAAAGGTGCCGGATGGAATGCTGATACAGGTATAATGCCCGGAGGGAAAGCCCATAATACAGCAGCCGCTGGGAAAACCGGATCATGATCGGTATAAAGGATAAGGGATGCCGCAGGGCTCCTTCTGGCACCTCTTTGCCCGGCGGGTACTGGTGGGCGACCGTGACCCATGACCAGCAGGCTATGCCCACAAAAACGGGGAAAATGGCCAGGTGAGGCCAGGCCTTACGCCAGGTGATGGGTTCCTTAAAGCTGCGTACATATAAGTAAAGGAAAGGGCCGCCCAGGACGGTAAAGGGCTCCACAATAATGATGGCCTGCCAGGAGAATAATTGTTGGGCAATAGGGATGAGTACCGGGAGGCTGATGCAAAAGATGAACAGCGCCAGGAAGCCGTTCACGGACCGGTCGCTTTTTGGATGGAAATACAGTAATACCGCCAGCAATGCGCCCTGCAGCAGTCCCACGCCGGCGAGGAATAGAAGCATATGTTCCGGTATATTCAATAGTGGCATATTCCTGTATTTTAAAATAGCTTACGCCATTTCCGCTGTTCTGCACTGCTGTTCCCGGAAAACGGAAGGCGTAAGCCCGGTAAATTTCTTGAATACGGTATTGAAGGTGGTCTTTGAATTGAACCCCGCCTCAAAGCCTACGGATAACACGGTGTAATGTTTGTTCCGCGCGTCCTGGAGCAGGCGTTTGGCTTCTTCTACGCGCAGGCCGTTCACCAGGTCGTAGAAATTTTTGTTCATGCCCTCGTTGATGGCCTGGGATACCAGGTAAGAAGGGAGTTGCAGCTTATCCGCCAGGTGTTGCAGGGTAAGCTCTGTTTCCTGGTATAACTTTTCCTGTTCCATTACCAGGGTGATCCTGCCCGCTATATCCAGCATCCTGTTGTTGTTGCGCACCGGTGTATCCTTTTCCAGCTGCAGGGTGATATCATGCAGCTGTACTTCCAGTGTTTCCTTGTTTTCCAGATGCTGTCTTTGCCAGATGGTGAGATTGGTGATGCCCTTATAAGTAGAGACATAAATATAAGGTGTGGCCACCGCTATGGTAATAAGATAACATAGGTTGAAGTATTGAGGGGAGGTGATGATCAGTGAATACATCACCAACGCATTTACCACAATGAATAAATACCCGTTTATAAGCCAGCTGGCCCAATGCAGGTCTATCTGGCTGGTCTCAGAAAACAGGCCGCGTATAGTGCGTTGGTATAATCGCAGCTCCCGCCGGGCTATAAAATAATAAAGCACCAGGTGGCCATAAGGCACACAACTGACCATAATGCCTATGGGCGACTGGAAGGCGAAAAGCGGCGGCGTATCCGTATTCCCATAGGTGAACACCAGGTAGGCAAACCAGGAATAAGACACGATATAGAATAGCAGGAAAGGGAGTACTTGGGGTAATGCTTTGCGGAGGGTGACCGTTTCCCGGTAGCTGCGTATATACAGATACATCATCGGCCCCATGATCATGGGCAGGGGCTGCTGCACAAACCCGCTTTTCCAGGAAAAAAGGCGCAGGAAAAAAGGCCCGCACATGATAATGGACAAAGCCAGGATGTACAGGGCCAGGAACTTGTTCACCACCCGGTCGCTTTTGGGATGGAAATACAGTAAGGCTGCCAGCAGCAAACCTTGCACCACGCCCAGGCCGGAAACAAGTAACAGTACATGCTCTGATATAGAAAGGGGTTGCATCTCGGTTAGGTTGATAGTTGGCCAGTATAATTTACCACAATTATCCTGTTTTATAAAGTCCTTTTTTGCTGGTAAATTGGGTTGACTTTAAATTTGTTGTATGGACAGCACAAAACGATTCAGCAACCGCGTGGAGGATTATGTAAAATACCGGCCGCATTATCCTGCGGATATTATTACGTATCTGCAAGAGGGCTACGGGTTGTCTGCCGGGAAACAGCTGGCGGATATTGGCGCTGGTACGGGCATCTCCACCAGCTTGTTCCTGGAGGCGGGGTACCCGGTGTTTGCCGTGGAGCCTAATGAGGAGATGTTGGGTAAGGCTAAAGAGCTGCTGGGGCAGTACACAGGGTTTACGCCTGTACAAGGCACAGCGGAAAATACTACGTTGCCATCTGGCAGTGTAGATGGGATCATAGCCGGGCAGGCGTTTCATTGGTTTAATGTGCCGGCGTGTAAGGTGGAGTTTAAAAGGATCTTGCAATCAGATGGGCTGGTGGCGTTAATCTGGAATGAGCGAAGGGTAGGTTCCCCGTTTGAGCAGGAGTATGATGCGTTGATCAATAAACATGGGAAGGATTATGTGCAGGTTGGGCATCGTAATATTGATGCGGAGCATATTGGGGCGTTCTTTGCGCCGGCGGCGATGGAGTTGAAGGTGTTTGCGAATGAGCAGGTGTTTGATTATGATGGGTTGAAAGGGCGGTTGTTATCGTCTTCTTATATGCCGTTGCAGGGGGATCCCGGGTTTGAGGTGATGATAGCGGATCTGGAGGCGTTGTTTGGGAAGTATGAGCAGGAGGGAAGGATTGTTATTAGTTATGATACGAAGGTGTATGTTGGCCGGCTATAGCAGTGCCGATGCTTGATGTACTAGTCTATGCCGGTATGATCCTGAGGGATCTGGCCCATGCCGGTAGATGTTAAAAACGGCTGCGCCTGCCGCGGGGTGTTCGCTTTGGAAGCAGGCTGTTGGAGCCCGCGCCAGCCAAGGCCGATTTTAACATCTACCGGCAAGGCAAGCAGGCCGTAGGACAGATGGGGGATACTGTTGGGTATTACTGCGTTAAGTTTAGGTTAAGTGCTTCGTTTGCATTATCACATTATGATGGGAGGGAGTGGGGGTGCAGAAAAAAATTGTAGTTTAAGCCGCAAATATTTCATCCAATGGAAACCATCTTATTAGAAATGGCGAATAACCGCAGCACATTGCACGCGGTAATAGAACAGGACGAGCGGACCGCTTATTTTTATATTTATCCTGGGGAACATTTTTCTGAACGTTATGGTATGCGGGCATGCTGGTTGCGGAACCTGCAGCCTGCCCCCGATGAGCGGGATAGCGCAGCCATGGAAGCCGGGAAGGCGCCGATGCTGGAGGCGCAGTATTGTAAGCATCCGCAAGGACTTGCACCACTGGAGGCAGCGGAACTAAGTATTATGTGGAATGAGTCTGATGATGGGGCGACGGTTTTTTATCAGGATGAGCCAATAGGGATTATTCCCGGTTGGTCGCTTTCTGCTGAACAGCCGGCCTGTTATGCATTGGAATGTAGCGAGGCTGCGGAAGATCGCGGGCTTTTTCCGCTAGCTGCCCCCGCATTGTTTGAAGGGCTGGAGAAAGCTTCCGCTTTTTGGGATAAGTGGGGCGATGAGGGGAATAATCCCTGGGGACCCCTGCAGCGGCAATTTTTGGAGGCGTATGAAACACAGTTTGGCAGTACCTTAAAGTATTATGCGATAGATAACCAACAGTGGCCGCCTATGGCACTGGCCCAGTATGAGCAGGATGATGTTATCTATTTCCTGAGCCTGGGCGTAAGCATCCGCGCGATGCCCTGGGTGGAGTTGCTGTATAATGAGCAGGCAGGAGGTTTCAGACGGATGGAGTTGGGGCTTGCTGTGAATAAGAACGACTATACCATGGATGAGATCATGAACATGGCGCAGTCGATAGCGGGTATAGCGGATAGTCCCTGGCGGAACCTTACCTGGCTGGGCGAAGGGCATACCATCAGCTCATCAGGTTTGCCGGCGGGATTTGATAGTTTTATACTTTCTTCTGCATTGTATAAAGGTCCGGAGATAGCGCTGCCGGTAATGGAAGGAGACAGGGTGAATCTTTACTGGGCCAGCCCCATTACCCTTGCGGAACGGGAGCGTGCGCATAGTAAAGCGAATGGTGGGTATGAGTTACTGGAAACGTTGATAGGGGAAGGAAGGACACATGTGGTGAGGAAAGGAATGTAATGTTACGTGTAAAATAGCGTGCAGCGGCTTTGAAGTCTATCTTTCAAAGCCGCTGTTATTTTTAGCTATTAATTGGTTCCGCAAAAAATATAAATACTCATGCAAAACGTATAAGCCGGGGGATTGGGGTAGCAATAATTTTGTGTGGTCGATATGATCATCACGAGTAAAAACTACAGCAATGAAAAAGACAGTATTAGTTACAGGTGCATCTTCCGGTTTTGGGAAAGAGACGGCAAAAGAGTTTCAGCAAAATGGGTGGAATGTGATCGCTACCATGCGTAGCCCGGAAAAAGAACAGGAACTTTCCCAACTGGACAATGTTTTTGTAACAAGGTTGGATGTGCAGGACCAGGCGTCTATTGAAACAGCCGTACAAGCTGGTATAGCGCGGTTTGGCAGGCTGGACGCGCTGGTAAATAATGCGGGATATGGGTTGATGGGCGTATTTGAGTCTGCTGCCCTGGAACAGATCCAAAGGCAGTACGATGTAAATGTATTTGGTATGATGCGTGTGACACAGGCCGCGCTGCCATATATACGTAAAAATGGGGAGGGCGTTATTGTGAATATTTCTTCTTTTGGGGGGATGACAGGGTTACCGTTCGGTAGTTTATATAACAGTTCTAAGTTTGCAGTGGAGGGTTTTTCGGAGGCTTTATCCCATGAGATGGCGCCGTTGCATATTGCTGTGAAAATAGTGGAGCCAGGTGGCGTATCTACCAATTTCCGTAATGGACTGGAGCTGGTTAAAAATGAGATACCGGCATATGATCCGTATATGGCTGGTTTTTTTAGCCGCTATCCCAAAGCAACGGAGCATTTGCCCAAGGCAAGCGCGGAAGATGTTGCTAAGCAAATATTTGAGGCAGTGACAGATGGCACACCCCGGTTGCGTTATGTAGTGGGACAGGATGCACAGTTCTATATTGATTTGAAGGGGAATAACACCGAAGGTGATTATGTGAAGGCTATCCGGGATCTTTTTATTAATTGATCTTAGAAGGGGCTTTCTAGCACGAATGGCAATTGGTTACCAGTGACCGCCTGGCCTGATTTCGTTAACTTGTAAGCACTTCCAGTCATTATGCAACGGAAATATACCGACATCAGGTCTATCAACGAGGTACACAGTTTTTACAACTGTGGTAAGCCCCGGCATCCATTAATCTCTGTAATAGATCTTACCGGGGTAGCACCGGACCGGCCCAAGGAAGAAGTGTTTTACCGTACCGGTCTGTATATTATCATGTGTAAGCGTTTTGCGGGGGAGATGAAGTATGGCCGGGGGCATTATGATTTTAACGAAGGATCTTTGATGTTTACCGCCCCGCAGCAGATCATTGCTGTAAGCCCTGATGTACAGGTAACGGAAGGCTGGGGCCTGTTCTTTCATCCGGACCTGTTAAGCGGAACTGCATTGGGCGGAAAAATGCGGGATTATTCCTTTTTTAATTATGAGGTTAATGAAGCCCTGCATGTATCAGCAGATGAAAAGCAGCTATTACAGGACTGCCTCGAGAAAATAAAGAGAGAATATTCTCAGCATATCGATAAGCATACACAGGGCCTTATTGTTGATAACCTTCAGTTGATGCTGAATTACTGTAACCGGTTCTATGACCGGCAGTTCCTTACAAGGGCCAGGGTGAATAATGATATTGTGCAACGTTTTGAGCAGCTGTTGCATGCTTATTTTGCAGCGGATATCATGGAGGCCGGGTTGCCCGGTGTGAAGTATTTCGCGGCTCAGCTTAACCTTAGCCCGCATTATTTATCAGACCTGCTGAATAAATACACGGGTAAAACCACGCAGGAGTATATTCATCTGGCCTTTGCGGAAAAAGCGAAACATTTGCTGTGGAGCACACAAAAATCCATCAGTGAAATTGCTTATGAGCTGGGGTTTGAGCATCCGTCTCATTTTACGAAATTGTTTAAATCCCAAACGGGTAAGCCGCCAAGGGAGTTTAGGACCAGGGATTAGTGGGGTATTGGCTGTCAGTGGAGATTTAAAAGACATGCACAGCCATAGTAGCGGTAATGACAAGCAGGAGTATGGCAATCAGCAGGAAAAGGACATTACCCCGGGTGTCCCGCAACAGAAAGATCAGGCTGAGCATCAATAAATACAACCCGGTTGAAACGAGGATATACATTTGGGAAACATCGTATGAGCCGCTTTCGACCCCGGAGCCAGGATCTATTTTATCCCTGGTCAGAAAAATGTAGATCAGTAGCATAGTGGGAATGACCAGCAGGGTAATTTTGAATAGTTTGTTTGATTTCATTTCAGATGATGAAGTTTTTTGTAGTTATTGATCCTGATGATCTTACTATTGTTGGATGATTTGGAATGGATGTAATTTGTGGGATGAAGATAGGGTATGGTGAGTAGATTTAAAAGTGTGTTCTTATTTGCGGGATATTAACGGGTTATCCCATACCTGGCGGCGATAGAGTTATGGGAGAAGGTAACTTGTGCAATTTTTGTACAAGTTCAAACCGAGGGACAAGACAGATTACCCGTAATGCGGTGGTTTAAGGATGTTGACAGAGAAGGGAAGGGTATATGGGGAGTAGCTGAATATATTATAAGTATGAAGACTATAAACAAGGGCTTTGAAGGTAATGCTTCAAAGCCCTTGTTGTTATGAAATATATTAGGTTCAGGCGTTTGCCGGAAGTGATAAGATCATTGTTATTGCAAGAGGGATATAACACCTTTCCTGGTTACATCGCCGCAGAGGGTTTTGGCCGTTATCCAATACACATAAGAGCCAACCGGCTGTAACTGGCCTTTAAAGTGGCCATCCCAGCAGTCCATGGGATTGTGGGTGGAGAAGACCAGCTCACCCCAACGGTTGTAGATATTGAAATCGAGTGTAGTGACCGGCCCCCAGTATTTTAACCCAAAGCAATCATTCCTGCCGTCGTTATTAGGCGTAAAAGCATTGGGCAGGGGGTAGGTACTGATGGCCGTAGCCAGATCTACCGTTACCGTAACGGAGTCTTTTTTAGAGCAAGCGCCGTTAATGACGGTAAGGCGATAGGTGGTGTTTTCCAGCGGCGCCACCGTTTGCCGGGAGGCTGCAAGATCAGTAAGGCCAGGAGCCGGCTCCCACTGATATTGAGTGCCGCCTGTTGCTATCAGCACAGCAGGACCGGTGGAACAGGTTATGTCGTTAGACTTTGTTACAGACGCGTTCAACTCGCTAACAGTAATGGGTACCTGCAGGGTTGTAGTGCCGCCACAATCATTATCAGTAATATTTACGGTATAGGTGATTGTCTGTTGAGGCGATACCGGCAGCTGTGGATTTACGCCTAAAGATGTATTATCAGGGCCCAGCCACTGATAGGCGTCGCCGCCAGAGGCTTCTAATGTAAGGGAAGCGCCTTTGCAGATCTCATTAAAGGGCGGTTTTACTGCCGCAACGCGCTTGGGCCTTACCTGTATCTGTACGTTTTCCTGGGTAAAACATCCGCCGCCTGCGGTAGCCGTAACCGTATAGGTGGTAGTGCTCTGTGGCGTTGCCACCGGATTGGTGGCAGCCGGGTTATCCAGGCCGGCAACCGGCAACCAGCTAAAGGTGGTATTGGCCGTGGGGGACGTGGCAGACAGTTGTACATTTCCGCCGGCGCAGATACTGGCGTCTGCGCTCTTAGTGATCACCGGAAGGGGATAAACGGCAACAGGCACCTGCAGGGTAGTGGTGCCGCCACAATCATTATCAGTAATATTTACGGTGTAGGTGGTGGTGAGCTGGGGAGTGACCTGCAACTGCGGATTTACACCTAAAGGCGTATTATCTGGAGCCAGCCATTGGTAAACATCGCCGCCGGCGGCTTCCAATGTAAGGGAGGTCCCTTCACAGAGCTCATTAGCGGCAGGGTTTACTGTCGCAACACGTTTGGATCTAACCTGTACCTGTACATTTTCCCGGGTAAAACACCCGCCAGCAGCGGTAGCCGTAACCGTATAGGTGGTGGTGGTCTGTGGGGTTGCCACCGGATTGGCGATAGCAGGGTCATTGAGGCCGGTGGCCGGCAACCAGCTAAAGGTAGTATTGGCAATGCTGGAAGTAGCGGACAGCTGTACATTGGCGCCGGTACAGATACTGGCATCCGCGCTTTTAGTGATGACCGGAAGCGGGTTTACGTTCACTGCAATGGTGGTGCTGCCCTGACAGCCATCGTCTGAAGTAGCCATTACCGTGTAGGTAACGTTAGCTGTGGGAGTAGCGATTGGACTGGCCAGATTGACAGCAGACAGCCCGGTGGCCGGCGTCCAGTTATAGCTGAGTAATCCCGGAGTGGCCTGCAACTGCAGGGAAGCACCCTCACACATATCTACGGACGCGGTTGGGAAGGTAACCACATCGCACGGCACTACCAGGTGAGCCATGTAGTCTTCCACCTCTCCGTCAGTAGCTACGCCGGAAGCGGAGGATACTGCTGTTTGGTCAGACGAGATCCGGAAACGAAAGCCGAAATCCCGTACCGTGCCGTGGGTGAGCTTATTTGGGAGGCCGGTCCAGACCAGGTGGGCATTGGTTGCAAGGGGTGGAACGGTAGCAAATACCCCTTCGCCCGCGTCAAAAGAGCCGTTACGGTTATAGTCGAACCAACCGGAAATGTAGGCATTTGCCCCGGTAGTGTTAGTGACGGGGACATCTAAGCTATAGTTGCCGCTGCCTGTATAGTCCGGGAAGCTGGTAAGCGCATCTTCATCCGCCCCAATTACGTTATCGTCAGAATTGCCCGTCGGGTCTGCATCGCCCGGCAGGTTTCCCAGCTTGAGGGCCGTAGATTGGCTAATGGTGGGGAAAGGAGGATTGTAGCTACACTGATTAGCGGTGGCATATACCCAGCGATGTTGTGGTGAACCATAACTGGGAGGCAGATCGCCGCGGTCAATGGGCGCAAATATGCCAAAGGCCACAGCCATACCGCCTAGCACCATTCTGTCCATATGCACTTCCACCTGTAAGATGCCGGAAGCAGGGGCATTGGTAGCCATCAGCGGATTTTGCCCGATGGGCAGGGCATTGCTCACTGCCGTAGGCTCATGCGTATCTGTGATCACCACTGTTTGAGTGCCGCAACCCGTTACGGGATTACCAGTCTGGTGCGAGTTGCGGAAAAATTCCAGGATATTCCAGCCGCTGCCGGAGGTGATCAATGTGGTATTCTCCACCGGCTTAAGGCTTGCCTCCGCATCTGCCGCACATAAGGTAAAGGGGGCCGGCGCACCATTACGGGTGGCCGTTATGGACATTGTAAAGGCTACATTCTGCGTTGTTGGCGGATTGTAGATGGCAGGGTTAATATTGGGATCGGTAAAATCATAAAGGAAATGCAGTACCGCACCAGGCCAGGTATTCATCTGCGACGGAATGGGAGTGGGGCCTGATACATTGGAAAAAGTGATGGTAACGTTCAGTCCATCTGTAGTGGTGAATGTTTTGCTGGCGCCGTTGCTAATGGTAAATCCCCGCCAATTGAACCACCATACGGAGCTTTTTAGAACGCCGGTCCCGCTATCGGCATATTGGGCATGGGTCTGCAAACAGGTAAACAGGAGTAGTAACAAAAAGGTATAAAAAGTCCTTGTCATTTCGAACAGGTGGTTAGGGATCGCAATTAATTGTAACTGATGGGTTAAGCAAATAAAGTATGGCTAATATATTGGGGCGCAAGGTACGAATAAAATAATATGGTATAAAATATATATGAATTTATACCATGTTGGCAAGGGGAGAGAGAGTTTTGAGGGATAAGTTGTTGATAATGAGTTTATTGAATTGGTAATAAGTGAGACTGGCCGGTTGAGAGCTCTTTCATAGCGTTTCCTTCACTAATAATTCAACAATAGCCTGTTTGTTGTCTATAAATTTATTGCAAAGGAATAAACCGCCCAAACCTGTAGCAGGATTAAAAAACAAATAGGAGCTCACTCCCGGATCATCACCATCCAGTCCGATGGTTCCATCGCTGTATAAATTCCAGAATACGCCTTTGTTCCTGTTTGATAAACGGATGCCCTGGGGGGCATTAGTTTCGGTAAACATTGGAGCGAACATCTGTTTAAATGAAATATTGCTTAACAGGGTGGTATCGCCACTGTAGCCTTTTATTACTGCGGCTAAATATTTGCTTAAGTCATTGCAGGATGTTCTCAATCCGCCGTCAGGGTAAGTTAACAGGGAATATAGGGGGAAGTCTTTGTCCTTATTGTAGTATAACCGTGCGTAATTTTCGAGTTTTTTGACATCTATAAACCAGCCCGAGTTTTTCATTTTAAGGGGTTGAAATATATATTTCGCGGTAAATTTATCGTAAGAAAGCCCTGACTTGATCTCTATGAGATATGCAGCCAGTGCGGACCCCAGATTGCTGTACGAGTATGCAGTACCCGCTTTATTGGAACTGAAGTTTTTTGCACTGTAGTATGCTCCTTCTTTAGATAGGTAATTGTAAAAGAAGGTTTTCATGCTGGTGTCCTTGATCTTCTCCTGGTAGCCTTTTGTGCCGATAAGTTCCAATAGTTCCTTGTCATATGATCTCAAAGCAGGGTAAAATCTGTAGCTATTGGGGTAAATATTCTCATTGTCAATAATGCCTGATGTGTGGTTGGTTAGCTCCTTTATGGTGATAGTATCGTTTGGGTGGTTGGGGTTAATGACCTTGAACGGCAGGATGTCATTAATATTTGTTTCCAGGGTGAAATATTTTAGCTCCACGGCTTTCATGATAGCAATGCTGATAAGGCTTTTGCTGACTGATCCGATGTTCTGGACGGTATTGGCATTATATTTTATATTGTTTTTGATATCCGCAAACCCGAAACTTTTCTGGTAAACAATCCCTTCGGCATTAACCAGCGCTACGGTTAGTCCGGGTAGGCTGTCCCGGGTAACCACCCTGTTTAACTTTGCAGTAAGCGTATCGAAATTATGCTGTGCGGTACACTTATTAATGATGAGTTGTAATCCTGCCAGGAGAAGGTAACCGAGGATCTTTTTTGCCATAGAAAAACAATTATGGCGTCAAAACTAAAACAATTAAACCGGTGGAAATTGTAAAAAAGCGAACGGCTAACTAGTTGAATGGCAAAATGTAATCGTTAGTTTCAAATCTTCGGGGTGAGCTGTCCATAATGCCGGTGTACATTTTAATGAAATGCGATTGGTCGAAATAACCGAATTCCAGGGCGAGTTGGGTTAAGGATTTGTTATTGGGACGGTGTAAGGCATTTATAATATTACGGACTCTCAAAATTGAATACATTTCTTTTGGTGAGAGGCCGGTGTGGAGGTTAAACTTTTTTTCGATGTATCGTTTTGAATAGCCTGTGTCTGCAGCGATATCGGACATTTTTACAGGCTTTGCCGGGAAGCTGGCTGTAAATACGTTTATAACATTTTGTATAAGGGAGGAGTCGCTTGTTTCATAAAAAAGGCTCTCCAGTTCATGATAGATCTTTTTAACCAATAAATTCTCATCTGAAGTATCTATAGCGCTAAAAGCTTTATGTAGCTTTTTATTAACGAAGTTAAGTGTTGCGAAGTGGTTGGTTAATTCACTTAGCGGAAGTTTAGTGATCAATGTTGGCGTCCATGGGTTTAATTGTGCCATGATAGCTTTGGAATAGGGCTTGATGATGACTTTCAGGCGTCTGGTGATCTGACCGATGAGGTAGATACCTGTTTTTATGTTGATGGTTTTGTTCCCGTCTTCTAAAAGCACGCCTTGCCCGGTGATAAAGGCAAGCGTGAGGCAGCCGTTGGGTAATGCATATTTGGCATGGCTGTACAGCGGGCTGTTTGAATGATCAAGGACCCAGAATTTGCGGATGTAGGTTTGGATCGGGTCTGGTGTTGGTATTTCTTTGTAATGGAACATTGGAATTGGCTCGCTTAAAATTAACCAGAAAGAATAGAATATGTAACCAAATTTGCCTTTTCTTTACCTATAAATATTCCTTTATATGACGAGTCATGAGATGAACTTAAATATCAGGTATGATGCTCCGGAAGAAATCTGGAATAAAGTTCCGCTGATCTATGCACAACTAAAGGGCTGGTTGGGATATGGAACAGGCGGCGAATGCGGTGAGAAGGGGCTTCCTTACTGGTTTGGTTTTAATGAGCATGAAAAGCATATTTTGGCCTCTGTAGAAATGGGTGGGCTTCAGTTTTCCGGATTGATGGATACAGATGAGTGGATAAATTGGGTGAAGGAGATAAAGGAAATAGCAACAAGGGAGTTAGGATATAAAGTAGGAGAAATTGAATTAGGGGAAGTAGATTTTTGATTGTCTGTATTGGATCCTGTATGCAGATATACTTCTTTCACCCAACACGGAAAACCATCTTATGTTCACCATCTTTCGAAGAACAGCTTTGGCTGGCGGTATTGTGCTGCTGGCCATTAGCGCCTGTAAAAAGGATCATAATACCGCAACGGCGCCAAATGCACCCGCTGGTCCCCGCCCTGGCGTTACTGCCGGTAGTGCTTTTTCATCCGGGGATTCTATGTATTTCCTTTTCAGGGACGAATACCTATCGAATGATGTGATACTTCGAAAAAAGTGTTGGAGGTAACAATTGATATGTCAGCAAGCCTCAACGTGGCTATCAAACGTTGCTTTCCCAATGCCCATCGGGTAATCGATCGCTTCCATGTTTAACAATTGGCTTTTGACGCCGTACAGGAAACCCGTATACAATATAGGTGGGAAGCCCTTGAGCAGGAAAACCTGGCATATGAACGGGCTAAAAAGCAACAGCAGCCCTATCAGCCGGAGGTCCTGTACAACGGAGATACCGTAAAGCAGCTATTAGCCTGTAGCAGATATTTATTATTTAAACAACCGCGATTATGGACCAGGGAACAGCAACAAAGAGCAGCGTTATTGTTCACCAGGTACCCAGTTATACAAAAAGCGTATCAATTGTCGCTCGGATTAGGGGATGTATTTAGAATATGCACCAGCAAAGAACAGGCGTTCAAAAGGCTTGCTTTGTGGTATAATGACGTAGAACTATCCGGACTGTCATCCTTTAAAACGCTTGCCAGGACTGTACAAACAGACTATCTGGGCATATTAAACTTCTTCAATAACAGAGCTACCAATGCCGCAGCAGAGTCTTTCAATGCTAAGGTAAAATCCTTTAGGAATGCGATGAGAGGGGTACGGGATGTAGAATTCTTCCTTTTTAGGCTAGTTAAACTATACGCCTAATGTCAATCCCCCAAGAATTTAACTTGATCCGATTGTTCCTATATAAAGAGCTATTGTAATGTAAAAAGGCTTCCAGGTAATCCTGAAAGCCTTTTTTATCGTAGCGGGAACGGGAAAATTGTCTAACCAATTTCTACAGGATTTGGTCATTTTTGGTAGTTTAACAATGTAACTACTTGACCGACCTATTTATATTTTATTGTAAATAATTAATATATTAAATAAATGATTATTAATAGATTAGTCAACTTCAATCATAATATTTAATCATAACAGGTTAGAATTGACTAATATTCTTATATTTGGCAAATAATACAATGTAAGACATTAGTATAACCTATTTATTACCTATTCAAAGCAGCCCTCAACCATGAAAATCGATGATAACCTCCTGAAATTAGCAGCCTTAATTATTAGTTTAATAACCGCTGGCGCTTTTATCGCCATTCGTATCTCTAAAAAGAGAAATAATACAAGCAGCAATAACGTGATAACCCAAAGCAACAATACCGTTGGTAAGGGAGATATTGTCGCAGGTAATAAAACAAGCGAATGAGGCCAAATCAAGTTAACCAGTCGGGGAATAAGATTGGCGAAGGTGACCTGGTTGCCGGAAATAAACATGAAGAAAATTATCACTATCACTACGCTCAAAAAACAAAACTGTCTTCCCTCTTTGAAAAGCTAAAAGAGGAGTTCGATGGTAAAAAGACAATCCAAGAGATTTCCGATAACTTACAGCGCTATTCCGATGCGAGGGATACGATTGGACTTGAGCAGAAGCTAGTTAATGGCGGAAGAGCGCATATCCTAGAGGATGCTGCATGGTTGAAACAAGAGTATTTTAAAAAACTTACTCGATTTCAATTTTATGAAACGGCGCAAGAGATTCATGCGTTTCTTCTGGGAATTGTATTGGAGAAGTTTCGAAATATAGTGTACCCCATGATAAAAGACGGAGCATCTGAAACTGATATCGCAAAAACTATTTCCGAAGAAATCATTAAGCCTATTATAGAGAAAATTCATAACGAGGGATGTGATGATGTAATGGGGTTGTCATCTACTGATATAGAAGGAATGATTTACTTTTTGACAGGTAAGTGTCATATAAAATGGGCTAGATAATGATAGTTTATCATCCTGCATTCGATTTATATCATTGTGTCTACAGACTCCTTCAGATTTTGACACACTTTGATAAAAACGAATTTGTTGAGCTAGATCGGTTGCGAATTTGGGATTTTTATCTACTATTCCCTAATCAGGTACAGAAAATTACCTTAAGAAGAGAAGAGGAGGATATTAGGAAGCTCATCAATTTTTATATTACAAATGAGAAAAATCCATACGAGGATATTTTAGACAATCGAAAAATGTTTGAAAGAATAAAACCTTATCAATTGACGGCTATTAAGTGTTTAGCCTCTTATGGAATAATAAATAAACAATATTTGGCTGAAAATAGAGTGACAATTGTTTCTAAGCAATTATTACAAAGTTACACATCTAAATTTGAACCGATGACCCCTAAAGAACGAAACGTCATAGGTTTAATGACTTCTCATTTCTATCAAGTATCAATGTTTGGCCCACATGGACTGAAAGCCAAAACCAAACTCATGGAAAGTAAATATGATGCGGAGTAATTTATTTTTAAATCGCCTTATCATTTATACGGTAACTGGAAAAGTAGCTTATGATGAAGCTTATCATAGGGGGATAAATATCATTTGTGGTGATAATAGTAGTGGTAAATCTACTATTACTCATTTTATTTTCTACGTGTTAGGCGGCTCCTTTAATGATTGGGTTCGAGAAGCGAAAAGATGTTCAATGGTATTGGCCGAAGTAGAAATGAATGGTGCCGTTTTGGTAATAAAAAGAGAAATTAATATTAATCCTCAAACGAATAAGGGAAATCCAATGGAACCTATTTATGTTTATTGGGGAGATTTCGAGAGCTCACAAAAATCGGCTTCTACGGATTGGCAGAAATTTGGCTATGTAACGACAGATAGTAGAAAAAGCTTTTCTAACGTATTCTTTGAGAATTTGGATATTCCGATAGTTAGAGGAGATAATAATATAACTTTCCATCAAATATTGAGATTGCTTTATGTCGATCAAGATTCTCCAACAAACTCTTTATTTTTGTATGAGCAATTTGATACCACATTAAATCGAGAAACTGTGTCGGATTTATTACTTGGCGTTTATAACCAAGATTTATATGATAGTAAACAACGGTTGGTCGAAGCATCCAATGAGTTAGATGATGTCAAAAAAGAAATCAAGATTATTAGGCAGTTTATTCCCAAAGACCATGATTTAATCCCTGAGAATCTAAAGACTCGCATAGAGAATAAAGAAGCTGAAATTAGCGAGATCGAAGAGCAGCTTTTAGAACTTAATCAACAAAATAAGGCAGTTAGATTTACTAAACAAACAAAACTTGAATTTGAAAAGCTTAATGAGGAGGCGATTGAGCAAAGATCCCTTGTTAAGAAGCTCGAAACGGACATCAGAGCATTAAGATATGAAATCGAAGATTCGGCTTTCTTCATTAAAACACTGGAGACAAAATCTAGATCAGTAAAAAATTCTATTCTAGCGAGAGACTTTTTAGGTGAATTTCCTCTAGCATATTGCCCAGAATGCCTATCTGAAATTAAAAAGACGGATGATGATACCAAGTGTAAATTGTGCAAAGAAGTGATTGATAGCAGTTTTGGAGTTACACAAGCGAGAAAAATAGAACAAGAACTAAGTTTTCAAATTAAAGAATCGAAAGCTTTGCTTATAACGCGAAATAGACAGCTTGATGAGATGAAAGGGCTGTATGAGTCTGAGAAGGTCAAACTTTACAATCTGCAAGCACGTGTCAACGCTGCCCTTAAAGATGTGAAATCAGTTCGTGACGAGAAAATTGATGCGCTATATATTGAAAAAGGATTTGCAGAAGGAGCAATAATTCAGCTTAGAACTTTACTTGAAAATGCTGAGCTATACCAAAGTTTGGTCGAAAAGAGAGAGGGACTAGAAAAGGAAATTAAAACTCTCGGAAACTCGATAGATAGAATGACTACAGCCCAGTTTACTATGAAAGAACAGGTAAATAAGGTTATAGAGAAGAAGGCATTATACTTGTTGAATAATGATTTAAAGCGCCAAGAGGATTTTATGGAGGCGAAAGAATTCAATATTGATTATCGAAATAATTTGGCTTTTATATCTGATAAAGAGGCTAAATACTCGGCAAGCTCGAATTTTTATCTTAAAACCACCGCTCGATTCGCCATTTTTTTAGCGTCTCTAGAAGTTGAAAGAATGAGATATCCTCGATTTATCCTCTGCGATAACATGGAGGATAAGGGAATAGAAGAGAAAAGAGCACAAAATTTCCAGAAGATTATTATAGAAGAAACTGAAAAACACGACAGTGAACACTATCAGATGATATATACCACCTCGTTTATAACAGAGGAGCTTAAAAATAGTACTTATCGTGTTGGTGAATATTATACAAAAGAATCCCCTAGCCTTCAAAACGTTTACTGACTTATAGAGATACTTTTAGAACCCTATAGTGTAAGGGAAATAGATACTTTATCCTGCTGATTTGATGGTAAACACAAAAAAACGCCCCATGTCGGGGCGCTTCCTTATTAATGCGGTGTATAGCCTGACATCATGCCCTCTAGGCTCATGGAAAGAAAGGTTTCGGAATTTAAGATAAGGTGATCGGCAACGGCAATATCCAAGTACGTCCCGGCAGTAACCAGTTTTCGGGTAATCGACATATCCGCTTTGCTGGGTTTGAGGTTGCCCGATGGGTGGTTATGGGCGAGGATGATCCTGGACGCGCGCGCCTTTAATGCAGTGGCAAAGATTAGCCTTGGATCGACAAGGCACTCTGTTATTGTGCCGGAACCTATTGAGGTGATGCCAAGGCAAGCGTTTCGGTAATCCAGCAAAAGAACCTTGAACTCCTCCAGCAGCTCGATTTTGTTTTCATCCCATGCCGTCATTAAAACAATGAACGCATCCTCCGGGTGACGGATGACGGGTCTGTCGGCGGCTTTTACCTTGTTTCGGTAGGTCAGTTGTACTTCCGTTACCTTAAATGGTGAATGGATTTTGCTTTTAGGCATGTTTACCTGCCTTTGGCGCTTGGATATGCCAGTCATTCACCGATTGAAACGATTTATAAAGGTAATTCATTGGGCTGTGGGTAAGCCCGTCTTCGGTTTTGAAGTAATTATTGAGAGATAGTGCCGCAGCTCTGCCGATAACAGAATTATCCATCCATGTAAAAGCCGCCTCATAGCCGTATTTATATAGATACGGTGTTGCCATTGTCAGAATGGCTGGAGGGGCAATGAGCGTATCCTCCTTGAATGGCTTTCCGCCTTCCTGTCGCATAACGGCCGACATGAAGTCAAAACCATTCTTGAAAATATGGATACCATTGGGCTTGGGAACGGTGCCACGGATAAATGTAATATTCCGTTTGCCGACATACTCATTGGTAAAGGCATTCCATACCTCATAACCGCCATCCTCATTGCGAAGACCCAGCGCGAGGAAAGATTTTTTTGTGTCCCTGTCGCAAACGCGCACCTCTTTTAAGTAACGCTCCGCGACCTTTAAAGGGATGCCCCGCCTGTCAAGATAGGCAATAAGGCGGCTATGTTGAATGGGTTCGATGCCGTCGATATACAATGACCGCCGAACCTGTGGATCTTCTGCACCCACAGGTTCAATCTTCGGGGCATACCCCATCATGATTGAAAGATAGCGGAGTGCATCGGCAAGGGTGAAGTTTTCGCCTTGGCTTTCCAGATAATTGCAGACAAAAGCTAAAACATCGCCGCCTCTGCTGAGTTTTTCATCGAACCAGATGTTTTTGGGTACAAAGATTTTTAAGAAAGCTGTATCGTCTTTGTGAAGCGGGGATAGGTAAAAAAGGATATTATTTTCTTGTCTTATTGGCTCAAAGCCCAGTTTTTTTAAAATGTCGGTAAGCGGAATGCGTTTCGCACATTCGATATTCATTGCGATCTCCAGAATTATTGTAGGGGAAATGTCGAGTTAAAAGGGAAAGGCAGCCGTGTCAAAAGCGCCCTTCCCGTGTTTTATGGTGTTAGTTGATTGTCTAAAAACTTTTCAAGATTACTAAGTCGATATCTTACCGCACGTCCCACTTTGAGTGGTTTGAGGTCATAGCGTTTGGTACAGTCCCAAACGGCTAATGTTCCGGGTGAAATGTTTAAATATTTAGCGGCTTCTTTACGAGTAAGTAATGGTTCTAAAAGTTTTTGTTCTTGGCCGATGCACCTCCTAGAAAATTATTGTTCGGGGAAATGTGAGCGCAAAAATGAAACAGCCCTCACAAGCGGAGGGCGGTGGTACGGGATCAGCTATGGAAAAGTCAAAAGAAAAGAGGAATATTCATAACAAATAATACTGGTTTATTCATCGGATCATATCCAGATATGCCATGCTTAATATTTTATGCTGTGGTGCATCAAAACTGTCACCAAGTGATTCGGAAATGGCCATTGAAGAAATGCCCTGAACCAGCACTACTTTTCCCTAGAATAATGCCCTTTTTCTGTTATAAATAAGGGTGGTAGAACTAGGGTAGAACTGAATATCCATCAGCAAACAATATGCTGATAAGTCTTTGAAAAATTGGTGGGCGCAACAGGGATTGAACCTGTGACCTCTCCCATGTCAATCGAGCCAGAGACTTATTATGCAACATTATTTGTTCTAGATATTTCAAATATCCACCTGTTTTAACTGAATTTTCTGTTACTACGGCGTTTTACCAGAATCACTCAACTTTAATCGCCCCGGTAGAACTGGGGTAGAACTGGAAAGGATAGGTAACCCGTGGCCATCACGAAAATTCCCTTCAAAATCTCCAACCTTGAAAAACTTATATTTCAACCAGAACGCTATGAAGTAGCAGACACCAAAACCCCTTCTTTAAGGATCGCTGTATATCCAAGCGGCGTTAAAACCTTCCTGCTTTACAAGAAGGTTAATAATGTCCCCCAGAAAATTAAAATAGGCCGTTTCCCCGACCTCTCTATTGAGCAGGCCACTAAAGAGGCAAAGCGCCTTTTGGCTAAGATTACACTAGGCCACAATCCACAAGAGGAGAAAAAGGCAGAGAAGTTAGAGATCACCTTTAATGAGCTATTAGAAATCTACTATCAACAGCATTCACTCTTATATAATAAGAACCCTACTCACAATAAGCGGATGATGGAAATCCATCTGGTTCCGATTTTTGGCAGATCCAAGGTGAAGAATATAACCCGTGAACAGATTTGTAAAATCCATACACAAATGGGTATTAATAGTGGGCATGGCGGAGCTAATCGGGTTATAAATGTCGTATCATCTATTTTCAATTTCGGGATACGGAATGGCTATGTTAAAGGAATTAATCCTTGTCTGGGATTAAGGAAATTTCCGTCATATAGTAGAGATCGTTTTCTTAGCACTGAGGAACTAAAATTATTTTTTGATGCTGTTGAACAGGAAGAAGAATTATTCCGGGATTTCTTCAAACTCCTGTTATTTACAGGAGCTAGAAAATCCAATGTCTTGTCGATGAAATGGGCGCATCTAGATTTCAACCTCAAACGCTGGCGCATTCCGGAAACACAGACGAAAAATAAGGATGTTAATATTGTTGTCCTTTCGCAATATGCCTTAGAAATTCTTAGCGGAAGGAGAGAGGCTAACTCCGAATTTGCGATTCCTTCCCAATACGTGTTTCCCGGAGAAAGCAAAGACGGTTATCTTAAAGACCCCAAGCGGGCATGGGAAAGGATTAAAAAACGAATGAAAATCATGGATATTCGAATGCACGATCTGCGCCGAACATTGGGTAGCTATATGGCTATTTCGGGTATCAGTCTACCAATCATCGGGAAAGCACTGAACCATAAAAGCCAAGTATCCACGGCAATTTATGCCCGTCTTTCGCAAAATCCTGTGGAAGATGCAATAAACATAGCAACAGCGCATATGCTATGATCCTAAGAACTACGTCCTAAACATTGGATATCCGCTCGAAAGAGCGGATATTTTAAATCCAAACTTCCATGTTAATATTTAATCTAGTTATTATCTCTGCGGGTAGACTAATATTGTTTTGGGGCCTTTGCCACCTACAACATAGAGGCGTATATAAATCTTACTATTTTTAATTGATGGAGTATCCCAGTTAAAGTAATCTTCATCAGAAAAGGTCAAAACGTGTTTTGAATAGCTTGGGATTGTGATATTGGCACAATCATCTGGAGAAAATATCTCTTTCAATACTTTTGTCCTCCAAAGCCTACGCCGTCCCCAAAATAGCTCATAATAATCTATCATAGCTGGCGTTTTGGAAGGGTTGGCAATTATGATCTGATTTTCATGTTGTGTTACCCCAAAGTAATAAGAGATAAGGAGGCGGTTGCGGTCTCTATATGTTTCAAAAATTTTTATTCCAAAAAGGACTGTCGATAGCACGGCGCCCCAAATGGACAATATGACTGGCAATGTCATTAGAAGTTATCTTTTGCGTGTTTTCTCTCTTCCTGGAGCTTAGATCAGATTAATATGCCTATGTCCATGCGGATCAATCCAATGGCTTTGTCCAAAGCTGCAAAATATTCCGTCTGCCTCTTTTGGGCAGCATTTTTCTTTCTCATTTCATCCTCATGGTATTTCACAAACTCAACCTCCTTGCCGTTGGTATGGGACAGAGCAGAATAAACACCAACAAGCCTCCTTCTTTCATCTTCATCTGTCGCCACTCTCTGCATGTCGTTTATAACGGACAGCATTTGTTCGCAGAGTATTTTTAAGCTGTGATATTTGCCCGACTGTGTGCGCAGGCTATTCATTTCGCTCAGAATCGTTTTGAGTTTTTGTCTAAGTTCTTCCATGGTGGCGATTGTTTTGGTCTGGGAAATTATGAATAAAAATTCAAATGTGATGCAAAGTTATAAAAGATGTGCCAACATACCCACAGCGAATATATTCTGATCATAAGGTCCAGCCTTATTGTCGGCTTTTGTCTCTACCGAAGCGCCAATGCATGCCGAATTGCAATTGCCTGCTTTTGACCTGCTTGAACGGTGCGGCCAGTATCAGGCTGTTGTCGGCGGTGAACACATCATCAAAGCCGTGCAAATACCGTAAGCTGAACCCGATACCTGGGCGCCGCATAGTATATTCCAGCCCGATCACGCCGAATACGGGATTTCTAGTCTTGAAATCCTTATCCGTGTCGGGGTAGCCGATCCTTGTTCCTAACCCTTCCCCTGCGGGTTCTACCGCGCTGGATGAAGCAAGAATATCCATCTTGGCACCGACACAGATCCCGAACCCTGACAGTTTGTATTTGAGCAGCACGGGGATTTCCCAATAATTGTTGGTGTAGATGAACGGGCGCGGCTGGCGTGATTGTGCGTCCATCAATTCCCACTGGACGCGGTTGTAGCCAATTTCAGGCTGGATTGCAAAATGCCGTGTAAGATTGATCTCGGCAAAGCCACCCACACTGAAGCCTATCCGTTCGCGTAGTTCATAAGGGCGGTAATCATCGGGCGGGTTCTGCAAGATAAGTTCCCCGCCTTTTAGGGGCGCATTCCCTGCCACGCGAAGCCCCGCATTGATGCTCTGCGCCTGAACAGGCGTAAAAAACGCAATGGCGATAGCCATGATCATGACACATGCCGCATGTCTTTTTTTGCAGCGCTTGGCAAATTGCTCTTTATCGGAGATAACAAGCTCTCCCTTTCTTTGGGATGCTTTCAGGTCGATACCGTATTCCGATTGAAATTTTCCGTGCAGGTCAATTCTAGCGCTTTTGTTTCTGCCTGTTTTCCAAGAACTGTATGTTGTCTGCGTAATACCAAGCCGTGTATAAATAGACCTGCCATAGACGCCAAGGGCTTTCTCTGCCTGTTTGATGGTTACTTGAAGTGTCATAGAATATTGGTTTTAAAACGGTGAATTGTTCTTATGCTGCCGTGTGTTCAGGAATAATCTGAAAGACGCTGCTGTCTAAAGAGGCCAAAGAAGGGGCTGACGGCAAGGTGGTGTACCACGCCTCAAACACATCCTTGTTGATGACGATGATCTTTCCTTCTTGCTGGGATTTATAGAGGTTGATACCAATGATGGCCTTGACGGCCTCATGGGCGTGGATATTCATCGTTTTTGATCGCCCTTTTCTCCAATTGTTGTAAGACGTCACGTAAAAGCCGCAGGCGTTATAAATCGGGCGGCTCCCGATATTGAAGGTTCCTTCAATGAGTTGCAAAATTTCGTGTAGTGGTGTCATGCTTTGATAGAGTTGGTTATTTAACGATGGAATTTGCGCAGGTCATGAACCCACTCTCTGAAGTCGTCGGCTTTTTCCTGCACGATTTTATAAATCATGTCGCGCTCGGCCTTGTTTATGCTCTTGGCGTGTTTCATCTTCCGATAGAAGGTTGGCGTGCTCCAATCGCACTCAGCCCCCATTGTGTCCCGAAAATCAAGGGCTAGTTTTGCCATGAATTTATAGACGATGTCTAAAATGTTCGGTTGGTCGGGGGGATTTGTTTTCTTCGCTTTCATAACAATCGTGTGGTTTTTATGATGATAAATAATTACGCTTGGGATGGTTCCGATAATTCGTAAATGCGGTGCAGGAGATGGCACACAGTATTGCGGTGCCATTTCGCGCCGTGTCCGCGATAGGTGGGAATGTGGCGGCGGTTGAGTTCTGCCGCCAATGCGCGGATCGTCCTAAATCCATGCGCCGCTAAATCCTGAATGATGGGGTTCATAGTGCGGGCGAAGGCGATGGCCGCCAGCTTGTTTTTTAGTGCAAGCGCCTTGCAGGCCTTACCCAGCTTGACACCGCGCCGTTTCGCCGCTTGCAGGGCGGCGCTGGTTCTTTTGCTGATGGCTATGCCCTCACGTTCAGCGCGAATGAAGTCTTCCAGTAAGTCCAGTTTCGTGGCCCACGGCTTATCTGCCGCAATCAAATTCAGCCTGCTATCTAGCAACCGTGCGCCAAACAATGCCTTGCGGGTCAGACGATCACATTTAGCAATGATCAAAGTCAATCCTGCTTTTAGGCAATGCCGTATCGCTTTTTTTAGGACGCGGCGATTGTTCTTTTTGCCGCTTTCCACCTCGAAGTATTCGCGTACAACCACTATAGCGCTGACGCGCAGTAATGCGTTGACATCGTATTGCTGGGCCTCAACCCCCAGACCGCTTTCTCCCTGTTCGTCTGTTGATACGCGATAATAGGTAACGGCTTGTTGCATGAGCGCCGCTCCTTCCTGTCCATCTATGAACCAAGGATTATTTTGCGCCTGAAAACATCAATATTCAATGCGGGTTTCATTTAAAACCAATTGATATGAGGCGGTTTCTAAAAAAGAAGAGGGAGCAAATAAGGCAGTTTTTGGCCACATATGAACCTTCCTTCGTATATGGCCAAATTTTTTTGTAAAACTTGGTTGCAATGTAATAATATGGGGGTCAGTGCTTAGCCTCGCTCTATATCAATATCTTTCTTTGGGTCGGAAGGCTGGCTTTTATGGGGACTGTTGGCTTTCCTGTCATTATCCTGCTTCAGCGTTTCATACTTCATTGCTGCGAATAGCCGGGCGGTAATTGATTTAACGCTATCTCCTATAGGTGGCGGTGCTGGGTTTTCCGGCTGCTGCTTTGATTTTTCATTATCATTAACAGCACGATCAAGATTGATCGTCCTTGCCTCTTCCACTAATTCTTGATCGATTACTGCTGAATATTCCAAGGGCTTCAATGGGCGCTTATTTTCATTGAATGTCTTGTTATGTTCGATATAGCCTTGCACCTGACTATAATATTGTCTTTCATAGTCGGCTTTTACGTTTAAATTGTCTTTCCACTTTTTTTCAAAATAATCGAACTGGTGGTAGTCCATTTGGATTATCTCATCGATCAATTCTTGCGGCATTTCATTCGCCATAGCGTCATTTTTTTGATTTGATTAAAATTGCATTCCCCATTGTTTGGAACCCCGCCGGATGGAGAAGGAGGAAGGGCGGCGTTAGCCCTTCCTCGGTTTATTTTTATCAAAAATCCAGAAATGGGCTGGTTCTGAAAAACAGGTGACTTCAAAATTTCAAGTTTTTGAATTTAAGTGCATCTTTTTATTAAAATAATACTCGTCCGCCTTATACCTTTCAGTATTGACATTCACCGAAATTGTCATTATATGTAAACGCATGAAAGGAACATGCTATGAAATTTGATAAGTTTTATGAGAATGGTAGACCCCTAACGCTGGCAACAATTCCAAATTATCTTGAAGCCTTCGATTTTCAAGATAAACCTCTTCCTGTTGGCCATGAAGCCCTTCAAGGTTATTCAGGGGGAACCAATGATGTAATTAATGAATTGAAGCGCCTCCTAATTAAACATCCTAATGTCGAGGAAACATTCAAGGAAGCTCTTTTGGAGCTCATAGAGAATCGTGACAAATTCAATGATGAACTAAGTGAGTTGTGGGATGACGACAATGGCGGGTATAAGGGACTTAGACCAGATTATTAACCTTATAAAGGAATAGAGTATTTATATAAATACGTAACATGCTTAAAATTAGTATCTTATTGGTTTATTTTTTAGAATTTGAAATCGTGAAGTCTTTTTTTTGAACAGAATGCAAAACATAATGATTTTTGCATGGGTTTACTGCTGATCTTCAAAACAGACATTGGTTGCCTTGATTGTATACATTCAGTTCGTTCATTTTTGATAAACTCAAAATTTCCAAAAAATGGGTAATGAAAAAGAAAAGAAAGCTATCAAATTAAGCGGAGAAGCACTTCGCCTGTATAAACAAATTACAACTTTTGTCATTGACGTAAAAACTATTCAAGGAACCATTCCTTTGAATAGCTCCAAAGTAGTCGTTAGAGATGATGTTTTGACAGAACTGCTAGGCTGTGAGCGGGGCAGTGCCAAAAACTACTGGGGAACAGAAGAAACGCATTCTTCATTTTCGGATAAAGCGATCCAGCTATTTAACAAGAATGTTGAGGCTTTCTTCGAACAGATACCACAGTTACAGGTAAAGCTAAATGACGAGCTGAAAGAAGCCCAAATTAGGCCAAAAGCTGGACATACCTCTTATACAGAGATAAAGAAGCAATTATCCATAGTTGATGAATTTCCAATTATAAAGGCCGCATACGAAAATTGGAAAAAGTTGCAATTCGGCATAGACGCATCTTTGCAGAATATTGAAATCTGTTTGGGTAATTTCTTTCGGGCAATTTCAGAGAGGGAGGCTGAGAAAATCTGGATCTTCATGTCCGATGATTTCAAAAGACGCTCTATTGGAGAACATAATAAAGAAAAGTACCGGGAAATTTTTGAAGCGGACACATTGCCGTCAAAAATATTTCTCGATCATATAACGGTTCTAAACCAGCACAAAATTGAGTGTATCGCTTCTTGTGAGATTAATGTCGGCAGACTGAAATCTCTCCAACAAGTGAAGTTTAAAGATCATGCCCTGGAGAATATTGGAGAGATTGGCTCTTTAGTGCAGAATGTCTTTAATCAAATGAAAGAACACGCGACTGAAGAGCAGAAAGAAATGATGCAACGTGTGAGCCTATCCTTTGATGCTGAAGGGGATAAATGGCGCTGGAGCGGCTTTCGCTTAAATAATTTGGATGTGGCTGACCTTGTGTTAGACCCCTTCAAAGAAGTAATCATCCGCATTTACGAGTTCTCCTTTGTCCAGATAAATGACACTTGGCTGGTTGATAATGTCCTTTTTCAAAGCGAAGCTCATGCGTCTGAAGAAGAGAAAGAATAGCTAATGCTATTCCCTAGTAGTAGCCCCGTAAGGCTTCTTTTTCACTCTTTGATTTTATTCAATTCGGTGCTTTACCCAAGGTAAAAGCCCCCACATTTTCCCCATAAAAAAATTGTCAAATTGACACTTATTACTTAAACGCTTTGCCACGGGCAAAGGTACTGGCCATGCCGTGCCTTGTGGTGAAATCCAGACATAAACAATCTTTTCTTAACAATCAAAAACAAGACAAATGAACAACGAGGATCGCAAAAAAATCGAACAAATCGCAAAGGACAATGGGTACCGTGTAAGTTCTGATGGCACGAAGATGATCAACGATCAGGGAAAGCAGATAAAGCCATCGGAAACGGGGAACAGCTATAACGCCAACGGCACCACCTATAATTCCGCCAGTGATCTGAAAAACAGCAAAAAGCTGTAACCTCTTTTTTCTCTCATTCGGGAATGGTCGTTCGTCATGAAGGACGGCCATTCTCCTAAAACCTTCACCAATGACAACGACACCATCTTTTGACCTTGATACGGTACTTTTTGAGTTTGCGGATAAACATGGGCGTTCTGAATGGACGATAAGGCAAGCTGTTGAACAGGTTTGCGTATTCGGCGCGTGTGGTGCCGGAAAAACGTCTTCCGTAGGCCGGGCACTGGCTCTGAAGTATTTATCTCACGGCTTTTCTGGACTTGTACTATGCGCCAAGGCAGAGGAAAAAGCGCTCTGGCAGGAGTATTGCCGCCAGACAAACAGGCTGGACGATCTCATCGTTATTGAACCGGGTGGCAAGCATCGTTTCAATTTTTTGGAATACGAATCCTCGCAACGTGTCGGCGGCATATCGATTACCCAGAACATTGTCCAAGTTTTAAAAACAGTCATAGCCAGTGATGCTAAAAACGGAGCGCATAAAAATGATGATGTTTTCTGGGAGAACGCTCAGGATATGCTTCTGACAAACGTAATTTCTCTTTGCAATTTGGCTTACGGCAAGGTTTTCTTGCGGAACTTATTCGATGTTATCAGCACAGCACCTAAGCGGGAACAAACCACAAATGACACCGGAAAGCCTACCAGCTTTGAGCAGGCTTTTACCGCCGCGCAAAAAAACGTCTATGCACAGATTGAACGCTTTGAGAAAGGACTATCCCCGGCGGAACGGGACAGGCTGAAAGATGAAGCGGCATTTGAAAGCGCCGTGCTGGATGCCCTGCCTGATGCGGCGCTCATGAAGCAAGTGGATCAGTTTTTCGCTGAAACCTTCAGGAATTTAAGCGAAAAGACCCGCTCAATAATTGAGTTTTCATTTTCCGGCTTTCTGTTCCGGTTGTTGCAGGAACCTGTTTATTCTCTCTTTTGCAAGGGTACGTCAACTGTTACGCCTGAAGATTGCCTGAACGGAAAAATTATCCTGTTAAACCTACCTGTAAAACACTACCACAAAGCAGGAAGGGATTGTCAAGTTTTGTTCAAGTATATCTGGCAGCGCGCCATGGAACGTAGGAATGTGGCGGAGAATAATCGTGTTTTGTTCCTGTACGCCGATGAAGCACAATTGTTTTTGCATCCGTATGACGCTGAATATCAGGCTACTGCAAGAAGCAGCAGGATCATAACAACATATCTAAGCCAGAATTTGCCAAACTATCACGCCAATATGGGCGGCGATCAATCGGAATACCGGGTTAAAAGCCTGCTCGGGACATTTGGCACCAAGTTCTTCTTGGCCAATGCGGATACACATACAAATAAATACGCAAGTGAGTTGATCGGCTCCGCTTACACAGAAGACCATACGCATTCTGTCTCCATGTCGGGAAAATTCTCATCGTCCCGCTCAAAATCCTACAAGCTGGAGCAAATGGTAAGGCCGGAGGAATTTGCCGGATTAAAGACAGGCGGCCCCCTGAACAATTTTGAGGTCGAATGCTATATGCACTGTCAAGGTAAACCCTTTGCAAGCGGCCTCAATTTCAACAAGGTTAAATTCAAACAGATTTAATAACCACAATCAAAACCATCAATCATGAAAAAGAGCCTCTATTTCCACGCCGTAGTACAGCCACAAAGCAAGCTGAAACGGCAAATCCTCAATTTTGTCATCGTGATTGCATCTTGCTTCCGCATTATCCCGGATGCCTTCCTTCGCCGTAATATGGGGGAAAGACACTTTGCAATCCTTCCGGCTTTTTTTGCGGCGGTCTTTATGCTGGTATTCCCTTATGTCGTCCATAGCGCTTTTACTTTTTTATACGCGCCGTCCTTCGGGCAAGGTGGAACGGGGTTTTGGCATAAGTTCGCAACCTGGTACGTGTTTACCTTCCTGTTTATCTATGAAGCCATCAGGCGTTTAATGGAAATCCGAAGAGAGCCGTCCGTTTACGACTTTGGACGCTACAGCCGCAGCACGGGTCAGATGCACCCGTTATTCCGCAAGATCACCATCGGCGGGTTTAAGCCAGACAAGCGGATGATCGAGACCTTTATCGAGCCTGCCGTTTTTCTCATTGCCGGGCTACTGCTGAAGTTCATGGGGCAACCTGTCGGCATGCTCCTTATTATTTGCAGCATCCTTTACAGCTTCAGCTATCTGGCTGCCTATGCAATTGGTGATGATTTCGTTCTGGATGTTATTGATGACGGTATGATGGTAGATGAAACGGAAGAAGCATTTGTCTACGATGAAGACAGCGACAAAACCAGAGGTGTTGAGTTCCACGCCCGTAAACCCTCACGCGTGGATTTGCGCCGTAGGCTTGCAGCGTCCTTTAATATCCGCAATGACGATGCCGCGCAGGCAATTTGATCCCTTAGCAGTGCTTTGCACGTCTACGGGCAGATGTCTGATGAAAAATAGCCTTCTGAACGTAACGCATGCAAAGCACTGCATCCCTTCCCGCTTTGATGTTTAATGGTGATATTTATTGCACCGATTTGCGGAAATCTCACCACCTGATTTGAACACGCGACTAAACATGCTTTATGATTCGTATGATCCCAAGCAGTTCGGAAAGCCAAGCAAAGGCGTACTTTTCGGACGTACTTTCTAAATCTGATTATTATATCAACGATCAGGAACTGCAAGGCCAGTTTCGTGGCCTTTTGGCTGAACGCCTTGGAATTGATAAGCCAGCCACGAAAGGAATTTTCTACTTATTGTGTGAAAACAAAAATCCGGTAACGGGCGGCTCCCTTACGCCCCGCACCAAAGAAGCGCGAATTGTCGGGTACGACATTAATTTCCACTGTCCTAAATCTCTTTCCATCCTGCATATGCTTGCCAAAGACAATCATATTATGGATGCTTTCCAGCAGAGCGTTTATGAAACCATGCGGGAAATAGAAGCTGAAAGCCGCACCCGTGTGCGAAAAAAAGGTGCCTATGATGATCGTGTGACCGCAGAGCTTGCATGGGCTGAATTTATTCACCAGACAGCCCGCCCGGTTGGATATGTACCTGACCCGCACCTGCACGCCCATTGCTTTGTTTTCAATGCCACATGGGACGCGCAGGAAAAAGAAATCAAGGCCGGGAAATTCAGGGACATCAAACGGGACATGCCTTATTTTCAGGCGCGCTTCCATAAACGCCTGTCAGATAAAATGATTGCTTTGGGCTATCGCGTGAGACGGACGGATCATTCGTTTGAAATCGAAGGCGTACCGCAAGCGGCTATCGATCACTTTTCCAAACGCACAAATGAAATCGGCCAGATTGCCAAAGAAAAAGGTATCACGGATGCCAAAGAACTTGCTGAATTGGGTGCCCGTACCCGTAGAAAAAAGCAAAAAAAGGGCTTGGGCATGGATGTATTAAAAACGGAGTGGAAAAAGCAAATACGCCTGCTTAATGGAGATAAGAACCTCGACCAAGGCCAATCGATACGCTTTGCTACGGTGAAGGAAACGCAAACACCGCAGCCGGAGCAAAGCGTCGATTATGCCTTGCGTCATTGTTTTGAACGGGCTTCCGTCAAACCGGACAGGCGTATCCTTGAACATGCCTATCGTCACGCCATCGGAAGCCCCGGCGTTTCACTCGACACTATTACGGATTGCTTTTTGCGGGATGACCGCTTGCTCCATGTTAAACAAGGCAGTCAGACATTTACCACGACAAAAGAGGTTTTAACTGAAGAAAAGCGGATGGTTGAGCTGGCACGGGATGGAAGGGGCAAATTTGCCCCTCTCTATCCGCAGGAAGTCCCGGATATCAAACTGGATGCGCAGCAATCCAAAGCCGTGAGGCATGTACTCACCACAAAAAATCTTATCTCCATTATTCGCGGGGCTGCCGGCACCGGCAAAACGAAACTTATGCAGCAGGCCGTCGCCCTTATCGGAAAAATTGGGAAAAAGGTCATTGTTGTCGCTCCTACTATAGAAGCCTCCCACGGTGTTCTAAAAGAGGATGGTTTCAAGGATGCGGAAACCGTCGCTAAACTTTTGTCGTCTCCCGGCTTACAAAATTCGCTCAATGGGCAAGTCCTGTGGGTGGATGAGGCTGGAATGCTTGGGACAAAAGATATGACAGCGCTGATTGAATTGGCGACCAAGAAAAACGCCCGCCTTATCTTGGGCGGCGACACCCGCCAGCATTCCGCCGTTGTTCGCGGGGATGCCTTGCGTATCCTGAATACAGTGGGCGGCATAAAAGCGGCAGAGGTAGAAAAGATTTACCGCCAGAAAAATGAATACTACCGTGCAGCCGTTGAAGACCTTTCCAAAGGTGCAATTGGTGATGCTTTTGAAAAACTGGAAAGTATGGGATCGATCAAGAATGTCGATCTTCTCAACCCGCATGAAGCACTGGTCAATGATTACACGGATGCGCTTAAAAGAAAGAAATCCGCTTTGGTTATTTCCCCCACGCATAAGCATGGGGATGCGGTCACGGCAGAAATTCGTAAAAAGCTGCGGCAGCTTGGCCTTATCGGAAAAAAGGAAATCACGGTCAAGTGGTTGGTTAATCTTAATCTGACGCAAGCCGATAAAGAAGATTGGCGCAGTTTTCGGGACGGTCATGTTATCCAGTTCAATCAGCATGTAGCGGGTGGCAAGCGGGGGAGTGTCTGGGCTGTAAAATCAACCAGTGACCGGGATGTGATTATTCAGGACACGGAAGGGAAAACAATGTCCCTGCCCCGTGACAAGGCCAGCCGTTTTGATGTTTACCGGAAAACAGAAATAGGAATATCCACGGGTGACAGTGTAAAAATCACACGCGACAGCCTCGATGAAAAAAAGAAGCGGCTTAATAACGGCATGACCTTCGATGTCGTGGCTATTGATAAAAAGGGAAATATCATCCTACGGAATAAGCGCAGCAAGGCAACCTATAGCCTGAAAGCGGATTTCGGGCATATGACCCATGCGCATTGTATTACGTCCCATGCCTCACAAGGGAAAACCGTGGATGAAGTGTTTATTGCACAACCTGCCTCCACGTTTCCGGCCACGGATTTAAAGCAGTTTTATGTTTCCGTATCGCGCGGCAAGCATAACGTATCGATTTATACCGATGATAAGGCGGCGCTTCTGGAACACGCCTCCAACATGCGGGACAGGTATTCCGCACTGGAACTGCTATCCGGCGAAACGGTGCATGAACAGCACATAGCACTAAAGCAAAGAAACGACTATGCGTCACCCGGCAAGGACAAAGCTGTAACCAAAGATCATCTGAAAAACATGGCTACTAAAGACAAGGATTATGAGCCAGAGCTTTAGGTTTAAATATGACCAGATGCGTGAGGGTGATCCAACCCAGCAAAATAAATCTTCCGAAAATGATTCCTACTCAATGGAAAGCCATGTCCGGAATGTTTGTTTTGTCTGGCTGGATGGAAGGCGGGTTTTCCTGAATTACGGCTATCTGGTTTCAGGTGACTATGACCCGGTGGAAGGCAGGATTGTTTTGGCCTTTACCTCTCATGTCCTCACCCTGACAGGCATTCATCTGGAGAGCCTGTTTTATGAGTTCATGCAGCATGTGCCGCGCCAGATTATTTGTACTGATCCCCGTTATAACGCAACGGTTGAAAGGAACACACCAACCGTAAATGAAATTATCATTGTGCCTGTATGACCTATGACAACATAACACCGAATATCAGCCTCACGATTGAGGAAATCGACACGCTGGCCGATTTCAAGCATTTGCTGCTGGAACAGAAGCTCGCCTTGATTTCGTTTATCCACGACTTGTGCCTGACATTGTATCATTCTTTTCGGAGTAACAATGAGTAATATTGACTACTTCAAACGATTTATTCCTAAAAGCAATAACGAGGAAAAGCCAAACTATGAGGTTTGGTCTTATACCCGTGTGAGTTCCAAGGATCAGTTTGACCGGAATTCCAGCGTAATAAATCAAATAAATGCTAACCGGGAATATGCATCAAAAAACAACTATCACATTACCGAAGAATTCGGTGGTACGTATGAATCGGCAAAAACGATTTTACGAGGGCTGAATTTAAACGCCTGATTGACAAGGTAAGAGGAAGCCGGAAAAAGGTGTATGCCATTATCGTGTACAAAATGTCCCGCTTCAGCCGCTCCGGCGGCAACGCTATAGGTCTTGTGAACATGCTGGTGGAAGAAATGGGCGTGCATCTGATTGAAACGTGCTCCGGCCTTTCTACTACCACAGAGCGCGGAAAGATGGCCATTTATGAGAGCCTTTTCCACGCCAGTAAAGAGAACCTCGAACGTAAAGAGATTATTATTCCGTTTATGAAAGCCCATTTACGGGAAGGCAAGCGGTTTGGGATTTGCCCCGTGGGGTACGATCATTACGGGCCGCGCGTCCGGAATGACAAATTTATAAGCCGTACCCAAAGGATTGAGATAAACAAAGATGGCAAACTGCTGAAAGAAGCATGGAAATGGAAAGTATCCGGTCACTATAGTGATGTGCAAATATTGGCGAAGCTCGAAGCCAGAGGGCTGCGCCTCTTGCCCCAAAAGCTATCTAAAATATGGCGCAATCCTTTCTACTGTGGCGTGCTGATTTCAAAGATGATTGAGGAGCCTGTGCAGGGCAATTGGCCGAAAATTGTGAGCCATGAGGATTTTATAAAGGTTCAGCAAATGCTGGAAGGCAACCCCTCCGGCTATCAGCATAAAAAAGATGAAGAAATGCGCCCCCTCACCCGTCACTTGAAATGCGCATGCTGCAAAGGTTATATGATCGGATATATCAACCGCATTAAGAGTTTGCACTATTATCGCTGTCGGCATTGTAAGGGGGTAAGCGTCAACGCTCAAACGACTAAACATGCGAGACGCAAAGGCGCTAATGACCTATTCCTTGATTTCTTGGATAATTTCAGTGTTGCCCCTGCGGTGGTTCCATTGGTGAAGCTGCAACTGACAAAAATGTTTGATCATTTTAATCAAGATCAGACGAATGATGATACACTCAAAACCCAGCTTTCCGATTTGGAAAAGAAACGGCGGAACCTGCAAATTCGTCATGGTCTGGGGGAAATAGACAAAGAAACCTATGATCTTACAATTGAGCATTTGAATGAACAAATGCAGGCTGTAAGCAAAGAATTGGATAAGGAAATTCCGAAGGTGCCTAACCTCGACAAATTACTCGAACATTCGCTTGGGAAATTGGGGAAACTGCGGCAGATATGGACTTCCAGCGATTTGGAGAATAAAAGGCGCTTGCAAAAAATCATCTTCCCTGCCGGTATTTTTTACGATGCGAAAAACCACCTGTGTCTAACCGATAAAATAAATGAGTTCGTTCATGCAGCGTCGCTGCTGTCGCAGGTTTCAGGGGAAAAAGAAAACGGGAACTTCCAAGATTTCCTTGAAAATTCCCGTTCTGTAGCGAGATCGAGAGTTGAACTCGAGACCTCAGGGTTATGAATCCTGCGCTCTAACCGCCTGAGCTACCTCGCCATAATTCCCCTCTTTTTCACTGAGGGAGTGCAAAGATAATGGTCATTCGCGAAATATCAAACATTTTTTGCTAATAAACCCAGGGTATCAAACGGTAAGTTCCCCGCTTATACTCCTCATAGGCCCCTCCCAGCCCCGCCGTCAGCATTTCCTCTTCTATTTGTATCCGGTACAGGAAAACCACTACCACCGGTACAAACGCTACTACCAGACTGATCCAGTTGTTAACAGACACCCCAAATCCCAGGAACGACAACAACGAGCCTGTATAAGCGGGATGCCGGATCAACCGGTACATCCCGTCCTTTTTGATAGTGTGCCCCTCCCGGATAGCTACATTCACCGTAAAGAACCGGCCCAGGGATGCAATGGCCACGAACCGGAACGCCATGCCCAGGAGGATCAGCACCAGACCGGTAATACCCACGAAAGCGGATTTTGCCAGCGGAAAATACGTATGGCGCGCAATCAGCTGGGCGGCCACCGTGGCAATGATGGCGGTTACCCATATGTAGGTAAGGGAGTGTTTTCCCTCTGGCTTCTTATCCCCCTGTCCGGCGCGGAGTACCCGGTTCAGGATAACTTCGCTCAGGACCCAGCCCAAATAAACGATATAGAAGATATTTTGCATAGAAAATAGAACAGGCTAAAGATACTTCCTTCCAGGGTAACAGCCCCCCTCAGCAATCCTGCCGCAGCAAAACGGCCTATCTTTAGTATAATGAAAACCTTCCGGGACCGGTTATTGTTATTATAGTGTTCCTTTTACACAATTACCCTAAAATAACCACATGGAACAGTTACGCCTACCGCAGATATGTTGTCCTTTCCCTGCTGCTATCAGCCGCTATATAGATGAGGTGAACGCCCATAACATCCACTGGGTGCAACAGTTTAAGCTGGCGCCCTCGCCGCGCCTGTTCGAAGCCTACCGGAGGGCTAAATTCCCCTGGTTTGTGGGCCGTATCTATCATGGGGCGGACTACCCGGAGCTGTGTGTGGCCTGCGATTTCTGTACCTGGTTGTTTATGGTGGATGATCTGCTGGAAAAGATAGGGGGCAATAAAACGGAACATGAGCAGGTGGTAGAAGAGATCATGCATGTACTGGAGCAGCAGGAGTGCACCGTCCTCGGCGAGCATGCGGCCCTTACGGCTGCCCTCATGGATATCTGGGAAAGGCTCAAAGCCATAAGCCCGGCCGCATGGCAGCGCCGGTTCATTGGGAATATGCGTACCCTCTTTGCCGCTACTTTCTGGGAGCGGAAGAACCGGGCGGCTGTACGGCGGCCTTCCATCGCGGAATATGTGAAGATGCGGCCCTATACCAGCGCCATGTATCCCTGTATAGACCTGATAGAGATCATCCGGCAATCCTGGCTGCCGGACGATATACGCCTGCACGAATCCATACAGCAGCTAACCCTTACCTGTATAGAGGCGGTTTGCTGGGTAAATGACCTGGTGTCCTTTAACAAGGAGTTGCGCATAAACGAACCGCATAACCTGGTGCTGCTGTTGCAGGAGGAGCACCATTTCAGCCCCTATGATGCTATTCGCGAGGTCACAGAGGTATGTAATGAGACCATCCGGCATTTTATGTTCCAGGAAGGGCAGTTATTAACGCCGGGCAAAGCGGTACATGCGTGTTTACCGCATTTTATAGCGGGCCTGCGCTCCTGGATCCGGGGCAACCTGGATTGGTGCGTGTTTGATACAGCGCGTTATGACCTTAAACTGGTGAAACGTAATGAGGATAGCCTCACTTTCAGTAAGATCTTCCTGGATGAGTGATAAAAAGAAGTCCTGTACCGGATGATACAGGACGTTTTTTGTTTCTATCTATATCTGGTCTAAACACAATTCCATTTGAATGTTGGCCCGCTCGTAAGGGGAGGGGGGACCGGTGATCTTTTTAAATCCCAGCTTGTGGTACAGGTTGATGGCAGGTTTGAGGATGGTGTTGCTCTCCAGGTATACCCGTTTAGCGCCTTTTTCCTGCGCCCAGTGAATGGCTGCCTGTCCCAGTAACCAGCCAATGTTCTTGCCCCGTACAGCCGGGGACACCGCCATCTTAGCCAGCTCATAGCCACCGTCTTCCATTTTGATCATGGCGCAGGTGCCCACGGGTTGTTCATCATACATGGCCATCCAGATATGCCCGCCTTTGGAGAGGATGTATTCTTTTGGATGGTCCAGCGCTTTATGGTCTGCCTCTTCCATGGTAAAGTACAGCGTGATCCACTCTTCATTCAAGTCCTTAAAGGCTTTGGCATATTCCGGGGTATAATCAACGATGTGTACAGCGGCGCTTTCCCGTTGTTTTTTCTCTTCCTGTACCCGGCGCAGCAAGGTTTTCTGCTCCAGCAGGAATTCCCATTCCGCTATGGCCTTCCACAGATCATACTGGGTAGTTTTCATGGCGGTGTCTACTGCCGCGCCTACATCTGCGTATTGGGCCTGGATCTTATTGCGGACGGCTTCGCCGGCGGGGGATAGTGTTACAAAGTTCTTGCGGCCGTCCTTTTTGCCTTTTTTTTCCTTTACGTACCCCTTTTTGGCCATCTCGCGCACGATCTGGCTCACGGAAGGATGGCTGTGGCCTATCTCCTGGGCAATTTCCGTGATGCTCTTTTCCTCTCCGCGGGAGAGCACATAAAATACCGGGAACCACTTGGGTTGCATGTCAATATCATACAGGGCATAGATCTGGGCGGCTTCTTCCGTCAGCAGGTCACTAAGGCGGCGTAGGCGGCTGCCCAGCGCCATTTTCCCTATTTCATCGTAGAAGTCCATAAGATTGAGTGTTAATTACGTAGTTACTTACGTAAATGTATGGAGAACCGGATTATTTACCAAATAAAATATGCCTCCTCCCCAGCAACCCCGGCCCTTAACCTTTGCAGGTAATAATTGTTGTACCGGTAGATAAACCTATTTCTTCACCAGAAAAACCATTATCATGTCTGTTGTTAAAGTAATTGAGCTCATCGCTACCTCAGAAAACAGCATCGCAGACGCCGTACGTAATGCCGTTGCTGAAGCATCCAAAACCATCCACAACATCGATTCCGTTTTTGTAAAAGACATTAAAGCCCATGTAAAAGATGGTAAGGTGACCACTTTTGGCGTGATCTGTAAAGTTTCTTTCCGGCTGGATGAGGGGCGTTAAAACAAGGAGCTGCTATTAAAAGGCAGCACCAGCCGATGAGGAATTAATACTGTTGGGCCAATAGCTATTAATCCCTTTTATGGTTCACTTCCAGCAGCAGCGTTACCATATGTGCGTGTAACCCGTCAGACCGTTTGTAATACGCATAGCGCAGGGCGGCTTCTTTAAAGGAATAATGCCCAAACAGCGGTTTGTAAAATACGTAACGCGCTCCTATGCCTAGTTTGTAGCTGTTAAAGGAAGACAGGTCGTAGTCAGAGGTGTAATACACCTCCTGGAAATCGTGTGCATTGTAAGCCCGGAAATACCGGGAGCCCTGCTGATGGTAGTACCGCAACAGCGGTGATACCGTAAGCCGTGGGTTGATCTTTACCGGCGCTTCCAGCTGCAGCGTGTGCGCAGTGATGCCAAAATTATCGTGGTAAAAACGGTAGTAGGAGCGGAGGATCACCCGGGAGCCTGCAAAGGTATTGAGCTGCACGCCCAACGGTAGTTTCCATCTTTCACGGGGCAGGCGTTCTACTTTCAGGCTGTCATTATTAAAGTATACCCGGTGAAAAGGCGTGGAGAGCAGCCCGTTCTGGTATACCAGTTCCGGGAATACCGCCAGCTGCATACGGGTATTGATCACCTGGTACAGCGCAAAGCTGGCGTTAAAGGAGCGGCGCCGGTATTCATCAAACCATTCCTTGTAGCGCAGCTCCTGGGGATAGATGAGCTTTACGGGTTTGCCATATTCCGGGTCCAGGCGGCCCCAGCGCAGATCGTCAAAGAAAGCCTGGAAAGAGGCGCTGATCTCCCGGGCGCCATCTTTACTGGTATGCTGTAATGTTAGGCCTATTGGTAGGGAGAGATAATCGGATTCGATGGAGAAGCCGGTATGGATGCCGGCCCGTATACGGGCCTTCTTAAATAAGTGACTGTAGCCAAGGTCCAGGTGACTACGGGCATCTATACGGGAGGCGGATGATTTTACAAAGTCTATTTTATCTGTGGAGGCGGAGGTGATAACGTCTACGCCTGCGTTGATACGAAAAGTATGTATAGAGTCCCGTTGATACGTGACCGTAAACTCAGGCGCATATACCTGCAACGCTTCTGTGCCGGTACCGCCTGTAACGGCAGAATGGTTGCCATCCTGCGTGTAGTAGGAGAACAGTACCTGTACATCCGTTTGTGAGATGTGTTTTTTCTTATAGGTTGTATCCTTTGCTTTTTGTGCGGATGCAGATAGTGATGCCGCCAATAAGCCCAGTACCAGATATTTCTTTTTCATGCCTGATCAGTTACAGCCGCATCCTCTGCTGGCTTTGCCATTGCCGCCGCCACTGGCGCCTTCGCGATAGGTATGTACGCCCTCTTCAAATTTTTCTATGTCCTGTTTACCCGGTTGCATGGCCTCATCATTCAGGTAGGCGCGCTGGTAAGGTTTTACCGCTACGCAACCCTGTTGGGCCGCCGCTATGACCACGGCTGCCACTAATAAGATATGCCACCATCTGTTATGCCTTTGCATGTATGTTGATATTCCTGGATTGATACACTTTGTTATGCGCGTCGATAAGCAGGCAATGTACCTGCGGCAGCTGATCCACGAGGTACAGGCCGGCTTCCGGGCCCATTACCGTTACTGCGGTGGCCAATGCATCAGATAGTTCCGCACTGGGGCTGATGATCGTTACGCTTTTAATAAAAGGCACCGGTTGCCCGCTAATAGGATCTATATTATGCGAATAACGGATGCCTTTGTGCTCAAAATACTGTTCATAGTTGCCGGAAGTGGCCACGGATCCATTCTGCACAGGTAGCCATAAAAGCACGCGGTTGGGATCGTCCGGATCCGCAATGCCCACTTTCCAGGGATTGCCATCAGCCTGAACGCCCCAGGCGGTCAGGTCGCCACTGGCATTGATCACGCCGTTTTGTACGCCTTTTGCCATCCACAGGGCTTTTACCCGGTCTGCGGCATAGCCTTTGCCTACCGCGCCAAAACCTATCTGCATGCCTTTATGTTGCAGGTATACTTTCCGGTCTTGTTGCAGTTCAATATAACGATAGCCGGTCACGCTCAGGGCTTGCTGCAGGGTATACGCATCCGGTAGCTGAAAGGTGGCCTGCTTAAAATTATATAATGCCTTCAATGCGCCGGAGCTAATGTCAAACGCGCCCTGGGTAAGGGCGGAGAGGCGGATGCATCTTTCTATCAGCGCATATACTTCTGCATCTACCTGCACAGGCGCCATACCGGCCTGCCGGTTTAGCTGTGATGTTTGGGAGGTATCGCTGAATACGGTAAGCAGTTTTTCTATCCGCTGGATCTCTGCCACGCCTTCGGATAAACGTTGCCGGGCGGCGGCTTCGTCCTGGTCTGTTACTATCAGCTCAAAATCAGAACCCATTAACCGCTGCTGTATACTGCTCCTGTGCATGCTTTTATTTTGGTAGTTGCTGTCGCACTGTGGTGATGAAGTCAGCCGGCGTTTGCCGGTTAAAGGGCAGCTGCGCCAGCAGTTTTTTTGCGGCCGTCAACAGTACGATCTGCGGAAAAGCGCCATTGGGATTAAACTCCGCCGCCAGTGATTCATATTGGGATCTCAGCGGGGCGGGTATCTTTTTTCGTTGGGGGAAGTCTGCTTCCAGCAGCACCAGCTTATCCTGTGCAAAATGCTGAAAGCTGCTATCGGCTAATATTGTCTTGTTAAATTGTATACAGGGAATGCACCAGTCAGAGCCAGAGAAGATCAGCAAGACCTCTTTGCCGGATGTTTGCGCCAGCGTAAAAGCCTCGTCAGGGTTTTTTAGCACCTGCGCATAGGTGGCCGGGGATAATAGCAGCAGCAACAAAATTCTAATCATAGGAACCATAAATTTCAACGCCTCCCTGCAAAATTAGGGATGTTGCTACGTAAAACTGTCATTAAATTTTCACGAAGGGGGATCCTGATCTGGTTTTCCCGGTTTCCATTGTTTCAGTATGTCAGGGTCCATAGACCGGATGTGCAGATCGCGCTGCGGATAGGGGAGCTCTATGCCTGCTTTTTGCAGATTTTCGTATATGCTGGTGAGTACATCGCTTTGCAGTTTGCCTGCCAGCGCCAGGTCGCCTGTCCAGAAGAAGATGCGGAAATTAATGGCGTTATCGCCAAACTGGAACAGGAATACAATGGGCTCCGGGTTTTCCAGTATGCCTTCCCTGCCTTGTACGGCCTGTTTCAAGATGTCTGTGGCCTGTTTTACATCAGCGCCATAGCCTACACCAATGATGAGCTCCACCCGGCGGATGCGGTTGCTTAAGGTCCAGTTGATGAGCTGTTGGGATATGAGATCGCCATTGGGCACTATCACTTCGGAACCGTCATAAGCGCCTATCTTGCTGGACCGGATGCCTATTTCCTTTACCACGCCGGAACGGGTGCCCAGCTCAATTACATCGCCTACTTCAATAGGTTTTTCAAAAGCCAGTATCACCCCGGATACCAGGTTGTTTACAATATTCTGTAAGCCAAAGCCTATGCCTACACCCAACGCGCCTATTACGATGGCCAGCTTATCCATGGGTATGCCGGAAGCGGCAAAGGCCAGCAGTATGCCCACGGCCAGCACCGCCAGGCGCACCAACAGCAGGGCAGAGCCCAGCTTATTCTTTTTACCAGCGGGTGCTTGTCCTGTTTCGCCAAACATAAAGGCAATGATCTGTGTCACTACCGTAGATACCCATATGACCAGTATAAAAATGATCACGCTGCTAAAAGTAAAAGCAGTATTACCCACCTTCCGTTCCGTGCTCAGAAAACTGCTGATGTTTTCATAGATGTTATCAAATATATACAGGTTGCGCGCTATCACCATCAGCCAGGCAATAAATGCAAATACATACAGGAATACCTTTAAACGGGATTGTATATGCTGAAAGTCAATAAAAGAAATAAAGGTGCTGGAGCTTTTATTAGCTTCTACCTGCAGGTATACCGTCTCCATTAAGAGCTCTACAAAAAACAGCAGGTTCACCGCCATGGTAATGCTGAGCGCTGCCGTTGCACCTATGATCTTGGCCGCAGTAACACGCCCGGTTAAGACCATCAGCAGAGAAAAAGCACTCATGATCACAAAGAGCATCAGTACCCTGGGCGTGTATTTAGGCAGAGCCAGCGTGCTATGGCGCGTTAATTTTCTGAACCGGACCCCCAGCCATATACAAATGATGGCGGCAAAGAACAGTCCCCACTGTTCTGCATTGGTGGCCTGTATGGTAAGGTTGTTAAGGAAATAAACAAACAGCATGGCCACCAGCAATAACCAATGATTAAAAAGGTGCCGTGGGATGGATTGCCGGATAATATAAGTCAGCGCGCAGATAGCCACTACCCAGTTCAGCTCAATGAACAGGATGGGATATTGCACAGAGAACAGGCCGGCCAGCGTGAAAAGGAAGATCAGCGGACTGGCCATGGGGAAGCGGTATAACAGGCGGGAATGCAGCAGAATGGCCTCCGCTTCTGTAGGCGGGTGATGCTGCCTCACTTTGCGGATATTCGAAAAGGTCCAGCCGGCAAACAGACCGCCTACCAATAACCATACGATCAGGATGGGCCATTGCACCAGGAAGAAAATGCCCAGCACTTTTATATTCTTGAATATAGAGTTCTTTAACACCCGGAAGAACCCGGGCTCGTTCTGCTGTTTTTTAGGCTGCCATAGGTAGGTGTAATCTTTATTGAACATGCGCTGGCTAAAATTATCCAGCTGAAATTCCATATCGCCCTGCAGGTTGGTGACCGCTATGTAGCGCATGGCTACCTCGTTCTGCAGCAGACCCATTTGCAGCAAGGCTTCCTTGTTGATCTTATCTACCTGGCGGAATTTCAGGATAAGGCTGGTAAGCTGGCTGATGTAAAAAGCGCGCAGCTCATCCTCCGCCGGTATGGCCCGCATGGCAGTGTCTTTGCGTACCTGTTGCAGGGTATCGTTGATATTTACCAACTCGTCATAATGCCGGAACAGATCATTCTGCCATGTTTTTAAGATCCGGTTCAGCTGTACCAGCATCACCTTATTGGTATACAGATCATGTATATTGGGTGTGCTGCCCAGGGCGGCAATATTGGTCTTGATCACATGCAGCGAGGAGTCTATCAGGGGCAGCTTTTCTGTGATACGGGTGGTATCGTAACCCCGTTTCAACACGCTGCCCAGCTCATTCAGCATCAGGGTATAACCTTCGAGGCGGTTGATGATAATGGCCACTGCGGTATCTGATACCCGTGAGCGGCTGGTATCTTTGGTGCTTTGGAGCACCAGTTTGCTGGTGCGGATGCTGTCTGCCAGGGTAGAATCCCGCTGCTGTTCCTGTGGTGTTTTCTTTACCTGGGACCAGGCCCCTGTCCACCAAAACAACAGCAAAAACAGCCAAAACCACCGGCAGTAGTGTTTTTCATAACCAGATATGCGCATGGGTCACAAAGATGATTACCCCGGCAATTTAAGTTTATTCCTGTAAAGTGCTGATAATTAAAGAGCTGGTATGAAGGTTGTATTAATTCTGTAGACAGGATTACCCACTACTAACCGCTAACTATTATATTAGACCATGCAAATGACACAACGATCTTTACTCACAGGCATTTTACTGATCAGTATGTTGGAAATGAAAGCGCAGACCTCTTTCCCGGCTTTTGACAAAGAAGGCCACCGCGGTTGCCGCGGACTGATGCCGGAGAACAGCATTCCCGCTATGAAAAAGGCCATCGACCTGGGCGTGAATACCCTGGAAATGGATGTAGTGATCTCCCGGGATAAACAAGTGGTGGTATCCCATGACCATTACTTGAACCATCTTTTCACCTTAACGCCAGATGGAAAGGAATTTACCAAGGAGGATGAGGACCGTTATACCATCTACAAAATGGATTATGCCGTAGTGCGGAAGTTTGACGTAGGCTCCAAAGGGAATCCGCTGTTCGCCACGCAGCAGCGCGTTAAAACATATAAACCCCTGCTGTCAGAACTGATAGATTCTGTAGAACAATATGCACAACAGCGCCAGGCGCCCAGGGTGCGGTATAATATCGAGACCAAATCAGTAGAAGGGCATGATGGCGAATGGCAGCCTGCCCCGGAAGAATTTGTAGAACTGCTGATGGGCGTACTGCAACAGAAAAATATCGTGGACCAGGTAGTGATCCAGTCTTTTGATAAACGCACCCTGCAGGTACTGCATCAAAAATATCCTTCTGTAAAAACGGCTTTCCTTACCGGCGATGAGAAGATGGGCATGAATGATAATCTGACTGCCCTGGGTTTCACCCCTTTTATATACAGCCCTAATTATAAGCTGGTAAATGCGCAGATGGTGCAGAGCTGTAAGGAGAAGGGTATTAAGCTCATTCCCTGGACGCCCAATACGGCAGATGAGATCGTGCAGCTGAAGACGTTAGGGGTAGATGGGATCATTACGGATTATCCGAACCTATTCTAACTAATGTGCAGATGTGCTAATATGCTAATGTTGGAAAATTCGCATTTCATCAGCACATTAGCACATCTGCACATTACTTTACATCCACTTCACTTTCTCTGTTAACGGTTTTATCCTTCTTCCTTCGGGAACGCCGTTATCAGTATGCCCCAGGTAAAAGAAGCCCAGTACTTTATCATCATCCCGTAAGCCCAGGTAGTCCTGCATGGCAGGATGGTAGGTCATACCGCCGGAGCCCCAGTAGGCAGCCAGCTGCAGTTCCGTAGCGGCCAGCCACATATTCTGTACGGCACAGGCTACGGCTGCGATTTCCTCTATCTCCGGTATTTTAGGATTATCGCCCCGTTTCATGCAGATGGCAATGATATGGGAGGCCAGATCGCCCTGTTGCTGTAATTTTTCGTAGTTACCGGGGATAAACTGGCTCGTAGGAGTGTAAGTCTTATATAACTCTGCGTGGTCTTTACAGAATTGTATAACCTTATCTCCGCTGAACACCACAAAATACCAGGGCTCCGTATAGCCATGGGTGGGCGCCCAGTCAGCCAGGGATAATAGTTCCCGGATAGTGTCGTCTTGTATTTTCTGGCCGTTCATGGCAGCCGGTTTTACCGTGCGCCGGTTACGGATCAATTGTGCTAAAGTTTGTTCCATTGTAAACGCTCATTTATTCATTATACCAATTTCTCTTTCCAATCGGCCGGCAGGCGGGTTACTTTACGTAACTGGTAGTTGAAACATACCATACCGGTTTTACCTTCTGCTATCAGCAGGCTGGTATCATTGCGGAGGGCGGTAATGCGGTAATACAGATCAAAGCCGGAGGCGGTATGTTCTGCCGCGGCTACTTCCACTTCCAGCACATCGCCGTGGAAGCTTTCTCCCTTATAAATAATGGCCACGTCTGCCATGATCAGGCCCAGGCCGTCTTCGCTCAGCTCTACAAAGCCATGGTGGGCCAGGTATTGCACACGGCTCTCGTGTATGATGGACAGGATGGCGTCATTGCCTACATGTTTGCCATAATTAAGGTCTGTGATGCGGATGGGTATCCGTGTTTTAAATCCGAACTGTGCGGGTAAGTCTAGTTTTACGCGTGCCATTAGGTTGCTTGGTTACATCATAAGGAGGGATCATCCTCCGCTGTTATTTATTGTTTTGCAGGAATGCGATCAGTTTGGCAAAAGCCCTGGCGCGGTGGCTATACTGGTTCTTTTCTGCCAGGTCCATTTCCGCAAAGCTGCGGGTAGCGCCTTCCGGCACAAACAGCGGATCGTAGCCAAATCCTTTGCCGCCTTTACGCTCCGTGAGGATCTGTCCGCGGGAAATGCCCTCGAACTGGTGCTCCTGTCCATCGATGATCAGGGAGATGACAGTCCGGAATTGCGCGCTGCGGTCTGTTTTATCCTGCAGCTCCTGTAAGAGCTTTGTGATATTATCCTCCGGGGATTTCTGTTCGCCGGCATAGCGGGCAGATAATACGCCCGGGGCGCCATGGAGGGCGGCTACTTCCAGGCCGGTATCTTCTCCAAAAGAGTTTTGACCGGTCATTTTATAAATGGTCGCTGATTTTTCCCGTGCGTTGGCCTCCAGGGTGTCGTGCGGTTCCGGGATGTCGATATCAATACCGGCGTCCTGCAGGGTGATGATCTCAAAAACATCGCCCAAAAGGGAACGGATCTCCTTTACCTTATTTTCATTATTGGTAGCAAATACCAGTTTCATCCTTATTGTATGATTTGTGTTGAAGGTTTGTTGGCTGTTAAGATCTACAGGAACAGCTGTTTAAGGCCGTTCCAGAGTTTGCCTTTGAGCTGTTTGTCGGCGGCAATATCCTGCAGGGGATCAGAGAACATTACCTGTATGCCGTCCGCGTTGTGCAGCTGATAGTTGGGCAAAGGTTCCAATCCTACCCGGGCAGATGCGATGCCGAACAGTACACATTGTTTCATGGGAACCGCCTGCTGCCAGGCGGTTAAGGGCGAGGGCGGCATGGTAGCAATATTCACCAGGGCAACATCCTGCATACCCAGTTTACATGCGTTTAATATATTCGTGAGCAGGTTAAACAATTCATCGTTTAAGTACGCCTCGCTTTCATTTTGTATGAAGAGCGCAATGTTTTTTTGATTTTCTCCTAAATATTTGACTTTAGGCAATGGCTTTTGCGCGACTGCAACCGGGGTGCTTTTCCCGGGAATGACAGGCTGGGTGTATATTTTAGCCAAAAAGTATGGGTCCAGTTGCAATTGATCAAAAGACATAGATATTTATTTTAATAACCATATGATCATCCCCCGCTGGGGAAAAATCAGTTTATTTGTGTAAAAATATCGAGATAAAACCGATTAACCATGATGGCAGTAGATTATACAGGCGTAAATGCAGCAATAATGGAGACAGCAGCAAAACAGATCAAGGTTACCAAAACCACAAAAAGCCGCATTGCGGAAGTGGATTTTAATAACCTGGTATTTGGTAAAAAATATGCTGACCATATGCTGGTGGCGGATTTTGATGGAAAAGAATGGCACAGCGCTGAGGTACTGCCCTTTCAACATCTGTCTGTAAGCCCGTCCAATGCCGCCTGGCATTATGGACAGGCAATTTTTGAAGGTATCAAGGCCTATAAGGACCAGGAAGGCCATCCGATGATCTTCCGTCCTTATGACAACTATGAGCGTTTTAACCGGTCCGCAGAGAGGATGGGTATGCCGGCCATTCCGGAATGGCTCTTCATTGGCGGTATGTCTATGCTCATAGACATTGACCGTGACTGGGTGCCTACTGGCGAAGGCTGTTCGCTGTACCTGCGTCCGTTTATGATAGCGGCGGATGAGTTTATTGGCGTACGCCCCTCTGATACTTACAAGTTTGTAATTATTAACTCTCCTTCCGGAGCCTATTTTAATAAACCCATTAAGCTGCTGGTACAGGATAAATACATCCGTGCATTTCCTGGCGGCGTAGGGTATGCCAAGGCAGCCGGCAACTATGGCGGCGCTATGTACCCCACCATGCAGGCCCGCAAACAGGGGTATGACCAGATCCTGTGGGTAGACGGCATGGAACATAAATACCTGCAGGAATGCGGTACGATGAACGTTTTTGCCATCATCGGCAATAAGGCACTAACGCCGGATCTTACACAGGGCACTATTCTTGCCGGTGTTACAAGGGCCAGTGTGATGACCTTGCTGGAAGAGATAGGCCTGGAAGTAGAAGAAAGACCGGTTTCTATTGATGAACTGGTAGCCGCCTGGAAATCAGGCACCCTGCGGGAGGTGTTTGGCACCGGTACCGCTTCCAGCGTGGCCTATGTAGACCAGCTGGATTACAAGGAGCATCTGATTCAGCTGGATACCAGCCGTTATGAGGTGGGCGCTGAAGTGATCCGCCGTCTGGATGCTATCCGTACCGGTAAAGCGGCAGATCCGCATAGCTGGAATTACAAAATTGACCGATAAAAGTTTTTCATTAGTTTTAGTTGTGTTATGTTAAACAGGCTGTTCCTTATGTAACGGCCTGTTTTTTTATGGGTAGACTTTAGGAAGCCTTTCCGGGAGGGGAGGCTTTGTTGTTTTATGGATGTTCGCCCGGACTCGCAGTTTGATCACTCCATATGATAAGGTTTTTCCAGATGAGGAAACGGTGTTTGTTGTATGGCTCATCCATATTTAGTGGTCCTGTTATACCTGGAGCTGTAAAGTTCAAACTGTATCAATCCCTGATACTGTAAAGCCAAAACTGTAACGATCAGACAGTTGAATGATAATCAGTTGATTATCGAACTAAAAGATAATAGGCCAACAACAATGATTGCAGGGGAGGGCTCAGCTTTCCATATGACTTTCGCAGACAACGCGCTCTTTTCAGGTGATTTTTAAACTTTCCACCTCAAATATCACCTGATTCTGTAAATTTGCCCTCCGTTTTCAGGAAATCAGGCTTGTTTTAGGGAACCGATGCTGTTTTCAGCAAACCAGGCGCTCAGGAAACCCAGCATTGCGTTTCAATAACCAATCGCTTGTTTTCAAGGATCTGGCATCGTTTAGTAGACCAGCCGCGCTTTCAGGAAACCAGAAAATTTATGCCAATGACTTTATCCGCCTTTATCGCCTCCCTGGAAAGCACTGCGCCGCCGCAGGAGCTTACCGCGCCGTTACAGGCCCTTTGGTGGGACGGCAAAGGCGATTGGGAACAGGCCCATAACATTGCGCAGGATATAGAGAACAGCGCCGGCTCCTGGATCCATGCCTACCTGCACCGTAAGGAAGGCGACCGGTCCAATGCGGCCTACTGGTATGCCCGGGCTGGCAAAAGCATGCCATTCAACACCCTGGAAGAGGAGTGGGAGCATATCGCTGCCGCCCTGCTCTGAGCCAGGCCAGCAGTAAAAAACACCCATTTTTAAATTGTTTTGGGATTTTGAAGCAAGTAATTTGGAATTTAATTTAGTTCGCGTTACCTTTGCCCTCCCAAAATCCTGTTTTGGAATTTGGGATGTCATTGTAAACCGACAGCAAAAAAACTAGGTAAAGAATGCCTACTATACAACAATTAGTAAGAAAAGGAAGAGAAATTATCCGGGCTAAATCCAAGTCCAGGGCATTAGATAGCTGCCCCCAGCGCCGTGGTGTTTGTACCCGTGTGTACACGACTACGCCTAAAAAGCCTAACTCCGCCCTGCGTAAGGTAGCGAAGGTGAAGCTGACCAATAAAATAGAGGTGATCGCATATATCCCTGGTGAAGGGCATAACCTGCAGGAGCACTCTATCGTACTGATCCGTGGTGGTAGGGTAAAGGATCTGCCGGGTGTACGTTATCACATCGTGCGCGGTTCCCTGGATACTGCCGGTGTGAAGGACAGAAAGCAGAGCCGTTCCAAGTATGGTACCAAAAAGGAAAAGGCTAAGAAATAATATTAAAACTTAAGTGAAACTTTTCAGATAAATGAGAAAGCAAGCTGCTAAAAAATTACCATTGGCTCCGGATCCCCGGTTTAATGATAAGCTGGTGACCCGTTTCGTGAATAACGTGATGGAGCAAGGAAAGAAGAGCATTGCCTATAAAATATTCTACGATGCGGTAGATAAGGTGAGCCAGATAACCGGCGATAACGGTTACGAGGTTTGGAGAAAGGCGCTGAACAACGTTACGCCTGCTGTAGAAGTAAGAAGCCGTCGTATTGGTGGTGCTACCTTCCAGATCCCTACGGAGGTTCGTCCTGACCGTAAAGTATCCCTGAGCATCAAATGGCTGGTGCGTTATGCAAGTGAAAGGAACGGTAAGAGCATGGCAGAGAAACTGGCTAACGAGATCGTAGCAGCCGCTAAGGGTGAAGGCGCCGCTTTCAAGAAGAAAGAAGATACGCACCGTATGGCAGAAGCTAACAAAGCTTTCTCCCACTTCAGAGTATAGTAAGCGCAAGCTACAAGATATAAAACAAAAGCTGATCGTTGCAGGTATATGCCGCGATCAGCTTTTTGTTTGGGGTGGTGGGTAGGGTGAGGCGGAGAAGAAATAAGTAAACTACTTAATACAAAAAAGCCCGGAGCTACACGCCCCGGGCTTTTTAATTTATTCCATCTTCATCACTTCACATTCACCAGCACCCTTATCTTCCCCTGCCCCTGGCCATCAAACGCTTCCAGGGCCTTGCCGATCACCTGGCCGGGTTTTACCTTATCTATATCCGCCTTCATGGCATGACCGGCCAGGCTGGAGGTGACCAGCAGGTCGCCACGGTGGATGGGGCCATTCTCGCCGCATACTTTAGTGGGTATTACCCCTACTACGCCCATAGGCACTTTATCAGAAAGATCGGTATCTATATGCTCTTCGGTTAACAGCACACCGGGTCTGGTAGCGTATACGCCGGCCACCAGGGTAGAGTAGGCCCCGGCGGATTTCTCTACGGTGCGGTCTGCGGTGAGGGAGATCACCAGCACATCGCCGGGCTCGTAGGCCGTGGCGCTGCCGGTTACATCAAAGGCCTCCGCTACGTCTGCGCCGCTGCTTTGGGTGCCGCCATTAAAGAAGCCACGGCCAGCGGCATTGATACGGGCTACGTTCACGGAGCCGGGGTTGCCGCTGCGGAAAACGGCAATACTGCCATTGCTGTGTGTTTCTACGGTCAATACCGGGTTGGTATTGCCGGTATTGTAGTTCACGAACCGGCCGGCCCTGCCATTGCCGAAGTTGGGGATCCAGCCAAAAACGGCGCTGCCGGTACCGTCTGCTGTGGCTTCTACGCCATCTCCGGTGTTGGAGGCGTTGGCGGTAATACCATTACCATTACCATCTGCAATGGCAATCAGGGCAGGGCCGTTACCTGCGGGGTTAGAGGCATGGAACAGGCCTGCAAAGCCGCCAGTGCCAGAGGAGATACCATAAATACCGGCAGTGCCAAAGTTGGCGAACTGGGAGTTCACTTCGCCCCTTACGGCGGCGGAGGTGCCAGTTACCTTATCTACCTTAAAGTTACCCGCAATGCCATTGCCTATGGTGGTCACGGTGATCACATCGCTGGTATTGGATTCATTAAAGATATTGAAGCGGCCCGCCCTGCCGGTGGCAAAGCTGGGCACCCAGGCATACAGGGCGTTACCTGCGCCGTCAATATTGGCTTCTACGGCGTTACCGTCTTTACTGGCGTTGGCGGTGATGGCATTGCCGTTACCATCGTTGATGGATACCAGGGAGGGGCCGTTGCCGCTGGGGTTGGAGGCATGGAACAGGCCTGCAAATCCGCCGGTGCCGGAAGATATACCAAAGATACCGGCTGCGCCAAAGTTGCCGAAGATGGTCTTTACTTCTCCGCGCACGGCAGCAGCTACGCTGTTGTTGTTATTTACCAGGAAAGAGGCGGCATTGCCCTGGGTATTATCCGGGATATTGCCGTTACCGTTGGTCTCCACTTCCAGGGTGTTACCCATCGTATTGGTGTTGTTGAAGTTCTCAAAACGCCCGGCGCGGCCGGTACTGTTATTTAAGCCTATCTGGCCCAACACGCCAATGGCGGTGCCGGTGGTGTTGGTGGCCACAAAACCACGTACGCCATATCCGCCACCGTCATTACGGCCTACCACAGCGCCGGCAATATCGCTGGTGGTGCGGCCTACCACGGCTTCGCCCCCGCCGTTATTGTCGCCTACCACACCGGCAGAGGTTTGTGCGCTGGTAATGCCCTGTACGCCAAAGCCCGCGCTGGTGCTGCTACGCACGCCCGCGCCATTACCGGTGGTGCTTACGTTTACCACGGTACCATTGCCTACAGTGTTAACAACGAGCGCATTATTGTTATTGGCGTTGTTGAAGATGGATATATTAGCCGGGATCCCGTTATTGGAAGTGGCGTTTAGGCCAGTGCCTGTATTACTGTTGGCATACACGCCGTAACCGTTAGCGGTGGAGTTACCATATACGCCCAGGCCATTGGGGGTAGTGCCGTACACCCCCCAGCCGCTGCCGTTCTGGGAGCCATATACGCCTACGCCTAAACCGCCGGCGCCATTGTTGATACCGCGTACCGCGGCGGAGAAACCACCGGGGGAGGTAGAACTGACGATACCCCTGATAGCGGCGATGTTGGAGGTGGTGGTATTGTTAACGCCTTCCAGGGAAGTGCCGTCACCGTTGTTGGTGATGGAAAACAGGGTGGCTGCATTATTTTCTGCCGCGGTATAAGGCAGGGTGAAACCGCCACCACCGCCACCGGTGTTATCTGCGCCCGGCGTCCAGTTGGCGCCGTCAAATTTTAGTACTTGTCCGGCTACGGGGGCCACATTGGCTACAGGGTGGGTCTGTATCTTAGCCACTACGGGGTCTGGATAGGTGCCGCTAAGGTCACCGCCTGCGGGAGCGCTGTTAATGCTGCCCGCTGGTCCGGCGGGTCCCTGGGGGCCTGCGGGCCCGCTAGGTCCGGCTGGTCCTGCAGCTCCCACCGGTCCTATAGGTCCGGCCGGGCCGTTAGCGCCTATATCGCCTTTGGGGCCGGCAGGCCCTGCAGGTCCTGATGGTCCGGCCGGGCCGGGTATACCGGGCAAACCTGAGAGGCCGGTGGGGCCGGTGTCGCCTTGATCGCCTTTAGGGCCGGCAACACCAGCGGGTCCTGCTGGTCCTGCATCTCCTTTACTGCCAGCGGGTCCTGCTGGTCCTATCGGTCCAGCTGGTCCGGCGGGGCCTGCATCACCTTTGGCGCCGGCAGGTCCGGTAGGGCCTGTGGGCCCCTGGGGACCAGGGGTGCTGTTGGCGGCATACAGGGCAAAGGGTACGCTTTTTAACGGGGTAGTGCCCAGTGTTTCATAGTTATTGTTGCCAATGGCGGTTTCCACTTTCAGGTATTGGTTGGCGTTTGCCCAGGGCACCGCGGCAAATGTGCCGGTAGTTGCTGTGCCATTGCCTATCTGCAGGGTAAAGAGGCCCAGCTGGTTGGTGGTAACGCTATGGGTTTCCTGGTACTGTACGGGGCCATTGGCGGCGCCTCCGAGAATGCTGATCCGCACATTTACGGCCTGGTTTGCCAGCATGGTACCATTGGTGTTACGGGCAACGGCCTGGTAATTAATGCCATTCAGCCCGCTTTGTGCGTGCAGGCTGGCGGCGGCCGTCAGCAGCAATAGGGTAAGGGTAAAAGCATATATTTTCTGCATGAATGTACTTTTTAGTGTTGTTGAGAGATCTGGGGCTTTACGTTCTTAACAGGCGGCAATGCGCTTGTTGCCTCGGCGGAGGAGAGACCGGAAGGCAGCTTTTGCCCGCCTGCCGGGGCTTGCCGCAGGCTCATACGGCGGGTGTTATTGACCGCCGGCGCCGGCCGGTAATTGGTGAAGATCAGGTTTTTGGTGCTGGTGGCAGTAGCCCGCGGATCAGGGGCGGGCGCTGGTTTTTTCATGGCGGATATGTCCTGCTGAAAGGAAGGGAATAACACGTCCCTGCTGCGCTGCTGGGCGCTGGCGGCCGTAATGGCTGCCGTCAACATAAAAAGGAGTAAACACAATGATTTCATCTGTAGTGGTTTTATGCTTTGTAGGATGATTTTATTTTGAATGGGTGTATACGAGCGAAAGCTGCAGGCTGCTGCGCTGCAATACGCCGGTGGTGGGCATGCGGTAGGCGGCGTCCAGTTCCAGTGAATTGACGCGTACCCCCACGCCTGCGCTGAAATGCTGGCGGAAGCCTTTATTGGGATGTTCGTAGAAATAACCGGCACGGGCAAAGAACTGGTGCTGGTAGGTGTATTCCAGTCCGCCGGCCAGGGTAAACTCCCGCAGCTCTTCCTGGAAGCCGCCCGGCGCATCCGCAAAAGAACTGAAGATGGCTGAGGCCACGCCCCGGTCAGGATCTTTGCCCTTTAGGATCACATTCGTGGGCTGCCCATTGGCATCCAGTTGGTAAATAGGAGGGGTGGGTACCAGCAGCTTACAGATGTCTGCTACTACGGTAAATTGGTGGTCTTCCGTATTTACAAAGGAGTAGCCGCCGCCTATGCGCAGGTTCATGGGCAGAAAGGTGCGGCGGGTATTATCGTCCGTATACTGGAGGCGGGAGCCGATGTTGGTGAAGCTGATGCCCCAGCAATAGCGGTTGCCAAAATCCAGGTTGTTCACTTTGTCCTGGAAGTACAGGCTTATATCGCCGGCTACGGCGTTAGCGGGTTTTTGCTGCAGGCCATTATAAGTGCCCTGTCCCAGCTGGCTGCGGATATAGCGCAGGGATACTGCCAATGACAGCCGGCGGCTCAGCTTACGGGCATAAGCGGCGTCTATGGCGTATTCGATGGCGTGGTACTGCTGCAGCATCATGCCGTTCTCGTCCCGGAAGGTAATATCGCCATGATCGAAATACTTCATGGAAATACCGGCGCCTTCGTTCTCGCTGAAATTTTTGAAGGCGGACATATACCCCATATGGGTCTTATGATCGTTTACGGTATACATCCAGGGGGAGTAGGAGGCGCTTACGCCCCAGTCGCCGGCAAATACGATCTTGGCGGCGTTGCCAAACAGGTCGTTTGAGTTAGGCTCCAGGCCGGTAATAGCGTCGCCCAGGGCGCCGCTGCGGGCATCCGGGTTCACCAGCAGGAAAGCGGCGCCTGCATTGACCGGCTTTTCCTGGTTTTTCTGCGCTGCCAGTGGAAGGGAGGCCAGCAGCAGGCAGGCGGAGAGTAGGGTAAAACGGTTCTGCATGTTGCGTGGTTTATTGGATGATCAGTTTTTCAAAGAATACTTTTCCGTTGATGTTCAGCATAACGGTATACACCCCCGCGGCAAAGCGGTTTACGGGGACGGCGATGATCACCTGGCCGGGGCCGTATTGCTGGAACTGCTGGTACATTTGCTGACCGGCGCTGTTGATCAACCGGAAAAGCACGCCGGAGGCGGTCAGCAGCTCAAACTGCACCTTTACGGTGGTAGCTGCCGGGTTGGGGAACAGGATGTAGTTCTTTATGGGATCGGCGCCGGGATCCAGCGGGGGCAGCTCCGGTTGATGGAAGCCCTGGGCCAGCAGGGTAGTACCGGCACTAAAAGTGGTGATGACGGGCTCGCCTACCGTGTACTGGATCAGGATGTTGCCGGCCAGGCCGCTACCGCCGATACTGGCGGTCACCTGCCGCTGCAGCACCAGCTGGGCCTGCGCCTTTTGCTGGCACAACCCTGTCAGTAACGCGGGGAGTAACAAGTAGTAAATAAACTTCATGTGCATATTGGTTTAAGTAGATGGTGTCAAACCGGATAAACAATAGCATTGCCACCAGAGACCGGGAAGGTCAATGGCATAGGCAGTACAAGGGGCTTATAGCCCGCAACAGGGAAAGGGATCACATTAACCGGGGGAGAGTAATAATGGCTCCATAGGAAAATGGTTTATAGGTAAACAATAACAATACTGCTCAATCATGTTATACCATGCTTTAGGGGTGATTGCCTTTCTCTGGGATTACGTTATTAACTTCACACGACTTCGGGGAACATCATGCAAAAATTACTCAAAAGCCATTGATAGCCAACAGGCAGTTACTGTCTGGCCTGTTTAACAGCGTATCCGGCAGAAAGCGTGCAATAAATGGTTTATACTTCTTTATTTATATTTTTATTTATAATGTATGTAGGGGTTCCAGAGGGGATAATGCGGAAATAACATTTTGACAATACGCCATGGTTTTATTTATTATTAAAAAAGGATTACCTTTGCCCCCCAAATTAGCATTTATTATACAGTCATTTTAATACTATGGCAGACTTAAGATTTCAAAGGAACTTTGGTATTGCGGCGCACATTGATGCGGGTAAAACCACTACCACAGAGCGTATCCTGTATTATACAGGTAAGACCCACAAAATAGGTGAGGTACACGAAGGTGCTGCCACCATGGACTGGATGGCACAGGAGCAGGAAAGAGGTATTACCATTACATCTGCGGCTACTACCTGTTTCTGGAACTTCCCTACGCTGCAAGGTAAAGCTCAGCCTGACACTAAGCAATATAAATTCAACATCATCGACACCCCGGGTCACGTGGACTTTACGGTGGAAGTAGAGCGCTCCCTGCGTGTACTGGACGGGCTGGTAGCCCTGTTCTGCGCCGTATCCGGCGTTGAGCCCCAGTCTGAGACCGTATGGCGCCAGGCTAACCGTTACCGCGTACCCCGTATCGGTTTCGTAAATAAAATGGATCGCTCCGGTGCTGACTTCCTGAACGTGGTAAAACAGGTGAAGGAAATGCTGGGCGCTAACCCGGTACCCCTGATGCTGCCTATCGGCGCTGAAGATAGCTTCAAAGGCGTGGTTGACCTGATCACCATGAAAGGCATTATCTGGGACGAAGAAGGTAAAGGCGCTACTTACCAGGAGATCGAGATCCCGGCTGATATGAAAGATGAGGCTGACGAGTGGAGAGCTAAACTGGTAGAATCCGTTGCAGAATATGATGACAAGCTGATGGAGAAATTCTTCGAAGATCCGAACTCTATCTCTGAGGAAGAGATCCACGAAGCTATCCGTAAAGCTACTATCGATATCGCTATCATCCCCATGCTGTGCGGTTCTTCCTTCAAGAACAAAGGCGTACAGAAAATGCTGGATGCCGTTTGCCGTTACCTGCCTTCTCCGATGGATATCGAAGCGGTAAAAGGTACCAACCCGGACACCGGCGAAGAAATTGAGCGTAAACCAGATGCAAAAGAGCCTTTCGCAGCCCTGGCGTTCAAGATCGCAACCGATCCGTTCGTAGGCCGTCTGGCATTCTTCCGGGCGTACTCCGGCCGTCTGGACGCAGGTTCTTACGTACTGAACACCCGTACCGGCAAGAACGAACGTATCAGCCGTATCATGCAGATGCACGCTAACAAGCAGAACCCGATCGACTTCATCGAAGCTGGCGATATCGGCGCTGCTGTTGGTTTTAAAGATATCAAAACAGGCGATACCCTGTGTAACGAGGATAAACCGATCGTACTGGAGTCTATGACCTTCCCTGAGCCGGTGATCCACATCGCTATCGAGCCTAAAACTCAGGCAGACGTAGATAAGATGGGTATGGCCATTGCCAAACTGGTAGAAGAAGATCCTACCCTGAAGGCAAAAACGGATGAAGATACCGGCCAGACCATCCTGAGCGGTATGGGTGAGTTGCACCTGGAGATCATCGTGGACCGTATGAAACGCGAGTTCAAGGTAGAAGTAAACCAGGGTGCGCCCCAGGTTGCTTATAAAGAAGCATTCACTGCTACGGTAGAGCACCGCGAAGTGTACAAGAAACAAACTGGTGGTCGTGGTAAATTCGCGGACATCCAGATCGAAATAGGCCCTGCTGATGCAGAATGGCTGAAAGAGAACGATGGTAAGAGCTTCCAGTTCGTGAATGATATCTTTGGTGGTTCCATTCCGAAGGAGTTCATCCCTGCGGTACAGAAAGGTTTTGAACAGTCCCTGGGTAATGGCGTACTCGCTAACTACCCGCTGGATAACCTGAAAGTTCGTTTGTTTGATGGTTCCTTCCACGCGGTGGACTCCGACGCCATGTCATTTGAGCTTTGCGCCAAAACCGCTTTCCGCGAGGCTGGCCGCAAATGTAAACCAGTACTGCTGGAGCCTATCATGAAAGTAGAAGTAACCACTCCTGACCAGTATATGGGTGATGTTACCGGTGACTTGAACCGTCGTCGTGGTATGCTGGAAGGTATGGAATCAAGGGCAGGCGCTCAGGTTATCAAAGCCAAAGTGCCGCTGAGCGAAATGTTTGGTTATGTAACCCAGCTGCGCTCCCTGTCTTCTGGTCGTGCTACTTCCATCATGGAGTTCTCTCACTACTCTCCTGCGCCTAACAACATTGCTGCTGAAGTAATGGCTAAGGTTAAGGGTAAAGTGAGCGCTGACTGATAATTAGCTTTCTAAGCATAAAGAAACCCCGGTGTAGTGATACGCCGGGGTTTCGTGTTTTGGGGCCTGGCACAGATAATGCCGGCGCCAGGTTTATTTTGTGCCGGAGTTGGAATTCCCTAATCCAGGCTGCTGATCTCTATCACTTTATCATTATTACCGCCATTGCTGGTGCAGAGATACACCCGTCCGGCAGGAGACACGCATACATCCCGCAGGCGGCCAAAAGCATTGGAGAACCAGGTGCGGGCATTGGTAACGGACTGTCCATCCTGCGAGAGCTGCAGCTGGTACAGCCGCTGTGCCTTGAGGGTGGCTACCAGCAGCGAGTTGCCCCACTGGGATATACGGTCGTGGTTATAATAGTCCATACCGGAGGTGGCCACGGTGCTGCTGCCGGATGACCAGATAGGGGAGCGTACGTTCTGCTGCGTACAGAAAGCCGTCTCTCCCGCCTCGTCACAGGGGCCGTTCACCGCCGGCCAGCCATAATTGCGCTGCCGTTCTATGATATTTACCTCATCTTCAATATTAGGCCCATGTTCTGCCGCATATAATTTGCCGTTTGCCAGCACCAACCCTTGCTGGTTGCGGTGGCCATAACTCCATAGCGGGTTGTTGGGGAGCGGATTATCGCCGGGAATGCTGCCATCCAGGTTAATGCGCAGCACTTTGCCATTTGGGACGGCGGTATTCTGGGCGTGCTGGGAGTTACTGGCGTCGCCGGTGGTGATCAGCAACTTATTGTCTGGCGTGATCAGCAGGCGGGAGCCGTTATGGATGCCGGAGGCATTGATATTGTCCAGCAGGATCTGCGGACTGGCCAATGTATTGTTGGCGTAGGAATACCGCACTACTTTTTCGCGGTAGGCGCCTCCGTTTTCATAATTGTATACCAGGTATACATAGGGCTGCTGCGGAAAATCCGGGTGCAGGGTCATGCCCAGCAGGCCGCCTTCTCCGTTGCTGGTAACATCGGGGATGGTAAGCAGGGGTATTAGTTCCCCGGTCCGGGGCTCAATGCGGCTTACACGCCCGTCCCGTTCTGTCATCCAGATATGATCATCCGGTCCCCAGAGGATCTCCCAGGGGAAATTAAGCTGTGCCGCTACCGTGCGTACGCTATCTGCCGGCCAATCTTCCTCTTCGTCTTCCGGTGGCCGGGAATCTTTTGAGCAGGTAATGCTAACGATGCCTGCACCCAGCAGGCATAAGATCAGAATTAAGGGTGTTTTCATGCTGATAATGGTTTTGATCTTTCTGGTGGAATGTATCCGCCGCGCCGCTGGCTGCCGGTTTGTGCTGATGAGGTGGGGCTTAAGATAATGGCCGTGGCAACCTGTGGCGGGCTCCAAACAAGTTGAGCCTATCGTCTGTTATATAACGTAAACTACGGCGCCTAAGTTATAGGCGGAAGATAAAAAAATTCTACACTGTTCGTCCTATGTTGTTCATTTTCAGTAGATTTGCGCCGTCGTGTGGATAACCCTGGTTTGTAAGGCGTAGTGCTGAAGTGATCCCCTTATCCCTGCCTGTTGAGTTTTTTCTTTATTGGTGTTGGCGTACTATTTGTGCCGGTTCCATACCGCATTCGAGTATATTTTTTTGATGGCAAGTATTTCTTAACTAAAAATTCAGGACATGAACAGATTCTATCAATTAACCCTGGCCCTGGCGGCCCTATTGTTTAGTTCCGTTGCTGTAGCCCAAACCCAGCAGGGTAACATCATGGTAGGCGGCGATATTTCGAATTTCAACCTCAACTTCCTGGGCGGCGGCGGTGGTACCACTTTTCAAATGGACCTCACGCCTAAAGTAGCATATTTTATCCGGGATGGATTGGCAATAGGCGGTTATGGCAGACTAGGCCTGACGACCGCTAAAGGCGCCGGTACGCAAACTTCGTATGGGATAGGAGCATTGGGCCGGTACTTTGTAGAAGACCGTCGTGTAAGACAGCTGGAGTTTTCCAAACGCAGCCGCTTTTTCGTAGAGGCAAATGCCGGTTTTGGCGGCAGTAATAACTCTGCTTCCGGCGCCAGTAACAATGGCCTGGACTTGGGTGTTGGCCCCGGCGTGGCTTTCTTTATTACGCCAAACGTGTCATTGGAAGCTTTGTTGAAATATGAGCTGACGGTGGGTTTTGGCAGCGCTACTACCTCTAACCGCTTGAACCTGGGTGTTGGTTTCCAGATCTACCTGCCTACTGCCAGGGCTAAACAGATCCTGAAGGAAGAAAGAAGTAAATAAGTACCAGGTTATTACATAGCTGTATAGCGGCCGGGCTGCGTCTTTGCGGCTGCGGGCGGGATAAAATTAGCTTTTAGCCGTTAGCGGCTGGTTTTTAAGCAAGGATTGCGCTAACTGCTAACGGCTAAAAGCTGGTCAGTAGTTATCAGGTTATTATGTCAGGAAGGCCCCTGCTTGCCGTAATTGCGGCTGGCAGGGGCTTTCGGCTGTTTTATAACAGGCGCGGCAGTTACTGGTAATAGTACTAATGAATAGACCGGTAGAACTGGCTGAGAGTGAATAGAATGAACAGGTTTAGCGTATAAATATCTGTTATTTTGGTGGTGTGATGATTATCTGAATCAGCATCTGGGGATGCCGAAAACCAGGTAAAGAGTAGGCGTCACAACGGTAAACCATGCGTATGGGCAATTTTCTCATTGAATTGCTGCAGGGGCTGATTGATCTATTAACCGGATTGTTAGGCGCGCTGTAAGCTATTGCGGAAATGCCGGCAAGCATTTTTCCCGCAACCGGGGCTGATTAAAAGGTACAGGAAGGCAATGACAGGAACGCTGACCTGATTACACTTCTGTAAAGGAGGGGAGGCCTTTTGATCAGCCCTATTTTAGTGGGAGCGATGGTGTGCTGACGATGCTTGTACAAGGAGCGCTTATCTATCAGGACTGTCTGGCGGTGTTTTGTAATTGTGAGCCCAATGGCGCCGGCTATCAAATTGCCTGAACAAATCCCACCCATTCCCATTCAAACTGAACAAACTGAACAAATTATATATTTAATATAATTGATAATTTTACGCCGGCAAAACTGATCAGCGCCCTGGGGATTGCCGAAAACCAGTTAACCAGAGTAGGCGTAAACCATGCGAAAAACCGGAAATTATGGATCTTCTCAGTGCACTCATTAAATTAATTCTTGATCTGATCAAATCTTTACTGGGCGGTTTGCCCGTTTGATCCTGCCTGGCCATTTTTAGGCTTTAAGGGCATTTCAGAGGGCCTTATCCTGTTCCGGCCATGCCGGTAAAAGGGATGAGGCCCTATTTTTATTGTATTTTTTCCCAAAATAATTTGTCATTTGATAAAAAACGGATTACCTTTGCCCTCCCAAATTGTAAGGGTAAAACAGAAGTAGTTCATTACATATGTCTCAGAGAATTAGAATCAAGCTGAAGTCCTACGATCATAACCTGGTAGACAAATCTGCTGAGAAGATCGTTAAAACCGTGCGTAACACGGGTGCCGTGGTAACTGGTCCTATACCGTTGCCTACTGAAAAGAAAATCTTTACGGTACTGCGTTCTCCGCACGTTAACAAGAAGGCTAGAGAGCAATTCCAGCTGTGTACGCACAAGCGTTTGCTGGATATTTACACATCCTCTTCCAGGACTGTTGATGCCCTGAGCAAGTTGGATCTGCCTTCCGGTGTTGAAGTAGAGATCAAGGCGTAGTAAAGAACGCGGCAGGGGCGGTGAAGCGATTTACCGGCCACTGAACGGCAGGATCGACGAAAAGGATCGCCTGAGCTGCTGACTGGATAAGTCAGCGGTGTTTGGCAGGACGGACCGGCGAAACTGTTAAGGCAGATGGTGAAGGCGAATCGAGAGAGCTGCCGGCCCGCTGAAAAGACACTAAACAGGACAAGGCGAATCGAAAGATCCGCCAAAACTGTTAAAACACTAAACTGGCAGGCGAAAGGCCCGGTCCGGTTTAATTTGAAAAGTTCGGTTGTATGATGCGGTTATTCAGCAGTATGCTGGTGATCAGCAGGTTATTACATACAACATATCTGTAACAAACATATAGGTCACGCCTTCCGGGTGGCCGCCCAATAAATGTATTTAAACCGCCCATCCTGGGGAAAGCACGAACACCCCCAGGCGCTGGGTAAAACTATATAGCAATGAAAGGTATTATTGGTAAAAAGATTGGTATGACCAGCATCTTCGAGCCGAATGGTAAGCAAACAGCTTGTACCATCATCGAAGCTGGACCCAACGTGGTTACCCAGGTAAAGTCCCAGGAGACTGACGGGTACACCGCAATTCAGGTAGCATTTAGCGACAAAAAAGAAAAGCACGCTACCAAAGCAGCAACAAATCACTTCGCGAAAGCAAACACCTCTCCCAAACGTTTCGTAAAAGAATTCCGTAACCCTGATGTAGCAAAAGCCCTGGGTGAATCTATCACCTGCGAGATTTTCGCAGAAGGCGAAAAGGTTGACATCGTAGGCACCTCCAAAGGTAAAGGCTTCCAGGGCGTAGTTAAACGCCACGGCTTTAGCGGTGTGGGTGAAGCTACACACGGCCAGCACGATAGAAGCAGAGCTCCCGGTTCTGTAGGCGGTTCTTCTTATCCTTCCCGCGTTTTCAAGGGCATGCGTATGGCAGGCCAGACTGGTAACGAAAGAGTGAAAGTGAAAGGTCTGAAAATACTGAAGATATTCCCTGATAAGAATTATATCCTGGTAAGTGGTTCCGTTCCCGGCCACATTGGTTCAATCGTTTTAATCCAGAAGTAATATGCAACTCGATATTTTAAATATAGAAGGTAAGAAAACCGGAAGAACTGTTGAGCTTCCTGAAGAGATCTTTGGTGTAGAGCCTAACAATCACGTAATCTACCTGGCTGTAAAACAATACCTGGCCGCTCAGCGTCAGGGTACTCACAAGGTAAAGACCCGTGCAGAAGTAAAGGGTGCTTCCCGTAAGCTGCACAAACAGAAAGGTACCGGCGGTTCCCGTAAAGGTAACATCCGTAACCCCTTGTACAAAGGCGGTGGTACTATCTTTGGTCCTAAACCTCATGGCTACGACTTTAAGCTGAACAGGAAAGTGAAAGATCTGGCTAAGATCTCTGCCCTGTCTGTAAAAGCTAAAGAAAACCAGATCATCATCCTGGAAGATGTGAACCTGGAAGCGCCTAAGACCAAACAGGTTGTGAACATCTTAAAGAACCTGAACATTAACGTAGAAGGCCGCAAGACCCTGGTGGTAATGCCGGAATATAACGACAATGTATACCTGTCTTTAAGGAACATCCCCAGCGTGGATGGCGTAGTACTGGCTGATATCAATACCTATGATATCGTTAACAGCAACTACCTGGTGTTCACAGAGAGCGCAGTAAAGATCTTCACCGAAGAACCGGCTGAAGCATAATTTTTGAATAACAAGCTAAAGCTAACAGCTAACAGCTAAAAGCTATATAAGATGAAACTTTCAGACGTTTTAATCAGACCGGTGGTAACTGAAAAGGTGAATAAGGCCACTGATAAATTCAACCGCTACTACTTCATTGTTGACAAAAAAGCCAACAAACTGGAGATCAAGAAAGCAGTGGAAGATTTTTACGGCGTAGCCGTAGCCGGTGTAAACACAGCCGTAATGCCGGGCAAAAGCAAGTTCCGCTTTACCAAAGCCGGTTTTATCGCAGGTAAGAAGCCTTCTTTCAAAAAGGCGATCGTTACCCTGGCAGATGGAGAAACTATAGATCTGTATGCTAACATATAGTGCCCTGATCCCGGCATAACACCCGGGACAATGGTTGTATATACAGATCATATTATAAATAATAACTAGCAACAAAGAAACTAGACAATGGCACTGAAGAAGTACAAACCGATGACAGCCGGTACCCGTTGGAAAATAGGCAACGCTTATGCGGAGCTTACTTCGGATACACCGGAAAAAAGTCTCCTGGAGCCTGTGAAAAAATCAGGCGGCAGGAACGTACAGGGTAGAAGGTCTATGAGGTACATTGGTGGCGGCCACAAACAGCACTACCGTATCATAGATTTCAAACGCGATAAACACGATATCCCCGCTACAGTTAAAACTATCGAATACGATCCTAACCGTAGCGCATTCATCGCATTGCTCAGCTATGCTGATGGTGAGAAACGTTATATCCTGGCTCCCCAGGGCCTGCAGGTAGGCGGCACCGTATTAAGCGGTCCTACTGCGGCTCCTGAAGTAGGTAACGCGCTGGTATTAAAGAATATGCCTTTAGGTACCGTGGTACATAATATCGAACTGCAGCCTGGTAGAGGTGGCGCTATCGCCCGCAGTGCCGGTACATATGCACAGCTGTCCAACAAGGAAGAGAAATATGCAGTACTGAAAATGCCTTCCGGCGAGCTGCGCAAGGTGCTGATCACCTGCTCTGCTACCGTAGGTACCGTTTCCAACTCAGACCATGCGCTGCAGTCCATCGGTAAGGCAGGCGCCAACCGCTGGAGAGGCATCCGCCCCCGCAACCGCGGTGTAGCCATGAACCCTGTGGATCACCCGATGGGTGGTGGTGAAGGTAAAGCCTCCGGCGGTCACCCCAGGTCAAGGACAGGTAAATATGCGAAAGGCCTGAAAACCAGGAAGCCGCATAAGAGCTCTGATAAGCTGATCATTACCAGGAAAAACGGCAAGAAATTATAAACATCATCTCACTAAATAGGTTCCGCTGAGGAACATCCCCGGCGGAACCTGTAAAGTGAATTGGAAAAATAAATAGACATGGGTCGTTCCATAAAAAAAGGTCCTTACGTTGACCACAAATTAGAAACGAAAGTAGAGAAGATGAATGAAGGCACTAAGCGCGCTGTGATCAAAACATGGAGCCGCCGTTCTACCATCACTCCTGACTTTGTGGGCCATACATTTGCGGTACACAATGGTAACAAATTCATCCCTGTGTATGTAACAGAGTTTATGGTAGGCCATAAGCTGGGTGAGTTTGCGCCAACCCGTAACTTCAAAGGACACGCTAACAAGAAAATGTAACTAATATAGTTTAGGACGGCAACGTCTTAGACGACTAATATCAAATTTTAAACAATGGAAGCAGTAGCTAAGCTGAACAATAATCCTACATCTACCCGCAAAATGCGGTTGCTTGCAGATCTGATCCGCGGTCTGGATGTAGAAAAGGCTTTGAATATTTTGAAATTCCATCCTAAGCATCCCAGCGTACCATTGGAAAAACTGCTGGTATCTGCCATCGCCAACTGGAAAGTGAAGAATGAAGGCACCCGTGCAGAAGATGCTGAACTGATTGTGAAAACTATTTTTGTGGACGGTGGCCGTATCCTGAAAAGAATGCGCCCGGCTCCCCAGGGTAGAGGTTATCGCGTTCGCAAAAGAAGTAATCACGTTACGATCGTTGTGGATAGCCGTCCAGTAGCAGCAGAAAAGAAATAAAAACTATTCAACTAATTAGATAAATAAACCAGGAACATGGGTCAGAAAACAAATCCTATTGGTAACAGGTTAGGTATCATCAGAGGATGGGACTCTAATTGGTATGGTAGCAAAAAAGATTACGCTACCAAACTGATCGAAGATAACAAGATCAGAACTTACCTGAATGCCCGTATCAACAAAGGGGGTATTTCACGCGTAGTGATCGAAAGAACACTGGGTAAGCTGATCATCACCATCCATACCTCTAAGCCTGGCATCATAATAGGTAAAGGTGGTGGCGAGGTTGACCGCATCAAGGAAGAACTGAAGAAACTGACTGGTAAGGAGGATGTACAGATCAACATTCTGGAGATCCGCCGTCCGGAAGTGGATGCCAATATCGTTGCTGAAACAATCGCCAAACAGATCGAAAGCCGTATCAACTATAAGCGTGCTACCAAGATGGCTATTGCTACCGCTTTAAGGATGGGTGCAGAAGGTATCAAGGTGAAGCTGAGCGGTCGTTTGGGCGGTGCTGAAATTGCCCGTTCAGAAGAAATGAAGCAAGGCCGTACGCCGCTGCATACCTTCCGTATGGATATCGATTATGCATCTCTGTTTGCCATGACCGTATACGGTAAGATCGGCATCAAGGTGTGGATCTGTAAAGGTGAAGTATTAGGCCAACGCGATCTTAACCCGAACGTGCTGACAGGTAAAGAAGGTGAAGGACGCCCGGGTGGCGATCGTGGTGACCGCAGAGGCGGCGACCGCGGTGAGCACCGTGGCGGCGGCGAAAGAAGGGACAACCGCGGTGGCGGTGGTGACCGTAGAGGCGGCGGCGACAGGGGTGGTCGCAGATAAGCAATAAACAATTATCGATTAACAATTAATAACATATAACAATGTTACAGCCCAAGAGAACGAAACACAGGAAAATGCATAAAGGCCGCATCAAAGGTAACGCTAAGCGCGGTGCTGCCCTTTCCTTTGGTACGTTCGGACTTAAAGCATTAGAGCCGAAATGGATCACCGACAGGCAGATCGAAGCTGCCCGTCAGGCCCTGACCAGGCATATGAAACGTGAAGGTAACGTGTGGATCCGTATATTCCCTGACAAACCTATCACTGCTAAACCGTTGGAAGTGAGGATGGGTAAAGGTAAAGGTGCTCCTGATCACTGGGCGGCTGTGGTAAAACCGGGCCGTATCCTGTTCGAAGCAGACGGCGTTCCCTTACAGGTAGCGAAAGAGGCCATGGAACTGGCTGCACAGAAACTGCCTATTAAAGTGAAGTTCGTAACACGCCACGATTACGTAGCGTAAGTGACAGGTGGAGAGCTATCAATTACAAGTAAACAGTAAAATAAAATTTTAAGCAATGGCAGCAAAAGTAAAGCTGGATCTGAAAAGCCTGAGCGAGCAGGATCTGAAAGACAGGATCGCTGAGGAGCAATTGCGCTTGAAGAAGATTACGTTTAGTCATGCCATCACGCCGATCGAAAACCCAATGGGCATCCGCTCTTTGAGGCGCGAGATCGCACGGATGAAGACTGAACTCCATAAAAGAGAGCTGGGCTTTTAAATCCAAGCGGGCGCCGCGGCTGTAAAGTCACCGGTTACCCGTGAGATCATATAATATTTATTAATCCCCTCCAGTGGAAGGGTTTGAAGGGAAAAATACTTTCAACAATGACCGAAATTAGAAATTTAAGGAAAACCAGGACCGGTGTGGTATCCAGCAATAAAATGGATAAAACCATCACCGTAAGCGTGGAGCGTAAAGTGAAGCACCCGATCTATGGTAAGTTCGTGAAGAAAACTACCAAGTTCATGGCTCATGACGAAAAGAATGAGTGCAGCATTGGCGACACCGTTAGGATCATGGAATCCCGCCCCTTGAGCAAAAACAAGTGCTGGCGCCTGGTAGAAGTTATCGAAAAGGTAAAATAATTCATTATTGTTTCAAGCTGCATACCGGCGTTCCCGGATGTAGCCGCTGATTAAACAACTAGCAAAACTTAGTACGATGATACAACAAGAATCAAGGCTGAATGTGGCTGATAACAGCGGCGCTAAAGAAGTGCTGTGTATAAGGGTATTGGGCAATTCCGGCCAGGACTATGCGAAAGTGGGCGATAAGATCGTAGTGACCGTTAAGGACGCTATCCCTGCAGGTGGCGTGAAGAAAGGTATGGTAACCAAAGCCGTAATTGTAAGGACCAAGAACAAGCTGCGCCGTAAAGACGGATCTTATATCCGTTTTGACGATAATGCCGTTGTATTGCTGAACAACTCCGACGAGCCCCGCGGTACCCGTATTTTCGGTCCGGTTGCCCGTGAGCTGCGCGATAAGGGGTACATGAAGATTATCTCTCTGGCCCCCGAGGTGCTGTAAGACAAGATGTTGGAAGTAAAAAAGTAAAAATTAAATGTTTTACTTTTTTACTTATCTTTGCAGCCCGTTTACAAAAACGTGTCAATTTTTTATCAAGCGGAATAAATGTTCCGCTTGGCGTTTATAAATAAACAAAAATGAAAACTAGATTCAAGCCTAAGTTCAACATTAAAAAGGGCGACCTGGTAGCGGTGATTACCGGCGACGATAAGGACCGGACCAAGCCCCGTAAGGTGCTGGAGGTGCTGGTGAGCGATGCCCGCGTAGTTGTGGAAGGCGTTAATATCATTACCAAGCACACCAAACCTACTGCTCAGAACACCAAAGGTGGTATCGTAAAGCAGGAGGCTCCTATCTCTATCTCCAACGTAATGTTGTGGGACGCGAAGGCTGGTAAACCTACCAAAGTGAACAGGCAGAGAGAAAACGGCAAATTAGTTCGTATAGCTAAAAAATCAGGGGAGGTAATTAAATAATGGCAAACACTACATACATTCCCAGGTTACAGAAAAAGTACCGCGAAGAAGTGGTAGCAGCGCTGATGAAGAAATTCAACTACAAAAGCGTAATGCAGGTACCCCGCCTGGTAAAGATATGCCTGAACCAGGGCATCAACGGCGCTGTTAGCGACAAGAAACTGGTAGACATCGCAGTGGACGAAATGACCCGTATCGCTGGTCAGAAAGCCATCGCTACCATGTCTAAGAAAGATATATCCAACTTCAAACTGAGGAAGAACATGCCTATCGGCGCCCGCGTAACCCTGCGCAGCACCAATATGTATGATTTCCTGGATCGTCTGGTTGCAGTATCCCTGCCCCGCGTTCGTGACTTCAAAGGCATTAACGAAAAGGCATTTGATGGCCGTGGTAACTATACCCTGGGCATCACTGAGCAGATCATCTTCCCCGAAATTGATATCGATAAAGTGACCAAAATGGCCGGTATGGATATCACCTTCGTAACAACGGCAACTACCAACGAAGAAGCTTACGAGCTGCTGAAAGAGCTGGGTATGCCGTTCAAGAACATGAAAAAGGACTAATCAGGTAATTTATCTATATATAATAACTTATGGCAAAAGAATCCGTAAAAGCCAGGCAAAGGAAGAGAGAGAAAATGGTAGCCAAGTTTGCAGAAAAACGCGCCGCCCTGAAAGCGGAAGGCGATTATGCAGCACTGGACCAACTGCCAAGGAACGCTTCTCCCGTTCGCCTGAAGAACAGGTGTCAGCTCAGCGGCCGTCCTAAAGGTTACATGCGTCACTTCGGCGTCTGCCGTAACATGTTCCGTGACCTGGCACTGGCTGGTAAAATACCCGGCGTTAGAAAAGCTAGCTGGTAAGATTTTTAATGTGGATGGGCTCCGGAGCGATTTACTCCGTCATCCACAGATTTTTGATTTTCCTTTCTATTACTGATTGGATATCGCATTGTAAACATTTTAACTTTTACAAACAATGGTTACTGATCCAATAGCAGACTTCCTGACTAGAGTCCGGAATGCTCAAATGGCCAACCACAGGATCGTGGAAATTCCGGCTTCCAAATTAAAGAAGCGTATCACTGAAATTCTGTACGACAAGGGTTATATCCTGAAGTACAAATTCGAAGAGGACACCAAACAGGGCGTTATCAAGATAGCGCTGAAGTACGATCCTCAGACGAAAGAACCCGCTATTAAAGAAATACAACGTATCAGCCGTCCTGGTTTACGCCAGTACTCCAAACCTGCGGATTTCCGCCGTGTTAAGAACGGTCTGGGCGTGGCTATCATCTCTACCTCTAAAGGGGTAATGACTGATAAAGAAGCTAAAGCGCAGAACGTAGGTGGCGAAGTAGTTTGCTACGTTTACTAATATATTTGTCAGCTATACAGTTCCCATCCGGAACGGTATAGCTGATATCCGATTTTGGAGGGGTGTGGCTGACAATTAAGCTTTCTATACGGAGCTGAACACAGCACACCAGCATTGATAACGACATAAAATTCAACAACATGTCACGTATAGGGAAAGCTCCCATAAAATTAGCCAGCGGTGTAACGGTAAGCGTTTCCCCGGTTAATGAGATCACAGTAAAGGGCCCTAAAGGCGAACTGAAAAGAAGCATAGACAGGGATATCACCGTAGAGGTGAAAGACGGTGTTTTAACCGTTTCCCGTCCTACAGATCAGATCCGCCACCGTGCGCTGCATGGTCTTTACCGTGCATTGATTGCTAACATGGTAAAAGGTGTAACCGAAGGTTTCAAACAGCAGCTGGAGCTGGTAGGTGTGGGTTATAAAGCCACTCACCAGGGTCAGTTACTGGACCTGTCACTGGGTTACTCTCACAATATTATCTTCGAAGTACCTACTGAACTGAAGGTGAGCACCTTAACTGAAAAAGGTCAGAACCCTAAGATCATGCTGGAAGGTATCGACAACCAGCTGCTGGGCCAGGTATCCGCCAAACTCCGCAGCCTGCGTAAGCCTGAGCCGTACAAGGGTAAAGGTGTTCGCTACAGCAATGAAGTGGTACGTAAGAAAGCAGGTAAGTCTGCAGGTAAATAATTAGTTGGCTCCGTTAGCCGGCAGTGTTAACAACTGCCGGCTGATAGCCCGCCACAAACTTTAAAGCCCGGCAGTATCGGGTGCTAAAAATTGAAAGAAATGAACACGAAAGCAATCAAGAGACAGAATATCCGTTACCGCATCCGTAAAAAGGTGGCTGGTACGACTCAAAAGCCCAGGTTGTCTGTATTTCGCAGCAACAGCGATATTTACGTACAATTGATCGATGATACGAACGGTACCACCCTGGCAGCTGCTTCTTCCCGCGATAAGGACATCCTGGCGCAGAAGGGTACCAAATCCGAGAAGTCCAAGCTGGTAGGCGCAGCCCTGGCTGCCAAGGCAAAGGCATTAGGTGTAACAACCTGCGTATTTGACCGTGGTGGTTATCTGTACCATGGCCGTGTAAAGAGTGTAGCAGATGGCGCAAGGGAAGGCGGCATGCAGTTCTAATTTTAATCGTAAATCTGAAATCGTAATTCGCAATTAATAAAATGGCAAAGAATTCATTCAATAAAGTAAAGGCCGGTGACCTGGAGTTGAAGGAAAAGGTGGTGGCCATTAACCGTGTTACCAAAACCACAAAAGGCGGACGTACATTTAGTTTCTCCGCGCTGGTAGTAGTAGGTAACGAACACGGTGTTGTTGGCCATGGTTTGGGTAAAGCCAAGGAAGTGCAGGAAGCTATCACAAAAGGTATTGACGATGCCAAGAAGAATCTCATCAAGATACCCGTAATGAAAGGCACCATCCCGCATGACCAGTTTGCCAAAGAAGGCGCTGCCAAGGTGCTTATCAAACCCGCTGCCCATGGTACCGGTGTAATCGCCGGAGGCTCTATGCGCGCTGTGCTGGAAAGCGCCGGAATTACGGACGTGTTGGCTAAATCTCTGGGTTCTGCCAATCCTCACAACGTGGTAAAAGCCACTTTCAAAGCCCTGGGCCTGCTCCGCGAGCCGGTACAGGTAGCCAAGAGCAGAAGCGTGTCCCTGAAGAAGGTATTTAACGGATAAACCCTGCTTAATCCAATGAACCGGTTCCGGCTGCCGCAGGGTAACCTGAACCAGTAATTTGTAAAGTAGACATTCATTCTAACTTATTATGGCAAAGATCAAGATCACTCAGGTAAAAAGTGGCATAGACCGTCCTGAAAGGCAGAAACTGACCTTAAAGGCGCTGGGCCTTACGAAAATGCACGCTACCGTTGAGGTAGAAGCTACCCCCCAGATACAAGGGATGGTACGTAAGGTGAACCACCTGGTAAAAGTAGAGGAAGTGAAGGGCTAACCACTGTGTTCAGCCTTCACTAAATTATCGTACTTTTGCGTTGGTATTATACAAATAACAATTATATTTAAGGCGAGCGGGTAATTTCCGCGTAAGTAAAAAAAATTGATTTTATGAATCTGCATACACTGCAACCTGCTAAAGGTTCTGTACATAAAGAGAAGCGTCTGGGTCGTGGCGAAGCGTCCGGTAAAGGTGGCACTTCTACAAAAGGTAACAAAGGTCATCAGTCCCGTAACGGTTACTCTCAGAAGAAAGGTCACGAAGGTGGTCAGATGCCTATCCAGCGTCGTTTACCTAAACGTGGTTTCAAAAGCCTTTCTCCAACAGAATACACTGTATTTAATGTAGGCCAGTTAGACCATCTGGTTGAAAAATATGATCTGCAGGATTTCTCTCTCGATAATCTATATGCCAACGGCCTGGTTAACAAAACCGCCAAAGTTAAACTGTTAGGACAGGGAGAACTGAAAGCTAAAGTAACCGTAAAGGTGAACGCTATCAGCGAAAAAGCCAAACAGCTGATCGAAAAAGCTGGTGGGTCTGTAGAACTGATATAAGACTTTACGACAGGGGAGACGCCTACGGAGTAGTGCGTCTTTTCGAATTTAATAGCGCTACTAAACCTTTATCTTCCTGTGAAGAAGTTTATTGAAACAATAAAGAACATCTGGAGTATAGAAGACCTGCGTAACCGCATTCTTACCACGTTGCTCCTTACCCTCGTTTACCGCGTAGGTTCTTATATCGTATTACCCGGTATCGACGCCAACGCCCTGCACCAGTTTTCGGAGAAATCCAACCAGGGTATCTTAGGGCTGTTCAATATGTTTGCAGGTGGTTCCTTCTCGCGTGCATCCATTTTTGCATTAGGGATCATGCCCTATATCTCTGCATCTATCGCCATCCAGTTGCTGACCATTGCAGTGCCTCATTTCCAGAAACTGCAGAAGGAAGGCGAAAGCGGCCGTAAAAAGATCAACCAGTATACCCGTCTGTTAACCGTGGTAGTAACCGGCTTCCAGGCCAGCGCATATGTTGCGTACCTGAAGAACCAGTCTGCCGGCGCTATTATCCCGCAATACGGCGGATTCCTTTTCTGGCTGTCCACCACCATCGTACTTACTGCAGGTACCCTGTTTGTAATGTGGCTGGGTGAAAAGATCACAGATAAAGGTATCGGTAACGGTACATCCCTGATCATCATGGTGGGTATCTTGGCCCGTTTGCCCCAGGCCCTGTTACAGGAGTTCACCTCCAAAACAACAGAAGGCGGCGGCGGTCTGCTGGTATTCCTGATAGAGCTGGCGGTGTTCATCCTCATCACTATCGGATTGATCTTGCTGGTGCAAGGTACCCGAAAGGTGCCGGTGAACTATGCTAAACGGATAGTAGGTAATAAACAATATGGTGGTGTGCGCCAGTTCATCCCCCTGAAGGTGAACGCAGCCGGTGTAATGCCTATCATCTTTGCCCAGGCTATCATGTTTATCCCGGCTACAGCAATAGGTTTTGCCACCTCTTCTGAAAGCGCTTCCGGTTTTATCCGCATATTCAGCGACCATACCAATGGTTATTATAACCTGATATACGCGATACTGGTAATAGTATTCACCTATTTCTATACCGCTTTGATCTTTAACCCCAATCAAATGGCGGAAGAGATGAAGCGTAACAACGGGTTCATCCCCGGTGTTAAACCTGGTAAAGCTACCGCAGATTATATCGGCGCCGTAATGGACCGTATAACCCTGCCCGGCGCCTTCTTCCTGGCGATGGTAGGTATTTTGCCCGGTGTAGCAGCTGCACTGCGTATCAACAGTAATTTTGCCTCCTTCTTTGGCGGCACCTCCCTCCTGATCATGGTGGGCGTAATACTGGATACCCTGCAGCAGATAGAAAGCCAGCTGCTGATGCGCCACTATGATGGCCTGATGAGCTCCGGCCGTATCAAGGGAAGAACGGCTCCGGCTAATGTGTAGGTAATTATATTTTTGAATATAAAGGCACAAGGTCAGAAGGTTTGCCCGGAACAGGGGCCTTTTGACCTTGTGACATTGTGACCATTGGAGTAGGATATGATCCATTACAAGAATAAAGAGGAAATAGAGCTGATGCGCAAGAGCGCATTGTTGGTGAGCGCCACCCTGGAAGCGGTAGCAAAGGTTTTAAAGCCCGGTATGACCACCCTGGAGGTAGATGACCTGGTAGACAGGTTTATCCGCGATAATGGCGCTATACCCTCCTTTAAGGATTACCGCGGGTATCCGAAGAGCAGCTGTATCTCTGTGAATGACGAGGTGGTGCATGGCATTCCCAATGCCTATGTGCTCAAGGACGGCGATATTGTATCTGTGGATGTAGGGGTATTCCTTAACGGATATCATGGCGATAGCGCCTATACGTTTGCCCTGGGCGACGTAAAAGAAGAGGTGCTGAAGCTGATGGGCGCCACCAAGGCGGCGCTGTATAAAGGCATAGAAAAGGCCGTTGTGGGCAACCGCATAGGCGATATAGCTTTTGCCATACAGGAATATGCAGAGAAAGAGCGTGGGTACGGTATCGTGAGGGAGCTGGTAGGCCATGGCCTGGGCAAACACCTGCATGAAGACCCGCAGGTACCTAACTACGGTAAACGCGGCAGCGGCCCTATGATGAAGGAAGGCCTGGTGATCGCAATTGAGCCGATGGTTAACCTGGGATCCAAGGATGTTGCTTACATGGATGATGGCTGGACAGTAGCTACCCGGGATGAGCAACCCTCCGTACACTACGAGCATACAGTAGCTGTACAGAAGGGGCAGGCAGATATCCTCTCCAGCTTTGCAGGAATAGAGGCCGCGGAGAAAGCTAATACAGCATTGAATACCAATTATTAATAAATAAAAAAATAACCAGCTGGTTGCGGAGAATAGTAGAAAATCAGATAATTTCGGGAAATTTTTCGATTTCAAAAGATTTATGCTATCTTTGCAGTCCTAAAAATTTTTATGGCAAAACAGGCACTCATTAAACAGGATGGAATTATACTGGAAGCCTTGTCAAACGCTATGTTCCGTGTTAAATTGGAGAATGGGCACGAGATTTTGGCTACCATTTCTGGAAAAATGAGAATGCACTATATACGAATTTTGCCGGGTGATAAGGTTGGAGTGGAAATGAGCCCGTACGATCTGTCAAGGGGAAGGATCATCTTCCGTTACAAATAACGGAAACGCAGCAGAAGGGAAGACAGGAGAGTAGGGGAGTGAGGCAAAAAAGCAGGATCTTTTTCAGATACAAATAAATCAGACTTATAACTTTTAACTTATGAAGGTAAGAGCTTCCATAAAGAAGAGAAGTGCAGATTGCAAGATAGTGCGTAGAAAGGGTAAATTGTTGGTGATCAACAAGAAGAATCCCCGTTTTAAGCAACGTCAGGGATAATCGTATTCTAATCTAAACAAAGTAAATTTAAAATAGTAATATGGCACGTATAGCCGGTATAGATCTTCCTAAAAATAAAAGAGGAGAAATTGGTCTCACCTATATCTTTGGTGTAGGCCGTTCTACTGCCCAATACATCCTGACCCAATCAGGTATCGATTTCAACAAGAAGGTAAAGGATTGGAATGATGATGAGCAGACTGCCATCCGTAACATAATCAATGCTGAGATAAAGGTAGAAGGTCAACTGCGTTCCGAAGTGCAGATGAATATCAAGCGTTTGCTGGATATAGCCTGCTACCGCGGCTTACGTCACAGGAAGGGGTTACCGGTTAGAGGCCAGCGTACCCGTACCAATAGCCGTACCCGTAAAGGTAAGCGTAAAACGGTGGCCGGTAAGAAAAAAGCTCCTAAGAAATAATCTTGACATCACAACAAACAAGTTCCGTTTTCCTAAGGTGATATACCTGGCAAGTGGAACCTGGATATTGGAATCTGGAATTTTAAATTATTATGGCAAAAGCAACCAATACAAAAACTGCTGCTAATAAAAAGAGGGTAGTTAAAGTAGATAACTACGGAGACGTACATATCTCCGCCAGTTTTAACAACATCATCGTAAGCATTACCAATAAGCATGGTCAGGTTATCTCCTGGTCTTCTGCAGGTAAGATGGGCTTCAAGGGTTCTAAGAAGAACACCCCGTATGCTGCCCAGCTGGCCGCTTCTGATGCTGCTAAAACTGCCTTTGATGCCGGTCTGAAAAGAGCAGACGTATTTGTAAAAGGCCCGGGCGCCGGCCGCGAAAGCGCTATCCGCGCGATCGCCAACTCTGGCATCGAAGTGAGCATGATTAAGGACGTAACTCCCTTACCGCACAACGGTTGCCGTCCTCCCAAGAAAAGAAGAGTGTAGGTATTTATAATATCCAAATTCCAGGTTCCAGATTCCGGTTACGGTATCTGGAATTTGGAGTTTGGAATGTATACTTTTAATGACATTGGGTGTATGATCAGGTTTAAGATTTTTTGAAGATCATACATCGTAACTAAAAAATCTAACAAATAACAACATGGCAAGGTACACAGGACCAAAGACCAAGATCTCCAGGATTTTTGGCGAACCCATTTTAGGTAATGGCAAGTATTTAGGTAAGAACAGCAACCCTCCCGGTCAGCATGGCGCAACCCGCAAACGTAAACAGCTGGGTGAATACGCACTGCAGCTGCGTGAAAAGCAAAAAGCAAAATACACTTATGGTGTACTCGAGCGCCAGTTTGCTAACCTGTTCGAAGAGGCTAACCGCCGTAAAGGTGTAACCGGTGAAGTATTGATCAAACTGCTGGAAGCACGTCTTGACAACACCGTATTCCGTCTGGGTATCGCTCCTTCCCGCCCGGCTGCCCGTCAGCTGGTGTCCCACAAACACATCACTGTTAACGGCGAAGTAGTAAATATCCCTTCCTATCAGCTGAAGCCCGGTGACAGCATCGGTCTGAAACCCAAAACTGCCGGCAATACCGCTTTAACCAGCGTTATCCGTGGTAAGAACCCCAAATTCAGCTGGCTGGATTGGAACGAAAAGGAAAACAGAGGTACTTTCATCGCCTATCCGGAAAGAGAGAGCGTTCCTGAGAATATCAAGGAACAACTGATAGTGGAATTGTACTCTAAATAATAACAACTAAACTTCATATCTCAATGGCAATTCTTAATTTTCAAAAGCCTGATAAGATCGTTTTGCAGAAGTCAACCGACTTTGAAGCTCAATTCGAATTCCGGCCGTTAGAACCAGGTTACGGTGTGACCATCGGTAATGCGCTGCGTCGCGTGCTGTTGTCATCGTTAGAGGGCTATGCCATTGTGGGAATAAAGATAGAAGGTGCAGACCACGAGTTTGCCACCCTCAAAGGTGTTACCGAAGACGTTACCGAGATCATCCTCAACCTGAAGCAGGTACGTTTTAAGAAGATCGTGGAAAATGAAGTGAATAACGAAAAGATCCAGATCTCCATCAAAGGTAAGACCGAGTTCCGGGCTGATATGATCGAAAAAGCCACCAGCGCTTTCCAGATCATGAATCCCGAGCTGCTGATCTGTACGCTGGATCCTTCCGCCAAACTGGATATTGAGTTAACTATCGGCAAAGGCCGTGGTTATGTGCCGGCAGAAGAAAACAAGCCTAAGGATGCCGTTTTTGGCTATATAGCCATCGACTCTATCTTTACCCCCATCAAAAATGTAAAGTACAGCATCGAAAATACCCGTGTGGAACAAAAGACCGACTATGAGAAGTTGATCATGGAACTGGCTACCGATGGTACCATCCACCCGGAAGAAGCTGTAAAACAGGCCTCCCGCATCCTGATCCAGCACCTGATGATCATAACTGATGAAAACATCAGCTTTGATACTAAGGATACTGAGAAAGAAGATGTAGTGGACGAACAGACCCTGCAGCTGCGTAAGATCCTGAAAACGCCGCTGGAAGACCTGGACCTGAGCGTACGTGCGTTCAACTGCTTAAAAGCTGCTAAGATCAACTCCCTGAGCGAGCTGGTACAGTATGAGCAGGAAGAACTGATGAAATTCAGGAACTTTGGTCAGAAATCCCTGAGCGAGATTGAGCAAGTGCTGAACGAAAGGGGCCTGCATTTTGGTATGGACCTGTCCAAACTGAAACTGGAAGAAGAATAATCAGTAATAACGGATGATCCATTACGGGTCATCCATTATTCATTTTATAACAAGTACCCTGTAATTCCTGACACGGTATAGGGGAATCAAAAACAAAACGTCATGCGTCACGGAGTAAAATTGAACAAGCTGAGCAGAACTGCTGCTCACCGCAAAAGCCTCATGTCCAATCTGGCTTGCGAACTGATCGCCCACAAGCGTATCACTACCACCCTTGCTAAAGCAAAATCCCTGCGTGTATACGTAGAGCCGCTGCTGACCAGGGCTAAAGCCGACAGCACTCACAACCGCAGGATCATCTTCGGATACCTGCAGGATAAAGAAGCCATCAAGGAATTGTTTGGCGTGATCAGCGAAAAGATCGCTACCCGTCCCGGCGGTTACACCCGTATCATTAAGCTGGGTAAACGTGTGGGCGATAACGCTGAAACTGCGCTGATCGAACTGGTTGACTTTAACGAGATCTATGGCAAAACCACAGAAAAGGCTCCCGCTAAGAGGACCCGTCGTGCTGGTGGTAGTAAGAAAAAAGCAGAAGGCGCTGAAGAAGCTCCGGCAGCTGACAAGAAAGAAGAGAAAGCAGCTGAGTAGTAATCAATTGCTTGAAATCATAGAAAGGGCAAGGTGTATACCTTGCTCTTTTTTTATGCACATACGGCTGGCAGGCTTGAATTAGATTGTAGTTTTTTGTAATATAGCGCCCTGAATTCCTAATACCCTGTCCTATGAATTACCTGCAATGTCAGCCCTGCGGACATTATAATGTCTTAAGATCCGAATTCCTTACCTTTTGCGAACAATGTGGTAAGAAACTGCCCTACACATTTGCGGATTGGAAACAGAAGTACCCGGAAGGGGATTTCCATACTTACCAACAGGAAGTATCCATTTACATAGAAGACGAAACGCCTGCCAAACCCAACTGGATGCAGCAATACCTGTGGCCTGCAGGGCGCCGGGGCATTATGCTGGCCATTGTGCTCGTATGCGCATTGGTGGCGGTAGCAGGCACCTATTTTGGCAAACAGGCGGTATTGGGGTGGGTATACCCGAAAGTGGCCAAATCCTGGCTGTATACCTCCTGGGAGACCGTTACTATCGGCCGGCAGGCCATAGAAATAAGCACACCGGTACATATGGGCGTGAATGATAAGGCCCTGAACCCGGACCTGGCCAATATGGTGGAATATGCCAAAAGCTACCGCAACCGTGATGACGCCGGTATGCAAATAACCGTGGATATGTTCAGCTACCGGGAAACGGCCTCCAATAACCTGGACGATGCTGCTACCATGACGACCAGGACCATGCAAACCGAGCCCGGCGTATCCGATATGCAAATAGAATCCCACCCTTTACCTCAAACAAACATACAAGGGGTGATGCAGGAAGGCACCTATTTATTTAAAAATGCCGTGCGGCTCTCTTTTTATAACCTGGTAATGGTGCGGGGCCAAAACCGCTGGCTGGTGAGTATCCGCTACCGGGCAGATGATACCAATGGCCAGGAGATCGCCAAACGGGTATTTAACTCTGTGAAGGTGAAATAATTGAAGAATAGTTAGTAAGAAATAGTAAATATTTATTAAGGATGCAGGAATATTGGTTAAAATGCCGGGAATCTGCATCCTTAATTATTTAATCTTTAATTATTAGCTGTTATTCGCTAATTTTGCACGATTTTTTAAAAAGAGTCAGTAAAGAACAATGCCTCACACAAAACCCAGCCAACCTGCCATATTGTTGTTAGACGACGGCACGGTTTATCATGGAAAAGCTTTTGGTAAGATTGGTACTGCCGCCGGGGAGCTTTGCTTCAATACCGGTATGACGGGGTACCAGGAAGTATTTACTGATCCTTCCTATAAGGGTCAGGTCCTCATCATGAATAACTGCTACGTGGGTAACTACGGTACCAAGCAGGACGATGTGGAGAGTAGCAGTGTAAAGATCAGTGCGCTGATCTGTAAGAATATAGCGCACAACTACTCCCGTAAGATGGCGGACGCTTCCCTGGAAAAATTCCTGGGGGATAATAACCTGGTGGCTATACATGATGTAGACACCCGTGCGCTGGTATCGCATATACGCAGCAAAGGGGCAATGAACTGCATCATTTCTTCTGAGATCCTGGATGTGGAACAGCTGAAGGTGCAATTGGCCAAGGTGCCTTCCATGGAAGGATTAGCCTTGTGCGCAGAGGTATCCACAAAAGAAGCTTATAACATTGGCGATCCCGCCGCTAATATCCGTATAGCCGTGCTGGATAACGGCGTAAAGCGGAATATGTTGAAATGTTTGTCTGAGAAAGGCGCATACCTGCAGGTGTTTCCGACTGCCACTACTTTTGAGGAGTGCGAACAGTTTAAACCGCATGCTTATTTTATATCCAATGGTCCTGGCGACCCCGCGCCGCTGACCTATGCGGTAGATACGGTTAAAAAAGTACTAGCAGCAAACAGGCCGTTGTTCGGTATCTGTCTTGGCCACCAGTTATTGGCTATGGCTAATGACATTCCTACCTATAAAATGCACCATGGTCACCGTGGGTTAAACCACCCGGTAAAGAACCTGGCTACGGGCCGTTGTGAGATCACCACCCAGAACCATGGTTTTGCGGTAGATCCCAAAGCGATTGCCGCTAATGAAAATGTAGAGGTAACGCATGTGAACCTGAATGATGGCTCTATAGAAGGGATCCGTGTGAAGAACAAGCCGGCGTTTTCTGTGCAGTACCATCCGGAGTCCACACCCGGTCCATATGACTCCCGTTATCTCTTTGACGATTTCTTCAAGATGATAGGAGAGTACATGTAATTATACATATACATAAGACTATTATAACCAGAACGGTCCCGATGATTCGGGACCGTTGTTTTAATTCCACGTTATGAAAACAAGCAGATGGGTTTACGTCCCACAGAAAATGGGACAGGCACATCGCCGTTTCATGAGGAACAAAAATGAGAAAAAAATTTAATTACAGGTGATTACAAGTGATGAAGCGGCATTTCTGGCCGATAAATGGACTAAAATGAGGGGTTAGGACAAAAAAATACGGCTCTGTGAACAGAGCCGTTTGCCTTTATAAATTCCACGTTATGAAAAACTGATACAAAAATACGATATTTTGCTAAAACGTTTTAGTTAATTTTCGACTTTTTACACATCGCTGATAATTCTCTTCACTAACCACTAGAAGTCTCACTTTCACGATAACGATGCAAAGGTCGGACCAAATAAACGTTTGTAAAAATTCTATTAGTTAAATTTTTCTTAAACAAATCGGAGTGTTCGCTTTTCCAACATCCGGAGCTTTTGTTTATCGCTTCACCTTTTCTCTGATCTCTCGCTATTTCGATAACAAAGATACGATGAAAATTGATTTAAAAAAGTATTTAGTCAAGTTTTTTTGGCTTTATGCACTAAAATAGATATATAGAATTAATTTTAATATATGTGTAAAGCAAAATAATTAACCTCCCAAAATCCTGGAACTAGTTCTTTGTTGCTGTAAATCAAATAATTATGTTGCGGTTAACATATTTCTGTTCACTCTTGCTTTAGGGCCAAATAAAAAAGGCGGAAATATGTATCTTTTCGTAATATAAACCCGATCCTTGTAACCGGTTATTTTACAGGTGCAAAGATCGGGTATTTTGTGTTGTAACTCATGTTATTATATTATGAACGGCGGCGCTGGCAGCGTATTACCGGCTGCTTTCCTTAGCGTGCGCGGCTGATGCAACTGTACGACCGGGGTAGATCTCCAGCGCTTTTTCGAGGCATATCATGGCTTTAGCGATATCTTCTTTATTTAGTACGTAAGCCATACGAACTTCCTGTTTACCCAGGCCGGCGGTGGCATAAAAACCGGTACCCGGCGCCATCATTACAGTTTGTTGCTCATGGGAGAAAGAATCCAGCAGCCATTGGCAGAATTTGTCTGCATCATCAATAGGTAAGCGGGCCATTGCGTAAAAAGCGCCGCCTGGATTAGGACAGAATACGCCCGGTATATTATTCAGCTTTTCTACCAGCACATCGCGGCGGGCCAGGTATTCAGCCTTGATACCGTCAAAATAATCTGCCGGCAGGTCCACAGCTGCTTCGCCAGCTATCTGGGCAAAGGAGGGAGGGCTTAACCTGGCCTGTGCAAATTTCATTACAGCATCCAATACCTGCTGGTTTTTGGTTACCAGGGCGCCAATGCGGCCGCCACAAGCGCTGTAACGCTTAGAAATGGTATCCATTATTATTACATGGTTATCCATTCCCTCCAGGTTCATGGCGGAGAAGTGTGTGCCGGTATAGCAGAACTCCCGGTAGGCCTCGTCAGAGAAAAGGTAAAGGTTATACTTCAGGCATAATTGCTTTAGCACCTCCAGCTCTTCCTGGCTGTACAGGTAGCCGGTAGGGTTATTAGGGTTACAGATCAGGATTGCTTTGGTACGGGGCGTAATTGCCTGCTCAAACGCCTGCATGGCGGGCAATGCGAACCCGGTTTCGATATCTGCGGTGATAGTACGGATGCTAACGCCCGCCTCTACGGCAAAACCGTTGTAATTGGCGTAGAAGGGCTCCGGTACAATTACTTCATCGCCCGCATCCAGGCAGGCCATAAAGGAGAACAGTATGGCTTCTGAACCGCCTGTGGTAACGATGATCTGCTGGTGGTTTACCTGGATATCAAACCGTTCGTAGTAGGTTACCAGCTTACGGCGGTAACTTTCGTTGCCCGCACTGTGGCTGTATTCCAGCACTTTAAATTCTGAATGGCGTACCGCGTCCAAAATAGGTTTTGGTGTTTCTATGTCCGGTTGGCCAATATTCAGGTGGTAGACCTTCACGCCTTTTTTCTTGGCGGCTTCTGCATACGGCACTAATTTTCTGATAGGGGAGGGCGGCATCTGTTGCCCTCTCTGGCTAATGTCAGGCATTGTTTGGATGGTTTTGCGAATGCAAATGTAGGCTAATGAGTTGATATGCTGAGAGAGGGGCCGGGGGATAAGCGGCAGGCAATAAAAAAACCTTACAGCTTTTAAAACTGTAAGGTTCTGTTGGTTGGATATATGTCCCGGGTACGCTTAACGCTATGCGTATGCGCCTACCGGAACATCAGTAATTAGTTTCTACTGTTCTACCGTTCCAGTCAGGTGCAGTTCTTTGTCCTGGTCGATGCCTTTGAACTTTACCCAGATTGTTTTGCTCTGCTGACCTACGCCATTTGCACTGTAAGTAGCGGTCACTTTACCTTTTTTACCAGGTAAGATGGGCTCTTTAGTCCAGTTGGGGGTAGTGCAACCGCAGCTAGCGCGGGCAGCTTCCACCAGGATGGGTTCTTTTGCGTTGTTAGTAAACTCAAAATCAACAGTTACGGGTTTGTTGAGCTGGGTTTTACCAAAGTCAATTGATTCCTTGGTGAATTTCACCTTAGCGTCCACTGGGTTTCCCGTTCCGGAACCATTTTGAGCCTGGGCAAAAATAGCTGTAGTCAACAGCATGCTCGCAAATAGGGATAAGATAAACTTTTTCATCATGTATAGTTTGGTTTTAAACGGTTTCTGGTTAAAAAATGAATTTCGCTTAAATCAATAACAAAATTACGGCCAAAAATTGTTCAACTCTCAGCAAATTATTAAAATCTTCTTAAAAAAATCATTTTAATTTAAGAGCGGCATTTTCAGTAGGTTAGCAACTATTTTTCAACTGTACAAATTAACCTTACTTTTGCACTTTAACCAACAGGCATGATAGAAAATAATGAACTGACTATGAACATGGACAGCCGGTTATCTTTTGAAGAGTTCCGTAAGGAAGTATTAAATGACTACCGGTTGGCTTGCGAAAGCAGGGAAGTTAGCTTGCTGGCCCGTAAAGAAGTACTGACGGGAAAAGCCAAATTCGGGATTTTCGGAGATGGTAAGGAGGTTGCACAGGTAGCAATGGCCAAGTATTTCCTGCCAGGCGATTTCCGTTCCGGTTACTACCGCGACCAGACCTTTGCGTTTGCCAGTGGCATTGCTACCATAGAGCAATTCTTTTCTCAACTGTATGCAGATCCGGACCCGGCGAATGAGCCATTTTCCGCCGGACGACAGATGAACGCGCATTTTGCCACGCCCAATGTAACAGCCGACGGCAACTGGCGCGACCTGACCCAAACCAAGAATACCGCCGCAGATATGGCCCCCACGGCCGCGCAAATGCCGCGCGCACTGGGCCTGGCCTTTGCCTCTAAACTGTTCCGCGAGGTAGAGGTGCTGAAAGAATTCTCCCACCTGTCCCAAAACGGGAACGAAATATGTTTTGCCACTATCGGAGACGCCTCAACGTCTGAAGGACATTTCTGGGAAACCATGAATGCCGCAGGCGTATTACAGGTGCCGCTGGCGGTATTTGTATGGGATGATGGCTATGGCATTTCGGTACCGCGGAAATACCAGACCACCAAAGGCTCCATCAGTACCGTGATGGAAGGCTTCCGTAAACAGGAAGACACGAACGGTTTTGATATATATAATGTGAAGGGCTGGGATTATGCCGGTATGTGCGAGGTGTTTGAGAATGGTTTGCGCAAGGTGCGTGAGACACATATCCCCGCGCTGTTCCATGTAGAAGAGATCACGCAGCCGCAGGGCCACTCCACCAGCGGATCACATGAACGTTACAAGAGCAAGGACCGCCTGGCCTGGGAGAAAGACTATGATTGTAATCATAAGATGCGGGAGTGGATACTGGAAAATGCGTTATCTGACGAGGGCACTTTGCAGGAGATAGAAGCCCGTGCCAAAGCGCTGGCCCATGAATCAAGGAAAAATGCCTGGGAGAAATATATCACCCCTATCAAACAACAGGTGCAGACCATGGTTGCCCATGGCAAAGCCCTTTTGGATGAGGGTGTGGCAGATGCCACCCTGGTTAGCCATAATATACAGGAGCTGCAGGCTAACCGTGAGCCGCTGCGCAGGGATATATTAAAGGCGGCCACCAACATCCTGTTCAGGCATAAAGCTGTACAGAGCGCCGGATTGCAGGCTTTACAGCAGTATTATGATCAACAGCTGGCACAGGAAAAGGATACCTATAATTCCTACCTGTACGCCACCGGCCCCAATTCTGTACATAATGTGCCGGTAGTTGCCGCTACTTATGCTGCAGAAACACCGACCGTAAATGGATACGAAGTACTCAACAAATATTTTGACCAGCTGTTTGCCGAGAATTCCAAGGTATTTGCCTTTGGCGAGGATGTAGGTAAGATCGGGGACGTAAACCAGGGTTTTGCAGGTTTACAGCAAAAGCATGGTAAACAACGCATATTCGATACCGGCATACGCGAGCTGACCATTATGGGACAGGCCATAGGCATGGCCCTGCGCGGTCTGAAGCCTATTGCAGAGATCCAGTATGTGGATTATATGCTGTACGGCCTGCAGCCGTTAAGCGACGACGTAGCCAGCCTGCAATACCGTACCAAGGGTATGCAAGCCTGTCCGCTGATCGTGCGTACGCGCGGCCACCGGCTGGAAGGCATCTGGCATTCCGGTTCCCCCATGGGTATGATCATTCACAGCCTGCGTGGTATGCATGTATGCGTGCCGCGGAACATGGTGCAGGCAGCAGGCATGTATAACACCCTGTTGCAGGCCAATGAGCCCGCGCTGGTGATAGAGTCGCTGAATGGTTACCGGTTAAAGGAACATCTGCCGGAAAACCTGACCTCATTTACCGTACCGCTGGGCGTGCCGGAAGTGGTGCGTGCAGGTACCGATATTACCCTGGTGTCCTACGGCTCTACGCTGCGTATTGTAGAAGAAGCAGCGCATACGCTCGAAGAACTGGGTATTTCCTGCGAGGTGATAGATGTGCAGACCTTACTGCCTTTTGATATCAACCACAGCATTGTGGAATCTTTGAAGAAGACCAACCGTATTCTGTTTGTAGATGAGGATGTACCTGGCGGCGGTACTGCCTACATGTACCAGCAGGTAATGGAATTACAGGGCGGTTACCGCTTCCTGGATGTGGCGCCGCGTACATTAAGTGCACAGGCGCATCGCCCGGCTTATGGGTCAGACGGTGATTATTTCTCCAAACCTAATACGGAAGATGTAGTGAAGGTGGTGATGGCGATGATGGAAGAATAGCGAAAGCAATAGGTATAAAAAATTACGTCCCGTGTCGGTAGCACCGCACGGGACGTTTCTTTAGTGTAACAGTTGTAGGCTTCGGCAGATGGCAAGCAGTATATTTACAAATATTATAAATTCTATCCATACTGGTATGCCATGGCCGTGTGATTTAACTATAATTTCAATCGCCGGAAAGCCTGCTCCCTGCCTTTTGAAGGCGTATAATCGTGCCAAAAAAAACAGCCGGAAACCAATTATATTGTAAAGTATTTATAAACAGGATATTAAATAAGACACAACGGATGAAAAACATTGTCGTATTGGATGGATATGCCTTAAACCCGGGCGATCTTGGCTGGGAACAATTGCAGGCTTTGGGTAACGTAACGGTTTATGACCGCACCGCGGAGGCAGAAGTAGCAGGAAGGGCCCGGGAAGCGGATATTATACTCACCAATAAAGCCATCGTAAGCGCCGCCGCCATTGAACAACTACCACGATTGGAGTATATAGGCGTAATGGCCACCGGTTATAACGTAGTGGATATACCTGCCGCCACCGCCCGGAAGATAAAGGTGACGAATGTGCCGGCCTATGGCACTGCCTCTGTAGCACAGCAAACTTTTGCCCTTATACTGGAATTATGCAACCACACGGGCCTGCATGCTAACAGCGTACGCGCCGGCGACTGGAGCCAAAGCGTTGATTTCAGTTACCGGAAGGCGCCGCTGCATGAGCTAAGCGGCAAGGTATTGGGTATAGTGGGGCTGGGCGCTATAGGGCAGGCAGTAGCGCGTATAGCCCTGGCTTTTGATATGCGGGTCATTGCGCATCATAAGCACCCGGAGCGGGATAAAATGCCCGGCGTAACGTTTGTTGATATGGCAACCTGTTTTACGGAAGCAGATATTATCACGCTGCATTGCCCGCTGAATGAGCAAAACCGGGGTTTTGTGAACAAGGCTTTGCTGCATACCATGAAACCAGGCGCTTTCCTGATAAACACCAGCCGTGGGCCATTGATCAATGAGCAGGACCTGGCAGATGTGCTAAACAGCGGCGTAATAGCCGGCGCCGGGCTGGATGTGCTGTCTAAGGAGCCACCTGCTGCGGACCACCCGTTGATCCAGGCCCGTAATTGCATTATTACCCCTCATATTGCCTGGGCAACCTGGGAGGCACGGAGCAGGTTACTGCATACGGCGGTAGAGAATGTGAAGGCTTATCTGGAAGGAAAACCGCAAAATGTGCTAAATGGATGATCGTTTTTAGCAGTCCGGCCGTATATAATTACAATATTAAATTAGGACTCCTAATAACATAGCGATTATTCATATTTATTCAGAAGCTATTTGTTAATCAGTATTGAATCTGATTTATTATCTATATAAATAATGAATGAAATGGCTAAATTTTACCAAGAAAAACATGCTTTGTTTTTTCATCATTTAGCAATTATTAGCTAAATTGGAAAAGATTACACCCCACGATAGTGGTTGTTTGTATAGAGACACTAAGTATAGTAATTATTAATCTGGTACCCTAGACTTTTATCAAAAATCCACCTGTATGAAAGCAGGAATTCTACTGGTAGAAGATGATCATTTTTTTGCAAAGGTAATTAAGCGGCACCTCGAAAAGGAAGGCTACAATGTGGTACATTGCCTGGATGGCGATGAGGCATGGAGTATGTTCCAGGAGCGCGCCTTTGACATCTGTTTACTGGATATCATTATGCCCGGAAAAGACGGATTTACCCTGGCCAGGGAGATACGCAGCCGGGATGGTAATGTGCCTATTATCTTTACTTCCTCCCGTTATATGGAGCAAGACCGCCTTAATGGCTTCCAGGCCGGTGGTGATGACTATATGGTTAAGCCCTTTAACATTGAGGAGCTGCAATACCGTATAGACGTTTTCCTGAAAAGGAGCCGCCTGTTGCAGAGCCGTAAGGTGATCTCCTATCAGCTGGCCTCCCTGGAGTTCAACTACACGGAGTTGAAGATCTACCATGAACCTACCAACACTACCGTAAATCTACCGCCTAAAGAGGCCGAGTTGTTGAAGTTCCTTTGCGAGAATCCCAATCGCCGTTTGAAGCGGGAGAACATCCTGCTGAGTGTTTGGGGCAGCGACGACTTTTTTGCAGGACGTACGATGGATGTATACCTGACCCGTTTGAGAAAACATTTCCGCCTGGATCCGGAAGTAAAGCTGGAGACTTTCCATGGAAAGGGCTTACGGCTGGTTACAGATCCAAGGGCCTGCCTGGCGGATGCATAAATGCCATCTTTGAAAAGATTTTCGCCTGGAACGGAGACAGTCAAAAAGCAGGAATATCCCTGAAAGGGCCCTGCGGCTGGTCACTAACCTGGCTAAGACATAGATACTACATAAAAGCAAGAGCGCCGTTATACATGTGTATAACGGCGCTCTTGCTTTTTATACCTGCTTGTGGATTTGTTTGCTGTTTCAGGGGCGGTAGATCGATAATATAAGTCGATTTACCTGACGCAGGTTGCGGAATACCTTCTATAAATCATCATCCCGCTCCGGTTCCCTAGCGCAGGTTATGGAATACCTGTTGCACATCATCATCCTGCTCCAGGCGGTCGATCAGTTCCAGCACCTCTTTTGCCTGCTCCTCATTCAGTTCCACGGTGGTGCTGGGGATACGCTGCAGCTCTGCGCTGATGGGCGTAATACCTTTTTCTTCCAGCGCTTTGGCCATATTACCAAATTCGGTAAAAGGCGTGCGGAGTATGATATTATTCTCGCTGTCTTCCCCTATCTCTTCGAGACCGGCATCAATAAGCTCCAGTTCCAGCTCTTCCAGGTTCTGACCTTCGTTTTTGATCTTGAATACGCCCATACGGTTGAATAAAAAGCCTACGGAGCCGCTGGTACCCAGGCTACCGCCTTCTTTGTTGAAGTGCATGCGCACATTGGCTACGGTACGGGTGGGATTATCCGTGGCGGTTTCTACCATTACGGCAACACCATGGGGGGCGTAACCTTCGTATACAACTTCCTCATAATCAGTTTTATCCTTACCCATAGCGCGTTTGATCGCGGCTTCCACACGGTCCTTAGGCATGTTTACGCCTTTGGCGTTGGCAAAACAGCGGCGCAGGGCGGGGTTATTATCCGGGTCAGGACCACCTAGTTTAACAGCTATGGCTATTTCCTTACCAATCCTGGTAAATTGTTTGGCCATCCGGTCCCAACGGGCAAACATAGTGTGTTTTCTTACTTCAAATATTCTTCCCATGATGCTTTAAAATTTGTTGGCTCGGGGTTTATGCTTCCGATAAACCTACAATAGCCCAAAAATGAGACGCAAAAATATGCACTTTATCCCAAAAACTATGGGTGGTAAAAGAAAACCGCCCCGGATTTGCATTTCCGGGACGGTTTTAATGATCTATCAGCAATATGCTATTGTTGTTGCAGTTTACGGGCTTTACTGTGCTTAACACTGTATCCGAAGTAGATGATAAAGCCAACAAGCAGCCATACTCCTAAACGGAGCCAGTTTTCCTCACCCAGGCCAAAGATCATTGATCCGCATACAAGCGCACCCAATATGGGTACAACAGGCACTAACGGTGTTTTGAAGGGGCGGGGAACTTCCGGGTTGCTTTTACGCATTACCAGCACGCCAATACAAACCAGTACAAAAGCGAATAGGGTGCCTATGCTGGTCATATTGCCCACAATGTGATCCGGGATGAAACCGCCAAATATTGCGGTGAACACAAAGAACAGCCATTGGGATTTATAGGGCGTACGGTATTTAGGATGCAGTTTGGCGAATGTAGCCGGCACCAGCCCGTCGTTGGCCATGGAGTAGAACACACGGGTCTGTCCCAGTAACATTACCAGTATCACGGAGGAGAAACCTGCCAGGATAGCAACGGTAATAAGCAGGGATAACCAGCCATAACCATGCATATACGTGTCTATAGCGTAGGCTACGGAGGCTTCGCTACCTGCTTTCAGGAAGTCCTTATAGGGAGCAACGCCGGTAAGCACGTGAGAGAACAGGATATATAATACAGTACAGATGGCCAGGGATACCAATATACCAATGGGCATTGCCTTTTTGGGATTCTTGGTTTCCTGTGCGGCGGTAGATACTGCGTCGAAGCCAATGAAAGCGAAGAATACCACACCAGCGCCGGCAAGCACACCTAACCAACCGTGATGTCGCGGCTGCGAATAATCTACTACAGATCCATCATTCATATGCACCACGCCTGCATCTGCAGGGATCATGTAAGGCGTGTGGTTGGCCGGATTCATGAAGTGCCAGCCCAGCACAATGAACAATAATACGATGGCCACTTTCACGATTACGATAATGGTATTTACCATGGCAGATTCCTGTGTGCCACGTATCAATAATAAGGTAAGCATCAGCAGGATGAAGATGGCAGGCAGGTTGATGATACCATGTACGCCAGCATCAGATACCTGGAAGGGAGAGTGCGACCATTCAAATGGTATGGTAAAATGAAAAACGGTAGCTAATAAGTTATTCAGGTATTGGGACCAGCCAATGGCTACAGTGGCGGCGCCTAGCGCATATTCCAGCACCAGGTCCCAACCAATGATCCAGGCAACAAGCTCGCCCAGCGTAGCGTAGGAATACGTATAGGCGCTACCGGCGATAGGTATCATGGAGGCAAATTCCGCATAACATAAACCCGCCAGGGCGCAACCAAAAGCGGCTATTATAAAAGAGAGGGTTACTGCAGGTCCGGCATGCCCGCCAGCTGCTGCAGCTGTGCGCACGAAGATACCAGCGCCTATGATAGCGCCAATGCCTAGCGCAACAAGTGATCCGGCGGTAAGTGTTCTTTTTAGTCCTTTTTCTGTTTCGGCTGCTTCAGATAATAATTGACCCAGTGGCTTTTTTACAAAGAGTCTACTCATGATAGAAGTGTTGTTGGTTGAATGTTTAAATGGTTTAGTTTGTTGTAATGAGACCGCCAAATATAACCATCTAAAAATAAATCACGCTTTTTATTTTTATGAGATTATTGGCCCGGAACCTTATTTTTGATAATTTTCAGCTTCATAAAAACAGCAGAAAACAACCATTGCATGAAGAAATCTAACCGGCTTACCCTGTACATATTCCTTGGAATGGTGTTAGGCGTCTTAACGGGTTATATTGTATTTAACCTGTATGCGAACGACGAAGCAGCTATCAAGAAATTTACTGATAATATCGCTATTCCTACTGATATCTTTCTGCGGTTAGTTAAGATGATCATTGCTCCCCTGGTGTTCTCCACCCTGGTGGTAGGCGTGGCCAAACTGGGAGATATCAAATCCGTAGGCCGTATTGGGGGCAAGACCATGTTATGGTTCATCAGCGCTACTTTTGTTTCCCTGTTCCTGGGCCTGATCCTGGTTAATATCCTGCAGCCGGGCCATTCCCTGAACCTGCCCATCCCTGACTCCCATGCGAGCAGCGGAGTTTCCGGCGCGGACATGACGCTGCGCGGATTTTTCCGCCATGTGTTCCCGGACAGTGTAATTATGGCCATGGCCAATAATGAGATATTACAGATAGTGATATTTGCGTTATTCTTTGGTGTAGCCATGGCTGCTATTGGCGAAAAGGCCGAGCCTGTGCTAAAATTGCTGGATGCTGTAGCGCATATCATGCTAAAAGTGACGGGGTATGTGATGAATTTCGCACCTTTTGCCGTGTTTGGGGCCATTGCTGCCATCATATCGCAGAAGGGCGTAGGAATTTTGCTTACTTACGGAAAGTTCATCGGCCAGTTCTACCTGGGGCTCATCATCCTGTGGGTGGTGTTGTCGCTGGCGGGATCGCTGGTACTGGGGAAGCGGGTATTTCCGTTACTGGGCCGGTTAAAAGCCCCTCTGTTGCTGGCTTTTAGCACAGCTACGAGTGAAGCGGCCTACCCGCGCACGATGGAGGAACTGGAAAAGTTTGGCTGTGACAGCAAGATCGTGAGTTTTGTATTGCCGCTGGGTTACTCGTTTAACCTGGATGGTTCTATGATGTATATGACCTTTGCCAGCCTGTTCATTGCCCAGGCCTATAATATGCACCTGGGTATAGAGCAGCAGATCTCCATGCTGCTGGTGCTGATGATCACCAGTAAAGGTATTGCCGGCGTGCCAAGGGCGTCGCTGGTGGTGATAGCGGGCACGCTTTCCATGTTTCACATACCGGAGGCGGGGCTGCTGCTGTTACTGGGGGTAGATCATGTGCTGGACATGGGCCGTTCCGCCACCAACGTGATCGGCAATGCCATGGCTACGGCGGTAGTATGTAAATGGGAGGGCTCCCTGGCCCCGGAAGAGAAGGTTTTACAGGAAGTATAACAAATAGATAACAGTTTAATTGCTATTTTGCCAACTCAGCGATTTCTTGGAATTATTTCATAAAATGTAGCATGGACCAGATCACAGAGCTTTTTAAGCATCTCATCAACCCCCAGTGGATCATTGAACATGGAGGTATATATTTATTGTTGCTGATCATTTTTGCAGAAACAGGGCTCTTCGTAGGATTTTTCCTGCCGGGGGATTCGCTGTTGTTTGTGGCGGGTATTTATGGCGGGCTTTTAAGCGAGAGCTTCTTTAACGTGCCCTTTGCGCTGATCATGTTCATGATAGCCGTAGCCGGTGTGCTGGGTAACGTGGTGGGCTTTTGGTTTGGCCGCAAATCGGGACCGCTGCTGTTTAGCCGCAAGGATACGCTGCTGTTTAAGAAGAAGTACCTGTACCAGGCTAAGGAATTCTATGAAAAACATGGGGGCGGCGCCATCTTCCTGGCGCGTTTCCTGCCTATTGTGCGTACGTTTGCCCCTATAGTAGCGGGTATTGTGCAGATGGACGGCAAGAAATTCATGTTATATAATATTGTTGGCTCTTTTGCCTGGGTATTTTCCATGATGCTGGCCGGTCACTACCTGGATAAGGCGTTCCCGTCACTGAAGGAGCACCTGGAGCTGATCATACTGGTGATAGTGCTGATCACTACCTTGCCGGTGCTGATCAAACTTTTCTTTGGAAAGACCAAACATCCGGCGCATGTGCATGAAGACACCAAAGCGCCTACGGATTCCACATTGTCATAAAAAACTAACTATCCAAGCATAACTTACTTACCTACCTTATGAATGCCGAGAACCGCTCCACGTCTATTTTTAACATAGCCGTTATCGTAGCCTCCCTGGGTTACTTTGTGGATATCTATGACCTGCTGTTATTTACGATTGTGCGGGTACCCAGCCTGAAAGCGCTGGGCGTGCCGCAGAACGAAATAGACACTGGTATAGGGGTATTACTCATTAACATTCAGATGGCGGGTATGCTGATAGGGGGCATTTTCTGGGGTATTGTTGGCGACAAGAAAGGGCGCCTCAGCGTATTGTTTGGTTCCATCCTGTTGTATTCCGTAGCCAATATTGCCAATGGTTTTGTGCAGAGTACCGGCGCGTATCTGTTATGGCGTTTTGTGGCGGGTTTAGGGCTGGCCGGCGAGCTGGGTGCGGGTATTACCCTGGTATCGGAGATATTACCCAAGGAAAAACGTGGTTATGGTACTATGATCGTGGCTACGGTAGGCGTTTCCGGGGCGGTGGTAGCTAATTTTATTGCCAAGATGGTGCAGGACTGGCGCATCTGTTACTTTATAGGAGGGGGGCTGGGCCTGGCTTTGCTGGTGCTGCGCATTAGCGTAATGGAGTCGCAGATGTTCCATTCTTTGAAGGAGAGTACTGCCAGCCGGGGTAATTTTCTGCAGTTATTCACTAATAAGGATCGTTTCTTAAGATATTTCAAATGCCTGATGCTGGGTACGCCTACCTGGTTTGTGGTGGGCGTGCTCATTGCTTTTTCTAACAAATTTGCATTGGAAATGGGCGTCCGGGATGCCATCAGCCCTGGTGACGCCATTGCTTTCACTTATGCAGGGCTTACCCTGGGCGATTTCTCTACCGGCTTGATCAGCCAGTTATGGAAAAGCCGGCGGAAGGTGATGCTGCTGTTCCTGTTGCTGACAGCCGCTTTTGTGTTCATTTACTTCCAGCAGCATGGCGCCAGCAAATGGCAGTTCTACGCCGTTTGTGCGGGGCTTGGCTTTAGCGTGGGCTTCTGGACGATTTTTGTAACCATTGCTGCCGAAAGTTTTGGCACCAATCTGCGGGCTACGGTAGCCACCACGGTGCCTAATTTTGCCAGGGGCCTGTTGCCGCTTATTACCTTATTGTTTGCCAGTTTACAGTCGCGGTTCACCTATCTGCAGAGCGGTGGTATTGTAGCGGCTATCTGCATAGGCGTGGCATTGATCACTGCCTATACGGTAGAGGAAACGTTTGGCAAGGAATTAAACTACGTGGAAGAGGTGTAATAGCGCCGGATCCCGGTTAATATTGCTCCAGTACTTTATCCAGCAGCTTGTTAAGTTGTGCGATCTCTTTTGGATTGAGCGCCTGCAGGCTGTCTTCCAGCTGCCTTATTTCTTCGTCTATTACTTTCAGGAGTTGCAGGCCTTTGGGCGTGATCTTCACGTCCACAGCCCGGCGGTCTGCTTCGCAGCTTTTGCGCTCCAGCAATTCTGCCTTGCGCAGGCGTTCCACCAGGCGGGATACATCACTCATCCTGTCCAGCATCCTGTCTTTAAGCATATTAATATTGGCCGCTTTGGGGTGCTGGCCGCGGAGGATACGCAGGATATTGAACTGCTGCATAGTAATGTCAAACTTCTTGAAGAATTGCTGGTGACGGCTGACAATCCAGTTACCTACAAATATGAGGCTTACTAATCCTTTGGTATACTCACTATTGAAAGCCTTCTGCGAAAGCAATTTTTCGATATTCGACATAATTTAGAACAGCATAAAGTTTAGGTGTTGTGAAGATAATAAAAGCACCAATACAAAAAACAAGCCGGAAGGCCATGAGTAGTAAATTGTTATGTGTTGATTGTACACTATCTGCTTTAAAGCAACAGCCCTGCCGGACATTGATCCGGCAGGGCTGTTGTATAATTATCAGTTAATTACGCAGTCACTTTCATGTTGTCCAGCACATCCATTACTTCTTTTACGTGCTGTGCAGAAGTGGTCAACAGCTCTTTTTCTTCTGCATCCAATTTGAGCTCGATGATCTTTTCGATGCCATTTTTACCCAATACCACAGGCACGCCCAGGTAAATATCCTTCAGGCCGTACTCGCCGGTCAGCCATGCACAGCAGGGGAAGATGCGTTTTTCATCTTTCAGGATGGCTTCTACCATTTGCGCAGCTGCAGCACCGGGGGCGTACCAGGCGGAAGTGCCCAGCAGGTTCACGATCTCGCCGCCGCCTACTTTGGTGCGTTGGATGATGGCTTCCAGTTTATCTGCTGCTACCAGCTCTGTAACCGGTATACCTGCTACAGTGGTGTAACGGGGCAGGGGCACCATGGTATCGCCGTGGCCGCCCATGAGGATAGCCTGTATATCTTTAGGGGAACAACCTATTTCGTCTGCCAGGAACGCGCGGTAGCGGGCAGTATCGAGGATGCCGGCCATACCAAATACTTTGCTGCTGTCTTTTTTGGCAGTCAGGAAAGCGCAGTAGGTCATTACATCCAGCGGGTTGCTTACCACTATAATAATAGCGTTGGGAGAGAATTTGTTGATGTTCTCGGTAACAGATTTTACGATGTTGGCATTGGTGGAGATCAGGTCATCGCGGCTCATACCGGGTTTGCGGGGCAGGCCGGAGGTGATCACCACTACGTCACTGTTAGCGGTTTTAGCATAATCGTTGGTTACGCCAGTGATCTTGGTGCTATAATAATCGATAGGGGCTTGTTGCCAGGTATCCAGTGCCTTCCCTTCAGCAGTGCCTTCCTTAATATCCAGTAACACAACTTCCTGCAAAAAATCTCTGTGGACCAACACGTTAGCACAGGTAGCGCCTACATTGCCAGCTCCTACAACAGTAACTTTCATTTTACTTACATATTTTAAGGTGAAGAATATTTAACTAAAAATAAGTAAAAAGCATACAGCAAAATGCTAAAAGAAGCATAAACTGTTAATTCAGGTATTGCAGCACCTGATCCAGTTTCACCGTTCCTTCAAATCCCTTTACAAAGGCCTGCTTCTTATTGTATACGAACATTCCCGGAAAGTAGTGCATATTATAGAAGTACATGATCTGGCGGGTAGGCTCGCTGGCCATAATGATGTTAGAATAGTTCTTGATTTTATACTGATCATAATATTCCTTCATCTGCTCCACTTTAAAAGGGGTGATCATGACGATCTGTGTTTTCTTGAACTTGTCAATATTCTTCAGCAGGTCTTCTGTGAGCAGTTTACAATGGTCGCATTCAACGCTGAAAACAAATACGATGGTAGGGATATTCTTCCGGAGATCGTTTTTGGTGATGACGTGCCCATCCGGCAGGGTGAGGGGGAAAGCCGGGATGGTAGGATACTGCTCGTAAGGCGCCTTGGCTGGTGCAGCGGTTCCCTGCGCTTTTGCCAATACGGGAAAAGCGAACAGGCATAATAATACTAGATAACGCATGGTATGTGCTGATTTTTGTAAATGAGTGCTAAAAATAGTGTAGAACGGTCTGAATGACACCGGTAAATTGATTTTTTTCCAAAAAAATTACTAGATTACCTGTCCTTACCTTATGTTTGCATTCCTAAAAAAAATAATGGGTGTGCATCGCGGATATATTAGAATTTAATTAATTCGTAGAAAGCAGTACCACTAAGGATTTCATGAGTAATTCGCAGAATGGTTTACTTTTGCTATCCTAATCTGAAATTTTTAAACTAAATAAGTATCCTAATTTTATGGCTACCACTGCAGATATCAGAACAGGATTGATCATAAAGCTGGATGGCAGCTTATATTCTGTTGTAGAGTTTGGTCAGAACAAAACCGCCCGCGCCGCCGCCAAGGTATGGGCAAAATTAAAAGGCGTTGATAATGCCCGTTCTATAGAGCACACCTGGAACTCCGGCGATAACATCTTCCCCGTACGTGTAGAGAAAAAATCGTTCCAATATTTATACCAGGACGACAGTGGCTATAATTTCATGGATAAAGAGACCTTTGAGCAGATAGCCCTGGCAGAAGGAATGGTGGATGCTCCCCAGTTCCTGAGAGAAGGTGAAGAAGTGTTTGTGATGATCAATACAGAAACTGAGCAGCCTATGAGCGTAGAACTGCCTGATAAGATAGTGGTGAAGATCACTTATTCTGAGCCGGGTATGAAAGGCGATACCGCTACCCGTACCTTAAAGCCCGCTACTATCGAAACCGGCGCTACGGTAATGGTGCCTTTGTTTGTAAATGAAGGAGAATCCATCCGGGTAAACACCAAGACCGGCGAATACATTGAAAGAGTAAAAGAATAATCCATATCTCACAACGAACATTTCTAAACCAAAAACTGTCTACATGGATTTTAAACAGATTCAGGAGCTGGTAAAGATGGTGAATAAGTCCAACATCAGCGAACTGAGCATAGAAGAAGACAAGTTTAAGATTACAATAAAGCAAAAGGATAACGAAGTACAGCAGGTGATCACTGTGCCTGCAGTAGCAGCTGTGCAGGCAGTTGCACCCGCGGCTACCGCAGCAGTACCTGTGGCCACTGCCACGGTTCCTGTCGCTGGAACGCCTGTTGCTCCTGCAAAAGCAGATAACCTGGTTACTGTCAAATCCCCTATGATCGGCACTTTTTACCGCAGCCCCGGCCCGGATAAAGCAGCGTTCGTGAATGTAGGTGATGATATAACCCCCGGTAAGGTGGTATGTATCATTGAAGCTATGAAGCTGTTCAATGAGATCGAAAGCGAAGTAAGCGGTAAGATCATAAAAGTGCTGGTAGACGACGCCTCTCCGGTAGAATACGATCAGCCCTTGTTTTTAGTAGAACCATAAAAAGCAGATAGTCGTAAGTAATCAGTTGTTAGCTGTTGGTATTGTTTTATAATCCCGTACGGCTAACCACTCATGACTTACGGCTTTTTTAATGTAGAAAGCAATGTTTAAAAAGATACTGATCGCTAACCGTGGAGAGATTGCCCTGCGTATTATACGCACCTGTAAGGAAATGGGTATCAAAACGGTGGCTGTTTATTCAACTGCGGATAAAGACAGCCTGCATGTGAAGTTTGCAGATGAAGCTGTGTGTATAGGCAAGCCGCAGAGCAGCGAATCCTACCTGAACATCCCTCACCTGATGGCAGCCGCTGAGATCACTAATGCGGATGCTATTCACCCTGGTTATGGTTTTCTGGCAGAAAATGCCCGTTTTGCCGAAATATGCGGCGAGCATGGTATTAAGTTCATTGGCCCCACGCCGGAGATGATCCGGAAAATGGGGGACAAAATGACCGCTAAAGAAACCATGATCGCAGCAGGCGTACCGGTAATACCCGGTTCCGAAGGGCTGCTGGAAAGCCTGGAGCAGGCCCACAGCCTGGCTAAGGAAATGGGACTGCCCGTGATCCTGAAAGCCACAGCCGGCGGCGGTGGTAAAGGTATGCGCGTGGTATGGGATATGAAGGAGCTGGAAAATGCCTATAACATGGCTAAGACAGAAGCCCGCGCCGCCTTCAGCAATGACGGCATTTACATGGAGAAATTCGTGGAAGAGCCGCGCCACATTGAAATACAGGTTGCAGGCGACCAATACGGCAAGGTATGCCACCTGAGCGAAAGGGACTGCTCTATACAGCGCCGTCACCAAAAGCTGGTGGAAGAATCTCCTTCTCCGTTCATGACGCCGGAGCTGCGTGAGAAAATGGGTGAGGCAGCCATTAAGGCGGCATCTGCCATTAATTACGAGAGCGTAGGTACGATCGAGTTCCTGGTGGACAAACACCGCAACTTCTACTTCATGGAAATGAACACCCGTATACAGGTGGAACATGGGGTAACAGAAGAGGTGATCAATTTTGACCTGATCAAGGAACAGATCAAGATAGCGGCTGGCATCCCCATCTCCGGTAAGAACTACACGCCGCAGATGCATGCCATCGAATGCCGTATCAACGCGGAAGACCCGTATAACGATTTCCGTCCTTCACCGGGCAAGATCACGGTATTACATATACCAGGCGGCCACGGTGTGCGGGTAGATTCGCATATCTATGCAGGTTATGTGATCCCTCCCTACTATGACAGCATGGTAGCCAAGATCATCACGATCGCGCAAACCCGCGAAGAAGCCATCAATACCATGGAGCGCGCACTGAGCGAGTTTGTGATAGAAGGCGTAAAAACCACTATCCCGTTCCATCAGCAGCTGATGCGTGACGAGAACTTCCGTAAAGGCAACTTTACCACCAAGTTCACGGAAACGTTTAAGCTGGTATAAGTTTAAAAGAAAGCCTGGCCTGAGCAGCATGTGGCAAGGTAGGCTATCTATATAAAAGAGGGTGTATCACGTTTTGATACACCCTCTTTTTATGCAAACCTTCAAATATACTGGAAAAAGGCTCCTCGCCAGTGATACTATCTTACCAAAATGCCTGGAGCAACCTTAAAGCTACCTATGAGCCAGGAGAAGGCCAGGAGAAGCTTTTCTAAAAACTGTTAAAATACTATCACTTTCCGCCCTTTATTCCACCTTCATTACCTGGGTACGTTTCCCGATCCCATTCTCATTAAATGCCTCAATACAGAAATAATAAGGCTTATCCTTATCCATGGCATTAAAATAATATTCATTGGCGCCATATACCATTATGTTGGTATACAGTTTATCCGGCGCTATCCCGGCATAGATGGTATAACCAGTGGCCTGGTTATTTTGCTCCCATTTGAGCCAGGCATTCCGGCGCTCACTGTTACCCCGTAGCGCGATGAACTCCTTAACAGTATCCGGCACGGCGCCTTTGCCAAAGCCAAATGCCCGCAGCCCGCTGATGGCGAATTTACCGGAAGGCATATGTATATTCTCCAGTTTCAGGTACCGGGCCTGCACCGGGGCGGTGAGCGCTATATAATCATGCGGCACATCAGTAGTATTGCGGCTTTTGTCTGTAAGCAGTTTCCAGGTCTTGCCATCCAGGGAGCTGTAGAGTTTATATTGATGGTATAAACCGGGTTGTTTACCCATGAATGTGGCATCCTGGTCAGCATAATTGATCTGTACCGCATGCAGGGTGCTTACCTGGCCCAGGTCTGTCTGGATCCATTCTCCTTTATTGCCGGTGGCGGCGCTCCAGTAGGTCTTGATGTTTTCATCTACCGCATTATTGGGCGAATAACCGCCATAGGTGGAGGATACCTGTACCGGTTTATTATAGTTCAGCAGCATCCAGCCGGTAAAAAGGTCTTTACCTGCTGGTATGGCGGCATCCGGCATATAATGCGGGTAGTCGCCATAGGCAGTATTACAGTATAGCAAGTCGTCTTTGTCAAAACCGGCCGGCCATATACCTATGCGCCGTTCAAAATTATTCTTCACCACTATGTTGATGGTAGATACATGCCACCAGTTGCCATATTTATCCTGGTAGGTGGCGCCATGGCCGGCGCCCCGGGCAAACCCGCCGGGTTTATAAGAGAAGGGGTTGTGTGATTGGTAAGTGAAAGGCCCCATAGGTTGTTTGCCTATATACACGCCATCGCCATATCCGCTGAACTCTGTGCCTGGCGCGCCGTATTGCAGGTAGTACAGGCCATTATGTTTGTTCATCCAGGCGCCTTCTATAAAAGGTTTGAGGAAGGTATTATCATTATGTTCGCCAAAACGTTCCCAGCCATGCTCATCGTCATGGAGGCGGATAAGGTCTTTGCGTTCGCCGATGGGCTGCAGGGTTTTCCGGTCCACTTCCTGCCCATAGAGGGGATGATCGTTGCTGGAGCCATGGTACAGGTACAGGCGGCCATCATCATCCAGGAAAAAGGCGGGGTCCCAGGCGCCGGCCTGGAAAGAGTCTACCGCTTCCTTCCAGTTATCTGTACGGGGGTGTTGGCTCATCCACAGGGGAAAGTCTTTGGTGTAGGTAGAGCCTATTACCAGCAAGGTATCGCCCAAAACCACGGTGGCAGGTGCACACAGCTCGTCATATACATGATGCCAGGGCTTCAGGAATTTACGGGGCATAAAATGCCATTGCAGCATATCGCTGCTCCACCAGTATCCCCACTGGTTGGTGGAGAAAAGATAGTAGTCGCCTTTAAACAGGGTAATGGTAGGATCTGCCGTAGCGCGGTGTTTGCCTTGTGTTACAAAATTGGGGATGGGGCAATAGCCATAATCCAGGTTGATGGGATTACACCAGGTCTTTTGCTGGGCAACGGTAAATCCCCAGGCAAGCAGGCACACGACCAGCAGCACGTATCTTTTTCGCATGACGTTTCCTTTTTTGTATTGGTAAAAGTAAAAAAAATCCCGTCCACCAAAAGGCGGACGGGGATACGTTTTACTTTAACCTAATTGTTCTTATCTGAAATAGCCATGACGGTCCTTTATGTTTTGCCGGGGGATGTTCTGCCGGGTAGCTGCCGGTCCTGCAGCTGCTGCACCCGTTGTACCTGCGCCTGTCGTTTGGCGGTCCACTGCAGGAATTGTTCATACTGTGGCCCGTTCAACAGCCCTTTTACCTTAGCATCATACGTTTGTTGCAGGCCTTTCAATTGTGCCAGTTGCGGCGTATCCGTTAGCTGGCCGTTACCTTGTATATCTTTTATTTGCTGACGGTATGTTGCGGTGAGGCGGTGCAGCTCATTGTATTGCTGGGCAGTGAGGGACAGGGCCTCCTTCAGCTTTTTGCCGGGCATAGGCGGGGCCTGTGCCAGCATATGTGTGCTAAAGGATAGTAATAATATAGACAGTAACAGCTTCATCCATATTATAGACGGGATAACAGGGGAAAGGTTTAAAAAGAAAAAGCCCACGGTGAAAACCGCGGGCTAATCATACACCAAAACAATCTTACGGTTTTATCGCAAGAAAAGCAGCTCTCTGTACTTGGGCAGTGCCCATTTTTTGTCATCCACCAGGAACTCCAGTTTATCGGAGTGGTAACGGATCACATCAAAGTACGGCTTAATTTTTTCACAATAATCTATTGCCTTCTGACGGCTGTCTGTGAGCTTGTTAGCCACTTTGCGCGCTTCGATCATAGCCTGTACGTTATCACTGATGACATTAATATGCTCAGCTATCTTACCAGCTATTTGTTTTTGCGCTTTGATGGCTTCTTCTCCCAGACCTATTTCTTTCAGACCCCTGATATTCTGGATCAGGTCATTCTGGTAGCTGATAGCAGATGGCAGAATAGTATTTGTAGCCAGGTCGCCAATCACACGAGCTTCGATCTGTACTCTCTTCACATAATCTTCCAGCAGTATTTCATGGCGGGCATGTAATTCTTTTTCGTTGTAAACACCGGTTTCTGTGAACAGCTTGGCCGCTTTAGGCGTAACCAGCGCATCCAGTGCCTGCGGAGTAGTTTTAACGTTGGGGAGGCCTCTTTTTTCAGCTTCAGCAGCCCATTCTTCGCTATAGCCGTCACCTTCGAACAAAATCTTCTCCGAATCTACAATATATTTCCGAAGAGTTTGCATGATAGCAATCTCTTTTTTCTCGCCTTTCTCGATCAGCGCATCTACGTCTTTCTTGAAAGTCTGGAGGGTTTTAGCCATGATGGTGTTCAACACGGTCATTGCGGAAGCACAGTTGGCGGAAGAACCTACGGCGCGGAACTCGAACTTGTTACCAGTGAAGGCAAAGGGAGAAGTACGGTTACGGTCGGTGTTATCCAGCATCAGTTCTGGAATATGACGGTGCAGATCCAGTTTCAGGATAGCTTCGTCCTGCTCATCGAACTTGTTGTTTACGCGGGTCTTAACTTCCTGCAGTACTTCGAACAGGTATTTACCTACGAAAACAGAGATGATAGCGGGGGGAGCTTCGTTGGCGCCCAGACGGAAATCGTTGCTGGCAGAAGCGATGGAAGCCCTCATCAGGTCCGCATAGTCATGTACGGATTTGATGGTGTTCACAAAGAAAGTGAGGAACATGAGGTTGGTCTTCGGGGTTTTGCCCGGGCCCAGCAGGTTCACACCGGTATCAGTAGCCATGCTCCAGTTGTTGTGTTTACCGGAACCGTTGATGCCAGCGAAAGGTTTCTCATGCAGCAGCACTCTCAGTCTGTGACGTTTAGCCACTTTATTCATTACGTCCATCAGCAGGGAGTTATGATCCACTGCGATGTTCACTTCTTCAAATATAGGAGCGCACTCGAACTGGGAAGGAGCCACCTCGTTGTGACGGGTTCTCAGGGGAATACCCAGTTTGTAAGACTCTTCTTCGAAATCGCGCATGAAATCGTAGGCGCGCTCAGGGATAGAACCAAAGTAGTGGTCTTCCAGCTGCTGGCCTTTGGAAGGAGCGTGGCCAACTACGGTACGGCCGCACATTACCAGGTCAGGACGGGCGTTAGCCAGGGTTTCATCTACGATGAAGTATTCCTGCTCCCAACCCAGGGTAGCGGTTACTTTGGTAACGTTCTTATCGAAATAGTTACATACGTCTACAGCCGCTTTATCCAAGGCAGACAGCGCTTTCAGCAGAGGCGCTTTATAATCCAGGGATTCGCCGGTGTAGGCTACAAATATGGTAGGTATGCACAGTGTTTTACCGTAACCCTGTTCCATGATGAAAGCAGGAGAAGAAGGATCCCATGCAGTATAACCGCGGGCTTCGAAAGTAGCGCGTAAGCCACCGCTGGGGAAGCTGGAAGCATCCGGCTCCTGTTGTACCAGGGCATCGCCGTCAAAAGTTTCGATAGCGGAGCCATCGCTTTTGAGCGTGAAGAAAGAGTCATGCTTTTCTGCAGTAGTGCCGGTAAGGGGCTGGAACCAGTGAGTGAAGTGGGTTACGCCTTTTTTCATAGCCCATTGTTTCATGCCGGCAGCAATTTGCTCCGCCATTTTGCGCTCGATCTTGGAACCAGATTTAATGGAGTTCATTAAGCTTTTGTAAGCTTCATCAGTCAGATTCTCCCTTAAGGCTTTGCCGGTGAAGACATTGCTGCCAAACACTTCGGTAATTTTCCCGTTCAGCTGTTCTGGCTTAATTTTTAAATCCATACCGGAGAGACCCTCCAATGCAGTGAAGCGTAGAGATTGCATGCTGTTATTAGGTTTTATACTAAGTAAAGTAATTTTATACAAAAAAACGGCCATTATACTATATAAACAAGAAGTTTATTAATTTTTGGTAAAAAATTTCATTTCGGCAGGAAAAAGAGACGTTTTTTTGATAATTGAATAAAAAATATGGTTGGAGCAGTTTTAAAACTGATGTATTTAAAAAAAGATAATTTGTTTTAGAAGGGTGGATGATGGTGAGTTGCAGGTCCGTGGCGGCTGGTATGGGGTTAAAGAAGGGGAAGGTGGCCATGATGGCTTGTTTTGGGAGGTGGGGAGTACTGCAGGGGAGTGGCAGTTGTGAAAGGGGAGTGGACAAAGAGTGTTGGGACACAGGTCGTTAGGGATGAGGTGGTGGGCACGCCCAGTCTTGGTGTGGGGGCAGTTAGTGGTGGAGGAGATAGGCTATGTCGGCAGCGTTCCTCTACGGGCTGCGCCTGCCGCGGGATGTTGTTTTGCAGGTTGGCTGTAGGAGCCGCGCCAGCCAGGGATAATAGGCGGAGGAAGAATATTAGGTGGAGGAATGAGATAAGCTATGCCGGCAGGGTTCCTCTGCGGGCTGCGCCTGCCGCGGGGTGTTCGCCTGGAAAAGTAGGCTGCAGGAACCGCGCCAGCCAATGCCCGCAGGAGGAACCTGCCGGCAACACAGATTGCACGCTAGGCGGATGGGGTAGCCCTGGTGAGTCCGTTCCCCGCATGGCAAGTATCTTTAACCATGTGATAGCACTACGAGCACCTCCTTTATTATTATATACCATCAAGATAAGTCACCAGGCGTTTTTTATCTCATGCCTATACCAGCCAGTACCAGCCAAACACCCCTAATTCTCCACCAAACCTGCATAACCAGGCCACGCCCACACGCCGCCAGGCATCCCGTCAACCCCAAAATACCTCCCGCAAACCACCACCATACCTTAGCTCACTGTTTGCCAATTGCCGGAAAAAAGCTAGGTTTGCATCTTCTTTCCAATACTTGTGTTTACATATACTTTACTTACATGCAAAGCACTGTAGAAACCGCAGATAAATTAATGCATACCACCGTAGAAACTGCAGAACAACTTGGACTTACCGCAGACGAATTTGAACGCATAAAAACCATCCTGGGCCGTATCCCTAACTTTACGGAGCTCAGCATGTATTCTGTAATGTGGAGCGAACATTGCAGCTACAAAAATTCCATCGTATGGCTCAAATCCCTGCCGCGTGATGGCGAGCGCCTGCTGGTAAAGGCAGGAGAGGAGAATGCAGGACTGGTGGACATAGGCGACGGTTACGCCTGTGTATTTAAGATCGAGTCCCATAACCACCCCAGCGCTATTGAGCCTTTCCAGGGCGCAGCTACCGGGGTAGGGGGCATACACCGCGATATTTTCACCATGGGCGCACGCCCTATTGCCGCGCTCAACTCCCTGCGCTTTGGCAATATCACAGATAAAAAAACGCAGCACCTGGTAAAAGGTATTGTGCATGGCATTGGCCACTACGGCAACTGCTTTGGCGTACCTACCGTTGGCGGCGAAACCTATTTTGAGGACTGCTACGGTACAAACCCCCTGGTAAACGCCATGAGCGTTGGTATCGTAAAAGTTGGCCAAACAGTATCCGCTACTTCCTACGGCGCCGGTAACCCGGTGTTCATTGTAGGCTCTTCCACCGGTAAGGATGGTATAGGCGGCGCTTCTTTTGCCAGCGCAGATATTACAGAAGAAAGCGTGGAAGATCTGCCTTCCGTACAGGTAGGCGATCCGTTCCAGGAAAAGAAACTGCTGGAAGCCTGCCTGGAAGTGATTAAAACAGGCGCGCTGGTAGGTATGCAGGATATGGGCGCTGCCGGTATCACCTGTTCTACTGCAGAAATGAGCGCTAAAGGCGAACATGGCATGAACATCTACCTGGATAAAGTGCCTACCCGCCAGGAAAATATGAAGGGCTGGGAAATGCTGCTGAGCGAAAGCCAGGAGCGTATGCTGATCGTGGTGCATAAAGGCCGCGAAGCAGAAATACTGAAAGTGTTCGAAAAATGGGATCTGCACTGCGTACAGATCGGCGAGGTGACCAAAGAGCCTAATTTGAAGTTCTATATGAACGGCGTATTGGAGGCAGATGTGCCTGCAGAAAGCCTGGTACTGGGCGGCGGCGCACCGCAATACCACCGCGCTTACACGGAGCCGGCTTATTTTGCCAAGATCAATGCTTTTGATATACAGGATATAGGAGATACCAAACATCCCCGCTCCGTAGCGGAAAGACTGGTAAAGCTGCCTAACATTGCTTCCAAACGCTGGATCTTTACCCAGTATGACAGCATGGTAGGCACGGCGAATGCCAGCACCAACAATCCCAGCGATGCTTCCATCGTACTGGTGAAAGGTTCCAAAAAAGCGCTGGCCGTTACTACAGATTGTAACAGCCGGTATGTATTCGCCAACCCCCACATCGGCGGACAGATCGCCGTTGCCGAAGCAGCGCGGAATATCGTAGTGAGCGGCGGCGAGCCGGTGGCTATCACCAACTGTCTGAATTTTGGCAACCCCTATGATCCGGAAGTGTACTACCAGTTTGTACATGCCATCAAGGGTATGGGCGAGGCCTGCCGCAAATTCAATACGCCCGTTACCGGTGGTAACGTAAGCTTCTACAACCAGTCGCCTGATGGACCAGTGTATCCCACGCCTACCATCGGTATGCTGGGTATCCTGGATAGCCTGGATCAGCGCATCACCCTGGATTATAAGGCAGATGGCCACCTGGTTTACCTGGTAGGCCGCAGCCGTAACGATATCAACAGTTCCGAATACCTGCATAAGCTGATCGGTGTTGAATATAGCCCGGCCCCGCACTTCCACCTGGAAGAGGAGCACCAGCTGCAACTGGCTATCGCCAAACTGAATAAAGCGCATTTGATACAGTCTGCCCACGATGTAAGCGAAGGCGGCCTGTTCATCACCCTGCTGGAAAGCGCTATGGCCAGCGGCCGTGGCTTTGACATCCACACCAATAATCATTTCCGTAAAGACGCTTACCTGTTTGGCGAGAGCCAAAGCCGTGTGGTGGTAACCATCAGGCCGGAAGACCAGGAAAAGTTCGAAGCGGTGTTACATGGCCTGGTAGATACTACAGATCACTCTGTACGTCATGAAAAGATAGGCGTGGTAAAAGGTGAGCATGTGATAGTGGATGGCGAAGACTGGGGCAAGGTAGCCGACTGGAAACAACAGTACAATACTGCCGTAGAACATCATCTCGCATAAGCGCGAAAGCGATAAATTTACAACCGGGAGCAAGTTATCTTGCTCCCGGTTTTTTTATGCTGCGTGAGGAGGAGAATCGTTGCCTGTTTGGTAATACCTGGCTGCCGCTGAAAAACCAGGACGTTGCGTTGAGCTTTTCTATATATAACACGTAGGTTACCCCTGTACCATCACTACTGCCGGGTCTGCAATGCCCGGCCGGCGCGCAAAACAGCGGAATAGCCACTGTCGTTATTGCAGTCTTTGCAATCGTGTGTCAAAAAATAACGGCACTAAATCAGCTAAATAGGTATAAGCTACCACCCGAAAGGTGAATTGCGGCCGTCAAAATTGCCGGAAGGAGAGGAGCACCACTCAGATAAGCAGTAAAAAAATTTGCTAAACGTTTAAAACCGTAGATTGTTATTCATTGGAAATCGCTTAACAAGACATTAACAAAATGGCACATTTGTGTGATGTTTTATAGGATATAACACCCTAATTTTGATAATACAAGAGAAGCAAATACAGCATCATTAATCACGAGAAAATTCAAACCTTATTATAAAATTCTGTTAGTTCAATTCGGTTGTTCCTGTTCTATGAAGACCAATTGTTCTACCATGTCCTAATGAAATGCTAAGTGAAATTACACCTAGTGAAAGAACGATTTGTTGAAAGGGTCAGTCTAACCAGCTGACCCGCTTTTTTTATATAACCCCCGGCTTCCTGCACCGCTTTTTCCCTGTAAAAAACAATTCCGGACCCTTGCTGCACCTCGTACAACCCGGATCCGGAATTCATTATGTAACAACGGCTATTACACCATCGGTATCTCTGCCACTTTATATTCTTTCCTGTCCAGCTTCTGCTTGGTTTCGCTGAAAGCTTCCAGGGTAAGGGCAATATCTTCATCGCTATGCGCAGCGGTAGGTATAAGACGGTAAATGATCTGGCCTTTTGGGATCACCGGGTATACTACGATAGAACAGAATATGTTGTAGTTCTCACGCAGATCAAGGCACATGGCGGTTGCTTCCGGAATATCGCCCTGCAGGTAGATAGGCGTTACGGGAGAATTGGTATGGCCAATGTTAAATCCTCTTTCTTTCAGGCCGCGTTGCAGTTTATTTACGTTATCCCACAGTTTTTCCTTCATCTCAGGTTTGCTACGCATCAGCTGTACACGTTTCAAATGACCTATCACAATAGGCAAAGGAATGGATTTAGCGAAGATCTGGGAGCGCATGTTATAGCGCAGGTAGTTGATAATATCCTTATCGCCACTCATAAATGCGCCTATGGAAGCGCCGGATTTAGCGAAGGTATTGAACAGCAGGTCTATTTTATCCTGTACGCCCTGCTCTTCGCCGGTGCCAGCACCGGTTTTACCCATGGTGCCAAAGCCGTGGGCGTCGTCAACCATCAGGCGGAACTCATACTTATCCTTCAATGCGGCTATTTCCTTCAGCTTACCCTGGTCGCCGGCCATGCCAAATACGCCTTCCGTTACTACCAGTATACCGCCACCGGTGGTCTTGGTCAGTTCTACGGCGCGGTTCAGCTGCTTTTCGCAATCTGCAATATCATTATGTTTGAACACATAGCGGTGGCCCTGGTGCAGGCGCAGGCCATCTATGATGCTGGCGTGGCACTCCGCGTCGTATACGATCACATCACGGCGGTTACATACAGCGTCAATGGCGCTCATAATGCCCTGGTAACCGTAGTTCAGCAAAGTAGTATCTTCTTTGCCCATGTAATTGGATAATTCCCGCTCCAGTTGCTCATGGTAATTGGTGTTACCGCTCATCATGCGGGCGCCCATTGGAGAGGCCAGGCCAAAATCTGCTGCCGCCTTTGCATCCGCGGCGCGTACCTCCGGATGGTTGGCAAGGCCCAGGTAGTTATTCAGGCTCCATACAATCTTATCCTTGCCCCTGAATTTCATACGGGGGCCTATTTCCCCTTCCAGCTTTGGAAAGGCAAAATAGCCATGTGCCCTCTCGGAATGCTCCCCGATAGGACCTCTATGCTTCAGCAGTTTTTCAAAAATATCCATAATGTTAATTAATGATTAATTGTGATCATTAAAATCGTGCACAAATGTATTAAAATATTACTTTTTGTAATCTTAGATTACATTTGTTGGCACTTACCAGAACAATAAATTAATTATTTCACTCACTTTATGAAAACAGGAACAATGGCATCTTTTTATAGGATGAACGCCCGTTGTATGGATTCATAGGAACAGTTTTAAATCGTTATTCGGCCATGACATGGATGAAATTATTGGTTTCGGCATTTTTGCTCACTTCACACGGAACAACCGCTCAAAAAGCAACGTCTCCTAAACCTATGTACCGCCCGGCGGACCCTGCAGCTAAAACAGCCGGCCGGCCCAAACTGGTGGTGGGTGTAGTGGTAGACCAAATGCGGTGGGATTACCTGTACCGTTATACCAACCGCTATACTGCCAACGGGTTTAAGCGGCTGTTACAGGATGGCTTCTCCTGCGAAAATACGTTAATTAATTATACCCCTACCATTACAGCCTGCGGGCATACCTGTGTATATACAGGTTCCGTGCCAGCTATTCACGGTATTATCGGTAATGACTGGTATAACCGGGATTTGGGCCGTAATATGTACTGCGCGGAGGATACCAGCGTAAATACGGTAGGCAGCACCTCTGCCGCGGGCAAAATGAGCCCCCGCAACATGCTGGTAACTACTATTGGCGATGAATTGCGCCTGGCTACCAATTTCCGAAGTAAGGTAGTGGGTGTGGCCATTAAGGACCGTGGCGCCATTCTGCCCGCAGGGCACAGCGCCAATGCGGCTTTCTGGTATGATGGTACCACCGGTAACTGGATCACCAGCACTTATTACATGAATGAGCTGCCGTCCTGGGCACAGAATTTCAACGCCCAGCAATGGCCGGCCCGTTACCTGAAAGAGCCCTGGAACACCCTGTATCCTGTAACCTCCTACCAACAGAGCACTACCGATGAGGAGCCTTACGAAGGCCGGTATAAAGGAGCGGATAACACCTCTTTCCCGCACGCTTTGGGTGGCGAGTTTGGCAATGCTTTTGGCGCCATCGCCTCTACCCCCTTTGGCAATACCATGACGCTGGAATTCGCTAAAAAGGCGGTAGAAGGGTATAACCTTGGCCAGGGCAGCGAAACAGATTTCCTGGCCATCAGCCTGTCCTCTACAGACTATGTAGGCCACCAGTTTGGCCCTAACTCCGTAGAGATAGAAGATACCTACCTGCGCCTGGACAAAGACCTGGCAGCCTTTTTTGACTACCTGGATAAAAAGATCGGTAAAGGACAATATACCTTTTTCATTACCGCAGATCATGGCGTAGCACACGTGCCGGGTTTTCTGAAGGAAAATAAACTGCCTGGCGGCGTGGCCAATCCCAGCCTGAAAGCGCTGAATGATCAGATTAACAGCCGCTTTGGCGTAGCCAATGTGGTGATGGCCAACACCAATTACCAGCTGTACCTGAACCATGACGCCATCGAAAAAGCCGGCAAATCAGAAAAGGAGATCGTTGACTTCCTGATCCGGGAGCTGTTACGCCTGCCGGCGGTAGCCAATGCGTTCCCCTTACGGGAGCTGATGCTCACCACCCTGCCGGAACCTATGCGCAGCATGATAAACAACGGCTTTAACGCTAAACGTGGCGGCGATATACAGGTGGTACTGAACCCGGGATGGATAGAAGGCGCCGCTACCGGCACCACCCACGGCCTGTGGTATCCTTATGACGCCCATATTCCACTGGTATGGTACGGGTGGGGCGTAAAGCCTGGTAAAAGCAACCGCACTACCGGCATGACGGATATTACGCCTACCCTGGCGGCCATGCTGCATATCCAGATGCCCAGCGGCAACGTAGGTAAGGTGATCGAAGAAATAACCAGATAATGTGCAGATCTGCGAATATGCAGATGTGCAAATGAAAAATAGGTGCAAATGTGCGGATGGAATGCGGTGACCTGCTGCGTTTCGTCCGCACATTTGCATATCTGCAGATTCGCACATTTTTGACTATATTGCTATCCGGCTTTGCCGGAGATTAAAATTGTCACCTTGTCACACAGTCGCGCCATAACCTTTGACTACATTACCTATGAGGTGGAGCAGCGTATTGCTGCCATAACGCTTAACCGCCCGGACAAGCGGAATGCGCTCAACGGGGCAATGGTAGCGGAATTACAGCAGGCTTTCCAGCAGGCTGGCGCTGACGATGCGGTAAAGGTGATCGTACTGAAAGGGGCTGGCGAGGCCTTTTGCGCCGGCGCAGACCTCGAATACCTACAACAGTTGCAGCGTAATACCTTTGATGAAAACCTGGAAGACTCCCAGGCGCTCATGCGCTTAATGCAACAGATCTATTACCATGATAAGATTGTGATAGCCCAGGTACAAGGCCACGCCATTGCCGGCGGTTGCGGCCTGGTAACCCTATGCGACCTTAGCTACGCCGTACCGGAAGCCCGTATGGGATATACGGAAGTGAAGATAGGGTTCATACCCGCCCTGGTTTCCGTATTCCTGGTAAGAAAAACAGGGGAGGGCAGGGCCCGGGAGCTGCTGCTCACCGGTAAGCTGATAAGCGCGGAAAAAGCGCAGGAGTATGGCCTTATTAACGAAGTAGTACCCGCCGCCAACATAGCCGACTATGTAAACAAGGTAGCCACAGCCTTGTGCGAAGAAGCCGCCGCCAACTCCCTTACTATGACCAAAAAGCTGATTGGAATGGTACTGGATAAGCCCCTGGACGAAGCCCTGGAGCATGCCGCGCGGTTAAATGCCGCTACCCGGGAGCATGCAGAGTGTAAAAAAGGGATCCAGGCTTTCCTGAATAAAGAGAAACTGGTATGGTAATGGCATATTTACTGATATCAGGTTGATTGCGGGCTTTGATAAAAGATAGTATATGTCACACTACAACTGTTCACCGAAATAAATGGATCGAAACAACTTATTTATTCGTAATGCGTATCTAATGATCCGTCATTGTATTCAATCCGCCTGACCTATGAAAAATTTAAGCATCATATATATGAAATTGCCCAACAGCTTGTTTTTGACCTTCCTTATGCTGGGTTTCACCGCCGGTCACCTGTGCGCGCAGCGCCTGGTATCCGATGTGAAGATCGTTTATAAGCTACAGCTGCCACCGGAGCAACTGCAAACAGACGCCTTGCTCGAGGGCAGCACCCTTACCCAATACATCCGCGGGCCGCTGAGCCGTATTGATATGAACCTGAATGTGGTATCCTACACTTATCTCATCAACAGCCGGGAGCAGAACCTGGTAACGCTGATCGATAACCATGGAGATAAATACCTGATCCGCTCCGATAAGGACGAGTATGACAAGGAACTGAAACAATATGCCGGTATCCATTTTAAGGATGAACCAGGCACCAAGGACCTGGTAGGGTATACCTGTAAAAAGGCCATTGGCACTATGCCGGATGGGAAGACCTTTGAAGTGTATTATACGCCTGACCTGGTACCGGAGAATAAACATTACAACCGCCGTTTTGTGAACCTGAAGGGGTTGCCGCTGGAGTTTGAGATCATTACCCGGGCAGGGGCTAAGATGAGTGTTATTGCTACGCAACTGGATCTGCATCCGGTGCCGGCCTCCTTGTTTGAGGTACCGGTGTCTGGGTATAAGCTGATCAGTAAGGAGGAATTGCAGAAAATGGGAAGCTGAGGGGATGTTAAAAAGCATGTTTGTAAAGGCGCAGCCCCTGAGCCGTTCGAACCGGCGCCGTAAACCAGCACCCAATATGCCTGTTTATCTTGTTAGCCGCTTCCTGTTAACCACCAGCCTGTACCGCAAAATCTTATAAACAAAAAAGCCTAAAGTCGAATGCAATTGCTTCTACTTTAGGCTTTCAGCTTTTGGCTGGTAAAAAGGCTGAAAAATATTATTTCAGGGGAAGGATGATCCTAAGTTTATGATATTCCATGTTTGACGGCTGCTGTATCTGTACATTGTACGGCAGCACATAAGTCACATTTCCTCTCTTATACGTCATTACTGACTTGATATTCCAGGAATTGGAAGGGGTCAATTTAAACTCTGAGGTCAGCATACCGGTAGACCGGAAGCCGTCCATGCTCAGGTTCATCTTGGGCATCGCACCCAGTAAAAAGCGGTTCTCCGTCTTTTTAGCTCCTTTGTCTTTATCACTGTTGAGGGCAAGATCGTTAGCACTGGCGGTTAAAGCGCCAAAAACCAGGATGCCTGCCAGTAAGCAGGACAATGAAAAAGACTGCAATATGAAGGTTCTCGTTTTCATTGTATCACAAATGTACAAACTTTTCAATATATCATATAACAAATTCTTAACGCAATTTACAAAAAAATCCTAAAGAACTGTTAAATATTATATAAACGGTGGGAAAATGGCGACGATCGCCCGGATTTGCGTGGTTGGATAAAATTATTATATTTACAGTAATGAATCAAGACTTTCCATTATTTAACGAGGATTTTGAGGAGTTGAGGGACCTTTTGCAGCAGTTCGAAAACCTCAGAGCTGGCCGGTCTCACTCCTTCCTGGATGAAGATTCCTTTGAACAGATCATCGACTATTACGACGAACATGACGAACTGCCTAATGCCATACAGGCTGCAGAAATAGCCATCGAACAATTTCCCTATTCTTCCACCCTGCTCTTGAAAAAAGCAAACCTGCTTATAGAGACCAAGAAGTACTCAGACGCGCTGGAGCTGCTGGAAAAAGCCGCTATCCTGGATAGCACGGATATCAACCTGTATATCCTGCAAACGGATATTTACCTGGCCCTGAACCAGCATGAAAAAGCCGCTGCCGTACTGGAAGAACAGATCAAACAATTTGATGGGGACGATCGTACGGAGCTGTTGCTGGAACTGGCAGACGTATACGATGACTGGGAAGAGTTTGACCGTGTATTTGACTGCCTGAAGATAGCGCTGGAGCATGATCCCAACAACGAGGAAGCCTTGCACAAGATCTGCTTCTGGACAGAATATACCGGTCGCAATGAAGAGAGCATCCGCCTGCATACCCAGGTCATTAATGAGCACCCGTATAACCAGCTGGCCTGGTTTAACCTGGGTACGGCCTACCAGGGCCTTAAGCTCTATGAAAAAGCCATAGACGCCTACCTGTATGCCGTAGCCATTGACGAGAAGTTCGACTATGCCTACCGTAATATGGGCGATGCCTATATCCGCCTGCGCAAGTTCCAGGATGCCATCGAGGTGCTCAGTAAACACCTGGAGATAGCCAAGCCGGAAGATGTGATCTACGAGGCCATTGGCCACTGCTACGAAAAGATGCGCAAATTCACCCAGGCCCGCTATTATTACCGCAAAGCAACGCACTTAAGCCCGCAGGATGATAAGCTGTATTATAAGATCGCGGTGGCTTATATGATGGAGTCCAACTGGGACAACGCCGTAAAGAGCATTGCCAGCGCCTTAAAGATCAATAAGAACAGCGCGGACTATTATATCGCCCTGGGACAGTGTTACCTGGAGCTGGGCAAGTTCAAGGACGCCCTTATTCAATTCATGAGCGCCCTGCGCCTGAAGCCCAATACGATCAGTTCCTGGCAGGAGTTTATCCGCGCCCTGTATATAGCCGGTTTCTATGACGAGGCCATTCTGCAACTGGACGAAGCGGAGCAGAAACTGGGCCGTAAACCGGTATTTATCTATTTCCGGGCCGCCGTGCTCATTGCACAGGGCCGTAGTAAAGAAGGGCTGCTGCAGCTGGAGACCGCCCTGCAGCTGGCGCCCCGTCAGTTAAAGAAAATGGTGGAGCTGGATCCCGCCTTGCTGCAGCATAGCAGCGTAGTGGAGCTGATAGCCCGCTACCGTAGTAAAAAGAAATAGTAACAGTAAACAATAAAAGAACATTCAGGAGGGTGTATCATATTTTTGATACACCCTCTTTTATTCCGGTACATTCCCTTTTAATTTCCGGCAGTGACAGCCGCACTCCGTGGCGGATCGCCTGACCATTTGACCGCCCTGCGGAAAAGGGGCTTATAAATTAGAGATAGTTCTTATTTTTGCGCCGGTTTTCCATTTGGTATTTGATTTATGCTTAAAGACAACTAACGCAGATGAATTTTAATCTCACACAGATCCCGGACCGTACCAGGCAGCCACGCACCCATGGATTGACCATGGTGATGGACAAAGGACTTAGTTTGGAAGAAGCCAGAAATTTTTTGTCAGTGTCCGCGCCGCATGTAGATATACTGAAGCTGGGCTTTGGCACCTCTTTCGTTACCCCCCGGCTGCGTGAAAAGATCGAGCTTTACCAGGCGCATAATATCCCTGTATATTTTGGCGGTACCCTGTTTGAGGCTTTCCTGATCCGTAATCAGCTGGATGAATATATCAAAGTGGTAAAGGACTATGGTATCTCCTATATGGAGGTATCAGACGGTTCCATCACCATCCCGCATGCGGAGAAATGCGGTTATATCGAGAAGCTGGCCAAAATAGGCGTTGTACTGAGCGAAGTAGGCTCCAAAGATGCAGAGCATATTATCCCGCCCTATAAATGGATTGAGCTGATGAGCGCAGAACTGGCCGCAGGCGCCACCTATGTGATCGCAGAAGCCCGCGAGAGCGGTAACGTAGGCATTTACCGCGGCAGCGGCGAAGTAAGGGAAGGCCTGGTACAGGAGATCCTGACTAAGATACCGGCAGAGAAGATCATCTGGGAAGCGCCGCAGAAAGCGCAACAGCTGTACTTCCTGGAGCTGGTAGGCTGTAATGTGAACCTGGGCAACCTGGCCCCGCATGAAGTGATTGCCCTGGAAGCTATGCGCATCGGCTTACGCGGCGATACTTTCCACCTATTCCTGGATAAAGAATAATCCACATCATTAGATGATCAATAACTGAACGTATTCACGGGCACTGTTGACAATGTACAGATGCGGATAATTACAAACGGGTGGGTCCCTTTACCTGATCTGATCACCCGGTTTATCCGGAATGTTTATAGCTGGATTTGAATATCCTGTTTATCTTCAATGTCCGTAATTATCTGTATCATGAATATCTTCAAAACTGTAGTGCTCATGAATACGTTTTTTCAGACCGGCATAATTTGCATTTCACAATTGATCATTCGTAATTCGTAATTGATATGAAACTGTACGGACTAATTGGTTACCCCTTAAGCCATTCCTTCTCCAAAGGCTTTTTTGCGGAGAAATTCAAAAAGGAGGGCATACTGGACTGTGCATACGAGAACTTTCCCCTGGCAGATATAGCGGAATTTCCCAAGCTGCTGGAACAGCAGCCAACGCTCTGCGGCCTCAATGTGACCATCCCCTATAAAGAGGCGGTACTGCCCTGGGTGGATGAGCTGAGCCCGGCTGCAGAACAGATTGGGGCCGTTAACTGCATCCATTTCCATGACGGCAAAAGAACTGGTTTTAATACGGATGTCACCGGTTTTAAAAGATCGCTGCAACCCTTACTGAAACCGCATCATACCCATGCCCTGATACTGGGTACCGGCGGGGCGGCCAAGGCGGTGATGTTTGTGCTGGAAGCGCTCAGTATCCCCTTTACGGTAGTAAGCCGCAAGGCGCAACCCGGCGTAGTTACCTACGAGAGCCTGGATAAAGAGGTGATAGCTGCCCATACCATTATCATCAATACATCCCCGCTGGGTATGTACCCGCAAACAGACACCGCGCCGGCGCTGCCTTACAACGCTATCACTAAACATCACCTGTTGTATGATCTGATCTATAACCCGGAGAAAACATTATTCCTGCAGCAGGGAGAAGCACAGGGCGCCGCTATAAAAAATGGCCATGAAATGCTGGTACTGCAGGCAGAAGCGAGCTGGGAAATATGGAATGAGAAACAATAATTAATGTGCGGATGCGCTAATATGCTGATGTGCTAATGAAATAAAATAATGTGCTGATGTGTTATTACTAAATTCCGTTGCAGTTCATTAGCATATTAGCACATCAGCACATTATCACATTAATTTTCCCCTATCATATAATACACGCAAGTCGTCAGAAAATTCCGCACAAACGGTAGTTTACTTACCGGTCCCCACTGCGTGCGGGGTTGTAGCCCAAATTTATATTTGTAGATAGGATTGATCAGGTAATGTTGTTTACGTGTAACGGCAAATCCCTGCTGCTGCACGATCTTCTCAAAACGCTCTATGGAAATACCGGTATCCCGTATATCCATTAATTCCTGTATAGTGCCATTATGCTCGCCTGCCGCACGTAACAGTCCGCGATACAAGGGGCGGGGCAGGAGATGTATATAAGGCAGCATGCCCAGCACTTTGCTCTGGCATATCTGCTGATGGCCGCCATGTGGCATATACCAGGGCGGAAAACCGAAATACACCTGTCCTTTGGGCGCCAGCAGGTTCTTCAGGTAGCCAATGATCTTTGCCTGGTCCGGTATATGTTCGATGGCATCCTTCAGGATGATGAGATCAAAAGCATTCCGGAACTCGCCCAGGAAATCCACATCATAAATATTCCGGGTGATCAGCCGCAGCTGTCCGTTCTGTACATAATTGCCTAAGAATTGATTGGCCAGCTCTATCCTGGGATGGTCCAGGTCTACCCCTACGCAGTGACAGCCTTTTTCCAGCAGGGGCGTTAATACGCCGCCTTCTCCGCACCCTATTTCCATCACGCGGGTGCCCGGTTGTATGGGCATGGCCTGTTCAATGAAAGGGATCACATAGTTCCGCGAATTATCCACCTGTTGCTGGTATCTTAAAGTGGCGTCTTTATGATGTTGTAAAGCCATAGCCTGCTAAATTAGAAAAAAAAGCTATTTGCCAAGCGCATTTACCTGCCTGTTGTCCGCTTTTAACATTTTCGTCCTATTGATAATACGCGCCTCCAACGGCAGAAAGCTAAGCGCTAACTGTTTATCTTTGCGCCATGAATCAAGACCAGGAAAAAAATAATTACCAGGAAGGAGCCGTGCTGTTGTTCAATAAACCCTTACGCTGGACCTCTTTTGACGTAGTGCGTAAGGTACGTAATGCTACCAAAGCTAAGATAGGCCACGCCGGCACCCTGGACCCGCTGGCTACCGGGCTGCTGATCTGCTGTACCGGTAAAATGACCAAAAAGATCAACGAATACCAGGCACAGGAAAAGGAATATACCGGCTCCTTTACCCTGGGCGCAATTACGCCCACATTCGACCTGGAATCAGAGCCGGAGCAACCCAAAGATACCAGCGGTATTGATGAAGCGCTTTTACAGGCTACCGTAGCCCGTTTCCTGGGAGAGCAGCAACAGCTGCCGCCTATCCATTCCGCCATTAAACAGAACGGCAAGCCCATTTATCACCTGGCCCGCCAGGGGGTAGAGGTAAAAGTGGAGCCGCGCCGTGTGGTGATCAAAGGATTTGAGCTCACAAAGATCGAAATGCCTGTAGTGTTTTTCCGGGTGGTATGCAGCACCGGCACCTATATCCGTTCCCTGGCCAATGATTTTGGCGCAGCCCTGGGTTGCGGCGGTTACCTGAGCAGTTTATGCAGAACGCGCATAGGGGAGTTTAAGCTGGAAAACGCGTTGGAAGTAGCGGATTTTATAGAAAGCCTGAAGAAATAAATCGGCATTTTCTCCATTACGAAATTGGGACCATGTCGTGCGCCGCGAGTGCAGTTGACGATAGATTGCCGCTACGCCGCAGGCAGTGTAAGGGCTCCGGAGCGATGAGCGCCAACATCCGGAGCGCAGCATCGGAAAAGCAAAAGCGTCCGTTCCGTAATTGACAGTTGTAATTAAAAAGGGTAGCCTATCGCAATATTCCAGATAATATTATCCCTTCTCCATTGTTTATCAGCGAGGTCCCACTCGCTAATATACCAGCCATTCTTCTGACCGGTATAATAAGGCACTTTTAACGGGATACCCCAGTCCAGGCGTACCAGGAAAAAGGTAAAGTCCAGGCGCAAACCTGCGCCGGTACCTACTGCCAGGTCATGATACAGTTTATTGAGATGGAACTCACCACCGGGACGGGAATCGTCCTGGCTCAGCATCCATATATTACCAATATCCAGGAAAGTAGCGCCTTTAAGGTTAACGCTGCCATTAAACATACGGATCAGGTCAAAGCGGTATTCCATATTGCCTTCCAGCTTCATATCACCGGTTTGGTCCGGGAATATGCGGGCAATGTCTGAGCTGTCCTTAAATGATCCCGGGCCAAGGGAGCGTAGCCGCCAGGCCCGTATGCTCAGCGGGCCGCCGGCGGTGAACTGGCGGATATAGGGCAGTACGGAAGATTTCCCATAGGGCACACCCACCCCGCCATACACCCGGGTAGCCAGGGAGCTATGCAGGCCAAAGTTCCAGTAATGGCGATAGTCTGCTTCCACCTTCACAAAGTTCGAGATAGTAAGCCCCGTCACGGATTCCAGGTTGCTCTTATTACCGGAAATGCCGTCCATGATACTGTTGATGCCATTCAGCCACAGGCCGGATTCCTCTATATTGGCGCGGAAATAGGAGTTATGGCGTTTATGGAAAACATCATTATTGCTGAAGATATAGGTGATATTTTCCCCGCCTATAAATGCCGGCTCAAAGCTGCGCCGCAGGTAAGGGTTCTTATCCACCACCGTATCGCGGAAATCCTGGTTCAGGCTTACGCCTACATAGTTCAGGGAGATGGGTTTTACAATCCAGCGGCGGTAAATGGATTCGTTCCACTCGTACCCAAAAGAGGCGTTGATGTTCGTGATCTTAAAACGGTCAATCCTGGAAAGATAGTCCATACCGGCACTCAGGCGGGTACGGATGGTACCGCGGTTGCCGGAGCGGATGCGGAATGGCGTAATAAAACGTGGAAAGGTCAGGTCTACCTGTCCGCCTATCTGTTTGGCCTGCAGCACAAAATTGCCTTCCTGGTTGCGGATCATCTCCAGGCCGGCGTTCAGGCTTACGCCCAGCTGGTTGGCCGCCCGGTTCACATTCAGGTGCCGGTAGTTAAGGCTTACGCCGCTACCCACGTTATAGTCGCTACTGGTACTTAATTCGAAGTTAGCGCCCAATTCCTGCCGGCGTTTGGGGGTGAGGAATAGTATGGCGTCCAGTTTGTTGGTCGTATCTTTCTTTTCCTTGTATTGTAAGGTCACAAACTGCCAAACGCCCAGGTCGTACAGTTTGTTGATGGTATTGGTTTGCTGTTGCTGGGAATACAGATCGCCGGGGCGCAGCAGCACGGACCGGGAAAGTACGCGCGGTTTCAGGATCTCCTGCCGTCTGCGGATGGTGATGAACCGGTGACTGTCTGTTTTAAAACTGGTATCATTTGGATTGCCATTGATAGGGAAATCCGGGTATACGTAAATGGAATCAATACGGTAAGCCTCCCAGGCGGTCAGCGTATCCTCCGGGTTTTTGATCTTTATCGTAATATCCATGGTGGGTTTTTCCAGCCCTTTTCTTTCGTTGAAGATATTGGTGATACCTTCAAAAGGGTTCAGAGGGTTGCGGAACAGCGCTTTGTGTAGGGTATCTATCTCAAACTCGATAGCATCGCGGCTAAATTTAAAGTACCCTGCATTTTTTACCAGGCGCAAGATCCGCTCGCGCTCGCTCACCAATGCATCCTGTTTATAAGGCATATTCTTTTTGATGAGCGAAAATTGCTCTGAGCTCTTTACCAGCCGGTAAATGGCGGAGTCTTCCACCTCATAGCTGATATTATTCACCATGAAGTTCTTACCGGTGTTCACCTCATAGGTAACGCTGGCTTTCTGGTGTTTTAGCTTTTCTGTATAGGTAGCGGTAGCGTAGAAATATCCCTGGTTATTCAGATAGCTGACCATCCTTTTCAGGGATTCTTTTGTTTTGATGGAATCGTAAACGACCGGCGCTTCCAGGTTACGTGGGGACAGCATCAGGTTCCAGAACCAGTTGGATTTTTTTTCGTTATACTTTTGGTTGTACAGGAATACTTTGATCCGGGTACCCACAAATTTGCCGTTGGCTTGTTGCAGCATCAGTGATTTGGAGCTGAGGGAGCTGCGCAGGTCCTGTTTATCTGCCGCTACCAGGCCCTCGCCCTGCACTTTTACGGTGCTGCTGGTATACAGGTGCTGATCTTTTTGCAGGTACTTGATATTGGAGCAGGCCGCCAGGGTTAGCATGGCGAGCAGTAGTACTGTATAGTTCAGGTGGTATGCATGGGAACTATGTGGCGGCTGCATCTCGGCGAAAACAATTATGATATTTTTTAAATAGTTTTGACGTTATGTTGTCAAAGGCGCAAATTAAGTATATTCAAGCATTACAGCACAAAAAATACCGTCAAAAATCCAGGCAGTTCACGGCAGAAGGCGATAAGATCGTGCAGGAACTGTTGCGGGACGGGCGGGTGCTGGAAGTATATGCTACTGCAGATTGGGTGGAGGAACAACAGGTTTTACTGGCGCAGCTTCCCAGCCTACGGCTGGAGGTAGTGGAGCCGCCCCTGTTAAAACAGCTCTCTGCCCTTACCACGCCCAACCGGGCCATGGCCCTGCTGGACATACCGCCGGCCGCAGCGCCCGGGCCTTTGAACGGTACCATAGCCCTGGCCCTTGAAACCATCCAGGACCCCGGTAATATGGGCACCATCATTCGTATAGCCGATTGGTTTGGCATTCCGCAGATCATCTGCTCGCCAGACTGTGTAGACGCTTATAATCCTAAGACCATCCAGGCCACCATGGGCAGCATTGCCCGGGTGCAGATCATAGAGAGTGATATCATCCCCTTCTTGCAGCAGGCAAATGTTGCCTCCTATGCGGCCACCCTCCATGGCCGCGATATCACGGAATTTGACGCTATCAAAGAAGGTATCCTGCTTATTGGCAACGAGTCCCGCGGCCTGAGCGATGCCGTGCTGGAACATTGCACATACCGCATCACCATTCCCCGCCTGGGCGGCGCAGAATCTTTGAATGCGGCGGTGGCAGCAGGGATTATTTGTGGAAGAATGCTTTTGGGCTAACAGCTGCTACTTAAACTGTATCGCCTTTACCGGCGTTATTTTATTGATAATAAGCGAAGGGATCAATAACACGCAGATACATACCCCAAAAGTACCTGCATCTATCAGTGCTACTTCCCACCAGCGCAGGTCTATAGCCGCAACAGACATATAATACGATTCTTCCGGGAGTTTAAAGAAACCGGTGTACTGCTGTAGTGCGGCCAGCCCCAGGCCCAGCAGGTTGCCCAACAGCACCCCTGTCAGCACAATATACCCCGCCTGGTAAATGAACACGTTCTGTATAGACCAGTTGCGCATGCCCAGCGCTTTTACAATACCCACCATATTGGTGCGTTCCAGTATCAGTATCAGGATAGCGGTGATCATGTTGATGATGGCCACAATGGTCATGATCACAATAATGATCACCTCATTTTTGTTCTGCAGCTGCAGCCAGTCAAATATATTTGGATAGATATCGCGGATGGTGCGGGTAAACAGTTTATCCGGCCGCAGGGAGTCTATGCCGATGGCCACGTTGGTCATTTGCCGGTAGTCTTTCACAAATACTTCGTAGCCGCCAATATCCGTAGGGTTCCAGTTATTGAGCTTGCGGATCAGTTCCAGGTCGCCAATAATATAGGTCTTATCATACTCCTCTATCCCTGTTTTATAGATACCCGTTACGTTTAGCTTGCGGGCGCGGGGAGGCTGGCCGGCCCCTTGTATAAAATAAACGATCACCTTATCATTCAGTTTCAGCTGCAGCTCTTTGGCCAGGCTTTCGGAGATGATGACTTCCGGCGCATAGCTGCTATCCGGGTAGTGCAGAGGGCCGCCCTGTGTCAGGAAGCGTTGCAGGTGCTGCCAGTTGTAATGGGCGTCTACGCCTTTAAAGATCACGCCGTCAATATCCTTTTCCGCCTTTAGGATAGCAGATTTGGTGGCATAGGCACTAATGGAGGTGATACCCGGTTCATGCTCCAGGCGCTGTGCAAACGCCGTATCGGCGGCAAAGGGGATCTGCTCTGTCAGCGGACCGGCATTTACCTGGTATTGGGTAATATGGATATGCCCCCAAAAGCTGAAGATCTTTTCCTGTATTACCTGCTGAAAGCCGTTCACCAGGGCAGTAGCCAGTATCATCACCGCTACGCTGATGGCGGTGGCAATAATGGCAATGTTGATGATGAACCTCGAAAAGGAAGAGCCCTTGTTGAACGCGATCCGCCTGGCAATGAAAAAAGGTAAGCCCATGGAGTGAAAGTAAAAAAGTAAAAAGTAAAAATAAAAAATAAAAAGCGGACAGGGCATCCCCCAGGGTTTCCCGTACTTCCCCCTTTCCTCAAATAATCGTAACTTAAACCCCTATTTACGTTTTATGAAGCTACAACCCGTTTTACTGTTAATGATGGCATTTATACTGCCAGTTGCCTATCAGGCGGCCGCCCAGGATAACGCCATTACGCCAGACCATATCTACTTCAACAATATTAAATCTGTGAAATTCAATGGCGCCGGCGATCCGCTGAGCCTTCCGGTTATAAAGCTTAACTCCGGTGATAAGCTGGACCTCAGCTTTGATGACCTGGACAATGATACCAAAAACTACTACTATACTTTTGTATTATGTAATGCAGACTGGTCGCTGGCACAGGTAACCACATTCGATTACCTGCAGGGTTTTTCAGAGAACAGGATCCAGAACTACCGTTTTTCCAGCATCGCCTTACAAAAGTATACCCATTACAGTGTTACGCTGCCTAACCCAAACAGTTCTCCTAAAAAGGCCGGTAATTACCTGTTAAAAGTGTACCTGGATAGCGATACTTCCCAGCTGGCCTTTACCCGCCGTATGCTGGTACTGGATCCCAAGGCCGGGGTGGCCGGTTTTATACAGCAGCCGGTAAGCCCCAAGCTGTTCCGTACCCACCAGAAAGTGAATTTTTCCGTAAATACGGCAGCGTTAAATATCAATAATCCTTTTGACCAGATCAAGGTATACATATTACAGAACTACCGCTGGGATAACGCCGTTAGCGGCATAAAGCCCATGTTCCTCAGAGGAACGGACATCGTGTACAATACGGAGGTAGATTGTGTGTTCCCGGCTGGCAAGGAATGGCGTTGGATAGACCTGCGCAGTTTCCGCCTGCAAACAGAAAGGGTAGAGAAATCAGACTATCGGCGTAATGGCACGGATATTTGGGCCCGCCCAGATCCTGAGCGCTCAACTATCCTGTACCAGTTCATCAAAGATATCAACGGCCGTTACCAGCTGCTTACGCTGGATAATTATGATCCCAATTTCGAGGGTGATTATGCCGCCGTGCATTTCACTTTTCCGGCCAAGGTGCCTTATGCGGGTTATGATATGTACATCTTTGGGGAGCTCACCAGCTATGAATGCAACGAGAGCAACAAGATGGTATATAATGGCGAAAAGCAGGCCTATGAAGGCACCCTGTTCCTGAAACAGGGCTATTATAACTACATCTACGGGCTGATAGACAAAACAGTGGCCAACAGTAAATTCAGCACGGAATATACGGAAGGCAATCACTGGGAAGCAGAGAATAACTATACGATCCTCATCTACTACAAAGCCCTTGGCGGCCGTGCCGATGAGCTGGTAGGCATGGTGAACCTGAATAGTATGCTGAACAGGAAATAAACTGTCAGCTGTTAGCCGTTAGCTATTAGCTTTTAGCGCCTGGCGCGGATGGATAATCCGCCCTGCCGCTAAAAGCTAATTCTTTTTAATGCTTTACAGCGCTAAATGCTATCCAATCGCTTCAATCACTAAAAGCTAACGGCTGGTATCTATCCGCTTCAATCACTAACAGCTAAAAGCTAACCGCTGTTCCATCATCTCCCTACTATCTCCGGTTCCGTCAATACGCTTTGCCGTAGCTTCACAATATTAGCCGCGCCACGTTTAATGATGATCCGCGTGCCCCTGTCAAACGTCAGGTAGCGGTAAAACCAGTTGATCAGCACCACCATTTTATTACGGAAGCCCAGTAGGCTCATGAGATGCACGACCATCCATATAAGCCAGGCAAAACGCCCGCTCAATTTCATCTTACCCACTTCTGCCACCGCCTTGTTCCGCCCGATGGTAGCCAGGCTGCCCTTATCTGTATAATGGAAAGATTGTAGCGCCTGGCCTTTGATCAGCCGTGGTATATTTTCGGATACCAGATTTCCCTGTTGTATTGCTACGGGCGCCACCATGGGGTATCCCTTGGGGAACCTGGGATCGTTGGTCATCTGTGCAATATCGCCTATGGCAAAGATATTTGTGTAGCCTTTTACCTGGCATTGCTCATTCACGAGTATACGGCCGTTAGGCAGTATTATATCTGCAGGAAGCCCTTTGACCGGTACGCCTTTTACGCCGGCGGCCCATATCAGGGATTTAGTGGCAATGCGCTGATCATTGCCCAATAGCAGGGTTTGACCGTCATAATCTTTAACAGCGGTATTCAGCAGTACTTTAACGCCAAGGCGCTCGCAGCCTTCCTGGGCTTTTTCTGAAGAATAGTTGCTCATGGCCGGCAGCAGGCGCGGCCCCATTTCTACCAGGTAAATATCCATACAATGAAGGGGCAGTTCGGGGTAATCCTTGGGCAATATGTACTTACGCAGCTCGGAAATAGCGCCGGCCATTTCCACACCGGTAGGGCCGCCGCCTACTACTACAAAGGTGAGCTTGGCCTTTATTTCGGCCTCGTCCGCCATTAGCAGGCTTTCCTCGAACTGTTTTACTACGTAATTCCTGATCTGCACGGCCTCTATCAGCGATTTCATGCCAATGCCATGCTCTTCTATCAGCTTATTGCCAAAGAAATTGGTATTACTGCCGGTGGCGATAACAAGATGGTCATAACGAATATCGCCAATACCTGTTTCCAATACGTTCTCTGCCGGGCGTACGCCTATAACCTCTGCCATACGGAAATGGAAATTCTTTTGCCGGCCAAAGATGCCGCGGAGGGGGAAGGCAATGCTGTCAGGTTCTAGTCCTGCGGTGGATACCTGGTATAATAAGGGTTGAAAAAGATGATAATTGTTCCTGTCCAGCAATACTACCTGTACAGGGGCATGTCTAAGTTTCTTAGCCAGGTGTATACCTCCAAAGCCTCCTCCTACAATCACTACACGGGGCTGACCGGTTTCCGGAATATTGGGCTGCATCATAGATAATTATTTAATAATCAGACAATCTGTAGTTACGCCATACTATTACGGCGACAAATGCTGTACCAGCAAATAGCGTAGCTGCATTATCGGATATCAAAATTACTAAACTTTCAGAAAATAATGAAAATTAGTTAATGCTAAAGGCATTGATTTGGGGTAGATGGGGTACACAAACCGGGCTAAAAAGATATTAGGTTGTTGTGGCGGAACATTACGGAGCAGTGGGAGTAAGCGGTTATCTGGCAGTGCTGGAGGTAAGATGATAAGCTGTTGTACCAGCTCCCCTCACTTCAACACCGCCATGGCCAACCGCAGGAACTCATATCCTCTCATCTTCTTATGATCACGGCTGCCGCTGGCATACAACTCCCGGTAAGTAGTCGCATTTTCATCATACAGCAGCTCCATGTTATAATTAGCCAGAAAATGGGGTAGGGTAGCGGGCGTAAGCCCGGTATCCCATTGCTCCTTCATCTTCTTAAGCATACGGGCTACCCGGGTAGCGCCATAGAAGCTGCGCGGGTTATCCAGCATTTTCTTATCTACATAGTTAAAGATGATACGCGTGCCGGAAGGATACTCCTGGAAGTAACGGAACATCTTATTACCCAGGGAGGCCGTAAGGTTATTCACCGCCCCTTCCCAGATGATCAGCGTTTTATAATGTTCCTGCAGCAATAATTTAGAGATCGCTTTTTCTGGTAACTGGGTCTTGAAATCCATTTCTATATAATCCACCGGCACCGGCAATGTAGCTGCATATGGCTGCAGCATGGCCGTCTTATATGTTTGCGTCATGGGCCGGTCTACTTCCACAAACTGCACCTTAGGATGCGCCAGCCGCCATGCGCGGGTATCATACCCGGCGCCCAGTATCACCACCTGGTAAACATCGTGTTTTTCGATGGATTCACGGGTAAGGTCATCTATTTTGCGCGTACGCGCTACTACAGATGATAGGGAACCAGGCCAGCGCAACTGCACATACCAGGGTACGAACCAGCGGAAAAAGCGGCTACGGGTTGATAGCAAGATCCACATTTTCAATACTTTGGTAAGGAACATTTTTGCATGAGGATCATCAAACAGCCGGTCCTGCGCCGGACGGCTGTCCTCTATAGCACGGAAAAAGGCATATATAACGGCGGTTCTACTAGCATGGCGGCGCATGCAGAGGAAATTAAATATTTATTTTAAAACAACCATGTTCATTTTAATAAAAAAATATTCATTTTGTTCCCACTGCAATCTTACTGCAGCCAGGTGTAAATGCCGGCTGCCAGCAGTGCGCCTATGATGGGACCAATTACCGGTACCCAGGCATAAGACCAGTCGCTATTACGTTTTCCGGAGATGGGTAGCAGGAAGTGTATGATGCGTGGTCCCAGATCCCTGGCGGGGTTAATGGCATACCCGGTAGGGCCGCCCAGCGAAAGGCCTATACCCAGCACCAGCAAGGCTACAGGCAATGCATCCAGCGAACCTAATGCAACCCCGGGCGATACAATGTACAATACACCCAGGATCAGCACCGCAGTGGCTATGATCTCGGTAAGCAGGTTATAAAAAGGGTTACGTATGGCTGGGATGGTACAGAACACGCCCAGCTTATTATCCGCTTCGGGGGTATTGTCAAAATGTTGTTTGTAACAGATCCATACCAGCAATGCTCCCAGCATAGCGCCCAGCAGCTGGGCTATAATATAGGAAGCCACTTTAGACCAGGCAAATTTTTCCGTGGCTGCCAGCGCAATGGTAACCGCGGGGCTCAGATGGGCGCCGCTATACTTGGCGGTGCAGAAAACGCCGGTAAATACAGCCATGGCCCAACCCAGCGTGATCACGATCCAGCCGGAATTGCCGCCTTTTGTTTTGTTAAGCACCACATTGGCTACTACGCCATCGCCCAGGAGTATAAGCAGGGCGGTACCAAATAATTCTGCTGCAAAGGAGTTCATAGTTCTGATATGCGTATGTGCAAATATGCAGATATGCAAATATGCTTATATGCAGACGTGCAATGATTTAAAAATGCATGATTGTCTTAGGTAACCCGGTGATCTTGTGCGCCGGTATGATGTGCCATTCATTCGTGTGCAGCAGTTTATCTGTCATCGCATTCATCATCTGCACATTTGCATATCTGCACATCCATACTTTAACCCATCACTCTTCTGTCCACGCCTGCGCGGCCTTCACCGCCCGTTGCCACTCTTTGCTTAACTGCGTCCGCTGGTCGTTTTCCATGGCGGGCGTAAAGGTATGCTGCAGCTGCCATTGGCTGCTGATGGTATCCATGCTATCCCAGAAACCTACGGCCAGGCCGGCCAGATAGGCTGCTCCCAGGGCGGTGGTCTCCGTAATACGGGGCCTTACCACTTTGGTATTAAGGATATCTGCCTGGAACTGCATCAGGTGGTCGTTGGCGGTAGCGCCGCCATCTACCCGCAATTCCTGTATATGCAGGCCGGCGTCTGCCTCCATGGCCTTCAATACATCCATGGTCTGAAAGGCAATGCTGTCCAGCGCGGCACGGGCTATATGCGCGGCCGTGGTACCGCGGGTAATGCCTACCATGGTGCCGCGTGCATATTGGTTCCAGTAAGGCGCGCCCAGGCCGGCAAAGGCGGGCACCATATATACGCCGTCGCTGCTGCTAACGGAGGTGGCCAGCTTCTCTACATCGGCGGAGTGGCGGATAATACCCAGTCCATCGCGCAGCCATTGCACTACGGCGCCGGCTATGAAAATGCCGCCTTCCAGCGCATAGGTGGTTTCACCTTTGATCTGCCACGCAATGGTGGTAAGCAGGTTATTATGTGATGGTATGGCCTTGCTGCCGGTGTTCAACACCATAAAACAGCCGGTACCGTAAGTATTTTTGACCATACCCGGTTGTATGCACATCTGCCCGAAAAGAGCGGCCTGCTGGTCGCCGGCTATACCGGCTATGGGTATGTTAAAAGGAGTGAGGGTAGCTTCTGTATGACCATATACTTCGCTGGAGCTTTTTACCTGCGGCAGCATGGATGCGGGGATGTTCAGCAGCTGCAGCAGCTCATCGTCCCATTGCAGGGTATGGATGTTGAACAGCATGGTGCGGGAGGCATTGGTAACATCTGTTACATGCAGTTTGCCTTTGCTGAAGTTCCATATCAGCCAGCTATCTACCGTACCAAAAGCCAGTTCTCCTTTCTCCGCTTTCTCCCTGGCGCCGGGCACGTTATCCAGGATCCATTTTATTTTCGTGCCGGAAAAATAGGCGTCTATCACCAGCCCTGTTTTCTGTTGTATACGGGGCTCCAGGCCCTGCTCTTTTAGCCCGTCACAGATGGAGGAGGTGCGCCGGTCCTGCCACACAATAGCATTATACACCGGTTTGCCGCTGGCGCGGTCCCATACAATAGTGGTCTCCCGCTGGTTGGTGATGCCAATGGCGGCTATACGCCCGCCATCCAGCCCGGCCTTGATAATGGCTTCTGCGGCTACGCCGGCCTGGGATGACCATATCTCCATGGGATCATGTTCCACCCATCCGGGCTGCGGATAGATCTGGTGGAACTCTTTCTGGGCCACGGCGGCCACAGTACCTTGTTGATCAAAGATAATAGCGCGGGAGCTGGTAGTGCCCTGGTCCAGTGATAGTATATATTTTCCCTGCATGATAATAACGTGGTGGGTGTGTAGCAATGTAATAAAAAAAAGCGAAAGGCTTATGCCCTTCGCTCTTTACCATCTAAAAGTATGTTTATGGAAATTACCTTGTTTTCTTGGCGTCTTCCAGGAATTTGGCCAGGCCAATATCCGTGAGAGGGTGTTTCAGCAGGCCCAGGATGGAATCTAACGGACAGGTACATACGTCAGCGCCGGCTTCTGCACATTTTACAATGTGTAAAGGGCTGCGGATAGAAGCTGCCAGTATTTCTGTCTTAAAGCTCTGCATGCTGTAGATGTTGGCGATCTGTGCGATCAGGTCCACACCATCCCAGCTGCTGTCATCGATACGGCCTATAAAAGGAGATACATAGGCAGCGCCTGCTTTAGCAGCCAGGATAGCCTGACCAGCAGAGAATACCAGTGTACAGTTTGTTCTGATCTTGTTCTCAGTGAACCATTTGATGGCTTTTACACCGTCTTTGATCATGGGCACCTTTACCACAATGCGGGGATGTAATGCAGCCAGTTTCTTACCTTCTTCAATAATGCTGTTAAAGTCTGTAGAGATCACTTCTGCGCTAACATCACCCTTTACGGTTTCGCAAATGGTTACGTAGTGTTTCATGATGGCCTCTTCGCCTTTGATGCCTTCTTTAGCCATCAATGAAGGGTTGGTGGTTACGCCATCTAAAATGCCCAGGTCTTGTGCTTCCTGAATCTGTGCAAGGTTCGCTGTATCTATAAAGAATTTCATATGAAAAAGTGTTTGTATTTTCTTAATTATTGCTCTCCATGAGCGCCATTTCACGTCTCATGCATTTTCCTTCACTGTAATAATTGTAATTAGGTAACAGATGTTGCGGATAGGTCACTTGAGCAACGGGCCATCAGCGGTGGAGGAAAATAGCCACCTAATGACTATTGACATGAACTAATGACAAAAAAACTTTGGAATTAAAAGAGAAAAAAAAACGGCAAGTTACTTACATCGCACCGCTACAACCGCCTACCCTTGCTACATTCCTGTCCTGGGGGAGTTCAGCAGGAGCTGGTCGTATAAGACTTGCCGGTTGCAAAGGTAATGGAATTACAATAAAAAGCAAACTTTAATGCAAACTTATTGAAGCAACTTTAAAATTACTGATGCAAACCTGTTGCTGCATATCATCCATAATATACTGATAATGTGTGATAAAAAATAATATATCATTTAAGACATTTCCTGCAGATTTGTATGGATTAATCTCCTCACCTTAAACCATCGTTACTATGGAAACGGTTGCAACAGGCCTTATCATCATCCTGAGCTTGTTTATCCTCGCTGTCTGTGTTTTTTATGCGTATTGCGTGTGGAAGATCTACGAGAAAGCCGGCCAACCAGGCTGGGCGGCTATTGTCCCTATTTACAATTATTACATCCTGACAAAGATCATTGGCAAACCCTGGTGGTGGACCATCCTGCTTTGCCTTTCTTTTGGCTACATGTTTTCTTACAGGATGCCGGGAGCCGGCGCCGGGTTTTCCCTGGTGGCCTGTGTAGGCTTTGTATTTGGCGTATGGGCCACCAACCTGCTGAGCAAAAGCTTTGGCAAGGACATAGGATTTACCCTTGGCCTCATCTTCCTGGGCTTTATTTTCCTGCCCATTATGGCTTTTGACCGCACCATCCAGTATCGCGGCCCGGCCGGTAACCCCAACGCCGGCAGTGTTAATGACCAGATCCGGGGCATTGGGGCGGATATGAAGTAATTGAGCATTACGATCTTACAGCAGGAAGGGGCGTCCAGTGATGGGCGCCCCTTCCTGCTGTAAGATAACCTATTCCAGGACCAGCCCGGACGATGCTTTCTTATAGATAACCGGTATATAACCCGTATCTGACCCGTATATAAGCCGTATATAAGCCGTCCCTTTATAGATACCGGTTATCTACCGGTTATATACCAGTTGTATATGGGATAATAACCACTTAAGTAAACAGCTCCTATGAATGGCTGATATGTAGGCAACCCCGGAAATATTGGTTACATTAGTATAAAACCGATTACCTGCATGGAGCCGATGAAAACTGCGGTGGGAAAAGAAGACCTGTTGGGGGACCTGGACGATATAGTGGTGCTGAACCGCGCCTCCCGCGGACAACGTTTTTTGAATTACCTGATAGACCTGGTGATCGTATACCTCCTGGTGATCGTGTTTTTCGTGCTGGATATGACCTGGGAAAATCTTATCAACCCGCAGGATAACGGGCCGGATGATGGCTGGTCAGAGCTGAGCGTCGCCATCCTGGCTATGTTGGCATATGTACTGTACTATACGCTGATGGAATGCTTCAATAAAGGCCGCACCATCGGCAAACTGGCTACCGGTACCTATGCCGTTTTTAGCACGGGCAAACCGCTTACCTTTAAAACGGCGTTTTTCAGGAGTCTTTCCCGGATTGCGCCTTTTGAGTTACTGTCAGGCTTTGACGATGCGCCCTGGCATGACCGGTGGACGGATACCCTGGTGGCCAAACGGCCGGCAGATCACTGATCCTTGGTCACATAATAATTGTAATCGTTCAGCAGGGTCTCGAGGAAGAATATATGGTCCATTTCCGTCTCGATCTTCAGCACATCCCTTACACGGTAGGAAACTTTGGCGGCCAGCTCCAGGTTGCGGGTGCGCAGGGCCATGTCCAGCAGTTCCTTTACCTTGTTAAGGTCTTTATCGGATAAGCGCAGGATCTGGGGAAATTGAGGCTTGTAATCTGTTTGGGACACTTCCCGGAAAATGGTGTCATCCAGGGTGCTTTTGGTTTTGGTGCTTACCACCATGGTGCCAGCTACCAGATCGCCCAGGCGCTGGTTGTATTTAGACCGGATCATGGTCACAACGGGAACGGCAGGGGAGATCAGTATCAGGAATATGCCCAGGTATACGCCATAACTGCCGTATTCATCCAGCATATAGGGAATAAGGAACCAGAGCAGAAAAGGCGTTTCAATGATCCGGAATACCCAGCGGATCATATACTGGCTAAAACCGGGCTGGTTGCCTGATAAACTGACCACTTTCAGGTGCATGATCTTTTTACCGGGTGATTGCCCTTTCCAGGCCAGCTCAAATATCAGGAAATACAGCGCCATGGGCACCTGCTGTACCCAGAACTGGAACAGTTCCCCGATAACCGGAGAGCCGGAAACATAGGTGATACGTACCGCCATGGCCCACATGGCCAGCAGGTATACGATCCGTATGGCCAGGTCGATCAGCCAGGCAACAAGACGGCGCCCAAAATCGCCTGTCTCATATTCCAGGTCAATATTAAATGCCGTGGGTATTTTTATAGCGGCCATGTACAAATCTACTAATTAATGTATATGTTTGTTAGTCATGAGAGAATCCACCTTCATTAAAAGGAACCTGCCCCGGTGGAAGCAATACCAGCAGGAGCCCAGTGACGATCCGGATGTAATGGCGGAACGGTTCACCAGTCTGCTGGATGATCTCGCTTATGCCAAGACCTTTTACAGCTTCAGTAAAGTTACGCGCTATATCAATGGAATGGCCGCGGCCATTTACCAGCATATCTACCGCAACCGCCGTGCAGACGCCGGAAGGGTACGGAACTTTGTTAAATACGAGCTGCCCCTCGTGATCCGCAAATATCACCGCATACTCCTATATACCTTTCTTTACTTCCTGCTGTTTGTAATAGCCGGCGCGTTTTCTGCCGGGCACGATGAAACTTTTATCCGCGGCGTGCTCAGTGATGAGTATGTGAACATGACGGAGCAGAACATCAGCAACGGCGATCCCTTTGGCATCTATAAGAACGAGAATGAGTGGATCATGTTTGTAAAGATCGCCTACAATAACGTATCCGTAGCCCTGCAATGTTTCCTGGGCGGGATCGTATTTGCCGTGGGCAGCCTGTGGATCCTGTTCCATAACGGCATTATGCTGGGCTCTTTTGAATACTTCTTTTTTGCCAGGGGCCTGGGTTGGCAATCTGTGCTGGTAGTGGGCATACATGGGGTGCTGGAGATCTCCGCTATTGTAATTGCCGGCGCGGCGGGCATGATCATGGGCAGCGGCCTGCTTTTTCCTGGTACCCGCAAACGGCTGGACGCGCTGAAGAAAACGGCCCGGGACGGCGTAAAAGTGATCTCCAGCATCATACCGGTGATCGTTATAGCGGCTTTCCTCGAAGGATTTGTCACCCGCCATACCGCTATGCCGCTATGGCTCAGTATCTTAATACTACTGGTCTCGCTCAGTTTTATAATAGGTTATTTTATTGTGTACCCGGTATATGTGCAACGCAAAGGCTACCGGCTCAGTGACACGGGCGCATTGATAAAGCCCGAAAAAGCAACGCCCGCAATATGATAACTTCCTCATACAGGCATATAATGCAGGGATCTGCACGCTGCTGGCTGCTGTTGGCAGGGCTCATACTGCCCATGCTGCTGCTGGCGCAGTCTGTTGATAGCTCTGCGGCACTTATCCAGCAGTACATGGATACGGCCGCCGCGGAAGACAGCTTCTATACCGCAGCGCCGGTGGAGGATACTGCGGGCCGTCATGAAGAACAGGAAGTAAAGACCCATTATTTCTGGGACCGGCAGCGCCCCCTGAATATAGACAGTACAGAAGAATGGTGGAGCAGCGGCAGCCTGGTGGAACGTAAGATCCCCGTAAAGATCTTCAACCAGCTAAAGGCGGATAAGGACCTGCAATACCATAAAAAGGCGCCCAAAGAGGTGGAAGCGCCCTGGCTCCTGCGCGCGCTTGTGAATGTGCTTGGTTTCATGGATAGTATCCGTGTTATATTGTACATCGGTTTGGGCTGTGGTCTGGCCTTGCTGATATTCAACTTTATGCGCCAGCAGGGCTTCCGGCTGTTTAAAAAACAATGGAACGAAACGCTGCCGGATGCGGCGGCGGAAACCGGCGGCAGCGAAGGGTATGAAAAACAGATCCAGGACGCTATTGCCAACGGGCGTTTCCGGATGGCGGTACGTTACCTGCACCTGCAGGCGTTATATGTAATGGCAGCCCGGCAGCTCATCACCCTGGGCAAGGATAAGACGAATGCCGATTACCTGCGCGGATTACTGAAAACCCCCTGGTACCAGCCATTTGCACGGCTAACCAGGGACTATGAATATATCTGGTATGGGGAGATGCCGGTAAATACAGAACAATTTGACCAGATCCATGGCCAGTTCCGGCAGTTCATGCGGTCCGTGGATAATCAATAGAGAAGCCAAAAAGTGAAACCGAAATTACTCATCATCATAGGCGTGCCCTTGCTGTTTTGCCTGATACTGTTCCTGGTAGCAGGCAAGCAATCGGCTGACAAGAGTACGGACTTGTGGGACCTGGCCCAGCAGAGCTTTTCCCATAAGGATAAACAGCCGGGCGGGTGTTATGTGGCTTTTCAGAGCCTGCAGCACCTGTATAACGGCGAGCGGGCCAAGGTGATGACAAAACCGTTTGCCCGCAGTTATAAGAAAGACAGCTACCTGAAAGGGGAGGGCATCCTCTACCTGCTGGTGGCCAACCAGCTCTATCCCAGCGAGCAGGATGTAGCGGATATGCTGCAGTTTGTAAGCACCGGCAACCAGCTGTTCCTGGCCGTGAACTACCCGGATAGCCTGCTGAAGGAGCGGCTGGGCGTGGAGGTAACAGACGCGATAACAGACAGCGCAGACCTGGACAGGTTATACCGGGAAGGTACCCGGCAACATTACGTAAATCCTTACCTGGCGCCGGATACTTCCTTTACCCAGGAGGATATTAACCGCGGTACGTATTTCACGCGGCTGGATACCGCGCAAACCACTATCCTGGGTACGGACGGGCGGCATGCTAATTTTGTACGGATCTCCCATGGTAAAGGAGATGTGTTCCTGCTGCTGAACCCTTCCAGCCTCACGAACTATTTTTTAATGCACCAGTATAATATCGCATCGCTGGAAAAGCAGGTAGCATATACCTACAATAATCCTTCGGGCATTTACTGGGACGAATATTATAAATACCTGAACGGCCCGCGCCGCGATTTCAGCGAATGGGAAGTGCTCATGCGCTATCCGGGCCTGCGATGGGCCCTATGGCTGTTCCTGGCGCTTGTCCTGATCTATGTGCTGTTTGAAGGAAAACGGCGGCAGCGCATTATCCCGGACCGGGAACTGCTCACCAACAACTCCCTGGAGTTTGCGGATACCCTGGGCCAGTTATATTATCAGCAGGGTAATAACCGTAACCTGGCGCAAAAGATGATCGTGCATTGGACAGAGTATGTACGTAACCGGTTTTACCTGAATACGGCACACCTGAACACGGCTTTCATCCATACGCTGGCGCATAAATCCGGCATGTCGCAGCCTGCCGTTCAGGAGATCGTGGATAGCATTCATCATATCCACCTGTCAGAATACATCAGTGACGATTATCTGGCGCAATTTTACAGGAGTATACAAGCATTTTACCTAAATACGAAATAGAGATGGACGTTAACACCTTTGAAACCAGGTCAGATCTTTCTACCCTTTACGAAGCAGTAGAGGCCATAAGGGCGGAGATAGGCAAAGTGATTGCCGGCCAGCACCAGATGGTGGACCTGTTAATTACGGGGCTGCTCACGCAAGGACATGTGCTTATAGAAGGCGTGCCCGGGGTGGCTAAAACGCTCACCGCTAAGCTGCTGGCCCGTTGTGTGGACGCAGACTTTTCACGCATACAGTTCACACCGGATATAATGCCCGCGGATGTGCTGGGCACCTCTGTATTTAACCCGCAAAGCCGGGAGTTTGAATATAAAAGAGGCCCGGTGTTCAGTAACCTGGTGCTGATAGACGAGATCAACCGCGCCCCCGCCAAAACGCAGGCCGCGCTGTTTGAGGTGATGGAAGAACGCCAGGTGACCAATGATGGCATTACCCATGCGCTGCCGCTGCCTTTTATGGTGATCGCCACGCAGAACCCCATAGAGCAGGAGGGCACTTACCGCCTGCCGGAGGCCCAGCTGGACCGTTTCCTGTTCAAGATAGAAGTAAAATATCCTGCCCTGGCAGAAGAGGTGGCCATGCTGCAGGCTATGCACCAGCATAATGGTATACCGGATGTAACACAGCTGGTGAACCGGGTGGTGACCGCCACGCAGATAATGGAGTTCCAGGCGCAGGTGCGTAAGGTGCATATTGAAGAGAAGCTGTTGCATTACATAGCGGCCCTGGTACAGGAAACCCGGGTGAATGCTTCCTTATACCTGGGGGCATCGCCCCGCGCCTCCCTGGCAGTGATGAACTGCGCCAAGGCCGTAGCCGCCATGCGTAACCGCGACTTTGTAACGCCGGATGATATCGTGGAGATGCTGCCGCATGTGCTGCGCCACCGTATCATGCTAACGCCGGAGCGGGAAATGGAAGGCATCGCAGAGGACGAAGTAATTGCCCAGATCATCAAAGCGGTAGAAGTACCCAGGTAATTACAAATTATTAATTACTAATTACTAATGGTGATAGAAGTGGTTATTTCAGGCGATTCGTCACCTTTGGACTCAGCAACATGAATATTATAACACTATATCGTTCCCTGTTTTTTGGCGTCCGGTGCTATTTGAGCATGGGGAGCACGGTGTTGCTGTTTGTGGCGTCTTATTTTTTCCCGGCATTGTTCTTTATAGCGCAGCTGGCGTTTGTGGTATTGCTGGTGCTGGTGTTGCTGGATCTGGTATTGCTGTTCTCCACTGCCGCGCCGTTGCAGCTGCAACGCCATGTGGCTGCCCGTTTCAGTAATGGGGATGAGAATGGGGTCAGTATCAGCGTGTTTAGTAGCTTCCGTTTCCCGGTATTCCTGTCAGTAATGGATGAATTGCCCTTTCAGTTCCAGCAGCGGAATCATGTGCTCAAAGCGCGGCTAAAGCCCGGCGCCGGTCATGAGTTCCGTTTTTCCTTACGGCCGCTGGAAAGAGGCGCCTACCATTTTGGTAATACCAATGTATTTGCCGCCAGCCCTTTCCGCCTGGTAAAACGGCGGCTGGTGTTTGAACAGCCGCAGGTAGTAAAAACCTACCCTGCTTTTGCGCAACTGCGGGAATATACGCTGCAATCCTTTGCAGACCGGCTACAGGAGCTGGGCATCCACAAGAAAAGGGTAGTAGGGCATAGTATGGAGTTTGATCACATCAAAGAATATAGCCGTGGTGACGATGTGCGCCGTCTTAACTGGAAAGCCACCGCCCGCCGGGGTAACCTGATGGTGAACACCTATGTGGAAGAACGCTCGCAGCAGGTATACTGCGTGATAGATAAGGGCCGTACCATGAAGATGCCTTTTGACGGGCTTACTTTACTGGATTATGCCGTCAACGCCACCCTTATCTTCAGCAATATTGTGCTGCAAAAAGGAGATAAAGCCGGTGTAGCTACTATTACCGCACAGCAGATGGATATCCTCCCGGCCAGCAACAAAAAAACGCAGCTCAATAAAGTGCTGGATATGCTGTACGCACAGGAAACCCAGTGGCAGGAAAGCGATTACGAAAAGCTAAGCGCCTCTTTAAGGACCTCGCTGTCACAACGCTCGCTGCTGATCCTCTTCACCAATTTTGAGTCCACGTCCGGTATGCGCCGGCAGCTGCCCTATCTGCGCCGTTTGGCGCGTCATCATTTGCTGCTGGTGGTGTTCTTCGAAAATACCGCGTTAAAAAAGGTAACGGAGCAATCCGCTACCAGCGTAGAAGGGATCTATAAACAGGTAATTGCCCAGCAGTTTGTATATGAAAAGCGCCTCATCGCACGGGAATTGTCACAATATGGCATCCTGTCGCTGTTATGCACCCCGCAGCAGCTGACCGTACAGGTGATCAATAAATATTTAGAATTGAAGTCAAGGATGCTGATCTAGCAGTACTCAGTCTTTGATATAAAAAAGTCCTGCACTTACACGTGCAGGACTTTTTTAATCTCTTTAACCAGCCTACCCCTTCCGCTTTTTCCTTTTATCCAGTACATCCCTTTCATCGTTGATGATCATAGAGTCATCATCCGGTTTTTGCTTTACAGGTATTACGGAGCTGATAGCCAGCTTGGGATTGGTCCTGGATACCGCTTTTACCGTAATAAAGCGGGTGGTATCGCCCTCCGGCAGCAGCAGGTCTTGCCCCAGCAGTTTGCCGGCAGAGGTTTCGAACCGCACAGCAGCCGTATCCAGCGGGTATATTTTACCCGTACTGAAACGGGCTTCCACATTCAGGTAAAAATGGATACCTCTTTTCAGGCTGTCCGCATAATGATTAAACCGGATACCGGTGATATAAGGCAGCTGTAAGGTGGTCTCAAACGCCTGGCCGGCTGCTTCGGGCAGGGTTACTTCCAGTTTTACCTGGTAATGCTGCTGCGCCACCTTATGCCGGTCAAAACTTAGGTAGCCGTTACGGAAAACGCCATCCGGGGTGGTGACCTTAATATATTTCCACCGGTAATCGCCTTGCATAAAACCTTCCGTTTGGCGGGTATCGCCGTTTTTATAGGTGATCTCCAGTCCTACGGGCGTTTGATCATACAGCTCCACGATGGAGGTACTGTCGTAGTAGGCAGCCACTCCGCTTATTTCCGCTTTTTGGGCGGATAGTAACAACGGCGTGCATAAAAACGGCAGCAACAGGCTGTTCTTTATCGGCTTCTTCCACTTGTATCCCATCCAGCAAAAATAACGGATATTATAGCTTCACCAGTGCTACGCGCCGGTTTTTAGCGCCGCCCTCTCCGGTGCTGTTATCCGCAATGGGATTGTTTTGTCCAAAAGCGTTGCTCTCCAGGGAATGAGGGCCCGCGGTGGGTTAATTACTGGTTCCGGGAACGGGGGATTTTAGATCGGCAGGCTCCTGGCTTCCTGCATGGTAGCATGCAGCTCCTGCATCAGCCTTTCCACGATCTCCCGGGTGGAGGTGATATCCTCTACCATTTCCACGCTCTGGCCGGCGCTCCATACATGCTGATAGGAGCCGGGGCGTACAGCCTGTTCCAGCTTCTTCATGCCCCTTACCTGCACCAGCATCTTAAAATACTTGCGGGTGCGTGGGTTGCGGCTCAGCATTTTTTCAAACCAGTTCTGCTTGTAACCTATCTTTTTAGCAGCGGGGGTGTTGATCACATTGCAGGGGGTGCCGGAGAGGCGCTCCGTTAATACAATGTCTTCCATCCCATATTCCAGGATGGCCTGTTTGTAGTCGTCGCTTACGCCGGCTTCGGCGCTGGCGATAAAGCGGGTGCCAATGGATACGGCATTAGCGCCCAGCACAAAAGCGCTGGCCATTTGCCGGCCGGTGGCAATGCCGCCGGCGGCTACCAGGAATTTGTCCGGGAATGCTTTCTGCAGGGCCGGCACCAGTACATGCATAGGGTAGGGGCCGGCATGTCCGCCTGCGCCGGCGCATACGGCAATAAAACCGTCGCAGCCCACTTTGGCGGCTTTTTCCGCGTGCTGCAGGTTGGTCACATCGCACAGTACTTTGCCGCCATAGCTATGGGCGGCCTCAATCACCTGCTGCGGGTTACCCAGGGAGGTGATGTAAAACGGTACTTTGGCCTGTACACAGTCCTGGAGATGTTTTACGTACAGGGGATTGGTCTTTTGTACGATAAGGTTAACCCCGTATGTGCCGTTGGACGTGCTGGCCAGGTGCTGGTTCAGGCGTTCCAGCAGCGCTTTGAGCTCGCCTTCCTTACGGAAGTTGAGGGAAGGGAAGGTGCCTGCAATGCCGTTGTCCATGGCTGCTTTAACCATGGCCTCATTGCTGACAAGGAACATAGGCGCCTGAATAATAGGGTGTTGGATGTTGAGGAGATTCATGGCTGATGTATTTAGCTGGCAGCTGACGGTCCTTAGCCGGCGGGCAGGTTTGGCTGACTGCCCTTGTCTGCTAACGGCCGCTTACCTGTAATTGTCTTGCTACATATTTCCCTAATATATCAAATTCCAGGTTAACGGTGTGGCCGGGTGCTACGGCAGATATATTGGTATGTTGGTAAGTGTAAGGGATCACGGCGATGGAAAACTCCCGGTCAGTTACATTAAATATGGTGAGGCTGATGCCGTTGAGGCAGATAGAGCCCTTTTCCACCAGCAGGGAGGCAAATTCCACGGGGTAGCGGAAGCGGTATTCCCAGCTGCCATCCTGCGGGGTTTTGGAAATACACTCGCCAACGCCGTCTACATGGCCCTGTACCAGGTGCCCGTCTATGCGCCCGTTGAATACCATGGCCCTTTCCAGGTTCACCTGCTGCCCGGGGGCCAGCTGGCCTAAATTGGTCTTTTGCAGGGTTTCTGCCACCGCAACTATCTCATAGTTGGCGCCTTGTATGCCGGTTACGGTCAGGCATACCCCGTTATGGGCAATGCTCTGATCTATTTTAAGCTCCGGCGCGAGCGCGGACTGAATGGTAATCAACAGGTTACCGCCTTCCTGTTTGGTAGATACAACCTCTCCTAATGATTCTATGATACCCGTAAACATAATATGCTGATTTGCTAATAAATGATCCACGCGAATATAGTTATTAACGGATTAAGATCGTCGCTCCGGTCTGCATGGTTGTATTTTCATGGGTCTTTGCTGCTGTAGCTTCGCAGCTCAGCATCCCCGCACATTCTCTGCCGCTGGATCTGTGCTTGTCTTCTCTGCCTGGTCGCCAATGTCTGCCTCCGCCGCTTGTCTCTCTGCCATCCACCAACGCCTGCCGCCGCCGGTCTCCTCTGCTCATTCGCCAATGCCCTGCCGCTGCTTGTCTCCTCCGCTCATCCGTATATCAAGTTTGTTTTTTTAAAACAAACCCGTATCTTTGCCTTCCTTAAAAATATTTAAATCAGGAGCATATATTATGTTGATCATCGATTCCAAAGATTGCGAAAACATTGACAAGGCGCTTAAAAAATACAAAAAGAAGTTTGAGAAGGCGCGTATACTGTTACAGTTACGTTCACGTCAGTCCTTCACCAAACCTTCTATCAGGCGTCGTAACCAGGTGCTGAAAGCTGTTTACAAACAGCAGATGGCCAACGGCAAGTTTGAAGATTAATCCGGTTGCCGAAGCGGCCGTTCAAAATACTTGATGATTGTAAGGTTTTGTAATAACTTTACAATCATCAATTTTTTGTATTTGAGCAAGCAGCCCACACACCCGGTAGCAGTCCGGTTCTTAGCTTACATTGCGCTGGAAAAGCGTTATTCCGCCCATACGGTGGCTGCCTACGGGCAGGACCTCTACCAGTTTTTTGAATACCTGCAGGCCCAGTATGATGGGATACCGGAGCTCTCCGCTATTAGCCACCTGCACATCCGTTCCTGGCTGGCTGCGCTGATGGCGGAGCAACAGCAGGCGCGCACCGTTAACCGCAAAATTTCCGCATTAAAATCGTTTTTTAAGTATACCGTCCGGCAGGGCCTTGTCCTGCAAACGCCGATGGTGAAGGTCACTGCGCCCAAGATAAGCCGCCGTTTGCCGGGGTTTATTGACGAAAAGGGCATGCAGGCGGTGGAAGATAACCGCAGCATGCGCCGGGGGCAGGAAGATCTGCCCATCTTTGCAGACGACCTGGAAGGACAAACGCACCGGCTCATTTTTGAGCTGCTGTACCATACCGGCATCCGTTTGTCGGAGCTGATCAATTTGCAGGAGCGGCATGTAGACGCGGCCAATCTCACCATCAAAGTGCTGGGAAAAGGCAATAAGGAACGTATCATCCCCATCAGCCGGGAACTGCTGCAGCAGGTACAGGCTTATAGCGCCCGCAAGCGTAAAGAGCTGGAAGAACTTGCCGCCGGGGTACTCATCGTTAACCACCGGAACGGCCGCAAGCTGTACTCCAAATATGTGTACAATGTAGTAAACGGTTACCTGTCGGAGCACCAGATCACCACCATTACGCGTAAAAGCCCGCACGTGTTGCGGCATACTTTCGCTACCCATCTCACCAACAACGGGGCAGATATCAATGCCATCAAGGAGTTGCTGGGGCATTCCAGCCTGGCGGCTACCCAGGTGTATACCCATAATACCATCGAAAAATTGAAGGATGTGTTTAAGCAGGCGCACCCAAAGGCATGATTGATCAGCGGTTAGCTGTTCATCACGTCTAAAAAATCACGCTGCACTCATCGCTTTCAGCAGGGTAGTAGATCTGCTATGTTTACCAATACGCGCAAACCCGCGCTACCGGCTGAAAGCCAGTCCCCAACTACTAACGGAGAATGTTAAATACGCCACGCTTTAACAAATTATTAAGTATTTAAAGTGCTAAAGCGAACAAAAATCTCTATATTAGTAATAGAGTTTGTCACCTACCTGAACATCATAAAAAATAGCCTATGAAATGATGTATACCAGTTCGAATTGAGATTGTTAAATATTAAAAAAATTAGTGTCATGAACGTTCAAATTCAAACTGTGCATTTTGATGCGGATTCCAAATTGATTGACCATGTGAACAAAAAAGTCCAGAAACTAACCAATTTTTATGACCGGATTGTAAGCGTGGATGTTTTCTTAAAGTTGGATAACTTATCACACCAGATCAAAGACAAAATAGCAGAGATAAAAATCCGTATCCCTCGCCACGACCTATTTGTAAAGCACGAGTCTAAATCCTTTGAAGAATCCTTCGATCTCGCCCTTGCAGCCGCTGTAAATCAGATCAAGCGCCAAAAAGAGAAGAAATTTCAGTAAATCCTGAAAAATATTTTGAAAGTAAAAACCTCTTTACTACCTTTGCCATCCCGATTCAAAAAGAGGGTCGGCGAAGGTAGTAAAGTTCTTTACTGTAGGGCATTTTAGCCCAAATTGATCAGGTAGAATCTTAAGAATATCCGGGTAGTAAAAAAACAATTTTGAGATTTCAACAAAGCTGTTATTTTTGCGCTCTCTTTACCGGGTTCTTGTTCATAAATACTTGGTATGCCAGCATAGCTCAGTTGGCCAGAGCTACTGATTTGTAATCAGTGGGTCGGGGGTTCGAATCCCTCTGCTGGCTCCCTGATAATCCTCCCACGGCGGGAGGATTGGGAATGTTACGGGCAGGTTCCAGAGCGGCCAAATGGGGCGGACTGTAAATCCGCTGTCTTTCGACTTCAGAGGTTCGAATCCTCTCCTGCCCACAACAAAAGTAGTTCCGCTTTTGCCTTTTGCAGAGGCGGAATTTAGTTGTTGAATGAGGTTTGTTCTTTGGAAATGTTTTTTTGGAAATAATACGCGGGAGTAGCTCAGTTGGTAGAGCGACAGCCTTCCAAGCTGTAGGTCGCGGGTTCGAACCTCGTCTCCCGCTCACACTTAAGCTGTTGAAGCGCAATAGCTGATCGAAAGAGTATTATTCACCGGCGCTTACATACCAAAAGCGTGTAAGACCGGCCTTCAAAAATTATTATATAAGCTGTTGTAGCTCAGGGGTAGAGCACTTCCTTGGTAAGGAAGAGGTCGTGAGTTCAATTCTCATCAACAGCTCAGTAAGTTTAGGCGTTGTAGCTCAGTGGAAGAGCACCCCGCGGTAGCGGGAAGGTCGTGAGTTTAATTCTCATCAACAGCTCAGTAAGTTTGGCGAAACAAGGAGGCACTCCTCAATCGCCCAGTAATTTTAGCGTTGTAGCTCAATGGAAGAGCATCCCGTGGAAACGGGGAGGTCATGAGTTCAATTCTCATCAACAGCTCAAGAGTCTTATGACGACTGTTTTTATCAAATGGCCGGCGCTTGTTTTTCAGGCGGCGGCATCTTTGAAACAGGATATTAAAGAAATACGATTTTTATGCCCCGGCTTGCGGGAAGTCGTAAGTTCAATTTTCTCCAAACAGGTTCATCAGATTCAAACATTGTTTCAGTATCACCTTTTTCGGCCTGCTGATCAAGTTTTTATGACTAAGCGTTGTAGCTCAATGGCAGAGCAGTTCCGCGACCGGAAAAAGAAATGAGTTCAATTCTCATCAACTGCGCAAGTTTGTAAAACAGTTTTAAAAACAACTATTAATACAATCTTTACAAACCATCTAAAAAGAAAATACAATGGCAAAAGAAACCTTTAAGCGGGATAAACCCCACGTAAACATTGGTACCATCGGCCACGTGGACCACGGTAAAACTACCTTGACTGCTGCCATTACAACCATTTTGGCTAACAAGGGTCTGGCAGAGAAGAGAGGTTATGACGAGATCGACGCGGCTCCTGAAGAAAAAGAAAGAGGTATTACCATCAATACAGCACACGTAGAGTATCAGACAACTAATCGTCACTATGCTCACGTTGACTGCCCGGGCCACGCTGACTATGTGAAAAACATGATCACTGGTGCTGCGCAGATGGACGGTGCTATCCTGGTGGTTGCCGCTACAGATGGTCCTATGCCGCAAACAAGGGAGCACATCCTGCTGGCTAAGCAGGTAGGTGTACCCCGTATAGTAGTATTCATGAACAAGGTTGACCTGGTTGATGATGCTGAACTGCTGGAACTGGTAGAGATCGAGATCCGTGACCTGCTGTCTAAAAACGGCTTCGACGGTGATAACGCTCCTATCATCAAAGGTTCCGCTACCGGCGCGCTGGCTGGCGACGCTAAATGGGTTGGTGCTATCGACGAACTGATGGACGCTGTGGATTCTTACATTCCCCTGCCTCCCCGTCCGGTTGACAAGCCGTTCCTGATGTCCGTAGAAGACGTATTCTCTATCACTGGTCGTGGTACCGTGGCTACAGGTCGTATCGAACTGGGCCGTATCAAGGTAGGTGAGGAAGTTGAGATCGTTGGTCTGCAGACTGAAAAAATGAAATCTACCTGTACTGGTGTGGAAATGTTCAAGAAAATACTGGACGAAGGCGAAGCTGGCGATAACGCTGGTCTGCTGCTGCGCGGTATTGAAAAGACCCAGATCCGCCGTGGTATGGTTATCTGTAAACCTGGTTCCATCACCCCGCACACTGAATTCAAATGCGAAGTTTACGTACTGAGCAAAGAAGAAGGTGGCCGTCACACTCCGTTCTTTAACAAATACCGTCCTCAGTTCTACTTCCGTACAACTGACGTTACCGGTGAAGTTGAACTGCCTGCTGGCGTTGAGATGGTTATGCCTGGTGATAACGTGTCTCTGACTGTAAAACTGATCCAGCCTATCGCTATGGATAAAGGTCTGAAATTCGCTATCCGCGAAGGTGGCCGTACCGTAGGTGCTGGTCAGGTTACTGAGATCATCAAATAATTAACGGTCTTGGAAATATAGTTGTAAGTTGCAAGTAGTGGGCTGTAAGTTTGTAATTAGATAATAATAAATTAACTTACGTCTTGCCACTTGCGACTTACAACTTCAAACGGGCATAGTTCAATGGTAGAATAGCGGTCTCCAAAACCGTTGATACGGGTTCGAATCCTGTTGCCCGTGCTAAAGAAAAAAGATGCAAGGTGAATAGTGACAGGTGAATGATATTTGCAAACACAAAACATTCACTTATCACCGTTCACTTTTAGCATTATCAGTAACCCAACGGTTAACTTTATACCATGAACAAAATCAGAACTTATTTTCAGGAGTCTTATCACGAGCTGGTTCATAAGGTATCCTGGCCTACATGGCAAGAGCTGCAATCCTCTACCATGATCGTGCTGATAGCTACGGTTATCATCACACTGGTAGTTTGGGGCATGGATGCGCTTTCCAATGTAGTGCTAACTCAATATTATAAAATGTTTTAAATGATGGATGCATCCAATACCAATACCAATAACCCTACTCAGGAAACAAAGTGGTACGTACTGCGTGTTGTTAGTGGCAAGGAAAAGAAAGTGAAAGAGTACCTGGATATTGAGGTGCGCCGTTCCGATTGGGGCAATGTAATTACACAGGTTTTCCTGCCCGTGGAAAAAGTATATAAAGTGCAGGCCGGTAAAAAGGTGATGCGCGAAAAGAACTTCTACCCCGGTTATGTGATGATCGAAGCCATCGACGGTAAAATGACCGACGAAGTGATCCAGTCCATCCGTAACGTTTCCGGCGTTATTCACTTCCTGGGTAAGGAACATCCCATCGCCCTCCGTAAGGCAGAAGTGAACAAGATGTTAGGTAAGGTGGATGAGATGAGCGACCAGGGCATTACCATGAGCGAGCCGTTCATCGTAGGCGAAACCATCAAGATCATCGATGGTCCGTTTAATGACTTTAACGGTATCATTGAAGAAGTGATAGAAGACAAGAAAAAGCTGAAAGTGACTGTAAAGATCTTCGGCCGCGCTACCCCGGTAGAGCTCAACTTTATGCAGGTAGAAAAGATCAGCTAAGGCTGACAAACTATAAAAAGACAACGCCACAATCATCCGTGATTGTGGCGTTGCTGTTTTTGGTTAACCCTTTACTGCTTACGTTTCATGGTAAGCTCCATGGTTTTAACATCTTTGCCGTCAGTTACAGTGAACATCTCCATTTTCTGGGTGTTCTCGTCTACCATGTAGACATTTTGTTTCACCTCGCAATCTTTGCCTGTCATGGGATCCAGCATTTTGCCGGTGAAATGGATGGATTTGGTGGCGTCGTCCCATTTGCCTTCCATGTAGGCAATACCGGTGCCCATGTTGTCTACCCAGGAGCTCACAAATACCTTTTTGGCATTGTCGTAGCCCATGTTGCCCAGACCTTCAAAAGGCATGTCCATAACGGTGCCGGTAATTTTGGACTCCTGGTAGCGGCCGCCCAGGATCATGCGGTTAGTGGAATTACCCGTGCTTTTTGTCGGGGGCGCAGTGGGGCTCATCCAGGAAGTCATTTCGTAAGTCCAGTCCCCGTCTGCCTTGGCAAGCATCTGGTGCATGGGACCGGGCGTCATGTATTCCATCCAGGCTTTTTGGGCAGCCTGCTCGTCTGCTGATTGGGCCTGTGCAGGATGGTGGAGCAACAGGCAAAGCAGGGCGGCTGATAACAATAGATATTTCATACAGGTGAGTTTATCTAAAGTTACGATAGATACTGCGAATAGGGAGCAGTCAGGTTAGCTGACGATTATTCCGTACCTTTGCCCTGGTTTTTCCCGAGAATATCTATGAGAGTAATGTTATTGCTGGCGGTCCTGTTCGGAATGACACTGAATGCACAGGCCCAGGCGCCCACGGCTAAACCCGCACCCGCATTTATAATACCTGATTCCGTTACCCATACGCCTGAACAGTTAAGCGATTACCTGGCAGGACATACCTCATCGGCACGCGATTTCGTAAAACAGCTGTTTACCTGGATCACCGTCCATGTGAGTTATGATGTGGCGGCCATGTACCAACCAGGGCTTTATAAGGATACCGCGGATGCGGCTAATAAGACCCTGGCTACCCGGCAGGGTGTATGTCAGGGCTACGCTTCCCTGTATTACATGGTGTGTAGAAGAGCCGGCATACCGGTATACCTGGTAGCCGGGTATACCCAGATCAATGGCAAACTGGCTGACGCAGCCCATGCCTGGGTTGCGGTAAATATTGATAATACCTGGTATATGACGGATCCTACCTGGGGCGCCGGCGCGCTTGTAAACGGGCAGTTCGTGCGGCGGGCAAACGGGAGTTTCTTCCTGGTGCAGCCTGGCAATTTCGTGAAAACGCATATGCCTTTTGATCCTTTGTTCCAGCTTTTGGAGCATCCGTTCAGGCAGGAGGAGTTCCGGGATAACAACTGGGCCCTCGCAGCCAGCCGCCCGGTATTCCATTACCAGGACAGCCTGGCCATATATAATAAGGAGGACCAGCTGAGCCGGTACCAGCATACGGCAGACCGGATCATACGGAACGGCATTACCAACACCTTTACCGGCACACAACTGCAGTACCTGCAGAATGCGGTAGCGGCCATGCAGCAGAATAAGACCATAGATGCGCGGAATGGGGTAGTACACCGCTACAACAGCAGCGGCGACCATTATAATATGGCGGTAAACCAGTTTAACGAATATGTGAACTATAGAAATAATCAGTTCAGGCCTTCCCGGCCAGATGCGGAGATCAGGGGCATGATAGACAGTATTGCGTCCTCCCTGCAGTTATCAAAACAGGAGCTGTCAGGGCTGGAGGGGCCGGACGCCGAATTAGGGAAGAACATACAAGCACTGCGGGATTCCCAGACCGGGTTGGAAAAACGGGTAGAGGAGGAGCAGGCTTTTGTAACAAAGTACCTGAAAACCGGCAAGCTGTTCCGTAAAACATTATTTTATAAAATACGCGGGTTTGGTGGCTAACAAAATAGCGGAGAATTGCAATAGAATTGTAAAAAATTTTCATAGTGAGCAAAAAGAATGCCTAACTTTGAAAACTTTTTGTCAACTTAATTATATTACCTACCTTTGCATCCCCTTTAAAAGGCAAAATTTAATTAAAAGATTAGATTTTAACACCTTTTAGTTTGGGAGTTCCGCGGCGAGCGGGACGTTTTCACCAAATTAAAACACACATTTATGGCAAAAGAGATTGCAACGTACGTAAAATTGCAGGTAAAGGGTGGCCAGGCTAACCCTGCGCCTCCGATCGGACCTGCCTTAGGTTCCAAGGGTGTGAATATCATGGAGTTCTGCAAGCAGTTCAATGCCCGTACCCAGGATAAGATGGGTAAGGTATTGCCTGTATTGCTGACCGTTTACACCGACAAATCCTTTGACTTCGTAATCAAGACGCCGCCCGCAGCCGTTCAGTTACTGGAAGCTGCGAAGTTGCAGAGTGGTTCCAAAGAGCCTAACCGTAATAAAGTAGGTAAGGTGAACTGGTCAAATATCGAGGCTATCGCCAAAGATAAAATGTCCGACCTGAACTGCTTTACGCTGGAAAGCGCTATGAGCATGGTAGCCGGTACTGCGCGCAGTATGGGTATCACCGTAGATGGTAAAGCTCCCTGGGAAAACTAATTATGTCAACGCCCTTTTTAACGGGCAATTTTAAAAACACATTGACAAATGGCAACTAAGAAAAGAAAAGCGGCTGACACAAAGGTGGACAAAAATAAGATCTACAGTCTGAAGGATGCTTCTACCCTTGTAAAAGATATCAACTGCACCAAATTCGACAGCTCTGTCGATCTGCATATCCGCTTAGGCGTTGATCCTAAGAAAGCTGACCAGGCTATCCGTGGTTCTGTAACGCTTCCCCACGGTACTGGTAAGACCAAGAAAGTACTGGTGCTTTGCACACCGGAGAAAGAAGCCGATGCAAAAGGCGCCGGCGCTGATTTCGTAGGTCTGGACGAATTTATCCAGAAGATCGAAGCTGGCTGGACAGACGTAGACGTGATCGTTGCTACGCCTTCCGTAATGCCGAAGATCGGTAAACTGGGTAAGATACTGGGCCCCCGCAACCTGATGCCTAACCCCAAAACCGGTACTGTTACCAATGATGTAGCAGCTGCTGTAAATGAGGTAAAAGGCGGTAAGATCACCTTTAAGGTAGATAAAGCTGGTATCATCCACGCTTCTATCGGCCGTGTTTCATTTGCACCTGAGAAGATCGAGCAGAACTCACAGGAGCTGATCAACGCGATCATCAAACTGAAACCGTCCACTGCAAAGGGCACTTACCTGAAAGGCTTATCCATGGCTAGCACCATGAGCCCCGGTATCGTGATAGACACTAAATCTGTTCAAATCTAATCCGTTTGCCACTGGCAGATAGGGTGCAAACAAAACAAAAGCAATGAACAAAGATCAAAAGAACGAAGCGATTGAACTGCTGAAAAGCAAGTTCACTCAATATAGCAACTTCTACATCACCAATACGGAATCATTGACCGTAGCCCAGGTGAACAAGCTGAGGAAGGTGTGTTTCGATAAGAACGTGGAAATGAAAGTGGCTAAGAACACACTGATCAAGAAAGCGCTGGAATCTCTGGATAGCGAGAAATACGCTGGTGTGTACGAAGCCCTGAACGGCGTAACAGCCCTCATGTTCTCCGACAGCCCGAAAGAGCCCGCCGTTATCATCTCCGCTTTCCGTAAAGAAAGCAAAGGTGGCGACAAACCTGTACTAAAAGCTGCATTTGTAGCTGATGAAGTGTACAGCGGCGATAACCAACTGGCTGCCCTGGTACGTATCAAGACCAAGAACGAGCTTATCGGCGAAGTTATTGGCCTGTTGCAGTCTCCTGCAAGCCGCGTGATCTCTGCTTTGCTCGAAAAAGCGAAGAAAGAAGAAGCCGGCGCAGCTGCTCCCGCAGCAGAATAACACGACAGCTGTTGGCTATTAGCTCTTAGCTATTAGCGCAGACAACAGCGAAGAGCGCACAGCCAAAAGCTAAAAGCTCTCAAAAAACTGGCTTCCAAGTCACGATATAAACACTCTGTGTAAACAACATTTAAAAACATTATCTAAAAACATTATACAATGGCAGACGTAAAAGCATTGGCCGAACAATTGGTAGGCTTAACTGTTAAGGAAGTACAAGAACTCGCAGACGTACTGAAATCTGAGTACGGTATCGAACCAGCTGCTGCTGCAGTGGTTGTAGCTGCAGACGGTGGTGGCGGAGCTGCTGCTGTAGAAGAGAAAACTTCCTTCAACGTTATCCTGAAGGCCGCTGGCGCCAGCAAGCTGAACGTAGTTAAGATCGTTAAAGATCTGACTGGTCTGGGTCTGAAAGAAGCCAAAGAACTGGTAGACGGTGCACCGAAACCGGTTAAAGAAGGCGTTAACAAGGCCGAAGCAGAAGACCTGAAAGCTAAGCTGACTGAAGCTGGTGCTGACGTTGAGATTCAGTAATTCTTTGCTTAATATACCCTTTAATAAGGTATTGTGATTTTTTTAAAGGTCAAAAGTGCTTTTGCACTTTTGGCCTTATTCCCTTTGGGAAAGCGTCTTTTTCAGGACATGGAAGCCGGGACTATACCGGCAGGAATATAAGTAATTAGATGAGAATCACAAACTTTTGATGGTATATTGAAGAAGAAATCTTAACTTCCCGGATTTCGTTGTGAATTTTGGTTCACAATTTATACAAGTCAAATAACTGCTAACTTCGAATATGTCTCTAAAACAAGCCCAAGCAAACGAAAGAGTTAATTTTGGAAAGATCAAACAAGTGACTGAGACACCGGATCTGTTGGCTATCCAAATTCAATCTTTCAAGGATTTCTTCCAATTAGAAACCACACCAGATAAGCGGAACAATGAAGGCCTTTTTAAAGTGTTTAAAGAGAACTTCCCGATTACGGATACACGCAATATCTTTAATCTGGAGTTTCTGGACTATTTCGTGGATCCGCCGCGTTACACGATTGAAGAGTGTATAGAAAGAGGGCTTACCTATTCCGTACCGCTGAAGGCTAAACTGCGCCTGAGCTGTAACGATGAGGAACACGTAGACTTCCAGACCATTGTGCAGGATGTGTTCTTAGGCAACATCCCGTACATGACCCCCAGAGGTACCTTCGTTATCAATGGTGCAGAGCGCGTGGTAGTATCACAGCTGCATCGTTCTCCTGGTGTATTCTTTGGACAATCCATACATCCCAACGGAACTAAGATCTACTCTGCCCGGGTGATCCCGTTCAAGGGCGCCTGGATGGAGTTTGCAACGGACATCAACAACGTGATGTACGCCTATATAGACCGTAAGAAGAAATTCCCGGTTACAACCCTTTTACGCGCTATCGGTTACGAAACAGATAAGGACATCCTCCAGCTGTTTGGTATGGCCGATGAGGTAAAAGCAGACAAAAAGAGTCTTGATAAATACGCCGGCAAAAAGCTGGCCGCCCGTGTATTAAGAAGCTGGGTTGAAGACTTTGTGGATGAAGATACCGGCGAGGTGGTAAGTATTGAGCGTAATGAGATCATGCTGGAGCGCGATAGCATCCTGGATGAAGCCAATATTGAGACCATCGTGGATATGGGTGTAAAAAGCGTGTTCGTGCAGAAGGAAGAGGTGAGTGGCGATTTCTCCATCATCTATAACACATTAAATAAGGATACATCTAACTCCGAGCTGGAAGCCGTTCAGCACATCTACCGCCAGTTACGTGGCGCTGATGCGCCGGATGATGAAACTGCAAGGGGCATCATTGATAAATTATTCTTCTCCGATAAACGTTACGACCTCGGCGACGTAGGCCGGTACAAGATCAACCGTAAGCTGGGCCTGAGCACCAGCCTGGATATGAAGGTACTGACCAAGGAAGATATCATCGCGATCATCAAATACCTGGTGCAACTCACCAACGGTAAAGCGGAGATCGATGATATCGATCACCTGAGCAACCGCCGTGTACGTACCGTGGGCGAACAGCTGTACGCCCAGTTCGGCGTAGGTCTGGCCCGTATGGCCCGTACCATCCGCGAGCGTATGAACGTACGTGACAATGAGGTGTTTACCCCGGTAGATCTGATCAACGCCAGGACTCTGTCCTCCGTGATCAACTCCTTCTTTGGTACTTCTCAGCTGTCACAGTTCCTTGACCAGACCAACCCGCTCTCCGAGATCACGCACAAACGCCGTATCTCCGCGCTGGGCCCCGGTGGTCTGAGCCGCGAAAGAGCTGGCTTTGAGGTGCGTGACGTACACTACAGCCACTACGGCCGTCTGTGTACCATCGAAACACCGGAAGGACCGAACATCGGTCTGATATCCACCCTCTGCGTACACGCCAAAGTGAACGATATGGGCTTTATCGAAACGCCTTATCGCAAGGTGAACGACGGTAAAGTAGATATGGATAAAGTACAGTTCCTGAGCGCCGAAGAAGAAGATCTGGTGAAGATAGCCCAGGCGAACGCAGAGCTGGATGAAAAAGGCAGCTTTGTAAATGACAAGGTGAAATCCCGCGAAACCGGTGACTTCCCGATCCTGGACAGGGGTGAAGTAGAATACATGGACGTGGCTCCGAACCAGATCGTGGGTCTGAGCGCCTCCCTGATCCCCTTCCTTGAACATGATGACGCCAACCGTGCGCTGATGGGATCAAACATGCAACGCCAGGCAGTACCGCTGATCGCTCCGGAAGTACCTATCGTAGGTACCGGTCTGGAAGCTAAAGCAGCGCGCGACTCCCGCTTGCAGATCACCTCAGAAGGTAAAGGTGTGGTGGAATTTGTGGATGCAAACGAAATACATGTACGCTACGAGCGCGATGAAATGCAGAAACTGGTGAGCTTTGAAGACGATCTGAAAATATACCGTCTTACCAAGTTCGTTAAAACCAACCAGAGCACCTGTATCAACCTGCGCCCCTGCGTTAAGAAAGGACAGCACCTGGTAGAAGGAGACTTCCTCACGGAAGGCTACGCTACCCGTGGCGGTGAGCTGGCCCTGGGCCGTAACCTGAAAGTGGCCTTCATGCCCTGGAAAGGTTACAACTTTGAGGATGCCATCGTGATCTCTGAGCGTGTTGCACGTCAGGATCTGTTCACATCTATACATATCGACGAATACGAACTGGAAGTACGCGATACCAAACTGGGTGAAGAAGAACTGACCCCGGATATCCCGAACGTGAGCGAAGAAGCCACCAAGGACCTGGATCAGAACGGTATCATCCGCGTGGGCGCCCACATTAAAGAGGGCGATATCCTGATAGGTAAGATCACCCCCCGCGGTGAATCCGATCCTTCTCCGGAAGAAAAGCTGCTCCGTGCGATATTCGGTGATAAAGCATCTGATGCGAAGGACGCTTCCCTGAAGGCGCCCCCGAGCACAGAAGGTGTGGTGATCGACAAGAAATTGTTCAGCCGCGCCAAAAAAGACAAGAACTCCAAGACCCGCGAAAAAGCGTCCCTGGAAAAACTGGAAAAGGTTCACCAGAAGAACGAGGAAGACCTGCTGGAAGTGCTGATGAGCAAACTGCTGGTGCTGCTGAAGGAAAAAACCTCTGCAGGTATCACCAACACCTATGGTGAAGTGCTGATCTCCAAAGGCTCCAAATTCTCCCAGAAGAACCTCGCCAATGTGGACTTCCAGAACGTGAACCCGCTGGGCTGGACTACAGACGACACTACCAACGACCAGATCAACTGGCTGCTGCATAACTACAACATCAAGTACAATGAAGAACTGGGCCGCTACAAACGCGAAAAGTTCAACATCTCCATTGGTGATGAGTTGCCTGCAGGCGTGCTGAAACTGGCGAAAGTATACCTGGCCAGCAAACGTAAGCTGAAAGTGGGTGATAAGATGGCAGGCCGCCACGGTAACAAGGGTATCGTTGCCAAGATCGTGCGTGACGAAGACATGCCGTTCCTGAACGATGGTACACCGGTAGATATCGTACTGAACCCGCTGGGCGTACCTTCCCGTATGAACCTGGGTCAGATCTATGAAACCGTACTGGGTTGGGCCGGTCTGAAATTGGGTGTTCGCTTTGCAACCCCCATCTTCGACGGTGCTACTACAGAGGAAATAGCCGACTTCATCGGCCAGGCAGGATTGCCCAGCTTTGGTCATACCTATCTGCATGATGGCGAAACCGGCGAGCGCTTCCACCAGAAGGCTACCGTGGGCGTGATCTACATGCTCAAATTAAGCCACATGGTGGACGACAAGATGCACGCCCGTTCCATCGGCCCCTACAGCCTCATTACCCAGCAGCCGTTGGGTGGTAAGGCGCAGTTCGGTGGTCAGCGTTTTGGTGAAATGGAAGTGTGGGCCCTGGAAGCATACGGTGCATCCAACATCCTGCAGGAACTGCTCACTATCAAATCCGATGACATTGTAGGCCGTGCAAAAGCTTACGAGGCCATCGTAAAAGGAGACAACATCCCGAAAGCCGGCGTGCCTGAATCCTTTAACGTATTGATCCATGAGCTGCGTGGTCTGGGTCTGGACCTGAAGTTTGAATAAAGCTTTTAGCTACTAACCATTGGCAACCGCTGGTGGTTAGTAGCATTACGATAGTCTAGGAAATATATTTGCCGATAGCCAACCGCTAGAGGCTAACAGCTAAAAGCTAATTGAAGATGGCCATAAAGAAAGAAAATCGTCCTAAATCAAATTTTAGCAGCATCACCATCAGTCTGGCGTCTCCGGATGCAATCCTGGAGCGCTCTTACGGGGAAGTGCTGAAACCGGAAACCATCAACTACCGTACTTACAAACCGGAGCGTGATGGGTTGTTCTGTGAGAGGATATTTGGCCCTGTAAAGGACTATGAATGCTATTGCGGAAAATATAAACGTATCCGTTATAAGGGTATTGTGTGCGACCGCTGTGGTGTGGAAGTAACGGAAAAAAAGGTACGCCGCGAAAGGATGGGTCACATCCGTCTGGTAGTGCCTGTAGTACACATTTGGTATTTCAAATCCCTGCCTAATAAGATCGGCTACCTGCTGGGTATGTCATCCAAAAAGCTGGAGACCATCGTATACTATGAAAGGTATGTAGTTATACAGGCCGGCGCTAAGCAGGAGAAAGGTATGAACTACGGCGACCTGCTCACAGAAGAAGAATACCTGGATATACTGGATACCCTGCCCAAGGACAATCAGCTGTTGCCGGATGAAGATCCCAACAAGTTCATTGCCCGTATGGGTGCAGAAGCGGTAGAAATGATGCTGGCCCGCATAGACCTGGACAGCCTTTCTTACCAGCTGCGTAACCAGGCTGCCACAGAAACCTCTCAGCAGCGTAAGGCAGAAGCCCTGAAACGCCTGAGCGTAGTGGAAGCATTCCGCGAAGCCAATACACGCGTAGAAAACCATCCGGAATGGATGGTTATGCAATACATTCCCGTAGTTCCCCCGGAACTGCGTCCGCTGGTGCCCCTGGATGGCGGCCGTTTTGCGTCTTCTGACCTGAACGACCTGTACCGCCGGGTGATCATCCGCAACAACCGTCTGAAACGCCTGATCGAGATCAAGGCGCCCGAGGTGATCCTGCGTAACGAAAAACGTATGCTGCAGGAAGCCGTGGACTCCCTGTTCGATAACTCCCGTAAATCCAACGCGGTGAAGGCAGAAGGCGGCCGCGCCCTGAAATCACTCTCCGATGTGCTGAAGGGTAAACAAGGCCGTTTCCGTCAGAACCTGTTGGGTAAACGTGTGGACTACTCCGGTCGTTCCGTTATCGTGGTAGGCCCTGAGCTGAAACTGCACGAGTGCGGTTTGCCCAAGGACATGGCGGCAGAGCTGTTCAAACCATTCATTATCCGTAAACTGATAGAAAGAGGCATCGTTAAGACCGTGAAATCAGCTAAAAAGCTGGTAGACCGGAAGGAAGCGGTAGTTTGGGATATCCTGGAAAACGTACTGAAAGGTCACCCTGTAATGCTGAACCGTGCGCCAACGCTGCACCGTTTGTCTATCCAGGCTTTCCAGCCCAAACTGGTGGAAGGTAAAGCGATACAGCTGCACCCGCTGGTGTGTAGCGCGTTCAACGCCGACTTTGACGGTGACCAGATGGCGGTACACGTGCCTTTGAGCAATGCCGCAGTACTGGAAGCCCAGTTGCTGATGCTGTCATCCCATAACATCCTGAACCCTCAGAACGGTACGCCTATCACGCTGCCTTCTCAGGACATGGTACTGGGTCTGTACTACATCAGTAAGGGTAAGAAATCTACGGATACGGAAAAAGTACAGGGTGAGGGCAAAGCCTTCTACTCTGCAGAAGAAGTGATCATTGCCTATAACGAAGGCAAGGCAGACCTGCACGCGCATATCAAGGTGAAAGCCTGGGTACGTAACATAGCTGCAGGCGTGCTGGAGCACAAACTGATAGAAACAACCGTAGGCCGTGTGATCTTTAACCAGTTCGTTCCAAAAGAAGCTGGTTATGTAAACGCGCTGCTGACCAAGAAGTCACTGCGTGAGATCATCGGCGACATCATCAAATACACCGATATCCCCAAGACTGCGAAGTTCCTGGATGATATCAAAACGCTTGGATTCCGTACAGCATTCCGTGGCGGTCTGTCATTCAACATCAATGACCTGATCATCCCTGAAGTGAAACAGCACATGATCGATGGCGCTGCTTCCGAAGTGGATGAGGTGTGGGATAACTACAACATGGGTCTGATCACGAATAACGAACGTTACAACCAGATCATCGATATCTGGTCCCGTGCGGATACCAAAGTGACAGAAACGCTGATCCGCGAGCTGGCAACAGACAAACAGGGCTTTAACTCTGTGTACATGATGCTTGACTCCGGTGCGCGTGGTTCCAAACAGCAGATCAAACAGCTGGCAGGTCTGAGGGGATTGATGGCCAAACCGCGTAAGAGTGGTTCTACTGGCTCTGAGATCATCGAAAACCCGATCCTGTCCAACTTTAAGGATGGTCTGAACGTATTGGAATACTTCATCTCTACGCACGGTGCGCGTAAAGGTCTGGCAGATACCGCGTTGAAAACGGCGGACGCCGGTTACCTGACCCGTCGTCTGGTGGACGTAGCACAGGATGTGGTGATCACGGAAGAAGACTGCGGTACCCTGCGTGGTATTGCTACTACTGCCCTGAAAGATAACGAGGAGATAGTAGAGCCGCTGTATGACCGTATCCTGGGCAGGACTTCCCTGCACGACGTATTCGATCCGCAAACAGAAGAGCTGATCGTAGCCGGTGGTGGAGAGATCACAGAAGAGATCGCACATGCAATTGAAGAAAGCACTATAGAAACCGTAGAGATCCGTTCCGTACTTACCTGCGAAAGCCGCAGGGGCGTGTGCGTAAAATGTTACGGTAAAAACCTGGCAACCGGTTACCTGGCCCAGAGAGGTGATGCTGTAGGTATCATCGCTGCCCAGTCCATCGGTGAGCCTGGTACACAGCTTACACTGCGTACCTTCCACGTGGGTGGTGTGGCCGGCTCTGCTTCCGTAGAGTCTGCGCTGACCGCTAAGTTCGAAGGCACCGTACAGTTCGATGGCTTACGTACTACCACCTACGAAAACAACGATGGTGATAAAGTACAGGTAGTTATCGGCCGTACCGGTGAGCTCCGTATCATGGACGTGAAGAACGACCGCCTGCTGATCACCAACAACGTACCTTACGGCTCTACCCTGATCGTTAAAGACGGTCAGAAAGTAGCCAAGGGCGATGTGATCTGTACCTGGGATCCGTTCAACGCCGTTATCGTATCCGAGATCGCTGGTTCCATCCGCTTTGACAGCATCATAGAAGGTATCACCTTCCGTGAAGAGGCTGACGAGCAGACTGGTCACCGTGAGAAAGTGGTTATTGAGACCAAGGATAAGAACAAGATCCCGTCCATCATTGTTGAAGGCAACAAAGAGGTGAAATCATACAACCTGCCGGTAGGCTCCCACATCGTAATTGATGAAGGCGAAGGCGTAAGGGCCGGTCAGGTAATTGTGAAGATCCCGCGTGTGATCGGTAAGCTGCGCGATATCACCGGTGGTCTGCCGCGCGTAACAGAACTGTTTGAAGCACGTAACCCGAGCAACCCTGCTATCGTATCTGAGATAGATGGCGTGGTGACCTTTGGTAACATCAAACGTGGTAACCGCGAGATCATCATTGAAAGCCGCGAAAGCCAGGTGAAGAAATACCTGGTGCCGCTGACCCGCCACATCCTGGTACAGGACGGTGACTTCGTGAAAGCGGGTACCGCACTGTCTGACGGTTCTATCACCCCGGCAGATATCCTGTCCATCAAAGGACCATTTGCAGTACAGGAATACCTGGTGAACGAGATACAGGAAGTATACCGTTTACAGGGTGTGAAGATCAACGATAAACACATCGAAGTGATCGTACGGCAGATGATGCGTAAGGTAACCATCGAGGATCCGGGAGATACCCGCTTCCTGGAAGGCGATACCACGGATAAATTTGAATTCTTTGAAGAGAACGATAATATCTTCGACAAGAAGGTAGTAACGGAAGCAGGCGAATCCGCCAGCCTGAAAGCAGGTCAGATAGTGACCTTGCGCCAGGTAAGGGAAGAGAACTCCCTGCTGCGCCGCGCAGATAAAAAGCTGGTGGAATACCGCGATGCAAATCCGGCCACTTCCAGCCCGCTGTTGCTGGGTATCACCAAAGCATCACTGGGTACGCACAGCTGGATCTCTGCCGCATCCTTCCAGGAAACCACCAAAGTACTGTCATCTGCAGCCATCACCGGTAAAACAGATGATATGCTGGGCCTGAAAGAGAACGTGATCACGGGTCACCTGATCCCGGCCGGTACTGGTCTGCGCGAGTTCGAAAATATGATCGTAGGCTCCAAAGAAGAATATGACATCCTGTCCTCTTCCAAGGAAGTGTTCCAGTTCGATGAAGAAGAATAATCTGATCATGTAATGGATAATAAAAAGTCCCGCCCATAAAGCGGGACTTTTTTATTGACCGTAATTGCATGAAATCATGTTAATTTGTGTTCATATTTGTGCTCATGAAGAAATGGACCCAGGCGGCGCTGGCGCTTTTGCTGTTAATAGCCGCCATTGCCTGCAATAAGAACAGTGATTCGGATCTGCCGGATACCAGGGGCGGTATTACCGTATACCAGATGTTACCCAGTTATACCGTTAGTTTGGATTTTGTGCTGGATACGGCAATTATAGGCAGTAACCTGGGGTATGGCCAGAGCTCAGGCCCCTATAAATATTTCCGCGCGCAGAACTATAAACTGCTGATCTATCCCGCCGGTGTGCGTGACGATACGTTGCTGACAACAGAGCTGAGTGTGCGTAATGGACATAATATTTCCGTTTTCCTCTATGCAGACAGTACCAACCTGGTACGGTTGCGCACCACAGATGATGACCTGACCCCGCCCAGCACAGAGACTCCCCGGTCTAAGATACGGGTGGTAGATCTGGCGGATGTATCCGTACTGGTAGACGGTAGCAAGAATCTGCAGCCATTGGCCATGGATGTTTTTGTTGATTATATTGATGAAAAATCCATACCTGTATTCCGTAGCGTTAGTTTTGGGGCAATAACGCCCTCTTTGGAGATACTGGCACAGGACAAGGACCTGGACTTTAACTGGCGCGATTCCTCCAAAGTACTGCAAACGGCGCGGTTGAACGCGCAGGAAGGTAAGATCTATACCCTGGTGACCACAATTGGCAAGGGAAAACCTATAACTGATACCAGCTTCCGGCTGTGGCAGTTCATTAATAACTAAAAAGTAAAAGGGCATCCCGCTGTGATCTGCTTGCCGGAGGCAAGGAAAACCATTGAGCTTTTTAACTTTTTACTTTTAACTTTTTACTTATTTTAGCCGTTCAAATCAAAAACAAGTTTTCATCGGAGTTCAAAATCCATTTATCAACATGCGCAATGTTCAACAAACTGTGAAAAACGGATGCTTTACTTTATTAACTGCTGCCCTATTTGTAGCTTGTCAGCAGGGAGGTAAGACCGCTAACAATACTGCCACCGCGCCGGCAGCAGGCAATAATACCGCAGCCCCTGCAGGAGCAGGCGCCAGGATAGCTTATGTGGATCTTGATTCCGTAGAGGCACACTATGATTACTTCAAGGAGAAGAAAGCAGAGCTGGAGAAAAAGCAGCAGGCAATAGATAATGAGCTGAAAGCCAATTTACGCGCCCTGCAGAACGAAGCCGCTGATTTTCAGAGAAGGGCCAACAACAACCAGCTCACCCAAAGCGAGGGAGAGGCAGCGCAGCGTTCCTTGGGCGAAAAACAGCAGCAGCTGGAGGCCAAACGCCAGAACCTTTCCCAGCAATATATGGAGCAGGAAGCCAAGTTTAATGAAGACCTGCAGAAAAGGCTGGACGATTTCCTGAAAACCTTTAACGCAGATAAGAAGTATTCCTTCATCTTCTCTTACCGCGCCGGCGCCAGCAATATCCTGTATAAAGATGATGCGCTGGATATTACCGCCCCGGTATTAGAAGGATTGAACAAGATAGGTACAGAAAATAAGTAAGAATTAAGCGTTATATTGATATTTTTGGTACACTTGCGTTTAGCAACAGTGAACAGCCAAATTATTAATTATCCATTCTTAATTATTCTATGAGTGACAACCAACACGCATCTTTCAAACCTAGTTTAAGTTTATTGGATGCTACCATGATAGTTGCCGGTTCCATGATTGGATCCGGCATTTTTTTGGTATCAGCCGAGATAGCCCGCAGCGTAGGATCTGCCGGCTGGTTTACCGTTATGTGGGTACTGGCAGGCCTGGTAACCATGATCGCCGCCGTTAGCTATGGCGAACTATCTGGTATGTACCCACGCGCCGGCGGGCAGTATGTATACCTGCGGGAAGCCTATAACCCTTTTGTGGCCTTCCTGTTTGGCTGGACCCAGTTCAGCGTGATACAGACCGGCACCATCGCAGCAGTGGCGGTTGCCTTTGCCAAGTTTACGGCCTACCTGATCCCTTCTTTCAGTGAACAGCATATCCTGCTGGACCTGGGCTTTATGAAGGTATCTGCCGCGCAGATAGTTGCGATCGTTTCCATTATACTGCTCACCTATATCAATACCAAGGGAGTACGTAATGGTAAGATCATACAGACCGTATTTACCCTCGCTAAACTGCTGTCCCTCTTTGGCCTGATCATCTTTGGGTTCCTGCTGGGCGCCCGGCAGGAGGTATGGAACGCTAACTGGGAACATGCCTGGACAGCCATGTCCATGCAGCAGGTGAACGGCCAGACCGTAACCACGCTGCTTACCGGTATGGCTTTCCTGGGTGCGGTGGCCGTATCTATGAAAGGCTCCCTGTTCTCCAGCGACGCCTGGAACAATGTGACCTTTATTGCCGCGGAGATCAAGAACCCCGGCAAAAACATAGGCCGCTCCCTGTTCCTGGGTACCCTGATCGTGACCATTATCTATGTAAGCGCCAATATCATGTACCTGGCGGTGCTGCCACTGCAGGATATCGCCTTCGCGGCCAATGACCGTGTAGGCGTGGTTGCGGCAGAGCACATCTTTGGCAGCAGCGGTTCGCTGATCATTGCAGTAATGATCATGATCTCCACTTTTGGTTGTAATAACGGGCTGATATTGTCCGGCGCCCGTATCTATTACACAATGGCGCAGGATGGGCTGTTCTTTAAAAAAGCCGGCGCGCTTAATAAGTTCGACGTACCGGAAGGCGGCCTGTGGATCCAGTGTCTGTGGGCATGCCTGCTATGTTTGAGCGGCCGTTATGGCGATCTGCTGGCGCTGGTGATCTTTGGCGTACTGGTATTTTATGTGCTCACTATACTCGGCATCTTCATCCTGCGTAAGAAGCAGCCGGATACACCGCGGCCCTACAAGGCCTTTGGCTATCCTTTGCTGCCGATGATTTATATTATAGTAGCGGTGGCGCTGGCCTTACTGCTGCTGGTGTTTGAAGCTAATTATACGCTGCCAGGCCTGGGCATTATCCTGCTGGGTATCCCCTTGTACTATCTGGCTATGCGAAAAAAGTCGTAAGTGTTTAGTATTTAGTCGTTAAGGATCAAAATGGACAAATAACCGTTTTGATCTTTAGCGACTAATTATTTATAACTATTTATTATCCGTCACTAAAATGGATAAAACTGTATCAGCACTTACACAAAAGTTGTAGAAAAACAGCCCAAAAAACCTGCCCACTGCGGTATTTTTTACAGTGGTGTGGTTTAATTTGCACATACAGAGTTGTTCGGACCCGAATACAGATAGCGTGAGTAACCCTGGATGAAAACACGTATGAAAAGAAAACCCGTTGCCAGCTTTCAGTTGAGATTACCAGTAGTGGTATGCTTGCTTACAGGGGTATTGTCTTATCATATCAGCTATTACAATAATCAAAAATTATCCATACCGGCGTAGTACGTTGGGGTGCTATTGTTAGTATGTTATAATATAATATTATAAACTTATAAACTAGGTGGTTAAAAAACGTGAAGGTATTATAGCCCCAAGATAACCATTAAAAGCCTACACGATTTGCATTCTCGAACATTCACATGACAATCTTTTACAATAAGCCTAAGGTTTCTACCTTAGGCTTTTTTTGTTTTTGGCGTGTAAAGCCGCTAATATTAACAAATTGTAAACTCCACTTTGGCCATTGGTATCTCTTCTTCTGAGGAACGTACTCTTTCTGTAGTTGCGTTAGGTGACTGTTAACGGCAGAAATGAAAATAGACAAAAACATACTAGCTAAATATTTTAAAGGCGAGTGCAGCGAAGAAGAAGCTGCATTTGTAGACGCGTATCTTCAACAGGAAACAACGCCGGAAATGGACGCCTACCTGGCGACAACCTGGGAAGCAGCCCAGGCGCCAGTTATCCCTACACCTGTGGCAACCCCGGTGAAAACAGTAAAGCTGCACCGCGTTTGGTTCGGCGCCGCTGCAGCAATATTAGCGCTGGTGAGCGTATGTGCATGGTTATGGCAGTCTAAACGCACCATGCCGGAGCACGCCCTGGCCCTGCAGTGGGATACTATCTACAACGCCAGCCGTAATATACGCCTGGTATCTATGCCGGATGGTTCCAAGGTATGGCTCAGCGCCCATGCTGCCGTAGCGTACACCGCCAACTATAATGACACCACCCGCGAGTTATGGTTACAGGGAGAAGCATATTTTGATGTAGCGCAGCAGGCCGGTAAGCCCTTCCGGGTGCATACCCACGACCTGGTGACCACGGCATTGGGCACTGCTTTTAACATTGCTACCACCAACCGGGCAGACAGCAGTATTGCGGTGAGCCTGCTCTCAGGTAAAGTGTCTGTAAGCGCCGATGGATTCTCCCATATCCTGCAGCCCGGCGAGATGTTATTGTACAAAAAAGGCGTACTGCCCGCATCTATTACAAGATTTAATGCCGCAGAGATACTGGACTGGAAAAATGGTAAACTGATATTTGATAATACCACGTTGGAAGACGCCTTTGCCAAGCTGCAAAGCCGTTACAAACAAAATATAGTACTGGAAGACAACAACCTGGCGAAGAAAAAAGTATCGGGCTCATTTACTTCAAACATGACCCTTGAGCAGATACTTGCCACTTTACAATATGTGCATGGATTTTCCTATAAACTGGCGGGTGATACCTATGTAGTAGATAGACCATAAAGACAAAATCATATTAATAATAATAGCGCTGTAGACACGGCGCTTACTATCGGGGCAGCCCGAGCGGGGTATTCATTTTAATTAAAAAGCAAGAAAAAAGTATGCAAAAATCTACAAAAAGATTTTTTAACAGTAGCATCCTGAGAAAAGGCATGGTTGCACTGTTATGTTTTTTAGGGACAAATTATCAGGCTGCCATTGGTATGCAGTCATACAAGGGGTTAACAGACAAGGTACACATTAGTATGTTAAACACTACAGCGGCGGCTGTGGTAAAAATTTTGGAACAGCAGACAAGCTACACATTCATCTATGATCCGGAGTATCTGAAACAATGTAACCTAACCGGGTTAAAGTTGAAGGATAACACGCTTGCTGAGGTACTGCACTACCTGGATGTGTATGCACCTATAGATATATCTTATAATAACAATACAGTCGCGCTCCGTAAAGGCAAGCAGGAACGTGTAGCAGACAAAGGACGTATTACCGGTAAAGTGGTAGACAACAAGAATGAGCCGTTACCTGGCGTAACAATACAGATAGAAGGCGGACAAGGCACCGTGACCAATGTAGATGGTACGTATGATCTGCAGCTGGAACCGGGTACCTATACGCTTACATTCAGCTATATCTCTTATGAGTCCCGTAAAGTGACGGAAATTGTTGTAACGGAGAAGGGGATTACGCCATTGAATGTGTCGATGAAAAGCGCCGGTTCCCGTTTGAAAGAGGTGACAGTGACGGCAAATTATAAAAAGGCTTCTGTAGAAGGATTATATGCCATACAGAAGAACAATGCGGCCATCTCAGATGGTATTAGTGCAGACGTAATTGCCAGAACACCAGATAAAAACGTGGGAGAGGTGCTGAAGCGCGTGAGCGGGCTGTCTACCATGGATAACAAATATGTGGTAGTAAGGGGATTAAGCGAACGTTATAACCAGGCTATGCTGAACGGCCAGATCATGCCCAGCACAGAGCTGAACAGGAAGAATTTCAACTTTGACATTATTCCTGCCAACATGGTAGAAAATATCACTGTAATAAAAACGCTTACCCCGGATCAAAGCGCTGAATTTGGCGGCGGTCTTGTGCAGGTGAATACCGCGGAGATCCCGACTCATGATTTCCTGAATATCAGCGCCGGCGGCAGTATCAATGACAATACCACCGGTAAGACTTTTAACTCTTTGAAGCTGGAAGGTCGCGAATACTGGGGTAAAGCAGCTGAGCACAGGGACTTTTTAGGCACGCAGGACTGGAAGACCAAGAGTGACATGGTCAATCAGTTTCAAAAGCAGGGCAGCGGTTCAGCCGCTTTGGCTAACAACTGGGGACTGTATGAAATGAAGGCTTTGCCTTCACAAAACTATAAATTATCCGGTGGTAAGGTATTTAAGCTAGCTAACGGAAACCGCCTGGGTATCCTGGCGGCAGTAAGCTACCGTAACACCCTGGCTACACAGGACGTGGAAATGACACGGAATGCCTTCGGCAGCGGCCGTGGAGTGAACCCTTACGCTGATAGCACGCGGTTTAAAGGCAAGCGCTATGGATTCACGACTAACCTTGGCGGTTTGGCCGGCATAGGATACCAGACAGAGAAACACCGTATCAGCTTCCAGACTTTATACCTGCGTTCCCTGGATCAGCAGCTGATATTGGGTAAAGGTCAAAGTGAGGAACCTGATGCATTCATGCTGGGATATTATGATCTGACCACGCAAACGGAGGTATGGCAGAACCAGTTAAAGGGTGAGCATGTTATAGGCAAGCACAAGTTCAAATTATCTTGGATGGGTAGCTACCTGAACCTGGATCGTATGAGGCCGGATAACCATGCCATGAAGGCAACGGTAAAACAAGTATTAGATGATAAGTCCGGGGAATATAACCTTACTACACCTATTATCAATGATGGAGCCCCTGGGGGTGCGTTAAGAACCTGGAGCCGTGCGTACGAAAAGAATTATAACTGGCAGACAGACCTGTCAATGCCATTTAAGAAAGACCTGAGCAGCGTACATACTGAAAATACCGCCAAGATCGGCTACGCAGGTTGGGCTAAAGACCGGTCTTTCTTTGTGTTGAATACCGGTAGTGTGCCAACGAATACTGAAACCTTTCCGCCCTTGTCGCAGATCTTTGATCCGGCGGGTACCAATGTGTTCCTGAGCCCATTCAATGATGATTTTCATAAAACAGCAACACTGCATGCTGTATATGGTATGTTGGACAACAGAATAGGAGAAAAATGGCGCCTCGTATGGGGTGTAAGGGCGGAGTACTATAATCTGAACAATGTAAACACAGTACTGGATAGTCTTTTCAAACAGATCAACAGTGGCCGTCCGGATGCTCAGTATGACTATAGTGCATTAAAGAACCGGGAACCTAACTGGAACTTATTCCCGTCCGCTAACCTTACCTATAGTCTTACCCAGCAGATGAATCTGCGGTTAGCATATGCAAAGAGCATTATTCGTCCTGATCTGCGTGAGTTAGCCTTTTTCAGGGAGTATGATTTTGAACTAGGTGGAGAATACCAAAGTGGCCTGGTGCGCTCAACGGTGATAGATCACCTGGATTTCAGGTATGAGTGGTACCCTGGCCCCGGAGAGATCATGTCATTATCACTGTTCTATAAGGACAATAAATATCCTATGGAGATCTATAAGCAGGGAGATAACCGCGTATATGTGTTGAGGAACAATAAATCTGCCAAGAACTATGGTGTTGAAGTGGAAATACGTAAGTCCCTGCAATTCACTAAAGTACCGGTAATAAAGAACATAACGTTATACGGAAACTTTACTTATCTGGATGCAAAGGTGGTTCCTATGACCCTGGAAGCAAACAGGTTTGCGGAAGATAACCCACTGAAAATAGCGCCTGAGGAAGTACTGCTGCCGGAAGAGAAACGGCCGCAGACGGGGGCGAGCAACTACATGGTGAACGCGGGAGTTTATTATGATACCAAGCCGGTATCCCTGAGTGTAGTCTACAACTATGTGACGAACCGCGTATTCCGCCCTTCAGACATCTATGCCGCTTCACTTTTTGAAAGGCCGCTGGAAGCGCTGGATGCGCAGCTGGCCTTCAGGTTCCTGAAGCAGAAGGCAGAAGTAAGAGCGAACGTAGCAAATATCTTGAATAGTAGCACGATTGTATATACTAATAATGGTCCGGATGGGCGTCCGATTCAAGGCCGGGCACCTACTAAGAAAGAGTTACTGTATCAGAAGGAAACAGACCTGGTTGATTATATGGCGAGGCCAGGCCGTACTTATAGCATGACATTATCTTATACTTTTTAAAATGGCATATCGATATCCAAGTATAAACCCTGATCAGGTACCCTTTCTTTATTCATCATTTTTAAACCCAACGGAAAAATGAAAAACAGTTTCCCTATTTTGGTGGCACTTGCAGCCCTCATTGCTGGTGCTTCATCTTGCCAAAAAGACGCACAAAAAAGTGGTGACCGCCCTGTAAACGCCGGCGCCCTCGCTACTGCTTGCCCCACTGGTGCTCCTACCACCACAGTTACTTTGAGCGGTGTTATTTCCAGCAGCATGACGCTGAGCAACAACACCCTCTACAAACTGCAAGGTCTGGTGTACGTTACTTCCCCTGTTGGCGGCCCCGTTACTACACTGACCATCCAGGCTGGTACCAGGATTGAAGGCCAGGCTGGTGTAGGTTCTGCACCCGGTGGTGGCCTGATCATCACCCGTGGCGCACGCATCAACGCTGAAGGTAACCCGACTTGCCCCATCGTATTTACTTCTTATCGTCAGTCACTGGGTACTGCCCAATCTGGCGACTGGGCTGGTGTGATCCTGTTAGGCGCAGCACCTATCAACACTGCTACTGGCGCTACTACTGCAAGAGTAGAAGGTATTCCTGATAACGCACCTGCAAGCGCAGAATATGGCGGTACTGTTTGTACTGATACTTCTGGTATCTTCAAGTATGTACGTATCGAGTATGCTGGTTTCGCACTTAGCGCTAACAACGAGATCAACGGCCTTACCCTGGCTGGTGTAGGTAGCGGTACTGTTATCGATTTCGTAGAAGCTTACAAATCTAATGACGACGCCTTTGAATTCTTTGGTGGTACTGTAAATGCAAAACATCTGGTTTCTGTTGATGCATTGGATGATATGTTTGATACAGACAACGGTTTCCGCGGTAGCATTCAATACGCACTGGGTATGTCTGATACTACCAGAGCTGATTTCAGCGAGTCTAATGGTATTGAAAGCGACAATAATAGTGCAGGTAACGGCAATCTTCCTCAAACGAAGCCCGTATTCTCCAACATGACTATTATCGGTCTGCCTAATGCAACTTTAGCTAACAGGACTAACATGCCTCCTACTGGTACTGGTCTGTATGGCCGTTTCCAGATCAGAAGGAATTCTTCTTATGTACTGCAGAACTCTGTTCTGCTGGGCTTTAAGAAAGGTATAGAAGTTGATGGTACTGCTAGCCAGCTTAACTGGACCAACAACAGTATGTGTATTTCTCACGACCTGATTCACAACTATACTGATCTCAATTCTTGCTTCTTAGGTTCTAACCCTCTGGTTAAGCCTTTGCTGCCGGCGCCTGCATCTACCATTTTCTATGCACCTAATGGCACAACAAGCACTGATGAAGTAGCCGATCTGAAGTTGAAGGATCCGTTTAATCGTAGTGTTGCTGGCTTCTATATGCCAGTATTCAGCCCGCAGGCTGCGTTAAACTCTCCTGCTTTAAGTCAACCGACTAGCAGCAGCTGTTTAACAGTTCTTTGCTCTGGCACTAACCCCGTATTTACTTTCGATGCGCCTACTTTCCGTGGTGCATTCGGCCGGTCTGATGTTGCTGCTAACAACTGGGCTACCGGTTGGACCAAGTTTAGCGGTCAATAAATGATTTAATAAAGTCAATTAAGATGAAGATACCTGCAGTTGGAACAATTCCAACTGCAGGTTTTAAATACAATAATTAAATAATGAGAGGCAAAATTTTACTTTTTGTTGCTGCAATCGTAATAAGCAGCTTTTTGATCTTAACATCCTGCAAAAAGGGGGAACCAATCGAAGAAACTAATTTTATTAACATCAGTATATCCAAACTGTTCAGGGATTCTCCATCCATGGATATATATGTTAATGGTACGTTAAACAGTACCTTACCAGGTGGAGAACAAAGTCTAAAAGTGCTGTTGCCACAGAACAGCAGTAATGTGGAGATCTCCTTTAAGAAGCATGATGACAGCGCGGAGCTGATTGATACGGTGCTGGCAAGCCTAAAGGGGGGGATAGGACTAACTTATCTTTACAATGAAAGCCTGGGATTCAACCAATTCATTGGCAGCGAATTCAGACAGCCTTCGAGTGACTCTATGGCTGTTCAATTCCTGAATAATTTTAATTATGGATCCGGAAAAATAAATGTATTTATATATAAGTCTGTTGATGGATATAGTTATAGTGACGATAGCAAGGTTGATTCATTAATGGATATTAACGCAAATAAAGTATCGGACGTAAAAGTATTGCCTTATCTGGATGAAACCGGACAGCGTATCCTTTACGCGGTGGTAGTAGTAGACGCAGTAACCGGTTATAATGGAGTTGCTGAATACTATATAGATCTGGGATATGATCCTTACTCCGGCGGTTGGCCCATTAGTGCTCCACCTACAGACTTAGCAGCTGGGAAGCTGTCTATAGTGAAGGTGGAAAATTTTCCCTATGATGAGAATGGGAAACATTATGAGCAGATTAACATGGGGACAATATTTGAATATTGATGACGAGGTGACTGGCCACGGTAAATGGCGAGCATATACATGATGAGGACCCTGCTAATTCCGCAATAATATTCTCTAAGACTCTTTTAATTGATACCCATCCCTGATGCATACAGGGATGGGTATACATAAGCGTAGCCCTGTTAACGTTAAACCCACAATAAAATGAAAACCCGATCCCTCATTTATCCTTTATCAAATGGCATTGAGATGCTACTGGAAGTCAGGGTAAATATAGTTCCGGTAATATGATCGCAAATGATTGGGCAGCTGACTGGTCCAGATTTTTCTAAACTATAACAAGCAAATATTTATGCGTATCCTCAGCAATGGCATCCGGTTATCTGTAGCGTTGGCATTGGCGTGTGCTGTAATCACAGCATGCGAAAAGGAAGATAATAACACAGGCGTAATAAATGATGTACTAACCGTGCCTATACAGGATACGCTGCAACCCGTTATTTCAGAAAATACGTTATTAACCAATGCCCATCCCTGGTATATCCGGGGATGGGTGTATCTGGGAAATGAAGCAGTCCTGAAAATCGAGCCGGGAACAGTGATAAATATGTGCCCGGACGAGGAAGCAGGCGGAAACGGAGGCCTTATCATCACACGAGGCGCTAAGATAGTTGCCCAGGGACTGCCTCAATTGCCCATCCATTTTCAGCGCTCAGACTCCGGCAACAATGGCTGGCGGGGCATTATTATCCTGGGCAGGGCTACGCAGCAAAAGGCCTTTACGACATTTGAACATGAGATGTTACCAGCTGGTAAAAGCCTTGCTTATGGAGGCAACGAGCCAGATGACAGCTCCGGCGTGCTGCAACATGTGCAGATCGATTATGTGGCGCCGGTAAAAGGAAAACAACCAACACCCGGATTACTATTGCTGGGCGCCGGTAAAAAAACAAACATCAATAATGTGGTACTTCATCCATTGAATATTAATGGCGCCAGTTTGAACGACCGGCGCTTACCTTAATCCCTTGGTAATTGCATATAACCTGCTGTGAGATGGAAGGGTAGTCCCGCTCCCCGGCTTACCATTAAAAGAACACAAAATGACTGGTATGTTGTTTTTACAACATACCTTTTTTTATGCTGGCAGATCACTTGCGCAGTAAACTTGCTGGCAGGGTAACGATATTCCCATCTGCCATCCGCTTGCCGGCATCATACAACCGCAGGGTAGGGGATACAGGATGTGTTTCTCCGGTTATTCTGCCATTCCCACTAATAATGGAGATAGCTTTGGCAATCAGGGGGTCCCGGGTAGACCCCAGGGGGCTTAGGGGTTGTGTGCTCAGTTCATCAATAGTATATAGGGGCGTAATACCTTGTGTATACCCTCCTTCTCCTTTTACATTGGCCAGGTAATAAGTGATGGGCAGCATGGTCCAGGGGATCCGTTTGGGAGTGCGCAGATCGCTGATGATAATGGCGCCTTTGTCCTTGCCATAGGTAGGTTCGCCTATCTGCACTACGTTTGTATAAGGCCGGAGGTTATTGATGGTTAACTCTGCCGCGGAGGTGGTTTCGTGGCCGGATAATATAAATACCCGTGGCAGGGATAAACGGGTGGGGGATAAGGAGCTGAAGCTTACCGGCGCGCCGGCTTCCGGTACAGACAGTGCAGACTGGAAGGAGATGGTGCGCTGTCCCATGTATTTATTACCGGTATACCTGACAAAACCGCTTTGTTCATTAATACCGGGCGCTATCAATGCGCTGAGTAAGGCGGATGCGGTTACACTGCCGCCCGGATTATAACGGAGATCCAGGATAAGTTCACTCACCCCGGCATCCTTAAACTGCTGAAAAATACCTGTAAGCGGAAGGTTATAGGCGTCATTAAAATAGTTATAGAATAAGTAGGCTACCTTTTTTCCATTTACAGTAAGGATAGAATGGTTATGCACCGGGTCTTCCGCTATATTTCCCGCCGGCAGGGTTAGCGCCGTGCCCTCCGTAACGGTATTGCCTTGCACGGTGGCCGGCGTAAGCGATACTGACTGCTGTTGCAGCATGTTCTCGCCAAGTGTGCCCGCATTGCTGCTGCTAATGGCCTGGCCATTGATCCGCGTAAAATAATCACCGCGCTTTAACCCGCTAAACCCTGCGGTGGACCCTGGTAATACCAGCTTGATAACGCCTATGGCGCCACCCGGGGCCGTAGGCCAGTTGATGATGGAAAAGTCGATCCCATAGGTAAATAACATATACCGGGGATAGGTCTCGGGCACTTCAGGATTATAGATAATGGAAAACCTGTCTGCAGGGTTCTTTAACTTATTAAAAAAGGCTTGCGTTTCCGTTTGCTCTTCCGCCTTACCTGGCAGCTGATCGCTCCACAGGTAGAAATAATGCATACTGTCCAGTATCCAGTTATTGATCTCTTTCTGGGTAACAGGACCGGTAGGGGTAGGAGGTGTTTTATCTTTGGTACAGGCTGCCATCAGCAGCAACCATACAGGTACGGATAGGACCCTGTACAGGCGGTTATATTGAGGCATAACGGGATCTATTTAATTTCCATGTTGTAATGCAGCAGCAGTTCCCGGCGGATGAACTGCAGGGCCAGGTTCAGGTGGTTGCGGACAGTAGCAGGGGAGAGGCTCAATTCCTCCGCGATCTCTTTATGGCTTTGCCCTTTATCCCGGCTTAGCAGGTAGATATTGCGGCGTTGTTCCGGCATACGTTCTACCACTTTGTGCACCTGTTGCCAGAACTCTTTGCGCAGCAGCTGGTGTTCTTCCCGGCTTTCCGCTACATGGGTAGCCTGCCCGGACGACATTTGCGCCAGTGTTTGTTTTTCACGGTACAGTTTGCGGGTTTCATCTATAACAATGTGCCGGGTGAATACAAATAACAGTGGAAAAACGTCCTGTCCTTCTTCTATCTTATGCATGTTTTCCCAAAGCTTAATAAAGCACAACTGTGTGATCTCCTGCGCACGTACAGCATCTTCTGTGAGTTTATAAGCAAACCGGAACACCTTGTCATGGTTGGCTTTAAACAGCTGCTGGAACAGCACTTTTGACGGGTTATCAGACATAGATTATACATTACAATTTGCGGATTTAAATGTAAGTATTATATGTTACTTCAATGTTAAGAACGAACCGTCATTTGGGGGAAAGCTACGGTATTGGGCTACGTTATTCCCGCTGTCAGGGCCTTGCTCATGAAAATATGGCCTATGGGCCAATTTAATTACATTTGCGGGATGTTTACAGAATTATGTAACCAAATATTTAGCCAGAGCATACGGGATTACCATGTGCATAACGATGTGTATCAGCATATTGTAAATCCTTATGAAAAAAGCAGTATAGAGCATCTGCTGTATCTCAAGAACTGGATCGATACGGTGCAATGGCACCTGGAGGATATTATCCGCAACCCGGCCATAGACCCGGTAAAGGCGCTGGAGATCAAACGTTGGATAGACCGCTCTAACCAGGAACGTACGGATGTGGTGGAATATATAGACAGTTATTTCCTGGAGCAGTATAAGGGCGTGCAGCCCTTACCCGATGCAAAGATCAATACGGAAAGCCCGGCCTGGGCCATAGACCGCCTTTCTATACTGGCGCTGAAGATCTACCATATGCTGGAGGAAGCTACCCGTACAGACGCCACGGCAGAGCACCGCGCCGCTTGTCAGCGTAAGCTGGATATTTTACTGGAGCAGCGCCGGGACCTGGGTACCGCTATCGAGGACCTGCTGACTGATATTGCCGCGGGCAAAAAGTATATGAAGGTGTACAAGCAGATGAAAATGTACAACGATCCTTCCCTGAATCCTGTGTTATACGGCAGCAGTAAATAACCGCATGCAAAAGACCATACTTGCTATACGCTTTTCTGCACTGGGAGATGTTGCCATGACCATACCTGTTATGAGGCAGGTGTTGGCGGACAACCCGGACGTTCACATCGTTTTTGTATCTAATAAAAACTGGGGCGCCCTGTGTAAGGATATTCCGCGTCTTAGCTTTTTTCCGGCAGACCTTAAAGGCCGGCATAAAGGCATACCAGGGCTGTACCGGCTATTCCGGGAGATCCGCAGCGCACACCGCATACACGCGGTGGCTGACCTGCACGAGGTATTGCGGGCTAAAATAGTACGTACTTTTTTCCGCCTCAGCGGCGCTGCCGTAGCCGTAATAGATAAAGGCCGGTCAGAAAAAAAAGCCCTTACCCGTAAAGACGATAAGGTACTGCAACCGCTTACGCCGACTATTGACCGTTATGCCGCCGTTTTCCAGCAGCTGGGCCTGGCCTGCAATATGGATGGCGCCCCGCAGCTTGCCGTCCCCCAGCCGCTTACAGCCGCTATTACTGCCATTACCGGAACGCCGGAGCAAACTGCCTGGATAGGGCTGGCGCCTTTTGCCACCTACCGGGAAAAGACTTATCCGCTGGAGAAGATGGAGCAAGCACTGGCCACCCTCACCCAACCATCGCAGCACCAGGTGCTATTATTTGGTGGTGGCGCCCGGGAGGTGGAGCAGCTTACCGCGCTGGCGCAGCGTTACCCGCGCACCATTGTAATTGCCGGCCGTTTTTCCTTGGAAGAAGAACTGGCAATTATCAGCCATTTGCAGGTCATGATCAGTATGGATTCCGCCAATATGCACCTGGCCTCGTTATTTGGCATACCGGTGGTATCTGTATGGGGCGCTACGCACCCTTACGCCGGTTTTATGGGATACCGCCAAAGTATGGACCGCGCTATACAGGTAACAGACCTTCCCTGCCGGCCCTGTTCCGTATTTGGCAATAAACCCTGTTACCGTGGAGATCATGCCTGTATGGAGTGGATAACACCGGAACGGATATCAGAGAAAGTACAGGCCCTGTTACGGGAGGCTCGCTAACTGATTGATTATGTGTAGATAAAAAAAGGTGGAACAATTTTTTTGAAGTAATAAAAAAAAGGCTAATTTTGCCATCCCAATTCAACGGTGCCCTATAGTATAATGGTAGTACGACAGATTTTGGTTCTGTTTGTCTAGGTTCGAATCCTGGTAGGGCAACTAGGTATCCTTAAAAGGATCAAAGTATTTAAACCCGCTGCAGCGAAAGTTCCGGCGGGTTTTTCTTTTATATGCCTGTCCCGCACTACGCTCCTTTTTTCAACTATAAATTACCTGACCAATGCAATATATTAGCGCTGCGCTATAAACAACCTCCTATTGTCAACACACCAGGCATATAATGAAAAAGAGCTCCTTATCCGCATAGCGGAGGGGGATGAAGCCGCTTTTTCGATCCTGTTTGGGATTTACCTGGGCAAACTAAAGCCTTTTGTAGAAAAGCTGGTGGTTTCTGAGGATGATACACGGGAGATCATACAAGAGACCTTTGTACGCTTATGGCTTAGCAGGGACAAACTGCCGCATGTGGAGCACCCCTCCGCCTATATCTTCAGGATCGCAGCCAACCAATATCATATGTACCTAAGACGGCGGCTTTCACAAGAAAGGGCCGTAGCAGGCTATGAGAAAACTGTGCAGCCAATGTCCGACAATACAGAACATACCCTCCGGTTACATGAATTACAGCGGTTAGTGCAGGATGCGATCAGCAGGTTGCCGGAAAAGCGCCGGATCATCTTCCATATGAGCAGAAATGAAGGCATGAGCATCCGGGAAATTGCCGCCACCCTTAATCTTTCCCCCAAAACAGTCAAGAACACCCTTTTTACTGCCCTGGGCAATATCCGCCAGTACCTTGCTGCTGCCGGTGAGGCCGGATGGTGGCTGATACTCCTGTTTTTAATCAGATAAAAAATATTTTTTACCGCAATGGGCCCATCCCGTTGCGAGATGCATCTTTTCATTATATCATATGGAAAAACAACGGCTATTTTACCTTTTGTCCGCCCACGCAGCCGGACGCCTGACGGAAGAAGAACGGCAGGAGCTTGCTGCATTTGCTATGGACCCCGCCATGGCAGATGATTTTCAGCGCCAGCTGGCAGCCATGATGGAAGAGGCGCCGGAAGGGCAGGAGCAGATAGGAGAAGAGTGGAAAACGGTATTTACGGCCGTAATAGATGCGGACAAGGCGCGGGACGAGGAACGGCGCCGCATACCGTCATTTTTCCATAGATGGCGCTGGGCAGCCGTATTGATACCGCTGATGATCGCGGTAGCTTATTTCCTGGTACCCGGTAAAAAAGCTACCGTACCATCTAATACACAGGCAATAGCGGCGGATATAGCCCCGGGCCGGAATGGCGCGGTGCTTACCCTTGCAGACGGTTCACAGGTGGTATTAGACAGCCTGGGAAATGGCGTAATTGCCACACAAAAAGGTGCGCAGGTAATGCTGAACAGTGGTCAGCTCTCCTATGCGCCATCCCATAAAGGAGAAGGCACGGACTATAATATGATCACAACGCCCAAAGGCCGCCAGTTCAAACTGGTTTTGCCGGACGGTACCGGAGTATGGCTGAATGCCGCCAGCTCACTTAGATTCCCCACATCATTTACAGGAAAGGCGAGAGTAATAGACGTGACCGGTGAGGCCTATTTTGAAGTGGCCCGGAATGCCAACATGCCTTTTTATGTAAATGTGAACGGACATACCCGGGTGGAAGTACTGGGTACCCGCTTTAATATAAATGCATATAAGAATGAGCAGCATATCAATACTACGCTGGTCGCAGGCAGCGTAAGGGTGGCAGCGGGTACCGGCGGTGCTTCCGTACTGCTAAAGCCGGGCCAGCAGGCCCAATCCGGCGGGCAGACGGAAGGCGCTATCAAAGTGGTAAATAATGCGGACATCGAAAAAATAATAGCCTGGAAAGACGGTCTTTTCAATTTCAATGGCGTTTCCCTACGAGAAGTGATGCGGCAGCTGGAGCGCTGGTACGATATAGAGGTGGTCTATGAAAAAAATGTGCCTGATATCAGCTTTTATGGAAAAATGACAAAAGACGTGTCGCTGAACGGGCTGCTGATAGGCCTGCAGAAATCTGAAGTACATCTGCGTATAGAAGGGAGGAAACTGATCGTATTACCATAGGATAATCTAAACAAACAATTATATCACTTATTAAAAACTACGTGTGACTAACTGAAAATGCAAAAGTACAAAGCCACCATTCCATGTTATTATCGTTTGGCCATCCCGCCTGAATAAAAAGGATCAGCGACTTAAACAGAAAACCGCCACGGGTGATGACCGTGACGGTTGATTGATTTAGCCGCTTCCAAAACAGTGTCCAAACCATTTTTTCACATCCTAAATCACTTGCAATTTATGCAAAAAAACAGCTTTTGGCTGCTCATCAGCCGGAGGGGACGCTTATGCCTATCCGAACCGCTCCTTGATGAAGGCAGCCTGGCCTTTGAACACAACAGAGGCCTCACCAAAATGCTAAAGGCTATGAAACTTGCCGCCATCCTGTTAACGGTTGCTTTTATGCAGGTAAAGGCTTCCGGATTAGCGCAGAACGTAACAATATCCGCAAAGGACGTCAGCCTGGAACAGGTATTCAACGTTATCGAAAAACAAACGGGCTATGTTGTATTTGCCAATGAACAGTTATTGGTCAATACCAGCAAGGTTTCCGTTGATGTTGTAAACGCACAGCTATCAGACCTGCTGAATATGGTGCTGCGCAACCAGCCGCTGGACTATACGATCCAGGGTAAAACAATATTCCTTTCCCGCAAGCCGCCGGTGACCACCCGGTCATGGGCGCTTCCCATAACCGCGCTACCCCCGCCCGTTACAGGACGGGTAGTAGATGCTGACGGGCAGCCGCTAACCGGCGTGAACATCGTGATCCGTGGAAAAAGCAAGGGCGCTACCACTGGCGCCGACGGTTCTTTTTCGCTGGATGTGACAGAAGGGGACGTGCTGCAGATCAGTTTTATAGGCTTCTCTCCGCTAACGGTCCGCCTCACAGGCGGGGCCTTCCAGGAAGTAAGCGCTGAGGCTGCAGGACAGCAGCCCGCCGCAGCCGTGAAGTCAAAACTGGTAAATGCTTCCGCATCCGGTCTACTGGTTTCGCTGGCCTTGAGCACTTCCCCCCTGGATGAGATACAGGTGGTAGGTTATGGTACGCAACGGAAAGGCGATGTGACGGGCGCTATTTCATCTGTTCATGCCGATGCATTAAAGGATCAGCCGGTGGTTAACCTGCAGGGCGCCCTTGAAGGCAAAACAGCGGGCGTGCAGATCATTCAGAACTCCGGCGCTCCCGGGGCAGGCGCACAGGTACGTATCCGGGGCCTTACCTCTATCAATAATTCTGATCCGTTATATGTGGTGGATGGTATTCCGCTTGCATCCAATGATATCAACATCATCGATCCCTCCAATATTGAATCCATCGATATCCTGAAGGATGCGTCCGCACAAGCCATCTATGGCTCCAGGGGCGCTAACGGCGTGGTGCTGATCAAAACAAAAAGAGGCTCGCGCGGCGATGCGGAGATCAGCTTTGGCACCTACCAGGGCGTTGCCCAGGTGCGTAAAAAGCTGGATATGGTCAACGCTTCGGATTATGTGATGCTGAATAACGAAGCCTACAAAAATGCCAACCAGTCCTCTCCGTTTACAGATCCCCCTTCTGCCTATACGCAATCGACTGACTGGCAGGATGCATTATTCCGGAATGGCTATGTACAGAACTATAACCTGGCTATCAGCGGTGGTGGCCCTAACGTTATTTACCGTGTAAGTGGCAGCTATCTGGATCAGCAGGGCACCATCGTGGGATCAGATTATAACAGGATCAATCTCTCCAATAACCTTACCTTCAATCCCAAACCGGGCCTGGAGTTCGGTGAAAGCCTCGCCTTCAACAGATCTGTCAGCCATAGTGTGCAAACAGAATTTGGCAGCAACGTGATCAACGATGCATTTGCAGAAGATCCCACTATTCCTGTACAGGACGCCAATGGCAACTATACTGCTACAAAATATTCAGACATTGTAAATCCGCTGGCCAAGATCCATTACCTGTATGGCAACTGGCCCTATACACAAAATGGATTGCTGGGCAATACCTACCTGCAGTATAAACCCATCAAAGGCCTGACGCTGAAGACATCCTACAGCCTGGACCTGAAATTTTCCGATACCAAGCAGTTTACGCCTACTTATAATGTAGCGCCTAACTTTAATAATCCCAACGCAAAGCTTTACCGCCAAAAAGACCAGGTAACCAACTGGACCTGGGATAATACCATCAACTACGAATTCGATATCAGCAGCAACCATCACTTTAGTGTGCTGGCCGGTACCTCTGCTGAGCGCTTCACCTATAACTATATCAATGGTTCCAACCAGGGACAGCCAGGTAATGATCCGTACCTTCAGTACCTGGATGCCGGTATCAGCAACCAGCAGATAGGCGGCAGCCAGCAGCAATGGGGCTTGTTATCCTACATGGGCCGCCTGAACTATAATTTCAGGGGCACTTATTTCCTGACAGCCACCCTGCGCCGTGACGGCTCCTCCAAGTTTGGCGCTAATGAAAAATACGGCAACTTCCCCTCTGCATCGCTGGGGTGGAATGTGACGAACGAATCATTTTTCCCGAAAAGCAGCCCGCTTAGCTATCTGAAGGTCCGCGGAAGCTGGGGTGTTGTAGGTAACCAGGCCAGTGTGGGGTATTATGACTATTCCGCCGGTATCAATACCTATTACTATGCCATCGGGAACCCTGCACTTGCATTTCCCGTTGCAGATCCTGCGGGGCTTGCCAATCCTAACCTGAAATGGGAACAGGTGGAACAATGGAATGCCGGCTTCGACTACAGCCTGTTCAATGACAGGCTGACCGGTTCTTTTGACTACTATCAGAAGAAAACGAAAGACATGCTGCTGAACCTGAATATACTTTCCGTATCCGGCTTTACCCAGAGCCCCCGCCAGAATGCCGGCTCCATGCAGAACTCCGGCTTCGAATTTTCAGCGGACTACAAACAGGAGATCAGTAAGGACTTTAAGCTAAGCGCCGGCATACACTTTGCCACCATCCGCAACAAAGTGCTTGACCTGGTGCTGACCGGGCAAAAGATCTATAGCGGTAATATCAAACCCGGCCAAACATTGCTAACACAAGTAGGGCATCCTGTAGCTTCTTTTTATGGGTATGTAGTGGATGGCATTTTCCAGACACAGGCGGAAGTGGACGCGGCGCCCAAACAACGCGATGGCACCGGTCCCGGTGATTTCCGTTACAAAAACCTCAACGGTGATAAGGTCATAGATGAGAAGGATCAGACCTATCTTGGGTCGCCCATCCCCAAGCTGACATATGGTTTTAACCTGCGTGGGAACTATAAGAACTTCGACTTCAGCATGTTCTTTTCCGGTGTATATGGCAACAAGATACTGGCTGCCTACAAATACTACACTAACGGCTTTTTCATTTCCAACTACAACATGGAAACAGAAGCTCTTGGCAGGTGGACCGGCCCAGGTACCAGCACTACCCTGCCCCGCCTGATAGCCAGCGATCCGAATAACAACTCCCGCGTATCTGACTGGTACCTGCAAAGCGGTTCCTACCTGCGCCTGCAGAACCTTACGATAGGGTATACCATTCCGAAAGCGGCGCTGAAAATGATCAAATCAATAAGGGTATATGCGGCGGCACAGAACCTGCTTACGTTCACGAAATATAAAGGATACGATCCGGAGATAGGACAGCAATACAGTGGCGCCAGCGGCACGCTGGATATTGGGGTGGATAACGGCACCTACCCCCAGAGCCGCACTATTTCTGCCGGTGTAAACCTGTCTTTCTAAAAACTATGTACAATGAGATATCAACATATATTACTTGGCGCTATACTGACGGCCAGCTTATCTGGATGCAGCAAATTCCTGGATGAGCAGCCAACTGCCCATCAGTCTTCATCCAATTATTATACAAGCTCTGAAGATGCGGTGAGAGCCGTTACTGACGCCTATCGTATGCTGAAAGACCAGGCGTACGGCGGATACTCTCCTTCCTCTTTTGGGGATATTATGGCGGACGATGCGAATAAAGGCGGCGGCGGCGCTTCCGACCAGGAGCTCATCCAACAGCTGAAACTGTTCACCGCAAAATCGGATAACGGTTATGTATACAATGCATGGCGCGATAACTATAAAGGCGTATACCTGGCGAACATCGTATTGCAGAAGGTGCCGCCTATACAAATGGAAGACGCGCTGAAAACACGTGTGCTGGGCGAAGCAAAATTCCTGCGGGCGTATTACTACCTGCACCTGGTAAGGCTTTTTGGCCGCATTCCGCTCATTAGCCAACCCATTGACGATGGTAATTACAACGTACCGCAGTCAGAAGAACCGGAAGTGCTGGCATTTATAGAAGCAGATGCCCGCGCTGCCATTGGCGCCCTTCCGCTGCAAAGCCAACAGGCAGCTTCAGATCGCGGACGCGCTACCAAAGGGGCCGCACAGGCCTTGCTGCTGGAAACCTACATGTGGCAGAAGAAATGGACACAGGCACAGCAGCTGGGGGATTCCATCATCAATTCGGGTCAATATTCGCTGACAAGTGATGTTACAAAGATCTGGACTTTGGACGGCGAGTTCAATTCCGAGTCTATTTTTGAGCTCAACTATGAAAACATTCCCGGCAAGAACACCGGCAATCTGCTGAACCTGTTTGATGCGCCCAGGAATACCTGGGGTTATGGATTCGTAGTGCCTTCCCAATCGCTGGTGAATGAGTTTGAGGCCGGTGATCCCCGGTTGAAAGCCACTGTTATCTTCAATAATCAGGTAATGCCGGATGGAACTACGATTAACACGGGCACCAGTGAAACTGGTTACTGGAACCGGAAATACTGGCTGCCAACCGACCAGATACCAACCAACAATGGTGGCGGCGCCGGCGACGGCCCTACGAATGACAGGATCTTTGGTCTTGCCCAGGTGATGCTATGGACAGCGGAAGCTGCGTTCCATAATGGGGATGTGGGACGCGCTACCAAGCTGGTAAATGATATCAGGATCCGGGCAAGAAACAGCGGCGGTAATACGGACATGAGCATTCTGCCGGACCGCAACGCCCTTACGCTTGATCAGATCTATCATGAGATGCGTGTGGAAACTGCGTTGGGAGAACATCGCCGATTCTATGAACTGGTAAGGACCGGCCGCGCGGCAGCCTTGCTGCCCAATTTCAAAGTGGGCGTTAATGAGCATGTGCCCATTCCGCTGAATGAGATACAGTTAAGCGGTGGGGTGCTCAGGCAAAATAATGGGTATTAACAGCGGTATATTATAGATCCTCGCATAAAAGAAAGAGGCCGTCAAAAGCAATTTTGGCGGCCTCTTTATCATTTGAATATGTGTTGGCTTTAATATACAAACCAGTTTGCACCGCTGTCATGAAACAAGTGGGCTTCCCAGGCATGGCTAATTGTGTAAGTGGCAGCACCGTCTATCGTCTGCGTGCCGTTTGAATTGCCAAGTGTTTGAGAAATATTAATGGTTATTGGAGCGTCGTTATTATTAACCTTCTTTATATACATTACGCGGCCATCGCCAAAGCCGCCAGCCCCCGTATTAACTGGTGGCAGGCTGATAGTACAGGGTTCTGTATTATCAACATTAATATAAAGATCGTCGTCAGTAGCCGTATAAGTTCCGGTGACAGTTACTGTCTTACTCTGAAATATGGATTTTGTGGTGACCACAGCCTTAGTAACAGCTAGCGTTCCGTTTATTCCAAGGCTCCCATTGATCTCTACTATGCCGGTTGCGTATGGCGTTGGCGGACTGGCCCCGACTCTTAAACTGCCAGCAACAAGGGTGCTGGTAACCGTAACACCCTGACCACGGGTAATAATCATCTCATCTCTCAAAAATGTGCCGTTTGCTAAATAAGATTTAAAGGTCAGCGCATCGCCAGCATTGAAAGTTGGAAATCCGCTGGGTTTACCTTTTAATCCCAGTTGCCAACTAATAGAATCCTGGCCCGCATGCCCGAATTTATAATAAGGCACAAAATCGTCAGACGACGTATTGGAAGCAGTAATAGAACGAACGCTAACAGAATCCGTTGTAACGGAGCCAGCATCGGTCACTTGCTGTAGCGTAGGCACTGATGCGCCCAGCTTTACCCAGTTTTTGCCATTAGACCCATAGTGGGCGGTGTCACCCGGTTTTTGGCGGAAGAGTATGGCGCCAGGATACGTGGCGGCAGCATAACCGGTGGTATCCTTTGTATTGATCCAAAAGAGCTTATCAACCCTTAACAGATCGTACCACTGGGGTATGGTTGTATGATTTACAAACTGTGCGTGAAGCTGCAAGCCGGGGATTGCGCAGATAAGCGCAAGGGTAACAAACATTTTTCTCATGCGTATGCAAATTTATTTTCTCTGTTATATTATACTTTTATCAGGGCAATAAATGCCGTGTTCTTTACCGTTGTTTCCAGGCCAATGCCTGTACCGGTATTGCCGGTGTTGCCGTGGGTGGTTCCGGGCACCATTACGGTTCTGTCATTAGCGTTATCACTCTGCCCTTGCTGGGTAGGGATATCGAATGGGTGATTGTGCGGCCCTACCAGGTCTGCCTGATAGCCACCTGGATTGTTATAGGTACGCGGATTTTTTTCCAGTGCTCTGCCACGGTCCTGGAACCGCGGGAAAGTTCCGCGAAGATCAGGGATACGGAATGTAACGGCGCCGTCTCCCGTGCCAAAACATCCGCGATAGGTAACAGCATCGCTTTGCCAGAGGGAGTCTTGTATAAGCGCGGCGCCGGCAGATTGAGCGAATTCCCACAATCGCGGGTAGGCATCACGGTTCACCAGCTGGCCTTCAGCCGGCAATGTGTTAAGTACGGTGGTATATCCCATGATGGGCTGGCCCACATCCAGGTAATTGCCATAGGCATTGATCACATACCATCCATCGGCGCCATTCATTACCCACAATACCTCGCCTCTTCCCATATAGACTTTTGACAAGCCTGTACCACGGAAATAAATGAACTGGCCTCCCTGCGTGGTAATGGTTGTTTGAAACTGGTTGTTAACCATCGTTTCAATAGGGATCACCGTATTTTCCGGGATAGCGCTGAGCTCAGGAAGTGTAAGTACTATCTTCAGATTGTTGCCGGCAATGTTAATGAGCTTACCCATATCACCGGTTACCAGCGTAGTATTTATATTAACTGTTTTAATGCCCGTTATGAGGCTGGGCGCACTGTTACCGCCACTACCAGGTACTTCTGTACTGCCGCCTTCCAGTTCATAAATATGGGCAAAGAAAAGGTCTCCTTCATAAAATTGGTCGTCTGCCTTGGCCAGTTCAAAGCCGCCGGTGGACAGTATGTTAAATTCGTCTGTCGCCAGCCGGCCAATACCACGGCGTGTAAGAGAGTAGGCATAGCCGGCAAGGGCAGGTACATCTATTCTTTTTTGTCCAACCAGCGCCGCAGGTATGCGGATCTCCATGTCTGCGCCGGATAATACCGGCGTTTCAGGAACGGAGTCCCCGCTGATCTTTGACCGTAGCTGGCTAACGGTCATGTGTTTTGTCTTGTTGTCAGACTGGTCCCAGGCGGCGATCTGATCATCGTCTGAGATGTCTTCAAAGGCCGGTAGTTCCGGCATGCGTGCCGTGGGGACCTGTATGTCCACCGTTTGGCCCGTTTCAACTATTTTTCCTTGTAAAATTGCCATGGCTTATCAATGGGGTCAACAATTAAATTTTCTTGTATACTTTTCCGTTCGCGTCCACATAAAGCAGCAGCATGCCGGTTGTGTCACTAGTGGCCGGAATATCTGCCATGATAACCTCCCCCACAAAATTGTTCTCAGAAGAACGGTTATTGAGGCGCTGATTTAAATCGGCTATATCCCGGCTGTTATTGCCTATTCCGCCATACCAATCCTGGACAGGGGTTGTAGAAACGGAGTCTGACAATGTGAGTTGATATTTATACTCGTCGTCAAAATCACGGGTAAACGCTGTAACGCGGATGCGGTTATCAATTGCCAGCTGCAGATCATACACCCAGATAAGGTCTCCGATGTCTATCCTGATATTTTTCTTCCGGAAGTACGCTGGATCGACTGTAACGGCAAGCTGCTGCTGCGGTTCGCTATTGGTGTTCAGTAGATCCATGGCGGCCGTTTTCAGATCCGCTTCTGCCTTCTTAACATAGGTTTCCGGCATGCGAATGTCTACCAGCACATATTCATCCCCTATAGCCGGCCTTAGCAGATCGGATGGCACATCCAGCGCTTTCTCGTCCTTGTTTTTATTTACCCGGAAGGTTTTGGAGGCACTGTTATAGCTGTTGATGTCAAAGGTATATCCGGACAGCTGGCCCGTATTGAACGTTACTTTTGCGGATACGCCTGGCAACAGATATGCATTCAGATCAAAATCCATATTGGTGTCAACGAACAGGAACGGATCTCCCGCATTAACAGAAGTGATCTTCCCGGTACGATGAGGATAAATATTGTCAAAAACCTGTGTATGTTCCACGACGCCATATTCCGCTACATTTTTTTCTATATACAGCTGGCCATCGCTCATCAGCAGGCGGGTGGAGTAATTCCGGTAATCCGGCGCCAGGTTTTTATCTGCGCCAAATGCATACAGCCGGGTGATCACATTGGAGTCGTTCAGCACCTGCCGGTCTATCTCATACAGGCCTCTGTCTTTCCCCTGCCGCAGGGTTATGCCCGTGTCTATCTGGCGTTTATCCAGATGTACCTTCTTGCCCTGCACAAAGTATTCAGTGCCGAATTGTGCGGCCATCCTTCCCAATACTGCCATACAGTTCTCAGAGTTGAATGTCATGTTCATATAAGGCCCATTGATCACCGCGCCTTTAGTCCAGCCGGCGCCAACCCGGTTAGCATTTTTGATAAGCAGATCCATGAACACATCGGGGTTGCCCATCAGAGAAAATACGCCTTCCTTCAGCTCGTTATTTGCGTCGTAGAACATGAATTGTACCTTGGAGAGATCATAGTACTCGGATTGCATTACCAGGGTATACTGATACCGCCGGGCTGATTCCTTTTTAACCGGCTGTAGCTGGTTAATATAGTAGTTTTCTCCATAAACCGTGCACCAGTCGCCTATCTGGAAACCAATATACAGGTTCAGATCAAACTGCATGGTAATGATGTTGTCGCCCATGATGGTTTTGCTCTGGTTGCTGGACTGGTCTGGTTTTATGCTTACCAGCACGTCATTTCCACGTTTTATATCTATGGCAATCATGTGATAATGAACCTCCCTTGTTCTTCTACTACGTAAACATTACTTGAATCAATAACAGGCGCCCGCTCTGTGAGGGCGATGGAAAACTGCGCAGTGATCTTTCCTTTATATGCGCCGGATTTTATCCGGGTAAAGCGGGTAAAGCTATTGCACCCTTTATAATACACATAGAAAGATCTGGATAACTCTGCGATCTCAAGGCGACGCAGGTCCGGCTTTGCGAGCATTGCCAGGAACCCGCTGTATTTCTGCCAAAAATCGGTTTCATCGTTGGCGATGATATTGCATTGAAAGCTGGCTTCTCTGGATTGGAAGAAAACACGGGAAAGATCTATGTCAATGCCGTTCTCATCCTCCCAATCATGGCTGATGCTGTCTTTCCTGGCAGGGAATTTCATAAGGTCATCACTGCCGGCGCTGATGGTTACGCCGTACACCAGCCACAGATCGGCTCCATCCATTAAATATTGTCCTATAGGGTATGTCATTACTTAATAATTTTTATGCCAACCGTTTCAATCCTGCGCAAACGCGCCTCAATACTTACCAGGTTGGCGGTGTCTGTCTTGATCAGGTTTAAGACGCTGAGGTGCTGTGTGGCTACCTGTAATTGCTCTATAGCGGTAAGCCGTAGGCCGCCGAACTGGCCGGCCAGCAGGTCTGCCTGTTGTTCTGTCATACCCTTGATAGCGCCGCTCAGACTGTTTTGATCGCTGCTACCCGTGGCCAGTTCAAGGCCGGTAATATCCTGCAACTGTTGGAATTGTTCGCCGGCGTTTTCGATGATCTGGTCATAACGGTCCTGCAGATCAGCTATTTCCTGGGCTGTAAGCACATTATCGCTTTCCGCAGCGTTGGTAAACTGGTCATAGAATGCCTGCAAGGGCTCTTCCAGGTATTGATATTTCAATGAATTAAGCGCTGCCTGCCGCATCAGGGACTCGAAATTATCGGCAAAATCCTGCGCTGCGAACAGTCCATTGGAGAACCCGTTAACGATTGAATCTTCGATACTGTCAGAAGTAGTGCCTGTAAACACTTGCGCCGCCTGTGCCTGAAGGTCTTCCAGTTGTTGCTGGATGTTTTTTCCTTCGTCCTGCAGTTGCTTCAATTCTTCATACAAACTCCTGGCGCGCCCATCGAGTTGGCCGCTGGTATAGAGCTTTTCTATTTCATCTGCTGTCATTCCCAGTAAGGCGGCATACTGGTTAACGGGCTCGCTCTTTTTCCAAAGGCCAAGAAAGCCCCCATACTTTTGCTCAGAAACGCCGGTAATAAACTGCTCACCCTGAAGAAGGGCCAATAAACGCGCCTGATCCTGCTCATTTTGTTGCTGGCCTACCTTTAAAGTATCTTCCTGTGCCTTTAAACCTTGCAGGGTAAGTTTGATCTCTTGCGCCTTTAACAAGGCGCGGTCCCGGAGTTGTTCATTGATCTTGTACTCACCCAGCTCCTGGGTTATCTGGAATGCGTAGATAGCTTCGTAAGTTTTCTGGATAGACTCACGTACCTTCTGGCCACCCTTGAGCGCGGATGCTACAACGCCTACAAGCGCTCCGGCAGCGGCGCCTATTATAGTGCCTATAGGACTGAATATTGAGCCTATGGCGGCGCCGGTAGCGGCCAAGCCACCGATCGAGGAGGCTGCACTGCCTCCATCCTCCGCTGACATCCGGCCGGATGCTACGCCCCCAACGATACCTCCAATCTGGGCTATCTGACTAATGCCACCCAGCAAATCCGACATAATTTCCAGGGTGTCAGCCAGGCCCTTATTTGAGCCTGCGACATCGGACGATAATTGCCTCAGGCCACTGCTGGCTGCGCTCAAGGTTTTCGGGAGTTCCTGGAGCACGTCCAGGAAGTGTTGATCTCCTGTTTTTTTCAGCTCACTGTTTACACCGGCAATGTCCAGCGCCAGCTGCGTCATTTCATGATTCAGTTCTTTGGTATCTGCCAAACCCGTGGAGCCAAACTTTGCAAGTACCTCCAGCATTTTTTGCAAAGACTCTTTGTTGCGGTTCAGGATGTTTTGCTGGGCAGCGTACTTTTGGTTAGCAGAAGACAATGGATCGTCTACAATGCGCTGATCCCCGATGTTCTTGATGGCAGTTTGCTCCTTTATGTCTTTTAACTGCTCATCTACCGCTTTTCTGGCATACTCCCGGTCCAGATCAGACTCCTGTTTACGTGCGCGGGCCTTTATTTCCGCGATCTTATCCGTAAGTGCCTGCTGGCTGCTCAGGTCATTGGTGTACTGCTTTTTGGTAGCCTCAATTTCCAGCGCTGTTTGTTCGTCGATCGCGGCTTTTTTGAGTTGGAGTTCTTCGTTGGAGTTTGGAGCAACAGTGGTAAGGGAAACATTTATATTGGAAAGCTCAGAATTTAGTTTGTTGGTGATGTCCTTTGCTGCAGCCTTGGCCTTGGCGTCATCCAGCACCAGATTTCCGGCAAGGTCAATTTTGCCAAGCACTCCTTTTCCTGCCTTTAGCTTCTCCGCCTGCGCTTTAAGATCTTTGATCTTCTTATCGATTGCTTCGGGAGTGTCGCCATCCTGTTGCCTGATCGTGTCTGCTTTGCGTTCCAGGTCCTGGATCTGATTCATCAGGTCCTTTAATTTGGAGCTTTCCTGGTGGGCCGCCTCGGCAGATTTTTTGATACTGCTGTAAGGATCCAGCTGTTTTGTTTTTTGGTCTGCCGCTAACAGGTCTTTTGCCAGTTGGGCGCGGTCCTTATCAACAGTGGAACCTTTGTAGCCTTTTTCGATACTGTCACGAACCGCACGGATCTTCTCCAGGCTATTTGCCTGGCTAATGAGCTGGTCATTGGTCTGTTTTGCCGCTACTGTATTTTTCGACTGGGATGCAGCCTGCGCTTTGATCTGGTCAGTGGCCAGATCATTAGTTGTTTTTTCCTGTTCCTCGAGCTTTTTACTGTAGAGATCACGCAGATATCCGCCTATCTGTATATCACTCTGCGCATTATCCCTGATAAATCCACCAAAAAGACCAGTAGCGTTCAAATCTGGTGTTGCGTCATCGATCTGTTTCTGGTAACGGGCTACTTTTTCCCTAAGTTCCTGCTCCTTTTTGAGAGAGGCGGTTACCGCGGCCTGGTCTGTTTCCAGCTTCATCTGGTTGCGGAGCGCCTCGATATAGTTGTGAACGTTCTCCGTCAGCTTTTGCTGAGAAACGTTCTTTGCGTCAATACCAGCTACCAGTTTGGAATCTATAGCCGCGAGCTGCTGATACGCAGCAAGCCTTTCTGCTTCTGTAGCGTTGACGTCCTTCAAAATCTCGAGATAGGGACGGATCTTTGCGGTCTGCTCATCTACAGAATCAGCCACTTTTTTACTGGCCTCTGCCAACAGCTCCTGTTTAGAGGTAACCTCTACACCGGAGTCCCCATAAAGAAGCAGGGCCGCTGTCAGGCCAGCCAGTATGGTGGCAATAGCTATATAGGGGTTTGAGAGCATCGTAGCGTTCAGTAGCTTCTGCGCCTTTTCTGCGATCACAAGGGCCTGGTAATGGAGGAATTCTCCGGCCGTCAGCGCAGTTACGCCAACAGTCTGCAGGAGCAATTGAGTAGCGCGGATCTTCTCCATCACATTTACTACTATAATAGCCGCCTGATACGCGCCATATGAAGCAACCAGGATCTCAATGATGTTTATAACGTCCTGGTAATGCTCCACAAGGGTTGTGAGCGCGTCAATGGCTGTGCCGGCAACACCTTCTGTACTTTGGCCAATATCGTTCAGCATGAGGGTGAACGCATCCCCGAGATTATTGATCCTGCCGGCGAGGGTGCCTGATTGATCGTCCATCAGGCCAAAAAATGCGCCGCCTACGCCGGTCATGTTCTGGAATGCCTGCTGAATTTCCGGAAAGCCAACCTGGCCGGCAGCAACCATTATATCCACCTGTTCGGCAGCGATGCCAAACTGTTTTGACAGCTCCTGTATGATAGGAATGCCAAGACCGGTAAACTGTGCAATGTCCTCCGTTGAAGCCTGGCCCTCTGTTCTCAGGTTGCCATACAACTTAACAATATCATTAAGCGGGGCGCCTACACCAGATGCCACATTGCCAAGCATGCCAAGCGTACCCACTATCTCTTCCGCCTGGAAGCCATAAGCAAGCAGCTGCTGGGCGCCCTGCGTAGCATCTTCTATACTAAATGGAGCTTTTGCGGCCAGGTCTGCTACCTGCGACAGGAGTTGGTCTGCCTTGTCTTTACTCTGCAACAGCCCGGAGAAAACAATTTCCATTTGCTGGAACTCGCCCCGTACCTTGATCATTTGCTGCAGGAAGTTTTTGGCTGCCGATACATTAAGGTATTCGCCGATAGCTGTTGCGGCCTTTTTAGCCACGCTCTCTATAGCGGCAGATTCCTCCTTGGCGGCTTCTGTCACCTGGTTGAGCTGGCGCTCCATAGATAGTAGTTCTGCCTGAAACTGACTGTCGTTAATACGCAGCTCAATTTCCAAAGATCCACCGTTAACATTTAATGCCATTACTATCTATTTAAAAACGAAAAAAATTGATGATATCTTCCTCTTCTATCTTATCTGCGGGTTCCACGTCTTCCTTGTCCCCATCCCAGGACGGAATGGTGGCTGATAGCATTAATATATTGCTCCAGCTGATTTCCCAGAGCACCGCATGCCATGATAGCCGGAAATACTTGATAATGCCGCCGATTATTCCCCAGAGGCTATTGTCTCCACTGGATTTAGTAGGCTCACCCCTCTTATTGAGATGATAGTACTCATAAAATTTACCAGATCAAGCTGACGGATAATAATGCCGGATATTGACATAAGCTCCGCTGCTGTCAGGTTTTCTTTTATGAACCGGATGAGGTCCTTTCCGGGGCCTTGCTCGCTGTTGGCAATGGCGGTAGCCACTACTTGAGCCAGCACGTCGCCATATCTGTTATAGGCCACGTAATTGCTTTCCAGGGCGGAGCCGTTCTTCTTATACACGTCGGCGTCAATCTCCAGGAGCAGCCTTGATATCCGTATCATATTGCCCAGGGTGGCAGGGCGGATCGAAAAGGTGCGTTTGGCTGGTAGCCAGCCCCACCTCATAGCGATCCGCTCCCACCATCTTGGATGCAACACGTCAATATCGACGCGGATGGATTTTTCAAGTATAGCATCAGCTGTAGAAGACAGGATGTTCTTTGAATGATCCATGTTGGGTTATGCCTGTTTAGTGTACTTTACAGGAGATACTCCCTCTTTCTCCGGCTTCAGAATGTCGATGGTGATATCCACCTGGAAAAGGGCTGACTTACGGAAGTTGAACTGCTTAATAGCACTTACCTTACCACGGGGAATGTCTACGATACCGTTCTTCTGGGTGATAAGACGAATGGACTGCTCGATCTGAGGAGCTTCCAACGGCGCTTCCCAAACACTGTTGCCACTTTGATCTACAGATGCGGCGCCGCCGAGAACACGTACCAGAGAGGCTGGCTCTACATCATATACGCTCAGCGCTACGGTACTTTTGCCCGGTGTTACCTGTGTGTAAAAAGGAGTGTCCAGCTCTTCCACGTTAAAATCAGTGGTGGTGGGGGCCGCATCCGTCAGGATAGCGGTGTCGGTTACAGTGGGGCCCAGGGGTAACAGGTCAGTACCCATACCGCCGTCAGCGGCGATGTCGCCCATCAAAAATTGCTTTAAACCTAATTCGGCTTTTGCCATGGGTTAACGAATTTTAAAGATTAAATAAAAATTATAAATTAACTGCATAAAAGAGCAGCCGGATACTTATGTAAGGCTCATGGGTTTCAGGGATTTCCAAAACGGCCTGCTGTTGTACAGAAAAACATACATCATCGATCCACACTTCAGTTAATAATGAAGTGGCTATTGCAGCCAGGATCTGCATGCGCGCATGGTCTGCCGGCACATAGATATTAACGTCTACTAAACCTTCCTGCAGTTGCTGAGCGCTGATAGGTTGACTATTGATAACTACATCTTCTTTATCTGAGTTCAGCGGCCGGCTGTTTTTATATATGCCACCGGTTACAGCATTCTTTAAGGGGCTATTATCAAGCCAATTCCAAACAATGTCTTCTGCATCTAACGTTGTGATCATCGCATTCTTTTTTATATGCCGCCAATCCCGTTGTGAGCTTACAAGTGGTTAACAAACAATGGTATGGGGCTGTTTGTGAATACAAAAGTACGAGCCTATGTTATCCCCAAAATAGGTATTCGTTTTTTAGTTTTTAAACAAATACACCCATGCCGGCCCATCCTTCTATATTAAACATTCCATCGTTGCCTTCCCACGGCTCGGTGCTGGCAAACCTCTTTGATTGGCGCTCCACCCTGTAAATACTATCGCAGGTAAAAATGTGATTGTTTATTATAGTCCTGTTGCTAATGGCCGCAGTCAGGCGCCGGTGGCTCAGGCGCTCCAATTGCATGGCCTCATGCAGACTACTGTAAGTTTGTACGCTTTGGCCGTTAAGTTCACGTTTCACGACTTCTGATCCTTTGTAATTCTTTCTCTTCTTCATCACTGTAGTTAAATTATATTATCTTTTTTTTGGGAATTGTGGTTATGCATTAAATATTGATTTCCTCCATTTTCTTTGACTCAGTTTTTATTCCGGATGTATTGGTAATGCATCCGGTAACAAGTGCTGCACGGTTTTGGGGGATTCTATATGAGGTCTTTATATTGTTTTTTACCCTATATTTGAGCTTGTCCTATACTATTAATTTCACAGCGGAATATGACCGCGTTTGAAAGGGTGCTGAAGGGGCGCTTTTAAATTTGTGGTAATAATGATAAACTGGATAGGGTACATCAATTGGTGCTAATATGTTATCTCGTTAATATGGTTACATACTGCAAAAATGCGCTGAACGAATGCAGTGGATCTGCGCAGTATAGAACATACAACCTAAATGCTATATGAAAAAAATAATACTACTTATCGTCCTATGTATGCCTTTGCTGGCCCGCGCTCAGCGCATTTTTGTTGAACCTAATCCCAGAGGTTATGAGCAGCCAATAATAAACAAGCTGATTGAAGAAAAATATAAAGTCGTATTTAAGAGCGATAGTGCAGACATAACGATTAAATGCATGACATCAGCTAAAAAGAAGTACAGAGCGATAGGTTATCTGTTGGCAGTTAGCCCCAAAGATGGGACCATATTAGGCGAGTCAAAAAGGGAAAGCGCCAGATCCAATTATTACAATGGCCTGGAAGATCCTGAATACCGGATGATGAGGCAACTGGCCAATAAAGAGCTGAAGAATTTACTGTACGAAATATCGTCTGATAAGAAAATGTAACATAGGAAAGCGTTGAATAGTTTATCACTCTTCTGTATAAATAAGAAAGGTCCTGCCACCGGCGGGACCTTTCTTATTTTATATACTACATATCAATAACCCGGATTCTGCTTTAACAACGGGTTCCTGTTCATTTCCTCCAGCTGTATGGGTATAAAATACATTTTATTGTCCCAGTGGCGGTTCTGTATATCAATTACCTTGTAGTGATAATCATGATAGGTAGTACGATCTGCCCGGTTGGCGCCCTGCACAGATATTTCAATACCCCTGGCGTTTTCATTCATCACCTGCGGCGCGATCATCCAGCGCCTGATATCAAAAAAGCGGTGCTCCTCAAAAGCCAGCTCTATCTTGCGCTCGTTACGATACTCATCCCGGAGCATAGTACCGGTAAGCGCCGTAGTGAATTCCGGCATGCCCGCACGTTTTCTTATCAGGTTCAGCGTATTCCTTGCCTCTTGTTCCTGCCCTAATTCAATACAGGCTTCTGCATAGTTCAGCAGGATCTCTCCATACCGGAAGAAAGGCCAGGGAATTTCCTGTGAGGCCGCCTGGTGGTTATTATTAGGATCTACAAATTTGCGCAGGTAATAATTGGAGTAGCTGCCGTTCCAGTTTTCTATGGGCCCGTTGCGGGTATCAATGCCAGGCAGGGTGCTGCCATCCGGCAGCGTCAAAGTTTTAAACGCCTGCACAATACCTACCGGGTCAAATACCTCGCCATCAGAAGTACGTTTTTTCCAGGGAGCGCCATCATAAAAGATAGTGGCATAAAAGCGCGGGTCCCTGTTTTCATAGGGATGGGCGGCATGTACGGGGTTACCCCAGCTAAACTTTGATCCATCCCGCATTTCATAAGAATCTACCATCTGCTGGATTGGGGAGTTTTCTCCATAGCCATGATAGCCATTAGGATTGAACCACATGCCAACATTCGGCGCAGCGGCGCTCACGCTGGTAAAACGGGAGAAAATGATCTCTTCGTTGGTTTTGCTTAGAAAGAGATTGGCATAATTAGCAGCGGTAGAATCACCGGGAGCGGGATTAGCGGAAAAAAGCTTATAAGTACCCAGATCCATGATGGCTTTAGCGGCGTTGCGTGCTGCTTCCCAACGGGTTTGCCGGCTGCCGCTGGTATAGCCTGTTTCTGGCTGGTGGCTGGGGTTGATGTTATACAGATCGCTGGCTGCATATAACAGCACCCTTGACTTTAATGAAAGGGCGGCGCCTTTGGTAGCACGGCCCACATCTGCCCCGGTATAGGCCGCGGGTAGTAACGCCGCGGCTGAATCTGCATCCCGTACAATGAAATTGATGGTTTCTTCAAACGTGTTCCTTGCTTTGGCGGTACTGTCCTGCAGGCCATATACCTGCGTGATCAGCGGCACGCCGCCGTTTACCCGCATCAGGTTATGATAGAAATAACCTCTTAAAAAATATGCTTCGCCCCTCATACGCTGTACCATAGCCTGGTTGTATGCCGTGGAGCTGGCGGAGTTCACCAGGAAATCATTACACTGGCGGATGCCGGAATAAAGGCTGCCCCAAAGCAGGTAGTTAAACCGCGAGCCGCCCAGGATATCCAGGTTGGAAGAGGTGATAGTGGATTGAACGATGGGCGTAGCGCCGTTTGTCCAGATGGCTTCATCATCCAGCACACTCAGGCCACTGGTGGAGTTATACTCCCCATACCCAACGAAGGTGTAGATATTATTCATGTAGGCCTGCATCAGTGAGGCATCGCCCCAAACGGCGGCGCTGGTGATCTGGTTCAGCGGGGTAACATCCAGTATGCTGCTACAACCGGCCATACCGCCTAGTATGTATATAAACAGGGAAAGAAAGATCAGCTGCTTTTTCATCATTAGAACATTTAAAAGGTTAGATTAAGCCCTACGTTGTAGATCTTTGTCTGAGGATAATAATCGCCGGCAGCGTTGCTGGCTTCCGGGTCCATGAGTTTAAACTTATCCCAGGTCAGCAGATTAAACCCGTTTACATATACCCGTAAGCTTTTGATATTACCCATTTTTGTCAGCAGGGAAGCAGGCAGGCTATAGCCTATCTCCAGCGATTTGAGCCTGATATAATCCGTGCTTCTCAGGAAATAGGTATTGTTGTTGGTGGACCAGTACGTGTCGCCACGGTCAAAGGTGCGGGGACCGGCATAGGTGGCGCCGCCCAGGGGCGTTTTGCCGGTAGCGTCACCTGGGTCAGGTTTCCAGCGGTTGTTGGCAAAATCAGCCAGGTAGTTGCCAATGTCGCCGGATTCTGTGGCAACATATTGTGCATCACCGGCGGAGGCCTGGAAGAAGAGGTTTGCGCTGAACTGTTTCCAGCTCACGCCCAGGTTTAACCCACCTGTCCAGTCAGGCGTACCGTTTTTGTTGACGCGTACACGGTCATTGGCATTGATGATACCATCCTGGTTCACGTCTTCAAATATGATGTCGCCGGGTCTTGCGCCGTCCCAATGAGGATGAGCGTCTACCTCTTTCTGGTTCTGGAAAATGCCAATCGCGCGGTAGTATAAACCGGTGCTGATCTTATCGCCGGTAGAACGCTGATAAGCAGGCGCGCCCGGCGGTTCATCCCAGAATACGATCTTAGTGGTGGAATAGCCGGCGTTAAAGGAGATATTGAACGTAAGCTGATCATTGATCTTCGGGGTCCAGGTAACAATACCGTCATAACCCCAGCTCCTTACAATACCGAGGTTCTCTTTAGGAAGGGTAAGGCCGGTACTTTGGGGAATGGAGGCATTCCGGGCGATCAATATGCCGGTGCGCAACTGGTTCCAGTAATCAACCGTAAAGGTCACCTTGTTCTTTAGTATGGCGCCGTCCAGACCTATGTCAAATTGTTTAGCCCTTTCCCAGGTCACGTAGGGATTGGCGGTGATAGTGGGGTTAATATTCTGTGCCACCTGGTTGGTGCCAAACACATACCCGCTGCCAAATGCGAAGCCGCTATAGTATTGCTGCGCTTCCACGAGGGAGCCGGGGTTGGTAATGTCATTACCGGTTTTGCCCCAGGAAGCCCTTATTTTTAATTCATCAAATGCCTTCACATTGTCCTTGAAGAAGGGTTCTTCTGTAACGCGCCATCCCGCAGAGAATGCCGGGAAAAAGCCAAACCTTTTGTTGGTAGGGAAGAGGTAAGACCCGTCATAGCGGCCTACCACCTCAAACAGGTATTTGTTCTTGTAGTTGTAATTGGCCCGGCCAAAGTAGCTCAGCCTGGCGCCCTGGTCTGCAGAGCCATCATTTTTCCAGTCCTGCTGGCCGCCGGCAAACAGCTCAGAGATGCTGGTGGATATAAAGTGACGGCGGAAGGCGTTAAAGGTATTGTCCTTGAACTTCTGCATTTCCGCACCGGCCATGATGGCAATGTTATGATCGCCAAAGGTGCGTTTGTAGTTGGCCACCACGTTCTCCAGCAGCTTCTCCTGCTGGTAATAGTTCTGCTGCAGGGAAGGGTCTGTAGCGCCGGCGGAATAAGGCGTCAGGAATTTGGTAGGATCTTTACTGCCGTTATTGGTATAAGCCTGTTTATCGAAGCTATACAGGATCCAGGGTGTTTTCCATGTTTTGATCTCCTGAAATTCCTTGTTATAGGACAATAATCCCTGGATGTCAAAGCCCGTAAGACCGGGTATGGTGATATCGAGGGACAGGTTGCCAGTCATGTAATATTGCTGGTTATGATCAAAACCGGTAAGCCGGCTGCCGGATACTACGGGTTGTACCCCTTCTGCCAGGTCAGGACCGGGCATCCCGTTCGGGAAATACGCAGGATCGGTAGGCCGGCCACGCATCAGGTAGCGGAACATCTGGGAAGCAGACACGGTAGGAAAGTTGCGGTCTTCCTTACGGCCGCTGAGGTCCAGGCCCAGTTTGATGTTCTTCGTGATCTGGCCGGTAACATTGCTCCTTACATTAAACTGATTATACCGGGTGGCGCTGCTCTTGTAATAACCATCCTGTGTTAAAGCGCCCAGTGACAGGAAATAGGTAAGATTGGAGGAGCCGCCCTGTACGGAGAAGTTGCCGTTTGTTTGCGGGGATAAGGTCTTTAATCCTTCCTTATACCAATCCGTATTAGGATACAGCCAGGGATCCCGGTTAGGATCACTGTAAGCTTTAATGGCTTCCGCGGAGAACTGCGGGGTAGTGCCATGGTAGATGGCCGCTTCGTTCAGCATGTTCATATAATCCAGCGCGCCAGCCATTTTAGGGATGCGGGTGGGCTTCGCAAAGCCCTGGTTGATGTTCAGGCTAAACAGGGGTACCTGGTTCTTGAGGCCATGTTTGGTGGTGATCAGGATCACACCGTTAGCGGATTCTGAACCGTAGATGGAGGCAGTAGCATCTTTGAGCACACTGATATTTTCAATATCATTCGGGTTAATGCGCTCCAGTATCTCATTAGGCGTGGGCACGCCATCCACCACCACCAGCGGCGCATTGTTATTGAGGCTATGGTTGCCGCGGATCAAGATGGAGCTGCCATCCGCACCAGGCTCGCCGCTGCCATTTACGGCTATTACGCCAGGCAGCCTGCCCGCCAGTGTATTGGAAAAGTTATTAACGGGCACCTGCTTCAGCGCTTCTACGGAAACGGTGGAAACGGCGCCGGTTAAGTTTACCTTGGTCTGGGTACCATATCCCACCACCACTACTTCATTCAGGCCGCTAAAGGAGTTCTTCAGGCTGGTATTGATAGCAGCCCTTCCGTTTACAGGGATCTCAATAAGGTTATATCCCACATAGGAAAAGATGAGCACTGAGTTAGTTTCCGCATCAATCTGGTAATGCCCGTTTTCATCAGTAACCGTGCCTACAGCGCGGTCTTTTATCTTTACCGTAACGCCTATCAGGGCATGCCCCAGCGTATCGGAAACGGTGCCGGAAACGCGGATAGGCGCATTGGCCAGGCCGTTATGGGATACGCCCGTATTACGGCTGGCATTGTTGCCTGCCACGCCAGACAGCGCCTCCTGGGCCCTCCGGGTAAGGAAGATCGTTCTGCCGTCAATAGAATAATCAAAGGGTTGTTCTTTCAGTACCAGGTCCAGGAAGTCCGTCAGCGGCATATTGTAAACAGAAAGGGATACGGGTTTTGCCTGCTGCATATCGTTCTTGGAAGAGAAAACAACAAAGGCAGTTTGCGTTTCTATCGCAGAGAACACCTGCTTCAGGGAAATATCCTTCCCGTACATGGTAATGGACTGAGCCATGCTCGTGGCATGCACCTGGAGGAGAATGGCTGTCATCAGGAAAATGGTTAGTTTCATAACCAACAAGATTTTTGTTAGGCACAGATGCCCCACCCGGCCCGGCCGGAAGCGGGTAAACTTTTTTTGCATAATTTGTGCAAGGTTTGGTAGTGAAAAAAGAGAATCAACACTCATTTGAAACCAGCCAAGCCATTCGCCGGAGGTGGGTCCAAGCACTTCCGGTTTTTTGTTGGCAGGTCTATAGCTTTAGTATCAATCAGGCGGTTTTTTCCGCGGTGGGGACACGCCCCCGTGAACATTGTACATTGAAAACATTTCGAATTTCCAGTTTACTAAAAATGATCTGACTTGTTTATGGTAGGGCACAACAATCCTGCGGGTGCGGTATAGCACCCTGCTGTTGGCCAAATATGTATATAGCAATCTGCGGCCTTTTACCGGCGGGCAATAGCTTCCCCTGTGGCGCCTTTCGGTCCACCAGCTACAGTTGCTCTCTATGTGCTGTGATTGATTTATTTGTCAGCGCTTACCAGACTACCGGTAAGGCATTATTTTAGTACGACTAGTTTTCTCCCTTCCTCCAGGCGGAAATGGACGCCCATTCTTTCCAATCCTTTTAATACACCCCTCAGGGAAGTGTTCCTGCTGATCTTTCCAACGAATTCAATGTCCGGAATGTCCCCCTCATAAGATACTTCGATATCATACCAGCGTGCCAGCTGCCGCATTACTTCGTCCAGCCCGGCGTTTTCAAAATCAAAAAGGCCGTTCTTCCAGGCCATGGCTTTGATGATATCCGCTTCTTTTATTACCTGGATCTCGCTGGATGGGCGTATCCGCGCCTGCTGGCCCGGTTTTATCATGACGCCGTTCACCCTGATGCTGCCGTTAAGCAGGGTGGTGTTCAGGCTTTTTTCGTCTTTATATGCATTCACATTAAAATCAGTGCCCAGTACTTCTACGGCGGCGCGGTCATCTACCTGCACAATGAAAGGCGATTCAGCCATACGGGCTACTTCAAAATAGGCTTCTCCCCTGATCTCCACTCTTCGCTCATGGCCGGTAAAGGCGGTAGGATATCGGATGGAGCTGGCGGCATTTAGCCAGATCCGTGTGCCGTCTGACAGCTGTATCTGGAACTGTCCGCCCTGCGGCGTATTCAGCGTATTATAGCTGACCGCGGTGGAAACGCCGTTTGCCGCATATAACAACTGCCCGCGCTGTTGGTGTATTACAGCCGTTCCCTGCGTGATAACGCGGGCGCTGGTACTATCCAGGCTTACGGTAGAACCATTTGCCAGCGTAAGCTGTGCCTTGTTGGTGCCGGGGGCAATATCCGCCGGTACATGTACTGCCAGCTGCTGCGGCGCTTTTTTGCTGCCGGCCATGTAATAGACCGTGCCCGCTGCTATCAGTGTAACCGCGGCCGCTGCCCAATACCAGCGGCGGAAAGCAACTGGTTTTGTGATCGTAGTTTTGTCCTCCGGCAGTTCAGCTGCCATTGGAACCATGGTAGTTCCCTCTTCATCTATCTTATCAAGTACAGCCTTGCTGATGGCATCCTCCATCTCTGGAAATACCGGTGCGTAAGCGGCATATTCCATGATCTGGGCATCCATGAGCTCATTCAGCTGCTGCTGGTTGCGGCTGTCCTTTAAAAGCTCCTGCAGCGTGCTCCATTCCTCTGGTGTAATGGAGCCGTTCAGATAACGATCAATATAATATTCAAGCGGCTGAATTGACATGACTATAGATATAGACAAGATTTTAAAATGAGAGGAGGGGTCGGATGAGATATTTTTTTATTGATAATGTATTTCTGCATGTATTATCAAGGCATCATAGCGGTATCCAGTTCTTCTTTCAGGTGTTCCCGGAGAAATTGGAGGGATTCGGTCATATGCTCTTTAACAGTACTTTTGGCAATATTGAGCCTTTGAGCGATCTCTTCATAGGTAAGGCCTTCAAAACGGTTGAGTTTAAATATTTCTTTCCTGCGTGGGGGTAACTGGTCAATGGCTTTGGATAGTGTATTTGCCAGTTCTTCGTATTCCAGTTTAGATGCGGGGGCGGCTAGCAAACTAACGATGGCGTCTGTAGGAGGACCATCAGTTTTTAATAATTTTTCTTTCAATGTGTTGGCGGCCGTATTTCTTAAGGCCACATACAGATAACCGGGAAAGTTAGCGATCCCACCCAGCCGTTTGCGGTGATGCCATATTTTAAGAAATACATCCTGAGCCAGCTCCTGCGCCACACATGGGTCTTTCACATACCTAAGCAGGTACCCATATACCATAGATGAATAATGACCCATTAAACGGGCAAAAGCCCTCGTGTCATCATCGGCTATACGCAGCAGCAGCTCTTTTTCATTGTAGGACGGATTGTCAGCCAACATTGATATGGGTTTATTGTCTACCAATTTGCAAGCTAGAGCAAAATTTTATTTAGCGCCAATAAGCGTAAAATAATTAACCGTTAAATAACCTGCTGGTTTTATGGCCAGGTCAGGACCATAATTTACGACAATATGCGAAAATTATATCAATGTGCGGAAACCCGACTGTTCCCAGCGCTTAGCTGGCTGATATCAAAGTCCCGCGGCAACCGCTGCGTGTGGATAAGGGAATTGAAGTTGCTGCTGCTTTCTTTTGGTCATATCAATGGGATAATTTCCCTTCATCTGTTTTAAACAATAAAATGCATTCATGAACAGGGATAGATAGAAGGCGCCACGCCTCAGCTTAAAAAAACTCCTGGCAATCCTGATGAAGGATTTTCCAAAAGAAAAAGCATCCTTCCACAATGTTCTATGAGCACGGAGCAATTCATCCGGCGTAAGATTATTGGGTTTAAAGGCAACATTGTACCCGTTATAAAAGCTCCAGTCCCGGTCTGTTAAGATCCTGCCCTGGTTAGCCAGGCTCCTGTGGATAGGCGTTCCCTTGAAAGGCGTCATGATACTTAAAAAGGGGACATCCACACCAATTTCCATCAACCTGTCTGCCATTTCTTCTACGCTTTCCTTTGTATCATGATCAAAACCTGATATAAACCCGGCCATTACCGCTATACCTTTTTTATGTACGGCCGCTATCGATTTTTTATAGTTACTTATTTTATTCTGCCGTTTGTTGGCGTCTGCCAGGGAATCAGTGCCAAAGGACTCAATGCCAAAGAATACGCCAATACATCCGGATTCCTTCATCAGTTGCAACAACTCCTCATCTTTGGCAATATCCATGCTGGCCTGGGTAAGCCACCACACATTCAGGGCTTTCAGTTTTGTCAGCAGCTCTTTGATGTATTTCCTGTTTATTGTCAGGTTATCATCCCAGAACCACACCACTTTTCTTTGCCACCAGTGTTTAAAATTGTTATAAGAAGCATCTCTGATCACATCTTCTACCGGGCGTAATCTAAAGCCAGGGTTCAGGGTTGGTACGGTACAAAAAGAACAGGAGAACGGACAGCCCCTGGTAGCCTGGATAACTTTTTTAACAAAGAACTTATCTGGCAACAGATCGAACCTGGGGGTGGGAATATCTTTGAGGTCTGTAGGCTCGCCTTTATATACCGGCGCCAGTTTGCCATTTGAATAGTCTGTGAGCAGCCGCGTCCAGACAGACTCTGCCTCTCCCGTTACAATGGCGTCAAAATAGGTTAATGATTCTTCTACATTATAGGTAACATGTGGCCCGCCTGCAATAACTGTTTTGCCCCGCTGCCGGAATTCCCTGGCCAGGTCGAAAGCTGCCGGCGCAAAGCCGCTGAAGAAAGAAATAGCGATCAGGTCAGCATCGCTGTTAAAGTCAATGGGCTCTACCTGTTGATGGATCACCCTTACGGTATGCTCCCGGGGAGTCAGCGCCGCCAGGTGAATGCCGGTAATGGGGGGTACAAAGTCCTTCTCATGGCCAAATTCATAGCGCTGCAGGTAGGCAATGATAATGTCGATTTTCATATGACGCAATTACCGCTGTGAGTAAATAGTTAGTACACCACAAATATACGATTTACTTTGAAACACAAAGTACTTTTATTTATGGGTGTTTTTCTGTTCCCGGTCTTTTTATAAAAGGAGAGTGTTAATGAAGAAGATGGTGACAGCGATCTTTATGTGCGTGCTGATGGTATGGGTGTTAATGCGCGAGTGCAGGCGTAACGATCTTTTTTACATGGCTTTCATCCGTAAGCCCAAACTCAGCGGCAATTTCCTTTAAGCTGTATAAACCGCTCGCGATCCGCTGGTTGATCAATACCCTGCGGTAGTCCCGGATATAATCCCGTAGCGTAACGCCGGCATTCCTTTTAAAATAGGGCCCTATATAATCTGCTGTGGTGTTAAAGTTAGCAGCAATAGCGGAGGCCCTCAGTTTTTCCGGCGTATAAATGTATTTGTGCAGATAACAGAATACAGCCTGCATATCCCGGCTTCTGTTTTCAACGGGTCTTAATTCCGGCATGTTCCGTTGTAAAACACCCGCCAGGGTTAATAATTGCAGCCATATCAGCTGCTCATTATGGGTGATATTATTCTTTAGAGAAATAAGCACATTAAAAAGCTGGTCTACGGTATGCTGATCTTCCGGCTCCAGGTTAAAACCCCCGGCATGTGTTTCCCGGCTTTTTATCAGGTATTCCAGTTTCTGCAGGCTGTCACTGGCGCCATTAAGCTGCTTATATAGATAAGGATCGTTGAATTTCAGGTAAACAAACCGGGTTAAGGTCTTTATTTCAAAATAATGGCCGTCTTCCGGCCCTAACAGGAACACGTTACCCGCACGATAAGGATGGGACACCTGGTTAACAACATGTGCGCCCTTGCCCTTTTTTATATAGATGAGCTCATAATGGTTATGGTTGTGCACCGGATGATGCCATTCGGCCACTTCAAAATCAGACACTGCTAAAGGCTGGTATTGGCGATAGCGTTCCATATAGGAAAGGTACAAAATAGTGTTAGATTTTTACCAACCGCCGCGCCATATTCTTTCCACCTTTGTGCTGCAATTGAGCTAATAACTATCAATTAAATCATACCATTTCTAATGAATACGTCTAAAAATACGGCGCTGATCGTTGGCGCCAATGGGGTCATCGGTACTAATCTGTTAGATCACCTGTCATCGCTTGATAACTGGGATATCATAGGGCTGTCCAGGAAGGGAGGAGAAAACAAGCCCGGCGTTACTCATATTTCGGTTGACTTGCTGGACAAGGAAAGTAGTAAAAAGCAGTTATCGCATTTACAGCAGGTAACACATATCTTTTACTCCGCCTACCAGGACCGTCCTACCTGGGCGGAGCTGGTGGCCCCCAACCTGGCTATACTGGTAAACGTGGTAGAGGCAATAGAGCCTGTAGCCAGCGGCTTACAACATATTAGCCTAATGCAGGGTTACAAAGTGTATGGCGCGCATCTGGGGCCTTTTAAAACACCAGCAAGGGAAAGCGATGCAGGCCATATGCCACCGGAGTTCAATGTAGATCAGCAACAGTTCCTGGAGCAGCGTCAACAGGGGAAAAGTTGGACCTGGTCCGCTATCCGTCCGTCTGTCGTTGGCGGCACTGCGTTGGGCAATCCCATGAACCTGGCCTTACTGATCGCGGTATATGCTTCCATCTCAAAAGAACTGAATATACCATTGCGATTCCCTGGCAAACCGGGCGCTTACGACAAGCTCATGGAAATGACCGATGCCGGCTTACTGGCAAAAGCAACGGTATGGGCCGCTACGGATACCGGTTGTGCTAACCAGGCATTTAATATCACCAACGGTGATCTATTCCGCTGGAATGACCTGTGGCCAAAAATTGCCCGGTATTTTGACCTGGAGACTGCCTCGCCGCTGCATATGCAACTGCAAACCGTTATGGCAGACAAGGCTGCTTTATGGCAGGCTATGCAGGAAAAGTACGGGCTTGATAAACATAACTATGATCAGCTTAATAACTGGGGATTTGGCGATTTTGTTTTTTCCTGGGATTATGACTTCTTTGCAGATGGCACAAAAGCCAGGCGTATGGGCTTTCATGAGTTTATAGATACGGAAGAGATGTTCTACAGTTTATTTGATGAACTACGCGCGAAAAAGGTGATCCCTTAAGCGGCTTGCCATACTTTATTGAAATGCTATAACTTTAAATTTCTATTTTTGGTTATAATAATATTCCGGATGAAAGCGCAATTAGCCAGTTTGATCAAGAATTTAAAAGACAATTCAATCACGTTTAAAGAAGTGCTTGAATTTATAGACGCTCACTACCAACATCAGCCAACAGCGTTTAAAAATGGCGAGGCGTACAATGAAGCCACTCAGAACCAGGGTAGCGCCAGGGTTTTTGCCTTTGCCCAATTAAATGACCTGAGCAAGGAAGACACCCTCTTTTTATTTGCAGAACATTATCAATCGGTCTTAAGCAATCCGGGCGGAACAGATCATCAAAACATCCGGCAGTTTATAATGCATGGCTGGCCCGGAATAGTTTTTGAAGGGCAGGCGTTGCTGGAGAAATAAGACGTTTACTAAATGAAACAGCAGATGGGCAGGATATTGCTGGCCGGTGCAACCGGATATTTAGGTGGCCATATTTTAACGAAGCTGATAGAAGATAACCGGCAGGTGACTGTTATAGCCAGGCAGGCCGGGCGGATACACCCGCCGCCCGGTTCCGCGCCCCTGGTTACCGTGCTGCCAGCGGAATTAACACAACCGCAGTCCATCATAAATTGCTGTGAAGGTATCGATACCGTTATTTCAACCGTAGGTATAACAAAACCCCAAAAAGGGTTAACCTATATGGATGTGGATTACCAGGCAAATCTCAATTTGTTGCAGGAAGCCAGGAAAAGCGGTGTAAGAAAATTTATCTATATCTCTGTTTATAAGGGGGAACAGCTGCAAGACATTGCTATCTGCCATGCCAAAGAACAATTTGTAAACGCATTAAAAGCATCCGGCCTGGAATACTGTATTATCCGGCCAACAGGGTATTTTTCAGATATGGCGGCGTTGTTTAACCTGGCAAAAAAGGGGAGGGTGTACCTGTTTGCCAAAGGCGCAGCAAAGATCAACCCTATCAGCGGGGAGGACCTGGCCGCCGCCTGTGTCACAGCCATTGACCAGGATAAGCGGGAGATCAATATTGGTGGTCCGCAAACCATGCGCTTTACTCAAATTGCACAAACGGCTTTTGATGTGCTGCATAAAAAGCCTGCCATAACCTATCTCCCGGAATGGCTTAGAAAAACGATCCTAAGGTTGGCGCGTATTTTTATGCCTGCACCCGTGTTTGGTCCCCTGGAGTTCTTTATGACGGTAATGACAACGGATATGAATGCGCCGGAATACGGCCAGGATACGCTTAAAGCGTATTTTGAAACAAGTCAGTAAATACCATTGCGCGAGCCTGTTCTCCCAACGGCCATGTAATATCTATGCAACGCGCTACAATTCAGCTTCCACTTCAAACCCTGCATTCAGTACCAGGCGGGCCTGTGCAGCTTCGCCGCCGCCCGGCAGCTCAAGGCCTTTGATCTTTGAGGTCTTACCTTTTGTAATAAGGTCTGCCACCTGTTTGTCAGTAAGTTTTTTGCCCAATACTTCAAAAGGCAGTTTAAAACCACACACCTGGTAGTTTGCGCAGCCATAGGCGGTATTCCCTTTTTTAAGTAAGTGGGTTTTGCATTTAGGGCATGAAAGGGAGGTTATATCAGTAGGTACGGGCGCGGGTTTAGCCTTGGGGGCTTTAGCAGGCTTTTCGGGCTCCGGCGGCGCTTCCGGCGCAATAGAGATCACTTTGTAACCGGCTGTTTTTACCTCAGTCACCAATTCGGTAACCATCTGCGTCAGTTCTTCTTTAAAAGTGTCCATGGCATACTCGCCTTTTTCGATGAGGCGCAGTTTGCGTTCCCACTGACCGGTAAGCTCAGGGCTTTTTAACAGTTCTGACTGTATGGTATCTATCAGATCCATGCCGGTTTGGGTAGCAAAGATGTTCTTTTTCCGTTTTTCGATGTATTTGCGGCGGAACAGTGTTTCAATGATGTTTGCGCGGGTGGAGGGGCGGCCAATACCGTTATCCTTCAGCAGTTCCCGCATCTCTTCGTCATCCACCTGTTTGCCGGCGGTTTCCATTGCCCGCAGCAGCGTAGCTTCTGTAAACGGTTTGGGAGGGGATGTTCTGCCCTGGTGCACCCTTGGCGTGTGAGGGCCGCTTTCTCCTGCTTCAAAAACCGGTAATATCTTTTCTTCTTCTTCGCCTTCTTTTTTCTGGGTGGTATCGTTGGCGTATACCTCCTTCCAACCGGGCTCCAGGATCTGTTTACCGGTGGCTTTAAAGGGCACCTGTCCCACTTTTCCCAGTACGGTGGTATTGGCGATGCGGCATTCCGGGTAAAAGGCGGCTATAAAGCGCCGGGCCACCAGGTCATAGATCCGTTTTTCTTCCTGAGATAAACCGGAAGGGTATACCCCCGTGGGAATGATCGCGTGGTGATCTGTGACCTTTTTATCGTCGAATACTGTTTTTAGCTTGGGAATAGGTTGCTGCAGCAGCGGGGCTATCAGCGCCTTGTAGGGCGTCATGTCCTGCAAAATGCCGGCAATTTTGGGATGCAGGTCTTCAGACAGGTAAGTGGTATCTACACGCGGATAGGTGACCATCTTTTTTTCGTACAGGCTCTGGATGTACTTGAGTGTATCATCAGCGCTGTAAGCGTAGCGTTTGTTGGCTTCTACCTGCAGGGCGGTAAGGTCAAACAGGCGAGGATTGCCTTCCTTGCCTTCTTTTCTTTCAAAGGATACTATCTCAAAAGGATGCTCCTGCAGATAGGCTAATCCCCGGTTGGCCTTCTCCAGGCTTTTGAGCCGGTCAATCGAGGCAGTGAACTCTGTTTCGCGGTAAATGGTCTTGAGCTCCCAATAGTCTTCCTGTACGAATGCATTGATCTCCTTTTGCCGTTGTACGATCATTGCCAGGGTAGGGGTTTGCACACGGCCTATGGACAATACGGTTTTGCCAATGGCAAACTTCTTGGTAAAAAGCCGGGTGGCGTTCATGCCCAGCAGCCAGTCGCCAATAGCCCTGGCGCTACCTGCCGCATACAGGTTATCGAACTGGGCGCTTTCGCGCAGTGCGGCAAAGCCGTTGCGGATAGACTCGTCTGTAAGGGAGGATATCCACAACCTTTTCACGGGAGCCGTGCAGCGCGCTTTGAGTAGTACCCAGCGTTGTATCAGCTCGCCTTCCTGGCCGGCGTCACCGCAGTTGATCACTTCTTCGCACTGCTGCACCAGTTGTTCTATAATGGAGAATTGTTTTAGTACGCCCGCATTGTCGATCAGTTTAATGCCAAAACCTGCCGGCAGGATGGGCAGGTCTTCCAGCCGCCAGTATTTCCAGTGTTCAGAATAGTCATGCGGCTCCTTTAGTGTACAGAAATGCCCAAAGGTCCAGGTTACCTGGTAACCGTTACCTTCATAATAACCGTCGCGGCGCTGAGCGGCGCCTAACAGCTGTGCAATATCCCTGGCCACACTGGGCTTTTCAGCAATACAAACCTTCATAATCCGTTAAAAGAGCGGCAAATGTCGTGATTTTTTGAGCATAATTATGCAGTGCTATTGAGACGTGTCTATTGCTGATCATTGGATGAGATGTATAAGATCCCCCCTGATCAATTAAACAATAACAGGCTGTTTAAACTTTCTGAACGACCGTGCATGCGCTTTCGCCAGATCCGGGAACAGTGCAGGATGGAATAATGCTGCCAGTAGTTCAATACCATCCACCAGCCTGGTGCTGGGGCAGGTGAACAGATTGCTGTCCGCAAAATATACTTCATTGTTCTTTACAGCCTGTAATTCCTGCCAGCCGGGCATTTGTTCCAGGGTGGCCACTTCTTTTTCCGCCCTTGTTATTTCCAGCCCGCAAGGCGCCACTACCAGCACTTCAGGATTGTATTGAAGGATCTTATCCCATTCTATTTTGATGGAATAACCGGAAGGATTAGATAGCATATCTACGCCGCCCGCCTGCGCTATCTGATAGGGGATCCAGTGACCGCAGTTATAGACAGGCTGCATCCATTCCATCAGCATTACCCTGCGTAAGGGGGCTTTATTTAAGCGAAGTATATCCAGTATATGGTCTGTTCTTTCTTTAAGGGAGGCCAATAAACGGTAAGCGTTTTCTTCTTTGCCCATGGCCGTGGCAATAGTAAGGGCATTGTCAAAAACATCGTCCAGGTTTTTAGGAAACAGCGGGATGAGCAGTGGTTCCTTTTCCAATTTGTAAATGGCTCTTTGCACATAGGCCGTATCTATCTGGCATACATCGCAAACATCCTGGGTAAAGATGATATCCGGGGCTATCTGCTGCAAAAGCGGCTCATCGATATAATACAGGCTCCTGCCTTCGGCTTTTGACTGGGCTACAATGCGCTCTATCTCTATGCTGCTGTAGCTGTTGCCTTCAATATGGGAACGTACTACCCTGGGCCGGTCGCTATGGCATTCAAAGGTTACGCCGTGGAGATCGCTTTCCAAACCCATTTGATGGATCATCTCTGTTGCCGCCGGAAGAAAGGAGCAGACTTTCATATTTGCCTGGATTTAAGGGTGATTATTGGGCAAATATAGGGTTTTGCGGGGCGTGGGAAAATAACCCTTGCAATCCCATCGCAGTCACATTACGTAATTTAATCGCTATGCTATTTCATACCGGCTGTTAACCTGGTATCAGCAATTACGAGCTGCCGCTTATTTATTTTCAACCCATAATCATCTGCCTTATGAAAAAACAACACCCTGTTTTATGCATCGCTTTTGCCTGCATCCTGGTTTCCTGTACCAAAAACGCACTTGACAACAATCCTGCGGCACCGGATGCGGTGCCTGCCATAGCTGCTACCGCTAATATTGCCGCCGTGCCGGTACCCCCGTTTAACAAGGTAGCTTACTACGCCTTTGATGCCACGCCCAATCAGTTACCACTCACCAATTTTGCTAAAGAAGCCAATATTGTAGTATTGTTCGAGGGCACCGGCTGGGAAATGGCAGACTCTGTGCATTATGGCAGTAGCAGCAGCTACATCCTGAATGTGAATCCCAATTACCATTCTTACAGATCCATTATTGACCATGTAAGGGTGCTACAGGCAAGGGGCGTAAAAGTGCTCATGAATGTAGACGATGCGGCCTCCTGGAACACTACACAGCCTTTTACTACCTATAACGGTACTAAGCTTAACTATGTGCAGTTTGCCGCGTTTGTCAAAGCCTGTATCGTAGACTCCCTGCATTTTGACGGCATAGCGCTGGATGTGGAGCATATGGGGTCTACGCCGGCTAATACCAACTTCACTAACCTGGTAAAAGAATTTGGGAAGTATTTTGGTCCTAAATCCAACAACCCGGCCAATACTATCTATACGGCGGCTATTTATTCCGGCGGGCAGGCCGGTTATGCTATTGGCCAATCGCCTGCTGTTGCGCAGTATTTAAACTTTGTGGAGGATATGGGATATTTCCAGAACAATATCACCCGGTTTAACCGCTGGGCCAATTCTATTGGGGCCGCTAAGACCATGATAGGGGTTTCCAAACAATATAACTCCTTGTCCAATGCCATGACTGCAGCTACATGGGAGCCTGCCGGCGCTACAAAGGCGGGTATTATGGTGTTTGCGGGGAATGTAGATTCTTCTTATACTAACCGGATCTTCCGCGCCATCCAGTGAGGCTTGCCCATTAAACTATATACAAACGGCTGTTCATGGCGAGCAGCCGTTTGTATAATGTGTTATTAAATTCCCATCTTTCTTCGCATTTTTAACCCCGGAGTATAATTTCGTATCAGTATGCAGAGAAAAAAGACAGGCATCTTGTCAGGTATTTTGCTTTTTGCTGTGATGGCCGCCTATGGGCAGTCCGGCTGGGAAAAAACAAAGGAAGAGCTGATCGTGGATCATGCACCTTTTCAGCAATGTCATGCCAGCACCATTGTGGAGTACCAGAAAGGGAAGCTGATGGCTGCCTGGTTTGGCGGCTCGCATGAGGGTGGGAAAGATGTGGTGATCTGGGCCAGCGTGCTGGGAAAAAACGGTTGGAGCGCGCCGCAGACGGTAGCAGATGGCATTGTGAACGATACGCTGCGTTATCCCTGCTGGAACCCGGTGCTGTTCATGGATAAGGCGCAAGTGCTGCATCTGTTCTATAAAGTAGGCCCTAACCCAAGGGAATGGTGGGGCATGACCAAAATTTCCGCAGACGGTGGTACAACCTGGTCAGCGACGGAACGTTTACCAGATGGGATACTGGGTCCTATTAAGAATAAACCGGTACAACTGGCGGATGGTAGTATACTAGCGCCGTCCAGCACGGAATCTTCCCGGGGGTGGCGGGCGCATTTAGAGCATTCTGCAGATGGCGGCCGTAGCTGGCAGTTTATCCCCATTGATACCGCAGGGTCTTATGATGTTATACAGCCAAGCATCCTGCAATATGCGGATGGCCGCATGCAGGTGCTTTGCCGCAGCAAACAGGGGCATGTAATGCAGGCCTGGTCTGATGATAAAGGGTTGCATTGGGGCCAGCTATCCGCTACTACGCTGCTAAATCCCAATTCCGGTACAGATGCCGTAACCTTGCGGGATGGCTGGCAACTGATCGTGTATAACCCGGACATACCAGGTAAACAATGGTATAATGGCCGGGCTAAATTGAATGTGGCCGTCTCAAAGGATGGCAATACCTGGAATGATGTAGCCATCCTGGAAAATGGTACCCGGGAAGAGTACAGTTATCCTGCTGTGATACAGACCAGGGACGGTAAGATACATATTACGTATACCTATGACCGTAAGAATATCAAACATGTCGTGTTGGAACATAATTAATTATTCGGGAATAATCTGCAAAGAACAATGAAACAACTGTTTTCCAGGCTGCTATTAATGGCAGCCGTCCTGTTACAGGCTTTTGGCGCACATGCGCAACAGAATGATCAATACCCGCTGATCCCTTACCCTGCCTCACTGCAGGCCGGCAGCGGCACATTCACCATCACTGCCGCTACCGTGGTTACAGCAGATCCTGCGTTTACAGATGCGGTAGCGTTATTACAGCGCCTGGCCACACCGGTATTAGGCAAGCCCTTAAAGACAGGCAGCGCCGGCAAGATCGTGTTGCGGAAGGATGCCGCCATTACCGCGGCAGAAGGTTACCGGCTAAGCATTACTGCACAAAAAGTGGAGCTGACTGCCGGAACGCCGGCCGGTATGTTCCGTGCAGTAGAAACCCTGCGCCAGCTATTACCTGCCGGTATGGAGCAACCCATCCTTACCATGAAAGGTCTGCCTGTTGCAAAACCAGCCCGGCAGCCGCTGGTATTACCGGCACTGGAGATAGCAGACGAGCCTTCCTATGCATGGAGGGGCATACACCTGGATGTAGCCCGCCACTTCTTTAGCATACAATACCTGCAGAAGCTGATAGACCTCATGGCCCTGTACAAATTGAACAAACTGCACCTGCATTTAACAGACGACCAGGGCTGGCGCATAGAGATCAAAAAATACCCGGTGCTTACGCAGCAGGGCGCCTGGCGTACATTTGATAAAAATGATTCTGCCTGTATGCGGATGTCTGCCACCAACCCGGATATGGCGATAGACGCGCAGCATATCATCCACCGCAACGGCAAAACCCTGTATGGCGGTTTTTATACCCAGCAGCAGATGAAAGACCTGGTTAAGTATGCTGCCGCGCGTTATATCGATATTATACCGGAAGTGGATATGCCCGGCCATATGATGGCGGCCATCCATGCTTTCCCGGACCTCTCCTGCGAGGGTGGCAGTAAATGGGGAGAGCTGTTCTCCACGCCTATTTGCCCCTGTAATGAAGGCACCTATACTTTTGCAGAGAATATTTTTACCGAGATCATGAACATCTTCCCCTCTGAATACATTCACCTGGGCGCGGACGAAGTAGACCGTAAAAGCTGGGAGAAAAACACCGCTTGTACCGCGCTGATGGAAAAGGAAGGGCTGAAGAACAGCGCAGAGCTGCAAAGTTATTTTGTGAAACGCATGGAACGTTTCTTCCAGTCCAAAGGCCGTAAGCTCATAGGCTGGGACGAAATACTGGAAGGCGGTATCAGCGCCACGGCCAACGTAATGTACTGGCGTTCCTGGGTGCCGGATGCGCCCATTAAAGCGGCGGCCAATGGCAATAAGGTGATCATGAGCCCCGGCAGCCCGCTGTATTTTGATAACCTGCCGGATGCGCATTCCTTATCCAATATCTATCATTTTCATGTAGTGCCGCAAAAGCTAACGCCGGAACAAGGTGCTGCCATCATTGGCGCACAGGCTAACCTGTGGTCAGAAAGAGTGCCTTCTGAGAACCGTGCGGACTACCTGTATTTTCCCCGTATGATAGCGCTGGCGGAAAGGGTATGGAGCAAACAGCTGGACTTTGGCGCTTTTGAACAACGCCTGCCCGCGCATTACAAACGCCTGGAGCAGCTGCATGTGCATTACCGCCTGCCGGACCTTTCCGGCTTTACCGCGCAGAATGTATTTGTAGACCAGGCCGTATTGGATATTCAAAAACCACTGCCGGAGCTTACTTTACATTATACTACCGATGGCACGCTGCCCAAACGCAATTCCCCCGCACTGGATAAGCCGCTGATCATCAAACAACCGGTGACCATTAAACTGGCGGCGTTTAGCCCCGGCGGCAACCGCGGTGAGATCTATACGCTGGACTATAAAAAAGAGGATTACCAGCCCGCAGTAGCCACTTTTGCCCCTGTTAAAGAAGGACTGCAGTGCCAGTATTACAAAAAGTATTTCAAGAATACGGGCGGTATGCAAGGCCTGGAGGCGGACAGCCAGTTCATTGCCCGCGACCTGGTAGTACCGCCGTCTGTAAATGCGCCCAGCTTTGGGTTACAGTATACCGGCTTTATTGACGTACCGGAAACTGCCGTGTATAGCTTTTACTTCCTGTGTGATGATGGTGGTGTATTGACAATAGGAGACAAAGTAGTAGTGGATAATGACGGACAGCATGCGCCCATTGAAAAATCAGGACAGGTAGCCTTACAGAAAGGCCTGCACCCGTTCCGGTTGGATTTTATTGAAGGCGGCGGCGGTTTCTCCCTGGGCCTGAAGTATGGCGTTGGTAACGGAACACCGCAGATAGTGCCGGATAGCTTTTTCAAACATTGATAATTGACAAATCAAGCAATAAAAAGGGACGGACCAAAACTAATGGTCCGTCCTTTTTATTGTCAATAACTTTTACCATCATTTGATCGTAGTGCGGTATAATGCAGTACGGCCGGTAAAATATAGCGTATTACCATTTGTGATAACCATTGACGACGGCCGCTCTGGCGTCTCCAGCCGGGAAAGCTGTTTGCCGCTGGCATCAAACTTATAGATATTACCGTCTGCTACCCATAAGTTGCCCTGCGGATCGGGGATGGAATTAAACTCCCCTTTCTCCACAAAGTATTTTAGATCAGAGAGGTATCCTTGTGTGTCTACCTGGCAACGCACCGTACGTTTATCATACTCGTCTGCAGCATATAAAGGTTTGCCTGGGAAAGCGGCTACCAGGGCACAGGCGCGGGCCAGGTCATAACAAACCGGGACGATGGTCCTGCCATCCGGCGCTACCCAGCAGGTATCGTTGCGGGCAATGGATACAGTGTTAAAATCATGGTAGTCCCGCCAGCGGTTAGAGGGGTACAGCGCTTTATATACATGATTCACAGAAGTCATGGGCGTTTTATCCAGCAGGCGGATGGTCTGCTCTGGCTGGCTGGGGTCTACGGCATATACCAGGGTGCCAAAGCCGGAATTGCCCCATCCGCTAAAGGAGGTACCGCCGGCATCCGGTGGGTTCTGGAAACGTTCCTGCTGTCCGTTTACCAGGTTGCCGGGCTGCGGGTCATAGCGGAATACAACCAGCAAATTATCGTTTGCATCACAGGCCAGGGAAAGGGGCTGCCAGGGGAAATCTGCCAGCAGCTCCAGGGCATTGGTGGCGGCAGACCATTTGTACACGCGCTTCATACGTTGCTCTGCAAAGTATACATTACCCTTAGAATCGGCGCAAAGGCCAATAGCAAACTCAAAGCCTTTGGCCAGCTGTTGTATGCCATCTGTCCGTTTAGCGGGTTTATTACCGCTGATGAGCAGGCGTGCAAACTCGGTAGGCCGTACTTCGGTATCTGTGTTAATATCATAGAGCGGATTGTCCGTGGTGTATTTGATCTGGCTGTAATTGTGCACGTTCAGCAGCTCAATGTTGCTGCAATGCCAGGTGCGGATGGAGTACGGGTAGGGCACCTTTACACGTATTACACGGAACATGTACAGGTTGGCAAAGCGCATATCCTTACAGCCATCTATCTCCAGTGGCTGGCACTCGGAGCTTTCCAGGCTTTCCTCTTCCAGCTGCAGCGCATAAACGTGCCAGTTAGCTACGTTCTTAAACCGCACTTCATTGCGCACATGGTGCTCTACAGACATCGCATAGATACGCCCGCGGGTGCTGGTATTATTCACATAACAACCATTGGTGGCAAAGGTGCTGGCAGTCCAGATGTTTTTGAAGATACCGCCGCCGTTATTGGTTACCCAAAGGCTCCAGTACTGTGTATCCCATAGGGGATCAAATACGTTGCGGCGGCCGGGCTGTGGCTGTTCCCGTTCTTCCCATTTCCAATGTACCTGTGGCCCCGGGCGCATGGTGCCATGGCCGCCAATGAACTTTACATCGTCCACCATTGACTTTTCACCGGCCATCCATTTGCAGGCTACAGCGCGGTAATTGCTTTCGCCGGTATAAAGGCCAATACCTGTAATAATATTGGTTCCACCTTCCGGGGCTTCTACCATAGCTGCAGGTGCGCCAAAGCCGCTAAATGCCGGCGCGCTTTCCTTTAGTGCAAAATTGGTGGCTAGCGGGTGTAAGCCTATTAATACCGTGTTGGGTTTTAGTTTGATGGTCTGTGAAATGCGGTAAGAGCCCTGCGGTACATAGATCACCGCATGCGCGTCTATGGCCTGTTGTATGGCCTTGGTATCATCTGTAATGCCATCGCCCATAGCGCCCAATGTCTTCAGGTTTACCCATTCCGTCATGGGCGGCAGTGCGGGTACGTCACTGGTAAAGCCTGCGGGTAGCATGCTAACCGGGCTAATGTCCGTAGTGCTGGTATATTTTTCTTCCGTACCTAGATCTTCCATCTGCAGGCCGTACACAAAACTTTTTACGTGATAGCTGGCGGCAGGGCCTTTGGTCAGGCTGTCAGCCTGCGGGTAGTGCACAAGCGCCGGTACATTGCGGCAGTACAGGTTACGGATATTCAGCTGCATGTTGGCGTTGCCTTCATTGCTCACGCGGATAGCAGGGCCGCTGATATTCTCAAAGCGGCAGTCTTCCAGGAACAGTTTGTCCCAGTAATTACTATCTACCTGTATAGCCGCCGGGGTATTCTTTACCTGCATGCGCACAATGGTAAAACCCGCCTGTTGTGATTTAATGGCGGTTTTGCGCTGACCTTCAAAATAGGTGTCCATCATCATGAACTGCCAGCCGGGAGAGGCCTTAGTGGTATAGATGCCGTAGTCACCACCAAAGAATTTCACGTCTTCCATCATATTGCCAATATCAAACAGGCCGGCTTTACCGCTGCCTATATCAATATTGCAGTGTGATACGTAGCTGTGCTGGGCAAAATGTGTACGCAGGGCTACAGCGGCCGGGTTGCCGGCGCCTATCTTAATGTCAATGTTAGAAAATGCGCTGTAAAAAGTGCCTGCGCCTGCATCGTTGATCTTACCATCTGCTTCCACCACGCTGCTGGTGAACCAGAACATATAGGCGGCTTTGCCCTTATCCTGCGGCTGCTCTGCCTGGAAACCCGGCGCATTCTTTTGCAGCATGATCATAGGGCGGTTTTTGCCGTAGCCTATCAGGCGTATGGACGCCGGGATATAGATGGTCTTTGAAATAACGTAGGTACCTTCCGGTATGAACAGAATACCAAAATTGCGGTCTTTCTTTAACTGGTTAATGGCAGTTTGCAGCTGATCAGATACATCTGCTGCTTTGCCGGGCATAAAATAAATGGCTTCCGGGTCTTCGGGTTTTTGTGTGTAAATGGACCGGCCGGGTGTAAACTGACAGTACGCGCTGATATAGCTGGCGGATAGTAGTACCAGCATACAGAGTACCTTCATGCTTTGTTGCATATGAGGTGGAATTTTTACAGCAGAAATCTACAAACTATAATGGTAAAATACCAGGGAAGCGCTCATCAATTTCCTGATTTGGATGCCCAGCCCTGCATTACCTGCTTAAAAAGCTCCTGGCAGGAGAATAATCTGTTAAGGATAGCGTCCGGTCCTCTATATCCTCCACGAAACTGCCGTGCACTTTACTGGTTTCCTTTTTAATAGCGATCCATTCCTCATCTGCCATGAATTTAGCCCAGGCGCCCGTCATTGTTTGTTGGTCAGGCCACTCCAGCAGGTATATAAATTCCAGCTTATCCTTGTACCGGGATTCCCAGGTGGCGACTACATGAAAATCATATTTCTTCATTATTCTTAATGCATGGTCATGGAACCGGTCGTTAAATGCTTTTTCATTTGAAGGAGGAATCGTGTAGATCCTGAGCTGGTGAACAGGATCTTTTAACGGAAAGTTAAATGAGAGCAGGATACAGATGGGTATGAGGACGATGAACAATTTAAACGGTTTCATAACATTGTATTTTAAGGGTGCTACAGTAATGGGTTATGCTACTGAAATTAAGAAAATTCAAATTTTTTATTTTTTAATTATCTTTCGCTGCAATTTGTTTGTTTTAAACCGTTTTTGGGACGATCACCTTCAAAGATTTTTCCTTGCAACTAACAGAAGAACAGATATTAGCCCTTGCCCCTGATGAATCTTCCAAGAAAGCGGGTAAAGATTTATCAAATCCTGCCAAATGGGTAAGCAAGGGTATCAACGAGCAGGCCCTTTGGGGCGAATGCCAGGGCAGTGGCAGCAAACCCTACCAGACACAGATAGACATTGTGAACATTGCCTTCAAATGTTCCTGCCCCAGCCGTAAATTTCCCTGTAAACATGGCTTAGGTCTTCTATTGCTGCATGCGCGCAATCCCGCTGCTGTTAGCGATAATGTGCCGCCTGCCTGGGTGCAGGATTGGCTGGATAAACGGGTACAACGCGAAGAGAAAAAAGCGGAGCGGGAAAGCAAGCCGGTAGATGAGGCAGCCCAGGCCAAAAGAAAAGAGGCGCGGGAACAGAGCGTAGAAGACGGGCTGGAAGAACTGCTGTTATGGATAAAGGACATTGTACGCAATGGTATACTCACCATACCGGAAAAAGACCCTTCCTTTTTCAGCAATATGGCCAGGCGTATGGTAGACGCTAAAGCGCCGGGCCTGGCTGGTATGGTAAAAGCCCTGGGTAATACAGATTTCTATAAGGATGGATGGCAGAGCCCCTTCATGGATCAGCTGCTGCGTATTTACCTAGTGATAGCAGGTTTTAATAACAGGAGCGGGCTGCCCGCCTTGCTGACAGAAGACATCCGTAACCTGATCGGCTTTACCCAACAGCAGGAAGAGCTGAAAATGCAAACCGGTATTACGGATACCTGGCTGGTGCTGGCCAAACAGATCACGGAAGAGGATAACCTGCTTACAGAAAGGAACTGGTTATACGGCACACAATCCAACCAATATGCATTAGTGCTGCAGTTCAGCGTACGCGGGCAGGGCATTACCTTCTCATTTAGCCCGGGTATGTATGTGCAGGCGGAGTTGGTATTTTATCCTTCCGCGCAGCCCTTGCGCGCTATTATTAAACGTCAGCTATCCACCAATGCGGTAACCGGGTATACCCCGCTTAGGGGTTGGATGCAGGTAGCGGAAACGCAAGCGCAGGGATATACGCAACTGCCTGTTAGCAGTGAGCGTCCTTTTATTGTATCACAGCTAAGGCTGGTGTTACATGCAGGCCGCTGGTGGCTGGCAGATGCGGGCAATCACCTGGTACAGCTAAAGGATAATTACCGGCATTTCTATACATTGTTATCCCTGAGCGGCGGCCAGCCCATGAATATGGCCGTGCTGGGCAAGGAGCATACTTATGAGCCACTGGGCGTGTGGATGGAGGATTACTACCTAAATTTATCGAACTGAGATGCAGCTTTGGACAGATATTGTATCAAATGCCCTGCTGGGCACAGATAAACAGGCGCCCGTTACCGCCGGATGGCCGGAGGATTTTACAACAGCCTTAACCCACATTAACGGGAATACTGCTATTGATAAAGAAGAAAAATTCCTGCAACTGGCAGCGCTGGCATTTAACTACCGCCAGAGCGGTTCACTGCCGCTGCATAAGGAGGATGCGGGTATACCCACGGCGTCGGAAGAAATACGGCCCGGTTGCAGTATGGCCGCTATACAAGCATTTAACGACGTTGTAGCGGAAGATAATGAAGGCTTGCTGCAACTATGGCTGGAGTGTTGCGCGGCCAGCCAACAGATCGCGCACCCGTACATGCTGCCGGCCTTATTGGATAAAGCCATATCGCAGAAAGCCTTACGGCCTTTGGTAGAAAGCTGCGCCGGAGAGCGGGGCAAGTGGCTGGCACAGTTTAACCCGGACTGGAAAATGCCCGCCGCCGTATCGCTGGAAGAGCAATGGCAAACCGGTACGCTGGCACAACGGAAGGCTGCGCTGGCGCAGTTAAGCGAAACAGATCCCGCTGCTGCCAGGGCCTGGCTACAACAGACCTGGCCACAGGAGAACGCCAATGCCAGGGCAGACCTGTTAAGCAGCCTTCGCCCCATCGTGTTTGCGGAAGATAGCAGCTGGCTGGAGGTGTTATTGAACGAAAAAAGCGTGAAAGTAAAGGAGGTTGTCATGCACCTGTTGCGGATGCAGCCCGGTTCCAGCATCGTAAAGCTATACTGGCAGGTAGCACAGCAGGCTATCAGCATAAAAAAAGAAAAAGCGCTGCTGGGGCTTAGTTCCAAAACCACGTTGCAGGTAAAGTTGCCGGATACGGTAGACGAGAACATCTTTAAATACGGTATAGAACGTTTAAGCAGCAATAAAAAAATACCGGACGAAGCATATATCGTGGAGCAGCTGGTGCAGGCAGTGCCGCCCCATCTGTGGGAAAACCATCTGCAGGAAACGCCGGAGAAGATCATAACACTTTTTACAGAACATTCGGCCGGCGGCCGGCTTTACGCTGCCCTGGAAAGCGCTGCCAGCAAGTTCAGGAATGCACAGTGGGCAAAGCTGTTGGTAGCGGAAGGCAACCGTTTTTATTATCCGCTGGTGTATGCGCTGGAACCCGCAGAACGGGAGCCATATATTATCCGGTCACTGACAAAAACGCCGGAGGACGTGATGACCTACCTGCGCCAGGAAGTCGAAGGGGAATGGAGCCTGCCGCTTACCCGCGCGGTGTTGGAATATGCCTGCAAAAGCCCCTATTCCTATAACCGCCTTTTCTTTAGCAAGCGCGCACACCAGTTGCCGGTAGAGATCCTGGCGTCGCTGGACAGTATCTCTCCCCAACGGCCGGAGCAGCACGTTAACGATGCTTGGAACGATATACGCGCGCACATTAAAAAACTGCTGGTACTTAAACAACAGATCATTAACGCATTTCAATAACATTAAACAAACCCTTAGTTATGTCAGCCATTTTGCGCAGTCATGCAGAACAACTTTATGCACATGAACTGGAAGAACTGCAAAAACAGGATAGTGGTAAACGTCCTGCCAACTGGAAGTTAACGCCCCAGTCTGTAGTGACCTACCTCGTGGGCGGTAAGCTGAAGAACGGGATGGAGATCAGCCCCAAATACATTGGCAACCGCCGCTTAATGGAGATAGCGGTAGCCACGCTTACTACAGACAGGGCTTTGTTATTATACGGTTTGCCCGGCACGGCTAAAAGTTGGGTAAGCGAACATTTAGCCGCCGCCGTTAGTGGCGACAGCACCATGATCATACAAGGCACCGCCGGCACCAGCGAAGAATCCATCCGGTATGGCTGGAACTATGCCCGCCTGCTGGCAGAGGGCCCCAGTGAAAATGCGCTGGTGGAAACGCCGGTCATGCGTGGTATGAAAGATGGTAAGATCGTACGTATAGAAGAGCTCACGAGGATCGGGGCCGATGTGCAGGATACGCTCATCACCATCCTGTCAGAGAAATCATTGCCGGTACCGGAACTGAATACGGAAGTACAGGCGGTAAGAGGCTTTAACGTAATTGCCACCGCCAACAACCGCGATAAAGGGGTAAACGACTTGTCCAGCGCATTAAAACGCCGTTTTAATACGGTGATACTGCCCGTGCCGGATAGTATGGATGAGGAGATAGACATTGTACGCCGCCGTGTGGAAAGCTTTGAGAAGATCATGGAACTGCCTGCAGAAAAACCTGCATTGGAAGAGATCCGCCGTATAGTGACCATTTTCCGCGAGCTGCGCGCCGGCGTTACGCTGGATGGTAAGACCAAGATCAAACAACCTTCCGGTACCTTAAGCACCGCGGAAGCCATCTCCGTAGTGAATAACGGCCTGGCAATGGCTGGTTATTTTGGCGACGGGCAGCTGAAAGCAGCAGACCTGGCCGCCGGTATCATTGGCGCTGTGCTTAAAGACCCCGTACAGGATAAAGTAGTTTGGCAGGAGTACCTGGAAACGGTGGTGAAACCCCGCGAAGAATGGCGGGATATTTACAGGGCCTGCAGGGACCTGGCATAATAACTACAATCAATGGCTACGCATATATTAGGCATACGGCATCATGGACCCGGATCGGCCAGGAACGTACAACAGTTCCTGGAACAACTGAAACCGGATATTGTACTGGTAGAGGGCCCGCCGGATGCAGACGGCATCCTGCAATGGGCTAACCATGCAGAGATGCAACCGCCGGTGGCCATACTGGCCTACCAGACGGATAATATCCGCAGATCAGTGTTTTACCCCTTTTCGGAGTTCTCTCCGGAGTGGCAGGCCATCCAATATGCCCGCAGGAATAATATCCATGTGCGCTTTATGGACCTGCCCCTGGCGCATCGTTTTGCCCTCGATGAGGAACAGGAAGCAGCCGCAAAAGCAGCAGCAGAAAAAGAAGGGAAGGAGAAAGAGAGTGCTTTGCTGCCTGACAATGACGCCGATGCAACAACGGTAGCAGGGATCAATAATGCCGGAGAAGAGACAGATGTGGCAGCGCCGGCAACAACTCTGACAGAAGATGAATACCACGGCGATTCCCTTTCCTGGCTGGCCAGGGCGGCCGGTTATGCCAATACAGACAAGTGGTGGGAACATATGTTTGAGCACCGCCTGGCCAATGAACAGGTATTTGAGGCCGTACATGAAGCCATGAAAGCCTTACGTGATACGCTGCCGGAGCGCAATGACCAGGAAGAAAAACTGCGTGAGGCCTACATGCGTAAAGTGATACGGCAGGCAGAAAAGGAAATGTTCCCTGAAATAGCCGTGATCTGCGGCGCCTGGCATGCGCCTGCCCTTAAGGACATGCCTTCGCAGAAAGCGGATAACGAGCTGCTGAAAGGGTTGCCAAAAGTAAAAGTTGAATGCACCTGGACGCCCTGGAACTATAACCGCTTGAGTTATTTTAGCGGTTATGGCGCCGGCATACAATCCCCCGGCTGGTATGAACATATCTGGCATCATCCCAATGACGATGGTACACGGTGGATGGCCGGCGTGGCCAAACTGTTCCGCCAGCAGAATATAGATACTTCTGTTGCCCATGTGATAGAAGCCGTGCGTTTGGCAGAATCGCTGGCATCGCTGCGGGACCTGCCCAAGGCCGGTTTGGAGGAGCTGAATGAAGCTACCCTCAGCGTGCTGTGTAACGGCGAATCTATCCTGTTACGGCTGATAGAAGAACAGCTGATCGTCAGCAATAAAATGGGTAATGTACCCGCGGATACACCAAAGCCGCCTTTGCAGGTAGATATTGAAAAACTGCAGAAGCGATTGCGGTTACCCGCCACTGCAGAATGGAAGGATTATACGCTGGACCTGCGTAAGGAGAACGACCTGGAGCGCAGCATATTCCTGCACCGCCTGCAGCTGCTGGGCCTCAAATGGGGCCATAAAAGCGAGGTAAGCGGCAAAGGCACCTTTAAAGAACAATGGCGCCTGCAGTGGGATCCCGGGTTTACCATAGATATTATTGAGAAAGGTACCTGGGGCAATACCGCAGCAGAAGCGGCGGCTAAGTATGTAATACACCAGGCGCGGGAAACGGATTCGCTGCAGATAGTGGGCCGCCTGCTGGAGGCCACTATGCCCGCAGAGCTGCCGCAGGCTGTGGAAGTGCTGATCCACCAGCTCAATAACCTCTCCGCTGCCAGCGGAGATGTGATACAGCTCATGGAAGTGATCCCCTCCCTGGTCAGCATCAGCCGGTATGGCAATGTGCGTAAAACAGACGCCGCACTGGTAACGGAGATCGTAACGGGCATGATCGCACGTATCTGCATCAGCCTGCCCAATGCTTGTACGGCAGTGGCAGATGACGCAGCGGCCGCCCTGCTGGAACTGTTCTTTAAAATGAACGATGCCATCAACCTGCTACAGCAGCCGGATATCACTACCCAGTGGCAACAAATGCTGCGCGCCATTGCCGGCAGTACGCAAACATCGCCGGTGATAAGCGGCTATAGTACCCGCCTGCTGGCAGACTATAAGCTGCTTGAAGGGGAGGAGCTGGTGAAAGTATTCTGGTACGCCATGTCCAACGCTACAGCGCCTGGCATGGCCGCAGCCTGGCTGGAAGGTTTTCTGAAAGGCAGCGGTACCCTGTTGCTGGTAGATAATAACCTGTGGGGCGTGATCGATGGCTGGGTAAACCAGCTGGATGGGGATACCTTTACAGAGGTGCTGCCCCTGCTGCGCAGGACCTTTGCCAACTTCACCGCAGCTGAAAGAAGGAAGCTGGGAGAGAAGGTAAAACAGGGCGACGGCGGCAGCGCTGTAACGATACAACAGGCAAATGACTCATTCAACGCCGCGCGGGCGCAGCAAAGCCTGCCGGTGGTAATGCAATTATTAGGATATCCATCATGAGCAACGAAGAACATATCCGCAAATGGCGGCTGATATTGGGTGGTAACAATAATGACGGCACCGGTTTTCCCCTGGATCCGCAGGACCTGCAGATCGATAAAACACTGGAAGCGCTGTATGACAATGACCGCCGTGGCGGACTGGGCCCCTCTTCGCCCAACGTGAGCCGCTGGCTGGGCGACATACGCACCTTCTTTCCCAATACGGTGGTACAGGTAATGCAACAGGATGCGCTCAAACGCCTGAACCTGACACAGATGTTGTTTGAGAAAGAGATGCTGGAAAACGTAGCGCCAGACGTGCACCTGGTAGCCACCCTTATGACCCTGAGCCGCGTAATACCGGATAAAACAAAAGATACGGCCCGGCAGGTAGTGCGTAAAGTGGTGGACGAATTGATGAAGAAATTATCGCAACCCATGCAGCAGGCGGTTACCGGCAGTCTTAATAAAAGCGTGCGTAATAACCGGCCACGCCATCACGAAATAAACTGGCACAGCACCATCCGCACGAACCTGAAACATTACCAGCCGGAGTATAAGACCATTATCCCCGAAACCAAAATAGGTTATGGCCATAAAAGGACCGCGCTGAAAGATGTAGTGCTGTGTTTAGACCAGAGCGGCTCCATGGGCACATCTGTGGTATACTCAGGTATCTTTGGCGCCGTAATGGCCTCTATACCTGCCATCAAAACAAAGATGGTGGTGTTTGATACCGTAGTGGCAGATCTCACCGAAGAATTAACTGATCCTGTTGAACTGTTGTTTGGTGTGCAGCTGGGCGGCGGTACAGATATCAACGCCGCGCTTACCTATTGCAGTCAGCTGATCACCCGGCCCCTGGATACGGTGCTGGTGCTGATCACTGACCTATACGAGGGCGGCAGCAATGTGGAAATGCGCAAACGCGCGGTGGAGCTTGCCACTGCCGGCGTGCAGGTGATCGTATTATTAGCGTTAAATGATGATGGCGCGCCTTCTTATGATCATGATAACGCACAATTCTTCTCTAACCTGGGTATACCTGTCTTTGCCTGTACGCCGGATAAGTTCCCGGACCTGATGGCGGCGGCGCTGGGTAAACAGGATATTGCAGGATGGGCCGCGAAGGAAGAGCTGGTGCTGAAAAAGTGATCTACTCCCATTTCCAATCTGTTATTTCCGGCATATCTTCCAGGTGTTCCCGTATATAGGTGCGGTGTTTCTCCAGCTGCGCATTAAAATACGCTAATGCAGTTGCTGCCTCCGCCTGTATCGCTGGTACCCGGCGGATGGCCTCCATGGCCAGATGATACCGGCTCATATTGTTCAGCACCACCATATCAAACGGGGTGGTGGTAGTTCCCTCTTCTATAAAACCACGCACATGAAAACGGGCCGGGTCTGGCCGCCCATGCACCAGGTCATGGATAATGCGCACGTACCCATGAAAAGCAAAGATCACCTGTGCGTTATCTGTGAACAGCTGTGTGAACATTTCCGGCGGTAAGCCATGTGGATGATAGGCCTGTGGCGACAGAGACATAAGATCCACCACGTTCACCACCCGCACCTTCAGCGCCGGCAGGTGTTTACGTAATAACCAGGCTGCCGCTACAGTTTCCAGCGTGGGTACATCTCCCGCGCAAGCCAACACTACATCCGGCGCCTGTCCCTCATCATTGCCTGCCCACTCCCATACAGAAGCACCCTGTGCGCAGTGCCGCTCCGCAGCTTTCATATCCAGCCATTGCAATTCCGGTTGTTTACCGGCTACTACCAGGTTCACATAGTTTTTGCTCCGCAGGCAATGATCCATTACGGATAACAGGCAGTTAGCATCCGGCGGCAGGTAAATACGGATCACAGAGCTTTTTTTATTTACTACAGTATCAATAAAACCAGGTCCCTGGTGGCTGTAGCCATTATGATCCTGCCGCCACGCATGGGAGGTAAGCAGGTAGTTAAGGGAAGCAATGGAGTGCCGCCATGGTAGCTCCTGGCAGGTCTTAAGCCATTTGGCGTGCTGGTTGAACATGGAGTCTACGATCGTTACAAAAGCTTCATAACAGGGGAAAATGCCGTGCCGGCCGGTGAGCAGATAACCTTCCAGCCAGCCCTGGCAAAGATGTTCGCTCAACACTTCCATAACGCGCCCATCTGGCGACAAATGATCATCTGTACCCAACACCGGTTCCATGGTACAACGGTTGGTGGCTTCAAATACGGCCTGCAGGCGGTTGGAGTTCGTCTCGTCCGGGCAGAATAAACGGAAATGCTGTTGTTTATCATTCAGCACAAAAACATCGCGCAGGTATTTGCCAAGCTGCACCGTGCTTTCTCCGGTAGTGATGCCGGGCGCGTCTAACGGTAAGGCATATTCCCTGAAATCCGGCAGCTGCAAAGGTTGCCGGAGTTGTCCGCCATTGGCGTGCAGGTTAGCGCTCATCCGTTTATCTCCTTGCGGCGGCAGTGCGGCCAGTTCCGGTATCAGTTGGCCATTGGCGTCAAACAGGGTGTCTGGTGCATAACTTAGCAACCACTCCTCTAGCAAGGCCAGTTGGGCGGGATCTTTTTTCACGTCCATCAGGGGCACCTGGTGCGCACGGAAACTGCCTTCTATCTGTTTGCCTTTCCATTCTTTGGGGCCCGTCCACCCTTTTGGCGTACGCAATACGATCAATGGCCAGCGCAGCAATTGCCCGCCTGTTTCCGTTTGGTTGCGGGCAATATCCTGTATAGTCTTGATGCGTGTATACGCCTCATCCAGCGCATTGGCCATGGCAAGATGCGCCGGCAGGGGATCCAGGCCGTTCACAAAAAGCGGCTCATAACCATACCCGCGAAAAAGGGCTTCCAGCGCCTCATCCGGCATACGCGCCATCACCGTAGGGCCAGAGATCTTATATCCGTTCAGGTGCAGGATGGGTAATACTGCTCCATCCCGTGCGGGGTTCAGGAATTGGATAGATTTCCAGCTGCCGGCCAGCGGCCCTGTTTCTGCTTCTCCATCACCTACCACACAAGCTGCGAGCAGGTCCGGGTTATCGAACACAGCGCCAAAAGCATGCGTAAGCGAATAACCCAGTTCACCGCCTTCATGAATGGAACCCGGCGTGTGTGCGCTTACATGACTGGGTATACCGCCGGGCGTGGAGAACTGCCGGAAGAAAAGGCGCATACCCTTTTCATCCTGTGTAACGGCAGGGTATAGTTCCGTATAGGTGCCTTCCAGGTAAGCGTTGGCCAGCATGGCAGGCGCGCCATGGCCTGGTCCACATATGTAAAGGATATTGGCGGCCGTGTCCCGTATAAGCCGGTTTAGGTGCACATAGATGAAGTTTAATCCGGGAGAGGTGCCCCAATGCCCCAATAACCGGGGTTTAATATGATTGGCCTGCAAAGGCATCTTCAGCAGTGGGTTATCCTGCAGATAGATCTGCGCGGCTGCCAGGTAGTTGCTGGCTTGCCAGTACCGGTGTATTTGTTCGAGCTGCTGCGGTGATAAAGTAGGCATATGCTATTGTTTTAGTGATCCTGCAGCCATTGCAGGGTATGTTGTGCGATCATCTGTTCCTCATTGGTAGGTATCACGCGTATGGTTACCGGACTGCCCGCGGCAGAGATCACAGCTGCCTGTGCCTCGTTACGGCCGGCATCCAGGTGCATGCCCAGGAAAGCAAGGCCTTCGCATATCTGGCGGCGTACCTCTGCTGCATGTTCGCCAATACCACCCGTGAAGATGAAGGTATCCAGTCCGCCCAGGGCAGCTGCCAGCGCGCCGGCAAACTTGCGGGCCTGGTAACAGAAATAGCTGATGGCCTCCGTGGCCTGGGTATCCTCCCCCGCAGCCAGCAGTTGCTGAATATCTGTTTCCCCGCCGGAGATAGCTTTCAGGCCGGATGCCTTATTTAGTAACCGGTTAAGCGCGGCGGCATCCATATTTTTCTCCTGCAGCAGGTATAATACCACACCGGGGTCCATATCACCGGCGCGGGTGCTCATGACCAAACCGCCGGCTGGGGTTAGTCCCATCGTGGTATCTATGCTGCGGCCCTGGTGTACAGCGGCCATACTGGCGCCATTGCCCAGGTGCGCGATAATGATCCTGCCATGCACCGTTTCCGGCGCTATCATTTGCAGTTGCTGCATGATATACTCGTAAGAAAGACCATGGAAACCGTACCGTACCAGGCCCTCTTTCCACAGGTCGCGTGGCAGGGCGTAATACCTGGCGGGGAAAGGAAGATGCTGGTGAAAGGCGGTGTCAAAACACAGCACCTGGGCCGCCTGAGGAAACTGTTTTATTAAGGCACGTATGGCGGCCAGCTCTGCCGGCAGATGCTCCGGCGCTAAAGGCATTAGCGCAGTTAAGGATTGTAACAGCTCATCCGTTACCTGCTCGGGTTGCATGTGGTGTAAACCACCCTGCACCATGCGGTGACCAATGGCCCCGACGGTGTATTGGCGGAAACGTTTCTCCAATAAATACATCAGCTGTTTAACAGCGGCCTCCATGTCAGGTATCTGCTCCTCATGCGTATACAGCACATCGCCGCTGGGATCTTTTACCTGTACGCTGCTATTATCCTTACCAATATGCTGTACCTGCCCCAGAAGCAGGGCGGCCGGCGGATGTGTCTGGCTGAACAGACCAAACTTTAGGCTGGAAGAGCCGCAGTTAACGGTTAGTATGACAGGGGTTGTTTTTTCCATAGCAACATTCAATGTTGCCAAAAAATATGCCTTCCGCAGCCGCCGGATGCAGCCGCTGTAGCGGCATTGATTTCCCGCCCTTCAGCCTGCTGTTTACAGCGAAAGATTGTCTACAAAGGGCTACAGTTTGGCCATAAAATGCAGCAGGTATGCAGCAGGCCGCGAGGCGAGCCAATACTGGCGCGGTTTTTTTGCCAGTTAGATCATGGAAAAGCAATTAAAAAAAGGCGACCATGTGCATTGGAATTCCTCCGGAGGCGCCAGCGATGGCGTAGTGATCCGGGTGCATACCAAAGATTTCGAGTTTAAAGGCGTCACACACCGCGCCTCCAAAGAGGAACCGCAATACGAAGTGAAAAGCGATAAAAGCGGGGAAACAGCTGCACATAAAGCCGGTGCATTACAAAAGAAACATTAGCCTTTGGCCGGGAATAACCTATTTACCCGGCAGGGCAAACGCCATATAACTATCCCCGGACTTGCTCCCTATCTTGCCGCCGCCGCAGGCAATTACCACATACTGACGGCCATTTACGGTATAGGTAGCGGGTGTGGCATACCCTGCGGCCGGCAGGGGCGCTTCCCATAATACCTTGCCCGTAACCTTATCAAAGGCGCGGATCTTTTCATCTTTAGTAGCAGCAATAAATACCAGGCCTCCTTTCGTGACCAATGGCCCGCCATAGTTCTCTGTACCGGTGGGCGGCATGCCTTTAGCGCTTAATTCTTTGTATTCGCCTAATGGCACTTTCCATAATAATTTACCACTGTTAAGATCTACCGCGTTTAAGCTGCCCCAGGGCGGCTTAATACCCGGATAGCCGTCCTTATCCAGGAAGCGGTTGTAACCGGTCATGGTATAAGGCACCTGGTCCAGGATGCTTTTCTTCACCCGCATACTATCCACTGTGCCTGGTTCTTTGGGAAGGTCTTTTTTAGTGGCCGGCGTGGCTGGTTGCTGCTCCTGCAAGTGCAGCAGGAAGGTGAGTAAGGCCTTTTGTTCGCCGGCCTCCATTTTAAAGGCGGGCATCATGTTCTTGCCATGGCTAATGATCTCCTGTATCTGGGTAGCGGTATACTTTTTCTGTATATCCACCAGGGAAGGGTAGGAGCTGCCGTTGCCCTTGAGCTCCGGTCCATGGCAGGATACGCAGTACTTGCCATAAACGGATCTGCCGGTAGTAGTAAGGGAGGCCCCGGCCGCTGCCTGCTTTTCCGGCATATCTATCATCGTAAGGGACCAGGGCAGCTCGCTGCTGTTAATATACAGGATGCCGCTTTCGGGGTCTACGGCAGCGCCACCCCATTCGCCGCCGCCATCAAAACCAGGGAAGATCCATACGCCGGCTTTGCTGGGCGGGGTGAACATAGCATTATATTTCACTTTACGGAATTGTTCCATTAAGGCCGCATGTTTTTCGGGCGTAAGCCCGGATACGTCCGTGGAGTCAAAATGCTGACGGGCAAAAGGTTCCGGCAGGGTAGGAATGGGCTGTGTAGGCCAGGCCGCTTCCCCTGGCAGATCAGAAGCCGGTACGGCCGTTTCATTGATAGGGAAAACAGGCTGGCCATTGGTACGGTCAAACACAAATACATAACCATGTTTGGTGATCTGCGCCACAGCGTCGATCTGCTTACCTTCGTGCCGTATGCTTACCAGGTTGGGATTAGCGGCCAGGTCACGATCCCATAGGTCGTGATGCACAAACTGGTAATGCCAGATATATTTGCCAGTGGCGGCATCCAGCGCAAGCAACGAATTACCAAACAGGTTGGCGCCTTTGCGGATACCTCCGTAAAAATCGCCGCCAATGGAGCCAGTGGGTACGTATAAGATACCGCGGGCCTCATCCAGCGATATACCTGCCCAGCTATTGGCTCCGCCAAATTTTTGCCAGGCATCCTTATCCTCCCAGCTATCATACCCTTTTTCACCGGGATGGGGTATAGTATGGAAGATCCAGGCACGTTTGCCCGTGATCACGTCAAAAGCGCGTATATGGCCGGGCGCGGCGTCCGCAGATTCTGCTACCCGCATACCAATGATGAATAGGTTTTTATAGATGATACCCGGCGTGGTAGCGGCTATGAAAGGATTAAAACTGTCTTTATCCCGGTCCAGGTCTTCGGCAAGATCAATATACCCACCCTTGCCAAAGCCGGGAATAGGCTTTCCGCTGACAGCATTGATAGCATATGTTTTGCCGCCGGCACTGTAAAGGATGCGTTTATCAGTTCCTGTTTCATCCTGCCAGTACATGACGCCGCGGTTTACTTTAAAGAAGGCATACGGATCGCTGTTGGCAGTATCTTCCATTATGGCGGGATCAAAGGTCCACTTTACGGCGCCGGTGGCCGCATCCAGGGCAAAGAGCTTTACCCGGGGCGTAGTGCCGTATAATATGCCGTCTACCATAATAGGATTACACTGGTTCTGGGAATGGTTCTCGGGATCCTTATCATGGGAGTTGTAAGTCCAGGCTACCTGCAGCTGCGCCACATTACCGGTGTTGATCTGGTCATTGGAAGAGTAACGGTTGCCGTCGTTGGTACCCGCATAGGCGGGCCATCCGCTGTAATCAGGTTGTGAGGCGCGTTGCCGGCAGGCGGCCAGGCAACACAGGATCAGACACCAATGGGTAAACGCAAACAGTCTTTTCATACGTGGATAACTTAGCTTATCAAATATAAGCGCCAGATATGGCATTTTTTACAAAAAAACACCGACCGGTTGTATCGGTTTCGGTATAAAACATGGTATTTTTTACTGCCCTATACGCAGTATGCAACAAAAAACGAATTTTGCAGCATGAAATTAATGTTCAGGGATGTCACCGTAGGTGGCGAATTATTATTGGCCATACATGAACCAAATTTTGACCGGTACTTCTTTACCCGCGACCATAAGGATAAATACCTCACTATTGCCTGGAACACCGGCCCCGCACAACAGGTGACCGTAGACGAGGTCGGATATACCTTTCCCCCCAATACCGTGCTGCCATTGCTCATTAACCAAAGCTTCCGGTTTGAGCGGTCAGAGGATATTATTGTGTGGCAGTTCAACCGCGATTTTTACTGTATCATTGACAATGACAAAGAGGTGAGCTGTATAGGCTTCATCTTTGGCGGCGGCCATATGTTCATAGAGCTGGATGAAAGGGAGCAGCATAAAATGCACACCATGGTAGATATCTTCAAAGACGAGCTGGCGGATGATGACGATATACAGGCCACCATGTTAAGGACCCTCCTGGTAAGGCTGATCATCAAAGTTACCCGCCTGGCCCGGAAACAGTTTGTAGATGGCGCCAAGATCAATAACAGCAAGCTGGATATAATAAGGCAGTTTACCCTGCTGGTGGAAGAGAACTACAAACAGCAGCACCAGGTACAGTTCTATGCCAATGCATTGGCTAAATCCCCTAAAACGCTCTCTAACCTGTTTGCCATGTATAACCAGCGCTCACCCCTGCAGATCATACAGGAACGGATTATACAGGAAGCTAAACGTTTTTTCTACTATACAGATAGATCTGCCAAGGAAATAGCGCAGGAGCTGGGTTTTGAGGATGCCGCTCATTTCAGCCGTTTCTTTAAGAACCAGACAGAGATCAGCCCATCTGACTTCAAAAAGGCCCTACAGAAGGTCTAGGGAAAAATCGGCAACTCTTCGGGAAGAGTGTCCATTTTTACAGGGCGGGAAACATTGCAATTTTACATCGTCAATAACGACAAACAAAAAGTCAAAAACGATATAAAATGAAAACGTTCCAAGTACCTGCCAAAGAAACAGTATCAGCCGCTAACCAGGAAATCTTCGATAAATTAGCTAAAGGCCTGGGTAAAGTGCCCAACCTGTACGCTACCATGGCCTATTCTGAAAATGGCCTGGCTACCTATCTGGCTCTTAGCAATGCTAAAACTTCCTTCAAAGCAAAAGAAAAAGAAGCCATTAACCTGATCGTAAGCCAGGTGAATGAATGTGATTACTGTCTCAGCGCACATACCATGATCGGTAAGCTGAATGGCTTTACAGACGAACAGATCCTGCAGATCCGCAGCGGTGAAGTTAGTTTTGACAGCAAACTGGACGCCCTGGTGAAACTGGCCAAAGACCTGACAGCTAAACGCGGTCATGCAGATGAAGCCCTGCTCAATAACTTCTTCAATGCCGGTTATACCAACGAAAGCCTTGTAGACCTGATCATCGTGATAGGCGACAAGACCATCACCAACCTGTTATACGCCGCCACTAAGATACCCATGGATTTCCCGGTGGCGCCCGCACTGGAAAATGCGCACGCTTAACGGTAATTTAGGCAAGTATGTCCGCAATATATGAATTGACGGGGCAGCATGGTTACTCTACCTTCGCAAAGACTCAAGTGCTGCCGGATAAGATACGGTAATCAGCGCCCCGTCAATCACCCATCAAATTGCAAAAAGTTATTATTTACAACATCCGTTCATGTATACCCCTGATAATATTAAAATAATCACCATCTATAACACCGAAAAACAATAAGATAATGAGCACGTTCAATGTACCCACCAAAGAGACAGTATCACCCGCTAACCAGGAAATTTTTGACAAACTGACCAAAGCTATCGGCAAAGTGCCTAACCTGTATGCTACCATGGCCTATTCAGAACATGGCCTGGCTACTTATCTGGGGCTCAGCAACGCTAAAACCTCTTTCCGGGGAAAAGAAAAAGAAGCCATTAACCTGATCGTAAGCCAGGTAAATGAGTGCGATTATTGTCTGGCTGCGCATACCGCTATAGGTAAAATGAACGGGTTAACAGATGACCAGATCCTCAAGATCCGCAGCGGTCAGGCTCCTTTTGACGCTAAGATAGACGCGCTGGTAAAACTGGCTAAAGACCTTACCGCTAAACGCGGCCATGCAGCGCCCGCCCTGTTGGATGCCTTCTTTGCCGCTGGTTATACCAACGAAAGCCTGGTGGACCTGATCAATGCCATTGGCGATAAAACCATCACCAACCTGCTGTATGCGGTAACCAAAGTACCCATTGACTTCCCGGCTGCGCCTGCATTAACCCCCGCGAATGCCTGATCACTACTTCCCGGAGTAATGGCAAATCCCCAACATAAGTATTGACCGGGCGGTATTGTTATTATATCTTTGTGGCCGAAAGACCCCGTGCAGCAGGTATAAGATCTCGTAACAAGCCGCCCCGTCCAATCTCCTTAATCCATAAAAAATTATAGCCATGAGTAACACATCCACTTTGCAGAACGGTACCGTTAATTATGCCACCGACCCGCACCTTGACAGTGGTACCAAAGCCTTTTTAAAAGTATTGAATTCCGGTGGCGCTCCCCTGGAAACACTTTCCAAGCAGGATGCACGTAATGTGCTGATAGGTGCACAGGCCTCCGTAAACGTTGATCTCTCCGGTATTGAAGAATCTGAAAAGACTATCACCAGCGACGGTTACACTGTAAAGCTGAATATTGTGCGCCCCGCCGGCGTAACAGGCATTTTGCCTGTGTTTATCTTCATCCATGGCGGTGGCTGGATCCTGGGAGATTATCCTACTCACAAGCGTATGGTGCGCGACCTGGTAGTGCTGTCCGGCGCAGCGGCTGTATTTGTAAACTACACCCCTTCCCCGGAAGCGCAGTACCCGCAGGCTATTAACGAAATTTATGCAGCCACCAAATGGGTAGCCGAGAATGGTAAGGAGCTCAATGTGGATGGTAAAAGACTGGCAGTAGTAGGTAACAGCGTGGGCGGTAATATGACCGCGGTAACTGCGCTGATGGCTAAAGAAAAAGGCGGCCCGGAGATTAAGCTGCAGATCATGATGTGGCCTGTTACAGATACCAACTTTGAAACAGAATCTTACCACCAGTTTGGAGAAGACCGTTTCCTGACCAGCAATGTGATGAAGTGGATGTTTGACCAATACACTAAAGATCCTGATCAGCGTAAAGAAACGCACCTGGCAGTGTTGCGCAATTCCGTGGAGCAGCTGAAAGGTCTGCCCCCGGCATTGATCCAGGTAGCAGAAAACGATATTCTCCGCGATGAAGGAGAAGCTTATGGCCGTAAACTGGATGAAGCAGGCGTAAAGGTGACCACCATCCGTTACAATGGTATGATCCATGACTTTGGCCTGCTGAATGCGCTGGCTGAACTGCCCGCCGTACGCTCCCTGTTTGTACATGCAGCTGCGGAGTTGAAGAAATACCTGGCTTAATAATTATGATCATCATAGTTAGCCGTTAGTGGCCGGAAAGCATATGCGCCGGTTGCTAACGGCTAACAACTGTAAGCTGATGACTATTTGATGCCTTTGCTATGCTTTTAAAATTGATATGATATGCGTGCAACTACCCTGGACATAAAAGCAATAGATACGCTCCGCGATCTGCCGGACCTGGTGCCTGTATTGCGGGACACTTATGAAGACTGGACCATCCGGGTATTTAACCGGGAGAGTTATGATTGCAGGAACTATTTATCGCCTAACCGGCGGGAGTTCTATAAGGTGTTGCTTATTACCAAAGGCGCGGGCGTTTTTACCATGGGGTTGAACACCTATTATATCGAGGAGCCTACCATCCTGTTCATTCACCCCAATGATATTATTTCGTGGAAAAGCCTGTCCACAGAGCGGGGAGGTTACTATTGCCTGTTTAAGAAAACCTTCCTGAACGAGCATATGCAGCTAAAAGCGGCGATAGATAAATACGGTCTATTCAGCGATAAGCAAAAAAGCGTGATACGGCTGGCCGGTAATGACGTGCCGGTATTAAACGACCTGTTTGTGCGGATGGAGGAAGAGGAGTTAGCAGGCAATCAGCTGCGGGACGATGCTATGCAGGCTTACCTGCAGTTACTGATGGTGGGCGCCGCCCGGGTAGCCCGCTTTCCGGAGGCGGATAGCGTATCTGACGAGTTCCGTCATGTGCATGCATTCTTTCAGCTGCTGGAAGAGGAGACCGCCAATATTAACTATACCAACCCTATACAACGGAAAACGGCCAAAGAGTTTGCGGCCAGCCTTTCCGTACACCCCAACCATCTCAATGCTGTGCTCAAAAAACACACCGGGCAGAATGTAAGCACCCATATCCGCAACCGCCTCCTGGAGGCTACCAAGGTGCTGCTGGTACAAACGGATTGGGCGCTGCAGGATATTGCCTACAGCATTGGCTTCTCCGAGCAGCCTAATTTTAACCTCTTCTTTAAAAAGAATACCGGCGTTACTCCTGCCGAATTCAGAAGAGGACATCATGTTTGATCTGTTATAGCGGATCATGACAAGTAAATAGCTAACGGCTCATAAAAGATACTGTTCCAGGATGCTCACTAATTCATCCCGGGAGAAACGCTCAATTTCTTCACTATCCGCAGTGTTGAGATCTTTTATCCATGCAGGCGTTACGGCCGGGGTAGGTTCGCCATCAACCAGCTTTTCCGGCTGCTGTCGTTGCCGGAAGCGTGGGAGAGGTCCGCATATGTCAATGGGCATGTTGCTGGTCATATAATTAGGTTTTAGATGCTGATACAAAGTAACAATGGGGTAGTGACAGCAGTATGTCAGCAGGAAAAACCAAAAAATAATTTAGTTCAGCAACTTTATATCTGATTGATAATTAATCAGTTTTCCGGTTGTGCCAATGTCCACCAGGCGCCATCATCCGGTACGGTTACCCGTTCAGATAATGACTGCTCCGCTATGGCCGCTTTAAAATCTCCCTTTTCTGGTAGCAATGGTTCGCGGTGCAGGTGGGTCACTAACACTGCGTCTATCTGCTGGAGCAGGGAGGCCAATTCTGTGTCGTCAGAGAAGGGTGGCATGGCGGAGGAGCTGGATCTGTACTTTATGCATGGGTTTTGCTGGTTTATGGAGTGATGGTGCAAATCTGGGATAATATGGCGTTGTAATAGAACTACATCTTTATCCAGCCCCGCAACAACATCCCCATAGAGCTATATACCAGCCGGTAGCCAGGCGGCATATCATCCAGCAGGCTATGAAAAGTCATTACCCGGGTGCCTTCCGGTTTTGACGCCAGGGCTTTAAAAAGATAGCCGGCATTAAAATTATATTGTCCTTCAGAATAATCCACCGTATCGTCAATACGGTCTGATGATTCTACCAGGTGCTCATAAAAGGAGTTATAAAAATAGAAATGGTCATAGGCCGCTACATCCAGCCGGGTAAAATCCCCATGTATAAAGCTTACATTCTCTAAGCCGGTAAAAGCCTGTACCGCCTCTGCCTGGTTGATGAGATCTTCCCGTTGCTCTACCCCATAAAAATGCTGATCCGGGTAAAAGAAACCGCCCACCAGGCAAAACTTACCCACGCCGCTGCCAATATCCAGTATCCTGCCGCCGGGTTTTACCGCCAGGAACTGTGCCGCCTTTTTAGCTACGCCCAGGGGCGTCCAGTGGCGTCTGGACAGTTGCTGGATCCTTTCCGGGTATAGGCTGTCAAATGCTGCATTGGAAGTGAAATAATCCGCCGGCTGTGTTTCATCGCTCATAGTGCAAATTTATTATGCCTATACGTGAAAAACAGGCATTATAGGGAAATCCGGCTAAAAAAAGCAAACCGGACAGGCTACAAAAGCTTGTCCGGTTTTTTTATGTCAGGATGGATGATGCGCCGTTTATTTGCTAAGCGTGATGTCCATCAGGGGTGTCCAGTTTTTGCCGTCCGTTGTCTGTTCCCATATACCGGATAGGGTACGTCCATCTTGCGTAAATCCACCGGTAAAACGGAGCGATGTTCCCAGGAAGGTCCATATGCCGTCTGCTACACTGCCATACATGATACCGGTGTTACCTTTATTGTCAAAATGCTGCATGGTATAACGTTCATGTTCCTGGTCAAAACCAATGATCTCTATGGTCTCATTCCTTTCTTCGCCTATCTCCACATCTACCCTATGCAACAAAAAGTAACCACCGGGCAGCCACTCATAGGTGTCTGTGCCCTGTATCTTTATAGCGGGATGATCCGCCGTTTCGCGGATCCATCCTTCCGTTCGCCACTTGCCGGCAAAGGGATCCAACAGCCTGTGTGCAGATCCCGGTCCCTTGTTTACCGTCATACGGATACCTGTTTAAAACGGCCTATACAAAGCTAACACTATACAATGAACGACAAGCGGGGTAAATACGACAAATTATACGCCAGAGGCCGGTCTTCAGCTTTCCCGCTTTTCATGCAGCAGCATATTTACTGCATGGTCCAGGGAGCCGGCCCGTGTTACCTCGCCGCCATTCACAAAAAAGATCTCGTCCGCATTTTCTATGGTGTTCAGGCGGTGGGCAATGATCACGCGGGTGGTAGTGTCCGGCAGTTGCTGTAGTATCTTTTCCAGTAGCTGTTCTGTGATAGTGTCAATATTGGCGGTGGCCTCATCCAGTATCAGCAGGTCCGGGCGGCGTAGCACGGCCCGTATAAAGGCGATCAGCTGTTTCTGGCCCAGGCTTACAGAATCGCCGGTTGTAAGCACCTTGGTATCCAGGCCCCCCTCAAAGCGCGCCAGCAGGCTCTCCAGTTGCGCTTCCTGTATCACGGCCGCCAGTTGCTCATTGGAGTAGGCAGCATATTGTTCATTGCCAAACAGGATATTGTCCCGGATGGTGCCGGTGAACAGGAAAGGCTCCTGTAAGATAAAACCTATCCTGCCAGAGCGTTCCGCCGGCTCATAGATGCGTATATCCTTGCCATTCAGCATCACTTCGCCCTCGGTTGGGTCGTATAAGCGGGCAATCAGCGAGGCGGTAGTGGTCTTTCCGCCCCCGGTAGGGCCTACCAGGGCATACGTTTTACCGCGTTGCAGCTGGAAGCTTACGTTATGTAATACCGGCTTACTATCCGGATAGCTGAAATGAACATCTTTAAATTCCATTACCGTATCTGTATGACTGTGGCCGTTGGCAGATGCGCCTGCCAATACCGGCAGATCGGATTGCAGGGTCAGTATCTGGGATATACGGTCCCAGCCGGCCAGCGCCACCTGGAAATTGGCCCAGAGAATAGAGATCTGGCGGATGGGTGTATAAAAGCTGTTCACATAAGCCAGGTAACTGATAAGCAGGCCCACAGTGAAGTTGCCGTTGGCCACCTGGTAAATGCCGTAGGTCAGTACGATCAGCTGTGCCAGCTGGGCGCATACGCCAAATACCGGCATAAACAGGTTAGTAGCCATGCCTGCGCCTACCGCGGTGGCATAGTTTTCTTTATTTACCTGGTCAAAACGCTTGCGGAAATAATCACGGCGGTTAAAAGCAATGATCACCTTAAAATTATTCAGGCTTTCCTGAACCTCTGCGCTCATACTACCCGTGCTTTTCATATTGGCCGCGTTCTTACGCCGTACCCAGGGAGAAATGAGCCGGGTAAATATCAACAGGAATGCTGCCGGTACCAGGGCGGCCCCGCCAAGACTGGGATGAATGGATACCAGGAAAATACCCGCGCCTACCATCAGAAAGATATTGCTCACAAACTGCAGCAGGTATTGGGAAAAGAACTGGTTTACCTTATCCGTATCATTGTTGATACGGGAGATAAGATCGCCGGTCTTATTTTGGTTAAAAAAGGCCACCGGCAGTTCCTGCAACTTGCCAAAAACGGCATTGCGCAGGGTAAACAGCATACGCTGTCCTATACCGCCCATTATCCTGGCCTGCAGGTAATTGGCGCCAAAAGCGGTCATATACACCAGTAACAGCAGCCCGCAAAAGAGCAGCGTATGCTGGTAGTCGTGGTGTTGTATAAAATGATCGATAGTATAACCAATGATCACCGGGCCGGTAAGGTTTAACCCGGAGCTGACCATGATGGTCAGGAATGCCAGTATTAAAGTTCTTTGCTCAGCCTCCAGGAACCGGAACAGTTTCTTCAGCGCCGCCAGGGTGCTGGTTTTCTGGGCCGTGTGGGCAGGGCTATTTAGATTGTAATTCATAGTGATTGGTGCTGCGTTGTGATTGATAGATCTGTACGTACTCAGGGCTGGACTGCATCAGCTCCTGATGGGTGCCGGCAGCCAGTATTTCGCCTTCCATCAGCAGTATGATCTGGTCATAATGCTCAATAGAGGCGATCTTTTGCGTAACAGATAACAAGGTCAGGTCCGGGTAATACTGGGCCAGGTTCTGCAGGATCTGCTGCTCTGTATGATTATCCACACGGGCGGTAAAATCATCCAGCAGTAATACTTTGGGCTCAATGGCCAGGGCGCGGGCCAGCATGATACGTTGCTTTTGTCCGCCGGAAAGGCTGGTGCCGCGTTCAGACACGACGGTATCCAGCCCCTGGGGCAGCGTATCAACAAAATCCTTTAATGCCGCGGTGGTAATAGCGCGTTCCATGGCCTCCGGGGTAACGGTATCATTAAAAGCGATATTCTCCTGCAGGCTCATATTAAAGAGGATACTATCCTGGAATACCAGCCCTACCTGCGTATGCAGGGTATCGCGGTTATACGCAGTAATTTCATGATCATCATATTGTATACTGCCGCTATTGGGCTGCGAAAGATTGGAAAGCAGGTGCAGCAACTGCGTTTTACCGGCAGCAGTGGGGCCGATGATGGCCGTGCGTGAGCCGGCTTTTACGCTAAAGGAAATATCCTTTAGTACCGGTTTGCCTTCATATTGCAGCTGCACATGCTGCAGACTGATATCGCCACGCAGCCTGGCCTGAATAGTACCCGCATCCACCGCATCCGGCATATCCAGCACCTGCTGCACGCGTTGGTAAGCAGCGCTGGACTGCGCAATTACATTGCTCATGATACCTATCAATATGATGGGGAAAATAAGGATGGACAGATAGCTGTTAAAAGCCGCCAGATCGCCCAGTGACATGCCGCCGGAGATCACAAAATGGCCGCCCAGCGCCAGGATGGTCACCATGGCCATATTGGCAATAAAGGTGATCACCGGTATCAGTGTAGCATACAGGCGCATGATCGATAACCCTATATCCCGGGCATTTGTATTGGCCGTCAGGAACTTATGGTATTCCAGTTGCTGCGCATTCAGCACCCGTATCAGCGCCGCGCCCAGGATACTTTCTGTGATCACTTTATTCAGCCAGTCCAGTACTTCGCGCGCTTTCAGGAACAGGGCCTTCATCCTGCCAAATACCATCATAAAGGTCATGGTGATCAGGGGGATGATAAGCAGCACGGCCAGGGCCAGCTGCCATTTGGTATGAATAAGCAGTATGGCCGCGCCAATGATCGTAAATACGGAAGATGCAATGGAGGCAACCGCCTGCGATACAAACAGTTTTACAGTGTCAATATCTCCCGTAAAATTGGTGAGCAGCCGGGCAGGATTAGCCTCTTGTACACGGGCATAACTCTGGCGGGAAACCTTATCCGCCAGGCGCGTGCGCAGATCGCGCGCTACCCGCTCAGAAGCATAGGTTTGCACAATGTTCTGCAGGTAGGTAAAAATGAAAATGAACACCGTGGTAAGCGAGAACCAGATAAGGATCGGTTTTATCTCCAGGTGGCCGCTACCATAGGCGTCAATCCCATAGGCAATAAGCCTGGGCAGTACCAGGGTAAGCCCGTTGGCAAAAAGCGCCAGCAGTATCAACAGCATGACCAATCCCCGGTAGGGCTGGATAAGCGCGGAGATCTTAGGTGGCTTTTTGCCGGAAGCATGTTTTTTTCCGTTGGCAGTTTGCATAGTTGAAAAGTGTAGGGTGGGTTTACTTGAGCATGACGAACAAGCCGTCATTATATTTTAAAAAAATATAAAGAAATATACCGTCTTATAGGGAAGAGGGCATGTGGTGTGCTGGAGAATATTAGAAAAGCTTCATCATGATAATAAGGTGCAAATTTACTGAAAAAGATATGGAAGCGCTAGTCCTGCGCATTATTTTTTCCGCCCGCTTTGTATCTTGTAAAGCAACCCAATCAATCTATGCGTATTTGTTATACTTTACTCTGCTGCCTGTTTGCAGGGCATTTATGGGCACAGCAGCCCGCAGATTCCAGCTCCATCCTATTGAAGCCCATGCAGGTATTTGACGGTCATACCCTGCAAAAAGACTGGGTGGTATTAGTAAAAGGGAACAGGATTGCCGCCGCCGGCCCCATTGGCGCCTTCCCGCTGCCCCCGCAGGTAAGGACCATCAATTTACCCGGACAAACCCTCTTGCCCGGACTGATAGAAGGGCATACACATATGTTCCTGCACGCCTATAATGAGGTAACCTGGAAAGACCAGTTGTTGACAGAATCACGCGCAGAAAGGACCATACGGGCCGCGGAACATGCCACAGCCACACTAATGGCCGGTTACACCACCGCGCGTGACCTGGGCACGGAAGGCGCCGGTTATGACGACGTAGGCCTGAAACAAAGTATCGCCAAAGGTATTATACCCGGCCCGCGCCTGCTGATCGCCACCCGCGCCATTGTAGCTACCGGCAGCTATGGCGTAAAGAACGAGATAGCGGACCTGGAATTACCCAAAGGCGCTGCGGAAACAGACGGCAGGGAAGGCATGATCAGAGAGGTGCGCACGCAGATAGGCAAGGGGGCAGACGTGATCAAAGTATACGCGGATTACCGTTGGGGCCTGGAAGAGCAGGCCGCGCCCACTTTTTCCGTAGAGGAGCTGGATGCAGCCGTAGAAACGGCCGCATCCAGCGGGCGTTACGTAGTGGCCCATGCCGGTACGGCAGAAGGTATGCGCAGGGCCATCATGGCAGGCGTACACACTATAGAGCATGGTGATGGAGGTACGCCGGAAATATTCCGCCTCATGAAGGAAAAAGGCGTGGCATTCTGCCCTACCATAATGGCGGTGGAGGCGGGGGCCATGTATAAAGGCTGGCGCCCTGGTACAGATCCGGAACCGGAGCGGGTAAAAGCAAAACACAAGACTTTCCGCGAAGCACTGCAGGCCGGGGTCACCATTTGTGCCGGCGGGGATGTGGGCGTATTCTCCCATGGCAGGAACTGCCTGGAGCTGGAAAAAATGGTGGAATACGGGATGCCGGTGGCCGCAGTATTACAGGTTGCTACCAGTGGCAATGCCGCCATATTTGGTTATGAGGGCCGCCTGGGCATTGTCAGTAAAGGCGCCCTGGCGGATCTGATAGCCGTGCCGGGTAACCCGCTCGCCGATATCAAAGCGCTGGAACAGGTGCATTTTGTGATGAAGGATGGCGTGATCTATAAAAATTCAGAGCAACAATAAGGACAACACATATACCACTACCAGGGTCACTAATCCCATCCATAAAGTGGCCACAGAATATACTTTAAGCATGGTGCGCATTTCCAGGCCGGAGAACTTGGAGATCACCCAGAAATAGGCGTCATTGGCATGTGAGATGGTCATAGAGCCGCCTCCCAGGGCCAGTATGCATAGCAACCTGCCCGTTTCGCTATCCAGCCCTAGTACCGGCAATAATGGCTGTACAATAGACGCCGCCGTAATAATAGCCACCGTTGACGAGCCTTGCGCTGTTTTCAACAGGGAGGCCAACAGAAAGGGGAATACGATCCCAAAACTGCCCAGCGGCAGCGCCGCGCTTACATGTTCGCCTATCTTTGCCGCCGCCAGCACTGCTCCAAAAGCACCGCCGGCGCCTATGATCACCAGTATGCCGCCCGCTTTTTCCGCTGCCTCCTGTAACAAAGCGCCGGTGGTATTACGGTTCCATGCCCTGCTGCCCGCAAATGCCAGCAGCACGCCTACAGATAACGCCACCACCGGGTCTCCCAACAGGTGAAAGATGCGCCACCCTGAATTTTTGGTGGCCTCAATATTTGTGAATGCGCCGATGGCGATCAATACAATAGGCACCACTACCGGCAAAAAGGCTATCCATACGGGTGGGGTAGGCCCATCGGTTACCTGGTCAGTATGTTCCTGCTGTGTGGCGGGGATCTTCTTACCGGCATAATGCGCCCACCAGCTGCCCGCTATGGCGCCGGGAATGGCGACCAGGATACCGGTGATCATCAGCTTTCCAAAATCAGCCCCAATGGCCCCGGCGGCTGCCGTAGCCCCGGGGTGGGGCGGTATCAGGCAGTGCACCGCATAAAGACCGGTAGCCAGCGAAACAGCCATGATCACCACGGAAATGCCGGTACGCCGTGCCAGGGATTGGTTTAACCCGCTCAGCACTATATAACCGGAGTCGCAGAAAATAGGCAGGCCTACAATAAAACCGGTAATGCTCATAGCAATGGCGGCATAGCGCTCGCCCACTATCCGGAGAATAAAGGAAGCCATTACCCGCGTACTGCCCGTATGCTCCAACAATACCCCCAGCGTAGTGCCCAGTACAATAACGAATCCCAGGGACTTCATAATATTGCCAAAACCGTCCTTCATGGCGGTAATAATGTCTGCTGCCGGCAGTTGTACGCCTAAGCCCGTCACAAAACAGGCAATGAACAGCGCAAAAAAAGCGTGTACCCGGTACCGGGCGGTGAGCAGGATAATGACGGCAATGCCTGCCAGTAAGGCAATTAATACCTGGAGAAGGTCTGTGGTCATTCAGCAAGGATTATCTGCACAATATAGCAAAAGCAGCTCAGGAATACTGCTGTAGCCATTCGTGATAGATCTTCTCTGCGAACTTGTCGTACTCAATAAAGCTGTCGGGTTTGGTATGGTAGGCGTAAGCGCCGCTCAGCATGCATTTGTCGATCACGGTGGGCGTAAAGGAGGTAGAAGTGATAATGACCGGTATATGCGCCAGCGTGGAATTATTCTTAACGTACTGCAGCAGGTCCAGGCCATTCATACCGGGCATGTTCAGGTCACTGATGATCAGATCCGGCAATATCTCCTGGATTTCCTGCATAACGGCTACTGCTTCCTCGCCATTACCTGCTACGCCCAGTACATTATATAGTTGGGTTGTCAAAAAACCCTCTTTCATAAACAGTTGCTCGTCCTCGTCGTTTTCAACCAGCAGTACATTGATCTTTTTCATGTATGCAAAAATATTACTTAAGCTGCAAGTTTCGGCTGATGGTGAAATAGAAAACAGTGCCTTCTCCCGGGGTAGACTCTACCCATATCTTCCCATTATGATATTCCACTATCTTTTTACAGATGGCCAGCCCTATGCCGGTGCCAGGATATTCTTTATTGGTATGTAAACGTTTGAATACTTCAAATATCTTCACGGTATATTCCGGCGGCACGCCAATGCCGTTGTCCGCTACCGCAAACTGGTAATGGTCCGGCATCTCTACACAACTGATCCTGATATGCGGTATTTTGCCGCCCCTGAACTTAAGCGCGTTTCCCACCAGGTTCTGCAATAATTGCACCAGCCGCACCTTATTGCCCTTGATATAAGTTACTCCCTCGTCCAGGAGGATAGTAGCGCCTGTATCTTCTATACTCACTTTCAGGTTCTGCAGGCTTTCTGCCACCACTTCCTTTACCAGCAGCTGGGCAAACTCTTTTTCTGCGGTGTTCAGTTGGGCGTAGTTAAGCAGGCCGATGATCAGCTCCTTCATACGGATATTACCCTGGATAGCCTTGTGGATATAGTTATGCAATTCCGGCGAGCCTTCCTGCCCTAGTTTTTTCTGGATAAGCAGCAGGTAGCTATAGGTAGTGCGCAGGGGTTCCTGGAGATCATGGGAGGCAATGGTATTGAACTGCCCCAGCTCTTCATTGGCGGTTGCCAGCTCCAGTACAGTATTATGCAACTCTGACGCCAGCAGGCGATAGCGTTCTTCACTGGCCATCAGGGCCTGCTCTGCCTGCTTCCTTTCCGTCAGGTCGCGGGTAACCTTGGAAAAGCCAAGCAGCTCTTTATTTTTGTCGTAAACAGCGGTAATGATCACATTGGCCCAGAAACGGGTGCCGTCTTTGCGTACACGCCAGCCTTCGTCTTCAAATTTGCCTTCTTTCCTCACTACGCGAAGTTCCATGGCAGGTTTGCCATTATCTATATCTTCCTGGGGATAGAATTTGGAGAAATGTTGTCCCACTATTTCCGCGGCATTGTATCCCTTTATACGCTGGGCGCCTTCATTCCAGCTTACCACATAACCATTGGTATCCAGCATGAAAATGGCGTAGTCTTTCACCTGCTCCACCAATAACCGGTAACGCTCGTAAATATGGATATTCTGCGGTATCTGTTCTGTATTTTCGTCCATACGGGATGAATATATTAATTATTCAGACACGGGGAGGAAAATGGAAGTTAAATAAATTTGTTTGATGTTTTGAAAAAAAATTATACATTTGCCGTCCGAAAAAGCGATGCCCGATAGTATAACGGTAGTACGACAGACTCTGACTCTGTTTGTCTTGGTTCGAATCCAGGTCGGGCAACAAAAAGCGAAACTCTTTCCAGTAAAGGGCTTCGCTTTTTTTATTTCCCCAACAAGAGGTGGTTTTCTCAAAAAGTCTCCAAACCGCCTTTCCATGGTAGATCCGTATAGAGGGATTTTTTATCCCGCGCCAATATGTTAAATGACCTCCAACAAAGAAGAAAATTATAATTGAAAAACATACACTACGCTCATTTTACCGGGATCAATTACTTTTTGGCCGTAGTACCGGTTGCCTGAACTGAGTAAGCTGGTAAGGAGGGCATACAATATATTATTTCTTTGCCCGTTTCTATTGAGATCCTCAAATTAAAACCCTTAATCAGACCCATGAAAACACAATCCCTTTTAACCCTGGCCGCAATTTTTGCGGCCCTGCTTTTTTCGTGTTCTAAAGACAATGATCCGGCTCCGCCAAAACTTCAAAAAATGTCTGTGACAAACGCCACAGCAGATGCAGACCCCACGGGAGGCGCTAACTCAACTTGTTTTAGTACCTATTCCAATACGGTTCGAAACCCGCCAAGTGGCTATATTCCCGGTACCGCGGAGGCAGACCTGAATACTTGCCTTGAAACCAATTGGGATATAAGCCAAGGTGCGCCTGGTCCAAGGCAGGTGCCTCCTGCTCCCCCGATAGTCTTAACGCCCGCGCCGCCTTCTCTCCCTCCCATTAACACCACACCTCCGCCGGTTGATGATAACCTGGCCTATTTGAAGTTCTTCAATGTACAAGGTTATGGCTTCGATCTTTTTTCGCGTACGCTTGATGAGGCCAGGCAGCTTTTTGACCGTTATTGCCAGATAGTTTGTGCTGCTATAACGGAGAATATCAATTGGTCTAATCCAAATTATGTTGACAAGTCAGTTGCTTCGGTAATATATGCTACCAATCATCCGGAAGTATTTCAGTCTGCAGAGGATAAAGACATGTTCCTAAGGTTTTTGGGCCTTGTATTTGCAAAGGATACTTTTCTTATATCTCTATGGGGCTCTCCCGATACCGGGGGGATTATCAATTTGGCGTCTGGCAAATGTGTTAATCTTTGGGGCAGGATACCTCCGTTCCCATTCCACCCAAGATAAACCACACGAAAAGCAGTTATAATGCTATTCCCTCCTGGATTCTGTGCAACATCATCCAGGTCGGGCAACAAAAAACCGGAATCCGCTTCAATAGCAGGTTCCGTTTTTTTTATTGACTACTGATTGTTCACCACTCGTGAAAATACTCCTCAATAAAAGTCTCAAAGCTTACAGCCAGTTCCTGCCGCTCTCCGGTATCATAATCAAAAACTAACACTTTCCCTTCCGGGCTCAGCGCAACCGGGTTACCAGCGCCATCGTCCGCAATCACATAACATTGGTTCAGCTCAGGGAAAATACCATTTTCATTGGCCAGCTTACGGTTCAAACTGGTAAGGTCGATGATGGTCTCCTTGCCTATGGAACTGCCATTGGAAAAGCCATGAATGGCAATACCGGCATACGCGCCGCCAAAATGCCGGATAAATTCTTGATAGTCGGGGTGCAAGGTAACCTGTAGCTCTTTTTCTGCCGCGGAGATTTCTTCAGTTGTAGCAGGCCGCCCCTTCAACGAAGGATTTTTGGAAAGGAATTGGTCAATGCGGGTTAGTAATGATGGTTTCATTCGCTAGAGGTTTCTTAACCTGCAAAATAAAGCAACCAGGCGAAAATACTCCCTAATAACATAAATGTATGTCAGCTAAGCACACATTTACCGAAAAGTAATGTCTATTTTAGCAGGCGGACAAGACTGTGTTCTCTTTTAGCAACATCGGCTACATTATCCTCTATAAGCTTTTTCATCTCCAGGATATCCTGCCATATTTCGAAAATAGACATTTTGACCAGCTTGAGCGGCTTACCTTTAACATACAGCTCACAGGTCAAAAATTTAATATCGAAGGCAGCTGTTGCGCCAGTATTGCAAGCAGTTCCGCTATAGCCGTCTTTAGTCTCTTTTATGGTCCATTGTTCACTATGTCCTTCGTAATGCAGTTGAAGAATGGGGTCTTTGGTCAAGTAACGGTTTAATGGCTTTTCTGCTGTAGCCTTCTTGTCAAAGAGAACACTACGTGAAATATTTTGCTGTAGTGTGGTATTGGGAGCATACGTGTGCGGATGAATATAGGCCTTATGATGCCGGTTGCCCCGTCCTTCTTCAAGGCAAAAATTGATATGCATAACGAGAAGGCTATAGGTGGAAAGGAAGCTGTTAATAAGGCAAAGGAGATTTCGAATATCGACATCGGGAATAGCTTTATCGTGCTTTACATGTAAAGCCCTTGATTCTTTAATAATGCGAATGTAGGCTCCTTTGAGGTTGGCCAGGAAAATATCAGTCCACGTAGTTGTAAAGCCTAACTGGCGCTTATCATCAAGGTGGGGCATGCTGGAGGGTTTTCTATTAAAATTCATCATTATTGAGGGTTTTTATAGGTAGCGGCGAATGTAAAGATGAAAACCGTTATTTCTGTTAATCCAGCGTTAATGCTGCCTGAATTATTGTTAGGGGATATCGTGTTACGATATTATTGTCAGAAGCGCAAGGTCCGCAAATAAACAGCCCACTTTTAAAACGGGCTGTTTATTTACAGGCATTACATTTAAGCAGACAGCTTCCTGTCGTAATACTTCCGCACCAGATAAAACGCCGGCCACGACAAAATAGGCGACCATTGCGCCAGCACTAAGGAAAACGGCCGCAATAAGATCCCAATCAGGAATATCGCCGGTATAACCATCGACCTGGCCCGCAGGATCGCCTTCAGATGTACAGTATGCGTATGCCGTGCTACCCCGTTTTGCGGATTAAAAACATAACTGATCAATATAAAATTAGTCACGCCCGTTAGTATGATATTGGCGTTATAGAAATAATACGGAATGGTGTAGAAGCTGTTCTCACTGTAATAAGAAGAGGAGAACGGCATAATGATCAGCGTGAACAGGAACAGGAAGTTCAGGAAGATAAGCCGGTTCGTATATCTCTTCACAAATCCGAATATACGGTGATGGATCCGCCAGTAGTTGGCAATTACCCAAAAACTGATAACGAAACCAATAGCCTTGGGCAGCAGCGGGATCAGTTGTCGTAACATCTCCAGGTCTGAGCCGCCGGTATGGATCTCCGGCGCTTTTATTTCAATCACCAGCAAGGTAATGGCAATCGCAAAGATGGCATCACTAAAAAGGATAAACCGGTCCAGCTGAAAATCCTGCCTTTCCGGATCATGGTAGTCTAAAAAATGTTTAGCGGTCATGTATAAGGGATTTAGATTTTTGGTTGTTGGCTTTAACGTGGAAAAGTTTTACAGTACATTAGGGAAACGTAAAATAGAAAAATATTGTAATAATGACGCGGTATATACCCATTCTTTATTTATGTTTATTTGCTTTCACTGCTAGGGGACAGCAAAAGAAAACCATTTACCGGGATAGCCGCGACAGTACCCATAATTTCTATGTCATCCGCCCACCCAGGGAGGCTATAACAGGCCTGCTGGTATTAAACGACAGGGGCCTTTCTGACAGTGCTAAAATGGATGCCTGGCAACAGGGGATCATGATCCTTACGGTAGTACCTGCCGTTAACAGCCTGGATAACCTTACCAGTAACGCTGTTCTGGACACAATAGATGATATGATAGCAGAAGTGTTGACCGCATACAAGATCTCTACTGGTAAAGTGGTTATTGGAGGAATGTCTGCCGCGGGCACAGGAGCCGTACGGTATGCGGAGTACTGTTATGCCGGCAGGTCAAAAGCTGGTATTAAACCAGTGGGCGTATTTGCAGTAGATCCTCCCCTGGACTATGAGCGCCTTTGGAATGAGTCTAACAAAGCAGTAGAGCGGAATTTCAGCAAAGATGCAGCAGAAGAAGGAAAGACGCTGCTCAGGCTTTTAAACGAGCAGATGAAAGGCACACCGCGGACCAGGCTCACAGCCTATCAGCAGGCCGGCCCTTTCAGCTATTCGGCCAAACAAGGGGGAAATGCCTACCTGCTTAATCGCCTGGCCGTGCGCCTGTATACAGAGCCGGATATAAACTGGTGGATCACTAACCGGCACAAAGACTTTTATGATCTGAATGCGATAGATAACGCGGCCTTGATCAATCAGCTACAGCTGAACGGAAATACGAAGGCAGAGCTAATTATCACAAGCAATAAAGGCATACAGGCAGAAGGCCATCCCCACTCCTGGAGCATACTGGACCAAAAAGAATTATTGATTTGGTGTAACAAACTCTTTACAGCACCCTAAATAAACTGCCGCTCTTTCAAAAAAGCTACCATCGCCTCCAATACCTGCTCGGGGTTTAGTTTGTCTGTATCCAATACCAGGTCCGCACGCGCCGGCTCTTCAAAAGTATCATTGAGGCCGGTTAAGTTATGCAGCTTATCCGGATGGGTGTCCGGCAGCAGCGCTTTCCGGTAAAGCCCTTTGGGGTCTCTGCTGATGAGCGTTTCCAGCTTACAACGCAGCCATACCAGTATAGCGCCGTATTGCTGCCGCAGGCCGGTCCTGCCTTCCTCAAAGGGATTGATGGCAGCTATGCACACCAGGTCATAGTCCGTAGCAACAGACCAGGCATAAGCGCCCAGGCGATTGATGTTCTCCAAACGGTCTGCCCTGCTAAACCCCAGGTCTTTACAAAGTGTTTGACGATAAACATCCCCGTCTATTACCATCACCTTTAAATGACGTTCCTGGCCCCACTTGAGTAATGCATTTGATAACGTGGTTTTACCCACTCCGGATAAGCCGGTGAATTGTACAATATGGCCCATTATAAGTTCGAAAAATTCAGGTATAAGAACGGATTGTTCTGACTATATTTAGCGTGAAAACCACAATGCCGTTAACATTGCAATCTACACTAAACATACAGGAAAAAGAAAAGCTGACGGACCTTTTCATCAACTTTGTCAGGGAGATCGGAATACCGGTTGCAGACCAGGGAGAAGTCCCGGTTGCTTTTCTGCCCGGGGTAAGGATAGATATGGGCGGACTGACCATCGACCGCAACCGCTTATTACACCCCGGTGATATATTACATGAAGCAGGGCACCTGGCTACCATGCCTTATCATATCAGGCGTACAATGGATGGCGACTTGCCGGATACTGATCTGCACAGGGGCGGGGAGTTAATGACCTTAGCATGGAGCTATGCTGCCTGCCTGCACCTGCAGGTACCTCCCGCCGTGGTTTTTCATGAAGATGGCTATAAAGGCGGACATCAGCAACTGATCGAAAGTTTTGAGGCCGGCCAATACATAGGCCTGCCCATGCTCCAGTTTCATGGAATGGCCTATGATGAAAAACAGGCGGCAAGCTTACAGGTGTTACCCTTCCCGCATATGGTCAATTGGCTGTGTCTGCAGGAGGAGGGTGCTTAATTGTGCGTACGCATCCTGGCAACCCGCAAAGAAGAACCGTTGTCTATTGCTATGATCCTCCGGCGCAAATGTCATTTGCGCTGATTTACTGTGATAGCCCAGCCGGGTATGCAGCTGTTCCATATCCTTTATAGCAATACCGGTAAATGCGCTGAAAGCCGCTGCCATCTCCCGCACGCCATCCGCATAATCAAAAAAGCGGTTACAGGCATGCTGTTGGCCATGTATGTCTTGCAGCGCCAAATAATACTGCTCCAGCACCTGCGCCGTATAGCCATTAAAATCGCTTCCATAAAACGCAGGCTCATTTGTTTTAAGCAATACAGGATTTACCATACCCGGCACTGAATGGATGCCCCGTTGTTTATCGTGAGAAGCAATTACCTCATCCGGCCTGCGGTATAGGAAGAAAAACGGCGTTTGCGGAAACCAGCTACGTAATACATCATAAAAATGAATATGCCAGCTATCCAGTTTAATGATATAGGTGGTTTCTTTACCGTTACGCAGTTGCCCCATTAGTTGCAGCGCCTGCCTGAACCAGTTTTCCCGCGTAGTAGCCGGAATGTCTGGCTGTTGTTCCGCCACCCGCAATATCTCATCCAGTAAGGGAGCTTCCGCTATTACAATATGTTCTTCCGGGGTGGAAAATGCTTGTGAAAGCAGGGTAGAGCCGCAGCGGGACACATGGAAGATAAACGCCGCAGGCGCCAGTGCCGGAAGGTCTTTGCAGGCGTCTTCCAAAAAGGCGGCGGTGCTCAGGCTCTCTAACCGTGAACGTTGCCGTTGTTTGGACCGGCATAGCTGTATGGTGTCATCAAAGAACGGTTGTATCATGCGTTCATTTCCCAGGTCCAGCCATTTCACCATCCATTCATCCTGTAGGGAGTAGCTGAGCTGATAAGGTATCCAGTTATGTATAGGGGTAGCTTGCATTATTTATCTGCTTTTAGCCGGGCGATTAAATCCCGGGCGGTAGAGGTGCCCATTTTTTCCAGTTCCGCTATCATATGGGCCTTCGTCTCGGCATCGTATGTAGCAGCTGCGGTAGATATCGTAAGATCGTAACCATAGGCGCTGAACAATTGATCAGTCCAGTCGTTCCGGAGGCCGTCTATTACCAGGTGTATCCTGGCGGTGCTGCCCTGGTTAACGATGCTGTGCGTAGCGCTGAAATTCATATACCAGCATTCGCCGGCTTTCAGCTGCAATTTTTCATCCTCAATGGTGAAATACACCTCGGGGTTGGTAACAATAGGAATGTGTATCCTGAATTGGCCGTCATGATAAGCGCAACCAGGGTCCTTATGCGGTTTTATAACACTGCCGGGCGCCAGCGACAAAAGACGTACGGTTTCCTTCTCGCATTCCCAGGCATTCAGTATTTCCTGTACATATGGCATCCGCGCCAGCACAGGCGTATCTATATAAGTACCGTTTGCATGCGCATAGATATCATCACTTTCTCCGCTGGCAGAGCGGAGGGATATGCTACGCCAGTCGCCATTAAAATCCTTTGTATTGAAGTGTAAGGGCCATTCTTCCTGTAGTATGGCCTCCAGTTCAGCAGTAAGCGTAGTAACGTTGTAGGTTTGGGAAAATCTGATGTAATTCATAACAGCTTTAATGGTAGCCCAAGATAATGATCTTTCAGGAACCCTGGCTAAAACTATCCTTACCCAATATTGCCTCTTATCGAAAATTATCGATAAATTCGCCCCATGAATGCTTTACTGGATTTCAAAAAAATAGAGAAAATCTCCAAAGCATTAGGGGATTGCTACCGGCTTAAGATCATTGAAGCCATCCGGAAAGAACAGGACTGGATGCAATGCGGAGACATTGTAGACATGCTCCGGCTTTCCCAATCCACGGTTTCCCATCACCTGAAACAGCTTACAGACGCCGAATTGTTGATTGCCGAACGCGACGGTCGCAAAACGCGGTATATGCTCAATAAAGACGTATTTGCCGGCTTCGCCAAATTCATCCAGGCCTACGATTAACCCCTCTGCTTATCTTGATTGATCGATACATTTGGATTAATAGATAAGTTCTCCGTATCTTTGCCGCTCGATCCACCAACCTTTATAGCGCAAACGGAAATTTATGTGATCAGGGATGACCGTTCCCTGACAGATCAGACTATTGGATGGATTGTGCTTCACTATAAAGTGTTACCATGAAAACGATCAAAGCCGAACATCACAACATTGCCACAGTGCTGTCATTTGCACTGATCCCTTTATCGGGTTTTGCTACAGACGTTTACCTGCCCTCGCTGCCGGCCATGGCTACCAGCTTGCATGTAAACAATGCCGCCATACAACTGTCATTACTGGTATTTATGGTCAGCGCGGGCATCAGCCAGTTATTTGTAGGCAGCCTGCTGGATAGTTTTGGCCGTTACCGCCTCAGTAACCTGGCGTTGCTGGCCTTTGCGTTGTCTAACTTCGTAACGGCGCTCTACCCGGATATATATGTGTTATACGGCATGCGCATTATACAGGGCGTAACAGTGGCGCTGATAGTGGTGGCCAAGCGTGCCTATTTTATGGATACTTTCTCCGGCGAAAAGCTGAAACATTATACCAGTCTTTTCTCCATCATCTGGGCTACTGCGCCCATCGTGGCGCCATTTATAGGCGGTTATCTGCAGGCCTCCTTTGGATGGGAATCCAACTTCTGGTTCATGGGCGGGTTTACGTTACTTATATTGCTGCTAACGCTCATATACGGCGGTGAGTCCATTAAACAGTTGCATGCCTTTGAAGTAAAGGCCATTGTGAACGTGTATGGTTCCATGCTCAAAACAAAGGATTACAGCCTCTCACTTATGATCATTGGGCTTAACTATGGCATGTTGATGGTATTTGGTATGGCCAGCCCCTTTATCATTGAACATGTATATCACGCCTCGCCGGTGATTACCGGTTACAGCGCGTTAATGTCCGGCGTAGCGCTAATGACGGGCGGTATCATCTCCAAAGCTATCATCGCTAAACCGCTGATCAAAAAGATCACCGTCGCCATTGGTTTGCAGCTGGCGGTAGCGCTGATCATGATCGCCTGTTCCACTGTGTACCTGGGTCTTTATGTGATGATGGGTTTTGTCATTCTGCTGCACCTGATAGCTGGCTTTATTTTTAATAACATGTTCTCCTACAGCCTGGGCCGCTTTTCACGCAATGCAGGCATTGTAAGCGGGTTAACAGGTGGTGGCCTGTATGTGATCACTTCTTTCTTCAGCTATGGAACGGTAAGTATACTGGCAGTAAAGAGCCAGGTACTGTTAGGGATGGCATACCTTGTGCTGGTGTTGATGAGTGTATGGATGTTTGCCTGGTTCAGGAAAGCATCCGTCCACATTGTAAAGGAAGAGAGCGTAGTAAAGGCTGCAGCCTGATCGTAGACAAGCACTAAAAAATTGGATAATATGCCAGATTTATTCACGCCTTTACAGATAAAAGGCATTGAGCTTAAGAACAGGATCGTAGTATCTCCTATGTGCCAGTATTCTGCGGAAGATGGTTTTGCCAGCAATTGGCACCTGGTGCATTTAGGCAGCCGGGCAGTGGGTGGCGCGGCATTGATTATAACAGAGGCAACAGCAGTATCGCCGGAAGGCAGGATCAGTCCTTTTGACCTGGGCATCTGGAAAGATGAACATATTACCAGACTAAAGGAAATAACGGAATTTATCCATGCACAGGGCGCCGTAGCAGGCATACAACTGGCGCACGCTGGTCGCAAAGGCAGCCGCCTGCAGCCCTGGAAAGGCGGTAAGCAAATATTACCCACCCAGGAAAATGGCTGGCAAACAATAGCTCCCTCTGCTATTCCTTTTGCAGCTGGTGAGTGGGCGCCAGCCACACTGGACCTGGTAGGTATAGAAAAAGTGAAGAGTGATTTTAAGGCCGCGGCGATCCGTGCAAAAACAGCCGGGTTTAAATTAGTAGAAATACACGCAGCGCATGGCTACCTGTTGAATGAGTTCCTTTCGCCCCTTAGCAACGAACGTACAGACCAGTATGGCGGTTCTTTTGAGAACCGCATCCGCCTGCTGCTGGAAGTGATAGATGAAGTGAAAACCGTTTGGCCGGCAGAGTTGTTATTATTTGTACGTATATCCGCTACCGAATGGGTAGACGGCGGCTGGAACAAAGAAGACTCCATCTCACTCGCAAAAATATTAAAGGGTAGGGGAGTAGACCTGGTAGACTGTTCCAGCGGAGGTAATGTCTCAACTGCAAAGATCCCTGTTACACCTGGCTACCAGGTGGAGTATGCAGCAGCAGTACGTACTGCCGGTGTGCTCACTGGCGCGGTTGGCCTGATCACAGATGCACAGCAAGCAAATGCAGTAATAGAGGACGGACAGGCAGATGTAGTAATAATGGCCCGGCAGCTACTACGCGATCCTTACTTTCCTTTACGTGCAGCCGCTGAATTAGGACGGGAAATAAAATGGCCATCGCAATACGAGCGGGCAAAATTGCGCTAACATAAACCATCTGGCTATATAAATAGTGAGGCGTACCATAAAAACAGGTACGCCTTTTTATATGCATACAAAGTGAATAATACTATTTTAACCCGTAATAAGCCCAGATCAAGTCCACATCAAGTCTACATAAAACCCACATTGCATAGTACTTACATGGCTGTTCCACTCGTGCGTACTAGTTGGTTAATATAGTATCAGCTGGTAAACGCCATCATCCGTATATCCGGTAATAGGCAATCAGATAAAATAAAGTAGATATGTAATATTTAGTGTCACTCGTACGTTAGTTCATCTACATGAAAAACCTGTATTGTAGCAATGCCTTGTATTATCACCAACACCTATCCGCTATCACCACAAAATCCCTCATCAATGAAAACAACGAGCGTACGTTTAATCTGTCTTGGCCTTGTGGCCTCATCCACCTTACTGCTTATGTGTAAAAAGCAGGATCTTGGCACTGAGAACAACTCACTGGAAAAAATGGCTGCTAACGAGGTAATGGCTGCAGCGCCGGCCATCACCGCCTTTGTACATCCGGCTGTATTAAACACACAAGCCAGCCTGGATTATATTGGCGGTCAGGCAAATGCCAATGATCCTACCCGCAGCGCGGCTTACCAGAAAGTGATTGACTTTGTAGACAGTCATCCGGTGCCCACTTCATTTCCTGCTACCGTGGTAGTAGGTTCCAACGGCGCCAGCTCTCCTTCCAAAGCGCAGATCCGCAGCAATGCGGAGCTGGTATATGCCCTGGCATTGCGTTGGGCTAAAACCGGTACAGACAGTTGGGCGCAGAAAGCCATTGCTGTATTGAACGGCTGGTCTTACCATTTCCAGAAGTATGCCCTGCTCGATGCTGCTACCAATGCTAACCAGCCTGCGCTGGAAGCTTCATGGACCACGCCCAGCTTTGTGGCTGCGGCAGAGATCATCCGCTATTACAAGCCATTTGGCAAGTCTTCCGGTTGGTCAGATGCAGATATTGCCCAGTTCAACACATTCCTGAACACGGTAAAGAATAACTATATCAACAACATACCTACCTACAACAACAACTGGAACGCATCTGCCGGATATGCCAAGATGGCCATCGGTATTTTCCTGAACAGCGCTACCGTTTACCAGAACGGTTATAACATGATCACTACCTTCCTGCCCATTATCGTTAAGGCAGATGGCAGTATTCCTGAATTGTGCGACCGTCAGGATTGTGTGCATTACCAGTATTCGCTTACCGCTTTTGCTTATGCCGCGGAACTGGCCAGGTTACAGGGCGATAACTCCCTGTGGACAGCTAACTCCAGCAGGATCAAGGCAGGATACGATTTTATGCGGGCCGCCTACAACCGTAGCACCGGTTGTAACTATTGCAGCACTTCCAGCACCGTATTCCCGGGTGTAGAAGTAGCCTGCAACTACTATCAGAGCGCCAACCTGCAATACCTCAGGGGCTTACAGGACCCGCTGGGCGTAACCAGCGATAATACCTTCCTGGGCTTCACCACCTACACGCATTATAACGTGCCCGGTCTTTAAACACGCTAAGGCATTGCTACAAAGAAAGAGGCTGTATCATTTTTATTGATACAGCCTCTCCTTTTATATCGCTCCGTTTATTTTATCCGTAGTAACCCCTCCAGCGCCTCCGTTTCCAACGGCTCGCGGCAAACCACCAGCGGCACCTCATCCGCCAGCCGGTTACGCCGGATGGCATGCACATACTGGCTATAAATGCCTTCGCCGGTTGCCACATAAAGGATGATCAGATCCGCCCGTTGCGTATGCAGTAGCTCCGTTATAACCTGTAGATCCGCAATAACGGCATGTACGCCGCCCCCCAAATTGTGGAGTTGATGCTGCATTTCCAGCAGTTCCTGCCGGCTGTTACCAAGTAGGATAATATTCTTAACACGTAACATATAACTGGTTATTGCAGTATCCGGGCCAGTTAACAGCTATCTTTTGGCCTAATTTTAGCGGGCTTGTTAACATAGTATGATACAGTTATAAGCCAATTTATACATAAGTAAATTATAAATATTACATTTAGGGATTGTTCCTTCTGTAATGAGCATTGACCTGTAACAGATTGTTTATCGCTGATAGGACGAAATTAGAAGAATAAATCTTTTTTAATTGTTATTCGATAATCTTTTATTTGCATTTTAAGGGAGGATAAACGGTCTTCCCGGAAAAGATAACACTTTATGACTACTGTTAATCAAGAGCTGACCCATGTTTTATTAGCGGAAGACGACGACGACGATTACCTGGTTTTTTCTTTGGCAATTGACGAACTGTCGTCCGTGAAAGTGGTATTAACAAGGGCCGAGAATGGCGATATCCTCATGCGTTTACTGGACGAGAAACACCCCGATCTGTTGTTCCTCGACCTGTTGATGCCCTGTAAGGATGGCCGCCAGTGCATCAGGGAGATCCGGGCAAATAAGCAATTTGATACCTTACCTATTATTGTATATTCTTCCCTCAACGATCTGCAAAGTATTGAATTCTGCTACCGTGAAGGCACCAATCTATACGCCCGGAAACCATCTTCTGTAAGCGATCTGAAAGATATCCTGGAGCGCATCTTTGCCATAGACTGGAAGCGGATGATGTATTATCCGCCTATGTCTCAGTTCGTGATCAATGGATAACTGATACCGGTTTCACCTTCCAAAACAAGTATATGCCCTGGCGCCGATGCACAAGACGGGACAATTTGGACGTTTGATCAATTTTTCTAAATTTATGCTCAAATTGACCAACGATCTTGTATGTAGACCCTTTACATAATGAACAGGAACTGCTACGCCAGATAGCGCAGGGTAACGAGTCTGCGTTCCGCATGTTTTTTGATCACTACACCCCCCAGCTCTTCACCTTTGTGGAAAAGCTCACCAAATCAAAAGCGGATGCAGAAGAAATTGTACAGGATACCTTCATAAAGATCTGGACCCACCGCGAAATGTTGCCCGGTATTGAAAAACCTGGCCACTACATTTATGTAATAGCCCGCAATAAAGCGCTGGATAATATACGCAAGGCTGCCCGGGATCAACGCCTGCTGGACCAGGTATGGGCTAATATCTCTACCGCGGCAGACAACACCCTCGAGAACGAGCTGCGCTCCCGGGAATATTACCAGCTCATAGACCAGGCCTTACGCCGCCTGCCGGAACAGAAACAGCGGGTCTTCCAGTTAAGCCGTATGGAAGGCCTTAGCCATCTGGAGATCTCCCAGCGCCTGGGCCTCTCCAAAAGCCGGGTCAATAATATCCTGGTAGAATCCCTCAAACACGTAAAATCCTTCCTGGAACAGCATACGGCCATAGTAGCCTTCTTTCTCTGGCTGGGCAGCCGCAACCGCCTGTTCTGATCATTTTCCTGTGTAGTTAAATTTTTTTTCCGGTGGACGGTTATTCCGCATGGTCACATTCGTCATCTAATAGGGCGGTCCTGTAGGCCGTTCCCCTAACCTTTAATTATCATTCATGCAGTTACCACCAGACCGGATGCGGTATTTAATGCGTCAGTATATAGAGGGGCGTTGCACCAGGGAAGAGATGGAAGAGTTGTATGCAGCCATCGCGTCCGCAAAGGATGAGGAGCTGTCCGGCCTGCTGGAGGACGAGTTCAACGCTACCGGGCCCGGTCCGGGTGTACAGGAGGTAGATTGGGACCACCTGTTTAACCGCATTGTAAAAACCAGGCCGGCCACGCCGACACGGCGTATAACTGCCTGGTGGAAATATGCGGCAGCTGCTGCCGTCATCCTGCTGGCAGGAGTTGGGGGCTTTTATTGGTACCAGCAACAGCAGGTAAAGCCGGCCATTGCTATGGACCAGGCATCCAGGCCGGCGGTACAGGACGCGCAACCGGGCGGTAACAAAGCAGTGCTTACCCTGGCAGATGGGTCTACTGTTACGCTGGATAGCGCTGGCAACCGGCTCATGCAGCAAGGCAGCACGGCGGTACACCAGCAGGGTGGTACGTTGCAATACAATGCCGCCGGCAGCAATGCAGATGTCAGTTATAATACCCTCACCACGCCCCGCGGCGGACAGTTCCAGCTAACCCTGCCGGACGGCACTAAAGTATGGCTGAATGCTGCTTCCTCCCTCACATTCCCGGTGGCCTTCACTGGCCGGGAGCGGGCGGTAACGCTCACCGGCGAAGCCTATTTTGAAGTGGTGCACAATGCTGCTATGCCCTTCAAAGTGCATGTAGAAGGGATGGAGGTGGCAGACCTGGGCACCCGCTTCAATATCATGGCCTATCATGATGAAAATGCCATTAAGACCACCCTTATAGAAGGGGCAGTAGGCGTATCAGACGGCAGAAAAGAAGCCCTGTTAAAGCCCGGTCAACAGGCGGTATTGGACAAGCGCAGCACTGCCGGTTTAAAGGTACAGGCGGCAGATATAGACCAGGCCATTGCCTGGAAGAACGGCGAGTTTTTCTTTGATCATACCAGCATCTATGAGATCATGCGCCAGGTATCCCGCTGGTACGATGTAGAGGTCGGCTACCAGGATTCGCTGAACGCCTACCTGAGCGGCAATATCCGCAAGAATGTGAATGTATCGGAAGTGTTCAGGATGCTGGAGCTCGCAGGGGATGTACGTTTTAAAATAGAGAATAAAAAAGCAACCGTTATGAAATGACCAGCAGCAGCGTTATGGGACCAACAACAGCCACGTTAGAGATGAATTAGCATTAGGGGGAAAGGGCAACATTTTACAACCAATAAAATTCCACCACAAGGATCATGAAAACATAAATTCCACTATAAAAAAGCCAGGAACAGGGCTAGTGTTCCTGGCAGCTTCAGTCTCTCATTACAATTCCTGAGGGGAATTATTAATTCAAAACTTAAACGATACGAATGTATGCAATTGTCCGCACTTCGCAAGGGCAGGCGCCTGCCTGTCCCATGCCTATCCAAAATTATCCTTGTTATGAAACTGACGATGTTACTGACCATTGCCGTATTCCTGCAGGCCAGTGCAACAGGCTTCTCCCAGCAGAAGATCTCGCTTTCAGCCAGCAATGTACCTTTGGAGAAGATCTTTAAGGATCTCCGCAAGCAAAGCGGGTACAACTTTCTTTATAATGATCGCCTGATGGCCGCCGCTACGCCCGTAAGTATACAGGTGAATAACGCTCAGCTGGAAGACGTACTACGGCTATGCCTCAAAGATCAGCCGCTGGCTTATGATATCATCAACAAAACGGTAGTTATAAAAGAACGTGCGCCCGCCGCCAAACCACCGGCGCCGGCGCCTCCCATCACTATCACCGGCCGCGTAACAGACAGCCTGGGCGCGCCGCTGGAAAGGGTGAATATCCACGTAAAAGGCACGCAAACTGGTACTATGACGGATGCCAACGGCCAGTTTACCCTGAATGTGCCGGATAAAGACGCGGTGCTGCTGTTCACCTATCTGGGTTATACCACACAGGAACTAATGGTCGGTGAGCGCACCTCCTTCTCCGTCCGCCTTACGCCGGTGGTCAGCAGCTTGACGGATGTGGTAGTGGTGGGTTACGGCCAAACCCAGGCCAAGGCCCGTGTTACAGGGGCCATCTCCACGTTGAAAGGAGAGGAGATCACTACCACCAAAAATGAGAACGTAGTAAACATGCTCACCGGCAAAGTGCCCGGTATGCGCATCCTGCAAAAGAGCAGCGAGCCCGGCGCCTATGACAATGTTTTTGACATCCGCGGTATGGGTAATCCCCTGGTAGTGATAGACGGTGTGCCCCGTGGCGCTGGCGACCTGTCCCGCATGGACCCTAATGAGATCGATAACATTTCTGTGTTGAAGGATGCTACCGCGGCCATCTACGGCGTGCGCGCCGCCAACGGCGTGATCCTGGTCACCACCAAAAAAGGCGGCAGAAGCCAGAGCGGTAAGTTTGATATCACCTACTCCGTAAACCAAAGCTGGCAGCAGTTCCTGAATACTCCCAAAAGCGTAAATGCGCTGGATTATATGATGCTTAAGAACGAGCAGCAGAAAAGGGGGTTCGGTAACAACTTCCTTACCCAGATGCCGCCCGCTTTTTCACAAACGGATATGGACCTCTACAAGAACGGGACTTTGCAGTCTTCTGATTGGGTGGGCGCTACCATGAAGGACTTTGCCCCGGAAATACAACATACCCTAAGCGTGAACGGCGGCGGCGAAAAAGTGAACTACTTCTTCAACCTGGGATACTTTAAGCAGGATGGGATGTTCAAAAGCGGCGATATGAACTATGACCGTTTTAATTTCCGCTCTAACATCAATGCAAAGATCACGGACCGGCTCCGCGCGCAGATCCTCACCTCCGGTTATATAGACACTAAGAACCAGCCCGGCGGCAGGGGCGTTTGGGAAATGTTCAAATATACCTGGAACCAGTTGCCTACAGATCAGATCTATGCAAACAATAACCCCGCGTACCCGCACCTGGAACCGGATAACGCCAACCCGGTAGTGATCACGGATGCGGATTATGTAGGCACGCAAATCTATAAGAACAAGAACTTCCAGGGCCAGCTGGGCCTGGAGTACGATATTCCCGGCATTAAAGGTTTAACCGCTAAAGGCATGTACAACTATGGCTTTAACATTGCGGATAACACACAGATAAAAAAATCATACAACCTTTACGAGTACGATCCGGAAAATCAGGTCTATAAGACCACGCTCGTAAGCACGCCCTCCACCGTTAACCGCAGTTATTGGAACAACACGGCTACCCTGTTCCAGCTGTCGTTGAACTATAGCCGGCGGTTCAATCAAACACACAATGTAACTGCCCTGGTGCTGTACGAAGAGAGCAATACCAATAACGACAATTTTTACGCACAAAGGGAGTACTCTCTGGGCCTCCCCTATCTTTTTGCGGGGGATGTGAGTAACCAGGTAGGCAGTATGGACCAGAACGGCCTTAACCAGATCGTGACCAAAGCAGTCGTAGGCCGGGTAGGCTATGATTACAAAGCTAAATACATCATGGACTTCAGCTTCCGGTATGATGGTTCCAGCAAATTCGTAGCGCCCAAGCAATGGGGCTTTTTCCCGGCCGTTTCCCTTGGCTGGCGCCTGAGCGAAGAGCCTTTCATCCAAAACATTGTTTCCCCCAACATCCTCAATAACCTGAAGCTGCGTGGTTCCTATGGTAAAACAGGGGATGATGCCGCTACCGCCTTCCAGTCTTTTGCCGGCTATAACTACCCGGTAGGCGGCTACATTTTCGGCAGTAGTTTCGCCAATGGCCTGGCTTCCAAAGGCGTGGTGAACCCGGATCTTACCTGGCTTACCGCCAAAACCCTGAACCTTGGTCTGGATGTAGACCTGTGGAGAGGCCTGATAGGCGGCTCTGTGGACTACTTTATCAGGAACCGTGACGGTCTGCCGGCCAAACGTACCACCACGCTGCCAGGCACCGTTGGCACCAATCTGCCGGATGAGAACCTGAACAGCGATCAGACCAGGGGCGTAGAGTTTTTGATCACGCACCGTAATAAGATCGGAGAGCTCAGTTATAACATCAGCGCCAACATCTCCTCCTCCCGTACAAAAATGCGGCATGTAGAACAAACCCGCGCAGGCAATTCCTATGAGAACTGGCGTAACTCCCAGGAAGACCGTTATACCAATATCTGGTGGGGAAAGGATTACGGTGGACAATACACCTCCTATGACCAGATCTATGGGCATGATGTAAACGCCGGCGGCGGTAACCAGGGCGTAGTACCCGGCGACTATTACTACATAGACTGGAATAACGACGGCGTGATTGACCGTAAGGATGAATCCCCCATCGCCACCCGCGATATACCCATGGTCAACTACGGCATGAGCATCGGTGCATCCTGGAGGGGTATAGACCTGAACATACTGCTGCAGGGCGCCACCCAGTTCTATGTACAATACGCGGAGCAAATGGCGGAACCGCTCATGTACGGCCGCAGCTCCCTGACCCAGTTCCTGGACAGATGGCATACCGCAGATCCCAATGCAGATGTTTTTGATCCTAACACCGTTTGGGTACCCGGTTATTATCCCGCTATGGGCTCGCCTACTGCAGAAGGTACCCGTGCGGCACAGAATGCTTCCTATATGCGCGTAAAAACGCTGGAAATAGGGTATACGCTCCCTAAAGCGCTGTTACGCAGGGCGGGTATCTATAACTTCCGCGTGTATGTAAACAGCTACAACCTGGCCACTATCACCGGGTTAAAGAACAGCGATCCGGAGCATCCCGGCACGGTAGCGGATGGAGCAGACTGGAACTATTCCCAGGGAGGGTATAAATACCCCATGAACAGGACCTTCAGTATTGGCGCCAGTATTACTTTTTAAACCACGAGCTCATGAAACAACTGAAATATATAATAACAATAGCTTTTGCAGGCCTGCTGCTGGCGTCTTGTCATAAACTCGATATTGCGCCCCTTAACCTTATCCAGGATAAGGACGTATTTGCCAATGAGAATGGCGTTACCGCCTACATGGCTACCATCTATAAAGCCCTGCCCATAGAAGACTTTTATTATCGTAACGAAGGCGGCAACGGCGGCAACGGTTTTAACCGGGGATGGGAGCAATTCTACCATCCCGGCGCGCTGTGCGGAGAGCTTGTAGGCCCTTACGGCAGCACCTATGATGGCGCCGGCGGTTTTGGTTACTGGCCTTATGCTGATATCCGCACCGTAAACTACCTGCTGGAAAACCTGCCAAAGAATGCGGCCAATTTCCCGAAAGAGAAAATAGACCAGTGGCTGGGAGAAGCCCACTTTTGCAGGGCCTATTTCTATTTTGCCCTTGTTAAAAGATATGGCGGTATCCCTATTATCAGAAACGTGCAGAACTATCCCGGCCAAACCCTGGAAGAGTTGCAGGTACACCGGGATAAGGAACTGGATGTATGGAAGTTCGTTGCCTCAGATCTGGATAGCGCTTACCTGCTCATGCCGGAAAAAAGCGTCAGGGCAAGGGCCAACCGTTATGTAGCCGCCGCCCTCAAATCAAGGGCTATGTTATATGCTGGTACCATTGCCAAATACGGCGCTGCCAATTTTGTAGCCGGCGATGCGCGTGATCAGGGATACGTAGGCATACCCGCTTCTGAAGCGGCCGGTTTCTTCAAACAGGCATGGGACGCCGCCAAACTGCTGGAAGGCCACTACAGCCTCTATGCAAAAAAGCTGGACGATAAAGAGCAGAACTATGTAGACGTGTTCCTGGACCAGGATAGCCCGGAGAATATACTGGTACGTGATTACTCCCTTACCAGCAACACGGCCCATAGCTGGGATGCTACCATGACCTGCCGTTATATGACGGCCGATGGCCTTTCCCGCGCATACCCCACCCTGGAGTTTGTAGAACGTTTCGCCGGCCAGCTGCCCGTTGTAAATACAGATGGCACGCCCCGCCGGTTTAATAATACGGCGGAACTGATGCAGGGCGTGGAGCCCCGCCTGCTCGCCACGGTCTACTTCCCCGGCGCCAGTCTGAGGGGACTGCAATTCGATACCCAACGCGGCATCTATGAGCATTTTACCGGCACAGCCGCCGCAGAACTGGGGCTCAACCCGCCCAATGGCCCCTTCCGCCACCTTTCCGGTACCACCAACGCGCTCTGGCCGGATGATAATGGTAAACGTATCATTGGTTTCACCGGTATCAGCACCAACGATGATGACCGTACCCGTACCGGCTTTTATGTAAGGAAATATGTGGATTATAAACGGGAGCAATCCCAATGCGGCCTGTATATGAGCACCCAAAGCTGGATAGACATGCGGTATGCGGAAGTGCTGCTGAACCGCGCGGAAGCCGCTTTTGAAATGGGCAATACCACAGACGCCGTTACCGTCATCAACCAGATCCGCGACCGCGCCGGCGCCACGCCTGCTACCGCCGCTATCACGATTGATACCATACGTAATGAGCGCTGTAAAGAACTGGCTTTTGAAAAACAATACTGGTGGGATCTGCGCCGCTGGCGGATAGCAGACCAGGTGCTGGACAATACCCGCTTCCATGCCCTGATGCCTTACTATCTCTACGATGAGAAAAAATACATTTTCCTCCGGGAGATAGAGCCCTTCCAGCGCTCCTACACCTTCGAAAAGAAATACTACTATGAGCCGCTGCCGGGAGGCGAGTTAGGCAAGAATCCTAACCTGTACCCCAACAACCCGAACTTCTAATTTTAAAAACACTTTTCATGCATAAAATAATAAAAGCCTGGCTGATTGGTTGCGGTGTCATCGCCCTCGCTTCCTGTACCAAAACAGATAATATGCCGGGGCCCAATGCAGGTTTCCAGGGCCGCTTGCTGGATGTAACCAACAGCAAGAACAACTTTGTAACAGAGACCAACGGCGTACAGGTAAAGCTGGAAGAGCTCAGCTGGAGCGCCACGCCCACGCCGCAATACATTCCCTCTAAACCGGATGGCAGCTTTGAGGATACAAAGCTGTTCGGCGGCCACTATCGCGTAACGCCCACCGCCGGCGCTTTCTGGCCCGTAGATCCCGTAGAGCTGGATATCAATGGGCTTACCACCCATGATTTTGAGCTCATGCCTTACCTCAAGATCACCAATTTCAGCCACCGCCTGTCAGGAGATACGCTCATCATGAGCCTGAACCTGGTAGCGCCAAAAACAGAAGGCCTGCCCACTATCATAGACCTGCAGCCTTTTGTAAATAACACCAAATTTGTAGGCGCCGGCGCTAATATCAGCCAGTACACCACGCCTACAGATCAATCCAAAAAGAACATCATCTCGATCAACAGTAACTGGTCAGATGCCATTGCGCAAACCACCTATGTGGTAAAAGTGCCGGACCTGATACATGGCCGTACTTTTTACGCCAGGGTAGGGGTGCGGGTGAATGATAGCTACAAACAATTCAACTATTCTGAAATAGTGGAAATACAGGTGCCCTGATCCTTTTTAGAGACGGCGGAAAAGCGTATTTTTATTATGGCGGAGGCGGCATGCCGGCGCCTCCCCATAATATAACGTGATCCCAACCGTCGGTATGAGCAATCAGTAAACATAAAACTGCCACGAATGAAAAAAATGATCCCGGTACTACTATGCTGCCTTTTAATAACAGGCGCCTATACCTACGGACAAACGCCCGCGCCTGTAAGATATCCCTCCTACAAAGGACTGGTAATGGCAGGCTACCAGGGCTGGTTCAATACGCCGGATGACGGCAGCAACCGCGGATGGCATCATTACGAAAGAAGAGGCAATTTTGCGCCCGGCTCCTGCGAAATAGACTTTTGGCCGGATGTAATGGAATATACCAAAACATATCCCACCGCGTTCAGCTACGCCAACGGTAAGCCCGCGGCTGTATTCAGCGCATATGACTCCACTACCGTAGCCCTGCACTTTAAATGGATGAAGGATTATGGCCTGGACGGCGTGTTTATGCAGCGCTTTGTAGCAGAGATCCGGAACCCTAGCGGTAAACAGCATTTTAACCGGGTGCTGGATAATGCCATGGCCGCCGCCAATATCTACGACCGCGCCATCTGCATCATGTATGACCTCAGCGGCATGCAGCCCGGAGAAGAACAGCTGTTACTCAAAGACCTGGACGAGCTGTCTGCCAGATATGACCTGTTGCATGGCGCCAAAAGCCCCACCTACCTGCACCACAACAGCAAACCGCTGGTAGTGGTATGGGGCGTAGGCTTTAATGATAACCGGCGGTATGGTTTTAAGGAAGCCGCTACCATCATTGATGGTATCAAAAAGCGAGGTTTTAGCCTCATGCTGGGAGTGCCTGCCTATTGGCGTAGTTTTGGCAAGGATGCTATAAATGACGGCGAATTACACCGTTTAATCAAACAATGCGATATTGTTGCGCCCTGGTTCGTGGGCCGTTATGATGAAAGCAGCTATCCCCAGTTTAAACGGCTCATCAGCGAAGATATGGCCTGGTGCCAGTCCAACAATATAGACTATGTACCGCTGGCATTCCCCGGCTTCTCCTGGAAGAACATGAACGGTCCCAATGCCCGCAGTATTGACCGCAACCGCGGCCGCTTTTTCTGGCAGCAGGTAACAGGCGCCAGAGAGGCCAAAGCATCCATGTTATACATTGCTATGTTTGATGAGGTGAATGAAGGCACCGCCATTTTTAAATGCAACACCGCCGACCGGCTGCCGCTAAATGGCGAAGGCCATTTTGTAGGCATAGATACAGACCTGGGCAGCGATTACTATTTATACCTGGCCGGCGAGGCAGCACGCTGGTTCCATGGCAATGCAGGTTATAGCGCAGAGCTGCCATTCAGAAAATAACTGTAATAAGTCAGCATAAAAAGCAAGGGCTGTTTTCTGATTCAGAAAACAGCCCTTGTCTAATACAATACCCTCATAACTTCAATGCCCTGCTGGCATCCTGCAACACCAGCACCCAATCCTGCCCATAACCGCTTTTAGGCGGGGTAAACTGCCGTTGCCCCTGGTTCTCTACCTTATCAATAACAGTAAACTGCCCGTTCCGCGGATCGTACCAGCCGGCGTTCAGCGTGCTGCCATTAATCTTACCTAGTTGCACCGTAAACGGCAGTCCGGCTGCCGTGTATACATACAGGTAGTCTTTACCCCTGGTGGCTTGGATACGCGTGGCTGCGGGCAGGTTGTTTTCCAGTATCAATGACTGGTCCGGTACCCGTTCCGTAAGCAGGTTAGCTTCCATCAGCTTCCGCACATATTGCATCTGGCTGGCGCCGGGCAGGTCCATGGCGGCCTGCCAGTAAACATGCGGGCCATTCACCGCTTCACGGTCAGGGGAGTAGAATTGCCATATATCGTGGCAGCCATAGGTATGCCCAAAGGCCCCGGCAAACAGGTCCAGGTAGGCATACTGCCGTACATCGTAAGCGCTGGATGTACCCAGGTCCTTTACATTAAAACAGATGGGATGGTCCTCGTACAAAGGTTCGCCGTCCAGCACCGGCTTGGTGGGCGTAAGATTATATACCGCCTGTATCTTATCATACACCGGCGTATTACGGCAATGCCCGTTCTGGAACATATGGAAGCTTAGCCACTCATCCTGCCGGAACCATTGCGCCGTGCCCAGCGCATTGGGCTGGGGGTGAAAGGTGATAAGCGGTTGCTGTGTACCGGCGCCTTCCAGTATGCCCGCGGCCATTTGCCGCCAGATGTTAACATGCTGCTCGTTCTGCGGGTTGCGGTCGCCGCCTAGTATCCAGATAATATTGGGCCGCTTGCCATAACGCTGCCCCAGCCATTTGCCATAGGCTTTAGCGTTATCCGCATTAAACACCTCCGGTCCCTTACCCCAGGAGCTTTTCCATACCTTATCGCCCCAGGTGGGCAGCAGCCCTATGACCAGGCCATAGCTGGCAGCTTTGTCTATAATATAGTCTACGTGCCGGAAATAAGCCTCATTGGGCCGGGTGGGATCATCCTGCTGCAGTGGCAGGTCGCCATAGGCATTGGGTGTATGCAGCCCGTCAAACTCTGCCAGCGCTACGGCTTGTATAACCGTAAACCCTTGTGAGGCCCGGTGTTGGAGATATTTGTCTGCCTCTTCACGGTTCAGCCGGTGAAACAGCTCCCAGGCAGTATCGCCCAGCCAAAAGAAAGGCTGGTCATTACGGAGCAAATACCGGTGGTTATCGCTGATGGTGAATTGTGCGGAAAGCGTAAGCGTGCAGGAACAAAGTATAGCCGTCAGGACTTGTCGCAGCATAGTGGAACTTATATCAGTGAGGATATAAAATACGCAAAAAAAAACAAAGGATCTCACTTTGCCCAGTGAGATCCTTAATTAAGTGAAAATGAAAGCTTTGGTAAGATTACCCTGCTCGGTCCTTATAAATTCCTTTTAAAGATACAGCACGCAAACCAGCGGGTAGTTAAGCAATCGTTAACCAAATAAATTTTTAGGGATAAATGATTATAATGGCCCCGTTTAGTACGGCTAAACGCATTTAAAATACGGTCAAAATGCTATAGTTTCGCACCTTCCATGGAGTCATTCATTCGTCATGTAGTTAATATCGGGATCAGGCCGGAGCATCCGTTTGAAGAGCAGAAGAAGATAAGGTTATTGAATGTTGGTTGTCTCATTGCCACCGTTATATTGGTCGTACTGTTCCTGTTGAATACCTTTACCGGTCACTACCTGTTGGCCGCCAGCTATGTTGTGGTGTTGCTGACACTTGCGGGCATTTACCTCTTGCACCACTACCAGCGCTTCAGCGCGGCCAGGTATATTACCATCTTCATTACGGCCGCGTTTGGTAGTTTTCTTTCACTGGGTTATCATAATAATACAGAATTGCTGTTGCTGCTGAATATAGCCATCATGGTGCTATTATTGGATGCATGGTGGCTAACGGTGGCGCTTACCCTGGTGGATATGTTCCTGTTTATATTTATCCGTATCCATAACTTGCATTTCCCGCCGCTGCTGGAACAGTTACCACTTTCCCGGGATATGATCAGCGCAACATCCGTTTTTGTGCTGATGGCCATTGCCCTGTTGTATAGCAAATATGAACAGGGGCGCTACCGCCAGCAAATGGAAGCGCTCAACCGGCAGAACGAAGAAAAGGCCCAGCGGTTAGAGAACCTTAACAAAGCCAAGGAAAAGATACTGTCCATCCTCTCGCACGATCTGCGGCAACCGCTGGCCGCTATGAAATCTTTGCTGCAGGTAGACGAAGGTTTATCACCTGTACTATTCAACGAGTTTGCCGGCCGGGTGCATAACAGCCTCGATCATTTACTGTTAAGCCTGGATAATACCCTGCGCTGGTCCTATACACAGCTCAAAGGAGTTACCGCCTACCCGCAGTATTACAGCCCCGGTGGTTTACTGCAACAGCTGCGGCAGCAGCTGGATATGCAGCTGCAGGATAAAGCGCTGCAATTTAACATAGTAGCAAATGGGGATACGCTTGTCTATGCAGATCCGGATCATCTTACCATCATTCTCCGCAACCTGCTGTCCAATGCCGTTAAGTTTACCCCCAGGGATGGCCGTATCACCGCCACGGTAACGCCTGTCAATGGGGTAGTTGAGATCAGTATTGCAGATACCGGCGTAGGCATGGATACGGCAATGCAGGCCCGGCTGTTTGACCTGGAGCACCATTTTACCCGGTACGGAACGGAGAACGAGCACGGCACCGGTCTGGGCCTGCTGGTGGTAAAGGAATTGGTAGAGTTGAATGGCGGTACCATCCGCTTATCCAGCGAGCCTGCGCATGGCACGGTATTCTATATCCACCTGCCGGCCTCCTTCGTATAGGCGTTCAGAAAGAAGCCCTTTCCACCAACCGGCAGGGATTCTTCAACTGCGTTTTCTTCTTTTTAAGGATCATATGTATCACATCGGCGCCCATCCTGCCAAAATCAGTGGAGATAGTAGTGATCCCATTGGCCACGATCTCTTTGATAGGGATATCATTATAGGAGATAATACCAATATCCTTGCCCAGCTTCAGCGATAAAGTGCTTATCTTTTTAACCAGCTGTACCAGGTCCTGGTCATTCACCAGCACATACAGCTCCCCTTTTACAGGCTGCCTGTTGCGTGCATTGGCAATCACGCTGGCCTCCAGCCCAAACTCCTTACAGAACCGGCGAAAACCGCGTTCTATTTGTTTCAGGTTATAGAAATTAGGGCCCTGTACCAATACCAGCCGCGTATACTGTCGTTGTATACGTTGCAGTCCCTGCTGCAGTACCTGGTAAATATCCTCTTCAAAGTACTGGCAAACAGAAGGGTATTGCAGGCCCCAGTCCTGGTAGCCCAGATCCAGTATATATACCTTATCCTGCGGCAGCTTCCTCATAGCATCTGTAATGCCCTTATCATTAATGGGCATGATAATATACTCTGTGTATTTACCGGCATGCTGTTCTACCAGGTTATTAAATACATCTACATTATTATGATGAAAATAAATATCTACCACGCCCTTGCCGCCCAACCCGTTTTTGATGCCCTCGTAGATCTCTTCCTTATAGGCCGTAAGGCTGTTGAACAATACAAACACATGATGTTTGGAATGGGTATTAGAGCTGGCTACAAAAAAGCCTTTATATTTAACGGCAGAGATAATGCCCGCCTGCTTCAGCTGGTCAAAGGCCTGTACCACGGTTTTTTTAGCAATGCCCGTACTGTCGCTTACTTCGTTTACAGAAGGGATCTTATCGCCTATCTTCAGCTGTTTATTATCAATGGCATTAATGACAGATTGCATCACCTGCTGGTATTTGGGTGCGCCGGAATTATGATCAAGCGAAATAAAGGACTTCATATTTGGTTGCGTACTACAAGTGAACAAATTTGCATCATTATTCAAACAGCCAATCCAGGCTTTTAACGTTATCTGCCCCCAGGCCGCCGTCATAGGTAGTTATATCCTGTGTGCCATCCATAAAACCCAGCACCAGGCAATTGCCTTTGCCTAATACAAGCGTATGCGCGCCTGCTTCAAAATAATAGGTATGTACATTCACCGCAGGTAGCGAAGGTAGCAGCACCGCATGGCTGATGCGGATAGCCGCCTGTCCGTGATCATCTGCGCCGGCGTCTGTTTCCAGGTTAGGCTCCTGCAGGTAATGTTTATCTTTTGAGTCAAAGAAACCCACTACTACCTTTACCGGTTGCGTGCTGCGGAACTGCAGCGTGGTGCCGGTTTCCTGTTGTTGCTGCCAGGTGAATGGGATACCCTGTAGTTTATTTAACGCGGGATCAATTGCCTGTATATGCAGGTCTTTGCCGGTAAATACGGCTTCTCCGGCTACTGGTTGATAGGAGGCTGTAACCGGGCTTACCAGCGTAACAGTTGCAGGGCGCAGTACTGGTTTTGCAGTGCTGGCGGTCGTATTCCCTGCAGGTGCATGCTGTAATGAATCCAGATGATGTTTGAAGTTTTGCAGTTCCTTTTGGTAATGCGGCAATAGTTCCACCCAGGTTTTATTATGACCGTTATCACCGCCAATAGGCACTTTTCTTTGTTGCGTTTGCATACTGTTGGCATACAGATAAGTATTGGCCGTAAGGGTAGCCAGCTTTTGGTAATGCTGTACGCTTTCTTCCAGCAGGGGCAATGCTTTTTCAAGATCGCTCAGCTGGTGGGAGTATTGGTAGCGTAGCACCCATAGCGCAGCCTGTACTTTGGCATTAAAGAACTGTGCCAGCGCCTGGTAGCAATGCATGTCATTTTTGATGCGCGTAAACTCTTCCTTGTTATCCCGTACGGAGGCGGCAGCATGATCAACGGCTGCCACAGCCCGTGCGCCATGCTGGGTTACTTCCGCTATCACCCGTACCGGCGTTTCGCCCGTATGCGGCTGATGCTGCCATTCTTTGGCGGCATAGTTAATAAGCATTTCGCCTTCGGGGCCGTCAGAGTCATACAGGTCTGGCCATACCCGCCATTTGTAGGGATTGATTAGTTGGCTCATGAACATGCCCAACGTAAGCGTTTGCCGGTTACCGTTAGTAATGCCAAAACGCCGCAGCAGTTTAGGCGCTATCTCGCCGGATTGTTCGTAGGCAGCCAGTATATCCCCGCCCGTGCCAGTGCCGAATTTTTTATCCAGTAGCTTGCCCCAGTAAATATCTTCCGCATTACGATCGCGGTGACAGTTCCAGGCATAACGCGCCCAGGCCTGGTACCAGATCCAGTCACGGTCTACCTGCAACAGTCTGGGTGTGGCATTATCCGCCGTATAGGGCCAGTCCCAATAGGAGGCCTGCGGGTACAGGTGCAGCCCGTTAGCGCCATGTGCCGTGTGCATGGCCTGTACGCTTTTTTGTATAAACCGGGTGGCGCCGTAACGGAACGGCTCCAGGTTGGCCAGTATATGCACGTTGTCAATATCAATGGTCACCTTGCTTAGCTCACGGTGCATAGCGGCCCATGGCCCGCGGGGTGTGTAAGTGGTTAGCGCTTCACCGTTGTATTTATTTTCTGTGTACAGGTTAGGATACAATGGCAGGGCGGCCTTCATGACCTCCTGCGGATTGGTGTCATGCCCGCGCAATACAATTGGGGGCAGGGTAGTGGTCCCTAATTCCTTTAAACCATCCTTTACGCCGGGGATGATGGTTTTGGTAAACCATTCTACATCATGCTCGTCTTCCATCGCTTCGCCCAGCGTTACCAGCAAGCCCACATTGGGATACTTGGCTACAAAAGCCGCAATGGACTTCCGGGTGTAATCCGCTATAATAGGTAGGATCGGGCGTTTGCGGTCCTGCGTCAGCAATCCGTTCTTCTCTGCAAAAGGTTTGGATACAATAATGTTGTAAAACATCTGTATCACCCATATGCCGCGTTTGTCCGCTTCTTCCGTTAAAAAGCGGTACATATCTTCATTCTTACGGAAAGTAGCGCTGTCTACTTCTACGGCATAGGGATAGTCCTTTAACCGCACCAGGGACGCAAAAGGATGCCCGTTCCATAGGTACAGGGAGTTCATGCGGTTGGCCGCCAGCATGTCCAGGTACTGTATCCACAGCGTTTTATCATAGAACCATGGAAACTGATCCGGCGTGTAAGGATATTCATATACTGTACGGCCAGGCAGATAAGTAGTTTTCTGTATGCCTATGCAGGTGCCGCGTAATACCATTTCCGGCTGGTCCATATAGGATAGCCGAGCGGGCAAAACACCAGTGCTGCGTACCCGCTCTGCCAGCTCCAGGCAACCATACAATACGCCGCTGGCGTCCCTGCCGCCGATCAAACCCTTGTGATCTTTGATGTTGATATTAAAACCTTCTTTACCCGGTCTTTTCATCGCCGGGAGCTGAAAGAACTGTTGGCTTTTTTTATTGAACGCATCATCTGTTATCCCTACCAATAGAATATTGTCGGTTGTAGGCATACGGCCGCTGTTGACTGTACGTACGGGATAACCTGCCGTGCGCAGGGCCTTGCTTAATTGTGCCAGCCCGTACTGCTCTCTGGGCGCAGTATGGGTACCTGTTACCAGCCATACTGTTTGTTTGCCCTGTGCGTATATTTCCTGTATAAAAAAGCTGCCTGCTAACAGCAGCATAAACAATCTCGTCATCATGATCTGCTGGCTTAAAGTTTACTGCTTATTTCGTCCAGTACCTGCCGGTTCAATTTTACCTGTACCATGCCCATGGGGTGAAAGCGCTCCTTGTTATTGATAGCCGCATACACAATGGTATAGCGGTCATCGCCTTCCGGTATCAGGCAAAGGGGCGTGCGCATGATATCCCACCATTTTTTTACTTTGGTCTGGATAGGGAAGTACTGCGCGGCTGTCCAGTGCAGGCCATCTTTGGAAAGGGTGTACGCCATCATATTGGGCAGGTGTAATCCAAAACCTTCCGGGCCGCCGTCAAAAACGGCAATATATAAGCCGTTAGGCAGCTTGCTTACAATGGGGTTCTCAATAAAATAAGGATGGATGGAAGTAACCGGGTTCACGGTCGTATCCAGCCGTGTCCAGGGGCCTTCCAGGGAAGATGATCTGGCTAGCCCCACAAACCAGCCTTTCCCGGATTTTGTGGGATAATCTGCCCAGGAAGCATAAGGATAAGCGCCGCCATAAAAGGCCAGCCATCCATTATCTACCGGGTAGGGGAAAAAGGAGGCTACCCCTTGCCGGCCTTCCCATAGCTGGGAGTGCAGGCCGGGCTCCATCACAATACCGCTGTCCTTATATGGGCCGCCTATGCCTTCCATCCCATCTTTAACAGATTCGGCGCGCCAGATGCGGCCAAAGGAGTGATTGGGCGCTATATTCTTATCTACCGTATACGTGAGGTAATAACCATACCAGCGGTTATGCGCCTGGCTAAAAATGGGCATAAAGGACCAGATAGCCGCCCGGCGGTCATTCACCGGGTTGTCATCTTCGGTAACGGCGTATTTGCCGCTGGCCTGGTAAATAGTGCTGCGTCTTGTCCAGTGAATGGCGTCCGTGCTGGTCCAGTGCCCTATACGGGTCTTTACCCGGTCATAATACGCGGGCATACCTGTCTCTCCGGCCCTTTCTGTAGGGAACATATGGTACACGCCGTTGATTTTTACACAGGCGCCGCCTTCAAACCCGCCCTGTATACCGGTGGTGCCGGGCATACCTTCCTGTATCACCGGTGCATCCGGGCCGCCCAGTATCTCAAACAGCGGCGCGCTGGTAGGCAAAGCGGCGCCTGCCTGTGCCTGACCTCCCTGCGATGCGGATGCCGGTGCGCTCCCAATGGAAGGTCCCAGGATGATCCTGAAAACAGCGGCAATATCAGATGGGATCCGGGTCTTCTTTGGGATCGTGAGGGCAAGTCCTTGTTCCCCCATTTGGTAGGGGAGGGTTTCGAGTGATTTTAATCCCAGCATTTGCAGGGATTGTATATTGCCGCCCAGGCTTTTGGGCGTTAATGCATGCAGGTGTACGGTCTTATCATCACCCGGCCAGTCCAGGAAAATGGCATACAACGTATCGCCTTTGCGGGTGTAATGTACCCGCTGGCCTTCCGGCGTGGTCTCGCCGTATACGCTAAAGGGCCGGGTGCCGTAAATGGAGGCGCCATTGGCCCACATCCATTTACCCACACGGAACATCACTTCCTGCTGGTTCTCCGGGATGGTGCCGTCAGATTTCGGAGAAAGGTTCAGCAACAGCTGTCCGTTCTTGCTCACCACTTCAATGATCTTGTGCACGATCTCTTTGGGCGTGCGTATCTCCATGCCTTCTGTATACCCCCAGGAGAGGGCAAAGCCGGTACCAATGGAATAATCACACAGCCAGGGTTTCTCTACAATATGATCGGGATTGGTGTTCTCATGGTCTACCATACCAATACCGTCCGGGATATCCTCCCCTTTATAGGTCATGGTCACTTCCTGCCCACGTTGTTCCGCGGCATTAAAATAGTGCGCCAGGTAATGTTTTATATATTGTGCTGGTATATTCTCCAGCCAGGAATCAAAATACATGATATCCGGATGGTATTTGTCCACCACCTCCTCGCATTTGCCCTGCCACATCTGCAGCCAGGCTTCATGCGGCATAGGGGTGCCGTATAATTTGGCGTATTTAGGATTGGCGGCCGCCCATCCGGGTTTGGGCTTTACATAGCCATAGTTCAGCTCATGATGCAGGGATACAAAGAATTTCATACCGCGCTTGCGGATGGCTTTTTCCAGCTCGCCTACCACATCGCGGTGGGGACCCATCTGTTTGGCGTTAAAAGGCGTCAGCTGGCTGTCCCACATGGCAAATCCGTCATGATGCTCGCCTACCGGTCCGGCAAAACGCGCCCCGCTTTTTACAAACAGGTCCGCCCATTCATCGGCATTAAAACGCTCACCCTTGAACATGGGAATAAAATCATGGTAGCCAAACTTTGTCAGCGGGCCATACAACGCTACATGCCGCTGGTAGGTGCCCAGTTTGGAGTAGCCGGAATCCGCATGCATATGCGAATAATAGTGTTCATTATTATAGGCCGGTACGGTGTACACGCCCCAATGGCAATAAATCCCGAACTTGGCGTCCCGTATCCACTCCGGTATCTCCGCATGCTGCTGCAAGGAGGTCCAGTCAGGCTGGTAGACAATCTTTTTCTGTGCAAACAAAGTAAAACAGGAAAACACTGCCGGCAATAAAAATACAAGCGCGCGCCGGCTGCTGAACAGCGAATCAAATTTCATAACCTGGTTTTGTGATCTTGGAACAGCAATCCGGATCAGGGTGGGAAGACCAGGTAGGTTAAAAAATAATGTTTTTATTAATTGTCAAATCTACAGTATTTTTATTTAACTATACTATGCTATGATACCTTTTTAACACAAAGGGGGTAGTGATAACGTTGCCGGTAACGATTGCGTAGAAAAATAGTATAGGTTCTGCCCGTTTAACTGATTATTTCTGTAGCTTGATCCCGGGATTAATGCTCCTGACTACGCAGGAGATTTGTCAAAGGGGGAACAGCAAGCTCCGATTGTTTTGGGAAGATCGTTTTTAAAAAAATTCCGTTAGTTATGAAAAGTTTACTTCGATTTTTATGGACGCGTAATTAATTGTCGGGCAGACACCAAAATCAGTCCTATTCTATCAATTTTAGTCTCTATTCTCTAAAATCATTAAAAAAATGATTAAACAGCTACTATTTGGTAAGCGGCTTACCACGGGGGGAACTGTAATACTGATACTAATCTACTTATGTGCCAACCACCCTATCACCACACATGCACAAGAAAAAACTGTGAACGTACAGCCTGCAGGTATCACTGTAAGGGGAAAAGTATTGTCCGATAAGGGCGAGGAGATCCCCGGCGTAACCGTTCGCGTAAAAGGTGCTGCAAAAGGCACCGTTACAAATGCGGATGGTAATTATACCATTCAGGTGCCGGCCGGCAATTCCGTGCTGGTGTTCTCCTACATTAGCCAGGCGCCCCAGGAGATACCTGTTGACAGCCGTTCTTCTGTAAACGTTACCATGAAGAACGGGGTCACTGATCTGTCAGAGACCGTGGTCGTAGGTTACGGTACAACCACCAAGGCGCACCTCACCGGCGCTGTAGCCTCTATCAAGGCCAAAGAGGTAGAAGACCTGCCGGTTGGTAACCTGGGCGCGGCCCTCTCCGGCCGTATCCTGGGCTTAGGGGTAAGCGGTGGTCTTGCCCGTCCTGGTTCACAGGCTTCCTTAACCATCCGGAACCCTATTTCCCTGTCTAAGGATGCCGGTAGCCCCGGCCCCCTTTATGTGATAGACGGGGTGATACAGGTAACCGGAGATGGTAAGAACGATGCGGAACAGTTTAACAACCTGGACCCCTCCGAAGTGGAAAGCATCACCATATTAAAAGATGCTTCTGCTGCTATCTACGGATCCAGGGCAGCTAATGGGGTAGTGATCGTTTCCACCAAAAGAGGTAAGGCCGGCATGCCCAAGATCAGCTACAGCGGTTCTTATGCGGTGAATGATGAAGCCTACCGCACTAAAATGCTGAGTGCCTACCAGTTTGCGCAATACATGAACATCATGAACGGCCCTAATGGCGCTAATGCAGATCCTACCAATGTAAATGCCTTCTTTTCACCGGATGAGGTAGAGCATTTTAAAAATATCAATTACGACTGGCTGGACCAGGCCTGGTCAAGCGCTTCTAATATGCGCCATACCCTGAACGTAAGCGGTGGTACAGAGCGGGCTACTTTTTTTGCCAACGTTTCTTACTATACGCAGGATGGTAACATGAGCAGCCTGGATTATAATAAATGGACGTTCCGGGCCGGTTCTGACCTGACCGTAGCATCCGGTCTGAAAGTAGGCCTGCAGCTGGCTGGTAACTTTTCAGATCTCAAGAAAACCTATAACAAAGTTGGCGGCGAAAATGATGAAAACGATTACAGAAACCTGTTGCTGACTCCACGTTATATTCCCGAGTATGTGGATGGTTACCCGGTAAAGATCCCGGGCACCAACTCACTGGCCGGTTATCATTATTATGAGATCCAGCGTCTGGCCAACCTTTCAGATACAAAAGATAAAACCCTTACCATTAACGCCTATGCGGAATATGAGTATCCTAAACTGAAGGGGCTCAAAGCCAGGGTAAATTATGCCAGGTACTTCACCGGTTCCACCGGTCAACAGATAGGCACCAAATACATGCTGTATGATTTTACCCGCGCGGGCGAAAACGCTCATATCTATGATGAAGGCGCTACAGTGAAACTGCCCGGCGCTTCCTATGATAACGGTAACCGTATTTCTTATTCCAACATAAATGGAGAAACAGAGCAGATCAACTTTACCCTGAGCTATGCCCACCAGTTTGGTAAGCATAACGTTAGCGGCCTGTTCTCCGTTGAAAAAGGCGAAGCCTATTCTAACCAGCAGGATGTGTACAGGGAAAGCCCGGTAGCGGCTACTGCCGCAATGGGGCAGTTCGCTGGCGCATTCGGCATTTTTGATGGTAAAACCATCAGCAATGAATCTGGTACTTTAGGATATATAGGCCGTTTAAACTATAACTATGATGATAGGTATCTGGCGGAAGTATTGTTCCGTACAGATGCTTCTACTCACTTTGCGCCGGATAATTACTGGGGCCGCTTCTACTCCGTATCTGGAGGCTGGGTGATCTCCAATGAATCTTTCTTTGATGTGCCGGCGGTAAATTATCTGAAACTGCGTTACTCCACCGGTATGCTGGGTAAAGATGATACCAAGGCATGGCTGTGGCGCCAGCGTTATACCTTCCAGGGCAGCAAAGGCGCTGTATTTGGAGGCAACTCTAATGTAAGCACCGGTATAAAGATGGAGGCTTCTCCCAACCCGGATGCACACTGGAGCAACGAGTTCAAGAACAACCTGGGTCTGGATGCCCGCTTCCTGCAAAACCGCCTTTCCCTTACGCTGGAAGGTTTCTATAACAAAGGAACAGACCTGCTCATGGAAAGAACAGCTGCTGTGCCCATTCCTGTTGGCGGCTCTCTGGCAGCAGAGAACTGGGGTAAAGTGGATTTCTTCGGATATGAGATAGGCATTGGTTGGAATGATAATATTGGCAAGGACTTTAGCTATGGTATAGATGCCCGTTTCAGCTGGTATGATAATAAATTCAAGCAGGGCAACTTCGCCGCCACAGATGCTTTCTATCCCTGGAATAAACAGATCAATCAATCAGGCGATAACGGCATGTGGGGTTATGATTACCTGGGCATGTTCAAAACACAGGCAGACATTGATAGTTATGTAAAACAGTATGGCATTACCTCCGTATTTGGTACAGAAACAGATCAGCTCAGACCCGGTATGTTATATTACCGCGATGTAAGAGGTGCATTGCAGACGGATGGCAAATTTGCCGGTCCCGATGGTATCATCGACGCTAACGACCAGGTACAGCTGGCTAAAAAAGCAGAAAACCATTATGGCTTTGGCTTTACTTTAAAGGCTAACTGGAAAGGCATTGGTTTTGATTGCGTAATTGCCGGCTCTTTTGGTGGCTGGGCTGAGATAGACGCCCGTGATCAGATGGATAATGACATCAGCAAGATCTACCAGAGCGTGCCTGCTATCTGGGGTGATATTTATGACCCCGTGATCAACCCGGGTGGTAAAATGCCCAATCCTAACTGGAGCGATATCAGCCTGAGCCCCACCTCCAACTTCTGGAGAGTGAGCGCCTTCAGGATGGGTATCCGGAATATGAACCTGAGCTATACCCTGCCTAAGAGAGTAGTACAGGCTTTAAAGGTAACGAATGCCCGTTTTGCACTCACCGCCTTGAATCCGCTGCAGTTCTTTAATCCGTATTCCTACAGGGCGCCAGAAGGAGCCTGGGATACATTCCCGAACCTGCGCACCGTTTCTCTGGGCGTGAACCTGACACTTTAATAGCAGTAAAGGATTGAATGCATCTATCAATAACATTATGATGAAAAAGATCACCCAACATAACAGACTTATAGCGATAGCCGCCCTGCTGCTTTGTGTGATGGCCGGCTGTAAAAAGGATTTCCTGGTGGAAAAGCGGGATCTGTCCGGCATAAACGAACAGGTATTCCAGGATTCTGTCCTGGCCACCGCATATGTGGATTTTGTATATGGCCTGTTCCTGCCGCCCGGTGGCTGCCAGGTAGGCTCCTGGTTCCTGGCTACCAATAACGCCCAGTTCTCGCAAACCTCTGAAGAGCTGGCGGGCCAGACCAACTGGAACAAGGAATGGGCTTCTGTGTCCTATTTAAACGCACATGCATTGCCCTATTTCGGAACGGCCCTTACCGGCAGCGTAGGTAACAATACATGGAGCAGGATCCGGCAGATCAACCAGTTTATTGACGCTATTGATAACTATGGCTTACCACAGTATACCCGTAATAAGTTAAAAGGACAGATGTTTTTCTTCAGGGCTTACCAGTATTTTGACCTGGTAAGACTCTATGGTGGTGTGCCGCTGATATTACACGTGCTGAACCCGGTTGGTGGAGAGCAAAAACTGGAAGTACCGCGCAGTGCTACATCCGCCTGTTTTGACCAGATCGTTAAAGACCTGGACTCTGCCACCGCCATGCTGCCCGGCAGATGGCCGGATGCAGACTGGGGCAGGATCACTTCCGGCGGCGCCGCTGCCTTTAAAGGCCGGGTATTATTAACCTATGCCAGCCCGCAGTTTAACCGGAATGATGACCGCGGCCGCTGGAAAAAAGCATATGATGCTAACCTGGCTGCTAAAAACCTGCTCACCGCAAACGGCTTTGGCTTATACAAATCAGGTGATCTGGCTAATGCTACCGCCTGGGAAAACATGTTCCTCACAGAGAAGAATAACCCGGAAGCGGTGATCGTGTTCGGTTTTAACACTGTTATAGGTGATCAGCTGCAGAAATGGAACGGATGGGAAAATGCTACAAGGCCCAAAGAAATATTTGGCGGCGGCGGTGTTAGCCCCACCAAACAAATGGTAGATGCCTTCCCAATGAAAGACGGTAAAATGCCTGGCCAACCGGGCACATATACATATGATGCAAAGAAATTCTATAAGAACAGGGATCCCCGCTTTTACAAAACCTTTGCCTATAACGGTGCACACTGGCCTTATTCTGAGAACAGGAATTTCCGGATCTGGACCTATAAATGGTTTGCCAAGGCAGATGCCACTACGCCCGCTTCTACTACTGAACAACGGGGTGCTAATGGCAGCGGTATCTATGTGCGTAAAATGTCCAACACGGGCGCCAGTATTACAACCGGCGACTTTCAGGTAAGCGGTACTGATTTTATGGAGATGCGTTTTGCAGAAGTGATCCTGAACCTGGCAGAAAGCGCCATTGGTAATGATAACACAGGCGAAGGCATAGAATACATCAAGCAGATACGTGAAAGGGCAGGGGTAGAAAATGCAGACGGATCCTTTGGCTTAGGCGGCATTACCGGTCGTGACCAGGCTTTTGCTGCTGTGCTGAATGAAAGGAAAATAGAGCTGGCCTATGAAAGCAAACGTTACTGGGACCTGCGCCGCTGGATGCTGTTCAACAATGATTATGGCACTTGTACCCGCCTGGGCGTACAACCCCTGGATGGTACACGCAGAACAGGTTACTTCATCTATGTTAAAAATACGGACGGCACTAAGTATGTAGGCGCCAATAACCAGGATCCGCTGTACAAAGCGCAGCATACTAATAATAACGGTCCTACCTTGATCGCAGAAAGAGAGCCCGCTGTTTATCCGCCCGGCATGGATGAAAATTCATACCTGGATTATCTCTATGACAATTATTTTGAGATCATAGAAAAGAACGACCTGGATCCTACCAACCCGGCAGACTGGAAGTTTAAATGGTATAATGCATATTATTTCTTCGGCTTTAGCCAAAGCATCATGAACAACTCTCCCTACCTGGAACAAACTAAGGATTGGGATGGTCTCAATGGCGCCGGCACCTTTGACCCGCTGAAATAGCCGCTCGTACCATACGATGTATGATGGTTGATGAATGAACGTTAATTTAAAATAAAGAGTGATCCGGACCTTATCGCGCTGTCGTTTTCCTCCATCAAAAAGGAAGATGACAGCGCGGCCGGTTTAAAGTTGTAAAACCATGAGTATGACAATGATAAAAAAATACGCGCTGTTCCTGGGCGGTATCCTTTTCTTCACAGCGCCCGCATTTGCACAGCAAACCGCCGCGCCAGACACCGCCTATACACGGGCCATTACCCAACGCGCGGATAAAATAGTGACTACCCTGGGCATTACAGACGCCGCTAAATCCACCAAGGTGCGGGATATCATTGTGCAACAATACCGCGATCTGAATGATCTGCAGATGGTGCACGACCCGGCTGTTAAAGCTGCCAAAGAACAGTTAAAGGAAGATAAACCCGCTTTGGAAGCTAAGTTGAAAGGGATAGAAGCAGAGAACGATGCCAAACTTTCTAAACTGCATGCTGCTTACCTCGCCAAACTCTCCGCTAACCTAACTACCCAGCAGGTAGATCAGGTAAAGGATGGTATGACCTACGGCGTAGTGCCCCTGACTTACCGCGTATACACGGAAATACTGCCCAACCTTACAGAAGCGCAGAAAACACAGATGATGGCCTGGCTGGTAGAAGCGCGCGAGCATGCCATGGACGCAGGCTCATCAGACAAGAAACACGCATGGTTCGGAAAATATAAAGGCCGTATCAATAATTACCTGGCTGCTAATGGCATTGACATGAAGCAGGCAGAAAAAGAATGGAGAGAAAGAAAAAAGGCAGAAGCAGGTAAGTAAAGCACAACGAATGAATAAGAGACTGATTCTAGGATATTGTTTAATAGCACTGGGTGCTGTTACAGAGGTTCGGGCGCAGAAAGCGCCCAAACCTTTACCACCGCCGCCACCGGTAGCCCTCACAAAGGGTAAGCTGGTGTATACACAGGATGCACAGGGCAACCGGATACCAGATTTCTCCTATTGCGGTTATATGGCCAGTGAACAACCTATCCCGGATGTACCGGTAAGGATAGTAGTACCGCCTGTTAAGGGTGATGCTACCTTACCGGTACAGGCGGCATTGGATTATGTGGCCACCTTACAGCCGGATAAACAAGGTATCCGTGGCGCTGTGTTATTGCAGAAAGGCCGTTATGAAATTAATGGCAGCCTGCTGATCCGCGCCAGCGGTGTCGTATTACGCGGCAGCGGCACAGGTGCAGATGGCACTATACTGGAAGGCGCCGGCCTGGACCGGCAAACGCTGATCCGCGTAACCGGGCAGCATGACCAGGTAGTGGAAGCGCCGGTAAAGATCACAGATGTATATGTACCCGTAAATGCCCGCACCTTACACCTCGCCGCTACACAGGGTTTAAAAACCGGCGATAAAGTATTGGTGCACCGCCCCAGTACTAAGAACTGGATCCAGCTCTTAGGCATGGACCACCTGGGTGGCGGTATAACCGCACTGGCCTGGAAACCAGGTGAGCGCGATGTGAATTGGGATCGTACTATCACCGCAATAGAAGGCAATACCATTACATTGGATGCGCCTTTAACCACCGCCCTGGATACCACCTATGGCGGCGGTACGCTCGCGGCCTACCACTGGCCTGGCCGTATTAGCCAGGTAGGGGTAGAGAACCTGCGTTGCGTATCTGCTTACGATGCTAAAAATCCTAAAGACGAAGCACACCGCTGGATGGCCCTTACCATGGAAAACGTAAGTGATGCCTGGATACGCCGTATCACTTTTGAGCATTTTGCCGGATCTGCCGTAATGGTGCAGGAAACCGCCAGCCGCATTACCGTAGAGGATTGTAAATCCCTGGCGCCCGTATCTGAAATAGGCGGCCAGCGCCGTTATTCCTTCTGGACCACCGGGCAGCAAACCCTGTTCCAGCGTATCTATGCGGAATATGGTTACCACGATTTTGCCGTTGGCTTCTGCGCTGCAGGCCCCAACGCCTTTGTGCAGTGCGAAGCGCATCTGCCGTATAACTTTAGCGGTACGATAGATAGCTGGGCTTCCGGTGTGCTGTTTGACGTAGTAAGTATCGACGGCCAGGCTATCCGCTTTGGCAACCGCGAACAGGATGGCCAGGGCGCCGGCTGGAGCGCGGCCAACAGTATGTTATGGCAATGCAGCGCCGCCCGTATAGATTGTTACCGCCCCCCAACTGCCAACAACTGGGCCTTTGGCGCATGGGCGCAGTTTGCCGGGGATGGTTACTGGGATTCTTCCAATGAACATGTGCAGCCACGCAGCTTGTACTATCAACAGTTAGCAGAACGTTTAGGTAAAGATGTGGCAGGCCAGGCGCAGTTACTGCCCGTTGAGTCAGAAGCCTCCAGCAGCCCTACCGTGGCGCAGGCGGCTGCTTTAATAGCCGCCGCAACCAAACCCTTACTGCAGCTGACAGAATGGATAGACCAGGCGGCCACCCGTCATCCTATCCCCACAAAAGCTACTGGCATAAAAACCATTAATGAAATAGGTTATGCTAAACCAACCGCGCCTGCACTGGCCCCCGCCATGCACGTTGCTAACGGTTGGCTTGTGCGTGGTAATATGGTATTAACGGGCCGCCATCACGAAGTGCCCTGGTGGCGTGGTGATGTAAGACCGGATGGCATTAACGAAGCCGTACCGGATATTACCCGTTATGTACCCGGCCGCACCGGCACTGGTTTAACGGATGATATAAATGAAGTAGGAAAATGGATGAAGGATAAACACATCGTATCCCTCGAACATAATTATGGCCTGTGGTATGAGCGCCGTCGCGATGACCATGAGCGTATCCGCCGCATGGATGGCGAAGTATGGCCGCCTTTTTATGAGCTGCCTTTTGCCCGCAGCGGTCAGGGCTCCGCCTGGGATGGCCTTAGCCAGTATGATCTTACCAAATACAATTCCTGGTACTGGATGCGCCTCAAACAGTTTGCAGACCTGGCAGATCAGCAAGGGCTGGTACTGGTGCACCAGAACTATTTCCAGCATAACATTATTGAAGCAGGCGCGCACTATGCGGATTTCCCCTGGCGGTCTGCTAACAATATCAATCATACCGGCTTCCCGGAACCGCCGCCCTATGCGGGTGATAAACGCATTTTCATGGCGGAGCAGTACTATGATGTTACCAACCCGGTACGCCGTAAACTGCACCAGGCTTATATCCATAAATGCCTGGATAATTTCGCCGGCAATACCGGTGTGATCCAGTTCATTGGTGCGGAGTTTACCGGCCCCCTGCATTTTGTACAGTTCTGGCTGGATACCATCCTGGAATGGGAAAAGCAAACTGGTAAAAAAGTGCTCATCGGTCTTAGCACCACCAAAGATGTGCAGGACGCTATACTGGCAGATCCTGTACGCTCAAAATTGATATCCGTAATAGATATACGCCAATGGCATTACCAGCCGGATGGCAGTCTGTACGCGCCCCTGGGCGGACAAAACCTGGCGCCCCGCCAGCATGCCCGCCTGTTAAAGCCCAAGCGTAGCACCTTTGAACAGGTATACCATGCAGTGAGCGAATACCGGCAAAAGTATCCGGAAAAAGCGGTGATCTATGCCGGCAGCGCGTATGACGAATATGGTTGGGCATCCTTTATGGCCGGCGGCTCCCTGGCTGGTATCCCCGTGATAGCAGACAAGGGCTTCCTGGATGCGGCAGCTGCCATGCATACCGTTACCCTGCCCGGTGATCAGCAAGGCGCCTGGGCATTAAGTAATAACGGTAAAGGATATATCGTATACAGGAATACAGCAGGCCAGGTACGGCTGGACCTTGGTAAAGCAACAGGCGCCTGGAGCATCCATTGGATAGATCCTAAAACTGGTAGCCTGGTAAAAGAAGAAACGGCGCAGGGCGGTAAGACCATCAGCCTGGAAAACCCGCAGGCAGGTCCTGTAGTGATCTGGGCCAGCAGCAAATAATTTTATAACTAAACCGGAGGCATGCAAAAGATTGGAACCATATTACTCGTAGCATTATTGGCAATGATCTGTACCGTACAGGCGCAAACAGAACGGCTGCGGCCACTGTGCGTGTCTGACAACGGCAGGTATTTTACAACCGCAGATGGCGCGCCCTTCTTCTGGCTGGGCGATACCGGCTGGCTGCTGTTTAACAAGCTTACCCGCGAAGAAGCGGATAAATACCTGGAAGACCGTCACCAGAAAGGATTTAATGTAATACAGGTAATGGTCGTGCATAGCAATGGCGAGATAAATGCCTATGGCGATGCGGCCCTCGTAAATAAGAATGTAGCTACCCCGCGGGTTACGCCGGGCAACTCGCCGGACGATACCGCCCAGTATGACTACTGGGATCATGTGGATTATATCGTTAATAAAGCCGCGGAGAAAGGCATCTATATGGCGCTGGTGCCCGTATGGGGCTCCAATGTAAAAGCCGGTAAGGTAACGGTACAGCAGGCAAAAACATATGCTACCTGGCTGGCCGCAAGATTTAAGGATAGGCCCAACATCATCTGGATGAACGGCGGCGATATTCCGGGCAACCAGGGCCTGGCCGTATGGAACATGATCGGTACCACCCTGCGTCAGCAGGATCCCGGCCACCTGGTCACCTTTCACCCAAGAGGCCGTACCCAGTCTTCCAGGTGGTTTCACCAGGCATCCTGGCTGCAGTTTAACATGATGCAGTCCGGCCACCGCACCTACGCGCAGGATACCAGCGCCGGTGATCTGCACTATGGAGAAGATAACTGGAAATATGTAACGGCAGACTATAAGTTAAAGCCCGCAAAGCCTACGCTCGATGGTGAGCCTTCTTACGAAGGCATTCCCCATGGGTTGCATGATAGCCTGCAACCTCGTTGGACGGATAGCGATGTAAGGCGTTACGGCTATTGGTCCGTTTTCGCCGGAGCCGCTGGTTATACCTACGGCCACAATGCAGTAATGCAGATGCACAAGCCAGAAGATCAGAGCGGCGCTTACGGCGTAAGGGAGCTATGGTTTAATGCCATCAACGATCCTGGCGCGGGGCAGATGATGCACCTGAAAAACCTGTTGCTGTCACGCCCATATTTTGACCGCGTGCCGGATCAGACATTGATCGCCGGGCAGCAAGGCAATAAATACAACCGGTTGATGGCTACCCGCGGTAAAGAGTATGCCTTCATCTATACATACAACGGGCGTAACATATCCTTGAACATGGGCAGGATAGCCGGTGATACCGTTAAAGCATCCTGGTACGATCCGCGTAATGGCCAGGTAACGCTCATCGGCAAATACGCTAACAAAGGCGTTGCCAACTTTGACCCGCCCGGCACACAGCAGGATGGTAACGACTGGGTACTGATCCTGGATACGTACCAACCCGGCAAAGAAGTATACCTCTTCACCTCTTTCCGTGAGCCGGCAACAGATGGTTTGCACCTGCTGTATAGCTACGATGCTTATCATTGGCTGGACCTGGGCCGCTCCGTCCTGCAGCCTGAGGTAGGAGAGAAGCGCCTCATGCGCGATCCTTCCATGGTACAGGGGCCAGATGGTACCTTTCACCTGGTATGGACCAGCGGCTGGAAAGGCGATAAAGGGTTTGGCTACGCCAGCTCTAAAGACCTGGTGCACTGGTCTGCACAAAAGGCCATCAATGTAATGGAACATGAGCCCACCACCGTGAACGTATGGGCGCCGGAATTGTTCTACGATAAAGCCACACAACAATACGTGATCATCTGGGCGTCCACCATTCCGCACCGTTTCCCTAAAGGACAGGAGGATGAGGATAACAACCACCGCATGTATTACACCACTACTAAAGACTTTAATACTTTTTCCCCGGCCAAACTGTTCCTCGATCCAGGTTTTAGTGTGATAGACGCAGTGATCGTACAGCAGTCCGCCGGTAAGTATGTACTGGTGTTAAAAGATAATACCCGCCCGGAAAGGGATATCAAAGTAGCTTTTGGCGCCAATGCTACCGGTCCTTTTACGGACGTATCAAAGGCCTTTACGCCTAACTTTACGGAAGGCCCCACTGTTGTAAAAACAGGCAACGACTGGCTGATCTATTTTGACGCCTACCGCGAAAAACTATATGGCGCAGTAAAAACAACGGACTTTAAGACCTTCACCAATATTACGGATGATGTGTCTGTACCTGCCGGCCATAAACATGGCACTATTTTTAAAGTAAAGGAAGATGTGCTGGATGCGTTACAGCAACCCGCACACCAATAAAAGTTATTACGTATGATGATCCGCAACTGCAGATATATAATTCCACTGGCGCTGTTAGTTATCACAAAGGCAAATGCACAGGATACGGTACGCTACACCGGTAGTACGCGCGTGAATATAGATTATCACCATGGACAGCTGGCGCCCGCCATGGGCGTGCACAATATAGAAGTGTTGCGCGCTAACCGCGAGCACCCGGATAGGGCGGAGGGCACCGGTTATACCTATAACCACGCGCCTATGCTGGCCTACTGGAACAACGTATTTTACCTGGAATACCTCAGCGATAAAGTAAGCGAAAGCGTACCGCCTGGTCAAACATTATTGGTCAGGTCTAAAGATGGTTACAACTGGTCAAAGCCGGAGATCATCTTCCCGTTGTATAAGATCCCAGACGGTACCACCAAAGAAGGTTATCCTGGCGTAGCAAAAGACTTGTATGCCGTTATGCACCAGCGTATGGGCTTTTACACTTCTAAAAAACATCGCCTGCTGGCCCTGGCTTTTTATGGTATCTGCCTGGATGATGATGATCGTCCCAATGACGGTAAAGGTATTGGCCGCGTAGTGCGCGAGATCATGGCAGATGGCAGCTATGGCCCCATCTACTTCATTCATTATAACCCTAAATGGAATGAGAAGAATACTTCCTACCCCTATTATACCAGCAGCAAGGATAAAGGTTTCGTAGAAGCCTGTAACGAGCTGCTGGCTAACAAGCTTATCACGCAGCAATGGGTAGAGGAGTCTGATCCAAAGGACCCGCTCATCACGCTCCAGAAACAATATAAAGCACTTAGTTACTACCATCTGCCGGATGGCAGGGTAGTGGGCCTCTGGAAGAATGCGCTCACGGCCATCAGCAAGGATGAAGGCAAAAGCTGGCCGGAATCTGCCGTACGTGCGCCCGGGTTTGTGAACGCCAATGCCAAGATCTGGGGACAGCGTACCTCTGATGGCCGCTATGCCACCGTATACAATCCTTCAGAATATCGCTGGCCCCTGGCTATTTCCGTAAGCCAGAACGGCCTGGAATATACAAACATGCTGTTGGTCCATGGCGAAATATCCCCCCTGCGTTATAAAGGCTTCTTTAAGGACTACGGCCCCCAATATGTACGTGGCATTGCAGAAGGCGACGGCACACCTCCCGGCGGCGATATGTGGGTAAGCTACAGCGTAAATAAAGAAGATATTTGGGTAGCCCGTATTCCCGTACCGGTAAAAGATAAAGCCACAGAGCAGGTAAACGATGTATTCAAACAGATGTCGCCGGATACCGCGCTCAAACACTGGAACATCTACAGCCCCTTATGGGCCCCGGTTAAAATGGAGAAGTCTGCCGACGGCCAGGTGCTCGCCCTGCGCGACTGGGACCGTTATGATTACGCCAAAGCAGAGCGCCTGTTCCCGGAAACACAGCGTGCTACGGTAGAATTCAGCGTTACGCCCGCACAGAATAACAAAGGCCTGCTGCAGGTGGAATTACAGGACACCAAAGGCAGCCCCTGTGTACGCCTCATGTTTGAACCAGACGGCACGCTGCGGGCCAAATCCGGGGCTAAGTTCAAGAACATCATGAAGTACGGGGCCAACACCGCCTATAACATCCGCATCACTGTTAATACTTACACCCGCTTCTACTCGGTAGAGATCAATGGCAAACATGCGTTAAACCAGCTCACCTTTGATCCGGTGCAAAGCGTGTCGCGTGTTACTTTCCGCACCGGCGAGCCAAGGCATGAACCGCATGCGGATACGCCGGCTGCACAGGACTTTGACCGTCCTAATGCCGGTGAACCGGACGAAGAAGCGGCCTATTTCATCAAATCCCTGAAAACGGAAGCACATTAATGCGCAGTCTCCTCCTCATAATAACCTTGTTGTGCCAGGTCACCCTGCTGTCTGCTCAAAACATACAGCTGCAGCACCTGCGTTGTGAAATGTTAACCAACCCGGTTGGCATTGACGTAACAACGCCCCGTCTTAGTTGGGAAGTAACCGGCGCACAGCGGAACATCCGGCAAACTGCTTACGAGGTACTGGTAGCCTCCACGCCGCAAAAACTGGCCGCCAATGAAGGCGATCTGTGGAGCTCCGGTAAGATAAACAGTAACCGCTCCGTACATGTAGCCTATGCAGGTAAGCCCCTGCAAAGCCGTGCGGCCTGTTACTGGAAACTAAGGACCTGGACCACCCAGGGCGCTAGTGATTGGAGCGCCCCTGCACAATGGAGTATGGGCCTGCTCACCTCACAGGACTGGCAGGCAAAATGGATAGGCATGGATCGCGGCTTTCCCTGGGATAGTGCGGAAACTAAATTCTCCCGCCTCTCCGCCCGCTACTTCCGCAAAACATTTGCGGTTAAAGCATCCATTAAAAAAGCCACTGCTTACGTCTCCGGTCTGGGCTGGTACGAATTGTACCTGAACGGACAGCGTATAGGCGACCAGGTACTGGCGCCCGCGCCTACAGACTACCGGAGGTCCGTTCTATACAATACATTTGACGTAACAACCGCCCTACAGCAAGGTAACAATGCCATTGGTACCGTATTGGGCAATGGCCGTTTCTTTACCATGCGGCAGGCATACAAACCTTATAAGATCCGCACGTTCGGTTATCCCAAAGTATTACTGCAACTGGAAGTAGAGTATACAGATGGTACCCGCCAGACCATTGTTACAGACAATAGCTGGAAGTTTACCGCCGATGGCCCCATCCGTACCAACAACGAATACGATGGCGAGGAATATGATGCCACCAAAGAAATGCCGGGATGGAGCACCACAAAGTTTGATGATAGCCAATGGCTGCAGCCACAACTGGTAGAAGCCCCCGGAGGACAAATAAAGGCCCAGATGAATGAGCGTATGCGGGTAATGGAAACCATCCGCCCCGTCGGCATCCACAGCCTTAAACCCGGTGTACAGATCCTGGATATGGGCCAGAACATGGTAGGCTGGCTGCAACTGAAAGTAAAAGGGAAACGGGGCGACCAGGTAACGCTGCGTTTTGCAGAAACCTTGCAGCCGGATGGCTCCCTTTATGTAGCCAACCTGCGCGATGCTAAAGTAACAGATGTATACACCCTGAAAGGCGATGGTATAGAAACATGGCATCCCGTTTTTGTATACCATGGCTTCCGTTATGTCGAGATCACCGGTTACCCGCAAGCACCTTCCCTGAATGATTTTGAAGGACAGGTAGTCTATGATGGCATCAATACCACCGGTACTTTTACCTCTTCAGATACTACCCTCAATCAAATATTTAAGAACGCTTACTGGGGCATACGCGGCAATTACAAAGGCATGCCATTGGATTGCCCCCAGCGTAACGAGCGCATGCCCTGGCTGGGCGACCGCGCCACCGGCGCTTATGGAGAAAGCTTCCTGTTTGACAATGCTAAATTATATGCCAAATGGCTCGATGATATTGAGGAATCGCAAACAGAAGCCGGCGCCATCCCGGATGTAGCCCCTGCCTACTGGAACTACTACAGCGATAACGTTACCTGGCCCGGCACTTACATCCTCGTGGCCAATATGCTCTACGAGCAGTTTGATGACGAGGTGTCCATCGCCAAACATTACAACAGCATGAAACGATGGCTGGCCTACATGCGCGGCAAGTACATGAAAGACTACATCGTTACCAAAGATAAATACGGTGACTGGTGCGTGCCGCCGGAGTCCTTACAGCTCATCCACTCCCGGGACTCTACCCGTACTACAGAGGGCGCGCTCCTGGCCACTGCCTACTACTACCGCTTGCTTTCGCTGATGGAACGTTTTGCCGGTATCCTGCATCAACCACAGGATGCCAAAGAATTTGCCGCGTTACAGGAAAAGATCAGCGACGCATTCAACAAAAAATATTTCAACAGTACCACCGCACAATACAGCAACAATACTGTTACGGCCAACCTGTTACCCCTATACTTTGACATCACACCCGCTGCTAAACGCGATGCGGTATTCCACAACATCGTACAAAAGATAGAACAGGAATACCACGGGCATATCAGCACCGGCGTAATAGGTACCCAATGGCTCATGCGCGGCCTGAGCCGCCGCGGACAACAGGATATCGCCTACCAGATGGCATCCAACCGGGACTATCCCAGCTGGGGCTACATGGTAGCACGTGGCGCTACCACCATCTGGGAACTTTGGAACGGCGATACCGCCAACCCCAGCATGAACTCCCATAACCACATTATGCTCCTGGGCGATCTGCTTGTCTGGTATTACGAGGATCTTGCCGGTATCCGCTCCGCGCCCGGCCATCCCGGCTTTCAACAGGTGCTAATGAAACCTGTATTACCTACAGGCTTACAATCCGCCAAAGCTACCTACCATACTAACTATGGTGATGTAAGCAGCAGCTGGAAAAAAGAGGCCGGTCATTTTACCTGGCAGGTACACATTCCGGCTAATACCACCGCATTGGTATACATCCCTGCAGCCAACGCTGCCCAGGTAAAAGAAAGTGGCAAAGCCGCCAGTACCGCTACGGGCATTAAATGGCTGCGTATGGAAGGTGACAGGGCCGTATTCGAAGCCGGCTCCGGCGACTACGTATTTGAGAGTGTTTTGAATGAAAAATAGAACCCAGTATCCTGCACCTGTAAAGGTGTGGGATACTTACTTGTAAACAACAACTATGTATAAACGTATTTTTAGCGCAGCTCTATTATTACTGACTGCCTTCAGCGGAGAGGCGCAACAAACGGAAACAAGGCCCTGGAAACACGGCATAATCACAGACGAGTTCATATTTGAACAGGCGCCTTTCCCTTCCTGTCACGCTTCCACCATTGCAGAAACCAAACAGGGATTAGTAGCCGCCTGGTTTGGCGGCGCTAAAGAAGGCGCGCCGGATGTGTGCATATGGGTAAGCCGTAAAGCCAACAACAGCGACAAATGGACAGCCCCTGCAGAAGTAGCCAACGGTAAACTGAATGATAGCGTGCGCGTAGCCTGCTATAACCCGGTATTATACCAGGTACCCGGCGGCGACCTGCTCCTGTTTTATAAAGTAGGCGCTAAGGTAGCATTATGGAAAGGCTGGATGAAAACCTCTAAAGACGGCGGTATTACCTGGTCTGCGCCCAAAGCTTTACCGGAAGGTTATCTGGGCCCCGTAAAGAACAAACCGGTGCTGCTGAAGGATGGTACATTACTATGCCCCTCCAGCACAGAGAGCAATGGCTGGAAAGTACATTTTGAGCTGACCAAAGACCAGGGCAACACCTGGGAAAAGATAGGCCCCATCAATGATGGTAAAACCTTTAATGCCATACAACCCAGCGTACTGTTTTACCCCGGCGGCAGGATGCAGATCCTGTGCAGAAGCAAGGAGCGCGCTATTCTGGAATCATGGTCTACAGATAACGGCCGTACCTGGTCGCCCATGGCGCCTACTAACCTGCCCAACAATAACTCCGGAACAGACGCAGTGACCCTGCCGGATGGCCGTCAGCTGTTGGTATATAACCACGTGCTGCCGCCGGATGGAAAAGCTAAGGGCCCCCGCACACCTTTGAATGTATCTGTTTCTAAAGACGGCAAAACATGGAATGCGGCGCTGATCCTGGAAGATTCTCCCATCAGTCAGTACTCTTATCCTTCCGTGATCTATGGGCGGGATGGTTTTATACATATCGTATACACCTGGAGAAGGGAACGTATCAAATATGTAAAAGTAGACCCGAAGCAGCTGCAGGTAAAAGAGATCAAAAACGGCCAATGGCCCAATGAATAATTCACGGACAACAAAGCTGTAGTTCGTACAAAAACATTGTTATGGATCGTCGTAAATTTTTATTCAATACTTCCCTGGCATTGACCGCCGGTTTACTGGACAGGCAAATATCCTGGGCAGCTGCGCCGCAAGCACAGCAACGTTACAAGATAGCCGTTTGTGACTGGATGATCTTAAAACGCCAGAAACTGGGCGCTTTACAACTAACCAAAGATATTGGCGCGGATGGTGTTGAGCTGGATATGGGCGGTTTAGGTACCCGCGAGACCTTTGACAACAAACTCACCGATGCCGCATTACGCCAAAAATTCATTGACGAAGCCAAACGCCTCAACATAGAGTTCGCCTCCGTGGCCATGTCCGGTTTTTACGCGCAGTCCTTTGCGGAGCGCCCGGGTGTAGACCGTATGGTGCAGGATTGTATAGACCTTATGCAACAGCTGCAGGTAAAAGTAGCTTTCCTGCCCCTGGGTATCCAGGGTGATCTGGTGCAGCATCCGGAGTTACGCCCGGTGATTGTAAAACGGTTACAGGAAGTAGCCAAACAGGCAGAGAAAGCCAATGTGATCATCGGTATTGAAACGGCCCTGGATGCAAAAGGAGAGGTGAAGCTGCTGGATGATATCGGTTCTGCCAATATCCAAAGCTATTTCAACTTTGCCAATGCACTGGAAGGAGGCCGCGACCTCCAGAAGGAGTTGCGTATCTTAGGCAAACACCGTATTGCCCAGATCCACTGCACAGATAAAGATGGCGTATGGCTGCAGGATAACACCCGCATCCACCTGCCCAAGGTAAAACACACCCTCGATAAAATGGGTTGGAGCGGCTGGCTCGTCATAGAGCGCTCCCGCGATGCAAAAGACCCGCGTAATGTGAAATGGAACTTTGGCGCTAACGCCAAATATCTGAAATCGGTTTTTCAACAGGCATAATGATAGATTTGAATGTAACAAAACACCTCCGTAAATTATTATTTGCAGGCCTTTGCCTGTTATTGTTAACCGGCTCGTTGTCCGCACAAACGCCCAGGCTGGAACAGGCTTTCCGCCGTCCGCCGCCTGCGGCCAAACCCTGGGTATTCTGGTACTGGATGCAGGCCAGCGTATCCCGCGCAGGCATCACCGCAGACCTGGAAGCCATGAAGGCGGCCGGTATTGGCGGCGCTTACCTGATGCCCATTAAAGGCCCCGCTAACCCGCCGCTCATGCAGCCGCCCGTAGTGCAGCTTACGCCGGAATGGTGGGCCATGGTGCGCCATGCTATGCAGGAAGCAGACCGCCTGGGCCTGCACCTGGCCATGCACGATTGCGATGGTTTTGCCCTGGCAGGTGGCCCCTGGATCACCCCAGCGCTATCCATGCAAAAAATAGTGTGGTCGGAAACGCAGGTGACCGGCAACCGCCTGTTTGATGAAACTTTGCCACAACCGCAGGCTTACAAAAACTATTATGAAGATATTGCCGTACTGGCTTATCCGGCTTTACCCGGCGCGGGCGTTACGCCCGTGCCAACAATAAGCACCAGTTTACCGGGCCGGGATGCCCGTTTCCTGGCAGACCCCAATAACAGGGAGAATTTCCGTAGCGATACCGCCTGCTGGATCCAGTATGCTTTTGAACAGCCATTCACCTGCCGCAATATCCACATCCGCTCCAATGGCCCCAATTACCAGGCCCAGCGCCTGATCGTAACGGCCAGTGATGATGGCCATACATTCCGTACTGTGGGCCGCCTGGAGCCGCCTCGCCACGGATGGCAGGATAATGATACCGGCGTAACGCATGTAATAACGCCTACCACCGCACGCTTTTTCCGTTTCGCTTATGATACCACCGGTTCAGAAGCCGGCGCAGAAGACCTGGACGCCGCTAAATGGAAAGCTACGCTCAAAGTATGCGGCATCACCTTATCTGCCGAGCCAAGATTAAATCAATACGAAGGTAAAATAGGAGAGATCTGGCGCGTGAGCCGTCCTACTACGACCACGCAATTACCGGATTCACTCTGTGTGCCGTTAGATAAGATCATTGATCTCACCGCTTCAGCAGATAAACAGGGCCGCCTGCATTGGCAGGTGCCGCCCGGCCGCTGGACCATCCTCCGGATAGGCCATACTTCTACCGGGCACACCAATGCTACCGGTGGCGGCGGTATAGGCCTGGAGTGCGACAAGTTCAACCCTGCGGCTATCCGCCTGCAGTTTGATCAATGGTTTGGCGAGATCTATCGCCAGGTAGGCCCTTCACTGGCAGAGCGCGTGCTGAAAGTGTTTCATATAGATAGTTGGGAATGCGGCAGCCAGAACTGGTCGCCGGTATTCCGGGAGGAGTTCCGCCGCCGCCGTGGATACGATCTGTTTACTTATCTGCCGGCCATGGCTGGCATACCGGTGCAAAGCGCCGCTATTTCCGAACGTTTCTTACACGATATCCGTCAGACCATCGCAGAGCTGGTGGTAGATAACTTCTACGGCACTATGGGTAAACTGGCCCGCGAAAAAGGCTGCAGCTTTAGCGCAGAGAACGTGGCGCCCACCATGACCAGTGATGGCATGGCGCATTTCCGTGCCGTAGACATCCCCATGGGTGAGTTCTGGTTACGTTCTCCCACCCATGACAAACCCAACGATATGGCAGACGCTATTTCCGGCGCGCATATCTACGGGAAACCTATCATACAGGCAGAAGCCTTCACGGAATTACGTTTAGCCTGGGATGAATATCCCGGCATGTTAAAAGCCCTGCAGGATAAGAACTATGCAGCCGGCATTAACCGCCTGGTCTACCATGTATTCGCCCACAATCCCTGGATGGACCGTCAGCCTGGCATGACCCTGGACGGCATAGGACTTTACTTTCAACGGGATCAGACCTGGTGGAAACCCGGCCGTGCCTGGGTCTCCTACGCACAACGCTGCCAGGCGCTCTTACAACAGGGCCGCCCCGTAATAGACCTGGCCGTATTTACCGGAGAAGAGATTCCGCGCCGCGCGGTGCTACCAGAACGGATATTGGCTAAATATCCCGGGTTGCAATTCATCAATTATGACTCCTTTAACCCGGATGCATTATCCCTGGCTAAAGTGCATAACGGCCGCATAGAGTTACCGGGCGGCGCCAGCTACCAGGCCTTATTGATACCAGGCGCACACGCCTTATCACCGGATGGCGGAATGATGTCATCTGAAGTAGCAACCCGTTTACGTGAACTGGCAGCCGCAGGCGCCAACATACTCATGGCAGACCAGCCAGACCATACGCCAGGCCTTTCACACTTCCCGGCAAGTGAGGATACCCTGCATAACATCATAAAAACATTAAGACCCGGTAACTGGAACAACTGGAAACTGCAGCCTGATTTTGCCGCCTGGGATACCCTGCACCAACAGCGCGATACCGGTATTTTATATACCCATCGCCGTACACCGGAAGCAGATATCTATTTCGTCTCCAGCCAATGGGATAGTACCCGTATCCTTACATGCAGCTTCCGCGTAAACGGTAAGGTCCCGGAGTTATGGAACCCGGTAACCGGTGATATAAAAGATGCAAAAGATTGGGAGCGCAAAGATGGCGTAACTCAGCTACCGTTAAAATTTGATCCTTCCGGTTCCTGGTTTATCATCTTCCGTAAGCCTGCAAAAGCGCAGGCGCAACATACCGGTAAGAACTGGTCCACGCCACAAACGCTGCAAACACTGTCCGGTAGCTGGCAGGCAGCATTCAATCCAAAGGTAGGCGGCCCTGCCAAGCACATTACATTCACCCAGCTGGAAGACTGGAGTAAAAACACAGACGCCGCCATCCGCTACTACTCCGGCACTGTGGTATATACACAAACATTTGACTGGCAACCGGCAGCCGGCGGCCGCATCTGGCTGGATCTTGGTAAAGTGGCTAATATTGCGGAAGTGAGCCTGAACGGTATGCCCTGCGGCGTAGCATGGACCGCGCCCTACCGTGTGGATATCTCAACCGCTATACGCCGCGGTAAGAATACCCTGCGCATAGAAGTAACCAATACCTGGGCTAACCGCCTCACAGGCGATCATACCTTGCCGGCGGCGCAACAGATCACCCATACCACCGCGCCTTACCGCCTCCTGGAAGGGAAACCCCTATTGGAAGCAGGTTTACTGGGGCCGGTTAATATTTTAAAAACTACAGAATAAGTATACGATGAGGATCGCATTCACTTATATTTTCCTTTTAGTGCTGGCCACCGCCAGCGCGCAAACCAAACAGGAAGTGCCTGTGGATGTGATGCAGCGCATTTACGACCAGGTAAAAACGCCTTACAAATACGGGCTGGTATTAACGCCGGAAACAGAGAACAAGAAACTGGATTGTCCCAGCGTATTCCGTAAGAACGGCCATTGGTACATGACTTATATCCAATTTGATGGCAGGGGATATGAGACCTGGATCTCCGGTAGCAAAGACCTGCTGCATTGGGAAACGCTGGGTAAACTAATGTCATTCTCCGATACTACGGATTGGGATAATAACCAGAAAGCAGGCTACATCGCCTTACAGGAACCTGAATGGGGTGGCAGTTATGAATGGCAGCGCTATGATGGCAAATATTGGATGTCGTACATAGGCGGCAACACCCGTGGTTACGAAAAGGGTTTACTATCCATTGGCATGGCATATACTACCAAAGACCCCACAAAACCGCACGAATTACAACGGCTGCCACAACCGGTACTCATGTCCTCTGACAAAGAAGCCGGCTGGTGGGAGAACAATGTGCAGTATAAAAGCACCGTGCTTTGGGACCGCTCCAAAGCAACCGGTCACCAGTTCATAATGTACTACAACGCCAAAGGCGATAGCATCAACCCCAAGCGGGGTAAGGAACGTATAGGCATGGCAGTATCGGACGATATGCTACACTGGCAACGTTTTGGTAAAGAGCCGGTACTCAATCATCACGCGGGCATCACCGGCGATCCCTGGATCCAGCGCATTAACGACGTATGGGTAATGTTCTATTTTGGCGCTTTCTGGAAAGACAAAGGCGGCGCCTTTAACCGCTTTGCCTGCTCTTACGACCTGCTACACTGGACAGACTGGACCGGCGATGATCTTATCAAATCATCAGAGCCATTCGACGGCATGTTCGCACACAAATCCAGCGTAGTATACTACAAAGGCATAGTATACCATTTCTATTGCGCCGTAAATAAGGCAGATCAGCGCGGTATTGCCGTGGCCACTTCTGTTGATAAAGGAAAAAGCGCCCTTCGCTTTGGTAAAGAAGAAAAAACGAAATGAACCGTAGCGCAATGAAATTACTAAGCACTATATTATTACTGTTAGCAACCACTGCACAGGCCCAGGATACTGGCCGCACCCAACTCTTTGACGCCGGCTGGCGTTTTCACCGCGGCGGCGCGCAGGGCGCTGATAAGCCGGAGTTTGATGACAGCAAATGGCGGATGATCGACCTGCCGCATGACTGGAGTATAGAAGACCTGCCCGGCACAAACTCGCCCTTTAGTCCGGACGCCGTAAGCCAGGTAAGCGGCGGCTTTACGACCGGCGGTACCGGCTGGTACCGGAAAACCTTTACTATCCCTGCCGCACAGCAAGGCAAAAAGATCCAGCTGCAGTTTGATGGGGTATATATGAACGCGGAGGTATATCTGAATGGCAAACGCCTGGGTAAACATCCTTATGGTTATACATCTTTCTGGTACGATATTACTCCCAGGGTAAAGTTTGGCGCAGAAAACGTACTGGCCGTAAAGATCAAGAACGATGGGGAGAACAGCCGCTGGTACGCCGGCTCCGGCATTTACCGCCATGTATGGCTCACCACTATAGATCCGGTACACGTAGCGCCCTGGGGCACATACATCACCACACCGCAGGTAAGCCCCCAGTCGGCTACCGTACACATAAATACAAAGATCGTGAACGAGGCGGCTGATGCAGCTCCTCTCAGGATCACCACACACATAATAAACGCTGCCGGTAAGGAAGTGGGCGTAGTGAATGCCACGCAACAACTGGCTGGTAAAGCAGACAGCCCCTATGACCAGGATCTCACCATTGCCCGTCCGCAATTGTGGTCTACAGAAACGCCGGTCTTATACACCGCCGTTACAGAAGTATATCGCAATGCGCAGCTAACAGACCGCGTACAAACCACCTTTGGCATCCGCAGCATCACCGCCGATGCCGTAAATGGCTTCCGTTTAAACGGCCAGCCCATCAAACTCAAAGGTGGTTGTGTACACCATGATAACGGTCCCCTGGGCGCCAAAGCCTATGACCGTGCAGAAGAACGCAAAGTCGCCCTCCTCAAGGCCAGCGGTTATAACGCCATACGCTGCGCGCACAACCCGCCCTCACCCGCTTTCCTGGATGCCTGTGACCGCCTGGGTATGCTCGTGATAGACGAAGCCTTTGATATCTGGACACAAGGCAAAAACCCGGACGACTACCACCTGTACTTCAACGAATGGTGGCAGCGCGATCTGGAAAGTATGCTATACCGCGATCGGAACCACCCTTCCATCATCATGTGGAGCACTGGCAACGAAATACCCAACCGCGAAAAACCGGAAGTGGTAAAAGTAGCCAAAATGCTCAGCGACTATATCCGCACGCTGGATACCACGCGCTTTATTACCTGCGGCGTAAATGGCGTAACCCCGGATAAAGACCCATTCCTGGCCACCCTCGATATTGCCGGCTATAACTACGCCCGCGATAGATACGATACCGATCATCTGCGCTTGCCATCACGGGTAATGTTCGCCACAGAATCCTTACCCCTCGAAGCATTTGACTACTGGATGGGCGTTACAGACCATCCCTGGGTAATAGGCGATTTTGTATGGACCGCCTTTGACTATATAGGAGAGGCCAGCATCGGTTGGCTGGGATACTGGCAGGATCAGACTTTCTATCCCTGGAACCTGGCCTACTGTGGCGATATCGATATCTGCGGATGGAAGCGCCCGCAATCATACTATCGCGATGTACTATGGAAGCCCAACCAGGTATCCGTTTTCGTAAAACCACCCCAGCCCTCTTTCCCCATCAACCCTAAAAAAGTAGACTGGAGCCATTGGGAATGGCATGATGTTGTAGCAGACTGGAACTGGAAAGGCCACGAACAGCAACCCTTGGAAGTGGAAGTATATTCCTCCTGTGATGAGGTAGCGCTTTTCCTCAACGGAAAGTCCCTGGGTAAAAAAACAACCAACCGGTCCAATAAATTTACCGCTCACTGGCAGGTTCCCTACCAACCCGGAACCTTAAAGGCCGTAGGCTATAGCCAGGGTAAAGAAGTAAGCAATGCTGCGCTCCGCACAGCAGATGCGCCTGCACAGCTGCAGCTATCCGCAGACCGCACCACTATCCACGCCAAAGGCCAGGACCTCAGCTACATTACCGTAGAACTGCAGGATAAAAACGGTGTGCGCGATACCAGAGCAGAGAATGCGGTACGCTTCACTGTAGAAGGCCCCGGGGTAATTGCCGGCGTGGGCAATGCAAATCCCATCAGTACAGAAAGCTGTCAGCTGCCCCGGCGTAAAGCCTGGCAGGGCAGGTGCCTGGTGATTGTAAAGTCTACAGGGGAGAAGGGGAATATTGTGTTAAAGGCGGCTGCAGATGGGTTGAAAGGAGCGGAGGTAAGGGTGGTGGCGGAGTGATAGATCGGAGTACTTTATTTTATCAGGTACATGTTTTTTATTATACGAATTGTCTCCGCACTGCGGAGACAATTCGTATAATATATTTTTTATATAGATTAGCGTTTCTCACCATAAGGGTCTTTTGAAGGGATTATAATGATTCAGAATCTATTTAAATGAAACTATTTGTTTTTTGTCACTGCCATTGCCCTTTGCAGTTTCTTTGTTAATAAAGCTTTGGAAGGTAGTTGTGTCATGTATTCAGCAACGCGGATATGACCTTTGTCTAATTCCAACAATTCAATTTGCTCGTGCTGCTTTTCCGCACATAGGATTAGCCCAATTGGAGTGTCTTCCCCATCTTTCTTTTCATATTTATCAAGCCATTTTAAGTATAGCTCCATTTGCCCTTTATATGCAGCTTTGAATTTACCCAACTTCAGATCAATGGCCACTAAACGCCTTAACCCACGATGGTAGAATAATAAGTCAATTCGATGATCCTCTCCGTCTATCTGGATTCTTTATTGTCGGGCCAAAAAGGCGAAATCAGTACCTAACTCTATAATAAATTGTTGTAACTCTTTTAGAATGGCAGATTCTATATCTTGTTCACTATAGGTATCTCGTAAATTAAGGAAATCTAATACGTACGGATCACGAAAAACGAGATCCGGGCTCATTGTTCCTTCAGATTTCAGTAGTGCTAGCTCTTTTTTAATCAGTGTCGCTGGTCTTTTGGACAAAGAGGTACGTTCAAATAACATGCTATCTATCCGTTCCTGCAATATGCGCGTACTCCATTTCTCTCTTTGGCAAAGCTGGGTATAAAAATCTCTTTTTATATCTTCATTAATGAAAATCAATATTTTTATATGTGTCCAACTCAATTCTCTACTCAATGCGTAGATTTTCTCTTTATCCTGAATTCTCTCCGCACTGCGGAGACAATTCCAAAGTTGCTGCTTAGACCAGCCTTTACCAAATTGCTCAGTTAACTTTAACGCTAGCTGTGTTACTACTTGTTCACCATATTCAGCCCTTTCATGCCTAAGGATATTGCTATTTAGGGCCTTTCCTATATTCCAATAAAGCATAGTGATCTCACTATTTATGGCGAGCGCTACTTGTTGTTTACTTTGGTTAATGAGCGTGGCAATTTCTTTGAGTAAATTTCTTAATTCATTTTTGGCTAATACAATTCTCTTATTTCTCATAATTGGCGTTTAAGGCATTTGTAACTACATACATACGTGTAGACTGCCAAAATGATTTTGAATTGATTAGCCAGTTTACAAGAACTTTAAAACAAGTAGTTACATGATAAATAATATTGAATAAGAGGTGGACTTTTACTTGCCAACTTTCACGGAATCAACTAATTATTCGCATTTTTTTAATTCTATACGAATTGTCTCCGCACGGCGGAGACAATTGCAAAACCAGTTATTTTCTAATTAAAAAATTCATATTCAATGCATTGTATCCTTCTTTTGCTTCCAGTCTTACCAGCTTTTCCTCTTGTAACATGCCATCTGATAAATACCTCTTTGCAGAAGCCAGTATGCCTGCTGGGAATCATTTAATAATTGTAATCTTGCACAAAATCAGGTTATGGATATTCCTATTGATCATAATGGGATTGACAATGCTTCCAAAAAGGAATGCCTGTTATGTACCTTGAAACTAATAGATCGGCCCAAAGCCCTGCAAGAATACAACCGGGAGTTGGAAGAAGGCGAGGCGGAAATATTAAAGGGAAACTATATGACAAATGAGCAATTGCGAAAGGAAATAGCTCAATGGTAACTGTTCGGCTCCAAAAACTTTCGCGGAATCATAATTGAATTACTGCACTACATTGCACTATACAGAGGTGTTTTCTCTCTTCAAATTGTCTACGCACTGCGTAGACAATTTATCTCACCCCCACTAATCACCCCCTCCCCATCACCACCACATCCCCTTTCCTCTCCACCGGTTCCACTTCGAATTCCACCAACTTCCCACCTTTCAACCTGCCACTCACCGTTGTCCCATAAGGCGCATGCAACTTAAACCGTACATCCCAGGCCATCGGCCATGCAGGAAACAAATAAATTTTCTTCCCATCCGTCTGCATCAGCATCTCCTGCAGCCCTATCATCCCAGATCCTCCCTGGTTAAGATCCGGCGTCCAGTCAAATCCCGGCCCCCAGAATGCCGGGAAACGGTTAGGGCCATTCTTCAATTTCTCCAACGTATAATAAGCCGCTTCCTTTGCAAACCCTAAGCGTGCGCAAAAGATATTATCCTGTTTCCAGCCCACAGCGCTGCGGCGGGCAATAGCATCCGTGTCATGCAGCCAGGTATTACGGGCAGTATCCAATCCAGGTTTACCAATACCATAAATACCATAAGGAAAGACCGGGTACAACTGCGGTGTTTCCTGGTTATTAATACGCTGCCAGGATTGCGCCGGCGATAACATCATATAACCATGCATACGCCGGAAGGGCAGGGGAGGGATGCGTTGCAGTAACCCCTGCAGCCGCATACGTTTCTCCGGTGTAAGATAGCTGGCGGGTAAAGCCAGCAGCCGGTTGGCAACCGTATACAACCCCGCAATAGTAGTAGCAGAATTATACGCCAGCTTATAGGTCTCTCCGGCGGAGCCGGGATATAACACCAGGCGCCCATTGCTATCCAGCGGGGCCTCGCCACGTTGTTTAGCCAGATATTGATAATGTTCATCAAAGAACGTCAGACAGCTTTCTATAAGCGGCATATAAGCACTAACATCCTGCCCGCTGAACCGTTCCCAATCCAGTATCATTAAACAGAACTCCAATACCGTATCCCATTCGTATTCCAGCCAGTTATTGTACTCCACGCCTGCGTCAAAACCGGCCGGCCGGTTCCAGCCATACTCGCTGGCGGCGGGCAGCCCAAAGTTTTCCATTTGTTCAGTGAAACAGGCGCCGTCATGTTGCCAGTAAAACCGCGTTCTGGCAGTGGCATTCTGCAGGGCATGCAGGTAAAAGTCAAACTGTGGGCGCATCATATCAAAGTCGCCGCTTTTAAGCATAGGCCAATATACCAGCCGTTGGTTCTGTGCGGTAAAAGTGCCGCCGCCCCAGTTACGATGGTCCGGTGTAAATGGGTAGCTGTCCCGCACGAATACAGGATCATAGGTAAACAAACCCCCATTAAATTTGGTGGGATAGCTGCCATAGGCATTACAGCCCAGCATATAACGGAACAACTGGTAGTTGCGGCCAGCCTGCCATTCCGCCGTAGATTTATCCCGCCCTATGAAGATATAACTACGATCCCAATATGCCTGCCACCAATCCTGCGTTTGGCGCAACGCGCTGCTGTCTGTGATCGCGGCTGCCTGCTGCAACCCCTTATACCACTCCCCATACGCAGGCGTTTGATCCGTATGTAGCAACACGCGCACATGCTGTTGCCGTGACGGCCGCACACTCTGCAGCTCCCAGGCGGTATACGCCGTATTAACATATTTACCCTTCCGCATTCCCGCAGGCGTCATATCATTCCCCCATAATATACCCCCAAACGTAAGTCCCTGTTGTGGGTTCCATAACTGGTCCTTTACCGGGTTAAGCCCTTGTTGTTGCACCGTAAAATCAAATAGTAACTTATCATGCCGGTTCCGGTGATAAAACAATACTTTGTTATCATCAAAGCCTACGCTGTCATGATAAACGATCACAGGCACAGGCCCTCCTCTGTAGCCGGAAGAAGCAAACTGTTCCCCCGCACGCAGCACCCGGTCTTTCCTTCGCCAGTTCTCATAGCGGGCAGTAGCTTTCACAGGCTGGCGGCTATTCACATCTATATGCACCAAAGGCCGCTGTACCTCCACCCATACCCGTATGTTTGTTTCCTGTGCGCCTTTGCGCCCGGTAATTTCTATATACCCTTGCTGCAGGTGCAGTGTTTGCCGGAACTGTGCGCCGGGTGTAAAAGGATTGGGGCTAAGTTTTATTCGTAGCCGGCCTTGTTTAAGCTGTATATTATTCTCGTCAAATGCGCCGCTGCGGGATATATAACATAACAGCTCCCCATTCTCCATCCATACATTCAGTCCTATATCTCCGCCACCACAGGGCATTGACTCGCCGGCATGGCGGCTTTGCCGGCTCCACGTGATATTACAGGCGTCCAGATCAGATTGTGCCCGTGCACAATGAAAAAACAGGATCAGCAGTAAACCAGATGTTATATATCGTAATAGGCTGTACATAAGCAGTTCACGGGTAAAGTTAAGCCGCCCGCGCCAGGTTTCCGCTAACCGTTGTTCCGGTAACGTTTGCGTAAAAAAATGCTAATTTACCTGGATATTTCTGTAGTTTGATCGCGTTAGCGAGGATCAAAATTCCATGTTGATGAAAATGCGGACGCTTTGCTTTTTATTATTGTTTTGTGTGCAGGTAATAGCGCAGGAGAAAAAGTACGACATCATAGTAGCTCAGGATGGTAGCGGTAATTTTACCACCATACAGGAAGCTGTTAATAGCGTGCGTGATTTTGCGCAGGTCCCTGCCAGGATCTTTATAAAAAATGGCGTGTACCATGAAAAACTGGTCATCCCTACCTGGAAAACGATGATCACCCTCATAGGCGAGAACAAAGACAGCACCATTATCACCAATGCTGATTACTCCGGAAAAGCCTACCCAGGCAAAGATCCTACCGGAAAAGACAAGTATAATACCTTTACTTCCTACACCGTGCTGGTAACAGGTGACGATTTCACCGCAGACAATATCACCATAGAAAATGCCGCCGGGCCCGTAGGTCAGGCCGTTGCATTGCATGTGGAAGGTGACCGCTGCACGGTGCGCAACTGCCGCCTCCTGGGCAACCAGGATACGCTGTACGCCGGGCGCGAAGGCAGCCGCCAGTATTACAAAGGTTGTTATATTACCGGCACTACGGATTTTATCTTCGGCGCATCCACTGTGGTATTTGATAGTTGCACCATCAACAGTAAAAAGAATTCTTATGTTACCGCCGCCTCTACTACCAATCACCAGGAGTATGGTTTTGTATTCCTGCATTGCACCCTTACGGCAGATACCGGCGTAAATAAAGTATTCCTGGGCCGGCCCTGGCGCCCTTACGCAGCAGTGATCTTTGCAGAGTGTTCGCTGGGTGCGCACATTCTGCCACAAGGCTGGCACAACTGGAACCAGGTAAACAATGAGCAAACCGCCCGTTATGCGGAGTACGGGAATACGGGCGTTGCTGCTATTACCACCGCCCGCGTTCCCTGGAGCCACCAGCTCAGCGCAAAACAAGCAAAACAACTAACATTAACAAACATATTCAAAGACTGGCGCCCACTGTAACAAACAATCGCCAGCCGTTAAACGCATATGCAGATTAATAAGTGTTATATATACAATTATGCAAAGATCGTATTCTGCGTTCTTTTCGTCATTGGCATCCATCCCGCACATGCCCAGCAGCAGCCACCCGCTGTCATCGACTGGCGCGCGGATGAAATGCTTAACACTTATCTCATGCAGCAAATGCATACCCGTTACGATCTGCGCCGGCAGCAATGGCAGCAGGCGCTAACATCTGCTGCTAGCTTGCGCGCCTACCAGCAACAATTACGGACTGCCTACCGGCAGCTGCTGGGACCGTGGCCGGAGAAAGTAGCACTGGAGCCCAAAATAACAGGCACCCTGCAGCAAAATGGCTACCACATAGAAAAGGTCATCTACCAAAGCCTGCCGCAACATCATGTTACCGCCAATCTATATGTGCCGGCAGGCAAGGGGCCTTTTCCCGGGGTGTTGTTATTCTGTGGGCACGAAGCCACCGCAAAGGCTACGGAATCTTACCAGCAAACCGCCATACTGCTGGCCAAACAAGGCCTGGTGGTGCTGATGATAGATCCTGTTTCACAGGGAGAACGGCATCAGCTTACAGATAACGCCGGCAAACCGCTCACCCGCGGCGGTACTACGGAGCATACATTGCTCAATGCCGCTGCTGCCTTAATAGGCTCCAGCGTGGCAGCCTATGAGTTATGGGATAATGAGCGCGGCCTGGATTACCTGCTAAGCAGGAAGGAAGTGGATACCGCCCGCATCGGTTGCCTGGGTAACTCCGGTGGCGGTACGCAAACGGCTTATTTCATGGCCTATGAAAGCCGGATAAAAGTAGCAGCAGTATGCAGCTACATCACCACCCGCGAGCGCACCTTTGAGCTGGCAGGCCCGCTGGATGGCTGCGTACAGATCCCCAACGAAGGAAAACTCGGACTGGAGATAGCAGATTACATGCATATGCTGGCCCCTAAACCGCTACTGGTACTGGCCGGCCGTTATGATTTTGTAGACTATACCGGCGTGGAGATCGCCTACCGCGAAGCGCAACAATGTTATAAAGTATTAGGCGCTACTGACCGGCTGCAGCTGGTTACGGTGGATGATGGCCACGGCATTTCCTTACCCAAACGAGAGGCGGCCGCCCGCTGGTTCCGCAGGTGGTTGTATAAGGATGACCGCCCGGTACAGGAAGGCACGCTGCCGGTATTAACCGCTGCTGATCTCAACTGCACCACTACCGGAGAACTGAACAATAGCCTGACTGGAGAGGCTACGCTGCAGGAGCATTTGCTGCAAACTGCCCTGGCGCTGGAAAACAGCCGCCGGTTATTCCGGCAAACGGTAACGGGTGCGGCAAGAATAGACACGATCCGGAAATTACTGGGCATTCCCCCTTCCGGCCGCTCCATAACAGTAGCGAAACCCGCCAGTGCGCAACATCCGCCGCTGACAACCCGCGCAAACAGTATCAAACATCCACTACAGGTAACACCCGTCAGCACAATACAACATCCCGCCGGGCAGGCACAGACTTATCTGCTCCGCGTTGTGGGCGAGCCTGTTTTACCGTTCATCCTGCTCCGCCCGCAGGGGCCCGTTCGGCAGGTAATGATAGCCCTGCAGGATCAGGGTAAAAAAGCCTGGCTGGATAGCACGGCTTTGCTCCAATCCTGGCTGCAGCAAGGTTATGCCGTATTGCTCCCTGACCTGCGCGGTACCGGAGAGACCGCAGACCGGCCGGAGTTTAACAATACCAAATTTTATAACAAAGAATACCGGAATGTAATGTCATCCCTGCATATTGGCCGGCCGCTTATCGGCCAGCGGGTAACAGACCTGTTGTCGCTGCTGGATTACCTGCAGGCAGACAGCGCCTTTCATCAAAGCAGGATAACCGTACGCGCATCTGGGAAAATGGCCCTGGTAGCGCTGCATGCAGCTGCTATCGATGAGCGCATCAGCCATTTGCAGGCAGATCTTTACCTGCATTCCTTTACGGATATGATCCGTCATGTAATGGAAAAAGACCAGTATAGCGATGTAATACCCGGCGTTCTGCGGTATTACGATATACCGGACCTGTTGCAGATAGTTGATAAGCGGTTTGCTTTTCAATGAGTGGGCCGGTATGTTTGTAAATACTTGTTATACGGTAAACGGAAACATGAATCACTGAATTATTAATCAATTTGGATATCGCGTCAATGACTGTCAGATCTTTTTTGCTGCATAGTGCCATCATCGTAGGCATGGCAGCCTGTTCATCCGCTAAGAAGGAGAAAGAGGAAGCGCCCGCGCCTCCCGAAAGCCTGCCCATGGAGGTACTTAGCCTGGATAACCTGGATGCCTTCGCTGCCCCGGATAATAATTGGCAGCTGGCGGGCAATGTGTATGTAAACCGGCAACAACCGCAGCAGATGGAAGTAAAAGAGGGCAAAGGCATCCTGGCATTTGCTACCGCCAAAGGCAATAGTACGCTGCGTACAAAAATGGAGCATGGGGATATAGACCTGGAGCTGGATTTTATGCTGTCTGGCCAGGCCGGCGCTACGCTGCTTTTCCAGGGTAAATATCCCTTACAATTAAAGGATAGCTGGTTAAAGGATAGCGTTACGGTGGATGATTGTGGCGCAGTAGAGGGAAAGGCTCCTTTACTCAATGCCTGTAAAGCGCCTGGTTTGTGGCAGCACCTGGAGGTAAAATTCAGAACCGCCCGTTCCGGCTACAGTGCCACGGGTACTACAGAAGCCGGTTTTGAAAGGGTAGTGCTCAACGGCCGTACCATCCAGCAGGAGCCATCACTGGATAGCATTACTACGGACACTTTACTGAAACAGGTGCAGACCGGCCCCCTGGGCTTCCTGGTAAAGAATGGACCGGTAGCCTTCCGTAATATCCGTTACAAAACCTATAACGATAAGCGCGCTGCTTTAACAAACCTGCAATACCATGTATATAAAGGCGTATACAAGAACCATGATACTATTAAACTGTTAATGCCGGTACGCTCCGGCCAAACGGATTCGCTTACCTACCGCGTAGGCGACAAACGTGCGCAGCTGCTGCTGGAAGGTAAGCTGCAATTACCGGTGCAGGGAGAATATGTATTCAGCATACGCGCGGGTGGTCCTATACGCCTGATGATAGACGGCAAAGAGATCGCCAATAACGGCGGCACCCGCGACTATCAGCGCGCTTTCTATGGCGATACCGTACTAACCGCCGGCCCACATGATTTCCAACTGAGTTATGCTAACTACGACGAATGCATGGTGCTGCTATACGAAGGGCCGCATATCCCTTTCACCGCTTTAACAACGCCTGCTTCGGAAAGACTGGTAGAGCCAAGCCCCTCCATGGAATATGTGCTCAAAGGCGAACCGGCCATACAGCGCAGCTTTATAGAACATCGCGGAAAAGTGGATGCCTACAGCATGTCTGTGGGTGCCCCGGTTGGTATCAACTATGCGTATGATATGGTCACCTATAGCCCGCTACTGGCCTGGCATGGCCGCTACATAGATGTGGCAGAGATGTGGCATGAGCGTGGAGAACAGCAACTAGCCCGGCCTTTAGGCGCTACGCTGGATCTGGCAGGCATTCCCTGTATTGCAGAACTATCTTCCGTTAAAGCGCCCTGGCCGGATTCTATGCGGGTAGATAGCAGCGATTATACCAACCGTGGTTATATGCTGCGCTCGGATGGCCTGCCCATGTTCTTCTACACCCTGCACCAATGGAAAGTAGAAGACTACCTGCATCCCCGGCAGGATGGCAAAGGCCTGCAACGCGATGTGACCGTTACCAGCAATGGGGCAAAGGACAAGGCTTATTGGTTGCTGGCCAGCGGCGGCATTATCGAAAAACTCGCTGATGGCAGCTATGCGGTAGACGATAAGAACTATTACATAGAAACAGCCGTAAAGCCGGAGATCGTGGAGGACGATGGTCAATACCGCCTGGTATTACCCCTGGAAACCGGCAATAAGACAACAGACATACATTATTCCATTATCTGGTAAAACGATATGAAGAGCAAGTTATATAGTGCCTTTGGATTAGTATTGGGGAGTTTGCTGCTGCCGCACCTGGCAGCTGCACAAACAGGTATGAAGGCAAAAGAAGGTAAGTATTATGCTATTACTGATGTACCGGTGCCTGACAGCGTAGTGCTGGAAGTAGGCGGCCTGGCATTTACGCCCGATGATAAACTGGGCGTGGCTACCCGGCACGGGGAGATATGGCTGATCACAGACCCTTATCAAAAGAGATCTAAACAGCCACAGTATGCCCGCTTTGCGTATGGCATGCATGAAACGCTGGGCCTGGCCTGGCATAACGGGTCTTTTTATACTACGCAGCGCTCAGAGCTCACAAGGGTAACAGATACAAACCAGGATGGTAAAGCGGATATGTTCCAGACGGTGGCCTCCTGGCCTTTGTCCGGTAACTACCACGAATATTCTTACGGACCGCTGTTCCTGCCTAATGGCGATATGCTGGTTACGCTTAACCTGTCATGGGTAGGGCGGGGCGCCAGCCTGGCCAAATGGAGGGGATGGATGATGCAGATAAAACCGGATGGTACCATGCGGCCTTTTGCGGCTGGTATGCGCTCACCCGCCGGCTTCGGCTTTTCTGAGAACGGGGATGTGTTCTTTGCGGAGAACCAGGGTGACTGGATCGGTTCCGGCAGGATCACACAGCTGGACTACGGCGATTTTGCCGGGCATCCGGCAGGCCTCCGCTGGTCTGGCGAGTATGGTTCGCCTATTAAGCTAAAGCCGGAACAGTTCCCGGATTCCATCGGTATCCTGCATGATTTTGCCAAAAAGACACCGCATTTCAAAGAGCCCAGCGTATGGTTCCCGCATACGCTCATGGGCATCTCTACTTCAGCGGTGCTGACTATTGATTCCGATGAATTTGGTCCCTTTAAAGGGCAGATCCTCGTAGGCGACCAGGGGCATAGCAAGGTAATGCGCGCCTTTTTAGAAAAGGTCAACGGCAAATACCAGGGCGCCTGTTTCCCCTTCCTGGAGGGATTCTCCTCCGGCGTGCTGCGCCTGGTATGGGGCAGCGATCACTCCCTGTTTGTAGGGATGACCAGCCGCGGATGGGCCTCTACCGGCCCGGCCCTGTATGGCCTGCAACGCGTGAACTTTAAAGGCGTTACGCCTTTTGAAATAAAAGCCATCCGCGCCCAGAGCAATGGTTTTGAGCTGGAGTTCACATCACCCGTTAATAAGAAGCAAGCGTTGGATAATAGCCTGTATAACATTACCGGCTTTACCTATAGCTACCACAAAACATACGGCAGCCCTATCATCAACCAGCAGCCTTGTCCTGTGGTGAAGACAGAAGTATCGGAAGATGGCCGCCGCGTAAGGCTTTATGTAGACGGCTTGCGCGAAGGTTATATCCACGAAGTAAATGCCGGCAGCCTGCGCTCACAGGCAGGCCAGCCTTTGCTGCATAACGTTGGTTATTATACGCTGAACGCTATTCCAAAAGGCAGTGGCCCGGCCTGTGCCGTTACGCCCCGTAGCGTAGCTGCTACTGCCGCCGCCAATAAAGGCGCATGTGGTAGCGATCCTGCCAAATGTGTGACCACACAACCCGCCGGCTGGTCTAAGCCGGATATAACGCTGCAGATAGGCACCAAACCGGGATTGAAGTTTGACCAGGCAGAGTTGAAAGTGCCCGCCGGCAGCAGGGTAAAACTTACCTTCAACAATAACGATGATATGCTGCACAATATGGTGATCACCAATCCTGGTAAGGGCGACGCCGTTGGCAAACTGGCCATGGAAATGGGCCTCAGCGGTACCAACCTGGCTTATGTACCGGCCTCTAAGGATGTATTGTTCAATACCTGCCTGCTGGCGCCGGAGACCTCCCAGAGCATTTATTTCATAGCACCTAAAACACCGGGCGATTATCCATACATATGTAGCTTCCCGGGACATTATGCCGTGATGAAAGGAATATTAAAAGTGGTGCGCCGCTAACCAACCGCCATAACGATCATTGATAACGACTGATGACTATCAGACCAATACCAAAACTGTGTATGAAGCAATTTCTTGCAGCTTGTTTATGCCTTCTTTCTGCCACGCAGCTATCTGCGCAGCAAAACCATAAAGTGTTGAACAGCGCTAAGCTAAAAAAATATGTAGCTTACTTTAACAGCATAGACGATCACAAAGAAGTAGTGAACTATGTACCTGGTGACCAGGCCGCACAATGGCTGGAGCAGCAAGCGCCGTTACTGGACTGCCCGGACAGCACCATTGAAAAAATATATTACTACCGCTGGTACAGCTTTATCAAACACCTTAAACAAACGCCGGATGGTTTCATCTTCACAGAGTTCATCATCCCGGTAAAACATGCCGGCAGGTACCAGGCCTTAAGCTGCGCCATGGGGCATCAGGTATATGAGGGCAGGTGGCTACGCGATACACAGTACGTAAATCAATACATCCGTTACTGGCTCGAAAAAGATAAACAGCAGCCGCACCCGCGCTTTCACCAGTTCAGTGGCTGGGCGGCAGATGCGGTATATAATTATTTCCTCGCCACCGGCGACAGCCGTTTCGCTATCAGCATGCTTGACTCGCTGGATGCGGACTACCGTTTATGGGAGCAGGAGAAAAAACTGCCCGGCGGTATGTTCTGGCAGTTTGATGTAAGGGATGGCATGGAAGAATCCATCAGCGGTTCCAGGAAAGAGAAAAATAAACGTCCCTCCATCAACAGCTATATGTACGGCAATGCAAAAGCCCTGGCAGCGCTGGCCGCTATGGCCGGCCGCGATAGCCTGGTGCGCCGTTATGAGGGCCTGGCAGCACAGCTAAAGGCAGATGTGCAGGATCAGCTGTGGGATGATACCGCATCCTTCTTTAAAGTGCAGTTTGCCAAAGGCGGCCTATCCGGCGCACGGGAAGAGATAGGATTTATTCCCTGGTATTTTAACCTGCCGGATGATAATGTAAAATATGCAAAGGCCTGGCAACAGCTAACAGACCCTAAAGGGTTTAACGGTCCCTGGGGCATTACCACCGCAGAGCAAAGGCACCCGGCTTTCCGTACCCATGGCAGCGGTGGCTGCGAGTGGGATGGCGCTATCTGGCCTTTTGCCACCACGCAAACCTTAAAAGGGTTAGCCAACCTGTTAACCGGTTACCGTAACAAGGATGGCATGACGCCCCAGGTCTATTTCCGTGCGTTGCAAACATATGCACGCTCCCATACCAAGAACGGGCATCCTTACCTGGGCGAATACCAGGACGAAAAGAACGGCTATTGGCTCAAAGGAGACGACCCGCGCAGCAGCTATTATAATCACTCCGGTTTCTGCGACCTGGTGATCAGTGACCTGGTAGGTCTGAAACCAAGAAGCGATGATCAACTGGAGCTCTTCCCGCTCATACCCGCCGGAACCTGGGATTGGTTCTGCCTGGACCAGGTGCCGTATCACGGCCGTATGGTCACCATCCTTTGGGATAAGACCGGCACTAAGTATCATAAAGGCAAAGGCCTGCAGATCTTTGCAGACGGCGAAAAGATCTACAGCGGCGCTACGCTCTCCCATATCGTTACGCCATTGCCTGCAAATAAAGCAGCGCTAAAACTCTGGTACGATCGCCCGGCTGCCCGCTGGACCGCCGCATTGCCCATTGGCAATGGTCACCTGGGCGCTATGGTCTTTGGCACTGTAAACGCGGAGCACCTGCAGTTTAACGAATCTACTTTATGGACGGATGGGCCGCGGGAACATGCACATCCCGGCGCAGTACAATACCTGCCGCAGATCCGCGCCCTGCTAGCCGCCGGTAAACAAAAAGAAGCGGAGCAGCTGGCAGAGGAACATTTCATGGGCCTCAAAAGTGCAGCCCCGGTATCTCGTTACGAGGCCGCTTACCAGCCGTTTGGCGATCTGTGGCTGCATTTCAGGGACACCGCCAGCGCTGCCACAGATTATCATCGCGAACTGGACCTGACCAACGCCATTGCGCGCACTACCTATACAGCCAACGGCATCCATTACACGCGCGAGTATTTTGCCAGCGCGCCGCAAAAGGCCGTTGTGCTGCAATTAACAGCAGATAAACCAGGCAGCATCAGCTTTACGGCCTCGCTTAAAACGCCGCAGCCGGAATACCATTTTCGCAAGATAAACGATAGCACCATTGCCCTTTCCCTGAAAGTACACAACGGCGTATTAAAAGGCGAAAGCTGGCTAAAGGTAAGCACGCAAAAAGGACGGGTGACCGTATCTGACAGCGCCATTACCATTACAGACGCCAACGCCGCTACACTGTATCTGACTGCCGCTACCAGCTATAAGAACTACCAGGATGTAAGCGGCAACCCAGCTGCATTGTGCGGACAGGTAATAGCTAAACTGGCCCGTCCGGACTATACAGCTATACTCACCGCGCATATCAAAGACTATCAGCAGTATTTCAATACTTTTTCCATTAACCTGGGCGAAGGGCAAACACAGCTGCCAACAGACCAGCGGATCCGCCAGTTTAACCCGGCTACAGATCCTGCATTAGCGGCCCTCTATGTGGAGTATGCCCGTTATCTTATGATTGCTGCCTCCCGCCCCGGCGGCCAGCCCATGAACCTGCAGGGTATCTGGAATGATCAGATGACGCCGCCTTGGGATAGTAAGTATACCACTAACATCAATTTCGAAATGAACTATTGGCCGGCAGAGGTACTGCATCTCTCGCCCCTTACAGCGCCTATGTTCAGTCTTATAAAAGATGTGGCAGTCACCGGCCGCCGTACCGCACAGGAGCATTATGGCGCGCCAGGCTGGGTACTGCATCATAATACCGATCTGTGGCGGGCTACAGCGCCTATCAATGCCTCCAACCACGGCATCTGGGTATCTGGCGCTGCATGGCTGTCCCATCACCTGTGGGATCATTATCAGTATACAAAGGATAAGGTGTTCCTGCAACAGCAGGCATACCCCATTATGAAAGCAGCAGCGGAGTTTTTTGTGCACTTCCTGGTCAAGGATAGCGCTACCGGCTGGTTGATCAGTACCCCTTCCAACTCACCGGAGAATGGTGGCCTGGTGGCTGGTCCAACAATGGATCACCAGATCATCCGCGACCTGTTCAATAACTGTATACAGGCGGCCAGCATCCTGCATACGGATGCCGCTTTTGTTCAAACCTTACAAGCTAAGTATAAACAGATAGCTCCTAACCAGGTGGGTAAACATGGGCAGCTGCAGGAGTGGATGCAGGATGTAGATGATCCGGAAAGCAGGCACCGTCACGTATCTCACCTTTGGGGCGTATTCCCGGGCAAGGATATTACCTGGGATCAATCCCCGGACCTGATGAAAGCTGCCCGCCAATCCCTCTTATTCCGCGGCGATGGCGGCACCGGCTGGAGCCTGGCCTGGAAAGTGAACCTGTGGGCCAGGTTTAAGGATGGCAATCATGCCCTGCTCATCTTAAAGGGGCTGTTAGCGCCGGCAGAAGAACTTAATGGCAAAGTGCACGGCGGTTCCTTTACCAACCTGTTTGATGCGCACCCGCCCTTCCAGATAGACGGTAATTTTGGCGGCGCTTCCGGTATTGCAGAAATGCTGCTGCAAAGCCATATGGGATATATAGAATTGCTGCCCGCACTGCCGGATGCCTGGACAACCGGCGAGGTAAGCGGTATCTGCGCCAGGGGCGGTTTTGTATTGGATATGAGCTGGAGTCAGCATAAGCTGGATCGCCTAACGGTAACGGCTACCGCAGGCGGTCCCTGTGAGCTGCGTTATGGTAAACAAACCCTGCAGCTCAATACGCAAAAAGGGAAACGTTACCAGTTACAGGTAACAGACGATCGTTTAACGCTTATTAAATAACGCCGCGGGCATGAACGCATTATCAAAAGATGCTGCAGGCATGAAAGCGCTGTTAATATGCCTGCTTTCTATACTCACACATACTGCGGCCGCGCAACAGGTAAAGGCGGAAGCAACAGAAGACTGGTCCTGGAAGCCGCCAATAGTAACGCCCGCAAAAAAAGGCCATGCGCCTTCTGATGCGATCGTGTTATTTGCCGGCGCCAAAGACCTGTCACAATGGGAGCACCTGGATAGCAGCGCCGTAAAATGGAAAGTAAAAGGCCGGCAGCTCACTATCGTGCCCAAAACAAAGGATATCCGTACCAAACGCGCGTTTGGCAGCATGCAGCTGCATATAGAATGGAAAACGCCCGATCCCAAAACAGATCATGGGGCCAATAACTATGGCAACAGCGGCGTATTCTTTATGGGCCTGTATGAGCTGCAGATCTACGAAAGCTATCAATACGATACCCGTATCTACTACAACGGCCAGGCAGGCAGCATCTACAAGCAGTATACGCCGCTGGCCAATGCCAGTCTGCCACCGCAAGCCTGGCAAGCTTTCGATGTAGTGTTTGAAGCGCCGGTATTCAATACAGACCATTCCCTGAAAACCCCGGCCTATATCACCGTGTTCCATAATGGCATATTAATACAGCACCACGTAGCCATCAAAGGCCCTATGGTATATGCCGGTTATCCTAAGTACGAATACCATGCAGACAAGCTGCCGCTGGTGTTACAGGAACACGGCAGTCAGGTGAGTTTCCGCAATATATGGGTAAGGGAATTATGACAGGGAAGTAGTATTAAGCAATACTGCTTTCAGTTCCAATGAGCCGCGCAGGATACGGACCGCCCGCGCCAGCTGATGTTTGACGGTAGATGGGCTGATGCCCAGCTTTAAAGCTACCTCTTTCCGGTTCATGCCGGATTCGTAAGTAAGCCAGAATACCCTTGCAGACATAGGCGCTACACGCTGTATCATGTTGGTAACACAATCCCAAAGGTCCCGTTGTTCTGTGGTGTTGCCGGGCGCCGCAATGGCAAAGCCGGAAAGCTGCTTCAATTTCTTTTTCCTGAGGGCTTCATCCCGGAGCCGGTTCAGGCACCTGTTGCGGATGGAGCAATGCAGAAAGCTCTTCAGTGAAACATTCACATTGGAAAACAGCTTTCGCTCCCAACAGTCCATAAAAAAATCTTGTACCATGTCATGTGCTTCCGTTTCATCTTCCAGTACGTTTAGGGCAACGTACACAAGCCATCTGCGATACAGGCTGAAGAGTTGGGTAAATGCACTGTCATCGCCTGCCTGCAGCCGGTCTAATAATAGCTGGTCGTTTGTGTTCATGCAGCAGATTATTGGGTTGGATTCAACAATAGATTTAGTTACAGGCAGCGTTACTGGTATGGGACTACAAGAGAGAGCATCCGGATCAAAATCAATGGCGGTTAAAGACACATACGACAGAAATAATATCCCGGATTCGTAACAACAACTTTTCATGTAAGCATTAACTGAGTATTAACGCACTTACGGATGATAAGGGGCAAATAGACAGCAGAGCATCATGGTTTTGCAGGCGGCGCTTTTGACAGGAACTGATCCAGCGCATCCAGTTTCTCTGTCCAGAAGGCCCGGTATTGTGCCGTCCATTCTGCTACCTCCCGCAGCTTTTTTAATTCCGCATGACAATACCGCTCGCGGCCCTGTTGTTTTATCACCACCAGCCCGCACTCCGTCAGGATCTTTATATGTTTTGAAATAGCAGGCCTGCTAATGTCAAAGTTCTCCGCCACCGCATTGAGGTGCAGGGATTTCTGCGATAGCAGGTGAAGGATCTCCCGCCTGGTTGGATCTGCAATTGCCTGAAAAACGTCCCGTCTTATCATAGTTCGCTGGTTTTAGCCCTACTATGCAAAAGTAATGAAACCCTTTGGTTACTGAACGGCGGCTCCCCTAAATAAATAATAGGGACGCTACATACGTAATTGTACATAATCCGGATTCATTAAAAAAAGATTTTTAAAAAAGCAGCTGTTTAATGAAAAATCCTACATTTAATTAGCAAGGAATAGCCCTATTGACTAAAACTAAGGTGTCTTAACTGAGAAGATGTTCAAAATTGTCCATTGTAGTTATCCGATCAAGATGATCATTAATGCTACTACTGATTTCACGTTGTGAGGATAAGCTGCCATGTTGAGCCGCGTCTCATATGGTATGTTTTACCGGCTACTGATGACCCCTCTGTTGATTATTGCAGGAATGGGTCTTCAGGGCCTAAGGGCTCAGCACCTTCCCGGTAATGAGCGGGTCACGCTTGCGGGTAAACAGATAGCCATTGCAGACGTATTCCGGTCCATATGGGAACAAACAGGTATGCAGGCTTTTTACAATGATGAACAGCTCAGTAGTGCAGAAAAAATAGATGTCAGTTTTAGAAATGAGCGTCTGGATCAGGTGCTTACTACGTTACTAAAGAAACGGCGCCTTACCTGGTACTACCGCGAAGAAACATTCGTGATCCTGCCTGTAAAGGATCCTCCCGCGGATGCCGGTAAGGACGAAATGATGGAAAAAGAGGTCACCATCACAGGTACCGTCACCAGCCAAAGCGACAACACACCCATACCAGTTGCCAGCATACAGATCAAAGGCTCTCAACACGGCGTACATACCGATGAATCAGGAACTTTCACATTACCGGTTAACGGTCCCACCACCTTAATGATCCGTTCAATGGGATATGATCCAAAGGAAATAACGGTCAGCAATAAGCAGCCGGAACACTTAAAGATCCGGCTAACACCCGCCATAAAGGGGCTGAACGAAGTATTGGTGATCGCCTACGGCACCGCCATCCGGCGTAACCTTACCGGTTCCGTTAGCCGTATCACCGCGGAAGATATCTCCCAACAACCCGTGGCCAACCCCTTGCAGGCTATGCAGGGCAGGGTAACCGGTTTAAATATCATGCAAACATCCGGCTTGCCCGGCAGTGATTATAAAGTGGAGCTGCGTGGGCGTAACAGCATCAGCAGCGGCAATAACCCTTTTTATATTGTAGATGGCGTGCCTTTTACTGCCACTACGCTTTCCTGGGCTTCTGACCTGGGCACCAGCCTTGGAGCCAATATGTCCTCCAGCCCGCTTAACCTGATCAATGTAGCCGATATAGAAAGTATAGATGTGCTCAAGGATGCGGATGCCACCGCCATCTATGGCTCCCGTGGCGCTAACGGCGTAATACTCATCACCACAAAAAAAGGCCGTAAAGGCCCCGCCGGCGCTCATGTAAGCGTATATACCGGTATAGGTCAGGTGGGGCACCGGGTGCAATACCTCAATACGCAGCAATACCTGCAGATGCGCAGGGAAGCATTTGCCAATGATGGCGCCACCCCCTCTGCCACGGATTATGACATGCATTGGGATAGTACCCGCTATACCAACTGGCAGCGCGAAATGATCGGCGGCGCCTCCCGGATTATGGATGCGCAGGCCAATGTATCTGGCGGGTCAGAGCATGCGCAGTTTGCCATGGGTGCAGGCTACCGCCGGGAGAGCACGGTGTATCCCGGCAGCTTCGCCTATCAGAAAGGCGCGGTCAGCATGCGCGCCTCCTTTTCCACGCTGGATGAAAATAAGAGAGGCAAGGCGCTTTTCTCCGCCAATTATGTAACAGACCGGAATCAATTGCCCTCTACTGATCTCACGGTACTATCCACCGTATCGCCCAATGCGCCGCGCCCTTATGACGAGAACGGGGTGCTGAACTGGGAACACGGCGCTTTTGATAATCCTTATGCCAACCTGCTTAAACGGTATACCATGAACAGCAATAACCTGCTGGCCAGCGCCGTATTAAGCTATGAGGTATTGCCCGGCCTGCAGGTAAAGACAAGTATGGGTTATACCCGGATGCAGATGAACGAAACACAGATCAACCCTATTATCTCCCTGAATCCATCTTACGATTATGCCAGCGGTTATTCCCTGTTTGCAGATGGTAATATCAGCAGCTGGATCGTGGAGCCACAGGCCATCTACGAAAAGAAATGGCAGCATGGCAAGCACCGGAGCAAGCTGAACGTACTGGCGGGGCTTACTTTTCAGCAGGACTGGCGCAGCCAGCGGAGTTTCCTGGGCACCGGTTATACCAGCGACGCGTTGCTGGAAGACATGACCTCTGCGGCCGTACTTACCCGCTTAGGCGTAGTGAACACCCAGTACAGGTATAATGCCGCGTTTGGGCGCATCAACTATATACTGGACGAACGTTATATACTTAACCTTACCGGGCGCCGTGATGGATCCAGCCGCTTTGGACCGGATAACCGCTTTGCCAATTTTGGCGCTGCAGGCGCTGCCTGGATCTTCTCTCAGGAGAAATGGCTGAAGGGATTAAGCCCCTTCCTCAGTTTTGGTAAGCTAAGAGGAAGTTATGGCATTACCGGCAATGACCAGATAACGGATTATGGCTACCTGGATACGTATGTAGTAGCCCCCCTGTACCAGGACGACCGGGGGCTGATGGCCTCCCGCCTCTATAACCCCGCCTACAGCTGGGAAAAGAACCTTAAACTGGAAGCAGGGCTGGAACTGGGGTTTGCAGACGACCGCGTGTTGTTCAACGTTAACTGGTACTATAACAGGTCTTCCAATCAATTGGTGGATTATACCCTGCCTGGCGCAACGGGTTTCCCGTCTATCCGCCGTAACCTGCCCGCGCTGGTATCCAATACCGGCTATGAATTTGAGCTGGTGACCACCAATATCAGCAGGGGCCGTTTTAGCTGGAGCAGTAGCCTGAACCTGAGTATGCCCCGCAATAAGCTGGTACGGTTTCCCGGTCTGCAAAGCTCATCCTACAACGCATGGTATACAGAAGGGCAGCCGCTGAACGTATTTAAAGGCGCGCATCTGCTGGGCGTGGATCCTAAAACAGGGGTGTATGTGTTTGAAGATATGAATAAGGACAGTGCTTTCACTTTCCCGGGAGATTATACCGCTGTGAAGAAGACCGGTACTTTGCTGTATGGAGGGTGGCAGAACAGCTTTCAGTTCAGGAACTGGCAGTTGGATGTATTATTCCAGTATGTAAAGCAAAATAACTTTAGTTATCTATATGCGAATGTTATGCCGGGTATGAATGCAAATCAGCCGGTTTCTGTGTTGGACCGCTGGCAGCAACCGGGCGTTAATACCGCCATACAACAATATACGCAATCACCTGGATCCCCCGCGGGCCTTGCATTTGCCATTGCTATGGCTAGTAGTGATCAGATGTACAATGATGCATCTTTTATACGTCTTAAAAATATTTGCCTCACTTACCAGCTGCCGGCAAAATGGTTAAAAAAGTGCCGGCTGAAAAATAGTCAGGTTTTTTTGCAAGGGCAGAATGTGTTTACCATTACCCGTTATCCGGGCATTGATCCGGAAACAGCCGCCCAGCTGGAAACCTATCCTCCCCTGAGGAGTTTGATACTGGGCTTGCGTTTTAACTTTTTCTAAATTGATGGAATGTCAGCAATTCAACATAACATGAAAAAGGCAGGCCTGCTGGTCTGTTGGCTGTTTATCATAAGCAGTTGTACAAAGTTTGTTGAAATAGACCCGCCAAAAACAGAGACCATTGTAGGACCTAAAGTATTTACCAACGATGTGGACGCTACTGGTGCAGTAATAGGCGTTTATGGTGAAATGATCCATAGTAGTGGGTTTGCCGGCGGGTACACACAAAGCATTACGTTCCTTTCTGCATTGTCTGCGGATGAGCTTACAAATTATTCCGGCCAGAGTGTGCCAAGGCAATTCTATGAAAATGCAATAAGCGTAAACAATGCCGCCATCGAAAGATCTTTGTGGAATGAGGGTTACCGCTATATATATGCTGCCAACCGGGTGTTACGGGGCCTACAGACATCCAGCGGCGTATCTGCGGCCACCAAGTCGCAGCTGATAGGGGAAGCGCAGTTTATACGGGCATTCTGTCATTTTTACCTGGTAAATCTGTTTGGAGCGGTGCCGCTGATCACCAGTACTGATTATGAGGTGAATATGATAAAACCACGCACCTCAGTAGACTCCGTGTACAAACAGATCATTGCTGATCTCAGGAATGCACAGTCCCTGCTTAGGAATGATTATGTGGACGGACAGAAGGTACGCCCCAATAAAGCAACTGCAACGGCTTTCCTGGCCCGCGTATACCTGTATCGGAAGGACTGGGCGAATGCGGGACAACAGGCTTCCCTGCTGATCAATGATCCCGCTTACCGGTTAAATGATACTTTAAACGAAGTTTTTTTGCAGAATAGCGCCGAAGCTATCTGGCAGCTCGTGCCTAACATGCCTACCTATAATACCTGGGAAGGCGCCAATTTTATACTAACGGCTGCGCCAGCGGTATCGTCGGTAAACGCCACTGCCCTGAGCCCGGAACTGCTGGCGGCATTTGAGCCAGGAGACCTGCGAAGGACTAATTGGGTAGATAGTATTACAGTGGATACCAACCAATACTTCTTTCCCTACAAATACAAGGTCAAAAGAAGCGATTACCTCACGGAATATTCCATGGTGTTACGCCTGGCGGAACAATACCTGATACGGGCAGAGGCGCGGGCACAGCGGGGGAATTTCCTGGGCGCCAGAAGCGACCTGAACATGCTGCGACGGCGGGCAGGATTGCCGCCTGCAATAGCCAATACTTTAGCTGCTATGTTAAGAGCTATCACGCATGAGCGGCAGGTAGAGTTATTTACAGAATGGGGCCACCGCTGGCTGGACCTGAAACGTACCAACACAGCCGCGGCGGTGCTGAGCCACATAAAACCCGCCTGGAAAAATACTGCCGTATTATACCCGCTTCCTCAGAATGAACTGGCAAAAAATCCGCTCCTTGGCGCCCAGAATGAGGGCTATTGATGGAAAACAACGAATAACTATGCCCGGACCTATGCAGAGTATGCACTGATACTTCCTCAGTATTACTGTATGTTGCTACTTCAGTTTTGACCCAGACCTACCTTCGCTTTGACCGGCGACCGTAACTCATTTTTGTCGACGAAAATTGGAAGATGCCGAAAACCATTTAGAGTAGGCGATTTCTCTTAACCAAAATCTATCTTTTATGAAAAAGAGAGTATTGTCATTGGCGTTCATCATTGCAGCCACCCTAACCGCATCATTTATTACTAAGGCCAATACAAAGGTTTTTGCTGTCCGGTTTATGGATAACGTAGCGCCAGGCGCCTGTCAGCTTGGTTCTAGCTTGCCATCTGTCTGTGTAGCTATTACTTTGGATGAAATTTGTCAGCTGGTACAGGGGGGATTAACGCGCACCTGGTATCAGGGAACAACTTGTGTAATACCGTACTACAAAATGCCATAAGGCGCATATCCACATAAAAAAGAGGCCGCCTCTTTTTATGAGGCGGCCTCTATGTCTTACTGCTTCGCCGGCACACTCCGGCATCACCCGGAATGCGCCTGAGGAACTTTCAGCATTCCAGGCGAAAGCCCCTCGCCCTTAAGCTTCTTTTATGCGCCGGCGAAGGGAGGAAGGAGGCATTTATCTAAAATGCAGTACGCCTTCCTTATCAAAATAGTAGTCAATATTAGTGGCGTTCTTGACGTCTTCCATCAGCTCCTGTATGGGTTTGTGTTTATTCACAATGCCGCTGAAGTGCATGGCATACGCTGCTGAGCCGTTGTCTATCACCGCGGGTATGCCCATGTTGCGGGTCAGAACGGTGCAGATCTCAGATATAGATGCGTTCTCAAAGAAATAGCTGCCGGAGCGCCAGCCTAATACCGCCCGCGGATCAAACGGGTGCATAGAAAGCGCTTTATCGCTGCACACAGCTTCCATACCGGGTTTTACCACCATGGCAGATGCGCTGCCCTGTATTTTTACCGCGCCGTTCACCAATGCCAGCCGCAGTAGTTCCGGCTGATAGGTATTGATATTAAATTCTGTGCCCAGTACCTGCACGGTGCTGTTAGGCGCATGCACAATAAAAGGTTGGGCGGCGTTGGTAGCTACTTTCACATATGCTTCGCCGCTTAAAAGGGTTATTTCCCGGCTGCTGCCGTTAAAGTGGAACGGGAACTGCAGGCGGGTGGCGGCATTAAGCCATATCTCAGAACCATCAGACAAGACAAGTTTAAATTCTTTGCCTTCAGGCACCACCAGCGTATGCTGGCCGCTATGGGTAAAATTATTACGGGTATCGAATGTAAGCGTGCCGTTGCGCTCGTGCAATTGCACATCGCCCAGGTTAATATCCTGCTGTTGGCCGGTGAGGGGAATGGTCTTATTATCTGCCAGCGCTAACAATACCTGCTTTTCCGCAGGCAGGCTGGCGGCTTGCTGGGCAGGGGGCGCAGCGCGCCGTTGCAGCAGGTAATAGCCGGCGCCAAACAACAGGCCTGCGGCTGCAGCTGCTATGGCCAGCTTGCCATAACGGTGCAGGGAGAACGGCCTCCTGGCCGGTTCATGGGGTTTGATAACGCCTAAGAGGTCTATCCAGTCCTCATCCTGCTGCAGGCGTTCGAGGTCCAGGCTGTCCTCATCGTGAAGGGCCATCTCCAGCGCGTCAAAAGCTTCCCGCATACACTCATCCCGCTCCAGCTGCGCTTCCAGGAAACGCTCATCACGGGGTTGGATGATACCGGCAATCTTTTCATACATCAATTGCCAGATGTACTCATTCTGTTGTTGTGTGAACTGTGTTTTCACGGTTACATGGTGTTTCTTGGCAGACATAAGATCAATGACAGAGGCTCCGATAAGATGTTGCCAATTGATAAGGTTTTTGATATTTTTAGTGCTGAGGTATCAGGGCGTCACCGGTGAAGGTGTTCCCTGTTTCTTACAACGTTCCGTAAGTGCCTTGAACAGAAAGGTCCTTAAAGGAACGCGAACATTCTTAAACAGGTGCTGGTCCCAACATTCAATGAAAAAATCTTCCACCATGGTTTTTGCTTCCATTTCGTTGGGGATGTAGGTAGAAGCCACCACTAACAACCATACACGATACTGCCGGTATGCATCATTCAACGCATTGGGGTCACCGGACCTGAGCTTACGTAATAGCTGTTTGTCATTGTGTTGCACAACTTTTCGTTTCATACGCTATGGATTGATAGTACAGACACAAAAACTAACCCGATATGAAACCTAATGTTCGATGTCACAACAGCCGGAACCAGGCGACATTTTAGAGAAAGAGCATCTGACTTTTCAGGGCGGCGCGTTAGTGATTTTGTTTGCGACAAGCAACTGTGCCTCTCTATTTAATAGCCGAAATAAAAATACGTAAAAAATTATGTTACGGATGTTAACGACTGTAATATTTTTTATTAATGCATTGATCTCCTTCACGATTAGTCAGATAGTTCATTTTTAACATAAACAACCGCCAGGCGGCTCTTACCACCGCTAAAGGTGTGTAATTGACAATTGTATGGCCGGGCTACAACCAGCGCCGGGGGATTTCGGTCTTATGCATCCGATGGCAATAAAAATATTTGCGCTTATACGTAACGGTTACCTGCTGATCATTTTTGACCGGATCATACATACAGGATCATATTAGTAGCAATACTGCAATATAACTGCAGCCGTATAAGCGCAGACATGGTTTCGTTACTGCCGGGATATTTATGCTGCGTTTTAATTAATTGCAGCAATGTGTCAAAAAGGTCCGTATATGGGTGTCAATGCAGTTGCATAGCAATGTCAATGCAGTAGCCATGCAATAGGAGGGCTGTTTTGGATAGTAAGAGATTGATTATTAATTGATTGATCTGTTTTCTCATATTTCTGTGTCCTAAAACGGTAAGGCAGGGGCCATTTCTGCCAGAGTTGGTATCTGCACATCCGCCCATCTGCGCATCCGCACATCTACCAATTACCCGGTTTTTTTCCAGATCGCGTAAATCTTTTTCCCGATATCGTAATTGTCCCCGCTGCCGGTGTCGCAATTTTGCGGCGTAAACTAAACTGTAAGTAGCAAACATGGATGTGTCATTTGTTCGGAGATTCGTATTAGTATTTAGTTTGATGTTAGGTCTTGCCAGCATTACCTTAGCCAACGGCGAAGAGGATCCCTTGTCAAGTATCAGGGGGAAAGTAACTACCGCAGACGGTCTGGCCGCCCCCTATGTAACCATACAGGTTAGCGGCACTAAAAAAGGCGCCGTTACAGACGAAAAAGGGGAATTTATCATCCGCCGGCTCAATCCCGGTACTTATACGCTCCACATCTCGCTGGTAGGTTTTGAGACCATCGATAAAGAAGTAAGCACCCAGGCTGGTCAAACCGCCAAAGTAGATTTTACATTACAATTGAATGATAAACAGCTGCAGGAAATAGTGATCTCCGGCCACCGCAACAAACTGGCCACTGCCTCCAGCGACTATGTGAATAAGATGCCGTTGCGTAACCTGGAGAATCCCCAGGCCTACACCACGGTGACTAAGGAGCTGATGCAGGAACAGGTTGTGCTCACGGTAGACGATGCCATGCGTAATGTACCCGGCCTTAGCCGTATGTGGGAAGCTACCGGCCGTAGCGGTGATGGCGGCAGCTTTTACAGCCTGCGTGGTTTTATTACCCAGAGCTATCTGCGTAACGGCGTAGCCGGCAACGTATCCAATACCATAGACGTAGCTAACCTGGAAAGGGTAGAAGTGCTCAAGGGCCCTTCCGCTACCTTGTTTGGCAATGCGCTCACCTCTTACGGCGGTCTTATTAACCGCGTTACCAAAAAGCCCTACGATCATTTTGGCGGCGAGGTGGCTTATACTGGCGGCAGCTACGGTCTTAACCGCCTGAGCGCGGATGTGAACGTGCCCCTGGATCAGGAAAAGAAAGTGCTGCTGCGACTTAATACCGCTTATTCTTCAGAAGGCAGCTTCCAGGATAACGGCTTTGCGCGCAGTTTTGTACTGGCCCCCAGCGTTTCCTATAAAGTGGATGACAAACTCTCCTTCCTGCTGGATGCGGAATTCTACCACGGTAATAATACTGGCCTGCGGGTATTCTTCTTCCCCTGGGGCCTTACAGTAAAAGACCTGGGCGTGGATAGGGCAGATAAGCTGAATATCGATTACAAACGCTCTTACGCCAACGATGACCTGTACCAGACTTCCCGGAACGCCAACTTCTTTGGGCAGATGAATTACCGGTTCTCCGATAAATGGAGCTCCCAAACCAATTTCACGGTAACGAACAGTTATTCTGATGGTCCGTCACCTTACTTCTACCTGCTGGCCGGCAATACCAGTATTTCGCGGAATGACCAGTTCACGGATAACAGCACGGACCAGGTAATAGAGATCCAGCAGAACTTTAACGGAGATTTCCAGTTAGGCAGCCTGCGCAACCGCTTTGTAGGCGGCCTGGATTTTATGTATCATAACTCTGACCAGATCTTTGGCGGTGGCACCTTTGATACGGTAGATGTAACGAAACCTATCCCTAACTACCGGGAGTTCAACCGCGTAAACCTGGATAAACTGTACCAGAACGGCGGTAATGTATTCCCTTATCTTTCCATCTATAAGGCTAACACTTACAGCGCCTATGTATCCGATGTGCTGAACCTCACAGATAACCTGATGGTGCTGGCCGCATTGCGCCTGGATCATTACGCCTACCATGGCTCCTATGATCCAACCACCGGTCAGATAGGCATTTTCGATCCTACAACCAACGCCACCAGCGGCCTGCCTTTTACGCAAACGCAGCTGGCGCCCAAGTTTGGTATCGTATACCAGCCCATCAAGGATAACATTTCCCTGTTTGCCAACTACCAGAGCGGCTTTACCAACAAAGCGCCAGACCCGGTGACAGGTACGGTGTTTACGCCGGAAAAGGCCAACCAGATGGAAGCCGGCGTAAAGCTGGACCTGTTTGACGGTAAACTGAGCAGCACGCTTAGCTACTACGATATCAAGGTAAAAGACATTGTACGCCCCGGCGGCGCGCCTAACAGCTATATACAGGATGGTACCCAGTTTAGCCGTGGCATAGAGGCAGAGGTGATTGCCAGCCCCATCCGCGGTATGAACATAGTAGCAGGTTTTTCCTATAATGACTCTAAACTGGAGAAAGTAGCGGATAAGAACGTGGAGGGCCGCCGGCCCAACACGGCCAACTCGCCTTATGTGGCTAACCTGTGGATCAGTTACCGTATACCCACCGGCGCGGTGAAAGGCCTGGGCTTTGGCTTTGGCGGCAACTATGCCAGCGATAACAAGATCATTAACGATGCCGCGCTGGGTGTATTCACCCTGCCCGCATACACGCTGGTGAACGCCTCCTTGTTCTACGATCAGCCTAAATTCCGTATATCCGCCAAAGTGGATAATATCGGTAACGAGAAGTATTGGATCGGTTACACGACGGTAAATCCGCAGAAATTGAGGAGCTTTGCAGCCAGCGTAGCATTGAAATTCTAATATAGATTCCTGGATCAAACACGATATGACAACCAAGCATCGTAACCTAAAGTACTGGATCGGGAAAGTTCATCTCTGGCTGGGCCTAAGCGCCGGGCTGATCGTAGTATTCCTGGGCATCACCGGTTGTATACTGGCTTTTCAGCGGGAGATAGAGACCGTTACGCTGTCTTACCGCTATATTCAAAACGAACAAAAGCCGCTCCTTCCGCCATCCGCGCTGAAGGAGATTGCCATGAAGGCATTGCCCGGTAAAGCGCCGCATAGCGTAACCTTCTTTAAAAAGGACCGGGCCGTTGAAGTGGCCTTTTATGCCGCGGAGCCGGAGTACTACTATGTGGCATATATCAATCCCTACACCGGCCAGGTCCTGAAGCTGAAGAATATGGATCAGGACTTTTTCCGGGTGGTGCTGATGGGCCATTATTACCTGTGGCTGCCGCCTGCGATCGGTCAGCCCATCATGGCCTCCGCCACGCTTGTCTTCCTGGTCATGCTGATCACAGGTATCGTGCTGTGGTGGCCAAAGAACAGGGCCGCCAGCAAGCAGCGTTTCTCCATTAAATGGAACGCCCGCTGGAGAAGGATCAACTACGATCTGCACAACGTGCTGGGCTTTTATGCCACCTGGGTAGTGATCTTTATTGTGCTTACCGGTTTGGTGATGGGTTTTCAATGGTTTGCCCAAACCGTATACTGGACCAGCTCCGGCGGTAAAACGCTCACGGAGTATTATGAGCCTGTTTCCAATACAGCCGCCAATATCGCTCCGGCGCGTATGCCCGCTACAGACCAGATCTGGGAAAAAATGAAGGCCGCCTATCCCAATGCCGGCCTCATAGAAGTACATTACCCGGAAAACGACAGCGCCTCCATTGGCGCCGTAGCCAACCCGGATATAGAAACGTACTGGCAGCAAAGCATTCTCTTCTTTGATCAATACACGCTGAAAGAGATCCCCGTTACACATTCTTATGGCCGTTTTGAAGCCGCCACCGGCGCAGATAAGCTGGCGCGCATGAACTATGATATGCATATCGGCGCCCTGCTGGGATTACCCGGTAAGATCATGGCTTTCTGCGGCAGTCTTATAGCCGCCAGCCTGCCCATCACCGGCTTTTATGTCTGGTGGGGAAGGCGGCATAAAAAGCATCCCGCTAAAGCTGTAAAAGGGGCCAGGGTAGCTATGGCGTAGGTGACCGGCCTGTATTACATTTTGTGATACCTTTAGTGCCTAAATGATCACGTCATGAAGCGCAGCCCAATTGGTTGGATATTACTGGCCTCCATTATCACTATTACATGCCCTCTAAAGGCGCAACAAAAAGAAGCACAGAAAAAACAATTCCTTAACCAGCTCATACAGCGTATGACGTTGGAAGAGAAAATAGGGCAGCTGAACCTCCTTACCAGTGATATGGATGTAACCGGCCCCTTTATGAAACCCGGTTATAAAAAGGATATTGAAGCGGGCCTCTGCGGCTCCATCTTCAATGCCTATACCCCGCAATATACCCGCCAGCTGCAGGAGATGGCCATGAAAACAAGGTTAAAGATCCCCCTGTTATTTGGTTATGATGTGATCCATGGGCATAAGACCATTTTCCCCATTCCATTGGGAGAGGCCTGTACCTGGGACATGGCCCTGCTGGAAAAAAGCGCGCGTATAGCCGCACAGGAAGCCAGCGCTGATGGCCTGCACTGGACCTACTCGCCCATGGTGGATATAGCCCGTGATCCCCGCTGGGGCCGCGTGGCGGAAGGGGTAGGGGAAGATACCTGGTACGGCGTGCAGGTAGCCAAAGCCAAAGTAAAAGGTTACCAGGGTACAGACCTTTCTGCCAAAGACGCGGTGCTGGCCTGCGTTAAACACTTTGCCCTCTATGGCGCCATTGAGGCCGGCCGTGATTATAACACCGTAGACATGAGCCGCCGCCGCATGTTCCAGGATTACCTGCCTCCCTATAAAGCCGCTATTGACGCCGGCGTAGCCACCGTAATGACCTCCTTTAACGAAATAGACGGCATACCAGCCACCGGCAATAAATGGCTGCTCACAGACCTGCTGCGCAAGCAATGGGGTTTTAAAGGTTTTGTGGTAACAGACTATACCTCCATCACAGAGATGATCAACCACGGCGTAGTAAAAGATGAGCACGACGCAGGTGCGCTGGCCCTTAACGCCGGCGTGGATATGGATATGCAGGCCGGTATCTATGCATCCCAGCTAAAAACACTGGTGCAGGAAAAAAAGGTGACCGTGCAGCAGATCAATGATGCCGTGTATCATGTGCTCGCTGCCAAATACGACCTGGGCCTGTTTAAAGATCCCTACCGTAACTGCGACACTGCATTGGCCCGCCAGGTGATCATGAGCCCTGCACATCTGCAGGCCGCCCGCGAAATAGCGCAGCGCTCCATTGTGCTGCTAAAGAATGAAGCCCAGCTGTTGCCGCTAAAGAAACAGGGAACCATCGCCCTTATAGGCCCCCTGGCCAACAGCCAGCGGGATATGATCGGTAACTGGTCTGCCGCCGGCGATGGCAGCAAAGCCGTAAGCCTCTTACAAGGCATTAAGAACAAAGCAGGCAATAACGTAAGAGTACTATACGCACAAGGCGCCCATTACACCAGCGATACTGGCCTCCTGAAAAAAGCCCTGCAGAAAGCCCGCCTGGATGCGCAGGATACGGCCAACAGCGCGCAGCTATTGGCAGAAGCCGTAACCCTGGCTCAACAGGCAGATGTAGTAGTAATGGCCCTGGGCGAATCGCAAGGCATGACCGGTGAAGCCGCCAGCCGCTCCAACATCAGCATACCGGAAAACCAGCAGCAGCTGTTAAAGGCTATACGCGCCACTGGCAAGCCAGTAGTGTTGGTGCTGTCGAATGGCCGCCCACTTACGCTGGAGTGGGAAGACGCCAACGTTCCTGCTATCCTGGAGACCTGGTTCCTGGGCACAGAAGCCGGCAACGCCATTGCAGATGTGCTGTTTGGCGACTATAATCCTTCCGGCAAGATCACCATGACCTTTCCGCGCAACACCGGTCAGATCCCCATCTACTACGCCCACCGTACTACCGGCCGCCCGCTGAACCCGGATAATAAATACACCTCCAAGTACCTGGATGTTTCCAATGAGCCGTTGTATCCTTTTGGTTATGGCTTAAGTTATACCACCTTCAGCTACGGCGCCGTACAGCTCAGCAAACAGCAGATCAGCGCCGCCGCGCCCCTGCAGGTGAGCGTAGCCGTAAGTAATACCGGCAATTACGATGGGGAAGAGGTGGTACAACTGTATATCCGCGATAAAGTAGGCAGCGTTACCCGCCCCGTAAAGGAGCTCAAAGGGTTTAAGAAGATCATGCTAAAGAAGGGCGAAAACACTACCGTTACCTTCACTATTACGGTAGATGACCTGAAGTTTTATGATAAAGACATGAACTGGAAATACGAGCCCGGCGATTTCACGGTATTTGTAGGCCCTAACAGCCGTGACGCAAAGGGTACGGATTTTACTTTGAATTAACTGCCAATAAATTTTGATTTTCAGCATTTCTTACTATTTTTGCCCCGTCATTATGATCATTAACATACATATCCATCATCACCATCATACTTACCAGAACGGTAGGCAGGGATGATATTATGTGTAACCAGCATATTTAAATATCAGAGGCTTACCGGAAAGGTAAGCCTTTGTTGTTTTTACTGAATCTCACTAATCTTTTTTATGAAGCTGAAACTCGCCATCCAGAAATCCGGCCGTCTGCACGACGATTCGATCAAACTGTTGAAAGAATGTGGTATTGACATCAATAATGGGGTCAACCAATTGAAAACAGCCGCCAGCAACTTCCCCCTGGAAGTGTTTTTCCTGCGCGATGATGATATCCCGCAGTATGTAGAGGACGGCGTAGCCGATATAGGCATAGTAGGAGAGAACGTAGTGATGGAGAAGAACAAACAGGTGCAGATAGTGGAAAAGCTGGGTTTTGGCAAATGCCGTTTATCCGTAGCGGTGCCCAAGACCATGGACTATACCGGCGTGGCCGACCTGGACCGCCTGCGTATTGCCACCAGCTACCCGGTGATCGTAGAACAGTTCCTCAAAAAGAACAATATCACCGCAGAGATACACGAGATCAGCGGCTCTGTGGAGATAGCTCCCGGTATTGGCCTGGCAGATGCCATCTGCGACCTGGTGAGCAGCGGCTCCACCCTGTTCATGAACGGTCTTAAGGAAGCAGAGGTGATCCTCAAATCAGAAGCGGCGCTCATTGCCAACAAGGGTCTGAACGAAGCGCAACAACAGCTGCTGCAAAAACTGCTGTTCCGCATACAGGCTGTAAAAAAGGCCAAGAACAATAAATACATCCTGCTTAATGCGCCCAATCATAATCTGCAGCAGATCATAGGCCTGCTGCCTGGTATGAAAAGCCCCACCGTACTGCCCCTGGCAGAAGAAGGCTGGAGCTCTGTACACTCTGTATTAAGCGAGAACGAATTCTGGGATATCATCGAAAGCCTCAAAGCCGCCGGCGCACAGGGCATACTGGTAGTGCCTATTGAGAAGATGATCATTTAATAATAAACGGGGCAACCCGCCACCGTAATTAGTAATTCGTAATTAGTAATTAATAATGCAAGTCTTCGAATATCCGGATAAATCTGCCTGGCCCGCGCTCCTCCAACGGCCCGTAATGGATACCACCGCCCTGGAAGCGAATGTGGGCGCTATCCTGCAGGATATTAAGCAACAAGGCGATACCGCCGTACGCAAATACGCCTTACAGTTTGATAAGGTGCAGCTGAACGAGCTGCAAGTAACAGAAACGGAATTTGCACATGCTACTGCCGCACTGGACCCCGCGCTGAAACAGGCCATCCTGCAGGCTAAACAGAATATCGAGACCTTCCATCGCGCGCAACACGAAGCCGGTAAGATCATAGAGACCATGCCCGGCGTACAATGCTGGCGCAAGGCCATCGCCATAGATAAGGTTGGGCTATACATACCCGGTGGTTCCGCGCCGCTGTTCTCTACCATCCTGATGCTGGGCATTCCTGCTGCTATTGCAGGCTGTAAGGAAATGGTGCTGTGCACCCCCTCCAACGCGGCAGGCGAGGTGCATCCGGCCATCCTCTTTGCTGCCCGCCAGGTAGGGATTGACAAAGTATTTAAGATAGGCGGCGTACAGGCCATTGGCGCTATGGCCTATGGTACAGATACGGTGCCTAAGGTATACAAGATCTTTGGTCCCGGTAACCAGTACGTTACCTGCGCCAAACAGCTTATCAACAAAGAGGGCATTGCCATTGATATGCCGGCCGGCCCTTCAGAAGTGGCTGTATTGGCAGATGATAGCTGTGTGCCCGCTTTTGTGGCCGCAGACCTGCTCTCCCAGGCGGAGCATGGCCCGGATAGCCAGGTGCTGCTGGTAAGCACCTCCATGAACGTGATCAAAGCCGTACAGCAGGAAGTAGCTAGCCAGCTGGCGCAGCTGCCCCGCCGCAATATTGCGGAACAGGCGCTTACCCATAGCCGCCTGGTACTGGTACAGGATATGGAAAACGCTATGGAGTTGCTGAACGCCTACGCGCCGGAGCACCTGATCATCGCCTGTAAGGATGATATCACCCTGGCAGATGGCGTAGTGAATGCCGGCTCCGTATTCCTGGGCAACTACTCCCCGGAAAGCGCGGGCGATTACGCCTCCGGCACCAACCATACCCTGCCTACCAATGGCCACGCAAGGGCTTACAGCGGCGTTTCGCTGGATAGCTTTGTGAAAAAGGTCACCTTTCAACGCCTCACCAAAGAAGGATTGCAGAATATTGGCGCTACCATAGAGGCCATGGCCGCCGCAGAAGGATTGGATGCGCACAAAAATGCCGTATCTATCAGAATGAACTCTTAATACAATACCGCTATGTTCGATCTCAATAAATTACTCCGCAATAACATCAAACAACTGGTGCCTTACTCCTCCGCCCGGGATGAGTTCAAAGGCGAAGCGCGCATTTTCCTGGACGCTAATGAGAACAGCTTTGGTTCCCCGCTGCCAAAGGATTACAACCGCTACCCGGATCCCATGCAATGGCAGCTTAAATACAAGCTGGCAGATATCAAAGGCGTACCGCCGCAACATATCTTTATTGGCAATGGCAGCGATGAGGTGATAGATGTGCTGTATCGCGCCCTGTGCAACCCTGGTGTGGACAATGTGGTCCTGTGCCCGCCTACCTACGGCATGTACGAGGTAAGCGCCCGCATTAACGATGTGGTGATACGCCAGGTAAGCCTTACAGAAGACTTTCAGCTGGATATGCCCGCCCTGCAGCAGGCCGTTGATGAGAATACCAAGCTGATATTTGTGTGCTCTCCCAACAATCCCACCGGTAACTCCATCAACCGGAGCGATATAGAGCTGCTGCTCAACAATTTTGATGGCATTGTAGTAGTGGATGAGGCTTATATCAATTTTGCCCGCCAAAAGACCTTTATACAGGAGCTTACAGAATATCCCAACCTGGTGGTGATGCAAACCCTGTCCAAAGCCTGGGGCCTGGCCGCACTGCGGGTAGGGATGGCTTTCGCGGGGGAAGAGATCATCAACGTAATGAATAAGATAAAACCGCCTTATAATATCAGTCAGGCTGCACAGGAACTGGCCTTACAGGCGCTGGAGAATGTGGCCCAGGTGAATGAATGGATCAAGGAGACCGTAGTACAAAGAGATGTGCTGGCGGCTTCACTGATCAATTTACCCATTGTGCTGCAGGTGTATCCCAGCGATGCCAACTTCATACTGGCTAAGACCACAGACGCAAAAGGCATTTATCAATACCTGGTAGAACAGGGCATTGTAGTGCGCGACCGCTCCCGCGTAGAGCTCTGCGCCGGCTGTCTGCGTATTACCGTAGGCACCCCGGAGGAAAATGAAACACTGATCAATACACTGGCGCAAATCGAGGTGGGCAGCACCTCTCAAAAATCATAAATAATGAAGAGAGTACTATTCATAGACCGTGATGGCACCCTGATAAAAGAAGTGCCGCCCACCTACCAGATCGATAGCCTGGAGAAAATAGAATACTATCCCAAAGTATTCACCTATATGGCGCGCATAGCCGCAGAGATGGATTATGAGCTGGTAATGGTCACCAACCAGGATGGCCTGGGTACGGAATCCTTTCCGGAAGCCCATTTCTGGCTGGTGCAGGATAAGATCATCCGCGCATTTGAGAACGAAGGCGTCAGCTTCACCGCTGTGCATGTAGACCGTACTTTCCCGCATGAGAATGCCCCCACCCGTAAACCCGGCACCGGCATGCTTACGAAATATTTCTCCGCAGACTATGACCTGGCTAATTCTTTTGTGATAGGCGACCGTATTACAGATGTGCAGCTGGCCAAGAACCTGGGCGCCAAAGCCATCTGGATGAATGAAGGCACTGGCCTGGGCAGCGGTGAGATAAAAGACGCGGCAGCCGCGCTACAGCCGGTGATCGCCCTGGAATCTACTGATTGGGCAAAGATCTATGAGTTCCTCAAACTGGGCCTCAGAACGGTTACCCATACACGTACTACCAAGGAAACGGATATTTCAATTACCCTTAACCTGGATGGCAAAGGCCAGGCGCAGATAGCTACCGGCCTGGGTTTCTTTGACCATATGCTGGAGCAGATAGCCCGCCACGGTAATATAGACCTGAATATCCAGGCAAAAGGCGATCTGCATATTGATGAGCACCACACTATAGAAGATACCGGCCTAGCGCTGGGCGAGGCCATGGCCAAAGCCCTGGCAGACAAACGCGGTATGGAGCGCTACGGCTTTTGCCTGCCCATGGATGATTGCCTGGCACAGGTGGCCATCGATTTTGGCGGCCGTAACTGGCTGGTATGGGATGCTATCTTTAAGCGGGAAAAGATAGGGGAAATGCCTACAGAGATGTTCTTCCACTTCTTCAAATCGTTCTCAGACGCCGCCAAATGTAATCTCAACATCAAGGCAGAGGGCGACAATGAGCATCATAAGATAGAAGCCATCTTTAAGGCCTTTGCCAAAGCCATTAAGATGGCCGTGCGCAGGGACCCAACGAACCTGCAGCTGCCAAGTACCAAAGGGGTGTTGTAAAAAAATTTGCATTTTTAAATAAAACTGCCCATATTTGCTCCTGCAATGAATAAGAACATGACATACAAACATTGGTGGTGGCACGGAATCATATCCTGATCTGTGTTACAGTGCCATATTTCGTATGAAATAAATATACTTGGAAGGCTCGCTGTTACACAGCGGGCCTTCTGAATTTTTAGCCCTTAGCTACCAGCTTTTAGCTCTTAGCAACAGGCTACACTCTAACAGCTAACTCCTAACAGCTATTTTATCATGCGTACCATTCAAGTAAACACAAAGTTCAAACAGATGCTGGCGGATGTATACACACCGGTAGGCATTTACCTGCGCCTGCGGGATAAGTTCCCCGGCACGGTATTGCTGGAAAGTACGGATTACCGCGCCAGCGAAAACAGCTTCTCCTTCATCTGCGTAAAGCCCATCGCGGGCATAGAGGTCACTTCCACGTCCAATTTTGAATTTAAGTATCCCAACCTGCCCGTAGAGCGTAAGCAGCTGAAAAATAAGGAGAGCGTGCTGGATGAGCTGCAGCACTTCCTGGGCCAGTTCAGCTTCTCCGGCCAAACGCCCTTGCCCGTGGTACGCAGCCTGTTTGGATACACCACTTTTGATGCCGTGCAGTTCTTTGAGACCATTGAGTTCAATAAGCAGAAGCCCAATGGCAGCACCATCCCGCTGATGCGTTACCGCTTTTACCAGTACGTGATCGCCATCAACCATTTTAAAGATGAGCTGTACCTGTGCGAGCACCTGACGGATGGCCTGGAAAGCGAGTTTGAGCTGATAGAGTCCCTCATTAAACATAAAGATGTACCAACTTACGGGTTCACGGCAGTTGGCGGGGAAAGCAGCAATATGACGGATGAGGAGTATATGCAGATGGTAGAAAAAGGCAAGCAGCACTGCTTCCGCGGAGATGTGTTCCAGGTGGTATTGTCGCGGGCTTTCCGGCAGCAATACAATGGCGATGAATTTAATGTGTACCGTGCCCTCCGCTCCATCAATCCCTCCCCTTATCTCTTCTACTTCGATTACGGCGATTATAAATTAATGGGTTCCTCTCCGGAAGCCCAGCTGGTCATCAAGGATAATAAAGCCATCATTCACCCGATAGCAGGCACTTTCCGCCGCACTGGCGATGATGAGCAGGATAAACTGCTGGCAGATAAGCTGCTCCTGGATCCTAAGGAGAACGCTGAGCATGTAATGCTGGTAGACCTGGCCCGTAACGACCTGAGCCGCCACGCTTCAGATGTGCATGTATCCTCTTACCGCAAGATCCAGTATTACTCCCATGTAATACACCTGGTAAGCGAGGTAGAAGGCAAGATACCGCCACAGGTAAATCCTTTCTCCCTGCTGGCAGCCACCTTCCCCGCAGGCACCCTCAGCGGCGCGCCTAAATACCGGGCCATGGAGATCATTGACCAGTATGAGCCTACCGCCCGCGGCTTCTACGGCGGCTGTATAGGGGCCGTGAGCTTTAACGGCGACTTTAACCACGCCATCATGATCCGCTCCATGCTTAGTAAGTCCAATACCCTGTACTACCAGGCAGGCGCCGGGGTAGTAGCCAAATCTGTGGCCTCCTCTGAGCTGGAAGAAGTGAACAATAAACTGAATGCCTTAAAACAAGCCATACTACTGGCCCAAAAGCTCTGATAATGACTAATATTCTTGTGTTCGATAACTACGATTCTTTTACTTATAACCTGGTGCACCTGGTAGAGAAGATCATCAATGGTAAGGTGACGGTGTACCGCAACGATGAAATACCGCTGGAGCAGGTGAAGGCGTTTGACAAGATCATCCTTTCACCCGGGCCAGGCATACCGGAAGAAGCGGGTTTGCTCTTACCCCTGATCAAAGAGTATGCGCCTTCCAAATCCATCTTTGGCGTATGCCTGGGCCAGCAGGCCATAGGCCAGGCCTTTGGCGGTGACCTCATCAACCTTACGGAAGTGTATCATGGCGTGGCCACGCCGGTGAACATTGTGTCCCGCGAAGGCCGCCTGTTTAACGGGTTGCCGGATCAGCTGGAGGTTGGGCGTTACCATTCCTGGGTGGTGGATGAAAAAAGCCTGCCCGCATCGCTTACCGTAACCGCGCGGGATGAGCATGGTTATATCATGGGCCTGCAGCATCAGCAATATGATGTGAGCGGCGTACAGTTCCACCCGGAAAGCGTGCTCACGCCGGAAGGGGAGAAGATCCTGCGGAACTGGCTGGAGATGTAATCTGATCACACATCCCTCAATCAAAACACAAACATGAAAAAGATACTCAATTACCTTTTTGAACATAAGACCTTTACCCGCGAAGCAGCAAAGGATATCCTGATCGGTATTTCCAAAGGCATGTACAACGAAAGTGAGCTGGCTGCGTTCATGACAGTGTTCCTCATGCGCAGCATTACCATCAACGAGCTGCTGGGTTTCCGCGACGCATTGCTGGAGCTTTGTATCCCCTTAAAGCTGGATGGTTACGATGTGCTGGATATTGTAGGTACCGGCGGCGATGCAAAGAATACCTTTAACATCTCCACGCTATCTTGCTTTATTGTTGCCGGCGCAGGCGGTAAGGTGGCCAAACATGGCAACTACGGCGTATCCTCAATAAGCGGGGCCTCTAACCTCATGGAAACCGCCGGTTATAAATTTAAGAACGAGGAAGCTAAATTGCGGGCGGAAATAGAGGAAGCAGGCGTTTGTTTCCTGCATGCGCCCTTGTTTCACCCGGCCCTTAAACATGTAGCGGGCATCCGCCGCCAGTTAGGGGTACGTACGTTCTTTAACATGCTGGGCCCCCTGGTAAACCCGGCCTTTGCCAAATACCAGCTCATAGGCGTTTACAGCCTGGAGATGGCCAGGGTATACAACTACCTGTTCCAGCAAACAGATAAACAGTTTGTGATCGTGCACAGCCTGGATGGGTATGACGAGATCTCCCTCACAGCAGATGCGCGCATCATCACCAATAAAGGCGAGCAGGACTGGACGCCGGAACAGCTGGGCCACCGCAAAGTGCACCCGGAAGATATTTACGGTGGTAACTCTGTAGAGGAAGCCGCAAAGATCTTTATGAAGATCTTAAAGGGAGAAGGTACCTGGGCGCAGAACTCCGTAGTGCTGGCCAATGCCGCCATGGGGCTGTTCTGCATGGGTAAGTATGATAACTATGCAGATTGTTTCCAGGCAGCGGTAACTTCCCTCGAATCCGGCGCGGCGCATAACGCGTTTAAGAAATTGATTGCATTACAGTAATAGTGAACAAGACATGAAAGACATCTTAGCCGAAATTGTGGCCCACAAACAGGTAGAAGTTGCTGCCCGCAAACAGGTACGCAGCATAGCAGAATTGGAACAGGCGCCCGCATTCAAACGTACGCCCCTGTCATTGAGCAGCTTCCTGAAAGATCCTGCCAAAACAGGCATCATCGCAGAGTTTAAACGCCGCTCTCCTTCTAAAGGGCTCATCAACGGCAATGTAACCGTGCAGGAAGTAACCACTGCCTACACCCGTTACGGCGCTTCCGGCTTATCTGTGCTTACGGACGAAAAGTACTTTGGCGGCTCCGCAGACGATCTGCAGCAGGCCCGTAGCTTCAATAATATTCCCATACTGCGCAAAGACTTTATGATTGATGAATACCAGATCATAGAAGCAAAAGCTATTGGCGCGGATGTGATACTATTGATAGCCGAATGCCTGAGCGCCGCGGAAGTGGCCCGCCTGGCGCAGTTTGCCAACAACCTGGGGCTGGAGGTATTGATGGAAGTACACGGCGAATCTCAGCTGGAAAAAGCTACACAACATGTGCAGATGGTAGGCGTGAATAACCGCGACCTGACCACTTTTAAAGTAAACTTTAACCGCTCCTGCGAGCTGGCGCCTAAGATACCGGCAGATAAATGTAAAGTGGCGGAAAGCGGCATCAGCGATCCCGCGGCCATTGCTACCTTAAAACAGGCCGGCTTCCAGGGGTTCCTGATAGGTGAGCATTTTATGCGCCAGGAAAACCCGGCCAGGGCTTTTGAGCAGTTTGTGGCAGATGTGAAGGCGGCAGAAAAAGTATCATAAAAACAGCGCATGGAATCGTTTATAAAAGTATGCGGCATTACCCAACTGGCAGATCTGCAGGCCCTGGTACAATATGGCGTGGATTACGCGGGCTTTATCTTCTATGAAAAGTCGCCCCGCTTTGTAACAGGTAAGCTGGATGCCGCTGCTGCCAAAGAGATCACCGGCATTAAGAAAGTGGGGGTGTTTGTAGATGCGGACCTGCAGGTGGTAAAAGACGCTATCCACAACTATGGCCTTAGCCTGGTGCAGTTGCATGGCAATGAAACGCCTGCCTATTGCGCGGCCATCCGCGAAGTGGCGCCGGTGATCAAAGCCTTCCGCATAGGAGCGCAGGTGAACTGGCAGCAGCTGGAGCCATGGATCCCGGTTACGGACTATTTCCTGTTTGATACAGCAGCAGGTAAAGCCTATGGCGGCACCGGCCAGCAGTTTAACTGGGACCTGCTGGGCAGCTATCCTTTCGCGCATCCTTTTTTCCTGAGCGGAGGTATAGGGCCGGAACACGCGGCTTCCCTACAGCAGCTGCAATTGCCAGCGCTGGTAGCGGTGGATGTGAACAGCTGTTTTGAAACAGCGCCGGGCATAAAGGACATGCAACAGGTGCAGGCATTTGTACAACAATTACGATCACAAACAAAATAATTAAGGACGATGGAGATTGCGGTAAATACAAACGGCTCCAAATACCATGTTAACGAAAAGGGTTATTACGGCAACTTTGGCGGAGCATACATCCCTGAAATGCTGTACCCTAACGTAGAGGAATTGCGGCAAAATTACATGCAGATAATGGCCGATCCGGCTTTTCAGCAACAGTTCACGCAGCTGCTGAAAGACTATGTAGGCCGCCCTTCGCCACTATACCTGGCGCAACGGCTGTCTGAGAAATACAAGGCCAATATCTACCTCAAACGGGAAGACCTGAACCACACCGGCGCCCATAAGGTCAATAACACCATTGGTCAGATCCTGCTGGCACAGCGCCTGGGCAAAAAGCGCATCATCGCGGAAACCGGCGCGGGACAGCATGGCGTAGCCACGGCTACCGTATGCGCCCTCATGGGCCTGGAATGTATTGTATACATGGGCAGTGTGGATATCGAAAGACAGGCGCCTAATGTGGCCCGTATGAAAATGCTGGGCGCAACGGTAGTACCAGCCACCAGCGGCAGCCGCACATTGAAGGATGCTACTAACGAAGCTATCCGCGACTGGATCAACAATCCGGTGGATACGCATTATATCATTGGCTCTGTAGTAGGCCCGCACCCTTACCCGGATATGGTGGCCCGCTTCCAGTCCGTGATCAGCGAAGAGATCAAGCTGCAGTTACAGGAAAAGACCGGCACGCCCTATCCTAATTATGTAATGGCCTGCGTAGGTGGTGGCAGCAACGCCGCCGGTACCTTCTTCCATTTCCTGGACGATGAGCAGGTACAGCTGATCCCCGTAGAAGCCGCCGGTAAAGGCGTAAACAGCGGTTTTTCCGCCGCTACCTCCCAGCTGGGCAAACCCGGTGTAATACACGCCAGCAAAACCCTGCTCATGCAAACGGAAGATGGCCAGATCATAGAGCCGCACTCTATTTCCGCCGGCCTGGATTATCCTGGCGTAGGCCCCTTACATGCGCATTTGTTTGAGAGCGGCCGCGCGCGTTTTATGAACGCTACGGATGATGAGGCCCTGGCTGCCGCTTTTGAGCTCACCCGCCTGGAAGGCATCATCCCCGCGCTGGAATCTTCCCACGCGCTGGCCAAGCTTAAGGACCTGCAGCTGCAACCCTCAGATGTAGTGGTGGTGTGCCTGAGCGGCCGTGGCGACAAGGATATGGCTACTTATATCAATCACATGGAATTAATAGCTAAAAGCTAACCGCTATTTTTATGAATCGCATAGATCAACTTTTTGCTGCCAAGAAAGAACGTATACTCAATATATACTGTACAGCCGGTTTCCCTGCGCTGGAAGATACCCTGCCCGTAATGACGGCCCTGCAGGCCCATGGCGCGGATATGATAGAACTGGGCATGCCCTTTTCTGATCCGTTGGCAGATGGCCCGGTAATACAGGACAGCAGCACCCGCGCCCTGCAGAATGGCATGAGCATTAAAAAACTGTTTGAACAGTTAAAGGGCTTCCGGAAAAATATACAGGTGCCGGTAATACTCATGGGTTACCTGAACCCCGTACTGCAATTTGGCGTGGAAGCTTTCCTGCAGCAATGCGCGGAAACAGGCGTAGATGGCATTATCCTGCCAGACTTGCCCATGGCGGAATACGAGCAGGATTACAAACCCCTGTTTGAAAAATATGGGTTACACCTTATCTTTCTGGTAACACCGGAAACCAGCGATGCGCGCATCCGCCAGATAGACGCCGTTAGCAACGGATTTGTGTACGCGGTGTCTTCGTCTTCCACCACCGGTAAGGATAAGGATATGAAAGGCCAGCAGGCCTATTTTGAACGGCTCAAAAAACTGCAACTGCAGCACCCGGTACTCATTGGTTTTGGTATAAAGGATAAAGCCACTTTTGACGCCGCCTGCGCTTACAGCAACGGCGCTATCATCGGCACTGCCTTTATAAAAGCGGTAGAGAACAGTCAGGCGCTGGATAAGGACATACAGCAGTTCATCCAAACAGTGTTATCATGAAGCCGACATGATTAAAATAATCATTAAACCCGGAGGGTAATGATTATTTTAATCATCAAAGGCTCCATCTGACCATTGAAAAAGACAAAAGATAGACAGATGAATACAGCTATTATAAAATACAACGCCGGCAACATCCGCTCTGTGCTGTTCGCATTGGACCGCCTGGGGGTACAGGGCACGGTAACAGATGATCCGGAAGAGATCCGCTCCGCGGATAAGGTGATCTTTCCGGGAGTGGGGGAGGCCAGCACCGCCATGGCATACTTACGGGAAAGAGGGTTGGACAAACTGATCACAAGCCTGGAGCAGCCTGTACTGGGTATTTGCCTGGGCATGCAGCTGCTGTGCAAACACTCTGAAGAGAATGATACGGATTGCCTGGGCATATTTGATGTGCAGGTAAAACGTTTCCAATCGCCGGTAGAGAACTTGCTGAAAATACCGCAGATAGGCTGGAACAATGTTGCCAACCTGCATAGCACCATCTTTGAGCATGTGCCGGAGAACAGCTACATGTATTTTGTGCATAGCTATTACGCCGCGCTGTCGCCGGATACGGTGGCCATGGCCAATTATGTGATCAATTACAGCGCTGCCCTGCAAAAGGATAATTTCTATGCCGTACAGTTCCACCCGGAAAAGTCGGCAGAGGCAGGTCAGCATGTATTGGAAAGTTTCCTGAAGTTGTAGCATATGAACGACACGATCACTATAAAACGGATCAACACCGTTGATATTTTACCACTGCGCCGGGACCTGCTGTACCCCGGCCAATCCCTGGAATCTGTACGGCTGGAGCATGACGATCACGCCCTGCATTTTGGCGTTTTTGAAAGCGGGCAACTGGTAAGCGTAGGCTCCCTGTTCCTGAACCAGGACCACGCGCAGTTCCGTAAGCTGGCCACCGCGGCGGAAAAACAAGGCAAAGGTTATGGCACTATGCTCATTAAACAAATGCAGCAACAGTGTATACAGGCCGGCGTACCTTTGTTATGGTGCCATGCTCGTAAAACAGCGGAAAGTTTTTATACCCGCCTGGGTTTTAAACGGGCAGGAGCATATTTCGAGAAGAACAATATCATTTATTGCAGGATGGAAATACCCGTGCAGCAACAGCCGCAAAAACAATTCACCGTAATACCGGCCATCGATATTATTGATGGCAAATGCGTACGCCTTACCCAGGGTGATTATGCCCAGCAGAAAGTATACAATGAGCACCCGCTGGAAGTAGCCAAAGCCTTTGAAGATATAGGCGTACAACGCCTGCACCTGGTAGACCTGGATGGCGCTAAAAAAGGCGCGGTGGTGAACTGGAAAGTGCTGGAAGCCATTGCCGGCAAAACAGGCCTGGTCATAGACTTTGGCGGCGGCATAAAAACAACGAAGGACCTGGAGATCGTATTCGAAAGCGGCGCAGCCCTGGCCACTATTGGCAGTATTGCCGTAAAGGACCCGGAGCTGTTCTTTAGCTGGGTAAAAGAATACGGGCCGGATAAGATATTCCTGGGCGCGGATGTAAAGGAAGAAAAAATAGCGGTAGGCGGATGGCTGGAAACCACCGCCCTTTCTATATTTGACTTCCTGGAACAACATACCGCCCGCGGCGTACGCCATATCTTCTGTACAGATATTGCGAAAGATGGCCTGTTACAAGGCCCTTCCATCGATCTGTATAAGAAAATACTGGACCGCTTCCCCGCCATTGACTTTGTTGCCAGCGGCGGCGTAAGTAACCTGCAGGATGTAATAGACCTGCAAGAGATAGGCTGTAGCGGCGCTATCATCGGTAAAGCCATTTATGAAGGAAAGATCAGCATGGACGAGCTGAAACAATTAATCAAAAAGTAGAACATGCTTACCAAACGAATCATCCCCTGTCTTGATATCAAAGACGGCCGCACCGTAAAAGGGGTAAATTTTGAGAACATACGCGATGCCGGCGATCCCATAGAACTGGGGGCTTTATATGCCCAGCAGGGAGCGGATGAGCTGGTATTCCTGGATATAACGGCTACGAACGAACGGCGTAAGACCCTTTCGGAGCTCGTAACCCGTATTGCCCGCCATGTAAACATTCCCTTTACCGTGGGCGGGGGCATTTCCGCTGTAGAGGATGTGTATGTGTTACTACAATCCGGCGCAGACAAGATCTCCGTCAATACCTCAGCTTTTAAACGCCCGGAGCTGGTGGATGAACTGGCCCGCGAATTCGGCAGCCAGTGTATTGTACTGGCCATTGATACCCGTTTTGAAGGAGACGACTGGTACGTATACCTGAATGGCGGCCGCGTAAAAACGGAGACCAAAGCCTACGACTGGGCAAAAGAAGCCGTAAACCGTGGCGCCGGCGAAATACTGCTTACCTCTATGAACAACGACGGTACCAAACAGGGTTTTGCCCTGGATATCACCGGCCGTTTATCACAAAACCTGAACGTACCGGTGATTGCCTCCGGCGGCGCGGGCACCATGGAACATTTTACAGATGTATTTGGTCAGGCCCAGGCAGACGCCGCCCTGGCCGCCAGCATTTTCCATTACAAAGAAATAGAAATACCCACGCTGAAACAGTACCTGTACGGCAAGGGAGTGAATATAAGATTCTAGCTAAAAGCTAAAAAACATGAACATCGATTTTCAGAAATCGCCGGATGGCCTGGTGCCGGCAATCATACAGGACGCAGCTACCTTAAAAGTGCTTATGCTGGGTTATATGAACCAGGAAGCGCTGGATAAGACCCTGCAGGAAAAGAAAGTGACCTTTTTCAGCCGCTCCAGACAACGCCTCTGGACAAAGGGGGAAGAGAGTGGCAATTTTTTGCTCCTGCAGGACGTTAAAGTGGATTGTGATAATGACACCCTGCTTATTAAAGCCAATCCGGTAGGTCCCGTTTGCCATACTGGCGCGGATACCTGCTGGAATGAGCAGAATGTGAGCAACGATTTCCTGGCAAAGCTGGAAGCAGTGATCACAAACCGGAAGAACAATCCTTCTGATAACTCCTACACTTCCAGGCTGTTTGCCAAAGGGATCAACAAAATAGCCCAGAAAGTGGGCGAAGAGGCAGTGGAAATAGTGATAGAGGCCAAGGACAATAACGAGGCCCTGTTCCTGAACGAGGGTGCAGACCTGCTGTTCCATTACCTGGTGCTGCTGAGCGCCAAGGGCTACCAGCTGTCAGACGTGCTGGGCGTGCTAAAGGAGCGGCACAAGCCGGAGTAGGAAAAGAATAGTGATTTTTTATATATTTATAGCATGAAGCGATTATTTTTAGCGATCTGCTGTACCGCCTGCGTGGCCGTGGCACATGGACAAAGCCTGGTAAGTGGCGTCATCAGCGGAGCAGAGGGCAAACGCCTGTACCTGTTTGACGATTCAGACAATGAGCCGGACGACTCCACCGTACTAAAAGGCGGCAAGTTCAGCTTTAATATAAAAGCCAAAGGAGAACCTTCCGTACACGCGCTGATCCTGGAAGGGGTAGACCAGCCCCTGTTGTTCATACCGGGCAGCGCTCCCCAGGAGATAACAGCTACCGCCGCTCAATATCCCATTGCCAGCACTGTCAAAGGCAATGACGATACCAAAGCAATGCAGGAATACCAGATAGCTTTTCAGCCGCTGATACAGCGGGCCAAAGCACTGAATACCGAAGCTGCCACCATTTCCGGTACGGACGAGCCGGCCAAGGACGCCTTCCGTAAAAAAGCCTCCCTGTTCAGCGATGATGTGGTAAAAGTGGGTAAATCCTTTGTACAGCAGCATCCCAAAGCGCTGGCCAGCCTCTGGATGCTGATCAACGAGCTGCGCCCCCGTCTGAACCTGGAAGAATTTGAGGCGCTGTTTGCTACTACCGATAAATCACTGCAAACCAGCAAATACGGGAAAAACGTAACAGAATACATCCGCCAGCAGCGTTTAAGCGGTATTGGCGTAATGGCAGACGACTTTTCCCAGGATGATGTGGATGGCAAAGCGATCAAGCTGTCCTCTTTCCGCGGCAAATATGTGCTGGTGGATTTCTGGGCCAGCTGGTGCGGGCCCTGCCGTCAGGAAAACCCGAACGTGGTAAAAGCCTTCAACCGTTTCAAAAGCAAGAACTTCACCATACTAAGTGTATCCCTGGATAATGATAAGTCCCGCTGGCTGCAGGCTATTAACCATGACGGCCTGTCCTGGACCCATGTATCCGATCTGCACGGCTGGGGTAATGAGGTGGCCGTACAGTACGGTATCCAATCCATTCCCGCCAATTTCCTGGTAGACCCGCAGGGCCGCATTATTGCGCGCAACCTCCGCGGCCCGGAACTGGAAGCCCGCTTAGGGGAAATCCTGAAATAATGTGCTAATGTGCAAATATGCTAATGTGCTGATGATAATGGAATTAAACCATTAAACGTCAGCACATTTATAGTTTAGATATCCGCTTGCATTACATTAGCACATTAGCATATTTGCACATCAGCACATTAGCCCGCCGTTTATCACAATCAGGTTGACTTTCCCTACCTGTTTTACCAAATTTGTTATTACAATAAAGTAAAAAGGAGCTAATTTTTTATGAAGAGAGCTATACTGGCTGCCGTGTTACTATCGCCGGCAGTTTTGTTTGCGCAGGGTGAAAAGCCTTTTACTATCCATGGAACAGTAGCGCAGGTGCAAAAGCAGGCAAAGGTTTATCTGAAAGTAAAGAAAGGCGATGACGCCATGCTGGACAGCGCCGAAGTAAAGGATGGAAAATTCATTTTCAAAGGAACCATTAAAGAGCCCTCCATGGCCAGCCTGATGATGGTGATAACGGACCCTCAGCCGGATTTCCCCAGGGGCATGAAACAGGATATCTTACCGTTGTTCCTCGATAAAGGCGATATTACCATTACCGCCCAGGATTCTGTAAAAAACGCCGTGGTAAAAGGCTCAGCCGCTAATGACGCTTACCTGCAGCTGGATGGCATGCTCAAAGATATAGGCACCCAGAAGAGGGACCTGCAGAAAGCATACCGCCAGCTCTATATGGCCAAGGACGAAGAAGGCATGAAACGCCTGGAACCTAAGTTTGATGAACTGGAGGCCCAGGAAAAAAAGATCACCCGCGATTACCTGGCTAAATATCCCGCATCTCCCATCGCCATGTTTGCGCTTAACCAATATGCCGGTTATGAGATCAACCCTACGGATGTAGAGCCGGTATTCAAAAAGCTGGATAAAAAGATCAGGAATTCCGAATCCGGTAAGGCATTTGCCACCCGCCTGGAAGCTGCTAAGAAAACAGCCATCGGCCAGCCGGCCCTGGACTTTTCGCAAACAGATGCCACCGGTAACGCGATTAGCCTGGCATCCTTTAAAGGCAAATACGTGCTGGTAGATTTCTGGGCAAGCTGGTGCGGCCCCTGCCGGGCAGAAAATCCCAATGTGGTAAGGGCTTACAGCAAGTACAAGGCAAAAGGATTTGAGATCCTGGGCGTTTCCCTGGATGATAAAAAGGAGAAATGGCTGGCAGCCATACAGGCGGATAACCTGGCCTGGACCCACGTATCTGACCTGAAAGGCTGGAAGAACGCGGCAGCGGAGTTGTACAGCATACGGGCCATTCCACAGAACCTTCTCATTGACCCACAGGGCAGGATCGTAGCCAAGAACCTGCGCGGCGAAGCCCTGGAAACCAAACTGAGCGAGGTAATGCAGCCACAGTAAGTTCTTAAACGGATCATTATAAATAAGCGCTGAATACTTTTAATGGTGTTCAGCGTTTTTTTTGAGGGCGATACCCGGTCGCTTGGCCGGCATGTTTTAAAATATCTTCTTTCTGCCCCGCTCCGCGCTCAATGCCTTCATTTACAGGCGCTAACCCTTTACATTCCTCCACCAGGGAAAATATTTTCTTATTTCTATTACGAATTATTCGTAGATTTACGAAAAGATCGTAACTTAGTATCGTAAACAATATCAATCTATGGAAAAGCTCACGCAGCAGGAAGAAGCTGCCATGCAAGCCGTATGGCAGAAAGGCGCGGGGATCGTAAAGGATTTCCTGGAAGCGCATGCCGCGCCCGTGCCCCCTTACACTACCCTGGCCTCCACGATCAAGAACCTGGAGAAAAAGGGCTACCTGCAAAGCCGTAAGACCGGCAACGTATATGAGTATACGCCTGTGATAGCGGAAGAGGAGTACAAGAAAAAGTTCATGAACGGTTTTGTACAAAGCTATTTCGAGAACTCCTACAAAGCCCTGGTGACCTTCTTTGCCAAAGAAAAGAAGATCAGCCCGGAGGAGCTGAAAGAGATCATTAAAATGATAGAGCATAACGATCCTAAATAACTGATGATATGCCGGCATTGCTGATATACCTGTTAAAGGCCAATATAGCGCTCTCCCTGTTTTACCTGGCTTACCGCCTGGGTTTAAGGAGGCTTACTTTTTATGTGCTGAACCGTTTTTTCCTGATGGGGGGTATCCTGTTCTCGTCTGTATTCCCGTTGGTGGACGTGAATGAGCTGTTTGCAAGGCACCAGGAGGTAACTGTTTATGTACTGGATCTGAGCTTGCTGCAGGCAAAGGATCCGGGTATTACCATCTGGCATGTGCTGGTATACATCTTTTGGGCAGGCGTAACGGTAATGGGCATCCGTTTTTTAATGCAATTATTATCCCTTTGGCGTTTGCATCGTAGCGCCAATACGGGCGCTATACGGCAGCAGCCGGTAAAGATGCTGCAACAGCCGGTAACGCCTTTTTCCTTTTTCCGGAATATCTATATCAATCCATCCCTGCACCAACCTACGGAGTTGGATGCCATCCTGCTCCATGAGCAGGTGCACGTAAGGGAATGGCATACGCTCGATGTGCTGGCGGCAGAGCTCAATAATATCTTCTATTGGTTTAATCCCGGGGCCTGGCTCATGCGCACTGCTGTACGGGAGAACCTGGAGTTTATTACAGACCGCCGTATGCTGCAGCAGGGCGTAGATCCAAAAGCTTATCAATACAATCTTATAAAAGTAAGTGGAATTCCATATGCGACGGCCATCGCAAACAACTTCAATTTCTCACATCTGAAAAACAGAATTAAAATGATGAACCAGCAACGTTCCGCTAAATATAATATCGTCCGGTACCTGGTACTGGGCAGCGTGGTGGCTGCAGCGCTTTTATCGCTTAATTACAGCCGCGCCGCTTACAATCGCCAGGCGGGTATCAGTCCTGTTAAAAATTCCGTAGCGCCGGCAAAACAGGCCATCGAAGCAGTAGCGGCAACCGCACCTGCTGCGGCTAGTGGCGCCACAACAGCAGTACCATTTATTAACGTCACCGGCGTAGTTATGGATACTATACCCGTGCCACCGCCACCACCACCGCCTGTACCGCCAGCTAAAACGCCTCCTCCTCCGCCGCCTGTGCCTCCCGTACCAGGAACTAAGATGCCGCCGCCACCACCTCCTCCTAATCCTCCTGTTCCGCCCGCAAAAATAGTATTAGCAGAAGGCATGTATAAGGGCCTGTTGTTTGTTGACGATGTAGCGGTATCTCCAGACAAGATCAATACCATCGACCAGGCCAACATTGAATACATGAACGTAGTAAAAGGCGAGGATGCGATACGGCAGTTCGGTGACAAGGGTAAGGATGGCGTTATTTTTCTCTATACAAAAAAAGGAGGTAAAAGGGACGGTAAGAACATACATTTCGATTATAAATTCCAGTATGATACCGCTACCAGCATACAGTCCAGGGAAGACAAAAATTTCCGGTACAAATACGATACCGCTGTTAGTGTGAAGGTGCAAAATAATGCGAATGTCAAGACTGCTATAAGTGTGAAGAATAACGCAAACCCCCAGGTAAAGGTCAGCAATAATGTTAACGCTGATGTAAAAACAAAGACGGATGTAAAGGTCAATACCAATGTTGATGATCAGGCGCAGGCAAGTCCCCGGCCAATAATGATACGGGATAACATCAGTTTTGATACCACAAACGCGCCGCTGTACGTGATAAATGGTAAGGTGGCCACTGGTACACAACTGACCGCGTTGGACAAACATAAAATTGCATCCATCAGCGTGATCAAGGATGCTGCTGCTGTTGCTTTATACGGTTCAAGGGGCGCCAAAGGTGTCATCCTCATAACCACTAAAGATGCGGCCGCTACGAAACAACAACCGTGATCTCATCATCCATAGCTATATAACCATTTACTATTTATCCCTTACGCAACGGAAGCCCAGATTCATTAAACCCGATGTAGGCGTTGTTTTCATACGCGCCGTTACCCGGTAACCGCTGCAATACTCGTCACTGCACATAAAGGACCCGCCCCTGATCACCCGCTTGGGCGCCAGAGGTTCTGCGGGGTCAAAACCTTTGGCCGGCCCCTGGGGATTGTGTGCAGTGGCGGGTATATGGTGGTAGTACTCCGCATCATACCAGTCCGCGCACCATTCCCATACATTGCCAGACATATCATATAACCCATAACCATTAGGCGCGAATGACCGTACCGGCGCCACGCCATAAAAACCATCTGTTTTTGTATTCTGATAGGGGAAATGCCCGTTCCAGGTATTGGCCTTGGGTTTGCCTGCTGTTAGCTCCTCGTTGCCCCAGGGATACAGCTGGCCGGCCAAACCACCCCTTGCGGCATATTCCCACTCTGCTTCTGTAGGCAGGCGTTTACCCGCCCATTTGGCGTATGCCTGTGCATCATCCCAGGAGATATGTATGGCCGGATATTGTTCCTTTCCGTCGATGTTGCTGGCAGGCCCTTCCGGATGCCGCCAGCTGGCGCCGGCTACAAAGGCCCACCATTGTGATACATCATCCAGCGGTACGGCATGGTCCGGTGGGGAAAACACCAGCGATCCCGCTTGCAGCAGGCTGCTATCCGGCTCCGGTGAGCCAGCAGGCAGCTCCTTCATCAGCTCTTCCATGCTAATGGGCTTTTCTGCCGTAGTCACATAGCCGGTGGCAGTAACAAAAACAGTGAATTCGGCATTGGTCACCTCATGCTCATCCATGAAGAAACTGTCTACCCGTACCTTATGCTTTGGCTGTTCATCTTCCCGGGTCTGGCTATCATCTGTGCCCATATCAAACTCGCCGCCAGGTATCATGACCATCCGGTTCAGGCTATCTGCCACAGCGGTATGGGCCGCTGTACTGTCTGTAGCCACAGGCCGTTGCGTGGTGTTGTTACAGGCGCTTATCAGCCCCGCAGACAGCAGCAGCCAGGTAAAATGACGTTGATTCATGACCTCAAAATACATAATGAAGCATTAACGGCCGCCGTTAACAATTAAATAATAATTATTTTAAATAAACTATTGTAAACTGCGCCCTTATGCAACCGTTTACCGCACCATTCAGCCGTCATGATTTTGGGGATGATTTTCTGTGGGGGGTGACTATTGCTGCTTTTCAGAATGAAGGCGCACATGACAAAGACGGCAGGGGCAGATCTATCTGGGATGAATTCACACAACGTAAAGGCAAGATCAAGGATGGCAGTAATGCGTTCATAGCCACAGACTTCTATCACCGCTACCCACAGGACCTGCTGCTGGCAAAGATGATGGGATTCAGCGTTTTCCGTTTCTCTATTTCATGGACACGTATACTGCCTAAAGGCACGGGCGAGGTAAACCTGGCCGGCATTTCCTTTTATCACCGGCTGATAGACGCCTGCCTGGAGCTGGGCCTTACGCCTTATATCACCCTTTATCACTGGGATTTGCCCCATGCGCTCGAAAAAAAAGGTGGCTGGTGCCACCGCGGGGTGGTGTTTGCATTTGAAGAATACGTACGTATTGTAGTAAACGAGTATGGCGATAAGGTAAAACACTGGATCGTGCTCAACGAGCCCTTTGGCTTTACCTCGCTGGGGTATATGCTGGGCGTACATGCACCCGGGAAATTCGGCCTGTCTTACTTCCTGCCGGCCGTGCATCACGTAGTGCTGGCGCAGGCCGCAGGCGCCCGGGTAATAAGGGACGAGGTACGGGATGCTGTAATAGGCACTACGTACTCCTGTTCTCACATCATCCCTTACACACAGAATGAACAGGACCTGCTGGCTGCCCGTAAAGCAGACGCCCTCTTTAACCGCATGTTCCTGGAGCCGGCCCTGGGCTTAGGGTACCCCGTGCATGATATGCCGCTGCTGAAAAGGATAGAGCGGCGGTATGCGCTATGGCGGGACTGGGATAACATGACCTTCGATTTTGATTTTATCGGCATACAAACCTATTTCCCCCTGGTAGTGCGCTACAACGCCTTTATGCCGGTGGTAAGCGTTTCTGAAGTAAAGCCAAGATCCCGTAAAGTGCCGGTTACCGGCCTGGGCTGGGAGATAAGCGCCACAGGCATGTATGCCATGTTAAAACAATTTGGCGCTTACCGGGGCGTGCGCAGGCTCATCGTTACAGAAAGCGGCGCCGCCTTTAACGATATGCCGGTAGATGGCCGTATACAGGATAAGGAGCGTATCGGCTATTTTACAGAATACCTGGGCGCCGTACTGCAGGCCCAAAAGGAAGGCGTACCGGTAGATGGGTATTTTGTATGGACCCTCACAGATAACTTCGAATGGGCAGAAGGATACCGCGCCCGTTTTGGCCTGGTACATGTAGATTTCTCCACACAGATCCGCACTATTAAGGATTCCGGCTACTGGTTCAAGACCTTGTTAAATAACGAAGGATGAAGCATGGTGTTTGCTTCATCCCTCATTCTTCATTGTTCGCTGTACTTTTGACGGATTACCATCCGCTATTCTGACCTATATTCGGGTTAATGGATCTTTCGCTTTGCGGAATAGCCCAGAGGTAGTCACGACCAGGTTTGAATACGCGTGTTTCCACGAGTATATGTTTCCCATAATCATTCCTGCTCTTGAAAAAGTTATTCAGTATACCATATACCGGGCCGTTCATCACGGTCTCTGCAATCTTCCAGCGGCGTATATCAAACAGGCGGTTATCTTCTACGGCAAATTCAGCCCTTCTTTCCCTTCTTACTGCATCACGGAGCGCCGTTTGTGTAGGCGCGGTAGCAGCGGTTACCTGCGGCATCATCACACCCGGCCTTTGCCTTACACGGTTAATAGCATCGTACACGCTCTGGTCTATCTGGTTCAGCTCGATCTTAGCCTCCGCATAAGTAAGCAGCACTTCTGCAAAACGTATCAGCACAATATCGTTGGACGAGTTGCGGTCCCAGTCGCCTGCAATATCACTGGGTATATATTTCTTGTAATAATACCCGGTAAAGGATGCGTTGTTTTTGCTGATGCAGTCAATGGAAGTAGTATCCGTATACTTGATAGGGATATTGTTCACCACATCGCCGGGCAGTATTACTACATAACCCAAACGCGGGTCGCGGTTCTTGAAAGGTTGTGATGGATCATACACGGTGGATTGGGTGATGGGTTTACCATCGGTAGCTTCAAACGCATCTACCAGTGCCTGTGTGGGTGTGAGCTCAGACCAGCCGCCTATAGAAGGACCGCCCATCCAGGTAGCCGTAGCATTAGGCAATGTGTTCTTTACATACTGTGCCACAAAGATCAGCTCTTTGCTTTGTTTGTTGGTACCGTCAAAAAGGCTGCGGTAATTGGGATCAATGATAAAATAATTCGCGTCAATCACCGCTTTGGCGGCTGTTGCTGCCTCCTGCCATTTGCCTTCATACAGCATAGTTCTGGCTTTTAAAGCCAGGGCAGCGCCCTTGGTAGCCCTGCCAAAATCAGATGACCCGTAAGAGGCGGGCAGCATATTGCTGACTGTATCCATCTCGGCGGCAATAAAAGTAGCTACTTCTGCACGCGGTGTACGGCTTACTTTAAATTCATCGATGGATTGTATATGTGTGATCAGGGGCACATCGCCATACATGCCTATCAGCTGCTGGTAAGCATAGGCGCGCACAAACCGGGCCTCTCCCCGGAGGCGGGTGCGCAGGCTGTCTGCCAGGTTGGGGACGCGGTCTACATTATCCAGTACATCGTTACAGGAAGCGATCATGCGGTAAAGATTCCGCCAGAAATTGCCGAATACGTTATTATCCGGTGTGGCGCTGCCATTGCCCACATACAGTACTTCACTGGGCCAGTTGCTCCAGGCGTAGCTATCATCGGTAGCGCCGGAAATGAACATACGGTTATCTACATCGCCTAACTGGCGGTAGCAGTTGTTCACGGCGTTAACGGCGTCTGCCTGGGTTTTCCAGTAATCGTCCCGGGATACGGAAGCCTGTGGCTGCTGATCCAGGAAATCTTTTTTACAGGCTGTAAATGATATACAGGCTGTTGCTATGATGAAGAGGGTGCTTAGTTTTTTCATGATTGCGTGCTTTTAGAATGCTACGTTTAAACCAAAAGTGTAGGTCCTTACCTGCGGATAGTACCGGCTGTCATTAGGCGCTTCCGGGTCTATATCGCTGGGCAGGCCAGAGAAGGTGAGCAGGTTCTGACCGCTTACATACAGGCGGCAACGGCTCAGTCCAATATGCTCTACCCATGCTTTGGGCAGCGTATAACCCAGCTGCACGCTCTTCAGGCGCAGATAGGCGCCGCTCTTAACCCAGAAGTCAGAAGAGGCATAGTTCTGAGAGGTGCTTACCAAACGGGGGAATGCAGCGCCTGTATTAGTAGGCGTCCAGCTGTCTTCATGAATAGCCTTGAAGTTGGCGTCTGAGTTAATAGGCGCCCTTTCCATTACTACGGTATGGATATCCACTTTGGCTACGCCCTGGAAGAAAGTGCTCAGGTCAAACCCTTTGTAATTAGCGCCCAGGGTAACGCCATAAGTATAGCGCGGTATGTTGCTGCCAATGTACACCATGTCTCCACCTACAGACGCATCGCCCGGTTTCACCGCTTTATCATTGTTCTGGTCTTTATATATCAGGTCGCCGGGGCCGGTAGTGCTGCCGGGTTGGGGAGCATGATTGTTTACCTGGTCCTGGCTTTGGTAAATGCCCTCTGTCTGGTAGCCGTAGAAAGCGCCAATAGGCTGGCCTTTTACGCGGGCGCTGTAAATACCATTATTGTCTGCGGATACCAGGTCGCCGCCTTTCATATCCAGGATCTTGTTCCGTACGTCTGACAGGTTAGCGCCAACATTAAAGTTGAATTCCTTGCCGATCTTGCCATGATAGTTAGCGGCAAATTCCCAGCCGGTGTTACGCACCTTGCCGGCATTCTGCACAGGAGCGTCCAGACCTACAGTATAGGGGATACGCAGGTTCAGCAGAATGTCGTAAGTGGTCTTCTGGTAATAGTCAAATGTAATATCCAGGTTTTTCAGGATCGTAGCGTCCAGACCTATATCCGTCATGCGGGTGGTTTCCCAGGTAAGCCCGGAATTGGGATACACCGTAATACCTGATGCCGGGTACAGCACGCCGCCAAAGGCATAGCTGTTATAGGTGTAGGTAGATTGATAAGGGTAATTGATAGGGATGTTGATATTACCGCTTACGCTTTCAAAGCGGTCGTTACCCAGTTCGCCCCAGGAGCCTCTCAGTTTCAGGTTATCAATAAAGGTAACGCTCTTCATAAAGTCTTCGCCGGTAATGCGCCATCCTGCGGAGAACGATGGGAACCAGCCCCATTTCTGGTTTTCCGCAAAACGGGAAGAGCCATCCCTTCTGATATTGGCTTCAAACAGGTATTTATCCCGGAAAGAGTAGTTTAACCTGCCAAAGAAAGAAACCAGGTTATAGGCGTCTGCGGTGCCTTTTGCCTGCTGGCCGGCAGCCGCGCCGGCATCGATCTGCTCAATGTTGCCATTAGGCAGGGTGTTGCGGTAACCGCTTAGCTCATCGTTGGTTTCAGATAACCGGCTGGCGCCGCCCATCAGCTTAAAGGAATGATGGCCCAGGTCTTTCTGGTATTCCAGTAAAGCCTGGTAGTTGCGGAACCAATAGCCCTGATATTCTTTTGTGACCTCGTTTTGGCCTTTTGTTACCGTATTCACATTGGCCGGGAAATCTGTAAAATAGGTGAGTGCTTTATTATGCATGCTGTTGTAAACGGAACGGTAGTTTATAGCAGCCATGCCGGTAGCAGTTAAGCCCTTTACAATTTCATAAGTGCCTTTGAAATTGCCGGTAAACAGATTGTTCTTATAGGTGTTCAGGCCGCCTTCATCCTGTAGGCGGATGGCATTCTGATCGCCACGCACCAGCGCCCAGGTGCCGTCTGAATATTTATTAACGTTCAGCGGGTTGGTAATGAACGCCTGGCCAAACTGGTACCATACGGAGCCGCCGGTGCCCTGCGGTTCCTGCTGGTCGCCAATACGGGTGGAGATGTCTGCGCTGAAGTTCAGTTTGTCTGTTACCTTAATATCCGTATTTAAACGTACCGTGATACGATTGTAATCCATATTCTTGATCAGGCCTTTCTGATCAAAATAGTTGGTGGAGAATTGGTACTTGATATTTTCTGTACCGCCGCCAACACCTATACTATGTGACTGTTGGAAACCGCTGCCGGTTAATATATCTTTTAACCAGTAGTTATCCGGGTATTGATCCTTGTTACGGTTGGGATCATCGTAAGCGGCGATCTGCGCGTCAGAGTACTGCGCGGAGGAACCAGAGTTCTCACGCATCAGGTTCACCAGTTTCATGAACTCCTGTGCACCTACAAATTTAGACAGGCGCGCCGGGTTCTGCCAGCCAAAGTAATTGGAATAGGTAACACGCGGTTTGCCGGTGCTGCCTCTTTTGGTAGTGATCAGGATCACGCCGTTGGCCGCGCGTACGCCATAAATAGAAGCCGCTGCGGCATCTTTCAGGATAGACATGGAGGCAATATCATTCGCGTCTACATCATTGATATCATACTGTACCCCATCTACCAGTACCAGCGGATCATTGTTATTAAGCGTACCTACACCGCGGATACGGATGCTGCTGGCATCCTTACCGGGCTGTCCGGAGGTTTGCTGTACCGTTACGCCGGATGCCACACCCTGCAGGGCGCTGGACACCTGGCCTACCGGTTTCCAGTTCACATCCGTACCGGACAAAGCGCTGATAGCGCCGGTCAGGTTCACCTTTTTCTGTGTGCCGTAACCTACTACCACCACTTCATTCAGCCCTTTGGTATCGGGTGTCAGTTGTACATTTATTGTAGTTCGGTTAGCAATGGGTTCTTCCTGTTTTACATAGCCCAGGTAAGAGAACTCCAGGATGCCATTACCATCTGGTACCTGCAGGGTATAATTACCGTTTGGATCCGTAGCGGCGCCGGTGCCGGTGCCTTTCAGGAGTACGGTGGCGCCGGGAATAGGCAGGCCTTTATCATCCGTTACTTTCCCCTTCACAACAATCTCCTGTACACGGGGACTGTAGACCGTACCGCCCAGGTTCAGCGGTTCAAAATTGGCATTATTACCGTCACCGGCTTGCTCCGGCGGCGTTTCGTCCTTGCTGTAAATAATATAGAAGCTGTCCCTGACCTTTTTATACTTCAGGTCATTTGCATTAGTTAATGATTCCAGCGCAGATTCCAGGGAACCATGGCTGTCCATAACGGTGGTAGTAAGCGGCTTTTTTTCAAGCTGGCTCTTGTAGAGGAAGGAAACGCCGTATTTTACTTCCAGCTCGCTCAGCACGTTTTTCAGTAACTTTTTCTTTGCATTAGGTGCAGACTGGGCCTGCCGGCTTGCGGCTGCCATATCCTGCGCATAGGTGGACTGCCCGCTAAAACAAGCCAAACCAACGGCCGTGAGGAAGGGCATAAAGTACCTGTTCATAATACTTTTTGGTTGAGTGTGTGATGAATGTTTACGAGTTATTGACGATGATTCTTTTCGATGTTCACTGTTGTTTCCTGCCTGGTGATCTTCAGGTCAAAGAGCTGCGACAGCCCCTCCAGCAGCATATCTGCATTCTGGCTGGGCACGGTGCCCGAAAATTGTTGATGAAGTAGTGACGTGTCTTTTACTATTACTTGTATACCATATGTCTCTTGCAGGATCCGGGTTACCTCTCCCAGATCTGTATTGTGGAACTCCAGTTTATGATTCTTCCAGGAAGCGTATTGTGCTGCGTTGATATTCTTTTTTTCGTAGTGGGATGTTTGCTCTTTATATTCCACCAGGTCCCCCGGCTGCATGACCACCGGTTGTGCCATAACCGCGGCATGGCTGCTGCTCAGCCGTACCTTGCCGGTATTCAGCACCACCTGCATACGGTCCTCGCGATCCAGTACATTAAAGGTGGTACCCAGTACCTCCACGTTGATACGGTGCGTGGTATGCACAAGGAAACGTTGGTGGGCAACGGGTTTTACATCAAAAAAGGCCTCGCCTTCTATCCATATTTCGCGATTATTGCCCGCCCCCCAGTGTTTATTGTATTTTAAGGTACTGTTGCCATTCAGCGTCACCACAGATTGATCTGGCAGGGTAACCGCCCTTACCTCGCCATAGGCCGTGGTATAGGTAACGGTATTACTGCGCAGGTGCAGTTGCCAGGCGCCAATACAAAAAGCTATCGCGCCGGTAACCACAGCGGCCGCCTTTAAAGGCATGCTTAACCACCGGCGCCTGGGCCTTAAAGCATATTGTTGCAACTCCAGCTCCTGCGTGGTAGCCAGGATACGCTGGTAGATTTCTTCAGAATGCGGGGTGCGCGCAGCGGCGGTATCGGGCTGCTCCAGGTCTTCCTGCAGGGAAGCGGCCAGGTAAGCACGTCCTTCCTCTGTAGCCAGCCAGTCCAGCACCTGCCGGTATTCCGCGGGCGTGCATTGATGTTGAAAGAATTTAGCTAATAAAGCCGGGTCTATGGATCGCATGGAATAACAACTCCTTTACAAGTACTACACCTGGAAAAGACGGAAGTATTAGTGCCCCGGAAAAAAAATATTTACAGGAAAATACGGATGATGATAAGCAGGAGGGTACCGTTAAATATTTTAAGGTAATGTTTCAGCAGCTGGCTGGCCTGGGAGAACTGCAATTTTACGGTATGGATGGAGATACCCAGCCTGGTGGCCACCTGGGCATTGCTAAGGCCTTCTATGGTCCTTAGTTTAAAGATATCCTTCTTACGGGGAGAAAGCTGTTCTATAGCCTGCTCCATGACCTTTTTATAGTCGTTGAACAGCACGGCGGATTCCGGCTCCTCATGCCAGGCAGGGGCCTGGTAGGAAAGATTGTACTGTTTGATAAGCGCCCGTTTATGATCGCGGATCAGGTTCAGTATATGGTATTTCAGGCATTTAAAAAGGAAGTTCCGCACGCCCTGGGCAGGATCCAGCTGCTGCCGGTTCACCCACAGCTTAACAAATACCTCATGTACCGCATCTTCCGCCAGCACAGTATCTTTCAGGTATTTACAGGCCACCCCGTATAACAACTGGTGATATATGGCATATAATTCCCGGAAAGCAACGTGGTCACCGGATTGCAGTTGCATTGTCAATAGCTGTTCCTTATCTGCACCATGTACAGGCACTATTTCCCCCTTCTGTTTACTTGTTATGATACGAGTAGAATGCTGTGTATCAGCCAACTACTAAGGTAGGGAACATAGGAGATCAGACTAATGGTAACTTACCCATTACTATTGCTTTTTTAACCCGGCTGGGGCCAGGATCAATCATATACCCTGCGTATGAACCAGATATCCTTCAGGGAGAAATGGAACACCGCACTCACATAATTCTCTTTTATCAGGTTATTGGCAGTGGTGCCGCGCTGTCCTACCTCTACGCCCAGATAATACCGCAGGGAGCCGTTGCGGCTGGGCAGGGAGACGCCAATGGTGCCGGCAACGTCTTTGATCTGCTGCCCTTGCACCAGCAGGTAGGATTTGTTATAGGAGAAACCGGCCTGTAGTACCATGCCCTCTACTATGCCATTATAATAGTGCCGTTTAAAGGAGTATTCCAGACCGCCGGCATAACGCTCCGCGTCCGTTAGCTTGTAGGTGGTCTGACCGGGGTTCAGCCCCTGCCACAGCTGTTTCTTGTAGTCCGCCACCACGGTAACATTACCCTTGCCTACAGACAGGCCGCCACCATATTCCTGCGGAAGGGTAAAGCGCTGGGTGCCCAGGTCGTCCTTGAATAAGACCTGCTCGTTCGAGTTCACTACATTGATGGTATGCTGGAACCGCATATCCGTTTTAAAGCGGTAGGTAGCGCCCAGACCTATCTCCCAACCTTTTATCCGGCCCTGGTATTGCAGGCCGGTATTAAAGTTCACGTTATACGCATAACGGCGGTCTTGTGTAGAAACGGTGTCGTTGCCCAGTGTTTCGGTGGCATTGATCGGCCCAAACAGGAAAGCGGAAGATACGCCTATTGAAAAGTTTTTGGTAAGCCTTATGCCATTGGAGATGTATACCCGGTTAATACCGCCGGTACCTTCTGTTACGGCGTCTACTGATTGTCCGGTGCCCTCTACAAAGCGCTGGTTCAGTGTTTTATAATCCACCGTGCTGTAAGGGGTAAGCCCGGCGCTTACGCCCCAGCGGCTATTTACCTTAAAGCCAACGGCCAGTCTTTTTAAATTCACATCGCCCGCGTTCTGGCTAAGGTTTTCGCCCTTATAACTTACTGTGGTTCCCCGCAGCGATACGTCGAACATAAAGTTCTGTTTGGGAATAGCGCTATAGGAGGCCGGGTTCAGCTCATTCATATAGAACAGGGAAGGGCGTGCAATACCTGCGCTGCCTAGTCCGTAGTTACGGCTATAATCACGGCTTTCAATATCGCCCACGCCAAAGGCGGAGTAAAGGGAATTAATGCCTTTGCCGTTTTGCGCTTTTGATTCCTGTACGCACAGTAACAGCAACAAGCCACAGACGCCGGTATATTTATATTGTTTAATTCGGATCATTAATATTGATTTATTATGCATTCACTTACCGCAGACAACGCTGTTTAATTACTGGTTCTGGTACAGGAGGTAATATACCTGCACTTTCGCCCTGTATTTCTGTTTAGTATCACCCAGTACCAGCCTATTAAAGTTCGTCAGGGCATCGCCCCGGGTAGGCGTTATCATGAGCCCGTAATTGTTCGCTGCTACGCTGGCAATATTGTTAATGACGTAATGCGTAATATCGTAGGTGTAGTTGGTATTTAAATAATACTGTTTGTCAATAACAAGATTGCCATACTGGATACCGGCGGTAGGAGAAGTAACGGTATCCACCACATTGTTCTTCTGGTCCGTCTCGCAGATAGTTACCCGGGGAGGCAGCGCATACGGCGTTTCGTAAGTGCCGGCTACCGGCTGCAGGATAAGCGTGGCGCGCATTACCTTAAAGAATTTGCCTAAGGAGGCCAGTCCCTTAAGACCCGGCATATCAATACGGGTAACAATGCGGCTCAGGTATTGTACAAAGCCCTGGTTATTGGTCTGTGTGCTGGGAAGGCTTTTGGTACTGCCATTCAGTGCCGCCAGCACAGTACCGGTGCGATCCGCAGATACCTGGTTAAATTGCAGGTTGGGATTGTACATCGGCATATCCAGGTGCCTGTCTGAAATGATAGGTTCATTAATATGGTAATGCACCCGCAGCATAACGCTTGTATCACCGGTAAAGAAGCCCATGATATTGGCGCTGTTGGCGCCCGGTTTAAGGGCCAGGCCCCGGTAATATTGGAGGAAGTTAGCCTGTGTGGATACCTCCGGCGCCTTGTTCTTGAAAAGCTGGAATAAGGTATTGCCAAAACTGTTCTCCAGTTTAACACGTACTGTGGTATCTATATTAGGAAAGTTCCTTGGCTGCTGAAAATTGCCCAGGGACTGGCTTCCCGTAAGGAAATTGCTGTTATTGTAAAGCGCAAAGCCATTGTTGGCCGGTTGTATGGTTTCCAGCACCTCGTACACCCCAAAGTCCTGGGCGGAGGTCGTATCCCCGTATACCTGCCGGTTAGGTTTCAGTACCAGCTCTATGGAGTCATACCGGGAGCTCTCATTCTGCACATCTGTCAGGGTACCCTGGGGCAGCTGCAACTGGAAAAAGCTGCTGGCCGTTATCTTCCCAAAATAGGGATCCTGGTGGCGGCCACATACTATAATACCATCGCCGGAAGTAGGGATAGAATCCAGCTGAACGGTCTGCATATCAATGGTTAGCGTATCAGTGAGGATGTAGTTGGAGGGCTGGTTGCCATCCGTAAGATCGTAGGTAAAACCGTTCTTATCGCAAGCACTGTTAAGAGCTGCCAATAGTATGGCAACCCCTATTTTTAAGTAGGCATGGGCGCACCCGGAACGGCAAAAGATGTTGTTCATGAGGCGCAATTTTAGCCACGCCGCCTACTTTCCATTGATTTAATATGCCAACAGCGTTTTTTTATCGATGAATCCGCATTCCCGCTCTTTATATAGCCCCATGGTCCGGAACAGGGGGTAATAGGCCAAACAAAGCAACTGGCAGATGAAATACCCCCTTTTATCCGCTAAAAGGCCAGATATATCTATTTTATATTTATGCTAATACAACGGCGGATAATTTTGGCAGCTATAAAAATTATAAAATGCTAATGCGTTATTCAACAGGTTTTTGTTTGCTGATGTCCCTGGCCTGGATGGGGTGTTCGAAAAGTAGCGATGATACTACAACTGTAGGAAACTGGATGCACAAAGTAGATTTTAAAGGAGTTGCCCGCAGCGAAGCGGTTAGCTTTTCTATCAACGATACAGCTTTTGTTGGCACCGGCTACGACGGTACCAACCGTTTAAAGGATTTCTTCTCCTACGATGCTGACAAAAATACCTGGACACAAAGGGCCTCCCTACCTGATGCTGCCCCCGGCCGCATGAGCGGTGTTGCATTTGCCGTAAATGGTAAAGGTTATACCGGTACCGGTACCAACGGTATTGATAAATACAAAGACTTTTATGAATACGATCCGGCCACTAACGCATGGACCGCTATTACAGATTTCCCCGGCACCGCCCGTTATGACGCCGTAGGTTTTGCCGTAAGCGGTAACGGCTACGTATCCACCGGCTATGATGGCAACTGGCTCAATGATACCTGGAAGTTTAACCCTGGTAGCAAATCCTGGTCAGAAGCCGGCGATGTGCCCAACTCCAAACGTTCCGCCGCGGTAGCTTTTGTGATCGGCGATTCTGCCTACATCGTAACCGGCAGCTCCAACACCCAAACCGTAAACGAAATGTCCCGGTTAGATGGTAAGAGTTCCCTGTGGGCGCCCAAACGTCCTGTTACCAACGTAAGCGACGATTCTTATGATGATGATTATACCAGCATAGAAGGTACTAACGGCGCCGCTTTTGTAATGAATAACAAAGGATACCTGGTTACCACCGCCAATACTGTATGGGAATATGACCCCATACAGGATCTGTGGACCCTGAAGCAGCCTATGGAAAGTGGTACCTCCCGTTCCGGAGCTGTAGGTTTTACCATCAAGAACAAGGGTTTCATTACTACAGGCGCCAGCGGAGCCATACAGCTCAGCGATACCTGGCAGTTTGATCCCCTGGCTGATCTGATCAAAAATGACTAAGAGAAAACGTAATATCATATTGCAGAGCGTGGTGTTGTTGCTGGGATGTATTGCATTTACAATCAGTTGCACACACTCGCCTAAGTTAAAAACAACCGCAATGCAGGACAGCATTGCGGTTGTTACTTTTGAAACAGCCGCCGGCGGATGGGGATATGCCATCAATATTGGCAATCGCCCGTTTATTTACCAGGATATCATTCCCGCCCGGCCCGGCCGGGAACCCTTCCATACCAGGGAGGATGCCCAGCGTGTAGGTAACCTGGTGGCTGGCAAGATCCGGAACAAAGAATTACCTACCCTCACCACAGAAGAATTGGTCAAAATAGGTATCCGGTAGTTCACCGCCAGTTCATGCCTGTTCACCGCCAACTTAAGGTCTGTTAACAAAAATTAACAGATAGTTAACCCTATTCTACTGTATGTTTACCCCGCTTTTTTCAGGCGGTATGATCAATTTTAAAAATATTTACAGGAACCGGCTTTTTATCATTGGCTTGCATGTGATCGCATGGACATGTTTCCTGTTATTCCCCTTTTTTATATATCGCCTGCGCATCCTCCATCCGTGGTTCTTCATGCGTGAGATCGTGGATAACCTGTTCCTTATAGGCGTATTTTACCTGAACATATATGTGCTGATCCCCCGCTTCTTCACCCTCAAGAAGATCGTGTATTATTTTGGCTGCGTGCTGCTGGTGATCCTCTTTATCACCATACAGCAGGCCATGATGGACCACTATTTTATGCGGTATATGGCCCGGCACCGGTCAGAATTTACGTTACCCGCCTTACCAGGCATACCGCCGGGGGCAGTGGCAGATAGCACCGGAAAAGTAACTTTTGTGTCGCCTCGCACGTTTATCCGTTACCGCGCCATGACGCTGGGAGATAGGGGATATTACGCACAAAGGCCGGTAGCCGTAGCAGGCCGCCCTTTTCCGCCAGGGGCATATGTAAGGGATTCTATCCTCACGCCCTCCGGTATGATGGTGACCCTGGGCCCGCCTCCCTTCTGGCAACGCCTGCTGTTTCCGGAAGTGTTGCGTAAGTCCGTACTGGCCGCCTTGTTAATGTTGCTGATGAGCGGGTTTATCAAAATTGCCCAGGAATGGTTTAAAAGTGAACAGCAACGGGAAGCGCTTAAAGTGGAAAAATTACATGCGGAGTTAAAATTTTTAAAGTCGCAGATCAATCCTCACTTCCTGTTTAACTGTCTTAATACCATCTATTCGCTGGCGCATAAACATTCCGCGCAGACAGAGCACGCCATCGTGAAACTGTCTACCATCATGCGGTACATGATCTATGAGTCCAACGAAGACCTGGTACAGCTGCAGCACGAGTTGCAATATCTCAGGGATTATATTGATATACAAAGGCTTAGATTGCCTGCCGGTATACAGGTGGATTATGAGGAGCATGGTTTACCGGACGGTTTGTGGATAGAGCCTATGCTGCTGATCCCCTTTGTGGAAAATGCGTTTAAGCATGGCATCAGTTATACGGACCATTCCTTTATCAGCATCCTGATCACCATAGAGCAGCAGGTGGTACGGCTGGTAGTAAAGAACAGCCTGTTCCCGCAACGGGTGGCAGAGCAGGGGGGGATAGGGCTGCAGAACGTATTAAAAAGACTGGAATTGCTATATACCAACAAGCACGAAGTAAGCATCACGGAAAGTGAGCACCAATTTATTGCTGATCTTAAAATAGTGTTGAAAAATGATTAAGTGTATTGCAGTGGACGATGAACCATTGGCACTGGAGATCATCACTGACTTTGCCCGCAAAGTTCCCTTTCTCTCATTGGTGCAGACCTTTGAGAATGCCGCAGAAGCTATGCGTTTCCTCCAGGATGAAAAGGTGGACCTGGTTTTCCTGGATATTAAAATGCCGGATATCAATGGCATCCAGTTCCTGAAATCCCTCAAATACCCACCCCTGGTGATCTTTACCACCGCTTACGGAGAGTATGCCCTGGACGGCTTTGACCTGGATGTGGTGGATTACCTGCTGAAACCCATCCCATTTGACCGTTTCCTGCGCGCTGCTACCAAAGCCCAGGAATATATGGCCGTTACCCAACAGAAAAACGGCGACAACGGTCATGTGAACGACTACATTTTTATCAAGACAGAATACAAGATCATCAAGATCAACCTGGAAGATATCCTGTTTATAGAAGCATTAAAGGACTATACAAAGATCTATACACCTTATCAGCCAGTGCTTACCCTGCGCAGCCTGAAATCATTTGAGACCCGTCTGCCGGCGGATAAGTTCATCCGTGTGCACCGCTCTTACCTGGTGTCGCTGAATAAGATCAACTCTGTAGAGAAAAATACGGTAATGATCGCCAATCAATCCATCCCGATCAGTGATGGATACCGGGAGCGGTTTTATGAAGTGATCACCCGCAACTCCTGATCATTTCATCGATCTTATCCATTCCCGCACTAATTCCACTCCTTCTTTATGCGTTAGCTTACGGCTAAGTTCAGGCATCATAATGCCCGGATCTGTAGAGGCCATCCTGTAAATAAGGATAGACTTTTCCGGATGGCCGGGCACAATATCAAACTGCAGGTCTGCCGCACCGCGGCCAGCTGCTACCGGCGGTTTATTGATACCAATTTTGGTGGGGTCTTTTTCGCTGGCCAGCAGGAACAGGCCGGAGGTTTTACCCGGACCATCCGGTTTATGGCAGTGGGCGCAATTGATCTCCAGCCAGGTACGAGCGCGGGCTTCGAGGCTTCCGGTGGTTGGGTCATTCCATACCGGCGCCCTGGGCGCATGGGCTACATCATCCAGCCCGCTAAGGATACCAGCTTTGATCCAGTGTTGCAATTGGTTTTCTGTACCCCCGGCATAATGGAAATCTCCGTTCATTTGCCGGGCCGTAGGGCCTATAGGGGTCATTACCTCGTTGGTATTATGGCAGCCCTTGCACTGGTTCAGGTTGGGCACTATATAATCAAAACTTACAGTACGCCCATGGTGGTCAATGAACTGCACGGGCTTACGGTCGCCTGCTACCTCCAGGGTCGCTTCTGTTTGTTCGTCATTCCAGATGTATACCAGTGCTTTCCAGCCCTCGGCCGTATGAGTGAGCAAACGGGTCTCCATCAGCCGCCTTCCTTTTTCCGGGGCCCTGAAATCCTTTGGGTAGTAGAAGGTCTTAATAAGCGTAGCGCCTACGGGGAAGTGCATCACATTCACACTGTCGTACGTAATAACGCTGTCCGGCGGTAGCTGTATAAAGCGCAGCTTTTCCGCATAGTCAGAGAACAGGGGCGTATTCAGCTGGTAAGGCATAATGCCGCTTACAGGCGTCTGATCCGCCATATTACCGCTAAAGAAGCCGTATTCAGACAGGTGCTCTTTGGGCGCCGGGCTTCCCGTGCGGGAGGCTAATAGGGCGATCGTCAGGCCCAATAATAAGGTGATACCGGTTATAATACGAATAATACGCTGCATGGTCAATCTCCGCTTTTTACCGTAGTGGTGGTGGTAACAGGGTTGCTGCAATTATACAGCTCCGCGTCACGTGATACGTTTTTGAATTTATTGCCTGCATCCAGGTTAGCAAAGGATGCATTCTTGTTATCCGCTATGCAAATGCGGTATTCCGGTTTATACTGGCCGCTGGCATCCGTCCAGTCTTTATTAAGGATCCCGTCATAAAAGATATGCGGCACATTTTTGCCAAAGCCCAGCTTAAATTTAAACATCAGCCCTATGCGCCCTTTCCCCTGGAACTTTACATGGTCCCGGATATAATCGTTATCATGTATATACACGGTGGCAGGGTAGGGGGTATAAGTGGAGTCCTTAATAGGGTTCTCCGTCATAAAATAGCTGATAATGGCGGTGCCCGCGCTGTTATTATAATGGATCTTATTATTGAATACCTCTACATGGTTGGTGGCCAGTATCATAACCCCGGTGCCGGCTGGCACCTTAGCTACCGTATTACCTTTGGGAGCAAAATTGGGGAAATTGTTATGATGGATATTGTTGTTAAACACCTTTACATAACCGCCTTTTTTCTGCACCAGGTCCGGCAGATCAAACACCAGTATACCGCCGGTATTTTCAGTGGCTTCATTGTCGTATACCTCCGCATGCAGGGAGTTCTCGATCTCAATACCGGCCACATTGTTTTTGGCCAGGCAATTGCGCACCACAATATCCTTTGACTGGCCTACATACAGTCCGGCGTCAGAGGCCCCGATAGCAGTGCAGCTGTCTATCAGCACCTGCTGGCATTGTACGGGATACAGGCCATAAGCGCCGTTTTCTTTAGCCGGTGTGCCGGTCCATTCTACTTTTACCTGTTTAAAGGTAATGCCGGTTACATTCATGGTTTTAATACCATCCCCCTTTGTGTCCTGTACTGTCAGATCGCGGATAATAATATCCTGTGCATTGGACACGCGCAGGCCTTCCGCACCTTCTGATTGTCCTTTAAAATTGAGGATGGTCTTATCCATACCGGCGCCTTTAATAAGCACTTTTTTCTTGCCTTCCAGGGAAAGGGTAGAGGAGAGCTGGTAACGGCCGGCGGGCAATTCGATCACACTGCCGTCTTCTGCCATGATAAGCTGGCGCTGTAGCTGTTTTTGTATGTCCTGTTGGGCATAAATGGGCGTTTGGCAAATTGTTATCGCGCCCAGGGTTAGGAGGATGCATATGCGCATAGAACGTGGATTTTAGGGCCTGTTTAAATTTACGGAAAAAACTGGTAGGAAACGTGGGGGAGGGGAGTGAAATGACTAAATAGCTATTTAATAAGTGAGACTATTTTTATGTTGATTATCAATGTATAGTGAGAGTGATCTGAAAATGTTTATCTAAAGTTTGACTAAGTTCGTCTAACTAATTAGCCATCTGCCAACCTGAAATCGACAATTTCCTCTATAAGCCCACCCCGGCTTTGCTGATTTAATTTAGCTTTTATCATAACATAAGCGCCTCCCTGTTCATGGGCTTTGATAGCGACCTGGTATTGCTCAGCATTAAGATTTGCCCTTGCTCGAACAATATCTGTTTCAATTAACAAAGCAAAAACCACTTCTCCGGAACGCCGGCCGTCCGCGCCAATGTCTCCATTCAAGGCTTCAACTGTCCCGTAAAATGTATCTTTGATCTCCTTCCTTTGGGGCGTAAAATACTCTTTCAGTTCTTCTAATTTTCCTCTGTAGGAAAAAGGAAAGGCAATTCTACCGGGAACTTCTGGTTTGGGAGTATTAAGTAAAGATGCTTTACTCCAATTGAAGATCAATTCAAATGGAAGCTCGCGTTCTTTATCAAATATTTTTAGTAATGAATCACAAAAATTATAGCTGATAATAGGCCTTTCAGAAGCTGATTGTCTTTGATATAATCCAGCTATTGTATTTGAATCTATAGTTTCAATGATTTCCTTGGAAGCTGTGCTTATAAGTTCCACGGTCTGCCGGCCCATTGGCTTGGTGGATTGGTCCGGGAACAGCTTGTCCAACATATTTACCGGCTCAAATGGGATAGAAACTTTAATTATAAAACTTCCTTCCTGGGTATGTCTGAATTTTGTTTTCTTTATAAGCTCCTGGGGTTCGGTCCTATTTAATTTGGGATGATAAGTTTTGGGATTGACCACAGAACTTGCTGCAGACAATAGCATTTGCCGTGTAGCGGCAATAGCTTCAAAGGCTTCTTCAAACGAAATTGAATTTACTACTTTGCTTTCCGAATAGTATCGCAAACTAATCACGTCGTCATTGACCTCTCTTATTTCTTCGGCAACTTCTGTAAGATTTTTTCGATAATAATCGGAAAGCCTTTTCAATGTCTGCAACGCCATTTCTGGATAGTGAGGAACATCTGAGTCTTTTGAAAAGATCAATTGCGTATTGTCGCCATTAGGGCTATTAAGCACAAAAAGACCATCTTTTAAGGCTTCCCTTATAAGTTGCCACCCCAAACTTTGGGCGTAGTCCCGGATCTCTATGGATGAAACGTCGACCTTCTCCATATTATATAGGTCTTTTATAACCAGGTATATTCTTGTTTACTGCTAAATTAGCTAATCTCACTAATTCTGTAGGCGTTAACAGGTGATTTCTTGGCAAATAAATAGTCTGTCCATGCTCATTATTTGTTCTTTCCGCGCCATACAGGTTCACCCAATAGGCACAATTTTTTAGGACAAGTTCATCTTTAGAACAATTTAGCCAGGAGGAAGGATCAGGTGGCAAAAAAAGGACAACTAAAATTTTGTAACACATGCTGTCGTCAGTCCTCAACTTATCGTATCTACGGGTCCCTTGAAAGAAATATGAGACATAGTCTGGCTGCGTGCCAGGATCACCTATCGTAGCCTTTAATTGAATATTGAGCTGCACATGTTTGATATATGGATGCTCAGTCACGCCCCAAAAACTAATTTCTGCATCTATTCCATGGGCATCGTCATGCCTGTCGCCCATTTTACAGCTCATTCCCGCTTTTCCCGCTATAGCGTGTAAAAATGCGTAGCTGAGCTCCGATTCTACATTTTGTAAGGTTAAACTCATAGAATAGCCTGTCTATTTTTCAGGATGGTTTTGAAGATTTTCGTTTTGCAGTGGGTTATAACATCTAGCAGGAATAGCTACCTAAAGAGGGACTATAAACAAAAAGGCCCATCATTAACCTAAGCAGGGTATCCTGCCACGCTCCGGGAGCGACTTTCAATTGTAACAGACCGTCGCGAAAATAATGCATCCTTTTCGGACAAAAAAAAATCTCTCGCCTATTAATCAAATAAACTCACACACCATCAATTTGAAACAGATAATAACATATCCTAAAAACAAAAATCCCGGCCACCGGCCGGGATTCCCTATATAAATTCAAAAATCTCTCACATCAACTCCTTCAACTTCCCAACCACCGCATCCACCTCTTCCTTCGTATTATCCTTCGAGAAAGAAAACCGCACACTCACCCTATTCGGATCACTATTCAACGCACGTATCACATGCGATCCCGCATCTGCCCCAGACGTACACGCACTGCCACCGCTGGCACAGATCCCATTTATATCCAGGTTAAACAACAACATCTCGCTCTTCTCAGACTTCGGGAAAGCTGCATTCAACACCGTATACAGGCTGCGCCCGCGCAGGTCGCCATTAAACGACACACCCGGTATATGTTGTTCCAGCTGATCTGCCATATACATACGCAGGTCATTGATATGCCGGCTATGCTCCTGGAAATTTGCCGTAGCCAGTTCCAGCGCTTTGGCAAAACCAATAATACCGTACAGGTTCTCTGTGCCTGCGCGCATATTACGCTCTTGCGACCCGCCTTGTATATAAGGAGTGATCTTTACATTTTCATTAATATAAAGGATGCCTACGCCTTTAGGCCCATGGAACTTATGCCCCGCGCCGTTAATGAAGTGTACCGGCGTATTACGCAGGTCAAAAGGGTAGTGGCCTACCGTCTGTACGGTGTCGGAGTGAAAGATAGCGTCAAACTCCTTGCACAGGTTACCCACGGCATGTATATCCAGCAGGTTGCCTATTTCATTATTGGCATGCATCAGCGTTACCAGGCTCCTTTTGTCTGTGCCGGCCAGCAGCTCGCGCAGGTGCGCCATGTCCACATGGCCATCCGGCAGCAGGCGTACATGCGATACCTGTATACCCTGGCTGCCGCGCAGCAGGTCTACGGAGTGCATGGTGGCATGGTGCTCTATTTCGGAGGTAATAATATGACGGCATCCCAGGTCTCTGACAGCGGCATTAATGGCCGTATTGCTGCTTTCCGTTCCGCCGGAGGTGAAGAAGATCTCTCCCGGATGTGCATTCAGGATCCGGGCTACGGTTTTGCGGGCGTTCTCAATGCCCAGTCTTGACTCCCGTCCATACGAATAGATGGAGGAAGGGTTGCCGAAATGATCTGTCATGTACGGCAACATAGCATCCAGCACGGCCTTATCCAGCGGTGTGGTAGCTGCATTGTCAAAGTAGATTCTTTTCAAGGTGTGGATGGTTGGTGGTTTTTGATAAAATAAAAAAGGGCGCTCTTTAAGCGCCCACAAATATCGTAATTTTTAAACTTTTAGCTAATAACCGTTATGAGAGGTCCTGCAGCCCTGCTTACATAAACTCCTTGATATCCTGCATGATCCTGCGGGCAATGTTATCTGCCGTGGTCTCAAACTGGCTCTCCGCATAGATACGGATAATAGGCTCCGTATTGGAAGTGCGTAAATGCACCCAGTCTTTTTCGAACTCTATCTTCAGGCCATCTTCCGTATTGGTAGGCTGGTTCTTGTATTTGCCGCGGATCTTCTCAAAGATGGTCTTTACGTCCACGCCTTTGTCCAGCTCTATCTTGTTCTTGGAGATAAAATAGTCCGGGTAGCTGTTACGCAGGTTTTTCAGATTCTTTTTGCTGTGGGCCACATGGCTCAGGAACAGGCCTATGCCGATCAGCGCATCACGGCCGTAGTGCAGGTCCGGTACAATAATGCCCCCGTTGCCTTCTCCGCCTATGACAGCGTTCACCTCTTTCATTTTCTTTACCACATTCACTTCGCCTACGGCGGATGGGTGGTATTCGCCCCCATGCTTCAACGTTACATCCTTCAGCGCCTGGGTAGAGGAGAGGTTGGAAACGGTATTGCCTTTTCTTTTATTCAGTATATAATCCGCTACGGCCACCAGGGTATATTCCTCGCCAAACATGCTGCCGTCCTCGCATACAAAGCAAAGGCGGTCTACGTCCGGGTCTACGGCTATGCCCAGGTCCGCGTTGGACCGGTTTACCTCGTTGGAGAGGGCGGTCAGGTTCTCTGGCAGTGGTTCCGGGTTATGGCCAAAACGGCCGTTCACCTCTTCAAACAGCACTTCCACATGGGCTACGCCCAGCGCCTTCAGCAAGGCTGGGATGAAGATAGCGCCGGTGGAGTTTACCGCATCCACTACGATCTTAAAGTCACGGGCGCGGATGGCTGCTACGTCTACCAGGGGGTAGTTCACCACCAGGTCAATATGTTTCTGCAGGTAGCTGTCATCCTGGTGATAGGCGCCCAGCTTGTTCACGTCTGCAAAGTTAAAGTCTTCCTGTTCGGCTATTTCCAGCAGGGCTACGCCGTCTGCGCCGGAAATAAACTCGCCCTCGCTATTCAGCAGCTTAAGGGCATTCCATTCTTTGGGGTTATGGCTGGCAGTAATAATGATACCGCCTGCGGCATGTTCCATCTTTACGGCTATCTCCACGGTAGGGGTGGTAGAAAGACCCAGGTCCACTACATCCAGTCCCAGCCCGTTCAGGGTAGATACGACCAGGTTCTTTACCAGCTCGCCGGAAATGCGCCCATCGCGTCCGATAACTACCTTTTTGTTATCAGGATGCTGTTTGATTAACCATGTTCCGTAAGCTGCGGTAAATTTAACTACGTCTAATGGAGAAAGTCCTTCACCGGGTCTGCCGCCAATGGTGCCACGTATGCCGGATATCGATTTGATCAGTGCCACGAATTCAATTTTTAAGGAAGGCAAAGATAAAAAAATCCGCCAGCAAGAAAATATCTTTATTTCCGGTCTGGATGGGTTGTGGGCTATCTTTGCCCGCCGTAACCCTTTTCTGTGCTGCATTGCAGGCGGCGCCCCCCTATGCCATTTATGATACTGCCGCATTACGCCTGCATATGCCGGCCTGGTGAGCCACCATAGTACATTCCAGCCTGCCCATAATAGCCCCTGTACTATGCGGCAAATGAAGTATCTTTGCAGCTACGCTTTTAATTTTTTACTAATAAATAGGTTGATTAATACATAAACGCTTACGAGTTACGATGAAGTACTTTTGGAAGAATATACCCCAGTATATTCGCTTTGTGCTTGTGCAGGCATGCTATCTTTTTTTACTGACGGCCTTTTTCCGGCTGGTATTCTATCTCTTCTTTTTCAAGACCACCATTACAGATACAGCGCTCATCCGCAAGGCCTGGTACCTGGGCCTTAAATTCGATCTGCGCCTTACTTTAATAATGATCATCCCGCTGGGACTACTGGTTGTTATAACGCGCAACCGTTTCTTTACCTCCGGTTTGTTACGCAGGATCAACTTCGTATACCTCTTCCTGGTATACCTGGTGCTTACTGTATTATACGTGCTGGACCTGGGTCATTATGCCTACCTGGGCTTGCGTCTCGATCCTTCCATTACCCGTTTTATGGCTTCCGGCGAGCGGGCGGATAATATGCGCATGGTATGGCAAAGTTATCCCGTGGTAAGGGGCGTTATTGGTATAGGCCTGTTCCTGTTCCTTTTATACCGCCTGCAGGTATATACCTACCGCAGGCTGGCGCTGCAACCGGCTGCTACCGTAAAAGGCTGGCGTTATGCCGGCTGGGTCACGGCCCTGGTGATCCTGTTTGGGGCCGGCATCTACGGCAACTTTGCTTATTTTCCCCTGCGCTGGAGCCAGGCCATGTTTACCCGCGACAATGGCATCACCAGCCTGGCCCTGAACCCGATACTATATTTTACAGACAATTTTTCTACCAAAGGAGATACCTACGATATACAGAAAACCCGCGAATATTACCCGTACATGGCCCAATACCTGCGGGTAGATACCCCGGATGCGCAGCTGCTCAATTACGAGCGCAGCTACCCGGGCGTCGATAGGCCGCGGTCTAATATTGTGCTGGTAATGCTGGAGTCTACCGGTGCGGCAGTGACCAGCATGTTCAATAATCCCATGCAGGCCACGCCCAACATGCAAATGCTGGCGGATAGCGGCATCCTGTTCCGGAACTTTTATGTGCCGGCGGTAAGCACCGCCAAAACTGTATATGGCGTTACCACCGGCCTGCCGGATATTACCCAGGTAAAAACAGCCAGCCGGCACCCCCAGATGGTGGATCAGCGCATCATTATGGACCAGTTCAACGGCTACGAGAAATATTACCTGCTGGGTGGCAACACCAACTGGGCCAATATCCGCGCGGTGTTCACCAATAATGTAGATAGCATAAAGATCTACGAAGAAGGTTATTTCAAAGCCGCCAAGGCAGATGTGTGGGGCGTTTCTGATTATGACCTGGTAACAGAAGCCAGCGAGATCTTTAAGAATGCCCATCAGCGTAAGCAGCCTTTTGTAGCTTTCCTGCAAACTGCCGATAATCATGCGCCCTACACCACCACCAAAGGCGCGGGTGACTTCCGTAAGCTTACAGAGCAGGAAATAGACATGAACAAGTTCAAAGAGGCGGGTTTTGTGACCATAGACCAGTTTAACGCCCTCCGTTACCTGGATTATAACCTGGGGCACCTGATCCGGCTGGCCAAAGAGGGCGGATACCTGGATAATACCATCTTTGTGTTCTTTGGCGATCATAACTGCATTCTTAACCCCTACCACTTTATGCCCTACCCGGAATATGAGCTGGGCAGCGGGGGAGAGCACGTGCCTTGTATCATCTATGCCCCCGGCCGTTTAAAACCGCAGGAGGTGACCCGCGCGGGTAGCCTGCTGGATGTATATCCTACCGTAGCTAACCTGGCAGGGGTACCGCATAAGAACTATACCCTGGGTATAGACCTGCTGGATACCACCTACAGTAACCGCTATGCTTTCATCTCTTACATGAAGAACCTGCAGTGGTGCACCGCAGTGATAGGCGACCAGTACATGTATGAGCTCAATACCCGCAGTGGCAAAACTGCCCTGTACGATCTTAAAGGCGACGCCCTGAAGGATGTGCAGCAGGAACATGCGGATACCGCCCGTGCACTTAATAATTTAACGCATGGGTTTTACGAAAGCACCCGATATTTGATGTTTAATAATAAAAAGGGACTGTCGGCTATGAGCGCCACGCATCTTAGCAAACGTTAAAAATTTCCGGCAGTGCATAGCGTAAAAAGTATGAAAGCAGCAAAGCAATGGTTTAAGGACTGGTTTAACTCTCCCTATTACTACCAGTTGTACAGCAACCGGAACGAGCAGGAAGCCGCCTTATTCATTGATAAGTTGCTGGCCTACCTGCGCCCTGCGCCCGGCGCCCCGGTGCTGGATGCCGCCTGTGGCCGCGGACGGCACGCCAAATACCTCGCCGATAAAGGGTTGATGGTAACCGGTATAGATCTTTCCATTGAGAGCATTAACGCTGCCAAAAAGCTGGAGAACGATCACCTGCACTTTTTCCAGCATGATATGCGCCTGCCTTTCCGCATCAATTATTTTGATGTGGTGTTCAACTTCTTCACCAGCTTTGGCTATTTTGATACGCAACGCGATAATGACAACGCCCTGCGTACCTTCAAAAATGCGCTGAAACCGCGTTGCCGGCTGGTGCTGGACTACCTGAACAGCCCCTACGTAGCGGCGCACCTGGTGCCCAGCGAGGTAAAGGAAGCAGGGGATGTGGTATTTGACATTAAAAGAGCGCTGTTACAGGATTGTTTCCTGAAACAGATCAATATACTGGATAAGGGTAAAATGTTGCGGACCTCCTTTACGGAAAGTGTAAGAGCCTTTACCCTGGCTGATTTTGAGAAAATGTTCGCCCGGCAGGGCCTGCGGCTCGTAGATATCTTCGGCGATTATCATTTCAATGCTTATGATGAGCAGCACTCGCCCAGGATGATCATGATCGCGGAAAAAATGGTAAAAGAGTAGCGGCACGGTGGTGAGATCGTGCCGCCTGTATGGCAATTTGCAATTTAAACAGGAACAATTATGCTGGAATGGTTACTACGCCAGGATGTAAGGTTATTCTTCCGTATCAACAACCAATGGCAGGCAGGCTGGCTCGATGCGCTGATGCCCTGGGTAAGGGAGCCTTTTATCTGGGCGCCCCTGTACCTGTTCCTGGGCCTATTCGTCACCATCAATTATAAATGGCGGGGTTTTTTCTGGATAGTACTGTTTATTGTGGCATTTGGGATAGCAGACCAGACCAGCAGCTTCCTCAAAGATACAGTAGGCCGTTTAAGACCCTGCCGTGATCCCCTGTTGCAGCATTTTGTCCGCGTGCTGGTGCCTTATTGCCCCATGAGCGGCAGTTTTACCTCTAACCACGCTGCCAATCACTTTGCATTGGGAACTTTTTGTTTCTTAACTTTAAAAACAGCTTTTCAACGCTATGTATGGCTGTTCTACATATGGGCGGCCGCTATCGGGTTTGCGCAGATCTATGTAGGGCTCCATTACCCGCTGGATGTAGCCGGTGGCGCGTTGCTGGGCATTATGATAGGATTATTGAGCGGCAGCTTTTTCAACGTCGCATCAGGCTGGAAGCAGAACTAACAACATGAACTGGAGCTTTTTGATATTAATACTGGCAGCCACCTTTGGCGGCGGGCTGATCCCCATGACCGTAAAGCGGCTGCATCCTAATTTACCTATATATCTGCTGGCATTCACAGGGGCTTTCCTTTTCGGGATCACTATTATGCACCTGCTGCCGGAAGTATATCATGAACTGGGGCATACCGCGGGCGTATACATCCTGCTGGGTTTTTTCCTGCAGGTGTTCCTGCAGCAGCTGTCACATGGCATGGAGCACGGCCATACCCATTTGCCGCCGGCAGATGGCCACCACCACCATATTTCCATTACCCCCCTGCTGGCAGGCTTGTCCATACACGCGTTTATGGAAGGTATTCCGCTGGGGCTGAACTTTGGCGACCGCTCCGCGCTGCCTTCCCTGGCTTTTGGCGTTGCTGCCCATAAAGTGCCGGAGGCGCTTACACTTATGACCGTGATGATGCATGCGCACCAGCCTAAAGCCAGGTTATGGCGGATCCTGGGCCTTTTTTCCCTGGTAACGCCGCTGGCGGCGGTGCTGGCAGGACAATTAGGCCATTATTCGGAAACCGTTACCGCATCGCTCGTATATCTCACCGCGCTGGTCATTGGCGCGTTTGTGCATATTTCCACTACCATATTCTACGAAAGTGGCACCCGGCATCACGAATTGAGCAAACGTAAAATACTGGCATTTGCTGCTGGTATTGTTTTGGCATTTCTTACCTTAATATTTGAATAATTTTTTATTTTTAGCCTTTATATCATGGAAGTCGTCATAATCCTCATCCTGATTTTACTGAATGGTGTGTTCTCAATGTCTGAGATAGCCATGGTTTCTGCACGTAAAGTCCGGCTGGAGCACCAGGCCAATAAAGGCGATGAACAAGCAAAGGCCGCTTTAAAGCTGGCCAACAACCCGGATAAATTCCTTTCCACCGTCCAGATAGGCATTACCCTGATAGGCATCTTAACAGGTATCTACTCCGGCGAAAAGCTGAAGTCGGACCTGGTGGCATTTGTTGGGCAAATGGAACTGCTGCGTCCGTATGCCAGCGGCATCGCTACCGCTATCATCGTGGTCACCATCACCTATTTCTCATTGGTATTGGGTGAGCTGGTGCCTAAACGCCTGGGCCTTGCCCGGCCGGAAACCATCGCCAAGGCCGTAGCCCGGCCTATGACCATCCTCTCCCGCGTTACGTTTCCTTTTATAGCGCTGCTGACCGTCTCGTCCAACGTCATCGTAAAGATCTTTAAATTAAAAGGGGCTGAATCGCATGTTACCGAAGAAGAGATCAAAGCCATCATTAATGAAGGCACTACTTCCGGCGCCATCGAAGAAACAGAGCAGGAGATCATTGAAAGGGTATTCCACCTGGGCGATCGTAATATCACCTCCCTGATGACCCACCGCACGGATATCGTGTGGCTGGACATCAACGAGTCTGTAGAAAGCTTTAAACGTAAGATCAACAACAGTTTGCACTCCGTATACCCCGTATGCGAAGGGCAGATCGATAGCATTAAAGGCATCATCTCCATCAAGGACCTGTATGCCGCTGCCGCCGGCAATAATTACGCGCTGAAACCCATTATCCGTAAGCCATTGTTCGTGCCGGAAAACAACAGCGCCTACCAGGTGCTGGAAAAGTTTAAGGAAACACAGGTGCATGCCGCCTTTATCGTAGATGAATATGGCACATTCCTGGGTATGATCACCCTGAACGATATCCTGGAGGCCATCGTAGGGGACATGCCGGAAACCGGCCAGCTCGACGATTATGAAATGGTGAAAAGGGACGACGGCTCCTACCTGATAGACGCCCAGATACCCTTTTACGATTTTCTGAGCGAGTTTGATAAAGAAGACTGGATGGCGGAGTTTGAGCAGGAATTTGATACCCTCGCAGGATTTATACTACACCACCTGGAACATATTCCCCAAACCGGTGAGAAATTCGAATGGAGGGGCTTCACCTTTGAGATTGTCGATATGGATGTGCACCGCATTGATAAAGTATTGGTACACACGCCGGTACCGCGGGAACGGGAAGAAGAGTAAACAACTGGCAGCCGTTAGTAAATAGTCACCAGTCATTAGTAAGAAAACCGTATGCGTCAATCACTAATGACTGAGGTCTATCAACTAACGACTTTTTTTTATACTTTTGTGCACTTTTACATATAATAAATAATTTAATTTAAGATAATGATCCTAGTAGGACGTAAGGCGCTTTCCCTGGATGAAGTATACCGGGTGATGTTCGGGCAGGAAAAGTTGGAGTTGGAAGAGACCGCTTTACAGGAAGTAGAGAAGAATTTCCAATTCCTGCAACAGTTCTCCGCCAAAAAGCTCATTTATGGTATCAATACCGGTTTTGGCCCCATGGCGCAATACCGGATACCAGAGGCGGACACCCTGCAATTGCAATACAACCTGATCCGCAGCCATAGCTCCGGCGCAGGTAAATGTATGTCTCCGCTGCTGACCAAAGGGTTAATGATTGCCCGCCTGAGCAGCTTTATGCAGGCGCATTCCGGGGTGCATCCGGAAGTAGTGGCGTTGCTGAGGGACCTGATCAATAAAGACGTATACCCTTGCATTTACGAGCACGGCGGCGTAGGCGCCAGCGGCGATCTCGTACAGCTGGCCCATTTGGCCCTGGTGCTGATAGGCGAGGGGGAAGTATATTATAAAGACCAGCTGCATCCTACCGCGGAGGTTTTCGCCAAACTGGGATTACAACCCATAAAAGTGCATATCCGCGAAGGGCTGGCCGTGATCAATGGCACCTCTGCCATGACCGGCGTAGGCCTGGTGAACCTGATAGAGGCCCGTAAGCTGTTGGGCTGGAGCTGCATCGTCTCCGCCATGATCAATGAGATCGTGGAGGCGTTTGACGACCACCTGTCTTACGAGCTCAATATCGTAAAACACCATACCGGCCAGAACCATGTAGCCGCTGTAATGCGCGGCATCTTAAAAGATAGCAAAATGATCCGTCACCGGCCAGACCATCTGTATAAAGAGCTGGAGGAAGAGATCTTTAAGGATAAAGTACAGGAATACTACTCCCTGCGCTGCGTGCCGCAGATTCTGGGCCCTGTGCATGACACGCTGGCCCACGCGGAAAAAGTAGTGCTGGCGGAGCTGAACTCTGTAAGCGATAACCCCGTGGTAGACCACCACAACCAGAACGTATACCATGGCGGTAATTTCCACGGCGATTACATCTCCCTGGAAATGGACAAGCTCAAGATCGCCATCACTAAACTGAGCATGCTCTCTGAAAGACAGCTCAATTACCTGATGAACGACAAGCTGAACCACAAGTTCCCGCCATTTATGAACCTGGGCAAACTGGGCTTTAATTTTGGTATGCAGGGCGTGCAGTTCACCGCTACCTCTACCGTAGCGGAAAATCAGACCTTGTCTTTCCCCATGTACGTGCACAGCATTCCCAATAATAATGATAACCAGGATATAGTAAGCATGGGCTGCAATGCCGCCCTGATGGCTAACAAGGTGATAGAGAATACGTTTGAGGTGCTGGCCATACAGGTAATGACCATGCTGCAGGCAGTAGATTATCTGGGCTGTGAAGACCGCTTATCTACCTTCTCCAAACGTATTTACCAGGAAGTAAGGGCTATTTTTCCTAAATTTATTGAAGACAGCCCCCGGTATACTGATATCCGCAAGATCAAGGAATACCTGGTGCAACAAGTGCCGGTAAGCGTCTAATGTGCAAATACAGTAATGAGTAATTCGTAATTAGTAATTCGTAATTAAATGGATTGTGCTTTAGTAACCGGCGGATCAAGAGGGATAGGCAGGGCAATATGTATCAAGATGGCCGAAATGGGCTATCATGTGATCATAAACTTCAAAGGCAATGCCGCTGCGGCGCAGGAAACGCTGGAGGCCGTACGGGCCAAAGGCAGTGACGGTGAAGTGCTGCAATTTGACGTAAGCAATGAGCAGGAGGTGCAGCAGGTGCTGGGCGCATGGGTAGAGGCTAATAAAGATAAACAGGTGCAGGTACTGGTAAACAATGCCGGTATCCGCGAAGATAACCTGCTGTTCTGGATGAACAGCGCCCAGTGGCGTAACGTGCTGGGCAGCAGCCTGGATGGCTTTTTTTATGTGACCAAACAGGTGTTGAACGGTATGCTGATGAAACGCTACGGGCGTATCATTAACATAGTGTCCCTTTCAGGCCTGAAGGGCATGCCGGGCCAAACCAATTACTCCGCTGCCAAGGCCGGCGTAATAGGCGCCACCAAGGCCCTGGCCCAGGAAGTAGCCAAACGGGGCGTAACGGTGAATGCTGTAGCGCCCGGTTTTATCAGAACGGATATGACAGCAGACCTGAATGAGAAAGAGCTGGCCGCCCAGGTGCCCATGAACCGCTTTGGCACCCCTGAAGAAGTGGCCGAAGCCGTTGGTTTCTTTGCATCAAAGGCATCTGCGTACATTACCGGCGAAGTATTGTCAATTAACGGTGGACTATATACGTAATAAACAGCTGCTAGCTGTTAGCCGTTAGCTTTTAGCCACAGGCCATTAGCTAAAAGCTGAAAGCTAACAGCTAATAGCTTTAATAACATGAACAGAGTAGTGATTACGGGCATGGGGATCTATTCCTGCATCGGCAAGGACCTGAACGAAGTAAAGGACTCGCTGTACCAGGGAAAATCCGGTATCGTGTTTGACCCTGAAAGAAAGGAGTTCGGTTACCGCTCTGCCCTTACCGGCTTCGTAGAAAGACCCAATCTCAAAGGCCTGCTGGACCGCCGCGCGCGGTTAACTATGCCGGAGCAGGCAGAATTTGCATATATGAGCACCCGGGAAGCGCTGGCCCAGGCCGGCATAGACCCGGATTATATAGAGCGTACGGAAGTAGGCTTGCTGTTTGGTAATGACAGCACAGCCCGCGCCGTAGTAGAATCCATGGATGTTATCCGGGAAAAGAAAGATACCATGCTGGTAGGCTCCGGGTCTGTATTCCAGACCATGAACTCTACCGTAAATATGAACCTGGCCACCATCTTTAAGCTGCGTGGCGTGAATTTTAGCGTAAGCGCGGCCTGCGCCAGCGGCTCCCACGCCATTGGCATGGGTTATATGTTCATCAAGAACGGCATGCAGGATTGTGTGATCTGCGGCGGGGCACAGGAGGTGAATGTATACGCCATGGGCAATTTTGACGGCATCGCTACCTTCTCTACCCGCGAGGCGGAGCCAACAAAGGCTTCCCGCCCCTTTGACCGTGATCGCGACGGGCTGGTGCCCAGTGGCGGCGCCGCCACCATTATACTGGAAAGCCTGGAGGCCGCCCAACGCAGGGGCGCTACTATCCTGGGCGAAGTGCTGGGATACGGTTTTTCTTCCAACGGCGCGCACATCTCTAACCCTACGGTGGAAGGACCGGTAAGGTCCTTACAGATAGCCCTCAAGGATGCCGGTATGCAGCCCCGGGATGTCGCCTATATCAACGCCCACGCTACCTCTACCCCCGCGGGCGATACCAGCGAGGCCAAAGCCCTTTACGAGGTATTTGGCGGCTCTAACCCCTACATCAGCTCCACCAAGTCCATGACAGGCCATGAGTGCTGGATGGCCGGCGCCAGCGAGGTGGTGTATTCCATGCTCATGATGCAGAACGGTTTTATTGCCCCCAACGTAAACCTGGAGAACCCGGACGACGATGCCGCCAGGTTAAATATTGTTAACACTACTATCAATAAAGATTTTAATATATTTTTGTCAAACTCCTTTGGCTTTGGGGGCACTAATTCTTCCCTCATTGTGCGCAGGTGGGAAGGGAAGTAACTGGGTTTCAATAGTTTGGAGTACAATATCGCGTAGTACGGTTAATATCTTAACCCCGTAGCTTAAAGGCCTGTGTGATAACTTATAATATATTACTAACTTTGGAGTCGATTTACCATTGTAATTGGGTTCGATTAGACTAAAACCGTTCACACTTTGATTTTTAATCAACCTATACTGAATTGAGTTACACTAATATGGACATTAAAGAGATCATACAAACAACAAATGCGTTTCTGATTGAGGAGTTTGAAGCGGACCCCGCTGCCATTGCGCCTGAAGCTAACCTCAAGTCAACCCTGGAGCTGGATAGCCTGGATTATATTGACCTGGTTGTAGTGATTGAAAACAACTTCGGTTTCAAAGTGAACCCGGAGGATTTTCAGAGCATTGTTACCTTCCAGGACTTTTACGATTACGTGGCCCTTCGTCTTAAACAAAAAGAGTTGGTATAATGCCATCGTGGCAGGGGAAATCGAAGGGAAATAAGCTGGGTTACCGTATTTTCATTGAAATCTTACGTTACGGGGGAGTATGGCCGGCTTATTTGTTGCTGAGATGCGTAGCGGCGTATTATTTTTTGTTTTCCTACAGTTCCTCAAAGCCCATCTTCAGCTATTTTCATACAAAAATAGGGTATGGCTGGTGGCGCTCTTTGTGCAGTGTATACCGTAATTATTACGTGTTCGGGCAAACGCTGATCGATAAGGTCGTGGTCATGGCCGGCATATCCAATAAATTTACGTTCCAGTTCGAGGGCGAGTCTCATCTGCGGCAGTTGGTAGCAACGGGCCGCGGAGGCATTTTATTAAGCGCCCACCTGGGTAACTGGGAAGTGGCAGGGCACCTTTTCAAACGGCTCGAGACCCGTATCAATATCGTGATGTTCGACGGTGAGCATGAGCGTATTAAGCAATACCTATCCTCCATTACCGGCGAGCGCAATGTAAATGTTATTGTTATTAAGGACGATTTATCGCACATTTACGCCATTAATGAAGCCCTTGGCAACAATGAACTGGTATGTATGCATGCAGACCGGTTCATGGAAGGCAATAAAACAGAAACGGCACTGTTCATGGGAGCGCCCGCAAGGTTCCCGGCAGGGCCTTTTCTCCTGGCGGCTACTTTCCGTGTACCAGTATCGCTGGTATTTGCGTTTAAGGAAACCGCTACCCATTACCACCTGTATGCCACCCCGCCCAGCCAGTACCATGGGCGCAGGAACCAGGGCGTACAGGCGGCATTGCAGGATTTTGTAACAGTGCTGGAAGAAAAAGTGCGGTTATACCCGGAACAATGGTTTAATTACTATGATTTCTGGGCGCCGGCCGCTCCGCTTCAATCGCTAACAGCTAAAAGCTAACGGCCAAAAGCTAATCACGATGTTCATTCATTCAGATAATATCATCCACTACATTCCACAACGGGCGCCCGTTGTAATGATCAGTGGTATCCTGTTTGCAGAAGGCAAGCTCACCCGTACCGGTTTGCAGATCAGCCCGGATAATATATTTGTGCAGGATGGCGTATTAACCCCGCCGGGCCTGATGGAGAATATCGCCCAAACCGCCGCGGCCCGCGCCGGTTACCAGGCGTTACAGGAAAATACCGCCGTGCCTATGGGATATATTGGTGCAGTAAAGGACCTGGAGATCTTTGAATTGCCCCCCGCCGGCGCCTTCATCGAAACAACTACCGAAGTGGGGCACGAAGTATTTAATGCCACTATGGTCACCGGTAAGGTTACCTGGAATGGTAAGCTCATGGCCCAATGCGAAATGAAGATATTCATAACCCCCTAAAATCGTACAGACTCATGAAACATTTGTTTTCGCTGGTGGCCGCCATGCTGTTATTAACTGCCGGTAGCCAGGCACAGACCCTGAAGGACTTTTTTGCCTCTGAGGAGCCGCTTACCTACCTGGGCATAGACTTTACCCAGGCCAGGGTAATAGGCGAGACCGCGGATGCCACTGAAATGCGCGACCGCCTTTTTCCCGCTATCAACACCGTTATCCTTAATGAGCCCAAAAAATATGATATTGCAGGCGCATTCCATAAGCAGGTAACCAATGATCTTGACCAGGTGAAAAAACATAACGAGGGCATCAATACGGCACACCTGATCTCAGATAAGGAAGGGGATTACAGCCGGTTGCAACCCGCTGATATCGAAAAGCTGATGAAAGGGTATCACTTTGGCAAAAAAGGCGTGGGCCTGCTGTTTGTAATGGATGGCATGAGCAAAGCCCAGAAAGGGGCCAACGTATTTGTGACCTTGGTAGATATGAACAGCGGCAAAGTGCTGGTAACAGAAAAAGTAGAAGCAAAGGCACAGGGTTTTGGTTTCCGTAACTACTGGGCCTATACGATATATAAGACGCTGGATGATGTGAAGAAGCACAAGTATAAAGAGTGGAAAGAAAAGAATTAATAAAGGCGCTGCGTAACAGAAAATGGGAACGCAATGCCGGTAAAGTGTAAAGCATGGAGCTAATAGAGCGGGCAAATATCCTGGTAAAATTCAATGAGGCGGATCCGTTGGGCATTGTATGGCACGGCCATTACGTGCGGTATTTTGAGGATGGGCGCGAAGCCTTTGGCGAAAAGTACGGCCTCCGTTACCTGGATATCTTTAATTACGGGTACACCGTTCCTATTGTAAAAGTGGAATGTAATTACAAACGTTCGCTCCGTTATGGCGATCGCGTGATCGTACATGTGAAATACGTGGATACGCCGGCCGCAAAGATCAAATTCGTATACACCCTGTACAATGCCGCAACCGGAGAGCTGGTGGCGGATGGCAGCTCCGTACAGGTGTTCCTGGATACGGAAACATCCTCGCTGCAGCTTACTATTCCGCCTTTTTTCGAGGCGTGGAAAAAACAGCTAGGATTACTTTAAACAATGCCGCCAGGCCTTCAGGACCTGGCGGCATAATACTGATATACCGGAATGGAGAATGTATATGTGATAGCAGACAACATTGTATCGCCTTTGGGTAGTACAGCAGCGGAGAATTTTGCTGCGGTGCGCCAGGGGCATAGCGCTATCCGTTTACATGATAATACCGCCCTCTCACCATCGCCTTTTTATGCCGCGCTTATGGCGCCCGGCCAGTTGGAAGGCTGGAGCGCAGCAGCCGGTCTGCAAGGCTACACAAAGTTTGAACAGCTGCTGATACTATCTGTAAAAGATGCATTGGCGCAAACTTATATAGATCTTACCGCCGGCCGCACCGCGTTCATCGTGTCCACCACCAAGGGCAATATTGAGCTGCTCGAGCAACAGCCGGATCACCCGCCGCTACCGCAGATGGAATTATTTGCCACTGCCCGGAAAGTTGCGGGCTTTTTTAATTTTACCGCTACGCCATTGGTGGTGAGCAATGCTTGTATATCCGGGCTGATGGCTATCCTGATGGGTAAACGCCTTATCGCATCCGGAGCGTATGATCACGCTGTGGTGGCCGGCGCAGATGTAATAACGCAGTTTGTACTGTCTGGCTTCCAGTCATTCCAGGCAGTAAGCAATGAGCCATGCCGCCCGTTCGACGCCGCCCGTAAAGGCGTTACCCTGGGCGAAGGCGCAGCTACCGTAATACTGAGCCGGGAACAGGCCCTTGCGCCCGCAGGCGCGGTATTGGTAAAAGCAGGTTCCATCAGCAATGATGCTAATCATATCTCCGGGCCCTCGCGTACCGGGGCAGAGCTGGGAATGGCCATGCGGCAGGCCATGCTTAACAGCAATCTTACGCCGGACGATATCGGTTTTGTAGCTGCCCATGGCACCGCCACCCTGTATAATGATGAAATGGAGGCTAAAGCCGTGCACCTGGCCGGCTTACAGGAGGCGCCGGTAAATAGTTTTAAAGGCTATTACGGGCATACCCTGGGCGCTGCCGGGTTGATAGAAGCCATCATTGGCAACCATGCCTTACAGGCAGGGCTGATCATACCTACAAAAGGTTTTGAGGAGCTGGGCGTAAGCATGCCGGTAAAGGTGAACCGTATCTTAACAGAACAACCCGCGCAGCATTATCTCAAGACCGTATCCGGTTTTGGGGGATGTAATGCGGCACTGGTGCTTTCAAAAGCATAACGACCAAATATTATTTTACTATACATGGAATTTTTCAGCAAGGAAACTAAAACAGCGTTACAGGCAAAAGAAGCCGCTTTACAACTGGCATTTGCACCCGTGGCCTTCCAGGCCAGCCGCGCACTGCGGGATTTCGGCATTCTACAGGTAGTCAGCAAAGCCGGCGCAAACGGCCTTACCATAGAGGAGATCATGCAGGAGGTAAAACTTTCCCGCTACGCTATCCGCGTGCTGCTGGAAGCCGGCCTGGGTATGGAATTGCTGATAGTGAACAATAAAAGGTATTCCCTTACAAAAACAGGGTACTTTATAGAGCATGATAAGCTCACCCGCATTAACATGGACTTTGTACAGGATATCTGTTACAAAGGTATGTACCATCTCAAAGACAGCCTGGAAGAGGGCCGCCCCGCCGGTCTTAAGGAACTGGGCCCCTGGGATACCATCTACCCCGGCCTGCCCCTGCTGCCGCAGGAGATAGGCAAAAGCTGGTTCGATTTTGATCACTACTATTCAGACCTGGCCTTTCCGCAGGCGCTGCCCATCGTGTTCGACAGCAAGCCCCGCCGCCTGCTGGATATAGGCGGCAATACCGGCAAATGGACCCTGGCCTGCACACAATATGATAAAGACGTACAGGTAACTATGTTTGACCTGCCCGGTGAAATAGCGCTGGCGCAGCGGAGGGTAACAGAAGCCGGCGTGGCAGACCGCGTATCCTTTCATGAGGCCAATATCCTCGACGAGAGCCTGCCTTTCCCGCACGGTTTTGACGTGATCTGGATGAGCCAGTTCCTGGATTGTTTCTCAGAATCCGAAATAGAATCCATCCTCAAACGCTGTCGCGAAGCCCTTACGCCTAACGGCGCCATTTACATACTGGAGCCCTTCTGGAATCGCCAGATGTTTAAATCAGCGGCCTTCTGCCTGCAGCAAACCTCCCTCTACTTTACCGCCATGGCTAATGGCAATAGCCAGATGTACCATACGGATGAGTTCTTCCAGTGCATTCAGAATGCCGGCTTAAAAGTAGTGGACGAGAATAACCAGATGGGTTTGAGCTATACTTTACTAAAATGTGTAAAAGCATAAAACGATAAATTAGAACGTGATGAAAACGCAACAGGTGGACGTACTGGTGATAGGCGCAGGCCCCGCAGGCACTGTAGCCGCATCCATTATTCATCAGGCAGGTTATAAGGTAATGATCGTGGAAAAGCAGAAATTTCCCCGTTTCGTGATCGGCGAAAGCCTGCTGCCCCGCAGCATGGAGGCCCTTGAAGAAGCAGGTTTTATTGACGCTATCCAGCAGAAAGGCTTTCAGCAGAAATCCGGCGCCAAGTTCGTAAAAGGCGACGCTGTTTGTGATTTTACATTTAAAGAACAATATACAAAAGGCTGGGAGTGGACCTGGCAGGTGACCCGCGCAGACTTTGATAAGACCCTGGCGGATACCTGCGAAAGCATGGGCATTCCCATCGCTTACGAAACTACGGTAACCGGCATACGTTTTAATGGATCTGACAGCGTGACCACCGCCGTAGACGTACGGGGGAATGAGCTGGAGATCCACGCCCGTTTTATAGTAGACGGTAGCGGTTATGGCAGGGTAATACCCCGCCTGTTTAACCTGGAGAAACAATCTGTGCTGCAGCCCCGCAAGGCGCTGTTTGCGCATACAAACGATATACGCCGCTCCATGGCCGATGAGCCTAACCGTATTACAGCGGTGGTGCATAAAAAAGGCGTATGGATCTGGATCATCCCCTTCTCCACCGGCGTTACTTCCGTAGGGTTTGTGGGGGAGCCGGAGTTTTTTGCGCAGTACCCTGGCACACCGGAGCAGCAATACCGCGCATTGCTGGAAGCAGAGCCCTTTACAGCCGATCGTTTCCGGGATGTATCGTTCCTGTTTGAACCGCGTATACTGGAATCCTGGTCCGCCACTACAGATAAGTTCTATGGTGACGGTTTTGTGTTGACGGGTAACGTAACGGAATTCCTGGACCCCATTTTCTCATCTGGCGTAACTTTGGCCTGCGTATCCAGCCAAACAGCCGCCAAACTGGTGATCCGCAAACTGAAAGGCGAAGCGGTGGACTGGGAAAAGGAATACATGGAACCTACCATGCAGGGCGTAAATACGTTCCGCTCTTATGTAATGGCCTGGTATGAGGGTACCCTGGATACCATCTTTTTTAAAAAGGACCCGGATCCGGCCATCAAACAGCAGATCTGCTCTGTGCTGGCCGGCTATGTATGGGATATGAGCAATCCTTTTGTGGCCCACCATGATACGGAACTGAAACGGCTGGCGCGCGCCATTACCGTAAAACAGAAACTGGACGAACTGGAAAAAGGTTGAGCAAACAAACAGCATATATCACCGGCAGCTGCGTGGTAAGGAAACACCAGGTATACCGTAATGGCGCACTGTTATGGCAGGAGGCGCCGTCGCTGGAGCTGCAGGAGTTCCTGCGCAAGGCCTATGACCGTTTCTCCGGGCAATATCCCAAGTTCCATAAAATGGACCCGCTTAGTAAGCTGGGATGGCTGGCGGCAGAAGTGCTGCTGCGCGAAGCGCCCATAGAGGATCATTTGCCGGAACAGGTAGCCATTGTGTTAAGCAACCGCAGTGCCAGCCTGGATACAGACCTGCGGTATTATAATACCGTAAAGGATATACCCAGCCCGGCGCTGTTCGTATACACCCTGCCCAATATTGTGATAGGGGAGATCTGCATCCGCCATGGTTTTAAAGGAGAGCATGCCTTTTTTACCATGGATAGTTTTGATGCGGAGCAGGTAGTATCCTATGCGCAGCTATTGCTGGATAGCGGGGTAGCTACCGCCTGCCTCTGTGGCTGGGTAGAGGTAATGGACCAGCAATATGAAGTGGCGCTGTTCCTGGCTGAGCGTCAGCAACGCGAAGGAGCCGTGGCATTTACGGCAGCAGAGGTGAAAAAACTGTATGCGCAGCAATCAGGTAGTTGACAGCAGCCCAATGCCGTTATAGCAAAACTTAAAATCGCTTTTAGAAAATATGGAAAAATTGATGGCCGATCTGAAATCGCAGATCATTGAGCAGCTGAACCTGCAGGAAGTAAAACCGGAGGACATAGGAGATGATCAGCCTTTGTTCAAGGACGGATTAGGCCTGGATTCTATTGATGCGTTGGAACTGATCGTACTGTTACAGCAGCACTACAGCATACGCCTGGCCAACCCGGATCAGGGGCCGGAGATCTTTTACTCTGTGCGCACCATGGCCACATACATCACCGCACAGCAAAAACAGCCGGGATGAGTAGTCAGGCGTGGATAGCCGGCGGCGGCGTTATCTGCGGCATAGGCGCCAACCTGCAACAGTGCCTGGAAGCATTCCGGCAAATGGGTACCGGCATGCAGGAGATCCAATATCTGCAAACTACCCATCGCGGCATTTTTCCCGTGGCGGAAGTAAAAGCGGATAATACTGCATTAGCCGCACAGGCAGGTATGCCCGCACACCTTAGCAGAACAGCCCTGTTAAGCCGCATAGCTGCACAGGAAGCCTGGGAAGCCGCAGGGCTGGGCGATATAAGCCAGTACCGCGTAGGTTTTGTATCCGCCAACACTGTAGGCGGTATGGATAAAACAGAGGATTTTTTTACGGACTACCTGCAAAACCCTCAGCAGGGCGGCCATCTGCGCCAGGTGATGCACCACGAGTGTGGCAGCGTTACGGAGCTGGTGGCAGACGCCATGGGCATCCGGCACCATGTATCCACCATCAGTACCGCCTGTTCTTCCGGCGCCAATGCGCTGATGTATGGCGCGCGCCTGATCCGCAATAACATGGTGGATGTGGTGATAGCCGGCGGTACAGATGCGCTTACGCGTTTTACCCTTAATGGTTTTAATACCCTCATGATATTGGACCAGCAGCCTTGCCGTCCCCTGGATGATACCCGTACGGGGTTAAACCTGGGCGAAGGCGCTGGTTATGTAGTATTGGTGAGCGACGCCCTGGCCGCCAGGTTGCCCAATGGCCCCTGGTGCCGCTTAAGCGGTTATGCCAATGCCAACGATGCCTACCACCAGACAGCCTCCTCGCCGGAAGGCACAGGTAATTACCTGGCCATGAAAGGGGCGCTCACCATGAGCGGCCTGCAACCGCAGGATATTGGCTATATCAATGTGCATGGCACCGGTACGCAGAATAACGACTCCTCAGAGGGCAAGGCCATCGAGCGGTTGTTTGCGCCGGACTATCCGCCGGTAAGCTCCACCAAATCCTTTACAGGACATACGCTGGGCGCCAGCGGCGGTATAGAGGCGGTGTTTTCCGCCCTGGCCGTGCAGCAGGGCATCATCTATCCTAATGCGCGTTTTACTACGCCTATGAAGGAATGGCCGGTAGCGCCGGCCACCGTTTTTTCCGGAGGAAACCGGCTGGATCATGTGATGTCCAACTCATTTGGATTTGCCGGCAATTGTTCAAGTCTTATTTTTTCAAAGGGTTAACGCATGAAGATCTATATCCAGGGTACAGGGTGTGTGTCGCCGCAGCAAACTGCGGGCGCAGGCCCGTTCCTGGCCAGTATACAGGAGTATGAAGGCAACCGCCTGGCAGCGGTGGAGCCGGATTACAAACAGTGGGTAGAGCCCAATATGCTGCGCCGCATGGGGCGTGCCGTAAAGATGGGCGTGGCCGCGGCCAGGCTTAGCCTGCAACAGGCCGGCATTACCCTGCCGGATGCTATCATTACCGGCACCGCTTATGGCTGCCTGCAGGATACCGGCGTGTTCCTTTCCAAAATGGTCACCGGGCAGGAGAAAGCCTTATCGCCCACGGCCTTTATACAATCTACCCATAACACGGTAAGCGGACAGATTGGGCTGCTGCTCTCCTGTCACGCTTATAACAATACATTCGTGCACAAGGGTTTTTCCTTTGAAAGCGCCCTGCTGGATAGTATGATGATCCTGCAGGAGGGCGCTGTACAACAGGTGCTGGCCGGTGGCGTGGATGAGATCACAGATCACAGCCATACTATCCTCTCCCGCTTTGGGCTGTATAAACAGGAGCCGGTGCGCAATACCTCCTTACTGCAAAGCGCCACCCACGGCACCATAGCCGGGGAAGGCGCTGCTTTTTTTGTATTGGGGGCCGCTAAAAGCCCGCAATCCATCGCGCAGCTGGCAGGATTGACCACTATTTACAAACCCGTGTCCACAGAGGAAAGGGATGCGGCTATACAGGGCTTCCTGGCCACGCATGGGTTAAGGAGTGCAGACATTGACCTGCTGATCTGCGGCCACAATGGGAATGTGGAGGAAAACGATACCTACGCGCAGGTAGCGCAAACCCTGTTCCCGCAAACAACGGTGGCAGGTTTTAAACACCTTTGTGGGGAGTATCCCACTGCTACTGCCTTTGCCGCATGGATGGCTGCAGAAATATTAAAACAACAACAGGCGCCGCAGGATATAATACTCAGCGGCAGCGCACCGGAAAAGCTGGATCGGATACTGATCTACAACTGCTACCAGGGCACACATCATTCACTGATCTTATTATCAAAACCCTGATAGCCATTGTATGTTATACCGCCTCACAAATATCATCACCTTTGTACTGCTGGCTGTGCTGCTGTATGTGCACAATGCGCGGCAGCCTTTGTCGTGGTGGGTATTTGTAGCGCTATTGATCGCATATACCGGTGTACTGGCATGGGGCTCCATCAGCATTGCCGCCAATTTTTATATGCCGGTCACCTGTAAGGTAAACACTACAGAAAAAGTAGTGGCCCTTACATTTGATGATGGTCCGCTAACAGCATATACGCCGCAACTGCTGGATATCCTAAAAGCACAGCAAGTGCCGGCCGCCTTTTTCTGCATTGGTAAAAATATAGCCGGGCAGGGGGCATTGCTGCAACGTATACATGAAGAAGGGCATCTCATCGGCAACCATAGCTATTCCCATCACTTCTGGTTTGACCTGTTTGGGATGCGCCGTATGCTGGATGAGCTGCGCCAGGCAGATGCGGCGGTAGAGCGGGCGATCGGGAAAAGACCGCGGTTTTTCCGCCCGCCCTATGGGGTTACTAACCCCAACCTGCGCAACGCCGTACGCCGGGGCGGCTACTACCCGCTGGGCTGGAACATCCGCTCGCTGGATACGGTGGCCAAGGAAGCGGAACCGCTGTTGCGCCGTATCACAGGCCGGCTGCAGCCAGGTAGTATCATCCTGCTGCATGATAGTCCGGCCATTACCGTGGAGATACTGCCGGTGCTGATTAAACAGATCCATGAACATGGATACACGATAAAACGGATTGATCAACTTTTAAATATACCTGCTTATGCGTAGATGGTTGTTATTGTGGTGTTGCTTGGGAGTGCTGCACACCTATGCACAAACCGGCGGTTTTAAACCAGTGGCGGATGCCAATGCTTTTAAGGCACAGTTTGCAAAGGCATCGCAAAGCACGCAGTCAATACAGGCGGATTTTATCCAGGAAAAGAACCTGAGCATGCTGTCTGATAAGATCGTTTCCAAAGGCAAATTCTGGTTCAGGAAGCAGGATAAGGTGCGCATGGAATACCAGCAGCCCTCTTATTACCTGATGGTGATGAATGGCAATAACATTGTTACAAAGGACGGGCAGCGGCAGAATAAGGTATCCACCAGGGGCAATAAGCTGTTTGAACAGATCAACAGGATCACGGTGGATTGTGTACAGGGCAATGTGCTGAATAACCAGGACTTTACTACCAAAATATTGGAGAACGCGCAGTACTACCGCCTGGAGATGACGCCTGTATCCAAAGCCCTGCAGCAGTATTTTAAGACCATCAACCTGTTGGTGGACCGGAAAGATTATACGGTATCTTCCATAGAAATGGAGGAGGCCGGTGGCGACAATACCATTATCCGTTTTGTGCACAAACAAATGAATGTAAACATCCCGGATGAGGTATTCACTGCAAAATAAAGGACGGATCGCCCTGCTGATGGTTGTATTGATCAGCGGCTGTCTGATGACAGGCTGCAGATCAGTATACAAAGGGCTGCAACCCGCCACCGGCGATGCGGCCTGCATCCGGCAGTTTAAGCCGCAGTATGTGAATACGCTGTACAGTACGCAGGTAGATATACTGAAGCATCACCTCAGCGGCCTGCTGTTCTTTAAACAGATGCCTGACAGTAGCCTGCGGGTAGTATTTGCCAGTGAGATGGGGCTCAAATTCTTTGATTTTGCGTTTACCCCCGATGGCGGTTTTGTAAAACATTACATGATGCCAAAGATGGATAAACAGGTGATCGTTACTACACTGCGCAACGATTTTGAGCTGGTGTTGCAACGCGCGGCGCTGGACAACGCTAAGGTGCTGCAGGATAGCATGTACCGGTATGTGGCCATACCAACGCCTAAAGGCAATAACTATTACATCACAGACACGGGTTGCACCCGGCTGGAGCGGATAGAGAAATCATCCAAACGCAAACCCGTAGTAAAAGTATGGTTGCGTGATTACCAGCAGGGCGTACCTGATACGATATTGATTCAACATCAAAATTTTAAGTTTAATATTTCGTTACAACAGGTTCAAAAATAATGCTGGAAGGAAGTTTTTATACTGTTTTACAATCGCAGGCAGCAGCAGAAAATTATGCTGCCCTGCTCTCGCTGAATGCCGCACATCCTGTTTTTGAAGGGCACTTTCCCGGTCAGCCGGTAGTACCTGGCGTGTGCATGATGCAAACCATACAGGAATCGCTGGAACGCTGTCTGCAATGTAAAGTGCAGCTGCAAAAAGCAAATATCATGAAGTTCCTGGTACTGATAGACCCGGTTGTACAGCCGCAGGTAAATGTAGAATTGAAATATGCCCTGCAACCGGAAAATACAGTAAAAGTGACCGCCGCCATTAAACATGAAGGCACCGTGTTCATGAAGTTCCAGGGAACATTTAAAATAAGCAATTAGCTTTTAGCTATTAGCTGATACCCGCTTAGATCACTAACAGCTAAAAGCTAAGGGCTAAAAGCTAGAGGTTAACCATTTTATGACTGACAACTTTTCAAACATTGCCGTCCTGATACCCACTTATAACAACGCCGCCTCCCTGGGGCAGGTGTTGGAGGACGTGCTATCCTATACCCAACACGTAATTGTTGTCAATGATGGCAGTACAGACAGTACCATGCAGGTGCTGGACCAGTACCCCGCCGTGCAGCGGGTAACGTATGCTCCTAACCGTGGTAAAGGCATAGCCCTGCGCCGCGGCTTTAAATACGCCCTGGAGCAGGGATATGATTATGTGATCACCATGGATGCAGACGGGCAGCATTTTGCTGCTGACCTGGCCGTACTACAACAAAAATTGCAGGCAGAAGGCGAGGCCATCATCATTGGGGCACGCAACCTGCAACAGGAAAATATGCCGGGCAAAAATTCCTTTGCCAATAAATTCTCTAATTTCTGGTTCTATGTGGAAACAGGCCTGAAGGCCCCCGATACGCAGTCCGGCTACCGCCTGTACCCGCTGCACCGTATCGCGCCCATCCGTTTCTGGTGCACCCGTTATGAGTTTGAGCTGGAAGTGCTGGTACGCAGCGCGTGGAAGGGCATTCCTGTCCGTTGGGCGCCCATAAAGGTGTATTACCCGCCGGCAGAAGAAAGGGTGTCCCATTTCCGGCCTTTCCAGGATTTTTCCCGCATCAGTGTGTTGAATACCGTACTGGTGCTGATCACCTTCCTCTACATCAAGCCGCGTGACTTTATCCGCTTCTTGTTCAGGAAAGACAGCTGGGTATGGTTGTGGCGCGATGTGCTGCTCAATCCCAATGAATCCAATGGCCGCAAGGCTTTATCCATAGGCTTTGGCATGTTTATGGGCATTGTGCCTATATGGGGCTTCCAGATGCTGGTAGCCCTATTGCTCTCCGCCGTATTTAAGCTTAACAAGGCCCTGGTGCTGGTAGCCGCTAACATCAGCATTCCGCCCTTGATACCGTTTATCGTATACCTGAGCTTTATAATGGGGCGCTTTTGGGTAAAGGAAGACGCTACTTTTGTTATCTTCAGCAAACAGCTTACAGTTAACGATATGTGGCAAAACCTGCAACAGTACCTGTATGGCAGTATCTCCCTGGCAATCGTAGTGGGATTGACTGCCACCCTGTTGTCGTTTTTGTTGTTAACCATTTTCAGAAAACAGCCGAATGGGTAGTTTTTTTGTACATATCTATAACTTTTTTGCAGCCCGTAAAGCCGCCCTCTGGATCTGTGTGGTGGTCAGTTTTGCCATTACCGGTTACCTGGCTTCCCGTATACGGCTGGAGGAGGATATTACCCGCATCCTCCCGCAGGATAAAACATTGAATAAGCTGCAGCAGGTATTTAACGACTCCCGTTTTGCAGACAAACTGGTGCTGACCATCTCCCAAAAAGATACTACCGCAGCCGCACAGCCGGATAGCCTGGTAGAAGCGGCAAAAGACCTTGCACTTTGGACGGGCTTTGTGGATGGGTACCCGCTGAAAAATTATATAGAAAAGATGGAGTCCGGGGCTAACGACAGCTCCATCATGGACCTGATGCAGCAGATACGGGCGCATTTGCCGATATTCCTGGAAGAAAAGGACTATCATACCATTGACTCACTTATTACCCCGCAACGTTTACAGCTAACGCTGGGAAATAATTACCGTACGCTGATATCACCGGCAGGCCTGGTGCTTAAGCAAATGATACAGCAGGATCCGGTTGGAATTTCTTGGATAGGGATAAAGAAATTGCAACAACTGCAATTTGATGAACAATTTGAGCTCTATGATGGCATGGTGGTGACAAAAGATCACTATCATCTGATGGTTTTCATTACACCCAAATATCCGCCCAGTGATACCCGCCACAATGCGGATTTTCTGCGGGTGTTGCAAGGAACCCTGGATTCCATACGGCACGATCGTCCGTCTGTTAACATCTCTTATTTTGGCGCTACCGCCGTATCCGTAGGCAATGCACAACAATTGCGGCAGGATACGCTGTACACACAAGGCATTGCCGTAGTATTGCTGGTAGTGCTTATTGCGCTCTTTTTCCGTAAAAAAAGGGCGCCCGTATTGGTAATGCTGCCAGTAGTATTTGGCGCATTGTTCTCACTGGCTTGTATCTATCTGCTATACGGTAAGATCTCCGTGATCGCCCTGGGCGCCGGCGCTGTAGTATTGGGCATTGCCGTGAACTACTCCCTGCACGTATTTAACCACTATCGTCATTTAAACGATATACGGGAAACCATCCGCGACCTGGCCAGCCCCATGACCATAGGCAGCTTTACTACCATTGGCGGTTTCCTGTGCCTGCAGTTTGTAGAGTCGCCCATGCTCAAAGATGTAGGCGTGTTTGCGGCCTTAAGCCTGGTAGGCGCGGCCTTGTTCTCCCTTATCTTTTTACCGCATTGGATAGTGATAGGCAAAGAAGCCGCTCACGCGCAACATGCCCATCAGCATACCTGGCTGGATAAACTGGCTGCTTACCGCCCGGAAAAAAATAAATACCTCGTTATCGGTATCGTGCTGCTCACCGTGCTGTTCTTCTTCACCGCTGGCCGGGTAGGCTTTGAGAGTGATATGATGCGTATGAATTTCATGCGGCCGGAGCTAAAGGCGGCGGAGGCAAAACTGAATAAGATCAACGCCTATACAGCGCAATCCGTATACGTGGTAACAGAAGGCCGTACGCTGGAAGAGGCGCTGCAGGAAAACGAGCGCATGTTGCCTGTGGTACAGCAGCTGCAACAACAGGGCATTGTAAAAAAATATGCCGGTACCGGCGGCCTGCTTTTGTCCCAGCAGGAGCAGCAGGCACGCATACAACGCTGGAACCGCTACTGGACGACAGAGAAACAACAGCAGCTCGTCACTTACCTGCAGCAGCAGGGGCCGGCGCTGGGTTTTAAAGCAGCCGGTTTCACGCCGTTTGCACAATGGCTGCAGCAGGATTTTAAGGTCATGACAGATGAAGAACAGCACCTGCTCCGCAGCACCTCCCTGGGCGATTATATCACAGAAAAGAACAACCGTATATCACTGGTTACCCTGCTGAAAGTAGACCCTGCCCACAAGCAGGCAGTATACAAAGCGCTGGAACCATATGCCCATACCACCGTACTGGATAAACAATACGCCGCTAACCGCCTGGTAGAAGTGATCCGCAATGAGTTTAACAGCATTGCCTGGATGACCTCCCTGCTGGTATTCTTTGCGCTGCTGATCTCTTATGGGCGTATTGAACTGGCGCTTATCACCTTTATTCCCATGCTCATCAGCTGGGTATGGATCCTGGGGATCATGGGCATGTTTGGTATTAAGTTCAATATTGTGAACATCATCCTCAGCACCTTTATCTTTGGCCTGGGCGATGATTACAGCATCTTCACCATGGATGGGTTGCTGCAGCAATACCGTACCGGGAAAGAGCAGTTATCCTCTTTCCGCTCCTCCATCTTCTTATCCGCTATCACTACCATACTAGGTCTGGGTGTATTGATCTTTGCGCAACATCCTTCCCTGCGCTCCATTGCGCTCATCTCTATCATCGGCATTGGCTGCGTGGTGCTGATCTCGCAGGTAATGATCCCCTTATTATTTAACTGGCTTATTACGGCCCGGGTACGCAAGGGCTATGCGCCCTGGACGTTTAGCGGCTGGCTCTTGTCTGTAATTGCTTTCACCTATTTTACGCTGGGTAGTTTTATCATTACGGGCATAGGCTGGATCCTGATACGCCTTAATCCTTTCAATAAAGAAAAAGGCAAATACCTGTATCATGTGATCCTGTCTTGGTTCAGCTGGTCGCAGCTGCATATCATGGGCAACGTGAAAAAGCGGGTCATAAACCCGCTCAATGAACAGTTGCAGCGACCGGCGGTGATCATCAGCAACCATCAGTCTTTCCTGGATATCCTTATCTCCGTATCCCTGAACCCCAGGGTGATATTACTCACCAATGAATGGGTATGGCGCTCGCCGGTGTTTGGCGGCGTGGTAAGGCTCGCGGATTATTATCCCGTGGCAGAAGGAGCAGAGGCCAGCGTAGACAAGCTGCGCCTGCTGGTAGAAAAAGGATACTCCATCGTAGTATACCCGGAGGGTACCCGCTCCCCCGATGCGGTAATGAAACGTTTTCATAAAGGCGCTTTTTACCTGGCAGAACAGCTGGGCCTGGATGTGTTGCCGGTAGTGTTGCATGGCACTGCTTATACCATGAGTAAAGGCGATTTTCTGCTCAAGAATGGGGTCATCACTGCCCAATACCTGCCGCGTATCCGCCAGGACGATAAGGAGTGGGGCGAAGGATATGCCGCCCGCACCAAACAGATCAGCCGTTACTTCAAACAGCAATATGAAGTGCTGCGCCGGGAAACGGAAACCCCGGCCTATTTCCGCCAGCTGCTTACCTATAATTATATTTACAAAGGCCCGGTGCTGGAATGGTATATGCGTATCAAAACCCGTATGGAAAACAACTACGCATTGTTCCATCAGCTGATACCGGAAAAGGGGCGTATTATGGATATTGGCTGCGGATACGGCTTTATGTCATATATGCTGCACTTCCTTTCCCCGGAACGCACTATCACCGGGGTGGATTATGATGAGGATAAGATCGCTACCGCCAAACATGCTTATTTGAGGAATGACCAGCTGGACTTTGTGTATGCAGACGTTACCCAATACACATTTGACCGGCACAATGCTTTCATCATCAGCGATGTATTGCATTACCTGCAACCGCAGGAGCAGGAACAACTGCTCCTGCAATGCCTGCAGCAGCTGGAACCGGGTGGCGTGATCATAGTACGGGATGGCGATGCGGACCTGGTCAAAAGACATGAAGGTACCCGCCTCACAGAGTTATTTAGTACCCGCCTGCTGGGATTCAATAAAACTAAACAACAGCTGTCCTTCTTTTCCGGAGGGCATTTAAGACAGCTGGCAGCCCGGATGGGCGCCAGTATTGAACAGATAGACAATACAAAGTACACATCGAATGTAATATTTGTGATTAGACAACAGTAGCAGGACCAGGGGATATTCATTGTTGATTATTTGTTACTTCAAAAACCTTTTTCTGATGAACTATGATATAGCCATAATTGGTAGCGGTCTGGGAGGATTGGTTTGCGGCGCATTACTGGCCCGTAACGGCTACCGTGTAGCTATATTTGAAAAGAACAAGCAGATAGGTGGCTGCCTGCAAACCTATGCGCGTAATAAGGTGATCATAGACTCCGGCGTGCACTATATAGGCGGGCTGGGAGAGGGGCGTAACCTGTATAAGATCTTCGACTACCTGGGTATCATGAGCAAGCTCAAGCTGCAGCGCATGGATATGGATGGGTTTGATCATATAGGCTTTGCCGGTGATCCCCATACTTACCGCATGGCGCAAGGCTATGATAATTTTATACAGCAGCTCTTAAAGGATTTCCCGGGCGAGCGGAAGGCGCTGGAGGATTATTGCCATACCATGCAGGACATATGCCGCCGTTTTCCCCTGTATAACCTGCGCACCGGCGCCCTCACGGAAAAGCAGGAAGTGATGAATATATCCGCCAACGGTTTCCTGCAGCAGCTTACCAGCAACGAACGCCTGCGGAACGTGCTGGCCGGTAATAACCTGCTGTATGCCGGCGTGCCGGATAAAACGCCGTTTTACGTACATGCCCTGGTGCTGAACAGCTATATCCAGGATTCCTGGAAATGTGTGGACGGCGGCTCCCAGATGGGCAAATGGCTGGCCCGCGCCATTATGGAAAAAGGAGGCACGATCTACCGTAGCACGGCCGTACAGCAGATAGTTGGGGAGGGCAACCGCGTAGGGTATATACTGTTGGATAACGGGCAGCAGGTAAAGGCAGACCATTACATCTCCAACCTGCACCCCGCCCAAACCATGGCCATAACGGAAAGTGAGCTGATACGCGGGGCCTACCGCTCCCGCATCAACACCCTGGAAAACGCCATAGCCCCCTTTGTGCTGAATATTGTGCTCAAACCCGGCGTTTTCCCCTATCTGAACTATAACTATTATTACCACGAAACGCCCAATGCCTGGGACGGTATAGACTATACGCCGGATAACTGGCCACTTACTTATGGCCTGTACGCCACGGCCAGCTCCCGCCATATGCCTTGTGCAGACGGCCTTTCCGTGCTCACCTATATGCGGTATGAGGAGGTGGCGCCCTGGCAGCATACCTTTAACACCACCTCCCGGGAGCAACCCCGTGGAGCGGACTACGACGCATTCAAAAAACAGAAGGCAGAACGCCTGCTGGATGTGATAGAACGGCGTTTCCCCGGCCTCCGCAGCAGTATTGACACTTACTATACAGCCACGCCACTCTCATTCCGGGACTACCTGGGCACGGGTGACGGCAGCCTGTACGGCATACAGAAAGATTATAACGATACGTTAAAAACAATGATAAATCCGCGCACCAAACTCACCAATTTGTATCTTACCGGCCAAAATCTGAACTTGCACGGTATTTTGGGCGTCACCATCAGTGCGGTAATGACCAGCGGGGAAATACTGGGTTTGGATTGGTTGCTCGGGCAAATTAATGGCGAATAGCTAATAATAGGTAACAATGAAAAAAAAGAGAAGCGTTTGGCGAAAATTAGGACGGGTATTATTATTCATCATAGGCGGTTTCCTGCTGCTGATACTGGGACTGGTGATCTATGTGGTAAGCGTATCGCACATCAACCCGCCACAGATCGCGGATAAAAGCGCCCTGCAATTGCAGCGCACACAAATAGATACCAGCTGTTACACCATTGGCAATAACTGGTTCCGTAAAAGCAACAGCGGCCTGTATGAGCTGTATGTAGAGGGTAAACCCTTTGAAAGGGGCGTGATCTACGGTAAGCTTAGCGCAGAGCTGGTAAAACGGCAGGAAGATATTTTTGTTGACCAGATCAAAAAGATGATCCCCTCCCAATCCTACCTCCACTTCCTCAAATACTTCGTAGGATGGTTTAACCGCCACTTAGCAGATAATATTGCAGAAGAGAATAAAGAAGAGATCTACGGCATTTCCTTCTCCGCATCGCCCAACTATGATTTTATTGGCAGCAATTATGAGCGTATCCTGAACTACCACGCCGCGCATGATATTGGGCATGCCCTGCAGAACATGATGCTGGTGGGCTGCAGCTCCTTTGCCACCTGGAACGGCCGCTCCGCGGACAGTAACCTGATCATAGGCCGCAATTTTGATTTTTATGTGGGTGACCGCTTTGCAGATGATAAGATAGTGGCCTTTTACCGACCGGATAGCGGCTACCGTTTTATGATGGTGACCTGGGCAGGTTTTACCGGCGTAACCTCCGGCATGAACGAAAACGGGTTAACGGTGACGATCAATGCGGATAAGAGCGAGATACCCACCGGTTCCGCCACACCGGTATCCCTGGTAGCCCGCGAAATACTTCAGTACGCCGGTAATATACAGGAGGCCTGGGCTATTGCACAGCGGCGTAAGATGTTTGTATCTGAATCCTTTCTCATTGGCTCCGCGGCAGATAACCGCGCGGCCATCATAGAAAAAACGCCCCATGGTATGGATATGTATGATCCTAAGAGTGATTTTATCACCTGTACCAACCATTTCCAGGGCGATACCTTAGGCAAACTGGCCTCTAACCTGCAACAGGAAAAGGAAAGCGCCAGCGTATACCGCTACGAGCGTTTGTCAGAATTGCTGGCGCAGCACGGGCCTAATACTGTGGCCAATACGGTAAGTATCCTGCGCGACCGCTACGGCTTGCATAATGAGAACATAGGTATGGGCAATGAAAAAGCCATGAACCAGCTGCTGGCCCATCACGCCGTTGTGTTTGAGCCTAAAAAACGGCTGGTATGGGTATCTACGGCCCCCTGGCAGCTAGGCAAGTTTGTAGCCTATGACCTGAATAAGATCTTTGCCATGCATGGCCTGCAGCATAACCAGGAGCTGTATGACAGCGCCCTCACCATTCCGGCGGATCCCTTCCTGCTCACAAAGGATTATCGTAACTTCCTTACCTATAAACGTATCAAAGCGGACATTATGGACGGTAAGGATGTGAACCTGCAGGAACTGATAGCCTCCAACCCGGAATTCTATCACGCCTATGTGCTGGCCGGTGATTATTCGTTTAAGCGTAAACGCTACCGGGAGGCCAAACAATACTACCAGACCGCCCTTACCAAAGTGATAGCCACCAAGGCAGAAGAAAAGCATATACGCGAACAGCTGGAGAAATGTAACAAGCCATCATGATCTACGGCATAGGTACAGATATTGTTGAAGTGCAGCGGGTAGAAGAAAAGATCCGGAAAGGAAAAGGTTTCCGGGAACTAGTATTCACCCCGTTGGAGGTCGCATACTGTGAGCAGCAGGCGGCTCCCTATGAGCATTATGCGGCCCGCTTTGCCGCCAAAGAGGCTTTCCTGAAAGCGCTGGGCACCGGCTGGGGCCACGGAGGCGTAAACTTTAACGAAATAGAGGTGCGCAACAATACCGCGGGTAAGCCGGAGCTGCACCTGCTGGGAAATGCCGCCAGCCGTTATACGGAGCTGTCCATTAAACAGGTATTACTATCGCTATCGCATGTGAAAACCACCGCCATTGCTATGGTGGTCATTGAAGTATAATTTATGTATATACCAGACATAGAACTGCAATCTGCTGCCGCCATCCGGCAGTTCCAGGAAAAAGAAGTGCTGCACCTTATAGGCTACCTGCGGCAGTTCTCGCCTTTCTATAAGGAATGGTTTGCCAAACATAACATCCAGGCTGGTACCGTTACAGGATTGGAGGAGCTGGCAAAGATACCGCCGGTGACCAAGGAAGACCTGCAGCAGCGCAACTGGGATTTCCTGTGTGTGGATAGAAATAAGATAGCGGAATACACCACTACTTCCGGTACGCTGGGTAAACCGGTGATCATACCGCTTACCGCCAATGACCTGAACCGTTTAAGTTATAACGAATACATCTCCTTCTGCTGTGCAGATGGCGCCGCCGATGATATATACCAGCTCATGCTCACACTGGACCGCCAGTTTATGGCAGGTATGGCCTACTACACCGGCATACGCCGGCTGGGCGCCGGTGTGCTGCGTGTAGGCCCTGGCGTACCTTCCCTGCAATGGGAGAACATACAACGTATACAACCCACTACCATCGTAGCAGTACCTTCTTTTATCCTTAAGCTGATCGCCTTTGCCAAAGAGCATAATATTGATATCAATGCCTCTTCTGTAAAAAAGGCGGTGTGTATTGGCGAAAATATCCGGCAGGTAGACTTTTCATTAAGTGTGCTGGGTAAGAAGATCACGGAGCAATGGAATATACAGCTATACTCCACATATGCCTCTACAGAAATGCAGACCGCCTTTACGGAATGCAGGGCGGGCCGTGGTGGCCATCATCATCCGGAGCTGTTGTATGTAGAGCTGCTGGATGATAACGATCAGTCTGTAGCGCCCGGCCAGGAGGGGGAAGTGACCATTACCACCCTGGGCGTTGAAGGCATGCCCCTGCTGCGTTATAAGACCGGCGATATATGCCGTTATGAAACAGACGCCTGCAGCTGCGGTAGACAGACCATTCGTCTCTCCCCGGTAATTGGCCGCAAGAAACAAATGATCAAATACAAAGGCACTACCCTATACCCACCTGCCTTGTTTGACCTGTTGAATGAAATGGAAGAAGTAAAGGAATTTGTAGTAGAAGTATTCTCCAATGAAATAGGTACGGATGAGATATTGCTGCACCTGTGGCCCATATCTGAATCCGAAGATACAGACCGCAAAATACGCTCCTATCTGCAGGCCAAGCTGCGCGTTATACCACAGGTGCGCTATTGCGGCCAGGCAGAGATCATGAAAATGCAGTTCCCCGAAGGCGGAAGGAAAGCCGTAAAGTTTGTAGACAACCGGCAGTAATAACGATCGTTCTGTCTGTTTATTATAGACTTACGCATTCGTTAACGTCAAAAAAAAATCTGCGCTTTTAACGAATCTTTATATAATATCATCATATGCTTAACGTTTATTAACCTGATCTTTGCTTGACGAAAATGCGACACATTTTTCATCAACAGGATGCTGACGTCGTGACGGTGAAACTGATAACAAACCTCCTCTGCAATTTCCGGAGTGCGAACCTCCGGCAATTACTGTAACCAATCCTTATTGAACTTCCTCCACATTTAACAATGAGGTGTGATATTTATTGTAATGGACATGTTTTAAGCACATGCGCCAACAGACCAACGCGTGCCTACTAAAATCCAATAATAGCATGAACAAGAGACTATTTATGTTGCTTACTATGGGTGTTACACTATTCCACCACCTTACTATTGCCCAGGGGGTATCATCTTCTGTTATGCGCGCGCTCATTGATTCCGCGCTGAAAAACAATGCAGACAAGAAAATAGCCATAAAACATATGAAGGCCGCGGAGAAGTTATTCCAGTTATCAAAAACAAGTTATGTACCGGATGTGCTGGCAGCCGCGGGCGCCAATACATTGGAGGATATGGATGATGCAATGAACAGCGCCACTGCAGACCTGGTGGTGAAAAGCACCGCCTATACCAATGCGTATACCTGCCTGCATTCAGCTAAAGGCCATAAAAATATTCCGGGCTGTATAACCTGTACGGTGGCTAATGAATACGCTTATTTATTATTGCTGGATATGGAGCTTATTACTGCGCAGCATAATATGCTAGCGGCCGATAGTATCCTGGCGGAGATGGCGCAGATGGATGAAAGCCAGGTCTCCGGGGACGCCGTCTCACGGGTCATCAGTCAAAGGTTGGTAGCGGGTTATATGTTACCTGCAATAGAAAAACATATCTGCTGGCAGGAGGATGGCCTGAGCATACTGGCCGGCGTAGAAACAGGTAATATACCCAGGGATAGCAATATTGAATTGCGTGATGTACGGCCGGAAAACTGCGATATCTAAACGTCTGGTTATTCCTTAGAACTGAAAATCCGCCTCCCTTTCCGGGTTATCCAGCTTATCGCTTTTGCGCTCATCCTTTACGATCACATGCAGCATATTGATCTGCTCCGGATGTTGCGCATACAGGATATCCGTGCTTACATGCACTTTTTTTACCGTATTGATGCCCTTTACATCCAGGAAACACCAGGCTGCCTCCTCTTCTATCTGGTAGCCCAGGTAATGCAGGGTCACAGGTTTGCCGTCTACGGTGATATGCAGGTGCTTATTAAGATAATCCGTGATCATGGCGTCCACCGCTTTACGGTCTGCCGGGTGAATAATGTCAAAATTAGTTTTATACTGCGCCTTCAGGGCGCGCTCCAGGTCGTCTGAGAAGATGCGGCAGCTTATTTCCAGCTCCCGCTGGGCAGCATCATGCCTGATTTCCGTTACGCTCACATAGAAGGGGTGCAGGGTATACCACGCCGCTACTAACCATTTACATAATATTAAGCCCACTTGACTAAAAAATTTTATTTTTAAACGGAGAGTTTATATAATTACCAAAATTAGACAAAATCTAGGCAATGAGTGAATTCGCCTTGTATTTCCAGTTAGGGTGGCAACACATAATAGCATGGGATGGGTATGATCATATTTTATTTATAGTGGCATTGAGCGCTGTTTACCTGCTGAAAGACTGGAAAAAGGTGTTGATATTGGTTACGGCATTTACAATAGGGCACTCTATCACCCTGGCTTTGAGCGTATTGAACATAGTGCGGATGAATAGGCCACTGGTCGAGTTCCTGATACCGGTAACCATCTTTATTACCGCTTTATTTAATATCATCCGCCAACCGGATCTATCACAGCCGCGGGCCGTACAACTCAATTACTATTTTGCCCTGTTTTTTGGCCTCATACATGGTATGGGATTCTCCACCTATCTCAAAAGCCTGCTGGGCGCCAATGTAGCTGTACCGCTCCTGTCGTTTAACCTGGGACTGGAATTTGGGCAGGTATTGGTGGTGATCACTGTACTGCTGATGGCTGGCATCATTGTAAATATAACCGGCGTAAAACGCAGGGACTGGATCATGTTCCTCTCTTCTGCTATCTTTGGGATCGCTTTTGTAATGGCGATCGAACGGTTTAAAGACCTGTTTGTATTACCGACCACAATCTAAACCGCTAATACTTACCGCGTCCGGATGGACCCGGGCGTACGAAAACAGAAACAGTATCAAATGAAAAAGAAGCACTTATGGCTGCCCCTGCTATTTTGCAGCTATGCCAACCTGTTAATGGCGCAGGACCGCAATCCTAACGGGTCTAACCATGGTACCCGTTTTGAGCAGCTGGGCACCATGATACAGGATCCCAACATGTACCGCTCCGCATCGGGCGTACCGGGCCCAAAGTACTGGCAGCAACGCGCGGATTATGAGATATCCGCTACTTTGGATGATGAAAAGCAAAAGCTGACAGGCTCAGAGACCATCACCTATTACAACAACTCCCCGGACCCGCTTACCTACCTTTGGCTGCAGCTGGATGAGAACGAGCATAACGCCAAAAGCGATAACCAAAGCTTTGATGGCAGCAAGATGTCCGATAAGATGTCTATGCGTGCCGTAAACGGCATCCTGGGCAACGATAAGGACCTGGGCGTAAAGATCGTGAAGCTGACAGATGCTGCCGGTAATACTATGCATTATACCATCAACCAGACCATGATGCGGGTAGACCTGGCTAAAACGCTGATGCCGGGAGAGCAGATCCGCCTGAAGATAGACTGGTGGTACAATATTTCCGACCGTATGTCCGAAGGCGGCCGCGGCGGTTATGAATACTTCGCAGAAGATAAGAATTACCTCTATACCATGGCGCAGTGGTACCCCCGTATGGCGGTATACTCTGATTTCCAGGGCTGGCAGAACAAGCAGTTCACCGGCCGTGGCGAGTTTGCCCTCACCTTTGGCAACTTCCATGTGCAGATGACCGTACCCGCAGACCATGTGGTAGGCGCCACCGGCCAGTGCCAGAACTATAAGGATGTGCTGAGCGGCGCCCAGTTCCAGCGCTGGCAGCAGGCCCAGAACAGCAAAGAGCCTGTAGAAGTAGTAAACCTGGATGAGGCAAAGAAAAGCCTGCAGGGCAAAGCTACCGCTACCAAAACCTGGGTATTTGACGCCCAGAACGTAAGGGACTTTGCCTGGGTAAGCTCCCGCCGCCTGGTATGGGACGCCATGGCTACCAATGTAGAAGGTAAAAAGGTAATGGCTATGTCCTATTACGGACCGGAAGCCTATCCGCTGTACCGCCGTTATTCCACCAAAGTGGTAGCCCATACGCTCAGATCCTACTCCGCACATACCATCCCTTATCCTTATCCAGTGGCCATCTCCGTAGAAGCGGCCAATGGTATGGAATACCCGATGATCTGCTTCAACTACGGCCGTGCAGAAAAAGACGGTACCTATTCAGAAGCTACCAAGAACGGGATGATAGGCGTGATCACGCATGAAGTAGGGCACAACTTCTTCCCCATGATCGTGAACTCAGATGAGCGCCAGTGGACCTGGATGGACGAAGGTCTCAATACCTTCTGCCAGTTCATGGCAGAGCAGGAGTGGGATTTCAACTTCCCCTCCAGCCGTGGCCCGGCCCACAAGATCGTGGACTACATGAAAATGCCCAAGGACCTGTTGGAGCCTATCATGACCAACTCAGAGAACATTGTGCAGTTTGGACCTAATGCCTACGCAAAACCGGCCACTGCCCTCAATATCCTCCGCGAGACCGTAATGGGCCGCGAGCTGTTTGACTTTGCCTTTAAGGAGTACGCACGCCGCTGGGCCTTTAAACATCCTACCCCGGCAGACTTCTTCCGCACCATGGAAGACGCCAGCGCGGTGGACCTGGATTGGTTCTGGCGCGGATGGTTCTTTGGCATTGAGCCCGTGGATATTGCCATAGACAGCGTTAAATGGTACCGCCTTAACTCCGGCGAGCCTACAGAAGTAAGCAGCCTGGATAAAGCGGCATACGACCGCAAAGCAGACCATATTGCCCGCGACCGTAACCGCGCCGCAGGCGTAAAGTTTGCCGTAGAGCAGGATACCGCCCTGCAGGATTTCTATAGCAAATGGGACCGCTTTGCCGTTAGCAGCGACGATAAAGCCAAATACAACCAACTGTATGCCGGCCTTTCTCCTGAAGAAAAACGCCTGTATGAGAGCAAGAAGAACTTTTACGAGATCTCTTTCTCCAACGTAGGCGGCCTGGTAATGCCCATCATCATTGAATGGACATACAGGGATGGCACTAAGGAAACAGACCGCATTTCTGCCTATATTTGGCGTAAAGATGAGTACCATGTGACCAAGGTATTTGCCAAGGATAAAGAAGTAGTGGGCATTAAGCTGGACCCCCAGCGCGAGACCGCTGATATTGACGAAGGCAATAATAACTGGCCCAGGGTATCCCTGCCTTCCAGGTTTGAATTGTTCCGTCAGCAGGAGCGGCCCAGGGGCGCTACCGCAGGTCCTAACCCTATGCAGCAGCAAACGCAGGCAAAGACCACTGCCGGACAGTAAGTCATTAGTTTTTTATATCTTGAACAAGCCATCCTGGTATCTTCCGGGATGGCTTGTTTCATAAAAGGGAATTACCATGAACACGTTAAAAGGAAAAACGATGAAAGGATTTTTGCTCAGCTGCCTTTGCCTGCTGCTCCTCTCTACCAGCCTGCACGCCGCTAAGGTGGATACTTTGGAGATACTCAGCCCAGCTATGTACCGCAGCTTCAAATGCGTGGTGATCACGCCGGCGGCCTATGATAAAGACAAAACACAGCGTTTCCCGGTGGTATACCTGCTGCATGGTCATGGCGGCAACTATGCCAACTGGATCAGGAACGTGCCCGCCATTAGCGGGCTGGCAGATGCCTATCAGATGATGATCGTTTGCCCGGATGGCAACGTAGGCAGCTGGTACCTGGATAGCCCCGTGGATAGCAGCTGGAAGTTTGAGACCTATGTAGGCAAAGAAATACCCGCTTATATAGACAGTCATTACCGCACCCGGGCACAGAAACAGTACCGCGCTATTACTGGCCTGAGCATGGGCGGCCATGGCGCCCTGTTCCTGGCCATCCGCCACCCGGATGTTTTTGGCGCCGCCGGTAGCATGAGCGGCGGGGTTGACCTGCGCCCTTTCCCCAGGAACTGGGACCTGGCCAAACGCCTCGGTACCATCGAAGACCACCGGGAAAACTGGAACAATTACTCTGTGATCAATATAGCCTACCAGCTAAAAGATAGCGTGCTGGCTCTTATCATTGACTGCGGCGTAAAGGATTTTTTCTCTAACGTAAACCGCAACCTGCACCAGCAATTATTACAACAGGGCGTTACGCATGATTATATTGAAAGGCCAGGAGAGCATAACTGGGATTACTGGTCAAATTCCGTGTTATACCAGCTGCTGTATTTCCATCGCTTCTTTGACAAACAGGAAACAGCCAAAAATTAATAAAAGAAAAAGTCCCGCTCAACGGCGGGACTTTTCTATGTTACTGTGTCAACGATATAGATTAATGGATAATAAAGGGCAATATGTTTGTCTATCTGCTTTTTAAAAATGCCGCCGGCGGGAACACCAGCGGCTTTTCTCAAACGTGTGAAATGTAGATAGAGAGTATAATATTGTTATGGTCTTGTATCCCACCACAGCCTGGTGCCGCCGTTATCAGGGCCGCCCAGCAACTGTATGGCTTTCTGTACCTCTGCCTGGTTAGCCAGGTACTCTGCCTGTGGGAATGCAAGTCTTCTGATCTGTTTATCGGTATCAATGGTGTTATTGCTCCTGTTGTTAACCACCGTCAGTAATTTAGGATAACCTGTACGGCGGAACTCTGCCCATGCCTCTTCTCCTTCCGGGAATATAGCGATCCATTTCTGCGTGATGATACGCTCCAGCTTCACAGCAGGCGTAGCTGCTTCGTCCCATTTGATAGTGATGGCAGAAGGCGCCGGCGCGTTGTTAGCCGCAGTCTTCGGATCTACATAAGGAATGGGTTTACTAACAGCATCATTGATATATTCTGCAGCCTGGTCTGCCACGCCCCATTGCGTAAGGGAAGTGGTAATACCTCTTTCATACAGGTCCTGTGCAGTACCGCCGGGGTTAGCCCAGTTATTCAGCGCAGCCTCTGCCCGCAGGAAAAACACTTCAGCGGCAGTCATCAGCTGCAGCGGGGTATTATCCCGGAAGGTTTTGGTAGTAGCATAGGCCAGTGTAGAAAAGCCCGCGTAGCCAGGTTTGGCAGGTACATCGGAACCAATGCGGATGCCTTTGTACTGTCCGGCAAAATCAGAAGCCGGATCAAAGTATTTGCCAATGCGCGGATCATGGAAGCCGTTCAGGTAAACATCCATAGAAGCGCCCATGCTTATATCGCTCCAGGCGTCTTTATTGGTAATGGTGAACAGCGGGTGTTTAATGCCAAAGCCGGATACCAGTGCATTGTCATTATTGTTTTCCAGCAGGCCGCCATTATCTGCCAGCGCTTTCTCGCCCTCTGTTTTTGCCAGTGCGGGGGCAATTTTGTTAACGCGGGTAGCTAAGCGCAGGCGCAGGGAGTTGGCAAACTTTATCCATTGTTTGTAATCGCCGCCATACAGCATATCAAACTTGGCAAACGGCGTAGCGCCGGGTTTTGCAGCTATATATGCCTTCAGGTTAGCTATCGCAACATCCAGCTCCTGGAAGAATGCTTTATAGATAGTTTCCTGGCTATCGTATACGGAAGAGGAACCGCCCTGGCCATATTGGGTATAGGGGATAGGCCCGTAAATGTCCGTTACGCGGTGCATGGCTTCTACCTTCAGGATCAAAGCTACGCCCCAGAAATCAGGCGCTACCTTATCCGCGCCGCGGCGTTTTACTTCCTGTATGGGCGACATTACACGGTTATAAGCCAGTGCAAATGCGGAGCCGTTCCAGCCGTCTACCAGCGCATAGGTAAGGTTGCTGATATTGCTGCGGAAAGGGTTGGGCGACATCATATAACCGGAGTACACATCGGCATTCAGGTTCTGCTGCAGCTGGTAATCCGCGGTAGTGTTATTGAAGTTGAAGTATATGGAGGACTGGATCTGTGGAAAGAAACCGCCTATATAGTTAAAGTCCGGTTTAAGCTGATCTTCTGTCAGGCCGGTAGGGTCTGTATTATAATCCTCATAGTTCTTGGTGCAGGAGCTGGCGCCCAGCAGGGCTGCCATCGCTACAAGCGCCAGGGTTTTATATTTAAAGCTGATCTTGTTCATCTTCCTTGTTTTTTTGGTGAATTACTTAAAAGTTCACATTCAGGTTCACACCCAGGCTGCGCGTAGCAGGCAGGCTGAATACATCTACACCGGAAAGGCCGTTACCGGTAGACATGGTCACTTCCGGATCATAAGGCGCTTTCTTGGAGAAGTAGAACAGGTTCCTGCCGATCAATGATAGCTTCAGCCCTTTTACAAAGCTGTGTTCCAGTAAAGAAGACGGTAAGGCATAACCCAGGGATACTTCGCGCATACGGATCACATCGCCGCTGTAAACATACTCGCCGGCTACGCCTGCACGGCCGCCTATGGTGGTATACCATTTCTTGGCGTCTACAGAGGTTACTGGGGTTTTAGCAGCGTCATCCTGTACGCCGTTGATGTTTACGCCGCCATTAGCGCGGGCGTCACCGCTCTCTTTAGATACGCCGTATTGATCCATCATGGCCTGTGTGATAGACAGTACCTTGCCGCCAAACTTACCATCCACCAATACATTCAGGTTAAAGTTCTTAAAGGAGAAACCGTTGCTCCAACCCAGCTGCCATTTAGGGTTAGGGTTGCCAATGAACTGTAATACGGGATCTACCTTAGGCGTACCATCCGCGCCAATGATCACGCGGTTTTGTTCATCACGCTGCAGCACCGTGCCGTAAATATCGCCGTAAGAGCCGCCAACTTTGATCACTGAGGAGTAAGAGTTGGAGTTAGCGTCTGTTAAGATGAACTGGTCCATATCTGGCGCCAGCGATTTAACAGTGTTTTTGTTATAAGAGTAATTCACACCCGTATTCCATTGGAAGTTCCCGGATTTGATCACATTATAGTTCACCAACGCTTCCACACCGGAGTTCTGGATCTCGCCGGCGTTGATGTTACGCAGGCTGTAACCGGTGCCGGGAGGGATAGCGATCTGGAAATACTGGTTAACGGTATTGGTCTTATAGTAAGTCACATCCACGCTCAGGCGGTTCTGCAGAAAACGCAGCTCAGTACCCAGCTCAAAGGATTTGGTCCTTTCCGGTTTCAGGTCCGGGTTAGGCTCTACTGTGTTAAAGTCAAAGGTGCCGCCTACGGTGCCCAGCCTGCTCAGCGGATTAGTTACATAAGCTGGTACGGAGTTACCTACAGAAGAGTAGGAGCCTCTGAGCTTAGCATAACTGATAGGCTCCGGCAGGTGCAGGATATCGCTCATGATAAAGGACAGCCCCACAGAAGGATAGAAATAGGATTTGGTAGGCGTAAAGCTCAGCGTGGAAGGCCAGTCGCTGCGGGAGGTCAGATCCAGGAACACCAGGTCTTTCCAGGACAGGGTAGCGTTACCAAACACCGCCTGTATCTGCACATGGTTATTAGGCAGCGTATTGTACTGGCTGCCCTGCGACATATTCTGCAATGTAAATACATTGGCTACATACAGGCTACCGTTGTAGGAGTCTGCGCTGAAGCCTTTGGTTTGCATATCTACAATGCTGCTACCCAGTACAGCATTCAGGCGAAAATCGCCAAAGTCCCTGTTAAGGCTCAGCAACAGATCACCGTAGAATTGGGTGGTAGTAGAGTTCAACGCTATATAACGGCCATTGGGGCCGGAAAGTACGCCCTGCGTACCGGCATAGATCTGCGCATCATACGTATCGTTGATACGGTCCATGCTACCACGGGCTTGTATATTCAACCAATCGGTGATATCATATTTGGCAGAGGCATTAAACAGCGTACGGTTACGGTCTGTTGAGCTGGTATTCCTGTTTACGATCCACCAGGGATTCTGCTGGATGTCTTCGTTAAAAGGCCAGTTCTGCAGGTCTATCTGCCGCAATTCGTTAAATGCAGTGTATTTATCCCTGTACGGTTGCAGGGCTAAACCCCGGGGAAACAGGTACAAACCTGATAAGGGGTTGAAGTAAAGACCTGTTACCGGGGCATTCTTTATTTTTTGTACCACTATCTGGGCGCCGCCATCAATGGTGAGCTTATTATCCAGGAAGTGGCCGGTTTCGCGGAAGGTGATGTTATGACGGTTAAAGTCATTACCCGGCATAGTGCCTGCGCCACGGGTATTGGCATACGAAAAATATGTCTGCATCTTTTCTGTGCCGCCGGAAAGACCTATGGAGTTGATCCAGGTATTACCAGTGCGGAAAAAGTCCTTCAGGTTATCAGCAGCGCCGCCGGTAAGTGAAGGCCCCCAGCTCTGGGTAGCGGCTTTGGGATCTTGTCCGTAGCTGTTCTGGAACTCAGGTTTGATAGCTACCTGGTCCATGGTAAAGCTGCTGGAAAGGCTCACATTTGTTTGGCCCGGTTTACCTTTTTTGCTGGTGATCAGGATCACGCCGTTGGCGGCCTGACTGCCATACAGGGCAGATGCGGAGGCGCCTTTCAGCACAGAGATACTTTCAACATCATCCGGGTTCAGGTTAGAGATCACGTCTCCACCATCGCGGCCGGGTGCATAAGTGATCACGCCATTACCGCCCCAGGTACTGTTGGGCTGCTGGGTGGCATAGCTGATCATAGGAATACCATCAATTACATACAAGGGTTGGTTAGTGCTGGCGGCAGATTTATTACCACGCATGATCACTTTTACAGAACCGCCTGCGCCGGAGCTGCTGCGGCTAATGTTGATGCCTGATACTTTACCGTTCAGGGCATTCATCAGGTTAGGATCTTTAGCGGTGGTGATCTCTGCGGCGTCAATACGCTGTGTGGCGTAAGTAAGCGCTTTGGGTGTTTTCTTTACGCCTAATGCAGTTACTACCAGCTCGTTCAATCCCTTAACATTTCCTTCCAGGGTTACATTAATAGTGGGGTTGTTGCCAAGGGTTACCTCAGTAGCGGTAAAGCCCAGTGAGCTGAATACCAGTACATCGCCAGGGTTAGCGCTGATCTTGAATACGCCATTGGCGTCTGTTTGGGTACCCTTGTTGATGCCTTTTACCTGTACGGTCACACCCGGCAATGGTGTTCCCTGGGCATCGCGCACGGTGCCCGTTATATCCTGCTCAACCGTGGTATGAGCAAATGTTGGAATGGCTGCAATGGCCTGCATGTGTGCGCCTCCTGCCAATGCAAGGCAGAGTAAAACGCTTGTGGGTCTGCATGCCCATGAAAGATGGAATTTTCTGTTCATATGCTAGTTTGGTTGAAATGTTCATGGTTTTCGCCAGGCAATAAATATCCCCCTCAGCTTAAACGCTGTGTTTTTTTGTTGTCATTACTGTTGTTTAACTGTATTAAAGTTGGTGCACGATCTTGGTTCCTTTAAAGGCTGCAGATAGGGAGTCGTGCGAAAAATACCATGGTACTATCGTATCAGACAAAATTTTTAAAAATAAATTAACCTTGCTGCTGTAAAGCTCTCTTGTAAGCTTCCAGGCAGCGTTTGCGGGCTATTTCATGTTGTATGATGGGGGCGGGGTAGTCCAGGGTTTCCAGTTCCGGTACCCATTTCTTTATATATATTAACTGGGGGTCGAACTTTTTTGTTTGTAAGGTGGGGTTAAAGATCCGGAAATAGGGGACGGCGTCACACCCGCAACCTGCTGCCCATTGCCAGTTGCCATTATTGGCCGCCAGGTCATAATCCAGCAGCTTTTCCGCAAAATAGGCTTCGCCCCAGCGCCAGTCTATCAGCAGGTGTTTGGCCAGGAAAGAGGCCGTGATCATCCGTACCCGGTTATGCATAAAACCCGTGGCATTCAGCTCCCGCATACCGGCATCCACAATAGGGTAACCGGTCTGGCCCTTACACCAGCGTTCAAAATCAGCTTCATTATAACGCCAGCGTACATGATCGTAGGCAGGTTTAAATGACTTGCCTTTACCCACTTCCGGAAAATGCCAGAGTATCATCTGGTAAAACTCCCGCCATACCAGCTCATTTAAATATACGGTGCTCCACTCCTGTGCTTTTTGCGCCAGCTTGCGGATGCTCACGGTGCCAAAGCGCAGGTGCACGCCCATATGGGAGGTGCCTGTAATACCGGGTATATCCCGCTGCTGCTCATACTGGCGGATGAGTTCCTCCTTTACGGCGCCTGGCGGAAAATGGCCGTTTGCCTCCTTAAAACCCATGGTAGCTAAAGACGGAATGCGATGCGGGGCTTCTTTCAGGAAATTACGTATATACTTATGCGTGGGGTAGCTTTTTAGATAGAAATCATTCAGCGTAGCCTGCCATTTTCTGCTGTAAGGGGTAAATACGGTATAGGGCGTGCCATCATCTTTCATCACCTCCGCTTTATCAAAGATCACCTGGTCTTTATACGTATGAAAGGAAATACTGTGCTGTTGTAATAACTCCTTTACCGCCTGGTCCCTTTCACGGGCGTACGGTTCATAATCATGATTGGTGAATACTTTGTCGATGGTATAGGTATCCAGTAGCTTTTTAAATGCATTGACCGGTGTATCATAATATACCCTCAGGGTACTGCCTTTTTTCTCCAGCGTGGCCTGTATCTGCTCCAGCGCCTCAAATATAAAGGTCACCCGCCGGTCTGCTTTTTCATCCAGCTGATCCAGTATGTTGGTGTCAAATATAAAGATGGGTAATACCTGGTTCTCCTGTTGTAAAGCATGGTATAATCCTGCATTGTCATCCAGCCGCAGATCGCGGCGGAACCAAAAGATATTGATGCGCATATGTCCGGTACCTATTATTTTATGGCCCCCGCTTAAAGAATACCTGGTCCAGGCTCCATTTACCGGGCCCGGTAAAAAAGAAAACGCCTGCCAGCAATACAAATAAAAAGGGATGCTGGTCCTGCGTTAATATCCTCCCATTTCCCATGCCAAAACAGACAACCGTCATGGCAATGGCCAGGGGGATCACCGCCAGGCGTGTCAGCAGGCCCAATGTAAGTAAAATACCGCTTACCCATTCCGTGCTCTTCCCTAGGTAGGCCATAAACGCAGGCGCGGGAAAATGCAGATCTGTGAGCCATTTGGCGTATTCGTCCATTTTGGCCTTATCAAATACTTCCCAGCCATGGTATACCATCAGCAGGCCGGTAATAATGCGCATAAGGGCTAAACCACCCTGCCAGGGTGTATAGGAAGGAGAAAGGAACCGTTTAAGCATTGTCTTTCTTTTAAATACTGATACAATATTGTCTCCCGGCAGGGCCGTCTCAGGTTCGCTTAAGGTTCGGTTTAGGTTCGCTTAAGGTTCGAATAAGCTTGCACTAGCGGTTATTGTTAAAATAGTATCATAAATCATACAACCGGCCATTTAAAGGTAGATACCAGTTCTACCCGCTTGCCATCCTGCCCCGATGCCCTGGCCGCTTCAATGATCTCCAGCACATGCAGGGCATGCTCCACGGTAATAAGCGCCGGTTTGCCGGTGGCCAGTGTTTCGGATATTACGCTGGCGCCCTGTTGCCATACATAGGCGCCGGTATCTGTTACATGCCTTACCGGCGGTTCCGTAAAAGAAGTGGCCAGGTCTACCCCAAAAGGCGCCCAGTCATAGCCTACCAGCCCCATATTGCCTTTAGTGCCCCAGATGCTGACGGTATGCTGTTGCTGCCCCTTGCCTTCATGCCCATAGGGATCAAAATAATTGAACCCGCATTGCACATGGGAAAGGGTACCATTCCCATGATCCATGATCACCATAGCGTTATCCTCCGCCGCTACTTTAATATGACCCTTGTTATCCACCGTGCGTTCCGGCGTTACAATGCTGGTCATCGCTATTACAGCTTTCGCAGGCCCCAGCAGGCCGGTAAGTGTGGCCAGGTTATACACGCCCAGGTCAGGCAGGCTGCCGCCGCCCTGCTCATAGAAAAAAGCAGACCAGGTAGGCCCTAAATGACCGTATTGGGCGTGGGCGCAGGCTACTTTGCCTAGTGTGCCATCCTGTATGGTCTTTGACATAAAGGCAAATTGCGGGCTGTTTACCACCGCCGGCGCACCCCAGATATGCAGCCCTTTGCTGTTGGCAAGGTCAAGCAGGGCCTTGCCTTCTTTGTAGGTATTGGCCATGGGCTTTTCGCTCCATACATGTTTACCGCTTTCCAAGGCCTGTTTATTTAACCGCCCATGCTCCTGCATATCTGTAAGCGTTACCATCAGGTCAAACGCAGGGCCGGCCAGCAGCTGGTCAATATGCGGGAAATGGTTGGGCACTTTATAGTCCTTTGCCTGTTTAATGGCCCGCTCGTGAATAATATCACAAGTGCTTACCAGCTCCACATAGGGGCATTTGGATAAATGGGGCAGGTATTGGTTGGATACGCTGCCGCAACCTATTACTGCTACCTTTATATTCTTTTCCGGTTGGGTAAAGGCAAAACCTTCCAGCGAAGAAAGCAGCAGGCTTACACCTGCGATAGCAGTACGTTGCAGGAACTCCTGTCTTGATAGTGTTACCATGGTCTTAATTTATAAATGTGCACATCGGCACATTAGTATCCCGGGTTTTGCGTAAGCCTTCCCTGGCTTACGATGATCTGGTTCAATGGAATGGGGAATACCTCATGTTTCCCATCCACAAAGTTTTTGCCCTGTGCGCGTAACACAGTGCCTGCCCTGCCTTGCCTTACCAGGTCAAAGAAACGGTCATGCTCCATGGCCAGTTCCACCCTTCTTTCCCGCCAGATGGCGTCCCGCAGGGCTGCCTGTGCGGTTACGGTCACATCCGGCAGTACGCCGGCTACGCCGCCACGGGCCCTTGCCCTTACCTGGTTCAATGCAGCCAGCGCCTTGCCAGGTTGCCCGGCCTCATTGGCGGCTTCCGCATTAATAAGCAGTATTTCCCCATAGCGCAATATGCGTATATTCTTCCCCGTAAACCAGCCGTCGTAATTGGTTTCCTGGGTCATGCTGGAGTAGGATTTGTAATTATAACGCGGGTTGGCGGCATCGATGTCTATTATAGCCCCATCCCACAGGGTTTGGCCGGCAAAGTACATGGTGCCTGCCTTGCGAACATCGCCCGGTTCATAGGCGGCCTCCAGGCTGGCGCTGGGCGAGTTAAAGCCCCAGCCGTTAAACCCGTTGATCACGGTGGCGCGGGCACGTTGCGTTTCTGAATAGCCACCGGTGGCCCAGCCTTCCTGACCATTCTGAGCCTGCACTTCAAATAGTGATTCACGGCCATTCTCCGTGGTTTGGCGCCATAGCAGGGCATAATCCGGCTCCAGGGAATATTCGCCGGAGGTTATGACCTGATCAGAAGCGGCTATTGCGGCTGCCCAGTTTTTTTGGTATAACTGCACCTTGGCCAGTAATCCCAGTGCGGCGCCTTGTGTAGCACGGCCCACGTCTGCAGCACCGTAAGCGCTTTTCACCGGCAGTGCGCCGGCGGCGTCAGTAAGGTCCCGTATGATCAGGGCATAGATCTCGCTTTTGGGTGAGCGGGTATAAAGGCCCACGATCTGCTCAATATTATCTGAGCTATAAACGCTATCTACCAAAGGCACGTCTCCATAGCACCGTACCAGGTTAAAGTAGTAATAAGCACGCAGGAACTTTGCTTCTGCTACCAGCCGGTCCCTGAGGGCCTGCGGTACGTTGGTGAACCTGGGTAGATTATCAATGGCCTGGTTACAGCGGCCCACGCCTACAAAATTGCCGCTCCATACCTCAGAAGGGGATAAGCTGGTAGCCGTGTAGGTAAAATTGTCCATTTGGTCTTTGTCCGCGCCTACATCGCCGGGGAAGCTACCCTTATCAGCGTCATCGCTGGTGATGCTGCTTATCCCTATCCAGGAAAATACATGCTCATTCCAGTCATTCAGCTGGGCATAACAGGCATTTACAAAACGGGTAGCATTCTCCGGCCGTGCAAAGGTGGAGTCATCCTGTATGCGTGTATTCTCCGGCGGCGGGTCCAGCCAGCTTTTTTTGCAGGAAATGGAGAGTACGATCATGAACGCTATGATGGATAATATAGCAAATAAATTTTTCATAACTCAAACCGTTTAGCGGTTATTTAAAATTGATGTTAAAACCTACCAGGTAGGTGGCCAGCGTTGGATATATGCTTAGCTCAATACCACTGTTCAGCGCATTGGAGCCGGGCAGTTCCGGGCTAAAGCCGCTGAATTTTTTACTGATCAGCGGGTTCTGCGCCGTGATATAAAAACGGGCGCTGCTCATGAACGCGCGGCTGATGAATGATTCCGGTAAGGTATATCCCAGCGTGATGTTGTTAATGCGGAAGAAGGAGCCGGATTCTACAAAATAGGTAGAAGGCGGTGGTATGTTGTTGGAGGCCCTGGGCTCTGTATTGCTGGGATTCGTGGAAGTCCAGCGCGCGCCGCGGGATACTTCTATATTATCATTACCAAAACGTACCGCCTTTTTACCGTTGTACACCTTGTTGCCGGAATTGCCGTAACAATCCACAGAAAAGTCCAGTTGCCTCCAGGTAACGCCCGCGCTGATGCCATAGTAGAACCGGGGTTGATACGAGCCTACAAAGATGCGGTCCCTGGTATCCAGCGAGCCGTCGCCGTTAATGTCCCTGTACTTGAAATCACCCGGCAGCGTGCCTACAAAATGGGCAGACCGTTCAATATCTGCCTGGTTCTGGTAAATACCTTCCACGTCATATACCCAGAAACTGCCAATGGGCCGGCCTTCTACCGTATATGTAGTTACTTCGCCATTACCCAGGCTGCCTTCTGCCAGATCAATGCCACCCCTTATCTTATCCACGTTGTTGCGGTTAATGGTGGCATTGGCGCTAATGCGGTAAGTGAAATTCTTATTACGGTTATCACTCCAACCCAGCGCGGCTTCTACGCCTTTATTCCTTACGTCTGCAGAAGGGGAGAGGATGCCGTTATTATCCATAAAAGGCGGCGCCGGTACCCGTATGTACGCATTGGTGAGTTTATTGTAATAAGATACTTCACCCGTCAGGCGGTTATCCAGCAAACCAAATTCAATGCCTGCATCCACACCCTTGGTAGCTTCCCAACTGGCGGTAGCGTCCTTGACCTGGTCAAAGGTGATGCCCGGTACCAGACCGCCGGGGAAGGCGTAGGGATTGGTTTGCGTAATGGATAACAGCTGTGAGAGCTCGTTATTTACCAGTCTGGAAATACCATCGTTACCCAGGTGCGCGTATCCTACCCGCAGCTTCAGGTAGTCCACGCCGGTCACGTTTTTCATAAAGCCCTCTTCAGACAGCATCCATGAACCTGCTAAGGAATAAAAAGTACCCCATTGCCGGTTATCAGGAAAGGCGCTGGAGCCATCGCGCCGCAACACACCGTTCAGGTTATATTTATTGCGGAAACTATAGGTAAGGCGGGAGAAGTAGCTTCTGCGCTGCAGCACAAAACCCGCGGTACCGGTAGCTACAAACGTAATGGTAGGATCGCCCTGGTTAATATACCACAGGTTCCTATCCGGCGGCACATTGGTAGCCCTTACCTGGGAGATCTTACCTTTGTCTTTCTCTGCGGTATGGCCTGCCATCAATGATACATCGTGGTCGCCAAACTGCAGGGAGTAGGTAAGTATATTATCCCATACCCAATAAAAGCGGTTTTTATCCAGCACAAATAATTCGGAGGTAGTATGGTTAAAGATGTTGTAGTTGTACACAGGTTTGTACTCAATACTGTCCCCGTAGTTTTTGTCAAAACCCCATGCAGAGCGGAACGTAAGGCCTTTAAGCAATCTTATCTCCATATACAGGTTGCCCTGGTAACGCTGGTTATTCGCCAGTTCATTGGCCAGCTCCAGCGTGGCTACGGGATTGGCTACACTTAGCCCGCTGATATAACCATAGGAGCCGTCGGGGTTCTTGACCGGTACGCTGGGCGCCTGCCGGTAAGCTTCTGAGAAAGTGGTCACCGGTTTATTATTGCGGCTGCTGATAGCCACATTCAGCACATGGCCAAACTTAAGGAAAGGCGTGATCCGGTATTCATTGTTAGAACGCAGGGAGATCCTCGAAAAATCAGCGCCTTTTAACACGCCTTCATCTCCCATATAACCTGCGCTGAACAGGTAGGAAACGTTTTCCGTACCGCCGCTCATCGTCACGTTATATTGCTGAAAAAGACCTTTGCGTGTCATGGCATCGTACCAGTCTGTATTATACTGCAACGTATCCGGGTTAATAAAAGGCGGCTCGCTGTTATAGGCCCTGGCTTCATTGGTGTATGCTGCATACAGGCGGCTATCAGCCATTTTTACTTTATTGATCATCTTCCTGAATCCTGCAGAGGCGTCCAGGCTTACGCTTAGTTTGCCGGTACGGCCTCTTTTGGTGGTGATCAGCACTACGCCATTAGCGGCACGGCTACCGTAGATAGCGGCTGCACCGTCTTTCAGTATCTCTACAGATAATACGTCCGCATTGCTCACATTGGTGATATCATCCGTTAGCACGCCATCCACCACATACAGGGGGTTTTCATTGGTCAGGATGGTGTTCAGCCCGCGGATAGTGACCCTTGGCTGTACGCCCGGCTGACCGGAGGCGGTGATCTGAATGCCTGGGGCCAGGCCTTGCAAGCCCTGTACCGGAGTAAGCACCGGCTGTTTCCGGATCTGATCGCCCCTTACAGAAGAGATGGCGCCGGTAAGCTGCCGCCGGGTCTGGGTACCATAACCTACTACCACTACCTCATCCAGCTTTTCATTGGCGCGGAGTAATGTAATGGTATATGTAAGCTCGCTGCCTATGGTAATTTCCTGTGGTATAAAACCTACGGCAGATATTACCAATACCTGGCCGGGTTCCGCATTGATATTAAAACGGCCGCTTTGATCCGTGATCGTGCCGGTAGTACCGCCCTTTACGCGGATGGAAACGCCAGCCATTGGATCGCCGGCACTATCGCGCACTGTGCCGGAAACCTGTACCAGTACAGGTGGCGGGTCTTCCAGCGGAAGCGGTGCTGCGGGTAACGCGGTGTGTGATTTCTTTACAATGGTAACAGTTTTGTTTTCGATGGAGTAATCCAGCGGCTGGTCTTTCAGGCTTTCTTTAAGGACCATGGCCACCGGAGCGTCATGCACATCGAGTGATACGGGTTTGGTATCCCGCAACAGCCTCGCGTCAAAGAAAAACACATGACCAGCCTGGCTTTTGATAGCAGCAAACACGGTTGTCAGCGGAACGTTTTTGCCCGTAAAGGTTACGTTCTGCGCATAGCTGCCCATGCCTGCCAGCAGGCATGTAACTACAAGTAGAATTACAAGTTTCATATACGAAGGTGGTGTTTAGGTGGATGGTATAGTTCTGTTGTTTAGGCTAAGGCATCACTACCATTTGTGTCCCCTCTATCTTTATGTGTACCTGGTTCTTTTCCAGTATGCGCAGCACCTGCGATAAGGTAAGGTTGCGCTCTATTTCGCCTTCAAATTCCCTGGAAGGCACAGGGCCTTTATAAATAACATCTACATCATACCAGCGGGATAACTGCCGTAATACAGCGGGCAGATCTGCGCTGTGAAACTGGAACATGCCGTTCTTCCATGCCATGGCAGCGGCTACATCTGCCTGTGGTTGTACTTTTAATTGTCCTGCTTTGTCCAGCTGTGCCTGTTGGCCTGGCGTTAACCGCGCGCCGGCCAGGCCTTTGCTTACTTTTACCGCGCCGGTAAGCAGCGTTACCTTTACGGCGCTTTCATCGTCATAGGCCATCACATTAAAATGGGTGCCCAGTACTTCTACCTGCCCGCCGCCGGGGCCTATCTCCACGATAAAAGGCGTTTTCTTTTTGCCGGTATACAAAGGCGCTACTTCAAAATATCCCTCGCCGGTTAACTGCACCTTCCTTTTCCCGCCGGTAAAGGCAGTGGGGAAACGCAGCGAGCTGGCGGCATTGAGCCAGGCCTTGCTGCCATCCGGCAACAATAGTTGATACTGCCCGCCGCGCGGCGTGGCAATGATATTATACACTACCGGCGCATCCCGCGCTGCAGCATCTTTTTTATAGGCCAGCTGCCCGTTGCCCAGCTGAATAACGGCGGCGTTGCCCTGCCGGACCAGTGTACCGCTTTGCAGGCTATCCAGCGTAATTACGCTGCCATTGGCTAATGTAAGCGTGGCCTTATTGCCGCCCGGCGGTATATCTGTAACCACCGTTACAGCTGGCTTGGGGCGGGCGGTGGGGCCGCTGCTATTGTTAAAATAAAACAGCGAGGCAGCGCCAAGGCATAACAGCACGGTTGCTGCCGCGGCATAAGACCAGTGACGAAAAAGGAAAAAACGTGTGCGGGAAGAAGGTAGAGTCGTTAGCTGGCTGCTGATGCGCTCAAACGTGGCGGCCCTTTCCGCGGCTATCTCTTTAAACCGGCTAATAGCCTCGCCTGCATGCTCTTTTTCCGCCAGCTGCCGGAACAGTATACGGTTAGCTTCCTTTGCCTGCAACCAGTGCTCCAGGCGGCTATTCTCTGCCGGCGTAATGCTTTCGTCAAGATGTTTGCGTATCAGCTCAACGATCTGGTAGGATGCATGTAAGGCCCGTTTCTTCATACATGGATTTTTACTGTTACCTGTCCCCTCTTAAATAGAAACGACCGGAAAACGGGATAGGCCTAAAGACGGAGAAAAAATATTTAGGGAATGATAAACCAGGCGCACCAGAGCGCCCAGGCAGCCAGGTGCTCGCCCAGTAACCTTTTGCGGATCAATACAATGGCCCTGGCTTTTTGGTTCTTAACGGTTTTAATGGAAAGCGATAATTTATCCGCTATCTCCTGGTTCTTCATTTCTTCCAGGAAACTCATCTTAAAAATACGGCGGCATTCTACAGGCAGCTGCTCTATAGCATTATAAAGATGCCAGTACAGTTCCGTACGGATGATCTGGTTCAGGGCAAAATCCTCTTGCAGTACGGTATTGTCTGCGATCTCCTGTTCAGATCTTCTGGCAATGCGCTGGTGTTTGATAAAGTCCAGGCAGGCGTTACGGGTACAGATATACAGGAAGGATTTGATCCGCTCTTCTGAGCTGAAGTTCGCATGTTTCTGCCATAGCTTAATAAAAACATTGGTAACAATGTCATCCGAAGCAGCTTTGTCTTTTATCAGCTGTTCGGCAAAATACCGGAGGGGTACGTAAAAAAGATGATAATAGTGGCTGAAAGCGGTAGTATTACCCTTTCTGAATGCAGCAATATGAGGCATATTACCGTCGTGGAATTCCTGGTACATCATAACGCAACAGATGCGGTCATCATACTAAAGGTACGCATTTCTGACCGAACTGATTATTGGCTACTGTTTATCCCACCAGAGGGCGGTGCCGCCATTATCGGGGCCTCCCAGGGCTGCTACGGCCCTTTTTACGCCCTGGGGGTTGGTAGCATATTCCAGCTGGGGAAAGTTAATACGCCGGATAAACCGCTCCGTGGGAATGCTGCCGCCGCTGTAGTTCACCACCACCGGAAATAAGCGGGGGTAGCCGGTACGACGGAACTCTGCCCAGGCCTCTTCTCCCTCGGGGAACATGGCAATCCATTTCTGGGTAATGATGCGCTCCAGCTTCTTTTCTGTAGACACGCCATGTTCCCACTGGATTGTGATGGTGCTCAGGTAAGGGCTGCTGTCGGGCACATTGTTGGCCGCATTCCGCGGGTCCGTATAAGGTTTGGGCTTATAGCCGTGGTTCTTAAGATAGGCGTTTACCTTGTCATCCAGTTTGTACTGCGAAAAAGAGGTACGGATGCCGTTCTCATAATCTGTGTACGCATCGCCAGCGCCCTTCCAGCCATAAAGGGCGGCTTCCGCTTTCAGGAACCAGGCTTCCGCAGCGGTCATCAGCTGGATCTTATTGCCCAGTTGCGCCATGGATAGTTTGGAAAAGCCGGTATAGGTATCCCGGCTGGTAATGCTTACGCCGTTGCGGATACCGTCATAAGAGGAATCCCGGCTGCTGGAGCTGGCAAAATAGCAGGGCAGGCGCGGATCATGGTAGCCGGTCATGATAGACTCCATGGGCGCGCCCATGCGGATATCGTTCCATTTATAACAGATCACGTACAAGGGGTGCGCTACCGCTCCTATATTGATGTTGAAATTATCCTGTGCGGTGGTTAACAGGCCCAAAGGGTGCTGGAGGGAAGCTTCCCCTTCTTTCCTGGCCTTTACCGGATCTGCTTTGGAGATCCGGATGGCCAACCGCAGGCGCAGCGTATTGGCAAATTTTACCCATTGTCTGTAATCGCCCTTATAAGCCAGATCAAAAGCGGCAAAATTACTGGGCACATTGGTTTGGGCATATACCGTAAGCGTATCAATAGCGGCGTCCAGGTCGTTAAAGAAAGCATTATAGGCCTCCTGCTGGGTATCATAATCAATACTGCCATCTTTGTTGATGGTGGTGTATTTGGTATATATGATAGGGCCGTATACATCGCTTACCCGGTGCATGGCGGCTACGCGCAGCAGTTGCGCCCAGGCGTAGAAATCGGAGTAGCGCCCTTTGGATTTTTCCTGTACAAACTTGCAGTTGGGCATCACGTTGCCATAGGCCACCGTCCACGCATGGTTATTCCAGTTATCCAGCAGGTCATAGGTACTGTTATTCCGGTTGGATTCAAACGGCGTGGGCGTCATCATATAACCGGAAAAAATATCGCCTATAAGGTTCTGCTGCACCTGCGCCGTGGCGGGGTCGCCGCTGACCATAATATTCAGCATGGTCTGTATCAGCGGTTCTCCCAGCAGCTTCATGTCCGGCATCAGCTCATTCTCATTGAAGTCATAGGGATTCCGGTTGATATCCTCAAAGTTTTTGGTGCACGCGCTAAAGAGCACCCCGCATAATACGGATGCTGTTGTCACACGTTTCATCATGTTTGGAACATACCACATCTCACAAAATGATTTAATAAAAGGCACACTTTTCATTATTCACCTTTCACCTGTCACTTTCGATGTTCACTGTTCATTGTTCTAAAATCCCACCCGCAAATTCACCCCCATGCTGCGTACAGCCGGCTGTCCGTATACGTCTATTCCCTGCAGCCCGTTGCCAGAGCTCATGGATACCTCCGGGTCAAAAGGCGCCCGCAGGGTAAAGAAGCATAAATTCCTGCCGGTTAGGCCCACTTGCAGATTCTTTATCCATTTAGAGCGGATAGGCAGCTGCCAGGTAAGGGACATTTCCCGCAGGCGTATATTCGTAGCGTCATACATATACATTTCCCCAATGCCGGCCCTTCCCCCAATCGTCGTATAGTATTTCTGCGCGTCGTATTTACCGGTAAAAGGCGTGCCATCCTCATACACCGCATTAAGGGTCACGCCGCCGTTATCACGCGCCCTGGCGCTGGTTTCGCTTACCCCATATTCATCCAGTATGGCCTGGGTAATGCTCATTACCTTACCGCCAAACTTACCATCTACCAGGAAGCTAAGGGTAAAGCCCTTGTAATCCAGCGTATTATTCCATCCCAGCGTAAACCGCGGGTTAGGATTGCCAATATTCTTTACTTCCTTATTGGTTTTCAGATAGCCGTCATTGTCAATAACGTATTGTCCTTTCCCATTCTTATACAGCTCTTCATTTGTGTAGATATCCCCCCAGGAACCGCCCTCCTTAATAAAAGAGCCGTACATATTGGTAAGGAAGTCTGTTAAGACAAAGGAATTCTCCGGTCCGGCGCCGGGTATGTCCGGGTCGCTCAGCTGCACTACGCGGTTCTTGTTAAAGCTGTAGTTAAAGCTGGACTGCCAGCGGAACTCTTTACTGCGTACAGGCACCAGCGTAAGGGTGGCCTCTACGCCTTTGTTCTGGATATTGCCCAGGTTCAGGTAATAAAAAAGGGAGCCGCTGCCGCTGGGGGCCTGCACCTCCATATATTGACGGTAATTATTGTTACGGTACCAGGTAAAGTCCAGGCTTACGCGGTTATCCAGCATCCGTATCTCTGCGCCGGCTTCCAGCGAGCGGTTATCTTCCGGTTTCAGGTAAATGCCGGGGCGGGGGTAGGGGGAGCGGTTGTTGATGGCTACCATGGGCGTGCCGGCCAGGGTTTGCAGCTTAAAGCTGGATGGGCGGGATACATACGGCGCAATATCGTTGCCCACCCTGGCGTAGGATACGCGCAGCTTGGCAAAGTTCACAGCGGCCGGCAGTTTTACCATCTCGCTCAGCAGCGCGGTAAGCCCGGAGGAATAATAAAAATAGCCCCTGCCGGCAATAGGCGTATAGGCAAAGGTGCTGGACCAGTCGTTACGCCCCGTAAGGTCCAGGAACAGGTAGTCCCGGTAACCTAATTGCGCATTGGCAAATACGGCCTGCAGCTGTTTGCGTTCTACGTATCGTTGTGAATCCAGCGCGTCATTGGCAATATTGTCAGCAGTGAAAATATTGGGTATTGTCAAGCCGGGGTCTGCATTGGTATTGGTGCTGATTAGCGTTCTGTCATGCGCGCGCACATCCGTAATGCTGGTGCCCAGGGAGGCGGATAGCTGCAGCCGTCCGGGTAGCTTTTTTACAGCGCTCAGCAGCAGGTCTGCATACAGTTGGGTGCTGGTTTCCTGCTCCAAAGTATAGCGCCCGTTGGGGGGCGACAGGATATTCTGTGTGCCGGCAAAGGCTTTTATTTCAAACCGGTCACGGGAGCGGTCCATGCTGCCCCGCGCCTGTATAGACAGCCAGTCGTTGAACACGTATTTCACGGACAGGGAGCCTAAACCCCGGTTACGGTGTTCTTCCCGCAGGCATCTGTACAGCAGCCAGTAAGGGTTCTGCTGGTCGTCCTGCCCGGTCCATGCAAGGTCGTTATGTATGTTCCACCAGTTCTGCAGGGGCAGTTGGCGGGTGGCGTCAAAATATTCGTATTGTTTGTAGGTATTAAAGTTAAGCCCGCGTGGGAAATTGTATAACCCCGTAAGCGGGTTGGAGTACAGACCGCTGGAGGGCCGGTTCAGCGCTTTTTGCGCCACAAAAGTGAAATTACCGTCTATCTGCAGGCGGTTATCCAGCAGCCGCAGGGAGCCCCGGTAGTAAAAAGTATGCCGGTAAAAATTGTTGCGGGGCGTTATACCGCCGTTCATGGTATTGGAGTAGGAGAAATAGGAGGGGGCATTTTCTTTACCGCCGCTAAAGGAGATGGAATTAGCGGAGGTAAGGCCGGTGTTAAAAAAATGCCTTACATGGTCTGTTGCGGAAAGCGGCGTACCCCAGCTGTCGGCGGAGCCGGGTTGGGGATGGCTGTCATCATCCGTATAAGGCCGGGTGGTTTGCCCGTAGCGGTATTGCAGTTTGGGAAGGATCAGCGGCGTTTCAACAGTCAGGTCAGAAGATACGTTCACCCTCCATTTGCCAGGTCTTCCCCGTTTGGTGGTGATGATGATCACGCCATTGGCGGCCTGGCTGCCATACAGAGCAGCGGCGGATGCGCCTTTGAGCACATTGATGCTTTCAATATCATCAGGATTCAGGTTAGAGATACCGTCTCCGCCATCCCGCCCGCTATTACCCACTATGCTGGACGATTCGCCCCAGATATTGGAAGGCTGGGAGGGGGTATAGTTGGCCATGGGCACCCCATCTATCACATATAACGGCTGGTTTTCCCGGGTGGATTTGTTGCCCCTTAATATCACCCTTGCAGAACCGCCTATACCAGAGGCGCTGCGGTAAATATTTACGCCCGCTATACGGCCGGAGAGGCTGTTGATCACATTGGCGTCCTTTACGCGGGTAAGGTCCTCATTGCTAAGCTGCTGGGTAGCGTAGGTAAGCTCCTTTGATTTGCGGGAAATACCCAGCGCCGCCACAACAAACTCGTTCAGGCCTTTTATGCTTTCCTGCAGGGTAATGTTCAGCTCATCCTGATCGCCGATCATCACTTCCTTTTGCAGGTGGCCTATGGACCGGAATACCAGCACATCCACCGGATGGCCTTTAATAGAGAAAGCGCCGTCTGTATCAGTCTGGGTGCCCCGGGTGCTGTTCCTTACCAGGATGGTGGCGCCGCCAAGGGGCTGGCCTTTGGGGTTCAATACCCGGCCATGGATTTCTTTTTCCGGCAGGGGGCCGCCTTTGAGCAGCGCTACGCTGTCTGCCACGGCAGGAGGCTCCGGGCCTACGATGATCTTATCTTCTTTCAGGAGGAATTTAAGCCCCGTTTGTGTTGCCAGCAAGTGTAGCACGTCTTCAATGGGCGTTTTATGGCAACGTAAGGTTACTTTGGTCTTGAGGCGCTGGCTTAGCTCAGTTTTATCATAATGGAAACTTAGCCCGGTCTGGGCGGCTATCTGCGTCATCACCGCTTCCAGCTGCTTATTCCTGGCCTCAATACTCACAACAATAGGCAAGCCCGTGCCTGTTGCGGGTAATAGCGTAAGCAACAACAGGCCGGCAGTCATACTTACCAGGTAGCAGTATGATTTTACGGTCATGCGTGGTTCATATTAGTTGGCGGTGTTCAGCTATTAGCCTTTTGCTATTAGCGTTTAGCCACTTACACGCGCTAAAAGCCAAGAGCCAAATGCTAGTAGCTGTTTTTCAATACTATGGTATCATTGCTGATAGTATAGGAAATGGATTTGGCCAGACAAATGGTTTCGATCACTTCCCGCAGGCTTTCTTCCTTGAAAAAGCCTGTATACTTCCACTCTTTCTTATCACTTTGGTTGATAATGGTTACTCCATATCGGTTCTCTATTTCGGTTATTACTTCGTTATAAGAGGCGTCTTTAAATACCAGGTAGCCCTGTCTCCAGCCGGTGATCTCCTCTGCCTTGGCAAAGGTGGATTTTACCAGTTCAAGGGATTGCAGGTTGTAATGTACCTGTTCATTAGGCAGCAATATAACGGCATTTCCCTGCGGGTGGCCATCCTGCACACGGTCTATCTTCACTTTGCCGGTCAGCAGGGCCACGGTGATCCTGCTTTCGTGGGGATAGTCCCGGATATTGAAAGAGGTGCCCAGGGCAGTGGTCTGTATATCGCCGGTATGTACGGTAAAGGAGCTTTTTGGGTTGGGCGCCACGGTAAAGAAGGCTTCCCCTTCTTCCAGGTATACATCGCGGTGGTCTGCCGCAAACTGCAGGGGGTAACGGATACGGCTGGAGGCATTCACTACAATAGTGCTGCCATCTGCCAGCACCACACGCTCAGTAGCGCCTTTGGTGGTGGTCAGTTCCATAAAGCCGTTCTTTATAATGCGGTTGCTTTTTGCGGGCGCGGCATTTGCCATAGAGGAGGCAGCTTCCGGCGCGGCCGTACCGGACTGTTTCAGGTAGGTGAACAGCCAGGCGCCGGCCAGCAGCAATACGCTGGCGGCAGCCGCTATATAATACCAGGGACGTAGGTAGGCGCGGCGGGGCGCCTGTATCCTTTCGTGGATACTTTGCTTCACGGCCTCCAGCTGCAGGGGCAGATCATCGTCATTGACAGGGGTGGAATGATGTCTGTTAACGCCTTCAAACCACTGTTCAACGATCTTTGACTCCTCCGCCGTGCATTGCCCTTGCGTATAGCGTTCCAGTATCTGTTTTATATGTTCTGTGTCCACCGTTTCGTATTTTAGTTGCTATCAGTAGTCGTACAACCGGCGCATTGGTACTATTCCCGTACCCCGGAACAGGATCGCGGTGTCACGATCGCAGATCCGTATGCTGTGAGCGTAAGATCTTCAACGCCTTGGTGATCTGGTTCTTCACCGTTTGCTGGGACAGGCCCAGGCGCTGCGCTATCTGCTCAATGGATTGATGCTCAAGCCGGCTGAGCATGAAGATCTCCTTCATACGGTCCGGCAGGTGGTTGATGGCTTCTAATATCTCCTGGTTTTTTGCTTTATAATCAACGGTTTCGGTAATATTTTCCGGTTGCGCGTCAAAATGTTCTATCAGCTGCTGCAGGTATTTCCGGTAGGAGGTGTTCTTCCGGTAAATATCAATCACCTTATGACGGGCGCTCTGGTACAGGTAAGACTTCAGCGACTCGCTGATAAAGAGCTGTTTACGTTTCTCCCACAGGGACACAAAAAGGTCCTGCAGCACATCCTTGCTGATCTCCCCGGTTTCCAGCTTACTGAGTATGTAAAGGTACAATGGCTTGCTGTAGCGATCGTAGATCGCATTAAAAGCCTCTACATTGTCGGCCCTTAGCAAGTTAAGTAACTGTTGATCTGAATAGTTGCTGTACATCAGGATTCCAGGTACAAAGATATTGGTTGTGAAATGTGAACAGCGTGTCTTCTACCTACCGTTAGATTGAAAATTAGGATAATGTTTCGAATTATAGAAAAATATTTAGCGTGGCTAAAGAAAGCAAAAAGTAAAAAGGCAAAAAGGAAAAGCCTAAAGCGGTCAATACGAAATACTTATCCGCCCTAATCCTTTTTCTTTTTGCCTTTTTACTTTTTAGTTATTTCAGGCTTCTTTTAAACGCAGCTCATTCTTATACTCTTTTGGGGTCTTACCCACTATTTCCTTAAAGAAGCGGTTAAAATTAGAGAGGTTCTTAAAACCGCAGGAATAGGCAATTTCCGCAATGGACCAGTCCTCTTCCGTTAACCGTTTGCAGGCATGCCCTATCCGTACTTCGTTCAGGAACTGAACAAACGATTTTTTGGTGCGGTTCTTAAAGAACCGGCAAAAAGACTGGGGGGAGAGGTTGGTAATGCTGGCTACATCCTGGAGGGACATTTCCTTGGAAAAATTGTTCATCACATACTTGAACACCTCGTCTATTTTATGGTTATCCTTGGCATTAAAGGCATGGGAGTAACCGGTGCTGGCCAGGTAATAGAAGTCTTTGGTCTCTGATAACGATTTTAGGATATTCAGCAGGGAAATGATCCGCTCCAGCCCTTCCTTCTTGGGCAGGGAAAGGATATCGTCCTTAAGCCGGTCATGTGTGTCGCCCACGATCTTCATGCCTCGCTGGGCGCGGTGAAACAAGTCCGTAAGGGCCTTGGTTTCCGGCAACCCGTAAAACTTGTCGCCAAAAATGTCTTTAGGGAAATAGATGACCACGGAACGGGCCTTTAACTGCTCAATACCCTTATAATAGGCTTCATCATTATACCACACGTGTGGGATGTTGGGCCCCAGGAATACCATATCGCCTACGTCAAAGCTTTCAATGGTATCGCCAACGATCCTTTTTCCGTGGCTTTCCGTTACGTATACGAGCTCGCATTCCGGGTGAAAATGGAAAGGTGTGTTAAAATAAGGATCACAACGTTCTATAATGGTGATCTGGTTATCCGCAAAAGCCGCAACTTTAATGAGGATGGGTTTCATCCGTTAATATTTTATAGATTTATCTTTTATACCCCTCAAGCAATGAACTTGTTACAATATTTGCATTGGTCCGGTGAACCTTGGTTGTAGCAAAACGCTGCCTTGTTTTAATTGAATGCTGGTCTTTTTTTCTCATGTTGTCCAATGGAACTTCCAGATGCTTAACTCTATTCAGCAGCATGGTGGGCTGAATGACGGTGGCAGGATGGTCGTTTCATGCAAGGTTAGTTTAATTCGTCACACTTTCCCGCCCCCCGCGGGAATCTTTTCCTATGAATGATGCCAATTTATTAATTTTTGGTTAAAAAACTATCATTTACTGTAATTTAGCTGTTAGAGGGAGTATTGTTTTTTTGACAAGTAATTTTGTATTTTACACAGGGCTAAATCGATTGAGCGTTTTTTATACCTGCGCTTAACTATGGGAAGTCCCGGCACGCACGGATTACACAGCACAAACTAATTTACACGGATGAAAGGAATTTCTATCAAGGACATCGCCAAACAGGCGGGAGTGTCGCCAACCACAGTTTCCTTTGTACTCAATGGTAAGGCAAAGGAGAAACGGATCAGTGACCAGGTGAGCAAGAAGATACTCAAAATAGCCAATAAACTCAAGTACAAACCCAATCAGCTGGCCCGGGGCCTGCGCACCGGCAAAACCAAAACTTTGGGGCTGATCGTGGAAGACATCGCCAACAACTTCTTTGCCAACGTTGCCAAAGTGGTGGAAGACGAGGCGGATAAGCATGGCTATAAGGTACTGTACGGCAGCACAGAAGATAATAGTGATAAAGCCCGCGGCCTGCTGGAAGTGCTGAAGTACCGCCAGGTAGATGGCTATATCATCACCCCCACCAAGAACATGGAGAAGGAGATCGAGCTGCTGAAGATGGTGCGCAAACCCGTGGTGCTGATGGACCGTTACTTACCTAATGTAGACTCCCACTATGTGGTGGTAGATAACTACCAGGGCGCATTTGAAGCCACCTCCCACCTGGTAACACAGGGTTATAAAAAGATAGGCATTATCACCACCATGTCAGACCAGGTGCAGATGAAACAACGTATGGATGGTTTTGCCGCCGCATTAAAGAAACATGGTATACCTTTTAATAAAACCCTTACCAAACGCCTGCCTTTTGAAATGGACCGGGCAGCCCACACCCAGGAGATCGTTAAATTCCTGAAAACAACTAAGGCAGACGCCGTATTTTTTGCCACCAACTACCTGGGTATCTATGGTATAGAAAGTATCCGCTCCCTGGGTTTACGTATTGGCGCAGATGTAGGCGTGGTAAGCTTTGATGACCATGACCTCTTCCGCCTGCACAGCCCTTCTATCACCTGCGTATCACAACCTATAGAAGAGATAGGCCGGCAGATCGTGAATGTGTTGATGAAAGAGCTCAATCATGCTTCTGCAACCTCGCAACAGCTGGTATTGAAACCTACGCTGGAACTGCGGCAATCAACCATAAAAGAAACCAGCAACGTACCACAGCAAGCCTGAACTGAACGCGCAACCTGATTAATGTTACACTAAACCTTGCATAAATAGATTAGTTTACCTAAGTTTATCATCGTCGATATTTGTTTCCCTATGCCGGATCGCTTAAGCAATTGAGGAGAGCCCGCATACTCATTAATAACCGAAATGTATGTACAAGAAAACCCGTGTGATTTTACTGTAAACCATTAACTATTACTGACGGAAGCTCTATTGTTTGTATGCCGTTGCTGGCATACCGCCCCGCTATGCACTTAATCAGTTTTTGACACCATTATAAAACCCTTTAAAACCACGACGATGAAAAGATCGCTATTGCTATGTGCGTTTCTTTTATTGCTGGGCTACCATTTTACTGTAGCACAGGAGAAAAGGACCATTAAAGGCGCCGTGCAGGACCCGGCCGGCGCGCCCCTTCAGGGAGTTACTGTACAGGAAAAAGGTACCGGTAATGGTACTGTTACAGATGCAAAAGGCAGTTTTACCCTCCAGGCCCCGCCAATGGCCACACTTGTATTTTCTTACATTGGCTTTGCCCGCCAGGAAGTAGCGATAGGCGGGCAAAATTCCCTTACCGTTCAGCTATCGCCCGATACCAAAGGATTGGGAGAAGTGGTAGTAACGGCCCTGGGCATACAAAAAGAATCCGGTAAGCTGGGCTACGCCGTTAGCAAGGTGGGCGGCGAATTGATGAACAAGGCCCGCGAAACCAACGTAGCTTACTCCCTGGAAGGCCGCGTAGCCGGTTTGAACGTAAGCGGCGTAAGCGGTGGCCCCGGCTCCTCTGCCCGTATTAACCTGCGGGGCATTACCAGTTTTAACGGCGGTTCCCCGTTGTTTGTAATTGATGGCGTACCCATGGATAATACTAACCGCGGTACTGCCGGACAGTATGGCGGCGCAGACAAAGGAGACGGTATCTCCAGTATTAACCCGGATGATATTGAGAACATGACCGTGCTGAAAGGCGCCACCGCAGCAGCTTTATACGGCACCCGCGCATCAAACGGTGTGATCCTCATCACCACCAAGAGCGGTAAAAAAGGCAGCAAACTCTCAGTGGAGTATAATACCAACCTGCAGTTTGACCAGGTGGTGAATAACCTGGAATTCCAGGATGTATACGGGCAGGGTGCACAGAACCACCGGCCGGCAGATGCGGCCGCAGCCGCTGCCACCGGCATCAGCGCCTGGGGCGAAAAATTGGATGGCCGGCCCACGATACAGCTGGATGGAAAGGAATATCCTTACTCGCCGGTAAAGGACAACCTCCAGCAGTTCTACCGCGTAGCGCCCACCTTTACCAATACCATCGCCACCAGTGGCGGCTGGGAAACCGGCGCTTTCCGCCTCTCGCTCTCCAGCATGAACAACCAGTCCGTTCTGCGCAACAGCGGTCTAAACCGCAAGTCCGTAAACCTAAACCTTAACCAGCAGGTAACGGATAAGCTGAAGATAACCGTTATGGCCAACTATGTAGATGAAGCCATTAAAAACCGCCCCTGGTTAAGCGATTCGCCCATGAACCCTAACTACGGCATTAGCCTGCTGGCGCCTAACGTAAACCAGGCTGCCCTGCAACCGGGATATGACCCCAGCAAGAACGGCGCAGAGGTCCTGTTCACGAATAATATATACACTACCAATCCCTGGTTTGTTGTAAACCAGTTTGTAAATAAGGTAAACCGCAAACGCCTCATCAGCGCCATTGCCGCCAGGTACGATTTTACAGACTGGTTATATGCGCAGGCCCGCGTAGGTTATGATCTGGCCAATGAGAACTATCTTACCGTAGAGCCCTGGGGCACCGCCTACAGCAGCGGCGGCACCGGCCGTTTGAACGATCTTTCCAAAAGGCAGATCTCCGAACTGAACACGGATGTGCTGGTGGGCGCCCGCAGATCCATCACCCAGGACCTGGAACTGGACGTATCCGTAGGCGCTAATGACCGCAAATGGGTAGACCAGACCGTGGGTATGAACGGCAGCCAGTTCATCATCCCTTACCTGTATGTGCCGGCTAACCTTACCAATCTGGCCTCCAATTATCTTTATAAAGAACTAGAAACACATTCCGCTTACTACACGGCAGACTTTACCTATAAAGGCTTCCTGAATATAGGTACCACCGGCCGGTATGATGTATTCTCCACTTTGCCCAGCAGCAACCGGGGGATCTTTACGCCTTCTGTAACCGGTAGCTTTATCTTTTCTGAGTTAACGCATTTACCGGCACTGAGCTACGGTAAACTGCGCGCCTCTTATGCACAAACAAGCGGCGAAGCGGAGCCTTATAAAACACAGCAATATTATAAGATCTCTAATACCATTAATGGCGTACCATTAGGCACATTTGACGATAATAAGTATAACCCGGATATAAGACCCTACCGTTTAAAGGAATTTGAGATAGGTACGGAGCTGAAGTTCTTCACCAACCGCCTGGGATTGGATGTATCCTATTTCCGCCGGCAAACAGATGGGGAGATCATCTCCGCTTCCATCTCTAACGCATCCGGTTTTACCACGCAAACGCTGAACCTGGGCGCCACCCGTAACAGTGGGGTAGAGGTGATGCTGACCGGCACGCCGGTACAAACGCACGCTTTTGCCTGGAACGTTTCCTTTAACATTACCAAGGTAACAAACCTGGTAGTGGATATTGACGGCACGGATAACCCGGCGCCGGTTACCCTCACCGCTTACCGCCCCGGTAATGCCAACGTAGCTATTGTGAAAGGGTTGCCTATGGCCCAGATCATGGCATATGATTACAAACGGGATGCCCAGGGTAATGTAGTAATAGGCGATAACGGCATACCGGAAAGAGGGCCGCTGCAACCTATGGGCTCTGCCATACCCAATGTGTTTGGCGGCTTAAGCAATGATTTCACGTACAAGAACTTTAACCTCTCTTTCCTTATCGATTTCAAATACAACAATAAGGTACTCTCCGCCACCAACTATTATTCCATTGCAGACGGTTTAAACAAGTTAACGCTGGAAGGCCGTGAAGAGGGCATAGTAGCAGCCGGTGTAACGGAGAACGGCGCTAAGAATAACAAGAATGTTGCCGCCTATAATTACTATCCGCTGCTGGCGCAGAACATTTCGGCCCTGTCTGTATTCGACGGCAGCTTTATTAAGCTGCGGCAGGTAACGCTGGGGTATAGCTTCCCGGAAGCATGGTTTAGCCATACGCCGTTCCAGTCTATCAGTATTTCGCTGGTGGGCAGGAACCTATGGACGCTGATGAAGCGTACACCCAATATTGACCCGGAAGCAGGTTTCTCCTCAGACATTAAGGCCGCTGGCCTGGAAGGCGGTAATCTGCCCGCATTGCGTACATATGGCGTGAACGTGAACTTTAAATTTAAAAAGTAGAAATGAATATGAAACAACTACTCTTATATACCGGCTTGTTGTTGCTCATGCTGCAAACAGCCTGCACAAAGAAATTTGATGAGATCAATACAGACCCTACCCAGGGCACGGAAGAGAATTTTGATCCCAACTCGCTGCTGAGTTTTGCCCAATACAGCTTTGCCAGCCCGGGGTATTCGCAGCTGCTGTATCCAAGTACCAGCATGCAGGTATTGGCCTCTACCTTTAACTATTATGGCAATGGCGATAAGTATGTGAATACAGGTGGCACCATTGGTTACCAGGGCCTGATCTTTACAGAATGTTACGCCAACTCCAGCAGGATCTATGAGATGATGCGCCTTACAAAGGATAAAAACATAAACCTCTATAACATTGGCAAGATCATGTATGTGCTGATCCTGCAGCGCTGCACAGATGCTTATGGCGATGTGCCTTACACAGAGGCCAACCGCGCTAAAGAAGGCATTACCAAACCTAAGTATGACAGGCAGGAGGATATCTACCACCTGATGCTGCAACAGCTGGATACCGCCATTCAGGCGCTGGACCCTGCACAACCCAGGCCTACCAATGATCTTTTCTATAAAGGGGATCTTACCAAATGGAAACGCTTTGGCTATTCCCTGATGTTGCGGATAGCTATGCGGCTTACTAAAATAGATGCGGTTACTGCGCGCACCTGGGCAGAAAAAGCCGCTGCAGGCGGCACCCTTTCCGGCGTGGGTGACAATGCTTTTGTGATCTGTGATGTAAGCAAGGCTCAGGATAATACCTCAAATGCAATGCTTACCGGCAATGATTTCCGGGAGCTGCGCTGGAGCAAGACCTTTATAGATTTCTTACGCAGTACCAATGACCCGCGGCTGGGCGTTGTAGGGGAAGTGTCTTTACCCGGCCTGGCTAATAATGGCAATCAGGGACTTACCGGCGATACCTCCGCAGCCGCGCAGTTAGGTTTGCCAAATGGGTACGATCTGCTGGGCGGCGACACAGATATACGCGACCGGGCAGATTATCCCGGTGGTACAGGTACCGGCACGGATGTAGCACCCTTAGGTAAATATTCCCGCCCACGGGTAAATGTGTTCATGAAACGGAACGGGACGGATTTTGTGCTTACTTATGCAGAGTCTGAGTTGCTGCTGGCAGAAGCCAAAGCAAGAAATTGGGATGTGCCCGGCGCTGCCGCACAACATTATGCCAATGGAGTAGGGGGCGCTATGCAACAAATGGCGCAGTTTGATGCTGCCGCCGCCATATCTGCTGATGCGATACAAAGATACGTAGGTACGCATACGTTAGATATGTCTTCTTTGGAGGCATCGCTGGAAATGATCAACACCCAGTATTGGGCCGCAACCATTTTCAATTTTGTTGAAACATGGAGCAACTGGCGGCGTTCCGGGTACCCCCGGCTTACGCCGGTAAACTACCCGGGTAATATAACGGGTGGCGTTATTCCACGGCGTATGATCTACCTGGCGTCTGAGCAATTGAATAATGGAGATCATTACCGTGCGGGAGTAAGTACGTTAACGCCTGCTGCTGACCTGCTGACTTCGCGGGTATGGTGGGATAAATAGCGCGATCTTAAATTTTATATAATAATTAACAACACATCCATAGCTTGCACATGTAACCAAAACGCATATACTTATGTTATATTGGTGTGCGCGTATTTGCAGGCTATGGATTTTTTATGAGCTAAAACCGGTCTTTTATTTTAGCAAAAAAATCCCCCGTTTTGACTATTTTATTGAAAATGACAGCTTAGTGTTGTGAAATATAAAAATTTTATCTATGTTTGAGATTAATAAGTGACTGTGTAATAACCAGTGATCAATAGATAAAACTATTTCAATATAAGTTTATGTAACTACTTGTATTGTCCTTATATTAGTACCTGCCGTGGAGGCGGGAAAAAACTGCCACTTGGGCAGGTTCTGGAAATGTAGATGTTTTGGATGGGACACAAGATTAAACCCAAAGGGACAATGGTAGAAATATTACGATGTTTTTTACTATTATTCAATAAATTACTATATTACATCTAAGATTACAAAGCTTTTTTTATAAAAAATTCTATACCGTGGATAGCCGTTGAGGGACTGTAAAAAGCAGCGTGACAGCGGGATATCCCTTTATGAAACCTTTTGAAAACCTATTTTGAAACCTATGGAACAATTTGACACAACGCCTTAAAGACATCACTGAGTGATCAGTGAGCAGTAATTATTCCTTATACCTTGTATCGCGAACCATCCGGTTACGGCGCCTATATCGTTATTGAATAAATATTGTATGAAAACCGTTATCCCCCGCCGTGGGATAGTTATAACTATGCCAGTTTCTCATTCAATTAATCGCTTTAACACTATAGTAATTAATCTAACTAAAAAACAGTAAAATGAAAAGATCGCTCCTCGTATGCGCGGTACTTTTTCTGTTGTGTGCGAACTTTGTTTTAGCACAGGAAAAGAAAACGGTAGCCGGTATCGTGCAGGATGAAAAAGGCCTCCCGCTGGTGGGCGTGAGTATCCAGGAAAAGGGTAGCAATACCAACGGTACCCTCACGGACGCCAATGGTACCTTTAAATTAAGTGTGAGCACAGATGCTACGCTCCTTTTTACTTATGTAGGTTACATGCGCCAGGAAGTTCCGCTGAATGGCCGTGTTTCCCTGGCTATGAAAATGATGCCGGATAGCAAAGGTCTGAATGAGATCGTGGTAACGGCTTTGGGTATCAAACGCGAACGCCGTAAACTGGGGTATGCGATTGCCAACGTATCCGGTGAGGATATGATCAAGGCGTCCCCTACCAACTTTGGTTCCGCACTGTATGGCCGGGCCGCCGGTGTTAGCGTACAAAGCGCTCCCGGTGGTGCTACCAGTGCGGTGATCCTGAAGATCAGGGGCGTGAACACCCTGAACGGTGATAACCAGCCGCTGATCGTAGTGGACGGTGTGCCCATCAGGAACGATGCCAACTTTAACAGCACTACTCTAAACAGCCAGTACGACCGTATTCGTGGCAACAGCTTGCTGGATATCAACCCTGAAAATATCCAGGACGTGAGCATCCTGAAAGGCGCTGCTGCAACCGCCCTGTATGGTTCCAACGGTTCCAACGGCGTGGTACTGATCACTACCAAACAAGGTACAAGAAGGCAGGGCATTGGCGTTGACTTTAACTATTCATATGGCATGGAAAAAGTAGCCTTCCTGCCGGAATACCAGACTAGCTATGGTCCTGGCTACGGCCGTAATGATAACCCCGCCGGTTATGACAAAGACGGTTGGTCCAATGCGGATGTAAACGGAGACGGTAAGCCCGATCTTACGCCATTCTTTGGTGCATATTCTCAGTTTGGTCCTAAGTTTGACGGTCGCGATTTTTACTATTGGGACGGAACAACGCGTAAATACCAGGCGCATCCTGACAACTGGAAAAAATTCTATCGTACAGGCGGCAGCTCTATCGCCAATGTGGCTATTAACAGCGCAAATGAGAGAGGAAGTATCCGTTTCTCCTATACCCGTAACGATTATAAGGGTATACAGCTGAATAGCAAGCAGGAAAAAAATACATTCAACCTGAACACCTCTTATAAAATAACACCTAAATTAACTACAGATTTCGTTGTTAACTACGTGAACGAGTTTGTACATAACCGGCCAGACCAGATACACTCAATGACTGGTAGCTACGGCGGTTTTGTGAGCCCGGCTGATGATATGGATGTGTTCTTCAATAAGTATAAAACCAGCAAGGGATATAAATTTGCGCCATATGATAATACAGCGCTCGATCCCGAAGAAGCGCTTAAATACAGATCAAGGACAGATCTGCTGAGCTGGATGTGGAACCAACTGCAGAACAGCTATGATGAAAGAACAAACCGTGTAGTGTCCAGCGCTACCGTTAGCTATGAAATAAACAAGAATATAAAGGTGCGTGGCCGTTTTGGTAACGACTTTACCGGTTACGGATCTGAGCAGAAGAACTACGCGGAATACCCGCTGGCCTTCGGCGCTTCCGGCGCATATGCGGTGGCCAACAACCAGTATAATATTTCTTATGCGGACCTGTTAGCCACTTATAATAAGGAGTTTTCTCCTAAGTTTGGCTTAAGCTTCAGTGCGGGTTATCAGGCACGCCGTGAAGACAAAAGATATAACTATGCCAGTACAAGGGATGGTCTGATTGAAGAGAACTGGTTCACTATTAACGCTTCTAAGAGTCCCATTAATCCTAATAACGACTTCTTTGGGACTTCCAGGACTTCTTACCTGCAGGACGGTATCTTTGGTATCCTGGGTTTAAGCTATCGCAACTTCCTGTTCCTGGAAGCCACAGAGCGCTACGAAAGGATCTCTACCCTGGCGCCCGGGCATAATGCTTATTTCTATCCCAGCGTAAGCCTTTCCTTTGAATTAAGTAAGGCTTTACACATGCCGCGGATGGTTGACTACAGCAAATTACGCCTGTCTTATGGTGTGGCTGCAACGCCTCCTGATCTGTATAAGGCAAATATCGTGTATAGCGGTACCCCGGTTAATGGTGTAGCTATGCTGTATCCGCCTTCTCAATATGGCAACAATGATCTGGAGCCTGAGTTTAAGCACGAGTTTGAAGTGGGTTGGGAAACCAAAATGTTTGAAAACCGTTTCGGGTTTGACTTCTCTTTCTATAACAGCGTAATCAAAGGACAGATCGTTAACTTGACTGTACCTACCACCGTAGGCGCTCGCTCTATCTGGCAGAACGTAGGTGATCTGGGTAACCAAGGCCTTGAGCTGGCTATTTATGGTACGCCCATTGCCAAGAAGAATTTTGATTGGAGCGTGCGCGGCAATCTGGGCTTTAACCAAAACAAGCTGAAGAGCCTCCGTTCCGGTGTTGACCAAATGCGCCTCACTACCGGTGATCTTCCTGATGGTGGTTCATTTGATATTGTTGCGAATGTGGGACAGGCAGCTGGCGACATCATGGTTCGTCCATTCAAAAAAGATGCACAAGGTCAGTTCATCACTGATGCGCAAGGTTTTTATATAACAGACTTTACCAGGTATGAGAAAGCTGGCAACATTCAGCCCAAAATGACTGGCGGTATTGCTAATACTATCCGTTACAAGAACTGGAGCCTGGACTTCCTGGTAGATTTCCGTTGGGGTGGTCAGATGCTTTCTCTCAGTAACTTCTACAACACAGGCGCCGGTATGTTCAAGAGCACTATGAAGTACCGTGATGAAGCCAATGGCGGTATCACCTACTATGAAGATGCAACCGGTAACAGAACCCGTATGGACAAAGGCGCTTCCGCACCCGCAGGTGCCACTGTATTCCATGACGGTGTGGTGCTGGATGGTGTAGACGAAAATGGCAAAAAGAATGAGAAGATCCTGACTGCGGCGCAATATTACGTGTATACCTTCCAATGGGGTAACTACGCCAGTAACGCAACCATGAACTCGTATTCCAATGCTGTATACGACAACAACTTCATTAAATTCCGTGAGTTCTCCTTGAACTACACACTGCCGGTAGGGATGCTTAGCAAACTGAAAATACAAAAGTTGACAGTGGGCATTTTTGGCCGCAACCTTTTCTACTTCTACAAGACACTGCCTAACCTGGATCCTGAAGCTGGTATTGGTAGCAGTTTCGTGACACAGGGTGTAGAAAGCGGCACCATGGCGCCTACCCGCACTTTAGGAGCAAATCTGAGACTGAGCTTTTAATTGAACCAGCTTAAAACTGAAAAAAATGAAGAAGAATATATTGATCATATTAATGCTGGTACCGGTATTAGGCTTCATTGCCTCATGCAAAAAGTCGTCGTTCGAAGACAGGTACCTGAACCCCGAAAAGACTACCAACGGTACTATTGACGGGCTGTACACCGGTCTGTTCCGCAATAGGCGTATTGTGCCGGATTACTGGAATGTATTTACGTTCATGACCGGACAGATGGGTATATACACGCAAACAGTAGGCGTTCCCACTACCAACAAGATGTACGAACAGGCGGTTGCTTTCGCTGAACAACGCTGGGATGATTTCTACGCTTCTCCGGACGGTAACTGGACAGCGCCTATCTCCAGCTACCGCGAAATGGAAAAGCTGTATAAAGACCTTTCCGATGTTGAAAAAGACGGCTACCTGTTACTGATGGAGACCGGAAAAGTATTTTTGCTTGACCAGGCTACACAGATGGTAGACTTTTACGGAGATATACCTTTCAGCAAGGCAGGTTCTCTGAACACCAACGGAACCGTGGATTTGCCTAGCTATGACAATGGCGCAGATGTTTATGACACCGCCCTGGTAAATTTAAAACGCATCAGCAACTGGCTGGCTACCGTACAGCCGCAGCAATTCTATCTTAGTAAACTGGCCAAACAGGATATCGTGTACAAGGGCGATCTGCAGAAATGGCGCAGGTATACCAATTCCCTGATCTTACGCCTGGCTATGCGCATCTCTTACGTGGATGAACCGAAGGCTAAATCTTATATACAGGAAATAATGGGTGATCCTACCCGTTACCCGGTGATAGACGGTAATGCGGACAATGCGTTGGTTACTACAGGCTCTACAGACCTGCTTACCATACTGGATGGTTCACAAGGCGCTTTTGTAAACGGCCATAATGTGGCGCCTGGTTACCTGGTGGATTCACTGTGGAAGCCTTCCGGAGATCCCCGCTTAAGGATTGTATATGCCCTGAACAAAAATGGCCAGTACCAGGGTCTTCCTGTGTCTTTACCTTTCGCGCAGCAGCAGGCGATGATCAGCAACCAGCTGGTATCTACGCTTGATACGGTTACTTTTGTTAAAAATCAGAGAGTGCCGGGAATCATTATGGCGGCCGCAGAAGTAAACTTCCTGAAAGCGGAAGCTGCTGAAAGATGGGGCTTCACCGGTGGAACCGCCAAATCGTTCTACGAAAACGGGATCAAACAATCCATCGAACTCTATTATTCGATACATACTAACAGTTCAGATCCGGGCACCCGGGAAACACCGATCACCGGTGCGGAAATTGCCCTGCTGCTCACCAATGCTAAAGTGGCATATGGCACTGATAATTTGAACAAGATCGCCACCCAGAAATGGGCAGATTTTGGCTTGTTCCAGAACACACAAGCCTGGGCAGAAATGAGAAGGACCGGCTTCCCCAAGCTGACGTTTGCGACAGATCCGGGTACTACGCAAGTGCCATCACCGGCATACCGCTTGCTGTATCCTACCAAAGAGGTAGCTATGAACGCAAAAAATTATGCTGCCGTGGCTGATAAGGACAAACCTTTCTCTAAGGTATTCTGGATGAGATAAACGATATTGCTGTCATATAGCAACAGATATAAGGCGCTCCGGTAAAAGTCCGGAGCGCTTTTTTTTACCCCTTCGATGATGTATTTTGTGCGTTATCATTATTTGTAACCATAAAATTCCACTCATGCAGAAACTCATCATCGCCTGCTTCCTCTTGTTTTCCCTGGCGGCTTCCGCTAATATTACCTTACCGGCTGTAATAGGCAGCAATATGGTGCTGCAACAGCAATCTGAAGCGGCTTTATGGGGTAATGCGGCCAATAATGCCAGGGTCACCGTTACCACCTCCTGGAACAAAAAACAGTATGCCATCAAAGCTAGCGCTAACGGGGCCTGGAAGATAAAGGTGCAAACGCCCGCTGCCGGAGGCCCTTATGAGATCACTATCTCTGATGGTACTGCGGTAACGCTGAAAAATGTACTTATTGGCGAGGTATGGTTCTGCTCCGGCCAGTCCAATATGGAAATGCCGGTGAAGGGTTTTAAGAACCAGCCGGTATTACATGCCGCGGATATCATGATGGAGGCTGATAACCCGCTGATCCGCCTGTTTAAAGTACCCAAAAAGATATCCCGCACGCCGCTTGGTACCTGTAATGCTGCCTGGGAAGTATCCAATGCGGAAACAGCTGGCAATTTTAGCGCTGTAGGGTATCAGTTTGCAAAGATGCTGCAGGAAAAATTAAGGGTGCCGGTAGGTATTATGGAGGCCACCTGGGGCGGCACTGTAATAGAGGCCTGGATGGATGAACAGAGCCTGCAGCCATTTGCCGGCGAGATAAAAGTGCCCGCTGTAACAGATACCGTAAAGTTAAACCCGAATGATCCCACCAACCTGTATAACGGAATGGTAGCCCCGCTGGTAGGCTACACTATTAAGGGCGCGCTCTGGTACCAGGGTGAAAGCAACCGTCTGCGTGCAGCACAGTATCAAAAGCTGATGCCCGCTATGATAAAGGAATGGCGCACTATCTGGAATAGCGGGGAATGGGCTTTCTATTATGTGCAGATAGCCCCGTTTGTTTATGGCGGCGATAAAGGGGAAACGTTTTTGCTGCGCGAGGCGCAGTTAAAGGCATTACCGCAGATTCCCAATGCAGGTATGGCGGTAAGTATGGATGTAGGTGACGAGAAGAATATACATCCCACAGATAAGACCATCATCAGCAAGCGGCTGTTGTATAATGCCCTGGCTAAAACGTATGGGTACAAAGGCGTGCCTTATGCAGGGCCGGAGCTTAAATCCATGCAGGTGGCTACAGATACGGTAAAGCTGCTATTTAACAATGCGGTGAATGGTTTAACTTCTTTTGGCAAACCCTTGTCTGATTTTGAAGTGGCAGGCGAGGATAAAGTATTCCATCCGGCTAAGGCCTGGATCACACTTTATGGGATAGCAGTGAAGAGCGAAGAAGTGAAAACACCAGTGGCAGTGCGGTATGGATTTAAAGATTGGCTGGTGGGGAGTTTGTTTAATACGGAAGGATTGCCGGCTTCGTCTTTCAGGACGGATGAGTGGTAGAATAGCAGCAAGATCACAAATAGAACGAAAGCACCCAGACATATAATTAATATGCCGGGTGCTTTCGTTTAATAATGCTGCATTAGCAGATGCTTTTAAAGACCAATAACCTCTACCAGGTACCCATTTGAGTAGGCAGAGTTAACATGTAATTGTATTGCGGTGATGGTAGTAACAGATTTCATGCCGGTGGCTGTATACACGTTCGGAGATGATGTCGTAAACATGTAGCTGGCAATCTGCGTGTGCGGGCTTACACGATTATCGTACAAGGTAACGGAAGTAGGCACATCGCCGCTCCCGTGAATTTCATAATCAATGTAGTTGCCGGCAGGGCCTCCTGCAGTGGGGGTGCCCCATGTAGTACCGGTTATAGGGAATGGCAGCGTAAAGGCGCTTTTCTTAATCACGGACTTGTGATTTGGCTTAGGTACATTTTCAAAACTGGACAATGAGAATACAGTGCACAATAGCAGTGCAATAGCTAACAACTTTTTCATAAATGGTAATTATTGTTGTGGGTTAAAAAATGCTCGTAAATATGATGTCTGAACGTTTATTTAAAAAGTCGCTGATGGCAAAACCAGATACGGGAAACATCGCGCACAGCAAGCGCATAACAGAGAGAAAACTTTTTTCATAGCTAATGGTTAACTGAGGGTTCACTAAAAAATTATCGTATCGAATGTAGGTGTTTTTTTGACACGAAAAACATTATTTTTTGTTAACGCAGATCGTTGAATACTTATGTTGTTAAGAATGAATAATAAAAAAGTCAGTGCGTTTTTCACACTGACTTTTATGATTATAATTTAAATATCGATTTGATTATTTCAGCAGCTGTTTTATCTCGCTCAGCTTTAGCAGCGCTTCTACAGGCGTTAGCCGGTTTATGTCCACATGCTCGAGCATGTCCCTGATCTCTTTAAACGTATCACTATGCGCATCAAAAATACTCAGTTGTACTTTAGCGGCAGAAGGCGCGATCTGTTTAACATTCTTCTGCAGCGGCGCTTCAATATGTTTTTCTTCCAGCGTGCCTAGTACTTCGTTGGCGCGCTCTACCAGCGCAGGTGGCATACCGGCCATACGGGCCACATGTATACCAAAGCTGTGGCGGCTGCCACCGGGCGCCAGCTTACGGAGGAAGATCACTTTATTGCCGGATTCCATATTGGTGATATGGAAGTTCTTAACGCGGCCATGTTTATTCTCCAGTTCATTCAGCTCATGATAGTGCGTGGCAAACAGTGTTTTGGGCCGGTGCTCCGTCATATCGTGCAGGTATTCCACAATGCTCCAGGCAATGGAGATGCCGTCGTAAGTGCTGGTGCCGCGCCCTATCTCATCCAGTATTACCAGGCTGCGGGGTGTGATGTTGTTGATGATGCTGGCGGTTTCATTCATCTCCACCATAAAGGTAGACTCGCCGCCGCTCAGGTTATCCGAAGCGCCCACACGGGTAAAGATCTTATCCGTAAGACCAATAGTGGCTGCGCTGGCCGGCACAAAACTGCCCATATGCGCCATCAGGGTGATAAGAGCTGTTTGCCGCAGCAGGGCAGATTTACCGCTCATGTTAGGACCGGTAAGGATGATGATCTGCTGTGTCTCCTGGTCCAGCAGTATATCATTGGCTACATAGGCTTCACCGGCAGGCAGTCCGCGTTCTATCACCGGGTGCCGTCCATCACGGATATCCAGGGTATGATCTTCCGTAAGCAGCGGACGGCGGTATTTGTATTGTAATGCATTGGCCGCAAAACACAGCAGGCAGTCCATACGGGCCATGGCCTGTGCGTTCTGCTGCACGGGCACAATGTACTCCTGCAGGGCCAGTAACAGGTCGTCAAATAACTGTATCTCCAGGGTCAGGATCTTTTCCTCCGCACCGGTGATCTTCTCTTCATATTCCTTGAGCTCCGGGGTAATGTAACGCTCTGCATTGGCCAGCGTTTGTTTGCGGATCCAGTTGGTGGGTACTTTATTACGGTGGGCGTTGGTCACCTCCAGGTAATAGCCAAACACGTTGTTAAAGGCTACTTTCAGGGAGGGGATGCCGGTGGCCTCAGATTCCTGTTGTTGTATACGCAGCAGGTATTCTTTACCTGAGCTGGCTATCAGCCGCAGTTTATCCAGCTCAGGGTGTATGCCTTCCCGTATTACGCCGCCTTTAATGGCTTGTACCGGCGGCGTTTCCGTTACCTGTTCCAGGATGCGTTCCAGAATAGCAGGGCAGGGGTCCAGCTGGGCGTGCAGGCGTTGCAGATAGGCATTGTCTGTAGTGGCCAGCAGCTCCTGGATGGCGGCTACCTGTTGCAGGGATTTGGCCAGCTGCATCACTTCGCGGGGATTAATCTTTTTGAGCGGTATTTTGGATACCAGTCTTTCCAGGTCGCCGGCTTGTTTAAGATGTTGTTGCAGGCCTTTGGCCAGGTCTGTTTCGCGGATAAAGTATTCGACCACATCCAGGCGCTCGTTGATCTGCTGTATATCGCGCAATGGGAATACCAGCCAGCGTTTTAGCAGGCGGGCGCCCATGGGGCTTACAGTATTGTCCAGCACCTGTAACAGGGTATGTCCGTTCTCCACGCTGCTGTTCAGCAGTTCCAGGTTACGTACGGTAAAGCGGTCCATCCACAGGAAATCATCCTGTTCCAGACGCTGCATGCCGGTAATATGCTGCAGGTGCGGATGCTCTGTATCCCGCAGGTAGTGCAGGGTAGCGCCCGCGGCAATATGTGCCTCCTGCATATCATCTACCCCAAACCCTTTGAGGGAGTGGGTGCCAAAATGTTTAAGCAGCGTTTCCTGTGCATACTGGGTGGTAAAGATCCACTCCTCCAGCGTATAGGTATAAAAGCGGCTGCCAAATACCTGTTTGAAATGTTTTTGCTGCGGCCGGGCAAAAACTACTTCTGCCGGTTTAAAGCTTTGCAGTAGTTTTTCAATATATTCCTCGTTGCCCTGGGCCACTACGAACTCGCCGGTGGAGATATCCAGGAATGCCACGCCCGTGGCGGTAGCGCCAAAGTGTACGGCGGCCAGGAAGTTGTTGCTGGAGTTCTCCAGCAGTTTATCATTCACGGCCACGCCGGGGGTGACCATCTCTGTAACGCCGCGTTTTACGATGCCTTTTACCGTCTTGGGATCCTCCAGCTGGTCGCATACGGCCACGCGGTGCCCGGCTTTTACCAGTTTATGCAGATAAGTATCCAGCGCATGGTGGGGAAAACCCGCCAGGTCTACATAAGAGGCCGAGCCGTTGGCCCTTTTGGTTAACACAATACCCAATACCCGGGAAGCAATCACTGCATCCTCATTGAATGTTTCATAAAAATCGCCTACCCGGAACAGCAGCACAGCATCCGGATACTTTGTCTTGATGGCGTTGTGCTGCTGCATTAGTGGGGTTTCTTCCGATTTGCTTTTAGCCATAGGCGCAAATATAGTAAATGTGCTGATGTGCAAATATGCTAATGTGCTGATGTAAAGCGGTGATTTTATAATATAAAACTGATATAATACATGTTATTTATATGCCTCTATTCTCCCATTAGCACATTAGCATATTTGCACATCAGCACATTAAATTATCTTTGTCCTTATGCGTAAACTAAGTATGGCCGAGTTGGGCCGTAAAACCATCCACCAGTTTAAGGAGGCCGATAAAACCCCCTTAGTGCTGGTGCTGGATAATATCAGGAGCATGCATAACGTGGGCTCCGTTTTCCGCACGGCCGACGCTTTCCTGGTACAGGGCCTGGTTTTATGCGGGTATACCCCCACGCCTCCGCACCGGGATATCAATAAAACGGCCCTCGGCGCTACAGAAACGGTGGATTGGCAATACCTGCCCACGACCCTCGAAGCAGTACAACAGCTGCAAGCCGAAGGGTATGCGGTGATGGCGGTGGAACAGGCCGCACAGAGCGTGATGCTGGATGCTTTTATTCCCCCGGCCAACCAGCCGCTGGCCCTGGTGTTTGGCAACGAAGTAACCGGGGTAGACGCCGCTGTGATGCAGCACGTGAACGGCTGTATCGAGATCCCCCAAAGCGGTATGAAACATTCCCTTAATATTTCTGTGAGCGCCGGTATTGTGGTTTGGGATATCTTTGTAAAAATGAAAAAATAGCCTTAGCAGCCGTTGGCCATTACACCGATGATGGCCTGGAGCTAAAAGCTAACAGCAAAAAGCCAAAAGCTTTAAATATGATCAGCACCGTCAATAAGTATCTTTCGCTTGTAAAATTTGCCCATACCATTTTTGCCATGCCCTTTGCCATGACAGGCTTTTTCCTGGCTACGGTAAAAGCGGGGCATCCCTTTTCCTGGCAGCCGTTTGTACTGGTAGTGCTTTGTATGGTGTTTGCCCGGAGTGCCGCCATGGCATTTAACCGCTGGCTGGATGCGGATATTGACAAACGTAACCCCCGTACCGCACAACGGGAAATACCCGCCGGCATTATTGCGCCCGGCAATGCCCTGTTCTTTGTAATTGCCAACGCGGCGCTGTTTATGCTCTGCACCTGGTTCATCAACCGTATTTGCTTTTTCCTGTCGCCCGTAGCGCTGGCCGTAGTGCTGGGCTATAGCTATACCAAACGTTTTACCGCCCTGTGTCACCTGGTGCTGGGCCTGGGCCTCTCCCTGGCGCCTATAGGGGCCTTTTTATCCGTAACTGGTTATTTTGCCGTGCTGCCGGTGCTGGTATCCGTACTGGTGCTGTGCTGGGTATCCGGTTTCGATATTATATACGCCCTGCAGGATGTGGATTTTGACCGCTCGCAGGCGCTGAACTCCATACCCGCCTGGCTGGGACAGGCCAACGGCTTAAGGGTATCCGAGCTGCTGCATGCCATTGCCGCCGCCATGGTGATCAGTATAGGCCTTGTGGGCCATTTTAGCTGGCTGTACTGGATAGGGGCCGGCGTGTTCATCATCATGCTCATATCCCAGCACCTGCTGGTAAAACCCAATGACCTTAGCCGGGTAAATCTGGCTTTTATGACCACCAACGGTATTGCCAGCGTGGTATATGCCGTATTTGTAATCGCAGACATGCTGGTAACACGATAAACGCTACATGGGGAGGATCTTAGCCATTGATTACGGAAAGAAAAGGACGGGGCTGGCCGTCACGGACCCGTTACAGCTTATTGCCAGCGGTTTGACCACGGTGCTCACCCACGAGCTGATCCCGTACCTGAAAAAATATATGGCGCAGGAGCCGGTCACCCAGATCATCATAGGCGAGCCCAAAGGCCTGGATGGCGGCGCTACAGACGCCACTGCGCTGGTAGAGGAATGCGTGCGCATCCTGCACAAACATTTCCCGGATATCCCCGTTAAAAAGATAGACGAACGCTTCACCTCCAAAATAGCCTTCCGCTCTATGATCGATAGCGGCCTCAAAAAAAAGGACCGTCAGAATAAAGGCCTGGTAGACGAGATCAGCGCCACAGTATTACTACAGGAGTACCTCCAGTACCGGTAAGCTATTAGTATTTAACGGTAAGCTATTAGCTGTAGGCGCTGACTAACAGCTAACTGCTAAAATCTAACCGCTATTTTCTTACCTTTGCATCCTTTAAACTTTAATTTATCATGATATTACCCATCGTAGCCTACGGTCATCCTGTATTGAGAAAAGTAGCTGAAGATATTACGCCTGACTATCCGCAGTTGCAGCAGTTGATCGCAAATATGTGGGAAACTATGTATGGTTCCAGTGGGGTAGGCCTGGCTGCTCCCCAGGTAAATAAGCCCATCCGTTTATTTGTGGTGGACAGTGAGCAGATCATCAACAACCTGGAAGAGGATGAAAAAGCAGACTATCCGGGTGATAACGGCGTTAAACAGGTATTTATCAATGCTCATATAGTAGAAACAGAAGGGGACGAATGGCCTTACAGCGAAGGATGCCTGAGCATTCCAAAGATCCGGGAAGATGTTTACCGTCCGGAGGTGATCCGCCTGCGGTATGTAGATGAGAACTTCCAGCCGCACGAACGTACTTTCCATGGCATCACCGCCCGGGTGATCTTCCATGAATATGATCATACCGAGGGTAAATTATTCATTGATTACCTCAAACCTCTCAAACGCCGCATGCTGAAAGGCAAGTTAGAAGACATCTCAAAAGGGAAGATAAACACTGATTATAAAATGATTTTCCATAAATAAAATAGAATAAAATTTTGTAATGTAAAAAAAGCATTCTATTTTAGCCCCCGACAATACATAACTATCCTAGTGTCTGATTTGAGACCCACTCTAACATATACAGAAGCTGAATTGGTTCAGGGATTAAAGGCCCGGGACGAAAAAGTATTCAGCTATATATATGATCACTATTCCCCCGCATTATATGGCGTAGCGCTCAAAGTGCTGAACGATGAGAATGCCGCAGTGGATGTGCTGCAGGAGATCTTCCTGAAGATCTGGCGCGGCGTGGAGCGGTATGACGCCGACAAAGGCCGCCTGTTCACCTGGATGCTGAACATAGCGCGCAACACGGCTATTGACGCCCTGCGGTCCCGCGCGCATAAGCTGGGACAGAAGATGCAGGAGATCGGGAACGGCAATTTCCCACTGGAGCAATTCACGGTGCAGCAATCAATTGATCATCTCGGGTTATCTAAAGTGCTGGACCAGCTGAATAAGGATCAGCGGGTGATCATTGATCTGGCGTATTACCGGGGATGCACCCAGGAAGAAATAGCCAAAATACTGGATATGCCATTGGGTACAGTAAAGACCAGGATGCGGAATGCCATAATACAATTGCGGAATATCTTAAAACAGGTTGAATAAAGGTGGATGTACAACGCTACATATCGTCCGGTATCATAGAAAGCTACGTAGTAGGGATCATTACTGAACAAGAGGCCAGGGAAGTGGAGCAAGCTATTGCCCAGCACCCCGAAATACAGGCTGCGGTAGACGCCTGCCGCCTGGATATGGAACGTTATGTACAGCTCTACGCTGTTACACCGCCCAAAGCCATCCGCAAACGCCTGCTGGAAGCAATTGACCAGGAGGAGCTGCCGGAAGGCGAAACGCTGTTACCGGAAGAGCTGCGCGCACCTGAAATGCCATCGCCCTCGGCCAACGGCGCCAGGGAAAGAAAACCCATGCCGCCGCAGCGCATATGGCAATTTGCATTTTTACTGACGTTGGTCGCATTGATCATTTTCGTGGTCATGAGTTCCAATAATGCCAGCAGCGCTAAGGAATATCAACAAAAATACGACGAAGAGAAAGCAGCCCATGAACAGCTGAACCAGGAATACCAGGCAGCTAATGGGGCGCTTGACGATGCTATAACAGAATTAAAGCTGCTGAAAGACCCCGCTGTTAAATGGACCCGTCTTGCCGGTATGGGCAAACACACCGGCCAGCTGGTTACCATTGGCTGGAATCCACAATCCAAAGACGTATTCCTGCTGGCGCAATCCTTACCTGCGCCCGCCGCTGATCAGCAATATCAATTGTGGGCCATTGTAAACGGCAAACCTGTGGACGCCGGTGTATTTACAACAGGCGATTCAAAACTGCAAAAAATGAAACAGGTAACTGCCGCCCAGGTATTTGCCATCACCCTGGAGAAAAAAGGCGGTAGCCCCACCGCATCGCTGGACCAGATCTTCGTTGCCGCTAAGGTCAATCTCAACTAATTACAGATAACTAATAATTAAGGACTTTCGTTATACGTGCACATAACGAACAATTAACCATATGGATATATCCATAATTCAGTTTTAATTGCTAATTTTCGCTCTCATTACCCCCATTCATAACCACTGCCTCCCTTAGATACGATAAACGCCTATGCCATCTTTTTTGGCAAGCGCTCTTTTGCCTGAACTAAATAAACTAACCCAGGAGGTATTGTGGAATCCGATTATACATATACGGAAGCAGAGCTGGTGCAAGGCCTGAAGGCCAGGAACCAACGGATATTCAGCTATTTATATGACCATTATTCCCCGGCGCTGTACGGGGTGGCATTAAAAATACTGAATGATGAAACTGCGGCGGGGGACACCCTGCAGGAGGTTTTTTTGAAGATATGGCGTAATATTGACCGTTACAACGAGGAAAAAGGCCGCCTATTCACCTGGATGTTGAATATTACGCGTAACACATCTATTGATATGCTTCGTTCCAAAGCACATAGATTGGATAAAAAAATCCAAGATGTTGGCGACGACGTACATTTATATACAGGTCATCTAACCGTTTACCAATCTACTGATCACCTAGGACTTTCAAAAGTTTTAGAAAAACTGAATAAGGAACAACGTATCATTATTGATTTATCGTACTATAAAGGCTGTACACAGGAAGAGATAGCAACTATACTGAATATTCCTTTAGGTACTGTAAAGACCAGGACACGCCTGGCAATGATCAGATTGAGGAACCTTTTAAAAACGATATAAAACCGTTATACAACGTGAGTGAACAGCGTTTCATAACTTCCGGTATTATCGAATTATATGTAGCTGGCATGGCTACCGAGCAGGAAGCCCGGGAGCTGGAGGCAGCCACGGCGCAATTTCCCGAACTGGCGGCTGAAGTAGAGGCCTGCCGGCGGGATATGGAGCAGTACATACGCCTGCAGGCCGTAGCGCCGCCGCCGGCCATTAAGGAGCATTTGCTCCGCATGGTATCTGACGAAACAAAACTGATTGAATAATGCGCCGCAGCCTGGTGTTTATTCCTGTTTTGTTTATTGTGTAGCGCGACCAACCAGCAACAGCTCTTTTCCATCCCTCATCAATTCTTCCCTTTATTACCGGGCAGGGGCGGCCATGGATGCCTATACCCATACCCATATCTGCGCATTATTCATTAATTTGCACGAATGCGAAATCGTCTGATAGCTGTGGCCGGCGCTGTTATCGCCGTGCTGTTGCACCTGAACAATGCCTATGCCCAGGATACTGCTCAATACAAGGGAATGACCGTTAACCTTGACGAAGTGGTGGTGAATGCAAAACGTATAGGTTTTGACGTGAATAGTTTTATTAAAAGGGTGGAGGATGATACCACTTTTTACCGTGCGTTTAAGAACCTGCGCCTGCTGGGTTATACCGGCTATAACGATATCCGGGTATATGATAAGGAAGGCAAGGTAAAAGCCTCTCTGAAAAGCGAGACCGTACAGCATATGAATGGCCGCTGCCGCACTATGCAGGTGCTGGATGAAAAAAGTACCGGCGATTTTTATACTTCCAAAGGCGATTATAATTACTATACGGCAGAACTGTATGCCAATCTTTTCTTTACAAAAGGCACGGCCTGTGTGGATGAAAGCGGAGAGCCGCTGGAAAAGGCGGGCGGCAGCATGGAACGGCACAAGGCCCAGCTGAAACAGCTGATCTTTAACCCCGGCAAACCGGTAAGAGGCGTGCCGATAGTAGGGCCTAAAGTGGCTATCTTTAACCCGGAGGTGATGCGCTTTTACGATTTTTCCATCACAGCAGAAGAATACCTGGGCGTTTCCTGTTATGTATTTACCGCGGGCGCCAAAAAAGACCTGGGCAGGATAGACCGGGCGGATGTGGTGATCAACGAGCTGGTTACCTGGTTCAATAAAGACAATTTTGAGATCGTGGGCCGTAAATATTCGCTCTCCTATAAGACCATGCTGTTTGATTTTAATGTGCGGATGAATGTACAGATGGCCAAAAAGGACGACCTGCTGATACCCTCCCTGGTTACTTATGATGGCACCTGGGATGTGCCTTTCAAAAAGCGGGAGACAGCGGCATTTATTGCTAAGTTTCAGTTGAATTAGCAAAAAAAAGAGCAAGTGATATCACTTGCTCTTTTTGTATCTGGTAGTCAGTATTTGTTAGTACACTACAGTTACCGTACCATTCTTTTTCACTACCTCGTTGGTACTGGCATTTGTATATTCCATTATCCACACATAGGTGCCCACATTCAGCGGCGTATTATTCTGCCGGCCGGTCCAGCCCACCTGTGGATCTGTGGTGTAGTAGATACGGGCGCCCCATCGATCATACACGCTTAGCTTAAAGTCTGCCAGCGCACACCGGTATATAGGCCGGAAATAGTCGTTTCTGCCGTCATTATTGGGACTGAATGCCGTAGGCAGGTATACCTGGCAGTCGCAATCCTTAAATAGCACGTTAATGGAATCTACGGCCTGCCCGCAGGTATTGGTGGCCACCACGGCATAATAGCCTTGTTCTGTTACCGTATAGATGGGCACCGTGGTGCTGTCTTGCCATTTATAGCTACCGCCTGCGCCTGCAGGATGCAGCTTAAGCTGTTCTCCCCGGCAAAGCAGGGTATCTGGTCCCAGGTTTACCCGCAGGGTATCGTCATACAGTACGCGGATGGTATCTGAGGAGATACAGCGGCCGATCTGCGCCCGTACATAGTACCAACCCGGTTCCCTTACATAGAAGGTGGCCTGGTCAGAGCTATCCTGCCATTTATAGGTACCGGTGCCAAAATCGGCGGTCAGCACGAGGAACTCGCCTTTACAGATGGTGGTATCGTTACCCAGGTCTACCCCGCGGAGGCGGTTATAGTCCACCACCACGGTATCCAGTACTTCGCACTGGCCGTTCACCTGCACAAACACCCAGGCTTCTGCCGGGCGGCTTACGGTGATGGTAGGCGTGCGGGATCCGTTATACCATTGAAAACGGGTAGCGCCGCTTACTTTGGGATCCAGCACGATGGACTCGCCGGGACAAAGCAGGGTATCCGGTCCCATAGAGAAGGGATATTCCTGGCCGCCAAAAGTGAGGGAAACTGTATCCTTGTATATGCCGCAACCGCCGGCGTCTACTTCTACCATATAGGTGCCGTCAGTGGTCACTACATAGGTAGAGGCTTTTTCTCCGGGAATGGGAGTAAAGTCGCGGTACCACTGATAGCGGCCGTTCTGCGAAGTAGCATCCAGGCGGATGGCCTCATTGATACAGAGCAGGTGATCCGTTCCCAGGTCTATTTCCGGAATAGGCGTATAGAACACGTTTACGGAGTCTGTGGCCCAGCAGCCGTTCACTTTCACTTTATAAGTGCCAATGGTGTCTGCTACAATGCTGGAACCGGTAGAGTCTGCCCTTGGCGACCATTCATAGGTAGCCCCTGGCTCTACAGGCCCCTGCAGCACGAGGCTGGTACCCTCGCACAGCGTGGTATCCGTATTACCCGGAAAGGCAAAGACGATAGGCTGCACAATGGTAATGGTTTGCGTGGTGGTATCCGCCACGCCTGCCCGGTAGGCAATAAGGGTAACGGTATACGTACCAATAGTGGCATATACGTGGCCTCCCTCCATATCTGTGGTGGTATTGAGGGCGCCGGAAGGCGTATCGCCAAAGTCCCATTTCACGGAGTCAATCCCCATCTCGTCTGTGATGGTAAAGATGATCAGGCTGTTCACACAAGTCTGGGAAAAGGTAAAAGGCGTAAGTACCAGGCTCTTTGAAGGAGCGGCATACGCATTATGCGGCCCGGCTACGCCGACGCAGAAAACAGCTACTAAAAGCAATAGGATAGCTGGTATTCGGAAATGGAAGAGGCTTCTCATGTATGGGACATGGGTGTTGGCACTAAATTAATAGAAAATTATGGATATATAGTTAATTTTTTTCATAGAATGGTTTTACGAAATGCACTAACTAATTCACTGCCATTAACATCTGATTAGCAAAAAAAACTTATTGGTATGTTACCTTTGCTATGAGAACAGAGCAACAAAGACAGGCGTTATGTCCTTTGTCTTTATCGGGGCTGACCAACATACCATGGTCAGCTCCTTTTTTTATACTTGTTCCAGTATGTTGATGAACTATTTTTATGATGCTAAGAGTATTGTTGATTTTGGCCAGTTCCCTTTGGTGCTCACTGCTCAATTTGTCCGGACCTATAACGATACATTTCACTAAATCTTATGGTAGAGCCCGTATTTTTTCGAAAGGTAATTAAACCGGTAGCAACTTGCAATATATTTCACAAAAACCTTATAGATGTCTGAGGCGGTTTTTTATAACTGGTTCAGCTTAATGAGTTTGCTCTAAAAAAGGTTTGCGGCGCCCACCGCTATGCTGGTGTTTCAAGATGTTTACCTGCAATGAGGTTATGCGCTTTTACTTCCTTCCTTAACTCTATCTAAGGCCTACCGATAACGATGGCTATACCGGCTATTATTCTTCTAACGGTCTTGCTGCTACATACCGCCGCCATTTCTCAATTACCCCTTTGAAATCTTCCGGTAAGGGGCTTTCAAATTGTATAGGCTGGCGGGTACGTGGATGTATGAAGCCCAGGGTCCTGGCATGCAATGCGTGGCGGGGCATGATCTCAAAGCAATTTTCTATGAACTGTTTGTATTTATTGAAGACGGTACCTTTTACAATACGGTCGCCGCCATAGGTATCATCATTGAACAAAGGATGGCCCATATGCTGCATATGTACCCTGATCTGGTGGGTACGGCCCGTCTCCAGGCGGCAGGCGATAAGGGTCACATAATTGAAGCGTTCCAGCACTTTATAATGGGTGATGGCTTCTTTGCCGTAATCGCCATCCGGGTAAGCATCCATGATCTTACGGAAACGTTGGTGCCGGCCTACATGGGCTACAATAGTGCCTTCATCCTCCTCAAAATCGCCCCATACCAGGGCCATGTACTGGCGTTGTACGGTATGGTCAAAGAACTGTTTGGCCAGGTCGTTCATGGCCTTATCAGATTTGGCCACTACCAGCAGTCCGCTGGTATTTTTATCTATACGGTGTACCAGACCAAAGCGGGGGATCTCCGGGGTAATGGCGCGGGTATGGTCATCGCCCAGGTACCAGGCCAGGCCGTTCACCAGGGTACCGGTATAGTTACCGCAGCCGGGGTGTACCACCATGCCGGGCTCTTTATTGATGATCAGGAGGTCCTCATCCTCGTACGCTATATTCAATGCCAGCTCTTCCGGTACCACCTCTGTGCTCTCCGGGCTTTTGCTGGAGAACACGATGATCCGGTCTGCCGGCTTTACCTTATAATTGGATTTTACTGGCTTATCGTTCACCAGCACCATGCTGGCGTCGCAGGCCTGCTGTATTTTATTACGGGTAGCATTTACTATCCGGTTCATCAGGAACTTGTCTATACGCAACGGTTCCTGGCCTTTATCCACCACCATATTTATCCGTTCGTACAGCTCCTCGCTGCCTTCTCCGTTGTCCAGCTCATCTTCCAGTTCCAGTAATGCTTGCGACATGTTTGATCGTATAATTTTTGCAAAGGTAGTTTATTTCAACGCATGCCGCCCCTTCTGACGGCTCCGGGTGATTCCCTATCTTTGTGGCATGAAACAACAGATCAACGTAGACGACCTTGGACTGATTGAATATCAAAAAGCCTGGGATTACCAGGAAAGCCTGTTACAAAAGAATGTTCAGATCAAGCTGGCGGCCGCCCGCGCAGCGGATAACGTGCTGACTACCAGCCATTATCTGCTGTTTTGCGAGCATCCGCCGGTATATACCCTTGGTAAAAGCGGTCATATGGAAAACCTGCTCATCAACGAAGAGCAGTTGAAGGAAAAGGCCGTTTCCTTCGTGCCCAGCAACCGGGGAGGGGATATCACCTTCCATGGCCCCGGCCAGATCGTAGGATACCCCATCCTGGACCTGGAAAATTTCTTCACAGACCTGGGCCGCTACCTGCGCTCCCTGGAAGAAGTGGTGATCCGCACTGTAGCGGATTATGGCGTTACCGCCGGCCGCTCCAAAGGCGAAACAGGCGTTTGGATAGCGCCGGAGCAGCCCACAGAAGCCCGTAAGATCTGTGCCATGGGCGTGCGCTGCAGCCGCTGGATCACCATGCACGGGTTTGCGCTGAATGTAAATACGGACCTCAATTATTTTAATGATATCATCCCCTGCGGTATTACTGATAAGAAAGTAACTTCCCTTGAGCAGGAATTGGGCCGCCAGGTACCCCTGGAAGAAGTAAAGGCCACCCTCCGGAAACATTTTGCAGAAGTTTTTGAAGCGGAGTTGTTATGACGGAAAAACTATCGGCGGAGAGATGGCCGATAACGTATAGCTATTCAAGGACGCATGTTGCAGAACTATTAAGGCGCAACCCATATGAAACTCGTGTGCAACTCGTATTAAAAGCGTTCACACCCTAGGGTAAAAGCGTTGAACACTGGGGGTAAAAGCGTTCAACTTTCTTTTATCCTTGTTAATCTGGTATTCCTATCGTTCATATTTCAGGGAGTTACCCCTGCCGGACAGGTTTCAAAAAGCGGGCTGCGCCTGCCGCGGGTATTTCGGTTAGGAAGCTGGCTGTAGGAGCCGCGCCAGCCGAGGCCCGTTTTTGAATCCTGCCGGCAAGGCAGGAGGCTGCGGGATCAGATGTGGGATACCGTATTTACCATCGTAAGACTATAAAGACTATAAGGCGCTAAGACCCTAAGACCCAAATTAAGACTTATCTACGACCTATAATTCAGCGGAATAAAAAAGCTCCACTTCTCCTTTAGCTTTCCATCTTCAAACAGCTCAAAATTGAACCATCCGGAATGCAGGAAAATAGCCTTTTCGAGTATCAGGAAGGGCTCCTTTACTTTGTCGATCTCAAAGAGGAATGCGCCGGTGGCTTCATAGAACTTAACGGAATAATTCTTTTTAGGCGCTTCCGGCAGGTTGATGTTCACGTTGCCGTCCACAGTGGTATAGATAGTGTTGGAAGGATGCCATATGACCTTTTCGGGCGCTTTTTCGGGTGACTTGCCAGTTGCGGTAGGCGGCCCGTTGGTGATATCTTCTGCCTGCAATTTGGTGCTGGCGCTGATGGTGCTGTCCGGTACGGCCAGCACTACCTTACTGTACATATAACGGCCTGTGTTGAACAGGATGAACAGGCGGTAGTAGTTGGTGCCGGGTAAAGGCTTATTATCCAGGAATACGTTACGGGTTTGGGTAGGGTAGGAGGCGTACGCTATTGTATTGAAGTTGAGCACACTATCAAGGGAGCGCTGGATGCCGATCTGTTTTACATTGGTAAAACCCGATAACCATTCCAGCTGGATCTTGCCGGTTTTGATTAAGGCCATAAAGTCGGGCAGTACCGGTGGGGTATACTGCTGCGACTGTGCGTTCACCGACAGGGTGAATATGGAAAATAGTAATGCAATAAAAGATAAACGCGCGATCTGCTTCATACGTCAAAAACAAGTTCCTCTTTAGTGGTTCCTCCCGCCTTACCGGTACCTGTATATCCATATGCCGGATGGGTGCTACCTTACCGGGATGGATGCTGATGATGGTGTAACGGGATTTTCTATCAAGTTGGCAAAAATACAATTAGCCCCCAATATAGCGAACAGCTTTTTAAAAGCATAAAACGCCGGGAGGAAGGGAAAGATTGCCCTGTAAGCCGCCGGTATGCAGGAGCAGGATGCGGCTGCCGGCCGGAAAGTGTTGCTGCACCGCCAGTTCGCGGAAGGCCCATACCATTTTGGCGGTATAGATCATATCCAGCGGCACCCGGGTTTGGTTATAAAAATCATTCATAAAAGTAATCAAAGCGGGCGTGGCTTTAGCGTAACCGCCTATATGGAAATCATGGTATAATTGCCAGTTGACGCTGATATGCGGGCGCAGCAGTTGGGGTATTTCCTGTTGCAGGTACGCAGCCCCTTTTAGTACTACAATACCGATTACCTGCTGGTGGGGTAGTGCGCTGTTAATCAGGCCCGCCAAGGTCGTGCCTGTGCCTACCGGGCACATAATATGTGTGTATGGATGGGTGGGCGCCTGAGACAAGATCTCCTCGCAACCCCGTACGCCGGCGGCATTATGGCCGCCTTCGGGGATCAGGTAGCCTTCCGGGAATTGTTGGCCCCAGGGGTAGGTATCCTTTTGGCGGTAGGCTTCCCGGCTAATGAATTGTAGCTCCATGCCGTATTGCTGCGCCTGTAGCAGGGTATGGCTTAGCTGAGGGGCGGCCTCGCCGCGGATAATGCCAGTGCTTTGCAGGCCGGCCATGTGGCAGGCAGCGGCGGTGGCGGCTATATGGTTGGAGAAGGCGCCGCCAAAAGTAACGATGCGGGTTTTACCCGCTGACCGGGCCGCTTCCAGGTTGTATTGCAACTTAAACCATTTGTTGCCGGATACTTCCGGATGCAGCAGGTCTAAACGCAGCATGGCTGCCTCCTGACCTGGAGGCAGCCATGCTGGTTGTATGGATTGTATCTGTATCAAAAGCTGTAAAGGCCTGCAAGATACTATACAATGGCTAATAGCTAACTGCTAAAAGCTAACAGCTAGTTAAACAGCGCATTGCGCAGGTTAATGTTAGCGCCTTTTGTGCGTACGGTTACACCCAGTTCACCAGCGCCTCCGGCGTTAAAATACTGCAGCTTCACCTTATGGAAGCCCGGGCGGAGGGGCAGGATGCCCGTTTTCTCCATGGGCGCATGTTCGCCGTCATTGTCTATTACCACTTCATCGTCTATGTACAGTACGGCGCCATCGTCGCATTTGAGGTTGAATTCGTAAATACCTTCTGTATCTGCCTTCAGGTATCCTTCGTAGGCTACGCTAAAAGCGTTCTTAGACAGGAAAGGGCGGATATCGAATGCTGGTTGTACGCCGCTGCTGTCTGCCTGACCTTTTATCTGCCTGGCATTTTTAAAGGCATGGAAATAAGCGTTAAAGCGGGCCCCTTTGTTGGCAGGATTTACGTTGGCAGCCGCCACATAATCCCGGCGCAGGTAGGTAGCGCTGTATACGGCGCTTTTACGGCCGGAGGGCGTTACCACTATGCACTTAAGCACGGTAGGCTCTTTGTGCAGGGCCAGGTTAATAGGCTCCGTATAACGGCTGCTGCTGGCGGTAGGCTCGCTGCCATCCGTTGTATAGTAGATCGCTGCGCCATCTACCATGGGGCGCAGGGTAACGGTGGTATGGTTGGCGGTGGTCACATTATTTTCCAGGCCGGCGGGCTCCGGTATGCGGAAGGGAATATGGGCTTTGTCCATACGGGCCAGCTGGGCGGGCAGGCGTTCCAGGAAACCGGGGTAATCCTTGGCGCTAGCCGGTGACCAGGTGATCTCTGATACGGCCAGGGCGCGGGGCCAGGTCATATAGTCCACCACCTGGGCAGTAGGCATGTACTCTGTCCAGATGTTCGCCTGCACGCCTTTGATATAGGATTGCTCTTTGGCGTCCAGGGTGGGGGGCAGTGGCTCATAGTTATATACGGCCTGCAGGGGCAGGTAACCGCCAATGGTCAGTGGTTCGCTTACCGGGTTGCCCTGGTAATAATCCAGGTACAGATAGGTGTTGGGCGTCATGATCACATCGTGGTGCTCTTTGGCCGCGGCAATACCGCCTGCTTCGCCACGCCAGCTCATAACGGTGGCATTGGGCGCCAGACCGCCTTCCAGGATCTCGTCCCAGCCTATGATACGGCGTCCTTTGCTGTTCAGGAACTTTTCCATGCGCTGTATAAAATAGCTTTGCAGGGCATGTTCATCCTTGAGGCCCAGTTCCTTAATGCGGCGTTGGCATTTGGGGCATTCTTTCCAGCGGTCCTTGGGGCATTCGTCGCCGCCAATGTGGATGTACTGGCCGGGAAACAGGTCTATTACCTCTGTGAGCACATCCTGGAGAAAAGTATATACGGAGTCATTGCCCGCGCAGTACACTTCTTTATCCACGCCCCATTTGGTAGCCACATGATAGGGGCCGCCGGTGCATCCCAGGTTGGGATAGGCTGCCAGTACGGCCTCTGAGTGGCCGGGCATTTCGATTTCCGGGATAATGGTGATATGGCGGTCTGCTGCGTATTTCACCACCTCGCGGATCTCATCCTGCGTATAGGTGCCGCCATGCGGTATGCCGTCATAAGTATTGCTGCGGGCTGCATGGCCTACCACCGTTTCTTTACGGGTGGAGGAAAGCTCCTGCAGGCGCGGGTATTTCTTGATCTCTATATGCCAGCCCTGGTCATCTGTTAAGTGCCAGTGGAAGGTATTGAACTTGTACTGCGCCATTACGTCTATGTACTGTTTTACATAAGACACGGGGAAGAAATGGCGGCCGCAATCCAGCATCAGGCCACGGTAGGCAAAACGGGGCGCGTCTGTAATACGTACGGCGGGTACGGTAAGCCCGCTGCTGCCCTGGGCACTGATGAGCTGTTCCAGGGTTTGCAGGCCATAGAACATGCCGGCGCCGTTACCGCGGATCTGGACCATCTTATCAGTGATCCAGAGGCTATAGCCTTCTGCCGGCTGTTTTTTATCATTTACAATGATAATTTGCCCGTTGGAAACCACGGTGCTGGCCTTGTGGGCGGATAAGCTAACCCCCTGTTTATCCTTCAGGAAGCTAACCAGCAAGTCTGCCACCTTTTTGGATTCATCGTCTCCATAGATAACCAGCGTATTGTTGCCGGCGGTGAAACTGCCGGGCAGTACCTGTACAGACTTAGGCTGCGGGATGATACGGATAGCCGTTGACGGTTGCTGGGCCCAGGCGGTAATGCATAACAGCAACGCCCAGGATGACACTAAAAATTTTCTCATGTTTATAGTCGTGGTTATGTTTTTCTGGTTCCGGCAGCCTTTAAGCTGCTTTAATAAGTAACGTGGATGTTATACATATTACGCGGCGCAACGCATTTATACCCACTGCCTTTGCGGGCCTCTCTACCTCGTGCTGCCCCTGGCTTTTTCCCCACATCCCTTGAAAAAGTGCGTGTGAAAATACTTTTAATGATTAAATTTAACGCTGATATTTATGGTTAAATATTTGAAAATTAAAAACTAATCAGTAGAAAATGAAACCAACGTTATTGATCCTGGCCGCAGGAATGGCAAGCCGTTATGGTAGCTTAAAGCAGATACAGCAGTTTGGTCCCAGTGGCGAAACGATCGTGGATTACTCTATTTTCGATGCCATACGCGCTGGTTTCGGTAAGATCGTGTTCATTATCCGTAAGGATTTTGAAAAGGAGTTTAAAGAGATCTTTGAGCCCAAGCTGAAAGGCCGGGCAGCTACAGATTATGTTTACCAGGAGATGGACGCCTTTACCGGCAAGTACCCGGTACCTGCTGAACGTTCCAAGCCCTGGGGCACCGCCCACGCGGTATTATGCGCCAAGAACGCTATTAACGAGCCTTTTGCCGTAATTAATGCAGATGACTTCTACGGCCGGGATGCTTTCGAGAAAGCGGCCGATTTCCTCAATAACCGTTGCAAACCAGACGTGTATGCCGTAATAGGCTATGAGCTGGGCAAAACTATCAGCGAGCATGGTTCCGTTTCCCGTGGCGTATGCGCTGCAGATGCTAATGGTAACCTGGCTGCCATCAACGAAAGGACCAAGATCTATAAAGATGGCGGCGAGATCGTGTATGAAGACGCTGATGGCTCCAAACACCCGCTCACGCCTGATACCCCGGTATCCATGAACTTCTGGGGCTTCCATCCTTCCGTATTCGACTTTAGCGAAGAGCAGTTCAGCGAGTTCCTGGAAAAGAACCTGAGCAATCCTAAGGCGGAATTCTTCATCCCTATCGTGGTAGATCATTTTATCAAGACAAAGGGCGTGGTGAATGTAATACCTACCAGTTCCCAATGGTTTGGCGTTACCTATAAGGAAGATGCGCCGGGCGTACAGGCCAGCCTTTCTGCCCTGGTAGCCGCCGGAGAATATCCTGATAATTTATGGAAATAAGACCACATGCGTTTATACTGCAAGCTTTTGATATCGATGCCCCTGGCACCGGTATCAAAAAGTTTGGCAGTGGTCATATCAACAATACCTTCCTGGTAGAAAAGGAAGATGGTAGCCGTTTTGTGTTACAGCGTATTAATGCCGCCGTGTTCCGGGAGCCGGAAATTATAGCCCGCAACCAGCGTATGGCGGCGGATTACCTGGCTAAACACCACCCGGGTTACCTGTTCATCACGCCCGTGCCCACCGTAGAAGGGGAGGACCTGTTTGTGCTGGAAGATGAGTACTGGCGTATGATCCCCTTTATAGCCGGTTCTGTGACCGTAGACCAGGCAGATGTACCGGCGCAGGCCTACGAAGCGGCCCAACAGTTTGGGCGCCTGGCGCGCCTGCTGGATGGGATAGACCTGCAGCATTTTGGGGCCAGTATTCCCAATTTCCATAACCTTACGCTGCGGTATGCCGCCTTCCAGGAAGCCATCCGGCATGCCGGGGAAGAACGCCGCCGCCAGGCAGAAGCGCTTACAGAGGCATTCCTGCGCTATTCAAACATTGCGGTCACTTATGAGCGCCTGAAAACGGATCCGCATTTCCGCGACCGTCTCATGCACCATGATACCAAGATCAATAATGTACTGCTGCAGCAAGGTACCTATAAAGGGCTTTGCGTATGCGATCTGGATACGCTGATGCCGGGCAAGATCATCTCTGACCTGGGCGATATGGTGCGCACTTACGTGTGCCCTGTATCTGAAGAGGAGCAGGATTGTGACCGCATCGTTATCCGTGAGGACTATTATGAGGCATTGATGGATGGTTACCTGTCTGAGATAGGGCCTTCGCTTACGAAGATAGAGCGGGAGCAGCTGTTCTTTGCCGGCCAGTTCATGATCTATATGCAGGGTATCCGTTTTCTTACAGACTTCCTGAACGGGGATATTTACTATCCCATTAAATACCCGGATCATAACTACAACCGGGCTAAGAATCAGCTCACGTTATTAGAGCGTTTGCAGGAAAAAGAACCTGTTTTACGGGGCATTATCAGCAAATGTCTTGGAAAAGCAAGGAATGATATATAATAATCTTTTTATTTTGGTTGATAATTTCTAAGTTGGGAGTTAAATTTTTAAATATCTTCAAAAAATGACAACCTGTTTGCGAAATATCAAAATTTTAAAAGTTTATTGCTTTTTCGTGCATACTCTAATACATTTGTAGTCACAGTTAAAAAATACACACCTCCAATGTGGGTAAATAAAGACAACAATAAACTCAATCACATCGTACCGCAGCTCAACTGGGCCATAACGCTGGTCGTGATCGTCGTTGTCATTATAAGCCACCAATATGGAGGATAGGTCGACGTGTAAAATCACAACTAAGATATAATCGCCTTCCTCCGCAAAGAGGAAGGCTTTTTTTTTGAGCAGTAATCCATCTAAATCGTAAACGGTCAAACAACATTAAATAAGCTTATAATTTCTAAATCATATGTACAGCTACTACAACGAGAACACCATTCTTTACTTTGACGGTGAGTACCTGAAAGCCACAGAGGCTAAAATAGATTTGTATGGTCAATCCCTGCATTATGGTTATGCTGTTTTTGAAGGCATCCGCGCCTACAAAACAGAAAAGGGCGAAGTGAAAATTTTCAAGGCTATGGAGCACTTCGACCGGTTCAAGCGTTCCTGCGAGCTGATACACATCCCTTACAACTACAACAATGAAGAGCTGGTAGCCGCTTGTTACAAGGTGCTGGAGCTGAATAACATGGAAGAGGCGTACATCCGTCCGCTGATGATATGTCCGCCCAACATGACCCTGAAAGCCGCCAGCGAGTCACATCTGCTGATCTGTGCATGGGAGTGGGGCGCGTACCTGGGCGAAAAGCTGCTGCGCGTAATGACCTCTTCTTACCAGCGTCCTAATCCGAAGGCGTTCCAGATCGAATCCAAATCGTCCGGATTGTACGTAAACTCCATCCTGGCTTCGCAGGAAGCAAAACAGAATGGTTATGACGAAGCGCTGCTGCTGGACATTAACGGTAATGTAGCAGAAGGCCCCGGCGCCAACATCTTCTTTGAAAAGAACGGCAAATTGTTCACCCCTCCTCCCGGCAACATCCTGCCAGGTATTACCCGCGCTACCGTGATCGAACTGGCCCGCGAGCTGGGTATTCCCCTGGAAGAGAAGTTATTCACTATTGAAGAGCTGAAACAGGCAGAAAGCGTATTCTATTGCGGTACTGCTGCTGAAGTGATTGGCTGGGACTCCCTGGACGGTCAAACCTTCCCCAAACCCTGGACCGAATCCCTGGGCAAATTATTACAACAGGCCTACAAAGCCAAAGTGCTGGAAAAAGAATTCAAGCGCGAAGCAAAAGTGGCTTAAACCCATCATAACGGAGTGCGGAATTCACGGATTCCGCACTCCGGGATTTCTTTGGAATCCGGAATTTCGACCTTACGATTTGCAGTGCAGTAAAGGGTTTGAGCCATAAAAGCACGGATTTGAAAACCGTGTATCCGTTAATTGTTGGTTTGGCGCTTCCCACTATTACTGACTATTTTGTAGCCTCATAAAGTCCTGCCTGGTGGCGGGATAGAGGGAACTTTTTTTCTCAAAAAACAGGAACCTGGTAATTCACCGGCATAATTCAATCGGCAATGGAACTGAACAAATACAGTAAAACGATCACACAAGACCCTACCCAACCGGCCGCACAAGCCATGCTGTACGGGATAGGCTTAACAGAAGAAGACCTGAAAAAAGCGCAGGTAGGTATTGTGAGCATGGGCTATGACGGTAATACCTGTAATATGCACCTGAACGATCTGGCTAAAGAAGTAAAGCAGGGCGTATGGGCGCAGGACCTGGTAGGGCTTACCTTTCATACCATTGGCGTTAGCGATGGCATCAGCAACGGTACGGAAGGCATGCGCTACTCCCTGGTAAGCCGCGATCTGATCGCAGATTCCATTGAAACCGTATGCGGGGCCCAGTATTATGATGCCCTCATCACCGTGCCCGGCTGTGATAAGAATATGCCCGGTTCCCTGATGGCCATGGGCCGTTTGAACCGTCCGGCCATTATGGTGTACGGCGGCACTATTGCCCCAGGTAAATACAAAGGCCAGGACCTGAACATCATCTCCGCATTTGAGGCCCTGGGCCAGAAAATAGCCGGCCAGCTGGATGAAGCAGATTTTAAAGGCATCGTACAGCATTCCTGCCCCGGCGCCGGCGCCTGTGGCGGTATGTATACCGCCAATACCATGTCCAGCGCGGCAGAAGCCCTGGGTATGAGCCTGCCCTACAGCTCCTCTAACCCGGCCCTGAGCAAGGAAAAACATGAAGAGTGCCTGGCTGCGGGTAAGTATATACGCCTGCTGCTGGAAAAAGATATCAAACCCCGCGATATTATGACCTTAGAGGCATTTGAAAATGCCATTACGGTGATCATTGCGCTGGGCGGCAGCACCAATGCTGTACTGCACCTCATCGCCATAGCCCGTTCCGTAGGTCTTAAAGTGACCCTGCAGGATTTTCAGCGCATCAGCGATAAAACGCCGCTGATAGCCGATCTGAAACCCAGTGGTAAATACATGATGGAAGACCTGCACAATGTAGGCGGTGTTCCCATGGTAATGAAATACCTGTTAAAACAGGGACGCCTGCACGGCCATTGTATGACCGTTACCGGTAAGACCCTGGCAGAGAACCTGGAATCTGTACCGGATATAGACTTCGAAAAACAGCATATCATCTTCCCGCTGGAAAACCCGCTTAAAAAGAACGGTCATATCCAGATGTTATACGGTAACCTGGCAGAACAAGGCTCTGTAGCCAAGATCACTGGTAAGGAAGGCGAGCGTTTCCGTGGCCCGGCCCGTGTGTTTGATGGCGAGTTTGAGCTGATAGCCGGGATCCAGAGCGGCCGCGTACAATCCGGCGATGTAGTGGTGATACGCCACGTAGGCCCCAAGGGCGCGCCCGGTATGCCGGAAATGCTGAAACCCACCTCCGCCATTATGGGCACCGGTTTGGGTAAGAACGTAGCGCTTATTACGGATGGCCGCTTCTCTGGCGGCACCCACGGCTTCGTAGTAGGGCATATTACGCCCGAAGCCTTTGAAGGCGGTACCATCGCCCTGGTAAAAGATAATGACATAATAGAAATAGATGCCGTGAACAATAAGATCCATGTAGAGGTAAGTGATGAGGAGCTGGCTGCCCGCCGGGCCCAGTGGAAACAGCCCGCTCTGAAGGTGTCTAACGGTATATTGTTTAAATACGCAAAACTTGTAAAAAATGCAACAGAAGGATGTGTTACCGATGAAGACTGAGCCCGCCGATAAACGGGTAGCCGCTGCTGCGCCTGCACTGAATGTTACTGGTGCTGAAGCGGTGATCCGCTCCCTTATTGCAGAAGGGGTGGAGACAATTTTCGGTTATCCTGGAGGAGCCATCATGCCTATTTATGATGCGCTGTATGATTTCCAGGACCAGGTACATCATATACTGGTCCGGCACGAACAGGGCGCTACCCATGCTGCGCAGGGATACGCCCGTACGTCCGGCAAGGTGGGTGTGGTCTTTGCCACTTCCGGCCCCGGCGCCACTAACCTGGTCACCGGTCTGGCAGATGCGCATATGGACTCTACGCCTATGGTCTGCATTACCGGCCAGGTAGCTGCTGCATTACTGGGTACAGATGCTTTCCAGGAAACAGATGTAATAGGCATTACCATGCCTATCACCAAATGGAATATACAGGTAACACGCCCGGAAGATATTCCCGGCGCTATTGCCAAAGCTTTCTATATTGCCCGTAACGGCCGTCCCGGCCCGGTACTGGTAGATATCACCAAAAATGCACAGGTAGCAAAAGCAGATTTCAACTATAAAAAATGCGATTACATCCGCAGCTATCAACCCGTACCGGAAGTACAGGCGGATGCCGTGGAAGCTGCTGCAGCGTTGATTAACAGCGCCAAACGCCCATATATCCTGTGCGGTCATGGCGTGTTAATTGCCAATGCAGAAAAGGAACTGATCGCTTTTGCTGAAAAAGCGCAGATCCCCATCGCATCTACTTTACTGGGGCTTTCCGCCGTATCGGTAGATCATCCGTTGTATGTGGGTTACCTGGGTATGCACGGTAACTACGGCACCAATATCAATACCAATGAGTGCGATGTATTGATCGCAGTAGGTATGCGCTTTGATGACCGTATCACCGGTGATGTAAATACCTATGCACGCCAGGCGAAAGTGATCCATATAGAAATTGACGCAGCAGAGATCAACAAGATCATAAAGGCTGATGTGGCAGTGCATGCAGATGCGAAAGCGGCCCTGCAGGCATTGATCCCCCAGATCCAGCCGCAGCGGCATGATGAATGGTTACAATCATTCCGCGTAGCTGATCAGCTGGAAAAGGAGAAAGTAACACAGGCAGAACTTTATCCGCAGGAAGGCGGATTAAAGATGGCCGAAGTGATACGCCGCATATCTGAAAAAACAGGCGGTCATGCCGTACTGGTAACAGATGTGGGCCAGCACCAGATGGTGGCTTCCCGCTACTACCGTTTCCAGGATCCTAACACCAACATCACCTCCGGTGGTATGGGCACCATGGGCTTTGCCCTGCCCGCCGCTATGGGCGCCAAAGTAGGCGTTCCGGAAAAAGAAGTGGTGGCCATCATTGGCGACGGTTGTTTCCAGATGACCTTACAGGAGCTGGGCACCATCTACCAGTCAGAGATAGGCGTAAAGATCGTGATCCTGAACAATAACTTCCTGGGGATGGTACGCCAGTGGCAGCAGCTGTTCTTTGATAAACGCTATTCTTCTACGGAGATGATCAACCCTGATTTTGTACAGATCGCCAAAGGCTTTTATGTACCGGGCAGGAAGGTAACAGACCGTGCGGAGATTGACGCCGCTGTTGATGAAATGCTGGCGCACAAAGGCGCTTACCTGCTGGAAGTAGTGGTAGAAAGAGAAGACAACGTATTTCCCATGGTACCGGCCGGCGCGCCCATCGCTAATATCCGGCTGGAGTAGGAGTTGGAACAGCAAGGCAATTGGTCAATCAATCAACCGTAACAATTATGCAAAAAGAATATACAGTAACGGTATACACGGAAGACCGGATCGGTATCACCAACCGTATCACCGTTATCTTTACCCGCCGCGGCATCAACATCACCAGCCTTACAACGGCTGAAACGGAAATACCCGGCGTATACAAATTCATCATCACCGTATTATCCGACCGGGAGAAGCTGGATAAGGTAGTAGGGCAGATAGAGAAGCTGATAGAGATCCACCGCGCTTTTGTACACGAAGACGATGAAGTGGTATACCAGGAGCTGGCATTGTATAAGATCTCCACTACCTCGCTGCAGAATGGCAACATTGAGCAGCTGATCAGGGATAATAATGCGCGCATCCTGACCATCACGGCAGATTATTTTGTAATAGAAAAAACAGGGCACCAGCAGGAGCTCATAGATATGCTGAAAAAGCTGGAACCATATGGGCTTATCGAGTATTCCAAGAGCGGCCGCGTAGCCATTGTAAAATGGAGCCGCCGTTTCCATGATCACCTGAAAGCGCTGGCCAGTAAAGAAGCAGATAACTTTAAAGCTGTTAGCCATTAGCTAGATACTAAAGGCTGGTATTTTCCTTAATGACAACTAAAACTAATTAAACCACTTACAAAACATGGCAACCATCAATTTTGGCGGGGTACTGGAAGACGTAGTAACCAGAGAAGAATTCCCCATGGAAAAGGCGAGAGAAGTGCTGAAGAACGAAACAATTGCAATTATTGGTTACGGCGTACAAGGCCCCGGCCAGGCATTGAACCTGAAAGACAATGGCTTTAATGTAATTATCGGTCAGCGTAAAGGCTCTAAAACATGGGACAAAGCCATTGCTGATGGCTGGGTACCGGGCCAGACCCTGTTCGAGATCGAAGAAGCCGCACAGAAAGGCACCATCATCCAGTTCCTGCTGTCTGATGCTGGTCAGATCACGCTGTGGCCTACTTTAAAGCAACATCTTACCCCTGGTAAGGCATTGTATTTTTCCCATGGTTTTGGCATCACCTACAAAGAGCAGACAGGTATTATACCGCCGGCTGATGTAGACGTGATCCTGGTGGCGCCTAAAGGTTCCGGTACTTCCCTGCGCAGGTTGTTCCTGGCAGGTCAGGGTCTGAACTCCAGCTTCGCCATCTTCCAGGACGCTACCGGCAAAGCCCGTGATCGTGTAGTTGCACTGGGTATTGGCGTAGGTTCCGGCTACCTGTTCCAGACAGATTTCAAGAAAGAAGTATTCAGCGATCTGACCGGCGAGCGTGGTACCTTAATGGGTTGTATCCAGGGTATCTTTGCTGCCCAGTACGAAGTGCTGCGTAAAAATGGCCACTCTCCTTCAGAAGCCTTCAACGAAACCGTAGAAGAGCTGACCCAATCCCTGATGCCGCTGGTAGCAGAGAATGGTATGGACTGGATGTATGCTAATTGCTCTACTACTGCCCAACGCGGTGCGCTGGATTGGTGGAAGAAGTTCAAAGCCGCTACACAGCCCGTATTTGAAGAGCTGTATGCCAGCGTAGCAGCCGGTAAAGAAGCAGAGCGTTCCATTGCCTCCAACAGCCAGGCGGATTACCGCGAGAAGCTGAACGAAGAGCTGAAAGAACTGCGCGAAAGCGAAATGTGGCAGGCAGGCGCCGCTGTGCGTAAGCTGCGCCCCAATAACGCATAATTTATAGTTACGGATCATCTGTTATGAAGTAAGATTCGTAATGGATGATCCGTAATTTTTTAAGCCAATCATTATGACAGCAATATTAGCGGCCAGGGTTACAACACAACACATACAAGAGGCCGCCGTGAAGTTGAAAACAGTGGTGAACAGAACTCCGCTCACCTACAGCGCCACCCTCTCCCGGCGCTACGATTGCCAGGTATACCTGAAACGGGAAGATATGCAGATCGTGCGCTCCTATAAACTGCGGGGCGCTTATAACCTCATCAGCAGCCTGCACCAGGATCAGTTAAAGAACGGCGTTACCTGCGCCAGCGCCGGCAACCATGCACAGGGTTTTGCCTATGCCTGCCGCAAGCTGGGTATCCGGGGCGTGGTGTTCATGCCTATTATCACCCCCAAGCAGAAAGTAACCCAGGTAAGGATGTTTGGCGGCGAAAACATCAGTATACAGCTGATAGGCGATACATTCGACGACTGTGCCCAGGAAGCGCAGGCTTTTACCAAACAACACGGCATGATGTTTATCCCGCCTTTTGATGATGTGAAGATCATTGAAGGACAGGGTACCGTAGCCGTAGAGATACTGGAAGATCAGCCACAGGTTGATTTCCTGTTTGTGCCCGTAGGCGGCGGCGGTTTGCTGGCCGGTACCGGCACTTATTTTAAAACATATAGTCCCCAAACCACCATTATTGGCGTAGAGCCGGAAGGCGCGCCTTCTATGCTGCGCGCGCTGGAAAACGGCGCCCCTGTTACGCTGGCAGAGATAGACCGTTTTGTGGACGGCGCTGCCGTAAAAAGGGTAGGGCAGCTTACCTTCGATATTTGTAAGGAGGTATTAAACAAAATGCACCTGGTGCCGGAAGGCAAGGTATGCTCCACCATATTGCAGCTGTACAATGAAGACGCTATCGTAGTAGAACCCGCCGGCGCATTGTCTATGGCCGCCCTGGACGATTTCAGGGAGCAGATCAGGGGCAAGCGCGTGGTATGTATCGTAAGCGGCAGCAATAACGATATAGACCGTATGCAGGAGATCAAGGAACGTTCCCTGTTATACGAGGGCCTTAAACACTATTTTATTGTACGGTTTGCACAACGCCCCGGCGCGCTAAAGGATTTCCTGGCCATGCTGGGCCCCAACGATGATATTACCCGCTTTGAATATATCCAGAAACACAATAAGGAAACCGGCCCGGCGCTGGTAGGCATAGAGCTCAAGAACCGGGAGGATTATGATACGCTGGTAGCCAATTTTGAACAAAACCGCCTGCATTATACCCCGCTGAATACGGATGATAACCTGTTTGGTTACCTGGTATAGACAGGCGCCGCATATAAATTCTTACATACTGCCCTGTTGTCTTTTGGCAACAGGGCATCTTTTTTAGGGTAAATCACGTATATCATATTGGTTTTTATACCCTGCTCCCATAGATTTGTATAACACGCTGTTTTTAAATGGCAGCATAATTGCGCAAACCATTAAAAGGATCTTACCATGCAAGCAGCTACATTACCACAGTTTGGAGATGCTACCGCATTTCAGATAACAGAAATTCCAATGCCCAAACCTGCCGCCGGACAGTTACTCGTAAGGGTAAAGGCCGCCGGGTTGAACCCCGTGGACTATAAGACCCGCAGCGGTAAAGGGCAGGCCTCGCTGTTTACCCTGCCTGCTATACTGGGCTGGGATATAGCCGGCCAGATAGTGGATGCGGGACAAGGCGCACATAAGTTTAAACCGGGAGACCGGATCTTTGGCATGAGCAATTTCCCCAACCCGGCCAATGCTTATGCCCAGTTTGCCGTAGTACAGGAGCAGGAGTTTACCCTGGTGCCCGATAATATAACAGACGAGGTGGCCGGCGCTACGCCGCTGGCAGCGCTTACCGCCTGGGAGGCGCTGTTTGACCATGCGCAGCTAAGAGCCAAACAACGGATCCTCATCCATGCCGCTACTGGCGGCGTAGGTCATATTGCGGTACAGCTGGCCCGGAATGCGGGCGCTGTTGTGATAGGCACCGCCTCTGCCAAAAATCATCCCTATCTGCAGGAGCTGGGCGCCAGCCAGTGTATTGATTACCGGGAACAGCGTTTTGAATCGGAGATCCTGGAGCCGGTGGATGTTGTGCTGGACGGTATGGGTGGCGAAACTACCCTGCGCTCCCTGGATGTGATCAAACCCGGCGGCGTGCTGGTATCACTACCTTCTATGTATAAAGACGACCCGGCGATTGTCGGCAAGGCAAGGGAAAAAGGCATCCGGGTGATATGGATGAGTGTTCGCCCTGCCGGCGACCGTATGGAGCAGATCGCCTCCCTGATGGAGGCCGGTAAGCTGAAGATAAAGGTAGACGCCAGTTTTCCGCTGCGCGAAGTAAGCAAGGCCCACCAGTTGGTGGAAGGGCATCATGTACAGGGCAAAGTGGTGTTGATACCGTAAATTGCCACCATTATGCTAAGCTACTGGGAAAAACAAAGCCTGCTTCAATATGATCATATTGTGCTGGGTAGCGGTATCGTAGGCCTGTCTACCGCTATCAGCATTAAAGCGTTGCAACCGCAGGCCCGGGTACTGGTGTTGGAAAGAGCTTTATTGCCCACAGGCGCCAGTACAAAGAATGCAGGCTTTGCCTGTATTGGCAGCCTTACAGAGATCCTGGCAGATCTGCAATCACTGCCGCCGGCCGCCGTAACCGCCCTGGTGGCTAAACGCCGGCAGGGCCTGCAGCTGTTGCGGCAGCGCCTGGGCGATACGCATATCGGTTATAAAGAACAAGGCAGCTATGAATTGCTTAGCGAACGGGAGCTGCCGGCCCTGGAGCAGCTACATGCCGTTAACCAGTTATTGCAGCCCGTGCTGGGCGGCGAGGCCTTTACCCTGGCCAATGAACAGATACCCCCTTTTGGTTTCAATACACAATATTCCCGCGCGTTAGTGCGCAATAATTATGAAGGCGAACTGCATACCGGCCGGATGATGCGCGCCCTGATAGACCTGGCGCTGGAAAAGCAGGTAGAGATAAAGACCGGTTGTACCGCCGTACGTATGGAAGAAAACGGCGCAGGCGTACAGGTAATTACCCAACAGTTCTCGCCGCAGGAAGAGATCGTATTCCAGTGCAGCCGGCTGGCCATCTGCACCAATGCCTTTACCCGGGCGCTGCTGCCGGAGCTGGACCTGCAACCCGGCCGCGGACAGGTGCTGATCACGGATCCCATTCCCGGCCTGCCTTTTAAAGGCATCTTCCATATGGATGAAGGCTATTTTTATTTCCGGGAACTGGATGGCCGCGTATTATTCGGAGGCGGCCGTAACCTGGACTTTGCCGGCGAGGCCACCACCACCTTTGCCCTCACCACCCGTATACAACAGGAGCTGGAAGAAAAGCTGCGGACGGTGATCCTGCCGGGCCACGCCTTTACCATAGCGGACCGGTGGGCCGGTATCATGGCGTTTGGGAACAGCAAACAGCCGCTGCTGCAGCCTTATACGAAACATATATTCCTGGGCGTGCGCATGGGCGGTATGGGCGTAGCTATAGGCAGCGCAGTAGGGCAGGAGCTAGCGGAGCTGTTAGTAGCCAGCTGTTAGCTTTTAGCGCTTTTCCGGGGGATAGTTAACCAATGTAAACGGTTAACAGCTAACGGCTAATAGCTAACAGCTTGTTTTTTCCAATTTTTCCTTTCCAAAATACTTTCCTATATTCATCCGCTTTTTACAAATCACCAACCCGGTAACGGATAAGTTTGATTATTCTATTACCACGTTAAACTAGTTATGCAAAAGAGTTTACAGTTCCTGGATTACGCCGTGTTCATGGTGTATTTTTTAATCGTAGCCGGATATGGATATTATATCTATAGAAAGAAGAGAAAGGCCACAACTGATACAAAAGACTTTTTCCTGGCAGAGGGCTCTCTTACCTGGTGGGCCATTGGTGCATCACTGATCGCCTCTAACATTTCTGCAGAACAGTTCATTGGTATGTCCGGTTCCGGTTTTGCTATGGGTTTGGCTATTTCCACCTATGAGTGGATGGCGGCTGCTACCCTGGTGATCGTAGCCATCTTCTTTATACCGGTGTACCTGAAGAATAAGATCTTTACCATGCCGCAATTCCTTTCCCAGCGGTATGATAACCGGGTAAGTACGGTAATGGCGGTGTTCTGGCTCTTGCTCTACATTTTTGTGAATCTTACTTCTATACTTTACCTGGGCGCGCTGGCGGTGCAAACCATTTCGGGTTTCAGCTTTACTACCTGCGTACTGGGGCTGGCCATTTTTGCGGTGTTCATTACCCTGGGTGGTATGAAGGTGATCGGTTATACGGATGTGATCCAGGTGTTCTTCCTGATCCTGGGCGGTTTGGCCACTACCTACCTGGCCCTGAACCTGGTGGCCAAAAACTTTGGTAGCGATGGTTTGTGGGAAGGCGTTGGCCTGTTGCGTAAAATGGCGCCGGAGCATTTCCATATGATCTTTGATAAATCCAATCCTCACTATAATGATCTGCCAGGTTTAACTGTATTGATAGGTGGTATGTGGATCGTGAACCTGAACTACTGGGGATGTAACCAATACATTACACAACGTGCGCTGGGCGCAGATCTGAAGACAGCCCGCGGCGGTATCCTGTTTGCGGCTTTCCTGAAGCTGATGATGCCTATCATCGTAGTGTTACCGGGTATTGCTGCTTACGTGCTGTATAAGAATGGCGTTTTCCAGTCTGAGATGGTAGACGCTGCCGGCACCGTGAAACCGGACCATGCTTATCCCGTACTGCTGAACCTTTTGCCCGTAGGTCTGAAAGGCCTTTCCTTTGCCGCGTTAACAGCAGCAATTGTGGCCTCCCTGGCTGGTAAAGCCAATAGTATCAGCACCATCTTTACACTGGATATCTATCGTCATTATTTCAAGAAAGACGCTACAGAAGAGCAGCTGGTAAAAGTGGGCCGTATTGCCATTATCGTAGCTGTTATCATTGGCGTGCTGGTAGCGCCGCAGCTGAGCAATCTGGATCAGGGCTTCCAGTACATACAGGAATATACCGGCTTTATTTCTCCCGGTGTGTTTGCTATCTTTATCCTGGGCTTTTTCTGGAAGCGTACTACTTCCAACGCAGCGCTGGCCGGTGCATTGCTGTCCATCCCGCTGTCTACCCTGATAAAGTTCACCATGCCGGAAATGCCTTTCCTGGATCGTATGGGCTGGATCTTTGTAGTGATCATTGCCATTATGGTGATCATGACCCTGCTGGATCCCAAGAGCAAGAACAATCCCAAAGGCCTGGACGTGGACAGTTCCATGTTCAAGACCTCTGGCGGTTTTGCTATAGGCGCCGTACTGGTGTGCGGCATACTGGCAGCTCTTTACACCGTGTTCTGGTAATCGTTTAACATAAACACTGATAACATATGATGAGGTATGAAATAAGATGAATACAACCATTCTTAATTCATACCTCATATTTTTTACCCTCAAACGCAATTACAATGTTCCTGATAGGATATGATATAGGTTCTTCTTCTGTAAAAGCCGCTTTGCTGGATGTAGACAGCGGTAAATGCCTGGCCACCGCCACCAGCCCTGCACAGGAAATGCCCATGCAGGCGCCGCAGGCCGGCTGGGCAGAGCAGGACCCTGAACGTTGGTGGCAGGAGGTGCAGCATGCCACCCACCTGCTGCAGCAACAGCATCCTTTTGATGGTAAAGCAGTTGCCGGTATTGGCATTGCCTACCAGATGCACGGGTTGGTATGTGTGGATAAAGACCAGAACGTGTTACGCCCTTCCATCATCTGGTGTGATAGCCGCGCTGTTCACATAGGCAACAAGGCCTTTGCACAGCTGGGCCAGGAGTATTGCCTGGAGCATTTGTTAAACTCCCCCGGTAATTTTACCGCCTCTAAACTGCGCTGGGTGCAGGAGAACGAGCCGGAGATCTATGCCCGTATACACAAAGTAATGTTGCCCGGTGATTTTATTGCCATGCGGCTCACCGGCGAGGCTTGCACTACTATCTCCGGCCTTTCAGAAGGTATTTTCTGGGACTTCAATGCCAACGGTGTCGCTCAGCCCCTGCTTGATTATTATAAGGTAGACGCCGCCCTCTTATCCAATGTGGCGCCCACTTTTGGCCTGCAGGGCAAAGTAACGGAAGCTGCTGCCAGGCTACTGGGCCTGGCGCCGGGTATACCGGTTACCTACCGCGCCGGTGATCAACCCAACAACGCATTTTCCCTGAATGTGCTGAACCCGGGCGAGGCCGCTACTACCGCAGGCACCTCCGGCGTGGTATATGCCGTGCACAACCAGATCGCTTTTGACGAGCAAAGCCGTGTAAATACTTTTGTACACGTAAACAATACGGAAACAGACATACGTAACGGGGTGCTCATGTGCCTGAACGGTACCGGCATCCTGAACAGCTGGTTACGGAGCGTTACCGGCTCGCTGCCCTATAATGAGATGAATGAGCTGGCAGCCAAAGCGCCCGCGGGCGCCGGCGGCATCCGCATCTATCCATTTGGTAACGGCGCAGAGCGTATACTGGCCAATGAAGACAGCGGCGCTTCTATCCGGAACCTGCAGTTTAACATACATGGCAAAGAGCACCTGCTGCGTGCCGCGCAGGAAGGCATTGTGTTTGCCCTCCGTTACGGCGTGGATATTATGACGCAGATGGATATGGATATCCACCGCGTAAGGGCTGGTCATGCCAACATGTTCCTTAGCCCACTATTCCGCCAGGTATTTGCCAATACGCTGAATGTAGTGATAGAGCTGTACAATACAGATGGCGCACAGGGCGCCGCCCGTGCAGCAGGCATAGGCGCTGGTCTGTATTCCCAGGCCGATGCGTTTAAAGGCATGGAATGTATTGCCACCGTAGAACCGGATGCCGGGCAGGCCCAGTACCAGGAGATCTACGCCAGCTGGCTGAATGGCTTTCAACTTAAATAATAACAGGTATGCCCTTTACTAGTAATCCGGATCTAATAACGCTGCCACCCTCACCGGACTGGCAGGGTACGCCGGTGGATAGTAAAGGGCATTTCATGAACCTGGAGCATCCTTATGTGCCCGGCTGGCTGGATGTGCTCAAATGGAAGCTCAAGACCAACCCTTTTAAGGAAGCCAAACGCGCCCCCTATAGGCTTCCCATCAGCCCAGATGCCTCCTGGCTGCAAAATGAAAAGAATTGTATTGTATGGTTGGGGCATTGTACTTTTTTTATCCGGTTGGATAAGATCTGTTTCCTTACAGACCCCGTGTTTGGCAATATCCTTTTGACTAAACGCATTACTGCTTTCCCAATTGATCCAAACCTGTTAAAGGGTATCCATTATATCCTGCTCTCCCACGATCACCGGGATCATTGTGATAAAAGCAGTCTTCAGCAGGTAATAGCCAATAATCCACAGGTAAAGGTCCTTACAGGTTTGCGGATGGATGAGCTGTTAAAAAAGTTCAACAGCCATGTGCAGGTCAGTACGGCCGGTTGGTACCAGCAGTATAATGATGTATCACAACCGCTGTCCGTATATTTTGTGCCAACACGGCACTGGTCTAAAAGAGGGCCATTTGACAATAACGAAAGATTATGGGGTGGGTTTGTGATCAAAAGAGGGCAACAGCTTTTTTATTTTGGCGGGGATAGTGGCTATGACGGTCATTATCAGCTAACCGCCCGGATCTTTGGCCCATTTGATTATGCTTTACTGGGTATAGGCGCATTTGAGCCGCAATGGTTCATGCATCCCCATCATCAATCCCCTGCAGACGCTATACGCGCTTTCCGGGACCTGCAGGCGCAGCATCTTATCCCCATGCATTACAGCACCTTTGACCTTGCAGATGAGCCCTTGGCTTTACCTCTGCAGGCGCTGAAGCAGACAGCGGCCGATGACCATCTTTCCCAGGCGCTCCTTACGCCATTACCAGGAGAGGCCGTATACTTATAAACGCACAAATCTTACAGTGGCCAGCAGCTGGCCGGTATGCCGCATGGTGTGCTCTGCCGCGTGGAATAATAATCCCAGCATAGTAGAAGGTACCTGTTTGCGGCCTACGGTACGTATATCCGTTAAGGCAGCTGGATCTGTATCTTTCAGCTGGGTAAGGGCCTGGGCTATCTGCACGTCAAATGCAGCTAAGAGCGTTGTAATTTGAATGTTTTCATCCGCAACGCCTTCCGCCGCCAGGTACTGCAATTGCTGCGCGCTAAGCGTTTGCCCATTGGCGTAAGTGAACAGGCGGTCCAGCACACCGCTGAGATGCTGCAGGTGAAAACCTACGGAGGCGAGTCCGGCCGGCCGTTCCCACAGGCGCGATGCGGGGAAATCCGCTAACAGGGCATGGATCTCTTCCTGCGCCTGCAACAATGCGTGGGCCACAGGTTGCAACAATGCGGGGATGCCATTCACCGGTCCGCGTAACCAAACTTCCTGTTTTAATTCAGACATAGTATAAAGATATGCAGCAAGTTGGGTAAATTAGGCTACATTTTGAAACCGGGCTATGTCATTCAATATACAATCTTTTCAACGTAACGGGTTCGATATCATTTCTTTACAGGATACGGTCACACAAACGGAAGTGCAGGTATTACCAGCCTGCGGCGCCGCTTTGCACGCCTTTATCATCCGCCAGGATGGGCAGCCGCTGAACCTTATAGATAACTATCAGAGCCTGGAGGAATATCAGCAGCAGCTCAATACCTCTTTTAAAGGGGTAAAACTGAGCCCTTTTGCCTGCCGCATTCCCCATGGCCAATACCAATGGCAGCAGCGGGACTATCAGCTGCAACGGCTGGCTGCCTCCGGCCATGCTATCCATGGGTTATTATATGATGCTGTTTTCACCGTAGCGGACCAGCGGGCTAATGCGCACGAAGCCGTACTGGAGCTGCAATACGCTTATACCGGACACGATGCGGGGTACCCCTTTGCCTACGATTGCCGGGTAAGTTACCGGCTGTTGGCCGCGCATGTACTGGAGATCAGCACTACGCTGGTAAACCATGCAGGCACAGCTATACCCATTATGGATGGCTGGCACCCTTATTTTACTACCGGTACGCCGGTGGATGAGCTAATACTGCAGTTCGACGCCGTACAACAGGTGGAGTTTAATGAGATACTGGTGGGAACCGGCGACCTGCTGCCCATGAAGGATTTTGTGCAGCCCCGGCTGTTAAAGGGTGTAGAGCTGGATAACTCTTTCTGGCTGGATTTCAGCCAGTCCGGCCCTTCCTGTATGCTGCACGATCCTAAGAAGGGTATCTCTATTGACTTTTATCCGGATCAAAACCATCCTGTATTACAGGTATATATACCGCCACACCGCCGCAGTATTGCTATTGAGAATCTTACTGCCGCCCCCGGTGCATTTGTAAATGGCATGGGTTTGCAGCAGCTGGCGCCGGGCCATGCCAAAACTTTCAATACCAGGATACATGTCCGGCTGGCATAGTCTTTGGATTTTCATTCCTGTATAACCTATTGTTCACCATAAAAAAGAAAGTTATGGATAAGTTACAGATCAAAGGGACATGGAATGAGCTTAAAGGCAAGCTGAAACAACAGTATGCAGATCTTACAGATGATGATCTACTGTATGAAGAAGGGCAGGAAGACCGCCTGATAGGTAAATTGCAGCAGAAACTGGGCAAGAGCCGGGAAGAAGTGATTGACATGCTGCGCTCTGCAGGATAAATGGAAAAATTAACGTCCCCGTATAAAAAAAATCCTCCTGATTCAGGAGGATTTTTTCGTTTCTTTAACAACTTATAAATTACTTTGTTTGAGATTCATATACCGGTAGTATATGTATAAAGCAACCCAATCATATGAAATACATTAGCGCACTATTGCTAGGAGGAATGTTGTTGCTGGGGCAACAAGTACAGGCACAGGTTACGGTTACCGGCCAGATCTCAGATAAGGATAATAACCTGGTGCTGCCCTATGCATCCATTATCAATAAGACCACTGGTAAAAGGGCGTATTCTGACCAGGGCGGCTTTTACAGGGTTACAGCCAGCCAGCGTGATCAGCTGATCTTTACTTTTATAGGTTACCAGTCAGATACCATCATTGTAGAACAGTCCACCGGTACGGAAACCCGCAATGTGCAGCTGGAAGTGCAGAATAAAATGTTGCCCGGTGTGGAGGTAACTGCCCAGTATACCCCTTATCAGTTAGACTCTATTACCCGCCGGCAGCAATATGGATTTATGCTGGACAGGAAAGATCTGCACCTGGCCGGGGATAATACGCCCCAGGGTTTTGGGTTAACATTCAGCCCCATTACCCGGTTCTCCCGCAAAGAAAAACAGAAGCGTCAGTTTAAGAAGAACTTTGAAAAAGCAGAGCAGGAAAGGTACATAGACTCCCGTTATACGCCGTTGCTGGTAGCCCGTGTAACCGGCCTAAAGGGCGATTCCCTTCAGCTTTTTATGCATGAAAACTACCCGGATTATAATACCATGCGCATGATGCATACGGAAGACCTGATCTACTGGATCACGGACAAGTATAAATCATGGAAGAAATAATGTGCTAATGTGCTGATATGTTAATGTGCTGATGGAATGCAATAAAAAAAGACTATTCTTATTAAGAATAGTCTTTTTGTTTATTATAAGGCCAATTTGTTCGTAGGTCGCTTTAATACATTAGCACATTAACATATCAGCACATTAGCAGATCAGTTATACACTTTCACCATATACACAAAGTCTTCCATCCGCTTGATCTGGTCTATGCGTGGCACGCTTTCCAGGTGGTTTTTACGGGTCCATTCCCGGCGGGGCAGCTTATCCTTGGGCATTTCTTCCAGCAGGCGTTTCAGGTGGGCTGCTTTTACGGCAAAAGCGATACCGTCTGAGGTGGTTTGTTTGCCGGTGATGATGCCTACTATATTCCCTTCATTATCTATCAACGGGGCGCCACTGTTGCCGGGGTTTACCGGGATGGATACCTGGTAGGCCACGGTATCGCCCTGAAAACCGGTTTGTGCGCTGATGTATCCTTTGCCGTATACTACTTCATCCCGCGGGTAGCCCAGGGTAAATACCTCTTCGCCCAGGTTCATGGTCTGCGGTTTGAGCGCGTAGGGCAGGGGCTGGCTCTTAAAGGTGCTGTCTGCGATCTTCAGGATGGCCAGGTCACTGGATACATCTTCAAATATGCTGCTGGCTTTATAGGCCTCGCCTTTATTATTCTGTACATATAAAGAGTCTGCGCCGGCTACTACATGATAGTTGGTGATGATGTAGCCATTGGCGGAGATAGCAAAACCGGTACCGCCATAGGTGCCCGGGTTGGCGGGCGGCGCTTTTTTGCTGCTGTTCATATCATTGATCAGCGCATTCTGGGAGCGTTGTATATTATTCAGCACCCTTCTTACATCCTCATACTGGGCGGTGGTCTTCTGTTTGGCAGCCCTTTGCATAATGGCAATGGTGCTCAGGGAGGTTACCAGGGCTATACAGGCAGCGGCAGCCAGGTTGGTAAGCGCGCGCCGGCTTGGGTAAGAGGTTTTGCGTATAGGTACAACCGCGCGGGCAGGCGCTGTGGCAGATGCGGTATCCATATTGGTATGGATCCGGTCCATTTTGCGCTGCAGTTCGCTACGCCGGCCGTATTGCTGTAAGGTGGTCAGGAATAGCTGCTGCTCCTGTACCTGCCGGTCCAGCGCGGGATCGGCCTGGCGGCGGGCCTCAAACGCGGCCCGTTCAGCCTCGTTCATCTGCCCTTCCAGGTAGCTTTCTATTTCCTGTAATATTTGTATCTGATCTTTCATCACTATTCCCTTATAGTTTGTGGTGTGTATTAATTATTTAAAATGGTCACTTTGTATTGTATTGCTCAAAAAACAGCTTCTTCAGGCGCATCAGGCATTTGTACTTCTGGTTTTTGGCGTTTTCTGCGTTGGTATAGCCAAATTTCTCGGCTATGTCCTGCATTGATTGTTTATGGATATAGTAATCTTCCAGCAGTGTTTTACAGGGCTCTCCCAGGGTACCCATGGCTTTTTCCATGGTCCTGAACTGTTCATCCTTCTGCTCGTGCTCCTCCAGGGCTACGCCTTCAAGGGGCAGGATCTCTTCCATTGTTTCTGTGAGGGCTACCTGGCCATTGCTGTTTTGTAGCTTTTTTAGCCATAAACGGCGGCAAACGGCATATAAAAAGGTCTTTAGTTTGCTGTGGAGGTCAAAATTGCCTGCCTGTACCTTTTCATATAATATAATAATAGCTTCCTGGAAAAGATCTTTGGCGTCATCTTCCGTACCGTTATTCTGTGTCACCATCCTCATTATTACCGGGTAATTCTCCAGGTAAATGATTTCCAGTGCATTATCCTCATTACGAGCCAGTCCTTGCAGTAATTCCCTATCCCTTGCTATGTTTAGATGATCATTCACTTATTAATACAGTTATGTGCATTTGGTAACCCAAAGTACCAAAAAAAAAATCTTTACAAAGATGGGTTACCTTTTTTCAAACCCGGTATAAAGAGTAAATATTTCCAAAACCTTCAAAAACATTATACGATGAAGAACACTCTGAAAATTGGCTTTTTAGCACTGGCTTTCGGTTTATTTGTAGCAGCTTGCGGTTCCGGCGCTGGTACCGGCGAAACTACTGATTCTGCTGCAACTACTGCAACTGAAGCTATCGATTCTGCTGCTAACGTAGCTGATTCTACTGTAGGCGCTGTAGCTGACTCAGCTAAACAAGCTGTTGACTCTATCGCTGCTGATACTACCAAGCACTAATTAAGGCAAGCAAAAAAGGTTTTTATAAAAAGACCGTTCCGTTGATCCGGGACGGTTTTTTTGTTTTTGGGGAGATGGGCTTTGTTAGTTCGAACTTTAGTTAATTACATGATTATCAATAAAAATAATCAGGATGCCCTGGCTTCCACTTATTCGTTGCCCGATCTGCGAGCATTTGGCGTCGGCAGGAGGCTTTAGGCAGCCGGCTGCCTAAGGCCTTTGCCACCATCCTTGCTTTTAATTTTACACGCTCCAGCCGCTGCAGTATCTTCCTAAAACGATCAGGCCCTACCGTTTTTTTAAATGAATGACAGCTTTTTAGCCGTTTTATTAAAAAATATATAATTTTCTAAGGGAGCCCTTGCATAATAAAAAGCGCGGTGTATTTTTGTTGCGCAAAGAATAATTCAAGATGATACGCACCGCGACCTTTGGATACTTTTATGGTTTTTATTATTTCTGGTTCCAGAAGTAGGAGGTCGTTTGTAAGTATCACTAAAGATAAAAAAACTAACAAAAGGGCCTCCTGCAAAAGGGGCCCTTTTTAATTATAATATCATAGTAAAGCATATATGTCACAGCCTCGTTCCGGTTATTACTTTTATTACTTTTTCTTTTTCTTCTTCTTTTATGCGGAGAAGGCCGGGACTTTTTTGTGATAACTAAAAACATATAGCTGTTACAAATAAAAAGGGTCCCGGCCTCCGGGGCCCTTTTTATTTACCATCTAACCAAATATAAATACATAACAAATAAAAAAATTTTATGCGGATTGCAATCCAGGGTTTTGAAGGATCTTTTCACCAGATAGCTGCTCAGGGGTACTATGGCAAACAAACGGAAGTGGAATGCTGCGCCTCTTTTGCGGAGCTGGTACGGAAGGTGAAACAACAACCCGATGTGGATGCCGGCATAATGGCTATAGAAAACTCGATTGCAGGCAGCATATTGCCTAACTACAGCTTGCTCAAAAATTCCGGCCTGCATGTAAATGGCGAAATATACCTGGAGATCAAACAGCACCTGATGGTGATGCCGGGCCAAACCCTGGAAGATATCCGGGAAGTACATTCCCACCCCATGGCCCTGCTGCAGTGTATGGATTTCCTGGAAAAGCACCCGCATATTAAACTCGTGGAAACAGAAGATACCGCCCTTAGCGCCAAGCACGTAGCCCAGAAGAAGCTGAAAACTACGGCTGCTATTGCCGGTAAGCTGGCTGCTGAATTGTATGGGTTAGATATTATTGCCCCCAGCATCCAAACCGCCAAGAATAATTATACCCGTTTCCTGGCCATCTCCCGCAATGGTATAGCGCCGGCGCCGGATGCCAATAAAGCCTCCGTATATTTCCAAACCTCCCATGAAAGGGGCGCCCTGGCCCAGGTACTCACCAGGATCGCAGATGCAGGCATTAACCTGTCCAAACTGCAGTCTTTTCCGATACCAGCCAAAGAGTGGACCTACTACTTCCATGCGGATATGGAATTTGACGACATGGAGCTTTTCAATAAAGGATTGGAAACAATCGGGTCTTTAACCGAACATCTGAAAGTACTGGGCATCTATAAAAAAGGAAACACGCACTAGCCAAACCGGAACTTATGAACATACAGGTAGCCAAAAGATTACAGCATACGGAAGAATACTACTTCTCAAAGAAGTTGCGGGAAATTGATGACATGAACAAGGCCGGCGCCAATGTCATTAACCTGGGCATAGGCAGCCCGGATCTGCCCCCGCACCCGTCCGTGATAGCCGCGTTGAATGAGAACGCGCAAAAACCCAATACCCATGCTTACCAGGGTTATAAGGGCATACCCGCGCTGCGGGCCGCTATGGCCAACTGGTATGGCCGCTTTTACGGGGTAAGCCTGGATGCGGATACGGAAGTGCTGCCGCTGATCGGTTCCAAAGAAGGTATCATGCACATCTGTATGACCTACCTGCAGGAGGGCGACGAAGCCCTGGTGCCTAACCCGGGATACCCTACTTACCGCTCTGCCGTACAGCTGAGCGGGGCTACCGTGGTGGATTATAACCTGGAAGAAAAAAATGGCTGGCTGCCTGACCTGGAGGCCCTGGCAAAAACAGACCTGAGCCGCGTAAAGCTGATGTGGGTAAACTACCCGCATATGCCTACCGGAGCGGTTACCAATACAGCATTTGCCAAAAAACTCATCGCATTCGCGAAAGAACATAATATCCTTATTTGCCATGATAACCCCTATAGCTTTATACTGAGCGATAAGCCGGAAAGCCTGCTGCAGGTAGAGGGCGCAAGGGAGGTGGTGCTGGAGCTCAATTCCCTGAGCAAGGCATCCAATATGGCGGGCTGGCGCGTAGGTATGTTGGTAGGCAAGGCCGCCTGGATCAATGAGGTGCTGCGCTTTAAGAGCAATATGGACTCCGGCATGTTCCAGCCGGTGCAGATGGCGGCCGTAAAGGCCCTGGAATTGGGACAGGAGTGGTATGATGACCTGAACGTTATTTACCGTGCCCGCCGCGAAAAGGTGTTTGAGCTGCTGGAACTGCTGGGTTGCACCTTTGATAAAAAGCAGGTAGGCCTGTTCGTATGGGCCCGGATACCGGCCGGCGCTAAAGACGGTTATAGCGTTACCGATGAGATCCTGCAAAAGGCGCATGTGTTCATTACACCCGGCGCTATCTTTGGCAGCAATGGCAATAACTATATACGGGTAAGCCTTTGTAAGGACGAAAGCGTTTTTGCAGAAGCCATCCAGCGTATTAAAACAAAAGTGATAGCCACCGCATAAACATGGCATTCATACATTATCTGATAATCCGTAATTAATAAAAATGGTCATAGCAATCATAGGCGTAGGGCTCATCGGCGGATCCATGGCTATCACCCTTAAAGAAAAAGGGCTGGCCAGCCGCGTGATAGGCGTAGACCTGCGGGAGGCTAACCTGCAGAAAGCGCTGGAGCTGGGCATCATTGATGAAGCAGCCTCCCTGGAAAAGGCCATGCAGCATGCCACGCTCATTGTGCCGGCCATACCGGTAGATGCGTTGTTGCAACTGCTGCCCACCATACTGGATAATGCAAAACCGCACCATGTGATCATGGATGTGGGCTCTACCAAACAACAAATCTTACAACTCGTTGCCGGTCATGCCAACAGAGGACGCTTTGTAGCGGCCCATCCCATGGCCGGCACGGAGTATTCCGGGCCGGAAGCCGCCATACCGAACCTTTTCACTAACCGCACCATGGTGTTATGCGATGTGAAGAACAGCGACGAAGACGCGCTGGAGCTGGTGGAAACTGTGGTGGAAGCACTGCAGATGCGCCTGGTGTATATGAACGCGGAGGAGCATGACCTGCACACCGCTTATGTTTCCCATATCTCCCACATTACCTCTTTTGCCCTGGCCTTAACGGTGTTAAAGAAGGAGAAGGAGCAGGGGCGTATCTTTGAGCTGGCCAGCGGTGGTTTTGAGTCTACTGTGCGCCTGGCTAAAAGCTCCCCGGATATGTGGGTGCCCATCTTTAAGCATAACCGCAATAATGTGCTGGATGTACTGGAAGAGCATATACACCAGCTGGAGCAGATGAAGAAATTACTGGTAGAAGAAGACTACGATACTTTTTACAAGCTTATACAGAAATCAAATAAAATCAGGAAAATCTTAAAATAACGAGTACTCATGGAACAGATCTTAGCAAAAACGAAATTCGCTGATCCGTCATCTGACAAGAAGCCGCTGATCATCTCAGGGCCCTGCAGCGCAGAAACGGAAGAACAGGTGTTGGCTACCGCACTGGCGCTGTCAAAGACCGGTAAGGTAGATGTACTGCGCGCTGGTATATGGAAACCCCGTACCCGCCCCGGATCCTTTGAAGGTATTGGCACCAAGGGCCTGCCCTGGTTACAGAAAGCCAGAGAGCTGACCGGTATGCCCATAGCCATAGAAGTAGCCACCGGCAAACAGGTAGAAGATGCGCTGCATTTTGGCGTAGACATCCTGTGGGTAGGCGCCCGTACTACGGTAAACCCCTTCTCCGTACAGGAAGTAGCAGACGCCCTGAAAGGCGTGGATACCACCGTATTGATCAAAAATCCCATCAACCCTGATCTGGAACTGTGGATTGGCGCTGTAGAGCGTATCCAGAAAGCAGGCATCACCAAAGTGGGGTTAATACACCGCGGTTTCTCCAGCTATGGTAATACTGAATACCGTAATGCCCCCATGTGGCACCTGCCTATTGAGCTGAAACGCCGTATGCCAGGCCTGCCCATGATCTGTGATCCCAGCCATATTGGCGGCCGCAGGGACATTCTGCAGGAAATTGCCCAGGAAGCAGTAGACCTGGATTACGATGGCCTGATGCTGGAAACACACGTTGATCCGGATAACGCATGGAGCGACGCTAAACAGCAGGTAACGCCGGAAAGACTGGCCGAAATTTTGGATGGTATCGTATGGCGTCATGAGCGCACCGATCATAAAGACTTTAATACCGCGCTCGAAAAGCTGCGTGCACAGATCAACCAGATCGATGATGAGATCATGCAGCTGCTGGGCAACCGTATGAAAGTAGCAGAGAAGATAGGTATGTACAAGAAGGAGAACAACATCACCATCCTGCAAACCAACCGCTGGAACGAGATACTGGACCGTGGCATCCGCAAAGGCGAGAAACTGGGCCTTACCAAAGATTTCATCCTGAAATACTTTGATGCGGTGCACCTGGAATCCATCAACCGCCAGAACAGGGTGATGAACGAAGAGAAGGAAAAATAATCTCAACAAGCAGCCAGGCACTAAAAGCGAACAGCTCAAATATATGTACTCACGCAAATATCAATTCCAACAAAGCGCTACCACCTATTATATGGGCGCGGAATTATCCCAACTGGACCAATATGCAGATATGTCCAGGACCATCCTGGTGGTGGATGAAAATGTAGACCAGCATCATGGCGCAAAGCTGAACGGCTGGCGCAAGCTGGTGATACCGGACGGCGAAGAGAACAAGAGCATGGAAGTAGTGGAGCAGGTAATAAATGGCCTCATAGAACTGGAGGCAGACCGTAAGACCATGCTGGTAGGCGTGGGCGGCGGTATGCTTACGGACCTGACCGGTTTTGCCGCCAGCATATACATGCGCGGCATTCCGTTCGGCTTTGTGCCTTCTACGCTGCTGGCACAGGTAGACGCTTCTATCGGCGGTAAGAACGGCATCAGCCACGGGCAGCATAAGAACATGCTGGGCACTATCCGCCAGCCGGAATTTATCCTGTTTGACTACACGCTGCCGGCTACCATGCCGGACGAGGAATGGCACAACGGGTTTGCGGAGATCATCAAGTATGCCTGCATACTGGATGCCGACCTCTTTGACTACCTGGAGCAGAACCGCGATAAAGCCCTTGCCCGTGATGTGGAAATGCTGCAATTCCTGGTGGAGCGTTCCGTAGAGCTGAAAACGCAGGTGGTGCTGGAAGATGAGTTTGAGACCGCTTCCCGCCGCTGGCTGAATTTTGGGCATACCCTGGGGCACGCGGTAGAAAAGATCGAGGGCATTGCACATGGAAAGGCGGTAGCCATTGGGATGATAGCAGCCGCCAAGATCTCCGAAAGGTTAAGCGGTTTCCCTGCTGAGCAGACCAACCGCCTTATGCGCCTGGTGAACGATTACCAGTTGCCGGTAACCCTTACCTCCAACAAAGAAAAAGTGTTCGACATCTTTAAGCTGGATAAAAAACGCGATAAGAACGCCATTCACTTTGTATTACTGGAAACCATTGGTAAGGCTATTACCAAACCGGTGCCCCTCGAAGAACTGAAGCAGTTGTTACAGGAACTGTAAAACATCTAAAAAAGCAACAAATGAATGTTATTGTATCGCCAGGTGTTATAAAAGGCACTGTTACAGCCAACCCTTCCAAAAGCGCTATGCAACGCGCAGTGGCGGCGGCTTTGCTGAGCAAGGGAAAAACGGTTATCCATAATCCCGGTCTTAGTAACGATTGCCTGGCAGCACTGGAAGTAGCAGAAAACCTGGGTGCTAAGATCAAGCGTACGGGAGAGGATGTAGAGATCACCAGCAACGGCGTAAAGCCTTTTTATGATACCATCAACTGTGGGGAGTCTGGCCTGGGTATCCGCATGTTTACGCCTATAGCGGCACTGGCGGATCTTGAGATCACCATTGAAGGGCATGGCAGTTTAACTACCCGTCCTATGGATTTCTTTGAAGCAGTATTGCCACAGCTGGGCGTAGCATGCAGCACCAACAACGGCAAGCTGCCCCTGCGTATTAAAGGGCCCCTGCAGGCAAAGGATATCACGATTGACGGCTCACTGAGCTCCCAGTTCCTTACCGGCCTGCTGATGGCTTTTGGAGCGGTAGCGGAAAATGCCACCATCACCGTAACAGACCTTAAGAGCAAACCTTATATTGCCCTTACCCTGCAATTGATGGAGCAGTTTGGCGTAAAGGTGGAGCAGGAGAATTTTGAGCGTTTCCACTTTGGTAAGAAACAAGCTTACCGTGCCGGGGAATATACGGTAGAAGGGGATTGGAGCGGCGCTGCGTTTTTGCTGGTAGCAGCGGCGGTAGCCGGCAAGGCAGAAGTACACCACCTCAATACACAGTCTGCCCAGTCAGATAAGGCTATTCTGCAGGCACTGGAAAGCGCGGGCGCTAATATGATGCCCGGCGTGTTTACCGTGATAGTGGAAAAAGCAGGACTGCAGGCGTTTGAATTTGATGCAACAGACTGTCCGGACCTGTTTCCGCCACTGGTAGCGCTGGCTGCCAACTGTAACGGTATTACAAAGATCCAGGGGGTAAGCCGGCTGGCGCATAAGGAAAGTGACCGTGGTATTACCCTGCAGCAGGAGTTTGGTAAGATGGGCATCCGTATAGACCTGGAGGGCGATGTTATGCTGGTGCACGGCGGTACCGGTATCAAAGGCGCAAAAGTGCATTCCCATAACGACCACCGTATTGCCATGGCCTGCGCAGTTGCTGCGTTAACGGCAGATGCAGCGGTGGAGATCGAAAATGCGGAAGCCATTAACAAGTCCTATCCTGAATTTTTTGAACATTTGCAGCAGATAGGCGGTATTGTAAAGAAAGAAGCATTGAACATTAATCATTGATAATGGCTGCATCCTGTTACAACAGCAGGATGCACATTCGTAACAACTAATAAATAAGATCTCAGATGAATGGTTTTGGCAGGATATTCCGGGTAAATGTTTTTGGAGAGTCGCACGGTTTGAGCGTAGGCGTAAATATAGATGGGGCGCCGGCGGGCCTCCCGCTGCAGCAGGAAGATTTCCTGCCGGACCTGGAGCGGCGCAAAGGCGGCTCCCGTGGTACTACGCCGCGTAAAGAAGAAGACCTTCCTTTTATCAAATCCGGCGTATTCAACGACCGTACTACCGGCGCTCCCATTACCATTCTGTTTGAGAATAATAACACCCGTAGCGCAGACTATGAAAAGCTGCGCGAGTTCCCACGCCCCGGTCATGCGGACTTTGTAGCCACCAAAAAATACGGTGGTTTTGAAGATTACCGGGGCGGCGGCCATTTCAGTGGCCGTCTTACCCTTAACCTGGTAGCTGCCGGCGTGATAGCCAAGAAAATACTGGGTAGCGGCATCACGGTAAATGCCAGTTTAAAAGAAGTGGGCGGCTATGCCGATCCGGAAGCAGGTTTAGAGGCCGCTATTGCCGCCAAAGACTCTGTGGGCGGTATAGTGGAATGCGTGGTGGATGGCCTGCCTATTGGCCTGGGAGAGCCCTTTTTTGACTCTGTAGAGTCCTGCATTGCGCATGCCGCTTTTTCTATCCCTGCCATTAAAGGTATTGAGTTTGGCGCCGGCTTTGCCGCCGCCCGTATGAAAGGCCTGGAACATAACGATCCTATTATAGACGCCAGCGGCAAAACGGGAACGAATAATGCCGGCGGCATAGTGGGCGGTATTACCAACGGCAACCCGCTGGTATTCCGCGTAGCGGTAAAACCTACCAGCAGCACCCCCAAAGAACAGCAAACCCTCAATGTAAAAAGCGGGGAAGTTGAGACATTCAGCGTTAAAGGCCGCCACGATCTTTGTATCGCCCTGCGTGTGCCGGTAGTGCTGGAAGCCGTTACCGCCATGGTATTGGCAGATCTTATGCTTTTAGAACAGCGAACACCCAGGATCATGTAATTTGCAGATATGCAAAAGTGCGGATGGTAAATGAGGTTCATTTACACATCCGCACTTTATTTTTATAGCTTATCGCTTACTGTACTATCTCCAGCAACTCCACATCAAACACCAGCGTACTGTTTGGCCCTATTTTAGGTCCCTGCTGACGATCGCCATAGGCCAGGTCTGCGGGGATGAATAAGCGCCATTTGGAGCCAACCGGCATCAATTGCAGGGCCTCTGTCCAACCTTTGATCACGCCGCCCACCGCAAAGGTGATAGGCTGTCCCCTGTCTACAGAGCTGTCAAATACAGTACCGTCTATCAGGGTGCCATGGTAATGCGTTTTTACACGGTCATTAGCGGTAGGTTTAGGCCCGGTACCTTCTTTCAGCACCAGGTACTGTAAACCGTCCGGTAAAGTGGTAACGCCGGGTTTGGCTTTGTTGGCCGCCAGGAAGGCGTCGCCGGCGGCTTTATTCTTGGAAGATTTTTCTGCTGCTATCTTTTGCAGGTATTCACGAATGCTCATCTGGCTTTGTTCTTGTGTTAACAGTGGTTTTTGGTCCTTGGTAGCGTCTTGTATCGCTTTTATAAGTAAGGCGGTATTCAAATGGTCTAACCCTTGTGATTTCAGGGTATTGCCAATGTCCTGCCCTATTGCATAGCTAGCTGAGTCGGCCAAAGATTTTAATGGGGCGCCGGCCACCGGTTTAGGCTTTGCCTTGGTTTGTGCAAAGCTGCAAAAGCCCGTTAATCCCAATGCCCCCAGGAATAGGAATTTTTTGATCATACTTTATGGTTTATCAATATTGGGGGGCAAGATAAATAAATTATGCCGTAGCCGCTATGGCAGCCAGTAAAAGGATGGCGATGAATACGAAAGATACGCTTGCGAGCAGGAATAACTGTTTCATAATGTGGATTTGTATATATGCTTCAGCTTAAAGATAATAGGTTTTCCTGTTTCTGTCAATATCATCCCTGGATCAAGTCCACATCATATCCGCATCATGCCCATATAGTATTGATTGTTAATTGTATATGCACCTATCTGTCACCCGTGTCAAATCCCTGAAAACAGTAAAGCCAGGCGTAGTGATGCCTGGCTTTACTGTTTTCAGATCTAAGGGAGTTCTACTTCACTACCGGCAGCAGCACGCTGGATGCGTGGGCTGCATCGTGATAGAGATGTATGGTCGCTTTTTTGAAATCTTTATCATCACAATGGTAAATGTCTGTAAATACCTGTGGATTCCGGTCTACCAGCGGGAACCAGGTGCTTTGCACCTGTATCATGATCTTATGGCCTTTTTTGAAGGTGTGCGCAACATCAGGCATGGTATACTTTACTTCTGTAGGCTGGCCGGGCACAAAAGGCTCCGGTTTTTCAAAGCTGTTACGGAACTTGCCGCGCATGATCTCGCCGCGTACCAGCATCTGGTAACCGCCCATAGGGTAGGTGCTGGAAGGCAGGCGGCGATGCTCGGTAGCCGCTTCCGGCTCATAGCTGAAATCATCCGGGAATACGTCTATCAGCTTCACCACAAAATCTGCGTCTGTACCGGTGGTGCTTACTACCAGGTCTGCCACGAGGGGGCCGGCCAGGGTAACATCATGGGGCAGCGCATCAGACTCAAACGCCAGCACATCCGGACGGCGGGCGGCAAAACGCTGGTCATCCGTCATGTAACTGATGGTGCGGGAAAAATGTACCGCATCTACATAAGGCACCGGTTTGGCCGGGTCGCTTACATATTCGCTAAAGCTATTGCTGCCGCCTGGCTTGGTAAAGCCCAGTTTACCATTAGCCTCCATGTATACAGGTTGTGGCTGCATATCTGCCGGCGGCCATTGTTTCAGTTTCTTCCACTGGTTTTCGCCGGTAAAGAAGATGGTGGCTTCTGCAATATCTGGCTCATTGCCTTTGCCATGCAGGTAGTATTCAAAGAAGGGGAATTCTACGTTCTGCTGGTACCATTCTGAAGTATTGCTGTCAAACCGCACATTACCCAGGTGAGTACCGTCTTTGGAAGCCCATTGGCCATGGTACCAGGGACCCATTACAATACGGTTATTGGTGTTATGGCTCTGTTTTTCTATGGTCTTGTAAACATTCCAGGCGCCAAAACAATCCTCCGCATCAAACAGGCCGCCTACTTCCAGCATGGCGGGTTGTACATTGGTCAGGAAATTACGCACATTACGCGCTTTCCACCATTCGTCCAGGTTAGGATGCGCATACAGGTCTTTCCAGAAAGCAATGCTATCGCCCATCAGCTTTGCGAAGTTCTTTAAAGCCCCTGTTTCCAGGTAAAACTTATAGTTATCGTGCGTATAGTATTCAAAACCTTCCGGTCCTACGGTAGTAGGCTGGGGGCGGGGTTTGCCAAAGGAAGTATAAAAAGAGAAAGCGTCTGTTATAAAAAAGGCCCCGTTATGGTGAAAATCGTCTCCCTGGAACCAGTCCGTTACCGGCGCCTGCGGGCTCACAGCTTTTAATGCGGGGTGAGCGCTTAAGGCCGCCATGGTGCTGTAAAAACCAGGGTAGGAGATACCAAATACACCTACGCGGCCATTGTTATTCTCCTGGTTCTTTACCAGCCAGTCTATGGTATCATAGGTATCGCTGGCCTCGTCAATGTCTTTTTTAGCCTTCTTGGTGGTTACATAAGGCCGTACATCTACAAACGTACCTTCGCTCATCCAGCGGCCACGTACGTCCTGGGTGACCATGATATAGCCTTGTTTCAGGTAATTGAGCACGTAGCTACGCCAGTAAGGCTTAAACTTATCAACACCATAAGGCGCGCAACTGTAGGGTGTGCGCGACATCAGGATGGGATGTTTTTCACTGTTATCCTTAGGCGCGTAGATAGAAGTGAATAAACGGGTACCGTCACGCATGGGGATGTAGATCTCCTTTTTCGTGTAGTGCTCCATTACCCATACTGAATCTTCATTAACGGCTTTTACGCAAGCCGGGAATACAAGCAGGATGGCGAGCGCCATCCACAAGCGTGTTATCATAAGCTGTTCAGGTTTAGATTTTGATCTGGCGCTTAATTTACAATTTTAGATTTATGATTTCCCATTTATTACATGGGTAGTTATGCCGTAATTTCATCCCGGAAATCGTACATTAGATATATGCACATAGAACAGTTCCGCGAATATTGCCTTTCACTGAAAGGAGTAACCGAAGAATTCCCGTTTGGTGAAAATACCCTGGTGTATAAAGTGCTGGGTAAGATGTTTGCTTTAACGGACCTCGCCAGCTTTGAAAGCGTGAACCTCAAGTGCGATCCGGAAGCAGCCATTGAGCTGCGTGAGCGTTATGATGGCGTTACCCCTGGCTACCATATGAATAAAAAACACTGGAATACAGTAGCTATGCATGCCGGCATATCAGACAAGCTTTTGTATACATGGATCAGGGATTCCTATGATCTGGTGGTAGCATCGCTGCCCAAAAAGTTGAAAGATACGTTGTGAACCTGATCTCAACTGCCACGGCCGGATCTGAGCACGCTTACCAGGATGATGACAAAGAATAATGCCAGCTGTATAAGATAAAAACGATTAAGTGTAACCCTTATATTCACTACATGTTGGATAAAATCAGGGCTGTTATCCACTACCATTTTCCTGAAGTTTATCCCGGTGCGGTTGCCCACCAATATTCCATGTAGGATCAGTATTGCCACCAATACTAATTTTACCTTAAACCAGGGTTGTTCCCACCAGCTGTTCTTTATCATAAACATAGCTATTCCGCTGATAAAGAGGATACCCGCCCCGGTACGTACCAGCGCCCCATATTTTGCCATTAAAGGCAGCAGCCCCAGCGATGAGCGGCTATTGCCATGGTCCGCAAAATCCCAAAAGGTCCTGAATGTTATGTAGTCGATAAGGGTGGCGCCTGCCATTACTACCAGACCGGTGATATGTAATGTTAGCAGCAACCGGAGCAATATTTCTGTTTTTGTCATAGTGGGTATGTATAAACTACTATTTGGTTGTATTTATGTATAAAATAAAACCATTTAGAAGTAATAAACAACTATTTTGTGTATTTGTCTGTAGATTTACTTCCAAAAGGCAGTATTTATGAATAAAACGGTGGAGCTGGTAAGGCTTTGGGGAGAGTATGAGCGGCAGTATCCTGATGCAACGATCGAGGATTTTTGCCGTAGCCAGTTAGTGGACGCAGTAAAGGCCCAAAAGGTAAAGGAAACCGCCTGGCAAATGCGTCCTGACCTGAATGGCGCGCTGGTCAAACTCATTAGCCGGATCGGCAGGTTCCATATAATATACACCAATAAAGCGTTGGAGGGTACCGGGCTTGACCAGATCGAAGAATTTGGGATAATGGTCAGCATCTTCAATCAGCAACATCCCATAAAATCCGAAGTGATCTTTGGTAATATGCTGGAATTATCCAGCGGCACTAATATACTCACCAGGCTAAAGAACAGGGCATTGATCGATGAATACGATGATGAAGAGGATAAGCGGGTCAAAAGGCTGCAGCTAACGGTTGCGGGTGAGCAGGTATTGAAAGCCGCCAAACAGCAGCTATTGAAAGTAGTGGGAATGCTGGTGCAGGATCTAACGGACGATGATAAGCAATTGTGTTTGCAATTATTGGGGCCGATAGATACCAGGTTTTCCGCAGTACTGCAAAAACAAAAGAATAAGACCTTTGAAGAGATATATAAAGAGAACGGCGCGTAAAGGCTGCCTATGCCCGGTAGCAGTGGCCCGTCCCGGCTTACCCGGGGCCGGACCAGCTACCAGTTGCTTTGTACTTTTGTGGACAGCCCTCATAACGTGATTTACAGGCGTAAAAAAAGAGTTATAGTCTAGCTGTTCGTCTTATCGTCATCATGAGCGTCTTCAACAACACCTTCAGCGACGGTTGCATCGTCCGCAACAATTGCATCATCGGCTACCGGCGCGCTATCGGCAACAGCTGCAATACCGGCCACCGGTGTGTTGTCAGCAGCTACTACGCTTTCTGCGATGGCTACAGTTTCTGCAGCCGGAGCTATATCAGCCACCGGTACAGTATCTGCGCTTTCTGCAACAACTGCGGGTTGGTGACTGGCGCTCACGCCGCTCTTTTTAGCGATCTCCAATACCACCCTTGAATACCGGGCGTAGCTGATCTCTACCTCATTCCCTGCACGAAAATCATTCAGCTGGCCGCGGGTCCAGTAAAAAAGGCGTTTACGTTTGCTGTTAGGCAGTACCACCAGGAAGTTGGTCTGGGTATCATTGTTTTCATGATACACGGCATCCAGGCGCGCTTGTATAGTGCCTTTCTGTAATGCCATCAGGTCCCTTTTAATGGTGTAATAACGTACTTCCGTTACTTTGATAAGCGCAAATACCAGCACTACAACGAAGCATATTAGCCACAGCCAGAACCAGCCATTGGTGTAAGAAAACATAGACTGATCCGCATCATCAGAACCACCTCCTTTGTAAAGGAGCAGTTGTGGAACAATGGCTGCGATCACCATCATTATCACGCCGATCAGTACAAATTTTCTAACTTGTTTTTTGTTTTTCTTAAGAGCATCCTGTAAAAGAAAATGCTCTTCCGTAGTCATAAAGGCGAAATCCTGCATAGGTATAGTAAGGTTTTTCTCTAGCTAATATAATCATAAAAGATTAATTGTTGAAATTTTGAATGTATTATTTGGTAGTTATGTTAACCTAAACATTAACAACGGGTTAGCTAGGATTTGAACCAGTGGTTTCCTCATTTAGGGCCAGGGATTAACGCAAACCTGCCTGCGGAAACCCCCGGAGCGCCCTTAAACAAGAATGCCGCGATTGTTACATCGCGGCATTCTATTATTCGCACACCAGGTGCTTATGAATTACATGTATGATTATTCAACTATGCCTCTGCTTCTGCATAGGCGCTTACCGGCTCGCAGGTGCAGATAAGGTTACGGTCGCCAACGGTGTTATTTACGCGGCTTACAGAAGGCCAGAATTTATTGGTCTTCACATATTCCAGCGGATAAGCGGCCTGCTGACGGCTATAGGCAGATTTCCATTCGTCTGCCGTGATCACAAACTGTGTATGTGGCGCATTCTTCAGCACATTTGCCTGTTTATCTACCTTACCTTCTTCTACGGCGCGGATCTCTTCGCGGATAGACAGCAGTGCATCGCAGAAACGGTCCAGCTCTGCTTTGTCCTCACTTTCCGTAGGCTCTATCATGATAGTGCCGGCTACCGGGAAGCTCATGGTAGGAGCGTGGAAACCGTAGTCCATTAAACGTTTGGCTACATCTTCCGCTTCAATACCAGCGCTGGCTTTAAAGGGGCGCAGATCTACAATGAACTCATGCGCACAGGTGCCATTGCTGCCGGTGTACAGGATATCGTAGGCTTTTTCCAGTTTTGCCTTCATGTAGTTGGCATTCAGGATAGCGTATTGAGAGGCCTGTTTAACGCCATTAGCGCCCAGCAAACGGATGTAGGCATAAGAGATCAGCAGTATGCTGGCAGAGCCATAAGGCGCTGCAGAAACAGCGTTGGCGCCGGCAGTTAGCTGACCGTTGTTATTGGCAGCTATTTCCACGTGACCGGGCAGGAAAGGCGCCAGGTGTTTAGCTACGCAGATGGGGCCCATGCCGGGACCGCCACCGCCGTGCGGGATAGCAAAGGTCTTATGGAGGTTCAGGTGGCAAACATCAGCGCCTATGAGGCCGGGAGCCGTTAAGCCTACCTGGGCGTTCATATTGGCGCCATCCATATACACCTGGCCACCATGTTCGTGTATGATATTGCAGATGTCTTTTACGCTCTCTTCATATACACCGTAAGTAGATGGATAGGTGATCATGATACCAGCCAGGTCCTGGGCGTGCGCCGCTGCTTTGGCCTTCAGATCGTCTACATCTATATAACCATTCTCCAGCGCTTTCACCACTACCACCTTAAAGCCCGCCATTACAGCAGAAGCCGGGTTGGTGCCGTGAGCGGAGATAGGGATCAGCATTACATTGCGGTGTCCTTCGCCGCGGCTTTCGTGGTACTCGCGTATTACCAGCAGGCCGGCGTATTCGCCCTGCGCGCCGCTGTTGGGCTGCAGGCTGCAGGCGTCAAAAGCGGTGATCTGGCACAGGTACTCGCTCAGCTCATCCGTGATCTGTTTGTAACCGCGGGTTTGATGGGCAGGGGCGAAGGGGTGAATTTTGCTCCAGTGCGCCCAGCTCAAAGGCATCATCTCCGTAGCTGCATTCAGCTTCATGGTGCAGGAGCCCAGGGAGATCATGGAGGTGTTCAAAGACAGGTCTTTGTTCTCCAGCATCTTAATGTAACGCATCATTTCCGTTTCGCTGTGGTGGCTGTTAAACACCGGGTGCAGCAGGTAAGGGGAGGTGCGTGCCAGGCCAGCAGGAAATTGCACGGTTTTTTGTGCGATGCTGTTATCCAGCGGGCCGGTCTCAAACAGATACAGAATGTCGTTCACATCCTGTATAGTAGTGGTCTCGTCCAGGGAAATACCAATACGGTCTTCGCCAATATAACGGAAGTTAATGCCTGCTTTTAACGCCTCTTCTCTAACATCAGCAGCGCCATGGTGGGTTACCACAATGGTATCAAAGAAATGGGGGGCGGCAAGATGCAAGCCTTTAGCCAGCAGTTTCTCTGCCAGTGCCTGTGCAAGGATGGCTATGCGGCTGGCAATGCGCTGCAGCCCTTCCGGGCCATGGAACACAGCATACATAGCGGCCATATTGGCCAGCAATGCCTGAGCGGTACAGATGTTGGAAGTGGCTTTCTCTCGTTTAATGTGCTGCTCACGGGTTTGCAGGGCCATACGCAGGGCGCGGTTGCCCTGGGCGTCAACACTTACGCCAATGATACGGCCGGGGATAGAGCGTTTAAAATCGTCCTTAACGGCGAAGAAGGCAGCATGGGGGCCGCCAAAGCCCAAAGGCACGCCAAAACGCTGGGCAGATCCTAAGGCGGCGTCTGCACCCAGCTCACCGGGAGGCGTTATCAGCGTAAGGGCCAGCAGGTCTGTAGCCATAGCTACATATGCGCCGGCGGCATGTACTTTGTCAATAAAGGCCCGGTAGTCTGCTACGGCGCCCAGTTCATTGGGATATTGCAGCAGCGCGCCAAACCAGGAAGCATCCGGCTGTGCGGTGGCATAGTCGCCATACACTACCTGAATGTCTAAAGGTGTGGCGCGGGTTTGTATAACATCCTTGGTTTGCGGAAATACGTTGTTATCTACAAAGAAGGTAGGCCGGGTAATATGCTCGTGATCCCGGTTCAGGGCGTTGAAGAACATGGTCATAGCTTCTGCAGCGGCAGTTGCCTCATCCAGCAGGGAGGCATTGGCAATGGGCAGGCCTGTAAGGTCGCTTACCATGGTCTGGAAATTCAGCAGGCTTTCCAGGCGGCCCTGGGAAATCTCTGCCTGGTAGGGGGTATACTGGGTATACCATCCTGGATTCTCGAATATATTACGTAAAATAACGCTGGGAGTAATGGTATCATAGTAGCCCTGCCCAATGTAGTTGCGGAATACGCTATTCTTCAGGGATACCTCCTTCAGGTGGCGCAGGTAATCGCTTTCACTCATGGCCGCCGGTATAGCCAGCGGTTGCTGCATACGGATGGCGCCTGGTACGGTTTTGCTCACCAAAGCCTCCAGGGAGGCGTAACCGGTAGCTTCCAGCATCTGGTTGGTTTCAGATGCGTTTGGCCCGATGTGACGGGGCACAAACTCATTTTGTTGAATATCAAAAAGATTCATGATATAAAGCAGGTAATTTGAATAGAATGTGCAAAGCTATGACTCTTTTAAGCAACCGCCAAACCCGCGCCCGTGTTGTGGAAACTGTGGTGATAATATATGGGGTAGGAGACAGGCGGATTGTCACAGAACTGTTTCCCGGCGAGTGGCTGAACCTGCTGTATTCCTGTACATCACAACTTGTACTATCTTTGCGGCAAATGAACCATCTACTAGAGAACTGGGAACAAAAGGCAAAAGACAAGCAGAAGGACAATAAGTACTTCGTGCAGAAGCTGCAAAGCAAAAGGGGGAAAGGCGTGGAAAAGCTGCTGCCGGAGCTGCATGAAGAAGCTTTTAGCCAGATTGATTGCCTGCAGTGTGCTGGCTGTTGTAAGACCATTAGCCCCCGGTTCAAAGCGCCGGACATCAAGCGTATCTCCAAATACCTGGGGCTTAAAGAGTCCGTGTTCATTGACACTTATCTCCGCCTGGACAAGGATGAGGACTATGTAGTAAAAAGAACGCCCTGCCCTTTCCTGGGCACAGACAACTATTGCAGTATTTACGAGGTAAGACCAGGCGATTGCGAAAACTATCCCTACACAGATAGCTATGATTTTTTTAAAAGGCCCAATATCACTTATGAGAACAGCACAATTTGCCCGGCGGTATATTACATACTGGAGCGCTTAAAGACGATCATGAAATAGAAAGCCCGCTATGATTTCAGATCCAGCTTGCGCATAGCAGGGGATATAATGTAAGTAGTGATCACTACGCCCAGCGTTACACATCCGCCAAATACCACAGAAGGCACCAGCCCCATCAGCCTGGCCATAAACCCGCTTTCAAACGCGCCCAGCTCATTGGATGAGCCCACAAACATAGAGCTTACAGAGGCCACCCGGCCCCGCATATCATCCGGAGTTTTCAGCTGCAAAATGGTTTGCCGGATAATTACGCTAATGCCATCCAGCATACCGCTGATCAGCAGTGCCAGTAATGACAGGTAAAAGTTCTTAGATAATCCGAACACGATTATACACAGTCCAAAGCCAAACACGGCTGCCAGCAGCTTAATGCCTGGTTTGTGAACCAGTGGCCGGTAGGCCAGTATAAACATGGTGGCCAGCGATCCTACCGCTACAGATGCCCGCAGGAAACCAAATTCCAGGGAGCCCGCATGCAGCACATCAGTAGCGAAGGCAGGCAGCATGGCGGTCGCGCCGCCAAACAGCACCGCAAACATATCCAACGCCATCGCATTCAGCACTACCTTGGTGTTCCAGACAAAGCGCATACCCTTGGTAAGTCCGTCTACAAAGCCTTCGCCCTGTGATTTATAGAGGATGGGTTTGGGTTTTATCTTCAAAAGGCTGTACAACGGCGCTAAAAAGATGGCTACTACCAGCAGCATAGCCCAATGCACGCCAAACCAGTGTATGAAAAGACCGCCCAGCGCGGGGCCTGCCATACCGCCTATCTGCCAGGCGCTACTGCTCCAGGTACTGGCATTGGCATAAAGCGGCCGGGGCACCAGCAGCGCCAGCATGGAAAAGTTAGAGGGGCTTACAAAAGCCCTTACAATGCCCCCCAGGAATACCAGGGTATAAATGCAGTTCAGTACTAATTGGGTGCTAAAGCCGTGTACGGCCCGATCCCAGGTAAGCATGAACAGCCCGGACCCTATTACAATATAGGCCACCACACAGATCAACAGCATGCCTCTTTTTTCCCGCTTATCTACCAGGTGGCCTGCAAAGGGCGCCAGCAGCACGGCCGGTATCACCTCTGCCAGCCCTATCAGGCCCAGCGTAAAAGGATCATGAGAAAGCGCATACACCTTCCATTCCACAATAGTGAACTGCATGGTGAGGGCAAATACAAGTGCAAAACGGATAATCAGATAGTAGTTAAACTCCGGTATGCGTAGCGAGGCATACGGATCGTTCTTAGTAGTGGCCGCTGTGTCCAAACTTCATGCGTTTTGTTGAGGATCACAAAGTTAAGAATGAATAATTAATAATGAGTAAGGAATAATTAATTAACATAGCAGATAACGCTGCCATGACAAAAAGGCGGGAGGGCCCATAATGCTTAATTACCATGTACAGCTGATTAAGTGTTGAGCGGTAGTAATCATCAGCATAAGATGAGTATTTTTATAGTCAATACTTACTATTTACTATGAATGCATTTCGTTTATTGATAGCCGTACCGCTGCTGGCGCTGTACATTACCTCTCAGGCAGCTGCCGCGGAAAAAGAACCACCCGCCCGGAAAGCCCGTTTACAACTGATGACCAATAAGATACTATCTCCCGTTGCGCTGGGAGTGCCCGGTGATGGTAGCGGACGTTTATTCATTTGTCAGAAAGAAGGAAAGGTCTGGATCATAAAAAATGGCCAGCTGGCGCCACAGCCTTTCCTGGATGTAAGCGCAGAAATGGTAAAGATCAACCCGGGCTATGATGAACGTGGGCTGCTGGGTATTGCCTTTCACCCGCAGTTTAAGAAGAACAGGAAATTCTATGTGTATTACAGCGTGCCTTCCACCACCCCAGGTAGTAACCATAAGAGCCGCATATCAGAGTTTACGGTATCTGCTGCCAACCCGGATGTAGCAGACCCGGCCACCAAAAGGGTGATCATGGAAATAGAGCAGCCAGAGTCTAACCACAACGGCGGCGACCTGGTATTTGGGCCTGACGGTTACCTGTACGTGAGCCTGGGAGATGGCGGCGGCGGAGGTGATAAACACGGCGAAACCGGCAACGGTCAGAATCTGAACACTTTACTGGGCAAGATCATACGCATAGACATTAACGGCGATCCTTACACGGTGCCTAAAGACAACCCTTTCGCAGGCCGCAGCAATGTGCGCCCGGAAATATGGGCTTATGGCCTGCGCAACCCCTGGCGCATCTCATTTGACAGGGCTACCAAACAGCTGTTTGCCGGCGACGTGGGCCAGAATAAATACGAAGAAGTGGATATTATCGTAAAAGGCGGCAACTATGGCTGGCGTATTATGGAAGGCTATCATGATTTTAAGGTGCCGGATGGCGCAGACAAGAGCAAACTGATTGCCCCGATTGATGAATATGACCACGATCTGGGTATCAGCATTACCGGTGGCTATGTATACCGCGGAAAAGGCATTCCTGCACTGAAAGGACTGTATGTTTTTGGTGATTACAACGGCAAAGCCTTTGTGCTGGCACAGAACGGAAAAAAATGGGAGCGTGCGGACCTGGAGCTGGAAGGCCGCCCCAAAGAAGGGATACAGATCTTAAGCTGGGGCGAAGATGAAGCAGGGGAGCTGTATGTGCTCACCAGCTCTTCCACGAGCGAAGGCTTTAAAGGAGGCGTGTATAAATTGGTAGGATTTTAGCGGTAATATTTTGTTAAACAACTAATATCCCCCAACTACAGGTGCCGATTTTAGTTTATTTTTGATAAAGTTCAATTGGATCCATATGAGAAGAATGAAAGTGATTATACCGGTCCTGCTGATCGTTATTTCTGGTGGCGTACTGGCTTTCAATAAGTTAGGCAAAACAGACGATCCCCCTGGCCGTTACGAGGTTATCATGAACCTTGTAGGACAGATACTGAAAGAAGGCCATTACCAGCCTAAAGCGATTGATGACGCTTTCTCCAAAGAAGTGTTCACCAAATACCTGAAAGACCTGGACAGTGAAAAGAAATTCCTCCTTAAAAGCGATATAGACAAGCTCCAGCCATTATCTACCCATATAGATAATGAATTGCAAGGCGCTTCACTGGATTGCTTTAACAGCGTAAATGCCCTTATCAAACAAAGGGTAACAGAAGCTGCCCTCATTTACCCCGCCATTCTGGCCAAACCTTTTGACTTTACCAAACAGGAAACAGTAGTACTGGACCCAGATAAGATCGATTTTCCGGCAGACGAAGCTGCCCGTACAGAGGCATGGCGTAAGGTGCTGAAATACCGCACCCTGGAAAAGCTCACTGACCTGCAGGAAATGAGGGATAAAAGCAAAGAGGATAGCAGCAAAGCTAAAACAGATGCTCAGCTGGAAACTGAGGCCCGCGCCAAAGTTAAACAGCTGTACGACCGCTATTTTGACCGCTTAAAGAACAAGCAGGATGATAATGACCGTTTCAGCATGTATGTAAACGCCATTACCACCACCATGGACCCGCACACGGACTTCATGCCACCTGCCGATAAAAGATATTTTGAAGAGCAGATGGCCGGTAAGTTCTTTGGCATAGGCGCCGGACTTAAAGAGGAAGACGGCAAGATCAAAATAGGCAGTATCATCACCGGTAGCCCCAGCTGGAAACAGGGCGTTCTTAAACAGAATGATGTTATCCTGAAAGTAGCCCAGGGCGATAAAGAACCGATAGACATTACTGGTTATGCCGTAGAAGATGCAGTAAAGGTGATCCGTGGCGCCAAAGGCACTACCGTACGCCTGACCGTAAAGAGCACAGACGGCACTGTTAAGGATATCGCTATTGTACGTGATGAGATCGTACTGGACGATACTTTTGCCAAATCTGCCATCATCAATGGACAGCATAAAATAGGCTATATCTACCTGCCGGAGTTCTACGCTGATTTCCAGGACAGGAACGGCGCCCGCTCTGCAGTAGACGTAGAGAAGGAAGTACAGAAGCTGAAAGCCGAAAAGGTAGAAGGTATTATCCTGGACCTGCGTTTTAATGGCGGTGGTTCGCTGCAGGATGTGGTACAGATGGCCGGCCTGTTCATCCCGGATGGTCCCGTGGTGCAGGTGCGTTCCCGTGGCGGCGATAAGATCGTACTGCCGGATCGTGATAAGAACGTGCAATATGATGGCCCGCTGGCTATTATGGTGAACGAATACAGCGCTTCTGCCTCTGAGATCATGGCTGCTGCCATGCAGGATTATAAACGTGCTGTGATCATTGGTAGCACTTCTACCTTTGGTAAAGGCACTGTACAGCGCATGTATAACCTGGACGATTTCTTCCCCAATAAGCCGGAAATTGGCGCACTGGGCGCACTGAAGCTCACCGTTCAGAAATTCTACCGCGCTAATGGCGGTTCTACCCAGCTTAAAGGCGTAAGCTCAGACGTTGTACTGCCGGATCCTTACTATGAAGTAGGAGAGAAGAAAGATGAAGACGCCCTGGCCTGGGACGAAATTCCCAAAGCAAACTACAATACCTGGGTAGACCCGGTGAATGTAGAAGCCCTGCGTAAAAACAGCGCTAAAAGGGTGGGTAGCAGCGAAGCGTTTAAGATGATGACTGATAACATCAACACCATCAAGAACCTGGACAAACAAGAATCTTATTCCCTGAACTTACAGACCTTTAAGACAGAGCAGAAAAACAATGCTGCCGCCTTAAAGAAATATGATGCGGTAAATGATAAGATCAAGGAGCTGAACATCACTAACCTGAAAGCAGACCTGGACAAGATGGGTACTGATACCGTTAAGCTGGCCCGTAATAAGGATTGGCTGAAGTTCCGCTCTAAGGACCTTTACCTGGATGAGGCGGTGAACGTGATGAATGACCTGATCGTAATGTCTTATCCTAAAATGAAGGGTAAACCCACTAACTAAGTAAGCAATTACAAAATAAAAAAGGAGCGGATGGCATTAGCTATCCGCTCCTTTTTTATTTATAACTTTTAGTTAGTCTGCCAGCATATTGATGAGGTTCTGCAGCTCATCAAATTTATACTTCTCCTTATCATCCTGGTAGCATTTGGACAGCTCTTCCAGTAAGAAGCGGATGATCTGTTTATTGGATTGCGGCTTATAATAAGCCGGTACCGGTGGCACAGATACCCTTTTAAGATAGGTCTCCACATCCTGATGGGAGTAGATCTGTCCCTGCATGGGATCTATAAAAAAGAGGATGCGGTAGTCGTCTGGTTTGGGCGGTTCCGCAAAATCATAAAAGGAGTCAAAATAAGCCAGTATAAACTGCCGGGGAATGTTCACCGCATATACCGGCAGGTCCAGCATGGCGCAAAGGCTTTGGTAAATGATGCCATTGGTGATGGGATTGCCCCGTTTGGCCTCTATAACCTGGTTAATAAAGAACTGGTTCTTGCGCATATACGCTACTTCCTCTCCCTTTAGCCCAAAATAGTTATAGATCATGCTGTTCAGCACATTGATCTGCTCCAGCGGCGTCAGGTAGTTATTCAGCTCCAGCCATATATTGCGTTTGATCCGCTCTATTTCCGTCATTATCGGGTTGGGCACCATGTCCGGAAATTGATAACGGGCCACAAGAATGGAACCTTGCAACAGGTCCGGTGTTTCATTCCTTGTCCATTGCTGCAGGCCTACCTGTAAATCCTGGTAATGTACCCTGTGTATAAGCTGTTCTATCCTTTCCTGGATAGATTCATCAATTGTATTTTCCCATAAATGCTCTAAGTTGGGTATGATCTCCTTGCCATATAGCAAAATCTTACTGGCTACGGTATCAAATACTTCCTGATCCGGATCATCCAGCAAGTGGAACAGAGCATTGATTTCTTTTGTTTCATTCATACGCTTACAGATGTGCTAATGTGCAGATAATCTAAATGCTAATGTAGTAATAACAGATGTGCTTTAGATAATATTGTTCTGCATCAGCACATTAGCATAATTAACACACCAGCAGATTTATTCTGTCTTCTTCTTCCTGGCCGGCGCCTTTTTCTTTGGAGGGTTGGCTTTAACGTCCTCTATGATGGCTTTGGCCTCTTCTACAGTAATGTCGGCAGCGTGATCTATTCTTTCCTTAGGAATCTTATAGTTTTTCAGGCCTTGTTTAATATAAGGTCCGTATGGGCCTTTGAGTATTTGTATTTTTTCTTTTTCAAATATTTTAATGGTGCGTTCGTCCTTGGCTGTACGTTTTTCTACGATCAGCGGCGCTATCTCATCCAGCTCCACGGTATAAGGGTCCATTTCCTTTTTAAGGGAATAGAACTTCTTATCGTGCTGTGCATACGGTCCAAAGCGGCCTATATTCACTGTTACCTCCTGGTCTTCAAACATGCCCAGGGCACGTGGCAGGCGGAACAGCTCCATGGCGTCTGCCATGCTGATGGTCTCAATGCTCTGCGTGGCCTTTAGCTTGGCAAAGCGGGGCTTTTCCTCGTCTTCTGCCTTGCCTATCTGGATCATGGGGCCATAACGTCCCATGCGGGCTACTACTGGTTTACCGGTTTCCGGATCATCGCCCAGGAAGCGCTCACCTTTCACCCTTTCCGCTTTCTCCAGCGTATTGGCTACATCCTGGTGAAAAGGCTGGTAGAACTCATTCAGCATTTTGTTCCATACCTTTTTACCGTGGGCTATCTCGTCAAACTCTTCTTCTATCTTGGCGGTAAAGCCATAGTCCATTACGGAATCAAAGTACTGGTTCAGGAAGTCTGTTACTATCATGCCCAGGTCACTGGGGAATAGCTTGGACTTCTCTGCGCCGGTATTCTCCGCATCCGTGAGTTTATTGATCTTGTCAGCTTTCAGTACCAGTATCCGGAATTCTCTTTTCACGCCTTCCTTATCACGTTTCTCTACATAGGTACGTTTCTGGATGGTCGTGATGGTGGGTGCATAGGTGGATGGGCGGCCTATACCCAGTTCTTCCAGTTTCTTTACCAGGCTGGCCTCCGTATAGCGGGGGGCAGGGCGGGTAAATCTTTCTGTGGCCTTCATTTCCTTAAGGTCTACCACCTGTTTTACCTGCAGGGGAGGCAGTACGCCTTCCTGTTCTTCCTCGTCTGTAAGATCTTCATCGTCCCGGCTTTCCATATATACTTTCAGGAAGCCGTCAAACTTCAGCACTTCCCCGCTGGCGGTCAGCTCTTCGTGGTTGGTGGATATATCTATTTTGGCAATGGTCTTTTCCAGTTCCGCGTCCGCCATCTGGCTGGCAATGGTGCGTTTCCAGATCAGGTCGTACAGCCTTTTGGTATCGCTGTCATCCACAGAAGAATTCTCCATGTATGTAGGGCGAATGGCTTCGTGCGCCTCCTGTGCAGACTCATTCTTATTCTTGAACTTGCGATGCTGGTGGTACTTTTCCCCCCAGTTCTTGTCAATAGCCTGTTTAATATCCGTAAGCGCCGTATCAGAGAGGTTTACGGAGTCAGTACGCATGTATGTGATCTTACCGCTTTCGTACAATTTTTGGGCCAGCAGCATGGTTTTGGAAACGCTGTAGCCCAGCTTACGGCTGGCCTCCTGTTGCAGGGTGGAGGTGGTAAACGGCGCAGCTGGTGATTTCTTACCAGGTTTTACCTGTATGTCCTTAACGGTATATGCGGCGCCAATACATTGTGTCAGGAACTTTTCCGCATCCTCTGCCGTTTTAAACCGGCCGGGGCCTTCCGCCTTAAATGACATGCTTTTGCCCTGGGGATCCTTGGCGGTAAAGAAGGCTTCTACCCTAAAGCTGCTAACAGCGTTAAAGGCGTTGATCTCCCTTTCCCGCTCCACTATCAGCCTTACCGCTACAGACTGTACGCGGCCGGCAGAAAGGGAGTTGCGCATGCTCATTTTACGCCAGAGCACGGGGGACAGTTCAAAACCCACAATGCGGTCCAGTATACGGCGGGCCTGCTGGGCGTTTACCAGGTTCATATCCAGTAAACGGGGCTGTTGTACCGCCCTTTCTATGGCAGGCTTGGTAATTTCATGAAAAACAATACGTTTGGTGGTATGAGGGTCTAATCCCAGTACCTCGCACAAATGCCATGAAATGGCCTCCCCCTCACGGTCCTCATCCGTTGCCAGCCATACCTCATCGGTATCCTTCGCCAGCTTCTTTAACTCCTTCACTATCTTCTCTTTATCCTCAGGAACGGCATACTTTGGTTTGAAATTATTCTGTATGTCGATACCCATATCGTCCTTTTCCAGGTCGCGTATGTGCCCAAAACAAGATTTTACCTCAAAGTCGCTACCTAATATCTTTTCAATGGTCTTAGCCTTGGCCGGGGACTCAACTATAACTAGATTTTTTGCCATGAATGCCTTCTTTATTGCGAGCTAAATATGCAAAATTTAATATAAAAAATACAAATACGATTTTTGCAAGTATAGAAATTAAGGCTGAAAATAAAAAATAACCCTTTGTTTTATTGCGTTATAGGTTGTTTTAATATGAATAAATACATCGGCCGGGGTATTTATTAACGTATATTTATATATTCGGGCATCAGACCGGTAAAAAAGGATCAATTTATGGAGATAGTTATTATAGGAGCAGGTAATGTAGCACATTGTTTTGGCCATTTGCTCAAGATTCACGGGCATCAGATACGGCAGGTTATCAGCCGTAATAAAGAACACGCGCAGGAGCTGGCAGAAATGCTGCAGGCCCAGGCGTCAAACGATCTGCTGGATATAAATATGGAGGCAGATGTGTACCTGCTGGCCGTGAGTGACGCCGCCATTCCGGCGTTAAATGATGAACTGCGCCTGGGTAAGCGTATTGTGGCGCACACAGCCGGCGCGGTGCCCCTGGATGCCATCAGCCGCATATCTACCCATACAGGCGTATTATACCCCCTGCAATCCATCCGTAAGGAGCATAAAACTTATCCGCCCATCCCCATTATGCTGGAGGCCGGTAATGACGAGGTGCAGCGCCGCCTGCAATCCCTGGCCCAAAGCATTGCTTCCCGTATAGAGATCATTAACTCCCACCAGCGCCTGCAATTGCACCTGGCGGCCGTATTATGCAACAACTTCACCAATCACCTGATAGCCCGCGCCAAGGACTATTGCGAACAGGAAAGCCTTGACTTTAGCCTGCTGCAACCCATTATTAAGGAAACCTTTGAGCGCGTGGAGAAATACCCGCCAGAGTCCGTACAAACCGGCCCCGCCATGCGCGGCGACGCCCACACCATGGAGCTGCACCGCCGGTTGCTGGAAAAGGATGCGCAGCTGGAGCTTATGTACCGGGTACTGTCTGACAGTATTTACCAATTCCAGGCAAAAAAACTTTAGGTAATAAAAACATATTTTTGCGGACCGCCATCATGGTACCATTAATAATTAGGTATGCGTAAGCCTGCTTACACCATATAATTATATTATAATACCTAATTATTAATGGTACAAGCGGCGCAAACTAATTTTAATGGACAACGTTTTATCACTTTTCAAAACGATCAACACTTTTGTATTTGATGTAGATGGCGTGCTTACGGACGGAACCGTACAGCTGCTGCCCGGCGGCGAGCTTTCCCGGAAAATGAACGTAAAGGACGGGTATGCCTTGCAGCTGGCGGTTAAAAAAGGCTACCGGATCGTTATCATCTCCGGTGGAAGATCGGAAACTGTGGTAAGCCGTTTACAGGGACTGGGCATAAAAGACATTTATGTAAATACCACGGATAAGCAGGAAAGGCTCCAGGATTATGTGCTGGAACATGACCTGCAATGGGAAGAGTTGCTATTTATGGGCGATGATATACCGGACTATCGTGCCATGCAACTGGTGGGCCTGCCGGTATGCCCCGCAGATGCGGCGCCGGAGATCAAAAGCATCTGCCGCTATATTTCCCCGCAAACCGGTGGCAACGGATGCGTGCGGGAGGTAATAGAAAAGGTGTTGAAGCTCAACGGCCATTGGGAAATAGATGAATCTATCGCGTCTAAGTAACCACTATCGAACTGCCAACTTAAAATTGGGTTTTACCTTATTCTATCAGAACACTTATGAAACTATTAGGTGCTTTTTTCAGGTTGATCCGTTATCCTAACCTTATATATATAGGGCTTACACAGTTTTTATTGCAATACTGTGTAGTGGAGCCATTATTGGCCAGCAGTGGGGAAAAACCCTCACTTTCCGTGCTCTGCTTTGTGCTGTTGTCAATATCTACGGTGCTGGTGGCGGCTGCAGGATATATTATCAATGATTATTTTGACATTAATATAGATATCATCAATAAGCCGGAAAAGATGGTGCTGGATAAGATCATCAGCCGGCGCTGGGCCATGGCCTGGCATACCATCCTTAACATGGCGGGGGTATCTATTGGCTTTATAGTAGCCTGGAAAATAGGGCAGATCTACCTGGGCTTTACACAGGTCATCTGCTCCCTGTTGCTGTGGTTTTACTCCACCTCCTTTAAGCGGCAGGTGCTGATAGGCAATGTCGTTATTTCCCTGCTCACCGCCCTCAGCGTCGTTGTGGTAGGGTTTTACGAAAAACAGATCTACGAAAGCCTGGAAGCCATTATGTCGCAGGTAGGCCGCCGGCTCATCCAGATCATTGGGGTATATGCCCTGTTTGCTTTTGTAATATCTATGGTACGGGAAGTAGTGAAAGACCTGGAAGATATGATCGGGGATAGTAAGGATGGCTGCCGCACCATCCCCATTGTTTGGGGTGTGCTGCCCGCTAAAAGCTTTTGTTATGGTCTGTTACTGGGCCTGCAGCTATTGTTATTACTGGTAGAGATACGGATAGCCATCCCCGGCTGGTACCTGGCCATTGGTTACCTGCTGTTACTGGTGCAGGCGCCTGCCGTGTACATATATATACTCTTACGTAAAGCGCATTTGCCGGAACACTATCATAAGATAAGCTCCCTCATTAAGCTGGTAATGCTTACCGGTATTTTATCCATGATCTTCTTTAAAATCTATCTGTAATGTATAAGGGAAAACCCGTGGTGCTGGCATCGCAATCGCCCAGGCGCAAACAGCTGCTGGAGCAGGCAGGCATTCCTTTTGAGGTAAAGGTGGTGGAAACAGCGGAAACTTTTCCGCCAGATATGCCGGTAGCAGAAGCGCCCCTGCATATTGCCCGCCAGAAAGCTGCCGCTGTAAAATCCCTTTGTGAGGAAGATGATATTATCATTGCCGCAGATACGGTGGTGGTGCTGGATAATACCATTATTGGAAAACCTAAAGACCGGGAAGACGCTATCCGTATTTTAACAGCATTAGGCGGGCGTACGCATACCGTTATTACCGGCGTAGTGATCCATAACGGCGCCAGGGAAACCGCTTTCTCCAAAACAACAGACGTACATTTTAAACCCCTCTCGCAGGAACAGATCGTATACTACATAGATCAATATCAACCTTATGATAAGGCAGGCGCTTACGCCATACAGGAATGGATAGGCGCCGTGGCAATAGATGGTATTAATGGCTGCTTTTATAACGTGATGGGATTACCCGTAAGCAGGGTAGTGGAAGAATTGGAAAAGATGTAATCAGCCACCATAAAGGATTCGCTACTTTGGACGATAAGTATTTCTTTATTTATATGCCAGAATAATTAAATTCGTTTAGTCGCGCGGCACCATAAAGAAACCCTATTGTTAACTTTTAATGTTCCCTTTTAAAATGAAAAGGTTATCCCTCATTTTAATCACGGCATTTGCCGCCACGTTCGCATTCTCCACAGTTAATGCTGCTGTAAAACCAGTAAAAAATGTTGTTAAACAGCTCACCAACACCATCGTAGGTTACCAGATAGATGGTAATTATGTGTACACATTTTCAATTGATGCATCCACCGGTAATCCGCATCCAATTGCTGCAGTTACCGTGCAACTGTTGTCTAATGGTGATCTGTTAGATGTGATCAGTTTTTCAGGTGCAATAAATGTTGGCATACATTCCATCATTTCAGGTACCGCTAATCTTTCGTTCTTTAATGAAAATGGGATCCAGGTAGATAAAGTCCTTTCAGGCAGCCTGTTAGGCGGCGTTGTAGGAAAATAAGTTTCCCAAATAATAACAAAGGGGATACCGGCGCCGGCATCCCCTTTGTTATTTAAATATATTGTATGCCGGCGGTATGTTATTCCAGCACCAGCAGGTTCACATCTTTATGCTGCAACCAGTTTGATTCCTTTAGCTTCTGCAGGTTGATCACGCCTACCACATAGCGGTAAGTAGGCGATTCGTACTTCTCAGAAATATTATAGAACGCCGTCAGATCCACCTGGTCAGGGGTTCTGTACCGCAGGTATACTTTCAGCTGTACATCATTGGTGAACGCCGGTTGATTGGATTGTTTGATCTTTTTATACTCGTAACGGTAATTATACAGCAGGGCAGAAATATCTGATAACACCGCGCTGCCGGTGGCAGTGCCGCCCGCTCCCTTACCTACAAAGAACTGCTTATCTGTAAATGCGCTTTCCAGCAGTATACCGTTATACTCATTGTATACATCATACAACAGGTTATGTTCTTTTATGAGGTGTGGCAGCACATAGGCAAATACGCTACCGTTCTGGCGGCGGCAATTGCCTATGAGTTTTATAGTGGAATCGCGCTGGCGGGCAAACTGTATATCAAAATCGTTGAGGTGATGGATGCCAAAGTTAAATACCTCTTCCGGCCTTACAAAAGTGCCAAAAGCGTGCAATAGCAATATCACTATCTTAAACTTGGGATCGTAACCCTCAATATCCAGGGTAGGGTCTGTTTCCGCAAAACCCTTATCCTGCGCCTGTTGCAGGGCAGTTTCAAAGCTAAGCCCCTCTTCAAAGATCTTGGTAAGGATGTAGTTGGTAGAGCCGTTGCAAATGCCTTCTACGGCATTCAGCAGGTCGTTATCATAATACTCTTCCAGGTTGCGGATAATGGGAATACTGGCGCAGCTGGATGCCTCGTAAAGAAAAGGCACCTTATTGTCTACCTGCAGCTGATACAGCGCCGGCAGGTGCTCTGCGATCATACGCTTGCTGGCGCTTACCACAGCCTTGCCATTGCGCAGCGCGGTGCTTACTATCTCAAAGGCCGCTTCTGTTTCATTGATCAGTTCTACTACTACATCAATGGAAGGGTCTTCCAGTATTTCATTCTTGTCTGTTGTAAAATAGCTCATGTCTATGGGACGAGCCTTGTTAGGGTCTTTAATGCATATTTTCTTAATGCGCGCGTTAATGCCTTTTGTCCTGTTCAATACCTCGTAAAGTCCCTGGCCTACGCAGCCAAACCCAAAAATACCCAGGTTGATGATCTTACTTTCCATATTATTGTAAAACGGTGGTTTGTTTTCCTGATGGTTGGTTTAATTTATCTAATGCCTGTTTTAGATCATTGATAAGGTCTTCTGCATCCTCAATGCCTACGGACAGGCGGATACAGCTATCCTGCAGGCCTGCTTTTTTGCGGAAGTCCTCCGGTATGTTACGGTGCGTCATCGTAGCCGGATGGTCCAGCATACTTTTTACCCCGCCAAAGCTCTCCGCCAGTTTAAACAGGCGGGTAGCGTTCACAATACGGATCGCATTCTTGATACTATCGCTTTTCAGTGAAAAGCTTACCAATGCCCCATACAGTTTTTGCTGCTTGCGGGCTATGTGATGATTCTTATGTGCGGCCAGTCCCGGGTAAAAGACCTTATCTACCGCCGGGTGGCCAGTTAGCCAGTTGGCAATGGCCAATGCATTAGTGCATTGTTTTTCCAGCCGCAGGTACAGGGTTTCAATCCCCCTGATGGTGAGCCATGCATCAAACGGGCTCAGGATACTGCCGGAGATATTCTGGTTAAACCGTAGCTGATCTGCCAGCGGCTTGCTGTTCACCACTACCAGCCCGGCAATTACATCTGTATGGCCGGCCAGGTACTTGGTGGCGCTGTGGATGATAATATCCGCGCCCAGCGGAAAGGGTTGCTGTAGCAGCGGTGTGCACAGCGTATTATCCACCACCAGCAGTATATTATGCTGGCGGGCTATTTTGCTGATGGATTGGATGTCAGATACCTTGAGGGTGGGATTGGTAGGCGTTTCCAGCCATATGATACGGGTTGTAGGCGTAATGGCCGCTGCCACGTTATCGATACTGCTGGTATCCGTAAAGTTCACTTTTATCCCAAAACGCTCGATCATGTGATTGAACATCTGGAAAATGCCGCCATAGGTATCATCCACCGCTAATATCTCATCACCGGTCTTCAACAGCTTCAATACCGCATCTATAGCCGCCATACCGCTGGCAAAGGCAAAGCCCGCATAACCTTCTTCCAGGCTGCATATCAGGTTTTCCAACACCTTACGGGTAGGATTGTTGGCACGCGAAAACTCAAACCCTTTATTTATGCCGGGCGATTCCTGCACAAAAGTGGAGGTCTGGTAGATAGGCACGGAGATAGCGCCCGTCAGTTCATCTACCGGTATGCTATGGATGAGTTGTGTAGCTGTTTTCATCCGTTATGATAATTAGTTGTTTCTCGCATATGATATTCATAAAGGCCTGCCGGCACTGTTTGGAATAAATAGATCACAGGATGTCCCGTGGTTCAGTATATACTATCGGTGAAAGGAGGGGCAGCAAATAAAAAAGGGGCCTTCCAATAAGTTGGAAGAGCCCCTTTGAATATGATGATGGGAAAATATTTCTCTGCCAACTTATCTTTCCCCCGGTGTGCCGGGGGCAGGAATTAGCACCTTTTTTCCACTGCAAGCAGCGGAATTGGTTGCTAAGGCATCGCAGGGCCAAGTCCCTCCGCCTTTCTGGATAAGTGATATTTTAAGAACTGGGTGCAAAGGTAACAGTAGTTTTATGAAATTTCCAAATTTGAAAATCCGGAAGGGATGGTGTAAATTGCTAAAATAATTAGCAATTTGTTTTAGTTGTTGACCAGAAAAACCACCAAAATCAATGATCGTAAGTATTAGCCCGCTTTTAACGGAAGACCTGTTTCAGCATATCTGGCAGTTCCGTTTATTTACAAATTCCAATCTTACCACTACAGAAGGGGAACCGGTTCAGGTATTGTACCCCGGTTTGCATAACCATCATGCCGGTCCGGATTTTACGGCGGCTAAGATAAAGATAGGCGCCACCTTATGGGCTGGCAATGTAGAGCTGCATCTGCGTACCTCAGACTGGTACCGTCATGGGCATCAGCATAATGGCCAGTACAGTAATGTGATCCTGCATGTGGTGTTTGAGCACGATGTGGAGTTTTATGATACGGACAGGATGCCGCCCTGTGTAGAGTTGCAGCAGTACATCCCTAAAATGCTGTTGCGCCGTTATGATACCTTACGGCAGGATGCGGGGTTTGTGCCTTGTGAGTACGGCGCAGCCCAGGTACCGGATCTTATCTGGCATAACTGGAAAGAGCGTTTGCTGGTAGAGCGCTGGGAACGTAAAACCGGCACTTTGCAAACCTGGCTGCTGCAAACCAAACAGAATTGGGAAGAGGTATGTTACCGCGCGGTGGCCCACGGCTTTGGCCTGCCGGTAAATGAGGCCGCCTTTCTGCAGCTGGCACAATCCTTACCGCATAACCTGCTGGCCCGCCACCGGCCCAGCCTTATGCAGCTGGAAGCGCTGTTATTTGGGCAGGCTGGCATGCTGCAGGATACCTTTGCAGATGCTTACCCACAGGAGCTGCAGAAGGAGTACGCCTATCTGCGGCATAAATACAAGCTGCAACCCATCCCGGCACATCTCTGGAAATGGCTGCGTATGCGGCCGGCTTCTTTCCCCACCTTACGGATAGCCGGGCTGGCCGCTTTGCTGCATCAGTCGCCCAACTTGTTTTCAAGAATACTGGAGGCAGAGAGCATTGCTGCCCTGGAACGGCTTTTTACCGTACAACCCTCCGCATACTGGCAGGAGCATTACCGCTTTGATGGCCCGGTTACCCAAACCCGTTGCCCCGGCCGCCTGGCAGTACACAACATTCTTATAAATACCATTTTGCCAATATTGTTCCTCTATGGCCGTGAAAAAGCCATGAGTTATTACCAGGATAGGGCCCTGGAATTTATGGAAACCCTGCCCGCAGAAGAAAATAAGATCAGCCAGGCCTGGGAAGATATTGGCATACGGCAGCATAATGCCCTGGATTCCCAGGCGCTGCTCCAGCTTAAACAACAGTATTGTGATAGTAAGCAATGCCTTAAATGTGCCATAGGGGCTAAGTTGCTGCGGCAGGGCATTGTTTAATGGGCTAATATGCTGATGTGCTAACGGACCACGGAAAATGCCTGGGGACTAATAGTGTTAGATTACCGGGCGTAATATCTTGGTCACGCAATGTATAATCATCAGCACATCAGCATATTAGCACATTGGCACATTCACCTCATATCTACAGGAAAATTCATGTAAGTTTGTAACAATAAATGAAAACCCGCGTTTATAATAAGGTGCGTTAGGTTAGGGGGGAGTTTGGGATTTTCATTACATTTGATACAAATAGCCCAATTACTGTGAAAAAATTACACGTATTCCTGTTTTTACTATTGGTGGCTGGCAGTTTGCAAGCCCAAACTGACAAGAAAGATGCAAAAAAACAAGAGCGGGAACAAAGAAAGCTGAAGCGCATTTCCCTTTTCAGGGAACTGGAAGAAGGAGAGAATAACTACGAGCGGGAGTTTTCTATGGGCGGCCGTTTAAATACGGATGGTTGGAGCGGTTTTCTGGAGCTGGGCTACCGCAAGAACCGGAAGGTCGTAAACTATTTCCAATTTGAATTTGCTGAGAAGAAAGATCCCAAAGAGGATAAGAAACCGGGCAGGTTTGTACCGGTAGGCAACTTTGCCTACACGGAAAAGCCTTATATATATGGTAAGCAGAACAATTTTTACCAGGCCAAGCTGGGCGTAGGCCAGCGCTACCTGATAGGCGGTAAGGGCAATAAGAACGGGGTAGAGGTGAACGCCATTTATTATGGTGGCGTCTCTATCGGCTTATTGAAACCGTACTACCTGAAAGTACAGGACCCTGCTAATGATGAGGAACGGGACGTAAAATATGGCACTAATCCCGATCTGGATTCCGCCTTTGTAGATCCCTCCAAGATTATTGCCGGCGCCGGCTTTGGAAAAGGCTGGGGCGAGATCACGGTAGTACCCGGTTTGCATGCTAAAGCAGGTTTGCGGTTTGACTGGGCCAAGTTCAACGAGGTAGTGAGCGCCCTGGAAATAGGGGTAAATGCCGAATACTATACCAAAGATGTACCCATCCTGGTAGATCAGACCGGTAAGAAGTTCTTTTTCAATGCTTATCTCAGCCTTCAGTTTGGAAAGCGCTGGGATAGAAAATAGTTAATGAGAAGTTAGTACCTTTGTTGCTCTAAAGAAAGGAGTTAGCGATGCAAGAACAAACTGTATGTGGGACACCGGTAGCAGCGCCCAAGACCAAGAAACCAGACTGGCTGCGTGTGAAATTGCCAATTGGAGAAAACTACAAGCAGGTCAGGAACCTGGTTGATACCCATAAATTACATACTATTTGCGAAAGCGGTAATTGCCCTAACATGGGAGAATGCTGGGGAGCAGGTACCGCTACCTTTATGATACTGGGTAACATCTGTACCCGTAGCTGCGGGTTCTGCGCAGTGGCCACCGGCCGGCCGGAACCGGTAGATTGGGATGAGCCTCAGCGTGTTGCAGAAGCCATCTACCTGATGAAAGTAAAACATGCGGTAATTACCTCCGTAGACAGGGACGAGCTTAAAGACGGCGGCTCCATTATCTGGGCCAATACCATTAAAGCCGTACGCGCCCTTAACCCCAACACCACCATGGAAACCCTTATCCCCGACTTCAGGGGCCAGTGGGAAAATCTCCAAAACATAATAGACGTAGCGCCAGAAGTGGTTTCCCATAACCTGGAAACAGTGGAACGCCTTACCAAACAGGTACGTATACAGGCTAAATACCATCGTAGCCTGGAAGTGATCCGGCGGCTGAAAGAGGGCGGCATGCGCACTAAAAGCGGCATCATGCTGGGCCTGGGCGAAACTAAGGAAGAAGTGATACAGGCCATGCAGGACCTTTATGATAACGGGGTAGATGTGATCACCCTGGGCCAGTACCTGCAGCCTACCCCCAGGCATCTGCCAGTGGTACGTTTCGTACACCCTGATGAATTCGCTGAATTCCGGGAAATAGGCTATAACATGGGTATTGATTATGTGGAATCCGGTCCCCTGGTACGTTCCTCTTACCATGCAGAAAAGCATATACATAGTGGACGTAATAAATAAAGAATGGTTAACATAGATATTTAACCATTCAACCATATATCTGTATATTTTTGGAAACCATGGCTATCTTTGCGTAGCTAATTATAACCTTAAACCTACCTGATACGCGCTTGGTAGCCTTTGCCAAACGCTTAGCAACCTTAATAGCGGGCTATTGGAGGAGTTATGTCGTCCATAGAACTTTTTTGTAATAATTATGTATATTATTACTATAGGAATACGTGCAGCCGGCTAATGCGTTAAACCCGTTATTATATATTCTGATTGGAATAAAGATGAATTGATTGTCAAAATATGAAAAAAACAATTTACCTGGCGGCTATAGTTGGAATGGTATTCCATTCCAGTTATACATTCGCACAGCAATTACCGGATTCATTATTGCCAGACGCCAATTTGCGCGATTGTATTAAGTACGCCTTATCCCATCAGCCCGTTGTAAGACAGTCCCTGATAGATGAAGCGATCACTGAAGCTACGATCAAAAGCAAACTGGCAGACTGGTATCCGCAGATCAACCTGGATTATAACATCCAGCACTACCTGCAGATACCTACCTCTTATTTCCAGGGTAACCCCGTAAGGCTGGGGGTATCTAACAACTCCACTATCGGTTTTTCCCTGACCCAGAACCTGTTTAACCGCGATGTATTGCTGGCCAGCCGTAGCGCCCGTGATGTTCGCCAGCAGGCTAAACAAACTACTGCCAGCAACCAGATAGATGTGATCACCAATGTGAGCAAGGCATATTATAATGTATTGCTTACCAAAAGGCAGATCACGGTTTTGGAAGAGGATATCATCCGCCTGGAACGCAGCCAGAAAGATGCATACAATCAATACCAGGGCGGTATAGTAGATAAAACAGACTACAAACGCGCCAATATTTCCCTGAACAACGCCAAAGCCCAGCGCAAAACCGCCTCAGAGCAGCTTAACAGCAGCTACGCGGTGCTTCGCGAGCTGATGGGGTACCCCAACTCAGGAGATCTGAAGCTGGTAGATGATACCCTGCAAATGGAAAGCGAAGTATCCCTGGATACCTCTACTACTGTTACTTACGAGAACAGGATAGAATACCAGCTGTTACAAACACAGCAACGGCTGCTGCAGGCAGAGCTCAAGTATAATAAATGGAGCCTGCTGCCCACCGTATCCGCATTTGCCAACTACAATGCCGCTTATCTGAATAATGAATTCTCTAAGCTGTACCAGGATAACTTTCCCAACTCCCTGTTTGGATTAAAATTATCCCTGCCTATTTTCCAGGGTTTCAGGCGTACGCAGAACATCCGTGCCGCAGAGCTGCAGTTGAAACGTACGGACTGGGACTTTGCAGCGCTTAAGAACCAGATCAACACAGAATATACGCAGGCCATGTCTGCCTACAAAAGCAGCTTTTATAACTACGTGGTGTTAAGGGAGAACATGCAGGAAGCAAAGGAAGTATACGACCTGATAGCGCTGCAATATAAGGAAGGCGTAAAAACCTACCTGGAAGTGATCACTTCCGAAACAGACCTGCGTACCGCACAGATCAATTATTTTAATGCGCTGTACGAAGTGCTGTCCAGCAAGATAGATCTGCAGAAAGCATTGGGAACATTAACAGCTAATAACTAAAAAGATAACCGGACCAGGTAGGCCGCCAGCAATGATGCAGGTTTACCTGGCCAATAAGAGACAAACGATTATCAGATGAAAAATGAATTCGTAGTTTTTATTTGCGCTTTCGGTATTATTTCCTTTACCGCATGTAAAGGCCCGGGCCAGAAAGGCGCCCCTGTAGTACCGCCCACCCCTGTAAATACAGTAGAGGCCCAACAGGCGTCCGCCATCTACTATGATACATATCCCGCTACCGTGGTGGCATTGAACAATGTGGAACTGCGGGCACAGGTGTCAGGGTTCATTACCGGCATCTTCTTTAAAGAAGGCGAGGTAGTGCAGAAAGGCAAAACCCTCTATGAAATTGACCGCCGCAAGTACGAAGCTGCTGCCCGCCAGGCAGAAGCCGGCATCCTGAGCGCGCGTGCTAACTTTAACAGAGCCCAGAAAGATATGGACCGGTACCAGCGCCTGGCAGAACAGGACGCTATTGCCCGCCAAACCCTGGATAACGCAGTGGCCACCCTGGAAACTAACCGCAGCCAGCTGGCAGCGGCAGAGGCCAGCATGCTGGCCGCACGTACAGACTTGGATTATTCCCTGATCAAAGCCCCCTTTACCGGCCGCATTGGTATTTCACTGGTAAAACTGGGTGCGCAGGTAAGTCCGGGTACTACGCTGCTCAACACTATCTCCAGCGAGAATCCCATCGCAGTGGATTTTGTAGTGAATGAAACAGAGATCAGCCGTTTTGTAGGCATGCAGAATAAAAAAGGTGTTGGCATGGACAGCACTTTCCGCCTGCAGTTACCGGATGGCAGCTTCTATAAACATGCTGGTAAGATCATCGCCATTGATCGTGGCGTAGACAACCAAACCGGCACTATCAAAATAAGGATCGAGTTCGAAAACCCGGCTGATGAGTTGAAAGACGGTATGAGTTGCGTGCTGAACGTACTCAATGACCTCTCCGGCGAAAGGCTGATCATACCTTACAAAGCAGTGGTAGAGCAGATGGGCGAATTCTTTGTGTTTGTAGCAAGGGACTCTATCGCAACACAGCATAAAATAAAACTGGGCCCCAAATTAAAGGACCAGGTAGTGGTAATGGACGGTATACAGGCCGGTGATAAAGTGATCACAGAAGGCTTCCAGCGTTTACGTGATAGCGGTAAAATACAAATAGGCATACCGCCGCAGCAAGGCAAGTAATTGAATGGCAGAGCAAATAGCCTTTTGCCTTCGTTAAACATTGTGAATCAATAGAAGAAAACGATCATGATTGCAGATACTTTTATACGCAGACCGGTAACCGCCATCGTAATATCAGTTGTGCTGGTGCTGGTAGGCTTACTGGCGATGACCAGCCTGCCGATAGGGCAGTACCCGGATATTACGCCGCCTACCGTACAGATCACCGGTACCTATACCGGTGCAGACGCCCAAACGGTAGAACAGACCGTGGCCACGCCGGTAGAAGTACAGGTAAACGGTACGCCCGGCATGACCTACCTTCAAAGTAACAGTACCAGTAATGGCGCCGTAAGTATGACGGTGAACTTTGAAGTAGGTACAGACATTAACATTGCAGCGCTGGATGTGCAGAACCGCGTAGGTATTGCACAACCTACCCTGCCGCAGGAAGTACAACGTTTAGGTTTGATAGTAAGAAAACGTAACCCCAGTATCCTGATGCTGGTGGCTATGTTCTCTCCCAAACGCTCCCACGATATCACCTTCCTGGATAACTATACCAACGTATTCGTAAGGGACGCATTGCTGCGTGCCAAAGGCGTGGGTGATATCTTTACCCGTGCAGATGATTTTAGCATGCGCGTTTGGCTGAAGCCTGATAAACTGGCCGAAATGGGCGTTACCGCTAATGAGGTACGCGCCGCCATCCAGGAACAGAATGCGCAGATCACCGCCGGTACCGTAGGCGCTCCGCCGCAACAGGTAGGTCAGACATTTGAATACACCATCCAGGTAAAAGGCCGTTTGGTTACACCGGAGGAGTTTGGCAATATCATTATCAAAACCCGCCCGGATAACGGTAACCTCGTATACCTGCGGGATGTGGCCAGGATAGAGCTGGGTAAATTCAACTACGCCAGTAACTCCTATGTGGATGGTAACCGCGCATCTTACCTGCTGGTTTACCAGGCGCCCGGTAGTAACGCCATCGAAACAGCCAAGAACGTATATGCCACCATGGATGAGCTGAAGAAACAGTTCCCTGCTGATGTGGATTATGTAGTGCCTTTTGAGTCTGTTTCCGTGATCCAAGTGTCCATTCATGAGGTGGTAGAAACCTTGTTGGAAGCCCTGGCCCTGGTGGTATTGGTGGTGTTCCTGTTCCTCCAGAGCTGGAGGGCCACGCTCATCCCCGTACTGGCTATCCCGGTATCTATCATTGCTACATTCATATTCTTTATACCGTTAGGCTTTACCATCAACACGCTTACCCTGTTCGGTTTTGTACTGGCCATTGGTATTGTGGTGGATGATGCCATTGTGGTGGTAGAGGCGGTCCAGCATAATATAGACCATGGGCATATGACGCCCAAGGACGCTACCGCCCAGGCTATGAAAGAGATCTCCGGCCCGGTAATCGCCATCGCCCTGATCCTGGCGGCGGTGTTTGTACCGGTGGGCTTTATACCGGGTATCGTAGGCCGTTTGTACCAACAGTTTGCGATCACCATCGCCATCTCCGTACTGATCTCCGCCTTTGTGGCCCTGTCCCTTACGCCGGCGCTGTGTACGCTCATTCTGCGGCCCATGCACCTGGATAAGGATTCCAAAGGGTTGAACCAGTTCTTCTTCCGGTTTAACCGCTGGTTTGGGCATACTACTTCCCGCTACTCTGTTGGCGTAAAGAAAAGTATCCATTGGGGCAGGTACGTAATGATCCTGCTGCTTTGTATTGTGATAGGCGCTGTAATGTTATTCAGGACCAAGCCTACCGGCTTTATTCCCCTGGAAGATGAAGGCCGCGTATACATTACATTCGATCTGCCGGAATCTTCTTCTACAGAGCGTACCGTAACAGTAATGAGCCAGATGATGAAAGTGCTGGATAGCGTACCCGCTATTGCACACTATGCGGCATTGGGTGGTTTGAACGTGGTGAACTTTGCTACCAAATCCAACAGTGCTACCATCTTCTGTCAGCTGAAGCCCTGGGAAGACCGTAAAAAGAAACAGGATCAGTTATTCCCGCTCATAGCCACTTTACAGCAAAAGCTGTCCCGTTTCAAGGAAGCCAATGTGGTGGTAATATCACCGCCGGCTATCCCTGGTCTGGGTCAGACGGGTGGTTTCTCCTTCGTTTTACAACAACGTGGTGGTACGGATATCAAACAGTTTGAGGGGGTATTGCAGAAATTCACCGGCGCTATTAACCAACGTCCGGAAATTTCCCGCGCATTCTCCTTCTTTACCGCACGTACGCCAGGTTACCAGCTGGATATAGACCGCGAGAAATGTAAAAAGCTGGGCGTAGCTATTTCTGATGTGGCTACCGCACTGCAAACTTATATGGGTAGCGCCTATATCAACGACTTTACCGTATATGGCCGTAACTTCCGCGTAGTAACACAGGCAGACTCCAGCTACCGCGGTAGCATGAAGGACCTGGGCCAGTATTATGTACGCAACCAGGCTGGCGGTATGGTGCCGCTAAGCACCTTAACCAGCTATAAGGTAATGGAAAGTGCGCCGGTAATATCCCACTACAACCTGTTCCGTTCCGCGGAAATAAATGGTAGCGCCGCGCCGGGCTACAGTAGCGGTGATGCTATCCGCGCCCTGCAGGAGGTGGCAGCACAGCAGCTGCCGGAAGGTTATGGATATGAGTTCTCCGGTTTAACCCGTGAGGAGATCTTATCCGGTTCCAAGACCGTGTACATCTTTGCATTGTCCATCATATTCGTATTCCTGTTCCTGGCGGCGTTGTATGAGAGCTGGTCTGTACCGTTCTCCGTACTGCTGGCGGTGCCTATTGGTATGTTTGGCGCTATCCTGGTGCTTACGTTCCTGCCAAACCTGAGCAACAACGTATATGCGCAGATCGGTATGATCACGCTGATTGGTCTGGCAGCCAAAAACGCCATCCTGATCGTGGAATACGCCAAAGAACGTGTGGACCGTGGCATGGAATTGGTAACGGCAACAGTAGAAGCGGCCAAGCTGCGTTTGCGTCCCATCATCATGACGTCTATGGCATTCCTGCTGGGTATCATGCCGCTGGTATTATCTTCCGGCGCTGGTGCAGAAGCACGTAAAACCATGGGTTGGACGGTGTTGGGCGGTATGTTCACCGCTACCTTCCTGGCCATATTTATAGTGCCGGTATTGTATGTGATCATTACGCGTCTTAGCTACGGCAAAGCCAAGTTGGAGAAAATGCGCGAAAATTATAATGTTATTCCCGAGCACGATGTGCAGGGCAAGATTTGATAGATTTAAGTACAGTGTTTTAAGTAAGAGGCGCCCCTTCGCGGGGCGCCTTCTTTATTTTATTGGGTTAGTAGTTTCTTCCGCTTCCCGTTTGTTGCCCTCTTCATCAAAATCCTGCCCCAGTTTCCACTCCGTATACCCCACCATATACAGCGATCCAATGACTACCGGGCTAATAGTTACATAAAAGAATAACTCCGTCTGCTTTTCAAACACCAGCCCGCATACTACGCCAAATACCAACAACAATATGCCTATGCGGCGGGAGATATGTGCGGCATAACCATTGGCGGCATGCCAGGTATCAATATTCTGGGTGGAGTAAAAACTGCGGTAGCCATACCATGTTTTGAGGCTTTTAGGCGGATACCGGCGTATAAAGTAACCCATGAACAGGAACACCAGTCCTGCCAGCAGACTGGCATTGCAAAACGTATTATGAAGCAATGTGGTCATATCATGGCATTTAAGGTTACTATAAGTTACGAAAAAAAGCATGTCCTGAAAAGTAAAATGCAGCGGAGCCATGATGGCGCCGCTGCATTTTTGCATAATATTATCAGGCCTGTTAGCTGCCCTTCTTTTTCAATATACCGTTTAATGTATTCTTTAAAGTTTGTCCGGCCTGCTGTCCTGCATTTTTTGCAGGCTGTTCTTTGGTAGTATCTTTCTGGCCGCTCAGCTGTTTAGTGAGCTGATCTTTTAGTGCATTGCCTACATTCTTGCCTGCCTGGGTAAGGGAGTCTTTTACGGTATTTTTTACCGTATCTACCTTATTTTTTATCAGCGTGGCAGCCTGGTCTTTTACATTAGCCGCCAGGGAAGAAGCGCTCTCTTGCAGGTCTGTTTTGTAGGTGGGTTTGGTGATGTTACCACCCAGTAATACCTGCAGATGCACACTGTCGCTTACATTTACCGGTACGCCTTTATTGGCCGCCTGTGTAACCAGGTTATTGATCAGGGAATTGGCCTGTTGCCCCATGATGCTGCGGGGCAGCGCCAGCTGCAGGGTATAGTCCAGCGTTTGGTCAAAGCCATGGGAGCCGGCTACCGCCATATCTATATTGCTTACTTTTATTTTGAAAGGGTTCACTTTTACGCGGCCATTCTCAAAAGAGAAATAGCTTTTAATGTCTTTCAGCGAAATATCTTTCAGCTGGCTTACATTCAGCTGGGTGGCCAGCTGGTCTATAGGTGCAAACTTTTTCAGGAAACCCTCTATCAGCAGCAGGTTACCGTCGCCGTTCAGGGAGCTTAATACCGGGGTCATATCCTTGCCCAGTTTGCCTTGTACGGTTAGCTGGGAAGTGATCTTACCAGACAGGAACTGGCCAATAGGCATTAGTTTCTGTACCGTATTAAACGCGTTAAAGGTTTGCTGTACATCCAGCTGCTGCACATTGTAGGAAAGATTGATATCCGGGTTCAGCTTACTGTTTTTGGTGCTGTAGCTACCGTTCACTTCCATGCTGCCTTGCAGGGCATTGCCTTTTATCTGCTGCAGGGTAACCGTTTCATCTTTCAACTGCATGCTGCCTGTAAGATTGGTGAGGTCCAGCTTATCATAGTGCACTTTATCTACCTGTGCCTGCAGGCCCAGGTTCAGGTTAGCCGGTACGGCAAAGGGTACGGCATTGGCGGTATCTACAGCAGCAGTAGTGGTAGTAGTGCTGCTGGTCATGCCCATCCATTTATCCAGGTTCACCTCATCTGCTTTTACGGCCAGTTTACCATCCAGGGCCGCGTTTTTGAACATATAGGCCAGCAGGTTATTTACCTCGCCATTAGCCTGGAAATTAGTGCCCATATATTGGCCGCTGAACTGTTCTATGGTTACGTTGCGCGGGTTAAACTTCAGGGAGAGGTTATTCACTTTCACGCCATCGGGATAATCCTTGCTGCGGTACAGCAGGTTATTCACCAGCAGCGTGCCGGCTGCATAAAAGCGGTCGTACTGTTGTTTTTCAATAGCGCTCATATTGCCTTTGGCGCTAATGTCGGCATCCAGCAGGCCGGTAAGTTGCGTGCCGGATTCCAGTTTTACAAACTGGGTTACTTTAGACAGATCCAGTTTGCCTTTGGCGGCGCCCTCCACATACATATCAGATACCGGCGTTTTTACCAGCAGGCGCAGGTCCAGCGGGGTATTATCCATTTCCAGGTGCGCTGCCGGCATATCCACCACGGTATGGTCAGGTACGCCATCCGGGTTGTTTACATTCATGGTTAACTGGATATTTTTTACCGGTTTGGGCAGGTCTGGATATTGGAAGAAGCCATTTTTTACGGCCAGGTGTATACCAAAGGCGGGCATTTGGGTAGGGCTGTAATCGCCTTTTACAAAGCCATCAAAAGCTGCGGTGCCTTCTGTTTTGATCTTGCTGAAATCCTGGCTGTATATGGCCGGCACCAGCGAAAGCAGGTCCTTAAAGTTGGTAGAGGGCGCTTTAAAGGTGATATCCATACCATAGGTGCTGTCATTCACCAGCTTAAAAAGACCTTGTGCGGCCACTGCCAGGTTATTCAGCAGTATGTTGCCATCCTTAAAAGTATACGTATTGGTCTTGTTATCTACCTGTATATTGGCGTCTACCTTGGCGCTGGCTTTGGAAAGATAGGGGATCAGGCCATAGCGGAAGGTAACAGCATCTGCGGTGGTGCTGGTCTCCAGGGTAAAAAGGTCTTGTGTAAAATCTCCTTTGCCCTGGTGGTTCAGGTGCTCGATAATGGTTTGCATAGCGCCCTGCTGATCATCGTAGTTGATGTAAGCATCCGTTATCTGGTAGCTTTGCAGTTTCATGGCAAACGAAGTGCTGGCGGTATCTGTGCTGGTTTGTGTGGTATCTGGTTTGGTAACATCCCAGTTGGCCTTACCATCCTGGTGTACGATGGCATGTATACGCGGCTCATCCAGCGTTACGTTGTAGATCTCCATGGTGCCGCCTTTGATCACGCTCATCAGGTTCAGGGCGGCGTCTATCTTTTTCACCGCCAGCAGGGTATCTCCTTCAAACGGCGCTACGTTAATGATCTGCAGCTCGTCCAGGCCTACTGCCAGCTTTGGGAAATGCCGGAAAAGGCTGATGTCTACATCCTTAAAGTCTACTTTGGCATTCAGGTTCTTATTCAGCTCTGTTTTTACAATAGCCATGATCTTATCCTTAAAGAAATAAGGGATGGCGATAGCTGCCAGTATAAGTACGACAAATACTATCAGGACAATCTTCAGTATTTTTTTCAGCATAATGTTGTGGTTGAACTTGGGCATGAAGATAAGAACCTAATCTTAATTCCCAAATCAGGCAACATTATGGTAAAATAGCCGGCTTTTGCGCTAAAATATACCGGATCCTGGCGTTTTGCTGCAGGGTATCGATGCCAGGAGCAGGGCTAAGCGCCTGACCCTCATACTGTTTATAGCTTATATCATCAGCGGTAGCGCCCTTTTTTACCATTTCTACTGTCAGCAGCTCCCCGGGAATATTAGCGCCATACCAGCGTTTATCTTCCTGCTGTTTCCAGGTAATGAGGGCCAGCACACTGCCGGCCGGGTATTGGTTATCAGTGCTGTCAACAACATAGTCAAAGGCGGTAGCATTGCCGTATAAGGTGCTCATGGTGCCGGTCTTGCGGTTCACAGAAGATGTGATCACTTTCAGGCCCATTTTATTAAAATCAAAAGCGGCTGGCAGGGAAGCTGCTTTGTTCAGCTGCCCGGCATCTTCTAATACAGGGGCAGTGCAGGCCGCCAGGGATAATATGATGATAACAGGCGCTATGATGTGCAATAGTTTCATTTGGTTTACTGTTTAACAGGCATGGTGAAAACAAGATCATTATCCTTCATGGGCCGGTGGCAGTTGATACATTCTGTGCTGAATGTAATGCTCTTCCCATAAGGCTTCAGTTGCGGCGTTAGCCAGCGCGCCCAGCCCCAGCCACCGGTGGAGGCATATTTCTTATCATCTTTGATCATGTACTCTATCTGCTTAAAAGCGCCGGAATGCACATTGCCGTCCGCATCCTGCAGCTGGTCCCAGGCTACTTTGGCAAAGATGGTACCATTGGGCCAGGGGTTGATATGGCCTTCCTGTATGGCTTTAATGGCAATATCATTACCATAGATAACACGCAGGGTATTATTATCTATACGGTCTGTGGTGCTAACTACCTGCCAGTTTTTATAGTCTGGTATGTATGCAATGCCATTTAAGGCTGGTTGTACGTTTGAAATATGCCTGGCGGAACCTTTAAATCCCTGTACCTGCTCATTTACGGCGGCCAGTTTGGCGCTATCCGCAACAGGCAGGTGTATCATACTACCCAGGTAATTCTTTAATGTATTAATGTCTTCTTTGGAAAGCCTGGCCTCCCGGTGCACGAAGGCATAATCTGATAGCGGCATAGCGCCATTCTCTATCTGGCTAAAACATTCAAATAACTTACCTTTCTGCTGTACGGTGGTGAGGCTGTCCCAGTTGGAGAAATTCAGGGCTTTGCGGCCATCCTTTATATGCTCCGCCACCCGCCAATAGGCAGGAGCCAGCTGGTCGTACCAGCGTAGCTGCGTTTGGTTGGAATGGCAGTCATAACAGGCCCTTTGCAACAGGGTTTTCACTTCCGCAGGGGCTTGCAGATCGCCGGTAACAGGCTGGCGGGGCAATTCCGGCCGTATAAACTGCATGCATATAAAACAAAGCAGGAGTAGTCCCAGTATCAGGAGGCCCCTTTTTGAAGGCCGTTTCCGGGGTAGTGCATTCATATGGGAGAACTTTTATGCAAAGAAAGGATATCTGCGAACACAGAGAAGCAATATCACCTATAATGGGTAGATTCATAGCCCAAAAGGACAAAATGAGGGTTGAAACTTTTATTTTTACAGCACTATGTTTGAACAGATCGATAATTCCGTTTCCAGGCATATCCAGCTTACGCAGGAAGAGCTGCAGCTGTTCCACGACCTTTTACAATACAAAAAGGTAAAGAAAAAGCAGTTCCTGCTGCAGGAAGGGGAGGTGTGCAATTTTGAGGCGTATATATTAAAAGGCTGTATCCGTTCCTACTACTTGAATAAGGAGGGTACGGAAACCATCCTGGCCTTTGCCGTGGAAGACTGGTGGGTAAGCGACCTATCCAGCTTTGCAGAGCAAAAACCTTCCAATATGTTCATAGAAACCGTGGAAGACTGCGAACTGCTCTCCATCGACTATCAAAGCAAAGTGGAGCTGTTTGAGAAAGCGCCCAAGTTCGAAAAGTATTACCGCCTGCTGGTACAACGCTCCCTGGGTGTGCTGCAGCAGCGTTTTTACGCTTCTATTTCCCAAACGGCGGAAGAACGGTACCTGGCCTTTATGGAAAAGTACCCCCATATTGCACAACGGGTGCCGCAGCACCAGATAGCCCGTTACCTGGGCGTTTCCCCGGAATTTCTCTCCAAAGTGCGGAGCAATATGTATAAAAAGTTATAAAGCTTATTTTTGCGCCCATAAAACTGAATTATGACACCGGAACGCAGGGAACGACTAACAGGAGTGTTAAACAAACGCCAGCCAGACCTTACCGTAGTACTGGAAAATGTGCAGGACCCGCACAATATATCCGCCGTAATGCGCACCTGCGACGCCGTAGGCATCCAGGAGATCTATGTGCTCAATAACAAAATACCGCGGCATAAGAAATGGGGCGCCAAAAGCTCTTCCAGTGCGGCTAAATGGTTAACTATCCACCAGTTTTCCGATGCGGCGGAATGTATGGCCGCCCTGCGTAGCAAATACAAAAAGATCTTTACCACGCACCTGGCTGCCGATGCGGTAAGCCTGTATGATATTGAGTTTACCGGCTCTGTGGCGCTGGTATTTGGTAATGAGCATGCGGGCGTAAGCGATGAGATCCGCGCCCTGGCAGATGGCAATTTCATCATCCCGCAAATGGGTATCATCCGCTCCCTCAATATTTCCGTGGCCTGCGCAGTTAGCATTTACGAAGCGCTGCGGCAAAAAACGCAGGCCGGCCACTATGAGCAGGCCCGCTTGCCAGAGGCCCAGTATAATGAGCTTTGGGAACGATGGAGCAATAATTTCAGCGAAGAATAATACAAAGGCGGCCATGGCTGCCTTTTTTTATGCCTATACCCCATTCTCCTTTGCTCAGTTTAAAATAATAAACTAACTTTGTAAAGCTACTTTATTAATTTACTTTATTATCATGAAGAGTTCGCAAGACATAGCCCTGGCAACGGAGGTACGGACCGCCCTTTCCCGGTTGATACGCCAGCTGCGTAAGCAGGTAGCCAATCACCCGCTATCTATCACGGAACATGCTACCCTGGCATTGCTGGATCAGCATGAGCAACTATTACCCTCAGAGCTGGCAGCTATGGAAAAAGTAACCGCGCAGGCCATGTCTCAAAGCCTTAATAAGATGGAAGAGCTGGGGTATATAAAAAGAACGCCTTCGGCGGATGATAAGCGCAAGGTGCATGTATCCCTGAGCAAGGAAGGCAGCCAGGTGCTGGCCGCCGTGCGCAGTAACCGCTCGGAATGGCTGGCTGGCGCTATGTCCGCACTGCTAACGGCAGATGAGAAAAAAGTGCTGAAACAGGCTGCCGGCATTATACAGAAGCTGGCAGATCATGAGTAAAAAGACCGCTGCAGGCACATCCGCCGGCAGTTAAAAATATGATGAATTGAAACCGTCCGAACTATTCCGTTCACTTAGATCACGTAACTACCGGTTATATTTTACCGGGCAAACCATCTCGCTCATCGGTACGTGGATGCAGCGTATGGCGGTGAGCTGGCTGGTATTCCGGCTTACCCATTCCTCCCTCATGCTGGGGATCGTAAGCTTTGCGGGGCTTATACCCGCTATGCTGTTCTCCCCCTACGCAGGCACCTTATCAGACCGGCATAGCCGCTACCGCATCCTGCTCATCTCCCAGATAGCCTCTATGATGCAATCCGGGCTGCTGGCTGCGCTTGTATTGCTCAAGTATTATAACATGACGGCTATTATCCTGCTTAGCATTGCGCAGGGTGTTATCAATGCTTTTGATATCACCTCCCGGCAATCGCTGATGGTAGACCTGATAGATAATAAAGAAGACCTGCCAAACGCCATAGGCCTCAACTCCTCTATGGTGAACCTGGCCCGGCTCTTAGGTCCCGCCATTGCGGGAGTGATCCTAAGCGTTTTTGGCGAAGGCATCTGTTTCCTCATAGACTTCCTCACCTTTATTGCCGTGATCGTATCCCTGCTGATGATGAAACTGAACCTGGCGCCGCCTGAACGCAAAAATACAAGTGTATGGCAGGGCCTGAAAGAGGGGTACAGTTACCTGCAGCTGGTGCCTAAGGTACGCGCCGCCATCCTGATGCTGGGGGCCGCCGGTATTTTCCTGATGTCTTTTAACACCCTCACCCCCGTTTTTGCCAAAGATGTTTTTGGGGGCGATGCGGAAACATATAGCTGGTTTGCCAGCATTACGGGTCTTGGGGCCCTGGGTAGCGCTATTTACCTGGCCGGTCTTAAACCCGGTAAGGATATGTTAAAGATCATAGGTGTGGCAGGCGCCGTGTTTGCGCTGAGCGTTATCATGTTTTCCCGGGTAGGATCGCTGCCGCTGGCCTTATTCTTTATTATGTTATCCGGCGCCGGCATGATGGCCGTTATTGCCGCTACCAATACATATGTACAAACCAATGTGCCCGGACATATGCGTGGCCGCATGATCAGCTACTACGCCATGGCCTTCCAGGGCGCACTGCCGGTAGGCAGCCTGCTTACCGGGGTGGTGGCCCATCATATTGGCGCCCCGCGTACCGTATTATTCCAGGGCCTGGCAGGCCTGCTCTGCGTAATTATTTTTATATGGGGCATCCGCAGAAGCCGCCGCCGTCAGGCAGAACAGTTACAACCCGCATACAGTGAAACCATCGTTTAAGTCACAACAAACTTCTATCTAAAAACTAAGTGTTATGGCCATTACAGCATTGGACAAACAGACCGCCCTTGTAATCATTGACCTGCAGAAAGGCATAGTGGGCATGGAAACAGTACCGCCTGCGGCAACAGTTGTTGCCAACGCCATCGCCCTGATACAGGCATTCAGGAAAGAAAACCTGCCTGTTGTGGCAGTGAACGTAAGCTTTGCACCCGATTTTTCAGACGCCATCCGTACACGTAATGAAAAGGGTGGTTTTGCGCCGCCGGCCGGCTGGGATGAGCTGATCCCCGAGCTGGACCTGCAGCCTTCAGACATCCGCATCACGAAACGGAACTGGAGCGCTTTTTACGGCACCGCCCTGGACCTGCACCTGCGCCGCCGGGGTATTACCAACATTGTACTCTGCGGCATTGCCACCAGCATTGGCGTAGAAGGTACTGCCAGAAGCGCGCACGAAAGGGCCTACAACGTAACCTTTGCCAGCGACGCCATGAGCGACTCCCTACAGAGTGCCCAGGAGCATAGCCTAAAAGTTATTTTCCCCAGGATAGGGGAGGTAGGTACCACAGAAGAGATCATACGCCTGCTACAGGCTCGTTAAGCCTAAAGCGGGTTGCCGCGAAGAGAGGCTGTATCCGTATGGGTGCAGCCTTTCTTTAATACATCTGTTCATCATTAGCAAATTAGCACATCAGCACATCATCCAGGCAGCTAATCTCCGGTTTCAGGCCTTTTTAATCCCGGTTCATCCCCATAACCTTGATGCACTCAAAGATTTATGTTAGATTCAGGATTTTAACAGCAAAAACACAGGCAATTTTATCATGATGGGGCGTTTTTACCGGTTCATATGTCTTGCAGCCATACTATGCTGTGTATTATTGAATTCGGCCAGCGCCCAATACCAGGGGTATATTTATGCGGAAATCGTATTAAAGAATAAAGACACCTATACCGGCCCCATAAAATGGAGTGGCGGCCAGCGGCAATGGAACGATGTACTCACCGCCGTTAAAAGCAGCAACCGGGATATCCTGCAATACCTGGATAAATCACAGCTCAAAAAACTAAGCAACGAAGACGACCCGGACAAAATAGACTGGCAATTTATGAACCTCTGGCGGGACAAGCTGCCCAAACGGAAAAAAGAAGCATTATGCCGGTTTGGGGATATTGACTTTATCCATGTTACCGGCTCAGATAAGGCGCAATTGTACCTGAAGAACGGGTACAAGCTCCGGGTAGAACCGCACAGGGATGATGAAAAGCAGCTGGGCGGTAACATTGTTGTTTATGTCAACGGTGATTCCAAAACCCTCAAATGGGACGAGATCAGCCGCATAAATTTTAAACCCACCCCGGAAAACCTGGGGCAACCGCTCTGGAAGCCGCTCTACGGAACAGTCAATACCACCGCCGGTCCGCTTACCGGGTTTATACAATGGAATACCTATAAATACCTGGCCGCCCATCAGCTCACCGGGCAAACTGCTGATGGTAACACCGTAAAATATGCATTTGCCTATATGGCGGCCATTGAGAAACAGGGGGATAAAGCGCTGGTAAAACTCCGCACCGGTAAGGATATCTTATTAGGCAACGCATCAGATGTAGACCCGGATAACCGCGGTATTGCAGTTATGCATCCCATATACGGCAGGGTACTGGTAACCTGGAAAGCATTTATATCCTTTACGCCGGAAGAGCCGCCCGCAACGGGGTTTGCTTATACAGACTACCCCAGCCACGGGCGTATAGCTGCCAGCGTGCTTACTACAGAAGGTAAAGTATACGAAGGAACCTGTACATTTGACCTGGACGAAGAATGGGATATAGAAATGCTGGAGGGGAATAAAGATGGCCTGTTCTACCAGGTCCCCTTTTATTATGTCAGCAAGATCACACCCTATAAACGGCATTATTCCCAGGTTACGCTAAAAGATAAAAGAACCTTGCTGCTGGGATGGGATAATGATGTTAGCGATAAGAACTGGGGTGTGATGATCTGGTTGCCCAATAAAGAGCATCAGTATATTCCCTGGAATAAAATAAGCGAAATCTCTTTCAGGTAAGCCATGAGTAAAGGAATTAGAAAACCGCTGATCTATTTGATCTCCCTCCTGATCCTGGCAGGCATCGCTTTCCTGGGCTATAACGCTTACTATGAACAGGTGGAGGCCTACGAGGTGGCGGCGCTGATCTGGATCTTTACCGTCATCATGCTGCTCTGGCTGGGTAACCGGTATATTTACCAGGTGCTGGATAAGGATGTGTCCTGGTTAAGGCATCCTACCCGGCGTTTTTTTATACAACTGGCGGCCAGCGGCCTGTATTCCCTGCTTTGTATCAATCTTACCTATTATCTCTTTAAGATCACCACCAACAGTACCCCGCCAGACCCCGCCCAGGTATTAGTCTTGAATGTATATGGCCTGCTGTTTATCATACCCGTATTATCTGTCAATTTCGGCATCTATTTTATGATGCAGTGGAAAAAAGCCCAGGTGCAGGCAAATCAGCTAAAAGAGGATAACCTGCAGGCCCAGCTTAATTCCCTGCGTATGCAGCTGGACCCGCATTTCCTGTTCAATAACCTGAATGTGCTGGCCAGCCTTATAGATAAAGACAAACAGGAGGCGCAGTCTTTCCTGGATAAGTTTGCGGATGTATACCGCTATGTACTGCAATACAAAAAAGAAGAGCTGGTGCCGCTGCATACGGAACTGGATTTCATTAAGGCTTATGGCTATCTGCTAAAAAAACGGTTCGGGGATGCGGTGCTCATGGAGATGCCTACGCCGCAGGATATTGATGCTAACTACTTTATTCCCCCCTTATCCTTACAGATGCTGATGGAGAATGCCGTAAAACATAACATTATTTCCAAAGATGATCCGTTACGCATCCAGGTATACCTGGAAGGGAAGGAGTGGGTGATCGTAAAGAACACCTATCAGCCTATACCCCGCGAGGCGCTGATGGGGTCCGGCACCGGCTTAGACAATATCCGTAAGCGCTACCAGTATTTATCCGCTTTTCCTGTAGATGTAAGTTGTGATAACCGGTTTTTTACAGTAAAATTGCCTTTACTGGAGATAGAAGAATAAATCTTGCCGCAAATGGAGATATTAATAATCGAAGACGAGGAACCCGCAGCGGAAAGGCTTACGGAGTTATTAAAACAATATGACGCCGGTATCAGGCCGCTGGCCATCCTGCCTTCTGTGCAGGCAGCCGTAAAGTGGTTTAATGAGCATCCACAGCCAGACCTGGTGCTGCTGGATATCCATTTGTCAGACGGCCTGTGTTTCGAGATCTTCAAACAGGTAAAAGTAAAATGCCCCATTATTTTCTGTACCGCCTATGATCAATACGTGCTCGATGCTTTCCAGGTGCATAGCATAGATTACCTCTTAAAACCCGTACAATACCAGAAGCTGGAGAAAAGCCTGCAAAAGATGGAAGAGATCCGCTCGCACGCCAAATCCGCCATCAGCGAGGTGCAGTTCAGCGATATCATCAACATCATTAAAACCAGCCAGCAGACCTATAAATCCAGGTTTATGGTAAAAACGGGCACTAAGATCAAAGCCATCAAAAGTGAGGAAATAGCCTATTTCCATTCCCGTAATAAGCTCACCTTACTGGTTAGCAAAGAGCGGCAGAGTTTTCCCCTGGACTATACGCTGGATGAGCTCATGACCATGCTGGACCCCGTATCGTTCTTTCATGTTAACCGTAACCTCATCATCCATATAGACGCTGTTAAAGAAGTACATCCCTATTTTAAAGGCCGGCTAAAGCTGGTCCTCTCCCCGGAGCACGACGAAGAAATTGTGATCAGCAGCCAGAAGACCCCCCTTTTTAAGGCCTGGCTGGATCATTGACCGTCTTTTTCAGGCCGCCATAATCCCGTCTCATTCATCTAATATCCAGCTACGTCAGAAATCGCTTTTTTTCTGCGGGTAAAAGCTTTTTCTTTTGAAAATATTTAGGGGACTTAAAATAAAAACCACAAATAAATGAAGGAACTGATGAATTTCACGTATCTGAAAACCGCAGTGTTTAAAAGATACTGCCTGGTACTTGCACTCGTAACTGCAATGGGTATACAATCTGCCTCCGCACAATACCCCAGCATACCGCAGGATATAGCACATGCCAGCAAACAGATGATGGATGCCGCAGAAAAACATTCTGACTCCGTCTGGCAGGCAGCATGGCCCATAATACAGCAGGAGGCCAGGAAAGGAAAGCCTTTTGTGCCCTGGGCGCACCGGCCTACAGATCTGCCGCAGGCAGAGATTGCCGCATTTCCGGGCGCGGAAGGCGGTGGAAAGTTCAGCTTTGGCGGCCGTGGCGGCCGGGTATTGGTAGTGACCAATCTGAATGATGATGGTCCCGGTAGTTTCCGTTGGGCCTGCGAACAGGGCGGCGCCCGTGTGGTAGTATTCAATGTGGCCGGTATTGTGCACCTGAATAGCCCGCTCATCATCCGCGCTCCCTATATCACCATAGAGGGCCAGTCTGCCCCCGGTAACGGCGTTTGTATAGCCGGGGAGTCTGTTTGGATCAATACCCACGATGTGGTGATCCGTTATATGCGTTTCCGCCGTGGCGAGACCAATGTAGGCCGCCGTGACGATGCCATTGGCGGCAACCCGGTGGGTAATATCATGATCGACCATGTTTCCGCTACCTGGGGCCTGGATGAGAATATGAGCATGTACCGCCATATGTATAATGACAGCACCGGCAAGCAGGAAGAGAAAATGCCTACCGTAAACCTCACTATCCAGAACTCCATCTTTGCAGAAGGCCTGGATACCTGGAACCACGCTTTTGGCAGCACACTGGGCGGCGAAAATGCCACTTTTGCACGCAATATGTGGGCGGATAATACCGGCCGTAACCCTTCTATTGGCTGGAATGGCACGTTCAATTTTGTAAATAACGTGGTGTTTAACTGGGTACACCGTTCTGTGGATGGGGGCGATTATACCGCTACTTTCAACATGATCAACAACTACTTTAAACCCGGCCCCGCTACCACTAAGGACGGCCTGGTTGGTCATAGGATCCTGAACCCGGAATCCGGCCGCAGCAAACTGAAATATAAAGTATTTGGCCGCGCCTATGTGCATGGCAATATCATGGAAGGATACCCCAAAATAACGGCAGACAACTGGGCTGGTGGCGTACAGGTAGAGGATATGCACGATAAGGACATGGGAGACGCCGGTCAGTATACGGATTTTATCCGCGCCAGCAAAGCATTCCCCATGGCAGAAGTGAAGATCATGTCTGCTCAGGAAGCTTTTGGATATGTACTGCAACACGTAGGCGCTACCCTGCCTGTAAGAGACCCGGTAGATACCCGCATTGTAGAGCAGGTAAAAACCGGCAAGATCAATTACATCAAAGATGTGAAATTGCCCGCAACGCAATTTGAGCATCGCCGCCTGCCTATTGATTCTTACAAACAAGGCATCATCACCGATATTAGCCAGGTGGGTGGATATCCTGAATACAAAGGCACTCCCTATAAAGATGCAGATAATGACGGCATGCCGGATGAGTGGGAAAAGAAACATGGCTTAAATGCCAATGACGCTAAAGACGCCACCCTGGATAAAGATGGCAACGGTTATACCAGCATTGAAGACTATCTGAACGAGGTAGCCAGTAAAAAATAAATAAAACCGCCGGGTAAGGAGAAGTTGTAAACGTGGGCATAACGAATGTGACAAACAGTACTATATGCGGAATATTTGGATAATATTTCCTTTTCTTCTATTAACAACATCCGTTTATGCCCAGCATCCCAGGACCGTGAAAGGACACATCCGGGACAGTTACGGCAATTCCTTACCCGGCGCTGTTGTTACCCTGGTAACCAGCACAGACAGCACGGCGGTTAGCGCCAGCGCACAGGCAGATTTTTTCTTCAACGCCGTTAAATCATCCCGGTTTAAACTGGAAGTAGGTTTTATGGGGTATGAAAAGTTTGTGCGCCAATACAAGCTGGCAGATAGCCTTAATACCATTGTGCTGGATACGATCGTATTATCAATAGCATCTACCGCGCTAAAAGAGGTAGTAGTAGCCGCTACGGTACCCGTAAAAGTAAAAGAAGATACCATTGAGTACGACGCCAAAGCCTTTAAAGTAAGGGAAGGAGACGCGGTAGACGAGATCGTAAAAAAGCTGCCCGGCGTGGATGTGGATAAAACCGGCAACATGTCGGTACAGGGAGAACCCATCACCAAAGTGCGGCTCAATGGAAAGGACTTTTTTGGCAACGATGCCGCCGCGGCCATCCAGAATCTGCCGGCAGATATCGTGAAGAACCTGCAGGTAATTGATGATTACGGCGATCAGGCAAACATTACGGGTATAAAAGGCGGAGAATCCACCAAGATCTTAAACATCAACCTGCTGCCGGACAAGGACGAGGGATACTATGGCAAACTTACCGGCGGCCTGGGAACAGATGGCCGCTATGAAGGCCGTTTCCGCACCAATATCCTCAGGGATAAGCAGCAGATCGCCTTTGACGGCGCCATCAATAATACAGAAAGCGGCGACGGTATCTCAGACAGAAAATCAGCAAAACTAAATTACCGGGATAACTGGGGCGGCAAGCTGGTATCCTATGGCAGTTATGGCTATACCAACCGGAATAATAGCATCCGGGAAACCACCAGCAGCCAAACCGTATTCCAGGACTATACCAAACTGGAGGACGAAAGCCAGAACAGTTATACCGGCAACAATCAACACCAGCTTTCCTGGAACCTGGAATACCAGGTAGACTCCAGCAATTACCTCAAGATACAACCGGATCTTTCTTATAGTACCACTACTACCCACAACGCCGGCCTAAGCAATACACAGCTGTTGGGCTCATCCTCATTAAAAGACAACCAGTCTTTTAATAACGCCACCTCATCATCCTTATCCGCAAGGATCTTTTATAACCATAAATTCAAAAAGCAGGGCCGTAATTTTAGCTTCACCTCGCAGATGGGCTACTCCAACAGTGATGCAAACAGCGATGTAAAAAACCGCTATACCATCACGGATACGGCGGATAATATCTCATACACCAACCAGTTCCAGCAAACAGGAACGGATAACAATACCTTTCAAACCTCCGCGCAGGCCTCTTATATAGAGCCATTATCTGCCTCTTCCTATGCGGAGGTATCCTATCAATTGAACCGGTCCGCTACCAGTAATATCCGTAATACAAATGATGTAGACCCCGTGAGTGGCGAGCAGAAACAGAATTTCCTGCAGAGTAATGATTACGACTACCAGTTCACCACCCACCGTATTGGACTTAACTACCGGTTCAAGCAAAAAAAGCTGAATTATATGGTGGGGATGTCAGCACAGCCTTCCGTTCTAAAAGGAGAGGATTTTAGCCGGCATAACAGCACTTCCAGGTCCTTGTTTAACTGGATCCCCACCGCACGCCTGATCTACCGCTTTTCGCGTAAAAACACCTTTTCCGCGCGGTATTATGGCCGCAGCCAGGCGCCCGGGTTTACCCAGCTGCAACCCCTTACAGATAATTCCGATCTGCAGAATACCGTTACCGGTAATCCAGACCTGAAACCGGAGTTCTCCCATAACCTGAACCTGGAATACAAACAGTCTGACTGGTCATCCGGCTACACCATGCTGGCCAAATTGCTGGTGAATGAGACCATGAATAAGATCGTAACGGTACGGACTATTATTCCCGACAGCCTCAAACAAAACACTACCTACATCAATACAAACGGTTTCTATAATGTAAAAGGCCTCTATACTTTTTCCAAACCGTTTGCAGACCGTAAATATACCCTTACCTATTTTGGCGATGCCGGTTATAGCAACAATATCGCTTTTACCAATGGAGAGCGTAATATTGGCAAAGACCTCACCATCCGCCAGGGCTTTAAATTCAGGGCAGATCTGGATGATATCATGGACGCTGAGTTGAATACGGCCTACTCATTTAACGGTACCACCTATTCTTCCGCCTCATTCCAGGCCAGGCGCGTTAACAGTGTGCTGATAGGCATCGCCGGAAGGAATTACTTTTTCAGTAACTGGACTTTAGGATATGATTTTTCTTATACCATCAATAGCGGGTATAGCACCGGTAATGTTAATCCAAAGCTGCTGAATGCCTACCTGGAACGGCGTTTACTGAAGCATAACCGGGGAACGGTACGCGTAGCGGTATTTGACCTGTTCAATCAGAACACAGGCATCTCCCGCGATGTATTTGATAACGAAATTGTAGATAAACGTAATAACAGGCTGGCCAGGTATTTTATGTTAACGCTTAACTACCGGCTGGAAAATTTTGGGCATTAATGCCCCGCTATTGTAGATTAACCTTATAAAACAAAAAGCAGCGCTTATGCGCTGCTTTTTTATGCTAATTGGTCTCTTATTCATTATCACGCGCTGCAGGTTACGCAACCTTCTTCCATGGTGCAAACTGCGCCTTCTGCATACTCTTCCACCAGTTCCTGGCCTGCCTGCGCAGCAGCTACCATTGGCTCCATTTGCTGACCGCCTTGTTTTTCTACGGTAAACTGAACGGCCTGTGTAGCAGCCTGTGTACGCAGGTAGTACATGCCTGTTTTCAAACCTTTTTTCCAGGCGTAGAAGTGCATGGAAGTAAGCTTGGCGGCAGACGGTGTGTCTACAAACAGGTTCAGCGATTGTGACTGGCAGATGAATGCGCCGCGGTCTGCTGCCATATCGATGATATTACGCTGTTTGATCTCCCATACTGTTTTGTACAGTTCTTTGATGGTAGATGGGATCTCGTCTATCTGCTGGATGGAACCATTGGCGGCAATGATCTTATTCTTCATATCATTGTCCCACAGGCCCAGCGCTACCAGGTCTTGCAGCAGGTGTTTGTTCACTACCACAAACTCACCGCTCAGTACACGGCGGGTATAGATATTGGAAGTGTACGGCTCAAAGCACTCGTTATTACCCAGGATCTGGGAAGTGGAGGCAGTAGGCATGGGCGCCAGCAACAGGGAGTTGCGGATACCATGTTGTTTCACTTCTGCTTTCAGGGAATCCCAATCCCAGCGGGCAGAAGGTGTAACGCCCCACATATCAAACTGGAAAACGCCTTTGGAAGCAGGAGAGCCGGCAAAGGTCTCATAAGCGCCATCTTTTATAGCCAGGTCTTTGGACGCTGTCATAGCGGCAAAATAAATGGTCTCAAAGATCTCGCTGTTCAGCTTTTTAGCGGCATCGCTCTCAAACGGATAACGCATCAGGATGAAGGCATCTGCCAGGCCCTGTACGCCCAATCCAATAGGACGGTGGCGCAGGTTGCTGTTACGGGCTTCTTCTATCGGGTAATAGTTATTATCAATGATCTTGTTCAGGTTCACCGCTGCCTGGTAAGTCACATCATATAAACGCTGATGATCGAACTGGCCGTCTGTTACAAAACGGGGCAGTGCCAGGGAAGCCAGGTTACATACCGCTACCTCTTTATCGTCTGTATACTCAATGATCTCTGTGCAAAGGTTAGAGCTCTTGATAGTACCCAGGTTCTGCTGGTTAGATTTGCGGTTAGCAGAATCTTTATACAGCAGGTAAGGCGTACCGGTCTCGATCTGCGCATCCAGGATAGCGAACCACAGGTCCTGTGCTTTCACGGTTTTACGTGCGCGGCCTTCCTGTTCGTATTTAGCATACAGGGCTTCAAATTCCTTACCCCAGGTTTCGTGCAGGCCTGGCGCTTCGTGCGGACAGAACAGGCTCCAATCGCCATTGTCTTCTACGCGCTGCATAAACAGGTCTGGTACCCACAGGGCATAGAACAGGTCGCGGGCGCGCATCTCTTCTTTACCGTGGTTCTTACGCAGGTCCAGGAATTCAAATACATCGGCATGCCAGGGCTCCAGGTAAATAGCAAAAGCGCCTTTACGTTTACCGCCACCCTGGTCCACATAACGGGCTGTATCGTTAAACACGCGCAGCATAGGGATAATACCATTGGAAGTACCGTTGGTACCGCTGATATAAGAGCCCGTAGCGCGGATGTTGTGAATGCTTAAACCTATACCGCCGGCGCTCTGGGAGATCTTAGCGGTTTGTTTCAGCGTGTCGTAGATGCCGTCAATGCTATCGCCTTTCATGGTCAGCAAAAAGCAGGATGACATCTGCGGTTTGGGCGTACCTGCATTGAACAGGGTAGGCGTAGCGTGTGTAAACCAACGCTCGCTCATGAGGTTATACGTTTTGATGGCAGACTCAATGTCTTCCTTATGTATACCTACCGCCACACGCATGAACATATGTTGCGGACGCTCTGCTATCTTACCGTCTACTTTCAGCAGGTAAGAACGCTCCAGCGTTTTAAAACCAAAATAATCAAAAGCAAAGTCGCGGTCATAGATGATGCTGGAGTCCAGGATCTCCGCATTCTTGCGGATGATCTCCCATACATCGTCAGACAATAACGGCGCCGGTTTGCCTATTTTAGGATCAACGTATTCATACAGCTTCTTCATCGTTTTAGAGAATGATTTCACTGTATTTTTATGCAGGTTGCTCACCGCAATACGGGAAGCCAGCTGCGCATAATCCGGGTGTTTGGTCGTAAGCGAGGCTGCTGTTTCTGCAGCCAGGTTATCCAGTTCTGATGTGGTAACGCCATCATACAAACCCTGTATCACCTTCTTGGCCACATCAATCGAATCTACATAGTCTGCGTTCAGGCCATAACAGAGTTTTTCAATACGTGCAGTGATCTTATCAAACTTGACCGCTTCTTTGTGGCCATCCCTTTTTATTACAAACATGTGTATTGAAATTTAAGAGGTTAGTAATAAATATATGTATCTGAAATTACGTGTTGAGAAGCAGGAAGGAGAGATAGGAATATCGTCCGGTTCGGGCTTCCGCTGCGTGTTTCAGCGTTAAAATTAAAAGTCTTCGTCCAGGCTGAATGTCTGTGTTTCCTTGCCGGACATTACGCCAGCTTTCTGGTAATCACCCACCCGTTTTTCAAAGAAGTTGGTCTTGCCTTGCAGCGAGATCATTTCCATGAAGTCAAACGGATTAGTGGCATTAAATATTTTGGCATAACCTAATTCGGCTACCCAACGGTCAGCTACGAACTCAATATATTGGCTCATCAGGCGGCTGTTCATACCTATCAGGTCTACGGGCAGCGCATTGATGATGAAATCTTTTTCAATTTCCACGGCGTCGCCAATGATCTGGTGTACTTCTTCCTGTGTAAGCTGATTTTGCAGCATGCTATACAGCAGGCAGGCAAACTCGCAGTGTAAACCTTCATCACGGCTGATCAGCTCATTGGAGAAAGTAAGCCCCGGCATCAGGCCTCTCTTCTTTAACCAGAAGATAGAGCAGAAGCTACCGCTGAAGAAGATGCCTTCTACTGCAGCAAATGCTACCAGGCGTTGTGCAAAATTGCCGTTCTCTATCCAGCGCAGCGCCCACTCCGCTTTTCTCTTTACGGCGGGTACCGTATCGATCGCATGGAACAAACGGTCTTTCTCTGCCGGATCTTTTACATAGGTATCTATTAGTAAAGCGTAAGTTTCTGAATGGATATTTTCCATCATGATCTGGAAACCGTAAAAACAACGGGCTTCCGGTATCTGTACTTCGCTCATGAAGTTTACTGCGAGGTTCTCATTCACTATGCCGTCACTGGCCGCAAAAAATGCCAGCACATGTGTAATAAAATGACGTTCGCCGTCGTTGAGGTTGCCCCAGTCCTTGAGGTCGCCACTTAGGTCAATCTCTTCTGCTGTCCAGAAGCTGGCCTCATGCCGTTTATACACTTCCCACACTTTTGGATAGTTAATGGGCAGCAATACAAAGCGGTCTTTGTTCTCTTTCAACAAGATCTCATTTTCATGGTTCATGCGCCAATAATTTTTTTGGTTATTGCTGTACTCTTTCGGTAAGGGGTGGGGTGACGAGAGATACCTTTTCCCGGAGTGAGGAAGGTGTCACTTGCGTCAATACCCTTATACCGCGAAGGCTTTGACAAATGTTGCGCTGGCAGGTCTCTGGCTTTCCCTGACATTCAACCGTTTTTTGCGCACGGGATCAGGAATCACAGTAGCGCGTCTGCTCGTGATTCTAACACGATTCCCTATTAATCCCGGATGTTACCCCGGGAACCAATGCAACTAAGTCAAGAACTGACGCAAATGTAAGTACGAAACACACCGGGTGCCCTTTAAAGTTTTTAACACGTGTGGAAAAAGAAACAAAATTGATGGGAACAATTTCGGAAACTGCCGGTGGTATTGAAGAAGGATTGTGTACAAGTACTCTAGGCATTAAATGTGCTTTTAATGTAAAATTTATTTCGCCATATTTACGTATGATCACACTGCATCAGATACAAAAAAAGTATTATGACTCGCTGATTATCAGCGTGCCAAAGCTGGAATTGCCCCATGGTATTTACTGGATGCAGGGCGGTAACGGCGCAGGTAAAACCACCTGTTTAAAGATCATAGCAGGGCTTATTCCTTTTGAGGGAGATGTATTAGTTAAATCCACAATCAGTAGCAAACGTCAACCTGTACAATACCGCCAAATGGTGAGTTATGCAGAGGCGGAACCGCTGTATCCCGCATTCCTCACCGGCCGCGACCTGCTGCAGCTGCATACAGGCGCCAGGGGAGAGGGCTACGAAAGTATCACAGAATTGTCAGCCTTATTAGGTATCCCCGCTTTTATTCACAACCCTGTTAGCAGTTATTCCAGTGGCATGTTAAAGAAATTATCCCTGCTGCTGGCGTTTACCGGCCGCCCCGCGCTGATCCTGCTGGACGAGCCGCTGATCACGCTGGATACTGCCACCATCCCCATTCTATATGACTGGATCCGCCGCTTTCACACACAGCACGGCGTTAGCTTTGTCATTACCTCCCACCAGCTCATCACCGCCGGAGAATTACAGTTAACGGCTACACTGGTAATAGATAATAAGGAGTTAAAAAAAGTATAGGTATAAGGGTAATTTGTTATTCAATTGTTAAGCAATTTGAGTAGCAATCAATTAACATTTTTATGGCAGTTATCAACATATTAGGCAAAATATTTACGGGTCGTTTTTACGCACAAAACACCGGCTTTTTCTTTTTGCTGTTTTACCTGCTTTTTGGCATTGTGCCAGGCGGGCAGTTGATCTCCTACCATTATAGCCTCATGATGGGCATTGTTAGCACCACCAATTTCTTATTGCTCGCCATTGGATTATGGTTATTATATAATTTGAAATGTATGTGGTTTGTGCTGGGCACACTTGGTAACAAGGAATACAGTTTCCTGTATCAGACCATCGGCAGCATGCCCGCCCGCCGCATGCAAACTAACTGGTTACTGGTGCATATTGGCGTATATGCGCCGGTGTTGATCTATAGTAGTATCGCCGCTGTGGTAGCAGTAAGGAAAGCATACTATGCACCTGCTGTTATATTGTTATGTTTTAATGTGATCATGTGTGTATGGGCGGTGTGGATTTACAACCGGCAATTGAAACGCCCCGGCGCTATTACATTATACCATCGTTTACAGCAATGGTTAAACCGTAGTTTCTACAAACCGCTGCCGTTATACTATGTATATGAATTAGCGACCAATCGTACCCGCGCGTTGTTGGTTACAAAAGTATTATCCTGCCTGGTGCTGGTCGCTACTTTCACGTTAATGGAAGGAGATCCCTATGATATAAGGGCAGTGCTTACAGGGCTGCTTATCTCCTTGCTACTGCATTGTATCGTGGTATTTGAACATCGCCATTTTGAAGATCAGTTCCTGGGTTTTACCCGCAGTCTGCCACTATCATTGTGGAAAAGATATAGCGCACTATGTATCACATATGGTTGTTTATTACTACCTGAATTTGGGCTGCTCATTATCCATACATTACCACACAGCCCATGGCACTGGCTGTTGATGATAGCGCTGGCAATATCATTACTGCCGCTGTTCCGCTGCCTGCTCTACTTTCCCCGGCTGGACCAGGATAAGTACCTGCGCTGGGTATTAGGCATCTTCTGTGTGCTATTGTTTATGACATTGGGTTATCTGTATATAGGCGCCATCATCGCCACACAAGCGGCGGCTTTCATTTTGTTCATAACAAGGTATTACCGCTATGAGCCGCATTACGAACAGGTGCAGTAAATTTTATATCCGGGGTTCTTTCTTCTGGAATTTCCTTTTGATCACATCCTGCACCGGTACGCCTTCTATCTTACTTTCCAGCCAGCTGATAATATCCAGGTACAGGAAAGACCGGCGCTCGTAAGGGTTCCGGGAGATCTGCACCAGCCGCTCCTTCAGATCAGCAAAAGCGTTACGCAGCGCTTTAGGATGGGCATAGATATTTTTACGCAGGAACTTCAATATCTCCTCCATCATCTGCCCAAGGTCTTTATTCTTGGCAATGAAGTGATATACGGATTTGATCAGGTATTCTACCAGGCCATAGTTCTCCAGCTCATAATGCGCTATCAGGTGGAGGATCCGGGCAAAACACTGTATATCCGCCCGCAGGTTGCCAATGCGCAGGTGAATGATCTTATTCAGGTAGACAATAGCTTTGTTATTATCCCCGCTGCCAAAATACAGGCAGGCGATCTTGTAATAGAACACCAGTACACGGTGCTGATCTACTTTTAGCTGATGTTCCGCAATACGTTCCTCCAGCTCCGGCACCAGGCTAAGGCCTTCGCTAAAAGTACCTTCCAGGAAATGCCGGTTTATTTTGGCGGTATACAGGTATACAAAGGCATTGGTGCGGGTATTTTCATTAAACTGCTCCTGCTGATCGTCTATAAAACATTCCAGCTCCTGCAGCACTGCCGTGAACTTTTCATCGTTCATGGTATAAAAATGCGCGGTAAGCAGGTTATGCATGGCTTTTATGTACATATCCACATCCGTTTTCAGCAGGGAGGGATATTCTTTGAACAGGTTTACCCATTTTTGGGTATACCGGTAATACATAACAAAATCCTGTAGTATGTAGTAATACCAGCAATAGGCCTGGTACAGGTAGATCTTTTCGTAAAAGCTCATATGGGTTTGGCCAATATGAGGCGCATTCTCTTCAAAAAAGCGCTTTACCATCTCCGCATCCTTCTCATTGCGGGCATGGCCCAGCTTCAGGTACAGGCCATACAGGCGCAGGCTCAGGGTGCTAAGGCGGCTGATACTGGTCAGCTGCTGCTCTATCACCCGGGATTCATCGCTCAGTTCCTCTGCCCGGTTTTCCAGGCTGCGGGTAATATGGCGGGACTCTATCAGCTTCTCAAATTCCACTATCTCGTAGGTCAGCATTACCTCTTCCTGCTCCATGGCCATGCTTTTGGCCCGGGAAAGCAGCTTCAGGCTCTGGGTATACAGCCCCTTATTGTACAGTACCCGGGCGTGGTCCAGCTGCTCCCGCAGGTCTATCAGCGGGTCTTTTTGCTTGTATAATAGCCGCAGGCTGGTTAGCAGGTGCTTATATAGATGGGCCTTTACATTGCTTAGCTGCTGTTTTTTGATGGCGGGGATCTTCTTCAGGATCTGCTCCTCGTCATAGTCCTTCATTTTGTCCAGCGTGTTGAATAGCTGGATGAACAGTACATCCTCTTTGGTATTATTCTTATTAAAAGCAAGCTGGAAATTCCGTTTTTCTGCTTTTGTAAGTGTTTTTATTAATATGAATAGCGCGTCATGCTGACTGTTGGGCATCGTTATTAAAGTCTCGTAAACAATTGTTTTTCAATCATTTAATGGTTTTCGTATAACCTTGTGGATCGTAATTAAAACAAATTTAACGATATGGCAATTAACTATTCACCATTAGATTTGGAAGTATAATCATTACAAGGAAGCATAAAAGTAGTTAACATAGACCAATTTCCGCCGCTCAAAACAGCAGAAAAGGGATTTTAAAGTAAACAGGCAATGGGAAAGACATTAGTTGATAAGATATGGGATAACCACGTAGTGGTGAGCAAAGCCGGTTTTCCGGACGCGGTTTACATCAATACGCACTTTATCCACGAGGTGACCAGCCCCCAGGCGTTTGATGGCCTGCGGAAAAGGGGTATACCGGTATTCCGCACAGAAAAGACCCGCGCCACCGCGGACCATAATGTACCCACCATTGACCAGCACCTGCCTATCAAGGAGGCCCTGAGCCGCCACCAGGTGGAAATGCTCACCAAAAATACCGCGGAGTTCGGGGTAGAATTATACGGGTTGGGCCACCCATTCCAGGGTATTGTGCACGTAATAGGGCCAGAATTGGGTATTACCCTGCCGGGTATGACCATTGTGTGCGGGGATAGCCACACCTCTACCCATGGGGCCTTTGGCGCTATTGCCTTTGGTATTGGCACCTCAGAGGTAGAGCAGGTACTGGCTACCCAGTGCATTTTGCAGTACCGCCCCAAACGCATGAAGATCGAAATTAACGGCCAGCTCAAAAAAGGCGTGGTCTCTAAAGATATCATCCTATACATCATTTCCAGGATCTCCGCCTCCGGCGCTACCGGCTATTTTGTGGAATTTGCCGGCGAGGCTATCCGCAGCCTGAGCATGGAAGCCCGGATGACCGTTTGTAATATGAGCATTGAGATGGGCGCCCGTGGCGGCATTATTGCGCCGGATGAGACCACTTTTGCCTATATCAAGGGCCGCCAGTTTGCCCCCAAAGGCGCTGACTGGGATAAGGCTGTAGCGTACTGGAAAACCCTGCATTCTGACGCAGACGCTACTTTCGATAAGGTCCTCAGTTTTGATGCGGCAGACATAGAGCCCATGATCACCTACGGTACCAACCCCGGTATGGGAATGGGGGTAACACAGCACATTCCCTCCCTGGAGCAGGTAGAGGATAAGGAAAGGCCCTCTTTCAAAAAATCACTGGATTATATGGCCCTGGAGCCTGGCAGCGCTTTGCTGGGTAAAAAAGTGGATTATGTGTTCATTGGCAGCTGTACCAACTCCCGTATAGAGGACCTGCGTATGGTAGCGGATTTTGTAAAGGGTAAGCACAAGGCAGATGATGTGGTGGTATGGATAGTGCCCGGCTCCAAACAGGTAGAGGCCCAGGCTAAACAGGAGGGGATTGACAAGATTTTTGAAGCGGCCGGCTTCCAGCTGCGCGAACCGGGATGTTCTGCCTGTTTGGGTATGAACGAGGATAAGGTGCCTGCAGGTATGTATTGCATCTCTACCTCCAACCGCAACTTTGAAGGCCGTCAGGGCCCCAATGCCCGCACCTTCCTGGCCAGCCCGCTTACCGCGGCGGCAGCGGCGATCTCCGGTAAGGTGATGGATGTACGGGAACTGGTATAAAACCGGCTTTTAGCTCTCTTAGCCTTTAGCGCCATCAGGTACAAAGGACTACAACAGCTAACAGCTAATAGCTAACCGCTAAAAGCGTATTTAACATGTGGAACGCCAATCTCTATAAAAACAATTTCGCCTTCGTCTTTCAATACGGCAATAGCCTGGTTGAATGGCTGCAACCGCAGCCCGGCGAAAAGATCCTGGACCTGGGCTGCGGCACGGGAGAGCTAACCGCTACCCTGGCCAAATCCGGCGCACAGGTAACAGGCCTGGATAGCTCCGCTTCCATGATCGCCACTGCCCGCAATAATTTCCCGGGCATGGAGTTTATAGAGGCCAGCGCCGCCAGTTTTTCCCTGCCGGTACAGTACAACGCCATTTTCTCCAACGCAGCCCTGCATTGGATGCTGGATAAGGAGCAGGTGGCCGCGCGTATGTACCAGCACCTGCAACCGGGCGGCCGCCTGGTGCTGGAAATGGGGGCACAGGGCAATGTAGCCAGCCTGCTGCAGGCCCTGGAAAAAGCCATGCAACAGCATGGCTACAGCTATAAGCCGTTCTGGTATTTCCCCTCCCTGGGAGAATATACCTCCCTGTTGGAGAAATACGGCTTCCGCATACACCAGGCGCACTGCTTTGACCGGGCTACAGAACTGGCCAACCCGGACAATGGCATTATTGAATGGTTCGAGATGTTTGGGGATCATTTTTTTGAGAACATACCCCCGGAGCACCGCACATCCATCCTGCAACAGGCACAGGAAAGCCTGCGCCCCACACATTTTCGCGATGGTAAATGGTATGCAGATTATGTAAGGCTGCGTGTAGCAGCAGTTAAAAACTAAAACAGCACAGCGCCGCCGGTGGATGATACACCCGCCGGCGGCGCCACTGAGGATATATTTTATGAAAAAGAATTTTCAACACCTGGTTTCTTCCGCAGTGCCCCTGCCTATAGAAAACATAGACACCGACCAGATCATCCCGGCGCGCTTCTTAAAAGCCACCACCCGGGAAGGTTTTGGCGAAAACCTGTTCCGCGATTGGCGTTTTGACGCCAATAACCAGCCCCGCCCGGATTTCGTGCTCAATAATCCCACCTATAAAGGCGAGATCCTGGTGGCCGGTAAGAACTTTGGCTGCGGCTCCTCCCGCGAGCATGCCGCCTGGTCCCTGGGCGATTACGGGTTTAAGGTAGTAGTCAGCAGCTTTTTTGCAGACATCTTCAAAAACAATGCGCTCAACAACTTTATCCTGCCCATACAGGTAAGCGAAGCGTTCCTGCAGCAGATCTTTACTGCCATTGAAGGGGATGCGAACGCCCAGCTGGAAATAGACCTGGAAGCCCAGACCATCCGGATCGCAGCTACCGGCCAACAGGTTACATTTGACATAAACCCGTATAAAAAGGCCTGCCTTATAAATGGGTACGACGATATAGATTATCTCATCAGCCTGCGCAGCGACATAGAAAAATATGAAGCCAGCCGGGAATTTAATTTCTAATTATTCCAGGTATCCTGTCCGCCGCCCGGCGGATGGGATATTTTCGAAAAGGCCTTGACCGCCACCACAAACTGCTTAATTATAAACTGATATATGGGTGTTGTTAAAAAAATACTGGTTATACCGGGTGATGGGATAGGACAAGAGGTAACGGCCTGGGGACAGAAAGTGCTGGTTAGTATAGCACAGAACTACAAACACGAGTTTACATTTGAAGAGGGCATCATGGGCCATGTGGCCATAGAAGCCACCGGTGAGCCGCTGCCGGACGAAACGCTGGAAAAGGCCCGCAATAGCGACGCCATCCTGTTTGGCGCTATTGGTCACGCCAAATATGATAATGACCCTACCCTGAAGGTAAGGCCGGAACAAGGGCTGCTGAAGATCCGTAAGGAGCTGGGCCTGTATGCCAACCTGCGCCCCATCAAACTGTTTGACGAGCTGCTGGAAGCCTCCAGCATAAAGCCGGAGATCCTGCGGGGCTCAGACATCCTGTTCTTCCGCGAGCTGACAGGCGATGTATACTTCGGCGAAAAGAAACGCAGTGATGACCGCCAGTCCGCTTCTGACCTGATGATCTATCACCGGTACGAGGTAGAGCGTATTGCCCGTAAAGCTTACGAAGCGGCCCGCACCCGCCGTAATAAACTCTGCTCTGTAGATAAAGCCAATGTACTGGAGGCCAGCCGCCTCTGGCGCGAGGTAATGCAGGAAGTAGCCAAAGACTACCCTGATGTGGAAACAGAGCATATGTTCATTGACAATGCCGCCATGCAGCTGATCAAAGACCCTAAACGCTTTGATGTGGTAGTTACCGGTAACCTGTTTGGCGATATCCTCACAGATGAGGCTTCGCAGATAGCAGGCTCCATGGGTATGCTGGCATCCGCCTCCGTGGGCGATTCCACCGGCTTTTATGAGCCCATCCATGGCTCCGCGCATGATATTGCCGGCAAAGGCATTGCCAATCCGCTGGCGGCTATCCTGTCTGCTGCACTGATGCTGGATATCTCCTTTGGTCTTAAAACAGAGTCACAGCGTGTGATAAAAGCCGTAGAAGCAACGCTCCGCCAGGGCTTCCGTACCATGGATATAGCCAATAAGCATACAGAGAATGGCTTTATTATGGGTACAGACGCTATGGGCGCTAAAGTATTAGAGAACCTGAACTAAAAAATAAATTACGAATGATGGCTACCGTCAACATTCGTAAATAGTAACTAAAACACTGTTTACATCTAAACAAACAAACATGGACAAGAATCGTGTATATGTTTTCGATACTACCCTGCGGGATGGTGAGCAGGTGCCGGGTTGCCAGCTTACCACCGTCGAAAAGATAGAAGTGGCAAAAGAGCTGGAATTCCTGGGCGTAGACATCATTGAAGCTGGTTTCCCCATCTCCAGCCCTGGCGATTTTCAGAGTGTAGTAGAGATCTCCAAGGCAGTATCGGAACCGGTGATCTGCGCCCTTACCCGCGCTAACACCCTGGATATTGACGCTGCCGCAGATGCGCTGCGTTTCGCTAAGCGTAAACGCATCCATACCGGTATCGGCGCTTCCGATATGCACATTAAATACAAATTCAACAGCACCCGCGAAGACATATTGAAACGCGCTGTAGACGCGGTAAAATACGCCCGCAAATTTGTGGACGATGTGGAGTTTTATGCAGAAGACGCCGGCCGTGCAGATAATGAATACCTGGCCAGGATGATAGAAGCCGTCATAGCCGCCGGCGCTACCGTAGTGAACATACCGGATACCAACGGCTATTGCCTGCCGGACCAGTATGGCGCTAAGATCAAATACCTGGTGGATAACGTATCCAATATCGACAAAGCCATCATTTCCGTACACTGCCATAACGATCTGGGCCTGGCTACCGCCAATACCATGGCTGGCGTAATGAACGGCGCCCGCCAGGTAGAATGTACCATCAACGGTATTGGCGAACGCGCCGGCAACACCTCGCTGGAAGAAGTGGCCATGATACTGAAAACACACCACGCCGGCCTTGGTTTAGAAACAAATATCAATTCCAAACGCATCTACGCCATCAGCAACCTGGTATCTACTATGATGCGTATGCCGGTGCAGCCCAATAAAGCCATCGTAGGCCGTAATGCCTTTGCACACAGCTCCGGCATCCACCAGGATGGTGTACTGAAACACCGCGAGAACTACGAGATCCTGAACCCGGAAGATGTGGGCATTGCCACCAGCTCCATCATCCTTACCGCCCGCAGCGGCCGCCACGCGTTAAAGCATCACCTGGAGCGCCTGGATTATAAGCTGGATAAGATCAACCTGGACGAAGTATACCAGCGTTTCCTGATCATGGCGGACCAGAAAAAAGAGATCAGCGATGCAGACCTGCAACAGCTGATGGGCGATGGCGATGAGAAGAACTACGATGACAGGGCCATTAAAGTAACCCTGTTACAAGTAGTGTGCGGCGATCCGCTGCGTCCCATGGCTACGGTAAAGCTCAGGGTGAACGGTGATGAGAAAGAGGCCAGCGCAGCCGGTAACGGTCCGGTGAATGCCACTATCAACGCCATCCACGAGATCATCAAAGACGATATTGACCTGGATGAATTTAGTATACAGGCCATGCACGGCGGTAGCGAAGATGTGAGCAAGGTAAATATGCGGGTAAAGTACAATGGCCGTTCCTATTACGGTTTTGGGTACTCCACGGATATTGTGAGCGCCTCCGTAAATGCGTATGTAGACGCACTGAATAAGATCTACTAGGTTTTTCCGATAGTTACCACAAAGGGTGACCAGGCAGAGATGATCAACTGCCTGGTCACCCTTTGTTTTTATGCCCACTTATAGATAACCGGTATATAACCCGTATCTGACCCGTATATAACCCGTATATAAGCCGTCCCTTTATAGATACGGGTTATCTACCGGTTAAGTACCGATAAACTACCAGTAGCCTACGGGTAGCCTATATCAAACACACGTATCCTCAACAGGCTTACCTCAGCGGAGGCATGTCTGCCGGTTATAGGGCTATAGAGCTGTTATATGGGTATTACCGGCCGCCGGCCTCCCGGGTTAACGCTTCAAACTCCAGGTCCAGCAGGGGATACTGCTGCAGATCGGTGAGGTAAAAATGCCACCATTCCGTTTCCAGGGCGGAGAACCCGTATTTTTCCATAGTACGCCGCAGAAAGGCCCGGTTGGCCCGCACGGCGCTATCCGGCGGCTGGTAGCTGTAATGCGCTTTTTCCGTAAAATCGTCATAGCCGGTAGGCATAGGAAGGGGCTGGCCGGAGGACAGCTGTATCACGGTCAGGTCTACCGCTATGCCGCGGTTATGGCCACTGCCCCGGCGGGGATCGGCGGCATAACGGTCGTCTGGTACTATCTCCCACATCTTTTCCGTAATGCGGTAAGGCCGGTAACCATCAAAGATCAGGAGTCCCAGGCCGTGGGCCTGCAGTTCCGCCTGGATGGCCTTTAGCGCTTTGGCAGCCGGCAGGCGTAAAAACACCCGGGGGTGGGGGTATAGTACCTGGTGGGTGAAGTTATCCGTGGTGCCATACCGTACATCCGTACGGATGCCTGGAATGTATTGACGGAGGTCTACCAGGCGCTGGTTACTATCCGCCGCTACCAGTTGCCGGTACAGGGTCATATTGTCCACCACCGGCAGTCCGTATTTATTAAGCGGGATGGTTTGCGCAAAGGCCCTTGCATGCAGCAATAATAGGCAACATACCATTTGCCAGGCCTTTAAATGATGGCGCAGATAGGGCGTATTCCTCATAATTTACCCGCTTTTTATCCGATTATCGTAAAATAAGTCAAGAAAGTATGGATTACAGTTAAAAAACAATTGTAATCGCCCCGTTAAAATAGGTATTTTAGAACCCTTAAAAAAACTAGGGAAGATGCATCTATTTCGGTTAGACAATAAGGTGGCCGTAGTAACCGGCGCCGGCAGCGGTATCGGTCAGGCTATAGCCAAGGTTTTCGCAGCGCAGGGCGCAGCGGTGCATATCATTGAGCTGAACGAAGAGAGCGGCAAAGGCACTGTGGCGGAGATCTTTGCTGAAGGTGGCCAGGCCCAGGCGCATGGCTGTAATGTAGCCGTACAGGCAGATGTAGTAAAGACCATAGACGCCATACAGGCGGAAGCCGGCCGTATAGATATACTGGTTAATTGCGCCGGCATTGCCCATATAGGCAAGCTGGATACCACCGCAGAAGCGGATTTTGACCGCGTATTCCAGGTGAATGTAAAAGGTACCTATAACTGTATGTACGCAGCCATCAAACACATGAAACAGCAGGGTGGGGGCGTTATCCTTAACATTGCTTCCATCGCTTCTACCGTGGGCATCCCTGACAGGTTTGCCTACTCCATGAGCAAGGGCGCTGTACTCACCATGACCCTTTCCGTAGCAAAAGATTACCTGCACGATAATATCCGTTGTAACTGCGTATCGCCCGCCAGGGTGCATACCCCGTTTGTAGACGGCTTCCTGGCAAAGAACTACCCGGGCAAGGAACAGGAAATGTTCGAAAAACTGTCCAAGACCCAACCCATCGGCCGTATGGCAAAACCGGAAGAAGTAGGCTGGCTGGCGCTATACCTCTGCTCTGAGCAGGCAGGCTTTATTACCGGTTGTGATTACCCGATAGACGGGGGCTTTATAAAATTGAATAACTGATACTGCCAGCTTATATTGCAGGATATTATAAGAACTCATCATGCAACATTTCAGAAAAGCAGTATTAGCAATCACCATTGCAATGGGCCTCTGGGCATGCCAGTCTGGCCAACAGCAGGAAAAAGGGCAGGCAGCTGCCACTTTTCAGCCCGCAAAACCAGGCGGCGCTATAAATGTAGACTTCACCCATGAAGACGATACTTCACAGGTGAGGATCATTTTTATCATGGGCGATAAAACAAAGGAGAAATCATTTGACCTGCCCCTGGCAAAGGATGTGGATACGGTAGACCTGTACCGCACGGTATGGGATAAACCCAACAGCTGTTATATAGGCGTATTAAAACAAAGCCACGGCACCCGTTACTACCACGCCAGCGTAACCGCTGACGGTGAGCTGCAGATCCTGCAGAGAGGCACGCCCCCGGATACCATCTGGCATTATGCAGAGGATGTGCTGGGCTTAGGTAAGATGATCACCAAACGGCCCCTGATGGATAACTATACACGCAATATACAGTCCGGCGATATATTGGCTGACCTGATCGTACGCCTGGAACCGGCTTCCACACCGGATTCCATCCAGCTGTATACAGAGTTTGCCGGCGCCAGGAAACGACAGTCCTTTGCCGTGCCCAGCGGATATTTGCCCAAAATACAGGGAACTGATAAAACAGAGCATTGCATATTTGGCCTGCAGCATGATAAGACCTTTGACGGCGTAGTGGATATTAAAGTGGAGAATGGGCGCCTGCAGCTTACAGAGCTGGGAAGGGTGTATTAATTACAGCGAAACTTATAACTAATGAAACTGATACGATTCGGATTACCGGGTGAAGAGAAACCGGGTATTGTTACCGCAGATGGCCGCTTTGATGTAAGCGCTTTCGGAGAAGATTTTGGCGAGAAATTCTTTGCTACCAATGGCCCGGAACGCCTGGAAAAATGGTGGGCCGCCAATAGTAGCAGCGCACCCCGCGTAGCGGACGATGTGCGCCTGGGTCCCCCGTTGGAAAGGCCCTCCAAAATCATCTGTATTGGCCTTAACTATGCAGACCACGCCAAGGAAAGCAATATGCAGATCCCTACGGAACCGATCGTGTTCTTCAAAAGCACCTCTTCGCTGGTAGGCCCTAATGACGACCTGGTAATTCCGAAGAACAGTAAGAAAACAGACTGGGAAGTGGAACTGGCCGTAGTAATAGGCAAAAAAGCCAGTTATGTGGAAGAGAAAGACGCCCTGGATTATGTAGCCGGCTACGCCCTGCATAACGACTACAGCGAGCGCGAATTCCAGCTGGAGCGTAATGGTCAGTGGGTAAAAGGTAAGAGCGCGGATACATTTGCGCCCCTGGGCCCCTGGATAGCCACCAAAGATGAAATAAAGGATGTGAACAACCTGCGTATCTGGTTAAGCCTGAATGGCAAGACCGTACAGGATGGCACCACGGCCAACCTCATATTCAACATACCTTTCCTGGTATCTTACCTGAGCCAGTTCATGACCCTGCTGCCGGGTGATGTGATCTCTACCGGTACGCCCGCTGGCGTAGGCCTGGGTATGAATCCGCAGGTATACATTAAGGAAGGCGATGTAATGGAACTGGGTATTGATGGACTGGGCACCTCCAAACAGGTAGCCAAAGCCTGGAAACCGTAAAACAATAACAGTTATGAAAAGATATTGCCTGGCGCTGGACCTGAAGGATGATGCGCAGCTGATAGCAGAATACGAAAAATATCACCAGGCAGTATGGCCGGAGATAAAGGATAGCATCACCGGCAGCGGTATTGAGCATATGGAGATCTACCGGATCATGAACCGTTTGTTTATGATCATGGAAGTGAATGATACCTTCTCCTTTGAGCAGAAAGGCGCCGCAGACGCCGCCAATCCCAAGGTGCAGGAATGGGAGCAGCTAATGTGGAAATACCAGCAGGCGCTGCCCATTGCCAAACCTGGCGAAAAGTGGATGCTGATGGAGAAGATCTTCTCCCTCTAGTTTTTAATCACCGTTATGAAACCTGGTATGGTCATAGATTCCCATCAACATTTCTGGAAATACCACCCGGTAAGGGACGCCTGGATCACGGACGATATGAGCGTGATCCAGGCGGACTTTCTGCCGCATCACCTGCTGGATATATTGCAGCAGAACGGCGTAGATGGCTGTGTAGCCGTACAGGCAGACCAGTCTGAAACAGAAACGCAGTTCCTGCTGGAGCTGGCGGACGAACATGCCTTTGTAAAAGGCGTAGTAGGCTGGATAGACCTGCGGGCCCCCAACTTAACAGAACGGCTGGCCTATTATGCGCAGTTCAAAAAGCTGAAAGGTTTCCGCCATATCGTACAGGGAGAGCCGGATACGGCATTCCTGCTGCGCGACGATTTTTGCCAGGGTATACAGGCGCTGGCGCCTTTTGATCTTACCTACGATATACTGGTATATCCCATTCAGCTGGCGGCAGTGGAGCAGTTTGTACAACGTTTTCCCGCACAACGCCTGGTGATAGATCATATGGCCAAGCCCTATTGTAAGACCGGAGAAATTGAAAGCTGGGAAAAAAGCATGCGCGCCATTGCGGCCGCGCCAAATGTATACTGCAAAATAAGCGGGCTGGTAACAGAGGCCGATTGGCAGCGCTGGAAACCCGCGGACTTTGCGCCTTACCTGGATGTAGTACTGGAAGCATTTGGCCCCCAAAGGCTCATGTATGGGTCTGACTGGCCCGTATGCCTCCTGGCTGGCGAATATGCGCAGGTAAAAGGCCTTGTTACAGATTACATCAGCCGCCTGAGCGCTGCAGAGCAGGCCGCTGTAATGGGCGGTAATGCGGCAGCGTTTTATAAGTTATAACTATTCAAAAAACACAAACTATGGATCTGGGATTAAAAGATAAAGTGATCATCGTAACAGGCGGCGCCAAAGGTATTGGAGAAGCGATCTCTAAACTGGTAGCAGCAGAAGGCGCTATTGCCGTTGTAGTAGGCAGGGGCGCTGCAGATAATGATAAAGCAGTAGCAGCTATAAAAAGTGCTGGCGGTAAGGCTTTTGCCATACAGGCAGAACTGGGCGAAGTTGCAGATTGCCGCAGGGTGATAGATACCACCGTAAAGGAGTTTGGCACTATCCACGCGCTCATCAACAATGCCGGCGTAAATGACGGTGTGGGCCTGGAAAAAGGCGATCCGGAAAGGTTTATGGCATCCCTGCAAAAGAACCTTTCCCACTATTATAACCTGGCGCATTATGCACTGCCTTATCTGAAAGCTAATAAAGGCAGCATTGTTAATATCGGTTCTAAAGTAGCCACCACCGGCCAGGGTAATACCTCTGGTTATGCTGCTTCCAAAGGCGCTATCAATGCGCTTACACGCGAGTGGGCGGTAGAGCTGGTGCCTTACTCCGTGCGGGTAAACACCGTAATACCGGCAGAAGTATGGACGCCGCTCTATGAGACCTGGATCAACTCTTTACCCAATCCTAAAGAGAAACTGGCTTCCATCGTTTCCAAAATACCGCTGGAGCAACGTATGACCACTTCCGAAGAGATCGCGGCTATGACCGTATTCCTGCTCGCGCCGCAATCTGCGCATACTACCGGCCAGATCATCTATGTCGATGGCGGTTATACGCACCTGGACAGATCAATTAGCTAGCAGTTAGCCTTTAGCGGTTAGCTGTTAGCTGCAGCCTGTTGCTAATAGCTAAAAGCTGTTTTTAATTACGAACTACATAAACCTTACCTTATGGCTGGAGCCACTGTTTCCACGAGCAAAGTAACCGCGGTTACCGACAGCAAGAAAAGCTACCTGTTCCCTTTTATCCTGGTCACCAGCCTGTTTTTTCTGTGGGGCCTGGCCTATGGCCTGCTGGATGTGCTAAACAAACACTTCCAGGAAGTGCTGGATATTACTGTGAAACGGTCTACGCTGTTACAGTTCGCCTATTTTGGCGCGTATTTCCTGATGGCATTACCCGCGGGATCGTTTATGAATAAGTATGGATACAAACGTGGTATCATCCTGGGGTTGCTGTTGTACGCCGCCGGTGCGTTCCTGTTTTATCCATCCGCGCATTACACTAATTTCAATGCATTCCTGGTATCCCTGTTCATACTGGCCTGCGGCCTTACTTTCCTGGAAACAGCCGCCAATCCCTATGTAACGGTATTGGGTAGCCCGGAAACATCAGAGTTCCGGTTAAACCTTTCCCAGTGTTTTAACGGGCTGGGCTCTTTCTTTGGGCCTATCATCGGCGGAAAGCTGTTCTTTGGCTTAAGCGAGGGCGGCCAGGACCTTTCTTCTGTACAGTACACCTACATTGCCATGGGCGTAGTGGTACTGCTGATAGCCGGCTTCTTTTACCGTACCAAACTGCCGGAGATAAAAGAGGAAGCAGTGGCAACAGAAGAGGCTGCGGTAGCCGCCGCCACGCCGTTGTTCAGTCGCAGGCATTTTGTATGGGGCGTTGTGGCGCAGTTTTTTTATGTAGCGGCACAGGTAGGGGTAGGCGCATTGTTTATTAACTATGTAACGGAGTATTGGCAAGGCACTACTAACGAAAGGGCCTCCAGCCTGCTCGCCATCAGCCTGGGCCTGTTTACCGCCGGCCGCTTTGTAGGCACCGCTGTTATGAAGAAAGTAGCGCCTAATAAACTGTTGGCCTTATACGCAGTGGCTAATATAGTGCTCTGTGCCGTTGTAATGATGGGCAAAGGCGCTATGTCCGTATATGCATTAATGGCCATCTTCTTCTTCATGTCTATTATGTTCCCTACCATCTTTGCATTGGGCGTAAAGGACCTGGGAAGTTATACCAAACAAGGTGGCGCATTCATCATCATGTCTATCGTAGGCGGCGCTTTAATGCCGTATGTGATGGGTATTGTAGTGGAAAATCAGTCTACCGCTATGGCTTACAGCGTACCGCTGCTATGTTTTGCAGTAGTGTTCTACTACGGTTGGAAGGGGTATAAGGTACAATAGGCTATAACGCAGTATTTTTCAGCATTCCGCAAAATCATCGTAATTTACTCTAGTAAAAGTAATCGATGATCTTGCGGAATTTTTTGTTAGCTATACCGGCCGCTTACCTTTGCCTGCTACTATTTACCGGCGGAACTACCCACACCGGGCCACGCCGCCCGCCCACCCGTACTGCTTCACTGCAGTTACACTTCACCCATGTGGTGAACGGAAGGCCAATGGCGCTGGGTACTACGGCTTATATGAATGCGGCGGGCGAGTCGTTTACCATCACCATGTTCAAATACTACATCAGCAATTTTACGCTCACCACTACCACGGGACAGGAAATTACCCTGCCGGCGGCTTATTTCCTGGTAAATGAAAGCAGCGACAGTACCAAAAGGATCACGCTGCCACAGGCGCCGGAAGGCACTTACCAGCGTATCTCTTTCATGATAGGGGTGGATAGTATACACAACATGAGCGGCGCACAGACCGGCGCCCTGGACCCGGTAAACGGTATGTTCTGGACCTGGAACAGCGGCTACATCATGGCTAAGCTGGAAGGTAATTCGCCGGTATCCAAACAACCGCTTAACCTGGTAGAATTCCATATTGGCGGTTTTAAAGGCGCCAGCAACGTATTGCGCCGTGTGCAGCTAAATTTCCCGCAACCGGTAAAACTATCGGCCGCCACGCCGGCAACGGTACAGCTAACGGCCGATGCGTATACCTGGTTCCACCTGCCTAATGCCATCAGCTTTAAAAAAGTTGCTTCCTGTACCACGCCGGGGACACAGGCTGCCGCCGTGGCGGATAATTACAGGAATATGTTCAGCATCTCGAACTAGCGGTAAATTTTTAGCCTTTGGCTGTTAGCAATGCCGGGGCCAGGAGTTACCTGCTAAGATCCAAACACTATTTGTGCAATATGTTGCCAGTTTTGCCACAGCCAATGGCTAAAAGCTAACTGCTAACAGCTAAAAGCTATTTTTTGCGGGTTTTAAGCATTATAACATTATTCGCTTTAGGGCTGCTGTTTGCCGTATTAGAGGCCAGCGGTACCCGGGAGCATATCACCCTTTCCCCCGGGGGACCAGAGCCCTATGTGCTAAAATTGCCGCCCGGTTTACCATCCCCGGTTTATGATTTCTCAAAGAACCCGCTCACCAAACAAGGCGTTGCCTTAGGCCGCCACCTGTTCTACGACCCTAAGCTTTCCCGCGACAGTACCATTTCCTGCGGTTTCTGCCACCAGCAATTTGCCGCTTTTGGGCATTATGACCATGCCCTGGCCCATGGGGTGGAGGGCCGCATAGGCGTACGCTCTGTACCCACGCTTTTTAACCTTATATGGCAAAAGGAATTTATGTGGGATGGCGGCGTAAATAACCTGGAGATACAACCGCTTACCCCCCTTACAGATCCCAATGAGATGGGGGAGGACCTGGGCAAGCTGGTAAAACGCCTGCAAAAAGATCCTGGCTACCGCAAAATGTTCAAGGAGGCCTATGGTACGGAAGAGATCACCAGCCAGCGCCTGTTCCGGGCGCTCACCCAGTTCATTGCCACCATGGTGTCCTTTGAATCCAAATATGATAGCGTAATGCGTAAAGCGCCCGGCGTGGCTTTTACGCCAGAAGAACAGGAGGGATATGTGATCTTTCAGCAAAAATGCGCCGCCTGCCATCGGGAGCCGTTTTTTACAGATAACTCCTACCGCAATAACGGGCTGCCTTACCTGCCGGCCCTGAATGATGTAGGCCGCATGCGCATTACCAGCAACACCGGCGATTATTTGAAATTTAAGGTGCCCTCCTTGCGTAATGTGTTAAAAAGCTCCCCGTATATGCACGATGGCCGTTTCTTCGATATTTACCAGGTTTTTAACCACTACAATAAGGGGGTGGAGCAAAGCAATACCATCGATCCCCTGGTAAAGAACGGTATCCCCCTTACAGACAAAGACCAGCGGGAGCTGTACATGTTCCTTAACACCCTTACCGACCCCGGCTTTATTGCCAATTCGTCACTCAGCGAGATACTCATACGATAATAGGGATATTTAACTTCCTTGAAACCAATACAGTTTAAATAGTATTAATAAATACCTATTTTAAGTAGTGTTATAGCATGGTTTTTGGAACCTGTAGGGCATGAAGAGGCAAATTGTAAAGTGGACCAGGTATGTGATAGTATGCCTTTGCGCGGTTTTATTACTGTCGCTGCCATTGTGGCTGGGTAGGGAAGAGGCCGTACAAAAAGAATCTTATAAGGGTACTGCCAGCTATTATGCCAACAAGTTCAATGGCCGCAGAACCGCAAACGGAGAGATCTTCAGCAACCAGGAAATGACGGCTGCCCATAACTCCCTGCCCCTGGGCACTTATGTTAAGGTCACTAACCTGCGTAATGGGCGTTCCGTGATAGTACGTATCACAGACCGCCTGCATCCTGATAACCGGCGCATTATAGATCTTACGCAGTTGGCAGCACGCCAGCTGGGCTTTCTTTCACATGGTTTGACCAAGGTGAGTATAGAGATAGTATAATTTTAGGCATATAAGTAAAAGCCGCATGCATCATTATGATACATGCGGCTTTGCTGTTTAAAATTTAATGGTGGTTATTTCTTTTGCCGTGTCCAGCAGCTGGCAATATGATCATTTACCATACCGGTGGCCTGCATATAGGCATAACAGATCGTGGAGCCTACAAACTTAAATCCCCTTTTCAGCAGGTCTTTGCTCATAGCGTCTGATAGGGGCGTTTTGGCGGGCACATCTCCCAGGGACCGTACATGATTATCTATCGGCTTATGCTGTACAAACTGCCAGATGTATTTGTCAAAGCTGCCAAACTCCTGCTGCACCTGCAAAAAAGCTTTAGCGTTGCTGATAACGGCGGCCACCTTTAGCCGGTTGCGGATAATACCGGGGTCCTGCAGCAGCTTTTCTACTTTTTTGTCTGTATAGCGCGCTATTTTCTTTGCATCCCAGTTATCAAAGGCGCGGCGGTAGTTCTCCCGCTTGGTGAGCACGGTATACCAGCTTAACCCTGCCTGTGCGCCTTCCAGGTTCAGCATCTCAAACAGCCGGGTATCGTCATGCAGGGGCCTGCCCCATTCATTATCGTGATAGTCTTTATAGAGCTGGTCTTTCAGCGACCAGCTGCAGCGGATCTTGTTATCGTCCATACAGGCAGCTTATAAGAAAGGTTAGATATCGGTGTAGCAGGTAGCTTATCAGCATAGCTGGATATCGGTGTAACGGGTAGTTTATCAGCATAACTAGATCTCTGCCTGCACCACTTTGCTCAACTGCTCAAAAGTAGCTTCGTTGCGCTTGTAATAGGTCCATTGGCCTATCCGCTTGGAGGTTACCAGGCCGGCCTTCTGCAGTACTGCCAGGTTTTCTGAGATAGTGGATTGCGTAAGCCCGGACTTCTTCTGGATCTGTCCCACACAAACCCCGGTACTTAAGGGCTCCTGCTGGTCATGGAAAAACTCCTCAGGCGTTTTTAACCAGTTCAGTATCTGTAGCCTTGTTTCGTTAGAAAGGGCTTTAAAGATTGCTAAATGTTCCATCCTGTAAAGGTACATCGAATTTTCCCGATATCCCAATTAGGCGGGTTCACAGCGCCCAATCTTTCTGCAGGTTCTTCACCTGTTTCTTATACTGCTTCAGTTCAGCAACTGTTTGCTGTATAAACCCATTATCCTCCAGCTTGCCTATAACGGCTTCCATCTCCTCCTTGCTTTCATAAGCCATATTGCGGTAAGGGTTTTGGTAATCCTTTTCGCGTGACTGATGGATACAGGCGGTGATCCAGCCCATAGTGCTGACGGATTGCTGCAGGTTTTGTGCAAAACGTTCCGCGGTAAAGTCCTTAGGGCTTAATCCCTGTACATACAACATACTGGCAACGGCATGCTGCAGTTTATCTTCCGCATACTGTTTGCCTATCTCCTGGTAGGCCTCATGCACCTGCGCCCAGCTGTTGATCTTACCCTTCCGGATCCTGGCCTTCAGGTCTTCCAAGGTGTCTGCTTTCATCAGCTGTCCGCCTACATTTGTCCAGGCGCTGCGTTTAGCGCTTTTGCCGATGGTTTGCAGCGCGGCAAAAGAGTGGATGGTACTATCTGTATGCGCCAGTATGTTCCGGATGCCATACAGCACAATCAGCTCCCTGAACAGGGAATAGGCTTTATGCACTTTCAGCAGCTGTACCCGGCGGTGGCTGTTCTCCATATTTTCTGCCAGTATGGTCAGGCGGGCTACTTCGTCCGGGTGTACCAGTAACAGTTCCCGGCCCTTTTGCAGTAAGGCCTGCTCGCTTAGCTTTTCTATAGTATTGCCCCTGGCGGCATACCAGGCCTTAGCCGTAGCCAGTTCCATTATTGGCAGGGAAGTGATCATTTCTTCCACGCTATCCGGCGCCAGGTAATCGTATTCGATCTCCTGGGTCTTATCCGTACGTTTATCGCGATCTACATATTTCCAGGAGTTACGGGCCAGCGCATACATGTTATGCATAAACCAGTAGCCGGGCATGATCTTAAGCGTATTATCATGCTCACTGTTCAGGATCAGGCTAAAGGGAACGGGGATATGCAGTTCCTGCATATAGGTGCCTTTGGAGATAAGCGTAAAGCTGGCAAACTTGGAATTATGCTTCAGGCTTACGCACAGGCCCGGCCAGAAACCGCGCCCGGCTATTATCTCCCCGTCCGCCCCGCGGGAATTGTGGTTAGAGCCGATGGTGGCACCCGCGGCCATATTGCTCTGCCCCATGATCAGTGCGGCACAGAGAAAGGAGTTGTTATGGTGCTGCTCATGCGCCGGGAAGATGAGCGAGTTCAACACCTCGCAACAGGAGATGGTAGCGTTATTACCCAGGTAGGAGTTAATAAGGCGCGCCCCATATTTTAACTGCGAGTGGGAGGCCATTACAAAGCGTACTGCCTTTACGCCGTAAAACACGCGGCAGCCATAGCCTATAATACCATTCACCAGCTCGCAGCCTTCGCCTATCTGTGAGGCTGCGCCAGCCATACTGTTAATGGTAAGGTTCTTTAGTTTATTAGCGCCTTTAAGGTAGGCGTCAGTGCCAATGGTTACATCCTTGATGATCTTACAGTTCTTTACCACGCTGCGGTCGCCTACCTTGCCGTAGTAACCGCGTTTTTTATCAAACTGTTTTTCTGTAAATGCTTTGAATTGCTGCTGCAGGGCATCATCGTCCCGGTTACGGGTCCAGAGGTAGGCGTCGCCGGGCAGCATACCGTCAAAAGGCATTACGCTGCGGCCGCCGTTCTCGTTACATAGCTCCAGCCAGATACGTATGTTTTCCTGCTCACCGTCCTTGATAATGCCATTACCAAACTTAGAATGGTCAGTAGTGGCCATTTCGTTCACATTGGCAATGATCACTTCATTGCCGATGATATAGTGGGAAAGGAAGTTCACATTATGTACCACTACGTTATCCCCGAAATCACAGGCGCAGATGGTGCTGTTATACAATCCTACCGGCAGGCGCAGGTTATGGAATTCCAGGAAATAAGGCTCCAGCTTGCCAATACGCACCATACCAAAAAAATGGCAGTGCTGCACCAGCTGTGGGTTAAACTCGTTGGATACAAAGATATTATTCCAGTCGTCGGAGGTATTGTCATTCCTTACCAGGATCTCAATCTCCTGTGCATTCAACTTGCGGTAGATATTGTGCTTGCCCCATTGCTGATCCCGGAGGTAATACTCATCTTTTCCTTTGGGTAACCAGGTAGTATCAATAAAGTGATAACCCAGCTCAGTTAAAGGTTTTTTCTGTATCAGGTTCATGGTGTTCTTTTTTGAGAGGTGGAAGAGGCATAGGATAGCAAGTGTCGTGTGTTACTCAACAGTCACTGACTTCGCCAGGTTCCTGGGCTTGTCCACATCATACCCTTTCAGCACGCCAATATGATATGCCAGCAATTGTAAGGGTATTACGGAGATCATGGGCGCTACCAGCTCGTCTGCTTCCGGTACTTCGATCACATCATCGGCCATGCCGGGTATGATCTGGTCGCCTTCTGTAACAATGGCGATCACCTTGCCTTTACGGGCTTTTATCTCCTGTATATTGGAAACGATCTTTTCATAGTAGCTGTCGCGTGTGGCCACAAATACTACCGGCAGCTGCTCATCTACCAGGGCAATAGGGCCGTGTTTCATTTCTGCGGCGGGGTAGCCTTCTGCATGTATATAGGAGATCTCTTTCAGCTTCAGCGCCCCTTCCAGCGCTACGGGGAAGTTATAGCCACGGCCCAGGTAGAGGAAGTCGCGGGCGTTTTTGTACTTAGCGGCAATGGCCTTTACCTGCTCATTCAGTTCCAGGGCGGTCCCTACTTTTTCAGATACATCCTGCAATTCATCCAGCAGGTGCTGGAAACGTTGCTGGGTAATGGAGCCCTTGTCTGCAGCTATCTTTAAACCCATCAGGCATAATACCGCCAGCTGCGCGGTAAACGCTTTGGTGCTGGCTACGCCAATCTCCGGGCCGGCATGGGTATAAGCGCCGGCATGTGACAGGCGGGCAATGGAAGAGCCTACCACATTACATACGCCCAGGATAATAGCGCCCTGCTGTTTGGCGCTTTCCATGGCTACCAGGGTATCCGCCGTTTCGCCGGACTGGGATACGGCAATGATCACATCGCCCTCGCCCACTACGGGATTGCGGTAGCGGAACTCAGAAGCATATTCCACTTCTACCGGTATACGGCATAGTTCCTCTATCATGTATTCCGCTATCAGGCCGGCATGCCAGGAGGTGCCGCAGGCCACTATAATAATGCGCTTGGCTTTTGTCAGCACATCCATATGATCGCGTATACCACCCAGGGTAAGTTTACCGTTTTTAGCGTCCAGGCGGCCGCGCATACTGTCAAAAATGGTTTGCGGCTGCTCAAAGATCTCTTTGAGCATAAAGTGGTCATAACCGCCTTTTTCAATATTGGTAAGCTCTATATCCAGTTTCTGTATATAGGGCGTTTGCCTTTCGTTGGTGATGTTTTTGAGGATCAGCTCATCCGCTTTTACAATGGCAATTTCATAGTCATTCACATACACCACTTCTTTGGTGTATTCCACAATAGGAGAGGCGTCAGAGGCCAGGAAATGCTCTCCCTTGCCTACGCCTATTACCAGCGGACTGCCTTTGCGGGCAGCTATCAGCGTATCAGGATTGTCCTCATCCACAATAACGATCACATAAGCGCCTACTACTCTTTTCAGCGCTATACGCAGGGCTTCTTCTACAGAACATTGGTTGCTGTTGCGGATCTCCTCTATAAAGTGGATCAGCACCTCTGTATCCGTATCGCTTTGGAACACGTGCCCTTTCTTTAAAAGCTCCTGTTTAAGTTGTGCATAGTTTTCAATAATGCCATTGTGTATCATGGCCAGTTTTCCATCACCGGAAACGTGGGGGTGGGAGTTACGGTCGCAGGGTTCCCCGTGCGTGGCCCAACGGGTGTGGCCGATAGCGATCTGGCTTTGCATATCCTTGCCGGTAAGGTACTCCTCCAGGCCGGCCACTTTTCCCTGCTTCTTGTACACATGCAATCCATGGTTGATAATGGCTATGCCCGCGCTGTCATATCCACGGTACTCCAGGCGTTTCAGGCCTTTCAATACAACGGGATAGGCCGCTCGCTGCCCGATATAAGCTACTATTCCACACATTTTTGCTAAATTTTTTTAGGTATTAGCTTGCAATATGCATTATTAATTACGAATAATCAATTAGGAATTACGGTTGAGTAATGAAAAATCGTAATTCATAATTATTCGTGTTATGAACATTTCACAGACTGCCAGCGGTAATTTGTGATTATTTACTGAGCAGTGTAGTATCAAACAAATTTAATACCCTTTTGTATTCATCCGTCCAACTGGTGGGCGTGGTAAAACCATGGTCCTCTACCGGGTATACCGCCAGGTCCCAGTTATCCTTGCCCAGCTCTATCAGCCGTTGTGTAAGCCGTACAATATCCTGGAAATGCACATTCACATCTACCATACCGTGGCACATCAGCAGGCGGCCCTTGAGGCCATCCGCAAAATAGATGGGGGAGGAGCGGTGGTAGGCAAGGCTATCCGTATAAGGCTCATTCAGGATATTGCTGGTATAACCGTGATTATAATGCGCCCAGTCTGTAACGGAACGTAGGGCTGCCCCTGCGGCAAATACATCCGGGGTGGTGAACATGGCCATCAGGGTCATAAACCCACCATAGCTGCCACCATAGATACCTATACGCTTTTTATCGATCCCCAGTTTGGTCACCAGGTAATTAGCGCCATCCACCTCATCGTCCAGGTCTTTGCCGCCCATATGCCGGTAAATGCCGGTACGCCAGTCGCGCCCATAGCCTGCGCTGCCGCGGTAGTCCACATCCAGTACGGTATACCCTTTATCCGCCAGCAGGTTATGGAACATATATTCGCGGAAGTATTGGCTCCACCATTTATGCGCGTTCTGCAGGTAACCTGCGCCATGCACAAATACCACGGCGGCGCCGTTCTTTTTAGCGGTTGCCGGTTGGTAGAGGCGGGCGTATACGGTAGCGCCATCGCGGGCGGTGTAGGTGATCACCTCCGGATCACGCCAGGGATAAGCGCGGAACTCCGCAGACTGGGCCAGGTTGGTGACCTGTACCGGCTGCGCGCCGGGTTTATTGGCCAGCAGGTACAGTTCCCAGGGTTTGTTGGTATAGGAGTAACGGTAGGCTATCCATTGTTCGTCCGGGGAAATAGATACCTCATGCGCGCCCGGCAGCTGGGTAAGCTGTTCCTTATTACCGCCCGTAATGGCTATACGGTACAGCTGCTTTTCGCCGGGGGCCGTTTCGTTGGTCACTATGTAAAAATGCTGGCGGTCCTGTGCCAGCTGGGCTTCCTGCACTTCGTATTTACCGCTGGTAATAGCTTTTGTTTGCAGGGTAGTTACGTTGGTGCTGTACAGGTGGGAGTAACCGCTGGCTTCTGACTGGTACCAGCAGGTATTTTCATCTATCCAGCCCAGGTTGGAGCTGCCAGACCAGGCAATGCCGGGGCCTGCTATCCAGGCTTCGTCCCGCTGGCGGTTGAGCAGTTTTAGCTGGCCGGTAGCAGCATCCAGCAGCATGATCCAGCGGTCTTTATTATCATCAGAACGGATGTCTACAATGGCGTGTGTGCCTGCATCTGACCAATATGGGCCATGGATGGCAACCGGCCGGGGCCTGGGCGTTTTGGCCGGCGTGTTGGGCTTTGTATAGTCCTTCAGGTAATCCGGTTGATCCGTAATACCGGGAATATTGCTGGTTTTGATGGGCAGGATGGTATCGCGCCGGCGGTCATACACAAAGCTTTCAAATGAGCCCTGGGCGGCGCCTACTTTGGTACGGGTGGATAGTTCATCCGTAAAGCCGCTTTCCGTTACATAAGTGGGCACAATAGTGCTTTTTACGCCGGTAGGGCCGCGGTACAGCCGGTAGCTGATAAAACGGCCATCAGGGCTGATGCGGATGTTCTCATGGCTTTTATCGCCGGTATAAATAGCGCGTATTTTATCGCCTTCCTGTGATTTGCGGTATGCCTTGGCGCTGTCTTTTTGGGCCTTTGCGTCCCGCAGTACCTGCATTAGCTGCAGCTGTTCGCGTTGCAGCCATGTTTCCTGTTCGTTCAGGTCCGACGGTTTATCATCCGCAGCAGGAGCGCTGCCCTTCTGGAAATTGGTCAGCTGTTCCGTGCCGCCATCCGCCAGATCCCAGGCATACAGGTTCTGTTCCAGCTGGTAAACGATCTTTTTATCGCCAAAGCTGAACAAAGGGTTACTTTCGTAAATGGCAGTATGGGTAATACGGCGGGTATCGCCTGTTTTGATGGTCAGCAGGTAAATATCGCCGTTATAGCTATAGGTAATCAGGCTTCTGTCCTGGTTATAGCTGCCATCGGCCTGGGCATTGATGAGCGCCCGGTTGGCGGCCCTGGTTTTATAGGGAGCAGTGGTGGCTGTGGTGGCGGCATACAGGGAGTCATCCATCGCTTTATCCGGGTTCCAGTTAAAGTAGAAGGTTTGGCTGTCTGTGCCCCAGAATACATTACTGGGGGAGGTACCTATCCATTTGGCATCCTGCATGATCATATTTACAGTAAGAGGGCTGGCGGCCTGTTGGGCATAGGTTTGAGCGGCAGTTAAAAAAATAATGGTAGGGAGTAGCCATTTTATCATTGCAGTGCTTTATTTTGTTTAAAAGTATAAAAACAGGAAAGATAATCCTATGAAAGCGGGCGCCCTCAAAACCGCCCTGGTAAATGATTGAACGGATGAAGTATTACCCATTTATATTATTCCTGCTGTTCTCCTGCCAAACGGCTCCCGTGCGTCAGCCGGTGCCGTTAACGGAGGATAGCAGTTTCCTTACTGGTTCCTTTTTCCTGGTACGCCATGCGGAAAAGAATCCCGGCGCGGATTCTACCCTTACGCCGGAGGGCGAGGCGCGTGCACAAAAGCTCTATACCCTCTTAAAGGACTCCGGGTTGCAGAAAGTGTATTTTACGCCTTTTAAACGTACTGTGCAAACCGCTGATCCATTACTGGAACAATTGCACCTGGATACCGCCTATTATAGCCCGGATACCACCGGGGAATCGCTGATCTATACCATTACCCGCCATGAGGATTGGGGCAAACGCATTTTAATAGTAGGGCATAGCAATACGCTGCTGCCGCTGCTGCGCGCGTTAAAGGCCAAACCGCCGCTGGATTCCATAGGCGATAAGGACTATGATAACCTGTTCATTGTATACAAACACAGGGATTCCGTAAAACTAAGCTGGAAGAAATTCTAACAACAACCGCTTCGGTCATCATTCGTAATTAGTAATTGGTAATTACTCAGAGCAGTATGCCGCTCATAAACGCATAGGCCATGGTAAAATAGATCAGCAGGCCCGTTACATCCACCAGGGTGGCCACAAAAGGAGCGGAGGAAGTGGCCGGGTCAGCCCCCAGCCTTTTTAGCACCAGGGGCAGCATGGAGCCGGAAAGTGTGCCCCACAGCACTACGCCTACCAGGGAAAAGCCTACGGTAGTGCCTATCAGAAAAGTATGGTCGCCATAAGTATGGAAAAGGCTGTTCCAAAGTAATATACGGGTAAACCCAATAATGCCCAGTATACCGCCCAGCATAAGGCCGGACAGGATCTCGCGGCGCATGACCCGCCACCAGTCATCAAGGGATATTTCGCCCAGGGCCATGGCCTGTATAATAAGGGTAGACGCCTGGGAACCGCTGTTACCGCCGCTGGAGATGATCAGGGGCACAAATAGCGCCAGCACCACCGCTTTGGCAATCTCATCTTCAAAAAAGCCCATGGCGGTAGCGGTGAGCATTTCGCCAATAAATAACACTACCAGCCAGCCTACCCGCTTTTTCACCAGTTTCAGTAAGGGCATATCCAGATAGGGCTCATCCAATGCTTCGGTACCACCTATCTTCTGGATATCTTCTGTATGTTCTTCGTTGGCTATCCACAACATATCGTCAATGGTCACAATGCCCAGCAGGATGCCCTGGTCATCGATAACGGGCAGGGCTACGCGGTTCTCCACCCGGAAAACCTGGATGGCCTCTTCCTGTTCGTCAATGGTATGCAGGGCTACAAAACGGTCATCCATCAGGGTATGTACCAGGGTATCAGTGGCTACCAGCAGGAACTCCCGGATCCGGAAATCATCCAGCAGCTTGCCTTTTTCGTCTACCACATAGATCACGTCAATGGTCTCGCTATCCTTACCATGCTCGCGGATATAGTCCAGCACTTGTTTTACGCTCCACTCTTCCCGCACGGCTATATAGTCCGGCGTCATGATACGGCCTACGCTGGTTTCGGGGTATCCTAACAATGACAGGGTGATCTTACGTTCTTCCGGGGTTAGCAGGCGGATCAGCTCTTTCACCGCTTCGCTGTGCAGCTCTCCTAAAAAGGCGGCCCGGTCATCCGCCGGCAGTTCATTCAGCAGTTCCGCTACTTTGGCGGCAGAAAGGTTGCGGATCACCTCTTCCTGCAGGGGGAAGTCCAGGATCCTGAAGGCGGCCGCCGCCCGGCTAATGGACAGGTTATCAATGATAAGGTCAGCCTGTTCAGGATACTCATAAATGAGCTCTGCTATATCTGTAATAAGCTGATCATCCAGGTATATACGTAATTCCTGGTGATTCCGCTCATTGGCCAGCATGCTGAATTTTTCCAGTAAGGCTTCATTTTCCATAGACCTTCAACTCTCTCTGAACGAAAATAAACAATTAAGTGAATTAGTCGCTGCCATCGCTGTTAACTATTAGCAACAGGGCCCACGACTATTACAATATCTCTGCCACATGCTTGCGGATGTTCTCACAAATGGTATCCGTGGGCAGGTCATTGGCGTCTTTCCCAAACGGGTCTTCGATCTCTTCCGCAATTAATTCCAGGCTGGCCAGTACATAGAAAATGAACACCACCATAGGGATGATCAGGTAGCCTACGCTGAATACATAGCCAAAGGGCATGGTCATTACATAAAAAAAGATGAATTTCTTAAGGAATACGCTATACGAAAAGGGGATAGGCGTGTTTCTGATACGCTCGCAGCCCCCGCAGATATCCGTAAAGGACTGCAGCTCCTGGTTAATGGTGATAAGCTCGTCGCCGCTGATCTTTTGCTGCCGGTATAACGCATATATACGGCTTATCATGTGGGTAGCCAGCTGGTTGGGTATATGCTGCTGTTCGTTGATAACAAGGCTATCCACCGTTTCCAGCTCTCCGGCTATAAAGCCGTTCCGCAGATGGTTCTTCATGCTAAAGGCATAGTTGGGGATCATTTGCCGGAAATAAGCCAGGCTGGCGGCATCATCGGGGAATATGGCCCGCAGCTTCATGGCCAGGTTACGGCTGTTATTCACCAGCGAGCCCCATAACCGGCGGCCTTCCCACCAGCGGTCATAAGCCGTATTAGTACGGAACACCAGTAACAGGGAGATCACGAACCCTAGCAGGCTGTGCACGATAGACAGCTGCTGCAGCTCCTTATACCGCCGCAGGTTCCATACCTCCAGCTCCAGCAGGGCAATTGCCCCGGCGTAGATACTAAGCCCTATAAACATGGGGAACAGCTTCCGGACAGTGTCGGCCTTATGAAATCGGAATATAAAAGTAAACCACTCCTTTGGGTTGTAGTTGATCATTTAACAGTGCATTTACATAGTTATGGGCCGGAAAATATCCTTTTCCGGGCGCAAACCTAAAATTTTTACCGCTGATTTTGATAACTTGTTGCTTTACCTTTATTTTACGCTTCTTAAATTATATAGAGCGAGCGCTATGATCAAGCCGTACTTATTCGTCGAAAAAACAAAGAAAAAGGGCAGAGGTGTCTTTACCAAAGAAAGAATACCCGCCGGTACACTGATAGAAGTTTCGCCTGTGATCGTGTTATCATTTGATGATACCGCCAAGGCAGACAAGACCAAACTGCATAATTACCTTTTTCTGTGGGGGGTGCGGGAAACCCGTTCCTGTGTAGCCCTGGGCTTTTGCTCCATCTACAACCACTCCTATGACCCCAATTGTGAATACGAGATGGACTTTGATGCAGACACTATGAGCATCAAGACCCGCCGTGAGATCAAGAAGGGCGAAGAGTTAAGCATTAACTATAATGGCGATGTAACCGATACCTCGCCCGTATGGTTTGATGTGAAAAGACACTAATAAACAGCGGTTAGCTTTTAGCGGTTAGCAGGTGGCTGTAAACCAGTGGTATTAAACAACAAGCTATGGGGAAAGCCCGTAGTGCCAGCCTAAAGCAAACGTTCCGTTCATAGGTTGCAATGGCCGTTTGCACCAGCCAACGTAGGGAAATTATCCTTCTTGCCGGTCTTGATTGCCAGAATGATAATTTCCCTAAATTTGTATCTAAATATATAAGTACTTATATAATTTCATAGGTATCGGCGCCTGAACAGCCCACAGCTAAAGCTAACTGCTAACCGCTAAAAGCTTACCATCATGTCCTTTTACCCATCACTTGGTTTCCTGGTATTTGGCAGCCGCTTGCGGCGCTTAAGCGAGTACTTCCTGATGGAAGTGAACAAGGTCTATGAGCAGGCAGGTATCCCCTTTGAAGCCAGCTGGTTCCCGGTATTCTATGTGCTGTCGCAGCAACAACCCGTTCCCCTGATAGATATTGCAGATAAGCTGGAAGTATCGCATTCCGCGGTAAGCCAGCTGGTCACCGGCCTGCGTAAGAAAGACCTGGTAAATACCGCGCCATGTCCGGATGATGGGCGCCGGCAACTGGTGATGCTTACCAAAAAAGGAGAGGAGCTGCTGCAACAGGTGCAACCCATCTGGGTAGCCATTACCGCCGCTATGACCGGCGTAGCAGATGGCCATAAACAAAGCCGGCAACTGCTGGAAGGCATAGCCCAGGTAGAGCAGGCGGTACAGCGTATCCCGCTCTCTGCCCGCATTACAGAGGAACTGGCCAGGATCAAACAACCTATACAACCATAAACATTATAACATACACCAAAATGAGCGAAGCGTTCAGATATGGCATAGATCAGCTCACGGCAGGCCGTGCGCTGGATCTTGCCGCAGGCCGCCTCAAGGCGGTATTAACGCCGGAGGTAACGGCTAAAGTAACGGCCAGCTACCAGCATGTGCAGACCATTGTTAGCCAGCACACCGTGGTATACGGTATTAATACCGGCTTTGGCCCTTTATGCGATACCCGCATCTCAGAGGAGGATACCCGCGCCCTCCAGTACAACATTCTCCAAAGCCATAGTGTGGGCGTTGGCGATAGCATCCCGGAAGAGATAGCGCGCCTTATGCTCATTACCAAAGTACATGCGCTGGCGCAAGGGTATTCCGGCATAGCCCTGGCTACCCTGCAACGGATCATCTGGTTTATTGAGCAGCGTATCACCCCGCTGGTACCGGAAAAAGGCTCTGTGGGCGCTTCCGGTGATCTGGCGCCCTTGTCCCATCTCTTCCTGCCCCTTATAGGATTGGGTAAGGTATGGTATAAGGGAAGGATCGTATCCGGCGCAGAGGCGTTGCAACAGGAAGGGCTGGCCCCGGTAGTACTGGGCCCAAAGGAAGGCCTGGCCCTTATCAACGGCACCCAGTTCATACTGGCCTTTGCCGTAAAGGCATTACAGCGCATGCATAATGCCCTGGAAGCGGCAGATATCATTGGCGCCATGTCCCTGGAAGGGCTGATGGGTACCTCCAAACCGTTTGACCCACGCCTGCACGCCATCCGCCCTTATGCCGGCAACCAGCTGGTGGCGCACCGTTTAAAGGTTATGCTGGAAGGCTCAGAGATCATGGCCTCCCATGTGGATTGCGGCCGGGTACAGGACCCTTACTCCCTGCGCTGTATGCCCCAGGTGCATGGCGCTTCCCGTACCGCTTTCCAGCACCTGCTGCAGCTTACTACCATAGAGCTGAACGCCGTAACGGATAACCCGATCATATTCAGCGCAGAGGATACCATCAGCGGCGGCAACTTCCACGGGCAGCCTATGGCCTTACCGCTGGATTATGCTACGGTGGCGGCGGCAGAACTGGGCAATATATCAGACCGGCGCTGTTATATGATGATAGAAGGCCGTTATGGCCTGCCCCGTTTATTGATACAGGATGCCGGTCTTAACTCCGGTTTTATGATACCGCAATACACCACCGCAGCGCTGGTAACGGAGAATAAGACCCTATGCTTCCCTGCCAGCGCAGATAGTGTGCCCACCTCCCTGGGACAGGAAGACCATGTGTCCATGGGCTCCATTAGCGGCCGTAAGCTGAACCAGGTGATAGGCAACCTGGAATATATACTGGCTATTGAGCTGCTGTACGCCGCACAGGCGGTGGATTTCCGCCGGCCTTTAAAATCAGGCCCCATCCTGGAAGCCTGCCACGACTATGCCCGCCAGCAGGTAACCTTTGCGGCAAAGGACCGCGTATTTGCGGATGATATACAGGCCCTGCATAACATCATCACCGATCTGTCTTTTGTACAGGTAGCCAATGAAGCGGCTGCCCTTCATCAAATACCCTTAAACGGCATTCATCATGACCAGTTTGGACTTTATTAAAACATACGCGGCCCATCCGCATTATACAGCCCCCCGCGGTACGCAGCTGCATGCACGCAGCTGGCAAACGGAGGCCCCCCTGCGCATGCTGCTTAATAACCTGGACCAGGAAGTAGCAGAGAACCCGGATGAATTGGTGGTATATGGCGGTATAGGCCAGGCAGCGCGCAACCGCGAAGCATTACAGAAGATCATTGAGCTGCTGCTGCAGCTGGACGAAGAACATTCCCTGTTGATACAATCCGGTAAACCGGTAGGCATTGTGCGTACCCATGCACAGGCCCCACGGGTACTGCTGGCCAACAGTAACCTGGTGCCTAAATGGGCTACCTGGGAGCATTTTAACGAACTGCGGGCGCAAGGACTCATGATGTTTGGACAAATGACCGCCGGCAGCTGGATCTATATAGGCACCCAGGGCATACTGCAAGGCACCTACGAAACCTTTGTGGAATGCGGGCGCAAACATTTTAACGGCAGCCTCCAGGGCAAACTGCTGGTCACTGCCGGTTTAGGCGGTATGGGCGGTGCTCAGCCACTGGCGGCTACCATGGCCGGCGCTGTTTTCCTGGGCGCGGATATAGACCCGGCCCGTATCCGCAAACGGATAGACACCAGGTACATTGACCGTATGACAGATTCCTACGAAGAAGCCATACAATGGGCCATGGACGCCAAAGAAAAAGGAGAGGCACTGTCCATAGGCCTGGTAAGCGATGCCGGCGACCTGCTGGAGCGGCTTTTAAAGGACAATATCATCCCGGATATACTAACAGACCAAACCTCCGCACACGACCCCGTGAATGGTTATATACCCAATGGCCTTTCGCTGGAAGCGGCTGCCAGCCTGCGTAAAAGCAACCCGGCAGACTATGAGCAACGTTCGCTCAAAAGCATGGCCCGCCATGTGGGGTATATGCTGGCCCTGCAGGAAAAAGGCGCTATTACCTTTGACTACGGTAATAACCTGCGCGAGTTTGCCAAAGCCGGCGGCGAGGCCAATGCCTTTAACTTCCCTGGTTTTACGCCCGCTTATATACGGCCCCTGTTCTGCGAAGGCAAAGGCCCTTTCCGCTGGGTAGCCCTCTCTGGCGATCCGGAAGATATCTACACCACAGACCGCGCCTTAATGGAAGCCTTCCCGGAAAATGAAGCGTTGATCAACTGGCTGCAACAGGCGCAGCAAAAAGTTGCCTTCCAGGGTCTGCCAGCCCGTATCTGCTGGCTGGGCTTAGGCGAACGGGAAAAAGCAGGCCTTATCTTTAATGAGCTGGTACGTACCGGTAAAGTAAAAGCGCCCATTGTAATTGGGCGCGATCACCTGGACTGTGGCTCCGTAGCCTCTCCCAACCGGGAAACAGAAGCCATGAAAGATGGCTCAGACGCCGTGTCTGACTGGCCTTTGCTCAACCTCATGTCTAACACCGCCGGCGGCGCCACCTGGGTATCCTTCCACCATGGCGGTGGTGTAGGGATGGGCTATTCCCAGCATGCCGGTATGGTGGTACTGGCAGATGGTACGGACCGTGCAGCTGCCTGTCTTAAACGGGTACTCTTCAACGATCCGGCCATGGGCATTTTTCGCCATGCGGATGCAGGTTATGAGAAGGCGCAGGAATATGCAGAGAAATTTGACATCAGCCTTTAGCTATTAACGTTAGCTTTGAGCCTTTGACTGTATTTGTTCACATATAACCGCTAACAGCTAAAGCTCACCCATAAATCAACTAACTATGCTATTAATAGGCCCTTTCTCCCAGGTACTTCCCATGAGCGGCCTGCCGCTTAAAGGCCCGCTGCGGGATGAGCAGCTGCCGCTGCTGGAAAAGGCGGGTATATTGATAGATGGCGGTGTGATCAGTGCTATAGACAAGTTTGCAGACCTGCGCCGCCAGTACCCGCAATGCGAGGTACATTTTATTGATGAGCCCATGGTACTGCTGCCGGGTTTTATTGATTGCCATACGCATATCTGCTTTGATGGCAGCCGTAACCGTGACTACGCCATGCGCATTGCCGGTAAAAGCTACCTGGATATAGCCCGCGCCGGCGGCGGTATATGGGACTCCGTTACCAAAACGCGCAGCGCGGATGATATAACGCTGGCAGAAAATACCGTGGCCCGCGCCAACCGCCACCTGCTGGAAGGGGTTACCACCATTGAAGTAAAAAGCGGCTATGGCCTGGATGTAGTAAATGAGATAAAGATGCTGCAGGCCATACAAAGCGCATCCCTGCATACGCCGGCTACGCTGATCCCCACCTGCCTGGCGGCGCATATGCTGCCAAAAGATTTTAAAGGCACCGAGGTGGACTACCTGCATTGGATCATAGAAGAGCTACTGCCCGTAATAAAGGCAGAACAGCTGGCTACCCGGGTAGATGTTTTTATAGAAGAAACCGCCTTTACCCCGCAAACCGCCAGGGTATTCCTGGAAAAGGCCATGCGCCTTGGTTTTGCCGCTACCGTACATGCGGACCAGTTCAGCACCGGCGGCAGCGCGGTAGCCGCCGCGGTGGGCGCTTTATCCGCAGACCACCTGGAGGCCAGTACGGAAAAAGAGATCATCATGCTGGCCCAGTCCCGCACTACCGCCGTGGTATTACCCGGCGCATCCTTAGGCCTGGGCATGCCTTATGCCCCTGCCCGCAAGCTATTGGATGCAGGCGCCTCCCTGGCCATTGCCAGCGACTGGAACCCCGGTTCTGCCCCCATGGGCGATCTGCTGCTGCAGGCTGCCGTAATGGGCGCAGCTCAGAAATTATCTACCGCAGAAACCCTGGCGGCCCTTACCTTCCGTGCCGCACGCGCACTGCAATTGCAGCCTGGCGGCCAGCTGTTGCCGCAATCTGCCGCAGATATGCAGGCATATGCCTGCGCAGATTACCGGGATCTGTTATACTTTCAGGGTAAATTAAAACCTTCCAGGGTATGGAAGGCCGGTACACTTATTCAACAATAGCAAGGATATGACGATCGCAGGCAATTACTATCAGCCTACCGCAACAGACGTATGGACCGGCCGTATAGACGGCACGGAAGCAGATACTTTAAGATGGCATCAATGGATACGGTTAGTAAACCTGCAAGCGCCGCTGCCGCCGTTATTGAGGGGCCAGCAAGGCGTAGTACTGCTGGGTTTTGCCTGCGACGAAGGCGTACGCCGCAATAAAGGCCGTACCGGCGCCGCCCAGGGCCCCATGGCCCTGCGTAAGGCCTGTGCCGGTTTCCCCGCTCATTTTAATGAAGGTATACAGTTCCTGGATGGCGGGAATATTGTATGCACAGACAATAACCTGGAAGCTGCGCAAGACGCCCTCAGCGAGGCTGTACAGCACATTCTGGCGGCCGGTTACCTGCCCATTGTACTGGGCGGCGGGCACGAAATTACCTACGGGCACGCACGTGGTATCTATCGGCACCTGCAACAGCAGGGCGGCATGCCGCAGCTGGGCCTTATTAATTTTGATGCGCATTTTGACCTGCGAATCCCTGGCGATGATGGCCCCAACTCAGGTACCAGCTTCTGGCAGCTGGCGCAAGATTGCCTGCAACAAACGCATCCTTTCCGTTACCTGGCACTGGGTATACAGGCCCATAGCAATACCGCACAATTATTCCGCATAGCCGCAGAAACGGGCGTTATATACCTGCCTGCAGATGCTTTTCACAGCCAGGACCGTAATACCTTAAGAACCGCTATAAACGCTTGTTTAGAACAAGTGGAGCATATATATCTTACCATTGATCTGGATGTATTTGCCGCCCCTTTTGCGCCCGGCGTAAGCGCTACTGCCTTTAATGGTATTATGCCCGGTGGCGTGTTTATGGAATGTTTCCGTATCATTCTTCAGAGCGGCAAAGTAGCGGGTATAGACATTGCAGAATTAAATCCTGCGCTGGATATAGATAACCGCACGGCTAAACTGGGCGCTGCCCTGATGTTTGAAGTGGTAATGCGGCAAGCAAGATAATGGACTTATTTCTTCACGTGTATTGCTATTTCAGGACGGACTATGTCTGTCCGGAACCGGACATTTTTTGTATCAAAACCGGACAACTGCGCTAATAAAGATAATGCTAGCCCCCTGATTATCATTTGTATACCAAAGTGGCATTGTGTTCGCCGGGTAAGCCGGTATGGTTGGCAACTATCTTAAAACAGGTTTCAGGAGCCTGCGGCGTAACAGGGTCCATTTTTTTGTGAATAGTGCAGGGCTGCTGATAGGGTTCAGCGCTTTCCTGCTCATCTTCCTGGTGTTGACATACGAGCGTAGCTTTGATGGTTTTCATGCAAAAAAGGACCGCATTTACCGGGTAGTAAGGGAAGGCAAAAAAGGTGGCCATAGCGCTACGGCATCTTTTCCGTTAGCCAATTCCTTAAAGGCGGAGTTTCCACAGGTGGAAAGCGCAGCCTCCATCTATGGCGACCGTAATGTGCAGGTGATCATTCCCGGTCCTGGCGGCGAAACCTGGAGAAAATTCCGGGAGCCCCGGGGCGTTTTCTTTGCAGATCAGCAATTCTTTAACATATTCGACGGCCGCATTATTGCAGGAAACCCCGCCACGGCCATTGTTGAGCCCAATACGGCCCTGCTCACAAAGCGCATGGCCACCAAGTATTTTGGCGACTGGAAAGAGGCCATGGGAAAGGTACTTAAGGTGTATGACCTCCCTATTCGGATTACCGGCATCCTGGACGATCTACCTGTTAATACGGACTTCCCCCTTGGTGTTGTGATCTCCCATAAAACGGTAACGGCCTTGAATGTAGATATGCAGGATTGGGTAGAGCTCTGGACCGATAACTATTGCTTTGTACTGCTGCGGCCTGGTGCTATCGCATCGCGCTTCAATGAACAGCTGCCCGCCTTTTTATCCAGGCATGTATCTCCGGATAACGCGGATTACAATTTAATGCTGCAACCATTAGCAGATATCCATTTCGATAAACGTTTTGCTAATTTCAATCATCGCACTTTCAGTTATGAGCTCATTAAAGCCCTGAGCCTTATTGGTATATTTTTGCTTGTCATTGCCTGCGTTAATTTCATTAACCTGTCCACAGCCAATGCCGTTAGCCGCGCCAGGGAAGTAGGCGTGCGGAAAGTACTGGGCAGTAACCGCCAGCAGCTTCTCCTGCAGTTCTTTGGCGAAACAGGGCTCACGGCCCTTATGGCCATAATAGGCGCGCTCATGGTGGCCTTGTGCTGTATGCCTTTCTTAAACAGCATGCTGGAAAGTCACCTGTCGGCCGGTATGCTGTTTAGTCCGCGTGTTATCCAGTATGCGCTGGGCGCCTGGCTGGGCGTTACTTTGCTGGCAGGATCCTATCCCGCCCTGGTATTATCCGGCTTTAACCCGGTGAATGCGCTTAAAAGCAGGATGGCTGCAACAGCAGGTAAGGGCGTTTCCGTAAGACGGGGATTGGTAGTGCTGCAATTTGTAATTGCCCAGGTATTGATTATTGCCACACTGGTGGTTAGCTCGCAGCTGAATTATTTCAACAATGCCGATATGGGCTTCAATAAAGAGGCTGTTGTAAGTGCCGGCTTTCCCAGAGATAGCCTTAGCCAGGCAAAACTAAACATGTTCCGTAGCCTGTTGTTACAGCAGCCGGGCATCCAGGCTGTGAGTTTTAGTGCGTTTGCCCCGGTAGGGGAGGGTAGCTGGGCTACAGATCTTAAATTAAGCACCAATCATACCAGCAAGGCAGATCTCATTGTACACATGAAACCAGCGGATACCGGTTACTTTGATATGTATAAGCTGCAGTTGCTGGCCGGCCGTATCTATTCTCCTTCAGATACGGTAAAGGAATATATCGTTAATGAACGCCTGCTGAAGGTATTAAACCTGGGCACGCCGGACGAGGCCATCGGCAAAAACATTACCGTAAATGGCGACGCGTATACCTATCCTATTGTGGGTGTGGTGAAGGATTTTCATATGAGCTCCCTGCGGGATCCCCTGAGCGCAATTGTAATGACCACCTTAAAGCGGACTTATCGCACGGCCAATATTAAGATAACGCCGGGTAAAACGAGGGAAGCCTTGGCATCCATGGCCGCTGCCTGGAACAAGGTATTTCCCGACTATGTGTTTGAATACCGCTTCATTGATCAAACAGTAGCGGATTATTACAAGCAGGAAAATCAGCTGGCCCGGCTCTTTAGGATATTTGCGGGCCTGGCCATCTTTATATCCTGCCTGGGTTTGTATGGGCTGGTATCCTTTATGGCTGCACGGCGCAAAAAGGAGATTGGCATCCGCAAGGTATTGGGCGCGCCCGTAAGCAGCATCCTCCTGCTGCTATCGAGGGAATTTACCGTGCTGATAGCTGTTGCCTTCCTGTTGGCAGCCCCGCTGGCCTGGTATTTTATGCAGGACTGGCTGGAGCAGTATACTTTCCGCATCTCCCTGGGTATCGGGTTCTTTATCACCACCCTTTTATTTTGCATTGGTATTGCCTGGCTTACGGTGGGGCATGCCACTATTAAGGTCGCTGTGGCCAACCCTGTGAAGAGCCTGCGTACAGAGTAGGCAACACTTTTATATCGTTACATCGGGCTTTTGTTGTATCCAGGCCTTGCACCGCTGCAGCTCTTGCCGTGTATCTGCTGCTATACGTTTTAATAACTCATCTGTGCCGGCAGGCACAGTCATCCCTTCGCTGCGTAGCAAACGCATATGCTGGCGTATCACCTGTTGCAGCGCCAGCAGGTCATGCCAGGCGCCCAGGCAGGAGCCGGCTTCGTCCGTAAAACGCAGCATTTCTTCCAGGCCTTTGGAGGTGTCAAATAGCGGCTGCAGGATAGATAGCTGATAGTGCAGGCGTTTTACCTCCTTACGCAGGTCATGCCATTTTTCCGCAGGCCCCCGGCCCAGAGGCAATGAGATAGCAGCGTATTGCTGTTGCAGGTAAGCGCCCGCATCCTTTGCACCGGTAGCTTTTACATCCTTTTTTTGTAGCTGTTTGGGTAATGTCTTTACAAAGGCAAGCGGGAAGGCGTCTGCAATGGCCCGCGCCTGTTGCGCCGCCAGCTGGGCATGGTTTTTCTGCAGCAGATGGAAAGGGGCATAACGGCGGCCGTTTCCGGTGTATTGTAACAGGCTCTCTTCCTGTAGCTGCAGATCACGTAGCGCCCCGGCGGCCTGTTGTAATACCTTTAGTAAACGGATATACTTTTTGCCTTTAAATGCCTTGTTGCTCAGCTGCCTGGCCAGATCAAGGCATGCCCTGGTCTTTTTGATGGTTACCCTTAGCTTATGTACGTCCTTTTTATGGGACTTTTCGCCAATAACAGGCGCCAGGTCCATAATGGTAGCACACTGGTCCTGCAGGTATGCATGTAAAGTTTCCCACATCATAGCCATATAATTAAAGTTAACATATATTTGTTACCTAATCTTAAATCCCAAGGATCATGAAATTCATCCCCAAGCTGTCCGCTGCCCTCCTGGTAGCAATGATGGCGAGCAATGCAAATGCACAGAAACTTAAGTTAACAGAAGGCGACCTTTCCGCGTTAAAGGGACAAACAGAATTGAACAGCGAATTCACTTATGACGGTTTAAGAGTGGGTAAGTTCGACAAAGAGGACGACTACATCCACAAAAAGACCGAAGAGTACAACGGCAAAGAAGCCGGCCGTGGCGATACCTGGGCCAAAGCCTGGAAAGACGACCGCGAAGCGCGCTACGAGCCTAAATTCTCTGAACTGTTCAACGAGTATGCCGGCCTTAAAATGAATCACAACAAAAGCGCCAAATACACGCTGATCTTTAAGACCAGTTTTATTGAGCCTGGTTATAACGTAGGCGTTTGGCGTAAAAACGCATCTATGGATGGGGAGGTATGGATCGTGGAAACAGCCAATCCTTCCAAACCAGTAGCCAAGATCTCTGTTGAAAAGGCCCAGGGCCGCGTTTTTGGCGGTTTCGACTTTGATACCGGCGTACGTATCGCAGAAGCGTATGCAGATGCCGGGAAAGCGCTGGGTAAATTCGTGAAGGGAAAGATAGACTAAGTATAGTCGCGATATAAGTAAAAAGGGGCTGCAACACACAGCCCCTTTTTTATTAAAACACAATCGTCTTATTACCGTGGATGATCACCCGGTCTTCCACATGTGCCTTTACCGCCCGGGTAAGCACCTGCCGTTCAATATCACGCCCCAGCATCACCAGGTCATCTACCGCATGTTTATGGCTAACGCGGGCCACGTCCTGCTCAATAATAGGTCCCTCATCCAGATCATTGGTTACATAATGCGCCGTAGCGCCTATCAGTTTTACGCCCCTGGTATAGGCGTTCAGATAAGGCCTGGCGCCGGCAAAAGCAGGTAAAAAGGAATGGTGGATGTTGATGATCCTGCCGGGGAAATGGCTCACAAATGCGGGCGACAGTATCTGCATATAACGCGCCAGTACGATGAAATCAACGTTTTGTTCCTGCAGGATCTTAATGGCTTCCTGTTCCTGTTGGGCTTTATTCTCCGCATTTACCGGCAGGCAAAGGAAAGGGATCTCAAAATCTGCCGCCAGCTTCTGCAGGTGATCATGGTTAGAGAGCACTAAAGGGATATCTACATCCAGCTCGCCACTACGCCAGCGCCACAGCAGTTCCGTGATACAATGGTCATATTTGGATACCATAATGGCCATGCGTTTGCGACGGTCTGTATAATCAATATGCCAGTCCATTTGCCGCGGTAAGGCTACTTTTTCGCGAAAATCCGCTTCCAGCTGCTCCCGGCTCATACCGGTATTTTCCAGGTGAAACACCATGCGCATAAAGAATAATCCTTCCCTTGGATCAGTACTGTGCTGGCTTGCATCCAGGATATTAGCGCCGTGGGAGAAAAGGAATTGTGAAACGCCGGCCACTATGCCGGGACGGTCAGGACAACAGATCAACAGCCTGCCGGTAATATCGGTATATGGATGCATGTACGCAGCTTTAAGGGTCTTTAAAAATAATGCTTTTTACTATTTTCGCCGCAGGAAACCGGGCATGATATATTTTTCACAGGAGAGCATACAATGCGAAATTCCATCAACCCGTAAATAACTTACGGCTGAAACCGGCATAACATTTTTCACAGAAAGGTAATGTTAGCGCAGATTCTACCAACCATAAAAAATCAGATATTAAAGGATGAAAAAAATAGGGCTCATGTCAGATACGCATAGTTACCTGCATCCGCAGGTATTCAAACACTTTGAACAGGTGGATGAGATCTGGCATGCCGGGGATATAGGCAATACTGGCCTGGCAGACGAACTGGAGGCCTTTAAGCCCTTCCGCGCCGTATATGGTAATATTGATGGCGCGGATGTCCGTGTCCGTTACCCGGAAAACCTGCATTTTGAGCTGGAAGGCGTGGGCGTGCTGATGACCCATATTGGCGGTTATCCCGGCAAATATGCCCCGGGCGTAAAGGAGATGCTGCTTAAACAACCTGTTAAACTCTTTATCTGCGGCCACTCCCATATCCTGAAGGTAATGCCGGATCCTAAACTGCAGTTATTACACATTAACCCGGGCGCCTGCGGACAGCAAGGCTGGCATAAAGTAAAGACCCTGGTCCGTTTCGAGTTGGAAGCCGGCAGTATTCAAAAGCTGGAAGTCATAGAGCTCGTCAAATAATTGACCGTACAATATAGATCGTTCAGCGGCTTATAAGGCAGCCCTATCGTTAACTGTTTAACAACGATTGTCAGAAAATATATCTTGCAACAACCTACCTGTTACACTATGCGCCTGTGGATGATCATATTGGTGGCCATTTTATGGATACCTGCGGCCGTAGCGGCGCAGGAACAAACTGCGCCCCGGAAACCCTTCAACTGGCTGCGGACAACAAACGATTCCGCTTACATTGATGACTATACCCGTGATATCACTTTCCGCCTCTATGGCTCCCGCAAATACACTACTTTCGATATTGTAGATACCAAACGGGATAAGGAGATCCTGTACCGGCCTAATGATAACTTCAACATAGGTTTTGGCGCCAACTACAAGTTCCTGGGCATTAATATTGGGTTTAACCTGCCCTTTATTAACAAAGATGACGAAGTGTATGGCCGCACCCGGTACCTGGATCTGCAAACCCACCTATACCTGCGTAAACTGGTAGTGGATTTTTACTGGCAGTATTACCGGGGTTATTATATAGCCGCCAGTGATAATGGCTTATTATCTACCGCTGGTATTAATACAGAAGAAGGCAAACCCCTGATGATCCGCCCGGATCTTCACACCCGTAACTATGGGCTAAGCATGCTGTATGTTTTCAACGATGAGCGCTTCTCTTACCGTGCGGCTTATCTGCAGAACGATTACCAGAAAAAAAGCGCAGGTTCCCTGATACTGGGCGGCGAGATCTTCAGCACCAAGATAGATGGAGACTCCTCCCTGATACCCACCAGCCTGGAAGAACCGGATTTTTTTGAGGGCAAACGCTACGATCGCTCCGGCATTATCAGCGTGGCCGCCACGGCAGGGTATGCGTACACGTTCGTATACAAACGGCATTTGTTCCTTACCCTCTCACTTTCCGGAGGGTTAGGGGTGAATGTGACCAAATTATTTATGATGGATGGCAGCCGCTCCCGGGAGGGAGGCTGGCAGCTGAATAACACTGTTCGCGCTTCTATTGGCTATAATTCTAACCGCTATTTTGCAGGTATTCACTATGTAAATGTGGTCACCCGCAGCGAAACGCCGGTGGCTAATACCTACCAGACCTTTGGCACCGGTAACTTCCGTATTAGCCTGGTAAGGAGGTTTGCCTTGAAGAAATCGCTGTTTTAGAATGATACTATTTTACCTGTTTTTAGAAAGGGCTTAGGTTCGGTTTAGGTTCGGTTTAGGTTCGCTTAACGTTCGAACAACGGGTTTTGTTAATATACTATCAGTAAATAGAAAAGCACTGGCGTTTTACACCAGTGCTTTTTTATTTATCAGCTATTAAGTTCCTTATGCCTTTGCGAACTCAGAGCGGATCACGTTCAGTGCGCCACCCGCTTTGAACCACTCGATCTGTTGTTCATTGTAGGTGTGGTTAACGGTGATCTCGTCCTGGCTGCCGTCTTTATGGTTCAGCACCACGGTCAGCGTTGTGTTGGGAGCAAAGCTGGTCAGGCCGTTGATATCGAAGGTATCATCTTCCTGCACTTTCTCATAATCTTCCTTATTGGCAAAAGTAAGCGCCAGCATACCTTGCTTTTTCAGGTTGGTTTCGTGGATACGTGCAAAAGATTTAACCAGGATAGCCCTAACGCCCAGGTGACGGGGTTCCATAGCTGCGTGCTCACGGCTGGAGCCTTCGCCATAGTTCTCATCACCTACTACTACCGCGCCAATGTTGGCGGCTTTGTAAGCGCGCTGGGTGGCCGGTACCGGACCGTATTCGCCGGTCAGCTGGTTCTTTACAGTATCGGTTTTATCGTTGAACGCATTTACAGCGCCAATCAGCATGTTGTTGGAGATATTATCCAGGTGACCGCGGTATTTTAACCAGGGGCCAGCCATGGAAATATGGTCCGTAGTACACTTGCCTTTTGCTTTGATCAGCAGTTTCAGGCCTTTCAGGTCTATGCCTTCCCATGCAGCAAACGGCGCCAGTAACTGTAAGCGGTCGCTGGTGGGAGATACGATCACCTGTACGCCTTTACCGTCTGCAGCAGGCGCCTGGTAACCGGCGTCTTCTACGGCAAAGCCTTTGGAAGGCAGTTCAAAACCGGTAGGCTCGTCCAGCATAACTTCCTTACCGTCTTTGGTCTTCAGTTTGTCTGTGAGCGGGTTAAAAGTAAGGTCGCCCGCAATGGCCAGCGCCGTTACAATTTCCGGAGATGCTACGAATGCGTGGGTAGATGCCAGGCCATCATTACGTTTCGCAAAGTTGCGGTTAAACGAAGTGATGATGGAGTTCTTACGGTTAGGATCGTCTATATGACGGGCCCATTGACCAATACAGGGACCGCAGGCATTTGCCAGCACTACGCCGCCTATCTGGTTAAAGGTAGCCAGCAGGCCATCCCTTTCAATGGTATAACGTACCAGCTCAGAACCGGGGGTGATGGTGAATTCAGACTTCACATCCAGGTTCTTGTCTATGGCTTGTTTAGCCAGGGAGGCAGAGCGGGTGATATCTTCGTAGGAAGAGTTGGTGCAGGAGCCTATCAGGGCAACTTCCAGCTTCTCAGGCCAGTTGTTTTCCTTTACAGCCTGTGCAAATTTAGAGATAGGCCATGCCAGATCCGGGGTGAAGGGGCCGTTTACATAAGGCTCCAGCTCGTTCAGGTCTATTTCAATTACCTGGTCATAGTATTTGGAAGGATCAGCGTATACCTCAGCATCCGGGCGCAGGTGTTCTTTAACGCCATCTGCCAGGGCAGCTACTTCGGTACGGCCGGTCACTTTCAGGTAGCCTGCCATCTTCTCGTCATAAGCAAATACGGAACAGGTAGCGCCTATTTCCGCACCCATGTTACAGATAGTGCCTTTGCCGGTAGCGCTCAGGCTGTCAGCGCCTTCGCCAAAGTATTCAACAATAGCGCCGGTACCGCCTTTTACGGTCAGGATACCTGCTACCTTCAGGATCACGTCCTTGGCAGAGGTCCAGCCGCTCATTTTACCGGTCAGCTTTACGCCTATCAGCTTGGGCATCTTCAGTTCCCAGGCCAGGCCGGCCATTACGTCTACTGCATCGGCGCCGCCTACGCCTATGGCCAGCATACCTAAACCGCCGGCATTGGGCGTGTGAGAATCCGTACCTATCATCATACCACCGGGGAATGCATAGTTTTCCAGCACTACCTGGTGAATGATGCCGGCGCCGGCTTTCCAGAAGCCAATGCCATATTTATTGGAAATAGAGGAAAGGAATTCGTAAACTTCTTTGTTGGTGTCCAGGGCTGTGGCAAGATCCTGCTGAGCGCCGGTCTTGGCCTGTATAAGGTGATCACAGTGTACTGTAGAGGGAACCGCTACTTTATCACGCCCGCACGTCATAAACTGTAACAAGGCCATCTGAGCGGTTGCATCCTGCATGGCTACACGATCCGGTGCAAATTCCACGTAGGATTTTCCTCTTTCATACGGCGTAGTAGCAGGTGCGTACAGGTGGGCGTATAAAATCTTTTCTGCCAAAGTGAGCGGGCGACCTAACATCTTACGGGTAGCTTCCACTTTACCCGGCAGTGCCGCATACACTTGTTTAATCATTTCAATATCAAACACCATGAGAAATAAATTATTTAAGAGCGGTTAAAAATTGCACCGCGAAATTAACTAAAATCGGGAAGTTTTTAAAATAAGTCCGGTACCTTGGCACGATTATTTATTGCCGCCTGTTGCCCAAAAAAGATATGTAACCCACTATCTTTCAGTAACTAACAGGTATTGCCGTCCTTGGCCCCCACTGGGCCGCTTGGTTTTCACACCGGATTTTAATAAATTTGGATCATGAAGCGTTTCAAGGATTTTGTGGAATGGCAGGCCTTTGGAGTATGTGCTGCCATTGGTGATAAGCTGGGGGTGGCTACCTCCCGTATCCGCCTGTTTTTCATCTACACATCATTCCTTACCATGGGGTCGCCCGTCATTATTTACATGATACTGGCTTTTTGGGTAAACATGAAGAATTACATCCTTAATGCCCGTCGTAACCCGTTAAGGTATTTATGATCCAGGCGGAAAACGCCCGCCTTTCCCTGTGCCGCCGTACTGTATAAATGTGATACCATGGCCCGTACACCCTCCCATATGATTCCGCTGGGTACGCCCGCGCCCGACTTTGAGCTCCGCGATGTGATTTCCGGTAATTTATTCCGCCTGCACCAGGACCCAGCGCCCGTTGGCACCGTGGTCATGTTCATCTGCAACCACTGTCCGTTTGTAAGATACGTACAGCCGGAAATGGTCAGGATTACCCGGGAATACCTGGCCAAAGGCATCCGTTTCCTGGCTATCAGCGCTAATGACGCCCTCCAGTACCCGGAAGATGGCCCGGAGCACATGCGGGAAGTAGCCGCAGAACTGGGTTATGAGTTCCCCTACCTGTATGATGAGACGCAGCAGGTAGCCCTGGCCTTTGAAGCCGCCTGCACGCCGGACTTCTTTGTATATGACCGGGAGCTGAAACTGGTATACCGCGGCCAGCTCGACGATGCCCGGCCCGGCAACGACCGCCCCCAGGACGGCAAAGACATGCGCGCTGCCCTCAATGCGCTCCTGGAAGACCAGCCTGTAAGCCCCCTCCAGAAACCCAGCCTGGGTTGTAATATCAAATGGAAAATGGAGAAGACCGTGTAAATCATACGCTTAACTACCATTTAACAATAAATTAAGTTTTTTTTAATACTATCTTAAACTTTCCGCAAAACAGTTCATCTAAGCATTGATGCTGTTCACAAGAGGCAGCCATATCTATCATTAAAACTTGTATGATGAACACTTTACTGAAGAACCTTTGCGTCGGCGCGCTCATCGCTGCTGGTATTTTTACGTTATCTTCCTGTTCCAAAAATGAGGACAACAGCGGTAAGGCCCGCTTCCAGGTTGCGCTTACGGACGATCCTGGCGATTTTAAAGCCGTATACATTGATGTGCAGGATGTGAATATCAACTACTCCGACAGCGATGACAATGGCTGGCAAACATTGCAAGGGTTCAAAAGAGGACGTTACAATCTGCTCACATTGGTGAATGATAAAGACACCGTGCTGGCAGACGCCTACATCAACACTGGCACCGTAAAAGAAATCCGCCTGGTATTAGGAGACGACAACTGGGTAGTGACCAACGATGGCGACTCCGTTCACCTGCAAACGCCCAGCGGCCAGTCTTCCGGCGTTAAATTAAAGCTCAACTCAGATGTTGTAGCAGATGTATTGTACAAACTGGTACTGGATTTTGACGTGGCTAAATCCATACACCCGGCCGGCGGCAGCGGTAAATTTATATTGAAACCGGTGATCAGGGGCTTTATGGAAGCGCAGGGCGGCGCCATTAAAGGGGCCGTATTGCCAGATTCCGTGCTTACTGCGGTAGTGGTGCTGAACGGCGCTGATACAGTGGCCAGCACCTACACAGACCATGGCGCTTATCTGATCAAAGGGGTGGATGCCGGTACATACTCCCTGCATTTTATTCCAACAGACACGTTATTCAACACCGCGATAAAAGACGGCGTATCTGTTACGCTGGGGCAGGTAACTGCTGTGGATACCGTGCGGTTACAGAAATAATACCATCCATAAATAATAAGAGCTGGTTGCCTCATCAACAGAGGCAGCCAGCTTTTTTTATTATCCTCAACTGCTGTCCGAGGCTAATTTTTATTATAAACAGCAAACTTAATATGGTCCGTGGCCAGCGTAGCACGCCGGTCACAGAAAAAGCCAATGCTCGCCAGGTTAGTGGCTGGTAGTGTGGCCGTGTGTACCAGCTGGTCATTGATATAAAACCTGCAAGGCTGACCAGGTACCTGCTCAATACGCAGCACATTATAGTCATCCTTACGGATGCAGGCGCAAGCGGTATATTCCTTAATAGGAGCGGACCCCATGTTCTCCCGCCGTTGAATGGTGAAGTGCCCGTCTGTAGTGATCAGGAAAGAATTTTCATCAAAAACACGCGCTGACTTTTTATCTACATTCCAGATAATGCCATAAGTAGCATCCTCCTTCACGTGATCCGTCATTTTCATTTTCATCTCCAGTATTTGTGGCGCGGAGCCCAGATCCACTGCGCCAAGGCGCAACGCAAAATACCAGGAGGAGTGCAGGTTATTCAGCACATAATTCCCTTTTACAATACCCGCGGTGGCGGTATCGCCATGGTTAATGACCGGCCATCGGCTGGAGCCGTCTTCATTAAAATGTTCCTGCCATAAAACCGTGGGGGATGGGGTTTGTGCTACAACATGAAACAGCTGCATTAGTACTAATGCAGCTGTCAGAAGGGTTATCTTATAAGCCATAAGGCATTTGTGATCTAAGGTTAATCGAGGTGGAAATTGGTCATGCCATGATAGTGATTCTGTAACTGATTTACCGTTATCGTTCCCTTCAGATCGCGGTGCTCATCCCGGTAACTCAGTAGCGTCATCTCATGTCCGTCTTTCTGGTAAAGCCGTACGCTGAAAGGTCCGCGTATATACAAAGCGCCGCTACCGTTACTGGACTGCGCCTCATCCTTCTGGAACTTCAGGCGCAGCAACTGTGTCTCATCCAGCGGTATTTCATACAGGCTGTCGAAATCGTACCAGAATTCCTGCTGCTCATGGGTAAGTACACATGCCTGCTTGTCTTCCGGATTCACCTCCAGCACTTTCCCTTCCAGCAAATCGCCCTCATACTGTACTAATACCGTATCGCCTGTTTTAACATCATGCAAACGTATCATGGTGATTGATTTTGTGTTTGCATGAATTTAATAAAAAATCAGCAAAAATGCGCTCAGGCGTTTACATTTTCCTTCACCGCTTCCCTTATGCGTACCAGTTGCTCCAGCAGCTCTTCCAAAAGGTCCAGGCGTAGCATATTAGCGCCGTCAGACAGGGCTTTGGAAGGGTCCGGGTGCGTTTCAATAAAAAGGCCGTCAGCCCCGGTGGCAATAGCCGCCTTGGCAATAGTGCCTATCAGCTGCGGGTTACCGCCCGTAACGCCGCTGCTTTGGTTAGGCTGCTGCAGGGAGTGGGTGCAGTCCATTACCACGGGTACGCCATGATTCCGCATGATAGGGATGTTGCGGTAATCCACTACCAGGTCCTGGTAGCCGAATGTAGTGCCACGCTCCGTCAGTATGATCTGGTTATTGCCTGCCTGCTGTATCTTTTCCACCGCAAACTTCATTGCCTCGCCACTTACAAACTGGCCTTTCTTTACATTCACTACCTTACCGGTTTCTGCGGCCGCCAGCAGAATATCTGTTTGCCGGCAAAGGAAAGCCGGTATCTGCAATACATCTACATAAGCAGCGGCCATGGCAGCTTCTGCGGCAGAGTGTATATCAGAGGTCACCGGCAGGTTAAAGGCCTGGCCGGTCTTCTGCAGCAGTTCCAGCCCTTCTACATCGCCCACGCCGGTAAAGGAATGGATGCTGGTACGGTTGGCTTTACGGTAAGATGCTTTGAAAATATAAGGGATCTGTAAGCGCTTGCAGATGCCGGATACTTTTTCCGCTACCGTCATCAGCAGGTCCTCATTTTCTACCACACAGGGACCGGCAACCAGGAAAAAATTGTCTGGATTATATTGCTCTTTGAATAAAGCTTTCAGGTGTTTCATCTGCTATTGTTTGTTTTTAATTCCCCGTGTTATGACGGCGGTTAACCAGCCCTAACACAGCTATTTTATTTTGAGGACGTAAAGGTACGTAATCCGTTAAATGTTTAAATTGTCATAATATTGTAACCACAAAACAGATAATGCGGGCGCCGCTCTCAATACAATGAAAAGATTGTTGAAACATTGTCATGTGCTGTGATGCCCTGTTTAAAATTTTCACCAAAGCAATTAATATTACGGACGCAAGTATGCCCTGCGGGTGTACGTCAAAAACCAAACATGAAGAAGGACAAAATACTGGTAATAGGCGCCTGCGGGCAAATAGGAGTGGAGCTTACCCTGGCATTAAGAAAAATGTATGGGGATGCGAATGTAGTGGCTTCTGATCTGCGCGAAGAGCATGAGCTGTTAAAAGGTACCGGCCCCTATGTTTCATTGGATGTAATGAACAAGGAGATGCTGCACGTACTGGTCATCCGCCATAACATCACCCAGATTTACCTGCTGGCCGCCATCCTTTCTGCTACTGGTGAAAAGAATCCGCTGCTTGCCTGGCACATCAACATGCAAAGCCTGCTGAATGTGCTGGACATTGCCAAGGAAGAAGGCCTGGATAAAATCTATTGGCCCAGCTCTATTGCCGTATTTGGTCCCAACTCCCCCAAAGAAACCACCCCGCAGCATACCGTTATTGAGCCCACCACCATCTATGGTATCAGCAAGTTTGCCGGCGAGCGCTGGTGCGAGTACTATAACCACCGCTTCGGCATAGACGTAAGAAGCCTGCGCTATCCCGGTCTTATTAGCTATAAATCCGCACCTGGTGGCGGCACTACAGACTATGCCATTGAGATCTTCCATGAAGCCCTGGAAGAAAAGAAATATACCTGCTTCCTCTCTGAAGATACCTATTTGCCCATGATGTATATGCCGGATGCTATCCGCGCTACAATTGAGCTCATGGAGGCAGACCAGGCCAAAATATCCGTACGCTCCTCCTATAACCTCAGCGCCATGAGCTTCTCTCCCAAAGAGATCGCCGCAGAGATAAAACAGCATATCCCGGAATTTACCATCGGCTACCAGCCAGACTACCGGCAGCAGATCGCAGATGGCTGGCCCCAGAGCATTAACGACGAGCTGGCCCGCACAGACTGGGGCTGGAAACCGGAATATGACCTGCCCAAGATGGTGACGGACATGCTGAAGAACCTGTAACAAACCCTCCCTCCGCATTATATCGGATGCCAGATAAAGCCCTTTATGGTACTAAAGTGCTATTGTAATCGCTATGCCAATCGGCAACGACACAATATCTTTGATAAACTGTAAGCAGCCTTACAGCTAAACGTTAATGAAATTTTCATTTTGATGAATGTGCCGTACTTGCTATTTTATCATTTGAAATCTGGGAGCACTTTTATGAGATATTTTAAGGGGGATTTTCTCTTGCTATTGAGCCTTTGTTTGATTTCCCATATTGCGTTTGCGCAATCAGGCTTGCCTAGTAAGGGATTTGGCCGCTATTTCCTCATTGCCCACCGGGGTGGGGTAGTAGACAGCACCAACGCGGAGAACAGCCTGCCCGCCCTGCAGGACGCTATTGAAAGAGGATACTGGATGGTGGAGATGGACCTGCGCCTCACCCGCGATAGTGTGCTCATCATTCATCACGATCCCGATTTTAAGCGCTACTATGGCGTGGAAAAAGCCGTATCCGCCATGACATGGGACGAGATCAGCCAGCTGCGCAGCGCCCGGGGCAACCAGGTCATGAAGCTGGAAGACGCTCTCTCTGCCTGCAGCGGCAAGATCCAGGTCATGCTGGATAATAAGATCAGCGGCAACGATACCCTGCTGTTTTCGCAGGTGGTAAGCCTGTTGCAGAAATACGGGTTGGATAAGCAGGCCCTTATGATAGGCACAGATGAATCCACAGACTATTTCACCGGTAAGATAAAGCTGAGCTGCACCCGCCAGCAGCTGGAAATAAATACCCAAAAACCAGGTTATAGCCCGGAATATTACTATCTTTTTGGAGAGACCGGCAGCATGACCGATGATGATGTAAAATGGGCCCAATACCAGGGTATTATGGTAGTTGGGGTGCTGAATATGTTCCGTTATAAAGGTAAAAAAGGCAAAAGCCGCCCTTATCTGGCCGCCGCCCGGGATGCCACCCGCCTTAAATCCCTGGGCGTGCAGTTCTTCCAGCTGGATTCCGAATTCGACCGTTTCTTCCGCTAAATAAAAATGTCCGTGTTATATGAGATAACACGGACATTTTCTATTATCAGTACTTGTAATATTATTCTACGAATCCTACGGCTACCGTCGCATTGCTATACTCATCCACCAGTATAAATGCGCCATTGGCAGGGTTTACCCGGTATGGGTCTGCAAAAATGGGCTGTGCGGTCTTAAGGCTGATCTTGCCTATATCGTTAAGGCCAAGTTCCTTCTTATCGTCCAGGGTACGGCCGGTGGTTACCTCTATCACATGATCTATCTGCTGTACCTTGGCCTTTACGCGGTTAATACCATGCTGCAGCAGGTAGGTTTTACCGGGCGTTAGCTTCTGCTGGTCCATCCAGCAGATCTGTGCGCTGATCTCCTTCAGGGAGGCAGGAACACTGTCTGGTTTAGCCAGCATATTGCCACGGCTGGTGTCTATCTCGCTTTCCAGCGTGATCACCACACTCTCGCGGGCATTGGCCGTAGGCCGCTGGGTCTCAAACTGCTCAATGGTCTTGATTTTGCTGGTCTGCATAGAAGGCAGGGAGATCACCTCATCACCCACATTAAAATGGCCGCTGGCCACTTTTCCGGCAAATCCGCGGAAGTCGTGATGAGCCTCCGTGCGGGGCCTTATCACATATTGTACGGGAAAACGTGCCGGGTGTGTATTATCTGCATGGTCAAAGCTGATCTGCTCCAGGTGCTCCAGCAGGGACTCGCCTTTATACCAGCCTATCTTTTCAGAGCGGGCGGCCAGGTTCTCGCCATAAATGGAGGAGATGGGGATGAATTTCACATCCTGTTCCTTAAAGGCGGCGTTGTTCAGCAGCTGCTGAAAATCTGTTACGATCTGGTTAAAGCGCTCTTCGCTATAGTCCACCAGGTCCATCTTGTTCACGCACACTACCAGGTGCTGTATTCTTAACAGGTTGGCAATGAAGAAGTGGCGGTAGGTCTGTTCTACAATGCCTTTACGGGCGTCTATCAGTATCAGGGATACCTGCGCGTTGGAAGCGCCGGTTACCATGTTACGCGTATATTCCACGTGTCCGGGCGTGTCTGCAATGATGTATTTGCGGGTAGGCGTTGAAAAATAGATATGCGCCACATCTATGGTGATACCTTGCTCCCGCTCAGCTACCAGCCCGTCTGTTAACAGGGACAGGTCTGTAAAATCCAGCCCTTTGCGCTTGCTGGCCGCATGCAGTGCTTCCAGCTTGTCCTGCGGGATGGAGTTGGTATCATACAATAAACGGCCTATCAGGGTACTTTTCCCATCATCTACACTTCCCGAAGTGGTTATACGTAAAACCTCCATTGATATCTTATTTACAATTTCAGAAGTAATCAAATTTTAAATCGTTGCAGTCATCGTCAATATCCCTTTCACCCATATTCGCTGCATTCAATCATTAGCACATCTGCACATTAGCACATCCGCACATTAAAAATATCCCGCCTGTTTCCTTTTCTCCATCGCAGCTTCAGAGCGTTTGTCATCAATACGTGCGCCACGCTCAGAGATCTTTGCTTCCAGTATTTCAGAAACAATACCTTCCAGGTTATCTGCGTCAGAGATCACCGCTGCGGTACAGGTCATATCACCCACCGTACGGAAGCGTACTTTCTGGCGGAAGGGCACTTCGTCTTCTGTGGTGTTCAGGAAAGGAGAGTAGGGCCAGTACATACCATCGCGCTCTATGATCTCCCTTTCATGGGAGAAGTAGATGGAGGGGATGCCCAGCTGCTCGCGGCGTATATAGTTCCATACGTCCAGCTCTGTCCAGTTGGAGATAGGGAATACCCTTACGCCTTCGCCGATATGGATCTTACCATTCAGCATGTCAAACAGTTCCGGGCGCTGCATTTTGGCGTTCCACTGTCCAAATTCATCACGTACGGAGAAGATCCTTTCTTTGGCGCGGGCCTTTTCCTCATCACGGCGGGCGCCGCCAATGCATGCGTCATATTTCAGCTCCTCAATGGCGTCCAGCAGGGTAACGGTCTGCAGGGCGTTACGGCTGGCATATTTGCCTGTTTCTTCCTGTACTTTCCCCTGGTTAATGCTGTCCTGTACGCTGCGTACCACCAGGTCTACCCCCAGGGAGGCTACCAGTTGGTCGCGGAACTCCAGCGTTTCCGGGAAGTTATGCCCGGTATCGATATGCAACAGCGGAAAAGGTATCTTTCCGGGATAGAATGCTTTTTGAGCCAGCCGTACAATCGTAATGGAATCCTTTCCCCCGGAAAACAGGATGGCTGGCCGCTCAAACTGTGCGGCAGTTTCCCGGAGAATATAAATGGCCTCATCTTCCAGTGCCTGCGGAAATTCCCATTGTATTTTGTTACTCATATCGTTAAATTAATCAGGAATAATTAAGCAGTATAATTTTTTTACGGCGATGTGGCAAGAGCACATCACCCTCTTAACTATTCATGGTACATTATTAATCGTTATTTCAACCATGTAAACCGCACTCTTTCTTGGACTGTTCCCACCACCAGCGGCCGGCGCGGGGATGTTCACCAGGCTCAATGGCACGGGTGCAGGGCGCGCAGCCTATGCTAACAAAACCCTGGTTGTGCAGTTTATTGAAAGGTACATTGTTTTGGTCAAGGTAAGCCAGCATGTCTTCATAGGACCAGTTCACCAGGGGATTGAATTTATACAGTCCACGGGTTTCATCCCATTCCAGGGCTTCCAGCGCCTGGCGGTTCTCAGACTGCTCTGCCCGCAGTCCGGTGATCCATACTTTTACCCCCTGCAGGGCACGGTTCAGGGGCACTACCTTACGGATATAGCAACACTCCTTCCGGTTCTCAACAGAGTCATAAAAGCTGTTCATCCCTTTTTCAGCCACCAGTTTTTCCACTGCGGCTGTTTCCGGAAAATACACCTCAAAAGGTTGTTTGTAGCGGGCGCGGGTAAGATCCATCAACTCATAGGTTTCCTGGAACAGGCGGCCGGTATCCAGCGTAAATACGCGTACCGGCAGTTGATGGCGCCATATCATATCCGCCAGTACCTGGTCTTCCTGCCCAAAGGAGGTGGAAAATGCCACCGCACCGGGGAATTGTTCTGCAAGATATTGAATGGCAGCCGTTTCTGACAGTCCTGCCAATGCTGATTTAATGTCTGTCATGTACTTCCTTAGCTAAGACAAAAATACATAAATCCTATAAAAACTATAGGCTATTAGGAGGAAATTATTTAATTATTGGATGGATGGGGTGGGGGGACTGTCTGCTAGCAAAGCCGCAGCCGGCTTTAGCGCATAATTTACTCTGTCGTCCGGGCAACTAAGCAGACGGCTTTTAACCAATATGATAGGAAAATCTAAATGGAAATAGCCCCCTGGGCCTGGTAGTAGAAAATAACTCCCTTAAGCATTACCGGGGATAACCGGCATTCATCGGTATCCCCCTTATCAGATCAATCTTTGGTCAAAATGTCCTTCAACGTCTTGTTTTCCAGTAGCTTAAGCGTAGCGTCACGTACTCTTCCCATCACATCGTTCAACCCGCATACCGCCTCATCCTTACAATTCTCGCAGCGTTCGTAGTAATTCAGGCTAACACAGGGCAGCAGGGCAATAGGCCCATCCAGCAGCCGGATGATCCGGGCCAGTGGTATCTCCTTAGGCGTGCGCATCAGGTAATAGCCGCCTCCTTTTCCCTTTTTACTACCCAGTATGCCCGCATTCTTCAATTCCAGCAGGATATTCTCCAGGAATTTAATAGATATATTCTTCTCCTGCGCTATCTCGGAAATGAGGATGGGCCCTTTATCAGCATGCTCTGCCAGGTGAATCAGGGCATGAAAGGCATATTGTGTTTTCTTAGAAAGCATATAAATACGATTTGCATCCCACCCGTATGTGTGATAACTGCTGGCAAATATATTTAAAAGTTTGAAGTTTACAGGTCCAGCACATCCTTCATGGTAAAGATACCCTTTTTACCGTTCAGCCACTCAGCGGCTATTACTGCGCCGGCGGCAAAGCCCTCGCGGGAATGGGCCGTGTGGGTAATGGTAATATCGTCAATAGCGGAGGTATAATGTACGGTATGGGTGCCCGGCGCGGGGTTGATCCTCCGGGAGATGATAGACAGTTCCTGCGGCTGGCTGCTTTCCTGGTTTACCCAACCGGTCTTCCGGTTCACTTTTTCCAGGATCTGCTCTGCCAGGGTAATGGCGGTGCCGCTGGGCGCATCTTTTTTCTGGGTGTGATGGATCTCTTCCATCTGCAGGTCATACTGGGGCTGGGTAGCCATTAGTTCTGCCAGGCGTTTGTTGATCTCGAAGAAGATATTCACGCCAATGCTGAAATTGCTGGCATACAGGAAGCCCTGGTGTTGTTCCAGACAACGGGCCTTGATATCGGGCAATTTATCCAGCCAGCCGGTGGTACCTACTACTACCGGTACATTGGCGGCAAAACATTTGAGTATATTGGAATAAGCAGTTTCCGGCGTGGTGAATTCAATAGCAACATCAGCCTGTCCTAAATGCTCTTTTTCCAGCAGGTGCTGGGTGTTCAGATCAATGCGGTGCACGACTTCATGTCCTTTCGCTGTTGCAATGGCCTCTATGGCCTGTCCCATTTTTCCGTATCCGATGAGTGCTATTTTCATAATTATGTCTCAGTTCCAGAATTTAATCGCTTGTTTTATATTGACAGCCAGCTATGATCAACAACGATCCCCCTTATTTTCCAAATACCCAACCCGTTGCCTTGCTGCGTTTCGCTTTACCCAGGTTTATTTGCAGGCTTACGCCCAGGGAATGGTATTCCGCCTTGGGCACTATCCGCATACTCAGGTCATCATTCATATTCCAGTTCCGCAGATGCGCAAATACGGTGGCATCAATGATATTCAACCCGTAAGCCAGTATAAATACCAGCACAGAATAGTCCACATATTGCCGGAAAGCGTCGCGGTTCACCTTTAAATCCTCAGGATCCCATATGCCTTCATATTTATCTATAGTATTTGCATTCCCGTCCATACGTATACGGTAGGCGTCGCGGAAATCTTTGTAAGTGGCAAAGTTAGAAACAAAGAAACCAGCAGAGATGCCCATAGCGGCATATACCAGTGGTAATTTCCAGTACTCGCGGTTATAGATCTGGCCTAAACCCGGCAGCACGGCAGAGTAAAAGGCCGCCTTACGCGGACTGTGGGGCGGTCTTAATGCAGGAAGAGGTACAGAATCCCTTTTTATAGCTGCGGAATCTTTTTTGATAGCGGATGTATGCACGCTATCTGCCATCCTGGGTTTGATCGTATCCTGCGCATACAATGGGCTGCAGGCAAATACCGGCAGGAGGATCAGGAGGAATTGGTACAATAAATAGTGAAACGAATGCCTGGCCTTATTTTTTGCCACCGTATAAATCGATTTTTTCCAGTATGCTGTCCAGTTCTTCGTCGGAGTAAAACTCAATGCTAATGCTGCCTTTACCCACTTTACTTCTGTCCAGCTTTACCTTAGTTGCAAAATGAGAGGCTAAGTTATCTTCTATTTTTTGATAAGCCGGCGGTAAGGAAATTTTTACCGGTTTTTTAACACTGCCTTTTTCTATATGGTTCACCTTTCTTACCAGTTCCTCTGCGTGGCGCACGGAAAGGCCGTCCTTAACGATCTCATTGAAGATAAAGAGTTGTTTTTCAACATTCTCTACGCCAATAAGGGCACGGGCATGCCCCATGCTGATCTGGGCATTACGCACCGCCACCTGTATATCCGGGGGCAGTTTTAACAAACGTATGTAATTGGTTACGGTGCTTCTTTCTTTACCCATCCGGTCTGCCACCTGCTCCTGTGTAAAGGTGCATTCATCCATCAGGCGTTTGTAGCTGAGGCCAATTTCTATGGCATTCAGATTTTCCCTTTGCAGGTTCTCCAACAGGGCCAGCTCCAGTAATTCCTGGTCGTTTGCCTGACGGATATATGCGGGAATATCCTTTAACCCGGCCATCTTGCTGGCGCGTAAACGCCTTTCACCTGCGATCAGCTGGTACTTTTTACCAGATTTGGATACGGTGATAGGCTGTATAACATCATGCAGCTTAATGGAATGGCTCAATTCCTGTAACGCCTGCTCATCAAAGTCACGCCGCGGCTGCTTCGGATTTACCTCGATCTGGTCCAGCGGGATACGTTCAATACCCGTGGCCGCAGCTACTACCTGTTCGCCCAGGGCACTGGTAGTCTGTTTCAGATCAGTATCAATGTTTTGGAGCAGCGAGCGGATGCCTTTTCCCAACGCCTCTTTTTTACTCGGATTGGTCATTGTTAATGGCTAATATTTTTTCTTCGAAGTTAATTTTTGTGAAATTATTCTTTTGCAGTATTTCTTTTGCCAGGTTCAGGTAGTTAATAGCTCCTGTGCTGGCTGCATCGTACATGATAACGGATTTACCGAAGCTGGGCGCTTCACCCAGTTTGGTATTACGGTGTATGATGGTGTTGAAAACGCTTTCCTCAAAGTGTTGCTTTACCTCGTCCACCACCTGGTTGCTCAGGCGTAAACGGCCGTCATACATGGTCATCAGGATACCTTCTATTTCCAGGGAGGTATTCAGCCGGCTCTGTACGATCTTAATGGTATTCAGCAACTTGCCTAAGCCTTCCAGTGCAAAGAACTCGCACTGTACCGGTATGATCACGGAGTCAGAGGCCACCAGGGCGTTTACGGTGATCAGGCCCAGTGAAGGGGAGCAGTCTACAATAATGAATTCATAGTCATCCTTCACGGAATCGATCACCTGCTTCATCACCTGCTCACGGTTAGGGTGGTTGATGAGCTCCAGCTCAGCGCCTACCAGGTCAATATGCGCGGGCAGCACCTTCAGGTTCGGAGTGTCTGATTCCAGTACCACGTCTTTGGCCTGTACATCGTTCACCATACAGTCGTATAGGCTCTGCTGTATGTTCCGCAGGTCAAACCCCAGCCCCGTAGTGCTGTTGGCCTGCGGATCTGCGTCTACCAGCAGGGTCTTGAATTCCAGCACGGCCAGGCTGCTGGCCAGGTTAATTGCGCTGGTAGTTTTACCTACGCCCCCTTTTTGATTGGCGATTGCGATTATTCTTGCCATTGTAAAGCTTAAAATGTACTAAGGTAATAATAGGATAATAGGATAATAAAAATTTTAGCGGGTAATGCTTCTGCTGGTTCAATTTTAACCTTGATGAAGCCCGTTTCTACAGTAAACCAATCTCTCTCACACCTCCACACTGCTGTTAATAGCCGGCAGCAACAACTCCAGTCCCGCGTCCGCAAAGGCCTGCTTTGCTTTGGCGGTATCGATCTTTATATAACCAAACGTATCGTAATGTACGCCAATAATGCGTTTGCATTCAATGAATTCTGCGGCGATGATAGCATCCTCTACCCCCATGGTAAAATTATCGCCAATAGGCAGCACCGCAAAATCTAATTTGGCAAACCGCGGCACCAGCTCCATATCAAAGGTAAGGGCCGTATCTCCGCTATAGTAGAAATTACCGGTTTCCGTAGTAAAAATAAAGCCCATTGGGTTGCCTCCGTAGGAGCCATCCGGTAACCCGCTGGAATGGTGGGCCACTACACACTTTACCGTGCCAAAATCAAACTGCCATTTGCCGCCCGTATTCATGGGATGCGTATTCTCAATACCCTGCCTGCCGGCCCAGGTCGCAACCTCAAAGCTGCCTACTACCGTTGCATTAGTGCGGCGGGCCAGGTTCACCAGGTCAGCCACATGATCCTCATGTCCATGGGAAATAAAAATGTAGTCAGCAACTATTGTATTGACATCCACAGCTTTAGCCAGGTCATTATAGGTGATAAAAGGGTCAAATAAGATCCTTTTGCCCCCAACTTCCACTGCGAAACAAGAATGACCGTAATAAGTAAATTGCATCGGCGAACTGGTTTAGGCTGAATGATACATTATTAATATAACTTCCCGAATGTGACAAAAATACAACGATTAGACAAATATAAGCCGGAGCGGTTTATTTATTTATTCACAAAAAATCGTGGAGTTCGATGTTAATAGCATGATAATGAGTTTATTGTGCAATCAGCCCTGCCGCCCCTCCATTCTTAGCAGAATTTTTGATGGAGGGATACAATATACCGTTTACCCGTTCGTCTTTTCAATTTGACCTAACTTTACTTTTATCATGCGCTCAGGTTTGAATTCGGTGGTGCTTATTGTACTGATCATTTGTCTGGATATATACGTTTTTATGGGCATAAGGGCCATCATGAATGGGTCCGCTCCCCGTACCCGCGGCCTTGTATATGGCATATACTGGCTGGTATCCCTCAGTTGTCTGGCTACCATCATATTATTGCCCTATCTCAACTGGCACGACTGGAAACCCATCGTCCGCTCCTATGTAATGGCAATCCTTATCGGCCTCGTGCTGGCCAAGGCCATTACCGTTGTTTTCCTGCTTATGGATGATTTGCGCCGGGGTGTACAATGGCTTATCCAGCGCTTTGGCTCCCAGCCCGTGGCGGATCCAGGCAGGGATATCAACGGTATCACCCGTTCACAGTTCCTGACCAAAACCGGTCTTTTACTGGGAGGCGGCCTCTTTGCTACCCTTACATATGGGTTTTCTAACAAGTATAATTATAGGGTTCATAAGATAAAACTGGCATTTAAGAACCTGCCGGCTGCCTTTAAAGGGCTCCGCATCGTGCAGATCTCAGATATCCACTCCGGCAGCTTCAATAACACGCCGGCTGTCATGAAAGGGATCGAGATGATCAATGCACAGCAGGCAGATCTGATCCTTTTTACCGGAGACCTGGTAAATGACCGCGCCCTGGAAATGGAGCCCTACATGGAGATCTTCAACAAGGTAAAAGCGCCCCTGGGCGTATTTTCCACCCTCGGTAACCATGATTATGGCGATTATTACCCGTGGCCGGACAGGGACCAGACCGGCTTCAGCGCACAACGCGCACAGAACCTGGAGCATCTTAAACAGATCCATGGCCAGCTGGGCTGGCGCCTGCTCATGAATGAGCACGTAGTGCTGGAAAAGGATGGGGAGCAGATCGCCCTTATCGGCATTGAGAACTGGAGCGCTATGAGCCGTTTCCCTAAATACGGCGACCTGAAAAAAGCTTACGAGGGCAGCGCCCACATTCCCTTCAAAATATTGCTCTCCCATGATCCCACCCATTGGGATGCGCAGGTACGGACAGATTACCCGGATATTGACCTTATGCTGGCGGGCCATACGCACGGTATGCAGTTTGGCGTAGAGATACCCGGCGTAAAATGGAGCCCCGCCCAATATTTCTATAAGGAATGGGCCGGTTTATACAAACAGGGCTCCCAACGCCTGTATGTGAACCGCGGTTTTGGTTTCCTGGGCTATCCCGGCCGCGTAGGCATCCTCCCGGAGATCACCCTTATTGAGCTGGCATAAACAAATAACCGTCACCAGGCAGGGGGGATGACCATACCTGGTTATTCCCTGCCTGGTCCCATATTGGTAATCCGTAATTCTGTATCTTGCACCGTGGTACACTCGTAAAAAACATGTGGAAACACCGGTGCATTTTATTGCTATCCCTATTGGGCTGTAGCCGTATAGTAGCAGCACAGTCATTGGCCGACCTGGAAAGGCAGCTGGATTCTCTTTTACAAAAAAGACAGAAGAACGAGGCGCTGGTAACCATGGGCTATGGCAATAACCCCGCTTACGGCAGTAAAACGGCCAACTTCGACCAGCCTATTGTGATGAAGACCTTTCTGTCGCCCTCAATTGCCTACTATCATAAATCCGGTTTCTCCGGTTCATTAAGCGCATATTACCTGTTCGATACGGAAAAGAACCCTTGGTTTGAATGGGATTTCTCTTTGGGATACGACTACACGAAAAACCGGAAGTTCCTGACCGGCATTTCGTATACCCGTTACTTCTTCGCAGATTCCAGCGATGTTCCGGCTACCCCTATTAAGAATGAGCTGTTTGCTTATTTCTACTATCGCAGCTGGTGGCTGCAGCCGGGTATCAGCCTGGATTATGGTTGGGGGCAGCAAACCGATAAGTATACGGAATTCCGCCGCCTGGGCCGCAACCGCCGGTTAGGTACAGAGGTCACCAGCACTACCTCCGCCCGGGATTTTAATGTCATCTTCGCCCTTCGCCACCCCTTTATGTTCATGGATGTGCTCAAGTTTGATGACGCCGTGTTATTAACCCCCTCATTAGGATTCACAGCAGGCACCGCACACTACTATAGCAACCTGAAAGCCTTTCAATACATTGCCCGTTCTGCTAAAATGAAACAGGATATCCAGGAAAGTAAGAAAAAAGGGAATGGACTGGCAGTGGAATCAGAAGATGGTACTGGCTTTGAGCCGCGCGCACTGGATTTTACCGTCAATCTCTCCTATATCATTGGCAAGTTTACTTTCGCTCCCTCCTATACGCTTTTTAAACCCCTGCAGGGCGAAGACCGCAATTTCATGACCTACTTCACCGCCCGGGTAAGCTTCAATTTATAAATGACTCGTTTTTTTATTGTGTTGTGCGCACTTTTTTAATAAGAAAGAAAAGTAGCATAGATTTTGCGTTACAATGTCTTCACATGCTACTATCAGGTACCATGTGTTACACAAAAAATCCATGCAGTCATCCACATCACGTGGTAACAAAAATCTAGGCTATTAAAAATCAAATAAGATCACACATGAAAAAACTGTTTCTTGCGATGGCAGTATTGGGAATCACTGCCTTCTCCACACTCCATGCCCAGGATAGATTACTGAGATTTGGTATCAAAGGTGGCGCTAACCTCGGTAAGATCGACGGTGAGGGCTACAACGATGGCTTTAAGCTGGGTTATCACCTGGGTGGTTTTGCACAGGTAAACCTCGTAAAAGGTTTTGGTGTGCAGGGAGAACTGATCTTCTCTTCCACCAAAACAAAAACTACGGACAAATTCAGCGAGGTCTATAACACAGATAACCTGAATGATCCGGACAATAACAACAAAAAGATCAGCCTCAATTACCTGAGCATTCCCTTGCTGGCGAACATCAACCTGGGTACGCCCCGTTTGAAACTGCAGGTAGGTCCCCAGTTCAGTGCCCTGCTTAGCGGTAAGGACGCCTTACAGGGAACAAAAGACGCCTTCAAAGGTGGTGATGTGGCTGGCGTAGCCGGTTTATGGCTGCAGCTGCCCATTATCAACGTAAGCGCCCGTTACATCATTGGCTTCACAGACGTAAAGAACGCCGGCGATGTAGCAAACAGCAGCAACTGGAAAAACCAGTCCATCCAGCTGGGTGTAGGTGTTACGCTGTAACACAACGGTTTGTAAATTGTATCAATAGTGAAATGCCTCCAAAGCTTAAAAACTTTTGGAGGCATTTTTACCTGGCCCCATCCGCACATTTAACCCCATTCACCCATCTGCACATCCGCACATGTGCGCATCCGCATATTATTAATGGCACTATCCTTGAACACTATAGGGGAATACTAAAAATACCAGGTGGCAATGAAGTCAAGCTGACAAATTGTCTACCTTCATGGAATTAAACTATTGCGATGAATAGATTTTATTTAGCGAATTCGGAAGAAGAGATGGAGTTTATGCCTATTATCCCTTTGAATGAAGACGGAGACAGCGCGGAAGACGATAAAATACCCCAGGAACTGGCCATACTACCTTTAAGAAATACTGTATTGTTTCCAGGTGTGGTACTGCCTATCACCGTTGGAAGGGATAAATCTATCAAGGCAGTGAATGATGCTTACCGGACTGACAAATTGATTGGTGTGGTAGCGCAAAAAGACAGTACGGTAGAGGACCCTATTATTGCCGATTTGGCAAACGTAGGCACCGTAGCCCGGATCGTTAAGCTGATAAAAATGCCGGATGGCGGTACCACCATCATCATACAGGGCCGCAAACGTTTCAATATAGACGCTATTACTACAGAAGATCCATACTTTAAGGCCAACATCACCGTGCTGCACGACGAAGTAGGGGAAAACGATGCAGAATTTGAGGCCTATATTTCTTCCATTAAAGACCTGGCCGGCCAGATCATACAGCTCTCGCCCAACCTGCCTTCCGAGGCCAGCGTAATACTCAAGAACATAGAAAATGCAGCTTTCCTGGTACACTTTGTATCCTCTAACCTCAACAGCGAGATAAAGGACAAACAGGAACTGCTGGAAATCAATAATCTCCGCACCCGCGCAGAAACCCTGCTCAAACTGCTGCAGGTAGAGCTGCAGCTGGCGGAGTTGAAGAATAAGATCACCAACAAGACCAAGGCGGACCTCGATAAGCAGCAGCGGGAATACTTCCTGCAACAGCAGCTTAAATCCATCAAAGAGGAGCTGGGCGGTGATTCCAACGACCGCGAAGTAAAGGAAATGCAGCGCAAGGCAGAAACCAAGAAATGGTCAGAGGCCGCCGCAGACCTGTTCCGCAAAGGATCCGAGAAGTTAGAGCGTATGCACCCCAGCACCCCGGACTATAGCGTGGTATACAACCACCTTGACCTGATGCTGGACCTCCCCTGGGGAGAGTACACCCAGGATAGCTACGATCTGAAGAAAGCCCAGAAAGTATTGGACCATGACCACTACGGCATGGATAAGATCAAGGAACGTATCCTGGAATACCTGGCCGTACTTAAACTGAAGGGTGATATGAAATCGCCTATTCTTTGCTTTGTAGGCCCTCCGGGTATTGGTAAAACCTCCCTGGGCCGTTCTATCGCCAATGCTATTGGCCGCAAATATGTACGCTTAAGCCTGGGTGGCCTGCATGATGAGAGCGAGATCCGTGGGCACCGTAAAACATATATTGGGGCGATGCCTGGCCGCATTTTGCAGTCCATCCGCAAAATAAAATCGTCTAACCCGGTCATGATCCTGGACGAGATCGATAAGATCGGTAACGATTTCCGCGGCGATCCCAGCTCTGCCCTCCTGGAAGTGCTGGATCCTGAACAGAACAGTACTTTTTACGATAACTACCTGGAGCTGGAATATGATCTGAGCAAGGTATTGTTCATTGCTACCGCCAATAATCTCAGCGCTATTAATCCAGCCCTGCGCGACCGTCTCGAGATCATTGACCTCAGCGGTTACTCTGTAGAGGAAAAAGTGGAGATAGCCAAACGGCACCTGGTGCCCAAACAGCGGGAAGCGCATGGCCTTAAGGACCTCAAAATGAAGTTCCCCGGTCAGGTCCTGTCCCGCATAGTGCAGGACTATACGCGCGAAAGCGGCGTGCGCGAGCTGGACCGCCTGCTGGCCTCCATTATGCGTTCCCTGGCAAAAGACGTAGCCCTGGAGCACAAGATCCCGGATACCCTCACGGAGGAAACTGTGGCCAAAATATTAGGTAAATCACGCTACTCCAACGAGTTATATAAAGTGGGCAACCCGCCGGGTGTGGCTGTAGGCCTCGCCTGGACTTATGTAGGCGGCGACATCCTGTTCATAGAAACCAGCCTTAGCGACGGTAAGGGCGAATTAAAGCTTACCGGTAACCTGGGCAATGTAATGAAGGAATCTGCCTCCACGGCCCTCAGCTACCTGCAGGCAAACGCCACCCAGTATAAGATCGATCCCAAGGTATTCTCCCATAAGAATGTGCATGTGCACGTGCCGGAAGGCGCGGTGCCCAAGGATGGCCCCAGCGCAGGCGTTACCATGCTCACCGCCCTTTCATCCGCCTACACTGGCCGTAAGGTAAAATCCTACCTGGCCATGACGGGCGAGATCACCCTCCGTGGACAGGTGCTGCCGGTAGGAGGTATCAAGGAAAAGATCCTGGCCGCTAAACGCGCCGGTATCAAGGAGATCATACTCTGCTGGCAGAACGAGAAAGATATTAACGACATTAATCCTGACTATATCAAGGGCCTGAAGTTCCATTTTGTAAAAGAAATGAACCAAGTGCTCGAAATAGCGTTATTAAAGAAGTAAGTGTTAAGATTGCCCCCAATCATGGGGGCAACTAATTATAAAGTTCCCTTCTGTTTTGTTGTTATCAGGAAGTGAACTTCATGTTGATTGTTTTAAGGGTTCGATAAAGCCCCGGCCGTAAAACCGGGGCTTTATTGTGCCTGTTATTATTTTAAGATTATTGCTATTTTGCGCCCTCATGCGTAAGCTCGCCGCCCTTTTTTGCTGTATCCTATGCTGCCAGTCACTTACCGCGCAGGTACTGGGTGGTAAAAGCGTTTTCCCTTTCCTTGATCTGCCGGCGGCTCCCCAGATAACAGCCCTGGGCAGCATGAACGTGAGCCAGCAGAATACCAGCGATCTTTCGCTGGCCATGGGCAACCCGGCCCTGCTGCGCCCTTCTATGCATGCGCACCTGCAGGCCAACTATACCAGCTACTTCGCGGATGTTAAATACGGCCATTGTATGCTGGGCTATGACGCCACCGGCATTCAAACCACCTTTGCGGCCAGCGTACAGTATGTACATTATGGTACCCTTACGCAAACAGATGCCGCAGGCAATGTGCAGGGCGCCTTTAGCCCCCGGGATATCGCCTGGCAGCTTACCGCCAGCCGTCAATACCTGGAAAGATGGCATTACGGCGTCAACCTCAAGTTTATACAGTCCCGTTACCAGCAATATAGCGCCGCCGGCCTGGCGGCGGATGTGGGCATCACCTACCAGGATACCGCCCATCAGCTGCAGATCGGGCTCACAGCCCGGAATATGGGCGTCCAGTTGCGCACCTACGTAACCGGGGGAGGGCAGGAGCCCCTGCCTTTTGACCTGCAGGTAGGTATTTCCAAACGCCTCCAGCATCTGCCCCTGCAATTATCAGCTACCCTGCACCATCTCTACCAGTTCGATGTCCGTTATGCGGATCCTGCTATGGAAGATGGTATCGTAATATCAGACGGAGATACCACCGGTGCAGGCGGCAAAACGGTGGATAAATTATTCAGGCATATGGTATTGGCTGCGCAGTACGAGGTAGGCCGTTATGTGGAGTTAACAGTGTCTTATAACCATTTACGCCGGCAGGAGCTGGCAGTATCCGGGCAGCAGGGGCTTAGCGGCTTTGCCGCCGGTATAGGTATCATTACAAAGAAATTGCAGTTAAGGTATGCCCGTTCCTGGTATCAGCGGGCAAACGCTTTTAATCAGCTGGGCATTAATATCCCATTACAGCAGTGGGGGTTATTGGTCAAAGAGTAGATCTGTTCTATCCCACCCATGGTTTTCCCATATGCAACCCGTATGCAACTCGTATTAAAAGCGTTCACTCCTTAGGGTAAAAGCGTTGAACGCCGGGGTAAAAGCGTTCAAACCTTCATGATCCTATCCTCAATCCACCAGTTGCCGTTTATACAGCTGTATGGTATTCTCCAGCCCCAGGTATAACGCATCGCATACAAGCGCATGGCCAATGGATACTTCTTTCAGTTGGGGGATATGCAGTTTAAAGAAACGGAGATTATCCAGGTTCAGATCATGGCCCGCATTCAGATCAAGTCCCAGGTGGGTAGCTTCACGGGCGGTGTTTTTGTAGTCATTGAACAACTGCAGGTTCTGCGGTTGGGTACGGGCATTGGTATATTCTTCAGCGTAAGGGCCGGTATATAGCTCTATACGGTCGGCGCCGGCACTTTTGGCCCCTGCTACCTTATCTACTTCCGCATTCAGGAAAATAGATACCCGGATGCCGGCTTTTTTCAGCTCGCCTATCACTTCCTGCAGAAAGGATTGGTGGACAACCGTATCCCAGCCGGTATTGGAGGTGATCGCATCGGGCGGGTCAGGCACCAGCGTACATTGATGCGGTTTTACAGCCAGCACCAGGTCCATAAATTCTTTGGACGGGTAACCTTCTATATTGAACTCAGTGGTAACAAGCGGTTTAAGGTCCCATACATCCTGGTAGCGGATATGCCGTTCGTCCGGGCGGGGGTGTACGGTAATGCCTTCAGCGCCGAAACGCTCACAATCCTGCGCTACTTTTAACAGATCCGGGAGATTGCCGCCACGGGCATTGCGGAGGGTAGCAAACTTGTTAATGTTAACACTTAGCTTGGTCATGCGGCAAAGGTAAAGAACAATGAATAATTTAAGACGGATGATTACAGAATAATGAAGGCCGTGTCTTTGGTAAAACACGGCCTCCGGGTATCATTGTACGAATGATTAATAACGGTAGTAATCAGGCTTGTACGGACCTTCAGCAGGAATACCCAGGTATTCAGACTGTACGGAGGTCAGCACATCCAGTTCCACGCCTACTTTCTTCAGGTGCAGACGGGCTACCTTCTCATCCAGGTGCTTAGGCAGCACATATACCTTGTTTTCGTAGTTGCCTCCGTTAGTCCACAGTTCCAGCTGAGCCAGTACCTGGTTGGTAAAGGAGTTACTCATTACGAAAGAAGGGTGGCCGGTAGCGCAGCCCAGGTTCACCAGGCGGCCTTCTGCCAGCAGGATAATGTCCTTGCCGTCGATCGTATATTTATCTACCTGAGGTTTGATCTCCACTTTGGTCTTGCCATAGTTTTTGTTCAGCCAGGCAACATCGATCTCAATGTCAAAGTGACCGATATTGGATACGATACACTTGTCTTTCATTGCTTTAAAGTGCTCGCCGGTGATGATATCACGGCAACCGGTAGTGGTAACGATGATGTCTGCTTCTTTTACGGCGTCAGCCATCTTCTTCACCTCATAACCTTCCATAGCAGCCTGTAATGCGCAGATAGGATCTATCTCCGTTACGATCACACGGGCGCCAGCGCCTCTCAGTGATTCGGCAGAGCCTTTGCCCACATCGCCAAAGCCGGCCACTACAGCCACCTTACCAGCGATCATTACATCGGTAGCGCGGCGGATAGCGTCCACACAGGACTCGCGGCAGCCATATTTATTATCAAATTTTGACTTGGTAACAGAGTCATTGATGTTGATAGCAGGCAAAGGCAGCGTACCATTCTTCATACGCTCATACAGGCGGTGTACGCCGGTAGTGGTTTCTTCGCTCAGGCCTTTGATATGCTGTATCAGCTCAGTGTAAGTGTCCAGCACCATATTGGTCAGGTCGCCGCCATCATCCAGGATCATGTTCAGCGGACGGTCAGCGCCGCCAAAAAACAGGGTCTGCTCAATACACCAGTCAAATTCTTCTGCATTCATACCCTTCCAGGCAAAAACAGGCACGCCGGCAGCAGCAATAGCAGCGGCAGCATGATCCTGGGTAGAGAATATGTTGCAGGAGCTCCAGCGTACTTCGGCGCCCAGGTGAACCAGCGTCTCAATTAATACGGCAGTCTGGATGGTCATATGCAGACAGCCGGCTATCCGGGCGCCCTTTAAAGGCTGGGAAGCGCCATATTCTTGTCTTAAAGACATCAGGCCTGGCATTTCTGCTTCTGCCAGCTCTATTTCCTTACGACCCCATTCGGCCAAAGACATATCCTTCACCTTATATTGAAGGCTAAAGTCAATGTTTGATTTAGCGATTGTTGACATTCTTTTACGGTTTTGCGCAAATCTACTTTTATTTTACCTTATCACCCACCGCTCAGTAGAAAAATCCACATTAGCACAAAACCATAGTAGTTTGTTCTGTTACCCCCAGGTTTTCCACATCCTTCCGGAAAAAAATTCTGACGGTAACCCTTCACTGTAGCTGAATTACCCTGTAAGCAGGCACTTCAGTACTTGTGCACATAGTGTGGATAAATTAAATTTAATTGTTTTAATATATTTATTTTGTATAAATTCGTGTATTATATAATATGACTAGGCTTTAAATATTAGCGCGTTTACCCCGGTTTACCGGTGCTAATGTGTTGATAATTAAGGCCTACCTGCAAATACAGAATGGCATTTGGACACATCAGCACAGCAATAGTCATGTAACAGGTGTAACAGGTTTTTCAAAAAAAGAGGTTAATACACCTGTATCTGTTGGATCTAAAATATGATGGATGATTAGAGATTTACACGCCTTGTCAGTTTTATTCTGTACAAAAAAGGTCAAAGCCGGTGCAGTTTGCACAAAAGCGTTTTATTGGCTGCGGATGCAGCTGGTAGTAACGCTTTTTCTGCTGGCAGGGAGTAGTGTAAGTGCACAGGTGGTTGAAACGATTAACGAAAACGGCGGTACCATTGCAGACCCTGGGTTGAAGATAGAGATCATGACCGACGGTTCCTACCGCGTTTCAAGACTGGGCCTCAGCGAAACCTACGAAGGTTCAGACGATCCCAGGGGCATCACCACCTACATAGGCATCGATCAGTACTTCTGGGAAGATATACGTAAGATCAATAAGGTTAGCTGGGACTTTATTTCTCCTAAATCTGGTACCGGCAGCGCTGTTACCCCTTGGAAAATACAGATGGTAGGTAATATCCCTAACTACCAGAATTCAGGAAAGGTGACCGTTATCCTCACCATGACCTATGTAAAGGATCAACCTTATTTTATATTAGACTATACAGTAGCCGTTGGCGTTCCCGATATCATTACCACGGTAGGTCACCTTTACCTGGCAGAACACGCCGTACTTGGCGTAAGCGGTACTGACTGGGGTGGAAACAGTGTGTGCTCAAAGGCGCTCGCCCCGGATTTTCCCCCCTTTAATACAGTAGGGGTATACCGTGATGATGCCTGTTTGAGCGGTTATCCATATCCCCGTGCCCATATGTTCCGCATGAAGGGAGGTTTTCACTCCATCCATGCTACAGATGCCGCGGGTATGATGAACGTACCCATAAATGCGTTCCTGGATAATATATATAATAACAGTTATGACGGTACCGAAAACGGTATCGTTGTGCATAAACAGCTGGGTGACTTCAACGGAGGCAGTTTTAACGCGGAAAGAACGCATGTGGCGCGTATCCTCGCAGGATATGGTAATAACGTGGCCGATCTGGACGGGGTGCAGCTGGATACCATCCCGGCACAGGCCACCAGGCAGCTCACCGTTCAATTTGAAAAGCCTACTGCGGAAGGCCAGGAAGGAGACAACAGGCACATTATACAAGGCTTAAAGCTAAAGGTATTCAATAATAATTCGCTGGGTACCGCCATTACAACAACCGCCCCCCTATATGTTCCCCTGAAGGCAGCCCCTTCAGGCGCAAACCCTGCTGTTGCCGGCGTGGACTATGAATATAAAAGAGGCATTGTGATTCCCGCAGGCGTCTATCCAAAAGCCGGAGTATTGATAGATGTAGATAGCGCCATTATGATCCTGGGCAATACCGCCCTGGAGAATAACCGTGAAGTGGAATTTGCCCTGGACGATGCCGTTAATAATAACCTGGTGAAGGTAAATACCTCCGCCAATAAATGCGTTTATAAGATCCTGGATGATGAGCCGCGCTCTATCACACTCACCATGCCTACGGAAATAGACGAAGGCTCCTCTGCTAATGGCACGGTGAGCCTCCCTGCCGGTGTAAATGCCGCTTCCGATATTACGGTAACCCTCACACGTAAAACCACTTCTACCGCTTCCGCAGCAGACATTGATCCGTTGCTGAATGTGGTGATCAAACAAAATACTAACTCAGCTACCTTCTCTATACAGGCCCTCACCGATAAGATCCTGGAATATCCGGAAACACTGGAGATCCAGGCAGATGCGACTGTGCTGGCTACTGCGCAAACAGCCAGCGGCTCCGTCGCGATCAAGGACCGCACCTATGATGATCCGGCTAACCGGGCCATCACCATGCGGCCTGTACCCGGCGTTACCGTGTCAGAGCCCTATATAGGCGGCCTGCAATTCTCTCTGCCGCCGGGCGTTACTACAGATGTGCCTATCGGCATTACCCTGGGCGCCCTCCATGGTGATCCTGCATCCACCGCTTCTGCCGCAGATTATACCATTGGCAGTAACGTAATTTTGATCACCAGCGGCAATTCTTCAACAGTACCATTCACTGTACTGGATGATAACCTGGCAGAAGGCACTGAGAAATTACACGTAACTGCTATAGCCAGTGATGGTCTCTCCCGTGTATATGATTTTGCGCCATACGATATCCAGATTCTGGACGATGACGCCAATTCGCTTACATTGCAGCCAGACAAAGGGCAAACCACCATCACAGAAGGCGGCGCCGGCATCACCTTCACCATTAGCCTGCCCAGCGGCACCCTGGCCAGCGCGGATATTCCGCTTACGCTAACTGCAGGCGGCGCGGCAGATATCAGTGACCTGAATCCCCTGCCGGCCCCCGTTGACTTAACGATACCAGCGGGCGCCAGCACCGTATCATTTACCTTAAGCGCGGTGATAGATGACCTGCTGGAAGGTAATGAAACGCTGATCCTCAGCGGTAATTCCGGAGATTATGCTATAAAACCCTATACGCTCACTATAATAGATGCTACCACTGCAGACCCGGCCAATTATAAGCTCCAGCTTAGTATTACCGGCAGCCCTGTAAAAGAAGGCAGCACCGCCGGGGTCAAAGTAGGATTTGTGAATGATATTAAGGCCGGCAAACCTATCGTCGTGAACCTTACCCGGAACGCGGCCTCTGCGGCCAGCGCTACGGACTTTACACTGGCCTCATCGTCCATTACCATACCGGTGGGCCAGCGTGAGGTGACCATACCGGACTTTATTACCGCCAAAACGGACCAGATCCTGGAAAAAGCAGAGAGCTTTACGCTGGATGGCGCTTCCAGTACCATTTCCGGTTTAACGGTATCCTCCGCCAGTGCAAGTATTACAGATGCTACCGGGGATGATCCGGCCAATAAAGTGATCACCATTGCGGCCCAGCAGGCCCAGATGGATGAAGGCAGCGGATACGCCGTCACCTTTAGCCTGCCGGCAGGCGTTACCACGGAAGTGCCCATCAATATCACCGCAAAAACAGGTACCGGTTCTACGGCCGTGAATGCAGACTATAGCTTTGCATCCATACCACCGCTGGATAAGACCAATGCCGCGGTAAGCGCTACCATGAATATAGCCGCAGATGGTTTGCTGGAAACAGACGAGACCTTGGTGATCGATGGTTCCACTACGGATCTGCCAGGCATGACCTTTGTCACTACGGCCGTTACTTTAAAAGACAAGGATATGGTGGCCAATATGCCGCTATCCCTGAGCGCGGACAATACCACCATAACAGAAGGCAGTACCACTGGCGCTATGGTGACCGTAGCATTGCCCAATGGCAAGAAAACCAGCTACGATATACCGGTGGTTATCAGCAAAGATGCAACATCCACAGCAGGGGATGGGGAGCATTCCGCACTGCCGGCCACTGTGGTGATCAAACAGGGCACAGGCTCCGTTACATTCCCGCAGGCGATACTGGCCACTCCGGACAACCTGCTTGAGGATGATGAAACGCTCATCGTTAAAGCCAGCGCTGTTGGTTTCTCCACCAGCCCGTTAACGATCACGATAAAAGATGGCAGCAATCCTAAGATCACCTTACAACCGCAGCCATTCTCCGCCGGTAATAAGGTAGTGGAAGGTAGTAACTATACCGTAAGGGTGGCGTTGCCGGCTGGTATTACGCCTTATAAACCCATGCAGGTGACTATTTCCGCTGATGCCGCGTCTACCGCTGGCGCAACGGATTATACCGGTCTGCCTGTAACCATTACCCTTAACCCGGGTGAGAATTTCCAGGATATTACGCTTACTACTTTAGCAGATAATATACTGGAGCCGCAGGAGCTTATCAGGGTAAAAGGCGCTGTAAGCGGCTTTGCAGGTATAAGCGCCAATAACCTGGATGTGTTTATAGATGACCAGACCAGTAAGGACCCCACAAACCTGCAACTGCAGGTACTGGTGGATTCTACGGTAATGCACGAAGGTAGCAGCGCTAAGGTGACAATTGGTTTTGTGAAGCCCGATATCACCAGCTCCACTGCCATCAGCATCAATATAGCGCCGGATGCCAGCTTTAGCGCCGTAGCGGCGGATTACAGTGGTCTTCCCACTACCGTAACGCTGCCTGCTGGTACTAACCAGGTACAGCAAACGCTTACCATAATAAATGATAATGTGGTAGAGGGCACTGAGAAATTGCAGCTGAAAGCTGCCGTGCCGGCCACCTATAAAATAACATCGCCGGCTACTATTACTATCCCGGAAACAGTGATGGAGATAACGGCCAGCAAAACCGCAGATGCGGCAGAACCGTCCACCAACGGAGGTATTCTTATTAAACTGCCCGGTGCGGAGAAAGCAGGCTCAGATATCAACATCAACTTTACACTGGGCGGTACCGCCACTGGTACTGACTGGAAAGTGACAGGAAGTTCTGCCGTTATTAAAGCAAATACTAACAGCGTAACCATTCCGGTTACAGTAGTAGACGATAAGCTGATGGAAGGTGATGAGACTGTTACGTTAACGCTGAAAAAGGCCCAGATGCCAAAGAATGGCGGTCCTTTAGACTTCCCGGTAGACGACTCCACCATCACCGTAAATATTGCGGATGACGAAGGCAATGCCCCCGGCCGCAGCATGATAGTAGAGAAAATAGCAGATGCCGCAGAGCCCGCGCAACAGGGATCTTTCCGTATACGCTTCTCTGATAACAACTTCACGGTGGTAAAGGACGTGCAGGTGACCTATAATGTCACAGGTAGCGCTATCTCCGGTACAGACTATAAAGCGCTGTCTGGTTCAGTTACCATCCCCGCAGGGCAGAATGGGGTAGTAGTGAATATAGATCCGCTGGATGATAAACTGGTAGAGGATGTTGAGCAGATCAACATCAGCCTCCAGAATGTTACCAGCACTATGACCGGTGTTACCTGGCCCCTGGGCGCCCCCTCACAGGTGAGTGTGGCCCTGAATGATGATGATAACATGACGGTAGATCTTTCCGCCGTACCCGCGGATTCCATCATGGAAGGCGGCAGCGTGCAGATAACGATCAGGGCGACCAGCGTCAGCACCTCATCCATGCCCATCTTCCTGAAAATAGTGCATGATACCGCCAGAACCATTACCAGCAGCGAAGGCATTATCAACGGCAATGGCAGCACCATAATAGTCAGCATGCCGGCCGGTGAAATGGAGCATACCTTTACCGTAACTTCTGTAGATAACTTCACAAATGACGATAACGGGTTTATATACCTGGAGGTACTCCCGGATCCTTCCGGCGGCCTTAATCATTATACGCCCGGTACAGGTAAAGTGGATGTAGGCGTGAAAGAAAATGATCCCCTGACGCTGTCATTCAGCGAATCAGAATACAGCGTGAACGAAGGCAGCCAGGATGGCGAAAACTCGCTCACCTTTGAGGTAAGGCTCAGCAGGCCCAGTAGCCGCCCGGTGTCAATGCCCTACAGGTTCTCTATATCAGATACCTGGGGATTATTAGGCTCCGCTAAACCAGGTATTGACTTTGACAGCGTGATGAAACCGATCGTGGTGAACCCTGGTGAACTGGTGGCCTATATACCGGTATCCATTATGGGAGACAGCGTATTTGAAAGGCCGGAAAGGCTGAGCGTAAAACTGCTGACGCCTACTGTAAGCTCCAATCAGAATGTACCGGTAACCGCCGCGCCGGATTCCGCGGTAGGTATTATACTGAATGACGATCCTTTCTGTCCCACCTGCGATACTGATAAAGACGGCATAACAGATGGCAGGGAAGACCGTAACGGCAATAATGACCCAACGGATGATGACGCTGATGGCGACGGTATCCCCAACTTCCTGGATCTGGACTCTGATAATGACGGCGTACCTGATTCCGTAGAAGGCTGGATCACGGATGGCCGCTGGGTAAACAGCAACGGTGGCCTGATCAGGGTACACCCGGCAGTATCCCCCAATGGAGATGGCAAGGGCAATGACGCTATGTATATTGAGAACATCGAAAAGTACCCGGATAATGAGGTGATCATCATTAACAGGTGGGGTGGCGTTGTGTTTAAAATGACGGGTTACGATAACAAGGACAATAGCTTTAAGGGTCTTAACAACGCTGGTAAGGAAGTAACCGACGGTTCTTACTTCTTTATCGTACACCTCACAGACAGGGCCGGTAATAAAGACCAGTATACAGGGTATATAGTGATTAAAAGACAATAGAGATGAACGTTGAGAAATCGATCATGAAAGTGCATAAACGCCTTTTCAGGCTGCTGGCAACGTTGCTCCTGGCAGGGTGCTGCTATTTGCCGGCATCGGCGCAGCAGGATCCTATCTATACACAATACCAGCAGAATATGATGGTTGTCAATCCTGCCTATTCCAGTGTGGATGAAGCGGCTGCCCTTACGCTGGTGGGCCGTAACCAATGGGTAGGAGTAGATGGCGCCCCCAAAACGATCAATTTCTCTTTCTATACGCCTTTTAAATCCACCAATACCAGTCTTGGCTTTTCTGCCATGAATGAGAAGATAACAGTACAGTCACGCACCTCCTTAAACTTTCATATCTCCCAGCGTATCTATTTTAACGAAACCCTGCGCCTGGCGTTGGGCTTAAAGTTAGGTATGTCCCAGTTCCGCGAAAATAACACGGATCTTACCACCACAGACCCGGTGTTTGCAGATAATGCCAGCTATTTTAAAACCGATGTAGGCTTTGGGTTTATGCTATTTAACGACCGTTTTTATGTAGGTCTTTCTTCCCCTACCTTCCAGAGTTTTGATGTAGGGAACAAGGTAAATAAGCTGGTATACAAAACACATTATTACCTGCAGGGCGGTTACCTGTTTGATGCAGGGGAGGAGACAAAAATAAAGCCCAGTGTTCAGCTGAGGAGGGTAGACGGCGCCAGTTTAGGATTTGATATTAATATGAGCATGCTGATCAAGGAAATGGTATGGGTGGGGCTCTCTTACCGGTCAGAAAAGACCGTTGCGGGTATGGTGCAGGTGCAGCTTAACCCCAACCTGCAGTTGGGCTATTCTTATGATACGCCGCTATCATCCAACCTGAAAGGGGCACAGGCCTCCTCTCATGAGCTACTGGTAAGCTACCGCTTTACCTGGTCCTCAGAACAGGAGCTATTACCCCGTTACTTCTAATTTTGTTGCGCGTAATGGCTAATTACGCGATCTGTTAATCGATATACACCTGCTTTTAAACCGGACGTTCCCGTAGCATGACCGCTACGGGAACTTTTTGTTTATGCATTATCCGTTAGTTATGAGTGTATTATATGAGTTTCAAAGAAAAGGGGAAATGACCAAATCCGCAGCTACCTGGTTGTCGTAAATAATTAATAGACAAGCTTATTACCGGATACACTTAGCAAAGCATCAAAAACGTAAAATGAAGTTGTGTCTTTTTAATGGTTAACATGGGAATCAGCCTGATATTTCTTATCAGGCTGCTTTTTTATGGTTTCAGCTATAACGCCTTCCGCATAACATAATCATTCATCTCATAGCCATTCCCGATATGGGTATCTTTTTCCTTCAGGATGGTAAATCCTTGCCGCTCGTAAAATAAACGCGCCTTATTATGCCGGTTCACATCCAGCTCAAGGGTATGCGCTCCGGCTGCTTTTACACGGTCTATTACGGCCTCCATAAAGAATTTGCCAACCCGTTTTCCCTGGTAATCGCTATGCAGGTAGATCTTATGCAGCTTCTGGATGCCATCGGTATCTGTGGTGCTGTAAGCCGCAAAGCCAATAGGCCTTGCTTCATCATATAAAAGGATAAAACGGTGCCCCTGTTCGCTTATCTGCCGGGTTAAGGAAGTGGTGCTGTACATCATATCCAGCATGTAACTGATCTGCTCCGGCGTGAGTATTGACTCGTAAGTTGGGCGCCATATCTGTTCTGTCAGCTCCTGTATCAACGGGATCTGGGCTACGCTGGCGTCTTTTATCTGTAAATTCATTGGCTTCATTAAGTAGTAATATCAGTATTTATAATCTGGAGCGTCGCTGTTGCAGGTATTGCTCCAGCTCTGCCCGGCTAAAGCTGCTCAGGTTCCTTTCTTTGGTTAGTCCGCCTTTGCGGGCGGCCAGGGTACCGTAATAGATATCGCGGTAGCCCTCAATGCTATGTGCATCCGGATCAATAGAGATAATAGCATTCTTTTCTATGGCATAAGGCAGCCATTGCCAGTCTATATCCAGGCGGCGGGGGTGAGCGTTCAGTTCTATCACTACGCCGTTGGCTACACAGGCGTCAACGATCTTTTGATGATCTACGGGATAACCGTTACGGCTCAGCAACAGACGGCCGGTCATATGCCCCAGGATGGTGGTATATGGGTTCTCTATGGCTTTTAGCAGGCGGGCCATTGCCTTTTCTTCCGTCATCTTTAAGATGGAGTGCACGGAAGCTATTACCAGGTCAAAACTGGCCAGTACCTCATCTGAATAGTCCAGGTTGCCATCGTATAATATATCTGCTTCTATGCTTTTGAAGATGCGGAAGGGCGCCAGCGTTTTATTCAGCTCATCTATCAGCGCATGCTGGGCCAGTATACGTTCTTCCGTAAGGCCGTTGGCATAAAAAGCGGAGCGGGAGTGATCGCTGATCACCAGGTACTCCAGGCCCTGTGCCTTGGCGGCGGCCGCCATTTCCTCCAGTGTATTTATGCCGTCGCTCCATTGGCTATGGGAGTGGATGATGCCCTTAATGTCTTCCGGTACGATCAGTTTAGGCAGCTGGCCGCGTTTGGCCAGGTCCAGCGCCAGGCCGCCGTTGCGCATACAGGGCTCAATGTAATCCATGCCAGCTTTTTCGAAGATGGCGGCTTCTGAGGTGCTGCCTTCTATGAGTGCAGCCGCCGTGCCACCGGCGTCAAAATGTTCCAGGAAAGCCGCATCCGCGGTGGTGATGAACAGCGTTTGAGCAAACTGGTCTGGCAGGCACGGGTAGATCCTTATTTTTACCTGCTGTTCGTGTTTCCATAGCTGGGAGTTGTCCGTAGCTTCTACCAGGCTAAAGGCCGGTATGGCGCCCAGCTGTTGTTCCAGCGTGCTGGCCGGCACGGCGGCTACCAGTTCAATCTCGTCAATAATGATCTCTGTACGGCGTATCTGTCCGGTAAGTGATACCAGGGCCGGGGCCAGCAGCTGTTGCAGCCGTTTTTCCAGTTCCTGCGCCAGGCCGGCTACCTCTGCATACAGGAACCGTTCCCGGTTGGAAAAGTAGAATTCTATACTTTGTTTTACGTTGTCCTGTGTTTTTTGACCAAAGCCTTTCAGCAGCATCAGGCGGTTCTCGTTACAGGCATACAGCAGTTCGCCCAGGTTCTCTACCTCCAGTTCCTTCCAGATAGTGGCTATTTTTTTAGGTCCCAGGCCCTTTATCTTCAGCATTTCCAGTATACCCGGAGGGGTTTTTACAATAAATCCTTCCAGCAGGGACAGCTGCCCTGTCTGCAGCATTTCCTGTATAGCTTTGTTGGTGGAGCTGCCAATGCCTTTAATACGGGCAATGTCTTCCGCGGCTGTTTCCTTCAGCTGCGCAGGCAGTTTTTCTATGGTAAAGGCCGCGGTGGCAAATGATTTGGCTTTAAAACTGTCCTCGCCATGTATTTCCATCAGCTTAGACAGGAGGGAGAAATTATCCGCTATCGTATAGTTATCCATAAAAGCGCGTTTAGCTGTTTGCTACAGATCGCAAGCTAATTAACATTTACGATTTGAGGTATATATAGGGTACAAAAAGATCCTGGTAATTGGTACAGCCGGGACGATAAGAATTAAGCAATCCCAGCTGGTATATATGCAATTGGAGGTATATGGCGTAAAAGCCCGGCTATCAGCGTGTATAATATGAGATATATGGCATAAAAAGCAACCTGACTGTTGGGGTATAGGGCACAAAAAAAGATCCCGGTTATTAACCGGGACCTTTATACTACAAGTTGTAAATCCAGTCTTACATGGCCGGAGTAGAGGGAGCTGACGGAGCTGTCGGGGCAGAAGGTTTCTTCTTAGCGGCAGCTTTCTTTTTAGGAGCAG
>NZ_VUOC01000030.1 GCF_008386695.1 Chitinophaga agrisoli
TAGCGTCCGGGTATCTTTTGCCGGGGTATTCACTTTGACTGTTCTCAACGATGGGGTTAACTACTTGAACAGGGCTTAAGTCTTCTGGTTCAGCGACATTTTCGACGGGAAGGTCAACAAGCTGGGCTTTCTCTAAATCTTCGGGTTGTGCCTCAATAGGTAGATCAACAATAACAAGTCCGTTTCCATCTTCGTCCAATTCAGCAGGATATTCAACCCAGCTGATCGAGCCAACTTCACTGTCATTCTCGATTTCCTCATTCGTCTTTTCAACTGGTTCATCCACGATGTTCACAGGGGCGACTTGTAAATCGGCGTCCTCAACTGGAGCA
>NZ_VUOC01000031.1 GCF_008386695.1 Chitinophaga agrisoli
AAAACAATTTACATGAGTAGACACCACTATCAGTAGGTGACATATGTTTTTGTGATTTGGCTGAACCAAGCAGCCAATGTGGAAGTGCCTTAAACCTGCATTCTTTCTAATGGTCAGCAGGGGGCGAGTCACTGTTTCCAAAAAGAAGCCGATTGTATATATCTCAATGAGAAAATGACCCTACTTCTGACTTGATTTATTACCTCAGTAAACACTTTCCTAATGAGTTTATGGTCTCAATCGATTCAAGTTTGAAGTCTTCTTCAATACAGCATGATGTTCATTTAGTGAATTATGGTCCCATTTTGAGTAAAATAGACTCACGACAGGATTGTTCAGTGTTTAGTTGTACTAAAAGACACTCTGAGGAGT
>NZ_VUOC01000032.1 GCF_008386695.1 Chitinophaga agrisoli
CCGGGTACATCCGGGTCGTCGCTGCTGAAATACTCCTTCCACAATTCCTGGAAATCTGCCCAAGAGATTGAGTCTTTACCTTTAGCCAGTTTTTTAAAGGCCTCGGTGCTTTCTTCCTTATTGAGACCAAAGGACTCGTGCACGGTCACGTACTCGTTGACATCGACTGAACCATCATTGCTGGAGTCTTGGATCTGGAAGATGCTTTTGCACAGAAGATTTTGCCAGTCCTTTGCTGCAGCTGGGTCCTTGGCGTACTCGTCCCAAAGAGCTAGCCATTCGTCCTGAGTAACTTTTCCGTCTCCATCAG
>NZ_VUOC01000033.1 GCF_008386695.1 Chitinophaga agrisoli
GCTATTTATTTCAACTATTTTAATGACATACAATAATTTTCATTTAATAAAATAGTTAAATTCCGATTACGAGCGCCCGAGAGCGGTCATGGTGGACATGTCGACATTGATCGATATTTAGTTAAGGGTCTCAGGAAGAGTGACAGCGGGTGCGGGAATGATGGGAGTCGCGACGATCACTGGCTTGGGAGCAACGGGAGTGATGTCAGCAACCTGGACAGGCTTGGGGACGGGGCCATCGACAACGATCACGGGCTCAGCAACGATTTCGGCTTCGTCAACGACAATCACGGGCTCAGGGATAATGGCATCGACACCGGGTCCGGGGACAATAGGGGCAGAGCTAGCCTGGTTGATGTTCAAAATGATTTGCACGAGAGGAGTGCTGTCAGCAACGGGGGCAAGAGGAGGGCTGTCTACGATAGCGGGTCCAACGGAGATAGGTACGAACTCGTCGACGATGGCAGGCCCAACGGAGATAGGTTCGAACTCGTTGACGATGGCAGGTCCGACGGAAATGGGCTCGAACTCATCTATGATGGCAGGCCCGACAGCGATAGGTACAAAGTCGTCGATGATGGGAGCAGGTCCGGCAACGCCGGGACTCACCAGGCCCTTAGTAGGGCCGGCGACAGCAACGGCCACCACGGCAGCGAAGGACAGGAAGAATTTCATAGTTTCAGTAGTAGTTTAC
>NZ_VUOC01000034.1 GCF_008386695.1 Chitinophaga agrisoli
CCGGGCCGGACGCGTATGAGAAAATTTTTTTTAGGAATTTTCAACGCGTGCGTGATTAGTTTAATGATACCGTCCGAATGCGTGGATCGGAACGATACGCGGTCCGAACGTGTTCTAAACGAATAAAACTCGTACGGTCTCCCGCGCGATCGTCTTAAATCCACGACGAACGGGTCGCGATGCATTACTAAGAGAGAAGGGCACGTCCTCTGGGGACGTTAAACGTTCCCGTACCGTGCCGACGGAGAACGAACGCACGAAACGAACGTTCCGTCAACATCTGAACGCACGTAAACGTACGCCCGAGAGAAAACGATGAATC
>NZ_VUOC01000035.1 GCF_008386695.1 Chitinophaga agrisoli
GTTGGTCGCAACTTCCGACATGCCTTAACTGTACCATGGTGCACCCACGGCAACGTCATCCAACAAGCATCAGTACAAGTCAAATCATCGACAGTATCAGGATTACTGGGGTGCACTGGATTAATAAAAGCAAATTTACCATTAAACACTATAGGAGTATTCTGCTTATAATGGTGCACGCACTTAATCGGTCTAGACTCGCAAAACTTATTACATACTTCCTTAAACAACACTCCATTCCTAGCATACACAGGCTACCTACGCAACGCATATGAAAGCTGATCCTGATAAGACGGTAAAAACTTTCTAAAACCTGATAATACTTC
>NZ_VUOC01000036.1 GCF_008386695.1 Chitinophaga agrisoli
AAGACCTTCTTTATGATCCACATTTAGAAAGATGCGAATGGCCTGGTACTGTTGAATGTGGAGATAGAATAATTCCTGATAAGAGTGATGATCTTAACTTTTGTATTACAATAGAACCGAATGATGTTAACAACAACACCAACACTAGCCCCAGTGAAGTAAAAGCTATTTGTGCAAGAGGTAATTCAGAAGGCACGTTCATTCCTCATGAAAATTGCAATCAATTCTATACGTGCTCCAATGCTATTCCCGTTACTTTGACTTGTCCGAGCACTCTACTCTATAACTTGCTTACCGAAAAATGTGATTGGCC
>NZ_VUOC01000037.1 GCF_008386695.1 Chitinophaga agrisoli
TTGGTGCTTTTATATTTGAATTAAGATCATTCTTTAACATTTTTACGAATTGGATTGGATCCAAGAGGTGAAACGGGAAACGCGAACGTTAACACCAGGGAAGCGACGGTCAGCGCAGTACTGTCCCCAAGAGCAGACACCAACGAGGACGCGGTTGTGGAGGAGAGGACCACCGGAGTCACCCTGGCACTGGTCGCGACCACCGACGTCCAAAACACCAGAGCACAACATGTTAGCGGTGATAGCACGGTTAATGGGTCTGTAACGTTGGACGCAGGCATTCTGATTGATGGTCCAGACCTGGACGTGACGGAGTTGCTCCGAATTAGACCCTCCGAGCGATGTAGCACCCCAACCAGCAGCCCAAACAACTTGGTTATCACCAAGATTGTAATTGGCACCAGCAATATTAATAGGACGAACGTTGTTGTTATAAGCTATGTTGGAATTACTGCGTAAGATGCAGAGGTCACTGTCAGCAGTACGTCTGTTATAGTTGGGATGAATGATAATTCTGTTCACGTTATGCACAACACCCCCACTGTTGGCAAAGGTGGAACCAACACGAATACGCCAACGGCCTGTAGCGTCACCGTATGGACAGTGAGCGGCACTAAGGATAGATCTCTGGTTAAGGATGTTTCCACCACAAGACTGCCACCACTGATTCCAATTCCATGTATACAACAAAGCAGCTCTACCGGGATACTGGTTAATGTTGGTCGTGGAGCCACCAATAATCCTTTGTGGGTTGGTAGGAACACCCGCCACAGCAGCAAGCCCAAGGGCCAACAAAATAATGGTAGACCGC
>NZ_VUOC01000038.1 GCF_008386695.1 Chitinophaga agrisoli
GTTTAATCAAATATAAAAGCATAGGGAAAAATTAAATGACATTGTGCTAAATTTAAACTAGATTTGTTCGTGCAACATCGACGTATATAATTTAATGAAATAAGCAAAATGGTGTACTGTATTTTTTTAGATTTTATCACTTAAAAAATCAAACTTGGTTCAGTGCTAAGCACTGCCTGCCGCCGCGGCTGCCGCACTACCGCCGGCAGCTGCTACGGCCGCACCGCCGCCAGCTGCCGCTGCTGCGGCTGCAGCTGGGCTGCCTTTTTGGCAGTTGCTGCAATTTCCATCTGCCCCATTTGCTCCACCTTCTCTTTGGTCACCTCCGTCATCTCCGCCGTCTCCACCATCATTTC
>NZ_VUOC01000004.1:0-444135 GCF_008386695.1 Chitinophaga agrisoli
TCCACCTGCAGCTGCAGTGGTAGGCGTTTTATAGCTTACCAGCGTTACATCATCGGTGTTGGAAGTACAGGTTGGGCTGCCATTGGAAACCGTCCAGCGTAATACAACCGTGCTGCCGGGCGTTAAGTTCACCCGGGTGGTTGGGCTGGTGGGCGCAACGATGGTGGCTGTGCCGGATACGATGGTCCACACACCGGTACCTACAGCCGGTGCGGTGGCGGTCATGTCAAAGAAGGTCACATTACAATCGCTCTGATCGTCGCCTGCTACCGCAGCAGAAGGTAATTCATAATTTATTAGCGTTACATCATCAGAAGACGGTGTACAAACAGTACCACCGTTGCTGATGGTCCAGCGCAATACCGCAGTATTGCCCGCCGCTACTGTTACAGTAGTATTGCGGTCTGTCAGATCGGTAATGGTAGCTGAGCCGGATATAACACTCCAGCGTCCTGTACCGGCGCCAGCTGCAGGAGCATTGGCTGCCATGGTGAAGGTGCTGATGTTACAATGTGATTGGTCTGCGCCTGCATCCGCCGTGGTAGGCAATTTATAGCTTGTCAGCTGTACGCCATCGGTAACGGGCGGACAGGTTGGGCTGCCATTGGAAACCGCCCAGCGTAATACCGCTGTGTTGCCGGGGACAATATTCACCCTGGTGGTTGGGCTGTTGGGCGTAAGGATGGTAGCTGCACCAGATACCACGGTCCACGTGCCAGTACCTACTGTAGGTGCAGTGGCGGCCATATCAAAGAAGGTCACATTACAACCGCTCTGATCAGCGCCTGCATCCGCAGGAGAGGGCTTCTGATAATTTGTAATTGATACGTCATCTGTGGTGGAGGTACAGGTTGGGTTGCCATTGCTAACTGTCCAGCGTAATACCGCGGTGGTACCTGCAGGCACTGTTACCGCAGAATTATAGAGGGCAGTGTTGGCGATCGTAGCCGTACCGGATACGATGGTCCAAACGCCGGTACCCACTGCAGGGTCCGTGGCGCCCAGGGTAAAGGACGCCAGTTCACAACCAAACAGGTCGTTGCCTGCTGCAGCCTGGCTGGGCTTGCGGAAGTTTGTGAGTGTTACCTGGTCTGCAGAAGTAGGACAAGGACCGTTTGAAATGGTCCAGGCCAGTACCGCCGTATCGCCATTTGGCACGGTGACGGTCGTATTACGCACGCTGGGGTTAGCAATAACAATGCTCGCCAGCGGTGCAGAAGAGCTAACTACGGACCAGGTACCCTTGGCGGTTGCCGGGCTGGGTACGCTGCCAGCCATTGTGAAGGTTGGCACTTCACAATGTACCTGATCAATGCCAGCATTTGCTGCACTAGGCTGGGCGAATACTGTTACTGTAGTAGAGGCGCAAGTAGTGTTGCCGCACGGGCCAGTACTTTCTGCTCTTACATAAAATGTAGTGGTGCTGGTAATTGTGCGGGTGATGGAGGGGCCGGTACCTACCTGGGTACCAGGAGCTCCGCAGCTGCCGGTATACCAAACCCACTGTGCGCCGGTACCTAATGTACCGCCGATTACCTTTAAGGTAACAGTATCGCGTACGCAGACCTGGGAAACACGGGCCTCAATGCCAATAGGAGCCACGGAAGGCGCAATCACTGTCACCGTGAACGGCTTGGTGGTTTCGCAGCTGTTCAGCGTTGTGTTCCTTAATACCAGGTTAAAATTATAAGTGCCGGGCGCTGTTCCTACCGGGTAGTTTACCGTAATAGGAGAGGTAGCCGGGAAAGTGGCATTATTTAAAGCTGTGAAACCAGGCATTGCGTTAGGGCCAACAGTCACTACGTCATATTTATCAGGACTGTTAACAACACCGCTGAATGGCAAGATGAATTTGCCGGTTGTTCTACAGGACGGATCAATAGTGCCTAATGTAAGATTAGGTTTATCGATCACATTTACGATCACGCTGTCCATATCCACGCAGGCGCCGTTTGTAACGGTGACCTTATATTTATTAGGCCCAACGACTGTTGGCGTATGCGTTAAGGTAACATCTGTTGAACCGGTAGGGTCCCATAGTATATCATAGAAGTTATCTGCATTGGATTGATCAATGCTGAGTGTTACCGATTGGCCTATACATATAGGATTGGTAGAGGTAAGGTTCAGATCTATCACCGGGGGATCGTCCACTAACACAAGCGCAGTTGCACTCCGGTAACAGACACGGCTCTCACCATTGCCATAGGTTTTTTTACCGGTAACGGTATACATTGTCTGCGTTGTTGGCGAGACATGGAGTGAGTCTCCGGGATATGTTAATGTGGTATCAGTAGGACCAGGCCCCCATCTCCAACCAAATTCATTGTATTCACCGTCCGGAAATAGAACAGCTTCCTGGCCCAAACAGATCTGGGTGCCATCAATTACGATCTTCGGGTTGGGGAGCAATCTTACTTTTACGGGTATAGAAGGTTGCGAACATGTGGTTGTGTTGCCCCTTTCATACACCTGTAACCGGAAGTATACAGAGTCAATAAGGCTGGGATCGCCCTGAAGTATGAGGGCATCCGGGTTAAAGTGCAGGATGGAACTATCCGCGCCAACAATACCATCTCCATCACCGGCAATTGTGGTCCAGCCGCCCGTAGCCTTTGTTGTATCGCGGGTGTATTGCCAGAAGTACTGTGCAGTATCAAAATACGTTTTAGGGTTGATCACGGAAGTCAGGTTGGTCTCCGCTCCGGCACACATAGTATATGTACCGCCCAGCTGGTCTGTCTGCCCATCAAAGAAAGAGTAGATCTGTGGTCCGCAATAGGCAAATTGAATATCATCAATGGCGATATCGTTACCGCAACCGCCTGGATTATTATTTTTTATACGCACGATCACCGAATCTATCTTTGGCGGCGTTTTAAAACTACCGCCGTACAGCTGCCAGCCACGATTAGGCGGATTGGCCTGTAATGGCATAGACACATCGTTCGTATTGAACGATGCAAGCACCTGGCTTGGGTTCTTAGCATTTAATACTTCAAATGTCACGCCTGCATATATATAGCCACCCTGGCAAATATCTTCTATTACATCCTGGCTGTTGGCGTTCCTGAACCAGGCAGTAAAATTATAGGTGGCGCCAGGACATAAGGAGCCAACAGGTCTGCTATAAAACGATTTCTTATCTATTGAAGAGTTGGCCACAAGCATTGCGCCGTTTGTGTTACCCGTGTGATCGAGTGACTGGTCCCAATCCGGCTTCAACTGCATTTGATTGGATATTGCGTATTGGTTATCCTGTAGATCTGAGCCGTTCACGAGGTTTGGAATATATTGAATCTGTCCTCTGCTTGGATCGAGCGCAATGCGGCTAGTGGTTTGACCGAAGTCCTCCTTGAAATTGGCCATCTCATCGTTTTCGCCTCTACAAACATCTATCACGCAGCTTTCTACCACAATGTTCTTGTTAACATCTGACCTAACGGTACCAGTTGTAGAGTTCCGCCCACGGGCCCTTACATTGTAGGTGCCTGCTTTGAGGAACTCAATCACCAGTGAGCGGTTTTGAGGAGATGCAGTGGCGCAGTTATTACAACCTTGTGAAAGAGCGGTGCCGCCATATAATATATTATAGTCTACTCCCGCCACGGCAGCTACACCACCCCGGGTAATATCCCATTGAGTATAATCGCCGTTGGGATTACCAACACTGACGGTAGCCCATCTTTTATTAGTGGCATCGGGTGAAAGACATACCCTGGCAGGTGCGTTAAGAACCTGCGCCTGGGCAGTTCCCAGGGCGAATGCTAAACAGAGGTATAGGAAAGCTAATATCTTTTTCATGTTTTCTGTAATCATTGAGTGAAAGAAGTGTGATTCCGGGAGAGGGTTACTCATAGCGGAATGACGTTGATTTACAGTGATTTAAAACAAGAAAAAGAGCAAACCTTTCTAACAGGCCGGCATTTTGAGATGAGTAAACTGGTTTCATAGGCATCGCTTATTCATTCGGTTAATAATATATGATATGGGTAAAATATGAGACTTATTTGAAATTAAAATTATGAATAATATAGTAAATAAAAAATGTGTGTATGCCAAAAAGGCATCTATGGCAGGAGAGGGGTAAGCAAAAAGACAGAAGGCGGATTTGATACTCAATTGTTTACCGGGGGCTAAAAAAGTATAAATTTGTGTTAAAAAGTTATCCACAGGGTTTCGTGGAAACTGGATGGTGAATAAATAATTGAAAATGACTGCTTGTAGTATGAAATATTTCCCTACCTTTGCAGACCAAATTTGACGTAAGATGCCCAAAGTAAAGACTCATTCCCGTGCTAAGAAAACGTTCAAGGTGACCGGGAGCGGACAGATCAAAAGGTATAAAGCTTTTAAAAGTCACTTGCTGACCAAGAAAGCTACCAAAAGAAAACGCAGCCTGAGAGGCAGCACGCTGGTTGCTGACGCTAACCTGAACCTGGTAAAGCGGCTGCTTTGTCTCCGTTAATTATAATCTAATTTATTAATCTGATCAAAAAAGCAGTATATGCCTCGTTCAGTAAATGCAGTTGCTTCCAGGGCCCGCAGGAAGAAAATATTAAAACAGGCCAAAGGCTTTTACGGTAAAAGAAAGAATGTTTACACCGTAGCCAAAAACGTATTGGAGAAAGGGCTTACCTATAGCTATGTAGGCCGTAAGCTGAAGAAAAGAAATTACCGTCAGCTGTGGATCGCACGTATCAACGCTGCTGCCCGCGCTGAAGGTATAACCTACTCTGAGTTTATGCACAAGCTGTCTGAAAAGAATGTAGGTCTGAACAGGAAAGTGCTGGCTGATCTGGCCATGAATGAGCCTGAGACTTTCAAGAGCTTAGTTGCAACTGTAAAGTAATTACGGGTGGATAGTCAGCGGTGAAGGGGTTTACTTTTCACTGATCACTTTCATCTTTCAGATAATTTCAAATACGCGATAGCCGGTGTCCCATAAGATGCCGGCTATATTATTTTTGGGAAATATCCCTACCATGGCAGATCCGCTGCCGCTCATGGTTGCATATAACGCGCCTGCGTTGTACATTTTTTCCTTTATCTGCTTTAATATGGGATGCGCCTGGAATACCGGCGCCTCAAAATCGTTGTGGATGAGGTCTTTCCAGGCCTCGAGGGGGTGTTGTATGCTGTCCCGGAGGGATAAAGCAGGTACCCTGGGGGTGATCTGGCCAAAAGCCCAGCCGGTATTTACGTGGATACCGGGGTGCACCAGCAGTATGGAATAAGCCGCCAGGTTCAGTTCCAGCGGTTCTAATATTTCTCCTCTGCCTGTAGCGTAAGCAGTACGGTTCTGGATAAAGAAAGCACAGTCGCTGCCCAGTTGTGCCGCGTAGGCGATCAACTGCGCTGTGCTAAGCTCCAGCCGGAACTTGTTATTCAGCAGCTGCAGCATAAAGGCCGCATCTGCGGAACCGCCGCCCAGTCCGGCGCCTATAGGAATATGTTTATGCAGGTGGATGTTTACGGGAGGCAGTTCAGGGAAGTCCGCCTTCAGCAAATGCCATGCTTTCAGGCACAGGTTATCCGCGGCATTGCCTGGCACGGGTATGCCGGTGCTGTTGAACTGCAGTTGTCCGGGTGACAGGACTTCCAGCGCATCTGTTACCGGCAGGGGATAAAAGACCGTTTCCAGGTCATGGAACCCATCTGCCCGCCGCTGCAGGATATTCAGCCCTAGGTTTATCTTACAGTTTGGAAAAACGATCATGGGAATTGTCCGTGGTAAGCGGTATTATTTGCTTTTACGGCTGTTGATCTCATCACGGATGGCGATGGCCCTTATATAGTCTTCCTGCTCCAGCACTTCCTGTAACAGGGTGCTTAATTCTTCCACGCTCATGGCTTTGAGGTCGTCTTCCACCCCTTTTTCGTGCTCAGAGATGGTTGGTGTGGTAGGTTTGGTGCCCTTTTTGCCAGTGGGGTCATCCAGCAATATACCTGCGCTGTTTAAAATATTCTCATAGGTGTAGATGGGGCAGCCAAAGCGGACTGCGAGCGCCAGGGCATCAGAGGTGCGGGAATCGATCTCTATGGTCTCGTCATTATTATGGCAGATGAGCTTGGAATAGAAGATCCCTTCCTGCAGGTTACTGATAACGACTTCAGAAAGCTCTATATTGAACGCATTCATGAAATTCTTCATCAGATCGTGCGTCAGGGGGCGGCTGGGTTGCATTTTTTCGAGTGCTACGGCAATAGCTTGCGCTTCAAAGCCACCTATTACAATGGGTAGACGGCGTAGTCCGTTCACTTCTCCCAATACCACGGCGTACGAATGTGTTTGCGTAATACTGTGCGATAATGCAACTATTTCCAGTTCTATTTTTCTCATATCTGTTATCTGTCTCGCGTTGTCGGCTGATAATTTTGTAAGACCGTGAAGTTAGAAAAATATTCCCTATCTAAAAAACTAGTTGGCAGTTAGCAAGACGCTAACTGCCAATGTTTATTACTGTTTTAGCTTTTTTACGGCCTCGGTCAGCTTTGGCACCACCTCAAAGGCGTCGCCCACAATGCCATAGTCCGCCGCCTTGAAGAAGGGGGCCTCCGGATCTTTATTGATCACCACTATGACCTTGCTGCCGTTTACGCCGGCCAGGTGCTGTATGGCGCCGGATATACCGATAGCGATATACAGGTTGGGGCGTACCGTTAAGCCGGTCTGGCCTACGTGCTCGTGATGCGGCCGCCAGCCGGAATCTGCCACTGGTCTGGAGCAGGCTGTAGCTGCGCCCAGGGCTTTTGCCAGGTCTTCCACCAGTCCCCAGTTCTCAGGGCCTTTAAGCCCGCGCCCGCCGCTGACGATGGTCTCCGCTTCTGTAAGGGGCACTTCGCCGCTTACTGTTTGCACGCTGGTGACCTTTACCCGGAAATCGGCGTCATTTACAGCAGCCTGGAAGGGCATTACCGTAGCAGTAGCGTCTGTTTTTTCCGGTGTAAATGTGTTGGGCATTACGGAGATCACTTTCTTATCTGATGTGATATTGATATTGGCAAATGCCTTGCCGGAGAATACGGTCTTTTTTACCACAAAACCATTGGCGGTATCCGGCAATGCTATGGCGCCGGTCACCAGGCCTGCCTGCAGGCGGGCGGCTACCCTGGGGGCAATGGCCCTGCCATCGAAGTTGTGGGAGAATATAATGATCTTAGCGTCTTCCTGGTTGGCGGCGGCTACTATTACCTTGGCCGCTACGCCGCTATCGATATCGTTTAAACGGGCATCTGCGGCGTGCAGCACTTTCTGGGCGCCATAATTGCCCAGGGCCGCCAGCTCAGCGTTATCTACTTCACCTAATACGATAGCCGTGGCGGTACCGCCAGATTGCCGGGCAAGTTTGGCCCCATATTGTACCGCTTCGAAAGCTGCTTTTTTTATTTTACCCTGGGATTGATCTGCGAATATTAAAACAGACATTGATTGTAGGATTTATAATTGTAGAGATGAGCGTTTCATGCATTCCGGGAGCAAGGGACGTATTAGAGCGCCTTGGCTTCTTCGTGCAATAATTTTACCAGTTCTTCCACGTTATCGGGGCTGATCAGCTTAACGCCTGCTTTGGCAGGGGGCATCTCAAAGCTAACGATGCTGGTAAGGGTGGGTGTTTCAACAGGCTCAACTACCGTGAGCGGCTTGCTTTTAGCAGCCATGATGCCCCTCATATTGGGGATACGGGCTTCCGCCATTCCTTTCTGACAGGATACTACGACAGGCAGGTTGACCTGTACGATCTCTTCGCCGCCTTCTATTTCGCGGTTGAGGGTGGCCGTGGCGCCATTCAGCTCCAGTTTGGCAGCGATGGAAATAAAAGGCAGATCCAGCAGTTCTGCTATCATACCGCCAATGGAAGAGCCGTTATAGTTGATTGTTTCTTTACCGGTAAGGATAAGGTCATAACCTTGTTGTTTTGCATGGGCAGCTATCTGCGAGGCTATATAATAACTGTCCTGGCTATCCGCATTTATACGGAAGGACTCATCGCCTCCCAGCGCCAGGGCTTTACGGATCACCGGCTCTGTATCTGCTCCGCCAACGGTTAACAGGTGCACGGTAGCTCCCTGGGTTTCTTTGAGCTCCAGAGCGCGTACCAGCGCATACCATTCATCATAGGGGTTGATGATGAATTGCACACCGGTCTCACTGAATTTCGTGTTGTTGTCTGTGAAAGCTATTTTTGCAGTAGTGTCCGGAGTTTTACTGATACATACTAAAATCTTCATAACCTAAAACTGTTTGGTTTGGAAAAAGCGGTATCAGCAAATATAACGGATTATTGGATAACTAATAAAACCATCAATGGACAGGATAGCTAAACTGAAAACCTTCCTGGAAAGCAGCCCTGACGACAGTTTCCTGAAGCATGCACTGGCGCTGGAGTATATAAAACTGGATGATGATGCAACGGCCCGCCGCCTGTTTGAGGAGGTATTGGAAAAGGAGCCCGGTTATGTGGGGTCTTATTACCATCTGGGCAAGCTGCTGGAAAGGGCAGGGGAGCAGACCCTGGCCGCGGGAATCTATGAAAAGGGAATGGAAGCAGCCCGGGAAGCCAGGGAGAAACATGCCTATAATGAGCTGCAGGCGGCCTATGAGGACCTGATGTATTAACTAGCAGCATGCAACTAAGACATATGAATAAAGACCTACAGACGGGGTTCAGCGAATATATACAAAAAGAGCAATTATGGGCGCCAGGGCGGCAAGTGTTGCTGGCCGTTAGCGGCGGAGTGGATTCTATTGTGATGACAGATCTTTTCCATGCGGCAGGTGTACCGTTCGCTATTGCCCACTGCAATTTTCAGCTGCGGGGAGAGGAATCGCTGCGGGACGAACAATTTGTGACGGCACTGGCAGCCAGGTACCATGCGCCTTTTCATACCATCCGGTTTGACACGGCCGCTTATATGGACAAACACCGTGTATCCGTACAGGTGGCCGCACGTGAGCTGCGTTATGGCTGGCTGGAGGAAATAAGGGCGGCACAGTCCTATGCGGCTATCGCTACGGCCCACCATATGCAGGATAATGTAGAAACGGTGCTGATGAACTTTAGCAAAGGCACGGGGTTGGCAGGGCTGCATGGCATACTGCCTAAACAGGGGCAGATCATCCGCCCTTTATTGTTTGCAGAAAAGGAAACGCTGCTGTCTTATGCGGCGGAAAAAGGCCTTTCATTTGTTGAAGACAGTTCCAATATAACAGATAAGTATACGCGTAATTTTTTCCGGCATCATGTGCTGCCGCCTATAAAAGAGGCATACCCCGGCGCTGTTGGCCATATGGCCGCCACCATAGAGCGGGTACGGGAAGCAGAGCAATTGTACCAGGAGGCGGTAGAGCGGCATAAAAAACGCCTGTTGGAACAACGCGGCAACACCTTTATGGTGGCGGTACTGAAGCTGCAGCAAACCAAACCGCTGGCTACTGTTGCCTATGAATTATTCCGCCCCTTTAACTGTGCGCCTGCGCAGATAAGCCAGGTACTGGAGCTGCTGGAAAGCGACAGCGGCCGCTATGTGAGCACGCCTACACATCGCATCATCCGCAACCGGCAATGGCTGCTGATCACGCCTGTTACACAACAGGACGCCAGTATCATTGTTATTGAACCGGAACAATCACATATACATTCCGCCGGCGGGCATTTAAAGCTGCGTACACTGGATAAGGCAACCATGGCCAGTATCCCATCCGCCGCGCAGACAGCCTGCCTGGATACGCAACATATACGTTACCCGCTATTACTGCGCCGCTGGAAACAGGGGGATTATTTCTACCCCCTGGGCATGACAAAGAAGAAAAAGCTGAGCCGTTTTTTCATCGACCAAAAGCTATCCTTACCACAGAAGGATAATGTATGGGTGCTGGAATCCGCCAAACGCATTGTTTGGGTGGTAGGCATGCGTATAGATGACCGGTTTAAAATAACAGACCATACCAGGAAGGTATTATGCCTGGAATGGGAGGCTTAGTTATCTCGCAAAATACCGCTCAAAATGTTTTATCTCATCTAAAAACTGGAGGGCCAGCACGGGCTTCAATATGATAGGGAATATGAACCCAAAGAGCGCGCCCCAAAGATGTGCGCTGTGGTTGATATTATCCCCTCCCCGGCGGGACATGTAGATGGAAGAGCCCAGGAACAGCAATCCATAGACTATAGCCGGCATTGGTATACCAAAAACATACAGCTGCGCCCAGGGCTCTGCTAATATGGCGGCAAACACTACTGCAGATACCGCGCCGGAAGCCCCTAGTGTTCTATAGCTGTATTGGTTGCGGTAGCGGATATAGGTAGGAAGATCTGAGACGATCAACCCCAGGATGTAGAAGACGAGGAAATAGGTCTTGCCGCCAAAATAATCCACAAACCGCGGTTCCATACTTGCCCCAAAGAAGAATAGGGTGATCATGTTAAAACCCAGGTGCAGATAATCCGCGTGGACTAAACCACTGCTGATAAAACGGTAATACTCCTTATGCTGTTTTACCATATAAGGCCACATCAACAGCTTCTCTTTATCGTCTGGCCTTGAGAAGGTGAGGATAGATACAAAGCAGGTGAAAACGATAATCGAGGTAGTGATTATTATCTTCGAGAGGATGAAAATTATCTCCGGCGGATTCATAATAATTCCAAAAGGTTAAGGTGTAAATGTAACTATTGGTGATGATATTTTTCGTTATGTAATACCGAATAAGCCCGGTACAGCTGTTCTGTTACAATCAGGCGTACCAGCTGATGGGGGAAGGTAAGGGAAGAGAGCGATAACTTGCCCTGTGCCCGTTGCAGGATGCTGGCATCCAATCCAAAGGCGCCGCCTATGAGGAGGATCAGTTGCCGGGCGCCGGCATTGGTGCGTTGCTGGAGAAAGTCCGCGAATTGCAGGGTGGTCATCATCTTACCATGTTCATCCAATGCCAGCAGGTAATCCTGCGGTTGCAGCAGATCCAGGATGAGGCGGGCCTCCTGTTTCTTTAGTTCGGGAATAGAAAGGCTGGCAGCCTGTTTTACGGTAGGGATGAGGCGTAATTCAAAATCCACATAATGTTGCAGGCGTTTCTGGAAAACCGCGATGCCATCCCTGATGTAGGGGTCATTATCTTTTCCTATGCTCCAGAGCTGTATTTTCATTTTATGCTGCCGCTTTTAATATGCAAAGCTAAGATTTGTGCGATCATTGTGAGGGATGTTTACTTATCCGGATCTCATCACCAGGGGATTTTTTATGATAGCAGGCTCCGCTGTGAAGTAACGTTGGTGGCGGTTTTCAGGTAAAAATATGTACTTTAAAACTGTGTGTAAATCAGTAGTTTTGAGAAAATATTTTGAAAAGTATTTGTTGATTTCAAAAAAACGCCTACTTTTGCAATCCCAATCACACAGACGGAAAGCGGTCAAAAAGTGATGAAGGAAATGGCTGCGTAGCTCAACTGAATAGAGCATCTGACTACGGATCAGAAGGTTTCAGGTTTGAATCCTGACGCGGTCACAAGAGGTCTGGCGAAAGCCAGGCCTCTTTTGTTTTGGCGTGGCTCAACTGATTAGAGCATCCCGATCTATGATCGGGAAGGTTTCAGGTTTGAATCCTGACGCGGTCACAAGAGGGAAGTCTTCACAAGACTAAAAACGAACAAAAGGCCCTCCAGCTCAATGCTGGAGGGCCTTTTAATTTTCTGGACTTCCCGGCAATTCCTGTTAATTCCCGGTAGTTTTTTGCACTTTTCTTTGCACTTTTTTGGAATGTTGGCGCCATCCATTGTATATCATGGGTAGTGTCCGTTGTCTCTGAATTAATGCATCCACACATAGGTGTATGGCTATATAAGTAAAGCCTTACAAAACTAAATTCCTAATACCTGAAGTAATAATCGATACGACACGCTGCTAATTCGTTTATCCCTGCACAGTTTGTAATTGGGACAGAATTTCCGTGACAGAAAACTTTGCCGCGCAAATAAACTCATCGGCGGCCCCGTAGTATACGGTAATTTCATCTCCATTTAAAATATGTCCATTCGTAAACACTACTTCGCCGAAAAAACCAATAAGCTCATAACTTGCAGTTGGTATCATAATAGGTTCCTTTGTCCTTCCGATTACAACAGAAGGGTCTTCGAGGTCCAACAAAAAGGCGCCGAGGCAATATTGATGTTGTGCGTTAGCCCCGTGATAAATGGCTAGCCATCCTTCGTCGGTCCTAATGGGAGCAGCGCCAGCGCCAACTCTTACACTATCCCACATTTGGGGGCGTGTCCGGATAATACATTGGTGATTTCCCCAATGAATACCATCCGGTGAAGAAGCCAGCCAGATATAGTTGCCTCCCAATTCAAGACTACTTGGACGATGAAATGCATAGCAAAGCCCCGTAATTCTCTCCGTGAAAATGGCGCAGTCCTTATTTTGTGGGGGCATGATCATCCCATGGTGTACAAACCGTTTCCAATCGGAAGTGGTTCTGAGACCCACACCCACCCCATTTTCAGATACTGCTGTATAAGTGAGATAATACATACTATCTAATAAGGATACTCTGCAATCCTCAATGCCAAATGTTTCAAGTACTCCTTGCCCATAAAGTGCTGGGTATTCCTCAACCTCATAAAAATGAACGTTATCATCGCTACACAACAACCGCAAATGAGAGAGTGTAGTGAGGTAATCCAAACCTTTATACCGGACAATACGAGTATCAGTCGCTATTAGGTCGGGATCATCCAATTTTATCTCCTGAATTTGTATTTTTCCTTCAGTCGTTTGTATTGGCAATGAAATATAAACCTCTCTTTGAAGAGGTCGCTCAGCGACCCGAATTATCAACCAGGTCTTACCTAAATAGGTAAAAACGCCGGGGTTCAATAAGCAGGCAATATGCAGTCCGGAGGCACTCGGCTTTAAGTCCCGGGGGGAAATAAGGGGATTTTCAATAAATCGCTTTGCAATATCTGTCATGTTAATAAAAGAGCTGGACGATATGGATGTATATTATTGAATGTTAGTGCATAAATCATTCCATTTATTACACTCAGGAAGAGTTTGGTACACGTTGAAAGATTTCAATGAAGACCTCAAGGAAATGGCAATTGCTGTCGGTTGGGAAAGAAAGTCATTTTGCGACGCTAAAATAGTCCGTTTTTGGCGATATTTATGTTTGCATCCGATAGAATGTTGCCACTGCTATCGTAGGTGTAGTCTGCCGTTTTATTGTTGTTTACATGGCCTCCATAGATACAAGGGACAGGGAAGCAGCCATGAGCGTAGGGGTACATTGTTTTATCATTAAAAAATGGTAATATTGGCGAGCTTGCGAACCTTTTTACTAGGACTAAATCAATTTATAAACCTATTATATCCGATTTCAATCTTTAAGAATGCATAGGCAGGCTGCTGCCCTTATAATGGCTAAAATAATTGATATTTTTCATGCTCTTACAGAAACTCTTTGCTTATTCCTGAGATTGACATTACCACTTATGACATCAATTTTTTAAACTTGTATAGTAAATTAATGTGTCGCTTAATATAACAATTTTACTATGGTAATTATTAACAGTTTTGAAGAATACAAAGCTTTAGAAGGGAAAATTTTAGGAGTTTCAAAGTGGCATAGAATCAGCCAAGAACAGATTAATAAATTTGCTGATGCAACCTTAGACCACCAATGGATTCATGTTGATAAACATCGGGCGGAAAACGAAGGGCCTTTTAAGTCAACTATTGCCCACGGTTACTTAACATTAGCGCTTATTCCTTACCTGTGGAAACAGATTGCAGACGTAAGAAACGTAAAAATGGAGATCAATTATGGAATCGAAAATCTGAGATTTGGCCAGCCCGTGTTGGTCGATAGTGAGATTCAGCTACAGGCTAAAGTAAAATCAATAACAAATCTCAGGGGCACCGTGAAGGCGGTTATCGAAGCAATATTGATGCTCAGGGAGAAAGAAAAACCGGTGTATATAGGGGATGTGGTCTTTTTGTATCATTTTAATTAAGATGAATTAATATTATTAAAAGTTAAAGATACGAATGCCCTGGTTACCATGCCGTCTAACATCTAACTGGACGCTTTATAAGAACGGGGTATTTGCTATCTTATCAAAAAGCAGGGTTTAACTAAGAAACAGCATTTCTGATATGATTCGATCAAAAATAATTGGTACCGGTGCGCATATACCTATTCAAAATGTAACAAACGACTATTTTTTGAATAATACATTCTATAACAATGACCATACAGTAATCGAACAATCCCCTGAAACAATTATCCGAAAGTTTAAAGCGATTACCGGAATAGAGCAGAGGCGGTATGCTCCGGTCGGAATGGCTGTATCCGATATTGGTACCTTTGCCGCTGAAGAAGCAATAGCAAATGCGGCGATAGACCGTGAATTGATAGACCTTATAATTGTTGCTCATAATTATGGAGATATGAAGTATAATGGAGCACCGCGAGACATGGTACCTTCAGTTGCATCCCGTATTAAGCACAAGTTGGGAATTAGGAATGTAAAGTGCATACCATTTGATATTATATTTGGTTGCCCAGGATGGTTACAAGCCCTACTCCAAGCTGATCTTGCTATTAGATCAGGCGATGCAGGAACCTGTCTTGTCATCGGTAGCGAGACCCTTTCACGAGTTATCGATCCATCAGACCGGGACGGCATGATATTCTCCGATGGGGCGGGCGCCTGTATTGTTCAAAGGAGCATAGATGGAGACAGTGGAATTATAAACACGGCTGTGAGGTCCGATACGGGGGACGAGGTCGAGTATATATGCTCCTCGGGAACCAATAAAGGTGATGAAACCGAACCGCACTTTATCAAAATGAAGGGCCGAAAAGTTTATGAGTATGCGCTCAAAAATGTTCCGCAGGCGATGAAAGAATGCTTTGATAAAAGCGGGAAGAACATCTGCGACCTGAAAATGATCTTTCTTCATCAGGCCAATGACAAGATGGATGAAGCTATCGTTAAAAGGTTCTTTGAATTGTATGGCATAGAAGATCTTCCTGAAAACATTATGCCTATGAATATCTCAACGATGGGCAACAGTTCGGTAGCGACCATTCCGACACTGCTGCATCAAGTTTTGAATGGGGAGTTAGCCCCCTTTCAACTATCCGAAGGTGATTTGATTATGTTCGCCTCGGTCGGTGCGGGAATGAATATAAATGCGCTTACATATAAATGGTGATAATTACAAAGATTATTCTCTTATCTATGGTCTTTACCGTTTCCGGTATGCGGGAACATGCCACCCAATTGCTGGAAGCCCGGGGGGAATCGCGGATAAGGCTGGTTACGCCGCTTCTTCATCCGTTTTGCAATGGCTTCCATCGGTTCCATTTGATGTTGAAAGTACTTAAGCATAGAGCTGTTGTTTGCATGGTTTTTGTATCGCTGTAATATCAGGATCAAGCGCCCATATGAAAAAGCCGTTAACAACAGCTTGCACTGACGCCGAAAGGACCCGCACACACCTTTCCGAAATCATAAAGGAAAGGATTTGGAGGAACGGGCCTATTACCTTCCAGGAGTACATGGAAATGGCTTTATATTACCCACAGTTAGGATATTATACCTCTGACCGTAATAAAATTGGTCCGAAGGGAGATTATTACACCAGTACCAATTTAAGTGCAGTTTTTGGCGCTATGATCGGGCGTCAGCTTGAAGAAATGTGGGATTTGACGGGGCGGGAAACGTTCACCATTGTAGAGTATGGAGCGGGAACGGGGGCACTTTGTCATGACGTGCTGCAATATCTGAAAAACAACCAGCTATTTTATGATCGGCTGAGGTATTGCATTATCGAAAAGAGCCCATTCATGCGCATGACCGAACAAGCCTATCTCCCTGGCGAAAAGGTAAGCTGGTACGATTCGATTGCTGCGATTGGCCCGGTTACCGGATGCATATTATCTAATGAACTGCTGGATAATTTCCCGGTTCATGAGGTTGTTATGGCGAACCAACTTATGGAAGTGTATGTAGGCTATGAAAAAGGGTTCTTTGAATTGCTGCGCCCGGCATCGGAAGCACTTAAGAATTATCTGAAGGAGCTACATATAGTTTTGCCAAAGGGTTTTCGAACAGAGGTCAATTTGCAGGCTATAGACTGGATGAAGGAAATTGCCTGTTTTTTAAAAAAGGGATTCGTACTAACTATTGACTATGGTTACCCTTCTGCCGAATTGTACAATCAGTACCGATGCAATGGTACACTTATGTGTTATTATCAGCACCGGATAAATGAGGATCCTTATTGTCATATAGGGGAGCAGGATATCACCTCTCACGTTAACTTTTCAGCATTAGATCACTGGGGTTCGATAAGTGGATTGGAATGCTGCGGATTCACGGAACAAGGCTATTTTCTACGATCCCTCGGCCTGATGGATTATTTGCGAACGGAGGAACAAAAGAAAAAAGATAACTTTTCTTCCAGTCCCGAAAAGGCGGCAGCGATTCATGATCTTCTAAACGGAATCGGAACTAAGCTAAAAATTTTCATCCAGCGAAAAGGGGTGACGCCGAAAGAATTAATGGGGCTTTCACTTACCAGAATGGCCGTATAGCGTTCAAGATGTGCTGTACACTGGAGCAGATTATACCACGATTTCTTCATAACTAATTGATTATAAGTGAGCAAATTGACTATGGCAGGGTCACAGAAGGTCTGGCGATTCAAAGGACGTAGAATCTTATTCCTAAACCACGAAGGCTTCGTAACTTGCGGTTAATGATCCTATTGTATGAAGACTTCAACCAACACAAGGCAAAGGTAGAACTGTTGTATGCGGATCACGCCATGAGCATGGCTTTCTGCAAGTACCGCCGTTCTTCGGAAGATGCGTTCTTTATGCCCTATGCAACGCTTACCTATGTACGTGAAGGCAGGAAAGTGGTTTTTCTGAACGGTGAATGTTATGACATGAAAGCCGGCGATGCACTTTTCGTTCCGAGAAATTCGATTCTATATTCTGATATCATTGTGAAGCGGGAGCCGTTCGTAAGCCTGAACCTGCTGCTTGGTGATGTGGATACATTGCTCAGCCCCATGGCCTGCCGGATTGCAGACCATATGCAACTGCAATATTATGCCGGTATCTACAACATGAGCCTGAGCACTTTTAAGCGATGGTTCAAAAAGAAAGTGGGCGCCAGCCCTGGCCAATGGATGATCGAGAAACGTCTGCAACAAGCAAAATACCTTTTGCAACACAAGCGTTTATCCGTGAAGGAGGCCTGTTATGGGAGCGGGTTTGAGGATGTGTCCTACTTTATCCGCAGGTATAAGCAGACCTTCGGCTATACGCCGGGTCAGGCAGCAATTTGACCTTTTTGTCCTATTCTCTCATCTTCCACCACCATACCTTTATCAAAAAAAAATGATCTCACGCGAACAAGCCCTGCAATTTGCGGACGAATGGGTAGCCGCATGGAACGCACATGACCTTGATGCGGTACTCACACATTATACAGAGAATTTTGAAATGAGCAGTCCCTTTATATTGCAGATGGGCATGAGCCCGGATGGCCGGCTAAAAGGCAAAGTAAATGTGCGGAACTACTGGGAAAAGGCCCTGGCGAAATATCATGATCTTCATTTCGATCTGCACGAAGTATTATCATGTATCAATACGGTGATCATTTATTACACAAGCGTCAACGGGAAAAAAGCGGCAGAATTTTTTGTGTTCAATGAAGATGGAAAGGTGGTTCAGGCGATAGGGCATTACAATTAGAGGGATCGCGGTAAGCTACCAGACCGCCGGGATTCGTGACATCATCAAATCCCGGTACTACGGTCTTATTATCCTATTTTCTGCCAAAGAATTTCTGCTTCACACTCTCTGCCGGCATCATCGAACGTATCGCATCCGCCGCCTCAATAGACCGGTCAGCTTCGATCAAGCTGGCGCCATCACGGATAATCGCCTGGTAAGCTGCCTTACGTTCAGCCGCAGAAGCAAGCTTGTCATATGTAGGCGCTGTTGAGATCATACACATCACACCGCGCTTATTTAAATCGCGATAAAGCGGTTTTAACGCGGTGCTGTTATCCGGTCCTACATATGCCATAATATGTGACCAGGGTATCTGTTCCGCTTCATATTCCTTCATCGCCTGCTGCGTTTTAACAAATGCCTCAAACACAATATCCTTATTGCGCTCGTAATACCAGCGGGCTTCTTTGGCGGTATGTACTGTTACCATTACGTTTCCTTCCGCGTGATTATCTTTAATGATCTTCGCGGTCATCTCGAAAGGAACGTCTTTTTTATCCAGGATCAATACGGTTTTCCCTTTGCTCCAGATAATAGCTTCCTGCAGGGTGGGGATGCGGAATGCTGTTACATTTCCTTCCGCATCTTTTAATTTCAATTGTTTAAGCTCTGCCAGGGTATAGTCGCCAACCTTTCCTTTGCCGGTAGTGGTGCGGTCTAGTGTGGCGTCATGCATCAATACAATGGCGCTGTCTTTTGTCAGACGCGGATCAATTTCAAAGGTGGCAGGCGTATGACGCAGGGTATTTTCAAAAGCCTCGATACTGTTTTCCGGGTAGCCTGCATTCACACCACCCCTATGCCCGCTGATAAACGGAATATCTTTCCCGGTATATTTAAAGAATTCTTGCAGGTCTTTACTGTTGCGGATGTTCAGCACATTCAACGGACCGGATTGTGCTGAGGTGTGCAGCTGGCAGGTAAGAAACGCGCCTGCCAATAATAGGTTTTTAATCTTCATAAATGGAATTTTGCATTAAGATGTTGTAATGTGAAAGGTTCGTTGGCCGACAGGCTAAATACGGTGACAGCCGCGTTGTCCTGTACCAGCATCCGGTAATTTTTCAGTGGCATCCCCAGCTTATAGGCCAGGTACAGGCGGTTAACCCCATTGTGGGCTGCCACCAGGATGTTGCCGCTGCTGTGTTGCTGCAGGAGCTCCTGGAAAAACTGCTCTACACGCGTTACTATTTCATGGCCGGTTTCGCCAGTGCCGCCGGCAGGGTGACTGCCGGGATCATTTATCCAGTTATCCCATAGCTGTGGGTCTTCGGCGATGAATTCTTCTTTCGTTTTATTTTCCCATTTGCCAAAATCAGCTTCAATGAGGCGGTCGTCCCTGGTCACGTCCATACCGCTGGCAATAGCGGCTGTTTTGTAAGCCCGGTCTAAGGGGGAGGAGTATACGGCGGAAAAACTAATTCCTTTGAGTTGTTCCCGTACGGCTTCCGCCTGACTGATGCCTTCTGCGGTCAGCGCAATATCTGACCGGCCGCAGTAGCGGTTATTGTCTGCGTTCCAGGCGGTTTGCCCGTGTCTTAACAGGTAAATATTAAGCATGCTCATAAGTTGAGATATATCCTTTTTCTTGCAGCAGTTGTATGAATGACAGATAATTGGTATCGTATTTTTTTACAAGGGATGGGTTGGGCAGTATCTCTTCCGCCACCTGGGTCATAGCAGCCGCGGCTTCCATGATGTTGGTGTACCATGTTTTCGAGGCCGCCAGGATAGCAGCTCCGGTAGCGCCGCTTACCTGTTTCATTTTGATGATGGGCAGGTTCAGCACATTGCTGCGGATAGTTAACCATGCCTGGCTGTTGCTGGCGCCGCCTGCGGTATAGATCTTCTTCACCGGTTCTCCGCTCAGCTGCCGGATCATATTGTATGCATAGCGCTCTATAAAGGCAACTCCTTCCATGCCTGCGGCGTAACTTTCCAGGTCAGATAATTCCGGCGGTTCAAATCCCCTTGCCTGTGGCGCCATAAACGGGAATCGTTCTCCCTGCTGCAACAATGGCCAGCTAAGGTACCCGGTAGGAATAACTGACAGGGCCTGCTCATTCAACAAGCTAAGCTCGCCCGGGAATTTTTTGCTCACCCAATCTGCTCCCGTATTACTGGCGCCTCCGGGCATCCAGTAGCCTTCCGGATGACGGTGACAGTATAACGCGCCGGAAGGATCGTTGATGAACCGGGTGGTCACTCCTTTTACTACCAGGGTAGTGCCTATTGTCGTATTCCAGTCGCCTGGCTTAACCGCCCCTGCTGCAATTTGTGAAGCGCAGCCATCTGTCATGCCAGCCACAACGATCACTGCTTCCGGTAGATCCAGGATGGTGGCCAGGTGGGGCAGAATGTTGCCCACAGGGGCGCCGGCAGCTACCACCTCCGGCAACCAGGATCGCTGTAAAGGCAGTTGCTCCCAGAGATATGCCGGCCATTCGTAGGCCTGTACGTCATAGCCCGATTTCAGGGCGTTGGTCTGATCCGTGATATCAAAGCGGCCACATAACTGACCGGTGATGTAATCCGCCGCATGAATAAATTTATACAGCGCTTTCGCCTGCCCGGGGTATTGTTGCACAAACCACCACATTTTCGACAAGCCACTGGAAGTATTGAATGATGTATATCCGGATGGGTGATACCGTAGGGCTGCCTCCCGGCAAATTTCCCCGGCATCTGCCTGCCTGCCATCGCTGTACATAATGGCATTATGCAGCGGTTGATGCTGATGGTCAATAGGTATAATGGTACCGGAGGTAGAAGTAACTGCGATGGCCCTGATCTGCTGCCGGTACGGCTGCAGGAGGGGATCCCCGAGAAGGCCCTGCAGGCAGGCAAGACATGCATCCCACCAGCCGGCGGGCGACTGCTCCTCCCGCATCTTTTCGCGCAGCGGAAAATGCGCTTCCCGGCTGCCCAGCAGTTGACCGGCTGCATCCATCAATACCACCCTTGCGCCTTGTGTGCCTACGTCGATGCCTATGAAACAAGCTGTTTCCATTATTGCTGTTTGATGTAATTAATTTATGCTCCGGAAATATTGCCGGGTTTTTTCCCATTCTGCATACAGGGTGGCATGATATTCCATATCGGAAGGATAGATCACTTCAGTATGATCATCCATCACTACCGGTACCTGCAACGCCTCATTGCAGATCAGCGCCCCGCCTACGGCAGATGACTGCTCATATTCTTTCCTGATCTGTACTTTTTTCCCGGTCAGGTTGGCGATGAGTTGCCGTAATACACGGCTTTGTAATCCTCCCCCGCAAGCCCAGATATAGTCCGGGTGATGACCGGCCGTTGCTGCCAGGATCCGGTAGTTTTTAACAATAGAACAGGCAATATCAAGGATGGTGGCCCATACAAAGGAACCACGGGTAAGCAGATGCGATACCGGCGCTGGAAAGATAAAGCCGCCACGCGTAAGGGAAATTGCTTCATCTGCCAGCAACGAACCCAAAGAAGCCATGCAAAAAGTATGGGTGTTTTCTTCCAGTTCTTTTTCTATCACCTCATAATTTTCATTGGGATAAAAAATTTCCTTCAGCCGCTGATAGTTCAGTCCTGTTACACCGGCGTTGGCCTCAAATACAAAGCGCCCCGGTTCTATATCCCGGCTGGTCCATGTTCTTTCCTCCGCATCGAGCGTATATGTTCCGGTTATCTTTACAATAGGTGTGGTGGTGCCGGAAACAATCACTACATCGTCTACCGCCGGGCGGGTGCTTTTAATGGCAAGCTGTGTATCGCCGCCGCCTGCTATTATCTTCACTGTTTCCGGAAGGCCCAGCTGGATGGCTGCTTCCGGGAGGATGTTGCCCAGTATGGCGGCGGAATCTACCAGTGGAGGCAGCAAAGCGGCATCCAACCCGAAAACATTACATAGCTCCGGCGACCATTCCTTTTGCGCTACATCGTATAGCAGTGTTTCAGATGCCTGGGAATGCTCATACCGCGCCACTCCGCTGAGCATAAATTCTATCCAGTTGCTGATACTGAGAAATGTGCTGCAGCGCTGCCATATCTCCGGCTTCCGCTCGCGGATGCCCACCAGTTTCAGCGCAGAGAATAACGACGTGGGATAACGCCCGGTGAGTTGGTATACCCTGCTTTTATCGGCAATCATGTTTTGCCATTCCCGGCCGCGATGGTCGATATTGGGTAACCCTATCAGCGATTCGCCTGAAGCCGAAAGCAGTACAATTCCTTCACGCTGGCTGGTGGCAGTGATCGCTTTCACGGAGCTGCCTGGAATGGCGGCCAGCACCTGTGCCGCCAAACGTAATACCTGTGACCACAGTTGCACCGGTTCAAAATACAGTGCATCGGGGTATAGCGGATCATTGATATACAATATATCTTCCCGGGCAACCCCCAATACCTGTCCCTGTGGGGATGCTGCTGCTACACGTACGTTCCCGGTGCCTATGTCCACAATGATGTAGGTGTCCTGTATTGTCATTGGAAATGAACTTTAAGAATGTCTTTGTTGGCTAATTCGGCAATGTACCGGTTGGCTTGTGCATACCACTGCAGCAAGGCCCTGTTCATAATTTCAACGTGGTGATCTTCCACTTCAAAGGTAGCTCCCGCAATATGCGGTGTGGCAATTACCTGCGGAAGATCAATGATCCGGTAATCCAGCTCGTCCGGTGGTTCATGGTCAAAGACATCTAAGATAGCGCCCCGGATCGATTTATTTTCCAGTACTTCCAGCAGCTCTTCCTGCTGCACTACCGAAGCCCTGGCTGTGTTGATGAAGATGGCGTCTTTTTTCATCATCTTCAGCAACCGGCTGTTGATCATCCCTTTGGTTTCTGCGGTAACAGGCAGGTGGATGGATACAATATCACTGGTGGCAAACACATCCTCCAGTGTTGTTTTGCGGTAGCCGCTGTTATATTCTGCCACATAAGGATCAAAAAACTGGATAGGGCAGGGGTATTCCCTGACCAGTTTGGCGATCAGTTGCCCAATGGCGCCAAAACCCACCATACCAATGGTTTTGCCCGCCAGTTCATTGCCTTTGAAATGCAGGTAGGAGTCGTGTGCGCCTGCCTGCCAGTTGCGTCCCTTCAGCCAGTTCATGCCCGGAATGGTATTGCGCAGCAGCATAATAACATTGGAAATAAACAGTTCCGCTACGGCCTGCGCATTACGGGCGGGCGTAAAAAATACGGGAATGCCCATTGCTGTAGCTTTACTCACCGCTACATTGGAAGGTGTGCCGCGGCATACCCCTATAAATTGCAGCTGCGGATTGGCCGTGATCACCTTGTCGGTCACATGATCGTGTTCTGTAATGAGCGCATCTGCCTGTGTATCCAACAGCATTTTCAGCAGCTCGTCTTCGTTGTAGGCCCTTCCATTAGGTTTCCATGACCGGTATATAATTTCACCAAACTGCCGTTGCAATGTTTCGAGCCCCGGCTCATGATATGGGGCAGTGACTAATATTTTCATGTGTATTATAATTGTATGGTTTCCGTGGTATTGCTGTAATGATAGATGGTCTTTGCATTGTCTGGCAAGGTGATGAAGCGGGTGATCAGCGCGCTGACAAGGTACAGTGCCGCCAGGATCCAGATAACGCCGGCATCGCCCACGCTGCCTATAAATAATCCTACAATAGCAGGACCTACAAAAACGGGCAACCCGGCGCCCAGGTTCAGAATAGCCATTGCTGCGCCTTTGTCTTTTTTCACGAGGGAAGGGACTAATGCGGACAGGGGTACATAACCAGCCAAGCAGGCGCCCCATAATATGCCGGCGACCATGACCACCCAGAAACTGCCTTCCCAGATCTGCGGGGCATAATAGAACAACAAGGTGGTAACCGCACATCCTATACCGCCAAACCACATAATAGTATTACGCCATCCCAGGCGGTCGCCTACAAATCCAAAAAGAAGGTTGAAGATGATATTGGCGGTAAAAATGGTGCCCCAGATTTGCAGCCACTGTGTGGTTGCATACCCATGTTCTGCCATATACATGGGCAGGAACACCGGAAACGCAAATTGCGCCGTGGTATTAATGATCCGGACAATGCCGCCCAGTAATACTTTGGGCTCCTCTTTCACAATGGTAAGCCCCTTGGTTAGTTCTTTGATCTGCGAGCCGCCTGTGGTTTGTTTCTTAATGCTTCCCTTATTTAATACCAGCGCGAACAATGCGCCCAGTAGTGCCCAGAAAACAGAGGTCCACAAAGTATTAAGATGGCCAAAACGGCCAATGGCCCAGCTGGAATAGTAGGCGCCAAGTACATTTAATCCGCCGGTAAATACAAACCAGAACCAGCCCACTGCACGCCCCAGCTGCTGCTGCGGACTGCTATACGCAATCCATACCAGGAAAGAGTAGGCGAATAAGGGATAACCAAATCCGCGCAATGCATAAAAAAGCAACATCAGCGGATAGTTCAGGTCCGGCATACCGTATCCTACAAACCCGATGGTGCCGAGAATATAGAGGACCAGGCCCGTGAACATGGTGCGTTTTACGCCATAGCCCTCCGCCAGTACGCCGGAAAACCAGGCGGATATGGCGATGGTGACGCCATACACCGTAAACAGCGCGGCGGACTGTTGTACACGCATACCATGTGACACCAGGTATGGGCTTAGCCAGCCCTGTTCAATACCATCGCCCATCATAAAGATCATGATGCCGATGTAACCGAAAAGCAGCTGCCGGGGCAATCCTGCCTTCTCAAAGAATGTTTTGTTTACTGTGGAATTGTTACCGGACATACCGTTGCTTGTTTAAGGTTCGTTGGTGTTGTTAATTTGCCCATCCCGGGTTCTGCACTAAATTTCCATTTAAGATGATCTCGTTATATGGAATAGGATAGAAGTATTTGCGGTCTTCGTACTTACGCGGCAGGTTGTCGAATAGCTGTAGCTTACCGCTGGCGCCGTTGCTCAGCTTAAACTGTACGTTGTCTACCAGGAAATAATATACACCGGGTACTTTCGTTGCCGGGATCTTTTCTACAAAACATACATCCATTTTACCATCTTCATTCAGGTCCATCAGTGTATTCAGCGCAGGTACATACATGCCATCGTAGGGCATGGTAAGGAGGTTGCCGAGATGCCAGCGTTTCAGATCGTCATAACGGAAGCCTTCCAATGCCAGCTCAATACCTCTCTCCCGGCGTATTTCCAGCAGTACAGGATCATTTATACCGGGAAAATAATGTTGCTGAAGATAGGAGTCCGCGGTTACCGGTAAACTGGCAGTGGTAATGCCCGCCCGCTGCCGCAGCGGTGCAATGGTGAGATCCCAGTCTTCCGGCGTAAAATTGCCCCGCTCCGCTTTCGCTTCTGCATAATTGAGCAACACTTCGGCATATCTTATCAGTGGAAGGGAGTTAAAGTTTTCGGCTACGCCATCGGTGGCTTTTGCGTCTACCGTCAGTTTGATGGGCATATACCCCGTATAGGTATATGTAAAGTCAGGCGGGGCTATAGCGCCATCGCGTGTATAGTTACCCATGCGGATACTCTGTTTCAGGCGCAGATCGCGATCTTTCACTTCCTGTGCAAATGGGATATTATCAAAACCTGCCTGCGCGGTAAAAGGAGTGCCATCCGTGTTCAGGTAGGTGTTGATGAAAGTTTTGATGAAGCTGTAACGGCCGCCGTAGGTGGCGCTGGTCCAATACCAGTTGGCGTCGTTGAATACGCGCAGGCTTTTGTTATTTACCGCCGCCAGCAGCACTTCTGTACTGTTGGGTGTTTCATTGATGAAGAGATTGCGGTAATTCTGATCGGTGGCGCCGGCGGTAAGGAGCTTATACTGTTTCCCGTCCATCACCTGTTTGGCGGCATCAGCGGCTTTATCGAGCCAGTCGTTGGAAGTGCCGGCGAGATTCAGTGCAGGATGGTATTTACGGATAGTTCCTTCAAACAGGCACACCCTCGATTTAAATGCCAGCGCTACCCACCGGGTGATCTGGGATGCGCCGTTATCCTTTGTATTACGGATATGGCTGCACGCGTAGTCGAGGTCGGCGAGCACGTTGTCCATTACCAGCGTGCGGGGATTCCGGCCTTTATAAAGATCGGGGTCATCCGCTGCCAGGCTTTTATCATACCAGGGCACATCCCCGAACTGCTTTACTTTATCGAAATAAAACCAGGCGCGGAAAAAACGGGCAAGACCCATGTAATGTTCCTTTGCCTCAGTGGTAATGTTTGCGTTACCGGCATGTTCCAGGAAGTAGTTGATCTTGCGCAATGCGCTCCACGTCCAGCCAGTGGCTTCTGTGGGGCCAAAGGCGCCATAGATATAATTGGACGGGGTTCTGCCCACCAGGTAATCACTCATGGCGTCACCACGTACAATGTCGCTCCCGTCCGGCAGATCCAGGTAAAAGGAATTAGCGTACAGCTGCAGGTCCTTTTCTGTATTAAAGGCATTTCCGGGCGACAGCTTATCAAATGGTTTCAGATCAAGATCACGGTTACATGCACTCATGATCATCATACCGGCAACCAGGAAGAGAATATATTTCATGATCATTTTATTTGAATGTTACATTGATCCCTATAGTGTAGGTTTTCAGCATGGGATAGCTCATCCCGTTCCCCGCGCCGTCATTGAGCTCAGGATCTGAGCCTTCAATTACTTCCGGGTCCATCGTTTTCACATACTTATACATCGGGCTCCAGGTCCATAAGTTTTGCCCGGTTACATAAATGCGTGCATTGGCCATGCCTGCCTTGTTCACCAGCGACGCCGGCAGGTTGTAACCCAGCGTAATATTTTTGAGGCGCAGGTAAGCGGCATTCTGCAGATATCTGGATTGTGTTACCTGTAGCTCAGCGCGGGAGTTAAGGGCAGTATAACCGCGCATACGCGGGAAGTAGGCGTCCGGGTTTTCTTCAGACCATACCTTGTTCATCACGTCTACCGGCTGCCAGCTATAGGGCCGGTTATAGGGGCCCCAGAACAGTGAGTTATCGGCCCCTGGCCAGAAATCCCTTTTGCCAATGCCCTGGAAGAAAAAGGAAACGAAAATATTATTCCAGTCCATGTTGCCGGTAAAACCATACATATACCGCGGAGAGCTGTTACCGATCACGGTCTTATCGCCCGGATCGGAGAGCGACCCGGCGCCTTCATTGATTATTCTATCGTTGTTAAGATCCTTGAACTTGATATCGCCCGGGAGTATTTTGTTGGCGGCAGATACGCGGATAAAACTCTGGTCAATGCCGCGGGTATCTATTTCGTGCTGATCCCTGAAATATCCATCGTTCACAAATCCCCAGATGTCGCCGATCTGCATGCCTTCATAGTAGGTGTTGATGAGCCCCAGCGGATTATTGAAGCGGGTGATCACACTTTTATTATCTGACAGTACCAAACGGACGTCGTAGCTGAATGGCTTTTTGCCGCCGGTTTTATTCCTCCACCCGATAGAAAGCTCCCATCCTGTTGTTTTCAGGTCCGCGTAGTTGCCTTTGGGCTCGGTAGCGCCAAATACGCCGGGGAGTGGCAATCCATCGGTAAACATGTCTTTTGTTTTGCGGGTGTACCAGTCGGCGGTAATGGTGAGCCGGTTGTTGAGTAAAGCGAGATCGGTCCCCAAATTCAGCGTCGTGGCTTTTTCCCAGGTAAGGCCATTCGGAATTACATTCGGTTGCTGGGTATAGTCTGGCCGGATGCCGTTCAGGATACGGGGCATTTGTGTTACGCTCATGGTTTCCAGGAACTGGTAAGGAGAGATGTTACCATTTCCCAGGGTGCCATAGGAAGCTCTCAGCTTCATATCAGATATCGCTTTGTAAGGGATCTTCCAGAACTTTTCTTTTGATACCCTCCATCCGGCGGAGGCGGAAGGGAAGAAGCCCCATTGCTGCGTTTGCGGAAATTTGGAAGTGCCATCATACCGGCCGTTCACTTCCAGCAGGTAGCGTTCATCAAAGTTGTAGTTGATGCGGAAGAAGCCGCCCAGCGTGCGCCATTCGTTGCCGCCGCCTCTCATCGTAAAATTAAGTCCGTTGGTAAGGGAAAAATCAGGCAGTTCGTTGTTGATAATACCATCCCGCTGGATGTACCTGCTTTTCAGCAGAGAGTTTTCATAGTTATACCCTGCCATTACCTTAAAGTAATGTTTGCGGTAAGTATGTTCGTAATCGGCGTAAAAGTTGGCCGCGAGGTAATTGGTTTTATCATCGTTTTCGTTCATCTTACTTTCGCCGCGTTCCAGTCTCACATCAGGTTTTTTGCTGTAGGGCACAGGCGTGTATATGCGTGTTTCCACATCGTTCAGCCGCCAGAAGGTCAGGTCACCGTTTACATGTACTTTGTTTTTAAAGAAGGTGGCGGTAAAGCGGGATGTGTTGCGGATCTGCACGCGGCTTAATTCTGATTGGTTATTGCCGGAAATAAAGCTGCCGAATACAATAGAGGCATTTTCGGTAAGGGTGCCATCCGGGTTGCGGAGCATGGCAATAGGAAAGGCTTCATCGGAGATCCGTCTCCATACCGGCGTATTGCTGGGATGGTTTAGGATCGGGTAAAAATAGCTGGTTTGCGTATAGTTAAGGTCATTTTCCACCTTCAGCCAGGATAGCGCCTGGACTGAGCCGCGCGCCCGCAGGTTATAGGTCTTAAAGTCATCAGGATTATAACGGAAGATGCCATCCTGCGACATATAGCGGCCAGAGAGGTAATAGCTTACGTTTTTGGCGCTGCCGGAAAGGCTGAGATTATGTTCCATAGATGGCGTGTTATCTGCATATAGCTCCTTCAGCCAGTCGGTGTTGCCGTAGTAAACATATTCACCCGTAGTGGGATTGATGTCTGTTTTAGGCAGGGAAGGGTCATCGTTCCTGCGTTTCAGTTCATCGAGATAGTCTAATGAGAACGGAAATACAGAGTTCGCTTTTTGTGGATGGGAGGCATAATCGTTCCAGGAAGTGAACGCGTCGTCGAAGTTTTTAGCCCATTGGTAACCGTTTGTCACCATTTTGGGTTTGATGGTGCGTTCGTTGATGGAATAATTGCTGGAGTAGTTGAGCGTGGTTCTGTCTTTAGCCGGGCTCTTAGTGGTGATCAGGATAACCCCGAACGATCCCCTGGATCCATAGATAGCAGCCGCGGCGGCGTCTTTCAATACCGTTACGCTCTCTATGTCGTTGGGATTGAGCAGGGATGGCTCACCTGGTACGCCATCAATGAGCACCAGGGCGCTGCCGCCTGCGCCAATGGAGGTGGTTCCGCGTACATTATAGGTGGCGCTGCGGGTGGGCTTACCATCTGTCATGCGGATGTTGAGGTTAGGGATAACGCCCTGCAAACCACGGGTGACGTTGGTGAGTGGCCTGTTTTGAAATACCTCGCTGCCTACCTGGTCCACTGCGCCGGTGAGGTTTATTTTCTTTTGTGTACCATAACCCACCACTACAAGGTCCTGCAATTGTTTAGCGGAAGGGGTGAGTTGAAGATCGATGGTATTGCGGTTGCCAACAGGCAATTCCTGTGGTGTGTAACCCACAAAAGAAAAGACGAGGATGGATCCACTACCCGGTACCGCCAACTGGTAGCGGCCTTCTGTGTTGGTGGTAACGCCGGTATTACTGCCTTTAACCCTTACATTCACGCCAATGAGTATTTCTCCTTTGTCATTGGTAACCAGGCCTTGTACATTGCGGGTTGTTTGGCCGGATAATGCAGACGGCCATGCAAGCAGCAGGAAACAGAGTATGTACAGTCTGTACATAACAGTGCAGCTTAAGTGATTCATAACTGGAATGTTTGTTTTGGTTGACCCTTTTTTTCTATAACATGAAATTGTTTATTGTGAACATACGGTTGCGCAGCGTCGTTACACCAAATTAAACATAATTTAACTGAATTAAAGCAAATGTAAGTAAACTATTTAATTTTTTTAAATGTTTTTTAACTTTATTAAATTGGGTCTTCTTTAACATTGTTACAGAAGGGAAGCTATTCTGCTGGCTGTTTCATCCAGGAGAGAATGGGGAGATTTGATTAATAATTTTATATTTGGTGAAAGAAATTTAAACATAAAGAAGAAAAATTCAACCTTTCATGAATATTACAGACCGGCATCAGCTTATTCTGCAGAAATTACAGGAAAACGGGAAAGTGGATATCCAGGAACTAAGTGATGCACTACAGGTGTCCGGTGTTACTATCCGGAAAGATCTTAAGCTACTGGAAGAGAAAAAGCTGTTGTACCGGACCAAGGGTGGCGGGTCCACACAAAACCCCTATACGGCAGAGCGGCCCATCAACGAAAAGGAGTTTATCAAAACCGAAGAAAAGAAAAAGATCGCCAAAGCAGCGGAAGCGCTGATCGGTATGAATGATTCTATCATTATTGGCTCGGGCACCACCGCCTTTGAGCTAACCCGCTACCTGCATCCGACCAAACACCTGACCGTGATCACACCGGCCCTGAAAGTGGCGCTGGAGCTGTGTAACCGTCCGTTTGTAGATGTTTTGCAGATAGGGGGCCTTATTCACCAAACGTCTTCCTCCGCCGCGGGCTCTTTCGCAGAGCGCTTGCTGGACGATATTTCATGCGGGGTGTTATTCATAGGGGTAGACGGTATAGATATGGAATTCGGGCTTTCTATTACCAACCTTGCAGAGGCCAGCCTGAATATGAAAATGATCAACCTTGCGCAAACCGTGGTGATCATGGCCGACAGTTCCAAATTCAACCGCCGCGGTATAGGCCGTATCTGCAGCCTGGAACAGGTGGATTATATTATTACAGATAGCCTGGTATCTGCAGACGCCGTGAAAACGCTGAAAGAACATGGTGTAAAGGTGATCATTGCGGAGTAACACCCGTCTGCATTGGCTGCTGGCTAGGGCATCCCGAAAAGAAAAATCCTCCAGCATCGCGCTGGAGGATCCAGGAGAATAGATCTTATCATAAAAATATCCGGAAAACCGGCAGCCTCACTTACCTCTTAGCCCGGACATCTCCATACATCTCAGGATATTTGTTAAACATCATGGACACAAATCCGCAGTGTGGTACTATCTTCAAATTGTTCACGCGTGCATAATCAACCACTGCACTTATTAATTTTCTTCCGTATCCTTTTTTGCGTTGCGTAAGGCTAACACCTGTATTTCCTGCGTTTAATATACCAGGAGTAATTTCGACCATCATCCTGCCGACTTCCTGGCCATCCACCATTAACGAAAAAAAGGAAATCCCTTTTTCACCTTCATGTATTTCAATTTTCTCCATCTGTATGGTCATTTACTATCCCCTGAAGTATTGCTCTTTTACGATCTGGCCATTTTCCCATATTGAGCGGATTATCTCATGCCAATGTATATTGCTTCCGTCCTTCATTTCGAAACTAAAAATGTATTCAGAAAAAGAGGCGTTATCATAGGATGCAGACCGGTGCAGCGTAATTTCATTCACAGTTTGAATGGCGCCTACAAAGTCCTGTAATTTCTTCATAGTTGCGTGCTTTCCCTCTGTTATAGAACCATCAAAATCGATGGTTTTGACGTGCGGCGCGAAATACTTTTCTGCAGCCTCAATGATCTGGCCAACTGTTATCATTTCATTCTTGTCGTTTGATAATTCCTGAAGCGTTTCTTTCATTGTCTGTTTTTTTATATTGTGAATAATTGTTTAAACGGCTGTCCAAATTGCATCCATAAACCATGATCTGGCGTCTAAAAACTCTGCAGTATGGATAAAACCATTATTACCTGCCATTTGGCGGATCTGCGCTTTTGAATATTTCTGTGATATTTCAGTCCATATGCATTCATCTTTCTCAAAAAGAATGCTTGCACCAGGTAGATGCACCACCATATCACTTAAACAAACAAGATAGCTGTTCGCGGCCCCTGTCAGCGGATCATAGCTGCAATAATGTTCAAACTGGTCAATCTTGAAATCGGCGCCTAATTCCCGGTTAATTCTCCTTAACAGGTTTAGATTGAATTCACTGGTAAACCCGTCCCCGTCATCGTAGGCCCGCTTGATAATAGCAGGATGTTTGACCAGATCGAATCCGATGATACATTGATCACCGGGGTGTAGATAACTACGCAGCTTTTTGCAGAATTGATTGCTTTCCGCCACCGTCATGTTGCCTATATTGCCTCCCAAACACATTACAACCTTCCGCTTTGTGGGTAATAAGGAATAAGATGTCAGTGAGTCAAAGTAATCGCCAACCAATCCATCAAATCGCAGATCCGGAATATTATCGGGTAGAAATGATTGTAGCTCACTGATCACATTTTCAGATATGTCGATAGGCACATAATTAAAAGACGCATTTGCAGTGATCAGGGCCCGTAACAGATGAATTGATTTCACGCAATTGCCAGGTCCTAATTCAATCAATTCAAAATCTAAATTTTTAGATATTAAGCTGTCAACTATTTGGGGGGCCTGACACGTGAAGATCTCCATTTCACATCTGGTAAGATAATAATCCGGAGAGCTCATGATTGATTGAAAAATGCCATCCCCTTCTTTGTCGTAAAAGTACTTTGATGGTAGCGTTTTGGGGACCTGTGTCAGCCCCTGGATAATGTCCAGATAAAATTCACTGTTCTCTTTTTGTCTGTATTTATCTACGTCTATTGTTAGCATACGTTAAATAGCGTGATCTTTCTTTGTTCTTATAGTTGCGAAGTGTGGTTGTCCGGCGTCTGTGTAGATGTTGCATCCAATGGCGGGTAGTTACCTGTGCCTGCAGGTGCTGCTTTATCGTCGGATAGGTGAGTGTCTATTACAATTTCACCTTGTAACAATTTAGCAACCGGGCAGTTTTTTGCTACCCAGAGCAGCCTTTCCTTTTGTTCATCCGTGACCGGTTGGCCAAACGTAATTGTTCTGAAGATGGATGTTTTGAAAGGCTCCGCCTCTTGCAGCATGTTTATCGAACAATGAATGTCCGTGATATCCCATTCTTTTCTCTTGATATACATACGTAGAGTGGTCAGTGTACACCCGATCAATCCTGACAGTACCGTTGTAAACGGGTCCGGGCCCATGTCTTTACCACCGTTAAAGGATGGCTCATCCAACACCATCTGGCCTGCCCTCCAGTTGATGATGACCTCCTGGCGGTCTTTTACCAGGTCCCCGGTAATATCTTTCGGGAAGAGACGCACGGTTTGCTTTCTGCGGATCATATTATTCGATTTTAGAACGGTTTATTGATTATTACATTCACCTTAGGCCAATCGATGGGTACATTGGTTATCGCATACAATAGGTTCAGTGTCCAGATATTACCAACAGCCAGTACCACATCCACCAGGTGCCCCTGGTCATATCCGGCTTCATAAAATTCTTCTAGGATATCGCCTACTATTTGCCCTTTGGTGATCGTTATGTTATGCGCCAATGCAGCTATGGCTTTTAGCCTCCTGTCAAAGCTGATATTATTCGAGCGGATGTCCAGGATCTGATCATTCGTAAAACCAATGCGGCCGGCGATAATAGTGTGAAAACTCAGGCAATAGGGGCATTGGTTCACCTGGCTAACTATCAGGTTCACCGTTTCGCGCTCACGGTCGCTGAGCGAGCTCTTTTGTGTCAGGTAGTTGAAATAGTTCTCAAGGCCATTCTCGCTGCTTGCAAAGGCGGCAAAGATATTGGGGACTATGCCAAACAGCCCCTTTAGTTCGCCAAAGATCCTTTTATTACTGTCTGAGATATTTTGCTCAGTGGACACTACAAACTCATTCATAAAAAGTATGCTATTGATTAAACAGGTTTGATTGTTTGTCTTCTTTTAACAAAATTGGAAAATGGCGAAATCATTTAAAGTGACATATATCACAGAATAACATTGTAATCTATCGTAAGGCCAATGGAAGCGGAGGGGGAGAATGGGCGCACCCGGTGGGGAAAATTTTTCTGGTCTTTGTGTGACATATATCAAATAAAAAGAGAAATCTCCATGCGTCCTTTGCAAAGCAACTGGCGATAGATTACTTTATATAACGCTAAAAATTAAACAGATGAAATCAGACACTAAACAGATGCCCGACTCTTTTCCACTTCCTACTAAACCCGAAGACATTATCCCGTCACTGGTTAGCCGGTTCCACTCCGGCGACGTCCGCAATCAAATGGCCATGTATGCCCCGGATGCGGTGTTCATCGCCAATGACGGGCGCACCATTACCGATCACGCAGAGATCGCTGCCATAATCGGGCGTGATATCAAACTTGGCCTGCCGCTGAAGACCAATGTGCGCCATCTGTTCGTTGCCGGCGATACCGCACAGATTGTTTTGGACTGGTCGATTGAAGGCAAAGGCCCTGATGGCCAGGATGTACGTCTTGGAGGATCGGCATGTGATATTGCGCGCCGCGGGGCGGATGGGTTCTGGCGGTATATCATTGACAACAATCAGGGGACCGCGGTGCGGCAGCCCGCCTGATGTATTAACTGGACCCCTTGATATTTTGAAATTGGCCTATTAGGTGGGCCAAGTTGCGTTTTAATTTTACACCAGATTAATAAGACCATTGTACTACTTAAATGTTAAAATCATGTTGAAAACAACCATGTACAGCAACAACACTTGCTCAAGTGAATGTTTGCTGACGAACAAAAAAGGAGGTGTAGTATGCAAGCAATAGTAGTAACAGATCAAGCTGCGGGAAGGCCCGGAATGCAGCTTGTGGAGCGGCCGGAACCGGAAGTAGCGATAAACGATGTTATCGTTGAGGTGCATGCATCGGCAATGACAGGGGATGAGCTGTCCTGGCCCTCTACCTGGACCGATCGCGCCGGCAGAGACAGGACGCCATCGATCCCCGGTCATGAGCTGGCTGGCATTGTCACCGCCATTGGCTATGGAACGACGGGCCTGTCCGTAGGACAGCGCGTATTTGGTCTAACGGACTGGTACCGCGATGGCACGCTGGCGGAGTATGTAGCCGTAGAGGCACGTAACCTGGCGCCGCTGCCGGCTGATGTTGACTTTACGGATGGTGCAGCCCTCGTAATGCCTGGTCTGACCGCATGGCAGGGATTATTCGACCATGGCCGTCTCCGCGCAGGGCAGACAGTTCTTGTACACGGTGCAGCTGGTGTGGTAGGTTCAATGGCGGCTCAGCTCGCACGTGCAGCTGGTGCTTATGTCATTGGCACGGGGCGTGCAAGCGGCCGCCAGGCAGCGCTTGATTTTGGTGCGCAGGAGTATGTTGATCTTGAAAAGGACAAGCTGCAGGACGTAGGCAACGTCGACCTGGTGTTCGATATCTTCGGTGGGGATATTGCCAACCAATCCACAGGCCTTATCAAACCAGGAGGAACGCTGGTGACGATCGCGGGCCCGATCGATGGCCGGCCTGCTAACGGATCGGTAATCGACTTTGTTGTTGTTGCAGATCCCAACCAATTAAATGAGGTTGTACAACGATTCCGCGAGGGGCGCCTGCGGACGAACACCGGCAATATATCTTCTCTCAGGGACGCCGTTGCGACGTACAATTCCGCCCAGGTCAGCGGAAAGACGATCCTCCGCGTCCGCCCTTAAAAGTCCGGACGTTGAAGGGTATACCACCCGTCGATCATCGTTATTATTTTCATTGAATGAGTTAAGAAACGATGGAGTATGTACACTCAGTTTGGGCTGGGCATACTCCATTTCATTTCTGTATTGGTAGTGCTAATGTTCTTCCGGGTCTACCACCTTCCCCAATGGCATATTTATAACAACTGCGGCTCTGTAGTATAATACAGCACTTAGTTACGGTATTGAGAAAATTCTTCTTTCAGTGCGTCTGTAAAACCTTTGAACTTATCTGTGTTTATATCATTGTCACGTAAATGGCATTGAAATAAAATTGTTGGATGATGAATAAAGACTTAAAAATAGAATTAGTAAATCCCCAAACCAATATTTTAGCGTTTAAGCTGATACAGCTTAACGATGACGAATATTTTAAAAGCATAAAAAGCTTTAACTGTTATAAAATAATCCTGATCAGAAAAGGGAAAGGCCGGGTATGCTTTGATGCCGCCAGGTATGATTTCTCTGAAAATTGCTTAATCAGATTTCCAATTTACCAGCCTTTTCAAATAGAGGGAGAGGGGCCACTTGATGGAATATTACTCCGGTTCCATCCGGATTTCTTCTGGAATCACAAATATGATATGGAGTTGACAAGCAAGCAGGTGCTGTTTAAGAGTACCGGTGAGATCCCCCTGATAAAAATCAGTAAAGAGGAAATGGATCAACTCCTGGACCCGCTGGATCATCTTCTTTCAGAGCTCAACAGCGACGGCCTGGGCCGCTATGATATTGCGATATCCTGGGTGAAAATATTTATGATCTATGCCTCACGGATAAAGATGGAAAGAGGCGTAGTTCATTCTGAAGCACTCTCAGAAGTTCATTACGCTGTCCGGGAGCTGGTCAATGCCGTGGAGCAGCACTATCAGCGCAAGCACCGGCCGGCGGACTATGCAAAATTATTGAACGTTTCTGTAAAAACGCTGAACCGTACCGCCAAGCAGCATCTGGGAAAGACCGTTGGCGATATGATCTCAGAGCGCATAATAACACAGGCTAAGCATGAATTGTATTTGAGTGACAAACCAATAAAACAAATCGCCTTTGATCTTGGATTTCAGGATGTAGCCTATTTCAGCCGTTTCTTTAAGGCACAGACCACTATGTCTCCCGAGTTATATCGTAAATCACTGCGGGCGGATACGAATTCATAATTGTTATAGATCGATCATGCTGCTGCGTATCCTGGCTAATGTTTCCCTTGTTATCCCAAGATAAGATGCGATCATAGACATTGGAAGGCGGTGATGTAATTGCGGAAAACACCGGATAAATTGCCGGTATCTTTCTTCTGCCTGATGACTGAGCATCATATAGATCCTATCCCTGGTTGTACTACATTCATCAATGATAATTTTAGTGTTTAAGGTATCGAAACCGGGGATGTCTTTCAGCAGTGTTTTAAAGCTATCTGTCGAAAACTGCATAACAGCACTATCTTCCAACGCATCGATAAATTCCTTTGAAGGCGCGCCGGTTACAATACTCACACGATCGCTTACCCAATGATTGGCCGGCGAAAGGCTAAAGATATGTTCGTTGCCTTTGTTGTCGATCCGGTATGATCGCAGACATCCGCTACATACGAATGTGTGAAACCTGCATACACTTCCTTCCCGTAATAAGTATTGCTTCTTTTTAAGTTGGTTTGGTATTGCCAATGACTTAATAATTGCAATCTCCCTATCGGAAAATAAGTTATGGGCTCTGATATAACTCTCAAAGGAATCAAATATACTCTCGGACATTAAATTGGGAATAGCTGAATAGCTTTCTACTATTGCTATTTTACCTATAAAATTAGCCCATATAAGAAGCGCGGAAAATGGACAAAAGGGACATTCTGTTGTAAAAACCGTCTTGATTGTTTAGCAGATCATCAATAACCTGCGCTGTCCGGGTTTTTCTTTTGGTGCACGGTGAATACATGGAAGAACCTTGCTTCCCGGATGATCAACTGCTAACCTCCATAGGTTACCGGGGCCTAAGTTTATTGGCCGTGCATGAGGTGTAGCCTGATAATGCAGATCAAAGAAATGTTCACTTAAGAATGATTCAAAACCGTTATCTGGCCCGTGGTATAGTTTTCTAAGCTCATCGCGTATTTCCGGAATAAGTACTTTCTTTTGGGCTTGTGAATTTGGCAATATGTCACTGCACTCGCCATAGTAGGTGCATAAAAAGGTATTGGTGGGGATAGGAGAGCGATCTACATGAAATGAATAAACATCGGTTGGAAAAAACCCGTAGCTGTCATCGCGGTCATAGTGGCTGATCACATTAAGGGTTGGCGATGCGCCATATGCATGCAAAGCTTTCCAGTCATTTAGAAGGATTTCACGGGCAAGTTGCCCTTGTTCACTTAGCTGAAGAGCAAGAAGATCCTCCTGGTCAATTGTCGTTATGTTTCCGCTTAGCGCTACCTTTCTGACAATCTCAGAAAAATCACCTGTTAGCTCACGGGCCCAGCAAATTGCATTCATTTCGCCACTGAACGGCGTAGAGACGAGGTCCTGGAAGTTCGTGACATAGTGAATGTTTTTCTCAGCAGAAGATAGATCGATCATAACAGCTAATATAAGATCATTTGGCGACTCAGGGGAAATGGAAATCTATTTCCCCTGCCCGGTCCAGCCGGGCCTTGTTGGGCGTTGCTTCGCTTTTTTCAGCTGCTGTTTCAATGCATCTGTTATCTCCTGGTGCTCATTGGCAATATTCCGTTGCTCTCCTTTATCGCTTTGCAGATTGTATAGCTGATCAACATGCATAAAGCCTGTTTCTATCTTTTTGTTCTTCATCCATAATGGTCCTTTCTGTGCTATTGGCCTGATATACTTCCACTCTTTTGCGCGTATGGCCAGCGTACCTGATTCTTCGAGCATAGTGTCCCGTCCTTTATTGGAGGTACCGAGGAGAGCAGCCAGCATATCAAAACTATCAGGGGCTTCGTTGCCAGCCAGCTCATGATGCACCAGTCTGGCAAAGGAGGCGTACCAATCCACCTGGCTAACCATCGCCTCGCTTGCCCCAGGTTTAATGGCGCCCGGCCAGGATACGATAACGGGCACGCGCGTACCGCCTTCAAATGCGCTGTATTTGCCGCCTCTGAATGGCCCCGCAGGTTTATGACTGCCTAGCTTTTCAACGGCCAGATCTTCGTATCCATCGTTTAAAACAGGGCCATTGTCACTGGAGAAAATGATCAATGTATTTTTTGAGATTCCCAGCTGTTGAATTTCTTTCATGATCTCACCCACGCACCAATCCATCTCAACGATGGCGTCACCGCGTGGCCCCATGGCCGTTTTGCCTACGAATGCCGGGTTGGGGGAGCGTGGCACATGGATATCAGTCAGCGAAAAATAGAGGAAGAAGGGCCGGTCCTTGTTGGTATTGATAAACTGTTTTGCCTTTGCCGTAAAGATCATGGCAAAATCCTCGTCTTTCCACCAGGCTTTTTTGCCACCGGTTTGGTAGCCGATACGGCTGATACCGTTTACGATAGTATTACTGTGCTGGGTATCCGCTTTCATCCTTAAGAGGCCGGGCTGTTCAAGCCCGGTTGGTTCGTTACCGATCTTTTTTTCATAAGAAACGGCTAAAGGGTCTGTGGCGTCTGCATTGACCATCCTGTGGTCTTCAATGTAAACGGTAGGCACGCGGTCTGCTGTTGCGGGTAACAGATAGCTGTAATCAAATCCTATTTCCAGGGGACCGGGGCTGATGTCCCCGTTCCAGTTAATGTTTCCTGATCCCAGGCCAAGATGCCATTTGCCAACGACCGCGGTTTTATAACCTTCTTTCTGTAACATGCCCGGGAGCGTTGGCGTGCCAGGCCGGATGAGCAAGGGCGCGTCGCCGGGTAATATCGCTGCTTTATTGCGGAACGCATAACTGCCGGTCAATAACGACACGCGCGAAGGCGTGCAGGTGGCGGCGGTACAGTGCGCATCCGTAAACCGTAGCCCCTGGGCCGCAAGGGCGTCGATATTGGGCGTTTTTACGCCGGTAGCGCCATAGCATCCTACATCCCCATAGCCAACATCATCCGTATAAATGATGATGATATTGGGCCGGGATTGCGCCTGGCAGGCGCCCGGACTATAAGAAAGAGCAACCGCCGCCGCGGCGCAAACGATCATCTTTTTTAAGATAGTATACATAGGTTATTGCCTGTATGGGAAACCGAGTTTCGTTTATCTCCCAATATAGGAAATTATGGTCTTTTTGTTTTCATGTGTTACGGCAAGTGGCCTTAACAACCGGGAACGTTTGCGTAATTTGATCGGTCAACAGCGCTTCAAATTCCTACATTAGCCTAACTGTGTATCGATTTTAATTAAGCCCGTATGAAAACTGTATACCGTCTTTATATGCTGATCATGGCAATAATGATAGCGCAGCTATCGTTTGGCCAGGTAAAGAACAACGATCTGTCATATACCAGTGTTGATCCCCGGCCTTTTGCGGATGCCGCAGGTCATTGGTATAGTATTGCCGATAAGAGCAACATGATAAATGCTTTGCCGGGCAGGCCAAGATATAAGCCAACAGAGATAGTAAAGATCGCAGACAATATCCTCCTTTTTCAAAAAGCCAATGGCGGCTGGCCTAAGAACTATGATGTTTTTGCTATTCTTACGGATGCACAAAAGGATAGCGTGCTTGCAAAAAAAGATGTTGATAATACTACTTTTGATAATGGCACTACCTATACGCATATAACCGTGCTGGCAAGCGTGTACACGGTTACCGGCGCCGCTAAATATAAGGAAGCTGCCATAAAAGGCCTGGATTTTATCCTGCAGGCACAATATGAGAATGGTGGCTGGCCACAGTATTATCCGCTGGAGAAAGGCAAATACAGCAGTCATATCACCTTTAATGATGGCGCTTTTGGGGGCATTATGGAGTTGCTTAAAGATATCGCAGATGGCAAACCGCAATACGCTTTTCTTGACGAAAAACAACGCACACAATTGGTAGCAGCCTTTAATAGAGCGATTCCCTGTATCGTAAAAATGCAGATAGACGATACGGGCAAACCAACGGCCTGGTGCCAGCAGTATGATGAGCAGACCCTGCAGCCGGTGTGGGCGCGGAAGTTTGAACCAGCAGCGATCTGCAACGGTGAAAGCGCAGGGATCGTACTTTTTTTGATGAGCATACAACACCCCTCCAATGAGGTGAAAACAGCCGTTCAGAATGCGGTAAACTGGTTTAAAGAATCCGAGATCCTGGATACCCGTATACAAACCATTCCTGCTGAACGGATGGTAACGCCGTTCAGGATCTCAACAACAGATAGGGTAGTGGTAACGGATACTGCAGCCCCTCCCATATGGACGCGTTATTATGAACTAAAAACGCATCGCCCCATTTTCTGTAACCGGGATAGTAAGATCGTGTATTCCCTGGCAGAGGTAGCGCGGGAGCGGCGCGACGGTTATGCCTGGTATACCTATGCGCCGCAGAAGGTATTGGATAAATACCCCGCCTGGCGCAAGCAATGGATAGGGCAGTAGTGATGCGGGATCTTACTTTTTCCGCTTTGTCTTAGCGCCGCGTGTTTTAGGCTTACCATATTTAGCCTTCATCTTATCAGCATGACTGATCTTTACATTCACTTTTTTGTTCTTCGCTGATTTTTCATGGAAGGCGGCGCCCACATTTTCGCGCTTGGGCTGTTTTAGTACGATGTTGGGAACAATAAAGACGGGATCTTCTTCATCCGTGAGTCTGGATGAGATCTCCAGGTGCGCTGGCAAGGGCAGCTCCGGGATCTGATAGTTCATCAATGCTTCCACGGCTTCGCGCTGGGCCTGTTCTTTTGCTGTAATGAAGCTAAGCGCAATGCCCTTTTTGTCAAACCGGCCCGTACGGCCAATACGGTGGATATAACTTTCCCGGATCTCCGGCATATCGAAATTGATCACATGGGTTACCTCAGAAATATCCAGGCCACGTGCAATGATGTCCGTGGCGATCAACACCCGGTATTTACCTTCCTGGAACTGTTTTACGGCGTTAAACCGGAAGTTCTGGTCCTTATTGGAATGAATAACGCCGATGGTATCCGGGAATGCTGCTGCCAGCGGCTCGTATAACTCATCCGCCAGTTTTTTAGTAGATGCAAATACCAGCACTTTGGTCATATCTGTTTGCTCGCGGATCAATAATTCGAGCAGGTTTACTTTTGTGTAGAAATTGGGTACCAGGTAGGCATGTTGACTGATATTCGTCAAAGGGGTGCCAGCCGGGGCGGCCTCGATGGTAACGGGATTATTAAAGAAAATAGCCATCAGCTCTTCCACCTCCGGCGTAATGGTGGCGGAGAAAAGAAGGTTCTGGCGCTTGGCGGGCAATAAGTCCAGGATGTTCTTTATTTGTGTACGGAAGCCAAGGTTCAGCATTTCGTCCATTTCATCTATCACCAGCTGCCGGATGGATTTCAGTTTTAGTGCGCCGCTAAGCACAAGATCCACCAGTCTGCCCGGGGTGGCTACCACCAGATCCAGTTTGCCTTTGGCTGTCTCCATCTGCGGGTTCATATTAGTGCCGCCATAGAAGCCTGCTACCTCAATGCTCATGTAAGGGGTAAGCTGCTTAACGGATTCCACTACCTGTGCGACTAGTTCCCGGGTGGGCACTACCACCAGGATCTGTGGGAACTTGTCTTTGGAGAAAGCCCACATACGCAGACAGGGCAGGAGGTACGCGAAGGTTTTACCGGTACCCGTCTGGGCAATGCCGCAGACGTCCCGTCCGGACATAGCCACGGAGAATACCCTGCCTTGAATAGTAGTAGGCGTGGTGAAATTAAGGTCCTTCAGTGCCGCAAGTAAAGGTTTATTCAGGTTTAATTCGTCAAAAGTCATATTTGTCAGGTAAACCGCAAAAATAATGTTATTCCCCGGTTAGGGGAAATTCATATTAGTTTTGCCATATGTTAAACAGTGCGGAGCTATATACGGATGGCAGTTGTAATACCCAAAACGGCCTGGGGGCCTGGGTAGCTATCCTGCTTTCGGGCGGAGAAAAGACCATTTTGTCCGGAACGACGCCGGATACCACCCATAACAGGATGGAGCTATACGCGGTGATAGCGGGCATCCGCCATGCGGAAAAGGCGTTTACCTCAATCCGGATCTTCTCAGACAGCCAGTATGTAACGGGATTGATGGCACGAAAGGAGAAGCTGACGGCTGCCGGCTTTATTACCAGCAAAGGAACGGAACTACGGAATGCAGACCTGGTAAGGGAATTATATGCCCTGAGCACACAGATCGAATTGACGTTTATTAAGGTGAAGGCGCACCAAAAGCAAGGCCCTGCGCGGAATTTTAATATAGAGGCGGATAAACTGGTCCGGAAAATCATGCGGGATACCTGTATGGAATAAAAGTATTGCTATTTTTACCTTATGAAACAGCTACTGTTATTCCTATTTACCCTTGCAGTAAACATTGTACATGCCCAGGAGCAACCCAATTTCCCTGATATGCGAAGCTGGATGATCTATGCCGGCGATACCACAGAACGGTACATATTTGCAGATACCGCCTTTGTGCGGGCCAGCCCGGGAATAAAGGGCGCGCCTGCCGACACGTTGTTTGCAGGCGATAATGTGAGGATAACAGCAATAACAGCGAAACCGCTGACTATCCGTGGTATAAACGGCCCCTGGTTAAAAATAGATTATTCCAAAAACGGGGAACAGAAGAACGGGTATATATGGCAGGGGCTTTTAAGCTGCGCCCCGTTACGCCGTGGAGATACAAAATTCATATATGGCATCGAACGCCGGGCAGACAGCCTGCACCTCGAAGGTACCAATACAGATACGATCCGGCGTTTTATGGTGGGCCTGAAGGTGGTACAGCAGGGCGGTATCCTGGCCAGAGCGTCTTTTATAACCCCGGATGACGAAAGCGCTAACTCCAGTTTTGGAAAGGTAATGAGCGGTATGGGGCTTAGTAATGTACAGAATGTGGTAGTACTTAGTTTCAGCGGTGAAGCATGCGGTATTCCTACCTATGACTACTATTTTGCCTGGACCAATCCAGGCCATCTGTTGCCCCTGCCTGGTAAAGTAAATATTGCGGATGCCGGCGTGTTTTATCAGTCAGAAACATTCACTTTTCCCAATGAGAAAAATGGCAAACCGGATATGATCCTCTGGAATATGACCACGGAAGAAGCAACAGATAAAGTGGATAAAAACGGCGAAAATATCATGAAGACCACGGAGAAGAAAAGCGCTGCTTACACCTGGGACGGCGTCAATGGAAAAATTGCAAAATCCGGCCAGCGCTAAACCGGCGCTGGTATACGTTCGTTGACCCCAGCGGCATCCCGGTGGCGGGTACTTATATCGTAAAAGGTATTGATAACAAGACCGGGGAAGTGTTATTCGCTAATAAAGCAGTGGTCTTATAGCGGCTGGTACGTCCGTATTAAATAAAAAGCCCTCCAGGTAATTTGCCGGAGGGCTTTTTATTGCCATAGGAAAATTTATAGGCTTGATCAAAAAGGGAGATTGCCCTCGCTCTTCAGTAAACAAAGGCTTTTTCTATCACCTTCCATGTTGTTTTTTCTGTTGCTTTTACTTGTATAGTACCATTGGAAGTGAGCTCCACATTTTCCAGTTCATAAAGCCCGGACTTAAAATGGGAGGGTACGCTTAAACCTTCTATTTTAGCTTCTGCCGGAATGGTGTTTCCATCTCCTTCTGCAACGATCTCGAGTATTTCCACTTTTTTCATAGGACAAAAATACATGACCACGCGGCCATGATCCATTTCAAGCCGTACAGGCGACAAATTTGCTTTCACTGTTCCACCATGAGACATTTTTTCCTCTTTCATCCTGGTCTGCAGGACGTTTGGCTGGGAGTAAGCGGTAACGGTTACGGGGGAAGATGAGGGTTGCTCAGATGGATCATAAGACTTTCCGCCGCCCAAAAAGTCTTCGAAGGCTGCAAATACCTTGTTCATAAACATAAATTTTGAGGATGAATGCAAGAAACCCGAATGGAGCGCGACCAGATCTAAAGTTGATTAAATTAATTCGGTATTAAACCACTCAACACGAAATACCTCTTAGCTAAGTTATGCAATTAACGGGCCCGGGTGCATTAAAACAGGGTAAGATCCTGTTTTTTGTTTGCTATAAATTTCGTAAATTCTTTGAGGGCGCCGGTAGCAGGATAAACACTAGCTTAACCACTCCATCACCAGGACCATAACTACGCTAAATAAGACATGAGAGCTGCCAATAACCAGGAGATAGGAGGAGCGGGGAACGCCCGGGGGCTGGTAGCGCACAATGAAAGTCAGCCACCAGATCAGCATGGCCAGCAAACCAGCCAGCACACCATACACAATAGCGCTATGTAAATTGATGCCGGTAACGCCGGCAGCCAATAGCTTACAGTAAATTATTGCAAATAAGACCCCTATAAAAAAATGCAGGAAGGTGGCCACGGCGAGCGGCGTATGGTACAATTTCCTGTCCGTTAACGGCCGGCGGCTGAGCACTGCCGAAAGGATATGGACCACCTGCCAGTTCCTGTTGGCCAGCCAGGCCAGTAAGTACACATAGATGGTCATCACTCCGGCGCCGGCCGTGCCAGCTAAAACAGCGTGTCCTATCATAATTTGTTAATAAGGTCTATTTCCCCTCCTCAACCTCCTTACTTTTCAGCAGGAAACTGATCCGGCCGTTCACCTCCAGATAAGCCAGTTTAACCTCCTGCAAAGCAGTTTGTTTTGTTTCAAGCCGGAGGCTTTCCTGCAGATCGGCCTTGCTGATCGAATTTGCCTTCATATTATGCCAGATAAATTCCCCATCCTTGTACAATACCTTATGGCGGCCTTTCAGCAGGTGCTCCAGCCGCTCGCTGTATACGCACAGAAAAGCCAGCAGCCGGTAGATAACGATCATAACAAAGGTGGCCGCAATGGTAGCCAGCAGGGGAGAGGCGCCCACTACTGCCCTGGCCAGTATTGCGCCCAGCATGATAACGACAATGCTGTCGAGCGCGGTTTTCTTACCAAATAAGCGTAAACCGCCCAGCCGTATCAGTACCAGCGCTACAAAAAATATCAACGCCGCGCGAACGGACATCTGTAATGGCGTGAGGTGCTCGCCCTGGCCTAATAAATTTAAGAGACTAACCATAGTGACTCTTTTTTATCATTTTCTCCGCTTCTTTTATAGAAACGGCGCCGATTTCCCGGAATAGATGATTATGAGCATATTATGAACCCATTAAAGAACGTGCCAATCTGCAGGGGGGAAGCCGGGGGTTTCCTTATTCAGGCAGCGCTTCAAAAGCAGGTATTACATCTTCCTGGATAATACGCGGTATATCCTTTGGCAGGGCTACGAAATCCACCAAACCGGTATGGATGGCATTTGTTGGCATGGCCGGAAACTCACAGCTTTCCGGCAGCTGCGCTAAAACGCGCCCTCCGGTCTGTTTTACACGATGAATACCCTGGCTGCCGTCAGCGCCGTTACCAGACAGTACAACAGCGATAACATCCAGATCGGGCTTATCGGGGATGGAGTTCAAAAAGCAGTCAAATGCATAGTTCCGGCCTGCCTTTTCATCACGTGCTACCGGAGATATGTTGTCCCCGGACACGTTCAGGTACATACGGGCCGGCAGGGTGTACACCCAGTTTGCCGTGATGGGCATGCCGCTCTCCGGTATAACGATCTTCATTTCCGAATACCGGGCAAGGATCTGCTTCAGTTTGCTTTCGTAGTCGTAAGGCAGGTGTTGCAGGATCACATAGGCCGCTGAGTCCAGCGGGGTATGGTCAAAAAAGGCTATTAAGGGCTGAAGCCCGCCGGCAGAACAGCCTATTGCCACCAGATACTTGCATTCCATACTGATAGCTTTACAAAAAACGCCCCAATTGCAGGAGCGGCCCGATCAACTCAGGGTAAATCCATGGATACTGTAGCAAAACAGCGGCAAGTTGTACTATAGGATTGGCATATACCCGGCCAAAAAGGTACTATTCTCTACAGTGGGGATTACAATAAGCCCGTAAACGATGCGGAACAAATATTGCTGAGTGGTAGCAGATGAATAAATCCCTTGATATGAACGCACTAACTCCCTGGGCAGTGTCGGCATGTTCTGAATTAACGCATTCAGCGCCAGCATTATTTGCGCAATCGGTAGATGGTTTTACGTTCCTGGTTACCCACACGGCTGATTCCCTATGGATCATTGCCGAAATGCCCAATGGTGGGCGGATGGCGTTCCGTGCGGCCTACAGTCCCGGTTCTTCCCTTAAAATAACGGACAGTCATATGCTGGAGCAGGGCGTTGAGCTGCAGCTATCCAGCGATATAGGCGCCTATGTGGCCACGGTCACTATTGACCGGGAGCAGGTGGTACCGGTGCTCCGTTATACTACTACGCTTACCCCGGCAAAGGATCTGCTGGTATCGTTCTGGCCGCGTGATGTATTGGCTACCGGTAAAAGCAACAACCCGGAATATACGGCAGGCAAGATACATGCCCGTCAGCAGGGCACACGTTCCGGCTTCCTGTATATGACGATGACACGTCCGCGGTCTGCCAGCATATTATACCTCCAAAACCTGACGGCGCTGGCAGACTACTGCGAGCAAACGCAGACCTCCTGCGCCGGCACGGTGGGTGGTGAATGGCCGGAGCTGGGTTTTGCATTGCCCCCCGCCAAAGACAAACCTTTGCCTGCGGGGAAAGAAGTCTGTATCTGCGATGCGCTGGTGGCTTTTGATCCGCAGTTCCCGGATGAGGAGCCTGCCCTGGTACGGCAATACCTGGAGCTGCTGGGGCGGCTCTACCTGCTGTTGCCCAAACCAGATACCTTGTACCGGGACTGGCCGGTTGTGCTTTCAAAGGGGCTTCATGACCTGATCGATAGTCCCGGCTGCTGGTCACAGGTAGCCGGCCATCAGTATTTCAATGCATATGTATCGGACTATAAAACGCCGCCGGAGATCATGGTGCAGCTGGCTATCCTGCTTCCATTACTGGATTATGTGGAATGGAATAAGAGCGAACTGAAAGTAATGAAGACGATCAGGGAAAACCTGTCTACCTTCTATGATGAAAAGCTGGGAACTATCCGGCGCTGGCTTCCCGCGGCTGCGGATAAGCTGGAAGCGGAAGAAGAACAGAAGCATCCCGATGTAATGGACAGCTGGTACCTGCATCATCCCCTGTTAAACCTGGCCCGGCTAGCGCTTAAAGGCGATAAAGAAGCCGCGCGGCTTTTCACAGACTCAGCGGAATTTGCAATCAAAGTAGCCCATCATTTCAACTATCACTGGCCCGTATTTTATAACATGAAAACCCTTGAGGTGATCAAAGCGGAGACAGCGGAGGGAAAAGGTGGGGAAAAGGATGTTGCCGGGTTATATGCACATGTTATGTTGCAGGCCTGGGAGCTTACGGATGAAAAACGATACCTCAGGGAAGCGGAGCAGGCTGCCAAAACATTGGAGGGGTATGGATTTGAGGTCTTCTACCAGGCCAACAATACCGCATTTTCGGCAGCGGCATTGCTTCGTCTTTATAAGATAACGCAAAATGAGCTGTACCTGCATCTGAGTAATATGTGCCTGGCCAGCATCTTCCAGAACACGCAGTTATGGGATTGCAATTATGGGCATGGGAAGCATTTTTCAACTTTTTTTGCGCTTTACCCGCTCAATGATGCGCCCTATACCGCGGCATATGAAGAACAGGAAGTGTTTTGCGCATTGCATGATTATCTGAAACATGCGGACGGCGTACCGGTCCTGCCATCGATCCGTATTTTAACAGCAGAATACATCCGTTACCTGGTGTACCGTGCGGTGTATTATTATCCAACCATGTTACCCAAAGAGATGCTTGCAGACAAGCCCAAGGTGGGGGAACTGGATAACAAGCTATGGATTGCGCTGGAGGACCTCCAGGATGGCTGGTTAAAGTCCGGTACCGTAGGTCAGGAGGTGTATGGCGCGGGCAATGCTTTTGGCATCCTGCCACGCCATTATATGCTGGTGCCGGATGAGGAATTTATGGTGTATGTAGACTATCCCACTGCAGGTTTTAATGCGCGTAAAGGACAGAACATCCATTTCCAGGTACTTGGCGACAGCCGTTTGCAATGCCGGATGATGATCGTCAGAGCCGCGGAAGCCAAATTGCCGAAGCTCACTGTTACCCTGGGTGGCAGCAGCCGGGAGATCAAGGGTAATAGCACGGAGGACGGCAATATGGAATATATTATCCATGGCGATCAGCAGGTCCACATTAGCTGGCCAAAGTAATAAGGGGCTGATTTCCCATGCCTGTGGATATTGCCCGAATTTTCTTATATTTATAATACGTGTATTTCAATGATATAATAGCCCCGATTTAAAAGATACAGCAGCCAAGCATATAGAGAAACAGGTATTACACTGGCAAAATTGCCATATTATCTTCCCTATACCTTCTCAAAGAACAGGGTGTTATAATGCCGCAGGTTACCGCGGTTTCAATTCACAAGAGAAAGGGTATACGACAATGTTTGCAAAACTAAAGCGTATTGGATGGCTGCTGGGCCTTCTATTGTGTAACATATTAAAAGCCCAGTTGCCCCTGCCGGTGCTGGGACCCTGCGGCGCTTCTGCCACTATAAGCGGGGTAGTTAATACTTATTATCCGGGATTGAACAATATAAACACCGGCGAGGTGACCATTGTGCTGGGCGCTCCCACTGGCAATGCCCAGCCGTTGGTAAGGGGCGACCGGGTGCTGATCATCCAGATGCAGGACGCCACCATTAACAGCAGCAATACGCCAGCCTATGGCGGAAACGGTACAGGGGGGAACGGCTGTATAGATCCCGGGCTCTCCGGCCAGTTTGAGTTTGGCCGGGTGGCCAATATCGCCGGTAATATCATCACGCTTAGTAATCCTTTACAACGTAGTTACCGCGCCATCAGCGGCATCCCCAACCGGAAATCTGCCTACCAGGTGGTGCGGGTGCCAACCTATCAAAATGCAACACTGGCAGGCAATGTTACCGCCACTGGCTGGAATGGGGCTGCCGGCGGCATCGTGGCATTTCATGCATGGCAAATACTGGATCTGAACGGGCATGAGATCAGCGCCACCGGCCTGGGATTCCGGCCAGGTAAGATCAATTCTGCCGGCGGATTATATAATCTCCAGGATTATGTAAGCCTTACCTATGGCAGTTATGGAGAAAAAGGAGAGGGTATAGCCGGTACGCCGCTGGGTACCTGGGCTGCTACCGCAGGGGGCTATGAAAACGGTAGTTTTGGAAGGGGCGCGCCGGCAAACGCCGGTGGCGGTGGCAATGCACATAATTCCGGCGGTGGCGGCGGCGCTAATTACGGGGATGGGGGACAAGGAGGATACCAGTACTCCGGTCCCCAGGATGTGGGCGGTCGTGGTGGCAAAGGTATCACCACAGGGCTGCCGGGCCGTATCATTATGGGCGGCGGCGGTGGCGGCGGGCACCAGAATAATGCGGCCGCTTTTGGCGGGGAACTGGGCGGCGGTATCATCCTTATTACCGCTAACCAGATCATGGGCACGGGTCTTATTCATGCCGATGGTAACAGCGCCGGGCCATCTACAGATGATGGCGCCGGCGGCGGCGGGGCAGGAGGTACCGTTATGCTTTCCTATACCGGCACACTGCCCGCCGGGATCACGATAACAGCCAAAGGCGGCGCAGGCGGTAATGAAACCTTTCTGGCCCGTCATGGCTCCGGTGGCGGCGCCGGCGGCGGAGTGATCATCACCAGCACGCCAGTAGCAATAACAGATGTTTCCGGCGGGCTGCGGGGGCTCTCGAACGGTACGGAATACGGCGCAACAGATGGAACGCCGGGTATTACGATGGATCTGGACCTGTCCCAGTTACACCCTGACAATATTGTGTTGCCGCTGCTGGAGGTAAAGGATACGGTGGTTTGCGCACCAGCAGCGGTAGACCTTATCAGCACCGTTACAAATAGCGACCAGGGGCCGGAATTTGTGCTTAGTTACTGGACCAACCCCGCGGCTACTGATCCCCTGCCAACGCCCCATGCGGTCAGTCAGCCAGGTATTTATTATATAAAACTCACCAACACCAATACCAACTGCCAAACCGTGCGGCAGCTGGAAGTAACTGTACACCCGCAACCCATATTGGTATTAACAGCTACATCGCCTCCCTGCGCGGGTGGCAATGGAAGTATCGTGCCCCGCCCCGGTAACGGAACAGCGCCTTATGAATTTAGTACGGATGGGGGCATGAACTGGCAGACAACCGGCTTTAACAGCCTGCCAGCCGGTACGTATACCATGCTGGTCAGGGATAGTTATGGTTGTATTTCCCGGCCGGTATCCGCCACGCTTACCGAGCCGCCATTGCTTACCCTGGGGGAAGAAACCGGCGCCCATGCGGATGTTACCTGCCAGGGGTTACAGAATGGACAGCTGCAACTTAATGCTACCGGTGGCACTACAGGTTACCTGTATACCGTTAGCTCCGCCGCAACGGGTGTGCTTAGTAATAATACCGGCCTTTTTACCGGGCTGGGGGCCGGCGCTTACAACACCGGCGTAACAGATGCAGCGGGGTGTACCCAAAGCGGGAATGCCCTCATACTGGAGCCGCCGGCGTTGCAGGTTTCCCTTATCTCTAAAACAGACCTGGAATGCGATGCATTGCCCAAAGCCGTTATTACGCTCAGCGCCACCGGCGGTGTGCCGCCTTACGCATTCAGCACCGGGAATAACAGCTGGCAAAGCGACAGCATATTCCGGGGCCTGGCGCTGGGACCATATACTATTGTAGTAAGGGATGGTAATAATTGTGTAACTGATCCGCTGCAGACAGAGATAATAATAGTAGAAGACTGCGATATATTTTTCCCCTCTGCATTTACGCCCAACGGCGACGGCCGGAATGATCTTTTCCGGCCTAAATACTACAAGCGGGTGAGCCATTACCAGCTAAACGTGTATAACCGCTGGGGGGCTACCATTTTCCAGAGCAATGACCCGGCTATTGGATGGGATGGTTCATTCAAGGGGGCATTATCAGATACCGGCACCTTTGTATGGATCGCCACGTTTATGAACCGGCACGGACAGGCGCAAACGGTAAAAGGAACGGTTACCCTGGTGAGGTGAGGTATTATCTCATGGCAATACGCTCCAGCTCCCGGCCCTGATACAGGTCATATAATTGCAGGTCTTCCAGGTGCACATAACCAATATGGCAACCACAGGTCTTATTGGTACAATTGCGCGGAAACAGGTTAGCGGTAAAATCCGCCTCGTAGATATTCCCTATTTTTTCTTTGATAAAATGGCAGCGGTACATATTGCCCTCGCCATCCACGCTGATAACCGTATGGCCTGTTTTACAGGCCTTTCCGTAGCTCTCGTGGTAGATCATATTGTTGGCCACATACGGGTCTATACCCATTAAAGTGGCGGTTTCCTCCGCGGTATAATAGTCAGCCTGTTTCTTTAATGCATTCACCCAAAGGTATTTTCCGACGGGTAGTAGTGCCCGTAACTCCTGTATCTCTGTGATCACGTCTTTAAAACCCACTACGCCTACGCTATAGGCCACCTGCATCTCATCCAGCTTACGGCATTTTTCCAGGAAAGCAGCCCTGTCTGTTTCGTTGGGATGATAGGTGGTCCACAGGGCTATCTTTTCTGTATCGGCCTTTTTTAACCAACCCAGCTGGCAGGACAGGTTGGTTTGTACGGCTACTTTCTCCACATTAGGCAGCAGGCTTAAGTTTACCATTGCCTCCTGGTAATGTTTGCGTATCAGGGCTTCGCCCCAGGGGGTGAACAGTATTTTAAACCGGATATGGGTATGTTGCCGCACAAATTCAACAAAGCGCATCAGACTGGCCGCATCGGCTTCCAGCGTTTTACGGGAGTCCTTTGTTTTGGCAAAGGGGCAATAACCGCAGCTGTAATTACAGCTGGACAACGGCCCTCTGTATAGAATGGATAGCGTCATTGTAAAGCAAAACTGTTTATACGTTCATTGATACCGGTGGAATATAACCAGGGGCCAATGGCATCCGAATAGTCGATACCGGCGCTGGTTAATGTAAGCAGCTGATCCTGCTGTATTGCCAGGCCATGCTCCTGTAACTGTTGCAATTGTGGATAGTCATCTGCGGGCAGGCTGCCGTACAGGGCCTGGTACCGTGTTAGATCCAGCCCGGTGCTGTGCAGGATGGATTTGATGATGAACCTTCTCTGCTGCTCTTCCCGGGAGAGTACAATGCCATAATCCGCATAGCCAAAGTCCTGGGTGGTTTTCAATGCGTATTGGTCTATGATGGATTTGATATTATGCCTGGCCACAGCGTATTCTGATGAGTAGTGCACCGCTTTGGTATAAGACCTGGCGCCGGCGCCCAGGCCCATCATCCCATCTTCCTGGCAGGAATACAGGGTAGTTGGCGCATTTGTTTTGCCGCGCCGGAACATCCGCATAGATACCTGCTCATAACCGGCTGTTATAAGCGCATTTTTGGCCGCCTGGTAAAGGGCCGGGCGGTTATCTTCCGGTAGTACGCCGGACCGGGTAATGCCTGTTAAAGGCCTTATATATAGCGGGTAAATAAATACTTCCTCTACCTCATAACGGATAGCCTCTTCTACGGAATACAGCCAGGTATCAACGGTTTGGCCCTGTGCGCCATAGATAAGATCTACGTTCACCGCGCCAAATGGGTATTGTTTCAGCAGATCAAGCGCAGCAAAAGCTTCTTTATTCTTTTGCGGCCTGCCTAATGCTTTCTGTTCTGTTTCAAGAAAACTCTGGATGCCGATGCTTACCCTGCTTACGCCCTGTGCCAGTAACAGTTCCGCCTTGGCGGCGGTAATAGTTTGCGGCGACATCTCAAAGGAGACCGGGATGTTTTCCGGCTGCGCGCCCAGGCGGCGGATGATGGCGAACAGCTTTTCCAGCTGCGGCAGCTCCAGGAAAGTGGGCGTTCCGCCGCCTACCGCCATTTGGCCAAAGCCTACCGGCTCCACCAGCTGTTTTAGCGCAACGGCTTCCCGTTCCAGCGCCTGCAAATAGGCGTTTACCATATCCTCTTTAGGATTGGCCATGGTGAACAGGTTACAGAAACCGCAACGCATTTCACAGAACGGCAGGTGTACATACAGGAAAAGCGCATCCTTTTTCTCGGGCTCCCATAGCTCCTTAAGGGATAGGGGCGCCAGCCTGCGGTAGCTATGCTTATGCGGGTAGGAATAAGCGTAAGATTCAAATATGTTCTCAAACAATGTTGTCATGTACTCTCTTTTTTATTACGAAACTGGCCATGGGCACCTCCCATACACTGGGGTGGCCAATGCGGTGGCCGGAATAGCCATCCTCTCCATATGCGGTGCCGTGGTCAGAACAGATGATACAAAAAGTATCCCGTTGCTGCTGTGCAAAAGCATCCAGCAACAGCGGCAACTGGCTGTCCACATATCGCAACGCCGCTTTATGCGAGTCCAGCGTGTCCGCTGTTTTAACAGGCGTGTGGTAAAAATAATTAGGTTGATGAATGGCGGATACGTTAATGAACATAAACAGCTGCTGGTTCTTCTGATCGTTGCTGTCCAGTACTTCCACCGCTTTGCTGAATTGGCGCCGGGTGGCATCCGGATCAGTTACGCCATATGATCTATCCCAGTAGCTTTCCTGGAACAATGCCGGCAGTACGCTGCCCAGGGCGGTTTGTTTATTAAAAAAGCCTACGCCGCCAATACAAACGGTGCGGAAACCCATACCGGCAAAACCGGTCACAATATCGGCGGTTTCAAAGACCAGCGTATCTTCCCCGGTGGTCTCGCTGCCTGCAAACTGCGCTGCAAACAAGCGGGGTGTTTTACCCGGCGTGGCCGGTGTTGGTAAAAAGCCGGCAAAAAAAGCATGGTGCGCCGCATAGGTAAAACTGCCGGGGGAATGGCATAATTGCCAGCCTTCCGGGCAGTACTGCCTGAAATTGGGCGTTTGGTGATCCCGGAATAATGCAATGGCGGCATCATAGCGTAGGCTGTCCAGGGTAATGAACAGGATATGCATGTGCCGGGCCAGCTCTTTCATGTTCAACATTTCAGCCATTGGTCCAGTGCGGTTATATGATGAATAGTCAGATCGGGTGTTACCGCCTGGCCGGTACTGCGGCCCTGCGACACCCAACAGGAAAAAAGCCCGCATTGTTGCGCGGGTCTTATATCATTGGTTAGATCATCGCCTGTCATCATCGCCTGTTGCGGATGAATAGCAAGTCTTTCCAAGATCGTTGTATAAAAACCGGTAGCTGGTTTTGCCAGCCCCATTTCGCCGGAAATGAATATATGCTCCTCATCAAAGTACCCTATCAACCCACATTGCTGTAGCTTGGCCCGTTGTACCTGGCTGCTGCCGTTACTGGCCAGCACCAGGCGAAAACGCTGCCGGAGTTTTTCCATCAACTGTAAGACGCCTGGATCCGGCGCCAGGTATTTTAACATGGTTTGCTGGATATATAACAGCAAGGCCGCCGGATCATCTATACCCGTGGTTTGCGTGCCAAACGTGTCCAGCAGCCAGCTACAGAACAGGGTACGGTCTGTATAACCTTCCGCATCCTGTTCCATGATAAGCGCTAATGGACAAGGGTGGCCGGCGTGTAGCTGCAACCAGTGTTCCATGGTCTTACGCATGGCCTTGTTACGGTCTGCCAGGGTATTATCCAGGTCAAAGATCAGCGTATCAATGGCTGCGCTCAACATATAGCCCTGGCCTCCTTTTGCTGTAATGCAGCTGAGAGGCTTGCTTCATAACAGTTTTCATCGTTATGCACCAGCCCGGGTAAAAGATCGCCAAAGGCATTTACTTCCAATACAAACACGTTAGCGGTGTTGGTCAGCAAAATATCTATTCCCATGTATAATGAGTTGGGAAAGCAGGCGGCTGTTTGCTCCGCCAGTTGCTGGATCTCCGTTAGTTTTTGTGCGCCGAAGATCGCTATAAGGTCCTGCATATTGCCCCTTTTGTTACCCAGGTGCAGGTTGGTGATCACCTGTTTACTGGTCCTGAGCACCATATGCCGGGCCTTGCCGGCGATAGCCAGCACGCGTATATCAAAATAACGGTCATGGATAATGGCTTTTGGCAGCCATTCCTCTACCTGTGCGTTTTCTGAGAGTATAATGTTCATTAGTGCTGCAATATCTGTTTCCCGGTTATAGGTTTGCACTTTCAGGGAATTGTACAGCCTGGGGCCATCCGGCGTATGGTGGAGCGCCGCAGAGCTAACCGCCTGTACCTGGCGCCCGTTCCTACGGAAGGCTACTACGCCTGATGCGGAAGATGCATGCGCCGGTTTTACAAATACCCGCATGATCCGCTGTTGCTGCATAACCAGTACCAGCTCGTCGTAATTATCTACCGGGGGCAGTATACGCGGCACAGGTACCTTGTTATTATAGAGATGTTGCTGACAGGCGGGTTTATCAAACATCAGCTTAATATCCTGTACGGTATTCATTACGTGCGCGGTATCTGGTAGCTGTTGTCTTATCCTGTCCAGCAAACCGCAATAGCCCTTGTACCATGCCTGCAGGTGAATAATAGGGCCTTTTTCATACGGCTCATCGGCGGCGGCGCCCAGGCCGCGTTCTATCAACAGTTTTCTAACGGCTGTATTTTCTCCGGGAGAATCTATCTTCACAATACTGCCCGGTGTTATGCCGGGCAGTATTGTATTTATATGGGTAAGCAGATCTATATAAGGTACAATGGTGATGGTACCATTCAACAATTTAGCGGCCGCTTCGCAGAAGAAAGCGGTGCGCCTGTTTTCCGGGTTCCCTATGATCACCGCGTCCGTCTTCATTCAGATACCTCTACATAACCACCCATGTCGCTATCGGGTTTTTCCTGATCGTCCAGGTTTATGTTGATACCCAGTGCAGCTAGTTTTGCCATCATCTCATTGCTGAGGAAATGGTGCCGCAGGTTCAGGAAAGATAAGCCTTTAATGCCGGGGCTGGCCAGCAGGGCTTCTGCGCCTTTGTCTGTGAGTGTGCCCATGGACATATCCAGTACTTCCAGCTGTTTTAATATGGGTGATTGGGAAATTGCAATAGCAATACCGTCCTGTATTTCGCTGTCCATTAAGCCCAGGTGTTTCAGCGTTGGGAATTTGCTGCCGGAAATGATGGGTTGCAGATCTTCCACAGTAGAATTAAAGCCATAGTTCTCATCACCCAGCCAAAGATCCAGCCTTTCCAGTTTAGGCAGCCCTGCATTTATAACATCCGTAAGGGTTGCCGGATGAAAGCCGCCGGTTTCGATGATCAATGTCTGCAGGTTGGCATGATGCAGGTTGTTAAAGCGCAAACCTTCGCCGCCTCTTACCTGTAAATGTGTTAATTCCGGGTAGGCATTTAACAGGGGGCTTATATCGCTTTGCTGGATCCAGGAGATCTCGCATTCTTCGTAGGTCATTTCCCCAATGAAAATAGCGCGCAGGCTTTTCAGTTTATCCTTTAAGGTGATCAGCGCGGATATCACTTCTGATGAATCATCGCTGGTATCTGTAACAAACATACCAATGATCAGTTCCTGTACTTCAGCTGCCTTAGGGTCATTGGCGAATTCATCCAGCAGGGTGGTGATGGCGATTTCTTCATTATCATAACTTACGCTAACCCGGTACACCACGCTTTCGATGTCTGTAAGGGGAGATCCGGAAATGAAATCCTGAACCCTTTTGTTCAGGAAGGTGTTGAGGTTGGAGGAAACGGTCATTTTTTTTGCCGGTAAATATATACGGTTTTTTTTACCGGCAAGAAGAATTTTACTTTAAGTTTATGGTAAGTTATATATTATTACGTTTTTCCCTATATGAAGAATAAGTGGGAAGTATTATATTGCACCGGTTTTAATGTTACCCATGTTCTGAATGTTAATCGTCCTATACCTTCATGGCTAAAGATTTTAAAGTGGTCAGCTGCCCCAATTGCGGTAGCGCACATAAGACAGCACTTAAACCTGACTATTTCCGCTGTGAGAATTGCCAGACTACCTGTTTCCCGGATAGCGACGAAGTCCGTATCCATGTTTACGGCCATCACCAGTCAGCATCCGGCACGTTGGATGTAAAGGAAGGGCGGCGCGTGGCTATCGCCATCTTTATTGTGATCCTGGGGCTGATGGGCGTTGGGTATTGGCTGGCAACAGCCGGGTAATGGCCAATGTATGACAGCGTAGCATGAAGAAGTTCCTTTACCTGTTTCAAAGCGGGCATAAAATGGCGCTTTGTTTGCGGCGGCTAATATAGGGAATGTAACACCATCAGCCGGTGGAGATGCTGCGGGGAGCAGTATCAAATCAAAGTTAAAGGCGTTAAAGGAACTGTTTGATGAGGGGCTGCTGAATGAGGATGAGTATAAGCAGAAGAAGCAGGAGTTGATGAAGGAGCTATAGCTATTGCTAAAAATAAAATAGAAGAAGCCGTCCAGTTGATCTGTGACGGCTTCTTTTGTTAATTACGTCGGTGCTCCATGGTTTCCGGTCACTTCACTGCCAGCAGGTCCACTTTCTCGATCACCGGTTCTTTAGCCAGCAGTTCCGGGGCATTGGCCATTAGAGCCTGGGCAATCTGTCCGCCCAGGTGGGCCTCCCGGCCCGCTTCCGCCTCAAAGGTGTCAAAGATGCCAAAGGTGGAAGGGCCCAGTTGGAGGGCAAACCAATGTACGGTTCCGGTTTCTGCCTGAGCCAGCGGCAATGCGCCCTTTATAAACTCTGCCACTTGCTGCTCCTTGCCCGGTTTGGCCTCGAGCCTTGCCAGCAATGCTAATTTTACCATGGGTCTGTATTTTTGAAGGTGAAGAAACTTATTTGACCTGGAACTCCGGCTTCATCTTATCGCCCATGGCCAGGGCCAGCTTATGCACTTTGGGGGCTGATACATACTGGATATAAGACTCATCCGGGTGCAGCCGGTAGTAACCCTGGTGATAGCTTTCTGCCGGGTAAATGACCTTAAATGGCTTTACCTCCGTCACGATCTTGTTCTTATAGTGATGCCCGGCATTTACCTTGGCGATCACCTGGTTCAGGATCTCCTTTTCTTCCGGCGTACGGTAAAAGGCTACGGAGCGGTAGTCTGAGCCTTCGTCCGGTCCCTGGCGGTTAAGTGTGGTAGGATCATGCGCATAAAAGAATGCCTCTGCCAGGGTAGCGTAGCTGATCACGGCGGGGTCGTAGTATACCTGTACGGATTCCGCATGCCCGGTTTCCTGTGTGCCTACCAGCTCATAGGTAGGCCGTACGGTGGTACCGCCGGCATAACCGGCCACTGTTCTGTTTACGCCTTTTAGTTCCAGCAGCCCTTCTGAAAGGCTCCAGAAACAGCCGCCGGCAAAAGTAGCTACCTGTTCGCCTTTTTTAGGCGCGGGCAGGTCTGCAAAATCTTCAGCGCTACGGGCGCTTTGGGCATAGGCGCAGCCAGATGTAAGAGCTACGCCCAGGAGATATATTAATAGCTTTTTCATTGTTCAACTGTTTTATTTAGTTTATTTAGCGGGGATAAATTTGAATGCGTAGGAGTTCATACAATAGCGTTTGCCGGTAGGCGGGGGGCCGTCATCAAAAACGTGTCCCAGGTGCAGGCCGGTGCTTTTTTCTACTACTTCGTCCCGTTGCATACCAAAGGAGTTATCACTTACGATCATGATATCATCCGGGTTAATAGGCGCATAAAAGCTGGGCCAGCCGGTACCGGACTCAAACTTGGTATTGGAGCTGAACAGCGGTTTGCCGGTAGCTGCGCTTACATAGGTGCCCTTTTTATGGTTGTTCCAATAGGGATTCTCAAAAGGCCTTTCCGTGCCCTTGTTCACCATGATCTCATAGGCCTCCGGTGATAATACCTTTTTCCAGTAGCTGTCCGGTTTAGCGTCCGGGAAGTTCTTATTCTGTACGGCGGCCGCCTTGGCGGAATTGTCTGATTGCTGTGCACAGGCCGTGAAGACCAAGAAGGCCATCAGCGGCGCCAGGAAATAAAGCGATTTCTGTTTCATATGATGCATGTTTTCTGTTCAATTAGTCGCATGCTACAGACAGTACCTTACAGTTGCTGATTGTAAAGAATTGTTAAAGCCCGGAGTAATAATCATATCCCTGCTCTGCCCAATAATCCGGCGGCCGCTCATTACTAAAGCTAATGGCGCCTATGCGTTTCAGGTTCTTGATACCGTATTTTACAGGGATAATAAGTCGCAGGGGCGCTCCGTGCTCCAGCTCCAGGGGCTGGCCATTCATTTCGTAAGCCAGCAGGGTTTGCGGGTGCAGGGCGCTTTCCATATCCAGGCCTATATAATACTCGCTATTGGGCGTTTCCATACCTACATATTTCATCCGGGCCTGTTGCTGCAGCCCGAAATGCGCTATAAAGTCCGTGAACTTTACGCCGCCCCAATGCTGGATCTGGTCCCAGCCTTCCACGCATTTAAAATCGAAAACGATATCTGTTTTGGGCAGTTTTTTCAGGTCTGCCAGGCTTAGCTGGAGGGTTTCTTTTTTGTTCTTTACCACGGACAGTTGCCAGCTATCCGGGTTATAATCCTCATCATCTATGCCAATATCGCCGTTTACGCGCACTTCCTTAGCGGCCATGGATGGGGGGTAGAGTTTTACCTCATGATCATTGCTGAAGATGCGACGGAAAAACAGTTCTGTTTTGTTAAGCGCCCGGCGCAGCGGTTTGCGGGCGCCGGCGGTAATACCTTCCGCTTCCTCCGGGGCATTGAACAACCATTTCCAGCCGCCAAACATAGCGCCGCCTACTACAAAAAAAGTGGTGAAAGAGATAAAGTTGCGGCGATTGATCCTTTGTTCTACCGTTAGTTCCTGTTTTTTCTTTTTATTGTTCACTGTTGCCATTATATAAAACATTTATATGGTTGGATCCTGTTTATTCACTACTTCAAATCCGGATACTACGGAGCGGAAATTATTCCAGCCGGCCAGTATCACCTGCACAATATGGATCAGGAAAAAGAATACATAACCCACGGTTAAAATAAAATGCAGGATCCGGGCTATATGATAGCCGCCACACAGCCAGCATAACCAGTATAACTGCACCGGCTTGTAAATAGCCAGACCGGTCAGTACGGAACCGATGCCCATAAAGATGATGGCGGTATAGGCCACACGTTGGGCCGCGTTGTACTTACCCTGTGGTGGCATGGTCTTACGCAGGTGCAGATCGTGCAACAATACCAGCCAGGCTTCTTTAAAGGAGCGGCGGTTGGGCATCAGCTCACGCCATTCGCCGGAGAAGATGGTATACAACACATAAAAGAAGCCGTTCAGCATAAAAAGCCACATAAACAGGAAATGGAAGGCCATACCTTCCGCCAGCCGCTGCGGAATGTTAAAGAGCTGATAGAACCAGTCCGGGAAGAAGCGTAGCAGCGTATGCCCGAAAATGGTGATAGTGTATACATCATTAGCCCAATAGATGAGCATGCCGCTCCAGATCATGATGGCCAGCACCGGGAAGTTGATCCAGTGCGTCCAGCGCATCAGCAGGGAGTGTTTTTCTTTGATCTCTTTCATATAGCAGGTTTGATAGCAAAGGCGCCTTATTAAAACACCGGTATTGCGGCCTTTGTTGCTGCAATTATCCCGCCATTGGCGGGTGTTTGTAAGAATGATATGATCTCCAGGTCGGCGACAGGGATGCCGGCTGGCAGCTGAATAGTGGCGGCGCCGGTGTCTTTACCATCCAGGGCATAACTGCTGAGTTTGCGCACCACCTGTACATGTGACAAAGTGCGGCCGCTATTTTCACCACGGCGTACCTGGGTCTGTGCGGCTTTTTGCACTACGGCTACCAACAGGTTGGTCTGCCCGCCCGCCGGCGATACCGTGTACTGCAGGTGCAGCTGCCCTTTATCTACCTGCATGGGCGCTACCCGGAGCTGTACATCGGACTGGCGGTCCAGGCTGGTGCTGATCGCCTTGCGTAGAACCTGTTCCTGGGAGCCGATAAGCTCTTCCCGGCCGTTTACCACGATCTGCGGGGTATATACAGACTTCAGGTGCAGCCAGCCGGCATATTGGTCCTGCCGACTGGAGTAGTCCGCGCTGCTGAAAACGTCTTTCCAGCCCAGCCGGTTCCAGTAATCTACATGGTAGGCCAATATATATACCGGCTGGTTATTGGTTTCCCGGCTTATCTGGGCCACCAGCTCGTCTGCCGGCGGACAGCTGGAGCAGCCTTCAGAGGTGAACAGCTCTACCACTGCGAAGCCTTTTTGTTCGCCTGTTATCTTTTTGTTACCGTTTGAGCGCTGGTAACTGTAGCCCGTTAAGCTGCGGCACAGCAACATCACTGTAAGGACACAGGCGGTTATTAAAAAGAACAATATTGTTTTCACGTTCACTGGTTTTTAACGGATTGGTCGTTTACAAGGCACAAACCTTACAAAAGGTTTTCAAATATTTTGTGACTTCCATCACACCCTCATGAAAAAAGCCTTAACATTTTTGTAAGGATCATTCTGCTGCAACGACTAGTCATGTAATTAAAAGCAAAGCAATGCTGCTGATGAGGAAAACAGGATGCAACTGCCGGCAAGCTACGGCAATGATAGAAAGGCAACAGGCAGGTTCATTGACAATATTACAGCGGTTAAGGTTACGCAGGCATCTGTCCCGTTGCCCGCCTTGCCGCTTTTTCAAGCGGCAGACCAGGCTGCTGGGCTGCCTGGTAAGAGACCGTCGGTACCCGGCAGCCGCCATACGCCCGGATAATAGCTTTATAATGAACTTACTGGAGACGCTTAAAAAAAATATTTAAAAAATACCCCCTGAACTGTAAGGTTTGTTTTGTTACAACGACAATAAGGGAAATGCTCAATTTTTAAACAAACAACAATCATGAAAAATCAAAACCTGAGAACAAACTTATTGGCCGCTTTAGTTGCTGCTGCCATTACCGCTTCTTTTACCGTACATGTGAATGCCGCTCCTGCCTACACCCAACCCGTAAGCGATACCACCCACCCTAAAATGGATAAAATGGGTAAGATGGACAAGAAGATGGATAAAAAGATGGATGGCAAAATGGACAAGATGGATAAGAAGATGGACGGCAAGATGGATAAGATGGACAAGAAAATGGATGGTAAGATGGACAAAATGGATAAGAAGATGGATGGCAAAAAGAAGGATAAAATGTCTGATAGTAAAATGTAATGTTAGTGTATGAACAGCATAAAGGGGCGTCTGCCCCTTTATCTTAAAAAACATCTAACCATGAAAAGACTCTTCACATTTACAGCTGGTATCTTGTGCGTTCTTGGGGCCATGGCCCAGTCTGGCCTTAAAAGCGGCGCTCCCGCACCTATGTTCACTGCCGTTGATAATGCCGGTAAATCCATAGATATGGGAAAGCTGCTGCAATCGCACAAAGCGGTAATACTGTTCTTTTACCGCGGACAGTGGTGCCCCTACTGCAATAAACATATACAGCAGCTGCAGGATTCATTACAGATGCTTACGGGTAAAGGTGCTTATGTGATAGGCGTAACGCCGGAAACCGGGGAAAACATCAATAAAACCATTGAGAAAACCCATGCTTCCTTTTCCATTATACAAGATAAGGACTACCGGATCATGAAGGCATATGATGTTAACTATGTGATGGCAGACACGATGGTGGCCAAATACAAAGCCTGGAACGTAGATCTCGAAAAGATGAACGGCAACATGGACCATGTATTGCCAGTACCGGCCACTTATGTGATAGATCAAAGTGGCAAGATCAGCTTTGTACAGTTTGACAAGGATTATCGTAACAGGGCGTCTGTACGATCATTGTTAAACGAGCTTAACTAACAGCTATAAAAGTTATCCAATAATTTATGGGCATTAACGGGATCATTAGCCACGGTGCAAGCTAAGTGTACCGGATAGGATCCGTGTGCCCTAACCTGAACAATAATCATTCGCTAACAGGGATATAAAACGATCCCAACAAACACAACAAACATATGAACTATCTGAAAAGCTTCAGCAGCTGGTCTGCTATCGCCCTGCTGCCTTTAGCCATCGCATCCTGCAGTAAAGATGATGACAACAATCAACCCCCTGCAGACAAAAAAAGCACTATTACCATTGAGAATGTACTGGATTCAAGACCACTGGTAGAATCCGGTACCTTCCAGGGAACCGGCTCCCCCGCGCTGATACTGCCTGGACAATCCACCACCATCCAGTTCTCTGCCGCCAAGGGTGAGGCGCTTACTTTTGCAGCCATGTACGGCGCGTCTAATGACCTGTTTTTTGCGCCGGCCAACCCTGGTATTCAGGTATATGATGATAAAGGTATGCCTATAGAAGGCGATGTATCTGCCCAGGTAAAGCTGTGGGACAACGGTACCCGTATTAACCAAAAGCCTGGCGCTACCGTGAACCATCCCGGTACGGCAGACAGCAAAAATATCACAGAGGTGAACGGCACGGATGCGCAGGGTAATACTTACCTGGCCGCTTCCAAACTGGTAAAGGCTACTTTAAAATACAACGGTAATTCCACCTTTACCCTTACGCTGCAGAACACCTCCGGCGGTACTGCTAATGAAACACCGCTAAGCCCCGGCGTTTGGGCGGTTTCCTACATCGTAGGCGGCCAGCTGCTGAATGCGGCGCCTTTGTTTGAAAACGGTAAACCTACTGCCAATGGCCTTACCGCTATCGCGGAAATGGGCGACAACTCCCAGCTGTCTGCTTACGTTAAAGGCATTACCGGCATCTTTACGCCGCTGTCACCGATCCTGGTGGTAGTATACAATGGCATTGACAACCCTATTTATAAGACCGGTGAAAACGACCGCGGCGAAGGTTTGAAAGATCTTGCACAGAAGGGCGATGCTACTGCACTGGCAGCTTCCCTGAAAGGTAAAGCCGGTGTAAAAGCGGTGTATGTATTACCTGCGCCCAGCAGCAAAGTGCTGTTGCCAAAGATAGGCGACCAACCCGGCAGCACAGTCTCCCAGGAAATAACCGTGGGTGAAGGCGACCGTTTGGCTATTGCCACTATGTATGGTTTCTCCAACGATTGGTTCTTTGCTTCCGCAGACAATGGCATTCCTGCTTCACAGACAGGCGATGTTTCCGCTACCATCAAACTGTTTGATAATGGCACCGCGGTAGATCAGTTCCCGGGCGCAGGCATCACCCAGTTTAACCTGGCAGGCACCCCGCTGGCAGAAACTAAAGTGATCAGTGAAATACCTAATCCTAATGCTTTTACTACCTTACCCGGCATTTCGAACATCATCCGTGTTACGCTTAAATAAGGACCACCATTAAAAGACCGGCGCTTCCCTGAAAGGGGAGGGCGCCGGTTTCCTATTTATGGCCAGCCATATCCAAGGGCTGGCCATATTTATTTCAGGGCCCGTCTGACCATTTCTGCTGACGCAAATTCCCCCTTATAATGTCGTGTTTACGCCCCTTGCAACCAAAAGGTTCCCTATATATTTGTACTGTAATAACAACCACCTAAACCACAACCTACAATGAAAAAGATTAACATCGCCTATTGGATCATCACCGGCTTATTAAGCGCTTTATTGCTCATGGGCTCCATTCCCGATGTGGTGAAACATTCTGACGCCATCGCACTATTTCAGAAGCTCGGTTACCCGGAATACCTGCTGCCTTTCCTGGGCATTGCCAAGATACTGGGCATCATCACCATATTGATACCTGGTTTTCCCCGGCTCAAGGAATGGGCCTATGCGGGGCTCACCTATGACCTGGCCGGCGCTATGTATTCCTCCATCAGCATTGGGGAGCCTATCAGTAACTGGTTCTTTTTCTTTATCGGCTTTGCAATGATCGCCGCATCTTATATTCTTCATCATAAAAGACTTAAACAACACCAACAACATGGCACTGTACGATTGGCATAACTGCCACCGCGCGCCTGTGAATAAATCCCTGCAGCTTATGGTAGAAGTCTTTAAAACCAATGTGGAGCATGCCACCCAGGCAACGCAACTGGTGGCCTTATTGCTGCAGCATTTCCCGGATAGCAGGGTGAATTTTGACCTGGAGGATTGTGACAGGATCCTGCGTATTGAGGGGCAACATTTTATTGCAGAGAAAGTACAGCTGCTGGTCAATGGCCGTGGATTCAGCTGCGAGGCACTGGAATAATGTGCTAATGTGCTAATATGCTAATGAATGTATACAATAGTGCGGTTTTTCGCATTTACACAGCTATACATCCCCAAATTAGCACATCAGCACATTAGCACATCAGCACATTTGCACATCCGCACATTAGCTTTCCGCATCGTGAAATATAATTCCCAGCGTATGCCTGTTACCGCTATGCAGCGGACTTACCCCATGTTTCATATTCACGCGGTAATAACCCTTACTGCCCTTTGCCGGCCGGAAATTGGTCGTGAACAGCAGCATATCGCCCCGGCGGGGCTGCAGTACATTGGCTTTGGATTGGGCCCGGGGGATCTGTTCCGTTAGCACAAACTCGCCGCCCGTATAATCTGTTCCCGGCTCATTGAGAAATAATACCAGCTGCATGGGAAAATATACCTCCCCATATAAATCCTGGTGCAGGGTATTGAAACCACCCGGGCCATATTGCAGGATCAATACGGTAGGCTGTGTTTGCCCTTTTGCATCACACAGGCTTTTCAGCTCCGCCAGGGTAGGCGGGAAGCGGGTAGCTATGTTCAATACCTCCATCCATTTATTGGCTACGGGGGCCAGGTAGGGATATACAGTTTGTCTGATATCGCTGATCAGCGCCGGTAATGGGTAGCGGAAGTATTTGTACTGTCCCTGTCCAAAGCGGTAACGCTCCATGCTGATGGTCTTGCGGTAGGTATCGTCCGCATTGTAAGCGGCTATCAGGGTATCACATTCGTGTTGTTGAAGGATATTGGGCAGCAGGGCATGCCCCTGTGCATGCAGGTCTGTAGCTGCTTTTTGCCAGTCCTGCTGTTGCAGGCGCTCGGTAATTGGTAACATGATCTTTTAGGGCAAAATTATCCCTTCATAATGGCGGGGGAAACCCGGAACTTGCTTATATATACCATACACCGCCCGGCGCTACAGATACATGTACAATATCGCCGGTTTTTACCTGTGGATGGGTAGCGCGGAGGGTAATGGCGCCTTCCGGTAGCAATACCTCCAGCTCATGATAACTACCCCAGAAGCTTATTTTTTTCACTTTTCCTGCGGGCGCGTGGCCATTTTCCGGTACCAGCATAAAGTTCTCCGGGCGTATGAACAGGTAACGGCCATTGAGGTGTATGTCCGGCAAACCATCCAGGGATCTTGCCTGCGCAGGCGACATTAAATTATATTTCCCCAGCAGGGCGGCGGCGTATTCATTTACGGGGCGCAGGTATACTTCTTCCGGCGGGCCTTGTTGCAGGATCTGCCCGTCTTTCATGATCATGATCTCATCCGCCCAGGACAGTATATCCTGCGGATCGTGGGAGATAAGCGTGCAGGTGATGCCCAGGTCGTTGCCTATATCGCGGATCACGGATTTAAGCACGCCTTTATGGATCATATCCAGGTTGGAGAAGGGCTCATCCAGCAGCAGGAGTTTGGGCGCGGTGATGAGCAGCCTGGCCAGCGCTATGCGTTGTTTTTCGCCGCCGGAGAGCGCATCTGTACGGCGTTTCAGCAGGTGGGTAATGCGGCAGATCTCGTATACCTCGTCTGCGCTTTCCTGCGTGAGCTGGTTCACATAGGCCAGGATCTCCTCTACACGGTACTGGTTGCGCAGCTCAAAATGCTGGGAAAGGTAGGCGATACCAGGATGCCCCGGCAGTAATACTTCCAGCGGGCCTTTTACGCGCACGCCTTCAAAACGGGCCTCGCCGCTATCCGGTTGTATAAGCCCGCCCGCCATTTTCAGCAGGGTGCTTTTACCGGAGCCGGTCTCGCCGGCAATGGCCAGCTTTTGAAAGGGCTGCTGGGTAAAGCTTACTTCGTTCACTACCAGTACGCCCTGCTGTATTTTGCTGATCTTTGTTACTTCTAAAAACTGCATGTCTGTTTTACCTTCTTTCATCATATACCCCAAACTCTGCTATGCGGGGAGCTTTACTAAACTGATCTATCAATATCCTTACTTTGCCTCCCCATACCCGGTTAAAACGGTGGATCTTTACCCGGCGTGTATCGTTGCCCGTGAGGAGCGGTTTCCAGGCGCCGTTTTCATAATACTCCAGGCGGTAATGGCTAATAGCCGGTTCCGCTTCTGTGATGGTAATGGTATTAAAAGGTTGGTCGTGGTCAAAAACTACTTCGTACCAGGGCTGTTTCACCGTAGGGTTCGACATCCAGTAGGTGGTAAAGTCATCATCATTTCCAAAATCCATGATCATCATATCATCGCTCCAGCTGGCATTGGCCGGCTGGTGTTTGGCTATGTTGGAGGCAATAACCGGGGCCTCATTCTCCGGCAGCGGCGCTACCGGGCCTTCGTTCTTCCATAAACGGCCTATTTCCTGCAGGGCTTTTACCGCGTTGTCGTCTATAAGGCCATCGCGGTTGGGCGCTACATTCAGGATAAAGTTACACCAGGCATTGTTAAAAGGCACAATATCCTCGTTCACCAGCATCTTAGGATCCTTTACGGGAGCAGTGGGGAAGCTGGTCTTCCAGAACCAGTTCTTATTTATAGGCAGGCAGGAGAGGGCCGGCAGGCGGTTATTCTCCTTAGAGATATGTTGGCCCGCGCCCTGCTCATAGGATTTAATATCCGTATACAGGAGGGCTTCCGCGGGATATTTGGCGGAGTTGAGGTCCATTACCAGGCAGTTGGGCTGCAGGGATTTGATGAGGGTATAGATCTCCTGGAAGGGCACCACATCATAGGAGATGCGTGACCAGGGAGCGTCCCATCCGTCAATGATCAATGCGCTGATCTCCCCGTAGTTGGAAAGCAGCTCAGTAAGCTGCGCCTTGATCATCTCTACATGCTGGCGGGTAATAAAACCGGGCCGCAATTTATGATGGGTATCCAGTATGGAATAGTACAGGAACACCTTAAGGCCTTTGGCGCGGAAAGCATTTACATACTCCCGTACCACATCCCGTTTTAAGGGGCTGTTCATCACGTTATAATCGGTGGTCCTGGTATCCCAGATACAGAAACCGCTATGGTGTTTGGTGGTCAGGCAGCCGTAGCTCATATGGGCAGCCTTGGCGGCGTCTGCCCACTGGTTGCAATCCAGCTTTTTAGGATCAAAAATGGCCGGGGAAGCATCCGGATCGGCCCAATCCTGGTCCATAAAAGTGGGGATATTAAAGTGGATGAACATGCCAAAGCGCAGATCCTCAAACTTTTGCTGCAGCGTATGCAATGGTATGGGCCGGGTGCCGGTAGACTGGGCATTGGCAAAAGACAGGAGCAGGGAAAGCGCGCATACAGCAAATAGCCTGTTCATTAGACGGTGCGTTTGAAGTAAAAGGGCTAAAATTATATATTTGCGCAGAATTTGCCAACAAACGCTCTTAATTACTATAATATGAAAGCCACTAAGCCGTATCCGCTACTGTTGCTCCTGTTGTTGTTCCTTTTCGCCTGTTCGCCCCTCATTTCCCGATACAATGAGTATGCCTATCAGCAAACTACCGCCCTGAAGGTGGATGTAATGCTGGTGATGGATATGGCGGCAGACAGCTTTTCTACCCACCAGAAAGAGCTGGCCGCGCTGCGGGTAAAAGTGGATAAGGCGTATGAATACGAGATCCACCGTCCCAATAACAGGATCACCATAGAGATGTGGCAGCTGCTAAAGGATTCCAGCCGCAACCTGTTAGGCGGATACCTGAAACGCTGGCAGCAGGACACTAAGCTGAACCCCGTCTTTATCCAGGAAGCCAAACAGCAGGTAGGGGAGGCGTTTGATAAGATCGCGGAGCTGGAAAGCGGAAAGGTCAAAAACTAAAACCATCTAAACCCTAAGAACAATGTCAACCGATTTTGCCCAGATATTCAACCAACTGATCGAGCAGGTCACCACGTTAGCTAAGAACACCGTAAAGGATTATACGGACGCGGCCGTAACAGACGGTAAACAATTCCTCCAGGAATCACAGGAAAAACTGCAACGCTGGACCACGCTGCTGGCCAATCACCAGCTGACCACGCAAGACTTTACCTGGCTGGTACAGAGCCAGAAAGACCTGGCGCAGATGGAAGCCCTGAAACAGGCCGGTCTGGCCATGGCACGCATAGACGCTTTTAAGGCCAGCATGCTTACCCTGATCATCGATACTGTATTTAGCATCCTGAAGGTAGCCTAGCTTAGAGCTGCCAGGAATTTTTATTCGTTTACATCGGGTTAACTAAGTAAATAACATATTCCTGCTAACTTCCTGTAAGTAAACCCATTTAGCTATGGAATATATGATCACCCATTACCAGATCTCCCCGCTGGTACACGGTATAAGGAAGTGCAGGTTCATTTACGCGATGGACGACGGCACTATTACGGTTGTTTGTGTGAACGGGCGTAAGAAAATGCAGGATTTCCTCATTAACACGGATGCCATTGAACTGGATGAGACGGTAAGTATATACGAAAAGGCGAATGAATTAAGGCGCATGCTGGGCCGTAAGGCAGAAAGCGTACCGCAAACAGAAGTGGAGGAGTAGAGAACGCCGGCTGTACGTAATTCCCGTATGATAAACGAATGCCATATTATTTATGATCTTCAAAAGCCGCCAGGTATTTATCTACGTATTCCTGTTTGCTTTTGGCCTTGTATTGCATCACAAACCGGGGGTGCTCTAACGGTATTACCTGCTCAAAAAAGCCTTCTTTTTCGTTGAGCGCCTGCAGAAAAGCAGCGTTTTTACCGGTTCCCATACAGTACCCAACTTTTCTGTCTATGCCAAACTGCAGTTGCCGGCGTATGCTGGTTACAATAAGCTCGTACACGGCTGTGGTGAGCGCCTTGCTGTCATAATAATTGTAGTTCACCACCTTGCCATTGGCAGCATCCGCGGTAAACCCGAGCGGGCATACGGAGCCAATGTAAAAATCCTGGTAAAACGGTTGTACCCCGCCATAGGCATGTATCACATCATATACAAATACGGAAGATGGCTCATGAGTCTTAAACCCGGTGATATGGATCCCGCATTCGTCCGCCAGGCGTTTGGTATCGCTGAAAGGTACACCGGTTGAGCCGGAGCCCAGCCTGCCCGGGTTAATGCCAAGGATCATGCGGCGCGTACGGTGATCGTTATAGAACTTTTTATAGAACTGCTGCATTACATCCGCAATAGCTCCCTGCTCCCGGAATGGGTTCATGATCTGTATACCGGGTGGCAATTTCCCTTTAAAATCTAGGCTAAGGTTAAACTGGATCACATGATCGGCAAAAGTAGACATGCTGCAATATACAGCCCCGCGCCGTACTCTCTGCAGTTTTCCCTATATTGCCGCATAAATTTTGTCACCACATGGAAGAAGAATTATCGGCAGGCCTGGGCTCCCGGGTACAACATTCCCGGTACGGCCCAGGGGTTATCATCGGGGTAAAATACGCCCAATACGTAGTCACTTTTATGAACACGGGTATTATGGAGGTGGATAAAACGGACCCCCTGTTTGAGGTACTGCACGCGGAAAATAAAACAGTAGAGGTGGAAACGGTCTCCGAAGTAGAGACCTCCCTGTTAAAGATCCTGCGTTTATGGGGCAATATCACAGAGGTAGTGCCGCTGGGCGACCGCTGGGTAAAAGGCACTATGGTGCTGAAACCATCCGACCCCACGTTAAAGCCTAAAGAGGTGCCGTTGGAAGCCTTCTTCCACAAGATCGTGATGGTCCGCGACCGCCTGCGGGTGCTGGAGCAACAGATCAACGGCCATAAGCTGCTGAGCGACGAGGACAAGGTGAATATGCAGCAGTATATTACCCGTATCTATGGCTCCCTTACCACGTTTAACGTGTTATTCCGCGATAAAGAGCACTGGTTTACCGGCGAAAAGGGAAGCGGTGAATAATCTGGCGGTAACAACTTATAACTATTACTTATATATTTGTTGGCGAATAAAATCCATTATTCTCCAACCGTGCAAAAGTCCATATCCTTTCAACACCACACATTCTGGGTAACACTGCTTTGTGTTTGCCTGGCGCCGCTGGCGCTCTCCGCACAGTCTATCCGTCCGCAACGTGATTCCGGTAGTGTAAACCGGGGCCGTCCGGGTTTTGCCGACAGTATACTGCAAAAGATAGAGCATGTACAGCAAACCCTTACCCGTATCAATAATGTAACGGAAGAAGGGTTTAATACAGATGAGATAGAGCAGGACCTGCCGGATATACAGGCCAATGTCCAGATCATACAGGAAAACCTGTCCCTGTACAGCAGCGTGCTCAATATCAAGAACCTCCTCATGTTCCAGGTACTGATGGGGGATATGCAGCAGCGCCTCAGCGACTGGCGCAGCTCCCTGTTCAGGTACAATAAAGAGCTGGTGACCATGCAGCTGGAAATGCGGAATTTTGGCCGGGATGATGTGTTCCAGCAGTTGCGCAAGGATACCCTGCTGCAGCAGCTGTATACAGATCAGCTGAATGATATCAAAAAGAACTGGCGGCTGGCCCGCAAGTCTGCCCGCGCCAATATGGCCCATATCACCACTTTACAGGCCAATGTATCCAAAAACTATTTTGCCCTGGTAGAGCTGCAGGATAATGTACGGGACCGGATCCGCCAAACCGGCATGCAGAGCTTTGGCAAGGAATATAATTACCTGTGGCAGGTAGCTGACAGTAATAAGACCAATGTACAGCTGATGGAGCTGGCCAGCAAATCGTATAGGGGCCAGCGTAAGATGCTGGGGTATTATTTCCGGGAGCACCAGTCTAACTGGTTTTGGCTGTTGCTGATAGCCGGCGTGTATTTCTTTTGGGTGTTCAATGCATACCGGAGGATCAAACGTGCCGGCCAGCTGGAATTGCTGGAAGAAGCCCGCTTTAATTATGTGAATGCCGTACCGGTGCTGGCTGCGCTGGTGGTAGCCCTGAACATGGCCCCGTTCTTTGACCTGCGGCCGCCATCTTCCTATGTGGAGATGATGCAGTTTTTCCTGATGCTGGCCCTTACCGCGCTTTTCTGGCGTAACTGGCCCCGCCGCCTGTTCTATTACTGGGTGGCCATTGTGGTGTTTTACCTGCTGTTTTCCTTTACCAATGCGGTGATCACGCCTAAACTCTCTACCCGTTTATGGCTGCTGGCGCTGAATATGGCTTCCGTGGTTTTTGGCTGGCTGCTGCTGCCAAATGTACGGCCCCCCATGCGCAAGTTTACCCGCATGGTGGTATACATTTATATAGGCCTCAACTTGCTGGCCGCGCTTTGTAATGTATTGGGCCGCATCAGCATGGCCAAGATAATGGGCACGGCGGCTATCTACAGCCTGGTACAGGTAATTGCCCTCAGCGTATTTACCCAGATGATCACGGAGGCATTTCATGTGCAGATGCTGAGCAGCCGCGTGGCGGAAGGCGAAAAACAGCTGTTCAATTACCAGCGCATACAGGCCAAGCTGAACCAGCTGCTTTCTTTTGGCGTGGTGACCTGCTGGCTGATCATTTTTACCACCAACCTGAATATCTATAACTATTTCCTGCGGATTGTAGAACATGTGCTCACCGCGCCGCATAAGATAGGCAGCACCCGGTTTACATTCTGGGGCATTATACTGCTGATAGCCATTTTGTACCTGGCCAATACATTGCAGAAATACATCGGTTATTTCTTTGGGGAAACAGAGGAAGGTTTTGGCGCGGAGATCTCCCGCAAAGGCTCACGGCTGCTGATGATACGGCTTTGCGTGCTAACCGTTGGTTTCCTGCTGGCGATCGTGGCCACCGGGCTGCCGCTGGACAAGATCACCATTGTGCTGGGCGCACTGGGCGTAGGTATTGGTCTGGGCCTGCAGAATATCGTCAACAACCTGATCTCCGGTATCATCCTCATATTTGAGCGGCCATTACAGCTGGGCGATTATGTGGAGATCGGCGAAAATAAGGGCCGGGTGCGCGATATCGGTATCCGGGCCAGCCGGCTGATCACGGCGCAGGGGGCGGAGATCGTAGTGCCCAATGGCGACCTGCTTTCCGGGCAGCTCACCAACTGGACGCTTACCAATAACCACATCCGGGTGGAGATGGAATTCACCATCAGCCCCACGGAAAAACAGGAGATCGCCCGGCAGGTGATCACCCAAACTTTAACGGGGCATCAATATGTGATGAATAAGATGCCGGTGGAGATCTTGTTCATCAGCATTACGGACGAGGCCTGCCAGCTGCGGGTACAATGCTGGATCAATAATATTGCGGCGGAGCATACCGTAAGGAGCGCATTGCTGTTTGATATTTACCAGGCGCTGAAAGGGGCCGATGTAGAGGTGAAATAATTTGACTAAATAAAAGAAGGGGGTGCATCGGATCCGATGCACCCCCTTCTTCTTATAATGATGTAACGTTTTGCTTTATGCAAATGCGGGCATTGGCTTGCGGCCCAGGGCCTTCATTAACCGGAAATGTGATCTCACCGCCTCCATCATGGTGGGCATGCTGTGATAAGGCAGCCCAAATTCCGCGCATTTGGCGGCAACTATCTTGCTGATGGCGGGATAGTGCACGTGACTGATACGGGGGAACAGGTGGTGCTCGATCTGGTAATTAAGGCCGCCTACAAACCAGGAGGTCACTTTATTACCTGCTGAAAAGTTAGCGGTGGTCTTTATCTGGTGGATGGCCCATTCGTTCTCAATCACCTTATCCTCTACGGATACGGTTTCGAACTCTGTCTCTTCCACTACATGCGCCAGCTGGAACACGATGGCCAGCGTAAAGCCCATCACGAAGTGCATGGCCAGGAAACCTACCAGCCAGGCCTGCGCGCCTACACACAGGATAGGGATCACCACATAAAAAACCACATATAATACCTTGCTGGCCCAGAATATAATATGATCATTCATTTTCATGGGCTGTAAAGGCGTTTTGTATACTTTACGGCTCAGGTATTTGATAAAATCGGTTAAAAATATCCACAGGATGGAAGAGATACCGTATACCAGCGGCAGGTACAGGTGCTGCACCCGGTGCATAGGCACCCAGCGTTGTGTGCTGCACTGGCGTATTACAGGGCTTTTGGCAATATCATCGTCCACACCGTCTACATTGGTATAGGTATGGTGGATCACATTATGTTTCTGTTTCCATAAAAAGGCATTACTGCCCAATGCGTTCAATGTAAGCCCCAGCACTTCGTTTACCCAGGGCTTGCGGGAATAGCTGCCATGGCAGGCGTCGTGCATGACGTTAAACCCTATGCAGGACAGTATAAAACCCAGGAAAGCGCTCAGCAGGATAGCCGGTAATGCCGGCAATACTCCGGTAAGCAGGATCACATACATAGCCAAAGCGCCGGGGATGAGTACGGCTGTTTTGATGTACAGGCGCGTATTGCCCGTCTTCTTCAGGTTATTCTCTTTGAAATAAGATTCTACCTCAGCCTTTACGGATTGAAAGAAGAAAGCGTTTTTGTTGTTGAAAGTTACTTTTGGCATAATATGTAAAAAAGCATTTAGGTCATTAGAATTGGCTGTCGAAGATGCACTGAGCGGAGAATTGTTAAACAGGCGTAATCAGCAGAAATTTAAAAGCCATAGCGCACTAAGATAATCTTTTTTGTGTTAACGAAGTCATAATACGGCAACAATCTCTTACATATCACAATCAATTAACATACGCAGACGGGTGTGTAAAACCGCATAACCCTTTATTATTTAATTATTTTGGATTATTGAACAGATACTGCTACCTTGCATCTTTATTCTTTTATAATATTTATCAAATGAACACAAAATTCCAGGGAACTGTAAAGTTCTTTAACGAGACAAAAGGCTTCGGCTTCATTAAACATGATGAATCCAATAAAGAGACTTTTGTACACGTAAACGGTCTCATTCATGAGATCCAAGCCGATGACAGGGTTGAATTCGAGCTGCAGGAAGGCAGAAAAGGTATGAACGCTGTAAATGTAAGACGTATTGACTAAGCTTTCTTATTAATACCTGTAAAAAGGTCCTGGTGAACACCAGGACCTTTTTAATTTTACAACCGGTTGTAAAACAACTAAGCCAAAGCGTCCTGCCGGCTAAGTCTCCAGAAGGAAATAGTTACCCCTGCCACGAAATTTTAAGGGCACATAAATCAAAACACTGCTGTAACTGTGCAGGCTTGTGTCTTATTATCGTGATAAGATTACACCAGTCGAAAGCACCCGTTTACTATCACTATTAAAACCCCGTTTATGAAACGACAATTTTACCTGTTTCTGTCGGCTATCCTCCTGGCTACTGCTACTACCTACGGCCAGAACGCCCAACAACTTTATTTTAACCAGTTAACCACAGATTTTGATTACCAGGCGCGTAGCTTCGTAGTGGATACGCCACCCAGCCCGAGTGGCGCAAGGGCTTTCCTGTTATGGAGCAAGAACTTCACGAAAGACCTGCTGGTAAGAGGTTTGTCGCTGGATGAGTTTGACAAATCCGGCAATTTCCTCTCCGCGCAGATCAATATGCAGCCGCAATCTCCCACAGAGACCATCCAGCCCAAAAAGATCATCAAAGCCCAGCGTGTAAAGGGTTATTACTTATTGGGATATGTGATCCGGTCTTTTAACACGATCAATGGTTTCCAGGTATATTCCACGCCGCTGGTCATCCGCCTGGATGATAACCTGCGGCCGGTGTGGATCTTCAAGATCCATTACAGCACTATCACCAGCGCCAATGCACAGTCCCTGATAGAGTATAACGATATCATAGAAGCCAGCAACGGCGACCTGGTGCTGGCAGGGCGCTACAGCGACGCGGCCGGCCAGCAGAGCCGTGTGCTGCTGACCCGTTTAAACGCGGGCGGCGCTGTATTATGGGCTATGCAATATTTCCCCGGTGGTTGTAATGTGGAAGCTTTTTCCCTTACAGAAACCACCAACCGCAACCTGGCGCTGACCGGTTATGTGGAGGAGTGCGGCAGCACCCCCAGCGGCGTACGCCGCCTGCTGTATGCCAATATCAGCAGCACGGGCATTCCCATCGTGTTTGAAAAGCTGGGCAATACCCCATTGGCCCTGGAAGGCAGCAAGATCGTAAAACATACGAATATAGCCGGCGCAGATGAGTTCTTCATCACCGGGTATGTGGATATTGTACAGCCCACCGGCCTTACGAACAGGCAGGTATTACTGGTGGATATCAAGGAAAGCGGCGGGTTGATCACCCTGAACCATATTGGCGACGCCGGTAGTGAAACAGGCAATGACCTCACGTACCGGGATGCCGGCAATGGCAACTACGACCTGTACCTGACCGGCGCCACCAGCAGTTATTATACGAACGTAAAATCAGAAGCATTCTACCTGCAGCTGAAGTATAGCGGCCATGTACTGGGCCTGGCGGAGTTCAGCACTTTCCCCAGCCTGGTGAGCAACTATGTAGCCAGGAGAGGGCTGGAGATAAAGAAAGCCGGTAAAGACCGCTTTGCCATACTGGCCAATAATGATTTTGTGATCGGTAGTCAGCAACGCAATTTCACCCATGTATTTATCCGCGACCTGGGAGATCCAACGGGCAACTGTATTAAACTGCACCAGCCCCCGGTTACCCGCTTCTCTATGGATGTGAAGACCATTGCGTTGAACTTCCCGCGGTTACCGTTCACCGTTTACCGCGATGATTTCAGGCCGTTTGAAAAAGTGACCCCGCGCCTGGAATGTGGCGATTTCTATGTTGACGCCTATAACGCCGCATCTGCTGCCCGTTTAATGAAAGGCGCATCGCTGGCAGTACAGCCAACGGTAAAAGGACCGGTGGCCTTAAAAGTATTCCCTAACCCGGTAAAAGATCAGCTGTATATCGAGCATCCATCCACCTTTACAAAGGGTATGGCTACGGCGCGTGTTTACAGTACAGATATGCGCTTGTTACGGCAGATAAGCCTGCCGGCAGGTGGTAACCGCAGCAATATATCTATGGATGGATTGCCGGCCGGGCTGTATTTCCTGCAGCTGCAATATGGCAGTGAAACACAACTCATCAAGATAAAGAAGGATTAAGATATTTGGGGGCTTCGCCTGGGAGTAAGCGAAAGGCGTACCTGCCGTAAAAAGCGGGTATGCCTTTTATCTTTTGAGATAGGGCGCAAGTTTTATGCGTACATACTGCTGCAGCAAAACAGGATATACATTGTAGAGGATATTGGTGATCAGCAAAATAAGCACCCAGCCTATATGACCTTTTACCAGTGCATCACCTATAATCACCAGGAAGAACAGGAACAACAGGAAATGAAATTTCTCAAACATATAGGTTTGATGATAGTGTTGCCGGATGGCCCGCCGGTTAAGCGGTATTACCCTGTACTGCGGGTATTTTTTCCGGATCCATTGGTTGATGATGGCGCCGTGTTGTGTAAACCGGTTTATAAAATGTACGCCCAGCTTATGGTAGATAGCAGGCGTTTGGCCCAGCTGCATACGATCAAAAAAAGCGCGGGGCAGGAATAAGCTCAGGGAACAACCCGCCAATGACCAGTAAAACAACAGGGGATCCGTAAACCGGTAACAGAAAACGGCAATAGGCGCGAGGTTCAGGATAGACCAGAAAAAGTTGGGAATGGCATTGTACAGGGCAGCGGTACGCTGCATTTTGGTATTGCTTACAGACATGGGGCAGGTGGCTAACCGCAAAAATAGTCATAATGTGCGGATGTGTGTATCCACATCCGCACATCCTTATGTTGAAAAGATAGTGTTAGCCTGCGTGATCTCGTCCTGGTTGATAGTATGCCCCATATTATCATACACTTTCAACCGCACATCCGCATTCATTTCCTGGAGGATATTACTGGTAGCATATACACGTTCAATAGGCACATGTATATCCGGGTTGCTGGAGCCAATGAATACCGGCGTACCGGCAAAATCGCCCGTGTAATGCTCCCGGTAGATCTTATCGCCTATCAGCCCGCCGGTAAAGGCAATAGCGCCGCCATAACGTTTGGCGTTGCGGGTCAGGAACTCCAGCATGAGACAGGCGCCCTGGGAAAAGCCCAGGAAATAAAGCTGTTCTGCCGCTATGCCTTGTTGTTGCACCTCTGCTGTTAATTCCTGCAGCAGATCAAGCGAGGAGCTTAACCATGGTTCATTATGCGATGGCTCTGCCAGGAAAGAATAGGGGTACCAGGTATGGTTGGTGGCCTGTGGCGCCAGCAGCGCATAATCCGTTACCTCCAGGTGGGTGGCCAGGGACAGGATGTCCATGGCGCTGCCACCCCGGCCGTGTACCATTATCAGCGCTTTGGTAGCGTCTGGCAGGGCTTTTCCTGCGGTCACAATATTCTTGGTGTGCATAATATTATTTGTATTGGTCCAGGTGTAAGGTGATAGGAGGCAATGCTTTTATAAGCGCTTCGCGGTGGGGCTCAAACTGCTCCGGCAGTTTTAAGCCTTCTCCCAGGTGGGCCATTTCTTCATCTACAGCAAAACCAGGGCCTGCGGTAGCTACTTCAAACAATACGCCGCCTGGCTCCCGGAAATAGATGGAAGTAAAATAGTTACGGTCCAATACCGGTGTGGGATTAAGCATACGTTTGGAAATACGCTGTCTTACTTCCAGCTGGGAAGCCGCATCCGGTGTGGCAAAAGCAATATGGTGCACGGTGCCGTTGCCGGACAGGCCTTTCAGGCTATCGGGCGTACACAGGATATCGATATAGTTGCCGGGTTTATCCGTGGCCGCAAAGCGGAAGCGGCCGCTTTTTTCAGCAATGAGCTGATGGTCCAGCTGTTCTGTGAGCAGGCCGGCGGTGCGCTCATAACCTTCTTCCCAGATCTCTACGTTATGGAACCCGCGGATAGCATGTTCCAGGGGAATAGGTCCATAGGTGAAACCGGGGCGCTCGTCACGGTCGTTAAATACTAGTTCCAGCCCCAGGCCGTCCGGATCTTCGAAGTATATGAACAGTTCGTTGTCAAATCGTTCCTGCGGTTCTTTGGTGGCTATGCCAAAACGTTTCAGGCGTTCCTGCCAGTAGCTGAAGGAGGACAGGGGCACGGAAAAGGTAGTGGTATTAAGCATGCCTTTACCATGCCGGCCGCCTGTTATGTCGCCGTAAGGGAAAAAAGTGAGTATGCTGCCGGGGTGGCCGGCTTCATCACCATAATAGAAATGATATACATCGGGGGCGTCAAAGTTCACGGTCTTTTTCACCAGCCTCACGCCCAGTATACCGGCGTAGAAGTCTACGTTCTTTTGTGCATCGCCTGCAATGGCGGTCACGTGGTGGATGCCTGTGATCAATTGGCTCATATAATAGGTTTATTTAGATGAATGATAATTAGTGGGACGTTTCATTACTGCCGCTGCGCCAGTGCGTTCTGGATCTCGTTCTCCAGCAGGCCGCTGCCGCCGCCAAAGTGCCGGGTAATAACCGCCCTGGGCTGCAGGGCCCGTAGTTTGGCGGTTAATGCCGCAGCTTCCTGCGGAGTAACGCCTGCGCAAAACAATATGATATCAAATGTTTCCTGCTGGCAGGCCGCTACCGCTTCCGCGTCTGTTGTAACGGTTACGCCTGTGCGCTGTTCTTTAGCGTTCAACAACCGGTGTAACACGGTCATGATCTCTTCGTTGCGGCCTATTGCCAGTACTTTGATGGGTTGTTCCATGATCCGTAGTATTATTGAATGTCCATAGGTACTTCCATGATCAGCAGCTCTGCCTGGTCATCGTTAGCGGTAATGTCTATCTTCCCTGCGTCTGCTATACCCAGTCCGTCGCGCTCGTTGAGGGTTTGACCATCTATGGTAAAGGATCCTTTGATCACAAAAGCATAGATGCCATTATCTGCTTTTTTAAGCTGATAGCTGGTCTGGAAACCTTTGTCAAAGATGCCCATATGGAACCAGGCATCCTGGTAGAGCCAGGTACCGGCATCGTCCGGGTTGGGGGATATTACCTGTTGCAGCTGGTTCTGACGGTCTGCCCGTTTCAGGGTTATCTGGTCATACCGGGGCGTTACGTTCAGCTGGTTAGGGAACAGCCAGATCTGGAGGAATTTCACGGGGCGTATCACATCGCCGTTATATTCGCTGTGGAATACGCCGGAGCCGGTGCTCATGACCTGTACATCGCCCTGGCGGATGATCTTGGTGTTACCCATATTATCCTTATGTTCCAGCACGCCTTCCAGGGGTATGCTGATGATCTCCATATTATCGTGCGGATGGGAGCCAAAGCCTTTGCCGCCTGCTACAAAATCGTCGTTCAGTACGCGCAGGGCGCCAAAATGTACCCGTTCCGGGTTATAATAATTAGCGAAGCTAAAGGTCTGATGTGAGTCTAACCAACCATGATTCGCGTGTCCGCGTGTATTTGCTGTATGTAGTGTGTGTGTTGCCATAACTTGTAATTTGATGACACAAATTTCAGCAACGTAAACTCCCTGGCCATTAATGTAGGTTAAGAAATTGAGCGGGTAGGGCGGGGGCGCTCTAAAAGGCTCAGTAATAGTAAGATAAACGCTATCAGCCCCAGGATGGCCACGATGGCGTGGGAATACTCCCATTGCAGCCTGAGCGCCGCCCAGTTTTCCGGCAGCTGGGTCCAGTTGGCGGTAGCCCGGTTTACCGGGAAGGTGAAGAAGAAGAACAGCAGCAGCATAGCGGCGCTGCACACCAGCGCGCCCAGGGTAAGGCGGAAAGCAGCGCCTTTTTCATGCAGCAGCTTTATGAATACCGCTACCAGGAAGCAGACCTGGAACGCGCCCAGCAAGGCCCAGCCCCGGTAGATCTGCTGCACCACAGCATAGTCCTGCTGCGGCATCTGCAGTTTCTGATACATTTCCAGCAGGTGGGCCATGGATGGCGATAGCGCCAGCATGGCAAATAACAGGCTCAGGAAGGTGAATGTACGGTTCATAACAGGTATACTGCCACAAATAACGTGCAAAGCATGTAAGATCATTATCCGATAGGGGCTGGTTATTTATTGATCGCTATGATACGATACCCTGACTGATCAGTTTGGGTAAACCAGATAGCGCCGTTTCCGAGCATAGCGCCCTGGTAGTTACGGAAAATACGGTCCAGCCGCTGGCTGGCTACGATTTCCTTTAATTCCCGGTCAAATACCTGCGCATAATGCTGTTTAAACTGGGCAGCCGTTTTGTATTTACCCAGCGGGTAGCGGATGCTGGCGGCAATACTATCCACCTGGTCTGCACGTACCCATTCTTTAAAACGGGCCACAAAACGTTTAAACCCGGCAGGGTCTGTGAAGCCGGCATCATCCCAGTTGGCAGGTTTACTGCCGTCTTCAAAAAGGGTATCCTGGGCCAGTAACTGCAGTCCGCTGGGGTCTTCCGGGGGCATGATGGCTGCCCGTGCAGGCGTATCCGTCAACACGGTATCTGTTAATACAGTATCCAGCCCGTCTGAGGGTTGCTGGGGACTGGGTTTAGGCTGACAGGCGGCCAGCAACAGGCAGAGAATAAGGGCCTTGGGTACGTACATTATATGATGGTTTAAGCATAAAGATATCATGTATACAAACGGGGTGTTAAAATAGTTCTGTTTTTATACACTGTTATGTTGTTGCATTTAGCGAGCTTTACCTTGCAATAAATAGCTATAATGGAAAACTATGAGCCCGATAACGATCCCACGCCTTTACTGCCCATTTACCCCCTCTGTTAACCCATTTGCGGCAGCTGTTACGATTCATACGGATGATTGGGTGCGCAGGTTTGGCCTCCATACCGGGGCTGCCTGGCAAAAGTACAAAGCCGACAACTTTACACAGCTCACTGCCCGTTTTTATACCACTGCCGGCCTGGAAAGACTGGCGGCTGCCAACGACCTGGTAGTGCTGTTATTTGCCGTGGACGACCTGCTGGATGATCAGCTGCAGCGCTCCTCCCTGATACAGCAAAAGGAGCGCCTGCAGGCATTTATTGAGCAGGTGACCGCTATTACCAGCGGCGCTGCCCCGTCTGTTGCGCCGGATGCCATGCCCTGGCTGGCGGCACTGGCAGATGTGTGGGAACGGCTCTGCGCTTTTGGCCCGCCCCAATGGCAGCAGCAGTTTGCCAAAAGCATACTGAAGATGTTCCGGACCGCCATATGGGAGTTTGACAATGCCCGTGGCCAGCTGCCCACCATAGCCCAATACGTGGAGAAAAGGCAATACCTGGGCGCTGCCTTCATTACCATTGGCATGATACAGGTGATAGAAGATATTCCCCTGCCGCCGGAAGTATTACAGCACCCCCGGGTACAGGAGATGGTAATGCTGTGCCGGAACATCATCTGCTGGGCCAATGACCTGTTTTCACTGGGTAAGGAACAGCAGCATGGCGATGGGCATAACCTGGTAACGCTGCTGCAAACGGAACGGAACCTTACGCAGGACGAAGCCATCCTTTGTACCACGGCCATGCATGACGCGGACATGTTTAAGTTCCTGCGCCTGTCTAAACAGCTGCCATCGTTTGACGCCGCTACCAACAAACACCTGGAGCGGTATGCCGGTACGCTTAACCGCCATATCCGGGGCAATGTGGACTGGAGCGTACAGGACACAAAGCGGTATAGTTTTGTTTATGGGAAATAGGGGATAACGGCTAAGGGCATACTGAATTTCAGATCATTACGGTGAACAACGCCGGTTTGTTAGTAAACGGTCTGCATATGGCTGCCGTAGCGGACGATCCATGCTGTTAAATAAACGTGCGCGTACCGGATGACAGGCTCTCACGGAACATTTTTGGCGTGCAGCCTTTCTTCTTTTTAAACAGGCGGTTAAAATTGGAGATATTATTAAAACCGCATTTGTAGGATATTTCCGCTACGGCATGTGTGGTATTTACCAGCATGCGGCAGGCATGGCCCAGGCGGATCTCGTTCAGGCTGTCTATAAAAGTATTGCCGGTACATTTCTTTATAAAACGGCTAAACGATACTTCCGTCATGCTTACCAGTTTGGCCACATCCGTAAGGCTGATGGCCTTATCGTAATTGTTGTTCATATATTCAAAAGCGGTTTCTATACGCCGGCTGTTGTGGTTGAACAGACCTTTGTGAAAAGTACTGTCTGAGAGCGTGCGCATGTTACGGGAAATGGACAGATCGTGCAGGATAGACATGAGCTCCAGCACGGAGTCGAAACCGGTTTTCTGGTTTAGCGTGAGCAGCCGGGGCGTTAACTGCTTTATGGTATCCCTGGAAAAGAGGAGGCCGTTGGCCGCTTTCTCAAACATCACCCGCATAAAACTCAGCTGATTCTTGCGCAGCAGCCTATCATCAAACAGGTCGCGATGGAACTGGATGGTGATCTCTGTGATCTCCTTGCTTTTGCACTCATGCGTAAACCAGCCATGGCTCAGGTTGGGGCCTACCAATACTAATTCTTCCGCTTCAATAGTATCGATATGATCCCCCACGATACGTTGCGCGCCGGGCGCCTGCAGGATCAGGTTCAGCTCAAACTCCTCGTGGTAATGCAGTGGAAAGTCGAATTTCTGTTTGGTACGGGCAAAGATCATGAAACAATCGCTTTGCGTAAGCGGGGTGATCTCCCGCAGGATACTCTTACTGATGGTATGATTCATAACGTGGGAGAGTTGGATATACCAAATATAACGGATAAAATAATACCATGATCGCCCGCTGCAAGACAACTTCAGTAGCACAGGCGTTTACAAGAATAGCTTTATAATAAGGTGGAAGAATGCGCATAACAAGATAAAAAAGTACAATTAGTGAGTATGTATTAAGACTAGATTTGGTTCAAATTCTTACGTTATGGAGAAGCATATTTTCTGCGGGGATTTTGTTATTTTGAATTAGTGAAACGTTATGGCGCCGTACCACCTGCGGTTGGAGGCCTATGATCCGGCACAATCCATGAATATTGCAGGTTTTGGCCTGTATCAATACAGTAATGCGGCAGACTATCAGCGCCTGTTGCGGGAGCGCCTGCAAATATTGGAGGGTGTAGCAGCAGCACATGGTAAGATCCCGGCATTAACAGAAACAGGCGCGGAGCAGATACCGCAGCCAACCTGGTGGACGGAGACGCTGCTGCCGGTGTTAAAAGCGCACCCGGTATCTTATGTGCTGATATGGCGGAATGGCCGGCAGGATCATTACTATGCGCCCTACCCCGGACAGGCCAGTGCGGAAGATTTCCGGCGGTTTTATGCAGATAAAAGCACGCTCTTCCTGTCGGAAATAAAAAGTAAAAAATAACAAATGAAGTTAGCAAGCATCGATCTTATCATCATCCTGGTTTATCTGCTGGCCACTATCGTTATCGGCATCATCCTCAAGAAAAAAGCAAAACAAAGCAAGGACGCTTATATGCTGGGCGGCAAATCCCTGCCCTGGTATTTACTGGGCCTCTCCAATGCGTCGGATATGTTTGATATTTCCGGCACTATGTGGATGGTGACGCTGGCATTTGTGTACGGGCTCAAAAGCATCTGGATCCCCTGGTTATGGCCATCCTTTAACCAGGTGTTTATGATGGTATACCTGTCTGACTGGCTGCGGCGCTCCAATGTAACCACAGGGGCGGAATGGATCAGCACACGATTTGGCGAAGGACGTGGCACGGCTTTATCCCATACGATCGTGGTGGTGTTTGCCCTGATCAGCTGCCTGGGTTTCCTGGCTTATGGTTTTATAGGGCTGGGCAAGTTTGTGGAGATCTTTGTACCCTGGACGGCCGTGCAGCCTTATATACCTTTTGAAGTACCAGCGGCCTATGTGCCGCATTTCTACGGCATCCTGTTCACCCTGTTTGCTGTGTTCTATGCGGTAATGGGCGGTATGACAAGCGTGGTGTGGGCTGATGTGCTGAAGTACCTGATCATGAGCGTGGCAGCGGTGACCATTGCGATCATTGCTTACCATAACCTGGCGGGCAAACAGCTACCGGTACCGGAAGGCTGGCTCAATCCTTTTTTCGGGTGGCGGCTGGAGTTGAACTGGAGCCGGATCATCCCGGAGGTAAATGATAAGATCAGAAGCGATGGCTTTTCCCTCTTTAGTATATTCTTTACGATGGTGGTGTTTAAAGGTATCCTGGCCAGTCTGGCCGGGCCTGCGCCAAATTATGATATGCAGAAGATCCTCTCTACCCGTTCCCCCCGGGAGGCCTCCATGATGAGCGGTATTGTATCCGTGGTGCTGATACCCGTGCGGTATGCCATGATCATCGGCTTTGCCGTGCTGGCCCTGCTGTACTACAACCAGCTGGACCTGACGACTGCACAGGGTATCGATTTTGAGAAGATCCTGCCCTCCGCTATCTACAATTTTGTGCCGGTAGGCCTCACCGGGCTGTTGCTGGCAGGGTTGCTGGCAGCGTTCATGGGCACTTTTGCCGGTACGCTCAATGCCGCGCAGGCTTATGTAGTAAATGATATCTATCTCAAGTACATACGGCCCAATGCCTCCAACCGCAGTATAGCGGGAATGAATTATCTATCCGGTATCATCGTTACGCTGGTCAGCATTGTACTGGGGCTGTTTGCCCGGGATGTGAACAGCATCCTGCAATGGATCGTATCTGCCCTGTATGGCGGTTATGTAGCAGCCAATGTATTAAAATGGCATTGGTGGCGTTTTAATGGTAACGGCTTTTTCTGGGGCATGCTGGCCGGTATTGTACCGGCGCTTATTTGTCCGCATATCTTCCCGGATACCCTGGGGCTGTACTATTTTCCCCTCATCTTCGTGCTTTCTGTAGCAGGCTGTATCCTTGGCGCGTATGCAGCGCCGGCCACGGATATGGAAACGCTGAAACATTTTTACCGTACGGTACGGCCCTGGGGCTACTGGCAGCCGGTGCATGCGCTGGTGGTGGCGGACGATCCCGGGTTTACCGCCAATAAACGTTTTGGGGCAGACATGTTCAATGTGCTGATGGGTATTACGGCGCAGATCTGCCTCACCTTATTGCCCATTTATGCCGTGCTGGCCATGCAGCTGCCCTTGATCATTACCATTGTCATACTGGCCACAGTATGCTTCATATTAAAACAAACCTGGTGGAAACACCTGGATGAGCAAAAGAAAAACCCAATGCGCAAAACACAACGTTATGAAACACTTTACTGAAAGACTGGCCGGATTACGGCAGCATCATGAGGCGCTAATTACCCGGCCCAACGAAATAATAACACCCGGCAACGGCGTATATGACCGTTACCGCTACCCGGTACTGACCAGCGCGCACACCCCATTGTACTGGCGTTATGATCTGGACCCCGCCACCAATCCATACCTGATGGAGCGTTTTGGCATCAATGCCGCTTTTAATGCAGGCGCTATTAAATGGGAGGGGCAATACCTGCTCATGGCCCGGGTAGAAGGGGTAGACCGTAAATCCTTTTTTGCCATTGCCGCCAGTGATAATGGGATAGATAATTTCCGTTTCTGGGAATATCCCTCCCTGATACCGGAAACGGCAGACCCGGATATCAATATTTATGACATGCGGCTCATCGCGCATGAAGATGGTTATATTTATGGTGTGTTCTGCACGGAGCGGCGGGACCCGTCAGCCCCGGCATACGACCAATCTGCCGCGCTGGCCAGCTGCGGTATTGTACGCAGCCGGGACCTGCAGCATTGGGAGCGCCTGCCGGACCTGCAAACGCCCTCGCCCCAGCAGCGTAATGTAGTATTACACCCGGAGCTGGTAAATGGCCGTTATGCTTTTTATACCCGCCCGCAGGATGGTTTTATAGACGCCGGCACCGGTGGTGGCATTGGCTTTGGTTATTGTAATGACATTACGCAGCCGGTGATCCGCGAAGAAAGTATACTGGATGGTAAGGCCTACCACACCGTGTACGAAGCCAAGAACGGCCTGGGCCCGGCGCCCATTAAAACGCCGCAGGGATGGCTACACCTGGCGCATGGCGTACGCAACACAGCCGCCGGACTACGGTATGTGCTGTACCTGTTCCTGACGGACCTGCAGGACCTGGCACGCATCACCCACAAACCCGCCGGCTATTTCCTGGCGCCGGAAGGGGAGGAGCGGATTGGCGATGTATCCAACGTGGTGTTCTCTAATGGCTGGATAGCGGATGAGGATGGAAAAGTGTTTATCTATTACGGCTCTTCTGACACGCGTATGCATGTAGCCGTTAGCACCCTGAGCCAGTTGCTGGACTATGTGACGCACACGCCAACAGACGGCGGCCGGTCTGCGGAAACCGTTAATACCGTGTACCGCATCATCAACAAAAATAAACAATACCTTTCGCATGCAAACGCCGCTTATTCGTTACCGTGAGGAAGTAAAGCAGGAGCTCTATAATATTCTCCGGTACTGGCAATCCCATATGGTAGATAAGGAGCAGGGCGGTTTCTATGGCGCCATCAACAACGCCAACGAAGTGCAGCCCAACGCTGCCAAAGGCCTGGTACTCAACAGCCGCATCCTGTGGACCTTCTCCGCGGCCTACGGTTTTGACCAGCACAAGGAATGGCTGCCATTGGCAGAGCGGGCCTATGATTACCTGCAGCAGCATTTCCGGGATATGCAGTATGGCGGCCTTTACTGGTCTGTGGATGCCCAGGGCAAACCATTGGATACCCGTAAACAGATCTATGGCGAGGTATTCGCCATTTACGCACTGAGCGAATACTACCGGCGCACGCAGCAGCAGGAAGCCCTGAACTGGGCCATAGCGCTATACAAGCTGGTAGAACGGTATAGCTTTGACCCGCTTCGCAAAGGTTACCTGGATGCCTTTACCCGCGAATGGCAGCTAACGGCAGACACACAGCTGAGCAATCAAAAAGAGCATGCGGATAAAACCATGAACACCCATCTGCATATCCTGGAGGCCTATACGAACCTGTACCGGGTATGGCCGGATGCAGGCCTGCGCACGCAACTCTATTATCTGATCAAAGTATTTACAGATCACATCATCCACCCCCAGACCCATCACCAGGTCCTTTTCTTTGACGCCCAATGGCAGCACCCCTCCACTGTATTTTCTTACGGACATGATATCGAAGCCGCCTGGTTATTGCCGGAGGCTGCGGACCTGTTACATGACAGCGAGCTTACCCAGCAGATAAGGGCGGTGAGCATGGCGCTCACCAATGCCGCCGCAGAAGGGCTGGATAAAACCGGCGGCCTTCGTAATGAATACGAGCCAGCCACCCAACATATGGATGCAGATAAACACTGGTGGGTACAGGCAGAGGCCATGGTAGGTTTTATGAACGCTTACCAGCAAAGCGGGCAGGAGCAATACCTGCAACAATCCCTGCACTGCTGGGACTTTGTGAAACAGTATATCATCGACAAAAAAGAAGGTGAATGGTATTGGGGCGTAACGGGCGATCTGCAGGTAATGGCCCGCCAGGATAAAGCCGGTTTCTGGAAATGCCCTTACCATAACAGCCGGGCATGCCTGGAGATCATTCACCGGGTAGGTGAGGAGCTTAAAGGGTAGCTGTTCACCTGCGGACAGCCATTGTACCGAAAGCGGACACTCCGCGCGTTATCTCATTACTAAACAATTGGTTAACAGGGATGTATATTCCGGCATTTTCTTAGCTTGCAGCTATACCGGATAATACTGCCCCTATGTTTAGAAACTATTTCAGGATTGCCTGGCGGAACCTGTGGAAGCACCGGTTGTTTTCCCTGATCAATATCGTTGGGTTGGGATTGGCGATGGCGTTTTGCCTGCTCATCATCATCCAGGTACAGAGTAGTTTTGAAAAAGATACTTTTCATCCATACCCTGACCGCACTTACCGTATACGCACAGATGTTACCAATAAAGATGGCAAAACGTTCGCGTTGGCCACCAGCCCTTTGCCACTGGGTGATAAGCTGCAGCAGGAGCAGAGTGGTATTGAGAAAACCGCCCAATTGATCCGTGGTTTTGGCGGCAATTTCAACACAGGGGAAAAATCATTGCCTGCTGGAGGCCTGTATGTAAGCCCCGGTTATTTTGATATGTTCGCTTTCCCGCTGGAGAAAGGTAAACCGGCGGAGGCGCCTTATACGATGGTGCTCTCCCATGAAACGGCTGCACGTTTCTTTGGCACAGCAGATCCCATTGGAAAAACACTGGAGGACAAAAAGTTAGGTACGTTTACCGTGACCGGCGTTTTTGCACCCATAAAAGAAAAGACCAGCAACCTGTCAGCCGATCTGGTGGTATCTATGGCCACTTATCCGTTGCTCCATCCCGGCAACGGGCAACAGGAATGGCTGAATTATGAGACCTATACTTTTGTGCTGTTACGCAAGGGCGTAAGCACGGCGCAGCTGGACCATATGCTGGCCACTGTTGTTGCCGATAACAAAAAGACGGTAGATTTTAAGGAGATCAGGGATCATCAGTTTCATTACCAGTTGATCGGCAAGCTTTCCCCTGATTTTAAAGGACTGTTTAAAAACCCGGGTGTAGAGCCCTTTACCAAAGTATTGGTGAATATCATTATGCTGCTGGTGATCATATCACTGGCGCTGTTTAATTACATTAATCTTACGCTTACCCGTTCTCTTAGCCGTGCCCGTGAAGTGGGCGTACGTAAAGTGGCAGGCGCAGCGCGCTGGCAGCTGGTGATGCAGTTCCTGCTGGAAAGTGTGCTGCTGTCTTTCCTGGCTTTAGGCATTGGCTACCTGGGCTTACAGGCAATGAAGTCTTTTATCTTTGCGGGATGGCTAACCTGGGAAGTACAAAATCCCCTGTACTTATGGCTGGCCTTTATTGGTTTTACTCTTTTAACCGGTATCAGCGCTGGTCTGGCGCCGGCCCGTTTATTGTCTGCCGGGAAACCGGTAGCTATCCTCAAAGGCATGTTGGGCCCTGCCAGTTTTGGTAAAACAGGATTGCGCAAAGGGCTTATTGTTACCCAGTTCGTAGTATCCCTGGTATTTATGGTATTTACGGCCATCATGTACAGCCAGTTCCGGTACATGGCCACTGATAATGAAAACTTTAACCGCAGGAACCTGCTGCATATTCCCCTGGCAGAGAACACCGACTACCGGCTGCTCAGTAATGAGGCCGGCAAACAGGCGGGCGTTAACCGCGTGGGCCTGACCGGGGCTCCTTTTAATGAAAGCGCCACGCAGGTCATCATTAGCCGGTATGCCCGGGCGCATGCGGGCATGGAACCGCTGCGGGCATTTAAGTATGCGGTAGATGCCGGCTTTATCCAGAACATGCAGCTGCATTTTGTAGCCGGTACCAACCTGCCGCCAGATAGCAGAGATACGCTGCCCGGCCGTTTTGTGGTGGTGAACGAAAAAGCCGTACAGGCACTGGGGTTAGGCGATGCAAGATCCAGCATAGGGCAAACGATGTTACTGGACAGCAACGAAGTGATCATAGCCGGGGTGGTGAAGAATTTTAATTTTATGCGCTATGAGCTCCCGGTACTGCCGCTGGTATTACGTTATGAGCCGCAAGCCTTTAAAACATTATCCCTGCAGGTGCAGGACGGCGCGCCGGGGGAACGGTTAACGGCCTCATTGCAGGCAGCCTGGAAACGCCTATATCCCTATGCGCCTTTTGAATACAGCTGGTACGAACAACAACTATATGAAAGCTATATGGAAAATGAAGACCTGAAGCTGTTTGGCGTTATCATCTTTATTGTATTTGTAATTGCCTCATTGGGTTTGTTAGGCGTAGTGACCCATAGCACAGAGAAACGGGCAAAGGAGGTAGGTATCCGGAAAGTGATGGGCGCGGGCGTAGGCCAGATCATGGGGCTTTTGTCCTGGAGCTTTGTAAAGCTGATCCTTATTGCCACGTTGATAGGCCTGCCGCTGGGCGGTTTCCTGGGCAGCCTGTTCCTGCACATCTTCACCTACCACGCCGCGCCACAAGTATGGATCTACCTGGTATGCCTGGGCTGTTTAGGCATGGTAGGCACGCTCACCATTGGCATACAAACCTATCGCACCGCCATGATCAACCCGGGGCGTACGCTGCGGATGGAATAGGTGGACGGTAACAAAAAAGCATTTGCTTAAAGCATTATAATATGTTCAGGAACTATTTCAAACTGGCCTTCAGGACCTTATGGCGGCAGAAATTCTACACCGCTTTGAACATCTTTGGCCTGTCGCTGGGTATCGCCGTAGGGCTGGTATTGTTCCAGTTTATCCGGTTCCATCTGGGCTTTGACCGCTACCATACGCATGCGGACCAACTGTACCGGGTGGTAACAGAACTACACCTGGATGATGGTTCCGTGATCTATGAAAAAGGCAGCCCGCTCGCTATTGGCACTGCCCTGCAGGCCTCCCTGCCACAGGTAAAGGACGCCGCCGTGCTGTTACAGCTACGCGGCGCAACGGTGGGTGTGCCGGCCCATGGAGATACAGAATACTTTACGGAGCATAGTAATATTGGCTTTGCAGACCCGCACTGGTTTGGCCTGTTTAATTATACCTGGGCGAACGGAGACGCACAAACGGCCCTCACATCCCCCAATAAAGCAGTGATCACGCAAAAGCTGGCCGTTAAATACTTTGGTCATGATAACCCCGTGGGCAGAACCCTGGTGTTGGATAACCATTATACTGTAACGGTGGCGGGCATATTAAAAAACAATCCGGATAATACGGACCTGCAGACGGATATTTTTCTATCCCGCGTATCCATGCGGCAATATTACCCTGGCTGGGAAGAAGGTATGATGCGTGACTGGGGCGCCATCAATTCCACTACGCAATCCTATGTACGGCTGACGGCAGGCGTATCGCCACAAAAAGCGGAAGCGGTGATTGCCCAATTGCAGAAAGCTCATTTTAGCCCGGATGTGGTAAAGGCCTACCGGTTCAAGCTACAGCCTTTGAGTGAGGTGCATTTTGACGGCCGCTTTGGCGGTTCCGTGCGGCGTTCTTTATTAATAACGCTGGCCTGTACGGGCCTTTTCATTGTACTTATAGGCTGCTTTAACTTCATTAATATGGCCACGGCTCAAAGCATGAAAAGGGCTAAGGAAATAGGCACGCGGAAAGTGCTGGGCGGCACGCCCATATCTATTTTCTGGCAGTTTATTACGGAGATCACGTCTATTGTGTTGCTGGCAACGGCACTGTCTTTTTTGTGGGTGATCTGTTTCCACTCCCTGGTGGCTAATTGGCTGCAGGTGCAGCTGCATTTTAATGTACTGCGGGACCCCAGCCTATTACTAGGCCTTGTATCCCTGTTGGTATTTGTAGTACTGGTGAGCGGCGTATACCCTGCTTTTGTGCTCAGCCGTTTTAAACCGGTAGCAGCTTTACAGCAACAGCGTACCGGCGGCCCAAACGCCGTATACCGGAAAGGGCTGGTGATCCTGCAACATGTGATCGTACAAGGGTTGATCGTATGTTCGCTGATCATTACCCTGCAGGTGAGGCATCTTAAGACAGCGGATATTGGTTATAACAGGGAGGCGGTGCTGATGATCCCCATCCCGGACACCGACAAACAAAAAATGAGTTACCTGGCCAATGAGCTGCGCGCCCAACCGGGCATACAATCCCTTTCTTTCTGTTTCCAGGCGCCCTCTGGCGAGGCCGCTCCCGGCGGCTCCATCAAATATGATGACCGCAACTGGGAGGCATTCCCCGCCAGTACGGTAGTGGGAGATGCGGCTTACCTATCCACTTTTCAATTAACGCTGCTGGCCGGCGATAACCTGCAGGAGAGCGATACCATCCGGCAGGTGCTGATCAACCAGACCTTACTGCATAAACTAGGGTTTAAAGAGCCCGGCCAGGCGATCGGCCATACGTTGACAATAGGGGGGCTAAACGACAGAACGGCTACTATCAGCGGCGTCGTAAAGGATTTTAATGTACACGCGCTGTATACGCCCATGGACCCGGTAGTGATCACCACCCAGCGGGATCAGTACCGGTATGCTGCCATTAAGCTGGCCGCTGCCGGTCAGGGACAGTTAAGAGAGCGGATACGTAAAGCCTGGCAGGCGGCATATCCTACCAGCGTATTTGAATACCGGTATGTAGATGAGCAGATAGATGCATTCTACCACAAAGAAGACCTGCTGAGCAATTTGATCAGGACCACCACGGTGATCGCTATCATTATCAGCTGTTTAGGTTTGCTGGGATTGATATCCTTCTTTACGTTACAACGCACCAAAGAGATAGGCATCCGTAAGGTGCTGGGCGCCAGTGTGGCGGGTATTGTATACCTGCTGTCCAAAGACTTTTTTATCCTGCTGCTGTTATCCATGGCCATTACCGCGCCCTTTGCCTGGTATGGCATGAGCCAGTGGCTGCAGGGATTTGCCTATAGGATCAATATCAGTTGGTGGATGTTTGGTTTGTCCGGATTAATGTCTGTTTTGATCACATTGTTCACTGTCAGCTACCAGGCCATTAAAGCAGCCTTTGCAAACCCGGTAAAGAGTTTGAAAATGGACTAGGACTGGTCAAAAAAATATGGGAAAGCAGTATGGTAAACTATATTAGAACCAGGTAGTTGCCCGTTCCTCATCCGGTGGCGGTGGCGCCGGGGCTTTTTCCGGTTCCGGTTCGCTTTCTTCAGCTGCTATAACTTCCTGTTCCAGACGGCTGGATACCTGTTTATGGATGGCGCCTTCTATGCGGGCACCTTCCTTTACTTCCAACACCAGGGCGTTCACGTCGCCTTTTACATAGGCTTCGTTACTAAGTACCGCTTTGTTGGAGATGTGGATATCACCGTAGATCTTACCGTAGAGAACGAGGTCTGTGGCGTGTACATTCCCTTTTACGCTGCCTTCCGGGCCAATTACGAGCTCTCCTTCTGTTTTCACATTTCCCTTCACTTGCCCGTCTATACGTCCTGGAATGGTAGCCTCAATGGAACCATGTACCACTACTTGCTTAGGTAATAGGAATCTGCCTTTTGCAAAGGCGCTGAATAAACGATCTGTTATTGTAGACATTATTGGTTAGGGCTGCCTGGTAAATTTAACTTTTCCTCCTCAAATATAGAAATGATAGATGAAGCATTTCCCAGGTCCACACCAACACTCCGTTGGGGTTTGTCGTCTGATATGCGTAAGGAATTATACAGGTAACCAATGCTGATAAGGCTCTCCGGGGAAGGCGCAACTTCTACCGGTATAAAATCCCGGAATTCCTCTACAAAAGCATCCGTTAATTCACGGTAGTGGGCGCCGCCACCCATCAGGTAGATCTTACCGCATTGTTCAAAATCCAGGTCGGTGAAGTAGTTGCGCATCAGCGGGGATACTACTTCTTTATAATATTGGGTGAGGACGTCTTTACGCACTTCCTTCAGGTCGATCCTTTTACGGTTGGTGAAGATGGAGCCTTTCATGAACGCATCGTCCAGCTGGTGCTCATTCTTCATATCCAGGTAGTACTTCTTGTTCAGCTCGCGGGTAAGGTTGTTGATGGCGTATTTAATGCCATGGGAGCTAAAGCAGGTACGGTTGATCAGGCCGTCGCCGGTGGCCATACCGCCCTCTATGGTGCCAAAGCCAAAGCTTACAGCAATGAAATTGTCCAGGTTGGGATCACCGATGGTCTTTTTGAGGCCGATGATACCGCCTACGATCTCCGGGATGATCTCAAACTTATCAATATCCAGCATGGCCTTTTTAACGGCGCCTTTGGTATTAAAGGTCTGGGTATCATATTCTACGAGGAAATGCCTTTTTGCCAGGAACTGCTCCGCCGCTTGTTTGTAGATGTTGTAGGTGGAGAAGGGGAAACCCATGGTAATGGACAGGGGTTGCTGTACTTTATCCGCCACATTTACCATAGCCGCTTTAAACAGGATATCATAGTCGTCTTCCATAGGCGCCGCGTTGGTGATGCGGCCGGGGTTGATACCGCCCCGTTTAGCCAGGTTACCCACCATATACCAGTTGTCATCTTTCTTTACTTTAATACCGTTCAGCAGGTCGCGGGAAGAGTTTTCCGTGTTGCCAAATGCCGTTTCAAAGACACTAGGGAAGCTAATAGTTGACGCTTTCATGATAGTCTGTTATATAACGCTAAAAGATTAAATATATAGAATAGTAATAAACTTTGCACTCTAAGAGTGTACAAGATATAAAATATATTGATTGTTAATAACTTCAGTTATTAAAAAAATCTAAATTTTAACAGAAGAGGCGGGCCGGGGGGGAATCAGGTAGTGTTGGCAGGAGAGACCGCATAATCCCTCCTGCGGTTGCGGATATAGCCCGCAACGCCTGCCGGATATGGGGGGCTGCTGTAAGATCAGATGGTTATACTAATGACTTACGCATGAGCAGCAGCCTTTTTCCTTGCAGCCGATTTCTTGCGGGAACTAGCGGCCTTTTTAGCGCTGGTCTTACGGGCCGCTGTTTTCCTGGTAGCTGTCTTCCGCGTGCCGGCTTTCTTAGTAGCAGATTTGCGGGTAGCAGACTTACGTGTTGCGGATTTACGGGTGGACTTTTTAGCAGCCGCCTTCTTAGCCGTTCCTTTTTTAGCGGCGGCCTTTTTAGTAGTAGCTTTTTTACGGCTGGAAGTCCCTTTTTTAGCCGCTGCCTTCTTAGCCGAGGATTTCTTACCGCTGGCAGACTTACCCGGCGGAGGGGGCACTTTACCGCCTTTTTCGCGGGCTTCAGACAGTCCTATAGCAATAGCCTGTTTACGGCTGGTCACTTTTTTACCGCTACGACCACTACGCAGCTTGCCACGTTTTTCTTTATGCATGGCTTCTTCTACGGTGTCCTGTGATTTTTTTGAATAACGTGCCATATATCAATGTTTTAGAAAATAGTCCAAAAAGGGGACCAATTTGGCAGGTTGGCCGGAGCTACGATGCGGGGCATAAAAAAAGTCCCGGCAACTAGTGCCGGGACCCTGTTTAGTTCCTTTTGCTTTTATTTCCTACGCTGGCATTATCCAGTTCAGGTTTAAGGGTGTGTTCTCAGGCTATTTTCATAACCACCCCGAAGTAAAAGAAACGTTCAATAAAATAGCCGCTAGTATCGTGCCAGACTGAAACTCAGAACAGGCTCAACTGCTGGCCGCCTTTATCTTTTTTAGGCGGCTTTGCCATCCCCATTACCGTTCGGCCGCCGTATTGCCAGGAATTGTCCCTTTCGCGCCGGATCACCTGCTGGAAGTTCTCATTCGGCACAAAATCCTTCTCCAGCCTTTCGGAAAGCACGGACAGCTTGCGGATCACTTCCTGTTTATCTGTCTGGCCCATTTTAGCCTTTTCTACGGCGTCCTGCAGTACATGGATGGTTTCATCATACACCTTAGTAGGCACCGGGAAGGGGTGGCCATCCTTACCGCCGTGCGCAAACGAGAAACGGGCGGGGTCTGTAAACCGGGAGGGGGTGCCGTAGATCACTTCGCTCACCAGCGTAAGGGATTGTATGGTACGGGCGCCCACGCCTTCCATCAGCAGCAACGATTCAAAATCGTGCAGTCCCCGTTCGTGCGCCACGGCGAGTACGCTACCCAACCGTTTCAGGTCTACGTTCTCTGCGCGCACATCGTGGTGGGAAGGCATCACCAGTTTGCGTATTTCCGGCAACATGCGGGCGGGGCCTTCCTGCACCAATTGCACCAAACTGTTTTTAGTAGCGGAGGCCTCTTTGGCGGTAAGGTTGAGGATAGGGCCCTGGTTATGCCCATATATAAAAGTATGCGGCGTTTCTGTAAAAGAAGGCATCATGGCGGAATGCCAGTGATAGCGCCGCGCCATGCCGTTGCTATCATTCATGCCCTGTTGTATAATAGCCCACTCGCCTTCGTCTGATACAACAAAAGTGTGCAGGTATAGCTGGTAGCCATCCTGCAGGGCGTTATTATCCACTTTGGCGGCCAGCTTGCTGCTGCGCACCAGCAGGTCGCCGGGCAGGCCGGTACGGGCGGCGATAACCTGTAGTTCCGCAGGCGTTTCGCGGGAGTGACGGCCCTTGCCTCCACAGAAATAGATACCCAGTTCGCGGGCCATGGGATTCACGGCTTTCTTCAGCGCGCCCATAACGCTGGTGGTGATGCCGGATGAATGCCAGTCCATGCCTAACACGCAACCCAGCGCCTGGAACCAGCATGGATCGCTGAGGCGGCGCAGCACTTCCCCTTTGCCATAATTAATGGCTACCGCTTCCACAATGGCTCCGCCCAGGAGGCTCATGCGGCGTGCCAGCCAGGGTGGCACCTGCCCATAATGTAGTGGCAGATCTGCATAAGAATTAGACATACTGCAAATTACTGAATAATGCGCGGACATATACCGTGTAAACATACAGTCATACTATTGCGCAAATATGCAATTATGAGCAAGTGCATAGTTTTATGACTGATAACCGCAATCCGTTCCTGTCACCCGAACGTATATTCACATACGGCCTTTGTATTAACTGGCACAATTCTTTCGATACCAATTGTCACGAACCATAGTTTTATTGTTTAACTGTAAATTTTGCATTATGAAATTTAAGATAGAAAGGGGGTCGCTCTATAAACTGTGCATCACCGTTTGCCTGGCTATGATGATAAGCCTCTTCCTCTTTGCCTGTGGCAGTTCCAAGGAAAGCAGCACAGGTACAACCACTGATTCTTCCAGCGTAATCCAGGATACTTCCGGCGCTATGCGCGACACTTCAACTATGCCACGCGATACGTCTTCCAGCATGCCGCCAGATTCTGTTCGTCAGTAAGCAATTGTGGCATAAAGAACACAGTGTGTAGCAAATTAGTCACGTAAACCATGTTTTTATGAAACGGAATAAGCTTTTATACCCGCTGTTAGTAGCCGGTATATCCGGTATTTTATTAACAGCCTGTGGTAGTGGTCAGAATACTTCTACTGACTCTACCGGCGCCATACAATCTGATAGCAATATGATGATGTCTGATACCAGCAGCATACGAGATACTGCTCCTGCGGCAGAACAGCCGCCGGGCGCCATTAACCCGGGCGAGGATTCTTCCAGGTACGGTACCGGAACGGGAGATTCCTCTAAAGACCGCCGTAATGGCAAATAAATGATCCATGTATTGTGAGATGGGAGGTTACAGGCCGAAAGGGCTTTTGTAACCTCCCTTTTTTTAGTAGCCCCTCCTTTTTTTATATCCCGGAATTAAAATATCTTGCCTGCGTATTCGTCCCCCATGTAGTAATATTGAAGATCAAGGACCCACATCCCGATACGAAAATAAATATTAAGCACCCTTACAAATGCAATATTTCGATTTAAAGCAATTCAAGAAAGGCGTTAGTCTACGTACCCTGAAGAAAACGTTGCGGCTATATAAATATGTAAGACCGTATTGGCCGGAGTTCAGCGTGGGGATGCTTTTCCTCTTTATTTCCAGCCTGGCGGGGCTGGCTTTCCCCAAACTGCTGGGCGAGCTGGTAGACTCCAGCGCCAAAGGACATTTGATGCAGGACATCAGCCGCCTGGGCTGGCTGCTGGTAGGCGTATTGGTGGCGCAAAGCGTTTTCTCCTATTTTCGTATAGTGCTGTTTGTAAATGTGACGGAAAAGACCCTGGCTATCCTGCGGCAAACAATTTATAATCACCTGATAAAATTACCCATGCGGTTTTTTGTAGGCCGGCGGGTAGGGGAGCTGGGTAGCCGTATTTCATCTGATATATCCATGCTGCAGGAGACTTTTACCACTACCATTGCGGAATTCATCCGCCAGATCATTGTGATCATAGGCGGCGTAGCCCTGCTGCTGCATACTTCTGCCAAGCTAACGGTTTTTATGCTGGCTATCTTTCCTGTGGTGATGCTGATCGCCTATTTCTTTGGCCGTTATATCCGTAAATTCTCCAAACAGGTACAAACGCAGGTAGCAGAAGCCAATACTATTGTAGAAGAAACACTCCAGGGCATCCTCAATGTGAAGGCATTTGCCAACGAATTCTTTGAGATGAACCGTTACCGGCAAAAGACCTTACAGGCGGCCAGCACGGGCATGCGTAGCGGTAAATATCGCGGAGCCTTCTCCTCCTTTATGATCCTGGGCATCTTTGGGGCCATGGTGGCCGTTATCTGGAGGGGCGCCCTCCTGATCGCCACGGGCGAGATGCAGTCTACCGGTGAGCTGTTCTCCTTTATTATCTATTCCGGGTTTATAGGCGGGTCGGTAACAGGGTTGGCAGAAGTGTATACCAGCATTCAACGCAGCATGGGCGCTACCGAAAACCTGCTGGAAATACTGGACGAACCGGCAGAGCCGATCACAGACAGCGCACAGCTGTCGCCGGAGCATTACCTGAGCGGCCAGATCGCGTTTGACAATGTGTCGTTCCATTATCCCTCCCGGGAAGACGTGCGCGTGCTCACAGATGTATCCTTTACCATAGCCGCAGATCAGCAGGTAGCACTGGTGGGTCCCAGCGGCGCCGGTAAAAGTACTATTGTATCCTTACTCTTACGGCTATATGATCCTGTGGAAGGCGCCATTACCTATGATGGCCGTGACGGCGTACGCCTGCCGCTTTCTGCCTTGCGGGCGCAGATGGCCGTGGTGCCGCAGGATGTGTTCCTGTTTGGCGGTAACATCCGCGAAAATATTGGCTATGGTAAACCCGGTTCTTCTGAGGAAGCCATTATAGAAGCCGCCCGGAAAGCAAATGCCTGGGAATTCATCCAACGGTTCCCGGACGGGCTGGATACGATCGTAGGGGAGCGGGGCATCCAACTCTCCGGCGGCCAGCGCCAGCGTATTGCCATTGCCCGCGCCGTACTGCGGGACCCGCGTATACTTATTCTGGACGAGGCCACCTCCGCCCTGGACTCAGAATCCGAAAGGCTGGTGCAGGATGCGCTGGAAAAACTGATGGAAGGCCGTACCTCCATTGTGATCGCTCACCGGCTGTCTACCGTACGTAAGGCAGATAAGATCATTGTACTGGATAAGGGCCAGATCGTAGAGGAAGGCACCCACCAGGAGCTGATGGAAATGCATGGCGGGTTATATAAGAACCTGAGCGAGATGCAGTTTACGCACTAGCTGTTAGCTATTAGCTTTTAGCGTTGATCGACATTACAGGTAAGCTGCTAAAAGCTAATAGCCAAAGGCTAAACGCTGTTTACAAATATGGTTTCATTTCTTCTTCAATATTCTTCCGCAGGTCCATCAGGCGTTGTGCATAGTTGCACATGTGATGGTCTTCCTCCGTTTGCGGCGTCCATTTAGGCACCCGCACTGTTTTACCATTATCATCCACGGCGGCAAATACCATGATACAGTGCGTGGTCTTAATACGCTCAGATTCCCTTGGGTTAGAGGCATATACGTTTATGGCGATGTGCATGCTGGTATTGCCGGTATATATCACAGAGGCGGTGATCTCTACCAGGTTGCCAATAGAGATGGGCTGGTAAAAGCGGATGCCGCCTACATAAACCGTTACACAATACTGGCCGCTCCAATGGGCTGCGCATGTATAGCCGGCCTGGTCTATCCATTTCATTACCGCGCCGCCGTGCACCTTTCCGCCGAAGTTTACATCGGAAGGCTGGGCCAGGAAACGGAGGGTAATGGAGTTAGTATTGGAAAGTTCTGTCATAGAAGTAGTGGTGCTTGTTTTCATGCTCAATATATATACAAAGAGGTCCATGATATGTACCATGGACCTCCTGTAAAGCTATTAATTAATGTGCTAATATGCTAATGTGCAGATCAAGACCGGTCACCTTCCTCCCTTTGCTCATTATTATTCTCCTGGTCTCCCTTATTGTTCTTACGTTTAAACAGGTTCATATCCATCTTGCCAAAGCGCCAGGCAATATTCACGCGCAGCTCGCGGGAGGCGCGCTTCCGGTACTTTTCCTGTTCTGCAAATGCGGTATTGGTGAAGCTCAGGTCCCGGTCCTGGTTAAAGATATCGTTCAGGGATAAGGTGACAGATAAAGCCTTGTTTTTCAGGAAATCGCGTTTCAGGGCCAGGTCTACCTGGTACTCTGCGGCTTCTTCGCCCTGGGGCAGGATCTGTTTGGATTCGTAGTTGCCTATCACCTGCATCAGCAGGTTCCAGGGCAGCTTTGTATTGCTGTTGATCTTACCGAACCAGGTAAAACCGCTGTTATTCAGGTTGGCGCCTACATTGTCCGCATCTACCCTGGTCTGGGCCAGGTTCAGGTTAGTGGTGATATCCCATCCAGGCAGGATCTGGTTGCGCACAGTGAATTCTGCGCCGTAGGCATTACGCGTGGCGGCATTCACCGGGTAGGAGAGCACCACTTTCTGTTGCTGGCCGTTGAGGTTCAGCGTGGTATCTGTATAGAAGTCCGTGATAGCATTATTGGTGTTGCGGTAGTATACGGATACCATCACATTATGTTTCTCTGCAAATGTCTTCAGGTAAGAGAGCTCAAAGGAGTTGGTGAACTCCGGGCGTAATGCCGGGTTACCACGGTTGGCACTCTGGGCGCTGTAGTCCAGGTTGGGCAATAGATCGCGGAACCAGGGGCGGCGGATACGGCGGCTATAGTTGATCTGCAGCTCGTGATCGCCTTTCAGCTTCTGCGACAGGAATACGCTGGGGAAAAAGTTGATGGGATAATTGATCTTATACGAGCTTTCCTTGCCACTTTGCATCTCCCCGCTGTAATAAGACTGCTCTGCCCTTACCCCGGCCTGGTAACCAAAGTCTTTGATAGTGCCGTTGTAATTTACGTATGCTGCATTGATCTGCTCCTGGTAATGGTATACGTTAGACAGGGCGCTATCTACCACGAACTGCCCGGTATGAAAATCCTGGCCAAGGGTGGTGATATTATTATTAAAGGTGCGGGAGGTGCTACGCAAGCCTGCCTCCAGTTTGGAAGTTTCCGTGATAGGATCCACATAATCGATCTGGCCGGTGAGGTAGGTGGTATTGCCACCGCCACGGCCACTGCGCAGCTCCGGCTCTTTAGGATCGAATACGGGCTCATTGGCCATATCATAATACTGGAGGGAAAAATCCGTTTGGTCCTCGTTATTGGCGCGGTTAAAGTTAAAGTCCGCAGTCAGTTCCCGGCCCGTTTTGGTAAAAGTGCGCTTATACCCCAACTGGGTGGTATAGTTCCGGAAATCGTGGCCGTTGTTATCGATGCCGGCGCCGTAGCGAACGCGTTGCTGCCCCGCATCCAGATCGTAGAGGGTCTGATCATTCAGGTTACGGAACTTGCCGGCCACAATGGATTGGGACAGGCTGATGGTGTTCCGGTTATCAAGGAACCAGTCAACCCCCATGCGGCCAAACTGGAAACGGCGGGTCTGGTCGCCATCCTGGAACTGATCCAGGAAAGTGGTAGTATCACCAATATTTTTGCGGAACAGATGGCTGTTGGCCCATGATTTACGCTGCCGCAGGTTATACGTGACGAAGAAGTTAAAACGTTCCTGCCGTATGTTCAGGTCCAGGCCTGCGTTATAACCACCCAGGGACGAGGCGCCGGCAGTTACCTGGCCGTTGATACCCGCTTTGCGGTTTTTCTTCAGCACTATGTTCAGGATCCCGCTCATACCTTCCGCATCATATTTGGCGGAGGGGTTGGTGACCACTTCCACGCTGGCAATAGCATCCGCAGGTATCTGCTCTAATGTAAGGGTAGAGGGGCGGCCGTCTATGAAGATGGTAGGGCTGCCATTACGCACGGTTACATTACCGTCTATATCCACGCTAACGGAGGGGACCTGTTTCAGCACATCTTCTGCGGTACCACCTACGGTAGACAGGTTCTTATCTACGTTAAATACTTTTTTGTCGATGGCCATGGTGTAGGCTGGTTTCTCGCCCACCACTTCCACAGCGGCCAGTGATTTTACATTGGCCATCAGTTTTATATTACCTGCGTCTACCTGGCTCGCGCCTTTCAGGTTAACACTTTTATAAACGGTAGTGTAACCAATGAAATTCACCTTGATCAGGTAGCGGCCTGGTGTTACATTCTCGAAATTAAAATCGCCGTTGTTTTTAGAGAGCATCCCGGTCACTATCGTAGAATCTGCCGGGCGTAACAATGCCACAGAAGCATATTCAACAGGCTTACCGCCCTGTCCGTCTACCAGTTTACCATAAATAGCGCCATGAGCAGGGCCATGTTCCTGGGCAGTTACAGTTCCAAACCATCCAGTCATTAAGAGCAGCCCGCAGAGGGCTAAGATCCGCATATAGTTTTTTTTCTTCAAGACTTGCTTTATCAGTGCACGTAAAAGTAATAGGATTTCAATGCGTTAATCTGGTTTTATGATGAATGGCAATGCATCCGTTCACCAGTTATAACTTTCATCATACCTCTCAAACTTTGTACCTTTACAGTCCTGCAATTTTTTTTGATTATGAATCGTGACTATCAGCCGGACTGGGACATCTACACATGCGCAATTGAGGACAATCCTGCCATCATAGGGCTGGACCTGAACCTGCGCGGTGTTGCGCCGCTGAAGGATAAGCCGCATGCCATTGTTGTATCCGTGTACCTGAATCATCCCCGTCCGGATGGTTTTCCGCAGGGGGATGAGTTCGCGTTGCTGGGCGATATAGAGGATGAGCTGGTAGCCCAGCTGGAGGAAAAGCACAGTGCCTGGTTTGTAGGCCGCACGATCTCTAACGGCGTGCGGGACCTCTATTTTTACTGTGGCGATACTTTCCTGCAGGACAAAACAATTGCCGATGTGATGATTAATTTCCCCAATTACCGTTACGATTTTGGGATACAGGAGGATAAGACCTGGGAGCTGTATTTTGATTTTCTGTTGCCGGATATACAGGAATTCCAGCGGATCCGGAACCGTAAAGTGCTCCGTACTTTGCAGCACCATGGCGATATTCCCGAATTGGAAAGGCCTATTGACCACTGGATCTATTTTGCCCGGGAGGCGGACCGCGACCTGTACTGGCAGGCGGTGAAGCAGGAAGGCTTCCGCCTTGAAAAAGACAGCCGCAGCGCGGGAGCGGAGTACCCCTTTACCCTGCATATCTCCCGTATGGATAAGGCAGACGCGGACAACATAGACGAGGTGGTCATGTACCTCTGGGAACTGGCCCAGGAGCTGAATGCCCGCTATGACGGCTGGGAAACGTCTATCATAAAAACCCGCGTAAGTCGTTAATAATTAGTTATTCAGGAAGCCGGTGCTGTGCCCGTTCCCGGCACTGGAATGATGTTTGTAACTCCACTAGCGTACACAAATAGTCAATCACCTAAAACTGTTTCATTATGTTACGCTGGGCACTAATCTTCTTTGTGGTGGCTATCATTGCGGCCATCTTTGGCTTTGGCGGTATAGCAGCAGGCGCTGCTTCCATTGCCAAGATCCTGTTCTTCATTTTTGTTGTATTGTTCCTGATCTCGTTGATCTCAGGGCTGTTACGGCGGTAAAATAAGCTCCCAATCTTTTCTGTATTTTTCAGTTTCTTGTTTTTTATATACATTACAGACAACACAACTGTTACACGCGAATTAAGCTGTCTGAAAAGATTGGGAAGACTTATTAAAATATGTTGGTTCACCTGCTGTTGCATTCTATTGCTACAGCCATCGGCAGTGAAGGGGGGTATGGCGCCAGTGAACGATGATCCACAGGTGACTGATACCGTTCCCAAGCCACCGCCGTCCCGTAATACTATCTTCAGACGTCTGGGGCAATACCGCGATTCCATCCGCAATAAGAGCTACCGCGACTCCCTGCTCAAACGCCTTACCAGGCAGAATGTGCCGGAGCCGGCGGAGATAGACAGTTCGCTCATTAAAAGCGAGCAGTATTTTAAGCCATTCACGGGACGGGTGGTGCGGGATATCTATTACCGGCAGGTAAAGGTATTTGGGCCACGCAATATCAACGATACCTCGTTCCGCAGCAATATGAAGCTGCTGGATATTGCCAACCGCCTGCATTATAATACCAATGAGTGGGTGATACGGCAGTCGCTTTTCTTCCGGGAAAGCGACACCATCAACCCATTTACCATGGCTGATAATGAACGCTACCTGCGTAACCGCCCCTTTATCCAGGATGCCCGGCTGTATATTATTAATACCGGCGCATCGTCGGATTCTGTGGATCTGCTGGTGGTAACAAAAGATGTATTTGAATACGGCTTTGACCTGGGGGAGCTGAGCACAAGCGCTTTTAAGGGCGGTATCTCCAACAATAACCTGTTTGGAGCGGGGCAGGGGGTAGATATTACCGGTGTGTGGCGTAATGAGCGAACGCCCACGTGGGGTGGCGCCTTCCGTTATACCAAATTCAATGTTGCCGGCAGCTTTGTGGATGCATCCGTTGGTTTTACCACGCTGAATGACTGGACGCCAGCCGCACTGGATACAGGTGTATTGGAGGGCTCCTACTACATCAACATCAACCGGCCGTTGTACCGCACCGGCGCCAGCCTGGTGGGCGGCCTGTACCTGGCCAGCAATTATTCCATCAACTACAAGAACCTGTCTGATAGCCTGTACCGCAAGTACAAGTATGGTGTTATAGACGCCTGGCTGGGGTATACCCTCATTAACCCGGCCCGTAGCGGCCAGGATCCGGGCAAAACGCCTACGGTGGCCCTGCAGGTACGGCATTATAACCTGTTCTTTAAGGACCAGCCGCCGCAGGAACTGTATAAGCAGGACCCGGTATATAATAACCGGCGCTATTACCTGGGACAACTGATCGCTTTCTGGCAGGACTTCTTTAAAGCGCATTATTTCTTTGGCTTTGGCAGAACGGAGGATATTCCCCTGGGTTACAATGCCTCTTTTTCATCCGGCTGGGAAAGCTGGAAGGGGCGGCGGCGCATGTATACGGGTCTGGAGATGCAGAAGTTCTGGATGACGGGGCGGCATGGCCTTTTTAACACCAGCCTGGGATTCAGCAGCTTCTGGCAGAACGGCACCTCAGAAGACGCGGTGCTGCGCGGCCGTTTTGAGTATTATAGCCGCCTGGTCAATCTTAACAGATGGGGAAGGCTGCGCCAGTTCGTGACGGCAGATTACCTGGGAAACCCTAATCCCTTTTTCTATAAACCGTTAGGGGTGGATGTGGATGCCGGCATATGGGGTTACCGCGGCTCACGCATCAATGGATTCCAGCGCCTGAATGTGCGCTCAGAAACGGTGTATTACAGCCCGCTGAAGATCCTGGGCTTCAAATTCAATTTCTCTTCCTATTTACAGCTGTCGCAGATCTCTGAAGAGAGCAATAATATCTTCAAGAACCCGCTACATAGTATGGTGGGGCTGGGCGTGCGGGTACGTAACGAGAACATGTCACTGAACACCCTGCGCATAGCGGCTTTCTATATGCCGGATGCGCCCCGCTATGTACATCCCTTCCTGCTGGAGATCACTACGGTAACAGATTTCCGGTTTGATATCTCCGCGCTGCGCATGCCGCAGTTCATTCCATTCAGATAATTTATTTACTGGGGACAATTTTAATGATCACCGCTTTGGATACCGGCGTATTACTTTTATCCGCTACGCTGTTCAGCGGCACGAGCACATTGGTTTCCGGGAAATAGGTAGCGGTACACCTTTCCGGTATGCTGTAGGCCACTACGATAAAACGTTGCGCTACGCGCTGGCGGCCATCCTGGTCGCTATATAGGTCTACGATATCACCAGCCTGCAGGCCTGCGTGGGTTATGTCCTGCTCATTCATCAGGATCACACGCCGCTCGTTGTACACGCCACGGTAACGGTCGTCCAGGCCATAGATAGTGGTATTGAACTGGTCATGGCTGCGGATGGTCATCATCACATATTCATCATCTGTCAGGGACAAGGGGTTTACATAGGCAATATTGAAATTGGCCTTACCGGTATGGGTCTTGAACTGTCCGGCCCTGGCGGTATTGGGCAGGTAAAAGCCGCCGGGATGGCGTACCCTTTCATTGTAGTGGTCAAAACCGGGGATCACCTTTTCTATATCATCGCGGATAAGATCATAATGCGTTTCATATTGTTCCCAGTCTACACGGGAGCGCTCGCCTAATGTAGCTTTTGCCAGGCGGCACACGATCACCGGTTCACTCAGCAAGTGGGAAGATACGGGCTCCAGCACGCCTTTGGACATTTGTATAACGCCCATAGAGTTCTCGCAGGTCACAAACTGGCGTTCGCCCAGTTGCAGGTCCTGATCGCTGCGGCCCAGGCAGGGTAAGATCAGCGCTTCTTTGCCATGCACCAGGTGGCTGCGGTTGAGTTTCGTAGATACGTGTACGGTAAGGTCGCAGTTACGCAATGCCTGGGCGGTCAGGAGGGTATCTGGCGTGGCGGACAGGAAATTGCCGCCCATGGCAAAGAATACCCTGGCCTGGCCGGTGAGCATGGCGCGTATAGCTGCCACGGTATCATATCCATGCGCCTGCGGCGGACGGAAACCGTACACCTCTTCCAGCCGTTGCAGCAGCTGCGGGGAGGGTTGTTCAAAAATGCCCATGGTACGGTCACCCTGCACATTGCTATGGCCGCGTACGGGACAGGTGCCCGCTCCGGGTTTACCAATGCTGCCTTTGAGCAGCAGCAGGTTCACCACTTCCTTAATGGTATCTACCGCATTTTTATGCTGGGTAAGCCCCATGGCCCAGCAGGCCACTATCTTCTTTTTCTTAGCCAGTAAGTTGGCGGCCAGCTTTATCTGCTCCAGCGGCACCATACAATCCGCTGCCAGTTCTTCGAGGCTATGCTGGCGCAGGTGTTGTACGTAATGTTCGTAGCCGCTGGTCTGGCTGGCTATGAAGTCCTGGTCCAGCACTGTGCCGGGCTGCTGCGCTTCTGCCTCCAGCAAAAGGATGGCAATAGCCTGCAGCAGGGCCATATCCCCATTGATCCTTACCTGGAGGAAAAGATCTGCCAGATGGGTTTTGATCGTGAGGAAACCTTTTACCGTTTGCGGGTTCAGGAAGTTCATGAGGCCAGCCTCCGGCAGGGGATTTACGGCAATGATGGTAGCGCCGTTCTTTTTGGCGCGCTGCAGGGCGCTGAGCATGCGCGGGTGATTGGTGCCGGGGTTTTGTCCCAGGATAATGATCACCTCTGCCTGGTAAAGATCTTCGAGGGTAACGGAGCCTTTGCCTATGCCCAGCGATTCACCCAGGGCTACACCGCTGGACTCATGGCACATATTGGAGCAATCCGGCAGGTTATTGGTGCCGTATTCCCGTACAAACAGCTGGTACAGGAAGGCGGCCTCATTACTGGTACGGCCGGAAGTATAGAAAATGGCCTCATCCGGCGAGGCCAATGCATGTAAGTGTTGGGCTATTTTCTGAAAAGCATCTTCCCAGCTGATGGGCACATAATGGGTAGCGCCGGCAGGCAGGTACATGGGCTGGGCAATACGGCCTTTACGGCCTATCTCATGGTCTGTTAGTTCCGCCAGGTCAGCCACGGCATTTTCCCTAAAGAAATCCGGGGTGAGTTTTTTCTGGGTAGCTTCTTCTGCCACGGCTTTAGCGCCGTTCTCACAATATTCCGCGATAGGGGAGCGGTCATCGTCCGGATCAGGCCAGGCGCAGCTGGGACAGTCAAATCCGTCTTTCTGGTTCAGCTTCAGCAGGGCTTTCATCCCACGCAGGGCGCCGGCTTCCTGTAAGATATGCCGGGCGCTTACCATGACGGCAGGTAAACCGGCGGCTACCGTCTTAGGTTTGCTCAGCTTTAAGCCGGTAAAATGTAGCGGGTTCTCTGCCGCGGGGATTTGCGCTTTTGTGTCCATCTTGTTCGTTTTAATACGTGCTGATAGTGTGTGCCGTTCTTGTGCTGACTATTGTCTATAGTCAATTGTGCTTACACCACAATCCTTTCTTCCTTTGTATAGATATTACAACGCTGTTGCCGCAGGAAACCAACCAGGGTAATATTCCATTGCTGCGCCATCTTTACCGCCATTCCGGAGGGCGCGCCTACGGCAGCTATAATAGGTATGCCGGCCATGGCAGCTTTCTGGATCAGCTCAAAGCCGGCACGTCCGCTCAGCAATAGCACCCCATTGTGCAGGGGCATATGGCCGGCCAGGAGCGCAGCGCCTATCAACTTATCCACTGCGTTATGGCGGCCAATATCTTCCCTTAAGAACAACAGTTCTCCGTCTGTATTAAATAATGCGGCGGCGTGAATACCGCCGGTAAAATCGAACAAGGGTTGCTGATCGCGGATCATCTCCGGCAATTGCAGCAAGCGTTCAACCGGCAGCGTTAGTAGTGGCTGTTCATTCACAGGCGATTGTACCGGTGTAAATATGGAGGCTACGTCTGCTTTGCCGCATACCCCGCAGCCGGAATTGGCGTAGAAGTTACGCTGCGCGGATTGCAATACCGGGCGCACGCCTTCCTGCAGGCTTACCTGTATGGTATGTATATCGTCCGGGGAGGTATGGATGTCCGCAATGTCTGCGGCAGACCGGATAATACCTTCTGTATAAAGGAAACCGGCGGCCAGTTCATGATCCTCTCCGGGCGTACGCATGGTAACGGTAAGGCTTTGTTGCTGACGGTTATGCGCGGGGCCGTGCACCAGCTTTATTTCCAGCGGCTCTTCGGCGGCCAGCATATCTTCCTCGTCCGTGACAAGTGTTTCGCGGATCTTCCTGATGCGGGTATATAAAATAGCAGGATTGGGCATGGTTAAAGTTACGAAAAAGCTAAAGGATAGGGGTAAAACCACCCACGTCCTTTCGGCAGGGCTGGCATGCGGCTTGATACATAACACAGACTGGAGAGCAGCAGATAACAACCAGAAAATTAGGGGACTCATAGACTTACATGGTTTTTAATTGTAACTTGTAACCAAATCTCAACCCATTATGCGTTGGCAAAACAGACGTTTAAGTGATAACGTAGAAGACCGTCGCGGTAGCGGCGGCGGTATGCGCACCGTAGGCATTGGCGGTGGTATTGGCGGCATCATCATCATTGTGCTGGCCTTATTATTTAACCGGAATCCCCAACAGGTACTGCAACAGGTGCAGCAGGGCGCCGGTACTACCGACCAACCTGCTGAGCGGGTAACTGCCAACAGCGACGAAACCGCCCGCTTTGCTTCTTCTGTACTTGGCTTTACAGAGGATGTATGGGAACAACAGTTCAGCAATATGAATAAAACCTATACGCCGCCTAAGATGGTGATCTTCAGTGATGCTACGGAGAGCGCCTGCGGTTATGCCCAATCCGCTATGGGACCTTTTTATTGTCCCGCAGATGATAAGGTATACCTGGACCTCACCTTCTTTAATGAAATGAAGGAACGCTTTAATGTAGTAGGGGATTTTGCCATGGCGTATGTGATCGCGCACGAAGTGGGGCATCATGTGCAGAACCTCCTGGGCATCAGCCGCAAAGTACAGGCGATGCGGTCACAACTGAGCGAAACAGAATACAATAAACTCTCCGTTAAACTGGAGCTGCAGGCGGATTTTTTTGCCGGTGTATGGGCGCATCATGCGCAGCAGATGGAGCAAACACTGGAAGCTGGAGATATTGAAGAAGCGCTGAATGCTGCCAGTGCGGTAGGCGATGATAAGCTGCAGGAAGCTACCCAGGGCCGTGTTGTGCCAGATGCTTTTACCCATGGTACCTCTGCACAGCGTATGTTCTGGTTCAAAAAAGGTTTTGATACCGGGGATATTAAACAGGGGGATACTTTTTCTGCTATAAATTAATAGACCTTTGGATACGGCGCCTGTTGTATCCAAAGGCATTCCTGAACTTCAGTATAAGGGACTACGAAAACGGCGTACTATCTTTTTACTGTAAGGAATAACCATACTGTCCGTATCCGGGCCGGTAGATTTTGATAAATAGTCCGTACGGCCGGCCGCTTGTTTACCGTGGGAAATAGTGCATATACACGGAATCCGGCAGCAGTTTAGCCCCGGTGATCATCTGCCGGTTTTTTCTGCGGAAACGCTCAAACCCATGGCGCAGCTGCGCCAGCTTCTCCTTGTCATTTACGGCGGTTAACGCCAGATCATTACTTACCTCATATAAATCGTTGCCTATCAGCATATGATTGCCCTGTATAAAATCGATCATGTAGTGTTTGGTTTGCATGAGGGGGTAGCCGTGCCGGTTCTCAAATATATACGAAGTATCCAGCCCGCTGCCCACCCAGGCAGCAAGGGAGGGCATTTTTACTTGGTATTGGCGTTTTAGCAGCTGCAGCATGCTGGGGGTTATATCAAAATGTGTAGATACCCCATTGAATTTAGCTGCACGGCTTAGCAACGGCGAGTAGAGGATCATGGGTACGCGGTAGCGGTCCAGCTTATCCCGCATGGGGATCTCCGGCATGCGGTGATCCCCGGTGATAATGAAGATGGTGTTATTGAACTCCGGGCGTTGCATATAGCGGTGAAAAAGCTGCCGCAGCGCATCGTCCACATACAATATGCTGGCATACTGCATCTTATAATCCCGGGCATCGGCCTTGCGCTCCTCATCAAAATGCAGTTCCTTCATGCGTTGCTCGAACCTGGCCAGGTAAAACTCCTGCCGGTTTACCAGGAATGGCTCATGGGAGGCAACGGTCAATAACACATTACAATAGGGGGTATCTGTATTGGCAAGGGTAGCGTTGTAGTAGCGCATCAGCTCCTGGTCGCCATAGCCCCAGCAAAAGCCCTGGTCATTTTCCGGTAATTTGGTGTAGTCTGCCGGAAATGACTGGATATCATGGATCTGGTCTATCGCGTTCTGTTGGAGAAAGCCGGACATATTATCAAACACCGCATCACCGCCATAATAAAACCCGGTCTTATAACCATTGTATTTGAGCAGGCTTAGCAGGCTCAGATGTTCCGGCATATGTGGCAGTTCTGTAAACCCGCTTTTTCCAAATGGAAGGGAGGCCAGTATGGAGGGCAGCGAGGCAAAAGTGCGGCCTGCCTGGCTCAGGAAGTTCTGCCAGTACAGGGAATGGCCGGCCAGGGAGTCGAGGAAGGGCGTAAAGCTGCCCAGGTAAGCACCCTCGTTGGCATAAGCCCTGCCCAGGCCCTCAACGATCACGATCACCACATTGGGCCGGTGTTCGCCTTTAGAGAAGAAGGGCGACAGCACGTCCGGCGTTTCATCCTGATGGAGGAAGGGGTAGTTCACTTCATCCGGATAGCGGAAGCGTATGGAGGCATCATTTTTATAATCCAGAAAAGTATCCGCATAGATGCTTACTTCTGCGGGCGGCGGAAAGAAGTAATCAATACTTTCTTTAAAGAAATAGTACGATTTATTGATACTGAGGCTATTGCCGTATTCAGAGCTATCATTGCGCCAGATATTGGCCTTTGCGGCCAGGTTAAAGTCTTCACAGATCACAAACAGCACGATCAGCGCGAGGGCTGCGGTGGGCGCCATCTTGATCCTGCGGGGCAGCCTGGCCAGCGACCAGGTAGCTATCAACATGATCAGGACCACTACCAGGATAACGGACCATTTTATGCCGGCGGCGGCTATGATCTGCCATATATCCCGGGGCGAATAATGCCATAGATCTGCGCCCAGGGCGGTTAATGTAGTCAGGAAATATTGGGATAGGACCAGGTGCACCAGGCATAATGTCACCGCAATAACAATAAAGACCGCGCGGGCCAGTTTTTCGCTGGCCAGGGATAGCAGGAAATAGATCAGGAAAGCCCATCCGCCGATGGTCATCAGGAAGGTAAGGTCTTTAATGATACCGGTTAACAACACTTCCCACCAGGCGGTGAGATGGCCGTGCAATAATCTGTCATATATCATTTCCGCACAGCGGATCATAAAAAAGAGAACGCATAATACGATGAAACAGCTAATAAACCTGCTCACGATTTTTTTTACGTGGACATAAGATGACCGGATGTACTTCACCATAGATAACGGGGTTGTCTGGCATAGTGAACAGAATGTTGAGGGGTGTATCGGGGCTACAGGAAAAGTAACAAAGCAATCAAATTTAATAATTTCTTAACAAAGGATCAAATTATTTCCGTTTCAGGGCCATAGGAGGGCTTCCGCGCGAAAATAGGCGCCTGGAGGACGTAATCAAAACAGACAATTTTACCAGGGTGCATCTGGTGGTAGGGTGTAACCTTTACATGCAGTTGCAGTAACGTTGCTATGCAGTAGCGATGCAATTACGCTGCTATTTGGGCGATCATCAATTGTCCATAGTTACGCCGGCCTGTATGACCCGGGGATATTCCTGCGGCTCACCCTCTTCCTCTGCCAGGGGAATGGTGAAGTAAAAACTGGTGCCTACGCCCTGGCGGCTCTGGAACCAGATGCGGCCGTTGTTCAGCTCCACAAAATCGCGGGAGAGCGGAAGTCCCAGGCCGCAACCTTTTTCATGCTGGGTACCGGGCGTGGAATAGTAAATATTGGAAAATACCTTATGCTGATCCCTTTCCGGGATGCCGATGCCATGGTCCTGCACGCAAACCTCCAGGAAGCCGTTGCGCACCTGGCCGGAGATATGTACGCCCCTGCCCGCGGGCGTGAATTTGATGGCGTTGTTGATGAGGTTGCGCAATACCACCTTGATCATATCCGCATCCGCATACACCAGCACAGGTTGCTGGAACTGGTGGGTAAGATGTACTTCTTTCTGGCGGGACAGGGCCTGCAGCAGCTCAAACTCCCGTTTGAAGATGGCCGTGAACTCAAAATCATCCGCCTTTACGCGGATCCCCTTCATCTGGCTGCTGGCCCAGTTAAGCAGGTTATCCATCATGTAGGCGGTATTCTTCATATCCCGCCATAGCTCATCCGTAAATACCTGGAACTGCGCCGTAGGCATTTTTTTATCGCGCAGCAGGAACAGCATGCCCTCCAATATGGATAAGGGCGAGCGCAGGTCATGCGAGATCACGGAGAAGATCTTGTCCTTTACCTGGTTCAGGTTACCCAGGGTTACATTCTGCGCGGTGATGATGCTATTTTGACTGGATACTTCCTCGTTCTTGCTGTTCAGCTGCCGGTAGAGCTCCTGCTGTCTTTTGTACATCCGGTACAGCATAATGGTGATCACAAACAGGATAGCCAGGAGCAGGGCACAGACGCCCATCAGAATGCGTTGCTGATGGATGGTGGACAGGTGCGCATGCTGCTCTATCTTCAGCAGCTGGTTTTCCCGCTGCTTTTTTTCCGATTCATATTTTTCGCGGGTATTGGCAATGAATTTGGCCTTTTCGACGGCGAAGTACTTTTCCTTCAGGTCCGTAAAATGATTGTAGTGCTCCAGCGCGGCTATGTAGTTATGACGGGAAGAATCCAGCTGGGCAAGATAATGGTAATAGATCATCTCATTGCGGGCATTCTTCATGGAGGCATTGATGCGGGCGGCTTCCGCCAGCTGCTGCTCCGCCACAACATAGTGTTGCAGGAGAGTATTCACCTTGGCCAGGTTGAGCCAGCTTTTGCCAAGCCCCGGCGGGTAGTCTGCTGTCCGGAAATGCTCCTGCGATTGCTGCAGGTATTTAAGGGCCACCTGGTACATACCTCTTTTTATGTAGATGAGGCCCATGTTCTCATAGGTAAAACCCAGACCCTGCTGGTCGTGCAGGCGTAGTTTTACTTCTTCTGAGGCTTCCAGGTAGCAGAGGGCAGAGTCTAACTGCTCCAGTTGCATATAGCAGGAGCCAATGTTGTTAAGGCTTTTGGCGATCTCCGGCTGTTCATGGAACCTTTTCTTGATGAACAATGATTTTTTCAGGTAGCGGAGCGCTTCCGCCGGGTTGTTCTGTTCTATGAGTATGTTGCCAATATCGTTATTCAGTATACCGGCCAGGTGTAACAGGCCGGCTTTCTCTGCCAGGCGGAGGGCGCCCAGGGTCATATCCATCTGTTTATCCAGGTTGCCTTTGCTATTTTCTACCAGGGCCAGGTTGCGGGCAGCCCGTATGGAGCCCTCTTCATAGTGCAGGCTGTCGCTGAGGTGCATGGCCTCCTTTGCGTAGGCGGCGACCAGGTCCGCGTCCCGGTTAAAATAAGCCCTGCCCAGCTGGTTCAACAGCTTTACGCGCGTAGTATCGCGCAGGGCATGACGCTTTAATGCAAGCAATAAGCTGTCTGCATTGGCAGGGGCGGAAAAAGCAGGTCTTACCAGGAATAACAAAGTGCAGGTATATCCCAGGTACAGGAATCGTCGTACTCTCATGTTATGCTGACATACAATTGTTCAGTTGTTAGGCCCAAAGCAGTGGTTATGAAGGAATTAACCGAACCGCGGGCTAAAAGTAAGGCGAAATAAGCAGGAATCAAAAACAAGATGACAATTGGCAGGGCTGCCATGATAGCTGGCAGAGCCTGGTAGATGGTCAGCTGTTTGCAGCTAATAACTGGCAAGTTTGTTACATGATAAGACGGATTAAACCTTGAGTTATGTGGTTGCGTCTTTTTATTCACCGGCTGCCTTATTGATTATTTATTATTAATATCTTGCGGCAAATTTTACGGTTGCTATGACGGTTAAACGCAAATCGGCGCTGGGATTCATCTTTGTAACGGTGTTGATAGATGTAATAGGTTTTGGCATTATCATTCCGGTAATGCCCAAGCTAATAGAACACCTCACCGGCGAGGGCTTAAGCGCCGCCTCCCAGTACGGGGGCTGGCTGCTGTTTGCTTTTGCGCTTACGCAGTTCTTCTGTTCCCCGGTAGTGGGTGCGCTGAGCGACCGGTATGGGCGCCGGCCTGTATTATTATTTGCTTTGTTTGGATTTGGGCTTGACTACCTGTTCCTGGCTTTTGCGCCTACCATTGGGTGGCTGTTCCTGGGGCGGGTAATAGCCGGCGCCACGGGCGCAAGTCTTACTACTGCCACCGCTTATATAGCGGATGTGAGCGAGCCGGAAAAAAGGGCGCAGAACTTTGGGCTGGTAGGCGCCGCATTTGGGCTGGGCTTTATCATAGGACCGGTAATTGGTGGGCTTTTCAGCCATTGGGGCCCCAGAGCGCCTTTCCTGGCAGCAGCCGGGCTTACATTCATGAATGTACTATATGGTTATTTTATATTACCAGAATCATTATTGCCGGAAAACCGCCGGCCTATTGAATGGAAGCGTGCCGCACCAGGCGCCTCCCTTAAACACCTGGGCCGTTACCCGGTAGTAACCGGGCTGATTGCCACCCTGATCATGATCTATGTAGCGGCGCACGCCGTACAATCCACCTGGAGCTTTTTTACCATGGAGAAATTTGGCTGGAGCGAAACCATGGTGGGCTACTCGTTGGGTTTTGTGGGGTTGCTTATTGCGCTGGTACAGGGACTGCTGATACGGATCACGATCCCCAAGCTGGGCCAGAAATGGTCCGTATATACCGGATTGTTATTTTATACGCTGGGCCTTTTGCTGTTTGCTTTTACCAACCAGGGTTGGATGATGTTTGCCGTGTTGGTGCCGTACTGCCTGGGCGGTATTTGCGGGCCTGCGCTGCAGGGGATCATCTCCAGCCAGGTGCCGGCTAATGAGCAGGGGGAGCTACAGGGCGCCCTTACGAGCCTGATGAGCCTCACGGCTATTATTGGCCCGCCTATTATGACCAATCTTTTTGCGTGGTTCACCAAACCGGGAGCGCCGGTACATTTCCCGGGCGCGCCTTTCCTGGCGGGCGCTGTGCTCACGTTTATGGGTATATTATTAGCCCGCCAGTCACTGGAGGCATTTGGCCGCGGGGAAAAGCAGCCAACACCTGACGCCGGGTTAAAAGCAGAATAACCCCTAATTTTGCGGGCCGCGGTGTAAGCTGCGGTGCATTATCATTAACCATTTATCTTTAATCAACATTACAATGAAACCTATCATCACCATAGAATACTGCCCCAAATGCGGATGGCTGTTAAGAGCTTCCTGGATGGCACAGGAATTGCTAACAACGTTCGCCGATGACCTGGGCGGCGTAACATTGCGCCCCAGCGAAGTATCAGGCAGCTATATTATCTACGTAGGGGATGAAAAGCTGTTTGACCGGAAAGAGCTTGGCCATTTTCCAGAGATCAAGGAGTTAAAACAATTAGTGCGCGATAAGGTGAACCCCGGCAAAAGCCTGGGCCATGCGGACAGGAAGTAAACCATCAGAATGCAAAAAAGATCGTTCGTTACCGTTATTTTAGTATTGTCAGCTACCCTGGCGCTACCCCAGGAACGTTTGGACTCCGCCATCCGTAAGGATACCCTTCTCCACAGGGATACGGTGATCCGCAGGCACAGTTTTTTCCCGCTGCCGGCAGCCGCTTACTCACAGGAGAAAGGGCTGGAACTGGGCGCGGTGATCCTGTATTCTTTTTACACAGATAATAAGAACCCGGATCCGCTGACCCGTAACTCTACCATCAACCTGATCCCCTCCTTTACCACCAAAAGCCAGTATAAGATAGACCTGAAAACGGATATCTGGACACATGCAAACGGCTGGCATTTTAAGGGTAATCTGCGTTATCACGACTTCCCCATTTATTTCTTTGGGCTGGGTGACGAGACGCGGAAGGCCGATGAATCCTTATTGAATAATAAACGCTATAAAGCACAGTTTGAAGGGGAGCGGCGCATTACCGGTAATTTCTACGCCGGCCTGTCAGTGATGTATCAGCATGATACCTACGACTCCAAGGATAGTAAAGGCATTTACCCGGGCGCGCAGCTGGTGGATAAAGAAGGCGGTTATGTGACCCTGCTGGGCGCTACCGCTATCTTTGATAACCGGGATAACCAGAACTATACCACCCATGGCATGTGGTGGCGGTTTAATCTGTCATACGCCCCAACGGGCCTTAGCAAACATGAAATGTGGAAGTTTGATCTCCAGGGCCGTCAATTCTTTGCTATCTCCCGCAAAAGCACCATCGGCTTAAACTTTAACTTTAATTCTGTGCAGGGCAGCAATATCCCGTTCTATCTCTTGCCGGAACTGGGCAGTGACCTGCTGATGCGCGGTTATTATGCCGGCCGTTACCGCGGCCAGAACTACCTGGCGGGGCAGGCGGAGTACCGCTATTTCCTGGATCCGAAGATCCCGATTAATATCTGGTTTGTACATATGCAGCCTAAGTTTGCGCTGGCAGCTTTTGGCGGCGCCGGCGCCGTGTTTCCCAACAGCGGGTTTACGAGCTTTAAGCCTAACTATGGTTTAGGCGTACGCTGGTTCTATGATGAAAGCGCCCGTTTGACCGTGCGTATTGATTATGGATGGGGTGAGAAAAGGCCGGGAGAACAAAGGCAATCTGGATTGTATCTGTCGTTGGCGGAGGCGTTTTAAGATATTTGGACGATTGGAGGATGAGCGTTAATAACCGCTGCTAAGACCGTATTTAATTTGTTTATTTATAGAAAGCTCCCAAAAGTTAAACACTTTTGGGAGCTTTTCATTTTGATCAAGCGTTAGTTGCCCGTACTTCCTTAAACAGATAATTCAACAGCGGCATAGAAGCTTTGCCCGTTACCCGTATACTTTCCCCGTTTACATGGCCATTGGCCGCAGAGCCTAAGTACAGGATCAGGGAAGCCACATCCTCCGGCAGCGTGATACGCCCGGTGGGGTATGCCTTGCTGAGGGTTTCATGCGTTTGTGCCGGGAAGAACTTTTTTGCTCTTTCTGTCAGCGTCCAGCTGGGCAGCACGTTGTTTGACAGGATGTTAAATGCGGCATATTCCTCTACCAGGTTAGCGATAAAACCTACATACGCTGCCTTTAACGTGCTATAGGGGCCGGAGCCTTTCATACTATCCGTGGAAAGATCGCTGGAGATATTGACGATACGTCCCCAGCCACGACTACGCATAAACGGCACCACCAGCCTGGTGAGTTTTACCGTACCTAAAAGGTTGATGTTGATCATTTCCTGCCAGGCCTCCCAGGGCTGCTCTTCCAGGTTTTTACCCCGGTTGGAAGGATCGCCCCATACTACCGCATTATTGACCAGCACATCTATGCCACCCCATTGCCGGGAGATCTGTGACACGGCCAGTTCCAGGCTGCCGGGCGCGGCGAGGTCCATTTCCACGGCCATGGCTTTACCACCACCGGCTTCTATAAGCTGTACTATTTCGTTGGCTGCTTCCCGGCTATGACAATAGCTGATGGCTACCTGTGCGCCAGGCTCTTTGCCATAGGCCAATGCGGTAGCACGGCCAATGCCTTTGCTGCCACCGGTAATAAAGATTGTTTTACCCTGTAATCCCAGATCCATATGTGATTGATTTAGGGGCAAAACTAGGGCAGGGGAGGGAGGAGGAATTGTACGGGAACGACAGGGGGGAGGTTAATTGTCAGGCATTACCGCATCAACCGGCCAGTCCTGCCGGCCCGCAGGCCACAAATTTACCCGGACGCACACCGGAGAACTGTTTGAACTCGCGCGAGAAATGCGCCTGGTCGTAATAATTAGCGGTATACCCCACATCCGTAAGCCGCCATTTTGGGTGGTCGACCATCAAGGATTTAGCGCGCTGGAAACGGCAGATGCGTATATAGGTTTGCATATCCAGGCCAATGAGCTGTTTAAAACGGCGCTCTGTTTGCCGCCAGCTAAGATTGCTTAACTGCTTTAAACGGGGAAAAACAATGCTTTCATTTTCAATCTTTAACCAGCTGGCCAGGTGGATCACCAGTTCATCTGCCGGTAAGACCTGCCGGAAACGTTGTAATAGGAATTGCTCCAGTATGGTAATACGTTGGTTAGCATCTGTTTGCTCGTGTAACTGTTCATATAATGCGGTTGTACCCGCGCCCCAGATAAGCTCCGGCGTTACCCGCTGATTTGTAAACGCATAGACGGGAACAGCTGTAAAACGGCTTAAGCCGGCCGGCGATAAACGTATCAGCAGGCTATCCGGACCGCCCTGATGCGGCCTGGAAATATACGGCTGGTCCTGTATACCACTAACGGCCGTACGAAAACATGTGCTTCCGTCAGATACAGTGTTATTAAAATGAAAAACCATATTGGCGCCAGCACGGGGCAGGATCTGCTTGACGGGCATGCTGCTATCGCCGCTAACCTGGTAATATTCTTCAATAAACGGCGCCAGTAATGGATGCACCGGTTTGTATCTGTGATAATTGAGCATGTTAACGCAAAGCTACGGTATCCTGCTTTAATTGGTATGCCTGCGTAGCCTGTTATGCTGCTTTGGTTGATCACTGCAAGTCCGACCAGTCAAACGCGGCATTGGCTGCCGGAGAAACAGATTGCTGCATGATCGCATGCAGGGCTTTTACACGGTCCGGATACCGGGCTGCCAGGTTGTGCTTTTCTCCTATATCCTGGCTGATGTTATACAGCTCCAGTATTTCCGGTTGGCCTTTGGTCTTAAAACGCACCAGTTTCCAGTTCCCTTGTAGTACCGCTTGTCTGAGCTGTCCTTCGTTGAACTGCCAGAACAGGTGATCATGTTGCTGTGTTTGCGGCGCGCCATGGATGGCGGGTAAAAAAGAGTACCCATCTATGTTAGCCGGAGTAGCAGCACCGGAGAGATTGCAAAGCGTAGGCAGTACATCCCAGAAAGCCCATACCTGGTTGCTGGTACGGCCAGCGGGCACTTTACCCGGCGCCCGTACGATCATGGGCACACGGATACCGCCTTCGTACACATCGCGCTTAATACCCCGTAAAGGGCCGCTGCTGTTGAAATATTCCGGATCAGCGCCGCCTTCTTTATGCGGGCCATTATCGCTGGTAAAGAATACATAGGTGTTCTCATCCAGCCCCAGTTCCTTCAGCAGCTGCATAAGCCGGCCTACATCGGCGTCCAGTTTGGTGACCATGGCCGCAAAGGCGGCATGGGGTTGTGCCTGGCTATGATAAGAGTTTTTACCCTTTTGTACAAAGGGCGTTTCCGGTTGCAGCTTACTGGTACCGTCCGCATTCAGGAAAGGCTGCATGTATTTTTGGGGCAGCAGCAGTTCTGCATGGGGAATGGTTACCGGCAGGAACAGGAAGAATGGGCCGTTTTTGTGTTCGCGTACAAAATCCAATGCATGGTCCATGATCAGGTCATGGCTGTATTGGGAGTCTGTGGCTACTTGTTTCAGCTGTTTATCCCTGAGCTCAAAAAGATGATCCGTAAAATAATAGTGTGCATGCGTTTGGTTCAGGTAACCATAGAAATCGCTAAAGCCTTTGAACTGGGGTGCGCCTTCATCGTTTTCTTCGCCCAGGCCCCATTTGCCAAACATGCCGGTAGCATATCCTTTGGCCTGCAGCTGCTGCGCCAGGGTTGTATCCTGCGGGCGCAGGTGCTGGGCGGCGTTGCCGCGTATATAGGCGTGTCCCATATGGTAACCCGTCATCAGCGCGCAGCGGGAGGGGGCGCAGACCGGGCTGCCGGCATAGAATTGCGTAAAACGGGTGCCTTGCTGCGCCAGCCGGTCAATATTGGGTGTGCGGATGCGGCTTTGCGGGTTGAAGCAGGAAACATTGCCATAGCCCAGGTCATCCGCAATGATAAAGATGATATTCGCAGGTGGGTGGCTGTTGGCCGATTGTGCAGCCGCCGGAACTACGCTGGCAAATAAGGCTAGCATCAGCAGCCATAAAGTGTGGAATTTTCTTTGCATGCAATTTAGTTTATAGCAGACATGTAGTCCACTAACCCAGTAGACAAACATACAGATTAAATTCCTGAATTTTTAGCGGTTATCTGGTAACTCCGTAGGATCGTATCCGTAAAATCACCTACAGGTTTAACATGCCTCGTTATTAGGCTAACGCACTTCAAGTAAAAGTTTAATAAACCTATTCCTTATCGCGGGTTAACCGTGCTTCCAGGAAAGGTTTCAACAGGTCTACCGGTACCGGAAAGATGGTGGTGGAATTGTTCTCCGTAGCAATCTCCCGGAGGGTCTGCAGGTAACGCAGGGTTAGCGCGCTGGGGTGCGCCCCTAAAATGGTCGCGGCGTCTGCCAGTCTTTGAGAGGCCTGGAATTCGCCTTCTGCGGCAATCACTTTGGAACGCCGTTCGCGTTCCGCTTCCGCTTGCCGGGCCATGGCGCGCTGCATTTCCTGTGGCAGATCGATCTGTTTGACCTCTACATTGGAAACCTTTACGCCCCATGGCTCCGTGTGTGCGTCGATGATCTGCTGCAGCTTCTGGTTGATCTTTTCCCGCTGGGAGAGCAGGTCATCCAGCTCTGACTGCCCCAGTACGCTGCGCAGGGTGGTCTGTGACAGCTGGGAGGTGGCCATCAGGAAATTCTCTACCTCCACCACGGCCTTATTGGGCTGTATAACGCGGAAATACACGACGGCGTTCACTTTTATGGACACATTATCCTGTGTGATAACGTCCTGCGGCGGCACATCCATCACCACGGTGCGTAAGCTCACCCGCACCATTTTATCAATAAGCGGTATGAGCAGGATGAGGCCCGGGCCCCGCACGCCATTGGCGGTGGTCAGGCGGCCCAGCCGGAAAACAACCGCCCGTTCGTATTCCCGCAGTATGCGGATGGCATTGCCCAGGATAAGAACGGCAAAAACGATGATCACGATCATCCATACAGAGAATGGTCCCATAAGTATATGCTTTATTTGAGTGTTCAGCTATTTAACGGCTCTACGAGTACCGTAAGGTCCCGTACGGCCACTACCCGCACTTTTTCTCCCTGGAGGATAGCCCTGCCCGTGGCATTGGCGCGCCAGATCTCCCCATGTACCCGAACGGACCCTACGGGGTTCAGCAGCTCCAGGGATTCGCCTATTTCGCCGGTCATCCCTTCTACACCGGTGGTAGGTTTGGCCCGCAACGCCCGTATGCCCAGCCCCAGGATAAACAGGAAAAAGAGCGCAGACACCGTTACGGCTGCAATGATCACGCTACGCGAGATCCGCACGGTCTCCAGGGCGGCGTCTGAACGGATCAGCATCAGGGAACCTAACAGGAGGGAAATAACGCCGCCAATGGCCAGTATGCCATGGCTGACGATCTTTATCTCCAGCAGGAACAGCACAATGGCAAAGATGATCAGTGCCAGCCCGGCATAGTTGATGGGAAGCGTATGCATGGAGTAAAAAGCGAGGATCAGGCTTATAACGCCCACAATACCAGGCAGTATGGCCCCTGGATTATACAGTTCAAACAAGATGCCGTACATGCCCAGCAGTAACAGGAGATAGGCCACATTGGGATCGCTGATGAGGTCCAGGAGCCGCTCCATAAAGCTCATTTCCAGCACCTGTACGTTAGCGTTGCGGGTGTGCAAGGTAACCGTACCAGCCGGCAGGGCGATGGTCTTACCATCCAGCTGGCGCAGCAATTCGGGCGTATTGGCCGCCACCAGGTCAATAACCTTCTTTTGCAGGGCTTCATTTTCGGTGATGGAAAGGCTGCGGCGCACCGCATCTTCGGCCCACTGGAAGTTTCGCTGGCGTTTCTCCGCAATGGAGCGGATGAACGCGGCCGCGTCGTTGGTGGTTTTCTCGCTCATAACGGAATCCATTTTGCCCTGCATATCCACGGGGTGCGCGGCGCCGATATTGGTGCCAGGGGCCATAGCCGCCACATGAGCCGCCATGGTGATAAAAACGCCTGCAGAGCCGGCGTGGGCGCCGCCAGGATACACATATACGATCACCGGCACCGGAGCGGCCAGGAGATCGCTGACAATGACGCGGGTAGATTTGAGCAGGCCGCCAGGCGTGTTCAGCTGTATAAGCAGGCAGGCGGCTTTTTCCCGGGCCGCTTTTTCAATGCCTTCATGGATGAAAGCGGCGGAAACGGGATTTATGCTGCCATCAATTTTTATCGCGATCACTTGCTGCGCAAAAAGAACGGATGGAGAGATAAATAAACAGCAACAGAAGATAACAAACGGCTTCATAAAACTGCTGGATTGATGAAGCGGCTACGGAGCTGCGTATAGAATTGCGTGTCAGACTAGTTACTGTAAGTTACGTAAAAGCCGGGAAAGATGTGCAATAAGCAGGTTTTGCAAACGAATTAAGGCTCAATATTTTATGTATTATATATCGATCATAATTTACATTATGTTAAATAGCATAAAGGAGAAATTAGGATGGGTATCCCCTGGCTGTATGTTGTTGATCTAAATTTCCGCGATAATTTTCGTAACTTCCTGCTACACAAAATAACAGCGTATGTTATTCCTTGATCTGCTTTTTACGATCGCAAACGAATTGCTTAAGAGAGTCATGAAGCGAAAAACAGTTGCCTGAAACCGGGCAACCTGTAAAAATATAAGCGGGCATTTTATCCTTATAAAGGATTGAATGCCCGCTTTTTTGCGTTTGTTTCTCCTGTTTTACTTCATCTTATCACGCAGCACCTTCATAAAATATCCCCCTACCACGCTCCTGGCCTGGAAACCTACCATTTTCCCGTCCGTAGTCTCGTGCCAGTCAGATAACGGCACCCTGGATGTAGTTTCGGTAGCATATTTGTATATCGGGCTCACCAGCGCGTCAAAATCCGCTTTATTCTCTGCCATGGCGGCTGTCCACATGATCCAGTCGGATTTGGTGTAGGTCTTGCGGCTATCCAGCGGCAGGCCAAATGGCTGCTGGTGCGCCAGGTAAAATTTCATTTCTGTGTCGTATACCTTGGCGGGGAACAGTCCCAGGTGCAATACTTTGTCCCATACCATATTGTATTTCTGGCTCCAGGTATCTTTGTTGTCAAATACCAGCGCATAATGGTCGCCAGCGTCATCTTTTTCTATCCAGTTCTGGGCCATCTCAGCAGCCATTTTCTTGTATTTGCTGGCAGCGTCTTTCTGTCCCAGCATTTCCGCCATCTGGGCGTATGCGCCTATGGCTACAATGGCTTTTACAGAAAGGTTGGCGTTGTGCGCCAGGTGGCCTGCAAAATCATCGGTACAAAGCTGGTTACCGGGGTCAAAACCGGCTTCCGCCAGGTAATTGGTCCAGGTGGTAAGCACTTGCCAATGCTTGCGGGCATAGGCCGGGCTTTTTTCTGCTTTTACAATAGCGGCTGCGAGGATGATCATGTTACCGCACTCCTCTACCGGCATGTCTTCGCCGTAAGTTTGGCCGTTGGCCAGCGGGTACGTGCCCAGGTCATGAGCTGCAAACGGCTTTTGCCATTTACCGCTTTCGCTATAGTAAAAGATCCCGTTCAGCATACCTTTCAGCAGTTCTGGATTATAAACCAGGTACATGGGCGCTGAAGGATAAGTCACATCCACGGTGTTGATAGAGCCATTGCTGAAATTCTCTTTAGACAGCCAAAGCAGGTCACCCTGTGGGCTTTTTACCAGGTGATGCGCAGCAATGCTCTGGCGGTAAGCCATCACGCATAAACGGGCGTACTGCTCTCCTCCTGACTTCAAAGCGTCATTATAGATCTGCGCATCTGTTTTACCACAGGTGCGTAATACGCTGGCATAGTTGCGGGATGCTTTGGCCAGCATACCTTCCATTGTGGCGCCGGGCGTATTACGCCACCAGGGCCGCAGGTTGGTATGGAAATACTGAATAGCGTACTGGTCGTCATAACCCACCATCAGGTAGCGGGATACCGTATCACGGCCTACTTTACCCAGCGTCAGTATGGTGTTCAGCATCAGCTGTTTACCGGTGCTGCCAGTATCGCCGGCAGGTTTGTTAAGGAATGAAGGGATGGCGGCATCTTCCTGTGTAATATATTGCTGTACAGCCCCAGGCGCTGCCACATACATATAGCCCCAGTCTATGCGGATGTTATCCCCTTTCTTTTGCAGTACGGGTTGTTCCGTAGTACCTGCTTTTAGGATCTTTAAGCCGCTGTTGCTATAGGCGGAAGCATGCACTTCCTGCGTAGGCTGGTTCACGGCAATATCTGTACTGGCGCCTTGGTAAACGATTACGTTGTGGGGCTGCGCATCAGCGGAGCTGGCCTGGTAAGTAATATAAGATACCGGAGACGACAGCAGCGCCAGGTCATTCAGTATCAGCGGAGAGGTAAAACTAACGCGTAGGTTCACCGGTCCGCAATTAAAAGTGTAGATGGTTTGGGTAGCCGTTACCGTTACACCGGTCTGTTCTGCTGTTTTTACGGCGGCATCTGTTGGGCGCTCTGCTTCTTCCATTAAACCTGCATCCAGCCAGGAGCCGCCGCCTGTATTGCGGCAATGCATGGCCAGCACATTCTCCCCGGCTACTAATTTGTTCTTAGCGTCGTCTGAGAGGGTTATCATCTGGTAATCGCCATTGGCGCCGCCTTCACGGGCAATGCGCTGGCCGTTCAGAAATACCTGTACGCCATCGTCGTGGTATACTTTCAGCACCAGCCGTCCCTGGGGCACACTGGCCAGCTTGAACTTACGGCGGATCCAGAGGTCTTTGCCGGTCCAGGGTGTGCCTGCTTTAGCCCGGTCATCGCCAAAAGGCGCAGCGCCGGTCTTCCAGTTACTATCATCAAAAGAAGCCTGCTCCCAGCCAGCTGGCGGGGCTGTCTCCATCTGGTATTGACAGGTATAGGGCTGCTCATCTCCTGCCGCCAGCAAGGGCTTATACAGCGGAGCCGGTTTGCCCATAAAACGGTAGTATCCGTCATCCACCTTTACAAGACCCAGTAATGATTGTGAGCGGCCGGTCCAGTGCCGGGTACCGGAAGCGTTTAATGCATCGGTATTGGACCAGATGCTGAAATACGTGTGATGTGTAATAAGCGGGTAAGCCGGCAGTTTGTCCTGCGAGTGCGCCACATTTCCCAGCGCCATAGCTGTTACCAGACCGGTGGCCTGGCAACACAGTTTTTTGAATAGTCCTTTCATGAAATAAATACGTGGTTATTACTTAATTATGGTTTCACCTGATGAGCGGATAAGATACGGCGTTATTTATTTAATGCCGCTTTTTTCCGGGTTTTGGGAAAACCTGGTGGGTATTCGCCCATTGCCGCCACAGGCTATCCAGCTGCTGTACTTTCTCCGGGTGCTGCGCAGCCAGGTCCTGGGTTTCTGTTCTGTCGGCAGCCAGGTTATACAGATGCCAGGTGCTGTCATTGCTAAGGGAAACCAGCTTCCACGCTCCTAACCTGGCGTAACGCGCGCCAAAATGCTCATTAAAAAGCGCTTCATGGCCCGGCGTTTCCCGGCCGCTGAAGGAAGGCAGCAGGCTAATACCTGTAGTGGGCGTTACCGGGCGGCCATTATACTCCTTAGGATAAGTAGCGCCCGCCAGCTCCGCAAAAGTGCTCATGAAATCCATTACATGGCCTACATGAGGGCTAAAACCGCCTTTTTTAGCGGTAATACCTTTGGGCCAGAAAGCTATCAGGGGCGTGTGTACGCCGCCTTCATAGGATTCTGCTTTCCAGTACTGATAGGGCGTATTGGCTACATTTGCCCAGCGCTGGCCAATGGAGGAATACGTGGTTTCCGGGCCAGGCATGGCCTGCTTCTGTGTGGCGTACACGATCTTACGCCCGTCGCGGGTTTCGCTGGGACGGTCAAAACCGGGGCCGTAAGCGGCGCAATTCTCTGCGCTGGCGCCATTATCGGACAGGAACAGGATCAGCGTATTATCCAGCTGGCCGTTTTGTTTCAGCGCATTAATGATGCGGCCAATGCCCTGGTCCATCCGGTCGATCATAGCGGCGTGTACGGCCATGGCCATAGCGTCCCATTCTTTGGTGGGGTTGTCTTCCCAGCGCAGGTCATCTTTCCAGCGTTTAGATAGCTTTGTCTTGGCCGGGTCTATCAGGCCCAGTTTCACCATACGTTGATAACGGGCTTCCCGGGTCGCCTCCCAGCCTCCTTTGTAAGTATCCTTGTATTTGGCTATGTCTTCCGGCAGCGCCTGTAAAGGCCAATGCGGCGCATTCTCCGCCACGTACAGGAAAAAAGGCTGGGATGACTGAGCGTATCCGTTAATGTAAGCCACAGCCGTATCGTTGATCGCATCTGTATGGTAATAATTGGCCGGCACCTCCCTGATGGGCGTAGTACCGCTTACCAGGCTAAAAGGATCGTAAAAGTCTACCACGCCCCAGATGGTGCCAAAGAATTTCTCAAATCCACGGCTGGTAGGATACTGGCTGATGGGTGAAAACTCGTTGTAAAACTTATGATGGTTCAGCCAATCCAGCTGATCCTGCTGGCTGCCCTGGCCGTTAGTATTGGACACGTGCCATTTGCCTGACATAGCGGTATGATAACCTGCGGTCTTAAGTACTTCCGCCAGCGTTACCGCATTCTCCGTAATATGGCCCCGGTAACCGGGTTCATCTTCCGCATCCGTCATTTTGCCGATACCAGCCTGCTGGTTATATAAACCTGTGAGCAGCGAGGCCCTGGTGGGGCAGCAACGGGAGGTGTTATAAAACTGCGTGTACCGGATGCCGTTACCAGCCAGCCAGTCTATATTGGGCGTATGTACTTCCCCGCCATAACAGCCCAGGTCAGAAAAGCCCATATCATCCGCCAGAATAACGATGATATTAGGACGTTTGGGCCTGGCCGGCGGCGGCGCAGGGTTGTTACGCCGGAAAGCGCTTAACGCTACCAGCGAAACGCCGCTTAATAATAACAAGGCAATAAAAATGGGTTGTTTCTTCATATACGTCATATGGTTTCCGTTACCAATTAGGATTCTGTACCAGGTTCTTGTTCAGGATGATCTCCTGCTGTGGAATGGGCCAAAGATAATCGCGCTGTGGATTAAATGAGCGGATAAAGCTGTTATTGACCACCGTGGTCAATACGCCGTTCTTTACATAGGTCATTCCTTTTATAGGGCCGGGATAAATGGTTTCCGCCGTTTTCCAGCGCCGGATATCAGTGGTATGGAGGCCTTCAAAGGCCAGTTCCACGGTGCGCTCATGCCGTACCGCCGCTCTCAGCTGAGTTTGGGATAAGCCGGTGGCCAGCGGCGGCATATTTACATCCGGGCGTTGCCTTACCTGGTTAATGGCGTCGTATACGCTCTGGTCCAGCTGGTTCTGTTCAATTTTTGCCTCTGCATAGGTGAGCAGCACTTCCGGGTAGCGGATCACGATAATATTGATACCACAGTTGCCTGGCGTGCCCAGGTCTTCCGGGTTGATGTATTTACGTACGTTAAAACCCGTGGTGGTGGCCCAAAGGTTACCGCCGCCAATAGCGTCCGCAGTGCCGCTGCCTGGTGTGGAATTATAGACCTTACCGTTTACAAGCGTATCGCCGGGCGCATATATGGAGTAATGCAGCCGGGGATCGCGGTTATCATACGGTTTGTAGGGATCAAAGCCGCTGGCGGGATCTGTGATGGGTTTACCGTTGGCCATTTCATATTCATCCGCCATCTGTTTGGTAGGCACTACCTGCGGCACGGCAGATGCCAGGGAGGCCGGCGCCATAGAGGAAAAGATGGTATTGGAATAGATGTCTTTGGCAAACTCCTTATCCATGATCACTTCACTGTTATTCTCTGCAGCATAGCTGAATAGCTGTTTATAAGCCGGATACAGCGTGTACACATTCAGGTCCATTACCGCTTTGGCGGCGGTGGCAGCCTCCGCATAACGGCCTGCATACAGCATGGCGCGTGCTTTCAGCGCCAGGGCGGCCCCTTTTGTGATGCGGCCCTTGTCTGCCTGTGTATTGGGCAGCAAAGGCGCGGCTATATCCAGTTCGTTGGCGATAAAGTCATAGATAGCGCCTGCATCTGTACGGCTTAATTGCACGCCTTCATCAATGGTAATACCGGTGGTGGTAAGCGGCACTGCGCCAAACCAGCCTACCAGGCGCAGGTAATAATAAGCGCGTAAGGTCCGCACCTCTCCTTTGCGGCTGTTTACCAACGAGGCATTGCTCACGGTGATCTTGTCTACATTATCCAGGAAATAATTAGCCGCGCGGATACCCCTGTAGCAGTTAGTATACACATCTGCAAAGCGGCCATTCTGCGCATCGGCTACGCCCTGGTCTACGGGGGCGTATTCTGTACCGGTGGTATTGAAATGGCCTATATCAGACAAGCCATCCCAGAATACGATATTAATACCATCCAGATAGGTATACACGGCGGTGGCGGCATTGGTTGCATCTGCATCTGTTTTCCAGTAGATCTCTGAAGAGATCCTGTCTGTGGGCGGCGTTTTGAGCAGGTCCGGACGGCAGGATGCCAGCGCGGCCAGGCCCAGTATAAATAAAGCAACGCGATATATATGATTGGTATTCACAGCTTCTTCATTTAATCAGTTAGAAATTAACATTAGCGCCTAAAGTGTATACCCTGGTCTGCGGGTAATAATCAGCGCGGCCTGTCGGGAATTCCGGGTCTATGCCCCATTCATTGGCTTTTGAAATGGTAAAGAGGTTAGCCCCGGCCAGGTATACCCTGGCTTTTTTGATTTTGATCCTGTCTGTAAGGGATTTGGGCAGCGTATACCCTAATTGCAGTGATTTTACGCGGATATAACCGGTGTGGATCACCCAGAAATCAGAGATCTGGGCATTCTTATCCGTGAATTTCTGCGGACGGGCAAAACGGGCGTCTGTATGCTCCGGCGTCCAGTAATCCTTCTCAATATCGATCACAAAACCCTGGTTATTGCCGGCATCCGCAAAAGCGCCGGAGATACGGGCATCCTGTTTCAGTGCGCCCTGCAGGAATAGATACAGGTCAAAATTGCCATACTGGAAATTGGAAGTGAGGCCAAACGTGTAGTGCGGGAACGGATCGCCGATCATGGTGCGGTCATCCGCCGTGATCTTATGATCACCGGTCAGGTCTACATACTTGATATCACCGGGGAAAGTGTTGGTATCGTACTTGGCGGATTTTGCCACATCATCAGCATCCTTATACAAACCATCTGTCTTAAAGCCCCAGAGCACGCCTATCGGCAGGCCCGTCTTATTCGCATACAGGCCATCATTGGGCGAGCCGGTGATGTATGGGCCTGTGCCTTTCAGGTCTACGATACGGTTAATGTTGTTAGAGATATTGAAATTAAACGCGTAGTGCAGCTTGTGCGACATATCCCGGTAATTAAGCCCTAGCTCCCACCCTTTATTGGATACCACGCCAGCATTTTGTACCGGCGGGTTAAGGCCCACAGCCCCCGGTATGGCCAGGCTTAATAAGATCCCGGAGGTTTGTTTATCGTAGTAGTCAAATACAACATCCAGTTTGTTATTCAGGACGGTAGCGTCAAAACCCAGGTCCGTCTGGCGGGTGGTTTCCCATTTAATATCCCGGTTGGCATAGTTCTGTAATGAGTAGCCCGTAGCAGCATTGCCGCCAAACACGTAGTTCAGCGTATTCAGGGCTTCATAAAAGCTATATGCATTCACTGTTTGATTACCGGTGTTGCCATATGAGCCCCGCAGTTTAAACTCCGGGATGATGTTGGCCAGCGGCTGCCAGAATTTTTCCCGTGATATACGCCAGCCTGCGGAAAACGAAGGGAAAAAGCTGTACAGGTTATCTCCGGTAAAATTGGAAGAACCATCGTAACGGCCATTGATCTCCAGCAGGTATTTATCATCAAAATTGTAGTTCAACCGGCCAAAATAGGAACGCAGCCCGGACTCCAGGTCCCTGCCGGTATTATCCCTGGAAGATGCTGCGCCTGCGGATAAGGCCTGTATATCGTTACTATAAAACGTGTTGCGGAAACCGGTCAGCGTATCGCCGCGGGTATAGATCTGCGAGTAGCCGCCCAAGATCCCGAAATTATGCTTGCCCCACTGCTGCTTATATTCCAGCAGGCTGTTAATGGTTTCCTGGAAATTATTATTCCGGTTTTCATTCAGCTGGTTGGTGGCAACCGTTTTGGTACGGGAAGGGTTGTTCTCATCCACAACGGCGTAGGTATCGCGGAATGTTTTCACCCTTTCTGCCGCGCTCACAATGGCATATTGGGTAGAGAATTTGAGCCCCTTCAGGATATTCCATTCGCCGCGCAGGTTGGCGGAGAAGGTATTAAACCAATCATTGTTATAACCGGATAAGTCGCGGTTCACCAGGGGATTATTGCCCTGGGCGCTGAGGCCATAACCGCCATCCGGGTAACGGGGCGTTACAAACTGCGCGCCGTGCAGGGTGTTATAAAATACGTTGTAGGCATCCTGTGGCGCAGTGGTATATAACATACGGTAGTTACCATCTGCGCTGAACCGGAATTTATCAGAGGGCGTAAAATCTGTGTTCAGGCGGATCTCACGGGCATCATTGCTGAAATTGTCCGTGATACCATCCTGTTTCATATAACGTACGGTAGCCAGTGCTTTGAACTGTTTGCTGCCGCCGCTTACAGAAAAGTTGTTGTTAAACTGTGGCGCCGCGCGGTACAGCACATTGTAAAAATCATTGGCCAGTGGATATTTGATCCGGTCCGGGCTATTGACATAGGTCTTAATATAGTCCTCTGTATAAGGTGCGGCCTGGCCGGCATTCACATAGGCCACATTTTGCTGGCGCATGTAATCCTCCGTGCTCATGGCAGTGGGATGGTTGCCCAGTTGCTGCAATGCCGCATACCCGTTGTAGGAAACGTTCAGCTGGCCTTCTTTCGCCCGTTTGGTGGTAACCAGTATTACGCCCGTAGCCGCCCTGGAGCCGTATATGGAGGTAGCCGCCGCATCTTTTAACACAGATACAGACTCAATATCGTCCGGGTTAATATTATTGATGCCCTGCTCAATACCATCCACCAGCACCAGCGGGTTATTGCCGCTTAAGGTGGTGATACCGCGGATGCGCGCCGTTACATTAGCCCTGCCGGGCGCACCGCCCTGGTCCTGGATGGTGAGGCCGGGGGTTAAACCCTGGAAAGCCTGTACAGAGTTATTCACCGGCCGGCGGGAAATATCTTCTGCCTGTATTACGCTTACGGCGCTGGTGAGGCTTACTTTCTTCTGGGTGCCATAACCCACTACCACCACCATATCCTTGAGCATTTTGATATCTTCTTTCAGGACGATGGTAAACTCAGTCTGACCGGCCAGGGGTATTTCCTGGGTCACGTAACCGGAATAGGATACGATCAGCACCGCATGTTCATCCACGCCCTGGATACTGAAATGGCCGTTTGCGTCCGCCTGGGCCCCTTTTTGCGCATCTTTAATGCGAACGGTGGCGCCGATCAGTGGCTGCCCTTTGGCGTCTGTAACCCGTCCGCTGATATTTACCGGCGGCGGTAGCCTGTCCGGCTGTTGCGCAGGCGCTGGTTGTGGCGTAATGATGATCAGCTGATCCCTGATCTCGTAGGACAGCCGCTGTTTGCTGCAGATCTCCCCCAGCACGGCGCTGAGCTCCTGGTCCGTAGCCTGGATGGTGACCGGCCCGGTATGCTGTAGCACGTCTTTATCAAAGATGAAATAGTAGCCGGTCTGCTTCCTTATTTCATTCAGGATTGTCTTCAGATCACTGTTCTGCCGGTGGATCGTTACTTTCTGCGCATAGGTAGATGCGCTTACCTGTAATGTAGCTGCCAGTAATATGACCCCAGTTAGTTTCATTGACAGTAAAAAATTTCGTACGGATGATGATTGCTGAGCTGTAGCGTAGCCGCCACTGCCGCACATGGCAGTAGCCTTACAAAGTACCTTTTGTTTCATACTTTTGTACCGTTTATTGGTTTGCATGATGATAGATCAGGTACCGGCCGGTACCTGTGTGGAATTTTTCCTGCATAGCCAGAACATGGAACTTACCGGGCGCAATCCGGTAGGTTCCTCTTTTTATGAGGAATAGCGGTGGTGAGTGTTACTTTTTCACAACGTTAGCATAGCGTGTTTTTTAGTGAATAACCTGGTTAGTTATTTATTGGTGGTGGTGGTGCACGGTAATAACATTGTCCTTTACAGTAAAGGATACCTTCCTGGTGGACGCCAGCATATTCAATACCGTATTCACATCGCTGCTGCGCGGCAATACGCCGGTAAATACAGCATCCGGCTTCCCTCCTTCATACACGATCCTGGCGTCATACCATCGCCTTAGCTGGCTCATGGCGTTTTCAATGTCTGTATCATCAAACAGGAACAGCCCTTGTTTCCAGGCCATTACTGCGTCTATATTGGCCGGTTTTATCAACATAGCTGCGCCTTCCTGGTTAGGAACGGCCGCCTGCTGCCCGGGTTGTATACGTTGTATGTCTTTGCCATGGCTTACCTGCACCGCGCCTTCCAGCAGGGTGATCTCCTGTACGCCGGCATCCGGGTAGGCCATTACATTAAAATGGGTGCCCAGCACGGATACTTCCGTATGGCCGGTGGCTACGAAGAACGGCATGCGGCTCACCACGCCATTGAGGGCGCGGTTTATTTTGGCCACTTCAAAATAAGCTTCCCCGGTTAGCTCCACCTTACGCGCCGCTCCGCTGAACACTGTAGGAAAAGTGAGTGACGATGCGGCATTGAGCCATACTTTGGTGCCATCCGGTAAGGTGATCTGGTATTGACCGCCTTTAGGGGTAGTAATGATATTCAACGCTTTTGCGGAGGTATCGCTACCTGCCGCCGGCTCGTAAATAAGGGAGCCGTCCTTTGCTTTCTTTACCTGTGTGCTTCCTTCCATAGCCAGTACGCCATTGGCCGCGCTATCCAACACAATGGTATTGCCATTGGCCAGTTGCAGGATGGCCCGGTTGCCGCCGGGGATCAGTGGCTGTTGTTTTGCTAGCTGTGGTGTGTGGGTGATAGTATCCGGCCGCAGGCGGTAATACCAGGCGCCGGCCGCTATCAGCAGTAATACGGCGGCCGCCGCCCAGGTAATGATCTTATAGCGTTTACGGGAGGCGGCCACGGTAAGCGCCGGCGCCTGTATACGCGTATCCTGTTCATTAACAGGGCGTTCCTGCGCCAGGATCTGCGTAAATACCTGGTCCGCCTTTTCAGGCGCCAGCTTTGCATCCGGCGTAAACTGTTGCCAGAGGTCTTCCAGCATAACGCGCAAAGGCTCGTCCAGCGCCGGCTGCTGTAATAGGTCCTGCAGCTCCGCTATTTCCTCCGGCGTTGCCGTGCGGTCAAACCATTGTTGCAGCAGATATTTTAACCTGGATGTTGACATATCAGAATAAGCCCTCTGTTTATAATGACAAATAACTGAACGGAAAAAAGTAGTCTGTGTAAAAAATATTTTTGCCGGGCGCCTCAGGCATGCAGGGACCAGGTAACCAGGCCCAGGATCAGTATTACCTCTAAATTGTATTGCAGCGCGCTTCTGAGGGATTGGGTAGCCAGGCTCAGGTGTTTTTTTACAGTGCCAATGGAAATATTGAGGCGGTTGGCAATATCCTCATGCGGCAGGCCCTGGAAATGGCTAAGGGTAAATACCAGCTTTTGCTGAGAGGGTAGTTTCTCCAGCTCACGGTTCAGCTGTTCGCGCAGCACTTTGAATTGTATGGCGTGCTCGGTATCCTCTGCGAATGTTTTTTGTCCGGCCGTTAGCTGGTCCAGGATATCCCGCCTGTAGGCGATCTTTTTGGTGAGATTGAAAGCGTGGTTACGGGCGATGGTAAACAGGTAGGCGTCGAAATTGCGCACGGCAGGCAGGCTGCCCCTGTCGGTCCAGATCCTGAGAAAAGTATCCTGTACTATATCTTCGGCGGTCTCGCTACTGCTGCTTAACCGTAACATATAGGCAAACAGCTTGTCCCGGCGCGTATCAAACAGATACCGGAAGGCCATTTCATTGCCTGCTGCTACCTGCAATAACAGATCTGCCTCTGATAGCATGCTGTACATGTAAGAAGGATTTAAACCATGATCAAGACAAAGACAAATGTATAAAAACGGCGTAATTAACAATATCCCCCAAAGGTATTAATAGGTATGCCGGAGGACGCTGCCCGTTTACAGTGTCTTCCGGCATACTTCACATACAGGTATAATAATTGTTATTTATCCGGCAGCACGGCGCCTTTCTCCACCCACTCTCTCACCTTTGCCGCAAATTCGCCGTGTTCCAGCGGCGGGCGGGTGCCATAGGTAAAGCTATGCAACACAAGCGGGTCTTTCTCTACATGTTCTATAATCTGGTGTATGGAGGCAAAGCCGGTGAACCTGGCATTTTTAAAGCTGGCCGCCAGTTCGCGCGGGCTTTTCCCCTGGAAGACCATGGGCCGGTCTTCCGGCGGAAGGCGCCAGGTAGGCAGTCCGGGCGGCATATGTTCTCCCGGCAGGTTGGCATCCTGGTGACAGTTCTTACATTTCAGGGCATAGAGCCCCCTGCCGTCCGGTCCCCGGCGCACCCCCTGGGTATGCAGATGGCTATCATCCCCCTGGAGGGGTACATTACCTGCAGGATGGCAGTTCATACAGCGCGGGCTCATAAATACGTGGTAAGCGGATTCAAAAGCGGCTTTTGATTCCGCTTCGCGACGCAGGGCCATTTCGCGGGTCTCACCAGGGCGTATAGCGGTAGGCTCTCCCGGAATGCCCAGTATCGACAGGCCCGTTCCCGCGAGGAACAGGATAGCTAGTATCCATTTGCGTGGTCGTATGCGAAGATTGACATGTTTCATAGATCATGGGTTTAAGGTTGTACAGCAGCAGCGGATGTCTTTAGTGTAACCGCCATGTGAATGGCGCTGCGTATGCGTTGGTAAGTCCCGCAGCGGCAGATATTCCCGGTCATGGCGTTATCAATATCCCGGTCTGTGGGATGGGCATTATCCCGGAGCAGGATGGCGGCAGCCATGATCTGGCCGGACTGGCAATACCCGCATTGCGGCACATCCACTTCCGTCCAGGCTTCCTGCAGGGGTTTAGCCAGGGAGTCATCCAGCCCTTCTATGGTAACAATCTTTTTACCAACGGCCCTGGATACAGGCGCTACACAGGAGCGGATAGCTTCTCCATCCAGATGGATGGTACAGGCCCCGCACTGGGCGGCGCCACAGCCAAATTTAGTGCCCGTAAGCCCCAGCTTATCCCGTAGCACCCAAAGGATGGGCATATCTGCGGGCGCGTCTACTTCATATGTTTTACCGTTAACGGTCAATTGTATCATAGCAATAGTTTTATAAGTTCAACCCATTAGTTTACTATCCTGCAAATGGCCATTCAATGGCTGGTTCCTAAGCGGTAAATGGCGTATACGTTTACCGGTAGCGGCGTATACCGCATTAGTAAGCGCAGGGATCATCTGTCCTACGGAAGCCTCGCCAACGCCGCCCGGTTTTTCCTTGCTGGGCACAATGAAAACAGCTACCTGCGGCATTTCATGTATGCGCAGCATGGGGTAATCATAAAAGTTCCGCTGCTGTACTTTGCCATCCCGGAAAGTGATCTCGCTGTATAACGCTGTGGATATACCAAAAGCAATGCTGCCTTCTGTCTGGGAAATAATACCGTCGGGGCTTACGGCAATGCCACAGTCTATGGCGCAGGTCACTTTGTTTACGTGGATGGTATTATTCAACACGGCTACTTCGGCTACGATAGCTACAAAACTGCCTACTGCCTCAAATACCGCCACTCCTCTCCCATGGCCTTTGGGCAGGGGGGCGCCCCAGCCGCTTTTTTCTGCCGCCAGGTTAAGGACGCCTACCAGACGGGGCTCGTCCTTATAAAGCATACGGCGGTATGCTACCGGGTCTTTGCCGGCGGCAATAGCCATTTCATCGGAAAGGCTTTCCATGGCAAAGATGGTATGGCTAAGGCCTACGGCCCGCCAGTTATCTACGGATACTGGCCATTCGGGGGTATTGACCTCTATACGCTGGTCCTTGACCGCTTTTACATGCGGGGCGGTTTGCATGCCTTCAATAGAAAACATATCCACGCCATTGATAACGGCCAGTTTTTCGAAGGGACCGCCGGTCATTACGGATTGTCCTACGCTGATCTGTTTCCAGGCAATAGGTGTACCGCCAGCATCCAGGCCAACTTTGAAACGATGCAGGAACGCGGGCCGGTACATACCACCTTTGATATCGTCTTCCCGTGTCCACACCGTCTTTACCACTTTACCGGAGGCTTTGGCTACCTCCACGGCTTCCCGTACAAAATCTGAGCGGGTAATGTTACGCCGGCCAAAGGAGCCGCCCAGGAACAGGGTGTTGATAAAGATCTTTTCCACGGGCAGCCCGGTGATCTCTGCTGCGCCGCGCTGGTCATCCGTTTGTGTTTGGGTACCGGTCCAGATCTCGCATTTGTCTGCGCTTAATTGTACCGTACAGTTCAGCGGCTCCATGGGCGCATGTGCCAGGAAGGGCTGATAATATTCTGCTTCCACGATGTGTGCCGCGCGGGTAAAGGCCTCCTCAGGGTTGCCTGTGTTGGTGGCAGCGATGCCGCCTTTATTGGCGCGCTCGCGGAATTCTTTCAGTAAGGCATCGCTGTTCATGTTAGCCCCCGGGCCCAGGTCCCAGTCTACCTGTAAGGTTTCCCGGCCCTTTTTAGCTGCCCAGAAATCATCTGCCAGTACAGCCACGCCGCCAGGAATGGCCACTACCTGGCGTACGCCGGGTATAGCCATAGCGGCTGCGGCTTCATAACCTTTTACTTTCGCGCCGGGCGCAGGTCCCCTGGCTACCATCGCGGTGAGCATGCCTGGCAATTGCACATCCATTCCAAAAATGGCTTTACCGGTGATCTTGGCCGGGGTGTCCATACGTTTAATGCGCTTGCCGATGATCTTCCAATTGGCAGGGTCCTTTAACGGTACGTCTGCAGGTGTTGGCAGCGCGGCCGCATCTGCTGCCAGGTCGCTATAAGGGATCTTTTTGTCGCCGATGATGACCATGCCGTCTTCTGTACGGCAGTCCTGCACAGCTACCTTATAACGGTTGGCGGCGGCTTGTACCAATAGCTGACGTGCAGTGGCGCCGGCTTTGCGGTAACGGTCAAATTCTGATAACAGGCTGCTGCTGCCGCCCGTGCGCTGGGTGGCGTAGATGGTGTGGAAATAGGCTGGTGCGGCGGGCGCATGTACTGCCTGCAGGGTTTTCCAGTTGGCGTCCAGCTCCTCTGCGATCAGCATACAAAGTGTTGTCCAGATGCCCTGGCCCATTTCGCAATGCGAGAGTATAACGGTGACGGAATTATCTGTGCCCACCTGCAGGAAGGCATTGGGCGCAAAGGCCGGTTCCTGGCCGGTGCGTCGTCGCTTGCCGGCTGCCGGTACGTTAAATGCGATGATAAGCCCTCCGGTTGCCAGCGCGGCTGTCCGGATAAACTGTCTGCGGTTAATGTCTGGGGATAATGTCATGGGATTTTGTTTAGGGGTAAATACAGAAATTCCATCTGCATATATATCGCTCAATGATGGTATGCTACTCAGTTCACTGTCACAATAAATCGCTGTCGGATACTAATGTTATGGCTTCTTATGATCGTGCTACAGATCCTGCGCGGTCGATATGGATGTTGGCTACGTACGTTAACCGGTTGTTACTAACGAATTTATATAATTTCCGGCAAATTTAATAATGCTAAATTTTTGGTGTAAGGCGCTACTGTCCCTATTAAATACTGTCAGGTTATTGTTTTGTTACGGATAGGCGTCGTTATATATAAGCGTCGATAACCCGCGCTATAGAATGTGCTTAACATGTCAACCATAATGTGCTTTAAAGCCTATCCTTATAGTAGACGCTAACCGTCCAGGCATAAAAAAAGCTGCCTCCTATTTGGGGGCAGCCTTGCAAAAACATACTTTTCAGGCAACTGGTTCGATATTGTTTAGCTGGTAATTTTGGGTGAACGGGTCGCCTATAAATTCTACATCTGCTTTTACGGTGACGCCGGGTTTTATGTTTGCGGGGAGTGAAAAGGTAAACCCTTCTATATGCCGGCCGGCAGCAAAGAACGTATTATCTTTTGCGCCCTCCGCGGCTGATAATATTTCGCCCGAAACATGGTACTTCCCAGGCGTGCCGGCGTCTTCCCGGATCCCGCTGATATGCAGTGTGCATGCCCAGGAATTAGGAGCTGTCATCATAACGGGTGCTGTTTATGGTAAAATTACGCTATTCTGTTATCATGGGCTGACTGTTAAGCGCCAGCGTTCCTCCATTTCTACCTGGTCCGGGGCGGCTGTCTTTACCGGCGTACGCTTAAAAACGAGGCAGTCTCAATGTCTGAGACTGCCTCGCAATGTACTTATAGATTTCAGGCAACCCGCTCCAGGTTCGTTAGCAGGTAACGTTGGACAAACGGGTCGCCCATAAATTCAACATCTGCTCTGGCGGTAGCGCCGGCTCTTACATCCCTGGGTAAGGAGAAAGTAAATGCCTCGATCCGGCGGCCAATGGCAAAAAAGGTATTGTCTTTCCGCTCCGGTGGCGCCGATACGATCTCGCCTAAAAGATGGAACTTGCCAGGTGTATTAGGGTCCCTCCAGACATCCTGGATGTACAGTGTGCAGGTGGAGGAACTGGGAGCTGTCATCATAACAGGTACTATTTACCGTAAAATTAGGCTAACCTTTCATAGCTGCCCTTTTTAACGTTTTTTGTCAGGCGCTTTGGGGTTGCCATTGCCGGTTTTATCCCCCGGCGGCTCCTTGGAGGGTCCGGGTGCGCCGCCTTCCGTTGTGGCGCTGGTTGTACCGGAGGGCTGATGTACAGGTTCTGGCGATTGCAGGCTACTGCCAGCTGCGTTTTGCGGCTGGATACTGGGAGCGGGAGCGGCGCCACTGGCCGTGCTTGCGCCCGCAAATGACTGTTCTGAAGGCGCAGGCGCGCCTCCTGAGGTAGCGGCGCTTTCCGCCGGCTGTTTATCAGGGGCGGGCGCCGAAGCCCCTCCTGTTTGCATGGTAACGCCAGCCACCGTAATACCGGCCTGCTGATCCGGCGCCGGCCCGCTACTGATCTGCGCGCTGCCGGCCGCTTCCTGCTGCGTACCGTTTGAATAAACGTTTATCGTAACCATTGGTGCAAATTTTAAGATGATGATAAGTCTTACAGGTAAAGCACTGATATTTCGCCGCTGGCGGTGAGTGTGCCACTTACAGCAATACCGCTGGCCTTTGCTGCAGATAACATAACGAACATATTAGTGCTGCCATCCGTTGACAATAACTGTACTTTTTTCCATCCAAGGGTGTCTATATAAGCCCAAACATTCTGGGAGTGAGGAGTGGAATATACCTGTAATATTTTTTGTGCGAAGTTCATGACATTAAAATTTTGGGAGTTAAAAATTGGTTTAAGATAAGGAGGTACGCTTCTTTGCTAATGACTGTACCCGTGTTTAATAATACACTATGCTCATGTTAGTGCCATCGACCTGTACGGTCACCTGCTGATTCTTTACCCTTGCCTGGACCAGGGCGATAAAGAAGGCGGTAACCCCGTTCGGAGATATATCCTGCACCTTGCGCCAGCCAACGCTGTCAATATATGCCCAGGCATTCATGCTGTGCGGTGTAGCATAAGTCATCAGCACTTTTTTAGTTACCATAGTGGTAGCGGTAACGCCGCCTACATTCACTTTGGCAGTGACATTGCTGCCGGAACGGGCAATATTGGTCACAGATACTTTTGAGTCTGCGCCACTGTAAGTTTTGCTGCTAGGACTGCTGGATATAGTGAACTGGCTGTTGCTGGCGGTAGGGAACGGGTCGTTTGCGTCTCCATTGTTGGCATTGATATTCAGATGCCTTAGACCATCCGCCTGCTCTACATCCACCAGGTAATGGTTTTCGTCTGTATTATTGGTCTTGTTTTCGTCAATATGCTCTATCAACAGCCCCTCTCCCGGAATACCGGCATCAAAGCCAAGTTTACGCCGGTTGGAGATCAGGTAGTACTCCTTGCTGTTAACATCGCCTATGGGCAGTTTAAAGATGTCCTTGTTATCCTTGTAGGGGCGTACGGTAATGTCCAGCTCCTGGTTAAAGATAACAGAGGGGTTTACCCAGCCGCATTTTACCTTACACCAGGCGGTAGGATGCGCGGGCGTGTTGCCACCGCCATTCCAGCTACCACCCGCCATCAGGTCCCAGTTGCCTGTACCGCGGGAGCTATAATCCGTATCGTACAGATCCGGCAGCCCAAGCAGCAGGTGTCCCAGCTCATGTGCCATTACGCCTACGCGCCCGTCTTCCGGGGCCATAAAATAGCGGTCGATCTTAACGCCGTCTACTGTTTTGGGCGTGATGCTCCACTTGTGAGACCAGATATCGCTTGTATTACCGGTCTGTTCTCCGCCAGACCCGGCGCAGATAATTACCAGCGCCTCTACAAAACCGTCGCCGTCATTGTCATACTGGGAGAAACTAACAAAGGGATTAGCCAGGTCAATGGCATCCTCTGCCAGCTTTTGGGCATTCTTGGGATAGGCGTTGAAACCAAAATTGCCGTCTGTGTAATAGGATTTAGGGCTGGGGGCACGGAACCAGCCGGCAGTAGGGCCACCGGAGCCAGATACAGCGCCGGTTACATCCAGCTGCCCATAGGAGGCTTCTTTGTAAAAATCGCGCATACTGCCTGTGGCATAACTGCCCTGGGAAAACAACAGGCTATTGTAATGTGCTTGCCCTGTAGCCGCTGCGCGGTCAGAAAAGTCTACCAGCAATACAATAGCTTTACGGGTGCCTGTAATAGGCGCGGCGTCCCGGCTTTCGCCCACAAACTCGTGGGCTCTTGTCTGGCGTGGACGGGAGGCGATGAGAGTGTAAGTCCGCAGGTCCATGATATCGATATCCTCGATACCGGTAAGATTGGCTTCTTTGATAATAGCCTCTTTGGTGCGGACAATCTTCTCCTCCAGTTCCGGCGATGGTGGCATAATGCACAACCCGCCGCAACAAGACGAATGATTAGTCATGGTGCAATTTTTTTGGGGATCAGATAATAAAACGCTCAGTAAAATTTAAGGTTCTTAAAACAATCTTGGGGTCGTAGTATTCGTGGTGTTCGGACTTATTTTCACATGATACTTTTGATACTTGTGTGCTACGTTTTCATGCTCGCGGGCCAATCATACTTGTGCTACAATTTCATACTTGCGGACCTAAGGTAAATAAACTGTGGAAAACAAAAAATTTTATTTACCAATTAAAATAGGTACTTATATAACTTATAACATAGACCTTGCTAAATCAACACCGGCCTGCTCTTGCTCATGTCTTAGGGTCAATAATACACATCATTCCAGGACCCGGTTTATACCCGTAATTATCCGGTACTCCCGCCGGAAGAAATCATGCACCGTATTGTTAAACAGTTCACTCCGCACCACTGGGGTACTATGCCCGGCATCGGGTACGATCCATAGGTTATTATGATCACCGGATCCGGTTATATTTTTTCAGGATGGCTATTACTTTTTCCCGGGGGATGGCTTCCACGGTATGTCCTTCTTTTCCTTTGGTGGTGGTAGCCGCAAACAGCGAGTTAACGATCGCCTCTTCCGCCGCTTCAATAACGGCCATAAACAAGGGCGTTACAAATTCATTGTGCAGCGCGGGTAATTCCATAACAGGTTTATCAGCTTCATAAGGGATACGTACAGCGTCTGCGCTGGAGAAAGCCACCACGTAATCGCCGCTGCCGTTGGATGCAATGCCGCCGGTTTTAGCAAGGCCCATAAACGCGCGTTTGGCCAGGCGTTGCAGGTTGCGGCTATCCAGCGGCGCATCTGTAGCTACCACGATCATACAGGAGCCATCTACCGGGTTATTCAACACATCGCTGAAGTCATATTTCCCCAGCTCCTGCCCTACCGGCGCCCCATTGATCTCCAGCACACCGCCAAAATTGGTTTGCACCAGTACGCCCACGGTATAACCGCCCAGGTTTTGCGGCAATTTACGGGAGGCGGTGCCAATACCGCCTTTGTAACCAAAGCAAACAGTGCCGGTACCGGCGCCTACGCAACCCTCTGTTACGGGACCTGTTTGGGCGGATTGTATGGCCTGCAATACATCTTCCTTATGTACGGGCCGGTTGCGGATCTCATTCAGCCAGCCATCATTGGTCTCGCCTACAACAGCGTTCACAGACTGTATTTTTTCATTGCCTTTTTGCTGCAATGTGTATTCGATCACGGCATCCATAGCAGTAGCTACGTTGAGGGTATTGGTCAATACGACCGGCGTTTCCAGGTTGCCCAGTTCCGTTACCTGGGTAGTACCGGCCAGTTTGCCAAAACCATTTCCAACAAAAACAGCGGCGGGCACTTTCTGTTGAAAGATATTGCCGCCATGCGGCAGTATAGCCGTTACGCCTGTACGGATATTATCCCCTTTTACCAGCGTGGTCTGTCCTACTTTTACGCCCGGTACATCTGTAATAGCGTTCCATTTACCGGTGGGCAGCACGCCTATATGGATACCCAGTTCCCGCGCTCTTTTGTTTGTTTGGGCATGCAGGTGTAAAGATGAAGCTAATAATAACAGGATACTAAAGAGAAAACGCATAGACCGTGGTTTGCTTAATTTAAAATACATTGTTTTTCACTCATCATCCTCACCAAATTCCGGATCATCCACCTCTATAATGTCTGTGAAGGTGATCGTTTCTATAACGGGCGTACCTGCCACTATATGAGGCCCCAGCTTGTCATGCAGCCCCGCCTCTACCGCGTCCATATCTACCCATTGTCTAAACTGTTGCTGCAGCGCCAGGATCTCCGGCGTTTCATAATCCGGGATGGACCGGTCAAAAAGATGCACATACACTATATCCGGCGCAGGCGCTGTGATGGCCAGCGCGCCGGTAAAACTGCGTACCCGCTCCTGATCAAAATACAACCAGCTACCAGGGCCAAACCACATTTCCGGCGCAGCAGCCAGGCACATGCTATAGGTTTGTATTTCATGCCCCGGGTTCTGTGATAGATCAATTACCGGCCCGTAATGTTTGGTAAATAAAGGATGTTCGATCTTTCTAAGATGGGCATGCGGCCTGCCAGCTTCTTCATAATGGTGTACAAACAACTCTGACTGCCAGCGGGATTTTTGGTGATCTGTATAAATGGCCATGGTGAAGCCCCGGCTACCGGCTGCGTTTATTAAACTTGTTATATCAATGCTACCGGGGCTGGCGGCGTTGATGGAGAATAATTCCAGTTGGTAGCCCGGTTTTCTTCTGTACACCACAAAATTTATGTTGTCATCCCCCAGGTCCTCCATTACTGCGCCATCATGCAGCGCCAGGTAATCATCATTATTGACCGCAAGGTCTTTTGTCAGTTCAACAACCTGCGCCTTATCAAACAATTGGGCGCCTTGTCTGGAAGGCGAGGCATTTATAAAACGGATATCAAAATGAAGAAACGGATATATAAATGAGAAAGCATCACCGGTATTGGCAAACGAACCTGCCGGAAAACTGAGTTTTAAGGACATGGAATTGGGCATTAATGAATGAACGAATAACGCTAAAAATAGGAATAATATCCACGCAATCCGCGCAAATCCTGCCATATCTGGTTAATATCCGGAAAGCCGTGGCGGCCGCTAAATTGTACTTTGGAATAATGAAATCCGTAACCATGTGTTTCCTTCGTTTATACCTCAGCTTTACCCTATTGCTGGCAGCCGCCGGAGCCAGCGCCCAACAACTTACCACAGCAGGACAGGCGGCACAGCTTACCATCCGTAGCGCCGGTGCGCACAGCATCCGTGTTACATTAAAACCGCTCAGTTACAAAGGTGATTTTCCGTATACGCCAGCATTGGTCAGGCAACCTGCCTCCTCGCCTGTTATTAGTTTGCGGACATTAACCGGCACTGTAAAAAAACAGGTAGGCAGCCTGCTGGTAACCGTAGAACCATCCCCGCTGACAATAAAGGTTACGGATCTGCAAGGCCGGCCGGTGCAGGAATTGGTCTTCCGGGAAGATGGTAATGTATCATTTAAGCTGGATGATCACCCGGTATTAGGGATGGGCGAAGGCGGTCCCAAACCCGCTAAGGGCGTAAACTGGCGGCAACTGCCGGTGGAGTTTGACCGCCGTGGGCGCATGCACCAGATGCAGCCCCGCTGGCAGGGCGACGCCTACGGCTCCCGTAACCCTGTTCCGTTATTGGCCGGTACAGGCGGATGGGGATTGTTCGTAGCCAGCCCCTGGGTATTGGTGGATCTGCAGCATACAGATCATGGCGTTTTTATACCCTGGCAAACAACCGGTCAACAGGGAGATATACAAACCCAACGCAACCAGCACCTGAACCAGGGAAAGGGATTACCGCCTGCCGGCAGCGCGATACCAGGCCTGTTTGATTGTTTTGTTTTTGACGCGCATGATCCTGCCTGGTTAATGCAGTCCATCGCCAATATCGGCGGGCATGCCGCCATGCCGCCAAAATGGGCGCTGGGTTATATGCAGTCACACCGCACGCTGGAAGACGAAAAACAAATGATAGGCATCATAGATACGTTCCGGGCCAAACAACTGCCGCTGGATGCGGTCATCTATTTAGGTACCGGCTTTGCGCCCCGTGGGTGGAATACGGAACAACCGTCCTTCACTTTCAACCCGGAGGTATTCAAACGTAGTCCCGATGCCGTTATAGCCGATATGCACGCCCGGCATACAAAAGTAGTGGTACATATAGTTCCCTGGGACCGTGACCGCCTGCCTGGCCTCCATGGCAATATACCAGCTGCTCCCGGCGAAACTGCAGACGCCGGCCAGATCAGCCAGTACTGGCAACAGCACCTGGGATTGATGCGGGCGGGTATAGATGCTTTCTGGCCGGATGAGGGGGATTGGTTCGATCTCTTTGAGCGTATAAAGCGCCATCAGCTATATTATCAGGGGCCCCTCAGTACACGCCCCAATGTACGGCCCTGGAGCCTGCACCGCAATGGTTTCCTGGGCATTGCCCAATGGGGTGGCTGGGTATGGTCCGGCGATACGGAAGCATCCTGGAAAACGCTGGAAACACAAATTGCCGTAGGCATCAATTACTCATTAAGCCTCTCGCCCTACTGGGGCTCCGATATTGGCGGCTTTTACCCTAATGAGGAGCTAACCGGGGAACTATACGCCCGCTGGTTCCAGTTTGGCGCGTTCTGCGCGTCTTTCCGCTCCCACGGTAAGACCTGGTGGACAAGATTGCCCTGGGGCTGGGGCCTTCCCGAAATGGGGCCATTAGAGGCAAAGAACAACCCGCTGCCCGCTGAGCTGAACAACCCCGCTATTGAGCCGGTGGTAAAGCAATATGATGAGCTGCGTTACGAGTTGTTGCCTTATAATTACACCCTGGCCTGGGAAGCCCGTAATACCGGTATGCCGCTGATGCGCGCCATGTGGCTGCACTATCCCAATGATACGGCAGCTGGCCGCATAGGCGATCAATACCTCTGGGGCCGCGATCTGCTGATAGCCCCCGTGTATACGCCCCATGCCACCACCCGCCAGGTATACCTGCCGCAAGGTGATTGGTATGATTGGTGGACCAATACAAAAGAAACCGGCAGCCGGATGGTGACGCGTGCGGTAGACCTCAGCATCATGCCCATATATGTAAGGGCTGGCGCCATTATTCCCTTGGATGCAGTACGTCAGTACACCGCCCAGGCGCTCCCCACACCCACCACCATCCGGATCTACCGCGGCGCAAATGGCGCATATACATTATACGAAGATGATGGCATTAGCCAGGACTATCTGCAAGGCAAGGCCGCATTTACGCAGTTTAACTGGAACGATCAAACAAAACAGTTAACGGTCACCGCCAAAGGTGTTAATACCAATCGTTCCTTCAACGTGGTATTATTGCCGGAAGGCGCAACAAAGACCATAAAATACGCCGGCCAGCCCTTGCATATTAGTTTCTAATACACGGGCCGGCCGGAGATCAGGTTTAAAATGGCGGAAGGTTTACTGATGCTGTAAATGGTAGGTACTATCGGCGCTGTTACGCGGACCATCATACCAACAATGCCTGTCATACCGGGAATGATGCCCGGCATACCCGCGGTTAAGACGGAAGGCAAATATATTGGTGGCAATAAACAGCACAATGACCAGGATGGCTGCTATCCTCGCAAAGACCGTCAGCGTGCGTTTTTTGGCAAATGGGCCAAACACATAACCGATAATGAACACCATACTGGCAATAAACAGTATCCGCAGCAAAATGATCAATACAAAAAACATAGCTGTAAGATTTAAATGGTGATGAAATAATGCTGTAACAAAGCTACCACCCCTTACGCGCCCTGCTTTTGCTAAAGAGATCAAAGCATGAAATGTTGATACGAACACAGGAATTCTATCGTCCCGGCTTAAAGGAATATGCCACCCGCAGCGCCAGCTGATTGGCATGGGTGAGGGCGGTAAAGGTCTCAAAACGCAGCCCAACATCCAGCCGGTCATTGAATATCAACCCCACGCCCGGCGACCATATAAAGGAGCTGTTACCGTTTGTATTGATACCTATGCCGGCCTCCCCGGTCAGATACAGGTTGCCCAGGGCAAACAGCTGCAGCCCTCCTTTTATGGGGAAAAGGTTATAATAATTCTCTGTTTGTCCGGGGAAAGGCGTTCCGTCCGGCCAGGTGGCCAGCCACGGCAGCGGGTTAAAGAAGCGGGTAAAACCAGCTGTCAGCATACCGTATAACGACGGCACAATACGTTTCTGCACACGCAGGTCCACGCCCGTAACCGGCTCAAAGCTATTATCTGTGGAGCCGCCTAAAGACAGGCCCACCTGCATATCCCAATCGCTTTTGTTCCTCCAGAGCGGATGTATCAATGGGCGTACATGCTGGCCGGACCGGTCGCTGCGCCAAAGACTGTAAGCCAGCCGCAGGGCAAACTGTTTGGTATCTTTACTCTTGGCAAAATCCTCATAACGCAGGCTGATATCCAGCCCATTGCCAAAGGAATACCCCCCTGCCGGCGCCCATACAAAGGAAGGGCTCCATTCCTCAAAACCAAAGCCCAAACCGGCCTCACCGGCCATATACCAATGTTTGCCCACAAAGGTCTTAAAACCAACCTTGACAGGAAGCACATTATAGGGGCTGCCATAACCGGAATGCCAGGTAAATTCCTGCTTATTACGCTCAAAGAAATGTGCAAAGCCGGTGGTAACCGTAAGGTCAGTACTGCGGGAAATGCCCTTTTCCAGTCGCAGATCACCGCCCATTACAAGACCAAAGACGCTGGTGGTCGAAAGACCGGTATTTACGCCCATTTCCAGGGACCAGCCCGGCGCCTGCTGAGCGCTGGCACGGAGATAGCCGGCTATACAAACAATAATGATAAGCGCCGTTCGGATAATAGTAGATCTCATTTTGTATTCCATTTCCAGTACGACAATGTTATCACGCCTATCCCCTACCCGCAACAGAAAAAACTAACGCAGGAAATGTGATGATGCTTATTTTTGGAGCCTGCACATGGAAAAACTAGGATACGACTTTTACACGCGCACCAATGTACTCACTATAGCCCGCGAGCTGCTGGGCAAGGTATTGGTAACACAGTTTAACGGCGTGCTCACCAGCGGCCGGATCGTGGAAACAGAGGCTTATGCCGGCGTGGTAGACCGGGCCTCCCATGCTTACGGCGGCAGGCGCACCGCCAGAACGGAGATCATGTATGCCAAAGGCGGCACCGCCTATGTTTACTTCATTTATGGCATTCACAATATGTTTAATGTGGTGACTAACCAGGCAGAAACCCCGCATGCGATCCTCGTAAGGGCCATTGAGCCGCTGAGTGGTATTGACGCCATGCTGACCCGTACCGGCCGTGCAAAAGCAGATTATACCCTTGGTAAGGGACCGGGTAATGTAGCCAAAGCGCTGGGCATCACTACCCGCCATACCGGTCTGGACCTCACAGGTAATGAGATCTTCATTGCTACGGATGACTATGTACTGAAGAAAAAGGATATACTCCTCTCCCCGCGGATAGGCGTAGATTATGCCGGCGAAGACGCGCTGCTCCCCTACCGGTTTACTGTCAGGGACAATCCTTATGTTAGCGGTAAAAAATTAACCGGGAAGAAGTAAAAAGGCTTTCCTAAGAATTAAGTACCGCCTTAAGATCCGCGTTTTTGTTACGCAGGTCAATCCCCCCTTCCAGCAACGATTTTAAATTAGTAAGGTAAAACAACCAACCGCCCTGGCAGCCGATATGGAATTTCACTTTTGACTCCTCGTCCGTAGGTATCTGATCCTGCGTAAGCTCTACCATCGTTTCCCCTTCAATGGCCTTAATACGCACACTTACAGTACCAGCTATTCCAAAAGTGAACTGGAAAAGATCTTTGCCGTTGGCCGCCAGCACCGTGCCGGTTTCTGTTACATCATCCGCGTAACCATGCCAGCGCCATGTATAGGTGTCTGTAGTGGCTACCCTTTGATGTTTATCCCGCGGCGTATCAGTTACCGTTGTAAAATCAGCCTGGCGCAGGAACCAGTTTTCGAGACCGGCAGGAATGGTCCACGCGTCATAAATTTCCTGTTGACTGGCTTTAATAGGGAGCTTTAGGGTAAATTGGCTCCAATCATGTTGTTTCATACATGTACATTTTTATAGGTTAATAATGCTACAGGCAATGGTTTCAATCGGGATATAAATATACTTATTTACAGTATGTTGTAACCCGTAATCTTCTATTATAAGAGAAGAGGTCCGTTCAACAGACCACAGCTGCTTACAAAAAGGCCGGTATTGCATTGCAGTACCGGCCGTTCATTGTACACTGTAATATTACTTATTTCATGCCATACGTAATGGTCACATAATACATACCTCCAATAGCAGGCCCGCCAAGGAACGAGTTGTAATAATGATTCAACAGGTTGCTGGCGCCTATTTTCACTTTACAATTCAACTTATCAAAAGAGTAATTGACCTGCGCATCCAGCGTGCCATACGCCGGCGTTTGGCCATTTACCAGGAAGGATTGCCAGTAATAAGCGCTCTGCCATTTCCAGGAAATGCCCGCGCCGGTATGTTTTACAATTTCTTCTTTTGATACCATCGCATTTACTATCCATTCCGGGGTGTTAAAACCATCTTCCAGCCCATCCTCATTAGATGACATACGGAGTTTAGCATAAGAGCTGTTGGCATGCAGCCGGTAGCCGTGTATGCTATAGGTTACGCCCAGGCTCGCGCCGTAGTTATATACTTTGGTCTGGGAGTTCGTCCACATACGGTATTGGGCCTGTTGCCCCTTATTATACAATGCAAAAGGAATGGAGTCCTTATTTTGCACAAGCGGCACATTCATATTGGCTTGCGCAATAAAATTGCGGTAATTATTAAAGTAAAGGTCCGCATCTATAAACAGCCTGCCGTCAATAAACACACCTTTATAACCGCCTTCAATGGAATTCACATGTTCTGGTTTCAGATAGGTATACGGGTTCTTTTTCAACAGGGATTGATTTTTTACAATAGCATCATGCTGCGATAACCCATTTGTATTTATATCACCCAGCACCGCCTGTTGAAAAGAGGTAATGGACGATTGCAGCCAGGCGTTTTCAAAGATCCCGTTTGACATGGCCGGCAATCCCCCTACCCTTTTTACGCCGCCGCTGTTAACATTGGAATATGCCTCAAATATGCTGGGATAACGGTATCCGCTCTGGAAAGACGCCCGGAAGTTCTGTGTGCGCACCGGCGAGAATACCAGCGTAAAACGCGGGCTCCAGTTCAGGTCAAAATAATCATTCTTGTCTGCCCTTAATATAGCGCCCGCCCGCAGCTTATGCTGCCACAGGGATTTTGTAACGGATACAAAACCGCCTGTCTTACCATAGGTGATATTTGTATAGGTTTTGCCAGCCGCCGGGTTAATGAAATAGTTGCCATCCGGCACAATAATATAGGTGCGGTGATCTGCGCCAGCCAATATTTCCAGCCCGGCGTCTTTCTTCAAAGCAGGGAACCATTGTTCCGTAAGATTGATCTGTCCTTCTGCCTGTATAAAGCTGGCCTTCACCTTTAATGCCGCGCCGGTGTCCCAATTATTGATCTGGGCAAGTTTGTCCAGCTCCTGTTTAAATGCCGGCGTACCGGGTTGATAGCGGCCCTGGTCCGCAAATACACGGGCCTGGCGGTGCGCGTCAGCTACAGCGGCGCCTGTTTGGGTGGCGTGGTTAAAGGCGGTGGTATAATCGGCATACCAGGCATTATCCGGTTTATAACCCCGGTCAATATTCTCCGCCATAGAACGGAGGTTATAAGAATTGCCGGAATTCTCTGTATTCAGGTATACTTTCAGCTGTATCGCATTGGACTGATATTGCAATCCATGCTGTTGCACGCGGTAATCTTCCAGCCGGAAACGGTTGGCGCGCTGGTATACATTGTTCAGCACTGCCACGTGATAAAAATAGCCAAGAGTAGCCTGTGGGGAGACCTTATAGTAAATGCCGGCGTCTGCTTTTATGTTCTGCAGGCCATAGTCTACTACATCCTTCTCATCATACCCCGTGCGGGATACAATATAATTTTTGCCGCCCAGGGCGATGGTCTTACGGTCAGAGGATTCGTTGCCATAGCCGTTCACCGGGTCCTGCGCCGGGTTGTCTGCCCCTTTAAGACCGGTACTGGCATTGGCGTTTCCATTCAGTTCTGTATGATCATTGGCTATCCAGTCATACCCTTTCATAAAGGCGGCATTTACTTTAAAAGCCAGCCGGGGCGTAATTACCTGCGCCCAGCGTACGCTGGTCTCTGAGAACATTTTGGCGCTGCTGTTTGGATCGCCCAGGTGCGTAACAGCGGTTTTCTGCTGTATGCTTAAACCAGGCGATGTAAATGGGTTTTTGGTGCTGATGTTAGCCAAACCGTTGATCGTATTCATACCATACAGGGCAGATGCGACACCAGGCAGGATCTCTACATTGTCCACATCCAGGTCTGTAGGTCCCAGTGCATTGGCAATTGGGCCGCCAATATGCGGGCTTTGTACGTCCATCCCATCCACCAGCTGCGCAAAACGCACATTAGTGGTGTTGGCGAAACCACGGGCATTCAGCACTTTAAACCCCATGCTGGGCGTGATCATCTGTACGCCCTGCACATTCTCCAGGGCATCAAAGAAAGACGCTGCCGGAGCGGCTTTAAAATACTGGCCGCCCACTTTTTGTATGCTTACGGGCGACTGCAAAATACTTTCCTTTATACGGGAAGCTGATACGGTGATCTCTGACAATATACGTACCGTAGTATCTGCCCGGGTGGTATCTGAGGTATTGTTCAGGTTTTGCGCCTGCAGGCCAAGAGCTGGTAAACAATAAAGAAGGCTGGTTGATATGATTTTCATGGGCGCTATCGATATATTTTCAAATATACAACGTTAGGTATAAAGAAGCCCCTGTTTTATAAAACAGGGGCTGGTATACAGTTTCAGGTATTTATTTTAGTCTCGCTGTCACTTACCCGGGGCATTTGCTGCATCTTTCGTGCGGCTGACGATTGCCCTCATTTCACATGTCATTTTAATCTGGCTGTTTCCTGTTCCAGGAACTCACGGAACCTTAGGCGCAACTGCCGGTGATAGGCGATCATCTGCCGGGCTTCTTCGGAGATGGTAGACCCGCCGCCTTTTTCGCCGCCTGTGCTTGTGATCACAAACGGTTTCTCGCTCAGGTTATTGAGATTGGTGATCAGGTCCCAGGATTTTTTATAAGACATACCCATCGCTTTGGCGGCCTGTTTAATGGAGCCTGTTTCTGCAATGCGTTCCAGCAGTTCCACCGGCCCGGGGCCAAAGAAACGTTTGCCGTTATGCTCCAGCCACAAGCTGCCATTCACTTTTAGCTCGCCTGCTATTAATATATCCCTGATCGTTTGTTCCATAATCAAATGTAAAGATTATTTATCGGGCAGGAAAGCGCCTTTGTCTATCCATGCCTTAAACTGTTTTGCAAACTCCGCATGCGTCAGCGGCGGCAGCGTACGGCCATCGCCGGGGTTCCATCCGCCCAGCACCAGCGAGTCTGATGTAACATGCGCTATCAGCTGTGCCGTGGTCTTGTGGCCATTCAGCTCAGGATTAAGTAACTGCGCGGCCAGTTCCCGGGGCGATTTACCCTGGAATACCATCTTCATATCCGCAGGCGGCAAATGCCAGTTAGGGTTACCCGGCGGCATATGCAATCCCGGCGTATTTTGTGGTTGGTGACAGTTGGAGCATTTAAGGGCATACATCCCCTTGCCATCGTGCCCGCGTTTTACGCCCATGGTATGTACATGGCTGTCATCGCCCTGCAGCGGCGCCTCCCCGGAGGGATGACAGTTCATACAACGCGGGTGCATGAGTACGCGGTAAGCCGCCATAAAAGCTTTTTTAGAGCCAACGCTATCCTTTGCTACACCGTCAGCCGGTTCGTGATAAACGACCGGTTGTTTATTACCTGCGGCATCTGTTCTGGAAGATACGGCCACTGCGGAAACTGCCGTTACGGATAACAGCAGGTATATGATCTTGTTCGTTTTCAATTTTGCCATAAACTATGCTTTCAGGTTCGTATTGCAGAAGGGCAGGTCGCGTAAGCGTTTGCCGGTGGCGGCAAAAACGGCATTCGCAATGGCAGGGGCTACCGGCGGTACGCCAGGCTCGCCTACCCCGCCCATCTTGTCGGTGCTGTTTACAATATGTACCTCTATGGTGGTGGGTGTATCGTTCATACGGGCAATACGGTAATCATGGAAATTACTTTGCCGTACTACGCCTTTATCCAGGGTGATCTCTCCATAAAGCGCGGTGGAGATCCCAAAGTTCACGCCGCTTTCTATCTGGGCACGCACGCCGTCCGGGTTTACTGCCAAGCCACAGTCCACAGCGGATACCACTCTGTGGATCTTAATGGCGCCCTGTTCGTCAACAGACAGCTCTACCACATGGGCTACATAACTCAGGAAAGACTCATGCACCGCTACACCGCGGAAACGGCCCGCCGGTAACGGTTGTCCCCAGCCGGATTTTTCAGCGGCCAGGTTCAACGCCGCCAGGTGACGCGGATGATCCTTTAACAGCATACGGCGGTACTCCACCGGATCTTTACCGGCATTATGCGCCAGCTCATCTATCATCCCTTCCATGGCCATAGCCGTATGGGTATGCCCCACAGAACGGTACCATAAAACGGGCAGCTGTAGTCTGGGCGAGTGTAATCCTACCCAATGATCCGGGATAGCGGCCAGGTAGGGCGAGTCATTCACGCCTTCTACAGAAGAGCCGTCCACTCCTTCCTTTGGCTCAAACGGGGTGCCGGCCATAATAGACTGTCCCGCAATATTATGTAACCACGCTACAGGCTTACCTTCGCCATCAACGCCTACGCGGACATTATGCACAAAGGATGGGCGGTAATAAGCGCCATGTATATCATCTTCCCGGGTCCAGACCATTTTAATGAACTGACCGCTGGCTTTGGCAATGTTCACCGCTTCAGCTACAAAATCGGAGGCAAAATTGGCCCTTCTGCCAAAACCGCCACCCAGGAAAGTAGTGTGCACACTTACTTGTTCCGGGTTAAAGCCCAGTATCTTAGCGGCTACCTGCTGATCGTTGCCGGGCATTTGGGTACCTGTCCAGATCTCGCATTTGCCGTTCTCCACCTTCACCGTTACATTCTGCGGCTCCATAGGCGTATGCGCCAGGTAAGGGAAAGTGAATTCCGCTTCCAATACCTTGCTGGCTTTGGAAAGGCCGCTGGCTGCATCGCCTTTCTCCGCTGCCTTTTCGCCCTTGGTAGCTGCCAGCTTTTTGAATTCCTGCAGCTGCGCTTTACTATCTATATTCACATTAGGCCCGGTTTCCCAGCTTACCTGCAGGGCAGCGCGGCCCTTTTTAGCCGCCCAGAAATTATCTGCTATCACCGCTACGCCGGTAGGGATCTGTACTACATTGCGCACCCCCTGTATCTGGCGGGCCTTGCTATCATCAAAGGATTTTACTTTGCTGCCATATACCGGCGGGTGTGCTACTACAGCGGTAAGCAAACCGGGAAACTGCATGTCCATACCAAATTTGGCCTGGCCATTCACTTTCACGGGAGCATCCAGGCGTTTTACGCCTTTGCCAATATATTTCCATTCCGAAGGCGGCCGAAGTTGCACCGGTTCCGTAAGCGGCGGCAATGCGGCGGCAGCAGCAGCCAACTCGCCATAGCGGGCTTTTTTGTCGCCGGCTATCACCATGCCGTTCTCCGTACGGCAGTCAGCCGGGCTCACGCCAAACTTTTTAGCCGCAGCGTCTACCAGCAGTGTCCGCGCCGTAGCGCCGGCCTGGCGGTAACGGTCAAACTCAGACCAGGTGGTACTGGAACCGCCGGTGATCTGTAAGCCGTATACGGTGTGCACATACGGCTGTCCCGGAGGCGCATGTACGATCTTGATCTTTTCCCAGTCAGCATCCAGCTCTTCTGCTATCAGCATGGTAAGGGTGGTCCAGATACCCTGGCCCATTTCTACGTGCGCCAGCCATACCTGTATACTATCGTCAGCGCCTATACTTAAGTAGGCATTAGGCGTAAAAACTGCGGCGGCTGCGCCATCTGTTCCCGGTAGTCCCATGGCAGCCAGGCGTTTAGCGCCGGGTACCACAAAGGAAACGATCAGACTGCCGCCCAGCATAGCGCCCGTCTTAAGAAAGCCGCGGCGGCTGGTAGTCATTTCATTGCTCATTTGTTACCTCCTTCCTGTTGTAATTTTGCTGCCAGGTGAATGGCTTTACGGATGCGCGGATAAGTACCGCAGCGGCAGATGTTACCACTCATGGCGTCGTCAATGTCCGCATCTGAGGGATGGGGGTTTTCGCGCAGCAATACAGCGGCAGACATGATCTGGCCAGACTGGCAATAACCGCATTGCGGCACATCTTCCTCTAACCAGGCGCGTTGCAGGGGATGGGTACTATCGGGAGATAATCCTTCAATAGTCACGATCTGCTGCCCAGCCGCCCGGGACAACAACGTTACACAGGAGCGCACCGCCTCCCCATTCAGATGTACGGTACAGGCGCCGCATTGCGCCATACCACAACCAAACTTGGTGCCCGTTAACCCGACTATATCGCGTAAAACCCAAAGCAGCGGCATATCCGGACTGGCGTCTACGGTATGCTCCTTTTGGTTAATAGTGAGCTTAATCATAATGTACTTGCTTTTTCCTTATAAGATTTGACCAATACTACCTTACATGTAAACAAAGGCACGTTAAAGATAGTTCATGATAACATTAAGAACTATCGAAATTCAAAGGAAAAATGATGAAATTCAAATATTTCTTAAAGGGAAGTGATCAATTTGATTAGTTGATAAGTAGTCGCTAATCCTTTACAATAGATAACTTTATAAGAATATTCCTGAAAAATACCAGCTACTCGTTATGTCACCAAGTAAACAACGGTTATCAGGTTCCTAATACAGCAAAGACAACGGCATGCCGTTAGCAAAGCAAAACGGCCTACTCTTATTAACGGGTATATCCACTACGGTATACCGCCTTGCCAGGCAGCATGTAAAACGGCCCTTGGCCGGCGCGGCTGCTGCAGCCTACCTGCTAAGCAACCAACCCGCGGCGGGCGCAGGCCGTTTTGCATCTGCCTGGCATGGATAACACAACGCGCTCACCGGCAAATCTGGACTGCATCCTACCTGCTAAGCGACCAACCCGCGGCGGGCGCAGGCCGTTTTGCATCTGCCTGGCATGGATAACACAACGCGCTCACCAGCATACCTGGGATGGCATCCCCCCCTTGAATAACACAACGCGCTCACCAACGCAGCCTAACATATATCCTATCTGCCAGCATTAAAACAACCAGTGGTTAACCATCAGCGCCCACCAAAAGACGCCAACAATTAACCACTGATCCGTTTTGCTCCGTTCTACCTTATACGTTATCTACTCTATACCAGCCAGCAATTTTGCAATATTACTATAGAACGGCCTTACAGAAGGCAGATACCCAATACCGATGATATCGAAATGATCATAGCCGTTATATACCCCCATATGATTCCACACGCCTTTCTCCAACGCCCGCGCCGCATTATATTCGCGGATAATACTACCTTCCGGCCCGCTCATACCATAAGTATTAGCTGCGCCATCATTAGGCCACCACTTGGAATCAATGATGATCTTACCCGGCTGTTTACGGGTATAGTTACCAATACCCATCAGGATAGGCGTAGGATACGCCACCGGCATCAATATAGGGAACATATCCAGCCGGGGATATTCCCAACCAGTCAGCAACCCGCGCATAGAAGCTTTGGTAGTAAAAGAAAAATAGTACACACTTTTGGAGTCCGGATCTTTTTTAGCCGGATCCAGCAGCGCTTCCGGCGTAACATCATGACCGGAATAATCCTCCGTGGTAGCCAGCGCGGAATTAGCCGCCACCCGGTTGGCATAGGAGCCGAAGCTCTCACCCGGCTGCCGTTCCAGTCCCCACTGTTCCAGGGAAAAATCATAGATATTATCTACGCCGGAAAAACCGCCGGCCAGCGCAGCTGCCGCGGTAATGAACTGCCGTACGAACGGAATATACCCGCTCAATAATATATAACTAAGCGTAGCGCCGTTATGCGGGGTACTGATAGAAGTAACAGACTTTACCCAACCGGTCTTATCACCATTAAAAAGACCAGCATGTGCAGGGTCCTGTTGCTCCAGCGCATCCCCTTTCTCGAGCAGGGTCACCAGCTTGCGCACAGTGATACCACCCATGCTATGTCCCAGCAGATGTACAGGATGCTGGGCATCCCACTGCGGATAGATGCCCGGATAATATTTCGCCTTCTTTTGCGCGTGACCATATTTAGCGCTGTGGAATTTACCATAGTCCACATAACCGCCCTTTATATAATAATACAGCTCTACCGCACGGTCATAATTACTGCTTACAGGCCCTACCTTGGCCGCAAAGGCCGGGTAGCCATTAGCGGTAAGATATTTGGGGATATCGTCTATCCCGCCCCAGTAATGATAAAGGCCCAGCATATCGTCCGGGCCTATCCCGCCCAGGCCGTGCACCATAATAATGGGGATCCGTTCGCCGGAAGCAGTACGTGCGCTGGCATGACCGCCGGCAGGTAATGGAATAATTTTGTCTAACGGGGTAATGGGCTCGTCTGCAACCGCCTCCTGTTGACCGGATGGCTGGGCGTTTTCCTGGGGCGCTGCTGTCTCCTTCTTGCAGGAAACGGCCAGCAGTAACAGCATAGTAGCAACAAGCGTTACATAAAGGTTTTTCATGAACATGTTAAGGATGATTTTGGAATTTGGTTTTACAATGCTTGCCTTATGGCAATTGCTGGGTTCATATCATAACATAACGGAACGGGGCAATAATAGAATTTAAATAACCGTCAAAAGCTAATAAGATGTTAATGAAGGGGATTATAATGCGTGATAATATATCAATATGATATAAGAATTACCATCTTAACAACAATGATATAGCGCGATGAAACGCCGCACCGGTAGGCCGGGTAACAATATTATGCAGGTTGATCGCTCACCATTACGGCGTAACCCGCTTCCCGGGTACATCCCTGCCTCCCTGATGCAGCACCAGGCCATCCACCTTTCCCTGCTCATCCCTGGTAAATGTGATCTGGGCATCCACCACCCGCATAAAGAACTTACCCGGCGATTGCGGGAAGATCTCATAACGGCGTTGGCCGGTCACCTGCTCATAGATGCGGCTTCCTTCTACGGTAATGGTCATCACCACGCCCGGCCCCAGCAAATAACTACCCGCATAGGTGCGGTAGGCCGCGGTATCTGCCTGGGAGGCGGTTATCAGCTGTTGTACTGCCGGGGGCAATACCGCCGGATGTATGGGCAGATCATAGGGTTTATCATGCAGGATCCCCAGTATGCCCCTGGCCATATCTTCCAGGTCTGTGCCGCCGGTATTGTTCAATAACACCACCAGGTCCTTAGTGCCGGGTATACGTACGATCAGGGACACGAAACCATTAATACCACCGCCATGCCAGATGGCGCTGAGCGTATCCGTAGTTTTGCCCAGGTTGATGGGCTTACGCACCCAGCCACAGGCATAGCCATCCAGGTAAGGCGTAAAATAGGTATGTTTACTGTCTTTGTTCAATAGCTGCTCAGTATATAAAGCCTGGTCCCACAGGTACAGGTCCTCCACGGTGGAGTACATGGCGCCGGCGGCAAAGGGCAGGCTCATATCCAGGTATTCCGCATGCTCATACCCATTGCGTCTTTTCATATAACCATCCGCCCGCTTTTTGATCACGGTGGCAGCTGTATCATAACCGGTGTTATTCATGTGCAGCGGGCGCAGTATATTTTCATGTAAGACTTCGTCATAAGGTTTGCCGCTTACTGCTTCTATAATAGCGCCCAGTATGAAATAGCCGGAGTTAGAATACTTATACTTTGATCCTGGGCTGAACTCCAATGGCAGCTCCGCAAACACCGGAATAAATTCCCGCGGCGTATAGGCATTACGGGCATACCGGGAAAAGAACTCCGGCAAAGCGGTATAGTTTGGAACGCCTGCGGTATGCGTAAGCAATTGATATACCGTGATCTTACCGCCATTATCTTTTGGATAATACGGCAGGTAATCCGTCACCTTCCCATCCAGCCGTATCTTGCCTTTCTCCACCAGCTGCAGGATGAGCATGGCTGTAAATTGTTTGGTAATAGACCCCAGTCGGAATTTTGTATCTGTAGTATTGAGGATATCCCATTCAAAATTGGCATAGCCATAGCCTTTTTTGAAGATGATCTTCCCTGCTTTTGCCACCAGCACCGTGCCGTTAAACTGGCCGTACTCATAATACTTACCCAATAACTGATCAATTTTTGCGGCATCCTGGGCAGAAGAACGGCAGCTGAATAATACAGGGAACAGCAAAAGAAGCATAAGGGTGCGCATAAAGGACAGGGATTTTGCAATAGCAATATACAGCAATTCCAGGGTATGTTGCAGGCCGCAGTTTAACCGCGGTTTCGTAATTTACGGCATGACAAAGCTGAACATCAAACGGCTCCTTATCTATATGAGCAAATGTGTAGCGGGCGCGCTGGTGGTATTTTTACTGGCATCCCTGCTGCATTATAAGGATTATATCTGGTGTATGATCTCTGTTATGTTGGTATTATCCCCGGACGGCACAGACGCCGTTGTCCTGGCGGTGAGCCGCATAAAGGCCAACCTGGTAGGCGCCGGCGCCGGACTGCTGATGCTGGTGATACACCCCACTACCGTGGTGATGGTATGCGGCGGCATCGCTATTACCGCAGCCGCCTGTATGCTGTTAAAGCTGGAAGCCTCCGCCCGCTCCGCACTGGCCGCTACCATCATCGTTACCCTGCACGAGGCCGGGCGCTATGTATGGGATACCGCCCTGGAAAGGATCATAGCCGTGCTGGCGGGTTGTTTACTGGGCCTGCTCATCACCTTCCTGTTCCACTCCCGCTTTACCACTCACCCGGCAGAAACACCCGTTCAACATGAAGCCTGAACAAACTACCGGCCTGACAAAACATTGCGCAGTCCGGGTTTGAAGCCACAGCCTCACAGCATGGCCTTCCCGCAACTGCTGTAATATTTCCGGTGAAATAATTATCTTGATCTATAATTTCAGTGTATGACCCGGTTTATCCTGGAAACCAACCTGAATATCTAACACAGCACACAACGCAGAGATCTTACAGCTTATGACAGTCAACAAAATCTTCGCACTATCGGCGGTTCTGGCAACAGGTTTATCATATGCCCATGCCCAGGTGCCTGCCGCAGCTGCTACCGGCGGTTATGACCAGCATCAGGCCTTCAACCCGGTGTTTTATACACAGAATGGTAATGAATACCGTAGCGCCGGCGGTGCACCCGGCCCTAAATATTGGCAGAACCGGGCAGACTATTCCATCAGCGTTACGCTGGATACGGCCCAACATCGTGTAAGCGGCTCCGTAGCCATCACCTATACAAATAACAGCCCGGATACTTTATCATTCTTATGGCTGCAACTGGATCAGAATATTTACCGTGAGGACTCCCGCTCAGAAGCGGCCTCTCCCTATGGCGGCGGGCGTTTTATAAACCGGGGCGCCACCGGTGGCGATGAGATCAGCGCAGTAACACTGGTACAGCGGGGCAAAACACAGGCGGCCGATTACAGCATTACCGATACCCGGATGAAGATCCGGCTGCCACAGGCGCTGAAGACCGGCGCTGCAGTACAGATCAGGATCAACTATGCTTTTAATGTGCCGCAATACGGTACGGACCGTATGGGCCGCCTCCCATCCCGCAATGGCTGGATCTATGAGATTGCGCAATGGTATCCCCGCATGGCGGTGTATGATGATGTATTGGGCTGGAACACCATCCCTTACCTGGGCGCATCTGAATTTTACCTGGAATATGGCAATATCGATTATAGCATAACCGCCCCGGCAGATCTGGTGGTGGTAGGCTCCGGCGCATTAACAAATGAAGCGCAGGTGCTCACCGCAGACCAGCTGGCCAACCTGGAAAGAGCGCGTACCAGCGACCGCACCATCACTGTTAAGGACAGCATGGCCATCCTCCGGCATGAGCATGCCGGTAAGGACAATCTTACCTGGCGTTTCTCCTGCAAGAATACCCGCGATGTAGCCTGGGCAGCCTCCCGGGCATTTATCTGGGATGCCGCGCGTATTAATCTCCCCGGCGGTAAAAAAGCCCTGGCGCAGTCCGTATACCCGGCAGAGGTAGCCGCGGCATATGCCTGGGGCCGTTCTACTGAATACGTAAAAGGCTGTATAGAATTGTATTCTGATAAATGGTATCCCTACACCTACCCCGTGGCTACCAACGTAGCGGGCATAGTAGGCGGTATGGAATATCCAGGTATCGTATTTTGCTCTGCCCGCAGCACACGTGCCGGTTTATGGGGCGTCACCAATCACGAGTTTGGCCATAACTGGTTCCCCATGATCGTAGGCTCCAATGAGCGCAAATACGCCTGGATGGACGAGGGCTTTAATACTTTTATCAACGATATCTCCACCCAATCTTTCAATAACGGCGAGTACTACCGTGCCCGCGATGTGGGCAAAACCGGCCCCGGCCTGTTTGCTCCCAACACAGATGGTATCATGAATACCCCGGATGTGATACAGGCGTCCCAACTGGGCAATATGGCCTATTTCAAACCCGGTCTGGCCTTAGCCCTGTTGCGGGATGAGGTCTTAGGCCCCGAAAGGTTTGATGAAGCATTCCAGGCCTACATTCACCGCTGGGCATTTAAACACCCTACGCCCTGGGATTTCTTCCGCACCATGGAAAATGTATCTGGCGAAGACCTCAGCTGGTTCTGGCGTGGCTGGTTCCTGAACACCTGGAAACTGGACCAATCCGTAAAAGACGTGAAGTACTCAGATAACAATCCCGCCAAAGGCGCCCTGGTGACTATTGAGAACCTGGAGCAGATGGTAATGCCCGTAACCGTATCCATAAAGGATGTTAACGGACATGCAGATACGGTGAAGCTACCGGTAGAAGTATGGCAGCGCGGCGGTACCTGGACTTTCCACGTAGAGACCACCGCTGCATTAAGCGAAGTGGTAGTGGACCCCCGGAGCGTCCTGCCGGATGTCAACCGTGCGAATAACACCTGGAAAGCGAAATAAACCATGTCAGGTAACCGGAAGCAAAGAAGGAAAAGTAACCGCTGAATAAGCTGTTATTTATTACTTTACATGAAATATAGATTCTATTTTCCCAACTTCAAATAAAACTTCAAATGAGATATTCAGCCATCTTATGCCTGCTCATAGTATTCGCCTGTGCCTGCAATCGTAATAACATGCAGACAAACCTTTTAAGTGAACAAAAATCATTGAAGGATAGCGCTAACAATATAAATGAAAGGATAGGTGGCTATCTGTCCGAAGGCCTTGACGCTAAAGCAGAGGCAGAAAAATTGCAATTGGGAGCCGTTCATGCCCGGTTGATAGATATCCAGGCTTCAATGGACAGTATTGCGAAACTGAGACGATAGTTGCAAGATTCCAAACCGGGCTCAATACACTAAAGAACCTGCTGGGTATCATCTCCCTGGCAGGTTCTTTTATTATTTTATATAGGCATTATTGAAACTTGAACACGCCCAGCACAAAGATCAGCAACAGGATCGCCACCTGCAGGATATAGAACAGATCCATCCGCCGTTTTGCCGAAGACAGCTGCAGCATATCCGCCGTAGGCGATTCCAGCAAAACCCCTAATCGTTTGGTACCCGGCGCGCCCAGGAGCGTTATATTCAGGATCATCAATACGATCAGCCCCATTTTGATCTCAAACCAGGATTGTTTGCTTACCGCAAACTGGAAAGCCCGTAAGAGCATGAACCCGCTGATCAGCATCAGCGCGCCTCCTATCCTGAAAAACAAGCTGTAAGCAGCAGTGATCTTAAACACTACTGTAGCCTTCTGCTGATCAGCCGGCAGGTATTTCCATAGTTGACGTAACGTTACAAAACTGCCTACCGTACCGCCGGCCAGCAGCGCAATACCGGTAATGTGAAGGAAGATCCCCGAAGAGAACAGGTTAATTGTTGCCATATGTGTCTGTTTTAGAACTTTCTGCGGATGTGTGGCCCCTTCCCATACAGCATGAAGAACAACAGCCGGATGATGCATAGGTGCGCCATTAACGGCAGGTGTATGAACAGCTTTATTTCCCGTAGGAAATCGGCAAAGGCTGGGCTCATGGTCCTGACTTTAATTGATCAGTAATAAAATTGAAATGAAGTGCAGCGATGGTAGGTAAAACAGACCGGATTGTTACGTTTCCGAAGTATCTGGAACAAATATAGTACACATCCGTTATATTTAATAGGATTTCCGGAATATTTTTTTCTACTTTGCTCTATATCCGTAGTATTATGAATAAGACCGTACAACTGGTAAATGCATGGGCCGCCTATGAGGAAAAACATCCGGATGGAAGCATAGAGGATTTTTGCCGCTATCACCTCATACAGCAAAAACAACAGCACCCGCCGGATCTGCAAAAGCTTACCGGGGGTATACAGCCCTTTAAGCCAGAGGCTATGCTTATGAAGATCATGGGACGCGTAATGCGTTTACACGCCATGTACTCCCGTATAGCGCTGGATGATACCGGCGTAAACCAGCTGGAAGAGTTTGCCCTGCTGCTGGCCATTGTACAGCTGCAACATCCGCGTAAATCAGAGGTGATCTATGCTACTATTTATGAAATGTCCACCGGTACGGATGTGCTGAACCGCCTGCGGGATAATGGTTATATTTCCGAGGTGGCAGACATAGCGGATCGCCGCTCTAAACGGGTGAAGATCACGGCCAAAGGAGAGAAAGTATTGCAGCGTTGCTTAAAGCGGATGGAACAGCTGGTGACCATGATGTTAAACAGAATGGATACGGAGGAAGTGTTGCTGTGCATCCAGCTGCTGATGGATATAGAGATCCGCTTTTCTGAGCGCTGGCCCGCAGATAAAGGCCAGTCCTTTGATGAGATCTACACCAGCGTCATGTCTTCGACCTGAATATTAATATCCTGCGCACAGTTATAATAGCTGCTGATTGCTAACCTTTCCAGCGTCTTGATTGTATTCAAACTCCAGTAACTGACAAAAAAAAGGGCCTCAACAAAAATGTCAAGGCCCTCTTCTATATTGATCTGGATCATTTAACCTTAAAATACTCGTGGAAATAACTTTCCGGCTTCATATTTAACCACTCCTGCCGGTTAGCGGCAAATTCCTCATAAGTAAGCTGTTCTATCTGCGCCGGGGTAAAGGACAGCGGTTTTTCCTGTTTGCCTTTGGTGATGATACCCAGGCCATGATCACAATCCAGCACAAACACATTGATATCCTGACGGGTGCTTCTCAGGTGCATAATGGTCTTCCACACATCCCCGTTCCAATCGCCGCTGTAATTATTGTCCCGGTATTCCTTCCAGGTATAGCTGGCCTCGCGGCTCTTGGGATTGCAATCGTGCATAATGATCACGCCGTTATCCGGCATGTATTGCAGGCAGTTTTCTACATCCCGCAGGGCAAATGCATACTCATGCATGCCGTCCACCAGGCAGATATCCAGGGGCTTGCCGCGCAGCGCCTTGGTCACATATTTTGCAAAGAAACGGTCGCTTTCCTTTTGAAAATACGATGCGTTAAAATTCTGCGGGTACTTAAACGCCATCTTTAGCTTTTGTCTCCAGTTAAACCGGAAGATCGGGTCTACCGCTATCTTCCGTTTTGCTTTAACTGGAAAAAAGATATGTCCGTGCTCCACCCCTATTTCCATATAAGTGTTAAAGCCGTAATTGTCGATAAGCCACTGAGCGATAATGCTCCTATCAAGGTTTTGTGTCATAATGGTTTTCAGGTAAAGCCTAAAGATATATTTTTGTTTTAATATTTAACAGCATGCTCCGCTTAAATAAACGGCATTTTTTTTCAGAAAGTCTGCGTATAGGCAAAAAAAGGGCCCTGACAGGAATGTCAAGGCCGCCGCTTCGTATTACTTGCTATTATTCAAGGCTAAAATAATGATAGACATAGGCCGCCGGCTTCAGATTCAACCACGCCTCACGGTTAGCGGCCAGTTCGTCATAACTCATTTGCGCGATCTGTGCCGGGCTAAAGGACAGGGGCTTTTCCTGCTTCCCTTTTGTAATAATGCCCAGCCCATGATCACAATCCAGCACGAATACATTGATATCCTGCCGGGTACTTCTCAGATGCAGGATCACCTTCCATACATCCCCGTTCCAGAACCCTGCGCACTTGTCCGTTTGCCACTGTTCCCAGGAATAACTGGCTTCTTTTGACAGCGGGTTGCAATCATGCATAATGATCACGCCACCGTCTGAAAGGTGCTGCAGGCTGTTCTCTACATCCCTCAATGCAAAAGCATATTCATGCATGCCATCCACCAGGCAAAGGTCCAGGGGCTTGTTATGCAAGGCCTTAGCCGCTGCTGTTTCAAAAAACCGGTCACTTTCCATTTTATAATAAGCAGCCCTGAAATTCTGGGGATACCGGATGGCCTTTACCAGCTTTTTCAGCCAGCCAAACCTGAAACCCGGGTCCACCGCTATTTTCCTGTCTGCTTTAATGGGAAAGAAGTTTTTCCCGGCGTCTACTCCTATCTCCAGATAGGTCTTAAAATCAAACTTGTTGATGAGGCGCTGAATGATAATGCTTCTGTTTAGTATCATAACGTTTTGTAGGTATGGTACTAAAGATAAGGCTGTTTTTCAGTATTGCCTATCGCCTCCTGTGCAGCGTATCCCCGTGATGAGAACTGTCCACCGGCGGGTTGGGGAAAGTATCATGCGGATAATGTGGGAACGTGTCGTGTGGCGGCTGAGGGAACGTATCATGCGGTGGTACCGGGAAGGTATCGTGCGGCGGATGCGTTGCAGTGTCATGTGGCAACGTGTCACGGGGCACGGTATCATGAGGTATCGTATCATGCGGCGGCAAGTGCACGCTGTCATGGGTGCTGTCATGCAGCGAATCCAGGAATACCGGTCTGCCTATTATATTTTTCCGGCAGGCAGTGGCCGTTACAATAAAGGTGGCTACGAGCAGTAGCAAAAGATGTAGTCTGTTCATGGTCAAATAGGGTTTATACTTTATAAGACAGCATTCCGTGATCAAAAGGTTGGGTGCCGTCGTAAATTTATTCCCTATCTGCCCAGCGGTATCCGGATGTAGAATTCCAGCATACTTTTATCCAGTATACGTGTAGTACCGCGGTATTTATTCTTGTCATCATCAGGCCCAAGGAGATGGTCCGGCACATTGCTGAACGAGGGATCAATACCGGGTTGCAGGAAGAACAGTTTATAGTTGATACCTACCTGTAACCGCGGCAGCACATAATAGGCCGCATCCAGGTTCCAGCCCAGGGAACGCAGGCCCGGCAATTTACTTTTATTAAAAGTTGCCGGTGTAACAGGGCCCAGTTGCCCACTGGTATCTCTAAATGTTTCCTGGTGATGGGTAGACGTATCCTGAACGCCCGAAGGAAGCACAAAGCTGAACGTAATGCCCGTTCCAACAGACCAACGGCCTTTTGTATAATTAAGGTTAATACCCGCATTGCCCACAAACGCTTTTTTAAGCGTATAAGGCGTGGTGATGCTGTCTATTACAAATACGGAATCCCTTACCTCGTCCCGTCCGGTGCCCATATGGGTAAACCGTTTATCGTATCCTGTTATATAGCCCAGTCCGATGGAAGGCTGCAGGTAAATATTACGCCACAGCGGCAGGTTATACAAAGCGCCCAACCGGATCCCCAGCGCGCTGCCCGCGCTGGCGCCAGCCATGCCTGACACCGGTAATAATACCCCCGCCTGCATGGCCCAGCGGCTGCCATCTGCCTGCCAGGCCCGTTTTGCAGGGGGTAATGAGGAATAAGGAATATGCTGGCCGCGGCTGCCGGATGAGAGTACCGGCTTTTCCACGATAAAAGGATTATTCGGGCGCAGCGGCCGGAAACCGGCTCGTAGGGCGGTAAGACCATCATTATCCCGGGTCAGGCTGCTGTTGGCAGGTTTATCTCCTCTTTCGGGCTCACGATTATTTTTTACTGCTGAATGTTTATCGCCGTTACTATTGGCCACAGATGACGGCGCCTCACCCCGCTGCCCTGTTGCATCAGCATGACCAGCCACAGAGAACGGCTTAGTACCTCTATTATTTGCTCCCGTGCCCCTGTTATTGCTATTCGGCACATTTACTCCGGCCCCCGGTTGCTTTGCACCAGCGCCGGCGTTATTTCCGGATCTTCCTGCACGCCCCTTGTTATCCACTGCCGGTGTAACCGCCTGATTTGACGGCGACAATAATTTATTACCTGCATTTAGAGACGAGTTCGATAGCTGCCGGTCATTACCTGCTATTACATGTCCCGCATTATTCCCCGCTGCCTCTTTTGCCGCAGCATCTTCTCCGCGCCCTGGCGCTGCATTCGCCGCACTATTACCAACCCCGTTACTTTCACTCGCGCCAGGCCATCCTGCTGCGCCAATACCATTCAACGCCCCTTTAGTTATTCCCTCTCTACCTCCTGAAGATGAGTCACTTACAACATTCCCAGCCATCCCATTCCCAGCCATCCCCGCCCCGGAATCCGCCACAGGCCCAGCCCCACCGCCCGTCGCTGAATCACCGCTCCCTTTATCCTGGCGCTCATTCGTAACACCCTGTTTTTGTTTCGTTTGTACATCCATGTTATGATACAATAGCACGCCTGCCACAATAGAGATCACCGCAGCTGCCGCTACCGTAGGCACTATTACAGTAGCCTGCCCCATAGCAGCCCATACCTTCTGCAGTATCGTTCTGGCAGGCGCTGCCGCCGGCCCTGCGGCCGGCGAAGCAGCTGATGCTCCTGCTGCGGCAGATGCGTCCAACAAGCCAGACATCTTTGACCAGGCCTGCCGCTTCATATCCATACCGGTCGGATCCGGCGCGGATTGCTGCGCGGCGTCTTTTAGCCATTGCTCAATATGTAAATGCTTGTCATCCATCATACTGCCTTGTTATTGTTAAAGACGTTTTGCTGAGCGGTCACATGTTCCTTCAACAGTCGTTTTCCTTCGGCTACATGCCATTTGGAAGTACCCGTGCTGATGTTCAGCATGGTAGCAATTTCTTTATGGGAATACCCGTCTATAATAAAAAGATTGATAACAACTCTCGTGGTCGGCGGTAATAATTCCAATGCCTGCAGCAGATCCTTATATTCCAGCCGGTTATCTGCGTGAACAGTGGCCAGGTCCTCCGGCACATCCGCTACAGAACGCTCTTTCTGCTGTGCCTGCGCACTCCGGAAATAGTCTGCTACAGCATGTACGATGATCCGGCGTAACCAGCCTTCAAAGCTGCCGCTATGCTGATACTGTGCTATTTTTTGGAAAGCCCGCAGAAAGCCGTTGTTCAGGATATCAACACCCTGGTCCTGGTCTGTCGTATAACGGCGTATTACTCCCAACATCCTGTCAAAATATAGGTAATACAGCTTCTCCTGGCACAAACGGTCGCTCCTGCGGCAGCCGTCCAGTATCTGGTCCAGATTGTCGCAGGCGTCATGATAATCAGCCGTATGTGCGGATAAGTTGATCAGCAGCGTTTTCAAGTTAATTAGTAAACAGGACGTATAAGGCGAACTGCAAAAAGGTGGCAACAGGGTTCTGACATCTTACAACCGCCTTGCTACGTCCTGGTACTCTATAAAGACAGGAAGGTGTATTCCAAAGGTTGGGTAATTCTAAAAATATTTTTTTACGGCCTTACATATACTTCTATTACAGCGTTAGTAGGCCGGCGGGGAGCCAGAAAATCGTCCACCTGCCGGTAATGTTGTTTCAATTCCGCCCGCAGGGCGAACGGGAAAAAGTTATTCAGTCCCGGCGCATATTCATATAGCACCAGGTCATAATGATGTGTTCTTACCTTTTCCGTAAAAGCAGCCAGCTGCCGGTTGAACATGCCTACCCCCAGGTGATACCACAGCGGGTAATCTTCCCCGGTCTCCAGCCGGAACGGCATCGCATGCGCCAATGGCGTTAACTCCGTCATGTTCAGCACTTTGATGCTATCCTGCTTCTCTTTTACCACCGGCAGCGCCAGTATCCGTTCCATCCCCTGTACGGTGGACGGCGGCATATAGATCTTCTTAAATTCCGGCAAACGGGAAAAGATCCACTCAGACGTAGGCACGTCCTTGGTCGTATCTGTACTGAGCATAAAGTTCCGGCGGGATACCACATTCTCCGCATCCGGCGATGCCTTTGCCATCTCTACCGGCGCCGGGAAAACACGGGCAAATACCCGGTCAATATATTTCCAGAATACGCCGGACCACCACAACAGCACCAGCAGCGCGCCGGCAACAAAAGTGCGGAAACGGCCCAGGTCAATATGCTGCAACACGCTAAAATGGCTGCACAAAAAAGCGAATGCAAAACTGTGGAAGAATATATTATTATCCGGAGGCGTATAACTGGTCACCTGGAACAGGGCCGCTTCTGCCAGGATCCCCAGCGTAAGCAGCAGGAACAGCATGGCCTGCTTATTCAGCCACAGGGCTTTTATATCCCGTAAGGCCGGTACCAGGCATAACACCATCAGTACCAGGTAGAATTTGATCCATTGGGAAGCGCCCAGTATCTCCTCTGCAAAATCCGTTACGGCTAAACGGGAATTATGCGGCGGCTGCCCATGATTGAACCAGTAGCTAAAACCATGGGGTAACAGCGGACCAATAAAGGCAAGCGCCACCGCGCCCAGGAAAACCAGGAACAGCGGAATATCCCAGGGGCGTTTTTCATGCAGGCTATTATATAATAATAAGGCCAGGCATAACAATAGGGCCAATCCTCCCCCATCCTGCTTGGTGAAAATAGACAGGAAAACAAAAAGCGCCGCCAGCAGCAGGTACAGGAAACGTACCTTTTGCCCGGGCCGGGTGATGAACTGGAACAGGAAGGCCAGGCCTACCAGCTCATATACGATCACCGTATGGTTATACCAGGGCCAGAAATTAAAGAAGGAATAAGACAGGACAAACACCAGTACTGACAGGGTACGTATACCCGGCGCTACTTCCAGCCGTTTCAGGATGGAACGGAAGGCAAACCCCGCCATAATATTGATAAACACCTGGGCTTTTACCAGGGAGATCAGCTGCGGGCCAAATAGTTTAAAGAACAGTGCCGGTATGATCCAGAAGCCATACCCCAGCGGCAGGCCAAAATCTTTATAGGGCATCTGCCCGATGGACATCCGGTAAGCGCCCTCCCAGGACAGGAAAATATTTACCCGGTAAGGAAAACTGGTGAACAGCGGAACCAACGCCAGGCCAATAATGATCAGCGACTCAATTACGGTAAAGATGCTACGTTTCTGGTAAAGGGATGACCCTGACGGTGACATAATGGGGAACGTTTTATGTTTGAAAGCCTCAAAAATAGTGTTTTAGGTACAAAAGGGAAAGCCCCCGCAGAAAGAAGGCCGCTCCCGCCAGCCACCAGTCCTCCGTCAGGGCAACGCATGCGCAGTCACCTTTCTCACTGGCTACCAGTCTCCCGGCAAGGCCATACTTTCACGGCTCGCCCCTCGCCGGCAACCATCTAACGGCAATGTACCACCCCAAACGGCCACATTATTATTCCATTATTAATTGCTGCAGTACACCGCCCGGTACTGCTTCCAAAACACCGGCAATAAAAACGCTCCCGGTTACTGTAGGCCGTTACAGGCCGTTTCCAACTGCTTATAACCCACTGTCAGCAAACCTACCAACACGCCGCCCTGCCCCAATGCACCCTTCCTCTCCGGCTCACCTGCGCCCCGCTCGCTTTGACCTTTCACATGAATGCCGTATCTTGCCGCCGGACATAATCACTGTTTTATCCCCGTGCAATATCTTAAACTACTAAGGCCCCATCATTGGGTAAAAAATCTGTTCTTATTTATTCCCCTGTTTTTTGCGGGAGAACTTTTTTACCTCTCTACCATAGAGACATTACTGGCTGCATTCCTTGCATTTAGCCTGGTAGCCAGCAGTATCTATATTATTAATGACTATAAGGATATCGAGGCAGACCGTAAACATCCGGTCAAGTGTAAACGCCCGCTGGCTTCCGGAGCAGTATCCCCCGCCGCGGCGCTGGTATTCTTTGTCATTTGCCTGGTAATAGGCATAGGCCTGGCCTGGTATGTACGGCCCAAATTCCTTTTTGTGGTGAGTATCTACTTCGTGCTCAACCTGTTCTACTCCCTGGGGCTCAAAAACATCTCCATCCTGGACATCATCATCCTTTCCATGGGTTTTGTGCTGCGTATCAAGGCCGGCGGTATCGCCTCCAATACTGCGGTATCTTCCTGGCTGATGGTCATGGTATTCCTGCTGGCCCTGTTTATGGCAGTGGCAAAACGCCGGGATGATGTGCTGATCAAGGAAGCCTCCGGCACAGAAATGCGCAAAGCGTCCAAAGGGTATAATATGGACTTTATGAACGTAATGCTGGCCCTGTTATCGGCCGTCATTATCGTGTGCTACCTGATGTATACCCTGGACCCCACCACCATCGGCCGGTTCGGCACCCACCGTCTTTATTACACCACTCTTTTTGTTATTGCAGGATTATTACGATATTTGCAAATAACCTACGTGGAGAACAATACTGGCTCTCCCACCAAGATCCTGTACAAAGACCGCTTTATCCAATTAACCATAGCCCTGTGGATCCTGAGTTTTTATGTGATCATTTATTTACCGGCAAACAAAAGTTTTTTTAACTAATGCAAAAACGGTTAGCAAATTGGGGCAATTACCCGGTGGTATCCAGTGAAGAAAGCACTTTTACCCGGGAAGACCAGCTACAGGAGCTGTTGGATAGGCCATCCACCTTCATCGCACGGGGCAACGGCCGCTGTTATGGCGATGCCTCCCTGGGCGTACACAGTATTTCTACCCTTAAATACGACAAAGCACTGGATTTTGATACGGAGCTGGGCATCCTGGAATGCCAGGCCGGCCTTACGCTGGATCATATCCTGGACTTTATTGTACCCAAAGGCTGGTTTCTGCCGGTTACGCCAGGCACCAAGTTCATTACCGTAGGCGGCGCAGTAGCGTCCGATGTACATGGTAAAAACCACCATGTGGATGGGGCCTTCTCCAACCATATCGTAGATATGGATGTGATAACCGCCCAAGGGCTGATCACCTGCTCCGCGCAGCGGGAGCCGGACCTGTTCTGGGCAACCTGCGGCGGTATGGGCCTTACCGGGGTAATTACCCGGGTAAAGTTCCGCCTCAAAAAGATCGACACCGCCTACATCAAACAACGCCAGATCAAGGCGCGCAACCTCGAAGAGGTGATCCGCCTGTTCGAAGAATACCGGCATTATACCTATTCTGTGGCCTGGATAGATTGCCTCCAGAAAGGCGATAGCTTTGGCCGCAGTATACTCATCGTGGGCGAACATGCCACGCCGGAAGAGCTGTCTGCCCAACAACGCCAGGCCCCCCTGGAGCTTCCTAAAAAGAAGAAGCTCACCATCCCCTTTAATCTTCCCTCCTTTGTGCTGAACACCTTTACGGTCAAAGCCTTTAACTGGCTGTACTATGCCAAGAACACCAAAAAGGAGATCAATAACGTAGTTTCCTACGAGCCGTTCTTTTACCCGCTGGACGCATTCCTGCATTGGAACCGCGGCTACGGCAAAGCCGGCTTTGTACAGTACCAGTTCGTACTGCCGCTGGATCAGAAAGAAGGGCTCATCGCCATCCTCAAACGTATCAGCGATAAAGGCTGGGGCTCTTTCCTGGCCGTGCTAAAGGTATTTGGCCACCAGGACAGCCTGATCTCCTTCCCAATGGAAGGTTATACCCTGGCGCTGGACTTCCCCGTACGCAAAGGTCTGTTTGATTTCCTGGACGAGCTGGATACCCTGGTGCTGCAATACGGCGGACGGCTATACCTATCCAAGGACGCCCGTATGAAACAGGAGATCTTCTGGCAAAGTTACCCCCATGTACAGCGCTTTGCAGAGATCGTGAAGCAGTATAACGGCGATTTCCGGTTCCGGTCCTTACAGTCCGACAGGCTATTGCTTACCGCTGCAGATCAACAACCGGAGGCGGCCAGCACTGCAGTACCACAAGTTTCAGCCGTATAGTTAAAGGATAAGCACCCTGTGTACAAACTATGGATGCTTGCCGCTATTAAGCGACCTGGTAGCATCGTCATTAAGCCTTACATGTCTACCGCTGTAGCCAGTATGGTTCCATATGGCATCATTACAGGGCAACACAGCTGGCAAACAAGCCTTAAATGCTTGCTCCGCTGCATCCAATATGGCGTTGATGGCAACCGCGTTTACCGGCATCCGTTAAACATCGCCATTGATCTCATTCATTGTTAATCGTTCATTATTAATTAAATACATGCCTACTGTTTTAATCCTGGGCGCCGGTTCTGATATGGCCGTAGCCATTGCCCGGCAGTTCGCCGCTGACAAATACGATATACAACTGGCCGCGCGCAACGCTGCGCATCTGCACGCGCAGCAACAGGACCTCCACATCCGTTATGGCGTGACAGCTACCGCCTACACCTTTGACGCCCTCGACTTCGATAGTCACACTGAATTTTATGATACCCTGCCCATTAAACCAGATATTACCATTTGCGTATTTGGCTACCTGGGGCAACAGGAACAGGCGCAGGTCAACTGGCAGGAAGCCAGCCGCATCCTGCACACCAACTATACCGGCGCCGTATCCATCCTGAATATTGTCGCCAATGACTACGCCAATCGGCGTGCCGGTATGATCATCGGTATTAGTTCCGTAGCAGGCGAACGTGGCCGGCAAAGCAACTACCTTTACGGTAGCGCAAAAGCAGGTTTCACGGCCTACCTGAGCGGCCTGCGCAACCGGCTCTTTCACCATAATGTACATGTCATGAGCGTACAGCCAGGATTCGTCTACACCCGTATGACGGAAGACCTGAAGCTGCCGCCGCTCCTAACCGCCCAACCGGAAGATGTTGCCAAAGCTGTCTCCAGCGCCGCCCGATCCCGTAAGAACATACTCTACGTAAAATGGTTTTGGAGATATATTATGTTGATAATCAAGTCTATTCCAGAGTTTATTTTCAAAAAACTGAAATTATAAAACAAGTGCAGCTAAATAATTGATATATAGCTGATAATGCACTTTTACCAGATTAGATAGCATCAGCATTGAATTATTATCTTTAATAATCAACAGCTTAGCGATTGATATGTAGGACATAAGGAATGAGGCGCTTTTCTGCATAATCCCTTTCATCCACGAACTGTTAATCGCTAATTACTAACCAATTAAACATGGCATCGATCGCCTTTTTTGATTTTGACGGTACCATTACATCCAGGGATACACTTTTTGAGATCATCCAGTTTCAAAAAGGAAATGCGTATTTTTATACAGGCATGCTACTGCTATCGCCGGCGCTGGTATTGTTTAAGCTAAAGCTGATATCCAGCCATAACATGAAACAGCTGGTGCTACGGTACTTTTTCAAGGGTACACCGGTAGCAGATTTCCGCAAAGGCTGCGATGATTTTTGCCGCCAACGCCTCCCCGGTTTACTCCGGTCCCAGGCGCTGATCGCCATAAAAAACCACCAGGCGCAAGGGCACCAGGTGGCAGTTGTAACAGCTTCCGCCCAGGATTGGGTAGCGCCCTGGTGCGCCGCGATAGGTATCAGCTGCATCGCCACTCAGCTGGAAGTAAAGGATGAGCAGTTAACCGGTAACATATTGGGCCTTAACTGTAACGGCGATGAAAAGGTTTGCCGTATTAAGAATGAATACGATCTGGCAGGTTTTGAGACCATCTACGCCTATGGCGATAGCAGCGGGGATAAAGCGATGCTCAGCATTGCCGGCGTGCCGCAGTTTAAGCCCTTCAGGGCAGCGCTATGATCACGTGGTAGCAGCCGCCAGGAAACACAATCTGTGGGCCCAAAATGTTGCAGGCTAAAACCGGTATCAGCACCTTAACAGCGCAACCACTCCGCCACTGATACACGATTACCCCAACTCAACTCCACATCAAGTCCACCTTTAGTCCACGTTTTGTCCATGGCAATCCCTACTGTGCTTGCTGTTTGCTTGCTATGTGCTTCGTAGTTAATATACTATCAGTATATATTCGCGCGCTCTCCCGTTAAAGGCAACTTTCTTGTATCCTACTTTTTACCTGGCAGCAAAAAATAGCGCGTCACCATCCCACATACTCCGGTGGTTTTATACCGCAAAGCCTTAAATAAACCAATATTTGTCCCCTGTGATGGCTTTGATGGTCGCTCAATAAATTAATGATCTGTAACCTGGTCATAGGCCCGGCAAAGAATTTTACCGTATCCCCCAACTGCTTCGCATCAAAATTATCCAATGCTTTGATCGCATAATCATAGGTTGACAGGAGAACTGATCGTATACTATCCTTACTGGAGATCTTTTCATCAATTTTAAAGGCCGGATGATCTTCCGTTGTCAGATAAGTGGAGCTTAGCCAGCCAAGATTGCCGCATATGTGCAGCAGCTGCGCGCCAAAGCTTAATTCTTCTTTAGTGGGCTTATAGTCATACTTGTTCTCCGGCATCAGATCGGCCACCTTTAACATATATTCCTTCGAATGAGTAAGTTTAACACGGGCAGCGGCAAGGAACAACGAATCATGCCCCTGCCCGTTTACTGCGTGTATGGCAAAACTAAACAGGATAAGAATGGATCCAATAAATTTCATAGCTCTTATTTAAAAAAACGCGGTTATAAGATATGATACAACCCAGCTCTTAGCCTTTGCTGTGCCGCCCCGTTACCTGTAATGCAATTGCCAGAAATGCAAGGTCCTTTACCACAAAGAAATCTGTAACCGGCACAAATTCAGACATTTTCCATATACCAGGCGTCGTAAATAAAAAGCTCAGCGTGGTCACAAAAATGATCAATGCCAGATAGCCCCCTATCCGGCCCGCTGTCCGGCTACTAAAAGAGGCCAGCAGCAATACCCCTGTCACTATCTCAAAAACCCCTACCAGATCAGACACTACATTAACAGAGGCTATCTTATACAACCAGCTCATTAAGAAACTGTGTTCAACATACGGCTTTATGGCCATAGCCTCTGCCGTTGTAAATTTTAAGAGCCCGATCCATAGTAACACCAATGCAGTAGCGATAACGCCCAGCGCGTAGCCAGCTTTCTGAAGTTTCATGTTGTCGTTTTAAGGTGATTAGATTAGTGAGTTGTTTTTTTCTTTAGTCGGCGCTTTGACTAAAACCTTACAACAGGCGTAAAATTACCTGACTGCTGGGCACTGCAGCTGGCTTAAAATATTCGTGGTATCCCTGACATAAACTGATCTGTAGAATAGCCGGCGTCATATGCCGTTTCATTCTTTTTTGCCGCTCATTAACTTGTCCTGTCCCCTATCTGAGCCGCTTTGGATTTCTTGCCAATGAGCTTTTTTATTCCTAATTTATATTCCTCTTTTATCAACCTGTAAATCTGTTCTAATGACAACCGCCGCTTCCGCCATTCCTGCGCCTCCATCCCCACGCCTGTTATCGATTGATTTCCTGAGGGGCCTGGTGATGGTCATCATGGCGCTGGACCACGTCAGGGATTTTATGCATTTTGACATCCCGTTCTTTAATCCCCTGGATGAAACAAAAACATCCATCGGCTTATACCTTACCCGCTGGGTCACACATTTTTGTGCGCCCACATTCGTGATGCTGGCCGGAGCCAGCATTTACCTGGTAAGTACCCGCCGCAGCCGGGAAGATCTGCGCCGCTTCCTGCTTACCCGCGGCCTCTGGCTGATCTTGATAGACCTTACCCTCATGAGCTTCATTTTCAGCTTTACGCCGCATTTCGTCTTCTTTGGGGTGATAGCCGCCATTGGTATGAGTATGATCCTGTTATCGCTGCTGCTCTCCCTGCCGGTAGGAGCCGTATTTTCCATTGGGCTCTTCATCATCCTGTTCCACAATCTGACAGATGGAATACAACTGCAGCCCGGCACGCCCTTACAGTTGTTGTGGGGATTGCTGCGGAGCACCGCAGGAATGCAGCTGGGCAGCATGACAATTTTTGCCGGTTATCCTATCCTGCCCTGGTTTGGGGTGATGGCCGCCGGGTATGGCCTGGGCTCCTTGTTCCGGCACGGTTATGACGCCGCCAAACGCAAACACGTGCTGCGTTATGTTGGCGCAGCGGCCATCCTGCTTTTTCTGGTGCTGCGTTACTTCAATATATATGGTAATCCAACACCCTGGAAACCAGGCGCCACCACTACCCAATCGGTAATGAGCTTCTTTAATGTGCTTAAATATCCGCCGTCTTTACTCTTCTTATTGATTACCCTGGGACCCGTGCTCATATTCCTCTCTTTCCTGGACAACGCGCGTATCCGCCCCGGTCATCCACTCATCAGCATAGGCAGGGTACCCTTCTTCTATTATATACTGCATATGCACGCTATTCATCTGATAGCCGTGCTGGTGGGGGTGATTATGGGCTTTCCGCTGGCGCAGATGCTCACCCATAATTTTTCGCTGGATGCGGCCAAACTGCGGGGACAGTATGGGGTATCACTGGCATGGGTATATGCGATATGGTTGTTACTGGTACTGGGACTCTACCCGCTGTGCAGGCGCTACGCCGCTTATAAACAACAACACCAGGATAAGCGCTGGCTAAGTTATCTCTGATAATATGCTGATGTGCTAATATGCTGATTACCAACAATAGCACAAAAACTAAATGCTGATGTACAAATGATCTCAAATCATTTATGCATCAGCATTTACTATTCTTACAAAAAAGTATATCCGTTATCCGTACATCCGCACATTAGCACATTAGCACATTAGCATATTAGCACATCAATTACGCTGCCGCACGGTACTGCGTCCGTTTCACCTTAGCAGATTTCAGCTTGATGATACCCAGCCAGTTCATGGTTTTCATTACCGGGTAAGTAGGATCCAGCTCAAACCATTTCTTTGCGAAATTAGGGCTGTCCTTGAACTTATGGTGGTTATTCTGGAACAGTTCGCCCAGCAGTAAGATACCCCAGGGAGAAGAGTTACGGGAATGATCACCGTTATTGAAATTGCTATAACCATATTTGTGGCCGCACCAGTTTACCACTGCGCCCTGTACGGGGCCCATCAGGAAGTGGATAGGCAGCAGCAGGAACCAGATCCAGCTGGGAGCAAAAGCTACATAAAACGCTACATAACCTGCTATAAATACCAGCCTGGTAAGGATGTGATCACCAAAGCGGTCGAGCGAAGCCCATTCCGGCAGTGGCTCTTCCAGGAACTTGGCGTCCGGCTGACGTTTGTGGTTCAGATAATCGTTATATATCTGGCGGGTACGCACCATCATGCTCCATACATCTTTGAAGAAGTGGGGAGAATGCGGATCGTGCTCAGTATCGCTATATTCATGATGCATACGGTGCATTACGCCATATGCCCTTGGAACCAGGTAAGAAGAGCCCTGGAAAAACCAGGTGCTGAAATAGAATACCCGTTCCCAGCCCTTGCTGGTGGTATACATCTGATGGGAAGCATACCGGTGCAGGAAGAATGTGTGAAAGAACAATGATAAGAACCAGTGCACACAGAAAAAGATCAAAATCGCTGTCATTATGCTACTTTAAAATGAGTATTAAGGGGCAAAGTTAGACTAATTAATTGGTGTTCAAAGCAATGAAATGTTAAAAGCGCTATGGGCGCGCTGCTGCCGGGTTTGCGCGGAGGGGCTGGCTGGCAGCAATTACTGGCCCCTTTGATGCCACAATTTGTGGCCCATCTGTTACCGTTCGATCTTCGCCCAACGCAATTCCAATATATTCAACCCGTTATCCCGCAACCCATGTACATAAGGCTGTATAAAATGGATAGCCTCATCATAAAACACAGGTACCAGCGGCGCATCCGCTACCACCATCCGGTCCATTTGCCGGTACAGCTCGTACCGCAGGGAATCGTTGGTCTCCAGCAGCGACTGCTCATACAAGCGGTCAAAAGCCGGGTTGGCATACCGCGTATAATTGGGCGGGGCCGGGTTCCCTCCATAGAAAAAGGCCAGGTAACTTTCCGCGTCCGGGTAGTCCGCTATCCAGGTGCTGCGGAAAAACACAGCGGCGGATTTGGCGGTTTGCTCCAGCAACAGGCTTTTCTGGATCACTTCCACCTGTATCCGTATACCTACTTCCTGCAGCTGCGCAGCAATATAATTGGCCAGGTCCGCATACATGGGGATGGTCAGCAGCCGTATCACCGGCAGACCCTTTCCTTCCGGAAAACCAGCTTCCTGTAACAGCTGCCGGGCCAGCGTGGGGTTATAATTATATCCTTTTACTTTATCCGCATCAAAAGACGGCAATCCCCTGGGCACAAAACCTGCATTGGCCGGCGTGCCAATACTGTTACGCAGATAGGTCATCATTTTTACCCGGTCAAAACCATAGTTGATGGCCAGCCGTATCTTTTTAAGCCGGGTGGGCGATTGCTGCACAGGCGTCTTGCTGCTATCCAGCAAAAAGCCCAGGTACTCCACGTTCAGATAAGGGCTTTTGGCCAATACCATTTTACCAGCCCACTCCTTTTTTAACTGCCCCGTTTTGGTAAGCACCTCATCTTTAAAGGAGGCGTCCAGGTCATTCATAAAATCCAGTTGCCCCTGCCGGAATAGCAGGAATTCTGTGGCCTTATTATCCAGGAAGGTCATTTTCACCGCATCCAGATAAGGCAGGGAATGCCCGTCGCTGTCTTTTTCGAAATACCGGGGATGGCGGTGCAGGATCAGGGCCTGCCCTTCATCCCAAACAAAGAACTGGAAAGGCCCCGTACCGCATGGATGCCGCCGGAAATCTGCCCCGTACTTTTCCACTACCTCGTGTGGCACAATAGAGCAGTATTGCATACTCAGGATCCCCAGTATAGGATGGAAAGGCTGCAGCAGTGTGAGTTGAAAAACGGAGTCATTCAGCGCCCGGAACCCTTTTTCCGGATCCACCTTCCCATTAAAGATCCAGGCGCCGGGAGATGCGGTGGCCGGATCCATGATCCGCCGGAAGCTATACACTACATCCCGGGCAGTCATTTGCCGCCCCTTACCACCTGTAAAAGCTTCGTTATCATGAAAGTAAACGTCTTTTCGTAAATAAAAAGTGTAAGTCAGATGATCGGCAGATTCCTCCCACCGGGTCGCCAGCGAAGGGCGTATTACCATCTGCGTATCCGGTTCTACCAAGGTATTGTAGACCAGGTGCACGGCCCAGATAATTGCCTGGCTTTTGGCAAAGGCGGGATCCAGGGACGAAAGCCCGTCTGTGTGGTTAAAGCGGAACACCTGCTGATCCTGCCGGGCTGTACGCTGACAGCCAGATAGGCATAACCATAAAACACCATATATAAAAACAACGGAATAACCCCTTAAAAAAACAATAAGTCCCGGACTTTCACGTTTGTTAGCCGTCATTTTACATGTATGAGTTTATATTTTACACTGTAAATTAATATCTTTCGGTTTTAAATACGATTTCTGATTTATGCGTGGCGTACCTATCTTATTATTGACTCTTCTGATGGCGTTGTGTGCACGGGCCCAGCAACAATCGCATTTTAAAGGAACAAAGGAGCCTCATTTCACCCGTGTAGACAGCCTCCGGGGCTCCATTACCCGCGAGCGCGCCTGGTGGGATGTGGTGAGCTACGACCTGCAGGTAAATGTAACACCGTCTGACAGCACCTTCAGCGGTTCCAACACCATCACTTACAAGGTATTAAAAGCAGACAGCGTGATGCAGATCGATCTGCAGTATCCCATGGCAATCGATAGCGTAGCCATGGATATTGATAGCCTGAAGATCTCCACCAAAACAAAACTGGAATTTGAGCGCGACAGCAATGTATGGTATATCCGGATGAGAAAATCGGAGAAAATAGGCACTGAGAAGAAGGTGACGATATTTTACCATGGCAAGCCCAAAGTAGCAGTAAATGCCCCCTGGGATGGCGGCGTGGTATGGACCAAAGACTCCCTGGGCCGTACCTGGGTGGCCACTGCCTGTCAGGGCCTGGGCGCCAGCGTATGGTGGCCTAATAAAGACCACCAGAGCGATGAGCCGCAATACATGACCATCAGCGTTACCGTGCCCCAGGACCTCGTAGATGTTTCCAACGGCCGCCTGAAGATCAAATTTCCAAACAAGGAAGACAACACCGTGACCTATGTATGGTATGTGAGCAACCCTATCAATAACTATGATGTAGCGCTGAACATTGGTCACTATAAAGAGATCAAGGACACCTATAACGGCGAAGGCGGCAAGCTGGACCTGGACTACTGGGTATTGGACTATAACGTAGAGAGGGCAAAAAAACACTTCGAAGTGGTAAAACCCATGCTAAAATGTTTTGAATACTGGTTTGGCAAATACCCCTTCTATAAAGACAGTTACAAGCTGGTAGACGCCCCTCACCTGGGTATGGAGCACCAGAGCGCCGTTGCCTATGGCAATGGTTACCAGATGGGCTATAAAGGCAGGGATCTTTCCGGTACCGGCCAGGGCCTCAAATGGGACTTCATCATTGTGCATGAAAGCGGCCATGAATGGTTTGGTAATAACATCACCACCCGCGATATCGCTGACATGTGGGTACATGAAGGTTTCACCAACTACTCCGAAACCCTCTTCACGGAATGCCAATATGGGGAGGAAGCCGGTAACGAATACCAGATGGGCACCCGTAAGAACATCAAGAACGATATTCCCATCATCGGGCATTACGGCGTAAACAACGAAGGCTCCGGGGATATGTATTACAAAGGCGCCACCCTGGTACATATGATCCGCCAGATCATTGATGATGATGAGGCCTTCCGCCAGCTGCTGCGCGATATGAACCGTGATTTTGGCGGCCTTACCATCTCCTCCGCAGAAGTGGAACAGTACATTATGGATAAAACCGGCAAAGACCTCCGCAAGACCTTCGACCAATACCTGCGTGATACCACCCTGCCGGAGCTGCAATACCGTATTGTAGGCCAGGTGCTGTATTTCCGCTGGTCTTCAGATATCCAGAACTTTGATATGCCGGTGAAAGTAACCGTAGGTATCGATAACTTCCAGTTTATCCACCCCGGCCCGCGCTGGGCAACGGCTAACCTCAGCTATATGGATCCTAAATACTTTAAGGTGGACAAGAAGTTCTATATTAAAGTAAAAGAAATGAAGACGGTGAAGGAGATGAAGGACGCGCTCAAGAAATGATGTGCTAATATGCCAATATGCTAATGTGCTAATGAAATTGCAGCGGATAGCATACTAAAAACTATTGCTAAACAGAAAATGCTGATGTTCAATGGTTATCCATTTCAACATCAGCATTTTTATCTATTGACAGGTTGAATCCTGCTATCAACTACAAAAACGATCCTTTATCAGGCTGGTAGTCCGATAGACAGCATACGATCATTAGCACATTAGCATATCAGCACATTAGCACATTAACTCTTCTTTTTCTTCACGATCTTAAATGCATGATCCCAGCTCCCCGTCCGGAACCCATATGCATTCCATAATATTCCCAACGGCTCTATATTACGGCTCATAATGATCTTACCCATATCCGCCACATCTTCCCAGCCCATCTGGTGCAGGATCCCGGTCACCTCCTTTTTAGCCTGAAGATTATTACCACAAATAAACATGGTAGGTTTTTCGCTGTCCTGCTGATGCTGGAACATCATCTCGTGCCCAACGCAGCTGAGGGCTTTTACTACGTTGGCGTCTGGCGGCAGCCAGGCCTGTATCTGCTCCCCGGCAGAACTGAGGCCGGTCACAAAAGACATACGCCCTTCCTTATCCGGGCCTTTACCGTCCAGTGGATTAGTAACATCTACGATGGTTTTCCCCTTAAAATTCCAGATACCGGCTTGTTCGATCGCACTTTTAGCGCCTATCCAGCTTACACAGATAACAATGAGATGCCCGGATGATGCCGCCTCCCGGAATGTGCCGATAACGGCGGCAGGCCCCTGGCGTTTAGCCCATTGCTGCAATGCTTCCTTAGCAGGATTACGTGTTCCAATAATGACATGGTGGCCCATTCCTACAAACCCGGCGCCTAAAGTGAGCCCTACAGCCCCACTACCCAGGATACCGATATTCATATGACGTGAAGTATTTGCAGGAAGTTAAGAAAATTTAGTCACTAAGGCTGAATAAATTACATAACGAAGCGTAACATATCTGTTGATGGGGGATCCTAACCGTTACGCCCCTACTGTAAAACGCCACCCTGTCGGGTGCTGTTTAGCATAAAACTGACCGGCGCCAGGCAAGCCTCACATTTACAGTACAGGGAAAACACAGGCCCGCCGTACCAGCAGCCCGGAAAGATCAATGGGGTTAAAAAAGCCGTTCATGCTTACTGCAGGTAACTCAGGAACTTTTGCATACCCTGCCGTTTGGCCGGCGTAAGCGGATAGCTGATATGCTGGGTATAATAAGCCGTCAGGTCAAAGACCGGGTAAGGGTTTTCCGCCACTACCGCCGGTATATTATGGATGCCGATACTATTGGCATTATTGAATTCCTGAATAAACTCCACCGGCAAGGGCTTATTGCTAACCCAGGCGGCAAATACAAAAGGCAGGCTGGTAAAACGCATCCAGGCCTCTGCCAGGTCGTAGATATAGGCAGATACCTTGCGTTGCGCCAGGGCGCGGTCGCCGATCACCAGGCCGGCATCGGTGCCGCCAATCAGGTGCTGATAATCATCCGAGGTCTCTATCAGCTCCACATCCAGCTTCCAGAAATCGCGCACCAGCAGCTTTAACAGGGCTACAGAGGTACGGCTCTGGTAATCCAGGTAGATTCGTTTGATCTCCTGCAACGGTACCTGGCTGAACAGGCAAACAGAGGCTACCGGTCCCTCCGCCCCTATACAGAAGTCGGAAATGATATGTGATTCCTGCATCTTAGGGATCACCGCCACGGGTACCAACGCTACGTCTACGCTGCCTTCTATAAGCTGGCGCGCTATTACAGACGGGTAATCCATGGTCAATTCTGTCATCTTCATCACCGGATGGTTCTTAAAACCATATAACAAAGGCTTGGTATTCAAATAACTTACTGCCGCTACTTTTACTTTCCGTTCCAATTTCTGTATTTTTGTGGCCCGCAAAATTAAGCTAAAATATTATGCAACTACAACCTTTAACCGCCATTTCACCGTTAGACGGTCGTTACCGTAAGCAACTGGACGAACTGGCGCCCTATTTCTCGGAATTCGCGTTGATCCGTTACCGTGTACTGGTAGAGATAGAGTATTTCATCGCCCTGGCGGAACAGAAGGTGTTTTCATTACCTAAAACGAAAATACCGGCCCTGCGCAAAATATACCAGGATTTTACGGTAGAGCATGCGCAGCTCATCAAGGATACGGAAAAGATCACCAACCATGATGTGAAGGCCGTAGAGTACTTTGTAAAGAACGAGCTCAAAGGCCTGGGCCTGGAAGATCTGCTGGAATGGGTACATTTCGGCCTTACCTCCCAGGACATCAATAATACCGCCACCCCGCTGCTCTGGAAAGACGCCGTGGAGCAAACCTATATGCCGGCCATCGCCAACCTGGTGCTGGAACTGAAGAAACTGGGCAAGGGCTGGATGAAGATCCCCATGCTGGCCCGTACACACGGACAACCCGCATCCCCCACCATCCTGGGCAAGGAGATCCTGGTATTTGTAGAAAGGCTCGAAGGCCAGATCAAACTGCTGGGCGATATCCCCTTCGCAGCCAAATTTGGCGGCGCTACCGGTAACTTCAACGCCCATCACGTGGCATTCCCCAAGGTAAACTGGGAAAAGTTTGCGGATAAGTTCGTACATGGCGCCCTGGGCCTGCAGCGCATGCGCTATACCACCCAGATCGAGCACTACGACAACTTGGCCGCCCATTTTGACACGCTCAAGCGTATCAACAATATCCTGATAGACCTTTGCCGCGATATCTGGACCTACATCTCCATGGACTATTTCAAACAAAAAGTAAAGAAGAACGAAGTAGGCTCCAGCGCCATGCCGCACAAAGTGAATCCCATCGATTTTGAGAATGCGGAAGGTAACCTGGGCGTAGGCAATGCCCTGTATGAGCACCTGAGCGCCAAACTGCCCATCTCCCGCCTGCAACGCGACCTCACGGATTCTACCGTGCTGCGTAATATAGGCGTGCCCTTTGGACATAGCATACTGGCCCTCCGCTCTATCCAGAAAGGCCTGGAAAAGCTGATCCTGAACGAAAGCAAGCTGAAAGAAGACCTGGAGAACAACTGGGCCGTGGTAGCAGAGGCCATTCAGACCGTATTACGTCGCGAGAACTACCCCCAGCCCTACGAAGCGCTGAAGGAGCTCACCCGCGGCGGCGATGCCATCACCAAAAAGACCATGCACCAGTTCATTGACGGGCTTAAGATCAATGCAGCCCTGAAGAAAGAATTGAAAGCCATTACGCCGGCTAACTATACCGGCGTGTGGAATTGATCTATAATATTTGTATAGGCGCTGATCGTAGAAACGGTCAGCGCCTTTTTTGTATACACCTTAGCGAAGCTCTATTTCTTTCAGATCCACAGATACCAACAGGGGCTCCGGCAGCAAAGGAGTGTTATCTTCCTTCCTCACATACACCCGCCGTTTGGTAGCGATCTTAATACCGTTTACATCCACATAATCATCTGTATAATGCACCGCGCTGGCGCCGCCTAAAACATCCACATCGTAATCATGGCGGCGGATCAAGCCGGTCTTATCTATATAAAACACCTGCACGGCCCCATGGGTGGCTACGTTTTCGGGGAATTGCACCCGCAACCGCCGCCAGGTTTCGCCATTCTCTTCCCATAGTTCCAGCTCGCTTACCTCATAACCAGGCTGTATAAAGTTAAAAGGCGCATTGAAATAGGTCCACATGGCATAACCGGCAAAATATGCCAGCTGTAGCCGGGTCCAGGGCGTTTCTACCGTATGCCCTTTAAAAGAAGCCCGGGGATTGGCTAACTCTTCCACTACCGTGCCATTGGCATCCTCGATAGCAACCCTTCCCGGCTCAAAAACGGTATGCCAGTCAGTTTGAATAAAGGGGGAATGGGAGGCCCATTCTTTCTTCAGATCAACCGTTACATGCAGATCATCCATTACCCCCGGATGGCCTTTCATTGGCCAGGTAACGCCGCCTACCAGTAAACGGGCAGAAATATTGTCAAACTGTTCCCAGCGTGGCAGACCGCCATGCGCGGCTATTGTCAATGCTAATAAGTCGTTCATTTTTTTAGGTTTTGTTTGCTTACCTGTTGATCAGGTACAGTACAAAGGTACTAGCACGGGCAGCCGGCAAACATTCACCTATGTGAATAAATGCAAAGGGGTAGAAAATATTGGCTGCTATATAGAAAACTGCAAGAACCTGGAAAGGTATCCTTTCCGCGCGCTCAGTCCCTCAATACCCACCGGTCCGGATCCGGCTCAATGACTGCGGCGCAATACCCAGGTAAGATGCGATATAATGATTGGAGAACATTTGCAGCAAATGCGGCTCATCCTTCAGCAGTTTCTCATAACGGTCCGCAGCGCTCATAGTAAGCATGGCAAATACGCGGTCGTAGGTATAGATAAAAGACCGCTCATTCAGCTTACGCATCCACCGCTCAAAAAGCAGGGAACTTTCGATCATGCTGCTGACAGCCTCCCGGGTGAACAGGATGGCCTTTACATCTGTCAGGGTTTCTATGGTGATGGAAGACAGCTGCTCGCTTAAATAACTCTTATAATCTACCAGGAAAAGGTTCTTGAGATTACTCTCCGGCGTGTTAAAATGAAACAGCCAGGTGGTGGTCTTGCCGGTATAATCCGTATAATAAGACCGGGCCTTCCCGGATACAATAAAATAGGCCTTGTTGCTATTAACGCCCTCTTCCAGTACCAGCTCCTTTTTGGAGAACGTTACTTCCCGGGTGTTGGCAGCCACCAGCTCCATTACGCTTTCGTCCAATTTAACGAACCGGCCCATCACATCAAAAAAGGGCTGGCAGGCAGCTATAGTGGTCATGGTATTACAAGACAGTTGATACAGCGTAAAAATACACAATCATGCGGCATTTATCCGGTGGCTATTGCAGAAGGGCCACGGTGTCATTAATCCAGCCAGCAGACAACCATATGCACCGCCCGCCTACTACAGACGATATCCCCTTATAGCCTTCGATTGCAACGCCGGCAATACCGCCCCCGGTTTATCCAGGTAAAAATAAGCCGTAGCCGAAACATCATCCGACCGGTAAAAATTCGTCCAGGTATCAGACAGCCCCGCCGTTTTTAACCGCACCGTCTTCCCTTGCTGGTACAGGGCCAGCTGTTTCCCATCCATATCGCTGGTGATGGGGATCATCGGCGCCCCTGCTTCCTGCAGGGCAGCTACGGTGGATGTTTGTCCGCCCCCTATCTGTTGCAACGTCACCCGGCAACTGCTCGTAAAAAAGATAGGATCAGGGATATGGTACCGGTAAAAGCACCACTGCCGCAGAGAATCGCTGGATACCAGGCAGCCGGTATACCGCTGCGCAAAAAATCCCTGGCCCCAACCGGTACCTATATAATCCTCTGTGCCGGTGCCCACCAGTGTAGGCAGGGCCCGGTCCCCATCCAGGAACATTTTCACCTCTCCCTCACCCCACCATAATTTACCATAGGCCGGGTTGGCATTCACCCCCACATTCACGCCCAGGAAACGGCCCTTGCCCTGTATGCCCGGCAGCAGCTCAAAATCCCTGGAGGGCGTAGTAGCCGTATCCCGCCGCCAATAAGCATGGAAATACAGGTTATCCTCGTCCCAGTTTTTTACCAGGCTATAATCCACATCAAAAAAGAAATGGCTCAGGGCTTTGCCGGATTCATTGGTCACCACAATACGGGCTGCCTTGCGGAAAGGCATCGGGATAAAGCAATTAAAGGAGCGGCCCTCCGGGCTGGCAAACAGCGCATTCTCAAAAACGGCGGTGCGGCCCAGCCCTACGCCAAAGAAATCACCCAAAGGCACAGATACCGCCGGCGTAGACGCGCCATCCCAATACATCTCCAGTTTCAACAGGCGCAGCATCTCCGGCGACCGGTCTGCCAATGTAACCCATATCCGGTGGATGATACCCTGCCCCTGGATATCCAGCAGGGTATTGCTCGCTCCTGGGGCGATAGGATCACAGGGATGCCCTTTAGCTCCATTATTAGCTTTGCCGCCTGCCCCCTTCACCCCGTTCAAATTCTCCGGACTGCTCCACCGCGGCGTAAGATTATTATCAAACTGGTAAACAGGCGCCTGCGCCATACTACCGCACACCACACACGTCAATAACATAGAAAATAAAATACCAAAACGCATAGTCATTAATTAGCTACAGATGATCAACTAAAAAGCACGCTCGCTCGTATTCATCACTAACAATCAATTACAAAACATACCCACCCGCATTCATCATCAATAATCAACCAACAAACATTCCCCTCCGCATCCATCATTAGTAATTAGTAATTCGTAATTACTAGAACGCGTCTTCAAAATGCGCCAGCTCATACTTATCCTCCTGGGTAAAAGTGATAGCAATGATATCAAACCGTATCGCCGTCGGGATCCAGGGGCTCCGCGCCATAAATACCTCCGCGGCCGCCTGCAGATAATTCTGCTTCCGGATACCCACCGCCTCTTCCGGCCAGCCGTACAGGTCACTCATGCGCGTCTTTACTTCAAAAAATACCAGGCAATCTTCCCGGCTGGCAATGATATCGATCTCCTTCCTGCCCCATTTCCAGTTGGTATGTAATACCTCGTAAGCCTGTTCTTGTACGTATTGCCGGGCAATCAGCTCTCCTTTTTTACCCAGCTCATTATGGGAAGCCATTTTTTCAACTAATTTTGGGCCGGTTTACAATGGTTCATTAATAAATCTACAGAAATGGCTGCAGTTGATAAAAAGTTATTCCGGCTGGATGGTAAAGTACAGCACTATGCATGGGGTGGTTATACCTATATCCCCCAATTACTGGGACAACCCGCTAGCGATAAGCCCAGCGCGGAGTACTGGATGGGCGCGCATCCCAGCGCACCTGCCACCATTCACCTGAACGGACAAACCACTACGCTGGATCAACTGATACAGCAATCCCCCGCCCCCATCGTGGGCCAACAGGTATGGGACCGCTTTAAGGAGCTGCCTTACCTGCTCAAGATATTGGATGTAAAAGATATGTTGTCCATACAGGTGCACCCCACCAAGGCCGAAGCAGAAAAAGGTTTCGCCAGGGAAAACGAGGCCGGCATACCGCTCAATGCCCCGCACCGTAATTATAAGGACGCCAACCATAAACCGGAGATCATGGTGGCCCTCAGTGAGTTCTGGCTGCTGCATGGTTTTTTGCCGGAAGATAAACTGCGCACCGTACTGGAAACCGTGTCCGCATTCGCCTCACTCAAAACCGTGTACGAAAAAGAAGGAACCTACGGCTTGTACAAGACCGTCATGGAAATGCCCCAAGACCAGGTAAACCAGCTGTTACGCCCCCTGGGAGAAGCAGTCCTGGAAGCCTACCAGAACGGTCGCCTCGCCAAATCAGATCCCGCGTTCTGGGCTGGCAGGGCCATCGCCAATGATCCGCAGGGCCTGGACCGGCTGGACAGAGGCATCTTCTCTATCTACTTCTTCAATATTGTACAAACACAACCCGGAGACGCCGTTTTCCAGGATGCCGGTATACCGCACGCCTACCTCGAAGGCCAGAACGTAGAGCTGATGGCCAACTCTGACAACGTACTCCGCGGCGGCCTCACTCCCAAACATATCGATGTGCCGGAGCTGCTCAAACATACCCGTTTCGAAGGCGTACATCCGCATATCATGAAAGGAGAGCCCGCCGCCAACCCGGCAGAAAGGATCTACCACTCCCCCGCGCCGGATTTCGTGGTAAGCAGCATCACCCTGCAAACGGGAACCGTATACGAGCATACCAGCCAGGCGGCAGAGATCATGCTGGTGTTGAAAGGCGATGCAACCATCACCGGTTCCGACAACCTGGAGCTCCGGCAGGGCCAATCCGTTTTTGTAAGCGCCGGCGAACCTTACCGTATTACCGGTAATGCTTTGATCTTCAAAGCCACTGTACCGGTGAATAATTTATAATTTTAACGTAATTTAGCTGGATGATTGGCCTGACTGCCAGTCATCTGACCCAGATAAACGCAACAAGTTCCATCTGGTCAACAAACAGTCAAACTGGCTCAGATGAAATCCCTGATTCCATCTGACCAACATAAAAAATCAAAGTGATCCAGATGAAACAACAAAAATCATCCTTTTCAGAAATCCTCCTCATTGCAGGTCTTATCCTCGCGGCCGGTCTATGCCGTTTGATCACCAACGAACTGCAATGGTGGAACTTCAACGCCATTGGCGCCAGCGCCCTCTTTGGCGGCGTAGTGATCAAAAACAAACGCTTATCTTATATATTACCGCTGGCCACACTCTTCCTCACGGATCTTTGTTTCCAGCTCTTCACCAACATCCAGGGCTTCTACGGTGCGCAGATGTTCTTTGTATACGGCGCCTTCCTGCTCATCACCTTCATCGGCACACAGCTGAAGAAGATCAATGCGCTGACAATATTCCTGACAGCCATAGGCACAGGCCTGCTGTTCTTCCTGATCTCTAACTTCGGCGTATGGGTGCTGTCTAATATGTACCCGCATACCGCCAGCGGATTAATGGCCTGCTATGCCGCAGCCATCCCATTCTTCCGGAACGATATGTTCGGTAACTTCCTGCTCAATACCATCATGGGCAGCGTATGCTATAGCGCAGTATTATTCGGTGCATATGCACTGGTAAAAAGGATCGCGATCAAACCGCAGGGTCAGCTGGCCTAAGCGTTACATGATATTTTACTAAAGGAAGGGGTCGTCTCAAGGCAATTGAGGCGTCCCCTTTTGTTTTCAGGGCCGGTGTTTGCGGCAGGGACAATGCAAACCTTTTGGATCAGGCTGTTTAACAACCGCTTTCAACCAACCGCCCACGCCACAGAAACCGCCGCCACTAGCCTGAAAAGCAATCAAATTTTTACCACAGAATCAGTACATTTAAACAAGAATCAACCAAATATCCGAGGTCAGGGATGTATAACGCAACAGACAGTGTAAAAGACCTTTTCCGCCGTATCGCAGAAGGAGACGAAGCCGCTTTCAAGCTACTTTTTGATCATTACCTCCCTATCCTGCGTCCTTTTATATTCAAACTGGTACAGCAGGAATCCGGCGCAGAAGACGTAATGCAAAATACTTTTGTAAGGGTATGGCTCAACCGTGACAAGCTGGAGGGTGTAGAACATCCCCAGGCCTGGTTATACCGCCTTACCGCCAACGAATGTTATACCTGGCTTAAAAAAGAAGCCACCCTCCGCCTGCGCCACCAGGCCGCCGCCCACCCGGATACCGGCTACGATCCGGTGGCCGGCCAGCTGGCCCTCAAAGAAACGCGTCATCTCATCGCCCAGGCAGTCGATAAACTGCCGCCACAGCGTAAACAGATCTACCTGCTCAGCCGCAACGCAGGCCTTAAGATCCCGGAGATCGCGGACCAGCTGCAGCTTTCCCAGAGTTATATCAAAAACGCCATCGTATTTTCCCTCAAAAGCATCCGGGACCACCTGGAGAAGAACGGCCATTACATTCCGCTGATCGTACTGCTCTTTATAAAGGAATGAAACGCGCTCCTCTAAAGAATAACCATGTCACTGCTCTCCATAAAAGAGCCTCATTTTCCCTCAAACGATCACCTATCAAAGAACAGCCACCTGCTCTCCACCAAAGAGCCCCTTTTTCCCTCAACCCACCCCCTTCATCCAAAAAACTCCAAAAATATTTTCCCTCCGATAAGTACCGTTCCTTTTTTGCGCATTCTTATTAATAACACAGCATAACAACACACAGCAAAAACATGCAATCAGCCAGACTGGAATATCTGCTACAACAGCACACAACCGCCTCCCTTACACCGCAAGAACAGCAAGAGCTCGATCTCTTCCTTGCCAACGAAGGGAACCGGGACGATTTTACCGCCATCGTCACATCCATGCTGGCCCAACAACAACCAACCACAGACCTTCCAACACACTGGCACAACATACCAGACCGCATACTCGCCATGGACAAACCAACGCCCATAAAGCGCCTACCAGTCTGGAAACAAATCGCCGCCGCGGCCGCAATCCTGGCATTGCTCATCGCCGGCGGAACATTATGGTTCTCCCATAAAACCCCGGCGCCAATAGCCCAACAGCCGCATATACCACCCGGCTCCAACAAAGCTATCCTCACCCTGGCAAACGGTTCCACTATCCCCCTGGATAGCAACGGCAACCAACTCATCCACCAGGGCAACACCGCCATACGCCAAACCGGCGGCCTGCTGCACTATGATAACAACAACAACACAGCAACCGCCATCAGCTACAACACCCTCACCACGCCCCGTGGCGGCCAGTTCCAGGTACGTTTACCAGACGGTACCCAGGCCTGGCTCAATGCGGCCAGCTCCCTGCGCTACCCTACCCTTTTTACCGGCCTGCAACGCATCGTAGAAGTTACTGGCGAGGTCTATTTCGAAGTGGCCGCCAACGCTGCCCAGCCCTTTATTGTACAATCCAGCGGACTGGAAATTACCGTACTGGGCACCCACTTCAACGTAAACACCTATAAAGATGACGGCACATTACGTGTCACCCTCCTCGAAGGCGCCGTAAAGGTTAAGGGCGACGGGAGCCCCGTTACCTTGCAACCCGGTCAGGAAGCAATCATCAGCAACAATAACATCAACATCGCAACAGCAGATGAAGAACAGGCCATGGCCTGGAAGAACGGCTTCTTCGTATTCCGCAACGCCAGCATCGGAATGGTCTTCAACCAGCTAAGCCGCTGGTACAATATGGATGTACAATACAACGAGAATTTAAAAGACAAACGCTTCGTAGGCAAAATGCCCCGCAGCTATTCACTTGAAGAGATTTCAGCCGTTTTAAACGAAAGCGGCGTCTATATAACGATAGTCGGCAATAAAATACAAATACAAGAACCAACCAACCATTGACGGGAGTATCCCGCGGGTACTCTCCGTCTTTTTTAGAAAGAGGAAAAAGAAACAATCAATATCAACCAAATTACTGCTATGTCTGTAAACCTTCTATCCCGGTTACAGCCGGGCGATCTATGTCCGTCAACCAAAATATTACGAGCTATGAAGTGGTCAGTTATACTGCTGTTCATCGGCATGTTAAGCGCCCATGGCGCCGCTTTCTCCCAGAAGATCACCATCTCCGGCAGGAACATGCGCCTGGAAAATGTGCTCAGCGAGATCGAGCGCCAAAGCGGCTACCAGTTTTGGTACGAGGCCGGTATGTTAAACAATGCCCGCGCCATCGACATCAATGTAAAGAACATGGCGCTCGAAGAAGTGCTCGATAAAAGCCTCAAAGCGCAGCACATCCGCTGGAAGATCGTCAAACAAACGATCATCCTCACCAAAGAGAAAAACACCGTACAGGAGGCGGCATTGCCCGCGCAGCTGATCAGCGGCGTGGTGGTGGATGGCCTCTCCTTTATGCCGCTGCCCGGCGCTTCCATCCGTCTGAAAAGCAATAACAAATACAGCGTCACGGATGCGGAAGGCCATTTTTCCGTGCCTACAGACCTGCAGGCAGATCAGCTTCAGGTTACCTTTATCGGCTACCAGCCGCTATCCGTACACTGGGCGGCGGGCGATAAGCTGCGCATCCGCCTCTTCCCGGCCCCGGCCAAACTAAATGAGACCGTTATCACCGGCTACAGCGAAAAGAAAGTTGGCGAGCTTACCGGCTCTATCCAAAAGATCTCCGGCGATGCCCTCCGCAGAGGCATCACCACCTCTGACCCGGTATCGCTGTTGAAAGGCTGGGCCACGGGTTTGTACATCTCTGAACAACAGGCGGGGGATCCTACCAGCAGCGGCGGACAAATATTCGTACGCGGCCAGAGCAGCGTCGTAGGCGTAGGGGTTGACCAGGCCAACGAGTTCGCCATGCCCACGCAGAACTACGGCCCGCTCCTGGTGCTGGACGGCGTTATCATGCCCAACCAGAACCTCAAGGAGATCGTCACCCCGCAGGAGATCCAGGATATTACCATCCTCAAAGATGCCGCCGCCACGGCCATCTATGGCTCCCGCGCTGCCGCCGGCGTACTGGTGGTGAACACCAAAAGAGGCAAACTGGGCAAAACCCGCGTCAACGCAGAGGTAAAATATGGCCTCAACCATCCCAGCCGCGGCCCGGTACGTTTTCTCAGCGCACAGGAACTGTATGATCTTCAGAAATCATACTATACAGAAAATTACAGTATCAACAACGCCGCACTGTCGCCCACTTATCCCACGCTGCAGGCCTATCTCGATAACCGCCTCCCATCACAGGAAGAGGTTGCCCATCCCTACGATTGGGAGAAATACGGTTTTCTCAACAGCAACACCAAAGAGGTGAATGTGAACGCCAGCGGCGGCAACGAAAAAACGCGGTTTTATACCGGCGCCTCTTATTACAATGAACAATCCACCGCTGTAATGAACGGCTTAAAACGTATGAGCTTCCGCTTGAATCTCGATACCCGTCTTTCAGACCGCCTTACCTCCAGCATCGCTATCAACGCCATCATCAACAACGGGCGGCAGCAATACTCCAGCACCGGCACTTTCCTGTATTCGCTGGTACCCTGGGCTAACCCGTATAATGCAGACGGTACCATCCGCCCCTCGCTGGATTATAAGATGAATGGCAGCATGCAACAGAACGAGAACCCCTTGTTCGAGGATCAGTACAACTACGTTGGCCTCCGTTCACAGCTGCTCTTCGGCTCTGCCAAACTGGATTATAAGATCACAGACTGGCTCAGTATTTCTACCACTAACTCCGGTAACCTGAATTACAATAAAACAGAGCGTTATATGGATGCCCGGTCCTTTGGCGGCTCTGGCACCATCTATTCTCCCAAAGGTTACCTGGGCACTACCACCAATTACCTGAGCTCCTACCTTACCTCTAACCAGCTTAACTTCCGTAAAAGCTTTGGCGAGCATACCATCCGCGCGCTGGCAGCCATGGAGTTTGGCCTCACGCATGTAGAAGATATCCGGGTGAATGTGAACAACGTACGGGCAGGTTACCCCGTTATATCCCTGGGCCGCCAGGTGGGCCCTTCTTATGATTACTCCAGCTTTGGCATCATCCCTACCAAAGCCGGTAACGTAGAAGGTGGTAAGGAAGAACGCGGCGTATACTCCATGTTTGGCGAAGCCGGTTACACCTACCACGGCCGCTACAGCCTCAACGCCTCCCTCCGCAGGGATGCTTCCAGCAGCTTTGGCAAGGATAACCGTTATGGTACCTTTTACTCCGTAGGCGGCGCCTGGATAGTAAGCGAAGAACGTTTCCTCGCACAGCAAAAATGGCTCAGCAATCTTAAACTGCGCCTCAATTACGGCACCAATGGCTCCCAACTGGGCGATAACTTCCTGTCTAACACCCTTTACCAGCCCCGCACTACCTACAGCGGCCAAACCGGCGCCACAATAGTGGTGCTGGGCAATCCAGACCTGCGTTGGGAGATCACCAAAACGCTCAGCAGCGGCATCGATCTGGGGCTGTTTAACCGTGTAACGGCCAGCGTGGATTATTACCGCCGCCGTTCAGACGATCTGCTGCAAAAAGTGGCCCTGACCTCCCTGGCTGGTTTTGACAGCCAGTGGCAAAATGTGGCCAGCGTGCAGAACCGCGGTGTAGAGATCCTTATCAACTCAGATAATATCGTGCACAAGAATTTCCGCTGGAATATGAGCTTCAACGTCACCTTCAACAAGAATAAGATCCTCCATGTGGCTAACGACTCCCTCCGCCAGGGCTTCTATACCTCCAACAGCTTTTACCTCAAAGCCGGCGAAGATATCAATAGCCTCAAGGCCGTCAAATACGCCGGCGTAGATGCCCAAACCGGCCAGCCCCTGTTTGAAAAACTCCTCTTCGATGCCAAAGGCAATGTAACCGGCAAGGAACTGGTACACACCCCGGAAGAAGTGGATGCAGGCACAGATACCCGCCAGTTCCAGACCATTGGCTCTTTTCAGCCAAAATATTACGGTGGATGGAATAACAGCTTCAGCTACAAACAATTCACCCTCAGCGCCCTTGTCACCTTTGCCGTGAAATATATTATGGTGGATGATCTGGCACAACAGATGCAGGGTTACTATGTAGATACGTACAACCAATTAGCCTACCGTAAATCCCAGCATGTCTGGACCAAACCCGGACAAACAGACGCCACAGAGCCTTCCATCTACTACCAGGCCAACACGCCCTGGAGCGGCACCAGCAAATTCATGCACGATGGCACCCATGCCCGCCTGCGCAGCGTAAGGCTTAGCTATGACCTGCCAGCTTCGCTGCTCACCCGTCTCCGCCTGGCTAACTGCCAGGTATATATCAGCGGTGATAACCTGTACACCTGGTACTCAAAGGATATCATGGCGGCTGATCCGGAAGGCCCTTCCGTAGGCCAGGCGCAGGACTTTGGTACCTCCGTCGGCTCCGGCGTAGGCGCGCCCCGCCGGTATGTATTTGGTTTACAGGTAGGTTTTTAACCACATCTAAAAAAGAAAATAATGAAAAGGATCCACTACTATATACTTATAGCTGCCCTGGCGCTAAGCGCCTGCGATGGCAAGATTGACGATATCCGGCCGCTCACCAAGATCGATAAGGAGGGCGAGCTGTCCTCTCTGGAAGGCATAGAGGAAACTACCGTTGGCGCTTATGTAATGCTCACCACACTCCAGCGGGTATGGCTCGACTTTGGCGAAAGCCGTGGCAACAACGTCACCCTGCAGGAATGGGCGCCGGCCAGCAAGAATACAGACGCTTTTTTCTTCCGTAACAGCAATGGCCCTACGTCCGGTTACAGCGTAGAGATGTTCCGGAGTGCCTACCAGCTCATCGTAAGCATAAACGTTACGTTGGAAGGTATGCGGGACTTTGAGCAAACCGGTTACGCCGGCCTTACCCAGGAAGAGAAAGACCGTTTCCAGTACGCCCGTGGCGAGAACCTTTTCCTCCGGGCCTTTACCTATTTTAACCTGGTGCGCGCTTTTGGCAAACCCTATTACCAGGGTGGCGGCAGCGGCCCGTCAGTGCCCTTAAAACTGAGCAGTAGCCTGGATGATGTACCTGCCCCGGCCACCGTAGCAGAAGTATACAATTTCATTATAGACGAACTGCAAACAGCCGCTCAGCTCATGAAAGCCCCGGTTACCAGAACAAATGCCTTTGCCACCACCGCTGCTGCCTGGGCCCTCCTCAGCCGTGTGTACCTGTATAAAGGCGGCGCCGTGGCCAGTCCGGATAATACCGCCAACCAGCAGGTCATCCTTTATACAGATAGCGTGCTTACCCAAACATCCGGCCGCTACGCCCTCCAGCAGGGCGATGCCTATCGCAATATGTTTGGCGATGATGAAACCGGCGCCATAGGCCGCTCCAAAGGCCAGGACAACAAAGAATACATTTTCGCCTATGACAACACCACCGGCGGCTCTGATCTGGGACAGCTCTTCCATTTTGACGCTATCTACAACGTGGGCGCCATCTTCCTGCCATCTTCGGACCTGCGGCAACAATTCACGGCAGCAGATATACGGGGTAGTTTCTTTAAGCTGAATGTAAACTCTAACTATACAGAAACCACCAAATGGCTGGTCCTCAACGAAGCCTGGATCACCTACGGGCCCAACGGATTCCTGCGCCTGGGAGAGATCTACCTGAACCGGGCAGAAGCCGCCGCCAAACTAAAGAACTATACCGCCGCCCGGGATGCGCTTACCATCATCCATACCCGCGCAGGCCTGCCCGCCGCAGATATTATCAGTCTGCCGGATACGGACCTGCTTACCGCCATATTAAAGGAACGCCGCCTGGAACTGGCCTTTGAAGGCCATGCGGGCTACGATTATTTCCGCAATGGCCTGCCCATGACCCGCATCGCCGCGGATAATAACGGCAGTGCGCTCACTATTCAACCGGATGATCCTAAAATTGTATTCACCTTACCCACTAATTAATAAAACGACTAACTAATAAAACGAAAACCAGATAACATGAAAAGAACATGCTTCCTTGCCATTACCTTAGCCGCCATGGCATTCTCCTGCCAGGGGCAACAAAAGGACAAACTAACCCTCACCGGCCATATCAGGGGCCTGCAGGACTCCGTGATACACATCTACTATGATGGAGAGCACGCCGATACCGTGCCCGTACAGGATGGCCATTTCACCTGGAGCCGCCGCCTGCCGGAGCCGGCCAAATTATTCGTGACCACCAGCCGCCGCTACCTGGAATTCTTCGGAGAGAACGGAACTATGCAGCTTAGCGCACATATCGACTCTACAGAGCAGATGCAGGTCACCGGCTCCCCCGTACAGGACGAATACCAGGCCTATAAAAACTCCTTAAAGGATATCGAGGAGAAAGAATACCCCCTCTACGATGAATACGCCAAAGTAAAGGGTAACGAAGCCGCTACCGCCAAAATAGACGATCAGCTGGAAGAATATCGCAAACAAACCCGCGAGCGGACACTGAACTATATCAGTCAGCACCCCGCCAGCGTCGTAAGCGCCAACCTGGTAGCCGGTATGGCCTCTATGGGCGAATATTCCAAAGTACTCACCGCCTACAACCAGCTGGCTCCTTCCGTCAGGAATACCGCTACCGGCAAAAAGATCGTAAAACGGCTCGAAGTGCTTAAACGCAGCGCTATCGGCGCCAAAATGAAGGACTTTACCCAGGCAGATCCCGCCGGCAAGCCCTTCCAGTCATCCGCGCTCCGTGGCAAATATGTGCTGGTAGATTTCTGGGCCAGCTGGTGCGGCCCCTGTCGGGCAGAGAACCCCAATGTGCTCAAGGCCTACAACACCTACAAGGATAAGAATTTCACCGTACTGGGCGTATCGTTGGATGATAAGGCGGACCGCTGGCAAAAAGCCATTAAGGAAGACGGTATGCCCTGGCAGCAGGTATCTGACCTTAAAGGCTGGAAGAACGAGGTATCCAACTACTACGGTATCAACGGCATCCCCAGCAATTTCCTCATCGATCCGCAGGGTAACATCGTTGCCAAGGACCTGAGGGGCGTTGCCCTGCAGCGCAAGCTGGCAGAAGTGATCCAATAACATCCATATCCTGCATATGAACACAGCGTTTATGCTTCCGGTTGCCTTCCTGCTCCATGTAACCGTACAGGGGCAGGCCCTGCAACCCTTCACCTTAACAGGTACGGTAAAAGGTATGCCCACAGGTACCATCTACCTTAGCTACCCCGTTTCGGAAGATCAGTACCAGCAAGATAGCGCCGTCCTGCAAAACGGGCGCTTTACCATCAAAGGCGCGCTGCCAGGCCCGGTATCCGGCGTTATTTACCGGGATAAGAACCTGATCATGAGCCCCACCGCAGATCTCATGAACGTTTTCCTGCAACCCGGCCAAATGACGGTCACACTGGAAAAAGGTCACTTCCCCGAAGGTCATCTCCAGGGTTCCGCCCCCCAGGAAGAGCTGGATGCCCTCGAAAAAGAACGGGCGCCTGTCAACCGGCAGCTGCGGCCTTTATCCATTGCTTTCGATGAAGGAAACAACGCCTACATAGCCGCCATGCGCGCCAAAAAGGACGAGGCCTTTCTAAAGCCGCTAAAAGCTTCGCTGGATAGTATCAAGGAAAATATGGAGCCTTTTTACGAAGCCATGGACCAGGTAGACAGCAGCTTTATCAGCCAGCATCCCGCCTCCTACGTAAGCGCTTATCTCTTACGCTACAAGGTCAGCGGCATGCCCCTCCGGCAAGGCGAAGCAGCATACGCAAAACTCTCCCCGGACATCCGGCAAAGCCTGTACGGGAAAGCCATCCGCACAGAGCTGGATGGCCTCCGCAAAGGCTCCCCCGGCAGCGTGGCCTATACATTCACCAAAACAGATATCAACGGCCAGGAGCTAAGCCTGGCCGCCCTCAAAGGCAAATACGTGCTCCTGGATTTCTGGGCCAGCTGGTGTGGCCCCTGCCGCAAAGGCAACCCGCATCTCAAAAACCTGTACCACCAGTACAAGGATAAAGGCCTCGAGATCATCGGCATCTCCGATGATGACCGCGCTGCCGCCGCCTGGAAAAAAGCCGTGGCGGAAGACGGCATCGGCATCTGGAAACACGTACTCCGCGGACTGGACATGGACAAACGCCGTACAGGCCAGCCCAACCCGGAAGACATCAGCGATCATTACGGCATCCACAGCCTGCCCACCAAAATACTGATTGACCCTAATGGCAACATCATTGGCCGTTACGGCGGTGGCGGCGAAGACGATGACGCCATGGATAAAAAGCTGGCGGCCCTGTTTGGGCCAGGGCATAACAGCAAGGAGGATTGACATGAAAAAAGGAGGCCGTTACTGGCCTCCTTTTATTTAAATATCTTCCAGGTATCAATAGGAAAATTTCCTTGTACGGGTCTTATACAAACTGCCCGCAAATGTTTGCGTAGACACTACCTTCGTGAGCTGCTGATCGGCATTATAAGTATAGGTAAAAGCATTGACCGTCGTCGTTTGCGTAGTGTTAATAAACGTGCTGCCTGTACACATGTTTTTGTTAAACCATGTCTGTTGATCTGCTATATCATTCATACCAAGCGCACTATTATCGTTAAACAAAGAAAGTGATTTGAAAATATTCGGATCACTGTTATAGGTCAATGTGCTTTCACCAGTAAAAAGGCCTCCGGAATATGACTTTATTTTAGTGATATTACCATCCGTCACCTCGTATATATAATACGCGCCCAGGCTGAGTTCCCCATTCGGACCGACCGCGTAGCTGCTGTTTTTTGAAACAACACCGTTTGTATATTCAAACACATTTCTATTTTCATCGTTACCTTGCTTATGGCTGATTTGCGTTAGCTGGTTAGCTGCATTGTAAGTATAGGTAACGGTTGTGATCGAACCATTATCCTTCAGCACCATCTGGCTAAGATTTCCGGCGTCGTTATAAGTCCCGATCAGCGAATCCTCCCAGGAAACATTGACAACATTTTTCATCCGGTTGTTTGCGTCATAATTAAACACAAATGTTGTATCATCAACACCCGTCCCCTGTATCATGCCAATGAAATTATGACTGGCGGGCTGGGATGTGTCAACCGGGCTTTCATCGTCCCCCGGTGTCTCAGTCTCAGGTTTCGGGTTATCTTCAGTTTTACTACAGGAAACAAACGCCGTAAACGCGCATAATAATGCAGGAATAACAAATCTCATTTTCATAAGTATGGGTTTCATGAACCGCAAAACTAACTATTTCAGCTTAGTTAAAAATAACATATATGGGTGAGCAGCGCCTTCATCTTCGCTTTAACACATATAAAAAATCCCGGCCGCAAGCTGCAACCGGGATAGGCTATAAACCATTAACTTCTTTCAATAAAAAAGCTTCCAGGTCTGGTTTCCCCCGGGCCTGCCTTCAAATGTCTGGCCCCACACCACCATCGCCAGCTGCTTTTCATCATTATAACTGTACGTAAAAGTATTAATAGTGGGCACGTCACCACTCGGGCCCTGGGACAGGCCCGTTAGCAGGTTCTTATTGAACCAGCACTCATCATTGGCAATATCATCTATAAACGTAAATCCATTAATGTTCAACAAAGAAACCCCTTTAAACACATTCGGATCACTACCATAGGTCAATGTTTTTTGCGTACCAGGACTGCCATCCGCGTTAAAGTATCGTATGCTGGTAATATTGCCAGCTGTTACCTCATAGGTATAGTACCCCGTAAGATAAGGTTGCCCGTTATTGATGTCAGGATGGCTCGTGTAAGAGGTTTTCTTAGTGATCAGGCCATTGTTATATTCTAAAGTGTCTGAAAACGCAGCATCAATCCCCCTTTCACTTTCGTATGTACTGTTGATCCGGGTTAACTGGTTAGCTGCATTGTAAGTATAATCAACAGTTACCACGTCCCCATCCCCCTTCGCCACCACCTTTACCGGGTTGCCGGCGCTGTTATAAGTCGCCATCACAGAATCTTTTAACGTCGTATTTACCACTTTGGTAACCCTATTCCCCGCATCATAGCTAAGCACAAAACTGGTATCATCCCCGCCGGTTCCCTCCGTCACGCCAACAAAATAAGGGCCTCCGGGATGGGCATTTTCATCCGGATCGGGATTCGGGTTATCATCATCTTTGCCGCAGGACACAAATGTCAGTAAAGCAAACAAAACAGGCATAGCAGATCTTAATCTCATAAATATGGGTTTCATTGAATCATTTAATGTATACGCTTAAAGGTGATCTATAGGTTGATGGCCCAACGCATTCCCATCCTTATCCAAAGGAATAAAAGTGCTGTAGGCCACCTCCAGTATATTACCTTCAATATCCTCAAAATAGAAGAACAGCCCGCCAAAAGGAGGCGCAGTAGGCGGTTTCAGGATCTTTACGCCTTTGGCCTTCAGCTGTTCATACAGCGTGTTTACTTCCGCTTCTGTAGCCACATTATAGCCAATGGTAACAGAACGGAAACCGCTCCCTTCCGGCGGCACGCCAATAAAATCCGCCAGGGCTTTACGTTTGCCTAAGCTGAACAGGAAACCGTTCATCTGGTAAAAGATAATATCCTGGTTTTCCGCCACCGGTTTCCAGCCAAAGCTCTCTTCATAGAACTTTTTCATAGCCGGGAGGTCATCCGCTCCCAATGTTAGTACGCTTATACGTTGTTGCATCATATAGTTGATTTTTTTTACCGGGTGATAGAAAAACGCATGATCGTAAAACCTGCCCCTGTTTCTCTACTTGATAGCCCCAAAATCAGCTATGCAAGATATTGACAACTGATATTGGACTTACCCCTATCCGTTATTTAAATTTTCTTTTCAGCTACCGGAAAGATCGGCAATATTGGGGGCAATGGCATTGATCTCAGGCCTCGCCGTTATAATCATCGTATACCACAAATTACCGTTTATTTACCTTATACCCTATGGATGAGCTAACCCGCAATCACTGCATAAAAACAATACACTTACTTAAATGTAAGTATGCCAAAGCAAGTACAGCCCTCCCATAGCTTTGCGAAAAAAAATCATGAAGTATAAGCTTAAATTACTGGCTACCATCCTATTCCTCACCACTGCTGTGATAGCGCAGGAAAAAAATACTACATTCTCCCATTTCATAAAGGGCATTACAAATCCGGAAGACATCATTCAGATCCCGGATGCGCAATGGGTACTCGTCAGCTCAATGGCGTCAGACGCCAGTTCCTCCGGCGCCATCTATGGCATAAACACCCAAACGGAAGAAATAAGGCTCCTGTTCACCCCGGGCAAAGACAATACAGCAAACCATCACCTTGCCCGGTTTGCCCCTCATGGCATTTACGTACACAAGGATCAGCTATTGGTCATCAACCACGGTAGCAGGGAAGCAATAGAACTATTTGATCTCCATTTTGAAAACGGAGCGCCTAAGCTAAAATGGTCGCGTTATATCAGCTTCCCCGCAAATGTTTGGGCCAACGGCCTGGTAACCGGTAATGATGGAAAAATCTATGCCACCGCTATGTACGACCCTGCCGATACCTTGTTTCTACAAAAATTCACCCATGCCCTTCCTACAGGCGCCGTTTGGCAATGGGACGATCTAAACGGATGGCGGCCATTTAATAAGATGCTGTTTTCCGCCGCCAATGGCATTGCCATTTCGCCAGATGGTAAATATCTCTACGTTGCTGAGTGGGCCCGGCGGCGTGTGCATAAGCTATCAACAAGCAATGATGCAGATACACTAGCTATTGAGGTAGATTTTATGCCTGATAATATCCGCTGGACCAAAGATGGGCAGCTTATTATCGCCGGCCAACGGGCCTTACCGGTAACCGTATTCACCAATAAAGGCATTCATCAAAAAGTGGTATATTTCAGCGTAATAAAGATAGATCCCGCATCCATGGCTCACAAGCCGCTCTTAAAAGCTGGCGGCAGTACATTTGCAAGTGCAACAGTTGCAGCAGAAATAAATGGAAGCTATTGGATCGGCTGTGTAGGAGATAACAAAATAGCGGTGTATACTAAAAAATAGGTCATGCCGGAATTTTTTCATGATAGAAGGTTGTACTATACACCCATAGAGTTTGCCTTAAAACATATAGGCGGCACCTGGAAAATGCCTATACTGTGGCGCTTGCAGGGAGAAGCCCAACGCTTCAGCGAGCTTAAAAAAGATATTCCGCACATTACAGATAAGATGCTTACCAGCCAGCTCCGGGAATTGGAAACCAAAGGACTTGTCAAAAGGATCGTTCTACCCGGGACCACACCCCGGGTAGAATATAGTTTAACGGACAAAGGCAAAACTGCTATCCCCGTTATTGAAACCATTATGAAGTATGGATTCGGGCTAATGCAGGAAGAAGGTATTGAATGGCCACATTAAATTTTATGCTTTATCCTCCCACTGCAAAAACCAATAATCCCCGTGCCGCACTTTCTCATACCCCCCAACATGCACCGCCCCCTTAAACAACGGGCAATCAACCACCAGCGTATGAAACTCCCCATTCTCCCCGCATACATCCACCCCTTTCGCTTCCAGCTCATGCACCAACCCCATATCCATCACACGCCCCAGGAAATCCGGCCCTAACTGCACATTGCAGGAAACGATCATCGTGCGGATCCCATCCCGCAACATCGCCTCCACCAACGCCCGCCGCGGCTGTTGCCACAGCGGCAATACCGCCTCAATTCCCGCCGCCGCACACACCTTCTCCTCCCAGTCACGATGCGCCTGCAGGTCAATATCGCCAAAAACCGCGGCCCCTACTTTATAAAGTTCCGTGATCTGGTGCAGCGCAGCTATAAACCGCATCTCATACGCCTCCCACGAGGCAGGCACCGTAATAAGCGGCAATCCCACTGCCTCCGCCTGTTGCAGTAATAAATGATGCGGCAGCCCATGCGAACGGGAGATCTGCCCGTTCTCATTCATCATATTTAACAATACCGTAGGCTGATAACCGGCCGCTATAGCCTGCATCATGGCATAACAGCTGTCTTTACCCCCACTCCAGGAAACTAATGTTTTCAATGTTGCAATAGTTGATGTTGAACAATGGATACCTTGTACCAGGTACAGCAATGTAATGGTTTTAATTGGTAGTCGGATTTGGCTGATTGGAGGAAAATACTATGTACATCTTGGCATGAAACGCCTATATTTCATCACACTGATGTGTCCAATGCTCAGAAAAGTAAGGATTATAGAATCATATTGTTATATCAACAACAATAATTTCATTATGTATTTCTATGTAAAGTTGTAGGACTTCGCTAATATCAAAACTGAAAATTGTGGCATTTTGGGGGTCTATTCTCTCCCTATCAAATCGATGAACTATCCTCTGCCCGTCACCATCATAGGAATGGAATTTTATCTCATCGGTAATAATTGCTGACTTTGACTTATTCTCAACCTGGACATCTAAGTCATTCCCGTTTAGTATAGGCGTAATGCTAATGTGCTTAATACTAATACTGGTTGACATGCCAACTCTGTGATAACCGTACAGTCTGAATATGAGATGATCTATATTTATATAAGGATTTCTTTCATAAAATGGTAACTCACTTACTGTTGATTTTCGTAGCCATGCGGCATTAACAGTAGCTAATTCAAGCGTTTTTCTTATTTCGTCAAAAATCTCCGTACCCGCCTTTTTCTCGCTGGTGTAACCGGTAACATGCTTAGCTAATGGAACGTCCTTTGATTTGGTAAATGGGGTGTCATTCTGTTCAAAATGTAAAAGGAACCAATGCTCAATGGCAATACTGGTAAATGCAATATGGACCAACGGTTCAACCAGGGATAACGTATAAGCTGCTGCATGATAAGGATGTCCGTCCTTATCGTATACCGCCCAGCCTTCGTCATAACCACGTTCCAATCTCCACAACTGCGCCTCTCGCACGTATCTTACCGGTACCTGTTTATGCTCTTCCTCAATGATGGGTTCATCTTTAACGACAATAAGATCCCTCTTTTTTCTTTCGGATTTGTGAGGTTGCTTATTCGTCACGGTGGAGGCTTCGGGTTTGGGAAGTGGGTAAACTTCGATAACATCCCAGATCTTTTCGTCCGCCAGTTCCTTAACAAACCCTTTGAGATAATTGGGCGTTACCTTTGAATCCTCACAAACAATGACAAGCGTTTTAAAAAGTGGCTTACTTACCGTCCTCGTCATCATTAAATATGTATTCTATGTCCTTAATATCAGGTAATGCCCCAAATTTACCAGCCAGGTACCATTTATCAAATGGGATATCTTCCCGTATATCATTAAAATCTTGTGCGGAATATATCTCGGTATCTCCTTTTTCTTTCTTATTTGCAAACCAGATCTGGTCTGAACGGAACATATCTTTGTCTATCAAGTGGGCTTCATGCGTACTGAATATAATTTGAGCGTTTTTCTTATTAATCGTTGGGTTATTAAACAGCGAAACCAGGAATCTTGCTACCTTAGGGTGTAAACTATTATCCAGTTCGTCAATAAATACCACCCCACCAAGTCTTATTACAACAAGTACGTAGGCCCCGAGAGCAAATAACACATTCGTCCCAGCCGATTCTTCTATAAAAGGCAATTCATAGTTAGAAAAGACCTTATCCCTTTTATAAACAATATGATTTCCAAACAGATGTTTAGTCCGTTGTTCGTTGTTCGGAGTGTGTTTTAGGTAGCGTCGCTTCACTCCATTATCTACTTCTTCCTTTAACAACAAGCCATCAATTTTAGTATCTGCAGCTTTGACTAGTTTCTCAACTTGTTTAAAAAAATCATCTCCAAGTTGATGATCAATTCCAGTGATAACTGCCCTGGACAATTCCTCAATTCCTTGCGAGTTGTTCTCGCTCCATATCATCCAGTAAGCTTCAAAGTAGCTATAGACGGCATTAAAGAATTTGTCTGGTATTTCAGACCCGAATTTTGAGAGAATTACCTGATTCTTAAACACTTTAAAATGTTCAGGGAATAGCTTAAGATCAATTCCTTTCACGTCTTTAGCCAAACGAACATCGTCGGCCAGCTCCCCCTTTTTACTTATAATGCGTTTAAATAGATTTTTCTTGACGTTTTTGGGATAGTAATTCAACTCCTCTGCAGTGATGTTATATAAATTAAATGATATTGAATACCTATATTTAATATTTTCTATTATAAATACACATTCATACCTGGTGTCCATTTCTTGATTTTCGACCTCAAATAAGAAAGGATCATAAAATATATTGGGTTTTCCCTCTGGAAGTCTTCCAGTTGTCATTATTATGGTCTTAAAATTGCGGAACGCCTTAATGAAGGTACTCTTACCTGATGCGTTGGCCCCGAAAATTACAGCTGACTTTAAAAGCTGAACATGATCGTCCTTCCCAATACTCACCTGCACCGTATTAGTGTCACGCTTATACTTCGTGGCCTCTGCCACCATTGAAAAAGTCTGTGCGTCTTTTATGGATCGGTAATTTTCAACTGTGAACTCTACTAACATAATGTAAATATACTGCAAAAAATAGCTCCTTTCACTCCCGCAAACACATAGAAATGCCATTTTCTGAACATTTTCATCAAAAAATAAGCTTTCTTATAAAAATTTAATGCACTCCCTCCTTCATATCCCCAATTATTCCCCTAATTTCACCCCTCAAACCACCCGCCATGGAACTCGACTACATCGACAACAAAACCTTCGAAAAAGAAAACTACACCGCCTCCCCTTTTCCCAAAGGAGAATACGAACAATGCACCTTCATCCGCTGCGATTTCTCCAACACAGACCTCTCCGATAACAAATTCATCGACTGCTCCTTCCAAAGCTGCAACCTCAGCCTCGCCAAACTAAAGAACACCGCCCTTCGCGATATCACCTTCAAAGATTGCAAGCTCCTGGGCCTGCACTTCGAGAACTGCAACGAATTCGGCCTCGCCTTCTCCTTCGATAACTGCACCCTCGATCATACCTCTTTCTACGGCCGGAAACTAAAAAAGACCATCTTCAAAAATACCTCCCTCAAACACGCAGACTTTACAGACGCAGACCTCACCAGCTCCTCATTCGACAACTGCGACCTGTCCAATGCGCAGTTTGACAATACCACCCTCGAAAAAGCAGACCTGCGCACCGCCTTTAATTACGCCCTGGACCCGGACCAGAACCGCATAAAGAAGGCAAAGTTCGCCCTCCCCGGCGTGATCGCCTTACTCTCCAAATACGATATTGAGATCGGCTAAAATGATCAGGCAGCCTTCACACCATCTATAAACCTTTCCCTCTTAAAACCACTCCCCATCCTGCATCTACCAAAACACAAACAAAAACGCCCGTACTGCATCGCAATACGGGCGTTTTTAAATATATCCGAATATAATTCTCAACCTACCAATCCAGCATCCTCATTCGTAATTCGTAATTACTAATCATCCAGCTTCAACACCGCTAAAAACGCTTCCTGCGGCACTTCCACACTACCTATCTGGCGCATACGTTTCTTACCTTCTTTCTGCTTCTCCAACAGTTTACGTTTACGGGAAATATCACCGCCATAACACTTCGCCGTTACATCCTTACGCATCGCGCTGATGTTCTCACGCGCCACGATCTTAGCGCCAATAGCCGCCTGTATCGCGATCAGGAACTGCTGACGGGGCAGCAGCTCTTTCAGCTTTTCACACAGCTTACGGCCAAAATCATGCGCGCGGCCGCGGTGAATAAGAGCGCTCAGGGCGTCCACTTTCTCTGCATTCAGCAGGATATCCATTTTCACGATATCGCTATCGCGGTACCCAATAGGCGAATAGTCAAAAGAAGCATATCCACGGGTCTGGCTCTTCAGCTTATCATAGAAGTCAAATACGATCTCTGTTAAAGGCATCTCAAAGATCAGCTCTACACGGGTAGTAGTAAGGTAGCTCTGGTTGATGAGGATCCCACGTTTACCTAGGCACAGCGTCATGATATTGCCAATGTACTCCGGTTTAGTGATGATCTGTGCGCGGATAAATGGCTCTTCAATGCGTTCCAGGCGGGTAGGGTCTGGCATTTCAGATGGGTTGTTCACGATCAGCTTTTCTCCCCGGCTCGTATGAGCAATAAAGCCCACGTTCGGTACCGTAGTGATCACCGTCTGGTTAAACTCCCTTTCCAGGCGCTCCTGGATGATCTCCATGTGCAGCATGCCCAGGAACCCGCATCGGAAACCAAAGCCCAATGCCTGGGAGGTCTCTAGCTCGTAGGTAAGGGAAGCGTCATTCAGCTGCAGCTTATCCATACAATCACGCAGCTCCTCAAAATCATCGGTCTCTACCGGGAAGATACCGGCAAATACCATCGGTTTCACCTCTTCAAAACCCTTGATGGCGTTTACGCCCGGGTTGGAGGAGAGCGTGATGGTATCGCCCACCTTCACTTCCTTGGCGTTTTTGATACCGGTGATGATATAACCCACATCGCCGGTCTTCACCTCGTTCCTGGGCTCCAGTCCCAGCCGCAGAATACCTACCTCGTCGGCAAAGTACTCCTGGCCGGTGTTCACAAACTTCACCTTGTCGCCTTTTTTAATAGCGCCGTTATATACGCGGAAATAAGCGATAATCCCGCGGAAAGAGTTAAATACGCTGTCAAAGATCAATGCCTGCAGCGGCGCGTCCGGTTCGCCTTTAGGGGCGGGGATGCGTGCTACAATGGCTTCCAGGATGGCTTCCACGCCCAGGCCGGTGCGGCCGGAGGCCAGCAGGATGTCCTCTTCTTTACAGCCGATCAGCTCCAGGATCTGGTCTTTTACCTCCGGGATCATGGCGCCGTCCATATCTATTTTATTGATAACCGGGATGATCTCCAGGTCGTTCTCCAGGGCCAGGTACAGGTTAGAGATCGTCTGGGCCTGTATGCCCTGGGTAGCATCCACCAGCAGCAGCGCGCCTTCACAGGCGGCCAGCGCACGGGAAACCTCGTAGGAGAAATCCACGTGGCCCGGGGTGTCTATCAGATTAAAGGTATATTGCTCTCCATTGTGGGAGTAGTTCATCTGGATAGCATGGCTCTTAATGGTGATGCCTTTCTCGCGTTCCAGGTCCATATCGTCCAGTACCTGGGCCTGCATATCCCGGTCGGAGATAGTCTTGGTGAGTTCCAGTAAACGGTCGGCTAATGTGCTCTTGCCGTGGTCAATATGTGCAATGATGCAAAAATTCCTGATATTCTTCATATATTCTTTTCGGATAATGCGAAGTAGGATGCAGTTTAGCTGCATCCTACTTTTACATTTGTCTTCCGGATACAAAGGTATTTAAATTTTGACTATATTTTGTGCCAAATCAATGTTATGGATCTGCAACAACAGTTTGAAGCAGCGGTAGCTGCCAGCAAAACCCTCCCGGAGAAGCCAAATAACGAGACCCTCCTGCAATTATACTCCCTCTACAAGCAGGGTACGGAGGGTGATGTGAACACCCCGCCCCCGGATAACCCCTTCGATATCGTAAACCGCGCCAAACACGAAGCCTGGTCCGGCCAACAGGGAAAGACCAGGGAACAGGCCATGGAAGAATACGTAAAACTGGTAAATCAGCTCAAAGGATAAGGCATGCGCCATAAATTTTCCGGTGGAAGGTTGCCCCGTCTGGCGGCAGCCTTTCAATATCTGTATGCATTGCCGGCCCGTCGTTCATATGGCCGTATTTTTTCCGGTGGATGGTTGCCCTATCCGGCAATCGCCTTCCTCCTGCTGGCCGGCCTCTTTACCGCCTGCCACACCCCGGAAACCCCACCTCCCGCCCCCTTTACCACCATCGACTACGTAACCGTAGGCAAAATGATGGACACCATCCGTCCGCCCTACATCATCGACGTATCCCACGGCCCTAAACGCGTGGTTCTCATAGGCTGCGATCATAACCGGGATACCACCCATCCCCAGTTCAGAGAAATAGCCCGCCTGTTCAATGACCTGCACCCCCAGCTCACCTTCAATGAAGGCGGACAGATCCCAGACACCCTCCATTTCAACTCCCTCAACGACGGCATCACCCACAAAGGCGAAACCGGCGCTTTAAAATACCTGAGCAACCAGGCCGGCATCCGCATGCTGAACGGCGATCTGACAGACAGCCTCGAGTTCTCCATCACCCTCCGCAAGTACCCCGCAGACCAGCTCCTCCTCTATTACCTGATGGAGCGCCTGGTAATCCCCTACCTCAGTGGCGCCTACGGTAACGCCCCCTTTGAGGAGATCTATAATAACGCCATTCAACACTGGTTTATAGACGAAGGTTTCCCCGTGCCTGAAAACCAACGCTCCTTCGCCGGTTTTAAACAACTATACCAGCACTACACCGGCCATCCTTTCGAACTAACCCTCAACGAACAAATAGAGCTGTTTGACTACATAAATGGCGGCGACTGCCAGTTCTGTGCCATCGGCCGGGCCTCCAAAATGGTGAGGGACAGCGTATTGCTATCAAAGATCGATAACGCCCTCACTGACCATGACCGTGTAATGATCACCTTCGGCCACGGACATGCCATCGCGTTAGCACCGGCCCTGCAGCAAGTCGTAGACCGGCACTAACAGTCACCATACCTAATGGCCGCCAGCGCCTCCGCTGCATTTCATCTGCACATCCGCACATCTGCCCATCCACACATCAGAAGCCCTGCCCGTGCGCGGGCATCATTAGCACATTAGCATATCAGCACATTAGCACATTTTAAACTACCTTTGACCCGTATGGTACCTGCATTTACAATCAGTGAAAGAACACAACACTACCTGGCGCTGGAAGAACAGTATGGCGCCCATAACTATCATCCCCTCCCCGTAGTCCTCGACCGCGGCGAAGGCGTTTTCGTATGGGATGTAGATAATAAGCGTTATTACGACTTCCTCTCCGGCTATTCCGCTGTAAATCAGGGGCACTGCCATCCTAAGATCATCGCCACCCTGGTAGAACAGGCGCAACGCCTTACCCTCACCTCCAGGGCCTTCCACAGTGATCTCCTGGGTGAGTACGCCGCTTTCATCACCCGCTTTTTCGGGTATGATAAGGTACTCCCCATGAACACCGGCGTAGAAGCCGTGGAGACCGCGCTAAAGCTCTGCCGCCGCTGGGGCTACATGATCAAAGGCATACCCGAAAACAAAGCAAAGATCATCACCTGCGCACATAACTTCCACGGCCGTACGTTGAATGTGATCTCCTTCAGCACCGATCCTGCAGCCAAAAAGGATTTTGGCCCTTACATGCCCGGTTACGAAGTGATCCCCTTCAACGACCTTCCCGCGCTGGAAAAAGCCCTGCAGGACCCGAACGTAGCCGGTTTCCTCGTAGAGCCCATCCAGGGCGAAGCCGGCGTAGTGGTGCCGGATGATGGCTACCTTACCAAAGTAAGACAATATTGCAGTGACGCCAATGTGCTGTTCATTGCAGACGAGATCCAGACCGGCCTTGCCCGTACCGGCGCTATGCTGTGCTGCGACCAGGAAAAAGTACGCCCGGATATCCTCGTACTGGGAAAAGCCCTCTCCGGTGGTACCCTCCCGGTATCTGCCGTACTGGCGGACGATGAGATCATGCTTACCATCCGCCCGGGAGAGCACGGCTCCACCTACGGCGGTAATCCCCTGGCCTGTAAAGTGGCCATGACGGCGCTCACCGTACTAAAAGAAGAAAAGATGGCGGAGAACGCCGCCGCCATGGGACAACTGTTCCGCCAGGAGCTGGCCGCGCTGCAGTCCCCGCATATCGCCACCATCAGGGGTAAAGGGTTGCTCAATGCCATTGTAATAGGCCATGCCAACCAGGAAGCTGCCTGGGAACTTTGCCTGGCGCTTAAAGAACAGGGACTGCTGGCCAAACCCACCCATGGCGACAAGATCCGTTTTGCGCCGCCGCTGCTCATCACCGCCGCCCAGGTAAAGGACTGTGTAAGCATCATCGGGCATAGCCTTAAAAGCCTGGATTAACAGCGCCGCCAATAGCGGTACGCAGCATGCGGATGTTTTGAATGAAAAGAAAGCTAACGTGGCCACACCGGGAAAACAGTTACTAACACAGTAATACACATTTGTGGATGTCAATAAATTAATTGCCCTATATGGGCAATTTTTTCACCCATTATCCGTCATAAGTCACAATGCGAACTAATATCAATCACGTACCTGGATTCCGTATTGATAGCTCATTACTCAAACTTGCCACGAATGCAACTACGCCATAACACCGCCATCCGGAGCTCCGGATGGAAAACTGACATGCTCATTGGGTTCCCGGATGGCTTATTCATGTTATTCTTTACCACCCTGCTTATACACGAACTAAACGTAAGCATACAGCAGTTCTATGATTTGAATATATGGATTGCCGTATTGGGAGGCATACTGGTCATGGCGGCCGCCTGGCAAGCCAACCGTGGCGATCAGCAACATGAAGCCGCCACCATTACCCCGGAAGAAAGGAATAAACTACAACACCTGGATATAAACGAAGAGACCATCAATCATATCGCCCACGAAATGGAGCAGGATGCCACCCGCTGGGCCAAAACATTAGAACAGCAAAAAGTACAGCTGACCGCCTGGAGCCCCCTCCGCGCCCTGCGCAGCGCCATCACGGCAGGCATTTTCTTTCTGCTGGGCGCCGCCATCCCCTTCTGGCCCTACCTGGCCAACGAGAACTTCACCGCCGCCGCCCAACTCAGTCTTTTATTGGTATTTCTAAGCGCCACCGTCTTTGCCATCGTCAAAGCAAAGATCACCGGGCAACAATTACGTCCCGTGATCGTACGCTATCTCTTATTGACCGCCGGTATATGGGCAGCCGTATATTTAGTAGGTAAAGTTATTGGGTGACTTTCCCATTCTTTTTTCTCACCAACACACTCAAAAAAGCCACCACCGCCGCTATCAGCGACAAATACAACCCTATCTCCTTCTCCGGGCACTCCCCCATCTCACAACGGGCAAACAGGATAAAATTCCTGAACGTCCACGCCATCAGGAAAGCCGTGATAAAGATATTCAATCGCTGTGCCCATACCTTCTGTAACGCAAACAATACAGCGGCTATCAGCGCCAGGACAATATTAAGCTTACCCGGTTCCCCAAAACTGGAGCCGGTGGTCTGCAACCCGGTAAATACCAGCTGCTTGCTTTCAATGGTAAGCCAGGGAAGAAAAGCGCTCACAATAACAATAACGGAAGCGCCTATACCTATAAGTGTGTTTTTGGACATAGCACGCAAAGGTAGCAACCCCGGCGCAATTGTTCAATTTTTACCTTGTGGAGCACAGCAGCCGCTTTGGCAGGCCGCACTCCTGCCGGCTGCCATGGTATAATATTTGGGCTGCCGTTCATGGTATAAATTGATGGCATATGAAGGCAATCTGGCATAATATGGTGATTGCAGAAAGCACGCATACGATCGTAATAGGACGCCAGCACTACTTTCCCCCGGAAACCGTGAAAAGGGAGGTACTGCGGCCTTCTGCCATGCATACGGTTTCCCCCCTGGAAGGCGAAGCCTCTTACTACAGCATCAACGTAGATGGTCATGTCAACCTGCATGCGGCCTGGTATTATCCGCATCCCTCCCCGGAGGCGGCACAGATCAGGTATTATATTACTTTCAGGGAAGATATCTCCATTACAGAATAACTTCGCTAAAAAAACACTCCCCATATGCAGCAATACAAAGCTATCATTGTTGGATCAGGACAAGGCGGAAACCCTTTAGCCTGGAAACTGGCCGCCGCCGGATGGTCCACCGCAGTGGTGGAAAAAAGATTTATAGGCGGCACCTGTATCAATGACGGGTGCACACCCACCAAAACCATGATAGCCAGCGCCCAGGTGGCCCATATGGTCGCCAATAGCAAACAATGGGGCGTTACGGTCAATGGCTGGTCAGTGGATCTGGAGCGCGTCGTGGCCCGCAAGGACAAAATAGTGCTCGACTACCGCTCCGGCATCGAAAAAAGCCTGGAGAAAACGGAGAACATTACCGTCTACCACGGAGAGGCCGTCTTTTCCGGCCCTAAAACGCTCACCGTTAAACTGAACGAAGGCGCCACGGAAGAACTATCCGCAGAATACATCTTCCTGGATATCGGTACCCTGCCCATGATACCGCCCGTACCCGGGCTCGATGAGGTATCCTGGCTCACCAGCACCACCATCCTCGATCTTACTACCCTGCCCTCTCACCTGCTCATCCTCGGCGGTAGCTACATCGCCCTCGAACTGGGTCAGCTGTACCGGCGCCTGGGCGCAGAAGTGACCATCATGGAAAGAGGTCCCCGCCTGCTGAACAATGAAGATGACGATGTGGCGGAAGCCGTGCAAAAGATCATGCAGGATGAAGGTATTCACATCTTCACCGGCACGCAGCTGAAACAGGTGTCCCAAACGAGCCGGGGTATTGTATGCAGCATCCAAAAGGACGGGCAAACCCATTCCGTAGAAGGCTCCCACCTGCTCATCGCCACCGGCCGCGTACCGCAAACAGCCACCCTGCAGCCGGACAAAGCAGGCATTGAGCTCGATGAAAAAGGTTTCATCCGCGTAAACGATCACCTGGAAACTACCGTTCCTGGCATCTACGCCATGGGCGATGCCAAAGGTGGTCCCGCATTCACCCATATCGCCTGGCACGATCACCTGATCGTATATAAACACCTCACCGGCGCTTCCGCCTCCGTAAAGGACCGCCAGGTGCCTTACTGCATGTTCATAGATCCCCAGCTGGGCCGCATTGGGCTGTCTGAAAAAGAAGCCACCGCCCGGGGACTTGATTATACCGTGGCCCGCCTGGATATGACCCGCGTAGCGCGCGCCCTGGAGACCGGTACCGCCAAAGGATTTATGAAAGCCCTTGTGGCAAACGATACGGGCAAGATTTTAGGTGCTATGGTACTGGGGCCGGAAGGCGGCGAGCTCATGTCGCTGCTGCAAATGGCTATGGCCGGAGGCATTACCGCCCAGCAAATGAAAGAGATGGTCTTTGCCCACCCGCTCTATGCAGAATCTTTGAACAATCTTTTCTATAAGCTATGATAATGAGATAATTGCGGGCGAAGCCTACAATGTGGGTAATTTTTTCCTCACATTCAAACAGATGGTTGTAAATTAAAAAACGATACGCGGGGCATTACGAAACAGGTAACCATGATCAAACTAGAGCACGTTTATAAATACTTCAGCCAAAACAGGCCGGCGGTGTCCGATGTTTCCCTGGAGGTACAACCCGGGGAAACCCTGGTACTATTAGGCACCAGCGGTAGCGGTAAAACCACTACCCTCCGGATGATCAATCGCCTGGTAGAGCCCTCGGAAGGTAACATCCTCGTAAATGGCAAACGTATCCAGGACCAGTCGCCGGAAGACCTGCGCCGGGGCATAGGATACGTACTCCAGGAAAATGGGCTCTTCCCGCATTATACTGTTGCAGAGAATATAGCCGTAGTGCCCAACCTCCTGGGCTGGGATAAAACCCGAATAACAGAACGGGTAGATGTCCTCATGGAAAAGCTGCACCTGCCCCCGGCAGAATACCGGCAAAAATATCCCCGCCAGCTAAGCGGCGGCCAGCAACAGCGCGTTGGCCTGGCCCGCGCCCTGGCGGCAGACCCGCCGGTATTGCTGATGGACGAGCCTTTTGGCGCCCTCGACCCCGTTACAAGGGCCAGCGTACGGAAAGAGTTCCGCACACTGGACGAGCTGGCGCACAAAACCGTTATCATCGTCACCCACGATGTGCAGGAGGCGTTCGAATTGGGTACCCGTATTGGTTTGATGGATGATGGCAAGCTGCAACAGATAGGCGCCCCCGCGGAGTTATTGTTCCGCCCTGCCAACGATTTTGTGACAGCCTTTTTCAGGGATCAGCGCCTTTCTTTAGAGTTGAAAACGCTTACCCTGGCAGATATTAAACCTTACCTGCCACCTACCGCGGATACGGACCATTACCAGCCGCACGTATTACCAGGCAGTACTTCCTGTTGGGATGCGCTGGAGGAGACCATGCACACAGAGGGCGCCATATCTGTCGACTTCCGTACCGAGGTCTTTACAATGGATAGCCGCAGCCTTATGACCGCCATTACTGTATACAAGCAAACCGCCCTCGCCCATGGAAGCGCAACAAAGCTTTTTTGATTTTGTGCAGCAACAGTCCGGCAAATTGCTGGAACAAACGCTGCAACATATCGGCCTTACATTCATTTCCCTGTTGATTGCAGTGCTGATAGGCGTGCCCCTGGGCATCCTCATCACCCGCCGCAAAAGACTGGCCGCCCCCATACTGGGCCTGGCCGGTATTATGCAAACCATCCCCAGCATAGCCCTGCTGGGATTTATGATACCGTTACTCGGCATTGGCCCTCAACCGGCCATTGTAGCGCTGTTCCTGTATGCGCTGCTGCCCATCATCCGCAATACCTACACCGGCATTAAGGAGGTGAACGCCACCGTGGTAGATGCCGCCATTGGTATGGGTATGAGCCGCCGCCAGCTCCTGTACAGGATCCAGTTACCACTGGCCATGCCCGTATTACTGGCCGGCATCCGCACCGCTACGGTGATCAATGTAGGCGTGGCTACGCTGGCCGCCTATATCGCCGCCGGCGGCCTGGGCGAATTCATCTTTGGCGGTATTGCCCTTAACAATACCCACATGATCCTCGCCGGAGCCATTCCCGCCGCCTTACTGGCCATCATCTTCGATGGCGCGCTGGCCCTATTGCAGCACATCCCTTTCCGGCGTATACGCACGGTCCTGTATGTGCTGCCCGTACTGCTGGTGGTCCTCTCCTCTTTTTACCTGTTGCCCGTAGCTTATGGCACCAAACTCGTTGCAGGTTTTACCCCGGAGTTTATGGGCCGTAAAGATGGTGATCTGGGCCTGCGTAAGGTATATGGCCTGCAACTACGTACCGTAGTGATCAGCGACATGATCATGTATAAGGCGGCCTACGAAAAAAAGCTGGATGTCATCAGCGGCAGCAGCACAGACGGCCGCGTACGCGCCTTTGACCTCGTAGTGCTGGAAGATGATAAACACATCTTCCCCCCTTACTACGCCGCCCCCATTGTACGCAACGCCACGCTGGAACAGTACCCGGAACTGGCCCCCGCACTGAATAAGCTGGTTGGTACAATTAATGATAGTATCATGACGGAGCTCAACTACCGCGTGGACTACCTGAAAGAGGATCCCGCCAAAGTAGCAAAGGATTTCCTGGCTGCGCAGCACCTGCTGCAGCCTGCCCGTAATGGCAATAAGGGCGTTATCCGTATTGGCTCCAAGATCTTTGGGGATGGCTATATTCTGGCCAATATGTACAAATTGCTGATAGATGGCTATACGGATCTCCGCGCGGAAACGCATACCGGCCTCGGTGGCACCAAGATTGCTTTTGACGCGTTGGTGAATAAACAGATAGACCTGTACCCGGAGTATACCGGCACAGGCCTGCTGGTGATATTGGCCGCAGACCAGGCCACCGTGGATAGCCTCATCGGCGACAAGCAAAAAGTCTATGAGCACGTGAGCAATGCCTTTATGCAACGTTACGGGATCCGATGGCTGCCGCCCATTGGCTTCAACAACACCTATGCACTTATGATGCGCCGGCAACAGGCCAGCGCGTTGCATATTAAACGGATCTCAGATCTGAAAGCACAGCAATGAACCGCCGCTTGTACTTATCACGGATAAGCTGCCAAATGCTTGTACTTATCACGGTTTGTCATGCACATTTTACGGTTCACTATTGCTTTTCATTATTCTTTGAACAACTTTACATACATGCGCCTGAAAGATAATTATGCCACCGTGCGCCAGCGATCAGAAGCTATTTGCGCACCCCTGAAAACGGAAGACTATGTGGTACAACCTGTAGTGGATGTAAGCCCGCCCAAATGGCACCTGGGCCACACTACCTGGTTCTTCGAGACCTTTCTCCTGAAGCCTAACGTACCAGGCTACACGGAATTTGACCCGGACTACAATTTTGTGTTCAACAGCTACTATGAATCTGTTGGCGCCCGGGTGATACGTACCAACAGGGGTAACCTGAGCCGCCCCGCGGTAGAGGATGTAATGCGTTACCGCCAGCATGTGGACCGCGCCATGGAAAACCTGCTGGATCAACCCCTCACCCCGGAGCTGGAAACGCTCATCGTCCTGGGACTCAACCACGAAGAACAGCACCAGGAGCTCCTGTATACGGATATCAAATACATCCTGGGGCACAATCCGCTCTTCCCCGCCTATTGCGAAGAAAAGGCCACCGGCGCCACCGTAGGCGCAGATAAAGGACCGGATATGCTCTCCATACCGGAAGGGATCTACGAAATTGGTTATGAGGGGGATGGCTTCTGTTTTGATAACGAACAGCAACGCCATCGTGTATACCTGCAGCCCTACCAGATCAGCACCCGCCTGGTGACCAATGCGGAATACCTGGCCTTTATAGAAGCCGGCGGTTACCAGGATTTCCGCTTCTGGCATGCAGAAGGCTGGGATTGGGTAAAACAGCAATTAACACATGCGCCGCTCTATTGGCATCAGGTAGACGGAAAGTGGATGCACTACACCTGGCAGGGCCTGCAACCGCTGGACCTGGGCGCGCCTCTTTGTCATATTAACTACTACGAGGCTACCGCCTACGCAGCCTGGAAAGGCATGCGCCTGCCCACAGAATTCGAATGGGAAGCCGCTGCTCCCCAGCTGTCATGGGGCGAGCGCTGGGAATGGACGGAAAGCGCCTACCTGCCCTACCCTGGTTTCACCAAAGCGCCCGGCGCTATTGGCGAATACAATGGCAAATTCATGGTAAGCCAGATGGTGCTGCGCGGCGGCTCAGAGGTAACCCCTCCCGGCCATAGCCGTATCACCTACCGGAACTTTTTCCACCCAAGCCTGCGCTGGCAGTTCATGGGCATCCGGCTGGCGAAATGATGAAATAACACTCAACGTATCAACATAATTAATTACGGGCAAACGGTACCTGAATAATTCATGATAAATATTCGATTATGCATACCACCATTGTAATTCCAGCCGTAACGGACCATGTGATCAGCAGGGAGCCGTTGGAGATCTTTAGTCAGGATGTGGTGCGCGGTCTGACCGCCTCGCCCAAATACCTGGAGTCCAAATATTTCTATGATGCTACGGGAGACCGCCTCTTCCAGCAGATCATGCAGTGCCAGGAATATTACCTCACTAACTGTGAAATGGAGATCATGACGGAGCAGGCGGCAGATATTGCAGCAGCTATCACCTCCCGCATTAAAGCCCCGTTTGACCTGATAGAGCTGGGCCCCGGAGATGCTACCAAATCCATCCACCTGTTAGAGCAGCTGCTCAAAACAGGCACAGACTATACGTATTATCCCATTGATATATCCGCCAACGTGATCAGCTCCCTGGAAAAGGAACTGCCGGAAAAATTACCCGGCCTCCAGCTCCATGGCCTCAATGGGGATTATTTTGATATGCTGCAACAAGCCGCCGCCCTTAGCCGCCGGCCCAAAGCATTGCTGTTGATGGGCGCCAACATCGGCAACTTTACGCCCGTAGCCGCCCGCAAATTCTGCCGTCAGCTGCGCAGCTGTATGCAACCCGGTGATCTGCTGCTCATAGGTTTCGATCTCAAAAAACACCCGCAGATCATCCTCAACGCCTATAATGACGCCGCCGGCATTACCCGCGCCTTTAACATGAATCTCCTCACCCGCATCAACCGTGAGCTGCAGGCAGATTTCGATCTCGATGCGTTTGAGCACTACCCGGTATACGATCCCGGCGCCGGCTCCTGCAAAAGCTATCTCGTAAGCCTCGCAGACCAGGAAGTGCATATAGGCCACGCTGATGTAACCATCCAGTTCCAGCAATACGAAACATTATACATGGAGATCTCCCAGAAATACAGCCTGGAAGAAACAGAGGAATTAGCCCTGCAGACAGGCTTCCGCCCGGATGGCTGTTTTAAGGATACCAAAGGCTGGTTTGCAGACTGCGTATGGAAAGCCTGAACTAATGTGCCAATGTGCTGATATGCTAATGTGCTAATGTAAAATGTAGGCGTATTATAAAAGTATAAAGGCGGGTGGCATAGATGCCGCCCGCCTTTTACATAGTAGCGTATTTATATTTCTTCAGATCTGGCCAAAGCCATTAGCACATCAGCACATCAGTACATTAACCCCACGCTCCCAACAACCGCCTCAGCACAATGATCTCCCCAACATGATAACTGTTATGATCCGCGATCAGCATCGCCTCCCGTAACAAATTCTGCCCGGTACCATGCGCAAAAGGCGTAAACAGATCCGCATCTTCGGCCTCCAGCAACTGCATAAACTCCTTACGGTCCGCAATTACCTGCGCTACACTTTCTTTCCACGCCGCAGCATCCTTAGGCGCGCGCTCCTTCGGCCAATACCCTTCCGGCCATTCCGGCGATACATATTCCGGATCCCTGGAAAACTCCAGGATATCCTCCTGTGTAATACGGATATGCTCTACCAGCTGCCAGATACTATACGGCATACCCTTCGGTACCTCTCCCTGCAATTTGGCCGGCAGATCCTTCACAGACTGCTCAAAAGTAGCATGTGCATGACCGCCATTTATCAACTCTTTCAGGTTTTTAATAAGGACATCTCTTTCTTTCATAAAAACACTTTTTAAGGATACTGTCATCCACAAAAATCAATCCATCCCGCTCTCATCCGCACATTCACTCACCTCGCTCCCGGCGGGCAATACTGCTGCAGATAATGCGTATAAACAGTAGACAAATGCGCCCTGGTACCTTCACCCTCGCTGATACTATGCGTACGGTTAGGATACGCCATAAACTGAAAATACTTATTATACCTGATCAGCTCATTCAGCAGCATCTCTGCATTCTGGTAATGCACGTTATCATCGCCGGTACCATGTATATACAGCAGGTTTCCTTTCAGGTTCTTGGCATACGTAATGGGCGATCCCTTCACAAAATCTTCGCGATTCTCTTCCGGCAGCCCCATATAACGCTCCTGGTAGATATTATCATAGGTAAGCTGGTTGCCTACCGCAGCAATAGCAATACCGGTCTTATAGATCTCCGGGTACTGGAACAGCAGGTTCAGCGTCATGGAACCGCCGCCGCTCCAACCCCACACCGCTACGCGGGAGGTATCCATATAAGCGCGTTGTTTGAACAGCGCAGTAGCTGCCTGTGCCTGGTCGCGGGCATTCACCACACCCACTTTACGGTAAACGCTCTTACGCCACTCGCTCCCTTTGGGTAATGGCGTACCACGGTTGTCCATGGATACATAGATATAACCATCTTCCGCCAGATCGCCATTATACAGGTAATTACGGCCAGCGCCAAACTCATCGCGGGCAGTAGCGCCTGCCGGTTCGCCATATACGTAAAACAGTACCGGGTATTTTTTAGTAGAATCAAAATTGTTGGGCTTGCGCATCCAGCCATCCATCTTTACGCCGTCAGCGGTGGTAACAGTAAAGAACTCCAGCAGTTTATTGGAATTGGCCTTTTCTTTTACGCTGGCAGACAGATTACCCGCATTGCTCTTATGCTCCGGCAGATGTACGATCTCCGTGGCGGGATAAAAATAATAGTTGGAGAACTGGTGGATAGCATACTGCGCATCTGGTGATATCTCATACTCATGCACGCCGGGCTGGTCTGCCGGGGTGATCCGCTCCGGCTGTCCCTTGCCCTCCATAGATACCTTGTACAGGTACTGCTGGGTAGCATTTTTAGGAGAAGCCAGGATATAGGCGCTACGGTGTGCCTCGTCTATCCGCACCAGGTTGATCACGTCATAATCGCCGGGCGTTAGCAGGGTGGCTTTACCGCCGTTCATATCAATGCTGTACATATGACGCCAGCCGTCTTTTTCGCTCATCCATACAAAAGCAGCGCCGTTGCGGATCCAGTCCCAGCCGCTGATATCGTCGTCATCCCAGCGGGATTTAACATCTATCCAGGCCTTATCCGCCTCTTCAAACAGCAGTTTGGCTGCGCCGGAAGTGCCGTCGCACAGGAACAGTTTGCTTTCGTTCTGTTTGCGGTTCAGCTGTTGTATGATCAGCTGGTTTTTACCAGGCGTCCACTCCATACGGGGAATATAGTGCTGTTGCGCATCGCCCGGAACCTGCAGCCAGGTGGTGGCAGCGGTATTGATGTCCACAACGCCTACCCGGCAGGCAGAAGGGCTTTCGCCCGCTTTAGGGTACTCTACCGGTACGGTAAAGGAGTAAATGGAATCTGTATTATCCATCATCAGGAAATCGCGGATTTTGGTGGCGTCTATCTGCCAGTAAGCAATGGACTTACCATCCGGGCTCCAGCGGAAGCCGTCGCGGCAGCCAAATTCCTCTTCATAGGCCCAGTCAAAAGTACCATTGATAAAACGGCGGGTACCGTCTTTGGTCAGCGGTTTTACAGCGCCGCTCGCCAGGTCCTCCACATACAGGTTATGGCCGCTTACATACGCTACCTTAGACGCATCTGGCGAGAATTTGGCAAACATCAGCGAAGAGGCCGGCAGGTCCTTACCCAGCTGTTTCAGCTGGTGGGTGCCCATATCCAGTACCCAGTAATCGCCCCGGGTCTGGTAGCGCCATACCCGCTTGGAATTGGTATAGATGAGCAATTGACGCTCATCGGTAGAAAAACTAAAATCCTTTACCTGCAGAGGGCTGCTCATGCCGGCAGGGGTTAACTGGGCAGCAGGCACCTTTACCTGTGGTTGTCCGTCTTTGAGGCCGGTGGCCATGATGGCATTGCTTTCCACATTATAGATCGCCTGCCCGTCGCGGCTCCATTTGGTTGATTTTCCAGGCTGTGCCTGCACAGAAATGTACAGCAGGCATAAGCAGAAGAGTAAGTTGTAACGTAATGGTTGCATTTTGCTAGCGTTAAAATTTTTTACAAAGCAAGATAATCGTTTTAGGTTAAGAAAAAACGATCCCTTAACTTTACGCTCCTTCCGGACATAACCGTTGCCAACTTCCTAAGAGATTAATGACCATTATCTTATGTGGATAATTTTTTGCTGTGGATAACGTGTTTATATTTTATTATATAAATACTTTTCATACTTTTACAAAATTACTATAGTATGTCCCGGCATTAAAACTATCCTTTGAAAAGCAATATTTTATATGATACAGATTAGCTATTCCTACAAGAACCGAGAATTCCTGCAACTGGAGGATGCACTGCTTAATCAATTAGCACAGACTGGTAAGACCCTTTTGTACGCGCTACTGGAGCCCCTGCAGGATACCCTGCTGCGGGAGAACGGCAAGATCCGCATTAACCTGGACCAGCATCCCAAGATCGAGCTGGAAGGTTTCAGCGTAGATGTAAAGGAACAAATTGAAATGACTTTACGGGGGGAGGCTTAATTATTTAAACTTTCTTTGCCCCAATATTGTTAATCCAGAGGAAAAACCTTTGATAAAAGCTATTGTCAATGCTGAATGGCAACAATAGCATGGCTATGTTGGCCCGAATTGTGGCTTATTACTGATTTGTTCACCAGTAAAAAAACTATCCGGTTCTGTACCCTAATAAACAATAACAATATCCATATCGGCAAAGTTCCACAGGCACTGTTATAACCAGTTAACGGTAAGGCTATTTATTATCCTGATTTATTTGATGCACGCGGCTGTTAACAGGTGTGAACGTGTTTGCGGGAAAGGTATGTGTGGAGATACGGAACGGTTAGACGGCGATATCATACAGCCAGGATAGCCGCAGGCTTGCGGACAATGATGCACTGGCACGATGTTGACACCTTTAGAGATAATGTATTTTGATCTGATTTTACAAAGACTCAAATTCTCTTTCTATAACGTGAATACAGGTGCTGGTTATCCAGCCGGAACCGAAGAGCAAATAGACGGAACAGTTACCGTAACAACCGTCCCGGTCACGGGACGGTTCTTTATTATACTACACTAACAATATCCGACACCTGACGCTGGGAATATCAATTTCCCTTCCTGAAACACCGCTCCCCTACTTCCTCAACGAGTAAAAAGTCTGCGATATCTTCACCAACGGCGTTTCATCATAAGAAAAATCCAGGCTGTTAAACTCCAGCGCCGTATCAGAGATATGCGTGGCTTCACACAGCATCGAATCCAGCTTAAAAAACACCGGCGTTATCTCCTCATAACGCAGGCTATCCGTCCGCTGCGTGGCAGCTGAAAACGCATACGCTACCCCAGCCTGCGTAAAATCTATATGATCCCCGCCGCCATAATGCAGGGTATCTATCCGGTAGTAATTAGTATCCCCCTGTGATACCGTATACTGCTTCGCTACCGCCGTTACATAGATCCATTTACCATAAAAATTCCTGTACGGGGTGCTTTCCTGTTCCTTTTTGCAGGCAAAAACCGCCAGCAACAGCATGATCACCAATACTTTCTGCATCCGTTAATCGTTTTTTGGGCAATTGCCGGCGAAATTACAAAATAATACGTTTATCCGGGTAAAGCTCCCAGCCAAAACTGCCTGCCTCCTGTCAGCAATTCAAACGATTGCACGACAATGTGTCATTGAAGCCACGGCTTGGACTAAATATTGATCTGCTCCTATTACTGCAGATCAAACACCTGGCAGCCGGGTGCAAAATGGCTGAGATCAATAACCAACGTATAAATCGATTGTCATAAATGAGCTTTCCACGTAAACACTTATCAACCGGGGTGTAAACCGGTTGTCAACCAAAACATAGCAAGCAAAGAAAATTAAACCATCCCCAACGGACTTAAACACCGGCATAACGCCAACTGGCTGCACCAAACTGCACCCCGGAAAGCGATCATGCCATCATTAGCATACTGTTCCCGTCAAAACGGCTTATTCCTAAAACGAATAAGCCCCCGTATAGTTACAATGCGATCACAGCGCCCAAAACAATCAACTAAATGGCTATTCAACTGGATCTTACGAATTGCAAGGATGAAACCACGTTTAAGCAGCTCACCGGACATGACTTCAAAGCCGTCATCGCTTTAACAGGTGTATATGCTGTGTATACCTATGATGAATTGGCGGAGGGCGAGGGCGTTTTAATCAGTACCCCGAATCCCTTCGAGGCGCATATCCTGATAATGCATGAAGGTCTGGAGTTGACGCGCATTATCGACTATAATGCCCAAACCATCATGAATATCTCCTTTAAATTAAAGAAGCAGAGAGCAGGAACAGGAACCCTGGTATTGATTGAACAAATATTAGCTGCTGAAAAGGAAAATTTTGGTCAGTTAACCTGTAATGCCATTGGCGGTGAATATGAACCATTATTTAATGGCTATAGCACATGGGGCAAACTGGGCTTTTCAATAGTGAACAACAAACTCTCTAAAGCAATAGGCATCCCCTCTCTTGATAGGTATAATAAGCTCTTGGAACAACATGGTATTCCTTCTATGCCTATTCATGAATTGTTAGCCGCCAAAAATATCATCTGTACCAATGGTAACATCATTAAAAGTGGGGAAGATTTTTGGAACGCTCCGGGAAATGGCTTTCCATGGTCAGGAGCGTTTGATACAGGTAAGGGGTCTGTTAACAGGGCAATTTTATGCGCGTATATAAACCGGAAAATAGAACAATTAGAAACAGAGCTGGCTAAACATCAGACGGAAGCTAACCTGCTGTCCACCCTCCATAATAAAAACCGGCTTGAGCAAAAGATCAGAGAAATAAAACAACAGATAAACATATTGTCAGAGAAGCGCTGCCTGCTGGCTTAATTCCTCCCGTTCCAGGTGTAATTCGTGTAGAACTTCCGCAAAATCCCTGTGTTTGATGCTTTCCAAATAACGTTTTCCTGCTTCAGAACAATGTGCTATCTCGTACTCAAATCCACCTACCTGGGCGCCTAATATCCAGCCCGTTTTCGAGTTTACTTTCACCATCTCCTTCATAATGTCTAACTTGGTCAATGGCGCCGGCGCCGCAGGTTGTTGCTTGCTAAAAATAGTCCGCATATCCCTGACCAAAGCACTGTGATGATTGCTGGCCGCATTCGCACACCGCAATCCTGATTGTATTTTTTGACTCATAATATTGTAATTACGAAATCCTATTAATTCAAAGTTTGCTAAAACTGAGCCTATTAGCAGGCCTGCTCTCACGTTAACAAATTGCTAACTAATTAGTTGGCGTTACAAATATATACAAATTGGAATTGAAATTAGTTCAGCCATTGTCATATTTTATTAATAAAACACCAAATCAGCCATATGAAACTGATTGATTGTAAGAAGGTTAGTTTAATTGTCGTTGGTTTATCTTGGGATTAAGATTATCAATTCAATATTGATAATCATCTGGTTATCAGCATCTAAATTATGAAATCGCTTCGAATCGCCCAAAAAGTTAACCAATCATTTTTGATCGATGCCTGCAGGGATTAGTTCCCGGACTGTCAGTAACAAACGTTTCCGGGCAGCAAAATTGCATCATCTTCCCTGCAACGGCCTACTCCGCCCGCAAACTCTTCACCGGGTCCGCTATCGCCGCCTTGATCGATTGATAACTCACCGTCAGCAATGCGATCACCACCGACAACATCCCCGCCAGCGCAAACACCCACCACTGTATCCCTACCCTATAACTATAACTCTGCAGCCAGCTATGCATACCCCACCAGGCAAGCGGCGTGGCTATCAAAAACGACACTATCACCAGCTTCACAAAATCTTTGGACAACAACGCCGTAATACTGCTTACAGAGGCGCCCAGTATTTTACGCACCCCAATTTCCTTGATCCTGTTCTCCGCCATATACGTGGCCAGCCCAAACAAGCCAAGGCATGAAATAAATATCGTCAGGCAGGCAAACAACCCCGCCAGCTTGCCCTGGCTTTTTTCATTCTCAAACTTTTTGGCATACGCCTCATCCACAAATTTTGCATCAAAAGGATAATCAGGATTATATTTCTTGAAAATAGCCGCCATCCTGTCCAGGTTCTTTGCCGTCCCGTTGCTCCCGTTCAGCTTTATCTGCACCACATTGAACGTCATGAACTGGCTCTTGGCCCCGCATATCAATATCGGGTTAATGGGCTCATAAGGGCTGGTCAGGATAAAGTCCTTGATCACCCCTACAATATGCCAGTCGATCCCAAGATCACTCACTCTTTTACCAATAGGGTCTTTGAATTTCAGTACTTTCAACGCCGATTCATTGACGATCAGCCCCGTTGAATCCGTGGGAAATCGTTTCAGATCAAAATCACGGCCCGCCACAAATTGCAACCCCGCAGTAGCACCCAGGCCCTCATCCGCCAGATACCGGTCAAAAGAGGTTTTATCATTAGGATCCTTCCCTTCCCAGTCCTGTCCCCACCCATTACTCCACCGCTCAGTGAGCGGAGAGTTTGTTTTTGTCACTGATTTAGCGATACCTGAACTAAGCAATTCATTCCTGATCAGGGCATAGTTCTTTGATATATCACCCGTCATAAAATGGTACACCAGGTTATCCTTATTATAACCAGTATCCCGGTCCCGGGCATAATCTATTTGCTGTTTTACAACAATGGTACAGATGATAAGGATGATGGCAAATGTAAATTGTAACACCACCAGCACTTTCCTGGGCGTTACCAATGCATGCTCCCTTTTATAGGTGCCCTTTAATACCTTAACCGGCTGGAAAGAAGAAAGGAAAAACGCGGGATAACTGCCTGCCAGCAGTCCCGTAAACAGGATAAACCCGGTAAATGCCATCCAGGTATAGATATTCTTAAAGTCTATGAACAGCTTTTTATCCGTCAGCACGTTATAGCTGGGAAGGCATATCAGCACAATGATAATGGCCGCAACACCTGCCAGCAGGGCAAGAAAAACAGACTCCCCTATAAACTGGTTAATAAGCGAGCTTTTTTGCGCACCCACCACTTTCCGTATCCCCACTTCCTTGGCCCTTTTTTCACTCCGCGCGGTGCTCAGGTTCATAAAATTGATGCATGCGATCAGCAATATAAAACCCGCTATAATGCCAAACAGCTTTACGAACATGATACGGCCACCATTATCTTCCACACCATCACTAAAGCTCGAATATAAACGCCAGCGGCTGATCGGGTACAGAAACAGCTCCCATTTCATTTCCTTTGCCTCATCACTGTAATGCTGTCTCAACACCTTTATTTTGGGCGCGATGGATGCCAGGCTTGCATTAGGCTTCAGCAATACATAAGTAGCAGTACTGTTATCACTCCAGCCATAGTCCTGCCCTTCCGCGTATTGTACATTCGCCCAGGGCAATAAGCAATCAAAATCAAACCTTGTATTGTTAGGCAGATCCTTTAAAACCCCAGTCACCGTAAAACTTTCATTCTCTCCTATCTTTATGATCTTCCCCAATGCATCTTCACCGCCAAATAAGCTTTTAGCGGTTTTTTCAGTAAGCACTACGGAGTATCTTTCTTTCAGTGCTGTAAGCGGGTTACCTTCCAGCATCGGGAAACTGAATAACTGCAGGAAACCAGTATCTACCATGATCCCCGATTGCAGTATTTTTTTATCGCCAACAGTAAGCAGGAAACTTTCACTCGAATGTACCCTCACCGCACGCTCTACCTCAGGCAGATCTTTTTCTATGGCGCGGGCTGTTGGGGCAGATACCGTATTCCAGCACGTGATCTTACCATCAAATGGCACCCGGTTCCATGTCTCATAGATCCTGTCCTTGTTTTTATGGAACCCGTCATAGCTTACCTCATTTTGAATCCACAACAAAATAAGTACCGCGGCAGCCATACCAATGGCCAATCCCGTAATATTGATGGCGGAAAAGCCCTTATTGCGGAGAAGATTACGGTAAGCTACTTTAAAGAAGTTCCTTATCATACGGTTTGGATTTACAGCAGCAGCTTGCGCAAAGCGAATGCCGGACAAACATATATATTGATTTACAGCGGGATAGCTATCTCATGAAAACCTTGTTTGTTCGGAAACGGACAATGGCTGTTCGATTATGAAATGCGCCGCAATCATCATCACGGAGCATAGATCTGCTTAAAGAACCCTTCGATCCGTTCCTGCATTTCAGTATTATCGTTCCCTATATCCTCATGGCTCCGGCCACTATATATAAACAACTCCATATCAGCCTCCCTGCCTGCTGCCTTCATTGCATCAAATAACCGCTCCCCCTGCTCTTTGGGTGTAATAACATCTTTATCGCCAAAATGCACCTGCGTTTTAGGAAGCTGCTTGCAAAAATATAATGGAGAGCTGGCAATTAGTTTTAACCTGGTTTCTTTCAGGGTAGCCTTTCCGCTGATCAAGTCATCCAGGAACTGAAATTTGTACGTCGGGTCATTTTGATGTGTTGCTGTTAATGAGAGCAGATCCGAGGGAAAAGCGATCGCCTCCGCCAATTTTACCCTTTTATCCCGCTCCGCCATTAATAATGCCACTGTTCCCCCTCTGCTTCCGCCCTGTATCATCACTTTTGAACCATCAGCTTCCTCACATGTACTAACCACCGCATTCAGGCTTGCAATAGCATCATCCGCGGCGCCATCAAAGGCGTCATTTCTTGTCCCTTCTGAAACGGGCGTCTCATACAGTATACCATCAACAGTTAAACGCAGGGATTGGCCTTTTAATGCAGGAAGCATATATACAAACCGTAGACTATCAGTGCCTATTTTGATATTATGTTCACTGGTAGCATCTTTCAGCGAAAATCCTGTTACATACATCCTAACAGGCAAAGGCTTTGTAGTAAAGGGTATCAATACGCCTGCATATTGTTTATAACCAGCTGAGCGGAATGAAATGATCTTAAGAAGAACGTTGGCATGCGCCGGATATGTTTTTTCAACTTTAATGTCCACTGGGTTCAGATCCCTTTTCTCCCAGCTTGTTTGTATCGCTTCCAACTCTCCGGACGTGGGCGTTCCAAACAGCGCATCTTTGTCAATATTCGCTAATGGGTCTTTTTTGCATGCGCTGCAAAGGATAATAAATCCTAGTAAAGCTACGTTGTACATTTTCATCATAGTAAAGGAAATAGGTTTCTTTACTAAGATATCCGATATTGACTATTGGATTTTTAATGGTAGATCACTTTAACATATTATTGGCGTAGCCGCCCATATCTTGATATTACTTGTTTAAAAAAAATCCCCAAACACCTCCGCCTTCTCCATTACCTCCCAACTCCCTTCTTCCACTTCCTCCTCCAACTCCACTCCATCCCAGCCACAATACCCAATAAACACCTTCACATCTTCCTCGCCAATCACCCCGTTCCTGATCCCCCGCACCACATCCTTAAAATCCCCACCCAAAAAAACATCGCCCGCCACCAGGCTACCTCCCGCTATCACATCCGGCCGCCGGTGCACAAAATAAATATGCTCCTGGTCCACCGGTCCGCCAACATACACCGGAAAAGGCCCCACCTGTTTAAACTCCTCCAACTCATTCAGCCTCCGCGGGAATAGTCTATTCACCACAAACCCCATCGCCCCTTTTTCATTATACTCCGCAATAAATATTACGGCCTTCTCAAAAAAGCTATCATCCAAAAGATCCGTACTATGTAAAAACAAGCCTTGTTTCATATATAAATTATCACGAACTAAAATTCAAAGAGACTTTAGTACATCTAAATCAGCCTCATATCTGTTTTCTTTTAAATACTCAACCCATCTCGCCAGCCTCACCATATCCTCCGCTCCCGCTTGGTACATCGCCCTAAATAGCCGCTTAAACCGGTCATCATCTTTGGTAAGTACAGATTTCGATACTTTCTTAAATGGTTCCAATGTCATTGGTAACTCAAAATCAGATAATGAAATATTCACAGCGGCGGCGCCATCCATAATAAAACGCTCCATAGCTGGGCTAATTTGGATGATGTAATGATGTTTTGCAGCGTCCCTATGCCGGTGAAGTATTAATGACACCGTTTCGCAAACAATAATAAACTCCTTGAGATAATCTACTTCAAGTTTATCTTTATCAATAATGCCCAATGCAAACCGGTCGCCAAAGGCCTTTTTCATCTTCATAGTAACTGTCCCGCAGCCTTTCTGATGATTATAACGTGTTACCGGAGGGACCAGAGTTTCAATAAGATTGGTATCTACAAAACATTCGGGGATAACTGCTTCATCCATCAAATAAAACTTTCACTATTAGTAAACAAATCCATACCATTTTGCAATACATCATGCAAATCCTGATCTGAAAGCTGTTTAACCTTCGTCTCATGATATTCATAATGAACAATAAAAACAGCCAGTTCACTCCGGCTGTTCTCCAACAGGTCATTCAATATAAATGGACTATGAGTCGCAATAAAGTATTGATTATCCTGCTTATGTATCATTTCCTGTGTAAGATGCGCCATATAGGGAGGAAACGAATGCGCCTCCGGCTCTTCAAACAATAAAACACTGTCATTATTTGATGCTACCGCTGTCTTATAGAAAATGATGCGTTGTAGTGTATCCGCAATCGAACTGTAAGGGATCAGGAAGATGCCATCTTTATCATTGGACTGAATAACTTTAATGGTCTGACTGCTTTTATCAAAAGCAATATCAAGTCCATACTCCCTGAATAGATCGGTTACCTCATTCCTGAGCGCGCCATATTGTTCGATGATAGACAGCAGATTCGGGCCAAAAGGAGGAATAAGATATTTGGCATGCCCTTTTTTATAAGGAACATCGGATTTATAAGTATACCGTTTGATCGGAGATTCAAACGATTTGGTTCTCAACCCACTTTTGACCATTAACTTTTCATCAACTTGAAAACTATAAACTTCACCAAAAAGATCAACCGAGATCTTTAAACCCTCCTTAGGATGATAATTCAATTTTACCGACCCCTCATTCGTACTAATGACTGCATCCGTTGCTGCATTACCATTATAAAACAGCTCCGGCTCATTTTCCAAACGAACCAAAGTGCTTAATTTCCTGGATGCGTTTTCTCTCAGGTGGGGAATCGAAAATAAAGACAGCGCTTCAATGATATTCGATTTCCCCACATTAGGGCGTCCTATAAATAAGTTAATACGCTTAAAACCCGATAGCTCCAGGTGCTGAATAGATTTGAAGTTGGTGATGGATATGTAATTAATTGAATTTGACATCTTAAGCTAAAAATAGATATTTTTTGCATTGAACAACCTGCTTTTACCCTATTTCTTTGTTGTGGTTGGCAACAATGAACAAACTGATAACACCAGTGTCAAAACCACCCCCTCACTGCTCCGTCATCGTCGGCAACGAATCCACCTCCTTCTTCCGCCCCAATTTTATCTTCACCTTCCCCTCCTTATTATCATCCGTCGCCCTCAAATGCAGCACAATCCCCTTATTCTTCTTCTCCTTCTTCGGATTCCTTAACGGTACATCCAAATATATATCCGTACCGGTGGGCATCCCATACACCCCCGTAACATCCATATTCAACGCGCTGGAGGCTATCTGCATGGGCGGTATAATGATCTTATTCCCCTGCAGCTGCAGCGTATTCTGCAAATTATCAAACGTGATATTCGACAAATTCCGCTTACGGAAAAAGAAATTGCCAATATTTTCCAGCGGCTCAAAATGCACCAGCGCCCCTTGCCGCAGGTCAAAGCTAAGGGTGCCGTACAGGGAACGGGGCGTTATCTTGCCTTTATCATACAGGTTACCGGTGATGTCTGCCCGGGCGGAAAGTATCCCTTTCAGATTCTTGGAAGTAAGGGATTGCATCCCAAAATTATCAAAGGCATAGAACAACTGATCAATATGGACATTCCGTATATCCGTATTCAGCTTAAAGCGGTTATTATTTCCCTGTTGATGGATAGCGCCCCGCATCATCAGGCTGCCACCGGCATGCGCCAGGGAGATCTGTTGCAGCAGGATATCCGTTTGGGTAAGGCGCAGGTCAGCCACTACACGTTGGGCATTAAAACGGCGATAGTTCAGCTGGTCCAGCTGCACGCGCATGTTTACATTACAGGCGTCCAGCACTACATCCAGCTGACGCGCCATCCGGCTGGCCTTGCGTGAAAGGCTGCTGCCGCCGCCCTTGTGCGCCTGCTTTTTACGCGGCGCCAGGAAAAACCGGAACTCGTCCAGGTCCAGCTGCGGGCTGCGTATGTTCCAGTCTACCAGTATCTTTTCCGGCGCGCTGAAATACAAAGCCAGCAGGTTACGTACGCTGCCATCCATCTGTATAGCGCTTTTAGCGCTTTGCGCCTTCACATTACGGAAGTACATATCCTGCCCCGTGAACTCTATCACCGCATTACAATCATGGAACTGCAGGTCCCGGGGCAGGTAGCTTAGCGCCCCGTTGGAGAGATGGATAGCGCCTTTAAGGAAAGTAGGCGCCGTATCCCCGGCCAGTACGCTGCCTTTATAGTACAGGTCTGCGCTGGCCATCCCTTTTGTAAATGCAAAGGTCTCGCTGGCCAGATCATTCAGATCCATCAGCGGAAACTCAGATTTAAAACGTCCCATTAATTCCGGGCGTTTCAGGTTCAATATGCGTAAAGTATCTGCGCTGAGTGGAATGCCCCACCATTTGGCTTTGAATCCATAAAACGTCACAGCAGAATTTTCATCATTATGTCCCAACCCGGGCTGGGCCTCATTCCGGAAATTTCCACTAAAGCTGCAATCACTCCATTCGCCGGCTTTGGTAACCAGTACATTATTGGCCGTCTTCCAGTTCACCCGTATATCCGGCGTATCATGCTCACGCATATAGCCTTTTATACGCGCATCGACATCCAGCGGCTTTTCCAGCTGTATGCTGTCCAGTTTCTGGGTAAGATGCGGCAGCAACAGGCCTGTGGCGGTATGGTAAGGCATGCCCGCAGCGGCAATGGTAATGGTATAGCTGACGGGCTTTTCGCCAAAAGTGAAAACAGCGCCCACCTTTACCGGTTGCTGATTAATATCTATCCGTTGCGCTGGTATTGTTAATGTTTTCGTAGCCCGGTTCACATTTATCTCTAAGCTGGTCTCCAGTATCCTGTCTTTAAGATAACTACCCCGCTCCGTATTAAAGGAAAAACTGTTCACCTGCGCACGCGTGCGGATCTTAAAGCGCCAGGCGCTATCCATAGCAGCCATACTGCCCCGCAGGGTGTAGATGTTCACTTGGAACAGCTTGTTTTTCTGCTGGTTATCTACTACGAACAGCATATTATGCAGTTCCAGGCTGGCAATAGCGGCGTCCTTCCCGGAGCCGTTGCCAGTAGTTTTTTCCTTGCGGGAGGCAAATACATGCGTATTCGTGTACCCCTGTTCGTTAGTATATAAATAAATGGTCCCATCTTCCATCGTTATCTCCCTGATATCCAGGCGGCGGCGGAACACGGAAAAAGTATTCACTTTAACGAATATACGCTTAACGGAAAGCAGGGGGTGATGGTGCTGCGCGCACAGGCTATCCTGCAGTTCCACCTTGTCAAGTGCCATGGACATATGGGGGAAACTACGCAACAGGGAGGGCGATATATCCCCAATCGTAAGCGTGCCATTCAGGCCCTGGTTCAGCCGCCCGGTAAGCTGTTTAAGGAAGGATTGCCGGTTCAGATGGATGTATAGGGCCAAAACCAGCCATAATAAGATGAAACATCCCAAAAGCACGGCGCCTATCCTGATAACTATACGTAACCATTTGGGCATGGGGTAATTTCCTTTAAGTTAAGGAATTTCCGGTTTTCAGCCGGCGTACCAAATATATACTTATCCAATAACTATGCCGCTGAAGGCCGGCGTTTATGCCAATAGGGAGTGGGGAATATTATTTCAACACATCAAACAAATGCAGGAAGTCATCAATATACCTGCGGCTGCATATAATGGAAGTGCCATTGGAAAGCACCACCTCATTCTCCTGCAGGTTAAGTTTTGATACGCTGCGGATGTTCACCATATGGTTACGGTGCACCCGTATGAACTGGTTCACCGGCAGGCGCTCCAGCAACACCTTCAGCGGTTGCTGCACCAGGTATTTCTCCTTGGTGCATATGATCTTACTGTATTTACCTTCTACTTCAATATAAAGGATATCATCCAGCTGGATCTTGGCCAGGGTATGACCGCTTTTTACAAAAAAGAAATCATTCAGCATCACCCCCTGCCCTTCCGCAGCGGAAAAAGCGCCCGCGGTTGCCCCGGCAAACCGCTCCGCAAACTTCTCAATGGCCAGCTCTATAGCATATTGCAGTTCCGGCTCATTAAAGGGTTTCATCAGGTAGCTGAAGGGCGAGGTAAGCCGGGCCGCCTCAAATGTTTCCCGGTCCACAGAGCTGGTAAGGAAAATAAAAGGCTTTTGCGCCTCCCCGCTTTCGCTTACCTGGGTGGCAAATACTACGCCGTCCCGCTTACCGTGTAAGTATACATCTATGATAACAATATCCGGCGGTTTGGTATAGAACAACCGCAACGCTTCCGGCAGGTTATCTGCCGTGCCGGTGATGTGGTAGCCATGATCATTCAACATGCCCTGGAGCAGTTCCGCTTCATAGGGATCATCTTCGACGATCATTACTTTCACAGCATTCATAGTTTTTATGCATTTACAGGTAAACAGATAGTAAAGGTAGTGCCTTTCCCAACCTCGCTGGTAACGGTTAAACGGCCATTGTTCTTCTCCGTCATGGTCTTACAAAGCCATAATCCCAGGCCGGTGCCCTCATGCCCCTGTGTATCCTGCCGTATCTTTTTACGTTCCGGGTCAAACAGGGCCTGCAACGCTTCCTCATCCATACCTACCCCGGTATCCCTGATCTGGATATGGCATTCATCCTTTTCCGCCAGGCAGGCAGAGATGGTGATGTCGCCACCGGCGGGCGTATATTTGATAGCGTTGTCCATAAGATTGCGCACAATGATCTTAAACGAATGCAGATCGGCTGCAAAGGTAACTTCTTCTGCTATTACCTGGTGAATGGTTACCTGTTTATCATTCGCCAAAGGGATCAGATCATGGCAGATCATATTGATAACCGTACGCAGGTGCAGTTTTTCCGGGCGGAAATAAAGCTGCCCCGTCTGGCTCAGCGCCCAATGCAACAGGTTATCCATCATCACATAGGTGCTGCCGGCTATCTTTTCATTACTGGCAGCCAGTTCCGCCGCCTTGGTCAGTTCCTGCTGCCAGATGGCCTTACGCAGCCTGGTCAGGTTGGCTTTAAGCCGGTATACCGGCGAGCGCAGGTCATGTGCTACAATAGAAAAAAGGCGGTCTTTGGTCTGGTTCAGTATATCCAGTTCTTCTTTCTGTTTGGCAATGATCCGTTTACTGCGGATCTGTGCGCGGTACGCCAGCCATATACCACAAGCCATCAGCAGAATGGCCATTACCGCAATCAACAACGAGTTCCTTTGCCAGTCCAGCACGCGGATGGTATGCTCTCTTTTCTGCAAGGCCAGTTTTCTTTCCTGCCGCGCCAGTTCCCATACATGATCACGGTTCCAGATACTATCCTGTATCATCTCAAACTGGCGGCGGTATTCCAGTGCTTCATTGTAGCGTTTACGGTTCTGTTCCACCACAGCCATGTTCTTGTAGGCATTCCGCAATACCTCCATATCGCCCGCGCGCTTGGCCAGCGCCAGGCCTTTTTCAAACAGCGGGATGGCCTTGGCGTCCATATATTGTTCGTAGTACAGATTGGCTATATCCATGCTCGATATGGCCAGGCCCGTAGTATCCCCCAGCCGTTCCTCTATGCGCATGCTGCGCATAAAATAACCCTCTGCTTCATCAAACCTTTTCAGGTAAAAGAAACAGAGGGCTTTATTATGATACACACTTTTAAGCGTAAAGGTATCTACCTGCGGACCAAACTTCCGTTCCCAGGTGTCATAGTACTGTAGGGACAGGGGATATTTCTCCTGCCGGTTGTAGATCTCCGCAATGTTAATATAACTGTTCGCCTGTAGTATACTGTCCAGTCCTTTGTGGCCAATAAGATACTGATAGCCGCGAAGGGCCTCTTCCAGCAGGTCTTTTTTGTACTGGATCCCTGACTTCATGAAAAGCGCGGCAGCGTAGATCGGATGGCTCGTATCATTATCTATATCCTCCATGGTCTGAAGGATATAATCATATGCGGCATCCAGGTCTTTTTCCGCCTGCGATACATGGCTGTTATGGAAGTTTACCCGCCAGGAGGGCTCCATCAATTGTTTGGCGATAAGTACCCTGGCCGTGTCCCCCGGCCGGTTGATGCATATACTGCAATAATGCCTGATTTGATTATCAACTACATTCTTCAACTGCGCAGATTGCCCCCGCAGCTGATGGTTGATCAAAAAAAAAAGCAGTGCGATGGTTACAGTTCTGTAGATCCTCATGAATAAAAGTGCATTAACCGCCTCTCTTTACAGTGGTAACGGTACCCCGGGATGTTTCGCCCAGACCCCCGTCAGGATTTACTTGCGTGAAATGTGAAAAAATAGCCTGTGCTGGATTGCTGTTTACAGTATACTCCACTTCCAGCGTCCAGAAGGAGAACGTGGTGGCCGGCGTACCGTCGAAGACATATTCTACGGTAGCTTCCCTGGCCAGCAATGTGCCCGCCTCTGTGTCAATGGAGCTCACTGTGCTGAAATCTACAAAGTTCAGGCGAGGGATGGCCGGATCCGGCACATACAAGCCTAATTGCAGCGTATAAGTGTTTCCTGGTTCTTCCTCAGGAGGTCCTACGGTCAATAATGGCTCCGTAGCAAATGGCACTGCCAACCCGGTCTGTTGCAGCGTAAGTTTTACTTTCCGAATAGTAACGTCTGAAGGCATAAGGAGAGATTTTGTGAGGTGGCAAATATAGTATTTATATTCATTCTTTGTTATCCATAATAGCTTATTTACCATTCCTACCATAAACCTAACCTTTTATACCCATCAGCATCCCGCTAATGTCCTTGCTGCGCCCATGCTTTACAGACCTCCGTAATTTAGCCACGCATCGTTTCACCCATAAATACATTTTCCATGAAACCGCTTACCAACACGCGGCAGAAACGCCGGCCCTCAAATGCATTGAAACAGGCTACCGCCCTGGATTTTGTGATCTCCAGGATGAATACCTTCAATAATACGGATAAGGCCATCCCCACCAGGGTGATCTTACTGCGCCCCGACCCTGCGCAACCTCACAACCACCAGCTTTTTATAGATCAACTGCCCATTCCCCGTAATGCCTGGCGGTTTGATGATCATGAGGATACCCTCACCTGGAACGGCGCCCATGGCGGCGGCAAGCTTCATTTTTATAATAACGGCCTCGGCGCGCATGGCGTTATTGGCGATCAGCTGGATCCCTGCTCTGTGAATGCCAGCGCCCGCGCGCAATTTAACTGCGCCGTGGCATTAAATGCCGGCGTTGCCTACCAAACCTCCGGCAACCAGGTGACCGGGTTATTATGGGATACCAATGCGCCGGAATGGAAAGCAGCCAGCTGGGTCCAGAACCGCCTGTTATTAACCTATACCGTTACCCAGGGAGGCCCTTTTGCGCCCCCTTCTTTCACCTTTGAATTTGAAGATCTGCAATCGGGTGATATCCCCTGGGATCCCTCCCTCACGGATTTTGCAGCATCCCTGCAGCTGGGCAGCTATAACGATCAAATGGTATGGGACCTCACCTTTAAAGCAACCGCCGATCCCTTCCCGGATAGCGGTAATCCCACCACCGGCCCGGATACGGTATATCCTTACTGGCTATCCGCCAGGGAAGATGCTTACGCCGCCACCATCAACGGCGCCATGGAGATAGACGATACGGCCCCCAACGGTACCCTCGTAGGTTTGCAGGGGGTACGGAATGCCGCCATGGCTACCGGCTACTACCGCCTGGCAGATACGCACGCGCCCTTTGGCGTTTTTGACGGCCGCCTGGTCATAAACGGCCAGCCTGTGCCCGGCTCCGGTATGAGAGGCAGTGTGCTCACCTGGGAAGGGCTGGCCCCGGCGCTGCAGCAAAGAACAGGCCTCGCGGAAAGCGGCAGCCTCTGGTTCGAAAAGAACGGCAACACCGCCACGCCGGATAACGGCCCCAGGATGGCTGCCAGGTTAGACCCGGTCACCGCCGCCCAGGCCATTGCCGCGCACAGCGACCTGCATACTAACCTGCACGAACAAACGCAATTACTGCATAAAGTGCTCAACGATAGCGGGCTTACGATAGACGGATTGTTCCTCATGAAGCCATTTGTGATGATGACGGATGAGAAGGGCCAGAAAGGATGGACAGATATTATACAGTCAAAAGTACGCGATGGCCTCAGCACCATTATGAATAGCTGCATCCCGGACGACCTGTATGATCTCCTGTTCCAGGGCCAGCAGAAACCTACGCTCAGCGGGGAATTAGCCATCGTAGCCGCTTCCCCGGTTAAGGATGTAAAAGATCCGCAGGCCTGGTACGCATCCCTCGCCACCGCGGTATTAACCCATGGCCTTTCCAGCGGTAGCAGCGATCAGGCTAAATATATGAACGGGCCAAGGGCTGCTGAATGGCTTAAAACACAGGTAGCTAACTCGCCGGTATATTATGCGCACGGACAATTACTTTTCCACTACGAATGGAAACAAAAATTTGCCGCAATTACAGATTACCTGGATGATCAGCTGAGCAATGCCGCCGCACTGGCCCCCCAAATAGACCAGCAGGTACAGCTCTCCATCGCAGATATCAATGCAAACGTAGCACAGGACGATACCACCCCTGATCTCAAAGCCAAACTCATAGCAGAGGTGCAGGCCGTAGGCCAGTATGCAAAAGATAATAAACTATACTGGGCCTTCAGGTATTATACCTATAACACCGCGCCGGGTATCCTGGCCAATATTGCACTGCAAATGGGCGCTAACACAGGCTCCGCGGACGCTACCACATTGGGCACCCTGTTCCAGACCAACCAGGCCGTGCTCACCGCACTGGATCCCTCCGGCTATTTTGCCCGTCAGTATAACAACACCGTGAATATATTCCTGGCTACTAACATACTGCCGGGTATGTTCGGGTTTGAAAACGGCGGTACTGATTTTGACATCATCAAACAATACCTGCAGCAATTCGTTGACCAGAACGTCAATAACGAAGACCAGCAAATAGCGGCAGCAGCCAAATCCATACAGGGCATCATCAACAGTGAAAATGCAGATGCCATCCTGCATGACTCTATAGATGCGTTGCGGAGTTTCTCAGAAGCGGTGACGGAAGCCATGAACCTCCCCTATGTAGTAGCCAAATTTGTGGCGCGTTTTAAAATAGAGAACCCTAATTTCTCCAGCGCGGCAGAAGTGTTTGGCGGCGTACTCGTGGCGGGCATTGCCGGCCTTTCCATCTTTAACCTGATTGGCCAGTATAAACAGTGGGATAAATTGTCCGATGGCGAAAAAGGCCAGCTGGTCACCAACACCATCCAGCTGGGTGTACAGGTGCTGGCGGCTATCGTAAAACGCGGCATTCGCGCATACGCCATCTTCAACGTAGAAGGCATGAGCAAACTCCAGCGTTTTGCCGCCCTGAATAAAATACTGATTTCCGGAGAGGCGCAGGAACTGGACTGGGGCCTCATGAAAATAGGCAATACCACCGCACGCTGGCTGGCGGATACAGAAGGCAGTTTGGGCCGGTTGGCCACAGATGGTGCAGCAGGTGAAACAGCGGTATTAATAAACAACGCGGCTACTGATGCGGAAGAGACCAGCTTCGCCGCCAAAGTGTTTGGTAAGAACCTGGATGAGTTTGTGGCCACCCGCCTGGGCACCATACTGGTGCTGGCCGGTATTGGTTTCAGCATCTATATGATGACCACCGGCGAAACTGGCGTGGCGCTGGCTTCAGACATTATCAATGTCGTGGGCGGTGCACTGGCCCTGTTCAATACGTTTGGCGAATGGGCCATTTTAGGTGGTTATGTTGCAGAAGAAGGCGCCATGGCCACCCTTATCACCTGCGCGGGACCCCTGGCCATCCTGGCCGCCCTGGCGGGCATTGGGTTGATGTTATACCAGCTGTTCAAAAAACAGCCAGACCCTGTGGAGGATTTTGTAAACAACTATGTAAAACCTGCCGGCTTTTATGTAGGGCGTCAGGCCGGGGCTATGGATTATGCGGTGGCGCACCAGAACCCTGATAAAGACAACCTGATGATGATCGGGTTTACCCTTACATCCAGCTACTATAACAAGGTCATTGGCATTCAGAACGATGGGCGCTTCTCCTATGGCGCCAATACTTCCCTGCCGGATACCGTATGGCAGGCCAGCACAGATGCCCAGGGCATGAGCCGTATACTTACCATCATACAACCCGCCGGAGTAACTGCGCCTAAAGTGGTTTTCCTGAGCCTCATGAGTGATCAGACTGTTTCTTTCCAGCCGCTCATGCCCGCCAAAAAACAGGCCACCGGTAAGCTGGGCGATCCGGTCACGGTACTCACCCAAACATGGCTTAGCGGCTGCTTTGGCGCCACCAATTACAGCAACAAACAGCTGGCCTCCTTACTGTTACAGCTGCAGCCGGTATTACCGGATGATAAAGGCAACTATGCCCCTTCACAGGCAAAGGATTTCCTGATGGCTACAGACAGCGGTCTGGCGATTGGGAATGTAGATGATAACCATATCTTCTTCACCCTCGAAATGGCTGGCATGGCGCCCAATTACTTAAGAATGACGGACCTGCATTTTATCCTTAACAGCGCCCCGTCTGCGCAGCAACAATACGGGCCTGTTTTTGGCATCTTGCCCAGCACACCGCTAAGCTTTAGCATCACCAATACCGCCCTGCCGCCATTCCTCACATTCAGCATCCAAACCGGCAGCTTTACCCCCAACGGGCAAAAAGCTACGCAGGCCACACAGCTGGATGAGACGATAACAGTCAAAAATATACTGGGTAGCGCCAGCGCCGCCTTTAAGATAACTGTGGCCGCAGCAGCAAAAGCTGCCATGCCCTCCAGTCTGGAACTCGCCTGATCTTTTGTTTACCTGACCGGGGAGGGCCATCAATAGGCCTTTCCCGGTCTTTTAATATCCGCTTATATGCCTACATTCGAGCAATACCAGCAACAGCTGGCAGCGCATACCACCCGCATTATCAATAAAACGCCGGCGGCCACAAACAGTGTGCAGCAAATGCTTACAGCACTCATCAACGCCATGCCCTATTACGGCTCGCCGGATATGATGAATGCCCACCGCGGTATCCTCGTAAACCTGGGTATGGTAAACCTGCCCAATAACGCCGTCACGGAGCCGCCCATGCAAAGCACCCTGGGTTCCAATACCAGCTATACCTACAAAGGACCCTATAATGGTTACCGTAACGCTTTTTATAACGGTGTTGTACAAACGCCCGCGTCTACCCTGGCCGCACAGCTCATACCGCAGGCAAACAGTAACCTCACCACAACCTGGTGGGGCGCCTATGCCGTGGCCCTGCTTACAGACGCTATCCACCAGCAACTGTCCGTATCCCTGGATACCGGTAAACTGGCCACCAACCTTACCGCCTTTCATCAACAGCTCACCACAGCTTTGACCAATGCCTACCTGGCGGCATTTGAACAGGGCTTCGCCCCCACTGCCCAGGCGCTCAAAACGATCTCCATTTCCGGACTGTTGTCACAGGCAGCCACCACCCTGGACGCCGCCATTTCAAACGGCGAGTTTACCGCCAACATCAACCTGGCCATCTCTATGGGGGGCGATAGCTCCGCCGCGGCGGCCTGGTTCCTCTATAACCTCTGGGTCACCTTGTGGGCATTAGGTTTACCAGATCTGGATGGCGCCATCAACCGCTATGCGGCAGCCGGCCTGGATGTTCCCATCGAAGTATCAGCCGGCCATTGGCGCAATGGCGGTTATAGCAGCTGGTTTGCCCCGTTGTCCGGCGCAGACATGGTGGGCGCCGCTTTAGGCGCTATTCATGCGGATATGCCGGTACTGGCGCATTATAACGACGCTATCGGCCCGCAGCTGCCGGATAACATGACTACTTTCGCCAACGGCTATTCCCTGAGCTTTACCACCTGGGGTACGCTCAATAGTTACCTGCCCCAGCCCGCCAGCTGCTTTGGCGCAGATACGGCCGTAATGATGGCGGATGGCAACACACAACCCATCAGCGCCATCCAGCCCGGCCACCTGGTATACACCAATACCGGCCCGCGCAAGGTTGTACTGGTAGAATCGCCGCAACGCGCCGGCCGCACCTTATACCAGCTAAACGGCCAGCAGGTATTTGCCACCGCCGCACACCCTTTCAGAACAGCTGCCCCGCACAGCGCCAAACGCGCCGCTGTAGATGCCTGGACCTTAACAGACAGCATCCCTACCATGAGCGGCGCTGGCGTGCTCACCCTGGCCACCGGGTTAACACTCAGCGGACTGGAAGCAGGCGCTCCCGCCAACATACTGCTTACGCAGCTAACGCCGCATATCGCCGGCAGTATCGCAGATAACCTCCAGCACTATACTGAAGACACCACCAGCCTCGCTGATAACCACGCGGCACAAGAAGTCTACGACCTTGTACTGGAAGGCTGGGAACGCGATCACCCCGTATACTATGTAGGCGGGCCACAATACTTTTTTGCCGTAGATGCGGAAACAGCAGATCCCCTGGTGGATATCCCAACCACCGCCGCTATCGTGACCGCATTACAGTCTGTACTGCCCCTTAGCCGCCAGCACCTAACCGATCCCGCTACCCAGCTGCCCGGCATTTTCGCGCAACTGCAGCATGCGCCCTTATGCGATGCCCTGCTTGATCCTGAACCACTGGAACCGTTACAACGGCCGGTGATCCCCGGACCGGACTTCTATATGCACGATGGTAAATGGGATGCCCACGCTTCCCTCCTGGAATATCACCTGGTAAGACGCCTCAGCCGTTTTATCCGTAGGGAAACAGCCATGGCATGGCGGGCACGCCACAGCGCGCCCGCCGCCGGCGATCATTTTGTGGTAGCCCTGCATGATCTCATATTCGCGGGCGATGCGCCCCTTCCTGCGGCTGCAGACCTGGAGATCAGCTTTTCGGTGGATGGCTGGCCCGCCATGAAGGATAATAACCGGCAGCTTATCATTCCCGCCCGGGACCAACCCAGGTGGCAATATTTTGCGGATCAGCTGATTGATTTTGGGGTCATACGCGGCGCCGCGCCAAAAGCCATGCTGCAAGGGGAATTGCGGACAGCAGACCGGCTAACCGGCCGGTTCAGCGTAGCCATTACGGAAGCCCTCCTGCAGGGATCAGGCGGGGAACATTTCATTTTTGACGCCCACGGCAAAGTAACCGGCCGTATAGCCCTGGAACTGGGCCGCGTAACATCGCCCGCCCTGCAGGCGGCCAATACATTATCCACCCGCTGGCAAAGATTGCACGCCCTGGGTACCGGCGCGGGTTTGGGCAAGGCTATTGGCGCCAGTCTTACCACATTGCTCGGGGGCCATGATCACTCCATACTCAAAACCGCGCCACTTATTCCTATCAATGTACCACTAATGCCATAAGCCCAAAATGCCCCTACAGCCCGCTGTACATTTGTATTGTTGAACGGCACGGCGCCCTGGAGTACGGACAGTAACAAAGCAAGCAGTGCGCCGGCCTGCAACAAACGGGTAAAATTATACGCCCGGCATGAAACAGACCGTCCCGGGGGCGCCGCCCCCCTTTTCCCTCATATAGCCGTAGAACGGCCCAGAAGAGTGCAGCGCTGTGGTGCTGCACTTTTATTTCCCTTTGCGTATAACCCTCAACCTTATTTAATAATTATTAAAGCAACAAGGATCATGTCATTTGCTGCGTACAATGGGGTCAGACAAATCACTATCAACAGCTGCGCCGCCTTCTCAATGGCAGCGGCATTACATCATTTTGGATTAACCAGGCTCCCCCACCTGCTGGATACGGACAACCTGGCCGCCGGTTATACCATGCCGGGCGCCCATGCCTTTGCACAGGATATTTATCAGATCACAGGAAACCTTTTCCTGGATCTTACCAACAATGCCGCCACCTACCGCTACGGTATTCCCGTAAGCGACCGTAACTCCTTCTCCGCGCTCACCTATGTAGCCAGCCAGTTTGGACTGAGCGCAGACCGTATAAAAGTGCATTATAACCAGGCGGCAGAGCATTCCCTGAACCTGTTGCAGGTGACCAATCCTACGGGCAAAGGCAGTAAGGCCAACCTGCTCCAGGTAGAAACAGACCTGATCACCGGCCCGCCCTATGCTAAAGTAGCCGGCCCGGTAGACTATGCCCAGACGCCGCGGAATGGCGAAGCCCACCTGCTCATTGTCAGCCAGTTCATGCACTCCATCGTGATCAATGAAACAGAATGTTACGATCCCGGTACAGGTTACGTAGGGCCCTATACCACAGATGTAATACCAGGCAGGTCGCATTTAACAGAAATTACTTACAGGCACCATGGATTACCCGTGCATCTGCCTTTCAGTGGGTTTTGGATGCAGATGAGTTAATGTGCAGATGTGCAGCTGATTGATGTGCAAATGTGCACATCAATCAGCCAGCGTTCACCGCATAATAAGCCGCACCCCAGAGGGCGGCTTTGTCATTATTGATAACATGCAGCGGTACAGAGGCCAGCAACTCTATCAGGCGGTCGCCCTGCAGATAGTGATGGTAGAAATTATTATCCTCCAGTAAAGGGATGATGCGGGGTGGGATACCGCCGCCTACAAACAATCCGCCGGTAGCCTTCATCTTAAACACCAGGTTGGCGGCCTCCCTGGCCAGATAGCGTACAAACAGCTCCATTGTTTTTATACAGATGGATACTTTCTGATCAATGGCATTGCCGCTGATCACCGCGGCAGGGTCTTTCTCCAGCAGGTCTTCCTCCAGCCAGTCCGGCACATGCATATGCCGGATATCCCGCAGGAATTTAAAGGTATCATAGATGCCAGGACCGGATACCAGGCGCTCCCAGCTCACAATATTATATTTCTCCTGCAAGAACTGCAGCAGCTCCATATCCAGCTCATTACGCGGAGCAAAATCGCAATGCCCGCCCTCTGTGGCAAAAGGCGAATATGCAGTACCGTCCCAGTAAAGCCCCGCCTCTCCCAGCCCGGTGCCAGGCGCTATAATGGCCATATTCCCCCCTGCGCCCGGCTGTCCGCTATGCAGCGTTACCAGGCTGTCTGTGGTAAGCGTGGCCAACCCATACGCGGTGGCCTCCAGGTCGTTTATAAGGGTGGTCTCCTCTACATGCGCCGCCTCCTGTATCTCCGCCACCGTCAGCTCACGCGAAAGATTCGTGAGCTCTACTTTGCCCTTTATCACCGGGCCTGCCACGCCTATACATATACGCTGCGGCCGTTTAGAAGGCTGGCGGCCCACGAACTCCGCTATAATAGCCGCAAAGGATGCATAATCCCGGGAGCGGTATACATGATCCTCCACCACCTCCATCTTACCGCCGCCCGCCTCAAAAAGGGCCAGCCTCGTATTGGTGCCGCCCAGGTCACCGGCCAGTACATACAGCGGGTCCTGGCCAGCCGGCCGGTTCATACGCGCAAAGCGGGGAAGGTATTGTTGTTCGTTGACTGCTTGCATGTTATAAAAATACGGAATAATGAGTTAATGTGCTGATGTGCAAATATGCTAATGTGCTAATGAAATGCAGCTATTTGGTAGACCTCCAACCCGCAACAAACATTAAAATATATAATATACTTCACCATGCAGCACCGTCTATATTCACACATCAGCAGCCCGGCGCTGTACACGGGCCATCATCAGCACATTAGCATATTTGCACATCAGCACATCACCTTTGGCTTGGCTTTTGATATAAAGTGAACAATTTCATCCGCGCAGACGTAAAGCATATAACTTATTAATACAAGGCATGGAAAGACACACCTACCAGACGGGATTGATCGGCAATTGCGCCTTCCTGGCGCACGTACACCGCAACACTAACATAGAATGGCTCTGCTGGCCGCGTATGGACAGCACCTTTATCTTTGGAGGCCTGCTCGATAAGGATAAAGGCGGCCAGTTCTCCATACTGCCGGAAACAGAATATACCTCCCGGCAGTATTACATGGAAAATACCAATGTCCTCTGCACAGAGATCACCGCCGGAAACGGCAAATACCTGGTAACTGATTTTGCGCCACGCTTCTTCCAATACGACCGCTATTTTAAACCGCTCATGCTCATACGTAAGATTGAGCCACTCGAAGGCTCCCCGCGTATACGCGTGCGCTGTGAGCCGGTAAGCGATTATGGCGCCCAAAAACTGCATCCCCAGCCTGGCAGCAATCACGTAGAGTTCCTGGGCGCCGGAGAAAGATTGCGCCTTACCACCAATATTCCTGTTAATTATGTGCTGGATGAGCAATATTTCGTACTCAACGATACTAAATACCTGCTCCTCTCCTACGGCAGCCCGCTGGAAGCCGCGCTGAATGCCACCGCGGAAAACTTTCTCCGGGAAACCATCGCCTACTGGCGTACCTGGATCAAACATTCCAACATCGCCAATTTTTACCAGCCCTACGTAATACGGTCTGCCCTCACCCTTAAGATCCACCAGTACGAAGATACCGGCGCTATCATCGCCGCCAGCACCACCAGCCTCCCGGAATTCCCGGACAGTGGCCGCAACTGGGACTACCGGTATTGCTGGCTGCGGGATACCTATTATATCATCACCGCGCTAAACCATATAGGCCATTTCGAGGAAATGGAACGTTATTTTAACTATGTAACGGATATCTCCTTCTCCGGCGACTACCGCTATCAGCCGCTCTACGGCATTACCGGCCAAAAACTGCTTACAGAACAAATCCTGCCGGAGCTGAGCGGTTACCTGGGCAACCAGCCAGTACGCATCGGCAACCAGGCCTACGAACATATCCAGAATGATATCTACGGACAGGTGCTCATCTCCATGCTGCCACTGTATACAGATCACCGTTTTATCTTCTCAGAGCGTAAAGATTCCGCCTGGTGGATAGAATACCTCTTAGGCAAAATAGAGCGCACCATTGACGAAAAAGACGCCGGCATCTGGGAGTTCCGCAATTTTGCCAATATCCATTGCTACAGTAACCTGTTCCAATGGACCGGCTGTTGCGCGGCAGAGAAAATGGCCCGCACCATTGGCCATCAGCCCCTGGTGGAACGTGCCATCGCCCTCAAACAACGCGCGATCGATCATATAGAAAGCTGTTACGATCCGGAACGTAAAGTATATACCAATGCAGTAGGCAGCTCCCACCTGGATGCCAGTACGCTGCAGCTGATCAATATGTATTACCTGGATCCCGCTTCTGAAAAAGCGCGGGATCACCTGGCAGCGCTGGAGAAAGAGCTGAAAACGCCCCAGGGCCTTTTTTACCGCTACCTCCACGCGGATGATTTCGGCCGGCCCAAAACCACCTTCCTCGTCTGCGCCTTCTGGTATGTAGAAGCCCTGGCCTGCGTAGGCCGCCTGGACGATGCCATCCGCGAGTTCGAGAACCTGCTCCAGTACTCTAATCATCTCCTTCTCTTCAGTGAAGATGTAGCCGAAGAAGACGGCAGCCAATGGGGCAACTTCCCGCAGGCATACAGCCATGTAGGTTTGATGAACGCCGCATACAGGATTGCTATGAAATTGGATGTGCCGATATTTATCTAATGTGCTGATGTGCTGATGTGCTAATGTGCTAATGACGAATGCATAGCCCTTTAACGCAATATGCAGATGAACAACGGAAACAATTCCATTTATTCATCTGCATATTTTCAAATTAAACCATTCACCTCATTAGCACATTAGCATCAGCACATTAGCATTAGCACATCAGCACATCAGCACATTAGCATATCAGCACATTAGCATATCAGCACATTAGCACATCAGCACATCAGCACATTAAACCAGCGTCGCTAAAAACTGCCTCACCTCCTGGAAATTCCTCAAATAATAACGCGCCGCTGATACCTGGCTCCCTACCTTAATAGAGATCGTCTCCTCAGGCAACGCCTTAAAAATATCTTCATCCGTGTGGTCATCGCCGATAGCCATCACAAAATCATAAGGCCGGTCCTGCAGCCAGTTAATAGCTGCCCTGCCTTTATTGATCTCCACATTCTTCACTTCTATCACCTTATCGCCGGGCAACACCTGCAGCCCTTTATCATTGGTATAATAGCGCAGGTTATTCATCAGCTCATTGGCGCGCAGCTCACCCAGGCCTTGTTCCACCTTACGGTAATGCCACACCAGCGAGTAACTTTTTTCTTCAATGAATGAGCCGGGCGTACGGTCCGTATAAGTATCCAGCGTAGGGTAAATATCCTGTTTCCACTGATCATTAAGGCCCGGCAGCTTTTTCCAGCGCGCGCCTTGTTTCTTATTCCAGGCGCCATGTTCCGCAATCAGGTCCAGCTTCAGATGGCCCAGCCATTGAGATAAGGTCTCATGTTTACGCCCGCTGATCATGATCACCTCATTGGCAGGGTCTGCCGTCAGTTCCCGTAACAACTGGTACAGGTCCTGGTCTGGAGAAGCCAGATCAATATTCACGTTAAAGCCCACCAGGGTGCCGTCATAATCCAGGAAAATAGCGCGTTTCGTGGCGGATTTATACTGCCGCTGCACCTGCAGCTGCATATCCAGGCTCAGGCGGCGGGCCAGCATAGACTGCTGTATCTGCTTTACCTCCTGCAGCCGGTCCATGAAGAGTTTTACCCAGTGCGCAATATTAAATTTCGCTACCACCTGCCGCATCTGTTTCATACGGCGGTATTGCTCTGGTTTGGGCATTATCAGCGCTTCTTCTATGGCGCGGGTGATAGCGCCTATATTATTCGGGTTTACGATCAGTGCATCGATCAGCTCGCGGGATGCGCCGGCCATTTCGCTCAGGATCAGCACGCCATCGTTATGGGTGCGGCTGGCCACATACTCCTTGCTCACCAGGTTCATACCATCGCGCATAGGCGTTACCAGCCCTATGTCCGCAAAATTATACAGCGCGGATAAGGTCTCTATGGGGAATGAACGGTAAAAATAATGCACCGGGTGCCAGTTAATGGTACGGAAACGGGCATTGATACCACCTACCAGCTTATCAATCTCATCGCGCAGATCCTTGTACTGTTGTACATTATCCCGCGAAGGCACCACGATCATGTACAACACCACCTTCTCTGCATACTCCGGATGCAATTGCAGGAACAGCTCATAAGCCTCCAGGCGTTGCAGGATGCCCTTGCTGTAATCCAGCCGGTCAATGGTCAGGATCATGTCTATACCCTGGAAATTATCTTTCAGCTGTTTCAACTGCTCCTGCACTTCATGGTTGTTGCCCATAGAGGCATAGCGGTCATAGTCAATACCCATGGGGAACGTCTCTGCGATCACGGCGCGGTCATTCACCATCAGCACGTTGGCAGAGGCATTGATGGGCAGCAGGCGGGTAACGGCATTAATAAAATGCCGGCTATCATCAAAAGTATGAAAGCCCAGTAAGTCCGCCCCCAGCATACCCTCCAGCAGTTCTGCCCGCCACGGTATCAGGCGGAACAGCTCAAAGGAAGGAAAAGGTATATGCAGAAAAAATCCAATAGAAATATCCGGCATGGCCGCACGGATCATGCCCGGCAATAATAACAGCTGGTAATCATGGATCCATATTACATCGCCTGGCTCTGCTGTTTCCAGTATGATATCCCGGAACTTCTCGTTCACGCGGTAATAACAGTCCCAATGAGACTGCTCATAGCGGGCATACACCGCCATGTAATGAAATACAGGCCACAAGGTCTCGTTAGAGAATCCTTCGTAGTAATTGTTGATCTCATCCTGCGTTAAATACACAGGCTTCAGGTTCATGGCGGCCATTTCTTCTCGTATGCGCGCCTGGTCTTCTGTTGATGTAACTTCCAATCCAGGCCAGCCGATCCATACATTATTACCGTCTCTGTAAATAGAGCCCAGCCCTGTAGCCAGTCCACCCTCGCTCTGTGCCAGCGTATACGCTCCGTCCTTTTCTGTGATCCTTACGGGTAGCCTGTTCGATACAATAATGGTCTTACTCATAGTACGTTAAATGTCGTTTATCTAACAAAATCTGTTCCGCTGTATATAAAAATTCCTCACCGCAGGTAGTACCTGCCAGGTAACACGCGCTAATAGTTAAGTGCTAAATTCAAATGTCCAAGCCTGCTGCCATGGCTGGAGTTTCAATGGATACAACGAATACCGGGAATGAAGTATTTATATAATATAAGCAGCTTTAAGGCTTTCGCAAGATAAACATTCTTTATAACATAGCCGTATACGTTATACACGCAAAATGGCTTCGGTGTGGCAGCCACTACCTATATTTCGTTGAGAATGTGGAGATAATCCGCACATTCTGCGGAGCCCGCCAACCACTCATCATGTTTGTTGGTACTTTTTTTGTGGATGCATTATTTTCAAAAAAATATGAATCAATGGAACAACGGAAACTGGGTAAGTCAGCGCTAACAGTAGCGCCGCTCGCATTTGGCGGCAATGTATTCGGATGGACCGCAGACGAAAGCACTTCTTTTAAATTACTGGACGCCTTTGTAGCAGCCGGCTTCAATCTCATAGACACGGCGGATGTATATGCAAAATGGGTAAGCGGTAACAAAGGCGGAGAATCAGAGACCATTATCGGCAACTGGTTAAAACAAAATGGTAAAAGGGAGCAGGTAATAATTGCCACTAAAGTAGGCGCAGAAATGGGACCGCAACAAAAAGGCCTGTCTAAGACATATATCACCAAAGCAGTAGAAGACTCCTTACACCGCCTGCAAACAGATTATATCGATCTTTACCAGACACACTATGATGATGAAGGCACACCGGTGGAAGAAACCCTGGCCACTTATGCTGCATTGATAAACGCCGGCAAAATACGCGTGATAGGCGCCTCTAACATGAGCCCTGAGCGTTTGCAGCTTTCTTTACATAACAGCGAACAATATGGTTATCCCCGGTACGAAACATTACAACCGGAATATAACCTGTATGACCGCAAGAAATTCGAAACTTCTTATGCTCCTATCTGCCTGGAACACGAGCTGGGCGTGATCCCCTACTACTCGCTGGCCAGCGGTTTCCTGAGTGGTAAGTATCGTTCCAAAGCAGATCTTTCCAAAAGCCCCCGCGGACAAAAAGCGGTTAGTTATCTCGATGAAAGAGGCCTGCGCATCCTGGCAGCGCTGGATGATGTTGCTGCGCGTTATAACACAAACCCCGCCGGCGTAGCTATTGCCTGGCTGGTACAAAGACCGGGTATCACTGCGCCCATTGTAAGCGCTACGAGTGTGGAGCAATTGGAAGCATTAACAAAAGCGGTAACATTGGGACTGGATGCGGCCGCCCTGCAACAGCTGGAAGAGGCGAGCGCGTATTAAAACTTTATCACCGTCTTCCCCTTACTCCTCGCAGCACGGCTTTGCGCAATGGCTCCGCCCGTTTCCTCCGGTGAAATGATATTATCCAACGGCACTTTTATCTGCCCTTTATCAATCAGCTGTGTAAGCTGCGCCAGCGATGCCGGCGTGCCTTTTGTCTCAAAATTGCCGCCGTGGATCTGCCGCTCCTGCAAAAAATGTTTATCCGCCACAAATGCCGTGGTGAGCGCTGCGCCCCCCTGTTTCACCAGCCCAACAGCCGCTTCAAAATCTGCTTTATTGCTGATCACATCTATCAAACCATCTATCCCCTCCGGAAAAGCCTGTTTTACCTGTTCCACTACAGGGGCTTGCTTATAGTTGATCGTAGTGGCAGCGCCTAACTCCTGCATACGGGTAGCGCCTTCTTCACTGCTCACAGTGGCTATTACTTGCAATCCCTGCAAAGCGGCCAGTTGTACCACAAACGAGCCCACGCCGCCGGTAGCGCCTATCACCAGCAATGTTTGTCCTTTCTGTAACCCCAGTTTCTCCAGCAGCTGCAACCCGGTCATACCGGCATTGCCAGCGCCTGCGGCTGTTTCCAGCGGAATGGATGTGGGTGCATGATTAATGGCCGCATCTTCCGGTACGATCGCATACTCCGCATAAGAGCCTTCTCCCGCAGGGCTATGAAAAAAGATACCATAGATCTTATCCCCTTTCTTAAAGCGGGTCACGCCTTCACCGGTTTCCATCACTGTACCGGCGCCTTCTACGCCCATGATCAGCGGAAATTGATGCGGCATATGCCCATCCAGGATCCCGTCTGCCAGTTTCCAGTCAAAAGGGTTTATACCGGCGGCGGCTACACGTACCAGTACCGTGCCGGGACGCAGTTGCGGCTGCGGCAGGTCCATTACTTCAGGTGCGGCTTTAAATGCCGAAACAGCGATGGCTTTCATACTATCCGTTTTAAGTGGCTAAAGATAATTACTTTCGTTATAAAATGCTGTATCCATGCGTCCTGTAAAAATAGCTACCGCCCAATTCGAGCACCGCAGCGGCGATAAATCCGCTAACCTGCATACCATCCGCACAATGGCAGCAACAGCCGCAAACGCAGGGGCCGATGTGATCGCTTTTCACGAATGTTCCATTACCGGCTATACCTTTGCCCGCGATCTGTCTAAAGCACAAATGCTGGACCTGGCGGAGTTCATCCCGCACGGCCCCAGTATACAGGCACTGCAGGCCATCGCCGCGGATACCGGCATTACCGTGCTCGCAGGACTATTTGAGAAAGATGCGGATGATAAACTATACAAAGCCTATGTATGCGTAGATAAAAACGGCCTGCTGGCCAAATACCGCAAACTGCACCCCTTCATCAACCCGCATTTAACACCGGGCGACGCCTACGTGGTGTTTGAGCTGCATGGCTGGAAATGCGGTATCCTCATTTGTTATGACAACAACATCATCGAAAATGTAAGGGCCACTGCCCTGCTGGGCGCAGACATCATTTTTATGCCGCATGTGACCATGTGCACGCCTTCTACCCGGCCAGGCGCTGGCTTTGTAGACCCACAGCTATGGGAGCGCCGGGAAACAGATCCTACCTCCCTCCGCCTCGAATTCGATGGCATGAAAGGCAGGTCATGGCTCATGAAATGGCTGCCGGCCCGGGCATATGATAACGGCATTTACGCCATCTTCTCCAATGCAATTGGTATGGATGATGATCAGCTTAAGAATGGCTGCTCCATGATCCTGGACCCGTTTGGAGATATTGTGGCAGAATGCCGGGCGCTGGGAAATGATATCGCCATCGCCACCTGCACGCCGGAAAAATTAACACAATCTGGCGGTTACCGCTACCGGAAAGCCCGCCGCCCGGACTTATATGCAGATATCATCGGCCAACCGCACCAGGCGGAACAGAAAGTAGTCTGGATGACTACTGATGATCGATCTTAGGGATCTCTAAACGCTGCGATTTATAAATACCGCTATGCCCGCTAAAATAATACGCCGTAAAACATGCCACCGCAAAATACAACGCATTCGTTGACCCAAACAACTCTATGCCCATCAACGTACAGGCAAGCGGCGTATTGGTAGCGCCGGCAAATACGGCTATAAATCCCAGGCCTGCAAACAAATCCACTGGGGCGCCCAGCCACACCGCCAGCGTATTGCCCAGCGCCGCGCCTATGAAGAACAGCGGGGTCACCTCTCCCCCCTTAAATCCCATGCCCAGCGTAATAGCGGTGAACAACAGCTTCCACAACCAGCTCCAGGTATCTGCACCGCCCAGGTGGAAAGCGTTTACAATGCTTACGCCATGAGGATACTGACTATCCACGCCCAGGCCCAGGTAATCGCGGGTGCCCAGCGCATAGGTAAAGGCAATAACGATACAACCGCCTGCTACCGGTATCAGGTACGCGGGTTTTATCCAAAGCTGCGCATAACGCTTAATAAGATGCATGGTATGGGCAAACGCAAAACTCGCCAGCCCAAAAGCTATCCCCGCCAGGATCACTTTGGGCAGCAGCTCCGGGTGCAGGTTCATATGCAGGAAAGATAACCAGGGCGCGCCGCTGCCATAAGGGAAATTGATAACATAATGCGTATGGGTAATACCCCAGGCGCTGCATACCGCGTTGGAAAACACGGCTGCCATCAGGCAGGGCAGCAGCGCATCATACCGGATAACGCCTATCGCCAGCACTTCCAGCGCAAACACCGTCCCGGCCAGCGGAGTGCCAAACACTGCCCCAAAACCGCCGGCTATACCCGTCATCAGCAATATGCGGAGGTCCTTATCCGTTAGCTTTAACCAGCGCGCCACCATATGCGCCATACTGCCCCCTATCTGTACCGCCGTGCCTTCCCGTCCGGCAGAGCCGCCAAACAGATGCGTGATCACCGTGGTGATCAGCACCAGCGGCGCCATACGCGCCGGTATACCGCCGCCGGGCTGGTGGATCTCGTCCATGATCAGGTTATTGCCCGCCTCCGCGTTTTTGCCCAGCTTTTTATACAGCCAGTAAATACCCAAACCGGCCAGCGGCAGCAACCACAACAGCCAGCCATTACGCCAGCGCAGATGCGTGGCCTGCTCCAGCAGCCAAAGGAATAACGCCACTAGCGTGCCCGTGATCAGGGATACCGGTATAACAAGTAAGGTCCAGCGGATTAAATGATAAGCGATGGCAAATTGTTCTACGGAAGTTCTCAGTTTTTTGATCATAGTCCTACAAATGTTTTTTGCAGAGCACTGGGAAATGCTCCATTACTATTTGTAGGCGCCATCAGTACCCGTGTTATTGGGACGGTTCTTGTGCAGGAAGACACCATTTCCTGGTTTTGATGGAACAAATGTAGAAATAAATAATAAAAACTGCAACACACGATAGCATGTCATATAACTGTCTTTTAAAATAACTTAATCTTTCATGTTTCATTATACTGTTGCTAACTTTTACATTTGTTCCACCCTAAACGTTATTATCCATGACAAGCAAAGTTGATTCGTCCCGCATCGCTGCGCCCAAGGTTACCATGCCTGCCGGCGGAGGAGCGCTGCGGGGGATCAGTGAGCCGTTCAAAGCGCAGGCATTCACCGGCTCCGGCGCATTTTCTATCCCTTTTCCGTTACCGGATGCAAGAGGTTTTTCGCCAACCATCAATTTAACATACAGCTCCGGCGCCGGCAATGGCTTGTTTGGCCTCGGTTTCTCCCTCAGCTTTGATTCAGTGGTGCGCAAAACAAGCACCGGCATACCGCATTACGATCATACAGATGTATTTATACTGGGCAGCGCGGGCGATCTGCTCGAAAAATATGATCACACAGAAAATGGCTGGGTAAGATCCGCTTATACATATACAGATAGTGATACCACCTGGAATATCACCGCCTGGCGCCCCCGTCTGGAAGCCGCATTTGCCATCATCGAGCATTGGGTAGATGCAGCTACCTTATTAAGCCATTGGAAAGTGGTCACGGCTGATAATAAGACCAGCTTATACGGTATCTCCAGTAACGGCCGCATCTACGATCCGCAGCGCCCGCAGCAGATATTTGAATGGCTGATAGAATGCAGTTATGATGCCTATGGCAATAAGATCCTGTATAATTACAAACCAGGCGATACCACCGGCATTCCGGGTACCAGCTATAACACGGGCAGGGATTTCAGCTCCCAGCGTTATCCGGACACGATCCGGTATGGTAACTATACCACGCAGGAGGATGATACCACCCAGGAACATTTTGCTTTCGAACTGATCTTTGACTACGGCCAGCTCAATAAAGATGATCCGGATGCGCCGCCCTCCGCATGGACAGCCCGCCCGGACCCGTTCAGCACCTATAAAAGCGGTTTCGAGATCCGCACCGCCAGGCTTTGTCAGGGTATTTATCTCCGGCATCATTTTACCCTCGAAAATGAGGGACAGCCTTTCACCACCACCGCATTGCTGCCTGAATATGATCTTTCCGGTCTCTCCGGTTTTGCTATGATCAAACAGGTCATCAACCGCGGGTATAAGACCCGGCCCGGACAACCCCTGTGGATCGCAGATACGCCGCCAACCGTGTTAAGCTACCAGGACTTCACGCCCCTGGCCGCTGCCTGGCAATTGCTGGAGGCAGATGCGCCAGGATACCTGGATGCAAATGGTTTTATCCCGGTAGACCTGGAAGGCATCGGTATGGATGGCCTGTTATACAGCACCCCCGCATTTACCGCTTACCTGGCGCCATTGGGCAACGGCAAATATGCGCCCATGCGGGTATTACAAGACTTTCCCGTGTTCCGTGATCTGCAGACCGCACCGGTGAGCCTTACCTCCCTGGAGGGCAACAGTGTACTGGACCTGGTAGTGAACAATGGCGGGATCAATGGCTATTTTGAAAACGGCGGACTAAACGATTGGTTGCCCTTCCGGCCTTTTAACAGCTTCCCGGTGGAATACCTGTCCCCGGAAAAGGAAACAACAGACCTGAGTGGCGCCGGCCGGCACGATCTGTTATTTGCAGACAACCGCCAGTTAAAATTTTACCCATCCTACGGCAAAGCAGGTTTTGGAGCAGCAGCGGTAGCATATACGCCCGCCCGCTTTCCGCCAACAGGGCCTGCCGGCCAGGAGCAACTAACCGGCTTTGCAGATTTCCTGGGCGATGGTTTATCTCATCGTTTCCGGCTTTGTAACGGCAGCCTCACCGTGTGGCCCTGCCTGGGACACGGCCATTTTGGCGATGCCATTACACTGGCCAATGCCCCCTTGATAGACGGCCTGTTTGATGCGGCCCGCCTCTTCCTCATCGATGCGGACGGCAGCGGGGCCACAGACATTGTATATTGTTACCCGGGTTATGCCCGCATATGGTTTAACCAGAACGGCAACGCCTTCAGCGATCCGGTGGATCTCCCCTTCCCCGCCAGCTATTCCAATATTACATCCATCACCGCGGGCGATGTATCCGGTTACGGTACTGCCTCGTTGATCTTTACCACTGCAGATCCGGAGCTCAAACATTTTTACTACGATTTCAGCAATAAAAAGAAACCTTACCTACTGCAATCCGTTGATAACGGTACCGGCGGTTTATCTGCGCTAACATATACCACCTCCGTCCTTGAACTGCTGCGCGACAAACAGGCAGGATACCACTGGGCCACGCGTTTACCCATGCCCGTTAGTGTGGTGTCTGAAACCACCGCTACAGACCAGCTCACCGGCGCCATATACACGCAGCGGTTCAGGTACCATGATGGCTATTTCGATCCGGTAGAGCGTGAGTTCCGCGGATTTGGTTTTGTGGAAACATGGGATACGGATACCTTCGCCTCCTTCCAGGCCGCAGCAGCCACAGATGCAAAACGGGCCCGCTTACTGGAAGAACAGCTATGGGCGCCGCCTGTATACACGCGTACCTGGTTCATTACCGGCGCTTATGAACAAACGCCGGAGATCTGCGCGCAATACCAAACCCAGTTCTATAAAGGAGATACCCAACAATGGACTATCCCCGCATTTGAGCTGGATGCGCCGCTTCATCAACAAGACGCCGCTGCCATACGGCAGGCTTACGCGGCCATGGCAGGAACGCCTGTACGTACAGAGGTCTATGCAGACGATGATACTGCGCTGGCGCATGAACCATATACGGTATCCATGTCAACCCTGCTCGTTAGCCTGGTGCAACCCCGCATCAATAGCCGCTATTGCAGCCTGATGACAACAACAGTCAATGCGTTAAACTACACCTATGACCGTAACCCGGCAGACCCGCTCATCGGGCAGCATCTCACCCTCGCTACAGATCAGTACGGGAACCCATTACTGAGCACAGATATCAGCTTTCCCCGCCGGAATGTGCCAGGCGCTATTATTTACCCGGAACAACAACAATGGCGCATCCTCATCAGTGATGCTGCTTATATCAATACCATCAGTACAACCGGTTATCCTGCGGATACCTGGCAGCATATTGGCCTCAACTGGCAAACCCGCACATACGAAACAGGCGGTATCACCACGCCGGACAATGCGCCATTTACAAGGGCAGATCTGCTGCAACAGGTCCTCGCCGCCCTGCAAAACCCGGTTGTACCCACAGCCGCCCCTCCCCTGCAGCCATGGTCCCGCTTACTCAGCTGGGATCGTAGCGTGTACTGGAATAATGATGGCACAACAACGCTAGCTTATGGCGAAACAAATGCGCTATCCCTCCTGCATCATCAAGAAACTGCTGCCCTCAGCCCGGATCAGGTAACCCGCTCCTTCGGAGATAAGGTCGGTAACACCATCCTGGCCAATGACTGCGGCTACGTATTCGAAGACGGTTATTGGTGGAACTATGGCCTCATGCAATCTTATAACTGGAGCAGCCGGCAGTTTTACCAGCCATCCGTCACCAGGCCTGCTATCGCCACCATCTACACGCAGGAAGTATTGGATGACAGCGGCTTTAATGGTAACACCACCGTTAGCTACGATCCTTATTACCTGTCCGTTATCCAAACAGCGGAATTCATTACCGCTGAAATAACGGTGAGCACATATTTCCAGTATGACTACCACGTCATGCAGCCCTGGCGCAATATAGACGCCAATCAAACGGTGTCAGAACTGTTGTACGACCCGCTGGGCCAGGTGATCGTATCTACCGTATACGGTGAAATAAACGGCCAAAAAGCCGGCGACCTCCCACTGGACCAATACGTACTGCAACCAAACGCCACATTTAACGATATAATAGCCAACCCGGCCAAATACCTGCAGGGCGCCACCATCTTTTACTATTATGATCTCGCTGCCTGGCTACTGCGCAATCAGCCGGTAAACGCTATCAGCCTCACACGCAACCTGCATGTGCAGGCGCTCGGACTAACAGGCAACGAGCCCCTTATACCCATCAGCATCGCCTACAGCAATGGCCTGGGCGGGCTAATGCAATCCAAAGACAAAACAACACCCGGCACAGCGCCCGGTGACCGCTGGCTGGTAAGCGGTTATACAGTCTATAACAATAAGGGCATGCCAGTGGAGCAATACGAGCCCTATTTTAGCGATACACCAGATTTTGAAGACCAGCAGGAGATCATTGACCAGGAACTGATTCCGCCGCCCACGGTCACCTTTTACGATCCCATGGACCGTGTGATCCGCCTCAACTCTCCCAAAGGTTTTTTCTCAAAAACAGTATACGGATCCTGGGAAACAAACGCCTGGGATTTCAACGATACCATGCCGGATTCCACGTATTACCAGTGGTTCCTGGCCAACTATCCCCAGGATCCTGCGCCCTGGCAGGTGGCTGAATTAAACGCCCTTAACGCCGCCCTGCCCTGTTATAATACGCCGGAAACATCCGTGCTGGACAACCAGGGCAACACCATCCGCACCATTACCCGCAACCTGGGCGCTATAACATCTACGGCTATCCCGGAATCCGTAGCCGCCCCCATGACGCAGCAGGATACCTGGAATGCATTGCTGAATGCCGGTTACCTGGCTAAAAAACAAACGGAGGATACCGCCGCCTGGGTAACGCCGGCATTCCAGCCCTACCAGCCAGGGTTTCACCAGCATTTCTTAACGCAATTCCCGGATAACGGCGCCCGTCTCGAAGATTATCTAACCCAAACCTGTTTAACAGCTATGGCCGTATATGATCTCCAGGGACAACAGCTCTCCAATACAGATCCGCGCCTCTTCCTGGCCATGGTACGGGAAAACACGCCCTATTTTAACTTCCGCAGCGAATACGCCATGGACGGACAAGTGCTGCAATCAGACAGCGCAGACGCAGGCCTGCGCTGGTCCCTGCAGAATATAGCCGGCAATGCGGCCGTCTCCTGGGACAGCCGCGGGTTCGTTTCCCAAAATAAATATGATAACCTGCAGCGCCCCCTGGGTATGTATGTAAGCGGTGGCGATCAGTCAACGCCGTTAGCCAACTGGGTACAGCGTATGGTGTATGGAGAAACGGCCCCCAACGCGGCCGGCCTTAACCTGGTGGGAAAACCCTGGAAAGAGTATGACGATGCCGGCCTCACAGTGATCAACAGCTATGGCCTGGCTGGTAAGCCGCTACAGGTAAACACATACCTCCGCCCTGATTATAAAACAACCGCTAACTGGACAGCCCAGGCGCAACAGGATATCATAAACGAGCCTGTATTTACCCGCAGCACCGCCTGCAACGTAACCGGACAGGTAATCTGGGAAACGCAGCCCGATGGCAGCCAGCTGGCATATGAATACAACATCAACAGCGCTTTGCAGGCCAGCAAGCAAAAAATTGCCAACCCTGCCGTCACCGCAGATCCGCAATGGCAAACCGTGATCAGCAATATTGAATATAACGCCGCAGGCCAACGCCTCTCTGCTATCAACGGTAACGGGGTCATTACCCGGCACGCCTATGATCCGCTCACACAACTGCTCCGGCGTACATATGCCACCAGCAATATAACCGGGCAACCGGAAGTGTTGCAGGATGTTGGCTATACCTACGATCCGGTGGGGCATACCATCACCGCTACCAATAACAATGCGGAGACCGTATTCAACAACAACCAGCAAATAGACCCGGTCAGCACCTACACCTATGACCCGCTGTACCGGATCATCAGCGCAACAGGACGTACCCTGCCGGGGCTCAGGCAAAATACAACAGGTAGTACCACTGATCTGCAAAACCTGGAAAACTATACCCAGCTATTCGCGTATGATCTTGGCAATAACCTGGTCTTAAAACGCCAGGTAGCAACCAGCGCCAGCTGGAGCCAGGTAATGACCATCGCCGCCGGCAGCAACCGGCTCAACACCATGTACGCCGGCAACGCGGCCAGCCAGCCCTCATTCACCTATGATGCAAACGGCAACATGCTGGTACTACAGCCCGGCAGTACAGCGCAGATCAGCTGGAATTACGCCAATTACATGGCTGCCGTGGTAAACATCTCCCGTAATGTAACCAACCCGCAAACAGGCGAAAACATGGCCCTGGATGATGCGGAATATTACCAGTACGATATCAATGGGAACCGCGTAAGGAAAATAACAGAACAGATGGCCAACGGCGGCACACAAATTTTATACACAGAAAAGATCTACCTGGGCAGCTACCAACGGCAACGCAGCTGGACCGCCCCGGTAAATACAACTACCAGCACACCCATTACGCCGGATTCGGAAAAACACACGCTGGTAGTAAATGATGGAGACGCCGCTGTGCTCATCACACATCTCTGGACCATCCCCCCGCCCATACAAACAGTAATCGCCGCGGGCGATGTGTGCTACCGCTACCAGCTCTGCGATCCCCTCAATTCCGTCAGGATCGAAGTGAACGAGGCCGCCGGTCTGTTCACTTATGAAGAGTATTACGTGTACGGTGGAACGGCCTACATGCTAAGCAGGAACCAGCTGGATGCAGATACCAAGGAACTGCGCTTCTGCGGAAAAGAACGGGACAATACAACAGGCTTATACTATTACGGCGCGCGGTATTACGCGGACTGGCTGGCGCGCTGGATGTCCCCGGACCCGGCAGGCCCCGTAGACGGGTTTAATTTATACGAGTATGCTGGCGGCAACCCGGTGAATTATAACGATCCCACGGGCATGAACAGAACCCGTGTTCAGCCGCCCCGTGCGGTCAAAACGCAGTTAAAGAATGTGGCCAGAACTGCTGCAAAAAGCGGTAAAGGCAGAAAAGCGCCAAAAGCAGCCAAACTGACCTTAGGCCGCGCTCCTAAAGCCAACAGGAAGAAAGTGGTGAGGAAGGTGGTAACCAATCAGTCTCAGCTTACCGGCAACGCAAAAAAAGAACGTACAAAGCCCTATCCGTCAGAAGCAGATCCGCTCACAGCAGCGGCTAATAAAAGGTATGTCACTTCTACGAGCAGCGGCGTTATTGCCCTGCTAAAAGTAAACGGGCTGGCCATACAGGCCGGCGAAAACGGAAGGGCGGCAGAACACCTGGATTTTTATAACATCGGCACCAGCAACCAGCGGGGTACTAAAGATAACCCGCATGCGGAAGACTGGGCTACATCCTCCCTGCAGAATAATGCCGGCAGTTACGGCAAGCCGTTCACAACCTTCCTTAAAGACATCGGCGTGCCCAATAGCAGCAACAATACTGCCCAGGGTGGTAAAAACGTATTCAGCCTCCGTATCAACTATTCCCCCTGCCTGGGATGTGTAAATACCATTAAGAATTTTAAAGATGATATGGAACAGGAATTAGGGGAGTCCATCGTCTTACGGGTAAAATTCCTGCGGCCATATGATCTTCCGGTTACGCTTCAGGACGCCTCCAAAGACAAATTCCAGAATTTTAAAAGCTCCGTGGAGGAACTGGAAGCCGCCGGTATTCCGGTAAGGATCCAGACAAAACAATCCGCCCAGAAAATGGCGCCCACGGAAGACCTCACCAGCCAGGGTGATTTTGGAACAGGGACCATCAGCAGGCTGGATCCGGTTTTATATAAACGCCTCATGCAGGACTGGAAAACAAAAGGAGTCAATAGGACATAAAAAACAGCCACCGTATATAACAAGCACTTATCACCCGGAAAAATATTCATGTGACACTACTATCCACTTTCCTGACGGCCAATCCAGGCCTCCGCCTCGAAACGGCAGACCTCTTCAGCGAAGCCGCCCTCGCCGGTTACAACTGGCCGGATGGCAGCCGCAAAGACCTGCTGCAAAGCCTCCGTACCCGCCAGCGCATGTTAAAGGTATACCCTGACAACAACGTGGCCGAAGTCCTGGAAACCCTCGGCTTTCACAGCGCACATCATATTGCGGCCACAGACAACGCGGAATTTGCACAAAAAGCAACCCCGGCATTGTCTGCCCTCGAAGGCATAACAGATGCAAACGCCTTATGTGCACAGATCTCCGCCAATGCCGCCCGCATCCGGCGCGCTAGCTTCGAATTAGCGTTGGCCCGTCCCCGTACAGTTACCCTCGCGGTTACAGACACACCGGCAGCCGCCAACCAGCCGGATTTCCAGGCCGGCGTACCAGATTACGAACGTCTGTTTGGCCCCATGATCACCTGCGACTGCGACGATTGCCAGAGTATCTTTGGGCCGGCAGCCTACTTTACAGACCTTATGCGGGTGGTCACAGACTACGTAACCCCGCCACTGGAACAGCTGTTCACCCTGCAATATCGCCGCCCGGACCTGTGGACGTTGCCGCTCGATTGTGGCACCGCAGGTACAGAGCTGGCCTATATCGATATCGTAAATGCCATCCTCCAGCAGAACATTGCCACCAATTATGCAGGTGGTAACGATCCCTTGGAGCTGATAGCCGCCGCGCCCTATCCCTTCAGCGCGCCTTTTAACCAGTCATTCCTCACCATCCGCAAAGGCATGGAGGAATTGCAGACCGGTCTGGCCTCATTGTACAAAACGCTGGATAACACCGCCCCCGCCACAGCGGCTGCCCTCCTGGACCTTTCCCCGGAACAGCTTTCCATGGTGAATGGAACAACCGTTACCACACTGGCACAGCTCTACGGCTTTCATGATGCAGCTGCTACAGATGCAGACCTGCTGGCCGCACTTGGCCAACAACGCGTATTCCTGCGGCAAACAGGCCTTACGCCAGACGCATTGGAGGCGCTGCTGTACCAAAACCTGGAAGACAATGCAAACCTGCTCCTGCCCCTGTTCTTCCTCAATGGCGTGCTGTCATCCGGCCAATACCTCGATCTCCGCGATGCAGACCTCGTAAACAGGGAGCCCGCCGCTTTAGTGGTGACAGATGGCACAACAGATAGCGCCCTTACAGATAATATACTAAAACAGCTGGCCGTGTACATCCGCCTCAAAGCACAACATAACTGGTCTTATGAAGAGCTGGACTGGCTGCTGAGATCCGCGGCCTTATCATTAAACCCGGATGCGCCGGTAAACACAGTGGATGATTCCCTCATCGAAGTGCTGGGCGCCGCCGCCGCCATTCAAAAAGTATATGATATTCCGGCAGATGAGCTAAGCGCTTTCTGGTACGATATGAAAACCTATGGCGGGGAAACGCCTGGTGCAGCACAGCAAAACCTCTGGGACCGCGTATACAATACGCCGCCGCTGATGGCCAACAGTACAGACACCACGCAACCGGCTTATTACCGCCCTGTGTATGACGGTAACCCGGTGTTCGCGTCCACCGTCATTACATGGACGCTGACCGGCACACAAACAACGGAAGACCTCCGCCTCAACAGCCAGCTGGCAGGCGCCCTCCAGGTCAGCGGAACAGACCTTACCGCGCTACTGGCAGCTATCGCCCCCGGTGCGGTAAGCGTTAAGCTCGAAGTACCATTTATGTCGATGATGTATCGCGTGGCCCGTATGGCGCGCATGCTGGGTATGAGCGTACCGGATCTTACATTGATGGCCAGCCTGCTGGATCTGCCAATGACTGCCGCCTGGTCCCTGGAACAGGTGGAAACGTTGATCGAAACAGCGGAATGGCTCCAGCACGCCAACCTCACCGTGAGCCAGCTTAGCTACCAGGTAACCGGGGTATTACCCACCGGCGCCATACCACTTTCAGATGCGGCAGCCTTTGACAAAGCGCTCACAGATATGCTGCAATCCAGCCGCCAGGCCCGCCTGGACGAGAACAGCTTTAACACGGATACACTGGATGCCCCAACATCGCAAGCCATCTTTACCCAGCTGGTCGCGTCAAAAGTATTAACGCCCGATGGTATAGTCACCAACGCGGTTCCACTAACGCCAAAGCATATAGGCGCCATCCTCTATAACGGGGAAGTCACCGGGCCGGCGCTTTTCAAAATAAACCCGCAGCAGAAACTGATCGCCTTTGGCGCGGCCGGCGGACAAGGAAACGTAACGTTCCCTTTTTACCCGTTTGCGGACCCTGCCATCATAGCGGGAAATAGTTTTACCATCAGCCTCTGGGGACAGGTAAACGAGATCAGCACGGAAGGCTGGCCCATGTTTGTAGGTAACCGCGATGTATGGTATCCTTACGATATGCCGCCGGGTGTATTACTCTGTTCTATAAACGAAGCGCCCGCCCCGGGATCCATAAGGGTGGAGGAAGGATATAACGATATCCACTACTCCGGTACGGTGCCCGGCATATTCACAGCTAATAACCAATGGGCCTTTATCTCCTGGGTGAACGATAGCGGCAACTGGCGCCTGTACTGCAACGGGGAAGAAGTGGGTATGGGAAAAATGCCGCAGGAGGTGCCGGCCATCTACCAGCTGCCGGGATCGCAGACGGTAGCTTATTACGCCGGTTACGGTTTCAACGGTTATGTGGCCAACGTATCTATCTGGACAACCGCACGCACCGGCGAACAGATCATGCAGGATATGTATACCGCGTTCACCGGTTCGGAAGACGGCCTGCTGGCCTACTGGCCGATGAATGAAGGGACCGGTACTACCATCAACAACTATAGCCCCCGAGGCGCTGCTTACAATGGTACGTTCTATAACGGCAGCAACGTAGGCACACCGGTTTGGGTAGATGTGCCGGACCTGCCCTCCGCCAGCGAAGTGCTGGTGATCTGGCAAACCCTCATGAATGCCCTCACCGCACAGGAAACCCTGGTGATCAAAACCCTGGCGGGCGCCGCCCGTATGAGCGCACAGCAGATGGCAGGCATAAGCCGCCTCTCCAGCCAGGAGGTGAACAATGCCACCGCGCTTGGATTTGAAGACAGCACGCCTTACCCCTACCTCGCCAATTTCCTGCTGGTCACCGCCCCGGATAACAATCCGCAACGCACTGCCTACCTGGATACGCTCTTCCGCAATACCGCCCTCGCCCGCGCCCTCCGCCTCAACGGAAAAGAGATGACGGCGATTGTGGCGCTCCCGGATGCCTTCGGCACTGGAAACATCTCGTATGATGATACATTACTCAGCATAACGCAGCTGCAAACGATCACCGCCTACAAGTCCCTGTTAGCTTATTGTAACAACAGCGAAGGATTGCTGCTGTATTTCATCCTGGCGCAATTGCCGGAAAATTTAACCGTCCCCCAGCTGCCCGGCATTTTGGAACGGCTGCCCGGCAAGATGTTCGGCCAGTATGTGGATACGCTCAAAACCTGGCTGGGCAACCCAACGGGGTACCTGGCTTCTCTCACAGGCTGGAATGCAGACGAGATCAGCGCCATCACCAGCCAGGCTTATTTCTCCATGGTTGATTTTACAACGGTGGCGGGCATACGCAAACTGGCCGCCGTATTCGTACAGGAAGAAAAACTGGGCATGAATATCGCCTCGCTGAACCTGTTGCGCGGGCTCTCTGCGGATAACCTGTTCACGTCCACAGACAGCTGGCAGAACTACCTGGCTGCCGCCGCTGCCATCAACGGCGCCCTTAGCTCCAAACGCGGCAGCGCCGCCATAGAGAAGGTACGGGCAGACCTGGCCGCCCAAACCCGCAACGTGCTGGCCGATTGGCTCATATGGGAACTGGGCGGCGATATAGACGGCGTAACAAATGAAGACCAGCTGTATGAATACCTGCTCATAGATGTGAATATGTCGCCATCCGTAAAAATATCCTGGATGGTGGCCGGTATGAACAGCCTGCAATTATATGTGAACCGCTGCATCAATAATATGGAACCGGGCGTAGTGAACCAGATCCCCAACAGCTGGTGGGAATGGATGAGCACCTACCGGGTATGGCAGGCTAACCGGGAAGTATACCTTTACCCGGAAAACTATGTAGACCCCAGCTTACGGAAATTCCAGAGCCCCCAGTTCAAAACGTTTGTCAATGATATATCCAAAGGGCAGATCACGGATAACAATGTAAAACAGGCGCTGGCCAGCTACCTGGAAGCAGTAAACGAAGTAGCCAGCCTGGAGATCGTAGACGGTTATGTGGCGCGTATGCAAAAAGGCGGGCCGGGTTTGCAGGACGATAATGATAAGCACTCGCTTTTCATCGTTGGCCGCTCCCGCACCGCGCCTTACAGCTTTTATACGCGGGTGGCGGTGGCGCTTACCAGCAAAGACGCCGTGGAGGATGGAACCCCGCCCAGCGACGCCACCAATATGAGTTTTGGCCCCTGGGAAAAGATCAGCCTGCAGATCAGTGCTCCATATGTTTCCACCATCGCCGCTTTTGGCAGGCAGTTCATTTTTTGGGTTGAACAGACCACGGTGGTCAACACCACCGCCAGCGATCAGAAATATACCACGGTATACGGTAGCATCTACTACTCCTACCGTGATTTCTCCGCTACCTGGATCGCCCCGGTGATCTTGAGAAAAGACATCATCATCGCGGTATACGGCAGCGGGCTGCCACACACCAACTATTATGAGACAGACCTGCTGGGCGCACGTATGGGCGATACCGCCAGCCAGCAACAGTATGCATTTTATAAAACGCTTCCCTGGAATAAACCGCGCTTGCAATTTGTTCCTGGCTCCGCCGGCATCGCAGACAGTATCCTGGTACAACTGGGAGACATAGTGGGTTGGAACCCCGCCATTACTTCCGCCCCCGTTCAGCCGTCCACCTCGGCCATGACGGACGAACAGAGAACGTTCCAGAACCAGATCTATACAGCCGCCAAACTCGCCTACAGTAACCAGTCTGACTATTTCTCTATCCTGCGCGCCTCCGTGTTGTTCTCTTCCCTACGCACGCAGGAGGTGAATGCGGGCATTAACACCCATGCTTACCTGTTACTCGATGGCTGGCTGGAGCAAACAGACCACCAGACGCAACTGAGCTTTGCCGCCAGCGCCAGCCTGATCTCACCACCGCTGCCGGTTAAAACATCCTGGTGGCCCGGTATTGACAATTATGGCCTGGTAAAGGGCACTACCGTTAAGGATGTTGTGGGTGGATCTAATGGATCATCGTCCAATAATTTCACTTTCAAACAGAACGTGTTCCCTGCTATGCCCAACGCTGCTGTGGCATCCTTTACAACAGGCAGTTGGTACAACTTCATCTGGACGGTTAACGAGTCGGCAGCAAATTCCACTTTTAGCTGCTGGCTCAACGTGCAAAGTATTGCCTCCGGTGGCAGCATCCTTATGGGGTTCCCGCTCATGTCCAGCAATGCCATCTTACGGATCAAGGAATGTTTCATATACAATGGTTATCTGTATATATTCTATACACCTGCCAACAGTTCAAGCACTACCAATGTATGCCTCCCTATCAGCTTAAACACCTGGTATTTTCTCACGATCACTACCAGCTCATCCGGCATAAAAGTTTATTTAAATGGCGTGGCGCAACAGGCTGGTTATGCGCCGCTAAACATCAGTGCAGCTACCTTTAGCCAAATGCAGTTTGGCCGCTTCAATGGCTATGCCCTCGGGTTCCAGTATTGGGATATCACGCTCACAGCGGCGCAGGTATTGCTGGCCTATCAAACCTCCCTTACCCCATACCTGTCGGGCATGGATTACGCCAACACCAGCCTTTACCGCCTGGGCAATAGCGCCGGCGCCTTTGCATTTAATACCGGTAACCAATCCTATCTTGTTCTCCCTGATATCGCCACAAAGACCATCGCCGAGTGTATACAATCCTCCTATCATGAAGATTCGGCCACGCTGATACTAAGTTTCCAGCGCTCTCCACTGCTGGACAGTACCGCAAATTTCCCCATGCGCTTTGTGCGGATGAATACAGATACCCTCCCCGATCTGATAACGCTGTTAGCTGCCAACGGCATCAATGCATTATATGCCCGGGAAGTCCAATACCTGCCGGAGCAGGACCTTAACGACTACATGCCCTCCCCGCTGGTCACCTTACCGGCAATGGACAGCATGAATTTTAACGGGGCCTTTGGCATGTATTTCTGGGAGCTGTTCTTCTACGCGCCTTATCTCATTGCAGAGAAACTGCGGGCAGGTAATAAATACGCGGCCGCGGAAAAATGGTTCCGTTATATCTTCGATCCCGCCAGCAGCCAGCCGCCTACCGTGGAGAAATTATATGATTTCCTGTTTAACACGGATAGCAATACCGGCCCGGTGGCCATCTGGCCAATGAACCGTTCATCCAATAACCAGTTCATAGACCTTAAAAACCAGCTCCCGGTTACATTCAATACGCTGACAGAAGCAGCCGGCCAGCAGCCGCCTTTTAGCAAATTTGACCGCGCGATATGGACCTTTGGGCCTTCCTCTACCGCAACCAGCCCATACAATGCATCGTTGAATACGGCGGAAATGACCATTACAGCCTGGGTGCGGCTCACGTCCATGCCATCCTCCGCCACCTATATCACCATCGTTAATTCACAGACAGCCAATACAGGTTACCACCTGGCCTTTCATTACAACTCCAGCGCAAAGAACTGGACGCTGCGGTTGCTTATACAGGGTCAATCAAACGGCGGGCCCACCGGATGGGTAAGCGCAGATTCATATCCGCTCGACACCCTTAATGAATGGCAATTTGTAGCGGGGCGTTACGACGGCAAAACATTGAAGGTGTACATTAACGGTAAGCATGTTACGCAAAATACTGCCCGCATTACCCATTATATCCACAATACCACGGGCACTTTCCGTATAGGCTGCGGTAGCGCCGGCTCCGTTAACGAGTTCTATTTTAACGGCCAGATCGCGGATGTAGCGGTATTTGGCTATGCCATGCGTGGCGCTGATATTGAGCGCCTGTATCAAAACTATATCAGCGTAGGGCCTAATGCGTTATACTGGAACTTCCGGCCTTTCCAGCGTATCAATGCGGAAACCCTCTACCATATCCTGAATGGGGATGCCTGGCAGGAAAACTTCCTGCAGCCGGCGGAATATTATACCGCCTCCCTGCAGATGGCCGTTTACGAATACGATCCCTTTGACCCGGATACGATTGCCCGCCTCCGCATAAACTCCTGGCAAAAAGCCACCTTCATGCGCTATGTAGAGAACCTCCTGAACTGGGGCGATTCCCTGTTTACCCAGGATACCTGGGAAACGCTGAGCGATGCTACCATGCGCTATGTAATGGCAGCCTCCCTGCTGGGACGTATACCCGTTAAAGAAGTATCAGAAGCGCCGGAACCTGCCGTAAACTATGCAGATATCGAAGACGCTTACGGCGCCGGCAACGTGCCGCCTTTCCTCATAGAAATGGAGAACCAGCTGGCTGGCATTGGTCCGGACGCTACACTGGAACAACAGGTACAGAGCATAGTAGACGCTTATTTCTGTGTGCCCGCCAACAAACAGCTGTTGCAATACTGGGACCTGGTGGCAGACCGCCTGTTTAAGCTGCGGCATGGCCTCACCATCGGCGGCACGCCCAACCATATCCCCTTATACGCCCCCGCCATTGATCCGGCCGCGCTGGTAGCAGCCGCGGAAACCGGTGATCTGGGCAACGCATCGGCCGTATCTATCCCCGCCGTGCCGGCCTTCCGCTTCAGCTATATGATAGCGCAGGCAAAAGCCGTTACCTCAGAAGTGGTACGCCTTGGCGCAGAGCTCCAGGCGGCCCTCGAAAAGCAGGATGGCGAACAGCTGGCCCGGATGCAGGCCGGTTACCAGGAAGTGCTGTACAATATGACGGCAGATATCCGTGCCAGCCAGGTGAACCAGCTGCAATATGTGGAAGCGGGTTTACAGGCCAGCTATGACAATGCCGCCTACCTGCACAATACCTACAACAAATGGCTGCGCACGCCCGTCAATTTCCTGGAGGCGGCCTCCCTGGAACTGGGCGCGCTCGCAATAGACCTTAACCTGGTAACAACTGATATCGATGCGCTGGCCGGCATCGCCTTCCTGCTGCCAAACATCTTTGGCCTGGCGGATGGCGGTATGGATTTCGGGCATGCCACTGAATCGGAAGGCAAAGCGCTGCAATCCCTGGCCCACATCAGCGGCCTCACAGGACAACTGGCCGCGCAGATGGCCCAGTATGTACGCCGTGAACAGGAATGGGGCCTGCAGGCCACCGTTGCCGGCAACCAGATGCAGGAGATCAGCGCCCAGATAACGGCAAACAGCTTTGCATTACAAGCTGCCCGCCAGGAGGCGTCGCTGAACCAGGCACAGTTACAGCAGGCGCAGGAAGTATACCAGTTCCTCACCAACAAATTCACGAACGAAGCCCTATACAGCTGGCTGTCCGGACAGCTATCCGGCCTGTACTCCCAGCTGTTCCAGCTCGCCTGGACACTGGCGCAGCAAACCCAGACAGCCCTGCAGTATGAGCTCAACCTTACCCATACATACCTGAGCAATGCCGCCTGGAATGCCGCTTACCAGGGCCTCCTGGGCGGAGACGCCCTCCTGCTGGCATTACAGCAAATGGAAAATGCATACATCAGCGGTAATAACCGCAAACTGGAGATCAGGAAAACATGGTCCATGCGCCAGAACAACCCGCAGGCTCTACTCACCCTGCTGGCTACCGGCAGCTGCTATTTTGATCTGAATGAGCTCAGTTATGAACTGGATTTCCCCGCACATTATAACCGTAAAATAAGATCGCTGAGCGTTACCATTCCGGCAGTAGTGGGCCCCTACCAGGATCTGCATGCTACGCTGGTGCAAACCGGCAACACGGTAATGATACGGCCCAGCGTAACTGCCGCCCAATACCTTACAGGCATCACCACTACGCCCCCCAGTGATGGCTCGCTGCGGATGAACTGGAACCCCAACCAGGAGATCATCATCTCCACCGGTATAAATGATGCGGGCGTATTCCAGCTCAACTTCAATGATGAGCAGTACCTGCCCTTTGAGGGAACAGGCGCGGTATCTTCCTGGTACCTGAGCATCCCGCAGGCAGCCAATGCTTTCCCCCTGCGTTCCATCAGCGATGTGATCTTCACCATCGACTACACCGCAGAAGATGGCGGCAGCGCCTACGCAGCGCAGATCACGGCCTTACCACCGCTCACAGACTATAAAGGCTACCAATACCTCAGCCTGCGCCAGCTGTATAGCGCCGCCTGGTTCAATTTCTGCAACAACACCGTAGTAACAGGTAGCGGCACTACGCAGGAGGTAGCCTCCTCCCTCTCATTTGAGCTGGTAACCGCCATGTACCCGGCTAACCTGGCTAATGTAAAACTGGGTAACAGCGCCGGTCAGGTAGGGCTCTTCCTGGCTACGGAAACCGGCATCAGCGCAGACGGGTTAACATTACAACTCAACAGCGGCGAAGAAACCGTATGGCCGCTGCCAGATTACCTGATCCGGAACGGAACAGCCACCGGCCCGGTAACAGTACCGGGCAAAGGCGCTCCCTGGGTGCTGCAGGCAGCGGATATCCCGGCCAGCCTGCTCACCACTGGTAATCTTATCGACCCGGCCAAACTACTGGATATCATCCTCGTGGTACCGTTTAGCGGAACGCTGAGCTGGTAAGACTTTATCCTGGTTGATAGAATATCCAGGGCAAAAAACGCCCGGGATATTTTTTTAACAAGGCTGCAATAATAATAACCAGCCCTTATGCCTATATGAAAAAATCTCATCTCCCGGGCAACCCGCCGGATATGCGCTCCGTATATGTTGACAGTACAACGAAAAACAGCGCTGAGGGATTGTAAAGTTCTTCCCTCTCCGGAAACCATATTAATTAAACGTGAACAATAAACCTTAACGCAAAATCTCCAACATTATGTCAACTGCGCTGAAGCTTTCAGGCAAGAGGATCCTTTTTGCCAGTGTCCCCGCCGACGGCCATTTTAACCCATTATCCGGTCTCGCCATCCATCTCAAAGAACAAGGCAATGATGTAAGATGGTATACATCCGCGGTCTTTAGTAAAAAGCTGGAAACGTACGGTATCCCCCATTACAGGTACGTAAAGGCATTGAACCTAAACGTAGATAACATGGAGGAACTGTTCCCCGCCAGGAAAACCTTTACCGACATGATACAGAAACTGAACTTTGACCTGGTGGAGGTCTTTGCCAGGCGTTCAGAAGAATATTATGAGGACATGAAGGATATCTACGCATCCTTTCCGTTTGATATTGTTATAGCAGACAGCATGTTCTCCGCCATCCCCTTCATCCGTCACAAGATGAATATCCCCGTAATTTCCATTGGCATCATCCCGCTCGCAGCGGAATCCAAAGACCTGGCGCCATACGGCCTTGCATTACCCCCCGCCGCTAACGAAGAGCAACGCGCACAATACGCCAAAATGCGGGAGGATGGAACTAATATCCTGTTTAAAGAAGCAGTAGATGTATATGACGAGATCCTCACCAGGAACGGCGTTCCGCATACCAGGGGCATGCTGTTTGATATCCTGATCCGGGAAGCAAGCCTGCACCTGCAGATAGGCTCCCCCGGCTTTGAGTACGAACGCAGCGATATGGGCGGGAACGTACGTTTTATCGGCGCGCTCTATCCCCCTGACAGCACCGCACACCGGACAGAATGGTTTGATGAGCGCCTGAACAAGTATAAGACCGCCTTGCTGGTAACACAGGGTACCGTGGACAAAAGTATGGATAAGCTGCTGGAGCCTACGCTGGCTGCTTTTAAGGATACGGACATCCTCGTTATCGCCACCACCAGCGGCGCCCGCACGGAAGAGCTACGGCAGAAATACGCGGCAGACAACATTATTGTAGAGGATTACATTTCCTTTGGGGAGGTAATGCCGCATGTAGACGTATATGTGACCAATGGCGGTTATGGCGGTACCTTACTGGGTATACAGCATAAATTACCCATAGTGGCTGCCGGCATTCATGAAGGGAAAAGCGAGATATGCGCACGTGTTGGCTACTTTAACCTGGGCGTTAACCTGGCTACGGAAACGCCTACCCCGGATCAGCTGCGGGAAAGCGTGCAACAAGTGCTGCGCGATGCCACCTATGCACAACAGGTGTCCCGCCTTTCAGACGAGATTGGGGAATATGATGCGCACAACCTGTGTGTACAGTATATACAGGAGCTGCTGAACTGATCGTGCATAACAAAAAGTGTTGTGCTACCAGCCGGCAGCGCAACACTTTTTTTCTTACCACCCCATAAATACCATTCCTGCCCCGCAAATAGTAACCGTGGCCCCGCCTATCGCATGTATATACCTCTCCAGCCTATCTGTCTTAAAGAACGCATACCCATAATATCCCAGCATCACCATTACCACCATGGCAATCAACGTAAACACCATAAACGTCACCACCAGCAGCACAATACCCAGCGTTGACTGCCGCGCCGCAGGATAGGTCAGCAACGGGATCAGCGGCTCGCAAGGGCCCAGCGCAAAAATGATAAACAGGATCCAGGGCGTCACCTTCGTCCGCTCCTGCGGATACACTGGCCCTTCCCCATGTTTATGCTCATATACATACACAGATCCATCCTCATACATATCAAAATGTTTATGCGGCTTGTTAAGATACGCCCGCCGCAGCCCCCATACCAGGTAAGCCAATCCAAAGAACAGCAGCGCCCAGCCGGCAATACCGCCCCGCAGCCCTTCCAGCCAGCTGATCTTGCCAATCTCCCAGCCCAGGAACACACCCAGTAAACCCAATAACACGGAGCTGCCTACATGCCCAATACCGCAGATAATGGTCCATAGAACCGTTTTAGCCGGCGACCATTTGCGCGACTGTGACAGGGCAATAAACGGCACATAATGATCCGGGCCGGTAACCGTATGCACACAGCTAATGGCAATAGCAGTAAGTAATAAAGCCCCGGTCTCTGAAGTCATATTTCAAATTAGTTAGTCATTGCATCAGTTATAACGCGTTCCTGCCACAACACCTTCTCCATCCTCCGCATACACCCAAATAACTGTTCCGCGCCATTCCCAAGTATCCGCAGCACAATAGCCGGCCCGGCAGCCTGCGATACCCCATACGCTATCTCCTCCTCCCCTGCCAGCAAATCCAGCAACACATCCGCCATAGGCGGCGCATCCGCACGGGTATCCGCATAAATAAGCGTTGCCTGGTGTGTAAAGCCCTCCAACTGCCCCGGGCCCGCCAGCTTGATCCGTTCCGGTTGCAGCAGCAGGTTATCCTTTACGATCAGCTTACCCTGGTAATATAATTCCGTAATGTTATGGAACAACCGGAACTGAAACACCTCCCCACACAACTTACGCCCACAGGTAACGATCTCGCCCCAAATAAGCCGGCTGCCGGCTTCCAGGAAAATACGGTTATGGCCTTCAAAGCTGGCTCCTGCGTGCGGTACTACCGGGTGCGGAATATAGCTGAAACTAGCGCCCTGATGCACTTCTACCTGCATATGCTGACAAGCCCCATGCTCCATATGATATAAACGCTGATACGCCTGCGTCTGTAACTGCAGCCTGCTGCCGGCGCTAACGGTAATATGTATACGGTAATCATCCCCATCCAGCATACCCGGCGATGCGGACATCAGCATCAGGCACAGCGCCTTATCTGTACGGTACGCGCCTATGTCCGCCAGTTTAAACGGGCGGGTCCAGTAGCTTTCTTTCAGCCAGGTAGCGCCTGCACGGAGGCCGGTCACAATTTTTAATTCGCTGATCATCTTTGCAGTGCAGGTTCCGTTACGTCTTCCAGCAGCGCATATTTTTTTATCCAGGCAATCACCTCCGGCAGTCCTATACCGCGCATCAGGTCAGTAAATACAAACGGCTGTCCTTTGCGCATCAGGCGGGCGTCGCGGTCCATCACCTCCAGGCTCGCGTTTACATAAGGCGCCAGGTCTATTTTATTGATCACCAGCAGATCGGAACGGGTAATACCCGGACCGCCCTTACGGGGGATCTTATCGCCTTCTGCTACGTCTATCACAAAGATCGTCACATCTGCCAGGTCCGGGCTAAAAGTAGCGGAGAGGTTATCGCCGCCGCTTTCTATAAAAATAAGCTGCAGGTCCGGGAAACGGGCTGCCATCTCATCCACAGCCTCCAGGTTCATGCTCGCGTCCTCACGGATGGCCGTATGCGGGCACCCGCCGGTCTCCACGCCCATGATCCGCTCCGCCGGTAACAGGCTGTTCTTTGTCAGGAATTCCGCATCTTCTTTAGTATAGATATCATTGGTGATCACGGCCAGCTCATAGGCTTCCATCATATTACGCGTAAGCCTTTCTATCAGGGCAGTTTTACCGGAACCTACCGGCCCTGCGATCCCTATTTTTACATATTTCCTCATGACATATACAATCTTGAATATAATCTTTCATGCTGCATACAACGTATATCAAAACCCGGGTTACAACAGCCCAGGAAACGGCGGTCCGGCAATAAGGTGACCATAGCCAGCTCGGTTAACAAGGGCTGCAGCCGCAGGAGGATATCCTGCCCTTCCAGCTGCCCCAGGGGTACCAGCTTTACACAGTTGGTCACCATGCCCGCAATGGCGTTATAATAAAACGCCTGCAAAGCGTCTGCTTTAGGCGCATGTAACAGCGCCGCATATACGCCAAATGCCAGGCAGTAATGCCCCGTAGCACGGCCCTCTTTGATAGCGCCCTCATATTGCTGCATAAAAAGGAAGGGCCGTTCCCGGCTAAAAACCTTCTGTAAACGGATGCCCAGTTTCTGGCTCGCCTGCCGTATTTCCTTCGCCACCTTTAATGCCGTACATTCCTCATCCAGCTGCAACAGTGCGCCCAGATCCTCCTGCATGGCCGCATCGTACGCCAGGCTGACAAATGCGGCATCATTATAACGGAGGTTATTGGCCAGCATGCTATGTATCCACGCTTCTGCCGTGGCGGCGTTATGTACCAGGCCTTGCTGCACATAGGTCTCCAGCCCGTTGGAATGGCTATAACCGCCTATAGGCAAGCCAGGATCAGATAAATGCAACAATGCGAGCATGATTATCTTGTTAGATTAATGATCTTCTGAAATAAAGAAGTACCGCCGCTATCCCCGTGGCTATGCGGCATTACATTAGAGCGCAGCATATTGGTAAGCTTGCGTACCGCTTTTACCGGCGCATAACCCGCGGCTTCCAGCCAGCGGAACAACGGCTCTTCCCAGGGGATCAGCACTTCATTATCCTGTAAAAAAACAGGCAGGTGTTTATTGCCTATCTCGTAACAAACAGCGCCCATCTCCTCCATAGAGGCCGGTTTTACAACAATGGCCTCGCAGGGCAGGATGTCTGTCACCACCATGGTCTGATCATCCATATAAACAATATCCCCTTGCTGCAGCCGCTGTCCTTGTTTTAACAGGCGCAACGCCACATCACGGCCGGCAACCGTTTGTTTGCGCTGTATGCGCCTGGCGGTCTCGTACCATTCCAGTTGCAGCAAGTCCGTTTGCCGGCTGCCCGCCGGAACAGTGTTGATATTGCCTATAATATCTTCTATGATCATACGCTCAGATTTACCAGCACGCCTAAAACAAAAAATACCGTTGCGCTAACGCCACTTCCTTCAGCGGTTCACAGGTGATCTTCTCCCCGTTTACCCGTACCTCGTAAGTTTCCGGGTTCACAGTAATATCCGGTGTTTGGTCGTTGTGGATCAGGTCTTTCTTGGAAATGCTCCGGCAGCCGCTTACGGGTAACAATGTTTTCTCCAGGCCATATTCCTTTGTAATATCTTTCTGCAAGGAAACTTTCGATACAAATATCACGCTGGTATGCAGCAATGCCTTGCCATGCGCGCCAAACATATGGCGGTAGATCACCGGCTGCGGCGTGGGTATAGAAGCATTGGGATCGCCCATTTTACTGGCGGCAATCATCCCGCCTTTAATGATCATCTCCGGCTTAGCGCCAAACAGGGCCGGTTTCCACAGCACCAGGTCCGCTATCTTACCGGTTGCTATCGAGCCCACATGATCGGCAATACCCTGCGTAATGGCCGGGTTGATGGTATATTTAGCTACATAACGTTTTACGCGGAAATTATCATTGTCCTTGCCGGCGTCTTCGGGTAGCGCGCCGCGCTGCTTTTTCATCTTATCGGCCGTTTGCCAGGTGCGGATCACTACTTCGCCTACACGTCCCATGGCCTGCGAGTCAGAGCTCATGATGCTGAACACGCCCATATCATGCAGGATATCTTCTGCGGCAATGGTCTCCGGGCGGATCCGCGAGTCTGCAAAAGCTACGTCCTCGGGCACACGTTTATCCAGGTGATGACAGACCATCAGCATATCCAGGTGCTCATCGATGGTGTTCACCGTATACGGGCGCGTAGGATTGGTAGATGCCGGCAGCACATTCGGAAAAGATGCCGCCCGGATAATATCCGGCGCATGGCCGCCGCCCGCGCCTTCTGTATGGAAGGTATGGATCACGCGGCCGTTGATGGCCTTCATGGTATCTTCCAGGAAACCTGCTTCGTTAAGGGTATCTGTATGGATGGCGATCTGCACATCCAGTTTATCCGCCACCTGCAGGGAAGCGTCTATCACCGCCGGCGTAGCGCCCCAGTCTTCATGGATCTTAAGGCCCAGCGCGCCGGCTTCAATCTGTTCTTCCAGCGGGGCCGTGGTAGCGCAGTTGCCTTTGCCAAAGAAGCCCAGGTTCATAGGATAGGCTTCCGCCGCCTGCAGCATACGCTGAATGTTCCATTTACCCGGGGTAACGGTAGTAGCGCTGGTGCCATCTGCCGGACCGGTCCCCCCGCCTATCATAGTGGTAATACCGCTGAACAGGGCATGGTCCACCAATTGCGGACAGATAAAATGGATATGCGTATCAATACCACCCGCCGTAGCAATAAGATTGCTGCCGTTATGTACTTCAGTAGCCGCGCCAATGATCATATTCGGGTGTACGCCATCCATGGTATCAGGATTACCGGCCTGGCCTATACCCACGATCTTGCCGTCTTTGATACCGATATCCGCTTTTACAATGCCCCAATGGTCAATGATGATCACGTTGGTGATCACCAGGTCCAGCACTCCTTCGGCCCGCAGGGCGGTAGCTGATTGCGCCATGCCATCGCGCACGCTCTTACCACCGCCAAATTTACATTCATCGCCATACACGTTATAGTCCTGCTCTATTTCTATGATGAGGTCTGTATCCGCCAGGCGTATACGGTCACCGGTAGTGGGACCGTACATGCTTACGTATTTATGTCTGTCTATCCGGAGGCTCATGGTAATTTGATTTTAAACTGCTGTTCGGCTGCTTTCAGCAAAGCTTGCTCTTTTATGGTATCATCTGTAGTAACGCCATTGGCCAGGTTATTAATACCTATTACGCGTTTAGCGCCGCCCAGCTCTACCAGCTCCACGGCTTTTACCTCGCCCGGTTCAAAACGCACAGCGTTGCCGGAGGGTACATTAAGGCGCATGCCAAAGGCCGTAGCGCGGTCAAAAGCCATCTGGCGGTTCACTTCAAAGAAATGGCAATGGGAACCTATCTGTACCGGGCGGTCGCCCGTATTCACTACTTTGATGGTAATGGTCTTACGGCCCTCATTGGCAATGATATCGTCCTTTTTAAGGAAGTATTCTCCGGGGATCATGTCAATTGTTTTATGGGTTAGCGGATAGGATGGTGTACGGTCACCAGTTTGGTGCCATCCGGGAAAGTGGCTTCTATCTGTATCTCATGGATCATTTCAGGGATGCCTTCCATCACATCATCACGGGTAAGGATAGTAGCGCCGTATTGCATCAGGTCTGCCACTGTGCGGCCATCCCGGGCGGCCTCCTGCAAGTGGCTGCTGATCAGGGCAATGGCTTCCGGGTAGTTGAGCTTAAGCCCCCTGGCCTTCCGTTTTTCTGCCAGTTCGCCGGCTACATGCAGCAGCAGCTTTTCAGTTTCTCTTGCGGTCAAATGCATAATTTACTGGTTATTGATCAGAAAAATACAATATTTATTATCACTTATTTAAAAAACAAGCGCCAAAATCCGCCTAATACACACATTAAATATTACATAATATATTTGTTAATATGAATCCCCGGTAAGCCTTATATTTTGCAACACTGGAAAATGCGATATATCTTACGCGCCGTTGACGGTGACCGTTAATCATTCAACCTAACCCAAATACCCTTACTATGAAAAAAGCACGCCTCATGTGCTATTGCGCTGTTCTCATTGCATATACGATCAGTTGTAACAGTCCTGCAACAAACAACAAGGCGGATGAACCAATTGCCCAACAAGCCGATACCATCCGGCAAGTAGCAGACACCGCCCATACCGCCCCGGTCACGGGCTCCGTTCAGCCGGCTCCCGTTGCCAAAGTCATTGATACACTGACATTAACCCGCAACTCGGACATCCATATAATACAAATGGAAAAAACCGCATGGGAAGATTCAGCAGACAGCTACTTTTCCCGCTGTGCGAAATGGAAACTGGACGCTAACCAGGTGATCGATATCCTGAAGAATTCCCCGCAAATGGGTGCCCATATCCTGCATTATGCATTTTCCCAGTTACATTGCAGTATGGAAGGGACAGTCGCGATCGATAATAAGGAATACAAATTTGAGGTGAATGCCGGCTCCTATGTTATATTACGTAACAACGACACCACTTATTATCTCGATGCCGACAGGAAGCCGCTGCGCAAGTATTTTTTAGAAGAAAGTGACCATGGTCAATAGTGTGTATCTTCAGAATCTCTACAGAATGTTTTCTGATTTTCGTACTACACTTAGGAATTCGACTTCAACCATAAACAAAGGCCGGGCCATGCGGGTGTGCTCTTTGGGACAAGCGCAACGCATGCCCATCAGGCCAGCCTTGCCAAACTACAACTGCATATTGGCTGATAACAGCGTTGGGTGGGAGTTATCCATCCATGGGGATTGGTTACTCCCGGGGTTATATGTGTATAAGACCGGGGGGCTTGTCCTTCTGACATCCGCTTTGGGGCTGTAAAAGGATGTTATTATGATATTCAATAAATTTTCTCGTTACGTCGATTACTGTAACCGCAGGCGCTGTCAATTAGTTTCCAATAGAAACCTTTTTAACGGCCTGTAAATAGTCCTGGCCCCTTTTTCCAGGCCTTTCATATACATTTTCAGGTACTTTCCTGATAACACGGGATCATCTTCATAATATAGCCGGTATAATTCGAATTTGCTATCATTAACCAGTTCCTTCGCCATATCACGATCCAGTTTACATTTTCCAGACATAGCGCCTTTAACGCCCAGTTTAATTATCTTCTCATAACAGTAAATGGCTATATCATTCTGCCCGGCAGATCTTCTGACAGAACCCATTGTAGACAACACCATCGGACAATCCGGATCGAGTTCAACTGCCTGTATAATATAACGCTCTGCCACGCGCCATTTCCTCCAGTACACCTCTTTTCGTTGCTTCCCATTTTCGTCAAAACGGCTTTCATCAAGAAATGTTTGCGCAATACATTGCAGCAGATATGGGTCTTCTTTATAGCTTAATTTCCTGATTAATGACCTTGCTTTAGCGGAGTCACTTACAAGCACATTACGATATTCCTCCAATATTTTTCCTCTATCCATAATTCAACAACAATAGCTATTATAGTTTTCTTCCATTCTTATCAATTGCATAATTTTCCAGGATGTCTATTTCGATTAATAAAATAGCTGCGCAGATATCTAATGCAAACAATTTCTGCATAGAGGGGAGCTATTCCTATATAATAATAACCTTGCCCCGATGGCGAGTATTCTGGTCGCTGCGTAAGTCTATAAAACCATCACTGGATGCTATCGGCGGTTCCATCGATTCACATTTACCTCGCGGATGACAAGATAATTTTATTTACAAAATGACACGGCGCTATAAGCTCGCCCCCCATTTCTTCTTCCCGTCCTTAGATAGCAAATAGAACACCCGTCCAGACTCCTTATCCCACCCCATCTTTCCCACGGGCTCTACAAAAGACGGATCGGATTCAAAGAGCTTTTCTCTTTTTATTTCTTCCTTGGCCATGTTTAGAAAAATTACAAATGCCTCGAACTTATTACTATCTCAGTTACAATAAACACCGCCATAATGATCTCGCCCGGGTGATAAGATATATTTGTTTTCGCGAATCCAGGTATGTTCCAGTTTTTTGGTTAGGCAGCATTCGTAAGCCGCCTTTAAAGCATTTTCATCCCATTTCTTGCTATTTTCAATGTATAAAAGCCCTTGCTGCAAAACATCTAGAATCATTTTTTTTCTTTCAAACTTATTGCCATCATAGTATAGGCTGAAGTCAAACACCCTGCTGATCTTGATAACGTTTAACATTTCCTCCATTTGATTCTCCCGGTCGGCATTGTCTGAAATTTCAATGGTCACTTTCTTAAAAGAGCCTGCTTCGTATTTCCCCAGGCAGGAGAGATACAACGCTGTCATGCTCCAGATCGCTCCTCCCTCATTAAATTGCAATAGGAATTTATTAGGTGTTCTGATCGAAATATCTGCAAGTTTCATATTTGTCTTTTAACCCTAATGCCGGCAGGTCTTGTTCATGCACATTATTTATCCATTCTTTAAAGGAGTCCACATTACATTCCCTGGCATTGTTAAAATGCCGGGCCTTCACAGCCAGGTTGCAGGAATGCACAAGTCAAAAATGGTAATATGATCTGACGCACGGCAAACATATTTCAGAAGTAAAACACCATTTTTACTGCAGTAACATATCCGGTTTTCTAAAATTGACCTTGTCAATATTTATCTTCTTCAAAGCATTATTAAACCCGTCATATGAGTTAAATGATCTCTCTGACAAAGAGGCCGGATCTATAATAAACCACAATTCATTATATTGAATGTTGTTTACCTCTGTTCCGCCCTTAAAATAAATCATGATCTTTCTTGCCACCGTATCCACCCCTTGCACATTATCGATTGAAAGAGTTAGCAAGCTAGTGGTTTGTAATTCAAGTCGCCACTCCGTATCATTCACTTTAATGAGTTTATAAGGCTTTATTAGCGGGATATTGAGTCGATCAAACAGATTTCCTTTGGAATAAAAAGGATCAGCACTTTTTGTTTTTTTAGAGTGTTTGCAACCTAAACACACTAAAAAAACAAAACTTAAAATAATAAAGACGCTTTTCATTTTCAAGTAGTTTAATGAATCTGATCACTCCAGGCGAACCCTGGCGATCTCTAGCTGATCCGCCTGCGGATTTTTTGTTATTATCTGGTAGTATGCTCAATGATCCACTCCCGCGTTACCAATTATAAACTCCTCCACATACGAGTATGTAATAAAATAAATCAAACCTTAAATCAATCTTATTATCTACTTGGGAATTCAACTCTTTTAGTTGCTCTGCATTTAGTCGATATCCATCATAGAGTAAAGGGTCTTCTGCTGGAGGAGGCACTATTTTTGTTAGAGACTCAAAACTAATGCTATCGATATTAACTTCATCAATCAATTCGTCATCACTGAGCCGATAGATATTAATTGTCCTTTCAACTCTTTCCAGTTTATCTAATAAATTTTTTGATCCCATATTAAAATTTTATAAAACTAAAATAGGCGCAGCAGCCCCTCCAGTACCAACTGTTATTCCCAATTCAACGACTTTTAACAAAATATATCCAACTACTACAACCGTTGTTCCCACCTTAACTTCATTTCCAACGTAAGGAGACGGGAGAGCGTTGTTCATCCCATTAGGTGGAGCTGTTGATGGCAGCTCTGTGCCAATAGATTTAGGTGTCTTTCTATTCGTAATGGGATCTTTTATTTGGTCTCCTGTTTGTGGGTCATATGCTCCCTGATGTTTACCATTCTTATCATATTTTTCAACTTCACCATGTTGTTTATCCCATTCTAGAATACCACCTCCGGGCAATTGCCATCGCCATCTTTTACTTTTAGGGCTATACTGCCCTTTACCTGCGTCAGGAAAGCCTGGCAATCCATTTTTAGGTGCAGGTTTATATCCTTGCTGACTATCGTTATTGGGTACAGAACTGTCCCCAAGTGGATCACTAAATCTAATAGGATTATCAAACATGGCTGTATAAGGAGACCACGCATGCATACTATCCAATTTAGGATCTATTTGCAAAAAACGGCCTATTTGAGGATCGAGACCTCTATAAAATGCATCATACTGATTAACATCCAGGTCCTTCGTGAACTCTATCCCATTATACTTCTTCCTATTCTCCGCATAACTCATCCCTTTCAGCGCATTTGAAGATATCCCCGCCATCGTCAACCCAAATGGATAATAATGCGTCTCCTCCAACAACGGACCGGAAGCAACCCCTAACGTTACATTATCAAAGAACACATCCTGCGTGGTCTCATTACTCGTATACACATACATAAAGCCACTCTTCTTCACCACCATCTTATCCACTCCCAGCGTCTGCAGCTCATCCGGCTCTCCCTTCACCTGCCTTACCCCGCTATTATCTTCCACTAAGTTAAACTGATCATCGAATAAAGCAAAATTCAGATAAGCCTTCGGTTTATCCTCCCGGTTCTGGTCAGGGTCCTTTTCCTTTAAGCGCTGATAATCATTGCTATTAAAGTTCCTGAAAGGTGACAAGCTTTCTGCCTGACGAGCGCCATGCGCAGCAGTTGCGGAAGCGCCTCCACCGAACGCGTTCAACAGCGACGCCACCATATCCTCCGGCGTAGCCGGCTTATTATCTCCAGGGCCAACCGATTTATAAAATGCCCGCGCGCCTATCTGGATGGTATCACCCACCATTACCCGCAACACAATAGACGGCCCTATCTTTTTACCACCTTCTTTCGCGCTCAGTTTCGCTACAAACTTGTTTTGCGGTGCAGTCTCATCCTGCGGATAACCTGCCGGTTTATCTGTCCGCGTTTCTTCGGTATTGCTGAACAAGGCCGCTTCTTTTGCCGCGCTCTCTGTTTCCATAGTGGCGGTATACATACTAAAGTCTGTCTGCTCAGTCAGCACCGTCCTTACGTTCCCCAGGTGATCCTTCAGGAAGTAGTCATACACATAAGATACAGGGCTGCCGGTTTTAAACACCGCACGTATCCTGCCTTCTTCATGCCCCAGGAACTGCAGTGTATCGTTCTGATATACAAAACCACCAATATAAGTGGTCGTGGTCACCTTTGCCGGGCTACCTGTATTATCCGTAACCACCTTCTGCAGCTTATTACCAGTGGCATCGTATTTATACTGAATGCTCCCTTTACCGGTAACAGTAATAAGCTCCGGCAGGTTCAGATGATTATAGATGATGGTGTCAATCCCCTTATTAAGGTCCGTAGCCAGGTTACCATTCGCATCATAATCATAATCGTCACCGGTATTGGCGCCATTTACAAAATCGCCCAGTTTGGCGCTGGCAGTAACTTTTGGATCCCCCACAGCTGCCAAACGGTTACTGGCCTCACTGATTTTATAACGATAGCTAAGCTGATCAATAAGTTGTGGTGGTTGTGCGCCTATCATGCCCATCTGGTTCATTGTCATGATGTTGCCATTCGCGTCATAGCTAAGATTGCTCACGGAAAAGTCCATCTGGTCTTTTGTCCAGGCGCTGCTGCCACTGTTCTGCTGCGCATAATCTGCTACTGTTAACCGATTAGCATTATCATAATTATATCCATAAGAGCGCTGAATGCCGTTACTTTTACTTTTCCATTTTATACCCGCTATGTTGCCATTGTACTGGTTGGTGGCATACCCATAATCGTAACTGAGGTCCTGCCCAAACCAGTTGGCGGTGCTGCCGGCGGTACTCACAAAAGCCTTGTTGATGCTCTTTAGCCAGCCACGAAGATTATACTCATAGTTCAGGGTCTCCAGCTGGGTGCTGGCGCCGGTTACGCCCAGTCTTTTTGTTTTCAGCTGTCCCAGTTCATCGTAACTGTTTTCTGCAATTGTTTTAACGGCGCCAGCGTCATTCAACTGTTTTTTAATGGTCTTTACCCTGCCGGCAGCATCATACAACTGCTGGGTCATCACTGTCGTTTGCGGTGTTACCCCACTGCGTGGGTTGTTATGCCGCTGGTAAGTGCTGAGCAGCTTCCCGCTAAAATCATAAAGGCTGGTCACAATGTCTTTTCCACCGCTTACATTATCAGCAATCGTCTGCAGCGTACGGCCTTTATCGGTATAATAAATGGTGGAGGTCAGCCACTGGTCCGTACCCAATACCCTTACTTTACTGCCCGTTACCAGTCCTTTGGTAGTACTGCTGGTGCTGGTAATTACTTCCGCATAAGAGCTACCGCTATATTGAGGCTTGGTAAAATCCCCGGTCACGGCATTCTGCTTACCTGTAAAATTGTAATCATCATAAAAAGTATAGGTAAGCGGCATTAAAGCACTGGCAGGGATATTAGGCAGCGGGTTGGTAACGGTAATATTTGTAACGCCCTGGTTGGCAGAGGGATTAATATCCCCCTCTGTTTCGCCGGCGCCAGTGTCAAAGCCATCCTCAAAGTAAATGCTGTTGGTGGCTTCATATACTGCCCGGCCATCATAGTTAGCCACCACCAGATCGGCCACTCCGGGAAAGGTATAGCTGATGCTCTGGGTACTGCTGGTGGCGCTGTTCATACTGGTCTGCAGCGCATCCCGTGTAGCGGCAGAGCTGTAGAACGCTGTCATGGTGGGGCGGTTCAGCAGATCGTAAAAAGTAGCCATCCATTTAGTATCTTTCTTCAGGTTACCATCACGGCTAAATACCAGGCGGTCCCGCACGTCATACACCATTTCTACCGCAGCGGCCCCGGGTACTTTTTTCACGATCAGGCGGTTGCGGCCATCATACTGGTACTGAAAACACAGTTCATCAGCAATACTCTGGGAAATTACCCAAGTGGACGAAATCAAACCCACCGCCTTGGGAGGGATCACAAACCGCAGGTTCCCCAGGTCGTCGTACACATAGTAAGTACATAGCCAGCCGGCATGCCCATCAGCCGCGCCGGCCGTAAGCTCTACCCTTTTCAGCATCACCCGGCCATCTTTATCCTTAAATTCCACTACACGCAGGCCTCTTTCATCTTTTGTGATATTCTTAAAAAGCGTTCCGGCGGCATATACCCGGGTGGCGCTGCTGGTGGGGATAACAGCGCCAGGCGGCACATCCCAGATACGCACGCCATCGCCGGATGTATTTACCTCATACTGCAGCGTTGCCGGACGGCTACCTCCCTCCTTCGCCCAGCTATTACCAGGGCCGTAGCTTTTCGACACACGGTTCAGCGGCGATGCTTCATATTCTGTTTGTCCATAGTAGATGCTTTCTCCCGCAGCGCCAGGCGTCAATGTAGCATCCTGGTAAAACGCCTGCTGCCCGTTAAATGGATCAGCTTTAAATTTACCGTCATTGGTATTGCCGGTTTTAGGCACGTAAGGCAGGTACTTATATTGCTCACGACCAAACGCATCATATACAACCGGCGCTACCAGGTCTTTAAGACCAGGGGTAATAGCTTTGGTTACGGTTTGCAATGGCCTTCCCAGGCCATCGAAATACTGCGTGCTTTGCCTTACAGCATTTACATCTGTGGATGCGCTTACCGCTGCAGGATCCGCAGAGGGCATGCTGGGCTCCCAGCTGCGGACATAATTGATCGTAGTATTGGTATAGGCAGACGGCACCGTATTGGCTGTGGCAGCAGGCCGGATACTGGTATTGGGCACATTCTGAGCAAATGCAGCCTCGCTTTCTCCCAACACCATCAACCCTGCGGCTATTCTTAGTATAGGTATTATAAATCTTTGCATGTTGTTGTCTTTATAGGGTTAACTATTGGGTAATAGGATTTTGATACTGGTAATCATATTGTTTCAGGATCTTTCCATCCTTGTCCTTCACCAGTTTCAAACGTCCAAAACCATCATATTCAAAATAGGAAGTTTGTGCCTTGGGATCCGTCTGGCTGGTAACGCCTAATAAAGGAGAATAAGTATAAGTACTTACCTGGGCGCCAGTCAAGCCCGTACGCAGTTTCTGCAGTTCCGTCCTCAGCGCCGCATCACTGCCAGGGTTATCTAAAATGTTTTGCGTAATAAATTGTTTGGCAGTGTTATAGTCTGCGCCTTCTATACTTGCTACCGGATACTGACCACTGTACCCCCAAAAATAAGCGTGGTTAATATTGTTCTGCTCATGATAGGATAACAGGTTCCCAGCATCGCTATAGGCGTCAAAATAAACCTGCGGCTTATAGTTAGGATGCAGGACGGGCTGCCCGGCACTGGAAAAGGATGATTCCGTAAGGTCACTTAGCGGAGCAGCTGCCTCTATCTTATAGATCAGATCTGGTTTAAAAAACCCGGAAGCATACTGCCGGTAACTTGTAAATGTGCCTGACAACAGCTTCGTAGCGCCATCCCTCAGTAAAAACGCTTCCTGTTCCACTACCGGAGACAGCAGATGGCTGTTCCTCATTTTCTCCACAAAAGACAGATTACCGGATACAGTGTAGTCATTGGGTCTTTTATATTTTGTAATCAGGGTACTGCCGTCACTCCTTACAACATCCTCCCTGGTGGGCAACCTGTGCACGGCGTTCTGGTAATAGCTTGTCTTTATGGTAGCGATTTTCCCGGAATTACTGTATACAGTCTCTGTATCAGTAACAGGAACCACCCAGCTGGAAACATTATCATAGAACCGCATGTTGTAAACATATTTGGCGTCCGCTACTGTTGCCGCGGTCATTAATTTTACGCCTTTCAATGAGGTGGATTCATTTACGGAATAAGTGTACCCATTCCTTTTTAACACATCACCCTGGGCATTATAAACAATAACCGCAGTGGGTTTGCCATTTAGTGGGTTACCAACACTTGGGATGGTCGGGAAACCATCTGTATACTCCTCCGCATTGTTATAATAATACTCCATTCTACCGTTCTCCCCGTTCTCCCCTGCAAACTCTGTCACTTTTGAATATCCTATAATACCAGATCTGGAAGATAATCCGGAAGGGAACAGGGAGCTTGACTGTACTCCATAAAACCTGGCGGTATAATCACACGGTATAACAACGCCTGTACCAACGATAGGGCTGGAAAATCCTATGTCAATAGAATAATCATACTTTGGCTGGGATAATAATACCCCGGAAGATATTCCATTATCACCTACATAAGCATACCTTCTTACCGATTGATTACCCAGCGCATCGTAATCAGTGATACGTTTAATACGTATGCCGCCTCCTTTCCGGTAGGTCAGCGGAACAGTTTCCTTTTCCTGCCAGGAAATGCTCATATAGAAAGAATATCCCCGGGTGGCCAGTATAGACATGGTGTAGTTTCCCGTATCAAGCATACGGTCTGTAAAAACCGGGCTTGGGTTAGGCTGGTCATAATTTGCACTTGTACAGCCGGCAACAGTATTCAGCGTGCCGTTATCCTCCACCTTCCACACATTTGTATAACCCAGGCTCACAACATCCGTAACATTCGGATCAACCTTCTGATAACTGCACATGATACTGACGGGTATCCTGTCTGTTGGTGGTATCATGCCCACGGAGGAAAGATGGAAGTTGGCTGTTATCACATCCCCGGAAGGATGATTGGAATTAGATTGCACATAGGCGCTTTTATTAATTGTTCTATACGCCTGCTCACCGTGCAGGTTTGAATAATCGTGTAATTCGTATTCAAAATCCGTGTGCCCGCCTGTAGGATATATAATTTCATACAACACGCCATACATCGGGTAGTTAGACAGGGTATCCGCGCTTTTGTCAGCGCCTGTAAAGGATAATGGGGCCAAAGGAAAAATGGTGCTTGGCAATAAGCTGTAATTGACAATGCCATTATAGTACCCCCAATGGTCAATGGACTTCGTGTACTTGGGAGCAATGAGATTAGGATTAATATAATTAAAAGCATAAGGCGGCTTCCGGATATCACCAGCCCCCAGCTCTGCAACAGAGTCCAGTTTCAGACGGGTGCTCTGATCCAGGCTGAGGAAGTACGTATAATAAAAAGAATAAGCCTTTATACGCGCACCGCTCTTATTTTTAATAATAATACTATCCAGCTTGGATGGCTTCACCAGGCCATCGTCATTATCCAGGTAGTCGACATCTGTTCTTTCGGATATCTTAAATTCAACGGAACCATTCTGAAAGGTGATCTTCTGCAAATAGGCGTCCTGTATTGCCTGTCTCGAAGCGTCGTATGAATGGTAATCATTACTGAAGCCGGACGGTGTCTGCGCGCTGCAACCTGTAACAGCGATCGCTCCAAATTTGATCAGCATCTCAGATTGGTTCACCAGGCTCAGGCTTTTGCCCCGTACATATGTAAAACTCACCTTTTCAGCGGTAGGCGCTACAATGGAATCAAGGTACCAGGCAGTCACGGGCGATGAGTTAATATCCATATTAAGCCCCGTAACACCATCAAAACTGGTGAGCTCAAAAGAAGAAGACCGGTTATAATCCTGTGTTCTCTCTAAAGTGCCAAAATAATATTTATATCCTTCGGCATCCGTTGCAATCCACTTGCCCGCACTATAAATAAACTCCAGGTTATTTTTCTGGTCAGAAAATATAACGGAACCGCCGGCCTTCTTACCTATCACGAACCGGCCGCTGAATTCCCCAAAGTTATAGTTAAACATATCCGGCTCCCCATCCATCTGCCCGTCATAAACATTGTCGAAATATTGCCTGTCAGACTGTACCGTAGCTGGATTGTATAAATAAGAATTGCCAGCCGTACTGGCAGGCAAAGCCTGGGAATTATAATAACCATGCTCTATAAAATCATCCTGCTGCCTCACCACCCGGGTAATGGCCCCACCTGCATTCAATGTCCATCCAAGCCCAACCCAGGAAGCATCCTGTAACACCCTGGTACCGCTTGCATCGTATTGCAACGCGATCTTTAAAGAATGATTGGGAGTAACTATATCATACAACGGAACTGCAATATTGGGTGATCCATTATAATAGCTTACCGGTATATTTCCAAACTGTCCAAGAGCAGCCGCAGTTGGAGATGGCGGTACAACTTTGGCAGACCGGTATGGCATATCCTGCCCTTTTGTGATGGCAGAACAATAGCAAAAAACAAACAATATCAAAAATATTCTTTTCATATTTTCGGCGCTCATAGTAATACATTATAAATACAATAACTCGTTCTGTGGTAGGCCCCCCTGCATTAGCGGCATGTGCATTTTACACCTCTAAAGTGGCGTCATCAGGGTAATAATTATGGATCCCGGGTACTGTGCAGTTGATGATCTGGTTACAAACAGCAAACATAGTGCAGTTAAAATCTTCTTCATTCACTTTGATATAAGGACGTTTAACAAAATAACAGCTATAATACGCATACTATCTGCGTGGGTAAGATATACACATCACACATAAATGTCTAAACCCAACGAATAAACTGAGAAAATACGGGTTATACGCTCTTGGGCAACAACACTTTCCAGGTATAGCTTCGAAACAAAGAAAGAAAATCTTTGGTGTTGTTACAATAAGTTTCCAATATAATATAATTTAATATATATGAGCTTTAAAATATTATATCCGGATCGTCCTGTCAACAGCAACTTATCCCACCAAAGTGCTAACAGAATTTTGAACACCCCCCCACATTAACTTTACATTAATCTTCCCCACCCCCCTGGCAAATCTTCCCATCTCCCAATAAGTTTGCGCCTGTACACCTAAAAATAACTATCATGGATCGTCGTTCGCTCATCAAGCGCCTCGGACTGGGCGCCATACTCGGTACCCTGCCGGGTGCAAACATCCTCCAGGCAGCCACCCAGCCTGCCGGTATCGCCGGCAAAAAAAGAGTGCTCCGTTTTGCCCACCTTACAGATGTGCACCTGGAACCGGAGCTCAATGCCCCTAAAGGACTGGCCGCCTGCCTCCATCATATCCAATCGCAAAAAGATCAGCCGTCGTTTATTATGAATACCGGCGACTGTATCATGGATGCGCTCAAACAGCCCAAAGACCGCGTTGAAACGCAATGGCAGCTCTGGCATGGCCTCATGAAAAGCGATAACAGCCTGCCGCTGGAGTATTGTATCGGCAACCACGACTGCTGGGGCGCCGGACAAACCACAGACCCGCTCTATGGCAAAAAATATGCGCTGGATAAAATGCATCTGGAAAAGCCCTACCGCAGCTTTGATAAAGTAGGCTGGCACTTCATCGTGCTGGATAGCATCCAGACCAAAGCCGATGGGACCTGGTACACCTGTACCCTGGACGATGAGCAGTTTGCCTGGCTGGAGCAGGACCTGGCCGCGCATACAGATAAACCCGTGATCGTGGTATCCCACGTACCTATCGTATCCGCCGCCACCGTAGTGGTTGACAATAAATTCAAAGAAGAACAGGGTTATGTGCTGGGCCTGGGCTCAATGCATATCGACGCGCCGCGGATCGTAGCATTGTTTGACAAACATCCCAACGTAAAACTCTGCCTGAGCGGACATATCCACCTGTATGAGCAGATCATGTATAACGGCGTTACCTACATTAGCAACGGCGCCTGCAGCGGCGACTGGTGGAAAGGCATGCGCTACCGTACAGATAATGGCTATGCCATGGTGAACCTGTATGACGACGGTAGCTTTGACAATACATACATCCCCTACGGGTGGAAGGTATAACCTGACTACTGCTATAAAAATAAAGGGCGCACTCCAAAGCTGAGCGCGCCCTTTTGTTATCTTAAATCCAGATCATGCGATACAGCCCACCGGGTTAATGGTAAAATACTCCTGGCTAACGCTGCCATCAGACCACCGCCAGTAATAATAGCAGTGATATTCATGCTTCACGTTATCCCACTCGCTCCGGGTCCAGACACGCTGGCCGGTCTCACATATGCCATTGATCAGCTTTTTGTCCTGGCCAACACAGTCGGCAGGCTTGATCCGCTGTTTAACGGCGTTCCTTTCATGACTTACGGCATGTTTAGCTTTTGATGGCCCGTTATCTTTAACAACTGGCCCGTTTGCAAACGTTACCTGGAAGGACAATGCGGCTGCCAGGCAAAATAGTAGCTGTTTCATTGTACAAAATGTTTGTGGGTGAATGAATATTGGTGGTATGACACTGCGCTTACGCAACAGTAACTATCATGGGCAACCGGGAAAGCTCATAAAAAAGTATTCCCCGCTAACAGTGAAGTCAGAGAAATGATACTCATAATAACAAGTCCATTCATGCGTGGTACTATTAAATACGCTCCTGGTATATTTCAGCTGACCAGTCTCGCATACGCCGTTGATCAGCTTCTGCCCTTCGCCTGAACACGGCGGCTTAACAATGCCAGGTGCGGAAGGCTTACCCAGGGTGGAGGGCTGCGCAACGCAGGGATCAGGTGCTGTCTGTTGGCTGGAAGTGGCGCTCACGGCCGGCTTTGTAGTTTGGGCAGTAACGCTTTGCGCCATGGAAAACTGCGCAAACAGGAACATGGAAGCCATGCCTAACAATAGGTGTTTCATGCGGGTTATTTTTGAGTGTTAATAAAAACTATATGGTAATGACGGGGTACTTTGCTGTGGCATAGTATCAGGTATAGGTGTCATTGATTCCGGTATAGGTTATTCGTTGATCACAGGCAACAATACTAAATTAAGAAAGCGCTGTATACAATCAGTTTTTTTAATTGCAAAAAAATCGCTATATAACAAAAAGGCTCCCCGTCAATACAGCGGTTCTAAAGCTAGCTGCTTTCAAACCCGCCGCACTCCTGGTAAGCCCTTAATATAATGCGTTGACTACAGTCTATTTATACACGGTAGGATTGGTCGATAACCTGAAATAACTATCGCTGTTGAACAGGATACAGGGTGTTGCCCCTGTTTTATCACATACGCTGATGGCAACGGCTATTTCGCGGCTCGTATCTTTTTGCGGTACCGTTACTGCTTTACCGCCGTCCAATACAAATATGCCCGGTTGCAGGCCAGAGGAAGGGTTGATAAGATCCCCGGCCCGCCATTCGCGCCGGTTCTTCACCTTCAGGTATAAAGTATTGCCTTTGATACGGTAACGACCATATACGCTCAGGAATGGGTTCAGATCTTCATACTGGCTGCGGTGATAGGCAAACTTACCATCCCGGTAAAACTGCAGGCAGGCCAGCCAGGCGTCTGCCATCTGCGGCGTTTTCTCCTGCCATACGCCAATAATGTCCTTGGAGGAAAGCAGGCCGTCTTCAACAACCGGTTCTTTAGTGATTTCTTTGGCGGCTGCCGCGGTCACGGTAGATGCAGTCTTTGTACGTTTGGCAGTACTCGTTTTGGCCGTACTGGTCTTTGATGTGCTGGCCTTGGTGCCTGTTTTCTGTGCGCCGCTTTTCGTCGTGGTTCGTGATGCTTTAGCTTGTGTGGTTTTAGTCTGCTGCGTAGTCTTTGTACGCTGCTGGGCCAATGTTTCACGAGGATGAATCCCTGCCGCCAGGAGCAGGATAATAAATAACGTTCTCATTTTCTCTAATCTCTTATTCGCCCGCAAAGTTAATTCATAAGAAATAAATATTTAACTTTTTTGTAATGAATAATGATAAAGGACAGGAAACCAGGGCTGAAGGGGCTATTCAAAGGATGATATCACCACCCGGCAATGCTACCCCGCAATCCGTGGCAGGGTGTAACCTTTCATAGCAGTTGCAGTAACGTTGCGCAGCAGTTGCCATGCAATTACGCTGCAGTGGGTATCACCGCCACAATATCCGCAGCCATATAACGACGGTCAGCCAGCGGATATACCATGCCCCTGTCCACTATACAGGCGCGCAGCTGCAATACTACGAACAACACGCCTTTACCGGGCGCCATCAGCGGCAGCTCCAGCGCAGGCAAACGCAGGGACGCCAGGTCTGCCACGATCTTTGTTTCCAGCGCCTCCAGGATCTGCTGCTGCTCAAAATCAATGCCTACGCCAATCGCCCGCACTTCCAGGTGTGTAGCAGGGCCCATCCTGCGCAAGGGCTGTGGCGGGATCTGTAATACGCCTTCCGCCGTAAATGCCGGCATCTGGCTAAGCAGTTTATTGATACCCTTATTGCCATTAAAACTAAAACCTTGCAGCCCCCGCAGGCAATCGTCCGGATGTACAACCGGCGCCGGCGTGACTGGCAGTATAGGCTTCGCCGTTACTGGCCGCGGATCTATAGGCCGGGAAGCTGCATTGGCCTCATCCAACGGGTAAGGCCGCATAGCAGTATCTTGGTTAAGAGCTCCCGGCTCCGGCTTGCCGGCCATTACCAGCGCCTTATTCAACCGGTTCACTAAACTGCCGTCATACGTAAGCCCCAAATGGGGTACAATGGCCTGACGGATCAGCTGCCCTTTCCGGCTGATGGTCCCAAAACCTGTGGCGGCCCGTTTGGTGGCCACCGTTTGCTGTACCGTTTCCGGTATCCTGCGGATCACATGTTTTCCCTTCCGGTAATAGCCGGTCACATTACCCAGCTTGCCGGTAAAGGTCAGCGTGCCTGTTTGCTTTGCCATAACATATTGTTTTTATGCTCATTAGGAATATATTTTCAACTAATTTAGCTAAAATATAAATACGTTTAGCAAAAACAGGCACGCCTTCCGCCTAATGCAGCTCCTCTCCTTCTTTTATCTCGTCATTAGCGTTCACGATCACCCGGTCAGTATCCCGGAAATCGCCAAACACTTCTATCTTATCATCCGTAGCGTTACCCGTGATCACGTCCTGTTTGACAGTTTTACCATTGCGCACCAGTATCACATACTTCCGCTCTGTGGAGGTGACCACGGCAGAAACAGGCACGGAAAATGCGTTATGGCTGCTGCCCGCGTCCAGCACCACATCCGCGTACATACCCGGGTGCAGCTGCCCGTCCTTGTTCCAGATATCCATTTCCACCCGCTCCATACGGTAGGCAGTATTTACGTTTTCTGAGCGGCGGGCTATCTGTGCAGACATCCGTTTGCCGGGAAAAGCGCTCAGGTAAAAATCCATCTTAGTGCGGTTATCCAGGCTGCCGGCAATATTCTCCGGTACGTCTACCTGTAAGCGGAGGCGGTCCTCCTGCTTCAGCTCCAGCATGGGTTTGGCGTCTTTGGCAGTAGGGCCCACCAGCGCGCCGGGATGCACATTCCTTTCCGTGATCACGCCATCAAAAGGGGCCGTCACCTGCAGATAGCCCATCAGGGCTTTCTGCATTTCCCAGCTGGCCTTTTCAGCGTTACACAGCGCGCTGTCTGCCTGCATCTTGGCTTTGGAGGCTGCCAGGTCCATGGGCGAAATAGCGCCTTTTGTCTGGGAGGCCTCCAGCAGGCGGGAATAGTTCTCTTTTGAGATCGCATAGTCTGCCTGTGCACGGGCGTATTTTTCACGTGCCTGCACTGCCGCCGCATCCAGCTCCGGATCTTCCAGCGACATCAGCAGCTGTCCTCTTTTCACCTTAGTGCCAATATCTACCAGCACTTCTTTCACATAGCCGTTCACTTTAGGGAACACAGTGATCTCCTGGTAGGCGCTTAGCTGGGCAGGCAGCTTCATGGCCGCTGCCACGCCGGCTTTGCTCACCGGCGCCATTTCATAATGCGGGCTGGCGGCAGTTGCCGCAGTGGGCTTCTTCTCCGCAGACTGACCGGAGGAACAGGCATATAAACCGCCTGCTATAATGAGGATAATAATATACTGTTTCATGATCTACTGAACTTGTTTATGATCTTTTTTAATACACATCTTTTAATGTACCGCTACCGCTTCCTCTACTTCATCCTCCGGCAATAAAGACACGGAACCAAATGTTTTGCTTTGCTGTACCCAGCCATATACCAGCGGCACAATGAACAGCGCCGCAAATGTGGACGCCGCCAGACCGCCAATTACGGCGCGCCCCAGCGGGGCTGACTGATCACCGGACTCTCCCAGCCCGCTGGCCATGGGGATCATACCCGCGATCATGGCCAGACTGGTCATAAGGATGGGCCGCAAACGGATACTCGCAGCCACAACAGCCGCTTTAAAAGGGTCTTTATATTCCAGCCGCAATGCCTCCGCATTGGTCACGATAAGGATCGCATTGGCCACAGATACCCCGGTAGACATGATAATACCCATGTATGACTGCAGGTTCAGCGTAGCGCCCGTGGCCAGCAACAGCAGCATAGCGCCTAACAGTACCGCCGGCACTGTGGCCAGTACGGTAACGGATAAGCCAAACGATTGATAGTTAGCGGCCAGCAACAGCAGGATCACCACAATAGCGGCCAGCAGCCCATTTTGCAAAGAGTCTAATGTTTCCGTAAGCAGGGACGACATGCCTTGCACTTCCGCAATAAGGCCGGCCGGTTTCTCGCCCAGGCCGTCCAGGGCATGCTGTACGGCCGTGGTAGCGGTACCCAGGTCCCGTTTGTATACATTGGCGCTTACGGTCAGGAACCTGCGCGGCCCCGCACGGTCATATTCTCCTGGAACGGTATCCACCTTCAGTGTAGCCACATCAGACAATACCGGCCGCATAGCGCCCGGCACCAGCGGAATGGCGCTCATCTGCTCCACAGAGTTCATGATATATTCCGGTACCTGCACCTGCGTTTGGTAGGTATAGGAAGAGCGCTCATCCAGCCACAGGTTTTTACTGGTATACCGGCTGGAGGAGGTGGCCTCCGTAATGCTCCGGGATACATTGTCAATAGTAAGCCCCATCTGTGCCAGCTTCTGCCGGTCAATACGGATGCTGATGTTCTGGAAATGCTGCGGCTGCGCAATCTGCACATCCCGCAAATAACTGATCTCCTGCAAGGCCTTCACCAGCCGTTGCGAATAAGCGGTAATATCCGCATAGTTTTTGCCCGCTACCCTCACCTCTATTGGGGTGGATGCGCCCTGCGCCATGATCTTCTCCGTCAGCTCAATGGGCTCAAAGGACAGCTTCACTTCCGGGTATTGCTGCAGGATCTGTTTCCGCAGCTCGTCTTTCAGATCATCCATCTTTACCTTATAATCCTCATCCAGGTTTACCTGTATCAGCCCTTCCTGCGTGCCGCTGGAAAATATATACAGGTTACTGGTGCCAAAATTGCTGGGCACCAGCCCCACGTAGGCGGAGCTGATGTTTACATGATTATGCACCGTGGAGTCAATGATATGCAGAATGCCTTTTACCGTGCGCTCCGTTACTTCCAGGCGGGCGCCGTCCGGTTCCCGCACGCGTAACTGTAACTGCCCTACATTGGATTTGGGCAACAGGTCCTTGCCTATGATCACAAAACACAACCCCGCTGCCCCAAAGGCCAGCACCAGGTAAGTGATCACAATGAATTTCCGTTTAGGCATCCAGCGTTCCAGCCGGTGGGCCAGCCCTCTTTTCAAGCGGGGAAAGAAACTTTTGTCTTCCTGCTGATGGTGGGCGTTCACTTCGCGTATCTCGCCATCATCCAGTGCCAGACCGGCATGCGCGTGCTGGAACATTTCCGCCTTTAACAGCCAGTTCGAGATCACCGGCACCAGGGTTTGCGCCGCGATAAACGAAACGATCATGGCAAAACCAATAGACAACGACAACGGCAGGAACATGGCCTTTGGCACGCCGCTCATGATAAAGGAAGGCGCAAATACCGCCAGTATACACAACAGTATCAGCAGCAGCGGAAACGATATTTCGCTGCACGCATCCAGGATAGCCTGCCGTTTGGATTTACCCATCTCCAGGTGCTGGTGTATGTTCTCGATGGTAACCGTGGCCTGGTCCACCAGCACGCCAATCGCCAGGGATAAACCGCTCAGCGTCATGATATTGATGGTCTGCCCGGCCAGGTGCAGAAAAAGGACCGCGCTCAGTATCGCTACCGGGATGGTCACGATCACCACCAGGCTGCTGCGCCAGTCGCGCAGGAACAGCAGCACCATCAATCCGGTAAGGATAGCGCCCAGTATACCTTCTGTCATCAGGCTCATGGCGGAGTTGATCACAAATACAGACTGGTCAAACTCGTAGCTGATGTTCACATCATCCGGCAACAGGCTTTTCATTTCCGGGATCTTATGTTTCAGGTTTTGCACCACTTCCCAGGTAGAGGCGTCCGCCGTCTTTACCACCGGCATGTATACCGAACGTTTACCATTTACCAGCGCATAATCCACCGTAATGTCCGCGCCATCTGTTACATGGGCAATATCCCGCACAAACACAGAGGTCACACCCCGGGTGGTGATGGGAATATCTTCAAAATGCGCCACCTTCTCTTCCAGGGAGTTGATAGATGTTACATACATCGTATTACCCACCCGCAGGTTGCCGGAGGGCGTAATGGTATTATTCTTTGCAATAGCCGTCACCACCTCGTCCGGCGAAAGATTATAAGTGCGCAGCTTCTGCGGGTCTACATTGATCACCACCGTACGCGCATTGGAACCAAAAGGCGGCGAGGCGGAGAGGCCCGGCACCGTAGCAAACAACGGCCGGATCCGGGTCAGCACCAGGTCAAACATCTCCTTCAGCGATCTTGTCTTACTGCTGAACACCAGCTCGCCCACCGGCAGGGACGATGCGTCAAAACGCACTACCTGCGGCGGCAGCGCCCCCGGCGGAAAAAAGGACTGGCTCCGGTTCACCTGTAACGCCACCTGGGCGGAGGCTTCGGCCATATCCGTGCTCTCATAAAACGTGAGCTTAATGAGGGAAAGCCCCTGTATATTCTTACTTTCAATATTCTTGATCCCATTCACATACAGGAACTGGTCCTGCATACGGGTGGCAAAGAAACCCTCCATCTGCTTGGGCGACATACCTCCATACTGTTCTATTACATAGATGGTAGGCAGGTTCAGCTTGGGAAAGATATCAATAGGTATGCTGCGGATGGCCACCACCGAGAACAGCATAAGGCCCATAAAGAGCACCAGCACGGTGATTGGTCGTTTTAATGCGGCTCTTACCATACAATTAGTTTTTAACGGATTGAATAAACTGGTCCAGGTTACCGGTAGCCGCGGCTTTATCCAGGTTGGCCTGCAGCCAGTCGTTTAAGGTCTCTACATAATCTGTTTGCGCACGGTACAGCACAAACGAAGAATTGGTAAGGTCCACCAGGTTAATGATACCTGCGCGGTACTGCGCCATCTTCTGGGAATAAGCATCCTCAGCGGCCTGCAACTGTACCGGCAGCTGGTGCAGGTTCTGCTCATCTACATCGATGGCTGTCTGCGCCTGTAGCAAGGCCGTCTTAAGCGCTTGCTGCTGTTGCTGCAAACCATAATCGCTGGCCTGGATATTATACCGGTTCACAGACAGCTTATCTTTCCGGTGCACGCCGTCAAACAGGTTATATACCACGGTAAGCCCTACCCCATAGTTCACGCGCTGGTATCCCAGCCCGGTAGAGAGGGCCTTGTAGTTATAATCATTATCATAATCCACGCTGCTGCCGCGGGCCCAAAAGCCGCCGGCCAGCAACACCTTGGGCAGGTAACTTTTTTTGATCAGGTTGGCGGTAGCGGTATATACTTCTCGCTGGTGACGGTAATAGTCCACCAGCGGGTTATTGATCGTATCCGCCAGGCTGCCCCAGGCGGTATCCGCCTGCAGCGAATACTGTTTCCCGGAAAGGTCCATGGTCAGGCTGTCCTTTTTCATTAAATGGGCATACCGTTGTTCGGATGTATCAATGGAGATGCTATCTATCCCCGTCAGGAAAGAAAGCTGCTGTTGCAGCTGCCTTATCTCTCCTACCCGCTGGTTATAGCTGATCTGCGAGCGGGATAACTCTGCGCCCGCCAGCGAAGAATCCACCCCGGCCCGGATCCCGCTTTTGGTGATCGCCTGTATCACATTGTAGATGGCCTCGTAACGGCTGATGTTCTGCTGATCCACCCCCAATTGATAAAGATTGCGCAGCATAGTAAAATACAGTTTGCCCACCTGCAGCCGGGTAAGATAAATTTCGCGGGAAAGGTCCGATGAACGCAAATCCCTGTTCACTGTGGCATTTGCTACGCGGGCCTTATTCAGCCCAAAATTCAGCAGCTCGTATTCGCCATATACCATCCCAATATTGCCGGTAGCCGGCTGGTAGATATTGGCATTACGGATAGCCCCGGAGGTAGAGATAGCGCCGGGAAAATAAGTACCGGCGGCGCCATTGGCGGTGGAGAGGATCACCTGGTCCTGCAGCTTAAGGCTGGGCAGGGCCGCATGCCGCACGTCTGTGATGTTTGCCTGGGCGCTGTTAACCAAAGCCTGTTTCTGTAAAATAGCGGGTAGATGATGCGCTGCGGAGTCTGTTAACGCCTGCAGGGAATACCCCTGCGCGCATACTTTTTCCTGTATTGCAACGAGCATAATAATGCCAGCTACAACACCTACTGCTTTACTGCAATAGCCTGTCATTCAGTTTAATTTACTGTGAAAGATTAAAGGGCGCAGGGTAATGCATATAACACTGCCGCCGGCTGTTCATTGCCGTCAGACAAGCATTTGCGCCGATGTTGGAAATGGGAAGATCAGGCTACGGGAGGGCCGCGCCAGTCGCTCAGGTCAATGGCTACCGTAATAAAGGGCTGCACCTGGCTGTAATAACGGGTATGGATATATACAAACTGCGGGCGTATATGGCAGGAGTAAATGACCAGTCCTTCTTCATGACCATCATTCAAACCTACCGGCCTGCGTTTAAAGTATTCTTTCCAGGGCTTTAACTGGTGTAGTGTGCTGGCTACGGGGCGGGTGGGCAGCTCTGCGGCGGTATGCGCAGAGTAAGCGGTGGCATCGGCGGTGGATTGCCATGCGGCTATACGCTCCCATCCGTGCGGGCCGGACAGGAAAAGCATGCTGGCAAGGAATAAGTATTCTATTAGCCGTCTCAATGCTCCCCGGTTTATGGAGCGCTAAAGTATTATATTATGCGCAAAATGTGGAATATATCCACAGGTTTTAATGAAATTTTAATAGGGCAACAAGCCTTAATCACTATACAATTCAGCCACCGGTAACATTGCGCCCGCGTTTGCGCTGCGCGTCTGCCTTGTCTTTGTTATCAAATTCATTTTCATCATAACCCTCCAGCGTATTATTCTTATCATCATTAAATTCCTTCTTGGGCGCTTTCTTATTTACAGGGGTGGCCGCTACCTTACGTTTTACGCTTTTGATAGCGCGTTTCTGATTGGTGCTCTTTTTCACTGTCATAACACAAAGTTTATACAATAGCAGGGCTGCAAAAATGCTGCCATCGGACGAATGATTCCGCCTGTAGCCCATTTCTGGACAACAGTGTTCAAAAGCGAACGGCCGGGGCAGTTTCCCCATCCTTCTAAATAGTTAAATACCATCCCCTTACGTATTTGGCACAGCAAATGATCCTTCCACTATACAATCACACCATATGCAACGCATTAAATACATACTATTCGTACTGCTGCTCCTTCGTTTGGCCCCTGCGCATGCCCAGGTTCCGCTGGACTCGCCCCTGTATAAAACCCTGAGAACACAGGACAGCCTGCTGTTTAACGCAGCATTTAATAAATGTGACACAGTAACGCTGGAAAAGCTGCTAAGCGACGATTTTGAATTCTATCACGATAAAGGTGGCATTACGTCCAGCAAAGCCGCTTTTATCAGCACCATAACAAACAATATCTGCAGTCAGCCTAACAGGCCCCGCCGGGAGCTGGTGGACGGCACGCTGCAGGTCTACCCGCTTATGCAGAACAATGTGCTTTATGGCGCTATACAAATGGGCGACCATCGTTTTTACGCACAGGAAAACGGCAACCCGGCGCACAGCCGGGCTAAATTCGTACATGTATGGATCCTGGAGCAGGGACAATGGAAGTTTAAAAGAGGGTTAAGCTTTGACCACCAGGATAAGGAATAACCCTATGAACAAAATCGTAGCGCAGGTGTTCATATCCGGACAGAAAGCGGATAGCCAAAATATATAGCAGCCTGATAACGATATATCTACTGCATTGGCAGCTTTATTGCGGCAACTATTACATGTTGCCTGCTAAACTGTTCAACCATGATCAAAAATTACTGCAGCATCGCCTGGCGCAGCCTCTTAAAACATAAATTCTATACCGCCGTCAATATTGGCGGTCTTTCACTGGGACTGGCCGTAGGCATACTTATTATCCTCTGGGTACAAAATGAGCTGAGTTATGACAGGTTCCACCGGGATACCCGGAACATTTACCGCGTGCTATCAAATATGGGCAGCGGGAGCGACAGGCAGATCTGGGCTAATTCCCACGCCCCTTTGGCAACCTACGCTAAAAAAGACATCCCGGAAGTAAAAAATGCAGTACGCATCCGGGGGAACTTTGACTTCACCCTATTTGAATACAAAGACAAACAGTTCACCGGAGAAAAGAAAGGTTATGTGGATCCTTCTTTCTTCACTGTTTTCGATTACAAACTATTAAAAGGCAGCCGGGAAACTCCCTTTGGCGGAGATCACTCCGTTATCCTCACTGCATCGGCAGCCAAACGTTATTTCAATAATGATGATCCTTTAGGCAAGATCCTTCAGGCCGATAACAAGGAGAATTTTGTGGTGACCGGCGTCCTGGCAGACTTTCCGGAAAATTCCAGCATTAGCTATGATATGCTTTTTCCCATGAGCCTGTATGCAGGCAAAGCCAGGAATATGGACGAAGACTGGGGCAGTTTTGACTATAATACATTCCTGCAACTAACCCCCGGAACATCTCCAGGCATCATCACCCCCAAACTGGCCCGGATGCTCCGTGATCATTATAAGGATATAGGTATTCAGGACCCTTACAGCCTGCAGCCACTGGCAGATATGCATCTTTACAAAACAGACGGCAGCGAAGGGCAAATGCAAACCGTCAGGATCTTCCTGATCGTAGGTATCCTGATCCTGGTTATCGCCTGCATTAACTATGTAAATCTGTCCACCGCCCGCGCCCTGGTCCGCGCAAAGGAAGTAAGCGTACGCAAGATGATCGGCGCCGGGAAATCCCAGCTCTTTACGCAGTTTATAGTAGAAACGGCCCTTGTATTTGTTATTGCCACCGTTATAGCGCTCTTATTGGTTTGGCTCCTGATCCCCCTTTTCAATGAAATAGCCGGCAAGAACATAAGACCCGCCTTACAAAGCGTACAGATCTATATCATAGTGGCCGGTACCCTGTTAGCTACCCTGACCTTATCAAGTATTTACCCCGCCTTATTATTATCCTCTTTTGAGCCGTTAAAGGCATTAAAAGGAAAACTCTCTGCCGGCTTAACTACGGTTTTCTTCCGGAAGGCGCTGGTAACTGCCCAGTTTGTAGTCTCTGCCGCATTGATCACCGGCGCCCTTATCTTCGACCGGCAGCTGGCTTATATGCATCAGAAAGAACTGGGATACGATAAAGAATACGTATTTACTTTCGGTATGCGTGACATGCAGCCGCATGCCGCCGCCATTAAAGCGGAGCTGCAGCAGCAACTTGGTATACGGGGCGTTAGTTTTGCCGGTGATAAGATCGTCAATATTGGCGTTACCACCGGTAAGACCGATTGGGATGGGAAAGGCCCTGACCGGCGCTTTTTAATTCATCCACTAGCCATAGATAAGGATTTTATGACCGTCTTTAAGCTGCAACTAACAGCCGGGAAAGGTTTTACTGGCGTGGCTTCCGATTCCGGCCACTACATATTAAATGAAACAGCCGTAAAGGAAACAGGCATTACTGACCCTATTGGCAAACGTTTTAAGCTGTGGGATAAGGAAGGTACCATCATCGGTGTGGTCAGGGATTTTCATTTCGCCTCCCTGAAGCAAAAGATCGAGCCCGCCGTTTTTCAATATCAACCGGAAAGCGCTGAGATCTACGTAAAAACCACCGGGAAAGACGCCCCTACGGCCATTGCAGCCGCAGCTAAGCTATGGGAACGGTACAACGGCGGCTTCCCGTTCCAATACAGTTTCCTGGATGAGACCTATGATGATCTTTATAGATCGGAGCAACGTACAGGACTGCTGTTTGATACATTTTCCATAGTGGCCATCCTGATCTCCTGTCTGGGTTTGTTTGGCCTGGCCGCCTACACGGCGCAGGTAAAGACCAAAGAGATAGGTGTCCGTAAAGTGATGGGCGCCAGTGTTGCCGCCATTATACGGCTGCTGGTCAGGGATTTTATACAACTGGTGATCCTGGCCATCCTGATTGCCGGCCCGCTTACCTGGTATGCCGCTCAACAATGGTTGCAGGGATATGCCTACAGGATACCATTGCAATGGTGGATGTTTGCCGTAGCCGGCCTGCTCTCTGTAACAGTTGCCCTGCTCACCGTGAGCGCCCAATCCATTAAGGCAGCGCTGATGAGCCCTGTAAAAAGCCTGGCATCAGAATAGCCGGCCATTAAGACAGCCACCTGGCTACCCCATATGCCGCCGCTGCCGCCACCGCGCCAATCAGCATCACCTTCAGGGCGCCGCTCAATAACGGCTGTCCGGTGGCCTTGCTCTTAAAATAGCCAAATACAAACAGGCAGATGAGCGTTACCAGGGCAGATATCTTAAACCCTTCCTGCGGATGGCTGGTCAGGAAATAGGGCGACAGCGGGATCAATCCCCCCACAATATAGGAGATCCCGATGGTCAGGGCGCTTTTCCGGGCACGGGCAGGGTCCGGCTGTTGCAGCCCCAGCTCATACTGCATCATAAACGATACCCATTTGTCCTTATCCATGGCCAGTTCATCGGCTATCCGGTGCTGGGTTTCCTCGGTGATCCCGTAATCCGCAAAAATGGCGCGGATCTCTTTCTTTTCCTGCTCCGCCATATGCTCCACCTCGTAATATTCCCGTTTCAGCTCCGAATGGTAGTGGTCCCACTCTGTTTTGCCCGCCAGGTAACCGCCCAGGCCCATGGCAATAGCCCCGGCAATGATCTCCGCAATACCCGCCGTAACTACTATACTGTTGTCGCTCACGGCATTACTGATGCCGGCTGCCAGGGCAAAAGGCACCGTCAGCCCGTCTGCCATGCCAATAACCACGTCCCGGATAAAATCAGAGCTTTCTAAATGCTGTTCTTCGTGCATATTGATCAGGATAAAATCGGCCTGAAATTATGTTAAAATTTATGTAATTTACTATTGCGGGACAACCCGGGTAGTGTTACATCCGTATATCCATTATAAACCAATTCCATATCCGTCATCACCCTTAAGAGCAATCTCAAAAAAGTAAGACTAATGTACTATCACGATCCCGTCGTCTCTATACTCGTCATTTACCTCGTGAGCAAAGCGGTAGTGTTATGCGTATTATTGATCTGTTACCTGTTTGCCCCGGAAAAAGAGCGTCCGGCGCCGGTGTCCCAGGAAAAGGCGGCCGCTACACGGTTAACACTTACCCTTACCAATCCGCGTGCGCAGCGTCCGGAGCCTTGCCGGCATAGGAAAACGGCTTTGCAGCAAACGGTGGAGGAGACGTTTTCGAGTAATTAGAGAACCTCATTTCCCCATTTCTAAATACCATTGAAAAAACCGGAAGGTCTCTGCCCTGGGATACAACGGTCCCTGAACAGCCCTGCTTTTCTCCAATTTACGCGCATTGGGAATGGCCTGCGTTGCCAGCAATTCCTTATAGGCCCCATAAAGCCGGGCGTTCCTTAAGAACCGCTCACTCTTTTCATAATTCGGGATCCGGCATTTTGCACGTAATTGTGTACACACTTCCTTGCAACTGGTAAATGAACGGCCTGTATGCATAAAGTGTAACAATAACCAGGTCTCAAAGCAGGGATTATTTTCAAGCACTATAACACCTGCAGCTTCCGCCGCGGCTTTATCCCTGGCATAACAGGCCTGCTGCCCATCCTGGATCACTTTGTCAAGATCAACCAAAGCGTAAACACGGTCATAGGTCTCCTGCAACGCTAACGCCCGGTCTAAAACGCCTTTGTAATGACCGATCTTCCGCGGATAATCCGGGAAAATAGAAAGATTGGCTGGCCGGTCTGTATCCCGGACATCTGAAAAATAAATACGCTCCGTTTGCCCGTCTCCTACTATCGCCACCGTATTCCGATGCTGTTGTGTTAGGGTAACTCTTGCCATAAATACTTATTCGTCTCTTAAATAAGGTGAACCAAGATTGGGCTTCGCGCCCAGTTTTCCGGACCGGTATGCATTAATGATACTGGCGTCTTTCCTCAACGTGGCGCTGTCAAAATCCGCCGCCGAATAAAGGGAGATAGCGCCGTTGTCTTTTTTTTCGCTAAACCACAACGCATCCCTGCGGATAAAATCCTGGTTTTCCAATAGTGATATGTTATGCGTGGTGACAAGCAACTGAGAACTTTTAGCGTTCAGCAGGAATACCTGCAAAAAGTGCTTCATAAGATCAGGATGAAGAGAGGTCTCAAGTTCATCAATACAAAGCAGCCGCGCACCATGGATCAACTCGTGCAAAGGCCCTCCAAGGCCAAAATAACGTTTGGTGCCACTGCTTTCAGCCAGTATGGACAGTGGATAGAATTGCTGGTCGCTCGTTTGGTGAATAAAATCTATCCTGCGTTGGCTGGGACCTCCATAAAATGGATAGGTACCTGCATTTGACTGAGTTACTTTAACGCGCCCCTCGTTTGAAAAACGGTTCCCAAAGTTTGGAAAAGCATCATCCAGCGGAACGCCTATTTGATCGTTGGAATCAGACACATTTACCGCTACGATCTGATAGTCCGCCTTATTTAGAAACGTATTGATCCACCGGGTGATCATCGGGTTTTGATCTATCAGGGTAGCAGTGGTCTCCGTGAGATCATGCGCAGAAGAGATCATACCCAGCAGAAACACATTAAACCACTTATCCAATTTCTCAAGCTCTGGTATATCCACATTGGTTTTGGCGTATGCGCCAATTACCGTGTTATTATGCAACGTATTACTTTCCAGTAAATCCCTTTCCCTTACCGGCACCTTGATCTTGCTGCCAAATTCGATACTCGCTAACCTTTTCCCCATATCAGTTGACCTGGAAAATATCTCAGTTGGTTTTGCTGACCAATAGGCAACAATTTTTTCACTGATCACCGCCTGCTTGGTAAAAGAGATTTCATAAATATACCTTGTGCCCTCTGCATAAAAAGACAATTCAAAACGCGAAGGTTGCTCATAGGGCGCCTCCTGAAATAAAAAGGGCTCAAAGTCAAGCGTCGCAGATTTACTAACGATTGGCTGTAATAACAATTTCCGTAAAAATTCGAATGCTTTCAGTACCGTTGTTTTACCGGAGGCATTGGCACCGTATATATAGGCAAGCTTGAGCAATTTCCTCCCATCCGGCATGGTCACCTCATATGCATCTTCATCCACCTGCTCCGCCACCTCGAAGTTTATTTCAACCTCATCCTTAACAGGACCAAAGTTTGTTATTTTTACGTAATGGATCATTATTTTGTCAATTTTCGCTAATATACCGCAAATATAACAAAAATAATTAGATCCTTCACAAATCACCCACAATTTCCCGCCGCAGAATCAGAACTATCAGCCTACCCAACACCCTCGTCACCAATTAGACGTGCTCCGGCATGCCTAATTATTAACAATGCGCAAAATACCCCTTCTGCTGCTGAAACAGCACATTGATCCTGCAATAATACTCCGGATAGTGCTGAAACAACAACTGCCCCATTAGCGTACACGCTTCTTTATTCCGCTTATGGCCGCCCAGCAGATGCAGGTACTTCTGCTTATACGGTACAGCGGAAAAATCCCAGAAATCTTTGGTATAACCGTTGTCTACGATCGGGTCTTTAAAATAACATGTTACCGGCTTGCCCTCCCTGGCCGTCAGGGAATAAAAAAGTATCTGCTCAAAAAGTATATTAAAGTCCAGGTTGGCTTTATGTTTCATTTCACCCTGGTAATTATTGTCCGCCAGCTCCATAGCCATTTTAGCATATTGTCTGAAAAACTCAATATCGCTGCCTCCCAGGATACCGGCATTATAAGAGGGAATAGAGTCTTTATCTATCTCTTCCTTCAGAAACTCCGGGATATAGGTAAGATCTGTGCGGATATAATCCATTTTATCCTTATAACAGGCAGTGCCTATCTCCAGGTTCTGCGCAATGAGCGGGGCGTTTTCCAGGTCAGGGCTGAAGCGCTCCCAGATAAAAACATCACCGTCTACATGAATAAAAGGTTTCTCCTGGGTAGCATAGGTGTTTATCTTGGATACCGCCCACATCTTTTCACTGTAGTCTCCGATATTATCATAATGGAGATGTACTTTCTTATAAGGCAGCCGCAGGTAATCGATCAGGACTTCGCTTGCCCGGCTGTCTGTGTACAGGTGTATATCATCATAATACTCCTGTAACCGGAGACAGCTGAGCGTCCAGCCCATTAAATGGTACATGGGCGATAGCCAGCCGAAATCATTTTTTAGCAGGCTTTTATTATTGGACCATAATGTTTGAACGATCTTCATAATTGTAGTGCTTTAAGGTCAGAATTTAATGCGGTCAAGTAACATGGAGAACAATGAGCGCTCCTGTATGTTGATGGCAACCACGCCCGGCATGCCGGGCTTTATTGCCTGGTCGCGATGCCCGGCTTTAATAAAAATAAGCGGTACCCCGTATTGGGCATAGGCAATACTGTCTATGGCGCCGGATAACGATAGTGGCGGTCCGCCATCCCGTAGCGGGTTGATGGTCAGTTGTGCCGGCAGCTGCGTTCTTACCTTGGTGGGCATGGCTATATTAAGGGTCAGTATCACCGTAACGCTATCCTCCTCTCCTGCTTTCATGGCAGCAACAAGTACGGGCAAATGCAGTTTTTCATGTATCCGGAACCGGTCCAGCACAACAAAAAGGATACATAATACCGCCAGGATCATTACAATACCCCAGGTGATCAGCATGTGCGGAGGATTATTCATTACCTCCTGCACATCATCACTCCGCAGCTCATACCTGTTAACAGCTTTGCCGTTTATTTTAGTTTCCAAGCTCCAATTGGTTTCTTACAAGTTCAAAATATTGCCGTTTTGTCTTTATCAGGTGCTCATGGCTGCCATTTTCCACTATACGGCCATTCTCCAAAACAATGATCTGATCCGCATTCTTTACCGTGCTAAGGCGGTGTGCGATGACCAACACCGTCTTTCCTTTAAAAAACGCCTGCAGGTTATCCATGATCACCCTTTCATTATTAGCGTCAAGACTGCTGGTGGCTTCATCAAAGAACAGGTAATCAGGATCTTTGTAAACAGCCCGCGCCAGCAGTATCCTTTGCCGCTGGCCGCCACTGAGGCCGGTGCCGGAGGCGCCTATCTTAGTGGTGTAACCCAGGGGCAGGCTTTCAATAAAGCCTTTCAGGTTGGCCGTCACCACCGCCCTTTCCATGCGCGCCGGGTCAATTTCTTTACCATCCACGGCAATATTGCGGGCAATGGTATCATAGAATATGTACCCATCCTGCATTACGGTACCGCAATGGCTTCGCCATACTTTAGGCGAGAGCTGCTGCAGGTCGTTATCGCCCACCAGTATGCTGCCCTTTACCGGTGCATAAAAGCCTAACAGCAATTTGAGCAGGGTGGTCTTGCCGCTGCCGCTGGTGCCTACGATGGCGGTGATCTTGCCCCTCGGGATGCTGAGTGAGATATCCTTCAGCACATAGGGCGAGTTAGGCCCTTCATACTGGAAAGAAACATCCGCAATCCGTATGGCGGCATGCTCTGGTACGGGGCGCTGTTCTCCCTTAACAGCGCCGGTATCTTCCTCATCCTTTTTACTCAGTATCTCCTGCAGGCGGTCAAGGCTTAAACGGGCGTCCTGGGCGGCTTTGATAAAAGCCACCGCCTGCTCAATAGGCCCGTTGGTCTGCCCTACGATATACGAAATACTGAGCAGCGCGCCCAACGTAATATGGCCGTTAATTACCTGGTTAGCCGCCAGGAAAGAGATAATGATATTCTTTAAGGAGTTGATAAAGATAAAACCGGTATGCTGGTACTGTTCCAGGGCCAGGCTGCGCATATTCAATTTGAAAGACTTCACCTGCAGCTGCTCCCATTCCCAGCGCTTGGGGGTCTCGCTGCCATAGAGCTTAATTTCCTGCATGCCGGTGATCACTTCGTATAGCTTATCCTGGTTCTCCTTATTCCGCACAAAACGTTTATAATCCAGCTGTCTTCTTTTTTTCTGGAAAAGCATCACCCAACCTAAGGCCAGTGTGCTAAAGGCGCCAAACACCACGAAGATCATCCAGTTAAAATAAGCCAGTATTACCGTGAACAGCACAATGTTGATCAGGGAAAAAACAGAAGTAAGCACCACCCCGGTCAGGAAATTCTCTACCCGGTGATGGTCGTTGATCCGCTGCGACAGATCGCCAACAGCTTTGGTGTCAAAGAACCGGATGGGCAGCTTTAACAGCTTAATCAGGAAATCCGAGATGATATTAAGGCTGATACGGGCATTGATATGCACCAGCAGCCAGCTCCTGATAATATCGATAGCGGTGCTGCCGGCAAACAGGAACAATTGTGAGAGCAATACCAGGTAAACGATGGAGAGGTTTTTATTACTAACCCCCTCATCTATCAGCAGCTGCGTAAGAAAGGGAAAGGCGATGGCGATCGCGCTGGCCGCCGCCATGCCCACTACCAGTTGCGAGATATACTTTTTAAAGGGCGCCAGGTAACGCACCAGGAAACCATAACCACGGTGTTTATCCTTTACCGCCTGCCGGGAATAGAAATTGGGCGTGGGCTCCAGGACCAGCACCGTTCCCTTGCCTTCAAAATTGGATACCCAGGCCTTCAGGAAAGTGTCCTTATCCACTTTAACGATGCCATGCGCGGGATCTGCCACAACAAAGTACAGCTTACCCGAAAGCAAATGTTTACGCACGTTGTACAACACCACAAAGTGGTTCTGATTCCAATGTATGATACATGGCACAGGACAATCCTTCATCAGCATATCCACGGTAATATGCGCCATCATGGTCCGGAAACCCATCTGCTCCGCGGCGTCATTGATGCTTAGCAGGCTTACCCCTTCTTTGCTCAGGAAACAGGCTTCCCGCAGGTATTCAAGGGAATAATGCTTCCCGTAATACCCGGCAATCATCTTCAGGCAGGAAGGACCGCAATCGATCGTATCAAATTGACGCTGAAAAATAAATTTTCTCACGATAATAGATTCCTGTGTTAAGACTTAAGCTTCCAGCAATGACTCCAAAAACCGGTCGATCACTACCTGCTTCTTTTTGTTTTCGTCAAAATCGTGTACGCAGTAGTCAATGCCCTCATGCTCAATGGCCTGCTGGGAGCAACCGCCGTTACAGATAGGCATAATGGGGCACTCCAGGCAAGGCCGGTTCTTGAACTTGCTGTTCAGCCGTTTTTCGTATTTCGGGTTCCATTGGATCTGGCCATCACCGCCTAGCAGCCCTTCGCTGTTTTTAGTGGTGAAGTCCCGGGCGGTGCATTTGAACACTTCGCCGTTATAGTTGATGGTGGCGTGGTTGCGGTGATCCCCATAGCAGGAGTTCAGTACCGTATCATAAGCCGCCGTGGATACCACAAAGCCTTTCTCCCGGTAAAGCCAGCGCGCGTCACTCAGCGCCTCGTTATCTATTACATCATGTTCCTGCCAAACCTTATGGATATCAAACGAGATAAAATTGCGCTCAAACTCAGTGAGGTCTGCGAAATCATTGACAATATCTTCCAGGCCGGCTATCGTTTCCGGTGAACAGTTGATCCGTACCAGCACCCGCAACTGGTTTTTTATCAGCAGTTTAATATTGGACACAATGGCGTCGTAAGAGCCTTTTTCTTTAGAAACAAAGCGCACCTTATCATGGCGTTCCCGGTGCCCGTCAAGCGTGATCTGGAAAAACGAAAGATTAAATCTTTTGGCGTGATCAATAACCTCCTGGTTTATCAGCAGGGCATTGGTTGTCATGGCAGAGGAAAAGGTGATCCCCTTCCCGCGGCATATCTCATAAGCCTGTTCCAACAGGGGCATGATCACTTTTTTGTGATACAGCAGCGGCTCCCCGCCAAACCACGACATAGAGAAATCCCTGATGGAGGGCCGTTCCTCCAATATCGCGTTCACAAACCGGATCACATTTTCCCGTGTATGCCCGTCCATCCGCGAATCCTTTATATGGGTCTCATAACAATACCAGCACTTGAAATTGCAGTTCATCGTGGGATTGATATGAAGCTCAAAGCGCGACTCGTCATTATCTATCATGTTTACCAGCTTCTTTACCTGCTCCAGCTCATCCATATCCGGCTCAACTAAAAATCCTTTTTCTACAAGAAAATTGTAAAACTCCGGGTGTACTTCGCTCAGCTCCAAAAAGTCAGCGCGCCTGGCGGAGGCCTCATACATTTCATGCAGCATGGGATCCAGCGCTATATATTCCCTTCTGTAGCTGTTAAATCCAATTTTCTGGCCTTCGTAATCAAAGAATATATTATATCGGCTTGTTTTCATAAACTAAAGTTTAAGCAGTGATCATTTAACAATTATGCAGGGGATGCATTTGTGTCCTTTAAGGGAAGGGGGCTTCCGTTGTCTTTGGGTCAACAGCTTCCACCCCCTTCCGGATGTAAAGCTTTATACTGGCTGTCAGGAGCACGAGAAATTCGTGCAAGCCTCTATGGGGCTATTGGATCCTGAGCAGGTACCATTGGTACAACCGCCGGAATTGCTGCCGCTGCAGGTACCGGTATTGATACAGTTGTTATTATTGGTGCCAAAACGGGATAACGTAAAGCCGCCCCTGATGGATCCAAAACCGCCGGAAATGGTGCCATCCTTGTTTTCCTTTAGCTTTTCAAGGAAAGATAAAATGTCCTTTTTCATATTTTACCATTTAATCCTGGTTAACAATGCTTAGGCAAAACAGCTGGAGAGGTTCGTACAGCTCGTATTATTGGTAGAACCGGAGCAAGTGCCGGAATTTACGCAGCCGGTTTCGTTAGTACCGCTGCAGGTCCCGTTCTCGCAGGTGAAGTTCTTACCAAGATCCAGTACGGACATATTACCTCCCCGGATAGCGCCAAACCCTCCGGAAATAGTGCCATCCTGGTTCTCTTTCATCTTGTTGAGGAAAGACTGAATGTTCCTTTTTGTCATGATCTGTGTGATTTGAGTGTGAGGATCGGGTTTTACCTAGCTGCAAACACCCTGGTTGCTGCAGTGGAGACTATTAGAGCCGGAGCAGCTAACAGTGTTGGTGCAAACAGGCGAATTGCTGCCGCTGCAGGACGTGCCGCTGTTGGTACATCCGCTGGTGTTGGTGGAGAATAGCACTGAGCTGGCCCCGCCGCGCAGCGCGCCAAATCCACCGGACATAGTGCCATCCTGGTGCTCCTGCAACTTGTTAATAAAAGACTGGATGTTCTTCCTTATCATAATTGTTAGTCTTTAGGTGAATGTTTGCTCAGGCAAAGCAGGTGCCTGTGTTATTACACTGGGTGCCGGAATTGGTCGTACCGCTGCACGTGCCGCAATTTGTGCAGCCGCCGGTATTTGTTCCGCTGCAGGTCTTGGAGTTATCGCAGGCCTCGTTTACGGTAAACGGGTTAAGGCTAAAGCCGCCCCTGATAGCGCCAAAGCCGCCGGATATAGTGCCATCCGGATTTTCCTTCAACTTCTTCATGAAGGAATTGACATTGTTTTTCATGGTGTTTTCCTTTAATGATCAGATTGAATTCTCTGGCCGTAAAACAGGAAATTTTACAGAATGCGGGCGCCATTCATACGGTAACAAGAGTGATCAGCGGGTTATCAGATAGTATGAATCAAACGCTGCGATCTAACGTGGGTTACGGGTTAATTAAATTGTCTGTACTGCTGTAATAAGGGTCTGCTCAGGAGCAGTTACCGGTGTTGCTGCACTTGATCACCTTGTTGGTCGATCCGGAACAGTCGCCCGAGTTAACGCAACCGTTGCTGTTGGTGCCACAACATTCCGCATTATCCGTTGGCGAAGCAAATGGATTAAACCCTCCCCGGATAGACCCAAAACCACCGGAAATAGTACCATCTTTGTTGGCCGTCAGCCTGCTCATTAGAGATTCGATGTTCTTTCTCATGATGCTTTATTTTAGTTAAACAATAAAAAGACCATGTTAACTGCCCGCCCTTCCCTTATTTGTTTCTGCGGAGTGGGCCTGCCCCTTCTTTAACCTGTTGTTCCCGAAATTGTACCGCAGGGAAAGCGTAACCCGTCTGCTATCATTGTTGGACATATCCGTGGTAAGGATACCGTTTACCAGGTATTGAGAGCTTACATTCCTTGTTTTGAACAGATCGGATAACTTAATGGCCACCTGCAGTTTGCTCTTCAACAACAGGTACCGGGCGGACACATCGAAATAATAATACCGGGCATTGTTGTAAATACCACTTACATCCGGGAACTGGTAGGAGAAATAAACGCCGCCGGCAAAGGTTTTTGCACTGTTAAAGAAAAAGCTGTTATCACTGCTGAACGCGGCCCCCCAGCCGGAAATTTCCGGCGCCGTATAACCCAGCGAAGAAACAGACCTGTTATAGTAAAGATCAAATTCATTAATGCTCTGGAACCATTTTATCTTATCAATGGTATAATTCACGCTTAACAACGCAGACCTGGTTGACAGAAAATTAAAGAATTTCAGTACCGTTGTGCGGGTATTGTCCTGCACCAGGGAAATAACGCCTGTCTGGTCATTACTATAACTGTACTGCAGCGATATATTCAGATTGTCGTTGTATGTTTCTGACAACGAGAAATTATTTGAAATGGAAGGTTGCAGCAGGGGATTGCCCTCTCCATACTGGTACTGGGAGTAGTACTGGCGATATGGATTAAAGCTATTAAAGCCCGGCCGGTTAATACGCCTGCCATAGTTTAACGTTAGGGTATGCTTGCTGTTCAGCTTATATAAAAGGTAGATGGTGGGAAACAGGTTGAAATAAGCGTTTGTATGAATGCTGTCCGGTATGGTGTAAGAATGCCCTTTGGTTTGGGTATATTCCCCCCGCAGGCCGGACTGGAATGACCAGTGGCTGCCAAGATCCGTTTTATAGTTAACGAATAAAGCCTGCGTGTTTTCGTTGAACGTAAACAGGTTCTTGTTGTTGATATGGGCAGCGCCGTCGCCGCTGACGTCCAGTAATACATCGTTCGTGTTTTTGATGAAATTGACACGGCCGCCAAAGGAGAGCTCATCTTGCCGCCCCGGCAGGTACACAACCCCGTTTAAAGAATACAGGTCCGTAGACTGCGCATTACTGGAAATGGTGCTGGAAAAGCGCCCCGGCAACGGGTTGCCGTCTGCTCCATACAATATATTATCGATCATATTGGGGCGGTCAAAACTGGTCGCGGCCCAATCTGCATCCACCACCAACCGTTTACGGTTAAGGGTGTCAAAGGCTTTTGCATAGTGGATGTTGGAAGAGATCGAGCGGTATGCAACCTTCTCCCTGTTATGCTGTTCCGAAATAGAGTCCGGTAGCTTATCCTTATTGTCAATGAACAATGCCCTCACAGTATTGGTCTGGTAAGGATAAGAGTAGAAAAAATTCACTGAAGCCCCCAGGGAGCTGGTGGTAGACAGATCCGCATCAAATCCGGCCTCGCCGTTTACGAACTGGGAAAGCTCTTTGGTCTCCGTACTTTCCTGCTGGGTCTGGCTTTCATAGAACACCGTCCTGTTATAAGTAGGGATATGCGCGCCTTTAGCGGAGTTTATGCTGCCAAAGTAACGCATCTTCCCGCTGTTGTAATTGAGGTTAACTCCGCCAGATGCACCGCCTGATTTACTTTTTGACAGATTTAGATTAGCGGTGCCGCTATAGCCCGGGTCTTTCTTCTTCTTAAGGACAATATTAACAATGCCGCTGCTGCCCTGTGCGCTATACATGGCGGGTGGGTTTGTCATTACCTCAATACGTTCAACAGATTCCGCCGGGATGGACTTCAGATAAGCAGCGCGCGCTTCAGGCCCCAATTGCAGGGGTCTGTCATTTATCATAATGGTAACGCCCTCCTTTCCTATGATGGAAATACTGTTCCCGTCCACTTTCACCTGTGGCGTATGTGACAGCACCTCTAAAGCATCTGAGCCAATCACATTTATATTATTGCTGACATTAAATATCAGCCTGTCGATCTTCCGTTCCAGCACCGGCTTCCGGGCGTTTACGTTTACGGCATTCAGCTGCCGCGAAGAGCGGGACAGGGAAAGGTTAACAATAGTATCTTTCCCCAGGTTAAGCGGTAATATACGTTCCGTAAAATTGATAAAAGATAGCACAAGCTTATAGCGGCCGGGTTGCAAGCCGGTAAATGTATAACCGCCCGCGCTATCGCTGGATACTACCTTTTCCTGCATAGCGGCAGATTGCAGCCTTACTGTCACAAGCTCCAGCGCGCTATTTGTACTACTATCAATAATTTTACCTGAAACTGCGATCTGGCCGCTCGATACGTTGGCGATAAAAAGCATAGCGATCCCTGCCAGACCAGGTATAACTTTAGTCAGCGTGAGTTTCATAGCCTATTTTCTATGGGTCTTTACCGGTGCTAGTTGATCCGATGTATTAAATACTGCTCGTTTATTTCTATAACATGGTTATGATTTACGGGTTTCCTGATTGGGTCCGGATGGTTATTATTAATTCATTGACTTGTAGTACTAATGACAGCATTAATGTAGGGCAAATAAATTCCCGGTGCAAGTTTTTTTTATGACTGGTAGCAAAAAAAATGCAGATCGGTTATAGGACCGGTATCACTTGGCGGTACCACTGCCGGCCACCGGCGTAATACCGGCTACAACATACCCCAGGATCTTATGGCTTTTGGAAAAAACGACCCTCAGATCAACAACGTTCTTTTCAAAGGTGCATTTTTCATAGACCGCATTATATCCTAATTCTTCTTTTTGAGAGGTAAAATGTGCAGCAATAAATTTGCCATGCCTTGCCACCAGCTGTTCCTCCCAGGCTTTTTTGAGCTGTGCCGCACTCACCGTTTTTGTCGCGAGCGTGTCGAGCAGCGCATGCGCTTTTTCGAATTGGCCGGTTTGCTGTAACATTAAGAAGGTCTTTGCGGTAGTGGTATCATTTGATGATTGCGCATGAACGGCGCTAACGCATAATAACAAACATAAACTGAGCAGGATATTTAGCTTTTTCATAGTGCTGTTAATTAGGTCAACAATGTTTCGATGCCTAAGGTAATAAACATGCCGGTAGGATGTTAGCTGATTGTTACCAGCGGTAGTCCGGGATACTCCAGTACTAAAATAAAAAAGAGGATGTATCTGATCAGGTACATCCCCTTTTGTTTCAAACCAGGTCCCTTATGCCTCCGTCCATGGATCACATCCCCGCACCGTTGGGCATACCACATCCGTACAGGTGATCACGCTACACGTACCACAAGACACCTGGCAGGTACTGGCGTCGCTGGCAAATGGCGTGTTGCCGCCTGATCTTACATGATACAGTTTCGCGATCTTAATGGGATTTAACTGCAGCTTTTTAGCTTCGAGCTTTTTCATCAGTGATAGTATTTAAAAAATGATCCACCCTTATCTTTAGCCAGGGCACTGCCGTAGGGCGGTTGTTCAGCATTTATAGCTTGCGGGGTTGTCCAATTCTACAGTACAATGGAATTTAATAAAAATTATCTTACCATCATCTTTTGATACCCGTGGTCTTACCTGTTTTTTTATGAATAGCGCAGTGCCGTCATATAAAGTACGCATGGCAACGAACAGGCTATCTGATAGAAATATGATGATAACGCCAAAAGCATGGATTTTCGACCAGAAAAAACTTAACTTCACATTTTCAATTAAACATTCATGAACTACGAAGAACTGGTAAATAATAACGCCGGGAAAATGATCGGAGAACTGCTGACAGCGCTACGCGCCAAAGCGAATATTGATATCCGTTTCGATTACTCAGACACAGAACAATGGTCGGTGGTAAGTATGCATACGGATGAAGATAATGAGATCTCCCTGCGCGTACATGCCGATAAATCTACCCTGTATTTTGGTTATTATGATGAGGACGATGATTTCCTGGAGATCATTAAGGTCTTAACGCCGGAAGAAGTAAACCTGGTTCCAAAAGGACTAAAGAAAGCTATGGATAAAGTACTTGCAGATGAGGAAGGCATGCGTTTTCCCGCTAGTCTGATGTCGAAATAAAGCGAATGATATAAATACAAATGGACGACTTTCATCGTCCATTTGTATTTTATACCAGCTGATGTTTCCAACTATCTAACCGTGATCAGCGCCCCTTCTCCCCTTTCCTCCAACCACCCGATCGCCTGTACCGGCTGCCCTTCTTCCTTCATCCGCGCTTCAAAAGCATCCGCCGCAGCTGCCGCAACAGCCACCAGCAAACCGCCACTCGTTTGCGGATCTGCCAGTATGTATTGCTGCTGATCGGTCACCGGTCCGATCTTACTGCCATAACTATTCCAGTTGCGGGTAGTACCGCCAGGGAAACACCCCTTATTTAGGTAGTAAGGCAGGGAAGCGATCACCGGTACCTTCTCAAACTCCAGCACGGCCGCCACATTACTTCCTTCGCACATTTCAGACAAATGCCCCAGCAGGCCAAAACCCGTTACATCTGTCATCGCCTGCACGCCCGGCATCGATCCGAATAATTTACCTAGTCTATTCAAAGTCGTCATACTCTTTAAAGCAATAGCCGCGTCCTCCTCCAGTAACAAACCCCGCTTCTGCGCGGTAGACAAAATACCTACGCCCAATGCCTTGGTTAAATACAGCTTACAACCTGGTACAGCCGTTGAGTTCTGTTTTAGATCAGGGATGTTCACCAGCCCATTTACCGCCAGTCCAAATACAGGCTCCGGACAATCAATGCTGTGGCCTCCGGCTAAGGTAATACCTGCCTCCGCACAAATAGCCCGCGAGCCTTCCAGCACTTGCTGTGCTACCTCAGGCGGCAGTTTGTCTACCGGCCAGCCAAGTATGGCAATGGCAAGCACCGGCGTACCTCCCATGGCATACACATCGCTGATGGCATTGGCAGCGGCAATGCGCCCAAAATCATAAGCATCGTCCACGATCGGCATAAAAAAATCAGTAGTGGAGATCAGGGCCGTGCCATTTCCCAGGTCCAGCACAGCGGCATCATCGCGTTTATCATTACCCACCAGCAGCCTGCCATCAGGCGGCAAAACGGTAGCGCTATGCAGTATCTTGTCAAGTATGGCAGGGCTTATCTTACAACCGCAGCCGGCGCCGTGGGAATATTGCGTCAGTTTAAATGTAGCTTCCATCAGGATCATGCTTTTTCAGTAGCAGGGAAATTAGTAATAAAGGAGATCAGTTTTTGCGCGCCGGCCGTAGTATCAAGGCCGGTCATCGTTACCGGAAATATATGATCCGGCGCCCGCTTGCCCAGACCTGTCCGGTAAGTTTTATCGTAATAGACCAGGACTATCCTGATAAAGTCTTCCATACGGTCTTCCCGGATGGCGGCAATGGCATTTTTGGTTTGTTCGGGGCCCAGGCGTTTGTGGATCCGTTCCGTACACGCCACCAGGAAGTCTTTGTCCAATATACCGTATTCCTGTACCAACGATGCTACCCGCTGTTCCAACGGTACTTTAAGGTCAAACAGTACCGCTTGCCGCATTCGGTTCCAGAGCGCGTGGGGGATCAAACATCTGCCAATATTGAGGCTTTCATCCTCTATCCATATCGGGCGGCGGGTATCCATATCTTTTATACGGTCCGCCAGGTTATTTTCAAATTGCTCCTGCGTTGGCTGCACCAGCTTATTCATGCTACCATAGGATGAGCCCTGGTGTTGCGCCAGCTCCTCCAGGTCGATCACCTGCTGGCCCAGGGGCATCATCTGCTGTAAGATCCTGGTTTTACCGGAGCCTGTCATGCCACCTAGTATCCATAGTTGATGATCCGTTGCAAATTGCTGATGCACCCAACGGCGGTAATGTTTATAGCCACCCTGTATAAGGTATACGGTAAACCCGTACAGATCAAGCGCCCAGGCCACAGCGCCGCTGCGCATACCGCCCCGCCAGCAATGAACGGCTACTTTTTTGTCCGGCGCTATTTCCAAAGCCTTCCTGATGATATCAGACCATTTAGGCCCCGTTAGATCAAAACCTAACAAAATGGCCGCTTCCCTGCCGGTCTGCTTATACGTGGTACCTACCTGCACCCGTTCTTCATTACTGAATAACGGTATATTAAAAGCGCCGGGTACATGGCCTTTTTCAAATTCAGCAGGCGTACGCACATCGATCAGGGGAACCGCTGTCTGCCGTTTTATGAGATCGTCTATGGTCGTATTTCGTATCATTAGGTCCCTAAGATACGGAATACCAGTGCACTAATTCAGGATTCCCGTATGCTGGCCTCTTCCATATCCAGTTCGCGTTCCTTTGCGCGGATCAGCTCCACCGTAAATTCCTGCCGCCGGTGCATATGTTTGAGTTCTGCCCGCCGTACGGCAATGATCTCCAATAACATCTCCTGGTGGGTTTTCATTAATGCCGGCGTAGCGTCTGCGCTCATCAGGCCATTACCGGCCGCTTCGGCTATCCGTTCAAACCGTTCCCTGGTGCGGCGGAACACCGGGTTCTCCATCACTTCCTGCTGGCAATGCGTATCAAGATGAGCGATTACGGCCTCCGCCAGGCGGTGCGTGATCTCCTGCTCCTGTTCCGGGCCTTCTTCCTCCACTTCCAGCTTCATGAACCGTAAGATAACGGGCAGGCTAAGCCCCTGCAGGATCAGCGTAACAAGTATCACCACAAAGGTGATGAACAATACCAGGCTACGCTGCGGGAACGCGCTGCCATCCACCAGGGTTAACGGCACTGCCAGCGCGGACGCCAGCGATACCACGCCGCGCATACCGCTCCACCCTACGATAAATACGGATTTCCAATCCGGACGGCCAATAGTTTTGCTGCGCAGAATAGGCAGATAAGCAGCCATAAACACCCAAAGGATACGGATCACAATGGTCAACAGGCTAATGGCCACGGCAAAAAAGATACAATCCTTCAGGGAGTATTCGCCAATGCCCTGGATAATATCCGGCAGCTGCAGCCCTATCAGGATAAACACAATGCCGTTCAGCAGGTAAGCCAGCACATTCCACACGGTGTTCGCCTGCAGGCGCGAATTATAGGAAAAGATATCGGAAGAGCGGAACGAGAGGAAAAGACCACCGCTCACCACCGCCAGCACACCGGAACAATGAAAATGTTCCGCCGTCAGGTACATCAGGTAAGGCGAGATTAGCGTCAGCGCCGTATCGATACTGGGCGTAGTAGGTAAAAACCGGTGGATGGCATACACAATATGCGCAATGGCCAGTCCTATCAGCACCCCAAATATCACCACGGTAAAGAAACTGCCAACCGCCTCGGAGAATACAAACTGCCCGGTAAAAATAGCCGCCAGTGCAAACCGGAACACGATCAGGCTCGATGCGTCATTCACCAGGCTCTCCCCTTCCAGTATGGATACCACCTGCTTCGGCACTTTTAAGCTTTGAAAAACAGAAGCCGCAGCCACCGCATCAGGCGGAGAAATAATACCCCCCAGTAAAAAACCAAGTGCCAGCGAAAAATCAGGGATCAGCCAGTGGGAAAAGAATGCCACCGCCGTAGCAGTAAGGATCACCAGACCAAAGGACAGCAGCCCTATGGGCCGCCGCAACCGCCAGAAATCGCCCCAGGAGGTATTCCAGGCAGATGCGTATAGCAATGGCGGCAGAAAAATGATAAAAATGATATCCGGGTCCATTTTTATCACCGGCGCCTTGGGTATAAAGCTGATAAGCAAACCTGCCAACACCAGCAATATCGGGTAAGAGATCTTAAGCCGTTGACTCAGCAGCGCCAGCATAGACGTTACAAACAGCAGCGATAAAATGATCAGCAGGTTCGCTTCCAGCATGTTATTAATATTTTAAGGATCAAATTTTTACAGTACTGTGTTTCGCCACAAAATGGGCCATATCACGCAGCGCCTGTTGGGATGCTTTTGTATCAATTTCATTAAAAGGCCATACATGCAGCTCGCCTTCAAACAGCTCAAGCGTGGCGTCTACACCGCATTCCTGCAGCCGCTTATGCAAGTGCACGGAATCATCCTCCAGTATCTCATACGTACCGCACATCACAAGCACCGGCGGGCATCCGGTAAAATCCGCATTAACCGGAGAAAGTAATGGGGTGGTCAGCTCCCGGCCGGCTGCATACATCCCGGCGGCCTCCATTAAATAAGCACGCCCTAAAAGGGTATCCACTGTCTTGTTCCGCTCGTAACTGGCATTCTTGCATTCCAGGTCCACCCAGGGAGAGATGACAATACTGTACAACGGCAAAGGCCCATTCAGTGCCTTTAAACTCAGCAACGTTGCCATGGTAACATTACCGCCCGCGCTATCGCCCATCAGGCCAAAATTAACCTGGGGATACTGTTCACGGATGGCTGTAATAACAGCCACGCAATCCTCCACCCCTGCCGGGAATGGATGTTCCGGTGCAAGCCGGTAATCTATCGCCAGTATTTTCCGGTTGGCCGCGGCCGCAATATGGCTCACCATGGGAGCATGCGAATTAATGGAGCCAAAGATAAAAGCGCCACCGTGTATATAGATCACGATATCATCTTCGCCCGCATCCGCAGGGGTAAACCAGGCGCAGGGAACGCCTGCTACAGTAATGTCTTTACGGGTAACATTCCCCGCCGGGGCATATGCGTTACCAAAGTTCTCAAAGCCTTTCCGGCCGTCTTTCAGGTTTATCATGGTTGTCAGAATTCCTCACAAAACTCCATGATAGCCAGCTTAAAAAACTTAATGTTTCTTAATTTTTCTTAAACTTGGGTAGGGTACCTTTTCACTGTCGTAACTATAATCTGATCATGACTTTTGATAATATCTTAAAGAACATAAGGCGTTACACTACGCTGTCACCGCAGGAAGAAGCGGCTTTTTGCGCACTGCTGACCATTAAAAAGATCAAAAGAAAGGAGTTCCTGGTACGGGAAGGCGATATATGCATGTACGAGTATTATGTAAATAAAGGCTGTCTCCGCAACTATTTTATCGATAAAAAAGGGCTGGAGCATAATCTTTATTTCGCCATAGAAGACTGGTGGATCTCAGACCTTTACAGCCGCACCCGCATGGCCCCTACCTTCTGCAATATCGTTGCGCTCGAAGATTGTGAGCTGGTAGAGATCAACCACCATGCATTGGAAAAGTTTATGGAAGAAGCGCCCGCATTGGAACGCTTTTTCCGCCTCTCTTATGAGCACGCGCTCGTAAACCAGCATCTCCGGAACCTGGAAATGCTGCATATGAGCGGGGAAGAGCGCTACATCAGCTTTATGGAGAAATATCCAAAAATGGCCAACCGCATACCGCAAAAACACATCGCCACCTTCCTGGGGTTAACGCCGCAATTCTTTAACCTCATCCATGCAAAAGTGACCCGCGGCCGTTAATTATTCCCATGCCCGCCATTTCTTAAGATTTCTTAATCGCCGGCAATCTGCATCGCGATAGTTTTACTGCCAGAAAAAACAACGATCATGTCTGATTTAAAACTATCCAGCATCGTAAAATTGGCCCAGACAGGCAATGCCTCCTTCTCCGCCTTTCGCGCAAACAGGAATAACTACGCCGGCCTGTTCACACCACTTATGGGGTTTGACAATTTCCGTTTAAGCAGCGATGTTTTTGGTCCGCATGAGCATAGGCACATGTCCGCATTAAGTTATCTTTTTGATGATTCTGCGGCATACCATAACAAGGATTCCATGGGCTCAGACCTTACCATTACGCCCGGCAGCCTGTTGTGGACATGGGCTGGCAGTGGCGTTACCCACCACGAGTTCCCGGAAAAGGATAACACCAGCATCCATGGCCTGCAGCTTTTCCTGGAAATACCCGCCGCTACCAGGAACATGCCGCCTAAAAGCGTGCTGATCCCGGTAGAAAAAATGCCGGTAAAAGAAACAGAAGGCGTACATATCAAAGTAGTGTCAGGCGCAACAAACGATTTGGTAAACCCGGTAAAAACACCGGAGGATATCACCTTTCTGGATCTGTTGATCGCGCGTGGCAAAACATTCCAGCACCAGCTGCCCGCCGGTTGGAACGGCACTATTTATCTATTGTCAGGGAAATTGGCGGTAGATACCCCGGCCGGGAATATAGTGATGGACGCCAATGATACCATTGCCGTAGGCGCCGCCACGGAAAACGCAAAACTGAGCTTCCGTGCAGAAGCAGATTGTCAGTTGTTATTTATAAGTGGTCAGCCAGACCACATAAAAAATTAAGGTACCATAATTTTTTCCGCCCCCGGGAGTCGCGATATTTGTCTTATCTAGTTAGATATCATATGGACTTTCAGGGCATTCTGTCAACTATACGCCGTCATGTTAAGCTTACGGAGGAAGAAGAGCACAAGCTTTGCGATCTATTGAGCATAAAGCAGCTAAAGCGCAAAGAGTTTCTGGTACGTGGTGGAGAGGACGCGCGTCACGAGTATTACGTGAACAAAGGCTGTTTACGCACCTACTATCTCGATAAAAAAGGGATGGAGCATAATATCTACTTCGCGGTAGAAGGCTACTGGGTCTCAGATATCTACAGCCGAACCTTTAATACCGCCGCCCTCTGTAATATTGTGGCGGTAGAGGATTGCGAATTGGTGCACATCTCCAACCTGGCATTGGAATCCTTTCTAAAGGAAATACCCGCGCTGGAGCGCTTCTTCAGGATCTCTTACCAGAACTCCCTGGCCACCCACCATATAAAAACTATACAGCTGCTGTCTATGACCGGCTGCGAACGATACAATTATTTCCGCGCAAAATACCCGGAGTTTGACAAGCGGATCCCACAAAAACATATCGCCAGCTACCTGGGTTTTACCCCGGAATTCTTTAATACCATCCGCTCAAAAGCCATCCGCAGTGATAATAACGGGATGGTTGCCGGCCGTTTCTGATCAACGTGACAGGAAGGGCAAACAGCAAGGAATTAAAATCGTATATTGATGGATATACCGGTTTATATTCCATGCTATGTTTAAATTAGCCCTCTGCATTATCATTTGCCTGTTTGGCGCTGCCATTGCTCACAGCCAGGACAACCGCATCCCGCAGCAGCTAGATAACCTGCTAACAAAACAGTTTCCGGCAACCCGGCCCGGTTGTGTGGTACTGGTGGCAAAACGGGGCCAGGTGATTTACCACAAAGCATTTGGCAGCGCAGACCTGGAGCTGAACGTGCCCCTCAATGCCAACATGGTCTTTAACCTGGGTTCCATCACCAAACAGTTTACAGCCGTGGCTATTCTCCAGCTGGTAGAGCAAGGCAAAATTTCACTGCAGGATAGTGTACAAAAGTTCATTCCTGATTATCCGTCAAAAGGCCATACCATCACAATTGAACATTTGCTCACGCATACATCAGGCATCCCTAACTACCTGGAATCCAATGACCCGCATTTATTTATGGAAAGATGGGACTTCAGCCCCAAACAGATGATCGACAGCTTTAAAAATTACCCGCTGGAGTTTGACCCCGGTACCAGATTTTCCTACAGTAACTCCGGGTACTACCTGTTAGGTTATATTATCGCAAGGGTTTCAGGCGAAGGTTATCAAAAATATATAGCAGATCACCTGCTTGCGCCGCTAAAGCTCACGCATACTTATTTTGACAGTGCGGGCATCATTATTCCCCATCGTGTACACGGTTACCGCCAGGAAAACGATGCCTTAAAAAATGCGGAATACTGGAGCCCGACCGTTGAATATGCCGCCGGCGGATTAATTGCCAATGTGGATGATCTGTTTAAATGGCATAAAGGGCTGTATACTTACCAGGTATTGAGAAAAACAAGCCTTCAAAAAGCCTTTACCTCCTATCAGCTCAGGGATGGGACCTTAACCGGTTATGGTTATGGCTGGTTCGCTAAGACCTCGAACGGTATAAAATCCATCGAACATGCGGGCGGCCTGCCTGGCTTTCTGTCTAATGAGATCTATTTCCCCGATGAAGATGTGTTCGTGGCCATTTTATGCAATAACGACACAGCGCCCATGGATGAGTTATCCATTAACATTTCCGGCATCGCGCTTAATAAGCCGCTGCAGCGGGATCTGAAACTGGATAAAAAAACGCTTGAAAAATATACTGGTGTTTACAAACTATCCGTTGACACCGGAAAAACGATCACCATCCTCCCGGAAAATGGCCATCTCGTGGCCAGGGTTTCCGCAGACCAGGTGATCCCGCTCCTTTTCCAATCTCCCACCAAATTCCAGTTTAAAAACCTGTTAGACGCCAACTGTGAATTCGTGACAGAAAAAGGTCAGGTGGTAAAGATCAATGTTACCCAGAACGGCCATTATGAATGGCTAAAAGCCCAATAAGTTAAAACGTTATCCACGCGATCTGCGCTTTCTTCTCAGCCGCCGTCCGCGTGATCAGTATCGTGGCATACTTATTTTCCCCCGCCTTACGGTCAGAGGCGCCCAGCATACAATAATACGCCTTATCCGTTTCCGGCTTGCCAAACAGGAACATACGCTCCGTTTGCGCCCCGCTGTGGTAATAACAGATAATATTCGCCTCTGTCAGGTAACGCAGGGGCTTGCGGTCTTCAAACTGACCGCCACGGTCCAGGAACTGCAGGTAATCGTTAAACAGGGTATAATCGCCGTGAGCAGTATGTATATAGTCAAAAGACAGGTACGGCGTGGTATTCAGTGCCGGCACACGGTTGCGGAACACCCAGGCGCCGCGGTTCTTCCGTTGCAGGTACAGGGGCTGAAATCCGCCATTGGCTACCTGCTGTTTAGGTACCACATAGCCGCTGTCTTCCTGTCCGGCGGGGCTAATACTGCAAATACCAACATCGCCCAGGGTAGTATGCAGCATATTATACACATTCTTGCCCTGTGAAAACTCCTGCATCTGCTCCAGCTGCAGGGTGGTAATGCCATTGGGCTGCACGGTCATCAGCTGGGGCTGTCCGCTGTAAGGGCCCGGCGCTATCTTATCCAACTGCAGCGGGCGCTGTTGCAGTAAGGCGCAGGTGGCGGCGTCCAGGTAGTTCATAAAATAACGGCGCTCGTCCGGTTTGGCTTTAGCCTCCGGCGCGGCCAGCAGCAGCAGTTGCAGCTTTTGCGTAACGGGCGACCATTGCAGGTCTGCATAGGCGTTGCCAAAATTGGCCGTATAGCCCATGGGCTGGTGGGTGAACTCCGTTTGGCCGGCTTTAAGGGCCGATACCCATACCTCGGACTGTGGCCGGTCTTCCATCTTTTTAGTATTAAAAGCCACCGTGCACAGGTATACGCTGTTTTTGCCCTGTACCGCCATATCCAGGTAAGAGAAATAAGGATAGGTGGTGCTATCCGGCAGGGTGTAAAAAGCCTGGTTCAGCAACTGATGGTCCGGTGCAAAATGCAGCACCTTTATCCGCTCCCGCGGCGTTTCTTTACGTGATAGCTCCCCGCCGGCAAAGAATGCCACGGCATAATGCCCGCTGTAAGGGTCTTTGGCCACATAAAAATCGTGGGAGGCCAGGTTGTTAAGGGCAATAGCGTCCCGGTGCAGCACCGTAGGCAGCTCCCCTATCTTATCTTCCTGTACCCAATGCCCGGTATTGCCGTCAATGACAATCCGGAACAGGTTGGGTTTGTATTTAATAAGCTGCTGCAGGAAAATGACCACTTGCCCGTTTATCTCATACACCCCATCTATCTCCGTATCATTCATATCCCGGGTATCCCAGCCTTTGCCGCTGATCTTATCAGACGCCAGCAGCTCCCGGTTGGCATTGTACAGCGCCGTTTGTATGCCGTCGCTTTTGTCAAAATGCAGGTAACAGGTATTGCCATTGGCCAGCAGCACCAGTTTGTCCCAGCCGTCGGCAGAGGGCTCCGGGAAAGAGGCGCTAAGCGCCACCTGGGGCGTCTGGGCCATAGCTATGGGGAATCCCGCAATGATGCACAAGATAAACAGGGATACAGATCGGATAGTCATTCTCATTACTTTAATAAATTATCAATATCAAACATATTAATAATTATTCATTTATTAAAATAGCTGGTATCATGATCCTGTAAAATTTCATACAGAAACTTGTAAAATATTGTTAACTTCAGTAGCGATATGCAACTGGGCTAATATGCTGATGTGCTGCTGCAACCTGAGCGAAGATTAACTATTTTATTTATCAACCAACAGCATTTCCGGTATATCAGCATATTAATTAACTAATCTGTGCAGGGGGTACTCAACATATGCATCTATACCAGGATCATTTTGCGCCTATACAAGAACACTAAAAAAAGGACTATCAACCAACATTCCGGGCTTATTTCAACAGATGTTTACTAGAGCTTAACTCCGAACCTGTGATGTGACATTATCGTCAACCGCTATACGAATACGAACCAAAATCAAAATCGTCTATGATTTTAACGGACAACTATTGTCATATCCACAGATTGATAAAATGGTTCCGGCTCATGATCCTGGCGTTGTGCTTAGCGCCGCTGCTCCCCGCCCATGCGTACTCCCTCCCCATGGCTGCTTTCCAGGATACGGTCCCTTTGATCAAAGCGAGTGGTAAAGTGTCGGATGCAAAAGAAGGCGTAGCGCTGCCCGGCGCCACTGTTGAGAACCTGGTTACCCACAGGGGCGTACTCACCAACGCATCCGGCGAATTCATTATCAATGCCCGTATGGGCGACAGCCTCCGGTTTTCCTATGTAGGCAAGGCCTCTCAGATCAGGGTCTTTAATGGTCAGCGGTTTAACATTTCGTTAGGCGCATTGGAAGGCGCCCTGTCCGAAGTGATCATTACCGGTTTCCAGAACGTGGAGAAGCGCAAATTTGCCGGCGCCGCCACCACCCTGAAGGCAGAGGATATTAAGATAGACGGTATCGTGGATGTAAGCCGCATGCTGGAAGGGCGCGCGGCCGGCGTATCCATCCAGAACGTATCCGGTACCTTTGGCGCAGCGCCAAAAGTACGCGTGCGCGGCGCTACCTCCATTAACGGTGATAATAAACCGCTATGGGTGGTGGATGGCGTGGTACTGGAAGATATCGTTAACATCTCCAACGAGCAGCTGTCCAGCGGCGACCCTACTACCCTGCTGGGTTCCGCCGTAGCCGGTTTAAACGCCAATGATATCGAAAGCTTCGATATCCTCAAAGACGCCGCCGCTGCTGCGCTGTACGGGGCCAGGGCCATGAACGGCGTGATCGTGATCACCACCAAAAAAGGCCGGGCCGGCAAACCGGTGGTTACCTATACCGGCAACTTCAGCACCCAGCTTAAACCTGCTTACAGCAACTATAATATCATGAACTCCGGCGAGCAGATGTCCGTACTGGCGGAACTGGAGCGCAAAGGCTCCCTGAGCCCGGAGATCCTGAACCGCGCGGATAACGGCGTATATGGTAAAATGTATGAGCTCATGGATGCGGACAGCCGCGGCAACTTTCCCCTGGCCAATACGCCGGAAGCTAAGGCAGAATTCCTGAAACGGTATGCCCGTGCCAATACGGACTGGTTTGGGCTGCTCTTTAACCAGAACTTTATGCAGGAGCATTCCCTCAGCATCTCCTTTGGTACAGACCGTTCCCAGTCCTATTTCTCTACCAGCTACTATGGCGATAACGGGTGGACGATCGCAGACCGCGTGCACCGGTATACCCTCAACTTCCGCAACACCTATAAGTTTAACGACCGCCTTACGGTAGGCTTTTCTACCCTGGCCTCCGTACGGCAACAGAAAGCGCCCGGCGCCCTGGCCCGTAACAGCAACCCGGTGTCCGGACAGTACGACCGCGACTTTGATATCAATCCCTTTAGTTATGCGCTCAATAGCAGCCGCACCCTAACGGCGTATGATGAACAGGGCAACCTCGAATACTTCCGCCGCAATTTTGCCCCCTTTAATATCATCAACGAGCTGGCTAATAATTATATGGACATTAACGTGGTGGACCTGCGCCTGCAGGGAGAGCTCAACTACCAGCTGTTCAAAGGGCTGCGGTATGAGTTCGTAGGCGCGCTGCGGTATGTAAAATCCACCCGGGAGCACCAGGTAAAAGAGCACGCCAATATGGCGGAGGCCTACCGCGCCGCCGGCAACTCCACCATCCGGCAGAACAACCGTTTCCTGTACCGCGATCCGGATGATCCGGAGTCAGAACCGCAGGTGGTATTGCCTTACGGCGGATTCTATAACCGTACGGAAGACCTGCTGGTAAGTTATGATTTCCGCAACAGTCTTAACTATCAACATACGTTTAACGACGATCACGCCATTACGGTCTTGGGCGGTATGCAGGTAAAATCCGCAGACCGGCAGAACTTCAATAATACCGGTTATGGCTACCAATACGATAACGGGGGTACGCCATTGTACGACTATCGTATCCTCAAACAAACCATAGAGACCAACTTCCCTTATTTTGGTATGAGCAAGGATTATGACCGCTTTGTAGCCTTTTACGGCACCGCTACCTACTCCTACCGCTCTAAATATAATATTACCGGCACCGGCCGTTATGATGGCTCTAACCGCCTGGGTAACTCCACCCGCGCGCGCTGGCTGCCTACCTGGAGCGTAGGCGGCGCCTGGAATGCAGACCGCGAGCCTTTCCTGCAATCCGTTAAATGGCTAAATTACCTGACCCTGCGCGGCAGCTACGGCCTTACCGCCAGCATGGGCCCCGCTACCAACTCCACCATCGTATTACGCAATATTAACACCAGCCGCCCCTACCTTACAGAAGTGGAATCTGTAATACAGCTGGCCAACCTGGAGAATACAGACCTTACCTGGGAAAAGCTGTATACCGCTAACGTAGGCGTAGACGCGGCCCTGTTCGATAACCGGCTTAACTTTAGCGTAGACGTATACAAACGCAACAGCTTTGACCTCATCAGCATTATCAAAACCTCCGCCATTGGCGGGGAATCACTCAAGGCCGCCAACTACGCGGACCTGGATTCCTACGGTACGGATGTGCTCATCGGCGGCCGTATCATCCGCAAAAAGAACTGGGGCTGGAGCACCAACTTCACCTTTGGGTATAACCGCAATAAGATCACCAATGCCCGCAATGAGCCCAACATCTTTTCATTGGTAGTGGCAGAAGGCGGCAACAAGGAAGGGTATCCCGTTCGCGGGCTGTTCTCCCTGCGCTACCAGGGCCTGGACCACCAGACCGGCGTACCGCTGTTCATGGATGAAAATGGCAAGACCGGCCGCGCTGTATACCTGCAGGACCAGAACACGGATTACCTGGTATACGAAGGCCAGGTAGACCCTGTGTATACCGGCGGGTTCTCCAACACCTTCAACTACAAAGCCTTTTCCCTCAACATATTCGTTACTTACCAGGCAGGCAACAAGATCCGCCTGTATCCCGCCTTCCGTACCGGCTACTCTGACCTGGACGCCATGCCAAAGGAATTTGCAGACAGATGGGTGTTACCCGGCGATGAGAAACTGACCACCGTGCCCTCTATACTGGGCGCTTTTGAGCAATCCCGCCTGGATGGGTCCTATCCTTACAACAACTACAACTACTCCAATGAACGGGTAGCCAAAGGCGATTTTGTACGGCTGAAAACAGTATCGCTTACCTACGTATTACCCGCCGCGCTGCTGCAGCGCCTGCGGTTCAATAATATCTCTGTAACCGGCGCTGCCATCAACCCCTGGCTCATTTATTCCGATAGCAAGCTAAAAGGCCAGGACCCCGAGTTCTTTAACTCCGGCGGCGTAGCGCAGCCCATACAGAAACAATTCACGCTTTCATTAAAAGTTAGTCTCTGATGATGCAAAAGCTAATTGTATATACCGCTCTCCTCCTCCTGTTCACAACAGCCGGCTGTAAGAAATTCCTGGAGCAGCCGCCGGATAACCGGGCGGAACTGAAAACGCCGGAACAGGTAGGCCAGCTGCTGGGAACCGCCTACCCGCAGGCCAACTATATGTCGTTCTTTGAATCCGCTTCCGATAATGTAGGCGATAAAGGCGCCGGCACCCTGGAGAATACCAATATAGACCCTTACTTTTTCCGCAATGTGGATGATAATGGCCAGGACTCCCCGGAGTATTACTGGGACGCCTGTTATGCCGCCATTGCCGCCGCCAACCAGGCATTGCAGACTTGCAACACCGCTCCCAATCCCAGCGCCTACCGCTCCCAGAAAGGAGAGGCATTGCTTGCAAGGGCCTATGCCCATTTTATGCTGGTAACGGTCTTCTCCAAAGTGTATGATGAAAGCAGCGCCGGATCAGACATGGGCATCCCATACGTAACAGAGCCGGAGAACGTGGTGCTGAAGAAATATGAAAGAAAAACGGTCGCCTATGTATATGACATGATCGAAAAAGACATTGTGGCCGGCCTGCCCCTGCTGGATGATAAGCGCTATACCATTCCCCGTTATCATTTTACCCGCGCTGCCGCCCATGCCTTTGCCGCCCGCTTTTACCTGTTTAAGAAGGATTACGCCAAGGTGGTGGAACATGCCAACCAGGTCTTCAGCGGCAATATAGCCGCAGTATTACGGCCCTGGAATACCCAGTACACCAGCATTACCTACCTGGAGCTGTATGCCCGCTATGCCCGCGCTACGGAGCCTGCCAACCTGCTGCTGATAGAAACGCCCTCCTGGTGGGGCCGTAACTACTACACCGTAAGGTATGCGCTCACCGCCCAGAAACGCGACCAGATCTTTGAGGAGAATGTAACCGGCGGCAACTGGTCCTTTAACTTCCAGACCTTTACCGTAGGCGCGGAGAATTACCTGTTGCCCAAGATCAATGAATATTTTGTGCGCACCGCCATCAATGCGGATATAGGCGTGGCCTATATAGCCCTGCCCGCCCTTACCACAGAGGAAGCGCTGTTTAACCGTATTGAGGCCAACGCCTACCTGGGTAATACCACCGCTGCCCTGGCAGACCTGAACACATATGCCAGCACCCGTATTGACCAGTATAATGCTGCCGCGCATATCATCAACGCCCAGAAGATCAGGAACTATTACGGGCTTAATAGCTTGCAGGATGGTATACTGGCCACGCTCTTCAGCTTTAAACGGGCGGAGTTTGTGCACGAAGGCATGCGCTGGCTGGACCTGATCCGCTATAATTCGCCCATCACACATTTCACCGTTGACGGACAGATCATCAGCATCACGCCGGATGACCCGCGAAAAGTGTTCCAGCTGCCGGAATCCGCACGCATAGCAGGCCTGCAGCTAAATCCGCGATAACCCTGTTCCATTAAAAGACAAAAACGAAAACATGAAAACAAGGATCAATATCTTCTTATACATACTGGCGCTGGGGCTCATGACCGCCTGCAGTAAGGATGATGATCCCGGCAACGTGGATAACATTCCCGGCCTGGGTGGCGATACCTGGACGCCCGGCCCTATCGATATCTGGATCCGGGACAGCCTCACCACGCCGTATAATATCTCCGCCAAATACAAATGGGACCAGGGCGAGCTGGATTTTAACCGCACCCTTACGCCCCCAAAAGAAGAAAAGATCATCCCCGTGATGAGCGCCGTAAAAAAAGTATGGATCAATAACTACGTGGCAGAAGCCGGCGAACTGTTCATGAAACAGAACTGCCCTAAATTCTTTGTGCTGATAGGCAGCGGCAGTTATAACAGCGATGGCACCGTTACCATTGGCACCGCAGAAGGTGGGCGCCGTATTGTGCTGTACGTGATGAACGATTTCCGCGTTAAGGGCATGCCCGGTTATGTGCCTTTTGACTCCCTGAATGTAAAGGAGATGTTCCATACCATCCAGCACGAGTTTGGGCATATCCTGCAACAGAAAGTGCTGTACAACCCGGACTTTAAACGCATCACCGTTGGCCGTTATACCTCTAACTGGAACAATGTATCCAATACCGAGGCCAACCAGGATGGTTTTGTGACCGCCTATGCCATGTCGGCCCCGGACGAGGATTTTGTGGAGATGATCGCTTTTATGTTAACAGAAGGCAAACGCGGCTTTGATGCGCTGGTGGATAATATCAGCGGCACCAGCCCTAACGGCACTACGGCAGCGCAGGCAAAAGACAAACTGCGCCAGAAAGAAACGATGATAGTGAACTATTACAAGGATACCTGGAACATCAATTTTTACAACCTGCAGGCGCGCACCAGGGCCACCATTGAAACAATGATCCGCTAAATAACATTGCAGATGAAACTTACGTCCATATATACACCTTTACTGCTTTTTATGCTGGTCATAGGCGCCTGCCGTAAGGACGATGATCCGGTCTTTGATAAGACTGCGGATGAACGGATCAACGAAGCGCTCAGCAAATACCAGGCTGCTTTAATAGGCGCGCCGGATGGCTGGGAAGCGCGTATTGTAACCGGTACCGGCGGCATCTTTAACTTCCATTTCCAGTTTAAGCCCAACAACCGGGTAAGCATGTACGCAGATATTGACACGGCCACCGCCGGCAATGCCCGTGAAAGCAGTTACCGCCTCAAGGCCCTGCAGCAGCCCTCCCTTATCTTTGATACCTACTCTTACCTGCACCAGCTGGCAGACCCGGACGGCAACGTAAATGGCGGTGACGATGGCAGCGGCCTCGTATCAGACTTCGAATTTTCCATAGACACCGTTACCACGGACAGCATTAAACTCACCGGCCGCTTTAACAATACAAAAGTAACGCTGCTCCGCGCCGCACCACAGGACGCCGCCGCCTGGCAGAACGGCGACTGGCGCAATACCCTCTCTTTCCAGTACATCGCTAACATACAGGAGTACTTTAAGCGGTTAACATTTAGCGGCGCTGCCTATGACCTGCGCTTTAATGTGCTGCAACGCACCATCACCTTTGTATGGGCAGACGCCGGCGGCACGCTTCGGCAGTTCACGTCCGCCTATTTCTATACCCGCGAGGGGCTGATACTGGAAACGCCTTTTAACGACGGTACCCGTACCATTACACGGCTTACCGGCGCCGGCTGGAACAACAACACCCTCCGCGTAACCATAAACGGCAACACGCCAGGTACCATCGCGGGCGCCATCAGCCCCATTAAGAATGACCTGGGCGCGCCCCGCCGCTGGTGGGAAACAATGGCCAGCCAGCAGGGTTACTGGATAACCGGCAACGGTTTCCATGTAAATGGCGTAGACGATGCCTTTCGCATGCGCTCCATACCCAATTTCTATTTCGCCATCTACTGGCCGGAGTATAACACACAGGATGGCGTCACCTACGATGTAATGGGTTACGTAGTGGTAGCTAACAATTCCCTGGCCCTGCAATTTGGCTCCGCCTGGGAACCGCCCACTTTTACTGCCAATGGCCGCGTGATCTTCCGGCTGTTGGGCACCCTGGGTACCGTACCAGCATCCGCTGTCTCCATTTATAACAACATCAATACACAAATGGAGGAGCCCAGCGGCTATTACCTGGTACAGACCAGCACGGGCAGTTATGATATGGTGAGCGCAAAAGACGCCCGGGCCTGGATAACATGGGAACAATAATTATTCAAGGACAATAATCATTATTCATTCTCTCCACCTCAAATCGAAAATGTATGAAACTACTCCTAAAGCGGTCTACCTACCTCCTGCTGTTACTGGCTGTCAGCGTATTGTATGTTGCATGCTCCAAAGACGGTCCCGCCGGCCCAGCAGGACCTGAAGGCCCGGCCGGCGCTAACGGCGCTGCTGGCCCGGCCGGTCCCGCAGGTCCCAAGGGCGATTCCGGCACTGCTAACGTCATCTATTCAGAATGGCTGGATGTGGCGTTTATCCCGGACTCTGTAGAGAGCACCACTACCCCTGGCACATGGGATACCGTTGGCTACCATGCTTTCATCGACGCTCCCAAGCTCACTGCAGACATCGTAAACCAGGGCGAAATAAAAGTGTACATAAACCTGGGTACCGCAGCCAACCCGGATGTAGCGCCCCTGCCCATGTATGATGGTCTCTTTTTTAATTTAAACCTGCTGGTCGAATTTGTAGTCGGCAATATAATATTGTATGCCAACCAGGATGCAGGCACCGGCCTCACGCAACAGGGCGACAAGGTATTGCAATACCGGTATATCCTGATACCTGGCGGCACAGCGGCACGTATGGCCAAAACGGTTGACTGGAAAAATTATAACGCGGTAAAAGCGTACCTGAAGCTAAAGGATTAGCCCTTGCATTTGACACGCTAAAGCCTGGCGCCGGAAGTGATGATACGGGTAACTTACCCGCAGCGCCGCTTCCTGCCCCGGGCTTTTTTGCAAACGGTACCGCCATAATTGCGCAAATGCCTTAAATTAGCGCCTATGAACTGCCTGATCGTAGATGATAACAAGCTGGCCCGTACCGCCATGAAACAGCTTACCAGCCATGTGGAACAACTGCAGGTAGTGGCGGAATGCAGCAGCGCTATGGAAGCCTATAACCTGCTGCAGAAAGAAAAAGTGGACCTGCTGCTGCTGGACATAGAAATGCCCGGTATGAGCGGTATTGAGCTCACCCGCAACCTGGGCCGCAAAAGACCCATGATCATCTTCACCACCGTAAAAAAGGACTACGCCGTAGAAGCCTTTGAGCTCAATGTGGCAGACTATCTCATAAAACCCGTTAGCCCCGCCCGTTTTATACAGGCCATCGAAAAAGCCCGCGAAATACTGGACAGTAACAGCCGGGAACTCCAGGTCGCAGATAATGAATTTGTATTTATCCGGGATAACGGCGTACTGAAACGTATCAAAATGGAAGACATCCTCTTCCTCGAAGCCATGGGCGATTATGTAAAGCTGCACACCGTACATAAATTCCATGCCATACACACTACCTTAAAAGCAGTAGAAGAAAAACTGCCCGCCAACCGCTTTATGCGCGTACACCGTTCCTACATAGTAGCATTGGATAAGATCGAAGCCATAGAAGACGGTACCATCAACATACAGAACAACGCCATCCCCGTGGCAGACGCCTACCGCGGCGCGCTGAACAACCGCCTGAACCTGCTGTAATACCTTAACCGACAGTTTTTCCCATTCCACCGACAGCTCCTGCCCGTTGAACCATTTATGATAAAATGGCCCTGCTCCCCCCTGTATCTTTGGGTCGTTATTCATTTATATCACAGCAAAAAATTACAGCAATGAAAAAGTTAGGAATGTTGATGGCCGTAGCTATGCTGTTTGCAGGTACCGCCACATTTGCCAATAACACGGCCAAAACCGTAAAACACAACACACAACAAACCGCGCCCGCACAAAAAACACAGAAAGCGCATAAGGTTCATAAGGCCCACGCTAAACACCATACTGCTAAATCAAAAGCTGCCGGCACTGCCGCACCTAAAGCTAAATAGGCCCGTTCGTTATGGTAAGCAATATAGTATAGGTTTAAGTATTCGTTAAACGGAAACCATCTGGTCCGATAGCATATCGGGCCAGATTTTGCTTATCAGGACTGCTATTTCTCCGGAATACAAACCAATACCTCTTAAAATCGTAATTTAGAGTTATTGCATTAGCACATCAGCATATTAGCACATTAGCACATCATCATGCAGTCTAAACGGATCAAATACTACTTACTGGGCCTGTCCATCACAGGCATGATCCTGTTTATCATCCTGCAGTTCAATTCTTCGCGGAATATCCGCCAGCTCATCTCCGGCAATGAACAGATGCTGCAGGAACTGAAAGTGAAGAACGAGCTGCAGAAACTGCAAACCAATATCGCCAAAACAGACAGCAAGGTAAGAGGCACCGTTATTGCCCAGGATACCCTCCACATCACCGGCATTGAGGCAGAAATAGCCATTATCAAATCAGACCTCAGTACTATCAATAAAATGATGCTGGACGACAGCACAGAAAAGCTGCTCACCCAGCTCAATTACCTGGTGGATGAAAAGAATAATTTCAGCGTACAGGTATTGGATACTTTTTATGGCCAGGGCAAATATGCGGCAGAAAGGATCATCAACAATGAGAAAGGCAAACGCCTGGGAGAGGCCATTAATAATATCCTGCATTCACTGGACAGCACCCGGCAAACAGCCGTGAACCACACCGTGCACATCGTAGATACCAGCGGGCAGAAAGCCCTGCACTGGGGCACTGTACTGGTGTGCTGCGCCTGTATTGCCAGCCTGCTGGGCTTTGTATACATTGCCAGCCGTATCCAGAAACAGGAGCAGCTGATAGAAGCGTTGGACGAATCACAACAGCAGGAACGTAAACTGTCTGCCATCAAAGAGCAGTTCCTGGCCAATATGAGCCACGAGATCCGGACGCCCATGAACGCGGTGCTGGGTTTTACCCGCCTGTTACAGGGCCAGCCCCTCAATGAAAAATCCAGGGAATACCTGGGCGCCATCCAGAGCGCCGGTGAGAACCTGCTGGATATCATCAATGATATACTCGACATTTCCAAGATAGAATCCGGTATGATGCGGCTGGAGCCCGTTTCCTTCAGCCTGCGCGGCAGCCTGCATTCCCTGCAGACCATGTTCCTGCCCAAGGCCGCGGAAAAACGCCTCAGCCTCAGCGTGCTCATTGACGATAATGTGCCGGATATATTATACGGCGATGCCTTACGCCTTACACAGGTGCTGGTAAACCTCATCAACAACGCCATCAAGTTCACCAACGAAGGCGCCGTTACTATCCGCGTGGGCCGCATTGGAGGCAACGATACTTTTGTTCGTTTGCTCTTTACCGTTAAGGATACCGGCATTGGTATCGCCACGGATAAACTGCCGCATGTATTTGACCGCTTTAACCAGGCAGAGGCCAATACCACCCGCAAATACGGCGGCACCGGCCTGGGGCTGGCCATCGTAAAACAGCTGGTAGAGCTACAACATGGCAGCGTAGCAGTAGAAAGCCTGCCAGGAAAAGGCAGCACCTTTAAAGTAGAGCTGCCCTATACCCTGGGCGAAGTGATCCCGGAATCCGGCATAGACCTGTACAACGGCCACAATGGCCATGGGCCGCTGGCCTCCACAGACGCTCACCTGCTCATAGCAGAAGATAACCGCATGAACCAGGACCTGCTGCGGCACCTGCTGCATAACTGGCGCCTGCGTTTCCAGGTGGTGAATAATGGCCGTGATGTGCTGAGCGCCCTCGAAAAACAGCATTTCGACCTGGTGCTCATGGATATACAGATGCCGGAAATGGACGGTTATACCGCCGCGCAGAAGATCCGCCAGGAGCTGCATTCCAATATTCCCATCATCGCCATGACCGCCCACGCTATGGCAGGCGAGCGCGAAAAATGCCTCAGCTACGGCATGAATGAATATGTGGCTAAACCCATCCGCGAAGAAGAGCTGTACCGCCTGATCCAGGTCTTTACCGGCAAAACAGCGCCGCCGGAATGGCTGGCCGCCAATGTGCATTTGCCGCTGCATAAAGAGGCGCCGCCACAGCTGATCAGCCTCCAGTACCTGCGGGAGCTCTCCAAAGGCGACCAGGCCTTTGAGCGCACCATGCTGCAACAATTCATTGCACAACTGCCGGAAGACCTTTCCCTCTTAAAAAAAGCCATTATGGAAGAGGATCTCACCGCTATCCGCAGCATAGCCCATAACATCAAGACCACCGTTTCGTTTATCGGATTGGAGCGGCAGCTCTACCCCTATCTCACCCCCATGGAGCAGCTGCACGCCGCCCATTATGATCCCGCACAAACCGCCGCGCAATTTGACACCCTGCGGCTACTCTGTATGCAGGCGGTAGAAGAAGCGCTGGAGATACTTGTCTAAGTAATTTTTCCCATCAAAGCAACGTTCCCCTTTTTTACTGCGTATATGCATGCATTCGCTTTTATGCGGACTTGACCGTATCCATGCTACGGGCAATTGTGTCTTTATTCAAAAACTTAAGAGAACAGCAACAATGAAAAAGAAGTTAACCATCTTCGCCCGCCCGGCGTTTAGAACGGGTATGGCCATGCTTAGCCTTGCATTTGCCGCAAGCTGCCACAAAGACGATCATAACCAGGATCCAATGCCGCAACCGGCCCGCAACGATTACCAACAGGTTAACCTTGTATCAGACAGACCCGGTTTTAATGCAGCCGTCATTGATACCAACCTGGTAAATGCCTGGGGCATCTCATCATCCCCGGCCGGCACCATCTGGGTATCCTCCGCTTTCAAAGGGCTTAGTACCCTATATCGGGGAGGCGATACCGTATTAGCGCCCGTGACCATTCCGCTGGCAGGCCCCGGTCTTCCGCCATTCCCCGGAATAGGTGTAGTGACCGGTCAGGTCTTCAATGATGACTCCACCAATTTCATTTTCCAGGTGGATAAGATCACCGCAAAAAGCCGTTTTATCTTTGTTACCATCACCGGCTCAGTGGCTGCCTGGGCAGCCGGCCCCACTGCTGTAACAGTAGTAGATAACTCCGCTACCGCGGTATATACCGGCGTAACCATAGCCAAAGATGCAGGCGCTGCTTACCTGTATGCAGCCAATAGCCTCTCAGGTAAGATCGATGTATTTGATAAGAACTTCCACGCTGTCACCAGCAAACCTTTTCTTGATCCGCAGATGCCAACCGGTTTTACGCCGTTTAACATCAAACTGATCAACGATATGCTGTTTGTTGCTTATGCCAAACCCATACCCGGCGGTGCGGAAAAATTAGTGGGCAGCGGTTATGTTGATATTTTCAAAACAGACGGTACGCTGGTGAAACGTTTTGCATCCAAAGACTCCTTAAACGCCCCCTGGGGCCTGGCCCTGGCAAACGCCACATTCTCCGGCGGTAAAGAGACCATCCTGGTGGGTAATTTCGGCGATGGCCGTATTAATATGTACGACCTCAACGGCGGCTTTCTGGGCCAGCTAAAGAGCGGACAACAACCATTGGAAGTGGATGGCCTCTGGGCGCTGGAAGCAAATATGCCCAAACAGGATCCCAACCGTATATATTTTGCCGCAGGGCCTGAAAAGGAGACCCATGGCCTGTTTGGCTACCTGGTAAGAAAGCCCTGATCTTGCCTTTTTAAATAGCAACGTTTCTTTTTTCCTGTTCAACGACAGTTATTCCCTGTTCACCGAAAGGGGGGCAATAGGGTGGATAGTTACGGCTAATTTTAGGTCAGCAGTTCTACAAAAACATTATTGAACAATTCAAAAAAAGAAACATCATGAACATCAAGAAAAGCCTGATCGCTATTGCAGTATTTATGAGCGTTACCGCTATCACTTTTGCTCAGGAGCCTGCAAAAGCAAAACATCCTAAAGCTGCCAAAGAAGGCAAAATGTCTTCTGACACCACTAAGGCTGGTCATCATCATGTGAAGAAAATGAAAGAAGAGAAGAAAGGCTAATAGCACGGATAAGATGCAACAGAAAAGCCCACTTGCCTGACGGCGGTGGGCTTTCTGATTTTTACAGCTCAAGTCTTTTACCCGCGCCATGATAAGCGCCGGTACTCGTGTGATGTATTGATACTAACTTTCTTTAACTATACCGCCATAAGTCAGGCGTAACATGGGCGTCCATCCAATCTGGCCAATATATTCCATCCGGGCGCCCAGATCCCAATGGCCCGCCTGGAAGCCCAGCAACGGGGCGCCGGTAAACCGCAAACCAGGCTGCAGCCCGCCCATCTTAATCCCCGGGCCGGCGGCAGCGCCCACATAAAAGTACCGGCCTGTTAAGATCCTGATGCCCGCCATTAAAGGAAAAAAACTGAACGCATCTTCCGTTTCAATGATGTTATAATATGGGATATAAGGGCTTGGACTGGTGGTAACCCTCCGGTTCATTAATTGCATCCAGCCGGTAATGAGCAGCAGCGATATGTTCCCTTCCCATCCCTTCTCCAGGTAAGCCTCCAGACCGGGGTTCCAATCCCCCCGGAAATTAACGTTCACCAAAGGCCCGGCGGATAGCCACCAGCCTTTGCGGCTTTGCTGCTGCTGTCCGGCCTGCGGCGTTAACAACGAGGGCGTGGCAATACCTATCTCCCAGCCTACCCAGTTCCGTGTGGCGTGCTCGTAACGGGCATACGCGGCAGCATACGCTTCCGGCGTTACAATATCCTTATAACCATCCCACGGGGGATCGTTATTGATATACCGGTTGAATACCGGTCCGCCAAACAGCAACAGGTGTTTGCCTGCCCGCACATTCACCAGCGATTTAAGCTGCAGGAGCCGGTTATCCCAGGTAAGCCGTTTAATAAGGTTATACTGCGCCTGTACGCCAATAGACACGGCTTTGCCCAATACCACATCGTGCCCTAGCCCAAACCCAACGGCAAATGCTTTCTGATGTTTCGAGATATCTACCCCGGCGCTAATAATGCTATACAGGTGGGCATTGCCCAGCTTAACGCCCATATTAGTATTCAGCAGGTCATTCGTGGACGCTACTATCTGGTGATAGCCATCCCGCACCAGGTTCAGGATACCCAGGCTGTACCCGCTGGAGCTGTCTGCTATATTCACCAGGCCTATCTGCCAGCCTTTTAGTTTACGGGCACGGTTCACCAGTGCCAGCTGTCCGCCACGCACCACGCCACTCCCTTCATTCAATACGGATGATACCTGGACGCCCTTTAAGGTATCCACCACTCTGTTATGGACGCCGGCGGCCTGCACGCCTTTAAAATTACCTTCATTGATATTTACCACCCCTGCCAGCTGCAGGTTACGGCCATCGCCACGGTGAATGTTAAAAAGGCCGCCTAGCGCGCCGTAAGAAGTACCATAGGTGACCCCGCCAAAAGGCCGGAAACTGGCTTTCCTTCCCTTGCGCGCCAGCAGCTTTTTCTCCCATATAGTGATAGGCTCCAGGTTGCGTACCTGCATAGGCGGCAACGCGCCATAGAGGTTGTGCGTAGCGGGCCGCAGGATCAGGTAGCGGCCTTCTTCCAGGTAATCATACCGCCCTGCAAACAGGCGGTCCAGCACTTGCCGCAAGGGCTGCTCCTGCACGGAGAGGCTCACCAGGCTATCCTGCGGCAGAATGGCTGCGTTATAGGAAAAGGAGAAATGCTCCTGGCTGGCTATTTTGTTCAGTACCACACATAACGGCTCCTGCCGTACCGATATAGTAACAGGGTTACTCAACAGGCCCTGGGCCTGTAGTGACAGTGTTGTACAACTTATTAAAAGACCCGTTAGTAACAGGCGCATCGCGTGCTTTTTATTTTATATAGATCTGCTGACCATGCCGTTCTATATGTATTTGAGGAAATGTTTTTTCGATCACAGATAATATCTGATCCAGTGAATCGTCCTCAAAGGTAGCATTGATCTTAAGATGTTCCAGTTCCCTATTCTCGACTATGATCTTTATGCCATAGACCGCTTTCAATTTCCGGACAAGCATACCCAGTGGCGTATTATTGCATATAAACTGGTGGGTACGGTAATACGCGTACAATTGATCCGGGTTGGGGCCTTTTTGCAGATATCCTTTGCCATCTGATGAGACAACTTCTCCCGGTTGTACCTCCTCAATCTTGCTGCCAGAGCGTACGCGCACAGATCCTGTTTCAACGATCACTACCATCCCATCACTCCCGGTACTCCATTTAACTGTACATACATTAAAAGAGGTGCCCAATACCTGAACAGTATCCCCGTTGGCAATCACCTCAAACGGATGCCGTTCATCCGGCGCTATCTCAAAAAAGGCTTCACCATCCAGCCGTACTTTACGCCCCTTGTATTCAAGGGTAGTATGTTTATTGAGTGTCACACGGGAACCGTCCGGTAAAGTGTCTTTAACTACACTGTCATCCGCCCGCAGGGCCAGCTGCTTTGTAGCCTGGCTGCTATCCCGGGTTAACCACCAGCCGCCTGCCACAGCAGCCAGCAACACGGCCGCCGCCGCATACACAATACGCCTGCGCTGCCGCATCCGGATCACCCTTGCCTCCGTAGCCGCAAAAATCCTATCCTGCAAACGCAGCCAGGCTTGCGCCTCATCTACGGTGCTATGCGCCGCCAGCTCCCTGCTTTGCTCCCATATAAGCGTAAAATGATTAAAATAACGCTGGTTCTCTGCAGGCCCGGACAGCCAAACGCGTACTTGTTCCACTTCAGCCATGGTCGCCTCTTCCAGCAGGTATTTTGCCAGCAGTTCATCAGTAACATTGTTAGTTGCTTCTTTCATGGCTTTCAGTTAACGGTTGAACAATAATATTAACAGCGGCAAAAAATCCACCAGCCTGCCGCGCAGGATCCGCAACGCCTTACCTACCTGGTTCTCCACTGTTTTAACGGCAATGCCCAAACGGTCTGCGATCTCCTGGTACTTCAGCATTTCAAAACGGCTCATCTGGAAAATGGTACGGCACTGCTCCGGCAGCTCATTCATGGCCAGGTACAATTGCTGCTCCAGCTCCCCCAGCAGCAGCTTATCCGCCGTTTTGCTGGTATGCCCGCTCTGATGGTACACCGCATGTTGCTGGTAGGCCTGTTTTACCTTGGCATGTTTCAGGTGGTTAAGGCTATCGTGGTACACCGCGCGGTACAGATAGGCTGCCAGCGATTGGTTTACGGTGATCCGTTCCTTTTTTTCCCATAGCTTAAAGAACATCTGCTGTACGATGTCTTCCGCCAGGGCATCATCTTTTACGATGGTGCAGGCATAGGCATGCAGGGCCTTAAAATAGGTTTTAAAAGCCTTTTCCAGCATAATGGTCCCATCTGAATGCAGCCATTCCGCGCTGCCTGTATCCTTCTCCATTTGGTATATTGACAACCGGGTGTAAAGATCCCCCTACGGACAGAAATAAAAAAGTCCCCCGGCGCGTACCGGGGGACTTTTTTTATAGCTTATCTGCGCCTTATTTCAGGCCATCCAATTTCTTCTTCACTTCTTCCACTTTAGCAGTCTGGTTTTTGATCGCGTAGATCTTCTGCAGTGCATACAGGCAGCTTTCGTAGGTCTGCTTGTCGCCCTGGTCCAGGTTGCCTTTAGCGGTAAAGCTGGCGTCTGCTTTCTCAAAATAAGGCAGTGCTGTGTTCATCAGCTCTTCTACTTTGGCCTGCAGTTCCTTTGCTTTGGGAGAGCTTTGCTCCTTGCTGCTTAAACCGTTCAGTTCCTTGTTGAAACCTACAGCGCGGTTAAAGAACAGCGCGCCTAACTGGAAGTTAGCGGTAGGATCAGCTGCATTCAGCTCCAGCGCCTTTTTGTAGGCAGCTTCGGCTTTATTCATCAGCTCATCATAGTTAGCGGGTTTAGGCTGATCTTCCCCTTTTTCATCGCGGGGATTGGCCATATTGTCCACACGTATCGCATAATCAAGCTGGGTCTGGAAATCGTTAGGATTTTCCTGCACTTTCTTTTCCAACATGGAGATTAATTCCGCAGTTTTACCTGTTTTGGAATAATAGATCATCTCCATATCATTAAAGCGCTTGTCTTTAGGAAATGCCTTTTTGCCGTCTTCGATGGTTTTAAGCCAGTTAGCCTGGTCGCCTTTTTCTTCATAAGCCTGTGCCAGCAGTACATACAGGGCAGGTTCGCCCTTGAATTGCAGGTCAGCGGCTTTCTGCAGGTATTTCAGCGCGTCTTCTTTCTGACCGGCCTGTTGTGCGGCGTAGCCAATGTAGAAGGTCATAGAAGTATCCGTGGGGATAGAACCGGTGAGGCCCTTACCATTGTAATACTCTGCAATGTCGAATGCCTTTTTAAAGTTGGTGTAGGCAGAATCCCATTTCTGGTCATTCAGGTTGCCATAACCGGCGTTACCTACGGTAGCATACAGGTTAAACATGCGGTTCTGCATTTCAAGCAATGCTTCCGGCAGTTTGGCGTTTTTGTCAAGCGCTGTTTTGTAGGCTTCAAAAGCTTCGGAAGCTTCTGCTACGCTTTTGTCCTTGGTAGCCATGGCTTCCATCACCTTGCCCTTTACGTACCAAGTTTTGGCATCATCCTTTGTTTTCTCGTTCTGCAGTGCTTCGTCAATGTCTGCCTTGGCTTTGGCCAGATCCTGGCTCTTCAGTGCTTCCTCAGCACTGTTCACCTTACCTCTTTGCGCCACGGCAGCAAATCCTACGCTGCAAAAAAGAAAAGATACCAATAGTTTTTTCATGAGCTCAATTTTTTAGTTGCTGATAACAATATAAGTATGGTTCAAGTTTACTCCGTAACCTGTTCCGGTGCGTCGTCTGTACCTTCAGCACCTGCAGCGTCTTCCGTACCTTCAGCGCCTGCGGTGTTGGCTGCGCCTTCGGTAGCTGCAGTACCTTCCGTACCCTCCACTATTTCAGCTTCTCCGTTGGGGAGCTCCTCCTGCTCATCCAGCCTTGCTACAGCGGCTATTTCATCGCTATCATCCAGGCGGATCAGGCGTACCCCCTGGGTGGCCCTGCCGGCTTCGCGGATATCCGCTACCGCCATACGGATGGTGATACCGGATTTACAGGTGATCATCAGGTCATCTTTTTCCGTTACATCCAGTACTGCGATCAGATTACCAGTCTTTTCCGTGATGTTAATGGTCTTAACGCCTTTGCCCCCGCGGTTGGTGATACGGTACTCCTCTATGCTGGTCCTTTTACCAAAACCTTTCTCTGAAACAACGAGTATGGTACGGGACTCATCCTCTTTATTAACACAAATCATACCAACCACCTCATCTTTCTCGTTATCCACCTCTATGCCCCTTACGCCAATGGCGCCGCGGCCGGTGTCACGCACGGTATTCTCGGGGAAGCGGATGGCCCTGCCGCTCTGGATGGCCATCATCATTTCGCTGTTGCCGTTGGTGAGCTTTGCCTCCAGCAACTGGTCGCCTTCATTGATCGTGATGGCGTTCACTCCATTCTGACGCGGGCGGGAGAACTCTTCGAGCAGGGTTTTCTTGATGATCCCGTTCTTGGTACAGAGTACAATATAGTGGTTATTGATAAAATCTTTATCCCCCAGGTCTTTAATATCTATGATCGCGCGGATCTTATCATCTGTAGGCAGGGTGATAAGGTTCTGGATAGCGCGGCCCTTGCTTTGTTTTTCGCCCTCGGGTATCTCGTACACTTTTAACCAGAAACAGCGGCCCTTTTCTGTAAAGAACAGCATGGTATGGTGGGTAGAAGCTACGAACAGGTGCTCTATATAGTCCTCCTCACGGGTTTTGCCGCCTATGGCGCCACGGCCGCCGCGTTTCTGCTGGCGGTAATCGTAGGCAGAGGTGCGTTTGATATAACCCAGGTGGGAAATGGTGATCACCACGTCTTCTTCCGCGATGATATCTTCTATACGCATTTCGCTGGCCAGGTACTGGATCTCGGTACGGCGATCGTCGCCAAATTTCTTCTTCACTTCCGCCAGCTCGTCCTTGATGATCTGGAAACGCAGGCCTTCGTCGGCCAGTATGTCCTTCAGGTGGGAGATCAGTTTCATTACTTCGTCGTATTCTTCCTTGATCTTATCGCGCTCCATGCCGGTAAGGCGTTGCAGGCGCAATTCCAGGATGGCTTTGGATTGCAGCTCGGACAGGCCGAAATTGCTCATCAATCCTTCCTTGGCTTCATCCGGCGTACGGGAAGCGCGGATCAGGGCGATCACTTCGTCCAGGTGATCCAGGGCAATGAGATAGCCCTGCAGGATATGGGCCTTTTCTTCCGCCTTGCGCAGGTCGTACCGGGTACGGCGCAGCACCACTTCATGACGGAACTCTACAAACTCTACCAGCAGCTCTTTCAGGTTCAGGATCCGCGGACGGCCTTTCACCAGGGCCACGTTATTGATACCGTAAGAGGTCTGCAGTTCGGAGTATTTATACAGCTGGTTCACCACTACGTTGGCGATCGCCTCGCGTTTGAGGTCAATTACCAGGCGCATGCCTTCGCGGTCGCTTTCATCACGCACTTCGGAAATGCCTTCAATGATCTTATCGTCTGCCAGCTGGGCTATCTTCTGGTGTAATACGGCTTTATTGATCTGGTACGGCAGCTCATAGATCACCAGCCTTTCACGGCCGGCCTTGGTGGTTTCCACATTGATCTTACCACGTACCACTACCCTGCCGCGGCCTGTTTCAAACCCTTGTTTTACGCCTTCATAGCCATATATGATACCGCCCGTAGGAAAGTCCGGGGCTTTTACATGTTTGATGAGGTCTTCTACGGTGATGTCACGGTTGTCGATATAGGCGATCAGGCCATCCACCACTTCGCTCAGGTTGTGAGGCATGATGTTGGTGGCCATACCTACGGCAATACCGGAGGCGCCGTTCACCAGCAGGTTAGGAATGCGGGTGGGCAGTACGGTAGGCTCTTCCAGGGTATCGTCAAAGTTCAGGGTGAAATCAACCGTTTCCTTTTCGATATCCTCCAGCATGGCCTCAGCGATCTTCTGCATACGCACCTCCGTATAACGCATGGCCGCCGGATCGTCACCGTCCACGGAGCCAAAGTTACCCTGGCCGTCTACCAGCGGGTAGCGCATGGTCCAGGTCTGTACCAGGCGGGCGATGGTGTCATAGATGGCCTTATCGCCGTGCGGGTGGAACTTACCCATTACCTCGCCCACCACACGGGCAGATTTCTTGTAGGGCTTATTGCTGTTGTTACCCAGCTCGTTCATCCCAAATAACACGCGGCGGTGTACAGGCTTCATACCATCCCTTACATCGGGCAAGGCACGGCCTACGATCACAGACATGGAATAGTCTATGTACGCCGTTTTCATCTGTTCCTCAATATTGATCTGGATAATCCTGGAGTCCTGTTGACCGTCCTGCTGATTTTCCGTAATGTCTGCCATAGATGAGTTTTGATTTTAGATGTACGATCTTAGAAATGCCCCTTGCAATGGTGTTGTTGCAGGCCGGGTTTACATTGAAATCTAAAATCGTAAACCGTACATCGTTAATTATTGGTTTACAGTTTTTTCTGTTCAATTGTAAGAGGAGCAAATATAGGCTTTTTCAGGCAGTATTTTGCCGTTTGGGGGAATGAATGTGAATAAATAAGGTATTGTCAGAAAGCCCGTTTTTGACGGCCTTCAGCGAACCCGGCATTTTTCTGTTTTTAGCATCTTCATTTGATGCTCACTATCGGGTAATTCTGTTATTTTTGCCTGACAGTCAACCATTAAGCTAATTATATATGTGACTATTTCAATATAGAATAAAACAAATAATTGGCAAACTATTTGTTCCTAACACCATGAAAATCAAAGAATAAAGGAAATCGGCAAAAATAAATTGGGGATGATTGAAATCGGATTTCACGGAAATTCCGAACATATGTAAGATCACTGCTGTTATTTCCCCTGATCCAGTAACCATGTTTTAATGTTTAAAGAAGGACTATGAGAAACATCCTGTTGTTTGGCGCCGGTAAATCGGCCACCTGCCTGATCGATTATCTGCTGGCGAATGCGCCCAGGCAGAAATGGCATGTGACGGTGGTGGACCATGACTTAATGTTGATAAAGGCGAAAACCGGTAAATCCTACTATGTTACCCCTATTGCTATTGACGTAAAGGACCAGGCAGCCCGGCAACCGCTCATCGCGGAAACGGACCTGGTGATATCCCTGTTACCGCCTGCGCTGCATATACTGGTAGCGCGCGACTGCCTGCAGTTCAATAAACACCTGCTTACCGCCTCCTATATCGATCCGGATGTGCGCAAGCTGCAGAAGGATATCCAGAAAGCCGGCCTGCTGTTCATGTATGAAATGGGCCTGGACCCGGGCATAGATCATATGTCCGCCATGAAAGTGATCCACTCCATCGAGAAAAAAGGAGGCCTGATCTATTCCTTCCGCTCTTACTGCGGCGGCCTCATCTCCCCGGAAAGCAACGACAATCCCTGGCAATACAAGATCTCCTGGAACGCGCGTAACATCGTGCTGGCCGGCCAGGCGGGCGCCACTTTCAAAGATAAGGGCAAGGTAAAGGAGCTGAGCCACGAGCAGCTGTTTGACCAGTCCAAGACCATTATGATCCCCGGCCTGGGCAAACTGGCCTATTATCCCAACCGGGACTCGCTGGCGTATATGTCGTCCTATAACCTGGAGAACATTCCCACCTTTATGCGGGCTACCCTGCGCTACCCGGACTTCTGCGAGGGCTGGAGCGCCATTATCCGCCTGGGGCTTACAGACGACAGCCGCAAGATCCAGACGGATAACCTCACGTATTTTAAATGGGCCAGCCAGCATGTAAAACTGGATAAACAGCTCAGCAACGAGGAGAACATTGCCCTGCACCTGGGCGTGAGCAGCAAATCAAAAATTATCCGCCAGCTGAAATACCTTGGATTATTAAATGGAGAAGTGATAAATTTGGGGGAGCAAACCAATGCGGCCATCCTGCAGCATATCATGGAAACGCGCCTGAGCATGCAGCCTAATGATAAGGATATGATCGTGATGATGCACGAGATAGAGTTTGAAAGGCGTAATATGGCAACCCGCATGCACAGCTACATGATCGTACAGGGCGAAGATAATCTCCGCACCGCCATGGCAAAAACAGTAGGTTTACCGCTGGGCATTATGGCCAAGCTGGTACTGCAGGAAAAAGTATCGTTAACCGGCCTGCAGATTCCTACCATGCCCGAAGTATACAATCCCGTACTAAAAGAACTGGAAGAATTCGACATCCGTTTTGAGGAGAGTTTTGAATAGCAAAATATTTGATTCCTATGATGAACTCTTCTGAGTGATAGTAAAGCCCCCCGTACAACCGGGGGGCTTCTTTATTTGGTCAATGATGATTAACGGCTAAAGGCCAGCAGCTTTTCCATCAGCTCTGCAACGCCGGTGGTGGCGGGCTTTTCTATAATATGCAGGTTGGGTATCCCTCCTACTTCCGGTATGCTTTTATCGATCACGAACTTAGGCACATCCTCCGGCACATAGTTCAACAGACCAGCAGCGGGGTATACATTCAGCGAAGTACCTACTACCACAAACACATCCGCCTGCAGCACTTCTTCCAATGCTACTTCGATCATGGGCACCGCCTCGCCAAACCAAACGATATGCGGACGCAGCTGGCCGCCATCAGCAGCCAGATCACCCAGCCGGATATCTTCCGTAATGGGATAAATACGGTTTTCGTCCAGCACGCTGCGCATCTTAAAGATCTCGCCATGCAGGTGCAGCACATGGTTAGAGCCGCCGCGCTCATGGAGATCGTCTATATTCTGCGTAATGATCCGCACATCAAACAACTCCTGCAGCTTTGCCAGACCCGTATGGGCGGCATTGGGCTGCGCCTGCAGCACATCCTTACGGCGCAGGTTATAAAAATCCAGCACCAGGCCGGGGTTCTTCTGCCAGCCCTGGGGGGAGGCTACTTCATAAATATCATACTCTTCCCACAGGCCATTGGTGTCCCTGAAGGTCTTGATCCCGCTCTCCGCGCTGATCCCAGCGCCGGAAAGCACTACTAAACGAGGTTTCACGGTTTTAACAATTAAATTTTAATGAATGAATCTGTCATCGGTCACGGCTATGCTGCTGTGTTGGCATCCTGCTGTTTAAGCAATATAACGCTATATCCTGTAATACGATATGTATAGCGTGTTATTATCCAACATACGGACTTAACATTATATTTGCACAAAATTAACATAGCAAATTGCGTACTTACCGATATTTCTTTTACTGTTCTATTTTTATTTTGATAACAGGCCAGGCCTTTGCCCAGACAGACAGCGCCAGCAGGGGCGCTTCCGGGCTTATACGCGATACCATGCCGGCTGCAGGCGATACCACGCTGCCATCCAATACCCGCACAGCGGGCTACGCACACGATACTGTACCCGTCCCGCGCGATACCAGTTTTACCACCGGCAAAACCATTACTGGCAAAAATGACAGCACCATACGGTACCGCATCAACGGTACCTATCTCAGAAGCATCGTAGAAGACCTGGCCTATACCGCCAGCCGCCCCTTCCACTGGGGGCCAACCGACTTCACCCGTTTTGGCGTGGTAGTAGGTACCGCCGGTGTGCTGATGGCCGGCGACTATGAGATCAAACAGCTTTTTGCGCGTAACCATACCAATCTGCAGGACCAGGTAGCGCACCAGATAGAGCCATTTGGCAATGCCTATTCTCCTTACCTGATCGTGGGCATGTACCTGGCCGGGGTGGTAAGCAAACAACGGCAGCTGGAACATGCCTCGCTGATGACGGCCAAATCACTGCTCATCTCTACAGCGCTGTACACCTTTACCAAGATAGTTATACGGCGGCAACGGCCTTCCTTTGGAGATAATCCCTTTAATTTTCAGGCGCCTTTTTCCAATGATAAACAGCATACCTCCTTCCCTTCCGGGCATATGCTTACGGTGACCACCGTGGCCACCGCCTTGTCAGAAATATATGGGGAAGACCATCCCTGGGTACCTTGGGTAGCTTATAGCGTAGCGGGGTTAACAGGGGTATCGCGCCTATACCACAACCGTCACTGGAGCAGCGACGTATGGATAGGCGCGTCCTTAGGCTATTTTGTTACAAAGACCGTTTTTAAGCACCAGCGTCAGCGCTCAAAAAAGGGTACTTATAATCAGTTGGCGGTACCATAGTTTCCTTCACGGTACGGGCGCTTAACCAGCGGTACATATTCAGCGCGGAGCCGGCTTTATCGTTGGTGCCGGATGCCCGCGCGCCGCCAAAAGGCTGCTGCCCCACCACTGCGCCGGTAGGCTTGTCGTTGATATAGAAGTTACCCGCACTGTTCTCCAGCTTTTTAGTAGCCAGGTCTATGGCGTAACGGTCCTGCGAAATAATGGAACCGGTCAGCGCATAGTCAGAGGTCTTGTCTACAATGTCCAGCGTAGCTTCAAACTGGTCAGCTTCGTATACGTAGATGGTCAGCACGGGGCCAAAGATCTCCTCGCACATGGTGGTGTACAGGGGATCCGTAGTAACGATCACCGTAGGCTCCACGAAATAACCATCCGTTTTGCTGTAACCGCCGCCGGCAAAGATCTTCGCCTTCGGATCCTTCTTCGCATTATCTATATAGGCAGCGATCTTATCAAAAGAACGCTCGCTGATCACCGCGTTGATGAAATTACCAAAGTCTTCTACCGTGCCCATTTTCATGGTGCCCAGCATTTCCTTCAGCTTATTCAGCACGGCGTCTGCGATATTAGACGGCAGGTACGCGCGGGAAGCAGCGGAACATTTCTGTCCCTGGTATTCAAACGCGCCGCGGGCCAGTGCCGTAGCTACCACGTCTACCTGGGCAGATGCGTGTACCATTACAAAGTCCTTACCGCCGGTTTCACCTACAATACGGGGGTATGCCCGGTATTTATTGATATTGCCGCCGATGATCTTCCACATCTGCTGGAATACGCCGGTAGAGCCGGTAAAATGCAGACCCGCAAAATCCCGGTGATTAAAGCAGATATCGCCCAGCGTGGGACCGTCCGCATACACCAGGTTGATCACACCGGCAGGCAGGCCCGCCTCGATCAGGATCTGCATGAACATAGCCGCAGCAAATACCGCCGTTTCCGCAGGTTTCCATACCACTACGTTACCACACATGGCTGGCGCAGTAGGCAGGTTACCGCCAATAGCGGTAAAGTTGAACGGCGTAACGGCCAGCAGGAACCCTTCCAGTGGACGGTATTCCGTTCTGTTATGGATCCCCTGTGGGCTGGCTGGCTGCTGTTTATAGATCTCGGTCAGGTAATGCACGTTAAAGCGCAGGAAATCGATCAGCTCACAGGCGCTGTCAATCTCCGCCTGGTAGGCGTTCTTGCTCTGGCCCAGCATAGTGGCCGCATTCATATGGTAGCGGTACTTGGTGGCGATGAGCTCAGCGGCGCGCAGGAAGATAGCGGCCCGCTGTTCCCAGGGGGTGGCCGCCCATTGTGCGCGGGCAGCCAGCGCAGCGTCTACCGCGGTTTTTACATGGCTGGCGTCGCCCATATGGAACTGGCCCAGCTTGTGTTTTATTTCATGCGGCGGATGGATCTCCACCGTTTTACCGGTGCGTACCTCCTGGCCGTTTATATACATAGGAAGATCAACCGGCGCGGCTTTAAATGCGGCGAGTTGTTTTTTCAATGCAACCCTCTCGGGCGATCCTGGCGCGTAGCTGTATACGGGTTCATTCTGGGGCGCTGCAAATTGAAAATAAGCGTTATGCATCCTCAATAAGATTTATTGGTTTATGATTCTGTTGTAATCTGCTATCTGCTGGTATACTACTATTGTATACTACTATCGTATACTATTATGGTATAATTACTATGAAAATTTACTATGGCAATATGCCAATGCGTAATGCGCTCATACGCTGATACTGGAATCGCTTCCATTCATTAGCATATCAGCACATCAACACATCAGCACATTAATTACTTTTCTTCTTCCTTCGCGTTCATCAGGTAAGCCTTTATAAAGCCGCCCAGTTCCCCGTCCATAACGGGTTGTACGTTGCCCACTTCAAAATCCGTACGGTGATCCTTGATCATCTTATACGGGTGGAACACGTAGGAACGGATCTGCGAGCCCCATTCGATCTTACGTTTGTTCGCGTTGGCGGCGTTCTTCAGCTCTTCGCGCTTGCGGATCTCCTCTTCATATAAGCGGGACTTTAACATGGTGAGGGCTTTTTCGCGGTTCTCACCCTGTGTACGGGCCTGCTGACATTCGATGATGATACCGGAAGGAATGTGCTTTAAACGCACGGCGGTTTCCACCTTGTTTACGTTCTGTCCGCCTTTACCACCGGAACGGTAGAATTCCCATTCCAGGTCGGCAGGGTTTACGGCTATCTCTATCGTATCATCCACCAGCGGATATACGAAAACAGATGCAAAGGAGGTATGCCTGCGGGCGTTGGCGTCAAAAGGCGAGATGCGCACCAGGCGGTGCACGCCGCTTTCTGCTTTCAGCAAACCGTAGGCAAAATCGCCGTCGAATTCAAGCGTAGCGGATTTGATGCCGGCGCCATCGCCGTACTGTACATCAATTTCCGATACTTTCCAGCCCTGTTTCTCACCGTACATGCGGTACATACGCAGGAGCATTTCCGCCCAATCCTGGCTTTCGGTACCACCGGCGCCAGAGTTGATCGTCAATACACCCGGCATTTCATCTTCCGGCTGATTCAGGGTGGACTTAAATTCCAGCTCATCCAGGGCGCTCAGCGCTTTCTGGTAAGCTTCCTGTACTTCTTCTTCTGTAGCTTCCCCTTCCTTCTGGAAATCATTCAATACACTGCTGTCCTCGATGGAGGTTTGCACCTGCTCATGGAGGTCTACCCAGAATTTATTGACCTTGATCTCTTTCAGGATGGATGTTGCCCGGGCGTTGTCGTCCCAGAAGCCGGGGGCAAGGGTAAGCTGTTTGTCATTTTCGATTTTAGCTATGCGGTCCGGGACGTTAAAGAAAACCTCCCAGGACGTGGAGACGGTCCCTCATAGCTTTAAGTTGCTCTGCTGTCATAGTGGCCGCAAATGTAATGAAAATGTGTGAATGTGCCAGACATTGTATATATCCCTTAGATTAGTATATTAACATATTGTTTAGCATAATATTTGTATATTTCTTTTTACGCTTTTCCTTCGAATGTAGAAAACCTAACTATTGCTATGGCAGCCGATGAGACCCTGCGGTATAAGAATCAGTCTGTTTTTCACGTCATTGGGTTTATACTGGTGATAGCTGTGAATATACTGGCAGTACAGCTTCCCATCAATGGACAACATACCGGCGAAGTATCAGATAAATACACACATCTGCTCATTCCCATACCGGCTACATTCGGTATATGGGGTATCATATATCTTGCCCTGCTGGCTTTTACCATTTATCAGTTATGGCTCGCTTTCTGGGGAGATCATCCACAGGAGCTGTCACATTTTATACATCAGATGAAACACTGGTGGTTGATCAGCTGCCTGGCCAATGCCTCCTGGCTGTTTGCCTGGCATTATGAAATACTGCAGGTCTCCTTTCTGCTGATGTTACTGCTCCTTACCTCGCTCATCGCTATCCATCATAACTTTTCCATTGGCCATCAGGCCTTCTCCAACCGGGAAAAATACCTGCTGCATTATCCCTTTAGCCTCTACCTGGGCTGGGTAAGCTTTGCCGCCCTGGCTAACCTCACCGCCCTGATGGTATACTGGGGCTGGCAGGGCCAGGGTATTTCCATGGTCACCTGGACGGTGCTCATGATCAGCATCAGCGCAGGCCTGTGCGTATACATGATCCTGCAGCATAATAATATCATCTTTGGGATGGTTCATATATGGGCGCTCTGGGGCGTGATCATGCAGCGCCGCCACCCGGACCAGGTCACCGCCCCCGCTGTAGTACATGCCTGCTTTATCGCCATTGCCATGATCGCTATTACCATCCTGTGGAAATGGTACCAGCAGCGAAGCGCCAGCTAGCTGGCTAAAAGCTATCCCATTTTACGGATTTATGTACCAGTTTATCGCTTAACGCAAAACTAACTGGCAAATCTGCGTTCTAACAGTTAATTTTGGTCAGTATAAATCCACTTAACTATGTTCCCATCGGTGAATCCTACCACTACCAAGGCCTGGCAACAGCTGCAACAGCACGCAGCAAAGATGAAGCAGGTGCACATGCGCAACCTTTTTGCAGAAGATGCGCAACGGTTTGAAAAGTTCTCCCTGCGCTTTGAAGAGATACTGTTCGATTTTTCGAAGAACCTGATCACGGAAGAGACCCGTGCCCTCCTGCTGGAACTGGCCCGCGAAAGCCAGGCAGAAGCGGCCATCAAAGCCATGTTTAGCGCAGAGAAGATCAACGCCACCGAAAACCGCGCGGTGCTGCACACCGCCCTGCGCAACACTTCCAACACCCCGGTAATGCTGGACGGACAGGACGTAATGCAGGACGTGAACAAAGTGCTGCAGAAGATGGAACACTACTGTTCGCAGATCCACTCCGGCGCGCTTCGTGGTTATACGGGCAAGCCCATACGTTATATTGTCAACATCGGCATAGGCGGCTCTGACCTGGGCCCGGTAATGGTGACAGAAGCCCTGCGCCCCTACTGGATAAAAGGCATGCAGCCTTATTTTGTTTCCAACGTAGACGGCACCCATATTGCCGAAACGCTGAAGAAAGTAACGCCGGAGGAAACCCTTTTCCTCGTAGCCTCCAAGACCTTCACCACCCAGGAAACCATGACCAACGCCATGACCGCCCGTCAATGGTTCATGGACTCCGCTAAGGATGAAGCACATATCGCCCTCCATTTTGCCGCCCTCTCCACCAACGAGAAAGCCGTAAAAGCATTTGGCATCAACCCGGAGAACATGTTTGAATTCTGGGATTGGGTTGGCGGCCGCTATTCCCTGTGGTCCGCTATTGGCCTGAGCATTGCCCTCACTGTCGGTTTTGATAACTTCAAGGCCCTCCTCGATGGCGCGCATGCAGTAGACCAGCACTTCACCCAAACGCCGTTCGAAAAGAACATTCCCGTGATCATGGCCCTGGTAGGCCTCTGGTACGGCAACTTCTTTGACGCAGACACCGAAGCGATCTTACCTTACGACCAATACATGCACCGCTTTGCCGCCTATTTCCAGCAAGGGAATATGGAGAGCAACGGTAAATACGTAGACCGTAACGGCGCCGCCGTTCCTTACCAGACCGGCCCCGTAGTATGGGGCGAGCCCGGCACCAACGGCCAGCACGCCTTTTACCAGCTGATCCACCAGGGCACTAAACTGATCCCCTGCGACTTTATAGCGCCGGCAATCAGCCACAACCCTATTGGCGATCATCATGTAAAACTGCTCTCTAACTTCTTCGCACAAACGGAGGCGCTCATGAATGGCAAAACACCGGAAGAAGTACGCGCTGAGCTGGAGAAATCCGGCATGAGCGGCGAGGCGCTGGAAAAGCTGTTGCCGTATAAAGTATTTACCGGCAACCGTCCTTCCAACTCTTTCCTGGTAAAAGAGATCACACCGCGTTCCTTAGGCTCCCTGATTGCGCTGTATGAGCACAAGATCTTTATTCAAGGCGTTATCTGGAACATCTATACCTTTGATCAATGGGGGGTAGAACTGGGTAAACAGCTGGCCAACAAGATCCTGCCTGAGCTGCAGAGCGATGCCAAAGTAACCGCCCACGATGCCAGCACTAATGGGCTGATCAACGCGTGGAAGGCGATGAAAAAGTAAGTTTTAGTTGTTGTTTATAAATTAAGAACGCTCATGGTATGGCCATGGGCGTTCTTGTTTTGGTGGAGGTCTGATATTATAGCTGCGTGTTTTGTTTGATTGATTCGAAATCTATTCTATAGCCGGCGGATTTAAATAGCTGATGGTTTTCTTATTTGTCTTCGGTTTGGTCGGTACAATTGGCTTTATGGCTGATGGTTTCTTATTTGTCCTGGGGTTGGCAGGTGCATTGGGCTTTATGGCTGATGGTTTTCTTATTTGTTCTGGGTTTAGCAGGTGCAATGGGCTTTATGGCTGATGGTTTTCTTATTTGTCCTGGGTTTGGCAGGTGCAATGGGCTTTATGGCTGATGGTTTCTTATTTGTCTTGGGTTTGGCGGGTGCATTGGCTTTATGGCTGATGGTTTTCTTATTTGTCCTGGGTTTAGCAGGTGCAATGGGCTTTATGACGAGAGGGTTCCTTATTTGTTCTGGGTTTAGCAGGTGCAATGGGCTTTATGGCTGATGGTTTCTTATTTATCCTGGGTTTGGCAGGTGCAATGGGCTTTATGGCGAGAGGGTTCCTCATCTATCCCGCGCCTGGCAGGTTCAAAAACGGCCTGCGCCTGCCGCGGGGAGTTCGTTTGGCAAGTAGGCCGCAGGAACCCGCGCCAGCCAAGGGCCGTTTTGAATCCTGCCTGGCAATGCTAATATGCCGTAAGGAGATATGGGAGCCCTAAAAAATGCGATAGGCCGCTCGGGGTCCCGGTGGTTCTGGCCGGTATAATTGTAGTGGGGATTATTAGTACTATCCATTACAGTGGTATAAAGTTTGGTAGATCCTTGGGGCATCATACGATATATAGCCCGATGCATATTAATGGGAACGAGAACATTGAAAACATTAGGAACATTAGGGACATTAGGAACATTAGCAACATTGAGAACATTAGGAGTATTGAGAATATTGGGAGTATTGGAACCATTGAGAACACCTAAAATATGCAGCCCTTTCAGATAGTAATGATTGTTCAGACCAACATATGTGTATGGATTATTAACGTCATCCATCAATATGTATAAAGTTCACGTATACTTTAGTGAACATCCAGGCTGATGATAAATGCCCCTTATAAGATATTAGTATTTTGGACATTTTTAAGCCCCTACCAGCGCAGGCGGCCCAATAAATACCCCAATTACCCAATTGGAACACCTTATTATCAGCAGTCGATCGCCTTAAGAGCCGGGCAGGATTCAAAACGGCCCTTGGCTGGCGCGGGTTTTTGCAGCCTATTTGCCAAACGAACTCCCCGCGGCAGGCGCAGGCCGTTTTTGAACCTGCCCGGCGCAGGCGAGTACTGAAGAACGTGCAACTCCCAACCGCCCCAATCTGGACACAGAATATATCGAACCTCCCCAGTAAACCACGCGACCACTGAAGAACATGCACCAACCCAATCTGCATACAGAATACATCAAACCTCCCCAGTAAACCACGCAACCACTGAAGAACATGCACCAACCCAATCTGCATACAGAATACATCGAACCTCCCCAGCAAACCACCCAACCACTGTAGAACATGCAACTATTCATAACAGACAAGCACAACGCATTACACCAAGCCTCATAAACGAACCTCCGCTGCCTACTGCACAAAAAAAAACCTCCGGAAAAATCCGGAGGTCATATTCTTGAATAAGCGTAAAATCTTACCATTTGTCTACATCATCTGTGTGGGAAGCAGCGGCTGCAGCTGCGGGCGCGGCTACTACAGCTTCTACTACGGGAGCGCTTTCAACGGCTACAGTAGCAGCAGTGTCTACTACTTCACCATCGTCCTCTCCGTCTTCTCTCACATAATCGTGGTTGTAAGCATCAAAGTCGAAATCGGGCATCAACTCGGTTTTTACGTAGTTGATGGTTTCGGTTAATGCATTCAGGAACTTGTTAAAGTCCTCCTTGTACAGGAATACCTTATGCCTGTCGTACCCGTTGTCATTGAAACGTTTTTTGCTCTCTGTGATTGTCAGAAAGTAGTCGTTTCCCCGAGTGGTCTTTACATCAAAGAAGTAAGTCCTTCTTTTACCCGCTTTCAATCGCTTAGAAAAGATGCTGTCGTTGTTTCTTTCCTGTTGATTGTTGTTTTCGTACGCCACAGTTGATAGATTTAAGTTGTTAACGAATCAATCCAATTTATCAATATTCAATAAGCAACAAATATACTATTGTTTTACAAATATCAAAATAATTTTAACTGATTTTGATTACTGTGGATAAACTCCTCCTGATAGCGGGCTCAGGGTATGTATAAAAAAATGATTTTTATTCAGTTACAGATTCTTCCTCGCCCGATTGCTGGCGCGCATACAGCTCCGCATAGTAGCCATTTGATGACATTAATTCTTCATGCGTACCCGTTTCTACGATCTTACCGTCATCCAGCACTATGATCTTATCAAATTCGAACAGGGCAAAGATGCGGTGCGTAATAATAATAGCGGTCTTATCCTTCAGGTAGGCGTACAGGTTACCAATGATCTCTTTTTCCGTACGGGCGTCCACGGCGGAGAGGCAATCGTCGAACACCAGGATGTTGGGATCCATGATCAGGGCGCGCGCGATGGAGATCCGCTGTTTCTGGCCGCCGCTCAGGGTAACGCCCCGCTCTCCTATCATCGTATCAAAACCTTCCTTAAAGTTCAGGATGTCTTTTTCTACAGAGGCCTGGCGGGCGGCCTGCTTTACAGCTTCCACGCCGGCGGTGGGCATGCCAAAGCGGATATTATTGGTAATATTATCAGAGAAGAGGAACACATCCTGCGGTACATAGCTGATCTGGCTGCGCAGGCTATCCAGCCGGAGGCCGCGGATATCGTGGCCATCCAGGAGTACGCGGCCCTGCTGCGGATCGTACATCCGTAACAGTAACTGGGCCAGGGTGGATTTGCCGGAGCCGGTACGGCCTATCACGGCTACTTTCTGGCCGCGCTGGATATGCAGGTCAAAATCCTTGATGGCCTGTATACCGGTATGCGGATAGGTAAAAGATACATGCTCAAACCGGATACTGCCTTGCAGGGCAACGGATTGTGCGTCGGGGCTGTTCTTAATATTGGGCTCCACCTGCAGGAATTCGTTGAGGCGTTGCTGAGAGGCGGCGGCGCGCTGGATCATGGAAGCTACCCATCCTATGGAAAAGAACGGGAAAATAAGCATGTTCACATAGATCACGAACTCCGCCAGGTTACCCACGGTAATATTGCCCTGGATCACCTGGATACCGCCTATAAATATGGTGAGTATCACGCTCAGGCCTATCATCAGCGACATGGCCGGCTGGTACAGGGCGTCTGTTTTGGCCAGGCTCACGGAGCTTTTTTTATACTCTTCGCTGGCCTGTTCAAAATGCCGGGCGCTGGCCGTTTCCTGTACATAAGATTTGATCACCCGGATCCCGGAATAACTTTCCTGCGCAATGGAGGTAAGGTTAGACAGCTGGGCCTGGATGCGCTCGCTTTTGCGGTGAATGATCCGGTTCACATAATAAATGGTCAGGGCCAGCAGGGGTAAGGGTGATAATGTATATAAGGTAAGGGTCAGGTTTACCTTCACCATCAGGGATACGATCATCACCATCATTATAATGGTACGGGCGGCATACATAATGGCGGGGCCAACGTACATACGCACCCGTGATACATCTTCCGTAATCCGGCTCATCAGGTCGCCGGTACGGTGCATCTTAAAGAAGTTAAGGTCCAGCACCTGGTAATGCTGGTAAATATCGTTCTTGAGGTCATATTCAATGTGGCGGCTCATCACGATGAGGGTTTGCCGCTGGAGGAACATAAAAAAGCCGCTGAGCAGCGCAGACAGGAGGATGGTCACGCCATAAAAGGCCAGGATGCGGGTAAAATCAGAACGGAACGCGCCTTTGATACCGGTGTCGCTGATCATGCGGTAGCTGTCCAGGTTCTGCGCCAGGAGATCAAAGATCTGGCGTACCATTACTGGTTGGAACACGCTGAATACAATAGAGATGGAGGTGAACAGCAATCCCAGTATGAACAACCATTTGTATCTGACAAAGTATATATTAAGCGCGGCGAGGTGTCTCATTGATAGTGATTAGCGGTTAGCTTTTAGCATTTAGCTCGTAGCAGTTAGTGATCAGCTATTTATGAAACAAGGCGGGTCTAACATACCTGCATGGTCATTCCTGGCTAACAGCTAATAGCTACGAAGCTAGCAGCTAAAAAAAGTACTGTTGGCATTTCAGCCATTAGCAACCAGCCGGTTATGTGGACCACATATATTAATATGGTCATTCCCCGCTAACCGCTAACAGCTAAAAGCCAACAGCTAAATTATAAAGATTTCAGCGTTTCCACTATTTTGGCTTCGATCTCGGCAGGTTGAACGTCCTGCTTAACGAATTTTTGGCCGGTAATGTTTTCGAACAGCTCAATATAGCGATCGCTTACGCTTTTCACGAATTCTGCTGTCATTTCCGGTACCTGCTGACCGTCTTTACCCTGGAAACCATTCTCCATCAGCCATTCACGTACGAACTCCTTGCTCAGCTGGCGTTGCTGTTTACCGGCTTTCTGGTTCTCTTCGTAACCTTCTGCATAGAAGAAACGGGAAGAATCCGGGGTATGTACTTCGTCAATCACATAAATGGTGTCTCCGATCTTGCCGAATTCGTATTTTGTATCTACCAGGATCAGTCCGCGTTTGGCGGCCAGTTCCTTACCACGCTCAAACAGGGCGAGGGTATATTTTTCCAGCTGGGCGTAGTCCGCTTCGCTTACCAGGCCCTGGGCAATGATCTCCTCGCGGCTAATGTCCTCATCGTGGCCTTCGTGGGCTTTGGTGGTAGGCGTAATAATGGGAGACGGGAAGAAATCGTTCTCCTTCATGCCTTCCGGCATGGTTACGCCGCAAAGCTCGCGTTTGCCGCTTTTATAGGTCCGCCATGCATGGCCGGTCAGGTTACCGCGTACTACCATTTCCACAGGGAAGGTCTCGCACTTCAGGCCAATGGTAACATTGGGCAGGGGTACAGACTTTACCCAGTTGGGCACGATATCTTTGGTGGCCTCCAGCATAATGGCGGCTACCTGGTTAAGCACCTGGCCCTTGTACGGGATAGGTTTGGGCAGCACCACATCAAATGCAGAGATACGGTCGCTTACCAGCATCACCATCAGCTTATTATCAATGGTATACACATCGCGAACCTTTCCTTTGTAGAAGGCAGACTGCCCCGGAAATTTGAAATCAGACGTAAGCATCAGTAAGAAAAATTATAAATTAACTTAAAATGAACCACTTAGAACCTTCAAAAGATGGGCAAAAATACTGTACGCAGCTAAATAAACACGGAAACCCGCCCACTTTTTCCACGTGGTGGATAAAAAAATTACGTATTAAACCTTTCATCTGAAAATATATGATTACAAATCACTTACCGCCATAGGTTAAGATAAACACATGGTGTTAATAAATAAACGGTTAAAAAAACTTATATAAATTATTCTAATCTCTTAAAAATTTGTAATTTGAGCCATGATTTTGTAATTACCCGAACCATGCGCCGACACGCATTCTTAATATGGGCAGGTATCATAATCACCGGTTGCGCACAAGGCCAATCGGCAGAAAACACCCATATGGATTTCGAGAAATACGATCCGGTATCCACCTTAAAAGTGCCGGAACATCCGCTTAGCCGGGCTAAATATCCCTTCATTGATGTGCATAATCATCAATGGAATATGGGCAGCCAGGACCTGGCGGGCCTCGTAAAGGACATGGACGCCCTGCACATGCAGGTAATGGTGAACCTGAGCGGCAGCAACGGCAGCCGCCTGAAAGAAATGGCAGATAATATAAAAGAGCACGCGCCAAAGCGGTTCATTGTATTTGCCAATATTGATTTTGACGGAATAGGAAAGCCCGGCTGGACAGAGAAAGCAGTGCAACAGCTGCAGGAAGATGTGCAACATGGCGCAGGCGGGCTAAAGATATTTAAGACACTGGGATTAAGCGTAAAGGACAATACCGGTAAACGTGTGACAATTGACGATCCCCGGCTGGATGCCATCTGGGACAAATGCGCCGCTTTGAAGATACCGGTACTTATACATGCGGCAGATCCGGAACCGTTCTGGGAGCCCATGGATGAGCATAATGAGCGCTGGCTGGAGCTGGTCTCCCATCCCGGCAGGCAACGCGGGCCTAAAAACCCCGCCCCCTGGGAACAGATCATTGAGGAACAACACCGGATGTTTAAAAAACATCCCCAAACCACCTTCATCAATGCGCATTTTGGCTGGTATGCAAATGACCTGGACAAATTAAGCGCCCTGATGGAGGTTATACCTAATATGTATGTGGAGTTTGGCGCAGTGATAGCGGAATTAGGCCGGCAACCCATCAGGGCCCGGGAGTTCTTTGAAAAATACCAGGACCGGATCTTATTCGGTAAAGATTCGTGGGTGCCTTCGGAATACGCTACTTATTTCCGTGTGCTGGAAACAGCGGATGAGTACTTTCCGTACCATAAAAAATATCACGCCTTTTGGCGCATGTATGGGATGCACCTGCCAGATGAGATACTAAAAAAGATCTATTATAAGAACGCATTGAAGATTATCCCGGGAATCGATAAAGGGGCTTTCCCCGATTGATGTAGCCGTAAGGATGATGCCCGGATGACTCAATGCGTGGGGGATTATATTTTATCGTTAAACAAATACACTTATGAAACCGAAACACAACAATGGAAGCAATCATCCTACATCAATAAAACAACGACCTATGAAGAAGCAATTCTTAGGAGCAGCCGTATTAATTATGGCGCTGTGCTGCTCTCTGCAATCGAAGGCGTCCAATGATACCGTTTATTATAAGAACGGTGCCATCCGTTTTATTATCAACAAAGGCGATAACGGTACTAACACGTTTTTGCAGTTGAACGGAGAAGGCGGTGAAAACCTGCTGAAACCTGGACGGTGGTCTTACAACTACTTTGATTCCAGAATGACCCAGCACGGTTACACTATCCAGGACAACACCGTAGCTGACGCTTATTGGATCCGTCAGCGCAATGGCAAACCTGATTCCGTGTTTAGCACGATCGTGTACACCGCGGATCAGAAACAACAGCTGGCTGATGCAACCGCAGCGCTGTACGCTAACTTAAAGTATCCCTTTAAGGCAAAGGAAAATGGTGTTAATGGCACTGTTTACGTATCCTTTGTAGTTGACAAGCAAGGCCAGATCAGCGAAGTAGAGCCTATGACCAAACTGGGTTATGGTCTTGAAGAAGCTGCTGTTGAAGCAGTTAAAGGGTTAAAGTTCACACCTGTAAGCTATGACGGACGCATAGTGAGCATGTACTTTGAACTGCCCGTGAAATTCCTTTTACAACAGCAATAATTTTGCGAAGGGCGCCCAATGCCTGTAAAGGCTAAAGCCTCCTCTCCTATTGCTGCTTTTACGTGAACGTTGTTGCCTGCTTGTCCAGGGTTTATGATGTTATTGCTATAATGAGCGCAGGGCCTTTCCGTGTATGATCAGCAGACATGTTTTTTTAATCTGCACAAATGGATCAACAGGACACAGTTTTAGTGCTGCTGACTGCATAGAGAAGCCCTGCATTACTGCCCATTAGGCAAATCAACATTGTAAGGACGACACTGTACCGGATGCGGTACCAGGATATGTAGATGCTGTACGTTATTTGCTTCACCGTACAGTCATCGCCCATACCTGCGCAACAGCTTCACTGCTGTCCATCTTACTTATTTCAAAAAAATGGCCTCCGGCCTAACGGGGATCTTGTCTCCAGTAAAATTACTTTTGGTGCTGCGGTAAGGGTGATGCTCCCTCCCACCACCAAAAGCGGTTGAACTGCTGGCAAAATGCCCTGTTGTTTTTTTAGGAAGATCTGATCTCTAAAAGACCCGCCGCCTTGCCTGCAGCATGTTGCCTGATAAGGCCCAGGATATATTCATTTTCCGGGTAAGGCGTAAGCCATTCTTTGAGGTTTTCACTACCGGTAACGGCTATCTCGCGGGGCAGGTACCCCATCCCATAGAACCGCCCTTTTTCCATAAGTATACAGCTTTGCTCCTCCCTGTCCCTGCCATGCCCCAGGATCACAAATGATGGCTGCTGTTGCTGCAACCAGTTGATAGCATCCTGTACCCGCTGATTATATATTGTTACGCTTTCTTTCTTTTCACAAGCCCCGTGGCAGGTATGTTCCTGTAATGGTAAACAGGCCCCGTTGCCTTTTTGCAGGAAACAAAGCCGCGGACAAAGGTCAAACCGCCGGATCAGCTGCCGCAACAGCTGGTGCCCTTCTATCAGCAGCTTAAACACGTGCAGCGGGGTAGTATATTTCCGTTTCTTTTCAATCGCTAACCGCAGGTAACCGTCCTGGTCCTCAAAACAATAGAATCCAAAATTGAACTCCATATGTTTCTGGGCGTAATTGTATACCGGCCAGAGCCGCTTGATCTCCACAGATTCCAGGATTCCCGCCATCAACTCCGTACCTGTTATCTCACAACTGATACTAAAGATGTTACGCAGAAAAGCCTGCCGTTTAGGACCGGCATTATTACCTGTAAAATGGCTGTTTACCCTTTTACGGATATTCCGGGCCTTGCCTACATACAGCACCTCCCCCTTCTGGTCATGGAAATAATACACGCCCGGCGATAACGGTAACTGCTTTACCTGCTCCGGTGGCAGGTTAGGCGGCAGGAACTGCTCCTTGGAGCCCACCTTCAGAGCGCCGGCAATGGCGTCCTGGGTATCCCGCTGCAGCAACAGGGCAAACAGGCTTACGGTGGCGGCGGCATCGCCCGTGGCCCGGTGGCGCTGCAGAATGGGTATGCTCAGCGAACGGCAAAGATTGCCCAGGCTATAGGAAGGCAGCCCCGGTATGATCTTACGGCCCAGCCTTACAGTACAGAGCTTTTTACATTTCAGCTCAAAACCGTTGGCCCCCAGATGATATTGTAAAAAAGAATAATCGAAGTTCACATTGTGCGCTACAAAGATCTTGTCCTGCAGCAGATCATAGATCTCTGCCGCTACGGCTTCAAAATCCGGGGCGCTGGCCACCATTTCATCCGTAATACCGGTAAGTGACTGTACATAATAGGGAATGGGCATCCGCGGGTTCACCAGCGTATGGTACTCCTGCACTACTGCCGTACCATCATATACAAAAATGGCTACCTCCGTAATGGCATTGGCGCTGGCATGGCCTCCCGTAGTTTCTATATCGACAATGGCATACATTTAGTTAAAATTACGAATTGCGCGCGAAATTGTACCTTACAACTATTCTTACTTAACCGCTAAAAAAATATCCCAGATTATGGCAACCACTAAATGGGCGATCGACCCCGTACACAGTCACATTAGTTTTAAGGTGAAACACCTGATGATCTCCACCGTATCCGGGCACTTCCACAATTTTCACGTGGAGGCGGAAACGGAAGACGAGGATTTTATGACGGCCAAAGCAGTTTTTACAGCGGAAACAGCCTCCGTACATACCGGCAATGAAGAACGGGACCGGCACCTGCGCTCCCCGGATTTCTTTGACGACCACCGTTTTCCGCAGATAAAGTTTGTACCCACCAAATATGTATCCGTGGATAATGACGGTTCTTACAACATTACCGGCGACCTGACCATACGGGATGTAACAAAATCAGTGGAATTTGGCGTTGAATTCGGCGGCGTGGTAAAAGACCCCTGGGGTAATACCCGCGCGGGCTTTACAATTAGCGGAAAGATCAACCGCAAGGATTTTGGGTTGAACTGGAGCGCGCTCACGGAAGCGGGCGGACTGGTGGTAAGCGATGATGTGAAGGTACTGGCGGAAATCGAGTTGGTAAAACAGGCGTAAGCCATTGGTTAAAATAATAAGCCGGGCGCAGGCAGATCCTGCGTCCGGCTTTTTGTTTATACGGCTTTTCCGTACACTCATTTATTTTACTTCATCTTAATGTGGGGCGCCAGGGTCCTTGCTATTATTCATTTGTTTGCGCATTTCTTGCTGAATGTTCTTAGCCTCATCAAGATGGGTATGGAGAACAGGCAGCGTTTTGGCGGCAAAACCTTTCAGGTCCGGATCTTTGAGGTTATTAGACGCTTTGTCGAACATGTCTATATCCTCGTTATGATCGTCCACCATCATATCGATATATGCCTTATCGAACGCTGTTCCATTCTTTTTCTTAAGCTCGTCTATATGATGCTGGTGCTCATCTCCCACACTATCCGGCAACGTAATGGTCTTGGCGGCTGCCAGCCCCTTCAGCTCATCATTGGCCTTGGAGTGGTCGCGGATCATCATACTGCCAAAATCCTTTACACGCCGGGAGCTTGCATTCTGCTGGGCCAGCTCGCCCAGCTTAACTTCCATAAGCCCGCCACTCGCCGCTTTTACCGCAAAATCCGACACATCGTTATCTACCGCTATGCCTTCATTTTGCTGTTTGGCGCTGTCTACACTGTCACTGTCTGCCCTTTTGCTGGTAGGACCACCGCAGGATTGCAACATCCAGGGCAGTAAAGCCGCCAGGAATAAACCCTTCCAGAATGCTCGTTTCATAACTATCGTTTTGGTGAATGATCTATCCGCACATTATTTCTTCTTCATTGCTTCCTGTATCGCCTTGGCGGAGTCCAGGTGGGCCCTGATAACAGGCAGGGTGTTAGTAGCAAAACCCTTCAGGTCCGGGTCCTTAAGATTGTTGGAAGCTTTGTCAAACATATCCGCTACATCCTGGTGACCATCCACCATCATATCAATATAATCCTTGTCGAAATCCTTGCCTTTCTTTTTGCTCAGGTCATCCATATGTCTCATATGTTCTGCGCTTACGCTGTCCGGCAGGGTAATGCTTTTGTTGGATGCTATCCCCTTCAGCTCATCGTTAGCTTTAGAGTGATCGCGCACCATCATACTGCCAAAATCCTTTACGCGTTGTGAGCTGGCGTTCTGCTGGGCCAGCTCTCCCAGTTTTACTTCTGTCATACCGGCGTCTGCCGCTTTAACTGCAAAATCTGAAGACTCATTATCCACGGGCGCAGTGGTTTCGTTTACCGTCTGCGCGCTATCTACACTGTCATTGTGGGTGGTGGTACCGCCGCCGCAGGACTGCAACATCCAGGGCATTAAAGCCGCCAGGAATAAGCCGTTCCAGATTGTGAGGCGAAAAGGCTTTGCATGGGTTGCTGCTGTGTCTGACGGCCGGGGCGTGTTGAATGCTCGTTTCATAATTATCGTTTTAGTGAATAATCTATGTACCTGTTCCTTAACAAAAAGGGTACCGGGGCCTGCTTCTCAATAGTTTACAGGGTAAAAACCGGGAAATCTGTAGCGTAAAAGACATAATTTGTAAATTAAAACATGGAATAAATTCCCCTTTATGAAACATCTTTTATACATCCTTATGATGATGAACAGCTTACAAAGCCTGGCGCAGCAACAGCAAGTGATCCATTTATGGCCGGGAGCGGTACCGGGCGAAACGGCGGCCAAACATGCCGCCAAACCCACGCCGGATACCGGCCGTGGCGTAATACGGCTAACGGATGTTACAGATCCTATCCTTACGGTGTACCCGCCCGCAGACAGCACCGCCAGCCGTCAAACCGGCATCATTGTATGCCCTGGCGGCGGCTACAGCATACTGGCCATTAACCTGGAAGGCGAAGAGATAGCCCGCTGGCTCAGCGGCCTTGGCTATACGGCATTTGTACTGCAGTACCGCGTACCACAAAAAGAAGCAGGCGCCTTACAGGATGTGCAAAGGGCTATACGCATGGTGAAAAGCCGCGCCAAAACCTGGAACATTCACCCGGATCGTGTAGGCGTGCTGGGTTTTTCCGCCGGCGGCAGCCTCAGCGCACGCGCCAGCACCCTGTATACGCAGGATACTTATCCTAAAGTGGATAAAGCAGACGAGCTTTCCTGCAAACCGGCATTTGCCGTGCTCATCTACCCCGCTTATCTCGATAAAGGAACGAACCGCGGCCTTACCCCGGAGCTGACCGTAAATAAGGATACGCCCCCTATGTTCCTGTTTGCTACGGCGGATGATCATTATGGCAATAGCGCCCTGGTAATGGCCGGCGCCCTACGGGATGCGAAAGTGCCGGTAGAATTGCATTTTTACCCTAATGGTGGCCATGGTTATGGTTTACGCCCCGGTAACCCCGCCGCGGATGTGTGGCCCGGGCTGGCGGAAAAATGGCTGGATAATATAACAAAATAACAGGTTGATGGACGGATGTGCGGAGTGATGGACGTATTGGTCCATGCCAAAAAATTAATTATTATTATGATACATCAAATCAGCTTAGTGCCATGGAAATAATACCTATAGGAAGGAATACATTCGGCAACCCGGCCAACGCCGGCAATACCCTAAGCCGTTCAGCCGCCGATGCGCTGCTGATGGAATGGGTAAAGAATGAGCGGCTGCAGCTGCATATGCGGCAGGTAGGCTACCTGATGCGCTGCTGGGCGGCGGAACAGGAAGGCCTGGACGAGGCAGGCCAATGGCGCTGGGAAATGGCCGGGCTGCTGCATGATGCCGACTGGGACCTGTGGCCGGAGCAACATTGCCATAAGATCATTGCGGAACTGGAACAGCGGCAGGTTTGCCCGGAAATTATACGGGCCATTGCCTCCCATGGGCCACGCTATTTTGGCGTGGAGCCGGAAACCACCATGGATAAGATGTTGTATGCTTTTGACGAGTTATCCGGCCTGGTGCATGCTTACTCCCTCATGCGGCCGGAAGGTTATAGCGGTATGGATCTTAAAGGCGTAAAGAAACGGCTGAAAGAGAAATCATTCGCCGCCAACGTATCCCGCGAGGATATACAGGACGCGGCTGCCCGCGCAGGCATTGCGCAGGATGAGCTCATCGCCTTTGTGGTCAAACATCAATCTGCCAGGCAGCTGGCCTTATAAAATTATCATTGGAAGGCGTCTCAAAGAAAATGAGGCGCCTTTTTTCATTTTAAAGGATCTTTGTATAAACCCCATCAAAATGAGAGCGCTACCAGTATTATTATTGCTTATCTTCTTCCGTGTGGACAATATATCAGCACAAAACATGGCAGGCGAATATTACCTGCGGGGCGTTATGGAAACAGCCTCCGGATTCCGGTTAAATGCAGATAGCAGCTTTGATTTCTTTTTCTCCCAGGGTGCGCTGGACAGGTACGGTAAGGGTAAATACAAGATCGTGAATGACAGCATCCAGTTTACAAGCGTCACCAGCCAGGACCATGACTTTACCCTTGTTAACAGCAGCAAACAACCCGGAAAAAATACGGTCATTAAGATCACGGAGCCCAACCAGCAGCTGCTTAAATATGTGTTTGTAAGAGTGCGGTCAGGACAGACTATTAAAGGAGACTTTGCGGATAGCGACGGTTATTTTAGATACGAAGGCCCGCACCCGGATTCCATTGAAATGATGTTTGAATTCTGCCCGGAAAAGTGTACCGTCGTGCCGGTATCCAATGACCACAACTATTTTGAATTCAAATTTGAGCCCTGGTTGTTTGAATATTTCTTCCGTGATTTCCGCCTCCAGTTATCCGGTCCGCAGTTAAAAGGCGGCCATCCGCTCCTGCAGGGGAATGCGTTTGTATATAACAAAGAGGAATAAAAAAACCGCTCCCTTCCGGGAAACGGTCTTTTCTATCTGTCCGTTGTAATCCTATTTATTGCTGATCTGCGCTTCCAGCTGGCGCCAGTCGTAGTAATGGAACGTATGATCAGTGCTCATCACTACAAAAAGCCCTTTGGGAAAACGGCTGCCTATGGGCAGGTTGGTCACGTCTGAACCGTCGCTGTTGATAGCGGAAACCGGTATGCGCTGCAACAAGGTATGCTGCTGGGGCGCATTGGCCGCTCCTTCCCTGCGGTACACATTAAAGCTGTTGGCGTCCTGGTCAGATACCAGCACATAACCGGCGCCAGGCCCGGTTTTGTAAATACTGATGCCTTCATTATCTGCCTTAAATTCTCCTTTTCCAAAAATGGCCAGTTCTGCATTGCCTTTCTCCGGATCCGCATAATATTTACGGATGCCGGCCTGCTCATCGGAATAATAAATATATCCCAGCTCATTATCCACGGCAATGCTTTCTATTTCCTTAATACCGCTGTAACGGCCAAACTTGCGCACTACGGTAGCGGCTATTTCGCCTTTACCATTATCCTGCAGGCGGTATTGCCAGAGATAGCTGGAGTCCGGGCCGGTCTTACGGCCTACGATGGCAAAGATAGCTTTGTCAGAAGGGCGGGTGTACAGGCTGATGCCCATGGGCGCCCGCTCCTGCTCGCCGTCAAACACAGGAATACCGCCGCCATCTACCGGCTGCATATCCGGCAGGCGGAAAATGCGGATGCGGTTGTTCTCGCGTTCTGTGGTAACGGCTATATCTGTGGGCTGTCCGTTCAGGGACAGGCCATAGGCGATATCCACATTATTAGGGCGTTTAAGGCCGCCTACTTTTTTGACGATCTTACCGTCAAGATCAAATACATACAGGGCGCCATCCGTGTTCTTATCCGTACCTACGATCAGGCTGTGGGCGGTGTCTGCAGGGTTGATCCAGATAGCCGGATCATCGGAATCGTATTGTACCGGCTCCGTTACCACTACTGGTTTTAAAGGCTTTACGGTGGCAGTATCCTTTATATCCTTTTCTGTAACGGGCTCCTGTTGTGCGCCCTGGCAGGCCGTCAGGCTCCAGGCGCAGCAGAGGACGGGAATGATGTATTTCACTGTTGATCGTTTTTTTTGCTGCACAACGCAGGGTCTTCTTCCCTGTTTAATTATATAAAGCGGGAAGCATAAAGTATAAGTGCGTCTTATACTTTATACTTCCGGCGGCTTTATACGCTGTGTGTTTGTTTTTTGCTATGTATTTTATTTTGTACCGAACGCGCCGATATAGTTGGCCGGCACGGGCGATTTAAACGTAACGCCATTGGCGGTAAGGCCGGTAGCGCTGAAATGTGGCGTAAAGTCAGTCTTTCCTTTGCCCAGCGCCGGAGAACCTGCCTGCAGGTGGAAATCCCAGCTATTGTCGAAAGTGGAATTCAGCTTATCCGTGCTTACAGGGTAGTTCACGAACTTGGGATCATTGGCGCCGGCAGTAGTACCACGGATATCACCCGTACCTGCAATGATGTCTGTGCCAGGCTGGAACTGGTTTACGCCTTCCTGCAGGAAACCATAGTAAAAAGTATTACCAAATACGGAGCGGTTATCTTCCGGAACTTCTACATCGCGTTTGATACCAAAACGGTCATTTGCCAGCATGTTGTTGTACAGGGTCACCTTCACGCCTTCTTCTACCCATATAGAGCCGCCTTTAGGTGTAGGCCTTCTCCAGCCAGCGTTCACGATGGTGTTGTTATACCCGATGACGTCTGCCTGCGGCGTACGCTCGTCGGAGTTAGACAGCTTCATACCGTTGGTATTGGGGCTGTAGATCAGGTTAAAGGCTACGTCTGCCACACAACCGGATTTAATGTTCACGGCATCGCCGTTAGCCAGGCCGGTAGTATGGAACAGGTTGTTGGCGATCAGCAGCTGGCCGCCTTCCAGGTAAATACCGTCTTCATGGAAATTGCGCACGGTGCTGTTCACCATGATGAATTTACCGTTTACATTGCTGGTGTATACAACAGGCACCGGTTCGCCGGCTTCGCCCTTGTACAGACCTGCTTTTACGGAGGCAGATTCTTCTGTAGTCACGGCGCCGCCATACTCCAGTACGGCGTATTGCAACACCAGCTCTGCGCTGTTAGGACCGGCAATAATACCACCCCACAGACCGCCAAACGCATTCTTGTCTGTCTTGAAATTATCGGGTACAGTGAATTTTACCGGGCTCTGTGCGGTACCCATGGCGTACAGGTTCCCTTTAACGATCACTTCGGGTTTTACGATGGAATCGCTGAACAATACGGTTACGCCTTCTTCAATAGTCAGGGACTTGCCTTCTGCGATCTGGATAGAGCCGGTTACGTTGTACACGTTACCTTTTGTCCAGGTGCCGGAAACATCGCCGGAGATAGAGGTCGTATCGCCGCCGGTGGGAGGCGCAGGCTGGTTATCGCTGTTTTTGCTGCAGCTGGCCAGTACCACCGCTGTGAGTGACAGGGCAATAAAAGAATGTTTCATGTTGTTAGCAGTTTAATTTAATAATGTATTGTCCAATTTGTTTTTAGAATTTATAACGGGCGCCCAGCAGGTAGGTACGCTGGTAATAATCGCGGCGGATCAGCACCCGGCCATCCGGCGACTGGTAAGGGATGGCCTTTGAATTGGTGTACGGTTTACGCACATACACCTCCATAGGCGTGTTCAGCAGGTTGTTAGCCTTGGCGAAGATGCCAAAATGGCCCAGCGATTTTTCCAGGGAGAAATCCATCTGCACAAAACCTTTCTGCCACTGGTCATCACCCAGGTACTGGGATACCACCACTATCCGTTCACCGGTATAGTTGCCCGCCAGCTGCACATCCCAGCCATAGCGGCCGCTTTTGTACAGCAGGGTAAGGTTGCCGGTATGGGCCGCCTGGCCATACAGCGGGCGGGTCTCGTCTGCTGAGGAAGTAAAAATGTCTCCGTTATTAGCGGCCGTACGTACATAAATTGTCTTGGGCGTAGTAATAGAAGAATGGGTATAGGTATAATTGGCCTTTATGCCAAACTGTTTAACGTATTTGATGAAGTCCAGCTCCAGGCCATAGTTATTGGCGTTACCAAAATTGCCCGGCATATAGTACAGGAAATTGGAACGCGGCTCCAGCTGCAGGGTGAACTCGATAGGGTCTTTGATATGTTTATAAAAAACGCCTGCCATGAACTGCTCCGTAGCACGGGGGAAGAACTCATAACGCAGGTCTATATTGTCTGCAATGGCGTGTTTCAGGTCCGGGTTACCGGTTTCGCGGTACTCTTCCCTTACCACAGGGCCGGGCACCAGCTCAGAGAATCCCGGGCGGTTCACAGAGCGGAAATAAGAAGCGCGGATATTGGTCTTGTCCCAGGGCATAAAACGGAAGTGCAGGCTGGGCAATACATCTGTGTATACCTGGTGACCGGTGGGATTGTCTTCCCCAATGGGCGCCTTCATCGCATAACCCTGGTCTGTGTGCTCTGCCCGCGCGCCACCGGTCACTTCCAGGTGCGATGCGCTAACCTTGAACTGCAGGTAACCGGCGCCGGTTTTTTCAAAGGCAGTATAATTTAATGCGGAGCCTACGCTGCCACGGGGATTATCCAGCGCCCAGGCAATATCCTTATAGTCTGTAAAATCAACCCCATATTGCGCCTGCAGGTTCTGCGGATGGAACTGGTAGTTGTTGTAGAAATTATCCCGTTGCTTATCGCGGTAGAGCCCTCCTATCTTCCATTCTACCGGCAGGCTGGCTACAGGTTTGTTCCAGGTTAGGTTCAGATACCCCGCCAGGTCCCGGTCTGAGTTATGTTCCCAGCGGCGGGTGGCGTCTCCAACGTTGGTACGTTGCTGCACAAAATTCTCCTGTATACCAAACAAAGGGATAGTGGTGTTATCCGGTTGCGTTTGCGTAGCTTTTGAATAAACGGCAGACCATTGCAGCAACAGCTTATCCGCCAGGCGGTGATCGCCCTGCAGGGTGCTGTTATAGATCTGCTGCTGGGTAATACGGGACCGGGTCTTATAGCCCAGGGTAGCATTTCCTTTATCCGGGTCATAATCGCCAATGCTCAACTCCGTCTCCACCGCATCGCGTACCTGTGTATTGGTAAGGCGCATATACGCATTATATAACTGCAGGCTGTTACGGCTGTTGATGCGGTAATCCAGTTTGGCATGCAGCCCATACCGCAGCTGCTCTTCAGAATACGCACGTTTCTCCATACTTGTTACCACTACCCCGCTGAGGGTATCCCTTTTATCCGTATCAAAGAACAGGCTGTTACTGCCCCGGTAAGTGTGCTGGTAACTGCCGGCTATGATCACCCCCAGGCGGTCATTCAGGAAACGGTTGCCGATGGAAAGGCCGCCTATCAGGTTAGGCATAGGGCGGCGCGTACTATAATCAGATGTAGCGTTATTAAAATCAGCGGCCGTGGCATTATATTGATTACCACGCAGCTCATAGGGCGATTTGAAATTAACCGCGCCCTTATTGAAGCTCAGAAAATCACGGTCAAAGAACAGCTCATTATACCCGGTACCAATATTGGCTTCTACAGACAGGTGATCCGGGGCGTCCTTCATCACCATGTTCACGGCGCCGCCTACGGCATCGCCTTCCATAGAAGGCGTAAGGGCTTTATATACTTCCAGGCGGTCCAGCAGCTCTGAAGGGAAGATATCCAGCGGTACATACCGGTACTTATCATCCGGGCTGGGGATCTTAACCCCGTTTACCAGGGTATAGTTATAGCGTTTATCCATCCCCCGGAGAATAGCGTACTGTCCGTCACCATTACTATTACGCTCAATGGAGATCCCGGACATGCGCTGGATCACATTGGCCACCGTCAGATCGGGCGACAGGCGGATGGCCTGGCCGGACACCACATTCATCACCTGGGGAGCGTTCCTTTCTATCTGGCGGGCCGTACCCTCCGTGGCGTGGTTGGTTTTACCGGCTACCACTACTTCGTGCAGGGTCTTATCATGATCTGCTTCCAGGTCTATATCTATATTAAGGGGCGCATCGCCGCTGATGGTCACTTCCTTTACCAGGGTCTTGTATCCCGCCAGGCTGATGCTGAGGTGGTAAGTACCCGCTGGCGCGTTCTTTATAATAAAGGAGCCGTCCAGACCGGAGATATCATGTAATCCTTTTTCTTCCAGCACAACGGTGGCGCCTATCAGTGGCTCATGAGAGGTTTGGTCTGCCACCCGTCCTTTTACCGGGCCTGCCAGGGCCTGCAGCGTACCTGCGATCACATAGAGAAGGATAAAAAATAATCTGCGGTGCATAGTGGATTTTTTTGACCGGACAAAGGTGCATTTGCCAGCATGCAAACCCAACTTTAGGGCGTGAACAAAAAGGAAGCAGCGTTACAGATCAAGGAAACAGGAAGGCAACAATGTGAACAATGGCATCTTAACAAACTGATAATCAACTGTAACTTCCGTAACAAAATGGACATTAACTTAATGTTAAGGGGCAACAATTTGTAGCTTGGAAACCGTTTTGTTAACACTCCGGTAATATGGATGCGCGTCCTTTGTTTTATGAAAACAAGGTTCCTGATTGTCAGCTTCCTGTGCTTTATTTCCCTGCGCCTTTTTGCCCAGGAGGAACTTACATTGAAACTGCGCCAGTTTGAACAGGTTACGGAAACGCCCCTGCCCTTGCGGGACTCCTCCTTTCTGGCGCTGAAGGAAGCTTATAATAAGGCGCTGGAAGAGAAAGATCTGGTAACCGCCGCCCTCTGCCTGCAGCAAATGGGCCATACCTGCTACCACCTGGGGCATTATCCCCAGGCCCTGGACTACCACCTGCAGGCGGCCAACCTGTTCCGGGCCACCGGTAAAAAGGAACTGCTGGCAGATAACCTGAACGATGTGGGTATCTTATATTATTATAGCCGGCAGCGTAACCTGGCCCGTGCCCAGTACGACGAAGCCCTCTCTATCTATAAGGAGCTCCATAATAAGACGGGCATGGCGGAGACCTATGGAAAAATAGGCCACCTGTATGAGAAAAACCAGCGGTATGACAGCGCCTTCTTCTTCCAGCGCCAGGCCCTCACCCATTATCTCCAGGCGGATGATAAAAAGGGGATGGCCAAGATCTACGAAAATATTGGCAGCATATACGAAGACCTGGAGAAATATGACTCCGCCGGGCATTATTTCCGGCAGGCGCTGACCTTAGACCAGCAAACGGGGGATTATATTGCCAGCATAGAGGTGTTGAATAACCTGGGCGATGTGCTCCGCAAAACAGGCCGCTACCGCGAAGGGCTGGCACAGACCCGGCAGGCCCTTGACCTGGCCCTGGTCACCAATGAGCAGTACCAGCTCAGCGGCGCCTACCGCGATATATCCCGCTGTTATAACCTCCTGGGCATCAACGATAGCGCCTATTATTACCTGGAGCTGAGCCGCAAACACCTGCTGGATATCTACTCCCGCGAAAGCAGCAAACAGGTGGCCCTGCTGCAGACCGTATACGATATGGAGAAAAAGAACCATGAAATCGAGCGCCTGCAGAACGCCCGCAAGATGAATGGGGTGATTGGCGTGGCGGTGGTGATCGTGATTGCCCTGCTGATCGTATTAGGCACGGTGATCATCAGCCGGCAACGCCTGCGGATGCGGCATGCGCAGATACTTGCAGAACAGGACCGCCGGTCCTGGGAAACGCAGCAACAGAATATGCAAACAGAACTGGAGAACCGTAAACTGGAGTTGACCACGCATACCCTGCATATCATCGAAAAGAACCAGCTGCTGGAAGAGTTACGGAACCGCCTTGATGAGCTGGTGAAAGATGACCGCCGCGATCAGAAAAAACAGCTGAAACAATTACATCAGCAGATCAACCACAGCTTCCATCATGACGGGTATTGGGAACAGTTCCGGGATATGTTTGAGCAGGTGCATCAGACATTCTATAATAACCTCAAACAGTGTTGTGATAGTTTAACGCCAGGTGACCTGCGGCTGGTAGCGTTATTAAAAATGAATTTACCCTCCGGGGATATTGCCACCTTACTATCAATATCGCCTGATAGTTTACGCGTAATGCGGTACCGCCTGCGGAAGAAATTGAATATGGAACAGGGCGAAAGCCTGACCGCGTTTATACAGTCGCTCTAAAATCTATTGTTATCACCATTGCCCCTGTGCGCCGCCACCGCCGCCCGTACCACCGCCAAATTCAAAACCGCTGCCCGGCGGTGTAACAGGCGGTGTAAAAGATTCCGTGATCACCAGTGACTCCGCGTTGGCAGCCCGCTTTTCATCTTCCTCCCGCAGATGCTCCGGAGAATAACTTGTAAAACCATGCCGCGGTATGTGCAGATACCGGATCAGGGAATAGGCGATACCGATAAGCGCAATGCCGCCCAGTGTAAGCTCCACTTCCAGCCGGCCAAGATGATAGTATGATTTGAAGGTAAGGATAGAAGCCGCTATCAATACCAGGCCAGTGCGTAGCAGGATAGCATCCTTTTTACGGATCCCAATAATAAGATAGATAAGCGGCAGCGCCGTGGTACAGGTCCAGTAGAACCAGCCGCCGGGGAGGGATATTTGCGGGTCATGATCCGGCCACAGCAGGTTCAGGGCTATTTCACGGGCCACCCAATAGTTACCGGCAGTGTAAAGGATCACCAGGGTGGTGATCTCCACGATGGTGGCGCACGAGGCGTAATGGCGCAGCGATCCCTGCCAGCTGTCCTTGAACAGATATTTCACCACCGCATAGATAATAGCTGCCGCTATCATGACGATAAACGACAGATGGAATGCATAAAATAATATACCCATGATCGCTATAGTGGCTATTATGCTCATACCCTGATCCGCAAAGCGCATCACCGCATACAGGCTGATGATGGAAGCCGTCAGGCAGTTAACCGCTTCGCTATCCGAATAACAGCCGGCCATCATCAGGCCGCAGCTGCACCATAACAGCGCATCATCCACCCCGGACCGGTGATGTTTATGGGCGTACACCATATATTCAAGGGCTGCGTAACTCAGTATCGACATTATTACAAAGAACACGCGCCAGGTATCATCAGCGCTTCTTAAAAACATTAGCGCCAGCAGCGCACATGCAAAGCAAACAATAGCGGTGGTCAGCAGGAAAAGCCCTATACGGATAAAGATATTGGGCGTATAAAAACTTGCAGGATAAGTATTTTTGATATGCGTCTTTTCCTCGCCACTGAGAAGGCCGTGATGGAAAGCGGCGCTTACTTCTTCCTGCAGAGCGGCGTTATCCAGCCCTGTACGGTTATATGCCAGCATTTTCTTTGATCTTTTTGTTTTGATGGATAAGGAACCGGATCAGCCCAAAAGCGGAACCAATATAATACACCAGCAGCAGGCTAAGGGAACCTTCATCTGTGCCATGCATAGCGCTGATCACCAGGTTAAATACCACATATCCCAACGCGATATAACTGTAAATAGTAAGGATCAGTATAAAATAAAAAGAGTGCTGGCGGCGGGCGTCCAGGTAACAATAGCAGGCAAAGGCCGCCAACAGCAGGAACCAGAGCGTGTAGGTCTGGCGGAAATGGAACATAGCCGATAACAGCGCTATGAACAGCACATGCACGCCAAAATTAAGATACGTGAAACGGAAATGTTGTTTACGCTTCCAGCGGGCCGTAAGCTCCCCGGTCACGATCAGCAATACTCCCAATGCAATGGCAATATAGATGATCGTTTCACTGTTAAAATCATTCTCCTTTAATAACCGCAACGGCGTTACCACAATACCCATCCAGGCGGCCAGGTTAGTGATGGCCAGGCTTAGCACACCCAGGTGATCAAAATAATACGCGCAAAAGAACAGCACCACCAGCGGTATAAAGCCGGCTATACGCGGGTGCGGCCCAAACACGGTATATTGATACTGGAGGTATGCGATAAACGAAACAAAAGTGAGGCATGCCAGCAAAAGCAGGTAATCAGAAAGTACGCCGGCGGCCGGTACCTTATTCCAGGAAAAAGGCTGCTTATGTTTATAACAGTAATAGAAACAACCGGCGCTTACCGCTGCGATGAATGCCAGGATGGCCTGGTGACCAATGGTATCAATGTTTTTATATATCAGGATACCAAGGCCGGTGCTTAACAGGGATACGCCCAGGTATAATAACACCTTGAGCTCCCAATGCACGGAGAACAAACGACGGGCAGCTGCCATCCTTATGCGTTCAAAGCTGGTATCAGCGATGAGGCCTTCCTGGTGAAGCCTTTCAAATATGCGTAGATCCATTTGGGCGCAATATAGAAAAAAAAGGCAGGCTATATTGCCACTAAAGGGGGATTTCCCCACCATATTCTTTTCCTACTTTTGATCCCGCCGCAGTTGATGCGGGATTTATTACTATCCTATGCCATTACCCAGGGTACGTCAGAAAACCCAGCCTGGGACCTTTATTGAACCTAAACCAGGCCCGTGCCGCATAGCGGCAATGTCATTTCTATTATTATTTCCGCTTTTTCTATTTACGACCTATACATATGCGCAAGAGCTGCCAGACAGCTCTGCCATTCCGGTACTAACGGTTACGCATACAGATGTTTTATGCAACGGAGGTAATGATGGCAGCATTACGGTGACTGCCAGCGGCGGACAACCGCCTTACCGCTATAGTAAGGACAAGGGATACAGCTGGCAGCAGACCGCCAGCTTTGATAAACTGTCAACCGGTAATTATACCCTCATTGCAATGGATGGAAACGGGCAAACAGCCAGCGCTACAGTGGCGGTCAAAGCGCCCTCCCCCATCACAGCCACCATCCGTATCACCCATGTAAGCTGTTACGGTAAAGCCAATGGTACCATCACCGTGCAGGCCACCGGCGGCAGCGGTAATTTTATGTACAGCAAGGATAAAGGCGTTACCTGGCAGCCATCGGCCCGGTTTAAGGACCTGGGCCCCGGAGACTATGGCGTACTGGCCAGGGATCAGCATGGCTGCCTGGGCGGCCAGTGGGTCACCATCACGGAGCCGCCGGCCTTTACCATGCGTACGGAGCAACGGGACGCCAGCTGTTATGCCTATTCAGATGGCAGTATCCGGGTAGATGCACAGGGTGGCATTCCTCCCTATCAATACAGTAATAACAATGGCCTTAGCTGGCAGGAAACGCCGCTTTTCAACGGCATATCCGCCGGCGAGTATCCGTTACTGGTAAAAGACAGCACCGGTTGCCTGCTTAGTAGCGGGATCACTTTACAGGAGCCTCCCCTCGTGAAGATAGACAGCGTAACGGCCATATTTGATAATCCCGCTTATTCCAGCATCATCATTAATGCAACAGGCGGCATACCTGCATACGCCTATACTATATACCCCGGGCGGGGATGGCAGCCAGCCGCCCGGTTTGACACGCTCCCGGCTGGCAGTTACGCAGCCTATGTGAAAGATCAACACCAATGCGGCTCTACCCTGAACATAACGCTGGCCAGCACACCCGCACTGCAGATGAAGATCGAAAGTTGGAGCGCCGGCTGTTATCAATCGCCCAATGCCGCTATTAATATCTATATGCAAGGCGGAGCCGCACCTTACAGGTATAGTGCGGATAGTGGCCTTACCTGGCAAAGCAATGCCAATTTCCTGCGTAAGGCAGGCGTTTACCAGGTAGTGGTGATGGACGCCAGCGCCAACCGTGTAGGCGCTAAAGTGACCCTCACTGAGCCCAGCCAGCTAACGGCCCGCCTGGAAGGCGAGGATATCAGCTGCCGCGGCGCATCCAATGGCAGTATCAACGTTATCGCCAGCGGCGGTATTATGCCTTATAAATACAGCATTAACAAAGGCGCTACCTGGCAAAGCAGCGCCAGCTTCGTTGGGTTACCCGGCGGCGGCTATACAATCCTTATCAGGGACCGCAATAGTTGTGAGACAAGCGCGCAGCTGCAGCTTACAGAGCCGGAACGGCTAGGTTTAAAGGCACAGAGCATCGCTGCTACCTGCTATGGCAAGCCAGATGGACGCATCACCTTGACCAGCAGTGGCGGTACCCCTCCCTATCAATACAGCAAAGACCTCGGAAAAACCTGGGAGGACGCGGCCCTGTTCACCCAATTGAGCGCCGGCGTTTACCGCATACAGGTACGGGACCACAATGGATGTGAAGACAGCGTACAGATCCAGGTACAGCAACCCCTGCAGATAAGCGCAAATCCCGCCGTACAAATGGTCAGCTGCTACGGTGCCGGCGATGGGCGTATCATCCTCTCGCCCAAAGGGGGCACGGCGCCCTATACCTACCGTATGGATAACGGCGAATGGCAGACCGCCAATAATTACAGCCCCCTGGCGCCAGGTCTTTTCCCCATCAGCATAAAAGACAGCCACGGCTGCATTCAATCCGCCAATGTGCGCGTTACCCAGCCGGATTCGCTGGAGCTGGCCCTGGTATATGCCAAAAACGGCTGCTCCTACATAGGCGGACAACTGGAAGTAAAAGCCGGCGGCGGTACCCAGCCCTACACTTATACGCTGGCGGGCACAGGAGACAGCAGCAGCAACGGCACTTTTGCGGCGCTGGCCGCAGGCCGGTACAATCCGGTAGTAACGGATAAAAACGGATGTACCGCCACGGCGCCGGCGGCGGACATAGAGATCTCCCCGGAATTGCGCCTGATCCTGGATGAAAAACAGGATATGCAGTGCGATGGCATTCATAAAGGCGGCGCGCGGCTGCATGCGGAAGGCGGATCATCTCCCTTACGCTTCACCATCAACGAACAGGCCTATGCGCCGGGCAGCAATACAGGCCCGTTGGACAATGGCCCTTATACCGCGCTGGTCACAGATAAAAATGGCTGTGCCGCCGTACAGCGTTTTGATATAAACTTGCTGAATGAAGGTTGCGAGCTAACCATGCCCACCGGGTTTTCCCCTAACGATGATGGCCTGAACGATGTTTTCCGGCCGGCGCTGTATGGTAATATACGCGCCTATCAGCTGCAGCTGTTTAATGCCTGGGGCAATCTCCTGTTCTCCAGCAATGATCCTGCAACCGGCTGGGATGGTACTTTTAAAGGACACCGGCAGGCGGTGGCCAGTTATGTATGGATAGCGCGGTATACTAATTATCTTGGACAGCCGGTGGTACGAAGCGGGGTGGTAACCCTGGTACGGTAACCCTGAAAATTTCCGCTTATTACTGCCGCTCCATGATCTTTTCCGCCATCTTCCACACCCGGGGCATCATGCGTATAACGTGCCGGTTACTCCGGTCCCTGTTTTTAAATGAATCAATATGGAGCTCCTCCAGCAGCTGCCTGAAACCCGCATCATGCTGCACTTGTATATGTGGAGGCGCATCCTGTGTAAGGATATGCCGGCACCTGCACCAGGTGGCCGTTATCCAGAACATAGCCTCGCGATGATACCCCGTTTCCAACAGCTCATAGCTGCCGTCAATGGCTACGGAGCGGGCTGCCTGGCTAATGTCTGCCGCAAAACGGTATGGCGTGCGGATCACCTCCGCCGCGCTGTCAAATGCTGCCGTCAATGCCGCCAGGTGCTGCGCTACCGCTGCCGGCGTAAGCGCGTCAAAACCAGACAGGTGCAGCAATTGTTCATAAAGGTCCAGCGCCTGGTATTTTTCAAGCAATTGTTGCAGCGCTACGTATCTTTTGCGCACAGTAGGATTCTGCAGGCCGGCTACCAATAAAATATGGGCCAGTAGTCCCCTGGCAAAAAGCCAGCTGGTCACCTGGTCATGAACGGGTATGTGTTCGTTTAATGCATGGATAAAATTAAGCGCGGTATGCTGGGCATGGCTGCAGCGCTGCCGTATCCAATGCGCGTCTGTATATTGCGCCGCTACCGCTTGTTGCAGCGTGGTAAGCCAGCCGGAAGTATCTGCAATAATACCTGGCTTGTGAAAGCTGCCTGCGAGGTAGAACGTGCCCAACACCTGCTCCGGTGACCTGAGCTCGCTCATCGAAAGATAAGATACCTCCAGCAACAGGGGACCGTAGCGGAATTTGCCTAACGGATGTGGCGGCGGGTCTGTTACCACGATCATTACATCTATATCTGAAGCAGCGGGTAACGTATCCTCATCCGCCAGCCAGTTAACTGCGCCGTGGAAAAATGCCCCCATAAAGCCCTGTATGCAGGGAGCCTCTTTATCGACCCAGGACCGGGTGATGGATTTTGCTTCTTTTACTGTCATATACGTGGTACTTCAATTATCTCTGCCGTCCCTGTTGTCAGGCACAGCTATATGTTGCTACTGCCACACTTGTACCAGGGACTAATATCGTGCCAGCAGGGCAGAAAAAAGGGCCGGCCATTGGCCAGCCCTATGAACATTTTACAACGGTGTCACTACCATTCGATATGCACTTGGATATACCGCTCTCCATCTGCGTTACCGTTATTTTTGTACCGCATATGTTTTAACGGCTTCTTCATCCATTGCTTCCTGTTTTTGGAGACAAGTTTCCAGCTGGGGAAGCGGTGCCTCGAATTTAGGGCGCCTGATTGGACCAAGCGGCGGCCGGTAGCGGCTTCCTCTTCGAAAGCGTATGTTTTCCAACCATCATCATTCTCGCACCAGTTGTGATAAAAGTCCGGGTGCCAGGCACAGAAAGGACATCCCTTGTGTATCAGCCCGTAAGTACATTTGTAAACACGACTGTTGGTAGTTGTCCGCAGCTCTTCAATTCTTTTCATTGCTTGTAGTTTGGTAACTACAAGGCGTCATATTTCTTTTTCATGCGTAATTATTCATTATTGACGATATGATCATCCAACCGGCGTACGGCCATGGCCTTTAGCAAATGACCAACCGTAAGCTTTTGCATTTGTGCCGGCACACAATAAAAGTTCCGGGTATTTACGCCAAACCTGCGGCCGAATTCGGCTATCACCTCTTCGCCCTTTTTGCCATAAAGCCCCAGATCTGCCTCCACGGTAGTAGAAGGCGTGATGGCCACTATCCCTACGTGCTCATACAGGAAATCTCCCAGGAGCTGCAGCCGGACATTGTCCTTTGCCGGAAAAAAAATGGTTGCTCTTTTATACAGGTAATTACCAAAGTTAAGCCCCAGCCAGCTAAAACCAGCCATCGCAACCGCCCATACAGGCGCTCCGATGATCATTGCCATAAGGCCCTCCATGCCGTGATAAGACTTACCGCTAAGCGTTACAGGCGCTATCCCTAACAAGGCATTAAAGCCAAAGAGCAGCGAGAATGGCAGGCAGGCCAGCAGGTATAAAATAAAGAGCTTTTTAAAGGAATAGGGATTGTTGTTCATAGTATCAGGTAGTGCTGGGCAAAGGTATTACATTATTGTGAATTTACATACGTCTATGAACGCTTCACTAATGCCAATCCTGTTAATAGCAAGGGAAGAAGAAACAGCACCACGCTCATTACCGCCCAAAACTTCCGTTTCCATGCAGGTAGATCATTAAACTCGTTCAGTAAAATGGCTATACGGTCATTGGAATAATATCTGAACACCAGCGCAAACCACACGACCACAATGGGGACTACCACATATTTTCCCGGCATATAGGTGGCAATATCCCATATCATTGCCCGTTTCAGGAGGGCCAGCACAAGGAACAGCAGGCCAAACTGGCTTACGGTAACCACGCCAGCGGCGCGAGACCGGGGATTTTCAGTTTTAAACCTGGCGTAATATTTATAGGTGCTGGCGAATATTCGTTTGTACACAGCAAGTTTATTTTTTCATTTTGATGCAAGATTAATATGCTTTCTCCAACTCTGTAATTACCTGTTCAGGATCATCAACTGCATAGCGGAGCCTGATGGAATCACCCTCGTTCAAACTAAGGGGATTGTAGTCCCATCCTCCCGAATACTTATAGCTTTTATCCTTTATCCGGTATCTGACTACTATGCTGTGGCTTTTATAGGCATGAAGTTCCAGAATCCTACCCTTGACATAGCTGTAATTTTTATTGACATACGCTATTCTTTGCGCCTTCTTCTTTTGTGCCCGTGTTACTATCAGGCATATCCCGGAAAAAACAATTCCAATAAAAATAGTCATTGTCAGTATTACTTTAAGTCTTTCCATGCCTCCCATTCTTGATAATCCTCATAGTATATATTTGTATTCTAAAAATTATATGTTGTATATGATTTTGCCTTCAAAAGATTGGGCGTGTAAGCCGGCTGCTGACAGTGCAAATAAGATGATAAGTGTTAGCTTATTTTTCATTTTTGATGCCGGATTTCGTATAATAAATATTATTTGAGCCGCAGGATTGATACCGCAGGGTTACTTAATAAGTACTCAACGGTATAGGTTTGTCCTTCTTCCAACCTGTCACCGTCAGCATATTTCTGAAAGCGCTTAAAGTGTTCACCATCGACAATGTAAGTAAATCCTACCGTAACCCCATCTTCATGAACTATCGTGGCGATTGTCGCACTGGTTTTTTCACCATTAAGAAAAATGGGGTTGGTAAAATCAATCCTGCTTATTGCAGGACCGGTTGCCCTATAAATTACCAGATAATGCTCACCGATATAGATGTCTTCTGCAGGAGAGCCCTGTTTCTTTTCATAACGCTTACCATCTACAAAATACTCCGCTATGGCATAACTGCCTTTCATTGAGCCAACTTTGACAATGGTTCCAATTGTGGATGTGTTGCTTTTCTTTATTTCGAGCACATCCTGATCCTCAGACCATCCTGAAAATTGTATAAGCCCATAAATGAGCGCATACCCGCCGGCTAATATCAAGATAAAATAGCCGGTATTCTTCAGTTTTTGTAGTGGCGTCATTTTCGGTTAGACATTTGGGCAAAAATGTAACTACTGCCGGATTGCAAAAGATAGTCATCAGAAGTAAATTCCATAATAAGCCCATTCTTAGCTCCCCAAATACACGTTTCGAAAAAAGCACTTTTCACAAAATCGTACCACTTACTTATAAATAGCTCCACATTTAGTCTGATTATGGGACCGTTATATCCAAAAATTAACCGCTTACTATTAATATCGGTATTAATAGGAATGGCGCTGCCCTTTGGAATACCGCGGTAATATTCAGGGAAGTCATCAGATAAAACCTCAATTTCCTCCAAATGCTCTTTTAAGAGCCAATGTTTTTCTATATTGATCATAGTCTACCATAAAACTTTGTTTTCAATTAACATCCTCACCAACCGGTCACCACCACATATTTTCCCGGCATATAGCTGGCAATATCCCATATCATTGCCCGTTTCAGTATGGCCAGCACAAGGAACACCAGGCCAAACTGGCTTACGGTAACCACGCTAGCGGCGCTAGACCGGGGACATTCGGTTTTAAACCTTGCGTAATATTTATAGGTGCTTGCGAACATTCGTTTGTACATTACATATCAGATTGCCATATAATTCTATGTATTCCCTATTCAGCTAACGTTTTTATAATATGTAGCGTCACATTTCCTGGTCTTAGTATTGTAAACAAGATCCAGACGTTCGTAGTATCATTAATAGCTAGTGTATATGTGTCACCACTCTCAATTTCAGCCAGCAAAAGCTCTCTGTTCTTTTCACCGAAATATTGTATCTCGTCAACCTTTAAATTTTTGACCCAGCGAACTAAGACCTCATTAACATCATCACCTTCAACCTGGCTTATATATATACCGCCTCTGAACTGCAGTTTAAACGTAAATAGTGCCATATTTTATTACTTCCTTTTGCCTTTCGGCTATAATTTTCTGCCCGGAATCAGGATGCTAAAAATTATAGCCCAGCCGCAACTTAATCGGATCCGTCCGCGGTACATGCTGGTTATATAAAAAATCATACAGCAGGATAACTTTTGCATTTGTGCCGGCATACAATAGAAGTTCCGGGTATTTACGCCAAATCTGCGACCAAATTCTCATAATATTTATTGAAACAAACAGCTGAATATTTTACGAACATCCAAATAACCATCTTCAAAATAGATAGCTGTATCATCTGCCTTTTTAAACACTATTTTAGTGCTCCTGGCTGTCTCACTATTCTCCTTTTCCCGTTCCTTCTTTGCCAGCCAGACCTCCATCTGTTGCAAGCAATCTATCATTTCATCCCTTTTATGTGTAATGGTGTGTTCCTCTTCATACCACTCTATCAGTCTCAGCACAGCAGCGCTGTCGCTTATGGGCGTAGATGCATAGGCTTTGTACTTTTCAGGCAATGGAATATCCGCCTTTACATTTAGCAAAGCAACAGCGGCTTCCGCTCTTTCCTTACTGAGACTATCTCTGGCAACAAGGGCCATCTTATGCTTATCATACAACTTTACAAAAGCCATGCTCCCGGCATACCAACATTTAACCCTCTGCAGGTTGGCAACATTTTTTCCAGTATAACTTACTGTAATTAAAAGAGTGTCACCAGTTTGCCAGTTGACGAACGGTTTGATCTGCTGGGAATAAGTATTGCTTACAAAAATGCCCAGGCAAAATAACATTACAAGTTTAATAATACCCTTATTCTTCATCTATATGGTTTTTCTATGGTTTATTGGCATGACTTCCATCCATATCCTCGTTTATAGGACTTCCGGAAATTCTTCTATTATAGTTATCATATTTAATTACACCAGTTTGATCCATTGAATTCTGATGGAGTACATGCCCAATACCATGCATTAATAGATTATAACGAGTGTTGGTTATCCGAATATTCCCTCCCGTTAAGACACTCTTTATCATCCGCTCCTGGGTTTGAAATTGAGGTGCCAGCTGGATAATATTTAGATTATACGTTGTTGACGCTGGTGGATTTACATAGATCACATTGTCGAATCGTCTCCCTTCTACCACAGTACCATTCGGGTTACCTTTTTTCGCCGCCGTAAATTCTCCTCCGCTATCGGTCGGCCTTATACTTTCCGCCGTCTGACCAGTTCCTTCATGTACTATTTTTCCTTTAATTGCATCGTTAGAATATACTACTGTTGTTGATTCAGTACTGGTCATTGCCTTGTCCATGCCCTCCAGGGACTGTTGCAAGGCCATCATGTTCTCATCGGCCGCTCCCATGGAAGCATTTACATCATTAGCCACCTGTGAAACTGCCAGGGCTTGTTTTCCTTCCTGCGTAAAGCTAAGCACCCCATTGCTGTTAAACTGGAAATAACTCTTTGCTGTATTATAGTTTCGATTGAAATCCTGTATCATCGTCTTCTGTGCTTTTTGGTCCAATTGAATCACAGTATCCCCAAGTGGATCGCTCATGGACACCGGATTATTACCCATGGCGCTATATACGCTTTGGGCATAGTCCGGTTTAGGGTCTATCTCCCACCATCTGCCAATTTGAGGGTCCAGCTGCCTGAATTTAGCGTCATAGTCTTCCAGGCCCAAATCGCCAATCTTTTCAATACCATTAAATTTATAACGATTCTCCGGATATTTCGTGCCTTTCAACACGTTATTACTGATGCCCGCCATAGTGAGCCCAAATGGGTAATAATGCGTTTCCTCCAGTAAGGGCCCCGCGGCTACATTCACCACAACGTTATCAAAGAACACATCCTGCGCAGTTTCATTGCTGGTATATACATAGATAAATCCAGTTTTTTTAATGGGCATTTTGTCTACCGCCAACGTCTGCAATTCATCCGGCATACCTTTAACCTGTCTTACACCACTATTATCCTCCACTAAATTAAACTGCTCGTCGAATAGTGCAAAGTTTAGCCAGGCCCTTGGCTTGTCCTGCAGATTCTGGCCAGGGTCCCTTTGTTTTAATCGCTGATAATCAGCGCTATTGAAATTCACAAGCGGAGAGCGCTGCTCGACCTGCACTCCACCATGGGCAGCAGCACCGGATGCGGATCCGGTTAGCACGGTTAACAGCGAAGCAAGCATACCCTCCGGATTGACCGGCTTATTGTCTTTAGGTCCTGTGGATTTGTAGAAAGCCTTAGCGCCTATCTGCACGGTATCCCCCGCCATCACCCTTAACACTAGCGAAGGACCTATTTTTTTGCCACCGTCTTTGGCATTGAGCTTTGCCACAAATTTATTTTCTGCACCCGCCTGATCATCCGGATAGCCGACCGGCTTGGTCGTACGGGTTTGTTCCACATTACTGAACAGGGCCGTCTCCCTGGCAGCCTGCGCTGTTTCCATAGTAGCAGTATAGGAGCTCAGGTCTGGCTGGTCCGTTAGTACTACCCGTGTATTGCCCAGATTATCCTTCACAAAGTAATCATAATAGAAACTGACAGGCGAAGTACCGTTCCATACGGCCCTTACGCGGCCTTCCTCATGACTCAGGAATTGCAGCGTATCATTCTGATAAACAAATCCATCGATATAATCTGTTATAATTGTTTTTGATTGCCCTCCGGTATTATCGGTCACCACCTTCTGTAACTTATTGCCCATGGCATCATACAGAAACTTAATGCTGCCTTTTCCTGTAATACTAATGCTTTCAGGTAAGTTCAGGTAATTATAACCAATGGCCGCAATATTCTTATTAAGATCTTTTACCAGGTTGCCATTGGAATCATAGGCGTAATCGATTGTTTCATTGTTATTGATCTCCTTAAAATCACCCAATTGAGTTTGTGTATTATTCTTACGGTCTGTTACAAAAGATAATTTATTGCTATTTGCTACATATCCATACTTAAGGCTGTCTATCGTCTGAATAAGCGTACCGTTCATACCTTTTTGTTTCATGAACATGATATTCCCGTTAGCATCGTAAGTAAGCTCATCCACTGTAAAGTCCGTGTTATCACGGGTCCAGGCAGCTCCAGAAGCATTCTGCTGGGTAAAGTCTGCCGTTATAAGCCGGTTTACTTTGTCATACGTATATCCATAAGCACGGGCTATATTATTGCTTTTAGCCTTCCATCGCACTCCTGCGATATTACCAGTGTACTGATTAACGGTAAACCCCGAATCATAACTGATCGTGAGCCCAAACCAGTTGGTTGAACTGGCAGGACTGTTAATATACGCCTTATTAATAGTCTTTACCCAATTACGGATATTATACTCATAATCCAGGCTGTCCAGGAACTTATTGTTAGCAGGGTTCAAACCAAGCCGTTTCCTTTGCAGCAGCCCTAACTCATCATAACTGTTCTGTACTATTACACGCCGTGTTGCCGCTGTTTCGTTCAGCTGTTTGATAATTTGCGACAGACGCCCCGCAGCATCATAGAGCACCTGTGTCATTACCGTTGTCTGAGGGGTAGTAGTACTACGTAGATTTGTATGCCGTTGAAAGGTACTAAGCACTTTCCCACTAAAGTCATACAAACTGGTAAATACATTTTTCCCTTCATTCGCATTGTTGCTGATCGTCTGCAATATCCTCCCCTTATCAGTATAATAAAGGGATGTGGCAATCCACTTGTCGGTGCCCAGTATCCTCGCTTTGGTACCGGTTACCATGCCTGCCGTCCTTGTGCTGGGCGTTGTGATCACCTCTGCATAAGGGCTGCCGGCATATTGCGGCAAGCTAAGATCACCTGTAAGGGCATTGTATTTGCCACTGTAGTTATAATCGTCGTAAAAGGTATAGGTAAGTGGTGTTAATGCAGCCGGAGACATGCCTGGCAGCGGATTAGCTGTCGTTACACTGATCGTTTCGAGGTTACCGGCGCTATTGATATCCGCTTCCATTTCGCCAGCACCAGAGTCAAATCCTGCCTCGAATGCAATACTGTTACGGGCAATATATTGTCCTCTTCCATCGTGCATTGAGATCACCAGGTCCGCAGGGGCGGGAATAGTATTCGTAATGGTCTGTGTATTTGAAATCGCGGCATTCATACCCGTCTGCAATGTACTACGCGTGGCAGTTGATTTATATAAGGCGGTCATCACCGTCCGGTTTAATCCATCATAAAATACGGCCATCCACAGGCTATCTGCCTTCAGCTCTCCGTCACGTGAAAAGACCATCCTATCACGGACATCATACACCATTTCAGTAGAATCCGCTCCCGGCGCTTTTTTCATGATCATCCTGTTCCTTCCATCGAAACGATACAAGTAACAAAGACCTTCCGTAATGGCAGATGTGAGCACCCAATTAGGCTGAATGAGCTCTGTTGCGCGGGGAGGGATTACACAGCGTAAAGCGCCGGTAAGATCGTAAACATAGTAAGTGGACAGCCACCCGCTATGACCGTCCGCGGCGCCTTTAACTAGTTCTACCCTCTTTAATATCAATTGGTTCTTTTTATCCTTGAATTCAACCGTTCTGAGCCCGTCCTCATTTACCGATACACTTTTAGACAACTGCCCCTCTTCATAAACACCACGGGTGCTTACCGGCAACACGGCGGTAACGGCTATATCCCATATGCGAACGGCATCTGCGGTCGTATTGACAAGGTACTGCTGTGTTATGGGCCTGTTACCGCCTTTAAGTGCCCAGCTATCCCCTGCACCGAAAGACTTTAGTGGCCTGTTCAGCGGAGACGGCTCAAAAACTGTTTCACTGTAATTGGTCTTCTCTCCGGGATATCGGGCTGCGCCGAATGTGGAATCCTGCAGAAAAGGATTTAGTTTAAACTTCCCATCGCCAGTAGGGGCTGCATACAGCGGATATTTATATTGCTCCCTCCCAAAACCATCATACACCACCGGCATAACCATATCTTTTCCTGCAGGCGATATGGCTTTAGTCACCGTCTGCAATGGATCCCCCAACCCATCAAAATACTGCGTGCTTTGTTTTACTTCCTGAATATTGGTCGATGACATGACAGCCGAAGGGTCTGCCGTAGGCATTGATGGCTCCCAGGTCCGTATAAAGTTGACCGTGCTGTTTGTGTAGGGACGGGGCGCCGTTTCTGGTGTTGCTTGAGAATGAGGCGTAGCTGCAGGCGTATTCTGGGCATACAATGTTCCTGTATAGACCAATAATATTAACAGCAAACTTCTTTTACACATATAATTCATTTTCATTCCAGTCAAAGGTTTATTGCGTTACCGGTTTCTGGTACTGATAATCGTACTGCTTTACTATTTTACCATCCTTATCACGAACAAGCTTTAAGCGTTGCAGACTATCATATTCATAAAAAGTGGTCTTCCCCGCCGGGTCTGTCTCGCTTGTCATGCCTATTGTTGGCAGATAGGTATAGGTGGCCACGAGGGCGTCTGTACCTGCAAGCCCGGTCCGTATCTTATTCAATTCATCCCTCAATTGTTGATCATTTGCCGGCTGGTCCAGGACGGCCTGATTAATGAATGCCTTCACCTGGTCGTAAGTACTGCCCAGTATTTTAGCTATCGGATACCGATGATTATAACCCCAAATGTATACCTCATGTACATCATTGGCTTTGGCGCGCTCCAGGCCATTCCCCCAGGTATCATAGCGAAGGAAGGTATACCAGTTTTCTGCGGAATAAATGGACTTCTGGATTTGAACGTTCGCCGGTGCTATCACAGAATTACTCCCATTGGTAAAGTTGTAACTGATAACATCCTTTTCGATAAGGTTCTTATTAAGAAACTCTGATTGCTCCGTAATGGTATCTATCATATTACGCGCTATCATAGAATCATATATCACCTGCCCCTTAAGATCATTCGGATATTTATAGAATATTTTTGTGGTATCCTTTTCACTAGTCAATTCTTCCTTTCTCGACACATTGTTATTTTCCGGTACATTATCGTAATAATATTTCGTTTGCCTAACCATTACTTTGCTATCATCGCCATACGTTGTTTCTGTAAGCTGCGCCTTTGCAATCCAGCTGGACATCAGGGAGTAGCTATTTACATCAAATTGCGTATAAAAGTTAGCTGTTCCCTGCACCTTACTGTCGTATATCCTTTGTCTGAGAGCATAACCTTTCCTGGAGCGGATCAATTCCTCCGGCCATAAATAATCGTAGTGTTCCTGCTTAACAAACTTCACCACTGCATCTGACATTTTGAAATAGGTTTTTTCGCTTTCAAGTGCAATAGGATCCCTTAACAGCGTAAATGGCGCCTGGTAAAAAGTGTTGTTGAATGCAGTACCACCCGTAAAAGCCGCCCATATAGTGGACGGGCTTACAGGCATTCTGATGTCAAACGAATGTCTTACTCCCCCGTTCTCAAAGTTCTCCCCATATCCTTCGGTTACATTCGTGTAATACATGGGAGTATTACCATAAGTAAACAGGTCAATAAGCGATTTATTATGAATCAGTTTATAATAACACTCCGAAAATTTTTGCTGATCACAGAAGCTGATAGTATTAAACTCTTCTATAAACTGTGGAAGAGCGACCGGCATCCCTGATGACTTACCACTGGTTCCAAAATAATCATAATAATATTTCTTTATCCGGTCTTTCCCGAAACGGTCTACACTTATGACTTTATTGGTTCTCACACCCCCAAAAGGCAAGTCAACCAGTGTGGTCGTGACAATGGGCCTTTCTACATTAAAGTGTCCATAAACATATTGTCCGCAAGAAGTCATGATAATCTCTAACTGCGCAGATTCATTCGACCGGAAAGCATTTGCTATCGATACTTCTTCATAAGATAGTTGCTGACCGGCAGAAATCCGCCTGCTGAAGTACACTTCTCCGGTTGCCGCATTTCTAATTGTCATATTTTCCTGGTGAAACATGGGATCCGGCGCACCTGAAAATTCCCAGTCAGCATTGCCGCTTACCCTTACACTGCTGCCATCTGATTGATGAACGGTAACCACCTGTTTATATTCCTTACATTGGTGATCATCTAAACCGTAGCCAATTAAGTTCGCGACATATCCCCAACTCGTATTTGTTAACTGCGTGTAATTGAGGTTACTGCCATAAAAAATGGTATCATATCCTCCTGTAGGATATGTGATCTTTGAGAGCGTTCCGTAATAGGCAACCGAAGAGTTAACGGAACCATTCGTGCTGGCATTATAATAACCCCAGAAGTCTGTCTGAGGATCCAATCTGTCAGGCAGGCTGCTGATCTGGTTGTAACTAAGCGCATGGACCATGCTATCGCTGTTATTACCAGCAATATTGGCTACCCTTGATAAAAAAGGTCTTTTCTTTCCTGTTCCATAGGTATAATCGAGCCTGATGTTCCTTAATAGCGTATTCTGCGAACCAAAGGTGCTGTAAACCAATATATTCTTCAATAGTTTATCGCTAATGTTGTCCAATCTGTAGTCATAACCGAATGAAATTCTTCCGTAGTTTGATGTAGTTATATAATCCAGCTGTTTGGATTGGATGAACATATCCGTTGTGCATTGATATTTCCCCTCAACGAAACACTGACAGCCATTTCCGCTTTGTAAAGTACGCTGATCTATTACATCGGAGGTATTAACGTTAGCTGTATAGTTATAATTGAGATTACTATAAAAAAAACTCACCGTATCCCTGGCATTCGTGAAGATATTCTTCAGAAACCAACTGGTGGGTACAGCACTGCCAGGAAAATGTACATCTGTGGGACAGGCCGCCTGATTAAGTGTTTGTTCTATCGCGTCTCCACCATACAACATGGTATTCCCATTCCCATCGGTGACTTTAAATCCGTATCCCTTGAGTAAGGCCACTCTATAGGAGGTGTTACGATTAAAGAATACCGCGGTATCTCCGGACAAATAGAACTTACCGGTAAATCCAGGCGCAATCAGGGTAAAAATATCGGGCTGAATATCTATATAAGAAGCCTGACCATAGGTTACCAGCTTATTCAGGGAATCCAGCTTAAACCCATTATCAAGTAATCTGGAATAGTCCGCAGACTGTTCATCCGGATCATCAAACACCATTCTTTTAATGGCAAAAGCGCCTATAAATGACCAACCAGTTCCTGTATTCCCGGTTATATCATCCACTCGTACACCATTTGATGAATAATTCAACCCCAGGTTAATGTTATAATTATTTCTGAGTTTTATGTCATACAGGCCTATACTCGCTGTAGCCGCACCAGTTGATAACTCAACAGGTAAATTACCATATTTTCCCAAACTGGCTACGGTAGGGGAAGGTGTAATTACAGGGGAAAAATATTTATTACTCATTGTTTGCTGCGCCCGGGAGGGGAAAGCAGCAAACAATAATAATACGCCGAAAACGAGTCTCTTCATTATGATCTTGTTGTAGCTGTTCTGTATTATCTATTTCGTTTATTTGTCATCCTTCTGTTCAGAAGCTGCTGGCATTGCCATGAAAGCAGAACCAGTCTTTGATCCTGCCATCTGCTGCTTTATAAGATCCACTTCCTGTTGCAGATGGTCATTCCGTTTACTCTCATTAATAAGCAGCAACGTCAACTCCTCCACCTTCTGCAGCAACTTTTTATTCATATCCCCCAGATCCTGCCCTTCTTTTTCTACTTCTGCGGCAGTAGGTATCTCCGGCAAATGCTGATTAGCTTTGATATAAGTATCCAGCTCCTGTAAGGAAGGCAATTTATAACCCGGGTGAAAAACAAAATCAGGCCAGCCCGGACCAGCCGTTACTCTCACCTTGCGGGCGCCAATAGTGCCTTCTACAGAAAGTTTGTTGGAGGTACCCGGCGTAATGGTGCCTATACCCACGGCACCGGCGCTGGTAATTACCATGCTGGAAGTTGGCGCGGATCCTACAGAAAAACGTAGTTGTCCGCCACCGACCTGGGTGTATATCCTGGCATATTCCGTATTATCATTTGCGAGGAATATCAAGTCTCCCGGATCGGTGGGCAACGTTCCCGATCCTTTCATGTAAAGATTGGAGCCACCGGATATATAGGTATGGCCGTTTACATGTAATCTGCCTTCCGGGACGCCGGTGCCAATACCAACATAGCCGTTAGCTCTTTTGATAAAAAAATATTGTCCCAGGTAATTAGCATCGTTCCTGTAGGCATAAATTGTAAAATCACTGCCTATCAGGTCTGTGCCATCTTCTACGTTGGATGTTCCAATCCCCCACCTCAGCAGGCGGGGCGCTTGCTCGATTGCAAAGTGTACATTGCCGGAAGCGATGGTTGTTTGCATAGCCCGAAATACTCTTGCCCTGCCAATTCCATTTATATTGAAAGTGGCATTCTGCTGAGCGGTGTCATTGTTGATATACTGAGCAGAAGCGGTACCTGCTGTGCATAGGCATAGAACGAGGATATGTAAAGCAATTTTCATGTTGTTTATTTTATGTGCTAAAAATTATACCCCAGCCTCAACTTAATCGGATCCGTCCGTGGTACATGCTGGTTATACAAAAAATCATACAGCAGGATGATATTCCCTTTCAGCTTACTGTTGATCTTATACTTCTTACTAATACCCAGCAACGCGCTGCCCTGCCAGTTACTGATATTCCCCAGCTGGCCTACGTTCTGGAAATTGGTATTATAATTCTCTTCAAAACCGCCGTTCGCAAAGAAGGTGCCTTTCAGCTTCCAGTCCAGGAAAGAGCGTAGCCCCATACCCTGGCTGGAAAACCTGATATCATTAAACCCGGTACCCATACCTAGCTTATAAGCCGCGCCCAGGCCAGCGCTGCCATTTTTATGGAACTTATAGGCTACCTGCCCCGCAATATCACTGGTAGTAGGAAAGTATTGGGAAGAGCGCTGGAACTGCATGTTACCACCAAACTCCAGCCGTTGCAGGAAGCTTTTGGTCTTCATCTCATTGGGTTTGAAATCCGGCATATCAGCCGCATTGTCCACATCCGGGAACTTGCTTTTCAGCTGGTCAAACTGCTCCCTGGCCTGCGACATCTGCTGGCTTACCGCCGCGCGGGCATCCGGTCCGCCACCACCCAACCGCTGCTGTATAAGCTGTTCTACCTGGTTACGGGTTTGCAATCCTTCCAGGCTTTGGGCCACATCTGCGCCCGCGCCGCCGGAGAGGTTAAACAGGCTGGCCAGCTGGGAATGCTTTTGCAGGAAATCGTTATACGCGGGCAGCTTCTTTAAGGTTTCCAGGGCTTTCTGTTCCGCTTTTTTCTTGTCTTTCAACAGGTCTTTGTACTCCTTTAATTGCTGGCTATAGTAATAAGCCTCTTTGTTGATGTTCTGCAGGTCTTTGCCAAAGCCGGCATACTGGGCCAGCTGTTCTTTCAGCTGCTCCCGCCGCTCGCGGATATAGGCTTTGATCTTCTCTGCCTGTTGCAACCGGGATTGCAGGTCCTGTACACTTTGAAGGGAACTGTTCAACTTACCTTCCGCGCCACTGGTAAGACCTTTGGCGCCCTTGAGAAAGGATAAGGAGTTCTGCAGGGTATCCAGGTAGCCGTTATAGTTAGCACCCAGCGCAGCTGGATTGTATTTACCAGCTTTGCCTTGCAGGCGGGCTTTAAGGCTACCCAAAGAATCGATGGATTTGCTGAAGATGTTCTTAGCCGCAGCGGAGTCGATCTTCGCCATTTTGGCCTGCATCTTTTTCTCCTGGCGGGATAATTGGTCTAAAGCTTTCTGGGAGCGCTTATCTACCTGCTGTTCCATTTTGCGGGATTTGGCAGTTACCTGTGACAGGTATTTATCCGGCGCCTGGGCTACCGCATGGGCGGTGCTGTCTGCCTGCTGCAGGGGCTTTTGTGCGCTACTGTCAGCGGTTTGGGCATGTACTGCCAGCCCGGTCATCAACAGCAGCGTGATAGTCACAACACACACACGCCGGCCTGCAAAGCTTTTATGGTTAGGCATATAATTATTGCTTAGTGGGGTTGCTTCTTTAATTCAGCTATCTCCTGCTGCAGTTTTGCCAGTATTTCATCCTGTTTTTTTGCGGTTGCCTGCTGTTCGTTCAGTTGTTTATGCTGATCGATGATATAGAGGGTCAGCTCTTCTACTTTCTTTAATAACAGCCGGTTCATTTCGGCTACATCCATTCCGTCTTTTTCCACTTCGGCAGCAGCTGGCATTTCGGGCAGGTGTTTATGCTGTGTTATATAGTTAGCCAATTCACGAAGGGCAGGCAACTGGTAGTTATCGCTAAATACATAGTCAGGCCATGTTGCGTACGTTTTCACTTTGATCTTGGTAAACATGGCGTCGCCATTCACGGCTAGTTTAAAGCCTTTGGTATCCTCTGTGCCAATACCTATGTTGCCATCTCCGGTGAGAACGAAACGGGAAAGGCCCCTCGTAAACCATTTCATACCTCCATAGGCGGATGTCCATAAAGTAGGCCCGGAGCCTGTCCAGCTATCCATTGTCCATTGCAGGCCATAATGCGGTTGCATTTTATTGTCATAACGAAATGTATCCTGCATGGCTACACCAAACTTAGCCCCTATAGGCATCAGTAAATTCCCGTCTGAAGTAATACGGAAACGTTCCACAGGAGTGGCCATATTTGTCGGAGTGGTCATAAAACGCAGGAAAGTAGGTTGTGAGGTACCATCGGTCCAAGCCTTCTCACTCAACGCCTCTATCTGGGCGCCGGTCCGTAATGTGGTTCCGGTAGGGATAGTGCCAACAGGATGCCTCCCAGCCTTTGATTTACGGCTGTAGGCGTACCACTGTTGTATATTCTCAGGAATGCCCCGCTACCGCCAGAAAGCGCGAATCTGCTCTGCACGGTGATCCCTCCGGCGCCTGCAGCAGTGGATACATGTAAAGCGTCCAGGGGATTACTGGTCCCTATACCTACTGAACCGCCATTTTCATTGATACGGGTATACCCCCCGCCATCCTGCAGTATCAGCGTGCCAGCTGTACCCGTAACGCGGTTATATGCCTTCAGGTAACCGGCGTTGTTGGCACTGCTGCCATATAACTCCAGCCCCGCGCCTGTTGTAAGAATCCCGTTGGCCCCCGTGATCTGGAGCCACTGTGTGGTGCTGTTGCCATTGGTGGTAACCGTCTGCAATGTTTGCGCAAATGTCGGCAAACAAAAAAATGATAATACTGCGGGTAAAATTATTTTTTTCATGGGCTTATAGGGCATATTCATATCCAATAAATGATATTTATTAATGAGATTGTTTCTTTAATTCAGCTATTTCCTGCTGCAGTTTTGCCAGTATTTCATCCTGGTTCTTCAATTGTTTATGCTGATCGATGATATAAAGGGTCAGCTCTTCAACTTTCTGTAACAGCTTCTTATTCATCTCACCCACATCCTGACCCTCTTTTTCCACCTCTGCTGCAGCGGGTATTTCCGGCAGATGTTTATGCTGCCGGATATAACTTTCCAGCTCCGGCAAGGCAGGCAGGGTAAAAGAGGGCTCAAATACATAATCCGGCCAGCCGGTGGCGGTCACTTTCACTTTTTTGGCAAATACATCGCCATTCACGGCCAGTTTGGCCTGGGGCGTGGTGGTTCCAATGCCCACATTGCCGTCTTTATTCCATATGCCACCCTGCAAGTATACATCACCCGCAAAACGGTTTACATAAGGCACTTCTATCTGACTTGTAGCTGTGGCCAGCAGGGCTTCATCCACTACCGTCCAGCCAGCAAAATTAGCAGGCACTTCCGCCGGAAGCCCTTTTGCAAATGCCCGTACTGTAAAACGTATATAGTACTCCCTGTTTGCGATAAGGATCACCACTTTGCCTCCTTCATTTGCTAACTTAACCACTGGCGTAAAACCGCCATAGGAAGATATAGACGGCAGGTAGAAATTATTGTTATAAATATAATAGGTGAGCATAAGGCCAATTGGCGCTTTACTGTTATAGGCAAAGCCCTCTATGATGACAGTCATCATGTGCGAGCCATCTGTAAAGGGCATATTGGTCTTAATTTTTACACCATTTGCGGGGGTGCCGTTGATAGAATAAGAGGCAATATTTTCATAATAATTTTGTGCATGTGCGGAGAAGGCGACAAACACCAGGCATAGGCAAACGAAAAGCTTTTTCATTGATTTACCAGTTAACAGGTATAGAGATCTATTCAAAATTATTCTCACGGTACGCATACTATCTGCATACCACCGCTTATAAAGTTCTCACGGGCAAGATCATATATTCCAGGATTTAATTGATGGCAGTCTGTTTATTACATCGGAACATCCACATTCGGCTCGCATATAAAAGATGCAGAAAATCCGGGTTACTGATTGCGGGTAACAACATAACTTTCCAGGTATAGTCCGACACAAAAGAAAGTTTTTTCCCGGAATGTTCAAATACCCCTACTCATATAAATAGTACAAGAATATGATATAATAATAATATAAGGAACGGACTGCTGCCCCTTCCATACCGCCTTGTGTTATAGCAATTATTTTTATTATTTAGCTAAAATTGCGTACTTTGATCTCGTAAGAACGATACCGGAATCTATAGAAAGTCCTATTCCCCACTAACTAAACTCAAATAACCATTGCACATGCATTAACGCAACTGTACACACTATGTATCTTAGTAAAACCCTCTACACTGTTATCGGCGCCGGTACCCGCCATGTAAAAGACCGTCATAAAAAACTATTGATCAACAAGGTGAACGGCGTTGCCTGTTCGCTTATCCTGCTCAGCCTCATATTCGGGATCCTGTTCTACGCATTATCCGGTTACCTGATCGTATTGCTTTCCACGATAGTGGAGAGCCTGTTGCTCAGTTCCATCATCATACTTAATCATTATGGCCGGCACAAACTGGCGGCCTTTTCACTGCAGATGGTGCTGAACGGGGCCATCCTGTATTTTGGCCTGCTGCTGGGCAATGCAATAGACGGGCTCTGGCTGGCGCTGTTCCTGATCGTGACCTCTTTCCTGTTCCTGAAAACACGCACAGCGCAGGTGATCAGCCTTACGGGCGGCTCTATTTCGTTGGTATTGATAGAGACCAACAAATACCTGCAATTTGTGCCCCCTTTCCCCTTTACGCCGATGGTACAGCTGGTGGTGCATTATTCCGCCATTGGCGTGATCCTGTTCCTCACAGTGCTCACATTAATGCACTACATACAGCATAACAAACTGCTGGTAGCAGAAGTACAGGAACATACCGGGGAACTGGAAAAAGCCAACCGTTCCCTGCGGGTATTTATGCGGGAGCTCACGCATGAGATCCGCACGCCGCTGAATGCCATTTACAGCATTTCCCAGCTGAAGCTGATGGAAGCCCGCCCGGGCAATGAGAGCATTACCAATGAGCACCTGCATTTTGCGTGTCATAATGTGCTTAGCATTATCAATAACGTGCAAGACCGTAGCAAAATGGAAGCAGGCAAACCGGATGAGCTGAAACGGGAGGCCTTTAACCTCCGCAGCTGGATGCATGAGGTATGTAATATTTACCGGTACTTTGCCAATACAAAAGGGGTAACCATACAGGTATCCATAGACGAGCGCCTGCCCGCGGTGATCTTTGAGGACAAGACCAGCCTGACCAAAATAGCCAACAATATTATCGGGAACGCCATTAAGTTCACGCGGAAACATACGGTGGTCACGGTCAGCATTTTCCGGCAGGAGGCCAGTTGGATGATTGCCGTGAAGGACCAGGGCAAAGGTATCCCTCCGGAAAAGATAACCACCCTGTTCGACGAATTTACACGGGAGCGCATCAACTTTGCGGAGGGCACAGGACTAGGCCTGAACATTGCCAAAAAACTGGCCAATCATCTGCAGGGAGATATACGGGTGAACAGCGAACAGGGCACAGGCACCACCTTCATCATCAGCCTGCCTTTACGGGAATACCAGAGCCGGCTGGCGGAAAATGCCAGTACCGGTAAGGAGCTTTCCGGTTTCCAGGGGAAGAAAGTATTGCTGGTAGAAGACGACCTGATGAGCCAACAGTACCTGAGCCGTTTCCTGAGCGCAAAAGGCTTTCAGGTAGCGGTGGCGGAAGATGGGCTGGAAGGCTTATACACGGCCAGCGGCGATCAGTTCGACGTCATCATCTCTGATATGGGCCTCCCCCGGATGGGCGGCCGGGAGCTGCTTGCACACCTGAAAGACAATACCTATCTGCAACATATACCGGTGATCATTACCTCTGCAGACACCGCCATTAAAGACGATATCCTGAAGGCCGGGGCCAGCAGCTGCCTCATCAAACCAGTGGATTTTAAAGTGTTACACCGGGTATTACAGGACCTCATCCATAGCCGTACCCTCATTCCGGAAAACCGGGCTTGAGCATAGTGCGGCGGTTTTGCAGTTTGGCCAAAATTCCGTATTTTGATATTGCTATAGATTTTACCATCTTTGGAGTTAGATAATCATTACCTGACACCGGCACTGTTACATACTCAATAACCATATAGCTATTTAACCATAATTATGAAAACCTTCGGTTACAGCGAACCAATTAATACTACCCCTTATGACGTTACTTACTAGACTTGTACGGAATGGCGCCGCAGACGCCGACGAGATAACCGGACATGGCGTTATTGCCGTTAACCGTTTCAGCCTGGTAGCGTTTGTGTTAACCTGCTGCTTTGGCGTCCTGTTCTATCTGCTGACCGGAGAACTGAAAGTATGGATCGCTACATTTACAGAAGCAGGCGCCCTGATCGTAGTGCTGGCGCTGAACAAAGCCCGCAAATATGTGGCGGCCAGTTTCTCGTTCATTATCACCGTAAACGCTTCCCTTATATATTTCAGCGGTATACTCGCCGCCATCATAGAAGTGCACCTGGCCTTCCTGCTGCTGTTTGGCGCCTCCCTGCTTTTTTTCCGGGAAGATAAATACCGTGTGGCAAGTATTATTATAACAGCCATCACCGTAGGCATCTGCGAGTATAACTACTCCTACCCTTTTATAACGCCGCTGCTCAATTCCGAAGGCGAACAACAGCTGCTGCGCTGGGGCGCCCGGCCCGGTATTATCCTGCTGGATGCGCTGGTGATCTGGTATTACAAAAAGAATAACGAAGCCCTCGTAAAAAGCCTCACCAAACGTACGGAAGAACTGGAAGCCGCCAACACTTCCAAAAACTTCTTTATACGCGTAACCAACCACGAGCTCAAAGGCCCGCTGAATGCCATCCATGAGATCAGCCAGACCCTGCTGCTGCATGACGAGGTAGAGGAACACCCCGTGCTCAAACCCCTCGCAGAGGACCTGTACGCCGCCAGCAATACTGCCATGCAGGAGGTGAGCAATGTGCTGGACATGTCGCAGATAGAGGCCGGCAAGATCAATAATATAGAGAATACGCCCTTTAATATCCGGCTGCTGCTTACGAACCTTTGCAAGGTGCACCAGTACAGCGCCAACCGCAAACAGGTCTACATTGTCACGGAGTTCCATGAGCAGTTGCCCGCCCAGGTAGTAAGCGATAAAGCCAAGCTGACCAAGGTGATCCGCAACCTGCTGGTAAATGCCGTAAAGTTCACCGCCAACAAAAGCAAGGTGATCCTGCGCGCCTATGTAAAGGACGCTCAACTGCATATCTCCGTAAAGGACCAGGGCAAAGGCATTCCCCCGGACAGGCTGCGGACCATCTTCGAAGCATTTGAAACGGAGCAGAACAGCCTCATGGAAGGCTCCGGCCTGGGCCTGTATATCACACGGCATTTTGTAGCGTTGCTGGGCGGCCATATCACGGTGCACAGCAGCCCTAAGGACGGTACTACCTTCACCATTCAGCTGCCGTTAAGGACCGCCCGGGAAGAGGCCTTGCAGGGAGGCGTCGCAACCGCTGCGGACACAGCTTTTTACCGTGGCAAACGGATCCTGATCTGCGAGGATAACCTGATGAGCCAGCAATACCTGGCCCGCTTCCTGGAAAGGAACGGCTGTACCATTTTTGTAGCAGAAAATGGCGAGGCCGGTATGGCCATCGCGGAACGGGAGCCGCTGGACCTGGCGATCGTAGATTCCCATATGCCGGTCATGAGCGGCCGGGATACCATCACCCATATACGGCAACACCCACAGCTACGCCAGCTGCCCGTGATCGTTTTATCCGGTGACGCCTACAAAGGAGAAGATGAAGAACTACTCATGGCCGGCGCTAACGAATACCTGCTTAAACCGGTCGATTTCAAAACCCTGGGCGAGGTCATGCGCAAGTACCTCACCTCCCCCATTGCCGGCTTTTTTCCGCCGCCGGCTCAGGCCATCTGATAACGGGCTGTATCCATACCGCTCCAGTCAATATTTCCACGCATCATGACCGCCAGGGCATTCACGAAACGTATAAGCTCCCGGTCCGTTTCCTGGTCAAACGACGGCAGTTGCTGCGACAGCCGGATAAACTCCTTCACTTTATCATCATGGATCTGGGTGGCCTTAAAAACGGCGTCTTCGATAGACAGGCGCTCATGCCGTTTGAGCAGCATCACCAGGTTCATTTCGTCTCCCTGTTTCAATTCCTTCCGGTACGAGAACAGATCGTTGGCATAACAGATCGTGTCAGAGCATAGGGTGATCAGCGTTTGTACGGTAGCGTTCCAGATCACCTCATCCGGCAGGTTAATGTTTTCCATTACCTCTACCAGGTCCGCAAAAAAATTAGCGCCGCCAAACTCCTGGCGGAACTGCATGTACTCTTCCACCGCGGGCAGACGGTGCTGTTTTACCAGCTCTATACGCCAGAGGTTAGCGACAAAAGCCCGTTTCATGCTTTCCGCAAAACGGACTTGCCAGGCAGGCGTACTTAACTGGCTGATCCGTTCCCAGAAATCACTGATGGCAGCCAGCGAAGGGCCGTGCTGCGCCAGCGTTTTACGTTCATGATCTACCAGTATACCCCGGACCTGCGCAAGGAAACGCTCAAAGTTCTCCTTCTTGCGCACAGCCTCCGTGGCTTCCGTGGCTTCGTCATACTGATCATCCAGTACAAACAGCAGCGTGTTCAGGTCTGCCGCAATACATAAGGCTTCAAAGGTGGCGGAGGGAAACATACGCGCCACCATCCAGGTGAATTTCTGCTCCCGGTACTGTTCCCATACATTGGCTGACTGCACGAGACCAAATCGTTTTACCCAGTTGGCTGTGTGTTCGTCGGCATGGATCACCAGCGGATTTAATTGTGTGGGGAAAGGGCAATAGAGCTCGGGAATGCTCTGTGAGCGATGAATGAGTGCCATAGGAAAATAAATTTTGTTTAAGAAAATATAGCTAAAATTGAGCAATCACCGGCTAAACTCCGCGATAGATATGAGTTGGGAAGGAGCTACTGTAATAATAGCGCAGTGGGCCTTACCACAGCGATAAGCGTTAAATTGACACGCTGAACGGCACAGTGAGATATATGGCGTGATAATGATTGAATGAATAGCGTAACTATTCTCAGGGGTTAACGGGTAACACCCGGTTATTGCTGCCGGCTTACTTTATTCAACAATTCGCGGGCGGCAGGTTCCCCGCTATCCGCAGCCATGCTTAACCAGAAAAGGGCATGGCTTTTATTCTTTTCCACCGCCAGCCCGTTCAGGTAATAGCAGCCTACTTCTTTCTGCGCGATGGTCTTACCGGCTTCCGCAGCCAGCAGGAAATAGCGGAAGGCTTTGAGATGATCTGCTTTATTAACGGCGTTGCGCTCGTAAAACTCCGCCAGGTAGTACATAGCTTCCACATGCCCGGCGGCGGCGGCCTTTTCGTAGAGCCCTAAAGCAATCCGCACATTGTGTTCATCAGCGATGCCTGGCTGGGACAACAGGCGCCCTTCGTTATCATAGGAAAAGCCGCCTTTAAGCAGCTCATAGGCCAGGCGGTACTGGCATTCAGAGCCGTTCACCGCGGCGCCCTGGTGCAGGTAACGCGCGGCGGCCTTCACGTTGCGGGCTTTATGATCACCGTAAAAAACTGTTTTAAATGCCTGGAAACAGCATCCTTCTTCATCATGCGGGTCCAGGTCTGCCGTTTTGCAATACCATTCCGCGGCGGCATAGGGGTCACGGTCATCCTCGTATCCTTTATCATAATAACGGGCCAGGCAGGCCATCGCCTTTACATAACCCAGGGAAGCGCTTTTCAGCAGGTATTCCAGCGCCATTTTGCGGTCGTCGCGGTTAGGCTTAAAGAAATGGCCGGGCACCATATGTACGCTGCGCCAGAGCAGGCGGCCTTCGTAAATGCGTTTGCCTACCAGGTAATAACAATGCATGCTGCCATAATGCATGCCCAGGTTTATATAATGGGTGGCCAGGCTGTAATCATGATTGCGGCTACGGGTCTCCAGTTCCAGCTCTGCCAGGCGGGCGCAGGCCCAGCCGCTGCCTTCCTGTGCAATGGTCTTAAGGATGCGGATGGCTTTATCGCGGTTCTTTACAATACCGGCGGCAGCATCGCCTTTCCAGTACAGGCGGGCCAGCTCTTCGCCGGCGGCCACACAACCTTCCTGGTGGGCCACCTGGAAATAGTTCAGCGCTTTGGAGATATGCCGGGCTTGCCCGTTCAATCCATCGCGATAAATCTCTCCCAGTTTTATCCATGCGCCGGGATGCCCGTAACGCGCAGCCCTGCGGTAATATACAACGGCCTTTGGATCTGCCGGATGCACCACTGCCAGGCAGGATGCATATTCATACAGCAGCACTATATCCTGCGGAGACCAGGTCAACGCCTCGCGGAAATAACCTAATGCTTTTGCCGGGTTACCCTGGTGCTGGTAATAACGCGCCAGCGCCGGGGCGCCACGCTGCGGCGACAGCCAGTACATGGTTTCCAGGTGCTGCAGCGCCTCTGCCGGCGTATTTTTATGGAACAGGCAGTAACGCGCATAATGCCCCCGGTATACGGCACGCATTTCATTACGGGCTGTTGCGGACAGGCCGCTGTATAACGTATATGCATATAGGTGCATGCTTTCTGACCAGGCAGGCGCAGTGGTATCCTTTCCTTCTGCTAAAGCAATATTCAGTATATCGGGCGGCGTTTTACGGAGGGCGTCCAGCATGGCTATACGCAGCGGAACAGAAGATGGTTCCAGCTGCTCCGCACGGGTGTACCAAAGCGGCATGGGATGCAGGGTGGTACGTTCTTCGAAAAACAGATCCTTAGCCGCGCCATAACGGGGATCTACAGCATTCATATAACCCAGGTATAACCAGGCGTGAAAAGGTCTGCGGGAAAGGGTTACAGCATTCTCGAGCAGCGCTGCGGAACGGTCCATTCCCAGCTTGAGGCTGCGGAGGCCGTGTACGGATGCAGCGGCTGCAGGCAGCGTGCCACGTTTCGTATAGGCGTCTGATAATATGCAATCGGAAAGTATGATATGCGCCGCATAGGATTGCGGATAGCGGGCCAACCACTGCACGGCCAGTTCCCTGGCGCTTTTTAAGCGGATGGGATAATAGCGCAGGTATTTCCCGAAATCGCCCGGCGTATGCTCCGCCCCTTCTTCATAACGCTCCTGCACTCCCCGGTATAGGTATTCCAGCGTATCAATATCTTCTTCACGCACCAGTTCCAATAAAAAAAGGTAGTTTTTCAATCCGTTGTTCTCCATCATTGTTTCACCTCATATGTATTGGTTAAAAGGAGGGGATACCACCCCCATATGCAAGTTCTGCAATTTACGGCGGTTAATTGTTAATAAGATGTAAATGATCGTTGGTTTACTAATTAGGACAAGAGTTAGTTACCAAAAGCAAGCCAGCAGGCGGTTTGCGGTGACCCATCCTGCATTGTGGAGGGCGTTTTGCGGCAGGCTAAACAACACGTAAATACATTAACAACGGTAGGACTGCGAACTAATTTACGGCAATGATGAGGTACCGTGCCCATTGGGTTTATGCAGGTATTCCATTAACCTGGTAGCGATGGCGCGTATGAGATCCGGTTCTATATAAGCATCTACCTCTGATTTGAACATTCCATTTTCCTGCCGGTAATATTCCACTGCATGCTCGTCATCGATGGAAGCACGGTAAAACGTTGCGCCATGCTCATGATGCAGATGCACTGGAATGACGTAGTTCTTACCATGCAGGTCGAAATCGAGGATGAATGGTTCCATAACACAAAATACAAAAAACGCCCCATATAAGGGCTATCGCGTTTAGCGGTATGGCACGGTTACTACATTCAGGGAAGCCGGCGCCGCCGTAAAGGCCAGTTTATTGCCCGTGGCTGTTAACGGCTGTGTTGTGGGTTTTACCTGCTGCGGCGCATCCAGTGTATTGAAATCAGCCGTAGCAGCCGTTAGCAGCTGGTTTACCGGCGCTTCCCCTGTTGCGGCGCCACCTTGCAGCGTAATAGCCAGCTGTACCGGCCGGCCGGAGGCATTTACGATCTTCAGCAACAGCTTTTTAGCCGGGCCGTCTATGGTAGCACTGGCGTAGAGGCTGTCTGTACCAGCCAGGGCCGCGCCGTTATGTAATACCGGCACTACCTGTGTGCCCTTGTTTACCGAGAACAATTGCTGTACATAATAGTTGGGCGTGCCGGCGCTCCGCAGGTTATCAAACCAGATCAGGTCCGGGCGCCATTGCCAGGCTTCCACATGGGCCAGCAGCGGCGCGTAGGACGCCATCTGCACCACATCCGCATTGCGCTCCAGGCCGGTCATAAAAGCGGCTTCTGCCAGGGCGCTGCCCCAGGTATTGCGGCTTTCTGCCTCCTTCCCTTCTTTGGTATGCGCGGCATATTCGCCCGCAAAGATCTTAGGCCCCTGTGTACGGTCATAATGGTCATACCGGCCGGCATTGGCCAGGAACCATTCCGGCGGCATATAATAATGCTCGTCTATAAAACCGGCCTGGCTGGTCTTCAGCTCCTTCCACAGGTAATCGAACATCGGGCCTTTGGAAAAAGGCCCTGCACTGGATACCAGCTTTATGTCCGGGTACTTTGCATGAATCGCTTGTTCAAATACTTTGTAGCGTTGTATGTATTGTTCGTCCCACTGCTCGTTGCCCACACCCATCATGCTGAGATGGAAAGGAGCCGGATGGCCCATGGCCGCGCGCAGGCCGCCCCATTTCGTATTTACGCTGCCGTTAGCAAACTCTATCAGGTCCAGCGCATCCTGTACATAAGGGTCCAGCTCATTCATGGCGGCCACTTCGCTGCTGTTGAACTGGCAGGCCATGCCGCAGTTGAGGATGGGCAGCGGGGCGGCGCCCATATCTTCCGCCAGCTGAAAATATTCGAAAAAGCCCAGGCCAAAGCTCTGGAAATAATCCGGCGCGGCGCGGTGCGCAAACTCTGTATTCCAGCGGTTAATGATAAGGGTACGGTCTTCCGGTTTACCTACCGTGCGCTTCCACTGGTAGCGGCTGGCCAGCTCGCGGCCTTCCACGATACAGCCTCCCGGAAAACGGATAAAACCTGGCTTAAGGTCTGCCAGCTTTTGCGCCAGGTCAGCACGCAGGCCACCGGGGCGGTCTTTCCAGGTATGCGCCGGGAACAGCGAGATCATGTCAAGGTCTATCTCTCCCTTACCGGTAAAGAGCAGCTGCAGCCGGCCTTTAACGGCGGTATCTGCCGCGGTAAATGATACATTGTACTGTTGCCAGCCATTATTACTGAATTGATCCAGGGCCGCCTCCCCTATCTGCTTTCCACTATTATTCAACAACACTACTTTGGCTTTAAGATTGGCCGCATCACGGCCATTAGCCCATATAGAAAAATTGTATTGTTCGCCTTTATGTATGCCCATACCGCGGAAACCTTCGTTGGATAAACCGTAGGCTCCCTGTGCCGCGTTTACGCTTAGCTGCGCATAACGGGGGTTAGCGCTGTTTTCCGTGGCACGGTTCACGATCAGGATATGCCCGGTGGCGCTGTCCTGTTTCACTTCTTTCCAGCCCATCATAGGGGCATTGAATTCAAAGGAGCGGTTTTTTACCAGTTCTGCGTATAAACCACCATCTGCCGCAAAGTTGATGTCTTCAAAGAAGATGCCCCACATGGCAGGTGGTACCGCGGTAATGGGTTTGTTGATCTGAACGGTGATGTTGACCGGCGCTGCTTCTTTAGCAGTCTTTGCTGACATAGCAGTGATGGCTTGTGCGGTAGCGATGGTCTGTTCGTTGGCGGAACATGCGAGCACAATGCCGGCGGCTGACAGTAACAGTTTTTGGGCGTACATGGGCGTGGAATTTTTACGGATATCCCAATATACAAATATTTGCTGTATTGTTGACACTTATAAAAGATAGCCGGATCTGTTAAAAGATCAGGAAGCCTACCAGCACAGCTACCCCCAGCTCAGCGACCACCAGGCCTACAACGACAACCGGCGCCCAGGTATCGGCTCTTTTTGCCCGACGGAAAGATTGCTTCATCTTCTCATGCCCTTGCACGTTTTTTAACCGGGTGATGGCTGCTTTGTTGCTCACCGTACACCAGAACATCGCATCACGGTCCTGCGGTAAGTCTTCCGCCAGCTGAAGAAAATAGGCTGGTTGCTCTACTGCTATTGCATTGACCGCATCTCTATAATAGCCTTTATCGAAATACCGGGCCTGTAGCTGCGCCAGGCTGTCCTTTAGGGTGGCATAGTCTATCTGGCGTATGTTTTGTGTGATATAACCTGTTACCCGGTTATATTTCTCCTCTGCCGCCATGGCGGTATCTTTTATCTCTTTTAGCCGCGCATCCGCCCATGCTTTGAACTGCATCTGATCCATTTCCTTTTCTTCCTTTGAGAAGGCGCGCCAACGATCAAAAGCATAGACAAAATCGTAGTAATGCAGTGGATATGCCTTGCGCAGCTCCTGGTGCAGCATACCATATTGATCAAGGAAGTAGGCATTGTTCAGATCATTGTTTGCAAGACCAGCATACATGACCGTATCCAGGCGGAGCGCACGGTTGCTGTTCCCGAACGTACTAATAAGGCGCAGGCCATTTTTTTGGCGGATGATCTTTGAGTGCGGGCCTTCATAAGATCCATCTGCCTGTCTTTTCAGCGTATCTGCATTACGGATGGAGTAACCGCTTCCAATCAGCGGCTCTGAGTGGTATCCCATTGCGTAGACCACTGCTTCACTCGCGGTCAGGTCTGCATAATAACGACTTATTTTACTGTTGGTCCGGAAGAACTGGTGGGTTGTATCTGTTTGCGCGTGCGCGGCCAGGCAGGGCAGACATACAAGGGTTATTGATATCAGATATCTCATATAGGTATAGGATGAATTGCAAAGACGGTATTCCGTCCAGCTAAATATAGCATAAATATTGAGACGGCCACACCACCCAAAAACGTGCAGATAAAACAGCCCTACCCCGGAAAACCGCGGGTAGGGCCATTTTATCTGCACAACGATAAGATATTCAGTTTAGCAGCACTATAATTTTAACACTCTTATAACTTGATATTCTTTCTCTACCTGCAGGGCAATGATATAAATACCTTGTGGCAACTGCGCCGCGTCAAAAGGTATCTCATAATTATCCGTTCCGCCGGCGGTCTTTACATCCACAATATTCCCTGTGTTAAAGCTGATCAGCTTTAAATTAATATCTGCTGCTTTAGACAGGCTGATACGTACTTTAAAAGGACCATCTGTTGGGTTGGGATATGCCATCATCTCCTTCACCAGTTTTTCGCGGTAGCCCAGCAGGCTGTCTGCTACAGGGCCCTGATCTGCTGGCAGGATGGTAATGGTTTTGCTGATCATATCTACGCATCCGCCCAGCGTTACCATCATTTGTATGGTATAATCCCCCGGCTGGTCAAAGATCAGCTGACGGAGGGCGCCTCCGGCAGCGCTGCCCGCATCGCGCGCGCCGGTGGGTAATGTCCAGTCGTGCGTGGAGGGCGTAGGTTTGGATACATCCACCAGCACGATGGTGTCACCGGTAAGGCCATAGGACGATAACAGGAAATCTGCGGCAAGTGCTTCGCCGGAGATCTGCACGTTAAACGAGCCCTCTGCCTTACAGCCATTTTTATTGGTGACGGTTAAGGTGTAGTGCCCCGCCTTATCGAGCAGCACGGTCCTCTCCTGGCTGCTAAAGCCGGCGTCCGATGTCCAGCTGTAGGTAGCGCCGGCGTTGCCCGCGTCCAGCGGAAGGGTTTGCCCGGTGCAAAGTACGGTATCGGTAAAACCAAGCCCTATCTGTACGGCTTCCGGTTGTACCAGCACAGCACTTTCTTCCGCCTCACAGCCATGGGCGTCTGTTACGGTCACCGTATACGTGCCGCTTCCCAGGCCGTTAACCGCATTTCCGTTAAGCGCAGGATCGTTCCAGCTGTAAGCATAAGGCGTAGTACCACCGGTAACGGTGATGGCAACACTGCCATCTGCCTGGTCACTGCAACCTGGCTGGGTTACCTGTTTGGTAACCTGCATTTGTGTTGACTGCTGCAGCGTAACAGACTCATGCGCGCCGCATAAATTAGCATCCTGTACAGACAGCAGGTATGTACCCGCCGTTAAGGAGCCAAAGCTGCCATTATCCTGCGACGGCAAAGTATTCAGGGCATAAGTATAACCTTTGGCGCCGCCGCTGGCAGCCACCTGGATACTGCCGGTGGCCTTGCCAAAACAGGCGATATCCTTTGCCTCCGTTACTTTTAACTGTAATATTTCCGGTTCGTTGATCGTGTCTTTGACCGTTTGAATACAACCATTATTGTCTTTTACCTGGAGCGTGTAAGCGCCTTTTTGCAGTTGCATGAAGGTGGGTGTAGTGCGGTAGCTGACCCTGTCCATTGAATACTGGTAAGGCGTTACGCCGCCTGCCGCGCTCAGGGTGATCTCTCCATTATCCATACCAGCGCAGGAAATATCCTTGCTGGCTGCCACTGCAGCCGTTAACAGGGGCGGTTGCTTTACCTCGCCTGGCACGCTGGCCGGGCAACCCTGGGCGTCTTTTACTTTTAAGGTATACTGGCCGGCAGCCAGGTTGATAAAGCTGGGCGTGGTGTTGAATACCCCGTTATCCAGCGCAAAAGCGTAAGGTGCTGTACCGCCGCCAGCAGATACGGTGAGCGAACCATTTCTGCCATTAAAACAGCTTACAGGGGTATTATTGATCAGCTGCAGGGATAATGCCGTTGGTTCCTTTACTTCGCCTGTTACTACCGTCTGACAGGTATAAGGCACATCCCGCACGCGTACCTGGTACACGCCCGCGCGGAGGTTCTTAAATTCAGCGGAGGTTTGATAGCTCACCCCATCCAGCGAGTATTCATATTGGTTATTACCGCCGCTTACACTCATTACTTTCAGGCTGCCGGTATTCTGGCCGTTACAGGCCGCCAGCTGGGTCTGTACGGTGGCATGCAGGCTGGCCGGCCCGGCAGCCGAAATACTGCGGTCAATGGTACAGCCATTCGCATCTTTGATATATACCGTATACTCGCCGCCAACCAGGTTATTAAATGTAGGATTAGTATTATAGACTGCGTTATCCAGGCTATAACTATAGGGCGATGATCCCCCCTGTACATCAATCACCGTAATACTGCCTTTGTCATTGCAAGTGGCAGGAAGCACTGCATCCAGCGACGCGATAAGCGGCGGGTGCAGCGCTGCCAGCGGCACAGTAAAGCCGCGGGAACACAGGTTATTGTCTTTTACCGTGATGGTATAGTTACCTGCGCGCAGCTGCGTATATATGGGGCTGGTCTGGAACGGTGCGCCATTCAGGCTATAGGTATAAGGCCCTGTACCGCCGCCGGCTTTGAGCTCCATACTACCGGTAGCTTCGCCCGCACAAAGGATATCTGTTTTATTGAGCACCTGCAGGGTCAGTGCTGTGGATTCCGTAACATCGTCGGTTATACTGCGCCTGCAGTCATTATCATCTTTTACCACGATGGTATAACTACCGGCGGTCAGGTTATTGAAAACCGGCGATGACTGGAAAGCGCCGCCATTGATCGAATAGGTATAAGTACCAGTGCCGCCACCGGCAGACACCGTTAATGCGCCGGCATTGCCGCCTGCACAGCCGGCGGGCTTTTTGTCTGTTACCTGTAAGGTAAGCGCGGGCCGCTGGCCTACTATAATGTTATTGCTTTTTACACAGCTATTGGCGTCCTTTATACTTACCAGGCGGGCGCCGGGTGTTATATTTTGCCACACATTGGCCGACTGGAAAGGCGCACCATCTACACTGTAAGTATACGGCGGCTTTCCCCCATCGCCGGTAATGGTGATAGTGCCGGTGGGCGTACCTGCGCACAGCGCGTCCGTTGATGTTGCCGTAAAGCTAAGCAGCGGTGACTCATCAATGTCCACAGGCACACTGGCGCTACAATTATGGGCGTCTTTTACCGTGGCGGTATAATGACCGGCGTACAGGTTCTCAAATAAAGCCTGGCTGCCAAAATTAACGCCGTCCACGGAGTAAGTGAAAGGCGGGGTACCTCCATGCTCCTCTAGCGCCACTTTACCGGTAGCGCCGCCAAAACAGGATACTTTGGTAATGGTGGCCGTTAGTTCCAGCAACACGGGCTGCCCTACGGGTGCATCTACTGTGGCCGTACAATTATGATCGTCTTTAGCGGTAACAATATAATCACCTGCGGGCAGGCCGGTAAAAATACCGGTAGCATTGGGCACAGCAGGCGCTGTGTTAATATAATAACGCACCGTGCCGCTGCCGCCTGCGGCAGATACGGTAACGCTGCCAGTCGCCTCATTAAAACACTTAGCGTCTGTTAGTGCATCCCTGGAAATCGTAAGCCTGGGAGGTTCTGAGATCCCGATATTTGGCTGTGTAGCGGGACAGCCCTTACTATCCTTCACATTTACCGTATATACCCCGGCGGCCAGTTTGTCAAATACATTGGCGGGTTGCCAGGCGCCGGTGTTCAATTGATATTGATAAGGCCCAACACCGTTGCCGGCCGTTATGGTGATACTACCGGTAGACTCTCCATTACAGCCCACATTCACCGGTGCAACGCTCAGGGATACCGCTTGCGCAGGCTGTGCGATATTGAGCTGTGATGTGTAGGCCCGGCAGCTGTTCACATCCTCCACCATCACGGTGTATTGGCCAGCTGGTACATTAAAAACAGGCTGGGCCTGTAAAGGGCCGTCGTTCAGGCTATACTGCAACGCGCCGGTACCGCCATCAGCCGTAACGGTGATCTGCCCGTTGGACTGTCCGTTACAGGGCACATCCTGCTGGGCGCTTACGCTTATGCTCAGCACGGGAGGCATGGTAATGGTAAATGGCGCGCTGCCGGTATTACCTTTACTATCTTTTGCCCATACGGTATACAAGCCTGCCGCCAGGTCTGAGAAATTGTTCAACGGCAGGAAAGTGATATTATCCGCAGAATAAGTATAAGGCGGTAGGCCCCCGTTAGCCGTTACCGTTACCTTTCCATCCGCACGCCCGTTACAGGTAATAGGCGTAGGTGTTGCGCCCACGACCAATGGTACGGGGTCCTTCAGGGAAACCGGTAAGGGCACAGCAGTGATACAACTCTGCGCATCACTTACCCATATATTATAATCGCCTTGCGGCAGGCTGCCAAATTCATTACTGCTTTGCCAGTGCTGGTTATCCAGGCTGTAAGTATAAGGCCCTCCTGCCCCACCGCCAGCTGTAACGGCAATGCTGCCATCTGATAAACCGGGACTGGTAGGATCTGTTTTACCGGATAAGGTCACGGTTACCGCTGCCTGCGTGGTTTTGGGTATAGAGGTGCTACAATCTTTAGCATCATGTACCCATAAGGTATACGGCGTGCCCGGCGCCAGGCCGGTGAACACATTATCTGCATCCGGGTTGGATACGCCGTCTATGCTGAATGTATAAGGCGTGCTACCGCCGGTGGCGGAAAGCGTGAAGGCCGGCGCGCCGGTGTTACAGGAAGCGCTGGCGCTTAATGCCAGCGGTGGCGGTGCGGCGCCAACGGTGGGAACGGTTCCCATATCCTTAACGCAGGTGGTGGAACTGGATGTAAGCTTAAGCTGGTACGTGCCCGGCGGCAGGGGCATACTATAGCTGCCTGTATTGAAGGCGGGCACTGATGTATATACATCACCGGTATTAACATCCTGGAAACGGGCTGTTAACGGAATGCTGCCGTTATAAGATGTACCGTTGGTATATTTGAAATCAGAGAGATCGATCTTGCCGTTCTGGCCTGCGCAGTTGGGCGGTGTAGCCTGTATAACATTCGGGCCGGGCATGGGCGGGTCAAAATGGATACCACTTACCACAGCGGGGTGCATGATGGTGTTATTGCCATAGTCTACAGTAGCCCGAAAACTCAATACACCACCGGGATTACTGACGCCGCTATTCACTACGTCCTGGTACGAAAAAAATATGTCTGAAGACAGAAAGAACGTTTCCCGGAAGGGTATAAAATTAGTGCCATCGCTGGAGATCTCCCATTGAACATGCTCCGGGAACTCATTTACGCTAAGGTCCACATATTCATCCGCACAATAGCTGATCTTGCCAGCGCCGCTGATCACACATTCATGTTGTATTACCGTAAAGTCCGCGTCGCGGAGGAACGGCTGGCAGTCAGGGATGATGTCTGCATTGAAATTTGTATATGTTCCGGAGAACACATTACCAGACTGTGTGTCCGTAGAGATAAACTCAAAAATATTCGGGTTGGTTACCCAAACATTCAGGAAAGGAGGCCGCCAGGGAAGATATATCCTGTTTTCTATCAGCGCCTCACCCCCGGATAATATGCCAAAGTCAGAGTAGTTAGCGACTACATGGCTCATGCCCGCTTCACGCCGTTCCCACAAAGTGGTCTTAATGTCAATACCCGGAACATGGCAAAAGCCCCCAGGATCATTTACATCAAAGTTTATCCGATAAGCACATTCATAAAAAGTAGTTTGTGCGGATACGGCCCATCCGCACAGCAATAACACCAAGAGTAAACCAATACGTTTTGTTGTCACGGGGTAATTTTTAATAGTTTACAGTAATGGTCTCCGTAAAAAAGCTATCACCACTGGTTCCTCTAAAGACTTTCATTTTATATCTATATGCGGTATTTATAAACAGGCCGCCGGTATCTTCCAGTTCCTTCTCTCCTGGCTCCAGTGTACGGTACAGGCGGAAAGGCTGCCCCGGGATAGCCTTGTACAGCCACAATTGCGTAACATCTGCCGGCACTTGCCACCGGAGTACAATACTTTTATGTTCCCGGTCAATGACCGCTTTCAGGGCATTTTTGACGGCTGGGCTGCCCATATTGATACGGGCGGCGGTAAGCGGTTGTGATAGGGAGCGCAGTTGGCTGCTATCTACCGCAGCAACACAATAGCGGTAGGAACGGCCGGGGACGGCGCTGGTATCTGTAAAGGCGTGCAGGGTATCCCCAACGGGCACACGCAGCAGTGGTTGCCAACCGGTATCCGTGCTGCGCAGCAGCTCATGACGGGCTACATCCTTACTGGTGCTCCTTTGCCATTGCAGGTAAATACCATCCACCTCCGAGCGCTGGGCGGTGAAAGCCGGGGGTACCGGCGGCACTACATCAGGGCGTCTCAGGGTGAGCACGGGCGAAAACGCAGAAGGGTTATAATGCCCATCCAGCGCTACCAGTTTATAGTATACCTCGCGGGTGAGCGTTTTAATTTCAATGGTATCAGTGAAGCGGGTTGCTTTTATTGGTTCTTTTGTGACCTGCACAAATTCCACCGTGGAATCATTGGCGCGGAATACACGGTAGGCGTAGAGATCCGTTTCCTGGTTGGGTTGCCATTGCAGCTGAACGATCCCCTTATCATCCACCTGGCCAACAAGACCTGCCGGCGGCGCGGGCGGCAGGCTATCTTCCAGCTGCACAAAATAGGGCAGCGAAAAGCTGGCTTGTCCGTCTTTGGTAAAGGCCTTGATGCGGTAGTAATTGGAAGACCGGGGTGCGTTATCTGTAAACGCCGTATCACCAGCCGGCAAACGTTTAGTCAATGGCAGGTAAGGTTTATTGACCGCAGGGGCCCGCTCTACCTGGAAGCCGGTTATACGCGCCTTGCCCGGCGGCATCATCCATTGTACCCATACTTTGCCATCTACCACGCCCGCACCGGTAATGGAAGGCCGCGCCTGTAATTCTTCTGCTACCGTAATGTGTACCGTATCAGAAGGCGGGCTCAGCTCCCCAAAAGAAGTGATGCCACGGATGCGGTATACCAGGGGTTGCTCCAGCTGTACCGTATCTACCCGGAAAAAGCGCTGCTGGCGGCCTGTGTCTGCCGCGCTGCTGGTGTTGATCACCGGCTCCTGGTTAATGGCATGATAAGTAGCCCCGCCATTCTCTGAGCGCTCTATTATATAACCCACAAACAGGCGCTCATACATGGTTTTATCCCAGCTAAGCAATACAGCCGTTTTAACGGCCTGCGCTTCCAGCCCATGCGGCGCTGGCGCCGGCGCGGCGTCCGCATAACCGGTAAATACAAAACCGGTATCCCGTTTTATCTCCGGCGGCGTGCCGGTGATAAAAATGCGGTAAAGGTATTTTTCATCCGGGCGCACCTGCTTGTCTACATAGCCTAAACCGGCCGCACAGGCTACTTCAAAAGACAGATCCGCAGACAGCAGCATAAAGCTGTGCCGGGCTTCCAGTTCCTGCGCCTGGTGGTAAATAGACATGATATCGCGGCCTTTATGCTGTTGGGGTGCGCTTACCTCAAACCCTTCTCCATATAAAGCCTGTGCTGCAATGGCCCCATATTTCTCCTGTTTTTTAACTACCCCTTCCCAGGCGGGCAACGGCAGCGGTTTCAGCGGGCGGGTAGTGAGCAAGGTTTCTTCCGGCACTGGCAATAACTGACCCTTACGCAGGATGGTATAACGTTTTATAGTATAGCCATACTGGTTAGCCATTTTCCAGAGCATGGGCGTAGCGGGGGCCCACCGCAGCAGGATGGAATCCTGGCGGGGCCGGGCAATAACAGCTATATTAGGCGGCTCCGTCTTTTGTTGCGCTTGCAAAGGCGCCTGCCACAAAAGGATGCCGGCAAAACATAAAACTATCCATATACGGTTCCTGTACTTCATAGGTATACCGGTTACATGCCCGGCGTGTTTTCTATTGTTACTGTTTTTACGGATGTCGTAGTATTGGTACCCGGTAATACATATTTTATGTTAAACCGGTAGGTACCTGTTGTAATAGGTTTGAAGGGCGTAGTGACGATCTGCTTCTGCACATCTGACAACTGCAGCTGCAAAGGCGGCAGCAGCGCATTCACCACTTTGCTCTGCATATTCTGGTAATCCCAGGCCATGTAATATGGCAGATTGTACACAAAGGTGCTGCGACCGGTAAACTGCCCTGTACCAGTAGTATCCAGCACCAGCGCTTTTGGCTGCTGACGCAGGTAAATGGCCTTCACCGGCGGCAGGCCCATGGCGGCAGTGTTTCTCCAGTCTATCTGCATATAGGGCGATACCGGGTATCCCGCATATACGTAGGGATAGATATATTGCTGGTACCAGGTATTACCATCCAGCTGCGCTTCAAACTGCAGCACCTGGCTATTGCCCTGGTCATCTATCTCCTGCGCATCAAACAGTTCCGTATTATCCATTACATATCCCAGCTCGCTGATGCTGTTGGCCAGCGGCCAGGTATAGGCGCTGCTCATACCCAGGCGGTCTATCTTTTCTGAGAAGCTGCTATAACGGCTGCTGCGGAAATTAAGCTGGTAGAATACCTTTTCCACAGCCTCTGTCAGTGAGCCTACGGCAGACCTGGTCTGTACAGCCAGATCACCCGCGTCCCCGCTGGACACATTTGTTTGCTGCGTTTGCACGTTGCGGTCTACGCTGTTATCACTGGATACCGGTACGTTCACAAACTGCAGCGTATATAATTTATCATTCAGGATACCCTCCGGCATGTTAAAGTTGATGTGGCCACTGCTATAGGTGAAATTAAAGTCCACCGGCGTGCCGCCTTGCGGCGTAAGACGAGCCACCTGCCTGTACTCCGGTCCCGGATCAAACATATAGGGCATACCCTGTGTAAGCCAGATATAGGCCTGGTTGGTCTCCTGTTTATAATAGTTCAGCTGTCTACGGATAGGATAGGTATAGGTGATCCTGGCATCCGGGATCACATCCGGGCCTTTTCCCGTGGTGAACTGTTGATCTACGTTCTCTGTATAGGGCTTGCCATCTGCGAGGTAAGGCGTCCAGCTGCCGTTAACGTTTTCTTCAAAGACCACTCTGGCGCTGAGGCGGAAAGTGGTTTGCGGGTTCAGCACATCCGGCGTTTTAATGGCTATTACCGTATTGTCGCTATTCCATTCCTGGGTGCTGGTCACCGGCTGCCCATTATTATCCAACAGTTTAAAATAATCCAGGCGGGCCCGGAAACTATGTATTTTATTGGCATCGTCCTGGATGGAGAAGGTTTTACCCACCGGCATATTACATACCAGCTGTGGGTTGGTGAAGATATCCACATCGGCTTCGCCGGACCCGGGCGTTACATCCCCTATTACCTGTACGCCTGCTTCCGCAAACAGGTTTTGATTTACCAGCTTACATTCCTTACCCAGTGTTACTTCAAACCGGCAGTTACCGGATACCAGGCCGCCCAGTATGCTGAAACGGCCGCCCACCACACCTCTCATCCAGGTAGGATTAGGCAGCTTGGCCTGCAGCACAGCAGCTGCGCCAATGTCCAGGATATCGAATTTACCTTTCTTAAAGAGCAGGTTCACCTTCACCCCTATCTTGCCCTGGAAGTACGCGTACACCTGGCCGTTTGCATACCAGCCATTGATGCCTATGGGCCCACTGCTGCCTTCGCAACGCACCTGGTTGCCATAATCCTTCAACATCACATCAAAACCCAGGCCTGCAGCCAAGCGGGCGTAGAAGATCAGGAAGGTCATATCTCCGGTATCGAAATCGAGCCCCGCGCCAAATGCAAAGCCAGAACCTTTGCCCAGCGCATTGAGGTCGCGCATATAATCCATATCCATTCCGCCCAGTATGTCTGATACATTTGGCGGTGGCGGCGGGCTGCCCGGCAGGTCCTTGCCCACCATAAAATAGGCATGCGACCTGGCAAGCCCTAACATGTCTAAGCTAATAGGATTATCCGGGGTGCCAATATGCAGGTACCAGCCATCAGGCCCGGCGTACATAACGCCCTCGCCGGCCAGGCCGTCCGGACCGGCGCCTTTGAGCGCACCGCCGGCTACATTAATATATGTCTTGACATTCGCGTACAGGGAACTATTCTCGAAATCGCAATCTATTAAAACGTTCACGGAGATCTGGCCGCTGGCGTCGCTGCTGGCCGCGCCCGGCTTTTTATCCGCGGCGGCCGCGTTCTCCAGCAGTTTAGGATACTGGTCCTTGATCTTCTGCAGTACGCCGGGTATGGGCGCGGTGATCACATTACACTGCCCGCGGAAGGTGATACGGGATAAACCGCCCCCACGGTTAAACGCCATCTCAAAACCAATGTTGCCATTCATTGTTTTTTCATTGGCCAGCGCAAAACTGATAGAGGCCTTAATGCCCAGCCCCGCATTGGGATCTGGTTTGTACACTACCCCGGTGGGCGTAGCGCCCAGCTCATATCCCCTGGAGGATTCCGTGCTGCCCAGCTGCGAAACGCCGTAATACAGGCCGCCGCCAAAACCTTTGGCCAATACGGGCGGGAAGATGGGGATGGCGCCGGGGAACTCCACCAGCACATCCGCATACCAGTAACGGTTATCCTTTACCGTACCAAACAAAGCGGCAGCGACAATATGGAATCCATTGCTGCCGCTGGTGATCTTCAGTTTTGCATCTATATCACCGCGGAAGCCATCGCCGTAGATAGCATCCTGGTTAAAGAATTCAAGGCTGCCTTTAAGGGCAAACGGTCCCTGGTCCACATCAATGGTGATGCTGCTTATTTTCGTACGGCTGTACCTGTAGTGATGGTGGCCATTATCATCCACAGATATATTGCCCAGTACCGCCAGGCCGGCTTTTGCCGCAAAAGCGCTATTGCCGCCCATCATGTTCAGCGATACGTCCAGGCCTATGCCACGGTCATCACCATCTTTTACAAAGCGGATATGATCAATGGTAAGATCGTAACCACCCAGCTTAGCGGTTATGCTGGGCACGCCTACTAATGCAAATGTGCCGGAATGTATATAAGGCGCTTCTGTAGAAACGACCAACTGTTCAAACTCCAGGTGTGGCAGGGAGAGCTTGGTTTTCCCGGCTGCCGGCTGCGACTGGGGCGTTTGCCCCGTTTGCGGCGTTTGCTGGCTGCCGCCACTCACCCCGCCATCAATGGATAAGGTACCAGTGAGGTTGGCGGCTACTATAAAACGGCTATCCTTTACGGCCACTTCCAGGAAAGAGGAAGGCTCCAGTTCTACATGCGCCGCCTGGAAGATGGTGAAGCTTACCTCCTTGCGGGGTTTTACGGTGAATACATATTCCTGGCCCGGATGAAAGATGGCGGAATATATAAAAGTAGTGGTATCGCCGGTGATAGGCACGTTGATGGCGCCGCCCAATCCGCCGGACTTCAGCTGGTTGGCCACAAAACCAAGCGTTAGCTCGTCAACGGAAAATGACCAGCCGCCCATATCGCCATTCTCCAGCGGCAACAGGTAAGGCGCGGTAATGGTGCCACTAAAACCCTTTTCATCGATCAGCGCGTTGTGTACAGAAATTGTTTTGCGTTTGCCTTTCTGCCTGTTATCCTTTATCTCCGGCGGCAGGGTTACCGTAAAATCCTTTATAAAAAAGCCGCGCCACAGGTTCATATCCTCCTGTCCGTAGATCTGGCTGTATTCTGCCGGAAATACCATGCCGGCGCTGTTATTCAGATCACTCAGGTCTATCACGGCGCTCTCTATGTCAAAAGTAACGCCCTTTACGCCCCTTACCTGGAAGGGGTCTATGGTCACCGTGGCAATAATATCATTAAGATCAGAGGCCTGCGCTTCGAAATAAGCCATTACACGCTTCTGCAGGTTCTGGGTACCGTCTGCATTCTCCGTTACCAGCTTGGGGCTCATTACCACATCCGCGCCAATGCCCAGGCGTTTAAAACCGTTACAGTCAAATTCCGCGAAAGTTTTGCCGTGCTGCACCACCACGGTCGTGCTATCGCCAAAAAGGTTCAGGGGTATATCATTCACCAGTTCCAGGCGGGCCGTGCCTGCCAGGCCGCCTTTGCGGGTAACGGGTATGCCGCGGCCAGCAAACATCAGCTCGCGCTCTGTACCCGGCAGCTGCACTACCAGGAATGCGGTGATCTCCGCATGATCCGGTAAAAAACGGATACTGTCTATGATGATGGGAGGCTGTCCGTTATCCGAATTGCCGATACCCACCGGCAATTTAAAACTGGCCGTATCTGTAAGCTGATCGTAAAGGTCTTCCTGGTTCAGGTTACGGTTGGCCCGGCGCTCCTGTATGAGTTTGTATACGGCGCGGATATGCTGCTCCAGCGGCGTTTCCGCTACCTGTGCGGAAGCGCTCCAGGCGGTTACGCACAGGAGCAGCGAGAGGAACAGGCGGTATAGGGATCGGTGCATAGGATATTAGGTATAGGAATACGACTGCTTATTTTACTAGCGCTTGTTGTTGAATTTTTCCATGAAAGCCGCTTCATCAAATGCTACTTCCATGATGCCAATTATATAGATGCTATCCGGTTCCGGGGGTCTTTCCCTTCCGGAAACTTCCGTGTAACACATGAGATACTGCGTGTTACACTGCTGGCATTTATAGTAAATAAATGAGCAGGATGTCAGGGCTTGTTTTGGATAATTATAATAGTGTATGAATTTTCCATTGCTGTCCGTATTACTCACCAATTCCAGGTTAAACAATTGTCCTATCTGGTCTAAAAGAGGTTGGTATGGCAAACTGGCGATGTGCAGGTTGCCACCGGCAATATAATTTGTATTACCCACCCCGTTCCCTATCGTAACATCCGCATCACAATGCTGGCATTTATGTACCAGTTGCCATTGCCCCCCGCTGTTAAAAGATCCAGGCAGGTTCATCGCTAACGATCTACTGGTTTTGAAGCTATCGCTCCTTCCGGGCCAGACCGTCACCATTACATTATGCACGTTTGCTTTTCCAGTGATCATTTTTGAATTTTTAGTGTATTGTTAGGCGAAGATATCGGTATAATCTCTATGTACCCGTTCTCTGTCAGCCACTTTACTTCCTTCTGCGGATCAAACCTGATCTGGATCCCCTCCCCTTTGTACCCCCACCAGGGTATAATAGTGGCTCGCTCTACCCGGAAATCAAAGTCCTTCAACACCTTTATTTGATAGTATGCCGTATATTTCTTTTCTTCTCCTCTCAGGGCCCTGGATGGATAATCATACGGTTCACCATTTACCGGCGAACAATATTCCCCTTTGTAGATCGGCGTAACGTTATCTGGTTTCATATCCACCAGATATTGATAACGGTCAAGCACATCCCCTTTTTTCAGAAAAATCATCTCTGCGTCATATCCGCCATTTCCCGGAGGCCATCCACCATTTATTTTATTCTCCGCGAAGATCTCCTGTAATTTAGCCCAATTCTTCTTCTTGAAATAGTTATAGATCTCGCCTCTGATCGTGCTGCTCACCTTCTTTTTCGGATCGTAGGTAGCGCCCAGCTCATCTACGGAATTATACACCACTTTATTCGTACCGCCAGTGGTAGCACTGCCTTGCGAATCGTCATTCGTATGGGTGTTATCAGCGCCATCGTTGCCTGTTCCGGAAGATGTATGGGTATTGGCATCCGTGTGTGCCGCAGCCTGGCCTTTCGGGGATGATACCGGCACAACTTCAATATACCCGTTCTCCGCCAGCCACTTTACATCTTTCTGTTTCTCAAACCTGATCTGGATACCTTCTCCTTCATGCCCCCACCAGGGTATGATAGTAGCTTGCTCCACCGGGAAATCAAAGTCCTTCAATACCTTCATCTGGTAGTAGGCATCATAGGTGTTTTCTTCTCCCTTCAGCGCCCGGGATGGATAATCATACGGCTGGCCATTTACCGGCGAACAGTATTCCCCTTTGTAAACCGGTTTCCCATCCGGGCCTGGCTTCAGCTCCCATTGATAGCGGTCAAGCAGGTCGCCTTTTTTCAGGTAAACCATCTCCCCGTTATATCCACCGTTGCCCGGAGGCCATCCGCCATTTATTTTATTCTCCGCGAAGATCTCCTGTAGCTTGGCCCAATTTTTATTCTTGTAATAGTTGTAGATCTCGCCTCTTAGCGTGCTGCTTACCTTCTTTCCGGGATCATAGGTAGCCCCTAACTCATCCACTGAATTATACACTACTTTATTCGTAGCCGTATTGGCAGTGACGTTCTCATCCTCCGTAACAGCCATCATGTCGGAGTTATCATCGCCTTCCTTCCCTACAACCGCCACCCTCCGGTTATTGCCGTCCGTGATCTCTGTGCCCTTGCCATCCGCAACGAACTGCTTTATTTTAAGATCGCTGTTCCGCAGGTCTGCGGCGGAACCTACCATCCGCACGCGCACCGGGTGACCGGCGGGGTCCGGCAGCTCCAGGACGGTAGTATTGATATTCCATTTTGACGGATCAATGATGTTCAGGCTTTCATCAAACAGCTGTATATAATATTTACCTGATTGCAGCAAGGCGCCAATAACGCCTTTCCCGCAGGTAAAAAGCAGGCGGCCTGTAGGCATTACGACCACTTTTACAAATTTGCCGGCGCCCTTCATAAACAGGTTCATCGGATCCAGTATCTCCAGCGCATCGCTGATCTTTCCCAGCGCCCCCAGTTTGGACGAAGGCACTACGGTAGTAATGATCTGGAACACGGCTCCTCCTGCCTTGTAGGCGATCACGCAGGCATTGCCCTCGGTGAAGTGTTTAACAAGGCCATCCCATACGCACAGCACAACACCATCCCCAAACGTGCGGGGCAAAAGGATCTCATAATGGTTCTGCGCGCAATCCATTAGCATCCCCTTCCACTTATTTACAAACTCCGCCCGCGCATTATCTTCGTTCAGGATCATTTTTATGCCCCAGGAGTATGGTTGGGGTAAGCCGCTGAACATATCTACAAATCCATTCCATAAGCCGCAGACCACGGCAAACTCCAATTGCGAGGGGGTAAATTTGGCGTCCGTTTTAATAAGGGAAGCCAGCGCAACCGGGTCCAGCGCTATAGTACTGGAGACCTGGAAAGTGCGGTAGAACAAGGGGTTATAGTCATTTTCACCGGTGGTCTCGTCTAAATGTTCCGGGTTATAGAACCTTTCCGGCAACTGCAGCCAGTTGATCATGGTGGTGATGCCATCCAGCATGGCCGTTAACGGATCAAAGTTCCCCGCTACTTCCGGTAATACCTTCTGCAGTAATTTCAGGAAGGAATTGGTGTATTGCTGGTTGGGCACGTTTTTTCCGTAGCCGGCTTTCAGCTGGATCTTCTTATCCTCGTTAAAATGCACCCACAGGATAATATCATTGGCCGCAGGATTCGCTACATAATCCTTTACGGCGTTGAGTATCTCCGGCGGATTCTGGTAATCGGTAATATAAAGCCTGGTAGTGTACTTGCTGGTCCTTTGGGAGATCACCGCCAGTTTGGCGGCCATCTTCGCTTTTTCTTCCGGTGTTAAGATGTTGGAGTAATCGAACACCTGCGTAGACGGATTATCAGGCGCAGGGCAGTTTTCACATTTATCAGGGCCTATTCTTTTCTGCAGCTGGTCAAAATGACTGTTCGCCTTTGGGGTAAACTCATAATCCAGCTTCAGCTTGCTTTGGGCATCTTTCTTTAACAGGTACGCTCCATATAGTTCATTGGGTAAGGCCAACAAATATTGAAGAGGTTTCCCCATCGACGGCAGCCTTCCCTTAATGGAGGCATTTATCTCGGCCAGCACGCCTTCACCCAGGCCGGCGGCATAGGATTTACTAACTGCAAAAGACTGGAACTTGTCTTTACCCAGGTAACAGATCTCCCGCCCGTATACAATAGCGACCTTCGTTTTAAAGCCATAGAGCTCTGACCTTAACAGGATATCTTTTCCCAGGTCTTTTACCGCATCCGCTACCTTTATCTTAAGGTCTTCATTGGTATAAGGTTTCAGGTCCAGCACGTCATTGATAGTGGCATCTTTCGTGATCTTCTTCTTCAGGTCTACCACCCAGCTGTTTACGACCACCACAAATTCACCAAAATCCTCACTGGTGTTGATCAGCTGCAGACGCGTATTAATGGCCGCTTCCTCTGTTTCGCTGAATATAGGCGGGTATACAATGCCGCCGGCTGCCACGTTTTTCTGCTCTATATATTTACCGTTGCCATCCAGCACCAGCACATACCTGTTCTTAAAGCGCTCGCCGGCCAGTGTGTGCTCCCGGTTCTCCCGGATCATTTTATTCAGCGCGGCAACGCCTTCCTGTACGACCTTTTCACGGATATCATCATCTGCCACGGTCTTTGATCCCGCATTGGCCAGGCCCAAATGACAGCACCATGTTATAATGAAGAGTAGGAGTCTTTTCCTCATGCTATCATAATTTTTCGATGACAGACCTGATCCAATCCGCAAGCGCCGCTTTTACCTTATCCACCGTATCAGATTCGTCTTTTTTATCGGTTTTTTGTTGATTCAAAAAGTCTTTGAATGATTGCTCGTTCACCTTCAGCTGGTCTGTTACCCGCTTAGCATCCGCATCGCTGCTTTTTTCCAGGATCTGCGCTATCACGCCAGGCTCCAGGTCGTCTGCGGCAGCCGCATAGTCCTTCATTTCCTGCGGTATGGAAATGCCGCCGCTGTCTTCCCAGTCCTCCACGGCCGTTACGCTCTCTATATCCCCACCGCTACCCTGGCCAATGCCTACAGCAGCGTTATTATCTGCGATCAGTTTATCCAGTGCGCGCTTCTTCTCGTCATAATCCGCTGTGAGCTCCTGCATATGGCTATCAGGATAGTCATCCTTCAGCTTAACTACCGCTTTCCTGAATATGCCCAGCAGCTCTTTCAGGATCTCGCCCAGCGCCTGCAGGTCCTGTTTCATTTTATCTACCACCGCCTTAATATCCTTCCCAAGGCGTTCCGCCAGGGAAGCTTTTTCCTCCGGCTGCATGTTATTATCCTGCTGTACTTGCCTTACCTGTTCCAGCAAGTCTTTCAGCTTATCCATGTCTTCTTTGGTAGTAGCATCCAGCTCGCTCCAATCCTTCATTTTATCGATCTCTGTCAGCAACCCGGCGGCATCCAGCTTTTGCAGGCTGGCAAGATCTGTTTGCTGCAGGTCATTGCTGATATTGTCCAGCATTTCGGTCAGCGTTTCTTTCAGGTCTGCGGATACTTTACCGGGATCGTCCTGGAGTATTTCTATCACGCCATCATAAAGCTGATGATCCGTATTTACATGTATGTTATTAAAGCTCACCGTCAGGGACAGGAATTGCAGGAATGGCACCAGCACTTCACCGGTACCGGTAAAGGCCCCTTCAGCGCCGCTTACCTTGCTCACCACCACTTTAAAATCACCGGCGGTAATGGTATCGCCTTCGTGCAGCTGTGGTATGTTGTCCCGGTTGCTGATACCGTTGGCGCCACCGGAACTACCGCAGACAAAATCACCTTTATCCATTTCCGCATCCGGCATGGTAAAGGTTTGCGAAGGCGTATAATCTCCATACCCCCAGATACACTGTCCTTTAACCTGGTATTCATACTGTTCACCGGCTTTCAGGCCGCTAATGGTCAGCTGCGGCACAAAAGCCTCTTCCTCATACCATTGGGAGGGGGTATCCCCCGCTTCACGATAGCGTACGGAGAATGCCTGCTGTGACGGCGCCCCCATCCACGTAAGTTTGAGGCTATTGCGGCTGGCCACGGCAGCCACCACATTCTGCGGTACGCTGCATTTTTCGCCGTAGGTGAAGGGCACCGCCTCGCTATACCCATCGTTAATGAACATATCCTTGCCATCCAGCTCAATGGCCTGCACCTGCACCGCATAGTTATTGCCCGGCGTAAGCGCGGGCTCTCCGGGGCCATATACCAGCACGGTCTGCGGCGTTGTGGTTTCCAGCAACGGGCGGGTGGTGCGCAGGGCGTCATTAGGATTACGGTCTGCCGGTATCAGCGGCACCAGGCGGAATTTATATACCACGTTAAAAGCGGCGTTAAAAGACCCTGTATGCCGGGGCATCCACTGGAATATGATGTTCTGCGGGTTCAGCGCCTCTACTTTTGTATTGGCAATGGGCAGGTTAATGATGGGGGGATAATCCAGGAAAGTAGAGACCACCGCATTTCCGGCATTGGAGATCACATTATTGCGCGTATAGTCCAATACCTCTATGGTGAACTTATAGATCCCCTCCGGCAGCTTACCGCCATTCTTCGAAAACTCGCTATTATCCAGGCCCTGCACCAGCAGGTTCTTTGGGTTAAAATAAGGCGCCAGGTCTGCCCCGCTCAGCGTTAACATTTCTCCGCCGTTTAACAGGATGGGCGGCGTATAAAAACTGGCCTTACTTTGCAGCGTAGTGCCAAAACCTTCTATAGTAAGGCGCAGGCGGCATTTGTAATTCGTTTCCGTAAGGTCTTTCATCAGCAGGGTTACCTGCATACGCTGCACATCGGGCGCCGCATAGTCTGAGAGATACAGGCTGTAGGGCGGGTTTAGCTGCACAGTGGCTACCACGGGATAGTTGACCTGTGCCCGCAGCGCTGTTGTAAAACAACAGAGGCCGCAGCAAATGAGCAGGATAATATGTTTTATGCGTTTGTACAACAACGTTATAGCTGTTTGCTTTAAAAATTATAGTTATAACCCAGTGTGGTGGTCAGCTCTGAGATAGTAGCCGACCGTTGGGAGCTCCGGTTAAGGCCTACCAGGCTCAGGTTAAAGCTGTGCGCCTTATGGATAGTGTATGCGCCGGATACCCGCGCGGTGAGTATACGCGCGGTAGATTCCCCGTTGGTATAGCTGCCATTCCAGGACACGCTGCCAGAGGTGCGCAGTTTCTTATCCAGCAACATCTTATTAAGTCCCAGCGTAGGGCCCAGGGTAAGCGTATTAAAGTCTGCGGAATTGTTGGCGTTCACATTTGCGCCCAGTGTAAAAGAGAGGTCCCTGGGGACCAGCTGCAGGCTATACGATGTATTCAGATTATACAAAGTAGCCCCGCTGGACTGGGTTACGCCGCCCTGTTTATCTGCAGAGCGCATGTAAGACACGTTACACATCAGCATCTGCATCCTTTCCTTACTTTGGGATAACCGGTAATTGGCGCCCAATGTAGCATTGGAAGTGATCTGTGTATAGTTAAGGGTGTCCAGGTTATCATAGGGCGTAAGCCGGTTCAGGTAATCAAAATCAGACCGGATGTTTACATAGGACTGGAAATTGGAATAGGAAAAGTTGAGGTTCATTTTTTTACTGGCGGCATAGGTCATGTTCAACGCGCCTACCCAGCGGTGCATGGTGCTCAGCTTATTATTCTCCAGGTTATTACGCTGCACGCCCGCATTAATAGCCGTTGTAAGACGGTCTTTTAAAAAGCGCAGCTGCAGGTTGCCGGTAATGTTCTCAAAATCATTGGTAAAATAATAAGCGCCCAGCGTCTGGTATTCCGGCGCTACCCATTCATAGCCTATGCCAAAGGTATACCAGCGGCCACCGTAGGCTATGCTGGTCTTATAGGCATAGTATTGCGCAGTGGAGCTGTTCTTGCTGATAAGCCCCAGCGAGGGCAGTTTGCCGTGCGGCATGCTGTCTGCGCCTGCGCGTGTATCACGGGTAAGCAGGCTCAATCCTATTTCCGCGTGAAAAAGCAGGCGGGTAAACAGTTGTTTGGTAACGTTAAGACCCAGCGCCACATTCTCCATGGGCGTGATGGCCGCATCAGCCGGTAATGGCATAATGGAATTAGGATCGTCTTTGGCGCTGAACAGGATCAGGTCAATATTATCCTTTTGCCGGGCATAAGTAGCTTTAAAACCATATCCCATGCGCTGGTAGGCCGGTTCTATATCCGGGTGCAGCGTATCTGCCTCTACCCCCTTTTGCAGGCGGCCATACATAGCGCTGAATTTAAAATTACCAGGCGGCGCCAGGTCCACCCCTACGCCATTGAACAGATGTCCCGCCAGCGTATAGCTGGAAAAATTCATGCTGCTGTACCCCAGGTGGCCGGTGATCCATTTATAGGTAGGCGTTAAACCGTATTGATTAAACGGCTGCTGAAATGTTACCCTGCTTTGATTAGAATAATTAAAGCTGAATGGCACTGACCAACCATAGATATTAATATCCAGGTTGCCGGAAAGGAAAAAGTTGTAGGGATCACGGCGCCCTTCGGACAAACCGGATGATGTGTAGGCGATCTGTTCCAGGCTAAGCCCTCCGTTCACTTTGAGAGGTTGTTCCCTGCCAATCGCATCCAACTGTTGCGCACGCACGGTGAGGGATATACACGCCAAGGTTAAAAAACATACAGTGCCTTTAAAACAGGATAGTAACGTTGTGTTCACAAATAAGGTTTATTCATAGGGGGACTGCTCTATTACGCTTGCACCATGCTAATCTTATCAAATCGGGCGCAATATATTAATATTTTTTTCATATTACAAAATATATAAAACTGAATAACCCTATAAACGACCCTAAATGAAAAACCCCCGCCCCGGAAAACCGGGAGCGGGGGACTCCTTTTATCAACGTTCAACCTTTATACTAATAGTTAGGATTCTGTACAAGTATGCCTTTGCTCCTGTCAATCTCCTGCTGGGGAATGGGGAAATAGTAGTGTTTAGGGCGCACAAAGGTGCGGGCCGGTTCCACTACGCTGCCATCATATGCCAGTTTGGGTTTGTTATAATAAGTGGTGATATCTATCAGCTTGGCTTTATCCCAGCGGATCAGGTCCTGGTGGCGCTCGTTCTCGCCGCACAGCTCTACCCTCCGCTCATGCATCAGCTGGGGCATGCCTGCGCCTGTTACCGGCGTTAAAGCGGCAGATGCGCGCCTGCGCACCGCATTGATCTCTGCATCGCCGGCGCCAGGGCCATTGCTGCGGATCTTTGCTTCCGCTACCAGCAGGTAAATATCCGCGGAGCGCATCAACGGCGTTTTAAGGGAGTAGTTCAGGCCACCGGTAGATTTCCAGCTGCAGAACTTCTTGTAGTGGCGGCCGGTAGTGGAAAGGTCCGCGGTGTAAGTAGCCATTTCCGTACCTATGTTTATCTTATCGCCGGGGCCCATAAAACACACGGCTGCGCGCGGATCGTTGGCCTCAAACTCATCAACCAGGCCTTTTACAGGGTAAAAGAAGCTCCAGCCACCCCATGCGCGTGGCGCGTGATAGGTGATAAAATCAGAATAACCCCAGCCATCCACTGTTTGCACGGCCAGCAGCATTTCTGAATTGTTGCCGGTAGCTACGGAGAAATTATCCGCATAATTGGGCGCCAGCGCGTAATTGGCATTGGTGGTCACTTTGGTGCCAAACTCAATGGCCTTATCCAGCTTTGCCCAGTTCATATACAGCTTACACAGCAGGCCCCAGGCAGTGCCTTTGCTCACCCGGCCTTTGTCTGCCGCTTCATAACTTTCCGGCAGCAGGTCAGCCGCCTGCAGCAGGTCTGCCTCTATCTGCGTGCGCAGCTCTTCCTCGCTTACCTTGGGTTTATCATAATTGCCGTCCAGTACATCCTGCTCTGTAACAATAGGCGCTTCGCCATACACCAGCAGCAGGCGCCAGTATGCAAAGGCGCGGAAAAAATGCGCTTCGCCCAGGCAGCGGTTCTTGATACCGTCTTCAATATCCGAGATCTTAGGGATGTAGATCAGCGCATTATTAGCGCGGTTAATGGTCTCATATTTCCAGCGCCAGCCTACCCTTACGGAATAGGTGGAGGGATCGTATTTAAACTCCTCTATCACCTGGTCATAATCGTGGTCGCCGCCCCTGATCTGGTCATCAGAACAGTTGTCGAACACGAACTCATTAAAGCCGGTGTAATCCTCTTCCAGCAGGATATTGTAGATACCGGTAATACCATCCAGCGCATCGCTCTGGTTACGCCAGTAGTTGCCGGTGGTATAATTGCCTTTAGGTTTTACATCCAGCACATTACAGGCGGAGAGTAACAGAAAGGCGGCTGTGCATATATATATTATCCGTTGCATAGTAATCATCATTTAATCCTTATTAAAAATTGATCGTTCCGCCAAAGGTGAAGCTCCTGGCCTGCGGGTAAGCGGCTACATCCACACCGCGCTGCAGGTTACCATCGTTCACATTACCATTGTAACCCAGCATAGGCGTAAGGCCGCTGTAGTTGGTGATGATGAACAGGTTCTGCGCGGCTACATAGATCCTCAGGTCAGATACGCCGGTGCGGCCCCATACTTTAGCAGGGATGGTATAACCCAGGGAGATGTTACGCAATGTGAAATAGTTGCCGCTTTCTACAAAACGGTCAGATACGCGCAGGTTCTGGTTAGATACATCTGCCGTCATACGCGGTACGGAGTTGCTGGTACCTTCGCCATGCCATCGGTTCAGCGCATCTGCATACATGTTGTAAGGATAGATGGGGTCCATGCCCTGCATCTTGTCTGCGTTATAGAGCTGTACACCTGCTACGCCGGAGAAGGACAGGTTCAGATCAAAGCCTTTATAGGCGGCGCCTGCCTGGATACCGTAGGTCATTTTAGGATTGGGGCTGCCCAGGAAGGTACGGTCGTCTTCATCTATGATACCATCGCGTTTATCATCAGGACCGCTTACATCCAGGAAGATCACGTCGCCGGGTTTAATGCTGGCCTTACGCGGATCATTGGCAATATTAGGATCGTTGTCTATCTGCGCCTGGTTCTGGTAAATACCACCGGTCTTCCAGCCATAGAAGGAAGCCAGGGGCTGTCCTTCATAGGTACGGGAGATCTCCGCGCCCTGACGGCCGTATAAAGAAGCGCCTATGTAGGAATCCTTATCGTACAGCTTCGTGATCTTATTCTTTATAAAGGAAGCATTGGCGCCAATATTATAGCTAAAGTCCTTGCTGCCGCCCTGGTAGCTTAATTCAAATTCCCAGCCGCGGTTATTCAGCTCGCCAATATTACGGTCCGGGATACCGGCAGTACCGTGTATATCCAGCGCGGGGGCAGGCACCAGCATGTCGCGGGTATTTTTATTAAACCAGGTGATCACCGCGTTCAGCTTGTTCTTGAAAAAGCCAAACTCGCCGCTGATATTGGTCATCTCTGCTTTTTCCCAGGTAATATCCGGGTTGGCCAGGCGGGAGTTCCATACGCCGGTGAAAGGGTTGTCGCCAAAGGAATAGCGGCGGTCGCGGGAAATAGGCGCCAGGTATTGGAACGCATCCACTTTCTGGTTACCCAGCTGGCCCCAGCCACCGGTAATTTTCAGGTTGCTGAACAGGTCTTCATTCACCATCTGCTTAAAGAACGGCTCGTCAGAGGCGCGCCAGCCCAGGGAGAAGGCGGGGAACTTGCCCCAGCGGTTACCTTCCGGGAAATTGGAGGAACCATCTGCACGGAAGGTCAGCGTTACCAGGTATCTGTCTTTAAAGCTATAGAAGCCCCTTACGAAACCGGAAGCCAGTGCGCTTTGCGGCAGGAAATTGCCGTTAAGGGCGTGATAGTCGTTGACATTATCCAGTACGCGCTGATCCGTTGATTCATCATTCAGGCCCCAGCCTTCTGCACGGAAGAAATAACCGTTAAAGGTCTGTACGGAATAACCGCCTGTCAGGTTGATATGATGCTTTTGTGAGAAGGTCTTATTATAAGTAAGGAACACCTCTCCCAGCTCTGATTTATTGCTCTCGCTGCGGTCCCATAGGGTGGCATGGTCGCTCGTACGGGTCTGATCCAGCACCTTGGGCGAAAAGCTTTGCTGATTGAGGATGCTGCCGTCAAAGCCGTAGTTACCGCGCAGGGTAAGCCCGTCCAGGATCTCCACCTCTGCATATACGCTACCTAACAGCCGGTAGTTCTTATTCCAGCCATCGCTGGTCTCCGCGGTGAACACCGGGTTATTGATATCGCCCAGCTGGTTGCTGGCTTTGGAAGAGCCGTAGCTGCCATCAGGATTATGCACCGGTATAGCCGGGTTAAAACGCAGGGCGCTGAAGAGCAGGCCTGTCTGGGAAGAATAGGTATCCAGGCCCCAGCTTTGTTTGTAGGTCATCTGGATGTTCTCGCCTATCTTCAACCGTTTACCCAGTTTATGCTCTGAGTTGATGCGCACAGAATATCTTTTAAACGTAGTATTCTCCACGATCCCTTTTTCATCATAATAACCGCCGCTAAGCATGTAGTTGGAGCTGGCATTACCGCCACGCACGCTCACATCAGCATTGGTCACCTGGCCGGAGCGCAGGATGGCCTTCTGCCAGTCTGTACGCTGGGTGGCGTAGAACGGGTCCTGCCAGATAGGATCAATGGCTGCGCCATCATTTGTATAACGTTCCTTTTTCAGCATTACCAGGTCTGGCGCGGTAAGCATGGGAATATTACGTATGCTGTTGGAAACGCCGCGGTACACGTTCACAGAAGTGCGGAGTTTCTCCCCATAGTTGCCTCTTTTGGTGGTGATGATGATCACACCGTTGGCCGCGCGGGTACCATAGATTGCGGAGGATGATGCATCCTTCAATACTTCCATGGAGGCGATATCATTGGGGTTTACATCGTTGATGTTGCCGGCGGGCACCCCATCAATTACGATCAGCGGTTCTGCATCATTAATGGTGCCCGTACCGCGGATACGGATATTAGGCTGTGTGCCCGGCGATCCGTCAGAGCGTACGATATCCACGCCGCTGGCGCGTCCCTGCAGGGCCTGCGCTGCGTCGCTCACGGGCAGGTTCTTGATATCGGCCCCTTTAATGGAGGAGATGGTGCCCGTAGCATCCTTACGGGTTTGGGTACCATAACCCACTACCAGCACCTCATTAAGGCCTTTGCTGGCAACTTCCAGGGCCACGCTGATATTGGCCTGGTCGCCTATGGTAAAGGTCTGCGGCCGGTAGCCCACATAAGAAAAGCTAAGGGCATGTACGGCTTGCGGCACCTGCAGCGAGAAACGGCCGGTGGCGTCTGTAACGGCGCCCCCTGCTGCGCCCTGCATGGTGATGGTAACCCCCGGAAGGCCGGTACTGTCAGCAGTACTGGTCACTTTACCGGTAATAGTGCGTTGCGCAAATACGGAGCTTACGCCCATGCACAGCAAGAAAAGGAAGCAATACTTCCACGAGTAAAATTTCTGCATAACAGGAAAATAAATTAAGTGACTAAAAGGCCTAAAAAAAAACGGCTAATGTTCTTCATCCACAGACGATACGGTCAGACCATTGGCTGTACTCCTCTAAATAATGGCTGGGAAATGCGTTGACGACATTCCATTGTTCGCTTTGGTTTGCAATATTATATAAAGATACATCCTTAACAAAACTAAGTTAATAGTTTTTTAACGAAAATAGAAAGGGGATTAAGGCTGTGTTAAGAAAAAACAGCCATGGGGCAGGGAGAGGCCGCATGGCTGTTTAAGTATGATGGTAAATTGGCTAATGCCAGCTTATTATCTTATTTCTTCACACGCTTCATAAACGTATCATGATCAAAGCGCACCTGGTATATCTTTTCTACATACATCTCGTCCGGTTCTGCACTTCGTTCATTCTGCGCAAAGGCGTGCATGAACGTCATCAGGTATTGACTTTTGCAGTGCGGACATTGGTAATATGCGATAAGGGCCATGCCTTTGAAAATACCAGTGAGGCTATAGTACCGGAAAGAACCCGGCTGCTCTCCGTCAAAATCAGTGCTTATGTTTAATCCAAATAAAGCGCCTATTTCGTCCAGCAGCTGTATGTCCCGTATACTACGCCAGGACAGAAAGCTCATAAAAAACCAGCCGCTATCCTTATATTCAATATCCACTTGCCTGATCTCTACATTATTTCCGCATTGTTTACAGGTATGGGTCAGGTACCATTTTTCACCCATGAGGAAGGTACCGGGTATCTGCACATGCTGCTGCTGTGGCTCCTTAAAGATATCCCGCTTGCCGGGATAGGTCAGGACCTCCACCGTAATTATTTCATCCAGCTTTGCTATCATGGTCATCAAGTTAAGGTTTCTTTCTTAAAATATTGCCCGGCAGGATCTCAAACGTTCCTTTAGGCGAGCTCACAAATTCTATCTCTATATATCCATTCGCTTCCAGTTTTTCCCAATCCCAGGTTCCGTCGGAGGGGAACTTAAAGCGTGTTTGGA
>NZ_VUOC01000004.1:444167-3478422 GCF_008386695.1 Chitinophaga agrisoli
CGTTTAATACCGGCGAGGTGAACTTACCGGTAAGCAACGGCTTACCATTCACGATCCTCACTGTTTCCTGGTAACGGTCATATACTGATCCGGGCAGCAGGTCTACTTCTCTTGCATTATAACCGCCATATCCCGGAGGCCAGCCCCAATTTAGATCGTGCGCTTTAAACAGCTTCTCCAGCTCTGCGGATTTCCGCGCATTAAATAGTTTATAACCCTCCTCACAAATATCCCTTGGCACTACGCCCTCACTGTCAAAGGTTGCAATGAACTCATCCAGCGTGTACTCGGGTTTTATCACGGCGCCGGCATCAGGTACCGCTTCCGCCAGCACGGCTGTATTACCGGATTCAATCTTCAGTTTTCCCGAAGGAGACTTTACATATTCTATCTCTATATATCCATCCGCTTCCAGTTTTTCCCAATCCCAGGATCCGTCAGATGGGAACTTAAAGCGTGTTTGGACGCCGCCGCCCTCCCAACCGTGCCAGGGGATAATGTCAGCATCTTCGCCTTTGAATGGCAGTTTCTTTTTGATCGTGATCCGTATATACAGATCATAATCCTTCTCCATGCCTTTTAAGGCGCGCGCTTCGTAACTGAACGGCTGGCCGTTTAATACCGGCGAGGTGAATCTACCGGTAAGCAACGGCTTACCATTCACGATCCTCACTGTTTCCTGGTAGCGGTCATATACTGATCCGGGAAGCAGATCTACCTCTTTAAAATTATAACCGCCATATCCCGGAGGCCAGCCCCCGTTGAGATCATGCGCCTTGAACAGCTTCTCCAGCTCTGCGGATTTCCGTGCATTGAACAGCTGATAAGCTTCTTCAGAAATCTCTCTCGGCACTACGCCCTTACTGTCAAAGGTTGCAATAAACTCATCCAGCGTGTAGTCCACCCTTTTAGACCCTGCTACCACTTCCTCAAATGCCTTGGACCTTGCCAACACCTCATCCAGCTGCAGCTCGTCCTTCACCGCCTGCGGAACAGTGGCATCCGCCTCCAGCGCCGCGGCTTCCGCTGCTACCGGTTTAAAGGCTTTGTACACTGCTTCGCCCACTACCTGTGTAATACGGGCTACACAATAGTACTTGTTGGCTGCGGACCACGCATCGAGATATTTATGGGTAGCAGGATATTTATCGCGTATCTCCCTGTATCTTCCTGTGTTCTCGAATAGCCCATGCAGCGCCACTTCCAGGTCTGCCGCAGCCAATACCCATCTCCAGCCTTTGACAGCATTTAATTCGCCTATCCCCAACATTACAAAGGGGATATTGATAGAGAAGCCTGTAAACTGTGCAGACGCCTGGTTTACCCTTTCTTTATACAGCGAGTAAAACCGCATGGCGGAGATCTTCAGTCCATTCGGGTAATCAGACTTCTTATAAATGGTAGTACCGTTAACCTTCAGGTCTTCATGCAACAGTAGTATAACGCTGCTATAGGCGTCTATGGTAACATTACCATTGTAGGCCGGATCGTCATCCGGTAGTATCTCATTGGCAAAGCGGCTGCGGTAATGGAATTGCAACTGGTTCCCGGACATAGCCATGGGCGCGTAATCCACATAGGCCTGCCTATTTAGTATATTATCCAGCCAGGAGTCCTGGGAAATGTAATTGAATACATTTCCGTCCTCCACCGCATGATCTTTTACCTGGCTGTTGCTTTGCAGGTAACTGATCAGCGTATTGAAGAAATCGCTGTAAAGAAGCCCGTGCCCGCCTGCAAATTCTTTATCCAGTATCTCCAGGTAAGCACTATCGTGGAAGGTAGCCAACAGGCTTTCTGCCTGCGTGCTATCCATTTGCGCCATGAGCTTATAGATCGAGCCCGCATGGCCGCCATTGAATTTACCCGGTTCGATGTCTTTTATCAACACTTCCAGCGCCACATTTCTCCTGTCCCATGCCAGCGTCTGGCAATCGTAGTCTGATATATTTGCGACCGCTTTCTCTACCAGTGTCACACTACAGCGCACAGTAAGCGTATCAAAGAAGCTCTTGTCATCCGCATTATGCGCAGTAACGTAATCAGACAGGTCCGTAAGCATTTCCCGGAAGAACAGCGGTTGCTGCGCTTCGTTATCATAGTAACCTGCCAGGCGGCCATCGGCCTCACCGTCTATTTTCGCGCCCCAGATCCCGTTTGATACCCTGTCCGTGATCGTACCTCTTTCTCCCTGAACCAGCTTTTCCGGTTTAGCCCAATCGTCCTTCACGGAGGTGAATGCCGAGAAATATGCCGGGAAGGCTTTTCTTATCTGCGCAATTTTGGAGATATAGATCAGCGAAGGTTTTGCACAATAGCCGGAGGCCATACTTGCCACCGTTTCATCATAGCACCACTGGCAGTCTACGCTTTGAACATTGAGCTTATAGGACAGCTGTTTGCCGTTTGCATCCTTCAATACAGTATTAGCAGCGGAGAAAGGCTGTACCGGGAAATCTATCTCATTCTTAGCGGCAAACGATACTTTGGGATCATATTGCGTAAGACCAGGCGCGGCCAGCTTATAGGCCACCAGCGAGTTTTCACAGGGAAGGGCCATGATCACGCCTTCCAGCTGTTTCGCATCCACCTTATTTTCGTATACAACGCCAGCCGCATTCTTATAAAGCACACTACCGTTAATGGCCGCGCTGTACTTTTCACCCTTCCATTCAAATCCCTGCAGTACGCCGGTGGTCAGGTTATGGGTACCTCTGAAATCGGTAATGCCAAAATGGAAAATAAAGTTGCTGGCTTCTTTAGGCAGGCAAATGTATTGGCCCGCATAGGTCACAAAGGTCCAGGTATTATCCTTATCCAGGAAGCTGGCGGGCAGGCTTTTTACCGTTTGGCTTTGCGATTCTCCATCCCCCTCAAACACGCCCCACACATTCCCCGGGTCATGCACCACATCCCATTGATACTTCAACAACCCATAGCCATCGTTATAATCCATGAGATTATCGGTGCTCCCCTTAGCCAAACCTATCCCTGCGCTGAACGTATGTTCCAACGTGTACGCGCCGTGCCCCGTCTCATGCGCTACCGTACGGCCTATATCCGCTGCCGCCGCGCCTTTTGTAAAGATGAGCCCAAACTGGCTCTGGCGCGGCATCTTACCCAACAGGTCCCCATCCTTCAAAGCCGCTTCATTCACCAGGAACAGGTATACCGCATCATCATCCAGGCTGCGGCCTTTGCTGTAAGCCTGTTTCATGGCCTTTTCCTCGCCGGTGAAATTATTGCTCAGGAAAGCACTCTTTGTATCCTGCAGTATTTGATTATGATCCAGGTCCCAGCTGGTATCACCGCGGAAGCTGTTATCGGTGATTACACTATAATCAACGGCTATTGTATTATAGGCTTGTTGCAGCTTGCTTAAGATCTCCTGCTCCGGCACGGTGGCGCCGCCAACCGGGATCAATACCACTTTATGTTGTAAGGGCGCGTAACTGGCTACCAGCAGTTTACCCAGGCTTTTGTATTTGCTGCTATCCTGGTATACGGCATATACTTCCTGCGCATCGCCCGCAGGGCCGCCGGTAATAGTGACCGTATAGCTGTTACCCTTCCTTTCAACAGGATAGCTAATGCCTTTACCACTTACAAAGCTGATCTTAGCCGCCAGATCTGAAGCGGCATTCTGCAGGGTGGCAATAACGGTTTCCTGCACGCCGGGCGTTATGGCCTTGGCGCTTACGCGGTATTTGCCGTCGGCTAGTTTTTCGTAGCTGGAGTCCAGCACCGGTTTACCGGCATAGCTGTCTTTCCACGCGTCAAAGGCGTATTTGTTACCGGTACCGGCGGCAAAACTTACCATGCCCTTATCCAGGCGCAGCGTATCCAGCGCAGCCAGGGCGGCGGTATTGCCGGCCAGGTCATGATTACGGGCGCCTGCGGCTGTTACATGGCCGTTCTTGTCTATGTTATAGAGGTTACCATCCGCATCTTCTACTACCATGGGCAGGGTTTTGCCCTTGTCCTGGTAGTTGAACACTTCCTGTGGGTTACCGTCTTTATCTGTGAGGGTGATGGTACCAGCCGCGGTATCTACTTTTATCTGCTGCGGGCTAAAGATGTGGAGGTTCGTTTTAATATCCGGCACGATATCGCCGGTTTTCACCTGGCCTACATCATTACCGCCACGCTCCTCTTTTACGGCGTCGCTGGTAAATTTATCGATGCCCTGTGTTACGGCCTGCATCTCTCCTTTTGTCATCACCATGTTTTCGTTGATGGTGATCTTGTTAAAGGTGAGGGACAGGCCAATACCAAAGCCGGGAGTGATAATACGGCCCTTGCCGCTGAATACGCCGTTAGCGCCGCTAACCTCCGTAAGTATTACATCAAAGAAACCATTCTTTACAATATTACCTATGCTGGCGCTGGCCAGGGGTTTTGCATTGGCTGCCGGCGGCGTAGGGCCGCCATCGTTACAGTCAAATGCGCGGGCGGAATCTGTCGTCACTTTTACCAGCTCGCTAAGGGGGCCGTATACGCCGGCTACTTTCCATTGCAGCTGGGCTTCATAAGTGCGGCCCGGTTCCAGGCTGTTGAGGTCCAGGACGGTATCGCGCTGTTTTTCTTCCGTATGCCAGTCAAACTCTACGCCGTCTTTCTTAGCCGCGCGGTATTGGATCCGGTAGGATTCTACATCGTAGAACACGTTCTCCGGCGCCAGCGGCCAGTAAAGGTGTACGGTACGTTCGCCGGTGGCTTTGCCGTAGAATTTGGGCTTGCCAATATTGTTGGCGGTAAAGGGATTGGTACCCAGGTAGGTGAACTTACAGCTCTGGCTAAGGCCCTGGTTACTGAACAGGTCACGGCCGCTTTTATCACGGGCCTGCACTGCCCATACGTATTCCATGCTGTCTATAAGCGCAGGCTCACCGGGCCCATAGACAATGGTATTGCTTTCTGTAACGGTAGTATATAAAGGGCGCGCGCTGCGGAGGATATAATCCGCATTGCTGCCTTTAGGTTTTATTTCATAAAGAGAGAAAACATATTCCGTAGCGCTGTTTGCAAAAGGGCTGGGCGTATTACGACTGCTCCAGTTAAAGGTAAGGAACTGGGGATCGTGTTTTTCCACGCGGCTGCCGCAAACGGGCAGGTTCAGCAAAGGCGGGTCATTCTTCTGGAAGAAGAAGATATTGGCCCCGGTATTACTTACCTGTACCTGCGGACGGTTATAGTCAAACGCGGTAAAGCTAATGCGGTAAGCGCCCTCCGGTAAGGATTTGGTGCGCTCATAATCGTTGGCGCTAAAACCGTTGCTGAATACAATGTTCTGCGTTTGCAGGTAATCGTACAGGTCTGTACCGCCAATGATGGTGGGCACGCCGGCGCTGAGCGTAAGGGCTCTGGGCCGGAAAGTGGGCGCGCTGCGCATGATCACGGCGCCATTCCTCTCTACCGTCATCTGCAGCCGTATATCATAAGAGGGCTGCGTAAGATCGTTCTGCACCAGTATTACGCGCAACTTATCGCTGCCTGGCACGGCATAATCCGGCAGATACACGCTGTAAGGCGGTATGATCTGCGTACTGGCTGTTATAGGGTATTGCCCCTGCGCCTGCGCGGTCTGTTTTACTGTTACAAACAACAGCAGGCATAACAGGTATCTGAATATATAGGACATGCCGGATCTTGAAGTATACATTGGTATCAAAACGAATAGGTATAGTTGATGGTAGTGGTCAGTTCATTATAACCGGGCTGTGAGGCGGCTGCGCCCCGCATAAGCCACATAACGGTAGCGCCGAAATTATGCGTGTGCCGGTTGGGGAATAGCTTTACCTGTTTTCCTTCTCCCGTGCTGGTTGTTTGCTGCCGCGGCTTGGGCGAGTAGTTAAGGCTCAATCCCGTATTGAACAAGGAGCTGGTGGTGCTGCTATTCAGACCCGCTGTTTCTGTAGTGGCCTTTGTGACGTTATAGGTAGCCGTTACCCCGGTACGCAGCGTTTTATCAAAGTACTGTTTATTAACGCTTACGGCAGGGCCCATGAACGTAGTATTCAACCCTGCGGCCGTGTTCTTGTAATAGTTCACGGCCCCTGTCATGGACAATGCCTTGGGCTGCAGGTTATAGGAATAACCAAGGTTAGCCGTAAAGAAACGGCTCAGGCTCTCTACCGCATCTGCCGCCGTGCTTTTATCGCTCGCGTACTGGTAAGAGGTATTTAACGTGATGGCATGCTGCCGCTCTTTGGTGCCGGTACGGTACATGACCATACCGTTATAGGTGTTATTCACCTGGTAAAAATCAAGCGTATCCAGTGGGTTGTTAAAATAAGGATCGATCAGCGGCCGTATGCGGGTATAGTTACTGAAGTTGGAGTATCCGCCGTTAAAGGCCCAATGTTCGTTAGGCGTAAAGCCGGCATTGATATTGGCCACCCAGCGTTTGGTATCGCTTGTCTTGCTATCATCCAGGTTATTTACCTGCATGCCGGCATTGGCGGAGAGGTTCAGCTTTCCGCCCAGCAGCTGCACGGTAGGCGCTACCGTAATATTGCGCATATCATTCACCACATTATAAGCGCCCAGTGTTACAAAATCCGGCGCTACCCGTTCATAACGCAGCTGTACGGTATAAAAGCTGCCGGTATATCCCAGGCCGGCCTGCAGGGCGTCAAAATAGCGGGTGGTGGCGGTAGGCCCCAGCAGTTTGCCCAGCAGGTTGGAGGTGCCCCGGGTGCTGTCGAAATTATCCTTCTCTGCCCGTACATCGCGGTTAAGGGCGGAAATGGAATATTCCATATCTACAAACACCCGGCCTATAAGGGTCTGGCGCACATTAAACGCCACGGCCAGGTTTTCCCTGGGCGTAAGGGTGGCGTCATCCGGTATATAGGGAACAGAGGCTGCATTGTCTTTGGCATGGAACAGGGAAATGCTGTAGGCGTTACCGTTATCCTCATAACCCAGCTTAATACCCTCCCCTTTGCGTTCAAAGGCCGCACGGCTATAACTTTCCGGGCTCAGCACGTCAAAAGGCACCGCTTTCAGCAAGGTGCCATACATGGCGGAGATGCGCCATTTACCAGGGCTCAGCTCCAGCCCTACCCCATCAAACATATGACCGGCCAGCGTATAATTGCTGAACTGCATGCTGGTAGTGCCAAAATAAGCCCTGGCCCATTTATAGGAAGGCGCAAAACGGAACTGGTTAAACGGCTGTGAGTAGTTACGCCCCTGGTTGCTGTAGTTAAAGGAAAAAGGCATATCATACCCAAACAGGTTGATGTTGATATTACCATTGAGATACCAGGCCAGCGGATCGCGCCGGCTTTCAATACCGCTGGCGGTATAGGCCGTGGCGCTGGCGTTAATGGATCCGCTCATGGAAACGCCTTTTTTTACGCCCAGCTGGTCCAGCGCCTGTGACCAGGCATTGGGCGCAGCTGTGAGCATTAAAAAGCTTAATATGGCATAGGATAGGTACCGGTTCATGTTTTTCTTCAATTCTTTTATCTCGTGATAATAAACCGCACGTCCCGGCTTTCGTTTTCTGCAATTACTCTTAATATATAGGCGCCCGGGATCACATTACCCAGCGCAAACTGGTCATCTATCTGCACGCCGGGCGAATACTGTTTGATAGCAGCACGGGCGCCGTTCACATCTATCACATATACCACTACCTGCTGCGATCTGTTCAGCTTGATCCTGAAACGGAAATTGCCGTTGTTGGGATTGGGCGACAGCGTAACCGTATCGATCACATGTACCGGCATAGAATAACCCGGGCCTGCAATAGGATCATACGGACTAATGGAGACCTCTTTCTGCAGCGTATAGGTACAACCGCCAAAAAGGGCTTCCATCCGGATCCAATAAGTACCGGCTGCTGAGAACTTAATAAGCGGGGTACTGCCGTCCATGCCCAGGAAAGTAGCTTCCGGAGCGTAGGTCCAGGTGATATTATCCGGCGCAGGCAGGCTGATATCTTTTATAACCAGTGTATCCGTTGCGTTCTTACGGGTGGCTACCAGGAAGTTCACATATGGTTTTACATTGTTCTTTTGAATGGTCAGGTCTTTGCTGATGGTACAGCCATTGGCATCCTGCACGGTTACTTTATAGTCGCCGGCATCCAGGTGCTCAAAGCTGCCACTGCCCTGCCAAACCCCTTCGTTCAGCATATACTGGTAAGGGGTGGTACCACCTTCTACCGCCGCATTAATAGCGCCATCGCTAACACCGTCGCAGATGGCAGGGGCCGTAGTTTGCAGGGTAAGCAGGTCCGGCTGCTCTACCTGGTAGGTATAGGAATCCCCACAACCGGTACCATCGGTTACTTTAACGGTATACCCGCCGGCGCGCAGCCGCTGAGGGTTAGGGCCGGTAATGCCCGGCGTGGTCCATTGGTAATTATAGTTGCCATCGCCGCCGGTCACATTTACTTTAAGTGCGCCGTTGGTCTCGCCAAAACAGTTTACCGGCGTAATATCTGTAGTTACCGCAATGGCAGGCAACAGGGCTTTAATGGCAGCGGTATTGCCGGCTATACAACCATTGAGGTCCAATACCTGCAGCTTGTAGTTGCCGGCTGATAATGCCTCAAACTGGGGCTGGTTGGCCCAGCCGCCGTTATTGATTGAGTAGGTATACGGCACCCGGCCACCGCTTGCCTCCACGCTGATCTTACCGGTGGGATTAGCGCCACAGAGCAGATCATCTACCTTAGTAACAGTGAGCGCCAGCGGAGCGGCTGCCTGTTTCAACTCCACATTATCCGTTATGATACAACCGCGGCCATCTTTTACTTTGATGGCATAGCTACCGGCGGTTAAACCGGTATAGTTACTGTTGGGCGTATAAGCGCTGTTATTGATACTATATTGGTATCCCGTATAAGCGCCGCCGTTACCACCCGTCACAGCCAGGTCAATAACGCCGTCTGCCAGTCCGTAACAGGAGATCTGTACGCCATTAAAATCAGAAGTGGTGACGGTAGCCTTTAATGCTGCCGCGGGCGCGGTAATGGTAAGGGGATCTGATTCCGTAGAGGAACAGCCCACCGCATCCGTTACCCGTACCTTATAGGTGCCGGGGGCCAGCGGCGTAGTATTATCAAAAGGCAGGAACGCGCCGCCGTTCAGCGAATACTCGCTGGTGAGCGCGCCATTACCGCCATGCGCCTGTATATTGATGGTACCCTTTTCACCAAAACAAACAATGTCGTTGCTTACCACGTTGTCAAGGCTGATGAGCGGCACCAGGGCATTTACCTGTACCGGCAGGGAGATGCCGCAGCTATTGGCATCCCTTACCTGTATAATATAGTTGCCCGCTCCCAGACCGCTGAACACCGGATCTGTTTGCCAGTTGGTATTATCAAGGCTATACTGCAGGCCGCCAGCACCACCGGTGCCCGCCACCGTAATACTGCCGTTAGTAGCCAGCGCGCAGGATACATCCTGTTTGCTTACCAGGGTAATATCCAATGCCAGGGTGGCCTCTGTAAAGTTATAGGTAGCGTTCACCTCGCAACCACGGCCATCCTTTACGCGGATGATATGGCCGCCGGCCTTGATGCGCTCTATACGCGCCGCTGCCGTAAACGGACCGTTATCTATGGCATAGGTATAACCGCTGTAGGCAGCGCCATTACCGCCCGTGGCGGTGATCTCCGCATAACCGTTATCACCGCCTTTGCAGGAAATATTATATCCGCTGTAATCAGACAATGTAGCGGTAAAACTTACCGGCGCTGCAGGCGTAGTGATAGATAGTACATTGCTGTGATCCGTCGTACAACCCTGGCCATCCGTTACCCGCAGGGCATAATTGCCGGCAGGCAGGCTGGCGCCGCTGGTATAGGCTGTTTGGGTAGCCCAGTTGTCTGTACTGGTCCAGTAATTAAATACGCCATCGCCACCGGTGGCAGACAAGGTAATATTACCGGTGGCGCCAAAGCACACAATATCTTTTACTACCGCGTTGGTGATACTTAACTGCGGGTAGCTGTAATTAATGGTGATCGTAGTATCCTTGCTGCAATTGTTCGCGTCCGTTACATGCAGGGCATAGACCCCCTGGGGCAGGTTGCCCATGGGTTGGTCTAACGGCATGGGCTGCCCGTTGATGGTAAGCGTGTAAGGCTCTGCGCCGCCGGATACCGGGGCCAGGATGCTGCCGGTGGCTTGTCCGTAACATTTTATATCCTCCTTGCTGGCATTGAACATGATGGAAGGCTGGGTAAGCCGCACACTACGGGATATTACACAACCGCGGGCGTCCATCACCTTAAAGATATATATGCCCGCAGCCAGGCCGGTAAAGGTGCCGTTTGTCTGCAGGGGCCCTGTATCCAGCTGGTAGTGGTAGCCGGTATAGGGACCACCGTTACCACCGGTAGCTGTAAGGGTAATACGGCCATCCCTCGCATTCATACAGGACACGTTAAATCCGCCATTATACACGGATCGGTCTATCGCAAAATCCAGCTGCCCATCCGGCAGGGAAATATCATAGGTATTGCTGGCCTCCGCGGTACATCCCTTCGCATCTTTTACCTGCAGGGTGTAAGTACCGGGGGTGTATAAACGCGTATCTTTTGTAAAGATGGTATAGTTGTTACCACCGTCTACAGACCAGCCAAAGGAATAATTTGGCGTGCCGCCGGCAGCCGTGATCTCTATGGCAGCGCCTTCATCACAAATAGCCTCTGTTACTTTAACATCAGTGATGGACAAGGCCGGCGGCTCAGTGATCGTTACTTCGTCAGAGGTAACGGTACAACCGGTAGACCTGTTATCGTTTATTATTACACGGTAAGTACCGGGTTTCAGGGCGTCGATCTTAGTATAGGAGCTAAACCAGAATGGATCTGTTACCCAGGCGCCGTTCACCAGTTGTTGCCAGGTATAGCTGTAGAAGGTGGAACCACCGCTTACCAGCGCGATAACCTCGCCGTTACTGGCGCCGTTACAATCAATATCTCTGGTCTGCAGCTGCACCTGTAAGGGGCGGCGCTCGTATACATCAAAAGTTTGCGTAATCTGGTCTGAACAGCCGGGCAGTTGGTTGGTCAGCTTTACGGAGTAACTGCCCGCGGTAAGACCGGTAAAATTACCGGTGGTGGATGTTACCGCGGTACCGCCGGTTTTGGTAAGCGTAAACTGGTAGCTGCCGGAGCCGCCGGCGGCAGTAAACTGCAGGCGGCCATCGTTTCCGCCAAAGCAGGTAACGGAATCGCGGGCGGTGAGCTGTAAAGACAGGGCGGTGGCCGTATTAACTGTTATCGGGCGGCGCACTCCGCCGCATAATGGCTGGTCCACATCCAATATCTCTACAGAGTAATTATCACCGCTAAGGCCGTTAAAAGTATAGCTTTGGTTAGTGGTGATACCGGATTGCTGCAGCAAAGTGGTTGCGCCCCGGTACAGATTGTATCTATACCGCAGGCCGGGCGTCACAGCTGTTACCGTGACGCTGCCATTACCCGGCACATTACAGGTAGGCCTTACAGATGTAACGCTGCCATCGATAATCTTGGGAGATCCTACTTCTATCAAAGCGCTGATGGCGGTGGCATTGCAGGTACCGCCATCGATCACCGCCGCGTAATATTTACCAGCTGGCAGGCCTTGCCAAAACATCGTAGCCCCATTACCAAACGCCTGCTGGCGTACGGTATTATGCGCTTCATTCTGCAGCGTAAAATAATAGCCGTTGGCAGGATTAGAACCAGTGGCGGTTACGCCAATGCTGCCATCCGCATTACCGGCGCAGGTAACGGCTTTTGTTTGCGGGGCGCCGTTATCAGTTACCTGTAACTGGGAAAATGAAGCAACGTCTATGTCAGGAATGGCCGTCATACAGTTGCCTACGGTACCGGAAGGGTTCAGCAACCATAAGGTATAGGTCCCGGCAGCGAGGATAGGCCTTGTTTGCACGCCTGATGAAATGCTCACGGCCCCCAGGCTTTGATCCGGTATTAAGCCACAGTTCTCCAGGTCCGGGTCGCAGGGGGTGGTCACATTACCGGGGCGCACCAGCCAGCGCATATTACCGGTGCCGGTGATATCACTGCCAGCCACCGTTATGCTCGCCGTAGACAGGCCAAAACAGCTCTTTGTTACGATAACCCGGTCAGGGTCTACGGTAGGCGCCGGCGGAGCAATAGTATAAGAGCCCGTTGCTGCGGTATAATTGGAATAATACACTTTTCCCGCACTCGCATACCTTGCCCGGATCCGGCAGCGGAAACGTGCATTGTGCACCGCTGTCCTTATTTCCGGGATCTTATCCGCCGGCTTAAAGTACAAGAGAAAACTAGCCGAACTGGTATCCATCTCCTGCCAGTTACCCGTGTTATCAAGACTATACTCCCAGCACAAAGCCGTAGTTACCACAGCATTTGAAAAGAGGTGCAGATCAGTATTTTCGGAGTACAGCTGCATCTGTTCATTGCCACAAACAGTAGCGGGCGCGGTTACCGTAATATCCCGGGGCGGCAGCATGTCATACGCGAAACGCGCGTTCATACAGCTATACGTTGCATAAGGGCCAAAAAACGGCACATCGGCGCCTGTTCTCCTGATGGGATATAACTGCCCTGCGCTGATGGTGCCGGATCCCCCTGAGCCACAGGACATACCAAACTGCCCAAAAAATGCTACCGGACCTCCCCATAAACGGCCCTGCCCGTCTTCCGGGTCCAGCACCCCATCCGCCAGCTGATAACTTTGCAGGGACGTGACGGTGATATTGGTGGGCGCGTTAAAATCAGTGCCGGGCTGAGAATTGATAAACAGGTTCGTTGTCCGGTTTTGCGCCCGGACGGTGAAACTGCCTGTCATGCCTAAGCATATCAGCAACAGCACCTGTAAAGACCTACGCGTAAAATTATCTCTCATTGCAATGTTTTAAAATTTAACCTCCAGCACCCGGCTCATCTCCGTTTTCACATCCCCTTTCAATACCGCGGTGATCCTGTACCGGTATATATTACCCAGGTGCACCTCTTCATCCGCCCATTCATGCGGGCCTTCGTTCTGCGTAGCATACAGCGTAAAGGGCTCGTTATTTTTTGCGCGGTAAATGCGGTACTGTTTCACATCCTGCAGCGTATGCCGCCAGCTAAGCAATACCTGGTGCTTCCGGTCGTTCACGGTGGCTTTCCAATCCGTGATAGCGGCGCGTTTACCGGTCTCAAACCATACATCGCCGCTTAATTCCCTTGCCTGGTTACCGGCGCCGTCCCAGGCGCTGAGCTCATAGTAATAGGTATTGCCCAGCTGTACGGCGGTATCTGCAAAAGCCTCGCGTTTATTGGTGGAGTCCCAGGCGGCGGCCAGCCCACGGGTACTGTCTTTTGTATTAATACGGTATAGGGTATACTTCACTACATCTGTACTGGCGCTGTTACGCCATTGCAGCACAATAGCGCGCAGGCTGTCAGACCGGAAGGCATTGGTGATCAGCGGTGCGGATGGCGCAATGGTATCCGGTCTTTTGATCTCCAGGAAAGCCGTGTAGTCAGAGGTGTTATAGTTCTTATCCACCGCAATAATGCGGTAGTATACTTTCGAAGTAAGGGTATGCAGGGTAACCGTATCTGTAAACTGCGGCTGCGGCATAATATCCCGGGTTACCTCAATGAACTCTTCTTTAGCGCTATTGGCGCGGAACACGCGGTACCCCTGCAGGTCTTTTTCCCGGTTCTGCGCCCATTGCAGGGTAACAATACCCAGGGAGTCTATTTTGCCCGCCAGGCCGGTAGGCATAGCCGGGGGAATGGTATCTATGATCTGTGCAAAATACGGGAAGGAATAGATGGTCTTCCCGTTTTTAGTAACACCTTTTATACGATAGTAATTAGTGCCCTGGGGCTTCTCATCCACAAATTCATATACCGGCGTTTTAAACGTGGCAATAGGCAAAAACGGCCCTTTACTGTTATCCGCGCGGGTAACCATTACCTGCGACAACTGTTTGGACAGCTTGCCCGGCAACTGCCAGCGCAACGTTATCTGCTTATTATCCTTTACGATGATGGTATCTACAATGGGGCGGTCTGCCACATCCGTAACGCCTGTACCTTCTACCGTTTGCGACCAGGGGCCGTTATCCCCAAAAGGTGTGATGCCCCTTACGCGGTAGCTATATTTTGTTTCGTTATCCGGCAGGGAATCCTGGTAGTAGGAAAAACCAGCCGCATCCGGGCCAGTAGGCAGTATGGGCAGCGGCGTTACCGGGCGGAAATTTTTACCGTCCGTAGCGCGCTCAATAGTATACGCCGTATACAGCTGTTTGCTGTAGCTGGTCAACCAACCCAGGGTAGCTGTTCTGTCCGCACATACAATGGCCAGCTCCTGCGGCCTGACCAGCCGCGTAGGCTCATCCAGCGAAGCGGCAACGATGGCAGTATCAATCACCAGGTTAGCCGGCTGTTTGGCCAATGCAATACGGTATACATAGCGTTCGCCTCGTTTTACATTATGATCTTCCAGGTAAAGACCGGCGCTCTTGGCTACGTCTATAGACATATCGCAGGAGAGCAAGGCCATGGCCATACGCCAGTTCAGCTGATTCTGGTTCTCAAACCAGGCGCCAATACCTTCTTCCGGTCTTATCTTCTCTACCTTGTCGCCATACAGCATTTCTGCCACCACGGCAATACGCGGCTCCTGCTGGGCGGCTGTTTCCATCTGGAACAGCGTATAGGGCGCCAACGGCCTGGGCGTAAGCAGTACAGGCTTAGGTTGTTCTATCAACTGGCCGTTGGCGGCAATGGTGAAACGTTCTACCGTATAGCCATATTTGTTACCCATTTCCCAGGCTACATAACTAGCCGGCGACCAGCGCAGCCGGATGGTCCTTTTATCTGGCTGGGCATCGGCCACACCCACAATACGGTGCTCCTGCTGGGCAGCAGCATCCGGCAAACCAACCAGCAACAACAGCAGCAAAAACAGGGCGGAGGATAGTATGCGGTACATGGATGTTATAATTTGTAGTAAATGTTTTTAGTGACGGACGAGGTGATCTTGTTAACGCCGGGCAGGTTATACCGCAGCTCCACGGGATAGTTCATATTGCCATCCGGGTCCGGGAAAAGGCTTACCAGCAGGCGTTTTATGGCTGCTGATGCGCCGCCGCCATTAATATACAGGCGGTTGGCCTTATTCAGCAGCTCATGATAATCATCATTCGCCACCATGGACACATAATACATAAAGCGGCTGGCGCCGGGCTTTGACTGGGCAAATCCGCCGGTGATATCGGCGTCCATCAGCTGGTACAGCGAGGCGTCGTTATTATATAACTTCACCGCGCCCAGGGGCGGCACGCCGCCGGTAGCGGCCGTATCGCGGGATACCGTGAGCGAGGGATGGAAGGGATAACCATTATATAATAAGGGCAGTATTTTATTCTGCAGCCAGCTGTTATTGGTACCGGCCCGTAACTGCACCAGGGGCCGGGTGGCAAACACCGCATCGCCCTGGATCTCGAACTTGTCAAATGTTTCCGGCACAATAAACCGCTGGCCAATAACGGTAACAAGACCGGTAGCCACATCCCATATATTTTCCCCTTCGCCGGCCGCGTTCATTTTTTCGGTAAAGCTGCTATAGCGGCTGGTGCGGAAACTATAGCTGATCACCTCTTTGCTGATACCGGATACGGCGTTGCCTTTTAAGGTAGTTTGCGTGATGGTGGTGGTATCCCCATCCGCAGAGATCCCGGTTTGCGCCTGCCTGGTAACATTATTACCGGCCGTCTCCCCATCCCGCGAAGTACGCATGATATTAAAGGTGTAGATCGTTTCTTTGGAAAGATTATCCGGCATCAAGAAATTCAGCTGGGCAGCGTTTTCATCATAGCTCAGCTTTACCGGTACCGGGGCGCCGGTAGCCGGCGTAAGGGCCGCGGTGACCTGCCATTTCTTGCCCTTCGCATCTACGGGCCGGAACAGTTCCGGTATGCCACGCTTTAATTTAATATAGCCGCTGCCGTATTCCTTTGGCAGGAAATTGAACTGCCGTTTTACCGGGTAGGCATAGGCCACATTATCCCAGTCAATATGATCCGGCGATTCACCGGTAGTGAAAGTAGCGGCTTTGGTTTCGTAATCTGTTTGTTTACTGTCATTCTGCAACGCATCCCAGGCCGCGCCGTTCTGCCTTTCTATATGGATCTTAGCAGCAGCGGTGAGCGTGCTTAACGGCGGCAGGATATCGCGCAGGGTGAGCGCGGCGGAGTTACCATCCGCGCTGATCTCCGTAGCGCCTTTTATTTCCGCGCTGCCGTTCATCAGTTTCAGCTCATCCAGCTGTATGCGGTAAGTGGCCACTTCGTCAAACTCATTGAGCATGGAAAAAGGTTTGGCCACCGGTATATTAAAGGCCACCTGCGGCGTGGCAAACACGCTTACATCCGTACCCTTGTCATCCGGTTTAATATCGCTGATGACCATGATATTCAGCTCTTTGGCGCCTACGATCTCACATTGTGAGCCCAGCTCTACCCTGATATTGGCGTTGCCTTTAATAAGGCCGCCCAGCACCGCGTACTTAACGCCTACATTGCCGCTGAACCAGCTGGGGTTAGGCAGCTTGGCCTGCAGCAACACGGCGGCGGCGAGGGAGGCAATGGAGAAACCGCGTTTTTTACCAAATACCTTTACGCGGATGCCAACATCCCCTTTCAGGAATACATAGGCCTGGCCCGCGGCATACCAGCCATTTAAACCGATCACGCTGTTGCTGCCTTTACAACGCGCCTCGCCATAATCCCGTAATAATATATCTGTACCGGCGCCAATGGCAAACTCGCCATATACGCCATAATCGAATTTAAAACCTGCTTTAAAATGCGCGCCAAAACCAAACCCTTTACCGGTGCTCATGGTATTTTCCATGGCCATGAAATTGGTATTGATATTGTCAAACAGCTCGCTTACTTCCTGCGGCGGCGGTGGCATATCTTCCACATGGCTGCCCATCATGAAATAGGATTTCACCTCTGCCAGGCCGGCAATGGACAGGCCAAACATCTGCGAAGGACGGCCTATATAGAAATACCAGTCATCCTGGCCAATATGCAACGCCGCCTCTCCCACCAGGCCATCCTCATTGATACCTTTGAGGATGCCGGCTATGTTTACATAGGTTTTCATATTGGCGTCGAACGTACTGTTCACATTATCATAGCGCATCTTAAACTGCACCCATACCGGCGCGGTCTTATCCGCCGCCGCATCCTGCTGGCTGCTGGCCTTTATAGGCAAATGCACCACATAACCGGCGCCGTCAAACTGGGCATAGCGGAAACCGCCGTCTGTACCAAACTGTACTTCCAGGGCCACATTCACATTTACCACCATCTGTTGTACAAATGCCATAGATACGCCGCCCATAAAACCAAGGCCGGCTTCTTTTACCGGCACATACTGGAATACCTCGGTGAGGTCTTTCATGCCGCCGTTTTTATCCATAGCATTACGGGTGCTGTAAGGATCAAAATTGGAAGGCCTTTCCATATGGTAAGACATGCCGCCCATTAACCCGGTGAGCTGCAGCATGGGCGGTATGGGAATGGTAACCCCAATATAGGCGTCTACATGCCAGTAGCGGTAATCATCCTTAGAACCAAAATAGGCCGTGGCCTTGGCTTTGGGGATGGGCCCCGGTATGGAGAAATCCAGGTAACCGCGGAAGCCATTGCCATACACCGGATGATTGTCGAAAATGCTGAGGATCCCGTGCAGTTTAAACGCGGTAACCTTTACTTCCAGGTCAATATCATTGATGGTTACCTTATCCAGGGACCAATGCGTGGTGATTTTCTCCACCGGGCTCCCACCCACCGTAATGGTCTGGGTTTCCTTATCCTGTTTGGCCGTTACTACAAAGGAAGTGGCAGCTGCGAAGCCTTTGTCCTTTGAATCCATAAAGCTGAGCCTAACGGTACCGCCTACCCCGATCTTACCTTCGGAAATACCAATATGCAGGCTGTCAAAACCAATAGGGAAACCGCTCATTTTAGAGCTGCCGCCGCTGTTGGTGATATCAAAAGCGCCGCTGTGCACATAAGGGCTTTGGGTAGAAAGGGTCAGATCCTGGAAAGCGATGTTATTGACATTCAGCACGCTTTTGTTAAGCGTTACCTTTCCGTTCAGGGTGGCCACCGGCAGAAAATCCTTTTCTGTTTTGGACACTTCTATACGGGAGTTCTTATTAAGGGTGATGGTACCGGCAAAGAACTCATAGTTTTTATCCGCGGTGGTATTGATCGCAAATGAGTAATAGGTGTCGTTGCCCCGCATGCTCACGGAGGCGGCATAACCCAGCGGGTCTTCGCCCAGGAAACCGATCTTCATCAGGCCGCCCAGCTCTCCGCCGTTCAGTTTATTCTTGCTAAAGCTAAGGCCCACTTTATCTATGGACAAGGGCCAGCCGCCGGCGCTGGCTTCGCCCAGCGCGACGATATTGGTGGCGGTGATAGTGCCGCTAACACCCTGGTCATCTATAATAAAGTTCTTTACCGTTACCGCCGGCCGGCCTTTTTGGGTGGCCAGCTGTTTGGGCAGGCCCACTTCCATTTCCTGGAGGTAGAAGCCGCGCCACAGCAGCGGACTGCCGGCATCTTCCAGCATATCCTTGGAGGGGGTGAAACCGGCGGGGTTGGCCAGATCGCTCATATCCGCCACGGCGTTCTTTACTTTAAAGCTAAAGTCCTGCAGGCCGGCAATATGAAAAGCCGGTATGTCTACCGTGGCCATGAGGTTGCTCAGATCCGTTACATTTACTTTCAGCGCCGCCCTCACTTTATCCGCGGCCTTATCTTCCGGCTGCAGCCAGGTTTTGTCAAACTCGAAGGTAGCGTTGATATTGGCGTCCTTAAAGCCTTTACAGTCCCATTCCACATAGTTGCTGCCATCCCCGGGAAAAACCAGGTCCAGGTGCTCATTCAGCGGAATATCCTTGCCTTTGAGCAGCACCAGTTTGGTAGACTTGCCTGCGCCTATGCCGCCGGGCGTAAATGCGATATCCTTGCCGCCAAAGATCAGTTCCGCTGTGGTGCCGGGAAACGTAAACCGGAAATAGGCATTGAAAGAAGCGCCGGCGGGCGTTACCCGTGCGCTATCGATAGCGATCACGTAGGTCTTTCCATTGATCTCACGCACCAGGCCCACGGGCAGCTCTCCCATTTCTTCGCTGGTAAGGGTGCTCAGGAAACGGCTTTTCTCCTTTATTCTATTGTAAAGCGCAGTAATGTATCCGTCTATATCGCTGGTCTGTGAAGTATCTACCGGGTTTGTCCATGCAGCGGCTGCGTAACCGGGTTTCCAACAGGTTAACAAAACCACCAATATCACCATCCAAAGCGCGGGCATAGGGCCGCAAATTTTTATTCGCATGCTGTCTTAATAAAGATATATCCCCCCAAAACAAGGGCTCAATTAAACAGCAAAAATATATTAAAACGTCATAATGTAAATATTATTATAATGCGTATAAATGTAATAATAATATAAAACCCACGTAACCATATTGTTACGTGGGTCTTTTTTTTGAAGAGGCCGCTGCATAGGCACTTATTTTAGCGGCGGCTTCGCATGATTATCGTAGGCCGGTTGCAGTTACACCGTTTGAGTAAATATCCTGTGTATTGCATCGTAACTGCTTAGCAACGTTACTGCAACTGCATTGCAACGTTACTCCCTACCACCAGATGCGGGGTAGCGTTACCCTGCCACGCCTTGGTACCCTTTCACAGCCGCAGCAATTTCAATGTGTTTACCACCTGTTTTGTATCCTCATCGTAGATCGTTAGCATGTATACGCCACTGCCGGGGCTTGCCGGGGTGATGATAGCCCTTGTTTGTCCGGTAATACGCTGATTCAGTACCGGGCGGCCCTGCTGATCATACAATGATAAGATATACCTGCCGGCTGGCGACAGGCCTGTTACGGTAAACTGCTGGCTAAAGGGGCTGGGGAATGCGGTAAGCGTTCCTTTCTCCGGCAGCCCGGTCATCTTGGCGGCAAAAGCCTGCTGCAATGCGCCATTAATGATGAAGCTGCGGGAAATGCTGATCGTATCCAGCGGGTGCCAGAAAGTGACCTTCAGCTGATGGGCGCCGGGGGTATAAGCCGCCGGGTCTATGATAAATGTGTTATCCGGGTTCACCGGCAGCACGGTAGCGCCATCTACCACCACGCTCACCTCCGTATGCCAGCGGGTGGCCGGATAATTGGCAATAAGGATCGTATCCGGGTCACCGGCAACGCTGTATTGGGCCTCCAGGGTACGCAGGATAGGCGGTGTGCTTAATACCGGGTAGATCTGTAACGCCACAGAGGTATCATACTTCGTATACGTAAGCCCGTTAAATGCCTTCCATTGCAGCGTATCTACGCCTACGATGCCGGGATTGGGCGTATATTTCATACTATCCAGCTCTGCCCGGGTGATCACGTTGCTGCGCCCCCAGAATACCACGTCTCCTTTTACCGTAAGGCGGCCAAACCGCGGCTGGGAAGTGATCTGGACACTTTCCAGCTGTCCCGGCCCGGTATGCGGCCCGTTATAATGATTGATAAAATCATTGGCCGTAAACTGGATAAACGTATTCGTGAAGGCCTGTTTGCTAAACGGCGTAATATTCTGATCCAGTAAGGTATCCGTGGCAATCAGGTACAAGATGCTATCCTGACGCATGTACCAGCGGTCACTGTTCAGGTAAACCTTGTGGCTGAGATTAGTGGTAATAAGCCTTGGGCTGCTATCGCGGGGAATATAATACAAGCCGCCGGGATTGAGGGCTTTTGTGACCATCAGGTCCCCATTGGGCGCAAGCCCTTCTATAAATGTCATGGCAAAATCGTTATACTTACCGCCCAGCTCTTCAAATGCTACGCGTGTATTGCCGGTGGAATCCCGCAGATAAGTAAGGGTATGCGCAAATCCCCCGCCTTCCCGCTCCCTGTACACCCAGGCGGTATAACCATTACTGATGGCCTGCTGTTCCTCATAAAGGTTTTCATCTGTGGCGGCCGTCTGACCAAGTGTATCAATGGTGCTTCCGTTGTAGAGGGAAACAATGGCACGGCCCTGTAATGCCGATAAGAACAGTATCCGGCCCTCATCCGGCATGGGAAAATTGAGATACAGGGGTCCTAAGCCCGGCGTGCTGAGCACGGTAGTAATGCTGCCATTTTCGTATTTATAGAGCACATGATCTTTAGTGAATACCACCATGCCTTCTTTTGACACATTGGTTTTCGTCTCATACATATCTGTGCTTATACTATCGGCAATTAAAACATTCTGTTTAGTGACCAGGTTCCTTAGATACAGGGCGCCAAAGGCCGGGCCGGGTCCCTGGCTGGGCCCCTGGATGCGCAGCCAGCTCACGTAATTGCCCGCCACCTTTACCATATCAGCACTTGGGTCTACCAGTGTTAAGGCGCCCTGGTTCCATTCATAAATGGCAACGGAATGGAAGGCATCGCCGGGGTAGGTAGTAAGAATTGCGCCGGTGGGCGTGCTCCATACATCGGCTTTTTGACCACCAAGCGGGATCAATGTGTCCGTATGCTGCTGCACATTGATAAGACGGTAAGTAGAATCCTTTGCGATCAGCAGGTGATCATACTTAAAATCACGGATAGTATAACCGGTGGGCGCTGTATAGTACCGGGACAGCAACGGGTTATTATCATTATTCTGGGCAAAAAGGTATTGCTGGCATAATAATACCAGTAACAAGAGGGGGTAGCGTTTTCTCATGGTTAATCCGGGTTGATAGATTGAGCAATAGAATAGATTATAAATATAATATTCCCCCGCTGCGCCGCAATTGCTTGTTCTATGTATAAATAAAGTAAAAGGCGGCGCAATTGTTTACTTAAACAAGTATAAACATTGCACCGCCTTGCAAAGGCTTATGTTAAGGGAAAATTACCTTTTTACGGCTACGGTATTTATCAGCTTACCGATGGGCTCAATCGTGATCTCCACCACATCCCCTTCCTGCAGGGTAAACCCGCTGTCCGGCACCAGGCAGGTGCCTGTCATCAGGTAGCAGCCATCGGGGAAACTGCATTCGCGGAACAGGAATTCCGCCAGCTCCTCATGCGTGCGTTTCATCTGGCTGATAGGCACCGCGTCTTTATACTGCTGCTCGCCCGCGCGGAAGATCTGCATCTGGATAAGCGTATCTGAAGCAATGGGATTTTCCGGCACCATCAGGCAGGGGCCAATGGCCGCGCTGCGCTCATATACCTTGGCCTGCGGCAGGTACAGCGGGTTCTCTCCTTCTATGCTGCGGGAGCTCATATCATTACCAATAGTGTAGCCCTGGATAGCGCCGGTGTTATTGATAAAAAGCGTTAATTCCGGCTCCGGCACATCCCAGGTGGAATCTTTGCGGATATGCACATTATGCCCATGCCCTACCGCGCGGCGGGCGGTGGATTTAAAGAACAGCTCCGGTCGCTCTGCTTCATATACCAGGTCGTAGAAAGTAGCGCCGCCGGAATCTTCTGACTCTTCCATACGGGCTACCCTGCTGCGGTAGTAGGTAACGCCTGCAGCCCAGATCTCCTGCAGCCCGATAGGCGGCAACAGGTGTTGCCGGATGGCGGTTTCCACATCTTTAGCGGCAGGCTGGCCTTCAACGGCAGCCTGCAGGTGTTTAAAAAGATGCGGCGTATTCACCAGGGCGTCCCAATCCTGTTCAATATGCGTATAACGGTCACGGTAGAATGCAAACACGCCGTCTGTTGTGTTATAAAGCAGAAAGTATTCCATATCTTTTGTTTCAGTTTATATCCTATTTCATGCCAGCAATTTCGCTGATAGAACGTTTAAAGAGTTGTTGTGCCAGGGAGTCCATGACGGCCTTCTCCCCTTCCAGGTGCACCGTGGTCTGACGGTATACCATAGAATCACCCGGCGCCAGCGGCCTTGCGGCTGAAGAGGATTCCAGCTCATAGAAAGGCCCCATCTGCGTACCATCTGCCAGCGGACCATCGTTATAACAATTGGCCACATCTCCTTTATAAGGTTCTTTTTGTTGTTCCCATTTGGAGTTTACATAACGCCCGCCGGGCTGTATGCTAAAGAGGATAAGGGTGATAGCCCCGCTTTCCGTATCCACGCTGCCAGACATGGGCAGGGCCACTTCCGGCGCCAGGCCTATCTTGCCCCGGTGACGGCCATCCGCCTTCATGAGCAGGATGCTGTCCTTTACCTGGAGATAATCCGGCGGGATCTTGCCAAAATAATCGTCGTGGATACCGGCATGCGCATCCGGCCCGCCTTTAAAAGGCACTACGATCATGGTCTTATCAGAAGGCGTATACATGCCCAACAGCCAGATGGACAAGAGACCGGTACTTTCCTGCCAGGCCTTACTACCCTTATTCACGAGTGTATTTTCTGTTTGATAGGCCACTGCTTTTACGCCTGCGGGCAGATCGATATGCAGCTGCGCGGGCAGGGTCTCTTTTTCCAGCAGGCGGATGCTGCGGGTAATGCCTACATTGAATGTGGTACCGGCATAGTTCGTTAACGTACCCTCTTTCACGTAGGTCACGGCATCACCGCTTTGATCACGCAGCTGAAAAACAGCGGTATCGATAAGACCGGGCGTTTGCCAGGTATCAAAATTCATAGGCTTGCCGGACGGGAAGAACAGCCCGTACTGGCCGCCCTCCGGCCCCAGCCAGAAACGCTCTTCGCCGCCATAGGCATTAATATGCGGGTTATATTTACCGGAGGAGATAAGCTGGTAGTTCAGCCATCCATAGCTTTTGCCGGCAAGGCCATTGGCGCTGCTGGTCATTACGCGGGCCTGGTAACTGCCGGTAACGGCTACCATGCCGCTGTCTGCCGCATGCTGCAACAGTATCACATCACCCGGCTGACGGCGCAGAAAGGCCACATCATCACCAAAAGTATTGCCGCCCTGCGGCGGTTGTGTGGATTGTGCCGGTGGTTTTGTACCGGACTGACAAGCGAATAAACCCAGGAACAGGCAGTAGTGAACAAACCTCATATTAATTACTAATTACGAATTACTGATTACGAATGAAATGCAGCGGATATGGTTCCGCGTGCTGTGGGATATTTGTTTTTCATGTTAGGGCTGCAGATGTTTTGCAGCCGTGGAATTTTTATCCCATTAAAATACTAATTAAATTGAATGGCAGGCATAATTTTTAATCCGCCGCCGCTTATCCCAATTACTGGCGCATATGGCCGGTTATTTGTAACTTATATAACAACATATCATCTCCTGTTGCCATGCCCGTTAAACCGGTGCTTTATATTATCCTGTTACATGCTTTTTTGCTGCCGGCAAGCGCCCAGCAGGTGCGGCTGGTTACGCTGGATGAGCTGGAACGGCGGTTTACCGCGGGCGGCGATACCACGTATGTGATCAATTTCTGGGCTACCTGGTGTGGCCCCTGTGTGGATGAGCTGCCACATTTTGAAAAGTTCCGGCAAACCTTCAAGGACGAGCCTGTAAGGGTATTGCTGGTAAGCCTGGATGCGCGGTCCAAACTACGGGGACAGGTACTGCCTTTTGTGAAGAAAGCCAGGCTGCAGAACGAGGTGATACTTTTAAACGAAACAGATCAACAGCAATATATAGATCGCATTAGCCCGGAATGGTCCGGCAGCCTGCCTGCCACCCTTTTTGTCAACAAAGGCAAACAACTGCGCCGGTTGCAGGAAAGGGAATTCACCTATGACCAATTGGTAGCAACGTTCCGATCACTAAAATAATACCGTTATGAAACGCTTACTCATGCTCTCTTTACTGGCGCTGGCGCTGATGGCCCTTGCGCAGGAAACAGGTTACCAGGTAGGCCAGGTGGTAACCGATTTCACCCTTAAGAATACAGATCAGCAAACCGTATCGCTGGCCGGCTATCCGCAGGCCAAAGGTTATATTGTGATCTTTGGCTGTAATACCTGCCCCGTATCCCGCGGATACGAGAACCGGATGGTAGCCCTGCAGGATAAGTTTGCGGCCAGGGGCTACCCGGTGATCATGATCAACCCCAATGACCCCGAAGCCCAGCCGGGGGAATCTTTTGAGGATATGCAGCAGCATGCGCAGAAAAGCAAGCTGAACTTCCCCTACCTGGAAGATCCCGGACAGGTGATCACCCGGCGTTTTGGCGCGCTGCGCACGCCGCATGTATTTGTATTGCAAAAGACCCCAAAGGGGAATGTAGTGGCTTATATTGGCGCTATAGACAATGACCCGGATAATGGGAATAACAGTAAGATCAATTATGTGCAGAATGCGGTAACCGCTTTGCTGGCCGGGCAACAGCCGGAGGTAACGTTTACCAAGGCGGTAGGATGCGGGGTGAAGAGCAGGAGGAGTTAACATTAAAATGCAAAGGTCCATCATGCCATAGACTATCCTTTACTATGCACGATGGACCTTGTATATGGTGAGTAAGCTGCTTAGAAATTCCAGCCGGCTTTCAGGCCAAAGAAGCTCATATTGCCGTCTTTGAACCACATTTCATATTTGGCCTGCAGGTCAAAGCCTAATACGCGCAAACCTAAGCCGGGAGAAAAGATAGCAGCGGTGGTCTTATTGTCGCCGGTAATATTGGCAACGCCGCCTTCTGCTTTCAGATACAGCAGGGGCAGGAATTTATATTTCAGGCCCAAACGTACGGGAACAGCATTCAGGGCATCATACTTGGCAGAGCCCACGCCCGGAACGTCGAAAGATTTACCGCCAAAACGCATATAGCTTACGGAACCGGTTACGCCCAGGCCGGCTATCAATTTAATATCTGCTCCCAGACCAATACCGTAGCCGGTATTATAGACATCCTTCATGTCGCCAACCGGGAATCCTGCTTCCACAAACGGGCCGATACTGAATCTTTTCAATTGTGCGTTGGAAATGCTGCTGGTCGCGCAGAGGATCAACAACATGCAAGTGATGGTAGAAAGGATCTTTTTCATCAAACTGTTTTTTACAGGAAAGGTTATTATAAATTTTATGTAAATGTAAGTAATTATTTAATATTATAGATACGGGAATATATCCCCCTTTAACGAGGACGGCCCAACGCCCATTCAACCATTCCCTGTTAATAAGTGTTAACTGATTAAACTATCCATGGGGCCGCCCGTCTTTATAAAGGAAAAAGGGGTAGCCAGGCATTAGCTGTTAACTACTGTTAACGACTGTTAAATACTACTAACAAAATATACAGGCGATCTGATAAGCACAGTTATTTGCATGATCCGGCTATCCCTATACCACCTTTCTACTCATAGCCGATGGCATTATGTATTACGAACAGGAAAAACCATGAACAGAATAGCAGTCTTGATGGCGATGCTACTCATCGCCGGCGTGCGGCCCCTCTTGGCACAGCAGGACACCACTACCGCCGGGCTACCGGATAAATGGACACTGCAGCAATGCCTGGATTATGCACGGGCGCGCAATATACAGCTCAATACCCTGCGGCTAACGGAGCAATCGAGCCAGCAGGACCTGTTACAGTCCAAAGCAGCCAGACTGCCCAGTCTTTCCGGCACCGTATCCCAATCTGTTACCAATTCCAAGAACACCAACCCGGTGGTGGGCGGTTTCCAGACACAGTCCAGCCTGGCCAGCAACTATGCCCTTAACTCGCAGGTGATCCTGTACCAGGGCGGCTATCTGCGGAGCGATATCAAGGAAAAGGGCCTGTTACTACAGGCAGCCAACCTGGATGTATTACAGGCGGAGAACGATATTACCCTGCAGATCACCCAGGCTTATCTGAACATCCTGCTGGCTAATGAGAACATTATTTATGCCAAAGAGCTGGTACAGACTTCCACCGCGCAACTGGAACGCGGACAACAGCTGTTCAACGCAGGCAGCCTGGCCCGCAAGGACTTTGTGCTGCTGCAGGGCCAACAGGCGGCAGACCAGTACTCCCTGGTAACAGCAGAGAATAGCTACCGCCTGAACCTGCTGACGCTGAAGCAGATCTTACAGCTGCCCAGCACTTTTACTTTCACCATTGTGCAGCCGGACAGCCTGCGGGCCACTAAACCGGTACCCAGCCTGGAAGAAGCCCAACGGCAGGCATTGCTTACCCGGCCGGAAGTCAAATACGGCGAGGTATCCCTGGCCATTGCAGAAGTAGGCCTGGAGAAAGCCCGCTCCGGCTATAAACCCACCCTGAGCCTGGGCGCTGCTTTATCCAGCGGTTTTTCTGATAATAACTCCACCGCCTATTGGCAGCAGCTGGATAATAACTTTTACCAGCGCGCAGGCCTTACCCTGGGCATCCCCATCTTCAGCAACCGGGTAAACAAGACCAATGAGGCCAAGGCTAAAATATCCATAGACCAGGCTAAATTATCACTGCAAGGCACCAAAACGGCGCTGACGCAGGTGGTAGAGCAGGCATACATTAACCTGCAGAATGCGCAGGCGCAGTATACCGCTGCTCAAAGACAGCTGGAGGCGAATGAAGAAGCTTATCATATCAGTATAGAGCAGCTTAAAATAGGCGCTATGAATATTGTAGACCTGCAGGTGCAGAAGAACCTGTATGTGCAGGCGTTGCAGGCGTTTATACAGGCTAAATACAGCGCGATATTGAATACAAGGATCTATGAATTCTATATGGGGGAACCAGTGGCGGAGAATTAGTTGATGTGCAGATGTGCAAATATGCGGATGTGCAGATGAATTTATGTATAGATGAAATCTTAAGGTTATAAAAAAGACAAATCAGTTCAAATGAAGCGATATAAATGGTTGATCATAAGCATAGCCATCATATTGATAGTAGCTATCTGGTTCTGGAAGTTCAGGAGTAAAGCCGCACCGGTGCTAGTGGAAACGGAAAAGCCAACCTACGGGTTCATTGCCAATGCCATTACGGCCACGGGCACTATACAGCCGGTTGATACGGTGTCCGTAGGTACCCAGGTATCCGGCACCATCAAGTATATCTATGCCGATTTTAACACCACGGTAAAAAAGGACCAGTTAGTAGCGGAGCTGGATAAATCCCTGCTGCAGGCGCAGGTAGACCAATACAAGGCCAACCTTAGCGCAGCGCGGGATCAGCTGGCGTACCAGCAAAGCAATTTTGCCCGGCAAACGCAGCTCTTCCAGGTAGGCGCTATCAGCAAAGCGGATTTTGAAACGGCGCAGTTCCAGTTTAACAGCGCCAAAGCCAATGTAGCCGCCATACAGGCGCAACTGGCCTCCGCTACGCAAAACCTGGCTTATACAAACATTTACTCTCCTATTGACGGCGTGGTGCTAAGCCGGAATGTAAATATAGGCCAGACCGTAGCCGCCAGCTTCAATACCCCTACCCTGTTCATCATCGCCAAAGACCTGACCAAAATGCAGGTACAGGCCAGCGTAGACGAAGCAGATATTGGCAATGTGGAAAAAGGCCAGCGCGTAACATTCACCGTTGATGCTTTCCCGGACGATGTATTTAACGGCACCGTACAGGAAGTACGCCTGCAGCCCAGCACCAGCGCCAACGTGGTTACCTATGTAACCATCATTGACGCGCCCAATAATGATCTTCGCCTGAAACCGGGTATGACGGCCAATATCACCATCTATACCAAAGAAGTCAAAAACGCCATGCTGGTAAGCGCCAAAGCGCTGAAGTTCAAACCAGACTCCGCCCTGCTGAAAGACTATATTATCGTAGGCCGCGGCGATACCAGCCACGCGCGTAAAGAGCCCGGCTTTTACCGCAGCAAACGTCCGGATACGCTGAAAACAGCAACCGATACCAGCAAACGCCTTACCTCTCCGGATGAAGCAGCCCACCCTGCTTCCGTATGGCTGAAACATGGCGATACCATCATCCGCAGGCGCATCCTGACCGGCATGAATGATGAAACGAATGTGCAGGTAGTACATGGGCTGGATACATCAGATATTATTGTGAATGACGCCAGGCAGGTAACGAAAAAAGAGAAGGCCGCGGCTGCCAAAAGCCCTTTTATGCCATCAAGACCAAGAAGAGGGGGGAGATAATGTGCGGATGTGCGGATGTGCTGATGGATTGAAGCGGATAAGATGATTGCATGATGATTTAATGTGCAACTATGAACAACAGTAATAACAACAATAAGATACTGGAGATAAAAGAGCTCAAACGGGAGTTCCGGATGGGCACGGAGATCGTCCGGGCGTTGAAGGGCGTAAGCTTTGATGTATCCCCGGGGGAGTTTGTGACCATCATGGGTAGTAGCGGCAGCGGTAAAACCACGCTGCTGAATGTGCTGGGTTGCCTGGATAAACCGTCTGACGGCACTTACCTGCTGGATGGCGTAAATATAGGCCAGCTATCGCGGGATGAACTGGCCCGCCTGCGCAACCGGAAGATAGGTTTTGTTTTCCAGGCATATAACCTGCTGGCCCGTACCAGCGCCCTGGAGAATGTGGAACTGCCGCTTTTCTATAACTCCGCACTCACTGCCAGCGATAGAAGGGAACGCGCCATTAAGGCCCTGGAAGCCGTGAAACTGGCAGAGCGCCTGGATCACATGCCTAACCAGCTTTCCGGCGGACAACAACAGCGTGTGGCCATTGCCCGCGCCCTGGTGAACGAGCCGGTGATGATATTGGCGGATGAGGCTACCGGTAACCTGGATACCCGTACTTCTTACGAGATCATGGCGCTGTTGCAGGAGCTGAACCAGAACGGCAAAACGATCGTGTTTGTAACGCACGAGCCAGATATTGCCGCTTTTAGCAGCCGAACGGTTATGCTGCGCGATGGCCGGGTGATCAAGGATAGTAAGAACGAAAATATTAAGTCGGCGCGGCAGGCGCTGGCAGATTTGCCGGTAACGGATGATTATTGATGTGCTGATATGCTAATGTGCTGATGTGCTAATGAATCGAAGCGAATGTTGATGATTGAATGAAAATTAGCTTCCAATACGCAACCAGCATATTAACATACAGGATATTAACATTAGCACATTAGCATATCAGCAAATTAGCACATTAGACCATGAACTTCTTTAATCTTATACGTATTGCGTTAAGGGCCTTGCAGCGGAATAAGCTGCGGGCATTCCTGACAATGCTGGGCATTATCATAGGCGTGGGCGCTGTGATAGCCATGGTGGCCATTGGGCAGGGCTCCAAACAAAGCATACAGGACCAGCTGTCCAGTATGGGCTCTAATATGATCACCATACGGCCTAACAGTAATAGCACGGTAGGCGGCGGCGCGCGGCTGGATGCCACCAACCTGCAAACGCTGAAGCTGGAGGATGTACAGGCCATAGAACGGCAGGCTAAATTTATAACGGCGGTCTCACCGCAGGTATCCGGCCGGGGGCAGGCCATCAGCGGCGCTTTAAACTGGCCTACCTCTATCCAGGGCGTAGCGCCCAATTACCTGGATATACGCGATTGGGAACTGAAAGACGGCGTGCCCTTCTCTGATAACGATGTAAAAGCGGCCAGCAAGGTTTGCCTGATCGGCCAAACGGTGGTAGAGAACCTGTTTAGCGCCGGCGAAAGTCCCGTGGGCAAAACCATCCGCTTTAACAAGATCCCTTTTAAAGTGATAGGCGTATTGAGCGAGAAAGGCGAAAACGCTTTTGGACAGGACCAGGACGATATCATACTGGCCCCCTATTCCACCGTACAGAAACGTATCCTCGCCATCCCTTATATACAGAATATTTATGCGGCGGCATTGGATGAGAACAGCTCTGCACAAGCTACCGCAGAGGTATCGGAGATATTACGCACCGCACATAAGCTAAAGGCGACCGATGATGACGATTTTACCGTTCGTACACAGGCGGAGCTGATCAATACCTTTAGCTCTACCAGCCAGCTGCTGACAGTGCTGCTGGCGGCCATTGCGGGCATTTCACTGGTGGTGGGCGGTATTGGCATCATGAACATCATGTATGTATCTGTAACAGAGCGTACCAAGGAGATAGGTTTACGAATGTCCATTGGCGCCAGGGGGATCGATATCCTGTTACAGTTCCTGATAGAGGCGATACTCATCAGCATCACCGGCGGTATCATCGGTATTATACTGGGTATTACGGCATCAAGGCTGATCACCGTGTTCCTCTCCTGGCCTACGCTGGTATCAGAGAGCTCTATTGTGTTGTCATTCCTCGTGTGTACGGTAACGGGGGTGTTCTTTGGATACTATCCGGCGGTAAAGGCGTCACGGCTGGATCCGATAGAGGCGCTGCGGTACGAGTGATCATTTACAATCATAAAAGGAGCGGGCGTTGAACCTTATGGTTGAACGCCCGCTCCTTTTTTGTTAGTATGCATATCATTTCGCCATTGCGGTGATCTCGTCCAGCTTTGCACTAAACTTATTCATCGCTCCCGCTACTACCTGGATCTGTTCCTGTGCTTCTTTCCAGTTACGTTGTTCGATCGCCTCGCGGATGCCGGGGAGCGTTTTCACCCCATAACCCGTATAAAAACCCGGGGCATAAATGGTGTGTTTGAACCAGGGCCTTTTAGGCAGGCCTTGCGCTACCAACAGGCTTTGCTCCGCCTGGAACAACGCTTCGTTTACACGCTGCCGTGTACCTGCCGGCACCGTAGTATGCGATAAGGTATCGCTTAAGGCGCTGCTGGCCCTATCCAGCGTTACCAGGGCGTTCTGCAGGGCGGAGAAATCCAGGAACGGCACTTCCGCTTTGGCTACCGGCGCGGTAAAAGGTTTGGTAGGATCAGCCGCCAGCTGGTAAGTGCGGTCTTTGATCATTTTATTCTCTATCAGGGTGCTTTCCCGCAGCTGGTCTGCCTGGTCTGTGAGCTCTTTTACATAGCCGCTGATGGTTTTGTACAGGTCTGTGAAATCAAAAGGCAACACTTCCGCATCTGCCAGGCGCAGCACCGCATGACCGGCCACCTGGGCCAGGGCAACGCCATAGCTGAAGTCCGGGTCTTTAAACCGGGTATAATCATCATAAGAATCGTAGATAGAATGATACTCGCCGCCATCATCCTCCCCGCCAAAACCCAGGTTAAGGGAAGGGATGCCCAGGTGCTGGAAGAACGGGGAATAGTCAGAGCCGGAGCCCAATGCGCCCAGGCTCAGGGTTTTCTTCTCCATCACGTTCTTGCGGGCCGCAGGCGCAGCCATGACGATATTGGCCGCCCGTCTCCGTTCATATACGCTTACTTTGGTCTGCGGGTCTGTTACGTCTCTGGCAACACCGTCCATCAGCTTTGTGAGCGCATGCGAGCCGCCCGCGCCCAGGAAACCGCGGCCGTTACCGTCTGTATTAATATAGGCCACTGCTTTCTTTTGCAGCTCTGCCGCATGGTCTTCCACCCATTCTGTGGAGCCGATAAGGCCCGGTTCTTCTCCATCCCAGGCGCAGTATACCAGCGTGCGTTTGGGTTTATAACCTGCTTTTACCAGCCCGCCAATGGATTTGGCTTCTTCCAGTAAGGAGGCCAGGCCGCTGATGGGATCTCCAGCCCCGTTTACCCACGCATCGTGGTGGTTGCCACGTACGATCCACTCATCCGGGTATTCCGCGCCTTTCATGGTAGCCACTACATCATACGCGGGCACCATGTTCCAGTTGGACTCTACCTGCAGGTGCACCGTAGCTTTGCCCGGACCGGTGTGGTAGGTAATGGGCAGCGCGCCACGCCAGTCTTCCGGCGCTACCGGGCCTTCGAGCGCTGCCAGTAAAGGTTGCGCGTCATGATAGCTGATGGGCAGCACAGGTATCTTCAGGATAGTGGCCGCTAGTGAGCGCTCCAGGCGTTTAGCACTGGCCGTAGCGCCTTCGCCGGGCGTTAAGGGATCACCGGGATAAATGACCATATCCATCACGGAGCCGCGTTGTACGCCATATTCGCTTTTGAAGGCGCCTTTGGGGTATACTTCCCCTTCGTAATAACCGTCTTCTTTAGGATCAGAATAGATGATACAGCCAATAGCGCCATGTTCCGCCGCTACTTTTGGTTTGATCCCCCTCCAGGAACGGCCGTAGCGTGCAATGGCGATCTTGCCTTTAACACTTACGCCCAAACGCTCCAGGCGCTCGTAATCTTCCGGAAGGCCATAGTTCACGTATACCAGCTCCGCGGTCACGTTACCATCGCCGCCCCAGGCGTTATAGGTAGGCAGCTGGCCCTCCTGGCCGGAGGTAGCATCTTCCGGCAGGGCGGGCTCCTTTAGCAGGGCCTTGTATTTGGTAGGCGCTGTGAGCTCCAGTACCCTTGTTTTAGGTGTGGGGAACAATACCTGGTAAGTTTCTATGCGGGCATCCCAGCCGTAGCTTTTAAACTTTTCGAGGATGGTATTGGCCACTACTTTTCCTTCCGCAGAGCCCAGGTGATGCGGTTTGGCGGATAATGTCTTAATAGTAGCGCCTACATTGGCGCTGCTAAGCTGTTGGTCGAACCGGGTTTCCAACTGTGCGGTGGCTGTTTTCTGCTGAGCGGCTGCGGGATACAGGTATCCGAGCGCTACAACTGCCATGGCAAGCGTAATAGGTTTGTGCATCGTCATTAATTTGTTTCGCAGATGGTAAGAGATCGTTTAGATTTTGGTTGGCACGGGTTATCGTGTCCGTAGCATGTTAATAATACGCCGAATTAGGAGATTATGCAAATTAAATGGGATGGGTGATGGATGGCCAGGGTTGGCGTAAGCAGGGTTTAGCGCACAGGCTTTTATTGCGGTACCCGGCCGGTGCTATCTGGCTGCGGCGTGTGTACGCTATCCGGTAATGCGGGCGCGGCGGTGCTGTCTGTTACGGCAGTCCGGCGGGTGGTATCCGGTTTAATGCCATAGAGGATGCTATCGGCCTTGGCAGGAGAGATCTTTTCTGTAGGCGCATCCCGAGGCCCCTGGCTGGGGAGGACGCCCATCTTCTGCATATCCTGCCGTTCCTTTTTGCTGAACAGCTGCTGGGGATGTTTTTCCCGCCGCAGGCCTTCATCAAAACGGGATTCCGCGCCAATGGCGGGCGCCTGGTATATATGTTCCTTCTTCTGGAAAACGCTCCTGGAAAAAATGCCCCTGGAACAACTATACAGCAGAACGGCAAAAGACAGGATGGTTACTACACGCAGTGAAGAACGCATATGGCCTGTGTTTAATACGATTGGATATAATAATGACTCTTGGGTGTTAACGCGGGATTGGAAGGGTTTATTGTGCGGATGGGTGGATGGGCGGATGGGCACATCCACCCATCTGCACATTATAACACGATGGCTTCCAGTATATTATCGTTTGTTAAGGTGTAGAAGGTGGTTTTCTTTTTGCCATCTTTCGTGGAGTACAGCTTATTCCGGTTAGAGAAGTAATAGGTGAGTTTTGAATACCCAAACCATAGAAAGTCCATTTGCGGCACATTCTCCAGGAGCTTGCGCCGTTTTCCGCCCTGCAGGTCATAGGCGAACATGCTGCCGTTGCTGTTTTGTTTCTCGGATTTGTAGTATATCAAGTATTGATCATTCTGGCCCCAGCCGGCAGTATTAAGCCTATCCGCATTCACGAACCATTCCCTTTTACCGGCGCTGGCAACATCAAGGGTCCTGGCCGTTTCAGATTTAAGGTCATACACTTTCAGGTACTCCGTTTGCTGCGTTCCCTTATTAAAATTTTTGGTATCAATAAAGCTTAAGCGCTGGCCATTACGGGAAACCGTGAGATTAGTGATAGTAGTGCCTGGTGACAAGTAAATATCCTTACGGTCACCGGTGGTCAGGTTGATACGGACCAGCTTTACGCCGGGAGCATGCCTGCCGTTCAGGTCTGCATTCGCGTTCGTAGGGTTATAAGCCACATACGCATAATTGCCCCTTACTGCCAGTTCCAGCACGAAGGATAATTTTGATGCGATCAGTTTACTGGAGCCATTGGCGGAGTTTAGTTTGTAGAGATTCTCTCCATTTGTCCAGTAGATGATATTGCCGGCGCCTACGCCCCAATAGGTCATAAAGTCGATATTGGCGTTCTTTAAGACGGTATAATCGCAATGTAATTTTTTAGCGGTGCGTTTGTCGTGGTCTATTTGCACGAAATCTACGCCATTTTTGCCACTGGCTGAGAATAACCGGAGGAAGATCTGTTGGCTGTACAGACGGGTGCTGCAGGCTAATAATACTGCCAATAGGTAGTATTTCATAGGACTAATGGGATGAGTTAGTATTAATATCTGGTGGGCGAAGGTACGAAAATATGGGGCTTTGTGATAGCTTATCATGAAATAATATAAAAAAGAGCCCTGGATAACTCCATGGCTCTCATTATTTCAAGTAGATTTAAGCGTTCTATCATAGACTTTTGCATGATATCCTGTTAGTGGGATAAAAGCAATATGACAACTTAACGGTGTGGTATAGACACTACACAATATATGCCTAGCAGCACATTTGCTAATACAGCACAGGCAACTATTTTGTTAAAGGCCTTAGCATTTAAACTGCTACAATCGCCCGTGGCATGCCGGTAAAATACAATATAGAACAAAGTATACATTACATTAAGGCACAACAAATAAAGCACCACAAACGGCAGCATAAAAAAGCTCACAGCGGCGCTATTTAAAAACCTCATAAGTACCAGGCAAATCACACCCGTTATAACAGTGTAAATGTTAAAGATCATTCTGTGTGATTCCCACCATTTCCTTATTTCTTTATTCATGACAGTAATTAACATTAAAATCTTTAGTACTCCCGCATAAACAAATTGTGCTATTGAACAGGCAAATATTCCCCTTCAATAGCACAATCAATTATTTATGTTTAGCAAGATACGTCACTTCACCACAAATCCCTTCTCCAGCACCATCTCATTCGCATTCTTCCCAACTGCCACGGTATACTGTCCCTTGTACAGCTTCCACTGATGCGTATTCAGATCCCATTTCTGCAGATCGCTTACCGGTATACTTAACTCCACGGTCTGTTGTCCGCCCTTATTCACGGTCACACGTTTAAAGGCTTTCAGCTCTTTTAAAGGCATCCTGTCTACCTGTGGGTAACGGATATACACCTGTACTACTTCATCGCCATCATAGCTGCCGGCGTTTGTTACGTTTACGGATACACGGATGGTATCGCGCAGCTTATAATCGGCTTTAGGCGCCTGTGACCAGCCATAGTTAAAGCTAGTATAGCTAAGGCCAAACCCAAACGGATACTGTACCGGGCCGTTATAATAACGGTAGGTACGGCCTTTCATGCTATAGTCCTTATAGTCCGGCAGATCGCTGAGGGAGCGGTAGAACGTAACGGGCAGACGGCCAGAGGGCGATACCTTACCAAAGACGATATCTGCCAGGGCGCGGCCACCTTGTTCGCCGGGATACCAGGCCAGGATGATAGCGTCTGCATACGGCTCAATGGCAGAGATATCTACGGCGCTGCCGGCGGTCACTACCGCAATAAGCGGCTTTTTGTGCGCGGCACGCAGCTTTTTCATAAAGGCGATCTGTGAGGCAGGCAGGCTTAGCGTAGCTTTATCGCCACCGGAAGCGGACAGGAATGCATCTCCCTCCTCGCCTTCCAGCACGGGCGTGAGGCCTATAACGGCAATGGATACATCGCTGTTCTCAGCCGCCCATATACCGCCAAAATGTACGGTGTCCTTATAATCGCTGCCCATGTCATATTGTACCGCAGTAGCAGGGCCGGCGGCAGCGGCAATACCTTCTGCAAAGGTCACCAGGTTGCCATTGATGCCATGGTAGTTAGCCACCAGCGCATCCGGGGCGGCAGCATTGGAGCCCAGTACCATGATGGAGCTGTATTTCTCTGGTTGCAGCGGCAGTACGCCGTTGTTTTTGAGCAGTACCATACCCTGTTCTGCCGCTTTACGGGCCAGGGTAATATGATAATCGTTATGCACGCTGTCTGCGCCATAACGGTTATAAGGCGCCAGGCCGTTATCGTCGAACATGCCCAGTTTCATCTGGGTACGCAGGTTTTCTACTAACGCGCTGTCTACATCGGCTTGGGTCAGCATGCCTTTTGTTACGGCTTCTTTTACATCTTCTTGCAGGATAGTGCCACATTCCATATTTACATGGGCTTTTACAGCGGCAACGGCTGTCTCCAGGCGGGTGGGTATGGCTTTGTGACGCGCATAGATATCGTTCAGCGCGCCGCAGTCCGTTACCACCTGGCCATTGAAGTTCCATTCATCGCGCAGGATGGTTTGCAGCAGGGTTTTACCCGTGCAGCAAGGTTCGCCGTTTACGCGGTTATAGGCGCACATGACAGACGCCACATTAGCGTCTACCAGGTGTTTAAAGGCGTATAAATAAGTTTCGCGGAGGTCTTTTTCATCTATCAACACGTTAAACGTGTGCCGGTCTGCTTCCGGGCCGCTGTGCACGGCAAAATGTTTGGCGCAGGCGGCTGTTTTTAGGTGGGCAGGATCGGTACCCTGCAGGCCGGTGATAAAAGAGGTACCGATGGAAGCGGTCAGGAAAGGATCTTCGCCATAGGTTTCCTGTCCCCTGCCCCAGCGCGGATCGCGGAACAGGTTGATATTGGGCGTCCAGAAATCCAGGCCCATGTACCACAGGCGGCGGTTCATGGCTACGGACAGGTTATACTTCGCGCGAGCTTCGGTAGAGATGGTATTGGCCACTTCCTGTACCAGCGCCTGGTTAAAAGTAGCAGACATACCAATCGCCTGCGGGTAAATAGTAGCCTCGCCGGCGCGGGCAATGCCGTGCAGTGCTTCATTCCACCAGTTATAGGTGGGTATCTGCAGCCGGTCGATAGCCGGGTTCTGATAGCCTAATAAAGAGATCTTCTCTTCCAGGGTAAGCGCTTTCAGGAGGTCCTGGACGCGTGCGTTTACGGGTGCCTGCGCATTCCGGAATAAAGGTTGCTGCTGGGCGGTTACCTGCGTTATGGCCACCAGTAATAGCAGTGTTAAAAGTCTGTACGTTCTATTCAACATGAGAAAAATTTACGAGTTCACTGTAAGCGGGGAACAAAATAGGTAATCGTGGGTAATTAAGAAAGGGGAATCTGGCAGGTGGCAATAACAACCGGATAACATTTAGCCATCCGTTTAGCACACTATTTGCAGCTACCCTAATATGGAAAAGCATATCATCACCATCGTACTGAACGATAAGCCGTACCAGCTTTTTATTTCCATTGACCACCAGGAGGAAGAGATCACATACCGTGTAGAACCGGGCGCTGACGAGGCAGAACTGGAAGAAGTGATCCCTGACAAACTGGAGTTCAAAGTAAATGGGCATATTAAGTTTGACGAACGGCTGAAGACTGTGGAAAGCGAGCAAATAGCCCGCCTTATCTGGCAGGAAATACTGGACAAACTCAAGTAGATCCGCGCCTGTGGCGGAATGTAATAAAGCGGTATAAAGTGAGGCGCATACACACTCCTCCCTTTGTACCGCTCATTTTTTCCCGGCAGCCACAACGTGTATTTATTTCCTCATTATCGTATCTTTCTGCAAAACTCAACAGATGCAAGCAGGATTCATTGGATTAGGCAATTTAGGCATAGCCATAGCAGAAAATTTATTAATGCACCGCCAACCGTTATATGTATATAACAGAACGGCAGCAAAAGCGCAACCATTGGTAGAAAAAGGCGCGGTGATCTGTACCTCCGTAAAGGAACTGGCAGCTACCTGCGATGTGGTGATCAGCATCGTATCTGACGATGCGGCGCTAAGGCATATCACAGAAGGCCCGGAAGGCATTGCGGCTAATCTTAAAGCAGGCGGTATACATGTATGTATGAGCACCATCCTGCCAGCTACCGCTACCAGCCTGGAAATAGTACACCAGCAACATGGCAACCACTATATCACCGCGCCGCTGATGGGCCGCCCGGATGCCGCCAGGGCCCGGAAACTGAATTTCCTGGTATCCGGCGACAATGCCGCGCTGGAACAGGTAAAACCATTATTGACAGAAGCCGGCGGAGCCGCTATATGGGAATTTGGCGAAGCTGTGAGCGCAGGGGCTGCCGCCAAGCTATGCAGTAATTTCCTGGTGCTCTCCAGCGTAACGGCCATGGCGGAGGGGATCCAATTAGCCCGCCAGAGCGGTATTGATCCTGCACAATGGCTACAGATGCTGACAAGCACCCTTTTCAGCGGGCCGGTGCACCAGGGTTATGGCGCGGCCCTATTAAAAGAGGGCCATCAGCCGGCTGGTTTTAGCTTAAAGCTGGCCCTGAAAGATGCTAACCTTATCATTGCACAGTCACAAAATGCCCATGCTGCCATGCCGGTAGGCAAACAGGTGCAGACCTTGTTACAGCAGGCAGTAGCGGAAGGGTTTGGGGATTATGATGTAACGTCTGTTAAGGACGCCATACGGGATTAATGCCTGTATGCTGGTCTTTAGCCGCCGGGAAACAGTGACCGGCGGTTAAAGACCAGGTTTCGTTCCATCAACCTAATCCCGGGCCAAAAGGCTGCGGCGTATCTGCCGCCTGATCCTGGATGGCTTTCCAGATCTCCTCTGTAATACGCCTGCCTTCCAGGCTCATCACCTTGGGAGAGCATCCCAGGCCGTCTTTGGTCGTAAACAGGATCAGGTTATCGGGCAACTCGCCGTCAAAAAGGGTGGATAATTCTTTATCTGTGACATAATAGGCCGGCTTGCCGTTATAGGCTTCCTGCTCCACATGCAGATCATGCAAGCGGCCATTGATCTTTACATTGATAGTTTGGGACGACATGTGTGATGTTTAACTGAAAGGGCCACAAGGATCATTCCAGTCTCAAACTTTTCACGGGGTCCATCAACGCAGCCTTTATACTCTGGTAGCTAACGGTAAGGATGGTCATCAGCACTATTCCGGCAGCCGTTATTACAAATGCCCACCAGGGTAATGCCACATGGTAATTGTACCGCTGCAGCCAGGTATCCATGCTATAATAAGCAAGAGGCGCAGCAATACCAAGCGCGATGGTTACCAGCACAATAAAATCCTTGCTGAGCAGGCACCATACATTAAATACAGAGGCGCCCATCACCTTACGCACCCCTATCTCCTTAAACCGCTGCTCCGCCATAAAAGAGGCCATTCCAAACAATCCCAGGCAACTGATAAAAATGGCCAGGATGGCAAAACAACCCGCCAGCTTGCCGGTACGCTCCTCATTGCTGAATTTCTTTGCATACTCATCATCCGCAAAGCGATAGGAGAAAGGGCTGGCAGGCGCATAGATCTTACAGGCAGCTTCTATCTTACGCAGCGCTGCATGGGTGCTTAGCTTTGGATTGATGCGGAGATTGATATATCCCTCGTTATCGGGACTAATGAAGAATAACGTCTGTTTCATGGGATCATAGGGCGATTGCATGACCATATCCTTTACCACCCCAATTACGCTGAGCTCCCGTTTGCCCACGCGCAGGACCTGCCCTACCGGATCTTTAAGACCCATATATTTTACAGCGGCTTCGTTCAGGATCACGGCCGTTGAATCTGTGCGGAAAGCGGCGGAGAAATCCCTGCCGGCGGCTAACTGCCAGCCAATGGCTTTGCCATAGTCTGTTGTTACCCGGATATTGTTAAACTCAACACTCATATTAGGGTCTTTGCCTTTCCAGCTGACATCGCTCCGCTGGTTATTAACGCCGGTAACCGGGCTGGAAGACTCCGCGATGGCGGTAACGGCCCCGGATTGCAGCAGGTCAGCCTGCAAGGCATTAAAATGATCGTGCAGCTCATTGCTGCTGGTGGCTATCTGTAATAAACCGTCGCGGCTATAACCTACGGGGCGGTCCTTTACAAACTGTACCTGTTTAAAAACGATCATGGTACCGATGATGAGCACCGCGGACACGGTAAACTGCATCACCACCAGCACCCGGCGGGGCGTGGCCGCAAACCGGCCTGCTTTAAAAGTGCCTTTTAACACTTTTACCGGTCTGAACGAAGAGAGGTACAAAGCGGGATAACTGCCGGCTATCACGCCGGTAAACAGCGTAAAGCCGATACATATTAACCAGAACAGCGGGCTGCCCCAGCGGATAAACATGTCTTTCCCCACCAGCTGGTTAAACAATGGCAGCGTAAGGGCCACCATCAACAGGGATAATATAAATGCCAGCACGGCCACCAGCAGGGACTCTGCATAAAACTGCCCTACCAGCTGCATCCGCAGGGATCCAATGGCCTTGCGGATGCCCACCTCTTTTGCCCGTTTCTCGCTACGGGCGGTGCTAAGGTTCATAAAATTGATACAGGCCAGCAGCAGCACAAATAAACCCAGGATCCCAAACAGCCATACATACTGCACGGCGCCGCCTTTATTAATACCATTCTTAAACGAGGAAAACAGATGCCATTTGCGCATGGGCTGCAGGAATATTTCCGTTTGCAGGCCGGCCTCACCCGGCGCCTTGCCCCGCATGATATGGCTGATCTTCTCTGATACCCGGTCCATATCCGCATGATCGGTTATCTGCACATAGAGCAGGAAATAATCGTCTGTCCAATCTGTAGCCGCCCGCGCCAGCCAGTCTTCTGAATTTATATAATAATCCCAGGGAGCTATAAAATCAAGGTTGTGTAAAGTAGTGTTCCGGGGCAGGTCTTCATACACGCCGGACACCAGGAAACCGGCTTTGTTATCGATCCTGACCATTTTGCCGCTGGGGTCTGCGGCGCCAAACAATGCGGTGGCTACGGATTGGGAAATAAGCAAACCGGAAGGGCCTTGCAAACCTTTACGGGAGCCTTTTAGCATCTGCAGTCCCAGCATCTCCGGCGCATCTGATCCCATATAGCTGCCACGGTAGGATACTTTTTTCTCGCCGGCGCTCAGCACATGACTATCTGCCCAGCTGGAGACCACGATGTGTTTAAAATCGCTGCCGTATTGCTCCCGCATAGCGGCATGCAGCGGCAGGGGAATGGCCGCGCCGGTGCCTATATTCCCATTCACGGTGCGGTGTTGCATTACCTGGGCAATGCGGTCATAATTGCCGTGGTAGCGGTCAAAAGAAAGCTCGTCCCATACCCACAGGCCTATCAGCATAGCTACGCCCATGCCCACGGCCAGGCCGGTAATGTTTATGAAAGAGTGTGCTTTGTGTTTGCGCAACCCGCGCAGGGCAGTCCTGAAATAGTTCTTCAGCATAATGGCGGCATTAGGCCAGCGGATGTTCAAAAAAAATGCCTGACCAATGGCTGCTTATCAATCAACCATTTACGTTATACACGCTGTGCAGTAACGTCCATTTCCGGACAAAGACTGTCCCCAGCCGTACATCACCAGCTCATAACGACCCTTACCCCTTCGCTGCGGTTGATGAACATCACCAGGGCGGTATGCGTATCCTCGTCCCATTCTATTTCTATCTCCTCCGGCTGTTCGCCGGGTCCCGCAATGGTCACACTGGTAGGCTCCGCGGGCAGCAATACGCGCATAGCGTTCTGCGTGCCGGAAGGGCTGCGGGCCACAAAAGAATAGCTATGATCAGAAGGCCTCTCCTCCTCGTATACACGGGCAGCGCCGCATAATACTTTAGGATGTTTACGGTCCTTTACCCGGTTCAGGTTATAGAGATAGGCCTGTTCACCGGGGCGTACCACTTTCTCTGCCAGCACAGGCAACCCGGGATCAAATAGGTCGATCACCGGGCCAGGCAAATGCAGGGGTTGGGTACTTATGCTTTCGTCCATTACGGCGGCAATATCATAGGGGCCGCGTTCTACATAAAAATAGTGTTTGGTCTCCAGCGGACCGGCCTTCGCATCCTGCTCATAGGCCTCGCTAACAAGACGCACAAATTCGCCGTCTTTGCCGGGCTCCAGCACCAGTTCCTTAGGATCCTGGCGGATGATGAATACGGAGCCTTTGCCGCAGGTATAACGGGTGGTACCTTCTACCGGCAGGATGCGCAGCTGGATGAACAGGTCTTCTGAAGGAGCGCTGTAATGCAGGTTATCGCTGTTCCACCATTCCTTTACCTGCTGGAAAGGATCGTTATCCCGCCCGTAATAGATCAATACCCCGCCTTTCTCTACCCATTCCGTCAGGTATTTATGTACTTCCTGCGACTGTGGTTTCATATTGGAATAGCTCATGATGAGCACCTTCAGATCTTTAAGGGTGGCGGGGAAGGATAGGTTCTCCATATGCACCATCTCTACCGGAACGCCTTTTTTGAGCAGTGGCAATGCCATACCATAGAAATTAGACAGCTGCGGATCCTCATAACTGGCATGGGTGGGAAAACGCTGGAACATCAGGGAATTGCCCATCAGCACACCGATTCCTTTAGAGCCGTTCACCCGGTTTTTGGAAGCCGGCAGGTCGTTGAGGGAGTTAACCATTACCTGCATCTGCGTTGCGTAAGCAGGCGCAATGGGCTGCGGTTCGTTCATCCCTTCCACCTTGAATTTACCCAGGTAGATGCGGTTAGGCCAGGGCATTACCTCAAAATGGTCTACGGCGGGGTACATGATCTCTGCGGTAAAAGTAGCCTGGTAATTACGTTTATAATCATCCCAGCTGCGGCGGGCGTCTTCGATTGGATCTGTGAGGAAATACATCTGCCGGCCGGTGGGCGCGGTCATGGATAACATAGTGCCATATTCCAGGAAGGCGTTCTCGAACACCCTTTCCTTTTTTACGCCATTATAATACACCGGCTCCCGGGAGGTGCCGGTCCATACCTGCGCAATATACCCATCCATACCCGGCAGGGCGGCCAGGCTGGCTTCCGGGCTTACAATCTGCCAGGAGGCGTAGTTGATCAGGGAGTGGGTAGGCACAAAACACTTTACGGTGCGGCCCAGGCTTTCGCCATAGGATTTAGCGTAGGCAAACACTTCCTTTAAGGCATTGAAATATAAATGGTATTTAAGCTTGGACGAGAGATAGGTGGCCTCCGGCGATTCGTGCTGGGCCATCCAGGGAAAACCATAGAACTTTTGCCATTCCCGGTCAAACGCAGCGCCATACCCGGCCCTGGCCCAGAACTCCGGCTCTTCCAGGTAGATGGTGGTAATACCGGCGTCTATCACCTTTTTGATGATGGACTTCATATACTGGAGATAATTGGCGGAAGGCAGGATATACGGCACATTATGGCCATGCCAGATGGTATCGCCGCGGCGCTGGATCTGGGCGTCTTCCCAGTGGGTCTTGCCATCGAATTTGCCCATAAAATAATCCTGGTACTCGCCCCAGGCAATGCCCGTCATGAACTGCACATTATAACCCTGGGCGCGGTACCCCTGCACCCTTTCCAGAAAATCCGGGCTCATACCGTATACAATAGCGATATCTGAGCGCACATCATAGGCCGGTTTCCAGGGCGCCGCGATCTGGAAAGAGGTTTTTTCTTTCAGCTCCTGCGCCTGGGCGGAAAAAAACAGGCAGCAACAGGCAGCGATCAGGATACATCTCAACGTTGGCACAGTCAATGGGTTTTATAAGTGATGGTTCCGGTTAAAAAAACAAGATACAAAATCCGCTGGCTTGTCTACAAAAACGCCCCTCTCATCTACTACTTTGCCGGCAAGGCCCTGCTATGGATAAATTTGTTAACTTATAGCTGCATCATGAAGAGCACAAATGCTACATACGGTATCCTTGCGTTACATGTACTTATCTGGGGCGCGCTGCTGGCCCTGCCCCATCTGCTGATCAGCAGCGGACAAACAGCCCCGGGCACCCTGCCGGGGGATTTCTGGCTGATCAGCAGCCTGATACACATCGGGGCCTTTTACCTGAATGCCTATGTGCTGTATCCCCGCTGGATGACCCGGCAGCGCTGGTGGCTGTACATCCTGAGCCTGGTGGCCATTGTGCTGGGCGTTAACTATATTAAAATTGGCATACTTACTACTTTCTACCCCAGCATCCCAATCGGCGGCTCTACCCGGCCTATGCTGTTTTTCCCGGTCTTCCTGTTCCTGGTAGCCAGTATTGTATACCGGCTGGTGATCGATAAGATCCGTTATGAGAAAACGCAGAAGGAGCAACAGGCGGCCCAGCTGGCTATGGAGCTAAAGTTCCTGCGCTCGCAGATCAGCCCCCATTTCCTGTTCAATGTGCTCACCAACCTGGTATCCCTGGCCCGGAAAAAGTCTGACCAGATGGAGCCTTCCCTTATTATGCTCTCTGAGCTGATGCGGTACATGCTCTATGACTCTGAAGGAAAAAAAGTGCCGCTTGATAAGGAAATTGCCTATCTGAAAAGTTATATAGAGCTGCAGAAACTGCGTTTTGGGGATGATACCCGTATTACGACCGAGATTGAACTGGCGGACAATGGCCACCATAGTATTGAGCCCATGCTGCTGATCCCTTTTGTGGAAAATGCCTTTAAACACGGCATTGGCTGGATCGAAGACCCGTTCATCTATATAAAGCTGGTAGTGGCGGAAAACCGGCTCACCTTCACCGTTAAGAATAAGTTCAGCGCCAATGGCGCCACTGACAGCAAAGATAGCAATTCCGGCATAGGGCTGGCCAATGTAAGCTCCCGGCTGAAGCTGCTGTACCCGGACCAGCACATACTAGCCGTGCAGCAGGAAAATGATATCTTCGTTACCGTACTAACCTTACAGTTAAAATGATGCAATGCCTGGCCATAGACGATGAAAAGCTGGTGCTGGAACTGTTGGAAGATAATATCCGGCAGGTGCCTTTCCTGCATCTTGTAAAATCCTGCCGCAATGCCATGGAGGCCACCGCTATATTACAAAACACACAGATTGACCTGTTATTCCTGGATATCCAGATGCCGGGGCTGAACGGGTTGCAATTCCTGCAAACCTTGCCCCACCCGCCCATGGCCATACTGGTAACGGCCTACGAACAGTATGCGCTGGAAGGTTATAACCTGGATGTAGTGGATTACCTGCTGAAGCCCGTATCGTTTGAGCGTTTTATGAAGGCCTGTAATAAGGCCCATGACCGTTTCCGGCGGCAGCAGCTACCGGCCTCCCCTGCCCCGGCGGAAACAGCGCCGGATCATTTCTTTGTGAATGTGGAATACTCCCTGGTAAAGGTGACGCTGGCGGATATACTGTATATAGAGGGGCTGAAGGATTATATCAAGATCCATGTAGCCTCCTCCAAAAAGCCGGTGATCACCCGGATGAGCATGAAAGCCATTGAAGAGAAACTACCCCCTGCCCAGTTTGTGCGTACCCATAAGTCCTTCATTATTGCCGCCCCGCGTATTACAGCTATTAAGCGGGACCTGGTTTGCCTGGGTGAGCTGGAGTTGCCCCTGAGCGAGTTTTATAAGGGGAATTTGGAGAAGGTGATCAACCGGTAACAAAAAGTTGCTGCCTGCTATAAGGCCATCAATTTTAACGACCTGCGCACGCTGAACCCCCAACCTGCGGGTGGATAGCGCCCTGCAGGATAAAAAAGGCTACTCCGCGGATATTGGTTTCCGTAAAAGCACGGGCCTGCTGCATTTTGATGTGAGCCTGTTCCTGATCAATTACAACAACAAAATAGGCAGTATCCTATCTACCGATACCGTAAACTTCCTGATCTATAACCTGCGCACCAATGTGGCGCAATCCCGCCATTACGGGCTGGAATCTTATGTAGAAGCAGATGTATGGCGTTGGTTGCATGGCCTGCAAAGCAAGACCAGCGTAATGTTGTTCTCTAACTTCTCCTTGATCAGCGCTAAATATGTACATAGCAAGGAAACGGTGATAGAAGGCAAGCGGGTAGAGTTTGTGCCGGATGTGGTATTTAAGACAGGGTTAGCGTTGCGCCGGCCTAAATGGGCGGCCAGTTACCAGTTCTCTTATACCGGGAAACAGTATACGGATGCCACGAATGCTATTTTCACGGCAAATGCAATAGATGGCCTGGTGCCGGGATATAAGGTGATGGATCTTTCTGCCGAGTATCATTTTAACCGCATGTTTACGGTGAGCGGGTCTGTGAATAATTTGGCGGATGCCAGGTATTTTACGCGGCGGGCGGATAGTTACCCGGGGCCTGGGATTGTGCCGGCAGATGCAAGGAGTTTTTATGTGACGTTACAGGTGCATTTGTAAAGGTAATACCACAGACGTTACTAACATAATACGGCTATGAGATACAAAAGATCCTCATAGCCGTATTAGCTAACATTAATTGCCCGCAGCGATGCTGCATTTAATTTAACGGCAGGTAAGCCTCCACTGACGCTTACGCTTACATTGCCATTCTAATGCCAAAGGCATCCTGCAATGCTCTTTTATAGATTCCCGGGCCTCAATAACCGCGTGATATAAAAACTGAGTACGAAACTAGTCAAACATACAATATGGATCAGGAAGCTAATACTCTTCAAATCCAGTCCTGCAAGGATTTCCTTTATTAACTCGAGCGTTAGGAACTGATTAGCGAATATCAGTGGGAAAATATTGATCAATACTATACAAACAAGTGCTCTTATGAGTACCACTCCCTTGTCTTCTGCAATTCTGTTTTGCACAAAAAATCGTATCAGCTGCACTACAATCATACCCAAAACCAACTCCGCAATATAAAACCAGAATAGATATGACAATATCTCAAATGATACAATATTGAAAATAAATTTTGCCAGTAGTATTATAAGCAAAGCACATACATGGTATACTACAATAAACAAAAAAAGATTTCTCATAGTGTTTGACTTAACATTCCTGCCATAATGATCATTACTTTCATCAACGTATTTATTAACAGCTTTCACCTGGTTGTCTTCCACCCTATCGGCCGACTTCATCCTTTCATAGACAGAAAACAGGCTAATATACATGCAACTGAAACCATCAGCCAGGCAGTTGTTTTACGCATTCTTTAATCAGTCAGATTTTGGGTGGACAAGTTTCATCACAGGCTGCTTTATGTATTCCGTTAATAAGTCTGTTAACAATGACTGTAAATTATCGCCATCCCGCCTGATCATCTTCTTTTGTTTCTCCACTGGGAACGTTATAAATATTGTATACTTTTTTTCAGTCCTGGCCCCATCCATTTTGATTGTCAAAATATCCTCATTTGCGCCTACCAATTCCACGCATTCCATCAGCTTTTCGATGGAGATATTGTCAACGGCTAGTATCTCTTTTATCTTGTTTATGTAGGTTAGCATATTTATGTTGCGATAAGGACTGTAAGATATAATTATTTTATATTGATTGATATAGCCGCTCTCAGGTCATATTGTTATTAGTTTTTACCCTTAATATCAGCGTCACAGTCAGGAAAGTAATCAGGATAACCACTATCCCCCATCCCCCTTCCTCTGATTCCGCTATCCAGTGCAGTGTAACCGTCCACCAGGATGGCGATGATCGTATTACGCCGATTGGCGCTGTTACTACATCGTTAAACAACCGCTCATCCATCTTCCTGGTAACCGGCTCCTCCGGCTCCTCCATGAAATAGATATCCTCATTCAACACCACATACCACTGCGCCCGCTCAATGGCCAGGATATTCAATACCCATACAAAATCACCATACGTGGCATCTGCTGTAAATTTAAAATGTACGCCACGGACGGTGTCGTTACGAGCCATTATCTCGCGGACAGACAATTGCGCAAAATCCAACCTGATCCTATTATATGCCTGGTTGCCCGTAAGTACGATATCTACGTAATTACGCTGTGGGGGAAAATGGCCCCCGGCATCCATTAACCATTCCGGATGTGCTTTAAACAGGGGCGCTATCATGATAAAATCCATTGTACGGGGCCGCGGTTCCTGCTGGAACAACGTACACAGGATCAATACAAAGGGCAGGTAAATAAAGCTGATAATGCCCGGGGTATAGAAGATCTTCCGCCATTTATAAATATTCATACGACCAGGTACAGGTTTTCATAAAGATGCAACGCCACCACAATTCCATATCGCAACAATTCTCCTTTTTGTCTCCACAACTCCCCCATAGCTATATTCCGCCCCAACCGCCTTGGCAGGCCCGCTAGTTTTGTGTGTATAAAACATACGCCATATGAAACCGATCGTACTGTTATTAAGCATCTGGAGCCTTTGCCTTAGCGCTACCGCCCAGATATCCATTTCCGGGCAGGTAAGCAGCCAACAGGGGCTGGCCATTGCCGGCGCCAGCGTAAGCATCAAAGGCGCTACGGCCGGGGCCACTACAGACAGCAGCGGGCATTTCCATTTTACTACCAAGCTAACCGGTAAACAAGTACTGCGGGCCAGCTCCATTGGGTATAAAAAACAGGAACAGGACATCCTTATCGCGGATAGCGGTATTACGGTGGATATTATCCTGCCGGCCAACCATCAAACCCTGGGCGAGGTGGTAATCTCTGCGGGCGCATTTGAAGCCAGCGATAAAGCTAAAGGCGCTTCTCTTACACCCATGGACGCCATGACCGTAGCCGGTAATGGCGGCGATATAGCCAACTCCCTGCGTTCCCTGCCGGGCGCACAACAGGTGGGCGAGCGGGAAGGCCTGTTTGTAAGAGGCGGCACCAGCGAAGAAGCCAAACAATTTGTAGATGGCACCCTGTTAAAGAATCCCAACTACAGCAGCGTGCCGGGCGTGCTGCAGCCGGCTCGGATCAACCCTTTCCTGTTTAAGGGTGTGCTGTTCAGCACCGGGGGCTACTCTGCCCAATATGGCCAGGCTATGAGCAGCGCGCTGATACTGGAGACCATGGACCTGCCGGACGAATCGTCTGCCAGCCTGCACCTGTTCCCTACCAGCAGCGGATTAGGGTTTCAGAAGCTAGCTAATAACAAACAAAGCAGCTATGGCCTGAATGTAAACTATGGCAACCAGGCAGCTTATAACAGCATCGTAAAACAAAGGCCGGATTATTTCCTGGGACCTGAATACGGGAATGCGGAAGCCAATTACCGGGTAAAAACCAGCAAGACCGGTATGCTTAAGATCTATGTGAACGCCAGTTTGAGCAATATAGGACTGCGCAATCCGGATGTAGACAGTATGGCGCTGAAAAGCGCATTTAAGCTGAACAGCAGCAATGTATACACCAATATCAGCTACCGTGAGATGCTGGGCAAGGACTGGAAGCTACAGGCCGGCGCGGCCTACAGCTATAACCAGGATAAGATAGGGCTGCAATTACAGGATGGCGCCCATCAACCGGTATACCTGGCGGGCGCGCCCTATGCCTGGAAGAACCGGGATATGAACACCACTACCAATTTTGCACAGGGACGCGTAGTGTTATCCCGGCTGTTCTCCCGGAACCAGGCCTTACATATCGGCGCAGAGCATTTTTATGCGGAAGACCGGTACCACAGCGGAGATAGCTTATACCCGCTCACGGATCAGCTAACCGCCGGTTTTGTGGAAGGCGATATTTACCTGGCCAATAACCTGATGGCCCGGGTGGGCGTTCGCGGAGAGCATTCTACCCTGCTAAAAAAATCTACCGTTGCGCCTAGGGCCAGCCTGGCCTACCGGTTCGGGGATGGCGGGCAGTTGAACCTGGCTTATGGCATCTTCTATCAGAAACCGGAAAACCAGTTCCTGTATCAGCAACGTGATCTGCGGTTTTCAAAGGCTACGCATTACCTGGTGAATTATACTAAAAAAGCCGGTAACCGCTTGCTACGTTTGGAAGCTTACTACAAACGCTACGCAGAATTACCTAAAACCATACCCTTTGTAAACAGCAACGGCAGCGGCGACGCCAAAGGTATTGAGTTGTTCTGGCGGGATAAGCGCAGCATCAAAAACCTGGACTACTGGATCAGTTATACTTACCTGGATACCAAACGCGATTACCTGAATTACCCATATGCGCTGCAACCATATTATGCCACTCCGCATACCGCTTCCGTAGCCGTGAAGCGCTACTTTGAGAATATTAACCTGAACGTAAACCTGGTCTACAATTTTGCCACCGGCCGCCCCTATTATGATATCCGCTCCCCGCAAGGGAATGAGCATACACAGGTGTTTGACCATGGCACTACGCGGGCTTATCATAATATTAATCTTAGCGGCGCTTACCTGTTTAATCTCTTCAAGGGCAAATGGAAACATCCGGGTTTTGGCGGTATTGGTTTTGGCGTGAATAATATACTGGGCACGCGGCAGATCTTCAACTATCAATACAGCTATAACGGCATGAATAAAATACCGGTGATACCCACCGCTGCACGGAGTTTTTACCTGGGCGTGTTTATGAGCTTTGGGATAGACAGGACAGAAGATTTTATCAATGATAACCTGTAGGCAACAACGCCGTCGATGGAGGTCCTCACGGATAAACTACACCATACTTTATTTCATCATTCATTATTTATAATTCTTATTATCATGAAAAAAATGTTTTTAATGCTGACCGCGGTAGTTATGTTACTGCAGGTCTACGCACAGGATAACCAGCTGACAGCAACGGTAGCCCAACTGGATAAAGCGAAGACTGTAAAAGATTACCAGGCGCTGGCGACGAAATTTGCATCGGCCGCTAATACACAAAAGACCAACTGGCTGCCCTTCTATTATGCAGCTTACTGTAACGCCAGGATCGGGTTTATGCTGGAAGACGATGGAGAACGCGTAGAACCTTTTGCCAATGACGCGGAAACCTATGGCAAACAGGCAGAGGCCCTGCTTAAGGGAAGCACTGACAAACACCAACAGGCCGAGTTATACGCCGTGTTATTTATGGTATACCGCAGCCGGGTATTCATCAACCCCATGACCTATGGCCGGGAATATGGCATCCGTTCACAGCAATACCTGGATAAGGCCGCGCAACTGGACCCGCAGAATCCGCGTGTGCTGTACCTGCAATCCTGGGTAAAATACTATACGCCAAAAATGTGGGGCGGCGACAAGGAAAAAGCCAAAACGCTGGCCACGGAAGCGCTCAGCAAGCTGCAGGCGCAAACGGCCACTGGCGAACAGCCGCACTGGGGCAAGGCAGAAAGCGAAGAAATATTAGCGAAATATAACCGCTAGGGTTTTATTTACGATAGATGTAGAACGGGCGCTCCATTATTGGGGCGCCTTTCTGGCTACCTGCAGTACTGTCGCAGGCCCTTTACGATAAATTTGTAATTTAGCCCCCACAAAACTACCGGTATGCTTTCTGTGAGCTATGAAGCCTTTTACGAGACCGCCCGCCTGCTGAGCTTTTCCAAAGCGGCAGAGGTGCTGTATATGACACAACCCTCCGTGAGCAAACATATACGGCTGCTGGAGAACCAGTTTAACCTGAGCTTCTTTGAGCGTAAAGGCAGCACCGTACAGTTAACCGCCGCCGGTAAGATCCTTTTTGATCACCTAAAGCAGGCCAAGGAGCTGCAACGTAATATGCAGTTCAACCTCAGCAGCCTGTATGGGCGGCAGCAGGCTAAAGGATCGCTGGTGGTAGGCGCCAGCACTACGGTGGCCCTGTATGTGATACCAGGCATCCTATCCAGTTTTCACCAGCAATATCCCCATATCCAGCTGCGGCTGCTGAACAGTAATTCTGAGAACATCCTGCGCGCCCTGCTGGAGCAGGAAATAGACCTGGGTATTACCGAGAGCCGGAACAAACACACCACCGTGCAGTACAAGTTCTTTATGAAGGACGAAGTAATACCGGTTTGTCATCATAAAAGCCCGCTGGCCAAGAAAAAGCGGGTAACAGTAGAAGAGCTGAAGAACATTCCCGTGGCCCTGCGGGAACGCGGCAGCGGCACCCTGGCCGCAGTGGCGGAGGCGCTGGCCCCTTTTAACATCTCTATACAGGACATTAATAACCGGATCATCCTGGGCGGCACGGAGGCCCTAAAGAACTTCCTGATGAGCGATACCTGCCTGGGATTTTTGCCGCAGCGCTCCGTAGAGCATCTGATCAGCACCGGCGAGCTGGTACGCATTGATATTCCGGGGTTAAGGATCCAACGCTCCTTCTTTTTTATGCAGCGCCAGGGCACCAATAATGACCAGATCAACAACACCTTCATCAAACTGGCTAAAAAGCAGTATAACCCCAGGTAATAGTATATGCCTTTTTAGTATAACCTAGGAATAACACTTCTGACTACATTTGAGGTGTGGATATGCTTATGAGCAAATGTGCAGGCGAATTGCCGCGGAACTACCTTGCACCATTTGCGGGATAATATTTGCACACCGTCTGAATATTCCCACATTATTTATTATGAGAACAATAGAAACGTTGTCGCTGTTGTCATCGCTTGAATGCAGCAACTGCGGCCAATATCACGACCCGCATAAATTGCACCAGACTTCTGTATGTTGCAACGCGCCCTTAGTGGCTGCTTATGATTCTTCTGATGTATTCCCGCTTTCAAAGGAGGTGCTGCCTGCGCACTCTGATAATATGTGGCGTTACCTGGAAATGCTGCCGGTTTTCGATGTGAATAATATCGTTACCCTTGGCGAAGGCATGACGCCCTTACAGACCTTATACCGCATACCTCAAATGCTGGGGTTTGACAGGTTATACTGGAAGGATGAGTCGCTGAACCCCACCGGTTCCTTTAAGGCCCGTGGTTTAAGCGCGGCTATCTCCAAAGCAAAAGAGTTTGGCGTAGAGAGCTGTATTGTGCCCACGGCTGGTAATGCGGGCGGCGCTATGGCGGCTTATTGCGCTGCTGCCGGTATAGATGCGGTAGTGGTCATGCCAAGGCATACGCCTAAGATCTTTAAGGAAGAGTGCTGGATGTACGGCGCAGAAGTGATCCTGGTAGATGGTCTTATCAATGATTGCGCAGCGGTAGCGGCTAAGATCCGCGAGGAACGCGGCTCCTTTGATGTGTCCACTTTTAAGGAACCCTACCGCCTGGAAGGCAAAAAGACCATGGGCTATGAAATAGCGGAACAGCTGCATTGGAACCTGCCGGATGTGATCCTGTATCCAACCGGTGGCGGCACCGGCCTGATAGGTTTGTGGAAAGCGTTCCAGGAAATGCTGGCCCTGGGCTGGATCCCTGATAAGATGCCCCGGCTCATTGCTGTACAGGCGGCTAATTGTCAGCCGATAGTAGCCAGCTGGCAAGGCATACAGCCTAATGCGAAGAAGTATAACGGTCAGCCTTCTATTGCCAATGGCCTGGCGGTGCCCCGCCCGTTTGCGGAGCCGCTGATCATGGACGTGTTGAAACAGTCCCATGGTCATAGCCTGGCGATCACTGAAGATGATCTCAAAAAATATATGCAGCTGCTGGCCCGTAAAGAGGGTATGCTGGCTGCGCCGGAAGGCGCCGCCCTGGTAGCTGCCTTGCCGAAACTGCTGGAAGAGGGGTTGATATTGCATGATGAGAACATCCTGCTGCTCAACACCGGCTCCGGGTACAAATACCTGGAGAACCTGCAGATACCGGTCTGAAAGCGTCTTTTATCTTTAAGCATTACTTATCATCCCCGGCGGCCGCTTTTCGGCTACCGGCCATTTTTAGATAAGCCGCTTTTATTATTTCGGATAGGACAGTTGAACAATAAAAGGGATCACTCAACAGCCGTGGAAACGCGGCTGTTTGTTTTTTTTGGACAATTTTTTCTGTATGCAAAAAATAATGTAAATTGATTATCAATACACAAAATCTAAACGCGAACCGAAGCACGATAGCACAGCAAATCTGAAATATCATTATTTACCAAGACTGTTATGCCACTACGCCCATTGGGCGCCACGTTATTGTATTGCTATGTTGCTATGTTAGCCTGTAGTTTAACCATTTACCATAATAATTAACCAAAATTGATTATCCATGAGCAAAAAAGTCAGCACACTCCTGGCGGCCTGCCTGTTAACCGGGGCCCTCTTTGTTTCCTGTCAGAAAGATCAATCCAGCAATCAAACGCCTGCTACTGTTTCACAAGACGCGCTGAGCCGTATCAGCGCACTGGGCTTTAATGTAGCGGATGCCCGCAAGGTAGAAGGCGGCTACCTGGTAGAAGGCGATATCCTGCTGAGCGAAGAAGACCTGGCCAGCACGCCGGCTACGCCTAATTTACGGATTGCGGAAACGGAGCAGTACCGCACCAACAATCTTGTTACTTCCCTCCCACGCACTATTACCGTACGGGTAACCGGCCTGCCGGACGCTTATGTACAAGGCACAGACGAAGCTATCCGGCGCTATAATGCGCTGAACCTGCGCATCCAGTTCCAGCGGACCACAGGCCGCAAGGCGGATATTACCATCCAGGGCTTTTACCAGGGCCCCAGCGGCGGGTTTATTACCCTTGGCTCCTCCGGGTTCCCCACCAAAAATGGCAGCCCGTATAAAACGGTGTCTATGAATACGCACCCGGACGCTTATGGCTCCAACCCGGATGTGTTATATGTAGCCTCTGTGATACAGCACGAAGTGGGGCATTGCATTGGTTTCCGGCATACGGACTATATGGACCGTTCCTTTAGCTGCGGCCCTGCCGGCGCGGGTAATGAAGGCGCCAGCAATATAGGTGCTGTGCATATTCCAGGCACGCCTACCGGTCCGGACCAGGCCTCCTGGATGCTGGCCTGCTCTAATGGCGGCAACCGTACTTTTAATGCCAATGATGTGATAGCGCTGAATTATTTGTATTAAGCGGTTGGCGGTTAGCACTACTGCACGCAGATGATATAATGAAGAGAGGCAAGGTGATGTACCTTGCCTCTTTTTGTATCATTTAATAACGTTGTTAAAAACCAGCATGGGCGACAGGCATTTTCTTTGCCGGCCCATACAAGGGCATACCGCTTCTTACCCCCGTATGCTGTCCATTCTCCAGCTCGAGCTGGCCATTCACCAGCACATACTGAAAACCGGTGGAGTACTGGTGCGGTACATCAAAAGTGGCTTTGTCGATGATCTGTTGTTCATCGAAGATCACGATATCTGCGGCCATGCCTTCGCGCAGCAGGCCCCTGTCCTTTAGCTGGAATTTCTGGGCGGCCAGGGAGGTCATACGGCGGATGGCTTCTTCCAGCGGGATTAGCTGCGCCTCCCGTACATATCTGCCCAGGATACGGGCATTGCTGCCGTAGGCACGCGGATGGGGCATACCTTTGCCGGGCGTAGGCACGCCGGCGTCTGCGCCTACCATACAGAAAGGATATTCCATAATGTAGCGCACATCCTTTTCATCCATGCCATGATAGACCATCTGCGCGCCGCCTTTTTCGATCATATCCATGATGGTCTCCGCTTCGTTCTTTGCATTGCTTTTGCGGCCCATCAGTTTGTTGATATCGGTGATGCTTTTGCCGTTGTAGGTGCTGTCTGCGGAGTAGTTAGCCACTACGCAATAGCTGTAATTCTTGTATTTATAATCATGCAGCTGCTCCAGCATTTCCTTTTTGATCTGTGCACGGATAGCGGGATTGTGCAGGCGGGCGTTTACGGAGTCCTGTCCGCCGGCCAGGGCCCAGTCTGGCAAACGTACGCCCAGGTTGGTGCTGCTGGCGGTATAAGGATACTGGTCAATGGTTACATCCCAACCTTCTTTACGGGCTTGTGTGACCAGGTTCAATGTTTCGTGCGAGCGGCCCCAGTTGGCTTTGCCGCTTACCTTAAAATGCGAGATCTCTACGGGCATATTAGCCGCTTTGCCAATACTGATGGCTTCATTTACGGCATCTACCACGGTGTTCTCTTCATTGCGGATATGCGAAGCGTATACGCCGTTATATTTAGCGGAGGCCTTTGCCAGGCCTACTACTTCATCTGTTTTGGAGAATGCGCCGGGAATATAGATGAGGCCTGTGGAGAAGCCTACCGCGCCATCTTCCATGGCTTTGGCCACCAGGGCTTCCATCTGCTGCTGTTCCGCGGGCGTGGGCGCGCGGTTGTCCCGGTGCATGACCTGCTCACGCACTGTATTATGCCCTATCAGGGAAGCGATGTTCATACCGGGATGCAGGCTATCCAGGCGGCTGAAGAACTGCTGCAGATCACGGGCAGAGCTGCCGCAGTTACCGGTAACGATGGTGGTAACGCCATCATAGATATAATTATCCGCCGTAGGGCGGTCAAAAATGCCGGACTCCACATGCCCGTGCACATCAATAAAACCGGGGGCTACGATCATCTTTTTTGCATCGATCTCTTTGGCAGCGGTGTAGCCGGACAATTTGCCTACGGCCAGGATCTTACCATCCTTTACGGCCACATCCCCATAAAACCAGGAGTTACCGGTACCGTCTACGATCCGGCCATTGCGGATCAGCACATCGCAGCTTTGCTGTGCAAATGCGGCGGCGGTGAATAACAGCTGTATGCCAATAGTCAGTGCTATGGCTCCTTTTCCTGGTGTCTTATTTTTCAAGCGTTTGATCATACGTTGTACTATTTTTTGCTGTTTGCAGTAAATACGCGGATGAAGTTGCCGCCTAAGATCTTTCGTACGTCTTTTTTTGAGTAACCCCGTTCCAGCAGCGCTTTGGTGACCAGGGGATAATCCTGCACGCCGTTCAGCTCCCTGGGCGCGGAGTCTATGCCGTCAAAGTCTGAGCCTAATCCTACATGATCCACACCGGCGAGTTGGACGATATAATCAATATGATCTATCAGCAAACTTAGTGGCGCGCGCAAATCCTGTACTTCCGCAGCATATTTGGCGGAAAGGGTTTCCATGATCTCGTATTCCGCTTTGCCGGCGCTTTTCATGGCGTCTGCTTCCTGCTTATGGACGGCCAGGAAATTGTTCATTTTACGGAAGTAACTGCTATCGAGGAAACCGGAGTAGAAGTTTACCTGTATTACGCCGCCGTTCTGCCCCACGGCGCGGATCTGGTCATCTTTCAGGTTACGGAATACGGGGCAGATATGGTACGCGCAGCTATGTGATACGAGCACAGGTTTGGTGGTAATATGGATCGCATCCCAGAAGGTCTGTTCACCTACATGGGAAAGATCTACCATCATACCCAATGCATTCATATGCTGTACCAGCTGTTTGCCAAAATCATTAAGGCCTTTATGCGGAAGGTTGGCTTGTGTTTCATCTTTTGCGGAACTGGCCCAGGAAGTGGAGTTGTTCCAGGTAAGCGTCAAATAACGCGCGCCGCGTTTGTAAAGGCTATCCAGCTTATCCATACTCTCCTCTATCATATGCCCGCCTTCCACGCCGATCATGGCAGCCAGTTTATGTTGTTTAACGGCTTTCTTTAATGCGGCCGGCGTAAAAACCATGGCCATTTCATTGGGATGGCGGGCAGCGATGGCATACAGGGAATCTATTTCTATGTTGGCAAATTTAAACGCGGTATCCTTACCAAAACGCTCATCGCAGAAGATGGAGAACATCTGCACATCTACGCCGCCTTTGCGAAAACGGGCCAGGTCTGAATGCGTACGGCCGCTGAGGTCCTGCCCTATATCCAGCCCTTTCATGGTAGCGCTGGATAACACATCGTTATGCGTATCCACCAGTACGGCCTTGTAATGTAATTTCTCATAAGACTGAGCGGCCACCGTTAATACAGAAAATAAGCAAACGCCGCCACATAGGGCCAGGCGCTTATAATGGGTCATCAACATCAAGCGTTAGATTTGGTTGTCAATATGTCCCTTAAATAAAACAAAAAACCGCATAAAACATAATGTTTATGCGGTTTTTACAGGAGTGGTCAGTTTTATAATGCGATCTTCTTACCTTCTTTAGCGGACTTGCGGGCAGCTTCCAGGATCCTTACCACGATCAGGTTATTCTCCAGGGAAGAGAGGTCGTTGCCGGGTTTATAGCCCTTCTTTAACACATCTTCCAGGTAAGTGAGGTTATCCTGGTATTTGGCGGTCTTTACCGGTACGGTATAGGTGCTATCCTTCTGGCGGCCCGTCATATCATTCATATTCAGGGCATGCAGGTAACCGGTCTTTCCAAATACTTCCATGTCCTTAATGCTATAGGGCCAGTTCCAGGACGCTTCTATGATACCGGTAGCCTCCGGGTATTCCAGCAGGATGGTAGCGTCATCGTCTACCTTGGGATAAACATCCGGTTTTATCTGGTGGGTAATGGCCATAACCGCTATGGGGGCTTTACCGTGCATGAGCCAAGTCATGAGGTTAGCGCCATAACAGCCAAAATCCACCAGCGCACCGGCGCCGTTCTTTGCGGGATCTGTAAGCCATTTCAGGAAATCCGGGCTACAGCCTATTTCTTTAGGGCCCTGGTGGCCGTCGTGTACGATCATTTTACGGATAGGGCCAATGGCCTGCTGATCATTCACCATCTCGTTCACCTGCTGGTTGGTATTGTACCAGGTTGTTTCGTAATTGGTGAGCACAGGCACATGGTATTGTTTGGATAGCGCCTCAATACGCTGCGCCTGCTGTACGGATACGGCCAGCGGTTTCTCTACCATTACGGGGATGCCTTTAGGCGCGCAGGCTTCTACTACGGCCAGGTGGTCCACAATGGCATTATAAGCCAATACAGCGTCTGGTTTTATCTTTTGCAGCATGGAGGGCACATCGTTGTAGAAGATATTATCCGGCAGGTTATACCGTTTCTTCATGCGGGCTATCAGCTGGGCGTCATTTTCGGCAATGCCGATGATCTTTACTTCGCCCTTCCTGTAGCGGGACAGGATCAGGTGCACATGGTCATGGTTCAAACCGGCCAGGGCCACCTGCAGGGATACCTGCTGTGCCGTAGCGGCAAAATGGAACAAGAGTACGATTAATAATAAACGGCAGCGCTTCATCAGATCAGTTTTAATGTAAAAATTCTGCTTACAAAGTATAAAGTAAAAGTATGCGGGGCATACTATTAAATTAATGAGTATGGGCTAACGCATCTTTACCCTGAGCACATAGTTATCCGCGGTGATATACAGCACTTTATCATCTTCTGCCAGGGCGCAGTTGGAGGTAGCTACCGGCGCTTTGATCTTACCCAGGAGTTTGCCGCCGCTGTTAAAGATCCATACGCCGCCCGGGCCTGTTGCGAAAATATTGCCCTGGCGGTCTATTTTAAACCCATCCGGCAGGCCGGTCTCTGTTTTGGCTTCTTCGGTCACATCGCGCAGCAAACGCGGGTTCACCAGGGAATCGTTCTCCGCTATATCAAACATGTACCATACGGCTTTGTTGGGGTCTGAATTGGCCACGATCAGCGTTTTCTCATCTGGCGTAAAGGCCAGTCCGTTGGGGCGTGTAAGGGTATCCGTAAGCAGGGTTACCTTACCGTCTGTACTCACTTTAAATACGCCGTGGAACGGCAGCTCGCGGGCAGGGTCTTTCTCCTGCTGCTCCATGCCATAAGGCGGATCGGTAAAGAACAGATCGCCGTTGCTGCGGAATACCGCATCATTGGGACTGTTGAATTTTTTGCCGTCATAGTTATCCGCCAGCGATACGAACCGGGATGCGGGATGGTCCAGCGGGGCATCCATACGGGCCATGCGGCGGTCGCCATGCTGGCACATCACCAGTCTGCCTTGCTTATCCAGGATAAGGGCATTGGAGCCCAGCTCTCCCCCACGGGGTTTGGCCCCGGTATAGCCGGAGGGTGTGAGATAGGTTTCCAGTCCGCCGGCCTCCGTCCATTTACAGATCTTATTCTGCGGAATGTCTGAGAACAGCAGCATATTAGCGCCAGGGATCCATAAAGGCCCTTCGGACCAGTCGAATCCTTCTGCGATCACTTCTACCTTAGCGTCTTTGCTGATGATGGAAAGCAGGCTGCTGTCTGCCTGTTCAATGGTTCCTATTGTTTTCATACCGGGTTGTTTGCATGCACTGAAAAGCAATACTGTAATAACGTGGAAAATATAATAGCGCCTCATACGGGAATTTGTTATCTCTTCTTAAGCGGCTCCAACAAGTATGCGAGCCCGTTGGTCTTGATCACGTACAATGTTTCCAGCAGCATACCCAGTTTGCCTTTGGGGAAACCGCCTTTACGCGGAAACCATTCCAGGTAGGATACGGGCAGGTCGCAAAGCACGGTATCTTTATACTTGCCAAAGGGCATCTTCATGGTCACTAACTGTTGTAACAGTTCCGGGTTAGGCTGTGCTGATTCCATAGGGGTCAAATTTATAGAAATAAACGAGTAATTTATGGAAATTACCGTATCTATGCATCCTGAGTACATATTTGAGGCCTTATTCATTAATTAAACCCAATTCCCTTACCCAAATCAAAATGTAGTAGCATTATGAAGATCCATTTTGTGCTGGCACTACTGTGCAGCGTTACCCTCATGTCTTGTTACAAAACCCAATTGTCCCCTGCAACAGCTGTTAATGATCCGCGTGAAAAGAATGGGACCGGCCAACTGGCGTTGGCGGGCGTAACCTATTATGTAGCCACTACAGGCAGTGACGCCAATGATGGCAGCCTGGGCGCGCCTTTCCTTACCATCAACAAAGCGCTTACGGTAGTAGCGCCGGGCGATGTAGTGCAGGTACGGGGCGGCACTTATAACGAAAAAGTGCATTTCCCGGTGAACGGCGCCAAAGCCAACCCCATCACCCTTACTGCCTACCCGGGCGAAACGCCCGTGATCAGCGGCCAGGGATTAAGCGTAAGCGGCACCGAAGGGCTTATTACCCTGGACAGCGCGGCGTACATTAACATCAACGGACTGGAGATCACCGGGTTGAGCGCCAGCAGCGGCACGCCGGTGGGGATCCTGATCATGCATGGCAGTGATTACATCCATCTTACTAACAATCACCTGCATGATATAGACAATGCAGGCGGCAGCAGTTATGCCATCCTGGTGGATACGGAAGAGGAAGCCATCTGGATGGAGATTGACGGCAACACGATCCATGACTGTGCTACCGGAACCGGCGGCAACCTGGTGCTGAATGGTTTCATCACCTCGTTCTCTATTACCAACAACACCATCTATAACGGTGTTGGCACCGGTATTAGCGCTACCGGCGATTTTGCAACGAACGGTTCCTTTTCTCCTGTAAACCATGGAGATTTTACCGGAAATACCATTTACAACCTGCATGGTACGGACGCCACGGGCATCTTCATCAGCAATGGCCTGGATATGATCATAGACCGGAACCGGATATCTGATACGGACCAGGGCATAGTGCTCACCAGCGTAAACCCTAACTGGTTCACGCAACAGAGTTATATCCGCAACAATTTCGTGCATAACTGCAGCCGTAGCGGCATATCACTGGGCCACCCCAGTGCCGGCGTCAATAGCATCATGAGTAACAATTTTGTGGTGAATAATACCCTACTCTTTAACGGCGCGGCAGGTAGTGATGCGGAACTGACGGTATGGAGCAATGCCAGGCAGAACTACATACGCAACAATATTATCTACGCGCGGCCGGCTGGTATTTTCTTTGACCTGAATCCCGGTGGCACCATTTCAAATACAGGCAATAATGCCTACTATACCATCGGCGTCCAACAATGGCGAAGGAACGGCGCCATCAGCAACACACTGGCCAACTGGAAACTGGCCAGCGGTGTGCAGGAGATAAGCTCCACGGAGGGCATAGACCCCCTGCTGGTTAGTACCGTGGCCGGCGCAGAGGATCTGCACCTGCAACCTAACTCCCCGGCAAAAAATACAGGGTCGTTCAGCTATTCTGGTACGCTAGACATTGATGGTCAACCCCGTGTCGTGAACTTTACAGACAAAGGGGCCGACGAGCTCCAATAAGCAGGAAAATCCGGGAGTGCATCTCCCGGATTTTTCTTAGTTTCACCGCTATTATGTTTAAGCAGGAAATCTATTCAGCCAGAAGAAGCCAACTAAAGGCCACTGTTAACCAGGGCCTTATTTTATTGTTAGGCAACGAGGAAAGCAGTATGAACTACAAGGACAACCTGTACCATTTCCGGCAGGACAGCTCCTTCCTGTATTTCTTTGGTATTGACAGGCCCTCGCTGGCGGCGGTGATAGATCTTGATAATGACCGGGAAATTGTGTTTGGCGATGAGCTGACCATGGACGATATTATCTGGACGGGGCCTAAGGAAACCATCCGGGAGCAGGCCGCAAAAGCAGGCGTTGCAACTACCCAGCCCTGGGCAGCCTTAGAAAGCCTGCTAAAGAAGGCGCTGGCTGCCGGGCAAACCATCCATTTCCTGCCACCCTACCGGGCTGATAACGCGCAAAAACTTGCCGACTGGCTTACTATCCCCTACCATACTTTAAAAAGCCGCGCCTCTGTACCGCTGATCAAAGCGGTGATAGCACAACGGGCCATAAAAGCGCCGGAAGAGATCGCGGAGATCGAAAAGGCAATTGGCATTACTGTAGATATGCAGCTGGAGGCCATCCGCCACGCACAGGAAGGCATGACGGAATCCCAGCTGGCCGGCCGTTTAAACGGGGTAGCCATCAGCGCCGGCGGCAATCTTTCTTTCCCTATCATCCTTACGGTGAACGGGCATGTATTACATAACCACTACCAGGATACGGTATTACAGGATGGGCAGATGGTGCTGTGCGACTGTGGCGCAGAAACGAATATGCATTATGCCGGCGACCTGACCCGCACCTTTCCGGTGAATGGCAGTTTTAGCACCCGGCAACGGATGGTGTACGATATTGTAGCCGCCGCACAACAAGCAGCCATTGATGCGCTACGCCCCGGTATCCTGTTCCGGGATGTGCACCTGCTGGCCTGCGAAAAGCTGGCAGAAGGGCTCAAGGACCTGGGGCTGATGAAAGGCGATGTAAAAGCCGCCGTAGCCGAAGGCGCACATACCCTGTTCTTCCAGTGCGGCCTGGGTCATATGATGGGCCTGGATGTACATGATATGGAAGACCTGGGCGAACAATATGTAGGCTATACGGAAACGCTGCAGAAGAGCACCGAATTTGGCCTTAAATCCCTGCGCCTGGGGCGTGCCCTGGAACCGGGCTTTGTGCTGACAATAGAACCGGGATTATATTTTATACCGGAGCTGATAGATAGCTGGAAAGCTTCCAAAGTACATACGGACTTCATTAATTACGATAAGGTGGATGCGTTCCGCGATTTTGGCGGCATCCGCATAGAAGAAGATTTCCTGATCACGGATAGCGGCAGCCGTTTACTGGGTAAACCGCTGTACAAAACCGCGTCTGCTATAGAAGCGCTGCGATAGACCGACTAACTGAAATGACCATAGAAAAGCCTACAAACATAGGGTTATTTACCACCATCCGGCGCCTGGGCGGCCTGCAGTGGCGCCTTAAAAAACAGGAGCGCTATTTTAATGAACAGCTGCCACCCATACTGGCATCACTAAGCGCCGGCCCAGACGGAACACTCAGTACCGGTACCATTAAACGGATCAATAAATACTGGCAGTTATCACTGAACGTGATCTGCAACAGTCTTTATGAACTTACCGGCCGTACCCTCAGCGATGCGGAACAGCGCCGTATCCTGCTGCTTAGCATCTTTGGGCCATTGTATGACGATCTGTTTGATGACCAGATCCTGCACTATGAACAGATAGCCGCCTTTACCCTGGAACCGGAGCAACATACGCCTGCCAGCTTTAAGGAACACGTAGTAAAAACCGTGTATGTGCAGGTGCTGCAGGAATCGCCTGACCGGCAACGGGTGATCAAACACCTGCACGATGTGTTCATCTGGCAGAAGGCTTCCCTGAAACAGCTTTCGCCGGATATTGACGAAGCGGAGCTATACGAGATCACCTACAAAAAAAGTTATTACTCCGTACTCTTAGCCTACTCTATACTGGACCACTACCCTACGCCCACCATGCTGGAAATGCTTTATCCCATGGCCGGGCTGTTACAGCTTACCAACGATGCGTTTGACGTGTACAAGGATGTACAGGGCGGCGTATACACCATCCCTAACCTGTACCGGAATTTTGATAAGCTGCAACAACATTTTATGGCCGATGTGGCGAAGTTTAACCATACGCTGCGCGACCTGCCTGTTATGCAATCCGCCAAAGCCGCGTACGCCATCACCATCCACGCTTTACACGGTATGGGTTGTATTGCCATGGAGCAGTTAAAAGCCGTTACCCGCGATGTGCAAAGCACGGCGGAACTGGCTACCCTGAGCCGGCAGGCATTGGTATGCGATATGGATTCTTTCCGTCAGAAATTAAGGTGGGTAAAACAAGTACGTGACCTGGTCAATTACCGGCAGTAACGGGCGCCGCCATACGGTGCAGCAATTCCGCTGTAGTTAACACGGTGGCAAATTCATCCTGTAAAGTAGCCAGGGTGAGCTGGTGCACCAGCTCTGCGTCAAAACGCTGCCCGTTTACGCCTGTTTTATTGAAGGCGGCTGTTGCATCGGAGATGATGAAGGTGTGATAACCCAGGTTGCCCGCCATACGTGTGGTAGTGGATACACAATGTTCTGTGCTAAACCCGATGACTATTACGGTATCTATTTTTTGTTCTTCGAGACGGGCCTGCAGATCCGTATTGATAAAGGCGCTGTTCACACTTCTCACTAATACCGGCTCTCCCGGCAGGGGCGCTACTTCTTTTTTAAAGGCAAAACCGGTATGCTGCGGTCTTAACGGCGACAGCGCATTTAAAGAGCTATACTGGATATGGAATAGGGGCAGCTGGTGCTGCCGCCAGTAAGCCAGCAATTCCTGCGCGCGTTGTTCTGCCTGCGGGTTATTACGCTCTCCGCCATAATATTCCTTTTCATCAAATCCCTGCTGGATATCGATCAGCAGTAAGGCCGGACGGCCCTGGAGTACATCTTGCATATATTGGGTTTTAGCATGTTAAAATAAATGCGCCTTCCTTATCCGCTGAAGCTGCCGCACGTTCTCAAATCCGCATTGGGCGGCAATGGCATCCATGGTGATACCTGGCGTGTGCTGTAAAGTACGCGCCCGTTCTACCCGCAGCAGGGTTATATACTCATGTACGCTGATGCCCGTTTGCTGTTTAAAGGTGCGGGTAAGGTTACGGCTGCTCATATTCACTACCTGCGCCATCTCCTCTATCGTGCTTTTGGTGGCCAGGTGCTCAATCAGCCAGTCCTGCAACTGGTGAATACCCTGGTGCAGATGGTTGCGGTAGTTGAGGTATACGCTTTCCTGGGTATGCTGTCCGCTGCGGCGGAAATATACCACCAGCTCCCGCGCGATCTTATGTACAAACAGCGCATCATGATTCTCTTCGAGTATAAACAAGGCCAGATCTATGCCGGCGCTGATACCCGCGCTCGTGTAGATGTTGTCATCCTTTACAAACAACTGATCATCCAGCACCTCTGTATTACGCAACTCTTTCCTGAACTCTTTGAGCATGCTCCAGTGGGTGGTGCATTTGCGGCCGTTGAGCAAACCGGCCCTGCCCAGCACAAAGGAGCCGATGCAGACGGAGCAGAGGTTCACCCCTAGCTCATGCTGTTGCCGCAGCCAGGCGTAAAAATCATCCCATTGCTGCTGGTGCCGTTTATCCGGCAGCAGGCGTTTGTCAAAGCCGGGTATAAAAAGATAATCCCCTGCTTGCAGGGATAATTGGGAATAATGCTCCAGCCTGGCGAAGTGCAGGCCGGAGGCATCATCTATATCAGGTTGAAAGGCGCAATATAACAGCTTGTAATTACCACCCAGGCGGGCTGCTTCGAAAAAGGTCTGTATAGGGCCCGACAGATCGAGCATGTGTACGCCCGGGGGGATGAAAAAGACAATTTGTGTGTGATGGCCCATATGATCTGTGTTCTGTACAAAGGTAAGGGGGTTGGTATTAGTGGGAAAGGACAAATACCCGACATTTTGGGCCATGGGGAGAAAAGGAGGCAATAATTCGTACATTAGCGCGTCATGGTTAAGTTCTCCACCACCATATTAACCTTTGGTCAAAACGGCGATAAAACCGGCTGGACCTATGTAATAGTGCCGGTAGATATTGCGCAGCAGATAAAGCCTAATAACAAAAAGTCTTTCCGGGTAAAAGGCAAACTGGATAAACATCCTATTACCGCTGTGGCGATGTTGCCCATGGGCGGCGGCGATTTTATGATCCCGCTGAATGCGGATATGCGTAAAGCCATTGGCAAACGCAAGGGCGCTACGTTGCAGCTGCAGCTGGAAGAGGATACGAACCCCAATGCTGTAAGCAGCCCGGAGCTGATGGAATGCCTGGCGGATGATCCCGAAGCGCTGGCATTCTTTAATAAACTGACCATGTCTCACCGGAACTATTTTATGAAGTGGATAGAGAGCGCGAAGACGGAATCGACTAAAGCGAAACGCCTGGCGCAAACAATGGTGGCGCTGGGTAAAGGGCAGAACTATCCCGAGATGATCCGCGCGCAGAAAGCGCAGAAAGATGATCTGATGGAGTGGTAGGATCCCTGCCTTCACATAAAAAATCCCCTAAATTGTTGTCTAGTTGCAAACGATTGCATATCTTCATACCGTACGGTAATGGTGAACACCTATAGCACCAGATAGAAGAGATAAAACACGTCAGCTTAACAATGAAAACCTTACCATGCCGTATCTCCGCCTTACATCATACAATGATCGTGCGCCGTCATCCGCACCCATCGTGTAGTGTACCATACCATCGTTTAACCTGGCCTTGAAACCAATAATAACCATGAAAAACCTACTGTACAGACACGTCATCACGGGCGTATATACCAGTACCGTATATACGTAGCAACGGTATCACAAACCGGTGCGTACCAATTATTCACCTATAATTTTTATGTATGATCCATTCCACCACCGGGGCGGGAAGGGTGCTGTTACGCCTTTGCCTGCTCCTGCTGCTGCACTGTACTATGCAGCCAGCCCTGTATGCCACTGACCGGTTTGTCACTACCACCGCCCAGCTGAATACCGCCATTGGCGCAGCACAGCCGGGAGACAACATCATCCTCAAGAACGGTACCTGGAATAATGTGACCATTAACTTCAGCTCTACGGGCACCGCCGCCAACCCTATCACCCTGCGGGCAGAAACAGCAGGATCAGTCACTATCATCGGCGCTTCTACCATGACCATCACCGGCAGCTACCTGGTAGTGAGCGGGCTGCAATGGACCAATGGCAATATAGACGCCAATATCCTGACCATCAAAGGCAGTAATAACCGGGTAACCCAATGCGCTATGATCAATTATAACGCTGGCAAAAAATGGATCGTGCTGGATGGTTTTAAATGCCGGGTAGACCATTGCCGTTTTGAAGGTAAAAATACCATTGATCCCACCATGCAGATAGAAGTACGCGATAAAACGGCGGACTATCACCTGGTGGATCATAACCATTTTGCACATAGGCCCCTGCTGGGCGGCAACGGCGGGGAAACTGTGCGCGTGGGATACAGCGGCCAGATGGACAATATCTCCCGTACGATCTTTGAATACAACCTGTTTGAAGAATGCGATGGCGAGAATGAGATCATCTCCAACAAATCCTGCGAGAACCTTTACCGTTATAATACCTTCCGGCGCTCCAAGGGACAGTTCTGTTTCCGCCATGGCGACCGCAATATAGTGTATGGCAATTTCTTCCTGGGAGAAGGCGTATCCGGCACCGGCGGTATCCGCGTGATAGGCTCTAAGAACTATATCGTCAATAACTTTTTCTATAACCTGGATGCGGCCAACAGCACCGGTGGCGCGGTGATCGTGCTGCAAAAGGGAGAAAGCTATTCCGCCGGCGAAGTACGTTTTAACGCACAGGTAGACAGCTGCGTGATCGTATACAATACCATTATTGATTTTACCAGCGGCAGCGCGCTGCATCTGAACCAGGGCACCCGCCCGCTATCGCCCCTGCATGTGGTGGTGGCTAACAACATCATCAAAGACGCCAATAATACCCTGATTGCCGGCATTACCGGTGATGAGACCTGGATCGCCAACATGACGCAGGGCCCATTGGGTATTAACAAACCGGATGGCATTTATGTAGCGGATCCGCTGCTGGAAGCCGCCAGCTGGCGCCTCAGCTCCGCCTCCCCTGCTATTGACGCCGGCGTGGCCGGATGGGGCAAGGTGCGCACCATTGATGGCCTGCCAGTGGATATAAAGATGGAAAAGGATCTTGATGGCCAAACCCGTACCAGTAAAAAAGATACCGGTTGTGATGAATATGTGACCGGCGCAGCTGCCAACCGGCCTTTAACGGCTGCGGATGTAGGCCCGGCCTACCTGGGCGGTCCTGCTGCGCAGTAATAAATAACTAAGGAAGGGCAACCGGCCGGCCGGTTGCGCCTTCCGCTATTGAACATCGCATGTTACTAACCTATATATAGCATCGTTTCTATCAAACCTAAACCATATGCGAAAGATCAACACCCTATTCTTACTGTTCAGCTTTATGCTGTGCGCATCGCGCAATGTCTTTTCCCAAACGCCTGTAGCCCGCAACGGACAGTTACGGGTGATAGGCACCAAACTATGTAACCAGTCCGGCAACCCTATCCAGTTGCGCGGCATGAGCACCCATGGCATACAATGGTATGGCTGGGGCAGCTGTTTAACGGAAAACTCGCTGAATGCGCTGGCCAATGACTGGGGCGCGGACATTCTGCGTATTTCCCTGTATGTGCAGGAAGGCGGTTATGAGACCAACCCTTCCGGTTATACGGCGCAGGTGAACACCCTGGTAGAAGAAGCCACGGAGCGCGGCATGTACGCCCTGGTAGACTGGCATCAGCTGGATCCGGGCGATCCCAATTACAACCTGGCCCGCGCCAAAACGTTCTTTACGGCTATTGCCAACCAGCACAAGAACAAGAACAACATTATTTACGACATCTGTAATGAGCCTAATGGCGTAAGCTGGAACACCATTAAGTCCTATGCAGACCAGATCATCCCGGTGATCCGCGCCATTGACCCGGATGCGGTGATCCTGATCGGCACCCATGGCTGGTCATCCTTTGGGATCTCTGACGGCCGTACGGCGCAGGATATCGTGAACAACCCGGTCACGTTCCCCAACATCATGTATACTTTCCATTTTTATGCGGCCTCGCATCAGAATGAATATTACAATGAGCTGAACTGGGCTTCTGACCGCCTGCCGGTGTTTGTAACCGAGTTTGGCACCCAGGAGTACACCGGCGATGGCCCGAATGACTTTACCATGTCCCAGCGGTATATTGACCTGCTGCGTACTAAAAAGATCAGCTGGACCAACTGGAACTACTCTGATGATTTCCGCAGCGGCGCCGTGTGGACCACCGGCACCTGTTCCAACGGCCCCTGGACCACTGCCCGTCTGAAACCCGCCGGCGCCTGGATCCGAGAGCGTATGCTGAACCCGGCGGATGATTTTCCGGGCGGCACCACGCCCCCACCCTGCGTACCGGTAAGCGCCAGCACAGATGATGGTAACGTGCCGTCCAATGTACAGGACAACGACTATAATACCCGCTGGTCTGCCGATGGCAATGGCCAGTGGATCCAGTTCTGCCTGAACAGCAGCGCTACTGTTACCGGCGTGGATATTGCTTTTTACCAGGGCAATACCCGTACCGCCACCTTTGATGTACAGACCAGCACCGATGGCAGCAATTTTGCCAATGCCGCCACCAACCTGCACAGCAACGGTACTTCCAATGCCCTGCAAACCTTTAGCTTTACCGGCCGTACGGCTAAATATGTGCGTATCATTGGCCGCGGCAACTCCGTAAGTACCTGGAACAGCTATACGGAAGTACGTATCCGTACCACCACCAGCCTGGCCGCCAAAACTGCGGATTTCACGGGCGCGGCTAAAACAAGCGCGCAGCCGCTGGAAATAAAGACGTATCCTAACCCCTTCCGGGGCAATATAAGTGTCAACTTTACGTTAAAAGAAGCGAGCTTTACTACGCTGGGTATTTTTGATATGAATGGCAAAGCAGTAACGCCGCAGGTTAACGAGCGCCTGCCAGCCGGCCAGCATAACAAATCCCTGCAAGCGGGCAATATACCTCCGGGTACATACCTGCTGAAAGTGATCACTAACGGAAAGGTTACCACGAAAAAATTATCGAAGCAATAACGTCCTGACTTTCCTCAAATAAAAGAAGGTGTCTCAACGCGAACTGAGACACCTTTCTTTTTTAATGAGGGAAAAGAAGGCGGCCGGCGTTCTGCTAGTCCGCCAGCCGGGGCCTTCATTGGACTGAAAAAAGATTTCAATAACCGGGGTTCTGCTCTGCCGCCCGTTCATCCGGCGTTAACGGCACGCCATCTTTAAACAACCGGTCTATATGCTGCTGCGGTATGGGCCGCAGCTTATGGAAAGGCAGTATAGCGCCCGCGGACGGATTAAACAGCTTCGTTCTTTCCACCAGGCTTTCTGTACGGGCCAGGTCCATCCAGCGGTAGAACTCACCCAGCAGCTCCCGTGTTCTTTCATTGAGCATAAAGGCGATAAAACGTTTTCCCTTGTCGTTGGCGGAGGGCGGGTAATTCTCGTGCGGATCGTTCACGTCAAAAGCGGCTTCTGTTACCTGTACCAGGTTTTCCGTGCCGTTCAGGTCTCCCATGGCCCCGCCTTCCGAGATCCAGTACTGCGGCGATTTAGGCTCTCCCTGTTTATAGGCCGCGCGGCGGCGCAGGGTATTTATGTATTCCAGCGCGCGGGCATAATTGCCCTGGCGGCCGTAGGCTTCTGCGGCAATAAGATAGGTCTCGCCCAGGCGGGCATAGATGCCATCACGGCCGGCGGTCTCTGTAGAGATATCCAGGCGGGTGGGATCCAGGTGTTTGACCAGGGTCAGGAAATCCTGTTTGTTGAACTTGTTGCGCGGGATCCACAGGTAAGGCTTCTTTGCGATGTCCGCATCGCTGATGTTCTTGTGCATAGTGAGGAATACGGCGGTATCGCCTAAATGGAACTTGGGCTGTCCTACCAGCGAGGGGTCCGGCGCATTGGCGGCCGTCCATTTGGGAATGCTGGGCTCGTGATTGGACAGGTATACCGTGCGGAAGCTTTTATAGAAGCGGGAATCATTCTTACGGTCAAAGATATCCATGGTATAGTCCGTAGGCATGAGGCGGCGGAAAGGGCGGCCATTAAGGATATCCCGTTGCATACCAGGTTTACCCACATCGTACACCATCTGGAAATACAGGTGCGCCCGGTTGCCGGAGCCATTAAGCATAAAGGCGTTATTATTGAACTGGGCGGCCAGGATCACTTCCCGGTTCTCCTGGTTGTTGATGTTCCAGAGATCGGCATAGTTATCCAGCAGTTGGTAAGGCCCGTCTGTGATCACCAGGTTAGCCCAATAGGCGGCGCTGTCCATATCCGTGCCTTTTTGCCCGCGCTGTTCTGTTACCGCGCTGCCCCTGGTCAGGTACACCTTGGCCAGGAAATGCCGGGCGGCGCCTTTGGTAATACGCCCGTACTGGGATTGGGTAGCCGGCAGGATGGATTCCGCAAAACGCAGGTCGCTGATGATGCTTTCATATACCGCGGGCACCGGTGTGCGGGAAAATTCCAGCCGTACGGTAATATCGCCCTGCAGCGTTAGCGGCACCGCGCCAAACTGCTGTACCAGCATGAAATAATAGAACCCGCGCAGGAAGCGCAGCTCCGCAATGCGCAGGTTCTTGTTTGTTTCGTTGATATAAAATTGCTGTCCATTAATACCGGGGATCTTTTCAATGCCGATGTTACAGGCATTGATGGCGCGGTAGTAGGCTGTCCACATATCATGCAGGTAAGCTGCGGATGATGGGTTCAGCTGCGCCGTATAGTCGTCAAAATATTTGTTCTGCCCGTCGGCTGCCTGGGTGTACTCGTCCACGCCGTAGTTGAACAGGGTAAAACTCTGTTCCCCGTTAAACAGGTAGCGCAGCTCGCTGTAGGCGCCATCTACCAGGTCTTCTATACCGGCTTCTGTTTCGTAATACTCGTAAGAGATCTGTGTGACCATCTCTTCATCCAGGAACTTTTTACAGGCGCCCAGCAGTATAAGGGCCATGATTATATATAAGCTCTTTTGCATCGTATTCAGTTTATGGGTGGATGGGTTAGAAACCTACGCGCAGGCCTATCACCATGCTTTTATCGCTCAGGTTGTTTTCTATCAGCTGGTCGTTCACGTTCACCATATAGTTGGCGGAGAACTCAGGGTCCAGTCCTTTGAAGTCTGTGATCAGCCATTGATTGTATGCCGTTACGTATACCCGCAGGCTTTGCATGCGCAGGCGGGTAAGCCAGCTTTTAGGCAGGTTATATGCCAGCGATACATTCCGCAGTTTGATGAAGGAGGCCTTCTGGTAGAGATAGGATTCCGGGTAATCGATCCGCTCCTGGTCCTGGCGGGGCCGTGGGTACACATTAGAGGGGTTGATGGGCGTCCAGTAATCCAGCTTCATCTCTGTATAACGGCCGGCGAGGGAGGGGCGGTAATAAGCGCTGGCCACCATCTGCCCCATACGAGCGTAAAAGAAGAAGGAGAGCTCCACCCCTTTGTAGGCAAACGTGTTCACGATACTGCCGGACCAATCCGGCACGTTATTGCCAATGATCATCCGGTCGCGGGCGTCTATCACCTTATCATTATTTACATCCAGGATCTTGGCCTGGCCCGGTTTACGGTTGTATACGGAGGCTGCGTCTGCCTCATTGGTTTGCCAGATGCCAATAGGTTTCCAATCGTAATACACCGTAGTTGGCTGCCCTATAAACCAGCGGTTGGCGATATCATCATTCTGCATACCATACAGCTCTGTGATCTCTTCTTTGTTTCTCGCAAAAACAAGGTCTGTATTCCAGCGGAAGCCGCCATTGGTTTCCAGGTTTACGGTAGAGAGGCTTATTTCCACGCCGCGGTTGCGGGTAGAGCCAATGTTTTCCTGTATAAACCCAAAGCCGGATGCTGTGGGCACCTGCCGGTCCATAATAAGGTCTTTTGTTTTAGCCTGGTACCAGTCTACGGTACCGCTTATACGCCCTTTGGCAAAAGAGAAATCCACGCCGCCGTTCAGCTGGTAAGTAGCTTCCCATTTCAGGTTAGGATTGGCGATCAGGTTGGGCAGGTATCCCCAGGCGGGATTATCGCCCCATACATAACGTGTTTTTGCCAGGCGGCCCTGCACCGTATAGGGGCTTATGGCGGAGTTGCCCGTTTTGCCATAACCTACGCGCAGCTTCAGCTCATCCAGGAAAGAAAGCCCTTTGAGAAAAGACTCTTCCTGCATTTTCCAGGCCAGCGCAAAAGAAGGGAAGAACTCCCATTTATTACCGGGGGCCAGCACGGAGGAGCCGTCAAAACGGCCGGACACGGTGAGCAGGTAGCGGTTCAGCAACGTATAGTTCACCCGGCCCATGTAAGACATCAAGCGGCGGCGGGTATAGTCGCTGCTAAAAGCATCCGGCCCGCTGTTATTGGTAGAGCCCAGGTTATAGAACAGCTGCTTATCATAGGGCAGATTGGTGACCGTGATACCGGAGGCCTCATAGCGGTCATTCTGGATACTATGCAGCAGCGTAAGGCCCAGGCTATGCCGGCGGTTAAATGTTTTATCATAATACAGCAGGTTTTCCAGCACATAGGAGAAACGTTGCTGCTGATCGTAAATGGCCTGGGAGGTGCCGCGGTTACGGTTAGTGCTCAGCGATCCATAGAACTGCCCGCGGCGGTAATGGCGGTAATCCGGCCCAAAGTTCATGCGGAAACGCAGACCATCCAGCAGTTGTACCTCGCCATAATAACTGCCCATCACATGGGTGGTACGGCGCTCGTCAATCACGTTCTCCAGGTTAAACAGCGGATTAAAGATAAGCGGGTCGCCACCGGGCTGATAGATGCGCTCACCTGTGCTATCGTAAGGAACAGCTATAGGCAATTCCCCAATGGCATTAAAGTACATAGGCGCGCCATATTGCTGGTTGGCCACACTGGCCATGGTAGAGCCGCCTACGCGGATGATCTTACTCACGTTATAATCCAGCCCCAACCGCACGTTATAGCGCTCAAAGGACTGCGTTTTCTGGATACCGCTTTCGTTATAATACCCCAGGGAAAGCACTACCCTTACTTTCTCCGTACCGCCGGATACGCTTACCTGGTGGTCTTGTTTGATGCCCGTGCGCAGGGCCAGCTTAGCCCAGTCTGTGGTACGTACTTTCTTTGGATCGTATACCGGTACTGAATCAAAAGAGCCAAAACCGTAGGCCGCAAACTGCTGCCGCTCCTGGTCTGTTGCCGCGCGGTATTTAGGGATTAGGTTAGCCTTATCTACCCACTCATATCCCTGCGCCACGGATTCCCACATATACGGGTCCGATTTGAACAGGAAATTATAATCCTGCACCGGGTTAGGGAATGGCGTGGTATAATCATCCAGCCGGCTGTTATTGCGGTAGGCCTCCCGCCGCAGCTCCGCAAACTCGCCGCCGTCCATCATATCCAGGGTGGTTAACGGTTTGGAGAAACCTACATATCCATCATAGGTAACGGAAGGCGCGCCCGCTTTACCTTTTTTCATGCTGACCAGGATCACGCCATTGGCGCCCCTGGAACCATAGATGGCGGTAGCGGATGCATCTTTGAGTATTTCGATGGAGGCAATGTCTGAAGGGTTAAAATCATTGATGCTGGAGCTATCCGGCAAGGGTATGCCATCCAGCACCACCAGGGGATAGTTGGTAGCTTTGAGGGAGCGGTTACCGCGGATCCGGATCTGCGGGTTATCGCCGGGCCGGAAGCTGCTGGCCGCCACATCTACCCCCGCAGCACGCCCCTGCAATGCCTGGGAGATACTTTGTACCGGCACCTGTTTGAGCTGCTGGGCGCTTACCGAGGAGAGCGAACCTGTTACATCACTTTTTTTACGGGTGCCATACCCTACGACCACCACCTCTTCAATAGCGGCCAGGTCTTGCGAAAGCGTGATGTTGATGGAACTACGGTTGTTGATGGCTTCCTCTTTTTTTACATAACCAATAAAGGAAAATACCAGCGTGCCCTGGTTATCGCTGACGGTGATACGGTAATGGCCGTTCTGGTCTGTAACGGTACCTGTGCTGCTGCCTTTCAGGGCCACGGTCACGCCCGGTAGCGGACTGTTGGTCTCTGCAGCGGTGACCCGGCCGGTGATTGTGAGCGGCGGTATTACCGCAGCGAGTGAACGGAGGCTGCTACAGGCGAGTAAGGCAAAAATGAAAATTGCCGCAAATGGGAAGGGCGTCCCACTGCGTGATGTGGATGTACACATAGTGTTTCAGATTTTGGGTGTTCGTGGAATCGGATATACGTACTACACTACAGCGGGTTCACAATAAAAGTCGCAATACAGGTTCGTTGGCGCTAATGTAGGATAAAGCGAGTGGGAGAAGAATGGAAAATTGTACAGATGTATGGAGAAATTGGTGGGAAGCCGGGAGAAAAATCGTAACTTAGGTAATCCGAAAATGATATTATATGAAAAGGAAACTAAAGAAAGTAGTAGTCCGGCATTATGGCAATAGTATCATGAAGATAGAAGAACCTGCAGTTGATTACCATGCCCGCCGCGCAGATAATTTTTTTCTTCGCCAGCTTAAAAATAGCGATCTCAGCGAAATAGAAGACCACAATTTCGATATTTTCTTCTCCATAATAGGAGAAAGAGCTGCCACCAATGCTATTAATGAAAACAGGGCTTTGGGACTACCAATTACCTATTTAAAAGATGATTGGGTGGTACGCGAAATGCCAGACGGCAGTTTTGAATACATCGAGCACATCCCCCAAAAACCACAACAGCAATTTAAGAAAGGCCAGGTACTCCATGTTAAAAAAACGCACTAAACGTTTGCGGGTTTTTGCCGGCCCTAATGGCTCCAAAAAGATAAGATTTGGCGCCGAATAATCCCTAACCATCTTCCTACAACCGCTCATAATCCGCCGGCGTATCCACATCCACACTGCCTAATGGAAACGGCACCGCGGTAACCTCATCCTCATATTGATATAATAATTTTTTAGCGCCCTCCTCTCCTGCCAGCGATAACAGCGCCGGAAAGAATGCTTTATCAAACAATGCCGGTACGCCCATCGTATCATTATAGTAGCTGGCGATGATCCCTTTACCGGTTTCCAGCTTTTTGAGCATGAGGCCGTTGAGATGCGCTGCTTCTACATAGGGTTGATCGCAGAGCATGAGGATCACGCCGGTGGCGGCGGGGGCTTTTTGTTGCAGGGCGGAGATACCGGTGCGGATGGAGGAAGCCAGTCCCTCCTGCCAGTTGGGATTATCTATGATAGAGACCCTGTCTGCCGGGAGGTTTTCCGGGGAGATGATCACGGCGTGCGCGCCTTTGACCACGATCACGGGTGTGCAGTGCGATTCGATGGCGGTGTCGATGGCGTGCTGCAGCAGCGTTTTACCTTTAAATACCAAATTCTGTTTCGGGGCGCCCATCCGGGTGGAGGCGCCGGCCGCTAATATGATCAATCCTGTCATGATAAAGCTGATATCGTTTATACAGCGCTGGAAGTGACCGGCGCAGTGATAGGTGAATGGATAGGTGCGTTCTTGTCGCGCAGGGAGGTACCTTTAAGACCTGCCAGTACCGCTTTTATCTCTGATAAGACGGAGAGCGCGATCTCTTCGGAGCCTTCAGCGCCAATGTCAAGGCCTGTGGGGCCGTATACTTTTTCCAGCTGCTCCGGGAGGATGATCTCTCCGGCTTCGCGCAGCTCGTCCAGCATACGTTCCAGTTTTTTCTTGGGGCCCAGGGAGCCTATATAAGCCAGCTGCAGGGGCAGTAATTGCCGCAGCATGGCCAGGTCGTAGTTATAGTTGTGCGTCATGAGCACGGCGGCTGTACGCTCGTCGATATCGAGCTGCTGCAACGCCTGATCCGGTTTGGATACCAGCACACGGCCGGCTTTGGGGAAGCGCTGCGCGGTGGCGTAGGCAGGGCGGCCGTCTATCACGGTGGTGTCCCATCCCAGTACGGTGGCCATGGCGGTGAGGGGAATGGCATCGTTGCCTGCGCCAAAGATGAGCAGGCGCGGCGCCGGTTCCAGCACCTCTATAAAAGCGGTGAAGGTAGCGGTAAATGTATATTCCCGGGTACGGTGCAAGCGGGTGCGGAGGGCTTCGCGGGCGTCTTCTACCAGGGCATTATCCGGCCAGTCTGCATTATCCAGGAAGGCATTGCGCGTTATGCCGGTTTCTGTGAGCAGTAAAGCGGTGCCTGGCTGCGCGCCTTTTTTATCTTCCAGGGAAAATAACGTAGTAAGCACCGCGGTCTGGCGTTGGTGCAGCCATTCCTTTAACAGCTGCAGCGGATGCTGCGGGTCTGCGGTAAGGATAGGTTCTATTAATATATGGATGATGCCGTTACAGCCCAGTCCTACCCCTAATTTGGCGTCGTCTTCGTCTGTTGTGTCATAGGTTACCAGCATGGCTTTCTGTTTGTACATCACCTGCTGGGCTTTCCGTAGTGCATCTCCTTCCAGGCAGCCGCCGCTGATAGCGCCGGTTAGCTGGCCGTTTTCCGTTATCAGCATACGGGCGCCGGGGCGGCGGTAGGCAGAGCCTTCTACCAATACCACCGTAGCCAGGGCCGTTTGCTGTCCTTGCTGTTGTGCCTTATCAAAAGCGGCCACAATATCTTTGAGCTCCTTCATCATATCGCTAAATTACGAAATACCGGGAAGTTCTGCATGGGGAGCTGGGCGTTGTTCGTCGTTCATTGCCGCCGTTAGTCGAAAATTGGGTACCCAGGCTGCAACGGCATCTACTATTATTTTTTTGAAAAGTGATCATAACAGGTTTATCGGACGCCTGCCACATTAATGGAAATAGGTGATCATAAGGCTATCCTGCCCGCTGGCACTGGACGCGATGTTTTTCTTTATAAGCCGCTGATGAGTATCATACTGGTTTTGAATAGTCGTGACTTCCGTAATATTGAGATACTGCCGCACCTTACCGGTACTGTTATGCTCACTGAATATATATTCCCAGAAAAAGGTTTCTTCCACAAACATCACAAACAGGCCGTCAATGTAGTGCAGCGGATTCTGGTACGCGTCAAATGTAAAGGTTGTTACCTCCCGGGAACCCCAGTCCTGCGTCCAGCGCTGCAGGTCATTGCGATGGTTAAATGTAAGGGTATCCAGGTCTGTGCCACCAGTGGAATTGCGTGTTATGGTGGCAATATTCCCGGAGGGCCCGTAAGTTAACGTGATCACGGAAGGAAATGGCTGGTAGAAGGCGTATAGATAATAAGTAAACCCGATGATCCGGCCCTTCTGGTCATACCGGATATCCGCATTGGTGGATTCAACGGCGCCATTCCGTATAAGGGCTACGGAATCGATCCTGGCGCCATGGCGCGCCACCTGGTATACATAGGAAAATCCGTGCACGCCGGATACAGCGATAGTGTCTATAAAACCATCATGGTCGTACCGGAAGGCATAATTACGATCTCCGTATTTCAGCTCTTTTACCAGGAACCGTTTGTCTTTGGGGATGTTGGGGAGATCGTGTTTGTTGCAGGCGGCCATGAACAGGGCAGCACATGCAAAGGCAATAACAAAACATTGTTTTTTCATAATGAGGGATTTTATGTTAACAATAAGTCTGCTTATTTGAGGCAGGTGCAGCGTGTAACGGGAAAAAGGGGTAATGTCCGGGGTGTAAGGGGCTATAGGGACCCGGGGTACGACCGGCAGATGGTACATCGCCATCTGCCGGTTTGTCCCGATTGATCAATATACAAAAAAATATTGACGCTTGTTAGAAAAATGCACCCATTATTTTGTCAGGGTGCTGACCTGCTGTTTCAGCTCAGCTATCTCTTTTTGTTGCCGGATCATATACAGGGTGAGCTCTTCGACCTTCTGCAACAATTTCCGGTTCATTTCTTCCACATCCATGCCATTCTCCTTTATTTCCGCGGCGGGCGGCATATCCGGCAGGTGTTTGTTGGTTTTAATGAACTGTTCTACTTCTGCGAGGGAAGGTAAGGCATAGTTTCCTTCAAAGACATAGTCCGGCCAGGTGGTGAACGTTTTTACTATTATCTTAGTAAAAATGGCATCCCCATTTACGGCCAGCTTATAACCCCTGGTATCTGTGGTGCCTATTCCCACATTGCCGTTAACAGCGTTGCGCGCGCCGGCCAGTATAATATCACCGTTGGATTTGAGCAGCAGGGGCGCATAGTATCCGCCGCCTTTATTCAGCGAATAGAATTCCAGGGTAGGACCTGTAAGGTCCGCGCTGAAATAACCGTCTTTGCGCAGGGAGGCTTCCCACAGCTGCGGCTTGCCTGTGGCGATGTTTGTGACCGTTTTTACGCTCAGCTTAAAATCTGTATAAGCCATGCCATCACCATCGCTGGTGATATTGAAAACGCCCCGGGTGGCCCCCATGTCCACCGTTACCTTATCTCCTGTGGCGGACCCTCCTATTCCAACATTGCCGGTCGTGGAAAGGCCGCCTTTGACGGACAAATTACCGAGACCATCCAGGAACATAAGCAGGTCCGTATCCAGGGAATAATCAATGGCGCCATTATCGTGCGCGAGCCAGCGATAGCGGAAACTATTGGCCTTTGCGCCAGTGAGGCCAAAGTTGATAGATCCATTGCTCTCGTTAACAAGGCCGGAGCGGTAATTGGATGTAAACAACCTCGTGGTGATGGTGTTAACATACGTGTTAGGGAGATTGATCGTCTGGTATGTGCCAACCTGGGCCTGGGCGGCAAGGCCGGCGAATAATAGGGTCGAAAAACCAAAGACTGCTTTCATCATAATATATCAGGTTACATTTAATACTGTGGTTGTGTGGGCGTCTGTTCCTCCCGGACATGCAGATTACCATCTATGTTCTTATATGATATTACTACTCCTGCTTTAAAAGTAACTACGCCGTTCCCATAGGACCATGTCTCATCATCTTTATACTTCATAGTAGTTTACTGCCGTTGTTCAGGTCAGGGTGGTATAACTTGGAAGGCTTCCGGTGGGCTGCCTTAATGGCTTCAATGTCCGCAAAATCCTCCAGTTCCAGGATTTCGTAATAGTTAGTCATGATAATAGGTACGGGTGAATGGGCTCAATCAAATGACGATCTTATCCGGCAAAAATATGCATTCTGTTGCAAATGACACAGGCGGACAAGACTGCGGGCGGAGGAATAGCTGATTATTTACCTGGACCTACTCATCTTTTTTGTTGATAACTTCGGATCTGATATAACTTCTGACGACTTCATAATTATCTACCGGCTGGCCGTCAAAGTTATCGTCATCAAAATCCCAATCGACCGTTCTGTTATAATAAACCTCCCATTCAACGAACGGAAAATATGCAGGGGTTTCCGTTATCCAAAAGTTCCCGTAGCCGCCGGAATAACTTCCCACTGGTTTAAAATAGGCATTAAAAAGACGTCCGTCAACGTTTTGGAAATAAAAGCTCCGAAGCTTGAACGTGTCTATCATGAATGGGTTAGTAAACTGGAAGACGAAAAAGACCAACGCGCCAGCAACAGCTACCCCAATAAATCTCCTAAGCGTTATCGAGCGTCTGGATCCATCGCCTCTCCTAAACAAAAATACCTCCGTTAAAGTAAACAACAGACTGAAACAAATGATATCTGTCCAGAAGCCGGTCAGTGAAATATCTGTGAATATAATCACGCACAAATAAAATACCAGCAGTATAGGGATGATCTTCTTAAAACGGGTGCTCATAATTCATTGACAAATATCCTGTAAAGATATCAAACACACATTATGTAACAGATTTAATTGTAATTTAACGCACTTAAATCCCTATACTGAAGATCCCTATAAATGCAATGAAAACAGCTCTTTTTTTAACCGTCCTGCTCTTATGAAAAGGGCCATGGGAAGACGGCACCAAAGATAATAAACCATGTTACAAAGCAGCTCACCCCGGATGATTGGAACGCTTTATTGAAAGGCATTCACTATGCAGATTTCTGGGGATTGAAGACAGATAACGGCAGGGAAGGCTGCGATGGCTCAGAACTGGTGGTGACAGGATATACAAAGCCAGTAAATGGTACGGAAGGAAAATATAACATGGTTCGCCGCTGGGCCGCAGAATCGACCGCCCTTGCGGCCGTATTCAATAAGTTCCTTGCATGTTCCGGCGTGCGGGGAGGCTGCTTCTATCTCGATGAAGATGAAATATGAAGCCGCTGGCCATCAGCAGCTTTAAGTTGCCAATAACCAACGGCCTATTTCCAAAAACCTTTTTACTTATACTTCCGTTTTCTTCTGCATGCTAAACACCTCTTCATGTTTAATGAAGGGCTGCGACCTTAACCGTTGTCCGGTGGCCGCGAATATGGCATTACTCAATGCGGCGGCTACCGGCGGCAGGGCGGGCTCTCCCAGGCCTGTGGGATCTATGGTGTTTTCCATAAAATGTATCTCTACGGGAGGCGCTTCGCGCATGCGGATCAGGCGGTATGTGTCGTAGTTGTGCTGGTCCGGTTTGCCTTTGGTGAGGGTCAGCTCACCGTACATGGCGTGGCCCAGCCCATCGATCATGGCGCCTTCTGCCTGGTTCATAGCGCCGGTTTTATTGACCACGATGCCGCAGTCAATGGCGCAGTAGATCTTATTGATCTTCAATTGTCCGTTTACGTTAGCCAGTTCCACCACCTGCGCAGCATAGGAGCTAAAGGAGAAATGGGAGCCAAAGCCCAGGTATACGCCCGGTTTATTAGTACCCCAGCCAGCCATTTCCGCCGCTTTTTTGATTACGGCGGCATAGCGGTCCGCATCGTAATCCACTTTGCCTACGGGATTTGCTTTTGCCTGCGCCAGCAGTTCCAGGCGCAGTTGCACCGGATCTTTGCCTGTGCTGTGGGCTATCTCGTCCAGGAAGGACTCTTCTGAGTAGGCAATATAGTTATGGATGGGCGCTCTCCAGGGACCGGTGGTCACGGGCGATTTGTACTCATGGGTATCCACCTGCAGGTTGGCAACAGCGCCGGCGGGGAAATTGTTTTCCCGGGCGGTATTGCCGGTTACGCCAACGGAGTGGTGATGCCAGGCGATAAGCTTATTATTGGCGTCTACCGCGGCTTTGTATTTATACAGGGCCATGGGCCGGTAAAAACCGCCGCTCATATCATCTTCACGTTTCCAGATCACGTTTACGGGCGCTTTGGCCAGCTGGGACACGGCTACTGCCTCTTCTATAAAGTCTGTCATCAATCTTCTGCCAAAGCCGCCGCCCATGCGGGTGGTCATCACCGTGATCTTTTCCTTGGGGAACTTGAATTTATCTGCGATGGTATTACGCGCTTTTTCCGGCAGCTGTATAGGACCGTGCAGCTCTACCCCGCCGTCTTTTACGTGGGCAAAGAAATTCATGGGCTCCATGGTGTTGTGCGGGATGAAAGGACATTCGTAGGCCGCCTCCACTATCTTTGCCGCGCCGGCAAATCCTTTTTTGATATTGCCATCCTTACGTTTGGGCTCATCCGGCAGTTTGGCCAGCGTTTTCTCGAAGTTCTTTTTATAGTCGTCTGTGCTTTCGAGCGTACCATCGTCTTTCCATTCCGCCTTAATGGCTTTGGCGGCCTGCATTACTTCCCAGGTGCTGCGGCCCAGTACGGCTATTTTGTTATCGAAACGCACTACGTTGGATACGCCGTTCATCTTACGCGCGGCGCTATCGTCAAAAGAGACCAGTGTTTGTCCAAACGCCGGCGGGCGTACGATGGTAGCGTACAACATGCCTTCGCGTTTGGTATCGATACCGTATTTCTGTTTACCGGTCACAATGTCTTTCAGATCATAATTGGTTTTGCTGGTGCCCACGATCTTAAAGGATTTTGGATCCTTCAGTTTTACGTCTTTAGGTACCGGCATGGTAGCGGCTTTTTCTGCCAGCTCGCCATAGGTAGCTTTTTTACCGCTGGCCTTGTGGTATACCACGCCCTCTTCCGTGGTACAGGCAGCAGGGTCTACTTTCCATTTATCTGCCGCGGCATTTACGAGTAATTGGCGGCCGGTTGCGCCTGCCTGACGGAAAGGGGCCCAGCTGCTTTTTACGGAGCCGCTGCCGCCGGCCACCTGGCGGGTATATTTATCTGTGTCCAGGGCGGCCTGTTCGATGATCACCTTTTTCCAGTCCACATCCAGCTCTTCCGCTACGATCATGGGCAGGGCGGTTTTTACGCCCTGGCCTATTTCCGGGTTGGGGGCCATGATAGTGATGAGGCCATCGGTCCCTATCCTGATAAACGCGTTGAGTGTTTGCATGGTAGCCGGGCCGCTGGCGCCGGGATGACAGGCAGCCAGCCATTCCATCCCGATCAGTAGTCCGCCGCCGGCGGTGGCGCCTATCTTCAGGAAATTCCTTCTGTTCATCGTGGCGTTACTCATGATCACCTCCTTTAGCCGCCAGCTGTATGGCTTTTTTGATCCGGTTATAGGTGCCGCAGCGGCAGATATTGCCGGACATCATGTTATCAATTTCCGCATCGGTAGGGTGCGGTTTATCTTTCAGGAAGGAGGCAGCGTTCATGATCTGTCCGGCCTGGCAGTAACCGCATTGCGGCACATCTGTTTCTTCCCAGGCCAGCTGCAGCGGGTGATCGCCTTTTTCCGACAACCCTTCGATGGTCACTACTTTCTGTGTGCCTATGGAAGAAACGGGAATAGAGCAGGACCGCACTGCCGTGCCATCCAGGTGCACTGTGCAGGCGCCGCACTGCGCAATACCGCAGCCATATTTGGTGCCGGTTAATCCCGCAAAATCGCGGATCACCCAGAGCAGCGGCATCTGAGGGTCTACATCTACTTTGTAGTCCTCCTTGTTGATGGTTAAATTGAATACAGCCATATTGATGCTAATGTGGATTTAGAGGGTATTTCCAGAAATATAGCACAATATTCCAGACTGGTAAAGTGAAAATACATTGACGGTAAACAAGGCTGCAGACCGCCTGCTACTACTTACCTATTTAATTAAATAGCAGGCATAAAAAAGGGGCTGAAACCCGCTATAGGAGCCAGCCCCGTTATATATACAAATACTACTCGTTAAGCATTCACGCCGCCGTCAACTGTTAAGGTTGCACCATTAATGGAACGGCCTTCTTCGCTGGCTATTAAAGCAACCATGGCTGCAATATTTTCCGCGGAGCCATATTTGGGGATGGCCATTTTGCCGCGCTGATAGTCCGCATACTGGCCGTTGGCCGGGTTCATATCCGTATCTGTGGGGCCGGGCGCCACCAGGTTTACGGTGATCTCCTTTGCGCCCAGATCGCGGGCCAGGCCTTTGGTAAGGCCTATCAGCGCTGATTTACTCATGGAGTAGAGCGTCATGCCCGGCGCGCCTACCAGGTCTGCCAGGTTACTGCCCAGGGTGATGATACGGCCGCCGTTGGGCATATGTGGCAGGGCAGCCTGTATGGCTACGTATACCGCCCTTACGTTTATGTCCATCATACGGTCATAATCCTCCATGGTATGCGTTTCAAACGGCCGGGCGTCAAAGATGCCGGCGCTGTTAACGAGGATGTCTACACGCCCAAGCTCCGCTACCGTTTTATTTACGGCGGCGGTCACCGCTTCGGGATCGGCGTTATCAGCCGCAATGACCAGGCTTTTACGGCCTGTAGCGTCAATTTCTTTGGCTACGGCCTGCGCTTTCTCCGGGGAGCTTACATATGTAATGGCTACGTCTGCGCCTTCTGCCGCCAGGCGTTTTGCAATAGCTGCGCCAATACCACGACTACCGCCCGTTACCAGGGCTACTTTATTTTCTAAACGTTTCATAGATTGATGTTTTGAGTCTTTATAGATGCTAAATAATGTGTTATTATACGGGCAAGCCGGCCCCCCGTCCTGTTATAAATTATCTATAACAGAACGATCGTTCAATAATCAGACATAAAAAAAGGCTTAATGCCTTACTACTTCAATTAAGAAGTCTGCCATCTGCCTGACCAGCTTTTTGTTATTGGAAATAATATTTGTCTGCCACAGCCCGGTAAAACTGGCTACAATGAAGTTTGCCAGCATCACGGTGTCTCTTTCCGCGGGGATCTCGCCGGCGGCCTGCGCTTTTGCCAGCAGCTCCTCACACACTTTTATGAGCCGGGCGCCATCTTTTTTCAGCACGCTATGCACTTCCTTATCCCCCTCTGCCAGCTCGAAGGATGATTTTACCACCATACAGGCTTTGCCTTCTTCAATTGCGCGGTCCATGGCCCTGCGGATGATACACTCCACCGCTTTAATGGGCGAGGGCGCATCTACTGCAGCGGCTTTATAATCCTCCAGCGTATCCGCGCCATAATTGGTGAGGCATTGCATAAACAGGGCATGTTTATCGCCATAGGTATCATAGATGCTGCCACGGTTCAGGCGCATTGCTTCTACCAGGTCCTGCATGGAAGTGGCATGGTAGCCCTTTTCCCAAAACAGGTCGCGGGCTTTTTCCAATCTTTCTCCGGGATCAAATGCTTTACTACGTGCCATGATGTTGCAAAATTACAATACTTGAACGAATGTTCCAAATAGCAATTACAGGGATTGTTCTTTTACATAGGTGTTAAGGGCGCGGCTCAGGGCGGTGGTGATCTTACCGGGCTGGCCGTTGCCAATCACCAGCCCATCCAGCTGCAATACGGGCATCACATGTTTGGTGGTGCTGGTGATAAACGCCTCTTTGGCTTGCAGGGCTTCTTCCAGCGTTACATCCCGCTCTTCTACCGGGTAGATAGCCCGGGCCAGCTCCAGCGTTTTTTTGCGGATCACCCCTTTGAGCACATTACGGCCGGCGGTTACCACGGTATCATCCTGGGTAACGATAAAAAAATTGGCGCGGGGGCATTCTGAGAGCAGGCCGTGCCGGTGATAAAGTATATCGTCTACCCCTTGTTCTTTTATAACAGGTTGCATCCAAACGGCCACGAGGTAGTCGATGGTCTTTATTTCCGGCAGCTGGCGCTGGTGTACATGGCTGATGAGCCGGAGGCCTTTCTGAAAAGCTGCTTCTGCGGGCATTTTCAGCTCGTACTGGGTGATGACCAGGTTGGGAGCGGTCATACTGTACCCATCTTCTGCATAACCGCCGGTGAGCAAGATCTTGATACCGGCATCCGGCGCGCCATTGCGTTGCAGGAGCTCCGACAAGATAGCTTTTAAGCCTTCGCGGTCCTGCGGAATGGCCAGGCGCATATAGCTGGCGGAATTATAGAAGCGGTCCAGGTGATCATCCAGGAAAATGGGGCGGCCATTGAGGACCTTACAGAAATCAAAGATGCCATAACCGCGCTGGAGGGCGAGATCGGACACGCCCAGGCTGGCCTCCGTGGCGGGCACAAAACTATGGTTGACGAACGAGTATAACACCTGCTTTATTTTTGTTGAAGATACTGCGCTGGATTTTATTTGCATAGCGGTATCTTGCGGCGATAAAGACCGCTGTTCCATGGATCTGCAAAAAGCTATTATCCAACGCCTGCTGGCCTATGCCGCACAACGGGATGTGCCGCCGCAGGAGCTGTGCGCCCTGGCGGACATATCCCTGCAGGCGGTGCAGCACAACAGCAGTACGCCCCTGGCCCTGAGACCGCAGCAGCTGGAAGCTTTATGGCAACATGCCTGCGCGCTGAGCAAGGATGCGCTGTTTGGCCTGCACCTGGGCGAATCTATGCAGGCAACTGCATTAGGCGCGGTGGGGCTGATCATACAACACAGCGCCACTGTAGGCGAAGCGCTTACGCAGGCGGCGGGTTTCACCCATCTTATTACGGATCTGTTTGGCATGCAGGTAAGCCATGATAAATTGGGCTGCCGGGTGGAGTTTATTCCTTTTGCCACTCATTCAACCGCTACTGGTTTTGCCTTCCGGCAGATGATGGACCTGTTCATGGCCTATACCCTGCATGAGCTGGATGGGCTGGTGCTGGAAAAGATAAGCCCTTTGCGTGTGAAGATGCCCGTAACGGCGGAACATCTCCCGGAATACCAGCGGGTGCTGCGCTGCCATACTGTTGAACATTCGCCGGACTATGTGCTGGACTTTGCGCCCCGGTTATGGGAGCTACCCATCCTGAGCGCCAATTATGAACTGCAGCAGCTGTTGCTGCAAAAAGTAAGCGCCCTGCAGGATGGCATCTCCCAGATCCCCCACCTGCGCACCCGGCTTAGCAGTTACCTGCTGGCCAACGCCTACCTGGGCATTCCCACCCTGGAAGACCTGGCGGCTAATTTCAACACCAGCGCCCGCACGCTGCAGCGCCGCCTGCAGGAAGAAGGCATCACCTACCAGCAGCTGGCAGAGGGGGTGCGCAAGTCACTGGCCCTGCATTACCTGGCCTCCGGCACCTATCCTATAAAAGAGATCTCCTATATACTGGGTTATAATGAGCTAAGCGCGTTTACCCGGGCATTTAAACGCTGGACCGGCAGCAGCCCGGCCAATTATCAGAAAAATTAGATAAATTGTAGTTACTAAACAGGAAGCAGTAGCATCCTTCCTGGCCTTCAAGTAACCACCGCATTCCATATGTTATGAAAGATGCCTGTCGTTTGTTCGACTGTCTTACGCATTTTCCCGACCATGCCCCATTGCCGGATATGCTGGCTGCCAAGGAGCAGGGCGCCTGGAGAAGCTATTCCTCCCAGGAGATCACGGATACCGTTATACGCCTGAGCGCCGGCCTGTTGCAGGCAGGCATCAGCGGACGGGATATGGATCCGGAGCACCGGGATAAGATCGCCATTATCTGTAACAACCGCCCGGAATGGGTGATGCTGGACCTGGCCGTACAACGCTGCGGCGCGGTACTGGTACCCATCTACCCTACCATCCATCTCACAGAGCTGGCTTTTATATTAAAAGACGCCGCCGTAAAGATGGTCTTTGTGCAGGACGCGGAACTATTCCGCCAGGTGCAGTATTTGCAGGCGCAATTGCCGACGCTGGAGACCATCTACAGTTTTGACCCCGTAACAGATGCGCCACATTGGTCGCAGCTACCCGAGCGGGCAGACGCCGCCTCCATAACCCGGGCAGCAGCTATCGCCAATAGCATCCGCGAGGAAGACCTGGCCACTATCCTTTACACCTCCGGTACTACGGGCACTCCCAAAGGGGTGATGCTGTCGCACGGGAATATCCTCAGTAATATAAAGGCCTGTTTGCCATTGATCCCTCCTTTTACGCACCGGCCCCGGGCGCTGAGCTTTTTACCGCTGAACCACATCTTTGAAAGGATGATGACTTACCTGTACCTGTTCCAGGGTATACCGGTGTATTATGCGGAAAACCTGGACGCCATTGGCGAGAACCTGCGGGAGGTTTGTCCGGATGCATTTACCACCGTACCCCGCCTGCTGGAAAAAGTATATGAGCGCATCATGGAAAAAGGCGCGCAGCTGACAGGCCCTAAAAAGCGGCTCTTCTACTGGGCGCATGACCTGGCCTGCCGGTATGAGATCAACCAACCGCAGGCACTTAGTTACCGCCTGCAACTGGCATTGGCTAACCGGCTGGTATTCAGCAAATGGCGGCAGGCGCTTGGCAATAATATCAAAGGCATTATCATAGGCGGCGCGGCCTGCCAGGTACGGCTGATCCGGCTGTTCACCGCCGCCCGTATTCCTATACTGGAGGGCTATGGGCTTACGGAGACCTCGCCAGTGATCAGCGTGAACCGTTACGAAGTAACCGATCGTATGTTCGGCACCGTTGGGCCCCTGTTGGATGGTATTGAGATAAGGATAGCGGAGGACGGGGAGATCTTATGCAAGGGCCCCAATGTGATGATGGGTTATTATAAACGCCCGGACCTGACCGCAGACACCATCCGGGACGGCTGGTGCCATACCGGGGATATAGGCGAGCTGATAGCAGGTAAATACCTGAAGATCACAGACCGCAAGAAGGAGATCTTTAAAACCAGTGGAGGCAAATACGTAGCCCCGTTGCCGGTAGAGAACAAACTAAAGGAATCACTATTTATAGAACATGCCATGGTGCTGGGCGCTGACCGGAAATACACCGCTGCGCTGATCGTGCCCGCGTTTAGCCCTTTACGTGCCTGGGCCACGCGGCACGGCATCCCCTTCAGTTCCAACGAAACATTAATCCATCACCCAAGGGTGATTGAATTATATACAGGTATCGTGACGGGCTTCAACCAATACTTTAGCTCACCGGAGCGGGTGAAGAAATTTACCTTGCTGGCGGATGAGTGGAATGTAGCGAATGGGGAGCTGACGCCGAAGTTGAGTTTGCGAAGGAAGGTGATATTGGAGAAGTATGGGGAGGCGGTGGAGGGGATGTATGCACCTTAAAACAGTTCCAGCTGCTGGCCGTTCGAGGGCGGTAAGATCTCTCCGAAATTGGATAAGCCGACGCCCAGCAGGCGGATCTTCTTATCTTCCGGATCAGTGCCGAGGAGCAATTGTTTTGCGGTGGACAGGATGGTTTGCAGGTCATTGAACGGCTGCGGAAAAGACTGATTACGAGTGATCTGCCGGAAATCACTGTACTTTATTTTAAGCGTAACGGTGCGCCCTTTCAGATTATACTTTAACAGGCGCGTATGTACGATCTGCGCGATCTTATCCAGCGCTTCATTCATTTCATCGATGGTGGTAAGATCATAGGCGAAGGTATCTTCTGCGCTCATGGATTTTGTTTCGCGGTGGGGCTCCACGGGGCGGTCGTCCAGACCGCGCACAATGCGGTAATAAAAGCGGCCCGTTTTACCGAAGTGCTGTACCAGGTCTGACTCTGAGAGCTTTTTTAGATCTGCCCCCGTGTACAGGCCCATACGTTTCATCTTATCTGCCGTGACCTTACCTACGCCATGGAATTTTTCCACGGCCAGTTTTTCCATAAAAGCCTCCACGCCGGATGGGCCAATGAAGGTGAGGCCGTCCGGTTTCTGGAGATCTGAAGCGATCTTGGCTACGAACTTATTGACAGACACGCCCGCGGAAGCGGTGAGCTGTAATTCGTCCTTAATGGCCTGTTTGATCAATTTGGCGATCTCGATGGCGGAGCCTATCTGTAGTTTGTCTTCTGTAACATCCAGGTAGGCCTCATCGAGGGATAACGGCTCTATGAGATCCGTGTAACGATGGAAGATCTCGCGGATATGGCGGGAGACCTCTTTATATACATCGAACCGGGGGCGTACAAAAATGGCTTCCGGACATAACTGCTGCGCTTTTTTGGAAGGCATGGCGGAACGCACCCCAAATTTGCGTGCCTCATAACTGGCGGTGGCCACTACCCCGCCCCGCCCTTCTGGTGAGCCGCCTACTACAATGGCTTTGCCGCGCAGCTCGGGAAAGTCCCGTTGCTCTATAGATGCGTAAAAAGCATCCATATCGATGTGGATGATCTTACGCAGCGGTGGTGGAGTGGTGGTTTGCATGACGGTTTGGCGGTACAAAGATAAGGGAAGACCGGTACCCATCACAGGCCCATCAACCGGGGCAAGGCTGGATTGATCCTGTATAGCTTTTTCAGCTTGTTCTCATCAAAGGCATATAACCTATCATCGATAAATAGTTTTTTGTATGGGGTAACCCAAATATAACCCGCTAGCTTTCCTTTCCGGAAAAACTCAATACCCAGCCTGATATCCAGATAGTTAGCAGATAATTTTTGCAGGAATTAATCCTTTATTCCGTTTTGAAACAGGGCATAGGCTGCATCTGCATTGGCACTATCCAGCACAATTATGGTGTCTGCCTGGTTCCGTACCAGGTCTCTTGTTATACGAACGGTGAATGTTGCCTTCATATGGAGGGGAAAGACCCTTGCACTATCAAAATCCTGTGCAATGGCCTTGTAACCAGCCCAAAGGATCAGTATTACTGTAAATATGATAAACCTGTTCATATTATATCCCCGTTAGTGTTTTTGCGTTTGATCCTCCGTTTATAACGTACAAATATAAACAGGAACAACCTGGCATCCCCCAAAATGCAAGGCCCAATTGCACTGCGATACACTGATGCACCGCGGCGCAATTGGGCCTTTGATATCTAACAGGATAACCTATTTACATTACATTATTGTCCCCGGGTTTACTGTTTAACCAGCTTTTGCTGCGATAAGCGCTGGTTACGGACCATCAGCTCCAGCACATAAATGCCGGGGGCTAAAGCCGCCGGCGCCTTTATATTCATTGTATTGGCGCCAGCATTCAATTTTTCCCGGGTTGTAAGCACTGTTCTGCCATTTATATCAACCAGCCTTACCTGTACCTGTTCCGCTGTTTTTAACTGTACCTGCAGGTTCAGGTCTTCATGGAACGGGTTGGGGCGTACGCGAACGCTTCCCATGGGGCTGAGCTGTACGGTATCAGAGTAGGTAATCTGACCGCTTTTTTGCACCACTTTCAAGCGGTAGTTGCTTAAACCGGTAAGCGGGTTGGACTTGTCAATCAGCTGATGTTTAGGGAGCTTAGTTATACCGGAGTTTACCCTGGCTACCGGGTTAAACTGGCTGCTGTTACCGGCGGCGTATTCCACTTCATAATGGTCGATATTATCTTCTTTTTCCACAGACCATTGCAATAGCGGCTGGTTGTTGCTGAGGGTACCGGTGAACATAGGCGTACAACCACAGATCACGCCATCGGAGAAAAAGCAGTTGGATTCTATGCCGTTCTGAGCCGGCATATTGGCCGGCAAGGTTATTATGGCGCCATCTATACCGGGGTAGATAACCTGCGGATAATTGCAGACAGGTTTTAGCGGGTCTGTTGTTACCTGGAATTTTATCACCACATTATTGCCCGGTACAACCATGCCGGTCGTCGCCCCGGTGGAATTGACCAGCCGGCCGCCTGTAACGGTAAAAGGCATTTTACCGTTTACGTCCGCCACGGGAACACCATTCATGGTGGTGGAATTGGCAAGATAATGGGCAAATCCGGGAATGGTATCAAACACTTTTACGTTGGTGGCACTCATATTGCCGATGTTGCCCACTTCAATGGAGTACTCCACAGTATCGCCGGCGAGGACAAAGAGATGTCCGCTTTTATTCAGATAAGACTGGTTGGCTGTCATTAAATGCGCCAGTACAGGAATGTTAACACTGGCGAAATCACTATTTATATAGCCGGAGGCGCCCACAAGCGTAGCCGTCATGGTAACCAGGTTAGCGGTAAATATGCTGGAAGGCGCGACGCCTGATGATGGCGGAAAGTTACCACCGATATACAACGTGCCATTATTATCCATTGCTGCCGATTTGATACCGGAAGCAGGCAGGTTGCTGATGGTGCCCATGTAAAGCGTTACCAGCGTAGCGGGGTTTATCCGGTACAGTTTACCAGAACCGGAAAGCAGATATAATTTTCCTTCGGAAGCGGCAAACAGATCCCCGCCGGTTTCCGCCAGTACGTCGTTGGCGCCATTCGAAGGATCATTCACCAGGGGCCCCAGGTTGAGAATGTTTGGAGCGCCGGAGCTGGTGATGCTAAATTGTGTCAAATCCTGGCCATTATCTGTAAGCGCGTAAAAGAATCCATTAGATGCCGCCGTCATCTTGTCAATAATGTAACCGGGACCACTCAGATCCGGTTCTACCTGAAACCCGCTATATGTTTGTGCATTGGGATTATTATTGGTTGGAAAGTAAATAAAATTGAGATCGCCGCCCACAGGGACCTGATATCTGTTAATAAAATAGAGCCGCTGCCCGGTGATGTCCATAGCGATGGCGCGTGTATCACTTAATAGGGAGCCACTTTGATATTGTACCCCGGTAAGCGCATCAAAACAAGGGTTTGCACGGCCATTATACAAGAACGTTCCAAACTGGTCCCTGAGAACATAATAAGTCGAATCGTCGGGCTGCTCATCAGTGACCTGATAAATTATGCCGGCCTTAGGCCCGCCATCAATATGGCTGGATGCTCCCGTGGCATTTTGAACAATATTATTTACGCCCTGGGTTCCCCTTAGTGTGGCGTAATCCGTTATAAACCCTGCGCTGGCGCTTACCTGCGCATTGAAATCTATTGTTGTAGTTGCGCCGGCAGCAAGACTACCAGTGCCTATTAATGTTCCCGCAGGGTTGGAAAAGCGCATTTTGCCACTGGCATCCGGTACCGGAACGTTGTTTACCCTGGTAGTGCCTAACTGGTAGGTGACGCCTGCCGGGATAGCATTGTATAATTTAACGTTCGTGAGTGTTGTGCTTCCAGTGTTTTTGGCCGTAATAGTAAACTTCAGGATGTTGTTAACCCCGGGGTTATCGGCGCTTCCCCCGGCTGTGGTGTTTGTACGGGTGATGGTTAACGAGGCTTGCTGAGCGCGCAGCGCGGTGCTGGCGCTTGCCAGAAATAACAATAGGACCAAAAAGGGTTTGATAGGATAAAATTTTTTGTACATAAAAAAGGATTATGGGTGAATGAATAAACTGTCAAACAGGAAGATATGCAGCTAATACTGCTGGCAAGGTTCACGGGTTGAACATATACTGGTTTTTCATTTACGGGCTTGTGCTGAAGGAGATGGAGCTGCGCTTAACCGGTTATTTAGAGGATACAATTCAGGGCTTCATCTTATCTCATAGGCAGGGCCACACGTATTATTTATTTACAATATAAAGCTACATAAATTTCTGATCCGCGGAGAGAAATTTTGGTAGGTGACTGTCAGGAGATTAGAGGTGGATAAGCTTTTTTGAATAGTTTAGTTTTTGAATGGCGGTAGCTTTTTTATTTCCGGTTGGTAGCTATAACAAAACGACGGAACGTTCGTCCATCGACTTCTCCACTATGATGAACTACGCCATCCAGGACTCCGATAAGGTGGTGGTTGTGCTATCCCGGGCCTATAAACGGAAGGCGGAGGAGAATAAAGGCGGCGTAGGCGTAGAGTATAACCTGATCCTGGGTGATATTGATAAACATACGAACAAATATTGACTCGCCGGAAGGTGGGGAAACGGCGTATATTTTAATAGATGAGGGTTATCTGCAAAAGCAGCTGGCGGAGTTGAGGAAATTATTGTCTATATAAGGGCTGGCAACAACAGTTCCCCCTTACGTGTGATAGGCGGTTTACATTAATTTGTTTTTTTTGCACTATTATTACTGTAATTATTGGGACTAACCATTGATCTGTACCGAAATCAGACCTATATTATGTGAACGATCCCGTGAAGCTTCTGGTACGCATCACCCCCGTCTTTCTTGAAAACCCCTGCGCGGGCTGGTGATCTGTCACGGCCGGCAATAAAACGTTCAAAATACCAATACCTGTTTTACAAATCCCGTATTTATGAAAAGAGCACTCTTATTCTTTTTTGTGGCATTTAATTTCCTGTACGTAAAGACCTTTGGCCAGATCGTGGATATCGATTACCGGGCGGCCTATAAACGGGCGGCGTTGGTAAATCCCCAGAAGGATTACAAAGAAGCAGATGTGCAGGTCCTAAAAAACGGCTTCGTGGACTTTCTTACCGATGGTAATATCCTGGCATCTGCACGCTTACTGCGCATCAACATTGGCGAGCGGGATAAATTCTACCTGCCCCTGTTCATTTACACCGGCGCCTCCGGGAATGCGTTTGGCAGCGACAAATTAAATGAGACCACCGTTTCTAATTTATTAAACCCCATTGGCGGTACTGTAAACCTATCGTTTAGCGGGTTGCAGTTAATCATTCCATCCACCACGGTCACAAGACTTGAGTTTGCCTACCAGGCAGGCGGGCGGTTGATCAACGGGAAAGACAGCATTACGGGTGAAAACCTCCATTTCTTTAATGGGATGATCAATGCCGGCCTTTCTTTCCAAACCGGCGCCTGGACGCCTGACGACCCCGAAAATATGGGCATCTTCTACGCACAGGCAAAGTTTGTAGCCGCCATTTCATCACAGGGGGAATATGAGCGCATGTTTGGGAAGGGTTTGATCGACAATGGCTATCTATTGGGTTATGCCATTGATGCGGGAATAGAAATAAACCGGGTTATCAGCGCAAAACTGGGCGTTTATCAGTATACAAATCACGGCAATATTGAATTATTAAAATCGCCGGTGGTAAAGTTCTCACTGGATTATACCCTGCGTAAATAACAGATAGCTCATTCACCTCAAAACATTGGTTATGAAACGGCTTACTTTACTTGCGCTGGCGCTGACCGCTTTTGCGGCCTGCGGACAGCATGATACCTATTATGGCGAGAACGGGGAACCATGCCTGGATACCGGCACTGTACAACTGCTGCTGCCATCCGGCGCTCCTATTGAAACCTCCGCCTGTCTTTGCACAGACAGCCTTATACTTATGGAAGGCGATATTGTGCTGCCAGAAGATGCTGCCCTCCCTCCGCTACGTGGCACTATCACTATTGGCAGGCTTTGGGCAGATGGGGTGGTACCCTATCAGCTATCAGCGGAGCTGCCCAACCGCATTAAAACAAATATACAGGAAGCCATCGCCCACTGGCAGGAGAAAACAAAGATCCGTTTTGTGCCTTATGATAGTAAAAGGGATGCGGACTATATTGTTTTTATTAAACACGCTTCTGCCACCACCGGCGCTTCCAATGTGGGTAATTACCATGGAAAACAATATATCCGCCTTGGCTCCCAAACGTCAAGGGCCGTTGCCATCCACGAGATAGGTCATAGCCTGGGGCTGTTTCACGAGCAAAGCAGGCCAGACCGTGACCAGTATGTTACGATCAAGTGGGACAATATCCGGGTAAAACACCAGGGCAATTTCAAGATAAAGGGGGAAGCAGTTGGACCTTATGATTTTCACTCCCGTATGCATTATCCCCCCACCACCTTTGCGCGGAACCGTAATAAACCCACCATCGTTCCCAAAGATCCCGCCAACCAGATCGAAAATGACGGCTGGCTGAGCCCAGGGGATATACAGGCAGTGAACACCCTTTATCATTTCTAAAAATAACTATGTATGAAGCAGATCATATTGACCGCCGCCTGCCTGCTGGCATTTGTTACCACGATCCTCAGCCAGGCCATAAAAAAGGATACGCTTTTCCCTTTTGAGCTGATCCCCCGCGACACCGCGTTTCCAACAGGGCGGCTATTGTTCAATGACTCCAATGAGGAATTCCTGCTACCCCGGCAAATTGACACCGCGATAATAAACGCTGCCATCCGGTCCAGGCAGCCATTGGTCATCGATTACCATGAAACCGACAATTCAATACAACGGATAAAGCCACTAGCTGTTCCGGGACAACAGCTATTTAAGTGGGTATACCCCCAGGCGGACTCCGTTGGTTTTAAATATGACAAAAAGAAAGCCTTCCAGCTGAATGAGAAAGTATTCGTGGATCTTTTTGCGCCACCACCTCCGGCGCTCCGCGATATTATCGGCATTGACAGTTTACCGCTATTGTTTAACCTGTTCACCAGCCGGTCCTGTGAGATCATACAGACCTGCAACCGGGACAATCCGTGCATCACATTTGACTATAAAACAGATGGATGTTATGCAAGGGCGCATCTGATGCGGAAAATAATGGCAGACTCTTTTCAGCTTGACTCCCGGAAGATATTTGTATATGGCGCTCTACGCGCTGTTAATACCGGCGCATGCGGCGGCAGTTGCGTAAAATGGGGCTACCATGTAGCGCCTATTATCAAAGCGGCCGATGCAACCGGGGCGGTTACCGAATGGGTGATGGACCCCTCGCTCTCGGCCCAGGCCCTCACAAAAGAGGCCTGGATGGCATTGCAGCAATCCAGGTGTTGCAATACCTGCAATGCCGGCACAGTAAGCAGGTCTGAAATTACAGATGGCGCGCAATATTTTCCCAATGGCACTAAAGATCCCAACTATGTAAAAACGCTGAAAACATTACGTGACTATTGCAGGAGATGTCATTGAGCGGTGAAGGGGACTGGTTTTGGTTTGCAGGCGGTTTTGCCTATTATTCCCGCACAATCCCTATATTTGACTACGCAAGCAAACCAGGCGCAGCAGACCAGACAATACATGAAGGACAATAGCTAATCCCAATTTCAGCCACCACCCCATGTTTCATTCCGCTAAACCCCCAATTATCTCATATGCGTTACGATTCTCTACCGCAGCTGGAAGAGCGTTTCCGTACGGAAGCCGCCGCCTTCCTGAAGCCATTTGCATTGCCGGTACCCAATGAGCCCGGCCTTACGCTGAACGGCGTATTGTACAACCCGCCCAAACGGGATTATTTCTTTTCCGCGGAGCACCCCAAACAGCGGATCGTGCTGCATTTTACAGCGGGCAATACCCGCTCTGACATGATGAGCCTTACGCAGGATGGCCGGCATGTATCTGTACCATTTGTGATTGCCCGGGATGGCACTATCTACCAGCTCTTCCCTTCTGCCGCATGGTCTGGCCATCTGGGCGCCGGCGTGGGCAACCAGGGCACGGGCAATGCGCAGGATAAAGCGTCCATTGGTATTGAGATCTCCAATTATGGTTACCTGGTACCACGGGATGGCAACCTGGAAACGGTGTACTCCCGCGTTAAAAATACCAGTACCGGCGCGGTGAGCCCTCCGGACCCGTACTGTACCCTGGCGCAAAAGGAGGCATACCAGCAGATCACTACGCCTTTCCGGGACCAGACATTCTATGCGTCCTTTACGCCGGAGCAGCTGGAAAGCGTGATCATCCTGCTGCTGTTCCTGACCAATAAGTTCAATATTCCCCGGCAGTTCCTGCCGGAAGATAAACGCTATATCACCACTAATGATGTATTACAGTTTAAAGGCATTGTGTCGCATATCAATTACCGTAGTTCCGGTAAATGGGATATAGGCCCGGCCTTTGACTGGGCCGGCCTGATAGCCGGCGTACAGGCGCCGCAATTTGTGCCAAAAGCAGCCGGTACCCGTGGCCTGGTGATTCCTGCTCTGAGCAGCGAGGAGGAAATTAATGCGCTGTTCCCTGCGCAGAAGGGTTTTGTGAACGAGTTGGCGGAGGCCACCGATAATGAAGGATACGATCCAAACATGTTCGAAGATGCCCCCGTACACGACGAAGGCCATGGCGCTGGTAACGGCAAACTGCGCGCATTGCTGATAGGCATCAATGATTATGACAAGGTGAACCGGCTAACCGGCTGTTTGCATGATGTAGAAGAGATGGAACGCTACCTGCGTGAGCGCAGCAGTTTTAGCCCGGCGGCGGAAGACATCCGGATACTCCGGAATGAGGAAGCCACCCGCGCCAATATCATCGAGGGCATCCACAGTTTCCTGGCGGAAGGCGCCCAGCCGGAAGATACGTTGATGCTCTATTATTCCGGCCACGGGGTACAGGAGTTTGCGGACCCGCTTTGGGAAGAAGCGGATGATACGCTGGAGTGCCTGGTATGTTATGATGGCGGCGTAACGGACACCGCGGATTTCCTGCTGGCGGATAAAGAGCTGCGCTACTTGCTGCATGGGCTTTATGAACAAACCAAAGCGCATATCATCACCATATTTGACTGCTGCCACTCCGGCGATAATACCCGTGGCGAAATGATCAGCGCCGCATTTAATGGGGAGATGGTGCAAAGCCGCCGCGTGCCCTATATAGCGCCCCGGCGTAACTGGGAGCAGTTTGTATTTGCTGCACAGCTGCCGTATGCTGCTGTGCAAGGCAAAAAAACGGCGGAGTTCCTGCCGGAAGGCGCGCATGTGCAGATGGCCGCCTGTGAAGATGATCAGCTGTCCATAGAAATAAACCGGGCCGGCGTGTTTACCAAAACGCTGCTGGCCACGCTGGATGCCGTGAACAGTAATATCTCCTACTCCACCCTGCGCGACCGCATCCGGCAATCTATGCGTTTTGCCTACGATCAAACGCCCCGGGTATATGCGGCTAAAAATGCGCCGGCCCTGCTGGCCAAAGGTTTTCTGAACCAGCCGGTAGACCAGCATACTTTTGTGTCTGAGATCACGTTTAACCAAACGGCCGGCTGGCAGCTGAATTTTGGCGCTATCCATGGCCTGCAGAAAGAGAGCACCGTAACAATCGTAGACCGCCATGATGCGCAAAAGACCTATAAAGCCACGATCCGCGAGATCAATGTAGATTTTGCCAAAGTGGATGTGGAAGGCAGCGAACAACCGGATACCACCGGCGCGCATAAAGCCGTGGTGAAGGGGATCATGAGCGGCGCGCTGCAACTGGAGCTTGATAACGTGAATGGCCATCCGAAAGATATGGAGCAGCTGGTAACCCTGCTGCAGACAGACGCGGATAACTACTATAGTTTTGCTTCCGGCGGACAGGATGGCCCTACCAACCGTGCGCCGGATTATACCCTGCATATCCGCGGGGGCGACGCCGTACTTACCCGCCCCGCAGATCCCTACCGCCCCATGTTCCGGCCCATTCCCCTGGTTACCGCGGATGATAATGAGCTGGTAGCAGCGGCGCTGCAGCAGGTATCCCGCTGGCATTTTATCAGGAACCTGCGCAATCCTGACCTACCGGCTGGTTTCCCCGTTAGCCCGCTGAACGTACAGGTGAACCAGGTAGCGCTGGATGGGACCAAACAACCTGCGACCATCAACAACGATACCGTAACGCTCAACTATGCGTATGATACGGAGCTCAAATTATGGGCTGGCCAGGTGGAGATCACCATCACCAATACCACCCAGCAGCCGCTGTTTGTGGCGGCCGTATTCCTGAGCAACCTGTTTGGCGCCACAACCGCTTTTTTAGCCGGCGATGGCGTGATGAAACTGGAGCCCGGTAAACCGGAAACGCTGCACCTGGATAACAGCACCTACCTGGAGCTGGAACTGGAGACCTATGTGCAGGAATATAACTGGCCGGATACCACTGAACATTTTAAATTTATAGTAAGCACGGAGCGTTTTAGCGCAGACGCGCTACAGCTGGACCTGATGGAGCCGCCGTATACCACGGATGATTTCTACCCCGCCGGCGAGCAGATGGAAGCAGACCGCGGTATTAAAGCCACCAGAGGCGGCCCCATACCGCTGAAAGGCTGGACCACCCAGCACCTGCAGATACAGTTCATTAACCCGCTATACAATACCATCAGCGCGCCTACTTTACAGGCATTGATGGAACACGAAGAGACCGCCTATTATGCTTCCGGGCTGTATTATAATATGGTACTGGATGAGAACGGGCAGCCTACCCGACTGGAGCTGAAACCGGAGATCACCATCATTGCCCAGAAAGGATTTGCAGGCGAGGTAGGGCTTTGGCTGGCCAACCAGGTGGAAACGCTGGTACGCCGCAAACTTTACAAACGGCTGAAGAAAACGGACCGGATCCGGATCGTGGCAGAAGGCGACTCCTGGTTCCAATACCCTATTGTGGTACAGGATACACTGGACCATCTGTACCGTATTTATGCCATCCGCAGCCTGGCGCTGGCGGGCGATACCCTCGAACATTATATGGCCCACCGGGATTATGTGGCCGCCATTGGCGAAGAGGAAGCCCATATCTTCCTGGTGAGCGGCGGCGGTAATGACATACTGGGCAGCCAGTTTGAAGGCTTCCTGCGGGAAACGCCGGATCCCACGGATAATACGCCCAAACGTTATCTGCAGGACTCTTTCTTTACCAAACTGCAATTACTGGAAGACTGGTATGTAGAGATGTTCCGCGAGCTGCTGATCCGCTACCCGGACCTGCATATCCTGAGCCATAGCTATGATTATATCATACCCGTGGATACGGAGCAGTTCCCGAAGAAAAAGAGCTGGCTGGGACAGTATATGGTTAAAAAAGGCATAGTGCCGCAGGCAGAAAGGGAGCAGCTGATCCGGTATATCCTGGATGAGTTTAATGTACACCTGAAACGCGCGCTGGACCAGTTCCCTGATAATGCGACGTATATAGACGCCCGCGGGCTGGTGAACCGGGAGAGCTGGCATGATGAGATACACCCCACGAATGAAGGGTTTGGGTTGATAGCGGACAGGTTTACTGCGGCGATCAGGAAGCGGAAAGAGGCGGGAGCGACGGCAACGGAGGCAGGGGGCGTATGATCAGATAATGTGCATCCCTATATATATGTAACGCCCGGGACATGATGCCCCGGGCGTTGTTTTTATAGCCTGGTGAGGGAACAGCCTGTTGCTTAATCCTGCGGCGCGGCTACATCTTTGTCTACATTTACTACTTCTAACTCTATCATGCTGCTTTCCGGATAAACGTACACGCCAGGAGGCGCCTCCGTTCCGTCTTCAGCGTCAACCGGCCGCAATTCGCGCGTGAGCCCAAAAGAAATAAACCCGTCTTCGTCTACTTCACAACGGATGGCGGAGAAAGCAAAGGCCAACGGCGTAGGCCCGGTAAATGAAATAGAGGTGCTGCCGGAAGATTTTACCGTTATACCGGCATTGAGATCCCCTATGATCTGCTGAATGGCCGGCACATCTATCTGCACGCTATTATCGCTCAGCTTCTCTGCGTTAATTGTAAAGTTGTTACTTACGATAGTAGAATCAACAATAAGGCAAGTAGCTTCCTGCTCCATAAAAAGCCTGGCGGCGGGATTCTCCTTATTGAATTGTTTGCCAGCAAAGAAATTTCCTAATTCGCCGATATCCAGGTGATGCCGTTTCACATCCTGGAACGAGAACGATACTTTTTGTACCCCGGAGAAGCTGGCCTTTAAACTGGCTCCTTCCATGCCCATGCCTCTTAAAAAGCCAGAAAGCAGTTCAAAACCCAGGTCAAAATCTACTTCTTTTGTTTTGGTACCGCTAACGTCTGCCATTTGCGAAATGTCAGGCTCCTTATCAAAGGGCGTAGTTACTGTTAAGAGGTTTTCTATGCGCCCAAAGAATTTGTGGGTATCCCCTTTTGCCGCGATGGCGCCCAATGGTTTAAAACGTTCTTCCGGAATACGGATAGGCGTTGCCTGGAATGTTTTCTTTAGCAGTTTCATTACGGGATCTCCCGAACATAAATTAAATACGCTCATACAATTTGGTTTTGGGGTGAGATTTATCACACATTATTGTGGGATTCGATTTCATTGGCCAGCGAGGGAAAATGCTGCTGTACATGCGCTAAAATAGCGGTGAGCTGCGTGCCTACATTGATGTAGGCTGTTGTTTTTCCCTGGAATTGTACATTTTGGGCATGCAGCGAAGCCCGGTGCAATGCTACTACCTGCCATTGATCATTTAATACGGGCGACCCGGAGGAGCCGCTTTCCGTATCGGTAAAATACCGCAGATCATTTGTGGTGGCGGCGCTTACCAGATTATTGCGGATGGCATATCGTTTTCCGAGGCCGCCCGGGTGTTGAATAATATTAACGGGGATAGGCTCATTACCCAGGCTTACCGCGGCGGCAGCCCTGCGCAAGGGCCGGCGGTTGGTTGCCGGGACCCGCAGAATAGCATAATCCAGGGTTTCATCCCAGCCTTCCAACGATACAGTATTCATCACCGATCCTTCGATGAGATCACTGTCAAAATCCAGGATGGCCTTAGTATGCTGCGCCTGTAATTTGAGATCTGACACCGTTGCCGGCGGCTCCTCTTCCTTGCGCGCGTTTATAACATGATGATTGGTCATGATCAGCGACCCTGTTAATAACCAGGCCGTTCCGTTCGCCAATATAAAATCGCCGCCGGGCAGGGTACGTTGCGTGCCATTTTCAAAAGAAGGCACTTTTAATTTCATCACCGCTGCACCGGCCTTTACGGCTTCCTGCATAAATCCATAGGTCACCATATCATTTTTGTAAATGATGACCTGTTTTCTCTCCGGTACCTGGGTTATATCTATCTTTGGCGCGCCACTAGCCCGCTGTATCACTATTTGTTTTTTCTCCTTTATGATATTCTGCTGTACCGGGGCGCCTGCCAGCAAAAAGTCCGCGTTGCGGAGATAGATCTCGAGCGGAATATCGCCATTGGCCAGGCGCTCTACCATGTTCATGAACCCCAGATCCATGAGCAACTGCGCATTAGCGGGCAGGCCGCCCGGTATGCCTGCAAAGAAAAAAGGGTTGATGCCCCGGAACAATGTTCCCCGCAGCGCGTTGGTATCTATACCGCTGGCGATCATCGCATTGGCGATGTCCAGTATTTCTTGTTGTGTGAGTAGTGCCATCAGACTAAAGCTTCAAATCTCATGTTATCTTCTTCTTCCTCCCAGGCCTCCCGGTAAGGTTCCATACCGCGCAGGTTTTCTGTTAACAGCAAATGCGCGGAGATCTCCACTTGCGGATCTGCCTCCAGTGCAAAGCGGGCTGCTGTTTCCGGAAATTCATCTGCCAGGAGCTGTACGATCAGGGAGCAGATAAATGCCGGTCTGTTGGCGGCGGAGAAGTCCATACGACTGCATGCCGTGCTAAGCCGGTTCCGCAATATGGCGGCGCCTTCGGGATCGTTGGTCAGGAACACCTGGCGCAGGATCAGCCGCTGACAGAGAATGTGGACCAGCGGCAGCGGATCTGATGCATTTGCCATGGCTATCTCCGCATTGGCCAGGTATTCATCCGCGCGTAAATGATCGTTTTCCATCAATGCTACCTGGGATAACAGCCACCATAATTCCGCCAGCCGGCCCCTGTTGGAGGAGCGGGTCAGCTGTTCAATGCCCTGCTTTAGTACCGCTGTTGCATGGGACAGGTCTTCGAGCAGCATATCAGTTTTTGCCTCCAGCGCAAACAAAGGGCTGGCCTCTGTGCGCTCCCTGCGTTCGAAGAGCAGTTCCCTGGCCCATGTTAATTGATTTTCCTGTAAGGCCCTTTTTACTTTACGGGTAACGTTACGTTCCCAATCCGCCACATCTGCATTCAGCAGAATTTCGCGGGGCACCTCAATATTCACCCGGGTGGAAAGCCAGGCTTTCATACGGTCCGAATATTCTTCGAGGTTAGATATAACGGATGTTTCGATACCTGGTATCCAGCGCTCCGCCAACTGCCAGGTTTCATCTTCGTCCAGCACCAGCCGGTGGTACATTTCCTCCGCCCGGTCTGTAAGATCATCCTTCTGAAAATAGAACATGACAACCGCCCGGTGCAGCGCGCGCACTTCCGTAAATTTATCCTGCGTGAGCAGGCGGATCATTGCCTGGCGGATCTCCGGCCGGTAGATCAATGTGCCTGCGCTGCCTGTTTCCACGAGGGCATGCTCCCGTTTTAATTCTTCAAACAGCTGTGTGGCATGATCCATATCCGCTACCTCAATGCCGCAAACCGGCGCCAGTACTTCCCAGATCAGCTCAGGATATACCACCCGCAGCACCATGCCGGGGTGGGCAATCTTGCGCAGGTCCGGGTTATGGATATGCTCCAGGATCCTTTTGTAAAGCTGGCCCTGGATCAGCTGCTCGTCTACCTGGAACAACAGCCATTTCCGGGTATTGAGCCCGGTGATGCCTTTTTTACCGGCCGCCTGCTGGTCTGTTTTAATAAGACCCGCTGCCAGCCGCAGGGATAAGGGATTTCCGCCCACCTGGTCCGCCACCGCCTCTGCCACGTCCTTATCTGCAACACCCATTTTTCCCAACAACGTTACCCTATCTGTTCTTACCAATCCATCCAATGGAATTTCCATAACAACACCGGCATACTGCGTCCATGACTTCAGTGTGCCCCTGCCTGTAATAATTACTTTGAACTGAGGATAATATCCGACGATGGTGGTGAGCATGCGCCAGAAAGCGTTCAGGTCTTCGCGATTGCGGTACTGCACTTCCTCAAAGGTATCCAGGGTTAACAGTACCGGCGACATGGCGGCCTGGTTAGCCCGTGCGCTGTTCAGCTGAACCAACAGATAGGCAAACTGCTCATACAGGGACGTTTCCGTGGCATGTGATTCCTGGATCCGGATACCTTTTGACACGGATGTATGCCTTCTTTCCACTACATCGCTTACACTATCCCTGTACCTGCGAACGCTATCATGAAAGGCCTCTATCTCCTTTGTATGCTCCGGAAACTGGAGCCCGAGTTGCGCCGCCATTTCGACCAGCACCGTAAACGGCCGGTCGATACGCAGCCCTTGCTGATCAAAGGTGAGGTAGGCAAAAGGAATACGATCCGGCCCGGAGAGCTGAGACAGTTCCGACAACAGGCGGCCTATCAATGCAGACTTGCCAATGCCGCCGGGGCCATAGATGGATAAAATGGGCTCTGTGCCCTCCTGCATGAGCTTACCCCACAGATCAGCTACCGCTCCCAGAAAACGTTTAGTTTCGTTCGCCAGTCCCAGATATTTGCGCAGTGTTTCCAGCTCCCGCTGGCGCCCGGTAAAATTAGCATCGACCAGGTGCTCAAACGGGGACAGGATACTTTTGCGGCGTACCAGGTCCTGCACTACTGCAGGATCTGGCAGGCCCGGTAACAGCCCCTCTACCCAGATCATGATCTGGCGCAGGTTCACCAGCTGCTGGTAGCCCATACCTTCCAGCGGCGCCAAGGTTCCTGACCGGAGGTAACCCTCCCACATATTTTGCAATTCCGTGCACTCCCTGTTGGGGTTTGCGGCCAATGCTGCGTTCATGGCGGCACGCGAGCCCAGCATGTGCAGCGCCTGTTTCCGGATCTCCGGTTTCAGGGTGTACAGCTTATGCGGCGCCTCACCCGAAATATAGACCAGGTCTCCGTACATCAATTCCGCCACTTGTTTGTGCTCCCATTGCGCAGCCAGCGGGCGCAGCGTGCCCGGGGAAAACAGGTGCAGCACAGCGGCCGCCTGACGGTAAGACCAGCGCTGCTCCTCACCGGTATCCTGCGGCGCAGCCTGGCTATCCGGCAAGGCTGCTTCCATATCCGGCAACATAGCGCGCCCCTGCAGCGCTGTTTTTAACGACCTTTTAGCCGTATACTTGTCTAACAGCTGTTTAGTAAGATCCTGCATAGTATCAATGCTAATTGGAACTATTCCGTAAATCTGTAATGCGGTCTTGTAGTTCTTTCATCCCATCCTTACCCGGCGGCAACCCGTCCAACATCACAAACAATATTGTTTCAAAGTTGACTCCCGGCCGGGTACGTAAGATCTCTTCTATTTCTATGATAGCATAATGAAGCGCACGTAAGCGCCAGTTCAACATCATCATACGGTTGCTATCAACAGGCAAACTGTTATAGATAAATGCTTTGACGCGCTCGATGGGTAAACCTACCGGCGCATGGGCAATAATTTCAGCAATGGCAATATCAATCTCCGCCACCGGACAGGCGTCTGTTTTATCCTGCTCAATAAGACCTGCATCCACGGTAAGGGTTGCACGATCGATCCCGATCAGGATAAGGCGGCATGTTTGCGGGAATACGCCATTTGGCACTTCGGCGCTGAGGGCCAGCAGAAAATCCCTGGCGTCCTGTCTTACTTTTTCATGCTGAAAATTATCCAATACGAACCAGCTCTGCCACCTGGTTTGGGCGGCTTCGCTCAGTACCCACAAGGCCAGCCGTTGCGCGTATAATTTGACATTGGTATTTTTTTCCGGCGCTGTTGATAATGGCCGGCCCATGAGAGACACCAGTTTTTTTGCCACTTCTTCCGCGCCCAGATCGGCTGCCAGGTCCGGATCAAATTCAACGATATAGGGTATGATACTTAATTGCGCACCGGGTTGCGGCGTATTTGTAAAATGGGAAATATATTTTACTGAATATGATTTTCCGCTTCTATACTCCCCATTCACCACCAGGATAGGCCTTGTGTTGGTAGCTGCCGTACTGAATTTTTTTAAATGTGTGCGCAGCGACCTGCGGTTTACGAATGGCGCGCCATCCATGAGAATAGTGCTATCCAGCGGATTAGCCAGCGGCGGCGGCGGTATACTGATCCGTTGCAGGATGGCCGCCACGTTAGGATCCACATCCCGGTAAGGCGAAAGTAATATGGATAACCAGGTAGGATTACTTCTCCATCCATCATTCATACAAAGATGGACTGCCTGTACTATCAGCACCCCCGGCGCGCCTTCTCCCAACAGCCCTGGAAAGGCGGTGCCTACGAAGCCTGCCGTCAGGGCGCTCCGGGGCTGCCCTGAGGGCCCGATGAACCTGACCAGCAGGTCGATCACATACTGTTTTTCTGTTTCGTCTTTAAACATAGGTCAGTTTATTCAGTGTACCATGATTGCCAGGGAACGCGTACCATACCTAGCGGCGTGGGGCCGGTTTCCGGCGCCAGCACCGGCTGTATTTCCTGTGCGCGGGCGATGGGCCTGGAGAGATTATCCCAATCAAATAAAAACACTTCCGTATAGTATTTGGTAATAGGCCTTGAGTAGAAGACCAGGCTGGTATCACGGTTATACTGCGTACCATCGGAAGACCAGTTATTACTACCTACCACGGCTATCTTCCCATCTACCAGCACGCCTTTATTGTGCATTTTGTTCTTTTGCATACGGAACATACTGCGTTTCCAGTGGCGGGTGGCAATGAGCAGGTCTGCGCTTTCGGCTTTCTGGTTATTGCTGACCAGTATGCGCACATCCAGCCCATCCTTCATTTTTTGTGTGATGGCGCTGATAATATCGTTGAAGATGGCGGCAGAAGGTTGATTGATATAAGAGAACTGCAGGTAAAGGGATTGTTCCGCGCCCTGGATCAGCTGCAGGATGGTGGCCGCGTAATTATCAGGGCTCATCAGCGGCATTACTTTTACCGGCTTACCGGTAGCGGCAAATGTTTTGGGCAGGAAGGGATGGGGTTGTATCACATCCGCTTCTGCTTCCAGCATGGATTCCGGGATCAGGAGGTCCGGCATAAGCGGCGCCGCCTCCGGTAGTGCACCCTCGCGTGCCTTTTCCATATCATACAGGATGAACTTTTCGTACATCTGCGCCAGGGGCTCGTCTTCGATGATCACATGCCACTCGCGGTTGCCGTTCTTGTAGGTAAAGTTTTCCGTTCCGGGTTTTAACACCGGCTGGCTGTTGGGGCTCCAGTTGCCGCTGGACAACCAGAACGCGCTGGAATCACGCACGGCCACTTTGGTATGATAAGAATTATTAAAGATCCTGTTGGGCCCTCTTACCAGCGCCGGCACCAGCTGCAGGCGATCCCCCCAATGCTCCCGCAGCGTTTCTTCGATCGTAAGATCGTTCTTATCCACCTGGAGGATCATATTCAGCGTTGCATCTGTTTCGCTGCCCAATGCGGTAACGGCGTCTATGATATGTTGCGCATAAAACTCGTACATGGCCACCGTGAGGCTGGTGGTGGTACCATCCAGGAAAGACTTTAAGGTAGTCCACCCGGAGTCTGGACCTATATGACAGGTGATATTGGATACAGACATTTCTTCGAGGGCTACCCTATCTGCCGGCGGTGGCTCATAGTTAATAGCCGGCGGGCCAGCTTCCGCCACCGCATTTTCCCAGGCGCTCAGGGGCAGTATGCCCTGCAGCTGTTCCTGTGCGGAAGCAGTACGTAACTCTATAGCGATACCGTTCAACTGAGCCGGTAAACCTGTGGGTGAGGCGCCTGGTTGTGTGACCACGAGGATCACCGGGTCTGGCGTATCTGTGCGCTCTTTATTGCTAAAACCGGGGCGTACGCCCAATACGCCATCTACCTGCAGCTGATCGCCCAGATCCCTTATGGCGTCAATGACCTTTTCTATTGATGGCGGCGAAGGCTGGGGCGATACCTCGCCATTTTCGATCCGGATAATGCCCTGGTAGTTGCCCATACATGCTATTTTAAAAATGAGTGATCAGTACATTTCATCAATCCCTTTTCCAGGATTCCAGGTTATTGTATACCTGGTCTGTTATACGGGTGCCTGAGTTAGCGGTGAGCCCGCCGTAGGCATGGATGGCCACGGCAATCCGTTTTCTATCCTTGATCCGGTACACGACGGTGCCGCTTTGTCCGCCATAGGTATCTGCCGCGTAATACACTTTATCCGCCTTCACGGTGCCGACATTCCTTTTATCGTACCAGATGGTGCCGGAAGATTTATCTGATGGATAACCGGCCACATTGACCATTAATTTATTCAGCTCATCATCCGGGTAAACGCCATACCCAAATGTGCCCAGCTCCTGCGGGAAGGCGGCCGGCAGGATAATAGCGCCATAGTCGTAGTTTTCCAGGCCTTTATCGCCCCAGCCCTGCACGGTCCAGAACTCGCTGGCGGTGATGCCTCCAAACGGCAGCTCGTTCCCATTACGCCCCGGCATTACCTGGATCTTTTTTACCCAGCCATCTCGCCCGGGTATGTCGCTGTGTTTGATATATACACAGTGGCCGGCTGTGATGAGCGTACGCGGGCTGATGAACCATGCGCTGCCTACCCATTGGGAATTATCTGCCGCCGTTATCAATAAAGATGCGGATGCGCGCCAGGGATATTTCCGGTTGTCCTTTACCTGGATCCTTTCATCTGTTCCGATGATGGCTTCCCGTAACGGAACCGGCTGAAAAGAGGCCACGCCAATATCTGCGAGCCCGGTTGTATCCGGCGCTTTAAAATCGATCTGCACCATTCCCATTTCGCGGATGATCCGGGGCACCAGCTCCGTGCCTTCTGTTTCATCGATCTCCTGCTCTTCTCCCACTCCTGCGGAGCCAATGGTTTCCCTTAATGCATTTACGGTGGATTCTGTTGCGACAATATTAGTCATAGGGGTATGCAGGCTTACTACCTGTGGAGTATTAGGCATATAGTTAGGATTTGTAAATGACTACATTTAATTGATTCCTACGAGCATTGAGATCAACCAGGCATTTGGGATATACGTTCCTTCTATCTGTCCGTTAAAGATTGAAATATTATCAGTCAGGGGCCCTACTGTACCAGATTGTAACTTAATTGAAAGCGTTCGATGTTTTGAGGTTAAAATTTTTTCGAGGTTACGGAAATAATATTAGCTATTTTTTTGAAACTGGACAAATTTTTCTTGCAGGCTGTTATCAGCTATCACTGCTGTTTCCCTCTCCCGGCTCTTCCGCCATGTCATAATTCTCATCCGGCGCCTCCGTTTCCCAGTTGTCATATTGCTGCTGATATGCTTCCATGTCAAAATCCTCTTCCACGTCTTCTGCTGGATCCTTTTTGTTGTCCTGTTGTGTTAACGCATGTAAACGCTGCATCTCCAGCATCTCTGGCGTTATTTCCTTAGGCCCGCCGGAATTATCTATCTGCTTAAACCATATCACCACCTGGTTGGCCATCCGCATAGCATACCCCGGTTTCACGGCGCCATAACCAAAATGAAGATTACCGGCGTTTATCAGATAGGCAATATTGCCTTTACCGATCAGCTCTATATCAAAACATGTGCGGTTTTCATTATCCGGATCTTTGGCGTTCTGGAGGGTACTGATCACGATCAGTGTAGCCTCAGCGCCCAGCAATGCGAGTATCTGCGGAATATCGCCTGTATCCAGCAGCTCATCTGCCGCTACCTTCTTGTTTTCCCGGATGGTCTTTCCAATTTCAACGATCCTTTCAACGGATGTGGGCAATTTGAGCACGCGCACGATCGAAAAGATCAGGCAATTATGCAGTTCGCCATCTGCATTGTAGAGTTCCATGTATTCATCCAGGCCAACTTTTTCGCCAGAGAGCGAAAAACTTTGCTGTTGGCCGAATGTGAGCAGGCTTTCTTCCCTGGCTCTCCGGAGGGCATCCCAGCCACCGAAGCCGGGGAAATGACTGTCTTCATTATTTGACACGGGGACCGGCGGGGATGCTAACAATTCGCCCAGCGCATCTTCCATTACCCATCCCATGCTAAGCAGCACTTTTATGACAACCTGCTGTTCATGCGAATCTTTTTCCGGCATATGCAGCAGCCGTAGTATCATATAGGTGTTGGGGGCCTGATTGGTCTCTTTCCAGGTATAGGTCAGCATCTCCATAAAGTCCGGCAGCTGTTTTACCTGCAGGCGGCCCAGCACTATCTGTAAAAACGGCATTACCTGTTCCGGCACGCCTATTCTTGCCAGGGCGGCTGCGGTGAAAAAGGCGATCTTAAGATCCTGCAAAGCCTCTGCCGCCAATGGCTGCAGCAGCTTTGCGGGGGCCACGCCATATTTGTGGATGAGCAGCTCCAGGATGTGCAGCGCCTGATCCGGGCCATTCATCGCTACACGCGCCAACGGCCCTTTCATAGCGGATAAAATCTGCGACTCGCGGGCGCGGAACAGCGGGTATACCTGCTCCTGCTCCTTAAAGAGGATATCCCAGATCTTATCTCCCTGGTCTGCCAGCTGGATCAGCTGGTCCAGGAGATACTGCTCTTGTTCCGCGAGCTCCGGTTGCGGGGGCAGCGAGGGCTGTTTACCTGGTATTGGCTCCTTCTCTTTAGGCACCAGTGCAGGATCTGTACTTTCCGGCTCCACATCCTCCGGGCGGAAGACAACCAGCTGTTCCGCCTCCTCCATTTTCTTTTGTTTGATCAACGCCTGTTCCAGCGTTTGGATCTGGGCAATAAAGCCCTGGATACTGATCCATTGTACGGTAGGATCCTGGCTCTCGTCTTCCTGCATAGTGTCTGGGCCGGAAGTTTCCGGGCTTTTTTTCCGGAGGGCCGCCAGGCGTTCTTTGAGAAAAACCAGCGCCAGCGTGAGGCGTTGTTTTTTAAACCCTTCCAGACCGCCTATGTCTGTGCCCTTTTCTCCCAGCTCCTGCAGGTATACGGTCACATAATCATCATATCCCGGCGGATCTATCTTTGCGGTTGGATCAATAGCAGCTATCAAACCGGGCAGCTTTTTGAAATAAGCCATCAGCCGGTTCTTGCTACGTTTTTTATCAGACAGTTTAGGCAGTTTATCGTATTGCGCTTCTAACAGCCGGATCTTATGCAGGTATACTTTGGCCGTCATCTCATCGCTATGTTCCTCTTCTGTTTTATCCGGTTGGTTTTGTTGCTGTATGGTCCTGAGCAGATCCCGTATATACTGGAAAGCAAACATGTTGATATTTGCCTGTTTGGCGGTATCCTCCGCTTTTTCATCTTCTACAAATGCCTGGCTCAGTAAAGCCATTACGGCCTCCTCGTCCTTAGGCGCGGTGGAGAAGATACCGCCTACGGGGAAGTGATCACTGAAATGCTGCCAGTATTTGGAGTGCCGCAGGTCTTCCGCATCTGTGGTAACCATTTTGCCGCCCGGCCGCATGATGCCCGCTTTGGTGGTTTGCCAGCCCTGGTCTATAAAGAAATCAGCGATCTGCAGCTTACTCCATTCTGTAAGCGGATCTTCTTTGGGGTTGGTACCTGATATGGACTGTGTGAGGTGCAGGTCCAGCGCTTCTACGCGGTGTTTGGTGGTGGTTTTGTTCACATTTCGCAGGATCTGTTTTTCTTTCCTGTATTCTGTGAGCATGATCAGCTTTTTATCCCTTTCTGCCTGCAGCAGGGTCTCTTTCGTGAACAGGGCGTCCAGCTCCTCTACGGAGCCCACCTCGTACTTCTTTAAAATGATGTTGATAGCGGCTTCCGCATCCGAGATCCAGCCATTCCTCAGCTCCATGAATTTCTGGCTTTTCAGGTCCCTGGCAGCTATTTCCTGCTTTGCGGTAGCGATGATGCCCAGCTGGGTCTCCACTTCCTGCAGGTCTTCCCAAAAAGTGACCATCCATTCCTTTTTCCGGGTGAGCTGGTCAAATTGCCTGTCGGTACCCTCTTTCACCTCGTTTACGGTCTCTTTATTCTCCGCTTCTTTTTTATCATCCCTTTTGCGTTTCCTGCTTTTTTCCGCCACCACGGCTTCCGCGGTGAGGTAATAATCGCCGCCAATGATCAATGGTATTCCCTTATCCTTTGCCTGTGCGGAGAGCGTAGCCAGGCCTTTTTTAATTTCGTTATAGATGTTGATGCGGTTAAACTCCGCTACGCCGGAATCTGTTTCCGGTGTAGTATGCACCACGCCTATCCATACTTTCTCTTTTTTATCCGAATCCTTCACCGGCCTTTCCAATTCATAGACCATTATGGGCCGGTAGCTGCCGGCGCTTTTGTCCCAATCCACATCTTCGTAAGGCGCTGGTTTTTTCTCCTGTTTCTCTTTCTCTTCGTCTTCCTGTTTATCCTGCTCCTCTGCTTCCTTTACCGATATTTTATTCCCTTTGGTATTTACATAGAATATGGCGGACACTGTAAAACCGGAGCCTTTGCGGATGAGGATGGGGTAATACTCTTTCTGCGGATTTTCTCCGCCGGACACCATCTGCGGGCCGGTATCCATATCATAGGATGATCCGGACTGCTCGAGCAGGGAGGGATTATTGACCTCCTGTAATACCATGATATCCAGCCAGGAGTTGTTGGCGAACATCTGCTCTGCCTGTAAGGCAATATTGCGGGTGTGCAGGGCCCTGGCCAGCTCCTCTATCTCTGCGCGGTTGAGCAGTTTACGCAGCAGGCCTTTTTTCTCCTGGAGGGATTCCAGGCTAATCAGGCGCTCCTCCTCCGTTCTTGGGTCTGTGTCGTCTTTTGACGGCCCTTCCTGCACATAGGAAGACATATTTCTCAGGAAAGTAGCCGCTTTTATATCCGGCCCCCAGATCTTTGTGACCGATTTAAGCACGTTGATCAGGTTATCCAGGTATTCGCGGCCAAATGCCCGGAAATCCTTTACTTTTTGCGCCAGCGGCGCTTTTTTGAGGTTATCTTTCAGTGCCTCTTCATAGGCTTCGTTCCATTTGAAATTGATATACTCGCCCAATCCCGCAAACAACCCGCCGGAGCCGGCCAGCTGCTCTTTGGCCGCCAGCGCACCCCTTTCCAGCCGCTCCCTGGTGTCTTTACGGTTATGGACCCCTTTCCAGAGCTTATCATTCCCTTTGTACTTTTCTATGGCGGCTATAAAGGCCTCTGCCTCTTTGCGGAATACATCCCAGTCTTCCATTACCTTCCGGAACTTTTGCAGGATCTGTTGCAGCCGCTCCTGGAAACCGCGCCGGGTAATGGCTTCTACGGGCTCGTCCTGATCGGTTTCGTCTGTGTTGCCTTTTGCTTTGCCTTTGGGTTTAGGGGCCGTTTCTTTTACTGTTTCTTTATCGCTGAAGTGGGCTACGTTCCAGGTAACGATACCGATCTGGCTTTTCTGTGGTGTTTTTAATTCCTTTTCCGTTTCCATGGCCTGGGAGCCCAACGCCTGCTGGAGATCGATATTACCGGGGATGATGGGGCTTGATTCGCTGGTGAACTTTGTGTCAGTGAGTTTTTTCTTTTTCCTGACATGATCATCCTGTTCTTCGCTGTTGTTCCCTTCTTTTGTTTCGCCCTGTGATCCGAGCTCCTTTTTTTCTTCGTCCGTCATGAAAGTGGACCAATTGTGGCCGTAGACCTCTACCAACATTTCCTCTATCTGCAGGCGTTCCATTAACTGCTCCGGTCCCATAGCCTCGCTACGCGCGAAGAACAGCGCCGCTTCCATCTCCGGGTAATTATCCCGGTTAAAATAGGGCAGGTCTTTGCCGGATTGCTGGTACAGGGCGTATAACTCCGTGGTATCTCCGTTAACGTCCTGGTCGTTGCCCATTGTTTCGCTGGCCCGTACTTTTATGCGCACCCGTTGTATGACGGGTTGGGTGGTTTTGGATTGGCGCTGTACTACGGTATGCCAGGGGGTGATGGGTGTGTGCTGGGGTGATGGGGTGTTGGTAATTGGCAGCCGAAAGGGTGTGGGGGCGGCGGGTATGTTGGTAGGCTGCCGTTGGATGATGTTGGCAAGCGGTGGTGGCGGCGGTGTGGCGCCGGATGGTTGCTGTGGTGTTTGTGATGCCGGTTGCAGCTGGACGGGCGCGGGTATGGCTATTCCGCCAGCAGCAGGTTGATGTGCTGAGGAGCGAATAGGTACAGGCGTAGCCGGCGTTTGCTGGTGTTGATCTGGCATGCGGTTGAGGGAACAGATTAGGGACAATCGTGTTATGGCGGAAAGCTACAAAATTTCATGGGTAAGGCATATTTTTCGCTAAAATTTTCAGCGGGCTGTGTTTTGGCTGGGTCTCCCTCCCCATTTTTTCCTTATCTTTATCTCAACACCCCATAACGTTAACGCACCCAAATGTGAACCGCAATGCACGCCAAGCACCCCAAAAACGCTGAACCGCAGCCTGCCGCTGCTTCCCAACATGCTATACAGCCACCGCAAACCGCACCCTTGCGTATTATGCCGCAACTGACCGTAGGCGCTATCGATGATCCTTACGAGCGTGAAGCCGATGCCATGGCCGACCGGGTCATGCGCAAAGCCCAGCCTTTTGCTATTCAGCGTAAATGCGCCCATTGTGAAGAAGAAGAGAAAGCCCAGCGTACACCGTTTATCCAACGGCAGACCACCACTAACGATACAGCCACGCAGGCCCCGGATAGCATAACCCAGGGCATCCGCTCCAGCGCTGGTAAAGGCGCAGCCATGAGCCAGGACACCCGTTCTTTTATGGAATCCCGCTTTGGCGCGGACTTCTCCGGCGTGCGTATCCATACAGGCAGCGAAGCCGCCGGCCTGGCGGACAGCATACAAGCCAAAGCGTTTACTGTAGGTAACGATATCTGGTTTAACAGCGGGGCCTACGAGCCGGGTACCGCAGCGGGCCAGCACCTGCTGGCGCATGAGCTCACGCATACACTACAGCAAGGCGGCGCCATCCGCCGGCAGACCAAAAGCACCAAATGCCCGGATGCCGTAGTGGAGCAGCTGAACAAGGAAATGCATGAATATTATAATAAAAACCGCAGCTGTACAGACCAGGGCGATACCTGCGTAAGCGCCACCGCCAAGGTGGCCGCGGGTTATGGCGCGGTGATGGGCCGGGTAATCCTGCAACAGAAATGTTTCTCGCCCGGTGACCTGGATTACGAGGAGCATATGAAAAAGATCTCCGAGACCTTCAAGACCCTGCGTAACTGCGAGCGTATCATGATGGAAAAGTGTGGGCCTCCCATGCTGGCGGCAGCCGCTGCGGCGCTGGCAGCCGTAGGCGCTAAAAAAGGCGCGGGTAAGGCCCTGAAACGTATGGCAGAAAGCATGGGAGGCAAGGTAGCCGGTAAAGCGCTGATATATGCATCTGCCGCAGCGGCGGTGCTGCTGCTGATGTCTGGCAAGGCGGAAGCCAAGATCTCCCTGGAGGGCGATGATCCGCTGGTAGCACTTTTTAAGGCCATGGAACAGGATGGGGAGCCAGTGCCGGAAGAATTCAAGGCCCTGATAGCAAGCGATCCTGAGCTGAAGAAAGCCCTGGAAGACGCCGCCCGTAAAGGCAATATGTCTGAAGCGCAGAAGGCCATGGCGAAAAGTTATACGGACTTCCTGCGTAAACATATGGATGAATTCAGCGAAGAAGAGCTGAAGGCGCTGATGAGCACTACAGAGCAGGTAAGCGGACAGCTACCCAAAGACCTGAAAGTGGAGGATCTGAAACAGGCCCTTAAACAAAAAGCCGCCCAGAAAGCCGGCGAGGGTAAAGGCGGCGCCGGTGGCGGCGGAGCAGCCAGCGACAGCCCGCAACAGGTAGCAGACGCGGTAAAGGATATCACCAAAGGTGTTCCCCTGCCCCAGCCTGCTGCAGACGCCCTTAAAGAAGCTGCCAAAGCAGAAGGCAGCACGCCCCAGCAAACGCCTGTTAAACCGGAGACCACGCCACCGGCTACCGATGCGTTTAAAAACCTGAGCGAAGAAAACCGGAAAAAGATCCAAGGGGCGCCTGCCCCGGTGGCAGATCTGTTTAAAGCTTTTACCAGCGCTACGGAAGGCGATGTAAAACTCTCTGACGAAGCGGTGAAACAATTCTTTGCCGTAGTGCCGGCAGACCTGAGCAAAGAGGAATCCGCCACGCTGGCTGGCCAGTTAACTTCCTCTACTGGCAAAACACTGGCCCAACTGATAGAGAACCTGCGTAAAGGCGTAGAAGCCGTACGTAAAACCAAAGATGCCCCCGCAGGCGGCGAAACCGCCGGCCAACCCGCAGACCCGGATAAACCGGCGCAAACGGAAGCGGACCAGATAGCGGCACTGAAAGAGATGGCCATTAAAACAGATTTCAGCAAATTGCCCATGAACCAGGTAGTGATCCGGGATTTTGTGAGCAAGGTGACCGGCACGCGCTTCAGCTCTTATGTATTTGTGAATAATAATGGCAAAGGCATGGTGGCGGTGATTAGCGGGGAAGTGGCCGGCGGCAAAGATGTGACCAAACTAAAAAAAGGCGAAAAATTCACTATCAAGATCACGTCACTGTCCAAATTCGTGGATAAACAGGGCGTAACCCATAACATAAAGATAGACACTACGTTCACGATGTCTAAATAAACAGCTTCATGGAACATCATACCAAACCCCAACCTGCCAACGATATACGGCCCGCCGCTACGAATGTGCAAGCTACGCCGGCGAGCTTTCAACGTATTATGCCCCAACTGACCGTAGGCCCGGTAGACGATCCCTATGAACGGCAAGCCGACGCCATGGCGGACCAGGTAATGCGCAAAGCGGAGCCATTTGCCATCCAACGGAAATGCGCACATTGTGAGGAGGAAGAAAAAGCGCAGCGTATGCCTTTTATCCAGCGGCAGGCTAATGGCGACAGCGCGCCCGCTTCCGAAGCGGTTACGCAGGGCATCCATTCCAGCGCCGGCCAGGGCCAGGCATTGGCCACCGATACCCGCTCGTTTATGGAATCCCGTTTGGGCGCGGATTTTTCCGGGGTACGCGTGCATACGGACAGTCAGGCGGCGGAGCTGAACCAGGAGCTGCAGGCTAAAGCATTTACCGTAGGTAAGGATATCTGGTTCAACAGCGGTAACTACCAGCCCGGCTCCACGGAAGGCCAGCACCTGCTGGCGCATGAGCTCACGCATGTGCTGCAGCAAAGCCCTGCCATCCAACGGAAAGAAGATCCCAAGGCGGTGACTGAAGCCTGTCTGAAGAACAAGGACAGCATACTACCCGGCAAAACGGGCCTGGTAGGCGCTATTGACCGGGACCTGATGCTGGAAGCCATGTTGGGATCCGAACGGGCGGAGATAGAAGCCGCCATCCGTAAAGACCCCGCCGCGCACCTGTTTGTATGCGAGTATGGGATGACCGCCATTGCCGCGCTGATAGAAACCAGCCAGGGCAAGACCTTTAATGTGCCCGCCGCCAGAAAAGAAGCTACCGATCCAACCAATAAGGAACACTACAGCCGTAAAAGCCTTTCCGGCTGGCGGATAGCCGACCGGCGTAAAGAGCAGCTACGATCCAGCGCAGATGACCTGGGTGGCTGGGCAGAGCGCCAGCATAAAGGCAATAAAGACATTCCTACGGCATCTGCCGCTTTGAATATGCCGGCCGCACAGGTAGCGGATATCACGGCCATGATCCACAGCGTAGAACAGCTAAGCCGCAGCTTTGGCAACCTGTCGCCCATGATCGAAAAAGGACAGCAACAACTGGATGATATCTTTAATAGCTTCAAAGCGCTGGGCGATGCCCGGATCACCGAGGACTATGGCACAGAAGTAATAGATGGGCTGGAGAAAACAGATGCACTGATCGACGCCGTAGGCCGTACCATCTTCTCCATCAGCGCCGGCCGTACGGACCTGGATACGCTGCTGACTGCCGTAAGCGGTATTAAACAAGACAGTAAGACCATCCAGGACAATGCCCGCCAGGAACGCCGGGCGCTGGTGAATGGGGGATCGCCGGATTTCTCTTCTGTAAAATCCTCTATTAACCAGGTGCGCCGCGGCTCGCTGAAAGACCTGCGCGAAGCCTATAAGCAAGCCACCCAATCCCTGCCGGATATCTTTAAACACGCGGAGCCGCTGCTGTTTGTGCTGCGTTATTTCCGCGCGCTGAATGACCCTAAGGCCACACCGCCTTCAGAGGCCGATATGAAGAAATTCAAGGACAGCATTGCTATCATTGAAACCTCGCCGTTCTTTGGCGGTGGCCCGGTGAATGTGGGCGCTGACCTGATGAAGAGTGTGATAGGTTTTATAAGCAGACAAGTGAACATGCGCCTGCAGATGCAGAGCGGTACCGGCGCCCTGCCGGGGATGATACCTACGCTGTCTGAAGCGCAGGCTTATTTTGCCACGCTGGATAAACCGGGCATCAGCAATGCTGTTGTACGCAAGGCCTATACGGATTTTGCCACTGCCTGGTTCCAGCACCGGGTGATCACCACACCGGCAGATATGGCAGTGGACGCGGTAGACGATGTGTTTAAGATGCCGCCCAGTATCGCGGGCGCGCGGTCTATTGTGTGTAGCGGTTATGCCCAGATGGGCGCTGCGCTGATGTTAAAAGCGGGCGCTAACAGGTCTATTACGTTCACTACGGCAGTAAGGGCTTCTGATGAACAGATCAAGGCCAACCAGATCAGCGATGGCCATGCCATTGCGAAGATCACACGGCAGGGTAAGAGTTTCTTTATTACCAACTATCTCACGGCTGATACAGAGACTGAGGCGATGAATGTAGCCTGGCAGTTCCCGAATTTGCCATTGCATAAGGCTACTGGGCCGACGAATAAGGCATCGCTGGATGCGCTGGTGGCGAAGCTGGCGAAGAAGATGTGATACTGCTCCCCCTACAATGAAAAAACCACTGGCGCGAACTTCCAGTGGCTTTTCGTCTGATCTGTAAATACCGAGGTAACTAACGGATGTAAGCCGGTTTACAAACGGATGAATCGGGGGAGATAACGAACATATGTATTACTTGGTATGATGCGGTTTTAATTCCAGGTGGATAGCACCGCTGATATCCATATAGTAGCTGTCTACCTTACCATTGTCTTTCAGACTTTTCAGGAAGGCCTCCAGCGGTTCTGTTCTATTGATCGCGCCTGAGTAGGTGAGCTTTGCCAACTCTTCACTATCAAACTTAATCTGTACGTCGTACCAGCGTTCCGCCACTTCGCATACATCGCGCAAGGGCTGCTGGCGAAAGCGGTACAAGCCATACAGCCAGCTCACTACGTGATGGTCTGACAGGTCTGTTACGGTAAAACTATTGGTAAACTCATCCAGGGTGGCGGTTTGGCAGGGCGCTATCTTCACAGGCGCGCTGTTGTTCTGCGCTACCGTTACGGCGCCGGATAACAGGGACAGCTTAAACCTGCTATCGTAGGTGTTGATGTTAAACGCGGTGCCCAGCACATTGATATCCCCTTTCTGGGTGTGTACAATGAAGGGCTGATCCGGGTTATGGGCAACGGTGAAGAAGGCTTCGCCATCCAGGTACACTTCGCGCTTTTGGCCATTGAAGGCAAAGGGGAAGCGCAGGGAGGTAGCTGCGTTCATATGTACAACGGTGCCGTCTGCCAGGGTAACGCTGTAAGTGTTGCCGGCGGGCACACGCAGGGTATTGAGCTTATCTTCTTTGGCGCCATGATCTTTGGCCGTGAAACGCAGCATATTGCTGTTAGTCTGGATGCGGGCCGTTTGCGTGTTGATCATATCGCTGGCGCCCGTTAAGGGAAGGGAGCCGCCTTTGGCCAGCTGCAGCATGACGCCATTTTGCGGCATGGTGATGGCGCTGATGGCGGCCTCCTCCTGCTGATGCATGGATAGCGGGATATACAGGGCGGCGCCCGCGGTGGCCACGGCCACCAATACGGCGGCGGCTACGTTGAGATACCGTTTTTTGCGGGTAGGCTGCAGGTCTGCCAGGCTTTCATCCAGGCGGCTGCTAATGTCTATATCCTTGAATGCGTGCCGGAAATGAGTGCCCAGGGGGGCATTTTCCTTAACGAGGAAGGTCTCTTTGACGTCTTCAAGCAGTTGACGTGCTATGGCGCTGCTGCGCAGCGTACGTTCGATGTACAACTCTTCTTCCCAGCTGGTACAATTTTCCAGTTGGCGTAGCAAGAGCACTAAAAATTCATCCTGGTCAAAAAAATGCATAACCACAATTTGATTGTTCGCAATAGGGATTTTCAACCTGGGATATGGTCTAAAAAAGGGGTCATGCCGTTTAACGTGTGCTCACTCTTCAGTTTTCAAGGCAATAGGCATTTCAATGGTACATTTCAACTTTATATTCACATGTACCTCTATTATACCCCCTAAACAATGAAACGTACTATCCGGTTCAAATTTTTTTTCGGCGTTTCAACATAATTCTATGATTCTTAATACTGGGGTAACAAAAAAGTCCCGCTCTGAGAGCGGGACCTTCGTACCTATTGGCAAAAAATATAATGGGTGACTACTGCAGGTGCAGCACATCATGGCTATCGAAATAATAGGAGATCTTACGGGTTTTGGCCAGGTTATCCAGGAAAACAGCCACAGGTTTATGGCGGTCCATCATCCCAGCAAAACGTTCGCCGGCCAGGTTGGGATTGTCTATCACTACTTCCAGCCCGTACCAGCGGGGCAGGATGTTGGTGATCTGCTCCAGGGAGGCATCGCTGAAATAATATTTGCCCTCGCGCCAGCTGAGCACTTCTTCCGGGTCGAAGGTTTGCACGGTGATACCTTTATTTAAGGTATACGTGGCGGATCTGCCGGGCTGGAGCTGCACCTTATTATTGCCGGCATCGAGCCTTACGGCGCCATCTACCAGGGCTACCTCTACGGTGCCGGGGTCGTAAGCGTTTACATTAAAGGACGTGCCTAAGACCTGTACGGTACCATAGGGCGTATGTACGAGGAAGGGCTGGTCTGCCTTGGGGGCCACTTTCAGGAAGGCCTCCCCTGCTATGGTAATTTCGCGGGTGGCGCCTGTGAACCGGAAAGGGAACTGCAGGCTGGTAGCCGAGTTTAACCATACTTCCGTACCGTCTGACAGGGTAATTTTATAATCTTTGCCGATGGGCACTTTCAGCTTATTAAGGGCGGTGGCGCCGGCGGGGTTGCCTGCCAGCGTGTAGGCCATCGACTTGCTGGTGCTGTTGAGCCGGGCCTCGTCCGTTTGCAGATCCTGCTGGTCTTGCGAGAGGTTAATGGTTTTACCATTGGCCAGCTGCAAGGCGATGATCTTCTTGTTTTCCGGCTGTACCGTGCTACGGTCTGCCATGGGTGGCGGCACAGGCGCAACGGTATGTGTGTTCTGGTAGTACAGCAGGGCGGCGCTACCGATGACCCCGGCCACAATAGCGGCGGCCCACCCGGCATGCCGGAGCATACGGATGACGGGTTTTCGTTTAGGCTGGTGCTGAGGGTGGCTGGTGATCTCCTCCGCGGGGATCCAGGGCAGGTTTTCATAGCGGCTAAAGCTCTGCTGAACATCTTCTGGTGAGAATCTGGACTGCAGCTCTTTCCAGGTTTCCCTGACGGCCGGGTCTTCTGCTATCAGTTGCTTTAAATACAGCGCTTCCTCCTCGCTGATATCACCAGTGAGCCAGGAGGTCATTAACGCATGTATATGGCGCGGGTCACGCTTCATCATGTCTTAATACAGGTTTCCGATGGTAATTGTACTACCGGCGGGTGAATTTATACTTTTTTTAATTGGGTCCTCAGGATCTTCACAGCTCTAACTAATTGATTTTTAACGGTGTTGGGACTAACCCCCATTACGGTAGCTATTTCAGTGCGGCTTTTATGCTGAATGTAGGCTAACTCAAATACTTTGGCAGACAGGGGCGGCACCTTATTAATGGCGGCAGCGAGGGAGGCGCCCAGCTGTTGCTGGCGTTCCTGTGCTTCCAGCCGGTTTTCCGGGGGACAGACCACTTCCGGCGTTGGCATGCTATCCATGCGGCGCTGGCGGGTTTTCCGTAAACCCAGGCGGTCCATACACCTATTAAAGATAATACGATGCACGTAATTTTTTATCACCACCTCTTCCCTTTTATTCTGATCCGGATCTATTTTGGCATAGAGCTTCTTTTCCCAGAAGTCGATAAAGAATTCCTGTACCAGATCCTGTGCTTCCATTTCGTCGTCTAACAGGGAGATGGCTACGACCATGAGATATTTACGGTATTTCTCGTAAAAGTCAGCAAAGGCGCCCGTGTTACCGGCTTTAAGTTGTGTCAATAATATAAGGTCCTGTTCGTACACTGGCATGATTTGGTTGTGATTACTGTACGTTGTGCCTAATGGTAATATGGTAAAGATAATATTTTACCTTAAGAACAAAGTGAATTATTAGTTAATAAGTGGCTAAAATGCATACATAGGGGTGTTTTTTGCAAATGTTTGGTTAACGGGTAGTACGGGGGATTTTTGGGGCGGTATAGTTTATAAAGGCTTAAAAATAATTTAATGAAAGTTTAATGCGGGGGAAGTAGTACGAGCGTTTTGGATAAGGAAGCTACTTCTCTGTGAGCGCAACGGAGTGCAAATTAAATTTGCTACTACCTAAGGAACCATGTTTAGTAATAATTGACCATATACTTTATTTTCCCTCTCTTTTCCCATTTGCTATAGCACTCCAGTTTCTCATAAGAGATATCGATCCCTCCGTTTAGAAAAAATTACTGATCCAACCAAATCCACGTGTATGCTTAAACTGTTACTTCGAGGCCGTGTGCTATGCGGTTCTCTATGCCAACTATTTTCCCTAGTCTGTGTAAGTTTTTGTTTTTCTAACGTTTCTGTAGCTTCTGTTGTTGATCATCGCTTAGTCGGTGATATTATAGCTTCTTCTCTTTTTCAGAATGAGCATCCAGTTACGCTGACGGGGAATGGGATTCCATTGCGGGCTGTGTTTAAGGCCATTAAAAAGCAGACGGGTTATGCGGTGATGTATAGTACATCTGCGACTTCTTTGAATCAGGATGAAAAGGTGACGGTGAATTTTAAAGAGACACCGTTGGATGACGTGCTGGGCACTTTGTTTAAGGGAAGAAATCTGGAATGGCAGTACAGTGACGATATACTGCTGATCCGTAAGAAAGAATTTACCGTGCCAAAAAAAAACGAAGTGGATAGCACGGTTACACCGGTTTCTCTAACCGGGAAGGTGACAGATGCCAATGGAACGCCGTTGCCTGGGGTGACGGTGATACTCAAAGGGACGAGCTTAGGGACGACAACGGATGGAGACGGGAGGTTCTCCTTGCCCAAGGTTGATATTGGAAAAATTCTAGTCTTTTCCAGCATTGGTTTCGAAAGAAGGGAGACCACAGTGAAGGGGAAAAGTCTTCTGGTAGAGATGGCCACACTGATGAGCACGCTGGATGAAAAGGTGATTATTGCATATGGAACGACGACGCAAAGATTAAGTACAGGAAACATCGGTGTAGTAAGAGCTAAAGACATCGAAAAGCAACCTGTAACTAATCCGCTATTAGCATTGCAGGGCAGAGTACCAGGGCTGTTTATTACACAGACAAATGGATTACCAGGAGGTGGCGTTACTGTACGTATACAAGGGCAAAATAGTATTATGAACGGCAGCGATCCATTGTATGTAATAGATGGTGTGCCCTATTCTTCGCAACTTCCAGGCACTGGTCTAGATGGCATTTTGGGTACTTCGGGAGGGCCGATACTAACAAATATTACAGGAAATGGAAATCCCTTGAGTTACATTAATCCTGCCGATATTGAGAGTATCCAAGTGCTAAAAGATGCTGACGCCACCGCAATATATGGCTCGCGCGCAGCCAATGGAGCCATCCTCATTACGACCAAAAAAGGCAAAGCTGGACCTATAAAGTTAGATATTGATTTTCAGCGCGGCTGGGGAAAGATAACACGTAGGCTGAATATGCTCAATACTCAACAGTATCTACAAATGCGAAAGGAGGCTAAAATGAATGACAGTGAACCCATTTATGAAACTGATTACGACATTAATGGGCTCTGGGATACTACACGATATACCGACTGGCAAAAAGTTTTAATCGGTAAAACCTCGCAATATACACACGCCAACGCAAGTATTTCTGGCGGCACAGCAGTTTCACAATATCTCATAGGAAGCAGTTATCATAGAGAAACTTCCGTATTTCCCGGCAATTTCGTCGACGAAAGAGCATCAATACACTTCAACATTACGAGCGTCTCTTCCAATCAAAAATTCAACATCCAACTATCTGGAAATTATCTAGTAGACAATAACAAGCTACCAAGCGCAGATTTAACTAATCAAGCACTGTTATTAGAACCTAACGCTCCCCAGCTTTATAACGCCGACGGCAGTCTCAACTGGGAGCCAGATGTCACCGGCTTTTCGAGTTGGAATAACCCTCTCCGGCTTCTACACCAGACTTATAAGAACAAAACTAATAATCTACTGGGCAACATCAATTTAAGCTATCACATTCTCCCCTCACTTGAATTTAAAAGTAGCTTAGGCTATACTAATATGCAAACAAATGATTTCCAATCCCAACCCATAACAACTGTAAAGCCTGAATCCCGTCCATTTTCTTCAAACTTGGCAAGATTCGGCAACAGAGTCCTTAACTCTTGGACCGTTGAGCCCCAAGTCATTTATGATAGGAATTTCGGAAAAGGCAAACTTAATGCACTGTTGGGCATGACTATCCAGCAAAATAGCAATAAAGGTGAGACGTTACTCGGCGAGGGATTTAGTACAGAACTCGTATTAGAGGATATTAAATCAGCGGCATCTGTTGCCGTCCTCTCTTCATTTGCTACAAAATATAAATACAATGCCTTCTTTAGCCGCTTGAATTATAACTATAACGACAAATATATAGTTAATCTCACTGCTCGCAGGGATGGCAGCAGCCGTTTCGGCTCCGAAAACCAATTTCACAATTTCGCAAGCGTAGGCGCTGCCTGGATCTTTAGCCAAGAAAACCTCTTTAAAAAAAGGATCCCAGTTCTCAGCTTCGGTAAACTGAGAGCCAGTTTTGGCACTACGGGAAATGACCAAATTGGTGACTATAATTTTATGAATCTCTATTTTCCTATCACCGCTGGAGTAGCATATCAAAATGTGACCTCCATCGCCCCGCTTGGCCTCCCCAATCCATATCTGCAATGGGAAGAAACTAAAAAGCTACAATTAGGAATAGATCTCGGCCTTTTTAAGGATCGGATATTAATTAATGCTGTCTATGCACGTAATCGTTCTTCTAACCAATTACTACCCTACAGGCTTCCGACTATGACAGGCTTTTCGGTGATAAATAAAAATCTGCCAGCCACAGTTCAAAATACCAACTGGGAATTCTCATTAAACACCGTAAATTATCGCAAGGAAAATTTCACTTGGACGAGCTATATTAACCTCACTGTCCCACAAAATAAGCTCATTTCATTTCCTACACTTGCAACATCCACGGTTGCCTCCAGCCTGATTATTGGTCAACCAATTAACATCACCAAAACTTTTCCCTTTCTGGGAGTAGACCCTGAAAGCGGGAAGTATCAATTCTCTGATAAAGATGGCAAACCGACATTCTCTCCAAACTTTTCCACTGACAGAACGGCCATCATTAATACCTCTCCAAAGTTCTATGGAGGTTTTCAAAATAGCTTCAATTACAAAAACTTCCAGCTTGATATCCTATTCCAATTTGTGAAGCAAACGGGAGCAAATGTTCTATTCTTCAATGGAAATCTTCTTCCTGGTCAATTCTATCCTGGTTTCAGCAACCAACCAAATACTGTTTTAAATAACTGGAAAAAGACCAACGACATCGCTCCAATTCAAAAATACAGCACCTTATTTGATGAAACCGTCATAACTACTAGTAGTTATGCCTACAGCGATGCATCTTACGTACGGCTGAAAAATCTTTCCATTTCCTATCAAATACCAAATGAATTGACGCGAAAAGCACATCTAAAAAGCAGCAGGTTATACATGCAAGGACAAAACCTTATAACAATTACCGGCTATAAAGGATTGGATCCCGAAAACAAGGGCAACAATTCTCTTCCTCCATTACGAGTAATAACATTTGGTTTGCAAATAGGGCTTTAGAACGTAAACATTTTTCATACTTCTTTAAATGCAAAACGGATTTTATGCAATTTAGAAATAAACCTTATCACACATATCGACACTTATACACAAAAAAATATTTCGCGGTAAGCTTCCTCCTTCTTTTACTAATGATTATTTCAGAAGCTAGCATTCTAACAAGCTGTAAAAAACTAGTTGAGGTCGAGCCCCCCGTTACAAGTATCACTGGCACTAACGTCTACACCTCCGATGCAACCGCAATTGGAGTATTATCTGGGATCTATTTAACGATGAGCTCTGGAAATATAGCATTTGCAACTGGCCCGCGAGGAATCTCATTCTATTCTGGTCTATCAGCCGATGAATTATCGTTGTACGATGGTATAGCCAGCAACTCTGCAAGTTACCACTATTATAGAAATTCACTATTCGCCAATAAAACTACCACAACTCCGGGCACAGAGTTTTGGTCTCCAGCCTACAATTTAATCTTCGTCTGCAATTCTGCAATTGAAGGCTTAACCAGTTCCTCTACCTTGACGACTCAGGTAAAGCAACAATTGACAGGAGAAGCAAAATTCCTGCGCGCGTTTTTCTATTTCTATTTGGTCAATCTTTACGGCGATGTCCCTTTAGTTCTCACATCAGACTATACCGTGAACTCGACTCTTCGTCGCTCGCCCAAAGAAGAAGTCTATAATCAGATTATAATCGATTTGAAAGATTCCCAAGCTCTACTTAATGAGAATTATCTAAATGGAAAACTGGAAAAATATTCAGATATTCCTGAAAGAGTACGTCCTACCAAGTGGGTCGCCACTGCTCTACTCGCTCGAGCTTATTTGTATCTAAAGGATTATAAAAATTCCGAAATGGAAGCCACGAGAATAATCAACAATAGAACTCTTTTTGGCCTAACCCCTTTGAATAGTACATTTTTAAAAAATAGCAATGAGGCTATCTGGCAATTGCAGCCAGTTTTAAGTGGATGGAATACTGAAGATGCTTTAGCCTTCATCATTCCCGAAACCGGACTAAATGATAATCCTGCTTACCTAAGCGCGGGTCTATTAAATAGCTTCGAACTAAATGATCAAAGAAGAAACAACTGGATTGGCAATGTAACTATTAGCAATGATACATTTTATTTTCCTTATAAATACAAAGTCAATATGCAAGACGCCCCGGTCACCGAATACTTAATGGTTTTTAGATTGAGTGAGCAGTATCTAATAAGAGCAGAAGCAAGAGCTCAATTGGGAAATGCTACAGAGGCGGTAGCAGACTTGAATGCAATTCGCAAAAGAGCGGGGCTCGCCAACACGACCGCTGTTACAATACCCAATATTTTAAAGGATATCTATCATGAACGAAAAGTGGAACTCTTTACAGAATGGGGCCATCGTTGGTTCGATCTAAAAAGAACAGGAGCCGTGAATGAGGTTATGAACACAGTCACACCATTGAAAGGTGGGATTTGGACTTCTAATGCCGCACTATATCCGCTGCCACTAAACGAGATTCTAAAAAACACAAATTTAACACAAAATCCAGGATATTAGCCATCCTAGATGAGAGTTGAAAGTAGTTCTTTGACTATTGATCTTTCAATGGTCATCCGATCTTGATAAGCGGCCCAACTTAGGCGATGTAATATTTTTCACCGATAATACTCAGCGCTGGTTTTGACACCGTCTCAATCACATTGAGGTCTCCATCGTGTCTTCCCATTATTGTATTCTTAACACCAACCTGATCCGATTCGTAGTCAGATCTTTTTTTAAAGCCTACAAGCACGCTCTACCTTGAAGCAGCTAAAGATGGTTGAGCACAACACATGATCACTTGTTGCTGCGGTATCTGCGCATAGAAAGTTGGAGCTTAATCGAGGCGTTTAAGGAAATAGGAAAAATTTTTCGTCACAATGCCATGGGATGGTGCACAAGGTCAAGTAATATACGCAATCCCATATTATTCTAATCACAATTATGCATTAGGTATCGAGCAGCACAGCCAAAACGGGTTAGATAATCCGGTGGCAGCTGTATCTGGCGAAAACGAATATTGTTTAAGGGACAAGAACAGAAGGCAAGTAGGGTATTATCGTAAGACGTCATGACTCTAATTGACATGCTCTGGTTTACTAGGGCATTCCAAAAACGCCTTCGAATATCGAAGGTCTAATATCCATTAAAACCAAACCTTTGAACATGAGAATATTAATCCAATTAGCAATATGTATTCCACTTATCGCAAACGCCCAACAAAATAACGGTATTAAATTCGAGGAATCGCTCAGCTGGGACCAAGTTAAAGAAAAGGCAAAGGCCCAGAATAAATACATATTCGTCGACTGTTATACGACCTGGTGTGGCCCCTGTAAGATGATGGACAAAAAAGTCTACTCCAATGACACTGTTGGTAACTATATGAACAACAAGTACATATCAATAAAAATACAAATGGACACATCAGCACGGGACAACGAACATGTTAAGAAATGGCATACAATCGCTAATTTCCTTCGCCAACAAACTAAAATACCTGCTTATCCCGCCTACCTATTTTTTTCACCCAATGGCGATATGGTACACAAAGATATCGGATATAAAAGCCCAAGCAATTTTGTTGATTTAGCCAGTATAGCCACTGATCCCAATAAACAATACTATACTCTTATTGAAAATTATCGGAGCGGAAAAATGGACTTCTCCGAAATGCCATACCTAATTTCGATGGCTACAGCGCTAATGGATAATGAACTCGTTAGCGTTATTGCACAAGATTATATTGACAACTATCTTCTAAACTTAGAAGAAGACACCCTTTACACGAAAAAAAACATACTGTTTATTTCCAACTACATCAACAGTTCAAAAGCCAAATATTTCGCTCTTTTTTCCCGCGAAAGTGAGAGAATAGATGCCGTAATGGCGAAAAAAGGGTATTCCCAAAAGATTGTGGACCAAGTAATTAAAAATGAGGAAATTATTCCCGTGCTCACGGTCGCAAGTCAAACGGGAGAAGAGCCAAACTGGAATAAAGTGTATAAAATAATTCAAAAGAATTTCAGCACTGAATATGCAGAACGAAATATCCTAACAGGAAAAGAACTTTGGTATAAATATAATGCGGAAAAATATGATAAAAACTGGTCAGAGTACATTAAATATGCTATCCAAAAAGTAGAAAAATATGGAACCGACACTACTGATTTCTGGCAAGATAATTACCTCAACGACATCGCTTGGTTCGGAATATTTCTTCATGGAAATGATATAAAACAAATAGGCACAGGTATTAAATGGATGAAAAACGTTATCCAAAGAAACCCAAATCAACCAGGCTTTAAGGATACCTACGCAAATTTGCTTTATAAGGCAGGCCATACTAGGGAGGCAATTTCCCTGGAAGAGGAGGTCGTCAAACAAGACCCTCAAAACGCCGAATTTAGAACTACTCTCCAAAAAATGCAGAGAGGAGAACCAACTTGGACTATCCCTGAAGTTAAGCACTGACTGCAAAATAACATTCCAAGTATTTAGGCGCATCATCGATTTTATAAAAGTGCTTGTTCATCCATAAATTATTTGTAACTTAAAAAAACCCTGAAGTATGTTCACCTCTTTGAAACCATTCAACTATGAAGTTTTCCTTTGCACTTTATACCCTAATCATCGTTACAGTCAACTCCTTCGCTCAAAAGCCTCGGCTAGACACCCAGGTCTTGAACAAATGGCCATATCTTTACGCACCCAGCATCAGCAACGATGGGAAGTATGCCTCCTATACAATAGGAAAACAGCCCACCGCGAATCATACCTTAGTCGTCCAAAGTACTTCTGGCTCATGGAAAAAGGAGTACGTGAACGCATCTGAAGGCCTATTCACACCGGACAACAAACGGTTCATTTACGCCTCAAAGGACACATTATTTTCTGTTAAACTGGGTAGCGATACTGCGATTTATTTAGCTACCATTAAATCGTACAAACGACCGCAAAGAAAAAAAGATGCATGGTTAGCCTATCTTTTGAAGAACCCTCAAAACGAATTAATACTTGTAAATCTTCTTTCCGGCGAAGAAAAGCACTATTTCGCCGTCGCAGACTATTTCTTTGATGACACGGGGAAAGTACTACTTTTAAAATCGACTAATGACGAAACTTCAAGCTTCAACACTAATCTTAAATGGGTGGCCCTTCAAGGGAATAACGAACATATTATATGGTCTTCAAAATCCCTCCCATATAACTATCGATTCGATTCAAAAGGATCGCAATTAACATTTATGACAACAGAAACAATAGACGGTCGGTCCACTAATTCGATTTGGTATTACAAAAACGGGAATGATAAAGCGACAATATACGCAAATGATCGATCTACCTCGATAGGGTCAGAATTGTCAATATGTAGCGACCCTCCAGAATTCAGTGCAAATGGACGCTATATATTTTTTAACTTACAACCTGTAGTAGAAACCTATACGCCCAAACAGAATAGAGTTAATGTAGACATTTGGAGCACCGAAGACCTACAACTCCAATCAACCCAACTGCTTGATCCAAACGTGCTGAATAAATACACTGCAGTAATTAACATTGACAACAACCAGATACGTCAATTAGAGAATGATGACGAAAGAATACTTACCCATCCATATCAGTTAACGGGAGACTTCATAGTTATAGAAGACAAACATTCAAGTGATAAGTTCTGGTTAAATAAATACAGATCATACTATTATGTTTCACTAAAGAATGGTTCTAAAAAATTATTAAAAAAAGGCCGCCTACTTTCTTTCTCATTCTCACCGAAGGGAAACTATTTGATTTATTATGACACAAATCAGCACCACTATTTCAGCTATAATATAACAAACAACCAAACAACGAACATTTCAAAGGGGATTTCCACTAAGCTTGATAATGAGTATAGTGATACACCTATTTTCGAAGGACCAGTAGGTGTGGCCGGTTGGATAACATCAGACACATCATTATTGGTCTATGACAATTATGACGTTTGGCGTTTAAGCCCCACGAAAAAAAGGGCTCCACTTAACATTACAAACGGTTATGGACAACGTAATCATATCAAACTTAGATTAGTATATGAAGAGGATACACTAGAAATTGCTAGTGGAGACCAATCTCTTTTATTAACAGCTTTCAATACAATCACCAAAGATAATGGTTTTTATGTTACGTCCTTGGCTAAACAGGGAACCCCCAAACTGTTAACAACAGGCCCTTGGATGTTGTATCACTCTAGTTCTCAACTTCCAAGGGGATTATCCCAGGAAATGCGCCCTCTAAAGGCGTCAAATGCGACGTGTTGGCTCGTACAGCGTCAGTCCGCTACTGATGCCCCGAATTATTATATGACAACTAATTTTAAAAGCTTTCGAGCCCTAACAGCCCTACAACCCCAAAAAAAATATAACTGGTTAACAGCTGAACTAATCACATGGAAGCAACCCAATGGAAAGGTTTCTCAAGGAATACTATACAAACCAGAAGATTTTACGCCAGATAAACAGTATCCCATTATCTTTAACTATTATGAAAAAGTATCACATAGCTTGCATCAATATCTACAACCAGGATTTACTGAAGGCAGTATAAATATCCCTTGGTTTGTAAGTCGTGGCTATCTGGTATTTACCCCAGACATTAATTATACAATTGGCAAACCCGGTGCAAGCGCCCTAAAATCAGTCGTTTCTGCTGCGAAATATTTGGTAAAATTTCCTTGGGTAAATGGTTCAAGGATGGGTATTCAAGGCCATAGCTGGGGAGGATACGAAACAAATTACATTATTTGCCACACGAATCTTTTTGCCGCAGCTGCTTCAGCGGCTGGGCTCTCCGACTTCGTCAGTGGCTATGGCTCTTTGCTACTGGGGTCAGGGGAAAGTGCTCAATTTCTGTACGAAACACACCAAAATCGAATGGCGGCAACGCTTTGGCAGCGACCTGAGCTATATATAGATAACTCCCCCATTTTTAAAGGTAACGCAGTAACAACACCTCTACTAATTATGCACAATAAAGCCGATGCCATTGTTCCATGGAACCAAAGCGTTGAATTCTTTACAGCACTACGTCGCCTAAATAAAAAAGCATGGATGTTACAATATGATAAAAGCGGTCACACTGTCACTGGACAGAACGCAGCAGATTATACCATTCGCCTCACGCAGTTCTTCGATCACTATTTGAAGGGAGTTCCAGCCCCTATGTGGATGACAAAAGGTGTTCCTGCGTCAAGGAAAGGTGACGTTATGGCCTTCGAACTTGACACAACTGATTTTTGAAGTCGCGTTAATGTGCACATTACACGCAAATATTTTTTATTATTTTTCGTAACAAGAATGGCTCAAAGAAGTTCCCCTTTGCGATAGGCTAAGATCAGCACGACCGCACATTTGTTGCTTAGTGTAAAGCTTAGGGACCACGTATTGATATATTGAATGTCTCACCTAATTTTAAAACTTGTTCTGTTGCCCATGATTGGATATAGCCATTGCCTCCAAATCTAAAATATTGAGCTTAAACATATCACTGCGTGGTTCCCGAAGGCTATGCACTCCTAAATAGAAGAGACCGCCTCTTATTTGAGACGGCCCCTTCGACAGAGAGCAATGAAAACACATAAGAACAAGAACAAACGAGATTCAATCCTCATGAATGTTTTCACTTTAAAGAGTACCTATCAATAAACAGTTATCTGTTTATTGCTCACGCTGTATATTGCCAGATAATGAACATGGTGTGTCATCAGTACACAAATTAAGATCACTCACTTGGACATACTTAACATTAGTTCCTGATGTAAAAGTTCTATTTTGTATGCCATTGGGGCAAACACTAGATCCACTTGGTCCAGTACAAAATTTCAAACCATTTACTCTACTAGCATTAAGGGCGAGAGCACCACCAACGATTGCCAATACACCAATAGCGGTAAACATAATTTTAATCTTCTTCATAAACTAAGCGCTTTTTAGATCAAAAAGCAAAACTTTAACTTAAATAAAAATGCCTACTCGTTTATTAAGGTTTTCGGCTTCCCCTTTTGCTCGTAACAGCTTCAATTAGAGTCTCTCTAATCATCAACCACATAACCATCTTCGAAGTCCTGGCTTAACGGCTAACGACACTTTATTGAGTACTTCAAATACTCAGACGACTCCACATCGACAAACTGTACATTAAATCTTGCCACCACCCCATTTTACCTCCACACTGCAAGGATAATCTCGTATGAATACTCCTTGCCGTTTGGTTAAAGTATCCGATCATTTAATATTTTCTCCATTTAAGAACATAAAATTTAAGACAGCACACAAAGAGCATTATAACACATCAACCACAGTTGATTCTTTCTGTCCCGAAAATCTAAAATAAACTGTATATTCACCACACCAGCAATTCGCCTCATATATGTTTTGATACTTACCATCGAACATTACAACAGGGACATCTTAACGGCTTTCGCTGATAAAACCTAACCATGCATAAGCTATTTAACGATTTCCATATTGAACTCCATCATGCAACGTTGTTCCTCTTAATACCATAACGCTCACTCTTTTTCCGCAATCACCTTTATCCTTTCAGCAAAAACACTCCCTAAAAAAGCTCCTTTTAGCTTTCTATCTGTTCCATAAATCGCCATATATGGGACACCTTTTATTTGAAAGTATTTCGAAAAAAAATCATCAACATCCAGTCCCATTGAAACATTCGGATACTTCCCCAATTGATACTTTTCATAAAAAGACTTCATTTCAGAAAACTCATAAGATGTAAAAATTAAAAATTTTATCTCCTTTAGAAGATCCATTCTTCGGATAATTTCTTCCATTTGGGCACGACAAAACGGACAATTAGGGCTAAAACAGAATAACACTACAGGATACCCAGTTGGGGTATCATTTACTTTTAAGTAGGTAATACTATCTTTGAGTAGTAGCCTAAATTCCGGAAGGGATGTTCCTTCTAAACCAGTTTTTTCAAGTTCTTTTACTCTACATCCGACTATCGCAAAAACAAAAGCGATAAATATTATAGCTCTCATGCTAAATAATTATTAATAGAAAAAAAACTTTGAACCAAAAGCTCTTGAATATCCTCTACTCACACACCTTTAATTTTCATCTTAGTTCATTCTTCTTTTGAGACAGACAACGATATCTTAGCTATGTATTGTATTATCAATATAACAAACACGATAGTAATTATCATTGGAAATAATTGATACCGCAATTCAATTGGAGCAGCTATTACACCAAAAAACAGATTACTCATCCATACCACAAGAAATAACCACAGAAAACCCTTGCCCGAAAAAACACTTTTACAAAAACCAGATAAGTATATAAATGCAGCAAAACCAAGCACTACAAAAATATTAGCCAGTGCCCAAAATATGGAACAATATTCAGTTACCAGTATTCTTTTATCCTTGTAGTATGTTGACACTTTATTACTTTTCAATTCAAACCATCTTACTACAATTGGATCCACCGTCTCCATCCGTAGATTATAAACACTTAAAAATTTGGCTGGAGGAACATAATACTTAATCAAATTTGGCCATAGATAATATCTCATAAAACCAAACGGATGTTTCAAAATAAGATACCAGCCATATTCTGCATACAAAGGAGCGACTTTGGCCCATCTTTCAAAGTAGGGCAAAGAACTATCAGCAGCTGTTTGGGAATGCAAATACGTTACCAAAGGCGATTGTTCGTCCCATAAATAGTAAATAGCTACCTCCCTATCTGGCCTTACAACAAGGTCACGAATAGAGTCCATATGCCGATTCACTAGCACATGAAGCGGCCGGAATTTCAAAGGTACCATCTCGGGCGCGTCAGGTATTGCATGTGCATATCCGTACAAGGCATTGGCTGCGATCTGCCAACCACCAAAGGCAGAATATTGATTAGTCCCTGTTTCCGTATAGTAATGGTATTTAGTATGCCAGATAAAGCCGCCCAGCAGTAGTACAATAAGACCTATATTAACCAATTTTCCGCGTACACACAAGGGCGCTAGTAGTATTACAGAAATGCTTATTAACGGGTAAAACAATGCATTATATCGAACTATAAAAGCCAGAAGTAATGTCAATGAATGAAACAATAACAAACGTCTAGTGGGAAGATAAAGTATTGTTAACAATTGCGTGAACCATATGAGGCTCAATCCAGCAAACAAGGCATCGCTAGAAACCAAATTACTAACATGAGGCAACAATGGGTTCAACACACTGCACCCAATTATTATCCGGAAGGTCCATTTCCCTATAAAAACCAAATATTTTATAGTAAACAGAAAATAAAGCACCGCAGCTTGTAATAAAATGTATTGAAATGAAATCAATGCAAAATGAGAGCTAGTAAAGCTACTGACTAAACGCAAGAACTTTGAATACCCTATAGCCCACATATTGATACTTTGGTTATCTAATGCGGCGACAATATAGGAAATGGAATCCGGTGGCATAAAATTGGGATATGGATACAAAGTCTTAAACAATATAAATTGCGCTATCACAAGCAGCATGGAAAATTTAACAAGCATCCTATTCTCCATATCCTGCCTTAGCCATATTAGAAATGATTTATGCGCTATATTTCTTTCCGTTAACATAATATAAACTACGTTTATTTTACATCTAGACAGCCTGCGAATATCTTCTTAAATCTGAAATTATGTCCCCATTTTGTACGGAAAACTTTGTTTCGCTTCTATTTTCCCCACCGCCCACAAGTAGTCTATCAATAAAAAAGTGAAGACAACGGTAACCACTATAAAAAATGACTGAAACCGCAAAGCAGCTGAGGAGGATGAAATTGTAAATACAGCATTTAAAGACCATATTATTGTTCCCAACAACAGTCCCTTATTAAACAGAATGCTTCTCTTAAATCCTTTAAGTAACGTAAAACATACTATACCGACTATTAGCACCGTGTTGGTCAAACCAAATAAAATGGGGTAAAAATACAATACTTCTACGTTCGGGCTCCGCAATCTTGTATAGACATTATTGGTTTTGTAATTAAACCATCGCTGAGCAATGGAGTCTACATGGCTATATCCAGAGTTATAGCTATTTAAGTACTCCAACGGTGGCGCATAGTACCTAATTGCATTTGGCAGAAGAAAGTACTTACAGTACTCCCAAGGGTACTGTTTTATAATGCATATACCATAATCTGCATAAATCGGTGCCACAGTTGCCCATTTCTTAAGCCTACTGGCAACTGTATCGTCTTTGAATCTTATGTCCTTATATTTAGATAACGGTAAACTTGCGGACCACATATAAAAGGTACCAGCCTTAATAGCCTCATTCGGGTATCGCGTAAAATCGCGTGTGCTATCAAAATGCGTACGAACCATATTGTCTAAATCCCTAAATCTAGCAGGCACCGGCTTACGATTGGTGTTGTCGACATACCTATAAGCATACATAGCGTTATTTGCTACTTGCCAGCCGCCAAAAGGCGAGTATTGCCAGACTCCCGTTAATTCTTTATACCTATTACCTGTATAGAAAACAAAAATTGAACACACTAATACGCTAGCGACAATCCCTACAATTTTCCTTTCAGTCACCTGATTGGACAATAAGAAAGCAAGCGCAGATATCGCAGGATAAATTAAGGCATTGTAGCGAACCGAAAAAGCAATAAACAGTACTAGAGTATGCCAAATAAGTATTTGCGTATTAGGACGATGAATAATCCATATTAGCAGCCCCAGCCAAATAAAACTGACTGCTGCAAAAAAAGCGTCACTAGATATCAAATTGGCCAAATATAGAAAAAGCGGATTGATTATAATAAAGCCTATTAATACTATCCGTACTAGTCTTCCTGGCTTATAAAAATAAAACAGAGTGAACAAAAAGAATAAACAGCTACACTGTATAAATAAATATTGAAATGCTACAAGCCCAGTGTCTGAACCACAGAACACACTAAATAACCTCAGAAACCGAGAATAACCAACCATATAAAAATTAATATCCAAATTATCGTATGCCGTTTCCAGATAGGCGAAAGAATCTCCGTGAATATAGCTTGCGTATGGATAGAAATACTTGAATACAATGAACTGAGTGAGAACCGTCATTGCTAGTAAGCAAAGAGCCAATCTTTTTCGCCGGGCTCCAAATAAATATCGCTCAAATGACTCTTCAGGAATTATATATGGCATTACACGCACTTTGTCCATAACTAACAAATTGATATAAAACTGGTATTTAGCTTAAACACTTCTAAACTGTCCATCGCCTATCATGATTTCTCGATTATTGCCCTAAAGTCTCCATCCGTACTTAATAATACACCACACAGTCCTCACGCCATCCTTCCACCCAATCTTCTTTCCTTCCTGATACGTCCTCCCATAATAAGATATACCCACCTCATAAATCCTTACCCTCGGTACCTTCGCTACCTTCATCGTAACCTCCGGCTCAAATCCAAATCGCCTCTCTTGCAGCACTATCCCCTGAATAATATCCGTCCGGAAAACCTTATAGCCCGTCTCCATATCCGTCAAATTCAAATTCGAAAACATATTGCATAAGAACGTCAATATCGCGTTTCCTATAGAATGCCAAAAGAAAAGTATTCGATGCGCACTTCCGCCCATAAACCTTGATCCGTACACCACATCTGCAAACCCGTTCACAATCGGCTTAAGCAATGTATTATACTCCTCAGGATCATACTCCTGATCTGCATCCTGTATCAGCAAATATTCCCCCGTAGCATGTAAAATCCCTGTATGTATCGCCGCGCCTTTTCCCATATTCACCTCATGAGCCAAATACTTCAACGGCAGTTCTGGGCTCGTTAAACTATATAACTTTACCGCCTGTTCTGTCCCATCCTTAGAACAGTCATTTACGATAATTACTTCCTTCTCGATATTTCGTATTAACTCCACCTGCCGAATCTTATCCAAGATCAGCCCGATAGACTTCTCCTCATTATAAGCCGGAATAATAATCGACAACTTACGAATGCCTATCTTAGCCGCTGATCGTCCATTGGAAGAACTATAATCCGCCTGCTGCCCGTTCGTAGGCGCAGTTGTAGCTGCGGGAGCTTCTGGCATCGGCGCCGGCGGATCTATTTGACTCAAAATTGTCTCCATACAATAAATTAATAAGCTGAACACCGCACTCATCTCCCTCCTTCCCTTCTGAATTGGCCGAAGGGAGGCAGTACGATAATAAAAATGAAAAAAGCAACATGTAAATTCAGTGCAGCAAAGTCTACAAGCTGAGCCTACCGGTAAAGCGGTAGTATATGGGAGTATTCTCCTTTAGTCGTAAATATGTGATGGTAAATAACAAACCATTACCAGGATTTTTATGTGGAATGAGGTATAACATAGTAATAGTCTAGATTAAGTCAATCGGTCATTAATGATTATGATGTAAAGATGCACCTAATATTTTGATCCGGAGGTAGACTATCAGTTCAATTGAGGTGGAAAATCAGGTCAATTTTTTTTAGTCCACTTCTCATTCCATACAAAGGATTTGAACACGAAAAAGTTGTCATATGCCAAATTTTAGATACCAAACTATCCTTTAAACCCTACAGCTCTATAATTTCTTGACATTTGACAAGTTTTTGAATTAATTCATTTCCTATATTCGCGCTGCTGCGTTCTCACTCATTTTGGCATCCCCTATCACGACTAATATGACAACTGGTGTATACCAGGCAATAGAAGGATTAACTACCCTAATCCTCTCTTAATGCCTTGCTGCGCCTTATTGGATAGCTATTTATTAACTAAAACGATCAATTATGAAAATCCACCGCTCTCCTCTCAGGAGGAAACTATCAAGGATGCGGCATTTACCGACACTCTTTCCGCCCAGCTTCAGCAGAATACCCAATGCCTCTGCTGCTAAGGAGTAAACAGATCGTAAAGATCTTCTACGCATCGCCACATGAGTTGCGCCTCATGCGCAAATACGGTATCATTTCCGCCGTAAAAAGGAAAAGCTGTCATCATTACAATCCAAATGACGTATTGGATTTATTACTAACACAAAATTTGAATTAATGAATTACATCTCCCACTTAAATGCCTTCTTCCAGCTGCAGCGTAACGGATCCAATCTTGCGGCGCCGGAATTCTGTTTGTATATGGCGCTATTCGATCAATGGAATACCAGGCGGTTCGAAAATCCCTTCATACTGGATAGCAACCGCCTGATGACCGCAAGCGGCATTCAATCAGATAATACCTACCGCAAGTATCTCAAAGCATTGCAGGAAAAGGGATATATCACGTATACGCCCGGTCCAAACTTTGCCTGGGTCACGATGCGGCCACTAATGCCTGCCGCACCAGATGCGGGCACCCCTCAGCTGATGGGGAGGCAAACCAACCATCTCCCGATGATGCAGAGGGCAATTCGTGCGCTGATACCCAGCAGGACATGAGGGGTAACCCGGATACAACTCAATCTGCTCCCCCAACAGATGCGCCTAATAGTAAACAATCTTTAAATCGGGTAGATGGGGAGAGACGGGGGCACACTCCAAAATCACATTTTAAAAATTCAGGCCAAAGAAATCCCGAAACTTCCGCCGCGGCCTCCTCATCCCGTGCGCCAAACTCCAGCGAGGCATCTGGCTTCAATAATTTCGCTACAGTGCCATCGCCACCTACCCTCGAGGAGTTAAAGCCTATTTCGCCGCTAACTGCTACCCTCCCAACGAGGCGGCCTGCTTTTTCTACCATTACGAGAACACTGATTGGCATACCAGGGACAATAAACCCGTCAGAAAATGGCGCGCCGTAGCAGAAAAGTGGGTATCAAATAATATCAGCGAGCAAAGATCTAATAACAAAAAAAATAATAATTCATCTTACAATGCAAACAAAGACTATGGAGCCTTTTAACTACGAGCAAGCTCTCCGGGTGATTATAAAACGGGGTAAAGCCCTTTGTGGTCCCGATTATGATATATCTGAGGAACAGGAGCCCATTGTGCGTAAATTGCTCACCTGGTTTTTGCACGATGAGGCCCAGGCGGCCGTGGAAGGTATCTCATTAGAGAAAGGAATTTTACTCAGCCGGCCTGTTGGTTGTGGCAAAACAACTATCATGACCATCCTTCAGAGCCTGAGCAGAAAAAAGCGTCCTTTTATGATAGTAGCCTGTTATGATGTAGCAATCGACTACGCGGATATGGGATCCCGGCTATCAAACCGCATACTCGTAACTCGTTTGCGGATGCCAGAACGCCATTAACCATATGCTTCGATGACCTTGGAGCGGAGGAGGAGTTATCACATTTCGGCACCAAACCAACTATATTTCTATAGCTCATTTGCCGTTATTTTTTCATGAAACCGCCTACAGACATCCACCACTCTCGACTGTAGGGAAATAACCCGTGAAAATCAAATCACTGCAACACTCTAGCACCAGTTTCCTGTAACTTAGCTAAAAGCCCCGAGGATAACGATAAGACGACCGTTAATCCGTCAGGGGCTCATTAACCCGGTTCCGGGCTAATGTTAATAACCAATATCTCCTGGCTCGGTTGTATTAACCTTCCGATTTTTGTCGGCGCCCTCTGCTGGCTAGCAGGGGGCTTTTTGATTATTTAAAAGCCCTGCTACCGCCCCGGCCATCTAACCACGAAACCTACTACTCCCAAGCAGCCTACCGTCCACAAAAAGGAGAGGGCCACATCAAATGATGCAGCCCTCTTGCCATCAATCATTACCTCACATTAAACCCAGCAACACAAACCATCAATAAGTAGCGCTTCCGGACTTCTTCCTACCTCCCTTCTTCACCGTCAATGCCGGCGGAGCCACCTCTGGTCCAGGATCAGGAGCAGCAGGCGTAACTACGCTGTTCTCCACGGTTAACTGGCTCACTGCGCTTAACACACCGCCGCCAACCACCAGATACGCAGCCACTGACACTACTACCTGGGGCAAATTAGCGGCTACGCCTAATACTGAGACGCCGGCCGCTGTTAATACCAGCCCCGCAGCCCGGAGCTTTTTAAACAGCCGGGGCGTGGGCGCTGCCAGCCTTTGTAAAATGTTCATGTGATTGAATTTTAATTGTGAAACCATACATCTGAAAACCTTGCAAAGGCGTCTATGCCGCGGTGCTTATCTCCACAATAGACAGCGCGTTGAAGGACTGCGTTTTCAATTCGTAGTCCTTGTCATTGGTGTCTATGGAGAAGCGCAGACCAAGGAACAGGAACACCGGCCTGGTAGTACCTGCAGCAAAGGCATTGCTCAGGGTAATAGCGGGCACCGTTGCCATACCCAACGCCAGCTCCTGGGATTCCAAGGTATTGACGGTCTTGGCCCCGGTCACAAAATCGATCTCGGCTACGCCGGATAAAATCGTGACATGGGTGGCGCCGAGTGGCCGTTTCATCATCCTTTCCGGAATAAAATCCGGGATATTGATGGTAGCCGTGCCGGCAGCCCGGTCTATCACCGCGGAAAAAGGAGCAAAGAGGATAGAGCTCAGCTTTGCCCCTTTGTTGAAATTAAAACCTCTCAGCAGCGGGATGCCGCCGGATGTGATAGTTCTCATGCCACGGTCACTCAGGCGATCCGCGTTAATCACCTTCTTCATTACTTCCACCACACGCGAGAAGGTTTCCTTGTCATTGGCAATATGCGACATTGCCCTTGCTGAATCGAACAGCATTTTCCCAGTTTCTCCACTGTGGCCAAACTCGGCTGCATTTTCGCGGACGCGCACATACTTGGGATTGTTTTTGAAGCGCTTTTTTTGTTTACTTGCCATAAAATTTTTTTTTAAACTATTAATAATCTGCAGCATGTTCCGGGGCACATGCTACTTAAGCCCTCATCATGATGAAACTCTTTACTGAAATGAATTTCAGGTCATCTTATACGGTGATATTTTTTCGCTTTATTTTGATAATGCAATAGTAAACCGCATCGCAGGCTGAAAAAAATTCACCTAACGTTTCTGGCGTTTTTATCATATTTTGGTCAAAGTGGGCATTATTGATGCGAAGGATCTATAGATTATACAGACCAACCATTCGATGGGGAAAAACGGCCGTCTTAATGCCGGCCTTTCTAAGCAAAGAGGCATACAACGCCCAGGTGGTGACAGCCGGACATACGCAGCGAAACGACATTTTGTTATGCGGAAAATTCAGTAAAGAGTAATCAGTGATGGGGCAACAATGGAGCTCGGTTGTGTTATTGGGGTTTTAGAGGGAAACGTAGAAAAATTACGGAGAAATTAATAGGATCTACTATTCGTATTAAATGAAAAAGGGCCTTTCGGCCCATTCCAATTCTATATAGCCAGACCCAATGACTGATCTGATCAGATACTTAAGGATCACATACCATTACCCTTATCATTTCCCATAAGACGCCGGATAAAGGCTACCAGCTTGTTAATGGTTCTCCCCCATCCATTGGCGCTGACGGTTCTCTGACCATTTGCAAGGTGGTTACTATCCCTCTTTACCGGCATTGGGGCGGGCGGATCAATTTGACTCAAAACTGTTTCCATAAAAATTGGTTAGGGTAAAGTAACCGCGCCACCTCCCTCCTCCTCTTCTGAACTGGCCTCAGGAGGCAGCACGGTAATAAAAATGAAAAAAGCAGTATGTAAATTCAGTGCAGTAAAAGTCCATAAACTGCACCTACCGGTAAAGGCAGTAAATGGTTATTTTTAGTTTGGTAAAGCTTTGCCGTTAATGATTACGATGTAAAGATCGCTGAATATTTTTGACCTCCCGGTAGACAATCGGGTCAATTTTGGTGGAAAATCAGGTCAATTTTGACCATTTGGGCTGCAAGGTGGGCAATCTGGGGTCAGGCGCCTGACAGCTGGCCCCAAAAAAGAAGGGCCGCGTTGAATGCCCCTTTCTAACATTCTAAAACAACTATGAAACAAAAGAAAACAGACGCCAGACAATGGCTTTTACGCCGGAGGACTGACTTCAACGATAGACAGCGCATTGAAGGCTCTTCCCAATAGCTTGTAATCCTTATTATTAATGCTCGTAATAAAACGCAGGCCCAACATCAGGAACACCGGATTGGAGCCGTTTGCCACAAATTCATGGTTCAGGGTAATGGGATCCCCGGTTGGCGCGTCCGATGGCAGCACTATTGATTTTGTTCCATCGACCATCTTTTCACCTTTCGTAAAATCGATCACTGCCGCACCGGATACGATGATAACATGTGTGGCGCCGGCCGGCCGTTTCATCATCCGCTCAGGGATAAATCTGGGAATAGTGATCGTAGCCATGCCGGCGGCCCGGTCTATTCCTGCAGCAAAAGGAGCGAAAAAGATGGATGTCAGCTTTGCATCCTGGTTAAAATTAAAACCCCTCAGCAGCGAAATACCATCTGACGTGATGGTTCTCATGCCAAGACCATGCACGCGGTCCTTTTCGATCACCAATCTCATGACCTGGTGCAATCTCGAGATAACTTTATTATCAAGGCCATCGGCAGATACGTATTTCGCTGAATCGAGCAGTAGTTTACCGGCTTTCGTACAACGGGCAAATTCAGCCGCAACTTTTCTGGTCTGTTCGTATACGGGATCATTAAGGAAGCGTTCCTTCTCTATGCCTTTCATAAAAAGTAGCTTTAAAAGGTTAAATAATCTGTATCCTGCTCCTGGATACATACCACCGAAGTCCTTATCACAATGAGACCTTTGTTGGAAAGGATCTGAGTGATATTATACTCCAATACTTTATTCTTTTCGGTTGATGGTGCAATAGTAAACTACCGCTGAACGTGAAAAAAATTCACCTGACATTTCTGGCGTTTTTATCCGTTTTTGTGCAAAACGGGCGTTTTGGACAGGCGGGGTTTCTATCTCTGTGGGTAAAAACCAGGCATTTCAAATAAGAGAATTATACGCCATGGTGGAGGATCTACCCATCTAAATCCCAGGTTCTTCAGGGATATCACAAACGGTGAAAATCCAGCCACTTCCCCTTGCTTAATACATTATAAAAACACATATACTTTGGATATATTTCCGGTTGAGCATGTTTATTAACGATTTAATTTGCTGCCTGTAAAACACCATATCAATTTGAGATTAATTGTCTACAAACAAACATATCCATGATTCCTAATGAACTTAACCCTGACCAGCAAATGATCAAAGACGCGGTTTTAAACACAGTATTAGCCATTCTTGCCGGCAAGGGCCAACTTACGCCCCTGCTTAGCAGCCGCGAGATCATCCGGATCTTCCGGTTATCCGCCAGAGAGCTCTGTATGTTACGTGAACGCGGGCTTATACCCACCGCTAAGATCAGCCGCAGCTTCCGGTATAACCCGGCCGATGTACTTGAACTATTACTTCATCAAGATCTGAATTAATATGGTCTGTCATTATTCCTTTGCCTCGCCCAGGGATGACCACCTGCGATACTTAATAGCCGCCAGATACGGTGGTACACCTTATCGCAGAGGCGATTGCTCTTAACAATTTTTTACACCAAATCAATCTTACATGAAAAAGAATATACCTCAGCGGGTGGTTATTCACTCAAAGGACATCCAGAATCTTACCGGGAAAAGCCGGCAATACGCAGGACAGTTGCTCCATGATATGAAGAAAGAACTTGGAAGAGAAAAGCGTCAATATATTACGGTCGCGGAGTTCTGCGCGTTTACAGGTATAACAGTTGAAGCAGTTATGAAGTCTATGAGAAACTAAAATGAATGCTCATCCGCAATATTGGTGTTATTGAATATAGCCTCGTGTAGCGGATGAGTATTTACATTTGATTAACAGCTTGATATTGACATTATCAATATTTTTATGACCTCAAAATACTATTGAAGAACCAAACCCCGATTGTTATGTTATCGTATCTTATGAAAACCCTGGATGGCGTACACCGTCCTTTATCATTCGAGCTAAGAGAAGCTATTGCCGGCATCGTTCAGCACGCTAACTTCCGTAAAGGCGAGTACCTCCTTAAGCCCAGACAAACCTGTAACTACCTCTATTTTGTGCAATCCGGACTAGTAAGGGCCTACGAAAAAGTGGAAAATGGGGAGATCACCCACTGGTTTATGCAGGAAGGAGATATGATCACCGCTCCCGAAAGTTTCTTCAACCAGGTTCCCAGCGATGAATATGTACAAGCACTGGAGGATGTAGAAGTGTATTATATTTCCTATGAAGAAACAATGCGTCTTGTTGCGGAATACCGGGAATTTCTGCTGATATATGCTATACTGATGGTCCGGTATTATCTCAAAAGTATACAACGGGAACGGGGATTGAGGCGATCTGCGGCAATCCGGTTTGCATCATTTGCTGTAAATCACCCCGAGTTAGCCAAACGGGTACCGCAGAAGTATATTGCCTCGTTCCTCGGGATGACAGAGCGGACTTATGGGCAGGTGAAGAAAGGAAGTACATTCAGACCATGGGTATTATTATCCTTAATTTATATGCAACTGTTAAGCTTCTTTCATTGGCGGTAGAGATACGGGCAATTGTTGCCTTAATAGGAAAAGTCCCCTCATTGTACCACATCTTTGGCTTCGATACTACTATAGGGATTGAGTATCCCTTCGGGATCCGAGCACAGGGGTCTAATTCCGGGCGCCAAGTGCCCAGAATTGCCCTACCTGCAGACTCTTGTGACAACTACACACAGATAATTAACCTTACAATATAATCGTGCAGCTCCTGGCGCCGGGCCACATCCTTGGTAATGGCCAGCCGGCGGTGCAGGTTGCTAAGCGCACACATATTGCAATGGCAATCAAGACGCGGGGAATAGGTAAATACCTTACCGCAGACCATACAGATGAACTGTCCATATTCGGCCTCCAGGGAGGCACTTCTGTACCATAATAACTCCATGGTTAAAAACATTTAGATGGTAAAAAAAAAGCAAGCAGCAAAAAACAGCTTAGCGACCAGCCATTAGCGGCGTAAGCCCAGGCCAAAAGGAACGCGGAATAAATGCGTGGATTGATGCCGATGATGACTTGATGCGGCTGGTGCAGGATGCCCGGGCGGAGCGAAGCGGAGACGGGGTTAGCTGAGAGTTAGCACTGAAGCTTTATGCCGAACCTTTTGGCGGCCCTGTGCGTGGGACGCCGCAATAAATTTGCGAGGCTGTTTTTTGGCAGGTAGTTTAGTCCTTTTGCTGGAATAACTTTAGCACATTCTATGAATAGAAGATAAACGTTTGACCGCGAACAATCTGGGAGTACTTTCTCATATTTGCCCTATTAAGTTTGAAATTCTCTCTAACCTAGCGGAGTAGTTTTGGGAAAGCGTAAATATTTTACACCACCATCATGCATTGCCAATTCGGTGTATTTAAGAGATCTATTTATTTATCGTAAATCTTCAGTATATTGACTGTAACTATACCTAACCGTTGAAAACTTACATTCCAAATATTCGGGTAGAGAGCTTGGGCGAATGGTATTTTTTACTCCTTTCTTATAAACAATAAGCTCATCATTCGCTATTTGATCAAGACAAGTAAGAACTAAATGCTTTTTAAGACCAGAACTAAAATTCATATCGCAACTTAGTGCATAATTAAGCTTATCAATGTCCAAATAGTTGATTCGGAACGGTCCTTGAAATTCATTCTTTTTGTTAGTCTCAAATTGGCAATTTTTCAGTTCAATTTTAGGTCTGTATTCTGCGAATGGTCCATTTCCATGACGCGTTTGATAAGCTCTAGAAACGTACACCACCTCTATTTCCGAATGTCTATCCCAATTATTATTAGCCAGTAACTCAATGGCATTCTGACAGGTTGTGTTGCTCTTTGTAATGTAGGGGTAATTTCCAAAATTCCTATCTAATAAAATCCCCTGAGCCCCTTCAAAGATGAAAGTTCCCCATTTGTTAAATGTATTAAAGATCTCCTTTTCCTGGACCATTTGAATAATGTTATTAGTCATTAGACCATAAAGTTTTTCTATATACCCCTCAAATTTCCGGTCCTCCGAATTATGATCAAATTGATCAAAGTCAAACCTTGTTTCCTCATTAATCTTATCTTTATAATACTTTCTAATTTCCTTTAAGATCTTACCACGTTGCGAAACGGACAGTAGATCATTAAAAACTAGCGTCAGCCCAGTATTATCCAGTCTATCAATGGTAGCACCAAACCCTAGCCCGCAACTCCCATATTTTCCGGCTCCACGGGTTGCTTCCAGTGCTCTGTTATAAAGTACATCATAATGAGTTGTTATTGGGCACAAATTATCCACGTATAATTTTGGGACAACGGAGAGTGTTTGATATTCATAAAGCAAATATGCAGGGGAAAGCGTACAAAAACGACTCCAGTATGTTGGCACATTTCGAAGCGTACCAGATCCAAAGCTGGAGAAAACATGTTTTTGGCCCATTTTAGTTACAACTGTATGGCCTGCCTGATGCCCTCCGTTATAACGTATAACTATTGGGTTCTGAGAATTCATGCATAAATAGTCTGTTGTTAGCCCTTTCCCCTCATCCCCAAATGCCAAACCCACAACAATAAACGTTTTAACCGCCATCAATTACATTTTAAGAGAAGCTTTACCAAGAGGCCTTGTATACAGCAGTTGACAAATCATTGGTTATCTCGCAATTTGAACCCTCAAGCATCAAAAGATCTACCTCATTTATATTCTCCGCCAATAGTACCACTCTTTTACCAATTGCCCTCGCATAGCCCACTTCGAATAAAGTCCCTGGGTCCAAACCATTAACTATGGCAAATATAACGTCAGCACTTTTTATGCCTTCTAAGTCCTGGCACGCAATGTCCAACGATTCTCCAAATCCAACATCATGAAATGGAGAAAACACCTGGTTTCCAAAACTTAATAAACAACTCCTGACTTCATTGATCAACCATCTCTCAGCGATGTTAAAAAAAGGTCCAGCAAGATATATTTTCTTTTTTTTCGATCGATCCGATAAAGCTTCGTAATGAGGGATATCGGTAGGAAGTGGTAGAAGCCTAGATTCACAATAATATGCCGTGAAACGCGATGCATACATCGCGGAGTCAAATGCAGACTCTTTCTCAAGCATCCATTTCCAAGCAAAAGCGGCCGAAAATATATCACCTGATCCAATAGGCCAAACAGCTGATGTAGCAAAAACCGGTATTTTATGAATTCCACTGTCTTCTATGACTAACGCTCCACTTGATCCATTTTTTATGACAACCACCTCCGCTCCCTGGCTTTCCAAGAGGCTTCTTCCTATTTGCTCCAGGTCCACACTGTCTTTAAGTCCAGATATCAAACGCGCTTCATTCTGATTAACCAAAATTGCCAAATGTTCTGCAGTAGATTCAGTTTCTCTGAACCCTATACTATTTTGGGCATCATAAACTGCAAAGTCGCAAGAAACCTTGGCGGTTGCCTCTATCATTCCGTAATAAAGAATATTTTCCGCATCGATATCTGGCAAACTTACTTTTGGGCGGTCAAATATGGAAGATTGAAAAATAGGTGAAGATAATGGATGATAGTAATGGAACGAGACTGTCTCCTCAATAAGCTTAAAATTTGACACAATATTAAAATTATCGCATATACTTTTAGCAGCATCATATTTGTCTTTGCCAATACAGCTTGTAAACGATATTTTCTTACCGGTGTTTGACAATGCCACGGCCGCCCTCAACCCCGAACCGTACAATTCACGGTATTGGGGCTCGATACAAAGTTCTAGGTACGTACCTCCTAAAATTTTAAACATAAATAGCTATTTTTGAGGTTTAACTACAACCTCGCAAGTATTTCCTCGTTTATTCTTGACAAGGGCAATGAAGACTTTTCCCTTTTTAAGGCATTTAACTACCTCTTCCGATTCTGCCAGAATCAGATCGCCACAAATCTCATCCTCTAGATTATAAACAGATATACTGTTCTTCAGCCCCAGTCGCACAGAGAGACGGTCTCCAACATTCACCTTTCTTACTCCTGGTTTGACATTTTGGATAAGTGTATTCAGAACTAATCCATCGCAGTCATCTCCATTGGCATTTCCATTTAATTCAGATGCTGACCGTGTTATTGGGTTCGTGTATTGAGAGTAGGGTTCGGCATCGCGCTGATAGTTACTGCGGCCACCGCCTTTTGCTGTCATATTATATTAATTAATGTTTATTATAACTACTTTAAATATATAGCTTAGCTATGGGTGGAGGCAGTAACGTCATCCACCACTCTTTTTCCGAGGCTGTTGAGTGACACCCCACTTTTTACGGCTGCAAATATGTCCTTTACCCAGCGACGACCATCGGAATTACGCCATCTGCCGAGGCCAAATTCCGACGACGATTCGAGATATATGAGAACTGCAGCATCGCATTGAAACCGTTTTACAAATTCTTCCAGAACTTGTTCATCAGTTAAGTCATTAAGGTAAGCTTGCTTCTTTAACATGGAAATATATTTAATGAATACACAAAATTAACGGACTAGCATCGCGCAGCCTATGGGATTAGATTTGTATCACCATAACATTATTATCACCTCGGCTATCACCTTTTGAGTAAGTTTAGTATATTTTGCCGACAGCTCGTTTCCTGACCTATTTCTTTCTTTGTTTAACACAAATACAAAACATGCATTATTAGCAAGTACTTCAACGAAGAATATTAATACGTTTATTTTGAGGAATCTCCAATCTAATCGTTCCAATACAACAAATCTGTTTGAACAGTACATTCAAATCGATTAATAATTGACTTCTTTGATTGCTGATCGCCCTGACGTGAAAGATACTAGTTCCATATAATTTGAACGATTTGAGCCAACAACTTGTGCCTCTCCTCAATCTCATCAGGGCCAAATTTAGACGGTATAGCACGCATATTAAGCTGATGCGCTCTAATCAGCTCTAATAAATCAAGCTTCGATTTATAAGTATCTGCTCTCAACGTCTCGTTCCAATACAGCGTATTAGCATAAGACCTCAGTTTATTCGTGTAAACTTCATCATTGCTCGATTGATTGTCCCGTCCCTTTAGCAACAACAGCCCACCCAGTCTATTACGTTCTCTATAAAACAGCTCCTCGTCTTCATCAAAAAGAGCGAAGTTTTCGTCGTTATCAGCGATAATATGCTCAATATGAAACCCGTTTACCGAGCCAGTTTTGGTCACGAGATCACTAAATGTGTGCTTCATTTTCAATTTCATTCCAACTGCAAGAAATTCTTCGATCCGCGCGTAGAAATACCGCAAAAATCGACTAGGCAAATCTTTACCGGTAATATCTTTAAAATATAGATAAGAGAAAGCCTTATCTATCGTATTTACTTCGTTATGATAGTTAAGTTCTTTAATCAAATACGTATCAAAAATGTACCGATAAGCAGTTACATCCGCGTCCCTTATTTTAATAATTATTTCCCATACAATATCGTTGAACCTATTACTATCATATGCTCGTTGTAACCTCAATAGTGAAAAAAGCCTGTCCATTTCTGCTGATATGGTCATTATCTTCTCTTCTTCTTGTTCATCATTTAGTCGACAACAGGACATAAAGAGCATAAACTGCGTATCTTGATCATTCAGCTGATTGTAGTAGACATGGGGATACTTAGGATCCAGCTGATTGTAAGCTGTTAATATTCTAATATATAGATCACTATAATAGGTAAATTCGTTTTGCAAAAAATGCTTAATGGCACCAGGGTTATTCTTTAATTTTAACTTTTTGTTAAAGTCATCAGTAAAAATAACTCTATGATAATTACTCTCGGAAACTTTATTAAAGTCAGCCTTATTGTCAGTATACCTTGCCCTAATAAACGACCAAAAGAAAAAATCAATTTCATTTTCATTTTGTAAATTTATCGCTTGCACCTTTGCCTCCCATAATTCATTAAGTGCCAATCTATCAAGATCGATCTTATCCACCAATCCAAGTAATTTCCCTTTCAATATTTCGTAGGGTTTTAGCTTCACACCACGATCGTTAATCACCTCAAAAACCATTGGAACGTTTGTTTGCTCTACTGTTAGATTAATCAGCACAAGTCTATACAGGAAATAAAATATGAACGTTTCAAGTTTTTGTTTTGATCTTATATCATCGTCCAACCACTTGGAAATAACAGCGTAGTTGGCAAGTATATTCTCTGCTCCTAAACCCGACTTAGCAGGTATTTTCTTTAAATCCTCATCGCTTTTAAGCAATCCTTCCAGAGTTGAAATATGTTTTACATGATTCATCCAGAACTCCTTTTTCGGACCAGAATATCCAATTATCTTCCTTTCAACCCATGGCATTAATTCAGAATCGTATTGTTTAGTCATATGGTACAACTTCAACAAAATCAGTGTTAACGTAGTTAATCTCTGTTGCCCATCAACTACGTATACTTTTCCTTCAATAACATTTGTCACATAGGTATTTAGATAATACCACGGATAGTAAGCCGTTACCACCTCTTTTGATGGAATTAACTCTTCGTGCTCTCTAGATGAATATTCAAGATTGAATTTGAAGAAAATATCATCTAAAAGCCGCTCGACAGGATCCCTATTCCATTTATACTCACGTTGATAAAAATCAATATAGTAAGTAGTGCTCGCGAATAAGGTATCAATATTTTGTTTGTCTGGTGATATATCCATATATAGCAAATTTTCCTCCCGTTGCTGATTCAACAGGATGCACAAGAGATAAGTTTTTTTTGATTTATAAGCAGGTACTGCTCATGGTTAGCTTAAATGGTTATTGTAATTTTGAGTTTATGGAATACACTATCGCACCGGTATAGGTGTTTCTGGCTTTGCAAATAATGACACGGGTAAAATTGAACTTGGACGACAAATAGAAGTATTGTCCTTACTCAAAATTACACTTATTTATGAATTAACCAAATGAATGGTGGGTTGACAAGCAAAATCTTAGCAAGAGAAATAATTTGACGCCGTTCTACCATTCCATACCCATTAAATCCCCTATCAGCGATATTACTCCTCATGATTATGCCGATGTACCAAGCCATGTTATGTCCACCGGTCTGCGCGATGTCTCTAACTGATACTAACTTAATTCTGAAGACATTATAATATTTAGTAAATTTACCGCAACCTAATTAAGCGGACAATATACCTATACGTCTATGAGAGACTATTATTACATCCTGGGAATCGAATCCACAGCAACCGAAACAGAAATTAAATCTGCCTACAGAAAACTCTCCCAAAAATTCCATCCTGACAAAAACAATGGAGAATCGTTTTTTGAGGAAAGATTTAAAGCTGTACAGGAAGCTTATGAGACTCTATCCAATGCCGCCAGGAGGAGGCTATATGACGAGAAGCTAAGACAATTTAACTCCTCAAAGGTAAATAGCGACGATTTGAAAAGATTCGAAGAGGCATTAAAAAGAAAGTTCGAAGAGGAGTTTAGGAAGCGGGAGCAAGACCTTAGAAACGACTATACAAGGAAAGAGCAGCGTCTCAAAGAAGAGGCCGAGCAAAATAGGCGTGCCCAAGAGGAGGTCACGCAATCGGAGGCCGCCTCTCAAGATAACGGGGGGAGCTATGTGATAGTTACCTGCGTATCAATTGTAATTGCCATTATCATATTGGGTGTATTCCTGAATAGGCAACCCAGCGCCTCCAATACTCCTCCCCCAGCCGTCTCCGACCATCCAACCACGCCCGCCCCTGATTTTGTAAAATTAGTAGACGATTGGAACAAAGCTCATAACACAAGGGACATAAGCCTTTTTTTTGTGCTTTTTGACAATTCTGTTCTTTTGTATGGCACACAATCGGACAAAAATACCTGTATTGAAAGCAAACTTTCGCTATTGAAGAAATACAGGTACTTTAATCAGCAGATTAATGGTGGTGTACAAACTGAACTACAGGAAAATGGAGACGTGAAATGCTTGTTTACAAAACATGTCACTATAAATGAAGAGCTAGATAAAGAATATGCTGCATACCTGATATTCCGGAAGGTGGGATATGATTGGAAGATCATTACAGAGGGCGACTTAACAACAGATAAAAATCTAGCTAAAAAAAAGCAGGCCTTAACACAAGGTGAGGTAAAAGGAGACTTCAATGGAGATGGCCAAACTGAATCCGTATCCGTAGTTCCACCGAAGGAAGACGACACCGGGATGGATTGCGTTGGAGATTGCACCACCTATTTACAGTTCTCAGATACAAATCTTCCCGGAATAAAAATTGAAAATAGTCTGGGAGGCATGGTAAGCAATGTAGGGGATCTTAACGGGGACGGAAGAGATGAATTAGGCTTTTTACCGGGATGGTTCACTAGCTGTTGGAGGCAGTATCACGTATTTACCTATAAAGATGACAACTGGTTGAATGCGGTCCCGTCCTTTTCCACGCACTGCAACCAATGGGAGCAAGGCATTAAACCAATCGAAACCGATATAAATATATCCGGGAATGTGATCATCAGATATAGCGAATTCACCGGGGATGACATTGTTGTAAAAAATAAATCCGTGCCAATAGAATAGCTCGTTACATATTAAGCTTGTCATACACATATATTAAAACCCACTATGCAATTGGCATAAAATCTGGCGACAGTATAGATAATTGGTTCTGCATTGCTATTAATCCGTACACTACAAACTCCTTCATTAAAACTTAAATGCATGGCGCCAGGTTATAGCATGTTTTGTTTCTACCGTCATCGCCAGCCTGTTATTATATACTTATATTGATACCTTCCTATCGTGGGAGGATAAAAACTCCGCTGCAATCGCCTAGCACCACGTCTCCGTAACTTAGTCAAACGAGACTAGAAAAACAGTAAGACACTCCCTGATCAATGAAAACCGACAGTAAACTGATAATAACGCACATCCCGGCAAGGTATGATTACCTTTGGATGCTTGTTGGCTAGCTCTGTCTTCTGGCAGAGGGCCTTTTATAGTTTAAAGATTTTATCAATACTTGGCTATCCAACGATAAAAAAGCTTACTGGCTGCCGTTGGTGGCAGGAGCGGTAAGGGTGGAGATCTTTAGATACAATGAAAAAGGGCCTTTCGGCCCATTCTGATTCTATATAGCCAGATCCATAGATTGATCTGATTAGATACTTAAGGATTATTATCAATATTTCGCCTGTTATTGCCAGTAATGCCCCGGATAAAGGCAAGCACCCTGTTAAAAGCCCGCTCCCATCCATTGGCACCGATCATCCACTGAGCATTTCCATGCCCATTAGCCTCCATCTTTACCGGCATTGGGGCTGGCGTTGACTCAAACTGTTTCCATAAAAACAAATTAGTTAAGGTAAGATGCCGTACCACTCCCTACTCCTCTTCTGAACTGGCCTCAGGACGCAGCACGGCAATAAAAATGAAAAAAGCAGTATGTAAATTCAGTGCAGTAAAGTCCATAAACTGCACCTACCGGTAAAGGCAGTAAATGGTCATCATAATCATATCACAAATTCTTCCTATGCAATATTCCGGTAAAGGCACGTCTTATACTAACCAAGGCATAATATATTAGGTGATACCCATAAGCCAGCCGTTAATGATTACAATATAAAGGTCGTTTAATATTTTCATCTCCCGGTGGACAATCAGGTCAATTGCGGTGCAAAATTGAGTCAACTGCGGTGTTTTCCCGGCCACCAGACGACCACCGCGGACAGGCAAAAGGATTATTTCCCATCTCATGTTATCATATCTGATGAAGGACGATGTACACCGTGCTTCACCACCTGAGCAGTAAATTACTCCGCGGTGGGAAACGGGTTTCACGGCTGGTCGGATCTATGAAATGACCATCATTTATTTCTGCCAGCTCTTTATCCGAAGCCTGCAAGTCTACAGCATCTTCCATTCTTTGGTCCAACTCCCGATGGCAATCACCTAATGCCTATGCAACTTTCCACCTCCGCCTGCAGCTGCAATGACCGGCCTAAATACCATTGTAATATTAACCAACTTAGGTATACCAAAATTATTAACCAAATAAAGAGCCGTTATTAGTAGTACAACCGGTTTAAATTTGCGTATAGTGTTATTAGAAAGAAATTGAAACTATGATCGTTCAGATCTTTGGTGGGAAACACCCAAAAAAACGATGGTGCAATATCTGGCCACTATTAAACCTACCTGCGTTCATCTCTAGCAATCGAAATTTAGGAGCTGGAAATAGGTGAAAATGAAAACAAATAAAATAATAATACAATTATTAACGAAGCGTTCACTACTAACAGTTATTAGTTACCTAACATTGCATATGATTTCATCTCTTATAAGATGAAATTATAATAATCATATTATTTCACCCCATAATCAAGAGAAAACTATTCCGTCGCCGTTGAAATTTATATGTAATGCTGAGAATATTAACAAAGGACCATTATGCCCCTATCCTCAAGATTCCCTTTTTATCTGTAAGAATGGTCGGTTCCTGGCGCCAACTTAGACATACAGCGTATGTCCCAGGCGATAATATCCTAAAGCCTGTAAGCTTACAGCATATATATCAGGGAGATTCGTGTCATATATAGCCGATCAGCAAGGTATCCACATAGATACTCATATATAAAACCACCATTAGTGAAATTCCACACGAATATGCGCAGGCGACACCCTGCCTATTTCCTGTTTATTTCCAAAAACGATGGTGATACACCCTATAAATATTATGGACAACCAATAAAATCAAACTGTACAGATGGGAAGACTAACAACACGCTACAAATCAGCCAATAATTATAGAATAGATAAACCAATAATTTTTATGAAAAAGAAATGGCAAGAAAGCGACATCAGCGCACTAATTGAAGAATTTGAACAACTGCTCTTTAAGAACAACATGGGAATCGCCACCGAAGAAGAGAACTGCCGTTTAAGTGAACTTATCAAGATAAAGGAAGTGCGAGCATGGTATTACAAAATCAGAGACAGATATCCAAATGCACAGTTTAAGATCGAATGTGAGCCGAAACGCAGGCAAATGAAGCGTATTGTAGCATCCATTGTTTCCTTGTTACTATTCTGTGTATTATTATATGCGATTCATCTCGTTACGAAAGACCCTACGCCTGCACGTAAATCAGAGCACGGATTTTACGGCACGCCGTTAAAAGATCTCGTAACAAAAGCCAGCAAGCAATATGGCAAGACCATCGTCCTGGACCAGCCTCAGATCGGAGACATACCTGTAAGTGGCGGGTTTGAGTTTGAGAGTGATATACGACTGGACGATTTTCTATACAATTCAACTTACCCCTACGATCTGAGGTATTATACAGATTCGTTGGGAGTAATTCATATCTCATATTAATTGCCATAATACTGCTCCCCCAGGTCATGGTTCCAGATCATGTCCTGGGGGAAAATTGGTACGCATGGTTGACCTTACAGACATTTATCATATTAACAAATTACGCCATGACGTCGCATTGACAAAACAGGGATGGTACGGACGTTCTCATTTTCCAGTATATTTTATTAGAATGATACTAAATGTTTATGGCCGTTCGATTAGTTGGCCGTCAAATTTGCAAATGTTATGGTACCATATCTCATCACCATAAAAATCTGTGCATGCTCACTTACTGAAAAATGAAAAGCAAATGCCGTGGCACATCGAACCAGCCTAACGATGCTCACTGTTAATATACGCCTGATGCACACGGCTATCTACCGCACGCCGGACTTTTAACGCTCACGGGACACAGAAGCGCTCCATAGCTGTGCACACTTTCGTATTAACCAACCACTAAATAATAATCTAAATCAATGATGGGAAGAGAAAATTTCAACGTCAAGATATTCCTTGACCTGCTGGAGAAGAAGCAACTTGGCTTTACAATAGACGAAGAGGACCACTATTTAATCGAGCTGATAGCCACAAACGATGAGGCGGAATATTGGTATAAAGTTTACACACGCCAATTTCCAGAGCCGCGGCTCAATCTTGGACGCAAACGGGCCGTTACAACAAATTACCCGATAATAATATTCGCACTCCTATTACTCGGTATTTCCGTATATGGATACTTCTATCTTAATAAAAAAGCAGCACCGGTACAGAGGATAGAACAGCGGTTCTCCGGTACATCATTTAAAGATATAATGGAGGAAGCTGAAAAGGATTATGGAGTACATATAGTCTTTGATGAGGTCAACATCCAGGAAATGCGTGCCAGTGGCGTCCGCGCCCCGGATAAAATATCGCTTGTCCAGTTCCTTGATTATCTGACCCAGCCCACTGGCCTAAGATATTATAAAGATCCATCGGGCACCATTCATATTTCAAGGTAAGGAGGAAATAGCCGTGCGTTCCGCAAGGATACCAATACCTGCTGCTACCGCGGCTGTCAAAAAAAATGACCGGGGAACACTGCCCCGGTCATTTTTTCCTGCTTCAAGGCAACCGGTAATAGGGCGTTTGGCACGCATCCTGGTACCAGGTGCGGGTGGCCGCTCCAAAAGCCGTAGTACAGACAGTACCCGTTACTGAAGGGCCGCAAACATCGGGAAGCGTGGTAAAGGGGAAACACGCCGCGCCCAGGTTACTCTGTTTGTACCGCCCCTGCAGGAATACTTTGGCTTGCAATTTGACCGTTGCCGAAATACCAGCAACCATAAGACACACGATTAATACTCTGATTTTTACATTTTTCATACTCCAAGGTTTTAAGTATTAGAAAATAAAAGATAACACATGCTATCTGCATCATTCAAATACCACAACGAACATCAGGCTTAGCCTATACGGCGCCTTGTCCGTCCCGGAAAGAGTAAAAACTGAAGTAGCCAAAGATTAAATAGCGCCTGTGAAACGGTTAGTGATTTCCTTCTGATCCTAAAGACTGAGCTGGATCCCCGCTGTCATGACCCTTAGCGAAGGGTAGATATCCTCATCGGTAATTAGTTCCGGGTCCCTCCCCTTGTAATTTGTTATAGTGAAAAGATTTACGCCCTGTAAATATAGCCTGCAGCTGCTGATCTTCATCCTCTTTAAAAGCCTATCTGACCATTGATACCCTAACATCAGGCTTTGCAGCCGCAGATAGTTCACCGCTGCTATCCGCTTATCGCTTAATAGCGCAAATTTATAAAGCCGTCCCGCCACTGTTCCTGTGTTGGTGGTATACCTTTGAACCGGAACATTATCTCCCCCCTCCTGCCATCTATCCAGGACTGTTACCGGCTGATTATACATTGTTCCGGGGGCCTCCGGCGCTAATCCAAAGTCAGCGTTGTAATTATTCTGCCGGGCAAACCTGAACAGGAGATCCAATTGAAATCCTTTATAGACGATGTTATTTTGAAATCCGCCATAGAACACGGGAACCAGGCTTTTAGCATAAGGTCTTTTTTGAATAACTTGCGGATCACTGCCACCATATGCAAATTTGTATAAGCCGGCGCCGGCATCTACCCCCTCCATTCCATAGGTAAGCGCTACATCCAGCGGCGCTCCAATACGGTAAAAATTCCGATAATCCTGCTCTTCAATATGCGGAAAATCTAAAAGTTTGGTGTCAGGGAAAGATATGTTGATGGAGCTATTGATCCTTAAGGGGCCAGAACGGAACCATTGAGCCGCCACATCCACTTCCACCCCTCTATTTACGATAACTGCCGGATAATTAACGGGAATACCGACATTGAGGGCATTTGAATACACGGCAGTTAACAGTTGGTCCCAGCTCCTATTATTATAGTAGCAAATAGTCCCGGTCAGCTTATCATCTAAAAAGCCCATTTCAACGGCAATTTCCGCTTTGCGGATTTTCTCCGCATGAGGGGCGCGTGCAAGTGAATTCCCAAAGCCGGCCAGAAGATCCATTAGCACTATTTGTTTACTGGTATCCGCCCTCTCCCGGTACTGATCATTTCCTGAATACCCCCAACTGCCATGAAGCCGCCCGTAGCTAAAGAAACTGCTATCATTGAACCAACGTTCCCTGCTAAATACCCAGGCAGCGCCTACGGTCCCATATACGGCGCTATAGTTCTGATTATTTATCCTGTTCGAATTGTCCCTGCTTGCGGTAAACGTTACTATATATTTATCGTTCCTTTTTACCTCCGCCCTCGCATAAATAGATCCAGCACGAAAATTACTATCCGGTTTAAAAAGCTCCAGGGTTCCAATTGCGCCGGATCTACCATAGAGGGAAGCATCATTTGCGAAATACTCCTGCACACCTTCCTGCTGCATATGCTCCCAGAATAACCTGGTACCGAACAGCACACTAACGCGGGTATTGTTAAACTGTTTTTTCCATTGAGTGCTTGCATCGAACATTGTTGTCTGATAGCGGTTATCCAAAAAATTGGAATATGCGGTCATGCTATCCTTCGGATTAAACGAGCTCATTGGATATACCTGCACTTGCCGGTTCTTCATGTAATTAAAGCCGAATGCAGCGTTGATCAGCCATCCTGCCGCAGGTGCATATGTATTTCTTATGAATCCCTGCCCGATGCTGGACTTTTCCGTCGATTTCTGTAAAAAATTAACATATGGATTATTCCCAAAATCATTCGCGAAGTTCAGCTTTCCACCGGCATACAACTCCGGTGTTGTTGGAGGGGTGGTTGAAAAGGACGTCACGTCTACCGCCGGTAATATATTCCTATCTGCTACATAACTTACCGAGGCAGCCGTCTTTATTTTTCCTTTTTTGTCGCTATAATTGAGTTGCGCCCTTCCACTCCCTTTCCTGTAATTAAATTGGGAAGACGGGTACACCGTACTTTCTGCTCTGTATAACCCGCTCAACCGCCAGAACAGCTGCCTCCGGCTGCCCTTAATTTCCAGACTGGCATCTGTAATATGAGCAGTTCCTCCGATCATCCTTCTCTGCCAATCTGTATACTTAGTAGTATCCCAAAGCAAAATGTCGTAATCACTGATCGTGGAAGCAGCCCTGCCGTCATTTCTAATTGCCTGCCGCCTCATTTCTGTATACTGTTTACTATCCAGGAGCCGCAGGAACCTGGTGGCTTGTCCTATCCCGGAATAGATATTTACCGTAAGCGACTGTTCTCCGGGCGCCGGCGTCTTACTAATTATAAGAATAACACCATTAGCGCCTTTAGTTCCGTATAATGCAGTAGCATCAGCATCTTTCAACACCTCTATACTTGCGATATCGTGGATGGAAAGCAGATTTAACGGACTGGAAGCAATATTGGCAAGCGGGATCAATTGCACATCTTGCTGGAGTATCGTCTTTTGCTTTTCAAAAAAGTTATTCGTCAGAAGAGGCGGCAACGGCACCCCATCTATCAAAATTAATGGATCAGTAATGCTTTCAATACTATTCCTGCCCCTTAAGCGGATATTATATCCGCCACCTGGTAAACCAGTTGTTTGGTTAATATAAAGCCCAGATACCCTACCTTGTATTATACTTAACACATTACTGGCGGGCTGGGTCTCTATATCCTTTTCGCTTACGCCGCTTATAGAAGCGGTCAACTGGCGCTGTTGCGTACCACTTACATCTATCAACTTCAGGGGCGCCACCAGGGCAATCAATTGAATGCTGATGGAATCTGCATAGGAAGAAAGCAGCATTGGCTTGTAACCAGATTTTCTCACCTGCAGGATACTACCTCGTTTCATATCCGCCAATTTGAATCTTCCGTTTGCATCGGTTACGCTGCCGATGGTATCGGTAAATACCGAAACGCCAGGTAATGGCCGCATCTTCTCGTCACAGACAATACCGGTAACAGACCGGGTATTAGCCGCTACTATAATTCTACTAAGGGCGGTATCACTATTCTTTTTTATAGGAAAGATCACAAACGTTCCTCTGCGATAGGACCATGTTAACCGTCTTTTATTTAAAAGCCATGCTAATGCCTTGTCGAGGGGAACATTTTTGAAGTCAACGGAGATGATTTCATAGCTATCCAACTGTTCATCATTGTAGAATGCCTGTAACCTGGTTTGTTCCCAAACCGTCTCGAAGAAGTCTTTTATCCTTATTTTCCGGGCTGTGTATGTAATTGTCCGCTCACCAGGAGGAATAACCTGTGATTGCGCTGTTAGTGGAATTGCTGTTAGAAAAGCCAGAATGGCTATTATACTGAATTTGGGGATTAGGCGCCGCATTCACATGTTTCTTTTGGCCTGTAGATTAATATACGATGCTTCCAATAATACGGTTTTTTATATTTAAAATAAAGTGGCGATGGGTGATTGGCTAACATAACACCTACTTAAATAAGCGAGTGAAATACCGCAGACCAGCAACGAATTCATATTTAATTCAATTTCAATTTATGTTCATATAGCATATATAATTTTCTTAAAAACAAATAACCTGCAAGCAGTGGTATTAAATCCAGTACTACAGCACTTGTTGAAACTTATACTGAAATTAAGCAATCACCCGACTCATAATGGTACTCACTCCTATTTTTTGCGTTATTAGCCGTGATAACAACAATCTTTTCGTATAGGTATCAAAAACATAATTTGCCCGATATGTTATTAATACAATTAAAAGAATAAACCGTCTCAGCCACGCGCCATTGGTCGCGAACGATATTGCTTTAGACAGCACCCTATCATCAAATATATTAGGTGATAATTACAGCATCTTAATACCAACTGAATAAATACTTAAACAAACTCATGTCTGGATGCTCCGGCGGTTATTTGCCGTCATTCAAAAAAGCTCAAGCCTTCCTTGCAGCCCACTCCCCTTTAGAACAATATTGACGTATCCTGATCCAGCGACAGCGTCGTATTGATTTTTCTATCCGGGATCTACAAAACGTATTCCATAAAACAAGCATTGGGATTACAACAAGAAATCTGATTTAAAATGAAATGGGAAAAATTACTATCAGCCAAACGTTGGGGAAATGAGGCCAATTACAGCGAGGATCATAATGAAGCCAGATCAAATTTCACAAGAGATTACGACAGGTTAATATTCTCCTCCCCTTTCCGGAGATTGCAGAATAAAACGCAAGTTTTCCCACTCCCCGGAAGCATATTCGTTCATAATAGATTGACACATAGCCTGGAAGTGGCAAGCGTTGGACGATCCTTAGGAAACATCTTTTACAATAAGATAAAAACCAGGGACCCTAAAGTCGATGAGTCAGTTCAATTCATGAGCGAGATAGGAAATATTGTTGCAGCCGCGTGCCTCGCCCATGACCTGGGAAACCCTGCCTTTGGACACTCTGGAGAAGCAGCGATCTCAAGGTACTTTACGGATGGTGATGGCAAAAAATACCAAAATACCTTAACCGATAAACAATGGAATGACCTCACTCATTTTGAAGGAAATGCAAATGCATTCAGAATGCTCACTCATCCATATATCGGAAAAGGGTATGGGGCATTCTGCTTAACCTATTCTACGCTCGCATCAATCGTTAAATATCCATGTTCATCAATTGCGGGTCACGACAAAACAAAAATAAACAGAAAAAAATACGGCTTCTTTCAGTCCGAAGAAAAGTCGTTCGAAAAGATAGCGGCAGAACTGGGCTTAACAAGAACACAGGAAATCCCCTTGATTTACAAGCGCCACCCACTGGTATATCTGGTAGAAGCAGCGGATGACATTTGTTACACAATAATTGATCTGGAGGACGCCCATCGATTAAAAATATTGACATATCCTCAGGTCGAAGAGTTATTGTTTCCTCTATGCGAGGATGACAAATTAAGGAACAGACTAGATAACATCGAAGACCTTGACGCAAAGGTCAGCCTTTTAAGAGCAAAGGCCATTAACTCCCTTGTTTTGGATTGTTCCGAAAAATTCTTTGATAATCAAAATGTAATACTTCAAAGCGAATACAATAAATCACTAACTGAAGATTTAAAACCAACATTACAGCCAATATGGGATAATATATGCAAAATATCGAGGGAAAAGATCTACAACTATTCCTCTGTTGTACAAATTGAAGTAGCCGGCTACAAGGTTATCGGCGGGCTGTTAGAGGAGTTTATACCCGCTCTGATTAACAACAATACTCATTATTATGAAAAGCTCGTCAAGTTAATACCGCCTCAATTTAAAAGTAAAACTCCCGATACTTATTCGAATATCCAAAGTGTTCTGGATTTTATATCCGGGATGACAGATCTATATGCCGTCGAACTATTTAGAAAAATAAAGGGTATTTCATTCCCTACTATTGACTAATTACTCAAACGAAAAGCATGCCTAACGATCCCAGACACCTAACAAAAAGCCGTTTCAAGCTGGCCCTCGAATGCCCGGCCAAACTTTATTACACAAACAAGCAAGAATATGTAAATAAAAAGCTAAATGATACTTTTCTTCAGGCCTTAGCCGAAGGAGGTTTTCAAGTAGGGGAACTGGCCAAACTATACTATCCAAACGGGCAAAACGCTGAGGCCCCTGATCACGAAGAGTGCCTCAGGATCACAAATGAGTTATTACAACAGGAGAATATAGTAATTTTTGAGGCTGCTTTCCGATTTGAAAATCTTTATATCAGGGCCGATATCGTAATAAAAGAAGGTAATACTCTGCACTTAATTGAAGTTAAATCCAAATCCTATGATCCCGATACCGATAGCATCACGACATCGAAAGGTTCGATCAGCTCCAAATGGAAGTCTTATATTTATGATATAGCTTTCCAAAAGTATGTAGCTACCAAATCGTTCCCCCAATTTAATGTGACCGCTTTTCTTTGCCTGGTTGACAAAAGTAAAAATGCTTCCATCGATGGCCTAAACCAAATGTTCTTACTATCAAAAAGTGATGGAAGAACCCGGGTAATCGTGCGCAAAACAGAAAACGCTGCCGATTTAGGACAAAAGATATTGATTGAATTAAATGTGGACGATATCGTCAATAGCATATTAACGTCTAAAATATTACCGGATAACTTCTACGATAGTTTCGATAACAGAATTGCCTCCTACTCTAAACATTATTTCAACGATACAAAGATGGACGCAGCAATTACGGGTCAATGCAAAACTTGCGAGTTCAGCGCCACTTCAAATGATATAGCGTCAGGGCATAAATCAGGCTTACACGAATGTTTAACAACGATTGCTAAATTTCAAGAAGCTGATTTTGAAAGGCCTCTGTTATGGGATATCTGGTATTTTCGCAAGACAAATGAATTCATCCAATCCGGAAGATATTTTATGGATCAAATATCAGCGCAGGATCTGGAAAGCAGATCCACAAAAAAACAGGTTCCAGCCGGGCTATCAAGAGTAGACAGACAGGCTCTGCAGCTCGAAAAGGCTGTCTCAGGTGATCACCAACAATTCATCGATACCAACGGGTTGAGGACCGAAATGGATAAATGGACTTTCCCACTTCATTTTATTGACTTTGAAACCACCGCCGTTGCAATTCCCTTCAATTCCGGACGCAGACCTTATGAGCCAATAGCCTTTCAATTCTCACATCACCAGGTAAATAAAGATGGAACTATTGAACATGCCGGAGAATGGATAAATACCCAAGCTGGTATCTTTCCTAATTTCGAGTTCATTAGAAATTTAAAATCCCAGTTAGAGAAAGACGAAGGTACCATTTTGAGATATGGGCCTTATGAGAATTCAATACTAAACTCAATTTATACCCAACTACAAAATTCGACTGAAAAGGATAAGGACATATTAATGGAATGGATTAAAACCGTTACTCAATCTAAAGCGGACAGCGCAGAAAGTTGGCAAGGTAACAGGAATATGGTTGATCTGCTGGATCTGGTAAAGAGATATTACTACCATCCCTCCACCAAAGGCTCAAATTCCTTAAAAGATATATTACCTGCCGTATTAAATGAAAGTAATTATCTAAAGGAAAAGTACGCTCAACCGATATATGGACAAACAATCGGGAGTCTGAACTACAAAAAACATTCATGGATCAAGCTAGATGAAGAAGGCCAGGTTATCAATCCGTATGCCCTACTTCCAAGGATAATTGACGGCTATAACAACGATACCCTGGACACAATCGCGGTTGATGACGAGGGAGAAATTTCTGACGGCGGCGCCGCAATGATCGCATATGCGAAAATGCAGTTTACAGAAATGACTGATAAAGAGAGAGAAATGATCTCTAAAGCGCTGTTGAGATACTGCGAACTGGATACGTTTGCCATGGTGATGATCTGGGAGGCCTGGACTCATTGGTGTAAATAATTATACGACTCCAATCATTTGTATTATCTGAGCTATCATATTATCTTAATAAAAACAGATTAAGGGAAAACTACCTATCTCAATCTAATCCTCTATTTAAATCTACTGAGATTCTAAAACATTCGCTCTTTCCCACAATTCTTCGGCGGATACCGCTGGATCAAGGCCAACATGCTTCATCCATATGGCTAACCATTGAAACATTCGATTCGGACTTTCCAGTCCGTTCTCACCAGTTAACCGTAAACTGCACAACAGGATCGCCTCCATCATTTTTGACAAATTATCGGAGGACTCTTTCCAATCCTCCACAATTCCAAGAATGGTGCAAAAATTTAACGTCAGGCGAAGATCATTAAATTCTAATTTTCTGTGGCCCAACTCATTTATCAAAAGCCAAGCCCATTCTGAAATGGTTCGACCATATGGCGTCAGGCATATTACCTTCATGATATAGAATAATTTTACAATAACCCGTCCAGGATCATCCCTAACACACCCTGGGTTGCTCTGTGTTGCAGAAAATCGCACGATGTATTCCAAGATCGAATGTCGAAGATCTACCAGCGCGTACGCAAACGCCGTTTCATCCAAAGATGGATGGACGGCTATTTCAGGATACTTTTCAATATACATTCCCAAAGTCCAAATAGTACGGCCGATATACTCTCCGTGTCCAATATCTTTAAAGCCCTCAATCGTCCTGAAAAAATATGGAAAGCTTTCCAACTCATGGCCAATCTTATAAAGACATCTGGCGTAACAATGCAGATTAGCCAATAGATCATCCTTGTAAAAATGTTCCTCCATAAAAGGGAGTATCGCATCAAACAGGACAATAGCTTTCTGAGGCTCCTTCAGTTGGTAATAAGCCATAGCCATTTCGGCCTTTATATAGTTCGCCTCATGATCATGCATCTCCGAGTCATTATTATTTTTATCTATCTCCACAAGACGTAGGGCTTCCTCATACAAGACAATGGCGGCTTTGTGATTACCTTTATTACGCTCAAGATTCGCGCGGGCCTTAGTGGCCATTATCCGGATTGAAAGGATCTGCGTGCTTTGCGCGAGCTCATCTAACTCATCTATAGTCTTCTCCTGTCCTTCAATATCAAACTGTCTTGATTGCATCGACGTCAATCCCAAATAATTATTAGCGGCTCCTTCAAACTCGCCTAGCTCCAAACTGGCCTGAATCCCCGCCCTATTTAGTATTACTCCATATTCAAAAAATCCTCTTAAAAAACAATATCTCCCTAACAAATCATTTATAAGCTGGATGATAACAAGATATTTATTACGCTGCTCCTGGTCCTGATCTGCTCTGGAAACAATGATCTCTTCGCGTGCTATCCGAAACCCTTCTAAAAGATTAAGCAGCTCTTCATCAATCCATCTAAATATCAAAGCTAGATTTCCGTTATTGCCACCACCGGAAAAGCGCTCACTCACAAACCAACACTGCCATACTATCTGATTAATGGCTGCATTTCTTAACTGAACAAAACCTGTCGTTTCCAACATTTTTTCTTTTAAAAAAGGTCGAACAGGGTTAGCGACAAATATTCTATCCTCTTTAACTTCCACAAAGAAAAATTGCATGAGAACAGCAACGGCAGTAGAAAAATCCGGCACCTGAGTATGAAGCGTTACTAACTTTAGGTTCAACCCACCAATAAATACTTGCAAATATTGCAAAGTCTCCTTCTGTTCTTCCGTCAATATATCATAAACGGTCGATAGACAGAGATCAAGCGCATTAGATTTATCATGCTTATTCAACATAGGTCGTTTGAGCGCCCCTGTCTTTTTCAGTTGCGCTACAACTTCCGGCTCAGATTTATAGAAAATTAACAGTGAAGCCACAAGCTTCAACGACAGCGGATGTCCACTGCAAAAATCGAGCAACCACCTTGGGTTCCCCCCAATTATCCCCGCATGTCCCACCATCAACGTCTCTAATAGTTGAAGGCTTTTTTGCACATCCAGGCCATCCACCGCAACTATTGTTTTGGGATAATCTATAAGTGACAGATCAATCTGGGAAGTCGCTATTATCTTTGGCGCCTGGGTTTGAGCAAGAAGTGTCCGGATAAATTCTTCTGTCTCGCTCCGTTGATGGATCAACAGTTTCTCCAAACTATCAAATACAAGGACTATCTGTAGCTTATCAAGGATTTCAAACAGCGAACTGCCAATATGTTCGCCCGTCAAACGAGATAATTGATTAATTAATACAATATTCAGATCATTAACATTGTTCACTGTTTCAACATCAATCCATAAGACGTGGCAATCAGCAGGTATACTTTTCAACGCATTTAGCAACAACTCTGTTTTGCCGATGCCGCCCAAGCCCTCAATTACTATGAACCGTTTCAGCGAAATCGCCCCGATCAATTCCGCTAGCTTTTCCTCCCTTCCTATAAATACCGGATGTGGGTTAGGGGCTTTAAACATTGTTCCAGCGTCCAGATCCCGCCTTAGTTGATCGCGCAGTCTTTCTATTAGCCTATCTTTTGTTTCTCGTAGTAACTGCCTTGAAATAACAGCATTATCGGCCTTAGTATGTTCTTCCTTTGCAACACGCACCAGATTATGATGATGGTGACTCAGCGACTCTGCATATCCTACGATGTGAGCGTTTTCTAAGGGATAGCCCTTTCCTGTGATTGGGCATTTACCTTGTATTTCTGTTTTCAGATAATCCTCAATATACCTAGGAATAGCTGGCCGCATCTGATCCGGGGCCGACCAGGGTTCCTTAAGGTACCCGTCAAATTCCAGGAGTTCCTTCTCTACAAAATAATTTTTACCTGCTATTACTTTGGACGCCAATTTCCTGGTATGCCCCAGGTTCAACTTAGGAGCATTTCTCACATAGGCATATAATAACTCTTTTGTAATCCCCAAAAAAAGGGCGGCTTCTGTGTCATTTAATAACTTCTCTATAGCTTCCATAGCTTAAAAATTATACCCCCAAAATAATCGTCATTTTCCCGTATGCTCAAAGTTAGTAGACATAGGTGTCTGTTGGTCATATATAAAATTTTTACCTGACTATATATACGATTGAGTATCCAATACGGATTCACGGGCAGCAAAATACCTCCGTCTGAACTTTAATAAGCTTCCCCAACCTCACCGCGTTAACAACTAATTCACATTTAAGTCCCCCAAATAATTGTATCCTTGCTGCCGCGTCTTGTTCCACACTTTTCAGGAGTACAGTGATAGTTAAAGAGAATAAGGAACTGACCACGTAAACCAATCGCTCATATTATGTTCACGTTACGCTTCGAACTCAAAAAACCTCGCCGCAGATCTACTTCGGAACTCTTTACACAAAGAATTTAATACGATTTTATCTCCAGGCAAGCGAATGTAAACTTCCCGTTATGTGAATCTCATGTGAAAACAGGGTTTTCAGCGATCATTATTACTATATAGGAACCACGTATAAAACTAACCAAAACAATCAACAACACCGCGTTATGGCAAGGATCATAAAGCCCCCCTATTTTGAATCGGTTGTAAATGCCGGAGAAAAGCGCCTGCTTGATTACCTGGAGGTAAACCTCCCGGACAGCTTTTACCTGGTGCCTAATGTGGAGATCGCCTCCACCAATCCCCGTAACAACCGTATTCAGTATTGGGAGTATGACCTGTTGGTCGTTAGCCCGCATGCCATTTATAATATAGAGAATAAGGACTGGAAAGGCCGTATAGAGGGAGATGACAACTATTGGTATATAAATGACCGCCAGCGCCAAAACCCGTTGAAGACCGGGAGGCAAAAAACAGCCGTCTTAACCACCCGGCTCAGAGAGCAGGATTCCTCCTGGGGGAGGGCATGGATCCAAAACATGGTCACGCTGTCTTATCCAAACACGTTTACCCCGTCCTTATGGCAGGAAGCCGGCCGGCTCAGTTTCCAGCTCAATGAGCAGCTGATCAGCTTTCTGACAGACCCCGCAAATGTGGGTAAAACAGAAAATGATATTGCAGACATTTACAGGGATATTGTAAAATACCTGGATGGTAGCCTCAGCAAAAAAGCGCCGGATGCAAAACGGGAGGTAGCAGGGTATGAAATAATAGAAATATTGCAGCAGGAGCCCAACTTCACGGAATACCTGGTAAAACCCAAAGGCGTGATCTCCTCTATTCAAAAAAGAGTAAAAGAATACTCTTTACAGGTAGCGGGCCTCTCACAACAAGCGCTCCTCCGGCGGGAAGAAGTTATAAAGAACCAGTATAAGGCCCTGCACAAGATCAAGGCAAAACCTTTTATCCTTAATGTGGAGTTTAAAATAGATGAAGAGAACCACCTGTTTTACGAAATATCTGATTTCCTGGATGAGAATTCCCTAAGGGCGGAGGCCAGGTCTAAAACATTCACCTTCCAGGAAAAGATCGGCATTCTCCGTAATATAATGGCCGCCCTGAAGGAAGCCCATAAGGAAAACATCTTCCACCGGGATATTAACCCGGATAATATCTATGTGATCAGCGGTTATGCCTATCTGGGGAATTTTGGAAAGTCTTACTTTACGGATCATAACCACCAGGGGTATACGGTAATGGCCACCATCAACGAATCTAATGCCACCCCCTATCATCCATTGGAGTTAACGGTTGGGAATGCATCCCGCGCCTCTGATATCTATTCGCTGGGGGTGCTCGCCTATTGGCTTTTTGTGGGCGAAGAACCATTCAATACCCCTTATGATCTTGACAGGATGGGTGGAAAGCTGTCTATAGATAAACTACCCTCTTCCCTTAACAAGGCTTTGCCCAAATGGCTGGATGAGCTGTGCAACCAAACCATTCTCACGGATGACCTGAAGCGGATTGAAAGCATTGAAGCAGCAGAAATGCTGATCGAAGAATCTTTAAAAGAGAATGATAGCCTCGCTCCTACCCCACCAAATCCCCCCATCATTCAAACGTCTTCCATAGGCGCCTATGATCTGAAGGTGGGCGATAAGATAGGGGATTATGTTATTCATCAGATCTTAGGTAATGGCGGGTACTCAAGGGTCTTTAAAGTGAAACACCAGTTACAGGGGAAATATTATGCGTTAAAACTCTTTCATGAAAGTGTGAACGCAAGTTCCGTTATTGATGAATATAATGCCCTGGTAGGGTTAAGTCATCATAATATAGTCCGGTTTGTATGGAATGGCGAAACGCCCAACGGACAATTTTATACATTGATGGAGTTCCTGGAAGGGGAAAACCTGAGTACCTACTCAAAAACGGACGCCAGGCTGCCCATTTACAGGGTATATCAGCTGGCCAGGGATATCCTCAGCGCGCTCACCACCATGCAGCGCCTTGCCAAGCCCATCCTGCACCGGGATATAAAACCCCAGAACATTATCTGGGACAGTGAAAAACGCTTTGTGCTGATAGACTTTAATGTGGCGTCTTTTGTTGATGATAACCGGGACTTTGTAGGCACCAACCCCTACCTGGCGCCAGATCTTATTACCGATGGCTATAAAGTGAACTGGGATAAGTCCGCAGATACTTTTGCCCTGGGCATTACGCTCTATGAGCTGGTGTGCAAACAATACCCCTGGGCGCCCAAGAAAATGCCGGCCATGAGCATTGCCCCCATCCATCCCCGGGAATGGGAGCCCCGCCTGTCCACCGCTTTTGCCGCATTCCTGAACAAAGCGGTGAACCCAAGATCGGCGGAGCGGTTTCCCAACGCCCAGGAGATGCTGAACGCCCTGCTGGCCATTGGGGAAGATGATATCATGCAGGAGCCCGGCATACCCGTGCCTTCCATAAAGACCCGGGATAATGAGGGGAATTTCATTAAATATCTTAACTCCCTGTTTAGCCAGTCCAAAGCGGGGAACTTTGGCACCCGGGCGAGCGAAAACATCAGCGGATTTGATAAGCTTACCTACACCGCGTCAAAACTGGATAAGAAGCTGCTGCCGGATATACTCGCCGGCAAATACAAGCTGGTGATCATTACCGGCAACGCCGGAGACGGTAAAACGGCTTTTATTAAACGGATAGAACACGATCATTCCATAAAAGACCTCCGCCTGCACCACCATAAAAACGGCGCACAGTTTAAGATAGGCGGGGTGCCGTTTGAAAGCAATTATGACGGATCGCAGGACGAGCTGCAACAGGCCAATAACGAGGTGCTGGAACGTTTCTTCAGCCCGTTTTCAGATCTGTCAGATTATAATAATGCCGCTGAAGGCAGGATCATCGCCATCAATGAAGGGCGCCTGGTAGAGTTCCTGAAAACCACCAATAAACATAGGTTCCTGCATGATACCATAGAAAACTATTTTTATAACGAAGGGCATCATGAGCTGCCGCCCGGTTTGATGATCATTAACCTTAACCTGCGGTCCGTAGCCGCCCAGGACAGCCAGGAGCCCAGCCTGTTAAGAAGCCAGATCAAAGCGCTCACCAATAAAGAGCGCTGGCATAAATGTGATAGCTGCGCTTTGGCGAAAAAATGTTTTATCCGGTATAATGTCGCCTCCTTTAATGACTCTGCCGCAGGTGAAGAGGTTATTACGCGGATGGAATGGCTGCTTAGAACCGCCAGTTTTAAACGGGAGCTGCATATTACCATGCGTGACCTGCGCTCGTTTATTGCGTATACCCTTACCAGGGACCATGAATGCGCGGATATTGAAACGCTGCTCTCCAACACCCAGACAAAACCGGAGCATTACTGGCAATATTATTATTTTAATATCACCAACCCATCCGTTGACGACTCGGGCAACCAGGACAGGCTCATAAAACTGCTACGGGAAACAGATATTGGCGAGGTAGCCATCCCGGACCGCGACCGTGACCTGTTCTTTAGCCATCATCAGTCCAACGACTACCTGGAGTTCTCTGACCGGGGATCAAGCCTGATCGATGAGTTCAATCAAAATAAGATCTGGGGGCCGGCACATGAGCAAGACAGCGCACTGATACAAAGGATCCGCACCAACCAGAAAGTATTTATCCGCCATCAGTATTTTGAAGGAAAATCGCAGCTGCTTTCTGTGGAAAACGGTTATGCATCCGCCGCCACCGATTCCTCCGAAACCATGTTCTCCTCCTACCTGCTTAGATTGCCCTACCACTCCGTTTTTAAATTTGTACGGGTGCTGGCACAGGGGGATGACGGCGCCTATACCAAATCCAGTATTTCAAGAGCGATATCCCTTAATGAAGGATGCGACAACCGGGGCATAGATAAGGACCACCTGGTACTGGCGTCCACGGATATCCGGGACCCCTATAGCAAATCTTTCAGGTTATTTGATCTCAACGATTTTGAGCTGTTTGTGAACAGGACCGATCACCTGGTGAAATACCTGGAATATGCGCCGGACAGCCTCACCTTCCGGCACAGATCGCAAAAGCATATTAAACTGACCATTTCCCTTGATCTCTATGAGATGCTTTATTTTATTCAGCAGGGCTTTAGCCCCTCATTAAATGACCTGAGGGGGAAATTCGTGGAATTGATCATTTTCAAAAACCTGTTGGAGAACCTGACTTATAAGGAAGTAGTAGTGACCAGTGACAATATGGATTTTTTCCGGATCAGCAAAGACGGGAGCCGTCTTTACATAGCACCAATGCAAGCATAGTTATGGGCATAAAATTAAACAGGGATGAGACCTCGTTCCGCAATGAACTGATCTTCACCGCGGACGCAAAGGCCGTAAATATAGACAATACGCTGGTGAACCTCTATATGCTCCTGAAGCACAATGGGATAAGACCCAAACAGCGGTCCGGGGAAAAGAACAATTCATTCGTGGACCTGGAAACATTGAAAGTTGTTTTCTCCAAACTGGAGGAAGAAGGCGCTATAACTGGATTTAGCAGCAACCCGGAGGCCGCCGAGCTATGGATGCGCAGCAATCTCGTAAACATGGTGTATAGGGGGAACCTGGATAAAGAGAAGATCTCTTCCCTAAGACCCATTCACCTGGAGAGCTATAGGGTTAGAAATGCGGCCAATACGAGGGACTACAATACAGCCGACCAGGTTTACCTGATGCTGAACGCCAACCCCGCTGTAAGGGAAGAGCTAAAACAGTTCTTAATGGAAGGCTGGAACCAGGCCACCGGCGAGATCACTGCCGGATCTGAACTGGATGTGGACAGCCTGGGCTTGCTGCACATCATCAAAAAAGTTAAACAAGGTTTCCTGGACAGCAGCTCCAGCCTGAACCAGATCCGGCCGCTGCTGCATGAGCTTTCTGAGCTTTATTGTGACGATGTAAAAAGATTGCTGGTCTATAAGCGATTAATACCCAGGAATGTGTTGATCGACTATTTTAAGACCCTCACCTCGTTCCATCTCTCCATTTACATGCAGAAACTGATCTATACGCTGCCTCAAATGGTGGAATCAGGTTCTGATGCGGCGAGGGCGGACTGGAATATAGTTGTGGACGCCACGGATAATTTTGAAAGCAAAGTGGCCCGTATTTCCGCGGGTGATGCGGAGGCGCTGAGCAATAATATGTATGATTATATTAAATCCACTTTCCAGATCAACGCCGCACTGAGAAGGTTAAAATTGGACAAAAACAATTCAGACCATCTTGCCAAGGCCCTTCGCATCCTGAAGGACAAACCACAGGATTTTGAAATATACTTTGAGACCCAGTGGGATAACCTGTATAATATCCTGAATGAAGAAGATAAAGCGCCGATAAATGATATTGTGAAATATGAGGCCACCTATTTTGACCGCTATATTGAACTGATCCTGAAAGCGAGAAGCGCCTACCAGTTCCGCTATCATATGCAGCTGCTTGACAACCTGTCTCAAAAGAATAATGAGCGGGGTTTTATTGCCCAGGGCCGCAGCAGGAAACACCCCAGGAGGTATGTGATGGGCACCCGGTTACTGGAAACACTTGTTCAGATACTGGTCCTTGAGCCGGATGGGGCCGGATTTCAGACAAAAGTGCTGGCCATAGAAGACCTGATCCAGAAGATCAGGGAACGGTATGGGCTCATCATCAATGGCCTGTCTGAAGAGCGGTTCAAAGACGCCAACCTTAACACACACCTTGCATTTAAGGAAAATGTGGAGGCATTCAAATTAAAACTCCGGCAAATAGGATTCTATAACGATCTAAGCGACGCCTATATACTTCAAAGAATAAGACCCCGCTACGAACTAAATGCTTAACGGAATGCAACAGACAACGCAGATAAATACCTATTATAAACGGATCATTGACCTGATACTGGAGCTGTATCATGATGATCTGAGCAAAGCTATTCCAGGCCATTGTATGAAGATCACCGGATTGGGCCTGCATGAGCTGGAATTCCTATGGGAACTGATCCGGAGCAAATACAGCAATATCAATACCTTTATCATTGGCGAACAATCCACCGCTGATGAAAGGTTTATCACCGCCACCAAACTTATTGAATTAAGGAATAAACAAGACGCGCCGCTGTTAGTGCTGGTGCCATCCAATAGCCGCACATCCGCGGAAGACTCCTATGGAAATGCTACATTCAAAGAAATATCCCTGGAGGGCATTGAGCAAAGACTAAGGGAACAACTGATCAATAATATTCCCCTGGAATTTTCCGCCATCCTGAAGAACGAGATCCTGGGATCGCTTAATATGTCGCAGGTAGACCCGGTGAACGTTGTTAACTACTTACTTTCCCTGGAACAAACAGGATATTCAACAACCTCCATCGGCAACCAGCTGTATCTCCTGAACCTGTTGCCGGACGCCGCATTATTGCTGCAGCACGATAAGATACGATCCCGACTGAACTTCAACAATAAAAGCACTACGCTGCTGGCCACCTTTCATAAGCCGCTGTATGACCGGATTGCCGAACTGCCATTGGAATCCAACTCGCTTCAGAAAGAGCTGGTAACATTCCTGAAGACTGAAAATAATGCCAGGAGTGCAGCCGATATATGCCGCATTGTGTATCAACACTATCCTAACCTGAATTTTTCCAACTGGCAGATCCCTGACCTGGATTTCCGGCATATCAAACTTTTTGCCGAAGAGATCAGGTCCGTTGATTTCTCGCAGGAGGAAGGCCGGCAGGTGCTTAAAGCGCAGGAGCGTACTTCTACTAAAGTAAGGGTAAGATTCTCTATGAGTCAAAACCCTAAAGAGATCTCCGGCCTTGCCTATTTTAAGGTGATCCTTATGGCGGTGAATGGCGGCGCCGGCGATGAGATGCAGGTAGTACGGAAGATCAAGAACTCCACATCCAACAAGCCCTACCGGGATGTTACCGTGGAGCTGAACCCGAATATGATGGAAGAAGGCTCCTATTTCTTTAAAATATGGGCGGAGGACGAGCATGGCAATATACTTAACAGCGATGATGATTTCAAAGAGCCTAAGATCCAGGCCGCCTGGAAAGAGGCGAAAGAAAAAAACAGCGCTACCCTGAAAAGCGCTTTCGACTATAAACTTACCAGCGACACCAGCGATTTTGATTATGTGGTGGAAGAAAATTCCGAACGGGAAGAAAACCAGCGGAAGGACAAACTGAACAATATACTCCAGGCTTTCTTCAAATTCCGGATCGAGAAAATAAAATCAGAGGGAGAAACGGAAACGCCCAGGCCCTCCGAAACCTCCAACCTATGGATCACAGACCCGTCAAAACATACGTCTACTTTCCATATCAATTATTCAGACAGGCATAACTACCAGGTGAACCTGTCTTCCAAATTGCGGATGATAGAAGACCTGTTCCTAAAGAACAAGGAATGTTTTGGATGCATAAAAGTGCATCTCAGGAACAGCTCATCCGCCATAGGATTTGAATCCATGAGCTTCATCGCCAGCGAGATCTCGTCCCTTATACCCAAAGAGATCATCGCCCTCCGGAGCGGCATATATACCCGGATCCAGCAGTCCAACGCTGCCGGAAACGGCGTTTTAGAAACGGCTGATATCTTTAATTTCCCGGACCTGATCAGCGAATATATTCAAAAGCTCACGGAGTGGACCACGGGGCTGCAGCTGCAGATCCTGGAAGCCGATAAACAGGACGCTGAACAACCCAGCATCCAGGACCTGCTGGCAGCAATACAGATGCTTGACCTGGTGAAGGTTAAAACAAAACTGCCGGATGGTAAACCGGTGGAGGCATTTTTACTGTCTCCGCTTCACCCGCTGCGGTTAGCCTGGTGGACTGAACTGATGGACGTTTTTGCGGCATGGGAAACGCGCACACAAGGTTACCCGGGCTATAAGGAATCCTGGTCCAAGGGATTGGCCAACTTATTTGAAGGCCAGCTTACGCCGGAGAACAACCCGCTGATCTTCGTTGAGCCGGGTACGTTTAAGGCGTTCCATTACTCCGGCGAGCTGGCATATGGCTGGGGCCTGTACCTGAACGTACTGACGGAAGAGCCCCAAAATGGGATCACCTCCGTTTCCCGGCAGATGAAACATTATTTCCGGCAGCTGTTCAATATCACCAAAGAGAACTATGTGGAGACGGAGATCAACCAAAGCCTGGTGGTAAGGCATATCAGGAATTACCTGTCGCAGCACCCCTATACCGACAAACTGATCATCAACCTATTTAATGCGGGAGACGCCGGGGTATTTGCGGACTCGCTGGTGGAGCTGGAAAAAGAAACCAGTTTTCAGCATATTAAGTTTGAGGTGAGGATATTTAAAGGAGATGATAACATCATTGAACATGGCGAAGCGCTGAGAACCCTGATCAACCCGGAATCGAATACCACGGAAGAGGCGGAAGCATTTTCACAGCCATCATCCAACAGGTTATTCCCTAAGATGCGGTTTTCCATCAACAATATCCTGGATTATCTTAAATCTCCCGCGCAGTTCTCGTCCCATCTGAGTTTCTTAACCAGCCCCTTCCCTATTACAGTAGAGCTGATCAAACCCTATAAACATGACCGGAACTTTTATCTGAATGGCCTGATAGTGGCGCCCACGATCGTTGTAAATGAGTCTGGCAATGAGATAAAGTGGAACAGGTATATACAGGAAAAAAGCGTGCCCGATCATCAGCCATCCGGCTGCAATGGGGTTAGCCTGTTTAACCATCTCCAGACGTTTATTGCCGGCGCATTGGCGTCGAAATTTACAGAGTCTGTGCCCTCTACCCGGCTACGGCTGAATGATAAGGAAAAAGTGCTGCTTACCCATTTACATGATTACTCAGACTGGGTGATCACTTTTGATAAGAACCTGGGGCCGCAGATGTTTGACCAGCCTTCTAAAGATGGCAAAATACCTTTTCTGCTGGATTATGTTCCGGGGGAAGAGGTGACCGGTATATCTTCCTACCTGACCACCCGCCCTACTTCTGAAATACTGGGGCTCCTGGGACCGCATTTCGAGGAGTTCAATATTGACATCCATAACCCGGAAGATGAGAAAAAAGTAAAGATCCTGCTGGAAGACCTGAGAGCGCTTTCCAGCTCGCTGGTGTTGCAGCTTAATTCTTCCAGGAACAAAGCGTTTGAGGTGGTGGGATCTGCCTTTACCAAAAGGGTGCTTGAAAAGAAAGGCTTGCTGAAAGAATCGTTTCTTATCCCCATTGACCTGCATCATAACTTATTTGAAAGCCTGCCTACCGAAAGTAAAAGCAGGGCCGACAGCCTGCTGGTCTCCATAGACCCTGAGACGAGGGAGATCCGGATCACCGTTATAGAGATCAAATGCCGGAAGAGTATAGGAACCGCCGAGGCGGACGGCCTGAAACTGAAGATGCGCGAACAGATAGAAAATACCATACTGGCCTTACGCATGCATTTTGACCCTGAATACCAGCGCTCATTTGACCGGCTGGACCGGGAGATCAAAAACAAAGAATTTAAATCATTACTGAACTTTTATATTGAACGGGCATACCGGTATGAATATCTCAGCGAAAGCGCCTACGCCAGCTACAGCACGTTCCTGCAAACGCTGAATGCCGGGTTCCGGCTGTCATTCAAACAACTGGGGCTGATCTTTAACTTTTCCGCCAGCAAAAAACATTACAAGGAATCTGTTGACGATGACCTGACATTCTTCACATTTGGCGGCAACCTCATAGAACAGATCCTTGATCCCAATTCTGACCTGAATACCAACCGGCTGGAAGATGTGGAACTGGATAATGAATTAGGCGCGGCCGTTGGGATCAACACTCAGCTTCGGCCATTTGTAGCGCAGCTTACCTCAAAACAACCCGAACAGGAGGAACCTGCACTGCCTGAAATTGCGGAAGAGCCGGTCCAAAACCTGTCCGATAGCGAGCTTGTTGCCGCTGAGATCATGGCCAGCAGCCATGCCGGCATTGAAACCGGCGCCCCTAAATATGATATACTGGTGGGTAAGAACTCCGTGAGCGAGCAATATGGCATATTGGGAGAAAGCGCTCATGGCAGAAAGATTGCCATTGATCTGAGCGAAACAAATACGATCAGCCTGTTTGGCGTTCAGGGAGGAGGAAAAAGTTATACCATTGGCACCATATCAGAAATGGTATTGAAACAGATCAATCATGTAAATAAACTACCGTCGCCGCTGGCAGGGATCATTTTCCATTATAGCGAAAGCATGGATTATGAACCGGAGTTCACTTCTATACAACAACCCAATGACAAACAATCCGAATTAAGCAAGCTGAAAGAGCGGTATGGCGCGCAGCCGGACCGGATCGATGATGTAGTTATACTTACGCCCAAAGATAAGATCGAGGAAAGAAGGGCGGAATACCCTTCTATTGACGTAAAACCCATTGCGTTTAATTCCAAAGAGCTCAATGTACAGGACTGGATGTTTTTGCTGGGCGCTGTGACGAATGACTCTACCTATATTAAACAGCTAAAGGCGATCATGAAAACGCTTAGAAAGGACCTGACATTATCCGGGATCACCCAAAGCGTGGAAGATTCCGTATTATTAACCAACGCTCAAAAAGCGCTGGCCAGGCAAAAGCTAAGTTTTGCGAGGGAGTATATAGATGACCAGTTTATGCTAAGGGATATGCTGAAACCCGGCCGGATGATCATTGTGGATCTCAGGGATGAGTTCATTGTTAAAGACGAGGCGCTGGGACTGTTCGTTATTATGCTCAATATTTTCTCTTCCGTTAAAAATGTTGACGGCACTCATTTTAATAAATTCATCGTTTTTGATGAGGCGCATAAATACATGGATAATAAAGACCTCACGGGCAATATTGTTGACGCCATCCGGGAAATGCGCCATAAAGGGGTGAGTATTATGATTGCCAGCCAGGACCCGCCAAGTTTGCCGAATGAAATTATTGAGCTGAGCTCGATAGTGCTGCTGCATAAATTTAACAGTCCGCAGTGGCTGAAGCATATCCAGAAATCTGTTACACAATTATCCTCCCTCTCCCCCTCTGATATGAGCGCTCTTTTACCCGGAGAGGGATTTTTATGGGCTACAAGAGCTACGGATCGTGGCATCTTGTCAAACCCGTTAAAAATATCAACCAGGCCCAGGGTAACTAAACATGGGGGCACCACCATTCAAGCCATCGGAGAAAAATGAATATATTAACCATCTCCCACAAAGGAAGAAGAGCATTTAACCAGGATCTGATCTTTACACAAACCTATAATGACGGCTCTTATCTGCTGGCCGTGGCAGATGGTATGGGGGGATACGAACATGGCGGGCTGGCCGCTCAACTGGTTGTTGACAATATTACTGCCTATCTTTCCACGGTTGATGTCATTAACGCTTTCCAGATCCAGAAAGCTATTAATAAATCGAATCTTGCGATTCGCCAGAAAAGCGCAGATCTTTCCACAAAGATGGGGGCTACGGTTGGCGGGGTGGTGATTAATAATGCAACGGTTCTATTTTTTTGGGTCGGCGATGTGAAGGTGTGGCATTTCCGGGATCATGGTTTAATTGCGGAGACGGTTAGTCATAACCTGGTGAATAACCTGGTGGCTAATGGCGCGGTGGCGGCAGTGTCTCAGCTGTCTAAGTACAAACATGTTGTTACGCGTTCTATCCAGGGGGATATTAAGCCCCCGCTGGTTGAAATATGTATGGGTGATTTTCAGGTTGACAGGGATGTGATCATTGTTTGTTCCGATGGGGTGCATGATGTGTTGGATGGGTTGCAGATGGAGGGTATTTTGCGGAGTAATGGCAGTGCAGCGGGGGCGTTTGAAGCGGTTAAGCTGCGGTTGCTGGATGAGGGGGTGGATAATTTTTCGCTGATCGTTTTGTCTCAGTGAGTGCAGAGCGATCTTAGATCTATTTGTCCTCCCCAGCAGCATCAAATAACAAAACACGCGTTAAAAGGATTTGCAGAAATTATCGAAAGCCTCTTTATGTTCGGTCCAGTCCGGGTGATCCCGGAACGTTTCTACCAAACCTTTAAGCATGGTTTGCAGTCTGGTTAAAAAATCAGCGGGTAATCTGTTGTGTAGTTCGGAAATGACAATCACCACGCTAATACCTGCTTCCAGGAAAGCTTTCGGATGCTGCATGCGGTCTGCTAACGGAATCATCTCGGACAGTAGCAACCGGAGGCCACCTTCTGCATTAGCATTGATCTTAATATTAAAGTAGATAGACCGCCCAATTGTCTTAGCTTGTATAAGTAATAGTTCCTCGAAAGGATGCTGTATTGCCAGCGATTTAATATCATCGTAGCAGGCCGTAGCTCCAGGGTTTATACAAAGATGATATACGGCATTTGCCTGCTCAATAAGTATTTCTTTTTCCTGGTATTGCATTCCCAGTGAGCGCAGTTCCTCATAATAAGGAAGAATGTAATGGAAGTCTATTGCATGTAATCCGGCAATTATAGCCGAATAAGTACGTACAACAGCCATTACTAGTTCTTTGGTGGAATTTTCCGTTAGAACCTGTTTAATACTTTCAAGATAGTATGCCGATACAGGCAGGTTAGATAAGCCAAAATGAACGATTATGAATGCACAGGACTCAAGCTGCTGGGAAACGATCCGGTCCGTTTTCGCTTTTTGGGATATCAATTCAATTTCACTGTAGAGGGATTGAACAAGTTCTACTTCATTAGTACAGGCCGTTTTGATCAAATAATGCGCCGAAATAACATGAACAACGTACAAGTCATCTAATGTAAATTGTTGTGTAAGCTTTCGCATATCCTCATAATAAAAAACCGCCTTGTTAAAATCTTTCTCGCGGTGGATTTCAACCATGTATGCAATAGCCTGCGCATATTTAACCAGCAATTCAGGGAAAGCATGGGCGAATGCCAATTCCCTGATCTCCTCGTAATAAGGTACGATATCGACCGATGTGTCATCAAAAAGATGAGTAATAATATTCAATGCAGCGTTTGCCTGTAAATGCATCAACTCGTTTGTCAGGTATTTTTGGGCCAATGATTGAATTGATCTATAGCAGCTTATTACGTAAGTTGGTTCAGATTTGCCTAAAAAACCCATGGTATTAACAGCCGTTTGGGCCTGGTACAATATTATTTTTTCGACAGGTTTTTCACTTGACAGATCGCTTATGTACTCATAGAAGGCTTTTGTATTTCCGTGATTGTGATTTCCGAATTCAGCAGATAAATTAAAAGCCAACCTAGCTAATTCTGTATATATGGTTTCCAATGGATGGATGGCAGCCATTTTTTTGCATTCTTCAAAGTAGTAAAGCGCCTTTGCTGGATTATCCGCTGCAAATGAAAATGCCAGTCTGCCTGCACAAGTGGCCTGTATCGCCACTATTTCCTCTGTGGGGTGAGCCAGGGCGATAGCGCTGATATCATCGTAAATTTTGAGCGACATAGCGGGTTCCTTATCCAGGAAAGCCCTCAGGAGAATAGTAGCAATTTTGCAAATGTCAGTGATCCAGGGTGTTTCAATAACATTCCGCTGGATCATAAACAGGCAATCTTCATAAACAGGTAATAACAGTGAAGGGGGCTGATTGCAGAAGTGTTGCATAATGGCGCCTACAAGGACCATCTGCATGCCAAAGACAGGTTCCACATTCAGCTCTCTGGCCAACGCTGAATAAGCATTATATACATCCAGCGTTGCATCAAAATCTCCATTTTTCGCTATGACCGGGAGTATTTCTTTGGCCGCCCATACCCAGATATGCTTGTGTTTCTGAGAGCTCTCTGGCCCCGGCGACCGCATCATGTCTGTTTTGAGGGGATGACCATAGAAGTCGTTATACACTCTTTTACAGGTTAAGAACATTTCGAAGGCATAATTCTCCCATGCAAATGTCACTAACTGTTCATTCTTTTCTTTGTCTTTCAACGGGTGTACCTTATCCGGCGCTAACTGTTGTAATATCAAATACTCTCCAACAATATCAGGTTCATATGGCCGATAAGATTTAGTGTCGGGCTCCACCTCAATGTAGTGGGCAATACATTTGAACAGCTCCGTATTTACCTGCTCCGGCTTGGGAAGCCAAGCAAAACCCATACTGGTGATGGTAGCTACATCAGCCTGTTTCAAACCGTTCGTCATAGTAGCCAGCGCCACCAGGTTTTTGTGCTGTTCTATAAGTACCGGATCATTATACTGCACCCGCCAGATATGCTTTTCCTCCCTTGAGAGCTGGTACTGCACCAGGTGCTCTACATTCCAGTTTCTGATGTTCTCCCCGTCTGACAACGCTATTGCAGCAAAAAAAGCAAATAAAGGGCGGCCCTGTTTATCTATGCTTTTCAGTCTGGCCAGGGTTTGCTCCCGGTCAGGCAGCACCTTATTTGCCTGTGTTAAGGTAAAGTCCATGATCTTCCATAGTGCCGCATCCCCTAATTCGGGTAATACAAGAGGGGCTGCATTAAAGACAGGGGGTATATCTTTCAGGAGCTGGTAACTCTTTTCAAACTCCTCCCACCATTTCCCTTCTGCGTACCGCTCCAATAAAAGGAACCTGACGGGATGTTTTAGCTGCAGCATCCTTTCCTTCAAAATGGTCAGGATGTTGATCAAACGCTCGTAATAACCTGCGGCATAGTCCACAATGATCAGCGTAGGAGCTAGTGGCTGCCAGTTGTTCCAGTCAATATTCAGTTGCTGGCTGTTCAATAGCCCTGCGTCCCATTGTTTACCGTAATAGCTCATGTTATAACATAACTCGAGCGCCAGCCTGCTCTTGCCGGAACCGCCAGCCGCGGTTATGACCCACCATTCCAGTCTTTTGGGGCTGTCAATGAAATTTTCTAATGTTTCCAGCTCCTGCTCCCGTCCTACAAATGGCGTATACCTTGATTTAAAATGGGCATTGTGATAATCTATTCCTTCAAAATTATACCGTAAGCGCAGTGGCGATTCAAGCAGGGTTAATACTTTGTCAATACTTTCACTTGTTTCAACGCAATCCTTTCCTATTTCCTTCAGCTCCGCCGCCATACCGGCGGAAACGCTTCTAATGATATTCGCATTTTCTGCAATTCCGGCCAGCCATTCCCTTTCAACGCTTGCACTAAGATCTTTGTCGGCAGTAAGCACTGCATGAAAATGGCCGCTCATAAAGGAAAAAAGGGTGAACTGGCTCTCGCCCTCGACCCATCCGTCCCGCAGCATCTTTTCCAGGGATGGCGGCACACATCCTTTTCCCTTAGCATACAAATGGGCATTCAGTTCGTAGATCAGGCTATTGCTTAAATGGCAATCGATATCTTCGATGGACGATGTCTCATGTAAATGATCCAGTTTTTTCAGCAGATAACCGTACACCTTATCTGTTGTATTTTCTTCCAGTGGGCTATAGGACAGATCTTGTGCTTTCTTTAGCTCATTTTTCAGGTATCGTATTATTTCTTCAAGCGCCTGCCTTTCAGTATTGTTATCATATAAGCTATTCCTGTAGCATAGTTTTGCAGGGTAGATCGCTGCCAGTAAAAACGATTTCCTGATATTTCTCTGGATCGTAATATCGGCAGATAACCCGTCTTGCTTCAATTTGTTAACAAGGGATACTATTTTTTCACTTGCATAATTGCCGGTAACGCCGTTTACCAGGTTGCCCAGGAAACCGCCTATAACATCGCATACACCAACGTCGTCACTGTTGCCAATTGTTTTAACGGATTTATTAACGATCCTGTAGCCTATTCCGGCTAAAAAAAGTAAATCAAGGGGCATAAGATACCTAATTATTATTTCCCTTTTGCAATACGTGTCGCCCTCACGAAATCAATTGTGGGCTGAATTGCATTCACAAGGTTGAAGCAACACCTGACTCTACCCATCACTGCTATTAACCTTTCTTCAATCCCCTCTGGATAAATACTTAACTTCTTCAACGCCTCGCAACAATCTGAAAAATAATAAGCCTTATCACAATAATGAGGAGCGTCAGACAAACATGCGTTTAAAATTAAGTCACCGTATTTTGTCATGATGTCGGCCCCCAGGCGGCCGTACAAAATATTCCGGAAAATGCTCTTTTCCCGGTACATATCGTCCAAATCCCCCACAACCATCAATACGTTTACAGGTACTCCTTTTATCTTTAGTTGTTCAATAGCCGCCTCAGAAGCTATATATCCCTCCAGTTCAGGTAAATTTGAGATTCTTTCTATTACCTCAACAATGGCCCCGGCACTTTCGATAGGTTGTTGATTAATATTCCCTATTGCTGTGACGACATCATCAATAACATAATCATTTCGTTCTTTCAGTTTTTCAAAAAGCACCGGCAATGCACTTGCAGCATCATTCCCAAATTTAGCAAGCAATTCCAGCAGCTCTTCACAGTCGAAATCGTTACAATGCTTTAAATCTTCAACCAGATACGGTAGTACTATTTTACTTGAATCCGGATATGATTGGAGCGCTTTATAAAAATAACGTTTAGTCTTTTGTCCCACATTGGGAAGCGCATTAAATATCGCGGGCACTGCTTTGGGACCGATATTACCCAATGCTGTAGACAGAGGAAAGTAAAGTTCTGTACCTTTATCGTTTCGCATGAGGTCAACCAACACAGGAATCGCCTCTGCTGCAGAAGGCCCATAGCTACCTATTGCGTAAATGATACTCTCTAAGGACTGATCGAGCTGTTTATTATCTTCTGCCTGTTTAATTATAGCCAAATAAAGCTTCAATACCTCTGGAGATCGCCTCCCCCGTTCAGCCAAAACGCCAGCCAGTTCCGCCTTAAATTCAAGACTTGATCTTTCCGTGTTTAAAGAGTCAATAATAATCTTTGATGGATCAAAGGGCATAGCAACCAGACTCTTTCGGGCAAGATCTGCGGGACTGTCATCGTAATTCCCACCTTTAGCCTGAAGACAGTGAATAAGATAAGGAACTGCATTTTTCCCATATAGCTGCATTTTCTCGTTGCAGTCGTCCCTCAGATCATGCCCTTCATACACCGCCTCTGCCATTATCTCCATAGCCCTGGTATTCAATAAAGACGGAGGCAAAGCAACGGCGGACATAATCCTGATATCATTATCTTCACTGTTAAAATTATTGATCAGGAACGTATTGACTTCCTTCGATGCAAATTCGGGTCTGCTTAACGCTTGTAAAATGGCCACTTTTGACCATTTATTATTTACTCTCTGGCAGCTGCCGATCAATTCTCTGCCTGTAGTTCGTCCTGTATAAGAAAGCAATTCAGTGCAAATTGCATCGTGCAATTCATCTGTCCCGAAGTTAACTTCAGATGGATGGGCTTCAAATATTGCATCAATACAATTAAGTGCCCTGCTACCGAATGCACTTAATTCAAAAACTGCCCTCAATTTTTCTGTATAAGGATTCTTTTTGAAACAAATGACGTCTTGGAGGCTCTTCATTCTCGTTGCAGACAGGTCCATGTTTCTCCCTAATACCCTTGATACATAATTTAACCTGGTTCCAGCATTTTTAGCAGGAAGTATTCCTAATGGGCTGTTGTATGTTCTATTAGCTATTCTGCTATTTCTTATACCGGCATTGGCTGTTCTTTCAGCAAGCACAGCCGAATTAAATAAATTCACAATTTCCCTACCGGGGAAATATAATGAATGTACCCCATTTCCTGCCGCTATCAACAGCTGTTCTCCTCCAGGACTGAATAAGACCCTTTCCACAGGATTCGTGAAAGACAAATAAGAATAATCACCTACGGTATTCGATATTGGCCAGATCCTGACTGATCTGTCTCTGCTGCCGGAAGCTACATATTCCCCATCGCGGCTAAAGGCAACTGAGCTAACATAACGGGAATGCCTTCCTAATATACGCTCGTAGTTATCAACAAATGAATAGTGATATACTTCCCCAGTTCTGCCAGCTGCAACTATCGATCTGCCATTGGGGCTTATATCGAACGAGTAACCTGTGATGTCCTTTATATACAGAAATGACTTCGCCAGTTTCAAGCTTACAATCCCAATTGCCGGGCCATCATGATAACAAGGAAATGCGAAGGCCTCCTCATTGTCAGAGAACTTTAGCTCTTCCATATTGGGACCAGCGGTTCCAACAAAATCGTATGACTGATAAGGAGAATTGGGGTTATCTGTGTTCCAGATAACGAGTTTTTGATCGGACAAATTATACCAAACAAAATATTTTCCACTAGCAGAAAATCTACCGAATGCTGTTCGTGAAGAATCCACTTTCCCCGAAAACCCGTGCAAGATAAGCCTGGATGACTGCACCACCTCCACAAAATGCTTCATATCTCCATCTAAAAAATAAAGTTTTTCAGTGGAATCAAGAGCACTCCGTTTAATTCTTTCAATTGGCCTTAATCGTCCTTTCCATTCCCACACAGTAGCACTATCACCATAATCAATTGAATAAAGGATATTCTTTTCCTTATCGAAAATAATATCCCGGCAGAGTCCCAGTTCCTGCCTGATCACAGCCCGGGTAAGATCCCCTCCCTCATCCCATGTAACATCGGGAACAGCTTTTTCATTTCTGGGGCGCCAGGGATTACTCGAAATATTGAATCGAAGGCTTTCTGAAAGGTTATAAGCCAATAGCGTTCCATCTGTGCTTGCCGAAATAAGGCTACCGGATCTATCGAATTGGGCTTTCACAACGCCCCTTTTACTTCCCCAAAGGGCAATATTACTACTTTCGTTCAATGACCACAGTCTGGCAGAATTATCCTCACCGCTCGTTACAAGCCATTTTCTATCCGGGCTTATTGACAAACAATTAATCTTTCCAGTATGTCCAATAAAGTCCTGGGCTCCAAAATTCCTCCACGCTGTATTACCATCAAGTACAATGTTGTTTCTACCGGAATCGCCCTTTAATGATAACAGCGTAATAAGATTGTCACTCCGTGTAACAGCAATATTATTGTCGTCAACAAAAATAACCTGCTCGCAATACGCCTGAGCGCTTACGGTAAATGAACTGACGATCCAATCATCTCCCTCCCGCGTCAGTACTGTGACCCGGTTATCGTCTCCAACACAAGCAATTTGCCGCCGGTCAGGACTTACTGACATATCGTTAATTGAAGACCAGTGTCTCCCTATTTTTCTTCGGGTATTATTTTTTAAGTCGATAATATATACGTCATCAGTTCCATCTCTTACAATTTCCTCCTTATTGAGCATCAGCGTTATTGCCCTGTAATGACCGAATGAAGATAGTTCTTCGTCTCCCACGTCATGCATTATTTTCCCGCTGCTAAGGTCAATCCATGTTCTCAGATGATGTGGCATAGCGTTACTTATTGAACGCATGTAGCTTTCAGATGCATAGCCACTTAGTATCATATATTTCTCATCACTGGTAAAGTCAATCCTGGAATAATTGCGGGCATCATAGACAGAAGAATCCCGGACACTCAGAAACCCGCCCTGATTTTTAATAGCAATACTCCTTATACGAATGGTATCCAGAGGTTTTAAGGTGTTCGAAAATTTAATAACACCTGCTTCATACTCGTATTTTGCATCAAGGTTAGCGCCTTTTATGAGCTCATACTTAAGTTGCGTTGCTGCATATAAATACTTTCCATCGGGGCTGAAGGCAAACGCCATAAACCTTCCATCAACTTCGGCAACCGATTTTTGCTTTCTGTTTAACAATTTTAATTTCGCCTCCTGCCGGTAATTATCAACAAATCCCAGGTAAGCAACTATATTTTCGTCAGCAGGGTTTATGCTAAAGTCTGATATCGCATCCATTTTGTCCAACAAGGAAGGAGGTATTTTATTCAAAACCTGGGAAATTAATAACTCTGCTTCGCGGGATCTTCCAATTTTCAGGCTGCTATCGATGTTGACAATCGCCGTATTAAAGTCATTATTGGATAAAGCGATCCTGGCTTTCGCCAAATACTTATCACCTAGTAGGTTCTGGGCTATTTCATATTGTTTTTTTGTCTCCCTGTTTGCCTTCTTTTCCCGTTCCCCAAGGTCTATGGCAATTTTCTTTTGCCGCAATGCTTCGTTTCTTGCTTCAACTGCTGAATCTCTTTCTGCCCTGATAAGATCAAAAACGTATAAGATCGTCCTATCCGCCTCTGGTGCGGCCTCCGGATCACAGATTTTATAAGCTCTTAATTTTGTCAACGCTAAGCTAAAGTCCCTTTTTTCGATTGCTGTATTTGCTTTCTGCAATATAAGTAAACAGTCTTTTGTACTTTGACTGAATACTTTAAATGGGGGCGCCCAAAGAAGAACAATAATCAGATATCTCATATGGGTGTCATTTTGATGATGATGGCTGCCATCCTACTGCCTTGTTTTACTTATCCAGCTTAAATGCCTCTACATATGATTGAAAACCGGTCCGACTAACTTCTTTCCGTATGGTAGGATCTGCCGACAGCTGCTTATATATGTTATAGGCGTTGCTAAATTGAATTTTGGCGAGTCTATGCTCTTTCGCTTCCATGTAGACGATCCCATTCTGCACATTCTCTTTAAACCGGGCAATTTGATAGCTTTTAAGGTTGTTATCAGCCGCATTTTTTAATACAAATAGAAATATAGCTGCGGCTGTCAGCAAAACGAATGTAATCGTCACCGCCGACACTGTAACCCTTTTGGACCGGATTTTCCGGGCATAAGCTTTAGACACAAAGGCATTCTCCGCTTTGTTGAGCTGATCTCCGATTTGATCTTTTACCTGCAACAGCTTGGGATGCTTTGACCATGAATCCAGATAACCTTTCTGTTCCTCAACAGAAGCCGAGGCAAACCTGGAACTGATGTCACTGACAGATTTCAGTAATTGTATTTCTTCCTGAATATTAGTATTCAGGACATTATTTCTCCTTTTTAACCATTCCGCCAGTATTCCCCATGATCTTAACAATGCATCATGTGATGGTTCAATAAATGGTTGATTTTTTTCGTCGACATCCGTTTTCAGTAAGCCCGCCGACACCAAATTTCCGGCGATAGACTTGAACCTGGCCGTTTTACCAGCGTTGTCGAATTCAAGCTCATCATTCTCCGTGAGTCTTTCAATATGCGTATAAATCCGCTTTTTAGATATGCGTCCTGATTCGAAAGATATCATTCTATAAATAAGGTATCTAAAAAACGTTTCGGATACGGAATCTCCGCTTAACTTCTTATATTCATTTGTAGCTTTACGGTCTAATATACCACTCAGGCCTCCAAACTTATCATATACCTCTTCTAATAAATTATTTCCATCCCGGTTTTCGTAGATTTCACTTAACGCCATGGATAGCAACGGTAGCGAGCCCGGGTTCTGATAAGCATCATCGACTATTCTATCAATAAATTTATCGGATGATTTACCATTATTGCCAATGCCTTTAAATTCGAGGACTTCCTGCACTGCGGGTTGTACCACAATTTCCTCAATTTCTTCCCTTAGAAAAGGCGGCACTATAAATCGATATTTTCCTGCATTTTCCTTTTCGATATTTAGCAAAGCGGACTCTCTGAACTGGCTCTCGAAGTCGGTTCTAATGGTTATAACCACCAGGTGCCTGCTGACAAGCCCGAGCAGTTCCATTTCAAAATCCGTTCGTTCACTTTCCTCCGTACTCGTAGTGATCAATTCCTCATACTGATCCACAAGTAGCACTTCCCGTTCCTCTGAAGCTTTGAGTTTGTTTAGCAGGCTTCTATTAGAAGTCATCGGTGTTTTACCTGGCCGGATCTCATGCACTGTCTGGCTTTTCTTATAATACGCCAGCAGCCCCGCCTTTGCCAAAGAGGATTTACCAATACCTGAAGGACCGGCCAATACGATTAGATTATACTGCTGCGCAGCCTCGATCAACCCAATATTTTTACCAGCGCCATCATGCCACCCATCCAGGACACGTTGCCGCCCATAGAATATAGAAGCATCACCAATATTATAAGAATCCAATCCCTTATAGGGGTTGGTCTTTGTAACGCTTTTTAAGTCAGCAATACCATCTTTCATAGAAGGATTGATGAAAAAAAACTCGCCCTTTCCATGCTGATCTTTGCTGGCATCAATTATTGGAAACAGCATTGGCAATTGCCGCTTATTACCTTTGATGCCGGCGTTGTATAACCGTTCAAAGATCCTATTTTGCAGGTAAAAACTTAATTCAGTGGCAGTGATAATACCATCAGGAGGAGCATTTCCAAAACTTAAGTCAGCTGAGCCATCCTTCAGCGCTTTCACCAGTACTTCCGCAAAAGGTGAAAGCATACCTTTATCATCACCTTCGCGCTTTCCCAGGCGAAGCGTATCTACGGCCTTCTGGTCATGAGCCGAGGATGTTAAAACCTGCCAGGCCTTATTAGTTGCATACTGTCTAAATCGCTCGAAGTAAATATTTTTGGGCACATCGCATATTATGCCCCGCGTCCTATTTGCCCATCGAAATGCACCCGCATAGCAGCAATCGAGGATTAAAAACAAATGCTTACATTTTAAATTGTTTAACACTTTAAATATATCACTCATTTTCAGGAAAGTATCCCATTCTCCAGGTTGCGCATCAGCAGCCAGTAAATATCCCTCCGGCTCGCCTTCGCTGTCTATTGCAATACCATGGCAGCCGAAATATATTATAATACGTCCCGTTTCTTCAACGTCAATGCTGGAAAGGAAAGAAAGGATCTCAAGTGAAGTGGGTGAAGCCACATCTACTCCCGCGTTTTGCTTTACATTATCATGCCGATCGCGGATATCGAAAGAAGTAAACCCATGATATTTCTCTAAAACCTCCTTTATCGCCCTTACGTCATTTGACGGGCTTTCCAGGTCGTTGATCGAGCTGGAGGAATACTTGTCTACAGGTATAAAGTAGGCTTGACTGGAAGAGAAATATTGATTTATTGAAACCTGGGGCATATAAGGAATTATTTATGTTGTAATGCTGATTTCCTATAGTACAGGGGCACCGATAACTGATAGAAGTATGCCGGATGGCACTATAAAAGGAGAGAAAGCGTTACATAAGGCTGCAGTTTAGTTATCTTTGGGGTAAGATTCTACATCTTTTTTCTTCGATAAACAGTCATTTTGATTGATAGACAAGGTCAAATTACACCAGTTCATGATATTTACCAAAAAATTCCGGTAAGGAGCACTACTTTCCTCCATAGATCTCCAGATCGACCACATAGGAACTCTTTGTGATATGCCAGAGGCTGATCTGCCCAACTGCAACACCGTTCCTGTTTTCAATATCCCAGTCCCGCCGTTCTTCATCTTCATCCTCCTGTTCGCTGACCTTATACCGCTTGCTGGTCAGGCTAGCGATAATGCGCGCCACAATGGCCTCCGCAGCCGCATTATCCGTGCCATAATAATATTCTGCCTCCAGGCTAAACGTTCCCTTTTTTTTGTTATAGTGAATCTTTGTTTCTGTAGTAGACGGTATCTGGATCTTACTGCGGTAGTAAATATCATCGGCCGGCTCATCATCCAATATTGTTCCCACATTCCCGATATAGTCTGAAAGATAACCCCGCAGCCGGATCAACCCATCGAGAACAACATTGTCATCACCGTTTCCCGCATCGCTATAATGTTGGGCAGCCACTGTCTGCTCACCTTTATCAGACAGGCTGGAGCAGAATAAAAGTGACCCGCCCTCCCCGGGATATACAAACCGCGGCATGAGCTCCCTGCTAGCCATCCATTGCATACTATCTGCGATAGTCCGGGACTCCCCGGCCGGCAGGGTGATGGAATACCCTTTTGTGGCGCGCAGGTCCCAATAAAGGGTATTGGACGGATCGTCCCGCAAAACCGTATAGATCTGGCTATAGAAATTAACTGTTATAGTCCTGGCGCCCTGGTTGTATATTTTGTGATTATAGAACAAAAACGGATGGCTGGATTTAGTATCCCAATCCCACGTCGTATTGATAATGATATCCCGGCAGTTGACCATTGGGTCATGAATGATCTTTTTTGCATGTCGCATGGACCAGGTGACCAGGTTATCACCGGGAAGATAATACAGGATCTTCTTATACGCCTCCTCCGTTGCCCTATATGTTTGGTTATACGCGTTTGTATTTCCCGGAACATCCGGATTATTAATGATCTCTCCATATAACCATATATTTCCATAGGCAATACCATCCCTTAATGCAAGCCGCCGCTGTTCGCTTGTTGGATGGGAATTATTGAAATTGTAATTCTGCCCTAAGTCAAAGATAGCAGTAAGCCCTGCGTACATTTCGTTTTTCAACACATCCAGCTTTTGCTTAACCCGGGGATCGTTTATGTTGCTGATGCGGGCGTCTTCCATCCACTTAAAAAATTCTTTGGCCATCATTTGATAAAGCAGGAAGCCGGCAATGATATCAGCTTGGCACTCCATAAGCAATCCACTGGCAATAGTATGATAAAAACGATACTGGACCTGGTGCCCTAATTCATGCGCCAGTAAGAGCCGGATCAGGGCGGTTTGATGTTGTTTGCCAACCTTGCGGACCATCTCCTGCAGCTGGGGGATATTGAGCACCACCCGGCCTCCCTGCAGGGATGAGGAAGACATGTTTGCCTCGTAGTCAAATTCCAGCCGTGCGGCCGGATCTTTTGCATAGTACTTAAGCGTATCGAAATCATACCGGATCTGATCAGTTAGCTGATGATCCTGCGCCAGCGCCGGTGCACCTGACAACAAGACGAGGAGGCAGGCCGCTGAGGCCAACAAGAGGAGCCTAGGCGCTACTGTTATCTTTTTCATAACAAAATATTGACTGGATAATGGATATAATAAAACAAGCCACTCCAATTACGCATAATACGTACAGACAGAACATAATGTAAAAATGCGTCCGGATCTCGGCTATGGGCCATATAAGCTGCGTATCCCCTTCCCTTGCACTTACAAAAAGCTCGTCATCTACAAAAGGAAGCCCAAGTTTTTTAGCCACTTCTTTTTTTTGTTCGACCGCTTCCGCAAACATGGTTTTACCTGTTGCCAGCACTTTGTTGTTATAGAATTTAACGGACCAATTGTTCCGGGTAACGGCGTATAGGCCAATGAAAACCAGGCAGATAATAAACGATGCGATAGCCACCCGGTACCATAATCTATAGTCTTTATGAGCGGACCGCTTTTTTATAACGATAAATATAATGGCAATGAGGCCGGCAATAATAAACCGGGTAAGCGGCGTTACCGGCGAGGTATCGTTCCGGTTCAATAAGGGCGGCGCGATCAGGAATGTACCTGCTATGGCCATGATCCAGATAGCGGCTTGCGCAAATCCGGCCCATTTGCTTTTTATATAATCCGGGAACATGGAGATGGATTTAAGGGATATTAAACTCTACCAGGCTGTCTTTTTCCGGGCTGATCTCTATTGCCAGCGTTTGCAGGACGTTATAATCGTTTGACCCTGTGATCCACATCTCATAATAACCGGGCACCATTTTATCCGTAGCCGGGCTGGAAAGGCCCAGGAAATTATACCGTGGGCGCTCATAGTTGACCTTATATCCCAATGGAGCATACCGTACCCGCAGGGAGCTGATAACATTTCCATTCCTTTTGGTTACTACTTTTACCGCTATGAGATCAGTGGCCACCGTTGAGCCCAGTTTCCCGGACCGTGTGCCAAACTTAAGGTTGAGATCTTTAGAGAGCATGCCGAGCAATTGTCGTTGTTGCCCCGCATCCTGTTGCTCAATTCCCTGGCAGAGGTCAATGATGTCATCCAGCGTTTTGCCGTACAGGACGGGAAAGTCCTTCGTATAGAGACTAACATTGGTAATAGCGTCCGCAATGGCATGCTGGCAGGCCTTAAGCAGCTCTTCTGTTTCCGGGGAGGGGTTGGTGATCCTGCTGATCCCGTCGCTGATCATTTCCAGTTTATCCGTGATAGCATCCTGGTTTATTCTGCCCTGGCCGGCAGCTATGAAGCGCAACATCAGCAGCAGAACCAGACAATATATACGGAGCATAGTTTCAGGGTTTTATATAAAGTCCGATTACTCTGTCATCCTCAGTAAAGGTGGCCTCCAATGTGGCGTTTTCATTCTTAAACTTACAACGTAGCTTTACCTGGTTAAACCCTTGTACAGTTGCCATGGTAGTGGATAATACCTTTTCAAACGGGCCATTGACATCAATAGTGCTTTTCCATACTTCAGCGATCTTTTCCGCAGGCAGGCCGGCTTTGAGGCTGGAGTGGAAATCCTTTCTTACGTCATCATACTTTTCGCTTACCAGGTTATTAAGGATCTCATTGGTTATCTTTTTCCGGCTTTCTTCATCATTACCGGGATGTAGATTGGATTTGCCTGCATATAGCGTAAACGCCAGTGCAATAATGGACAGTAAAAGGATGAATCTTTTCATATGTATAGCTTTTATTAGAGATGAACAATTTGGATTGGATCAATACGGTATAGGACCGTGCCCTGTAAGCACACAGTTATAAATTTATTATTGGGGCCCCGGCTAATGGCTGATAACAATCTATAATGAATGAGTGAGCACACCTAAGGCAGTTTTTATTGGCAAGGTTTTGAGGTTATTGCTTTAGGTTGAAAATGTTCAACTAATTCCATGCTGTTCTGGGGCTATCGGTATTTTAACATCGAAAATGTACGAATTGTTTTGGTTACTTTCAAAATTTTGTAAATCTGTTACCGGCTTTTGCGAACAGCACCCAGTTTTCCGGGCGGCAGATTGTGATGACAGCTATCAGGAATGCGGCTTTTGGGTAAACTGATCCATATGCGCATCCACATAATCCACGATCTTTTTGAAAAATTGTTTTTTATACGCCTCCTGGTAAAAGTAAGCCTTGATCTTATCCGCTGTTTTCAAGTCCTTATGGGCTGAACGAAAATCCGCCAATTTTTGCTGTGGGTTGCCGGCCGGATCATTCAGGATGCTGGTCTTTTTAGCAAAGCTGTTCTTTGTACGTAAAAACTCATCCAGGCATTTTGCATAGTCCGCGGAGATAACCCCTGCCTGCAGCTCCTTAAAAACCTCCGTTACCGCAAAGGCAAGCTCGGGGTAATTAAAAAAGAACTGATAAACGCCACCGTTATCCGTTTCGTTGTTGAATATCACTACAGTATATAACAATTTCTGTCCTTTCGTGAGGCTGTCCAGGTATTGCTGGCGGCTGGCCACTTTCCCTTCCGCCAATACCGGCAGCGTATCCAGCAGGCCACTTACATAGACCCAAAACTTGTTACTATACTGATCAAAATGCTCCCAGGAATATTTCGTATTCACTTGCTGCAGCCATTGGCTGTTATAAGCCGGCGCAAAAATAACTGTATCCTGGTTGCCCGCATAAATACTAAAAAAACGGGATGGAGCGGCCGGTTCCGGAGAGAGCGCAGCTTCCGCAAGCATTTGTTGTGCGGCCACCGCCGGTGCTGCTCTTTTCCCAATCAAACTGATAACGGACAAATAGATAAAAATAGATACTGCGGTTATGACGGCAAGGGATAGGATGATGATCCTGGCTAATTTCATAGGATGTATTTGCTCAAATATAAACATTCAGATATAACAACCGGACCAAATGCAAAATATTGCCGCGGGGTGCAGGCAGCTGCCGGCGATCAAAATTAATTTAATACCTTACAGTAGCTATTACGCCAATCCCTCAAAAATATGCCACACAAAAAAAGGAATGCTGACCCGGCGCCTGCTTCTTCCGCTGCCGCGTACCATCATCGCTCTTCAGGACTATCCCAGCCCGCCGTTGCGGCGCTTCAGCTGACTGCGGCAGGAAATCAGCCCGGCAATGAAGACCAGCATGCCCGGAACATATTGCCCTTCCAGTTAAAATTCAATAACACCGGCCAGCCGGATAACCTGGCGGCCAGCCGGCGCCGTTCCCCGAAGCCTGGCCTATTGTTCAACAGAAAAACGACCGGGCTAATGCCGCCAGGCAGCTGCAACCGGCAGCCCAGGTAGAAACGGCCGCTGACCGGGGCCATTTTATACAGTTTAAAAAGCCTAAGCCCGTTAAGGAGATGCTGTACGACCGGATCCTCAAGCACCCAGGGGCAAAAGCGGAGATCCAGGGGCTGCTGACCGCTGCCCGTAAACCGCTTCCTTCTGATGAGCAAAAGGACCAATCCGTATTTGCCGATGCGGCCCAAGGCGGCTACTCCGTGCTGGACAAAGTTATTGGCGCCTATGCCCCATATGTGCCCCGCACTAAAACACTGATCAAAGCCTGGCTGGACAAAGCCGCTACTTACGGTAAGAAAAGCAACGGGGTGAAGTATTTCCTGAAAAAGTTCCGGGAGGCAGCCACCAGCGAAGCCGACGAGGTAGCAGCCTTATTGCAATGGTATTTTAAACAAGCCCGCGACAAAGGCGAAGCCGCCGCTTTAGCAGGCGCCTTCATGCGCCTGAAAGGGCATCAGCAGGATGGCAGCTTTGACGACTCTGCCATTGATGCTTCTTTCTTAGACGCCGGCAGCACGGATACCGTTAAAGGCGAGATCAGCGGCCCGCAGGGCATTTACAAGGACGGCGATACCTTTGACGTGGAGAACAAACGCGCCAACGCCATGCTGGAGCGGACCAAGGGCATGACGCCTATACAGCGGTATTATACCATTGCCCGGTACATCATAGAAAACCATGCAGACGGCGCTGACTATAAACACCGCACCGCACTAATCCTGGAAGATTATCTACGCACTAACCTGCTAGCCTATATCTACCAGGTACCGCCGCCCACGCCGGGCCGGCTGGATGGCATACGGCTGACCAATGATGTGAAGTATGCCAACGATAATAGCGTTGTGCCTACCACCGCCGGTATCTATACGAATGTACAACAGGCCTGGAACCAGATAAGCCGGGCTGTTTCACCGGCCATACTCGAAACCGCCGGGCAATGCGGCGTACGGGTAAGGCGCCGGCAAAGCATCCGGGATTATTTGTTTATGCGGGCTTTTGCCAGCAACCGGCAGATCTCTGTTGGCGAGAATGGCACCATTGGGCAGATACTGCATGAATACGGGCATCATATCGAAGATTATGGTAAAACCAGCCGCTGGCTGAAGCTGCAGCAACTGCTGCATGAGCGGAGTAAAGGGCTGGATCTGAGATCTATATTCCCGGTATCTATTCCCGGGGTGATAGGGACAGAGGAACTGCAGTATGCCGCTACCATGCCCGCTGCAACGTATGCCGGCGGATATTTTGGGTATAGCGCTAAGTATTATGACTGGGGAAGCACGGAGCTGGTTTCTACGGTATTGGAGGTATGGAACAGGCCGGATAGGATTGTGAACATTGCGCTGGCGGATCCGGATCTGTTTATGGCGGTACTGGGGGTGCTGAGGGGGTAGGGAGAGTGGTCAACCACTATTTCCCATACCTTGTCGCTTCGTTCCTGATATAGGCTATCAATCTATCCACTAAAATATACACCCTGGTATAGGGACAAGATCTGGAAGGCAGCCTGCCCTTATGCAACTGCTCAAGTTCATATGCCCAAGATAAAGCCCGGTCCACATTCCCTTCTGTATGTATACGCTTTATAAGAGCGACACTGTTCTTTTGGTATTCTACACCCAGATAATCTGATAGCTTCGCGATATAATCACTTCGGTGGAGAGCGCTTTGTAAAAACTCAAAATGCAGTATATACCATAATTCAAAAGACTGGTTAGAATGGGCGCTCTCTATTTCTTCCCGTTGGGCAAGCGCTATGGCTTCATGAAAGTTTTTATCCGGGAAATCATCTTTATCGTACACCGCCCACACTTCATCAAATTTTGGCAGTTCGGGATTTTTCAACCTTTCGTTACGCATTGCTATAGCCTTTCTCACCACATTAACAGTATTGTCACCAGCTCCCTTTACTGAAACAGTCTCAATAAGATGCCGTGGCAACATGCCAGCTAAATATTTAAAATAATTTGGTTCTGTTCTTATTCCCTCGCTTACAATCAGAAAATACTTGCGTTCTTCCCTTTCATCGACCTTGGGCATTGTTCCCTTACTGGCGGTTAACTCTCTTAACATATCAGCAAAAGAAGGCTCCTTTTGCTTATTTCTTTTCCCCATCCTTCAGTAGGCTTTCAAAGTTTTCAATAAATGGTATGCCACCGTATTTGCCCTCAAGGTAGTTCTTATCGAATGGGGTTTCCTTCCGGACTTTATATTCAACGAGATTTACTATTTTGGTGGCAGCAAATCTGTCTTTTTCCACTATATAGATTTGATCACGCCTCAATAAATCTCTATCCATAATGGCTGTATCATGGGCCACAGCAAAAAGCTGCGCCTCAGTTTTTATATCGTTTGCGTTAAATACCCGGATTATTGCTTTAGTAAGTAAGGTATGCAGTCTTGCATCCAGCTCATCTATTACCACAACCCGGCCATTCTTCACTGCATACAGTATGACTCCTATGATATTATAAAACTTTTGGGTACCTTCTGACTCGTGAACCGCCATATCGAATGCGATTTCATCTATTACATTTCCTAGTTCATCATAGGCGTAGTGTTTTGTGAGGACGGGACTAGCATCCTGATCAATTACACGGCCTACTGACTCCTTTAAATTATCCGGGGTATTCATTAAAATCCTTTTCTTATCCTCTTCGGTGATTTCTATCACTTCGATGGAATTGATGCCGAGATCAGCTTTTTGCATCATCTGATTGATCAGGACTTTGTATTCAGGGTCTTTTATCAGTTCGTTAGTATGTTCTTTGTACTCGTCATCCATTAATCCATGGATAGTATAGATGTCATAAAACCAACTATATATGTTCTTTGCCAGTGGAACAGCCCATTGATCCGCCACAGACAAGAAAAGTGCATTTTCGTTGCACTTTGTTTCCAGGTGCTCAGCATTCAGAAATTTTTTATACTCAACCTGAAACCTCTGCCCGATCCTGAGAAATATTGACGTTTGCGTAGTTGCCTTCACTTCCAGCAGCCATTCTTTTCTAATCGATTTTTCATCCGCCTCAAATCCGTACCTATATCGTTTATTCTTTAAAATGAATTCCGTTTCAAAATATGACGGTTGCTCTCTTGTATCTGCATTAAGGTCAAACGGTATTACGGGAACGCGCCTGGTACTGTTGTAGCCAGCAGAATCTAAAATCAAAGCCCTATATATCACAAAGGCATCTAAAATCTTGGACTTACCACTTGCATTAGCGCCATAAAGCAATACCGTCTTTAATAGCTTGGTTTTCCCCTTCTCAAAAACATTCGTATCCTGATGTTCATTGATAGCAGTAGCAGCAAAATTTATAACTATCGGATCTTTAATAGATTTATAATTTCCGACCTTAAAATACACTAGCATTTGTGCGGATTTCCTACAAATTAATGCAATTATTTATTATAATCTCCAAAAAAACCGCCCAGTTTGCATAAAATCCGCATAAATAACAAATTTCAATAACAGGCAACCATCTCCAGCTTTCCAGCGAATGCATAAAAAAGCCGCTCCAACAGGAACGGCCTCCATCAAAAAATACTTGAATTCAAAAACTACCGGTTTCGCTTCCGGACCACAATTTATTGTATGAGATTTAAAGATATACCATCTACTAAGAGGGTAAAATCCACGATCTGGTTACTGCGCTTCATCAAACGCCGTCTTCTTATTCCGCATAGCCGTCTGCCACCCATTTGGGAAAATAGCATGCTGGTTTTTCACCATCTGCTCCATCTTTTGCCGTACCGCTGCCTGTATCGACGCCGGCAGGTTGTAAAACGCGGCATCTACCTGGGTAGATCTTTCGTCGTCCAATACCCCGTTCTGGTGCCGGATAGCCACTTTCTGTCCTCTATAGTAGATCAGGATCTTAGCGCGCCCGTCGTCATAACCATTTGAGCCGCGGGTGCCATATATAATGATAGGATCTACCAGGCCATCATGATCATAATCCAGGAACTCCACATACTTGGTCCAAAACCAGATAGAGCTTTCCTCATTCACCTCCGGGGTGAAATTGTCATTTAACTCCCAGGTCTTAGTGAATTTCCCGTCTACCATCTTCAGGTTCACGGCTTTTATCCGCTGGTTGATGGTATCGTGTTCCGTAACGGTGTTGCGGCTTTCGGTGAGCACACAATAGTACTGCCCGGACTGATCCGCATATTGATACACCCTGTAAATGGGATATGACATTTTAAATTCCTGCCTAACATTGTCCGTGATCAGCGCAGCCGCTTTAGCGGAACTGAGTATGACAGGCGCCGGAAAGGACGTTTGAGCAATGGCGTGGTGAACGTTGATAACCAGGAGCGAAAGAAATAGTGTATAAAAGCCTTTCAGGCATTTGGGATGTAGATGGGTAACGAAAAATGTTCTCATAAAAAAGGGCAAAGTTTGCGAAAGATAAAGGGATTATTATTTGGAAGCAAATTTCGAAAAATTGCTGCCTAATAAAACCGCCTTCTTCATTTCACAAACACGCTTTACAAATATGCCGGCTTATTTCCTCTATAAGCCCGCTGTCTATGATATTTTCCTCGTACACTGCGTGCAGGCAGTCGTCTTCCGTGGAGAGGAACAAAATATCATGCCCGGCCACATGGGCCATTATCCGGCAGTCGCCGGTTTCGTGGCTTAACGTTACCGTAACATCGTAGTTAATTCCCTTATACGGAATGGTGACCTGGTGGGTATCCATGTTTTTATAGTTATGAAGTTGAGCTTTAGGTGTTTCAAGTCGCCGTACCCTTCAGTTCCCAATGATCCTTGATCAACTGCCCCTCCCGGTCATATTTAAGCGTGCGGGCATACCGCTCGCCTTTTATATTCCCATCCGGGCCTCGTTTGCCGATAAAGAGCAAGATCGCATGGCCGTTTCCGTCCGTTTTAAAGGAAAGATCATTGCCTTTATATTCCATGTCCACCATGGTGGAGGGTGGGTAAGACTGTCCCAGCTTTTTTATCAGGTGCTCACGCAATTTCATACACTATACTTTTGAGCTGTTTTACAATTATTTACCTCTCCCCGTCTTTTCTTGCAGCTCTTCGATCTTTTTGGACGCCTGCGCCTTGGTCATGTTTTCATCGATCTCTTCCTTTGCTTCTGTTGCCAGGGTATGCAGATAAGAGCGCTGGGCGGCTGTCATGGGCTCGTCTCCTGTAGTCCATTGGTCCGGGTCTTTAGCGGCGTTTCCCTGCGGGTTCTGTATGTCGTCTTTATTTGCCATATACTAACAATTTTAGTAAATAGGGCCACCAAAACTGTGCCATGCCAGATGTGTTGCAAATTGCCCTACCTTTGCTGCTCACAAAAAATCCCTTTCCGCATAACCCGGCAATCCTATGAAGGTAAAATTACCCGTGCCAACTGACACCCCCGAATTCTTCGAAGCATTTAAAAAACGCAGCAATAGCTACTGGGGATATGTTCCTCCCGACGGACCCTACGGTTACGAATTTAAAAAAGGCACGAAATGGCGGCCTGGTCTTACAGACGCTGCGCTAAAGGAATTTGAGCACGCCATGGGTTTCGCTTTTCCCACCCCGCTCCGCAATTTCTACAAAACAATGAATGGATTGGACACACGGGGTACCTGGGAAGACGAAGAAGGGAAAGTGCATTACCATGGAGGATTTTATTCATTTCCGGATGATCTCCAAATAATCAGGGAAACCATACAATGGATCTATGACGCCAACGGCGTAACGGAGGAAAAATTAGTGGCAGATGGCATTTCAAGGATCTTCCCTATATATGCGCACAGGTTCTTATTGATTGATGAGCCGTTGCACCCGGTATTGTCCATGTACGGGAATGATGTTATATATTGGGCGGACAGCCTGAGTAAGACCATTTTATATGCAACCTTAGGAGTGGGTGAAAGTAAAGGATTCAGGAGTAACTACGATACCCAGGTAAAATTCTGGGTAGAGAATAAATAAACTATGCAGCTTTTGACAGCATTTATAGTAGCAAGTATCCTAACCTGCTTTGGGATACCACAAAACGTACACCCACAACAGCCACCATGCCCCACGGAATATGATTCCCTGCTGAAAAAGCGTGTATATATTTTTGTTGATAAGCCGCCAATGTATCCCGGAGAGGATGGTGAAATGGCACATTTCATACTGGCTAATTTCGTTTATCCGGAGCAAGATGTTTTCCAGGCCTCCTTTCAGCTCCAGTTTGTGATTGATGTTACCGGAAAGCTGATCGCGCCGGGCATACAGAATAAACAGCCGGCTCGTTACACCAATGCGGAAAAAGAGTTGCTCCGGGTGTTGTCCATAATGCCTAAATGGCGACCGGGAGAATGCAGGGGTAAAAAAGTGCCGGTAAAAGTAATGTTACCATTGCGGTTCTGATCTTCCAGGATGCAAATCCACTGGTGTTTTTGTATCTTGTCGCCCTATATCATTGCTTAAACGGGGGATAAACCGGTTCCTATGCCTATGAGACGCCTATGCCTGCTCATGATGTCATGTATTATCATCCATTCAAGTTCCTGGTAATTATATGCAACGCTGCATTGGACTACACTGATATGGGTAAGTCTTAATTAAACTACTATACTATGAAGAACAAAAGGGTGCTGGGGGCGTTATGTATGCTCAGTTTCTCTATTACCAGCTACGCACAGCAGTACAAAAGGCAGGAAACCGCCACCGATCTTGCGACGACAAACCACCATATTTTCATGAATGACAGCCATCAATATCTTGTTGTCAGTTTTCCCTATGATGAGGAAGATGGCAGGGAGGTATCAGTGGCAGCATACGATGGCAAGATGAAGCAGGTGTATATGAACAAGCTGGATCAGTTTTCCAGGCAGGAATATCTTACGGGCACTTATAATTCCGGGGGGCTTTTTTTATTTGGTAAAACCTCCGCCGGTCAGGTAATGTGCACCCGGGTAGATGACAAAACAGGAACCGCGGCCGGCGCGCCTGTCACGCTTTACACGGCCAAGGAAGGCAAATTTGAATATGGGATCAATACCGGCAAATCCGCCGATAGCTCACACTATTTTAACGTGCATGCCTATCGTGAAAAGGGCCAGGAAGGCTGGACTGTAGAGGGCGTCGTAATGGACCGGCAGATGAAAGTGCTGTCGCCCTTCCGGTATGCCACCCCTGAAACCGACGACGAGGTGAAAACATGTTATTACCAAATGGCCAATGATGGTACGATGATCATTGTGTTTAAAATGGAGCAAAAGACACAAAAAGATAATTATACTCCTTACAAATACACCGTTGTACAGATAAACAGCAAAGGCAAGTCAACCACTTCAACGCTGAATGGCTTGCCGGTGGGCGCATTTAGCTGTACCAGCTGGAAGCTGGACGGCAGCACGCTCCGCTACACGGGGCTTATGGCAAAAACAAAAAAAGCCGGGTGTACCCATTTTATCACAGGCACGTATGACCTGCAGGCAAAAAAGACGATCACCACGACGGAAACGGAGCTTAAACAGCTGGTAACACCCGCCCAGACATCCAGGTATACAAAGGACATAGCGGAAGACGGGCTGCCATCGGACGCATTCCTGGCAGACAATATCAGCTTTAGCGATGGCTCCCGTGCCATGGTCTTCCAGACCTACAGCAGCTATACTTACCAGAGCTATTATGCCAACGTACATGGCGGCAACAGCTTTAAACCATCCTACAGTGTGAATATGAAAACGAGGGGTAATCTTTATGTGCTGCGGCTGAATGCGGATTACGAGCCGCAGTGGATAAAAGCCGTAGCCATGGACCAGGAGGAGCCGGACCTTGACCTGCACCTTGGCGCCACTTGTGTGCCGGACAGCAAAAATGGCCTCCAGGTATTCTTTTACGATGTTGAGAAAAACGCCAGCGCAGAGCCGGAAAAACGAGTGGCAAAAGTAGGCGCGTCAGATATTAAACATGATAAGCTGGCGGCAGTATCCATTAGTGCGGAAGGAAAAATGAAAAAGTCTTTCCTGTATGATATTGATGAGAGCGATTATCATTTGTCGCCGGAACGGGCATTTTCATTGGTGGATAATCAGCTCGTGTATATAGCGATCCGGCATAAAGGCTTGTCATTCACCGCCCGGAAACTGTTTACCCATGCACAGTACCATCTGGGTACAATAAGCGTGCAGCCATAACAGCAGACAGACGGGATATTATTTATAAAAGCGGCTGTAATGTGATATTACAGCCGCTTTTTTGCTAAGTTGCCGTAGTTAACCTGCCCGGTTTTATGTATATTGTCTTACCCATTTAAAACAATAACCATGCAACAGCGCCTCTCCCTCTTACTCCTGCAGCTTTTTGTATTTACCGCTTTATATGGACAGGATATCAACTACGGAAACAATCCTGCCGCAGGAAAATATGTACCTGTGAACGGTATTCAAATGTACTGCGAGGTGTACGGAGCAGGCAGGCCATTGGTGCTGATGCATGGGAACGGCGGCTCCATACGCACTCAAAAGAACCGCATTATCTTCTTTCAGCAGTATTTTAAGGTAATAGCTATAGACAGCCGCTCGCAGGGGAAAAGCCTTGATCCCGCAGGGAAAAGCCTCACCTATGAGCAAATGGCCAATGATATCAAAGTGCTGCTGGACAGTTTACAGGTAGACAGCGCCTATGTGTGGGGGCAGAGTGATGGCGGCATCCTGGGGCTTATCCTGGCATCCGAATACCCGGTAAAGGTGGCGAAACTGGCGACTTTTGGCGCCAATATCTTTCCCGGCAAAAAGGCTGTTTACCCGGAGATCGTAAATATGATCAAAGACACGCTGAAAACGACCACGGACTTTCAGACACGGAAGCTGAATGAGCTGATGGACCGTCAGCCCCATATAACGACCGCGGCCCTGAGAAGGATCGCGGCGCCCACGCTGATCATGGCAGGCAACCGGGATGCCCGGCGCCACGCATTTTGGGGCCTATGAAAAACCGGATCTGTTTAATATGGTATTGCTTGATTTTTTCCAGCAGCCTTTTACGAACAGGTCAAGTGTGGATATATTTACAGGGAAACACTGACGGCGCCTTACTGATATAAGTATACATCACCAATAATATTACCCCAAAGCTTAAAGTGTAATAAAATCTAATCAGAAAAGATAACAAACTTTTTGGCCCGTTAACCAAACAGAATACGCATTTCACCAACTGAAAGATAAACCCAAATTGCTTTTCATTAATGTTGTGTCACTCAACATTGAGTGCGTTCTATAACTCCCTACACCCCTATTTTCCATCTTCAAAAATTCAACGTAATGAAAACAAACATCTACTTATCGCTTCTGATGATTGCCCTTTTATTTACCGCCTGCAGCAAAAATGATCACCCTAATGCCCCTATTACCTGCCAGGTAGAAAAGGTAACGTATGCCAATTTTGGCCTGCCGGATTCCGCCGTGTTCACCTATAATAAGAAAGGGAACCCCGTGAGCATAAAAAGGGGCCAGAATACCACCGGCTACCCCGATCTGTTATTCCGGTATGACAAACACGACCGCTTAACGGAGTTCATAGGTATTTATGCCGACGGCGATATTTATGAGTTCCGGCATAAATATGCGTTTGACTATAAAGACAGGATCGTGAGCGATACCCAGTATGTATTTGGTTCACTGAGCGGCCAGCCGGACGCGCACCCGGCTACCCTTGCCAATATAGCCACCTATCAGTATGATGCCCGGAACAGGATCATCCGGATGGACCTTATGTGGACTGCTTCTCCGGGCTCCGTTTCCACCTACAATTATATCTACAACCAGCAGGGTAATATTGAAAAGATCACGGACGCCAGCGGGCAGGTAATTTTTACGCCCACTTATGATGATAAGATCAACATGAACAACCTGCATCCTATATGGCAGTTCCTGGCACGGGATTACAGCCGTAATAATCCTTTTACGGCAGAAAACTATGACCCCGAGGGCCTGCCTACCAAAATAGACTTCACGTCCAAGGGTAACACGTTCTTTGCGGGCATCTATTTTACTTATATGTCCCTGGAGTATAAATGCCAGTGACCGGGGTTTAGCCCCTGACTGTATTTTCCAGCCCGAATTTGAAAGCGCCAGCTGTGCCTGTTATCACGATGTCTGCGCTGATGATACCGGAAAGATCGATTTCCGCAGGCGCCTGTGGCAGGCTGTTGACGCTTATCTCCAGGCCTTCTTCTGCCTGTGGCAGCACGCCTATCCAGATAACCGGGCGGATACCAAGCGCGCCCTGTTGTTCCGGCAGCACAAAGGGATAGCCATCCCCCTGGCCCAGCGGACCTATCCCCAGCCAGGCGATCGGAAGCTTATCTGGCACGGCTGCATCGCGTTTGAAAATAATGATCCGGGAATTGTGCAGATCATTGGATTGATTAACGAGCGTCAATTGAATATCCGGCATAACATAGGATTTTAGAGGACCAAAGATAGCCGGTTGCGGAGGATTTATAGCACAGATGGCGGCAAAGGCGGCTTAAGCAGCACGAGCGGTAGCTTTTGCGGGATGAAATTTATCCCTATCTTTCGCCCTACCTAACTATTCCTATGCATTGCTACGATTTTATAACAGACGAATATCAATACCAGCTCAAGGCGCACGCAGCGGCTACCACCCGCTCCGGACGGTTTGAGGACGTGCTCAGGAACTATAAGAACCTTTTTCTGGCTGGCATCGGCCAGCTTAACACCACGGCGCCCTCCGCGTTTATGTCCCTCCGGCTCCAGGAAACCCCTGGTATGAGCGAATGGTTTGATAGCCTTCTGGGGCTGATCAGAACCGATATGGCGAACATCACCAAAATATTTGACGAAGTGATAGACGCCCATCAGCTGTGCCTGCGGAGCAAACATTACCTGGCAGTATTGAAAATGCAGGATCTGCTGGAATGTTTTGACCTGCTGCAGCCGGCCGGTCCATTAAAAATAGCCGCATTTTACCGCGGCCGGGCCATTAGCTTCACCAAAGGCCAGTACTGGAAAGTGGCCGAGGGTGTGGATTGCCGAACCGTGCCGCCCTATTATCACCTGCCGTTTAATATGAGGAATTTATGCGGTCATCACCGGTTCAGTATCTCCGGCGTACCTATGTTATACCTGGGCAACAGTATTATGACGGTGTATTATGAGCTGGGGAACCGGAACCTGGATGCAAAGAACATAGGTATATCCCAATATGGCCAGCTGATAAATGACGACGGAGGGCCTGATAAACAACGCTATTTTGATATTACCAATGACCTGTTTGACCGCATCAACAATATTTTTAGCGGGGTGCTGATCAACGGCGATAAGGCGGTACCGGCGTTTGACGAAGCGGGTAGCCATGCGTTGGTTAAATTATTCCGCCGTTTTATATTGTCCCAGTTATGTACTTTTCCCAGGGCCTCCGACGGCCCTTTTGCAGAAGAATACCTGATCCCGCAAATACTTACGGAGGCGGTGAAGATGCTTCAATTTGACGGCATCCTCTTCCCTTCCACTGAATTTAACCGGGCCGGCGAGATAGTGATCCATTCAGAGATACAGGATCACAGCTTTAAAAATAACCTGGCCGTATTTACGGAGTATGACGGCGTACAGAATTTTGACCGGAAAATTGGCCGGCAGTTTTACCTGCAGGTGGAGAATTTTGAGCAGATAAACGGGATGGACCATGGGGAGGCGCTGGATAACGTGATAACGCTGCTGCAACAGGCCAACCAGATGCTGGCCGTGCGGGTGGCGGGGGAGCTCTCCTACCGGACCGCTATGTTAATTGAAAACATCCGGCGTAAGCTGGAACTGTATGCCGGTTTGTATATCAATGGGCAAAGCTACCTGGATACCTTTGCGGGCAGGATGGAGATCCTGTATATGGAACCTTATATCATGGCCTCCATTGGGAAAGCGCTGCAGCAGATACCGGTGGATAATGATAAAATGAGTATGGTGGAAAGATAAACGGCTGCACCTTTGTAAGGCACAGCCGCTTTTACCTGATCTGATCATTTTCTTTACTGCACAATGATGGTGCTGGTATGTGCTACCACGCCATTGCTCCATTTAATATGGCGACGATGTGAGCCCGGAATTAGGGTTCACGCCCAGGTAGGTAAAGCCGCCAATACTGTAAAAAGCCCCTGGCCCCTGCACCTGGATCATAAAGGTGTTAACGCCATCAGGCGGAACCTCCGCCCGTATCATGGCATCGGACACAATACGGAACCCCGCGGCCCGCCGCGCAATGGTCACTATCATTACGTTCGATAAACCGCTGCCCACAAGGGTGATGCTGTCACCAACATACCCCTGGCCGGGAAAAAAAGTCGTGATCACCGCTTCTCTAAACATGACGCCGGCGTTATCGGCATGATGATCCGGACCGGAACTAACGCTTGCATCTGTGTGTGATGGGACGAAAAAAAGGGTGGACAATAAGGCAATACAAAGCGTGGCTTTTTTGATTGCCTGTGGATAGAAACATGGCATACAAGAATCGGTTAAAATGGTTATAGGCTAAAATTAATAATTTTATTCATATTTAACCAGGATGGTTTTGATAAATGCAGCTGTAATAAACGCATAGTGCGTAGCAGGCCGTCTGTTTTTTTCAGTATATTCAGGTATGAGACAAACATCCCCTCATACTGATGAGCTGCGGCCATGGCAGACAAGGCTGCATGAAATCATTTACGAATCTCATACCGCCGCGGGGAAAGCATTCGATATCATCCTGCTGATCTTCATTATTGTTAGTATTACAGTAGTGATGCTGGATAGTGTAGCGGCGTTGCATATCCGTTATGGCAGGCTTTTCTTTGTACTGGAATGGTTTTTCACCTTGTCTTTTACAGTGGAATACGTGTTAAGGCTGATCTGTATCCGCCAGCCCTGGAAATATATATTCAGCGCGTTGGGGGTAATAGACTTGCTGGCAATCATTCCCAGCTACCTGAGTTTTGTTTATGTTGGGTCGCAATCGCTGCTGGTATTCCGTGCGCTTCGTTTGTTAAGGGTATTCCGGATCTTCCGGCTGGTTCATTTCCTGTCCGAGATGCAGTTTCTGCATGTAGCCATTCTGAATAGTATCCGGAAGATCAGCATCTTTATCCTGTTTGTGCTCAGCACTGTTGTTATCCTGGGCTCCATCATTTACCTGGTGGAGGGGCCCGCCAACGGGTTTACCAGTATTCCGCAGTCTGTTTACTGGGCCATCGTTACCATTACAACCGTGGGGTATGGCGATATAGCGCCTGCAACGCCGTTAGGTAAGCTGATCGCCAGTTTTATTATGTTACTGGGGTACGGGATCCTGGCGGTGCCTACGGGTATTGTTACGACGGAAATGGCGCTGGCGGCCAAAGCGCGGAGACAGGCAAATGAGGCGTGCCCGGGTTGCGGGCGGGAGGGGCATGATCATGATGCGCGGTTTTGTAAGTATTGTGGGGCGTTACTGTAAGAAGTTAAATACAAACTTCCTCTTCTCTTCATCTAACTCTATTTTTACAGGCGGCACATTAAGTCCATAATATTGCGCTAACCAACCTCTCATAGCACAATATATTCCCTCTTCTTGAAAGTGAGCAGCATTAGTATCCAGGGATTGAATATAAAAGCATACCTGAGAACCACCTATTTTCTCATATATCTCATTGGACACATCCCTTATTGCCTGAACTACATACTTATCAATATCCTCCTCTGACAAAAAAGGTATTGGATGGTTCACTCTTAGATAAATTCTCTCCAAAACCGATAAATCGCTATCTAAAATCTGTGGCGACCTGAGCTCTTCCACATCTATGAACATAGCGATACCAATCCCCTTTTTCAAAACAGCAAATTTGAATATCATGATTTATAATTTAGCGCTCACAGCGCTGTGCAACATTATAGTTGCCAAAGTATTTGTCCATAATATACTCTAACATACATATATAATACATCTTTTTTTTCCCTCCTTGCACAGTTTCTGATTAAGTATGACCTAACCCGGTAGTTTTAGTGTTCAAGTAATTAGTCAGCTTCCTCTTTATAAGAAAAGCCAGTGTATATAAGATTTTAAAAAAAGTTGAAAAAAAATTGCGCAATCAAATGGTTGTACATATATTTGCAACCAAATGGTTGTATATGATAGAACGACGAGACGTTTTTCAAGCAATAGCGGACCCCACGAGAAGAGCCATTGTCGTCCTGATTGCATTACAGGCAATGACGCCCAATGCTATTGCCGACAATTTCAAAACCACACGACAAGCTATATCAAAACATTTGCGGGTACTGACCGAATGTGAACTTGTAAAACAAGAGCAAAAAGGCAGAGAAATTTACTACTCTCTTGAAATTGAAAAAATGAAAGAAATAGATCAGTGGTTAGAACAATTTAAAAAGATCTGGGAAAGCCGGTTTAATCAATTAGATAACTTATTAACAACAATTAAAAAAGAAAAAAAATGAGCAACTTACTATTTGACTTTATAGTTGACAAATCAACTAATTCCGTATTCGTAAACAAAGAATTTAACGCAGAACAATCTTTAGTTTGGGACGCATTTACAAAACAGGAACTGCTTGACCAGTGGTGGGCTCCAAAACCCTGGATGTCAAGAACAAAGTCAATGGATTTCAAAGTTGGCGGAGAAAGATTGTATGCTATGGTAAGCCCCGAAGGACAAGAGCATTGGGCCATGCACAGATATACTTCCATTAGCCCCGAAACCAATTTCAAAATGCTCAATGCATTTGCAGATAAAGATGGAAATCCCCAATTGCCGGGCTCTGATTGGGATTTTAATTTCAGTGAACAAAGCGGTATAACAAAAGTTAGCATTGTTATTTACAATGATTCTCTTGAACGCATGGAGAAAATGCTTGAAATGGGCTTCCAGGAAGGATTTACTATGACGTTGAATGAGCTGGAAGAATTATTGAAGCAGGTGAAAAATTGAAATTTTTACAAAAGTGTTAGCTTGAAAAGCCTTATCTGAAGAGCATTTTTCAACAAGCTAATAGTAGGTATATCAGATTAGGTTAGTTCTTCCCGGCCGGGATTATTATTATCTTCCATTTTAAGTAGTTTTCTGGTTAAGCGCGCCTTGTTCCAGATAGTTTCACCTGTGGATCGATCTGCTTTTCATTTTTTAACTGAAAAAATTCATTTTATCCTATACGGATTTAATAGATGGAAGGTAATCTGCCTACTGTGATATAATCCCAAAAATCCCCTTCATCAGGGAAGTTAATCTCTCCTAAAAACCATCTATTATTATAATATAAATCATTCAATACTCTATAATACTTCATCATTGCAACTTCCTGGTCAATAATTATCCATTACCATTTCCCGACTGCTTCATCGCATCCATATACAAAAGAAACAGTTCCGCAATTGGTACGGCTCTCCGCGATACTTTATTCACGTCTTTGCCCTCTACAGAAAACAGGAAAGGATAAAAGCTATATCCTTTATTGCCATCGAGCTGGCTTATTTCCTGTTTCCAATCTTTCCAGCGAAGCGACTGATAAAAGTTATCCAGCTTGCCATTAAAGCAGAACAACAGGAATTCGGAATAGGTTAATTCCATATCTATCCATTGCAGGTGTTCCGGAGACAGGTAGTATACGCTTCCCCGGTCATTACCCAGCCCACCGCCATTCACCGCAAAGAAACCGCCGGCTACATCATCCGCTACAAGGAGGAACGGCGAGGCATCGCCAAACTCTTTGAAGGTGCGCCCTTTATTCCAGTCTGGCATGGAACGGTCCAGCTGCGCGCTGCCTGATCCCAGGATACGGAGCCAGCCATGATCTACCAGCAGGCCGCCGGTATGGTAAATGATCGCGCCCATGGGAGAACGGGTAGTCACCTGCGTGTGATACAGCGCCTCTTTAGCGCGGGCAGGGTCGCAGGGCAGTATCTGTATATCGTTGGTAGCAGAATCTATCCAGGATCGAACGAGGGGCCAGCCTGGCTCTGTCGTATTGATCAGTTCTTCCAGTGTACGCATTTTTTTCTGTGCATTAGTGGAGGAAAAGATAAAAAATAACGGAATAAAAAGGTATAGGTGTTTCATATTGTTTGGAATAACAGGCCGAATGACCGGGGTAAAATTACCATGTGGCAGGGAATTTTTCTAATTTGCCGGAAATTATATGATATCCTATGCCCATGAAAAGTATTTTACTGCTGGCCGGTTGCTTGCTGCTGTTGTTGAATGCCAGCCGTGCCTCCATCCCATCAACACTTTCTAACAAAGAGAAAGAATACGCGCTGGCGGATTCCATGCATTTTCACCATGAGATCATCGAATTACTGCATTTCACTTTCACTGGCGAATTTGCGCGATTTACCGGAAAAACACCTACAAATGCTTTGGCGTTCATCTGCAAGGGCTTTTGGACCCTCCACGATCTTTTGTTGATCAACGCTTATTTAAAAACGATGGGATACCAGTTCTTCTGGACCCAGCAGTCTCATGAACACCTGCGGCCTGATACGTTTGTTCTGATCCAATCCACAGATCAATTTGACATACTGCGCCTCCAGGGCACTTGCAGCCCGCGCAACTCCCTTACCACACAGGGCATTATCAGTACCCTGCAACGGTGGTATAAAAGCGGAGCATTTAATATTATAAGCGCCAACAGCCGCTGGATAGAAGCGAGTTTCGTACTGCTGCCAACACCAACAGACCTGAAAACACTTGTGCAGGAGGAAAGCCGCTTATGCCCGGATATAATGAATGAAAAAGGCATCACGCTGAAGATACTGGAAGAGCGGCATAAAAGATCAAAGGGGTTTTCGCTGCAGTGGGTGGCAGATGACAATAAATATCCCGCTTCCCTCCCATATGCAATTATCATTTTCTTCATATGCACACTGGGAGTAATTTTATTAATTTGGCGCCGGAATTGATACAATTATCAACGGAAACCTTATGCCTCTAAAAAACCTTACCAAACTATTGGCAGCCGCCATGGCAGCCCTATTCAGCGCCTGTGCGCCTAAAAGCGGGCAACCGCCCGCAGTATCTGTGGCACTTGCAAAAGATTATACACTGGCAGACTCCCTGCATTTTGACCATGCTATTATCGATGATCTAAGAAAAGTGACCGATGCTGCATTCAGCAGGCTGGCTTCTAATCCAGATGTGGATGATAGTACTAAACCGCTGCAGCAGGAAGCGCTGCAATTTCCTGTGGACGGCAAAAAAGCGAAAGAGCTGGTGCTGTCTGTACTGGCTGATTTCCGGAAGAAGGGTTACCTTATTTTTTGGTCAGAGCAACATTTTGGCCATGACCAGGATATGATCGCCGTGCTGAAATCCACGGACCAGTTTGACATTGTCCGGTTCCGTGCTACTAATGGCGCTAACTATCAAATTACCACTGATAGTATAATCAGCACGCTTCAGCATTGGTATGAGCAGGCGCCTTTTGAGATCATAGGGGCGGATATGGAAAGTGTGGAAGCGCATTTTACCAAACTGCCGGAAGATGTGACTGCATTTGCGAAAGAGCAATATGCGTTTTGTCCGGATATTGTGGATCAGGGTACTGGAACGCTGGAAACGCTGGAAGAGGAGATTGGGAGGACGCGGATGTTGTTCCTCTGGTGGGATTAAGTGAGTTAAAACGGCCGTCTCAATATTGCGGGACGGCCGTTTTTGCTGATAACAGCTTCATGCCGGCACGTTGATAAGAGAATATTGCAAGAAAATTTTTTATATCAGAAAAATCCCTACATTTGATCGCTTTTCTTTTTGGTATGTAACCCAAGTATCATTACTAAAGCACGATAATTTGTTTATTAACCAATTTGTTAACTAATAAAGCGTTCCATTCCGTCCTTTGAGATGTATTAAAAATTGTTAACCGGCCGGAAGGTGTTTTTAAAATCTATAACCCTCATACCCGATTTTCTTCCAAACAAACATTCATATTTAAACCCTAAGTACCATGAAATCAAGATTATCATTTCTCCTGGCCATTGCCGTTGGCGCAATTGTAAGCATTACCAGCTGTACGAAAGACCCCGTTGACCCGGTTCAGCTGCCGGCCATTACCACAGATGCCGTAACCGGCATTTACACAGACACCGCCGTGGCCCACGCTACTATTACGTCCGATGGCGGCTCCGAAATAACGTTAAGCGGCGTATGCTGGAGCACCGACTCACTGCCCATTATCACAGACGGCCATAGTATAGATGGCCATAGCACGGATGGCGCTGATGATGGTTCATTTACCAGCAAAATCACAGGGCTAACGCCTGGCACTATCTATTACGTGCGCGCTTATACCAAAAATGCCAGTGGCGTTGCGTATGGACAAAGCATCCGTTTCTCTACCTGTGCATCTGATATTGATGGCAATATTTACCGCACGGTTATCATTGGCGAACAGCTATGGATGCAGGAGAACCTGCGCACCACACATTACCGCAATGGCGATGCTATTAACAAGGTATTGGATGGCTACTGGTGGGAGTATTATGTAACTAATCACACCGGCGCTTATAGCAGTTATAACTATGACGATGCTAATGCACCCGTGTATGGATTGTTATATAACCACGGTACTATCACAGACACCAGGAATGTTTGCCCGGTTGGCTGGCATTTACCTACCAATGAAGACTGGCAAACATTGTCAAATTACCTGGGCGGCGACCAGGTAGCTGGTGGAAAAATGAAGGAAGCCGGTACAACGCATTGGCAAGCTCCTAATACCGGCGCTACCAACAGCAGCGGATTTACGGCTTTACCGGCAGGTAATGTTGGTTATGGCGGTTTTTATGCCATGGGGCAGAACTGCGGTTTTTGGTCGGATTATAACCAGGTATTCTCGTATTCGGTGGGCCTTTATTATCAGAGTGAGTGGATTGCAGTTAGCGATAATGGGCCGTCTATACTGGGTTTGAGTATCCGGTGTATTAAAGATTGATGCGTGATTTGCAGCTGATATAAATATCCATCCCCGGCTATACGCAGCCGGGGATTGTGCTAATCCATCCGTAAACTCTTTACCGGATTAGCCACTGCCGCCTTTATAGCCTGAAAACTTACTGTTAACAGCGCAATTACCAGCACCGCCACGCCAGAGAGGGCAAACATCCACCAGCTGACCGGTATCCGGTATGCAAATTCCTGCAGCCATAACCGTGTAGCCCACCAGGCAATGGGTGTAGCAATGACAAAAGCAATCACCACCAGTTTCAGAAAATCTTTTGACAGCAACTGTGCGATCCCCGCCACGCTGGCGCCCAGCACCTTGCGCACGCCTATCTCTTTGCTGCGCTGCTCCGCGCTAAAGGCGGCCAGGCCAAATAAACCCAGACAGGAGATCAGGATGGCCATGCCGGTAAATGAGTTGATGATGCGGGACAGGGTGATCTCCGCTTCATATTGCCGCTGCACATCATCATCCATGAAAGAATAGGAAAAAGGTGAGCCAGGCACATCCTTTTGCCAGAGGGCGGCTATTTGCGCCAGCAACGCCTTATAATCCCGCGTATTGGTACGGGCGATCACGGTAGGCCAGCTATAATCCACCGGTTTTTGTTTCCATACCAGGAACCCGGTTACATCGTTATGCAGCGAGGTATAGTTAAAGTCTTTCATCACCCCCACGATCTCAGCATCCCGGGATTGACTATCGTACAGATGTATGCCTACCGCCGTGGCAGCCGTTAATCCCAGCTGCCGGGCATAGGTTTCGTTGATCAGCACTTTCGAGGAATCTGTAGGCCGGAAATTGCGGCCATTAATGATCCGGATGCCGCTGGCGGGAGCGAAATGCTCGTCCGTTATCACGTAATCCACTGCTTTTGCCTGGGCCTCCTTTTCGCCATTGAGGAAAAAGCCATTGGAGAAAAAGACAGGTCCGCTGAGGCTCACATTGGCATTGCTGACGGCCTTTATACCGGCCAGTTGCCGGAGATCGTTGATAAAAGCAGGGATACCGTTCATATTCTCCTCGGTATGAAAGGAGAAAACAAGCTGCTGGTTTTGATCAAATCCCAGGTCTTTATGCCTGATATAATTCAGCTGGCTATAGATGACAATAATACCGGTGATGAGCACAATAGACAATACAAACTGGAATACTACCAGTGTACGGCGGATACCTGCCGCGGACACATGATTGGTGAAATTACCCTTGAGCACTTTTATTGCCTGGAAAGTGGAGAGGTAAAACGCCGGATAACTACCCGCTACAAAACCGGTCACTATTACCAGCGCTGCCAGCAGCGCCCAAACCTGTATATCCTTTAGAAAGGAAAGGCCGATCTCTGCCTGCGTGATGAGGTTAAGATAGGGCAACAGCAGCAGCAACAAAGGCAATGCGATCAGCACGCCTATGAAGGCCAGCAAAAATGATTCTCCCAGGAACTGTTTGACCAGGTCCCTCCTGCCGGCGCCGGCCACTTTTCTTACGACCACTTCCCGGGCCCGTTTGGCTGCCCTGGCGGTGGACAGGTTCATAAAATTGATGCAGGCTACCAATTGTATGAGAATGGCGATGAGCAGTAAGATGGTCAGGAACGTGGGGCTAACCGGTTTAGTGGGCTGATACCGCAGCAGGCCCGTAGTGGTATGGATAGCGGTAACCGGCTGCAGGTACAAATGAAATGCTTCGCCCCCTTCTTTCAGCTGATCTCCGGCGTAGCGGTTCACCAATGCAGGGAACTTTTTTTCCAGCGATGTTATATTGGCGTCTGGCCGCAGCTTTACATAAGAGGCAATAAAACCGTTCCTGGTCCAGGCATCCGTATGTAGCGCATAATCGCCCAGGAAACCGCTGTTCATGGTGATGAACATATTGGCCTGTATATGTGATTTGCCCAGACTTTCATCTATCACCGCCGTAACTGTAAGATCCCGTTTGAAATATACGTTCTCCATGGTGATGGTCTTGCCAACCGGGTCTTCTGCTCCAAACAATTTACGGGCTGTTGTTTTCAGCAGTACGATGCTATTGGGCGCTTTTAAGGCTGTTAAGGGGTTGCCGTATACAAAATGATAGCTGAATACATCAAAGAAAGTGGAATCTACATACACGGCCTCTTTTTCGTACAGCGCTTTTGCCTTGTAACGCAGCAGGTGCTCATCTGATTGCAAAAAGGGCACCACCCGGGTAAACTGGTCCACTTCCGGAAAGTTTTCTTTGAGCAGTGGCGCTACCGGCGCTACCACCGTGGCATTATTATAAGTGATGCCATGCGTAATGGAGGTCTCCAGGTTGTTGATCCGGTATATATCTGCCGCGTGCACATGGTGTTTGTCATAACTATACTGGTCCTTTACATACAGCATGATGTACAGGCAGCACAGGGTACCCACGGACAATCCAAAGATGTTGATAAAGCTGAATGCCTTATTCTTCCGCATAAAGCGGAAAGCGGTTTTGACATAACTCCTGGTCATGGAAAGGGTGGTTTGTATGTTGGACGCTAAGACAATGCCATTTTATAAATAACTGACCAGCAGCTCGTTCCAAGCGGCTGGTTGTCCGTAAATGAGACAGGGCGCGTTCGTTTATGAACAGCTTACGCTGTTCTCAAATTCTTTACCGGGTTCGTTAGCGCAGCGCGGCCTACCTGGAAGCTGATAGTGAGCAGTGCTATCAGCAAAGCGCCGGCGCCTGCCACCAACAATACCCATCCGTCAAGGCTGGTCCTGTACGGGAAATGCTGCAGGAACAAACGCATGAAAAACCAGGCCAGCGGAGAGGCGATCACGATAGCCACCAGGATGAGCTGCACAAAGCCCCAGGTGAGCAGCGAGGCGATGCTGGCGACACTAGCGCCGAGTACCTTCCGGATACCGATCTCCCTGGTGCGGTTCTCTGCCATATAGGATGATAACCCTAACAGCCCCATGCAGGAAATAAAGATAGCCACGAATGCAAATAGTTTGATGAGCATGGCAACATTCCTGGACTGATGGAATTTGGCGTCATAATCTCTGTCAGCAAATTGCAGGTCAGTGAGGAACCCGGGATTGTATTTCTTTAATATGGCTTCTGTACGCAGGATGTTTTCCGGCAATGAGCCGCCCGCGTTCAGGCGTATATTGATATATCCTGTACTAACGCCGCCTTTTATCAGTACCGGCTGGGCAACCTGGTCCGGATCTCCTACTAAAAAATCCTTTACCACGCCTACGATCTTCCAACGCTCCTCTTCGTCCCGGATAATTTGTCCGACAGGGTCTTTAAACCCGAGGGCTTTTACGCTGGCCTCATTGATGACGCAGGACAGCGTATCATCCGGGTACTTTTCGATGTCTATATCCCTGCCGGCTATGAGCGAGAGGCCATTGGTCCGGATAAAGCCGCCATTTTCCATCATCAATACAAACCCTGGATTGGCGTTGGGATCCATGCCATCCCATTTAAGGCCGGATTCTACGCTGGCAATGCGGGTAACGGTGGCGCTGGACGCAGCGACAGACAAAGCGGCGCCGCTGCCGGTGAGCTCATTTTTAAGGGCGGTATAATTACTGCGGAGCGCAGGCGTAAGCGCATGATAGACGAGATCGTCCCTGGTGAAGCCTACTTCGCGTTGCAGCTCATGCTGTACCTGTTTCTGGTAGATGACGGTAAAATTGATCAGCAAAATGGAGAACACGAATTGTACAATGACCAGCACTTTACGCGGGGTGACGAGGGCATTGCCATTCTGGAAATTACCTTTCAGCACCTGTATAGGTTTGAAGGAAGAAAGGTAGAAAGCGGGGTAACTGCCGGCCAGCAGGCCTGTAAGCAGCACAAAGCCCAATGCGGCCAGCCAGAACAAGGGCGAGGCCCATAGTATTGATAGCTGGGCGCCGATAAGCGTGCTAAAATACGGCAAGGCGAGTTGTACCAGCAACAACGCGATGAGACCAGCCATGAGGGCTATTAGAACAGATTCTCCGATAAACTGGAGGATAAGCGCTCCCCGGACGGCGCCGGTCACTTTTTTTATGCCTACTTCCCTGGCCCGTTTTTCGCTCCTGGCCGTGCTGAGGTTCATGAAGTTAATACAAGCGATCAACAGGATGATGGCTGCCAGGCCGCCCAGCATGCGCAGGTTACTGATATTTCCGCCTGAGGGTTGGCCGTTTTCGAACCGGTTTTCCAGGTAGACTTTTGTGAGCGGGTAAAGAAAAGTGGTTTGTTCTGTAAGCGAAGGACTTCTACTTGCTCCTACCCTGGCGATCTTCCGGTTAACAACATCCAGGTTAACGCCGGGCGTGAGCTCAACAAATGTAGTGACGATCTGAACGTTCCAGGCGCCATCTCCATGTAAATAGGCCCAGGACAACAGGTAATCAAATTTGAACTGTGTATTGGGCGGCAGGTCTTTCAGCACGCCGGTGACCGTAAAATTATCGCCTGTGGGCGTAGTGATGACCTTGTTGATAGCGTTTTGGCTGCCGAAAAGTTTGGCTGCCAGCTGCGCTGTGATAACGATATCATTGGGGCCTTTTAAGGCGGTTTGCGGATTGCCTTGCAACAGGGGGAAACTGAACATGGAGAGAAAAGCCGGATCAGCGAAGTCGCCGTTTGCGGGTAAAATCGTCTCGCCATTGCGGAGCACTTTAGCGGAGCCGGTTAGCCTGGCCACATTCTTTACTTCCGGGTAGTCTTTCAGGGCGGGCCCTAAAAGGCCGGAAGTAACATTCCAGCAGGATACCGCACCGTTTACGATCCCTTTGGTATAGGCTTCGTAAATATGCGCTTTCTTTTCATGAAACTGGTCCATGCTCAGGCCAAATTCAATATTCAGGAGCAGCATGATGGCGGCGGCCATACCCAGGGCTAAGCCGGTCATATTGATCAGGGAATGTACCTTGTTCCTGGCAAAATTGCGGATGGCGATCTTGAAATAGGTTTTAAGCATAAGCGGACTGCATTGGCTATGGCAGGCAGCGATAAAAGTGCCAGAATGATGGAGGGACTGGAAATCAATGAGATAAAGATGCTGTTGGATGTGGAATGTCCGGTTTTAATACATGGGAGTGTTCATAAGTGTACAGGCCTAATCCAATTTTATGCTGCTAGCTATTGCATTTGCAAGCTTTTGCGTTTTCCGCCTGTCTTCCGGTTGAGTGCAAAAGCATTTAATCCTAACACGGGTAAATCCCTTCTTGCTGTAAAAAATCCTATGTTCAGTAACGAAGCCCGTCAGCGTTGCTCTCAAAGTATCTTCATGCATAAAGGATATCATTTCCGTACCATGTTGAAAAATGATACCGCTGTCCAACATCTCCGTACCCGGATCTAGTAAACGTGACAGCCACAGCTCAGCAGACAAATCTTTATTGGTGAAATGCCTGGGGAGCATAGCGCTATCCTCCTTAATTTCAACCTTGATATTTATAGCTGAATCTTTACTTGTGAAATAACCCAGATATCCGGCCTCGCGCTCGAAATTGGGCGGTCCCTTTGTTTCTTTGATACTGTCCGGCAGTGCCATTCTAAAGGCATTATCATAAAACGACATTTTATTTCCGCCGTTCTCTGAACAGGCAACCAATAGTATCAACAAGAAAGTAATGCTATTTTTCATTTTTATTGTTAAGCAGCATATAAAAATAATAATAAATGCGAGCTGACTGTTATTAGGGTTATATTATCAAGAAAAACGGTTAGAAAATAGATTATTTGCTATATTATAGTATCTATTTCCGGCCATTAAACCCACCCTCATGAACAAGGAAATAAGTGCATACAACAGCGAGCAATTGCCCCCGGACAAAGCCATATGTAAAAAACTGGCACAGGAGATCGACAAACATCTCCCGGATGCGGAGAGCAAGATCTGGCACCGGCATCCTGTCTGGTTCCTGAACGGTAATCCTATTGTTGGATACAGTAAATTAAAGGACAGCCTGCGGCTGATGTTCTGGAGCGGCCAGTCATTTGATGAAGCCGGGCTGTTGCCGGAGGGCAGCTTTAAGGCCGCGGAGATCCGTTATACAGATGTAAAGCAGATCAATACGGATGACCTGGCGTGCTGGCTGGCAAAATCGCGGCAGATCCAATGGGATTATAAAAATATTGTGAAGCGGAAAGGCGTGCTGGAGCGGCTGCCGGATACTGATAAGTAACCGCTTTCTATGAAGAAGATATTATTGCTCCACATTGGCTTGATCCTGATCTGCTCCGTGCAGGGGCAACTCAACTATGCCTATGAGGAGGCCATTGCAAGGGCAGGGGTATAAAACAAGATGACAACCCCGGTTTTCACCAGGATTGCCATCATTGATACTAACTAAACTAACCGGGCCTAACCCTTTTAATGCCAGAACAGGCTTTTACTGCTATGCCTTCTGAACTTCCTGATTGCTTCTATATTGCTGCGGAGCATTTTGTTCTGATTGGAGGATTTTGCCTGTTCGTAGGCGCCCACTGATTTGAATGCCATCACCATATCATAATCCATACCTACCTGGCCGGAATCAAAAGGCACATCGCCAGCGTTATCCCTGAACCATAGGTTCCACTGCGCGCTGCCCGGCGTGTACACCAGTAACGAATCTGAAGTAGGGAACGGCGCTGGTAAGAGGAATGATTTAAAGGTATCCTGTGCAGGCAGATGGCAGCTCATACAGGAAGACAGGGCCAGGTTGGTATACTTTTTCTTGGTATTAATATCATAAGCCACCTGGGCCACTGCGCCATCATTGGGACCGCTCAGACGGCCGCCCCAGCCCAGCGTTTCTTTACTGTAGGCCGGCGCTTTAGGATTGATCACGGTTTCATTCAGCTTAGGATAGGGAGGCGCCATAGGGCTGATCACATCCGGATCATTGCCCCACATAGCGCCCAGCGGCACCATTTTATCCCAGGGAGAGCCTTGTGCGTCTTTATCATATACAAAGGTGGAATATACCCATCCTGTTTTAGGCGCGGTTTTGCTGTCCTTTACAATAACATCCAGCTGGAAGAAGCTTACCTTACGCATTTGGTAACCCGTTCTGGGATCTGCCGTAGTGGGCACGGTATCATAGATGTTAAAGGTTTGCGCATGCTCCAGCACCGGCCATTCCGGCGCGTTAATATTGGAAAAGGCCAGCTTTACGATCACACTGCCTTCCGGGAACTGGGCGGCGTTGTTCACCAGGTTCACTTTCTGACCCGTTTTGCCCCAGATCTGCCCTACGGTATAAGCCGCGGTGGAATCGTATAAAACGAGGGTATACCCAGCCTCATCTTCTCTTAAAGTCTTGAACATATTCTTAGGGTTCCCATTACCAAAGTAGGCGCCCAGGATAGCCTCGCGTTGTGACCCCAGCCAGGGCTCATGGAACCAGCCGTTTTTGGCGGCAGACCAGTTGGCATTATCTGTAAAGAATGGCATCAACCGGGGCGCTATATAGGTCTTTAACGAATCCATATAGGCGAATACGTTTGATTCGGAAATGGGCTTTCCGTTTAAAGCCTGCTGCCAGGATGGGTTATCTACCACTGTAACGTTGGCGGGATAATCGTGGCTGAGCACAAACAGCGAATCTGCGTACTGCTGTTTGGAAGGCACGGAATCGCGGTGGTTCAGGAATGCGCCGCTCTCCACGGTAGCTGGTCCGGCAGCCTCCATGGCGCTTTCTGCTGGCTTGTTGTTACTGGCGCAGTTGTAGGCAAGCACGCCCATTGCCACCAGGGCAAACAGCGCGCCTGTAATGCTTGATTTTTTCTTCATATTGTATAGGGTTTGATCTGATAGCTTGTTAATGGTTGGCCAAACGTCATCGCGATTCGGGGTCAAAGATAGCGGGGGGATTGTTAGCTATGGGGGAGATAGCAGCAGTGGTTGGCTGATGGGAATAAGTGGTATGGTGAGGGGTATAAGCGTGCGGGAGGATCGGTTATTCATCCAGCTGTATGCCCTGTGCTTCGATGCGCCGCCTTAGGGCCGGGCCCACAAAGTCATATTTGTCATAAAACCGGACGCAGTCTTTTAATGTTTGCAGCTGGCCGAGGATGGGCAGGATATGCACTTCGAAGTCTGTCCGGCATTCATCTATAAACGCGGCCAGCCTGGTATTATTGGTGATGGTATATCCCAGTCCGCTCCTATACCCGTGCCGGCGCCGTTCTTCCGGGAGATAGGCGTTTTCTCTTACGGGGGTGATGATATCAAAATAGCCTGCTTTTTTCTTTTCCTTATCCCGCAAGAGGGCTGTCAATGCAACGCCTATATTGAAACAAAAGCTCAGGTCTTCTTTGCTGTTCCATTGTGAATTCTGGAGATTGATCACGATGAAGAAATCGCCCTTGTTTTTCCACCAGGTTTGTGCGTTGGTACTATAACCGTGCGCTTTTAATGTGGGTTTTAAATAAGATTTGATAAAAGCTGCTTGTATTTCTTTGGCTGTCATGACGGTTATTATATTTCGCCGGCTAGCGGCAGTAATAATACGCAATAATAGCTAATATCATTATTTAAACACCCCTTTTGCTGTTTACGGAGATTGGCATGGCATAGCTAAGAAAAAAATTTTAATTTAGGCTTTACCCGTTTTCCGGGCAACAACCAAAATCGAGATGATAAGATCCATTGCCTATTTATGCGTTTTATGCCTGATGACGGTTTTCGTACAGGCACAACAGATAGCCTACACCGTTACGCCAGTACAGGCGGACAGTCCGTATTTTAAAGTGGAATTAAGTTACAGCGGATCGCATACCGATTCCCTGGAGTTTCACCTGCCCGCATGGACGCCCGGCTATTATCAACTGATGCATTATGCCGCCGCGGTGCGCAACATGCACGCACAGGACGGGACCGGGCATTCCCTGACCTGCCGGCGGTCTGGCGAAAACAGCTGGCGGCTGTATACGCGGGGTAATACTGTTTTCACCCTGCAATATGAGGTACGCGCTACCCGCCCTTTTGTGGCGGCTAATTTCCTGGCGGCGGACCGCGGGTTTATTTCCCCCGCCGGGATGTTCCTGTATCCCGCGGGCGGTATCGGCCATCCGGTTAAGCTGACCATCCACCCGGCTGCAGGGTGGACCCAGGTGGCCACCGGGCTGGAACCGGTAAAGGGCCAGGCATACAGCTATACAGCTGCCAGTTTTGACGAGCTCTATGATAGCCCTATCCTTATGGGCCAGCTGGAGACGCTCCCTTCTTTTGAGGTGGATGGTAAACTGCACAGTTTTGTGGCCTACCAGCCCGGCAATTTTGACAAAGCAGCATTTATGCAGGACCTGCAAGGGATCGTTAGCGTAGCCGCGGCCATCATGAGGGATCTGCCCTATAAACATTATACCTTCCTGGGCATTGGGCCGGGGCGTGGCGGTATAGAGCACCTGAATTCCACGGCGGTTGGTTTTGATGGCAGCCAGCTGGATAAACGGGAAGAAAGGATCAGGCTGTATCATTTCCTGGCGCATGAATACTTTCATCATTATAATGTGAAACGCATCCGGCCTATAGAGCTGGGGCCATTTGATTATGAACATGGCAGTAAGACCCGGTTGCTATGGCTGTCTGAAGGGTTTACGGTCTATTATGAGTACCTGGTAGTACGGCGGGCGGGTTTTACCACGCGGGAGGAGGTACTACAGGCCTTACAGAAAAACATACACGCGTATGAGTCCAAACCCGGCCATCTGCTGCAGTCTGTGGCCGACGCCAGTTACAATACCTGGCATGATGGCCCTTTTGGGGCCGGCGACAGCAGTATCTCTTACTATGACAAAGGACCTGTACTGGGCGCCATGCTGGACCTGCAGATCCGTCATAACACCCGGAACCGGTATTCGCTGGATGATGTGATGCGTGCGCTGTACCGGGAATTTTACCAGCAAAAAGGGCGTGGATTTACGGAAGCGGAGTTCCGCGCTACAGCAGAAGGTATAGCCGGAGGCTCCCTGGCTGAATGGTTTGACTATGTTAATACCGTTAAGCCACCTGATTATAAACGGTATTTTGGATATGCGGGGTTGGATGTGGACAGCAATTTTGCGATACGTCCGCGCGCTTCAATGGATACACTGCAGGCAGCTATATTGAAGGATTGGCTGCGATAATAATTATTCCATGTTGAATGCGAGTCTTTTCTTCATCTCTTCCAGCACATTATAGATGATCAGACAACGGCCATAGTGCATAAGCATGGCGAACAGCCGGCCGGTAAAATTAGGCTGATGCAGGCCCGGGAACTCGCGGCATTCTGTAAAACGATGTTCGTAGATACTGCAGCAATTGTTATCCAGGAAATGGCAGGGAATGGTATTCATGACCATATTGCCACTGCCGGAGCCGGTTTCGATATACTGTTCCTTTACGTCTGCTTCACTGCGGTTCAGCAAATTGGCCAGGCCGGTCACTTCCTCTGCTGTGACATTGATCATGAGCGAGCGGCAACAGTTACCACAACTGGTACAGTCTATCTGCGGGGTAATAGCGGCATCCAGCTCCTGTACCAGCTGATCGACCGCTGCGGGCTCCTGCGCGCGCAGGAATGCCTTAAACGACTGGTTTTCAGCTTCCTTCTCCCCTGCTGCCTGTGCAATAGCGTCTAGTTGCGTAACGATGTTCATGGCGGCAAAGGTATGTAAAAAGGGAAAATGCCTGTGCTGCCGTAAAACAGGACGCCGGAATGGTAACATCTACCGCTCCGGCGTTTGTTGTTTTGTCCTTAGTTATGCGTATTTAATATTCTGCAGCGTGAATTCGAAGGGTTTTGCATCCGGGCCGCTACCGCCGCCGGTCATTACAATATCCGCGCTGGCGAGACCGAACAGCGAGATCTCTGTGTTTACCTGGGAGATGATGGCGCTGTTCATTACCTCGCCTTCTTCTACCTGTGATACGACGCCTACCCATATGGTGGGTTTGAATTCGAATACGGCTTTCTGACCGGGCGCTACGCTTGTTTTGGTAGCGGTGAGCTTACCATCACGATATACGTTGGCGTTAATGGTTCCCTGGGCCAGCGCATTCAGGATCTCTATCTCATTAGGGTTGCTGGCGGTACCGGTAGCAGTTAATACGTCGCCGGAGGTATCGCGTACCACGGAGAACTGCTGGCCATCCTGGGCGGGCTGCTGCGGGCTGTAGTTGCCCCAGGCATCGCCGGCGCCTACGCTAACGTTCATGGAGTAGGTAAATGGATGCTGCCAGCCCTGACCCAGGTTGCTGATCACCTGCCAGGCCACTGCCAGCTCCTCTACAGAAGTAACGGCGTTTTTCTGGAAGATAACGATCTGGGAATTGTTATGATCGTTGGACTGATTAATGAGATTGAGTTTGATGGCTGTCATAAAATAGGGATTTAGGATTGAAGGCTTGTGAAACCGGGGTGAAGGTAAGGAAGGTTTGCGGGATTTTTTGCGGGGAGGGTGGTAGTGGTGAGTTGGGAGGAATGAGTGGCGGGTGGGGAGGTATGAGACGGCATAAACAGCGGCCGCCTTATACATCCGGCAGCCGCTGTAAGATCAGAAAGCAGGTTTTCTTATTGCTATTCACATCTGCTTAACGCAAGTATACAAGCCCGGGCCAATTCCTCATTGGACACCTCAAAAGGAACATTGATGGTTGGCTCTTCCTTACTCTTATTTACAAACCCTTTGTCGGGAGGTTCTGCATGTTTCGTAGGCGTAAAAATTACAACACCCCGTTTCAGCTCAATATCACAGAAAAAAGTATTCCTTGCATCCAACTCCTTCTGGGATTTTAGTCCCATTTTTTTCAAGAATTCCTTACTTTGTTCAGACCAATTCACCGGATCTGGCACCCTTTCATCACCAACAACATCAAGCACTGACTTTATTGCCTCGCCCAGTGTGTTTTCATTGAAATCAGCTTCATTTATTTGTATATACGGATCTGATGCAAGTGCAAAACCACTGACTGCCAGCTTGTTTGCATGCAGCCAATATCCTTTCTTTTTAAGCTTGTAAATTGCGGCAGTTGCCATGATTATTTCATTGTTGTATAAATCTAAGTTTAAATCCGATAATTGACGTTAGCATATCATATAGCTCTGGCAATCTGCGCCATTAATTAAGGGCTGTACGCCTGAGGCGCTGAACCCGGTGGAACAGGCGTATCGGGATCACATTGTCCCTATTCTTTGCAAACGAGGGCGCTATTGCAATATCTCCGTAAGCTTGTCCAGCATTTTACCCCAGGCGGCTTTGGATGGTTCTACAAAATCGGCCCATTTGGAAGACATTTCGTGGGTGAGGGTGAGCTCGCATCCGTTGATGATGGGCGCGATCTCAATCACGACGCGTGAGGCTTCGCCGGAGGGATCGTCCATGACCTGCCAGGTAAAAACCAGGCGGCGCGGGCGATCGATCTCTATGTATTCTCCTGTATGGTTAAGCTCCTGCCCCTGCCGGCGAACGACGTAAGAGAATTTGCCGCCTTTGTAAGGCTCATTGGCGAGCGAGACGATCTCTTCCGGGCGGAGCTGCGGGCCGAACATGAACTGACCGATCATGGCGGTATCGAGGAAGGCGTCGAAAACACGTTCGGGAGGAACAGAGAAGAGCGCGGTGGCAACGGCGTGGACAGGTAGATTGGTGGACATTACTGTGCGTTTTAATGGTAAGAAAGATAACAAAAAAAGCAACGAAACGGTTTAAGTGGGTAGCCCCGAATATTATGCCAAACCTTAAAGTATAATTAAACCTAATCGAACCTAACAGCCAACGTTTTTCCCCGCTTACGAACCAGAATATACGTTTCACTAATTTTCCACCGCTTCCCCATCCCATTTTTACTAATGTTGTATTATTCAAAATAACGGAGTTGATACTGTAGCCCATTACACCCCTCATTGATAATCCCTTAAACCTGTTCACGTATGAAAACATTCATGGTAGCCCCTTACTGTACCTTTCTTATGGTGACAGCCCTGCTGTTTACCGGTTGCAAAAAAAACGATCAGCCGCATGGCCCCGCACATTGCCAGATCTATAAGGTCAAATTCTATCAATCTTTTAACAGGATGGATTCTGCGGTGTTCACCTATAACAAAAAAGGAGATCCTATCCGTATAACAAGAGGGCTTAACAGCACCGGCGCGCCGGATGCGCTGTTCTGGTACGACAAACGCGGCCGGTTAACGGACTATATTGGCATTTACGCTGGTGGAGATAATTATGAGTTCAGGCACCGGTATACATATGACTATAAGGACAGGATCGTTATCGATACCATGCATGTATTCGGGTTCCTGAGCAGTTACCCGGGCAGTATATCGAGCGTTACCACATATAAGTATGACGCACAGGACAGGATCATCCGGATGGACCGGCGCATGCCTGACTATCCCAAAGCGGGTTATTCATACCTGTACACCTATAACCAACTGGGTAATATTGAAAAGATCACAACAGGCGGAGGTTATCTATCTGCTACGCCTGTTTATGACGATAAGATCAACATGAATAACCTGCACCCGGTATGGCAGTTCCTGTCAATGGATTATAGCCGTAACAACCCGTTCGGGTCAACAGGCCGGGATGAGCAGACAGGCTATGATCAATATGGACTACCCATTGACATAGACAAGGGCTGGGGATCAGAGGGTGAGTTTGTGAATATTTTCTATAGCCGGATGATGGTGGAATATCAATGCCGGTAAGCTGAACGGCCTCCCGGTAATCATTGCTTGCATCGGGATCAATCTCCCTGGCCGGCGTGATTGCCGGGAACAGCCGATCTTTCCCAGGGCTGTTTTATTTTAAGCAAGAGGATGATGTAGGGAATTTTTATTAAGGTCCAAAACAGCTCCGTGACTATATAACGGGCTGGCGTATGCCCGGAAGCCAAATTTTGCACCATACCGGCGGTGCTGGCTATGATCGAAAGCCCGGTTACAACTACAGCAAAGACGATGGCATATTTTCTTTCCAGTAAAATTAACAGGTTTGATAAAAAGATCACTACTCCTATCGTTAGGCTTAACAGGCCCACCACCATCCTTAGCCAGTCCTGACTGGGATCGTCTCCCCACGATGTCAGGACCAGACGGTAAAAGTCAAAAATATTGTACATGTATTTGATCCCCAGGAAGAGAAAAACCCATACGTAGATCTTCAGCGCTAGTGGCAGGAGCTTACTGCGGCGCACATATCTTTCCTGGAGAAAATCCTGGTCAAAAATGGAGGGTGGTTCTGGTTGCATAGGGATACGAAAATTTGCGGCGGGAAAGATAACAAAAAGGGAGCACGCCGGGAGTTATATCTAAAAAAAGTATATTTGATAATATAATCAGACCTATGGGAATTACGAAGATCTATGCCGACATGCAGGACAGGGAATCCGTAGCATGGAAAAAGCTTTGCGAATATATTGAACTGGTTGCAGCTGAAGGCAGAACAGAATTTTACCCGCGGGAGTATTTGGGAACGGAACTTTTTTACCAGATCCATAGTTTGCCCGAAAGTATTGCCAAGCTGAAAAGTGTAACAAAGCTGCGGTTGTATGGCAGCAAACTAACCCGCCTCCCACCGGAGATAGGGCAAATGAGCGCGCTGGAATATTTGAATCTTGATCCTTCCGATGAGCTGTGCTGGTGTCCCTACGAGCTCGTGTACTGTAAGAATCTGCGGGACAGCGACGTACGCACCAGGGCTTTATACGGCAACTTCAAGGGCAGGAAGCCATTTCCTGATCTGAATGAATATACAGTGCGATATACCAGCGACCGGGTTTGTTGTAGCATTTGCAAAAAAGAATTGGGCTATGACCAGGTAAACCAGGCGTGGATCTCCTTATGGATTGGCACAGATGTAATGCCGTTGCTGGCTAACCTATGCTCACCGGCATGTGCAGACGCCCTGCCTACTCCCCCGCCCGGGTATATTCCTTACGCGCATAAGGGGGGCCGGACCATTAGTCAAAAAGGGCTGGATCCTGAGCTTGACGCCTGGCGCTTCCTCTGCGAAAAAAACCCAGAGGGTTTTGTGCGGACCTATGATCCGGAGCACAAGTATAAGCCAACATTATCCTGGTGAACCAGCGATCATGAACGGATAGGATGATAGCCGGCGTATGGTACGCCGGCTATCGTATTTTTATCTTATTCTTCCAAACCCCATTTTTCGATCAGGCTGGCGTTAAAGCTGCCTTCTTCTTTTACGTTGGGCGCTCCTGTGCCGGTAGTGATGAGTGCCTGCAGGCTATCCTGAATGTAATGGGTCCATGCTTCGCGGCATACTTCGTAACATTCATACTGCGGCACCAATCCCTGATGGGTGAACTGCACCTGCGTTTTACCGTCTTTTTCCGTGATATCGAAGATGATCTGCGTGTTTTTCCATTCGGTCTTGTCTTCCGTGAATTTGAAGTAGTTATCCAGCACCAGCCAGCTTACTTTTTGTGCAGGGATCAGTTCAGTGATCTTTATCCTGCAGCGGTGCATATCTGTGTATTGATACAGGAATGCGCTGTTGAGCTGATCTGTGCTGCCTTCGATGTTCTGTGACCACCATCCGCGTACATTATTGATGGCGTCAAAAGCTTGCTGCGGCGTTTGATCAACGGTGAAGGTGGTGGTAAAATCCTGGTTTTGCATGGTTTTGTGTTTTTGGGTGTTTAGAATGGTGTGTATTTGTTAAGGCGAAGGTAGGATGGGAAGAGGAAAGGGAGGGGATAGTAATTGGCCAATGTGGCGGGTGGATTTGGTCAATATAGAGGCAGGGGCCGTAGCCCCTACTCTATTTTTTTCATGTTATCACCCGGGGTCCTGTCCACCAGCATTGCAAACGGATCAATCCCTATCGTTACAGGCTTATCTTTGACCGCGATGGTGAGCTTGTGCGCGCCCCGGGTGAATTTGTATCTTTTAAGGTATAACACGTTTGCCTGTGTTTGCCCATTCTTTCCGGTAGCAGGCGCCCCAAAAATGCCGATATCGATATAGTCATTGAGCGCTGCGGCCGGCACGTCCTTCCCCTTATCATTTGTCCAGGTTTTGTCTACATATACGGTAAACGTCAGGTTGTATCCGTGCTTGCCTGCCATGGGCGTCATAGTTGCCTTTTCTATGCGGTTATCATACACGGTTATCTTTTGCCAGGTATCTGTAAGGTAATATTGTAATGAATCCGGTACCCGTTGCTGCAAATAACGGTACAGGTCGTTAGCGCCTGCAAATGGCGGCTGGTCTTTAAAAGCGTAAGCCGCTCTGAATGCGCGGAGCGCATGATCTATGCTGTCTGCTCCTATGAGGCTGCGTAACCCGTATAATACCACGCTTGCCTTGCCGCTCCATTCAAACCATTTGCTGGCCCGGATAAGGGGCCGCTCCGTTCCCTCCCGGTGGCGGTGCGCAAACAGGTAAGACCATTGCTGGTCCAGGAGTACGGCCCGCATATTTGCTTTCCCGTATTTGCTTTCCGCCATTACCAGCGCATCGTAGCTGGCCAGGCCTTCCGGTATGACCAGGGAGCCTGCCGTTGCGTTAGGCGCCACCTGGAACCGCCACCATTGCTGGGCAAGCAGCCGCGTAGTGGCAAAATACACGTAATCGAACTGGTTGGGATCTGTGAAATGAGCATTCCATCCATTGTTTTCCATATAGGCGTCCAACGTAGCGGTGGATGACTGCCGGGAGGCGTAGATAGAACTTTCTGCCAGCCGGATGTTCTGGAAAGGGTAAGCGCTATAGGCCGCGCTGAAATGCCGCAAGCCATCCTTATAAGCTGCTATAATACGGTCAATATTATCATGGTGGGCGGGGTGATAGTACACATCGATATACACCTGATGGTCCAGTTTAACGCTGTCCCGGCGGTTGGCAAAGCGGGCAGAGATAATGCCCAACGGCAGGTACATACCCGGGCGATCCTGCACATAATGAAAATAATTGCGGCCATTCCGGCGCCATTGTTTTACGAGCACACCGTGGGTCAGCGCGGTTTGATCGCCGGCAGTGCTGACGGTAACATCTAAACGGAATAAGTCTGCAGTGGCGCCGGCCTTCAGCGTGCGCATACCAACCGGATCGTCCTGGGCGATCTCCTCCTCATCTTTGGGTGGCAGGCCTGCCTTCTTACGCATATCGGCGCTGCTGATCTCATCCTCTTCGTCGTACCCCAGGCCAGGCAGGCCACCGGCAAAGAAAAAACCGTTATGCAAATATTGCACCGCATACACACCGTTGGCGAACCCATTATGCTCAATAGCAGAGCGGACCTGCAGCACCAGGGAATCGCCCGGCGCCAGCGCCCGTGGGAAGCGGTATAGCCGGAAGGGGGCAGTATCCTGCCTGGGCCGCAGCCAGTTGAAAACACCACGCGGATACAGCAGCGGGCTGGTATAGGGCAATGGCTGATGGTTTAACGTAATGGAATAAGCGCTTAGCTCATCGCCATCCAGCAACATAGCGGGGATAGGCTGTGCCGTTTTATTCATGATGGTGACCAGCGCGTTTGTAATTGCCTGCTGTTTATCCGGGAAAAGATCCACCTCCATCTTTATGCGGGTAACCTTGGGTAAGGAAAGCGACTGGTACTTTTTAAGGGTTCTTTCATACATCACAGCGCGGTCTTCCTGCTCCCCTTTTGTAAGGTAATTATTCCGGTAGCTGATGTTATAATAGATATATGCGCCCACCATTAAAAACAGCGGCAAAAGCACGGCGGCAAAGATGCGCGTGGTACGGTTAAACCTTGCAGGAATAAGCTGCAAGCGCTCTTTAAAGGAGCTATTTACTCCCCGGTAGTAAAACAATGCCGCTACAATTATCAGCAGCCCGCCATTAAGCAGCCAGTAAAGGTTGAACCATCCTACAGGGCCGGCCATATGCCCCATACCGTCCATATCTGAGATGGGCGCCGGAGGCGTATACCCGTATAGCAACAGATGATAGTCGAACGTTCCCGTGGAATCCAGGAAGAAAAACGCCACCCATAGGGTGACGCCCACTGCATAAGCGGCAAACTTGTTATTGATGACAACGTGTATAAGGTAACAAAATACGACGGACAGCAATAACTTAGGCAACAGTATCCATGCTATATAACCGGCATAGGCTATCATGTTCAGGTGCATAAAACCTTTTGACAGCTGCACCACTACCCCCACCACCAGCGGTATCAGCGACAGGGCCATACTCATGATCAGTAAAGGGATAAGTTTGGCTCCGTTCAACACCCAATTGGGCGGCGGCAATGCATCGTTGATGAACGCATACCGGGTAAGGCGGTCGCGCTGCAGCGTTTCACCGGTGTAGAACATAATGATAAAGAAGATAAAGAATGGAAAGGTATTATTAAAGATTGCCAGTAAGGTAACAGTACGGGGAAAGTCCGGCGCGCCATAGTTCCGTTCCCCCAGCCAGAACACAAAGCCAAGGAACAAACTGCCGCTGGAAACGATGATCCAAAAATAATTGTCCCGCATAATGTTCAGCAGCTCCAGCCTTATGAGGCCTGATAAGGTGCGGCGCTCATATCCGCCGGTAAAACTTATTGCCGGTACAGGCATTATTCTATTAGGGACGGCCACCACTTCGTCAATAGCCGCCTTATCCCGTTTGCCGCTGAAGAACCTTTCGAAGTTGAATCGCAGATAGGTAAAGAGCAGGATGACGGCGCCCAGGCCCGGCCAGAGTAACCGGTTAATGGCCAGCGGACCGGTTAAACGTATGAGCTGGTTATTCTGCTCTGCCGATACAGCTGTCATCATTTGATACCGCACGCCATTAATACCGAAGGGATCGGCTATGCTGATCACCGCAACATTATCCGTATGATTGAGGAAGAACAGCGCAACGAAGTAAAAAAGGAATAACAGGATGCCGCCGAAATAGATCACCTTCACATTCCGGGTAATGGCCACCAAACCAAAAAATAAGGAAGCGGTAAAAAACAGGTTGGGCAATGCCAGCGTAAAAAACGGGTAGAGGTAATACACCAGGAGGTTAGGACCATATTGATCCGGCACTGTTCTACCGGTGAGCGGCCCTATCACGGTTCCCAGCCACACACCCGGCAGTATGGCCAGCGCGATAACGGCCATCATCGTGAACGAACCAAGGTAGCGGCCCCAGAAATAGCCCGCTTTTGTAACGGGATAGGTAAGGTAATAATCCCTGGTCTGGTATTCTATATCCCGGTAGATGGCGGCGCCCATTACCGATGAACTGACGAGCATCATCATCATGGTCATAACCGAGCACCAGAATGCGATGAGGTAGGGCGAATTAATGTGCGCTTTCTCCGCTACCGGCAGCATACCCGCGGCAAAAGAGATAACGGTGAACAGGAATATGGCGGCAAAGTAAAGGTAAAAGGCGGGCCTGCGGATCCGGCAGCGGATCTCGAACAGGAATATTTCCAGGAACATATGTAATTTTTTTTAGTGCATTTACCGGGCGTTCACCTCCACGCGGCCGGCGATATTGCTGAAGTATACATCTTCGAGGTTGGGCGTAGCAGTTATAAAACCGTGCTGTGGGGGCATATCCTGTAAAATACGGATGTGGAGCTTACCGGTCTTGAGCTGGGTGGAGATCACATTGTATATGCTGCGGTAATGGCCGATCTCCGCGCTGGCCACCGCTTTGGTAAAAATCTTTCCATGTAGCTCCTGTACGGCGCTTTCCGGATCGCCGGCGTAGCGTACCTCGCCCTGGCAGATAATGGCAAACTGGTTGCAAAGGGTACTTACATCTTCCACGATATGGGTGGACAGGATCACGATGGTATTTTCGCCCAGTTGGCTCAGGAGGTTATAGAAACGGTTCCGCTCTGCGGGGTCAAGACCGGCCGTGGGCTCATCCACGATGATCAGACGGGGATCGCCGATGAGCGCCTGGGCGATGCCAAAACGTTGTTTCATGCCGCCGGAGTAAGTACCCAGGTGTTTCCTGCGATCGCCCAGCAGGTTCACTTTCTCCAATAACGCCAGCACCAGCTCTTTACGTTCCACACGATTGCCCACACCTTTGAGCCGGGCGATATGATCCAGCATCTGCTCTGCAGAGATGCGGGGGTACACGCCAAACTCCTGGGGCAGATAACCCAGCAGCTGGCGCACGCGGATTTTTTCTTTTAACACATCCAGATCATCGAGGAATACGGTTCCCGTATCCGCTTCCTGCAGCGTGGCAATAGTGCGCATCAGGGATGATTTGCCTGCGCCGTTGGGCCCCAGCAAACCAAACATACCGTTGGACAGCGTAAGCGATACGTTCTTTAACGCATGTACGCCGTTGGCATAAGTTTTTGACAGAGAATTGACGGTTAATTTCATGGCTGCGTAGTTTTTAAAATATGTTGCGCTGCGCCGCTGACGATCAGCTGGGCACTGTCGGCTATATGATAATCGAGTTGATCTATACCGCCGGCCCTGATCCAAAGGCGGCTGCCATGGCGGATATCGAGCCGGGCTGTGCCCAGGCGGTTGTTTTCGCCAAGGACGATGCTGGAAGCGCTGCCGCTGCTGAGGCCCGCCACGGCATCCACCACAGCAATGGTGTCATTACTGAGCAACAGTTTGCTGCCGTGGTCCTGGATGATACGGAGGGAAGGGCTGCTAAACCCGCTGATCTCTGTAACGCGCCGGGAAAAATCTTTGGCCACCGTGTCCGTCAGCTGCTTGCTGCCTATCGTGTATTGCGCATCCGCAATAAATGCAGACAGCTCCGGGCAGGAAATGTACATCACATCTTCGTGCCCCGTGTAATAGAAATTGTATTTAAAATGGGCGTATATGGTAAGGGTGTCTCCATGGCGGGTAGTCTTTATCAGGTCCATTGCCTTTGGCGAGGCCAGTACTTTAAATGGCCCCTTTACCAGTTTTATATTGATAATGCTGGCTGATCTGAGGTTGATGACCTTAAAATCCTGCAGCTGCAAATTTACATAGCCGCTGTAGGGTTTCCTGAACTGACCCGTGTTATACGCTGCCCTGAGCTGAAAGTCATAGATGGTTATCGACACCAGGACCAGTATGACTACGGCTATAAATAGTTTATTACTTGTTTTCATCCTTGCTGTATTTAGGAATTATGGCTTCCGCCCTTTCTGAAATTTGGTATACAACTTACTGATCTCTTCGATGGAGATATCCAGCAGGTACATGTTCTTAAAGAATTCCGGGAGATTCTGCCGCAGAAAGTCCTCTTTACGGTAGGCCTTTACCTTCGCAAAAGCGTCTGCCGCCACAAACAGTCCCAGTCCGCGCTTATTGTATATGATCTCCTGGCCCTGCAGGAACTCATAGGAGCGCATGACGGTGTTGGGGTTTACTTCCAGCTCCACGGCCATATCGCGCACAGAAGGTATCTTCTGATCCGCAGGCCACTTGCCCATCAGTATCTGGTCGCAGACAAATGCCGCTATCTGGAGGTAGATCGCTTCGTTTTCCTTAAATTCCATGATGTTGTTCTTTAAACCTGTTTCTCCCGGAGCCTGCAATAAGCAGCTGTCCAGATCAATACCACTATTAAACACAATACCATCATTACCCAATTGAACTGCACATCTGATAGGGAGACGGAATAATATTCGCCATGCTCTGAAAACTCCAGGTAGCCAAATGGTACCGCCATGAAGACCTGCTGCTTTACCAAAGACCCTAAGAGGAAGGTGTTGCAAAGAATAAGCACCAGCATGCTGATGAAAAAACAAAAGGCCGTCTTAATAAAATGCAGTTTATCAAAAGCAATGGCGCCATATAAGCTGATGGCGTGCAGCAGCGAAAAGATGATAAAAAGGACCAGGAACTTTTCCTGGAAGACATTAAATATCACCATATCAAACCCCGGCCAGCGTCTTATATTAATCAGCGCCAGGAGGACCAGGTAAAACATTACCGTATATACCACAATGAATACCGCATAAGAATACACCCAGCTTACCAGGTATTTTTCGAACGCGGAAGCCGGCAGGGTGAGCGCGGGTATGGCTTTCCTTTTATCGCCCATATCAGAGAAAACGGTGCTGGTGAAAATGCAGCCGGAAACTGGCATCAGCAGCATGAACAAGGAGGTTTGAATGCGTGCGTCCATAGGCTCTTGCATCGTATAAACGATAAAAGCGCCGCCAACTATCATTACGCCGGCCAATACGCTTACTGACATAAGGTAAGTACGGTAATGTTCCGCGCTATGTTTGATGAGCAGGCGCGAGAAACGGGTAAGGCTGAAAAAGTTATTCATGGAACGGAGCGGGATTTAATACGTTTAACAGGTTATTGTTACCGCTGACGGCAGCATTAAAGAGCAGCTCCAGGTCCATTTTACTGACCTTGCCATTGGTGTTACGCAGAATAGCGTGTTTGCCTTTGATCGTTTCTTCTTCGTACAGCACCGGCAATACGGCCGTATCGTCAAAAACGCCAAACACCAGCTTTTCCGTGATCTCGTCTACCGACTGCTCTACCACAATGCGGTGATCATTGAGGATCAGCACTGTATCTATGAGGCTGTCGAGATCGCGTACCTGGTGCGTAGATATGATGATGCAGCGATCTTCGCTGAGCACCGATGCGATGAGTTTGCGGAAGGTTACCTTGGAAGGGATATCGAGGCCGTTGGTAGGCTCGTCCATGATCAGCAAGCCCGTATTGGCAGCCAGGCCAAAAGCGATAATGGTCTTCTTCTGCTGGCCGTATGACATCATACTCATGGGCTGACGCTCATCAATGTCCAGCGTTTGCAGGTAGGTGTAAAAGTCCGCCGCGCTGAACCTGGGATAGAACCCGGCCGTACGTTTGAGGAATTGCGCGGGCGTTAGTACGGGCCCATATACCTCTTCCGCAATAAAATACAGTTCCTGTAATACCGCAAGGGACCTGGAACTGCTGTTTTTGCCATTGATAAGACATTGGCCGGAAACGGGGAAGGCCAGGCCAACAATATTTTTTAACAAGGTAGACTTGCCGGCCCCGTTCCTGCCAAGCAGCCCATAGATATGCCCCGCGCCCAGCGTAAGGTTCAGATCCTTAAACAATGGACGTTTACGGTTATAGCTGAAGTTTAGATCACTGATCTGCACCATTGTAACAGTGTATTAGTTAGGTAGTACACTGCGAATGTAGTAAAAGAAATGAAACCTGCAATGGAATTTTATTTTTGGGGAAGGATATAGTGAGTGTAAGGAGGTATGGGAAGCTATGGGCGTGTGGATTTTTGGAAAGCATCCGGGTACGCAACAGGCGTTACGGCAACTGGTGGCGGAGAACAGGGAGCAGCTGGAGGAGGAGGATAATGCTGATGTGCGCCGGCAGCTGGTGAAGTTGCTGGATGGGTTTACGACGAAGTGAATATTAACGCCGCTCTTCCTCCGTGCGGTGATCTGCATATATAGGATAGTCATATTCATCCCGCTCTCCTGAGAACACGATCTTTTGGTCATCCAGCCAGCCGATGGTATTGTTGATCGCCAGATCCAGCCGGGGAAAAAGCGGCGCGAGCTCCTTTAGCTGTTGCGCGATAGGGGTTCTCTCCCCATGGACGTAATAACCCATCTCCACCCTTAAGCCAAATTGGAGGCCTAAATACTCCAGGAAAAAGTATCCCTTGTAATACATGTCATAAAAGGACATCAACAATTGGGGCAGCGTTTCATCGTGCTGTAATGTCCTTACCAATTTCCGGCGCAGCCGCCAGGTCTCATAGGCTGCCATACCAGTTGCCCTTAGCAGCATTGCATGTAGGTCCCGTCTTGGGAAAGGGGTTGTATAGTTATAAGCTATCAGCTCGAAATAGTCATCCGGAGGCAATATAGTTTCCAGCTCTTTATTGGCATATAACCATGTTTCAAATGCCGGGATGGGCATATCGCCTTCCAATGTTTCGAAGAATACCTGTTGTATATGTGCCGGTAGTTGCATGCTTTGCCTGTCTTTATGCCAAGGGCGGAAATTACAATTCTTTTCCGTATACCGGTTTTCTTCTCAAAATTCCCTATTTTAACCCTCCATCTAACCATCTTAAAACCCGTTTCATAATGCCACGTAAAAAACTCATTACCGTTCTTTATTGTAGCTTATTCCTTATTGGCAGCGCTATCCAGCATTCCTGCGCACAATCATCGCTTAAAACAAAATGGGCAGCCGGCGTTTCCAAAGGGACGCCTTTACCGGAATACCCGCGTCCGCAGCTGCAACGCGCCACCTGGCTTAACCTGAATGGCAGCTGGCAGTATAGCATTTACCCAAAATCCCAGCAGCCGGGGAATTATGCCGGTAATATCCTGGTGCCGTATGCGGTGGAATCTGCGCTTTCCGGTGTACAGAAAACAGTAGGCAAGGATAGCATGCTTTCTTACAAACGCAGCTTTACGCTGCCATCTAATTATAAAAATAAACGGATCCTGCTGCATTTTGGAGCGGTGGACTGGCAAACGACCGTGTTTATTAACGGCCGGCAGGCCGGTACACACGAAGGCGGCTATGATCCGTTCTCTTTTGATATTACTGACCTGTTAAAGAAATCCGGCGCGCAGGAGATCGTGGTGAATGTGTGGGACCCCTCTGACGACGGCCCCCAGCCACGCGGCAAACAAGTGAAAAACCCGCATGGCATCTGGTATACGCCAGTTACCGGCATCTGGCAAACCGTGTGGATAGAACCAGTAGCGCCCACCTATATTACGGCGCTGAAGCCTACGCCGGATATTGACAAACAATCCCTGCAGCTGGCGGTGAGCACTCAAAACCTGCAACCCGGCGATGTTATCAAGGTGAGCGCCACGGATGGCGGACAGGCCGTGGCCAGCGAAACGCTGACTGACAACGGAGCCGTTACGCTGCAGGTCCCGAATGCAAAATTGTGGTCGCCCTCCTCCCCTTTCCTGTATGACCTGACCGTATCCATTGTGCGTAAGGGTAAGGTGATAGATGAAGCAGGCAGTTATTTCGCCATGCGGAAGATCGCTATTGCCCCGGACGAAAAAGGCGTACAGCGCATGATGCTGAATAACCAGTTCGTATTCCAGTTTGGCCCTTTGGACCAGGGCTGGTGGCCGGACGGTCTTTATACCGCGCCCACGGATGAGGCGCTGCGTTTTGATATTGAACAGACCAAGGCCATGGGCTTTAATATGATCCGTAAACATGTAAAGGTAGAACCGGCGCGCTGGTATCATTATGCAGACTCCCTGGGCATGCTGGTATGGCAGGATATGCCCTCCGGCGACCTGGGTAATGGCTGGGAGAACCGGCCCGGCGTAACCGGCCGCGGTACGGATAAGAATCGCGATCAACGGTCTGAAACCATTTACCGTACGGAATGGAAAGCTATTATGGATGCGCTCTATCCTTTTCCCAGCATAGTGGTATGGGTGCCTTTTAACGAAGCCTGGGGCCAGTTTAAAACGGAAGAGATCACCAAATGGACTATGGAGCACGATCCCTCCCGCCTGGTGAACAGCGCCAGCGGCGGGAATTTTTACCAGGTTGGGCATATGATCGACCTGCACAGCTATCCTGACCCGGCGATGCCACGGGCTGACCTGTTTGGCAAACAACAGGCATTGGTGTTAGGCGAGTATGGTGGCCTGGGACTGCCGCTGAATGGCCATACCTGGCGCCAGGAGGATAACTGGGGGTACAGGACGTTTAAGAATGCGGATGAGATGCTGAAGGTGTATAGCGGTTTTTGCGACCGCCTGAAAAAGCTGATCGGAGAAGGGTTGTCTGCGGCGGTGTATACACAGACTACGGATGTGGAGATGGAGGTGAATGGATTGATGACGTATGACCGGGAGGTGATGAAGATGAATGAGGAGGGGTTGAAGGCGGCGAATGAAGCGGTGGTGAATACGAAATGATAACAATTGATTTTAAACGGCACTGCAGGTAATGTTAGTACAGCGTGGGCTGATGGTGACATTACCTGCAGCACCCCAAATATCAGTATTAAATCATCGGACAATAATGATAATTATATTAAAAATTTACTATGTTTGCAACCCTTAGCCAATACTTCTTATGAAGAGAATGTTATGCCTAGAGAAATGATTGGAATGATCCCTATTCAATTATCGTGAGTTAACCGGGTTTCACATGAGAAAATTGTTTATCAGCGATTGCAGCCTGCAAAAAGATGCATGAGTTGTCTTTATTGGTGGGCATCGGTACAGTTCTACTACATCAAATTATCAATTCCCTGTCATAATAATTAATTGGGCATACACCGGTCATTATTAAATATTAAATATCAATCTATGAGAAAATTGTCCCTGGCAGTGTGCGCACTGTCCGTATCCCTTTTTGCCTGTAAAAAAGACGTGGCTCCCGGAACACCTGCCGCCCCCGGCGACGATAAAAAAGTAGCTCTTACTATCCGGACAAATGATTTCCTGCAGCAGGTGGAGGCAATCCCCGGCGCTAACAATAAAACTGCTGGTACAGCGGGAACCGCCGGCGATACTGCACTGGCCACGAAAGTATCCTTTATAAACTACCTGCTGTTTGACGGCGCCGGTAACCTGCTGCACATGAGAAGCCAGCAGGCAGACTGGGATCAGGATTTCGGTACTATTACTGACAGCGCGGCGCCTGGTAACTATACGATAGTTATGACGGCATCCCAGAAACCGGTGGATGAGGGGGCAGTTAGCCAACTGTCAACCTTCATTTTTTATGTACAGTTGGCAGGCATGGGATTCATTGATGCCACGCCTGATATCTTCTACAAAAAAGAAAACATTACTATCACCAACTCCTCTGATCCTGTAGACGTAAACCTGGCTATGGACCGGTTAGTTGGTAACCTCCAAGTGAACATTCTTGATATGCCGCAGCCGGCCGATGGAGATACCACCGCTTCCATACAGATCAGCTCAGAAACGCCCCAGTTCATGGCGTCATCAGGTATAGCCAATTGGGGCACCAGTGGTATTGTTAAGGCAAACGTGAAAAGGGTTGGCCTGAACGCCTTCTCTGCGTATGTGCTGAATACAGTATCCGCTTTTGACGTTACCATCCATTATGTGGATCATACCGGTCAGCCGCAGACTAAGGTCATCAGCAATGTACAGTGTTACAAGAACCGCAGGACCATCCTCAGCGGCTACCTGTTTGGTGGCGCGCCCGCAAACTCCGGCATAAAGGTTACACTCCTCGACTCCTGGAGCGATAATGATAATGAAGTACAGTTTTAATTTCCTGATGCTATTAGAGCCGCCAGGAGACGAGACGCTATTGGCCAGGCGCGTATCTGCCATAAAAGGCCATTGCAATTGCTTAGAAAGGTTACCGCAACTGCATAGAAAGGTTACTCCCTACCACGAAATGCCCCTGCCATAGTAATTAATATTTGACGGAGACAGCGGCCAATGAAAGCTTACCAAACAGGAAATACGGCTTTCTGTTTGGTAAGTTTCAAAAAACAGCCACTATGCCAGCTGTTTCTCCTTTTCCGCAGCCGTTTTATACACCGCATCTGCCACCAGCGCCACTGCCGCCAACAACAGCAGCATCGGAAAATACTGATACCGTAGTGCCGTATCGCCGCTAAATACGCTGCATACAAAATTCACCAGCCAATAGCCGCCAAACAGCCATACCGTCCGCTGGAAGGCGCCATCATGATCGCGCAAACCCGGTAAACACAACAGGCAGCCCAGGAAACAGATATTGCAGATAAGGAACAGGATGGGAAACAATCCCAACACCTTGCCTTGCCCTATAACGGACACGGGTTTCAGCAGATTGCTTTTATATGCGAACCATTCCTGCGCAGGCTCTGCCGCCACATTGGAGCCGCCGTTGTACATGGCATATTTTTCCAGCGGCGGCAGGAAATAACGGCCCGCAGCCGGCCACATAAAATAACGCGCATATGCGCCGGGGTGATGACGGATAAGATAACGGCCGTAGGGGCCAAATACCGTAGCTGCTTTGCCGTAGGCCAGTACCCGGCTATAGTCATTAGTGAGCTTGTAATGCTGATCCCTGTAACGTTTAAGCGGCGCATCCAGCTGTTGCAGGAAATAATGACCTTCTGCAAAAGCAACGGAACCATCAAACCCGGCCGGCAGTTTTGCAAAGTAAGCCTTCGCGGTGCTATCCAGCTCCCGGCTTTCCGCCGGCAAGGCAGCCGTATCTACCCGGATATGCCCATACATATGCAAGGCATTATTGGCCGATTGCCAGCCATTTGCAAAAGCCAGCTGTGGCGCACCGGTCATTTCCCGGGCCGCCTGGCGGGTATAGAGCACATAGGGCAGGATCAGCAACAACGGCAATACAATGCCCGATAATTTTATCCAGGCCTTTTGACGGGACAACAGGAAGGCCATGGCGCTTATCAGCAGATAATAATACGCACGGGTATCCAGCACAAACAATAACAGCAACACGATGGCCACCGCCAATACCTGGCGCCGGTGCGGCGACTGGATGACCCGCACCAGCTGTGCCAACCAGCACAGGCTGAGCCCCGTAAACAAGGCGTCTGCGCTGATATGATTGCCCAGGTAAAGACTAACCGGGTTAAACAGCAGGAACACAAAGAGTATGTTCCGCGCGGTACGTGCCGGTTGGTACAGGTACAGGAAGGTAAAGAAGGCATAGAGCGCCGCCAGCTGCAGGAACATGTACTGGAAGATCACCACAGCTGTATCTGAACTGGTAATGGCATGGAATAAGGCCAGGAACCAGGCATAACCCATGGGTTGTATGCTTACTTCAAGATGGGTACGCGCGGCGAAAATATAGCTATAGGAATCAGAGTAGAAATCCGCGAAGGGATACAATTGTTTAAACACGATGAGCTGTACTATGATCCCGATAAGCGCGATGACCAGGTACCAACGGGCGCCACGGGACAATACATAACGGGGAAAAGAGGACAGACCGTTTTCATGTCTTTTCATACTGGTTAAAAATTGAGGTTAGTGAGCGGATTAAAACTGTTCCGCCTCGACAGGCAGAACTTTATATCCCTCAAAATAACAGACACATCCGGGATAGATCCCGTGTGACCGAAGATCTTTGGGTTATTGTTCCATTGTAAAGGTCTGAAGAATAATTGGGGGGGACGGTAGACTATCAGGTCAATTTGAGGAAAATCAGGTCAATTTGTTGTCTGAATTAGTGATGGGGGGAGGAATGGAGAATTGTCGTGGCGCTGTCACGACAATTTTAGCTGGTCATATGTTTCAGGGCTTTTACCTACAATGCTCCGCTATCAGCTGGTCCACCTCATTTCCATAACGGGCGGTGTAATGCAGACCGGCTGCCCGTTGCAGATCGTCGCAGGCTTTATCCTGTTGTTTCAGCGCCAGGTATACCAATGCGCGGTTCTTATAGGCGTATGAATTATCGGGATAGAGGCTGAGGGAATGTGTGATATCCTTTAAGGCGTCCTGCAGTTTGTTAAGCTTGTATTCGGCATACCCCCGGTTGTTATATGCGAGCGGCTGATCAGGGTCTATTTCCAGCGCATGGTTGAATAGGCGAATGGCTTTTTCGTAGTCTCCCAATGACAGGTAACGGAAGCCCAGGTTGACATTAGCCGGCATATCATCTGGCGAGATATGGATAGCGCGTTCCAGGTACAGGATGGCCTCCTGTTCCCTTCCCAGGTCGTCCAGCACGCCGCCCAGGCTTGACAGGACATCCACATTTGTAGAATCAAAATGGAATCCTTCCATATAATCATCATAAGCGCCCTGGAAATCCCTTTTCATTTTGCGGGCGCTTCCCCGGCTGCAAATAAGTTGGTAACGCATGGTGTCACCATCTACATGAGCTATGGCGAGGTTGTAATCCCTGATCGCCTTGTCCGGCATTTGCATGTCCATGTAGAGGCCAGCTCTATGGGCATAAAATATACTTCTCTTTGGAGACATTTTGATAGCGGTGTTAAAATCCTCCAGCGCACTGTCTGCCTGTTTTTTTTCCTGCTGCAACAGGCCTCTCAGATCATAGAATTCCGGAACATCCTTATGTTTTTTCAGGAGCTGACCGGCGATGGATTGGACAGAATCCAGTTGCTTTGCCGCCAATAGGTCCAGCGAATGGTCAAAAAGGGCGTTGTCGGCATCAGACACCCGGGGATTTGTGCAAAACGGCAACGCCAGTAGTATTAACAGACGGGAAAAGACTTTCATACAGGGATAAGGATATGCGCAATGTTACAATTTTAACTGATGTGATCAAAATGGGTACATATCCTGACCGATCCCTGGGGCACTGATCCGGCCGTATGGTCATTGGATATCAACACCCTGGAGGCGGTTATGGTACGCCGTTTCACCGATTATGCTGATAAACCGTATACGGATGCCGTTATCTGGTAAATAAACCCCATATATCCTCTCCTTTCCTCCCTAATAGCTAAATTTGGCTAAAAACCAAATTTCCGGTATCTTCACGGGATTACTTAGATCGTTATTTGTGCAGATTGACAATACTGACAGATAACCATTAACAACTAACACTGGAGAGTGATTCCCTGTTAGTAAGGCAAACCGGCTTACGCCAGCCGCAAAGGGCTGAGAGCCACATGGCTAACCACTAACAACACCAACCACTACCCAACTAACAACTGAACAACTTGTATTTTCACGAATTTGGCTTTGACGACGATCTGCTGGAAGGTATTTATGCCATGGGCTATGAAACAGCCACCCCAGTACAGGAACAGGTGATACCGCCCATTATTGATGGCCGGGATATTATCGCCTCCGCGCAGACAGGCACCGGTAAAACAGCCGCTTTCCTCCTCCCGGTACTCCATAACCTGCTTACGCTTCCCCGCGACGAACATAGTATTAATGCCCTGGTAGTCGTGCCTACGCGCGAACTGGCCATCCAGATCGCACAGACGCTGGAAGGGATCAGCTATTTCACTAATCTCAGCTCTATTGCCGTATATGGTGGTACGGGCGGCGAATCCTTCGCTATGGAAAAGAAGGCGCTGTCCAAAGGTGTGGACATTGTGATCTGCACCCCCGGGCGCATGATCGCCCACCTGAACATGGGCTATGTGAACCTGAAGAAGCTGAAATACCTGGTGCTGGATGAAGCAGACCGCATGCTGGACATGGGTTTTTTTGACGATATCATCAAGATCATCTCCTTCCTGCCCAAGGAAAGACAGAACCTGATGTTCTCCGCCACCATGCCGCCCAAGATAAAACAGCTGGCACTGAAGATACTGGTAGACCCGGTGAACGTATCCATTGCGCTGGGCAAGGCGCCGGAGAAGATAGCCCAGGAAGTCTTTATTGTACACGAACAACAGAAGATACCGCTGATCAAACAAGTGCTTTCGCACAAACAGTTTGACAGCACCATCATCTTCTGCTCCAGCAAGCATAATGTGAAAGAGCTGTATGCGGAATTGAAGCGCGCGAACTTCTCTATAGAGCTTATCCACTCCGATCTGGAGCAGGAGAAACGCGAACAGGCCCTATTAGACTTTAAGAACAAGAAGCTTAAGATGCTGGTAGCTACCGACATCCTGAGCCGCGGTATAGATATCGAGGATATTGATCTGGTGATCAATTACGACGTGCCCAAGGATGCGGAGGATTATATTCACCGTATTGGGCGTACTGCCCGCGCGGCGTCTGAAGGTACTGCCTATACGTTTGTGAGCGGTAAAGAAATGGGCCGTTTTGCTCGTATAGAAAGAACGTTGGGCCGCCCGGTACCGCGGGGTGTGATCCCTGAAGACCTGGGCCCCGCACCTGTTGAACGGCCCCGCGGTGAAGGCGGTGGCGGCAGAAGGCAGGATGGCGGCAGACGATCTGACGGGGGCCGGAAGGGCGGCGGTAAAGGCGGTAACAGGAATGGCAGGTCTAATGGTAATGGTAATGGCGGAAGAAGACCGGAGGGTGAAGGAAGGCCACGCCAGGATGGACAACGCCGTGAAGGCAGACCGGAAGGCGAAGGAAGGCCACCGAGGCAGGATGGACAGCAAAGGGAAGGCAGACCGGAAGGCGAAGGAAGGCCGGAGGGCGAAGGAAGGCCACCGAGGCAGGATGGACAGCAAAGGGAAGGCGGCGGTCATCGCAAGCCGCGTAATGGTAAGCGGAAGCCCCCGCAGGAGCGTAATGCTTCTGGTAATGGAGAGGCCGGCAGGGCTGCCAGTGAAGAGCAGCAAGCAGGAAATCATTGATGAATGGGCGGCAGGTGCAGATCTGCCGCTTTATATTTGTGAGAGCGGGAAGATTTGTGAGGGGGGTGAAGCAGGCCGGCTGTCAATGAGTTGTTAATAAGCGAGTGAAGGGATCGAGGGGATGTAAGGCGAAAGAATGGGCCACATCTCCACGAGACTGGCCCATTATATTTCTACAGTTTATCGTTATTTCCTGGTAAACAATGATGTAGTAGTTACGACAGTTTGTCTGCCCTACTTAAACAGCAACTAAATCAGCACAAGCGTGTTAGCCTATATATTCATTCAGAACGTTTATTAAAGCAGCCCGCAAATCCTCCCCATCACTCCTAATTATCTCTCTTCCCTTGTTTGGAAATGATATAAATACTGTATATTGATTCCTAGTTCTCTCTCCATCAAATTTAATTGCTGCAACATCTCCATTTGCTTTAACCAAATCGAAACATTCGATCAGCTTTTCAATAGTAATGTCTTTTTGCGCTAGTATATTCTTAATTTCTTCCATACTTTTTATTTTACTAAGATACTTGCAATTTGTGACACATCTGTAATATTCCCCTCCGCCACCTGAGTCGCAACATTTAGCATATCAAGCTCACCAATTGTTGACAATCCATGCTGTTTTGCGAATAATTTGAAAGCAAAAACAGCCGTTCTCTTATTCCCATTTTCAAACATGTGACCATGAGAGATAGACCTGAAAATAGCGGCCCCCTGTTCTGCGGGAGTTTCATAATACATTGCTGTATGAATTGCGGTTGAAAGATCTCCGTTGTAAAATCTTCCTGCTCCTTCAGTAGTTTTGTTAAAGGAAATTACCTCAGTAGCAAATTCCGTAGCATCAAAACTGGCCTCAGCCCCTAGTCTCCCCATAAACGTTACACCTAAATATGTTGCGCCCTGGAGTACCTTATATGTAGCAAACTCCCATGATGCTGCTTCAAGCGTTGATTTTACTACTAAAAAGCTCTGCCCTTCCGCCGTTTCAAAAGTCTTTCTGATCCTCTCCTTCTCCAGGTACCGCCACCTGTACATATCCTGGCAGCCCACGCAGGGATCCTGCGCTGATATTGTAGGTGTTTTCTGGATATCTGCCGAAATATCGGTTAGTGGCGGTGGCGCCTGCGTTTCCAGTGGTTTAAGATCCGGTGGGCGTAAGTTGTCGCGCCCAGATTGGCTCGTAGGGCTTTTTTGAGGATTTATCTTTGCAAGCTCCCTCGACAAATCATTTTTGTCTAAATCAAGAAAACCTTGTGTAACGAAATGCAAATTCAACAATTCACCACCACTATTGACTACTTCTCCCGGGAGACGCTGCCCAACGTATTCATAGGGTTTTGAGGTGTATGTGAAAGCTATTTCTTCCTCTGTATTACCTCCAAACAGCCTTTTAAAGAACCTTGTAAACCAGTTGCCACCATCGCCAGGATCATTTCCCAACGGGTCGGTAAATCCAACAGGATTATTAAAATTACTATTATAGGGGGAGATACCTGCATATTTTCCGGCTGCCGGATCTACTTGCCACCACCTGCCGGTCTGCGGATCCAGATTGCGGTACATGGCGTCATATACTTCCAGATCAAAATCACCGATCTTCTCTATGCCATTATACAGGTAATCATTCTGCAAACGGTTTAAGGCCATACTACTTAGACCCCTGATCTGCAGGCCAAATGGATAATAGGAGTCTTCCTGCAACAGATGTCCGGTAGTATGTTTCACTACCAGGTCATCGAAATAAACATCTGTTGGGCTCTCATTGCTGACATATACATACAGATATCCGTTTTTATTGATATTCATGCTGGCAGCCAGGGGCGCCACAGCATCCGGCTGACTTACCCTTACTACCCCACCGTTCACCATTTTGAAATTATCATCAAACAGCACGTAGTTAAGATAAGCCTTGGGGACTGTTGATGGAGGATTACCGTCCTGTGTGTTATCAACATAGGTGTTAAAGTCCTCCTTATTTAAGATCAGGCCGTTTGAATTGCTCTGTAATATGTTATTTTTTCCGTTTGGAATAACGCTGGCAGGCCCTAACAATAAATTTATCAGCTGGCCAACGATCAGGTCTGCCGGTTGATCCGGGGTATTGTTACTGGCAGCATTTACCGGATAGTAAGACATAACGCCCATTTCCACCTGGTCACCAGCCATCACTTTCAGCACTTTGGCTGTCCCAATCTTCCTGTCGGCATCATTGCCATTGAGGCGGATAAACTTACGGTTAGTGGTGCCATTGTAATCGTAAAATTTATTGCCAACGGGTATGGGGTCCACATTTTTTGGGAAGGTAAACATTTCACGTTCAGGTGCAATTGGCTGCGGTTGCGGATTGTCTTCATGTGTAGCCTTATAGTAAACAATGTTGCTTTCTTCCGTGATAACAGTTCTTGTATTGCCCAGATGATCTGAAATAAAATAGTCATATACGAGGGCGCCATTACTATTCCGCCTTACCCTTCCTTCTGGCTGGGGGAATAACATTAGCACGTCGTCTTTATATACAAACCCGTTGATATAGGTGTATGTGATCGTGTTGGTACCATCTTTCACAATCTTCTGCAACTTCTTACCGGTGGCATCGTATACGAAGGTTATGTTCTTATTGGGATCACTATCTATACTGATCTTCTCCGGTTTATCCAGCAGGTAACTATACGTTACCGTAATTCCTTTATTTTTATCCTTTATCAGGTTGCCGTTTACGTCATAACTGTAATCATCTGTTCCAGTACGGCCGCTATAGTTCTTAAAGTCGCCCTGCTGCTTATTCCCCTGTAAATCTGTTACGCCATCTAGCCGGTTACTCCATTCTCCGTTCTCGTAGTTATATGTCATATCGTCTATGCCAGACTTCACATTTCCCAGCAGCATGCCATCCTGTTTCATCTGCTTGATATTGCCATTTTCGTCATACGATGGTATGCTCACCTTGTAATCCACGAGATCGTTTGTCCAGGCACTTCCGCTATTTTGTGTATAATCTGCTTTGGTAAGGCGGCCTATGTTATCAAAATCATATCCATAGGCATGGTATTCATCTGGATTACCTTTTCTTCTCCAGGTCACGCCGGATGTATTACCGTCCAGACGCGGCATGGCAAAACCATTGTCATAGAACAGTTCCATACCAAAATAGTGGGAGGTATTCTTATCCCTTGCATATTCTGAATTGATCCCCTTTAGCTGTCCCTGGAGGTCATAATCATAGTTCAGGGTTTCCAGCGCGCCTAATTTTCTGGTCTTTATCCGCCCAGCCTCATCGTAGGTGAATTCAGACACGACTTTGGTCTGTGGTGTGGAGCCATTGTACAGTGTGTGATACACCTTCGAAAGCCATCCTGAGGCTGTATATTCGTAACGCAGCTGTACAGGGGTTTCAGGGTTGGCAGTACTCCTGGGGTTTTTGTGCATCAAATAAGAAGAAAGCACTTTCCCGGAGAAGTTATACTGGGTGGTCATAATATCAGTTCCACCGCTTATATTCTCACTTTGCGCCTGTATGGCCCTACCCTGATCATCATAAAATACAGTCTGGGACAGCCATTGATCTTTCCCAACGACCTTCACCTTTACACCGGTCACCTGCCCTGTGGGGTTACTGGCAGGCGTAACCGGCATTGGATACAGGTTGCTACCCGCGTTGACATTAAAGGCGGTATTGAATTTTTTAGCGCCGGGCCAATCATAGTTGTCATAATAACTTATCACCAACGGCTCAAAACCCGTAATAGATGGGAGGGGGTTATTAGCGATGATCGTCTCCACTGTTCCGGTAGCGGATGGATTTACCTGTGCATCGAACGTTCCGTTTGTACCACTATCAAAACCCGGGAGAAAACTAACACTGTTCGTTGCCTGATAGGTTGTACTTGCCGGCGTATTTTCATCAACGAATAAGTCAATAGGCGGTGGATTGGTATAGCTTATACTGGCGGAAGGCTGCTCTGTATTCATAAGCGCCTGCAGGCTTTCCCTGGTGGCGCTGACATTTTTGTATAACGCCGCCATAATACGGCGATCCTGGCCATCATACAGGCAGAGCATCCACTCTCCCAGCCCTCTGCCACGCAGTACAGGATCCTGTGTAAATACCAGCCGGTCCCGCACGTCGTACACCATATATACCGGCCCTGCCTGACCGGGTGTTTCCGCGATAATTATCCGGCCCTTTTCGTCATACACATATTTAGACCCCAACTCTTTCAGCACGTTGGAAGCGGCCGTTGATGCGGCAAAGTTCCAGACATTGGAAGTAGTGCAATATTTGATTGCCAATGGAGGAAGCACATAACGGAGATTTCCTATTACATCATATACAAAATAAGTCCGGAGCCCATCTCCTTCCCTATCGGCGTTCAGCTGCGCAGATTTCATCACAACTCTTCCGTCTTTATCGGAGAATTCATATATCCTGGCGCCCTGCGCGTCTGACGTTACGTTAACCTTCAGTGTTCCCGTCTGATAGACGCCACTGCTAGCGGGCATGTCTGTAACATTATCCCCTATTGACCATATACGTACGTTGTCATAGTCATAGTTCATCCTTATGGTTTGCCGTTGCCCTGCGCCATTACCAGCATAGCTTCTCCCGGGTATAGCAGTCTTCGCTGTCCTACTGATCGGAGAAGGTTCCAATTCATCTACGGCATAATAATAATCCTCCTGACCGCCGGTTAAGGTATTGAAGAACAACGGCTGCTGTGTAGCGGCATCGGTACGGAGCTTACCTGCGTTATTTGCATCTGTAGGGGCTATGTACGGCAGATAGGACAACGTCTTCCGGCCAAACTGGTCGTACGTGCCAACGGCTGCAATATCCTTACCTGAAATATTTGCTTTGTACTGGATACGTTGCACCGGCCGGCCGAGCCCATCCAGGTAGGTAGTGCTTTTCTCAAAATCCTGCACGGGGGTAAGATTTGCTATTTGTGCGGGATCTGTTATACCAGGCTTACATATAACCGTACTGGATACTGTATTGAGATCATCTGATGTTATACTGCCATAGGCAGGAATTGTAAATTTGGGCGCAGTAGCCGTTATGGTACTGACGGCGGGCTTATTAAGCACTTCATTTTTTGTCAGAACCTGCAGGGTATTGGACGCGCCTGTTTCCGTACCGGAAGTTACTTTTCTCCTGTAATAGGTTGTTTTGCTGACTGTGCCTGGCTGATAAGCTGCAGCCGTAGCCCCGCTGATAGCGCTCCAGGATATCTCGTCTGCAGATGATTCCCATTGATAGCTGTAGGCGCCTGTGCCGCCGCTGGCAGCGGTTACAGATAACAATTGTGAAGGGGAAGTATTGGATGTAATGATCTGTGAAGGAGAGATCCGGCCTGATTGTAAACCGGCAACGTCTCCCATGGTAATTACATTGGAGTAGGCGAACAACGGACCATTTGCATCTATTGCTTTTCTTCTCAGATATATTTTACCTTTTAAAAAGTTACTACCACCGCCATTTATTGTGGTGGCGCCTGCCACCTCGGACCAGTTGGTTCCATCAAAAGATTCCTCCCATTGGTATTGATAAGTACCACTTCCTCCGGTTGGAGTTACCGTATTAACCACCGTACTATAAGGGAAGTACTCATTCTGCTTATATTGCGTTGTGACAGCAATGGAGCCGCCGGCTACAGCCGGGTAGACATGTACCGTCCAACATTTTAGCACCTGCACACCGTTTTGCGTATAGGTAACCCGGACTTCACTCGAATATCCGGCGCTGGTCCATTTTACGCCCGTATATCTACCATCGGGCCGCTGGTCAACAAGCACTCCATTTCCACTAACCACGCTCCAGAAGGCGTTCGTATAGGAACCTACAGAATAAATATCAAATCCGGTAGTTAATCCAACATAAGCAGCTGCGGGATATACCTCACACTGGGCAAACAACCTGGCGGTAGTAATTAGCTGAAGCAGGAACACCAGCGATCCTATCAACAGGGTACGATAAATATTTCTCATATAATTGATCTCAAGAGGTTATTGTTGATACTTGTATTCATGAGCAGCTATGATATTGCGTTGCCTGTCCCTCACATATTTCAGTTTCCCAAGGTTATCATACTCATAATACGTTGTGATATTGTCGTTACCTGTTTGAGTGGAGACAGTGAGCCAATCGTTAAATGTTTGTGTGGTCATGCTGGCATCCTTTGGCGCTAATCTGAGCTCGTCAATATAGCCGGTACCATTCACCGAAACGGAGGTAGCGCCGGATATGTTGATACGTTTTAAGGTCCAGCCGCCAACCGTAGGCCCGGTTTGTTCAGACTTTTTCGTCCCCCCGGTGACCGTGACTGTTCCACCTTTACTCCAGAAGGAGATTGTTAATTCAACGGCGGCAGTCAATCCGGTTTTAACTATAGACGTTACCTGCGAGAGATTAATTGCCTTTTGTCCGGTTGGCGCCGTAGCATCAGCAATTATTGGCGTTGCGCCCGCTACAGGTGTTATTGTCCAATTTCCCTTGGCATTGTCTTCAAAACTACTGTAAGCCACTACACTCGAACCAGCATTGAGCACTTTAGCAATGACCAGTTGTCCATTGTCGTCATAAATATTACTTTCCAGCCGCCCCTTGTTTGCTGTTTGTATTATGCGCCCCGCGTTATCGTAGGTATAGGTTTCCTGCAGTCTAAACAATCCTGTATTCCTGTTGAGTTTTGTGGGATCAAAAGACCCTATTACACTTTCTGATACGGGCGTGGCACTAGTCAGCTTATAGCCTTTAACCGGTCTCAGATCGCCGTTGGGAATAGCCTGCAAATCTGACACTTCAGCGTCCAGCAATCTGGGCTCAACACCATCTTTAAGCAGCCATGTTTCGATGGCCAGCGCCTGGCCGATCATATTTTTATCTTTTAGCTGCGTTAATACACCGGTAATGTTATAGTCGTAAGGATAATAGGTCCTTTCCTCGATGGTTTCACCCAGACTGTTTGTTGTTGTTTTCTTCTTAATATCATGATAGACCGGATCATAGGTATAGTCTGTACGATCCATCATGTAATCATTGGCATTGCTATAGCTTTTCTGTATGGTAAAGTCGAGCTCCATGCGGCCTATTAATGGATAATAGTATTCTGAGTCAAACCAGATCTTATCGATGTTGGCCAGATAATAGTCTGCAGGACACAACAAGATCCTTGAAGCGGTATATTTTAATGACTGGCAGTCGCTTGTTTTATATTCAGCCACATGATAGGAATACTTATTGTATGCCTCTGAGACCGGCTGGCCGGCCTGATTGTAAACAACCGTACGTTTTAACAATCCATAGGCCCAGGGGAAATAGCGTTGTCTGGCTGAATAAGGCGGTTTAAAATCCGGGACTGGTATTGCAAAGTCCTTGTCAGAGGTATATTCATATACTGTTTTCCCAATATTATCCGCTGCCGTGCCTTTGTATACTTCCACCCTGGAATAGAGAAATGGCAGCGGGTTCTGATTTTTGGGATGATGGCTATAAAAGTTGCTTGTTACGATCTCTTTTGTAGTGGTGCCGGAGAAAAAGAACTGTTTCACAATGAACAGCACCGCGGCAACGAAGACCTCTGTGGCCACATTGAAGGCTATCGCATCTTTTGGTTTTAACACGATCCTGTTATTGCGAAGATATGACGTCATAAAATCCTCCGTTACGGCGCGGGCAAGCGTCATACTTGGGTATGCAGCGTAGTAGCTTCCGCTGCCGGGGACTACCATATAGGTGCGCGACTCCCCCTGGTTCACCGGCGCCTCGTATCCCCAACCGGAGGATTTGCCGACTTCGTCCACATACCGGTATTCGTTCACTATATTTTTTGCAGGATCAATTTTATCGAACTGAGTGACCTTTTTTACCCGGATTCCTCCCATTGCAACATTCGCATTGTTGCTAAGTGCGGTGTTACCCTCATATTCATATTCCAATGTTCCGCCCGTAGGGTATTTGACCGACTTTAATGATCCATTTACGGCTGTTAAAATATTTACTACCCTGAAACGGCTGGCATACAGGTTTTGGAGGTTTTTGTAAATATCCAGGTTATTGTCATAGGGGTAGGTAACGGCGGGATTATAGTAGCCCCAGTAATCCTGCGACGCGGCGTTGCGGGGAGGCACCCAACCCAAAAGACCACCGGATGCGCCGATATTGTAGGAGAACACGTATGGCTGATCAACGGCGTTGGACCGTCCCGTTTTCTGCAGAGAAAGTAGACATAGACGCGCGTTGCCCACCTCATCTGCAGGAAAACTATAGTTGAATGCCCGCAGGGCTGCTTTTGAGAAATATTGATAGGTGAATAGGAACCCTTCGTTTTCTGTAGTGCCGTTTTTGATCGTGATCTGTTTTAAGGCCTTGTCTCCGGGTAAGTCCACTCTCTCCGTATCAAAATATTTAAATACCACCGTTGTGTTGTTTGGCAAGTTAATAGCAGTAATCCTCTTGACAGTGCCGCTGAATCTGGACTGAAACCATTGTGTTGTTTCCTTATAATCACCATCACCTATGTCTTCCGTTGCATTCACAGCGGACTGGCTTGCCATGTAAGCCAGGTCGTAGGCTTCGTAACTGAATGTGATCTTTTTACCGGTCAGCGGGTTCACTATCTCTGACAGATACCAATCCGTTACGATTGCATAATTATTGACATTATAATTTGTACGGCTTAAATAATAGGATTTATTGGCTATTACCGGATCCGTAAAGAACTGTTGGGGCGGCGCACTCTCATAGGAGATGATCTTACTTAGATTTTTGTCGGCGAAAACAAATTGAATCCCTGAGGGTGTTGTGATAATGAACTTACTGATACGGGTAATGATCCTGGCGGCGGACATATCCTCCTCCACTTTTTCGAATTTCAGATTTGTTTCCTTTAAGGACCTGATAGTCCCGTCGCTGCCGATTACAAAACGTCCCTGTTCGCCTTCGAACCGGAAATTGAACACATCCTGTTCCCTGTCTGCGATTGTTTGCGCATCGTGCTTAAAATAATGAAGCGCAGCAGAGGTAAGCGGTAGCCACCCTATTTTTTTGGGCACCGCTGTAAGATCCGTGTGCGTGAGGTACCCGGGGGCGGCTGCATCATAGATGCCGAATGAGGTAGCCACCTGATCATCCGGATCGCCAACAGTAGACCTGGATATGACGCCTCCATATTGCAGCTCCCAGCCCAGCCCGACACTTGAGGCCAGTTCATCCACTTTAACACCCCCACCTCCTGTATAATTCAGGTTAATAGACGTAGAAAGCCTGTTACCATCACTATAACTATAAATGGGAAAATTGAATTCCGCTTTACCTGTGGGTAGATTTACCTGCCCATGGGATAAGTTAAAGGTTAACAGTAGTACTCCTAATAAAAAATGATACTTGTGCATAGTATGTTATTTACCTTGCTGTTTTTTTTCTAATGTAGTCAACCGGTTTTCCAGTGCGTTGTTCTTTTCATTCAACTGAATGATATACAAGGTCAGCTCCTCCACTTTCTGCAACAGTTTTCTGTTCATTTCTTCCACATCCATGCCTTCCTTTTGAACCTCTGCTGCCGAGGGCAGGTCTGGCAGGTGCTTATTATCCTTTATGAAACGGCCTACTTCCGCCAGCGAAGGCAGGGCATAGTTCTCCTCAAAAACATAATCTGGCCAGGTGGCAAAGGTTTTTACTTTTATTTTGGTGAAAATTGCATCGCCGTTCACTGCAAGGCGGTATCCTTTGGTATCGTAGGTACCGAGGCCGATGTTCCCAATGAAGGCCCCGGGGGACAATAGCACAAGCTCTTCTTTTACCTGGTAGCCTTCTGGCGCTGCTGACTGACGATCGCCCGCGTATGCCCAGGTTCCGGTCGTCGTTTCCGTTATTAAGGGGCTCCCTGTTCCAGTATATTGCGGCAATATTGCGTAAAACTCAAATTGACCAGGGGTAATCTGTTTGATCGTCAGCGCGCTCACGATCTTAGCCCTGCCTGTGCAATAAAAGGTGGCAGCGCCCATAAAACCATTGATCGCACTACTCCCATTGCTGGTACGGAAATGAATAAAACATTCGCCGTTCTGATCAATATTGGCGTTATATCCCACACCGGAAGCGATTCTTATAATAGCGTCCTGACCGTTTTGAGGTATAGTGAGTGTTCCGATTTTGTACCAACCGCCCGCGTTTGTTGATACATTAGGCAGGGTGTGAGCTACTACCCCCTGGGCATTCACAAACCGCGGGAGAGAGAGACTTAAAAGAAGAATGACAACAAAATGTTGGAGTTTCAGGATGGGATTTATCATTTTATTCAGTATTTTTTTGCTTGTAACAGGACACACTCTACCTGGCGTTCTTTTACCACCGGATTGTCGCCGCTGGTTAAATTTGCGCTGATCATACTTCATTGGTCATTGCCAATGATTTATACAGGCAAAGTTGTGACTCAGGTACGCAAGGTATCTGCATACCGTTCTCTGGATCTCAAGGTATAATTGCATATAACATGCGGGATCTTTTTGGCAACGCTTAGTTACTATGGAACATCCACGTTAGTTCGCATTTAACAATTGTAGAAAGTCCGGGTTATTTTCTCACGGGTAACAACAGTACTTTCCAGGTATAGTTCGGGCGCAAAACAAAATCATTTTTATAAAACTTGCAACCCCGTTTTTTATATAATATTTATTTACATAAGTATTATATGAAATATCGACATCCCGCGTATTTGATACATGGCATTTGTAGCATGAAGGTGTTATGTAAAACTAAAAATGTTATACCAGGGCGAATGTATGCGGCCGTTTAGGCATCGGTGCGCCTTATTTCGCCAGCAGAATACTACATCTTTCAACCCATATGGGCTGGGAAGTAATATTGAAACAGGGCTGCCTGCGGTAAACAGGCGGCCCTTAATTTTTTGTGGAGGCTCCCTCCTACTCTTCTATCAACCTGATCCCTGTTTGCGTAAACTCGATCTTCTTTTGTTTGTACAGCGCGCCGGTGGTCATTTTAAATGTTTTTTTACTCATGCCAAAGAAGGCATAGATCTCTTCCGGGTCTGATTTATCATGGTAAGGCAGATAACCGTTATTCTCCTGCAACAAGCGGATGATCTTACCGCTTTCGTCTTCCACTTTTTTGTAGCCTGCCTGGCCTAATACCACATCGATCTTGTTTTCTTCTTTAATGGCTTTTACAAAGCCCTTCATGCGGTCGCCGATATCTACGGGGCGGAATACCTCGTTAAAATGCAGCAGGCCCGTATGGCGCTGGTTGATGATCACTACGTAACCAATCTGTGTACGGCGGTAGATGATAAGGTCTACAGGGTCCAGCTCTTTTACGGTGAGGGTATCGTTGCTCAGGTAAGGATCTATTTTTTCTGTGGCGGCTATGCGGCCGGTGAGATTGTCTATGTAGATCATGACCAGGTATTCCTGGCCTTTGCGCATGCGCTGCAGCTGCTGGGATTTGGGCACAAAGAGGTCTTTCATCAGGCCCCAGTCCAGGAAAGCGCCCTGGTCTGTATCGTCAACCGCCTTGAGGCTTACGATATCGCCTACAATGCCTTTGGGCCGTTCTGTAGTGGCGATGAGCCGGTTCTCGGAATCGTGGTACAGGAATACTTCCAGGTCGTTGCCGGGCTCTGTACCGGCGGGCACATAACGTTTAGGCAACAGGATCTCTACGCCATCGCCGCCATCCATGAATACGCCGAAGTCGGCGGCTTTTTTTACTTTGAGTGTATTATAAACCCCTATGTTGATCATGCCGCGAAGTTAGGATTTATTTCGCCAGTACCGCTGCTATCGCGGTCAGCTCTTCTGCGGCAAAAGGGGCGGCCTTGATGCATTGCAGGGTATCCCTGAGCTGTGCCGCGCGGCTGGCGCCCACCAGTACGGAAGTAATGCGCGGGTCCTTTAGCAGCCAGCTAAGGGCCATCTGGGCCAGCGTTTGTCCGCGTTGTTTAGCCATGCCATGCAGGGCGTTGATCTGTTGCAGGCGGTTTTCCGTTACATCCTGTTCTTTGAGGAAGCCATGTGGTTTGGCGGCGCGGGAATCCTGCGGGATGCCGTTCAGGTATTTATCTGTGAGCAGTCCCTGTGCAAGGGGGGAAAAGGGGATACAGCCTACGCCCTGCTGCTCCAGCAGGTCCAGCAGCCCATGCTCTACCCAGCGCTCGAACATCGAATATTTAGGCTGATGGATGAGACAGGGCGTACCTAACTCCCGGAGGAGGGTAATGGCGCGTGCAGCCTGCTCTGCCGGATAGTTGGAGAGGCCTACATACAAGGCCTTGCCCTGGCGCACGATGAGGTCCAGGGCGGTCATGGTCTCTTCCAGCGGCGTTTCCGGGTCCGGGCGGTGATGGTAAAAGATATCTACATAGTTGAGCCGCATACGTTGCAGGCTCTGGTCCAGGCTGGATACGAGGTATTTCTTTGAGCCCCAGTCGCCATAAGGGCCGGGCCACATGGTATAACCTGCCTTGGTGGAGATGATGAGCTCATCGCGATGAGCGCGGAAATCGTTGTGCAAGATCCGTCCGAAGTTCTCCTCTGCAGATCCGGGCGGAGGGCCGTAATTGTTAGCCAGGTCAAAATGGGTGATACCGTTGTCAAACGCGGTGAAGAGTATTTCCCGGTAATTTTCCGGTACGTCTACATGTCCGAAGTTATGCCAGAGGCCTAAAGATATCACCGGCAGTTTAAGGCCGGATCTGCCGCAGCGGCGGTATTCCATCGCGGAATAACGGGAAGAGGAGAACGTCATGACGTAAAGTATATGAAGGATGAATATACATCACAACGGACAATACAGGCTGATATATTTCTTGATGATCCCTACGCGGTCCTGCAGGTAGCGGGTGTTGAAGAAATAGTTGCTCCAATCGTCTTTATGCTCATACTGGAAGCCCAGGTAGAACACCCAGAATATGAAGCCCAGGTAAGGTACGGCGGCGGCTTCCGCGGCGGAGAAGGGTTGTACCTGGCGGTAGGCATCCAGGAACAGGGCGAAGGCGCGGTCCGCTTCCGGTTGGGTCATTTTCTGGGTGGCGGTATGAAAGAAGAAATGCATGTAGAAGGAAGTCACGTCGTGCGCCAGCCAGCCTTTGCCGGCAAAGTCGAAGTCGAAGAAGGTGATGTTATCCTGCTCATCGAAATGGAAGTTCTTGGGCAGGAAATCATAATGGCAGTACCCGGTAGTAAAATCTGCTGTACCCAGGGTATCCAGTTTTTGGATGATCTGGCTGGCAGTGGCGGTCAGGTACGTATGTCCTTCCGGGTAGTCTTTAAATGCGGGGGCCAGGGTTTGCAGCGGTTGCAGCAGCATGCGTTGCAGGTCATAGGTCTCGCGCTCATGCTGCAGGGTGATGGCGGCGCTGACCTGGTGGAAACGGGCCATTTCACGGCCCAGTGCTGTAAGCTGGGCATCGGTGAAATCATATACAGTGCGGCCTTTGGCATATATAAAGAGCACGCCGTAACGCGGGCCTTCTGCCGCATTGAAGTGTTGCAGCTGCTGCCCTTGCAGGTCTGTGATGGGATAGGCCAGTTTAACGCCCTGGGCGTACAGCGTGTTTAGCAGTTCCAGCTCTCCCTGTATGCCATGGGTATCGCGGTGGGAATGGCGGTATACTTTGAATATGTAAGCCGGGTCGTCATCCCTGGTGAGGATATAGGTATCGCTTACGCCATGCATGAGCAGTTTGCAAAACAGACCGGACAGGCCGTAAGCAGCAGCGATATGATCATTTAAGGCAACGGAGGATAAGGTGGAGTACTGGGCGGGGAAAGTATGCATGGGTTAAAAAATTGAGGGCGCAAGGTAAACGAAAAAGTTTAGTTGCGCCCTCTATGGAAGGAGATTTTTTATTACAACAGCAGTACGTCTATCCTGTGCGCCTGTACCATCTGCGCATTCTTTGACCAGGAGAATACGGTAAAGTAGCCATCCTGCGAGGCTACCAGCGCAAGGGAATCCCGCTGGTCATGCACAAACTGGGCCGCGCTGAGGTGGCGGGTGCCTCCCAGGCTGCTGGGATGGATGAGCCGGGGCGTGCTGTCGAGGATAGGCTCCATAAACTGCATCTGGTCCACCGGGGTAGCATAGGCCGCCCGGGTGATCTTGGCCCCGAAGGTGAGCAGCTCGTGACGGTCTGTGATCAGGGTGGCGCCGTCTACGGCGGTAAGGCCGGCTACGTTCTCCACTTCCCTGCGCAGGGCGTTCTGCCAGTAAATATCGCTTACGCTGCGGCTGCAGTTCTGGCGTACCAGGTCTGCAACGCCGGAGAACGCGGGCGCTACCGGGTATTGCAGGGGATGGATGATGGAGGCTTTCCAGCGGTCCTGCAATGCGGGCGTTACCAGCAGGATACCGCCCCGTCCGTGGGCGCGCATGCTAACGGCGATCTGGATGAGGATGTTCACCGGGTCGTTCCATACGGCTGCGGTACTGCTGAGGCCCAGCAGGGAGGTGAGTATCTCCGGGCTATCCGGGAGGAGGCCAATGTTCTCATCCACGACCTTTATCTGGTCGCCACGGAGCACGGCTACGTTGGTGAATTTGCCCAGGCCAATGATGCGGCGTTGTTTTACGACCAGCAGGGCCGGTTCTGATACGTCCAGCACAAAGCAATAATCCGGCAGGCGGATGGTGGTTCCCCAGATATAGAGCTCTGTGCCATCGTGCCAGACGCCCACGTGCACGCCGGCGCGCTCTACGCCGGGCGCCAGTTTGCTCAGCACTTTAGGCGTAAGCTGCAGCGGGCGCTCGAACAGCAGTGGTTTACCCGCTTGTGCGGGGGGCAGAAATGCCAGGGATATCTTGGTGCTATTGCCTTCTTCTTTATGCAGGCTGGCCCAGAAGGCCACATCGATCAACTTCTCTACCACGCGGGCGTCCGGAGCGGCAGCCAGGTTCTCTTCCCCGTTTTCCTGTGCGGCTGCCAGGTGTTTGTAGAAATGAGCGGCTATCAGCCCGGCCACTTTGGAGGCGGCCTGATAGGTGCTATTTTTGTCTGATATCAATTCCATACGAAAACTATTGGATCCGTTGCCCGGAAAGGGCAAATTGCTCACTTTTTTTACAAGACAAAGTTAAACTTTTTTTGGGGCAACAGCGACGCGGTGGAAGGCGGGCTGGCGGCGGGAGTTTCAAAAATTAAAATGCCACCAGCAGTCAGACGCTTTTGGTGGCATTTTTATGGAAAATAGCTATCGTTTAAGCGATTGCAGGTTTGCTTATTTCTTCAGGTAGGTGAAATGCCCTGATTCCACACGGGTTTCGGCATCTCCGTCCAGGAAGGCTGCCTGCGTACGTTTGACCGTATTGGGGGAGCCATCTGTATTATAAGTATACTCGTAAGTACTGGTAATATCGCCAGACAGCCTTGTGGTGGTATAGCGCCAGCCAGCCAGCAGGTGGCTGGAGAAGTAATACGGTTTGTTCTGATCCAAATATGGCACCAACCCCAACAGACGGAAAGGGTTGATCTTATCCAGATAGGTATAAGTAGTGATATCGGTCTCGCCGGTGGAACCATCACCGAAAATGTCTACTACCTTTACAACGTCGCCGCCATCGTAGGTGAACAGGTTGGTAACAGTCAGCATATTAGCACGAAACTGGTACCGCTCCGTCATTTTGCCTCTTATATCGTATATGATCGAATCATGATTTCCGCCATCACCGATCAGCGTGCTGATATTACCTGTATTGTTATAAGCCAGCCGGGAGGCCAGCGTGCTATCACCGGTCAGATAGGGCTTAAAAAAGAAGCGGTCTGCCGTGTCGCCCTTGTAAACCACGTAATATTGGCCAATATTGTTTACCGTGCCCACGCTATTATAGCTGAAGTCTGCATAACGGCGCAGCGTGTTATCCGTATTATAGTCAAAGACGAGGCTATCCCAGTTCGTCACCAGGCTGGCCACCAATAAATTGGAGCCCATGGGAGGATCAACGATGATGGGAGGAGATTGATCATTCTTACTGCAGGCAGCATACATAAATGCTATACCCAACAGGGTAAGCAGGCGTAATTTTTTCATTGTTGCAATTTTGTCTATTATTTGGGCAGATAGGTGATATCAGTTGCTTCCGTGTACACAGTGGGATCTCCTTCAGTTACCTCAGAGGCAGCGAAATGAACCGGGTAACCGTCGCTGTTATATTGGTACTCATAAGTAGTAGTATAGCTATCAGATCCATCTACCAACACTTGTTTTTTTACATTATTCTCAGAATAGTAATAGGGCAGCTCGAAGCTGTTGGTGAAGATACCCAATGTTCTGCCTGTGAAGGGATTCCATTTATCGTCGTAGGTATAGGTATATGTTTCCGTATACGGATTGCCAAAATTAGAATTGGTCATGATCACCTTTGTCACGTTCTTACCTTCCCAGGTAAAAGTCCATACAACACTGTCTGTTTTAGCGGATGTGCCATACATACGTTTGTCAATAATGTGGCCGTCGCTGTTATAGTTATATGCAGTAAATCCGCCATTGGCGGCAGGGGTTACATCATTAGTCCTGATCACCTGGCCGGCGTTATTGTATACAATTTCAAACCGTGGCTCTCCGGCAACATCCGCTGCTGCTCTTGACAGGTAGAGGCTTTTTATACGGCCATTTTCATAGTGCGGGTAGTAAATAAAAGTGTTAATATCAGCCACTCTGCCAAACTCGAATGCGCCCTGGCGTTTCAGCGTTTTGTCTGCATTATATTCAAACACCACGCTATCACCGAAGGTGGTATGGGTTGCCATGCTGGCCACATACGCAATATCGCGCGCGGGCTCCGGCGGGGGGGTGTTTCCGTTGCGGTCAGGCGCATCGTCTTTGGAACAGGCTGCAAACAATAGGGCAAAACCTGCCAGGCATAGGAACGGTACTCTTGTCATGTTTTGTTGTGTGAAGTTGTGCTCAAATGTTGTTTGTTATAAGATGGTAATAGTCTTACGGTATTTTCCGGGTTAAAATTGCGCCTGTTAATAATGCTTGTCCCGGGCATGGGTCAAGTGCTGTTATAACGGCCTATACCTCCAAAAAGTTACAGTTGGGACTTGCATGATCGTTATGCTGCTGGTCATCATTCACTGAACGGGTCTTAACAATGTGCTGCCGGTGACTACCAGCGGCATGGTTTGCGTAACTATCATATCCGGGTACTAATTTCCGGTCTCAAAGTTAAGCATAATATTTAAACATCATAGATACCCATATTATTGTATGCCTGGGGGGAAATAAGCAGAAGATCTCCACAGTTTTTGCGGCCCTTTTTAAAATGCCTTTTCAGTATCAACCAATTAAAGGTTTTTCAAGACAATGTGCATAACTATCGGCCCATTTAACATTACGATAAAATATAACGTATGGGCAAATAACATATATTTGTACCCGTTAGTTCAGTTAACCCTTAAGACATTTATTTATCCCTTATGCCTGAATCAGTACATGGCGCTAAAGACATCCGGTTATTCACTTTTAATATAATTGGATTAATAGCCCTGCCTTGCATCTTTTCCGGGAACCCGTGCATAGAGTCTTTTGCAGAACGGAAACCATTCATTAACACTGCCGATACGCCAGTATTGCCGCAGTTGCCGGTAACGGACACCATCAGCTTCTCTATTGTGGGCGATATGATGGTAGGCTCCAGCTATCCTTCTTCCCTCCTGCTGCCTGTGGACACAGAGGGGAATATCCTGCAGCATGCCATGCCTTTTCTGCAATGCACAGATCTTCGTATAGGCAACCTGGAGAGTGCCGTATCTGATAGCGCAGCGGTGTACAAACAATGCGGCATGACCCAGTGTTTTGCATTCCGTACGCCGGTGAAATGCGCGCAATGGTATAAGGAAGCAGGGTTTGAATACCTCAATCTTTCCAACAACCATTCCTTTGATTTTGGCAGTACCGGCGTGCAACATACACTGGCATTTTTGCGGAATAATAATATCCGCACCAGCGGCGTAACGCAGCATCCGATCGATACTTTAACGATACGGAATGTACGTATCGGTTTTGTATCCTTTGCACCGCATAATAATTGCCTGGACATGAACAATGATTCTGTGGTACAGGCTTATATTGCGCAGGTACGGCCGATGTGCGACCTGCTGGTAGTATTCTTCCATGGCGGCGCAGAAGGCGCGCAACGCATGCATACGCCGCGTAAACGGGAGATCTTTTACGGGCAGAACCGCGGCGATGTAGTACACTTCAGCCGGTTATGCGTAGACGCCGGCGCGGATATGGTGATAGGCTCCGGTCCGCATGTAGTGCGCGGTATGGAACAGTATAAAAAGAAACTGATCGCTTATAGCCTGGGGAACTTTGCCACCTATGGGCAGTTTAACCTGAAACATCCTTCCAATGTAGCACCGCTGCTACAGGTGAAGATCACGAATAAAGGCACGCTGGTGGATCACCAGGTACTTTCTTTTATACAGGAAGGAGAAGGTGTTCCCAAACCGGATACGGCACAACAGGCATTTAAGCTGATACGCTCTTTATCTAAACAGGATTTTGGCTATAACGAAGTGAAAGAGACCTGGGCGCCGGAAGCGGTGCTGCCGGCTGTGGAGGCTACCAGCTTACAGGCTGCTGTGGGGCGTTTGCAGACGGCTAGATGCGTATCCTTATAATTACGGCAAACTTATTAGCAAGGCGCTTGTTACCGGTGGGTAATAAGCGCTTTTTGTTTTCAGGCGGTTGCGGATGACGCCGCCATTTATCATCAGCTATTAGATTCTCTGGAAAAAGATATTATTTTAGTAGCGTACTATTGTGAGGCTACTTAATTCCACCTGTTATGACCACGTTTAACATCAACTCCGGCGGCGTTGCGCAAAATACTTTTGACGCTATTGTGATAGGCTCCGGCATCAGCGGCGGATGGGCCGCCAAGGAGCTCTGCGATCATGGCTTACGTACACTGGTACTGGAAAGGGGCCGCAATGTGGAGCATATCAAGGATTACCCTACCGCTACCAAAGCGCCCTGGGAGTTTAAACACCGCGGACAGCTGACCAAAGACTTCCTGCAGGAGAACCCGCTCATCAGCAAAGCGGCAGGTTTTAGCGAGGATACCGCGCATTTTTTCATCAAGGATAAAGATCACCCTTATATACAGGAAAAACCATTTGACTGGATCCGCGGTTACCAGGTAGGCGGTAAATCGCTGACCTGGGGACGCGCCTGTCAGCGTTGGAGCCCATTTGAGTTTACCGCGCCGGAGCGTTATGGCTACGGCATGAAATGGCCTATAGACTACGATACTATTGCGCCCTGGTACTCCCATGTGGAGCAATTCATTGGCGTATGCGGCACGAAGGACGGTATAGCAGCTATGCCGGATGGCGAGTTCCTGCCGCCATTTGAGCTGAATTGCGGCGAAGCGCTGATACAAAAAAGCATACGTGAAAACTTTAAGGACCGTCACCTGGTGCATGCACGCTGGGCGCATATTACGGAGCCCAAACCCATACACCTGGAACAAGGCCGCGTAAAATGTGTGGCCCGTAACCTGTGTATGCGGGGCTGCCCGTTTGGCGGGTATTTCAGCTCTGTATCCTCTACCCTGCCCTGGGCAAAAAAAACAGGACATCTTACAGTGCGGCCTTTTTCCGTGGTGCATTCCATCATCTATGACGAAAAGAAAGGAAAGGCCACCGGCGTACGTGTGATAGATGCGAATACAAAAGAGACCACTGATTTCTTTGCCTCCGTGATCTTTGTCAATGCATCTGCGCTGAACAGCAACCTGGTGTTATTGAACTCTACATCCGGGCGCTTTCCAAATGGACTGGGCAATGATAACGGGCTGCTGGGCCATTATGTGGGCTTTCATAACTACCGCGCTTCTGTGAACGCGGAACTGGATGGTATGGAAGACAAATATTATTTTGGGCGCAACCCCACAGAGCCCATCATCGCCAATTACCGTAACCTGGAAAAACAGGATACGGATTATGTAGGCGGCTTTACCACGTTTATGGGCGCGCACCGCAGCCGGCTGGATGAATCGCGTTGTACGGAAACCATTGGCGCTACCTATAAAGAACAGCTAACGGAACCCGGCGGCTGGAAAGTGTATATGTACATGCAGGGTGAGACCATTCCCAAAGCCGCCAACCATGTACGTTTGAGCAAAGATCAGAAAGACCAGTGGGGCATACCGCTGCTGGTCATGTCTGTAGGATATGATGATAACGATGAAAAGATGATCAAAGACTTCCTGTCGCAAAGCACCGCCATGCTGGAGAAAGCAGGTTGTAAAAACATTCAGCAGCATGATAACCACCAGGCCCCCGGCCTGGATATACATGAACAGGGCGGCTGCCGTATGGGCAAGGACCCGGCTACTTCGCTGCTGAATGAGCATAACCAACTGCATCACTGTCCGAATGTGTTTGTAACCGATGGGGCCTGTATGACCAGTACCGGCAATCAAAGCCCGTCCCTGCTGTATATGGCATTGACCGCGCGGGCAGCCAATTATGCGGTGAGCGAGCTGAAGAAACGGAACCTGTAGTAAAAGCGGCCGGCGCTGGCCGGCTCCTATTTGCGGAAAAAGTGTTACATTCAGTATTATTATCAACCCCAATACACTACTTATATGTATTCCCATGCTACCCAAAGGCAGACCGGGGACACTTATAGCGCCTCCCCTGCCGGGCACGCCAACGGCGCCTGCACTGCCAATACGCCTAAGATCCAGACAAAACTTACGGTGAACACACCGGGAGATCATCATGAACAGGAAGCAGACGCCATGGCGGACAAGGTGATGCGCATGCCGTCGTCCTCCTCCTGGCTGCAGCGTAAATGCGCGGCGTGTGAGCAGGAAGAAGATCATCACGCGCAGCGTACACCACAATCATCCTCCATAACTCCCTATCTGCAGGCCAAAGGCGGCGATGGTGGTATGGTGAGCGATACGGTACACCAGGGTATAAGCGCTTCACAGGGGCGTGGCAGGCGTATGGATGACAGTACCCTGGACTTTATGTCCGGCCGTTTTGGGGCTGATCTTAGCCAGGTAAATATCCATACCGGCGGAGAAGCGGCACAGCTAAGCGAAGCCCTTAATGCACGGGCTTTTACCACCGGCAATAATATCTATTTTAATAAGGGGGAATATAACCCCGGCACCGCTGCCGGTCAACATTTGCTGGCGCATGAGCTGACCCATGTATTACAACAAGGCGGCGCCAGCACTACCGTACAAAGGGATGATAAAAAGGACCCTAATGCAGAGGAAGCCATCAACCTGGAAAGAGATATACTCAACAGCGCTGCCTATAAGGGCTTACAGGCCGATTCCCAGTCGCGGGTAACCCAGATCATTGCCATTGCCAAAACAAAGCCCCTGGGGCAGGATAAGGGCCAGCGCAACTACTATTTCAAGAAGCTGCAGATAGCGCTTACTACGCCTTTTAACGGCACAGAAACCGGCAAAACGGAATACGATTGCTCTGATAATGCAGAGAAAGAGAATAAAAAGGCGGTGGATGAAGCGCTGAAAATAGAGAAAGAACAATGGAACGGTTTCCTGTGGAATATGGAAGAAAACCTGGTAGCGGAAAGAAAAGATAAGATGGTGACCCGCGCCGGCAAAGGCGGTAAACTGTACCGGGTAGACGCCACCAATCTCCGGAGCATACGGGTGCTGATAAAGGTGCGGCTGATAGGCGCGGACGGCGAAGTAAGGAAAATAAAGGCGCTGGAAGATGCTATAGAGCGCGAGGTATGGAAATCCACCAAAGGGTATTACCTGGATATTGAGTTTGTAGACGCGCCGGGTAATGATGTATTTGATATGACCGTTAAATTCTGCCAGTGGGCCAATGCGGGCAACTGGGCCTCCAAACCGGTGACATTATCCCATGAGGTGCATCATGCGCTGGGACTGACAGACCGCTATGACTATATAGAATCGCATTCCAAAAACAAGGATATGAACGTGGCTATGCGCCTGGTATGGTTCCTGGCGCAGATGAATAAACCCACCAGCGACCGTGACAAGTTCAGCAAAATGTCTACCTCTTCCAATCCGCTATTGGCTGAAGATGTTTGCGCCGTAGCGTTTGCGGATGCCGCGGAACGCAAGAAATGTATTGACGCCCGTAAGGACCTGGATCCTTCCAATGTACCTCCTATCTAAGGAAAAAGGCCTGCCCTTTTGGCAAGCCTTTCCTACATTTCTATCGAATAATCCCGTACGCTTAAACGGGGTGGGTTACAACCAGGCTACCTGTGCAGGCCTTTCTTTTTCAGGTAGGCCAGCAGCTCTTCCGGCAGGTTGGTCTGGATACAGTTGGCATATTTGAAAGTAGCCATCATTGCATCAAAACCGCTGTCTTTCTGCTTTTCTTCCATATCATCATACTTGCCTAAGGCATTGATCCAAACGCGCTCGCCATGCTCGCGCACGCGGGCCATCAGGGTATCAGAGTAGAAAGAGTCATCGATATGGATGGCGGCGTATTTGCCGGACTCCATGATCTTCTCAGTCTCTGCTGCGTTATGAGAACGGGGCATGATGGGGATATTCTTATCCATATCATGCAGCATAGGCGCATATTTGGCGGCATACAGGAAGAACAGTACCTGCGGGGCAGTACCGGTGCTTTCTACCAGGTCTACGGTCTTTTTAGCGGCTTCCGGTGTACCTTCCTTGAAGTCGATATCCAGCATGGCTTTGCCTTTTACTTCGTTCAGGGCCTCTTCGAAAGTAGGTATCTTTTCGTTAGAAGGCTGACCGTTGAACAGCAGTGGGAACTGCTGCAGCTCTGCATAAGTATAATCACGGATCTTGCCGGGTTTGCCCGTGGTACGGGTAACGGTGGCATCGTGCATGATCACCAGTACGCCGTCTTTTGTTTCGTGTACATCCAGCTCAATCACATCTACGCCAATACGGATGGCTTCACGGATAGCGCCGATGGAGTTTTCCGGGTATTTGGCGTGGGCCGCACGGTGGGCGGTTACCAGCACCCGCTCCGGATGATGATAGAAGTCTTCCAGGATATTGTCCAGGTTAGACTGCGCCTGTACCATCAGGCCGCTGCATAACATACAAGCTAGGATCGAAAAGGTACGCTTCATTGGGTTATGAGTTGTTCGTTAATAAAGTAAGCTGTTTACAGGTATCCGTCGTTCTGCGGGAACTCTACGGTAGAAAGGTCACGCTGGGCCTGCGGTATCGGGCGCAGTACATGAAAAGGCTTTATGTTTACCGCGTTAGGATTGTATTTCTTTACGCGGACTACCAGTTTACCGGTACGCACCAGGTCCATCCAGCGGCCTTCTTCGCCACCCAGTTCGCGGGCGCGCTCGTCCAGCACCGCGTCCATATCCAGCTGGGCAGCTGATAAAGGCGCAATGGTGGTACCTGGTTTGGCGGCACGCTGTCTTACTTTGTTGAGGTAGGTGACGCCTTCTTCCGGTTTACCATCCAGCATGAGCGCTTCTGCGGCCAGCAGGTAGGTATCAGAGAGACGGTATACAAAGTAATCGCGGAAACCGTTCAGGTCCTGGGGAGAGGCACGGGTGGGATCGTCGTGCTTTTTAACGCCCCAGTGCATGTTGTCGTTGTTAGGCGCTACCAGGGAAGTTACGCCCGGGCTGATCTGCCATACCACAGTATCGCCCAGCTTTTTGCCGGCGGGCAGGTTAGCCGGGTTGTTATAGAACCAGTACATACGGAAGGTAACATCAAAACGGCTGTCGTTCTTATCAAACAGGTTACGGAAGAACTCTGTAGGACGGAAACGGGTATAGGGACGGCCGCCCTGGTTCACATCGCGCAGCAGACCAAACTGGTCATAAGCGGGCGTGAAGAAGGCATTACCCTGGTTACCGGAGCCATTGAACAGTGCATTATTGATATACTGCACCGAAAACAAGATCTCTGCGTTCTTCTGGTTGTTATAATCAAATACGCTGGCATAAGAAGGCAGCAGCTGGTACGGGCCATCGCTGATCACCTTTTTAGCGGCAGCGGCAGCGCCGGCATAATCTCCCTGCAGCAGGTCTATTACAGCCAGCTGGTGGAGGGCAGCGCCTTTGGTGATACGGCCATAGTCAGGCTGTGTCCAGTCCAGGTTATCTACTGCAAACTGGGTATCCTCATGCATTTTTTTCCAGATATCGGCTTTGGGCGTACGGCCCAGGTCGTTCACCACACCTTTGGTCTCATGCTCCGTAAACACCACATCGCCAAACTGCACGGTGAGCCAGTAGTAGAAGTGGGCGCGGATGAAACGTACTTCGGCTTTATAGCGGTTCTTCAGCGTTTCGTCCATAGGCACCGCATCAATACGGTCCAGGAGGGTATTGGCGGAGTTGATGGTAGCATAGGCGTTATTCCACAGATCGCCCAGGTAGCCGTTGGAGGCATTCAGCGCGGTGCCATAATCATCCATGAATTTATAACCGCCATCTTTACCGTGCTGGAAGATATCGGTGCCCATGGTGGTGATGGTAAAGCCCATCTGGGAACCATAAATATTACGCAGCCCGCTGTATACGCCGGTAACGCCGTTGGCAATACCTGCGGCATCGCTGTAAATGGCTTCCGGCACTGGTTTATACAGGTCTTTCTCCTCCAGGCTGCAGGCGCTGAACCCCAGCCATGCGCATAGCACAGGAATTGAGTATTTTAAAAGTCTTTTGCGTTGCATACAACTGTTTTTGATCATCATTAAAAACCAGCATTCAAGCCGATGGAATACATCTTTGTAACCGGGTACAGGGCGCGGGTGCCATCTGATTCATATTCCGGGTCCTGGCCTTTGTAGGAAGTGAAGGTGAACGGATTTTCCGCGCTTACATTCAGGCGCAGGTTATGGATACCGGCGCGCTGTAGCCATGCCTGGGGCAGGGTGTAAGACAGCATCATGTTCTTTACACGTACAAAGCTGGCGTCTTTAAAGGCGAGCGTAGAGCCCAGGTACACGCTTTCCTGGTTCTTATCCGGGCGCGGGTTATCGTTGGTAGGATTTTCCGGCGTCCAGTAGTTCACATCCAGGTTGTTGTAACGGCCAGCCAGGCGGTTGTTGTTCTCATACCACTGAGAGTACAGCATATAGTCCTGACGGGTATTCAGCACTACGGTCAGTTCCCAGCCTTTATAGAGAAAGTGGTTGGTCAAACCGCCGGTCCAACCCGGCATTAAGGAACCGATCACTTTACGGTCCTTATCGGAATAGGTCTTATCTCCGTTTACATCTTCGATCTTGATCATACCAGGTTTAAAGCCGGCAGCGGTAGCAGCAGCCGCTTCTGACTCCTGCCATACGCCTACTTTGTTATAATAGTAGATCACGTTGATAGGTTGGCCAATCAACCAACTGTTACCCAGATCATCTTTACCATCACCATACAGTTGCACGATCTGGTTTTTATTGAAGGCAAAATTCAGGTCTGTTTTCCATTGGAAACCACTGGGGGTGGTCAGGTTCACCGTAGAAAGACTTACTTCCCAGCCTTTGTTGCGGGTAGCGCCAATGTTCTGTACGACCATTGTATAACCAGTGCTGCCAGGTATGCTCCGGGGCAACAGCAGATTGGATGTATTAGCGATATAATGTTCTACCGAGCCGGATATACGGCCTTTGAATACGCTAAAGTCCACGCCAAAGTTCAGCTCGCGGGTATACTCCCAACGCAGGTCCGGGTTGGCAATAGTGGTAGGCACAAAACCGTTGAACCCTGTTTCTCCAAAAGAATAGGGACTCTTTTCGAGGATAGCAAAGGTTTTATATGGATCAATGCTGTTGTTACCAGTGCTGCCGTAACTTACACGCAGTTTCAATGCGTCTATATTACGCGCATGCTGCATAAAAGGCTCTGCATCTATACGCCAGGCCGCAGCCGCGGAAGGGAAAAAGCCCCATTTATTGCCGGGCGCAAATACGGAGGAACCATCCGCACGGGCGGTCAAGGTCAGTAAATAACGATCTTTATAATCGTAGTTCACACGCGCCATGTAAGACAGCAGCAATTTTTTATAATAGTCGCTGGATACGCCGGTCACTTCGCCTGCTGATTGCAGGTTGTGATAACCCTGCGCTTCATAAGGCAGTTTGTTTACGCTGATGCCAGAGGCGTTGCCTATCTCCTGCTGAGAGCTTTGCAGCAGCGTTACATTCAACCCATGATCCTTATGGAAGCGATGGTTATAACGCAGGATGTTCTCGATGGTGATAGCAAATACATCGCCGGTGGTGTAGCTGGCGGTAGGGTTACCACCCTGGTTAGCATCGGTAAGGCTGCCTTTGAAGATACCTTCGCTAGAGGTTTCCAGCTCAGGGCCTACGTTCAGGCGGTAGGTAAGGTCTTTTAAGATATCCCATTCGCCAAACAGGCTGGCGAGCACGCGGGTCTTATAACGCTGATCGATGGTATTTTTGATCACCATCAGCGGGTTCACACGCTGACCTTCATCATTGGTAGGACGGAACGTTAAAGCGCCGGTGCTGTCATAAGGCACACCCAGCGGGCTGGTGCGGAGCGCGTCATCAAATACGGTGTTGTCAGTAACGTTCTGCACAGAGCGCGTTACGAAAGAAGATACCCCAAAGCGAAGGCGGTCATTTACCTGGTGGTCCAGGTTGATACGAAGGGAACCGCGTGTATAATCCGTTTTATCGATGATACCGTTTTCCTTAAAGTAGTTGAAGGAGATGGCGAACTGTGTACGTTCTTTACCGCCGCTGATAGACAGCTGGTGGTTCTGGCGGTTACCCTGGTGGTAGATCAGGTCCTGCCAGTCTGTAGAGCGGCCCTTAGCAATGGATTCCAGGGCGATGTCGTCAAATAAGGTGTTATCTGCCGGGTACTTGTTATTAGGATCGGCAGTACGGGCAGCTTCGCGGCGCAGTTGTGCAAACTGTGCACCATCCATCAGGTCCAGTGTTTTGGTAATGGAGGTGATGCCGTAATAAGCATCATAGTTTACGTTGGTCTTGCCAACTTTACCACGTTTAGTGGTGATAAGCAGTACGCCGTTAGCGCCGCGGGAACCGTAGATAGCGGTGGAGGAAGCATCCTTCAGCACATCTATGGAAGCGATATCATTAGGGTTAATTTCATTGAGGCTGGCGTTCTGCAAGGGAATACCATCCATTACGATCAGGGGATCATTTTTACCCTGTATAGAACGCTGGCCGCGTATAAGGATAGAAGCAGAACCACCGGGCTCATTGCCACTGCTGGCAATATCCACGCCGGCGATCTTGCCTTTAAGGCCCTGGATGGCGTTAGTAACGGGCAATTCACTGATCTCTTTCCCCTGCACGGTTGACATAGCGCCGGTTACATCGCGTTTCTTTTGTGTACCGTAACCTACTACCACTACCTCTTCCAGGCCTTTGATATCTTCTTGTAGCACGATGTTCAGATCGGCAGTGGCAGTGATCTCACGGCTAATGTAACCGGACATAGATACCACCAGCACCTCTCCTGCGGCCGCCTGTACGAAGAAAGCGCCTGTACCATCGGTCACGCTGCCGCGGCCGGCGCCTTTCACCTGCACCGTAACGCCGGGAAGGGGCGCGCCTTTACCGTCCACTACCCTTCCTTTAAGCTTATCATCGGCCGCTTCCTTCACTACGGCCTTTACGGGGGCCGGGGCCGTTACTTCCTTTTCGAGGATGATCACTTTACCGTTCTGTACCTTGTAGGTAAGGCGGGTATTGCGCAACAGCTCGTTCACCACCCAGGCAATATCTTTCTGGCGGGCGTTGATGCTGATGGCTTTGTAGGGCGCTACTACCTGCTCATTATAGATGAAGAGGTAGCCGCTTTTCTCCTGGATGATGTTAAATGCTTCCTTCAGAGATTTACGCTGAATGGCGAGATCCATTTTCTCTTCCGGTACCTGTCCCCTGGTTGGGGCGGCCTGCATCAGCTGTATGCCAAGGAGCATTCCCATTAATAACAGATGCCCTGTTCTCATGACCTGCTTAATTACAGATACAACATTACTGGTACAAATTTTCATACCTTTGTACGGGTTTTAATAATTGATCAAATCGTTATTGAAAATCAGCCGGAGGATCAATTGGTGATTGGCGTTACGGATTGACCACTTCCAGGCATTGCGCCGGTGAGGATTGCCTTACCGGTTTTTTTATGTGTGTATGTTATCCTTTTACATAGGCGGTGATTTTTAAGGTGATCATTTATTCAGCATGATAGTGTTCCCGTTTACCTGGTAGTGCAGGTTATTAGCCATGCTCAGGGCTTCCAGTACTTCGTTCAGCGGATCAGCTGCCTGGAAGCCGGCAGTGATGCGGTATGCCGCCAGTGATGCATTTGCAAAGCTGATCTTTACCTGGTATTTATACTCCAGCTGCATGGCGATGATATCGAGGCGTTCATTATCAAACAGCAGGCGGCCGCTGGTCCAGCCGTTGATGGACTTTGCATCGATATGTTGCTTTTCCCATACCTGGTCTTTTGTGTGCAGGGTCATCTGCTCATCCGGCAGCAGGATCATCTCCTGCCCTGCCAGCTGGCGTAAGCTATCATCACACCTTACGGATACCTTACCCTGCTGCACCGTTACCTGTAACAATGCGAGGCGCTCATAGGCCCGTACATTGAACACCGTGCCCAATACCCGGGTACGTATACCGCCGGACTTTACGAAGAAAGGATGGTCCGGGTCCTGTTTTACGTCGATATTCATTTCGCCGGTGAGGAGCTGTACTTCGCGCTCGTTGCCTTTAAAAGCGGCGGGGTAGCGTAAACGGGTACCGGCGTTGAGCCATACAATAGAGCCATCGCTCAGCTGCAGGCGTAACGGATTGCCGTGTGCAGCATAAGCCTCCTGCCATTGTATTTTGGCGGGACGTAATTGCTGTACCAGCAGGTAGCCGATACCCAGTAATAATACCAGGGCGGCAGCTACCCTGAGCAAGGGGCGCATGCGTATTATTTTACGCGGCTGCTGTATGCGTTGTAAGAGTTGCTCCTGCAGTCCGGCCTGCTCCGGAGGCGCAATATCGCGGCGTGCGGAAAGTTGCTGCCGGTACCATTCTTCTACCAGTAGTTGCTCTTCCGGCGTGCATTGACCTGCCACGTAGCGCTTTAATAAATCTTTCATTTGTTGGTTATGATGCCAGCGTTTAAGCCAGATACGTATAATAGACAGGTGAAAGGAACGGAAGGGGTAGATGGGTGTATTAAGCTAATGTTAAGAGAATTTTGGGGATGGTGGGTGGTATTAATATGGTATAACGGCAGATCGTACAAGCATAGACGACGGAAGGAGCCAGCATAGTGCAAGGAAAGAGCAAGTCAAGGTGGATAAAAGGTGGACTTTGTATGGAAATTGGGCGAATTTCAGGCGGAAGGTGATTGATGAGGGGTGGATAAGGGGGAGAGCGTGATGCGATAGATTATTGAGGGAGATTTTGGCGATGGATGTAGTGGTTTGAGGAAGATTTGGGGATGATTATAGTGTTTTGAGAAGCGTAAGCGGTGGATGGAGGGCGGGGAAAGCGCGATTTTGATGGCAATGGGCATGAGGGGGCAAATCGCTTGCATTGAGGTAACAGCAATATTGATTGTTGATAAACACGGCTGAGGGTATATCCAGCATCCTGGAAGGAATACCGGCAATATACCAGGATGAAGGACGGCCTATTCCAGTTGCGGAAATGACGGCGACAATTTGCTGTAAGCGTTGGCATTGGCAAAACCGGCCAGCGTATGCGGCATGATGTAGCGCTTCTGCGCCTGGCCGTATGCCGGGCGTTTGCCTTTACCCTTCTTCCCTACCGGCTTTTGTACTGGTACAACAGGCGGTATAACGGTTACGATGTCTGCGGCCATATAACGGCGGTCATGGAAGGGATAGACCTCACCGTTGCAGCTGGTGCAGGCACGTAGTTGCAGGACCACGAACAATGTGCCTTTACCGGGTACAGAAAGCGGGAGATCCAAGCCATTAAAGGGCTGGTCCTGCCCTTTGCAGGATGTATCCAGTTGAATGACTTCGAGGGACTCGTCTATGCCGGTTATGCAGCGCTCTGCAAAGTTGATGCGCACGGCTATGGCATGGACTTCCATATGGGTGGCTTTTTGGGGCATGCGCACCAGCTGGGCGGGTATTTGCAATATACCTTCGGGTGTGTAGGTAGCCGGCTGATTTAATATACCTTCCAGGCCGGTATGAGGATTAAAGCGGAAACCTTTTAGCGACTGCAGCTGATGGTGCTCCGGGTTTGGCAGGGTTTGCGATAAGCGCTGCGATAGCTGATCTGCGGTGGCGTGGCCAGCGAAACGATCGTTTGCAGGCGTATATGATGGAGACACAGGCGGTTCTTTGGCCGCCAGTATCATCGCGCGGTTTAAACGGTTGACCAGCGTACCATCGCTACGGGTATCCAGCAGTGGGACGATTGCCTGGCGGATCAGTTTTCCCTTGCGGCTGATAATGCCGAATGCGTGGGCGGCCTGCCGGGTAGCCGCGGTTTGATGTACGTATTCCGGACGCCGGCGGATGATATGGTCTTTGTTCCGGCGGTAGCCGGTGAAATCACCCAGCTTGCCGGTGAATTTGATAATGCCTGATTGCTTTGCCATAATACATTAAGTTTTTCATTATGAGGTTATTGTTTTTAATGAATAGCATTCAATTTAAGGAAAATGGAGGGATTGCTAAAATTGATTTTTTTTAGCAGAAAGGGGCGGTGGAGGGTGTGCGGATGTGCAGATGTGTGGATGTACGGATCGAGGTAGTCAAGCATGTGGTGAGACGGTAGAGCGTGTGGTGAGGCGGCGGAATTCGGGGAAGTGGCAAGAACTATCAAAACAACAATGGAAAATGCGACAGCTTATGCTTTAGCGTGCGGATGGCATTACTGATCTGTTTCTTTACGGTTTCCTGGGAGAGCTGCAGCTGGCCGGCGATCTCTTTATGAGAGAGGGCGGTTTTCCGGCTCAGTTCAAATACTTCGCGCATGCGGGCGGGCAGCTGGCCTATTTCATATTCTATGTAGGCGGCAAGCTCTTTTTCCGTCATGTGCTGAAGGGTGGAATGATCTGCGCTGGAAAGGAATTGTTTGAGGGAATCCAGGTGATGGCGGTAGGTACGTTTATGCGCGAGCAGGTTAAGCACGCGGTTGCGCACCGCGGTATATAAATAAGCGGCCAGCGGTCCTGATAACTCAATACCGCCGGCTTTTGTCCATATTGTAGTGAAAATTTCCTGTACTACATCCTGGGCATCCTGTTCGTGCTCGAGCATGCGGTATGCCTGGTAATAGAGCACGCCCCAGAAGCGTTTGTACAACTCTTCAAATGCGGGCGCTACGCCTTGCTGGAACTGCAAAAGCAGCTCCTCATCATTTAGTTCACTTAATTGACCAGGAATAGCGACGTGATACATACTGTCCTTGCGTTACAGGCTGCAATATGCGCCTCAGTGCAGGCAAAATTACTCCGGGTAGCGGGATATTTTATATTAAATTAGTATGAACACATGCGCGGAGGCAGCCTACTGCATGGTAAGCAAGGTAACATGTGCGGCAACCGCCTGCCAAACGCCCTTCCTTTTTATATAGAGGTCCGAGTAACAATTTGTGCCATGCATGGTCTGCTGATCTGTCTGAATTGAAAAGTGTGTGTACGAAGTGACCAGCGCTGTTTGTCCGAATACTCTTATGGTGGTGCTGTCAATTTCGGCGGTGGTTGTTATATCTGCCGCGCCTACATTCCGGATGATGTCTGTTTTGTTTAGCTTATTGCCCTTAGGTGCGATCATGATCATATCGTCTGCCAGGATCTGCTGCATGGCAGCCGTGTCTTTTGTGGCATAGCTGGCGATCCAGTTACGATTGAGCCGGCTGATAATAGCGCTGTCTGATTCCTGGCCAAAGCTAGTGAATGGGATCAGTATTAGTGAGAGTAAAAATAAATGGTGCATTGCACGATAAGTTTTAATAAAGATAATTATTCAGCTTATACGCGCTCCGGCTTTTCGTACTAAAAAAAAGAACCGTTCCCAATACCGGGAACGGTCCGTTGTTCACTTACACTATAACAACAAAAACAAATTACCTGGACAGTTCTTCAAATTCTTCGTCGCTCAGGTCTATTTCTGCCGCCTTCAGGTTTTCCAGCAGGTGTGCAAGGGAGCGGGTGCCGGGTATGAGCAGGATGTTGTCTGCACGTTTCAGCAGCCATGCCAGCGCTATCTGGGCGGTGGTTGCCTTATGACTGGCGGCGATACGGTCAATCTTATCCGCCATGGATTCCGGGCCGCTGGCCAGCGGGAACCAGGGAATAAAGGCCATATTGCGGGACACGGTGTAATCCAGCACGTCTTCCCACTGGCGGTTACCCAGGTTGTACAGGTTCTGTACGGATACGATGGGCAGGATCTTCTCTGCCTGTTCGATCTGCGCCACGTTCACTTCTGACAGGCCCACAAAGCGGATCTTGCCGGCTTTAACGGCATCCACCACAGGGGCGAGGGTTTCCTCTACCGGTACATTAGGATCAAAGCGGTGCAGCTGCCACAGGTCGATAGTATCTACCCTGAGGCGTTTAAGGCTGCCTTCGATGTTTTCACGGATAAAGTCCGGTTTGCCATTGGGTATCCACTGGCCGGGGCCGGGGCGGTTAAAGCCGCCTTTAGTGGCGATCACCAAGCCGGGTTTGTAGGGATATAAAGCGTCTGCGATAAGGGATTCGTTCAATTTGGGCCCGTAGGCTTCTGCGGTGTCTATGAAGTTCACCCCATCGGCTACCGCGGCCTGCAAAACCTTTTTTGCATTGTCGCGGTCTGCTGCCTCGCCAAAGACGCCTTCGCCGGTGAGCTGCATACCGCCATATCCCATTCTGTTGATCTCGAGCTGGCCACCCAGTTGGAAGGTCAATGATGTTTTGCTTTTTGTTGTCATTTTGATTAAAGTTTATGGGTATAAAGGTGGGATAAAATTCCGGAGGGATCGTTGTTAAAAACAAAGGTTAACTTATGAATATCAAAGATGGGGTAGCGATGGGACCGCTGTAAGAAAAACGGGGCTGTATCTTACGATACAGCCCCGCCTGTTAGAATGTCTATGATATTATTTAAAAAGATCGATGGTGGCGCCTATCTCATAGGTACCGTCTACATAAGTGCGGATACCGCCTGTTTGCGTGGTGTACATTACCTGCAACCTTACCGTTTGCGCGATATTCACACCAGCGCCGGCGGTGATGCTTTTAGTGGTATGGTACATGGCCATTACGTTGGCTACATTATTCAGGAAGCCTACGTTAAAGCCGGCATCCAGGATATTGTCGTACCCTCTTACGCCGCGATAACAAAGCTTAGGCTCAAAGCTGCTTACTGCGCCCTGTTCCGGTGTGAACTTATAGGAGGCGGCGGAGAAAAAGATGGTACCGCCATCTACGGCTTTATTATCACCGGTAAACAAACTTCTTACGTTAGGCAAGGCGGCCTGGATGTTCCAGTGGCCATCTGTATAGGCCATGCCGTATTCGCCTTCAAAGTAGTTGTCACGGCGGTTAAAAGCGCCCAGTGACGGATCGTCCGCATCCCCGTTCACGCTCTTATAATCCAGGCGCTGCACACTTACAGCCAGGGAAAGGCCAAAGTGCAGGGTTTGCCCGTTATCGCCCAGGGGCAGATGGTAACCATAGGTAAGCGCCACGCGGGTGCGTTGCATCAAGCCTGCTTCATCGTTGAAGAGGTGGATGCCGGCTCCTACCCTACTACCCAGGAGCATGTCTGCGGAGAAGAACTGGGTGCGCGGGGCGCCGTCAATCCCGTTCCACTGGTTGCGGTAGGCCCCGTTTATATGCAGGCCGGTATCTGCGCCCGCCATGGCCGGGTTGGCCAGGTACTGGTTCTGGAAATACTGGGTACCGGAGGGCTCCAGCAGGGCCTGGGTGTTACTCAGGCTCTGCGCCATAGCCTGCTGGCTGCAAAGGCCTGCGGTCAGTAATACACAACAAAACAGTAACGCACGCATATGATTAGTATATAAAAATGAATAACGCATGATATCATAGTTTAACCGGATCATTGCTCGTCCCGGATGATGGTGATATAACCTTTCGCCGTTTTAGCTCCGTCATTAATCCTCAGTATATAATAGTAAGTGCCTTCTGCCAGCGGTTTGCCGTTGAGGGTGCCTAACCAGTCGTTGGCGTAATTCCGTTGCTGGAACACGATACGGCCGGAGCGGTCAAACACCTGTACCTCGTTGTTTGGATAGCTGTCCAGGTTACGGATCACCCACTTATCGTTCCTGCCGTCGCCGTTAGGCGTGAGGATGTTGGTAGCGTCTACCTTGAAGTCCTCTATTACGGTGATGCTGATGCTGGCCGTACCAATACAGCCTGCGGCGCTGGTAGCGGTTACTTCGTAAGTGGCGTTATCCTTTGCCTTGGCTTCCAGTACAGCGGTCTGCTGACCGCTGATGATGCCGTCTATATTGGTCCAGCTGTAAGTGCTGGCGCCGGTGGCGGTGAGGTGGATCACATCGCCTTTGGACACGCTATTGCCTTTATCACTGTTGATGGTGATAGCGGGCAGGTTATTCACCGTAATGGTGAAGGTGCGGCTCAGCTGATCTACAGCGCCGTTGGCGGTACCACCATCGTCCTTAATGGTAACGGTGATGGTAGCTGTGCCGGTGGTTACGGTGCTCTTGAGCTGGTAACTCAGTACACCGGCTGTACTTACGCTCAGCGCATCGAAATAAGGCTGGTTAGACGTTGCCGTGATGGTATATGTCTGACCGGCTTCTACCGCAGACGCGCCAGTAAGTTGGATGGTATGTACATCTGTACCGGTACATACGCTTACATTGCTGATGGCATCCAGGGTAGGCGTTTTATTTACAAATGCCAGGATCACATTGATGGGGATGGCGGTGGCGCCGCTGGTATTGAGCCCATCACTTACCGTTACGCCCAGTACCACGGTGGTACCTGCTTTCGCATCCAGGAGGCTGGCATTCTTCACCGTGATCTTACCGGTGGCATTATCCATTGCAAAGGCGCCGCCGCTCGGGTCTGATGTGATGGTCCAGTCCTGGAATACGTTGCTGGCGTCTGTAGCGGTTATTGTACCTACCGTTGTGCCTACCGGCTCGTTGTTATTTACGGTGAGAGTCTGGGTGTTGATCACCGGCGCTGTTTTATCCACCGTGCGTGCCAGGTTACCGGAGGCGGTATTGTTATTACCACCGTTGTTCACCGCAACATTGGCAGGTACGCTGAGGTTCAGCAAACCATCCGTACCCGGTGTTACTGTCAATGTGTATACGGTATTATCACTGGTCTGCAGGTTGCTGACAGTGGCGTTCACCGCGGTTATACCCGTTGTTGCAAAGCCTGTTACGGCCTCGCTGAAGGTAATGGTAGCGGTAAAGGGCGCATTCACGCGCGCAGCGGCCGCAGATACGATCTGTACGGATGGTTTGGCGGTATTTATACGTACCCCGCTGGTATTGGCAACCCCGTTCAGCGTAAGCACCGCGTTATTGGCAGATGCATCACGGATCCAGCCGCTGTGCAGTATTAAAGCTGTACCCAGGTTGATGCCGTCGAGGTCCATATCCCCATCTACAACGGTGTAGTTGAAGAGCAGATCGCCATTGGTACCGCCGCCACTAACGAAGTTAGCATACACGGTCTTACCATCGAGGATCAGCGGCAATTGTATCTCCTGCGGGGCGGAGGCCATCACGTTCACCGTTTCGCTATAGTGTACGGTGAAGGGAAGTACATCGCCGGCTTTATAATATTTATTAGCCGGTACATCTACGGAGCTGATCGCAGGCGGTGTACCGTCATAATAATAAGAAATGCCGGAAGATGCCGCATTACCTGTACCGGCTACGTTCACCGCTGCATTGGCGGGCACCTTGATCGTTACGGTACCCTGTGCTGCTGGCGTTAAGGTCATGGTATAAGTAATGTTATCGGTCGTTGCGAAATTGGTCAAGGTGGCATTTGTCACCTGTATATCGGAGATATCGAAGCCGGTTACCTTTTCGCTAAAGATAACGCTGAGAGTGAAAGGCGCGTTTGTTACGATACCGGAGAACGTAACGGCCGGTACTATGCTGTATACATATACGGTGCTGGTATTAGGCACGTTATGCAGGGTCAGCAACGCATCATTGCCGATGGCGTCCCGGATAGTGGCGCCATTGAGCTTCAGGTCAGGCGCCAGTTCGATACCATCCAGGTCCTGATCTCCGGGCAGTATGTTATAGTGGAAAGTCAGGGAATTAGCGCTGGTAGCGGTTACAGTAGCTTCGCGGGTAGCGCTGCCTATCAGCACCTCCAGTACAGGTGAGCCGGTAACGGTCACGGTCTCGCTGAAGTATACAGTAAAGAAGAGGTCATTGCCATTTTTATAGTAACCTGGCAATGGCGCGCCTACAGAGGCAACCACCGGTGAAGTGGCGTCTATCTTCACGACATTGGCGGAGATATTATTCAGTACCAGGAGGGCATCATTGCCTGCGGGGTCTTTTATAGTACCGCCAGCCAGCTGGAGGTTAGCGCCCAGTGCGATACCATCCGCATCCAGATCGCCTGGTACCACGGTGTAGCTGAAGCGGAGCGTATTGGTACCGGTACCGCCGGTATAGGTTGCCTGTCCGTTACGGCTGGTCATTATAATATCCAGCTGAGGCGTACCTGTTACTGTTACAGTTTCATTATAGTGTACGTCGAAGTTGAGCACGTCTCCTGCTTTATAGGTGGCAGTAGATGGTTTGTCAACAGCTGTAATGGCCGGCCCTGTACCATCGAAGGTGACGGTAAGCGAACTGGAAGCTGTATTTGGATTACCGCCTATATTAAAGGCTACGCCTGCAGGAACAGTCATTGTTATGTTGCCGCCTGTTGGCGTTATTAATATGGTATAGGTGATGCCATCGTCTGAAGTATTCAGGTTCGATGCAGTGGCATTCGTGACATCCAGGTCAGTTGCCGCGAAACCAGTTACTTTTTCGCTGAAGGTAGCGGTGACCTCAAAAAATCCGTTCACCAGGGGCTGCGGGGCGCTCAGTGTTACAGACGGGATATCTGTATTTACGAACACACCGGCGGTGGGATCAACGTTGTTCAGCGTAAGCACCATATCGTTGCCGTTAACATCCTTCAAACTACCGCCGGCATTCAGGGCGATGATACCAGCCGGCTGGATGCCGTCCATATCCTTATCACCCGGTTGTACGGTATAAGTGAAATTCAGCAGATCGGTGCCAGCACCGCTGGTAAGGACCAGCTGTTTAACAGCCGTGCCGATGGTCACATCTATGGTGGGCGCGCCTGTTACATCTGTAGCTTCGCTGGTATGTACTTTAAATGTGAGCACTTCACCCGCTTTGTGATAGCCATCAGCAGGCACTTCCACGGAAGTAACCACAGGCGCTACGGCGTCTATTTTCACTACGCTGACGCCAACGCCATTTAATGTGAGGTTAGCATCATTGCCGGCGATGTCTTTTATGGTACCGCCTGCAAGCTCCAGCGCTGTACCCAATGTAATGCCATCCGGATCATTATCGCCGGATTGTACCGTGTAGCTGAAATGAAGATCCGTGGTTCCACTGCCGCCTACAAAACCCGCTTGCCCGTTTCCACTATTCATTACAAAAGGTAACACTGGCGTACCGTTAACGACTACGATCTCATGGTAACGTACAATGAAGTCCAGTATATCTCCTGCTTTATAGGTATCCGTGACCGGCACCGCTACTATTGTGATCTGCGGCGGCATATGATCGTAGGTAACATTCACATCACCGGAACCGCTATTAGGATTGCGGCCTATATTGTTGGCTGCGCCTGGCGGAACAGACACGATCACCGGACCATCTCCCGATGGCGTTATCAGCATAGTATAGGTGATACCGCCGTCTGTTGTATTCAGGTTGGACACAGTGCCGTTTGTGATATGCACACCAGCTGCTGTGAAGCCAAATACCTCTTCGCTGAAGGTAGCGGTAACAGTAAATGGCGCATTCACTACGGCAGGCGCGGTGGTAGAGAGGTTTACGGTAGGCGTGGTTGTATTTACGCGCACATTGGTAAGATCGCCCACGCCATTCAGCGCTAATACCAGGTCATTGCCGGCTCCATCTGTGATGATGCCGCTATTCAGCACCAGGGCAGTAAGGGCGATGCCGTCCATATCCTGTTCGTTCGGTTGTACGGTATATTTAAAGGTGAGGACATTGGTGCCGGAACCAACATTAAAATCAGCCTGCACATTAGTAGTACCAATTGTTAAGCTTAGCTGCGGGGTAGCCGTAACTATTACCGTCTCGCTGGTGTGCACCTTTAATTCGAGCACTTCGCCTGCGTGATAATATTTATCAGCCGGTGCATCCACGGAAGTAATGGTGGGCACTATGCCATCTACTATTACAGTGGGGTAGCTGCCAGCCACTGCCGGAACAAGGTCGTTGCCGGCATCGTCGCGGATAGTGCCGCCGTTCAGGCTTAAGGCACTGGCCAGCGTTGGTCCGTCCAGATCCAGGTCTGTGGATTGTATTGTATAGGAGAAGGTAAGGCTGTTTGTACCCGTACCGGATACATAACCAGCCTGGCGATTTTGGCCGCCTATGTCAACACCCAGGTAAGGAGCACCAGTTACGTTTACAGTCTCACTGGTGGCTATCGTGAAGGTGAGCACATCGCCTAATTTATAAACACCGGTGGGCAAGGTAACGTTGTTCACTACCGGAGCGGTACCGTCATAAGTGCGGCCCAGCGGACCGGAAGCGGAATTGGGATTGCCAGCAAGATTCGCTACTACGTTTGCGGGTACCTCTAAGACTACCAGACCATCGGCCGTTGGGGTGATCAGCATATCGTAGATAGCCGGCCCGCCCCCGGCTTGTGCAGGCGTGCCAACGGTAGCCGTACCTGCGAGTATATGTACATCTGATGCCTGGAAAACAAATACGGGTTCGCTGAAGGTAACTCTTAAGACAAACGGCGCATTCACTAACGCAGGAGAGGAGGAAGTAAGTGTAACGGAAGGTATGACCGTATTGACCAATACCTGATTGGTGGGATCTACGTGCTGGAACGTCAGATCCGCATCGTTGCCTGCAGCATCTTTTATAGTACCGCCATTCAGCTCCAGCGCGCCAGCCAGCTGAATGCCATCATCATCATTATCTCCTGACACTACGGTATATGCGAATGTGAGGGTATTGCTACCGGAACCACCTGTCAGGGCAGCATGTACGATAGTTCCGCCAATGGTAACCGGTATATACGGGGTGCCTGTTATGTTTACATTTTCGCTGGCGTGTACTTTGAAGTTGAGCACATCGCCCTCTTTATAATATGCGTTATTGGGTACATCCACGCTGGTAAAGTTTGGCGCAACCGCATCTATGATCACACCGCTATAGTCGCCGGCAGGCAGATTAAGGATAAGGTCATTACCGGCAGGATCACGCATTGTGCTGCCATTCAGCACGATCTGGCTGGCTACTACCGGCCCATCCGGGTCATTATCGCCAGCAGCTACGGTATAACTAAAGGTGAGGTGTTCCGAATCGAAACCACCAGTAAGAACGGCATTGCGGTGCGTGGTACCTACGGTAATATCCAGGTAGGGCAACTCGCCGGAAGGACCGGGTGTGATCTGTTGTATTTCGGAGAAGTCAACAATGAAGTTGATCACATCGCCCAGCGTATATGTTCCGGGTGTAGCGGATATGCCGGTAACTGTAGGGCGCGTGACGTCATAGAAAACAATGAGCTCATTGGACGCCGGACTAGGATTGGTGCCTATGTTGTGCGCCGCGCCGGGAGGTATCTTCACCAGTACCGAACCCTCTGACGTTGGCGCCACATGTACGGTGAATACCTTGTTATCGGATGTGTTAAGCCCGCTAATCGTGGCATTGGTAAAGTTAATATCAGCTAAGTCAAAATCTGCCACCGCATCGGTGAAGGTGATGGTGACGTCAAACGGATGATTTAACAGCGTGCTGGGCGTGGATAAGGTAACATTGGGTATGACGGTATTTACAAGCACCCCGTTAGTGGGGGCTACGCCATTCAATGTAAGCACCAGGTCATTACCGGGTACATCCCTGATAGTGCCGCCATTAAGCTCCAGCGGAGATACGATCTCAATGCCATCATCATCGTTATCACCATTCGCCACCGTATATATGAACTCCAGCGAAGTGGTACCGGAGCCGGATGAGAAATCTGCGCGCCTCACAACTCCGCCAATATTCACGTTGAGGTACGGGCTACCATTTACAACCACATTTTCGCTGGTATTTATGGTAAAGCGGAGCGGGTTACCCTCAACGTAATATTTCGGAGTTGGCACCGCCATGGAAGTAACAACAGGCGGTACAGCATCTACCAAAACAGCTACGTAGTTATTGATGGCTGTAGGGAGTGTGGCGTTGTTGTTCAGGGCGTCTTTGATAGTGGCGCCATTGAGATCGATGGGATTCTCGGTAATGCCATCCAGGTCCAGGTCCCCATTTACTATGGTATAGATGAAGGTGAGCACCTTGCCTGCGCTGCTGGTAAGCGGCACATTGCGCGTATTACCGCCTATGGTGAGTGGCAGTATAGGTGTGCCTGTCACTACCAGGTCCTCATCAAAGGTGAAGGTAAAGGTAAACTGCTGGCCTAACCTATAGACTCCATTTGCCGGGTGGGTTCTGGAAAAGACAGCCGGGCCATGGGTATCGTAGTTGAAATTATATGGAGCGGATGCCGTGTTGCCGTTGGTGGCGATGTTATGTACGACATTAGCTTTCACTGACACGCTGCCAGCGCCTTCTGCATCGGCGGTTGGCGTGATGGTGACCGTCCATTTTTTATGATCTGACGTGCTCAGGTTGGTGATGGTACCGCCTGTGATGTCGAAACTGGCGGCTGTGAGATCGTCTGTTACCGTTTCATCGAAATCAACGGAAATGTCGAATGCTGCGTTATATGGAGAAGCGGTGGCCGGCGTGATGGTAGGATCAGGATGTGTTGTATTGATCTTGATCCCGCTGCCATCGCCAACGCTGTTCAGCGCTGGTACCATGTTATTGCCTGCTGCATCCCTGATGGAGCTGCCGGGAGGGAAATTGAGATTGGCGCCCAGTGTAATACCGGTTTCGGTATTATCGCCGTCCACTATATTATATGTAAAAGTGAGTTGGTTGCCAATGTTGCCAGCATACAACGCCTGCCGGGTAACTCCACCGATATTCACATCCAGGGTTGGGGTACCTGATACGGTTACCGTTTCGCTGGTATTTACCAAAAATACAAGCGGCGTTCCCAACTCATTAATATAATAACCGTTGTGGGAGCCAGGGCCTGGCATGGTTACGGATGCAACGGTGGGCGGGCGGCCATCTATTAATATACCAGTATAGTGGTTGGCTACGCCTATTACAGCGTTGTTACCGACAACGTCCTTGATGCTGCCGCCGTTCAATGCGATCTGGGCGTCCAGGTCAATACCGTCGAGGTCCTGCTCGCCAGCGGCTACAGTATAATTAAAGATCAGTGTACGGGCATTTGCGCCGGCTGTGTAGGCAGCCTGCCTTGTATTGCCGTCTATAATAATTGGCAGTGTAGGCGCACCGGTTACAACCACGTCCTCATCATAGCTGATGGTGAAGCTGACCACGTCGCCGGCTCTGTAATACTTACTAGCGGGCGGAGTGACGGTAATAGCAGGGGCCTTGGTATCCCAGGAAATGCTGAGGGGCGTAGTGGCAGACAGGTTGCCATTGCCGGCTGCATCGTGTACTGTATTAGCCACCACGTTTACTGTACTGCTATTTGTCTCGCCGTTAAGCGGCGTCAGGATGATATCCCAGGTCCTGTTATTAATCTTTGTCAGGGGGCCAACGTTGACTCCCGGGAAACCCAGGTCAGACATATTCAGGTCGTCTACCAGGTCTTCGTCAAAGGTAACCGTGATCGTAAATGCACCGGTTACCGGGAAAGTCGCGGCAGTGGTGATTGTGGGGGTAGGATGTTTGGTATCCACCTTTACCTGTGATAAGTCCGGCGCCGTACCTAAAGACAACAGGGCGTCGTTGCCTGCCAGGTCTCTGATAGTACCGCCGTTCAGCACAATGGCAGGCGTCATGCCGATACCATCCATATCGTTGTCACCGTCCACTACCGGATAACGGAACAGCAGGTCGGTCGAGCCGGAGCCGCTAACATAGGTAGCCTGGCGGGTAGTGCCACCGATATTTATACCGATGGAAGGCGTGCCAGTAACGGTGACATTTTCACTGTATTTAACCGTGAAGTCAAGGTTCTGCGTTGCGCGATAGTAGCCATTGGCAGGCGAAGTAAGGGATACGAAGCCGGGCGACGTATAGTCTGTTGTCCATGTCCAGGTAGCGGGCATTGCATCGGTGTTGCCTAATGCATCTTTGGCGCTTACCAGTAATGTATGACTACCCTCCGTAAGGGTGGCAGGAAGATCGTAAGGGTTAGTAACGGTGGCGAATGCCCCTACTCCATCGAGCTGCGCTAAGTAGGTAACGCCTGATTCGACAGGTGTTACGCTGAATGTGAAATGCCCTCCATGGTTATTGGTAGGGTTAGCCGGTCCTGCGTCTATATTGGTATTAGGCGCAGTTTTGTCGATGGTATAGACTTCGCCGGAGGTATAGGTGCCGCCGAAGATGGTGGGATTAATACCCGTACCCGGCACATCCAGGCGGATGGTACCGCTGCCGCTACCTGTATTAACGGTTACTGTATAAGTATCGCCGCTACCAGTAACGGTTGCAACAGAAGGGCCTGTTACACCGGTTGAAGTAAGGCTGAATGCGGCATTTGTTACGTTTGTAGCGTTACCGCTGAATTTAACGGTATATGTAACTGAGGCAGCATTGGTAGGATTAGCAGATGCACGGGTAACGCTGGTAACGGTGAGGGGTGGCGTTAGTTTCAGAAAACGCCCCTCTCCGGAGGCGCCGCCATCATTCACAAAGATGTTACCAGTGTTGCCTACTACGATGCCCCATGGGTATTCCAGACCTGTTTTGCTAAGTGTGGTAGCAGGGCTGGTAGGCACTTCCACGCCGGTTTGCAGGCCTGTTATCGGTGCTGTATATTTTACAATATGATAGGTCCCATTAGCACCAAGGGCGCCAACAGACTCTAGCGTATACACATTATTTTGTGCATCTACCGTGAGGGAAGAGATATTCTTGCCGGAGGATATTGTGGTAGCCACATTGTAATTAGGGGGTGACAGCTTCAGCAGCTTACCGCCGCCGTTTTCGATGCGGTCGAAAATGTAGATGTTATCCAGGCCATCCACTGCAATGCTCCAAGGATAGGTAGTTGGCTGCCCAGCAACGGTGGAACAGGGAATCCCATCATACAACAGGTCTGGGGCGGCGTTTTCCTGACCAACTTTATATCGCATGAGTTTGTAGGTATCATTGGATGGGTCAACGTCCCCGCGATTATCAAACTCCATTGTCAGCAATCTATTAACATTATCAAATGCAAGGGCACAATAAAAATCACCGCTACGCATCAGGTGCGGGGTATAGGTAACTGCATCCAGCTTTGTGATCTTCCAGCCAGAGAGATTTATCTCTGTAACGAAAACGTCGCCGTTATCGTTCACAGCGAGGCCCCAGGGGTATTGGTCTGCGGCGGCAGTCGGACTATAGAGTGGAGTGCCGGCACCACTGCCGTCTGGCGGAAGCTTAACCACTTCGTATGCAGAGTTAGCCGCATTTTCCCGGACCATAAAAATGTTACCGGCGTTATCTCTTGTCAAGGCGCGATAGCGGCCACCGGTCTGTAGGGAGGTGACAGTATACGCTTGCCCATAAACGTCAACACCCGCCAGCAGGCAGGTGATCATGAGCAGCAGTATGTTCAGACTTTTAGTAAAAGTATGCTTCATATGGATCTATTAAATACAGAGGAAGGGATTTTGCCAGCCGGAAATGTTGTCATCGTGTATGGCAGCCAGTTCTTTAGCATCGAAACGCATTCCTTTTCCCTGATCAACAATGATTTTGCGAATATTAGTGGAGCTAGTTGTTATTTTAATGATATTGGATAAAGGCAGGGCAAAGCCGGAGGCGGGGTAAAAATTCTTTTCACCACGGGGTCCTTTGATAATGCCGGTACGTAATTGCTGCTTTACCGCATCCCAATCTTTCTTCTGGGCATAAGGCAGCACTTCTTTCCATACCAGTCCGGCTTCATAACCCATTAAGGCATATATATTGGCGGGTTGATTGGCGAGTGTTTCAAATTTCTTTACAAAGGCCTGGTTGGCTTTACTTTCATCTTCACGCATCCATAACTGGGAGGTATATATTTCAAGGTTGGCATGTTTTGCATCTTCCAGTATGTCGTCATAGGCCATTGTTTCTGCTACCAGCAGCGGCACTTTTTTATGGAGGCCGCTTTGTACCCATTTTTGCAAAAAACGGGTGCCCATAGTGCCGCAGAAAACAGCGTGCACATAGGCTGGGTGTTGTTTTTCCCATTTGGCGAAAATGCCATCTACGTCCAGTTTGAGGGGATCATTTTCATCAAAAGGCAGCACGGATATTTGCAGTTCCGTACCACCGGCGCTAAATACGCCTTGCTGGAAAGTACTGTTGAGGTGATAACCGGCCTCGTATACGGGCATGATCATATGCCCACCGGGGCCAAAGTTATTGTGCGCCCAGTGGCCCAGCGCATATTGCGACTGCCACAGCTGGTGTGAAGCATAGAATACGTCCGGGCTGAGATAAGGGAAATGCGGTACATATTCCCCCATATCGAAAAAGAAAGCAGGTCTTTTTTCTTTTTCAATCAGGGGAATCAGACCGGGAACGGATTTATAGCTGATAAGGCCGGATAAAATATCGACACGATTAAAGAAAAGCAGCTTACGGGCCGCTTCTTCGTTCATTTTCATGCCGCCCATCTGCGTGTATTCCGGGATAAATTGTATTACGCGTTGTGTAGCCGGATCTAATCCCATCCCCAGCATCCAGCCTGCGAACAGGTGTTGTGAGTAGAAAGGATAGACACCCGAATAGGGCGTAAGGAATCCGACGGTCAGATGAGGGTGCATGTGTTTAAACTTGATAGTAACATTAATAATTTGCCAGCATTAGTTCCTGGAAGGGAAAATACCTGCAGTAGCGATCAGGTAAGAGATAGCCAGTATAGGATTTTGAATGCTAAAAGGCTGTGTACCACCGCTAATGCCAATCTGGATCGTTCCACCTACTTTACCGGGCGCCAGGGTGGTAGTATTATCCTGGGCAGCATAACCGGTGATGGGCAATGCGCCGGGGCCAGTACCCTGGTTAGGCAGCTTAGCAGGCACCATGTTATTAGCTGGCGTAGAGGTTGTACCCGGAGCGGTGCTTGCAGACGGGATAGAAGTCGCCTGGCTCAGGTCCGCAACGTGGTTGTGCGCAGGCATGTTGCCGATGGTCAGCGTGGTGCTGGTAGTACCAGTTACTTCACCAAGGCTGTAATTGCCAAGACCAGGCGCCTGGCCCCAACCCACAGCCGCTCTGCCACGCAGATCAGGCAATGCAAAAGTTGTTTGTCCATTACCACCATAAGTGGTTCCCAAAATAGAAAACAGGGCAGTGTTCTGGGCGATCGACAGGATTTGGCCGTTGCAAAATAACCAGCCGCGGATCTGAAAGTTTCCGCCGAACGCCATAATCATAGCTAGGTACGGTTCCATAGTGTTCTTGTGATGTGTGTGTTAAACAATAAATAATGAGAAAATGTTTAGTATGCTTTACGGTTATTTATTTGATTCTGAGGGTATTATACTGACACCAGGGCACGCGCTCCCTGCACTCTTTATCATTGCACACGACCAAAATGTATAAACCGGGAATGGAGTTTATCCATATTTTAAACGTGGGTTCCCAGGTAACAAGGACAAAATAAGTAAGTAGGAGGCTTCTCAACAATAGGGCTAAAACTACCTTAACTGCAGGTAAAGATATATTTTTCTTTTTATCAAACTAGCAAATTTTGTCATAGATGCCTAATTTGCAGGTATAAGTGGAACACTGTTATGCACGGGAGATATAGAAAAGATATTTATGAAGGCCTTGAAGTGGCTATTATTTTAAAGAAGGATCAACGTACCGGTAAACTTACCCGTGGGGTGGTGCAGGATATACTGACCTCTGCCCCCTATCACTCAAGAGGGATTAAAGTACGGTTGGAAGACGGGCAGGTAGGCCGGGTGGCAGAGATCGAACCGGAAGCAGATTGAGCGGTAGCTGATTGCCTGGATTTTAAGCGAATTTTAACAAATATGCCACTTTCATGGCGGTGAATTTCCTGGTAAAAGTGTAACTTTAACACTCGTTCACCAAAAAAAAGGAGGTATTCATGCAATCTACAGGATATTCATGGAAACCTTCAGTTAGTATCGCCTAACTGGGTTGCTCCATATAAGAAGACTGTTTTAGACGCGGACGCGTCTCCCGGCCACCGGTATACCGGTGGCCTTTTTTATGCCGGCTGGAAATTAACGGGGAATTTTCCGATGCAGGCTACTCCCCTGCTGCTATGCCTTAATTACTACTCATATTCAGCGCCCGGCAATATTTCTTCCGGTAATCCTGGGGGGTAAGACCGGTGATCCGTTTAAAGATCTTCCGGAAAGCCTTTATATCATTATACCCTACGTTGGCCATCAGGTCGCTGATATTCTGGGCGCTTTTTTCCAAAGCTTTTTTAGCGGACTCTATTTTTACCCGTTGCAGGTATTCCAGCGGGGTGCTGCTGGTGGCATGTTTAAACCGGCGGATGAAGTTGCGTTTGCTCATGTTGCTGCGCTCCGCTATCTCCTCTATGGTGATCTGGAGGTGATAATGCTCCTCTATATAGGTCTGGGCCTTACGGATCTCCTCATCTTCATGCTGTTGTTGTCCCATAAACATGGCAAAATGGGCCTGGTTTACGCGATCCATATCTATGGAGAACATTTTGCTGGCCATGACGCCTACTTCGCGACCGCAGAACTTTTCTATTAAATAGAGCATCAGGTTCAGGGAAGAGAAAGCTCCGCCGCTGGTATAGATGCCGTTCTGATCCGTGATCACCAGGTCTGGTAGTACGGTGATATCCGGGTAACGGCGCCGCATGTCCTCGGCGGCCGTCCAGTGGGTAGTACATACTCCGCCGGATAAAAGGCCGGCCTCTGCCAGGAAATAGCTGCCCAGGCATAAACTGGCTATCTCTGCTCCCCTGCGGTGCATCGCATTGATCCATGCGGGCATGGCCCGGTCTTTTTCCAGTGCCGCATCTGCACTGCCGTAAAAGGCGGGCGCTATCACGAGGTCCGTATAGGCTACTTCTGACAGGGTGCGATAGTGGAAAAACTGACCGGGGATATGTAGGGCCGTATTAATGGGCTTTTCGCTAACCAGGGATACTTTAAAGGCCGGGGGCTGGCCAATTTCCTGCAGGATGCGGTTAGCGCCGGAGAGGAGGTCCAACGTACCGGCAATCGATGACAATACAGTATCCTCATAAATAAGCAACGCTATTTCCTTCATAGACTAACTTGTATGAGTGAATAACAAATTTACTTATTTAAACGGCGCAAATACACCCATTGTTACCGTTTATTGTACGCTTATCTTGATCACCACTTTTTTTACCTGGGTGGGCGTACCGGCCATTATGTTGGGCATATGCAGGTCTGTGGGGAAGAAAACAGCGAAATAACCCTGTTCCAGGTGGGAGAAAAACGGCGGTCTTTCTGCGAACAGCATATAGTCCTTGTCTTCATCATAGGCTTTGGAGGGTTGCTGTTGCTGCAGGAAATCATGACCGATCAGTTCTGTGCCTTTTACGATGTACTGCACATCTATGTATTTGCGGTGGGATTCCATCTGTTCATTGGCAGGGTCTACGGTCTCATATTCGTTGATGATGGCAAAGATGTTATCGCCGTCTATCTCATATTTCCCTTTTTCGAGAGCGGCAAGGTCTGTGGCGGCCAGGTATTCAAAGGCTTTTACAAATTTCTGGCCCAGGGCATGGTAGCGTTGGGCATTAGCTAAGGTATCGAGTATCATAGGCGGGTAAGATAGGCTGTTATATGCAAAAAAGCAAAGCCCGCGCCCGGCGCAGGCTTGCTTTGTCCAAAGCACCATCATCACTCTACTGATGCACATGCACGCTCGTTGTTCACATATCAGGTGTACCGGTTGCAGGTTTAGTAATCCATCCTGTAATAATTGGCCAGGAAATTAGCTTCGTGATTGGGTAACACCTGGAATTCACCGGGGGAGGTTTCCTGCACGTCTTCCGCCATATAAATCCTCCCGCATTCTATCTCGCCAAACTTGCAGCCTGCCAGGAGGAAGTCCTGGCTGGCGCCGGCGAATATGCTGGGATAACCTGTTTCATCCAGGTAAAACTGGTAGTACACATCGTCCCTGTCTGCGGCTTTTACGGTAAATGTGCCAATAATGGCCAACACAAAGGCCACGAGGCCCATACGGATCTTTTTCATAGTTCTTGGATAGGTTATTATTATTACAAAGGCGCCTACTCTATTCTACAGGTTTTCGGCTACGCCCTGCTTGTTGCAACAAGATCTCAGATGCGTTCCTGTGCGGGCGTGAACCGCATCACCTTTGCTTCTTCGCGAACCAGCAATTGCAACAAGAAACCCGCCAGTGCGACGAGGGTAAAGATCATATTGAACTTCAGCTGGGCAGGCCAGGATGTAAAGCCGAGCAATCCCTGGCAGGCGCAAGGCACATCGTAATGGCTGTTCAGCAGAAAAATAATGTAACTGGATAAACCGGTCATGAGGATCAGGGAAAGGGTAAAACCTGCAAAATAAGTGCGCGCCCGTATGAGCAGCACAGCGGTTATAAGCTCTACCGCGGGTAATGCCCAGGCAATAAAACCGGCAAAAGGTGATAACAGGGGGTATTCCATCAGCTGGTGGCGGAACGTGGAATAGTCCAGCAGTTTGATCAGGGCTGCATGTGTGAACAGTACGATCAGCAGCAGCGCAATAATATTGATTGTTGTCTTTCTCATAGGTAAAGAGATTTAAATGTTAGTTACTTAGTATTTCAATCTTGATGGTATTCACCATCGCATTATTGTTTTCCTTATCATAGAAAGTGAGCAGGTACATGCCTGCGGGCAGACCGGAGGTGGCGATATTGGTATCGCCGGTAATTGTCCAGGTACCGTGTATCCTGCCGGCTATATCACGCATCACCATCCTGAGCTGATGTTTGATGCCGTAGGTGCTAACCCTGAAGTTGCCGTTATTGGGGTTAGGCCCTACTGTTATCTCTATGTTCCATGGCACTGGTTTTACCGGGGAATAGAAGATCTTTCCGTCTTTTCCAAAGATCTTTAACCGGTAATAGGTCCAGTTGTCGTACAGGTTATCATCATTATAGGCGTATTTGTTACCCTGACCGCTGCCATTAAATGCACGGGGGGCAATACGCGCCACTGTATAGAAGCTGTCTTCGTTTTCCCGGCGGCGTTGCAGCTCGTACCGCAACAGATACCTTTCTTTATAGGCAGTCCAGCGGGTGGTGACCCATCTTCGCGACTGCCGGAAAGCTTCAAAGAACAGGTCTACTTCTGATGATATACCATGTTTATTCTGCACGGTTACGGAGAGGTAATTATTTACCTCCAATCCACCTGAGAATAGACGTTTATTCATGTAGGCATTTGGAAGCGGGGCGCCGCTGGTCAATCTGCCTGCGCTGATACCTTCCTGCGCGGGCAAAGTATCCCAGCCGGTAGCTGCCATGTAGCGGGCAACAAAGCTGCTGTCGCGGCCCGGCGAGAAGGCGCTTCCCTCCTGCTGACGGTCGTACTGCAGCCACACGGTCATGTCGTGCCCGATAGCCGCGTCGCCCCCGATATTCCAGGTTTTCAACACATAATCTTCAGTATAAGCTGCGCCGGTGACGGCCTGCTGGTATACGCTATCGAATACCCTTGCATGCATCTCATGCGGAGCGCCGCCGTTGTTTGTTAAAGCCATTGGCGAGTAGCTGTCTGTACTGGCGCCCAGGGGGAATACCACCATACTATCCGATGTTCCGATCTGCTCCCGGTACAGGAAGCCACCACCTGGCTCCGTACCTGTTACCACAAAGCTCTTTTCGGAATAGCCGGTGATATTGCCCGGGTACCTTTCTCCTACCACTAAGTTCCAACCATTCAACAGCACGTGTCCTTCTTCAAAATGTAGTGTATGCCTTACTTTCAGATCGGTGAGATCATCCAGCAGCAGGCCGTTTTTATTTGCGATGGCCAGGTTAGGGAAGCTGGCGCCGGCCTTAGCACCGGCGCTGTAGCCTCCGTATATATACTGTGCCCCCATGTTCGTTGTTTTTGGCTGCAGGAAGCGGAAGATGCCGCCTGTGCCCCGCAGCGTGCTATTGTTATAGTCATTTTCATCCGGCAGGAGCGCATCGTTGCTGTTCTCCCATTTAGCGCCGTAAAAATTGATCACTGTCCCTTTTACTGAGCCAAAGCGGCCGTCGTTCTTCACGTTGCAAAAGATGCCTACGGTATCCTTTCCCAATACTGCTATATCTGCCTGCGGCGGGATATAGAGCCCATTCTGCGCATGCCCTGCTTTAGCGGCTACTATCAGCAACATGATCATATGAAGGATAATTTTTTTCATCAGAGATTAATAACCGTTACATCAAATGTCACAGTGCCTAGTTTCTGATTACCCAGGGTACCGGCTCCTGAGTTGATAAAATTGATAGTAACGGTGTTTACCGCACTGACATAAGCATAGCTGATGGCCAGTCCAGTGTTTAACGCAGCCCTGGGATTTACGATCACAGAAGCGTTCAGATTGGCGCCGGTTATTGTTACTGTTTTGGTCAAGGGAAACAGGTAGGTTATATTGGTAGTATTGTCCGATAAGGTAGCGTTACCTTTGATAATATTGGTCAATACCGTACCTGCCGCGCCTAGTTTAAAATTACCGCCTACATCCAGCTTAGCCTGCGGGCTTGTTGTTGCGATGCCTACTTCGCCGTTCGGCTCTATGCGCATCGCCTCATTAGTAGTGGCTGTGCCGCCGCTGAATAAGATCAGGTTCTTGCTGCTACTACCATTACCTATCACCATATCATTGCCTGTACCGTAGAGATAAGTGGTATTGTTGCCCTGCAGTATATCTGAGCCACCAAAACCGGCGGAGTTAATACCCATGTTGATATAGTTCTGCGTTTCATTACCATTGTTGGCCGTGGCCACAATATCTGAGCTGGAGTTAGGCCCGCCCTGCGTGTTCTGGATATTGAACTGCAGGTAGTTGTTAATACTGCCCTTTGCCGTGATGAGGTTATAAGATGTGGTAGTACCCGCATCTATCAATAACCGCTCCGGGTAGGTGTTTGTGAATGAGCTGCTGCCTATACCCACATTACCTGCGGTATTGATCCGCATGCGCTCTGTATTGTTCGTAATAAAAGGCAGGTCGTAGTTGCTGGTGGTACCCAGGTTCTGGATGGCGCTTACACTATTACCACCCTGCAACCACGCTGCGCCTGCTCCTGAAGCCAGCGATATCACGCCTGTTGCATTGTTGTAGGCAATACCGCTTCCCGCACTCAATTCAGACCGCACCTTCAGGTGAAAGTTTGCAATGTTCCCTGTGTCTACTGTTGATAATTTATTGTTGAATGAGGTCCAGTCTGTACTGCTTAAATACCCGTTTGTTGTACCAGAAGCCTGGCTGATGCCGATCGTTCCGTTGTTGAAGGTAATGGGAGCTGTTCCGGAGAACAGTCCCCTTACCTTTTGACTAAAGCTGGCAATATTGTTTGTATCTATGGCGCTGAGCTGTTTTTTCCATTGGCCCTGGCTGCGTACCCTCAGGGTATTATCACCCTTAAAGTAGAGGATGGTGCCATCCGGGGCAGTGGTGAGCGGCGCCACGGTAGTATCTGCGATCCTTGTTAATAATAGCCCCTGGTTACTGCTTTCTAACTCCAGCACCGCTGACTTGTTCATGCCGGCCGGATTACCCAGTTTCAGCTGTTGAGCTATGGACAGTAAGGGCAGGCAAAGCAATCCCATTACCGGCAGCAGGTGGTAAAATTTGAATTTCATAGCAACCGATTAAGTGGTGGTGGAGAGAATTTTATTATGCGGTTACTATTTCTTTATCACAAACCAGTTGGTACCGTCCGTTTGCAGTGTTACGAATGTCCAGTCGTTATAGATGATATAATTATTGCCTCCATCTATGGTGCCGCCGGTGGTAGCGATGGTCACTTCCTTATCTATACCGCCGGTACCTATTTTCTTGATGGTATACATACGGCCTGCAATGTTGGTTGGACTAGGCAACGTAACGGTGAGCGCGGCGGTGGTAGCGTCTGCCAGGATGGTATTGTCTGACTCGGAGGCTGCATAGTTGCTGGTAGCCTTGGTTAGGTTAGTAGACATAGACCCTGTAACCTGGAAGGTAGAATTGGCTTTATTGCCTGTGGTAATACCTACGGCCAGGGAGTCCTTGAAGATCTTATCACCACCAAAGGTCTGGTCTGTGGTGTTGACAGCGCCAGGATGAGTAGCATCTGCAGCATGCAGGGTAAGCGTACCGTTGCTGATGCTGATACCGTTGTTATCTGCCGTATTGCTGAATAAGGTGTGCAGGATCTGGAAGCGGGCGGACGAGTCGAAGCGTGCCCAATCCGCATATGAGAGCAAACCGCGGGATGTAGTACCGTTGCCATTCTGCGTAGGCAGGTTGAACGTATGTACGCCGGCAGCGGAAGTAATGGTCAGATCTTTTGTAACGGCGCTGTCTATGGCAAAGGTTTGTGCCGTATCCCGCAGGCCATTCAGCGAAGCGATGGCATTATTGAAGGCAGATGCTGCGATAGTACGCTGTAACAGTTGACCGCTAGTAGGGTCTATCACTATTACCTGTACCTGGTCTGTGCCGGTGGGAATGGTCCCGGAGGCCACTTTAATGTTACCATTGGCCATAAAGCGCAGGCGTTCCGCGTTCTGGGTCTTAAAGATCAGGGCCTGCTGATCAGTGGTACCGAGGAAGTTCTTTGTAGAGTCGAGACCTGCATTACCAGTGGTGTTCCAGTTACCGGCATTGGCTACACTATCTACGGACATGCGCTGCCATAAATTATTCTTGCGGATAAAGAGGCTGGCGGAATCCGTAACGTAGATGATCATACCATCCGGCGCTGCGTTCAGGGGAGCGGAAGTCAAGTTGGTACCCGGAATACGCGGTAGCAGTAAACCCTGACGGCTGCTCTCCAGTTCGAGGATGGAGGCTTTATTGATCTGGCTTGGATTGGAGCCAACTTTTAACTGGCTGAATGCTGTGCCGGAGATCAGCAATAAGAGGGCGGCGAGTATACGTGCTTTCATGGTAGCTATTTGTAGGTGTTTGGTTTATTATCTGATTCGTGTGTCGGTTATTCTGTGCTTTGGAGGCAATGAGCCCGCCGTATTACTACAGCGGCTCATTGATCCAAACGTGTTAATGAAAATCAACCTCAGCAAGCAAACTATTTCATAAGGGTAAATCGGGTGTATTAGCAGGACAGCCCTTGTATTTGTGTTCCATATCCGGTCATCTCGTGTGCTGTATGATGATGTAAAAGTACGTGGGGGGAAGGGGGTGGAAAATGATGGAGGTTAGTGGTGGGGTGATTGTGGTCAGGGGGTGACGGCTCAAGTCAAATATAATGTTGTTTTAATGCATATAACGATTAGTATGTTGGATTTTTTGTAAAAATTATATTCTTTTGTACAGTAATCTATATCTAAAAGAAGCAACATTTTTAGCTATGAAAATATTCCGGCAGTCTATATTTCTTTGTCTATTGTTTTTATTAGGTAACCGGAGCATTCTTCGTTCACAAACTAAGAAGATAAGATTCACCAAGGCGGCAATTGAGTACGAAAGTTTTTTAACATCAACATTTGAGGCTGTAAAATGTCAATACTTTGAATCTACATTTAAGGAAACCATAACAACAATAGCTATCGAAGAGCAAAAGAAAGTTGATAGTTTAACTATTATGGCGATGAAGATGCAGCCAATTGCGCCCACAAAATCCATAGATGTGAGATTGAAATTTATATTATTGGGAGATGGTCATAAAGCATCCTACTGTATGGACAGGTTTGGAGTATTTGTGGATGGCGATGGAAAATTCTTTGAGAATAAGTTACTGTATCGTTTTATTATTAGTAAGATGCTACCCGGGATATGGTGAGAAAAGGCGATCTTCATCTGTATTAATTATTGAAAGCTATTGATATAATCACAGCAAATGAATAAAAATCCCTTCGCATTTAAGAATCTTTTTATTATATACACATTCGGAGGTCTGCCCTTCATGTTGCTATTAGGTTTTTTATCGCTTTTCAAGATGGCGCCTATGTACCTGAACGATGAACCACGTTACGGGCTATTGGGGCTGGCTCTTTCGATCTTATATGTACCATTTTTTGGATTGGTGATGGCTTTTGTAAACTGGATATATTTAAACATAGGGCGGTATTTTTATAATAAATGGTTAAGCATATTGAAAAAGAATAAATAATTTAACTTAACTAAAGCCACTTCGAACTGACTTTAAGCCGCAAATACAATGTCTACTTATGTTCAAAAATAAAATCCGCAGCATTCACTGCGGATTTTATTTTTTCTATTATTTATATACGCTTTCTATACCACTACCCTCTCCTCCAGCCTTAAAAACTGCTTACTCAAAATCTGCCACACAATCACCAGCCACATCACCACACTGGGCAACGCCTTCAGTGCATAAGGCACTACAAAATGATGCTTTACCCAAGGCGTTACCAGGTCTGAATGGGAAAAGCTAGTCCCTATCAATGCAAAAATAAAAAACGCATTCACCCATTTGGTGGGCTTTTGCAGTACGTACCAAATACAGGTGCCGAGGAAGGCAATGATATACGTAGGCGATTCTGAGCTGGTGCTAAAGATAACGGTAAACAGCAGCACAGATGCCAGCAGGTACAGGCAGTAATTGACATTCTCTTTCCAGCGCAGGCGCAGGTAATGGGAAGCAAATAACAACAGGGCCGGTACCAGTACCCATAGGTTACTGAAGTATTTGAGGCGGAATACCCGCTGGATAATTCCCTGCGCGGAGATGTTCTGCAGCAGGATACCTTCGTCCAGCTTAAAGTTCTTCTGGTTCTTTACCACCAGGGCTGTCCACCAGTCCTTATAGGTGTTGATGATATACTGCGCGGAAGAGAGGGCCATCGGCAATACAAACAATACCACTCCCCACAGCAGCATGCTGCCGATAAGGCGCCAGCGGTGTTTGCTGAAGAAGAAAAAGGCCAGGCCTACGATACCGTATAATTTGGTAAGGGTACCTATGACTATAAAAAAAGCGGCCCAGAAATCCTTACCCCTGAGGATGAGCGCAAAGCTAAGGATGATACAGGCGGCTATGGACACATTAAACTGGAAGTAGCTGCTGGCGGCCATCAGCTCATGGCTGGCGAAAATAAGCACCAGGTTTTGCTGAAAACGTGTAATGGGTAGCTGGCGGATGGCGTAGTACAGGAACAATGCATTGGCGGCCACCCATAACATGGCGCCTATGGAAAAGGGCAGCAGGGCAAAGGGCGCAATGATAACACTGAATACCGGCCCGTAATTATTTACGTCAAAATACTCCGGGTAGGCCATGTACAGGTTTTGCTGCGCCCGCACGTGCAGGAATACATGCCGGAAGATGATGAAATTGTTTGTTTCACCGGCAATCAGCTCTCTGGCGGCAATGACAATGGACATTCCGAACCATAGGGAAAGGGCGAGCCAATCCTGCTGCCCTAACCAGTTAAGTGTGAGCCGTTTCTTTGACGGCATCGTATTATTTTTTTCCATAATTGTTCGCAAAAATAGCTTTATTACCGGGGCCTGGTAAACTTATTTTCGTTTGTTACCTGCAGGCCGTGTTCCCGGAACCAGGCTATAAATTTATCCCATTTGTCCTGGTTGGCGATGCGCCAGTCTTCGAACTCCTGCTGGCTACCCAGGCCCAGGGCCCAGTAGTTGTAGGCGTCCAGGTAGCCCAGGCTGCGCAGCTGCCGCTGGTAGTCGAAGATGGGCACGGGAACGGTGAGCTCTTTGCCTTGTTGTGCGTATATGTCCAGGAAGCGGGTGCGGATGCTGTCGAGGGTTTGGAGGTTGATGATCTTCTCCCCTACTACGGACAGCATCAGTGATTGTTCGTATACGCCGGGAAAGGAGCGGTTAAGGGCGCTCATGAGCTGTTTGGCCAGGTCTTCCGGGCCGCTTTTGGGGTCCCATCCTATATTGATCGTGTTATCTTTATGGAAACTAACGGATACGCTGGTATCGTTAGGGAATTGGATCTCTGATTTATAGGTATAGTACAGCAGTTTGCTGATCTCTTCCGTACGTTTGGAGCCCCGCTCCAGGTTGATGAAGATCTCGCCATAGATCATACCCCATACCTCTTCTTCGGACTGGCTGCAGAATATTTTGGCGGCCCAGTAGTAGTTGGAGGTAAAAGTGGGCTCGCCGTTTATACCCGCTTCAAAATAGGCCAGCGCCCTGCCGTATTGTTTGGCCTTCATTTCCATAATGCCTCTTTCCAGGTGCAGGGGACCGGAGCCGGGAAAACGTTCCAGCCCATCGTCATAGCTGTCTATGGCTTTTTTAGGCTTACCCAGGTAATCATAGCAATTGCCCAGGAGCTGGTAAACGCGGTCAGAGACATCCTTATGTTTCTGCAACTTTTTCAGGAGGTCCGCTGCGGCATTATAATCCTTGGTGAGGTATTTGGCGTAGGCCATTTCGTAGGGGAAGTCGATATTGTCCGGGAATAGTTTCCGGCCTTCTTCCAGCAGTATCAGGGAACTGTCTACCTGGCCATTATCCATAAGCGTTACGGCGGCCTGTAACCGGTTGTTGGCTGATTGCTGGTCAGTATCCGACTGGGCGGCGGTGTTTTGGACGCATAAAGCCCCGGCGATAGATAATAAAGAAAAGAGTTTTCGCATACGGTATAGGAATTTAAATTGTCACCCCTTTTGTGGGTGTTTTGCTGTTATGATGCCAGAAGGCCTTAAATTCCATAATGAGGTTTATGGTTTTACCACAGCAATGATCTGTTGCAAGGCTTCCTTATTATCCTTGTGGGCCGTTATTAAGCCAATATTGGCGGTAGCAAAATTAACCAGCTGCTCAGTGGCCAGCTCCGAATGATTATGTTTTTTGTGGCGGATATACAGTATGATCGCCTCTATAGTGCGGATAATGCCGAAGGGGAATCCCCACCAACCCAAAACGAGGGATTGGAGCAAGGCCCCGTTGTTGGCTTTGTCCAGACAAGTGGGACAGCCCACCTTCACCTGCTTTTTGTAACTTGTAAACAGGATAAAGCTCATTACCTCGGCCGTAAGAGTAGCATTCAACGGCGTTGCATTGCTATTACATCCCGGACAGTTCAGGTTCCGGACAAGCATGCAATATTGGTCTACCTCCGATACTGTATACGCTTTATTCTGCGCTTCCAGCGCTTCAGATAAGCGGGGATGAGGCAGCCGCCTTTTCTCCAATTCCGCTTTGGCGGCTTCCAGCGCCTGGGGCGTAAGGCCACTGGCGTCCTGGGTCACGAAATTTATCAACTCATTGTCCGACATTTGCGCATACTGCGCTTTTACTAGTTGGATATCAATTCCTGTACTCATGTGGATAGGGATTATCTTCCAAATGTATATATTTATATTTATAATACATAAAATCCTTTCAATGTCAGAATCCCCCCTTTAGATTGTCGGATTTATACCCCTTCCGCTTATTTGAAGCATAGTAAGTTTACAGTGCAATAAATCACGTATAAAATGCAAACGAAACAAGCCACGCTCCGCTCATTTGAGACCACCTTCACCTCTTTACTCCAGATCCTTTCTGCTTTTAACCAGGAACAGCTGAATACCGTTCCTTTTGAGGGCAGCTGGACAGCAGGCCAGCTAGGCCGGCACCTGCAGAAAGGGGCGATAACAGATACGCTCACCGGCCCATCCAAACCCACTATGCGGCAGCCGGATGAAAAAATGCCCATCATCGAAAGCATTTTCCTGGATTTCAATACCAAAATGCAATCGCCGGATTTTGTGCGGCCGGAGGATATGGTATACGACCGGGACCGGCTGATCCATGAACTGTCGCAGATAGTGGCGCGTACAGAAGCTGCCATCCAGGTACAGGACCTTACCCTCACTTATACGGAATTTGACATACCCGGGATTGGCGAAATGACCCGGATGGAATGGATACATTTTGGCGTTTGTCATGCGCAGCGGCATATCCGTCAGCTTAAGAACATTTATGAGCATGTAGTGGGCGGGAGGGCTTAAAATCCACACTTTGTCCCCTGTGCCCAGTTAACCCGTAATGCCTGAAACAGCCTGCTCAGTGCGGTTTTGCTCCATTCCCGGAAATGGAATGCCGTTTGATCAATAATTCCCTTTTTAACAAAGCAGCGTATCAATTTGTAATAGTAACGGCAGTGTACGCCAGCAACATATTATAAAAAGGAGCAATTATTTCTTATCGCAAAAAAACCGCTAATGGAGTCAATTGAACCATCAGAGAAACCAGTCATTACGAAAGGCATTGATCATTTTTTCTTTAATTTTTACAATATCCTGAAATTCATAGGCCGGTTCTTTGTGGAGGCATTCCGGCCTCCGTATGAGATACGGGAGTTTATCCGGCAGTGTTATTATATTGGTAATAAGTCGCTCCTGCTGATCACCCTTACGGGTTTTATCACCGGCCTTGTATTCACGAAACAGTCACGTCCTTCGCTGGCGGAGTTTGGGGCTACCTCCTGGCTGCCCTCCCTGATCTCCATTGCAGTGCTGCGCGCCCTGGCGCCGCTGGTAACAGCCCTTATCTGCGCGGGCAAGGTAGGCTCCAGCATTGGGGCGGAGCTGGCCTCTATGAAAGTAACGGAACAGATAGACGCCATGGAGGTATCCGCCATCAATCCTTTCAAATACCTGGTAGTGACCCGTATTATGGCCACCACGGTATGCCTGCCCATCTTAATGTTCTATAACGGCATTGTAGCCATGTTTGGATCTTTTGTGGACATACACCTGAATGAGCAGACCAGCCTCACCACTTTTTTCCAGAACGGTTTCCAGAATATCTCTTTCCTGGATTTCACCTCCTCGCTGATCAAGGCCACGGTATATGGCTTTACAGTGGGCATTGTGAGCTGCTACCAGGGCTACCACGCCACACAGGGCACGCAGGGCGTAGGCAAGGCCGCCAACGTATCTGTGGTGATCTCCATGTTCCTGATCTTTATTGAGGAGGTGATTATTGTACAGGTGATCAATGCTTTACGGTAAAACGACGATCGTATGAAGGATTTTACGCCAGAAATAGATTGGAATGATAAAGTGATCTCTATCCGGGGATTGTATAAATCCTTTGGCCCCAATCATGTACTGCAGGGTATAGACCTGGACCTGTACAAAGGGGAGAATATTGTGGTGCTGGGCCGTTCCGGTACCGGTAAATCTGTGCTGATCAAGATCATTTCCCGGCTGTTGTACCCGGATGCCGGCACGGTAAATGTATTGGGACAGGAAGTGCCCAACCTGGACGTGGTGACCCTGCGGGAACTGCGGTTAAAGGTGGGCTTCTGTTTTCAGAACGGGGCTTTGTACGACAGTATGACCGTGGGCGAAAACCTGGCCTTCCCCCTGCGGCGGAATATGCCAGGCATGAGCAAGGCAGAGCGGGACAAACGGGTAGCATTGGTACTGGAGGCCGTAGGGCTTTCACAGACCGTTGACCAGATGCCGTCTGAGCTGTCCGGCGGACAGCGTAAGCGCATTGGCATTGGCCGCACGCTGATCCTGCGGCCGGAGATCATGCTGTACGATGAGCCTACGGCCGGCCTGGACCCTATCACCTGCACAGAGATCAATAACCTGATCAACGAGGTGCAGCGCCGGTTTAAGACCAGCTCGATCATTATTACCCATGATCTTACCTGCGCCAAGGCCACCGGGGACAAGATAGCGGTAATGAAAGGAGGAAAGTTCATCCGCCAGGGCAGTTTTGACGAAGTATTTGGCAGCAACGACGATGAGCTGATCCAGGAATTCTATGACTATAACTTTATACAATAAGCTATGAAAGAAACAAGCAGAAGCAGAGCCGTTAAAGTAGGCATATTCACGTTCCTGGGGTTGGTGATCTTTGCCGCCGGCATACTGGTACTGGGCGGACAACGGAAATCATTTATCACATCGGTACAGGTAAAGACCGTCTTCAGCGATGTGGGTGGCCTGGCCAAGGGGAATAATGTATGGTATTCCGGCGTAAAAGTGGGTCTTATCAAACGGATCACTTTTATTGATCATAACCATATAGAAGTAGTGCTGAATATTGACAAGAACTCCCGCCCTTTTATACATAAGGATGTAAAAGCCCGCGTAAGCTCAGACGGGCTGGTGGGCAATAAGATCATTGCCCTCAGCGGCGGCACCGAAGCGGCGCCTGTGATAGAAGACGGTGATGTAATTGGCGTTGCCAGCAGCATCAGTACGGACGAGATACTGGATACCCTGCAGGTGAACAATAAGAACCTGGTAGAGATCACCGGTAACCTGGCGCGTATTTCCCGGCAGCTGATCGCCGGACAGGGCAGCCTGGGGCGTTTACTAACGGATACGGGCGTATATATGAACCTGAACAACTCATTGGCTACGCTTAACCATGCCGCCGTGAATGCGCAACGCCTTACCAATAACCTGGCCAGCTATAGCGCGCGCCTGCAAACCAAAGGCGTGCTGGCTAATGACCTGGTAACAGATACGGTGGTGTTTGGCCGGCTGCGGAATACGGCTAATAATATGGATTCCGTTACCGCGCGGGCCAATGATGTAGTGGCAGACCTGAAGGCGGCCAGCAGTAGTATCAGTACAAAATTGAACAGCAGCGAATCACCGGCAGGGGTGTTATTAAATGATGACAGCGCGGCGCATGACCTGCTGCTTACTCTCCGCAACCTGGCCAGCAGTACGGGAAAGCTGGATACGAATATGGAGGCGGTACGGCATAATTTCCTGTTCCGCGGGTATTTCAGGCGGTTAGAAAAGAAGCAGCGCAAAGAGCAGGAAGCAAAGGAGAAAGCGGAGCGGGAAGCGGCGGAAGCGGCACAACGCAGCGCGCAATAATTACACAGTCCTGGCCCGTTCCACATCTTTACTATAATATAATTCTTCTGGTATCTGCGCCAATGCAGAGGCGTGTACCTGTTCCCCTAATCCATAGAATTGCTGAAAACTCATGATCAGCGGCCGCCATTTATCCGGGTCTACCTGGTTGGGATGACCGTCCATGATGATATCTGTATGCAGGTGTACGCGTTGTATGCGTAACTCAATATTTACGATACGGCCGCGCTGCGCCGGCTCCTCTTCTGCTACACCATGTATGGCGGCTACGCGGGCTTCCAGGTGTACGGGGCATTCCTGTACGCGGGGCGGTGTTACGGTTACTGAAGGAATGGGCGTAAGGCCCGCTACGCGGAATTTCTCCTGTTCATAATGATATCCTTTTTTTTGTTTGGCCTCCGGTACGGGATTGCTGCCGGTAGTACGGGCCAGGCGATTGACGGCGGCCACCTGGTGTACGGAAGGAAGGTTGAGCACACATTCGCCGGTGCGTATAATGTTCTGTGTAGTTTTGGAAGAGGCGGCCAGGCCCAGGATACAGCGCCAGCCCAGCCAGAAGGCGGATGACATAGGCGCCAGGTTACATGATAAGTCCTCGTTAACGGTGCTGATAAGCACCACCGGCGTACCAAAATAGAGTATGGCCGGTTCACTGCTGATAAACATAACAGGTGACGGTTTTATTTACCCGTCAAAGCTAGCGATAGCCATATGGCAGCACAACCCGTTATTTGCGGTTAAAATTCCGGCACTTCAATTTCCGGCAGCAGCACTTCCAGTTTTTGTAAGGAGTGATAAAAGGCGGCTTCCATCTTTGCCTGTTTGGTGAGCTTAAACAGGAACTGGCGAACGGGGTCCCGGGCTATATAATGTTCCAGCGTGAGACGGGTGGTTTGCTCGTCTATTTTATCCAGTATATAATGGGTGACCTGTCGTTTCTTTTCATCTGTTTCGCCAAAGACGATACGTGTGGCGGGGTCATAAAAGAAGCTGCTGGTGTATACGAACTCCTGGCCATGTTCCGTTACCACGCGGTGGCGGGTGCCTACGCCGGGCAGGAAATGGTTCACTTCATCTACCAGCTTCACCCCTTCCTGCCAGCGGTGACGGAATTCGAAATGTACGGTGGTATAGTAAAGGGATTTGATGTCTACATTGTATTCGCGGGATACGCTTACCATTTTTATCTTATCAGCCGGCTCCAGCTCCGGGGAGGCGTCTTCCCGGATATCATCCTTTAGCGCGCTGAGTTGGGTATAGTGGAAAGGAATGTTGCCGGTCTCTGTTTGTTTGGCGCTGGTATTCCAGCGCATCCATTGGGTAAGGCCGGCCGGCTGCTCGTCCTGCAACAGGCTTTCCGTTACCAGCCAGTATTCATGCTGATCAATATCGTTTTTGAGCAGCTGGTGCGCCACGATAATGTCTTTACCAATCAGCTTGCTGAAGTTCTTTACATTGTAGCTGGTAAACTCCCCGTAATGCGAGATGACCTTGAGGCTGAGATCAATGGCGGATACGCAGGCGGAACACTGGCACAGACGGCGGTGCTCATAGGCATACAGGTGGCGGTGGAATGCGGTGAACATCTTCTCTACCTGGCCGTACAGCTTTTGCAGTTCCAGCGGTGATCCAAACTTGTAAAAAAGGATGGCATCCCCTTCGATCTCGGAGATCTCCAGGCCTGTTTCGTTGGCATTGATCAGGATCTCCAGCAGTTCCTGGATAATAAAACGGCTATGCTCAATCTCTGTTTCGTTAACAAACCGGGTAAAGCCACTTATATCCGGAATAAATAGCAGCCCTTTGTTTTCCATTTTTTATTTTAAAGTTACTATAATTCCAAGGGATGGGAAACAAAAAAGCCACTGTTGCCAGTGGCTTAATGATTTGCTTACCCTACCGTTTAAAAGGTCTTGTTATTAACCTTCGTGGGGCGGTGCGGCGTTGGGGTCCATGAACACATATTCCCACAGGTGGCCATCGAGGTCTTCAAAACCATGGCTGTACATAAAGCCATAATCCTTTGCCTCCGGATAAGGAGTAGCGCCGCCGGCTGTGGCCTTGCCGATGATATCGTCTACTTCCTGACGGCTGTCTGTGCTGAGACAGTTGATCACTTCTGTGGTTTTGGTGGCATCCGCAATCTCTTTTTTGATGAAGCCTTTAAAAAACGGCTCCGTAAGCAGCATGTAATAGATATCCTCGCTGACAATCATACAGGCTGCCTGTTCGTTGGTATACTGGGGATTAAAGGTGTAGCCTAGTTTGCCGAAGAAATCCATTGATTTGTTCAGGTCTTTTACGGGTAAATTAACAAAGATTTTTGTTGCCATGATTTTGCGCGTTTAAGTTTATGATGCAAACATACAGCGATTGCGGAAAACGGATCGCGTGTGAACCCGACATTTTGAGGGGCTGTTCACGACATGCCGTTTAATAGCTGCCATCGCTGATACGAAACCTATCCAGTCTTACCTCATCCTTCTTATCAAGTAAGTGCATAAAGGGCTTCTCCCCTATGTAGCTGGCCCAGTACGTGAAGCTGCTGGCGGGCCCCAGGATATAGTCACACTGCGACATCAGGTAATGATCTGCCACCACGGGGTTGTCAGAGATGGTTACGTTGCCAAATGTACGGATATACAGTTCCTTATCCAGCGCATCGTCATTGGTGAAGATGATCACTTTACAGGGTTTGCCGATACTGGCTTTGAACTGGCTGATCTTTTCCAGGTAGGTATCGTCCTCAAAATAGAATACGCCGTTATAGAACTCTTTATAATCGCCGCGCCGGATGTGCAGGGCCAGGATCACCTCATCCGGCGAGGTCCGTTGCAGGTATTTATCGCGCAGGGCCTGTTTGTCGATGGCGGGATCAAAGAGGTGCTGGTACAGCTGGCGGTATTTTGGCACTGTTTCTATGCTGCGGAAGAACCAGCCTTCGCAGAACAGTTTGCGGCCGCGCAGCAGCTGTAGTTTTTCGCGGTAAGCGGGGCGCTGCTCCTGGTCGTCGAAGTTAAGGACGTTCATCATCCGCAGCCATTTGAGCGGCCGGAACAGCTGCCATCCTGTGTAATCCAGCTTAGCTTTGCGCAGGTTGGGATAATCGTTGTAATACTTCTTCAGCCGGGGATTACGGAACGGGATATTATGTTCCCTGCAAAAGGAGTCCAGGTGGATAAACTGGATAAAATTGTTGCTTGTCTGACCATACAGACTGGTAAGCACGACCATGGGTCTTCTTATTTCAAGGTATAGTAATAGGGTTTCCTGCCGTACAGTTACTTCAGGTCAGGGCAAATATAATGCGGCGGTTTTTAACGTGCAAGGGATTGCCGGCTAGTCTACTATGAAAGGCAGATGAACATCCTGGTAAGCAGGTTTCTGCAACTGCAGTTTCAGTTTTTTGAATGTCTCTGACGGGCCTTTGGTGGCAAACAGGTTTACGAGCCAGGCGGGCAGGCTGCCGCCGGGATCTGTTTCCAGCGTGTAGTCTATAGTCACCGTTTTTTTGCCAACGGGTGTGATGACCCAATGGCCATAAGAGCGCTGCACGCGTACAATATTCTTTTTCTCCGGCACATAGTCCGCCACGGTGGGCCCGTTGATGGTGACCACCTTTGTCTGCGGGTCCTGGGAAGTAATGAGATGGGCCACAAAATCGCGGTTGCTGAGGGGCCACGGCAGGCTTACTTCTGAATAGTAGAAAAGCTCCGAAGGGCTGACCTGTTTTAACAACGTGCTGGATTTGGTACTGTAGACCCATTCGGCCCCGGTGTTAACGTCTAAAATAACGGCTACCAGCTGGGATAAAGTGGCTGGTACGGTACAGCGTACCCGGATGGCTTTAAAGGGGGAGCTCTCTACGTTCTTTGTGTAAATCTCGACATCTCCTTCATGGGCCTTTAAGGTCCATTTGGACTGTCCGTTGGCGTATAGGCAGACTATTAATGCCACACAGGTTAAGATCATTCGCTTGTTCATATGCAATAAGGCCAGGTTGATAGCGTCTAATTCCTTTCTGAGCAACAAAATTACGGAGGAATGGGGATTTATCGCCTTAAAATAAATGGGATACTAAGCGATTAGTTTACAGGCATTTAGCTTTTGCTTTGGTGGGATGGTTACCTTTAGAAAGTGCGTTATCAAGATAAAAACAATGGGCCGGCTTGAATAAGCCAGCCCTTTCTTCACGCTATTGAACAATGAAAAGCGCATGGGTCTTTGCGCTCAGAATAAACGTTACGATAGGCGCCGGATTAGGCAGGCTATGCGGATGATGTTTAAACCCGGGTTTGTGCATCACCGTTATTTCCCCGCCGGCTTCCTTGAAACGCCGCTCAAATAATAAGGTATTTTCTTCCGGCGGCACCGCTTCATCTGCATCTGCACACAGGATGAGGACCGGGTATTTGCCGGCCACAATTTCTTTGATCTTATCTACCGGGCTGCCTTTAAACTGGCGCAACTGCTCATCGGTAGTAATGTTATAATCCTCTTTAAATTGGGCCAGCACAGGAGGATCTGCCGGACGGCCGCCCAGCAGCCCCATGGGCCAGCTTTTAAGGTCCAGCACGGGATTATCTATATACACGCAGGCTACCTTATCCGGGTTCGCCGCCGCCCAGTTGAGCACATAGATACCGCCGCGGCTCATACCTTCCATGGCGGCCTTTTTCCCCAGCCCGGCTTTTTGCAGCAGGGCGTAGAACTGGTTCCAGGTATTGATAGCTACGGAGTTGCCCAGCAGCTCCGCCACATCGCAGTATACTACGTGAAAGCCTCTTTCCAGCAGGGCAATATCTGTTTGCGGCTCATGGCCCCAGAAACGCGCCCGCCAGATCCAGGGATGGCCTTTGGCAGCGATGGTGGGTTTTACCACTTTACAGGCATGGCCATTGAGGGTAAAGTCCGCGCAGGCATAGCCGTAAAAGGAGCTGGTGGTACTGGTTTGTGTGATATGCGGAAAGATATCGAACTGCCGGTCCTGTGGCACTATTAGCTGGGCATACAGGCGTTTGGCCATGATACCGGAGCCTTCCGCGTTAGGGTGGATCTTATCCGGGAACAGGGCCGGTTTATCTACCAGCAAGGAATGCATATCCAGTATTTCCAGGTGTTGTTCATAAGCCACCTCCTGTAAACGGGGGATCACATCGCGCATGATCACCCGGTCCCAGATGCCGGTAGTATCTGTTACAAAGGACACTACGGGCAAGAGCAGGATGATACGCGGATGCGAGGGCAGTTGCGCAAAGGCCTGCACCATATCTCTGCAATCCTGCTGGTACCCGCTGAGGTGCACGCGGTTTATTAGCTTGGCATCGTTGCCGCCCAGGTCTATGAAAACGATATCCGGGTTGCTTTGCAGTGCCTGCTGATATTCTTTAGTGGCCCAATAGGGATGGTCTCCCTTACGCAGCATGGTGGTACCGCTTACGCCGTAATTGCTGACTGCATAACCGTTGCCTAACATGGTTTGCAGCTGGGCGGGAAAAGCGTTGTGCTCCCGGTCATTTACGGTGGCGCCATAGGTGATGCTGGCGCCTATACAGGCCACTTTCTTAATGGCCCGTACAGGAAACGCAGCGGATATTATAATAATAAACAGGACAGTCTGCTTCATGATCATTTGCATAGCTGTTTTAAGATGCTTACCCACGGGTAAACGTATACGTTTTGCCGGGCTGGGTAGCCACATCATATAACACCGTTTCCTTTAGCCCCGGCGCGGGCAGTTTAACCTTATCAGATACAATGGTTGGCGCGGTAGCATCTGTACGGAAAAACGGGTTCGGGTTATTAGACGACAAAACCTGTGATAAACCTTTGCCCGTTAATACATTTGGCACCCGCAGGCGCAAATTGCCGCCCAGGGTGGAGCGGATACTGAGTTTTACCAGCTGTCCTTTTTCCCAAACCATCTCCTGGATCTCAAAGCCACCGCGGGCCCGCAGGCCGCTTACATGGCCCTGCTGCCAATCGTCCGGCAGGGCGGGTAATAGGTTCACCGTGCCATCGTGACTTTGCAGCAGCATTTCTGTAATGCCCGCTGTGCAGCCAAAATTGCCATCTATCTGGAAAGGCGGGTGCGCATCAAACAGGTTATCGTAGGTACCGCCGCCGCTGTTCTCTCCCTTGTTAAGGCCGGCAGGCGTAAGCTGGTTCTTTATCAGCTGCCAGGCATGGTTACCATCCAGCAGGCGGGCCCAGAGGTTTACTTTCCAGCCCATAGACCAGCCGGTGGAGATATCGCCGCGTTGTACCAGGGTGGTGCGGGCGGCGTCAAACAGTTCCGGGGTGCGGTAGGGCGATACCTGGCTGGCCGGGTACAGGCCAAACAGGTGGGAAACGTGGCGGTGTTTATCCTGCGGGTTATCCAGGTCCTGCAGCCACTCCTGCAACTGGCCATACTGGCCAACCTGCATAGGCGGCAGGCGTTTGCGCGCGGCCGTTACCTTAGCGATGAAGTCCTTATCCATATTCAGGGCTTCCGCCGCATGGATGGTGTTGGTGAAGAGATCAAAGACCAGCTGGTTATCCATCGTGGCACCTGCCGTGATAGAAACCCCGGGATGCGCCTTAGGGCTGTTTTCCGGCGAGATGGACGGCACTACCACCAGCCATTGGTGGGTTGGCTCTGGTACCATATAATCCAGGTAGAACTGCGCGGCTCCTTTTAAAGCCGGGTATACGGTCTGCAGGTATTGTTTATCTCCGTTGTACAGGTATTTCTCCCAGAGGTGCCGGCTTAGCCAGGCGCCACCCATGGGCCAGATAGCATAAAAGATAGGGTCCACGGGGCCGGTTATACGCCAGAGGTCTGTATTGTGGTGGGTTACCCATCCGCCGGCCCCATACATGACGCGGGCGGTTTCCTGCCCGGTAACGGAGAGGTCCTTTACCATCTGTACCAGTGGCTGGGCCATTTCCGGGAGATTAGTTTCCTCAGCCGGCCAATAATTCATTTCTGTATTAATGTTGATGGTATACTTGCTGCCCCAGGGCGGATCCATTTTGTTGTTCCAGAGGCCCTGTAAGGTAGCAGGCTGGCCTCCCGGCTGTGAAGCTGCGATCAACAAATAACGGCCAAACTGGAAGTATAAGGTAACGAGCTGCGGATCGTTGGCGTGGGCAAAATCATGCAGGCGGACGTCTGTGGGATTCTTTATGGAATCTGTAGTACCGAGGTCCAGCTGCACGCGGTTAAAGTAGCGTTGATAAGCGCTAATATGTTCTTTAAGCAGCTGTGGATAATCCTTTCCCATGGCCTGTTGCAGGTAAGCGGCCGCACGTTTGGTCTCGTCTGCACTGATATCCGCATAGTTCACGAAGTTGGTAGCGATGGAGATATACAGCGTTACGGCATTGGCATTGTTTACGCTGATGGTTTCGCCGGTGGGTGTTATCTTCCCTCCTGTTGCTTTTATCTTTACTAATGACTGGAACTTTACTTTGCCGGGCACGCCTTCTTTATCACTGCTGATGCCGGAGAGCTGTAATTCATCATTACCTTTTGCGGTGATGGTTGACTTATGTTCGCTGTGCAGGGAGGCGGTAAAACTGATGCTGCCGGGTTTACTGGCGGTCAGGCGTACTACGATGGCCTGCGCGGGTACGGAGGCCAGCACCTCGCGGGTAAAGCTGATACCATTTACCGCGTAGGTGGTTTTGGTGACAGCCGTCTGCAGGTTGAGCTCGCGGTAATAACCGCTTACGTTCTCATGACCGGGAAAATCCAGGTACAGCTCCCCTACCGTCTGGTATTTCATGCCGTTGGCTTTTTTGGTCTGGACCGTTTGTCCGGCCAGCTGGCTGGCTTCTTTGAACTTATTATCAAAGATCAGGCGGCGGATCTCCGGCAGGGCTGCCCTGGCGTCTGGATTGTCGTTGCGGTTAGGGCTGCCGCTCCATACGGTAGATTCATTCAGCTGGATGATCTCGCGTTCCGTATTGCCGTATACCATTGCGCCCAGGCGGCCGTTGCCCACGGGCAGCGCTGCTTCCCATACCTTGCCGGCGGGTTTGTTATACCACAGCTTCAGGTTGTTTTGCTGCGCGGCTACCGGGATGGCCCCAAGCGCCAGTAACAGGCATACGGCGATACTGTTTTTCAAACTCATCATAGCGTGTGTTTAATGCTTATTGATCGTAGAGAAGTCTTCTTTATTGGGCGCCTCTCCCCTAACCACCTGGCTGGTAATGCCAGCCAGTGTGAGGTACCAGTCAGACGGGAGGTTCTTTCCATCCTGGTCCAGTGATACAAAGCTGGCGTTTGCCGGTTTGCTGGCAGTGGTGGGCGCTACTTTAAACATGGCGGTACCTTCATCCACTTCGTCATACATGGCAATGTAGACCATGTTCACACCGGCTTTCACTACGTTGTAGGATTGCCGCCAGAAGAATTGTCCGCCGTTGCGCGGGATCTGGTTAAAAGGCGTTCTGCCATGGCGGAGATTATACCAGGAGAAACCCGGCCATATCACCGGCATGTAATCTATTTTTTGCTGATCACAGTAAGCTTTATCCGGCACTACGGAAGTGCTGGCAAATTTATCTGCGCCTTCCTGATCCTTGTACCGTCCTACGGACCAGGGGCTGATGACATCCAGTTTGTTATAGATGGTTTTCCACGGGTCTGTATGCCCCAGCCAGGTATTGTTCAAACCGCCCATGATGGTAGCGCGGTATTTTGTTTCCGCGCTGTTGTGGAACCAATCCAGCAGGGAATCTGTACCGGCAGCAGTAGCAAAGGTAGTATGGTCAAAGCCCAGGCCCCAGATGGCCACCAGGGGTTTGCCTTTATGATGGAGATAAGACTTGCCTTTTGTTACGTTCAATGAGTCTACCAGGTATTTCCAATCTGCGGTTATCAGCTCGCGCCAGCGGGGACCCGCGCCGGAAATATCGTACATGATACAGTATACGCGGTCATATTTTTCGCTGGCCCGCTGTACGTTACGCACTACCTGGTTAAAGTGTTTGCGGCCATTAGCGCCTTTTATTTCTGTCACGAAACGTTGTTCAAATACACCGTCCAATGCATGCTCCTGCATCCATTTAAAATGGAGGTCTACGGTAGCGTATTTATAGGCGGAGAACAGCTTGGCTTTTTTACCATCGGCATAAGACATGTTAGTAGCTTCCAGGGCCTGGACCGGGTACTCGCTCATATCCGGCCAGTAGTCGAAGGTGGCGTGGGCGGAGTCTGGTTCGTTGTTGCGGAACCAGTGTTTCCAGGCGCCGTTGCCGGAACCGTCGTTGGGGGTGCCAAACCATCCCTGGTAGCCGAACATCACTTTTTTATCGAGGGTAGCCGGATCGGGTTTGTAGGATGTATTGTTTATGTGTGTGGCATTTGAAGGCGGCAGGGGCTGCTGCCTGCTGCTAAGCGCAAATAACAAGATAGCGGCCATAAACAGGCCGGGAATGTACCGTTCCATGCGTGAAATTTATTTGATGCGGAGGCTGAGATCAGTAAAGACATTCCATGCCCTTACTGATCTCTGTCCCCTTACAGTTTATAATTGGGTTGTTTGCTCATCCACAATTTCAGCGTGCCGCCGGCAACAAGGTCCTTGTGCTGGAGCAGCCTGTTCGTATAGGGCTTTCCGTTCAGCTCCATACGTTGTATATAGATATTTTCCGGGCTGTTGTTGATAGCTTCTACGGTGAAGGCTTTCCCGGAAGGGGTTTGGATCACCGCTTTATCCACTGCCGGGCTGCCTATTACATAAGCGCCGGAGGCAGGGAATACCGGGTAAAAGCCCATGGAAGAGAATACATTCCAGGCAGACATTTGCCCGCAGTCTTCGTTGCCGATGATACCATCCGGCTGATCACGGTACATCTCTTTCATGATATAACGCACTTTCTCTTCCGTTTTCCAGGGCTGGCCAGCCAGGGCATATAAGTAAGCAATATGATGGCCCGGCTCGTTGCCGTGTGCATACTGGCCTATGAGGCCGGTGAGATCTGCCAGGGTATGGCCTTCTGCTTTTAGCTGTAAAGTAAAGAAGCTATCCAGCCGGGCAGTGAAGGCATCCCTGCCACCCAACAGCTCAATAAGGCCCGGTACATCACCAGGCACCAGCCAGAGGTACTGCCAGGCATTCCCTTCCGTATAATCCGGGAAGGGGGCCTTCATGGGATCGAAATTGGTCCGTTTGCTGCCATCTGCAAAAATGCCGCGGAAGAATTTTGTTTCCGGGTCATAATACAGCTTGTAGTTCTTTGCGCGTTTCTGGAAGTAGGCGTAGTCCTCTTCATGGTGCAGCGCTTTGGCCATAAGGGCGGTGCTGGCGTCACTTACGCCATATTCCAGGGCGCGGGCTACGGAGCCGCGGAACTTATCTGCCGGAATGGTCTTAAAAGCCTTTACATACATGAGGCCCAGGCTATCGCCCATGGCGGTGCCTTTTACAGCCTCGTAGGCTTTATTTATATCAAAACCTTTGATGCCTTTAAGGTATGCTTCCGCTACGATCTGCATGCTGCTAATGCCCACCATGGTGCCGGTTTCATTGGCATTGAGGTGCCAGATGGGCAGTTTGCCCTGCTGTTGGTAAATAGCCAGCATACTGTTGATCATATCCGCCGTGCGCTCCGGCTCTATGATGGTATACAGCGGATGCGCGGCGCGGTAAGTATCCCACATGGAGAGGATGCTGTAGTTGGCAAAAGGCGCTTTTTCATGCACCTGTTTATCTGCGCCGCGATAATCGCCATTCACATCATTGAAGAGGGCGGGGTCTATCATGGTATGATAGAGGGAGGTGTAGAAGATACGTTTCTCCCGTTCGTCCTTTGTTTCTACTTTGATCTTTGAGAGCTCTTTATTCCATTTAGCGTCTGCCGCGGCGATGATCTGGTGGAAGTTCCAGCCGGGCACTTCCGCCTGCATGTTGGCGAGGGCATTGTCTGCGCTTACGGGCGAGATGCTTACTTTCATCTGCAGGGTAAAAGGCGCATCATCAAAGCTCATAAGACCTTTGATGGCTTTGCCCTGGCCCTTTTGACCAGTCTGTAAAGTATCTTCATTATATACGCTGAACTGTTTTACCGGGATGGAGGTGCGGATAGCGAAATACACGCGCTGATCCTTTGCCCAACCGGATGAATAACGGTAGCCTTTAAACGTAGTAGCATCTACCTGTTCAATGTAGGTGTTGGTGGCACGGTCTGAGGTACCTTCTTTCAGATCAACGATCACCCTTGCGATAGCGCCGCCGGGAAAATGGTATTGATGGCAGGCCGTACGTTCTGTGGCGGTCAGCTCTGCCTTGATGTGATAATCATCCAGCAGTACGGAATAATAACCGGGTCTGGCCTGCTCCTGCCGGTGGCTGTATAAAGAGGAGTAACCTGTTCTGTGATTGGCCTCTGTGCCTTTATCTGTTTTTATATCACCGGTGTAGGGCATGATCACCAGATCGCCCAGATCGCCAATACCGGTACCGTTGAGGTGCAGGTGGGAGAAACCGATCATGATACTATCGCCGTAATTATAACCGGAGTCCCAGTCCCAACCTTTGAAGATATTGGCAGGGCCAGCCTGTACTGCGCCAAAAGGCACGCTGGCGCCTACGAATACGTGTCCATGCCCACCAGAACCAATGTAGGGATCTACATAACGGGTGAGGGATTGTGCGCCAGCGTTTGTAAGGCCGGCGCACATGAAGCCTGCTAATAGATATTTTCCGATCATACTGTTATTTTTCCAATTCTTCTAGTGTCCAGAAACCCTGCCTGTTTGCATTCTGTGCACGTACTTTCTTTACGTCCGCTACGGATACCACCGGCGAGAACTCGCGTTTGCGGGGGCCAAAGGAATAGCGTACATAACTGAGCACGGCGGCGATCCATTCATCATTGTTACCAGCGCCAAAAGGCGCCATTATATCTGTATAGTTTTTGCCGTCAATAGGGCCGGTGAGGCCATTGAGCAGGATCTTCATCAGCTTTACATCATCACCCCCTACCCTTTTAGAGTCTACGAAAGGCGGCGCTGCCGGCGTACCGGTACCTACTACAATGCCTTTACCATCCGGTCCATGACAGGTGGAGCATAATTGTTTGTAGATGTTAGCGCCCTGCAGGATCAGGTTACGATGCGTTGCGGGCATGCCACCCAGGCGGCGGCCAAATAATTTGGTATTGGTATTGATCTCCATGCTATTGGCTACGCTCTGCATAAACTCCTTGTCAGTTGCCTGCTGTAACAGTTCACCGCTAAGGGTTTTGGCGGAAGCATCCTTGCTGTTATAGAGGGATAAGGCCAGCTGCACCTGTACATCGCCGGAAGCATCGTTCTTTAATGCCGCCAGTTGTGCCAGCACGGTCTCATCGTTTTGTTGTAGGTACTGTTCGCTGATCCATACGGCGGTTCTGCGTACCTGGGCATCGTTGTCCTTAAATGCCTGGAATAAGGTTGGCTTGTCGATGGCGTTGAGGCCTTCCAGTGTCCACAGGGCGTGGATACGGGCCAGGGCGCCACCGCGTTTGCCGATGGTAGGATGCGTGCCCAGGGCTACCTGCTGCAGCGCGGGGATCAGGGAGCGGTCGTTACGGGCGATGATCTCTTTCTGTGCGTTCTCTCTCCACCAGCCGTTTGGATGATCGAGGTAAGAGAGCAGCTGTTCACCGCTATCCTCTAACAGATGCGGTTTGGGACCGGGTTTAAAACAATCGTGCACTACGCGGTAAATGCGGCCGCGGCCTATGTTCTTATCCAGGCCTTTGCTGATGATACGCGGGCGCAGGAAGCTGCCTTCCCTGGTCCAGTTGCTTTCCTGGATAATGCCATGGTACATATCCACGATATACAGGCAGCCATCCGGACCGGTGGCGGTATTTACGGGGCGGAAATTCATATCCGTAGAGGCGATGAATTCCTGCTCGTTATAAGCGTTCTTCAGAAATACTTTACCGTTTACGTCTGATACCTTGGCCCGGCGGATGAGGCGGCCTACCGGCTCACAGATGAGCAGGTCGCCTTTCATATCCGGCGGCAGCGCATCACCACGGAATACGGACTGGCCGCAGCTGGCCGTAAAGTGGTTAAGCGTAGTATCCGGGCGAAGGCGGTGCATACCGCCCTGTACATCCGGCGTGGCGATGATGGGCCATACGGCGTTAAATTCATCATTGAACTGATCGCGGGGATTCAGTATTCCATAAGCAGGATTGATCTGGAAGCCCACGGCGGGGATCTCTGCGCCCGCGCTGGAGAAAAACAGGCGGCCGTAATCATCATTACCAACGCCCCATTGCCCGCCGGGAGAGTTAGCCAGGGAATCTGCCACCAGCTGTCCGCCGCGGTATTTGTAACGTACGGGATCGCAGCTTACATAGATCCAGTTATCCAGGTTCCATACCAGGCCGCTTTTCTGGTGTTCCAGGTTGCGGGTATCCGGCGCGTCATTCTTATAGACCTGGATCTTTTCATCTGCTTTGCCATCGCCGTTTTTGTCCTCGTAGCTGAAGATGTTATAGGTATACGTTTCGTTGACCAGCAGCTTGTGCCCTACGCACAGGAGCATACGGGGCAGCACCAGGCTGTCTATAAAGGTGGAACGTTTGTCCATACGGCCATCGCCGTTGGTATCTTCCAGCAGGGATACCTGGCAAATGGGCTGATTTTCATCTGTGCCATCGATGTCCTTCATGTACGTGCGCATTTCCGCCACGTACATTTTAGCGTTGCCATCCCATACAATCGCTACCGGTTCCTGGATCATTGGCTCGCTGGCAACCAGCTCTATATGATAACCGGGTTGGGTATAAATGGTTTGCATGGCGGCCTTTACATCCTTATAGGCCGGGTCCGGGCGCGGGTTTACGATCACCTTGCCAGTAGCATCACGTTTAAGGGCGGGTTGTGTGGTCTTGCACTGGTATACGGCAAAGCTTACTATCAGCAATACGGCTATCATCCATAGTTTGTTACGTTTGCTCATGGGTACTGCTTTATTTGTTCAGTGAAAGGATATATTGTACCATTTTCTTTGCATCGGCCGCTGCCAGCGTAGCATGGGGCGACATGGGCACGGGGCCCCAGTTACCGGCGCCGCCGTTGATCACCTTTGTGGTGAGCAGGGCGATATTATCATCCGTGGCTTTGTATTTTTTGGCTACATCCAGGTAGGCAGGGCCTACCAGCTTGGTATCTTCTTTATGACAGGCCAGGCAATCAGATTTTGACAACAGGGCTTTGCCTTCTGTTGCATCCTGCGCGGAGATAGCCGGTTTGGCGGCCGCTTTTGCAGTAGCTGTTTTGGCAGGGGCTTTTTTAGCGGGCCCCTGTTTAGCCTGGGCATTGACATCCGTAGCATTAAAAAGGGCCATACACATTACAGCGGCCAGAAAGAAATGTTTGGTCATATTTATATCAGTCTTTAGTCTATCGTTATACGCCGTTTGTCAACAGCCGTTAGTGGTTGCGCACCAACGGCTGCCGGCAAACATCATGCGCCCGGTATATTCACCTGTTTGGCCACGTTATAGTTATACCGTTTATTCACGTTATCCGCCGTTCTGGCGCCTACCCTTATATAATATGGGCGGTTGCCGCCCAGCGTGCCTTTGGTGGTGATGGTAACTGTTTGTCCCAGCACGTTATTGCCTTCTGCGCCATTATACTTTACCTGGTTGGAAAACCGGTTATCGTAGCTGGCATTGCTGACAAACTCCGTGGTGGATACATACAGGAATACATCGGTTACATTAAATTGATAGGCCGGGTTTGTGGTACCGCGGGTGAACTTGCACTGTATGGTAATGGTCTTGTCCGGGTTCACTACGGGCTCTCCTATCCATTCCACTTTCAGGAACGGCTCTACCTGGAATTCTACATTTGTTACGCCCTGGATGTCAACTACCTTGCTGTTATCAACGATGGGGGCCGTTGTTGTGACCAGCGGTACAAAAGCGCCATCCATGGGGTACAGTTTAAACTTGCCTTTGAACACCTTTGAGTTATTGAAGGTGCCATCGTACTTGACGTTAAAGTACTGCGGGATCACGCCGGCGCCATTGTTCCAGCTTTGTTCCTCTGCACGCAGGCGGATGCCGCCTGACTCTGTTTGTATGGGCTGCCCGGTGCTCAGGTCTATGATCCGGCCGGTGAGCGTTTCCGCGGGCGCGGTGTAATTATCTTCCTTACTGCAGGCGCTAAAGGATAGCAGCGCCATGCAGGAGAGGATCGTATACAAGATATTTTTTTTCATCGGTTAATGTTTGATTTTGTGACGAGCGGATGGAACCTTTCCGGCTCCCCGCCTGTTTGTTCTACCATCGCCAGTAAATGCCTACTGGTTCTGTACCAGTTTCGGGTTTTTGGTGATCTCCGCATCCGGTATCGGCTCATAGTACCACACCGGGTTAAAGGTGTACTGCTGGTTACCCTCGTACCGCCTTTTGTCGTAGATGTATTTGCCGTTACCCGCTACATAAATGGGGTGCAGCACCATCCATACCCGGTTCTGGATCTCCGCATCCGCGGTACGCCAGCGTTTGATATCCCACCAGATCTTATTCTCAAAGCCCAGCTCCTTGCGTCTTTCATTGCGGATGATGTTGATATCATTCAGGTCTGCCGCGCTGGCGAGCAGGTTGGCCCCTGCCCTGTCGCGGATATCGTTGATACACTGAAAAGCATCCTGCTGGTAGTTGGCGTCTGTTTGTCCGGCAGCCTGTAATTCATAATCTGCCTCTGCGCGGTTCAGCAGCACTTCTGCATACCGCATCTCTATCCATGGCTGGAAAGATTTGTTTACGATCACATCTGCCACAGGTTTGCGCTGATCCAGGTATTTACGCTGGAAGAAACCGGAGATAGTGCCTGCGCCTACTGGCACATTGAAGGTACCGCTTAAGCCGCCGGCGTTCAGGCTTTGGCCATTACCCAGGTCCACAATGGGCGAAGGCAGGTTATTGCTGTTCACCGCCGGCACCATATTGGGATTGTTGGCGTAAGGATTAGTGGTATTTGGATATGGCGGCAGGGCGCCCGGGAAAGGGCCTATACCGCCGCTGATATCACCTTTATAGATACCCCGGCGCACGTCTATCACCTCGCCTTTAAAGGTAGCGCCAGGCATAAGCACGGTGGCCAGCAAGCGCGGTTCCGCATTTTTGAAGAAGGCGTAGCGGTCATCGTAATAGGCGTATTTGCCGGTAGTAGCATCTATCGTTTTCAGCGTGCCGTCGGCGTTACGGGGAAGACCGTCAAACAGCTCCACGTAATCCAGTGTGGGGTTCATGTAGGAGCTGTAACCATCCTTGCCTTTCATCTGGTTGGGAATGGCAAACAGGTCAAAGCTGTGTACGGCATTCAGATCACTGTACTCTTTGGCAAAGATCACTTCCTTATTGGAGGCGGTCACGTCAAAGAACAGGTTGTAATAATTATCCTCTTTATTGGCGGTAGCGCGGTACAGCATGTAACCGCCGGTTTCCACCAGTTTGGAGGCCTCATAACTGGCCTTGAAATAACGCACGGCCTCTGTGGCGGGTATACCCTGCACCTGTTTGCCGGTGTTAGGATCTGAGATGTTCTTGGTATTGTATTTGGCAATGGAACCGGCAAACAGCATGGCCCTGCTCTTAAGCGCTGCGGCGATGTATTTGTTGGCCCGGCCCCGCTGCTCGCTGGTGGGATTCATAAGCAGGATGGCGGAATCCAGGTCCTTTGCAATGTAATCATACACTTCCTGCTCCGAGTTGCGGGGCAGCTGCAGTTGCTCCAGGCTTTCCTGGGGATAGTACTGCACCTCTGTGGTGATAGGTATGCCGCCATACCTTTTTACGAGCTCAAAATAGGTGAAGTCGCGGATAAAGCGGGCCTCGCCCAGCCAGTGGTTTACCTGGTTGGGGTTAAAGTTGAACGCATAACCGGGCAGTGTTTGTATAAAATAGTTGGCGTTGCGGATAATGATATACGCATCCGCGTAGTATTTGGTAAAGCTGCCGGTAGCGCCGCCTACGTTGCGGTTCATCATCTCGCCGGTAAGGTTATTGATGCTGAGGATGTAGTTGAACTGGTTGTAACCATCGTTCATATTATACTTAAAATCCTCTATGGGCAGGCGGTTATACAGGCCTGCGAAATAAGCGGTCACACCGCCCTGGCTGGCAAAGGCATCCTTATCCTGCACTATATTATCCGGCAGGATGCCCAGCTTATTGCAGGAGCATAGTGTAAAAAGGGCAATTATGATCAGATATATCTTTTGCATTGTTAATTGGCTTTAGTTGAAACAACAGTTAAAAGTCCACGCTCATCCCCACGTTATACGTTTTGTTCAGCGGGTATACGTAGCCGTACTGGTATGACGGGTGCTCAGGGTCTACATAACGCACCCCTGTTACTGTCAACAAATTATACCCGTTCACGTACAGCCTGGCTTGTTTCAAACCAGCCTTCCTTGTAATAGACGCCGGAAACACATAGGTATAACCGATCTCTATGCTTTTTAACCTGGCATAGGATGCATTTTTCACCGCGTAGGTGGAGTTGGCATCGTACCCGGTGCCTGTCAGGGCAAAATAACCCGGCACATACTGGGTGTTAGGATCGTAGGGGTCCGCATTGGGATCTGCGGGGTGCCAGCGGTCCATGTATTGCTCCAGCGCGTTACCGTTAAAGTTGAGCGGGGTGGCCAGGGCCTCCGGGTAGGAGATCCATTTCTGGGCGGCGCCCTGGATCAGCGCATTCAGGTCAAAGCCTTTATAGCTGAGCCCTATGCTAAGGCCAAAATTGATAAGCGGCGGATTGGGCGAGGTAGAGCCAAGGTCCGTATTGCCGTTATAGGTAGAGGCAATGGGATGACGGTCCAGGTCATCGATATAACCGTCCTGGTTCCAGTCTTCGTATTTATAGTCCCCGGGAACGTTGCTGCGGTTGCCGCCGCCGTTATCCACATGGTAGCCGTAGATATCGTTAAAGGAATCAAAGCGGCCGGCCTGTCCCCAGCCCCACCAGATATCATTATAGCGGTCGTTTACGTTATTGCGCCAGTTATCATAGGAGTTACCGGCTACGGCGCGCTCATAATGCTGCCACCTGGTGCGGGAGTACGAGATATTGCCGCTTACGTTGTAAAAGATCTTACCAAAATGGCTGCGATGGGTAACTACCAGTTCCACGCCGGAGCTCAGGTCGCTGTTGAGGTTTTCCTGTGGCAGCGCGGCGCCCAGGGAGCCGGGCAGGGACAGCAGGCGGTTAGCCAGCAGCCCATCGCGGTTGCGGCGGAACCAGTCGAACTGGAAGCCAAACAAACCTTTCCACAGGTCTACATCCAGACCAAAGTTGAGGGTCTTGGATTTAAACCAGGTAATGTCCGGGTTGGGCAGTACGCGGAAACCCAGGGCATTGGTATAGCTGCCGTCAAACACGGAGCCGCCGGGCAGGCCCTGCAGGTTACCGGAAGACGGATAGTCATAACCGGTAAGGTATTGGAAGCGCAGGCCGCTGGCATCGCCCATGACGCCGTAGGAGGCGCGGAACTTGATATTATCGATGAACGAGAGGCGGACATTATCCCGGATAAAACTTTCCTCCGAAATACGATATCCCGCAGTAACTGCGGGAAAGAAACCCCATTGGCCGGTGGGCGCAAAACGGGAAGAGCCATCATAACGGCCGCTCAGGTCCAGGAGGTATTTGGCATCGAAATCGTAGTGCACCTTGCCTACAAAACTTTTAGTGGCATAGTTAAAAAGGCCATTCAGGTCCTGGGTGCCCACCTGGTTGGCGGTAGTACCGGTGCCCAGCTGGTCCAGGGTGCCCAGTACCAGGTATCGGCTGGCGTTGAAGTTGTCCTGTTTCTGGGTACGCTCTTCGTAGAGGCCCAGCAGTTCTACATTATGCGCACGGGCAAACGTGTGCGCATAGTTAAGGGAGAATTGCAGCATGGTATTAGGCGCTGCGGAATAAGACCTGTATACGTTGGAAGGCGTTTGCAGCGGTTTGGGCGTGTACGCCGTGCTATCCCCCACCTTTATGGCCTGGTATACGTTAAATGATTTTGCAAAGTTCTTGTTATCTGACAAGGCATAGTCGTAGCTGTATAATGCTTTGGCTTTTAATCCCTCTATAAAAGGCACCTCATAGTTCAGGCTAAACGCGCCCTGGAAGGTATTGGTGGTGGAGCGTTTGTAACCGTCAATAGCTGAATTGGTGAGCGCCAGCACGTTAGTGCCGTTATCATCCAGATAGTTGATATAGGCGGGATTGTTATTCGCATAGAGGGAATAGGTGGGCGGGTGCCGCCACAAGGCCTTGAAGATGCTCCAGGAGTCTTCGTAGGGCGCATTACGGATATCAGAGATACCGGCCAGCTGCAGTTCCGCAGTCAGGTTGCTGGAGATCTTTGCCGTGATGTTGGAGCGTACATTGTACTTTTTGTAATTGAGATCGCCGGATTTCCAGAAACCCTGCTGGCTCAGATACCCCAGGCTCACAAAATAGGTAACCTTGTCTGACCCGCCGGTAGCGGTAAGGCTGTGCGCCGTTTGGGGAGCCGTGTTGCGCACCACAGCCCCGTACCAGTCTGTGCTGGTCTTTGTGCCATTGGCATAGGCGTCAAAATCTGCCTGCGTGTAAACGGGCGCGCCGCCGTTCACGTTGTGCATGGCCCTTTCGTTAAAGAGCTTCATCCAGTCAACCGCGCCCAGTACTTTGGGCAGGCCGCTGGGCTTTTGCATACCAACGGTAACGGTGTAGTTGAGCTGCGTGGTGCCTGCCTTTCCTTTTTTGGTGGTGACCAGTATTACGCCATTGGCCGCCTGTACGCCGTATACGGCTGCGGCGGCGTCCTTGAGCACAGAAATGCTTTCGATGTCGTTAGGATCCAGGCGGTTAAGGTTACCACGGGGCACCCCATCGATGATGATGAGGGGCGCGCCCAGGCCGCGGATATCGAAGCTGTTGCTGAAGGAGCCCGGCTCTGCGGAGTTCTGTACCACGCGTACGCCGGGCAATTTGCCGGAGAGCATGTTCAGTACGTTCTCGTTCCGGGTGGTCTTGATGTCGTCGCCCTTAATGGTGGCGATGGAGCCGGTGATAATGGCTTTTTGCTGCTGGCCGTAGCCTACCACCACTACTTCGCCCAGGCTGCTGTTGTTGCGGGACAAGGCAATGCTAAGTTCCTGATCCCCTGCGATGGCTTCTTTTGATTCGTAGCCGATGAATGTGATGACTAAGGCGGCGCCCCTGGGTGCGGAGAAGCTAAAGCGGCCGTCTGTTCCGGTGACGGCCCCGCCGGTTCCGTTCTTTACTTTAACGGCGGCGCCAATGAGCGGCTCGCCGGCGTCGTCCGTGACCCTGCCCCTGACGGCTATGCTTTGTGCATAGCCCTGCATGACTAATATACATGCCAGTACCATGAATAGCATTCTTTTCATACGTGGTGTTTAAAAATTAGGATTTAGAGAATGGTTTGTTATTCAGCGCAACAATTTAAGCGGACACCGATTAACAAATGCTTAATTGCGGATTAACCGGGCCCGGGAGGCTATTAATAAACCCACTAATTAGTACACTAATGGCTTAAAAAGCGCTTAGCTGTCAGGCTGTTATCCTATTTTAAACACGACGTATGGGAGTTTTATTATTGGTGGCATTATCCCGTTTAGCAGGATTAGCTGACCGTTATTGAGCAGGTTTATTTGTTCCCTTGTTCCAGAAAATAAATGTGCCCCTGTCTGTGGAGGTGACGAGATCCACTTTACCATCCTTATCAAGATCGGTAGCCAGTACATCTGACCCGGCCCCGGAACGGTTATGTATCAGCTCCGGTACCAGCCTTGCACCGCCAGGGGCCTTCGCATCACGTACGGTACGGAACCAATAGAGCACAGGCGCGCCGTAGGGGTCCGGATCAAAATAATTATCAAGATGGGACCAATAGCGTTTGCCGGCCACGAAATCCATCACGCCATCGCCATCCACATCCGCAAAGGCGGTACCGTGCAGTTGGGAGAAGCTGATATCGCCCGGTTTAGCGCCGGTGAGATCGTCCATCACCATGTGTTGCGTAAAGCTGCCGTTCTGCTGCTGCTCAAACCAGGCCAGGCCAAAACCGTGGGCATTGAGGCTGGAGACCACATCGTTACGGCCATCGCCATTTACATCGTATACCGCCATAACGGCCCCGCCAGCGCCGGTGCTGCGATGCCCGTAGCGGGCAAAGGCCGCGGGATGGTACTGCCAGGGCTGACCGTTATCTGCCGTCGGTTGCTCCCACCAGCCGTTGGGATTGACAACATCCGTACGGCCGTCGCCGTTAACATCCCCCACGCCAATACCGTGGCCCATCATGTAACCGTTGCCGGATATGTTATGTACTATCCAGGGTTTGGCAGGATCTGCCGGATCAGGTTTTGCGTAGCGCAGCGTGCCATCCGCCCCATATACCAGCTCCGGTCTACCATCGCCGTCTATATCGCGGAATACGGTGATCTCTGTTTGTACGGAGGGGATCACTTCGAACTTATCCCAGCGGCGGGAGGCGCCCCGGGGATTGAGGTATACCGTAGCACGGGGCGGGCCGGTGAAGATATCCGGCCATCCGTCGCCGTTAAAATCAAATGTATACTGGCAGTTGATCTCTGTAAATTCTTTGGAGGGATTGTAGGCGGCCGCGGGGAAGATCTCGCGCATGCGGGTATAGTCCGGGCCAAAATAGATATAAGGGCCTGCCACGATATCCGTGTTGCCATCCTGGTCAAAATCTGCCGCGGCAGCGCCCCAGGAGTAATACATATCGTTGATGCGCTGTACTTTAAAACGGGGGCCGGTGGTTTCCGCGGGCAATATTTTCTGCGCAATATCCTTCACCCCTATCTCTTTGAAATGTACGGTACCGGTACCTGCTGCATAGAGGGCCACCGGGCCGTAACCGCCGGCATGGTCTTCCGCCGCGGCGCCCATTTCGCGGCCATCGTTGAGGAAGCTGCGGATAATGGAGGCGTCTATAAAGATCTCCGCCTGGTTCCAGGCGTTGTTACGGATGGCGGTTTCCGGGCGTTGTAAAGGCAGCTCCGGCCCTGCGGGGCGCGGGCGGTTAGGCCGGTTGTTGTTAGCTGTTTGCGTAGTAGCCGGCGGCGCCAGGCGTACGATGCTGCCGGCAGGGCGGAGTTTTTCGCGTAGTAGTTCATGGCCTTGTTTATCGAGCGCTATGCGGTAGGTAGCGGCTTCATTGTCTTTGATGGAGACGAGTACGCCGTTGGTGGTATCGTTCCGGGTTTCCAGGCGGAAGAGGAAACCGGCTTCTGTACCTGGCGGACAGGTGAACCAGGCGTGGAAGCCGGCATCCTGGTAGCTGCGGTTAAGGAGGAGGAAGCCGGCGGAGGTGTTGGTGGCGGCAGTGATCTCACCATCCTGCGCGCGCCATTGTGCGCTGCCCAGGGCTTGCCAGTCTTTTAACTGGGAACCGGTGAATGTGTAATCCGGAATGAAACTCCAGCCGGCATTGGGCGGTGGAGGGACATTGGACGATATGCTGCTTTGTGCCTGTGCGGCCATCACCCAACCAGCGTATAATAACAAGAGTGCAAATCCTTTCATGAACGGGAATTGTTTTAGATGGGCTTTTCTCAGATATTATTTTTCACGTGCGTGATGAGCCAATCCCCTACTTTTTCATAATCGATATCCTGGTATTCCGGGCTCCATTGCTCTACGGAGTACACGCCTTTAAAGCCGTGTTTTTCCGCCAGCTGTACGCATTTGTCAAAATCATAAGAAACGTGCTCCAGCTGATCATTGAACTGCATAGCTTTAGCGGAGATGAGGTATGCATAAGGCATGATCTTTTCCAGCGATGCAAACATACGCTCCGTTGGATAGTTGCCAAAATCCGGCAGGGTGTAGATATTCTGCGGGCCGGCTTCTTTTACGATACGGATATGGAGGTCCGGGTTCATTTCTATACCAAAATGGTTCTCCGTTAGCAATACCAGCTTTTTGCTTTTGGCGTACCGGTTGATCTCCTGCATGGAGGCAATGCTTTTTTCTATAGCGCCATTGGGCCTGCCAGGGTTTACCCGTACACATTGTGAACCCAGGTAAGACACCGCGTCTATCCAGCCTTTTACATGCGTGAGACTGCGCTGGCGAGTGGCTTCGTCTGTGGAAGCCAGGTCGTAGTCGCTATCTACCTGCACATTTACCAGGCGGCTGCCGGCGGCTTTGATCTTTGCCTTTAGCCCGCTGAGGTAAGGCTTGTCCAGGGATTCAAAGTGGTTGCTCCAGTACTCCAGTTGCCGCATACCAAAACGTTGGCGGTAATAAGCCGGTACGTCCATTAAAGTGAGCTCCTGCCGGATAGTGCTGATCTCCTTAGGCAGGGTTTGTTTAAAACGGTAGCGGAACAATACCGTGCCCATGGCAATACGATCCATTTTATCCGCTATTACACCCGCGCGTGCAAAAGCGGCGGATGTCCAGACGGATAGTACCAGGCCGGAGGATTGAAAAATGAAACTACGTCTATTCATAAAGAAGGTTTTGATGTTATTTTCACAATTTTACCCTGGTGCTCTCCTTGTCCTCTCTTAGTGCTCTCCTTGTCTTATCGTTGATCCCCGGTATTCCGGGTAAAATCGTATCATAATCCCACAGCATCTTTGGCATATATTTGCAGGTTATTCCGGTAAAGCATATACTACATAACTCCGTGGCAATGCACCTGGCTCCTTAGACCGGTCTACGCTTTCTTCTGTAAAAGGCGCATTGGCGCTTACTACGATATACTGTTTTCCTTTTATCGCATACATAGCCGGCATGCCCTGGGTATCCCAGGAAAGATCCGTGCTCCATAATACCTGGCCGTTATCCGCATCAAACGCATACAGCTTACCCCCTTTGGCCGTGGCGAATAAGAGGCCGGTGGAGGTAACGATCATACCTTTACGCTGAGAGCCATTGGGGATGCCGGTGTTTTGTGCGCCCATCTTTGCGGCCCGCGCATCCTGCCCCAGGGGCGTACGCCATTTCACCGTACCGGTATTCAGATCATATGCTACGATCGATGCCCAGGGAGGGCTCATCAGATTGGAGTATTGCAGGCCGTAATCCGTTACGTAATGGGTTTGCGGGCCAGGTACGCCTTCCGGGTATGTGCGTAAAGGTTTGGCCGGACGTTCGGCAATCTCTTTTGGCACCGGTACCGCGCCGGCGGCTACTACCGGGCCGCTGGGTATTACAGGTTCCGGTCTTGGGGGACGGGCACGGGCCGCTTCTGCACCGGGAATGCCGGCCAGGTAGCCGTAGAGGTCTGTCACTGTTTTCTCGTCTATATGCTGGAAGCCCGGCATCTGGCCCTTGCCTGTCGCCAGCACCGTCTTAAATGTCTCGAAATTTACGCGGCTGCCCAGGTTCAGTAAAGAAGGCCCTAGGCCGCCGGCGCGGGTCTCTCCATGGCAGGACTGGCAGAACTGCGCATAGGTGGCCTGTGCGCGGTTGTTGCGCGCAGCCGTCATAGGCCCGCCGCTGGGCTCCAGCGCTTCCAGCTTAAATACGGAAGGATAATCCTGCGTAGCTACGTATACGATACCCCTGGCAGGGTCGGAGGCGGTATTGCCCAGGTTAGCCCCGCCCGTAGCGCCGGGGATGATCATGGTTTCGTATTTGTCCGAGGGCGGGGTGAATAAGCCTGCCCTTCCGGCTGCCAGGCGTTTGAGCCAGCGCTCTTTTTGCTCCGGGGTGAAATAAGGGTTCAGGTCATCTGCCCTGACCGCCTGCCGCGTAAAAGGCGGCACCACCGTCGGGAAAGGCTGTGTAGGCCAGGCATGCTCCCCGGGCATTTCGCTCGCCGGTACGGGACGTTCTTCTATAGGCCATAAGGGCTGGCCGGTCACCCGGTCGAATACGAAAAGGAAACCTTGTTTGGTAGCCGCAGCTACGGCATCTACCCAACGGCCATTATGCCGGACGGTGATCAGCTGGGGCGCAGCGGTGAGGTCGTAATCCCAGAGATCATGGTGTACCGTCTGGTAATGCCATAGCCGTTTGCCTGTCCTGGCGTCCAGCGCCAGCAGGCAATTGCCAAACAGGTTGCTGCCGGTACGGTCAGCGCCGTAGTAGTCATATGTGGGCGAACCTATAGGGAAATAGGCGATGCCCCGGCGCTCATCCACCGTGATCTCTCCCCAGGTGTTAGCGCCGCCGGCGTATTTATAAGCATCTTTTGGCCAGGTGTCATAACCGTATTCCCCCGGATGCGGGATGGTATGGAATACCCATTCCAGTTTGCCGGTGATAATATTATAAGCACGTACATGGCCTGGTGCAGAGAAGAGATTCTCCCCCGGTGAGGAGCCGAGGAGGATCAGGTCTTCAAATACGCAGCCAGGGGTAGTGCTCTGTACCCTGGCGATGGTGTTAGGGTCCCGGCCGAGGCCTTCTTTTAATGACACGTAGCCATTGACGCCGAAATTGGTTATTGACTTACCGGTGGCGGCGTCTATTTCCTGTAAAGTGTTGTTGATGCAGAAGATGAGGCGGCGGTCTTGTTTATCCTTGCTTTCCCAGTAGTTTAACCCGCGCCAGGTGATGCCGGCGAGGTTAGCATGGATCCAGATCTCTTTACCCGTGGCGGCGTTGAGGGCAACCAGGGAGTTATTTTTGGCGAGTACGTACATGATGGTGTCGATGATCAGCGGGTTGTAGAGGTATTGGACGCTGTCGGCGGTTGGGTAGGTCCACGCTATTTTTAGCTGGGTTACGTTAGATCTGTTGATTTGGCGGAGATCCATGAATTTGGATTGCGCCGGGTTGCCGCCGTATTGATGCCAGCCGGTGTTTGCGGTTTTGTGCAGGTGGTTGTGGCGGTGGGCGGTGTTGCAACTGATGGTTACAGCGAGCAGGAGCGATAGGTGGATTACGTTTTTTAGCATAGTTTTAAGGGAGGCACGTGGATGTTTGTTATTGTTGGTGTGGTGATAAAGTTAGCCGGGGGTGGTTAATAAAAGACTAATAAAGGGTTAATAAGGGCGTTAATGGGGAAATTAATGCGAAGATTTTGGCGGTTAAACGTTTTTCAGGACGGTACCTTGGTGTAGCGGCGGTGGGCTGCTTGGTGGGTGGCGCAGCGGTGGGCCGCTTGGTGGGTGTAGCGGCGGTGGGTCGCTTGGTGGGTGTCACGGCGGTGGGCCGCTTGGTGGGTGTCACGGCGGTGGGCCGCTTGGTGGGTGCAGCGGCGGTGGGCCGCTTGGTGGGTGCAGCGGCGGTGGGCCATGCCGGACAGGGTCAAAATGGCCTGCGCCTGCCGCGGGTAGTTCGTTTTGCAGGTAGGCTGGGTGAACCCGCGCCAGCCAAGGGCCATATTTGACTCCTGTCCGGCAATGCAAAAGGCTGCTGTTCAAGTGTGGTTTGAACGAGAGAGGGCGATGTGCTTCATTTCTGTTCTTCTTACCTACCTTTTACCTACCTTTTACCTACCTTTTACCTTTTACCTCTTACTCTTACTCTTACTCTTACTCTTAGTCTTAGTCTTAGTCTTAGTCTTAGTCTTACTCTTACTTTTAGTTTTCCCTCCTTACTCTTACTCTTATTTTTACTCTTTCTCTTTCTACTTCCTATTTACTCTAATATCTCCTGGAAGTTCTTTTCGAAATCTTCTCCGTATAGGCGTTTGTATTCTTTTCCAAAATGCTCAAAAGTATCCCTGGCTAAGGAGTGTTTGCCCAGGTAGGCCAGAGATTTGCATTTGATGCTCATGGTGTCTTCGTTTACGGGGTCGAAATAGGCTACGTAGTTGGCCAGTTTGATGAGGAAGTCCGGGTCTTCCTTCAGGTCGATGGAGGTGGCGAAGTGCATGTAGGTGTCGATGATCTCGTTGGAGACTTCGGATTTGAAGGGATCGAGCCATTCGTGTTCATCGTTGGAAAGGAAGCTGCCGCGCTGGATGATATCTGCCAGGCTGGTCATACGTTGTTTGGTGAGCTGGCTTTTGTCGCGCACGATGTCGAGGTAGTGGCTGTAGTCAATGTAGACCTGGTTGGGATCAGTGTCTATTTTCCAATATCCGGTGTCTTTGGAGATGCGGATATGGCCTATTCTTTCCAGGATGTGTTTTAGCTTGGCGATGTTGACGGAACGGTTGTTGCGGGCGCTGGCGTCGCTTTTGTCAGACCAGAGGAGCTCTTTGAGTTTTTCTGAAGAGATGCCTCTTTCGCGGCGGATGCTGTATAATAGTATTACCAGGAAGAGCTCACGGATGAGGGGAGTGAATAGTTTGGTCACTTCTTCGCCCGCGCTGTCTACGATACGAAAATCGCCAAAGAGGTAGATGCAGACTTTGATGAGTGGTTGTGTGGGTAACGGCGCTGTATGCTCCGGTGATAGTGGAGCGGGTGTTATCGTTTGGCTATCGTCCTCTTCGTGTATTGGTGTGGCAGGTATTTTCGTTACCGGTACTTGTGGAAGCGGCTCCGGTTGCACGGGTACAGGAGAGTGCCGGTGTGGCGGCATGACCGGTATGGCCGGTGTGGCCGGTTTCGCCGGCGGCGCTGCCTGTGCCTGCTTTTTTCTTCGCTGCAGGTACCAGGCGCTCAGGGCCAGCAGCAGTATGGCGGCGGCGCTGAGCAGGTAAGGCAGCCGGTGTGTTTGCCGTATGGGCGCCGGCGGATGGAGCGGCAATGGAGGGCCATAGAGCGTGTATATATTAACGGTAGTATGTTTACGTTCTTCATCGTAGAAGAGTGCGGGCACGATAAAACGTTTGCCGGTGTTGTCATAGTACAGGTCTGCAAAAGAGCGGATGTCGTGGAAGCGGTAGGGCAGCTTGTCCCCTACGGCTTCGAAACTGGGTTGCTCCAATGACCCGTGGATAAGTTGCAGCTCAGAATCGTATTTATGTTTGGGGAAGATGAGACCGTAGTAAGTGTGGGTGGCTTCGTCAATGACGAGGGAGTTGGCGAATACGTATTCCTCTGTGTCTACTTTCAGGTCGTAGATCTTTTTGAAGGAGCGGGTGGTGGCGTCAAAATAATTAAGATCGTAGAGGTTTTTGGGATTGAGCACCTGCTGGCCGGATACGTTGCCGTAACCGCCCATGATATAAGCGCCATGTGCGGCGGCGCCTAATGCGGCCAGGTAACGGGGCGTCATGCTGCCCTGTATACCTGCTACGGTGCTGAGTGTGGCCGTGGGTATCTGATAGCGGTAGATATCACTTTTGTATAAAAAAAAGCCGTAGCCATTAAAGGTATAGAAAGAGCTGTCTGCCGGGGAATAGTATTTGTTGAAATGGCAGTAGTTGGTACCGTCTGTCTGCTCCGGCAGCCGGGTATTCCAGGCCAGGGTTGGCAGGTCCAGTATGGCCAGGTCCTTCATGTGGATGGAGAAGGTGTAGATCTTCTGTTCCTGCGGCAGGTACCAGGATTGGTACTTGGCGGACATGAACTGTGGGCCGGTGCTATACGCGGCGGCCGTTAGCCTGTTCTGCGGAATGGCATAACTGAACAGCGAATCCTTGCCTAAGATATAAAGGGTTTCTGTGCCCTGGTCAAATGCAACGCTGGCAGCCCCGGGGATCGTAAAGGACTGCATGGCCCGCCAGTTGGTGTGCAACTTCTTTACCCATAAAGGGTTAGTGACAATACCGTAGCTGTTCCTGCCCAGGGAGTCCGTGGCCATATTGCCGGCGTCCTCATTGAGTGGCCAGCAGTGCCGGAGTTTTTTGTCTTCCAGGATGCGTACGTTACGGATCATCATGGGCGGCACGTCAGTATTCTTAAAGCTTTTATAATCGTTGGCCCCAAACAGCAGCTTATAACAGTTACGGCCACGCAGGGCCAGGGGCTGCTCAAAGGCGCGCCCGTCCGCGATCACGCGGAGGGTGCTTTTGGCCGCATCAAACTGCAGGCGGATATTATGCCAGGTATCCGTTGTGCCAATACCGGGCATATTGAATGCGATGGTAGAAAAGGTCTCTCCTGTTACAATCTTAAAGTGTTTGTTGTCAGGGCTTTTATCGTAATCATAAATAAGATCGGTATTACGGCCGTCGTCGGCTATCATCCGGAGGATGTATCCAAAGTAGTTTTTCTGGTTGGGAATGAAAGATATCTCAAAGGATAGTTCAAAGCCATCATCAAAACAGATGGCCTTTTCCATGCCCAGCGCCAGCCCTGTGCGCTGATCCTGGATTGCCTCATGACTGCGGAAGTCCAGGCCGTGTGTTTGCCCCTGCACATGTACAACCGGCAGCAAAAGGATCAGTATGCCGGCGAGTAAATTGTGGAATTTGATCATTGCCCGGTTTTACCCAAATAATTTGTTAGACCATCGTTCGCGTTATAACTATAGCGTGATACAGGGTCGTAATTTAGGAAGTTTTTAAATATTTTTTGTCACCCGTTTTGTGGTGTATGTTCCAGCAGTGAGGACCAACGGCTTACTAAACCGGACAAAACAAAAAAACGATGGATAGCGCTCCGGCAGTGCTGTCCATTCCTTATTTTTGTATATACTGAACCGTATTTGTAGCCTTTATCCGGTAGCCCTCAAAGCCCTTACCGATCTGTAACTGTATTTATTGATCCACGTTCATCAAAACTCTCCATAATGAGAAGCCCTATGTACAAAAAATGTCTGTTGGCGCAACGCATGTGCCTGCTCACTATTGTTAGCCTGTTTTTATGGCCTTTTATCACCCAGGCCCAGCGGCAGCTGGTATGGGAAGACAATTTTACCGGCGGCGCGCTGAACTCCCAGTACTGGACCTATGAAACCGGCGATGGTTGCGCCAAAGGCAACTGCGGCTGGGGAAATGCCGAGCTGGAGTATTATACCAACCGCACGGAGAACGTGCGGATCGAGAACGGCCGCCTGGTGCTGGAAGCGCGGCGCGAGACCATGGGCGGCAAACCCTTTACCTCTGCCCGTATCAAGACCAGCGGAAGGGTATCTTTCCGTTATGGCGCGCTGGAAGCCCGTATTAAAGCGCCGCAGGTGAGCAATGGCCTGTGGCCCGCCTTCTGGCTGCTGGGCGCTACCGGCGGTACCTGGCCGCGCAACGGCGAGGTGGATATCCTGGAAATGGGGTTTGCCGGCGCCCTGGCCGCGGGTAAGGCCGACAAGACCGTTAGCGCCGCCGTACACTGGTGGACAGAGAACCCCGGCGGTTATACCGGGCATGCCACCTATGCCAAAGACACGGTGAATGAAGCGGCCAACCTCAGCGATGATTTCCACCTGTACCGGCTGGAGTGGGACCCGCAGTTCATCACCATCTTCCTGGATAACAGCCCCTACTACCGGATTGCCATTGATGGCAACAACGGGTTTGAAGCTTTCCGCAACCCGTTCTATATCATACTGAACCTGGCGGTAGGCGGCAATTATCCCAATATTCATACAGCCGCCGGCGTTACCGCGCCCCTGCCCGGCCGTATGGAGATAGATTATATAAAGCTGTACCAGGATCTTACCCAGGGCGAAGAGCTGATACTGGGCAGCAACAATGCGCCGGAAGGCAACTACGGCATCTTTACGGATAACACGCCGGTAGACAGCAAAGTAACGTTTGGGCAGGGCGCTAACCTGTTCCTGTGGAATAATATCACCAATATTACGAGCCCCGCCCCTGCCCCGTTTGAAGGCAGCAATGTATGGGCATTTCATGCCAATGCCGGTACCTGGTACGGCCTTGGCGTAGCCAATGACATGATCAACATGAGCAATTACGCCGGCGGCAGCCTTAAATTCCATATGAAGACCAGCTCCTCTGCCCCGTTTAAAGTAGGTATTGCTACAGACGCCGGAGAAGGCTGGGTGAACTTTACCGGCAACGCCTACGGATTGGTACGTGATGGCCAATGGCATGAGGTCACCATTCCCGTAAGCGCTTTTGGCGCGGTAGACCTGGTGCAGGTTACCCAGTTGTTTATGTTCTCCGGCGATGCGCCGGCCGCAGCGGCTGATTTCTATTTTGATAATATCTATTATACCGGTGGCGTATCCGATAATCCCGCGCCTAAGGTGTCCATCACCAACCTGGCCAATGAAGCGGTATTCACCACCCCGGCTGCCATCAATATACAAACCAATGCCAGCGACGCCAATGGCAGCATCAGCAAGGTGGATTTCTTTAATGGCAGCGTATACCTGGGCAGCAAGACCAGCGCGCCTTTTAATTTTACCTGGAACACATCCACCCAAACTGTGGCCACCCTTATTGCCAAGGCTACCGATAACCAGGGCAAGACCACTGCTTCCCAACCGGTAACGGCGCTGGTAGCGGGGCCCAATAATACGCCGCCGCAGGTAAGTATCAGCGCTCCCACTGCCAGCACGCCGTACCGCAAGCCGGCCAATGTGGTGATCAATACAAATATTACGGATAATGGGCTGATCTATAAAGTGGAGTTCTATAATGGAAGCACGCTGCTTGGCACGCTGAATAAACCGCCTTATAATTTCACCTGGGCCAATGTGGATCAAGGCAGTTATACCTTGACCGTAAAAGCTACGGATAACGGTAAACTAAGCACTACCTCCGCTCCGGTAACGATCACGGTGCAGGATAACAAGATCGTGGCGGATAAATTCGGGGTGTACAGCGAGGATGCGGCTATTACGGAAAAGCTTACTTACGGGCTGGACGCCAACCTGTATGTATGGAATAACCTCACCACCATTGCCGGCGCGGCGCCCTATGAGGGCGCACAGGTGATGGCCTTTACCGCGGCAGCCAATAACTGGTTTGGACTGGGCGCCTCTCATGATGTGCGCGACCTGACGCATTTTGCCAATGGCAACCTGAAATTCCGTTTCAAGACCACGTATCAGGGCTCTTTCCGTTTTAGCGTGATCTCCCTGAACGGGCAAACGGATATCAATTTTGCCGGCGGCGAGCAAAAGCTGGGATTGGTGCGTGATGGGCAGTGGCATGAGGTGATCATCCCCGTTAGCTCGCTTACCGGCACCAACCTGGCCACTGTTTCGCAGGCATTTACTTTCTCCGGCGATGCGCCTGCCACTGCTGCTAGCTTCTATATTGATAACGTGTATTATGAAACCTCCACGCCTACCGGCAATGGGCCTAACCTGGCGCTGAACAAACCGGTACGGGTATCCGGATCAGAGAACAGCACGTTCACCGGCCCTAATGCGGTAGATGGGAATACCGGCACCCGCTGGTCCAGCGCGTTCAGCGATCCGCAGTGGATACGGGTAGATCTTGGCGCAGACTATGATATCAACCGGGTAAAGATCACCTGGGAAACAGCTGCCGGCAGGGACTACCTGGTACAGGTATCTAATGATACATTGAACTGGAATTTGTTAAAGAATGTAAGCGGTAATACCGCACTGGTGAATGAGCATACAGGGCTTAGCAACCATGGGCGCTACCTGCGCATCTATGGCACAGCGCGTACAACACCGTATGGTTATTCCATTTTTGAGCTGGAAGCGTATGGGGCATTGCACAGTGCGGGCGCACGGCTGGTTGGCATGGGTAGCCAATCATCCACCGTCCCCGCCACATGGACCGCCGCAGTATATCCGAACCCGGTAGTAAATGACCAGGCGCAGATCCGCAGCAGTGAAGCGATCAAACAGGTGAAAATAGTGGCGCTCACCGGACATGCGTGGATGACCGGTCTATCACAACAAGGTAAGATAGCAGGCACCTACCGGATCGATCTGCGGCAATTACCGGCGGGTATGTATATGGTGCAGCTGATGAATGAAAAGAATGAAGTGTTGGTATTGAAAGTGGTGAAGCAGTAAGATCTGCTATAAGCGAATTGGCCCCGGAGTCTGATACTTTGGGGCCAATTTATATTTAATCGTGTTTTGTTTATAATTCCATCTTACGGATCTGCGCGATCTTTAATAACGTAGCCAGCATCTCCCGGGGGAAGAACGGTTTATTAAGGATATCGAAAATACCCATGCGGGCGAACTTGCGGCGCACTTCCGGCATAATATCCGCCGTAAATACAACGATGTGGATCTCATGGTATTTATTACGGATGATCTCTGCCAGCTCATAACCATCCATACCGGGCATGTGCAGGTCTACCAGCGCAACATCGTAAGTGTTCTCTTCTAATAGTTCCAGCGCTTCCTTACCTCCCTGAGCACAGTCTGGCAAAATGCCAAAATACTCCAGCTGGTTTTTGGCCACCATGATATTGATGGGATTATCCTCCACAAAAAGCACGCGTAAATTCCTGAACCGTTTTGAATAGGCGGAGAGCTCCGTGAGCTGCGCCCGTTTGGGCAGGCGGCTTTTTTTGATGGGCAGCTCAAACACCAGGTCAAAATAGAACTCTGTGCCTACGCCGGGCGTACTTTCCAGGTACAGGCGGCTGTTATGGAGCGCCACCAGCTTGCGGGTAATGGTGAGGCCCAGGCCTGTACCTTCCTGCTCCCTGTAGGCGGCTTGCTGTACCTGGCGGAAGCTTTCGAATACAGTTTCATGGTATTCCTCCGGGATGCCGATACCGGTATCCTTTACGGAAAAATGCACGGTGATCTTGTTCTTTTGCTCAGACTCCAGCAGCTGCAGAGAGATGGTGACCGTTCCTGTATCCGTATACTTTACGGCGTTGCTGACCAGGTTATTCAGGATCTGCGCCAGGCGGATGGGGTCTGCCAGCACTTTATCCGGGATCTCCTTGCCTACCTGGCTCACCAGCTCTATGCCTTTGGTAAGCGCCAGGGATTTAAACTGGTTCCTGATATTACGGATCAGCTGGTGCAGGGAGATTTCTGTATAGGTGAGATCAAACTGCTCCCGCTCCATCTTGTTGAGGTCCAGTATATCGTTGATAAGCTGTAAAAGATGATCTGCGGAAAAGAGCAGGTTATGGATATACTCTTCCTGCTCTGCGGTATAGTTTAATTTAAGCAGGTTGGTGATGCCGATGATACCATTGAGCGGGGTCCTGATCTCGTGGCTCATGATGGAGAGGAAATCGGACTTGGCTTTGGCGGCTTCTTCCGCCATGTCTTTGGCGCGGATGAGCTCCAGCTCTGCTTCCTTCATGCGGGTAATATCCATAAGGGCGCCGCGGATCATCACTACTTCCTCATCCCGGATAACCGGCACGCCTATAGCGCGGATCCATTTGCGTACCCCCATGGCGGTGATAACACGCAGCTCTATATCGTAGGGCCGCCGGTCGTGAATGGCTGCTGCGGTATAAGTGCCCATGGCCATCTGGTCGTCTTCTTCAAAGAAGCTGCGGGTATTCTCCAGGGTGGGCACAAAGTCCGGCGGTACATCGTACAGCAGGTAGGTTTGCCTGGTCCAGAAGATCTGGCCAGTGTGCACGTTATATTCCCAACCACCGGTCTGGCTCAGCTGCTGGCTAACGTCCAGCAGCTGGTTGCTGAGCTCCAGGCGGTCTTTTGTTTCCTGCAGGGAAATCTCTGCCAGTTTCTGGGCGGTAATATCCTGTATGCTGAGCACTATTACCTGGTCTGCCGGGTCCGGCGCCTGGATCACAGGGCGGACGCTGGCGTGGAACCATTGGTTAATGGAGGGGTCGATGTGTTTGTAGGTTACTTCGCGTACTTCGCCGGTGCGGCTTACTTCGTCAATAACGGCGATAAAGGGGGCGGACATGGCGCCCATGACCTCAGACACGGTCTTGCCCAGGAAAAGCTCCCGGGGCATGAACAACAGGCCTTCGTCAGACACCCAAACGTTCTTAAAACGCTGGTTGCCGTCCATCTCAAATACAATATCTTCCAGGGAAGTGAGCAGGGCCTGCAGGTGTGAGGTGAGCTCCTGCTGACGGGCTTCGGCCTCCCGCTCTCCGGTAATATCCTGCAGGTAGCCTATCAGGTAATTGCCAAAAACGCCTGCTACAAACCGGGCGGTAGTAGTGCAATAACGTTTTCCTTTTTGCGGGTGCAGTATGCGGTGCAAAAATTTGAACGGCTCTCCCTGGTTGGCAACGGTAGCCTGCACCACAGTGGCTATTTCAGGGATGTCCTTACCAATTATAACCTGATGCCAGCCTTTACCGGCTGCCTGTTCAAAGGTAAGACCGGTAATATTTTCCCACTCTTTGTTTACGAAGAAGCAATTTCCATCCGTATCTGAAAGAAAAGCGCCAATGGGAGCAAGCTGCAATGCCTGCTGTAAGTATTGTTCATCTCCACTAAGTTTCATCGGATAGGTTTATAGGTATTGCCTAGTATGACTCTCGGTACAATAATAGCATTTTTTTCATAGCATTAATACATATCAGAATATGTAATATTACTATCCTTCTCATTCTTTCACTGTATTTCCCGCTATGATCCTGTTTATAAAACAGGTAATTGTCCCCTATGTATTGTCCCCAAAGATGTTACTGATTAAAGGCCGTTCCAGCAACTTTATTCGTGTAAATATAAAGATTATTGATGATAATGATGGCGATAAACGAGGGCCGGCCAATCGTATGGCCGGCCCCTTGTTTGAATAGGCGTATTTATCAATACGTTACGCCGGGAAAATCCCTTCTTGCCTTGTTGAACTGCGACTCATAGGTGCTGGTCCATCCAAAGGCGGTGGTGGCCTGCGCTTTCAGGTTCCTGCCGGCGGCGCCGCTCCAGAAGTGAACAAACTCTCCCATGTTCAGATCGCGGGCGTAGTTCTGTCCGCTTTTGGGAAAGTACTGGGCAAGCAGCTGAAAGTACTTATTCAGCGTGGCGGAACCACCAGTCTGGTAAATGGGATAGAACCAGTTTTTGAACCACTGGGTACCTGCACGGGGGAAATTATCCGTGTTGTTGATCATGAGGTTATACCAGCGGGTAGCGTCCGCTGTTCTGCCCAGGCCTCTATATACATCGTAGATAAAGATCTCCGCCCATTTGCTATCGCCCCAGATGTTGAAGGCGGGCGAGTTGTGCACGCTTTTGGAAGCGCTTTCCACGATGTGGGCCACCTCGTGGGTGGTGATATCCAGGTCGTTGCCGGTACCGGCCGTCCAGGCATTACTGCTGTTGGAGCCAACATCGATCACATTACGGAAATCGTGGCTGGCGTCGAAGTAGGTAGACGGATGGCCGCCGCTGTACTTGCCCGTATGGAAGATAGCGAACAGGCGCGTATCAGCGCCAAAGGAGCCGTATACGCTTTTGGTATAACGCCACACATCGCCCATATAAGTATTGGGCCAGGTGATGCTGCTGTTCACATCATTATCGAAATATACTGCTACATCGTTATCAAAAAATACGCGGTGCAGGAGCTGTACGTGCTCAAACCAATGCTCCTGCCAGGTAGTGGGAGGATCGGCCAGGAGGGCGGAGGCCTTTACGTTTGGCGTAGCATTATCTGGTGAAAGGGCGGAAGGCGCTGCTTCCTTTTTGCAGGCGGTTGCCAGCAGCAACAGGCCGGACAGCAAGCCAGCCAGGCAAGGTGTTTTTCTCATATGGTCTTGTTTTAAATAAAGGAACAAAAAGCAGAAATAGCGTTGCCGCAAGCGGATCGTTTGCTCATCACTCCCCGGTGTGAGAATAACAGCACGGCAGCGCTACTCCTGTAAAGGTTTAGATCGTTATAAAGCAGGGTTGGCAGAATAATCGGCCCAGAGCTGATCAACGGTTTCACCGGTGAGGGTGCTCCAGGTACTGCTGGTGTAGGTGTGATTACGCAAACGGGTATTCAGGTCGTTCACGATGCTGGGATGCCCATGCCGCTCGATCCATACCAGGAAACGGGCGGTAACACGGTACGCGTCCGTATAGGACTGGCTGGAGGACCAGTTGGGCAATGACCAGCCGGCGCCGGCGTTATCAACGCCATATTTATAGCGCACGTAGTCTGCAATACCTTCCGTGAGCCAGCCGGGCGCGCCGCCCGTATAGGCCTGTACGATATGCATTATTTCGTGGGTAACCACATCTATATCACTGGCATGCGTTTGAAAATAGGACGCGCTATACCGGACTACGGTACCGGAGGTAGCCGCAACGCCGTTATAATTAGGGTCCATAATAAAGGTAACGCTGGTAGCTGCGTTGGTGTTAAAGCGGGTGCGCAGCTGCGGGTATACGCTAAAGAAAGTGTTTACCATCCGTTGACGCAGCGCATCGTCAAGGTTGGAGTAATTGTTGGTGAATACGACAGTGAGGCCGTTGCTGGTATAGGCAACGGAGCCAACGGGCGTAAGGGTCAGCGGGGCGAGGGCGCCGTTTTTTTCGTTTGGTACTGCTGTATTTTGCTGCTCAACGGGTGTAACAAGGGCGGATTTGCTACATGCAGATAATAAAGAGATGCTTACAGCACCTGCGATGAGGACGTGTTTGAGTGGATAGCTCATTTTGATTTCGGGTTTTCGAGGGGAGTGGATATTACAAGCGATCTATTGAAATTAAGCGGATTTTTTTTGATTGTCAATAGGCGAGAAATATAATTTGTAAATTTTAACCACAAATAATATCTTACAGCGTCATATATAGATATTAGCATGTTTGAGTGGCCCATTTTAACCCATTACCATTTTATTACTATTTCCTGTACCTACATTACAATTGTGTTCCCTTGTCACACGATACATTTTTTTACCAAAACCCGGACATTACCGTATGAAAGCACTAAAGTTATTTCCCCTATTAATTTTTATTCTGATCATTGCATCCTGTAAAAAAGATAATGTATCAGCCCCCGATGAAAGTCAGGATTTAGCCTATAAAGAAAAAGTAATACAGCTGTTACATCATAACACTGTAAAGGCAGACTCCATCAAAGATGCTGGCATTACACCTGTTGGTACGCTCAACCTGAACTTTGACACGTATAAAGCAGCCTATGATTATGTCAATAGCTTTGTTGGCAAAGATTTGCAATCTACTGACACCATACAACCGCCAAACAGCCAGGCCGGCGCCAGGGCTCAGGATGCTGAGGTTCCATTAACCCAGGATCCAACGACACCTCCGGTGACTGATCACAATGGCTCCTGGGATATCACTTACACCGCGAATCCAATTGTAACATGTACAATCCAAAACACTTTGCATACTTTTCAGTTTGGTCTGATATATGCTTTAAGAATCAAAGTGCATTATAGCCTTTGGCCGACAGCTGTTGTTGAAAATTACCCTCATGATGCGCAGTTGGCTTATACCGGGCCAGGAACTATTACATCAATTAGTCCGGCAAACCTGGTAACAGCTACACTCCCAACGCTTGGCCCTCCTAATACAGGAAAAATCTCTGGATTAATACAGGGAACTATAGCGGTTGCGGGATCACCTGTGGCTTCACTCCTGTTCGTATTAAGCGGAGGATATACCTGGAATATACCCACACTTATAGGTGAACCGATCATTGTACGTACAACTATGTCGGCCGTTTCTTTTTAAAGTTAATCGACGAGGGAACAATAAGAGGGCGTTGTATCGATATATACAACGCCCTCCATTATATATATTATCATTCTATCTACTTAAGCTGTCTTTACGCCGTTTAGCTTATGTAACGTTATATACGACGCCGCCAGGAATAACAGCATGATCACCGGCATAAAGAAGGGATCGCCGGAAACGCTGTGTGCGATGGTGGCGGAAATAAAGGTAAAAGTGAAACCTGCGTAGGTCCATTCCTTAAAACGCGGGCCTACCGGCGCCAGCAGCAGTACCACGCCAATCAGTTTGGCAATGGCCAGCTGTACGCGGAAATAATCCGGGTAACCCAGGTGATGGAAACCCTGTGCAACAGCAGGATCGGAAAAATAGGCATAGGCTGAGTACACCATCATCAGCGCGACCAATGCAGTAGTTACCCAATAGGTGATTTTAATTCCTTTCATTATTATAATTTTACTGTTGCAAAGCTACCTACATTAAACACCGGTTTGCCCTTAGTATACTACAGGTTAGTGGTTACCAAGGGGTAAGCGAAACTCAGATCTATGGAACATAACGAGCAACCCACCACCTACCCTACCCCGTACGAGTGCCAGAATAGCCTGGGCGCGATCCGTGATGCGCTCTTTGTGATCGGCGGCAAATGGAAGCTGCAGGTCATATCTGCCATAGGCCAGGGACATAACCGGTTTAATGAGCTGCAGCGGGCGCTGACCGGCATCTCTGCCCGGGTATTGTCCGCGGAGCTGAAAGACCTGGAGCTGAATGGTTTTGTGACCAGGAAAGCTGATCCGAATTCTCCTGTCAATGTAGAATATGGGCTTACGGACTATGTGCATACTTTGTATGATGTGCTGCGTTCTTTAACGGAGTGGGGTGAGATGCATGGCAAGAAGATCAGGGGGAAGGATTAAACGGTCCCATCCATTCATTGCATTAATTCTAACATTTTTAGTATTTTTAAGCCCTTAGGCGCAAACAGCGCTATCAAGATAAGATCAAGACAGAGGTTTCCGGAATGCCCGATCATCTAGATAACGAGAAAGTATTATTCCAATTGATTGCTGAAGGGTCACAGGAGGCCTTTGCGGCGGTTTATGCACGTTATCATGAAAAAATCTACTCCCTATCCTTCCATCTCACCAAATCCGAAGTTGTTGCTGAAGAAATAGTACAGGATGTGTTCCTGAAGGTATGGCTGCAGAAACAGGGCCTACCGGAGATCCGCAATTTTGAGTCCTGGCTGTTCATATTAGCCCGTAACCATATTTATACCTGGTTAAAAGCCCGGGCGCAGCGGGTAACGTTGGAGCCGTTGCCGGAGGACTTTGTGTCTGTGGAGCCGGTGGCCGCGGAGTCTGTCATCCACCGTAAAGAGTTTGAAGCCCTGATCAACGCCGCTGTACAGCAGCTGCCGCCCCAGCAGCAGCAGGTCTATAACCTGTCCCGGGAAGAGCACCTTGGCCGGGAGGCGATCGCAGAGCGCCTGGGCGTGTCCCCGGAGACCGTAAAAGTGCATCTTAGCCGGGCCATGCGTTCCATCAGGGCCTACCTGACCGCCCGGATGCCCATTTCCCTGATTTTTCTCCTCATTCTGAATTTTTTGTTAATTTTTTTGCTGGCCATGTAACCCATCCCGCAAAAAAGATAGTCTTTACAAATAACGACGGGTAATTTATGAAAAACGAAAGGCTGATATACTTATTTGAACGTTATGCGCAACAACAGCAAACTGATGTTGAGATGGCGGAGTTACAGCAATTTCTGGCCGATGAACGGAATGAGGAGCAGGTAAAAGCGGTAATTGACGAATACTTTACTGATCAGACGCCGGTCTACAAGATGAAGACAGGCGTGGCAGATGATATATTGACCACCATCCTCCAGACACAGGAGGAAGCTACGACAGCCGTGGTGCGTGCATTGCCGCGCAGGCGGCATACCAGTTGGTGGGCAGCGGCCGCGGTGGTAGCCGTATGCGGCGCGGGCATTTATATATGGCAACGGCCGGCAGCGCAACAGGCAGTGCCTGCGGCGTCTGTAGCGACGCTGAAGCATAATGGCCGGCCTGGCGGTAATAAAGCCACGCTTACCCTGGCGGATGGATCTGTGATCTCCCTGGATAGCACGGGGCACCAGACCATCCCCGTACAGGGAGGCGCTATACAACAGCATAATGGTCAACTGGCATACACGGTGACCCAGCCTAAGGAAGCAAGTTATAATGTCCTTTCTATCCCTCGTGGCGGGCAATTTCAGCTGGTGCTGCCAGACGGCACCAAAGTGTGGCTAAACGCAGCATCCAGCCTGAGATACCCCACGGCATTTACGGGTAAGGAAAGAGTAGTGGAATTAACAGGCGAAGCCTATTTTGAGATAGCACAGAACGAAACGCAGCCATTTAAGGTGACGGTAGGCGTCGCCGCGGTAACGGCATTGGGGACAAGTTTTAATGTTATGGCCTATGCGGATGAAAGCAATATCCATACTACCCTGGTAAGCGGCGCGGTGCAGGTATCCTGCCCGGAAGGCAGCAAGGTATTACAACCGGGCATGCAGTCTGTATGGAACAAAACTACGCATGTCCTGCATATACAGGATGCTGATATAGACAGAACGCTGGCCTGGAAAAGCGGCTTCTTTGAACTGGATAACACCGATCTACCCACTATTATGCGTCAATTGGCGCGGTGGTATGATATAGAGATAATAGATCAATCAAAAGGCAAAACTGCCGGATTATTTGGGGGACGAATCAGTAGGGATGTAAATCTTACAGACGTATTACATGTACTGGAACGATATGGGGTCCGTTTCAGCATAGAGGGTAACAAAGTCACTATTCTGCCTTAGTTATTATACTAATGAAAGTACTATTGTTCTTCCGGGCCATCCCGGGGGAATAGGGGATTTTTTATGCCTGTAAACCAATGCCAATGACGTAAATATACTATCAACTAACATCTAAGAAGGGTGAACATAGAACCGGAGGTGCGCCAACACCTCCGGGAGGAAATGTTTGGCAACAGCCAATAATCTGATTCAGGGACTATTTTCATTACCAAACACCACAAATGTATGTATTCTAATGTTAAGGGGAAAACCCCTTGTGGGAACGTATTATCAACCAGGTCTGTCTACAACGGCGCTACGCCAAAGAACGTTGTAAGTGGATGTTTACGAAGTAAATTATGTAGGGTTATGAGAATGACCGCATCCTTGATGTTACTTGCCTGCCTGCATATTGCAGCCAAAAGCGTATCGCAGGTAGTAACGATCACCGCAAAGAATGAGCCGCTGAAAAGCGTTTTCAGGGAGGTATCCAAACAAACGGGTATCTCGATCCTTTTTAATGAAAAGGAGTTGCAGGAAACCTTGCCGGTGAGCCTTAAAGTAAAAGGCGCATCCGTGCAAACGGTGATGGACGAGCTGTTGAAGGGTCAGCCCCTGACGTATAGCATAGAGAATAAGATCATCATTATTGAAAAGAAGAAGATACAGGATGACTATATAGATGTAGCGCCCACGCCGGTTGTGGCGACGCCCGCCGATACAGTCCGCACCGTTAGTATAATTGGGTTCGTAGTTAGTGAGGAAAGTAAATACCTTTCAGGAGTCACCGTGATGGTAAAGGGTACGCCCCAGGGCTATGTAACGGATAATGAGGGCAAGTTCACTTTGAAGTATGTGCCGGTGAAAGCTACGCTGATCATAACCAGCATTGGCTACGAAACGCAGGAAGTAGCGGTAGGACCGGTTCCCACTGGTTTAACGGAAACCGTGAAGTTCGTTACGCTTAAAAAACATGTGGGCCAGTTGGACGAAACGGTGATACAGGCGTATGGCACTACTACCAAAAGGAAGACCACTGGTAATATCACCACTATTAAAGGTGAGGAAATTGCCAAACAGCCAATAAATAACCCGCTGTTGGCTTTACAGGGCAGGGTGCCCGGCATGGTGATCACGCCACAGAGCGGCTACCAGTTTGGCGGTATTAAAGTGGAGATCAGGGGCCGTGGCGCCATTGATCCTCATATGCCATCAGACCCTTTATATATTGTGGATGGTGTGCCACGCACCATACTGGAACTGAACCCGGGTACAGGGTCACCTGATTACAGCTCCAACATGGTAGGGCAAGGACTGGATCAAACGGGTAATTTTGGCTTCAGCGGCGGTATTAACCAGTTCTTTGGTATGAGCGCCCAGGACATCGCCTCCATAGAAGTGCTGAAAGATGCGGATGCTACTGCTATTTACGGCAGCCGGGGCGCCAACGGGGTGATCCTTATCACCACCAAAAAAGGTAGTCCGGGCAAAACACGGTTTGGCCTTAGCCTGAACCAGGGCCTGAACTTTGTGACTGGCCGTTGGCCCATGCTGAATACGCAGCAATACCTTGCAATGCGCCGGGAAGCCTTCAAAAATGATGGCATTACCCCCAGCGCAGCTCCCGGCTCTGATTTTGCACCGGACCTGTTTAAATTTGACAGCACCCGTTATACGGACTGGCAGAAGTTCTTCTGGGGTGGCACTGGTAAAAACACCAGGCTAAACGCCAGTATGAGCGGGGGCTCAGAACAGAGTTTCTTTTATATAGGCGGCAACATTAACCGCAGCACAGATATAACCAATGCCAAGGGCTCCAGCATGAGCGCCGGCATCTCTGCCAGCATTACCAACCGGGACCGCGCTAACCGCTTCCAGTCCGTGCTGACGATGAACTACAACTTCACCTCCATAAACGCTATTAACGGTTATGGCCAGGCAAATATGTCGCCCAATGCCCCTTCGCCATTTGATAAAAACGGTAAGCCCAACTGGGACGAGTACCGGGGCTTAAATATTCTGGCCCTCCCCTTTGTGAATCTGCTGCAGCCACACACCAGCAGCGGTAATGAGATAAGCGCCAGCCTTGCCTTAAGCTACAAGATATGGAAAGGGCTGGAAGCAAGGACCAACATAGGCTTCACTGCCAATGACGGCCATACCACTGCCATCACCCCCATCACCAGCCAGGACCCGCTGTCGAATACACCGCCTACGGGTAGCAGCAACATTGGCAACACCCAAAGTAAGAACTGGCAGGTGGAACCACAGCTGGCCTACAGTTTTGGCAACAGTGAGCGATATGGTCATTTTGACCTGCTGGCAGGCGGCACATTGCAAAATGCTCATACCAGTGCCACCAATATCACGGGCAGCAAATATACCAACGACGCCCTGTTATACAATATCGGTGCTGCGCCGGCATGGATCGCCTCTGGCGGATCTGCCCAGTACCGGTATGTAGGCACTTTTGCCCGTATTTCTTATGGGTATGAGGATAAATATTACCTGAACCTGAACTGGCGCCGCGATGGCAGCAGCCGTTTTGGAGCAGGCAACCAGTTTGGCAACTTTGGCTCCGTGGGCGCCGCCTGGATCATGAGCGACGAATCATGGATGCGTAAATGGCTGCCTGAATTCATCAGCCTTGTAAAAGTACGTGGCAGCTATGGCCTTACTGGCAGTGATGCGGTAGGTGATTACAAATACCTAACCCAATGGGGCAACGGCGTAGAGGGCACCCAGCTGCTCCCTTATAACGGCATAGGCCCGGTGGTGCCACAGATCCAGCCCAATGCGGATTTTCACTGGCAAACCAATAAGAAGCTGGAAGGCGCGCTGGATATTGCCATGCTGGATGACAGGATCAGCACGGAAATTGCCTGGTACCGCAACCGTTGCGGCGACCAGCTGATCCAGTTCCCTACCCCCAATTTCAGCGGCTTTGCCAATGTAGTTGCCAACTCTCCGGCCAACGTACAGAACAGCGGGGTAGAGTTTTATGTGAATGCGCAGCTTATTAATACCCAGGACGTAAGCCTGAATTTCCGGTTCAACATCAGCCATAACCAGAACACACTTATCTCTTATCCCGACCTGGCGCAATCACCCTACTATACCAAATACAGGATAGGCAAATCACTGGATGCCAATTATTTCTATCACTTTACCGGTATAGATCCCGCAACAGGCGACTATACTTATGAAGACTACAACCATGATGGCAAGATCTATTCCGGCGGCACCGTACCACCGGGCACTGGCGATGATGACAGATATGTAGCCATTAACATGACCCCCAAATATGAAGGCAGCTTTGGTTACAGCGTACGATGGAAAGCGTTGATGCTGAATATGGACTTCCGTTATTCCAAACGTCTTGCGAGCGCCTCTATTACGCCCAGTCCCGGCGGTCCTGAGAACATCTCTGCATGGACATATGAACACCGCTGGACCACTCCGGGACAGATTGCGGAAGCGCCGCGTTTAACCACCCTGCAAACAATGGACAGGATGAATTTCACGGCCTCCGACGGTTTTATAACAGACGCCAGCTATATACGCCTGGGCACTATTGTGCTGGGTTATCAGCTGCCAGCTGAATGGCTGCGCCGCTTTCATATGTCCAGTCTGAGCGCCAATATCAGCGCCCAGAACATCTTTGTATTAACACACTACAGGGGACTGGATCCGGAGATCACTTATTTTGGCTCCATGCCGCCCACCCGGACCATTACGGCAGGTATCTCCTGCGGATTCTGATGATGTGATAAATTTAAAACGACAACGCATGAACTTATTGCAATATAAAAGGAAGGGAACGAAAGTGTTGGCCGCAGCTAGCCTGTTACTGGCCATGTACGGTTTAAACGGCTGTAAAAAGCTGATAGAGATAGACCCGCCCGTTGCCACGGTGCCAACTGAAGAAGCCTTTGCCTCTAATTCACTGGCCAGCGGCGCTTTGGCCGGCTTATATTCCCAGCTGATGTCAAACAGCGGAAGCTCGTATTTCAGCAATGGTTCCACCAGCATTTATGCAGGTCTTTCCGCGGACGAGCTGCAAAGCTTTTCCGGCAACAGCATACCGCAGGAATATCAATTTTACAGCAACACACTTCTCAGAGATAACGCATTTACACAAGGTATTTTCTGGGACCCGGCCTACAAGATCATTTATACCGCCAATGGTATCATAGAGGGTGTAGCCCACTCCACCTCCGTATTTTTGGATGATTCTACCCGGGCTTTGTGCACCGGCGAATCTAAGTTTGTACGCGCCCTCTGTTATTTTTACCTGACTAATATGTTTGGCGATGTACCCATGCCACTGACCACCGATTTCCGTCAAACCACGACCCTTCACAGGAGCCCGCAGGCGGATGTATATAAACAGATGGTACAGGACCTGCAGGATGCCACTAAACTATTGCGCCCGGATTACTCATCTGCCGGCAGCAATGAAAGAGTACGCGTGAATAAGTATGGAGCGGCCGCCTTATTGGCCAGGGTATACCTGTACCAACAGGACTGGAAGAATGCGGAAATACAGGCAGACTCCGTGATCAATAGCGGTTTGTATTCGCTGGCGGCTGATCTGAATAACGTGTTCCTTAAAAACGGCCAGGAGGCTATTTTCCAGTTGAAACAAAATCCATTGGCCAGTCAGCAAGGGGTTATTACAGAAGCCAAGTCTTTTGTGCCAACTGTCCGATTGAGCCAGTTCCCGCCAGCAGATCAGGCTACCTTCCTGGATTCAGCTACATTTAGCCAGTTCGTGTCCCTCTTCATACCGCCTTATTATCTCACCCCTCAGCTAGCGAATGCCTTTGAGCCAGGCGACAAACGGCGCACCACCTGGATAGACAGTGTGCCCACGCCTGCTACTGAGCCTTATCATAGCATTTTCTATTACTATTCCGCTAAGTATCCCGACCAGTTAGGTAGCACCAATACCGAACCTAACCGCTATTATATGGTGCTGCGCCTGGCGGAGCAATACCTGATACGCGCGGAAGCCAGGGCCCAGCAGAATAACACCGGCGGCGCAGCCGCAGACCTGGATATGGTGCGCAACCGCGCCGGCCTGCCCAATACTACAGCAGGCACCAAAGATGCCCTGTTGGCTGCCGTAGCCCATGAGCGCCAAACAGAGCTGTTCACGGAATGGGGCCACCGCTGGCTGGATCTGAAAAGAACAGGGAAAGCCAACCAGGTACTGGGCGCGATACCCAATAAACAGCCGTGGAAACCCTACCAATTGGTCTATCCTATTCCTGTGCTGGAAATCCAGAACGATCCTAACCTGTCACAGAATCCTGAATACTAAACCAGGATGACGTCATATACGGAGATCATGTAAACATCTGAACACTTAAACGAAACAACCAATGAATCTGAGCAAACGTTTACTGTCAGCAGGCGGCCTGCTGTCCCTGGCGGTTACGCTATCTTTCCAGAGCTGTGCGCCTTCCGGCGGTGGCAGCTCACGCAAAAAGATGCCGGAGCTTACCGGCTCGCAAAGCCTGGAATCGTATGTTCCTTACGGTATGCAGCAAGGCAACGCCGCGTTCCCTTTTGCCACCGGGTATGTGGATGTGATGGCTAACGGGCAGATGGAAACCCTGCTTTCCGTTGCCCTGCCGGATGCAGCGGAAGACTCTATGATGCTGAGCATTATAGCACATTACAAACCGCTGGCCACCATGCTGCTTACCCAATGGGCCCAGCAGCAAAAAACAGGCGTATTGATAGACCTGCGCAGCAGCCCTGTCACCACGGCACTGCGCGCGGACTTTATGGTACAAAGGCAGGATGCTTTTTCCCTGCCGGTTGTATTCCTGTGGGACCGTAACTCTGCCCCCAGGGCCGCTGGTTATATGCGCCTGCTGGACTCCGCTCCGGGTTTTAATATAACCCGCCAGTCTGCCAGCCTGGACAACTCTTTTGAAGGACAAAACGGATTTGGCAATTTTTAAACTGCCGCAATAGTATACGCTTACAAACAGCTACCATGCATTTCAGCAAAAGACATATACCACAACTCGTACTACTAACACTGCTATGCTGGGGCGCCGCAACACCGGCCCACAGCCAGCTAAAGATCCTTGACCTCCTGAAGCCTAAACAGGATACCATTAAAAAGGATACAGCCCGTAAGCCGCCACCGCCGCCGGTGAGCGCTTACGACAAAGTGATCAATCCGCATTTTAAGACCCAGCACGGGTTGTTTACTATCCATCAATATAAAGACAGCATTTATTTTGAGATCCCGGATTCCCTGCTGGGCCGGGATATTATGGTGATCAACCGCCTGGCCAAAGGGCCGGCAGGTTATGACGCTTTCCCAGGCGAGGAGCTGGACCAAAAGACCATCCAGTTTGAGAAAGGAAAGGATTCCAGTATCCGTGTGCGTTATGACCTGATCGTAAACCTGGCGGATACCGCCAATGCGATCTACAAAGCCGTGTCAGCGTCCAGCATTAACCCGGTGGTGGTTACCTTTCCCATCAAGGCGTATTCCAAAGACTCCAGCAGCTATGTAATAGACGTGAGCAAGTTCCTGACGGAGAAATCCTTTGTGAATGATATTGATGATAAGACCAGCACAGGTAAGGCGATGAATACGATGCTCATGAAAGATTATCATGTAGAGTCTATCCATACCTACCCTATCAATGTGGAGATCAACATCACCAAGAACACCACTACCAAGCTCAATCAACCGGCTACACTGGAAACGCATACCTCTTTTATTGTGCTGCCCAGAGAGCCTATGCAGCAGCGGATCTTTGACCCGCGCGTAGGTTATTTTGCAGACTACCTGTATGCCTATGGCGATGATCAGCAGAAAATGGAGCGCCGGAGCTTTATCCTGCGCTGGCGCCTGGAGCCTAAGGATGAAGACCGTGCCAAATGGGAGAAAGGCGAGCTGGTGGAGCCCAAACAACCCATCGTGATCTATATAGATCCCGCTACGCCCAAACAATGGCGGCCTTACCTGATACAAGGTATTAACGACTGGCAGAAAGCGTTTGAGCAGGCTGGTTTCAAGAACGCCATTATGGGTAAGGACTGGCCGGCTAACGATAGCACCATGAGCATTGAAGACGCCCGCTACTCCTGGCTGAACTACTTCCCTTCCGCCACCGCTAACGCCTATGGCCCGCAGGTGCATGACCCGCGCAGTGGCGAGATCATCCAGACGCATATAGGCTGGTACCACAACGTAATGAGCCTGCTGCATAACTGGTATATGATACAGGCGGGCGCTGTGGATCCCAAAGCCCGTAAAGCCAAATTTGACGAAGAGCTGATGGGACAACTGATCCGCTTTGTATCCAGCCATGAAGTGGGCCATACCTTAGGTCTGCGCCACAACTTTGGCAGCAGCAGCCGTACGCCGGTAGACAGCATGCGCAGCATCAGCTACCTGAAAGCGCATGGCCATACCGCCAGCATCATGGACTATGCCCGTTTTAACTATGTAGCGCAGCCGGAGGATCATATCCCGGAGGAACTGCTGTTTCCCCGTATAGGCGAATATGACCGCTGGGCTATTGAATGGGGTTACAAGAGCAGCCACGCCAAAACAGCTGAGGAAGATAAAAAGATCACTTATAAATGGATCACTGACCGTAACGCCAAAAACCCGCGCCTGTGGTTTGGTGATGGTGAAGGACAACGCTTTGATCCCCGTAACCAAACGGAAGACCTGGGCGATAATGCGGTGAAAGCCACCGCCTACGGCATTAAAAACTTGCAGCGCATCATGCCTCACCTGCCGGAATGGACCCGCGAGGAAGATGACACCCGTGATAACCTGACGGAAATGTATGGCGAGTTGAAAAACCAGTATACCCGTTATATGACGCACGTGTTGAGAAACATAGGCGGCGTTACGCAAACACTGAAAGCAGACGGTCAGCAAGGCGATGTACTGGCGCCGGTATCAAAAACACTGCAACAGGACGCCATGGACCTGATCGTTGATCAGGTGTTCACCACGCCCACCTGGCTGCTGGACCCCGCGGTACAGAACCAGGTAAACACGCCTAACCTGAGCGCCGGCCTTGCAGGTATTACACCTACGCCCAATTTTGTAGAAGATATACAGATCCGTATGCTTAACAGCCTGCTGGACCTGAAACGCATCAATACCCTGTTGTACCAGGCGGAACAATTTGGCGCGAAGGCCTACCCTGCTGAGAAATATATGATCACCCTGCACCAGGCGATCTGGAAAGAGCTGAAAGGCAGCGGGCCCGTTGTGATAGACCGCTATCATCGCAACCTGCAGAAAGCCTACCTGGGTAATGAAATGGAAGTTGCATTATCACGCAGCGCAGACGCCCTGGAAACAGACGCTTCTACTATGATACGCGTAGACATGCTGACTATACAGAAAGAAATTGAGCAGGCATTGCCCCGCGCTACCGATCTGATGACAAAGGCCCATCTGATGGACCTGCAACACCGGATCAAGAGCGCTACGGCTGACAAGCCCGCGTTTTAAAGAACGATTGATTTATGGTTGATTAAAAGGTGACGGGCCGGTCTATATAGACCGGCCTTTTTTTATCCGGCTGTATCTCATAAAAAAAGCTGCACGAAGCGTTACCCGGTGCAGCTTTCCCATTTAGTTAATTATACTCCTAAAGCTTTATAAACTCCACGCGGCGGTTATTAGCCTTGCCGGCCGGCGTGGTATTATTATCAATGGGTTGGGTCTTTCCTTTACCGTCTGTTTCCATACGGGCCGCGTCAATGCCAAAGGTCCTGGTCAAAGCTTCTTTTACGGCGTCTGCACGGCCTTTGGAGAGGTCCAGGTTTAGCTTATCATCACCATCCGCATCTGTATGGCCTATGATCTTTACGCGTACGGAGGCGTTTTCTTTGAGCACATTGGCGATATCCTGCAGGCTGCCGTAAGAACCCGCCTGGATCTTATCACTGTTCACATCGAACAGGATGCCATGGGTAGTGAACTTACCTTCTGTAATGAGCTTATTACGGGTATCCGGCGCGCCTACTGCCAGGCGGATGTTGCTGACGAAGAAGGCGCCGCCTTCCTTGTCAAAATCCGGTGCGTAGGCATTGAACACTAACGCATTCATCATAGCGCCGGCGTCTAATGCACGGGGCAGGTCCAGCGTTTTATTGCTATCCAGGTATACACGTACCCGTTGTTTCTGCCGCCAGATGGATACTGTCACAAAGTTCTTCCTAGGTACATTGAACTCCGGCAGGTCACTTTTGTTCTGGCTGCCGATCAGGTTTGACGAATAATAGATCTGTCCATCCCCGGAAGATTTAGGACATAATCCCAGTTTGAAATTAGCCATGCGGCTGGAAGAGCTCTCTGCCCGGCCCATGTCGAACCTTGCGTCTGCATCCTTTGCCTGTAGCAGGCCTATGGTGAGCTCCGCAATAGAGGCGATGCCATCGGTAGCCATCACGTCCATTTGCAGGGTAAAATTGTCCGGGAAGTTGGCGTTAATATATTCCGGGTAAAAGCTGCCGTCCTGTTTCATGCTCAGCCATTTACCGGGGCGGTTGCTAACGGTCACCACTTCTGCACCGGAGCGGGTATTCCACTGGGCCGGAAAATCGCCTACGGCATCCTGGGAGAAATCTTCCTGTACGATGATCTTGTCGCCTGGAACAAAATCAAACTTAGAATAGGAAGTAATGTCTGTGCTGGCAGCAGCCGCCGTAGGAATTGCAGTTGTACCATTGTCGCCGGAGGAGCTTGTGCCCGTGTTACCGTTAGAACCGGAACCGTTGGAGGTATCAGTTGATCCTTTTTTCTTTTTGCCCATATTGTCTATGGACTTGTCCACTGCATCGTTCACTTTCTGGTTTACCTTATTCTTGATACGGTCGAATAATTGGGCTTTCGCAGAACCGGTTAACATACATGCGAGGCCTATAACAAATACTTTTTTCATAAAAATTTGGATATAAGGGTACTCTTTTCGGTTACAAAATAGTCAATATTTACAGCTTTTTACAAACCGGGGGGTATCGAAGATACACCATACAAGTATACGATAAAAAAGGACCGCCTTAAAAGGCAGTCCATACGGTTGCGTTATTAAAATGAACAATAAAAATCCTTATTGAGAGCTCCATTGGCCGGTGGTCAGGTCCAGCTGCCAGTCGCCGCTGCAGTGTGTCTATCGTTCCATGGCAGGCATAGGATGCCCCGGAACTTTCGTGAAAGTTTTACATTTCATCCGTTAGTATTTTATTGTTTCTTATGGCCGGATGACCGCCGGCCGGGTAACGTGAGAAAGAAGATTTAAACGGAAATGCACGCATACGCTTGGAAGTTAGCATGAAAATGACTAACTTAATTACTATTGATAACCCCCTCAAAAAACCGTTACCTCAGATGAAAATCGTAGATCATTGGCTACAAGCCGATACTCCGCAGGAAAAAGTCCGCGTATCCCCCTCGCAGAACGCCCGGCCTCCTATTGACCCGGACTATCTTATCCTCCATTACACGGCTACTGATACCGCTGCCGACGCCATTAACTGGTTTATGAACACCCAGTCCAACCCGGACCGCATTGCCGCCCATATTGTGCTGGATTATGATGGCACCATTACGCAGCTGATCCCTTTTAACTGCCGGGCCAACCATGCCGGTTACAGTATCTGGGATGGGGCCAGCGAATTTAATTATCACTCCATTGGCATTGAGATCGTAAACCCGGGTTATGTAGAAAAGATGGATGACGGCAGCTACCGCCGCGCTAAAGGTAAAGTAAACGGCAAAATGGTGTACAAGACCTACCCTGCCTCCAGCGCATCCAGTATTGTAGCGGCGCAGCACAAACACCGTTTCTGGAATGCGAAGGATAACCAGCATTGGTTTGTTTTCCCGCCAGCACAGTTAGAAGCGTTGTATACACTGAGCAAAACGCTGATCGACAAGTACCAGCTGATCACTGCCCTGGGGCATGATGATATAGCTGCCGGCCGTAAGCCGGACCCCGGGCCGGCGTTCCCCTGGGATACCTTCCGCACACGGCTAAACGGTACGGCCAGTCCTATAGGGAAAGTGTTTGTGACCAACCAGCACGGGGTAAATTTCAGAAGCTCCCATTCCACCACCAGCACCGTTATCAAAACCTTATCACAGGGTTATGAAGTGGGGCTGATCGAAACAAATGGACAGTGGTCCAAAGTATACCTGGTGCAGAAACAAACTGAGGTAGTGGATAATGGCCGGAGCGTAAAAGTGGTGGGGTGGATACATTCTTCGCTGCTGACGCCTAAAGCCTGATAGCTTCCTTATTCTGTTCCCCGTCGTATACACCCACTGATCTATCTCTACCCTGTTATGGGTAACCGATATTGGTGATATAAGTGCTGCCTGACGGCCGTTATCCGTTTCCGGATGATTGATATACAACCTGATAGCGGGCCGGCGGCCGGCCCGCGGATTTTGTTTATCCGTCACGGATCCATCAGCCCTAAAAAAAATCTTTTAACTTCAACGCCTATATTGTAATTTACGCCCGCATAAATATATTATGCGTTGCCTTTATCCAGAATGACAGTGAACAAAGAATGGATGCCTATACAGTTTTTTATACCCATATCTTAACAACAAAAACATCCTGATGGAATACCTATTTATGACTATATAACTGATACTATGCCATGTACACGATCATTATGCGACATTATCTGCTGACAACAATCATCTGACGTACACATTACCCGAATACCTTGTCATACTGCCTTAAACAAGCATGTAAGACCACTATGCGACGTAACCCATACATAACGTGTGAGATGACCATATACACAATAGCGAATCTTCTATACAAAACAGTGAAACACTAACATTAACAAAACCCGTCAACGTACAATGAAGAAAAACCTACTCAAATTTAACCGGCTTTTGAGCGCCAACATGCTAAGGCTATCCGCAGCCCTGATCATGTTACTGACCGGCGCCACCTGCGAGGTGTATGCCCAATTACCGGAAGGCTTCACCGCAAAAAAACTGACTGACAACACCATCCAGGAAGGCGTAGAAATGGCCCATGCCCCGGACGGCAGGATCTTTGTGGCCCAGCGGAATGGTATTGTAAAGGTGCTGCAACCAAATGGCATCCTGTCTACCGTGCACACGGTACAGACCACCACCAACAGCGAACAGGGTTTGCTGGGTATTACGCTGCATCCGCAGTTTGCCACCAACGGGAAGATCTACATTTTCTACACCAACCCGCAGAGCACCGTACACTACCTGGATACCTTTGTCGTAAACACGGCTAACCAGGTGCTGAGATCCGGCAGGGTCATGGAGTTTGACCCCATCATCAACGGCGCGCATAATGGCGGCGCTTTGCTATTTAAGCAAGGCCTGTTGTATGTAGCTATCGGCGAAAGCAATGAGCCTACACAGGCGCCCCTGCTGAACACTTACCGCGGTAAGATCCTGCGCCTGACAGAAGACGGTCTGCCGGCTCCCGGCAACCCGTACTATGATGTGCAGAATGCCACCCGTCAGCAGCGCAGCATCTGGGCCATTGGCATGCGTAACCCCTGGAAAATGGCGCTGGACCCCAAGTCCGGCAAGATCTTCGTGGTGAACGTAGGCGGCGGCTGGGAAGAGATCAATGATGTAACCACGCCCGACGCTTCCAAAAATTACAATTATGGCTGGGATGGCGCTGGCCGCTCCGGACGCGAGCAGCTGGCCAATACCATCTTCCCGGTTTTTGCATATCCGCACCCGCCGGATCCTAACCTGGACAAATGGGGTTGCGCTATTACCTCCGGCGTATTCTTTAACCCGCCGGTGACCAACTGGCCGGAAAAGTACCGTAACCGTTTCTATTTCACAGACTGGTGTGAGAACTGGATGCGGAGCGTAGACGCCACCAACCCGGGCCCGGACTCTACCAACTGGACACAGTTCGCCAGCGATGGCTTCCATTCTATCCTGGGCACCAGCGTAGGTATTGATGGTAACCTTTATTATATTGATTACACCGGCAACGGCGCTATTTACCGTATTGAGTTTGATAGCGACGCATTGCCTAATATAGTGAACCAGCCCGCCAACGATACCGTGTTTGAACAGGACGCAGTATCCTTCTCCATAACGGCATCCGGCGCTATTCCCATGACCTTCCAATGGCAGAAGAATAACGTAAACATCGCCGGCGCTACTGCTGCTACCTATAGCATAGCGCAAGCCGCACGGGCAGACTCCGGTTTGTACCGCTGTATCGTCACCAACGTAAATGGTAAGGATACGAGCGAGAATGCCAGACTGGTGGTGAAACCATTTAACGCCAGGCCGGTACCGCATATCCTGACGCCCGCCAGCAGCCTTACCTGGAACGTAGGCACCGTAGTAGCCTTCTCCGGCAATGCCACCGACCAGGAAGATGGTACCCTGCCCGCATCTGCTTATCATTGGGAAGTACAGTTCTTCCACAAGGATAATCCAACCAGCGAGCACCATCACCCCGGACCAGATATCGCACAAGGCGTTAAGTCCGGCACTTTCGTAGCCAGCAACATCGGCGAAACATCTCCCAATGTATGGCTGCGTATACTGCTGACCGTAACGGACTCCAATGGCCGTACCGGTATTGACTCCGTGGACATTCAGCCCAACAAGGTGAACCTGACCGCTGTGTCAAACGTAGCCGGCATACAGCTGGTGCTGAGCGCACAGGCTACCACCCCGGTTACCAAAACCTTTGTGGTGAATACGCCCATTAACCTGCAGGCGGATCCGCTTAGCCAGGTATTAAGGGACAGCGTGTTTGTATTTGATTCCTGGGCAGATGGCGGCGACGCCAAACGTGTGGTAACCGTACCCGCTGTAAATACCACTTATACTGCCAATTACAAGCTGAGCTCTTCCCTGCAGAACCCGTACTTTGGCGCACCGGCCAGCGTACCTGGTAAAATTGAAGCAGAGAATTATGACCGTGGCGGCGAAGGTATTGCCTATCACGATCTTAGCACGAATAACCAGGGCAACCAGTACCGTCTTACTGAAGGCGTAGACCTGGAAGGCACCGGTGACGGCGGCTCTCAGAACTATAACATTGCCTATGTATCTACCGGCGAATGGGTAGAGTATACTATCAATGTAACACAGACATCTTCTTATATCTTCACCGCCCGTATAGCCACGCCTAATACCGGCAGGACATTCCATATTGACATTGACGGACAGACGATCGGCAATCCTATCAATGTTCCGAATACCGGCGGGTTCCAGGCATGGCAGGACGTATCTATCGTTACGCCTGTGCTGACAACCGGCCAGAAGGTATTACGCGTGACCATGGATGGCGCTGATGTGAACTTTAACTATTTCAACTTTGCAGTTTCTGACGGCAGCGGCATTCCGCCCACCGTTAGCCTGACAGGCCCTGCCAATAACGCTACCTTCTTTGCCCAGTCAGATATTGAACTGGATGCCACTGCAGCTGACGCTAACGGTACTGTACGTAAAGTAGAGTTCTTCCATGACGGCGTGAAGCTGGGCGAAGACACTACCAGCCCGTATGAATTTACCTGGATAGGCGTTGCACAAGGCAACTATGTGCTGACGGCAAAAGCTACTGACAGCGAAGGATTAGTCGCTACCTCTTCCCCGGTGAATATTACCGTGAACGCGGTACCCGGCCCTAAAAACATACCCGGCAGAATTGAAGCAGAAGACTTCAGCAGCGCCAGCGATGTAGGTAAGGAAGGCACCGCAGACGCAGGCGGCGGACAGGACGTAGGTTGGATAGGTACCGGCGACTGGATGGATTATGACGTGATCGTAAGCGCAGCAGGCACCTACAATGTAGACCTGCGTATAGCCTGTAACGCAGCCGCAGGCAGCCAATTACAGCTGCAGGCAGGCGGCGCTACCCTGGCTACTGTAAACCTGGCCAGCACCAATGGATGGCAGAACTGGGTAACGGTTAATACGACCGTAAACCTGGCAGCCGGCCACCAGACCCTGCGCGTTTTTGCCAGCGGCCCGGATTGGAATTTCAACTGGATGGAGTTTACTTCTGCTAGTTTGAAAATGCCGCAGGCAAATGCGTTTAGTGTGTATCCGAACCCGACTTCTGCTACGCTGAAAATAAAAGGCGTTCAGAAAGATGGCCTGTTCAACGTGACCAATGTAGCTTCCGGTCAGGTAACACAGATGAGGTCTACCAATGCTACGCTGAATGTGAGCAAACTGCCCGCAGGAACTTATATTATCAAGTCTCCTACTGATAGTAAGGTTACCCAGCGGTTTATTAAGCTGTAAGCGATTGAATGATGATTGATAAAAAAGGGGAGGCCAGGATTGGCCTCCCTTTTTTTAAGGACTGAAAAACTCCGTTATGAGTTTTTGTGTATTTCACGATCTTCTGGATTATATTTCGGGATATTTATACCTATGAATGCGATTCTCTATTACACGTATAAAGTGCTATGGCGCCTATTAGTCGCTTACGGTGCCTCCACCCTGGTCTTTCTTATTATTTGTATTTTTTCCCGCAGCTATAACCATCAGCGGAAGCGCTACCTGGCCACTGCTAATATCATTGCAGCAGGTATAGGCTGTTTATTGGCGGTAACGCTCGTTATCGAATTGATACGGCACTATTATGCTGATCACACATATTTCTTATATAGTTTATCGCCATACCTGTGGAGCATCCTTTTCCTGGTGCTGTTCTCATCTATTGCGCTATCACCTAGCCTACGGCAAAGCGTATTTTTTACATTTCTTTTGATCCTCGGTTTGAATATGGCACTCTATGCGGAACTGCTGCACGAGATTATAGTGAGCTATTTTTCGGTAAGCTATACCTTCGTCAGCTGGTCGTATTATACAAATTACTGGTATGGCATTTTGTACATTGTACCACTTTCCGTCTTATATTTCCTACTGGTTTATAAGATCACGTGGAAGAAACAATAACATGACTTTATCCTACACAACACATATCCTGATCGTACTGGCATTGCTGCTGATCGTTATGGCGCTTTGCATCAAGACCCGCAAACTCTCTGTTCCGGCGGCGCTGGCCGCGGGACTAACCGGGCTGGTGATCTTCCTTGGCACGGGCTACACCGGCGTGCTGCTGCTGTTCTCCTTCTTTATCATGGGCGTACTGGCCACTTCGCATAAAAAGGCACTGAAAGCAAACTTGCATGCAAATGGCGCGCATCCGCAAACGCGGAAGGCCAGCCAGGTATTTGCCAATGGCGGCGTAGCGGCGGTATTGGGCCTGATCGCATTGGCGGATCCATTACACCAAACCCTGTATACGCTAATGCTGGCAGCCAGTATGGCGGCGGCCACCGCGGATACCCTATCTTCTGAGTTGGGTATGGTATATGGGCGGCGCGCCTATAATATCCTGAGCTTTAAAAAAGAACCTGCGGGCCTGGATGGCGTAATAAGCCTGGAAGGCACCTTACTGGGCGCCGCTGGTGCTTTGGTGATAGCAGTGCTGTATGCACTGGCTACCCGTTTTAACATTACCCTTGTTTATGTGACCATTGCCGGTATAATTGGAACGCTGGTAGATTCTATACTGGGCGCGGCGTTTGAACGTAAACATTATATAGGTAACGATACCGTGAACTTTTTAAATACGCTGACCGGCGCGCTGGTAGCATGGGCGCTTTGCCAGCTGTGAAGATGGCCCTAAAAAATGTGCAGCCGCCAGCTGCCTGGGCAACCGCGTGCTGCACGTGCATCAATAGTTCCCCCCTTAGTGCTTTATTTTAAATAAACCTGCCCCATTGGCATAGTTAGCTGAGAAACCGGGTATCTCTGCCTGTGAAGGCTCTTTTGCCGCCAATACGTCCACGTTGTTCAAACGCTTTACATCTACCATATTAAAGACAACGTCTTTAGCGGGCGTTATCTCCATTGTTATAGAGTTGCCTGCGTATTGTCCCACATTCAGGAATTGCGAATGCTCAAAGCGGGTTTTAGGCTGGCTGTCCGGCGCAATGACCCAGAAATAAGGACAGTTGGCCACCATGTTATTACGGAATGTAAACTGTCCGTTCTGCAGCCATACCCACATGGCAGATTCATAGGCCCCATAGATGACGGTATTGGTAACGGAGAAGCCTTCTACCTGTTTAAAGAACAATAAGGCATTCTTACAATTATAGAAAACGCAGTGATCTATAACGGTATTAGGCCCCTGGGACCATACGGCGCCTTGTATGGGCGCGCCATAACGGTTGCCGGAAAAATAACATTGCGATACCTCCAGGCCGCCTATCAGGGAATCCTTTTTGTTGATGGGGTAATAATAATTAACGGCGGGATTGGCATTGCCAGCGAATTTAAGGCCCCGGAAACTAACATCCTCCGTTTGCACCAGGAAACCTACGGCATGCTGGAAACCGGTGGAGAAATTAATGCCAGACACAGACTGGATCACGGGCATTTTCTCCGGCCGCCAGGCGGTATCATCCGGCATAATGGCCGCTTCTATAACATAGCGAAGGCCTTTTGTGCGGGTGGCAGGCAGCCGGAGGGTAAGTTTGTCTGTAAGCATGTACAGGCCAGGTTGCAGTTTAATGGTTACCGGTTCTTTTCCGGAGAAGGCATTGGCGGCCGCCACGGCTTCGGCTAAGGTGGCCATTGGCTTGCCAGCGCTGCCTGCCTGGCTGTCTTTGCCATTAACGGGATCTACAAAGATGGTTTGCGCATTTACCGGCGCGTGGTACATGGACAACAGTAACAGGGCGGTGGAAAATAGTCTGTTCATAACATTCAGCATTTTTCTGGTTTAAAGGGACAATAGGCATTCCCTGAGGCAAATGTAGCTGGAGGCAATGGCGGTCCATGTTCATAGGTGATGCAAGTTATTTCAAGTTATATCATATTGGTTATCAACAGCAGTTTATGATTTATCGGATTTGCCCGATATTGTTTACAATCTCATTACAATAACCACATCAATATATCGGAAAACCCCGATACCTTTGTGCCGTATTTATATTATTTACTGCCAGTGCGGTGATCGCGCGGCCAAACATAAGATCATGAGTGAACAATTGAATTTAGCGGCCTTAACGCCGGTTGAGAAAGTGCTTCATTTCTGGAACAACGTATGGAGCCACCCTTATAATCTGGATCTGATCGATGAACTGATGGTGGAAGATTTTACCATTACTAATGCCGGCACACAGATCAAAGGCCGGGATAATTTTAAACAATGGGTGCATCAATTCCTGCAAACCATCCATAATGCCAATTTAGAGACCCTGGATATTTTTGAGAGTAAAGACGGTACCCGGGTGGTATCCCGCTGGAAGCTGACGGGGATCCATAATGGTATGCTGGGTCTGGCGCCCAATCAGAAACCGGTAGAGCTGTTGGGGACCGCGGTATGGGAGATCAGGGATAATAAGCTGGCGCATAACTGGGTGGAAAGGAATTCGTGGGAGTTGTATCATCAGTTGAAATAGCCAAACTAATGATAATGAATGGATACCGGCGCTTAGCTAACATAATTCCGCATTCGGTCCACTATCTCTATCAACCGGTCGAAATCGTCCAAATCTGTCATTTTTTCAATTAAATCAACGGGGATGCCTTCCATGCCGACAAGCGCCCCTGCTATCTGACCGGCAATGGATGCGTTTGTATCCGTATCACCTCCCGCCTCAATAACAGATTGGAACATACCGTACATGTCCTCGCCACCCTTTACCCGCGAAGCAGCAAAAATGGCGAAAGGAATAGCATTCACCACATAACCATCCGTTCCCAGCGTGGCGATATCTGCTATGCTGGCATTGCGCTCATTTATGGTAATAAACCGGTCCCTTACCAGGGTATCAGGTAATTGCGGGATAATGATTTCCAACAGGTTATTGCTTCCATCCCAGGTCCCTGCTATAGCTGCCCGGATAGCCAGTACTACGGCCAGAGCGCCTACATAGGCCTCTTCATTCCGGTGCGTGATACGGCATAACTGCCTGAGGTCTTCCCTGGACAGGTTTGTTTGAAAAGCAAAGGGAGCTATCCGCATAGCTGCGCCATTTCCTGCAGCATATTCCCCGGAACGGCCTACCTGGCTCCAATGCACACCGGCTTCCAGTTCCCGGATCGCTTTAAGGGTACTGGCGCCTAAACCACTCAGGCGGCGCTGCCGGTAATATTTAACAAAATAACGGGCCAAGATCTCCGGGCTAACCATCTTGTTTTCCAGCAGGGCCTCGCAGGTAGCCATTGTAAGCTGTGTATCGTCTGTAAAGGCCCATTCGCGGATGGGTTCCTTTGGAGGCGCCCAGTAAAACGTTTTCCGGTTATCTACCTTCGGCTGATTTTCAAAAGCGCTGCCCCAGGCATCACCGATTGCACCACCTATCAAACAAGCTACCAGCCGGTCTTCTATTGAAATGTTCTTTTCTTCTGCGTTCAATTGGTGATCATTTGCCGCAAAAATAGCACAAGCATCCCTTAAGACCTTACTTAAAAATCCTTCCGGGTGTTTTACATTTACCTACTAAAGCGGCTGCAATCCGCCCGCTTAAAAACACCCATACATATGCTACAGCAGTTGCTGCAAACAACGCCTGACTATATCTGGACCCTGCTCAGGATCACCGCGGGCGTGATCATCTTCCCTTATGGCATGCAGAAATTAATGGGCTGGTATGATGGCCCGGGATTTAAGGGCGCCCTGGTACAATTAACGGACAGGAAGATACCCATGGTAGTGGCCTATATGATCATACTGGGCCAATCGTTAGGCAGTATAGCGCTGTTGATAGGTTTTGCCGGACGTGCAGCCGCCGTTGGTCATTTTATCATCTTTACCGGGGCCATGATGACGCATGTTAAAGATGGCTGGATGCTAAATTGGTTTGGCAAGAAAAACGGAGAAGGTATTGAGTACTTTGTATTGCTGCTGGTGATACTGCTGGTCATTATCATCAAAGGCAGCGGTGCATTGTCTGTGGACCTGTGGCTTTCGCAGTTATAAACGCCATTATGAAAACCCGTGTTTTTTAGTTATTTTAAACGGCACTCAACCAAATATGCTACTATGAGATCCACCTTCTTCCTGATCGTCACCTGCTGTTTAACGATACACACCCTGGTGGCTGCGCGGTTGCCCCGCATAGCGATCACGGGGCTGGCCATAGAATCGAGCACATTCTCACCGGCTACCACGAATGAAGCGGCTTTTCATGCCAAGTATGGGGAGCAGATCTTTACTTCCTACCCTTTCTTTAAGGCAGATGCACCGCTGCGCAACCGGGCCGTATGGCTGCCGGCTGTTATGGGGCGGTCCCTGCCTGGCGGCGCGGTTACCCGCGAAGCATATGAGTCACTGGTAAAACAGTCGCTGGAGGCCTTAAAGAAGAATGGCCCTTACGACGGGCTTTTCTTTGATATCCATGGGGCTATGAGCGTAGTAGGGCTGGACGATCCGGAAGGCGATTTTATTACCCGCATACGGGAAGTGATAGGAAAAGATGTACTGATCTCCACTTCCATGGACCTGCATGGCAATGTATCCTGGCGGCTGGCTCAAAATACGGACCTTATTACCTGTTACCGGATGGCGCCTCATGAAGACGCCATGGAGACCAAACAGCGCGCGGTAGAGAACCTGCTGAACAGACTGGAAAGCGGTAAAGGGAAACCGGCATATAAAGCCTGGATCCCCATCCCCATCCTGTTGCCTGGCGAAAAGACCAGCACCCGGATAGAACCCGGCAAAAGCGTATACCAGGCGGTAGCACCGGCCTCCAAACAGGAAGGTATTATTGACGCGGCCATTTGGGTGGGCTATGCCTGGGCAGATGAACCGCGTAACCACGCCGTAGTCATGGTAACCGGGGATGATAAGGAAAAAGTGGCCCAGACGGCGGAGCAGCTGGCCAAACGTTTCTGGGAAGCCCGCAGCCGTTATGAATTTGTAGCGCCCACCGGCTCGCTGGATGAGTGCCTGGCCAAAGCGCTGGCCAGTGATAAACACCCTTTCTTTATTAGCGACTCCGGCGATAACCCCACTGCCGGCGGCGCAGGTGATGTGACCTGGACCATTACCCAGATACTGGCCCGTGCGGAGTTTAAAAAAGAAAACGGACCTTCGTTGATATATGCTTCCATCCCCGGTCCTGAACTGGTAAAAAAGGCCATAGCTGTTGGCGTGGGCGGTAAAGTGGACGGTTATGCCGGCGGTATTGTAGACGCCCGTTACGCCCCGCCAGTGCACCTGGTTGGCACCGTTACCGCCATAGAAAAAGGCGATAGGGACGCGGAAGTGGAAGTAGTGGTAAAAGTAGGCAGCGTATCTGTGATCGTTACGCAGAAACGTAAACCTTATCATAAAGAGATCGATTTCACCAGGCTGGGATTACAACCACGGAAGGCGGATATTGTAGTGGTGAAAATAGGTTACCTGGAGCCGGAACTGTATGCCATGCGGGCCGACTGGCTGCTGGCGCTTACGCCCGGCGGCGTGGACCAGGACCTGGAGCGCCTGCCTTACCACCGGATCCAGCGGCCCATGTTCCCGCTGGACAAAGATATGCCAACACCGGACCTGTCTGCCCAGATGGTGCCCGCTGCTGATAAATGACAGACCTATATGACAGCGCAAGACCTGACATTACTGGACAACCCTGTATGGCATTCCTTACAGACCACTCATCGCGCCCTGGCCATGGGCACAACGACCGCGCAACGGTATCCTGCCGATGTACTGTCTTTTGTGGGCTGTGACCGGGAGGCCAGTAACCCGTTGGAGAACATTCAACCCTGGGTAAACAGTGAAGAGCCGGTATTTGTGGTAGGCGATCTGCCGCCCCTTCCCTCCCACTGGTCCGTACAGGCACGGCTGGATTGCGCGCAGATGGTTTGTCATCAGCTACATACAGTGCCGCCAAAAGAACCGGCGGAGATCGTACGGCTAACAGAAGAAGAACGGCCGGAGATGTTTACATTTATCAACAGCATACAGCCAGGATACTTTCTGCTTAATACGCCGTTGTTGGGTAGCTATTATGGTATACGCAACAACGGTCAACTGGTGGCAATAGCCGGGGAACGGATGCGGATGACAGGGCTTACGGAGATCAGCGCGGTATGCACCCATCCGGACTTTACCGGGAAGGGACTGGCGCAGCAGCTGATGATCCATGTCAGCAATAATATCTATGCGCAGGGACGCGTCCCCTTCCTGCATGTGCTGAGCACCAATGAGCGGGCGATACGCCTGTATGAACACTTAGGATTTACTACGAGAAGGGAAATTCCTTTCTGGAAAATAATGCGGTAATTATCGTGTGAATAGTTACACGCCACGTCATCATCAATAATACTTTCTAATGAGACTAACGCTCCTGCGCCGGCTGGTCCTTATGGCGCTGCTATGTATTACCCTCACTGCGGAGGCTTTTTATGTACCTGGATATGGAGGCCCACATATTGCCCGTATCTCTAATGATACCGTGGTGGTCGTTAGCGGCCGTACTTACCGGTATACGGTGGATACGCCGGAAGATAGCGGCCTGGTAAGCACTATTACAACAGTGGAAGCCTTGTTACAGGAGATGGGAGATGGATATACTGTAACGGATGCCCATGGTACACCTAAAGCAGCCGGCCCGCTGGTAACGGGAGACCGGCTGGTAACACAACCTACCGCCAATCATCATCCGGGAGTGAAAAGTTATTATGTGCTGGTACAAGCAATGGCCCTGGGCGGCACGCTCACCGCAACGCGGCCTGCCATCACCCTTAATACCCCGCAAGACATTACGCTCCATTTTACCGCCGGGCAACGCAGTCCGGATGTTACCGTACAGCTATACCTGCCGCCGGGCGTCATTGCTACGATGGAGCATACGATGGTGAATGTGATTGGCCGGGGTACTGTGCTGTTAAAGGACCTGGCCACACAGTCCATTGGCCGTACCGGTATTGGATACCCCTATACCCGGGTAGGCAACGCGACGATTACACCCGGCAGCGATGGCGGCCAGTTGGTTACATTGCAGCATCTCGATCTCCGGCCGGCCAATGGCACGGATGTATTGCTGTTGATAAAAAACGTTACACTTACTAAACCGGGCGCTTATACGATCCGTGCCAGTTATACCACTTCGCAACCAGACAGGTTACAGAGCGCACCCGTCAGCGTTAGCTTAATGGCTGTCCGCACGATCAGCGACCTGGAACGGGTACCGGATAAGCGCACGCCTTACCACGAAACTGCAGACGTTCATCTCCGGTGGACAGCAGGCAAAGGCATGGTAAAATTGCAGCAATCTACAGACAGCGGCCGGCATTGGGTAAGGACTGCTACACAGGCTGACAATGGCCAGGCGCAGATCCGTGGGCTCCGGCCGGCGCAGCTGTACAGCTTTCGTTTGCAGGTAAAGGATGGGCCGCGTAAAGGATATTCTAACGCTGTTTATTATCATAGCGGGCCGCTGGATATCAAACGTTTTGGCGCCAGTGGGGCGGATGGAGAGGATAATACGGCGCAGATCAATACTGCTATCAGTTACCTGCACAGCATAGGCGGCGGTACTTTGCTTTTCAGTAAAGGCGTCTATAATGTACGGACCGTTCACCTGCAAAGCAATGTATGGTTGTATATAGATAAAGACGCAACCATCAAATCGCTGAAAGGCGCTGATGCGCCGGAGACCACCTGGTTCAGCGACTGGCGGTACCGCTCCGGCCTCTCCCCTACAGACATTGGTCCTTATGCGGATCCGGAGAACTATCTTACCAAACAGGATGTGGGCCATCATTATTTCCGGAATGCCATGTTCTTTGGCGAACGGCTGGATAATGTAAAGATCATTGGCAATGGCCGCATCAGCGGTAATAAGAACCTGGTAACGGGCGATAAGGTGATGAACAATGCACCTGATAGCCGGGCAGACAAAATGTTTGTGCTAAAACTATGCACCAACCTGGAGATAGGTGGTTTATACCGCCCGCATGATCTGTGGTATGATTCCCTTAAGGATGTTCCCTTTTATATAAACGGCCCTACCGATACGGACAATATGCTGCATATAGACCAGGCTGGTCATTTTGTACTGCTGGCCACCGGCACAGATACGATCTCTATGCACGATACCTGGCTGGGAAAGGATAATCCTTCCAATGCCCGCGATATTTTTGATTTTATGGCCTGTAACGAGGTAACGGTGACCAATATCTACTCCAGGGTAAGCGCGGATGATATCATAAAACCGGGATCGGATTGCTCACTGGGTTTCACCCGGCCTGCCCGTCATTACCGGGTACGTAACGTGATCGGGGATACGAACTGTAACCTGTTCCAGGTAGGATCTGAAACAGCGGATGATATTATGGATATCTGCGTAGATAATATCTATGTACTGGGCGCCAATAAAGCAGGCTTCTCCATCTCCACCAATGATGGCGCGCACGTAAAGGATATACATCTTAACTGCGGGCATACAGGCCCCATCCACTCCCGCTCCAGGATGTTGCGGACCACTGCCCCGTTCTTTATCTCTATCTCTAACAGGGGCCGCATATTGGGCGCAAAAGCCGGTAAATATGCGTTTACGGAAGATGGCCGAAAACATAATGAGCTGCTGATCCGGAATGTGGCCATTGGCCAGGTGGAAAACATCCTTATCAATGGTATAGATATTTCGGAAGTATATGGCGGCAGCTCATTCCGGGGCGACCGGTGGAAAGCTTATGATGGCACTCAGAAAAAAGCCACTTCTATCATTGCCGGTTATGCGCTGCCGGATGCAGCAGCAGTAAATGGCGGGCTGGATTTCAGGTTGCCGGACGGACGGCATACCGGTTATATTACCAACGTATCGTTTACCGATGTACATATCACGGATAAAGGCGGGCATCCCGCGGCAGATACGCTGCAATCACCGCCAGAGCTGGGCGTAGGCCAGTATAATATTGGCGATCTGAAGGTACAGCCCTCCTATGGCCTGTGGGCACGGCATGTAAAAGGGCTTAGCATCCACCAGTGTTCCTTCCGGTATGAGCAGCCAGACGGCAGGTATGCACTTTTCCTGGATGATGTGGACAGTGCCAGCATAGAGGACGTGCAATTGCTGCCGCCGGCTACGCATGCGCAGGCTGTCAAATTAAGGAACAGTCATGCGGTCAGTATCCGGATGGCGCCTTAGTTACAGGGAACCCAGGCCGCCTGCTATCAGCAGCTCTGCGCCTACCATAAAGGCTGATTCATCTGAGGCCAGGTACAGGGCTGCATTGGCCAGCTCTTCCGGCGTACCTACCCGTTTAAGGGGCGTGAACTCGCCCATCCCATCGCGCATAGCGAGGGCTTCCTCTTTGGAAGCAGCTACCGTATCAAATACCGGGGTATCTACCGGGCCGGGGGTAAGCACATTTACGCGGATCTTACGGCCGATAAGCTCTGCGGAAAAACTGCGGGCCAATGAGCGCACCGCCGCTTTGGAGGCTGCATACACCGCATGGTTAGCTACGCCCATATCTGCTACCACGGAGGATACCAGCACAATAGAAGCGCCATCATTCAGATAGGGCAATGATTTTGTTACGGTGAAGAAAGCGCCTTTGAAGTTGATATCGCTCACTTTATCGAACATCTCTTCTGAAAAATCGCCCAGCGCGCCTAATACATATACTGCCGCATTGGCGATCAGCACATCCACCTTACCCAATTTCTCCTGCACGGTCTTATATAAGCGGTCAATATCTTTCAGATTGGCCACATCGCCCTGTACACCAATAGCGCCATGGCCTATGGCGGCCACCGCTTTATCCAGCGCATCCTGACGCCGGCCGGTAATGGCTACTTTAGCGCCCTGTGCCGCAAACAGCTTAGCTGTTGCCAAACCGATACCACTATTGCCGCCTGTAATTACGGCTACCTTATTATTTAATTTTCCTGACATGATCTTTGCTTTTTTGTTTGAGTTTCTATTGCAAAGTTGCCGGGAATGGCAGCCATTAAAAATGAACCAGATCAGGAAATATGGTTGATGTAGTTCAACCTTTTTTCTTCAGTTTATTGTTGCGGATACGGGAGAGGAATTCTGTGGTCATGCCCAGGTAAGAGGCCAGCGCGTATTGGGGAACCCGCAGCACCATTTGCGGATATTTTTCAAGGAACAGGGTATACCGTTCTTCTGCGGATTGTGTGAGGTTGGCGATCACCCGGCGCTGCTGGTAGGCGGCGGAACGTTCCGCCATGATACGGAACAGCGTTTCATATTTATGATTGACCGCTTTGAGCCTTTTTTCGCTTTCGTAATCTATCTGCAGGATGGTACTGTCTTCCAGCGCGACAACAAACATGGTAGCCGGCTGCTGGAATACATAGCTATTGTAGTCAGAGATCCACCAATCTTCTATGGCCAGCTGAATGGTATGGTCTTCTCCTTTTTCGTCTATTACATAGGCCCTGAAGGCGCCCTCCAGCACATAATTACGGTATTTGGCCACAAACTCCGGCTGGATGATGAATTGTTTCTTTTTGACCTTTTTCATGCTGAAAGCGGCCATTACCTCCTCCAGTTCCGCCGGTGTGAAAGATGGAACCCTATTCTTCAGGTGTGTGAGAAACTGTCCGGACATGTTTGCAGCTGTATTTGACAGGCTAAAATTATAATTTTTTACTTGGCGCAGACCTACTTATTGTCTACCCCAGCCCTGTGCATGGATAAAGGCCACTACACGCTAACCGGGAACATGACGCTGCATGGCGTGACCAAATCGGTAACATTTGACCTGCAGTACCGCGGCACGGTTACCAACCCGCAGACCAACCAGCCCAGCGCAGGATTTATAGCCAGCGGTACATTAAACGCTCTGTATTGGGGTTTGGCAGTAAGTTTGGCGCTCCCCTGCTGAGTGATGAAGTGACGTTCAAGGCATCCGGCGAGTTTGCTAAGAACTAGGTTGAGGGCAGGCTGATTCACCTATCTTTTAAGGGTAATGAATTGATTTTTAATATTATTTTGCAAACACAGAAAATATTTTGCCGGAGTTGTCCAATTCCGCTAAGTGAGGTTGTAGTGTGGTTGTTATTTGATATTAAAACATTAAAACCTTAACAAGATGAAAGACTTCCTTTTTGTATTCAGAGCAGATTATTTGAATATGCCCCAGGTTTCACCTGAAGAGATGCAGGCAATGACCAAACGCTGGATGGATTGGATTGGCGGTATTGCCGCACAGCAGAAGCTGGCAGACCGCGGCAACCGCCTGGAGCGTACCGGCGCGGTGGTACGTGGCGCCAATCTTGTTACGGACGGGCCCTATACAGAGGTGAAGGAAAGTATAGGCGGCTATACGATAGTAAAAGCGGAATCCCTGGAGGAAGCGTCAGAAATGGCCAAGGGATGCCCCATCTTTAATTTTGGCGGCAGCGTAGAAGTACGGGAGATCAGCCCATTGATGTAGTAATAAAAAGCCTTTGTAATACTATCTTTATGGTATTACAAAGGCTTTTAGTTTTATGGAAGGAAACGAACTGATCCCCAACCTGTTCCGGACAGAATACCGGAAGATCGCCGCTGTGTTGTGTAAACACTTTGGCTTTGTGCATATGGAGATAGCGGAAGATATTGTAAGCGATACCTTCCTTACCGCTACGGAAACCTGGGGACTGAAGGGGCTGCCGGAAAATCCCGTGGCCTGGTTATATACCGTAGCCAAAAACAAAGCAAAGAACCTGCTTAAACATGAGGCGGTACACCAAAAAACCGCGAAACTGCTCATTACCCCGGAACAGGAGATCCCTGATACTGATATAGACCTCTCTGATGAGAATATACGGGACAGCCAGCTGCAGATGATGTTTGCGGTATGCCATCCCTCCATTCCCGCAGAATCGCAGATAGGCCTGGCCCTACGCATCCTTTGCGGTTTTGGGATAGAGGAAATTGCCGACGCTTTTTTAACGAATAAGGAGACCATCAACAAACGCCTGTTCCGTGCTAAGGAAAAACTGCGGGAAGAAAATATCGCCATTGCCTTTCCTGGTAAAGCAGAGATCAATAAACGGCTGGAGATGGTGCTGCGCACCCTGTACCTGCTGTTTAACGAAGGATACTACTCCGCCAGTCAGAATACCGTTTTACGCAAAGACCTTTGTATGGAAGCCATGCGGCTTACCATTCTGCTATTGGAGAATCCCAGCACTAACCTGCCGCCAGTAAACGCGCTGCTTTCGCTGATGTGTTTCCAGTCGTCCCGGTTTGAGGCGCGTACAGATGCCAGCGGCGAGACCGTATTGTATAATGACCAGGATACAAGCCTGTGGGATCACCAGCTGATCATGCAGGGCGAATATTACCTGAATATGGCCTCGCAAGGCAATGAGCTCTCCAAATACCACCTGGAAGCCGGTATTGCTTACTGGCATACCATTAAGGAAGATACCACTGAGAAATGGGAGCAGATCCTGCAGCTGTACAACCATCTTCTACAACTGGAATACTCCCCTATGGCGGCGCTGAACCGCACCTTTGCCCTTTCTAAAGCCAACGGAAAAGCAGAAGCCATTGTAGAGGCGGAGAAACTGCAGCTGGACAATCATCATCTGTATTATTCCCTGCTGGGGGAATTGTATACCGGCGTAGATAATAACAAGGCCCGGCAGCATTTTGAAAAGGCCTTGCAAATGGCTAAATCCACCGCTGATCAAAAGATCATTACCCAGAAAATACAGGCGTTAGGGTAATGTGTTATATTTAGTTCATGAAACTCATCAGCTCCCTTTTCGTATCCCTGCTTTTTGCCACAGGCGCCTATGCACAAGGAAAGTATACCATCACCGGTCAATTGACCGGCATACCGGACAGCACTATTATTTCCCTTTTGCGGAACGATGGCAACGTATTAACCACCGTCAGTTCAGACACCATTAAAAACGGGGCATTTTCCTTTACCGGCAGCACGGATGAAACCGCTCTTTTTATGATCATGGGAAACAGCGAGGAGTTCCCTTCTGTGTGGCTGGACGTATGGGTAGCCCCCGGCGCTGTTATAAAAATAAGTGGCCATAACAAGCTCGTAAAGACCTGGCAGGTAGAAAGCCCGGTGAAAGAACAACAGGAAGTGACCCATTATACTGCCGCTACTGCTGCCTACCTGGATCAATGGCAGCAATTGACCATTGTACGCAAACAATTGTTTAGAGAAATACTTAAAGATAATATAAGCCCCGAACGGAAGAAACAGCTGAAAGCGGCCATAGATTCCGTAGACGCGAAGAGCAGCGCCGTCTCTACCCAGATCGAAACCAGGGAGATCGCCATCATGCAGCAAACGGCCGTTTCCACCATCTGGCTGAAGAAGCTGAAAAATGTTGCCATAGACGCCAAATATGGGGACAAGCCAGCTTTGCGGGAACAGGCCATTATTTTATACAAGCGTCTTAACAAACAGCAGCGGGCCAGTGTCACAGGCCAGGAGGTATACGTGTTACTATACCCCCCGGTGGTGGTGAAAAAAGGAGAAGCGCTGGCAGACGCTGATTTTAAGGACCTGCAGGGCAAGCTACACCACCTGGCAGATTACAAAGGCAAATACCTGTTGCTGGATTTCTGGAGCGACGGCTGCGGCCCCTGTATTATGGCTATGCCGGAACTGAAGCAACTATCAGACTCCCTGAAGGATCAGCTAACCGTTATCAGCCTGAATGTAGATACAAAAAAACAGGTTTGGAAAGCAGGCTCTGAAAGAGAAGCCATCACCTGGATAAACCTAAGTGATGGCAAGGGTATGGCAGGTATTGCCGCCCGGTACGGGATCAATGGCATACCTCATTATGTAATGATCTCCCCCGAGGGGAAAATACTGGATACCTGGGTGGGCTATGAAAAAGGCAGTCTGCTGGCAAAAGTGCAGGCACACACTAAACGTTAGCCTTATTTTTCAGCTGGTATAAACAACACGCCATCCGCTACTACCACGCCGGTGGCGTTTTTGTTAGAGATGGTCACGCTGGCAGTATTACCTGCCGGTAAGCTCATTTTCCCCAGGTGTACCCATTCACCCGTGGTTTGCCCGTTTACAGTGATCTCCTTCATGTTGATCAATACTTCTTTTTCGTGTTGGCCATCCGACAGCGTAACAGCGGTAGTTGGTGCAAGATCATTCATCTTAGGCAGCACATATGTGTATATATCGTAGCTACCGGCCTTTTTTATGGCAGGAATGAATTTTATTGATTTAGGCTCCTTATTAACAGCGGAGTAATGGGCAGAAGGCCCATAGGTACCACCTTTTTTCAGGGACCATTTACCGGTCACCTGTACATGCGCACTATCGTCATTATCCACCAGTATTTCCGGCGTGGCGCCGTTCATCAATGGGTTGGCCGCCAGGAAGGCCTGTAACTTAGGCACATTTACCTGCTGTACGGAGCTATGTGCGTCTATTGCATAACTGGCGGCAATGGCGGCGGACTGACCCAGCACCATAAATACCGGCTCCATACGGATAGAACCGTAACCGATATGGCTGGCAGATAAACATACCGGTACCAGCAGGTTCTTACACTCGCTTTCTTTGGGGGTAAGCGCGCGATAGGCAATAGGATAAGGCCCTGCCCCGCCTTTTTCTACATCTCCCTCATTCTTGACCATGCCGTTCATGACCAGGCGCTGCGTATTATGAGAGTCCATGCCGTAGGCCGCCATGCCAATACCATCCTGTACAATTTCTTTGCGTTCGCAGTTGGATTGCGTCATTACGTATGCGCCTATCATACGGCGGGCTTCGCGGATGTACATTTGCGGGCTCCAGTTGCCATTATCCTGGTATTCATCTTTAGGATAACCCCAATCCAGCATAAACAGGCGGATGCTGTCCGGGATGCGGGGATCGTGGCCAATAAAGTAGAGCAGCCCCTTGTTATACAGCTCATGCTGTTTTTGTATACGCGCACGGGTGGCATAATCGCCTTCCGGGTAGTCCCAGTTCATGCCTATCATATCTGTGGAGAAACCGCCGCCGTTGTTGATATCTGTTTTGTGATTAGGCATCAGGTCAAACTTCAGGATCTCGCGGATATCGTTCTGCGTATGCAGGCGGGCAATGTAACGCGGCAGCAGTTCGTACCGGGATGGATCATAATCTTCCGGACGGGTGATGGGAATACGGTTAGCCGGATCGTTGGTGAGACAGATCCGGAAATTATAGGCCTGCACGTGTTTATCGCCGCTGCCAATGGGCGCCAGCTTTGCGTTACTGATACCCCATAACAGCCCGCTGGATGGGTTGCCGGGTATCTTATACGGGTCTACGCCATCGGGTACCTGGTTGCCATGCTGCGGAACGGCAGGCGGCTGTACCTGTACACCGTTATAAGATTCATTATACACTGAGGAAGCCTCCCTCCCAACCATATAAGATACGCCGGCTTTTGCCATCAGGTCACCTTCATAGGAACAATCGATAAAAATAGCCGCGCGGACATCCGTGATCTTTTTCGTAGCCGGGTTCTCCAGCTTTATTGTTTGGATGATACCATTCTTTTTCTCCGCAGATACGATCCGGGATTCGAGCAGCACCGGCACATTCGCCTCGTGGATGTATTGCATAAACACATCTTCCGCCACATGCGGCTCAAAGATCCAGGCTTCGAACTGGCCGTAATGACGGCCTACCCGGCGGTAAAAATCCAGGCCCAGACCGGTTACCGCGTATTTGTTGCCAATATCAGTATACCCAAGGCCACCGGAGGACATGCCGCCCAGGCGCCGGCCCGGCTCTACCAGTAATACCGATTTACCCATTTTCTTTGCGGTATAGGCAGCTATTACGCCGCCGGAAGTACCGCCATAGATACATATGTCATATACCTGTTGCGCCCTGGCCGCTATTGCCACCGTAATGGCCAGCGCCAGCAGCGATAGATGTTTCTTTATCATGATGATGCTTTTTATTCTGAATAGTTCAGGTCTTTGGAAAAGGTTTCTTCCATTTTCCATACCGCCAGCAATGCGAGCGTTATGGTGGTAATACCTACAATACCGGCCGCGCCGGTAATACCGGTATGCGTTTTTAACAGCAGGAAAGCCGGCGTAAATATGTTCACGCTACCGCGTACAAAATTGGGTACCGTAGTGGCCACGGTGGCGCGCAGGTTGGTACCAAATTGCTCCGCCGCAATGGTAACAAACAATGCCCAATAGCCGATGGCATATCCCAGCAGCAGGCAAAGCGCGTAGAACAACATGACGCTTTGGGTGCGTTGTACCAGGTACAGGCCTATGGCCAGGCAGGTGAGCAATACGAACACCAGCACCGCTTTGCGGCGGCTGTGCAGGTACTGGCTTAAAAGGCCGCTGCTCATATCACCTAATGAAAGGCCTATATAACAGCACATCACGGCTTTACCGGCCAGTACCGGTTCCACCAGGCCAACGGCCTTACCAAATTCCGGTGAGAAGGTGATGAGGATACCGATCACAAACCAGATAGGCAAGCCTATCATAATACAGCGCAGGTATTTGAAAAAGATCTTACGGGAACGGAAGAGGGCGAAGAAATTACCGCGCGGTTTGTTCTCCTGTTTTACCTGTTTAAAAATGCCGGACTCAAATACATTAAAGCGCAGCACCAATAGCGCCAGGCCTAGTCCGCCGCCAATAAAATAGGCGATCTTCCAGTTAAAGAGGTCTGCTACGAAATACGCCAGCACAGCGCCCAGCACACCTACGGAGGCAACGATGGTAGTGCCATAACCGCGTATCTCTTTTGGCAGGATCTCTGCTACCAGGGTAATACCTGCGCCCAGCTCCCCTGCCAGGCCTACGCCGGCGACGAAACGCAGCATGGCGTATTGATCTACGGTGGTAACAAAACCGTTGATGATGTTGGCCAGCGAGTATAATAAGATGGAGCCGAATAATACGGACAAACGGCCTTTCCTGTCCCCTATCACGCCCCATAATATGCCGCCCAGCAACATACCGGCCATTTGCATATTAATGAGGTACATACCTTGCTCCATTAACTGGTTATCTGCTACCTGTAATGCTTTGAGGCTGGGTATGCGCACAATGCTGAAGAGCAGCAGGTCGTAGATATCCACGAAATACCCCAGGGCCGCAACGATTACAGGAATGGACAGTAAGTGTTTTGCTTTTGTGTCTTTAGTCATGGTAGATAGTAGTCAATAACTTTCGTGTATCTGTTGGGTTATGTTGCATACGCATGCGCCATAACAGCTCTTCCAGTGACACCAGTTGGGTGTTGTGGTCAATCTGGTCTTTGGTCCAGCGGACAGGCGTAACGCCTCTGTTGCCCGTTTTTGTGCCCTTTATGAGGCCCTGGTGCCCGGTACTATCGCTAAAGCGTGACCATGCATGTACGATGGTCCAGCTAAAGGCGGGATCATCCTTGCCAGATGAACGGCTGTCTTCATTGATCCAGCCGGCCAGCGCTGTTGGATTACCGGAGCCTGGTTTTGGCAGATTGGCCCATAGCTGGTATTTGCAGGTTACTACGGGGATCTCTATCCCCTGTTTGTTCTTCACCCAGAATACCTTTCCATAGCCGCTGTTATAAGGGGAGTATTGTACGGCTATCATGCCCGTAAGCCCGTCTATTTCTTCCGCATAGATGTGGTAGGCCTCCATGGCTGCCGGGCTATTCAGATCACGGCAAATGAACCCGAATACTTTAGCCCCGCTGCGTTGCATTTGCTCATTGATCATGGCGGCATAACGACGGAGCAGTTTTGCCGGCTCCGGGCGGGACTGAGCAAAAAGGTCCGGGTAGTAATAACCGCCGCCGTACTCCACCACGGAGGTGTGCGCAGGTTGGGTCTTTACCAGTGTGTTATATACATCGCTGCCGGCCTGGGAAAGATTGGCCAGGCAGGTAGTGAATGACATAGGGATCACCGCATTATCCGGGCTGGCCCAATAATCCCTTTCATGGAGGAAACCGCTAAAAGCCCATTGCATATTATCGCCATCGCTCATTACAAAAGCGTGATAGTTGCCGGTCTTTTTCCAGTTGATGGTCCGCGGGTTCAGCGAGCGTACCTGTGGCAACGGGCCTGCAGCAGGGATGGATAACAGCGCTAAGTTCATACACCAGTCAGACGCGGTATTGATCAGGCCATAACGGGTACAGGGCGCTATATGTTTAAACTCCTCTCCTTTGTTCCAGCCAATTACCGGAGAGAGGGGCGCTACCCAATTAAGGATGGTGTTCAATAAACTATCTACCCCATAATACACCATGCTTTTATGCGCAATAGCATAATCCCGGTTATTGGAGAATGCAGGATTGGCAATGACCAGCAGCCGGTTATTCAATTGTGGCAGTAATGCATTGACAGCAGCGACATCCAGGTTAGCGGCGGTAGCATCGAAGAGTTTTGACAGCCCTTTAGCTTGCGCCTGCGCTTCCTGGCTTACATCTACTAATATGCCTTTCTTCAACGCTGCATATATAGTGGCCAGGTTGATGGAATTATCTGCCTGGCGGCCATCGTACAAGATATATCCTTTAATGATGCCCCTGATCTTATAGCGGTCCACCAGTTGCCAGACGTTGAATTGGCCGGCCATTTTGGCCTTTAAGCGCTTAACCAGCGCGTGGTAATATTGCTGGTAATCCGGGTTAGCGGTCTGGATCCATACGCCTTCTGTGGACAGGCCTTCGTTAAGGGCCTGTGCTGCCAGTCCGGTTATGGACTGTGCCAGGTTCATTTCACGTATATCGGTTGTATGCTGGATACGGACGGTGACGATGGTTTCCGGTGGCTTTTGTTCCGGCCACCAGCCAGCATGGGCCGGCAGCCAGAACAGCGCCAATAAAAGGGCAGCTCTCATTTTATCTATCAATCTATCGATGCGGGTGTGGGCAGGTCGCTCACGGATTTGATCTTTGATTCCAGTTTAACGCCCTGTGCCGCCAGTGCGGCGCCCAGTGCTTTTGTATCTACATCCTGTACGGCTTTATTGCCTTTTACTGCCAGGGCAGCTGCTTCGCCGGCGGCCTGTCCCATGATCATGTATTGCGGCTCCATACGGATGGTGGCATATACCACATGGCTGGCGGAGATACATACGGTTACCAGCAGATTGGCTGCCTCTTTTCTTTTTGGCAACAGCACACGATAAGGGATCTGGTAAGGGATGTGTTTCATACGTTCCGGCTCTGTGCGTTGCAGGCCACCTTCGTATTTAAGGATGCCTTTTTCATTGGCATAGCCCTGCACGCGGTGCACATCCAGGCCATAAGAGCCCAGGCCAATGGGATCAGGTTTCTGCAGCTCCTCCACCACATCCTTTTGGACCATCACCCAGTCTCCGGTCATACGGCGGGCTTCGCGCACATATAGCTCATAAGGCCAGTTGTTGTTGTCTGTGAATTCGTCTTTTGATAAACCCCATTGGTTAAATACCTGGCGGAATGCTTCCGGTAAACGGGGATCATTGGCCAGGAAATACACATAACCCATCACGTAGTTGATATGGTCCTGCCAGATCTCTGCGCGGCGTTTATAAGACCCATCCGGGTAATCCCAGTTGCCACCTACATAGTCTGCGGAGTTCAAGTCTACTTTACTATTGGGGATCTTGCCCATACCGGGAAAGAGTTTGGCCGCAGCGGCTGCCGCACCCAGCTTTTCGATAGCGTCCATCGTAGACGTATACAGCTCCGTATAACGGACCGGATCGTACTGCGTGGGTTTGGGATAGGGTACCTTATTAGCCGGGTTATTGGTGAGGGAAAGACGGAAATTATAGGACTGCGTTTTCTTATCCCCATCGCCTACATGACCGGGAGCGGCCGGTAATATGCCTGGCAGCAATTTGCCATTCTCATAGGCGGAACGGAAACCAGCGCCATCACGGATACCGGCGGAATATTCATCATACTGTTTTTGCGCTTCGCGGCCTACGATATAGGACACGCCGGCAAAGGCCATGAGATCACCCTCATAAGTAGCATCAATGAATACTTTTGCGGTAAAGGCAGCGCCATTCTCCATGGTGATCTCCGTGATCCTGCCGTCTTTCTTTTTCACGCCGCCTTTTTCTTTGAGCCGGTGTTGCAGGAATACGGTCACTTTGGCTTCATGGAGCATATCGTTCAGCATTTGCTCTGCCACATGCGGTTCCGGGAACCAGGCCAGCGTATCTTTTAAGCCGTAGTATTTACCACAGCGCCGGTACAGCTCTTTTGCATAACCGCCAATTACATCTTTACGGCCCAGGTCTGTAGCGGATAAACCACCGGATACCATACCGCCTACATGTTGTTTAGGCTCTATAAGGGCTACCTGTAAGCCATCCCTGGCGGCAGTGATGGCGGCCATAACGCCGGATGCGGTGCCGCCGTACACTACCACATCATACTGTTGCTGCCTGTTTGCCGCCTGTACGAAAAGCGGCAGCATCATACATAGGGCCAGTCTGATCAAAACACGTTTTTGCATTATCAGTAATTTGGATTTTGTTTAAAGTTCTCTTTGTTGGTGGATAGGTCTATCTCCGACTGCGGGATCGGGAACAGGTAATGTTTTGCCGGGTCAAAGCTGGTTCCGGTGTTCACGATCTTTGTATCCGCCGGGTCGCGTGTTTTTTTGAGGAAGGTCTCGAACTTACCCGTACGAGCCAGGTCAAACCAGCGCTGGAACTCAAAACATAACTCGCGGGCACGTTCCATCAGTATTTCATCAATGGTGATATCTGCCGCGGTATAGTCATTAAATCCAGGTGTTTGCGCTGCTGTGACAGGCTGACCTGCAGCATCCAGGCCGCGGGCACGTTGCCTTACGCGGTTAATGGCTGCCAGACCTTCTGCGGAGATAGTCCCGTTCTTTTTATAATCTGCTTCTGCAAACATGAGCAGCACATCTGCAAAACGGAGAATGATCACATTATTGGGACAGTTGGAGTACAGGTATTGGGAAGTGGTTTTCCATGAATCTCCCCACCGGTACTTCGTCATGCCGCAGCGGCCCATGATCGTTTGGTTATAGACATCAGGCGTATATGGAGCGCTCCAGATATAGGTAAGCTTTGAAGGCGCGTTGTTAGCGATGTTGATCAGTGAGTCTGTAAGGTTCCATACCCTTCTCTTATCATAGTCTACCGCATTGGGACTGGCCTTGTAGTAAGTATAGAACTTAGGCACATATACCAGGTTGGTAACGCCTGCCATGGAATTGGTATAATACGGCGGATTACCATTCACGGTGCCCCCGGTGGCCGCCATACCATACTCTTTGGTCCATTGGGTGCCATAGGGCACTATTGGACTGAACTGCAGCTCAAACAGGGATTCTTTATTGACGTTCTTGTTCTCTATCTTAAACACATCACCATATACCGGCAGCAGGTCTGCGCCGCTGTTATCCTTTACATCTTTCAGGGTCTCCCAGGCCTTTGCATACAGCTCCGGTACGCCAGTGGCAATCTCCTTATAACCATCTACCTTGCCCAGCTGTTTAGACATGGCGGTTTCCTTGGCGGAGGCCATGGTGAGATACACCTTGCCCAACAAGGTTTTGGCAGCCCAGTGATTAACATGCCCATTATTTGTTTTTTGTGTGGTAAGGATACCATCCTGCGCGGCGAATGTGAGATCGCTGAGGATAAAATCATACACCTCTTTGAGTGGACGGCGCGTCAGCCCATAATCAAACTTGCCAGAGATAGGCGCGTCTATAATGGGCAGGTCGCCAAATGCCTGCACCAGCCGGAAGTACACAAAGGCGCGAATAAAACGTGCTTCGCCAATGACCACGTTACGGTCCGCATCTGAAATACCGGTCACTTTGGCGGCCGCGCTGATAATGGTATTCGCCCTGGCGGCAATTTCGTAGTGACGGGTCCAATATTCATAAATGGCGCCTTCGCTTACGGAAAAAGTATAGCGGTCAAAATTGAAGCGTACGCCGGAGGTGCCTTTGAACATGGCCTCATCCGTGCCCAGCTGTGTCATGAACAGGGGCGTATTGGTATATACGCCAAACAGGTCTTTGGCAGAGGAGTACATGCCTACAATGCCGGCATCGAGCGTGGTCTTATCTACAAAAAAGTTATCTGCTGTATATTGGCTTTGCGGTTTCTCTTCCAGGAATTTCTTACAGGAAGTGAGCAGGAAGATACCGGCCAAAATGATAATGGCTGTTCTCATAACGGAATTAGAATTGAGCTTTTAAACCAAAAGAGTACACCCTTGAGCGCGGGTAGGAAGCATAGTCCAATGATGGCATCAGGTCGCCAAAACCGCCCTGGCGGGTATTTACCTCCGGATCGTAGCCGGAGTACTTTGTATGGATCCAGAGATTCTTACCGCTGACGAAGAACGTTAAGTTGGCTATATGGAATGCGGACAGGCTATAGGAAAGCGTGATATCGCTGAGGCGGATAAAGCTGCCATCTTCTATCCAGTCTGAAAGCATGAGCAGCTCTTCCGGGCTGCCGGGCATGCGGTACTCGTTGTTAGGATTGCCCTGCTCTACCAGCGCGCCGGTATTCATATCATATAAGGATGGGCGCCAGCTGTTGGCAGAGGCTTTGGCCATATTGTTGGTGCTGCGGCCATGCTCCAGCGCTACGCGGTTGGCATTGTACAGTTTATTACCGTAGCTGTACTGTACTACTATATTCAGGTTAAACCCTTTGTAGTGCAGGGAGTTGGTGATACCGCCGGTAAAGTCCGGCTGCCCTTGTCCCAGTACTACACGGTCTGCGGTATTGATGATGCCATCGCCGTTCTGGTCAATGAATTTGCGGGTGCCGGGTCTTACTTTGGTGATATCCTGTCCGTTGATGGTCTTTAGCCCGGAGGAATTGATCTCTTCCTGTGATTGAAAGATACCGTTTGTCTGGTAACCGAACCACTGGCCAATGGGCTGGCCGTTACGGATGATAGCCGTAGTGCCGATACCGGATACCACGCCGGGGTCCAGGTTAAGATCTGCGCCTACATCAATGGCTTTGGAACGGTTAAAACCAATATTGCCATCCAGCGCCCAGCTGAATTGTTTGGTAGTGATCAGCGGGGAGCTGATATTCAGTTCCAGGCCGCTGTTCTGTACGGAGCCCAGGTTGGCCCAGGCGCTGCGATAGCCGCTGTAACCAGGCGTTACCAGTTCTATCAGCAGGTCTTTGGTGCGTTTAAGGTACCAATCCACGGTGATGTTCACTTTATCATTCCACAGGCCCAGGTCCATACCGGCGTCTACCTGTGTGGTAGTCTCCCATTTAAGGGATCTGTTCTCCGGTCTTTCTACCACTACGCCATAGTTGGGCGTATTACCATCCATAGGAGAAAAATAGGTGGTGATAGTAGACAAGGTAAGGTAGGAAGGGATGGCGGTGTTACCGCTCTGGCCAAGGCTGGCGCGGAACTTCAGGTTACTGATATCATGTATGGCGCGGATAAAACTTTCCTCGCTGGCGCGCCAGGCAATAGCCGCAGAGGGAAAGTATCCCCATTTATTATCCTCGCTGAAACGGGAAGAGCCATCGGCCCGCATGGTAAGCGTGGCCATGTATTTTTGTTTATAGTTGTATTCCGCACGGCCCAGGAAAGAGGCCATGGTCCATTTGGTAATACCGTAGGCAGGGATAACAGGAACGGACCCATTGCTAAGGCCATAGGGGCCTAACAGCTCGATATCATAATGCTGGTTCTCAGCGGTGACCAGGCTGTTTTTATTTACTTCGAAAATAGCGCCGCCCATTATATTGAAAGTATGGTCGCGGCCTATATTGCCCTTGTAGTAAAGGAGGTTTTCGTTCATCATCTTCACCACATCCCCCCTGGCCAGTACGGCGCGGCCGCCAAACTTGGAGCCGGAAGAAGTATTCTTGGGATAATAGGCGTCTGTATTGGTATTCACGGTGGAATAATTGCCGGTGGTGCGGAAGGTGAAGTGGTTATTGATGGCCCAGTCCAGCGCCAGGCGGGTTACCCATTCTGTACTGTATCTTTTATTGGTAACGTTCTTTGCCAGCGAGTAAGGGTTGGTGGTGATATAACCTTCAATACCTTCGTTATCCTCTATATCAGAAAACGTTAACGGTTTGGTGGGCGGCTGGTTGAGCATGCTGGTGATGACGCTGTTAGAGGTGATACCGCCGTTCTGTGAGCCGGAGATAAAACCATCTACACCGGTGCGGCTGCCAGAGATGTTGCTGGTGATGGTCACCGATTTGGATAAACGTTGCTGCAGGTTAAAACGCCCATTAAAGCGCTCATAGCCGCTGTATACGATCAGGCCGCCCTGGTTCAGGTAACCGCCCATAAAGGAGAATTTGGTATCCTTGGAGCCGCCTAGCACATTAATGCGATATTCCTGTACCGCGCTGTTCTGGAACATGGCCTTTTGCCAGTTGGTATTCGCAGAGTCCGGGTTGTTATAGTTATACCAGTCATGATAAGTATTGTCTTCAGCTACGCCCCAGAAGCCGGTAGTTTTGCCCAAAGGGGAATCGCGGTAATAGGTGTAGCCTGCCAGTTCTGAAGCCGGTTTGTTGGGATCGCCGGGATCGGCCGGCGTATAGGTATAGGAAGAAGCCAGGAAGCGGGCCCGCGCATATTCCCTGGCATCCATCACCGCAAACAGATGTCCGGGTTGCTGGAAGCCGGTGTTGGAGTAAAGCTCCACAACCGTCTTGCCTGCTTTACCGGTCTTGGTGGTGATCATGATCACACCGTTAGCGCCGCGCGCGCCGTAGATGGCCGTGCCGGAGGCGTCCTTCAGGATCTCGATGGACTCAATATCGCCGGGGTTGATGCTGTTAGCGTCTTCCTGCATAACCCCATCTATCACGTACAGGGGCGTACTGCCGCCGCTGATGGAGCTGGCGCCACGGATCCGGATGGTGCTTTCTGAGCCGGGCGTGCCATCATTCTGCGTGATCTGTACGCCGGCGGCCTTACCTTTCATAGCATCCGCCAGGGAGAAGATCGTTCTTTCCGACATGGCCTCCTTTGATATGGATGAAACGGAGGCGGTTACGTCTTTTTTCCGCACGGTGCCGTAACCTATTACCACCACATCGTTTAAAGTAGAGCCTTCGCCCATCAGGCTAACATTGATCTGAGAGCGGCTGCGGATGGGCACTTCGCGGGTTTGGAAGCCTATGTAGGACACGATCAGTGTGCCGGCGCCATTGGTCACATCCTGCAGCACATACTCCCCTTTTTCATCTGTGACCACGCCTTTGTCTGTGCCCTTTAGCTTAATGGAAGCGCCCAGCAGCAACTCCCCTTTCTGATCCGTGATCTTACCGGTGATGCGTACAGACGTATCAGTGAGCGCCGGCGTGCTAACGAGCGAATCCCGGGGGGCAGCCTCCTTTTTTTTAATATGGATCACCTTATCCTTTCCTCTCCAGGTGAATGCTTCGCCCAGCAAGGTTTTTAGTATATCCTGTACGGTAACTTCCTTTACGTTCAGGGATACTTTTTGCTGATCGTTGATCTGCTGGTTACTATAAAACAGGGCGTAGCCTGTTTTGGCGGTGATCTGGTTAAAGACCTCCTTTAGCGATACATTCCTGACATTCAATGATATTTTGTCCCCCGGTAGCTGGGCATAGGCCCGTATAGAACAGATACATAACAGGAAAAAGATTGTACTTCGTACAAAATGCGGCATATAGCTTACAATTTTCAGGTACGTGAAATTTCTCCTTAGACACCCGTTTTGCAAAACGGGTGACAAAATTTTAAGCCGCGGTCCCAATTTTTTTTAATTAGGTTTGTAGGGGACGATACAACCAATTTCACGTTAGATTTGCATGTATTAAGATGCCGGAACAAAATCAGGAAACGTTTGGGGAAATATTTTCTATCCATTACAGGAGGCTTGTAATGGAGGCTTATTATTTGCTGCGGGATGAACAGGAGGCAAAGGATGTGGTGCAGGAAATATTTATAGAGCTATGGCGCAGGCAGCAGCTGGATGAGATACAGTCTATCAAGGCCTATCTTACCCAAAGCGTGCGCAACAGGTGTATGAACATCTTAAAATCCGCCCGCTCGCGGGAGCAGCATGAAATAGGCTATCAATATAGCCGGCAGGCGGATATGGAACTGATCCGCGATCATAGCGAGGAAGAGCATACGCAACAGCGTGAGCAGAAGGCGGCGCATCTGTTACGGGCTATTGACGAGCTGCCGCCCAAAACCGCGAAGATCTTCCAGTTGTATTATATAGAGAAGAAAAGCAGAAATGATGTAGCCATGGAGTTAGGGGTAAGCATTAATACGGTAAAGACCGTGCTTTCCCGCGCATTACAATTCTTACGGAAAAAAGTGCTTTAGCATAAAGATATGAATCATACTACAGAAGAGATAAAGAGCCTGATGATCGAGAAACTGGATAACCGCATCAACCCGGAGGATGAGCAGCTATTACAGCAGCTGATCAACGAGCAGGCGGATGTACAGGAGATGTGGACAGAGATGCAGGCGCTCTTTATTGCAGGACCTGGAAAGGAGCTGATGGAGCGGCTGGATACCCGACAGGAATGGCAGATTTTCAACGCCACGCTGCGCAGCGAACGGCGGCGAAAACTGTTCACCTATGGCGGCCTGGCAGCCGGCGCCGCTGCAGCGGCAATTGCCGTGCTCTTGTACATAAACATCTCCTCTCCCATCAACAAAACCACGCCCCCTCTCGTAGCCGTCACGCAAGCGCCTAAGGGCATTTTACTACAGATAGATAATGGCAAGACCATTGACCTTTCTGCACAGGGCAATACCGCCATTACCGCCGGCAGCGCCAGCCTGCATAATAACGGCAAAGTACTGACCTTACAGGGCGGTAACAGCACACAATGGACACGCATCACCGTGCCAACCGGTATGGACTACCAGGTAAAGCTACCGGATAATTCCATTCTCTGGCTGAATGCCGCTACTACCGCACATTTCCCCATGAGTTTCAGCGGCAATACCCGCGAGATAGAAATACACGGGGAGGCTTATCTGCAGGTTGCGAAGGACGAGAACCGGCCCTTTATTGTGCATTTACCCGGCGCAGACGTGCAGGTGTTGGGCACTGCATTCAACATCAACTCCTACGACTCGGGCGTGGTGAAGGTAGCGCTGGTAGAAGGCAGCGTAAACATGCGCGCAGGCGGGGAAACGGTAGGGTTGAAACCTGGCTACCAGGGGCATGCAGCCAATGGCCTCCCAATTAAAGTAGCGCCTTTTGACGCGCAACAGGTGCTTTCCTGGATGAAAGGGCAATATATGTTCTCCAATACGCCGGTGCATGAAATTGTACAATCACTGCAACGCTGGTACGATGTGGAAGTGGTGCTGGACAATACAACAGTGGGCAATAAACGTTTTACCGGCGTTATTAATAAACAGAAAAAGCTGCAGGATTTCCTGGATGATCTGACAGAGACCGCAGAGATCAGCTATTATTTCAAGGACCAGGTTTTACATCTCAGGTAAGCGTTACGAAACATCTACTACTATCTATATGGGCCAACGTACCTATCTATCGAAGATCACACCCAAAAAGGCCGCTACACTGTTTGAGGCCAATAATTTCCTGCCTTTTTTCTGGCTTACGCTTATTCGCGCGGAGCACCTGGCACAGGTAGAACCTGCAATGCGTGAAATGTATGAAATGGCGGAAGATGAAGAGGCCTTCGAAAAATACCAGGATGAAAATACCCTGGATGCGGCCAATATCAATATAAGTAAGAAAGACGCTATTGCCAATATGCAGGGGGCCCTGCCACTGATCAGTGTCGGATACCCGGAGTGGCTGCCCCTTTACCAGGATTTCATAGCGTACATTGATAAGTTTGTGGAGGCGGAGGACCGCCTGGCGCTTGACATTTACGCGCTTTCTGCCTTTACCGACATAGATGATTATATTACGGGCCTCAGGGAAGACCTGCAAGCTATTGCCAACCATGAGCCCGCGAAAGTGACCGGCTATTTTGCCGATGGGCAGTCCATCATACTAACGGGCTATGTGACGCATGAGGCCAGCCAGTTTTCCGGGCAATCCCCCCAATATAAAAAAGCTATTAAACAACCTGTCCAGCGGCCAGCCTCAAAACCACTACCTGTACCAAAGGCAATATTAATGACCGTTATAGCAATCGCCTTGTTATATGTGCCTTACCGCGGGTATTTGAAAGAAGGCTGGAGCTTTACTGTTGTTTGTATGATCGCCGCCCTGCTGGCATTTGTATATTATAGCATTAAACAGCTGTGGCGCGCCATCAGAAAATAAGCCTGCTACGTGCAACCCTACCCGGCTATCCTTTGACGGCGTATTAATTATGTATTATTTTTGTATCAATGGCCATCTACGCATACGATGAAAGGGACCTGCTGCAGCAGGTAGCCGCCGGTGACGAACTGGCTTTTGGCCGGCTGATGGAACAATACCATGTAGCCACCTACCGGGTAGTGATGCGCCTCATGCAGGCCCCCTGGATGGCGGAAGATGTAGTACAGGAGGTGTTCCTGAAAGTGTGGCTGTCCCGCGCTACATTACCAGGCCTCGACAATTTCCAGGCCTGGCTTACCACCGTTACCACCCACCAGGTGTACGACCTGGTACGTAAACAGCAGCGGGAAAGCGCCCGGCTGCAGCAGTGGCAACAGGAATTGCACCTGCCAGACCAGCAGGGCCAAACCGCCACCACAGATTATGAAGAGCTTGTGCAGCAGGCAGTGGCCAAGCTGAGCCCCCGGCAGCAGGCGGTATTCACCCATCTTAAAAAAAAGGCTATAGCCGGGAGGAAACAGCCCGGTTGCTGAATATATCACCAGAAACCGTAAAGACCCATCTTGAGCAGGCTATGCGGCATATCCGCGCCTATTGTATCAGCCGTATAGATTCCCCTTCCTCCCTGGTGCTGATCTCCCTGCTGTTAAAAAAATATTTTTGACCCCCTCCCCCAAATACCTTTTATCCATCGTCTTAATATACAGGGTAAGTTATTTTCCATCATAATAACGCAAGGCATGCCATCCATACAAACACTTTATGAAGCCTGGAAAGCGGGCACTATCAGCGCCAGCGACCATCAGGCGCTGCTGGAGCAGCTATCGCTTCCGGAAAACGAAGCCATTGCCCGGCGCATGATACAAGAGATGGTGGAAGAGGCAACTGGTGCGGAAAATGATATGAAGTTACCACCGGAGCGGCTGGAGCTGCTACGCAGCAGCATTGTGGCCGCAGACCGGATAGTTGCTGAGGAAGCGCCGCCGGCGCGTATACGTACTTTGCGCCCATGGCGCCGGATAGCCGCAGCCGCAGCGGTGGCCTTGCTGATAGCGGCCGGCGCTTACTATCTGCTGCAACGCACCGGCAGCCCACAGGAAGCTACCATAGCATTAACCGACATAAAGCCGGCAGGGCCCAAAGCCACCCTTACCCTGGCAGACGGATCTACGCTTACGCTGGACAGCGCCGGCAGGCAACTCATCCAACAGGGCAGTACGGCAGTACAACAAAACGGGGGGCAGCTGGTATATAACGCGCAAGGGTCTGAAACCGCCCTCCGCTACAATACACTTAGCACCCCGCGCGGCGGCCAGTTTGAAATACAGCTGCCAGACGGTAGCAAGGTGTGGCTGAATGCAGCCTCCTCCCTGCGGTATCCTACCGCATTCACCGGCAAGGAACGGCTGGTGGAAATAACCGGAGAGGCCTATTTTGAAATAGCGCCGCATGCCGGCCAGCCCTTCCGGGTAAATGTAAACGGACAGGCGGAGATAGCAGTGCTTGGCACCCATTTTAACGTAAATGCTTATACTAATGAAAAGGACCTGCAGACCACGCTGCTGGAAGGCGCAGTGCGGGTAAGCAAAGGCCAGGAACAACTGGTCCTGCAACCGGGGCAACAGGCTAACATACAACAGACGGCTGGCCCTACAGCACAAGCGTTGCGCCTTGTAAAAGACCCGGATATAGAGAAAGTGATGGCCTGGCGGCACGGCGTATTTAATTTTGACGGCGCTAGCCTGGAAGAGGTGATGAAACAACTGGAAAGATGGTACGATATAGACGTGGTATATGAAAAAGGTATTCCCGATATCCGCTTTGGAGGAGAGTTAAGTAAAAATATCAACCTGCAGGACCTGCTGATCATCCTGCAAAAAACAGAAGTGCATTACCGGCTGGAAGGGGGACGTAAGCTGATCGTTACACAATAGCAATAAGCAACCAAAAACACATCATATAAATTAAATGCAGATGGCCTGTAAAACATATACAGGACCATGGTGGGAATATCTTGCCCACAAAGTACAGTGAACAATACATGTTGTTTGCGCCAGCAAACATTCATTACAAAGCACCAACCATTAAAAAACCGGAGGTGTTTGCACCACCTCCGGTTCTAATGCCTGGTTGACCGCTATTAAGCACTAGCGAACAATGTCAATTATTAAATCAACCAAACAGTCCAAGTTATGCAAAAAAACGCAATTGGCGGGGGCATGCCAGTCAGGAAACTGGCCATGATATTAACTGCTGTATTGTTACTGGTATGTGCCAGCAGCAGTGCCCAAACAATCACCTTATCTGTGAAAGACGCACCTTTAAAGCAAGTATTGGTTACCATTAAGCAGCAGTCGGGATACCTGGTGTTCTACAACCAGGATGTACTGACGGATGCGAAACCAGTATCTGTAACGGCGCGTAACGTTCCATTAAATGACGCGTTGGACCTGGTCTTAAAAAACCAGCCTGTCAGTTTCCTGATAAGGGGCAAAATGATCATCCTTTCCAGGAAAACGCCGTTACCAGCCACGCCCGCGCCGGATTTGGGGGCAAACCCGGCAGCCAATCCCACACAGCACTTAATTGGGCTGGTGAGGGACGCAGCAGGCGTGCCGCTGGCCGGCGCCTCTGTGATGGTGAAGGGTACCCAAAAAGGCGCCGCCACCAATGCAAAAGGAGAATTCAGGATTGAAGCCAACCCGGACGATATACTGTCCATCTCCCATATTGGTTATGAAACGAGGGAAGTACGCGCGGGTAATGTGCTGTTTATTGTGTTGCAGCCATCCAGCTCCAGGCTGGATGAAGTACAGGTGTTTGCCTATGGCACCACCACCCGGCGTTTGAGCACCGGCAACATCAGCACTATTAAAGCGGAGGAGATTGCCAGGAACCCGGTAGTGAATGTGCTGGAGGCCCTGAAAGGCCGGATCCCCGGTATGTTTGTACAACAGCAGACCGGCCAGCCCGGCACACCTATAGATGTGACCATACGCGGTAAAAGCACGCTTACGGGCAACGGGCAGCCGCTGTATATTGTAGACGGGGTGCCCTACCCCTCCGGCCAGCTTCCGTTTTCATATCCTAGTGTCAACAGTACGACTCCAAATTTTGTGCTCCGCGGTGGCAACGCACTGGATTACCTGAACCCGGCCATGATAGAAAGCATTGATGTGCTAACCGATGCGGATGCAACGGCCATTTACGGCTCCAGAGGCGGATATGGCGTGATCCTGATCACCACTAAAAAAGGTAAGGCCGGGAAGCCGCAACTAAACATCAATGCGCAAACCGGGGTGTCTGTAAGAGGGCGCTCCCCCCGGCTGATGACACTTGATCAATACCTGATGATACGCCGGGAAGCATTTAAGAATGATGAAGCTACCCCTGGCCCCACTGACCTGGACCTGAACGGAACCTGGCCGCTGAACCGGAATACCGACTGGAAAAAACTATCTGCCGGGGCATTTGGCCAGACCAGCCTGTTGAACGCCACTTACAGCGGCGGCGCAGGCAGGATCAATTACCTGATAGGCGGCAACTATAATGTGCAACAGAGTATACAACGGAGCACAGGCGCATTTAAATCCGGCGGGTTGAATTTTAACCTCAATTCCACCTCTCCGGGTGGTAAAGTGTATTTCTCCTTATCCGGCTCCTATACCGCTACCCTGAATGATATGCTGTCTGTAGACTATACCAATGCTACCCTGATGGCGCCTAATGCCCCTAATCCCTTTTTGCCGGACGGCAATATCAATTGGGAACCAGGCGCGAATGGAGAGTCTTTTGCAGCCTTTAAAATGATCAACAAGAACCAGTCAAATAACCTTACCTCTACCGCTGAGTTCAAATACATGCCCATTACCGGGTTGACTATACGGACGGTGATCGGCTTTAATATGCTTAGCGGACGGCAGAACATTGCATATCCCTCCGCCTATTATGACCCTGCCACCAACTTTATCACCAAAGGCAATCTTAACCTGTATAACGTACGTACCTGGAACCTGGATCCCAACATCAACTACCAGTTTGGCCTGGGTAGCAAAGGCCGGCTAAGCGCCACGGCAGGCTTCACCCTGGTAGATAAGGTATCTTACAACCAGAGTACGGACGGTAACGGTTTCCTGAGCGACGATGTGATCTATAATCCCACTTTTACCGGCGCTGATAACTTACAGACAGTTTATACACAGGTACCCGCCAGGAACCTCTCTTATTTTGGCATCCTGAACTATAACTGGGATAATAAATACATCATTAACCTGAACGGGCGTTACGACGGTTCCACGAAATTCGGGCCCGATTACCGTTTCGGTAAGTTCGGCTCCATAGGTGCGGCCTGGATCATGAGCAGCGAAAAATGGTTCAATGGCCTGCTGCCGGTCATAAGTTTTGCCAAAATAAGGGGCAGTATAGGCATTGTGGGCGGGGACGCTATTAACGAATACTCCTACCTGAATACCTACAGCAATGCCAGTGCTTACCAGGGTAATGTAGCCCTTAGCCCCAACAGGCTGGCTAACCCGGCGCTGCATTGGGAAAGAATGCTGAAACGCGAGCTGGCTGCCAACCTTGAGTTCCTGAACGGGCGGATTGGCCTGGACCTTGCGTATTACAACAACCGCAGTGAAAATCAGCTGGTAGGCCTGCCGCTGCCTTCCACCACCGGTTCTGAAACTGTAAATATCAACTCATCGGCGGTGATCGTTAACTCCGGTTACGAATTATCGCTCAATACCACCAACATTAAATCCAGGAATTTTAGCTGGCGGAGCAATTTCACCATTTCTATTAACCGGAACATCCTGCAATCTTATCCTGCCTCCCAGGTATTGACAAGTAACAACTATGTGGTGGGTAAATCCATCCAGGGGATTAAACTATACGATTACGCAGGCGTAGATCCTGAAACCGGCTATTATACTTTTTATAAAGATGGCGTTAAAGGCCAATGGGATCTGTTCAGCCCCACACCTTTGGATCAGATCAAAGACAAAACTGCATTTGTAGACCTGTCGCCCAAATATTTTGGCAGCCTGGTGAATACCCTCTCTTATAAAGGGCTCTCTGCCAGCTTTGTTTTCACCTTCACCAACAGGATGGGCCACAATTACCTGGGATCGCAGACCTACCCTGCAGGCATATTCAACTATAATATGTCAGAAACCTATCTGCAACGCTGGCAAAAACCAGGTGATATAACCGATGTGCAACGGGCCAGCCAGCGCTTTACCGCCGTATTGCTGCAATCGAACTTCGTATCCAGTACAGGCGCCTATAGCCGGGCGTTGTACGCAAGACTGGCCAATGTGAATATCAATTATAATCTGCCCGCTTCCCTGTTTAAAAAATATGTCAGCAGCGTAAGCATCTATGCATCCGGCCAGAACCTGCTCACTATTTCCCAATACAAAGACCTGGACCCGGAGAACCTGGGGGTGGGCATGGCGCCGCTGAGCAAGTTCACCGCAGGTCTTAACATCACGCTTTAAATGCTATCATCATGAAACGTAATCATCACTATAATATGCTCCGCAGATATGCCGCTTTTATTGCGTGCGCCTTGCTGATAAGCAGCTGTAAGAAATACCTGGATATACCGTTACCACTGGATGTAATTGCCGGCGACGCCGCCTATACCAACGATCAATCCAGCGCTGCGGTGCTCAATAACGTGTATGCAAGTATGTTAACTACCAATGAGGGCGCAGACGCCGTGTTTGACGGCAAAAGCACCGCCTATAGCAGCGGCCTGTATACGGACGAACTACAAGCCATAGGACTGCCCACCGCCACAGAGCGCCTCTATTACCAGAACAATATACAGGCGGTTAATACCGGCGGCGCCTGGACTAAACTGTACAAAGGGATCTATAATCTTAACCTGGCCATAGAAGGCATCACCAGGGCGTCTTCCGTTAACCTGCATTACAGGGAACAATGGCTGGGCGAAGCATATTTTATGCGCGCGTTGCTTCATTTTTATCTCGTAAATCTGTATGGCGACTGCGTGCTGGCCATCACCTCCGATTACCGGGTGAACAGCGTGCTGCCCCGCACTACGCCACAGGCGGTATATGTGCAGATCATCAAAGACCTGCAGCAGGCGCAGGGCCTGTTAAGCGATGATTACAAAGACGGTAAGGGCCTCACCACTACCGACAAGGGCAGACCTAACAAAGCCGCCGCCACTGCCTTACTGGCCCGTGTATACCTGTATACCAGCGACTGGAACAATGCAGAGATACAGGCCAGCGCCGTTATTGGCAACAGCAGGTACCAGTTACCCCCATTGGCGCAGGTATTTCTGAAAGCAAGCACAGAAACTATCTGGGCGCTGGCTCCCGGGCAGGGTGCGTTTGTGCGCGACTATTCCGCTTACAACAGCGGTATGGCCCCCTTAGTGCCCACCTTCCCGTCTAATGGTGTGGGGGTGGCCATGAGCGACAACCTGGCCAATACTTTTGAGCCGGGCGACCAACGGCTCAGCGCCTGGACCCGGGTAAGCAGCGATACCGGCAGCACGCCACGTACCTACCGCTTCCCGGATAAATACAAAACAAACGTGCACGACGTGGAATATATAGTGGTATTAAGACTGGCGGAGCAATACCTGATACGCGCCGAAGCCCGCGTGAAACTGAATAAGCTAAGTAATGCGCAGGCAGACCTGAATATAGTAAGAGCGCGCGCCGGACTGGCAGGCACGCCGGCAACCAGCCCAAACGAACTGCTGAACGCCATTGAAAAAGAACGCCGCACAGAACTGTTTACAGAAGCCGGGCATCGCCTGTTTGACCTGCGGAGAACGGACCGCCTCAATGCCCTGATGACGATACTTACACCGCAGAAAGGAGGAACCGGCTGGCAGCAATACATGCAATGGTGGCCTATACCCACCAACGACATTTTTGCCAATCCGAACCTCGTGCAAACCGCGGGATATCAATAACCAATACTAAACCAATCAGATAATATGAAAACAGGAATCATTCTAATGATGATGGCCGTGGCAGGCAGCATGAACAACGTTCAGCCAGCCGCCGCACAAACAGATAAGAAAGAGTTTGTGATCAACGGCACCTTAAAAAATTTTGCTGTAATGCCTGCTAAAGTTTACCTGCGAGGGCTGCTGCCTTCCGAACGTAAAGAAGGCAGGGCACGGGTATTAGACAGCGCCACCGTACAAGCAGGAAAGTTCCACTTTTCCGGTACGGTGGATGGGATATGGGACTTGCAGCTTTCCAGCTATTTCCCGGAAGTCAATGATGGTCCCACCAGGATCAGGTTTGTAGATATGGCGCAGCTACACGTAACCGGGGGCGTGATAAACCTGACTGCCGACGGTAAGTTCGATAAGAATACGGTATCCGGCGAGGGCGCACAGGCAGAGCTGGACTACCGGGAGGCTATGAAAGAAGTGTTTGTACTGGCAGACAGCATACGCACTATTATGCAGTCAGAGGAAGCGCAAACCAATCCAACCATGCAGCTGGTCATGAGCAATATGATGGGCGATGCGATGAACGCGATGGCGGAAGGAGCCAGCGGTTTTTTAAAAACACATCCGGCATCTCCTGCCGCGCCTGTGTTCATGCAGATGCTGATAGGCATGCCTAATATCAGCGCCGCCGCTGACGACAGCCTGCTGCAAACACTACCACCGGCAACAAGGGAGTATGTACTAAGGGAAGCCGGCGAAACGTTGGAAAAAAAGAGAGCCGCCCAGCTAAAGAAACAGCAGGACGAAGCGCTCACCACCCTTGGCAAGCCAGCTATGGATTTTACAGAACAGGACATCAATGGTAAACAAGTGAGCCTCTCCTCCTATCGTGGAAAATATGTACTGATCGATTTCTGGGCCAGCTGGTGCGCACCGTGCCGGGCAGAAAACCCAAATGTGGTAAACGCCTATCAGCGCTTTAAAGACAAAGGCTTTGAGATCCTGGGCGTATCGCTGGATGGAGGAAGCTCCGCCAGTGCATGGAAACAAGCCATAGAAAAGGATGGCCTTAGCTGGACGCAGGTATCTGACCTGAATGGTTTTGATAACGCGGCGGCCAAACTATACGGCGTTACCTCCATCCCGCAGAATTTCCTGGTAGATCCCAATGGGGTCATCATCGCCAAAAACCTGCGCGGCGAAGCATTACATAACAAATTAGCAGAAGTATTAAAATAATCCTCCTCTTACAATGAAAAAATGGTTATGGCTATTGTTGCCGCTTATGCCCGGCGCATTATACGGACAGCAACCGGATAATTTTGAAATAAAGGGCCGGCTGGTGAACGTGACAGCAGATGTTATCTATCTCAGCTCCATGAAAAACGGGAGCCTGGCTACGGATACAGCACATGTACGGGCGGACAACACCTATGTGCTGAAGGGCACAACACCCGGTGGCGAAGCCTCCCTGTTGCGCTATAACCCGGAGACAAAACGGCTGCTGGGTATGGCCCCTTTCTTCCTGTCTGCAGAAAGTTTTGAGATCACGCATACGCAATCCTTTTCAAACATCACGGTTACCGGCTCCACTGCTATGCAGCAGTACAGGCAGGTAAACGAAACGGCGAAAGGCTACAACGCTAAGATCAAATTACTGGAAGAGCAGCTGAATGCCGCCAGCAGCAGCGGTAATACAAAGGAAACCGACCGCCTGCAACAACAGCTGAGCGCAATTAAACAGGAAAAGCTGGATAAGGCGTATGCCAGCTTTATCAAAATGCATCCTTCCTCTCCGGTAGCAGTATATGCGCTGAAGCGGTATACTGTGGCAGCAGATGAGAAGGACGCCGCCCGCGCGTATGCGCTGTATGAACAACTATCTCCCGCGTTGCAGGAAAACTATGAAGCCCAAGAACTGGCCACCGCCCTTAAAGCAAAAGTGGCGTTTAACAGCACCGTAGCTATTGGCCGCCAGGCGCCGGACTTTGCGCAGGCAGATACCGCCGGCCAGCCGGTAAAGCTGTCTTCTTTCCGCGGCAAATATGTGCTGCTGGACTTCTGGGCCAGCTGGTGCGGGCCCTGCCGGGCAGACAATCCCAATATTGTGAAGGCCTACCAGCAGTATCATGATAAAGGTTTTGAGATCCTGAGCGTATCGCTGGACCAACCGGGCGCGCACGATAAATGGGTAAAGGCCATTCATGACGACCATCTTACATGGACGCATGTATCAGATCTGCAATACTGGAAAAATGCGGTAGTAGCACTATATGGCATACGCGGCATACCACAGAACTTCCTGATAGACCCGCAGGGCAAGATCATTGCCCGGAGCTTACGCGGAGAAGACCTTGACAAACAACTAAAAGCGATCTATAATCAATAGTGCCGCTGTATAACAAGTCTTATGTACATCAAACAACTGACCATTAGCACCCTGGCCCTGTTAGGTATGCAACAGGCCATTGCGCAGCGCATACCGGCAGATCCGGCCCTGAAAACGGGCCGGCTGCCTAATGGCTTTACCTATTATATCCGGCATAACGAAATGCCCAGGAACCGTGCGCAGTTTTACCTGGTGAATAAAGCCGGCTCTGTGCTGGAAGATGATGACCAGCGCGGTCTGGCGCATTTCCTGGAGCATATGAATTTTAACGGCACCAAACACTTTCCCAAGAACGAGCTGGTGAACCGGCTGCAGCAGGCGGGCATACAGTTTGGCGCGGAGCTGAACGCTTACACCACTTTTGATGAAACGGTGTACCAGCTGCCTATTGCCACTGACGAAGCAGGCATGGTGGACCTGGCCATGCGGGTAATGCGCGACTGGGCACAGGAAGCCACACTGGACCCGCAGGAAATTGAAAAGGAACGGGGTATTGTGCTGGAAGAAGAGCGGTTAGGTAAAAGCGCTATGGAACGCATGTCGCGGCAAACCTACCCTGTGATGCTGAACCACTCCCGGTATGCAGAGCGGCTGCCCATTGGGATAGACAGCATCCTGCAACATTTTCAGCGCCCGGCCATCAAACGTTTCCTGGATGACTGGTACCGGCCAGACCTGCAGGCATTGATCGTAGTGGGTGATATTGATGTGGCGCAGATCGAGCGGATGATCAAAACACAGTTTGGCAGTTTACGGCAGCCCAAACATCCCCGCCTGCGGCCACGGTATGAGATCCCTCTTGCCGGCACTAACCAGTTTTTAGTGGTAACGGATAAAGAGGCAGACGCCACCCAGCTGCAGCTGATCATCAAACACAAGGCAGCGCCGCTGCGCACGGAAGCGGATTACCTGGCCTCTTTGCAACGCTCGCTGTTTAACCAGCTACTGAACCGGCGGCGTTATATGGAGAGCAGCCAGGAGCGCAACCCTGCCTACGTAAGTGCCAGCATGGGCATACAAGCCTTACTGGGCGACCTGGATGCTTTCCAGTTCTCCGTTACCGCCAAAGAAGGACAGCTGGCCAGCGCCTTCCGCCAAACCTGGGCCATTGTGGAACGGGTAAGAAGGTATGGGTTTACCCCCGGGGAACTAGCCCAGGCTAAACAGCAATATGTACGCAACCTGGAAGCCACGCTGAGCGAAACGGACAAAACGCCCTCTGTGAACTTTGTAAAGGAATACCAACGGCATTTCCTGCAGGGTGAGGCAACACCAGGCATCCGCTGGGAGCATGATTTTGTGCAGGCAAAGATCGATGCCATCACGTTGGACGATATACAGGCGGTAGCCAATAATTACCTGAAAGAAAAAGACCGGGATATACTGATACTGGCGCCGGAGAAAGACCGGAGCAGCCTGCCAGGGGTTGACACGATCGAAACATGGCTGCGGGAAATGGGCAGCACTAAGCTGGATACCTACAAAGAAGACACCACCCAGCGCCCGCTGATGACCACCATTCCCAAGGGGGGCAGCACTGTTTCCACAGATAGCCTTCCATCCATACAGGTGCAAATGCTTACGCTGAGCAATGGCGTAAAAGTAGTATTGAAACCTACCCGCTTTAAGAATGATGAGATCCGGTTTAAAGCATTTGCACCCGGCGGCACTTCGGTATATGACGATAGCCTTTATGACGCTGCCGCCAGCGCAGATAAGCTGATAGGCAGCATGGGCCTGGGCACCCTTAATCCCATGCAGGTCACAGCCGCATTGAACGGGAAGATAGTGGAAGTGGTCCCCTATATCGCCGCAAGGGCGCAGGGCGTACAAGGCGCCTGTTCTCCCCGCGACCTGGAGACCGCGTTGCAGCTAGTGTACCTGCAGTTCACGCAACCGCGTAAGGACACAATATTGTATAACAATATCATCAGCCGGTCGCAGGCTACGCTGCCTAACCGCTATGCGGATCCCAACAATATATTCAATGATACCATGTCTTATGTAATGGGCAGTTATCACTACCGGAATGCGCCGCCGGACCTGGCAAAGTTGAACAGGATCACATTGCAGCGGAGCTTTGACATTTACAAGGAGCGTTTTGCCAATGCGGCTGCTTTTACGTTTGTTTTTACCGGCAGTTTTGATACCGATAGCATCCGGCCCCTGCTGGAGCAATACCTGGGCGCATTGCCCGCCACCGGACATAAGGAAACGGCCATTGACCGGGGTATACACCTGCCCGCAGGCCGGCTGGAAAAAACGGTACGGGCAGGCGCTGCGGATAAAGCGCTTGTAAGACTGATCGTTAGCGGTGACTATCCTTATGGCGCGGTGAACAACCAGGTATTAAACGCGCTGGGCCAGATCCTGCAGATCCGCTTATTGCAGGGGCTGCGGGAAACCGCGGCAGAGGTATACAGCCCCAGCGTACAATTCACCTATAACAAATATCCAAAGAACCGGTATGGCTTTATCATTGCGTTTGGATGCGCGCCCGCTAATGTACAGCACCTGGTAACCCTGGTATTGCAGGAAATGCAGTCTTTACGGGATAAGGGCGCAAGCCCGGAGGAAGTTGAAAAAGTGAAAGCCGCCACCCGGCATAATACGGAGCTGGCCTTAAAAGACAACAGCTTCTGGCTGAGTTACCTGAGCGGCCAGCTGGAAAATAGCGAAGACCTGCTGGAAGTACAGCATGTACAGGAGCGCCTGAACGCGGTAACGCCGCAGGCCCTGCAACACGCCGCCCAACTTTACCTGACAGACAAAAACTTGCTACAGTTCGCACTTTTGCCGGCCGGCCAATAGGTTATGACAAGGACCGGCCAACCATTCTCTATGCAAAACCGGGGGATGTATCCGATTGGGATACATCCCCTCTCTTTTATAGGTTAATCATTTCGTATCTTTGCCCTGCTTTTTTGTCCCCCGCACTATGAACAACCGTACCCGCTATACCATTTTTACCTGGTTTATTACCGCTGTCTGGCTGGCCAATGGCCTGTTCTGTAAGGTACTGCACCTGGTTCCCAGACATCAGCAGATCGTAGCCCGTATTTTAGGCGAGGCCTATGCCGCTCCCCTGACCATCGCTATTGGCGTGGCCGAAACCGGTATGGCCATCTGGATCATCAGCGGCTGGCTGCAACGGCTGAATGTCATCACCCAGATAGTGGTAATAGCCACCATGAACCTGCTGGAGTTCCTGCTGGTGCCGGACCTGTTGTTATGGGGGCGGTTGAATGCCCTGTTTGCCTTTCTTTTTATACTGCTGATCTGGTTTAACGGGTTTATCCTGTACCCGAAAAACATACAAAGCGCTTAGTTATGCTATCCTTCCTGAAAGATCACCCCTTTGCCGTGGAAGCGTTCTTTGAAAGCTCCCTCGTATTTACATTTGCGGTACCGAGAGCTGCTGTGCTGCCCCTGCTGCCGCCCTGCCTGGAGCCGGACACATTCCAGGACAAATGGGCATTTATAGCCGTAGCCATGGTACAGACAAAACACCTGCGGCCTAAAGGGTTCCCTGCTTTTATGGGCAATGATTTTTTCCTTATTGGCTATAGGGTCTTTGTGCGCTACCAGAGCTTGTCCGGGAAAAGGCTCAGAGGGCTGTACATCCTTAAATCAGAAACGGATAAAAGGAAGATGACGTTCTTTGGAAACATCTTCACGCATTATAACTATACCAACACAGATATCGAACAGGTGCACCAGGATGATCTTACCACCATCCGGTCCATACACTCCGGTTTTCATGTAAGCGTTAATACAGCAGACGGCGCTTCCCTGCCGGTGCAATCCCCGTTTGAGGACTGGAAAACAGCCCGGCGTTTTGCAGGGCCGTTGCCTTTTACTTTTACGTATAATGCCGCTACTTCGGAAGTGCTGATCATTGAAGGCGTACGGGAAAACTGGCAGCCAACGCCGGTGAAGGTAACGGACTATCATTTCTCTTTCCTGGATCAATTAAAATTACCGGATATACGGCTGGCCAACGCTTTCATTATCCGTAACATTCCTTATTACTGGAAAAAAGGTAAAACAGAATTATGGCGCCATTAAGAAAACCGTTACAGGGCGTGTGGAATATTGTGCGGTTCAACTGGCATTTCTATGCGCTGAGCGCAGCAGGCATTGTGCTGCTGCTGGGGCTGCGCGCTTACCTGCCAGTAGTGGCAGATGTACTGCTGACGCTGATACTTGCTACCCTGGTTATTTCGTTAGGGGTATCCTGTTATATTTATGATTACTCCGGGCTGTATAACTTATCCTGGCTGGGTAACATCCCGCGAAGCGGAAAAGAGCAGCTGGTTAATATCCATGCCGGTTTTGATGAGACCAGCGTGCTGCTGCAGGACAAGTTCCCGCAAGCTTTCCTTTCCGTATTTGATTTCTATGATCCGTTAAAGCATACGGAAGTGTCCATTAAACGGGCCAGAAAGGCCTACCCGGCATTTCCCGGCACACAGGCCGTACAAACAGATCATCTGCCCATGGCGGATCATAGTGCTGACAAGGTATTTGCGCTACTGGCCGCGCATGAAGTACGGGATGAGCAGGAAAGACAGGTCTTTTTTAAGGAGATCAACCGGATCTTGCAACCGCAGGGATACCTGGTGGTGACGGAACATTTAAGGGATCCGGCTAATTTTTTTGTATATAATATAGGGGCGTTCCATTTCCATAGCCGGGCCACGTGGTTACGGACCTTTACTGCCGGCGGGTTTAGCATCACGCAGGAAATAAAGATCACGCCTTTTATACACACTTTCATACTCCGCAAACATGGAACTACAGCTTAAAATAACAGGCATATTGATGATAGCGCTGGCCTTACTGCACGTGATCTTTCCCAGGTACTTTAACTGGAAACAGGAGCTGATGCCTTTAAGCGTTATTAACCGCGAAATGATGTACGTACATGCTTTCTTTATTGCATTGACGGTACTGTTAATGGGGCTGTTATGCCTTACCTCTGCCGGGGCGCTGCTGGGCACCGCCCTGGGCAGGCGGATATGTTTGGGTTTTGCCCTGTTCTGGATGGCAAGATTGTGTATCCAGTTCTTTGGCTACTCATCCCGTTCCTGGAAAGGCAAACGTTTCGAGACCGCGGTGCATGTGGCATTCTCTTTTCTTTGGTTATACCTGAGCGGCGTGTTTATGTTCACTTACCTGGGTTAACCTGTTTAATATACTCCGCCACCTCTATCATTGGCGCAATCCAGATCTCATTTTGATGCTGTTGTAAAAAATGCAGCAACTGGCTATGCGCATCCATCGTTACGTTGATGGGATGCCCGCCGCCTATGCCATGGAACAGGAATACCAGCAACCCATGCGTGGACATGGCCTGTTTTACCCAGGCGATCATCTCATCGCCAGACTGGTTATTGACCGCATAACAACCAATGTTTTCCAGGTGTACCTGTGAGATCAATGGCATCTCATGTTGTGTGCCCCTGGCTGCAACAAACTGCGGCATCACAGGCGCCAGGTAAAAAGAGTCGCGGATCTTTGTATCGCCGCAGGGGAAGGCAAAGGTGCGGGCGGTTTTACCGTCTATGGCCTTTAGCAGCGTATTGGCCATCTTGATCTCGTCTGTAATACGGCCAAAGGAATAATTGTTCAGGTCATAGTCCGGGGTAACAAAATCCCTGCCGGGGAGCTTACCCAGGCAGGGATGAAAAAAAGTATGATTGCCCAGCTCATGCCCGTTCTTTGCGATAGCGCGCCACTCGTCTGTTCTATTATGCAGGGAGCCAGAATAACCGGACAGGTAAAAACTGGCCTTTAGTCCCAGCGAGTCCAGCACGGGAATGGCATGATCCAGGTCTACATCCAGCGCATCATCATAAGTGAGCACAACGGCGCATTTTTTATGATGCCAGGTAGTATCCTGTTGCGCCATTACAGGGGCGGCTATGGTACAAAAGAAAAGGAGCAATAGTTGGGTTCTCATCATGCATTATTTTTTCAGGGATCAGGATACCGCGTCTTTACCAATTACAGACCAGTCATCATTGCCATGGCCTTTGGCTATCCAGCGGTCCATTTCCTGCGCTACGGCGGGTATTACGGCCAGGTTAATGCCGGCTTTAGCGGCGGCCTCCATAAACAGGCCGGTATCTTTGCGGGCCATGTTCAGTTCCCAGGAAGGATTATCATATACGCCGGTAGACATGCGTTTCATACGGGCAGGTAATCCAGCGCCCGGGTTCCAGGCCGCAAACAGGTTATTGAGATCGTCCTGCGGGATCTGTAATGCCTTGGCCAGCGCCAGCATATCTGCAATACCTGCGGTAAAAGTAACCAGGAAAGAGTTGCCGATAAGCTTCATACCGGCAGCACGGCCTTCTTCCGGGCCAAAGTTGATAAGCTTGCCCGTCATCTGCGACAGTATGGGCTCAAATTTAGCGACTATGGCCTGATCGCCGGATACCAGCATATAACCGGTGCTTTCCAGCGCATTCTGCGGGCCCATGAACACCGGCGCATGCAGGTAGGTGAATCCTTTTGCCTTCCACTCGCGGGTACGTTGGATAGCGCCCGGCGCAGAGGTAGTCGTGTGATCAATGATCACTGCGCCTGGCTGTAAACCAGGTGCTGCCATCGCCAGCACTTCATCTACAGTACTGTCATCTTTCAGGGTAAGATGCACCACGTCTGCGCCTTTTACGGCGGCGGTAACATCTGCAAATGCCTTAGCGCCATCTGCCTCCAGTGCGGTAGCCTTAGCAGCCGTTCTGTTCCATACCTGCACCTGGTTGCCTTTTTTTATCAACGCCTTTACAAAATTAGAGCCCAACAGGCCCATGCCTAAGAATGCTATCATGGTTTGCTAGTTTATATACTAAAGATAGAGAATCGTTTATTGGGTAGGTGTGGCTATTTTATAAAGTTGCGGATAGCGCGGTGCTGACCTACATAAAAAGCCAGCTCAAACAGCAGGGGCATTTTTGACATCCATTTAAGCACGCCAGCCTTACGGCCCATCTCCGCGCCTACCATACGGTAAAGCTCCTGTTCATAGGTTTTCATATAGGCGGCGGAGAAATTGCCGCTTTGGAAGCACCTGATGGCCTGCTCTGCCGCCAGCTTGCCGCTGAGCACCGCATTACCTATACCATCGCCGCTAACGGGATCAATAAGCGAGGCGGCATCCCCTGCCAGCAGAAAGCGGTCGCCGCTCATCTGCACCCATCTTGATCCTAGTGGCAGGCCACAGCCCTGCAGCGGGCCGACAGGCACGGCGTCTTTGAACCGGCTTTTTAGTATGGGGGACCTGTCTATAAAATCGTAAAAAGCCTTCTTTACATCTATATGGTGGCGTACCAGCTCTGCGGACAGGATACCCAGCCCTACATTCACCAGCCCGCCTTTTATGGGGAATACCCACAGGTAACCAGGCAGGTATTTTTTATCGAAGTATATTTCTGTACAGTTATCTTCCATGCCGGCCACGCCGGTATAGTAAGCGCGTACGGCGGCTACATGATGCCTGCGGTCCATCTGGTAACCCGCCAGCCGTTTGGCGGAGAGGCCGTTAACCCCGTCTGCGCCGATCAGCAGGGTACAGTCCAATGTACTGTTATCATTTTTTGTGGTGAGGATATAGCCATTATCTGTGCTGTTGATCTGTTTTACTTCCACCCCTTCCAGCACGGTGGTATTGGTATGCGATTTTACCAGGGAAAACAGGAAATGGTCAAAGTCCATACGGGTAGCGGTATAGGCCTCCAGGCTCCAGGAGAATTCCAGCTGCTTTCCTTTATAATAACAGCGGGTACGCTGGGTGACCAGTTTTTCCGGGAAGCTGCGCACGGCCGCGCCAAAAGCGGGGTTCATTGCCTGCAGGCATTTGATGGCCCTGCCGGGGATCGCATCGCCGCAGACCTTATCCCGCGGAAAGATATGTTTGTCTATGATAGCCACGCGGAGACCTGCGTTCCTTAATCCCAGGGCACAGGCAGTGCCCGCGGGACCAGCCCCGATGATGATCACATCATAGTGTTGATTCATGGTCATGCTCGTTTAGGCTAAAGGCAGCTCGTGGAATGCCTGTCTGTTACGGATGGCAGGGTGGTCAGAAAAAGCTGTGACGAATATACATTTATTTTCTTTTGGGGCCATTTTAATAACGGACATCCATTGTATTAAAAGCGGACAGTACGCCGCTGCCCCCTATATATAACCCATTAATTTACAATGGAGATGCACACTGGTATACTTCTTGAACCCGGTCCGGCAGCCTGCATTTGCAGCTAGTAATCTTACCCGCATGCTGAAGAACTATTTCAAAACCGCCCTGCGCCATCTCCTTAAGAATAAGGGATATTCCTTTATCAATATTGCCGGCCTTTCCATAGGTATGGCAGTAGCCCTGCTAATAGGATTATGGGTATGGGATCAGCTATCCTTTGATCAATACCATCAACATTGTAACCGGATCGCACAGGTAATGCAAAACCAGACCTTTAACGGCAAGGTAAATACCGGTAAAGGCATCCCCATGCCGCTGGGCAGGGAGTTACGGATGAACTATGGCAGCGATTTTAAGCAGGTGGTACTTTCTACCTGGAGCATGAACTCCATGGTAACCGTGGGGGATAAAAAAGTGAACATCCAGGGCAACTATATGGAGCCCGGAGCGGCGGATATGTTTACGCTGCGGATGCTGCGGGGCGCCAGATCCGGTCTTAAGGAACACGCTACCATATTACTGTCACAAAGCCTGGCAAAAAGCCTTTTTGGAGATACAGACCCTATGGGGAAGATCGTTACCGTGGATGGCGACATGGTGGAAACAGTGGCCGGCGTATACGAAGACCTGCCGCGTAACAGCAGCCTGCACCATGTTGCCTTTATTGCGCCGTTCCTGGACCTCACCAGCTGGACAAAAGGCCAGGAAGACAACTGGGGCAATAATTCCTTCCAGGCGTTTGTATTACTGGCAGATAAAGCAGACATGTCAACCGTTTCTGCCAGGATCAGGGATGTAAAACTGCGGCGGGAAGGGGAACAGGAAGCCAGCTCACAAAGCGCCTTATTCCTGCAGCCTATGCATAAATGGTATTTGTATGATGAGTTCAAAGACGGCGTCAACACCGGCGGCGCTATCCGGTATGTTTGGCTGTTTAGCATTATCGGCGGATTTGTGTTATTGCTGGCCTGTATCAATTTTATGAACCTGAGCACCGCCCGCAGCGAAAAGCGCGCGCGGGAGGTGGGCGTACGCAAGGCTGTTGGCTCTTTAAAAAGCCAGTTGGTCAACCAATTCTTTTTTGAATCGCTGTTATCCGTATTCTTTTCCTTAGGCTGTGCATTGGTGCTGGTAACGCTCATGCTACCGCTTTTTAACCAGATTGCGGGCAAACAGCTTTCCGTTGCCTGGGGCCATCCTTATTTCTGGCTTGCCTGCGTGGGCTTTAGCGTACTTACCGGCTTAATATCCGGCAGCTATCCGGCTTTTTACCTGTCATCCTTTAAACCTATCAAAGTATTAAAAGGCACTTTTAAAGCAGGGCCTAATGCCGCTATACCCCGTAAAATGCTGGTAGTGCTGCAGTTTACGGTGTCTGTTATCCTGATGATCGCCACTATTGTGGTGTACCGGCAGGTGCAATACACGAAGGACCGGCCTACCGGTTATAACGCCAGCGGTTTAATTACCATTATTATGCGCACAGCTAACTATCACAACAGTTTTGCGGCCCTGCGTAATGATGCGCTGGCCTCCGGCGCGGTTACTGAAATGGCGGAGTCCAATACGCCCATTACGGAAAACGACCATTCGGATAACTCCTTTAGCTGGCAGGGGAAAGACGCCACGGTCAAAGCATCGTTCAATACCATTGGCATTACGCCTGCATATGGCAATGCGGTAGGCTGGCAAATAACGGCGGGCCGGGATTTCTCCAACGGTTTCCGTACAGACTCCACCGGTATTATATTAAACGAAGCGGCCGTTAAATATATGGGATTGAAAAAACCTATAGGCGAAACGGTAAGATGGGGCAACAAACCCTTTACCGTGTTAGGCGTGATAAACGATGTGCTGATGGAAAGCCCTTATGAACCGGTAAAACAAAGCATTTTTTACCTGAGCTCCCCTGCTGATGGCGGCATCCTCAACATCCGGCTGAACCCGCGTTTAAGCACAGCCGCCGCACTGGCCAAACTGGAAGCCGTGTGTAAAAAATATTCCCCTGAAGAACTATTTGATTATCAGTTTGTGGATGCGGACTATGCCGCTAAATTCGCCGATGAGCAGCGTGTTGGCAGACTGGCCGGTATCTTTACCATGCTGGCTATCTTTATCTCCGCGCTGGGTTTGTTTGGGATGGCTTCATTTGTAGCAGAGCAGCGCATTAAGGAAATAGGGATCCGGAAATTGTTTGGCGCCAGCGTGTTTAATTTATGGGGAATGCTGACAAAGGATTTTGTGGTGCTGGTGGTAATAGCGCTGTTTATTGCCATTCCCGCTGCCTGGCTTTTTATGCAAAACTGGCTGGGGCATTATACCTACCGCACCAACCTGAGTTGGTGGATCTTTGCCGCTACGGGCTCCTGCGTGATCCTGATCACACTGCTTACGGTCAGCTATCAAAGCATCCGGGCGGCACAATCCAACCCGGTAAAATGTTTAAAGACGGAATAATGTTATGCAGTATAGTATGTTTTGAACAAAGGCTACCTCTTATGGGTAGCCTTCCGTTTATCATAAAAAACTGATAGCTTTGTTCATTCTTTACCAAACCCTCATTATCCAATGGAAAACCATCCTGGTAACAGCAAGCCTGTAAAGGGCCACCCGCATCTTTCCACCACTATTTCGCCGGAAGAAGCCGTAGCGCGTACCACCACCTGGCGCGATTTTATTGCCAAACATACCGGCCTGCCGGAGAACCTGATACCGCGCGGCGTACACATCTCCATGGACGATATTATACAGCTAAGCAAAGACCCGCGTTTTAACAATGGGAATGTAAGCGGCGTAAGGGCTTATTTTACCTGCGCCAACGGTGATACGCCGGACCATGTTACGGAGATCTCCCTGGTGTTTGTACCTATTGACCAGGAGGGGCATGATATACTGGTGATCAGCACACCCGGTGGGGAAGATATCTCTATGTCTGCCGTGGAGGATTTTACCAAACCTTGTCCCAGCGCATGTGATCTTGACAGTCCGCTGTATAAGAATCCCCGCTAGTATTATCACGCGCTTATGCCTTCCTTTACTTCATTATACCTGGGTGTAGTGGTACCTGCCGCTACCCTGATACCTATTACCATGGGTATCTTTAAATTCCGCGCGCTAACGCCCCGGTTGCGGGCCCTGTGGCTATACCTGTGCATGGCCGCGGTGATCAATGCTATTGCCAGCATTTACTCCCACCACAATAACCTGCCGCTGCTGCATGTGTATACCATGCTGGAGCTTATTTTCCTGGTGCGGTATTACCTGCTGCTGTTTACGCATAAACGGATCCTTTTTTTCCTGAAAGCGGTACTGATCCTGTTCCCCCTTTACTGCGTGATCAACTTTCTTTTTATACAGGATATCTACAGTTTTAATTCGTATACCCGTCCGGTAGAGGCGATCATCCTGATCGCCTGCAGCCTGCTGTATTTTATGGCATCTTCCCGGGAGGATGATGAGGAGCGGTGGACGGCGGTACCGGATAACTGGGTGAATGCGGGCATCCTGCTGTATTTTTCCGGGGCGCTGGGACAGTTTGCCTTTAGCAATGTGGTGGAAGCCACCACTGCCAAACCGGTGATCCTGCTTATATGGGTGCTGCATGCCACCCTGGTGCTGATCATGTATATACTGTTTACTATAAGCTTTAGTAAATGCAGGCTTTAACAGACAATATCTATGTACTGGTGATACTGGTGATGGGCGGCACCTTTCTGATCGTGGGCAGCCTGCTGATCCTGCATGCGTATAACCGCAACCGGTTGCTGCGGCAGAAACAGCTGTTACAGCAACAGGAATTACAGCACCAGCGGCAACTGCTGCTCACCATCTTCTCTTCCCAGGAAGAAGAAAGGCGGCGTATTGGCAGCGACCTGCACGACAGCGTAGGCGCGGCATTATCTTCCCTACGGCTTACGCTGGACCATATGGGCACCGCGCAGGCGCAACAGCTGATTGACCGCATTATTGGGGATGTGCGCAATATTGCGCATAATATCTCCCCGGCTATCCTGAACCTATACGGCTTATCAGAAGCGGTAGAAGAACTGGCGGATATGATCAACCAGGGCAAGCAGCTGGCCGTGGAGGTAGATAACCAGGCGGAGGCCGGACTAAGCGCCCTCTCCCATCCTGTTATGCTGAGCATTTACCGGGTGCTGGAAGAGCTGTTGAATAATACCATCCGCCATGCCGGCGCTACCACGGTACTGATCCGTTTTTTTAAGGAGGATGAACAGCTGGTGATGACGTATGCAGACAATGGCAAAGGCCTGGCAGCAGACCTACGGAAAGGCATGGGCCTGGTAAATATCACTAACCGGCTGGAGGTAGCCGGCGCGGGCTGGGAATTGGGGACCGCACCGCAACAGGGGTTCTTTATAAGGGTAACGCTTGTCCTGAAAAATAATCAATGACCATGAGCCGTATAAAAATAGCCATCACAGATGATCATACCTTATTCCGGCAAAGCCTGGCCTTACTGCTGCAACAATCCGCAGATATGGAACTGGTGCTGGAGGCGGCAGATGGTCCTGCGATGCTGGAAGCGCTGGCCACCGGCAGCCAGCTGCCGGATATAGCGCTGATCGATATAGACATGCCCGGTATGAACGGCGTAGAATTGAATGAGCAGCTGCAGACACGTTACCCGGACATAAAAGTGGTCGTACTATCCATCTACACCCAGGAAAGGATCATTTCCCGGATGATCAACGCCGGGGCGGCGGCCTATCTGTTTAAGAACTGTGAGAAGGAGGAATTTATACAGGCCATACACACCGTGCACAAAAGCGGGTTTTATGTAAACAAGCCGGTATTTGAGGCGCTGCAGCGGTTCAGGAAACAAAACAACGAGCTGCGGAATATCAATGCCATTGCCATTGAGCTCACCAACCGGGAAACAGAGATCCTGCGCCTCATTTGCCAGGAATACAGCAACCCGGAGATCGCGGATAAGCTGTCGCTGAGCGTAAGAACGGTAGAGGGGCACCGGAATAACCTGTTGCTAAAAACAGGCTGCCGCAATACGGCGGGGTTGGTACTGTTTGCCATCCGGTACGGGTTCTTTATTGTATAGTGATACTATATTAACCAACTGCCTCAAGTGAACGATAGGCGAACCTTAAGCGAAGCTAAACCGAAGGACAGCATTTTCTAAAAACTGTTAAAATAATATCAGCATTTCTGAACCAGGTAGAAATACCTGGTTTTTTATTGGGTAGTTCTGCGCTGAAGGCAGGTAGGAGAAATTGGCAATTTGCAGGCATAAAGGTAACCATTATTTACGATGGGATTCATTCACTACTCAAAAAACCAAACACCATGAAAAGCACTGCAAAACTGGTAGCCAGCTCTCCTACCTCCCAGCAACTGGCGGATTATGCCAATGCGATGATCGCCATTAACAGTTACGCTTATGCTGTTACGAACCAGCAATTACCGGTATTGAACCAGCCCCCGGAAGATTACGGGGCTTTTGTGACCGCTTTTCAGCCTGCCAAACAGCTTGCGCTGGACTGGTCTACAGACATTTTTGTAACCATGATACAGTTCCCGGACATTATTGCAAACCAGGCCAGCAGCCTGTTTAACCTGGAAAGCAGCTATATAGGCACGTACCTGAATGAGCTGATCGCCAACCCCAATAACCAGCCTGCCAAATCTGGATTACAGACGGCGCTAACCACCATGCAAAGCATGATACAAGTCCAGATGACTACCATTTCCGACATTCAGCAACAGCTGGACACATTCACCAGCAATATACAGGCAGACGCGCAAACGTTGGCGCAGATAGCCCAGGCTGCACTCGCAGACGCCGGTACTGACCAGCAAGCTATTGAGCAGCTGGTACAGGACATTAAAAACCTGAATACGCAGGTAAAGACTTATCAAACATTGATCACCGTTTCTGAGATCGGTATTCCACTGTCTATTTTTGTAGGGCTGATAGGTGGCGTATTATGCGCCATTCCCGGCGCACAAGGCGCTGGCCTTGGTTTGATCGCGCTGGGCGTAGCCGGCACCGGCGTATCCATAGCTGGTACGGTACTGGCCTCCCAACAGGTAAAGGCATTACAGAACGCCATCACCGCAGAAAAGGACCAGATCTCCGGCCTTAACCAGGACGTGATACAGCTGCAAGGCGTAAGCACGCAGTTCACCGCCCTGTACGACGCTAATGTGCAGGCACAGGATGCGCTGAACACCATAGCCGGTATGTGGCGTTTACTGGATACTGTAATTGATGAGGTGAACGTGGACCTTGGAGATGTGAATACGGAAATAACCGCCGCTGAATACCAGCAGGCGCTTACTGATTTCCAGCTGGCGGAAAACAACTGGAAGGAAGTAGTGAGCTTTGCCACGGGCCTGGCCAGCATCAACTATTCCTGGCAGGATACCAGCGGTAACTGGCACCAGTATGGTACGCAGAACCCTGCCTCCAATAATGGCAATATAAACCAACTACCTACGTCTTCTACCGTGGCCGCATAGAGCTCTCATCACCAGGTCCCTGCGGCGCCTCCGGTACCGCAGGGATCTTTATTTTTATTCAACCGCCGCTTACCGCACATACCCATTTATATCTATTCATAAAAAATATTACGAGGGCGATTTTTTTTAGTATATCTTAATCAGCTTCTGAAAGCGATAATTTATACTTTCCTCCATATGAAAAGACTGATGATTTTAAGGGCGCCCGCGTTGGCATTGCTGCTTTTCGGCGCAGCCTGCAAACAAACAACAGCGCCCACAGACAAGCGCATAAAACGGATGGATACCACCCTCACCGCCCACCTGGCGGACTCCATTGGCGCTATGGTAAAACCCGAACTGGCGGATAATCTGTCCCTTAGCTTATGGGGCATTGATTCGCTGGTGATATCGCCGGTAGCTATTGATGTGGATGACCAGGGTAAGGTATACTACACCACCACCGACCGGCAGAAGCATTCTGAATTTGATATACGCGGCCACCGCGACTGGGAGATCCCCTCCATTAGCCTGCAAACGGTAGAAGACCGCCGCGCTTTCCTGCACAAGGAACTATCCCCGGAGAACAGTAAAAAGAACCTTTGGCTGGATGATCTGAACGGCGACAGCTCTCATGACTGGCGCGACCTGACCATAGAAAAGGAGCATGTATACCGCATGGAAGACGTTTCCGGCGATGGCGTAGCAGACCTTTCACAAATGGTGGTAGATGATTTTCATGACGAAGTAAGCGATGTAGCCGGCGGCGTGTTAAGCGAAGGCGATGACCTGTATGTAGCCGTAGCGCCGGATCTGTGGCGTATAAAGGATAAGGATCATGACGGCATTGCGGATGAGAAAACATCTATCTCCCACGGTTATGGCGTACATATTGGCTTTAGCGGCCATGGTATGTCTGGCGTGGAGATGGGGCCCGATGGCCGTATCTACTGGCAGATAGGCGATATTGGTTTTAACGGCAAAGGGCCGGATGGCAAAGAATGGCCTTACCCCAACTGTGGCGTACTGGCCCGTTCCAACCCGGATGGCAGCGATTTTGAGATCTTTGCCGCCGGTATCCGCAATACACATGAGTTTTCATTTGACGAATACGGCAACATCATCAGCGAAGACAATGACGGCGACCACCCCGGTGAGAAAGAGCGCCTGGTGTACCTGGTAAACGGCTCTGACCAGGGCTGGCGCAGCAACTGGCAATACGGCAAGTACCGGGACCCGGACAATAATACCTATAAGGTGTGGATGGATGAAAAGATGTACCTGCCCCGTTTTGAAGGTCAGGCCGCTTATATCACCCCCTGTATCAGCAATTTTGTGAGCGGCCCCGCCGGTTTTGTATACAATCCCGGTACCGCATTAGGCCCTGCTTACAGGAATACATTCTTTGTAGCGGAGTTTGTAGGCAACCCTTCCAACTCCGGCATACACAGTTTTAAATTAAACCCTAAAGGCGCCACCTTTGAGCTGGGCGAGCATAAAAAAGTACTGGGAGGCATACTGGCCACCGGTATTGATTTTGGGCCGGATGGCGCACTGTATGTAGCAGACTGGATCGATGGCTGGAATACGCATAATTATGGCCGCATCTGGAAACTGGATGAAAAAGGCGAAGCCAATACCCCGGAGCGTAAAGCCACCAAATCTTTACTGGCAGAAGACTTCAGCAAACGTAAAGAAGCGGAGCTGGGCGGGTTATTACGGAACCCGGATATGCGCGTGCGGATGAAAGCCCAGTTTGAGCTGGTGAAACGTAAGGAAAAAGGCGCTGAGATCTTTAAACAGGCGCTGCAGCAAACACAGGATCAACTGGCAAGGGTACACGCTATCTGGGGACTGGCACAGCTGGCCCGCCAGGATCAGCAATATGCAAAGGTACTTGTACCGGTGCTGAAGGATAGCGATCCGGAAATACGGGCGCAGGCCGCCAAATGGCTGGGCGATATCCGCTACAAGGACGCCGGCGCCGCATTGGTACCCGTGTTAAAGGATACTGCCAGCCGCGCGCGTTTCTTTGCCGCGGAGGCACTGGGCAGGATCCAGTATGCACCCGCCGTACAGCCCATCATCGCCATGCTGGAAGCTAATAACGATGAAGACGCCTACCTGCGCCATGCCGGCGCACTGGCATTATCACGTATAGGCCAGGCAGACCCGCTGACCGCACTGGCGCACAGCCCTTCCCGCGCGTTGCGTATAGCCGCGGTGGTCGCGCTGCGCAGGATGAGCAATCCCGGCATAGCCGTTTTCCTGAATGATACGGATGAATTTGTGGTAACAGAAACCGCCCGCGCCATCAATGATGATCTTTCTATAAAAGACGCATTGCCTGCGCTTGCCAACCTGCTGACCACCACGCATTTTACCAATGAGGCGCTGCTGCGCCGCGTTATTAATGCCAACCTGCGCGTAGGTACGGATAGCGCCATGCAGCATTTGATCAGCTATGCCGCCAAAGCAGGCAGCCCCGCCGCTATGCGTGCAGAGGCTGTTGACGCGCTGAGCGTTTGGCCTAAACCCTCTGTACTGGACCGTGTAGACGGTCGCCTGCGTGGCGAGGTAAAAAGGGATGCAGGGCCGGTGGTGCACCTCACTACTACCCCGCTCACCGCGTTACTGAAGGATAAGGACCTGCCGGTACGGATCAGCGCCGCCAACGCCATCAGCAAACTGCAGATAAAACAGGCAGGCCCGCAACTGCTGGCCGCCTTAAAAGCAGACCGGGAACCAGATATGCGCGTAGCCACGCTGCAAGCCCTGGTAAACCTGCAGGACCCGGGCGTAGAACAGGCTATCCGTTATGCGCTTACCGATAAGGAAAAGACCGTGCGCGTAGCCGGGCTGGACCTGCTGGAGAAAATGCATATACCGGAAAATGTAATGGTAAGCCTGCTGGCAGATGTGATCAACAGCAAGACCATGGAAGAAAAACAGGCCGCCCTGTTAACGCTGGGCAAACTGCCTGCGCAACATACGGAACCTACCTTTACCAAACTGCTGGATAAAATGGCCGCCCATCAGCTGGACCCGGACATTTACCTGGAGCTGGGCGAAGCTATTGACAGCAGCCGCTCCACGCAGCTGGCCGCCCGTTACAAAGAGATCAGCAGTAAGTTATCACCCAATGACCAACTGGCCGCTTATACCAGCTGTTTACTGGGCGGTGATCCCAGGCGGGGACGGCAGATCTTTTTCCATAATGAGAACTCCCAGTGTATGCGCTGCCACTCCTATAATGACCGGGGCGGTAATGCCGGCCCACGGCTGAATGGCGTAGCAGGCCGTATTACGCGGGAGCAGATACTGCAGGCGCTCATCTCCCCCAGCGCACGCCTGGCGCCGGGATTTGGCATGGTAACGCTGGAACTGAAGGATGGCAAGAAACTGAGCGCCATCTTAAAAGGCGAAACCAAAGCGGGTATCACCATCAAAGAAGGCACGGAACCGGAAAGGACCATTACCAGCGACCAGATCGTGCATAAGGAGTATGCGCAATCCAGTATGCCTAATATGACGTTGCTGTTGTCTAAAAAAGAGATACGTGATGTGGTGAGCTTTTTAGCGGAGCAGAAGGAAGACAACTAACAGGAATACATAATAAGAATAAAACGGGGCTGACCATGTGGTCAGCCCCGTTTTTTATCAGCAGTTAATGTGTTATTTCATCTAACCCGCTATATCAGTTTGGCTGCCTCCACCAATTCCAGTGGCAGCACTACATGCAGATAGCCGGCATAATTTTCCGGATGGTGTTGCTGGGCTGCCTGAAGGAGGAAATCTTCGATGGTATTCTCCGTATACATTTTATCCAGCCCGGCAGAGAACAGCACATACCCATGCTTTTGTTGCCTGTAAGCGTATCCGGCCAGTACGATGGCCATTCCCTGGAAGGCTAACTGCAGGCTAAGCGTTACACCATCAACAACTGTGGTAATTGCTGCCGCGGAAGGGCCAGGGTTGTACAAGTTACCAACGTCAAAAACGGAGGTACCTACCGGGAATTTAGGCACGATATCGTTGGTATTCTCATAGTGCCAGGCATGCATGATCTTGTCATCCAGATCTTTTGAAAAATCGCTGTTACCGGCAGCAGGCGCTGCAAAAGTGATCAGCGAAGTGTTGTTGTAAAATGACTGTCCTTCCCGGGCCAGCGCGGTTACAAAATAAGACGCATATACGTTGGCGATATTGGCGCCCAGGCTATGGCCGGTAATGATCACCTGTTTGCCCCCTTTAACGGCATGAGCTTTCAGGTAGTCATAGATGTTAAGCCCGGAGCCCAGCTGGTCCTGCATGCCCTGCACCTCTGTAAATGCCCTGTTAGTGCCGCTTGCGATGAGCGCATTCGCAGTGCTGGCATAAGGCCAGTTTACGCGCGTTACCACATCAAAGTCGTCCAGTATCCAGTTAGCGAAAGCAGCCCAACTGTAAAATATGTCCTTAGGAGGTAATGAGCCCCGGATGGCCAGTACATAGGTATTGGCAGTAGGGTCAAGGGCAATAAAACCATAGTTGCCATCTGTTGTTTCCAGGCCATTCCAGACAATGGACCAACCCGGAAGATACCTGACAATATCCCCTACCGCATTTTTGCTGTAAGCAAGGGCTGACAATAAGATGGCTGTTTGTTGTGACGTAAATGCATCCGTACCGGTAAGGACGCCTGTGTTTGTAGTCATGGTGTTGAGTTTAAGATGATTAAATTTTGAGGGATATAAAGGCGGGAACGCAGCCAGGTATAGACCGTGCTTTCCCGGATAGGCAAGTTAAGGTATTTCCGTATACAAAACGGGCGCTCTTCTCAGAGAAAAGCGCCCGTTTTTATTCAATTATAGCTTTATACCAGCCGGCTTTGTTCCACCAGCGTTTGCGGCAGATTTACGTTCAGGTTAGTGGCATAATGCACCACCTCATGCTGATAACCTGCCTGGTTAAAAAAGTCACCAATGGTATTCTGCGTATAAGCACTGTCCGTAGGTGTGTTGAATGTATTATAGTTCAGTGCCTGCTGCTGGTAATCGTAAACGGCAAATATGCCGGCCAGCAGCATAAACGCATCCCGCAGGCTTACTGTCTTTCCTTTATACGTGCAGGTGATCCCGCTGGCGGAGGGACCGCCTATATACATGAAACCTATCAGCAACACGGATAAGGATACCGGGAACTTAGGCACGATATCATTATCATTTTCATAGTGCCATGCATTGGGCAGCTTGGCGTCCAGGTCAGTGGCAAAATCGCTGTTGCCGGCGGCGGGAGCGGCAAAAGTCACCAGCGCTGTATTGGTGAAAGTGGAACTGGCGGCGGCCAGCTGCGATATAAAATAGGAAGCGTATACATTGGCCACATTACCACCCAGGCTATGACCGGTAATGATCACCTGGTTACCCGCCACTGCGCCGTTGGCCTGCAGGTATTCCAGGATCGTTTTTTGGGAGCCCAGTGAATCTACCATGTTCTGTACCTGGCCAAAAGCACGGTTAGTGCCGCTGGCAATAAGGGCATTGCTGCCGGAATTTGTTACGTATGGCCAGCTTACGCGGGTTACTACATCCATATCTTCCAGTATCCAGTTATCAAAAGCCGCCCAATCCTTAAAAACATCAAAAGGAGGCAATGAGCCACGGATGGCCAGGGCATAGATGGTGGAGGTAGGATCAAGGGCAATAAAGGCATAGTTGCCATCGGAAGTTTGGGTACCGTCCCAAACGATGGACCAGCCGGGGAGATAGGTTGCGATGTCTGATTGCGGGTCCGTGCTGTAAGTAACGGCGCAGAGCAGAACGGCCAGCTGTTGTGTGGTGAAGGTAGTACCACTGGCGAGGATGCCGGTGTTGGCGGTTGTCATAGTGTTTGGATTTAAGGTGAATGAATTTTGAGGGATCTACAGGGATCCATAGCATTGACTCGAAAAAGAAAGTTCTACAATCAGCAAGTTACCTTATTTTCCCTCAATTCATTCACCTTAATCCATCATTTAAAAGAATATATCGACATAATCCACTACAGAGTTGCCGCCGCAATTGTCCATCTCCTGCAGGCGCCAGTATTTACGTTCGCCTTTTGCCAGGAAATGATAAGTGCCGGTCTTATCGCACACCTGTCCGTTGTTAATGTCGCTATACCTGGTTTGAATAGTGCCTTCGAACAACAGTTCCTGCGCGGAGAGCACTTTCAGCGTACCACTGATGGTCACAAAATCTGCTTTATCCGCGCTGCGTTGTTCACCCGTCACAAAATACAGGTCTCCGCTTTTATGGGTGATCTGTACTTTGCCGGGATTCTCCCAGCCTATCCATTGCAGGCTAAAATTGTGGGCGCCTTCGCGCAATTGTTTCGGATCTGTTGCTTTGGGCTGTGCATGGCTGGCAATAGCCCCCAGCAATAAGAATAATATCAGGATACGTTTCATACTTGTCCTTCTGCCGGTTTTGATTCGCCTGGTGTAGCTGGCGTGCCGTTATCTGATGCGGTAATGACGCTATCCGGCGGCGTGCCCGGTTCCGCGGGCAGCTCTGTCAGCACGGCTTCGTTCAGGGCGCCATCGGCCGTATTATTGTCCGCATATTGTGTGTCAAAACCATTGCCAAAGCCAGCGTCCTTAGGCTCTTTTGCGGCTTTTTTACCGGTGAACAGGCGTTTAAAGAACCCTGCCAGTGCGGCAAAGCCTAACAGTACGAACTTCCAGCCGGCTGCCAGGAACTTTACGATAATGGCAAAGAAACCTACTTTAGCCAGTACCTTACCGGCTACCAGGCCGCCAATGGTCCATGCGGCCACATTGTCGATCTTGGGGTTAAAATCAGCGTAGGCGTTACCATCTGTAAAAGTAGCCATGTGCAGCACCTTGTTAATGTCTGCCTTTACCATGGGTAATTCGTGCATGGTACACACCGCATTGAGGGACAGGATACCGTGCCGGCCCAGGATACGGACCTCATAATTCAGCGTGTTGTTCCCATCGTTATCGTCGCCGAATTTGATCTCCTTGGCCCAGTGCAGGATCTTGTTCTCTTTGTCATAGAAAGGCTTTTGCGCCCAGCCAATAATGTGGATGCTGGGATACCCTTCTTTTAAACGCTGAAGGTTCGCTTCTTTTTCATCCTTTTGCAGGTTGGTCATCATTTCATCGTAGTCGATCTTTTCCGCATCATCATCCTTCACATAACCAATGTCTTCGAATTCTACAATGAAAGCATAATTGCTGTCTGCAAACGGATCTGAGTTTTCCGGGAAGATCATTCCCAATGTGTTTTCCGCATTCGCCGGCGGATTGCCCCATAATTCTGTTAGTACGTACTTGCTCTGTTCCTTGTTCAGGAACTTAAACCCTTTTGGAACGTTTATCTCCGCTTTACCACCGGGCAGGGAGATAAGGCCCGTTTCGTACTTTTGTGCGCTCTTTACTGAATCAACGAAAGCTTCTATTTGCTGCTTCTCGATCTCAGTGGAGTCTTCAGGGGAGGCTGCCTTCAGGCATAGGGTCACAAACATGAACCCAATGAGGTACAGGAACTTTTGCATAAGTTGATAGCTATTTGGTACCCCAAAATGCGACAAATATTTTTAAAAAGGAAATATGTAACGCATTATACTGCCCACTCCTTCTTCATCTTCCTGGAAAGCAAGTTGTTAGCCGCGGCATTATTGGTTATCTGTTCCTTTTCAGGGTTCCACTGCAGCGGCGCATTCAGCTCATAGGCGATATTGGCAAGGTTGCACACGGTAGCGCTGCGGTGGCCTGTTTCTACGTCTGCGATTGGTTTGGTCCTCCCTTTTATTGCCTGCAGGAAATCCAGGTAGTGGTTGCTGCTGTGGTATACCTGTTTTTCATTGCTGCCTATCACCTTCTCCTTCAGCGTTTCCGGCGTGGTAACCAGCTTATTGCGCTGGATCTCTATTACGCCCTGCGTGCCATTGAACTGAATACCGTGCGGTCTGCCCCAGTTTTCGTGTGTAACGGTGATGCCGTTGCTGTATACCATGGTCAGGTGCTGCAGATCCCTGCCATCCGGCGGCGTAATGGATACGGGGCCGGTGTTGTCCATATCCAGCGCCCATTGTACAATATCAAACATATGCGCGCCCCAATCGGTTATATCACCGCCGCCCAGGCCTTTAAAATCGCGCCAGCGGCCCCAGGTAGCATCGCCTATTACAGGGTTCAGCTGATGGTTGTAATGCACGTATTCGTTTGGTCCCAGCCATAACTGCCAGTCCAGGTCATTGGGCAGGGTTTCCTCCGGCAGGTCATAAGGCACGGGAGGGCCGCCAATGCTCACTTTTACGTTCTTTATATCGCCTATATACCCGTTGCGGATCAGCTCCGCTGCTTGGCGGAACTCCGGGCGGGAGCGTTGCATGCTGCCCGTCTGGAAAACGCGTTTATGTTTTCTTACCGCATTCACCATGGCCCGGCCTTCCGCTACGGTAAGGGATAGGGGTTTTTCGCTGTAGATATCCTTACCGGCGGCAGCAGCCCTATCGGTCATGGCGGCGTGCCAGTGATCCGGCGTGGCGATCACCACGGCGTCTATATCCTTATTTTCCAGCAGGTCCGTAAACCGCTGATAGGTAGTACAGCCTTTATACCCGGACTGATCATTCTGCGCGGCATAATAATCGTTCACCAGGTGGCTGAAATTATCCACTTTGGACTGGTATACATCACAGGCGGCTATGATCCGGCCTTCTGCCAGCGGCAGAAAAGCTTTTTGCAGCGTCAGCGACTGACGCCCGGAGCCAATAAAGCCCAGGTTGATCCGGTCACTGGGCGCTATAAACCCTTTACCGCCCAGCACATGCCGGGGCACTATCATAAAGGCGGATAAAGCCGCCGCATTCCCAAGGAATTTGCGGCGGCTCATACCCTGGCCTTGTTGCTTTATTTCTTTTTCCATGCTTATGCTTTAACGAGGTTCTGACAATAGGCGATACATTTACGCAGCTCTTCCACGGTATCTGCCCCCTTGTACTCATATTCTATATTCGCCGGTATAGGCCAGCCATTATCCCGTATGAGGTGCAGTACGGGGCCTATGGGCGTATCCCCCTGACCTAGCGGCAGGTTGTCGCCCTGGTCCTTTTTACGGTCTTTTACATGTATGCAGATGATCTGTTTGTGGTGCTCCTTCATAAACGCCACCGCATCAAAATTAGCGGCGGTAAAGTGGCCAATATCCAGGTTGATCTTAATGTACTCAGACAGGCCCTGCATACCGCGGGCAAAACTATCGGGCGTGGCAAACTCATTGGGCTGCTCCACATGTGCATGGTTATGCATACCCACCTGGATCTTATACTTTTTAGCATATACATCCACCCTTTTCATTACGCTTACCGTGGCGGAAGTAGTGATGCTATCCGTGCCCAATGCCTGCGCTATCTGGAACTGCTGCTCCAGGTCGTGCTCAGAGATGCTATCCTTAATGCTGGCGGTATATGCCTGTATGCGGATACCGGCGGCCTTAAATTTATCACGGATGGCATGGATCTCGTCCATCTTCAGATTGGCGCGCCATTCTTCCAGCAACGCTTTTTTCTGCTTGTTCTGTTCCGGCGTGCTGTTGCGTTGCCATTGGGCCGCCTGTGGCTCTACATGGCCACCCCATAATTCGCAGCTTTTAATGCCCAGGCTTACCATGGCAGCCAGGGCTTCATCCAGCGGCCGGTCGCGCAGGCTATAGGATTGCAGGCCAATCGTAACGGACCCGGGTTTATGGAATGCAAATGCCTTAGGGATCATCAGTCCCGCCACACCGGTAAGTGTTAGCTTACTCCATTCGCGCCTGTTGAGTGTTTTCATATACGAGGGTTTTAGTTCCTGAAATACTTAGCCTTGGAGGATTTACCCTGTTGTAAAGGCATCAGCGCTGCGCCGCCTTCAATGCCCAGGTCTGCCTCAATTACATCCGCCCCGTGGTCAATAAGGTTTAAATAACCCTGATTCAGCTGCGCTGCATTGATCTTGCCGGTGGTGTACTGGTGGTCAATATTACGGGAGCTGCCCAGGATGCACATCGCGCCGCGTTTATGCACTTCGTCGAAAATGGCTTTATTTTCCGGCAGCTGGTGGCTTACAAAACCAATCACATTGCTCCAGGGCACGCCGCTTTTATCCATGGCTGTCACATTCTCTTCTTTGCCCATCATCACTTCCATGATGATATCCTTGCTAAGCGCGTAACATTTCTTCGTGTCTTCGTCAGAGTAAGAGATCACGATCGCGTTGGCCGTGGCCTTATTGTCGATGATCTTCTGTGCGCGCACTTCGATCGGCACATCCTTAGCGTCTATGATCAGGATGGTCTTTCCTTTGGCCCATTGCAAGGCCTCATCCAGGGTAGGGATCTGGTAATCTGTAAGGTTACCTTCGGTATCTTTTAAACGCAGTTTCCGCAGCTCTTCCAGTGTGTAGTCCGCAATTTTACCATGGCCGTTAGAGGTACGGTCCAGGGTGGGATCATGCATGAGCACGATCTTACCATCTTTGGTATAATGCGGGTCTATTTCCAGCATGGAAGGGTTATGGCTCAATGTGTTCTCAAACGTGGCAATGCAGTTCTCCGGGAAGCCCTTTCTGGGGCCGCCGCGGTGGGAGCTCATAAAAGGAATGCGGTCTGGCGTGTAATGAAAAAAATCTTTCAGCTCTGCTGCGTTGTGGGTTTTGAAGGTGTGCAGCGCAACGGTTTGTTTAAAGCTGTATATGCCTGTAAGGACAAAAACAATCAATGCCGGGAACATAAATTTCTTAAGCATAGTAGTAAGTTAAAAAAGGTTTTTTAATGTTTATACGGAAAAAAGGGTGCGTTGGCGATAGTGGCTTTGGCCAGCAGCTCCCTGACGTGTTTTACCAGTTCCGGATGGGCGGCGGCCAGGTCCTTTGACTCTGCAGGATCTGTGGCCAGGTTAAACAGCTCCACCGTTCCGGCTGCATCTGCGGCCGTGCTTTTGATCACTGCTTTCCAGTCACCAAAACGCAGGGCCCGGCTCTCCAGCCAGTTACGGGGCTGTTCGCTGCCCTTGCCGGGTTTGTTCCAGTTATAGTTGTAGGTATAGTATTCCCAGTAGAGGTAATCATGCTCCGCCTGTTTGCCGGTGTTAAACAGGCTGGGATAAAAAGAAACGCCATCAATACCGGCGGGCGTTTTAATGCCTGCCGCCTGGCAGATGGTGGGCAATACGTCCCAACCGGCGGTTACATGATCAGATACCTGTCCGGCTTTGATCCTGCCGGGCCAGTAGGCGATGAAAGGCTCGCGGATGCCGCCTTCATACAGGTTGGTCTTAAAGCCACGCAATGATCCGTTGCTTTTAAAGAATTTGGCAAAACCGGGATTGGCGCCGTTATCGCTCATGAACAGGATGAGGGTATTTTCATCCAGCCCTTTTGCTTTTAAGGCGCTGATAATACGGGCCACATCCTGGTCCAGCAGGGTGATCATGGCGGCGTAGTTCTTAAACTGCTCCGGCCAGTCCTTGCCGGCGTAGACGGAATTGTCCGGTATCACATGATCGCCATGCGGAATAGTGTATGGCAGGTAAAGGAAGAAAGGTTTATCCTGGGGGCTATCCAGGAACGCCAGCGTTTTATCTACAAAGAGATTGTGGCTGTAAGCGCCTTTTTTGCCATCGGCATTCTCCGGCAGCATCACTTTCTTGCCGTTCTCATACAGGAATGGCGGGTAGTAGTTATGCGCCTGGATCTGGTCCAGGTAACCATAGGAGTAGTCAAACCCCTGGGTATCGGGGCTATGCTGTTCGCCGCCCAGGCCCCATTTGCCAATAAGCGCGGTACGATAGCCCGCTTTTTTCAGCAGCTCCGCAATGGTCACTTTTTCTGACGGCATGGCCGGGTCTTCCTGTTCATCCGTCAGGAAATTGCCGCGGATGTAGGTATGTCCCGTATGCATGCCCGTTAGTAAGGCCTCCCGCGAGGGGGCGCATACGGTATTGCCCGCATAATAATGCGTTAAGCGCAGGCCTTGTTTGGCCAGCGCATCAATATGCGGGGTCTGGATCATTTGCTGCCCGTAGCAGCCAAGGTCACCGTAACCCATATCATCTGCCATGATGAGCACGATGTTGGGTTTTACAGGAAGGCTTCTTTTTACAGAAGCCTTCCTGAATCCAAATGCGGTGAGCAGTACCAGCCCTGCGCCGGTGATGGATAAGATGTTGTATACTTTCATTTGCTTATGGTTGTCCGAATAATACGCCACGGCCGCCGGTACCTACATAGATACGGCCAAACACGTTACGGTCGCCGGCCAGCGCTTTTACGCCTGCGGGGAACAGCTGTGTGCCGTTATCGATACGGTCCCAGTTAGCGCCCAGGTCTGTAGAGCGGTACAGGCCTTTAGCACCGGAAAAAGTGCCATAGCTGTACACCGCCGGTGTGGTAGAACCGGAAGGCGGCGCGCCAAAGGCAAAAGCCGTGGAGGTGGTTAATGCGGTTACCTTGGTGATAGTAGTACCGCCATTGGTAGTGCGGTACAGGCCATTACCGTCAAGGCTCATCCATACTTCGCCAGCCACGCCGGGACGGGCGGCTACGAACAGGTAAGAGGTCCTGTTGGGGATAGCAGTAGCGTTTTGCTGAGTCCAGGTAGCACCGCCATTCGTAGAAGCGTACAGGTAACCACCTTTGAAGATGTAGAACGTATTGGCTGCGGCGCCATCGGCTACCAGGGCAAAATCCTTGCTCCATACATCAATAGCGGGTACGGAACCGGTAGGTGCGCCGGTAGCGGCCGTCCAGGAAGCGCCGCTGTTGGCGCTGTAATATACACCGCCGCCTGTACCGCCGGCTACATATACCATCTTAGCCGGGTCAGTAGCGGAAATGGCTATACGGCCAAGTTTTACACCGCCGGGTAAGGTGCGGGTGGTCCAGGAGCTGCCGCTGTTGGAAGAGGTAGCCAGGATAGTACCCGTACCGTCATTGCCGGTAGCGCCCAGGATGGCGATATTGGCAGGCTGTGTTTCGCAGAAGGCAATGCTGAAACCTTCATTGATATTATACAGCCTTGTTGGGTAATTATTTACATCATCATGTTTAAAACCAAATTCATCTGCCACGCCGGAGTACAGGGATACGCCGCCGGGAGGCGCTGCCAGTGTTAATACCACGGTCTCTTCATCGCCCTTGATACGGGTGCTCCATGCTACGGAACCGGTAGCCCAGGCATCAGAGGTGTACCATACGCCAAACCAGTCTGTATAATACAGATCGCCATGGTGCAGGGGATCAAAGATAATGGCGGAGGTAGCGCTGGAGAACCAGCTGTTGGGCCACCAGGCCGCTTCCAGCGTTTTGGTGATGGGCAGCGAGGTAGTGTTCATCTGCTGCCAGGTAGTACCACCATCGGAAGAACGGTACATAGGATTATTGAAGGTGCCATAGCGCTGACATACCGCTATCTTCAGCGGATCTGATGCTTCTATGGAGATACCGCAATAGTTCTTACCTGCGCCGGTGGAAGGCGTAATATCCTTCCAGCTGCTGCCGTTCCAAACGGTAACGCCGGTGGAATGGGCTACATACAGTTTGCCGCCCACTACCTGCATACGGTTGGGGGAAGCAGGCGCTCCGGATAACGCGGAGAAAGTAGCGCCGCCATCTGTACTGCGGTAAATGCCTGTGCCGGGGATACCTACATACACGATCGCAGAGCGGCCGCTTACGGTAGTGGCAGGGTCTATTACTACGGTGCGTACGCCATTGGCGCCGCCATTAGGCACGCTGGCCACTTTAGCCCAGGTGCTGCCGGTGTTGGTGCTGCGGTACAGACCATCTGAACGGGTGCCGGCATAGACCGTAGTGCTGGTCAGCGGGTCTACGGCCAGGCATTCGCCGGTCCAGCGCATATCACCGTTACCGTTATAGGTGGCGGTCAGCACTTTGGTCCAGCTTTGGCCAATGTTCTCAGAACGGTAGATACCATCGTTCAGGGCCAGGTACACGCGGTCAGGCGCGTTGGCGTCCAGCGCAATACCATCAACATGCGTGCTCAGGCTTTCCAGCATGGGCACCCAGGTAAATACCTGGTTATCCCATTTGTAAGCGCCGCCCACGTCTGTACGGATGTACATGCGGTTGGACTGTGTAGGGTGGATAACGATACCGGTCACATAACCACCGCCGCCGATGGCTACGTTCTTCCAGTTGTAAGGCAGCATAGCGCCAGCGGAGCTGACAGCCATTTTGCGGGCGCCGGCGGGTTCGTCCGTCAGCTCCTTAGCGGGCTTTCTACAGGCGGTAATGGCATACAGCATTACCAACCCTGTAGCAAACAGGGCAATTTTGGGTTTTTTCATAAGGGTAGTTTTTAATAGTTCGGGTTCTGCTCTATTTTAGGATTTTGAGCTATTACGGTTTGTGGTATTGGCATCCGGTAATTTTTGGTAGCAACGAATGTGATCTTACCGCCGCCGGCGTTCACTTTCTCATAGGTAAGGTTGGTACCGGTACCGGTGATTTTCATCGCGCGCAGCGGTTTGCTGAACACCTGCTCTGCTATCTTCCAGCGCCACAGGTCAAACAAACGCTTACCTTCAAACGCCATTTCTATACGGCGCTCACGGCGTATACGGGCGCGCATCTGCGCCTGGGTAAGACCCGCAGGTAAGGCAGGCAGACCAGCCCTGGCGCGTACTTTATTCATTGCGTCATATACGGTAGCATCTGCGCCTGAAGCCTCGTTCTGGGCTTCTGCATAGTTCAGCAGCACTTCTGCATACCGCCAGATAATGGAGTTAGCGCCGCTGCTTACGCCGGGCACAATTGCCGGATCCACCATCTTCTTGAGGAAGTAACCGGTACGGCCTTTACCGCCCGCGCCGGCAGCATCCAGCTCATTAGAGTTATTAGGTACGCCCAGGCGGGTGTAGATGATACCGCTTTTCCAGGCAGAATTATCATGGATGATGGTAGCCTCAAAACGTTTATCCCTGTTATCATAAGGGTGGGCAGGGTCAAACATGGCGGAGCCCTCTCCTTCTGTTTTACCATCCAGGAACTCATAATCATCCACCAGGTCCTGGGTGGGATTTACAGCGCCCCAGCCGCCACCATCGGATACTTTTACGGGGTTCCAGTATTTTTCCTTGATCTCTCCTTTTACGTTGGCTGCATATTGCACATCAAAGATCACTTCCTGGTTGTCTTCATTAGCAGGCAGGAACAATTGTCCGTAGTCCGGGTACAGGTCATAACCTGCGCCGGCGTTCATGATCTTCAGGTTCACGGCCGCAGCTTCTGTCCATTTACCGGCATACAACAGCTGCTCGCCTTCCAGCGCCCATGCAGCGCCTTTGGTGGCACGGCCGGCGTCTTTGGCGGCCACTTTCAACGGCAGGTCCGCAGCGGCTTCTTCACATTCTTTCTGGATGAAGGCCGTACATTCTTCGAAGGTGTTACGCGGGTTAAAGATGGCGTCTCCCTGCTCTTCGCGGTTCAGGGGCACGGTGATGATAGGCACGCCGCCGTAAAGGTCCATCAGGGATTTGTAATAATATGCCCGCAGGAACCTGGCCTGGGCCAGCATGGGCTTTTTGGTGGCATCATCAAAATCTGCCGCAGTCACGTTCTCAATGAACACGTTACACTTCCGGATGTTGGCGTACATGTTCTTCCAATGTGGCGTAAAGATAGGCGCTGAAGGCCCGTAGGAACCCTGCGCAAAGGCCTCATAGGATGGGATGCCTGCCAGCGGCCCGCTGATGCTGTTATCAGAGAAGTTATCCAGCGGATCGTTGCTGATCTCTGACGGTACGTTGGTGAATACCGTTGACTGCGGGCCGGGATTCAGTGCATTATAGATATCGTTCAGGAACAGGTTGGCGTTGCTGGGCGTTTTCCACACGGTAGCATCTGTGAGCTGATCTGTAGGCTCCACATCCAGCTTGCTCTCACAGGCGGTAAATAAAAGTGCGGAAGCCGCAATATATAGAATACTTGCTTTTTTCATGATGGTTCGATTGATGATGTTAGAAATTGGCATTTAACCCAAAGGAGAACACCTTTTGCTGGAAGTAGTACCGGGCCCTTTTGCTGGCGCTGCTCACGCCAATTTCGGGATCCAGGTAACTTTCTGCGGAGAAGGTGAGCAGGTTCTGCGCCGCGCCATAGAAACGGATGGAATGGATACGCAGGCGGCTCATGATGCCGGCAGGAATAGTATACCCTATTTCTGCTGTCTTCAACCTTAAATAAGCGCCGTTACGCTGCCACCAGGAAGATACCTGCTGACTGTTGGTGCTGGGAGAAGGCAGGATGACAGGATATTTTGCATCGCGGTTATCCGGCGTCCAGTAGTCCAGCTGATCGCTGAAGATCTTAGCGCCGTTAAAGAAAGGATTGGATGCTTCGTTCGTAAGCTGGAAACTGCTTTTAGCGGCGCCCTGCCACAGCATGCTGATATCAAACCCTTTCCAGCTTACATTGGCGGTGAAACCGTAGATGATCTGCGGGAAAGCAGGATCGCCGATCACTACTTCGTCATTGGCGTCTATTTTCTTATCCTGGTTTGTATCCTGGTAGCGGATATCGCCGGGTTGCACGGTACCAAATTGTTTTGGCGCGTGGTCTATCTCATCCTGGGACTGGAACAGGCCAATGGCCTTTAAGCCAAACTGGGTATCCAGCGGGCGGCCGGTACGGCGCCTGTTAGGATCGTTGAGTGTAGAAGCATTCTCAAACGTCTGCACCAGTTTGTTCTTAGCGTAGGAGAAGTTAAGACCGGCGTTTACGGTAATACCGTTCTTGAATGTATTGGTAGTGTTGATCGCAAAATCAAAACCTTTGTTGTCCATAATACCGGCATTCACCTGGGAGATACCGATACCGTATTCCACGGGCACTACTGCATTGGGGGTTACCAGCATGTCTGAACGGCGCTCTTTGAAGAAGTCCAGCTCAAAGCCCAGTTTACCACGCCAGAAGCTGCCTTCCAGGCCAACGTCTGCTTTCTTAGCGGTTTCCCAGGTAATGTTGGGATTGGGCTCGCTTCTTTCATACACACCCTGTACCTGGCCAAACTGCGTACCGCCAAAACCGTAGCTGCTGCTTAAACCGTAGCTGCTCAGGTACTGGAAGGGAGCGCCCGCCAGGTTACCGGATACGCCATAAGAGCCACGCAGCTTCAGGTTATCGATCCATTTATAATTATCCTTGATAAAACTTTCTTCTGACAAGCGCCAGCCCAGTGAAAAGGCGGGGAAGAAGGCAAAGCGTTTACCGGGGGCAAAATAATAGTGCCCGTCATAACGGCCAGAGGCTTCTACCATATATTTCTCATCAAACGCATATCCTACACGGTATACAAAACCCAGCTGTTTGAAGGAATTGGAAGAGCCATAGTTATCCAGGTCTGTTTTGGAGGAGCTACCCAGGGAAAGCTCGTCCAGGTTCACCTGGTAATTAAGGCGGGAAGCGCCGAACCTGTTACCGCTACCCTGGCGCCATTCTGCCACGGCCAATGCATTGATACCGTGTTTGCCGAAGGTATTGTTATAGGTGATATAACCCTGTAAAGTGGTATTGATAAACTGCTGGTAGCCCTGGCTAAGCTGCGGGGAAGGTACGCCTGCTTTTGTTTCTACGAATTTATCATTCGCATCCAGGGAATAGAAGCTATAGGGGAGCTGCCAGTTCTTGATGGTACTGTCGCTTTTATCATAAGCGCCAACAGCTTTGAATGAAAGGCCGGGTATTGCGGGTACTTTTTGCTCGATAGATAACTGGGAGAAGAAGATATTCTTATTCACGTTGTTATAGCCGCTTTCATAAATGGAAGGCAGCAGGCCGTTGCCGGGCAGGCCGTTGGAGAACTGCAGCTGCTGGTTCAATAGCGGCGAGTTCTTGGTAACGGAGGTATAGATGCCGGTGCCGCTCTGTGAACCGGGGTTCTTGGTCACTTCCAGGCTGGCTTTGATATCCAGTGATACGGTAGTGGTTTTAGTGGCATTTACATCCACGTTAGAAGCCACGTTATAACGGGAGTAATTGATCGCATCTACGGAGCCCTGCTGGTACAGGTGGCCCAGTGCGGCAAAGAAGCGCACTTTTTCAGAACCGCCGGAGAGGTTCAGGCTCTGGCTGTTCATGGGAGCGGCAAAATCCAACACTTCGCGCATCCAGTCATGATCCGGGTAGTGGTCAGGATCAGAATGGTCTTTATATTTCTGCAGCTGCTCGTCCGTATAAGCGGCGGGCAGACCGGCATTTTTATTGGCAGCATTCAGGGTGCTGGCAAAATCGTAGGAGTTCAGATAATGCGGGTATTGGGTAGGCTTTTGAAAACCATACCAGGTATTAAAGCTCATATCTACCCGGCCAGCCTTACCTCTTTTGGTAGTGATCAGCAGTACGCCGTTAGCGCCAGCCAGGCCGTAAGGCGCAATGGCGGCGGCATCTTTTAACACGGTGATGCTTTCTATCTCATTAGGGTTGATCTGGGAATAATCGCGGGGGATACCGTCCACAATAGCCAGGGGGCCACTGTTAGCGCCGGTGGTGCCTATGCCCCTTACCCTTATTACGGAAGCATCTACCCCCGGCTCACCGCTGCCCTGGAAGGCGAGCACGCCAGACACGCGGCCTGCTATACTGTTATTCAGGTTAGCCACCGGGGCTTTTGTGATATCGCTGCCCTTAAGGGTAGATACCGCTGCGGTAGTAGAGACCTTTTTCTGGGTGCCATAACCTACTACGATCACTTCGCCCAGGCCTTTGGACTCATCCTGCAGGGTAACGTTCAGCGTGGTCTTTCCATTCACGGAAAGCTCCTGCGCCTGGAAACCGATATAGGAAATTACCAGTACGGCATCTGCGGGAACATCTATCTGGTAGCGGCCCTGTGCATTGGTCACCGCGCCGGTGTTGGCGCCTTTCACCTTAATAGAAACGCCCGGCAGGGGTACGCCCTTGCTGTCGGTAACAATACCTTCCACGGTGGAAAACCGTATATCGCGGGAGGCGGTGATGGCAATTACATTATTGGAGAGCAGACGGTAATTCAGGTTAACGGAAGACAACAGATTGCTGAGCACATCGGTGAGCTCCTGGGTGCCGTTGGTGCTTACGGATACCAGCTTATTCAGCGGCACTTCCTTGGCATTGTAGAAAAAGCGGCAACCGGTAGCGGTCTCTATTTTATCCAGGGCCTTTGACAGGCGCACATCCTTCACATCCATGGAAAGCTTTATGTCTTTCTGGGAGTACACCTTGGCGGATAACTGCATGCAAAACAGAAAAACAGAAAGTAGCGTCAGGCGCATAGTTCTTTCAATTAGCTTAACATTAACAAAAGGGCATGACCAACCCTTAAGTAGATTTTTTTTCATACTTTTAGCTTTTACGGTTTTTTGGAAGACGCGTGTCGCAATGTGGCTTCCAATAAAATTGAATACTCCGGAGGGGGATGTTAGCGCATCTCCCTTCCTATTTTCCTGGTTGGCAGTAACTTAACCTGAATCGTTACTATTTATTGATAATAACCTGTCCATTGTTCAATTTAAATTTAAACGGTACTATTACCTGCAGGAGCTTTAAAGCATCCGTTATATCTTCATCCTTAAATATCCCCGTTACCTGGTAGTTCCGTATCACTTCATCCTTAATGACGATAGCGATATTATACCGTCTTTCCATCATCAGGGCCAGGTCTTCAAAGCGTTCGTTACGGAAGATGAGCTTATTCTCTACCCAGGCAGTTTCCACGATATCATTGGTTTTTGCATAAGGCACGATCTTAGACACTTCGAACACGGGCGCGGGTTGCTCCGGTTGCTGTTGGGCCTGGGCCTGTTTATTATGCAGCACCAGCTTTTCGCCCGGCGACATCCGTATTTTCCGGGCCGGCTCCTGCTCCAGCGACACTTCAATGGCGCCTTCTATCAGCGTAGCCTCTGTAATGCGGCTGCCGGTATAGGCCTTTACATTAAAGGTGGTGCCCAGGTCTTTGATCGTAGCATCGGGGGTATGAACAATGAAGGAATGTTCGTCGTCATGCGGCACTTTAAAATAAGCCTCACCCGCCAGGTAAACTTCCCTGTTCTCCAGGCTGAAGTTCTTGGGATATTTTAGCTTACTGCCGGCATTGAGCCAGATAGCGGTACCATCTGCCAATACAATATGCGTCTTAGAGCCTTTTGGCGCGATGATCTCGCTCATAGCCAGATCTGTGGTGGTCTTCTGCCGGGCCGTTTGACGGAACAGCGCAATACTGGCCAGCGTCATTACGGCAATACCGCCTAAAGCGGCCGCCACCCGGAACAGGGTCCGGAATTTTGAGGGAGCAGCCGGGGACGTTTCCGGCACAGTGGCCTCCGGTCTGATAAGCAGTAAGGTGTTGAGCTTTTCCGGTTCCAGCTTACTATCCAACAGTGATCTGATCTCCTGCACATATTCCTGGGTAACATCATCCAGACTATTAACTGCCTGTATCAGCTCATAAGCATACCAGAGCTCCGGATCGGCAGCCAGCAGCTCTTTCAGCTCTTCTGCCTCGGCAGGGGTAATAGTGTGGGATAATTCCTTGCCCATCAAGAAATAGATCCTGTCGGTGTCTTTCATTTATATATTACGTTTGGTGCTTTCGCAGATATGATTGCATCAGCCTTAATAAAAAGGCGCCATATCTATGCGTTTATCATTAAGACAGGGGAATAAATACATTCTACTAAGCAGGATGAAAAAAAATTTTACGGGGAATGGATGGCTGGTATCTAAGGGGATAAACTGCTACGAACGGGAGGATGAAAGCGGATGACGGCTGTTAAACGCAGATACGGCCTGCACCAGTCTTTTGAGGGCGATGGCCAGCTGCGCATCGATGGTATTAATAGAGATATTCAGCTGCGCGGCCACGTCTTTATTCCGCAGGCCCTCTATACGCACCATTTCATAGATCTGTTTACAACGGGGGGGCAGGGCATTAATGGCATTGCGGATACAATCATGCAGCTCCATAGATATAATAATGCTCTCCGGATCTTCTGTGGTAAGGTCTTTGAAGGGCACGGCAGACATAAGCCCCTGCTCCTCCTTCTGTTTAGCCAGCTGGTTTAAACAGGCATTCCTTACCGCGGTAAAGAGATAGGCGCGGAGATTACTGATCTCCACGATCGTTTCTTTCTTTTGCCATACTTTATAGAGGACGTCATTCACAATCTCTTCCGCAGGTTCCTTTGCTTTCAGGTAAGCAGCTGCGAACTGTAATAATGTAATGTGGTATTGCTTGTATAACAGCTGATAAGCGTCCCCCTCCCTCTTTTCAGCAATAAGATCAATAAAGGCTTGCGTAACGGATTCCAACATACAAAGTGCCAGATATAATGCTGCAATATCCGGAACCAATGCTGGATATTGGAACAAAACAACATTGTATTTATGTTAACAATACTGTTTCATTCGTCCGGGCGAAAAATCCAAATATTGCAAATGATGTAATTGTTAATTATTTAGTGCGGTTCATGATAAAACCCCTGTCTTCTTTGGTGAACCCTACTTTGGGATAATAATCCATAGCGCCGGGCACGGAGAGCAACAGGATCATGGCCTGCTCCCCTATTCTTTCGCGGGTAAGGCGGATGAGCTCTTTGCCAATACCGGATTCTTTATAATCCGGGCTTACGGCCAGATCTGCCAGGTAGCTGCACCATACCCAGTCTGTAATAGTGCGGCTAATGCCTACCAGTTTTTCGCCATCCCAGGCAGATACCACCAGGTTGGAATGCTGGAACATCGTTTTCATCCGCTCTGCGTCATTTGTAGGTCTTGGAAGGCCGGCGGCGTTGTACAGTTCTATGATCTTATCTACCGGCGGCATTACGTCATTTTTGTATGTTATTTCCATATCGTGGATTTTTGGCGGTTTAATAGACAGCTACAGTGCCATCTAAAATACTAAACAAACGTTAAAAAAAAGCAGTTTCCGCAGATTTCCGGTGAGACGTGCACCAGCCTGGGTTTTATGAATTATGCAGCGTTTAACGGACCTGGCGCCACAACAACATTTGTTGTACGTTATCCGGTTATCCTTCTCTTTCCGGTAAATGACAGAATGGCTACTGTGGCCTATCCCACAGGAAGATACCGGCAACAGCAGGCGCTAAGCCGGTTGCCGGCTTGCTGGTAAAGATTTATTTGGTTGTTTATCCGATTAATAGTCCTACCTTTAAAATACAACAGGATGACGCTGATCATTTCTCTTTATTCCCACATCTACACTATTACCCCTTGCTCTTGATCTACAGCGTTTTTCACCATTGTATTTCTTTATTGCTAAAACATTATATCATGAATCTGTACGTGTCTAATTTAATGTCCCATATCACCGCAGAAGATCTTAAAAAGTTGTTCCTGCCTTTTGGCTATGTAGCATCTACTAAGGTGATCACTGACAAATTCACCGGCGTTTCGCGCGGTTTTGGATTTGTTGTGATGCCACAGCAGGAAGAAGCAGATAAGGCCATGCGCGAGCTGGAGGGCAAAAATGTAGACGGCCGTAACATCTCCGTTGCAGAGGCAAGGGAGCGTACAGACAGACGTTCTTATTAACCGTGCACTTGTATTAGCGACCAGGATTGTATTCATAAAGTTGTTGTAGCATGGCTTTAAGGGTTCTTCCTGATTATCTCACAAAAAAGAACCGCTCATGATGAACATTCTAATAGTAGACGATGAAATAAATATCTGTACCCTGCTTAATAAAATACTGACAGGCGCCGGATACCTGGTGGATACCACCCTCTCCGGCCTCGCCGCCGTTAAGATGGTGAAGGAAAAAGTGTATGACCTGGTATTCTGCGATTACCGTCTCAGGGACAAGGAAAAAGATGGCGCTTCGCTGATGGAGGAGATACGTGGGATCAATCCGCATACAAAAGTGGTGATCATGACGGGTTATCCCGATGTAAGGATCGCCATCCGCCTGATCAAAGAGGGCGCATTTGACTATTTATTGAAACCTTTTAACCGGGATCAGATACTGGCCCTGGTAAAAACGATGCAGGGGGCCGCAGCCAGCGGCATTTGCGAAGAATTGCCGGCAATAGAGCTGGCAGCGCCTGCAACCGCCAAAGCCGGCAAGCCTGTTGTAGTAAATCGTAACCTCAACTATATCTATGGCGAAAGCCAGGTTTCCAAACAGTTATATGAACATATCCACCTGGTGGCGCCCACTGATTATAGTATCATTATCACAGGCGAGACTGGCGTAGGCAAAGAAGCCGTGGCCCGTTTGGTGCACGTGCACAGCAAACGCTGCGACTACCCTTTTGTGGCACTGGATTGCGGATGCCTGTCAGACGAGCTGGCATCCAGCGAGCTGTTTGGCCATGAAAAAGGCGCTTTTACCGGTGCCATCAATTCCCTGAAAGGCGCTTTTGAACAGGCGCAGGGCGGCACCCTTTTCCTGGATGAGGTCACTAACCTCAGCTATGCTGTACAGGTAGCTCTGTTACGCGTGATCCAGGAACGGGTAGTACGGCCGGTAGGCAGTTTAAAGGAGATCCCTGTGGATATCCGGCTGGTAGTGGCCTCTAATGAAAATCTGCAGGAAGCAGCGCTTGCCGGTAAGTTCCGCCAGGACCTGTTCTTCCGCCTGAATGAGTTCAGTATTACCGTACCGCCGCTACGTACGCGTTTACAGGATCTTCCCTTGTTTATAGCCAACTTTTTAAAGGAAATAGGCGAAGAACTGGCGCAACCGCTTCCCCCCTTCTCCCATGAAGCGCAGGAGTGCATGTACCGCCATACCTGGCCGGGTAATATACGGGAGCTGAAGAATGTGGTACGCCGGGCCTGTTTGCTGGCCGCCGGCGAACCGGAGATCCCGGTAAGCGCTTTACCGCCGGACCTGAGGGGCACTGCTGTTTTACCGGAACAGGAACCGGTTATGCCGGATGCTTTGCCGGAGAACCTTAAGTCCGCTGCCCGGCAGGCAGAATATCAAAAGATCATTTCCGTGATGAAAACGGTGCGCTATAATAAGACCAAAGCAGCGCAGTTATTGAATATTGACCGCAAAACTTTATATAATAAGCTCAATATGTTTAATATTGAGCTATAGTGGAGCCGTGCACAATAAAAGCGTAAAAAGAGTGTATCAAGTCTGCGAGACTTCTTTTGGAGTAGCAGCGAGATACACTCTTTTTTGTTGGGTAATTTATCTTGCGTGATAGTTATATAGTAATGCCTGAATCCCTCCTATAAAAACAGCTTCCAACAGGTTCAGCAGGAAGTTTGTTATCTTTACCGCCGTAATAAAACTACCCCACGTGCAATTCAAAATAGGTATCGGTGTTATCATCCACCAATCCGGTAAAGTATTAATGGGCCTGCGGGCAGGCAGTCATGGCGCTAATACCTGGTCTTGTCCCGGCGGGCATATGGAAGCCGGTGAAATACCGGAAATTACGGCTAAAAGGGAAGTGTTCGAAGAAACGGGACTTGTAGTGGATCAGCTGTGCCCGTGCGGTTTTACCTATGATCATTTTGAAGAGATTGATACGGATTACCTGACGCTGTTTTATAGTTGTGAATGTGAGCATGGTACGCCGGTGATCATGGAAAAGGAGAAGTGCCTGGAATGGCGGTGGGTGTACCCGGATGCGTTGCCGCAGCCGTTGTTTAAGCCGGTGGCTAGTTTGATGGCGCAGGGAGGGTTGTGATGAGGTATTAATCTTCCTTCATCTTCCTGAACGTAAGGCTCATCCGCCCTTCGTCCGTATCCGCAGCGGGAATAGCATGCTGCCACACTCCCTGTAGTTCCTGCGTCATATAGATCAATGAACCCGAAGGCAGGGGAAAATCCACTACCTGCTCCTTATCTGCTATGTTCCTGAAACGCAGCACGCGCGTAGCGCCCAGCGAAATAATAACCACGCCGGTACCTGCGGCCAGTATATCCGTCTGATCTGAATGATACCCCATTTTTGAAGTACCATCCATATAAAAGTTAATCAGGCAATTATTGGGCGTAAAACCAAGGGCTCCGTGTATACAACGGACCATTGACGGCTACCGGGAAGCCCTTTTCCAGAAATTTCATGTGCAGAGCCGCGTGGGCCTTTGCCTGGAAGCCCTGCGTAAGGAATTTATTAGTTTATAAACCGCTAAGTCTTAATTTTACGGCATGCCTTCACCATTGGAGACGCTGTAAAAATCAACAATAGCTTGGCAACAAAACTGTTTCAGAACCTTTCCGCCAATACCATTCAACTTGTAGTGAACCAGCTCTGCGGAGTGGCGATCTTCTACCTGCTTTCCCGCCAGCTTACTAAGAATGATTTTGGACAGCTGAACCTTGCCTTAGCCTCCCTGATGCTGGCATTTAATATGCTCTCCCTGGGCATTGACCAGGTCACCATCCGCAGGGTAGCCATGGGGCATAATATCAAAAGGCTGTTATCCGTATACCTGTTCCATGTGCTGATCACCGGGCTGCTGTTTTATGCCATACTTGTACTATGCGCTGTTGGCTTTTCGCAACGGAATGACCTGTTTATCATCCTGCTGGTGCTGGGCCTGGGCAAGCTGATGATCTTCCTGTCCCTGCCCTTTAAACAGGTAGCTATCGGCATGGAAAGGTTTAAGGTACTGGCAGCCATGCTTATTACCTGTAACGTAGCGCGGACCGCGGGCCTGATCATCTGGGCCATTTTTGCCCCGCTTACGCTGCATATTGCCATTGTGCTGTTTGTGCTGGGCGACCTGGCAGAAAGCGTTTTTACCGTATACCTCTTTAAACGGCAGCTGAAGGTCCCCATCGTTTTTAAATGGTATAAGACCTATTACGCAGGGCTGTTGCGGGAATCATTACCGCAAACGGGCGTGGTGATCCTCACCTCCGCCATTGCGCGGTTTGACTGGATCTTTATTGGCGTGATGGTATCCTCCGTAAAGCTGGCGGAATATAGTTTTGCCTATAAAGCATTCGAGGTATCTACGCTGCCCCTGCAGGCGGTGGCCCCTTTGCTGTTGCCCTGGCTTACGCGGCTGTTCAGGAACGGGCAGCCGGAAGGAAGCCGCCTCCGCTTTCTGCTACGGATGGAGCTATCTGTGGCCGTGCTTACGGCCCTGGGGCTTAATATCCTGTGGGCGCCGGTAATAGATACGATCACTGCCGGTAAATATGGCGCGGTGAATGTGCCTGTTATCTTTTTCCTCTCCTTATGTATCCCCTTTTTATACCTCAATAATTTCCTCTGGAGCATCTATTTTGCCCAGGGCCGTATGCGTATGCTGCTGGTGGGTTTTGCTATTACCTTCCTGGTGAATGCCGGACTGGATATGCTGCTTATTCCCTTTTATGGAAATGAAGGCGCAGCCGTGGCATTCCTGGCCTCCTGTATGGCGCAAACCGGCTACTACCTGGCTAAAAATGAAGAGCCGGGGCTGCGGACCGTATGGCAGGACCTGCTGCTCTGTATAACCTGTGCCCTGGCAGGCGGCTTTGTGGCCAGGGCCTGTTTTACCAGCTATTATGCGGTGCTGCCCACGGCGCTCGTCTTATGCGTTGGTTTACTGTTCCTTGCCCGCCAGTTGCGGCGGAGTGATACCGGCCAGCTAAGGGGTCTTTTAGGGCGATAAAAGCCCATTTCAGCCCGGTGTTCAACTGCTTTATTCCCCGTTTTTTAAGCTGACAGGCAACCCATTATATATTCCAATCGTATTGTTTGCGGAGCAGATTCCCTTTTGACCGTAAACATATGTATATAACATGAGCACCGGCGCCAGTTTTGATCTGAAAAGATGGAAGGACTATATAGACTGGAAGCTGTTTATACTACTACTATTATTCCTGAATGTAAAGCTGGCGGTAAAGATACCGGCTATTGTGCTGGTCTATTGCCTGCAGCCCAATTTCAGGTTCGGCTTCCGCCTCAGGGATCCCAGGCTGCCGCTTTTTTACCCGCTGATCATCGCAGTGGCCTTATTGGGCATGCTGGTAAACGGCGACTTCCGCGAGCCCAACTACCTGCTGGTGTTCCTTACCGGCGCAGGCTTCTGGCTGCTTTGCCTGCTGGCCATTCACCAGGTAAAGCTATCGGTTGACCAGCAAAGCACGGAAAAGATCCATCATACCCTGCTGGTGTTCTTTGTGCTGAATGCCGCCGTATCTGCCGGCAACCTGCTTAGTATTATATGGGAGATCAGGGACCTGAACCCCTATACCTACCAGGCGCAATACCAGAAATACTTTATTAATACCGGGGATTATATCCGCGGGCTTACATTTGATACCTCCACTACCAATGCGGTGATCAATGCCATGGGCATTATCTATTTCTTCACGCGCAAACAATATCTATGGCTGCTGGTATGTATGGCTGCCCTGCTGCTTACGGCCAGCAATATCCTCAACATTGCCGTAGTGCTGATACTGGGCTTCCTGTTCTGTTTCCGCAGCAACCGGGATCAGAAAAGCTTTGTAGTGGTATGCCTCATTTTCCTGCTGGTGTTTATGTCAAAAGTATCGCCCCAGAACCTGGAATATGTGGGCAATAATATAGAGAAGATGGCGGGCATGGAAAAGCCGGCAGCACCTCACCGCGAGGTTTCCCTGCTGGAAATGGCGCAACAGCCGGATTCCGTATTGACAGCAGAGCAACGGCGGCAAAAGACCGCTATCCTTTATATGGATAGCCTGACCAGGGTATGGCACGCGGAGCTAAAAAGGCTGCACCCAAATGTCCAGCCGGCTGAGGAACAGCTGCTGTTACCGGAACCGCCAATCCATTCCGCCTCCTATCAATCTATTAAAGATCCCGTATCATTAGAGGACCCCATTGTACAATTTATACACCGCTATAGCCCTGTGTTGCCATATGCCACGGGGGCCATACCCACCCCGCATTTGCCGGGTAAAGCGATTGGCCTGCTGCAGACCGCTAGTTTTATCGTACAGCACCCGGGCCATATACTGCTGGGCAACGGTATGGGCAATTTCTCTTCCAAACTGGCATTCAGGGTCACCGGGCTTGGGTTTGCCGGCGGTTTCCCGCAAAAGCATACCTATATCAATACTGATTTTATGCACAACCACCTGGATCTGTACCTGAACTTTTTTAGCCGGCAGTCTGGTTACCACTCCCTGGTCAATACGCCTTTTTCTGTGTATGACCAGCTGTTATCAGAATACGGCGTACTGGGCCTGCTATTGTTCCTGGCGGCATACCTGGGCTTTTTCTGGCGGCATTACCGCAGGCTTACCTACGGCATTCCGCTGTTACTGCTGATGATGGGCATCTTCTTTATTGATTATTGGTTTGAGCAGCTGTCCGTACTGGTATTATTTGAACTATTACTGCTATTAAACATAAAGGAAACGGCTACGGTACAGGGAGGGCCCGCTTATGACTGATCCCCGCGTCACCGTGCTGATGCCGGTATACAACGCCGGCAAATACATAGGCGAAGCCATCCGCTCCGTGATGGAACAATCCTTTACGGATTTTGAGCTGCTGATCGTGAATGATGGCTCTACGGATGATACCTTATCCGTGATCAACACGTTTAATGATGCCCGGATCCGTGTCATTAACCAGGAGAATAGAGGCGTAGCCGCCGCTTTGAACAAGGGGCTTCACTATGCGCGCGCCCCTTATATAGCCCGTTTTGATGCGGACGATATCTGTTACCCGGAGCGGCTGCAGGTGCAGTATGATTTCCTGACGGCTAATACCGGCTATAGCCTGGTGGGCGCATCAGTGGATTATATTGATGTAACAGGCAATTACGTATTCACCTATCACCCCACCGGCAACAATAGTGAAGAGATGAACCGGCTTATTTACCGGGTGTGCCCTTTTATACACTCCAGCGTATTTTATAAAAAAGAAGCCGTGCTGCGGATGGGCGGTTATAATGAACATGCCTATACGTTTGAGGACCACCTGTTATGGGCCAGTATGCTGAAACAGGAAAATGCCTGCAACCTGCAGGAGGTACTGATCAAAGTACGGTTAAACCCGGAATCCGTGACCATTGATGAAAGATGGCGCACACCGCTTTTCCGCCGGATCAAGTACGAGGCGTTAAGCAAAGGCAACATCACCAGAGAAGATGGCCAGGAGCTGCTGAAGATAGGCAAACGGCAACATGCGCCCCGTATTAAAGAAGGCGCTTATCATGCCCTGCTGGGTAAAAAATACCTGTGGAATAATTACCAGCCTGCCAGGGCGCGGGCCCACCTGCTGCAGGTAATGCGGCTCAGCCCATTTCATATAAAGAACTACCTGTTGCTGCTCATGTCGTTTTTACCGGAGCAAACGCTGCGCGTGTTCTATCATTCCGTAAAGACCAATTTTGGCAAAGAGGAAACAGGTTATATCAATAGTGCCGCTAACAGTAAAAAGGTGATCTATGAGGGATAGCCGGCTGACATTATTTGTAGATGCGCACGTATTTGACCGTGAGTTCCAGGGGGCGCAAACCTTTCTGCGGGAATTGTATACGCAGCTGATGGCAGACCATCCTGAGCTGGATATTTATTTTGGCGCACGGAATGTGCAGCATATACAGTCCGTATTTCCCCAGCTGCCGGCCAGCCATATATTACCTTACCAGAAAAAAAGCGCGGGCCTGCTCCGTTATATTTTTGATATACCGGCTTATATACGGCAGTACCGGTTTGATTTTGCGCATTTTCAATACATCAGCCCCAGGAATACCGCCGGTTGCCGGTATATTGTCACCCTGCATGATGTGTTGTTCAATGATTTTAAAACGGCCTTCTCCCCTTTCTTCCGCCTGAGCCGCCATGTGTTGTTTGGCAGAAGCATTAAACAGGCGCAGATCAAGACCACGGTATCAGCTTATTCCAGGCAGCGCATCAGCAATCATTATAACATTCCCGCGCAGGCATTGCACGTGATCCCTAATGGCACCAGCGATGGGTTTTTACAACAGCAAACCTCCCGGCAGGAGGCTGCGGACCTGGTCTATGAGAAATTTGGCATCAGCAATTATATCCTGTACGTAAGCCGTATAGAGCCGCGTAAGAACCAGCTGCTGCTGTTGCAGAAATACCTGCGGCTACGCCTGTACCGGCGTGGTATAACGCTGGTGTTTATTGGCAAGGAATCCGTACAGGTGCCCGCCCTTACGCAATTAATTGCCGGGTTAGACAGTGAACAAAAACATTATTTCCATTGGCTGCCACAGGTAACACAGGCAGACCTGGCCGCTTTTTACCGGGCCTGCCGCCTGTTTGTATACCCTTCCCGGGCAGAAGGTTTTGGCATACCGCCGCTGGAGGCGGCCATTTGCCAGGCGCCGGTATTATGCTCTTCCGCCACCGCCATGGAAGACTTTAACTTCTTTGCGCCCTATACGTTTGACCCGGATAACGAGGCAGAGTTTGAACAGAAATTAGCCGATATCATAGATGCGCCGCCGGACGATACGTTCACCCAAGGGGTGGCGCAGCATATACATAAGCACTATAACTGGAAACATAGCAGTGAGCTATTCTATAGCCTGCTACAACCAAAAAATTATTTATGAAACTAAAGCTTGCTATTTTAGGAACAAGAGGTATCCCTAACAATTATGGGGGGTTTGAGCACATTGCCGAATATGTGTCTGAAGGACTGGTGCAGAGAGGGCATGAGGTAACCGTGTACAACTCCCACAACCATCCCTACCAGGAAAAAACATGGAACGGCGTACAGGTAGTGCATTGTTATGACCCGGAGTATAAGATAGGCACCGCCGGACAATTCATCTACGATCTTAACTGCCTGATGGACGCCCGCCGCCGGCAGTTTGACGTGATCCTGCTGATGGGTTATACCAGCAGCTCCGTATGGGGCATGCTGTATCCTAAAAACAGCGTGATCATCAGCAATATGGACGGGCTGGAATGGAACCGCGCCAAATACGCCAAACCCGTACAGCGCTTCCTGAAATACGCGGAAAAGCTGGCCGTAAAATACAGCCAGTTCTATATAGCAGATTCCCTGGTGATCAAATCTTACCTGCAGGAGAAATACCATATCGACAGCCAGTACATCCCCTATGGCGCGGATGTGTATACGGAACAGGAAAGGAAAATGTTTGACAGCGACCGTAGCCGGGTAAAGGAAGACTATTTTCTGCTGATGGCCCGCATGGAACCGGAGAACAATATTGAGCTGATCCTGGACGGTTTCAGCAACAGTAATTCTGATAAGTCCTTCAAAGTGCTGGGCAATACCAATACCAAATTTGGCAAGTTCATTACCCAGAAATTCCAGCATGATGAGCGGATCCAGTTCAAAGGCTCCAATTTTGACAACAGCGTGGTACGCTCCCTGCAGAATAATTCTTACCTGTATTTTCACGGGCATAGTGTTGGCGGCACCAACCCTTCCCTATTGGAAGCTATGGCCAGCGAGGCGCTGATAGCCGCGCACAACAACCCGTTCAACAAATCCGTACTTACCACAGACGCTTTTTATTTTAATGACGCATCGGACGTGCGGCAGCTGGTAGAAACCGTACAACGGGAAGATACAGAGCGGATCATGATACAGAACAACCTGCATAAGATCCAGTACCAGTTTAACTGGGAGAAAGTGATCAACGAGTATGAGGCTTTTATACTGGAAAGTTATCAAAAAAGCAAGGCATGAAGCAGCTATTTTGCATAGAAGACGGTTTGGCCAATAAGATCAGCTATTTCCATATCATGTTGTTCCTGGTAAGTTTGCCGTTCGACATGTTCTATAGCCATATCATATTGATCAGCCTTATTGCGCATACGTTGATCCATCTGCGTAAAAAGGATATAAAGCCGGTGATAAGCTGGCGGAATATGCTGCTGTCCTCTGTGTTCTTCCTCACGCTGCTAAGCCTTATATACACCGGCAGCCGGCCGGAGGGGCTGAATGAGCTAAGTATGCAGGTCACCATTCTGCTACTGCCGCTGGTCTTTAGCCTTAACCCGCTGGACCTGGGTAAATACCGGGATAACCTGCTGCAAGTATTCATGCTTACCTGTGCGGCGGTAACCGCTTACCTGTTCCTGCATGCGCTGGTCACTATCGGGTATTATCATCAAAGCCTCCCGCTGTTGTTTACACCGGCTTTCCTCAATCATAATTTTTCATTACCCGTGGGTATGCACGCTACCTACCTGGCTATGCAGGTGGCCGTAGCGCTGGTATATGCCCTGTACCTTTTGACAAAAGCTACTACGAGCCCTCAACGGCTTTTTTACCTGGCCTGCTGTGGCTTATTGGCAGCAGGCATTATACAGTTGAGCTCCCGGGCGGTGTTCATTGCCCTGTTCCTGGTCATTAACCTGGCCGTACCTTATTTCCTGCTGAGCGGCAAACGCCGGCTGCGCTTTGTGATGGTGGTAATACCGTTATCGCTGCTGATCATAGCGGGGATCTATACCGCCAGCAATTTCCGGGAGCGTTATGTAACGGAACTGGAAAAGGACCTGCGCAGGGGTAACCCCGGGGAGCTCACGGATCCCCGTATGGCCCGCTGGGATATTGCGATGCGGATAGGCGTGCAGTCGCCCGTTATTGGCTATGGTGCAGGATCAGAGGTGGCGCTGCTGCGGGAAGGATATTTCCAGCATAAGTTCTACCGCTCGTATTTAACTAACCTGAATGCGCATAACCAGTTCATCAGCTTCTTTATTAAGTTTGGCACTATTGGGCTGCTGATCTTTGTATGTACGCTGGTATATGGTTTCCGGGCCTCCTTCCGCCATAAGGACCTGTTGTTGTTTGCGTTCCTGGCCGTTACCACGGCCGTGTGCCTGTCTGAGAACATTATGGACCGCGACAAAGGCATTTTCTTTTATGCCGCCTTTTTCTCCCTACTGATCTTTTCCCATTACCCGATACACCACAAAGAATCATCAGCACTATGTTAAGGATCAAAGACAACATACTGGCTACGCTTGCATATTTTGATATGTTTGACTACCCGTTAACGTTTGACGAGATATACGCCTTCCTGGAAAACAGCTGCGAACCGGCCACTTTCCGGGCGGCCCTGGAAGCGCTAACGGAGCAACAGCTTGTTTTCCATATCCAGGATTACTATTCCCTCAAAAACAACACGGATATAGCGGCCCGGCGCAGTAAGGGCAACCGCAAGGCGCTGGAGCTGCTGCACAAGGCGGAACGGGTGGGCGCATGGCTGATCCGTTTCCCTTATGTGCGCGGCATAGGCGTATCCGGTTCACTTTCCAAGAATTTTGCGGATGAGAATTCTGACATCGATCTTTTCATCATCACACAACGCAACCGGCTCTGGATTGCGCGCAGTATTATGCATTGTTTTAAGAAGCTTACCTTCCTGGTGAACAAACAGCATTATTACTGTATGAACTATTATGTGGATGAGGCCCAGCTGCAGATCGTGGAAAAGAATATCTATACCGCCATTGAAGTGGTGACCCTTATTCCCTTACAAGGCAGGGACGCATTCACTGCTTTTTATAACGCCAATGACTGGGCGCATCACTATCTGCCTAATAAGGATATGGATGCGGCCACCGTAGCGCCCTTACAAAAACATAGCTCCAAAAGCCTGGTGGAAAAGATACTGAATAATGGCCTTGGTAACTGGATGGAAAATGTATTGATGAAGATCACCGCCAAACGGTGGCATAAGAAAACGCTGTTGCAGAAGCTGAATTTAAGGGGCACCGTGATGAGCATGTCCGCCAGCGCGCATGTGGCCAAACCAGACCCCGGCGCATTCCAGGAGAAGCTGATAGAACGTTACGAGCGTAAGGTATTTTCCCTGCTGGAGCAATCAGCGTTACGGTAAATAACCGCCAATATCAGCACTCTGATAACAGTGTGCTACCTCTTTTTCGCAGGGAGATGATATAATAATCCCCTATACCCCGCCAGGGCCAGGCGCTCTTCCACTTATCTTCCAGCCTGGTCATTCCTTTATACAACACCGGATGTTTTTCTGCAAACCCTTCTATATAGGATGGCGGCACAATGGTGCAAAGCCCTTCTGTGCTGAGCGTGGTAAAATCCGCGGCCAGCTGTTTCCGGATATAGGATGGGGAATAATACCAGCATTTAAAATACACGCCTTCTACATGGGCTGTACGCCCGCGCCGGCTGAAGAAACGGCGGAAAGCCGTCCTGAATTTACCTTTGAGCGCCAGCAGGGTTTCCCACAGGCAAAATCTGGGCAGTACCACCAGGGTGACCATGCCACCAGGTTTTAGCAGGGATGAGAAGGATTGTAAGACCTTATCCAGGTCTTGCGTACAATTAAGCCCTGCAAAATTGGAGAAGATAAGATCATAGGGGCCTTTATTCCGCAGCTGTTCCAGCTGGGTATAGGAACACAATTCATTGCTCACTACATAATGCAGCTGGTGCAGCACCACTTTATCCCGCAATTGCTGCTGCATGCCTGCAGAGATATCCGTGGCATGTACTTTAAACCCTTTTTGTGCGAAAAAGATAGCGTCTTCGCCGGTGCCGCTGTTCAGCTCTAAGATGCTACTGCCGGGCTGCAGATATTTTAATACATGCTGGCGTACGCGCTCCCGTTTATATTGGATGATGGTATTACCGCTGTACAGCGCGTCAAATACGCCGGATTGGCTGCTGAAGGCAGCCTGCGCAAAATGTTCATTACTGCTGGTGATCGCTTTCATGCCGTTGCTTTTTCCAGTCTGTTCAGCTTCTGTTTCTCAATAAAAGTAAGCGGCGCATAATAGACCACAGAGCAGGCGGCCTTTAACCGGGCCATACTAAGCCTGAACGGGTTGCGCAACAGCTGCCGGATATTATGTTTGGCCAGGTGTTTATGATAGTTCTGGTGCACATAGGCATGCAGTTGTTTATAAAAAGCCGGCGGGAAGGTGTTGCGGAACATCAACGCCATTTCATCAGAATCTGTCCAGTTGGTCTTCTTTTGCAGCTCCGCTTTTACGTTCTCGTAGAATACGGTGCCGGGCAGCGGGTAAGATACGGAGATGCCTATCTGGTGCGGCAGCAGCTCATTGATCATATTGATGGTAAGCAGGATATCTTCACGGGTCTCTCCCGGGTAGCCAAATTGGATAAAAAAAGAAGGTTTAACACCATACTGTTTCATCAACCGGGTAGACTCGTGGATCTGGGCGATAGTAGTTCCCTTATCCATAGCGTCCAGTATTTTCTGGGAGCCGCTTTCCGCGCCTATCCACACATTATCACAGGCGGCGCTGGCCAGCGCCTGTACCAAGCCTTCTTCTACCAGCAGATCTGCCCGGGACTGGATCTTGAATTTAATATGCAGGTCTTCCTCCTCCAGGATGCGGGAGAACTCCTTTACCCAGCCGGGTTTTAAGCCAAAGATATCGTCACAGAACCAGATATGTTCTACCTGGTATTTTTCCTTGAGCAGCTTCATCTCCCCTACCACATGCTGCGGGCTACGGGAGTTGTAACGGTTGCCATAAATGGGTTTGGCGCACCAGTTGCATTTAAAGGGGCAACCGCGGGTAGTGCTCATATTAATGGAAAAATAACCGGCGCTTTTGAGCCAGGTTTCTTTATAGCGGTCCATATCTACCAGGTCCCAGGCCGGCAGGGGCAGTATGTCCAGGTCGCGCATAACGGCGCGGCCGGGGGTAGTAACAGGTTTACCATCTGCCTTATAGGCCAGCCCTTTGATGGCGGCAAAATCTGTATGACCGGCTTTTATACGCTCCGTCAATTCCAGCAAGGTTTGTTCGCCTTCGCCTATGATCACAAAATCTGCGCCCTGCGCTAAGTATTCCGCGTAATGGTCTGTAGCGTCTGAGCTGGAAACAATCACCGTACAACCCCGTTCCTTTGCCAGCTTACACATGGTAAAGGCGGCCTCCCGCATATTGGTGAGGCACATTTTGGTGAGATAGTTGAACCCATCGTCATAGATCACGAAAAAGTCCGGGCGGTGTTGGTCCAGCTGTACGCTTACTGCCTGCGGGTCCTGTACGAACATCACATCATATAAGGATACGTTGTAACCATGTTCCCGCATCAGCGCAGCCGCATAGATAGTACCCAGTGGCGGGTATGGCTGCCCTATGGCCCATTGTTTTGGGTCGAACCGGAGATGATAGGAATGGGTGAAGAGTATGTTGTTCATAATGATCGTCAGTTCAATTTAGCCCCTGGCCGTAAATTTAATGCACACACACATTTTACGCAGGTGTCGTCTTTATCCATATCCAGCGACTTACGGAAGGCGATGGCTTTTTTACTGTTGATGATATCCTCCAGCGAGGCGTCCCGGATATTGCCCATCACCTCATGAAAGAAACAGGGGCGCACGCTGCCATCCGCCTCTATAACAGCAGATACCCAGGGGGCGTTACATTTCTTATAAGGAAAGGCGTTATGGCCGTAGAAAGCGCTGTAGTATTGATAGATATGCTGGATCTTCAACGGCGATTCCGCGATGAAGCGGGTATGGAAATCGTCCTTATTGTTGAGGAGGATGTTATCCACGATAGTTTGCAAGGCCGGCAGCTCCGCTTCGGAGATCAGTATCTCATCCTGCCGCGGCTCATCCCAGGCGGTAGGGCGGTTAAAGGCATTGCTGCTCACATCTGCCGGTAAGAAACTGATCTGGTCCAGCTGCAAGGTTTTGGCGGCGGCAATAATAGCCGGCCACTGGCGGTAGTTAAGCCGGTGGATCACCGTTCTGCCGGTGACCCGGAACTGCGGGTTAACTGCTTTTAAGGCGGCTATCCCTTCCTGCAATTTCTTAAACGCGTGGGGGATATTACGGATCTGGTCATGCAACGCTTCATCCCCATCCAGGGAAATGATCACATCATCCACCCATTGCAGGATATCTGCCGCATGGTGTTTTATGGCCAGGCCGGTAGAGAGTAAGCTGATACGGATACCCTGGCTTTTTATGATCTGGCAGAGGCGGAAGAAATTAGGGCTTAATAGCGCCTCGCCGCCAGACATCAGCACCTGTTGTGTACCAAACTTCCGGAGTGCGTTCATCAGGCCATTTACATCCGCTTCTGTCAACTGCTTCAGGTTCTTGTTATCCTTCCAGATATCACACATCACACAACGGCAGTTACAGGCGCTGTGCGGCATCAGTATCACGATGGGCAAGGCCGTTATCCGGTCCGTCTGCAAAGTGCGGTAACGCTGGAAAGTATGGTAGATGGAGGTTCCTGTCATGATTATCTGTTAATACATATCCAGTAAAAAGGATGTTTGCGGAACAGCTTATTAATGAGCTGCGCCGGGTGGAACAGGATGCGGTAGTTAAAACCCTCCAGGTCCTGCAGGCGGTGATGAAAATAATACGCCGCCATAGCGGGATAGCCCTGGCTGGTAAAATGCTCCACGGTACGTTTCTGCGCATCCGCCGCCTGCTCCGGGGTGTAGAACATGGTATCCACGATATGTATTTCCCCATCGGCTGTTAAACATTGCTGTACCTGTTGCAGCATATCTCCCAGCGGAGAGAAGTATTGCAGGGAGGCCGCAAATACCACCACATCGAATTGTATGCCCGGGAAACGGCCAGGCGCAAAATCGTCCGCAACAAACTGCAGGTTATCCTGTTTAAAAACGCGGGCCGCCTGTTGCAGCTCTACCTGGTTAATATCCATGCCGGTTACATTGGCGCCTGCTATACCCGCCAGCATGGCAGAGAGCCAGCCATTGCCGCAACCGATTTCCAGTATGTGCAGGGGCCGGCGTTTGCCGCGCAGGTAATTGAGCAGCCGTGCCGCAGAGCGTTTGCGGATCTCCCACTCCCCCGCATGGCGGTGACTAGGCGTTATATCCGGCAGCCGCCGCAGCTGCTCATCCGTATAGATACGTTGCTCCTGCTGCCGTACGCCCAGGTATAGCTGTTCAAAAGCGACATAAGAGGCGCTTCTTTTTTCCGGCAGTGTCTGACTACATGTACTCATATCAAAAGCCCTGTATTTCCGGTTGCCTGTAACGCCATACCTTATGCAGCAGTTTTATCTCATAAGGGTAGTTATACAAGTTCACCTTATAGCGCAGGCCGGCTACCAGTTTAAGGGCGCGTTTCTTTAACGTGTTCAGCCGTATATCCGTAGCGGTAGGATATACGCCATTTAATACCGTTTCAAAATTCCGGATGCGGTCTATCATCTCCGGTTTTAACCAGGGCGTAAGCGGGTTCTTACGCAGGTCAAAGTTCTCCCAGGCAGGGCTTATCCAGTCTTCCAGTGTTTTAGGGAAGCTAAAGCCGCTGGCCAGTACCTGTTTGTACATCTCTGAGCCTTCCATGGGCACCGGGCTGTAGGTATACATCACGATCTCTGTATTGGGGTTCACCGCTTTTACCTTTTTGATGAAATGCAGGTCAAAATCGATCTGCGCCTGTACCTGCTCCGGCGTAGGCGCGGGCGTGCCCAGTACAAAGGAATATTCCGGGATGATATCAAACTGCTTTAACCGCTCCGCAAACTCGATGATCTGTTTACCGGTTTGGGTGCCGCCTTTATCCAGCTGTTGCAGCACCGCGTCGTTACCGCTTTCTGCTCCAAAGAAGATCATCGTGCAGCCTGCATCGCGCATAGCCGCCAGGGATTCGTCCTTAAAGCGGCTCATGGTATCAATACGGGCCATACCCCACCATTTCATCTTTTCCTTCCCGATCAGTTTGCAGAACTCCACGGTACGTTTCTCTGATACAAAGAAATTGTTATCATGGAACTCAATGGCGTCTGCGCCCCAGTTATCCTTGATGTATTTGATATCGTTATAAGTGCGTTGGGCAGATTTTGCTTTCCAGCGGGCCTCGTAGGTAGGCACCACGGCGCAGAAAGAGCAGGTAAAAGGGCAGCCTATACTGGAATGGTAGGCCATGGTCTTTTCGCCCAGGTAGGTTTTGCCCAGGTAGTGCTTGCGGATGTTATAGAACCCGTTCAGCTTATCATATGGCAGTGCGGGCAGGGTATCCTGCTCTATCAGGTCTTCTTTAGGGGTTTTCTTCACTTTACCGGCCGGATCCAGGTAAATGAGGTTCTTGATCAGCTCATAGGGCGCATTGCTCTCCAGGGCGTCTATAAGGCGGGGAAAGGCATAGTCGCCAGGGCCGTTGATCACAAAATCCACATAACCGGAATTAAGCGTAGGGCCCGGGTGGTTGGTAGGGAAATATCCGCCCCAGATGATCGTTACCTCCGGGTATTGTTCCTTTACCGCTTTGGAAGCGGCAATAGCCCCTTTTAGCTGGGGGCCGGGCATTACCGTAATGCCCACATATTTCAGATCGCCCTGGCCTATGTACGACAATATTGTCGCCACCGGGTCAAGGTCACAGTTGCCGTCTACGATCACCCAGTCATACCTGCCCTCTATAGATGCGGCAATACTTAATATAGCATTGGGAATACGGTGTTTGGCATTGGCGCTTTTAGGATTGAATAATAAGATCTTGCTCATAAAATAACCTGCTTTAACATTAACCTGTATCTGTTGATTATCAATTACTAATCCCTGTATATAAAATGAATGTTTATAATATACGTGCAGTTATGCCGGCGGGTTGCCTGTGGGGTTAAATAAAACACAGGCAACCCCGGGTAATTAACACTCGTATTCAATACATTAGTATATCTGAATTTTAATTAATACCACCTTGCTCAACACGATAAAAAAGATCATCCGCGGGAACATTTTCCAGCCTGTTTTAGTGGAAAAACCTTCAGAAGAGGCCTATGACCTGTGGTCAGAGAATTATGACCAGCAGCCCGGCAACCTGATGCTGGATATGGACGAAGCGCTGTTTCCGGAACTGCTGGGCGGTTTACTGCTGGATGATAAACAGGTAGCGGATATTGGCTGCGGCACCGGCCGGCACTGGGCCAAGCTGTTCCAGGCCAACCCGGGCAGTCTTACGGGGTTTGACGTATCCGGCGGTATGCTGCAACGCCTGCAGGAGAAATTCCCCGCCGCCCATACCCGTAAGATAACGGACAACCGCTTTACGGATGTGGCAAACGGCACGTTCGATGTGATCGTATCTACCCTTACTGTAGCGCATATCCAGGACATTACGGAAGCCCTGAGCGCCTGGAGCCGGATCCTGAAAAAGGAAGCGGATATCATCATCACGGATTTTCACCCGGATGTGCTGGCGCAGGGCGGTAAACGTACTTTCCAGCACCATAACAAACCCATGGCGGTAGCCAATTTTGTACACCATGTAGCGGATATTGAACAGCTGCTGGCCGGGCATGGCTTCCGGCTGGTGGAACGCAAGGAACGTATTGTGGATGAATCTGTAAGGCATTATTATATGGCCAAAAACGCGCTGCCCTTATATGAGCAGTATAAAGGCGCCCGTATGATCTATGGCCTGCATCTGAGAAGGGACTGATCATGATCCTGCAACAACTTATACCAGCAGATAAAGGCCGGGGGGAGCCGGTGAATGTGCGCATCAGCAGCGGCACCATATCCGCCGTATCTGCTGCGCCCATACTGCCGGGTGTTACCGGGCCCCTACGCCTTCATTTTGAGGATGCGCTGGTATTTCCGGGCCTGATCAATTCCCATGACCACCTGGACTTTAACCTGTTTCCCCAGCTGGGCAGCCAGTTTTACCGCAGTTATACAGAATGGGGCAAACATATCCATACACATCATAAAGAAGAGATAGCCCGGGTGCTGAAAGTACCGTTAGTCCTGCGGGAACAATGGGGCGTACTCAAAAACCTGGTATGCGGCGTTACCACGGTGGTGAACCACGGCGCGCCGGTAACACTGCAGGAGCGGCTGATCAGTATTAACGAGCACTATCATTGCCTGCACTCCATACAGTTTGAGCAGCAGTGGAAGCTAAAGCTCAATAACCCGGCAAAACTGGGCCGCCCGGTAGTGATACATGTAGGCGAGGGCACCAATGAAGCCGCCAGCCAGGAGATAGACCAGCTTACCCGCTGGAACCTGCTGGGCAAACCGCTCATCGGCGTACATGCCGTAGCCATGTCTGAAGCCCAGGCCCGTAAATTTGAGGCCATTGTATGGTGCCCGCAATCCAACTATTTCCTGCTGGATGAAACCGCCCCGGTAGATCAGCTGCAGAAACATACCCGGGTGCTTTTTGGCACTGACTCAACCCTTACCAGCCACTGGGATATATGGGAGCATATCCGTACCGCGCGCGCCACCGGGCTGCTGGCAGATATGGAACTGTACCAGACCCTTAACGCCAACCCCGCCGCCATATGGAGAACACAGAACGACCGTATACAACCGGGCTATAAGGCAGACCTGGTAGTGAGCAAACGCAAAGACCCGGAAAGCGGCATAGCCTCTTTTTTCGCCAACGGACCGGAAGACCTGTTACTGGTGGTGCACCAGGGCAACATACGCCTGTTTGATGAAAGCCTGCTGCCGCAATTGAACACCATGGACCTGGCCGGCTTTAGCAGGATACATATTAACGGCGCCCGTAAATATGTACAGGCGGATGTACCGGCGCTGATCAGGAACATACGGCACTATTACCCGGAAGCCCCCTTCCCATTTACCGCAGATGAGCCATGAAGTTTGTATTCGCCAGTTATATCACCATACCAGATTTTAACGAGCCGGAGGCCTGGTTACACCGCATACGCGCCTATGCCGGTATACACGCGGCTTTAAGCAGGGAACATGAAGTAGTTTGCGTGGAACAGATCAACTACGAAGGCGTACATATGAAAAATGGCGCACAGTATCATTTCCTGCGGCTGCCATCCGCCCAGAAATTCTTTCCCAAACAGCTGCACCGTTTTATAAAGGAGCAGTTGCCGGATGTAGTGGTCATCCATAGCCTGTATTATCCCCTGCAGGTAATGCAGCTGCGCCGTTACCTGGGCGATAAGGTAAAGATCATTATCCAGCACCATGCGGAGCAGCCGTATACCGGCCTTAAGAAATACCTGCAGCGCCGCGCAGATAACGCGGTAGACGCTTACCTGTTTGCCTCCCGGGAAATGGGGCTGGATTGGATCCGCAGGGGCAACCTGGGCAACCCGGATAAGATCAACGAGGTAATGGAGCTCTCCTCCGTATTTTACCCGATAGATAAAACAGCGGCCCTAACCCGGACAAAAGCCGGCGGAGCACCGGTATACCTCTGGGTGGGCCGTTTAAATGATAATAAAGACCCCTTGAATGTAGTACGGGCCTTTCTGCAATTTGCCGCCCATCAGCCGGCGGCAAAGCTGTATATGATCTACCATACTACAGAGTTGTTAGGCGAGATCCAACAGCTGCTGCACAACCATCCGCAGCAACATGCCATTGTGCTTACAGGGCAGGTACCGCATGATGCGTTGTTATACTGGTATAACAGTGCGGACTATATTATTTCCGGCTCTTATTACGAAGGCAGCGGTACGGCTATCTGTGAGGCCATGTCCTGCGGTTGTATACCCATAGTGACCAATATCCCCTCTTTCCGGATGATGACGGATCATGGCCGTTGCGGCTTTTTGTATGAAGCAGGGAATGAGGAGGCTTTATTACAGGTTCTGCAACAAACCATCTCATTGGATAGCGCGGCTAAAAAGCAGTTATGCCTGGATTTTTTCCGCACCCATCTTTCCTTCCAGGCCATTGCCCGGCGGATGCAGGAGATCGCAGGGGGGCTGGTTAAATAATTATAAATGGGGAAGCATTCCCGGGTCAAACAGGCGGATAATAGCGCGGGCAGTATCCTGCACCCGGTAAGGTACAAAGGAAGGATAGGCAGTTGGCTGCTGCCGCAGCATGTCTTTTAAGAGGGCCTGCATATGCGCCTGGTCAGTGGCAATGCTCCAGTTGGGGATATTAGCTTCCATGGGGCGTATAAAACTTAGCACCCTGGCGCCCGCGCATAAAGCTTCCAGGCAAACGGTGGAGAAACCTTCGTAGTTGGATGGGTGCAGAAAGATCTTTGCCTGCTGCATCAGGCGCAATACATCCGCATGGGGGCGCTCGCCTATTAACGATACATTATCCGTTATACCCAGCTCCTTTACTTTAGCGCGCAGGTGTTCCATTTCCGGCCCGTCCCCACATATAACAGTTCTGAGATGCGGGTGGCTATCCCGCAGGGCCTTTATCAGCTCCAGGAAAATATGATATTGTTTTAAAGGGATCAGCGATCCCGCTCCCAGTATATCAATATCCTTTTCGACTGCCGCCGCATCAAACAAGGCTGTATTTACGCCTACGGGGATCACATGCTGCGGTAATACCCCATAGTTACCATGCAGGTTGCGGGCTACAAAGTCAGAGATAGCCACCAGCGATGCGCCATCCGGTTTGATGCGATGAAAGAAGCGGTTACCGGCTTTAGCATCCTGTCCTAATAACCAGCAGTAATGCTGCAGGCCATGTCTTTTGGCAAAGATCTCCGCTACAAAGGCGCTCTTATCCAGCCAAAAGCTAAGCAGGCCTGCCACCTTGTGTTTTCTCCTGATCTGCCGGAGGCGGCGCCACACGCGCAGCATTACCAGCGCCCGGTAAGGCCTGCTGCTTTTCTCCGTACCAAAGGAAATCACCTGTACGCCATGCCAATCGTAGGTGCGGGAAAAGAAAGGGTATTGCAGCGTTAACACAATCACATGCAGTTCCGGGCTCACTTCCTTCAAGGCCTTTACAAATACCTGCTGTGGCGGGATACAGGTGCTGTCCGCCTCATCTGCCGGAAAACCGGGACTGATGATCACCAGGGTTTTACGCGTATTGCTCATTGTCCAGTAGTATCGTTTTGTTACAGTAAGCCAGGCTGGCTTTGTTATGCGTAATAAACAGGATCATCTTGCCTTCCTGCGCCAGATGGGCCAGTTGGGTAAGGATAACGCTTTCTGCCGCTTCGTCCATTTCGCTGAAGGGCTCATCGAGTATCAGCAGGTCAAAATCATGGTACAAAGCCCTGGCCAGGGCAATACGCTGACGCTGGCCACCGCTGATATTTTTGCCGTTCTCTGTGATCTGTTTATCCAGCCCTTCCGGGTACTGGTGCAGCATTTTATCTATGCCACATAAAGAGAGCGCTGTTTGCAACCGGTGAAGATCATAGGCCCCGTCTGTAAGCACCACGTTCCTGAGTACGGAATCATTGATAAAAAAAGGCTGCTGTTTTACATAAGAGATACGGGGCCAGTACTGCTGCCGTGCGGCTGCGCCGGTAATAGCATCGTTTATGCAGATAGCGCCCTGCTGCTGTTCCAAAAAGCCCAATATTAAATGAATGAGGGTGGTCTTACCCCTGCCGGAGCGGCCTGAAATGCCGGCAAAATCGCCAGGGGCTAACGTAAAGCTGCAGTTATGCAGGATCCGGTGGCGGTCATACCGGAAGGAGACATTATCAAAGCGCAGGGAGCGGATATGCTCATGTGCTGATGTGTCAATGTGCTGATGTGCTGCCTGTGACATATGGAATGCCGGCAAAAGATCGTCCAGCACAAACGCGTACGTCTTTATCTGGCCAGTGCTGTTCAGGATCTTCACAATACCAGGAATGATCTTATAAGCACCGGCCACAAATACACCTATAGATAACAGATCAATGTACGGCGTATTCACCATCCATTGATGGATAGCCACCAGGATCAGGAACCCCAATATGGCAAATACTTCTATCAACCGCGCGGGCAGCTCCTGCAAACTATGTTGTATGCCAATATTATGGTTCAGCCGCTGCTGGTAAGTAGCATAACGGTCTATAAAAAAAGGATGTTTGTTATAGATATTACTTTCTATAAAACCAGATAAGGATTCTTGCAGGTACTGGATGGTCTTTTCGCTGGTACGTTTATTACTGGCGCGCACCTGCCTTAGCTGTTTCCGGATCAGGCCTCCCAGCAGCACCACCGGCAGTAATAACAACGCAAACAGCAACAGGAACAATACCGGGTGATAGAACAGGATAGCCGTAATGGTACAGGCGATCAGCATTAGCTGGGATACCACCTGCTGCACATTGGTGAGTATATAGGTGCTGAACTCAATAGGCTGCTGGCTGATCTTACGGATCAGCACAGAAGAATCCGTATGTATAAAATGGGTATAATCATCCCGCATATAATTCCAGAGATTGCGGCGGGATAAGCGGGAAGCTACCTGGTGAAAAAAGGTATGCTGCCAGGCAGAGATCCGGTAGCCCAGCCAGTTCTTCACGCTAAACAGCAGAAAGAAAACCAGGAGCAGCAGCAGGGGGTTGTTATCAGTAAAAAGCCGGAGTAGCAGCGGGTAATCAGGCGCCGCCTTTTTTGTATAGAAATTGATCACCAGTAACAGCCCGCCCAGGAACAGGATATCCAGCACGCTTATAACAAAGGCCCATGCAATAAGCTTGCACAGCCGGACCTTCTCTTGCTGATCCAGGATACGCAGGATGGCTGATACCAGGTATTTCAACGTTTAAATAATTAGCTTTTTTTATTGTAGATCATCACAATGGTCTTCATCATGATCTTAATATCCATGCCTAATGACCAGTGATTGATATAATACAGATCAAATTTCAGCTTCTGTTCTATCTCCTGCAGGCGGGCAGCAGGCCCGTAATACCCCAGGGATTGCGCCAGGCCGGTAATGCCTGGTTTTACAAAATGCCGGTCGTTATAGTAATTGAATAATATATTGTATTTGATGTTCTCTGCCACCATATGCGGCCGGGGGCCTATCACAGACATATCTCCCCAAAGCACGTTCAGGAACTGGGGCAGCTCATCCAGGTGGCTGATCCGCAGAAAATTGCCCAATGCGGTGATGCGTTTATCATTAAAAGTGGCCGTCATGGTATCCGCCTCCGGGTTCACCACCATGGTACGTAGCTTAATGCAGGCAAAGCGGCCGCCTTTCTGTTTATTGCGCTGTTGGAGAAAGAATACCGGTCCCCGGGAATCCAGTTTGATGAGCAGGGCCAGAATGGGCAATAGCCATGAAAGCAGGCATACGATGACCAGCAGGGATATGGTGATATCAAAAAGACGTTTGAGGATTATATTATGAGGCCTGGCGAGCGGCGAGCACCTGATAGCGGTAATAAGACCGGCAGGCGCCGCCCTGATAGCGGTTGGCAGCTGTTGGTCATTGTTCCCGGCATAGGTGAAAGGGTGGCTCGCTTTTAACAGTTCGTTGCTCATTAAATATGCTTTTACCGTAAACATTCACAACGTTATACGGGTATATTGCATATTTAGTTGCCTGTCTTTGCGAGGAAAAGTTAAGCAGGCCGCGGGTGAGTGGTATATGATCTTATTTATTTACTAATGGCTTCAGTTTTGTCCCTATCAGCTCAATGGATCGCATCAGCTTCTCATGCGAGAGGGAGGCCGTATCCATCTGGAAAGTAAGCCGGGAAATACCACCCAGCGCTTCTGCATGGCGCAGGATCTTTTCCGCGATCTCCTCTACCCCACCTATCAGCAGGGCGCCGCCGGGCCCCATCTGGGAATCAAAACGGGCGCGGGTCATGGGCGGCCAGCCCCGCTCTTTGCCTACATTGGTCATGGCGGTGGCATAACCGGGGTAAAACTCTTCGACTGCCTCTTCGTGGGTATTGGCAATATATCCCAGGGAGTGCAGGCCTACCGTGAGCTTTTCCGGCGCATGCCCGGCCTTTCTGCCGGCCTCGCGGTACAGGTCTACCAACGGGCGGAAACGGTGCGTTTCGCCGCCAATAATAGCTACCATCAATGGCAGCCCCAGTATGCCCGCGCGCACAAACGATTCCGGGGTGCCGCCTACGCCTACCCATATAGGCAGGGAGGGCTGCAAAGGTCTTGGATATACCGGCTGGTCCCGGAGAGCCGGCCGGAACTTGCCGGACCAGGTCACAAACTCATTATCGCGGATCTTTAGTAAAAGCTTCAGCTTTTCTTCAAAAAGGGCGTCGTAATCATTTACGTTGTAACCAAATAAAGGGAAGGCGTCCACAAAGGAGCCACGGCCCACCACCATCTCTGCCCGGCCCTGGGAAATAAGGTCCAGGGTGGCAAAATGCTGGAAGGCCCTTACCGGGTCTATAGCGCTCAGCACTGTTACGGCGCTGGTAAGTTTTATCTGTTTGGTGCGGGCGGCCGCAGCGGCCAGTATCATAGTAGGGGCAGAATCCAGGAAGCCCTTGCGGTGGTGCTCTCCAATGCCAAATACATCCAGCCCGGAGCGGTCTGCATGCTCCATTCTTTCCAGTAACTGGGCCATAGCGTCTTTATCCTGTAAAGTAGTGCTGGCGTTTTCATCAAACCGGGCGGCGAAACTATCTATTCCTATTTCCATCATATTCACTGTCTTTATTAATGGAAGCAAAGGTAACAGGTAATTCCTGCATGGCATGCCGGGAGGCGGTTACCTATAGGTAAGTGAAGTTAATGTGTCAATGTGCTAATATGCTAATGTGCTGATGATAAAGCGGATGGCCCCACATTAGCACATTAGCACATCAGCACATTAATTCTAGCGCCGCGGATGTTCAATATTCCACTGCTCGGCAAAATACCTGCCGGCGTCCTTTATATATTGATAGTAGGCGTATTCGTTCTCAAAATGTTGCAGCATCATATAATTGGGCCGGTACATGCGCATAAAGGCATCCAGCGCGGGCGATTCCAGGCCGGTGATCTTTTGCACCAGGTCCTTATTAAAGCGGTGATCTACATACTTCTCCTGCTCATAACGTTCCAGCCGCCCGCGGAATACTTCCATCCGTTTGATCTTCCGCAGGCTGAAAAGCGCGTCCAGGTTTACGCCGGCGCCGCCATTACCGGACATCAGGTACTCCGGCGCAAGATCGAAGTATTTCCGGTATTCATTACGGTGCTGCAGGGAGTCAAAAGAGTAGCTGAGGGGTGGCGCGGATACCGTTACCGTAGGTAAGGTATGCACATCCACATGCAAGCTTACATCATAAGCGCGGCGGGCATTGATCTCTTTTACAGGAAATTTCTGGGTGGCCTTTCCCTGGTAGGAAAAGCTCAGGGAATCCTTAGTCCCCAGCTGAATGGTGTACCGTCCGGCGGAATCCGTGACCGTACCGCCACCGGCGCTGTTTAATACGCTTACGCCGGATATGCCTATTTTGGCTGTCCGGTCATATACGGTGCCGGAAATCCGCACCTGTGCGCAGACAGTCAGGCAACACAGGAGCAATACCGGTAAGACGGCTATCTTTTTTAAGAAACGAGGGATTCCCATTTCGCCTCAATCTAGGGCAGTCTAAAAATATAAACAAGTGCCCGTCAAATATTAACATTTCATTTCATCTTTCGGCTGATCTTATCCTGGGTGGTGGCCAGCAGGCTAATGGCCTGTCCCAGGCGGTCGTATGCCACACTACCATCCAGGGCCATATCCTTCTTACTTACTTCCAGTCCGGCCAGGAAAGCCTCCAGGTAAGAAAGGTACTGGGCGCCCTCGCTGTTCAGTACGTTGTAGATCTGGTCGTTCAGGCGGTCGCCTTCTGCCCGTAACTCGTTATTGGTGAGGTCCGTAACACTGCGCATCTGCCTTATTACTTCGCCCATCTGCGTTTTTAGCAGCTCCAGGTTATCCGCGTCTTTTTTGCCGGGGGCTATATTCTTACGGAAAATACTATCGGAAAGACGTTTCCTGGAATTCATATAAATGGCAAGGTCCCGCCGGAGGGCTTCGAAATTACGGGTCAGCTCCTCTCCTTTTTCACGGGTGTAATATTTATCCACATCTGTGTTGAGGTGTTTGGTCCAGTTGAGCAGGCTCATAGACACATCTACCACGGGCAAAGACTGGCCAGCGGCTTGGGCAGCAAAAAACAGACAGGTGCAGAGGGTTACTATACGGCGCAGGATCATCGTTGTTTTTTGGGGATGAAAATAAGGAATTTATGGGATGAGCAGTGCTATTACGGAAACGCAGTCTGTATAATAACTGTTTTATGGGGCGGATCGTATTTGATCCGCCTCTTTTTAGCCATTGTGCCGCTTAATATCAATGTATAATAACAGTATAATAGGAACATCTTTTCAAACAGGGGTATACGTCAGTATCATCTTTTCCACGTTTTAACCCATGATAAATACAATAAAGATCCAGGCTCTCGACGCCATGGTTCTTTAAAAAGGCCCTGGCAGACAAAGGTTTGTGCTCAGCTTCCTCGTATTCCTTTCTTACATCGCGCAACAAGCTCATAAAGTCATTCCCTAGAAAGCCTCTTAAACGGTAGCTTTTGCCATTATCTGTATTCACACATAACACATATCCCTCACAATTGCCCGTAGGTGTAAGCATATAATCAGTCTCCCGCGTTTTGCCATAGACAATTGTACTATCACTCCAGCTTTTCTTATTCTCAATACCAGGAACTGATAAAAACACATATTCTTCCTCAAATCCTTGCGATCTGAGGGTATCGCATTTTATAAACATATTTTTCTGATAGGATGCGAACAGGGAGGCGTCTTTAGATGGAAAAACATTTTGCGTGCGATAATTCGCGTTGACATGCTCCATAAAGAACCAGCTTTTAAACAGGAAGATGCCATCGGTGGTCCTCTGGGAAAAAGCTGCCTGGCTGATCACCATACAGATGGTCAACAAAAACATTCTTATCATTATGGTCTTTTTAGGTATAGAAACTGCATCCCGCCACTTGTTAATAAAACTTTTACGCAATGTACTACCCACTTAACCCTTCCCTGATCCCCGCCAGATGATGATCATCATGCTCCGCTACAAAATAGGCATGATCAATTACCCGCATAGGCGTTTTTAACCGGGGATGTAACGCCGTATTCAATAATTGCGCATCCGTAAGGCTTGCCAGTTTTTGTACCAGCAGTAACCGCTGTTCCCGGAACCGTTGCAACAATGTTGTCGCCGGAGTGACATTATGATTGGCGTTATGAGTGATTTGATTCGTGAGATCTGCTGCCCGCAGCTCCGTAGCCTGCTGCAGAAAATCATCTAAACGGCCCAGCCATAGCGGCTCCATATCTGCCAGATGGCCTGCTTCTTCCTGCACGCTCCATTTATCACCGCGCTTTGCGATCAACAATGCAGGATCCGCAGAACGGAAGATCTCTTCCAGGCGGGCCGGTGTGCCGCTGAGGCGTTCAATGATGGCAGGTAATACGCCATTATCTTCCATAACAGGAAACTTTCTTTTGAACCATTCCATTCTTTGCATAAGGGTCTGAATTTACCATACTATATTACGTACAAATTCTTAACCCGATACATGAAAAGATCTTTTTTGCTACCCGGCCTCTTATTATGCACGCTGTTTGTATCCGCACAGCAATCATTAAACGCCCGTCTGCAACAAATTGCCGCCACCATAAAAGGTAAGGTAGGCGTAAGCGCCCTGCTGCTGGAAACCGGCCAAACGGCGGAGCTCAACGCACAGCAGCATTATCCTATGCAAAGCGTGTACAAGTTCCCTATTGCCCTGGCTATCCTGCAACAGGTAGATAAAGGGAAGCTGCAGCTAAACCAGCCGGTACAGATCGCAAAAGCGGAACTGATCCCCACCGGCCATAGCCCTATCCGTGACAATCACCCTGATGGCGTTACCATGCCGCTGCGCGAAGTACTGCGCTATAATGTAACGGAAAGCGATGGCACCGCCTGTGATGTATTATTGCGGCTGTTAGGCGGCACAAAGGCCACGCAAAAAGCCATAGAGGCCCTGGGCATAAAAGATATTGCCATTGCCACCACAGAAATGGTACAGGTATCAGATGAACTGGTGCAATACCGCAACTGGAGCACGCCCATTGCTATGACCCGGCTGCTGCGTATTTTTTATACAAAGGAGGTGTTATCCCCCGCCAGTAAAGCATTGTTGTTAAAAGATATGACAGAAACGCCGGTAGGGCCGCAACGGCTAAAAGGATTATTACCTAAGGGGATCACCGTAGCGCATAAGACCGGTACTTCCGGCACGGTTGATGGGCTTACCCGCGCTACCAATGATGCGGGTATTATTACATTGCCGGATGGCAGGCACCTGATCATTACGGTATATGTATCAGACGCCCATGGCACTACGGCGGAAAAAGAAGGGATCATTGCAAAAATGGCCAAAGCCTGTTATGATGAATGGGTGAAGGGCTGAAAACGCCCTCAGGCCGGCAGCCCCGCTTTTAACAACCGGATATTTTCCTCCTTCTGCTGACCTAACAAAGCGCGGCAATAAGCCGTATAAAAATTATGTCCCTCTATAAAACGGAGGGTGAACTGCCTTTTCCTGTTAAAGGTTGTTTGCAGCCGCAGCTCCAGCTCTTGCCATACCAGCGCATCCATTTTACGGAACTCCGGTGTGCCCAGGTGGTAGGTATCTGCATCACAGAGGATCATCTCTACCAGGGTGACCGGTTTTACGGGCATCCTGGTAGCCATGATGGCCTGTCCAATAACCTCTATGGCGCCTTCATCCACCCCTTTATCCCTGCAATAGGCTTGCATGATCTTTACGCCACGTTCTTCATGCGTGGCCATTTCGCCCCATAAATGCCCCGTATCATGGAACCAGGCGGCAGTCAGCAGTACAAACAACAACTCTTCCTCCACCATACAATGACCAGCTATTTCCTTTGCATGTTTTACCACCTGCTGCGTATGTGCAAGATTATGATACAGCAGCAGCGGATTGGCAAAAGTGGTAAATAACCCTTTCACGTAAGCACTCATATCTTTAAGCAATTCCTCTCTTTCCATAAGCTGACAGATGGTACCGCTATGGCGCCATTTACAAACATCCTATAAGATTCTGAAGTAATTCTAAAGTTGCGCCACCGTTAATGGATAAATATGTTAACAGCCTGAAAAAACTGTGCCTGATAATTTCGCTTATTTCGCGATGATAATCATCTACTTATACTACCTATGGTGATAATGCTATTGTTAAACGGTTGTTCAGCTAATAATTTTAGCATATAATTGCTAAAAATATTGGTTAATAACGATAGGAAACAATCCCACCCATGCCCGCTACGAAAAGAGAGATGATTGCTCAATTGCAAAAGGAACTGTTGCTGTTGCAGGGGTTCAAACCGCCTGCCGCCAACGCGGTCCAGATTGGCCTGGGGCCGGTGGAAACCGCTTTTCCTAATGCCGTCTTTCCTACAGGGGCCATTCATGAATTTATAAGTGATGCAGCAGAAGGCGTGGCCGCTACCGGCGGTTTTGTTGCCGGCCTGCTGGCGCCATTGATGCAACAGGGCAATGTTTGCCTCTGGATCAGCGCCTCCCGTACGCTTTTTCCCCCGGCTTTAAAAGCTTTTGGCGTAAGCCCTGATCAGGTACTTTTTATAGACCTGGCCCGGGAAAAGGATGTATTATGGGTGATGGAAGAAGCCCTGAAATGCGAGGGGCTGGCAGCGGTAGTGGGCGAAATAAAGGAGATAGACCTCACCGCATCCCGGCGGCTGCAGCTGGCTGCGGAACAAAGCAGGGTAACGGGTCTTATACTGCGGTATCAACCGCGCCGCCTCAGCACTATTGCGTGTGTGGCCCGCTGGAAAATTACGCCGCTGGCCAGCGAGCCAGGCAACGGTATGCCCGGCGTGGGTTTTCCCCGCTGGCAGGTAGCCTTACTAAAGGTACGTAATGGCCAACCCGGCGTATGGCAGCTGGAATGGTCTGCCGGCCGTTTCCTTTCCGTTACGCCGCACAGGATAGCGCCGCCGGTGGCGGAGATCCGCAAAATAGGATAAATATGCCCGCACGTTTTGTATCCATATGGTTCCGTCATTTACTCACGGATTGGCTCACCATCCGCCGGCCTGACCTGCAAGGCCAGGCTTTTGTGCTGGCAGCACCCGATCATGGGCGGCTGGTGATCACGGCGGCCAGCAAGGCCGTACTGTCACAGGGCATAAGCGAAGGCATGGTAGTAGCAGACGCCAGGGCCCTTATTCCCCAGCTACAGGTATTTAATGACCGCCCGGGATTGGCGGAGCAGCTGTTGCAAGCGCTCTGTAAATGGTGCATAAGGTATACGCCCATAGCCGCCGTAGATAAACCGGATGGCCTGGTGCTGGATGCAAGCGGCTGCGCGCATCTCTGGGGCGGGGAAAAACCTTACCTGGAAGCGATCGTGGCCCAGCTGAATGCTTTTGGTTATGATGTGCGGGTTGCTATGGCGGATACTGTTGGCGCAGCCTGGGCAGTGGCGCGGTTTGGCAATGGAGGGCAGGGTATTATCCCCTCCGGCCAGCAAACCGACGCCCTGCTCCCCCTCCCGCCCGCTGCCCTGCGCCTGGAGCCGGATACACTGGAGCGCCTGCAAAAGCTGGGCCTTTACCAGGTAAGCAGTTTTATCACCATGCCCCGCTCTGTACTACGCCGCCGTTTTGGAGCGGCATTGCTGCTACGGGTAGACCAGGCCAGCGGTTGGGAAGAAGAAGTGATACAGCCCCTGCTGCCTCCCCTGCCCTTCCAGGAACGCCTGCCCTGCCTGGAGCCTATCCTTACCCGCACAGGTATAGAGATTGCGCTTAAACGCCTGCTGGATACCCTCTGCGATCAGCTGCAACAAAAAGGCAAAGGATTGCGCAGCGCCGTATTTAAAGGCTACCGGGTAGATGGTAAGCTGGAACAGGTAGAGATAGGCACCCACCGCGCTACCCATAACGTACAGCACCTGTTCAAACTCTTTGAAGATAAGATCCCCACCATCAGACCTGCGCTGGGCATAGAGCTGTTCATACTGGAAGCGCCCAAGGTAGAAGACCTGGCGCCCCTGCAGGAATCGCTCTGGAGCGGCGGCTGCAGCCTGGAAAGTATAGGGCTGGCGGCGCTGGTAGACCGTATTACCAGTAAGCTGGGCGAACAGGTTATTCACCGTTACCTGCCGGAACAGTGTTACTGGCCGGAACGCTCTTTTAAACAAACAGACTCCCTGCTGGAGAAAGCCACCACAGAATGGCGCAACGATATTCCCCGCCCGGTACGGCTGTTACCTGAACCGGAGCCGGTAACCGTGAGCGCGCCCATACCAGATTACCCGCCTATGTTGTTCACCTACAAAGGACAGATACATTATATCAAACGGGCAGATGGCCCGGAGCGTATTGCGCGGGAATGGTGGGTAGAAGCAGGGCCGCACCGCGACTACTATACGGTAGAAGATCAGGAAGGCCGCCGGTACTGGCTTTTCAGATCAGGGCATTATGATGCGGATAACCCGCCCTGCTGGTTTATCCATGGTTTTTTTGCGTGAAAGAAATAAGGACAATGCACTACACAGAATTACAGGTCACTACTAATTTCAGCTTCCTGCGGGGCGCCTCTCACCCGGAGGAGCTGGTGGCGCAGGCGCAGCTGCTGGGCTATGAACGGATCGCTATTACAGACCGCAATACGTTAGCCGGCATTGTACGTGCCCATGCCGCAGCCAGAACAAACGGCGTGCGTATTATCCCCGCCTGCCGCCTGGACCTGCTGGATGGCCCCTCCCTGCTGGCCTACCCTACGGATAAAGCCGCCTATAGCCGCTTATCTGCCCTGTTAACCGTGGGCAATCTGCGGGCGGAGAAAGGGCAATGCCATCTGTATAAAGCAGATGTATACGCGCATGCGCAAGGGATCAAATTTGTGGTGGTACCGCCACCGGCGCTTACCGCCAGCTTTGGTTTTGAGCCGGCTTTTACGCAGGCATTACAGGAATACCGCAAGGCCTTTGGCGAACAGCTTTACCTGGCCGCCACCCGTACCTACCAGGGACATGACACTAAAAAGCTGTATGTACTGGCGCAACTCTCTGCCAGTTTTAACATTCCCCTCACCGCCACCAACGATGTATATTATCATGATCCCCAGCGGCGCGAGCTACAGGATGTGCTTACCTGCGTACGCGAGAAATGCACCATCCATAACGCCGGTTTCCGGCTGCATGCCAATGCGGAAAGACACCTGAAACCCATAGAGGAGATGCTGCGTTTATTCCGCCTGTACCCGGATGCCATCGCACGTACGCAGGAGATCGCCCATGCCTGCCAGTTCACCCTGGATAGCCTGGAATATGTATACCCGCAGGAGATCACCAGCGAAGGCCGCAGCCCGCAGGAGGAACTGGAGTTCCTCACGGAGCAGGGAGTTGCCGAACTGTTTCCCAATGGTATTTCGCAAAAAACACAGAATACCATCCGGAAGGAGCTGGATTTTATTAAAGAGAAGAACTACGCTTCGTACTTTCTCACCGTACATGATATTGTACGCTTTGCCCGCTCGCAGGATATTCTGTGCCAGGGCCGTGGCTCTGCCGCTAATTCTACCGTTTGTTACTGCCTGGGCATTACCTCCGTAAACCCGGAAGAGTTTGACCTGTTGTTTGAACGCTTTCTCTCCGCCGCGCGCGATGAGCCGCCGGATATTGATGTAGACTTTGAGCACGAGCGACGGGAGGAAGTGATCCAATACATCTATAAAAAGTACGGCCGTGACCGTGCGGCCATTGTGGCTACCGTTACACAACAGCATCAGAAAGGCGCTATCCGCGATGTGGGCAAGGTGATGGGATTATCTGTAGATACTATTAACCGCCTCTCCGCCTCCATCTGGGAGTTTACGGAAGAATGGTTTGACGAGCCGCGCATCCTTGAGCAGGGGTTAAATCCCAATGATCCCTTGCTACGGAAAGTATTACAGCTCACCTGGCAGATGATGGGCTTTCCACGCCAGCTGGGACAGCATACAGGCGGTTTTGTGATCACGCAGGGTAAACTGTCTGACCTATGTCCCATAATGAACGCCCGTATGGAAGACCGGACCTGTATTGAATGGAATAAGGATGATATTGACGCCCTGGGGTTCCTGAAGATAGACGTACTGGCGCTGGGTATGCTGACCTGTATCCGTAAGGCTTTTGACCTGGCAAAAGCGCATCATAACAAGCATTTTACGCTGGCTAATATCCCGCAGAAGGATGAAAAAGTATATGACATGATCAGTCATGCGGACACCATAGGCGTGTTCCAGATAGAAAGCCGCGCGCAACAGGCTATGTTGCCACGGTTAAGGCCAAGGAAGTTTTATGACCTGGTGATAGAAGTGGCCATTGTAAGACCCGGCCCTATACAGGGGGATATGGTGCATCCTTATTTGCGCCGGCGTAATAACGAGGAAGAGGTAACCTATCCTTCCAAAGCACTGGAAGAGATCCTGCATCGCACGTTAGGCGTACCCCTATTCCAGGAGCAGGCCATGAAGATCGCTATTGTAGCCGCCAACTTTACCCCTACGGAGGCAGATGAGCTGCGGCGCAGCATGGCTACCTTCAAAGCAGTAGGTAAGGTAAGCGGCTTTGAACGGAAACTGATTGACGGGATGACCGCTAATGGCTATACCCTGGAATTTGCCCAACGCATCTTTAAACAGATAGAAGGCTTTGGCAGCTATGGTTTCCCGGAAAGCCACGCCGTTAGCTTTGCTTTATTGGTATATGTATCTTCCTACCTGAAATGTCATTACCCGGATGTATTTGCCTGCGCACTGCTCAACAGTATGCCCATGGGCTTTTATCAACCGGCGCAGATCGTAAGCGACGCCAGGAAACATGATGTAATAGTAAGACCGGTGGATGTGAACCACTCTTACTGGGATAATACCCTGGAAGAAAAAGAAGGCCCCTATTGCGCATTACGCCTGGGTTTCCGCCAGGTAAAAGGTATAAAGGAAGATGACGTGCAGGCGCTGGTAACCGGCCGTACAAAGCCTTATAACACCATTACCGCCCTGCGGGATGCGGGTGTGCCACACAGCACCCTGGAAAAGCTGGCGGATGCAGACGCTTTCCGCTCACTGGGACTTGACAGAAGGCGGGCCTTATGGGAAGTAACCGCACTGCATGACCGCCCCATAGCGCTGTTTACCGGCACGCCATCAGAAAGCGCCCTGGAAACATCCGTAACATTACCGGAAATGTCTGCCGCAGAACATGTGGTACAGGATTATGCCACCACCTCCTTATCCCTGAAATCCCATCCGGTTAGTTTTGTACGGGAAAAATTGCAGCTGCTGCATATTGTATCTGCCAGTGATCTGGGTAATTTAAGTGATGGTATGCCCGTAAAGGTTGCCGGCCTGGTGCTAGTGCGCCAACGGCCGGGAACCGCCAGCGGCGTTTGTTTCATCACCATTGAAGATGAAACGGGCTGCGCCAACCTGGTGGTGTTTCAAAACCTGTTTGATAAATACCGGAAAGAGATCCTGCAATCCCGGTTATTAATGGTAGAAGGCACGCTGCAGCGCGAAGGCGAGGTGATACATGTTGTAGTGAAACACTGTCATAACCTAACCGGCATGTTGCGCCAGCTAACGGCCAGGAAACAGGAAGACCCTGCCGTGCTTACCCTTTCCCGTGCGGATGAAAGAAAGCCCTTTCCTCCCTCGCATAAACAACCGGCCGTACAGCAGGATGTATTTCACAAAGGACGGAACTTTAAATAAGGCGCACCTATCTATTCCATTGATCAGCAAGCACTTCAGGCACGTTAATTGCGGCCCATAGGGCCATAACGAATGGATGATGAAGTGTATACCTGTTATATTACTACTGCTGTTATGCCGCCTCAGCGCCTTTGCACAGTTCAGCGACTCTACGCATTACTATGTAAAGTATGCTTCTACCGGCTCCATAAACCGCACCAATGACGGTAACTCTTACCTGCTGAACAATGCGCTGGCATTTAAGATCAGCAAGAAAAAAGTGGTGCTGAACGCTGATGGGGGCTATGTGTACGGCCAGCAGGACAAACAACTGACCAATAACGATGTAACCGCCTCCCTTAATTTTAACCTGTACCGGGATGACCGCCGTTTCTTTTACTGGGGGCTCACCAGTTATGATAAAAGCTATTCCCTGAAGATCAATAACCGTTTCCAGGGCGGCGGCGGCATTGCATATGATATCATCAGCAAACCTAATGCAACTGTAAACCTGAGTGACGGGATCCTGTTTGAGACCAGCGACCTGTACCTGCATGATACCATCCCGGATATTTACCATACATTCCGTAACTCTTTCCGGGTCTATTACAAATGGACCATTAAAGGGATCATTGTGCTGGAGGGCGCCCAGTTCCTGCAGCAATCCCTGTCACATGGCAATGATCTCATCATTAAGAGCAATAATTCCCTTTCCATTAAGCTAAGCTCGTGGCTGGCTATTACCGCAGCGCTGAGCTATAATAAACTAAACCGTACAGACAGGGAAAATTTACTGATCAATTACGGATTAACGATAGAGAAGTACTTCTGATAAAAAAGACCGGCGTAAAAAATAAGGTATCTTATTTTTTTTAAGGAAGCTGTTATCGTATTTTGTATCAGGAACGAAAAGAACAGGAGCATATGACAATGGCAGATAAAAATATATTTACAGCGCACAGGCAGCTAGAGATCACCGGTAAAGACAATAATTTCCCCTTCCCGGTATTAATTCAGTATCCAACGCATGTACCGTCAATAACTACCAGCATTGGCCCCTACCAGATGGATGTAAGTGTGGACGCGGATATTATAACCGGCCAGCGGTTTCCGTTGGTGATCCTGTCACATGGTAATAATGGCTCCCCTTTTTTTTACAGGACCATCAGCACCTGGCTGGCACAAAAAGGCTTTATTGTTGCGCTGCCAGCGCACTATGGCAATAATAGCAATGCCCCCAGTGCGCCAGGCACGGTTGAGAATTTAACATTACGGCCCAGACATATGAGCCTGGTCATAGACCATATACTGGCGGATCCTTCTTTTGCGGATAGCATAGATACCAGCAAAATAGCCGTAATCGGGCACTCTATAGGCGCCTATACCGCGCTGGCCCTGGCTGGCGGCCAGGCCAAAACAGAAGATGGAGCGCCGGTAGCAATATTCCCTGACAGCAGGATAAAAGCAATGGTATTGCTGGCGCCTGCCACCGTTTGGTTAAATGATTCCGGTAAAAATGTTAACATTCCCATACTGCTATTAACCGCAGAACACGATGACAGGGCGCCGGCCTGGCATGCAGAGATCGTTTTTAAAATAGTGACCGATCCGGCATTGATCGATTTCCGGGAGATAAAGAACGCGGGGCACTATTCTTTTCTCAGCCCTTTTCCGGAGACAATGAAAAAAACCGATTTTCCTTTGTCCACCGATCCTGACGGTTTTGACAGAGCGGCATTCCACCAGGAGCTGCCGGTTATGATACTCGATTTTCTGAAAGAAAAACTGGATGTTTCTACTATAAACGAGTAAAGTATGGAAACCTATTTAACAGATCTTATCCAACGGATGCTGGATAAAAGCGACCAGGATACGGTCCGGATCAGTTCCGATACTATTTCATGGAAAGCATTGCGGGAAGCGGAGAAAATAGCCAACGATCGCTATATTCCCCAGCTTATTGATTTTATCGACAACGAAAAAGATAAGGAAAAGCGGGGCCGTGCCTATTTTTTGCTGGGACATATCACCCGGAACACCCAAAACGCTACGGCCACCGGATACCTGATCAGCAGGATCGATAAGGAAAAAGACAAGTATGTTCTCTCCACACTGTTAGACAGGATCCAATACCTGGATAAACCGCTCAATACAGACATAACGCCCATCATACATGCTACCCGCTCCAATCAATGGCAGATCAGGGATAGCGCAATAAGCGCATTAAAAGGTTCCAAAGATCCATTAGCGGAAGATACGCTGATCGATATCATCAAAGATCCAGGCAGCAAAAACGGCTTATGGTATGTTAATTCAACGTTAGCCAATATTGGTACGCGCAAAAGTATCCCCTATTTGCTGGCACTGCTGGACCACAAGCAGCAAGATGTTTCAGGGACCGCGTTAAACGCCATCCTGGCCATTTCTGACGCATCTGACCTGCCGGTCTTTATAACACAACTCGAAAAAGGTAAAAATAAATTCACCGCGCTTTTAGGCGTCATCAGGTATGGAAATGCTACAGTGATCCCAAATGTTGTGAAGCGGATAAAAGAGCTGGTCAGTAAAAAAAGGCCTGTTTATACCGTTGGCGCTAATGGTAATACAGAGATCGTTTATGCGATGGAGTTTTTATCTGGTTTCGCGGCAACAACTGCCGAGCCCAAACAAATGTTCGATCTATTAACTACAAAGAAGCAGGATCTGTTATGGGACAGTGAAAAAGACTGGCTTGCTCAAAACCGGGACAAATTTGATAAATAAAGTATTACCCATTCTTCCCACCCCAGCCCATCAATAACTTAAAATAAAAAGAAGGTTGCTGTAATTTCTTACGGAGGGTCTCTTCATGGAACATACCAGACAGCAGCTCCTGCAGCTGTTGATTACGGGCGCCTTGTTTTATGACCAGGTTGATGAACCAGGGATAGTTCACCATTTTTTGTAGTTTGGCGCTGAGCAGCAACTCAGGCCGCAGCACCCGCCGGATGCTGGCGTCATACCCTGCCAGGGCAGCGGCAGAGCAATCATTGGCGGCCAGCGCCTGCGCTGCCTGCCGGGCGGCCAGGCAGCCGGAATGTAATGCATTGCCAATGCCTTCGCCGGTAAAGGGATTAATAAGGCTGGCGGCATCGCCGGTAAGCATATAACGCTCTCCGGAGAGGGTGCGGTCTTTGCTGCCAAAAGGCAATCCATATCCTTTTATATCACCCATACGCTCCGCATACCGGAAACGCTCCCGCATTACGGGGTCGCCCTCCAGCGTGTCCATCATCAACTTTTTCAGGTCAGCTTTTTTACGCCTGGCCACTTTGCTCAGCATACCTACGCCCACATTCACTTCTCCGTTGGGTAGCGGAAACAGCCACAGGTAACCGGGCAACATATTTTTCAGGAAATGCAGCTCCAGGAAATTATCCGGGTGCACGCCCTGCACATTCCTGTAATAGGCCCTTACACCGGCGGCATAATGCGCGGGCTCCATACGGATGCCGGCCACTTCTTTTGTAAAGCCGGAGTGGGCCCCGTTGGCCACGATCACCAGCCGGGCCTTGATGGCAAACTGGCCGGTACGGTCCGTTAGCAGGTAACCATCCGGCTGCAGCTCATAACGCTCAATGCCCCTGCCTTCCAGCAGCTGTATTTCCGGACGGCGTTTCAGCTCCTCTACCAGGAAATTGTCAAAATCTATCCGTTTGCATACCAGCCCGTGCGGCTCATGCGGCAGCTTCTGATAACGGGGTTTATACATAATATGCATGCCAATACGATTGGGGGCGGTAAAAGTAATGCCCCAGCTGTCCAGCTTCAGCAGGGATTCCCGCAGGCGCTCGCCTATACCCTTATCAATACGGGTAAGCAGCGTAAGCACCTTGCCGCTCAGGCCGTCGCCACATACCTTATCCCGCGGAAAAACCGCCTTATCCACTATTACAGACGGAATGCCCATTACAGCCAGTTGCAGGGCTGCGGCTGCGCCGGCAGGCCCGGCTCCGATAATACAAATGCCGGTTGAGATCATTGTTGTTGATGATTGGGGTAAGCGCTATATACTGGTATCATGCTGTAAGCTGGCGTATCGGTTAAAGGCCAAAAAACGTGTATTGAACGTTCAAATGAACCCGGTCCTTTTAAAAGACCATCCTATATAAATGTATCGAATTTTTCGCATTTATTAACCTTCCTTAACATTAAAGCAAGGCTTGTTAACCTCCTTTTGCAGACCACCGCGCTACTTTCAACACCAGTACCATCAACACTATCGCCATGCATAAAATTTACCTCCTGCTTGCAGCCTGTTGCCTGGGCCTGACCGTACACGCGCAAAGGAACGGGACTGTTAGCGGCGTAGTAACGGATACCATCGCACAGCAACCCGTTATATCCGCTACTATTACAATGCTGAAAAAGAAAGATTCCTCCCTGGTTAGTTTTACCATGACGGACAACAAGGGGCATTTTACGATCAGCAACATCCCCGTGGGGGATTATCGCCTGCTGATCACACATATCAATTACCACGCCGCCGCACGGCCCATCACCATCAGCGCCACGGCCCCGGCAGTACAGCTGCCTGCCATTATACTGCAGGACCTGAGCAGAACGCTCAAAGAAGTGGCCGTTACGGCAGAAGCGCCGCCCGTAACGCTGATAGACGATACCATCCAATACAATGCCGGCTCTTTCAGAACGCCGCCCAATGCCAGCGTGGAACAGCTGCTGAAAAAGCTGCCCGGCGTACAGGTAGATAAAGACGGCACCGTAAAGGCCCAGGGCCAAAAAGTAGGCAAAGTATTGGTGGATGGTAAGGAGTTCTTTGGTAATGATCCCAAAATGGCGACCAAAAACCTGCCTGCAGACGCGGTTGATAAAATACAGGTATTTGACCGCCTGAGCGACGCGGCACAACTTACCGGCTTTGACGATGGCAACAGCGAAAAGACCATCAACCTGAAACTAAAAGAAGACAAAAAGAAAGGCCAATTCGGTAAGATCAACGCAGGCGCCGGTACGAACGACCGTTATGAAGGGCGTTTTAATATAAACTCCTTCGAGGGCGCCCGGCAGCTATCCGCTATTGGCCTGGCCAATAACGTTAACGCGGAAGGTTTTTCTTTTATGGATCTTATGAACTTTAGCGGGGAGCAAAGCCGTATGCAGCAAAGCGGCAATGGCAGCATGAGCTTTAAAATGGATGGCAATGACCTCGCCAGCACCCTGATGGGCAGCGGTAGTGGCAACGGCATCAAGACCATCTGGGGCGGCGGCGTAAACTATAACAATAGCATTGGCGCTCAATCAAACCTGAACGGCAGCTATTTCTACAACCGTTATAACCCGCACCAGGAGAGCACCGTGCAGCGGCAATACTTTCTGCCGGATTCGTCTTATTTCTATAACCAGCAAGCCGTCACCGATAACCTGAATAACAGCCACCGCCTTAACCTGGTAGCGGAGATAGGCATTGACTCCTTTCACTCCATCAAGATCTCCCCTTCCGTAGGTTACCAGGAAACCCGCAACAGCAGCTCCAGCAACTATACTACTTTACTGGAAAACGGGCAGCTGGCCAACCAGGGGCACAGCAATAACTCCAACAACGGGCATGGCAGCAATTTCAGGAACGACCTGCTGTTCCGTAAGAAATTTCACCGTAAAGGCAGGACCTTGTCCCTTAGCCTGCAAAACAGCATAAATGAAAGCCAAAGCCATGGCAGCCTGGAAACAGTGAACCAGTTCTACAACCGCAGCGCCTCTTTACCGGCATATGACTCCATTGACCAACGGAACTATACCTCCGGCAAATTTAACAGCTATAATGCCCGGGCCGTGTATACAGAGCCCCTGTTTAAACATTCCCTGCTGGAACTAAGCCTGGGTCACAGCAACAACCACAGCACATCCGACAAAGTAACCTATGATTACAACGGGTTAAACGGCAAGTTTGACCAGCTGAATCCCGCGCTCACCAATAACTTTGAAAACGATTATGGTTATACCAATGCAGGCCTCCGCCTGCGCACACAACGTAAACGACTTAGTCTGGCGGCGGGCATTAACTGGCAGCAGGCCACGCTGCAGGGTAAGATCATAGCCGGCGCCACGGACTCTGTGATCCGCAAGACCTTTTACAATATGCTGCCCACCTTCCGGTTCAAGTACGATTTTACCCGTTTCCGCCATCTCAGCATCAACTATGCGGCGCTCACCAACCAGCCCACCCTCGCACAACTGCAGCCCGTGCCGGATATTACAGACCCGCTCAATATCCACGCAGGCAACCCGGACCTGCAGCAGGAGCTTACGCATGCCGTACAGCTGAACTATGTATCTGTGGATCCTTTCCGGAATAAGAACCTGTTCGCCTTTTTTAACCTGCAGGAAACGCAGCATAAGATCGTGAATTATGATGTGGTGGATAGCCTGGGCGTAAAACGCAGCCAGCCGGTGAATGTAAACGGCGTATATAACATGACGGGCAATATTAGCCTGGGTTTGCCCCTGCCGGTCGTGAACGGCACGGTGAACATCAGCACCAACCTGGGATACAGCAAAACAAAACAGTTCATCAATACAGCCCCTAACACCATCCGCACCTTTACCATGGGGCCTGCCGCGCGTTTTGACCTGCAGCCGTATGACAAACTGGACCTTTCGTTAAGCGCCGGGCTTAATTATTACAGCACCATCTATACCCTGCAGGCGGCTTTTAATACCCGGTATTTCTCACAACAGTATGCCGCGGAGATCGACTGGCAGCTGCCGGCAAATTATTATCTGAATACCAGCTTCACCTATACGCTGAATGGCGACCGTGCCGCCGGCTTTAATGCACACGTACCTTTATGGAACGCCTCCTTTAGCAAGCAGTTCCTGCGTTTTAACCGGGGAGAGTTAAAGCTGAGCGTATTTGACCTGCTGAACCAGAATGTAGGCATCAGCCGCAGCAGCAACCAGAACTATGTAGAAGACAGCCGGGTCACCAACCTGCAGCGTTTTTTTATGCTGAGCTTTACGTATAGTCTGAGCAAAACAGGGTTAACCACAAGGGATAAGGGCCGGGGCTTAAAGATGATACGGCCGTAAAGCAGGCGTCACGGCGGCTGCTATCCTCCTATACGTATATTCCCGCCCCTGCCAACATTGCGTTGCATGGCCGCCATAAACTTCTTCCGTTCTGCCGCAAACTCCGCTGCGCTGAGGGATTTACCTTTAGCCGGCGGCTTTATGGCTGCCAGATCTGTTTTAGCGGATAGCTCCACCGCCTGGTACATAACACGGCCATTATCCATCTCCAGGCCCAGGATAAGACCGGGTAATTGCCCCTGGTACTCCGGGCCAGCCGGCGCAGGTACAGACAGGGTGAACCACGCAGTGACGGTGACCGTATCGGGCGCTTCCAGCATCTTCATCATCCCATTTTCCAGACCAGGCCGCATACGTATGCCAATACGCTGCGCTACCGCCTGCTGGCAGGGGTAGTTGAGGATAGTGGATGTACGGCCGGTCAGCTTCCAGTTTAACCGCTGTATGGTATCCGTAATAACATAGTTACGGCCTCCCAGCTCCCGTTGCGACACTACCTTACCGGCGGCAAAATCAGTAAAGGTTTCATTATCACTGCCGCCACCGGGCGCAATTACATCCAGGTGCATACCGCCGCCGCTGGCTTCCATCGCTTCCGGCAGCTCATCATCGATAGCGCGGCGCAGGCATTGCCCATTGCCAAACAGCACTTCCAGCCGGTCCTTGCGGGTAGAGGGCGGCATACGTTGCGGGGCGGCGCCGGGCGGCAAAAATAGCTGCAGCTGTAATGTGCGCTCGTATACTACCCGGCCGCCTGTTTGCTGGCCATGTACGGATAACAGTACCAGGCCCATGGAAAATGTTAAGCAGATCTTTTTCATACGCATGCTTTTAGGCAATAAAGCTATCCCCTTATGACCGCAAGGCAGGTTAATAAGCCTTGCAGCAAGGTTAATGAAGGTTAATATTTATTGAAGTGGGAAAAGGATCTGGCACAATTGCCGTAGTATTGTCCTGTAAACCGTTCCATGCGTGCGATATAAACTTTCCATACCGGTGACCGTTTCCCTGATCATGCTTACGATCCTGGTGATCACTGCTTTCCAGGCCTATTGGCTGCGCAAGAACTACCGGGATGAGCAACGGCTTTTCACCACGCGCACCAACCTGCTTTTCCGGGCCACCGTTTTCCGCCTGCAGGCATATCATATGAAGCTGGATACCAATATCCGCATCCGCATGGATGAACGGGAGGGCATGATAGGCATGGCCAATGTACTGGAAGAGAAGATGCGCCATGCGGATGCCGCCAGCGGCACAAAACGCACCATGTTCATCCGGTTCAATGATGCCGGCGTTCCGCCAGGCAGCCCCCCGCTGCAGCGCGCACCCGGCGACAGACGGCCACTTAAAGACTCGCTGGATATCCAGTACCGGCGTGCCAAAGCCCCCGGTGAGGACAGGTTTGATTACCTGGTGAACGTAGACTCCCTGCATGATACCCTGGCTGTAAAGGATATAACACGCCGCTACCAACTGGCGCTGGCCCGGGAAAAGATCCCGGTAGCCTTCCAGATCCAGGCTTTTCCGGCAGACACCTCCCAACGCAGGATAGGGCCTTTCCCGGATGACCTGGAAAACAATACCGTTACCCTGGGTTTTGCCACTCCCATCAGCTACCGCGTTAACTTTGAGAATAATACCTGGTACCTGCTGCGGCGTATCAGTCAGCCTATACTCATTTCCGCCTTCCTGCTGGGCGTAACAGGCCTCTCCTTCCTGTTGCTCTACCGCAACCTGCAACAGCAGCAAAAGCTGGCCCAGCAGAAGAACGACTTCATCAGCAATATGACGCATGAGCTCAAAACGCCCATCGCCACCGTGAGCGTAGCCATTGAGGCGTTACGCAATTTCCAGGTGCTCGATGACCCGCAGGCCACGCATGAATACCTGGAGATCTCCGCCAATGAAATGCAGCGCCTGAGCCTACTGGTGGATAAGGTGCTGAAGCTCTCCATGTTCGAGAACCGCGAGATAGCGCTGAACAAAGAGACCTTTGACCTGCGCGCCCTGGCCAGGAGCGTAATGGCCTCCATGAAACTGCAGTTTGAGCAACGGCAGGCTACCACTGCTTTAAAGACCACCGGCAGCAATTTTATCATCAACGCGGATAAGCTGCATATGTCCAGCGTACTGTATAACCTGCTGGACAATGCCCTGAAATACAGCCTTAACAACCCGGACATACTCGTGCATATCATCGACCATAAACAATACATAGAACTGCGGGTAAGCGATAACGGCATAGGCATTGCCGGGGAATACCGGAACAGGATCTTTGAAAAGTTCTTCCGGGTGCCTAGCAGCGGCAACCGGCATAACATCAAAGGGTATGGACTGGGCTTAAGTTATGTATCGCATATCCTGCAACGCCACATGGGCTTTATAGAGGTAAGCAGCGAACTGGGTAAAGGCAGCATCTTTTCCGTGAAACTGCCTTTTGCGGAGGCTCCCGTTGTTTACTATGATAATGGCCGCCGTATAGGCTCAAAAAACAATATAATATGAGCGCCAGGATCCTATATGCAGAAGACGAGCTATCATTGGGCAAGATCGTAAAAGAAAGCCTGCAGCGCAGGGGATTTGAGGTGATACTGGAAAGCGATGGCGGCAAAGTGCTATCCCTGTTCCGGGAGCTGCGCCCCACCGTTTGCGTGCTGGATGTGATGCTGCCCAACCGCGATGGCTTTGAGATAGCGGAAGATATACGCGCCCTGGACCCCGAAGTGCCCATCCTGTTCCTTACCGCTAAAACACAGACCGCGGACCTGGTAAAGGGTTTTACCCTGGGCGGTAATGACTATATCCGCAAGCCCTTTAGCCTGGAAGAGCTGATCGTGCGTATAGACAATGTACTGCGCAGAGCAGAAAAGCCGGCGGCCATATCGCCGGCAGACCATATCCGGATAGGCAAATTCCGCTTTTATACCAACCGCCAGCTGCTGGCCCATGGCGATACAGAACAAAAACTATCCTACCGGGAAAGCGAGCTCCTGCGGCTGCTGTATGAGCACCGCGATAGCCTGATAGACCGTAAAGTGATACTGGAATTATTATGGGGCCATGATGGCTTCTTTAACAGCCGTAACCTGGATGTGTATATCGCCCGGCTACGGGTGCGCCTCCGGGAGGATGATCAGCTGGAGATCCTAACCATTAAAGGCAAAGGCTATCGTTTTGTGCTGGGTTAAGGCCTTATCTCATCCACCCTTCGATCTTATACACTTTCTCCATTAATTTCCTTTCCGGGCCGCCATCCGCCGGGTCAAACCATACCTCAAAGCGGGCGGCATAGGGCTTACCCCAGTCGCCTTCGTAGATGGTAAAATCACCTGTAGTCTCATAGCGGGTATAGTGCTCCCCTGCAGCACTGTCAATTGTTATGGAAGAGCGGCTCCGTAATGTTTCTACGGACAATGCATCATTATGGGTTACTTCATATGCCTTTAGGAAAACATGGCCACGGCCGGTGTTTTTTAACCAGCAATCATATTCAAATATTCCCGGTTGGATCCCATTGTACAGCTGAAAATCCATTTTTTCCTTCAGCAGTCCGGTAATGGAATCCGGCCGGTTATGCTCAAAACCCAGGTTAACAGGATCGTTGATAACTATATTGTCTGGTATCTTCAACTTGTCCGCATACCCATCCCCGGATGTATCGCCGGCCGCCTCCAGCACAACGGCAATTACAAAAATAATAAGCCCCGTGATCGTGATCATGGGCGTCAGGAAACTTATAACAGCCGGTATCCATCTCCTCCTTATAAGCAGGCGCAGGCCGGAAGCCAGCACAGCTATCAGGGTTAAAACTGTTAATACCAGTAAGGTGATCTCCAGGGTAGGCTGCTGATACAGCACGCTGGGAATAAAACAGGCAAGCATGATGATAAAGAATAACAAGGGCCGTCCCCATTTGTCAAAATACCAGGTCCAGATTTTCTTCATTGTTCCGCTTTTAGGTAAGGGTATTACAATATAAGAAAAATTGGGGAGTTAATGCGTAGATCAGTGTAGGTTATAAGCAATTGGTAACATTGGTCACTGATCAGCGGTGAACAACATTTTACCTTTGCCTTGCAACTAAAAAACTAAACATATGTCAGACGCTATTCAACTCATCCCCAATAATTCTTTGATAACAGCCTCCCCGGAAGAAGGCAGACAGCTGGCCATAAAAATGGCAAGACTGATCATTAAGGCCACCCAGCCGGATGCAGCTGTGCGGGAGCGATTAAGAGGCGTATACGCGGAAGACGCGGGCATGCTGATCGCCATTGGCCAGACAGTAGCGGTAGAATTTGCCACTATTGCAGCGGCTAACAATTACTGGAAATAAAAAAGTGGAGTATCAGTTTTTTGATACTCCCTTTTTACTGCTATTCCTTTAAGGCTGCCGTTACCGTTACTTCCAAATGGGCGCCCAGTGCCATGTAACAATTGTTACCGAACCATGTATGATAATTTTATTTCTTTGCAACAGCGGACTTATTAAAATCCACCGGCTATGGCGATAGAAGCGCAGCATGCGGAAAAAATGAAAACTTGTCTTACAGACCTTAAACAGGACCTGCTGGATGAGATGTTGGAACACGGCAGCATAAAAGCATACCAGGCCGGCGATTTTGTGGTGAAACAGGACGAACAGGTAAAATACCTGCCCATTCTGCTGGAGGGCTGCATAAAAGTATATAGCGACGAAGATGGGGTAAGCTTTTTGCTGTATCATATATTCCCGGCCGGCTCCTGCATCTTCAGCTTTGCCCATTTATTCACCAAAGGGAGCGCCAACTTTTCCGCACAGGCAGCAGACGATTCCCTGCTGTTGCTGATCCCCGCCTTTAAAGTAGCGGAATGGCAAACAAAATATCCCGCCTTTAATGCCCTCATCCTCCGGGAATATCAAAAACACTACCTGGACCTGCTGGAAACCACCCGCCAGGTAGTATACCATAACCTGGAAGACCGGCTGCTCTCCTACCTGCAGGTCAAATCCCTGCACCTGGGGTCTGATCTCCTGGCTATCTCGCACCAGACCATTGCCAACGATTTTGCCACCTCCCGCGAGGTTATCTCCCGGGTGATGAAGAAGATGGAAAAGGATGGCAAGCTGGTACAGGAAGGGCGCAGGATAAGGTTGTTGGGGTGAGGAAAATAACCCATAAAACACCATAAGATTTCCGGGGTGGGGCTACACACAAACACCGGTAAAAACAGCAAGACAAAAAGCACCTTACAATGCAACGCGCTCGCCAGGAGGGAGTATCCGCAAGTGCTCGCCGATACCCAAGGCATTAAACGATTGCTGCAGCATTTCGCCGGTTTCCGTATAGTGGGACCATCCCTCAAAATGCACGGGAATAATAGTAGCCTGTGGAAAAGTAAAGGCAGTATCAATAGCATCGTTAGTACCCATGGTAACGTTAAAAGGCCCACGGGGTTTGGCCGCACCGGCAAAAATAAAGATATGCTGCGGCGCAAAGCGGGCCGCCACTTCCTTAATGCCTTCGTAAAACACCGTGTCGCCGGTAATGTACAGCTGCCGGTCCTGATAGCTTACTACAAAACCCGTTACATCGCCGGTGATCTTTTCCACTCCCATGGGGCCATGCCGGGCAGGGGTACCGGTGATGGTGATCTCCCCTCCTTCCGGCGCCGGCACAGTCACGCTTTCCCAGGGGGCTAAGCCCAGGGCATTACCCTGCAACCTTTCCGCGCCTATTTTAGTAGTGTAGGTGACAGGCGCCGCCTTCATCAGCTCCCGGCCGGCATTATCCAGGTTATCCCCGTGCTGGTCATGGCTCAATAACACCACGTCTATCGGGGGAATGTCTGTAATAGCCGGTCCGGCAGATTTCCAGTAGGCTGGTTTACCATTGATAGAGAAGGTTTCCCCTTTGGGGTCCAGGGTCGGATCGGTCATCAGCCGCAAACCGCCTATCTCCAGGATAACGGTAGGCCCGCCGATATAAATTACGTTCATTGCACTTTTCATACCATTCAGTTTATACGCCGTTTTATCAGCTGATGTCTGAGATCATCTTATTGACAATCACCCAACGGCCATCTAATTTATGAAAGGCCAGGAATTCATCATAATAAAAATCATACATTTTAACGCGTACCCGGGCGGTAGCAATGGTATTGACCGCATCTACGCCAATGATCTCGCCTTTAAAAGGCTTACCGGAATCACGGGGGCTTTGCCGGTTAGCTACGCCATCCAGGTACTGATCCAGCGTTTTGGCATAAGGCTGGCCCTTTACATCGCCAAACAACAGCGTGCCGGGGTGCATTACCTGCCGTAGCATGTCTGTATTCCCTTCATAAATGCCTGTAAAGTACAACTGCTCCAGGGCAGCGCTGATCTGTTCATTGGAAGTTTCCATAACAATTGTTGTTTAAAAAAAGCAGTGGTTAGATCCTTAGTTCAGGTTATGCCCTGCAGCCATACCGCCATCTACGTTAATAATGGCGCCGCTGATAAAACGGCTCTTGGCCACGGTATATACCATTTCTGCAATGTCCTCTACTTCGCCTACACGGTTCAGCAAATGTAAACCAGCGCTCTGGTCTGCATTTTCCCCATGCATGGGCGTACGGATAACGCCAGGCGCCACGGTATTTACGCGGATATTGCGTTTACCAAATTCTGCCGCCAGCTGTACAGTAAGGGAGTGGATAGCGCCTTTGCTGGTCAACGGCGCAGAAGAGGGCGCTCCGCCAAAAGCATGATTAACAAGCGGCGTGCCTATATTAATAACAACGCCGTCCTGCTGTTGCAGCATCTGGGGGATAACTGCCTGTGTGGTGAAATAAGTGCCTTTGAGATTGGTGCTCAGGAAGCGGTCCAGGTAAGCTTCGTCTACTTCCAGGAAAGGCCGGGTCTCAAAAATACCTGCATTATTGATCAGTACGTCTGCTGAGCCAAACCGGGCCACGGCGGTAGCTACCAGTTGTTCGCCGGTGGCTTTTTTGCTCACATCCCCGGCTACCATAGCCAGGTTTTCGCCCCCGCCCAGTTCATTGAACACCTGTTGCAGCTTTTCCGGGGTGGTAGAATTGATCACTACCTTATCGCCCCTTTCCAGGAAATACCGGGCTATCTCTTTGCCTATGCCGGATGATGCTCCGGTGACTATTATAGTTTGCTTTTTCATGTTGTAAATTTTTACAACACAAAGGACGGAAGTATAGCGGAGCTGGTTACGTGATGTACATCACTTTCTGTAAATGGCTATTGTCTGCCCTCCGCTATTATCCGCTTATAAAGCCCCCGTGCGTACTTCAATAATACCTGCTCCTTTTCGGTGAATGCCGGATCCCTTTCTGCCTTTATCTTATGCTCCTTATCTATCCAGCGGATCATTTTGTTATTATAGAAATAGGTACGGTCTTCCGCGATCTGCGTCTCCTTCTCATCAAAGGTGGAGTCATACATAGGCCGGCTATATTTATAATCCCGGTCATAAATAAATACGGGGGCGGCATGGTCAAAATATATCTCCGTGCGCGTTTTACCCATTTCCCCATACACATCCTCCACAATAAGCATCACGGTGTCTTTAGACAGGTAGCCGGTAACTGCGCCACCTTCTGAGCTTTCTTCCTCAGACTCAATTTCAATATGCCGGTAGGTGGAGATCTTTGCATTGATCTGCTGGTACCGCTCACGGATATGGTCCACGCGGCTATCGGCCTGCAGCCATAGAAAGGGGATCAATAACAGGTAAACTAATTTCATTTGGGTTATATATTTTTAATGGTGTTTATCCCGTTATCAGGCCAGGTCGTCAGAATACAGCGCTTTATCCATATTGGCCCTTATTTGCGCCAGTAACGGATTATACGCTTTATTGGCAACGGGGCCTACTACGTTCTGCGCCAGATCCAGGAAATTGGTTTTCTTTAGCGCGCCCGCTGTGGTTCCCTTGGTATTGCTCACTGCTATCAGCCGGCCCATGATAAATTTATCTGCGCCCAGCTGTTCATGTTTGGTAAGACTTTCCACAATAATGAAATTCTTAGGCATATCGCCCAGATTATTTACAGCATCTATGCTGCTATTGGTAATATCCAGGATGGGTATTACATCATCATGCTCCACATTGCCATCCACATCCTGCCAGGTGCGGCTTATACCGGCGTCTATTTCCGCTCTGGGTTTAGGTTCGCTTGCGTCCTGCGTGATCACGGGGGACAGGTCACCATGTACGATCTTAGCCCCACTATCCACCTGTCTCAGGTTGGAGCGGCTATCGCCATTAAATACGCCTATCTCAAAATAGGGGTTCCTGCTGATATAGGGGCTTGCAGGCACATTGGTTTCCGCATGATCCTTGCCCTGTGTAAACCTGTTGGCCAGCAAACCGGCCACTATCAGCGCCTGTTCCCCGCTATCCAGGTAAAACATACGGTAGTCTGTGGCCCCCAGCTTTGACACCACTTTTTTCTCGTACACATCATCGTCGTTCTTAAACTTACCCGCCCGGTCGTGATCCTTGTTGGGGTTTGTGGTAGCCTCCAGGGTAGCTGCGGTATATAACATGGTATATTCCTGCAACTTATCCGTCATATCAGTGGTGATCAGGAAATGTTTGTTCTTTTCCTGCTGGGTATCTTTAGATCCTACCTTATAAAGCCCGGTGGCCTTATCCAATAAAATACCTGACTGCTGTAGTTTGATCAGGATCCTGGTCCTTAGCCATTCAGACACCCGTTTCTTTTCAGCAGGGGCGCCGCCGGCTATCTTTTTCTCCAGCGCGATGAATGCATGACGCATGGCAGTTTTTAACGCCTCTACATAGGCAACCGGTTTGGTGTTATCGGTGGTCAGGGCGTCTATCTGGCCTATATTTGTCAACGCCCGGGCCGACGGGCGCTTATCCTTGCTGGAGAGCTTTTCTACCAGCACTTTAAGACCGTTCCGCAAAGCCTCTACCGGCGTATATCCAGGCCACAAGCGCACAGAGTCTCCTGTATCTGCCAGCGTGGGTCTTTGAAAACCAAAGCTGCCCCTTTCCGTGATCTTCACCTCCTGGTCGCTTGCCAGGTTAAAATCAGTGACCATACCCGGTATCAGTGGCTTGGTCCTATTGTAGGTAGTAGTAACGCCATCATAGATAAACTTACCACCGCCGCTTTTAGGAACTTTAAGGATCAGGCTGGGGTGCCCTTCGGAGCCTATAGCCTCCAACGTCTGCGCACCACCGGATATGGAGTTGATCACATTACTGATCCTGGTCACCAGCTGTCCCCTGTCCTCCAGGAAACCGTCGTGGAAATTGCCATAATCCGCATGGGTAGTGATCTTACCTGCCAGGGCGGTTTTCTGCTTCTCCAGTAAACTATCTGTGGTGGCCGCTTTTTCGCCCACGGTGCGGCTCAGGTCCGGGGCTACATCATGCTCCGGCGCATCAAATAGTTTTTCCTTTGCAGCCTTCTTATTCGGAGCGCCGCCAATGCTGCCAATAATACCCTGCTGGTCTTCCAGGACCCTTAAGTTATGCGAGGGCAGCCCTGCGGAAGCAACAGAAATATCTCCGGTGGTATAGGAAGTGGCGCCTCCCCCGAATGTCCTGGTAGTGGGCGCCCTTCTGTTCTTTGAAGTAGCTCCTTTATCCTGCAGCGCCAGCAAAGCGGGATTAATGGGTTGCAACAGGCTGGATACATCTACCCCATTACTGCCCAACAGCGATGTATACTGCTCATTCAGCGCGTGGTCTGTGCTACTCCTGGCATACAGGCCTCCCCCTCTCCCCTCCCGGTCAAAACCCCGCCCGCCCTGTGCGTTAAAGGAAGCAATGTGTTTATGGAAGAAAACCAGCATGGAGAGGAAATCGCCCTGGATATTATCAAAGCTGATGTTGCCCAGGCCTGTCAGATCCTCTTTGCCCATCAATGCATATAACAGCTGCGTATATTTCTTTTTTGCCTTTTTGGTGGATGATAGCTTAGCGGGTTTATGGTCCTTATACCAATCTTCATTGGCAAAACTATTAAGCCTAGCGGTAGCCCTTACTTCTTCCGGTTTATCCTGGAGCAGCGGTTCCTTCTGCGCAACTACCGCCCAACGCTCTGCGGTCACATTCCCATCATTCTCCGCGCATTCCATTACCAATGCCAGCAGCTTGGCTTTGTCCCAACCGGTAACGCTTAATAGTTTAGTGTAGTCTGCGGCCTTGCTTTTCCCTTTTGTGGTAGCGAAAGCCAGGCCTATCTTCACGGCGTCTGTGGCGTAAGTGCCCGGAATGCCGCCTGCTTTGAGTAGTTCCGTAACGCTTTCAACCTTGTTATTAGTTTTGGCCGCGGCATATACGGGTTTAATTGCATCCAGGTTACCGTATTTACCGGCTTCTTTCACAAAATCTGTGATGTCCTTGATGGCCGTGTAAGTTATAGCCACCAGGAAGGCCGCCATGGCCATAGGCCCGGGCGTACCCGTAACCGTCTTAGCGCCATCATAAAAAGCTTTAATGGCTTTTATATCTCCTTTGGCGCCAACGGCATCGATCAACCCCAGTGTATGCGCCAGGTTATCTGTACCAGCGGCGGTGATCAGCGCCACGGCATCCGTAATATCATCTGAGCGGTGATGTTTATTGAGCTGCGTGAAGATGCTGATCTGTTTGGGCACATCGTCTGTAAACAGTGCAGTGACCGCTTCTTTTCTGGCCTTTGAACCAGCCATCAATAGCACCACCGTACTATTTCTCTGCGTATCATCATCAGGGGCGTCTGTTGTTTTTTTGATCTCCCCTCCCTGGTTGGTGTACTTGGTGGCTAAACCTTTGTTTTTTGTGAGGTATCCATCCAGGGCTTCAAAAGAGACAGGCGCCAGTTTTGTATTGCCAATTTCGCCGGTATCTGCTTTCTTTTTACCGTAATTATAGCTGATATCCGTATCACCGGCTACTTTGGTTTTAAATTTATTGATCGTGTTATAGATCCCGGAATGTAAAGCGTATGCGTTTTTTTGTGCAGCGGCCTTCCGGTCCAATTCCTCTTTTAAAGGCGCCACCTCGCCATCTGCTTTGGCTTGCAGCTTAGCCGCAATCTGATCATACAAGGCGGTATATTCAGCATCATAAGTGATATACATGTCCTTGTAATAAGCCAGCATGGTATCCATTTTCCCTTTCAGGCTGGCATTATATCCATCAATGATAGCGCGCATAGACGCGGTTGCCTTTATCATATGGCCGTTATAGATCTTATCAGCGCCATCCCTGTGCCGTCCGGCAATATCTGCCATGATCAGCCTTGCTGCCTGATAGTCTGCCCATGCTTCTTCATATTGGTTGGCATTGATCTTCCCAACGGCCTTTATCTTTTCTGCGTCCAGTTTTCCTAATTCCTCATCTATATCCCACTGCAGCTGAATAACCTGGCGTTGTACCGGCGCATTGGACGGTACGCGGGCCTGTTTACGCTGCGCAACCGGCCATCCGTCATAGGGCAGCGCCGTTCCCGCGGCAGTAGGTATATAATTGACTGCAGCGCCTCCATATGCTAGCCCGCCCATTTCCGCTGCTCCCGGACCCGCTGACCGTGCTGACGGCATATTGAAGGAAGCAGCAATGATGTCTGCGTGTGGCAGCAGGCTACCCGCCGGCTGTGCACCAGCCGCCTGTTCCGCCAATGGTTGGCCTCCCAGGGACTGACCAGCCGCTGACTGGCCCGCTGGCGGGTCTTCCCGCTCTATTTTTAACTGAAATGGCGGTATTGCCTGCATGGCCGGTCCTGGCTCCTGTGGCGGCGTGAATATACCAATATCCGCCCTTGGCGCCGTTACCTGCTGTACCGGGGCCTCCCCCTCCTGCGAGGTCGTTTTCAATTGCGGTACCGGAGCAACGGTAGCCCTGGCAATGCCGGATGACTGCTGGTTGTGCGCAACTGCACGCGAGGTAGTTGGTATAGGAACTGCATTTTTAGGATCGTGCGCCATGCATAGAGGGAATTGGATAGATATTCAGTTCAGGCAAAATACAATTTATTCCATTATGCAGAGATACTAATTATCAACGGGCTATACGGCTAGTAACCAGGAATGCGGCATTGGGGTGACCAAAAAAACAAAAAGCCCGTCCCCGCTGGAGGCAACGCATCGCTGCCTCCAAACGGGCGAAGGGCCGCATCAAAATTCCACTACCATCCTATTCGCACTTCTTTAAAATGCTTGCTAACATCCGGGATGTTACTCCCCCCTTGTGCAGATAGCAGGGGATGGCGGGCCTTTTTATACAAAGGGCCATGACCGGCGCCATGGCCCTTTGTAGGTATGATGCTTAATACCGGTATTTTATCAATAACCAGGGTTCTTTTTCAGGTTGGGATTAACTGCCAGCTGTTGACTGGGAATGGGGAACAGCAGGTACTTGGGATCATCCGTGGGCTTTTCCTGCCAGGGCAGCAGGAACTTTCCAAAACGGATCAGGTCCATGCGCCTGGAAGACTCCCAATAGAACTCCCGTCCTCTTTCATCCAGCAGCTGATCCAGGGTTACAGCGCCCAGCGCGGTAGCCCCACGGGCTGTACGTACCTGGTTTACCAGCGGTAATGCGCCACCGGTATTTCCCTGGCGCGCCAGTGCTTCTGCTTTCATGAGCAGCACATCCGGATAACGGTAGTATACAAAATCATTATTCACTTTACCATTACCGTCGTTTACGAAATCCGGGCTGTATTTCACTACCCGGATACCTGTTTGCTCCAGGTTGCCGCCGGTTTCAATCGTGCTAACTTCTGCGGTAAAGATCAGCGGCGCGTTAGTACGATCCTTCAAGGGCGCATCAGTTTTCAGGTCATACTGTTGACCGATCAGAAAGCCCACATTTACACGGTTACCTGGGTTAGCCGGACCACCGTCTGCGGTAACATCATAGGCCAGGCCCCTTCTTTTATCGGCCGCTTCAAATTTGTTGTAGAAGTCAGACAAGGTGGTCCAACCGTTCCAACCGGCAGGGTTCTGATTATAATGCATAACCGTATGCCAGATGGCATTAAGGCCGCCGGCATCTACACCGCCCTGGTTTTCTGCGGTAAAGATGTTCTCCTTAGAGAGGGCGCCGTTACGGGGAGAGAAATTGTCAAAGTAGTTATCGCTGAAAGTATACTTACCGCTATTGATGATCTGGTCTGCCAATGCAACTACCTGGCCCATATCCGCATTGTCAAAGGTAGGGGCAGCACGGTTGGCTATCACGCCTTTATTCAGATAACACTTCATCAGTAACATCCGGGCCGCATCTTTATTGGCCCTGGTAATATTTAAGTTAGCTGCGCCAACATCCGGCAGGGCAGCCATCACAGCATTTACTTCGCTGATAATATAATCCAGCGCTTCTGTGCCGGTACGTACCTTGGCAGGTTCCGTTACTTTTTCTCCAGGTTCGCGGTAAGGTACCTGGTCATACAGGTCCAGTACACTAAACATGGCAAAAGCACGCAGGAACCTGGCCTCCGCGGCCTGTTGAGCCGTGGGATTGAACTGCAGGATATTGGTAGCCGTATATATTACCCCACCAAGGTTATTAAAGCAATCACGGATATGGATATTATCCCCGTCCCAGGCGTGTGCATGTATCACGCGCCAGGCGCCGTTATCATCCCAGTCGCCACCGCGGGTGGGCGCTATCTGTTCATCTGTGCTCATTTCTGAAAGGGCAAATACCTGGTCGTTGTTCTGATAAGGCAAACGCATGGAATTGTATACGCCTCTCAGCAACGCGTCTGCAGAACCGCCGCTGCCGCCCACCTGTTCCTCTGTGGCCTGGCCCTGGAGCTTCTCCTCCAGTTTGGTACATCCTGTCGATAGCAGGATAGCTGAGACCATAAAAAGTATGCTTAAATGTTTCATGTTAGCCGTTTTTTTGATTAAAGAGAAAAATTAACCCCCAGTGTGAACGTACGGGCAGAAGGATAAGGCTGATATTCTATACCAGCGGAAGGCACGCCGCCAGAGGTAGACATACCAGTCTTAGAGTCTGCGCCAGGGGCGCCGCTGCTTTTGTCTACGTTCACTTCGGGATCAAACCCTTTAAACTTGGTGAACACCAGCAGGTTCTGTCCTGTGAGGTATACATTCAGGCCTTTCACTACGCCGGCAATATCGCCTACCGCATAGGTAAGGGTTACGTTGGCCAGCTTCAGGTAATTGCCGCTCTCAATAAACCGGGAAGAAGAGGTAACCCGGTTAGACAATGCTTCCAGGGTGGGCGCATTGTAAAACTCTTCTGCAATGTTACGCGCGCCCCGCAGATTACTTACATTCACTACGTTGTTGAACGTATTGTTATAGATCTTATGACCGAAAGCGCCGTTCAGGTTAGCCGTGAGGGTGATCTTCTTAAACCCTACCGTAGTGCTGATGCCCAGCAATTTGGTAGGATTAGGGTTACCCTGGAAGCTTAAGCTATCGCCATTAGGGTAAATGGATTGACCATCTTTATCCAATCCCCCATAAGTACGGGTATAATACGCGTTAATAGGCATGTCATTATAGATGATCTCTACCAGTGTGCCGGAAACGCCCTGGCCATTAAGCTGACCGGTATAAATTGGCGCCGTCATACCCGTTACATTATTCTTAAGGAAGGTAGCGTTCACGCCCAGATCCCAATAAAAATTCTTATGCTGTACGATAGTGGCGTTGATGGCAGCTTCTACGCCTTTATTGATGATCTCTCCATCCAGGTTCTTCCAGGTCACTACAGACTGGGAAGCTGCTGGCTGTATGGCAGTGGTGGGATATAACAGGTCGGAGGTGGTTTTGTGGAAGTAGTCTACTGAACCGCTGATCCGGCCATCCATTAAACCAAAGTCCAGGCCGATGTTATACTGTTTATCAGACTGCCATTTCAGATCCGGGTTGGCATTGGATTGCTGTGATATGGCGCCGTTGTTTTGAAACGCCCAGCCTGCCTGGGATGCCCCGGAAGGGAATTCCTGGTTACCGGTCCTGCCCCATCCTCCCCGTATTTTCAGGTTATTCACAAACCCTTTGCTAAAAAAGTCCTCGTTGCTGATATTCCAGGCTGCTGCAAAGGATGGGAATAAACCATGGCGGTTGTTTTTGCCAAATTTAGTAGAACCATCTGAACGGAGGGTACCAGTCAGCAGATACCGCTCCTTTAAATTCAGGGTCACCCTGCCAAAATAAGACTGTAACTCGGACCCCGGATCGGCAAAGGATGTGATATTCCGCCCGGCCGCATTGGAGAACTGAATATAATCTGTCAGGTCGAGGCCATAATTACCAAAACCGCCCGCCTGTGCAGGGCCTAAACCATTCATATACGAACCACGGTTGGTAAATTTCATGTACTCATACCCCACCAGTGCATTCAGGTGCAGGTCTTCCGTTACATCTTTATTATAAGTTAAGGTATTGGTGAACTGTTGTGTGGTCAGCTCATTATTGCCAATATTTGCCCAACCAAGACCGGAAGGCGGATTAGCATTGATACCAAAGGTGTTGAAGTTGATATTACCGTCCACAGCCGTTCTTCTGATGCCGCTGCTATAGTTGACACTATATTGCATACGGTATTCCAGGTCGTCAGTGATCTTAAAGTAAGGAGAAACACTTCCCAGGATGGTAGTTACCCTGGAACGGTCATGGTATACGTTCTGCAGGGCTACCGGGTTCACGGCCGCGCTGCCCTGTTTGATATTCAGGCTGCCATCTGCTTTATAGAGGGACTCTGTAGGATTCCACTGCAGGGCCTGTCCCATGAGGCTGTTACCAAAGCCGGCATCGTTAGTGATGGGCGGTATGTTTTCCGTGTATTGATTGGCGATCACATTCAGATCTACACCCAGCCTTTTGCTGCGCAGGAACTTAAAGGAGGAATTCAGCCCTACCGTGTATTTCTTAAAATCTGATTTTTTAACGATCCCCTGCTGGTCCAGCATACCCGCGGAGAAACGGTATTTGGCATTCTCTGTACCACCGCTTATACCGGCGTTGTAATTTTGGGTAACGGCAGTGCGCAGAATAGCGTCCAGCGCATCCACATCGCCGCCCAGATCATTGGTATTATCCAGTCCCCATTTTTGCAGGGCCTGACGGTATTGGTTGCCGTCCAGCACATTTATGCGTCTCATCAGTGTGCTAACGCCCACAGAAGCGCCTACATCCAGCTTAGGTTCGCCTACCTGGCCTTTTTTGGTGGTGATGAGTACCACGCCATAGGCGGCACGGGAACCATAAATGGCAGTAGCAGACGCATCTTTTAATACATCTACAGAAGCAATATCAAAAGGATTGATGAAGTTCAACGCGTTGCCTCCGGGAACGTTGCCCAGTTCCGGCACATTTAAACCGGGCCTGGCGGAACGGCCGTCCAGTGGCACCCCATCCACCACATACAGTGGCTGGCCGGTACCTGTTAAAGCAGCATTACCCCTGATCCTTACAGTAGTAGCAGCACCAGGCTGACCGCTATTGGCCAGCACCTGTACGCCGGCCACTTTACCCTGGATCAGCTGGTCCGGAGCCGTGAAAGTGCCTTTATTAAAGTCTTTGGCCTGTATGGAAGCTACAGCGCCGGTAAGGTCCTTTTTACGCACCGTACCATAACCTACTACCACCACATCCGTCAGCTGGGTGCTGCCGGCCTGCAGTACAATGTTTACGCTGGACTTGCCAACGATATCCACATCCTGGCTGGAGAAACCTACATAAGAAATAATAAGTGTAGTGGCATTGGCGGGGGCATTTAATTTAAATGTACCATCTGCGCCTGCTGCTGTACCGGCGTTTGTGCCTTTGATCTGGATGGTGGCGCCTGGTACCGGATCGCCCTTTTCGTCTGTTACCTTCCCGGTAACAGATCTGGTCTGTGCGTTGGCTATGCCTGCTATCAGCAGCAATAACGAGCATAACATACGCACCCTGCGAAATAGAACTCTGTTCATAAGATGGATTTTATTTGTTTGTGGAATATTGATGCCTGGATTAATGAAAAAAAGAAGCGGCGCCCTCACATAACGTGGCCGTTTCCCATACGTGAAATATTATACCCTAACTGATATTATTTTTTAGTTTAAATAATAAGTGATTTGGAAAAACAAAGCATGTTCGTTTTCATAACGGATCTTCTTCATAACGGATACTTTAGATTTTGGATCTGGTACAACTGCGCTAAAGGCTCAAATTAAATCAGGATTAAACATGTTAGCAATTTATATGGTCAATATATAGAAAATATTACTAAAATTGGCGTCTTTATGGAAAATAAATCATTGATGTTCAATAGATAGCAGTAATATTAAACTATATTTACATACAAGTACTTTCCGCCCTGTTTTGCTGGTCATTCTGTCGCTTTAAAGGGCTTTTATCTCCATGAGCCGCTCCTCAAATTCGTCTTTGGGTATGACGGCCTTGTTCTTTATTTTGGTTTTATATGTATAAATGGTGTTGACAGAATACCCCAATATCTGGGCCACCTTTACATTATCGCTGATGCCAATACGGATCAGCGCAAAAATGCGGAGGTCGGTATTCAGTAACTCGTTATCTTTTAGCCGTATCTGGTCCTCTTCCCGGAAAAAGGAATTGAACACCGGTACAAACTGCGGGAATATTTTAAGGAAGATGCGGTCAAAGTTCCGGAACAGCTCTTCCCGTTCTTCCCGCAGGTCTATATTATTTACCAGGAACTTTGCCTCCCCATATTTATTGTCTATCAATTTTTGCTCCACAGTCTTCTTAAATTTCGTCATTTTATCGATATAAGACGAATTTAACTGGAAACAGTAGCCTATATACTCCTCTTTGATCTTATTAGCCTCCATCAGCAGCTCGTTGATCTCCTGCTGGCGGGCATGCGCCGCAGTAATCACCTCCTGGGCAGCTTTGAGCTTCCTGATCTGGCGGAAGATGATGACCGCCAGCCATACAAGTGCCAGCAGCAACAGGGTAACGATGGCCGCATATACGAAAAGCAGCTTTTTCTGCGCTTCTACCGTATTTACCTTCTCCCCTTCTATGATTGGCAGTATCGCGCTTACCTGTACTTTGCGCAGGCGGGCCCCGTAAAAGGAAGCATCGGCTACGGCATACTCTATACAACGGGAGGCATGTTTTACATCCCCTTCTTTAAAGAGCAGCCCAGCCAATATGAACATAGCGGTGGTTTCTTTAGTGCTGGAGCGGATATCTGCCATGGCCGCCCGGGCCATCAGTACCAGCGCGCTATCCATATGACCGCGGCGTATGTAAATGTTGCCCAGAGAGGAAGTGGCAATGGCCGTTTGGTGCCAGGTAAGATCTGTATGGGCTACGGTTAGCTTATAATAGTATTGGGCACTATCTATATTCCCCGCTTTGTGGTAGCGTATGCCATAATTATAATCATAGTCAAAGGAATGTGGTTTAAAAAGCATCAGCGCGCTGTCTGTACAGGCGGTACCCATCCGGGTATATGCCGGGGCAAAGAACCCATCATTACTATAATCAGCCAGGTCATAATAAAAGCGGCTTTTCAGCTGGTAGTATTCCGCTTTGGCGCTATCCGGCAACAGCGCCACATGAATGTCTGCCAGGTAATCGCCCGTTTCCTTGAACATACCGGAGGAGAGCAGCACAAAAGCCAGTTTCAGACCGGCATAACTGCTCAGTTCAGCATTATTCATCTCATGGGCCAGGGCTTGCATTTGCTGCGCATAGGCAAAGGCGGAGTCATATTGGTATACCTTAAATTGCTCAAACAGCTGCCGGCAGATCTCAAACCGTATTGTAGGATCCGCCCGCTCTGCCCTGTGCAGCGCCTGCCGCCAGGCAGTGATCTGCTTTATCCGGCCGGCGTCAAATACCGGCGCCGCTTCAATGGTCTTATTGAGCCTGTCCAGCAGGGTGTCATTATCCGCCCCATAGACCCCTGTAACCAGTAAAAGCAATACCAGCACCTTTAATATATACTTCATAGGTCCCGCTGGCGTCTTGATCATGAATAGCTTCTCCCCCAGTCTTTTATCAACAGATAGCACAGTTTTTTTTCAAAATGTAGCAAAAAAACTTTAGATAGCTATTAAAGATTGCCATAAAAAAAGACTGCTCCTTTCGGGAGCAGCCTGGCAAAATTGAAGATCTTTTATTTACGGCCAATAAGCCGTTTTTGAAACCATTATTCCTTTTCGGGAGCAGCGTCTTTATCTCCTGCTTCAGGATTGTCTGCTTTTTTCTTACGCTGATCAGGCGGCAGGGAGGTAAGATTCCCATCCTCATCCAGGTAAGCCATCATATTTTCCAGGCTGGTATCCTTTCCGGCGCTATTTTTCCGTTCCTGCATCTTCTCTTCTTTCTTCTTCTTCGCTTGTCTTTTTTTGTTTTCTCTTTCTTTCTTATTCCATGTCATTGCCATAAGCGATAATTTTAGTGATTCAATGTTGTTATACAATAATAGGCATGCAGTTAACAGCATTCATAACGGTATTGCGGTTGCATACTGTGGATGAAACTATTATTTACTGTCTGTTCAGATACACTGGCGGCCATACGGGCCTTATGCTATTACTGAGGATAAAGGTACTTCAGCTACGTCCGCAGCAATTTTACCAACGGCGGTTATTAGAATACCGGTTATTGTTATTGTTGGGCCGTTCTTCGCGGGGCCTTGCTTCTGATACATTGATGCTGCGGCCTTCTATTACAAAACCATTTAAATTTTCAATGGCTTTTTCTGCTTCGGCCTGGTCAGGCATTTCTACGAATGCAAAGCCTTTGCTTTTATTGGTGAATTTGTCGGTGATCACTTTGCAGGAAGATACTGCGCCATATTCCATAAAAAGGGTAACAAGTTCTTCTGTCTGGCAGTTAAAACCCAGGTTGGATACGTAAATGTTCATAATATTCAAATTAGAAGTGAAGAAATATTTGAGAAAAATGCAGGTGTAAAAAAGAAAACTGCGTGAGAGTAATGGTAGCTTACAAAAGCGATAGACCTCAAATTATTCGGTTAAAGATACGTTTAATTTACATGTAATCCGTTTTTCTTTTTATTTGCAGGGGGTTACGCAGGTTTCATTATACCGCCGTACATCATGGCCAGGCATGCAAAAGCCGCATAGATCTCCTGATCTACACGGCTTTCGTACGGTCTTTGCACCGCTTTTGCGAGCGATATATCTTATGGCCTGGGCGCTACCGGCTTAGTGCTGTCGCTTTCCGGCGCTTTTTCAATCAGGTCCATGAACTGGTCAAGCTTGGGCGTAATAATGATCTGTGTACGCCTGTTCTGTGTCCTGCCGGCATCTGTGTCGTTAGATGCAATGGGGTTGTACTCTCCCCTGCCGCCGGCGGTTAACCTTTTAGGATCTACGCCATGGTCATTCTGCAGTGACTGCACAACAGAAGACGCTCTCAATGCGCTCAGATCCCAGTTATTACGGATATTCTTCTGTGAAATGGGCACATTATCCGTATTACCCTCTATCAGCACATCATAATCCTTATAATCCATAATGATCTTTGCGATCTTACTGAGGGTAGCGCCTGCGGCGGATGAGATCTCGTAGCTGCCGGATTTATACAGCATATTATCAGAGAGCGATATATACACCACCCCTTTTAATACCTGTACATCCACATCACGCATCTCTTCCCTGCTTAAAGAACGGGTAAGGTTGTTGGTGAGCACCATGTTAAGCGAGTCACTTTTGTTCTTGGTATTCACCAGGTGTTGTATGTACTTATTGGAAGCGTTGATCTCATCAACCAGTTTTGAGATATTTACATTTCCCTCGCTGGTGGAGTTCAAACACTTATCCAATGCTGCCTGTAAAGAGGCCAGGCCTGTGCGCTGCGCGGCTATCTGCTCTTCCAGGCTTTGCACCCGTGTGCTGGCGCCGGTGAGATTCCGCTGGCACTCCTGGTACTTGCCATCCAGGGCCCTGTTCCGGTTTTCCAGCTCGTTATAACTGGATTGTAGTTGGGAAAATTTCTTGTTGCTTACGCAACCGGTACCTAGTATAACCATCATCAGGGAGCCTGATAATAAAAAGCGTATGTTCATATATCAGCTATTTAATAAATAAATACTCAACTTAATAGGATAACAACCCCGTAAAAGCAAAGGTTGTGCCATCAAAGAAAAGAAATATATGAAGGGGCATGACATTTATGGGATTGCTTGCTAAATCGTAACTATACAGCGATCTTATACATATTTAAAATATAAAATTAGTAAAAAGCACCTTACGATCTGACATAACCCAAACAGTATAAGAGACCTATATGGCATTCTAAATGTCGAGGCGAAAAACAAAGATCCCTCGTAGCTTAATGCAACCACCCCTCCTGCTTCAGGGAGCTAATTAAACGGGGATCATCTACAGACAGCGGCGGCAGCCAGTAAGCGCTTACCCGCGTACGGCGCCACCAGCGGCCATTGGCCCCCCCTGGTTTGGCAAAACTGTAACGATATAAGACCGCCCGGATAAAACGGGGCGGTTTATCCGGAAAAGGATTGCCGGCAAATAGCCCCAGCATGGCCGGATCATTATGCAGCAATTTCCAGATGAGGTGTAAGGTCCATGGATATTGATCCGGCGTTGACATAGCGGCAAACCACATCTGCCAATCCAGGCGGGGCTGATAAGGCGCAATCTGCGGCGGCCGTTTGTTGAGCGCAACCGGCAGCCCCTTATACGGATAAGCTTTCCAATGAGCGCTATCATCCGGATATTCATCCATCGTACCTTCAAATACTACATTAAAACGCTCGCTCCCCACGGAACCAAATGCGCCGTAGGTATTTACAAGATCCAGCGGATCAAAGGAAGCATTCATTACCTGCCGCGAAGAGATCAGGTTGACGGTGGGCTGTATGCTCAGTAACGCTACCAATACAGTAATGGCCCAGGCGGTGATCTGCATGGGCGCTGATGGTTCCGCACGGTCATTGGCCCTTACAGCCATCCGCACCAGCCTTGCTGGCAGCAGCTTTGCCCAGAAGGCGTCATCAAAACAAGCTAAGGCCGGAACTATCGTTAGCCAGTTAAGAAACGATAGATTGCCGCTGCAGATAAGCACCACCTGTAAAGCAATGACCAGCACGCCCGCAATATAACGGCCTATACGCGGCCAGAACACAAACCATGGCGCAACCAGCTCCACCAGGTGATTGAACCATACGCCGGCCTTTAACACTGCAGGCGGCAGGAAATGGAACAGGCGGCTCAGCGGGCCAGGAATGGGCTGCGTTTCAAAATGATAGTAAAGGGCGGTGCCGTTACGCCACACATCATCCCCCCGCAGCTTTATTAAGCCCGCTCCCAGCATGATCCGGAAGATGAGCCAGCGGAATAACACGATGATCAACAGTGGTGGCGCCCGTTTGGGAAACGGGCGCATGTCCAGCAAGGGACAAAGGAATATAGCCAGGAAGCCCGTTTCCAGTAACTGTATCTCCCATCCATATCCATACCATTCCTGCCCTACATGCACAAAGGACATATACAGCAACCATAAAACCGCCAATATTAGCGCATTGGCAAAACCAGCCAGCACTACGCAGGAAAGCGCAAACCCCGTCCATGCAGCTGTCAGCAGCGCGGCATCCGTATGAATGAACCAGAATATAGAAGGTAGCTGCCGGAAGCCGGCGCCCGTTGATCCAAACCGCCCGCTCACACGTTCCAGGAATAGCCCAATGGGGAGCAGCCCGTTTTCACCTATCAGGGGAACGGCCTGGTTAATGGCCACAAGAAACGCCACGGCGTAGATCACCCCCAGCAGGCGAAGCATCAGAAAACGCGTAAGCCAGTAAGCAGGGCGGAGATCCTGTACCTGGGGGGCCGTGTTCATAGTATACCGGTTTCTATGGTACTAAGTTACTGATTCGGTAACCAAACCATATACGGGTACATCCCCCTGTTCCCCAGCGCATAGAAGGGAATTGCTTTGAAAGGCGCTTTACCTTCCCCCACAGCCAGGCTGCCAGAGATGACATTTACCCCGCCGGCTATTTCCGGGTGATAGGCCGCCTGCATGGCGGTGTTTTCATTAATACGGTAATTATTCATCTCCGGGTTATCTGTTCCCTCAATGGCATATACCAGCGGCCCGGCGGCTATGCACTGCTTGCCCTTAATAGTGGATACTGCCGGCGCAGGAGCCACCAGCCGGGGTTGCACGGGCAGGTTCAGTTCGATCACATCGCCTTTTTTCCATGTCCGGTTTAATGCTACATATCCATTCACCGGCCGTACAGCTATATTGCGCCCGTTTACTTGTAAGGATACTTTACCGGCAACAGCAGAGGTATACAGGTCAAAGGGATTCTCCTTTCCGCCGGCCCAACCGGGTATGCGTACATACACGTTAAAAGCGGCCGCATGTTCCGGCGTAACGGTGATCTGTGTATGGCCCTGCCATGGATACTGAGTGGTCTGCTTCAGCCGGACTTTGTTTTTATCCAGATCCACCTGCGCTTCGCTGCCAATAAAAAGGTTCACATAAATATCCTGCCGGTCCTTTGCATAGATAAACCCGGGCAGCGCGCCTACCATTTTAAGGATCATCGGCGGGCAACAAGGGCAGCTGTGCCATGCCCAGCGCTTATGTGCGGTGGCTACCAGCGGGTTTTCATAGTGATAATGCTCCCCGTCAATAGCCACACCGGATAACATATTATTATACAGCACCCGCTCCAGTTCGTCTATATATTTTCCATTTGCCTGCAGCTGGTTCATCCGCTCACTGAAAAAACCCGCGCCGATGGAGGCACAGGTTTCGAGGTAAGCAGACTCCGGGAGGAAATAATCTGCGCCAAACTTCTCATCCTGCGCAATCGCGCCCTGTCCGCCCGTGATGAACATACGTTTGCCGGTCATGTTATTCCAGTAGTTATTAGCCGTGGTAATATACCGGTCATCGTGGTTATAGGCTGCCATGGCGGCAACAGCGGTACCCAGCAGGGTGGCCCTTACCGCATGGCCTTCTATGGTGGTTTGTTCGAACACCGGCAGCTGGTCCTGGTTATAGCTGCCGTAGTTGGTGCGTTTCCGTGATCCGTCCGCATCAGCGTATACCCCGCGCTGTTCTATCCAGAACTTTACCAGGCTGTAATAGTCCGCTTCGTTAACCGGTGCATGTATGCGCTGTTGCAGCGCCGGATCGTTTTTAAAGAGCAGGTACATTTGCAGCAATGCTTCTTCCGGGCCTGCATGCCCGGGGATGATATTTTGTTTAGGCGCTGCCCCCATCACTTTACACATATAATTGGTCATCTTTACCGCCACTTCCAGCAGGGCTGTTTTACCGGTGGCGCTATAATAATGCACGCCTGCCTCAATGAGCATACCGGCATTATAGATATCATGCTGCCAGCGCTCATCACCACCATTGGTCCCCCATCGCTGGTTTGGCCGGTTAAGGGTGGTATAGGTGTTGATATAACCGTCAGGATCGGCTGCCTGTGCGGCGGCTATACGGGTTATATACGCGTCCAGCTTCTGCTCCAGGCGGGCGTCCGGATAAACGGTAAGTAAGTCAGCAGCGCCGCGTATGGTTTCATATACCAGTCCATCATACCAGGGAGGACCATCGCTGGCGCCGGTATTCTTTTTACCCTGCGCTACCAGGTCAAAATTCAGGAACGCATCCCTGGTGCGGCCACGGGTAGCTTTTTCCTTAATAAGGTCTTCCCGGTCCGGCTCATACTTCCCTTCCAGCTTGTCCAGTACATCGTATACCGTACGGGTATCCCATAGCCGCAATTTGGGCGACCAGAAGCTATCTGCAATCTGTACATCCTTTAACGGCAATGGTGATACCGTATGGACCTGTGCAAAGGAAAAACCTGTAAAGAAAACGGATAATGTAAATAACGCGGTTCTGGTAGGCAGCATATACTGTATTTTATCTTTCATATTTATTGCATCCGCCATCAATTATGCTAATTGTGTATTAATTTGTCCAAAAATGCGGGATAAAACCGGGAATATCTAACACCCTTTTGCCCATTTCTTGAACAATATTGACCATATGAAATTATATGTTGAAAATATATTTACGGGAGACAGATTGTTCGTGATAAAGGAAGAGTTCTTTCCCTATAACGATTTTCCCCTGCATGTGCACCCGGAGTATGAGCTGCTCCTGGTGCTGAAAAGCAGCGGCAAACGTTATGTAGGCGATCATATCGCCGATTTTTACCCAGGCGATCTTTGTCTTTTTGGCCCTAACCTGCCCCATACTTATTATAACAAGCACCTGCCGGCAGACCGCGAAGTACACCAGATCGTGATCCAGTTCCGGGAAGACTGTCTGGGTGATGGTTTCTTTGACAAACCGCCTTTCCGGCGGATCAAAGCCCTCCTGGAACGTTCCAGCCATGGCATCGCATTTAGCGGAGCTACCCGCAGCCAGGCCGCGCAAAAAATCCAGGACATGACCGGTATGGACGAGGCAGAAGCCGCCGCCGCCATCATTAGCCTGCTCAACCTCCTGTCCGGGTCAGATAGCTACGAGCTGCTGTCCACGCAGGAAAAGCTGGCTTCCAGCATTCAAAAAGATACGGAACGGATGCACCGCATTTACCATTACCTGTTGGATAATTTCAAAAAGGAGATCAGCCTGGAAGAGATTGCCGGCATCGCAAATTTATCCCCGGCTGCATTTTGCAGGTATTTCAAAAAGCATACCCGCAAAACGCTGTCCGGGTTTGTAAATGACCTGCGTATCAGTTATGCCTGCCGGCTGCTGCAACAGGGGCAGCTAAGCGTACTGCAGGTATGTTACGAAAGCGGGTTTAACAACATTTCCTATTTTAACCGGCAATTCAAGCTGCAGCTATCCGCATCGCCACTGAAATATCAAAAGCGCTTACAGATGATGGAAGAAAAACTGTAGGGGTCAAACAGGCGTACCGTTTACCGGAAAAGCTGCCTGCTTTGCAGGCCTGCTGCCGGGAGGACCTAATATAACATCGCCTATCTTATCTGAATAACGCATAAATGCCTGCAGATCATCCGCAGCATCCGGGCGGAGGCCATGCAGTTCCCCCGGCTGGCCAACATTACGGATCAGATCCGCAAACCCGCTGGGAGAAGCCACCGTCAATGCCCTGGCAGCCGTCTTGCCGGAAGATGCTACTGCATGCGGAGCGCCCAGCGGAATAAAAATATGATCACCGGGCTTTAATACAAAAGTCCCTTTTTCCATGTATACGGTACACTCGCCTTCTAGTACATAAATGCTTTCTGCATACCGGCCATGAATGTGCAGCGGGGTTTCAATGCCGGGTGGGATAACGCCTTCTATCAGGTCATAACGGCGGTTGGTGTTTTTCTCCTCATCAATGATGGTGAGGAAGGTATCAAATAACCAGAATGAATTGTTCACTGTTCCTGAATTTACAATGCGCAAAGCTACTAAGTATCTGCACCCGGAAATTGTACAGATCAATCGGGGAATTGTAAGAATCAATCCGTCATGCTTATATCCTAATATTGCAGATATGAACCGGGATTGAAAGAATAGTTTTACTATTGCGTTTGAAAAACACCAGGACAGGAACAATAAAATGGCGTCATGAGAAGCACACAGACCATGCAGCACTTTAGAGAGAGTGAAGCCAACAGCCTACGGGATAAATTTAGTACGGAGGATGGCCATTTTAACCTCTTCCGGAATAAGGGCTATACCGGCCCAATGGAACTAGCCTACCAGCGACGGGATTTTTACTCCATTAGCCTTGTGGATGGGCCCATTAACATTGACTACGGAGATCAGTCAGTAACCGTTAACAAAAATGCATTGTTTATTACCAGCCCACGCGAGCCCTTTGGCTGGCAATTACTGGAACGGCTGCCAAACGGATTTGCCTGTATCTTCTCCAATGTTTTCCTTGACAAATGCAATCATGTGCGGGATTATACCATATTCCAACCGGGCAACTACCCTATATTTTCCCTTTCCAACTGCCAGATGGCGGAAATAAGCCTGCTCTTTGAAAAAATAGCCACTGAACTGCAGGGAAATTTTATTTACAAGTATGATGCGATCCTGAACCTGGTGTTGCAGATCTTCTTTAAGGCGTTAAAGCTATCTCCTGTGATCCAGTGCCAGGGCTCTTATCCTGACAAACCCTCCCTGGTGGTGAGCTCCTTCATAAAATTACTGGACGGACAGTTTATGGCAGGCATGCCTTCACCGGAAACGCTGATCCGCTGCCCGGCAACGTTTGCCCAACGGCTGGCCATCAGCGTAAATTATCTTAACCGCAAGATCAAGGAGGCTACGGGCAAAACCACCTCGCAGTTGATCACAGAGCGGCTTATCCGCGAGGCAAAAGGTTTGTTAAAACACTCAGACCGGAGCATAAAAGAAATTTCATGCGCCCTGGGGTTTGACGATGTGGCGCATTTTATCCATTCCTTTAAAAAGATGGAGGGCATTACGCCCAGGTCTTACCGGAAACACGCATTGATCTGATAAAGCCAATAAAGGCCACGTACGCGCTTACGACTTACGGGCCGCCGCAGCCAGCTGCTCAAACAACGCAAGCGGCTGCAATCCCGGGATCAGCTGGCCCGCCATGAACCATGCCGGCGTACCCCTTACGCCAGCATTAACGGCCAGCGCTTCACTTGCCGATACGGCTGCTTCGCCGTTACCATCCGCCCACACTTGTTGCAAAGGGGCGGTATCAATACCATTTGCTACGGCAATACCCAATATGGTGTCAGCGTCGCCTATATCACGCCCGGCGGCAAAATGCGCATTAAACAGGTCGTGTAAAAAAGATGGGAACGCAGCCGGCTGGTGTTGCCGCGCCCATTCTGCGGCCATCAGCGCCTTGCGCGAATTAGGCAGTTTATCCTGCCAGTGAAGCGGCAAACCGGTTTCCGCGGCCTGCTGTTCAATTGTTGTATACATCGGGCCCTTACGCGGTCCCATATACACGCCCGCAGCAGGGATATCCGGATGCGCCTGAAAAGGCAGCTCTATTACGGTAAGTCCCTGTGAGATCAGGTATTCATTGCGCTTTTGGCCAAGATAGCAAAAAGGACAGGTCAGGTCATACCAATGCAATACCAGGTTGGAACCTTCCTTTACTTCCGCTAAAGCAGGTATGGACTGGTTAAGGGCGTTTCCTGTATTATTATCTGTTAATTGAAAAGACCGCTGATCCGCGGCGGGTAACTGGCAGGCATTATCCGCTGCACAGGTACCATCGGTGGGTACATCATTTCCATTGCTCATCGTACTTGCTCCTCTTATTTTGGTTTACAAATATCCTATTTTTCTTGCAGAAAACCTGAAGCCGCGGTTTGCACATGTCTCAGTCAACCGTTACCTGGCCGTTTCCTTCCTGCTGATACCCTTTTCCCCATTTGTATACATACCGTCTTACTAATGTGAACTTGCCTTTTTTGTTCTTCACGTAAGCTTGTACAGTAAAAAAGTGTCGCTGATATTTTTAATCTGCAGATCTGTGCTCTGGGATTGCGCCGTAACGGTAAGGGCTATGCCAATAGCGCATAGCAACAAAGGAACATTCTTTTCATAGCAATAAATAGTCGGGGATAAAGATAATCATCTGCGCGGTTATAACTTATCTCTGAATTTCTTGGGAGATACACCCATTACCAATTTAAATGACCGGGAAAAAGCGTAGGGATCCGGGTATCCCATCTCTACAGCAATCTCTTTTACAGTAAGCCGCGTTTCTTTCAGCAGCTGGCTGGCTTTCTGCATACGCAGGGATGTAAACAGCTGGATGGGCGAATAACGTGTCTTCTCTTTAAACAAGGCAGACAGATAGGAGGCAGACAACTGCGTTTCCCTGGATAGATCTGCCAGTGTAAGCGGGCGGTCGAGCTTTTGTTTCATGAGCTGGATACATTGCTCAATAATATTATCGGCCCCTTTCTTCATGTAATTGAAAACGGTAAGCCGGAAAGTCCCCAGGAAACTGTAGAAGCGGAAATTGGCGTACAACAGGTTCTCAATATTATTCATCAGGTCCAGATGATGCAGGATATCATCAAACTGGGCATTGCGGCCCACCAATGGCGGAATAGTGCGCGGTTTGATGCCGTTGCCCAGGTAATTGAAAATATCATCTGCCAGCAGGCCGGAAAACTGCACTGTGTAAATGCGCCACGGCGCCTCAGGGTCCGGCCAGGAGCGGAAGCGCGTATTTTTCGGGATCACCAGGTATTGGCTGGGCTGCACACGGCTCTTTTTTTTGCCGGTCTCCAGCCATCCTTTGCCCTGTGCGGCATATAGTAAGGTGTATACCAGCGCGCCCTTTGGCTCGCTGATCTCCCTGGCCGCATTTTCCGGGTAGAAGCCAATGGCCGTTATATACAAGTTCCTTCCAAGCGGGTGCTTTTCCAGCTTGCGCTTTAGCTGTTCCGGTAAGATCCGTGTGATGGGCGCGCTAATAGACGGGTTATTCATCGCCACAGTAATTTAAGCCATTCTTTTTGTAATTGAAAACATTGTTTGATCCATAAAATTTGGCAACCTTCGCAAAAGACAGGATGTTTTCCTGTTCATTATCCACGTATGAAATCCGGAAACTGATATGCGCCAATTGCCTGTAATTGATCTGGCCGTGATTGCCATTTACCTGTTGGGAATGATCCTGATCGGCGTGCGGTTTTCGCGGAAGAATAAGAGCGCTGCACAGTTTACCACAGCATCGGGAACAATTCCCGGCTGGGCGCTGGGGCTTTCTTTGTATGCCACTTTTTTAAGCAGCAATACTTTCCTGGGCGTTCCGGGAAAAGCCTTCGGCAGCAACTGGAATGCCTTTACTTTCAGTTTGTCCATGCCGCTGGCAGCGTTCATTGCAGCAAAGTATTTTGTGCCATTTTACCGGAGAAGCGGAGCAGTAAGCGCATATACGCACCTGGAGCAACGGTTTGGCCCCTGGGCCAGGACCTACACTACCGTGTGTTTTATCCTGATGCAGCTGGCGCGGATGGGCTCCATCTTTTTTGGCGCGGCGCTGGCGCTGCAGGCCCTTACAGGATTGGAGATGCGCACCATTATCTGGGTCACCGGCATATGTATTATTATATACACAGTGCTGGGCGGTATGGAAGCGGTGATCTGGACAGAAGTATTACAGGGTATTGTTAAAACCACCGGGGCCCTCGTAATTCTATACCTGGTGATTAAAGGCATGAATAATGGCGTGGGGGATATTTTCCGTATTGGCGGAGCCGATGGGAAATTTTCTCCTGGCAGTTTCAACCTGGGCGATTTTAGTCATTCCACTTTTTGGGTGGTGTTCCTATATGGGTTCTTTATTAACCTGAATAATTTCGGGATGGACCAGAACTATGTGCAGCGTTACCATACCGCCAGGTCGGAGAAGGAAGCTTCCCGCAGCATCTGGTTATGCGTGTACTGGTACGTACCGGTGAGCATGGTGTTCTTTTTTATTGGCACCGCACTGTATGCCTATGCACAGCAGCACCCGGATGTATTACTGGCCGTCAAACAACAAGCGGCGGCAGAGCGGCATATCCCCGTATCCATGCTGCAGCCGGCAGATTATGGCGATAAGGTGTTGCCCTGGTTCATGGTCACCAAAGTGCCATCCGGACTGATGGGATTGATAGTGGCCGCTATTTTATCCGCCGCCATGAGCACCGTCAGCAGCGGTATGAACAGCACCGCCACCGTTTTCCTGAAGGATATCTACCAGCGTTATATTGATCCTGAGGTGACGCCCAAAAGGGAAATGCGGGTACTCTATTCCGCCGCCTCCCTGGCAGGTGTATTCGCCATCATTGCGGGCATATCCATGATAGGCGTAGGCAGTATCCTGGATATGTGGTGGGACCTGGCGGGCATCTTTGCCGGCGGCATGCTGGGGTTGTTTCTCCTGGGAATGGTATCCGGCATCAAAAACGCAGCGGCGGTAATAGCCACTATTATCGGTATCCTGATCATTGTGTGGATGTCTTTATCCAAATATCTGCCCGCAGAATGGGTGCATATACACAGCCATCTGCACGCGCATATGATCATCGTGGTGGGCACGCTGTCCATCTTCCTGACCGGTATGCTGCTTACCAGTGTGCAACGCTTAAAAACTTCCTGATTATAAAAGCTTTTTTTATGCAAAAGAAATTTGTACCGGTGATGATCACCCCTTTTAACCTGAAAGCGCAGATCGACCTGGGGATGGTAGAGCACCTGATCCATTTCTACCTGGACGCCGGCGTGAGTGGTTTCTTTGCCAACTGTTTATCTTCCGAAATGTACAGCATCAGTGAGGACGAGCGGCTGGCGCTCACCAGGCATGTGGTAGAATGTGTAAACGGCCGCGTTCCCGTGGTGGCCACAGGGTCCTTTGGCCTCACCATAGAAGATAAAGCCGAGTTCACAAAAAAGATCTATGACACCGGCGTAGATTCCGTGATCATGATCACCGGGCATTTTGCCAATATAGATGAGCCGGACAGCACATTATTGCAGCGTTTTGAAAAACTGTTTTCCCTCACCCACGATATTCCGCTGGGCTTGTACGAATGTCCCGCGCCCTATAAACGCATTATCACGCCGGAAATACTGCAAACACTCCTGGCTACCAACCGGCTGGTTTACCACAAGGATACCTCCTGCAACGTAGAGAATGTGCGTGCCAAACTGGCCGTTACCGCCGGCAGCAACCTGGAGTTCTATGACGCCCATACGCCCAATGCAGTGGCCTCCATGCAGATGGGCGCGGCGGGTATGTCTTCCATTTCCGGGAACTTTTACCCGGAGGTATTGGTATGGCTCTGCAATAATGTGAACGACGAAAGCAAACAGGAGGATGTACGCTGGATCCAATCCGAACTGCAAAGAGTAGACCCGCTGATCCATATTGCATATCCGCTCAGCGCGAAATATTTCCTCCAGCTGCGGGGCCTTCCCGTGCGCACCATCAGCCGTGCGCACGCGCTGGAATTAACGCCGGAACAAAAACAGACCTTACAGCAGATCCACCGTGATTTCGAAGGCTGGTGTGATCGCTTACAGATACGGCATTCCGTGCCGGCGACAGAACTGGGGGCATAAGTTTATACAACGAATAAGCCGCATACATCTTAATAATGTATGCGGCTTTATTTTTACCGGCTACTTGTAGCAGGCTTCCTGTCTATACTTTAAAAATATAATTCTTTATCCTGAATTCCTCTTTAAAACCCAGCTTCAGGTAAAGGCCTTTTCCCATAGCCGACGCCTGCAAGGTAGCATAACTGGCGCCCAGCGCAATCGCCCTGTTAAGGATAAAGACCATCATATCATCTGCAATCCCTTTTCTTCTCATTCCCGGGATAACGCCTACGGCATGGATGCCCGCAATATCCCCAGTGGTGTACAGCATAGCGGTACCCGCAGGTTGATCCTGGTAATAGGCAAGGTAGTACTCGATCCCGTTACCCGTCCGCATCAGTATCTCTGGGCTAATCAGGTATCCAAAGGCCTGCCCAAAAATATCAGACCATAGCTGCGCTGCAGCATCGTCCGTCACCCGCCGGTAATCCAGGCCTGGCCGCTGTAGAAAAGGCTGCTCCAGCTTTAATGACATCCCTATCTGCTCAGACTTTTGCTGATACCCCAGCGTATCCAGTATCTGGAAGGATCCGCTGTTATAGATATCCCAATACGGGAGCGTAAATGCGGAAGACTTGTCATCAATAGCCGCAGCGGCTGTTTTTATCAGCTCTGGCGTAATATCCTGGTTAAACCATAACCGGTTAGGCCATCCGGAGTGTTCAACATGGCAGTAATTAAAGGCCGCAGATCCAAAACAGCCATTAAATGGGCGGCTGGCCTGTTGCCAGAGGGCGGTAAGATTATCGATATTGGATTGAATGGTATTCAATGTTATTGTATTTTATTTTGGCCGGGTAAACTTACAACTCCCCTTGCATCACCCCAAATTTTATTAAGATGGACATTCATTGCCTATAAAACATAGATGCGCTGCCTCCATAGGAAAGCAGCGCATCTAATGTCGTCAAAAGGCAACAAGGTTATTATTGTTCCTTTGCTACAGCCTTCGTATAAATATATTCGAGCATAAAATCGTTCTCCCCGTTTGACATTTTCTGGAACGATAATTTACCATCAGCATCGTAAGTATTCGTAAAATTAGTTGTAGCGGTAACACCGTCCTTATCCTTTGTGGTAACGCTAAACAAGCTGCTCTTACCCAAAGAGAATATATCTATATCATTATGCATAATGACCATCAGCTGAGGATTCCGCGAAAACACTTCCAGAAACGGGTTAGGATTAGCGCTATTATCGTAGGTGTAATTGGATTCGCTGGTTTCATTCCGGCTTATCCCGCCAAAATAGGTCTCATAATGATGATAAAGAAGTTGGCCGGATTACCGTCGCTATTATAGGTAAATTCCGTATAGTCGAGCATTTTGGTATCCATCTCTATCAAAGTATCTTTACTTCCCAGCAGGGCTACCTTATTATCACTGCCCAATGTCATGGAGCTGCTGTTCCACACACGATGATCATCCGGGTCCAGCCGGTATATAGTTACTTTATTACCAGTATACGCCAGGGAATCCAGCTCCCTGATGTTATTATTATCCCCATTGAACCAGGTTACTGTAGTGCATTGCTTATTACTATTATACCCGAACTGGATACGGTATTCCCACTGTTGGTTATCCAAGCCGTCCATAAATAATGTTCCAACCGAATAGTCACCATTATACACAAGGCTGTCCAGTATCACTCTTTGTTTGCTGCCATTCTGTTCTACGGTATAAGAAACTGAAACGGGCAGGAATGTGGGTTTTCCAGGCTCGCGACCCGGGTCGTCGTCCTTCTTACAACCGGCCGCCAATGCAATAACCGCCAAAACCAGCATTTGGGCTACGGATAATTTTTTCATAGGGTTCTATCTTGTTGTTTGATTTCCATTTTTTGTTACATGACAAACCTCCGGGGTTTATTTGGGTTATCCTCTCCCCTACGGGCTTCCGTTTCTTTCGTATATAGATTATTGACGGCGAAAGATACAAAAGTTTATCTTTTTAACCATTCCATTTTATAACAGACGGGGTATGACGCCTCCCTGCCCATTTGTGCCAAATTGTATAATTTCGCCTATAATGTAAAAACATGCAGCTGGTGATACAACGTCTGATAGATCATATCAAAAAGATCTACCCCATTGAAACGGAAAAATTAGGCTTACTGGAACCGTTCTTTGAGCACAGAACATATAAGAAAAAGGAGGTATTACTAAGCGAGGGCAGCCGGTGTTATGAAAAGTTCTTCATTGCCAAAGGATGTACACATATATACTATGTAAGGAAAAATGGAACAGAGCAGACCATCGATTTTGCCATAGAGGACTGGTGGACATCAGATTTCATGGCGTTCCAGCAGGGAGCTGCGGCACAATTCTCGATTCGTGCTATTGAAACCACGGAAGTACTGTGCATCAGCACTGACCGGCAGCGCGAACTACTGGATAAAATCCCGGAATTGAACGGCTATTTTCATCTTGTTTTCCAAAAGGCCTATGCTGCTTCTCAAATGAGGTTCAGAACCTTATATGAGCTCTCTAAGGAAGAATTATATCATGATTTTAGCCGGCAGTTTCCCGCCTTTATGCAACGTGTTCCACAATATCTACTGGCGTCTTTTCTGGGTTTCACCCCTGAATACCTAAGCGAGATCAGGAAGAAGTATCTTCCTTAAATTCGCTGTCATAAAAGATAAGATGAAGGATATGGGAATTTCCATAAATTATTATTAAAAGCTATTACGGACAACCAGGTAAAATACATTTCCCATATCTTCAATTTACCAAAAGACGCCATATATGAAACCCGGTTTAATGTTGCCACTGCCACGGCTTTGACAGCCGTTCCCTTACATTTCTCTTATTTAATTAAAGCGTGAAATCCCTTTCACGCAAGGATACCTCGTTTTCGTTAATCATCAAACTATAATTATTATGACCAAAAAAGCTTTATTGACCCTGATCATTGCCTGTTTTTACCACTTTGTGCTTTATGCCGAGAACATTGCTGATTTCTCTATACCCGCCACCTATCTCGAAAACGGGAAAGTAAGGCTGAATGCTGCAGGGAGTACTTCCTTTAAATTTACTGTTTCCTGCTTGCGCAGCGTTGTAGGGGGGACAAGCGATTATGAGCCTGCAAACATAAGTGTCACCCTGGTCGCATATCACCCTGGCTCAAATGGCGCACCGGTAATGGTAAATTTAGGCGGGCCTTATACCATTAAAACCGCTGATTTTAACAATACTATTGCAACAAAATCATTTGATGCCGTTACTTCCTACACTGGCATACAAAATGAAACGGGTATTGCCTTGCTGTGGAGCTCCAATCAGTTCCCTACTCCCAGCCTTTATAACAAATCATATCAATTTGTCCCCTATACCCCTCCGGCAGATCCGATTTCCAATAATACCATCGCGTTCAATACTCCTTATGTTTACATGAACAATTTAGACGTTTCCGGATCTACGCCTGCAGTACAAACGGGGAGCTATACCTATTACTGGCACTTTGATATGGGAGGCGACGTTAATAACCCTGCCGACTATACCGTCATTGCAAATACGGTGAATAGTTTACAGCTAGCGCCCTCTAACCGTTTGATCAACGGCACTTACCGTCTTACCAGGGTTATCACGGACGCCAATGGTGTTATTAATACAAGTAATGAACTTGTATTAACCCGTCCTTCCTCCAGTATTATTTTAAATGTTGTCGAACTACCCGGCAACACAAAACAAGGAGATGCATTTCTAGTCGGGACCGTAGCGCATCTGGGCATTTCAAATCCCACTCCCGGTATTAAATACCTCTGGTATTATTATCATTGGTATATACCGGTAAATGTTGGCTACATACAATTAGCATCTGGCGAGGGAACATCTTTTGATTTTACGCTTAGCCCAACAAGGCTTCCATTTCCTAACGCCCGCCCAGAAAATATTTATGTATGGGGCAGTGACGGGTCAACAGGTAATTTTGGAATACAACTAATTAATTAACTGTTAATAATCTTAGCATATGAAAAATAATCTTTTAAAAATATTCTATCTATTAGCTGTTATATGTTTATTGTTTGGTTGCCTTAAAAAAGAAAACAACATAAGCAATATCAAAAGCAAACCTGACAATAGCAGCATCGATACGAAGATCAAAGACATTGCCGTTTCACAGGCAGCTTTTGATGATATGGCTAAAACCATACTCACAGAAAAATTTGACACCGTTGTAGACTATTCCATAAAACAAATAGATATCAAATCTATTGAGCAATTCAAAATTGCCGAAGTGGAAATAACCGCGGCTGGCAGCGAGTTCAACTACTTTATACTTACGCCTGCCGTATTTAAGGAAAAGCCTCAGAAGGAGAAATATGTTTTAAAGCCGGTTACGGATATGGTTTCCAATGCCAGGATACTGGTCTTTGCGGCCGGTAAACCATCGGCGCGTAGCGATATTTCTTACGATGACAGTACTTTTACCATCAGCAGCCGGAACAATACCTTGTATTTCTTAACTGCCAACGCTGGTAAATAACAGCCGTATTGCGTGAGAGAGGCTGTATACCTTAAACAGTATACAGCCTCTTTTTATTCTCTCATGTAAACTAAGTCGCAAATCACCCCTCTTTTGTCTTATATAGCCTCCATGCGAATCCAATTTTTCATCCATCTTTGTTGTGTTGAAATTAATCACTAACAATCAAAATAGATCTTATGTCAAACAACGCTGTTTCACTGCACAGAGTCCTTAAAGCCTCCCCGGAAAAGGTATACCGCGCATTTACCGACGCCCTGGCAATTGCATCCTGGTTACCTCCTTATGGATTTCTTTGCACCGTTCATGAAATGAATGTAGAGACTGGTGGCTCCTTTAAAATGTCATTCCAGAATTTCACCACTGGTAACGGCCATTCATTTGGCGGTACTTACTTAGAGCTCAAACCTAATGAGTTTCTGAAATACACTGACAAATTTGATGATCCTAACCTGCCGGGAGAAATGATCACCACTGTTTCCCTCCGGAAAACCATTGCCGGTACAGAAATAAAGATCGCCCAGGAAGGGATCCCTGCAGCCATACCTGCTGAAATGTGTTATTTAGGCTGGCAGGAATCACTGGAAAAGCTTACTAAACTGGTAGAACCTGAAATACCGGACGCCTGATCCGGCAAACAAGGACCATATCGCTTTCTCAGACCATCACGCATAACGTTGCCGATGGTCTTTTTTTGCAAAAAAAAGGAATTGAGCAGCGCCCAATTCCTTTTTTCACATACGTACAATATACTATTTGCAAGTGCTGTTATAATCACTAAAGATCTGAGTACCCATTATCAGCAATTTATCACCGGCCCTGTCTACCTCACCTTTGATCAATTTACCGAATGTGCTTTTCTTCTTTTCCTCCTTTGCAGGATCATAAGAGCTGTAACCACCGGCTGCCAGCTTATCCGCTACAGTTTGACAATCGCTTACCAGCTTTTTGATATCGGAAGCAGTCAGCTCTTTGGGCTTGTCGTCACCTTTCTGTACCAGTACATCAGGGTTCTCACGAAGATTCACCTCATCTGCTTCCGCAGCGGCAACATCATTATTGCCCGCAGCCACCGGCGTGGGATAACCATAAAGACGGTACATCTTAATAGGGCCGTCAACAATTACCTCTGCCATGTGCGTAGTGGACGACAGGTTCTTGATTGTTTTGATCTGACCACCTAATCCGCCGGTCGTGTTCAACAAACCTTGTCTTTTGTTGACGAATTTAATGAGGCGGAAATGCCTTTCGGTGCTATCATCAACAGCAACATACTCCTTCATGTCATCAGCGTCATACACTTTGAATTTCTGCTTTTTTTTCTCGGGGTTGATAGATTCTTTAGGGACGAATCTAACTTTTTTCTGGTTCATCCAGGGGTTTTGCGCTGTGCCAACCAGCTTTACAATACCCTCAATCTTTTGGTCGTCTTTGGTAATAATGTAACCTTGTTTTTCATTTCCTTTAAGTTCGTACTCGTCGTTGTCGTTGTCCTTGTCCTGGGCAAAAGAAAGGATGGAAAGGGATAACAGGCCCACTGTTAAAAATGTTGCTTTCATAGATATTTAAAAAAATTTGCGCAAATGTAATATTATTATTTAACCACATATAAAATAATTGCGCATATATGCTATACCGTGCCCAGTTGCCGGTATCAAGGGCCTAACTTAACTGGCTTAAATAATATAAAAGGGTAATTATCAACCTCAAAAGGATTATATAAACAAAATGTTAAATGTTTTTACTTTTAAAATCTAAATATGTCATCCAATGTTATAACATGTCTTCCGGGCGGAAGAACTTTAGGCTCTGTAATTGATCAAACCGTGTTTTTCCTGAACTCATTAGGAGTAAGACCGGTATTCTTTTTAAAAAAATAGTTAAAATTCGGCTGGTCTGAAAAACCGACAGCATAACTGACCTGCTCCAGCGTCCAGTTGGTTTGCAACAGTAAAGCCTTGCACTCATCCAATATCCTGCCCTTAATATGCACACTAACGTTTTGCCCCGTGTACTTTTTCAATACCCGGTTAAGATAGTTTGGGTGCAGGGCCATCGACGAAGCAAATTCCTTTGCTGTTCGCATACTCAGCGGTTCATCGCAGTTTATTTTCGAAATTTTCGTTTCAAGCAGCTGAAAAAAATGATGTACGTGACCGTATTCTTCGTCAGTGGATACCGGTTCAGGGATACCAGACATCCTTGCACAATCGATCATCATCAACTGCATATAAGCCTGTATTGCATCATAGCCCAACTGTGTTGTATTGTGCTGTTCATTATACATGGATTCCCATAACCGGTTAAAGCCCGGAACAACTCCCTCATCCAATGTGATCACACTTTTCGATTTATCTGTAAATAAACCTAAACGATCCATTACAGCCCTCAGCGCAGGCTGTTGATTAACAAAGTCCTTCCTGAACAAAATGTAATAACCCACGGACTCGCCGGCGGTTTTCTGCCAGGATATGATATCATTTGGATGAATGAACATAATGGTAGGCCTGTCAACAAAATATTTATTGAGCCCCATGGTAAAATAGCCGTCCCCACCGGTGATCATCAGCACCTTATAAAACTCCCTCCGGTTGGCGGAGAGGTAATTACGGCAGTCTTCGGTTTCACGGTTAAACACACGCACCAGCGTTGACGTAAAACTTTCCCGCAGAATAGGCGTAATACCGGGAAAATCTCTAAGCATATCTATAGTAGCACTTCCCTTTATCATGCAACCAAATTAGGAAAAAAAGGGAATATGATGGAAAGGTTTGATTTTCATAAAAACAGGGATACTCTTCCTATAAACCTGTCCGGATATCCAAAATACCTTTGATCTATCAAACTGAAACAACAATAGTCACAAAAAATTCATTATGGAAATCAATTTAAACGAAACACGGCAAGTGATACAGCTGGCGAAAGCCAAAGCTGTTCAGCTTAATGTAAATGTGAATATAGCCGTATTGGATACCGCCGGCCATCTTAAAGCCTTTGAGCGGATGGACTGCGCTTTTTTAGGCGCCATGGAACTGGCGCTAAAGAAGGCCAAAACAGCCAGCCTGTTCCGTACCAGCAGCGAAGCAGTGGGTGAGTTTCTGAAGCCGGAATCCGGTACATATGGGATGGTAAACACGAATGGCGGATTAATAGGGTTTGCTGGTGGATTGCCCATAAAAAATGGAAATGATATTGTGGGGTACATCGGGGTATCTGGCGGAGCCATATCTGAAGACCTTGCGATAGCCACCGCGGGAGTGTCGCTATTTGACCAGGCAACAATTTAATTAAGAACAACTAAAGACAATCACTCATTAAACAACAAACCAATGAAACCAAAAACAATTCTGATCACCGGAGCCGGTTCCGGATTTGGAGAAGGAGCAGCAATCGGGCTGGCTAAGGCTGGGCACAAAGTGATCGCGGGCGTGCAGATCTCTCCCCAGGTAACAGCGCTACGTAAAAAGGTGGAGGAATTAGGCTTGCAGGATAATCTACAGGTAGAGCGCCTGGACATCCTGGACCCGTATGACGTAAAGTATGCGCTAACCTGGGATATTGATATCCTGTTCAGCAACGCCGGTATGGGAGAAGCCGGCCCTACTTTTGAGATCCCTGTTGACCTGGTGCGCCGTAACTTTGAAACCAACGTGTTTGCGCCGTTGGCACTGGCCCAGCAATTCATAGCCAAATTCATCAATGAAAAACGTACAGGAAAGGTTGTCTTTACCTCGTCAATGGGTGGCTTGTTTACACCTCCGGGATATGGTATCTATGTATCCACCAAACATGCGTTGGAAGCCATTGCAGAGGCGATGCAAGACGAGCTTAAAAAGTACGGGATACAGATACAGACCATTAATCCCGGCGCCTACCTTACCGGTTATAACGAAACCATGGCGGATAATCCCTTCCGCTGGCTGGACGACAACAAGAACTTCACCAAACGCGCCGAGATGCGGGAAGTGTTCGACAGCCTCTTAGGCACGCCGCAGGGCCGGCTGGACCCGCAGGAAATGATCGACGCCATGATCAGGATCGTTCCGTCAGATACGGGTAAGTTTAGGAATGTTGTACCGCAGTTTGTAGAAGACATGTTAAAAGAGCATCAGCAAAAAGCCTGGGATAATACAATATAACGACGTTTCATCAGGCAGGCCGGGTAAACCTGGCCTGCCTGTATCCAAAACAATAAGGCTGAGCTTCCTAAAAACCATGCCCTCTCCTTCCAAAAAACTATGGTAGCTTTGACAAACGCATATATCATTTTAATCCCAAATAAACTAAATGATTATGGCTACCATAAACCTTCTAAAAACATTTCCATCAATTGCATTAATTATTTTATCTGTACTTATTGCAAATCCGGTATTCGCCCAAAACACCGGGGACTCTACAGACAGACAGTTTCATGACGACCTTCTGGATCATTTCATTGGCAAATGGGATGTTGATGCAATGGTGCACGGTCAAAAATTCACGTTGGACTTGGAGGCAGCATGGGTGATGGACCATCAATACCTCCATATTCGCTTTAAGAGCCATGAGGTAATTCCGTGGCTAAAGATCCCGTTTGAAGGAGAATATTTTTTTGGATACAACCGGTTAAGCAAACGTTATGCAGTGCATGAATTTAATGTACATGGCGAAGCGCGGGTTGAAACCTTTTTCTATGCTGACCGGATCGATAATGAATTTAAGCTGACGAAAAAAATTATCGGTACAGACAGCCTTATTGTACAGCGGTTTACATGGGAGCCGGCATCAAATTCCTGGCGTAATGAATCGAGATTGCTGGTAGACGGGAAAGAAGGCACCGTTTATATAAATATGAAATTGGTAGCAATAAAGCCACCATCAGAATAGGAAATTGGAAATATAAAAGCCGCATAGATCCTACGATCTATACGGCTTTATTATTTTCTAAATGGATGAAGGCCGGCTATTCAATCGCGAAACTAACTGCCAGCGTGATATATTGATCTTCCACCGGCCTGAAGTAAAAATTCTCTTCCACTGTGGTTTCCTGGGGGGTAAGATCCGTAACCATTAACACAGGCCCCAGCTTTTTATCCATTGCTTTTGCAATGACGCCGGCTTTATCCCTGCAATTGAGAAACGCGGTCTCGAATTGTTTCGCATCTTTCGCAACTGGTTTGAACTTTACACGTGTACTTGTGATATTGATAACGGTGCCGTTGGCCAGTTTTGCTGCCTTTAACAGTTCGTCGAGGGAGCGGGCTTTTAAAGTATATAAACTGCCTTCCCTGTAAAGCTGTAACGCCTGGTAAGCCAATTTGTCTTCTTTAAACTGGCTTTCGTCCAGACCGGCTTCCTTTGCCTTGGTAAAAAAGCTCTTTTTTAGTTCTTCAAAAGGCTTTTTGCTGTCTGACTCCCCATAATCCGCAGCTATAGCAATATCCATCAGGTAATATTCTGCTTCGCGCTCTATTTTGGCAACGCCACTAACCTGGATAGAGTGGTTTTGCTGTTCCTGGGCATAGCTGCCCAATGCCGACATCAATATGGTGGCGGCCAGTATTATCTTTTTCATCGGTTAAAATTTTACTTTGTAAAAGAACAACGTTACGCAATCGTAAAGAGGAAGGACGCAGCTATCATCCATGCGCCAACGATGATACCCAATATGCCAAGTTTACCTTGCTTAGGCGCTACTTTTTCCCGGATACGCACTGCTTTTTCCCTTGCCTTTTCATTACCGGAGAGAAAAAGCTTGTTGATGAGTGGGAATCCGAGTAAGAAACCAAGACATGCCTCTACCAGGCTACCTGCGGCCAATGTAATCCACCAGATAGGCGCCGAGGTAAGCCAGCCAATGTGTAAAACAGCGGTTACAAGCCCCCATATACCCCAGAAACAGAAAACAATCCCAATCCATCCCTGGTAGGGCTCTACTTTCTCCAACAGCTCCTTTGCGTTAGGCTTTTTAGATAAGATCAGGGAGGGAACGGCAATGATGCTCAGCAGGATTAATGTTATTCCGTAGATCATAATGTTGCATTTTTTAGTTAAAGGATTGTTTGAATTATTATGCAACAAAGGTAGCCGGGTACGATGGGGGCAGCAACATCGTATTCAGTGAAAATGCACCCCCTGTTTTCAGGGGGTTAACTGAGGAGGCCTAATTTAACGGCATACCTGGTCAGGCCAGCCAGGTTACGCACTTTCAATTTCAGGATAAGGGTCTTGCGGTAACTTTCAATAGTATGTTTGCTGAGGAAGAGTTTATCGGCGATTTCCTGGGTGGTATATTCTTCCGCGATCAGTTTCAGTACATCCTTTTCGCGGGAAGTGAGCATTTCAAGCGTTTCCTTTTCCTTGTTGAAAACGCTCTTGAGATACTCCTGTTTCACGGCCTCTGAAAAGTACTTCCCTCCTTTGAGGATCGTTTTGATTGCTTCCAGTAATTCATCTGAATCTGCATTTTTTGATAAAAAACCGTCAACATTATTCTGGATAAGCATATCGATCATATTGCTGTCGGTATGCATGCTTATTACCAGGGTACTGATCTCCGGTCTTTTTTCTTTGATATAATTATTCAATGTAATGCCATCCATGTCAGGCATACTGATATCGGTAATAACGAGATCCACCTGTTCGGCCGGGTGCTGATCAAGATAGTTCATGACCATTCTGCCATTATGGGCATAATAGCGTACATGAAGGTCCTTTTCTTGTGCTATTAACCTCATAACGCCTTCCAGGAACAATTTATGATCGTCCGCAAGGATAATATTATGCTTCATACCATTCCGCGTTTAAGGGTATTTCAATGTCAATTACTGTGCCTTTTGAGGGGAAAGAGTCTATGGAAAATACGCCGTCGAATAATCGCAACCGCTCACGAATATTCTGAAACCCAATGCCGAATTGCACTGTCTCCACGGAAAAGCCCTGGCCATTATCTTCAAACAGCAATTTAAGCATGCCATCCAACCGGGTCAGTTGTATCTCTACTTTCGACGCCTGACTGTGTTTCTGGGCATTCGTGATCAATTCCTGGATAATTTTATAGATCTCCACTTTCAGCGAAGTTCCAATCCGGTCAACTTCTTCAGCAGGAAAGGCATGGAAGGTGATAATGGCGCTACCGGGCGCCTCAAATTGCCTGATATAGCCGGAAATGAGCTCGGTAAAGCCTGTGTTGCCGAATTTATACGGAACAAGATCATGGGAAAGATCACGTACCTGGTGGTAAGTATCCTCTACCTGCCGGATAAGCGCTTCCGGTCTATTCACCCCGGTTTGGTTACAAAGCTGGAGTTTGATGGCAGCGAGGTTGCCGCCAATGCTGTCGTGCAGTTCAGCCGCAATCCGTTTCCGCTCCTTTTCCTGGCCGCTAAAGGAGGCTTTAAGCAGTTCCAGTTCCTTATCCTTCAGCAACGCCGCGATTTTCTGCCGGTTCATTTCCTCCATGGTAGTATTTAGTTTGCTTTGAGCCTGCAGTTTCTGGTAATACATATACAGCAAACCTATGATGGGCAACAGGATAACGAGAAAACCGATCAGCAGGCTGTATTTCAGCGTTTTCTGATGGCTTAATTGGTTCTCTTTATTTAATATTTCTTTCTCTTTCTGGGCGGTCTGGTACTTTATTTCAAGTTCGTTGACCTCCCTTTTATTCTGCCTGTTCAATACTTCCCGGGAAATGCCCAGGTACTGTGTCATGAGTGCATAGGCGTTCTGATAATCGCCCATTGCCGCGTGCAGGTTACGAAGACTGTTCAGTACCTTCAGCTGCGCTTCCAGGTCGTTCCATTCAAGCGCGTTAGCGTATACCAGGGACAGCAAAACTTTTGCGTTATCATAATCCTTTCGGTCGGTCAGCAGGTCCCCCGTCCTTTGCCCCGCATTGATATATAGATCAAAAAACTGATGTTGCTGCGCCTTATTTGTTACCTCATTGTAAATGGAATACGCCTCTTCGTCTTGATGGCTGAATTCCGCGATGATGCCGAGCGTCAGTTTCGCCTGCAATTCCTTTTTCTCCTGATGCTGCTGTTGGAAATAAAGCAGCGCTTTCCGGGTGTAGTCTTTCGCCTGCACCAGGTCTTTCCGTTCTAGAAAAATGATGCCCAGCCGTTCATACACCAATTGTATCAGTTGTTCGTCCCGGCTTGTATTCAGCAGCTCCATATATGCTGCAATGGCTTTATCGTGTTCATTGCGGGCAGCATATACGTTGGCTATCCCCAGCTTATTTTCATTGACGGCGCTCTTATTGCCCAGCGCATCCGCAATCCCCGCGCCCTGCAGGTAAAAGCGTAAGGCTTCATCGTACAGTCCTTCCTCACTATAAGCGTTAGCCAGTGTAAGATAAAGGGACACCTGGTAGGAACGTTTATCAGCAGCTGGCAGATCGCTTTGATTAAGACTGTCGATGAGCCGTTGCGCATAAAGGATCACCGAGTCCGTAGTGCCATGGGCGGCATGGAAAGCTAATAGCGGCTGTACCGCCAGTATTTTCGCCTTGATACCGGTGGCAAGATGTATTTTCCGCAAAAGGGAATCGGGCGTTTTTACCGGCACCTCTCCGTACCCGGTGAAAGCAGCGTCATTTTGAGCCAGGCAGGAACAGGAAACCGCCAGCAGGCCAGCAATAAGCAGGGCTAACACGTTGTTTCTTCTGGTTCGGGTTAATATGGCAACTTCCATGACTAAGAACAATACCTATATTTAGACCGGGAAGATAATAATTAAACGTATCATTTTTGCCAGTGTCAGCCTACAATAACATGATATCAATATATTGAGCAACCGGCTTATACCAGGTTATTGTTCCAATTTGTTATCATGCTCTATACATGACTGCTTTAGGGCAATCATCCCTCCTAAGGGTAGCTAACAGCTTGAAAATTATCTCAGGAAGGCCAGCCCTAAAGCATGTCATTAAACTGCCGGCCCGGTCATTTTTTGATTAACCAATCCTCAACAGCTCTTGAAAAATCAGCTACATCGATCGGGTGCCTGCTGGTGATCATATTGCCGTCAGTAACCACGGGTTCATCGGTTACAGTACCACCCGCATTTTTCAGGTCAACCTGGATATTCCAGTAGCCCGTCAGTTTTCTCCCTTTCAGGATATCAGCCGACGCCAATACCACCGGTGCATGACAAATGGCCGCGATCAGCTTTCCGGACTTGTTGAAGTCCTGGATAAATTTGATCACATCTTTATCATAGCGAAGATTATCCGGGTTCCAGGCGCCGCCGGGAATAAACACCGCATCATAATCGCTTACTTTCACCTGGTCTGCTGTACGGTCAAATTTGATCCATCCTGCAGGTTGCAGATATTGAATAGCCATGATATGCGTTTTGGACATCTCCGGGTAACTTAAACCATATCTCGCCGGAGCGGGATTAAACTTTGGCGCTACAATGTCAACGCTGGCGCCTAATTGCTTAAAATACCAAACCGGGCCTGTTAATTCAATTTCCTCAAAACCGTCCGCTGCTATCACTGCGATCTTCTTTCCCTGCAGCGTTTTCTCCTTGACCGGTGTGAAAAAGAATGCCTTCATCGCCTCATTACCGGGTGCGTTCAGCAATTGGGATACAGGCATGTTGACAACGGCGGTAGAAGTAGTCAACTGATTGATTACTTCCAGTTCATACGACTTTCCTTGTTCTGCTTTCATGTTTGTCTGGGCATTTATGTTAACGACAGAAGATATGCTTAATAGACCTGTCATCAGGATTTGATAGATCGGTTTCATTTCTTAAATGTTTGGATATTAGTGTAATGGAGTGTAATTATGGACGGATAACCGGGGCAAACCCGATCAACCTGTGCAGGCCTGCTTCGAAAGGCTGTTTTTTGATGCTGGTATGCAGGTAGTCGATCACAGGTTGTATAGGTGGAAAATTCAGATGATACTGAAACGCATCTTCGTTCCTGAATTTTTCATACGTAACAAATTGGGTAATGTCGTCCTCCAACTGCGAGAGCTGGTAATTAATGACCCCCGGTTCGCTGCGGAACTGCGGCATGGCAGTGTGATAGACTTCTTTGAAATTATTTTCTGTCCCTGGTTTTGCATCCACAAACAACATAATGGTCAGCGGCTGGTCCTGTTTTCCGGTAACACTGCGCCATTGCGATTTGGGAAGTGGTTCAAGGTCTTTCACATAGATCGTCTTTGCCGGCTGTTTCAGTGAATTGCGTGATAAAGATTCGATGGTTTTGAATGCAGTACTTTTACCGGCTTCGTCCAGCGCGTCTTTGGTGCCCCACCTTTCAATAAGCCACAGCACGGTTGTATCTGCCTGCTCATAATAGGCTTCCGATAAAACATTCGTTTCTGATTGCAGTGAATGAGCTACATAATCGCTTACCGCCTGGCGGAATGCGGCCTGATATGCCGGGTGCACTTCATAGCGGATCAGCCGTGCCACAACGCTATCCAACTGGTCCGGTTGCTCATCCTTTCCAATTTTTAACAGCAGGCCGGAAACCTCATGCGGCCGGGACAAAAAAGGAGAATGGCTGGTATTGACGGTGTAGACAGTTTTAATACCTGCTGCGGCGATCATACGGTCCTGAAGCCCGGGTGAGATGACCATATCCTGGAGTGTCTTGATATACACTTTCTTCACCGCACCGAAATTTTCCGCCGTAAGTGCAACCTTGCCGGTAAAGGGAATGGCCGGCTCAGCACGATAGTTGTCAAGTACGCGTTGTTTGACGGCTTCGGATCCTTCACTGATGAAAAGATAGGTCAGGCTGTCCCGTTTGACATCAAGTGTTAACTGATCGGCGGAGGGAACTAGCAAAGGCCCCAGTTTGGAGCCAGGGTCCGAAAATGCGAGATCGGTTAGCGCCTGTCCGGATGAAGGAAGAAAAGCCCCGATGTATACCAGCTTCCTTATCTTTGACGGTATCTTCTCGGCCACATTTGTTATCACCATTCCACCCATGCTATGTCCAACAAGGATCACATTACTATCTGCTTTTGAGATCGCATCGATCACCTTGTCCGTGTACACATCAAGGCTAAGCCCTTGCGGCGCCGTTGTGTCGGCGCCGTGGCCCGGAAGTTCCACTACAATTACTTTGTTGCCGCTTTTTGAAAGATCAGCCTGAACGGAATCCCAAACATAGGGCGCCTGCCATGCGCCATGTACGAGCACATAAGTTTGCGGAACGGCAACCGGTCCTTTCTCATCGCCGGCACATCCGGCTGCTATGGAAAGGACTGCTGCCGCTGAAAGCAGTGATGCTACTGTTTTTGTCATTTTAATTTGTATTAATTGATCATTACATTGTATACTACGCTGTCCTGTCCGGCGCAGGTATATCAAATCCATTCAGGATGATAGCGATGAGACTGTAGCCGGCAATCAGAAAGAACAGTTCCGCAACGCCATCCCGCCCAAGCAGATCTACCGCCTGCTTATAGGTCGCATCCGGAATAATATGACCGCTGATCAGCGAAAAGGCAATAACATGCGCAATGTTCTCTTCTTCATGTAAACCATATGGCTGGCCACCGGCTGCCAGGGCTGCGATATTGGCGGATGAAATACCGGACACTTTTGCCATGATCTCATGTGCATATAATTCAAAGCGGGCTCCATAGGCGCCCCCTACTGTAAGGATGGCTACTTCACGAACTGTTTTGGCCAATGTAGACTGTGTATCGAGCGTTCGCAGAAAGCTCAGCGCGGGTATGCCGAACTGTGGATAATGCAGCATTGGTATAAAGGGCCCCAGCAATGCGCCTGCCGGATCAAGCATGTTTACCTGGCTTTGACTCCGGCCAACAAGACTGGCGGCCTCGTCATGCACGTAACGGACTTCAGGACCAAGGCTGTCTGGTGGTATGGGTTTGATACGCATAGTTGACATTTCAGTATTAGGAGATTTCATCGGTAAACTGTCCATCGACCAGGATAAAGGCCATCCGGCAGATCTTCCCGGAGCGGTTTGCCCAGGCATGGTTTGTTCCGCATTGAACAACTATATCACCGGTATAAATGGTGGCCTCGCCACGATCAAGGACCAGCGTTATTTCGCCTTCCAGCACGATCCCGTAATCAACTGTTTGTGTCCGGTGCATTAATGGGTGGGGTGCGCCTGCTGCAGATGTAGAAGCTTTTTCATCCCCCATAGCGCTGAATTTTGCCGCGGCGTCAGTTCCTGTCAGTTTTCGGATTTCCTCGCCTTCCGGCGGAAATTCGATAACACGCATCCTTGTCCCTTTTTTGGGTGGAGATAACATTAATCCGTTTTCATCAGGCTCCTGGGGCTGTGCATGAATTAAGGCGGGCGCTTCCAGCGTGTGCCATACCTCGAAAAAGGTAGGGCCGCCGGGGCCGCCGATCAATTGGGTATGAACAGGCGGGGCATCGGAAATAATGATGGCTTTCCCTTCAGCATCATGCCCTGTTACAACGCGTCTGAATGTTTTTTGTGGCTGATCCATGGTTATGTTTTTTAGTTTTTTCCGGATTTTTTAAAAACAAATACACCGAGGTAGTGAAACATCACTCCTACTGCCCATGCGGGAGTAGACCATAATGGCCATGGATACGTTCTATCGGTTAAATACCATACCAGCCAGATAGCCGGAGTGGTCAGCAGGAATACGATTAAATGAATTTTGAACCCTTTTGCTGCCTGGGCGGGTGTAGGGGTGGTCCATTGATTTGAATGTGTCATACTAGTGGTTTTGGCCCATTGTGGCTATTTGTATGCCATTCAATCAAAACAGCAAAGACGTGAAAGCAAACGGTTGGTAATACTTTGGAAATCAATTTACCTGTATTAACAGGTGACAGGGAAGCACAAAAAAGCCGAAGTTATAGCCCCCGGAAATATCGGGGGCTATCCTTAAATACCCCGAAAATTCCGGGGTATACTATTATCAAGGCTATAAGTTTTCAGAGGAATCGATAAAATCCTGTCTTTTAATATTCAGTTTTGTCATTTTTGATTCGAGGGTGCTGGGTTTGATATTTAATAATTCCGCAGCGCCTCCGGCGCCCCGTATACGGCCCTTTGTTTTTTTCAGAAATGCAGTGATGTATTCCCTTTCTGTTTGTTGCTGAATATGCTTTACCTCTTCAAAGGTATTGACAGCCGTTTTGCCGGCCGGTTCCGGGGTTACCGTACTAAAGCTCCGCATCAATTGTAATTGGGATCTGCCATCATTGAGCACAACAGATTGCTCAATAATATTTTCCAGTTCACGGATATTCCCCGGCCAGTGATAGCCATACAATTTTTTCATCATCGGATCAGCAATGCCATTAAATGGTTTGTTCAATGCCTCGCAAAATCTGTGTGCAAAAAATAATGCCAGGGCTTCGATATCGGTTTCCCGTTCACGAAGTGGGGGGAGCGTGAGCGGGAACACATTCAGCCGGTAATACAGATCAAGGCGAAAATTCTGTGCTGCTATTTCCTTTTCCAGGTTTCGGTTGGTCGCGGCCACTACGCGAACATTTACCTTTACTGTTTTACTGCCGCCTACGTATTCGATCTCCCGTTCCTGCAAAACACGCAGTAATTTCACCTGCATGCCGGGAGGTAATTCCCCGATCTCGTCTAAAAAGATAGTTCCCCCGTCAGCCAGCTCAAATTTTCCTTTTCTTTTTTCGGCAGCGCCAGTGAAGGCGCCTTTTTCATGACCAAACAATTCTGACTCTATCAATGTCGCAGGAATAGCCGCACAATTCACTTTTATAAATGGGCCATTTTTACGGGGCGACAGCATGTGAATGGCCTGCGCCACCCCTTCTTTCCCCGTGCCACTTTCACCTAATATCAGAACAGATGTGTTATAGGGCGCAACCTGCGCCACCAGGTCCAGCGCCGACAACAATAGATGATGATTGCCAATAATGCCTTTGAACGCCTGGTTCCCTGCCGCCTTATCCTGCTTCTTTTCAGCAGGAAGCGGCTGACGAAGGTGTTCAATCGAAGATGTTTCAGCATATATTGTTTTATTAGCCAACTCTTCCAGGCATATTTTCAACCGGTTTAACAGGGCGATATGATCTTTACTATAGCTATTAGCATGCCGGCTGTAAAAGAAATAATGTACAGATAACCCATAACCGATCGCCACGGGGAATACGAGATAGGATTCCATCCGCAGGCAATCCATCAGCTTTCTCTGCAGCAAATTATTAGTGGTGTTTTCCGTGATCCCGTGGTTATAAATACCGGCATTATTGTCGCTGTCGCTGCGTTCAATGATGCCGGAAAATGCGGATTGGTTTAAACCTGAAATGGTCTCCAGTTCTTTTTCGCCAATAAACTGATATTCATCGAACCCGGTGCGCAAATAACCCGTATCCGTGAACTTTTTTGCATCCAGCGGTCTGATCCCGCACGCAATAAAGTCAAATGGTATATAGCATCGCATCACTTCCGCAAGCTTCAACAGTGATTGCCGGGCATCCAGCGCTTCATTGCCTATGTCCGTTATGCTTTTCTGCAGTTGTTCTTCCCGCCTCAATTTTGATTCAAGGCTATGCTGATGCAGGTACCACGCAATTTCCAGCGCCACCAGCAGGTCCTTTTCCCTGACCGGCTTCACCAGAAATCCATAAGGCTCTGTTGTCTTTGCCTCTTCCAGTATATCCTGGTTGGCATAGGCAGATAAGTAAATAAACGGAATATGACCGGCCCTTAATTTCCGGGCGATATCAATACCGGATAATTTCCCCTTAAGCCTGATATCAAGGAGCACCAGATCAGGTTTACATTGTTGAATATGCTCTTGCGCTTCCCGGGCCGAAGCAGCAATGCCATTTATTGTATAACCGGCTTCCTCCAGTATCATCTGCAGGTTGTTGGCTACAATAAATTCATCTTCTACGATCAATATTTTTTTAGTCATACGACTGGTTATTTAGAGCGCTAAACCGGACCGATATATGCAGACCATTGTTGCTTTCAATATTAAAAACCCCATCTAGTTGTCTGGCAAGACCACGCATCAGACTGAACCCCAGTGAGCCCCGTTTTGACACATCAACGTCCGGAGGCAGGCCTGTACCATTATCTGATATATTGAGCGCCAAATGACCGGCCCCGTTATATTTCAAACTGATCCGTACAATACCTTGCTGCTCTCCGGGAAATGCATATTTAATGGCGTTTACAATACCTTCGTTTATGATCAGGCCCAGCGGAATGGCTTTCGCCACGTCCAGTTGCAAGGGTTCAATATCCTGCTCTATGATGGTACGATTGCCGGTATCAAAGCTGTCCTGCAGGTAACTAAGCAGTTCATCTATATAATGAGGCATATCGATGGAGGAAGTATTTTCAGATTGATACAGCTTCTGATGGATCAGGGATATGGCCTGTACTCTCCGCTGGCTGTCATTTATAGCCATGAGCGCTGCATCATTATCTATATACCTGGATTGTGAATCGAGCAGGCTCATGATAACCTGGAGATTGTTCTTGATCCGGTGATGTATCTCTTTTAATAGCCACTCTTTGTCCGCTACCAGGTGCTGCAGTTGTTCATTCTTATAGGTAATTATTTTATTGCTCTTTTGCTTTAAACGGTTTTGGCGGTATAACAACACTACAATGATCCCTGTTGCGACAATACCTGCAAGGGTGAGGTTCTTTATAAGTTTTGATTGTTTTGCGTCCTGGTTCAGCGCAGCGATCTGGCTTTCTTTTTCCTGTGTTTCGTAACTGATCTGGAGCTCTTCTGCCTGTCGTGTTTTTGTAGCCGTGAAATTGGAATCAAGCAATTTTATGTATTCCTTATAATGGGATATTACTGCATCTTTATTACCAAGCGCGGAATCTGTATCGATCAGCGAACGGTAGATTGCCAGGTCATTCATCAGGGTCCGGTGGCCATAAGAAACGATTTCGAAGTGGTTTTCGAGATATTCTTTTGCCTTTTGATATTGCCCGCGTTGAAAGAAAAGCATTGCGTAATGTTCGTTGACCGCTCCTCTTCTTAGCGGTCCCCGGATAACTTCTGCCTCCGTCTCAAGAGAATCCATCTTTTTGATATGTATTTCCGCTGAATCCAACTTTTTCAAGGCTGAATAACACGTAGAGAGCGCTGAATGATAATAAAACAGATCTGACATACTCACGGGAGCATTCACCTCTTTTGAAATATTGAATACAAGATCGAGCGCTTCTCTTGCGTGGCCTTGCTGATTCATAAAATCAATTACGACCTGCACAATATTGTATACGGCCGGATTGCGATCTATAATAAATCGCTTTATTGATTTTTGTGCCATGTCTGCCGCCTCCTGCTGTCTGCCCTCAACATCATATAAAAGCGCCAGCCGGCCGTAAAAAAGCGCCCACCCGACGCTGTCGCGGCAGTTTTCGGCAACTTTAATTGCCTGATGTATATACCGTAGTGGTTCTCCGAATTTCCCCTGATACATGGTGATATTGGCAAGGGCCTCCGTAATGTAATGGGTATATGGATATTGGATGGACGTAGCCAGTGATAGCGCTCTCGAGAAAAAATCATAGGCGCTTTGATGCTGGCCTGCGGCCATCACCACATACCCAAGGTCCATCAGCATATTGATCTCATTTTCAATATCGCCCATGCTGTGATAAAGGTCCGCAGCCTCTTGCAGATCGGATAACTTTCTTTGAAAGGTGGTTTGTCTGGGGGCCGTGTATATACCACGATAGGCAATTGCCCTGGCTGCTGCTGCTTTATCGCCTGTTTTCCTGCATTGTGCTATCAGTTGATGATAGATGGAGTCGCCTCTATCATCGCAAGCCTGCAGATATATTTTTCCCAGCAGGCAAAGCGCCAACAGATGCAATCTTTCATCCTTCAACGTTTTACTTTCCGTTATCGCTTTATTTAAAAAATATTCAACACTGTCTTTATACCGGGAATAACCGGCGGGTTGGAAGGCGTAATAAGAACCAAGCAGCAACAATAATTGCAAATGTTTTTTACCGGTTGCTTTTGACAGAAAACGAATGCCTGTGCCTGGATCGCCCTGATCGATCCATTTTGATTGCTCCCGCAATTTTTCATCCCCAAATCCTTCTGCCAATATGGAAAACCGGCTCAGGCCCAGATAATGGCCGGCTATTAATAAACAACTATCCTGGTCAGTCAGGGCTTCTTTGGCAATATAGAGATACGTGGAACTAAGCCATAAATTCAGCCGTTGCCAGGATGCTTTATCCTGATCTGGCGGGTAATAGGAATACGCTGACACCTCCGGCTGCACTGTAGATTGGGGCCGGGCTTCAGTAGATATCAATAAACCGGATAGCAGGCCAATTAGAACCACCCTTAACATAGTTTTCTTTTTGAGACCGGAACGGTCAGACAGAACATAGTGCCCGCAATTTAGCGAATTCGCTGATGATGTCAAAAGAGAAAGATATCCACGCGATATTTTATAAGGTGCAGTGTAGATAAGCATTTCGGTGAAAAAAGGTTACACAGATTCTGGATCGGGCTGTGTAACCTTTTTTGTTGCCTTTTAGATTGGGTTATTGTGGCTTGATAACCTCCTCGACCATCGAGAACACGAACTTTATAACCTATGTTTACCTTTATTGATTCTTCCTTAATTCTTCTATCTGCATCCCCTGCTCTGTTATCAACTGTTGTTGATCAGATATCAGTTGTTGCTGCGACTCTAATTTCTTATTAAGGTCGATTAAATATAATGTCAGCTCTTCGATCTTCTTCAACAATTTAGCTTGGTTTTCACCTAAATCTAACCCATTTTTTTCCAACTCTTTAGCAGAGGGAATCTCCGCTAAATGCTTGAATTTTTTAATATAACATTCCGTTTCTTCCAGCGAAGGCAAAGTATAAATTGAGTCAAATACATAGTCCGGCCAACCACTTTGCAACGCTACTTTTACTCTTTCAGCAATCACACTACCACCAACTGCAAGCTTAAAGCCCTTAGTATCAACGACGCCAATACCAACATTTCCGCCTTGACTGATGTACATCAAAGATTTGTTAAGACTGGAATTATAAAATTCCCATCCCCCACTAGCATCAACAGAAGAACAGTCAAACCGTACAGTTCTATAACCTGCATTAAGTGGTCTTATAAAGTGGGCTTTTGTAGTATATCCGGTTGAAGCATCAACACCAATGCTAAGCCCTTGCGCATTACTAATATTTATGCTATTTGTAGTTGTATTTCCTGAATCCGTTACTTGTTGCAGGGTTTGGGAAGTTGCAGAGATACACGATAATAAAAACACACAAAGAATGAATGAAATCCTTTTATTCATAGGTCATTTTGTTAGAAAGATACAAAACAGCGTATAGATTGCACAATTTTTTTTGAGATATTCCTTCATGAAGCCAGCGAAAAGGTGATCTACTTACAACTATACGCTTCAAGGGATAAAAAAAATGATATAAAATATAAAAAGAGTGCGAATTTTGTAATAACCTGATCACAGGTTAGTGGTCATTATATGACGACACTCTACAAACCTCGAGCAAATAATATGCAAGAACAAAAAGGGAAACATGAGGACTCACAGCATGATGAGCTGGGAATAAAGATGCGCTCAAACGACAATCCTTATCTTCCGGTTGATAATCAAAAAAAACAGCTGCCACCGCGCAGACTATCTTCTTATTTCATTATATTAATTGAAAGCGGTTCAATTACCTATAATATAGACTCACAAGACTTTACGCTTACTGATGGGCATCTGCTTTTTGCAATGCCCAATCAATTTTTTACGCCACCCGCTAAAGCAGACGATCTTAAATATTTCAAACTGCTGTTTGATGAAAATACATTGGCATTGTTGCCACAACAATTTCCTTTTTTGGTCAACCCCCTAAACGCACAAACCATAGTGCTTGAAAATGCTGCAAAAGAAAGGGTAATAAAGGTTTTTGGCATTTTTCGGTATCTCCTACTTTAAGTTTAACCAGCGGGTGATTAGGCAAGTTCCTGATCTCGAAATTGACAACGGCCAATAAATAGCTTTTCGCCACGCAGAAAATCCTTTGACAATTTCCGTTGTGGTGTGTTTTTATAAAATGTAATTTTTCTCTTCAGATAGTCAAGCTTAAGGATATATCCCTTAAAAAAAATCATATCCGATAAAGCCGAGAAAATCCGGCGTAACTTTATTCTCCAGCCAGCCATAGTTGCTGCTCTCAACATTGATAAGGTTATTATATGTCACGCCATTGCTGAATTTGACCGTGGATATCGTATCATTCACGTTTATCATAAATGATTGTCCGCTCCCTGCAGCTCCTTTCCGCACCTCTTTTCTATGAGGAAGGTTCACGTAATTATGATTTATGCTAAGCGCCTGACGTGTGCCGGTATCAAACATGAATTGCCTTTAATGCCATTTACCTCTCCAGATATGAGCCGATAGGCGTTTACCAGCATAATCGGAAAAATGACACTATCGCTATGCAGAAAAATCAGGATGGCCCTTTTCATATGTCCAAGTATTAATCGATCTATTTTTTTGAAAATTCACGCCTGATCCTGCTCAATGATGTATCGGTAACATTCAGGTAAGAAGCGATCTGCTTAAGCTGGGCATATTGAAACACCTCTTTATTATTGACCATAAGATTTTCGTAACGAGCTTCGCCGCTCAGATTGATCAGCTCAAGGGCCCTTTTTTTAAACAGCACATATTCTTTGGCCAGCATCTTTACCCCATATGCCCTAAACTCTGGAATCGTATGCAATAGCAAATTCAGCTGGTCGTAGGTAATTGCAAAACCCCAACAATCTGTCACCGCTTGAATATTCTCTGTTGAAGGCGTTTTCAAATAAAAAGAGGATACTTCAAATACCACACTGTCTCTTTGATAGAAATTGGTAGTTACTTCGTTTCCATCGGTATCATGTGTAAAAGCTCTCATAAACCCACTCTGCAAAAAGAAATAACAATCATTGATCTTTCCTTCCATAAGAAAATACTCGTTTTTCGAAATAGTAAGCTCCTGGAAATATTCAACCACCCGATCTAATGTGCGGTCCGGGAATGACAGATTTTTTATAATATAATTTTTTAGCCCCTGCTTATCCATTACAAATTATTTTACGAAAGTTACTATGGATTATCGTAGTAATAAAAAAAATGCGAACCACGGCCCAATATGGTCCATGTCCCCGCGAGTTATATACCAGTATAAAAATGAATTACAGATACCGGTTGCTGCTGCCTTGGGCTAGCTTTCCAGGCATGACGTTACTTGTCTTTGTCTGATTAAAGCCATTCGTCCGGATAGCGCAGCAACCGGTATCATCATTTAATATTTACTTAATTCAACAGGAACGTGTTTGCCTGCTCAACAAAATCCTTCCTGTGTTGGAAAATGCCTCCATGGCCGGAGTCACTCCAGAGCACCAGTTTAGCCTGAGGGATATGCTGAAGCATGATATAGGAGTTAATAGAATCGACCATAATGTCTTCATTACCGTTAAAGATGAGTACTGGTTGTTGGATAGACTGTAACAGCCTGTAACCTTCATCTGTTGCCAAACCATATCCTACAATGGCCTTGGCTTGATTGGTGATGGTTTCCTGGCTGCTCGGCGTATCTCTGTCTATCTCCCTTTCAGCCAATCTTCCCAGGAAATCTTCGCCGGCTTTAATGCTGGTGGGTGTTTTGCTGAAAAACAAGTTGATCAATACCCGGTCCGGGCCATCTGCAAAAGCTTTTTGCAAGTGTGATTCCAGCTGTGCAATGCCCTTTCCACCCAATGGCCCAGTACCTGCCAATATCAGCTTATGTACGAGCTCAGGATAGTCCACCGCAATCCGCTGGCCGATGAAACCACCCAAAGAGAACCCTAAAAGATTAACTTTATTATACCCTAACGCCTGGATGAAACTTACTGCATCCTGTGCCATTGCTAGAACATTGTCTGGAGTAGTTCCTTTGGAGCTGCCTACTCCCCGGTTGTTAAAAAGAATTACCCGGTGTTTGGCGGCTATCGCATTCGTGACCTCGGGGTCCCAATTGTCCATATTCCCGGTGAAATGTTGCAAAAACACAACCGGTATTTCAGTCTCCTTGCCGAAGGAGCGATAGGTAAAATCCAGTCCGTTTACCATTATTGACCTGGTAGGTGCTGTCTGATGATTAAATTCCTGCTGAGCGGAACTTTGTTCTTTCGTATTCATTTGTCTGATATATTAACTGATAAATTTTATAATAGGACCATCAATTATTGAAAGATAGCTTTGGAACGAATGGTCCTTAACGCCGAAAGAATTTTTACTTGAGCTGCCTGTTACTTTGTTTCCAGCTCAATGATCTGGGCTAAAACGTGCGGGAACATTACAAAAGGAGTATGGCTTGACGGAAGGGAATATAATCTCTGGATACCCGCATCCCTGACCATTTTTTGTTGAAGTGTATAACCGATCGTATGGTCATTAAGGCTGTAAATAAAAACCTTATCAATTTTCCCAAACTTTGTGTCTGTCAGTGTAACTGGAGTAGCCAAAGGCGCTAAAGGTTCGGGTTTAATATTATTGCTTACATAATCAGCCACCTGTTTAGGCGCATCGGCGAGAAAAACATCGGCTACCCCTTCTTTGCGTATTGAAGCAATCCCTGCTTGCTTATCAACAACAAGATTTTTACCAACATGGCTCTCACTGTCAGTTTGAGCCAGGGAAAGAAGGCTTTCGCCATTTTTAGGCACATAAGCCGCAACATAGATCAACTTTTTGATTTGTGGTGCGATCTCCTCTGCTACCTGGCTCGCAACGATACCGCCGAAACTGTGGCCTACTAAAACTACATCCTGTTTGTCACCGATGGTCTTTTTAACCTCATCCACATATAATTTTAAGCTGATCGCCGGGATAGCCGTTTTATCGCTGCCATGCCCGGGAAGATTAACGGCAATGACGGGGTTACCGGATGCAGTCAGATCGTCAACAACGTGCTGCCAGTCAGCGGATGACGACCATGCGCCATGCACAATCACGATAGTGCTCTTGTTATTGGATTTTGCAGTTTGTGAAAATGCTGTGAATGTGGAAAACAAAAGTGCTGTTACAAAGAGAAAGATATTTTTCATGATTTATGTATTTATTCGTTTTATACTAGTTGTTTGCTGCCTGAGTAAGAAGTGATGTCAGCGCATCGGGCTGTGAAAGGAATGGACAATGTCCGGTGTTTATCTGGTATACAGATTTAACTACGCCCGCTGTGATCATTTTATCTTGCAGATATGGCGATATAACATGGTCCTGTAAAGTTTTGATGTAAACCTTTTTAACCGATCCAAAATTTCCTTCAGTCAATGTAACAGGATTTATAAATGGAATAAGCGGCTCTGTGCGGTAATTCTGCAGTACCAGCTGCTGAATTTCGGGAGTACCGTCCTGGATAAACAGATTTACAATATGGTCGTGCTTTACATCCACCGTATAATTTGCATTGTTAAAAATGAGAACGCTATCGACAAGCTGAGAATCGCGGTCCGTATGTGCCAATTGGTCGAGGGTTTGGCCAGAAACCGGCAGGTAGGCGGCCACATAAACCAGTTTTTCAATTTTCGAAGGAATGGCCTCTGCCACAGATGAAATGATCATTCCGCCAAGACTGTGGCCTACCAGAATAACTTTACCATTCATTTTAGAGATGGCGTCTATCACTTTATCTCTATAAACATCTAAAGTAATCGTACCGGGGATTGTCTGATCATCACCATGTCCCGGCAACTCGACAACAACGACTTTATTCCCTTGTTTTTCGAGATTATTCTTAACTGTCTGCCATGCGTAAGGCGCCTGCCAGGCCCCATGAACAAGTACATAATTACTGGATTGTTGAAGTGGCTTATCGTCCTTCGAGCAAGAGGATAAGATGAATATAAAGACCACAGTAAGGAATTGGATCAATTTTAACTTTTTCATGATTGTTTTATTGTAGTGTTATGTTGTTATTAGTTGTGAGTCAATTGGCTTCCACGGTTATAATATCTGATAGTAATTGAGGGAATACGATAAAGGGAGTGTGGCTGGATGGCAATGAGTACGTTCTGACAATGCCGGCATCTTCTACCATCTTTTGTTGTAGTGAATAGCCAATGGTGTGGTCATGCTGACTGTGAACATATACTTTGGGGGTTTTTCCAAAATTGCCATGGGTCAAATCCACCGGTGTGGCCAGCGGAACAAGGGGCTCAGGCCTGAGATTATCGGTAACGTATTTCGCAATATGTGCGGGTGCATCGGCCAGAAATACGTCCGTAACAGCTTCCCTTACTATACTGGCAAGACCTGCGTTCTCGTCCACGATAAGGTTTCTACCCACATGACTCTGTTTGTCAGATTGAGCCAGTGACATTAAACTATCTCCATTTTGGGGAACAAAAGCGGCGATATAAATTATTTTCTTTATCTGCGGTGCGATCAGTTCCGCTACCTGGCTTGCAACTATTCCACCGAAGCTATGACCGACCAAAGTGACATCCCTTTCGTCGCCGATGGCCTTTAAGACTTCGTAGACATAAAGCTGCAGGCTGATGTTTGAAATAGGTGTTTCATCACTTCCGTGGCCAGGAAGATTTACTGTGATCAGCTTATTGCCATGGGACATCAGGTGACTCGCAACATGGAGCCAATCGTTTGCGGAAGACCAGGCCCCGTGAACAATTACGATTGTGCTGCTGCTTTTATTCAATGCCGGATTTAAATCTTCCTGGTTATTATTTTTTTCGCTTTGCATAATGTTAGTTGTTTATTACAATGCAAAGGAAGGGGAAATAAAACCCACACCACTTGTCCTGTGACAAGTAATGAAAATCAGGGTCGCCGGGCTAAGAATTTCAATTGTTAACCCAACGCTTAAGAGGAAGGCGAATTGCGATCCAGGGAACCTGCTCAGGAAACGGCAGGGGGTGGAGGTGACTTCACGGGAAATAACAGATACATTGGTAGTTGGGCAGGCAACATCATTTCCGCGGAGTTTGCCAGAGATGGACATCCTTTGATATGGAAATTTTTCAAAAACCGCTACAGTGGCATATATAAACGAAAAAGGCATTCTAAAGAATGCCTTTTGTGATCCCGCTGGGAGAATTTCAGCCCTACGGGAACTTGCTACGGAGCGTATTTTCAAACAACCATCTATAGCCAACCCTTTTTCCTACCCTCGTTGGTTGATGGTATTTGTTTGTTTTTTAGAGCAAAGAACTATTACTGCAAATGTATTAAATTATGTTTTTCTCTTTAACCTTCCTTTGAAGGTGTTTTTTAAAATAATCTAGGTCTTCCTTGAGCCGTTGGCGGTCATTTTCCACCCTGATCAATTGCCCTTAAAATCTAAATTGCAGCCCTGCTCCGGCGTAAAGCGATCCCCGGAAGGAATATCCCTTATCCTGAAAAATTGTCTTCAAACTCCTGTCGGTTATTTGTGCGGTACGTGTAGCATTTAAGCCGAAAGTGAGAGGGATGGTCACGCGTTTCCCTAACTTTATTTCCGGGCGTAATCCGAAGACGACATATTGATGGGTGAATATTTTATCCTTTCCTTCCTGCTCCAGCAAGGCCATCTGCCCGTTAACCTCCATCACCAGGTTTAGCTTGAAGTTTGTATTAAACTGGTAGCCCGCCGACACTTCAAGGCCATCCCTTAGTGAAGCCTGTACCGAATAACGTCCTGAGGTTCTCCAGTTAAGGTAAAAAGCGGGAAATAGCATGGGGAATCCAAAAGAGTTGTTTAGAGCAAGGCCACCACCCAGGTCAAGGTTGGGTTTTAAATGACGGATAAATACCGCGCTAACGCTGCCCAATACATTTTTGAACCTTATTTGCGACAGATCAGTAGTGGGCATAAAGATTCCGCCACCGACACCCGTCCTGAGCGACCACCGGTCATTTAATGGCCGCTGGTAATTCAAACTCACACCTATATTTAGAACCTTGTCGACAACCAACGGTGCGGTAAAATTCTTGTTGTTAAGACCAACATAGGCTCCCCCAACACCGATAGACCACATGGTTGGACGATTCAATTCGTTTAATTTTTTGGACAGGGGAATGTTGATACCTGCCTGGTAGACAATGGCCGAGCCTTTGCTATTTCCTATCCGCCGACTGGAATCGCCTTCCGTCATCTGATAGCCCGATGTTCCAAAATACTCGGTCTTTAAAAAGGCCTGTGCATTGCTTCTTGTAGAAGCAACACCTATAATAAACACACATATCAATAATGATCTCATAGCTTTTAAATAAACTGTTTCCATTAAACCAGACGTTTTTGGCGTCCACTGGAACAAAGATGAAGCAGGTAGCTGCATGATAGAAATTATTTTGACCGATAGGCGTTTCGCTTTGACGCCTGGTAATCAGGCTGTAGACTATTACCCTTAACTTTGCCGCATGACGCTGTTAAAAAAATATGACCGGTTTGTAATTTTGATCTGGATTTTTCTGACCATTGTTTTCTGGTTCCGGTATATACCGGACTCCTCTATGCTGGAAGGTGGTTTGCTGGCAATCTGCATCATGTCATGTTTATACCCGTTCACCACTTATTTGAGCAAAAACCTGTTGCAAAAGGCAATGAGACAACAGCGGATGCTTTTGTTTGCCGGACAGTTTTTTCTGGTATCAGCGATATCTGCCCTATTTATACCGGCTGTTCTACATGGTTTTCTTTATCTGGAACAAAGCGGCTTTCTTCCCCCGTCTGAACTCTTGTTAGGGAGGAACCTCTTCAGCATTATGTATATAAATGCACTGGTGGTGGCTTTATTTGTGAATTTCGGATTTTGTGGGTTGAGGTTCCATGAGGAAAGCATGAAATTGCACGAAGCATTGGTTGAATCCCAATTACAGATACTTCAGCAACAGATCAGCCCCCATTTCATGTTCAATGTATTGAACCACATTAATATATTGATGCAGGAGGATGTAGCTTTGGCATCTTCATTGCTGATAAGGTATTCCAAGATACTGCGTTATCAACTGGATAGTGACAAAAACAGCAAGGTAAGCGTAGCGCAGGAGGTGCAATTTTTAAAAGACTTTATTGAGATAGAAAAAGTGAGATGGGGAAATGAGCTGACCATCAATTGTTCGTGGAAGATCGAGGATAACCATAAAGCATTCCCCCCTTTATTATTAATCACCTTTATTGAAAATGCCTTCAAACATGTGGCCCGGGGTATATCAGAAATGGCTTATGTGAACATATCTTTGGAACAAACAGCTAATTCAATTTGTTTAGAGGTTGAAAACTCTAAATCAGACATTAAACAGGAAAAAGACCCCGTTTCGGGAATAGGACTTGAAAATGCGAAGAAACGTCTAGAAATTCTTTACGGAGCGCATTACGATTTAATGATCAAAGACGCTAAAACAACTTATTATACTAAACTGGTTATCAAATTATAGGTGTTATGGGAGAAATAATATCAAAACAAACAAGCAGCCCGCTTTTAAGGTGCCTCGTCGTGGATGATGAGCCGATCGCCATAAAGGGGGTGGTTAACTTTATTAACCAGTTGGATTTCCTGGAGGTTGCAGATACCTGCACCTCTGCCATAAAAGCAACGGAGATCCTGAAAGCGAAGGATATTGACCTTATGTTCCTGGATATCAATATGCCGATGCTTTCCGGACTTGAGTTTTTACAGTCTTTGGATAAATCTCCACTTGCCATCTTAACCACTGCTTACTCCGAGCACGCACTGGAAGGCTTTCGGTTGAATGTGGTGGATTACCTGATGAAGCCTTTAGAGTTTCAGCGCTTTTTCCAGGCAGCAAACAAGGCATTGAGTATATTCCAATCCCGTCTCATTTTACAAAATAGTAAGGAAGGGGCGGATTCCGATATGTATATCCGGCAGGGAGACACCTTTCTGAGAATTATCTGGGAGGATATTCTATTTGTGGAAGGAATGCAGAATTACCTGAAACTGCATTTTAAAGAAAAGACCTTCATTATCCATCAAACTATGACCTCCCTGGAGGAAATGCTGCCTAAAGACTCTTTTTTCAGGATCCATCAATCCTACCTGATCAACACTCGTAAAATTGATGCTATTTCAGGCGGGCGGGTTTTTATTGATGGCAAACAGCTTCCTGTTTCACGCCACAGAAAAGAAGCGCTACTTAAAGCGGTGGTGTACCTTAAGTTGATAAGTAAATGAGACTCCGGCCCCTATTATTTCCCAAGATATACACTGGTAATAAGCATAATATTGCACTACATAATTAAACCTAATGGTTAATATTTTAGATAACGTTATTGCAAGAATAGCTTTTAAGTGATTTAATGGATGTTTAATTGGTCTACTCTTATTATGTGAGTCTCATGGGTGCATCTTAATTATCAGTTAAATGCCTGCCGGAACTCAAGCGGTGACAAGCTGGTTTTCTTCTTAAACAGCGTACTGAACGATTGTGCGTGTTCAAAGCCTAATGTATAAGCAATTTCACTTACCGATAAATTTGTAGTCGAGAGTTTTTCCTTCGCCTTTTCAATTAACCTCTGATGTATATGCTGTTGTGTATTTTGCCCTGTATGCATGCGCAGTAGATCGCTCAGGTAGTTTGGAGACAGGCTCATAAGTTCGGCCACGCGTTGTACCGTTAATAGTTCCGGTTGCTTTGTTGTACTGCTGTCAAAATACTCATCAACAAGGCGTTCAAATTTGGCAAGCAGTTGATGATTGTAGTTTTTCCGGGTGATAAACTGCCGCTCGTAAAATCGATTGGAATAATTGAGCAACAACTCAATTTGCGATAGGATAATTTCCTGAGTATATTTATCAATATGCAGGCATTCCTTATCGATCTTGTTCAATATTGTAACAAGATCATCTTCTTCTTCAGCAGAAAGATGCAGAGCCTCATTTACGGCGTAAGAAAAGAAGTTGTAACTGTTGATGTTACTTGCCAGAGGATGGGCCAGCAAAAAGTCAGGATGGAAAATAAGCAGGTAACCTGACCCGCATTCTAGGTTGTTCAGATCCAGGTACTGAACTTGATTAGGTGCAGTAAAGCTCAGAACACCCTTATTGTAATCATAATGCTGCTGACCATATCGTATTTTACCCTTGACTTCCCTTTTGAGGGCAACACAATAAAATCTATTCACAAAACCTTTCCATACATCATCTTCCAGGAAAATACTTTCGGCGAGGTTGATCACACTTACCAATGGGTGGCGTGGCTCGGGCAAAGAGAGTAACCGGTGAAATTCTGAGACTGATCTGATGGCATTCATAATGTTAATTTAAACATTTTAATGTGAAGAGTAGTGGTTGCATCCTTAAATGCAATCGTATAAATACTCTAATCAATAAGCCCCATACTAAACTCATCGTATGGATTGCCGGTATCAGTACCCAACGGCACAATGCTTTCGAGTTTCGACAGATCAGCTTCGTTTAATTCAATTTCGGTGGCAGCTATGTTTTGCTCTAAATATTTTCTTCGTTTGGTGCCCGGAATAGGTAAGATGCCCTTATTTATAATCCAAGCCAGTGCTAACTGTGATGTGGTTATTTTTTTCTCTTCGGCCATTACCTCAATTGCCTTAACCAACTCAATATTCTTGTAAAAATGAGCTTCCTGAAAACGTGGAATTGCCCGGCGAAAATCATTTTCCGGCAAGTCATCTATGGTTCGTATCTGTCCTGATAAAAAACCACGTCCTAATGGGGAATAAGCAACAAAACCTATCCCAAGTTCATTCAGAGTATTCAGTATGCCACGTTGTTCAGTTGTTCGCTCAAATAAAGAATATTCACTTTGTACCGCTGTAATCGGGTGAACCGCGTGAGCTCTTTTTACAGTTTCTGAAGATACTTCTGATAGTCCGAGATAACCCAGTTTTCCTTCCTTCACCAGCTCGCTCATCGCCTCAATGGTTTCTTCGATGGGCGTGTTTTTATCAAGTCGGTGCATATAGTACAAATCGATATACGCCGTGTTAAGGTTTTTAAGAGAACGTTCCACCGCTTTTTTTACATACTCTTTTTTGCCATTAATAGCCCAGGTCACTTTGTTGTTATCATCTATTTCCCAGCCGAATTTTGTCGCGATAATATATTTGTTCCTATTACCATATATTGCTTTAGCAATCAACTGCTCATTTTTGAAAGGGCCGTACAAATCAGCAGTATCTAAAAAATTGCCGCCTAATTCGAGCGATCTGTGAATGGTGGCAATAGCTTCTTGCTCATCTGCCTCTCCATACATATTTCCTTCTTCAAAACCCGTCATACCCATACAGCCCAAACCTATAATTGGTACAACCAAACCTTCGCTTCCCAAATTTATTTTCTTCATTACCATACTAACTATTTTAATAGGTCAAAGTTCGCTAAGAACACTTTAATAGCTGTATGCAAAGCCCTGAAAGTTGTATGCAAATCAAGGATCGGCTAAATATGGTTAAGCGAAAAACGCTAAAGATTAAATCTGATGTTGTCATAGGGATACGCTACTACCTTTTAATAAGCCCCTCCAAAAACCATATTTATAATGCTTATAATTTTTTGCTGACACTTTTTTATATTATTTATTAAGTATATATTTGAAGATGATAATTGTATATATCCCATATTTATGAAACATGTTTTCGTTCTCTTTATACCTTTCTTGTTTACGTTTTGTCACAGTAATAATGTAACCAGTAGTAAATCAGATGCAATTGTATCCCCAACAGAAACGCCTCCCATTGAAGATACCACTTGGGTGCAAAAGGCGCCCATTCCTCCGGATAGCACCTATTTTGTGATAAATAAAGAGTTTCCATGGTTGGGTGATACCATTCGCAGTTATATACAACTATCAACAAATGAAACGGTGAAGTTATTTGTTAAGGACAGCTCTATTGTGTTTATGTATGATGGGTACGAAAAAACAGATACCAGTGGGTATGTTAGCGTACGATTAGGTGCAGACAGCTTTAACGGAGAAGGTACAGTATTTACAACAGCTGAATTGATATCAGTCGATATCTTAAGTCGTGAAATAACTGTGTATGATATTGCTACTGATTCCAGCCATCTGTGGGTCAGGCCAGAATAGCTCAATAGTAGTAATGCCGGTGAACGGAATGCGACGCAACGATGCTAAATAGAAATCCTAATGCTCGATCCATTAAAGTGTGGTATTTCAAGACATGTGAGATAAAGTATCTATTGTTTTGTCACTCAGTTAAATATTTGATGATAATGTAATTTTAGTTAAAATTATACCTACAAATAGAAACCTATGTCAGATCTCTTTCCTGATATTCAAGGCCCTCTCAGTGATAGCCACCTGAAGGCGCTCCTCCTGATGCACGATTCAAATACAGATGATTTCAAAAAGGTATTTGAACTGATTACAGAAGAACAAAGAAAGCAATTTGCAGAGATGCTGAAGAAAACCGCACAGATGAAATGGAAAACCATGAGAAATGAACAGCGCTCTATAAGAGCAGAGGAGAAAGAAAAACAACGGCAAAATTCACCTCACCCATTTTATGGTAATATGGGAGAACCTGAGAACAGGGAAGAGTACAAAGCAAAATATGGTGTGTACCCGAATTGATTGGACACTATTCCATTCAGACTGGTTTGGGGTGGTTTAGCTTTGTAGCCGGCTTTGATACTGTTGAATCTTCTTGTTGTGACCCCATGGGTGTAAAGTTCGAACTCTTTACTACGACCTGAATATAGATGAGCTGCAGGATGATACTTTACGGGACTTTTACTTTTTTAAGTATGTTTTGGTCAGATAATAAAATCCGTCATATGAAATTCACCATTATTTGTTTTGTTGCCTTATTGGTAACACATAACATTACTGCACAAACTGCACAGGTAAGCTTAAAAATTATCCAGGATGGCAAAACCTACCTGCCTGACAAAAACGAAATTCAACTGCAACGAAAGCCATTTGTAGTAGAAGTAACACTGCAAAGTACACCAGGTGTGTTTGTTAAAGCCGATTTTACAGACAGTATGTACCGACTGAAAGACGATGAGCCGGTACCTGATCTGGAAAAATTATTCAGCGAAACTATGACAGAGGAAAATTATAATAAAGACAAAGAAATAGCGATTAGCACGGAGGGTTGGTCAAATTGGTCTTATCAGCCTAAAGAGAAATGGAGTTCTTTTGATAAAGAGGTGAAAATTGTAAACGACTATACTGTAACTGGCAGTAGAACCGTTCAACAATTTTATACCGATGACCAGCAAACCATAAAAGTGGAAGACATAAAAACGCCGCTGTACCTGTTTTTTTTAACCACCACCAACGACATGAAAACGGAATTAAAGCGACAAAAAATAAAAATAAGCTGGCGGTAAAAGTAAATAAAAGCCAAGTGTTCACTCAACTATGTGGGGTATTGACAGTATCGTTCTTCCTGCCAGTGGGGAAGTAATCTATACACCGCCATGTTGTGAGTGAGGACGTATTAAGGGAGAAACTGGCAGCTTCGGAACGGTTTATCACGATTCTGAAGCATCACCGCTAGATGCATTAATAAAAAAGGCAATTGGCATGATTGGATTATGTACATGCTTACAGCATAATAGAAACTGTACAGCTAACTACAAAAAAATAAGGAGCATGCTTTACTTAAAAGAAGAAAAGGAGAATGCCATAAATTGGCGAAATAAAAGTTATGATTGATTCAAATGCCCTTTAGGTACTCGGACTTCCCTTACTACTGGTAATCAACATTTAAAGTTGAAAGTAAAAATAGGAGATAAAGAACAGGAGAACAAAAAAGCCTTCAAATTCAAAGACTTGAAGGCTTTCTATTTTTTCTGTGATCCCGCTGGGACTACGACAAGTACCTCAAACGCCTTATATATCGCTGATTTCCAGAGATTGAAAAGGTTACGTAACCTTTTTCGTCACCTTCTCGATTAGCTTACTTTAGTTGTATTTTAAAGAACTTTAACTATCACAAAGGTACGAAAAATGTACGTCAAAGTAAGGCAAATCAGTATATATGATATTAATTGTCAGTAAGATAAGATGGTATTGGAGATGGAAGTCTCATCCGCTTTTCAAGCGCTAATTAATTAGCCGGAGTTTTTCCATGCCAGCCCCTTACCAGCTAGAACTTCCCCGTCCCTTTATGTGCCAGAACACTCTAAACGCGCTTTAAACAGGAAGATGATACGATGTACTAATGCACCAAAAAACAGGTTATTTCCTCTTCTTTTAGCCCAGCGAACTGACAAAATTCTGTGATGGTTACAAACTGTCCCGGCTTCTTCCCATAAATTTTACGGATACGCTGCAAGAGCAGACGAGCTGTCCGCCCCTTTCGACCGGTGATATTTTCTACATCACGGGCATAAATCACTATGCGATTTGGGATCAATTTCTTCATTATCGGCATAAACGGCATGCGAATTTTTCTCGTTAAAAATGCCGGCGTAGCTTGATGTGGTAATTGCAAATTTACAACATCCTGCGCAGATGTAAGCCTAACGGGCATGGCTACGTAAACTGCCTTATTTCAAATAAAATTGTATTAAGATGGCAAAGCAAACAGGGATTTTACCCTTAGAAGGTACCATTGGAAATGTAACCTTCTATAAAACGAAGGCAGGGTACCTGGCAAGACAGAAAGGTGGCGTAGATGGTCGCCGTATTGCAACGGATCCTGCCTTCCAGCGCACCCGTGAAAACGGTAGTGAGTTTGGCAGGGCAGGAAAGGCCAGCAAACTGTTACGCACGGCATTCCGGGCGTTGCTGTTGACGGCAAGCGACAGTTATCTGGCCAGCCGGCTAACGGCAGCAATGGTGAAGGTGATCCGTGCGGATGCTACCAATGTCCGCGGACAACGTAATGTGATCGATGGAGAGGCGGAGCTGCTGAGCGGCTTTGAATTTAATCCGGCGGGACGCCTGGGCGGCACTCTTTATGCTCCCTTTACGCCAGCAATTAACCGCGTATCCGGTGCGCTGACTGTGTTTATACCTCCTTTCATACCAGTTAATATGCTGGCAGCTCCTGCAGGCGCTACCCACTTTAAAATTGTGGCGGCCGGCGCTGAGGTGAACTTTGAGGCAGACCAGTTTGTGTATGGTGCCGCTGCCAGTGAGCAGCTGGAGATCAATGCCACCGCTACGGCTGAACTGAACTTGTCCATTGAAGTCACTCCAAACAGCACAAATCCGCTGTTTGTTGTCCTGGGCATTGAGTTCTACCAGCAGGTAAACGGTTCGCTGTATAGCCTTAAAAATGGTGCCTACAATGCCCTGGCTATTGTGATGGTATCAGGTGCTACGGCTATAGCTGAAGGGACGCCTCCCGCAACTCCTCCGGCTCCCTGATGGGGATCCGCTGGTAGGCTCTAAGGGATGTATTTTTTAACAATTAAAAAAGTGCATATGAAATTAACGGATCGGTTATTGGCGCCCACTCCACCTTTCTTTGCGAAGGTTCGGAATATAGGGCTCATCCTGACTGCTGTTAGTTCCGCAGTCCTCGGATTACCCGTCCTGGCGGCGTTGCCGGCCATTATAGGGAAAGTGGCTGCTTACCTGGCTGTCGCAGGTACGGTGATGAGTGGTGTAAGCCAGACAGCAGTTGACACTGACGCTGATTAGTGTTTATCAGAATAGTTTCCGGCGAGGGTGTGGTTACCTTCGGATGTTTGGTGTAAGGGCCTCCGCATATGCGGGGGCCTTTTTATTCTACCCCAGTAGTGATTGTAATTTAGCTTTAATAAGAAATGCCTCCATCACGGCGAGTAAATGAGCTTGATCATCGGGATGCAGCTGATTGAATTGTTGCAGCTGAGCAGGGAGCTCACCGGTTAATTCATTACCAGGGCTTGCGATGCCATTTACGAGGTAATCCAATGAGGTATTTAGTGCCTTTGCGAATTTGGCGGCGATATCGATGGAAGGAGTTGGTACTCCTCGTTCATATTTGCTTACTATGTCACCGCTGTATCCTACAAGTATGCCTAACTCGGCCTGAGTCATCTTTTTAAGTTTGCGGACAATAGCTACACGTTCGCCGAAGGTCATAACAGGATATTGGGTTATCAGGTTAATTAAAGTAAAATTTCAATTGCTAATCTACCAACAATTTATTGAATTACAGACGTATTAGCATATTGAACAATATTATTTAGCAATATCATACTACATAAATGACTTATATATAGTATAAATATGCCAAAAAAAGCCTTACTATGCTTTTCCAATACTGGTATAATCGTTATATTTGTAGTATAATTATACCATTTATGAAAACTGATTTCAAGTCTCGTGAGTTGTCGATATCTTATATGCCCGGCAGCTCCAATCACTCCCCGTTTATACGATTATCAGGTCAGTGGCTGCAAAAGGCAGGCTTTAGTATTGGTGATAAGGTAATTGTGAACGTAGAGCATGAACATATAGTAATAAAGCGGGTGATGCCGGCTGCACCGCCGAAACCAATTAACTTTAAGACGAAGAAACGCGGAAAGCGCGTGATGCAGGATATTCAGCGAAATTGCCCGGTATTAGGGCTTTGTTAACCCTTTATTGTTAACCCACGGCGGTCGGAAGGCTATAGCTGGCCGCCCGTGGTTAACGGTTGTCATGTTTTCCCAGCTTCATTTTTTAACCCCCTTTCCTTTTTGTAATTTTATGGTAGTGTATACAGATACGTCTGTTATAGGCGGCTGCTTTGATCCTGAGTTTATGGAGCACAGCCAGGCGCTTTTCAAGGAATTTAAGACCGGCCTTAAAATACTACAGCTGTCGGACCTGGTGTTACTGGAGCTGCAGGAAGCTGGTAAAGATGTGATGGCTCAATTAGCAGAGGTGCCCCGGTGTTATAAGATAGAGGTAAAAAGTACCGTGAAGGCTGTAAGGCTGGCTAAAACATATATCGCGGAGGGGGCGCTGAGTAATAAGAGTTACAACGATGCCTTGCATATTGCCTTAGCTACCCTCCATAGTGCGGACGTGCTGGCATCCTGGAATTTTAAGCACATTGTAAACCTCGACCGGATTAAACTATATAACGCCATTAATACCCGTATGGGATACCGGATTATTGAGATCAGGACGCCCCGGGAGATTCTAAAGTCTGTATAAGATGAGAAAAGGTAAAAAATATGATGCTGTCGCCGCGGTACGGAAGGTACGCGAGAAGTTAAGCGTAAAGTACTGGGACAGGCCAGATCTGTTATTAAAGGATCTGAAGGCAGCCATGCAAAAATATCATAGTGAAATGCAGGGACGTTAGTTCCTGTATACACATTAATTGAAGGTCGGGCATTACTGGCCCCGACCTGTTAACCACAATGTATGAGCCGCCTCATATTCTCCCTCATTTCCACCCGCTGGGTTTCATCTTGTATTAATAAGAGATCGTGCTGCAGTGTGCTAAATGCACATTTATTGCAGTGACAATCAAGCCTCGGCGAATAATTGAACCCTATGCCGCAGATAATGCAAAAGAACTCCCCGAAATAAACGTTGATTGAGGACTTATGATACCAGAACAATTTCATAATAAAAGGTTTTGTTGGTGAAAAAATGACAAGCAGCAAAAAACAGCTTAGCGACCAGCCATTTGCGGCGTATGCCCAGGCCAAAAGGAACGCGGAATAAATGCGTGGATTGATCTGGCTGATGGCTTGATGACGCTGGTGCAGGATATGTGGTTGAGAGTTAGTACTAAAGCTTTATGCCGAACCTTTTGGCGGCTTTGTGCGCGGGCACGCCGCAATAAATTTGCGATGCTGTTTTTTGCCTGTAGGTAAGGATATGCTGATCCTTCCAGAGTTGATATATTTTAGCTTTCAGTCTGCGCTAAGGTTGTTCGTCGGTTGATGGATCAGGGGATGATGCTGGGTAGCTATGATCTGTCGCTTAATAGGATTCCCGCCGCCCCCCGCCATCGCTGCCCCGGCCGCAGGACCAGGAGCGTGAGCCGCTGGGGAGGCATGGTGCGGGGGGCGGCGAGCGCGGGGGACTGCAGGCCGCGCCTTCGACCTCAGTGTAGCCGGGAGCGGAGCGGACGGCAGATCAAAAAGAGAAAGGCCGGGGCAGCAAGGCGGGTGGCGGACGAATATGGGCAGCGGTCGGATGGCAAAAGGCCGGATAAAATTGGAGGACATTTTTTGAAAGCCCACAAGGCCTTTGCCAGACGCCGGTAGCTGCCCGAACGGAGGGAGCGGCAGTTGCAAGCCGCGTGACAGGTGGCGCCGACGAAGGAGGCGCAGGCGTAGGCGCGTGGAGCGATGTGGAGCGAAGCGAAACAGAGCGGAACGCGACTTAAGCCGGCACCTGGCGCGTCGGGTTGCCTGCCGTGACCGCAGTGAGACCGCTTTCCCGGTTAGTTGAGGAATGGTGATGGAGATGGGAAGAGGGACTGCTTAATAGTAGCAATGCGGATGAACGGAGTGCGACGCAACGATGCTAAATAGTAGCACTGAAGCCGGATCACGAGATCTATAATTATTACGCACCTTGGCTTCTATATCAGTGTTTTGGGCATTTGTTTACTTATATTTAGATTTATAATAGATTTCAGAAAAACGGAGTATTTAAAAATAAGCAGAGAATAGTTTAAATTATATGTAATGTCATACAATGATTTTCGTACTCAGGTCACATACATGGTGACCGTTATAGAAAATGATTTAGAAAAGCTTAAGAGCCTTGCGGAAGATGCGAATGGAAAAATATCGACGATGTCTTCAACAACAACAAATGAAACGACTAAGGCGCCGGGGGACTGGGTTGGGCAGAGCCAGGAGTCGAGGACCCTTATAAATGTCTCCAGATGCACGATACCGATAGCTATGGTTTGTTTTTCAGTAATTGATATGATGGGGCAGTGGATGAAAGTAAAACATGATGATGATTTTGGGAGCTCGGCCCATACATTTTTTGCTGAATTGGCAGGAAGAAATGAGTTGAGTAACGAGGACAGGAAACAAAAGATTAAAGAATATTTCAGGCATGGTGTAATGCATTCCTTTTTTATGAGAGAGCGATGCAGCGTTGCATATCCACCATATGATACAAATACATTGTTTGTTGATTTTGAGATAAATAAATGTACAATGGATGTTCGGTTCTTGCTCCAGGTTGTGCAAACTGGAATGAAGAATATGTTGACCTATCTGGAGGATGAGACTAATCCCAAAGCGCAGCAGGCGTTTAATGGACATCAAATTTGGGAGCAAGCTCATTGATCTTAATTATCGCTTTTGGGCTGCTTGAGAGGTCGCTGACACAAAATTGGCATATTCAATTACACAGAAATTCGCAGCACATTTGCCATGAACTTTTTGTGCCTAGATTACACATTGTTGACAGACCTCACATTTTGACACATTTATGACCGATCTATTGCGCGTATTAGTTTAACAGTCCACAGCGTATACTACATACTTCACTTTCTTACTTTTTGGCGTCCTTAATTAGCGATGTGAACTCCAGATGTTAATGTGAAATAACAATTCATATTTAACTTCATGATTATTTTGTTAGATTTCAATAATTAAGGTGTTGTATAAATATATATATGTTATTTAACGATAAAAAAATCGTCAAATTGATAACGATAAAAAAATCGTCAGTACATTTGCAGTGCAAAAATTATAAATGAGAAGGGACTATGATATATTGTTAAAGAATAATTCCGGCGCGAAATCTAAGGCTGGACTCATCGAGGGCTTTGTTGTACGGCTTGGCGAATATGAGCGTCTTCTGAGCCTTGCAAGAAAAGCTTTGGCAAATAATAGCCCTTATAATCTCATTGTCATCGGTCCCAAAGGCTCTGGTAAGACGACATTGCTGCATCGGCTTAAATATGGAATTGAGGACGAAGGCTTGAGTAGCTCATTTCTGCTCGTTATGTTTAAAGAAGAGCAATATAACATCGTTGATACGCTCACTCTATGGCTACGTGTCATCGAGTATGGAGAGGATTGGTTTGACTGGCCCCAGCTTGTGAGGGAGGCAAACGTATTACGGAACACCCGAAAGGTCAATGGTCGGGACATATTGGCTCTAATAACTCAACAATTAAAAAATGATAGCAAGCGGTTAATCATTTTTGTCGAAAACATTAACGAGCTCTTTAAAAAGCTTGGAACAGAGGGCCAGCAACAAATTGACGATTTGGCTACTGAAGGCTTGATCAATTTTGTAGGTTCGAGTACTGCGGCCAGCGATGGTTACATTGATTTTCATGATGAAAAGTTCGCATACTTTGATAAATTGGTATTGTCTGGTCTTAACCAACAAGAATGCGAACATTTGCTTATGCGAATAGGCCGGGAATATGGAAAGGAGCATGAGATCGAAACAATCTTAAAAAATCACCCGGGGCGTGTGGAAGCACTGCGGCGTTTAACTGGAGGAGTTCCTCGTATAATAGTTTATCTGTTTCAAATATTTTTGGATAATGCGGCTGGCAGAGCTATGCGGGATCTATACAAACTAGTAGATGATCTTACGGATCTTTATAAGGGTGAGTTAAATCGGTTGTCTACTCAACAGTTGCAAGTTGTCGATGTTTTAGCCAAGAATTGGGATGCTATTGCGGTTAAAGAAATCGCGGGAGATACAATGATTGAGAGCAAAAACATTTCCTCCATACTTTCTGCACTGGAGAGGTTTTCTGTTGTGGAGAGGGTCAAAATGGAAGGTAAAAACAAGCTCTACAGAATCAAGGACAGATTCCTCAATATCTGGTATCTGATGCGCCATGGTAGAAGAGCCGAAAGGGAAAATGTTAAATGGCTGGTTCGGTTTTTCGATATCTGGTGTGATGAAGATGAGTTGGTACGCAGGGTCAATGAGTACCTGAACGAACTCAAGGAGGGTACTCTTGACGCAGAAACCGCCATAGATATGGGAAACACCTATCTATCTTGTAAAAAACTGCCAGCGACAGTAAAATATTCTCTATTTGATGAATCTCAAAAAGTTTTACCCCAACGTGTCGCCAGAACATTACGATTGTCCGCACAAGATCTCTATAGCCAGATTGATGAGCTAATAAAGCTTGGTAAAGGTGATGAAGCGAAATTGGCCCTCGAACGAATAGGAAACAAGGATCCTGCGTATTATCCAGTTAAGGCGTATTTACATATGGAACTTGCTGAATTTGAAATGGCGGTGGAATCATTCAAAAAATTTTTGGAAATAAACCCTGTGGATGGGAAGGCTTCATTGACACTAGGTCTTTTGTATGACGACTTTTTGGATGACCCAATCACGGCTGAACAGTATTTCGATATAGCTCTAAAGGCGAAACATTTCTATGCGGCCGCCAGACTTGGTGATATCGCGTACTATATTCATAAAGACATTGAACAGGCCGAACGGTACCATCGATTGGCCATTAAGAAAAAGTTCAAGGAATCTTACGCTCAGCTATGGGCTATATTCGACAAGGAGGGAGAATATGAAAAAGCGCTTGAGCTCTCTCTTGAAGAAGTAGGAAAGGGTATGTTAGGAGCCTACACAAGACTGGGTAAAGCCTATCGCCGTCTGAAAATGGATAGTGAGGCTGAAGCAGTATTCGAAATCGCCATGAAGTCGGGGGAATTGGAAGCCATCGACAATCTCGCATTCTTACAGCTCGGGAAACCGGAGCCGGATCTCGATTCAGCAGAGGCACTGTTTAAAAAAGGAGTTGAGAATAAAAGCCCCAATGGCCACTTCCATTTAGGATCGTTCTACCTTTATGAGAGGAAGGATATGGAAAGAGCAGAAGAGATTTGGATGAAAGGTGTTGCCGCGGGCGATCGGCAAAGTGCTCACAGACTCGGGCACTATTTTGATGAAACCGGTGACTACGAAAAATCAGACATCTATTTTTTGGAGGCCATCCGTTTAGGGTTTACTGGAGCAATATTTTGCATAGTTGCTGCCATCTATCGCAGGCGGCGATCAGATAAAAAGGGAATTGCATTACAACTCCTAAGGGATCACGAGGCAGAGGTTAATAAAAGTACTCCACAAGGTATCATCTGGTATGCTATTATCCTGTTATGGAATAACTTCCAGGCCGAAGCATTGGAAAAATTTAAATCTACTTATCCAAAAATAAAGTACATCTTAGATGATGATGATGATGATGATGAACGTGAAGAAGATCTTGCTACCATTGCCCAGTTGATGACAGATTTCATGATTCACATGTTAGCACGGCGTGAGTATGCTGAATGTTTACAACTTTTTGAGGAAAGTTATGATGGCGTCGATTTGAAGGTGATACTTAAGCCTGTTTACTTTATGCTTATGGAGGAAATGAAAGACAAGTTTCCAAATGAATATCTGAAAGCTGGGACTGAGCTGCAGGACACTATAATTGAAATAAGACAAAAAACAAACGCCTTAATCAATGAGCTGAACTATAATTAAAAAAAATGGAGGCCTTGACATTGGCCTCCGTCAACCGAAAATTTTTTTCTGCTTGGGGAAGCGATAAAGATGGGCTGTTCACCCATTGTAAATTCAGGTTGTTAGGCCAAACATACAATTATTTTCTGGATGGCCAAAATGTCCGGCAAAATCTAGCTCCGACAAATAAACGCTGGACGAGACAAAAAAATAAACTATGATCACATAGTAGTATTTCTTCCATTCATCACCGTAAATTCCCCCACGCTTATACAGCGGAAGCTGTAGGTAGGGAAAGTGTTTGCTCATTTCTAATGAAATCACACTTAAAACAGTTATACGAAAACTTACTTTCGTAATGGGACATTATTTTTAAAATTTTAACAGCTTACAAAATGGCACTTAACTATAATAAGCGTCTTCAAAACATACAAAACAGAAAATTCGACTCTTTCCTTAATGAGAGGCTCACTTCTAGAAATTTTAGCACATCTGCCCTGTCGGGAAAAGTGAAGTATTTACTTGAAGCGATGATGCCTATTGGTCCAAAATCTAATGCAAGAACCATCCAGGCTTCGCAGAATGTAAAAAATCACTTGGAGTCGAGTCTAGACTTACACTTCGAGCGTGATTATGAGCGGCAAGGTTCTGTAGAAACTGATACAAACATCCGGGTCAGCGACGTAGATTTACTGGCGTTGATTAGACGATATCATTTTATTCATCCGGGAATGCCCAATGACTCTCCTTATACGGAATCTGACCCTAATCAGGATATTGCGGAATTTAGAAGGCAAGCCGTTAAAATACTGAAGGCACAATATGATGATGTAACCGAGAAAGACAAGTGCGTCACTATTCAGAACAAGCACCTTGGCCGTTATGTCGATGTAGTGTTTGCATTCTGGCATAACACCCCTGAATATGAAGGAACCAACGATATCTACTACCGCGGAATAAAGATCGGTTCCCGGCATGCCAAAGTAGACTATCCTTTTGCTCATATACGTAGTGTGAATAAAAAAGGAGGTGATACTGCGGATGGATCCAGACGAGCCATTAGGCTGTTAAAAACATTAGTTGAGGACTGTGAAACTGCAAAGATCGAAAATCTAAGTAGTTTCCATCTGACGACTATCGTTCACCAAATGGAAAACTATCAGCTGCTATATACCCCTGGCACCATCGCGGACTTAGAAATCGCTAAGGCTGTATCGACAATGCTTCACAAGATAATTAACAATGAGGAGTTCCGTAACTCCCTACGAAGCCCTAACGGCTGTGAAAGACCGTTATCAGGCCAGAATCTAGTTCGTGAACTAAACATTATCAAAAACGATCTAGACGAGTTGATTGCTGATGTCGAAGTTGAGATCATGACAAATTTCATGACGAAATCAAGAATTTTAACTTATTAAACGACTGACTGCTGATCATCCTGAAATTGTTGATCAGCAGTCTTACTTGAACTACATATGGATTTTACACCGAAAATTTTTGTGGGTTCCTCTTCAGAAGGGAAGCCCGTTGCAGATAAGATTGTTGCCGCCATGGCCGACATTGCAGAAGCAGACATTTGGTCGACAATATTTGAATTTAACGTTAGTAACTACGATAATCTTCAATCGCAAATACCGTTCTATGACTATGCGGTTTTGGTGGGCACCGCCGATGACGTTACTATCAGCCGTTCTAAATCGTTCGATACTGCTCGTGATAATGTCATCTTCGAGTTTGGCCTTTTTGCCGGTGGCCTAGGGCGAGAAAAAGTATTATATGTGGTCGAAGAAGGTGTAAAAATACCCTCCGACCTTTCAGGTATCACCTTGCCTTTCATTCCCAAGCAAACCGATCCAAAATTTGAAGATGGCTTAAATGACGTAATCTGCAAAATTAAAAAGTACATCGCTGATCGAGAAAAAACATTCCATCTTAGCTTCTTGCCTTCCTCAATAATGGCGCACGGATACTTTAAAAACTTCGTTGAACAGGCTGTTTCGGAGTTGTTACGTTGCAAAAACGATCGGCGCCCAGTGACATTCAATGACAAAGATGAGGTCTTGATCAAAGATTTTACATTCTCGATCTTGATTCCTACAGACTTGACGGAAGACATGTACAACAAGATATCTGCTAAACGCTTACGACAGGGTTGGAAAAAGGTCAAGATTAAGGCTATCGGAATCAGGGACTTTGACTTTTCTGTTGATGTAGATAAAGCATCCGACGGAACATTGCATCTAGTAGATGTTCCCATTACGTTGAATTCGCTAAATACGGCGATCGAATTATATTCGGGGAAGCGTCATATAGGTCAAACGTTCAAAGAGGCGACAATGGAACGGAGAGAAATTCGTAATTTTTATCGGACACTTCAATACCTCATCAAAAAGAGCAGTATTACCCGTGATATTGTAAATATTGATCTGGTAGAGATCTAATGATAACACATTATTTTTTACAATTTATTCATCGACAAAAGGTTGCGCCTACTGGAAGGGCGCAACCTTTTGATGTATCTCGAATATCTTTATCCTGATACTTTCTCGGATGACGCTAGAGGTGCTATCCTAATGTTGCTCGCTGACATGCTGTTAGTAAAGACAATGGATTGGCTCAGGTTGCAATCATAGAAAGAACTAAAGGCTATTGTGTGGCTCGATCGGTAAGCGGTGAGGAAATATCCAAGTGAGGTGAGCCATGAGAGGGAATATGACAATTTACGTAATAGCCGTTATGGCTCACAGTGGCATTTTCTTCGGCCATGAGACGTTAAATAGTAGTCTATATAGTATGCATCAGAGTCACTAATTTGTTATATAATTCGATACCAAAATTCCTGAAATGCCTCCAGGAGGCGGTCCTTACTGGTTCCGACTCCTGGAATAAGCAATGCTGGAAGAACGTTCAGCCTTGCTTTCTATGATTTGAGAATATCCTGGTGTTTTCCTTCAGGCAGTATCTATACCCTTCGACGAACAAATGTTTGGCCGGTGCGAACTCTCTATGGATCACCCGCTCCACGAAATGCCGGCATGATTTCATGCTCTCCAGATCTTTGTATGGCAAGTTATGGCCGTGCTGGTGATTCTCCCGGATCCAGCTGCGGAGGTGCACGATACGATCGTAAGTGACCTGATGCGGCCTCCAGCGGCTGGCCAGGTTTATAGCTTCGTCGATATGGGTATCGAATGGATAGACCACATATTTTTTACCGCAGATGATCAGTATCAGATTACCGCGTTCGTCGAAGCCCTTTTCCTTAACAAAGGATGGATAAAGAAACGCATTTTCGAGTTCGGCGCCTGGATCCGTTTCCGGGTTATCATCGCCTTTTGTCCGTCGTTTCGGAAGGAAAAGCAAAAAGATTGAACATAGCGCGCATACGGCTTCGCAGCCGATTGCCATATATCCCTTCCAGTTCATTGCTATTAAGGTTAGTAGTAACATGTGTGATCATTTTGTGTGAAATAAAAAGGTCATATCTGGATAGCAGGATCTCTGCCAGTACGTTGCAGCTGCTGCCCCAATAGGTGACGTTAGTTTCCAGGCCCAGGTCATCAAAGCAGTATACCCGCGGGATACTGGTGTATGGGTAGAAGGAGCTGGTACTGTACCGCCGGAGGATGTCAAACCCCTCTTTGCCGAACTCGAAGCAAATGTGCCTGCAGGAGATAATGATAGGTTTATAGGCCTCCTGCGTTATCAGGCGCATGATGTTCATAAGGGAGGTCTTGCCGCAGCCCACGCGGCCGGTGAGCAGGATACCTTTGTGCAGGTCTATCCCCTCAGTTAGCGCTACCTGTTCGTCCTGCAGGAAGTAAGCCAGGAGTTTAAGGATCACCGGGCGGTCTATGTCCTGCAGGGCGAAATGGGCGCCGTAAATGGTCTTACCCTGTTGTTCCAGTGCCTGGAGGAGCTCGTGGTAGTTATAAGGGGTCCTCGTAGCTTTTGTCTTCTTCGGCGTGGAGTCGTCCGGGTTTGTCTGCTGATCGTTTGCTATCATGGTTTTCTGGTTTTAAAAATTTTTCGTTTAACATCCATTTGTGGCTGGCCGCCTGCCAGTCCGTGATTGGGTTTCCGTTGCCCTGGCGCCAGCCATTGGCCTGGTAGTGATGGAAAAATTTGCGGCCCTCCATGTCCGGGTAGCTGGTGTCCCGAAAGAACCCCAGTACTTGGTCCAGGACTGGTGGGGGGCCAGCCGGCGGCACGGCGGGCCCCTTTGTCGGTTTGCGCGAATGATTTTCATGCTCATGATCTTTAGATTTTTTTGCGTGGGAGCGCGTGTTTACTATCTCTCGTTTATTACTGTTTGTTTGTTTATTATTAGGCAGTCGCAATTTTGCGACTGATCCAGTATCGATTTTGCGACTGGTATCAGTATCGATTTTGCGATTGACAGTCGCAATTTTGAGACTGTTACCGGTTTCATTTTCGCAATTAACAGTCGCAATTTTGAGACTGGTGACAGTATCGATTTTGCGACTGGCAGTCTCAATTTTGCGGCTGATACGGGGATCAGTTTTTCGGGATGATTGTGCTTTAATCGGCTGCCCGATGATGGCGTGACTGCATGAGGGAAAGGGCATTTCGAGAAGAATGCCGGGGAACAACGACAGCTGGGCAGTATTAATTTTTTTTTCGGGTTCACTGTCCAGGCGCCGGATACTAATAAGGCTGGGGGCTCCCCGCTTTGGTCCTGGCTGGTAAAGGATATACCCAAATACGTGCAGATCCTTCAGGCATTGCGTGTAGGTGTTTGCGGAACCTATATGGCACAGGTCTATGACTTCTTCGCGCAGGATGGGAAAAGGATTCTGGAAACGGTGTTCGTTCCATATCTGGAAAAGGGATACATAAAGGCTGATATGGTTAGCGTGTAACCGTTTATCCTGCCGGCCCTGGGCGAAGAAGGCATTGAGGTGCCGGATATAGTTCGTTTGTACCGGCATACTTAATGGGCGCGTTGTGGTTTACCTGCAGATTTTTTGTCCTTTTCCATGAGCTTGATGATATCATCATAGTCATAGAAAATGAGCCCACCTATTTTGCTGTAGGCGATGGTGCCATTAATGCGCATGTTCTGGAGCGTGCCGGGGGAGATGTTCAACATTTCCCGGACTTCGTAGGATTTAACCCATTTTTTTGTGGCGGGCGCCTTAGTGGAGGTAAATAGCTCGTGGAGTTCCTGTATAAGTTCCCGCTTAAAGAGGGCCAGATCTTCCCGTGTAATAATCTCTACTGCCATAGTTCCGGTGTTTGGTTATGGCTGCAAAAGAATAGGGATTAAACACGTGGGAACAGTGGCGGGAGGGGTAACGGTACCCCCTTAACTTATTGTAAATGAGATTACATTAAGAAAATAAAATTGTCAAAATGGTAAAATAAAGGTCATTTTGAATGACTATCACTCTTTAGAGTGGGAGATTAATTGCTGAAGGATACTGCGGACGCTCTCGGAAACGGCGGCATCTTCGGCGTAAAAATTCTTCCGCAGGCTGCCGGCGGCGATGTTCTTTTGCTGTACGGTAGAAAAATAACAGGAGCAAAACTCCAGGAGCTCTGTTTTATTCTCATTGAGAATAAAGCCCCCATTGACCAGTAGCTTTAGGATATTACCCAATTGGGGGACGGAAAGCTGGGTGGAGATCTTGAAATTTTTCCAGCGGTGGGCTTCTTCGGAGGACGGGTTATTAACAGCGAGTTGAGATAGTTCCTTCAGGTAGTTCATTTCTGCAGTGATCCAGTTGTGCAGGTGTTGTTTGAGGCTGATATCTAAAGGCTGATAGATAAGACCCGGCTGGACGGGTACCTGGTTGATGTGCTTTTGCCATTTTATAAGCCATTCCATTTGTTCCCGTAATGGGAGGCCTTCCATTTCTTTTTTTGCTTCTGCAGTCAGGTACTTATAATATTCGGGATGGTTAAAGTTAAATTCCAGGAGGAGATCATGCAGGTGACTGTTGGGATCTATGTTTTCGAAAGAAGACGATCCAATTAAACTAAATCTTTCGATGGATCTTTTAAGATAAAAGAGGCGATGGTACGTGGTAGTAGAAGAGGCGCCGTTTGGGAAAATGTCAACAAAAGATTCCAAAATGATATCTACTAAAATTGCATTAATCCCACACTTTGTAAATCCTTTGGAAATAGAATAAACTGACTTGCTGTAACGCTCTTTTATAGCGTATAAATGCGCGATTGGCACTTTAATGTGAATATCAAAGTACGAGGCGTAGGACCTTTCAATGTTCAAAAGGAGACCCGACAACGAATTATAGATAACGTGAACAATATTTGTTTCAGTAAGACGCCCGCCAGTCCTGTTAATCTCAACTATATCGGCTATTCGCATCCGTTTAGCAAGTCTATCAAGTGAGAATATTATATGCTGCATTAGGGTATTGACCTGTTGTGCTATTTCATTTGGATCACTGATATAACATAGGGATGTTGCAAATGAGTGTAGGATACGGGGCCCTTCTTCCCTTATTTTTTCGAGGGTGGTAAAAGGAATGGATATTTTGGATCGGCCTTTCTTTGATATTATTTGGTTGATTAGTTTTTCAAAAAAAGATAGGTGGTTATTTGCCATAAGTTAGATAGTGGTTTGATTTAACATATAGATGCAGTTGTGAGCAATAAAAGATCTCCAATAATAGAATAGTTGGTATGGGCTACTGGATTGATCGCACAACGTGATTCGCTACAATTGCAATTAACTGATAAACAATGTGTCTATCAGTTAATTTGCTGTTAACTGAAACGTTTATACGTAAATACGAAGTATACATCTGCGTTTTTACGCAGCTGACTCGAATAGCGAGTTAGGTAATGAGAGCTTAAAGTTTTCCTTTAATGCCTTCATATCCTTGCTCACTTTGGCCGCAACGATCTTTGCGTAGATCTGTGTTGTTCGTATAGATTTATGGCCCAGCATGGCGCTAACAGTTTCAATGGGAACACCATTAGCGAGGGTAACGGTCGTAGCGAACGTATGGCGGGCTGTATGGGTGGTGAGATTCTTTTTGATGCTGCAAATGTCTGCGACCTCTTTGAGATAACTGTTAAAGCGCTGGTTGCTGTTAATTGGCAGGAGCCGGTTGTTGGCGATACAATACGGGTGGTTCCTATATTTCTGCAGTATTTCTTTAGCAAGCGGTAGTAAGGGCACATTTTCCCGGCACCAGGTCTTTTCTCGGTTTTTTATGATCCAGTCTTCACCATCGAAGAATTTGGCGAGGTGCTCAGGTTCTAATATCAATACGTCCTGGTAGGCGTAACCCGTAAGAGCCATAAATACGTATGCGTCTCTAACTTCTGCCAACCGGGGATTGGTTATGTTTTTATAGTATAACGTGCTGAGCTCTGCCATATCCAGGATGTCCCGCTCAGGATCCACATAGGAACATTTATATCCATGCCATGGATTAATAGCTATCCACTTCCGTTGTGCTGCCAGCTTCAATACTTGCTTTGTGTTTTTAAGGTATTTGGATGCGGTGTTATCTGTTATGCCTTCCGTAAGGGTCAGATAGTCAAAGAAATCTTCGGCACAGGAATAATCAATTTTTTCCAGGGGAATATCAGGCAATTTGAAGATGGCTTTTAAAAATGCTTTCAGTTTATCCTTTGTGGTGTACCACTTTTTAAGCGTAGCCTCAGACTTTTTTCCTGCATCTACTTTTTCTTTGAATTTGGTATTGTGAAATTCAATAGTCTGCAATAATGTTTTCCTCTCTTTGCCAATTCCCTGAAAGGCATTGGCTATCATTCGAGGAGTGACGGTCGGTCCTTCAGCTTTAAGAAGATTATAGTAGCGGATCAGTTCCCCTCTGACATGCAATATATGTTTGTTGATTTCGATGGCCTCTAAGGATTTGCCGGTGACCTCTGCTGCTTTGCGGTTGAATTTCTGGGGGTCTATTTGATATCCCAGGGAAATATCGACCTTGGGGTATCCAGTAATAATTATGCGCGCTGTTATGGCCGGTAACGATCCAGGATTTTTGTCGTACTTCCTCAGCCAGAATGAAATTGCTAACTCTTGACTCACTTTCATGGCGAATGTGTTTTTTGGTTACTTTTTTGCGTTTGGTTTGGTGTTGTTTGGTTTGTTTTAATTCTTTAAACGCATTATGGGTAAGCCTTTCGGAGAAAAAAGGTGACGTAAAAATAGGTTAGAGTCACGTCACCTTTTTCGCGACCATTTAGATTGGTTTGGGGTGGTTTAGCTTTATATGCTAAAAATAGAAAAGCCGCGTAAATCCTGCGATTTATGCGGCTTTGATACTGTATAACTTTGTTCTCGTGATCCCGCTGGGACTCGAACCCAGGACCCATACATTAAAAGTGTATTGCTCTACCAACTGAGCTACGGAATCCTCACCTACATCAAATCTTTTCTCTGTAAGCGGGTGCAAAAATAGCCATATTTCTATTCCAAACAAGTTTTTGTCTAAAAAAGTTATTCCCATTCCCCCAAACCCGCTACAGCAAAGTATTCCAACCCACCACCCCCAAAACCCGTGTATAACAAAATTACGGCGCCTCCTCTCCTTCCACTACTTTTGCACCCGCAAAAAAGCAAAAACTTATGTTCAAAAACCAGGTGGCTGTTATAACAGGTGGATCTTCCGGTATCGGCAAAGCGCTTGCCTTCGCATTCCTCCGCACGGGCGCTAAAGTCGCTATCTGCGGCAGGAACAAGGAAACCCTTGACGCCCTCAAAAATCAACCAGGAACAGACAACCTATTCACCTTCATCGCAGACGTGAGTAAAGAAGAAGACTGCAAAGCCTTTATCGATGCCTCCCTTCAGCGCTTCGGCCAGATCAACATCCTGGTGAACAATGCAGGTATGTCAATGCGCGCTTTGTTCAAGGATGCCGATTTAAAGGTGCTAAAAACACTGATAGACGTTAACTTCTGGGGTACCGTCTACTGCACTAAATTCGCCTTACCCGCTATCCTTGCCACCAAAGGTACTGTTGTGGGCATCTCTTCCATTGCCGGCTACCGCGGTCTGCCGGCGCGTACCGGTTATTCCGCTTCCAAGTTCGCCATGCAGGGCTTCCTCGAGGCACTGCGCACGGAAAATCTGCATACAGGCGTTAACGTCATGTGGGTATGCCCTGGTTTTACGGAATCCAATATACGCAATACCGCCCTGGACCAGCATGGCCAGTCGCAGAAAGAAACGCCGCTGGATGAAAGTAAGCTGATGACGGCCGCTGAAGTGGCCCGCCATACCCTCACCGCCATTGCCAAACGCAAGCGCCAGCTGGTGCTCACACGCACAGGCAAGCTGGCGGTGCTACTTAACCGCTTTATGCCGGGTCTGGCGGATAAGATGGTATTCAACGTGTTCCGGAAAGAGCCTGATTCGCCGCTAAAGTAGGTCCACAACCAGCGATTTAACTACACAGCATATTACCAGCCAGCCTGAAACTGCCCGCTGTAAACTGTTGCAGAATAATCGCCAACTCACTTTTTTTACTTTTCTTTGCACTTAAATTTCGTTTAAGCCCCACCTGGCACTATTTTGGGAATGTTCGCCCGGTCGGGATAAGGAGCCGCATCCACTTTTTACATGTCCATCATTACGCTAACATCAGACATCGGTTATCAGGACTACCTCGTGGGGGCCATTAAAGGCCTCCTCTGGCAGGATTGTCCCAATTGCCATGTAGCGGACATTACCCATCACATCTCCCCGTTTAACCTCCCGCAGGCTACGTATATCTGTAAAAGTGCCTTTGCCTGGTACCCGGCCGGTACTTTTCATATGGTGCTTATTAACCTGTTTGATAAAAAAGCGGATCATGTATTGCTGGCGGAATGGAACGGACAATATATCGGTTGTGCGGATAACGGCCTTATTACCATGATCACCGGCGGCCAGGCCACCCAGGTGCGTAAGCTGCCCCTGGATACTACCCAGCCCAAAAACACCTTTACCATCATCAAATGTTTCAGCCAGGCATTGCAGACCTTACAGGCCGGCCAGCCCCTGGAGCAGATTGGGATGCCGGCTACAGATATCACCATTAAGAATAATCTGCAGCCCCTTACCGGTCATGACTATATCGAAGGGCAGATCATCCACATCGATAACTTTGAGAATGTGGTGGTTAACATTACCCGCGAGCAGTTCAATACCCACCGCGGGAACCGCAAGTTCCGGATCTTTTTCCGTCGGGATGAGGTCATTAACCAGGTCTCAGAGACCTATGCCGATGTACCGGAAGGTCATAAACTGGCCTTGTTTAACGCCGCCGGCTATCTCGAGATTGCCATTAATAAGGGCAATGCCGCCGGTCTGTTCGGTCTCCAGAGCTTCCACCGTGATCAGCTTACCCAACCCTCCGGCTACCAGAACCTGTCTTTTTACCAAACGGTCCGGATCATCTTTGAATGATCACCGGCCGGGTAGGCCCTTCCCCAAAATGTTTCCTGCCTCCCTCCCTGGCCAAATTGCCACCCTCACAGCGCCTCATTGTACCAAAACAGCATCAAAACTGCATTGACATTGCTATAACATTGCTATGACATTGCTATGAAAGGTTATTGCAACCCTATTGCAACGTTACTGAAACGTTACTGCAACGTTACTCCCCCCAAGGCTTGCGGGGTATATCCACATTGATCAGAATTTGCCAAAAAAGCGTTAAAATCTTCTTCCGGCAACCCATAAACCCGGCAAATCCCCTCTCGCCTAAATCCTAACAGCTTAAGAAAAAATTAAAACTGTTTACCGAAATACCATAATTTGCTACTTTTTCTATTTTTGTCGGACTTTAAACCCAACGTATGAATTTTAAAAGGACGAATAACATTGTAGGCTGGGTCATTTGCATTATTGCCTGCATTGTGTATATCATGACAATGGAAGCCACCGGCAGCTTATGGGACTGCGGTGAGTTCATTTCCAGCGTTTACAAAGTGCAGGTACCTCACCCGCCCGGCGCTCCATTGTTCGTGTTGCTTGGACGACTGTTCACCATGTTCCTGAGCCCCTCTCAAGCCGCATTAGGCGTAAACCTGATGTCTGCCCTCTCTAGTGGTTTCACGATCCTTTTCCTCTTCTGGACCATTACCCACTTTGCCCGCCGCATCATGGTATCTGCCGGCGAAGTGATCAGCCGTGAAAAGATGATCGCCATCATGGGCGCCGGTGTAGTAGGCGCACTGGCCTATACCTTCTCCGACTCTTTTTGGTTCTCTGCAGTAGAGGGCGAAGTATACGCCATGTCCTCCCTGTTCACCGCCCTGGTATTCTGGGCCATCCTGAAATGGGAACATGAGGCAGACGAGCCCTATGCCGACCGCTGGATCGTATTCATCGCTTTTATGATGGGCCTTTCTATTGGCGTGCACTTGCTGAACCTGCTCACCATTCCCGCCATGGTAATGGTATACTACTTCAAACGTTATAAAGTTACGCCCTGGGGTACCTTCTGGGCGTTTGTTATAGGTTGCGGCCTCACCGGCCTGGTACAGAAATTCGTGATCCAGGATACGATCAAAGCCTCCGGCTATATGGACGTATTCTTCGTGAATTCCCTGCACATGCCGTTCTTCTCCGGTTTTGCCTTCTATTTTATTGCCTTAGTGGCCGTATTGATATATGGTTACAGGAAACCGAAACTGGGGCTGTACGCGCCGCTGATCCTCATCGCTTCTGTGATCGTTATCCCCGCCTTTAATAATGACGGTGGCGGAATGATCTTCTTTAAGCTGATAATAGCCGCCGCGGTGCTCTTCATCCCTTATTTCATGAAGCTGGCCAATATAAAGCCTACTTCCTCCAGCGCTGATCACTATATCCGTCTTACGATCTCCTGTATCCTGTTCCTGTTACTGGGTTACTCCACTTATATTACCACCATGGTGCGCTCTACCGCCAACCCTTCCGTGGATATGTATAATGTGGACAATCCCATTTCACTGGTTGGTTACCTGGGCCGTGAGCAGTACGGGGATTTCCCGCTGGTATATGGCCAGGTGTTCACCGCCCGTCCTACTGAGTACAAAGAAACCGGTAACGTATATGCCCGTGGCAAGGATAAATATGAGGTGGCCGGCAAAAAAGTAGAGCCGGTATACGCCCCGGAAGATAAAATGCTGTTCCCCCGCGTATGGGACGCCAGCAACGACCAGGGCCATGCGGACTACTACCGTATTTACCTGGGCCTGCAACAGGGCGAGAAACCGTCCTTTGCGGATAACATCAAGTTCTTCCTGGGTTACCAGGTGAATTTTATGTACTTCCGCTACTTCATGTGGAACTTCGTGGGTAAACAGAATGATACCCAGGGCTATGGCAATGTACGCGATGGCAACTGGGTCTCTGGCATTCCCATTGTCGATAATGTCCTTTACGGCGACCAGTCCACCATGCCGGACAGCCTTAAAGAGAACAAGGCCCATAACCGCCTGTTCTTCCTGCCGCTGATCCTGGGCATCCTTGGTCTCCTTTATCATTATAAGAAACACCGCAGGGATAGCCTCATCGTAGGCCTGCTCTTCTTCTTTACCGGCTTCGCGATCGTAATATACCTGAACCAGGCCGGTAACCAGCCCCGCGAACGTGACTATGCCTACGTTGGCTCCTTCTACGCCTTTGCGGTTTGGATAGGTCTGGGGGTACTGTCCCTTTATGACATCTTAAAGAAGCAGATGAAGGGATCCGTCATAGCTGCGCCCCTGTCTGCAGTGATCTGTATCCTGGCGGTACCTGTGCTGATGGGCTTCCAGGAATGGGATGATCACGACCGTTCCACCAAGACCGTTGCCCGTGACGTAGCCAAGGATTACCTCGAGTCCTGCGCGCCTAACGCCATCCTCTTTACCGTAGGCGATAACGATACCTACCCGCTGTGGTATGCGCAGGAAGTGGAAAATATCCGTCCGGATGTGCGCGTGATCAACCTCAGCCTCCTGGGTGTGGACTGGTATATCGATCAGCAGCGTCAGAAAGTGAACAACAGCGATCCTGTTCCCATGACCTGGAGCGCGGACAAATACCGTGGAGAGAACCGCAACTACATCCGCTTCTACGACGCCGGCGTTTTCCCGCAGGATAAATTCTATAACCTGAAGGAAGTGATGGGCTTCATGGCTTCTGACGATCCCCGCGCTAAACTGTCTACTACAGATGGTAGCCAGGAGAACTTCCTGCCCACACAGAAACTGTTCATCCCGGTGAACGTAGCACAGGTAATTAAAAGTGGTGTGGTAGATGTGACAGATACCGCCAAGGTAATGTCCCAGCTGCCCTTCCAGATCTCCAAAAGTTACCTGCTGAAGAATGACCTGGCAGTATATGACATCATTGCGGCCAACGACTGGAAACGTCCTATCTACTTTACAAGTCCTACGGACCTGGGTATCAATGATTACCTGCAGATGGACGGCCTCACCTACCGCCTGGTGCCCATACACAAGGAACCTAACAATGATATGCTGGGTGCGGACTTTAACGTGAATAAGGAAGTAATGTACAAGAACCTGATGACGAAGTTCGCCTTTGGCGGCGCTGAGAAAAACGGCACCTACTTTGACGAGCCTAACAGGAAACTGCTCCAGTACCTCCGTAACGCATATACCCGCTTAGGTACCACCCTGGCCCAGGACGGCGAAAAAGACACCGCCCTGATAGTGCTGAACAAGGCAGATAAAGGCCTGCTGGAAGCCAATTTCCCGTACGCCATGACATCGCCCAATAACATGCACAACTATAGCTCCCTGCAAACCGCCTACGCCTACTACCTGGCCGGCGACATTAAAAAAGCAGACGAGATAGCCGGTAAGATCACTCGCGATTGCCAGCAACAGCTGCAATACTACCGTGGCCTGCCGCCGTCCAGGTTGAGCAACGACCTTCAGCACGATGGTCAGCTGGCAGAACAGTTCATTTCCCTGCTGCAGCGCATGAAGAACGACTTCAGCGGCGACAGCACCAAACAAAGGGAACTGCCTGCCAATATGAATACCGGTCCGGACTCCCCTAAAGGTCCAGCCGATTCCGGTAAATAAATTGTAATACCATCTATAACATAAAAAAGGTGATGAAAGCGTACTTTCATCACCTTTTTTTATGATACTAATCACGACCAAGCAAATCTCCGCTTCATTCGTAATTTGTAATTCGTAATTACAGCTTGCTGACCTGGTCCCACCAGAACGCAGCGCTGGCCTTTACATCCGGTACGCTGTTATCCCAATGATACTCATATTCAGCGGAGAATGGCCCTTTAAAATGCTGTCTTTTCAGCTCTTTTAACACGCCCGGGATGTTGCTTACCCCATTGCCCCACACCACATCATGCGCTTCCGGTGATTTTTCGTTCATATCTTTTATATGGAGGCTCATTACATGCCCCTGCAGCTTCCGGATGCACTCCACCGGATCCAGTCCGGAACGTACCCAGTGACCAATATCCGCACAGGCGCCAAACAGCGGGCTTCTGCCCTTTATTGCCGTCAGCACGCTATCCGGGTGCCAGTAATGGCTGGGACGCGGGTGATCATGGATGGCTACTTTGATCTGGTATTTGTCACACAGTTTGGAGATCAGGTCCCAATGTTCATTCTTAGGCTCTGCGGTGATCACCAGTATCCCCATATCCTTGGCAAAGTCAAACACCTGCTGCCATTCAGTTTCATTGTTGGGAGATACCACCCCGTATGCCACCAGTGTTTTATGTTTCTTTTTTAACAAAGCTTTTACCTGGTCACGGGTAGCGGCGTCCATCTTGAAATCCGTTGTACCCTCAATACCGCCGCCTATCTTTTGGCCGGGGTAACACTCCACATACTGTAATCCGCAGCTATCCAGCTTATCCAGCGTTTGCGCCAGGGTAAAACGGTTAAAGGTATAGGCCTGCGCGCCCAATTTCCAGCCCATATCATCCGCCTTGGCACGGCCTTTTCCCTGGGCATTCGCCGGCTGCCATGCGGCAGCGGTAGCCGTCAGGGCCCCGGCCAGCAAAAAGGCATTCATCAGTTTTTGCATCTTTCTAGGTTTTTAGTTAGATAGTTGAAGATCAACATCGATCAGCAGGAAAAATAATCGCTTTTACCGAAGAATGCAAACCGCCCACCACAAACCGGCCCGCCCCTGCTTATCCCTGCCAGTACGCCACCGGCCCCTTAAGGCTGCCACCCCGGACACCCCATCTATCAATTGATAAGTTTTTTCAGTAATTTTATTCTGGGAGACGCATTAAAACACGGAAAAAGAATGCTTAACTAAAAATCAGTGAACGGCAGTACGCGCAATGTCTACCACGGAAACCATTGATGCATTATCCTGGAAACCGTTGTAATGCAACGCCTTACCACCATTACGAAACAAAGGATGAAACAATAATCAGATGAGAGGAACACAATTTTCCAGGTTTGTGCCTGGTGAGGATGACAAATCGCCCTTTGAGAAGCTGCTGAACCTTTTTACCCAGCTACTTACTTATACCAGTGGCGATGTTTCGGAGGCCCTGCAATGGCTCACAGAACTGGATAAAGAATATAACCTGACCAACGAGGAGTACGGTATAGGCGATTTTATACAGGAGCTCAGGGACAAAGGCTATATCCGGGAAAATGAAGAGAACGGCCAGATCAGCATCACCGCCAAGACCGAACAGGATATACGCAAAAAAGCCCTCGAGGAGATCTTCGGCAAACTCAAGAAATCTAACGTAGGCGACCATAATATCCGCAAATCCGGCCAGGGCGACGAGCTCAACGCCGATACCCGCGCCTACCAGTTCGGCGACCCGCTGGAACAGATAGACGTCACCGCTTCCCTCCGCAATGCCCAGATCAATCATGGTATCGAATCCTTCTCCATTAACCAGGACGACCTGGAGATCAAGGAGACAGATTTCAAAACGCAGACTTCCACTGCGCTTATGATCGATATTTCGCATTCCATGATCCTGTACGGAGAGGACCGCATTACGCCCGCCAAAAAAGTGGCCATGGCCCTCAGTGAGCTGATCACTACCCGCTATCCCAAGGATACGCTGGATATCATCGTGTTTGGCAACGATGCCTGGCAGATAGAGATCAAAGACCTGCCCTACCTGCAGGTAGGCCCCTTCCATACCAATACGGTAGCCGGCCTGGAGCTGGCCATGGATATACTGCGCCGCCGCCGTAATCCTAACAAGCAGATCTTTATGATCACGGATGGTAAGCCCACCTGCCTTAAAGACGGCAAGCAGTACTATAAAAACAGCTTTGGCCTGGACCGCAAGATCCTGAACCGCACGCTCAACCTCGCCGCTCAGTGCAAAAAGCTGAAGATACCTATCACCACCTTTATGGTAGCCACTGACCCGTGGCTCCAGAAATTTGTAACAGAATTCACGGAAACCAATAACGGTAAAGCCTTCTTCTCCGGCACCGATAAGCTGGGACAGTTCCTGTTCTACGATTTTGAAAGCGGGAAGAAAAAGCTACTGTAAACTTTAGAGCACAATCATTCATTAGATTAATTAAGCACATGAACACGAACATAAGAACGCTGGGAGAACTGAAAAAGAGCGGCTATAAACCTAAGTCGGTAAAAGAAGAGATCAGGCAGAACCTCATTCGCAAACTGCAACAGAAAGAAACTACCTTCCCCGGTATCATCGGTTATGACGATACCGTAATACCAGATACAGAACGGGCCCTGCTATCACGCCACAACATCCTTTTCCTGGGGCTGCGCGGCCAGGCAAAGACCCGTATGGCCCGCCAGATGATAGAGCTGCTGGATGAGTACATCCCCATCGTGGATGGCTCTGAAGTGAACGATAGCCCATTTGAGCCCCTCTCCCGCTATGCGCGCGACCTGGTGGCAGAAATGGGCGATCTTACTCCCATCACCTGGCTGTCCCGCGAGGCCCGCTACGGCGAAAAGCTGGCTACGCCCGATGTGTCCGTTGCCGATCTGATCGGTGATATTGACCCCATCAAAGCGGCCAACCTTAAGCTGAACTATGCCGATGAGCGCGTGATCCATTTTGGTATCATTCCCCGCTCCAACCGCGGCATTTTTGTGATCAATGAGCTGCCGGACCTCCAGGCCCGTATACAGGTGGCGCTGTTCAATATCCTCCAGGAAGGCGATATCCAGATCAGGGGCTTCAAAGTACGTATGCCGCTTGATATCCTGTTTGTATTTACAGCCAACCCGGAAGATTACACGAACCGTGGCGCCATCGTTACACCGCTGAAGGACCGTATCGAAAGCCAGATCGTGACCCACTATCCAAAGAACGTGGAGAACTCCCTGCTGATCACAGAACAGGAAGCAGACGTACATACCGATCAGAAAGGCCGGATCCACCTGGCAGATCTTATCAAACGCCTCATTGAGCAGGTAGCTTTCGAAGCCCGCAACAGCGAGTATGTAGATAAGAAAAGCGGCGTTTCCGCCCGTTTGACCATTGCGGCCTATGAGAATGCAGTAAGCGCCGGCGAGCGCAGGGCCATCCTGAACAAGGAAAAAGAGACCCATGTGCGCATCTCCGACCTCCAGGGCATTGTACCGGCCATTACCGGTAAAATAGAGCTGGTATACGAAGGGGAACAGGAAGGCCCCCTGCAGGTAGCTTTTAACCTGCTGGATAAAGCCATGCGTACCCTTTTCGCCAACTACTTCCCTAACCCGGATAGTTTCAAAAAACGCAAGCAGAGCGCGGCAGCCGCACAGGAAAACCCTTACCGCACCATTATCCAGTGGTTCGATAAAGGCAATACCGTGCACCTCATGCAGGATGTAAGCGATAAACAATATGAAACCTCCCTCCAGAAAGTAGAAGGCCTGAAAGACCTGATCAAGACCAAATTCCCCCACGGCAACAATAAGGAACAGCTGCTGCTGATGGAATTTGTGCTGCATGGCCTGGCCGCCTATTCGCTGATCAGCAAAAAACAGGTGGAGAACGAGACCCGTTTCAGCGATCTGCTGGGCACCATGATGAACTTCAGCATGGGCAACGAAGAACAGGAAGAAGACACTTTTTAATGACTGATAAGTAACAAGATGTTAGCTGACGGTTTCAACGCGGTCAGCTAACATCTTTTCTTTTTGGGAGCCCCTCCCATTTGCACATTTGCACATCCGCACATTTTTATTATCTTGTTTATCGTTCCACGCGTTAACACAACTAACAACTAATAAAACCTTATTCTCACCGTTATGACTCATTCCAGAAGACACTTCATCCGGTCCGCCTCTACCCTGATGGCCGCCGCCGCCGTGCCCAATGCATTGCATGCAATACCCAGACTCGTATCACCCAGTGATCGCCTCAATGTTGCCGCCATCGGCATCAATGGCATGGGCTGGTCCGATCTGACCGCCATGATCAAAAACCCGGAAGTACAGTGCGTAGCACTGTGCGATGTAGACAAAAATGTATTGGATAAACGGGTAGCCGAGCTGGCCCAGAAAGGCATAAAGGTAAAAGCGTATAGCGACTACCGTAAACTGCTGGAGGATAAAGATATTGACGCCGTTATCATTGGCACGCCGGACCACTGGCACTGTCTGGCCATGACCGATGCCTGCGCCGCCGGCAAAGACGTGTATGTAGAAAAACCCATCGGCAACTCCATAGAGGAATGCCATATCATGGTAGCTGCGCAGGAGCGGCACAAAAAGGCTGTACAGGTAGGCCAGTGGCAACGCAGCCAGCAGCACTTTAAAGACGCCATAGATTTTGTTTACTCTGGTAAGCTGGGCCAGATCCGCCTGTCAAAAGCATGGGCCTACCAGGGTTGGATGAAATCTATCCCTAAAAAACCAGACAGCGCCCCCCCTCCCGGCGTGGATTACGCCATGTGGCTGGGCCCTGCGGAAAAGCGTGCATTCAACCCTAATCGTTTCCACTTCAATTTCCGCTGGTATTGGGATTATGCAGGCGGCCTTATGACAGACTGGGGCGTGCACCTGCTGGATTATGCGCTGCTGGGCATGAAAGCCAGCAATCCCCGCTCTATTATGGCGGCAGGCGGTAAGTTCGCCTACCCGGATGATGCGGCAGAAACACCGGATACCCTGACCACGGTATACGAATTCGACAACTTCAATATTCAATGGGAACATGCTACCGGTATCGATGGCGGCCCTTATGGCCGTGATCATGGCATCGCCTTCATTGGCAACAACGGCACCCTGGTAGTGGATCGCGGCGGCTGGGAAGTGATCCCCGAAAAGGACAAGATGGAGGCCGTGCCCCGCAAACCCAAAGTGGATAATGGCCTGGACCTGCATACCAAAAACTTTGTGGAGGTGGTGAAGTCCCGCAATTTTGCAGACCTGCATACGCCCATCCAGGCTGGCGCCAATGTCGCTATCAATGCGCAGATGGGCAATATCGCCTTCAAAACCGGCCAGAAGATCCACTGGGACGCTGCTGCCGGCCGCTTCAAGGAATCAGAGGCTAACAAATATTTGGCCGCCACCTATCACAATGGCTATCAATTACCGAAATAATGCACATCCGCATATTAACTCATTAGCACATTAGCATATCAGCACATTAACTCATTAACTCATGCGTAGCACAATTCTTGCACTCTCCGCCTGTACGCTCTTTACAATAACCGCACAAGCACAACAGAGTATGAAACCGGAAGAAACAGAAGTATGGGAACCCGTGCCCAAAGTGGTAACACCCGGCACATCCACCAACACCGCTCCTGGCGATGCCATCAAACTATTCGACGGCAGTAACCTGGATCAATGGGAAGCGGAAAAAGGCGGCCCTGCCAAATGGGAAGTGAAAGATGGAATTTTAACGGTAGTAAAAGGCGCCGGCGTGATCCAGACCAAACAACATTTCGAAGACTACCAGCTGCATGTAGAATGGCGCACCCCTTCCAAAGTAGTAGGCGAAAGCCAGGGCCGCGGCAACAGCGGCATCTTTATGCAGGGCCTCTATGAGCTGCAGGTGCTGGATAACTATAATAACCGTACCTACTCCAACGGGCAGGCGGGCAGCTTTTATAAACAGAAGATCCCTTTGGTGAATGTGTGTAAACAACCCGGTGAGTGGCAAACTTATGATGTGATCTGGACGGCGCCGCGTTTTAATGCAGATGGTTCGCTGAAATCGCCGGCACGCGCTACCGTGCTGCAGAATGGGGTATTGGTGCAAAATAATGTAGAACTGGAAGGACCTACCCTCTATATCGGGAAGCCGGCTTACAAACAACATGGCCCAGGCCCTATTACATTGCAGGACCATGGTAATCCGGTAAGCTACCGGAATATATGGATCAGGACCCTATAATCCGTCCTCTTCCAGCGTCATAGACAGGTATACCGCGTTGCTGATAGGATTGTCGTAATAAGCGGCAATAGGCTGAAATCCCAGCGCGGTATACAGGTCTATCGCAGGCCGCATATGCGCCAGCGTATCCAGCAGCATACGATGATAACCCAGCTCCTTACCCGCCTCAATGGCTTTACCAGCCAGCTTTTTACCAACACCATGGCCTTTATAGGCATCGCGTACGAATAAACGCTTCATCTCGCAGGTGGTATTGTCAAAACGGCGTACGGCCACGCAGCCTGCCGGATGCCCATCCATTTTAGCCATAAATAACGCGCCTTCCGGTGCGGCATAATTCTCTGGTAACGCCAGCATCTCCTCCTCAAAACGCTGAAAGCTCAGGTCTACGCTCAGCCATGCCGCATACTCGCGGAAAAGGGCTTTCACCTGCTCCAGTTCTTCAGCGCTGCTCTTGTTAGTTATTTGAATGATCTCAAGCATACTCTTTATTTTGGGTTGTGCCTGTAACGCAAAAAGCCTCCTGAGTTTCAGAAGGCTTTTTATCCGGTGAGGTATCGAGCGGATTCGAACCGCTGTACGAGGTTTTGCAGACCTCTGCCTAGCCACTCGGCCACGATACCATTCCTTGTTTTTTGATCCTCCTATCCGCCTCAGGCGAACACGGAACCATTGATTTTTGTAGGACTGCAAAGGTAGGGAATTTTAAATATTTATCAAATAAAAATCTGTTTTTATTGCAAAACACCCATCCCTTCCCGGCAATCACCGATCCCTTATCTTTGTCCCTCAATATCGTAACCATGAACGTAACGCAACGCATCCCGGAATCGGAAATGATCCTCAACAGCCGCGGCGCCGTATATCATCTTGATGTGCGCCCGGAAGAACTGGCCCACACCATTATCACCGTTGGCGACCCGGACCGTGTACAACAGGTAAGCCGCCATTTTGATAAAGTGGAAGCAACATTCCAGCACCGGGAGTTCGTTACCCATACCGGCTATATCGGCAGCAAACGCCTCTCTGTGGTATCCACCGGTATTGGCACAGATAATATCGATATTGTGCTGAATGAGCTGGACGCCCTGGTAAATATCGACTTTAATGACCGTACCATTAAACAGGACCTCACCCGCCTGCAGATCATCCGCCTGGGAACCTCCGGCGCGCTCAATGAAAACATCCCGGTAGACGCTTTTGTCGTATCCTCCCATGGCCTGGGCCTGGATAACCTGCTGCCCTGGTATGCGTTTGAAAATACAGCGGAAGAACGCGCATTGCTCAATGCCTTCCGCGAACAGGTAAGCCTGCAGCCTGGCAGCTGTAATCCCTACCTGGTCACCGCAGCCCAAAGCCTCGCCAGCCGTTTCACCACCGGCTATCACGCAGGTATCACCGTTACCTGTCCCGGCTTCTATGCCCCCCAGGGCCGCGCTTTAAGGGGCAGGCTCTCCCACCCGCAACTACTGGAGCAGCTAACGGCTTTTCACCATCAAACTGACCGTATTACCAATTTTGAGATGGAAACCGCCGGTATTTACGGCATGGGCCGCGTACTGGATCACGATTGCCTCTCTATCAGCACCATCGTGGCCAACCGTATCCGCCAGGAATTCAGCAAAGACGCCGGCGCCGCCATAGACCGCATGATCACGCAGTCCCTGGAGATCATCTCCCAATTATAATAAACAAAGCTATTTCCAACATATAACAGCCCCCCCCCATTAGCACATCCGCACATCATTGCTTATCTTTGCCCCGCTATGAACCTCCACTTCTATAAATACCAGGGCACCGGCAATGATTTTGTGATCATGGATAACCGGGATGGCCGTTATGATGCGCTTACCAATCAACAGGTACACGATCTGTGCCACCGGCGTTTTGGAATTGGGGCGGATGGCTTAATGCTTCTCAATACCCAGCCAGGCTACGATTTTGGCATGAAATACTATAATGCAGACGGCAACGAAAGCAGCATGTGCGGCAACGGTGGCCGCTGCCTCGTGGCCTTTGCCCGTAAAATGGGCCTGCGCCAGGATACCCTCCGTTTCCTGGCGGTAGACGGTCCTCACGAAGCCTCCTTTAAAGGCGACGATTGGGTGAACCTCAAAATGCAGGATGTAGACTGGGTAGAACAGGGCAACCTGTACTACTACCTCAATACCGGATCCCCCCATTTTGTAAAGTATGTGGACGATGTACAGGCCATAGACGTATTTGCAGATGGCCGCCAGATCCGCTATAACGACCGCTTTGCACAGGAAGGTACCAATGTGAACTTTGTACAGGCCACGGATAACGGCATCTTTGTACGTACCTACGAACGGGGCGTGGAAGATGAGACCTACTCCTGCGGTACCGGCGTAACTGCCGCTGCGCTTACCTCCGCCGGGACAGAAGAAAAAACATACCGCATCCCCGTACAAACACTCGGCGGCGGACTGGAAGTATTGTTCACCAAAACAGGCGAACGCTCCTACCGCGATATCTGGCTCTGTGGCCCGGCTACCCTGGTGTTCGAAGGGAACGTCACCATTTAAAGACAGAACCGCCTGCGCCTTTAGTTAAGGAATGATTAATAATCCTTACCCCTTATTAATTATGCAGGCTTACTGATTAATTATTCTACCTTTGCGCCCGGATGATCCAGTATTTCATAAATAAGGAAGGCCGTACAGTAGAAATACATGAACCGGAAAACGGAGCATGGGTGAATATTGCGCCGCCCCTGAAACAGGCCGAGTTTGAACAACTGTCAGAAGAACTGGATATCCCCCTGGACTTCCTTACAGACTCCCTGGATATTGATGAAAAATCACGTTACGAGCTGGAGGACGATGTAAAGCTGATCGTAATCAAAACCCCCACGGAAAACAATTCCATCAACGAAAGCGACGCCTACTACATCACCATCCCCATTGTGATCATCCTTACCCACAACCAGATCCTCACCGTTAATTCTTTCGATAACGCCGCTATCAAAAAGTTCCTGAACACCTTCCATAACCGCCACCCCGAAAAGCGGAATATGATGGTGCTGAAGATCTTTGAGAAAGTGGTAATGAACTTCCTGGATTACCTGAAGGAGATCAACCAGCGCCGCAACCAGCTGGAGCAAAAGCTGTACGATAGCAACCGTAACGAGGAGCTGCTGTACCTGATGCGGATCCAGAAAAGCCTGGTGTACTTTGTAACTGCGCTGCGCAGCAATGAGCTGGTGTTAATGAAACTGGAGCGTACCAATTTCCTGGGCCTGAACGAAGATGAGAAAGAGTTCCTGAATGACCTGATCGTAGATACCTCCCAGGCATTGGAAATGGCCAACGTATATACCAACATCCTGAGCAGCACCATGGATGCTTTTGCCAGCATCATTTCCAATAACCTTAACCTGGTGATGAAACGCCTTACCTCCATCACCATCGTGCTCACTTTTCCCGTGTTGGTATCCAGTATCTATGGCATGAACGTAGATATCCCCTACCAGCACTCCCCCCATGCTTTTTATATCCCCGTGATCTTGTCCATCGTTATCTCTGTGATCATGAGCTGGTACTTCATGAAAAAGAAATGGTTCTGATCCCATCCCATTCACCATCTATCCGCTCAATTCATCTGCACATCCGCACATTAGCACATCCGCACATCATTCATTATCTTTACCCCCGCTTTTAATTAAGAAACTATGGCTTGCTTTAACGTGCGCGTATACGGTATTATGATCAATGATCAACGTCAGATCCTGGTAAGTGATGAATACATCCGTGGCGGTTACTATACCAAATTCCCCGGCGGTGGCCTGGAGTTTGGAGAAGGTACGCTGGAATGTATCATCCGCGAATGGCAGGAGGAGCTGAGCCAACAGGTAGAAGTAGTAGAACATCTCTATACAACAGATTTCTTCCAGATCTCCGCCTTTGATAACACCTCACAGATCATCTCTATCTATTACCTGGTAAAGCCTACGTCCCCGTTTACTGCGCCTATCCTCAGTCAGCCATTTGATTTTGAGATCCCCGAAGGCGTTACAGAAGTAGAAGGCGTACGCTGGATCAACTGGGACGAGTTCTCCGCACAAAGCGTTACCCTCCCCATCGATAAGGTAGTGGCAGACATGATCAAGGTTAAATACTAGTACTTACACAAACACCATCAAGATCCCCTCCTGCTGCGCCCCGTTTGCAGTAACTGCGCCATCTTCCGTGCGCCTATTTCGTATATCCGCACCCCTGTTTTTCCCCCTTCAATAAACTACATATACAAAGCTTCCGCGATCGACTCAGCAACACATTATCCTACACATTAATAAAAATAAAATTCATTATATTAATTTATAATTTCTATTTTTCTATACAGAAGTGAACAAGATAAAATTACTTGTACAAGTAGCTATATATCAACCAACATCAACCAAAATCTAATCTAAACCCTACACGCATGTTAAAAAAGTTAATGTGTATACTTTTCGCGACCCTATTAGCGAATTTCAGCTCTTTTGGACAAGTTTCACCCGTTTCCGGCAAAGTACTGGATGAAACAGGCGTTCCGCTTATTGGCGCCACCGTCGTTGAAAAAGGGACCAGAAGCGGCACCGTCACCCAACCAGACGGCTCCTTTAAACTATCCGTAAAAACCAACGCCAGACTTGTAGTATCCGCCATCGGTTTTGCCACCCAGGAAGTACCCGCTGGCCCCAATCTCCTCATCCAACTGCATCTCGATACCAGATCCCTTGGCGAAATAGTGGTGACCGGCGTAGGCGTAGCTACCAGTAAAAAGAAACTGGCCTTTGCCGTAGAATCTGTTACCGCGGATAAGTTACCGCAGGCGCCTACGGCCTCCGTAGACCAGGCCCTGGTGGGTAAGATACCCGGCGCGCAGATCTCCAGTACCAGCGGCCTGCCCGGCGCCCCGGTGAACATACTGCTCAGGGGTGTTAATACCATCAACGCACAGGGCCGCGGTACCACGCCCATGATCATGCTGGATGGGATACAGTTAAGCGCTACCTCCCTTAATAGTATTGATCTCAACGCCATTGAGCGCGTAGAAGTGGTACAGGGCGCAGCCGCTGCTACCATCTACGGCGCACAGGGCGCTAACGGGGTTATCCAGCTGTTCTCTAAAAAAGGTAAACCGGGTAAATTTAATGTGGATGTATCTTCCAGCATCTCCCGTAACGAGATCCTGAACGTGGGCGGCCTGCGCAAATCCAGGCTGCATAATTTTGCCACCAATGCCGCCGGCGATGTGATAGGCTCTTCCGGCGCGCCGCTGGCATGGGACCCTAACACCGGCGTGTATACGGAAAATCCCATCTACGACGCTCTCGACCCGGAAGGCAAGGCAGACAAACCTTTTAACAGGAACCTGCAATACTATGATCATTTCGATATGTTCTTCCGCCCCACCACTACCTACAACACTTCCATTGTGGTATCCGGCGCCAGCGAAAAAATAGACTATGCCTTTTCCGTATCCAATAACCACCAGGAAAGCATCTTCAAGGACAACGGCGGCTTTGACCGCAGCAACTTCTCCGCCAACATCGGCACGGAGCTGTACAAAGGCCTCCGGTTCAGAAGCACTACCTATCTAGTGTACACCAAAAACACCATAGAGAACCAGAACGTGATCTATGCCATCAATAATGCCCGCCCCTTTGCTAATTATGACCAACGCATGAGCGATGGCAACTTTGCCGATTACTACGGCGATGCGGTGGGCGTTAACGCGCAGAACCCAAACTTCTTCAGCCAATATTCGGACGCATCAGGTAATAAGGTAGATTTGTTCCAGACATTTAACCTGAATTATAAACTCCCCCGCTTCCTCGAACTGGACGCAAAATATGGTATCAACTACCAGCGGAACGATTCTACCTTTACCTATGCGGACCAATCTGCCAACCTGAATGTGATCAACCAGGCTACCTGGTTATCCAATTACAACAACACAGACGCTACCGGCGAAATGGCCGTTTACAACGTAAACGTGTTCTTCCAGCACTTCACCGGCACCGCTACCTTCAGTACAGATCTCGAAAAGGATTTTGGGTTGAACATCCCCATCAGAACTACTACCATGGGCGCTTTTGACTGGCGCTACAACAAGTTCAAACAATATATTTCGCATGGCGAAGGCACGCCTTCTTTTTCGCCGTTTACCCTGAAGGATTTTGCTACGCGGAATATAGACATGGACTTCAAGGAGCCCTTTGTGACCTTTGGTTATGTAGTGAACCAGCGTATTGAATATGGCGATATTGCCGGCATTTCCGGCGGTTTCAGAAGTGATTATTCCTCCGCATTTGGCCGGGGCTCTAAACCCTTCACCTTCCCCCGGGGCGATGCCTATATAAGGCTCTCCTCCTTTAATTTCTGGCAGCAGGCAGGCGTAGACGGTATTATACCGGAGTTTAAACTGCGCGCCGCATATGGCGAAGCCGGTATCCAGCCCGGCCCTTTCCAGCGTTATACGGTGGTAACGCCCCGCAGCGCAGGCGCCGGCAGCGTATTATACCCCGCTCCTGCCCAACGTAACCCAGACCTGGATGTGGAGGTGTCAGAGGAGTTTGAAGCCGGTACAGACATCACCTTTAATATATTAAAGAACGACTGGCTAAAAAATGCTAACCTCTCCGTTTCCTATTGGAAACGCAGCACCAATAACGCCATCTATGATACGGATGCGCCGGCATCATCCGGTACCGGTACCCTGGTGGCGAACGCCTTCTCCCTGGCCTCCAAAGGCTGGCAGGCCTCATTGAACCTGGCCGTGTTGTCCGCCAAAAGCTTCTCCTGGGACTTTACCACCAACTTTGGTAAACAATCCTCAGAGATCACGGAAGTAAGCGGCAATCCCGTGGTGATCCTCTCCTCCGCCGGCAGCACCAACTACACACTGGCGCCCGGTTTAAAGGTGGGCCAGATCTTTGGCAATAAAGCCATCCACTCACTGGATGCCGTAGACGCTAATGGCAACCGTTACATTCCGGAGGCGGATAAAGGCAAGTATGAAGTAGCCAGCAACGGGTACGTGGTAGACAAAGCCACCAAACAGCCTATTTTCACGCCGGAGAAAACCAGCTTCGGCGATCCTAACCCGAAGTTCAACATGTCCTTCATCAACTACTTTTCCTTTAAGGAATTTATCACCTTCTCCATGCAATGGGATTGGGTGGAAGGCAGCCATCTTTACAACCAGACCAAGGAATGGATGTACCGCGATGGTATCCATAGCGATTATGAAAAGCCTATCACCATCAATGGCGAAACAGGCGCCTGGACGGCATTCTACAGAGGCGTTTACCAGGCGCAGGGCAATAACGGCACCAAGGACTATTTCTATGAAGATGCTTCCTTTATGCGTTTAAGGAACCTCTCCCTGGGCTTCGACTTTGCCCGCTGTTTTCATATAAAGGGCATCCGCAAACTACAGCTGGTACTTACCGGCCGCAACCTGGTCACCTTTACCGGCTATACCGGCATGGACCCGGAAGCAAGCTCCGGCACCGCCAACTCCCCCTGGGACCGTGGTACAGACCATAACACCCTGCCCAACTACAAGTCTTACCAGGTAGGCCTCAACCTGGGATTTTAATGCTCACCTTAAACGCACACAATTATGACCACTATCAATAAACGAACCTTTCCTATTATACTCGCCCTGCTCTTTGCCTGCAAAAGCCAGCTGGATGTAAGTGATCCCAACCAGCCCTCGCCGGAGAGCGCCCAAACGGAAAAAGGCATACTTGCCCTGGGCCAGGGCATCTACGTAAGCGGCTTCTATGATCTCAAGTATTTCGACGGTGTAATAGGCCGTTTCTGGTCCGGCGCTATCGGCTTTCATGAGCAGATGGGCGATGTAATAGGTATGGAGGCCGCCAATGAATATATGAACCAGCTGGGCTGCCCGGATAAGGTAACCCTGGACAATGGCAGTGTTGTATTAAGCCCCGGCTTTCCTGCCAGGCAACTGGCGCTGATAAGGGCCATCAATAGTAACGGGGAAGCCGGTCAAAACCCGCTCTTCTATGAATGGGCCTATATGTACCAGCTCAATAAAAGCTGTAACCTGGTACTGGCTTCGCTGGATGCGGTGCCCTTCTCCGGCGACGCCAACACAAAAAGAGCAGTTATCAGGGCATGGGCCTACTGGTGGAAAGGATATGTGTATTCCCGCATCGGCTCTATGTATTATGCCGGCATTGTGAATGATGCGCTGGATGTGGTGGACAATCCCACCTCCACCAACAACAATTACCTGTCAAAAGAAGCCATGATAACAGCGGCCAATGCCAAGCTGGATACCGCCGCCATGATCCTCAATGGCCTTACAGCCAATGCGGATTATAATGCGGCCCTCAGCAAGCTTATTCCCGCGTTTTACCAGGTAGGTAAGGGCGGCGTGCTGGCGCCGGATGTATGGATCAGGAATATCAATACCCTCAAGGCCCGCAACCTGCTCGTAAATACCACTGTAGACGCTATGCCGGCCAGCCGCTGGGATAGTATCCTTACCCTGGCCAATAACGGTATCCGCGAAAACGATTTTGTATTCACCGCCCGCTCAGACCAGCAGGGTGATATCATTGCCGCCTCAGACGGTACCGTGGCCGCCCGGGTAGCCAGTACCGCGCCTGGCGCCGGCGGGTATAAAGTAAGTGAAAGACTGATCCAGGACTATAAACCCGGCGACAAACGCCTGGAGAACAACTTCATTACCGGCACCACCTGGATAGGCAATGCGGACAGGGGCAACTCCTTCAACACCAACCACGCATTGGTAGATGGCGGCAAAGGCCTGGCCGGCGTAATTATATACAGTAATAAACAGGTAGGCGCCGCAGAATTATACCTGGCAGGCACCTGGGAAGAGAATGAGCTCATGAAGGCAGAAGCTATGATGTATAAGGATAATTTCAGCCCCGCCGCCATTACCGCCGGCATGGCCTTGATAGATGAAGTACGCAATGGCCAGGGCGCCGGTTTGCCCGCTACCGTGGCCGCCACCGCTGCTGCCGCTAAGGAAGAGCTGCGTAAGGAAAGAAGGGTGGCCCTTGTATTCCGCGCCCTCTCCTTCTACGATGCACGCCGCTGGAAAGTGATCGACCCTGTTGCCAAAGGCGGCGGCCGCACCGGCTGCGTGGTCATCGACAAAAGCGGTAACATCCATATTAACGCTACCATCGAATACAGCTTCCTTGACTATTGGGACGTACCGGACAATGAGCTGGCTAACAACCGCCCTTCGTCCGGCAGCGCAGCTGTAAAGAATCCCCGCACAGACTGATGCGTGGAGTAAAGATGGATTGACACGAACAAAAAATGAGCGCCACACTTTTCTAAGTACGGCGCTCATCCTTTCTATCTGTAGTAACATATTATCGCTCCATTGCTCCCGCTTTCATCTTCGCGGTGAGCTCCTTGCCAAAATACCGCTCAATCCCCATTTCTACCAGGTAAATTACCGGCGTAAGTATAATAGCCATGGTGAATTTATAGGTATAGTTCACGATGCCAATGGCCAGGATCAGCTGCCAGGGGAATACGCCGCTAAAGGCGATGAACAGTACGATATAACTGTCTACAAACTGGGACACAACCGTGGAACCGGTGGCGCGCAGCCATACATGTTTTTCGCCGGTGCGCCGCTTAATATGGTGAAACACCGTCACATCCACGATCTGGCTCACCAGGAAGGCCACCAGGCTGCCCACAATGATACGCATACCCTGTCCGAATATACCGCTAAAGGCAAACTGCATATTAGGTACGCCGTTCTGCGCCTGGCTGCTTACCCAAAAATCCGCCGGCGGTACGCCAATAGCCAGGTAAAACATCAGGAACGCATAAGAGATCAGCGCCACCGCTGTATAGGAAATACGGCGCACCGCCTTGGCGCCGTAATATTCATTCACAATATCCGTCATCACAAACTCCAGCGGCCACAACAGAACGCCACAGGTAAGGCTAAACGATAAATTGTCCTGCCCAAACAGTGAAAAGGAGGGTATTTTGAGGTTAAACACACTTTCCAGGATCGCATTCAGGGAAAAGATCTTTCCGCCTATACATTCCGCTATCAGCGCGTTCGCCACAAAAAAACAGGAAAAGATCACGAATAGCTTGGTGGGCTTGTCTTTCAGGATATTACTAATCATACGAGTATTTGAACGATCAATATTATAATGTTAAGGATAAGCAGGTAACCGGGTAGCTCTTTCCACGTAACCTTGTTAGCCAGCAGCAGGATGAATGCCAGCAGGATAGTTAGGATATTCACAGGCATGGCCACTATATAGCCCAATACCACCATATGTTTGAACACTCCTGACAGATCTCCGTGCCGCTCCGTAATACGTAAAAACCACCCCACGAGGTAGCAAAGATTGCATATAAATACGAATTTCAACAAAAATTTAACAAGACCCATAAAGGCGAAAATAGTAACCGAAAATAATATATTTGCTACTTATCCTTTTAAAGCACACCATTAAATATGAAGAACAACCGGCTGAAGGCGTTGTTGCCACATCTGATAGCAGTAGTTGCCCTCCTGGTACTGGCGGTACTGTATTGCAAACCAGCGCTGGACGGCAAAGTATTGAGCCAGAGCGATGTTACGCAATGGACGGCCATGGCCAAGGAATCAAACGATTATAAGGCTACACACGGCATTACGCCGCTGTGGACCACCTCCATGTTTGGCGGTATGCCTACCTACCAGCTTTCTATGGAAACTGGTTACTCCTTTGGCAGCATTATACCCACCATCCTCACGCTGGGCCTGCCAAAGCCCATTAATGTGCTGTTCCTGGCGGCCCTTTGTTTCTATTTCCTGTGTGTTGTGCTGGGGGCCCGCTCCTGGATAGGATTCCTGGGCGCGGTGGCCTATACCTATTCCAGTTACGATCCCATCATCATCAGCGCGGGTCACGATACCAAAATGCTGGCCCTGGCCTATCTGCCGGCGGTAGTAGCAGGTATTGTGCTTATCACCCGCAAAAGATATATACTGGGCGGCGCTATCGCGGCCCTGTCGATCACCTACCTGATCTCGGCCAACCACCTGCAGATGACCTATTATTTCTTCCTGCTGCTGGGTGTTATTGGCATTGCTTACGTGGTATACTGTATCCTGCATAAAGAGATCAAACACCTGATCATCAGCGCGGCGGTACTGCTGGGCGCTGTAGTATTGGGCATGGGCTCTAACGCCACTACCCTGTGGACTACCTACGAGTACTCCCACGCCAGTAACCGTGGCGGTAAATCAGAATTAACGCCGCTGCCCGGTACAGAAGGCCAGAAAACATCCGGCGGCCTGGATAAGGACTATGCCTTCCAGTGGAGCTATGGCAAACTGGAAACCCTTACCCTGCTGGCCCCCAATATCTATGGCGGTAGTTCCGGCGGATCCCTGGGCACCAATTCAGAAACCTATAAGGTCATGACCGGCATGGGCTACCCTGCCCCCCAGGTAGAACAAATGATCAAATCCTGGCCTTTATACTGGGGCGATCAATCTGCCTCCATAGGCACTGCCGGTCCGGTATACTTTGGCGTAGTTATATGTTTACTGGCGATCTTAGGCCTGTTCATTGTACGCTCCTGGCATAAATGGTGGCTGATAGGCGTAAGCGTATTTGCCATTTTCCTGGCCTGGGGCAGCAACCTGCAGGCTTTCAACTACTTCCTGTTTGATCACCTGCCTTTATACAGCAAGTTCCGCGCCCCGGCGCAAGCGCTGGTGATCCCGCAGCTTACCTTTGCCATCCTGGCTGTAATGGCCCTCAATGAACTGGTAACAGGCTCCCTGCCCAAAGCAGCACTGCTGAAACACGTTAAATGGAGCGGTATGATCGTTGGCGGCCTGCTGGTGATATTGTTGCTTATCTCCGGCTCCATGTCCTATACCAACGCTACCAATAACCCGGATAAACCCGGCGGCGATGACTACTTCCGCATGCAGATAACACAGGCCACGCAAAACAATGCCACGGCTACGGATAGTATCATGAAAGCCCTGCGGGAGGACCGCGAATCCCTGTACCGCAACGATGTGCTGCGTTCCCTGCTTATTGGCGGTATCGCTTTTGCCCTGCTCTGGTTCTTCCTCAAAGGCAAAGTGAATCCGAATCTCCTCATCGGCGGCATGATCGTGCTGGTGATGTTTGACCTGCTGCAGGTGGACCAACGCTACCTGAGCAACGACGATTTTAAGGACGCCAATACGTACAGTAGTTATTTCCAGCCCTCGCCTGCAGATCAGCAGATCCTGCAGGATAAGGACCCGTATTACCGTGTATACAATACCACCAGCCCCAGCGGCCCGTTCTCCGATGCGATGACCTCCTACTTCCACAAAAGCATAGGCGGTTACCACGCGGCTAAGCTCCAGTTATACCTGGACCTCATTGAGCGCCAGATCTCTAAGAATAACATCCAGGTGCTGAACATGCTGAACACCAAATATGTGATCCAGCAAGGCCCGGACGGACAGCCGGTGGCACATCGTAATCCGGACGCACTGGGTAATGTATGGTTTGTAAAACATATCCAATGGGTACCAAACGCAGATGCGGAAATGGGCGCTCTGGACCACATCAACCCGAAAGATACAGTCGTGATAGACCAGCGCTATAAAGCAGACGTAAAAGGCGAGCCTGCCTATGATTCCACTGCCAGCATCCGGCTCGTTGCCAATGACCTGAATAAGATCTCCTACAGCTATAAGGCCTCCACACCGCAATTTGCGGTATTCTCTGAGATCTATTATGAGAAAGGCTGGAAAGCGTTCATCGATGGTCAGCAAGCGCCTTATGCCAGGGTTAACTACGTACTGAGAGGCATGCTGGTACCCGCAGGCAGCCATACTATTGAGTTCCGCTTTGAACCAGCGTCTTACTACACTGGCAATAAGATCACGCTTATAAGTTACCTTGTTATGTTCATCGCATTAGCAGGCGGTATTTTCATCAGCATACGTAACCAGAAAAAGCAACAACAACCGGCAGCTGCATAATGCGTATACTCGGCATTGTATCATATAAATACCTGCCCGCCCGTACCGGTGGAGAGATATGCATAGCAGATTTTCATGCATACCTGACCAGGTATTGCGAGCATACGGTGGCTTCCGTAGAGGCCAACAGGCCGGAAAGCCCCCTGCCCTACAAACTATGGCCGGCGTTTTCCAATAGCCCTTTCCGCTATATGGATCCGCGTAATATCAGTACCCTGGCGGCCGCCATACGGCAACAGGGCGTCCAGATCCTGCATATAGAGCATCCTTATACCGGCTGGCTGGCCGTGCTGCTCAAAGCGCGTACCCGCTGCAAACTGGTGGTACATTCCCGTAATATAGAGGCAGACCGTTTCCGCAGCTTAGGCAAGTGGTGGTGGCCCCTGCTTCGTGCCTATGAAGGCTGGGTACACCGCCAGGCCCATCACAGCTTCTTCATTAGCCAGGAAGACGCTGACCGGGCCATTGCCCTTTACAGGCTCGCGCCTCAGAAAGTGAGCGTGGCTACATTCGGCGTTACCCCGCCCGCTACCCCGCCAGACCGGGACTTACTGCGCCCGCAGATCTGCGCGGCACACGGCATACCGGAAAATAGCATCATCTATTGCTTTAACGGGGCCATGGGCTACCTTCCCAACCAACGGGCCGTACGTGTGATACTTACGGAAATATACCCGCTGCTGCAGGCGCATCCGGATCATCCGTATGTGATCATGATCAGCGGAAAAGGATTGCCGGAAGAGCTGGTACAACAAATAACCGCCACCAACGGTAAAGTGATCTACACCGGCTTTGTGCCCAGCATAGCAGAATACCTGGTAGCGGCGGATGTTTTTATCAACCCCGTGATAGAAGGCGGCGGCATAAAGACCAAGGTAGTAGAAGCGCTTTCCTACAATAAAACAATTGTATCCACTGCCAGCGGGGCCATGGGCGTAAATACCGCTGTATGCGGCGATAAGCTGCGGATAGCGCCGGATAAGGACTGGCATCAGTTTGTACGGCTCATGAAACAGCATGAGAACATCACCGATCCAACACCGCCCGCTTTCTTCGATTACTACAGCAATGATAACATTGCCCGCGGCGCAGCAGCCACCATGCAAACATTGATCTAAGCTTATTACATAAACAAAACGGCCGTCCCCTGTCTGGAGACGGCCGTTTTATTTTAATACTTATGTACCGCTATTGTGCCACCACGATCCCTTTGCTCCGGATCGCCTTACCATCGCTCCACACGATCTTATAATAGCCGTTGGGTATACCGCTCAGGCTTAGCTGTGTTTTAACAGTACCCGGCGCTATCACCGCTGTTTTGATCACATGCCCCAGCAGGTCTGTTACCTGTAATAAAGCGCTGCCGGTTATAGCCGGATGCTCTACCCAGGTATAACCCGCGGCGGGGTTGGGGTATACTTTTACATCACCCGTAACTGCTGATGCAGAAGATATCTTTTGAGGCCCCGCCAAACGCGCACCCTGTGCCAATGGCGAGGGTATATAATTGAAGAAACTACCAGGGAAAAAGCCACCAGCCGTTATCACAACTATAGGTCCCGTTTCGCCCTGTCCAACCACCGCTATGATCATATTGGGAGAAACAACCTGGAAAGACGCAGCGGGCTGGTTATTGAAGCGTACCTGTGTACTGCTGCCGGGCATAAAATTGGCCCCGTTAATCGTAACAATAGTACCTGGCCCTCCACTTTGGGGCGAGGCAGAAAAGATCACCGGTGCGGGAATCAATCCCAGCCAATTATAGCTAGCAGTTCCCGTTGGGGCAACTACCTGTATGGTAATGTTAGTACCCTGCAGGTTAAACGGCACAAAGACCCTGATCACAGAATCAGCCTGCACATAAAAACTGGCCGCCATTCCGCTGAAATAAACGGCTGTTGTACCGGTAAAGTTTTTCCCATAGATGTAAACCTGAGCTCCGGCAGCGGCTGCATAGGGATTCAGTTGCGTAATTGTCGGCGGTGGTAAATAGGTGAAGCCGCCCAATTGATTACTGCCGTTAGCGGTGACTACTGTCACAGCGCCGCTGGCGCCCTGCCCCACCGTTGCAAGGATAACCCCGTCAGACTGTACGCTGAATGAGGTAGCGGCAACGCCGCCAAAACGTACCGCCGTAGCGCCCGTAAACCGTTTGCCGGTGATCGTTACCTGTGTGCCTGTTGCCGCAGATGCAGGACTGATCTGGTTGATAAGCGGCAGGTTATGGCCAAATACAAACCCGCCCTTACTACCTGTTCCATTCACCGTAGTAACGGTTACCGGCCCGCTGGCGCCGCTGCCCACTTTTGCTGTAATAAGCCTTGCTGACTGAAACGAGAACGAGGCGGCCGGTGTTCCTCCAAACGTCACGGCGGTAACGCCGGCAAAGTTAGCGCCATTAATAGTGACAGTAGCGTCCTCCGTACCCAGCGTTGGTGTAAAGGAAGTGATAACCGGTACATACTGGTAGGTAAATCCATCCTTGGTGGCGCTTTGGCCATTATCTGCCGTTACGGTAACAACGAGCGGCGTACTGCTGAAACCATCAATACCCACCACTGCTTTAAGCTCCGAAGATGACACCCTTATAACAGAAAGGGCGGGTATATTTCCGAAGCGCACATTGCTTGACAACAGCCCTGTGCCTACGATCGTAACGGTATCGTATGGTTTGGCGGCCGTAGGGCTGAATGACGATATTTTAGGTAACCATCCAAAACTGGAGGGAAGGTTGGTTATACCCACTTGTGTGGCCACAACGACATCCCCACCCGTTCCGTGTTTGGATACCACCGCTTTTATGATCGTGTCTGATACTACAATAAATGACGACGCCAGCGTATCCCCAAAAGTTACGCCTACGGCGCTGGTAAAATTGATCCCTTTAAGCGTAACGGTATCCCCACTGGCAGCCATACTGGGCGTAATGGATGTAAGCACCGGCTGCCCCGCTTTAGTAGCCTTATTCCATATGATGGTGATCATGCTGGTAAATGGCTCTGTAGTAGCGGCCCCTATCAGGTCCGGCCGGCCATCTCCATCCAGGTCGCCCGCGGCAATACCACCCAATACTGCAGCAGAGAAGTCCGTCCGGGCCGCAAAAGCCAGGCTTCCTGCGCTGCTGTTATTCTTAAATACTGAATAAACATTATTGCTGGCCGCTATCAGGTCCGCCTTACCGTCGCCGTTATAATCGCAAACAGTTACGTCAATAGCGGGTCCCGCTGTGGCATAACTTACCGCTGCATCAAAACTTATAGTGCCAACGCTGCTGGTATTACGGAAAACAGCTACACCATTGGCCGTACTGACGATCACATCCGGCCGGCCGTCTCCATCCACATCGCCGCTTACAACAGTTTGCGCCGTGCTGTCTGCCGTCAATTCCATCCTGTCACTGAAAGAAACCATGCCAGACGCGCTGGAATTCCGTACTACAGAGATCAGGCGGGTGCCTGCATTCACAACGGCGGCATCTGCCCGCCCATCTCCGTCAAAATCATCTAATGCGAGAGAGGAAGCACTGTCATATACAGGCGTGCTCACTGCTGAGTCAAAGCTGAACGCAGACCCCGTGGTAGTATTCCTGAAAACAGCCAGCCGGTCATCACTCAGTAGTATCACATCCGGCTTTCCGTCACCATCAAAATCCCTTATCCGTACGCCGGTGGGTCTACCGTTTACAGGCACGCTGGTCGTGGTAAAAGAGAACGGAGCTTCAAAAATGCTGGTGTTTCTCTGCGCCACAAATACATTCGATTGGCTATACGTTGACACTATGTCCAGCCGGGTGTCACCGTCCAAGTCTCCCACGTCGGCGCTTGTTAGCTGACCGGCCACAGGCGCATTTAGATGCTGCTTTACCGCAAAACTGATAAGACCATGATCGCTGATGTTCCTGCTTAAACTAATACCGTTGGGATCAGGTACGATCAGGTCCGGAAAACGGTCCGAATCAAGATCTCCCAGAAGAGGCCTTTTAAGAACACCGGCGCCCATCACCCAATAAAAGTTAAATTTAAAGGATGCATTTGTCAGAACGGTATCCGTGCCATCAAAGGTCGGCATAAAGGCCCGGCGGGTATACGCGGTGCTGCCATTTACGGTTACTGCAATAGGCGCATAAGTGGCGCCCATCGGCACGTATACCACAATCGAATCGGCCGTTACCGTTCTTAAAGCCGCCCGTACCGCACCAAAATAAACGTTAATGTTTTGTCCTGACGTTGGCTTAAGATTACTTCCACGGATCGTCACCAACGTTTCGGGCTTACCGGAAGCAGGATTAAAATCAGTAATGCTCGTTTGGGCAAAAAGTGAAGCGGTAATTAAAAAAGATGTGAACAAAGCACAAATAAACTTCCATATAGGTGTAGGAAGTGGGTACAAACATTTCATAGTAGGGTTTATTTAAATTCGCATAAAGATAAATAACAATTGATCGCCAAATTATATTTGTCGTCCAAAATACTACATTCGTGGTACCGTCAACTTATCTCTGAAAATCCAAAACGCTCCCCTACAATACTTTATAAAAATGCGGCCTGTTACGTATGATCGTAGGCGTTAATGCCCATAACCGCAGCATATTCCCCGTAAATTTAGCCGCCTGGCCCCAGTATTTAAAAGGATTCCTGCCATGAAACAGGTTATCAAAAAAGCTGCACACAAAAAACACCGGCACAGCAAACGTATAATTCAGCAGCAATACCAGGAACCATAATACCCCATATTGCTTACGTACGCGTAAATGATTGGATACCATCAGCTGCAGGCCCTTGCGGCTATACAGGTCATAATAGCCCTGCCCCGTGGCGGCAAATGTGGCATTGGCGGTTGCCCCCTGCAGGTGTATCACATGCAGGTCTCCATATACCACCAGTTTGCCCACCCGCATAATACGGCTGCACCACTCCGTTTCCTCCGCATACAGGAAAAAGTCCTCGTCCATCAGGCCGGCCTGCTGTATGGTAGCCTTTTTTACCATCAGGAAAGCCCCGTTGATCCAGTCCACCTCCTGTGCGGCGCCGGCTGCTTCCACACTGGGCGCTTTGGTTTTCATGGCAAAGGCCACGCTGCGCAGCAACCTGCCCCAGTAAGGCAAAGGCAGTAAATGATTCAGTCCGCCTTTCATAAAATAGGCGCCGGTGATCTGGGGGCTACCGTCTTCATTCAACAGCTGTACGCCGCAGGCAGCTACGCCTAACGTATCTCTGAAGCGCTGTACGCAACGGTCCAGCGCACGGTCCAGCACAATCGTATCCGGGTTCAGGAGTAGCAGGTGTTCGCCTTGCGCAATACGTAAACCGGCATTATTGGCACGTGCAAAACCGGCATTATTATCCATCTGTACCCACCGTACCTGCGGAAAAACCTGCAGGATCACCTCCCGGCTCTCATCCTGCGAATGATTATCCACCACAATGATCTCATAGCTAAGATCCTGTGTTTCTGCGATAACGGAGCGTATACAACCGGTAATAAGCTGGTAACTGCGATAATTGACAATGATAATGGACAGCTGCATGGGTTGCAAAATAAATAATATCTTTAAACCTTAATCACCAGCCAAGCTATATGAGCGAAGTCAGGAAAAAGAGCCTCGTAGCAACAGTATATATCTATATCGGTTTTGTTTTCGGCGCCATTAATATATTTTTATTCTCACGGTTCTTTTTGCCGGAACAGTATGGCCTCACCCGCGTGCTCCTGGACCTCACCATCCTGTTTGCCAGTATGGCCGCCCTTGGTTCTCCTACCCTGCTCACCAAGTTCTACCCTTATTACCGCGACCGGTTGCCGGCTAAAAACATAGATCTGATCGTGCTGGCCCTTGCAGTGGGCACGGTTGGCCTTATACTCCTTATTATAGGCATCCTGGCGTTTAAACCGCTGATCATCCGTAAATTCTCCGGTAAATCGCCCCTGCTGGTGGATTATTTCTATATGGTTATTCCGCTAACCATGTTCCTGGTATATTTTACTATACTGGAAGCCCATGCCTGGAACCAGTTCAGAAGCGTAGTCTCCAACCTGTTCAGGGAAGTGGTTTTCCGTATCGCCAACCTGGTGATCATTGTGGCCTACCTGTTGCACTGGATCAGCTTCCACACCTTTATCGTCCTTTTCAGCTGCCTGTATATTGTCTGTTTCCTTGGGCTGCTGACTTATATGCTGTATAAGAAAGAGCTGCCGCTCAGTTTCCGTATTAGTCCCTTAACACGGCGTTTATGGAAAAAAATGACGCCTTATGTGCTTTTTATCCTGGGTGGCAATATTGTGTTAATGCTCAGCCAAACCATAGATGGGATCATTATCAGTAGTATGCTGGGTCTGGAATATACCGCTGTTTTTGCGCTGGCCAGCTATTTATGTACGGTCATTGTAGTGCCGCAACGCAGCGTGGTAAGCCTGGCTTTTCCCATTGTGGCAAGGGCGTGGAAAGAGCGGGATATGGCCAAGCTGGAAGATGTTTACCGCAAATCCTCCATTAACCTGCTGCTGATAGCCGCCTTCCTGTTCACCATTATCTGGATCAATTTTGACGACGCGCTGACGGTACTGAAACTGGATCCCCTGTACCGCGAAAGTAAACCTGCCCTGCTATTCCTGGCCCTGGCCAAGATAGTGGAGCTGGGCACGGGGGTAAACGGACAGATCATCATCACCTCCCGTAAATGGAAGTTTGAACTGTACTCCAATATTATCCTGCTGATATTTATGCTGCCGGTGAATTATATCCTCATCAAATATTACGGGTTGATAGGCGCCGGTATTGCCAGCTTTCTGTCGCTTACCCTGTTCAATACCATCCGCTTCCTGTTCCTGCAGCGTAATTTTCAGCTGCAGCCCTTTACGGCTAAGACCATTATGGCGGTAATATTACCGGTGGCGGCCTATTTCCTGATCGTATACCTGGTAAATATCCCCAATCCCTGGCTCAACATCTTTGTACGCTCCGTGCTTTTTGTAGGCATATATGCCTTTGCCGTGTTCAAATGGCGGATCTCTGAAGATGCTATCCAGGTATTCCACACCCTCCGCGGCCGGGTAGCCAGGATGCGTAGGCGCTGATAAGCTTAGCCTTTGGTTTGTTTTTTGGGGGTGAACAGCAACTGCAAAAGGTTCATGACAATAGCAAAGGAGACTTTGAATAGTTGTGCCGTCTTCATCACGATCACATACCCAACCGTTACAAAAACCTGTGCCTTTGACATGGCATACAGCTTTTCCAGGTAGTATTTTACCTTGCCGGTGTTATTCTTGTACAATGCATAGTATACCGCGTATTTGCGGTAAAAAAGCATTTGATCCCGTTCACTGATATGCTGCATTAATAAGGGCAACTGCCTTTCCACTACGATCTTCTGTATATCCATCACTGCGCTGGCCATGGTACCGGTCAGGGATGCCGGATGGTAGCGGTAATAATAGAGCTCATGGTTATTTAAGTGATAGAACTTACTGTGCAGGCTGGCCCGCAGGAAAAAATCGTAGTCCTCTATCAGGAAGGTGGATACCGCATACCCTTTATTACGGGTATGCACCGCCGCCTTATACAGGAAACAGGCCCCGCAGCCATCCCACATGGCCACGCTGTCATTAATATCTTTAAAATGCCTGTAGCCGGTGATCTTGTCATCATTATCCACCTCATAATAATCCGCATACACCAGGTCAATATCCGGTTGTTGCTCCAATACCGCCACCATTTTGGCAATGGCATCCGGGGCATAATAATTATCGTCAGATGTCCAGGTGTAATAACGGCCGCTCGCCGCTGAAAACCCTATGTTCAGGGAGGCGGGTAAGCGCTGGTTAGTGGCGTTATTGATCACTTTTATGCGCGGGTCCCGTTGTGCATATTCTTTGATGATAGCGGGCGTTTCATCTGTAGAGCAATCATTCACAATGATCAGCTCTATATCACGAAAGGTCTGCGCCAGACAGCTATCCAGGGATTGTCTTATAAAACGGGCGCCATTATACGTAGGTAATATGATCGAAACAACAGGAGACATTACTTGACAGTTTGTAGTTGTTTAGCCAGGATGTTCATGATCAGCTCCGCGCTCTTCCCGTCGCCATAGGGGTTCTTGGCCTGCGCCATCTGCTGGTATAAGGATGCGTCTTCCAGCAGCGCCACCGTGCTGTCGATAATATCCTGCTGACGGGTCCCTACCAGTTTGGCGGTCCCCGCCTCAATACCCTCTGTTCTTTCCGTTACTTCCCGCATTACGAGCACGGGTTTACCCAGGGAAGGCGCTTCTTCCTGGATACCGCCGGAGTCCGTAAGCACCAGGTAACTCTGCTGCATGAGCCATATGAGATAAGGATATTCCAGCGGGTCTATCAGGTGTATATTGGGATGGTTGCCCAGTATGCGCCGTACCGGCTCCTGTACCTGTGGGTTTAAATGCACTGGGTATACGATCTGCACACTGTCCGCATATTTTTCTGCAATGGTCTTGATAGCCGTGCACATCTCTTCAAAAGGCTGTCCAAAGCTCTCGCGGCGATGACCGGTGAGCAGGATGATCTTTTTATCCGGCTGCAGGAAAGAGAAGTAGGCCGCATATTCCGGTTTATCCTTCATTTGCTCCAGCGCCAGGAATAGCGCATCTATTACCGTATTGCCGGTTACATATACCTGGGCGGTAATGTTCTCCTGCTGCAGGTTATGCTCCGCATTGGGGGTGGGCGCAAAATGAAAATCCGCAATGGCCCCTGCCAGTTTGCGGTTCATCTCCTCCGGAAAAGGTGAGTATTTATTGCCGCTGCGCAGGCCGGCCTCTATATGCGCTACTTTTATCTGTTTATAATAGGCTGCCAGCGCGCCGGTGAATGCAGAGGTAGTATCGCCCTGCACCACTACTACATCCGGCTGCTCCCGCTCCAGCAGAGCCTTCATTTTCTGCAGGCCATCTGCCGTGATATCAAATAAGGTCTGGTTAGGCTTCATCAAAGCCAGGTCTTCATCCGGCTGCACCTCAAAGAAGCTAAGCACCTGCGCCAGCATCTGCTTGTGCTGCCCGGTAACGCATACACGTGTTTGCCATATATCCGGATGTTTTTCACATTCCTTGATCAGCGGAATCATTTTAATAGCTTCCGGCCGGGTGCCAAATAAAAAGAGTACTTTCTTCAATGTAATTGCTTTTCCTTGTCTGATAATAGCCTATACCTGAGGTATTAATTAGTGCTCATATGCTCCCTTGTCAGATAATAGCTTGTACACGATGTATCAATTAATGCGCTTCTTTTTCTAATAAGATCTCCCATAGGGTTTTACCCGGCTGCGGATCATATTGGGCAATAGCTCTTTCATGCGCAGCCCTGCCCATTGCCTCCCAGTTATCCCGGGCCTGCCAGGCACGTTCCATTGCATTACCCAGCGAATCTACGGAGGTGGCCTCCGCTACAAATCCCTCCTTCCCTTCACTGATCCATTCTTTATGTCCGCCTATATCCGTTACCACAGCAGGCCTTGCGCACAGCATCGCTTCTACAATGGCCAGGGGCATGCCTTCTATCAGGGAGGGCATCAGCAGCAGCTGATTAACGGCCCATAAACCGCGTATATCGCTTACCCGGCCATGAAAGACCACTTTTTCCCGTATGCCGTAATAGTCGCACAGCCGTTCCAGGTAGGCCCTGTCAGATCCATCTCCATACAGGTTCAACTGCCAGTTGCGTTGTTTCCATTCCGGGCGGCCCAGTACTGCCAGCGCCAGGTCCTGGCCTTTATGCAGGGTGATGAGGTTACCCACCATCGCCATCTGTACGGTAGTATTGACAGGAAAAGGCAAAGGTGATTTTTCCTCCATATTTACCGGGTTGCGTATGACTTTTGCATTTTCCACGGTAGTGCATAAATGCCTTTGCGCGGTTTGCAGGTTACGGGCCGATACAAAGAACACGCGCTCCGCTTTCCGGTACGCCTGCCGTATCACCTCCGCTTCCTCGTCAGAGATAGGCCGGATCACCTCTTCATTGAGCTGCGTTATAATAAAAAAACGGGCTTTCCCCGTACGCATTTCCTGTAATAACCGCCTGTCCTTCGCAATGGAATAACAGGTGCCGCTGTATACAACGATGTCTGGCCCTGGTTTCAACACTTTACGGTAAGCGCCCAATAACCGGTGCTGTATATAGTAATAACCCAGTACCAGCACTCTTTTTACGATGCCGGTGCCGGGTGGCAGCGCCTTTTTACGGTAGCTTACCTGTAAACCTTTTTCCATCAGCCGCTGCAACTTGGGGTGTGGCTCGCCGGTGTCAAGCGCCGACAGATATACCTCATGCCCTTCTTTTAATGCTTCCGTTGCAGTAGCAGCCCAGAGTTCTTCACTTCCGCCCCATGGTGTGCGGGCCATTGTAATAATAGCAAGTCTTATATTTTTTCGCACAGTACGATGTTGTTCAGATAAAAGTCGTGCCTTTTTGGAAATACACGGTCCAGCAGCAACGCCACCAGGTTCATCCACGTATAGACCACGAACCGCAGGCCGCTGCGCACAACCGGGATCTTACGCACAAATGGCATCAGGTGCAGATGCACGTACATAATACGCATCTGCATAATGGCCAGCACAAAGCTGCTGGATTTCCGGGTCTCCACTACCCTGAACCCCTGTTTCTCCAACATATGCCTTAATGCAAACATGGTATAACGCGCAAAATCATTCGGCACTTCATGCTCACTGATCACAAAGGGGCAGGTGAATAGCAGTTTCGCTCCTTTCTTCATTACCCGGTGCACCTCTGCCAGGATCTCCTCCAGGTTAAAAATATGTTCAAATACTTCGCTGCTGAAAACTCCGTCAAAATGTTCATCGGGGAAAGGTAGCGTTTTACCATCGTAAAACACATCTATCGGCTCCCCGTCATGCGGGTGCCCTTCACTGTTGTAATCTACGCCTATATACTCATCCACATTAAACAGGCTCCGATAAGGTTTCGATCCACATCCCAGGTCCATCAGGCGTCCGCTGAACAGCGGGCTGAAATGACGGATCCCCTTTAATACCCCGTTCCGGGCAAGATAGTGCGGATAACGGACATCCGGATCAAATGCATAAGGGATCCTTTGTTCTTGCATAAAGACATGGTTTACCTGAGATTATGATTTGACGAAGACAGCAACAATATTTGTTCCAGCAATAAATGGCGATCCCACTTTTAACATTATCTTATACAGCGGGCGCGGTATAGCCGCCAGGACCTTGCCCCAGAGCGGGTTTCGCTGCAGATGGTAATCCCTTTGCACCTCATACCACTCGCGGTACTGCCCCCATTCATTGTGTAATCGCTCCACAAATAACTTGTCCAGGGTCATGTCAAAATGCTCAGGCAGGGTCTTGAAAACCGCTGGCGTCCATAATCCGGCGTGGTGTGGCGGCAGGTTCCGCAAATGCCAGCGGTCATGTTTATACATAAAAGGATTGCTGTTAGGCACCCCTATGATCAGCTTTCCGCCTTTCTTTAACGCCAGCAGGCACGATTGCAGGTAGTCCCTTACATCGTATATATGTTCGAGTACCTGGAACGTGCAAACCGCATCGTATTCGCCTACATGTTGTTGCGCATGATCCTGTATCATCTCACCGTCCAGCTGTAGTCCTTGCGCACGGCCTGTTTCAATCGCTTTTGGATTCAGCTCCAGCCCCCTTGCCGCAATCCCCTTCTCCTTTAATATCTTTAAAAAGAATCCATCTCCTGCGCCAACTTCCAGCACCCGGTCAGTTGACTTCAGCTGCTTTGCGGCAAACAGGTGCTCTGGCTTCCCTGTAGGGTAATAGTGCTCATCATCCCCCTGCAGATCTGCATAAAACTGCCCGTCGCCGAATACCGTATCCGGATAATAGAAGCGGTAACCGGTCTCCCCGCACTCATACAGGTCGATCGTAGGCGTATCTCTAAAGAAACGCTCCACGGATATGCCTTGCTGCCGGTATTCTTCCACGATCCTTTCAGTAGGGAACTGCGTGATGAGCGCCACCCGCTCGCCATGCGTTACAGGGCTCTTGATAGTCATAAGGTTGCTGTTGATTAAGAATCTATTATTAAACCAGTGAAGATATAAATTTATAATTAAACGCCCTCACTCTACCCGGCCCGCGCCGGTATAATACCGGGTCCAGTAAGCCTCATTCAGATCGCTGATCATCACCCCCGCACTGCTGGATGCATGTACAAAGCGGTCATGGTCCAGGTAAATGCCTACATGCGATACCCGCTTCTGGCCTATGCTAAAGAACACCAGGTCCCCTTCCTGCAGCTCGCTGCGTGACCGCAGTCTTTTGGCATGCTCATACATTTGCTGGGAGGTGCCGCTGAAACTCAACTGGAATACTACAGACATCAGCGTTGTAACAAAACCGGAACAATCAATCCCCTCCTTGTTTTTACCGCCCATACGGTAAGGCGTGCCCCACCAATCCTCTATAAAACCATATAAACGGTAATTGTTCACCTCTTCCACCGCTACATCCAGCATCTGAGCATATTTGAACTGCCAGGCCTGCGCTTTCTCCAGGTCCGTACTGGCGCCGGTAATGGTCAGACTAACAGGAGTAGTGGGATAACTGCGGGCTTTAGTGGACTTCAGGGAATTTAAAGACACCCGGCTCTTACTGGCTGGCTGGCTTACCGGCTTTTTAACGAGAGAACAGGAACTCAATCCCCACACACTCATAACGATAACAATACACCAGGTTCCTTTTCTTATACCCATAAAGCGTCGGTTAAAAATTTTCGCCAAGTTAATGATAAAATTGTAATATATGAATAAGTAGCTATTGGCAACCAGCGGTTACTGGCAGCGCTTCCGTATGATAGCCCCGGTGGCTCCCCTATGAATTATCAACATGAACCTTAAGCGATTGTGGAAAAGTAACCGGCTTGAAATAGGTATTACTTTTTTCAAGTCGTATTTTTGCGTTTAAGAGTTACACTTACGGACAGTCAAAAAGGCAAACAGGTAAATCAGATCATGCAATTCTCTCACTTACACGTACACACCCAATACTCACTGCTGGACGGTGCGGCAGACATAAAATCGTTGTATAAGAAAGCCATGGCAGATAATATGCCCGCCCTGGCCATTACAGACCACGGTAATATGTTTGGGGTATTCCAGTTTGTGGCAGAAGCATATAATAATAAGCTCAATCCCTCAGACCCAAAGGATAAACGCCTCAAAGTAAAGCCCATTGTGGGTTGCGAGTTCTACCTGGTAGAAAACCGCCACAAACGCGCATTTACCCGGGAAGAGAAGGATCTCCGCTACCACCAGGTACTTCTTGCCAAAAACGAGCAGGGTTACCGCAACCTTATTAAACTCTGCTCCCTGGGTTATATAGAGGGGTTGTATGGCAAATACCCCCGTATTGATAAGGAGCTCATCCTCCAGTACCATGAAGGGCTGATAGCTACCACCTGCTGCCTGGGCGCCTCCGTGCCCAAGACCATCCTCAAAAAAGGAGAAGAAGCAGGCGAAGAGGAATTCAAATGGTGGCTCAATATCTTTGGCGAGGACTTTTATGTAGAAATGCAGCGCCACGGCATCCCAGAGCAGGAGAAAGTGAACATATCGCTGCTGCGTTATGCAGAAAAACACAATGTAAAGATCATTGCGTCCAACGACTCCCACTACGTGGACCAGGAAGACGCCAACGCCCATGATATCCTCCTTTGTATCAACACCGGCGAAAAGAAAGCCACCCCCACCATCAAGGAGTTTACAGATGACGATGTAGCCATCAAGAACAGACGCTTTGCCTTCTATAACGACCAGTTCTATTTCAAGAAACAGGACGAGATGGCCAAACTGTTCCATGATCTGCCCATGGCCATTGACAATACCAATGAGATCGTGGACAAAGTAGAGCTGCTGGACCTGAAGAAGGATATCCTGCTGCCCAACTTCCCCATCCCCCCTGAGTTCTTTACGCAGGACCAGTACCTGCGCCACCTCACTTACGAAGGCGCCCGCTCCCGCTACCAGGAAATGACGCCCGAGATCGAGGAGCGCCTCAACTTTGAGCTGCAGGTAATTGAGAACATGGGATTCGCCGGTTACTTCCTTATCGTATCGGACTTTATCAAAGCCGGCCGCGATCTGGGCGTATTTATCGGCCCCGGCCGTGGCTCCGCCGCAGGCTCTGCAGTGGCCTTCTGTATTGGCATCACCAATATAGACCCCATCAAGTACAACCTCCTGTTCGAACGTTTCCTGAACCCGGAACGTAAGAGCATGCCCGATATTGATACGGACTTCGATGATGAAGGCCGTCAGAAAGTTATAGATTACGTAGTACAGAAATATGGCCGCAACCAGGTAGCGCAGATCATCACCTACGGTACCATGGCGGCCAAAATGAGTATAAAGGACGTGGCCCGTGTAATGGACCTGCCCCTGCCGGAAAGTAACGCCCTGGCCAAACTGGTGCCGGAAAAACCCGGTATTCAGCTGGACCGTATCTTCAACGCCCCCATAGACGGAGGAGAAAAAAGCCTGGCAGAAAAAGAAGGCCTGGGCGGCGAAGAGCTCGAGAACGTGAAGAAACTCCGCGAGCTGATCAAAGGGCAGGACCTGGCCGGCGAAGTACTGCGCGAGGCCTGTGTACTGGAAGGCTCCGTACGTAATACGGGTATCCACGCGGCAGGTATCATCATCGCCCCTAAAGACCTTTCAGAGCTCATTCCCGTGTCTACCGCGCGGGACTCTGACCTGCTGGTAACCCAGTTTGAAGGCAGCATTATCGAGAGCGCCGGCGTAATTAAGATGGACTTCCTGGGTCTCAAGACCCTTACCATCATCAAAGGCGCACTGGAACTGATCAAAAAGAACCACGGCATAGAGATCGACATAGACTACATCCCGCTGGACGATGCTAAAACATATGAACTGTACCAAAAGGCGGAGACCAACGGTACGTTCCAGTTCGAGTCGCCCGGCATGCAGAAATACCTCCGTGAGCTCAAACCTGACCGGTTCGATGACCTTATCGCCATGAACGCCCTGTACCGCCCGGGGCCGCTGGAGTACATCCCCACATTCATCCGCCGTAAACACGGCCTGGAACCGGTGATCTATGATATTGCGGAAATGGAGGAATACCTCAATGATACCTATGGTATCACGGTATACCAGGAACAGGTGATGCTGCTGAGCCAGAAACTGGCCGGCTTCTCCAAAGGGGATGCGGACGTACTCCGTAAAGCCATGGGTAAAAAGCAAAAGGCCGTACTGGACAAAATGAAATCCCAGTTCATGGATGGCTGCGCTAAAAACGGCCACGACGCCAAGGTGTGTGATAAGGTATGGACAGACTGGGAAGCTTTCGCCTCCTACGCCTTTAACAAATCCCACTCCACCTGCTATGCCTTTGTGGCCTACCAGACCGCTTATCTCAAAGCCCACTACCCGGCAGAATATATGGCGGCTGTACTGAACAACGCCAGCAACATTGAAAAGATCACCTTCTTTATGGAAGAGTGTAAACGCATGGGCCTGGATGTATTACCGCCAGATGTGAACGAGTCTTTCAAAGGTTTTGCGGTGAATAAGAAAGGGCAGGTCCGTTTTGGCCTGGCCGGTCTGAAAGGCGTGGGCGAAGCCGCCATCGAGAACCTGCTGGAAGAGCGCCAGGCCGGCGGCGCCTATACCAGCGTATTTGATATGATCAAACGCGTAAACCAACGCGCTGTAAATAAAAAATCATTGGAAGCCCTGGCCATGTCAGGCGCTTTTGACTGTTTCCCGGCCCTGCACCGCGCCCAGTACTTTAATAAAGTAGAGGGCGAAAATATGACCGGCCTGGATAAGATCGTGAAGTTCGGCCAGCAGGTATCTGCCGGCTCCCAATCCGTAGGCAGCCTTTTTGGCGTGGAAGAAATGCCCGATATAGAGCCGCCTAAGATCGCCCCTTGCGATCCATGGCCCCTGATCCTGAAGCTGAACAATGAGCGGGACGTAACCGGTATCTACATCTCCGGCCACCCGCTGGATGATTACCGTTTTGAAAGCCGGTATTACCATATGAACGCCGTATCTGAGCTGGTGGAATACCAGGCGGATATCTCCGCCCCCGGTGGCGGCGGCAAAGGCAAAGAGCGCAATTTCCGGCTGGCGGTATATGTGACCACCGCTATGGAGCGCATTTCCCGTAATAACCGCCAGTTTGGTATCATGGCCATAGAAGACTACAGCGGCAAATTCGAGTTTGCCCTGTGGAGCGAGGACTTTATCCGCTTTGCGCCTTATATGAAAGCAGGTCTTTGCCTGTACGTAAACGGCGGCTTTAAGCCCAAACGCTTTAACGAGGCAGAGTACGAGTTTAAGGTGAACAGCATGCAATTGCTGCAGGAAGTGAAGAAAACGCATACCAAACAGATCATCCTGGTGACCATGCCTAAATTCGTGACCCGCGAGGTGGTGGATTTCCTGGTAGATAACGCCGCCAAATACCCCGGCGCCAGCGAGCTGTATATGCAGCTTATTGACCGGGATAATGAGCTGGCGGTAAAGCTGCACACTTTTAACCGCCACCTGGAAATGAATGACGAGTTGGCACAGTTCCTGGCAAAACAACCGGATATTGACGTATATATAGAACCGGTCAGCAGATAGCGCGCTCCTCTAAGAGTTGTTGCAACAGCAATACCGGCATAGATACAATCGATAAGTGGGGTGTCAAAAATGCAGTAACTTGCGCCTTGGATTAGAAATTGCAGTATAGAAAAACGTGAATATGAAAACAACAGAGCGGTAAAGGAACCAAGAGTAAGGATCAAGAAACACCAGCTTCCTGTTTAGAGACATTGAATACCATAAACTTTAAATAACATATATATGGCTTTAGAATTCACTGATTCCAACTTCCAGACAGAAGTTTTAACGTCTGATAAATTGACTGTGGTCGATTTCTGGGCAGAGTGGTGTGGCCCTTGTCGCGCAATAGGTCCGGTTATCGAGGACCTGTCTAAAGATTATGCCGGTAAGGTAAATATTGGTAAAGTAAACGTGGACCAGAATCCGCAGTTGTCCATCAACTACGGTATCACCAGCATCCCTGCTATCCTGTTCATCAAAGGTGGCCAGGTAGTTGACAAACAGGTAGGTGCTGCTCCCCGTGCCCTCCTGGAAAAGAAAATACAGTCACACCTGTAATATACCAGATAAACGAATGTTAAAAGCCCCGGATGTATGTCCGGGGCTTTTTTATTGCCTGCATGGCTATGCCAGGACGAGTCATTTGTTACTTCTTAATTAGTTAGCCCCTGCCAGGGAGTAATTTTTTGTAACTTCCCTATCCCAAAAAATATCTCCATGCAAAATAATCTGTCTCAGCATTTTCAGGAAAAAGAATTACAGGATCTATTGGAGCATACCAGCAAGTCCATTCCAAAGGAACAGCTTCATCTGCCCGGCCCTGATTTTATGGAAAGGATCTTCCTGAACAGTAACCGCTCCCCGCAGGTGCTGCGTAACCTGGCCGCCCTTTTTCATCACGGCCGTTTATCGGGCACGGGTTATGCCTCCATCCTGCCGGTGGACCAGGATATTGAGCATAGCGCAGGCAGCGCCTTTGCGCCCAATCCCATCTATTTTGACCCGGAGAACATCCTTAAACTGGCCGTAGAAGGCGGCTGCAATGCCGTAGCCACCACCTTTGGCCACCTGGCCCTGTTTTCCCGCAACTACGCCCACAGGATCCCTTTTATCGTAAAGATCAATCATAATGAACTGCTCACCTACCCTAACAAATATGACCAGATCATGTTTGGTACGGTAAAGGATGCATGGAACCTGGGTGCGGCCGCAGTAGGCGCTACCATCTATTTTGGCAGCGAAGAATCAGACCGCCAGATCACGGAAGTGGCGCGGGCATTTGAAGAGGCCCACAGCCTGGGCATGGCCACTATCCTTTGGTGCTACACCCGTAATAAGGATTTTGTAAAAGATGGCAAGGACTATCACACGGCGGCAGACCTTACCGGCCAGGCTAACCATATAGGCGCAACTATCCAGGCAGACCTGGTGAAGCAGAAGCTGCCTACCCTTAATGGCGGTTTTACGGCCTTAAAGTTTGGTAAATCGCACCCGGCCATGTATGGTCAGCTTAGTACAGATCATCCCATTGATATGTGCCGTTACCAGGTGCTGAACGGGTATGCCGGCCGTATTGGCCTCATCAACTCCGGCGGCGAGTCCAAAGGGGAAAAAGACCTGACAGAAGCGCTGCGCTCTGCCATCATCAACAAACGCGCCGGCGGTACTGGTCTTATCCTGGGCCGTAAAGCGTTCCAGCGCCCTTTTAAAGAGGGTGTAGCCCTGTTACAGGCCGTACAGGATGTTTACCTGGATAAGAGCATTACGATCGCTTAAAGCGCTCTTACACGCAGTACAAATACTTCATTCAAATACACAGCCCTGCCAGCTAATAGATCTGGCAGGGCTGTTTTGCTTATAGTATCATTCCTTATGTCAATAAGTTGCCCCCCTTTGCATGAACCGTTATTGCTCCACCAGGGCCAGATAACGCTGGCATTGCGTTTCAAAGCTAAACTTAGGATCAGTAGCGATACCGGCCGCCTTTTCCCGCAGCAAGGCGGGGTTTGCGGCTAGTTTGTGCAACAATGCCACCAGTTCCGCCGCCTGGTAAAAGACGGCATGCCGGCGCAGATCCTCCCAGGAGGCAAAGGAATCTTCCATAAGCAACGGTATCCGGTAGCCAAAGGAGAGATTATAAGCCCCGGAAATACGGGTGGTATGGTATTCTGCAAACTTATCCACCCCCGGGTGTAAAAGCGGCAATATAGCGTCTGCCTGCCGCAGCCAGGCGTCAAATACCGGCTGTGGTACCAGCCCGGGCGCAAAAGTCACCAATTGATCCTGGAAGGGCAGCCTACCCAGCTGCATGGCCAGGTTGGAGTGCCTGAGCGTGGCTTGCTCCGGGTCATACCCGCCCAGGAAGATCAGCTTCATATTAGCAGGCAGCCCTTGTTTTTCAAGCTGATCCAGCAGCGCGGGATAGTCCCGGCGGCCCAGTTCAATACTGCCGGGTATGCATACCCAGCACTCGCCGGGCGCTTTTGGCGCTGGCCCCTCTCCTGCCGGTAAAGGCCCGGGCTGAGGGAAGAACGCGGGGTAAAAGCTGCGCACCGTTGCGCCTTTGGGCGGATGGATATGGGGCAGCTGGGCATCATTCAGCACAAAGAACTTTTTCATTTTCAGGCCGGTGAGCTTACGCAGGGTAAAACCCTTATTGAGCTTACGGGCATTGTGCACCAGGCCGGTAAGGCTTATTTTCCGGAACAGCAGCCCCAGGGCCAGCTCCCGGATGCCAGTGGCCTCTGTGGTGTTGATCACGGCCCGCTGTATCCCATGCTGACGCAGGTATGTTTTGATAGCGCGCACGGCCCGCATGCGGCTTTTAGAGGAGGCGTCTATATCATGCAGCTGATGGCCGGTTATCCCTTCCATCCGCTCCAGCAGCGGCCATAGGTGGCGGTTACAGATCACATGCACCTCATATTGCGCATGATGCAGGAAGCTGATCTGCGCATACAGGCATTCCGCATGCGATCCGCCCAGCTCTATGAGGGCCGCTTTCTTTTTGATAGTGGTGTTCATAGCAGGCAGCAAAGGTGGAGAAAATAATGTAAAAACTTTGTTTGTAGCAACAAGTAAACGTATTTTCCGTTTTATTTGCTCCTTATTTGAATAACTCTATCTGAATGATGTCTTTTCACTGGTATAACCTCCTGCGCGGCGGTATAGGCATGCTCTTCCTGGTGGCGGTATGTTTCCTGCTCAGCACCAACCGCAGGGCGGTAGACTGGAAGCTGGTAGGCATGGGCGTTTTTGCCCAGCTGATGTTCGCCATGGGCGTGCTTAATACCCGTATCGGCGATCAGCCGGTATTCTGGCTGGCTTTCGGCGTTATTATCCTTTACACGATCTATAACCGGTTAAAGAACATCCGGCAAAAGCCCCTGGAGGCAGATGCTCCGGGCATAGCCCTGGGTTTGGGCGTAGTGCTGGTGTTTTTCTTTGGCGTGATCCGCTGCACGCAATTCACCCTGCCAAATCTTTCTATAACCCTTAGCCTGGGCCTTATCTGGCTGCTCATCTGGTTATTGTACAAACGCGGTAAGATAGAGATCATTAAATGGTGTATCCTTACGGTTTGCCTGCTGCTAACGGTATCCGTATACACGAAATTATGTCCGCCGGATATCTTTAAGATCATCCTGGAAAAGGTATCCGCTTCTTTTGTAGACCTGATCAACCTGAGCCACAAAGGCACAGAGTTCATCTTTGGCAACCTGGCAGACGCCAGCGGTAGCTGGGCCTATATCTTTGCTGTACAGGTATTGCCGAATATCATCTTCTTTGCAGCTCTGTCCTCCATCCTTTATTACCTGGGCGTGCTGCAAAAGGTCGTATATGTATTTGCGTACCTGCTTAATAAGCTCAAGATCTCCGGTGCGGAAAGCCTTTCCACCGCAGCCAATATATTCCTGGGACAAACAGAGGCCCCACTGATGATACGCCCTTACCTGGAAGCCATGAACCGTTCAGAGATCCTCTGTATCATGGTGGGCGGTATGGCCAATACGGCCGGCAGCGTGCTGGCGGCCTATGTAGGTATGCTGGGCGGTACAGACCCGGTACAGCAGAACTTTTTTGCGTTGCACATGCTGAGCCAGTCCATCATGAGCGCGCCGGCCGCCATTGTGGTATCTAAATTATTATTCCCGCAAACCAATAATGAACAGGTATCCAAGGAGTTGAAGATACCCAAGGAAAAACTGGGCGATAATTTCCTGGACGCTTTATCCCTGGGCACTACAGATGGTCTTAAGCTGGCCGTGAACGTAGGCGCTATGCTGCTGGTATTCACCGCCATGATGTATGTAGCCAATGCCCTGATGGGATGGATAGGCAATATTACCGGTATTAACGGCCAGATAGCCACGCTGACCAGCGGCCGTTACCAGGAGCTATCGTTGCAGATGATACTGGGGTATGTATTTTCGCCGGTGGCCTGGCTGATCGGCGTGGCCCAGCAGGATATCATCTACATAGGGCAGCTCCTGGGGGAAAAGACCATCCTCAACGAATTCCTGGCCTATCAGACGCTGGGCAGCATGAAGGCGGCCAATGTGATCCAGGACCCTAAGTCCATCCTCATTGCCACCTATGCCCTTTCCGGTTTTGCCAACTTTGCTTCCATTGGTATACAGATTGGCGGTATCAGTCAGCTGGCGCCCAACCAACGCAGGAACCTGACGGAACTGGGCGTAAAATCGCTTATTGGGGGTACTATCGCCTGTTTAATGTGCGCCTGCATTGCGGGAGCGCTGATATAATAGCTATTAGCTTTTAGCGTTTAGTTGTTAGCGAAGCAGGCGGAAGTACAAGATGACCGCCTCAGACGCTAAACGCTGACAGTTGATTCCTCTACCATAAAAAAAACAGAAACTATTGCGCACCTTCATCCTGGCCATCCTATGCTTATGGTTTACCCAACCTTTGCTGGCGCAACGTTCCTGCGCCACGGAAGATGCTATACGCTATAAGATCAAACAAAGCCCTTATTTACAACAACAGCGCGATGCTTTAGAACAGCGTCTGATCTCCGGCGTGCTGCAGAAAAGATTGCTGAGAGGCGCCGTGGAGCCTACCGTTACCATTCCCGTAGTCGTACATATCGTATTATCTGACCCGAATGTGGTAACAGATGCGCAGGTATACTCGCAGTTGGCTGTACTGAACGGGGACTATACCGGTGATAACCCGGATACCAGCGCGGTACCCGCCGTATGGAAACCGCTGATCGGCAATTCCGGCATCAAGTTCTGCCTGGCCCAGCGCACGCCGGATGGCGATCCCACCACAGGCATTGTGCGGGTACGCAGCAATCATATCCCTTTTGACGGCTTCAATGCTGCATATGAAGCTAAATACAATGCCACCGGCGGATCTGACGCATGGGATGCCAGCAGATACCTGAATATATGGGTGTGTAACCTCTCCAACGGCTACCTGGGCGTGGCCACCATGCCAGACAATACCTTCCCTGCCGCAGAGCAGGGCGTGGTGATCCTGTATACCGCTTTTGGCACCACCGGCACTGCAGCGGGCGCCTATAACGGCGGCCGTACCGTTACCCACGAAGTAGGCCACTACTTTGGCCTGCGCCATATCTGGGGCGATGACGACGGCGCAACCGGCGGCAGCCCGCGCTGTACCGCCGCTGATGGTATTACCGGCAGTGACGGTATTGGTGATACCCCGGACCAGGGCGCCCGTACCTACGGCTGCCCATCCTTTCCGCAGCTGGATGGCTGCTCAAAGACCTTTCCCGGCTTTATGTTCATGAACTATATGGACTATACGGACGATGCCTGTATGCACCTCTTTACCACAGAACAGGCAGACCGTATGCGGTTTGTATTAGACAATATACGCTCCAGCCTGTTGAGCTCCGATGGCTGCGTGCCGGTAAACCTGCTGTCCAATGACGCCAGCGTGGCGGAGATCAACGCCCCCCTGGGCCAACTTTGCAGCACGGGCTTTACACCGGTAGTGATGCTCAAAAATAAAGGCGCGCAGCCCCTGCAAACCGTGCAGATCACCTACCAGGTGGATGGCGGCGCCACACAGACCTTTAACTGGAGCGGCCATCTCACCAGCCTGCAGCAAACCAGCGTTTCCCTGCCGGCAGGCGCCACCGGCCCCGGCGAACACCTGCTGACCGCCTGGACCAATCTTCCCAATGGGGTGACAGATGACGCACCAGAGAACGACACCGCTACCAGCAGCTTCCGCTATTTTACACCTGCTACCCTGCCATTTACAGAAGGTTTTGAAAACACGGTCTTCCCCCCGCCCAATGGCTGGGACCAGTGGAACCCGGATGGCAGCTTTACCTGGGAGCTTACCCGCGATGCCGCCCGCTCCGGCAGCCAATCTGTTGTGATGCGTAACCTGGGATATAATATCAACGGAGCTATTGACGACCTTATCTCCCCGGAGATCAATGTACAGGGCTATGATTCCGTATTCCTGTTCTTTGATGTAGCAGCGGCCACACAATCCAATGTATCAGACGCAGGCAATCCTTGGGATACATTGCAGATCCTGGCAACTACGGACTGTGGCTTTACACTGAACCAGCTATACAGTAAATGGGGACCAACCCTGGTAACCGTTGACACGCCTGTTCTCAACGAATTTATACCTAAGCCCTCCCAATGGCGGCGCGATTCCGTGAACCTCACCCGCTTTATCCCCTCCGGAAGGGTGCGGCTGATATTCCGTAACATCTCTAACTACGAGAACAATATTTACCTGGATAATATTAACATCGTCACGAAGAAAACATACCCGGCATTGTTAGAACGGGGCTTTATGGTAACGCCTAACCCTACTAACAGCCTGGTACTGATCACTTTCCTGCAACCGCCGGCAGACCTGGAAGCACTGGCGCTGTATAATACAGCCGGCCAGCTGCTGCAATGGAAAAAGGCCGCGGCCATAGATAGTAACAACCGTTTCAGCTTCGATTTGGTAAATGAGCCAAATGGTGTTTATTTTGTAAAGTTAATTTACAAGAACAGGAGCAAGACCGTTAAAATACTTAAAGTTCGATGACGATGAGAAGAACCGATTATCCTGCTGTGGATTCCTTGCTGCAGCAACCTAACCTGGATGCCACGCTTAAACAGATTGGAGGAAAAGTAATTGCACAACAGCGCCTTACGCCCGAAGAGGGATTGATCTTATTCGAAAAAGGAGAGCTGGGTTTCCTGGGCGCCCTCGCCAACCATGTAAGAGAAAGGCTCCATGGCCATAAGACCTACTTCAACCGTAATTTCCATATAGAACCTACCAATGTTTGCGTATTTGCCTGCAAGTTCTGCGCCTACTCCCGTTTATACAAAAACCGTGAGGAAGGCTGGGAGCTCAGCACAGAAGAGATGCTGGACATTGTGAAAAAGTATGATGGCCAACCGGTAACAGAAGTGCATATCGTAGGCGGCGTGCATCCCAAAATGAATATGGAGTTCTTTATGGACCTGATGCGTAAGATCAGGGCGCACCGTCCGGACCTGCATATTAAAGGTTTTACCGCGGTAGAGCTGGACTACATGTTCCGCAAAGCCAAAGTAAGCGTACAGGAAGGCATGAAGCTCATGAACGAAGCCGGTCTGCAATCCATGCCCGGCGGCGGCGCAGAGATCTTTCACCCGGATATCCGCGCGCAGATCTGTCATGATAAAGTAGACGCTGATGGCTGGCTGGAGATCCACAAAACAGCCCATGAGCTGGGCATGGTGACCAACGCCACCATGTTATACGGCCATGTGGAGCAATACCATCACCGTATTGACCATATGGAGCGTCTGCGCCAGCTGCAGGATCAGACCCATGGTTTTAACACCTTTATTCCGCTGAAATTCCGCAATAAGGATAACGAAATGTCAAATATACCGGAGACTTCCATTGTGGAAGACCTGCGTTTATATGCCATTTCCCGCCTGTATATGGATAATTTCCCGCACCTGAAGGCCTACTGGCCTATGTTGGGCAGGAACACCGCCCAGCTGACCCTGGCCTTTGGCGTAAATGACCTGGACGGCACTATTGACGATACTACGAAGATCTATTCTATGGCCGGCGCAGAGGAGCAACGTCCTTCGCTGAGCACCGCCCAGCTGGCCATGCTTATCAAACAAGCCGGCAGAAGGCCTGTAGAGCGTGATACGGTTTATAACGAGATCAAAGATTACACGGATGAAGTGTTTACGGACGAAGAGCTCGTAGGCGCTAAATGATCAACATAACTCTTTACGAATAAAGGCAGCGGTATTACTCCGCTGCCTTTATTTTATAGGTTAGTTCCTGTTACACCGGGTATTCCCATTCTCCCCTATACTTCCTCTGCAGCAGCCCATTTGCTTCCTCATCATTTTTGATCAGCTGTTTCTCTCCATCCCATTCAATACTACGGCCCAGCTTATGGGATACCATCCCTAAAAGGCTCATATTGGTAGAGCGCTGGCCAACGGCAATTTCGCATACCGGCTGGGTACCATTGGTAACGGCTTCTATAAAATTCGCCCACAGCTCCGGAATGTTCTGCTCATCCGGTTTATGCAGTTTGGGGCCTTCGTGTATAATGGATTTGTTCTTATCTGATGGATAGAAGGTCCAGCCATCCAGCCAGCCCATATGGAAAGTACCTTCCGTGCCATAGAAATAGCAGCCTACATTGCTTTTCTCCGCTTCATTGCCGCCATATAGCCGGTGTTCCCAGGAAGCGGTAAAGGATTCAAACTCAAAGACCACGTTTTGCGTATCCGGCGCATCTGTATTGTCTTTTTTGATAAAACGGTTTGCGGAAGAAAAGATCCGGCGGGGATACTGTTCTTCCGTCCACCACAGGATCTGGTCCATCCAGTGTATGCCCCAGTCGCCCAGCTGGCCGTTGGCATAATCCAGGTATTGCCGGAATCCTTTAGGGTGGATGGTAGGGTTATAAGGGCGCATAGGCGCCGGCCCGCACCACATGTCCCAGTTCAGGCCCTGCGGAGGCGCTTCATCCGGTACCAGTTTGCCTTCGTTCCCACCGTAATGCACAAAGGCCCTTACGCTGCCTATTTTGCCCGCTTTGCCGGATTTAAGGAATTCCATACCGGAAATATTATGGGGTGATACCCGGCGGTGCGTACCTACCTGTACCACGCGGTTATATTTACGCGCCGCCTTTACCATGGCTTTGCCTTCGTTGATGGTATGGCAGATGGGCTTTTCCACGTACACATGGGCGCCCTGCTGCATAGCTGCAATGGCAATAAGCGGATGCCAGTGATCCGGCGTGGCCACGATCACGATCTCCGGTTTCTCTTTCTGCAGCAGCTCACGGTAATCCCTGTACGTCTTAGGCCGGTCAGCGGTGAGGGTATTGATCACGGTCTGGGCTGCGGCGGCCTGCCGCTCGTCAACATCGCAAATGGCGATCAGTTTGCAGCCCCCGTGCGCCAGGGCGCTGCGCAATATGTTCATGCCCCACCAGCCGGAGCCTATCAGCGCCAGCTTGTAAGCCGCCGTACGTTGTAATGATGGTAACAAGGGTAGTGCGGAATATGCCACTCCCGCCTGGGCTGTTGTTTTGAGGAATTCTCTGCGATGCATAAGTGGAATTTTAGAACCGCCTCAAAATAAAAAACTTTCCTAACTTCAGTGTCATGAGACCTGTAAAAATGCTGATCACTACTTCCAAATGGTTCTTTAACATGGCTTTTGTCCTGTATATTGCCGGCTGCGGTAATCGTACAGGTAACACGTCCACCACTACGGCCTCCGATACGGCCGCCTCCGCTACCACCGCCCCTGCGGTTGACAATGGCCCCCAATTCAAAAAAGAAGGGGAATTGTACTTTATTGGCAAGGCAAAAAATGATACCCTGCGCAAGATAGATATTGAGCTGGCGGAAACAGACGACGAACGCGCCACGGGCCTCATGAACCGCAAGTCCATGACCGATGACCAGGGTATGTTATTCATATTCTCCCAGGCAGAGGAGCAGTCTTTCTGGATGAAGGATACCTATATCTCACTGGACATCCTTTATGTGGATGATAAACAGGAGATCGTATCCTTCCGCAAATATGCCACTCCCCTTTCTGAAGAAAGCCTGTCTTCTTTTAAGAAAGCTATGTATGTGGTAGAAGTAAATGCCGGCTTTTGCGATAAATACCATGTAAACGTGGGCGACAAGATCGCCTATACGAAGCTGTAAGCGCTACGCATAAGAGGCCGTTCCAACATACGTTGGAACGGCCTCTTTATTTTTATCCGGTTATTAGCCGGTCTATTTCAGCTCTTCTACTGTAAAGGATTTCTGGCGGCCTTTGTACTGCTGCCTTATCTGCTGTATATCCTTCTCTGTCACCTTTTCCGCTTTATTGGTCCATGCATTACGGATAAAACTGATCACCTGCGCAATATCATCATCAGAGAATTCGTCATTGCTGCCAATACCCGGCATTTCACCGCTTACTTCCGGCGCTTTGTATACTTTGCCATTTACCGGTACGGGGCCGGTAAGACCATAGAGTACAATGGAGATCATCTTGTTCTTATCACCCAATACCCATTGCGACTGGTTCAGCGGCGGCGCCAGGGATTGAATGCCTTCTCCGTCTGCGCCATGGCAGGTCTGGCATACTGTTTTAAAGATATGGTTACCGCGGGGATACAGCTTGGCCAGCGCTGCGTTGGCTTTGGCATTACGCTGTTTGGCGGCATCCTTTATTGTCTTCTGCAGACGGCGGGTGATCACCAGGTTGGTATCCGCATTCCATTTAGTGACCTGTTGCAGCAGCTCCTGCTCATGCCCGGCATTATTGCTGATAATGGCATCCGCCACATAACGGTCGCTGGCATAACTATGTAACAACTGCGTTTGCAGCTGGCTGGCTGCAGCGGCATTCACTTTCTTGATATATGGCAGCAGCAGGGCGATGGAAGGCGCCTGCAACACGCTTTGCTGTAAAGGCGCAATAACAGACAGTACCTGGCTGGCCTGCTGCGGCGTGATCACAGCCGGCATAGCCGCCAGTGCCTGTACCCGCAGGTAAGGGTTCGCCTGTTGTATTACGGCCGTTACATCTGCCAATTGCAGCTGGCCCAGACCTTCCAGGGTCCACATAGCGTGCAGTAAACCCCAGGGCTTCTTAGGATCATCATGCCGCAGCCTTTCCCGCAGCTGGGGCGCCAGCGTGGTATAGTGATTGTCTACGATCATCTGCTGTGCCTTATCCCTTACCCAGCCATTGGGATGGTCTAACAGCGCCAGCAGCTTGGCGGGATCATTCTCTAAGGTTACCATCTGTACGGCGGTATCCTTTTCCGGCACTACGCGGTAAATACGCCCGCAGTTCAGCGGGGTGGTAAGCCGGCGCGTTTTGATCTCATTACGTAAATAAGGCGTGAGGTATGTTTTGTGCTGTATAATGCCGCGGTACATATCCAGTATGTACAGGGCGCCATCCGGTCCTTCATAGAGGTTCACCGGGCGGAAACGTTCATCCGTGCTGGCCAGGAACTCCCGCTCCTTGTAGGCCTGTTCACCTTTTACAATGTAGCCGCTATCCTGCAACAGGTTACGTTTAATGAGGTTGGCAGAGGGCTCCGCCACAAAGGCATTACCTTCAAAGCCATCACCCAGCAGGTTGGCGCGGTAAATAAGCACGCCACAGGCCGCGGTAAAATTCACCAGGCGCAGGCTATCATCCAGTACGCCCTTCATATACCCGCGGTTCACGCCTGGCGTGGCCCGGATGGGGTATACACGATTATCCGGCACAATATGCTCGTCATAACCGGCTACATTCTTCTGCGCCTCGTTAGATGCGCCCAGACCCGGGCTAAAATAATCGCCCAGCAGGTTCTCTGAGTTATTATTATAGAACAGGCGGCCATAGTTATCCTGGGAGATCCCCCATTGGCCACGGAAATGGGTATGCTCTATCAGCCATTTATTGCCTGCCTTACGGTAACGCTTATCTGATTTGGCGTTATAGATCCAGTTATCCATAGCGCGGAATAGCCCATTGGGCTGGTGCTCCACGTTACCGCCTTCCGCATATTTATCATCTACCAGCGTTTTTTTGCCGGCACGGTCATGATCATTTTCAATGAACCACAGTTTAGGCGGTTCTGCTACCAGTATGCCGTTCTCCACCATACAGATGGCCCTGGGCAATACAAGGGAGTCTGTAAAGGTGGTGCGGGTATCCACGGTACCATCATGATTAGCGTCTTCCAGGATCACTACCCGGCCGTTACGCATGTCTTCTCCGGTACCAACGGTATCCGGCATATAGCCCATCATTTCCACTACCCACATACGCCCACGTTCGTCAAAGGTCATGGCCACCGGTACGGATACCTGCGGCTCTGCGGCCACCAGCTGCACTTTCAGGCCTTTCTCCACCTGTATATGCTGCAGGGAGGTTTCGGGATCCAGTGTGGGTGATTCCGCGTACTTTTCCCGCATGGCAAGGGAGTCCGATTGTTTTTTGTCTTTTGTCTCCGGTGGGTTGGATTGGCAGGCGGTCATCCATAGAGCGCCTGCGGCTAATAAGCTGTAAGTGTAGAACCAGTTTTTCATTCCGCGCTGCTGTTTACATCGATTGCAAAACCCAAAATAAGTCACGAGATGTGAATATTCAAATTTAGGGGAATGGAAAATGATGAGAGGTAGAAATTGATGGTGAGGGTAGTGAATTTTTTAATTACAGGCATAGGAGGTATATTCGAATATGCCTGATATGTACATTATCGTTATTCAAAAACAAGCAAACTATCATGGAAAATAATCAGACCTATATTAGTGAGCTATCAGAGAAGGTGCTGAAAGGTGTGGAGAAAGCAATAAGAAAACTGGTGCATGAAAACGCCGCATTGGATAAAATGATGGTTATTAAAGACGAAGACGGCAATATTAAGCATGTCCCGGCCAAAGACCTTCTCAAAAACCTGCCACCCCAATAGGCATCCTGCAATATCCTTTTCGCGCTTAGTCAGATATAATCTTGACGCAGCTGCTTTTCAGCGGTAATGCCCTTGTGATAACCTCTGTGCGGAGGCCTTCATTTGCACATCCGCACATCTTCACATCAATTCAAACTCCTGAAATCCACCGGCACCAGCTTACTCACCCCCGGCTCCTGCATCGTCACCCCATAGATCACATCCACCGCAGCCATCGTTTGCTTATTATGCGTTACAATAATAAACTGTGAGTTATCAGAGAACTTGCGGATCATATTCGTGAACTTACCTACGTTGGCATCATCCAGCGGGGCGTCCACCTCATCCAGGATACAGAACGGCGCGGGTTTTATCAGGTAAATAGCAAATAGCAGCGCGGTAGCGGTAAGCGTCTTCTCTCCACCGGATAACTGCGTAATAGCAGCCGGGCGTTTGCCTTTAGGTTTGGCGATGATCTCGATACCGGTTTCCGCTAGGTTCTCCGGCTCGTTCAGGATCAGGTCACACTGGTCTTCTTCCGTGAACAGTGCCTTGAACACACGGATAAAGTTCTCTTTTACGGTATTGAAAGTATCCAGGAACTTCTGGTTGGCGGTAGATTCTACTTCCTGTATAGTGGCCATCAGGGATTCCTTGGCGGCTACCAGGTCGTTCTTTTGCTCCAGGATGAATTCGTAACGTTTCTTCATTTCCTGGAAGGCCTCAATGGCTGTTGGGTTGATCTCACCCATGTTCTCCAGGCGTTTCTTGAGGCGTTCTGCGCTGCCTTGCAGCTCATCTACGGCGAGGGTGCTGGAACGGGCGTCGTCCAGGATCTCGTCCAGGTTCACCTTGAACTCTACGCTCAGCCTTTCCTTCATGGAGGCCAGTTGCAGTTTCAGCTCGTTCACTTTGTCCTTGATGGCGGTCAGGGCCTGCTCCAGCTGCTCTTTGGCACGCTGACGGGCACGCAGGGCGCTTTCCTTTTCCTGCAGGTGGTTGCGGAAGTTGTAGTACTCCTGGTCCTTTTCGTTCAGGGCTTTCTCTTCCTCTTCGCGCTGACGGAACAGGTCTACCAGGCCATCTTCTGCCAGTCCCAGTTTGTCTTCTGCCGCGGAAATGTTGGCCACGGCGTCTTCCAGCTGGGATTTATTATTGGTGATCTGCGTGTGCAGGTCGCTCAGTTGTTTGCGTTTAAATTCCAGTTCCTGTTTCAGGCCCTGCACTTTACTGTGCTGGCGGGTATGTTGCAGGTTCTGGTTATTGTACTGTACGTTGGCCTGGTTAAACTGCTGCTCTGCATCCTGGGAGGCGCGTTCCGCGGCTACGATATTATCATGCAGGGCATGTACGCGATCGTTCAGGATCTCCAGCTCATCCCGCACGCCGGAGATACTTTCCTGGTTGGTTTCCAGGGATTGCTGCATTTCCGCCAGGCGTTTATCGCCAGTCTCTATGAGGTGATGGAAGTTCTCGATACGGTTTTGCAGGCCAAACAGCTGGTTATTGAGCTGGTTGATCTTTTCGCGGGCCGTATTGATGTTCTTATCATTCAGCTGGCTGTTATAGCCTAATACTTCGTTGTGTTTGTCCTGGATCTGCTGGCGCAGGGTGTTCACGGTAGTTTCCAGCGCTTTGATCTCCGCATCCAGCTTTTCGAGGTTCTTGGCGCGGCCCAGTTTTTTGCCTTCGAACAGGCCTACGGAACCGCCGCTAAAGCTGTATTTGCCGCGGTACATACGGCCGCTTTTTTCTACCACCAGCGCATCCTGGTCCGGCAGCTGGCCAAAGTCCAGCGCGCTTACATCATCTGCCACAAATACTTTACCCAGCAGATAGTTGCCCAGCCCTTTATAACGTTCGTCTATCTCTACCACCTCCAGCGCCGGGATGGTACCGGGAGGGGTGAACAGCTGTCCGCCCTGATGGTGGAACTGGTCCAGTATAAAGAAATTGGCTTTACCTTTTTTGTTGCCATCCAGCAGGCGGATGGCCTGGATGGCCTCTTCCGCATTATTTACCACATAGTAGTTCAGGTAAGGCTCCAGCAGGTTCTCTATACAGGTGCGGTAGTCTTCCTTACAGAAGAATATATCACTGAGGATAGGCGCCTTATTATTCCACTCGTTGTTCTTTTTCAGGAACTTGATGCTTTCTGGGTACCCTTCCAGGCTGTCTACCAGTGATTTTAAGAGGTCGTATTCGTTCTTTTTAGCGTCCAGGGTACGGTTCTCGTCCACCAGTTTATCGCGCAGGCCCTCTATGTCTGACTGGGTAGCCAGGATCTTGCCTTTGGTCTCTTCCTGGAAACGGATCATCTCCTCCAGGTTGGCCTTGCTGTCTTCGAGGGTGTCCTGCAGGATCTCCTTCTCTTCTGCCAGTTGGGTGATCTGGGCCTGACGGCTCACCTTTTCCTCCTGGAGCTGTTGTATGCTGCGTTGCAGGTTCTGTACGGAGGTATCTGCCACCGCCACTTTCTTTTCTGCCTCAAACTGCTGGCGTTGCCATTGCTGCTGATCGCGGCGCAGGGTTTCCAGGGATTGTTTCTTGTCGTTGAAAGCGTGTTTCTTGTCCTCCACCATATCGTGCAGGGTTTCCAGTTCGTCCTGCATGCTGTCAAACACTTCCTGCTCTTCTACGGATTGTTTCTCTGTAAAGGCGATGGAATCTGTGAGGCCCTGCAGCTGTCCTTCTGCATTGTTCAGGAAATCGCTCAGGTTCTTTTCCCGCTCACGCAGGTAAGTAAGCTGCTGGGTGGCCAGGTTCTTATCCCCCTCTTTGGTACGGATGGTGGCTACCAGCTCATTAAAGGATTTCTGTAATACCTGCAGTTCCCTTTCTTTGGCTACAAAATGCAGCTTATCGTCTTCCACGGCCGCTTCGTCGGTGGCTATCTCTGCTTCCAGGGCCATCTTGCGGTCGCTTTCTGTCTGCTGTTGTTCAGTAAGGTCCTTGAAGGTGATGTTAAAGCCTTCCAGGGCGGCTTTGGCCAGCTCAATGCTGATCTCCCGGTATTCCTTTTTTACCTCGTAATAACGTTCTGCCTTACGGGCCTGGCTTTCCAGGGTCTTCAGGTTGTTGTTGATCTCAAACAGCAGGTCCTCAATACGGTTAAGGTCACCTTCTGTAGCATCCAGTTTGGTCTTAGCTTCCTTTTTACGGGTTTTATAGATGGAGATGCCGGCTGCCTGCTCCAACATGCGGCGGCGGCTGTTTTCTTTATCCTTGATGATATCATCCACCATGCCCAGCTCAATAATGGCATAGGAGTCCGTACTTACGCCGGTGTCCATGAACAGGTTATGGATATCCTTTAAACGGCAGGCTACATCGTTCAGGCGGTATTCGCTATCGCCGTTCTTATAGAATTTACGTGTGATGGTTACCGTGGTAAACTCAGTGGGGAGTACGTTACGTGTGTTCTCAAAGGTGAGGCTCACTTCTGCCATACCGCTGGCGGAACGGCTTTTGGAGCCGTTAAATACCAGGCCGGCCTGGTTATCTGAGCGCAGGTTGCTGATCTTGTGCTCCCCTATCACCCAGCGTATGGAGTCGATGATATTACTCTTGCCGCAACCATTAGGCCCAATAACGCCGGTGATACCTTCGTCAAAGTTCAAAACGGTCTTATCGGCGAAACTTTTGAAGCCTTTGATTTCTAATGTTTTTAAACGCACGGTTGCTCCTGGTTTGGTTTTTTAAGCTGTCAAAGATAATTACGATTCACATATTGCCTGCACGTAATTTGTCCAAATCAATTAGTAATTTAACAGCCTGTGGCCGATTACCGGTTTTTATTTATACACAACTGTGAATAAATTGTCATTAAACCATTTCTTTTATGCTGACTAACAACCAATTATGCAAAACTAGCTAAATTTTACTTTAGATGTATCCATCCGGCCCTACGCCCTCAATAAACGTATATAATGCTTAATTTGCCTTTGCCTGAGCGGATGGATATACTGTAGTAACACCCGATTGAAAGACCCGATGAAAAACCTTATTACTATCTAAACCCGGCGCGTTTTGTCCGTTAACACGCACATGCCCTATGAAGCATCGCTTCTTTACCTTGTTGACCGGCATCCTTTCATGCCCCTTCTTTGCCTACGCCCAGCGGCCAGCTGCTTTCCGTATCACCGGCGTTGTGGCTGACAGTGCCAAACAACTCAAGCAGGTGACCATTACCGCGCAAAAGGCCCTGCTGGAAGTAAAGGACGGCCGGCTGGTATACAATGTAGCCAATGACCTGAATAAAGATAACCTGTCCGCCGCAGAGATGCTGCGCCGTGTGCCGCTGGTGACCGTGGAGCCGGACGGTACTATCCTGCTCAAAGGCAGCGAACAGTTCAAGGTGCTGCTGAATGGCAAAAGCACCTCCCTGCTGGCCAAAAGTCCCCGGGATGCGTTACGCTCCCTTCCCGCCAGCGTGATCAAAAGCATAGAGATCATTACCCAACCCTCTGCCCGTTACGATGTGGAAGGCACAGCAGGTATCATCAATATCATTACCCGGCAACCCTTTAGCGGGTACAATGGCAGCCTTTCCGGCAGCTATAATAGCCTGAGATATGCCAACGGCACCGCCACGCTCAACGCCAAAACTGGCCGCCTGGGCATTGCCGGTTTTGTAACCGTTAATACCTTCCGTAACAAGGGCCGGTCAGAAGGCCTGCGGAGAAGCCATGTACCCAATTATGAAAACACGCTGGCACAAACCGGCAGCAGTGTATTTGACGGCACTTCCTATTACGCCAGCCTGGAGCTGAGCTATGACCTGGACAGCACCAGCAGTCTTAGCCTGTACAGTAACAATAATATTGGCCGCAATACCAATAATGCGCCCCAGCTAAACCTGCTGTACCCGGACCAGCAGCCCGTACAAACCGGCCAGTATACCAGCTATACCCGGTACAGCAACAACAGTTATGACCTGGGGCTGGATTACCAGAAAAGGTTCCGGCAGCAAGGGCATACCCTCAGCCTGTCCCTGAACCGGAACACCGGCCGTAACACCATCCATGCAGATAATGCGCAGTTGAACGAGCCAGGCCCGGATAATTACCTGGAGAACTATAACGGGGAGTTTAATACGGAAAACACTGTGCAGCTGGACTATGCCCGGCCATTGCCGGGTAACGGACAATTGGAGAGCGGCATTAAAACCATCTTCCGCACCATTGAAAGTGATTATAACCAGCACCTGCATCCTGACCCTGACCGGGCGCTCAGACAGGTTAACCGGGCGGATACCTACCGCTACCGGCAGGATGTACTGGCCGCCTACACCACCTACCGGTTTAAGATAAAAAAGCGGGTAGGCGTACAACTGGGCGCGCGCCTGGAAAAGACCAATACCAGTGCTCATTTTATTTCCAGTGACACGACAATACACATTGATTATCTGCACTTTATACCAACTACTAATATTACCATTCCCATATCCGGCACGCAAACCCTGCGCGTTTCCTACAGCCGGCGCCTGCAGCGTCCCTGGATAACGGGGCTAAACCCTTATGTGAATGATAATGACCCGTATAATGTATCACATGGCAATCCTAACCTGCAGCCGGAGACCAGTCATAGTGTTGGCATGAACTACCAGGTTATGATCGGTGGCGTAAGCCTGCTGGTAAACCCGGACTACACCATTACCCACCATGCCATAGAAGCATTCCTGAGCGTAGGCGCCGACTCCAGCACAATTGCCGCTTCTGTGGCCAATATAGACCGGCGCAGCGCCGCCGGGCTGGACCTGGTGGTAGGCGCGCAGCTAAACCCGCACTGGAGCATCAACGGTAATATAAGGCCGGTGTATACCTCCCTGCAAAATGAGACCGGCCGCAGCCTGCATAATACCGGTTGGAGCGCCACCAGCTATGTCAGCAGTGATTATGACCTGGGCGCGGGCCTGAAGGTGGAGCTCTCATTTTACCTGAATAGCAGCCGGCCGGCGTTGCAGGGCCGTATGCAGGGGTACTCCAGCCACACCGTTAGCCTGCGTAAAGAGCTGTTCCACCGCCGGGCTACCCTTAGCCTTTACCTGGACCAGCTATTCCAGCGGGAGATTGCCTGGCGCAGCGTGATCCATGACCCCTTATTTGAGCAGACCAGCACTTTTTATTACCCGGTGCGGGCGGCCCGCCTGGGATTTAACTGGAAGTTTGGCCAGCTAAAGGAGGCGGTTACACGTAAAAAAGGCGTAAAGAATGATGATGTGAAGAGAAGTGATGATAATCACTGAAAATCAACAACATATACAATCACTACAAATACCCGGGCAAATGCAGGAATTGAATAACTTTGCATCCTGCATGTCCCTTTGTAATCCGTAATTTATATTGAATGCGCGTCCGTGACTGGCTTACTGCAATAAAGAGTTTCCTTTACAGTTACCATTTCAGTAATGGGCTACGTACCACCATCAGCGTAGTGGTGCCCTCGCTGGTATGCTTTAGTATGGGCCAGCTTATTGCGGGCATTGCCATCTCTACGGGGGCCTTATGCGCCGCCTTGTCAGACCAACCCGGCACTTTTGTGCATAAAACAAACGGAGCGCTGATCAGTATTGGCCTCATCTCTATCACGGCGCTGGGCACCGGCCTGGCATCCCCCTATCCCTGGGCCATGACGCCCTGGATCGTTATCTGCTGTTTTATATTCAGTATGCTGCTGGTCTATGGTAACCGGGGCGGCAATATAGGCGTGGCCTGTTTGCTGGTGATGATCGTGATCCTGGGCGACCCGCAGGATACTGCGCGGGAGGCGGTGATTAACAGCCTGCTGGTATTACTGGGCGCAGTATGGCATGGGTTCCTGGCCCTTATCTTATGGCAGATACGCCCCTACCTGAACGTGCAGCAGACCCTAGGCGAGTGTATACTGGAAACCGCCAGGTACCTGGAGCTGCGCGCCGGCTTTTACGTAAAGGACGCAGACATAGAGGAGATCTATAAATCCGTACTGGAGCAACAGGTACTGGTAAACGAAAAACAGGAAGCCGTGCGGGAACTGCTGCTCAAACGCCGCTCCGCCCAGCTGGGCACCAGTACCATCAGCAAAAGCATGGTGCTTATTTTCCTGGATATGGTAGACCTGCAGGAGCATATCATGGCCTCGCAAACGGACTATAAATCCCTACACCAGTATTTTGGAGAGCAGGAGATCCTGGAAAAAATGCACGGGCTGATCCTGGAGTTTGTAGAAGAAATGCGCAATATAGGCCGGGCGGTAATGGCCGGCCAACGCTCCCTACCGCGGGAGAACCTGCGCCATGATATAGATAAGGTACAACAGGCCATTACAGAAATAAGGAAGACCCTGCCCACCCTGCAGGAAAGGAACCGCCTGTTTGTGCTCACCAACATACTAAACAACCTGCAGGATATTGCCAACCGCATGTATAACCTGCACCGCCTTACCCGGCTGGAGCGGGTAAAAGAGGCCACCCTGGACGAGCGGCTGGAACTATCCCGTTTTACCACCAGTAACCGTTATGACCTGGAGGTATTTCGCAATAACCTCACCTTCCAGTCGCATATCTTCCGCCATGCCGTGCGGGTAGCCCTGGCCACCACCATTGGTTATCTATTAGGGCTGGCCCTGCACCTGGACAGGGTATACTGGATCCTGCTCACCATTGTGGTGATCCTGAAACCCGGTTTTGGGCTGACCAAATCCCGCAGTTACCAGCGTATTACCGGCACGGTGGTAGGCGCTTTGTTTGCCATTGCGGTGCTGCTGCTGGTGAAGAACCCTCCCGTCATCTTTGCCATTATGCTGTTCTGTATCCTGGGCGCATATAGCTTTATGAGCCTGCAATACACGGTGAGCGTGATCTTTACCACCCCATTCGTGATCTTTCTGCTGCATTTCCTGCACCCGGCAGACCTGCATTATGCCACGCAACGGGTGCTGGATACTTTTATAGGCGGCACCCTGGCCTTTGTGGCCAATATTGCCCTGTGGCCCAGCTGGGAGCATAAGTATTTGCCCAGTTATATGGAAAAGATGATCCGGTCTAACCGGCAGTACCTGGAGCAGGTAATGAAGCTATACACCGGTGAGCAAATGGCGGTGGTAGACTATAAACTGGCCCGTAAAGAGACCTATGTAAATACGGCCAATATGATGGGCGCTTTTCAGCGTATGTTAAGCGAGCCAAAAAGTAAACAGAAGAATACCTCTCAATTATACCATTTTGTGGTGCTGAACCACACACTCAGCTCCCGTATAGCCGCATTAGCGGCCTATGGCCTGGGACATAAGGTCAATTATCCCCGCCCGGAATACCAGCTTATTACCCGCTACCTGCTGCAATGCCTGGATCAGATCGCGGATCTAAGCATCAACCCCGGCGCAGTACTACCAGAATTACCCCAGAATATTGAAGCATTTGAAACATTGGAGATCTGTGTGGAAAGCCTGGAACGCAGGCGCCAGGAAGAGATCAATGCCGGCAAGGGCGAAACCCCGGTACGGGATGAGATGCTGGAGGTAAAACAGGTCCGTGACCAGCTGCATAGCATAGCCGGTATCCTGAAGGATATGCGCAAATCAACAAAATGATGGTAAAAACGGTACCCCGCATTTCGTGGTAGGGAGTAACGTTTACATGCAGTTGCAGTAACGTTGCTAAGCAGTTGCGATGCAATTCCCGTAAACTGAGCCGGCCAATTATCTTATTCGTAAATGATCACCAGTTCGTCCGTAAGCGGTTTCATATCTGCCAGGATCCTGTCAAACAGGGCCGGGCCTTCATGAATATACCAGGGCATAAAATTCTCCTTACGTTCCTGCAGGGAGCCGGCGGGGAATAACTTGGTACGCAGCTGCCGGATCTCGTCCGTTTGCCAGGCAAACTTCTTTTTCTCCGCTTTCAGGAACTTATGCTCCAGTTTACCAATGCTTTTTACGGCCTTATGGCGTTCTGCCGCAATGGAGGCCACCAGGGTCACATCTATACTACGGGCCTTTTCTTCCAGCTCATCAAACAGCTGGTCCAGCACATCGTATTCTTTTTTGAGCACCAGGGCGGCATTGGTACGCTGCATCACAAAATTGTTGATCAGCTCTTCCACATTGCCAAACAGGTCTTTTATACAAAGGCCCAGTTTGTTCAGCCATTTTTTGGACACCGGATCTACCAGCAGGAAAGAGTTACGCAATACCAGCATAGGGTATGGCACCCGGTGATGGTTAAACAGGTCCCGCAGCTCCAGCCAGTAAGCGATCTCGCCGCCCCCGCCAATAAAGGCGATATTGGGCAGGATGGTCTCCTGGAGGATGCCCCGCAGGATCACATTGGGGCTAAAGCGTTCCGGATGCGCGTGCAGCTCCTGCTCCAGCGTTTCTGCTGTAAAGGAGATATCACTGTGCAGCACTTTCCACAATTCGCCCTCTTTTACGATACGCTCCCGCGCATTGTCCGTGAGGTAAAACAGGTTTATTTCCCGGGGATTGGCCTGTACTTTATAGTGTTGTGAGATCTTTTCGATGGTCTTTGTTACGATGGGGTAAGAGGTCTGCTGCAGCAGCTCCTCTTTCATAACCGGTATGATCTGTTGTTTGAACAACGGGGTGTCCGGGATAAGCACGATCAGCCCATAACGGCCAAACAGCTCATTGGTGAGGTATAAGGTAGCCTGCTGAATGTTATCATGCTCCAGGTAGGCTTTGCGCAGCAGCTGGATCAGCTCTTCTGCATATTTGCCATAGCCCAATGCGGTCTCTACCTGGCTGATCAGCGCATCCATACCCTCCGGCCGCATACGCCCCACGGCGCCGGCCTGAGTGGTAGGCCAGGTAAGAGTTTTGCCATTCAGGTAAATGCTGCCCAGCTCATCCAGGTCATTGTCTTCGCTGCCCATATAATACACCGGTACAAAATTGTACCCGGGGTGCTGCTGGTGCAGCTCTGCCGCCATCTTAATGGTTTGCAGGATCTTATAGGCGAAATAAAGGTACCCGGTAAAGATATTAGGCTGGTGCGCTGTGCAAATAGAAAAGGTATTAGGCAGCTCCAGCAGGCGGATATGCTCCTGTACAGCGGTATGCAGCTCCATGCCGGCATACTGCTGCTGCAAGGCTTTTACCAGCAGATCCCGTTGAAGGGGCTGGGCCTTTTTAGCTTTTATCAGCTCGTCTACATTGGTTTGCAGCGGCGGATAGTTATAAAAAGAACGGATATGCGGATGTTCTGACAGAAAATCTATAACCAGCTGACTGAAATAGCCTGTCTCCTTATAAGTGATACTGTTACAAACTGAAGGCTCCATGCTCCATACTTCCTTTGAAGGCACGAAGTTAGAATAAATTACGATTTGGCAGATACGAATTACAATTTGATGTGATAAGCGGCAAGTGGCAGGAGGAATTACGGATTGATGGCACGTTATATGTTAAATTGTGCATGTAATTCATAACTATGAAGGTTGCCGTATTATCACCCGTAGCCTGGCGCACCCCACCCCGGCATTATGGTCCCTGGGAACAGATGGCCGCTAACCTCACAGAAGGCCTGGTAGCACAGGGGCTGGATGTGACCCTTTTTGCCACAGCCAACTCCGTTACCAGCGGCAAACTGGCCGCTATTTGCCCCATGGGTTATGAGGAAGACCGTGAGCTGGATGCCAAGGTACAAGAGTGTATGCATATCAGTTACCTGATGGAGCAGGCCGGCCAGTTTGATATCATCCATAATCATTTCGATTTTCTGCCCCTTAGCTGGTCAAGGCTCATCCCCACCCCTATTGTGACCACTATACATGGGTTCTCGTCTCCAAAGATCATCCCGGTGTATGCGCGTTATAATGATATATGCCACTATGTATCTATCAGTTATGCGGACCGTAGCCCGGAGCTGCAATATGCCGCCAACGTATATAATGGCATCCGTACGGAAGAGTTCTCCCTGGAAACACAGCCGGAGGACTACCTGCTGTACTTTGGGCGCATACACCCGGATAAAGGCACTTTTGACGCTATACAGATCGCACTGGCAACAGATCACCGGCTGATCATAGCCGGCATTATACAGGATGAAGCTTATTTCCGGGAAAAAGTAAAACCTTTTATTGACGGCAACCAGATCATATTTGCAGGGCCGGTAGGCGGCCAGGAACGCAACCAGGTGCTGGGCCGCGCCAAAGCGCTGCTGCATCCCATCTATTTCGAGGAGCCATTTGGTTTGAGCGTAGCAGAGGCGATGTTATGCGGCACACCGGTAGTTGCCTATCAGCGCGGCGCCATGCCGGAGCTGATACAGCCGGGTAAAACGGGGTTCCTGGTGCTTAACCAGCAGCAGGCCATCAACAGTATAAAGGAAATCTCTGCAATAGACCGGCATTATTGCCATACCTATGCAAAAGAGCGCTTTAGCCAGGAGCAGATGGTAAAAGGATATATGGAGGTGTATGAGCAGGTATTAAGCGGCGGTCAGTCCCGGTAATAATACTTCCTGATCTCGCGCTCCTTCATCTCCCCTTCTTCTGTTTGCCCGTACACAAGGGTAAACTCCAGCAGGCCATTATCATTGTACTCATTACGGAATGTCATTTTTGTCATCTCTTTGTTATGATCATACGGGTGCATGATCTTCATCTCTGTCACGGTGCCTTTATCATCAAAAGTATCAATCTGGCAGCTGCTTGCGTCAAATACCGCGGTTGACAGGAAGTCTTTGGTGTAAAAAGGTAAAATCCCTTCCATATTATTTTTCTTAAGCCATTCATGCAGGGCCGCCAGGTCATAATAACCGATCACCATCTCCAGGTTGGATATCATTGAAAATTTGCTGGTGACCATATTTCCTTTGCGGATGTTTTCCTCTACTTTATACAGCGGGAATTTACCTGCATAGGTACCGTAATATTCCGTCCTGGTTAGCTCCTTACCAGCGTAAAAGTATTTCTTTGAAGTGGAAGTGAATTGTGTGTCCTTATACTTTAATGTGCGGTCTTCCTGCACCAGTTGTCCGTCGCGGTACATATAATTAATGAGGTCCAGGAACTGATCGTTCAACAGTGTGAGTTTCGTTTTTACCTGGCCCTGCTCATAGGTGAAGGTGCTTTTATACACGCTGCCATCTTCTTTTGTCTGGGTCTCAGCTACTTTAACCCCATCCTTATAAGTATAGTTCACCAGCTGTTTGTAATCAAACTGGATATTGTGGTAATGATCAGCCACCATCCGCCCATTTTCAAACTTACATTCCTGTGTGGAATGGGCTTCTTTTATATTATACCAATCCCGTTTACCCGCTAAGAGCAACCCAGGCTGAAAACTGCTGTAACTTTCAGAGCCGGACTCGAACCTGATGATACGATAGTCCTGACCTGAATATTCATATACGCTTAACATACCGTTTTCCGTCCCGTTCTCATTTATGATCGTTCTCTCCCGTGTGGCCAGTATATCTTTTTTATCATTGTAAAAGATCTCTTTTCTGAAGGTGGAGTGCTCATCACGGGTGATTTGTTTGGAAAGTAACATAGGGATCGTGTTATATATTGCCACAATATATGTAGAAATGTATAGTTTTTAGCAATACCTCCTCTTCCTGCTCACATAAAAAAGCGGTTTGCAAACAAATGTCTGCAAACCGCTGTGTGCATAAGCAACTCCCGTTATTGTTCTTGTAACCTATTGCCGGGCTCCTTCATACCGCGTCAATGGTCAGGTCAAAATTACTTACGCATATAGTATTACGCAATCACCATATCCGGGTACTTACGGGTTTGTGCATACGATCTATTCAGTTTTAAACAGGTCCATCTTTTTGAGTCTGCCGGCTATCAGTAAGATCAGCAGTATGGCCAGCGAGGCCAGGACCACGCCTATGCCCAGGTACATATACCATAAGATGGTCCATTGCAGGGCTACTTTGAGGCGGTGTATAAAGCTGATGCTTTGCGGCGCCGCCTCTGCGCCTTCGTACAGGGATAGCTTTACGGTGCAGAACTCGTTCTCCTCATCAAAATTCCCCAGTTCTACGCCCAGCTCCTGCATCCTGTTCTCTATTTCCAGGATCTTATCATGCAGGGTCACCAGGTCTGACAGATCACCACCATGGGAGCGCAGCTCATTAAGCGAGCCCAGGATCTTTTCCAGGGATACTTTTTTGGCGTTCAGCTGTTTGTACTCATTGGTCTTATCCACCTTGGTGATCACGCTGGCCTTTAAGCGGCCAATCTGCTGCACGGCCAGGTAAAAAGAGTCAAAGGCGGCAGGCGCTACGCCTATCAGGAGGTGCAGCTGGCGCTTGCCCTTGAGGCCCATAGCCTGCTCATACTGGATAATGGCGTTAAAGGCGGTCACCTGCTGTTTGACCAGACGGCTGTCATCGTCAAACTTAGCGATCTGTGTGCGCAGGGAAGCGGTCTTCTCGTATTTCTGGCTGGTAGCCGCAAACGCGGAAGGATTGCTGGCCTGCTGCTTTTCTGAGGCGTAGTTCTTCCGGAGGTCGGTGATACCATCAAAATAATCGCTAAAGACGGAGCCTGATTCCGGGGCTGTGGCCACATAGCCATATAACAAACGGAAACAGCACATGACAACAAAAATACCGGCGGCCCATATGGACAGCCGGATAAAACGGGCTTTAAACGAGGCGTTCATAGATTTTTAGGGATTTATAATAATATATTGTTTATGTAGTAACGGACAACTACACCGTGCCCCCCGGCACGCCATCTTCCTTGATCCTGTTCAGCAGCTTCTCCAGGTTAACCGTAGCAAAAGAAGAAGCGTAATCAGACAGGCCATACGGAATAATGAGCTCCTGGTTATGGATCATAGAGCCGCAGGAGTACAGCACGTTGGGCACATAACCTTCGCGCTCATCTTTAGTGGGCATGAGCAACGGTTCCCGCAGGCGGCCTATTTCCTTTTTGGGGTCTTCCAGGTCCAGCAGGGCGGCGCCCAGGCAATAGGTACGCATAGGGCCTACGCCATGCGTGATCAGCAGCCAGCCTTCAGACGTCTCTATGGGCGAGCCGCAGTTGCCTATCTGTACAAACTCCCAGGGGTATTTGGGCGTTTGCAGGATCTCCGGGTTTTCCCAGATATTGATCTTATCGGAGTACATGATGTAATTGTTAATTCCGTCAATGCGGGAGATCATCACATACTTGCCGTTGATCCGGCGGGGAAACAGCGCCAGGTTTTTGTTCTGCGCGCCCTCTCCGTACAGGGGCAGCACCTTGAAATTATAGAAGTCCTTTGTTTGCAGCAGTTTGGGTTGGATGGTAATGCCATCGTAAGCGGTGTAGGTGGCATAATAGGTCACTTCCCCGTTCTCATCATAGAATTTTACAAAGCGGGCGTCTTCAATACCGCGGCTTTCTGATTCTGAGTAAGGAAAGATCACCCGGTCAGAGATATCCGTATCCAGCGAGAAATTGATCTCGTAGTAGGAGTCTGCCAGCCATAACAACCGCTCCAGGGCCTTTTTGATGAGATGGTCTACCTGGTAGCGTTGCTGCATTTCGCGGATCACGCGTTTAAGGGCCAGGTACTCGAAAGGATCCGGCAGGCTGTTCTGCACTTCGCGCATAACGGAGTCCGGCAGCTTGATGGATACGGCATTCTGGAAAAAGCCCTGTTTGTGGTAAATCGAGTTACGGATAATATCAGCCTCCTCCACATAATTACCCGGGGGCGTTAAGGTGATCTCATTTTCCCGGTTGATGGTACCGGTGCGGAAGGCGATGGAAGATATATGCCCCTCGCCTACGGCGCGGAAGCTGATGATCACGCGTTTTTCCCCTTCTTCCAGGCCAGTCTGGTCCGTATCCTCAATAAGGGAAGGGTTAAAAAAGGCGGCAGATTCTATGGAATATTCGTTGGTGAAGTAGGAGCCGATGAGCAGGCGGGTCTTATAATCCACCTCGTCATAATTGATCTGCTGGGATGCGAACAGGTGTTTTACCCGGTCGCAATGCCGTTCAAATACGCGGGTGATATTACGGTGACGGCGGGAGAACTCGCGGAGCAGCGGCGCAAAGCTTTGCGCTACCTCTACTTCGCTCATCGCGGTCACTTGTGCAATAATAGCCTTTGCCCGGGCTTCGCCGTTAAAGAAGAAACGCGCTACTACTCTTTTTAAATCAGGATAGATCTTAGTGGTTTGTCGTTCTAAGGACAGTCGCATACAATTTTAATTTGCTGATGTGCTGATATGCCAATGTGCTGATGTAAAGATGCCCGATACAGGACGGCCGCAATGATGTTCATTTATAGCCGTCATATATCGCGCATCATCAGCAAATGTACTGATCCCGGGTAAAGGCTGCGTAAAAGGATCTCATTTTATACAGCTCCATTAGTTCCCGTATCAACAGCACATCCGCATATCAGCACATTAACACATTAAATCACGTATCCGTCTTCCAAAACCATACCCTTTTTTATCACCACGATCCCATCCTTCACGGTGTATTTGTCATATTCGCCATCAGGCAGGCGTTCGCCCACATTGATCTTTACGCCGTTGCCAATGCTCGCGTTCTTATCGATGATGGCGTCCTGGATCTCGCAATTATCGCCAATACCAATAGGCGGGTGGCCTTTGGCCTGGGCCTTGGCCAGGTCTTCCAGCGTCTGGTAAAAATCACTGCCCATGATGTAGGTATTTTTGATCACAGAGCCCCTGCCTATGCGGGTACGGACGCCCACTACACAACGCTCCAGCGTGCTGTCCAATATAATACAGCCATCGGAAATAATTGTTTTGTTAAGATTGGCGGATATCTTGGCCGGGGGCAACATGCGGGCCCGGGAATAGATGGTCTTTGACTCATCGAACAGGTTAAACTGTGGAATTTCGTCTGTAAGGCCAATGTTGGCTTCCCAGAAGGAGCAGATATTACCGATATCTGTCCAGTAGCCGGTAAACTGGTAGCTTACCACTTTATAATCGGCATTAATGGCATAAGGGATCACTTCCTTACCAAAATCGGTGGAGGTTTCCTGGCCATTGAGCAGGTCGTACAACACCTTACGGCTGAAGAGATAGATACCCATGCTGGCCAGGTAACGGCGGCCGGCGGTTTCCATTTCCGCGCTTACCGGCGATGACCAGGGGCCCAGGGCGTCCTGTTTGGGCTTTTCCGTAAAGGAGGTGATCACGCCTTCCGGGTCCGTTTTAAGGATCCCGAAATCGGAGGCATCCTTGGCGGTCACGGGGATGGTGGCAATGGTCACTTCTGAGCCGGTTTCTATATGGTATTGCAGCATTTCCCGGAAATCCATCTGGTACAGCTGGTCGCCGGAGAGGATGAGCACATATTCGAACTCAAAGTTATCTATATGGTGCAGGCACTGCCGCACGGCGTCTGCAGTACCCTGGTACCAGGTAGGGTTGTCAGGGGTTTGCTCTGCCGCCAGTATATCTACAAAAGCCTTACTGAAATGGCTAAAGTGATAAGTATTCTTGATATGCTTGTTCAGGGAAGCGGAATTGTACTGCGTCAGCACGAAAATGCGGTTCATATCCGCGTTGAGGCAGTTGGAGATAGGTATATCCACCAGCCGGTATTTTCCAGCCAAAGGAACGGCCGGTTTGGAACGGCGGCGTGTTAAGGGATACAGGCGGGTACCAGCCCCTCCACCCAGTATCAGGGAGATAATTGCGTTAGACATATATTTAGATCAATTGTTTTCCATCGGAGAGAAAAATGCAGCTTCATAGCCTTTAGCTGTTAGCTGTTAGCGATTGGCGGCCTGGGCCAGCTGTATAGTTTTTATCCTTAACTATCAGCAATGGGCGGCCATGACAAATAAAATCAGGTGTTCACTTTGGCTATCAGCGATTGCCGGGCTGGATAAATAAAACCAGCTTTGGGCTATCACCAATTAGCAGTTTAACGAAACGAAGACAACAGCTCAAAGCTAACCGCTAACGGATAAAAGCTTTATAGACCGCCAGGTATTCCTGTGCGGCACTGTCCCAGGAGTGATCCAGCTGCATAGCATACTGCCGTATATGCGGCAGGGTAACTATCTCCTGTTCTTCGTACAGGGATACAGCCCGGCCTATTGCCATGCATATATCCCATACTGCTGCATGTATAAAACGTATGCCAAAACCGTTTTCATCCCCAATATCGGTAACGGTATCCTTTAGTCCGCCAACGCTGCGCACAATGGGGATTGTGCCATAGCGGAGGGCGTACATCTGGTTAAGGCCACAGGGCTCTACGCGGGAGGGCATTAACAAAAAGTCACTGCTGGCGTAAATGCGGTGTGACAATACTTCATTATATCCTATCTGTAAATTAAAATGTTCTGCCACATATTGACGGGTTTGGTGTAGAGACCATTCCACATGGGGTTCCCCGCTTCCCAATACCAGGAAGTTCACCTTGCCGGGCAGCTCATAGAGGGCGCGGCCAATGATCTCCGGTAACAGGTCTGCGCCTTTTTCTCCTACCAGCCTGCCTATAAAGGATACCAGCGGTAAGGCGGGGTTCAGGCCAAACTCTTCACAAAGGCGTTGTTTATTTGCTGCTTTGCCGGCGGCAAACGTAGATACATCGTAGTTAGTGCGGATCATGGGGTCTGTGGCGGGGTCCCATACTTTGGTATCAATCCCGTTCAGGATGCCTACCGCTTTGCCTCTTTCGTGGCTGATGAGCGACTCCAGGCCGTTGGCGGAGCCGTAGAGCTCTTCGAGATAGCTGGGCGATACTGTGGTCACGGCCCAGGCGCATTTGATAGCGGCGGCCAGGGGATTAATAGCGCCGCCCCAGTCGAGCATACCGCTTTTCCAGCTGTCGAAATGCGGCAGCAGGTATTGCTGGTCCCAGCCAAACTGGCCCTGGTACTGAGCGTTATGGATAGTGATCACCGTGGGAACGCTGCGCAGGCGGCCGTATTTGTAACCATAATTGAGCAGGAAAGGAATGAGGCCGGTGTGGTGATCATGACAATGGATCACATCCGGGCGGTGTTGCCATTCGTTCACCCAATCCAGGAAAGCGATCTGGAAGGCCAGGAAACGTTCGGTATCGTTATAATAACCATACACGCCATCCGTATCCAGCAAACCGGGAATGTCCACCAGGTAGAGGTCAAAACCCAGGGTATTCTCCTTCTCCTTCCATACGTTAAAGTGAAACCAGCGGTGGCCCAGCCACATGCCGGCCTGGTGCACAATATCAAACTCGTGGGTGTTAAAAAACTTTGTCCTGTACGCAGGCATCACAACCTTGGCATAAATACCTGCCTCGTACTGGTATTTGGGCAATGCACCTACTACATCCCCTAGTCCTCCAACCTTGGCTACCGGGTAACATTCCGCGCTAACGTGTAATACTTCCATGCTAAATAATTAATAGATACATACTTTTAAGTTACCTTAGAAAAACTATATAAACAAACGAACTACCAAATTAATTTTAAGGCACTTAATTCAATAATCCATGGACTTCGGACGCGTTGATACTCCTCTGCTGGACACGATCGATTTTAAACTGCCGGCAGAGCCTGTCTTTAACAAAAAAGCCCTCAAAGGCACGCCGGTAAAAAAGCCGGAACTGTACCTGGGATGCGCCAAATGGGGGCGCAAGGAATGGATAGGCAAGATCTATCCCAAAGGCACAAAAGAAGCCAACTTCCTGGACGAATATGTTCACCATTATAACAGCATTGAGCTCAATGCCACCCATTACCAGGTATACGGACCGGATGTGATCCGTAAATGGGGTGCTAAAGCTACGGGAAAACACTTTAAGTTTTGCCCCAAAGTGTCCCAGTCCATCAGTCATTACAGCCAGCTTACAAATGCCGGGCCGCAGACCACCGCTTTCCTGGAGGGTGTGCTGGCTTTTGGGGACCAGCTGGGCCCCATTTTCCTGCAGGTGAGCGATAAGTTCTCCCCCAACCGGCGGGAGCAGCTGTACGAATACCTGGGCTCCCTGCCCAAGGACCTCCAGTTCTTCCTGGAAGTACGGCATCCGCAATGGTTCAGTGATGAGGCCATCCGTATGGAGCTGCTGAACACCCTGCAGAAGCTGAAAGTAGGTTTTATTATCACGGATACCTCCGGCCGGCGGGATTGCGCGCATATGAACTTGACTGTATCCAAGGCGTTTATACGGTTTGTGGGCAACAGCCTGCACCCAACGGATTATACCCGGATCGATGATTGGGTGAACCGGATCCATTACTGGCTTGAACATGGGCTAAAGGAGCTGTATTTCTTTATGCATATGCATGATGAGGCGTTTTCCCCGGAGCTGACGATCTATATGGTGGATAAGATGAAGGAGGTGTGCGGGATAGATATGCTGCGGCCAAAGTTCGTGGAGAGCGCCAACACCCTGTTCTAAAAATTGCGGAATGATACTATATTAACCAATATGCCTTATTCGAAGCTCAATTAAACCTTAACCGAACCTAAACCGAAGCTAAGGCATTAGCTAACCTGGCTAATATAGTATCATTTCCGTATCGTAGTCTTCCGTATATTCGTAGGTTTATACCTAAACCCGCCCCCACATCTAACCGTTTTTCAAAAAACACCCCTCTTTTCAGAAAACCGTCTAATTAAACCGCAATTTCCCCATCAGCTTATCAGCAAATTAGCTTATTAACGCATTACGCACTAATTTCGCACCGGAAACTGATCCAGAAGAATAGACGACCACACACTATGCGAGAAAAGCTGCGGCAACTGGCCCTGGAATTAGAGGGCATCCTGTATGATGACGATACCATGCGTACTTTATATGCCACGGACGCATCCGCCTACCGCGAGATGCCCCTGGCAGTAGCTATACCGGCGCATGAGCAAGATATACAACGGCTGATCACCTTTGCCCGGGAAAACAAGACCTCCCTGATACCACGCACGGCAGGCACCTCACTGGCCGGACAGGTAGTAGGCAACGGCATTGTGGTGGATGTATCCCGCAGCTTTACCAAAATACTGGAGATCAATACAGAAGAACATTGGGTACGGGTACAACCCGGCGTAGTGCGGGACGAGCTGAACATGTTCCTGAAACCTTACGGCTTTTATTTTGGCCCGGAGACCTCTACGGCCAACCGCGCCATGATAGGCGGCATGGTAGGCAATAACTCCTGCGGCTCCAACTCCGTGGTATACGGCAGCACCCGCGAGCACCTGCTGGAGGTAAAGGCCCTGCTGAGCGATGGCTCCGAGGCGGTGTTCAACTCCCTTAGCCTGGATGAGTTCCATGCCCGCTGCGAGCGTACAGATGGCAGCCTGGAAACCAAAGTCTATCAGCAGATCCGCAGCATACTGGGCCACCACTCCCACCAGGAAGAGATCCGCCGCCAGTTCCCTAAAAAAAGCATTACCCGCCGCAATACCGGCTACGCGATAGACCTGCTGCTGGAAACAGCGCCTTTTACTGCCGGCACAGAGGATTTTAACTTCTGTAAGCTGATAGCCGGCTCAGAGGGCACCCTGGCTTTCCTCACGGAGATAAAATTGAACATATCGCCGCTGCCGCCCAAAGAGACCGGCCTGCTATGCGTACACTTCAACAACATTGATGAATCGCTGCGCGCCAATATCATCGCCATGCGCTACCAACCCAGCGCCAGCGAGCTGATAGACCATTATATACTGGAATGTACCAAGGATAATATCGAACAAAGCAAGAACCGCTTTTTTGTACAAGGCGATCCCGGCGCCATACTGGTGATAGAGTTCTGCCGCGATAACCGCGAGGCTATAACGGAAATTGCTACACGCTTACAACAGGAGCTGCAGGCCGCTGGCCTGGGTTACCATTTTCCCCTGCTGTTTGGAGACGATACCAAAAAGATCTGGGCCCTGCGTAAAGCGGGTCTGGGCCTGCTGAGCAACCTGCCCGGCGATGAGAAAGCCGTACCCGTGATAGAAGATACCGCCATAGCGGTAGAAGACCTGCCGGACTATATCCGCGATTTTAACGAGATACTCAAAAAATATGGCCTGTATGCCGTACACTACGCGCATGCCGGCAGCGGGGAAATACACCTGCGCCCTATCATCAACCTGAAAACAGCGGAAGGCAACCAGCTTTTCCGCACCATTGCAGAGGAGATAGCCACGCTGGTAAAAAAATACCAGGGCTCCCTGAGCGGCGAGCATGGCGACGGCCGCCTGCGGGGCGAGTTTATCCGCCAGATGATAGGCGACCAGAATTATGAGCTGTTACGCCAGGTGAAATATACCTGGGACCCGGAGAATATCTTTAACCCGCATAAGATCGTAGACACCCCGTCTATGAACAGCATGCTGCGGTATGAGCCGGGACAGCAAACGCCTTCCCTGCAAACTATTTTCCATTTCCCGGAGCAGACCATGCTGCAACACGCGGAGCAATGTAACGGCTCCGGCGATTGCCGTAAGACCCAGTTAAGCGGCGGCACCATGTGCCCCAGCTATATGGCCACCCGCAATGAGAAGGATACTACCCGCGCACGCGCCAACATCCTCCGCGAGTTCCTGACCCATTCCAATAAAGAAAACCGCTTTGACCATAAGGAGATCTACGAAGTGCTGGACCTGTGCCTGGCTTGTAAGGGCTGTAAATCAGAATGCCCCTCCAATGTGGATATGGCCAAACTGAAGATGGAGTTCCTGCAGCATTACCAGGACGCCAACGGCGTATCCTTCCGCGCCAGGATGATCACCAATTATAACAGCCTGAATGCGCTGGCCTCCATTGCCCCCGGCATGTATAACTGGCTGGTACGCAATAAGGCCACCAGTAGCCTGATCAAAAAAGTATCCGGTTTTGCGCTGGACCGCTCCCTGCCCGGCCTGCACAACACCACGCTGAAAAGCTGGTTTAAACGCCAATGGCCTAAGGAAAAAACCAGTCTGCCCGCCAATGCGCCGGTAGTGTATATCTTCTGCGACGAGTTCACCAATTTTAATGATACCGCCATCGGCATCAAGACGGTACAGCTGCTGCACCGCCTGGGTTACGAAGTGCGTATGACGGAACACCCGGAGAGCGCCCGCGCCCTGATGTCAAAAGGATTGCTGCGTAAAGCGCGCGAGATCGCGGAGAAGAATGTGCGCATCTTTAGTACCCTCATCAATGAAAATATGCCCCTGCTAGGTATAGAGCCTTCCGCTATCCTGAGCTTCCGGGATGAGTACCCGGACCTGGTGCGGGAAGATCTGCGGAACACCGCCCACCAGTTGAGCAAACATGTATACCTGGTTGACGAGTTCCTGGCAATGGCGGCGGAAAAAGGCCAGCTTCGTCCGGAGCAGTTCAGCACAGAGAAAAAACAGATCAAACTGCACGGGCACTGTCAGCAAAAAGCGTTATCCACCCCGCTGCACAGCAAGAAAATATTGTCATTACCTGCTAATTACACCGTGGAGCTAATTCCTTCCGGCTGCTGTGGTATGGCCGGCTCTTTCGGGTATGAAAAGGAGCATTACGATCTTTCCATGCAGGTAGGCGAACTGGTATTGTTCCCCGCCGTGCGCAATGCTGCGGCGGATACACTGATAGCCGCCCCCGGCACCAGCTGCCGGCACCAGGTAAAGGACGGCACCGGCAAAATAGCCCTGCACCCGATAGAGATATTGCATGCGGCGTTGATATAAAACATACAATGCTTCCTATTTTTTATTAATTTGTCGCAATGAAATATGCGATCCCTATTCTGCTGTTGTTTGCGTGCTCCGGCTGTTTCTTTAAATCAGACGAAAATGGCAGCGCAGATGATATTATCCGTGAATTCCTGTATACGGACAGCGCCGGACAGGTGCTGATCGCTCATGAAAAGGTTTTCCATGCTACCAGTAAAGAATCCGGCGGCGGTGTAACAAGCGTATCCGGCTACAGCAGCACCCGCGTATCCGCCTACGATGTGCACGACGGTCATCTGCTAGCCCGCAAAGTGCTGGGCGATGAACAGGACGAGGCCAGCTCCCTGCTCACCATCAGCGGTAATAAGCTGTGGTATGTTACCCGGAAGAACAAACACTTTGCCCTGGCCACCATGGACCCACGCACACTGAAAGATATTGCCCTGCCAGCCACACTGCTGCAGCAGGCCCCCTTCCTAAATGGGCGCCTGTATCAAACAGACGGGTTTCAGCTAAAACAATATTTCCTGTATGACGCCAACCGTGGTATTGTGCTGAATGATGACCAGGGCTTCCGCTATACGTTGGACCCGGCTACGCTGAAAGTAGAAAAGTTCAATGATCCCGGTTACCAGCCCTTCTTTATCCGTTCGCCGGAGCCTACCACTTCCACTGCCGCTTATGATGATAAGATAAGACTGCAGCTTATTGGCAATCCCCGGAACTATATCAATACCAGTGCAGATGGAAAGCCGTTGGAGCATGATCTCGGCTATCTAAATGGCCGCTTCCTGACGGATGGAAATGTAGACCGCGTGCGTTCCCTGCAAACCAGCCAGCTGCAGGAGATACAAAACCAGGTGAACCTCCTGAAGAAACTGCAAGACTCCCTGAAACAGCTGAAGGTACAGCAGCTAAGCGTAGTACCGGATAAGGACATCAGCACCAACCGCCAAATAGCCATCCTGCAGGTAGGTTACCGCATGGATGATCTGACGCGTAAGGCTGCGCTGATCACCCCCTATCACAGCGCTACCGCTGATATAGACCGGCTGCTGGAGCCAACACCCGGCAACTTCTTTGTTATACATGCCTCTACCGGCGCAAGGGATGCGCAGCTGCTGCTCTCCTACCTGGACTGGACGCCTGGCCAGCCACTCAAACAGCACTGGCAAGCAACTTTACAGGACTTTTTCTTTGATCCGAACAATGCCCGTGAGACCAATATGTTCAAATCAACCTTCTCCAGCGGCAACCCGGAGTTCAACTTTAAATGGGCGGATTTTACGAAACAGCAACTGCTGCTTACGTGGATGCTGCATACTGCCTGCATTGATCTGCAGACAGGGAAAGTGATATGGAAAATAAGACACTAGATAATGTGCAGATGTGCAGATGAGTGGATGTGCAGATGGATGGGCGTAATACGCATCAACCGCGGCATTTCATCTGCACATTTACACATTTACACATTTGCACATTAAATAATTTGCCTATCTTCAAATTTCATAATCATTTTCCCTCAACCTTTAGCACTATGACATCGAACCATATTATCCTGGTAAATGAACAGGATGAAGCCCTCGCCACTATGGAGAAGCTGGAGGCGCATCAGAAGGGATTATTACACAGGGCTTTTTCCGTATTTGTCGTTAACTCGGCCAATGAAATGCTGCTGCATCAGCGCGCTTTTCACAAGTACCATTCCGGCGGTCTCTGGACCAATGCCTGCTGCAGCCATCCTAAACCCGGCGAAGAAGTGGAAGAAGCTGCCCACCGCCGCCTGCAGGAAGAAATGGGCTTTGACTGCCCCCTGCAGAAACTGTTCACTTTTACTTACCATGCTACCTTTGACAATGGCCTGATAGAACATGAATATGATCATGTATTCCTGGGCCGTTTTGATGGCGAAGTTGTCCCCGATATAGCTGAGGTGGATGAATACGGGTTCTTTAGCCTGCAGGAAATAGCCCGCCAGATAAGGGATACGCCGGAGCGTTTCACCTATTGGTTCAAAGTGGCATTTCCCATGGTGGTAGAGCAGCTGGAAAAATAGCTGTCAGCACCCGGTTCCATCACTTTCCCTGCAAGTCTTTCCTGTTTTTCCGCAAGCTGTTTGCCGTTGACGCCGATGGCAGATGGGACATATCCTGATGCGGATGCGCGAGAGCGCAGCGGGCGTGGAAAGCTCAGCGGGCTGCCTTTGCGGGTGATTTAATTGCTTTATCTTTATACTCTCAATATGCTGCATATAGGATAACAGGTAACGCATGTTGTTTTTGTACAAAGAACCGTTACCGGCAGCAGCAACAATACCGCTAAACGGAGTAATAATAGCGCTAAAAGTAAATGGCCATGGCCTACGTGATAAGGCAGGAAGATATGCATCCTTTTATGCGCCGCAGCCCGGTTATCACACCTGGTGCGGCGGTACAACTATACCAGGCGGAGGAGGCGGCGCAACCGCTGCTCTCCCTGGAGCTGGTGCATAAACCATTTGAAAAGGGCAATCTATTCCGTTTCTCCGCCAGCTTTGCGCGCAATGTAATGGTACAGCAGCTGCAGGACGATACCATGCTAAGCATGCATTTTCAGCTGCATGGTTATTCCGACGCCAATATCCGGCATATGGGCGGCTGGCCTTTTGCCGCCAACACCCATAATATCATGTACCTGGAAACCCCGCAGCTGGACCTGCTGTTCCCCGCCCAGGATAAATACCGCTATTTTATCATTACGCTCACAGCCGGGGTGCTGCAGGAAAAATTTGCGCATATACCGGCGGTCATTGCGCCGCTGTGCGAGGCTATCCATCACCAGCGCCCTACCCGGGCATTTGATCAGAACCTGCCCATGCAGCCCGCCATGTACCAGGTGCTGCAGGATATGTATAATAATCCCTTTACCGGCGACTGGCAATCTTTTTACCTGGAAACCAAGACCATGGAGATGCTGGCCCTGCAGGTAGGGCAATATGCCGCCTTATCCCAGGATAAACAGCCCGGGACTGCGCTCTCCGCGCGGGACACGGATACCATGCACGCCATCCGGGCATATGCCACCGCTAATTTCCTGGAGCCGCTATCGCTGCAGGGAGTTGCCCGCAGCTTTGCCATTAATGAGTACCAGCTGAAGAAACAGTTCCGCAGCCTGTTTGGGCAAACGCTTTTCCAGTACATCCATCAATGTAAAATGATATATGCTAAAGAGCAGCTTAACGCCACAGATAAACAGGTGAGCGAAATAGCTTATGAGCTGGGGTACAGCCATCCTTCGCATTTTATCTCATCATTTAGCAAGTATTTTGGCGTACAGCCAGGGAAAAGCCGGTAGGATCAGATCCGCGATCCGCTGAGCTTAATATCCGCCCGGCTAAAGGCTTTATTATAACGCTTTTTTACAGCGCCGGCTTCCTTGCCCCTGCCCTGCCCTTCCAGGCTTTTATACAATCCCATCAGGGCCCATCCGCTTTCCGGAAAGTTTTTCAGGTCTTCCTGGTAGTATTGCTCTGCCATGTTGAATTGTCCGGCCCTCAGCAATACATCACCCAGCAGCTCGCGCACGGGATGGTGCCAGTCTACCGGCTCGTTATACAACAGCGCGTCTTCCAGCTTTACGGCTTCTGTGAGGGTGGCAATGGCGGTGGGATAATCCTTTTGTGCGGCGGCTATCTCGCCCCGTACGATCTTTTCCGCAATGTCCATAATAGCGTAGGAGGAGTTACGCGCGCCGGTCTCTATACTTTTCAGGGAAGTATCTGCGCGGATGGCGGCAATGCTGTCTGCCGCCAGCTGGGCTTTTTCCGGTTGATTGGTGCGGGCATAGGCCACGCCTTGTCCATAAAACCACATAGCGTTCACAAAACGCAGGTGTTTGTCCGGGGCGGGCATCTGCAGCAGGGAATCCCATTTACCAAAACGTACCATGGCAAAAATGGGCGTGCTATACAGGTGCTGGATCACGTAGCCAAAGGGGCTTAACATCATGGAGCGGTCTGCTTTTGATTGCAGGGTACGCGCGGTTTGCAGGGCCAGTTCACTACGGCCTTCCAGGGTAGCGCAGGCCCAGAGGAAATGCACATTATGCGGGTGATAGAAGAGCGCATACAGCCCCTGGGAATGGCACTCCGTAAGATAGGCTTCATCTGCTTTGATAGAAGCCTGGTTGGTCTCCGAGCCTTTGGCATACATGCCGGTACGGATATAGATATGCGAAGGCATATGCACCAGGTGGCCGGCATTTGGCATGAGCGTACGCAGCCGGTCCGCGCTGGCCAGGGCCTTTTGCGGCGTAGCAGAGGCCTCTACCGCATGGATATAGAAGTGGTTGCCGCCGGGATGATCCGGCGCTTTTTGCAGTACGCCTTCCAGTAGGGCTACTATTTCCGGGGCCCAGGGCTGGGCGTCTCCGTTCTTTTGCCAGTAGTCCCACGGGTGCAGGTCCATAAGGGCTTCCGCGGTGAGGGAGGTGATATCCAGGTCTTCCGGGAATTGCTGGTGCGCCTCGCGCATGGCGGCGGCGTAGGCTTCGTCCAGCGGGCGGCGGTCCGCCGGCGGGTTGGCCACATAGCGTTGGGCCAGGGCGCGGATCAGGGCCTTTTCCCGGGGCGTAACCGGCTCCATAAGGGCTACGGCCTGGTTAACGGCTTCTACCACTTTGCCTTCATCCGCGGCATCCATAGGGGCATTGATATTAGGTCCCAGGGTAAGCGCCTGCCCCCAGTAGCTCATGGCAAAACCGGGATCCAGGCGGGCCGCCTCCCGGAAAGCACGGTAGGCCTCCAGGTGATTGAAGCCATAATACAGGCGCAGGCCCTGGTCAAAGAAATCCTGGGCTTCCGGTACTTTGGTGGTAACGGGACAATGATAGGTACCCAGGCCTTCCAGCTTGGGAGCCATGGGCTTGGTGGAGTCTGTTAACAGGTCCAGGGAGGTACGGTCCGTTTTGGCGCACCAGGCATAGAACCGTTCCGGCGCCGTTTTAGCCACGGGGCTTACCCGCCTGGCGGCGTGATAATTTTTTACGGCAGATAATAACAGGATACCCGATAACAGGCAGGCGGAAAAGAATAGGATTCGTCTCATGCTACTTGCAGGTTTGAGGTTAATAAAACATTATGCTACAATACGGCTTTTGGGGGATAGTCACAAAAAGAGAAAATGCAGCGATGCCGTTGGAACGGCTACTTTCGCTGCATTGACCTCTATTGAATAGTTTTTATAAAACGCTGTTATCTATTGAACCGTTACCTGCTGCTACATTGAAAGGATGCTAACACTTCCTGTTCCCTGAACAGCCGGTATATACGCCTGTTACAAACGAACGGTAGCAGGCAGGTATTTAGCGATCAGCTCTTCGTAATACGGCTTCAGTTCCGAGATCACGGGCGGTTTGGGGCTTTTGGAGTACAGATCATACGGGTTGAATTTCTTCACCCATTCAAACATCTCCTTATCATGCGCATCCATCAGGTGCTCGTAAGCATGCTCCCGGTGCTGTGCATAGAAGGAGTGGTAACGGATCATATACAAAGCCGGCTCCGGCAGGTGATCTTTGGTGATGTGGTACAGGTACTCATCATGGCCCCATGACATATGCACGTTCTTCAATCCGCAGTTGGGAGAGTAAACGCCATACTTGGTATTATAGCGCTCATCGTGCGTATCCGGGTTATCTGCAAAGAACTCAGGATATACGATCTTATCAGAGTGCGCGCAGCCTACGGGGAAGGTATCCCCTACTACGGCCCATTGCGCTTCTCCAAACAGGCACAGTACCTTGCCCATATCATGTATGAAACCGGTTAGCACAAACCAGTCCGGGTGACCATCTGCGCGGATGGCCTCTGCGGTTTGCAGCAGGTGCTGCAGCTGGTCCAGGTCTATATCCGGGTCAGAATCATCTACCAGGGTATTCAGGAATTCCATGGCACTCCATACCGGCATTTCCTTGCGGTTAAATTGCAGGAACTCATTCCGCTTTTCCTGTACAAAATCGTACGTCTGGTATTTGTGGTTGAGGCGGTAAAACTCACGTACCGTATCGCGGCCGGGATTGTCGTAATTACGGAATTCCTCTTTGGCTTTGGAAGGTTCTCCCTCTTCAGGATAACGTTTTAATACGTCGTCTTCCCATTGTTCAATGCTGTGCAGAGGCTGCAGCTCTTCGTTCGAAAATTGGTTTGCTACCCTCATAAACGTGAATATTAGTGTGTTTTTTTATGGTCCTGATGGTATTCCATCTCTCTAAATTTACAGTTTTAAGCCGGTTAATCCTAACTTTTTCTATGCTAAAATGCCCCGGTTATTTAGCGGTATCCGCTACCAGAACACAGTGTACAACGCGGTTAAGATCCCCACAATGATCACCGATCCTACCACAAATGCCGGGGAGGTGCGGAACATGGACGTATCGATGGTAATGATACGCGGCAGTAGCTTGCTTTTCCTGTCCAGCAGGGTGATCAGGATCATCAGCGCCACCAGGATCACGAATACGATGGTCATACGGTCCAGGAAAGGATAATCCGGGAAGGCCCCGTTGGTCCATACCGGCAGGAATTTAAGCACAGTAGAGAGCGGGATGGTGAGCAGCGCGGCCGTGAGCGCGGCGGCAGAGGTGGTACGTTTCCACACAAAACCGAGCAGGAAAATGGCCAGTACCCCAGGGGAGATAAAACCTACATATTCCTGTATGAACTGGTAGGCCTGGTCCAGGGAACGCAGCGCCGGGGCTACGATACTGGCTATGACCATAGCGATGATCACCGTATAACGGCCCACCAGCACCAGCTTTTTTTCAGACGCTTCTTTATTAAAGAACCGCTTATAGATATCCAGCGAAAAGATGGTGGAGATACTATTGGCCTTACCAGCCAGGGAGGCCACCACCGCGGCGGTAAGCGCCGCAAAGGCCAGCCCTTTAAGACCGGGCGGTAACAGGTTCATGAGCGTGGGGTAAGCCTGATCAGGTTTAACGACGCCGGCTGCATTGGTCATTTCCTGCGCAAAAACGCCGTTCTTATACAGCACATAGGCCGTAATACCAGGTAATACGGCAATTACGGGGATGAGCAGCTTTAAGAAGGCCGCGAACAGGATACCGCTGCGGGCGGTCTTCAGATCGGCCCCCAGGGCCCGTTGTATAATGTACTGGTTACAGCCCCAGTAGTTCAGGTTATTGATCCACATGCCGCCTATCAGCACAGAAAGCCCCGGCAGGTCCTTATAGTAAGGATGGGAGCTGTCAAAGATCATATGGAAATGGGTGGGCGCTTCTTTTTTGATGATGGACAGGCCTTTGAGGATATCTTTTCCATACCCGAAATGCTCTGATACCAGGTTCAGGGCCAGGTAAGTGGTTACCAGCCCGCCCAGGATCAGTACAAACACCTGCACCACATCCGTATAACCGATCACTTTCATACCGCCCAGCGTCACAAAAACGGCAAATACGGCCAGCCCCGTCACGCACCAGCCAAAATCAATACCGGAAATGGCCGAAATAGCCAATGCCCCCAGGTAAATGATGGAAGTAAGGTTTACGAAAACATATACCAGCAGCCAGAAGATGGCCATGGTAGTACTTACCGCCGCGTTATACCGTTCCAGCAGGAACTGCGGCATAGTATAGATCTTGTTCTTCAGGTATACCGGTATAAAGAACACGGCCACGATAATAAGCGTAGCCGCGGCCATCCACTCATAGGTGGAGATAGCGAGGCCCAGTGCAAAACCGGAGCCGGACATACCAATGAAGTGCTCCGCAGAGATATTGGAAGCGATAAGCGATGCGCCAATGGCCCACCAGGTCAGCGAGCCCTCTGCCAGGAAGAAATCTTTGGTGCTGGTAACGGCCGAACGTTTGCGCCGGTAGATATAATAGCCGTAACCGGCTACGATGATAAAATAGATCAGGAAGACGATGTAATCAGGCGTATGCAGATGATTCATAAAGTGTGGATGTGCTATACCTGCCAATGGGCAGACTTAATCTGCGAATATGGTGATAAATGGTCATAAATGCAAATAGGGCTAAATTAGCGGGATAAGCAGGCATGTTTTATGCTTCTTAGATACCGTCACACAATACTATCTTATGCTGGAAGTAGACCAACGGGAAAACCGCTTATTACAAAAAGCCATTGCACAATGGCAGGAAACGCAGCTCATCAACCGGGAACAGGCGGAGCAGCTGCAGCAAAGCCTGCATGTGCGCGCTAATAATATAGAATGGCAGACCATTACCCTTTATATCTTTATTGCCGCCATCTCCTGCGCGCTGATGGCCTTTGGCTCCCTGGTGCTGGATGAGAAGTGGATAGAGGTATTGCGTAAAAAACTGTCGCTGACGGATGGCATTATTTCAGTGCTGTTTGCCCTGCTGACCATTTTCCTGGCGTATAATGGTTTCCGCCGCAAACAGGCCGCGCCTTCGTTTTCACTGAACCGGGAGCTGTATTGGTTGCTGCCTATCCTTAGTACGGGCGTAACCGTAGTATACCTGGGTAAAAGCCTGCAATACCTGGGCGGTAATTACGGCCTTTTCTGGCTGCTGGCCACCTTTTGTTATGGTGTGCTGGCGCTGGCGGTCCCCTCCCGCCTATTGTGGACCGCTACCCTGCTTTGCCTGGCGCCTGCTTATGTAAAACTCACCTATTATATTACCGGCGACGCCTCGTGGTTCCTGGGCATGAACCTGCCCTGCCGCCTGTTCCTGCTGGCAGTGGTGATGCTGGCCCTGCACCGTTTGGCGCTGCCCAACCGGCGTTACCATAGCGTAGGCCATATTACCTGGGCGGGCGGCTGGCTATTGCTGCTACTGAGCGCCTGGCTGATCTCTATCTTTGGCAATAGCGGCACCTGGAGCGAGTGGCAACAGCTGCGGCAGGTGCGGTTAATATGGTGGGTGGCGGGTTATACAGTGCTGTGCGGCGGCGTTGTTTTACTGGGCATTAAACGGCGTGATGCGATGGTGCGGGATATGGGCGTGATCTTTCTGCTGCTGGATATGTATACCCGTTATTTTGAATACCTGTGGGACCGCACCCATAAAGGGCTTTTCTTTACCATACTGGCCTTATCGTTCTGGTGGATAGGGCGGCGTATTGAGAAATGGAAAAAAGTATAGTAAAAGGGCTGACCAATCATTGAATGGCCAGCCCTTTTTTGGTGATAAACCGATATTTACCGCGGCGTAGTTACCGGTACAGGCGTTGCCTGGTAACGGCCGGTATCCAGCACGCTCCAGTCATAGTTGCCTGTGATCCAGGAACGGAGCACACCTACGTAGCGCAACAGCTCCTCATCTGTTACGGGGTCAAAGGAAGGCAGCAGCTTTTCCAGCGCCGCAAAGATGCGCACCTCTTCATCATGCATACGCACGGTTTCATTGATAGCATCCTGCATGGGCAGGTTACGCTCGTGCATAATGGCCAGCACCAGGTTGTGCACATCGCCTTGTTCCGCCTCTTTACGGCATGACATGATATCGTTTGTCCAGCAAACGATGTTGTTACAGGCCAGGGCCAGACGTTGTACCATGGAGTGTTGCAGCACATGATCCGGCAGGTCTGTACGGTCGCTGAGGGGGATGAGCTCCAGGTCTACAAACAGGGCGCCGGTATAAGGGCGCATGATCACATAATCCGCCACGCCGGGCGCCAGGCCTTGCGCGCGGTTGTTGGCCTCCCAGCGGCAGGCTTTAAAATACTCCTCCATACTGCGTATAAAACGCAGGCGCCAGGCAGGTAAGCTAAAGGGCAGTATACGCTGCCAGATATCTGCCAGGGCAGCCGCAAAGGGGCCTCCACGATCCGGTTCCGCTATTTCGCCTGTCAATATTTCCGTGAAGTAATCTGTTACGGCCTGCAGGTCGCTGGCCTGTTTGCCCAGTTGCGCCTCGTCGCACAGATCATCATGCAGGAATAGCCAGGTATTGAAATTGGCCAGGATACAGAGCTCTTCATAACGGGCATTGGGGAAGGTCCTTGCCACCAACCAGGCAAATTTAGCCTTGCGGAAACGGGCAAGGGCGGCTTCTGTTTTGAGCAGGCCAAAAGTCTGGGCCCATAACGTGTTCTGGTCGTTGGCTTGTTCAGCAAATTGGTTCACAAGGGAAGGGAACGGATATGACATCCGCGGAAGTTGGATCTGTTGCATAATCAATCAGAGATTAATGGTTAAGAGAAAATCGGTTTAGTTACGCGTATACTTTCCCCGCCCGGCATGGCAGCCGGTAGCAGGAAGTTGGCAGTTCGCAGTTGTTAGCAGGTAATGATTGGCCGGCAGCCGGCAAGACAGCAGTTAACAAAGCATGTTTGTTGTTAACTGACCACTACCGGTCACCAGCTATTACGCCGGGGTTAATGTTCGTTTGTGAATACCGTTATAACAGCATTTACGGTATTATGTATTTGTTGGCATATTAATCAGATGTTCCGTTATTGACGGGCAGGCGTGCGGATCATACGGTGATGCGGCTACTCCAGGCTGACATAATGAGCGTTTTGTTGATGGATGGTCCGGTAAATGCATGCCCGCCGGCGTATTAACGGCGTTGTGCTTATCCAGGGATATTGCAGGCATGAAGGCGGAGCGTGAATAGGATTCATATGAGCGGGTTTCATACTTGATGTGTCTTACATGTATCTTAATGTTCTGTATTGAATAAAGAACAGGGAGGATAAAATAGGGTTACTTTCGTACCGGCAGCAGGTGATAGTGTTACTCTTCTAAAGACATTCCATTGCGCTAAAACAGACCATTCCCCCCGTTGGCATCTGCTATAAAATTACAAAACTTTTAGTTGATTTTAGCGGCGGGCTTTAATTTCGCTTCGTATAACCACAACCTGGTTTACCTTTGTATTATGGCAGAAGATCTCAATATCATAAAGGGTAGTAAAGCGGAACAATACACCTCCCTGATCCCGCAGATCAAGGGGCTGATCACCGGGGAACCGGACCTGGTAGCCAACCTGGCAAATGTAGCTGCAGCCCTGAAAGAGCAGTTTGGCTGGTTCTGGACGGGATTTTATCTTGTAAAGCAGGATGAGCTGGTGCTGGGACCTTTCCAGGGGCCGGTAGCCTGTACCCGTATACAGCTGGGGCGCGGCGTATGCGGCGCCAGCTGGGCACAGGCGCGCACCCTTATTGTACCGGATGTAGAGCAGTTTCCGGGGCATATTGCGTGCAGCAGCCTTTCCCGTTCAGAGATCGTAGTACCCATTATCCGCAACGGCGTGGTAGTGGGCGTGCTGGATGTGGACAGCGAGCAGCCGGATCATTTTGACACTACAGACGCGGAATACCTGGAAGCCATCGTGGCCTTGCTGGAGATATAACGTTACCGTACCAACGTAACAGTTCCCTGCAGTGTCTGTGGCTGATCATTGCGGTCGTTATAGGTGCATATATATACATATGCCTCTGCCAGCGAAGGCCGGCCATTATGTATACCATCCCAGCCTTTTTCCGGGTCGTTGCTCTGGAATATGAGCCCGCCCCAGCGGTTATACACGCTGAGTTTAAAATTGCTGATATCGTCATATACTTTGGGGCGGAAAACATCGTTCGTCCCGTCTCCGTTGGGGCTAAAGGCAGAAGGCATGATGACCAGGCAATGCTCCCATGGCGATGTGATCTCATTTGCGCCGCTTAACCCGCAGCCATGCTGGTCCTTTATCTCATATTTATAATAACCCGCCGGCAGCTGCAGAAAAGCGCTGTCCCTTTGCCACAGGCCATTATTGATACGATACTCATATGGCGGCGTGCCGCCCTGCACCAGCGGGATGATCTTACCATTCTGCACCTCCCCGCAACTACACGGCTTTACCGTAAGTTGCACGATGGCTAGCTCCGGTGGATCCAGGGCCGGCAAACTATCCAGCAGATTCTCACATCCCTGCTCATCCCTTACGAGTACCCGGTACATGCCGGATGATAGCGGTCCAAACGCCGGCGTATAGGCGGGATTGGTATTATCTCCCAGGTAATAACGATAAGGCGGTATACCGCCGGTAGTGGTAATATCTATAAGATTATCCGCATCGCCATAACAGCGGGAGGTGGTGATCTTTGCTTCTGAGTGCAGGCTGGATGCTTTTACAATGGCCTGGCCTTTGGTGCTGACGCCTTTACTATCCGTAACGGTAACGGTGTAGGTACCGGCGCCCAGGCGTTCCAGGCGCGGTACATTGGCAGGATCGTGATCCCAATGGTAGGTATAAGGCGGGGTACCGCCGCCTGCTTTCAGGATAATACTGCCGGTGTTACGCTCCGGACAGGTGATGGTGGTACTGAACTCCAGTTTCAGGCGCTCAAAGATGCGGTTGGAGAGATTATCCACCAATACCACCACACCATGATCACTTTTGCTACAGGTATCACTATAACGGGGGCATAATAAGATGTACGTATAATCTGCGGCAGGGCTAAAGAATGGCGTGTAGCGCTGCCAGGTAGTATCCGTATACTCACCGGATGACCAGAGCAACTCCGTGGTATCGCCGGGCGTATTGCTGCCGTAAATGGCCAGGTTGCCATAACAGGCGTTATATCCGTAGAGGGAGTCAAAAGCCAGATCGAAATACATGCTATAGTAATGGCCCGCCCGCATTACGCCCTGCAGTTGCTGGAAGATGCCCTCGTGATACAAAGGCCCGCCGTGCATGCCCAGATAAGTACTGCCATCTGACGGCGGCAATTCCACGCCGTATGTGCCTGGCTGCAGATCCACCGTGTTGATACCGGACCAGCCGGGTGGCGTGCTGTTCTCCCCGGGCGGCCCTTCCATGGATGGATTGATCAACGGGATATCCTGCGCGGCAGCGTTGTAGAAAAGACACAACAATAACAGATGCACCAGTACGAAAAAGATATGGTAACGTGCATCCCTGTATTCACATGTGCTCAATTGGCGGCTAAACTGCATACAGCTTTTTATTCAGGCACAGGTCAGGGGTGCATTTTATCGACAATGAAATAATACAGTCGAGCCTGCAATAGGACTATCTAATAATAATATACATATTTTTATTTTACTAATGGTGTTATTTTCCAGTTAATCCGGGAAAAAGGAATAAAATTTGTAACATTCTCAGCCTTAACACAATCCGTACACATGTTCTTTTTCCGCAAGCGATCATCTGCCACTTCCCATACTGATCTGTTATCCTTTATGGAAACGGATATCCATTCCCACCTGATACCGGGAGTGGACGACGGGGTGCAGGATATTGAAACTTCCCTGGCCTATATTGAACAGCTGCAGGAAATGGGCATCCGCAAGATCATTACCACGCCGCATATCATACTGGACCGTTATCCTAATTCCGTAGATACACTTACGCCGCCTTATCTGCAGGTAAAAGCAGCGCTAAAGGAAAAAGGCGTGGACCTTCCCTTTTCCTTTGCGGCGGAGTATTATATGGACGAGCAGTTTGAACAACTGATCCCCTCTTCCCCGCTGCTTACCCTGCAGGGCAAGCTGATACTGGTGGAGATGTCTTTTATGCAGGCGCCGCCGCAGCTGCACCAATGGCTCTTCAGCCTGGCGGCACATGGGTACCAGCCGGTGCTGGCCCACCCGGAGCGTTATAATCACTACCATCATCAATACGGCGGATATGAGCAGTTAAAGGAATGGGGCTGCCTGTTCCAGATGAACCTGTTATCCATAACCGGATATTACGGCAAACATATCCAGAAGATAGCGGAGAAGCTGATGGCCGATAAGATGATCAACTATATTGGCACAGACCTGCACCATTATAAACACCTGGCGGCGATACAGGCCATCAGCAAGGATAAGAAGCTGCGGAAGCAGCTGGAGGAGTATGGGTTCAAAAACAGGGAGCTGTAATTAATCGATCCTGTATACGGCTGTTTTGCCGGAGAGATAGACCAGGTGGAAATTAGGCGGGGTCAACGGGCTGTTCCGCTGCAGCAGAAAAGCAAATTGCGGCAGCCATTTCCGGGCCGGGCTGTCATATACCAGGTAATCTGCTTTTATGCTATCTATATGCGGGGCGGTAGGGAAACGCGGTGCATAGCCCTTTATTTTGTTGCTTAACCCTTTGAAGGTAATTATCCCACTCACATCGCCACTGTAATACATGGGCAACATGATGAACCCCGTACCCAGGTGATAAGCCCTGCCGGGATGATAGGCCATCAGCGTTTTTGTTTGCAGCTTATCATCCTGTTGTTTGATGGCAGCCGTTACTGCCTGGTTTTCCTCCAGGCCAGCCGGATCGTTCAAATATAAGCGCGTGTGGCGAACGGTGTACCCAAGATCCCAACAGAGGGCTACTGCTATTAAGATGGTGAGGGCCTTTTTTATAAAATTGCTACGAGGCCTTATTGGGTTTTCTTTTGCATGTGAGCCCGCCCCTATTAATTCATAGAACGACCAGGCGCCGTACAGGATGGCCAGCACCATCCAGCTCAGGAATACTTCTGCAAAAACAAAAGCCTGTGATACCAGCAGCAGGAAAACAACAAAGGTGATGAGCAGGGGCAGCACCTTTCTGCTACGCAATACCAACCATCTGTTCCTGCTGCCGTAGTAGAACATGAATAGGCCGCAAGCTACCAGGCAAACTATCGTCACGGCGCCCCCTTTGTACAGGATAAGGGCGGGGCCGTACACCAGGTTCCGGAAGAAATTACGGAGGTATAAGCCGGGCGCATGCCGGAACACATCTCCCGTTGAATTAAAATGATCTATACCTGACCACCACCATTTAAAATTATCCGCCGCAAAGATGCCTGCCCCAATGTTCATGTACTGCCAGGTAGCAAAAGGACTGCCGTTGTGTATGGTATTGACGATCCACCAGGGGGCGGAGAGTACAGCAAACCCCAGCAGCACCAGCAGCCCATACCTGACCGCTGTTTTAAATGGATAATACAGGCATAAGGTGATCACAGTGGCTGGTATCAGGGCATAGCTGGTATACCGGGTGAGACCCGCCAGCGCACATAGCATACCCAGGAGCAGGTAACGGCGGTTTAAATTGAGGGGCGGCAGGCCATCGAGGTTCTTTAGCAGTAAAAACAGGGCCGATATAAAAAACAGGGAATCCAGCATATGATCTTCCGCCTGTATGCTTATATGCACAAATACGTAGATTACGGCTACCAGGCATTGCGCCAGGCAGCCCGCCGCGCTGCTGCCGGACAGCCAGCGCACAAACCGGTGCACGACATACAATAGCAATGCAGCCGATATAACGGACACCATTTTTAAGGCGGCGGCACCATCCATAACCCGTGCAAGTAACCCGCCCAGCAGCGGGTATAAAGGCGGCCAGAAATGGGATTGCCAGCCATGATATCCTTTTCCGCTGTAGATCTCTACCGCGGAAAAATAATGCATGGGACCATCCCAATCCACAAAAAGCTGGTGCTGCACGGCAATTATACCCAGCCCAATAAGATACACCACCGGTATCAGCACACCGTTCAATAACAGTTGCCTGATGCCAGACAAGACGCTGCTGCGCATAATTGGGGTACTGTTTAGACTTAGATCAGCTATACACTAAAATTGGCTTATTATACTTAAATCAGCTTATTCCTTAAATATACTTTTTCTGCTGTTTTAATCCTTTGTTCTACATATGGTATATCCCTGATGTAGATCATATTGTGCTTAACGGAAGCCGGCGATGCGATGAGCTTGCGTATGAACGGATCGTAGGTGTAGGGCCGGAAACCGTGCCCATTCAGCAAAGCGCGCACCTTATCTTCATCATAACCAAAACGCGCGCCTAATCCGTTAAGCTCAATAATAATGGCTTTGAGCGACTGTTTCCTCAGCGTTTCATCCGCGCCTGCCAGCACGGCCGTCTCAAAACCTTCCACGTCTATCTTCATGATAGCGGGGAACAGGTCTGCCAGTATATGATCCAGGGTATCCACTTCTACTTCGATGATATTGTCATCATCTGCGGTAGCAATATGGTTGGCATTACCCAGGTGACTGGTGATGGACACTGTTCCTTTTTCCGCACCCAGCGCAATATTGAAAGCGCGTACCCGCCTGGCTATGCTATTGAGCGCAATATTGCGGTTAAGATGGGAAAAAGTAGCGGGGATAGGCTCTACTGCCACTGTATCTGCCCCCAGGTGGGCTGCAGACAGGATGGTGTACATGCCAATATTGGCCCCTACATCGATAAAAAGGTCTTCCTGCCGCAGGACATGGAGCAGGAAAGCCATATCATTAAATTCGTACAGGCCGCAATACACGGACCCTGTAGCGCTGGTCATACCCTTTTCTACTACCAGTTTAGATTTTGTTGTAAACGAGTAGATGATCGGGTAAGGCATTAACCTGGCGCCTATCTGCCACTTTACGAAACGGGCCAGGGCGCCAAATTTGTTGCCGCGGTTGAGGGGATGTTCAACGATGAATTTGAGGGTGTTGATCAGGCTCATAAAATAGGTTTCATGCAGTTATAAAATGCGTCCCGGACTGCCGGCCGGATATTGATACACAATTGGCAGTATTAATCCCAAAGGTTATTTATCAGGTCTGTTACGTCTTGTAAGTCCTGTATACTAAGGTTTGATCCACTTGGTAAACATAAGCCGGTATCAAACAGCCTTGCAGCTGTACCGTTCACGTAGGCGGGGGCGCCTGCAAATACCGGTTGCAGGTGCATGGGTTTCCATAAGGGCCGGGCTTCTATATTCTCTTTTTCCAGGGCCAGGCGGATGGTCTCGCGGGTAATGCCGCGGCTTAGCACCGGATCTACCAGGATAGTGGAGAGCCAGCGGTTGCTGGAGCTGCCCTCCGGTTCTGGTAAAAAACCAACGCCTGGCAAAGCGGCCAGCTGTTCTACATAATGCGCATAGTTGGCGCGGCGTTGCGCTATGCGGGCCGGCAACACCAGCATCTGTCCGCGGCCTATACCAGCGCATATATTACTCATACGGTAGTTAAAGCCAATATGGCTATGCTGGTAATGCGGGGCCGGATCCCTGGCCTGGCAGGCCAGGAACCGGGCCATTTTTATAAGGTCTTCCTCATTGCCCAGCAGGGCGCCGCCGCCGCTGGTAGTAATGATCTTGTTGCCGTTAAAGCTAAGGATCCCCATGCGGCCCAGCGCACCGCAGGGCCGTCCCTTATACAGGGAGCCCAATGCTTCTGCCGCGTCTTCTATCACCGGTATATCGTACTTAGCGGCCACCGCCAGGATCTCATCCATTTTTGCGGGCATGCCGTATAAATGCACGGGGATAATGGCTTTGGGCTTACGGCCTTTTGACAGCCGGTCCTGTATGGCGGTTTCCAGCAGTTGCGGGTCCATATTCCAGGTATCTTCCTCGCTGTCTATAAACACAGGGGTAGCGCCCTGGTATACGATGGGATTGGCGGATGCGGAAAAGGTCATACTCTGGCAGATAACCTCATCCCCTTTTTCTACCCCCAGCAGTATCAACGCCAGGTGCAGGGCGGCGGTGCCGGAGGATAATACCGCGGCGTGCCCTGCGCCGGTAAAAGTGGCCAGGTCTTTTTCAAAACCATCCACATAAGGCCCCAGGGGAGCTATCCAGTTACTATCAAAAACATCTGTCACAAATTCCCGTTCCTTAGTGCCCATATGGGGGGATGATAGCCATATCTTTTCTCTCATGGAATTATCAATTTCTAATTATCAATGCAGCGGTTCTGTGGGGCGGGGCCATGCTATGTTTACTATGCCATGCGGTGCGTGTTATGCCATGCGATGTTTGGTTGGTTACCAGGTTATAAAGTATCTGGTACGGCCTGGTTGTATTTGATGATGCGCCCGGGGTTGCCTACGATCACGGCATGATCCGGCACATCTGTGATGACTACGGTACCGGCGCCAATGGTGACCCATTTGCCGATGATAAGGCCTTGTATCACACAGGCGCCAATCCCGATCTGGGTGCCCTCCCCTATCCTTACATTACCTGCCAGCGCGGCGTTGGGAGAAACGTGCACAAAATCGCCCAATACGCAGTCATGATCTATGGAGCAGTTGGTGTTAAGGATATTGTGTTTCCCTATCACGGAATTACAGTTAATACTTACGCCGGCCATTATTACGGAGCCTTCGCCTACGCGGCTGCGGGCAGAGATATTGGCGGACGGGTGGATGGCGGTACCGAAGCTGGTGTCCAGCTCGCGCGCTTTCTTTTTACGGATACGGTTGTTACCAATAGAGATGATCACTTGTTTGTCTTTGGGATATTTAGCGGCGTCAAAGGGCCCCAGCACCGGGTAATCCAATAATTGCTGGCGTGCCGGATCATCATCGAACACGCCTGATATGGTGGCGCCATTGTTTTCGAGGATCTCTGCGATCACTTTCCCATGGCCGCTGGCCCCTATCAGATAAATGTTGTCCATAATTAATTTAAATAACAGTATTACCGGTAAACTTCTGCATAGTGGCATGTCCTTCCTGACTGATCCCTTCTGAGCGGAAAACCCTGGCAATGGTTAACCACATTATCTTCAAATCCAGGCGCCAGCTCACATTATCCGCATACCACACATCGTATTCAAATTTCTGTTCCCAGCTGATGGCATTCCTGCCATTCACCTGTGCCCAGCCGGTGATGCCGGGACGTACATTATGCCGCCTGCGCTGCTGCGGGTTATAAAGCGGCAGGTATTCCACCAGCAGCGGCCGGGGGCCTACCAGGCTCATATCGCCCCTGAGCACATTGAGCAGCTGCGGTATCTCATCCAGCGATGTTCTGCGCACCAGGGCGCCCAGGGCGGTAAGGCGCTGCTCATCCGGCAACAGCTCTCCGCGTGCATTCCGCTGATCCGTCATGGTGCGGAACTTAATAACGCGGAACACCCGGCCCTGCAGCCCGGGCCGTTGCTGAAAGAAGAAGGGCTTACCGCTGTTGTTAAACCATAACAACAGCGTTAGCACCAGCCATACCGGCGATAGCAGGATGAGGGCTACCAACGCCAGCAGCCTGTCCAGCAGTGGTTTTATGATATTGTTATACCCATGCATTAGCGGCTATCCTGTTTTTAACTACTTTCTGTTGTATCAGATCCAGGTAGCGCGTAGCCAATACCTGTCTGTCAAAATTCTCCTTTGCATACCGGAAGCCGTTCTCCCCCTCCTGTGCCAGGCGGGCGGGGTCCTGCAGGTACTGGCGGATGACGCGGCTGTACTCTGCCGCATTCTCCGGCTCTACATAACAACCTGCCGCCGCTTTTTCCACCAGCTCCCGCGATACGCCATCTATCGCCATGAGGATGGGCTTTTTGCAGGCCATGTAATCAAAGGTCTTGTTAGAATATACGGTCTTGAAAGTATCCACCTTCTTTAGTACAGAGGCGCCCATATCTGAGGCCAGTATGTACTTGAACACCTCCTGTTTTGGCACCGCATCCAGGAACAGCACATTGTTTACCTGCCGTTCCCTTGCCAGTTGCTGCAGGCGGTTCTTTTCCATTCCCTGGCCAATAAGCTGGAACAGCACGGGCGTATCTTCCAATTGTTTGCCCGCATCCAGCAGCTGTTCCAGGTGGTTGGCCACGCCATGCGCACCTACATAGGTGATCACAAAACGGCCTTCGAGGCCATGCATACGGCGGAAACCCACCGGATCAAAACTGGCCATCAAATTGTCCGACAGGGAGAAGTCTGCCGCATTGGGGATAAAGATCAGCTTCTCTTCCGGCACCTGTTTCTGATCGCGCAGCGTGTTGTAAAAGGCCGGCGTAAGCACATTGATAAGCGTTGCTTTTTTGTAGATGAACTTTTCCACCGCATAAGCCAGGCGGATGATAAGCCGGTTCTTTAAAACGCCGGTATCGATGGCGGATTCCGGCCAGAGGTCCCGCACCTCAAATACAAAAGGCGTACGTTTAAGACGGGATACCAGGTAACCGGAGATGCCTACAAATAAAGGCGGCGAGGTAACCACTACTACATCGTAACGGCCTTTTGCCTTGAATAACCCCGCCCAAAGGGAAAAGAACATAAAAGAAAAGTACCCCCATAACCTGCCCAGGAAGTTCCTGTTATATGATTCTGACACATGGCAGCGCCACACATTAACAGCTCCCTGCTGTTTTTGTTTAAAATAACGGCCTTTATATTCTGCGCGTTTTTCTGAGCCGTTGTAATGCATCATGCCGGCCAGCACGGTTACGGTGTGCCCACCGGCTGTCCAGGCGCGGGTGATCTCATTCCAGCGGGAGCCTCCGGGATCGTCTTCTTCCAGAAAATACTGATGTATTAAGAGGATATTCATTTGCTGGCTTTTAATGATTTGCGTTTGATGCGAATCACGGATGATTGTTGATGATCAATTCTGTTACGATACGATCCTGGTCTGTTGTGAAAATGATCTCCCGGCTATCTTCCATTACGCCGTATAAGGGGGCGTGTTTTCCATCACCGCCAACGGGCAGCAGTATATTGCCTGCGCTGTCTGTTGCGCGACAGTGCAGCCGTTCCGGCGCGGTGGTATGCCATAGCTGGCGCAGGTGCAGTCCTGCTGGTTTGTGCAGCACCTCATCCTCAATGATCCAGATGGGGAAGCCTTTACGTTTGCGGATACGGCGCTGGTGGCGGATGGCTTTACCTATGTGCCGGAATGCGCTGATACTGCCTTCCCAGATATACTCCTCTGCCGTTTCATAGAGGGCAGCGTTGTTACACTGTGTCCAGTCATACCAGATAAAGCGCGGGCCTTTTTCCATCTGGTCATGATCATCCAGCATGACCGTGTTATGGGAGGCGGTGCCCATGAAGTAACGCAGGGTGCGCTCATCTGTGTTGTACTTATAGCTGCCGGCATCCAGCAGGATGTTCTTTCCGTGGTACCAGATGTCCAGGTGCAGGTTATCTGCCTGGGAGGGCCGGTCTTTGTGGTTGCCGCAGCGCAGAAAAGTAAGTGTATCCGGTTCCCGGCAAACATAATAGCCGCCAGCGGGAAAACTGTAACAGGACCTGGCGGGGTGCAGCACGGGCATGGCGCCTGTTACGGCTGTTTTACCATACCAATAGCCGTCCTCATATTGTTCCGGGAAACCAGAGTCCAGATCCAGGAGCGCGGCCAGCGCCTGCAGTTGCGGGCGATAGTCGCGGTAATGCTGTTCATTCAGGCGGAAGAACAAAGCGCCGTCGTTAGCGCCATAGTTTGGCAGCCATCCGTCCCCGTCGTTCATGCTCACGCGCAAGAACAACAGGGAACGGCGGGCTTTTTCTTTCAGGTCCTCACTCCATTGTTCCCCATTCAGCGCTCCGAGGCGCAACGCCCAGGTAAGCAGCTGAACTACCACGCGGTGGTAGTTCATGGAGAATTGCAGGAAGGTACCATCCTCGTATACCTGGTAGGCTATTTCCTGTTCAAACCAGGCCTTGCCGTCTGCTTTCCAGGCAGCAGCGCCGGGCAGCGCGGGATACAACAGGCCGCCCAGGTAAAGGGCCAGCGTTTCTGTGAGGGCATGATTATTTCTTACCGCTATGCGGGAGAAGTTGATGTTATGGTACACATGGTGCAGCTGCCAGTAGATGGCAAACTGGATCTTATCAAACACAGCTGTCGTCAGCGCCGGGGCGTTGCGGTAATAGCAAAGGGCAAAGGTCCAGTTCAATACGCGCAGGCTAATCTCCTGGCTGCATTTATAATGCGGGCCGCTGTTCACCGGGTTGGCGTCTATCCAGGACAGTATTTCCTGGAATACATAGGCGGCGCAATCCTCGTTAAAATGATAGTCGTAGCGGATAATATCGTACAGGAAGGCAAAACGCGCTTTTTCCCATACGTACTTGATATCGCCGGCATCGCTGGAGTAATCGTTGACCAGGCTCCAGTGCTGTGACGCATTGTATAGGTAGCCGGTCTGGGGGTGCCGCATCCAGTTATAGGGCTGGTCCAATTGTACCATGGGGCCACTGAAGAAGGAGAACCATCCCTGGCGCAGCTGCTGGTATCTTTTTGCCAGCGCGGGCTGCGGTTGGCGTGGCATGGCCAGCGCTTCCCTGCTTTGGAAGAAGAAGCGCACCGGCTGGGCCTTCCATGTTTCCAGGGAAAGATAGCGGCGGAAAGGCGGATCCTGCGGGAATTGTTTGCGCAAACGGCCGCTTTTGCGCTGCAGCTCATATACAGAGCGGAAGGCCATGTAGCGCCAGCCCATATTGCGGGCTACGCTCACGCCGCTGCGTAGTGTGCTCCAGCGGCTCATGCTACGGTGGCGGTTTTAGCTTCCAGGGCAAAAAGCGTTACCAGGTGTTCAGCAATACGCTGGGCGGTATGGCCGTCCCACATGGGGGGAATGCCGCCTTTCTGCCATTGGCCGGCAAACAGTTTATCCATGGCAGGCTTTAACGCAGCGGGGTCTGTGCCTAAGAGGGCGTTGGTGCCCAGGGTACAGGTCTCCGGCCGTTCTGTAGAGTCGCGGAGGGTCATGCAGGGCACGCCCATTACCGTGGTTTCTTCTGTAATACCGCCGCTGTCTGTGATCACCGCTTTGGCATGTTCTACCAGGTAATTGAACTCCAGGTAACTCATGGGCGGCGTAAGGTGCAGGCGGGGCTGTGCAACCGCAATACGCTCCAGCTGTTTGGCCGTGCGGGGATGTACGGGGAAGATGACTGGCAAGCCGTGGTTGTTCTGCATGATCTCGTTGATCAGCAGGGCCAGGTTCTGCTCCTCATCCACATTAGCGGGGCGGTGCAGGGTCATGACCAGGTAATGGCCCGGCTGCAGGCCAGCCTGCTCCCATACGGGCGGCGCGGTAAAGCGATGCCGGTGTTTGAGCAGGGTATCTATCATGGTATTGCCAACAAAAAAGAGCTGGTCTTCTGACTTGCCCTCTTTACGGAGGTTGGCATTTGCTATTTCTGAAGTAGTGAAGAAGTAGTCTGTAATGGCGTCTGTGACCATGCGGTTGATCTCTTCCGGCATGGTGATATCGCCGGAGCGGATACCCGCTTCCACATGGGCTACTTTTACGTGCATCTTTTTTGCCACGATGGAGCAGGCCAGTGTAGAGGTAACATCGCCCACCACCAGCACCAGCTGCGCCGGGTTGGCCGCCAGCTCTTTTTCAAAGCGGGTCATAATGCCGGCGGTTTGTTCCGCCTGCGAGCCGCCGCCGGCTTCGAGGTTTACATGCGGCTGCGGAATACCCAGCTGCTCAAAAAATGACTGACTCATGTTGGCATCGTAATGCTGGCCGGTGTGCACCAGGCGGTAGCTGATATTGTAGCCTTGCTGCTGTTTTTCTTCCAGCGCGCTGATGATGGGGGCAATCTTCATAAAGTTGGGCCGTGCCCCTGCAATGATGGTAATGTTCATCCCGTACCTGTTTTAGTTTTTCAATTGATGTATTTACGCTTTGAGCTGAGCGCCGTTGACATACATAATATCCCCTGGTTCCTCGTTGTCCGATGGTGGCTGTAATGATACCCAGCCGCCTTGCTGCAGGCTTTCTATGGCCGCAAAACTGGCCAGGGTGGTGTTTACGATCTCATTAAAAGGTATTAAGGAGGGGCCGCCTTGCTGTACCCGTTCTGCAAAGAGGCGGAACTGGGCGGAGTGGCCCTTATCCAGGGAGGTCTTTAGTTTGGAGAAGCCTTTAAAGCCGTAACCCTGTGTAACGCGGAAATTGTCAATAATGGCGGTACGCTCCTGTGTATATACCTCTATCCTTTCTTTAGCATAAGCCCTGGAGCCGTTGGCAAAATAGTTTATGACGCCGGTAGCGCCGTTCTCATACCTGAGCAGTATGGTAGCATTGTCTGTGGTGGAGGAAGGATGCAGGCCCATGGCATTCATACATACGGCCTTTACCCGGCTGCCGGTGAAATAAGTGATGAGGTCTATAAAATGGCAGGCTTCGCCAATGATACGGCCACCGCCTACTTTGGGGTCATGCACCCAGGTGCTGGCGGGAATAGATCCGGCATTCATGGTGGCCACCACGTTCATGGCGGCATTACCTACCAGTTCTTTTACCTGCCGCGCGTGTGGCGAAAAGCGCCGGTTAAAACCCACCGTTAATGTTATGCGGCCTTTATAGGCCCGTTGTATGGCCTCCAGCTCATCGCGGGTAAGGGCCAGCGGTTTCTCTACAAATACATGTTTGCCTGCCTGCAGCGCCTGTATGACCATAGACGCGTGGGTATTATGCCGGGTGGTGATGAGCACTGCATCCACTTCCGGATCCTGCAGCAGCTCGTTATGGTTGGTGGTGCTGATGGCAATGCGGTGCTTGCGGGCCAGCGCGGTGCCGGTAACGCCGCTGGCGCTGGCAATATACTTGATGCGCGCGCCTGCTTTTTGCAAGGCCGGCAGCATGGTCATTTTTGTGAAGTTGCCCGCGCCAATAATACCCAGCACGCCTTTGGTACCCGCAAAGGAAGCTTCCGGCACAATCTGTACCACGGGCGTATGCGGGGTATTTTGCGGGTAGACCAGTATAGAGGCGATGGAGCGGCTCTGGCCAATGTGCTCGTAGATCTGCCGGTAGTCTTCCAGCGGTACTTTTTCCGTGATAAGGGAGGCTACGCGCAGTTTGCAGGTAGCAATGGCCTGCAGCACCGCTTCGAAATTACGTTGCTCGGTCCAGCGGACAAAAGGCAGCGGGTAGTCCTGGCCTTTTTGCTCATAGCCCTCATCATACCTGCCGGGGCCATAGGAACAGGAAACCTGGAAGCTGAGCTCCTTTTCATAAAAAGCGGCCCGGTTTATATGCAGGCCTACCACCCCTACGAGGATGATGCGGCCGCGTTTGCGGCTCATGGTAGCCGCCTGGGCGATGATATCGTCTGTTTTAGCGGAGGCGGTGATAATGATCCCATCTGCGCCCACGCCGTTGGTGAGCTCCGTTATGTACTTCACCACATCTGTACCGGTAGCCGGGCTAATGGCGATGATACCTTTTGCACGGGCTATCTCCAGCTTGGCCGGATCCAGGTCTACGCCTATTACACGGCAGCCGTTGGCGACCAGCAGCTCTGCGGTAATGAGGCCTATAAGACCCAGGCCTATCACTACGATGGTCTCTCCAAAAGTGGGGTTGCACAGGCGAATGCCCTGCAGGCCAATAGCGCCTATCACGGTAAATGCGGCTTCATCGTCTGACACATCATCCGGTACGCGGGCCGCCAGGTGTTTGGGCACACTTACAAACTCCGCGTGCGGGCCATTGGAGGCCACGCGGTCGCCGGGTTTAAATTCCGTTACGCCCTCTCCTACGGCTATCACCTTGCCTACGTTACAATAGCCCAGGGGCAGGGGCTGTTCCAGCTTATTGAACACCGCTTCCAGGGTAGGCATTAAACCGTCTGTTTTGATCTTGTCCAGCACCTGTCTTACTTTTTCCGGCTGCTGGCGCGCCTTCTGTACCAGGTTGGCCTTGCCAAACTCCACCAGCATACGCTCTGTGCCCAGGGATACGAGGCTGCGGCTGGTCTGTATGAGTATGCCGCCCCGGCTTACCTGTGGGGCGGGCACCTCTTCGAGGATGGTGGCGCCTGTCTTGAAGGATTGGATCAGTTGCTTCATTTTTTATATTTAATTATGCCTGGCTATGCCATGCAGGAATGATAGTGTTTCGTTGGAAGCGCTTTCCCAGGAAAACTGCTTCGCTTTTTCAAAGGCCGCCTGCGCAATGTGCTCCCGCCGTTGCTGGTCCAGCAGCAGGGCCTCCAGCTGGCGGGTGGTATCTGCTACATTGGTAGGGTCAAAATAATCGCCTGCTTCCTGCAGGATCTCCGGCATAGGCCCATAGCTGGATGACAGGATGGGCAGGCCGGCAGACATGGCCTCTACCAATATGTTGGGCATGTTCTCGCAGGTGGAGGCAAACACAAACAGGTCTGCCTGCTGGTAGGTGGCATTGATCTGCTCATACCCGATCTTACCCGCATATTTTACACAATGGCCCAGCTGCTGCAGCTTTTCCCGGAAGGCTTTTTCCAGGGCCGGGTTCAGGGGGCCTACCAGCTCCAGCGAAATATGGTAGCCTTTGCGGTGCAGCTGCTCTACGGCATCCATGAGCACCAACTGGTGTTTATAATAGTTGATGATGGACACATACAGGATCTTAAAAGGCTGCTGTGCACTAAAAGCCGCAACGGGCCGCTGTGCACGGGGCGCCTGCTGAAAGCGGGCGGATACGCCGTGATAGATGACCGTATGCTGTTTTTCCTTCAGCTGCGGTACGCTGTGCAGGATATAATCCCGCGCATAACGCGAGATAAAGATGATACCCTGCGCATGGCTGAAAGAACGTGTTTGTAATACATTCAGCGCCAGGTAACGCAACTTGTTCAGCGAAAAGGGGAAACGGTCGCGCTCCTGTTTTTCGAATACCAGCATATTCTGCGACATGCTTACATAAGGCCGGAATCTGCCTGCATACGTACCGCCGGGCGCCAGCAGCACATCTACCCCATGCCGGCGCAGGGCTTTGTTAAAGTGGTTCATTTTCCATAACTGCACTTTAAAGGCAGGGCCATTCATTTCCGGTACCAGCTGTTTATCGATCCAGGGCAGATCCGGCAGCTGCTGCAGCTGGGCGCCGCCCCATACCACCACTTTCTCAAAGCCATAACGGGCAGGCTCCGCATACCGCAGGATGTTGCTGATATGCGTAATGCCGCCGCCGGCGCGTATGTTTGAGCAGTCAATACCCAGGATCATTGGCTTTTACTTTTATTGTTCTTTCCGGGACCACGGATCTCATTTATCTTTTGCTGTACATCCTGCACTTTGCTTTTATCCCCCGCATCCCCTTTCGCATTAGGCGAAAAGAAGCTTGCGCCAAAATCGCAATTGCTGAACATGGCCTTACCGTTCTGATAGGTTTCTATGGTAAGGCGCTGCGTTTCCGGCGCTACCTTTTTAGCAGGCGGCCCCACGGAGCGTGAGAGTGCTTGTGCAGCCGGCGCGTTCAGGTTCTTTGTAATGTCCGGGCCAAAGTCTGCCACGGAAGTATCTTTCAGTTCAAAGACCTGTTTGGCGTTCATAAACCTGTTCTGCCGGAATATGATATTGCGGGGATAGTCATTACACTGTTCGCCGGCTTTTAATACCCGCAGCCCCAGATGGTTTACGAATACATTGTCTTCAATGGTCACATCCGCCACCGTGCCATAACCACAGCCCCGGGGATCACCGCCTACCATCAGCACCAGGCCGCCGTTGGAAGTAGATACCGGCGCATTGAAGAAGTAATTATTGGTTATTTTATGACCGCTGCCGGCCATACGTAACGCGTTCTTAGTGTTATAGAAGCGGTTATCTGTGACGATATCATTATTGCCGCCGCGCAGGGAGATACCGGAGCGGCAGTCCACGAAATAGTTGCCGGACATCGTATTACCGCTGGATTTACAGCTAAGCGTTTCTGAATCGCCAAAACACCTGCGGAAGATATTATCCTTTACCATGGCGCCGGAAACACCGTGGCCCAGGCCAATGCGGATAGCCTCCAGGGCCTCGCCGGGATGCACCGGCACATCTGTAAAGGTGTTATTGGACAGTATATTATTATCCGGCTGGTCATCATCCACATCTACATGCACAATGGGATTACGGTTGGTTTTGCCTTTAAAGAGGCAACCGGTGACCATATTGTTCTGGCCAAATACTTCGAGCCAGGAATAAGAATGCGGGGATACCTGCCCCGGGTCCTGCACAAACTGCACGTTGCGGAGGGTGCAGTTGTTACCTGTGGTCTTTTTATAGCGGAAGGATACTACGGAGCGGATACCCTGTTCCAGATTGGGGTTCTGCACTTTTATATTCTGCACAATAATGTATTTGCCCAGCAGGTACAGCTGGTTATTGCCGGTAAGCACTGTTTTACCGCCGCCATCCACTACAGCGGGGCTGGCGGCGGTACCGCCGCCCTGTATGAGCAATACATCATTATCCTGATAGCTGGCCTGCAGGTTCACTGTCTGGCCGGCTTTGGCGGTGATGACCACCTCATTCTGCGCGTTTGCCTGCCAGCAGCAGCCTGCCGTCAGCAAAAACGTTACAATCCATTTACACCTGGTTCTCCATGAAAACTTGTACATCTCATTAGTTTTTTACGTCATCAATACTGTTTCCGCAGGACTGGTCTTAATCCTGCAGGATGACCTCGATCAATGATTGCGCCATTTGCTCTACCCGGCGCTTGCCGTGGTAGTATACATAGGCGTTGTAGGCCACCCGCTGGTTAGCCAGGGGGTCCCGGATGATCTGTAACAGCTTGTTTTCCAGGTCGTTTATTTCGCCATTATAATAGTAGCCGGTGCGATTATCTGTTATGTTAAACTTTTCGCCGCCGGTGACGGCGTTTACTGAAGTAAGGAAGGGGCAGCCCATGGCCATGGCGTGTAATACGCTCAGGCCGGCCTGTGTGGGCGATACGGATACGAGCGCATTTTTCAGGATGGGCCAGATCTTAGCGTCCTCCTCTATTCTGCCGTGGAAGATCACCCGTTCCGTTATACCCCGTTCCTGTGCCATTTGTTGTAAGAGCGGGCCGTCTTCCCCATCGCCAATAAAATCGAGCGTGATCTCCTCCGGTATGCGGTTAATAATATTGGCAAATGCGGTTACCAGGTCCGGCAGCCGTTTGTTCTTTTTAAAAGTGCCCAGGGATACAATACGGGTGCGTTTCTCGTCTGAAAACGGGAAATGCTGCACCTCTATGGAGTTGTGCGCCACATACACCTTATTAGGGCGTGATACGCGGCGGCGGTAGATCTCCGCTACATGCGCGGAGTACAGGATGGTGCCATCTGACCAGTCATTGAGCCAATACCGGATCTTATCCGCCAGGGGCCTTTCGCGCAGGCCGTTTGAAGAAGAGAGGCCAATACCCCAGCAATAGACCTTTTGCCGTTTGCTGGGCACCAGTGAGGAAATGATAGGTACCACCAGGTGCAGATCGCCCTGGAAGATGACCACATCATAACCTGCCGTCAATGCGCGCAGGTCGCGGATCTTTTGCAGGGGACCCAGGAATTTGGCTTTTTCATACGCTATTACATCAAAGGCCATCTTTGCCGGGTCGAGGCGGCAGTTGGCACGTTCCATCTTTTTGTCGTAAGCCACTGTTAAGCTAATACCAGGATGGCTGCCGATGAAATTGAACAGCGGCACCCTGTAATGCGTAATCACAGTTTGCAGGATCAATACCTTCCTGTTGGACATTATCATACATTTAATGGTACAACACTATGCGCTGTTTGCCTGCTATCCTTCAAGGTGAGAAAATACCAGTTCTTCAGTACGAGATACAGGATCCATATGGCCGGCATAGCTACGAAATAATAGAGTAGCCACATATCCAGACCGGAACCGCGCACGAACTGAATGAAGGTGATGAACAGAAAAACCGCGCTCATATTCCTGAATGACAATACGCCTTGCCTGAGCTGGGTAAAGGCGGTATAACACCACAGATTAAAATAACGGTAGAAGAGAAAAAGCAGCGGTAAGCCCAGCAAGTGGAAGTTCCATAATACTTCGCCGTAGAGCACTATAGGCAGGGAGCCCCCATCGCGCCGGAAGGCGGGCACAAACTTAGCCGTATAGATGTCTACCATGCTTCTGGGTTTATTGGGATAAACGGAGCGGGGTATAGGTATGAATAAGACCTTTGCAAATGTGCTGCCTCTGAGGAGACGGGTATGCCCGTCAAAGATGTACCCGGCGCCATTGGCAGAATTGCCGTATACGGCGCCTACTTCCAGGTTGCTGACCAATGCATCCTTAAAATAGTCCTCGTTCATGTACACGCTCACATACTTAGTAGCATCCCATACGCCTTTTACATTATAACCACCATAACCGCGCAGCAGGGATGAAAGGATGATGATATAGAATACGCCTGCTCCCAGCACGCCAAACAGGATCCATTTTTTGAAGGAGAGGTCCAGCCGGATCCAGCCCCGCACTACTTCTGCCAGGAAGATGAGGATGAGGATGAACAGTATCTCCCGTTTGGAGCCATAGTGGCCAGCCAGGAACAGCCCAATCATCAACAGGTATAAAGGCCAGCGGTACTTTTTGCCTTCTATGGCCAGCATAAAACATAACGGAATGGCTATCGCCACCTGGAACACATAGCTAAAATTGCCGCTCCCACCCAGGAAGGACAGGTTTATGTTTGCAAAGCTGAGCCCCAACAGGGCCAGACAGCTAATGATAAAATACCCTTTATTACTGCTTACCATGATCCAGCGCATTGGTGGCGGCGGCGCCGGTGCTGTTGGCTTCCTGCCTTTTATGAGCCAGGCTGGGATAGCCATATATACCAGCAGGTTGCAGCCCAGGAAATAAGCGGTGATATAGTCCAGATGGCGGGCCGTTTGTACCGCTACATAGTAGGTATCAGACATACCGTAATTCCTGGAAATAGCATACTCCCCTGCGGCGAAATTGAGGTTCAGGTATAAGAGCGTTATGAATGAAGGCGTAAGAAAGAGGAATGATTTGTTGGAGGACTTACTTGAATGGATGAGGAATAATCCCAGCTGTATAAAGTAAAAACACCATGAATTCCTGAACAGGAACTCATGATCGCCCCAGAAGGCGATGCCCAGGAGCAATGCATTGAGACTATAGAATACCAGGTTATTCAACGGCTACTGTTTTACTGGTTAAAATTTCAGACACGGTATCCTTATACCGGCTTAGTGAAAAAAACTCGTTTGCTTTGCGTGTATAGTCCGTGTACTGGCCATCTATTTTACGGATGGCGCCCACTACGCTTTCTATGTCTTCTGTATTGATACAAACGCCGGCCTTATTGTATTCTACGGTAAAGCGCAGGCCCGGTATATCGTTACAGATCATAGGCTTGGATACATAGGAGTATTCCCAGATCTTATTGGGCGCGCAAAAGATGTTATTAAGGTTGGTGTAGTTGTATACTACGATGCCTATATAGGCCATTTGTGTAATGATCAGGTGGTAGGGCGCGGGGATGGCCGGGATCCAGATGGTAGCTGGGTTCACCGCTTTCAGCTGCTCCACATAATTTTCGTATTGTGGGCCCAGCACAACAAACAGGTAATCCTCCCCGGAGAGGCGGCCTACGGCAGCGGCTATTTCATCCAGCCGGCGGCGCGGCGTGATAAGGCCCTGGTACAGGATGATCTTTCGGCCGCGGCTCTGTTGTTCCAGGTTGCTGATGATCTCCTGGTAACGCTGCGCCATATCTTCCTTCTGCACCACCTCAATATTGTAGGGGGCATTGGGCAGGATAAAAGGCGTTTTACGCAAGCCCCACCAGGTGCGGAAAATGCAGGCCCGGTTATATTCCGGCACTACTACCGCCAGCGCATTGCGGGCGTAGTTCCTGAGGAGCTTACGGTGCCAGGGCAGGGTATCATACAGTTCCAGCACGTTGAGGTAGTATACCTCCTGCTGCAGTTTTTTGCCCAGGCAGAGAGCCGTATCCGCGGAACCTATCCAGAGCGCATCGTAACTGCCGGCCTGGCGTTTCAGGTAGTCCCATACCCTTTTGCGGAATTTATACCAGTAGGCCAGCTTACTGAAGCGGTCTTTGCCTTTGGCGCGTATATCGAGGTTGATGACTTCCAGGCGCGGGCAACTACCCTGCAGGTATTGCAGGGTATCTGCCGCCACATCCGCACAGATGAGCCGCAGGCGTATGCCAAGGTCATTGGCCGACTGCAGGAAGTTTAGCTGCGGCGGCGATTGGGTGATATTACCTTTGAAAATAACGATCAGGTCTTTTATATTTTTTGTCATTTTTCTATCTTATGCATATACCGGGCAAATGCGGTGAGCATATTGTTTGCCCGGTCCCTTAACCGCTGCACGGAGGCCGCGCAATCAAATTCCCGGTTGTAAAAAATGTCCATTTGTTCCTTTAGTTCTTCTTTCCGGAAGGGCTTGCGCCAGAGGCGCATTTCCGGCACCTGTTCTGTCAGGATCTCCAGTTTGGGCTCTATCTCTATACAGATGGCCGGTTTATTCAGCAGGGCTGCAAACACAGCGCCGTGATACCGGGCGGTAATGAATCCATCAAACGTATTGAGCTGCGCCATAAAGGCCGGTATACTCTGTGTTGCAGGATCCCATGATATATACGGTTTATTCCGCTCGCTCAGCAGCCGGCGCCACATTTTATCCTTTACCGGCGAGAAGATGATGAAGACAAATTCATCGTTGCCATTCATCTCCTCCATAGCCCTCAACAGCGGTTCGTAATATGCCCTGCCTTCCTGCTCATGATCCCAATCGCGCACGATCACGCCGATCTTTCTTTTATCGCCGGGGCCTTTGGGATGAAAGCCGTTTAATGGCAGCACCCCTGCGGTGCCATAGCTGGAGAAGCAGATATCCGCGCCCAGGCCTGCCTTGTGCATGCACCATTGGTGACAGTATTCCAGCGATACTTCGTCCCGTACGTACAGGTACTCCAGGCTATTTACCAGGTGTTTTATATCCTTTACCCGGGTGTTATCGTCGTTGAAAGGCCCCAATCCAAGTCCCAGCCCCGCCACATGTGCGGCCTTAATGCCTTCCAGCTGCGTTCCGAATAGCTTCCGGTGGATCTTTTTTACCAGCACGCCCGGATTGGAGCGCAGCAAACGGGTAAAGTTCTGCGCATGGTACCTGATACCGGATCTGTTACCATTGAATAAAAAGAACTGTGTTCCGCCGCCATACACCATTACATCCACCTCCATTTCCTTTAGCTTGCTGTAATTGATAAAGCCCGCCCTGGATAACAGCTTTGCACAATAGTCCCCTTCATTGCCTGCGCTGAACCAAACGTCCAGTTCCGGGAACTGGTCATTAAAGAAGCGCTCAATGGTCCACATTAATGCGTCGTCACCAAAATTGGCATGGCCATAGGCGCCCTTGACCAATACCTTCAATTTATTTTTCACCATGTACGATAATCTTTTACGATTTCATAACACGGTGTATCCGGTTTAGGAAGCGTACTTTCTATAGTACCTTATCAGTAGTGTAAATATCAGTCCCAGTACAATGATCAGCATAAAGGCACGTACCAGTATGCTGCTTACGGTAATAAAATATAATGTGGTAAAGCTTATGAAGATCAATGCCCAAATGCCCATAGACTCAGGAGCGGCGATAAAGTCACGATCGCATAAACCTTTCTTAAAAAAGAACGGGATAAATATGACGGTGTTGACCACATACGCCACACCAAAAGCGGCGGCCCTGCCTTCTGCGCCCTGATGTTTAAGCAGGAACATGACAATAAGCGCTGCCAGCCCCCAGGTAGCGTTACTGAGCATGCTCCACCACATATAGCTACCGGCGGCAAAATTGCGCGTAATGCCCTGCCGGTGCGCGAGTATGATGGTGCTGATCATAATGATCATGATGGTGGCGTGCAATTCCGAACCGGAGAAGCTTTTGCCAAAGAGCAGGTCGCCAATTTCCGGTATAAACATAAACGGCATCGCCATCATGATCCCTATGGCCCAGGGCATCATATTGTTCAGCATCTCAAACTTGCGGTTGCGGGTCTGGAAGTTCTGCACCGCATAGGGCAGCAGCACCTGACCCAGCATATTATTGACCACATTCACCATGATCATCATATTGAGGCCGGCATTATACACGCCCAGCTCCTTAAACCCATCCGGCTGTTTTACCAGCATGGCGTTGCAGCACCAGGTAACGGGCACTACCAGCATATTGCTGATCACTGCCGGCAGGCTAAAACTGGTCAGTATCTTAGACTCCTTTAAAGCGCCGGGCTCATTTACGTTGATATCGAACCGGGCGGCCACTTTCCTTACTTCAAAGAACCCTACTATGGCAATCATCACCGCATTGGTAGCCAGGCCTATTACCGCGCCCTGTACGCCCAATTTCCAGGCTAAGACCAGGGAAATGGGAAAGTTGACCACCCCGGCGATCATATTCATACGGGCCACGCTTTTAAAGGCCTCAAAGCCGGCCAGTGTGCCATTCTGCGCGCCGTTGATGGAATAAAAGAGGATGGCCACCGCGCCAAACCGCAGATCATTGGCCAGGTCCGGCGCATGCAGCGACTTATCCGCCAGCAGCTGCGCACTGCCCATTAGTGCCAGGCCAACAATGGAGCCTACCGTCCATGATACATAGGAAGAGAGGCGGATGATGCGGCCTGTCTTTATCTTATCCGTAGCCTTATACTGCGCCACAAACCGGGTAGTGGTCAACCCCAGGCCAAAGCCTGCAAACGCCACAAACATATCCACGGTGGACCTTACCATGCCAAACTCGCCAAACCCTCCCCTGTTCAGTATCCTGGCCACGCAAATGGAAGTAAGGAATACGATCCCCCGGAACACCACGGTGCTAAAGAAGGTCCAGAATACCCCCTGGGAGATCTTCTTAGCCAGGTTTGACTTTAAATTATCCTTCACCACCGCGCGTAACCGCTTTGGCATCAATGGCGCTATCTTCTCCTGTATTCCATACATAAACTGACTATCGCTTTATCTGTCTGCTAGTTTTTCCTATTTGTTGTTAAAAGGCGGCCTGCATCATTGCCGGGTCCAGGCTATGGGCAATATGCTCGACAATACGCCGGCAGGCCTGTCCGTCCCCATAGGGATTCACCGCTTTTTGCATGGCTGCATACTCCTCCGGAGATGATAACAATAATGACAGCCTGCTTATGATCATCTCCTTATCCGTACCCACCAGCTTTACGGTACCGGCCAGCACTGCTTCCGGGCGTTCTGTGGTATCCCGCATGACCAGCACCGGTTTGCCCAGCCCCGGCGCTTCTTCCTGTATGCCGCCGCTATCTGTAAGCACCACATAACTTTTGCTCATGAGGTATACAAAGGGCAGGTATTCCAGCGGTTGTATGATATAGATATTAGCGGGCTGGTCTTGCTGCAGTATTTCCGCCACGGGTTTGCGTACGTTGGGATTCAAGTGCACCGGGTATACAAAATCCACATCCGGATACTGTTGCGCCAGGGCGCGGATGGCCTCGCAGATATTAGCGAACCCCCCGCCAAAGTTCTCGCGGCGGTGGCCGGTGATCAGCACGAGACGGCGGCTGCCAGCGCCTTCTGTACCCCATTCTTTCAGGCGCTCCAGTGGCAGGCCCAGTAACGCCAGTTCTGCCGTTACCTGCTGTTGTATACCAGACTGCTGGCGCATTTTATCCAGCACCAGATACAGGGCATCTATTACCGTATTACCGGTAACATGGATCTGAGCGGATGGTATGCCTTCTTCCAGCAGGTTATTACGGGAAGTAGCAGTGGGCGCAAAATGATGGGTAGCGATCCGGCCTGTGATACTGCGGTTCATTTCTTCCGGCCAGGGGCTGTAGATATTACGGGTGCGGAGGCCGGCTTCTATATGCCCTACGGGGATCTGTTTATAGAAAGCCGCCATGGCTGCCGCGGTGGAGGTAGTAGTATCCCCATGTACCAGCATCATGTCTGGCGCGGCCTGCTCCAGGACCTGGCGCATGCCCATGAGCACTCCGGAGGTAACATCGTAGAGGTCCTGTCCGTGTTTCATGATATTGAGGTCATAATCCGGCGTTATGTCAAAGATCTTTAGTACCTGGTCCAGCATTTCGCGGTGCTGGCCTGTTACGCATACCTGGATCTGAAAGCGGCGCGGCTGTGCTTCAAAGGCCCTGATGAGCGGGGCCATCTTAATGGCCTCAGGGCGGGTCCCAAAAACAATCAGTATTTTCATCCGTTCGGGCATTGGCATTATCTTTTACAGCTATCCGGCAGTTCACCCGGCAGGGCTGTGATGACTCTATAATCTGGCATCCACCAGGCTTCTGTCCAGGCAGGCCTTGGCGTCGAATATTACTCCGTTGTTCCTTTTAACTTTGCGGTAGTCGAAGTTGAGGAATTCGTTATGCGCCACGGCTACGATAATGGCATCGTACACTACGGCGGGATCCAGTTTCTGGAGGATCCTTATATCGTATTCCCTTTCTACTTCATCCACATCTGCCCATGGATCAAATACATCCACATCCAGCCCAAACTGTTTGAGCTCGTGGTAGATATCCACTACGCGGGTATTGCGCACATCCGGGCAATTCTCTTTAAAAGCAATGCCCATAATGAGGGCCCGGGAGCCTTTTATCTTATGATCCTTTTCGATCATCAGCTTCAGTACCTTATTGGCCACAAACTGGCCCATGCAGTCGTTGACCCGCCGTCCGGAAAGGATCACCTGCGGGTGGTAGCCCAGGGACTGGGCTTTATGCGCCAGGTAATACGGGTCTACACCTATACAGTGGCCGCCTACGAGGCCGGGTTTGTATTTAAGGAAGTTCCATTTGGTGCCGGCCGCTTCGATCACATCATTGGTATCTATACCCATGCGGTCGAAGATCAGGGAAAGCTCATTGATGAAGGAGATATTTACATCGCGCTGCGCGTTCTCGATGGCTTTGGAGGCTTCTGCCACTTTTATACAGGGCGCTTTGTGCGTACCGGCGGTGATGATAGAGCGGTAGAGATCATCCACGCGATCCGCTATCTCCCTGGTGGAACCGCTGGTTACCTTCCGGATCTTGGTAAGGGTGTTGATCTTATCGCCGGGATTGATCCTTTCCGGCGAGTAGCCTGCAAAGAAGTCTTTATTAAAGCGCAGGCCAGACGCCCGTTCCAGTACTGGCACACAGTCTTCTTCTGTACAGCCGGGGTATACGGTGGATTCATAGATCACCAGGTCACCGGGCTTTAAAACAGCGCCAATCATGGCGGAGGCTTTTAGCAGGGGCGTAAGGTCCGGCGCCTTGAACTGGTCAATAGGCGTGGGAACCGTTACGATAAAGGTGTTGTATTCCCTTAAGACCTCTTTATCATCAGAGAACCGGAGGCCGGTGCGATGGCCGTTCTTTTTACCGGTACCGTTCTGGCAGATGACCTGTTTGAGGGTCTCGATATCTGCCTCCCGGGTCCTGTCTTTGCCTGCCGACAGCTCCTCTACCCTTTCTTTGTTGATGTCGAACCCTAGAACATTGTATTTTTTTGCGAACTCTATAGCCAATGGCAATCCAACGTATCCTAATCCTATAATTGCGATGTTGGCATTTTCTACGCTGCGCTGTTGCTGACTCATATATTTTGCTTGTTGTATGTATTTACTAGTTGCCAATAAAAGTCTTTTTTACGCGGCCCAGGACACTCTTGTCCTCTTTCTGGTCATAGTAGCCATAGCCATAACCGGCGCCATAGCCATAACCGTAGCCGTAGGCGCTTGCTTTCTTCACATCATTCACGACCAGTTCCATTTTGGGCATCCGTTTATACACGTACAGGTCTTTTGTGAACTGCAGCTGTTGTTTGAAGGTGTGGCCCTGCCGTATCACGAACAAGGTCACATCCGCAAAGCGGCCCAGCAGCTGCGCATCTGTTACCAGGCCAATGGGAGCGGTATCTATAATGACGTAATCAAAACGGCGGCGCAGCTCCTGGAACATTTCCGATGTCTGGTTCAGCAACATGAGCTCTGCGGGGTTGGGCGGCACGGGGCCTGAGCTGATGAGCCAACAGTTATCATGGATGCCGGAGGGGCGGATGATCTCATTGAGCGAGGCCTTACCAATGGAATAGTTACTAAAGCCCAGCTGATTGCTGAGGTGCAGCTTTTCCGAGATCTTGGGTTTGCGCAAGTCCATTTCCAGCAGTACTACTTTTTTGCCGGAAACGGCTAATATGGCTGCCAGATTGGTGGCGATAAAGGATTTACCCTCACCGCTCATGCTGGAGGTAAGCAGGATCACCTTTTCGTTTGCGCCGGTGAGCACAAACTGCAGGTTGGTACGCATGGCCCGGAATTGTTCCGCCACCGGGGTGCGGGCGTTGGCGGTAACCACTACCATGTCTTTATCGTCACTATGTCCTATTTCCGCAAGGATGGGCACCGGGGTATGCTGCAGGATATCGTCCTTATCCAGCACCCGCCTGTTCAGTACTTCTTTCAGGTATAAGAAAGCGGCAGGTACCACTACGCCCAGTATAAGGCCCACCAGGTAGATGAGGATCCTTTTTGGGGTAAAGGGCAGGGCATCGCTTTTAGCGGGGTCTATGACCCTTGCCACCGCCATATTGGAGGTCTTGGAAATAGCAGATTCTTCCCGCTTCTTTAAGAGATAGAGGTAAAGCTCCTGTTTTATGGTCTGCTGACGGGAATAATCGAGAAAAACGCGCTCTTTGGCGGGCACCTGGCGTATGCGGGTGGTGAGCATACCGGCATTACGCTCCAGCTCCTGTACGCTGGCCTGTACGCCGGCCTTAAAGGAGAGCAGGTTATTGAGTATATCTGTACGGAGGCCGGCCAGCTGCTGGTCCATATTACGGACCATAGGGTTGGATTCCGTACTGGACATGAGCTGCCGTTCCCTTTCCAGCTGCAGGGTATTGTATTTCTCTACCAGGCCGGTAAAGGTGGGATCCTGTACCACCAGGGAGGTGGGCACAATGCGTTTATTGTTCTTTTCGTCCTTTATATACTGTTCCAGGCCATCTACTACGCTTAGTTTTACCTGCTGCTCCGTTAGCTGTTTGGCAAAATCGCCGGAGCCGGTTACCAGCTGTTTGGCCTGTTCATCCAGGTCTGTGAGCTCATTGGCCTGTTTAAAGTTCTGGATGCCCTGTTCTACGCCAGCCAGTTCGCGGCTAACGATCACCAGCCTGCGGTCTATAAAATCGATGGTACTGTCCGCGATCCTGTTCTTATCTTCCACGCTGGCGGCCAGGTAGGTTTGCAGCAGGCGGCTGAGCACCAGCTCCCCTTTTTCCGGCACTGCGTAGACCAGGTTCAGGTCTATGGTGCTTACCTGGCGGTTTGGCACATTAAACTCCACCAGGCCTTTGTATTCCGCCACGGCATCGTCAATGGATTTAATGCGCACCAGATAAGCAGGTTGCTCCAGGGGGAAACGCGCGGTCCTTTCCACACGTATCAGCCCTTCCGGCAGCTGTACGGTATCACCCCAGCGGGTGGTACGGGCAAGATCGCCTTTCGTCAGGCGGAAGCCTTTTTCCCCATCCGGCTCCAGTATATAGGTAACCGGTTTGAGGGTATCTTTCAGGTACAGCACATGTACATGAAAGGGCAGATTGCCGTACTGCTCTGATTTCTTGACACGCCCCTGCACATAACAGGTCACGTTCAGCTCCATGGTCTTTACCACCCTTTCCATAAGGGAGCGGGAGTTGAGGATCTCCACTTCGTTATCTACATTGCTCTTGTTATCAAAGAGCTGCATCTGCTCCATGATCTCCTCGCCAGCGCCGCCGCCTTTCTGGGCATCCTGCACCAGCACCTTGGCGGTGATATTATAATAGGCCGTGGAATAGCGCAGATATAACCAGGCCCCTATAACGCCCAGTATAGCACAGATAATAAAGAGGTACCAATAGCGAAGGTATTTATCCAATACTTTTCTCAGGTTAGGGGCATTACTCTCCGGCTGGTCTGTAGGGTAGAGACCATTTGTGCCAGATTTACCATTACTGTATATGTTGTCCTGCATAAAAAAGAAATAAAGACTAAAATTTGATCCGGGAAATAAGGATAGCCAGCAGGGTGGTTACGGACGTTATAATGGTAATGGTCCTTAACCTTGCGGCGTCTGTAGCTACAATACGGGCCTTATTAGGCTCTACATATACCACATCTCCCTGTTGCAGATAATAATACGGCGAGGTAAATAACTGGCTGTTGTTAAGGTTGAAGCGTACAAACTCCTTTTTACCCTCCTTTTCCCGGATGAGCAGCACATTTTCCCTTTTGCCGTAAATAGTCAGATCTCCTGCCATGCCCAGTGCGTCGAGCAGTGTAACTTTCTCGTTTGGCATTACGTAGGTGGAAGGTCTGGCGACCTCGCCCAGCACGGTTATCTTGAAGTTGGCGAAGCGAACGTTCACCACGGGATCCTTGTAGTATTCGGCTGCCTTATCGCGGATCTCATCCCGTACTTTGTCTGTGGTCTTGCCTTTTACCAGCACCTTACCAATAAGCGGTAGCAGCACGTAGCCCTCCTTATCCACCAGGTAACCGCTAACGCCGCCGCTACCGGAGCTCCCGGTGGCCGGCGTGCCGGTAACCTGCCAGTTAGCCGTATTCTGCTGGTTGAGCAACGCGGTAGCCGCGGGGTCCAGTGTCTGGATACTCACCTGCAGGATATCATCCGGCTGTATGACGGGGGCGTAAAAGGCCGCCTTCTCCATTGTCCGTAGTTTAATTGTATCCGGCAAGTCCCTGAAATAAGTGACATTCTTTGTGGTTACGCATGAGGTACACAGTAGAACGCATATGCCTATAAAGAAAAAATGGTGTGCCAACGGCTGTCTGATCATATATTCCTATCTGGATTTTATCATTAATATGCTTTTAACCTCCGGTGGTGGCCGGAAGCTGAAGCGTGAGGTATGTTGTTATATCTTTATCTTGTCTTTATCCAATTGCTCATATGCGGAGTTTTTGCTGATGAACTCCGGCACCAGTTTTTTCATGAGGGCTACGGTTGGCGTGATGTAATGCTTGTGTGCAGAGTTAATTAACTGTTTGATACTCTCTTCTACTTCCATAAAATCGTATTCGCGTACCCTGGCTATGAGGATCTTTTCGTGATAGGTGGGCATTGTATTTTCTGCCGTGTTCAGTAATTCTTCGTACAGTTTTTCTCCCGGGCGCAGGCCGGAGTAGATGATCTGGATATCCTTTCCGGGCTCCTTGCCGCTCATACGGATCATCTTTTTAGCCAGGTCTGAGATCTTTACGGGCATCCCCATATCAAAAACGAAGATCTCTCCTCCATGCCCCATGGCGCCGGCTTCCAGCACCAGCTGGCAGGCTTCGGGGATGGTCATGAAGTAACGGGTTATATCCGGATGGGTAACCGTAAGCGGTCCGCCATGTTCCAATTGTTTTTTAAAGCGGGGAATGACGGAGCCGTTAGAGCCCAGCACATTCCCGAAGCGGGTGGTGATAAAACGGGTGGGCGGCACTTCGCCTACGTTGCCCATTTTCTGGAACCTATCGTGCAGGTAATGGTTATACGACTGTGTAAAAATTTCCGCAATCCGTTTAGACGCCCCCATCACATTGGTGGGATTTACCGCTTTATCTGTGGAGACCATTACGAATTTCTCCACGTCAAATTGAACGGCTATTTCTGCCAGCACTTTGGTGCCCATTACGTTGTTGAGCACTGCGATGGAAGGATTCTTTTCCATCATAGGCACATGTTTATAAGCGGCGGCATGGTATACAATAGAGGGGTTGTAGATCTCAAACAGCTGCTGCATGCGGTTCCTGTCGCATACATTACCGATGAAAGGCACTACGGGAAGATCCGGCGCTATGTCGGACAACTCCAGTTCCAGCTCATATAAGGGAGATTCTGCTTTATCGCAGATGATCACTGCGCCGGGGTTTTGTTTTACCAGCTGGCGAACCAGCTCACTACCTATTGATCCGGCGGCGCCGGTAACCAGCACGGACTTACCTTCCAGCTCCCTGCTGATCTGTTTATTCTGTATTTCTATAACAGACCTTTCGAGGAGGTCTTCGATATTTACATCCTTTAACTGGTTATTATTCCAGCCAGTGTTGATCCATTTGTCCACAGGCAGTACTTTTTGCACGCGGATGTTGAGTGCCACACATTGGTCTACCAGTTCATTGAGCAGTGCGGGCTCTATCTGTTCATCTGCGATGATCAGCAGCTTTACGCGTTCCTGCTTCGCGAGGCGTTGTAGTGACGCCGTACAGGCGGAGTAGATAGGCAACCCTTCGAGGCGTTTGCCTGCTAATGCCCATCCGTTTTCGAGGAAGGCGACTACCCTGATATCTACGTTCCTGTCTTCCGCAATACCTTTGCGCACCATTAACCCGCAGTGGCCGGTATTATAGATAGCAGCGCGGATCTTATTTTCGTTGCTCTTACGCCAGTAGAAGCGGAAGAACCATTTTACCACGAGGCGGTATGACAACCATATTACGGTGCTGATAAAGAAGTTGATAACGATCACGGACAGCGGGAATACATCTCTGTTGGGAGCGAGTATCCGTGAGCTGTCGATATAATAATACAATACTGCGCAAAAGGCCCCCAGACACGATATACGGCCTATATCCGCTACGCTGGTATAACGTACGATTCCGGTATAAGTACGGAAAAGTAAGGAAAGTAAGAGGGTAACGCCAATGGCTACCCATACAATAGTTGCCAACGGGTACTGTCTGAATGCATCCAGGTCGAAATTCAACCTTAGGAGCAGTGCGAGACAGATGGCTATGCCAGCGCAACCGAGGTCTAACAATAAAATCAGCCATGAGGGGGTTATCCAAGATTTTTTAATCATGGGCACTTATAGATAAGGTTAAAACTAGATTTGTCTAGATCATCGTTTAGCGATTAACATCATCAATGTTAATGCCGTTTTTAAGCATCACGATACAGTGTAATGAAACTTTTGGTGATTAGTTGAAGTAAACTCATTGATTGCCTATAACTTGTAACAGTCTCTATTTTTTTTATCATCCCTTTTTGGAGCAATACCGCGCTAAAACAACCTGTGCTTACTTCCGTGGAATCTGATTTGCGGTTTGACAATCCCGCTTGCAAAATAAGCATATAAAGCAAAAGTTCCATTAACCGACCTTGAACATTCAAACATCTTTTAAAAAGAAATATCTAATAACTATCATATTATAACGATGAGAGAAAGTCATGCACGCTCAACACTGCTTTATCACTGACTTTGCGCAAAGTATACACACTAATAAAAGATCGTTAAAAGCGCTTACTTAATATTTTACTCTCAGTAGGGTTGTCCGGTAGGAAGTAGTGTAACTTGGTGTGGTGTTAGCATAGTATGTAAAGCTAAAACAACAGCCACCTGCTTTTAAAGGTGATTTAACTTTGTGGGGTGTAGACGGCCGTTGGTTTTATATAACAATCAAATTTACTTTTTGTTTTCTTAAAAATCATAAAAAAAGCGTAGACAGTGCATTTAATTTTTTTGTTGGAGGGGTATACCGGATAAAAGGCGGAGGGTGAATGGTAAAAGGATTTCGTTTGTTGGCGGGGTATGCCGGATAGAAGGCGGAGCGTGAATGGTAAAAGGATTTCGTGATTTTCACTATATTTCAATCATGAAACCGCTGCATATAGATACGAACAGCAAAGTTCCCGTGTACCTACAGATTGTAGATTCCATAATGGCCGCTGTGCGGGACGGGGATTTGCGGAGGGATGAGCAGATACCGTCTATCAATGAATTCAGCGAGCAATACCTGTTATCCAGGGGAACCGTGGAAAAGGCGTATAAGGAGCTGCGGGATAAGAAGGTGATCCTGTCTGTTAAGGGTAAAGGGTATTTTATACACCGTACGGATGTGAATATGCCTTTGCGGGTATTATTGCTGTTTAATAAGATCAGTAATTATAAGAAGCAGATATACAATACGTTTGTGAAAACCCTGGGGGAAGGGGTGTTTGTTGACCTGCATATCCATCACTCCAATGTGCAGCTATTTGACAATCTCATCAGTAATCATTTAGGGGATTATGACCATTATGTAATTATGCCGCATTTCTACGAGCAGCCGGAGAAGGTGCTGCAGATCATCCAACAGATCCCGGAGCAGCAGTTACTGTTGCTAGACAAAGACCTGCCGGAGCTCCATGGGAAATATGCGGCTGTATATCAGAACTTTGAGAAGGATATCTATGAAGCGCTGTATGAAGCTTTGCCCCAGCTGCGGAAATACAGCAGCCTGGTATTTGTGAATGCCGGTAACATTGTCCCTTATCCGCCGGAAATCCGCAAAGGGTTCCAGTATTTTTGCCGGATGCATGATTTTGATTTTTCCGTGCTGGAGGGGATTGAGATGAGTACACCGGTGAAAAAGGGGCAGGCGTTTATTGTGATAGAGGAGACGGATCTTGTGAACCTGGTTAAAATTTGCAGGAATAATCAGTTGAATATTGGGACGGATGTAGGGGTGGTGTCTTATAATGAGACGCTTTTAAAGGAGATCCTGCTGGATGGCATCACGGTCATCTCTACTGATCATGAGCAGATGGGGGCGACGGCGGCGCGGATGATACTGGAGAAGAGTGCGGAGAAGGTGAAGAATCCGTTTAAGTTGATATTACGAAGATCTTTATAGTTAGTCCATGTGGAAGACTTGTTCCAAGGGTTCGCTTATGGGGGAGTTATCCGGGTTGGTGAGCATCAGGTCTGACATGTAGGCCCACCAGCGTTGGACGATAGGGTCTGCGCCGAGGTCCTGGGAGGAGGAGTTGTTGGACTGGTGCTGGACGGCGAAGAGGGTGTTGGTGGATTCGTCCAGGAAGATGGTGTAGTCTGCGATGCCGTTTTGCGTTAATAGTTGTTTGAGCTCTGGCCAGATGGCGGCGTGGCGGGAGCGGTATTCTTCTTTGCAACCGGGTTTGAGGTGCATTTTGAAGGCTGTTTTCATGAGGGTAATATAGGGGTTTTAGGTGATATGGGGGGTGTTTGTTGTGTATTAGATGACGTATTCCCTGCCTTTGGGTACGGCGCCAGTGAGGTATCTCGCCTTCCGGGGGCTATGCCGGTAGGGTGTTAAAAACGGCTGCGCCCGCCGCGGGTAGGCTGCTCAGGAAGTTGGCTGTAGGAGCCGCGCCGGCCAAGGCCGTTTTTCACACCTACCGGCAATGCAGGATGGCTGCAGGATGAGTGGTGGGATGCCGTGGTTTATTAGCCCAATTAATTATTTAAGGGTATGCACGGACGATTAATGTATCAACGACCATCATATGTCTATCGGCGACCATTAATACATGGGGGAATATATCAAAGACCAGTGATACACTGATACACTAAACTGATATACTAAACTGATATACCAAACTGATATACTGATAGATTAACAACTAGTAGTGCACAATGACATTAATATTTAACAAAATAGCTAACTATGACGGTCTTTGTATTGTACAGGCTGGTCGTATCTTTGTGAACAATTGAAAAAAATCAGATAGTGAGAGAGAAAAGATTTAACCTGGTACACAGGGTTTTACACTGGGCCATTGCTTTTACCATACTATTTTTACTTTTGACGGTGCTGCTGCGTATGGGGTGGATGAATAAGGATGGCGTTGGGGAGATTATCCGGCAGCAGCTGGATAAGTCCGGGACAGACCTGAGTAGTAAGGATGCAGGACTCATTGGGAAGGCGGTACGCCTGCCTATGTGGAAATGGCATTATGTAGCGGGGTATGTGATGATAGGGCTTTACCTGATCCGGATGGTGGTTATGCTGGTTCAGGGAGTGGCCTATGAACATCCTTTTAAGAAAGGGCTTTCTGCTACCGTTAGGTTTAAGGGCTGGACGTATGTTGTTTTTTATGTGTTGCTGGCAGCGAGCCTGTTTACGGGTATGATGTCGCTGTATGGGCCTAAAAGCTGGCATCATGGTATGTCGGTGGTGCATATTAAGTCGTTGTATTATGTGGCGACGTTTATAATTTTGCATATTGGCGGCGTGCTGATAGCAGATGCAGGGGCCGAAAGAGGGATTATTTCAAAGATAATTAGTGGGGATGGGCCAGTGGATAATGGGGCTGGTGCAGTGGTATCGAGGGATAAGGCGGCTTAGTGGCTGAGATTTGAAGTGTAGCAATAAATAAAACGCCCGGACGCATGTAGTGCAGTCCGGGCGTTTTGATTTTATGTTGACGGGTTAAAGCCCGTTTTGTGCTGTTTGTTGTGGGCCTGTTTATTGGCTTGACAGGCGGTGGCTTTACCCCTTTATAAAGATGGTGAGGCTTTTTGCGCCGTGGGCGCCTAATACCAGGGATTGCTCTATATCGGCGGTTTTGGAGGGGCCGGCAATGAATACGCCGAAGCCGGTCTGGGGGCCACCTATTCTTTCGTAGGCATGGTGCATGGTGGGCACGATGGCGCTTTGGTCCAGGACTACGGCGAGGTGTTGGGAGATAAAGGGCAGTACACGGACCTGGAGCTCTGCTTCTGTTAGCCAAAGGGCGCCGTTTTCGGCTACGCCTACCTGGGCCCTTACAATGGCCAGGTCTGCGTCCTGTAGCTGGCGGCCATCGCCGGTTTGCCAGTTGAGGGGCGCGGCGATGTCGTATAAGGAGGGGTCTGTGGCTACGACTTGCTGGATATTGGCATCTGAATAATACTGCTTCAGGAGAGCGGGGATCTCCGATTCATCTTTGATCTCCAGTATATGGCTGCCCATACCTGCCGCTACCTTGCGGAAGGTTTCCAGACTGGCCGGAGCAGGGCTGATGAAGGCCTGTAAGTCCGGTAAGGTGGCGACATCCGGTTGGTTGGCCTTTACGGCTTGTAATATGCGATCTCTGCTGTTCATTGTCGGTGCTGTAATTAGGTTTTGCCGCTATACTGGTTTTGTTGCTGGTTGCTGTTCTCCCCTATTCGTTTCTATTCTCCCTGGCGCTTTCTGTTCTCCGTTATTGTTTCCGGTTTTCTTTGTACCAGTCTGCAAAGGAGGTTTTTGGCGCAGCGGGTAGTTCCCGTTGTTTGGACCAGGGATTAAAGCGGTTATTGGCTACGCCGGGCGCCAGGCGTAGGACCCAGCGGGCGGTTTTGCCGGCAAATTTATAGAGGCCGGGGCGTGAGAGGACGGAGGTCATCATCTTCATGCCGGCAGCTTTAGCGCCGGAGGCCTGGCCTTCCTGTGTTACCACCTGCCGCCATTTATAGAGCTGCTGGTGGATATCGATCTTTACCGGGCATACGTTGGAGCAGGAGCCGCATAAGGTGGATGCGAAGGGCAGATCTGCGTACTGCTTCATATCCAGGTTGGGCGCCAGGATAGCGCCTATGGGCCCCGCTATGGCGTTGTGGTAGCTATGTCCGCCGCTGCGGCGGTATACGGGGCAGGTATTCATACAGGCCCCGCAACGGATGCATTTGAGTGAGTTGCGGAAATCTTCCCGGCCCAGTTGCCGGCTGCGGCCATTGTCAACCAGTATGATATGCAGTTGCTGACCCGGTTTGGGCGTGCGGAAATGGCTGCTGTAGGTAGTGATGGGCTGACCGGTAGCGCTGCGGGCCAACAGGCGAAGAAAAACGCCCAGGTGGCGGCGCTGGGGAATGATCTTTTCAATGCCCATACAGGCAATGTGCACATCCGCCAGGTGGGCGCCCATGTCTGCATTGCCTTCGTTGGTGCATACAACCATCTCCCCTGTTTCTGCCACGGCAAAGTTTACGCCGGTAATGGCTACCCGGGACTGGATGAACTCCGAGCGCAGGTGGGCACGGGCAGCGGCCGTCAGGAACTGGGGGTCTGCGTTGCCGGCAGGCGTGCCCAGGTGCTCATGGAACAGGTCGCCGATCTCCTCTTTCTTTTTATGGATGCAGGGTAATACGATGTGACTGGGCGGTTCCTTGGCCAGCTGCACGATGCGCTCACCCAGGTCCGTATCGATCACTTCTATGCCGTGGTCTGCGAGGTAGTGGTTCAGGTGGCACTCTTCCGTGAGCATGGATTTACTTTTGACCATGCGTTTTACGTTCTGTTCCTGCAACAGGCCCAGGACGATACGGTTATGCTCTTCCGCATCCGCGGCCCAATGCACGGTAGCGCCGTTCTGCTGCGCGTTACGCTCAAACTCCAGGAGGTAATCGTGCAGGTTGCCCAGCACGTTATGTTTTATGCGGGAAGCGGCTTCCCGCAGCTCTTCCCATTCCGGAATGCTCCAGGCCATCTTGTCGCGCTTCTGACGAACCCACCAGAGGGTTTCATCGTGCCAGTTTACACGGGGCTCGTTGGCATTGAATTGTTCTGCTAAGGCAGCGTGATCTTTTATGCTTGTGTCCATGGGTAGTGCTGATGTTAGCGGATCATTATTATCCGTGATTCAGAATTTCTGCGATGTGTAAAACCTTTACCGGGCTATTCTGGCGGCGGAGGATGCCTTCCATATGCATCAGGCAGCTTACATCGTTACTGGTGATGTATTCTGCGCCGTGCTGGATATGGTCTTCTACGCGGTCTTTGCCCATTTTTACGGATACGGCCTCCTCGAAAACGCAGAAGGTACCGCCAAAACCGCAACATTCATCGGCACGGCTTAATTCCACTAATTCCAGCCCATTCACCATGTTCAGCAGCTGCTGCGGTTTGGAGAAGGGCTGACCTACCAGTTCGGTCATCTGCGACAGATGCAGGCCACGCTGGCCGTGGCAGGCCTGGTGTATACCTACCCGATGCGGGAACCTGGCGGTGAGCTGTTTTACCTGCAGCACGTCTGTGAGGAATTCCGACAGCTCGTAAATATGCTGGCGGATATGGGTAGCGGCTTTTTCGTTGTCCGCCACATGCAGGTGATCCTTGATGTGCAGCACACAGCTGCCGGAAGGGCCTACTATGTAGTCGTAATCCTTAAAATGATCGGTGAACAGGTGGTTGCAGCCATCTGTCAGGTGCTCAAACCCTGAGTTGGCCATGGGCTGTCCGCAGCAGGTTTGCCCGGACGGGTAGCCTACTTCGCAACCCAGTTTTTCCAGTAACTGTAATGTAGCAATGCCAACCTGCGGGTAGAACTGATCAATGTAACATGGAATAAATAATCCCACCTTCATATAATTCCTGTTTAAGCTATTGGGAAAGGTAGTACGCCTACCAGTCATGATATTATGCTTTCTTACCTAATGTTTGTTCCTTTTTGCCTTTTTACACCTGTTGGATGCTTTCTGTCTTGTAGTACTTCAGTTCCACCAGGTCGCCGGGTAAGGAGCGGGGGTTCCAGTGACGGTGGATGGCCAGCGCTGCGCCAACGGCGGTAGCCTGGGCCACGGAAGCGGCGTAGACCTCCAGCTGAGGGAAGGCTGCGGCCAGCAGGTGCATATATAACGGGTTGCGGCTAAAGCCGCCATCGACAAAAATACGTTTCACGGGGGTATTGTCAAGGACCAGCTGGGTGGACTGCAGTTGTGCGGCCACCAGGTCTATCATCAGCTGGTGATAAGCCCTTTCATAATCAGGGAAACCGGCCAATGGGCGGTTAGAGAAGTGTGATAAGGCGGGGGCAACGGGTATATCGAGGGTGCGGGCCAGCAGCGGGTCAAACTCCACCTGTTTGTAATAATCCGGCGCTACCTGGAAATGGGCGGCCAGCAGGCGGGTCTGCAGTTCGTGCTCCTGTCCGGCGAAGAGGCGGGACGCTTTTACAGGGCGGCCCTGGTATTCCATATAACAGAGGCAGTCCTGTTGCAGCTCTTCTGCTGTCAGGGGACGATGGTTGAACGGGTTGAGGGTGATGCACCAGGTACCGGTAGAGATGAGCGCAAAAGGCTCCGTAAAAGTGGCCAGGTACGGGATGAGCGCGGCGGAGCTATCGTGCAGGCCGGCGCCGGCCACCAAACGATCGTTCTCCAGCTGCGCGGTCATCACGGCATCTGAAGGGAAGATGGGCGGCAGTTTATCCGTAATGCCCTCCTGCCCTACCCAGTGATGGTATTTTTGCTGTGGAAAATCCCATAACATGGTATGGCAGCCAATGCTGGTAATATCCGTGCAGGCATGTCCGGTGACCAGGTAACTGATGTACTGCGGCAGGTGCAGTGCATGGCGGGTAGCCTGGTACAGGGCCGGTTGCTGGTATTTAAGCCTGTACAGTTGCAGCCCTGAATTAAGGCTGCCCAGCACCGGCGAAGCCGTGATACCGGGCAGCTCGTCAGCCGTGTTATAATCGGCAAAAAATTTATCTTGCAGGTCCGGCGGAAAAGGTTTGAGGTAATTATACAAAGGGGCTATTACCTGCCCTTCTTCATTGATCAACACAAAACTGGCGCCGTAGGCGGAACAATTGAACGCTTTTACCCGGTATTGCCGCAAAGCCAGCATTTCCTGCAAGGTTTGGCGCACCCAGGCGGCGAGGGCCTGCACATCTTCGCAGGCATCCCCATCTTCGTCTGTTATTTCCGGGAAACGGCAGTTGTTTTCCCATACGATCCGGTAATGTTCGTCTATAAGGAAGCCCTTTTTGTTTGTTTTACCTATGTCTAATATAGCTACTACAGGTAGCCTCTCCGGACCTCGATCCATACAAATCTATTTAAAAGAAAAACCTTGTTGAACGCTTTTAACCCGGCGTTGAACGCTTTTAACCCGGGGGTTGAACGCTTTTAATACGAGTAGCACACGGGTTGCATATAAGTTTACAACCCAGTTGCCACCGTCTTCGCTCCTCTTTCCCTGATCAGCTGATCCCTTACTTTAAGACTGCGGTACAGTTTTACCGGCTGGATAGCGGCGCCGCTGAGCAGCCTTGCCTGGGCAACCAGGGGACGTACATCTGTACGGTAGGCTTCCTGGAGTATTTCCTGGGCGGTCACCACGTCGTTTGACTGGCGGGCCGCTTCCAGGGCTTTGGCATCTACCAAAAGCGCCTGCGCGTAGGCGATCATGATGGCCTCTACGGATTGCAGCAGGTCTTCCAGCGGGTCTTTTACATTGTGGGAGGCGTCTATCATCCAGCCCAGGTCTGTAGCGTGGCGCATGCCGCGGGCGTCCATACCTTCTACCAATTCGTTGAAGATGAGGAACAGCTGGTAGGGGTTGATGCTGCCTACGGTGAGGTCATCATCCCCGTACTTGGAATCATTAAAGTGGAAACCGGCCAGTTTGCCTTCCATCAGCAGTAAAGCTACGATCTGCTCAATGTTGGCATTGGGCAGGTGGTGGCCAAGATCTACCAGGGTAAGGGCCTTGCTGCCCAGTTTGTTGGCCAGCATAAGGGATTGTCCCCAGTCTGCAATGGTAGTGGAGTAGAAATTGGGCTCGCTGCATTTGTATTCGATATACAACTTCCAATCGTCCGGCAGGGCGGCATAGATCTCCTGCAGGCTTTCCAGGGTGCGCTGAAACGCCTGGCGGAAATTGAGCTGTCCCGGGAAGTTGGAGCCGTCTGACAGCCAGAGGCTCAGTACATCTGAGCCCAGCTCAATACCGTATTTGACCACCTCTATATTATGTTCAATGGCTTGTTTGCGCACGGCTTTATCCGTGTGGTGCAGGGAGCCGAACTTATAGCTATGCGCCTGGCCGGGCTGGTCCTGGAAGGTGTTGGAGTTCACCGCATCAAAGCGCAGGTCGTGCTGGGCAGCCAGGGCTTTAATGGCAGGCGCGTTCTCCGGGATATCCCAGGGAATGTGCAGGGAAATGGAGCCGCTGGAGCGGTTGAGGGCGTGCAGCAGGCCTACATCCCCGATCTTCTCTTCCAGGTTACGGGGCTCACCGCCGCCGGAAAAACGGCCAAAACGGGTACCGCCGGTGCCTAATGCCCAGCTGGGAATGGCTACCTGGAATTCCTGCAACTGCTGCAGCACGTATTGTATATCGGGCACTTTATCTGCCAAATGGAGGAAAGCGCGGTCATGGTCCTTATGCGAGTCGCTGTTAAAGCTGTCTATATGATGCTGGTCGAGTTTCATAACGGATGATCGTTTTAATCAAATTAAGCATTAAGCAGGAATAATTAATGAACATGGCCGCCTGTCACCGGAGGTAAAAGGGGCCATGTATCATTAATTATCCATTGTTCATTGTTGATTATCTAACAAAAGCGGTGGCTACGCCGCCGTCTACATTCAGGACGTTGCCGGTAGATTTGTTCAACAGTCCGCCTACGAAAGCGAAGCAGGCTGCAGCAATATCTTCCGGTAAGATCACCTCATTGAGGAGGGTGCGTTTGGCATAGAAGGACGGCAGTTCTTCCACTTTGATGCCGTATGCTTTGGCGCGGCCTTCTGCCCAGGCGCCTTCCCAGATCTTGCTGTCTGCTATTACGGCGTCCGGGTTGATCACGTTCACGCGGATGCGGTCTTTGCCCAGCTCAGCCGCATTAAGGCGGCTCAGGTGCAGCTGTGCCGCTTTAGCAGAGCCGTAGCCGGCATTATTGGGGCCGGACATGAGGGCGTTCTTGCTCACGATGTTCAGTACATCGCCGCCGGTATCCTGCTTACGCATGATATTTACGCCTTCCTGTGTAACGAGGAACTGGCCTTTTACCAGTACATCATATAAGAGGTCCCAATCTTTTTCTGTATGCTCTTCGATGGGTTTGGAGATGGAAAGGCCGGCGCAGTTCACTACCAGGTCTACCCCGCCAAAAGCCAGGGCAGCTGTTTTGTAGGCGTTGCGGATATCTTCGCCGCTGGTCACATCCAGGATGGCGGTAGCAAATACATCTGCAGAATAGCTTTTGCCAAAATCCGCTTTAGCGGCTTCCAGGCGGCCAGCGTCGTTGTCGTTGATGACCACACAGGCGCCTTCATCTGCAAACTTTTTAGCGATCGCCTTACCGATGCCGCCCGCGCTACCGGTGATGAGCGCAATACGGCCGGATAAAGGCTTAGGTTTGGGCATACGCTGGAGCTTTGCTTCTTCCAGCAGCCAGTATTCGATATTAAACGCTTCCTGACGGGGCAGGGAGGTATATTCAGAGATGGCTTCTGATCCCCTCATTACATTAATGGCATTAATGTAAAACTCAGCGGCTACCCTGGCGGTCTGCTTATCCTTGGAGAAGGTGAACATACCGATACCAGGATAAAGGATCACCACCGGGTTCGCATCGCGGATAGCGGGCGAATTGGGATGTTTGCAGCTGTTATAGTAGTCCGCATACATCTTGCGGTATTCTTCGAACTGGGGGGCCAGTTTAGCTTTAAGGGCGGTTACATCTGACAGGTCTTCTTCCGGCTGCAGGTTCAGCACGAGGGGGCTGATCTTGGTGCGGAGGAAGTGATCCGGGCAGCTGGTACCCATGGGGGCCAGGCGATCCAGATCGTTGGAGTTGATGAAGTTCAGCACGCGCTCATCATCCGTAAAATGACCCACCATGCGGGTATGACCGGAGCAAAGGCCGCGTAATACGGGCGCCAGTGCCGCCGCCTGTTGGGTGCGGATCTCTTTAGCCGCGGGCTGGATACGGGCGCCGCCAAATACGGGGCGTTTTTTGCCATAGTTTGCTTCCAGGTAGTCTGCACAACGCTCTATTACTTCGAGGGTATTGATATAACTTTCGTAAGCGGTATCGCCCCAGGTGAACAGGCCATGGGAGCCTAACATGATACCACGGATACCGGGGTTATCGTTCAGGCACTGGCGCAGTTTGAGGCCCAGGTCAAAACCGGGGCGCTGCCATTCTACCCAGCCAATGGTACCGTTAAACAGCTCCTGCGTAATGCGTTTGCCGTCCTTAGCCGCCGCGATAGCGATAGCCGCATCCGGGTGCAGGTGATCGATATGTTTGAAGGGCAGGAAGCCATGCAGGGGCGTATCGATAGACGGCGCTTTGGAGCTGAGGTCAAAGATACAGTGGTTAAAGAGCTCCACCATTTCATCTTCATGATCGATGCCGCGGTAGATATTCTCCAGGCTGCGCAGGCGCTCCACGTACAATGCTGCCAGTCCGCTTTTTTTCAATGTCCCCAGGTCACCGCCGGAGCCTTTTACCCACATTACTTCTGTTTGACGGCCAGTAAGCGGATCTGTGGACATTACCTTGCAGGAGGTATTACCGCCGCCATAATTGGTAAGGCGCAGATCGGCGCCCAGGAGGTTGGAGCGGTAAATTAACAATGCCACTTCATCGCCGGCCAGCGCAGCGGCCCTGGCTTCATCCCATAAGTAGCTTACATGTTTGAATGTTGATGCAGAAACTGACATTTATATTAGCTTTTAGTAGTTAGCTGTTAGCTTTTAGATTGAATTCCCATATCCTACCAATAATACAGAGATCATAATGGTGAGGATACCTAGTAATATTGTGCTGAATGTTTTCTTACTTACGCCTTTCCACTCGCGGAGGGTGATGCCCCAGAGGCTGGATACCATAATGATAAAGGCCATATGCAAGATCCAGGAGCTGGCGCCGTTGCCCAGCTTACTTTCGCCCATGCCATAGAAAAAGAATTGCAGGAACCAGGTGGTGCCTGCCACCGCGGCAAAGAAATAGTTGCTGGCCAGCGGAGTGGCTTTATTGGTATAATCACCGAAGGTACGGTTGCGCACATTCAACAATACACACCATAAAAGATTGGTGGTCAACCCACCCCAGAGCAGTACTACAAAGATCACATTGTTCTGGAATAAGGGGTTGCTGCCCTGCTGAACAGCTATCTCCGCCATAGGTTTGCCGGCCTCTATACCAAAATTGAAACAGGCGCTGAGGATACCGGAGATGGTAGCTACAATCAGGCCTTTGCGCAGGTTAAATTCCTGGATGCTTTCTTTTTTCTGCTCTTCCGGCAGCTCGCGTTCTTTCATAACGCCTGCCTTACCGCAGATGGCGATACCCAGCAAACATACTACTACGCCCGCCAGTACCATCAGGCCGCTGTTGCTGTGCAACATGGAGGAGAAGGTAACGGCGCCTGCTTCACTGCTAACCAGATCGCGGTAAATGGGCGGGATAAGGGAGCCGAAAGCGGAGGTATACCCCAGGGCTACGGACATCCCTAATGAGAGCCCCAGGTAACGCATGGCCAGGCCAAAGGTAAGGCCGCCAATGCCCCAGAGGATGCCCATGAAATAAGTCCAGAACAGGGTACTGCTTTCCGTATTGCGGATAATGGCCATAAAGTCCGGCACGGTGATCCAGGCTGCCAGGAAAGGGACGATGAGCCAGGAGAAAAAGCCGCCTACGATCCAATAGCTTTCCCAGGCCCAGTTCTTTACTTTCTTAAATGGTATATAAAAACTGCCGGAAGCAAAGCCGCCGATGAAATGGAAAAAAACGCCTAAAATAGCTTGCATAAGTGTGGAATTGTATTTAAATCAGTCGATTGAGGGAATACCGTTTGCATTCCATGGGCTGAATATTCCAAAAATAAAGAAAGGGGTGCGGGGAACTGTCCCACACCATCTTAGTTGATGGAGGGGATAAAGCATAATGGGTTGACGGGGGACGTTTGGGGCGGGTCAGGACTCTTTGGCCAGGCGGCAATGGGATTGTACGGCACGGATCTCTGCGTAACTAACGGCGTCGCCTAAGCGGTGTTTGATAGGCGTTGTAGCGGTGAGGCCCAGTTCATTCACGAGCGGCATGATGAGGTTTACTTTTTCCGGGGATACGAAGCTGCCGAGCGCCAGTTCACCGGCGCCTATGCATTGGGCCAGGTGGCTTTCTACGGTGCTGACAGCCAGCTGGCGGATGTCTGCGATCTCCGCTATGGTTTTACCACCCAGGTAGAGCTCCAGGCTGCCACGGCGGCTGCCACCTACTTCTGCCTTCTGCTTTTCCGGTTTGGCGGCGGTGGTTTGCTGGCCGCGTTGTTTTGCATAATCTGTAAGGCCCCCGTTAAAATGGGTATCGCCGTAGGAGGCTTCCCATACCTGTTGCAGCTTGTGCCAAACAGCCGCTTCCACTGTTTGCAACTGCGCCTGGTATTTGCGGTGTTTGGCGCCTTTTACGGTAGCGGAATGGGCCTGCAGGGGTTTTATGAGCTCATCATGCAGGGATTGTGTGAAATAGCCAATGGCTTTTTTAAGCCGGTCTTCTATGGAGCTGGTATCGGCAGTTTGTACGACAGCATCGAGTAAGGGCGATAGCTGCTGTCTGAACTTCTGGGCTACGTTTTGCTGGGCGGCGGCTTTTTGCTGGAGCACTACGCCCAGGGTAAGGGCGGCATCCATATCTGCCAGTTTTTTACCGGGGAGCCAGGCCATGTGTTCCTGTAAGATGGCCAATAGTTTAGTCCAGTTGAAGACCTGTAAGAGGCTGTTGGCCCAGAAGACGAGTTTTTCCTTATCCAGGAGGGATTGCAGCTCATTAGCGGCATTCTCGCGGGCCGCAAAGGCCATCACCTGGTCATCATTACGGATGGCAGCGGGATGGATGCGGGAGTGCAGGACCAGCCCTTCGAGAGAGGTACAGCGGCTGAGGGCTACGTATACCTGTCCGGCGGCAAAAGCGCTGCCGGCGTCGATGATGGCTTTTTCGAAGGTAAGACCCTGGCTTTTATGGATGGTAATGGCCCATGCCAGGCGAATGGGGTACTGGGTAAAACTGCCCAGCTCCTCTTCCTCGATCCGGTTATCGGCCTTGTTATGGGTGTAGCGGATGTTGCGCCAGGTTTCCTTTTCCAGCTGCAGGTCTTCGCGGCTGCCGGCCAGCGTAACGATGATACGATCCGCCGTAATGGACTTCACCGTGGCGATCTTACCGTTGTAATAACGTTTTACCTCTGCCAGATCGTTCTTGATGAACATGACCTGTGCGCCGGGTTTTAACTGCAGCACGAGCTCTGTAGGCAGGGCCTTATCGTTGAACTCTCCGTCTATGCTGCCTTCAAAGCGGTGTATAGCGCCCGGCATGGCGGCCAGGCGGGAGGCGTTGATCTCATCTGCCCGGCGGTTATGCGTGGTGAGCACGATGTATTGCTCATCCTGTCCCTGGCCAGTAAAACCAGGCTGGTAGCGCTGGTTCAACAACTCCAGTTGTTCCTGGGTGGCGGCGTTGTTACGGATACCGTTAAGCAGGTCTATAAACGAGGCTTCGTTCTGCCGGTAGATCTTTTTGAGCTCTACGTATAAAGGGGGCGCTTGTTCCAGCACTTTAGCATGGAAGAAGAACATGCCGTCGTAATATTCTTTGAGCAGCTGCCATTCTGAATCCGGCACTACGGGGGGCAACTGGAAAAGGTCGCCGATGAAGAGCACCTGCACCCCGCCAAAAGGCAGGAGCGGCTGGTTGCGGAAATGGCGGAGGATATGATCGATGGCATCCAGGGAATCTGCGCGCACCATGCTCACCTCATCGATAATAAGCAGCTCCAGATCGCGCAGGAGCTCTTTTTTGTCGTGGTTGAAGCGGATGCTGCGGAAGAGTGCATGGGCATCCATGCTGATATCATCCCCTTCTCCGAAACCTCTTTTGGTACCGGGAATAAAAGGGCCAAAGGGCAGCTGGAAGAAAGAATGCATGGTAACGCCGCCGGCATTGATCGCCGCTACACCGGTGGGAGCTATTACTACCGTGTTCTTGGCAGTGACCTCCCTGATGTGTTTAAGGAAAGTGGTTTTGCCCGTACCGGCCTTGCCGGTCAGGAAGATATGGCGGTTGGTTTCACGTATAAAATCTGCCGCCAGCTGAAACATTGTATTGCTCTTGTCTGGTTGGGGCATATGTAAAAATTTGAGGGGCGAAGGTAAGGAAAAAAAAATTGCCTGGATGTTCGCATATCCAGGCAAATTAACAGTGTGAACGTTTATAGGTATAGGTTAACAAGACTCAGACGAAAGGCCGGCGATAAACAAATCAGTTTTTATCATCCTTTTTAGTTTTAAGCTGATCGAGTAGTTGCAATCCCAGCAGGCCGCTGATAGGGCCGTTAGCGCCATCGTTGCCACCTATGAGGACATCCGGCATGATACGTACATTCTGTGCGCCGATGGATTCCATCACCTTCAGTTGGGTGAAGTTATCGCCGCCCATGGCTTCTACAGCCAGGCGGTAAGCTTCTGCGCTGGACTTACCGATGGCCAGGATCTTTTCCGCTTCCGCATTACCGGTAAGCGAGATCTTTTCCGCATCTGCTTTAGCGGTCCATTCTGTACGCTCTGCTTCCGCTTTAGCCAGCAGCCTTACTTTTTCCGCCTCGCCGCCCGCCAGCAGTTTGAGCCTGTCTGCCTCTGCGTTGGCCTGGAGCCTTACGCTGTTAGCATCACCCGTAGCTTTCTTCACAGAAGCATCTGCGATCCTTTCTGCGATCAGTACGCCCTGGTCTGCCTTTACGATCTCTTTCTGCATTTCTGCGATGGCAGTCTCTTTTTCCAAGGTCTGACGGGTTTCCTGGGCCTTCATCTGCGTTTCGTAGGTGACCTTTTGCTCCTCTGCCAGTTTCCGGTCTGTTAAGGTCTTCATCAGGCTTTCCGGCGGCACGATATCACCAATGAGGGTATCCACGCCAAATACATTGTATTGTTCCAGCACATGACCGATATGCTCTTTGGCTGACTCCTGTCTTTCCTTACGGCTTTTCAGGAAGTCGATAGCGCCTGCATCCTGGGCGGAGTTACGGAAATAGTTACCGATGGTAGGCTCCAGCACCTGTGTAACCAGGTTACTCATGTTACCGAAGCGGGCAATCACTTTTGGCGCTTCCGTAGTAGGAATGTGGATGATCTGGGCCACGTCCAGGTTAAAGGTAAAGCCGTCCTTACTCCTTACGGTGATGGTAGAGAGGTTCTTATCCAGCTGGTGCGCCTCACTACGGGCAGAGGCCCAGTTGAGCACCAGGTTGGTAGTAGGCACCATCTCTATTTTCATGATGTAAGGATTGATAGGATATTTACCGGGACCCAGGGGATCTGCCCATACACCTTTTGAGTTGCGGGCCACGATGTTGCCGTGCTTAAATTCCGCGCCGCTCAGGTCTACGCCTTCCTGGCCCACGTAGGAGATCACCACGCCTACATGGCCGATGGGGATCTCTGTCATCTTCACCATCTCTACCCGCACGAACCATGGGTTCAGGAAATAGGAGCCGGCCAGCACCACCTGTTCCTGCAGGCCTTTGTAGCCACCATTGGAGAGGAAGGTATCCACATCCTGGAATTTGTTGTGGGCGCCTATTACTTTACCGGCTATCTGCCCCTCTTCGATAGCGCGGCCTTCGAAGGTGGTGACAATACCTACGGCATTTTCCGGTATATTGATCAAATCTGTTATCTCTACCTCGAACAGGAAAGTATTGATACGATACGAACCGGGCGTAATGATAGCGGTTTGCCGGCCTTTACGGCCACCGTTGATCAGGAAGGCGCTGGCGTCCTGGAAGCCATCGCAAGGCACTTTACGGGCCAGGATGGAACCTGTTTCCAGCTCTGCGCCGTCCTTTGCGAGCACCAATCCTATTTTACCGGTGGGAATAACGGTAAAGGGCTGAAAGGTGATAGAGAATTGCCAGATCCATTTCCAGAAGTATACGCCCGGGGCGAGTGTTTGCCCCTGGAAGCCCGCTTCTCCCTCGAGTGCGATGATACGGCCCTCTGGCAGGGCCTGTTTACCAAAAAGGCGGAACTTTTTAGTCACCAGGCCTATACGGTCTTCCGGTACAATGACCACGCCGAAGCATATGCGCAGGATAAGCCGGTAAAAAATAAGACATAGTAAGGGCACGCCGATGAGCAACACCCATCGCAGGATTTCTGTGTTTTGCATAGTTGTAGTGGATTATAGATTGATTGTAGTAAGGGATAAATGCAGACAGACCATATCCGGGGACTATGCTCCATGGCGCATAATCCTGGCCGTTCTGTACGGCAGTTGCGAGTACTGTTTACGCGTGGACAGACCTATGCCTGTGAAGCGTTAGCAGTTCCTTTCCTGTTTTTTATTGTGAATGCAGGGGGTGAAGTGTTGAATCGTGCAGCAACAAACTGTTTGAAGAAGTTGATCGAGTGATCGTCGGTGTTCATCGTTAAATAAATTAACTACACGAAGGTTATACATTTTTTTGATCTGTACAAATAAATTGTGAAAATATGCAGACGTGAAAATGTGAAAATGTGCTGATATGCTGATGTGCTAATTTGCTGATGTAGGAATGGCGACCGTGACAGTGGGCGGATGGGCGGGCTGGCATGGGTAAATTTCACGGCGTATTGGTAAAAAAACGTTATTTTACATGCAGCCTATGCTGCAACCAGCGGGAATTTATACTGTGGGAAGGGGATCAATCAATGTTTAACCGTATGCAAAGGGAATAGCTGCTGCTGCTTATAGATAGCAGGCCATTTACCGGCAACCTACAACTGTTAGAGGAATCAAAATAACCGACCCTAAAAAGGCGTCCTTATGAGTAACCGGCTTTACACATCCATCAAGAGCAGGATCAGCGCATTTGCGTTGAAGGCGCAACGCGCGCTATTGCCCATCTATGCACCCATTATCAACGCCGGCACCGCGGGGCTGTCAGACGAAGCCGCCAAACGGGTGGTGATCGTGAATAGTATCAGTTTTATAACTGCGTTGCTGGCATTTGTGATCGGGAACCTGTTCTATGTTTATACTGGTCTGGCACAAGTACAGATCCCTGCCATTATAGAAAGCGTACTATTTTGCGGTATCATCCTTTTAAACCGGTACCGGTTATATAGTATAGCCAGCGTAAGCGTGCTTGTGGTACACTGCGCCTGCGCCGTTTATTTTGGCATTCTGCTGGGGCAGCTCATTAATATATCACTGATAGCGGTGTTTATGTTTGGAATGAGCTTCCTGGTATATTCGAAACCCCAGCAACAGATAGTGGGCATCTGCGCTACGTTGCTGACCTTATTTCTGCTGGAACTGAACTTCTATTATAAGCTATTTCCTTCTTTACAGCTGGCGATGGCTGATCAATACCTGCTACGTTGGGTGGCCCTCCCCTGCTTTCTGCTGTTTGACGTGATCGTGATGCTGTACTATGTACGAGAGAACAAGGCCTTGTATAACCGGCTGAAGATGTTTGTGTACAAGGTATCCCACGAGATCAGGAACCAGCTGAACGCCATGGCGCTGGTGGCGCAGCTTATTAAGAGGGAAATCAAACTGGATGATCATCTGAAAAAGATAGAGCCTTATGTGGACCTGCTATTGACAGCTGTTAACAATATGCGCAATGTGATCAATAATGTGCTGGACGTGGCGCAGATAGAAGCGGGTAAAGAGGAAGAAGTGGAAGAAGATACTTTTGCGTTACGCTCGCTGATACAGAAGATCATCAACCTGAATAAAGTAAGCGCGCGCTCCCGGGGCTTGCAATTAAGCCTCAGCGTAGCGCCGGATGTACCGGATGTACTGGTGACCGATACGCTGAAGCTGACCATGATCGTTACCAACCTGCTAGGTAACGCTATTAAGTATGCGGATAAAAACAGCGAGGTAAAACTGCAGATCCACCGCTCCGGCAACAATTTCGTGATGACCTTCAGCAATGAATGCCCGGATATTTCTGCAGAAAGGCAGGCGGTATTGTTTGACAGTTATACTACGGATAAAAAGAGCCGGCATATTGAAGGCACCGGGCTGGGACTGTATATTACACGCAGTAAGGTAGACAGCCTGGGCGGCAAGGTGAAACTGAGCAGCGAAGGCGGTCATACTTCGTTTACGGTGACACTGCCCTTAAAAGAAGGTCATACCCCCGATATAGAAGAGGAAGTAACGGAAGCGGATATTGACCTCAGCAATATTCATATACTGCTGGCGGATGATAATGAAATGAACAATATGCTATTCTCCAAATATCTCACGCTGTATGGCTGTAATGTTACCTGCACTACATCCGGACGGGAGGCGATGGAGCACCTGAAGAAAACCCGCCACCTGCCGGAGATCATTATCCTGGATCACCAGATGCCGGAGCTGGATGGGGAGCAAACCTTATTGCTGCTGAAAAAACATGCGGCGTTTAAACACATCCCCGTACTGATCTGCACCGGTGGCACACAGTATGAGAAACCCCTGATGGCAGCCGGCGCCGCCGCTGTTATCCTGAAGCCCATCAATCCCCGTTTTCTGTTTAAAGTGATAAGCCAGCATTTACCCCATATAGATGAGGTAAACACCGGCTCAATTGATTAAACTGGTTTAGCTTTGATTAACACGTTTAGTAATTGATATGTCTAACGCTGATCAATCTATTTCAGCAATGATTAAACGGATTTAATATCGATCACACTATTTAGACCGCCAGCGACTGTCCCTTTTTAAGATCAGCAGAAGGATGCCCACCAGTTTTGTACCTTTCTGTAAATGTGTGTGTCCAATGTAAATATCCATGGATCATAAGGGCGAGGTTCTCCACATAATCCACTACCGGGGCGGTATACAGCCCAAAATCCGGCAATGCCTGTTTTAAAAGGCAGAAAGTGGCCACATCCCGATCATGTACTTCTATTGCGGCCGCATAGGCTGCTTCCAGCGGGCAGTTACGCTCGTGCTGTAAGATCAGCACAAGGTTCAATACATCATTCCCCTGTTCCAGGTGGGCGGAGAAATAGTCATTGCTCCATGAGAGGATACGGCAGGTAAGTTGTGCCAGGCGTTGTAACACCGGGTGCTCCAATACGCCGGCCGGTAATATGTGACCGGTAATGGCCTGGGCCAGATCTACCAGCGGGTATACATTTACGGATTGTTCGCGAATAGTTACAAACTCGTCAAATGCAGGAAAGACCATATTCTTGCGGTAGGGGATTTCCTGCTGCAGGCCATCGAAATAACCATTAAGGCTATGACAGAACCGCTCCAGCCATATTTCCGCGCCAATAGACAACAGATCCTGGCGCAGGAGCGGCAGTTGCTGGTATAGGATCTCATCCGGCTGCGGCTGGCTGCCCCGCAGTACTTCTAACGAGCGGTGACGGATCACTTCCAGTTCTTCTACAGTTGCGAATTCAAAGGTATCATCGATCATAAAGGCCCATACATAAAAGCGGCATACGGCCGTAAGCTGGGCATTGCTGGCACGAGGGAACATACATCCGCCTGCATGGCCTACGCCGGTATGCAGGTATTTTTTTATGGCCTTTTCCGGCAGGTAGCTATAAGGGCCGGCCAGCCATTCCCTGATCTTCAGTTCCATATTTTCCGCGTGCGGGTTGGTGGCATACCCAAACGGGTAATGCAGTGCATTTGCATTGAATGCATTTTTCATGACAAAGTGTTTTTAGGTTTAGAAAATTGGTTAAGCGTGTTCGATGTGAGCTATATGTACAGCATGGTTATTTTGCCGGAAGGCGGGGGCCCCCGGAGTCTCTCCAGATTAACAATCCACATAACTTACCTGATTTTAAATGGTTATATTCTAATTAATGGCTTATTACTATAATAAGTTACGTATTTATTGCAGGAAATGGGGGTTAACTGCGAAGAGGTAGCAGTGTTAATGTGCAGATGTGCAGATGGGTGGATGCGGTGTTTAGTAGGTTGGCGAGAATTCGTTCTGGTTGGCGGTATTGAGCAGCACGATGGTTTGGGGGATCCTGGCTTCTGCGTCGTTCTTGCGGTTATGGGAAAAATCATAGTTTGTTACGGACCTCCGGAGGTCTTCTTCGCATGCTACGAGGGCTTGTTGTATTTTTTCGCTTAATGACCTGATCTGATCATTTACGCGCTCTACTTCATTGAGTTTTTCGCAGAGCTGTTGTATGGCCACGTTCTTCCTTTCCAGGAAGCCGCGCATGCGGGCTTCGTCTTCCGCATGGGGCCCCAGGAACCGGGCGTTTATATCCGCGGCGGCCGTATCATCCCACTGAGCGGTCAGGGAGTTGCGGTAGTCCTGGAAATCCTGTGCAGACCGGTTGAGATGCCAGCAACTATTGTCTGTAAAATGATTGAGCACGCGGTAAATACAACTGGCGTATTTCATAATAAACGGATGGTTTATAGGTTACCCGGCGTGAAGCCAAACTCTTTGAGGAGATCCACTTTCCTGTCTATCTCCTCTCCTGCCCTGCTGCCGTAAGACTGTACATCTGCGGAGAGACTGCTGGCGCGGGCAAAGCTGGTACTGGCATCGCTGGAAAAGTTCTGCGCGGTAGCCAAATGGGCTTTGTTTTCCTGTACCAGCGCATCCTGTTGTGCGTTCAGTTCTTTTGTCCTGCTGATGATCTCCCCTGCGGACCGTACTTCTTCCAGGCCTCTCCTGCAAAAGTTATCGGCATCGAGGATGATATTTATGCTAACGGCGTTCATGTCTGTTGCCTGTCTAATGAGGGACAGGGCCTCTTCGCAGCGTCTTACCCGGGCTTCTGCCGCCGCTACTTCTACCTCTGCTTCCCTTTTCTCCAGTTCCCAACGCCGGACCTCATCCTGGGCAATGGATACCTGGTGGCGGGCATTGGCTACTTCCCGCTGGTGACCGGAGCAATCGTTGTAAATACGCCGGCCGTTACTATCTGTACGGTAGCTGTTCTGGCAGCTGCTTAGCGCACTCTGTGCACGGTTTAAGCGGGCTTCTGCCGCCTGCAGGCTGCTAATAGCAATATTGAGGTTGTTAATAGCAGTAGCTAGCCTGTTTTTGGCCCGCCGCAGCCAGGCTACAGCTATATCGTGTTCTTTATTCCAGTGCTGGGCAGACTGGTTACAGGCCCTGCGGATACCATTGAGGCGGTTATGTGTTGCCTCAATGCCTTGCAGCAGGCGGTTCAGCTTATTGCGCATGCTGGTGGTCTCGTTATCCCAATAGTCTATTTTTTCCGCGTCTTCGTCCTTGATATTGGCCACGTAGTTGGTCTCAAAGGTAGCCTGGTTGGTCTGGTCCACCGCCACATCCACCAGGCGCCGGGCATCGTCTATGGCATAAGAGATGCGGTGATTGAGGTACCGGACCTTTTGCGACAGCTGATCTAGCAGCGGGTATAATATGTCAGGGTTGTTTAATGCCATGATCTTTTATTTATCCTGCTCCAGCCAGCTTACCCGCTCTTCGAGGAAGCTGCCCAGCAGCACGGTCTGATCTATGTATTCCTCAAACCAACGGGCGGTGGCCATCCAGGACGCTTTGAATGTCTCTGCCGCCTGCCCTTCATAAGCCGGCTGCAATGCCGCGAACAATGCGCTCAGCTCCCTGAAATCCTCCTGGAGAGAACTGTTGTGCGTATGCAGGCAATTGATATAATCTTTTAGCCCGTTTGTTAACAGGTCTACATTACCAGCCATGCAGGTATCGTTTGATAAGGTTTATCTTATGCAGCAGTATATCGCTGTAGTTATTACCATCGGTGGTGACGTACTGTTTCATTTTGTCCTCCAGGGGTTTCCACCTGATCTCATATTCGTTCCGCATGCTATCCTGCCACCAGGGGTGTACCGTCTCATGGTACCTGGTAAGCTGATCGAAGGAAACCTTGAGCTTATCGTTAAAGATCTCCAGGTTCCGCTGGAATTGCTGCAGCCTGTCATGTACTTCATCCATTGACCAGTTTTTTAGCTATTTCTTTTACAAAGGTTTCTGACATGCCCTTGCTAACGATATATGGCTTGAATACGGAAGATTTATTGCTGCCAATATCAATATAAAATGCGGCGATGGGTTTATTGCCATGCGCCTGCAACCTGGAGGCCTCGCGGCGGCGCACGAGGTCAAAAGCATCCTGTTCTGACATCTGCAGGGCTACGCGGTGGCGGAAGAATTCGAGATTACGTTTGTTGAATACATTATACATGGGTAATACGCCTTCAAAGCTGATAAAGGCATGTATGCCCAGGGCGGGACCTTCTGTTATTACCTGACGCAGCATTTTGCCTGCTTCTGTTTCTTCCGGGGAGCCGTATTTGTTCATCTGGAGGTTGAGACTGTCGATCCTGTCGAGGTCAGCCGCCATGAAGATGATGGTAGGCAGCTGCGGCCTTTCCTCTTCCGGGATATCTTTCCTGGCTGCTACTTCTGCGGTAAGGGTCTGCAACATGTTTATGACCTCTGTATTCTTTCCTGCAAATTGCTGGCGGTACTTCATCTCCTGGATGAGGCCATTGCAGAAATTGGGCAATACATTGCTCCAGGGCGCGCCCGGTATGCTTTTATCTGCTATATAGAAGTGCACATCCGTATTGGGCGCATTTAATACCGCGCTGGAAAGGATACCGAACATAATACCGTAGCGGGCGTCGTTATTATCGCCTATGATCAGTACGTTCTCCCGCTGGCGCCTGCGGGTGACCACGTTTGAATGGCCTCTGACATTAAACTCCTGTCCCAGCCAGAAGACAAAAGGCGTTTCGCCGGAGAACCAGCCTATTTCGCCAATACCACCGTGGTAGATCTCTTTGCGCGCAAACTGCTCCATCTCCTGTTTATCCATCCAGTGGTTGTGGTTTAACAACTGGGCAAGCTGGGTATTATCGATAATATGCGGCTGTTCTGTACCATTGAAAATATTGGTGATAAGCAATTCCGGGGGAATATGCTGCTCCATGGATTTAGCCGTTAGCTCAGCGATCACCTGCAGGCGGTCGTCTTTTTTGATGATGGCTACTTTACCTAGTTTGTTATGGCCGTCGTTACCGCCACGGTCATTCACCACTACTTTACCCGGGAGGTCGCAGTTAGCCAGGAGGTCTTTGCCTTCTTTACCGAATTCTGTGAGCGCGAGCCTGTCTGATAATGACAGCTTCATGGCGATCCGCATTTCTATATTGGCAAAAATGGAAGCAGCATACATGAGGTTAGCGGCGCCAAAGCGCTGGGAACCTAATAACATGTGGATGCCGGCGCTACGGCCTTTTTCCGCGATGAGCCGCAGGTGGGCGGAGGCCTCCGCATTCACATCGCCCTCCAGGAGCTCCTGGTATTCATCCACGATCAACAGGATACGTGGCAGGATCAGTTTACCACCGGATTTAAGCCGGAAGTTCTCGTATTTATCTACCCCGTATTCTTCGCTGAACAGTTTATTCCTGCGCGCTATCTCTTCTGTAAGATCAGACAGGATGCTGCGGGATAAACCAGGCAATGATTTGAGAGATACGACGGCGGCGTGCGGCAACTGTTTATAGTCCTGGAACTCTACGCCGTCCTTACCATCTATCAGGTACAGCGATACCTCTTCCGGGCTATACCTGCAGGCCAGGCTCAGTATAAAAGCATGATAGAAATTTGATTTCCCGGAGCCTGTCATGCCCGCCAATATCGCATGGCTGCATTCCCGGCTATCCTCGCTGTGTTTATGACCGAACCAGATATTAAGGGGCGATCTGTTGCCGCTGATGCCTACCGTTGTTTCTATCACCTGGGTAGCTGTTTCTTTCCAATAATTAGCGGGTTTGATGGCCTTCCAATCTATCGGGTTCTCCTTGGGGATACTGCTTTTTATTTTCTTTATGACCAGGTCTGTGATCTCGTCTGTGGGCTTTTCATCCGGCCACCAGTATAAGGGAATGGACTGGCGGTTGCCCATTTTCCAGCTGAACTCATCGCCGCTGATGGCGACGCGGTGCGCGTTGGCGATCCCATCCAGCGAGATATCCCTGGGCAATTCTTCGCAGGTATTGTGGTGTATGAAAACGTATTTACCGGCTACGGGCCCCTGCTCCGCTATTTTCAGCAGCTTTTCTATTACCCGTCTGTCATAATCCTTTAGGAAATTGGCTACGAAAATGACCTCAAACTTCTCGTTGATCAATACGGCATCCGCAATGGAATCAAACATGCGGTCGTCTGAGAGCCCGTAGGTTTGGTTGATACGGGTAATATCCCGCCCTATCTCTTCCAGTAGCCGGAAAAGATCGCCGGAGTCTACCCGGGTATTGAGCTGTCTGGCTATGGGGAATGCCTTACCAAAACCAGAGGGGTCTATGAAGGTAAAGTTTACATTATGCAGGAGCCTGGCGTTGATGCGCAGGGCCATTGATTGAAAGAAGGCGTATACATCATTACATTCTTCCGGGCCGCTCTCCACAATGACGCATTTATTATGGCCGATAAAATCCATTATTGTGGGGATACCGAATACCTGGTCTGTATCCGGCAACGGGGTGGTCATCAACCCAAAATATAAGGGTGTATGGATGTCCTGCTTTTGAGGCTCCCAGGCGTTCCAGGCTTCTGCCTCCCAGGCGGGTTTGTTATAGGGAGATAATGTATCCAGGTGCTTATCTGCCTTGTCCTTATTCTCCAGCAACTGCCCATTAAAGAATTGCAGGGCCGCAACTGTGAACGAGGATTTAATGGCATTAAAGGATCGGGTAAGTTCCATCCGCTCTTCTTTAAGCGCCTGGACGCGCGCATTACCCTGCGCAATGCGGGACTGTAGTTGCCTGATGGCCTGGTTATAAAAAAACATGTTAGCTATTTTTTGGGATGTATGTTATCGCATCAGCATGGCGATAACGAGGATAACAAAAACCGCTATAAGCATGAGGGAAAAAACCTTTGATCTTTTCCGCAGGGCGGCTATCTGGAGATCTGCCTCTGCGGCCTGTTTTAGCAGTGCCTGTTCTTCCTGCTCATTGGTCTTTATGCGGGACATGACGCCGTTTAGCTGGTCTACGTATGCTGTGGCGCCTGGTAACTGTGAGAAGCCGTTATTATCTATGTGGTCTCTGATCCTGTCGATGTCGTCTTTTGTGGCATCCCTTTTTTCGATTAAGGCGGTACGCTCTTTTAGTAGTTCGAAAGAGCGCTCGTCCAGCTTTAATGGAAGTTCTTTCATGATCAAAAATATTTAGCAGCTTTGAAGATGGGGTATAGAATGGTTATTGACGCTTGATTATCTGCGATAACATTTCTAAGATAGAAAAAAAAGGATGGTATACAAAATGATTTTTGCGCTATAGGTTGGGAATGGGGTGGTTACAGGGGGATAATTGGTAATATGAGTGGTGGGATGGTGGGCTTGGCACGAAGGGATAGCGGTGAGGGATAGCGGGACTGCAGGAGCTGGCATGGAGGAATGACAGGGAGGAATCGCATGGCTGGACGGGCTGACTGCGAGGGATGGCAAAAAAAAGAGCCGGATGGATATCCAGCTCCTTATCTGCTACTCCAGCTTTAGCCCCAGTTCTTATTGCTAATAACCGGGATCTAAAAATTTAAATGGAACGTGTACGCGTAATGATCGTACAACGCAATCAATGTTTTATTAAATACGCGAAAACTGCGCATTTTCCCGTTCTCCAGGTTGGGCAGATAAAAGCTGAAATGATAGCTGCCATCCCTTAGAGAATACACATCCACGACAGATACTTTGTCAAACTCCCTTTTCTTTTCGTTGTTGGCCATTAGCTTTGAGTTCACATATACCCATTTATCGTCCATACAGCTCATCCTGTTCACTACCGCGCCCGGCGTAGAGAGCGTGGTTTTACCCAATGCCGTCAGCGAGGCCACTTTTATATTAGCATGGCTGACGGTGTCTATTGTTCTCCCTTTATATTGCACTACCAGGTTGGTATCCATACAGAGGAACTGGTTGCGGTAGTAGTATACGTACACCAGCCTGTTGGAACCAGGTTGATAAAGCAGGGAGCCATCTGTACAGAAGACGCCATCTATCTGTTTTTCCAGCACAGGCGTGCGGGGCAGCAGGTAAGATGTGTCCAGCGTACGTTTGGCCAGGATATTCTGATGCCAGGCGCTATCGTACATGCGGAGGATAAACGAAGCGCCGGACAAAGGCCGGGCGTTGAAGAACTGGCGTTTGCCATCCGGCAGGCGATGGAGGGTGAGATCATTGAGGGAAGCGTGTAAAAGGGCTCCCTGTGTACCTTCCATCATGTATACATCGGGCGTATCGACGGAGACCATTGCAGGCCCCTGCAAGCTGGTACCGGGCGACATCGTTAAGCGTAGATATGCCGTATCTGATAAATCGTAATTCATTCTTAAGAGCAAAGTGGCGGCAGTTGCATTTCCCAGGTATATATGGGTAGCGGTAGCGCCGGCAATGTAGTACGAGTTATACCGGATGTTGAGCAATTTGGCCGGAGTGGCCATATGCGGCGGAACCAGACGGATGAAGCCATTGGGCCGGTGATTGATCTTATCTGACGCGATGTATAGGAGCCAGACGGCGGCGATGCTCAGGAGAAAGCTGGCGAGGGCCAGGAGGAGGCGTTTCCTTTGCGAGAGTGAGCGATGGCGACGGTTGGGCATATGGGTTGGGTTTGGGAGTGGCGGTTAGTTTTATTGGCGATAGTAGGGGGTGATGCAGGAACCGTCCTGGTAGTATCTATATGTTGACCCTAATGTGGTACTACAAACAGTTCCAGTAACAGATATACTACAATTTGATGGCAAGGCTCTAGGAAAAAGGCAAACATTAGGAATAGCAGTATCCGTATAACTCACGTTCAAAAATTTGGCGTTGGCTTTGGACATCAACGCGCCTGTAATAACCAGAATAAAAGCACAGGCAGTTAGAATCAATCTTTTTTTCATAATCCGGATTTTGGTTTTATTTGGCATGACCTTATCTTTTACAGGTTTAGGTATTCCTGTTTCAATTCTTGCTGATCATAAGATTCGTTCTGGTGTAGTATGTATAATAGAAAATACGTACAGGGATGAGCATTCTCCTGTCAATCCGTTTCACGCAATAAATCTAAAGCCGTAATTTCTCCTACGGGAATTAGTTGAGCATATCTACGATTATCATTTAAGTTGCATAGTCACTTTATAGTGCATCTCAATATTTCACGACGTTAATATCCGATATTTTGTGTCAAATTCTTATTTAAAGCTCGTTCTTTTTGTGGAATGGGATACAGCGTATCTGTTGCCTGCCAGGTGGAGGCTTTTTCTGCACTTAATATAGTATTGGCACGATTTGTACGTTTTAGATCTAACCAGCGATGCCCCCACTCTGTGAACAGTTCTACTTGCCTTTCATGCGCAATCGCTATTAAAAGTTCTGTGGTTGTATTCGCTCTGGTACCAAGTAGCCCTGCACGCTGGCGAATAATATCCAGATCTTCTTTTGCTCCATCTATCTGTCCAAGGCGTGCACGTGCTTCTGCTCGTATCAAATACTGCTCCGCCAAACGGAAAACCATGGAGTATTCCTTCAGTTCATTCCCATTTTGTATTTTATACTTATATGGAAAATAGTACACTCCGCCAGCATCGCTTTTAATGCTGTCTACCCATTTTATCCTACGTAGGTCCCCGGGTTCAAAAGCTTGGAGCAAATAGGGGCCTAAAACGACAGAATTGCTTTCATCTGTGGTAGGCAACAAGGTCAATATAAAATTTTTCCCTTCCCAGGTATTGTAACCGGTATTAGCGTTAGGCATTAACTGCCAGATAGTTTCTTTGCTATCTTTTAAGAACACGCCGTTTAAGGAATCCAGGCCATAATAGGTAGTATACTCGATCACCGCGTTTGCCTGTATTTCCGCCTCCTTCCAATTGGCCATATATAAATATACCCTCGCCAGAAAAGCCGTAGCTGTAAATTTGTTTGGACGTACTCTACCAGTTATGCCACCTGCTGCGGTATATGTTTCCTTCAGTTTTCCCTGCGCCTCTTTCAAGTCTGCGACGATCAGTTGATACACCCTATCTTTGAGCGTTCTAGCCATTACAATATTGGTCTTATAATCTGTATTGGTTAAATAAGGTATATCTCCAAAAAGGTTCACCAGGTAAAAATGGCAAAATGCACGAATAAATAGTGCTTCTCCTTCTAATTGCATTTTGGTGCCGTCAGATACGCCATTGGGGTTACTCAAGCCTTCAAGGGCTGCGTTCGCCGCATAAATATACTGATACGCCTCATCCCAAAAAGCCGTTTCTATTGCAGTGTTATTGATATTAATGGAATTTTCATAGAATTCCCTCGGTATTGTAAGCGCAGAGTAATTTTCTAGCTCATCGGCGGAAAGCCCGCTTAGTAAAGTAACACTACGAGTATTGCCGCTCGCCCAGGCATTATTGGTAATCATCTTACCATAAATGCCTATTATAGCCCCCGTTGCATTTATATCATTGCTAAAGATGACATCAGGAAAGCTTTCGGTATTCGGTAATGGCACCTCTATAAATTTTCTGCAGCCGAATATAGAGAACAACAATGCAAGCAACAAACTTCCTGTTACCCATACAGCCTTCCGCTTCAACCGGCTTTTGCCACAAGATTGATGGAGTTTCATGAGCTGTTGGTATAAATATCTCATACGTTGATAGTTGTAGTATTTAGAGCGCCAATTGCAGTCCAAACGTCCAAATTCTTAAAGGAGGATAAGTATCTGCATCAAAAGCCACTTCCGGATCTCTCCCTTTAAAAGAGGTAATAGTAAACAGATTCTGCGCTTGCAAATAAAACCGAACACTCTGCAAATGTGCCTTCTGTATATATTTTACCGGCAACTGATAACTCAAGCTTAAATTCTTCCAACGTATAAAAGAGGCATCCACTACTGCACCATCACTTTTAAGGGCGTTAAAAAAGGGAGCGAAAGCAGCCGGCCCTTGTGAGTATCGTTGAATACTTGAATGATCTCCCTCCTTTCTCCACCGTTCCAGCACCTCCACAGGTTGATTACTATTAAACGTACCCGGCATTCCATTAATATACAGGTAATTAAATCCGTTTTGCCTTACAAACTGAAATAAGAAATCTAGTTGCCAATTTTCATATTGTAAACTATTTTGTAGCCCACCATAAAAAAATGGCCCCATCCTTTTAGTAGAAGCATAATCTCCGGAATAAGTTATAATATTCCCGTCCTTATCCACATCCTCGAATTGATATAGTCCGGTTGTTGGATTTACTCCATTCCAATGAAATCCCTTAAATATATTTAATGGCTGCCCAACCGTATAATAATTATTATAAATGGTAGATTCCAATCCAGGGAATTGCAATAATTTATTATTAGGTACGCTAAGATTCAAAGAAGTGCTCCAATCAAAATTCTTGTGCTTTATATTGAGGCTACTTAGCTCTATTTCCAGGCCAGTATTTTGCACTAAAGCAGAAAAATTATTCAAGATTGAATTAAAGCCGCTTAATCCAGATAGCGAATAATCGACTAACTGCTTAGAAGAACGGTTGCGGTAATAGCTAGCCCTGAACAAGACTTTGTCCTGTCTGAAACCTAACTCTATTCCTGCTTCCAATTTTTTGTTCAATTCCCAGCCATAGTCAGGGTTGAATAAGCGGCTTGGCGATTGCCCACTAAAACCCTGATAAGGCGCAGAACGCATATAAGTAGCATTGTACCCATAGTCTTTAATCTGATCATTACCAGTGCTGCCATAGCTCGCTCGCAGTTTGCCAAAGCTTAGGAACGGAAAAAAATCTTTGCTCCATTTTTCTTTAGAGAATACCCATGCTATTCCAACAGCACCGAAATTGGCAAACTGTCTTCCTGGACCAAAACGGCTGGACCCATCCCGTCTACCGGTCAGATTTAGAATATATTTCCCGTCCCAATTATAATTAACACGCCCAAATATAGCGTTATAACGGTATTGGTAATAGGCACTAGCCACACCTCCTACTCTTCCTGCCGCGGATAGATTATCCAATGTAGCATCGCTGGTAAAACCGGTGGCATATAGTGCTTCTTGATCTCTCACCTCCTGTTGAAAAGTAGAGCCAACTAATACATTGAGCTCCCCCTTAGCCAACTTACCCCTATAATTAACCTGTGGTTCAATAATCCAACTTTTGATATTACCATTCACAAAAAAGGTATTACCGCTAGTGATTGTAGTAGCTGGATTAAATGACGCAAAAGGATTTATTTGTATTTCATCCATCAGCATTTTATTGAAGCCAAAACTGCTTTTCAGCTCCACCTTATGCTTATCTCCATCCAACACCCAATAATTTAATACCGCATTCGTCAGTAGATTGTTTGTATTAGCTTTGTATGTTCGTAATAACCAGGCCATAGGGTTGATGCCAAAGGCGCCCTCATCCCAGTTTAAGCTACCATTCGGCTTGTAAGGTTCTGGCGTATTGGGAGAAGTTACAGATAACCCCGCCAGATCTATTGAAGGTAGAAGATTCTTATCTGCTACATAGTCGACACCTAATGTTAACCTTCCACGGCCATTTAATGTGGATATCCCCAGGTTAGCGAGGGCTGCAGCTTTTCCGTAGTTAAAATCACCCGGATATACCGTCGTTTCCTGTCGGTACCCACCACTAATCCGGAATTGCATATTTATATCTTTCATAGCACCACCACCAGAAATAGCCAATTGCCCGTCTGCAATGTGAGAGCTCCCTCCTAATAGCTTTTTCTGCCAATCTGTGTAGCTAGCACTATCCCAACGTTTTAAATCATAATCGTTATCATGTATTGGAAGCCCATCATTTGCAAATGCTTCCTTACGCATTTGTATGTATTGCTGCGTGTTCATGTATTTGGGGCTATGCGCCATCTGCCCAATTCCTGTATAGAAATTCGCGTCTAGCTTAGTTTTTCCCGGTTTACCCGTTTTTGTGGTAATTAATATCACACCGTTAGCCCCCCTTGACCCATAAATAGCAGTTGCATCCGCATCTTTCAACACATCAATGCTTTCTATATCTGCCACATTGATCATATTCAAAGGATTTGATGCTCCTAAAGGGCTAATCGATCCATCCTCCATAATGTTATTCAAAGTAAGCGACGTTCCCGGAAACGGTACCCCATCCACGATATACAGCGGGTTATTCCCCGCTGCAATACTATTCCGCCCACGTAATTCCACCTTCACTGCTCCGCCCTGCAAACCTGTTAGTTGTGTTATGTGTAAACCCGGTACCCTGCCCTGCATGGCTAGTAACGGATCGGCTACTGGTTGGCTTGCGATGTCTTCCCCGGTTATCCGGCTCACACTCCCCGTTAAAAACCGCCTTGTGCTCGTGCCATACGCGATCACCAACACCTCGTCCAGGCCAGTTATCAAGGCGGCCAACTGGACCCTGGTGGTGGTGTCACCATTTATAAGCACTTCTTTAGGGGAATATCCTACGCAACTGATCATCAAGGCTGTGTTTTTCTTGATCCGGGTAAGTATGAATTTTCCGTCTTTATCAGTCTGTACGCCCCGTTGGGCGCCTTTTATGAGCACAGATGCATTTTGCAAGGCAACTCCTTCCTTGTCAGTAACAAGGCCGGTGATATTGATAGTAGGTTCTTCGGGTATTTTGCCCAGGTCTGGGTCGCCTGGTTTTTTAGGCAGGATCACGAATGTTTCTTCGCGATAGTACCAGGTGAGGCCTCTCTTGCGTAAGAGCCAGGCCAGCACATTGTCTAATGGTTCATTTTTGAAGTAGACGTTTATTTTCTCTTCGCTGCTTATCTGCTCATCATTATAGAAGGCTTGCAGGTGGGTCTGGTCCCATACTATGCTAAAAAAATCCGCCAGCTTAATGCCTGTATGTTCACAGGTGACGGGGCGTTCTCCCGGTCTGAACTGCGCGTTTAGACCGGGAAGTAGTGTCCCCATTATTACGAAGAAGAGAAAAGTGAATTTATAAGGCATTTTGAGCAGGGGTTCATAAAATTTCTGCATACAGGGAAAATGATACTCAACTTGTATATACGTTAATTCCTGGAAAATATATTTCCGGAATCCAGCAGCGGACCGGCCCCTCTCAAATTTTTTAAATAAAATCTATAGTAAGGACACTTTTTAACCCCCAAATGGTCTATTCAGCAGAAAAAACTTGCAATTCCTTCAATATTCCGTCTCATTATTTCGTCAGGTTCTAAGGCTCGTCCATAAATGTGGGGGCTCTGGCGCTATCCCGTTTGTACAGGCTGGTTTGCTACTAATATAGGGAATGCCCCGGATATAAAAAAAATGGTCCGGCAGCGGGAGGCTACCGGACCGGTGTTCTTAGTTGTGTTATGTGACGGTGTTAAATGTGCCGGTTGATCAGGTTTTCCAGGTATTCCTGGCGGCCGCTGGCAGATGCCGGCTCGCCTTTTTCGATGGCGTAGGCGCGGAGGTCTTCGAGCGACAGTTTGCCGGCCTCAAAGTCCTTACCCTTACCGCTGTCGTAGGAGGCGTACCGGTCCTGACGGATCTTGCGGTATTCAGATTTCTGCAGTACAGCGTCTGCCACTACCAGGGCGCGCGCAAAAGTATCTATACCGCCTATGTGGGCATGGAACAGGTCTGCCGGATCGGTAGAGTTCCTGCGGATCTTAGCGTCAAAGTTGATGCCGCCGCCTTTGAAGCCACCGGCTTCGAGGATGATGAGCATATATTCCGCTACCTCATTGATATTGTTCGGGAACTGGTCTGTATCCCAGCCGTTCTGCTGATCGCCCCTGTTGGCGTCTATAGAGCCCAGGAGGCCGGCGTCTGCAGCTATCTGCAGCTCGTGCTGGAAGGTGTGGCCGGCCAGTGTGGCGTGGTTTACCTCCAGGTTCAGCTTAAAGTCGTTCAGCAGGTCGTACTGGCGCAGGAAGCCAATTACGGTAGCCGCGTCAAAGTCGTATTGATGTTTAGTAGGCTCGCAGGGTTTAGGCTCTATGAAGAAAGTGCCTTTGAAGCCCTGTTTGCGGGCATAGTCGCGGGCCGTTTGCAGGAAACGGGCCAGGTGCTCCTGTTCGCGCTTTACGTCTGTGTTCAGGAGGCTCATATAACCTTCGCGGCCCCCCCAGAACACGTAGTTTTCGCCGCCCAGGGCGATGGTAGCATCCAACGCCGCCTTTACCTGTGCGCCGGCGTGGGCCAGCACATGGAAGTCCGGGTTGGTGGCTGCGCCGTTCATATAGCGGCGGTGGGAGAACAGGTTAGCGGTGCCCCAAAGCAGTTTAACGCCGCTATCGGCCTGCTTAACCTTGGCATAGTCCACCAGGGTTTGCAGCCTTTTGTCGTTATCGGCCACGTCATTGCCATAATCCACCACGTCTACGTCGTGGAAGCAATAATAGGGCATGCCCAGTTTCGTGATGAACTCAAAAGCTGCGTCCATCTTATCTTTAGCCCTTTCTACAGGGTCGCTTTTCTCATCCCAGGGGAAGATGTGGGTAGGGCCGCCAAAGGGATCGGCGCCGGTGCCGCAGAATGAGTGCCAATAGGCTACTGCGAAGCGCAGGTGGTCTTTCATGGTCTTACCTGCCACTACCTTGGTCTCATCATACCAGCGGTATGCCAGCGGGTTGTCTGTGGAAGGCCCTTCATAACGGATCTCTCCTATGCCTTTGAAGAATTCTTTGCTGCCTGTGACAATTTTTGCCATGGTCTTGTATCAGTTTTAAAGATTAGTGGTTAAGGACGCTTTTATGCCAACGTTGGCATAAAAATAAAAGAAACCATGAAAAAACAAAAACCTATTCTTAAAATTGTAGTACAAGATGAAAAAACCAACAATCCACGATATAGCCCGGGAGCTGAACATCACTTTTTCGACCGTAGCGCGGGCGCTGCGCAACCATCCCGGCATCAGCGAGGCCACCAAAGCGGCTGTGCGCCAGATGGCGGAGAAACTGAACTACCGGCAGAACAAGCTGGCCTCCTCCCTGCGCTCCGGCAACACCTACATTATAGGGGTAATTGTGCCCAGCCTGCATGTGAGCTTTTTTAGCTCCGTGGTGCACGGCATTGAAAAGGTAATGAATGAGAACGGTTACAGCATATTGCTTTACCAGAGCAATGAACTGCTGCAGCAGGAGATCCGGGGCATTGACACCTTTTTGCAATCGCATGTGGATGGCATTATCTCTTCCGTGACCCTGGAAACGGAGGCATACAGCCATTACGAGGAGATCAAGAACCGTAATATCCCGCTTATCTTTTTTGACCGCGCCATTGCGGCCCTGGAAACGCCGGCGGTGACCATAGACGACTACCAGGGTGGTTTTATTGCCACGGAGCACCTGATCCAGCAGGGTTACCGGCGGATCGTACATATTACGGCGGAGCAGTCCCTGCCCATCTTTAAAGAACGGCTACGCGGGTACCAGGATGCGCTGCAACGTTACGGCATCCCGGTGCAGGAAGAGCTGATCCTGCAGGGACAGTTTTCCCTGGAGTACGGGCGGGCCTGTGTACAGCAGTTGCGGGAGCAGGGCATAGCCTTTGACGCCGTGTTTGCCCTGGAAGATTATACCGCCATGGGGGTTATTCAGCAGCTGCTGGCCTATGGCGTAAAGATACCGGAGGAAACAGGGGTGATCGGTTTTGCCAATGAAGCTTTTGGCGCGCTGGTACAGCCCGGACTATCTACCATTGACCAGCAAACCGTAAAAATGGGCCAGGAAGCGGCGCGTTTGTTCCTGAAACAGATCCGGGACAAACAGGGCACTGAAGGGCGGCCACCGGAGCAGATTGTACTTGCGCCGGGATTAATTGTAAGGGGATCATCCAGGCGGATGGGATAACCAGGTTCGGGCATTACAGGGAACATAATCAGCACAATAGATCATCATTTCCTACCTTTGTTGCCTGTTACCAACCGAACCAACCAACCATGACAATCTTAACTTTTACGCTTATCCTCCTGGGCGGCGCTTTCCTGGCGGGTTTGCTAGGGTCCCTCACGGGCCTTGGAGGAGGCGTAGTCATTATTCCACTTCTTACACTCGGATTCCATACTGATATCCGTTATGCCATCGGTACCGCACTTGTTGCCGCCATTGCTACCTCGTCAGGCTCTGCTTCCGCCTATGTAAAGGAAGGTATCACCAACATACGGCTGGGCATGTTCCTGGAAATTGCCACTACCACGGGCGCTGTGGCGGGGGCCTTGCTGGCCGTGTTCCTGCCTACCAGCCTGGTGGCGGTGATCTTTGGCGTAGTGCTGATCATTTCTGCCGTGCTTTCCATCCGGCCTAAAGGCAATCACCTGGAAACGGAAGATAAAAGCCAATGGGCGCAACAGTTGCGGCTGAACGGCCACTACCCTACCCCAGAGGGCACTGTTGATTACAAAGTACGGCATGTGCCTGGCGGTTATATTATGATGACGGTAGCCGGCGTGCTTTCCGGGCTGCTGGGCATTGGCTCCGGCGCACTGAAGGTGCTGGCCATGGATAACATGATGCGGGTACCCTTTAAGGTATCTACCACGACCAGCAATTTTATGATCGGCGTAACGGCGGCAGCCAGTGCGGTGGTGTACCTGCAGCGCGGGTATATTGATCCGGGGCTGTGCTTTCCAGTAGTGCTGGGCGTACTGGCCGGCGCATTGGGCGGCACTAAAATACTGGCCAAAGCTAATACGAAGTGGCTGCGGATCGTCTTCTCTGTGGTGATCACATTACTGGCCCTGCAAATGATGTATAACGGAATCAGCGGAAAACTATAATACTGATGAAACGACTGTTCTCTAAAACCTATTGGGCGGATAAAGACGTTGAGATCTTACTGGGTACTTTATTGCGCTATGGCGTGGTACTTTCCAGCATAGTAGTGCTGGCCGGCGGCGCTATCTATCTTATCCGGCATGGCCATGAGCTGCCGGAATACCGGGCCTTTGCCGGGCCCAATAACCGTTGGGATAACCTGCCAGCCATCCTGCACGGCGTATGGCTGGGTCATGGGCGGGAGATCATACAACTGGGGGTAGTGATGCTGATAGGTACGCCTATTGCGCGGATCATATTTTCCGTTTTTGCTTTTAGTGTGGAGAAGGACTACCTGTATATTGTTATTACGCTGGTGGTACTGGGCGTTATTACGTTTAGTATGCTGGGGGGATTGGGTGGATAGTGCCCAATTCCCTCAAAGTTGCAACCAGCTTTATTACATCCCTTATTTTCCCAGATACAGCTTCGTCTAAATCGAGCAGATTTTTATTTACGCCCTGGTATTGAAATATTACCTCTCCTTTTCGCTTAATTATACAGATAGAGTATGCTATCCGGGACGAATTCAGATCACATATACAGACGTAACTATTCTTCTCAGTTTTGCATAGCTGCTTTTTAAACATTTCTGTCTCAAGCTTATCATATCGCCTCTCCTTCAAATTAACCGCGGTTCCTGACTGGACCATGCTAATGCTATCCACTGCGTTGTAATATAAAAGATGCCCATAGGAATCATCATATGGCATAGAAATACCAATTACCTGCAGATCACTGGTATCATTTTTTTCAAACTGTTCATAATATGGCGTATAGTTTATAATTTCCCTAAACGGTTTAGCCATCTTTACTTCCATCAGCTTACATGTGTCCCCTCCTGTGCACCCATTGGCCTTAGCAGGAGGCATCAAGAAGAATGGCAGCCATAGAAAAAGAATGTGCATATATAAACTTACTCTTGATCTAAAAATCATTTAGTTCTCAGTTTTAACAAATCAAAATAGCCGGGACTAACGTTATTATAATCAAACCCCGGTTTAACAGTAGGCCATCTGTCGCCTTTCCAAGATGGCGCCTGGTAAAATTGCCTTAACCGATCTCCCCCGATCAATTGCGCTCTCATGATGTTCTCTATATGTGAAGCCGATGTTTCCACTCCTTTCCTCCATTCCATTTTCTGGTCTATATGTCTATTTACCTTATCAAACTCCATGATATTACCCTTAAATTCACCAGGCGCCGCTTTTACCAACCCATTATCTATTTCCCAGGCATGTCCCAGTTCATGTCCTAAAACCAGGGTTTGCTGGGTTGACGCCGATTGATCCGGCAGATCCCATTTCCTGTCATTCAGGTCAAACGTAATATTAGTACCGTCTCCTTTTTCCGTTATGTTTTCATTTCCTCCTTTCGCCTCGGTATTACTATTCGAGTTTCCGTCTTTCTGGGGCTCATTTTTGGTAACTGTTATTGTATGAAGATGGTCTGAGCGCTTCAAATCTTTGTAAACTTTGTTAAATGCGCTGGATTCCCTTCTGGCGGCCCTAGCCAGCCTTTTAGCTTCCCTGACATCTTTTCTTGTGACGCCATCTCCTTTCTTCCACTCTATTTCCATTCCGTCAGGGTCCACTAACATCACAGGGTTATCCGCCACATAGCTATAAACAGATACGCTTGTGTATTTAAACGCCATAGGATCAGGCGCATGCCATCTTCCTATCTGCTGGTCATACATTCTTGCTCCATAATCATACCATTCCAATCCAGTTCCATCACCAAACTCATTATTCTGCAGCTCTTTGCCATTATACTTCATCCTGTTCTCCGGGTAATTCATGCCTTTCAACGCATTGCTGCTTATTGCCGCCATCGTTAACCCAAAGGGGTAATAATGCGTTTCCTCCAGCAAAGGCCCGGAGGCAACCCCTAACGTTACATTATCAAAGAACACATCCTGCGTTGTCTCGTTACTGGTGTAAGCATACAGGAAACCGCTTTTCTTCACCACCATCTTATCCACCGCCAGCGTTTGCAGTTCATCCGGCTCGCCTTTTACCTGCCGTACGCCACTATTATCCTCTACTAAATTAAACTGCTCATCGAATAATGCAAAATTCAGATAAGCCTTCGGTTTATCCGCCCGGTTCTGATCCGGGTCTTTTTCCTTTAAGCGCTGGTAATCATTGCTATTAAAGTTTCTAAACGGAGACAGCTGGTCTGCCTGACGGGCACCATGTTCCGCAGCTGCAGCAGCGCCGCCACCTAACGCACTTAACAGGGAGGCCACCATATCCTCTGGTGTAGCCGGCTTATTGTTGCCTGGGCCAACTGATTTGTAGAATGTCCGGGCGCCTATCTGGATAGTATCTCCCGCCATTACCCTTAACACTATGGAAGGGCCTATCTTTTTACCGCCTTCTTTAGCGCTCAGCTTTGCTACAGACTTATTTTGCGGGCTAGTTTCATCCTGGGGATAACCGGCCGGTTTATCTGTACGGGTCTCCTCCGTGTTGCTAAACAAAGCAGCCTCTTTCGCAGCGCTTTCTGTTTCCATGGTGGCGGTATACATGCTGAAGTCTGTTTGTTCTGTCAGCACGGTCCGCACGTTACCCAGGTGGTCTTTCAGGAAATAATCATATACATAGGATACCGGGTTACCCGTTTTAAACACGGTACGGATCCGCCCTTCTTCATGAGCCAGGAACTGCAGCGTATCGTTCTGATATACCAAACCATCAATATAAGTGGTGGTAATTATTTTTGGCGTGGTCCCCAGATTGTCCGTCACCACCTTTTGCAGTTTCCTGCCGGTGGCATCGTATTTATATTGAACGCTCCCTTTACCGGTAACAGTGATGAGCTCCGGCAGGTTCAGATGGTTGTAGGTAATACTGCTGATCCCTTTATTAAGGTCCATGCTCAGGTTACCATTGACGTCATAATCATAATCGTCACCGGTATTGGCGCCATTTATAAAATCGCCCAGTTTGGCGGAGGCAGTCGCCTTGGTATCCCCTACAGCTGCCAGCCGGTTACTGGCTTCACTGATCTTATAACGATAACTCAGCTGATCAATCAACTGTGGGGGCTGTGCTCCTATCATGCCCATCTGGTTCATTGTTATGATGTTACCATTGGCGTCATAAGTAAGATTGCTTACAGAAAAATCCATCTGGTCCTTTGTCCAGCTGCTGCTACCGTTGTTCTGCTGCGTGTAATCCGCTGCCGTTAAACGATTGGCATTGTCATAACTATAGCCATAAGAGCGCTGGATACCGTTGCTCTTGCTTTTCCACTTTATACCGGCTATGTTGCCATTGTACTGATTACTGGTATAACCATAATCGTAGCTCAGGTCCTGCCCAAACCAGTTAGCGGTACTGGCGATTGTGCTTACAAAGGCTTTGTTGATGCTTTTTAGCCAGCCACGAAGGTTATATTCATAGTTCAACGTTTCCAGCTGGGTACTGGCGCCGGTAACCCCTAGCCTTTTTGTTCTTAGCTGTCCTAATTCATCATAGCTGTTTTCCGCAATGGTTTTAACCGCGCCCGCGTCGTTCATCTGTTTTTTGATGGCTGTCACTCTGCCGGCGGCATCATACAGCTGTTGCGTCATTACCGTAGTTTGCGGCGTTGTGCCGCTACGCGGGTTATTATGCCGCAGGTAGGTGCTGAGCAGTTTGCCGCTAAAATCATAAAGACTGGTCACTATATCCTTTCCACCGCTTATGTTATCAGCGATCGTCTGGAGGGTACGGCCTTTATCGGTATAGTAAACGGTAGTCGTCAGCCACTGGTCTGTGCCAAGTACCCGTACCTTACTGCCGGTAACCAGCCCTTTGGTCATACTGCTGGTGGTGGTAATTACTTCTGCATAGGAGCTGCCACTATATTGCGGTTTTGTAAAATCTCCCGTCACCGCATTTTCCTTACCGGTAAAGCTGTAATCATCGTAAAAGGTGTAGGTAAGCGGGGTTAATGCGCTGGCGGGGATATTAGGCAGCGGGTTAGTAACGGTGATATTTGTCACCCCATCGTTGGCAGATGGATTGATCTCTGCGAGCATTTCGCCGGTACCGGATTCAAAACCATTCACAAAAGAAATACTATTTGTGGCTTCATATTCCGCCCGGCCATCATAGTTAGCCACCACCAGGTCTGCTGTGCCGGGAAAAGTGTAGCCGATGCTCTGGCTATTACCGGTGGCGCTGTTCATACTGGCCTGCAACGCATCGCGGGTAGCTGCCGAATTATACAACGCAGTCATGGTGGGGCGGTTGAGCCCATCGTAAAAGGTGGCCATCCATTTAGAAGCATTCTTCAGATTACCGTCACGGCTAAACACCGGGCGGTCCCGTACGTCGTACACCATTTCTACCGTAGCGGCGCCCGGCACCTTTTTCAAGATCATACGGTTGCGGCCATCATATTGGTACTGAAAACAAAGCTCATCAGCAATTGACTGCGAAATTACCCAGCTGGCCGAAATCAAACCCACTGCCTTGGGAGGGATCACGAAACGCAGATTTCCCAGGTCATCGTATACATAATAAGTACATAACCAGCCAGTATGCCCATCAGCAGCGCCTGTAGTGATCTCTACCCTTTTCATTACCACCCGGCCCTCGTTATCCTTGAACTCCACTACACGGAGGCCTCTTTCATCTTTTATGATGTTCTTATAGAGCGTTCCGACGGTATATACGCGGTTTGTTCCACTGGTAGGGATAGTAGCGCCAGCCGCCAGATCCCAGATCCGTACGCCATCAGCAGCTGTATTCACTTGATATTGCAGCGTAACGGGGTGACTGCCGCCCTCCTTTGCCCAGCTATTACCGGCCGCGTATGTTTTTGACACGCGGTCCAGCGGGGAGGATTCGTATTCCGTTTGTCCGTAGTAGATACTTTCCCCTGCGGCGCCGGGCGCCAGCGTAGCATCCTGGTAAAAGGCCTTCTGCCCGTTAAAAGGATCGGCTTTAAACTTACCATCGTTAGTATTGCCAGTTTTAGGCACATAGGGCAGGTACTTATATTGTTCCCGGCCAAATGCGTCATATACCACCGGCGCCACCAGGTCCCTGGCGCCAGGGGTAATGGCTTTTGTTACAGTCTGCAAGGGCCTTCCCAGCCCATCAAAGTATTGAGTGCTTTGCTTTACTGCATTTACATCTGTGGATGCGCTTACCGCGGCCGGATCTGCAGCAGGCATACTGGGCTCCCAGGCACGGATATAATTGATGGTGGTATTGGTATAGGCGGAGGGTACCGTATTAGCGGTTGCCACAGGCCGGGTACTGGTATTGGGCACATTCTGGGCAAATGCTGATCCCGTTACAAACAACAGGCATAATACAGTTGAGATCTTCTTCATTTATACTGGTATAAGGACATTTAACAAAATAATAACTGCGACGCGCAGTAGTAAGGCATAACAAACCATTCCGTTATTTAAAAGGTATATACATCACACAAAGAGCTATCCAGCTCAAACAGGCACGATCCAGCGAACAAACTGAGAAGTATGGGTTATACGCTTGCGGGAAACAACAATACTCTCCAGGTATAGCTTTAGCACAAAGAAAGAAAATCTTTGTAATTATTGCAATAAGCGGTTATTGATATTCTGTTATTTAGTAGACATAAACATCCCAATATTCCGCCCGAACGACTATCTGGCGAAATATATAGCATCAACGTGTTAGCGTCAAAAAAACGGATAAGGCTAAAAATCCACCGGCTCCATTTTAGGCGTCAGGAAATGAATGAGCAACCATGCCAGCAGGAAGGACAGGCTACAGAAAATAAAGATGATGTTATACCCGGCCGTGATATTATTCAGGGCTTTGTAATGGTCCAGCACTGCGCCTATGCCAATGGGAAACAGCACCCCGCCTATGGCGCCTGCCATGCCCCCGATGCCTATTACAGAGCTAACGGCTTTTGAAGGCAGCATATCTGATACAATGGTGTAAATATTTGCACTCCAGGCGGCATTGCCTGCAATGGAAAGACTTATCAACCCCACTACCACCCAAATATCCTGGGTATAACGCGATGCAAAAATGGGCAGCACCACCAACGCAGATATCAGCAACGCATATTTACGCGCTTTATACACGGCCCATCCTTTTTTTATGAGCGTGGAGGAAAGATACCCACCACCCAGCGCGCCCAGGGTGGCGGCCGTGTAAATGATGATCAGGGGCGGCGTTGGCTTTTTGAGATCCAGGTGAAAGGCGCTGGAAAAATAGGAAGGCAGCCAATACATGAAAAAATACCAGATGGGATCTGTAAAGAACTTACCGATGATGAAGGCCCAGGTTTGTTTGAGGCCAAATAATTTAAACCAGGGCAAGCCGGGCTTCGCTGCCTCTGACTGGTCATCATCGCTTTTTATATAGGCCAGTTCCGCAGCAGATAACTGCTTGTGTTTGTCTGGTACATTATACATAAATAACCAGGCCATCAGCCATAAAAGGCCCAGCCCGCCGGTGATCATAAAAGCAGCCTGCCAGCCGTAAACGCCCAGTAACCAGGGTATTATTACGGGGGCCAGCACTGCGCCGATGTTAGCGCCGGAGTCAAAGAACCCGGTGGCCAGCGCCCTTTCCTTTTTAGGAAACCAGGCTACCACTGTTTTAATGGCAGATGGAAAATTGCCGGACTCGCCCAGGCCCAGCGTGGCCCTTACAATGCCGAAGCCCAGCGTGGTCTTTACTACCGCATGTAACATAGCGGCTATACTCCATACGGCAATGGAGATAGTATAGCCCATTTTGCTGCCCAGCTTATCGATAATACGGCCAAACAGCAGCAAGCCTACGGCATATGCAGCGGTAAAGGCCATTACAATATGGCTATAGTCTGTTTCTGTCCAGTTGAATTGTTTTTCCAGTATAGGTTTCAGGTAGCCTACCACCTGCCTGTCGAGGTAATTGATCGTAGTAGCGAAGAACAACAGGCTGCAAATGGCCCAGCGGTAATGTCCTGGTTTGTTTGTCATGGATCGTTATTTAGCCCGTTTCATTCCTGTATAGCTATAATAGAGCAGGAACAGGTATCCCGGTATGAGTATACAATAAGCGTATTGGTTGTTGAAAACAGTAGCCAGCCACCCGTAGATCAGCGGCAGCAGCGCCCCGCCGGCAATGCCCATGATCAGTACAGCAGAGCCGCGGGCCAGGGCTTTTCCTTCCAGCCCATTCAGCGCCTGGGGCCAGATAGCAGGCCATAACATGGCATTGGCCAGCCCCAATAAGGCTACACAGCCAATGGAGGCTTTTTGTGGCAACAAGATCACCGCGGCCGTTAGTATCAATCCCAGCCAGGCGGAGGCATAAAAGGCCTTTTGCTGCGAGATGTAACGCGGTATGGCCCATACACCGGCGATGTACCCCAGCATCATACAGAACAATGCATAAGAGGTGAAATTTTTGGCTATATCCAGGCTTATACCATGGTAGAGACCATAGTTGCCAATGGTATCACCGGCCAACACCTCTGCGCCCACAGCGAAAAAGATAGCGGTAAAACCCGGCAGAAAGCGGATGTTGCCGGCAATGGGTACGGTATCTGCACCGGCAGGCGCAGCGGGCTTAAGATCCGGTAAATGGGCAAAGCGCAGCAGTATTGCTACAAGCACTAGTATGGCGGTCAATATGCAATAAGGCAGTATAACATCATGCGCCAGCTCATCCAGCCGCAGCTTTTTTTGCTCCGCTGTCATGCTTGCCAGCTCACTGATGAGGCCTCCCGAGTTCTTAAGGATGATACTGCCCATTATCAGCGGGGCTAGTATACCGGCCACCTTGTTACAGATGCCCATGATGCTGATGCGGCTGGCGGCGCTATTGGCCGGTCCCAGTAAAGTAACATAAGGATTAACGGCTGTTTGCAACAGGGTTAGCCCGCCACCGGTAAGGAACAGCCCTGATAAAAAGAGACTGTAGCTGCGGGTAAGGGCGGCGGGTATGAACAGGGCGCAGCCGGCGGCCATAATATACAGGCCTAAACTCATGCCTTTGATCATACCGGTTTGCTGCAGCAGGCGGCTGGCGGGTATGGCCATAGCCGTGTAGGAAATATAAAAAGCAAAGGTCACCAGGTAAGCCTGCCATTCCTGTAGCTCACAAGCTATTTTCAGGTAAGGGATCAGCGTGCCATTGATCCAGCTGATGAAACCAAAGATGAAAAAGAAAATGCCGATCAGCAGCAGGTTCTTCCTGTAGCTGCCGGTAGCATTCCTTTCCGCTGCGTTCATAGTTATTGCCATACCTGCTGTTTACAAATTGTTTAATGCCTCCTGTACGCTACCATGCAGCTGCAGCAGTGCGCGGGCTTTTTCATAATCGCTGATGCCGGCGGCTTCCATGAGCATGCGGGTACCGCGGTCCGTTAGTTTCTGGTTGGTGATCTGCATGTAGACCATGCGGTTATCAGATACGCGGCCCAGGCGGATCATCAGGGCGGTAGAGATCATATTCAGCACCATCTTTTGCGCAGTGCCGCTTTTCATGCGGGTACTGCCGGTAATAAACTCCGGGCCGGTGATCACCTCTATGGGATAATCAGCTTCCGCCGCTACCGGAGCGCCGGGATTGCACACGATACAGCCAGTGGCAATATTATGTTTGCGGCATTCCCGCAGTGCGCCCACTACATAGGGAGTGGTACCGCTGGCGGCTATGCCTATTACAAAATCGCCCGGGTGTACGTTGTTGGCCTGCAAGTCCTGCCAGCCAGTTTCGTAGCTGTCTTCCGCATCTTCTATCCCAAAACGCAGCGCGGCATCGCCGCCGGCCATGAGCCCATTTATAATGCCGGCATCCACGCCATAAGTGGGCGGGCATTCGCTGGCATCCAGCACGCCTAAACGACCGCTGGTGCCGGCGCCCAGATAAAATACGCGGCCGCCGGCCGCCAGCAGTGGAGCAGCTGCATTGATCAATGCTGTGATAGCGGGCAGCGCAGCCTTTACGGCCGGCGCTACTTTGTGGTCCTCTTCGTTAATATGTTGTACAATATCTTCTGTAGACATTTGCTCTATATGACGATAGAGCGATGGAGACTCGGTTATCCTGGTGTTTTGCATTACTGGAACGGGTTGTGATTATAGCGGCTGCTCAATAATGAGCGCATGTAACAATTTATTTCCCACTGGCTGGCTACGGGCTGCTGCGTATACGGCAGCACGGGCATGTAAGGCGGCGGCCCAAATTCCGCCGTTATGGTCAGCTGTTTGGCGCCGGCATCCTTGTGCAGGCGGTAGATCTTATCCCAGCAAGCCAGGTGCAGGTTCAGCACTTCTTCCCATTCCGGCGCACGGGGATCGCTTATCTGCGGGCCTTCCGGATGCCCTACCCTGGCATGGATATGACGCGTACGCTCAATGGCCAGTGATACGGCGGGCTGCTGTTCTGCCAGCAGGCTTTCCGCTACTGCTAACCAATGGGAAAGGTCCAGCGTAAGTTGCAGTTCAGGCACCTGCTGCAGGAAAGCATGTGTGATGTGCGCGGCAAAGCTGAACTTACCGCGGTGCGTTTCGTGGTACACCGGTATGCCGGTGGCCGCTGCTACCTCTGCCGCGGCAGTGATGAGCCGGATATTCTGTTCCATGGGAAAAAAGTCGCGGCCGGTCTGTGAGTTGATGAACAGCGGCGCCACTGCTGCCATACGATGCAGCCTTTCCACGTATGCGGCCAGGTGTGCCTCGAAATCCGGCGTAACGGTTTCCCAATGCTGGGCTACCAATAGCAGGCCGTTGGCAGCCAATGCCTCCAGCATCGTGTCACGTTCCCTATCATCTGCCGGCACACCTGCTTCTACGCCATTGTATCCCACGTCTTTTACCTGTTTGGCAAATACCGGCCAGGGTACATGCTCCTGTCCCCAGCGGGGACAAAAAAATAATACATCCATTATAGCTGTTATTGTGCATTTGCCGGGTTAAAAAGCAGCGGGTAAAACTGTCCCTCCATTTTGTGTCCTTTGAGTATACGGGTTGTATTGGCCAGCAGCTCATCATCTGAGTTAGACAAGGTGCCATCTGCAAATACATTCAGCACAAATGCCCGGCGGGCTTGTGGTGATTTGTTGGCGTATGAGCCATGGACCATGAGCGGGTGATGGAATGCAGCATACCCTTTTTTCAGCTCAATGGGTACGGGTTTAAATGCCGCCTTCTGCTCCGGCGTGAGGTAGTCTAATACGCCTTCCATATCACCGGCCAGTTCTGGTTTGTCGAGCAATCCCCAGTTCTGGCTGTAAGGCACATAATACAGGCAGCCATTATCTGTGGTGGCATCATCCAGCCCCACCCAGCAGGTAAGGTGCTGCAGGGGCGTTGTGCGGGTCCAGTAAGAATAATCCTGGTGCCACGCTACTACGCCGCCATGCCGGGCCGGTTTACAGAAAAGCTGGTCATGCCAGAAACGTACTGCCCGGTTGCCCAGCAGCTGGCTGGCCGCCATTACAAAAGCGGGGTTCCACAAAATATCATGGAATCCCCGTGTAATACGCCAGGCGCCCAAAGCATGGAATAACACGGTGTTTACATCAGTTGATTCATTGGACGCGAACTGGTAGAACAGCGGATTGCCGGGATGCGCCGGGTCTGCGATGTCTGCCAGCTCTTCATTCAGGCGGTCTATCTGCCACTCTTCCAGCAGTTTTATGCCGCTTACGTAGCCGTATTCATTAAAATGTGCTACCTGTTCCGGTGAAAGACGGTACTGTTCCCATTCTGCAGCGGTTTGCGGCCATTTAAACAAGTCGCCTACCAGCTGGTGATGTACTGAAAGGTCTTCAACTAGCTGTTTCATATACATGAATTTTAAGGTTTGCCTTTTTTAATATAGGCAAAAAAGGGCAAAGGGCCTATACTATCCTTTGCGCGCTGTGCCGGTCAAGGAACAGTATGGCGTCCGGATGGGTTCTTAGAATGGTGGAAGGATACTGTGGCGTTATCTCATCTTTCAGCGTATGCAGCACGGCCTCTGCCTTGGTGGCGCCGGGCACCATGCAAAAAATATGGCGTGCCTGTAGCAAGGCAGGGATGGTGAGCGTATAGGCGTCTATGGGTACTTCTCCGGTGTACTCAAAACAGCCTTCGTTCACCTGTTGTTGTTTACAGGCTTCGTCCAGGTCTACGATCTTCACCAGGCTGGGATCGTTAAAATCTGCTACGTGCGGATCGTTAAAGGCCAGGTGACTGTTCTCCCCAATACCCATACACGTTATATCCACGGGGTACGTGCGCAACAGCGCTGCATATCTTTCACATTCCGCCGCCCTGTCTTTGGCCTGTCCGTTAATGTAGTACACGTGCCGGAAGGGCACCTTGCCGAAGATCCTTTCTTTCAGGAATACGCCAAACAGGCGGTTATCGTTTTCCGGTAGCATGGTGTACTCATCCATATGAAACGCCTGTATACGTTGCCAGTCGATATCCTGTTCTACCAGCGCATCCAGGAACTCGTTCTGGGAGGCTGCGGCGGCAAAAATGATGTTCACCATCTCCTGCTCCTGCAGCAGCTCCCGGATGCGGGCAGCAGCCATTTCGGCCGCCGCCCTTCCCAGGGTTGTCCTATTCTCGTAGATCTGTACTTTTAACTGCTCTGCTAATAACTCTGTCATTTTTGTATGTTGTATTGTTTAGTTATGTCTTAATGGTCTTTACAGTCTGAATTTCACGCCCGCACGGCCCCAGTAGGAATAGAACTGTTTTTCATAGAGGCGGGATTTCTGGCCGAAATAATCCCTTTGCGGCGCGTTGGTGAGGTTCTGCGCTTCCACATAAATGGTAAACCATTTATTGATCTGGTAAGAAGCGTTGGCATCTATCTGGGTACGTGCATCGCGGATCACATCCGTTTCTGCATCCTCGCCCAGGCTTACAATGTAGGAGCCGTTGTAGTTAAGGTTGCCCTGTATAGTGAACCCTTTCAGGGAATAAGCCAGGGAAGCGTTGGCGCTGTGCGTAGCCTGACCAGGCAGTCTCAGTTTGGTGCGGAATTGCGCATCTGCATCGGAATGGCTATAGGTATAGTTGGCAAATACGGTAAAACCTTTCAGTATACCGGGCAGGAAAGTAAGGTTAGCCTGCGCGTTCAGTTCCAGGCCGTACACTTTAGCGGTATTACCGTTCAGGATCTGGTAGTAGCGCCAGTCTGTATACTTGTCAGCCCCATCAAATTCATTGCCTTTTAGTGTGGTAACGCTGTTGTACTGAAACTTGTCAATCTTTTTATAGAATACGCCGGCAGACAGGATACCCAGGTTAGACAGGTATTTCTCCGCCATCAGGTCCAGGTTGGTGGAGAATGCGGGCTTCAGCTCCGGGTTACCGTCTGTAATGATCTCACTAAGTATGCTTATGATACGGCCCGGCACGAGGTCCACAAAATTGGGACGGGAGTAGCCGAATGTTAAACCGCCACGAATAAGGGATGATTTGGTGATATCATATTTGGCCTGGATATTAGGCAGGAAGCGGGTGTAGCTGTTCTTTTTCTGTGTAAGCGTGGTAGAGGCCCATTCTTCATTCTGATCCTGTTCAATGATGTTGCCTTTATAATCCACATCTGTTTTTTCCACGCGCAAACCACCCAACAGCATTAAGCGGTTAAACTGTATACGGTTCATGAGGTAACCGGCGGTAACGGTCTCCACCGCGTCATAGTAATACGCATCCTGGCTAATGCGGGTACCGGAAACGCTTTCCGTAAAAATGCCGTTATCCAGGTTCTCATTCTCATTGAAGAAGTTGATCGTTTTATCGCGGTCTACGCCTAATCCAAAGTTCATATTACCATCCAGCAGGTGATCGTCTACCTGGCTAAGGCCGGAGAAGTTGGTCAGTTTACCTGCAGCTGCATCGCCCGTGTAGTTGCTTACAATAGTATTAGGCAGTTTAAAACGCCTGTTGTGCATGCGTTTTACTTTAGCCCCCGCTTTAAACATGGCGGCATTGTTCCCTATTTTATAGGGCAATTCGCCATTCAGTTTGGCCACAAAGTTGTTGCCTTCTGTATTCCAGTAATCCCGTTCAACGGTATTATAAGTGAACAAAGACGCATCGTTGCGCCAGTCTGCGCCGGTGGTCATCAGGTAATCACTGGATACGTCGCGGATGCTAAGCGGAATATTACCGGTAATGAAGTTGAAGGTATTGGCCCTGTTCTCAAATTTTGAATTGCTGTAGAACAGGCCTGCATCCAGCTTCAGGCGGCCTATCTGTGTTTCGCCCTGCAGGTTGTAGTTAATGTTCATGTTATCTTCCGTACCTGCTTTTACCTCGTTATAGGAACGGCCTTTGGTCGTGATGTACTCGCCATCATCATCCACGGTGGTGTTCTTGGTTTGCATGCGGGTACGCTTGCGGTAACGGGTCAGTTCGTTATCACGGTCGCTGTACATGATATTGGCCACAATGCTGGTCACCGGGCTGAAATTATAGTCAATGGTAGCAGACGCGCCGGTACGGGTACGCTGATTTTCCACATAGAGGTAACGCATATCCGTAGGGAAATACACATCACCTTTGCCGTTCTCAAAATCATGTTTTTCCCAGACCTGTGCATTCACCTCATCATAACCGTTGGTGGTACGGTAGTAGCTGCCGGTGAGTATTACGCCCAAACGGCCGTTGGGATTAGCCGCATTCTGCAGGAAGCGTTTGCCTACAGACAGGTTGCCAATGCCATTGGATTTTCCGCGCAGGTGGTTATAACCCAAACCAGCATCCACGGCCAGCCTTGTTTTCAAGGAGGTGGCGGTGGGTGATTTCATGTTAATGGCGCCGGCGATAGCGTCACCGTCCAGATCGGGCGTAAGGGTCTTCACTACTTCCATGGAGGATAATACGTTTACAGGTATAAGGTCGAGTGTGGCATTCCTTTCGCCATTCTCGCCGGTGCCCATGATCTGTTCGCCATTTACATTGATGTTGGTAAAATTGCCGGGGGTACCCCTCAGCTGTACGGTAGAACCTTCGCCGCTGCTGTTGCGGCCAATGGTAACGCCAGGCAGGCGCTGCATAGACTCTGCCACGTTCAGGTCCGGAAAGCGGCCCATTACATCTGCGGATACCACCTGTTTGATGTTATCGGCATTCCGTTGCTGGTTCAGCGCTTTCTGCTGGCCTTCCAGTACGCTGGACACGGTTACTGTAGACAGGTCCCTGGCGTTTGAAGCCATCTTCAGGTCTTTTACCGTGGTCTTACCACCAGCTACCTGTACGGTGATCTCTGCGGGTTTGTAGCCCATGTAGTTAACGACCAGCGTATAGCTGCCTTCTTTTACGCCCAGCAGCTCAAAGTTGCCGGCGGTGCTGGTGGCGGCGCCCCGGGTAGTGCCTTTTATCTGTACAGAAGCGCCGGGCAAAACATTGCCTTCCGCATCGGTCACCTGTCCCTTGATATTGCCAAGCGTTTGCTGCGCCGATGCGTTATTTGCGCCACAAACCAGCAGTGCCAGTAAAAATACCAGCGACAGCATTTGATGAATACGTTGTTTCATTTGGCTGAGTTTTTGGATTGATAAAATGAAGTGTTGGTTGTTATTTATACTTTAAATGCAGGTAATCTGCAAAGAACCTTACGGCAAAAGAGGTTCCTATATCCCGGTTGGTGAGCCATATTTTTCCTTCCTTTGAACGTGTGCGCGTTTCCAGTACGGCGCCCCGTAAGTTGGGGTCCGGGTGGTTTTGCGCATAACGATTCAGCATGAGCCATTGGGCTGATTTCTCTATATTCTTATCAAACTCCTTATATCCGTTCTCTGACAATGCTATCCATACAATGCCGGCCAGCGCCGCTGCTGATCCGGTGGCAGATCCTTTGTCTGATGGCCTTCCGTTTAAATAGTTATCGTACCAGATGGTGCCATCCTTTTTCTGCGCCTTTGCAAAAGTGCGGGCGGTACGGGCAGCCCCTTCCAGGTATTTTTTATCGTGTGTTAGCTTGTAACATTCTATCAACGACTCTGCATACCATAGCGGAAAGCGCGGGTGAAAAGAATGCTCCGCCTCTGAGTTGGGCATAAAGCGCATCCATACCCCATCTGGCCCCTGCAGGTTCAGCAGGCTGTTACACAGGTTAATGAAGGCGTTGCGGAAAGCGGTATCACCAGACACCTCATAGGCGTCTTTGAACAGTGAGCCTTCTGTATTAGGCCGGGACACGTCATACAGTTCCTGGTCTTTCATAGCCTTTTCTTTCCAGAAGGGGCTGTATTCCTTGAGCACCTCGCCTGTTTTGATGTTCAGGTTATCATAACAGACCCCTTTATCCCGGTCGTACATGTTTGCCATCATCCAGCGGGCAGCATTGGTAGCTACCTGCGCATATTTAGGATCTTTGGTCACGCGGGACAGCTCATAGATGCCGGGCGTACCATCTGACACGGTGGCAAACACTACAAAGTCAGGGCCTAACACATCCCCGTGAATGGCTTTTACCATGCCTTTCATTTTAGGATCGTCCTTTATTTCCAGGCCTATCCAGTAGTTGCCGCCGTTTTTAGCCGCATCCAGGTAAGCCTGGTTGCCGGTCACCTTGTAGGCTTCCAGCAGGGCATATACGGCCTGACCAGTATGCCAGGGCACTTCGTAAGGGTACCATTTGCCTTCGGTAAGGTTATAATCGCAACGTGATTTTCCTTCTTCATCCAACAGTACGTTAGACACATAGCCGGCTGTTTCATTGATTGCGGTGATGATCTCCTCCTTTTTCAGCTGAGCGCTGACTTGTTGGGTGGGGAGTAAAGCGGCGGCTGTTAACGCAGTACATGCCGTTCTACTAATCCACTTCATAACGGGTGCTTTTAGCATTCAGTTGATATTTATGTTTATGATTGGTGATAGCTATATCGTCTTCCAGGCGAAAAGTAAAGTACCAGGGCTGCTGTTGCGCGTTGCCCATTTTTAGTAGTATATGGTTCACGCCGGCTTTTAGCGGCAATGACAGGCGTTGTTCTCCCCCACCGGGTATTTCGCCACAGGCAACACCATTGCAGTATACCAGCGTGCGGACGCCGGCGTCCAGGTAGGCGGTCACTGTGGCGGCGCTGTCTGTTTTTATCTGGCAATAGGCGTAGGTTATAGCAGCGCCGCCTTTATAGTGATATTTTTCATCCAGATCGATGATGCCGCCGTTCATGGATGGAAATTTTTGCCAGTTATAGATCTTTCCCGCGTAGCGTATAAAATCACCGGGCGAGGGCGTTTTTTTATCCGTTTTATCGGGCGTGTATAGAAAGTCAGGCACATCGCCATACTGTTTCACCGGCAGCGGGCCACATAACATCCAGTTCCGGAAATAACTGCGGTCTGTGACCATAATGTTCAGGTGTGTTGTGGTGATATCCGGGAGCTTATGCTGTGCTGCTGCCTGGCGTAGTTGCCCCTCGAGCTGGGCAAGAGCAGCGGACTTCTTTTCGTATGGCTCCAGTACTACATTGAGCCAGTAAGGCTGGTTTTCCTGCAGCCAGGCTTTTTTAAAACAGGCAGCCGCCGCTTGGTAACGTTTGGTCAGGGCCTGCAGCGTGTCTGCACAGGCCAGTATTTTTACGCTGGCCTGCTGTGGATTGGCCGGCATTAGCGCGGTAGCAGTGGTGTATTCGGTTACCATACCGGCTAAAAGCAGCCGGGTGGTGATCATGAGTTTATACTGGCTTATGGCGAACTGCAGGGCTGCTATATCTGCCGCATGGCTGCGCGGCGCGGCGGCGGCAATATCGCTTTCCGCCTGCTCCACTAACGCCAGGGCCGCTGTAGCGCTTGTATTGTTCAGGATGAGCTTTTTACCGTTTGCGGGTAAGATCTCCTGCTGCCACAGCTGATCGTTGAGATTGTAGGTAAGCGGTAAGGCGCGCAGCTCCATCAATTTAAATAAAGCCTTTACATACTGGCCGTTGCTGGTCTGGTAGGCGGTGGTCTCATAGCGCTGGTCAAAGCTGGCGTTCTGTGCGGTATCCAGGTTCCAGCTTCTGTCCGCCGTCATATATACTCCGTACCAGTCTGCATCAAAGAGATAGGCGCCGCCATCGTCCCATATGGTAGTGAAAGCGCCGGTAGCACCGTCTTGTTTGCCTTGCCGGAAAAAGCCGTTGATATTTGCTTTGGCCATTGCCATATCCGGGAACATGCGGTAGGAGTTGAGGATACCTGCGCATACCATGAACTGCAGGCCGCGTTTGGCGAAAGGTTTTGTCCAGGCGTCAAAATTGGGTTGATCGCCGTATTCCCAGGTCAGGTAGATCACGTCTTTAGGCAGCATGTCCAGCACGTCTTCATGTTGCAGGGCAATATCTCCCCACATCATCATCTGTTTGCCGTGCTGTTTTATCACATCGTACAGGAATTTCAAATGATCTGCGTAGAACTTAGCCACGCCTACGCTATCTACATAAGCTTTGGAGCGGCCTTTTCCTAGGCCAAAGGTCTCGTCACAGTTCACGTTGAACCAGGGCGCGCTGAAAGCGCCGCACAGCTCCCCTATCACATCTGCCAGGAATTTGCGCGCTTTAGGGTCCCGCGGCGATATTAAACTGCTGCTCTCCCCCATGGCGTGGTATTGCGGTAATGAGAGTATTTTCTCAAAATGCCCAAATGACTGGAAGCTGCCTATTAATTGCATATGATAATTGGCTGCATAGGCGCTTAGCTCCTTTATCTGCGCAATGGTGAGCTTTCCATTAGCGGGCGCAAAATCAGGATGGGACAGCGGCTGTACTACATGCTCTATATAAAAGGAGAGGTAGTTGATCTTTAGCTCCGCCATTCTGGCGATCTGCTTTTTGATATAAGGCACTGTGGAGATGGGGCCGCGGCTGATATCGTCAAATATAACGCGGCGGCTGTAGGCCGGCCAGTCTACAATGCTAACATCCGTATGCCAACCGCCACGTGTAAGCTGCTTTAGTGTTTGCAGACCGTAAAACAACCCTGTTTCTGTATTAGCGGCAATAAACCGGTCTTTGGTATTGACCACCAGCACATATCCCTCCTGCCCTATGCTATCCAGGCTGCTGCCGGCATATTCTTTAGCCAGTCTATTATCCTTATCCAGTAATATAAGCGTAACAAGGGCTGGTTGTCCTTTTGCTTTCCCGCTGGTTGCAAATTGCTGCCAGTGAGCTGCCAGGCGGGCCTGCATTTGCTGGTCCGGGCCTGCACTTTGCCATTTCAGCTGCGTAGGAAATGATACCGGTTCCTGCCCGATGCTGCATTGCTGCGGATAAGGCATTACAGGCAATACAGCCGCTTTGACGTATGCTATATGCAATAGCATAGCCATTAATAGAAAAATCTTTCTACAAACAGTCATTATCTATGTCCTTGAAATTTTGCTTCTCTGATCCAGCTACGTGGTTAGTTTTCCCGTGAAATAAAAATAAAAATGTCCCCCCAATCTAAATGTTAAACTCCTGATGAGAAAAAGAGAAAAACTTACTTTAAAAAACTCTACTACTCTAATATAAAACAATTTTCCGGTAACGTACCCGGAAATCTTAAAAATTATTCTTTCGTGTTATTACCTGCCCTGAAATATACGCCGGCCGCATTGTTTAGCTGCGTAATTTCCGGCTGCCGGCAAGCAGTTGATAACTTCACGAAATGCCTGCCAGCTGGCAATTTCAGCGTAAACTCAATCTTTTTAATGCGTGGTTGCAGATCATTGGGCGCTTCCAGCTGAGGAATGATTACGCTGTCTTTTAACGCATGGTCACCGGGCAGCATCACATCAACATAGACCTTTACATTTTCAGCGGTTGTATTGCCTATGTTATGTATGACTGCCTGTACCACATATGTGTGAGGCTGTGCGCCACCGTGAATACTAATATCCTTCTCTGCAAGCGCAAGATCGGCCAGTTGTTGAGCATTATGAGGATAAGCCTGCAGCTGCTTTACCGCAATTACCAGCAATTGTTTGCCGGGCAGTGTTAGCGTAACATCTTTTACACGCTCTGTGACGGTAAATGTGTCTGTAGTTAATACTTCCTGTATATTGTCGTTCCCGTTTTTACTAAGCCCTGTGCGTATCTGATATACGCCTGGATCGAGTTGCCAGGTACGCATTTGCACGTTGCGCGACTGTCCGAAATTGTATACAGCAGCCTGCAGGGAATGATGATCGCCACCATGCACTAATATGGCCGCATCTTTACCGGTATTTTTCCATGAGACCAGCAGCGAGGGATACTCATACCCCGCGCCAAAATGCCCCAGGTACATGCCGGCCAGCAGCGTGTTATCGGGGATGTATACGCGGTCTGTAAATTTTGCCTCACTGGTGTTGAGCGGAAAATTATAACGCAGGCCATTCAGCATTTGCTGTAAAGCCTTTTCCAGTACCTGCTTGTTGTGACAGAGCGTATAGCGGTTATATGCGGCGCCATATTTTCCTATGAGCGTATCATAGTTGCTGTTGTTACTGAGGTTTTTTGCCATGGCAAATAGTTTGCCCATTGGGTTCACCCCTGCTGCATGATCTGAACCACCGCTTTGTAGCTGTTGTTGTACCCATGGCAGTGAACCTGGCGTTGCCACGTCTTTTTGCAGCAAAGGTTTGGACATCAGTGCCGCATTGAAACTCACGGTTTGCAGGAAAAGCGTTTTTTGGGTAAGGCCGTATAAACCGGTAAGCAGGTATTGCAGCTCATTCACATGCCCCAGGTGATCCCAGTTGTAATAGGTGTAGGTGAGCTCCGGATCATACCATTGCGCAGCGTGGCCGCCTATCCGGTCGCCATCGAAGGCTACCGCTGAAGGTATAACACCTGCCGGCTTACCGTTCGCTGCCCTGTTGGCATCGGCTACCCATGCCTGTCCCAATTCACCTAATAGTCGTAGTAATTCCGGGTTGCGGTTATACCAGGCGGCCCACAGGCCGGGCAGCAGTGCGCGGGCATTCATGGCTACATCCACATCATAAGGCGCGTATGCAGATACGGCTGTTGCGGATAGATAGTAGGAACGAAAATGCCGGTGGCCCAGGATGGTGATGCCGGTCCATACGTCGCGGAAATTCTGCATACTGGTCAAGCATCTTTCTATGTATTCCGGGTTACCGTATTCCAGCAATAACATGCCCGGATGTGTATCCCTGAAGAGCTCTGCGGCGTGCTCCACATCATCTATCCTTTTTGAAAAACCGCGTTCCAGCTGTCCGCTGTTCCATACGCCATCTGCCAGGCGGATATAACCAGTACGCGCCAGGCTGTCATCTACGCCCAGTACGGCAGGCAACCACCAGCGCAACATCTCTACATCATCTCCGTATTTGCCGCCCAACTCGCCGTTTGGCGCTTGTTTTACCGTTATCCACCAATGTATCAGTCTGAGCAAACGGGCCATTACCTCCCGCTGGGATACGGCCCAGGCAGGCGCGTTTGGCGGAGGGGCGGCCATGGTGAAGGTATCTGCCACCTGCTGTCCCAGGTACATTTTCAGGAGGTCATTATCCTGGTATTTTGATTGTAATTGTGTGAATAGTTGCCGGGCCCTGGATTGCTGCCAGGAATTATCATCTTCCTGATCGAGCCAGTAATAGGTGCGGGCCAGCAGGTAGCGTGCACGGTCATACAGCGGATCATCCGGATCTGCAATAACCTGTTCCAGCAGATCTGCTGCCGCGAACATCCGGTAGATAAGGCTCAGGCCTGTTTGTTTTACTGTCTGTGACCAGCCACCGCCATCAAAATAGTAGCAAGCCAGCAGGTATTTGCGGACCATAGCGGCCTGGTTGCGCAGGGCGATATTGCTGCTGTCTTTTTCCAGCTGTTGCGTGGTATGCCGCAGCCAGCTGCTTATGGCAGCTGTATCTTCTTCCAGCGGTGTAGTAGTGTTTATGCTTTGGTTATGTGTACATGGGTAAAATTCGAGTGCGTATATGCCTACCGGGGTACCCAACCCGGTTATGCTTACGATCACTTTAGCGTTCTGCACGGTTATTTTAGTACGCAGGGTACGGTAAGGCAGCCGGTAGAACGGCGTGCTAAGCGTATCTGGCAATAGTTTGTGATCTACAGCTACCGTCATGTTCATCAATACGGAATCAATACTACCTCCGCTGATGATCATGAAATAATCACCATCCGGCAGGTTGGCCTGGAATACCAGGCTATCTTTTGCCCATACGCCGCTTTGGAATATGGGGCTATAGAGCTTATGGTTGGCGCTATCAAATGCACGTGCGGGCGCCTGCAGCCAGCCGTAACCGGTTGCAGGATCATAATGCAGCTGTGGCGTTATGCGGGTATAACCCGGCGCAGCATTGTGCCCGGCGCTACCCATATCAAACAGGTAGTTTGATCGCCGGTCGTTGCAAGCGCAAAGCAGTAAAGCGCCAATTATCAGGTATAAAAAGGTGTATCGCAATTGCTAATGTTGGATGTTTTGTTGTTGCAGCGCCGCTATGGCGGTTCCTGCCATGATCACCGCGCCCAGTCCCCGCGGGTCGTTGTCTATTGTTTTCCGATGCCGGTAAAAATCTTCATTACTGCCAATTTCCGTACCCTGACAAATGCCGTGCACTACTCCCCCATCGTCTACTTTACCGGCTACTGCTTCCCATGCTTTTATTGCGGGCGCTTTATAACGTTGCGGCAACCAGCCATGCAATACCCCAGTAGCCATGGTATAGGCGAATATGGCGGTGCAGGAGGTTTCTTCGTAACTGTCAGGTTTGTCCAACAGCTGATGCCACATACCATCCTGTGCCTGGTATGGCAGCAGTGCGGCCATATGTGATTGGAATGCGCGTTTTATTTCCTTGTATGCAGGATGTGCGGTTGGCAATGTTTGCAGTAATACCACTGTGGCCCATGCCACCCAGCCGTTGGCACGGCCCCAGTAAGCCACTGACTGCTGTCGCGTGGTACTGAACCAACCGTGTTTATATAAACCGGTTTGTGGGTTGAGCAGGTATTTGCGGAACTGTAGTACCTGGCGCACGGCCTCAGCCAGGTATAACTGCCGGCCGGTAGCCTTTGCCATTGTAACCAGGAAAGGCACGCTCATGAAGAGATCATCTGCCCACAAAGTAAACTCCACTGGCTCCGGGCGGCAGAACGTGCCATCGCTTAAACGCGCTTGTTTTTCTGTGATGTATTGTAGTAATGGCCCCAGGAGCCGGTTATATAACAGGCTGTCCTTTTGCTGCAGATACATAGCGGCCAATGGCAATGCAGCGGCGCCGGCATCATCCAGCATAGTACGGCGGAATATGCGGTGGTAGCTACCACGCCAGGCGTACAGGGAGTCATATTGAAATTGCAGGTCAGCATAGTTATCCAGCAGGAACTGCTTATATTTTTTTATGAAGTTGCCATAACGCGCGTCGCCTGTTGCCTGTTCTAAGGCCAGCAGTGTCCACATGGCGGTACCGTGGGAATAGTGCCAGTTGGCATAGGATTCCCGCTGGTAAGCGGCCTGGCTGTCTATCACCAGCTCCGGCAGCCAATGTTGCGGGGCGGTTTGCCAGTATTGGTAGTTTGCTCCGGTGGCCGGTGTGGCAGGTAAATCCGCTGAGTGAGCGCTGCTGTACCACCATTCCTTTACAAGGGGATGTGCCGTAAACGATACGGCTGTCTCCTCATCCCCGGCGGGCGTTACAGCCCGCAGGAATATCACCGGCAATACCGCCGGCGCTGCCGTATAACGGACCAGGATCTCATTACTGCCTTTTTCCAGGGGCGCTGTAAAGTATTGGCTGAAAGTGAAACGGTTGTAGGCTATTTCTACCGGGTTGGTAACAGTGGTCTTGTCCTGCTGGTATACCTGATGGCGGTTCAAATACACCTGTACCGGCGCGGCGGTGGTGATCCCAAAACGTATCACGGTATCTTTTGCTGCTACGGCATACCGCAGCGCAAAAGCCTTATGATCCGGGGAGATGTTCAGAAAGCGGAAGTCCAGCACCTGCATGCCCAGTACCTCTTTCTGTGGCTCCCAACGCCATTCAAACCGGGTGTCTTTCATGAACCGGTCTGCTACCCTGGCTGCCGTAGCCAGCGCGGACGGCTGTTGTGCGGCAGCTGAGTGGAAGAGGAACACTACCAGGCAGATCATGTATGCTATTTTACCTGGCTGTTGCATCGGTTTGTATATTCTTTGATACAATATCCTGCAGCAAGCGGCGCTGCGCAGGCCAGGCGTTCCGGCTGTTGGACACATTACCATCCTGGCTGTTGCTGATGTATACGGCGGTTGGCGTAGCTGCGGAGGTTTGTATATCCAGGCCATTTAGCGTGAACTGTTGTGTGTTATGCACCACTATACCGGGGCGTGTTTCTGCCGTGGGTGAGCGAAGGGTGATATCAGACAGCCGCACATCTTTTGCATAGCGGATAAACAATCCGTATGCAGGCAGGTTGCCAAACATGGTACCCTCCGGATATTCTGTTTCCCTTTCCGGTACGGGCACATGCAGGTCTACATTGGTGGCTGCTTTTGTTTCGATATAGATATGTGCCAGTGAAACATTCTCAATAGGTACCTGGGCCAAACCACTGATGGAACAGCCGGTGGAATCTGCGCCCTTAGCCGTGATGTTAGACAGGAATATATTACGCGCACGGCCGGGCGACGGTACCGGCCCGCCCTGCTTATAAGGACGCGCCCTGTTGCCGAGCCGTACAAACAGCGGCACCTGCGGTCCTTCTATCATGATGTTGTTAATAGTGATGTTCTCCATGATGCCGCCGTCTACCATCTCCAGGGAAATGCCGCCGTTACCTGCGGGCAGGCCGTAAATGGTAGTCTGCTGCGCCGAAGGTTTTATCACACAATTGCTTACCACAATGTTCCTGAACCCGCCGGTAGACTCTGTTCCCAGCTTGAGCGCGTTACAATGACTGCTGATCACACAGTTGCTGATGGTAACGTTTTCCGTTATACGCGGTGATGTACTTTTGATGGTAATGCCGTCATCGTCTGAATCTCCTGTGATGTTGGAGATATGTACATTACGGCAACCATCAATATCCATCATATCATTGTTCTTATTGGAATGGTTCCAAATATGCAGGCCATCTATCCATACGTCTTCGCAGCCCAGGTAATGCTGCATCCAGAAGGCGGAGTTGCGCAGTGATACATCCCGCACTTTTACGTTTTTGCAGTTTATGAACCATAATAAATAAGGGCGGTTGCGGTAACGGTCTGGCTTTTTTGTGGTGTTAATAACGAATGCGGCGCCCTGGCCATCAATAGTACCGCCGCCTTCAATGCCTACGTTCTGCTGATCTTTGCAAAAGATCAGGCTTTGGCGGGCCCATTCATCCCCATAAAAACGAATGCCGGCATCCTGGTAGGGATATTGTTTTGTATCCTTATTGCCTAAAATGGTGGCGCCAGCTGCTACATGCAGAATCACGTTGCTTTTCAGGTAAAGCGTGGCGGTGAGGAATTTGCCTGCGGGGAAATATACTTTTCCGCCGGTGGCGGCGCAGGCATCTATTGCTTTTTGTATGGCTTTGGTATTATCTGTGGCACTGTCCCCTACCGCGCCATAGCGGGTTACATCATACCACTGCGCATTAGCAACAGCGGATAAGCCCATTAATAGGCAGCATAGGTACAGGGCGTGGAATATTCGTGGCATTACTTGCATTCGTTTTTCACTTTTACTGACAGATAAGAACTTGAACCGAAAGTAGACAAATATTCGGGTACGTACCCGATATTAATCATTTATTTTGTCCGCCTGTGTATTTAACACCTGCAGGCTGTATGTAACGCTAGTGTTGATTGCCTGTGGACCCGGCGTTATTTCCAGCTCCAGCGGCCAGGCTTTTAGCGCGGGGTAAGGCGTCCAGTAACGGGCTGCCTCCCGGCCTGCTATCCAGCGCGCGTGCCCGGATAAGAGCTTCAGGACCCATTGTTTTTCTCCTGCGCGGATGAATATGGTGCGGTCATCTTTTTGTTGGAACGTCATTCCTGTATCATGTATCAAAGGCTCTATGATGTGCACGACGGGCCTTGTATCATGATAGGTGAGCGTAATTTCTTTTTGCAGCATACTATCTGCGAACAGGTAATCCAGGCGATAGCCTACGCCGCCGCCCAGCTGGTTTTTATCTTTCAGTTCTCCGCTTACTGTTACCACATATTGACGATTGTCTTTTTCTGTGGCTGAGAGGCGGCCATCAAACTCAAACAGGTTGGTAAAATAACCGGTGCTGTCTGTATACTCGATCCTGGGTGTAAGCGGCAGCACCCCCGGAGCTTCGGGGAAACTCATCGGCTCCGGGCGGGTGTATATTGTAGGGCTGGATGCGCTCATAAAACCGTGACCGGCGGCCCAGAGATGGCTAATGGCGCCACCATCCGGGCGGAACATATATTTGCCTTTGGCCCCTGCAGGGTCTTTATAACGGTAAGCGGTGATGGTAGCCATGAATTCCTGTGTGCGTACCTCTACCAGGTCCAGCGTGGGAAAGATCTTCATCCAGCCGCTGCTATCTGCCGGTAGCGGCGCCGCGGTGCGTGTTTCCTTTGTCTCCAGCGCAAAGGCCATGGCCAGGTTCTTGGCTTTGGCGAACGTGGGATAGATACAGGGCGGCGTATTAAATATTGCTGCGTGCTGCGGGCCGTAACCTATTAAACCACTGGCTGTAATATTCTTGCGCAGGAACTGCAGGTTACGCAGGCCTGCAGTTGCATAACGCGGATCCTCGTCCGCATAGAGGCTGAATAAGACCTGGCAACCGTCTGAAGTAGCGCTGCCATAGCCGGTCCATTTATTGGAACGGATGCCCCAGGAGCCATCCAGGGAGCCATCCGGGTAAATAAAGTAGAGATGATTTTTTAGGCCTTTTTTTACACAGGCATCCACCAGGGTATCTGCGGTAAGGCGGGCATACAGGCCCAGGCCCCATAAAGACATTTCCATATCATAACCCAGGTCTACCCCCATTTTACTACCATGGCTACGGCCACCCTCCCCGTTCAGGAATCCGTCTTCATCCATTTTGGCAATGGTGCGGCGGGCCAGCTGCATGGCTTTTTGCGTATAGACAGGCTTATGTAGTAGTACTCCTGCTTTGGCCAGTGTGGCAGTAGTGGTGGCTACATAGTTTATGCTGGCAAACTCCGGCGACATTACGCGGTAGAGGTATGCTGCCGCACTATCCATGGCGCTCAGCCATTGCTGTTGTTTTGTATGGCTTAACTGCGGTTGGAGCTTCTCATAGGAGAGCAGCAGCATCAGCAACTGATCAGTGGTGGTGCCGGTCCATTCTTCGGGTGTTTCTTTCCAGCTGCCGTTGGGCTGCTGCTGGCGGAACAGCCAGGCAGCGGCCTGCTGTGCCGCTTTTGTGTAGCGTTTATTGCCGGTAATAAGGGCGGCCATGGTAAAGGGATAAACAGCTTCTGCGGCGCGGGTATGCCATACCTGGCAATGCGCGCACCAGATACCGCCAGCGTTAGCGCCCGCACTGTCCGGCGCCTGCCGGGCCAGTAACGCATCTGCTAAGGCCAGCAAGGTGGCCGCATATTCTTTTTTTGGTGAAAGCTTTTGTGCATGTATAGGAACAGACAGACAAAACAAGCTTGCCAGTGTGAGAGAAATAACCAGGTGCATCCTGTAAAAGCCTGCGTTTGCGATCATAAGCCTTACTGTTTTTATAAAACCTGCCGATGCCCTATTGTCATATCCCGTTAATTGCGGTAGAAAATGTAGTTCTCGCGGGTAATGATGTCAATAGGCATCAGGTAACTCTTTTCGATGGTATTGGAATATACCAGGTGCTGAAAAAGCGTCATAATACCACGGTAGCCCTGCTCCTGTGGCTTTTCACAGATCAGGAAATCTATATTGCCTGTTTTCAGGTATTGTACGTTATCTGTGGTAAAATCATAACCCAGCAGGATAATATCCTTACGGCCGGCTGCTTCCAGGAAACGCGCCACCAACGATACACGGGAGTTGGTGACAAAAACGGCCCCAATATCCGGCTCCTGTTTAATCAGCTTTGCCAGCTTGCGGGAAACCACCGCGTATTCCGTTTGCAGGGAGTCCAGCGTAAGCAGGCCGTTTGATAAGCCGTGATCCTTGAAATATGCCCGGAACCCTTCTTCCTTACGCAGAATGGCATAGTTATTATCTATTTCCCGGGCAATTTTGGCGATCACCACTTTTTTATTATTCCTGATACCGTAATGTATAAGCTGGGCGGCCAGGTAACCGCTGCGGAATATTTCCGGTCCTATATAGGACATAGCGTCATAACCGGGGATATCTGTATTGATCAGCACATATGGCGTACCGGTGTTGTTGCAGTGCTCTATCAGCCGCAGTGCCGGCTCAGGGAAGGTAGGCGTGAGTAATATGCCCTGCGGGCTCGCCCGCACGATCTTCTTTACCTGCTTTTCAAACGTGTTCTCATCATTCTGATCAAAATAAAAGTAGGTAATGGTTACGCCGTACTGCCTGATCTCTCCGGCGGCCTTGTTGACGCCATCTTTTGGCGCCTGCCAGAACTCTGTTTCCGATGAGATAGCCGGCAGTAATACCGCCAGGTTAATGGCCCCGCGGGCTGCTAATGCGAGGCGCTGCGCCAATACATTGGGCTGATAGCCCAGCTTATCAATGATGGCCTGGATCTTCGCTTTTGTTTTTTCGGAAACCCCTTCCCTATTATGGATCACGCGGTCTACCGTGGCAATGGATACCTGTGCAAGCCTGGCAATTTCCTTTACACCTGCAGCAGCTTTGGCGTTATTTTTCTTCATAAAGTTTTATGACGTATGTAACAAATATAGAAAAATAATCAGCCGCCCGGTTGTTTGCTATTTACTGCTTTGGGCGCCGGTATTACGCACTTCCCGCTCACCGGTATGATCAAAGCCTTGCTCCCGCTCAAATTGCACCATAGCTGCGGGCCTAAAGTTGGTGATGTATGCACGGCGGCGCATAACGGTACTGTTGCCGCGGCTGTAGTGTAAGGTGCCGCCGTGATGCCATATACAGGAACCCGCCTTGATCTCTACGGCTACTCCCTCCTGCTCGTCGGCATCACACATCAGCGCGCCACCACCGGCGCCTGCTGGACGGTGCGTGCGAACGGGCTGCCGGTGGGAACCAGGCACGTACCACATACAACCATTGTCTTTCACCGCATCGTCTAACGCTACCCAGCAACTGGCAGCGCGCGTGTCCGGCATACTGATCCAGTAAGCGCAGTCCTGGTGCCAGGGCGTAGGCGTATTGGTGAAGGGCGCTTTATCTATCAGCATATCAAAATCCAGATCCATATCTTCCCCAAGCAGCTCTTTTGCCATAGCCAATGTCTTTAGGTGCAGCGGCTTTTGCAGCAGGTCCGGCGCCAGTCTGCCCGGCAGCATGATCTGCGTAATGCGTTCCCTGGAAGCGGCTGGTTGGTCATCCCCCAAAAAGCCGCCCAGGTCTGAGCGGAATTTGCCGGTATTGATCCTGTTGTCCAGGAACTGTTCGTATATATCACGATAGTAACCGATCTCCTCCTGCGTGAGCAGGTCTTCCACCACCAGGTAACCATCGCGTTCAAATGCAGCGGCCTGCGATGCAGTTATTATTGCCATAAATATGTTTTTTACGATCCTTTCAAAGGTAAGGTTGTATATTTAAGAACTATTTTAACATTGTACTCCAATACTATTTTATACATGGGTAAAAGCAGGGACCTGGATATTCATTCCACAGCAGAGCGGCATATTATTGATTTCCGGCCATGGGGCTGGAGGGATATTACGGTGTTAGGCAAGTATCATTATAAACAAACACGTGCCGCACTGGACACGCATGCCCACCGTGATATGCTGGAGCTTTGCTTTTGCAGCAAAGGAGAACAGGTGTATAAAGTGGATGGTCATTTATACCGGGTGAAAGGCGGGGACCTGTTTGTTACCTATCCTGGCGAGCTGCATGGTACCGGCGAATTCCCGGAAGAGAAGGGGGAAATGTACTGGATCATCATTAATATGGCAGCTATGGGGAAGGCGAAACGTTTCCTGCAGTTTGACGGGCAGCTGGCCACGGAGTGGAAACGGCAGCTGCTGCAGCTACCCCGCCATTTTAAAGGCAATACCCGGCTAAAGCATATACTGGACCAGGTATTCCATCATCATGCGCAAAATACCGGCTTGCTGGATCATATACGGGTGCAACACCTGCTGGCAGATTTCCTGCTGGCGGTTATCAGCTGCTCACAGGCTGCAGGGGTACGTAAGGTGGAAGCACGCATGGAGAAAATAGACGCTTACCTAAGCACGCACCTGGATGAGCCAGTGATGCTGCCGGTGCTGGCTATGCAGGCAGGACTGTCGCTGTCCAGGTTTAAGAACTGGTTTAAGGAGACTACGGGGACAACGCCGCTGGATTATGTGCTGAAGCGCCGGATACAGCATGCGCAGGAGGCACTGCAGCAAGGGAAGCTGTCTATTACCGCTATTGCTTATGAGACGGGGTTCCAGAATGCGCAGTATTTTTCTACGGTGTTTAAGAAGTTTACGGGGTGTACGCCGGGGGAATATAGGGAAAGGGCGGGGTACTGATCAGCTGGAACCTAAATGCCCCAGCCACACCATAACAATGAAAAATACAACCGGCGAGACTACGACCAGCCCAACTGAAATAACATATCCAACAATTTTTTGCAAGGGGCTTTCTCTATCAAATAGTAACAGCGCTTCCCTAAATTTCTTCTTATTGTAGACACACTTTTTGTTTATATAATGTACGAGATAACCATCTTATATACTACCTTATACAAATGGACATATAAACGCTCATACCATAAATACATATCTATCCTATTATTTGCTAAAATAATACCCCATTACGTAAATAAAAAACCGGAATAAGAATATTCCGGCCTTTACCTAAACCTACAACTGTTACACTGTTAGTAACGCTCTTTAATATTTTCTGAATGTGCGGACATGCAGTATAAAATTTCCCTTGTGCTTGTCTGCATATCCGCACATGATATCTTATTAGTGCATCGCTGATGCATCCAGTTTTCCCTGTTGTTTATTCGATTTTACCAGTAATACAATCGGCACAAAGACCAGGAACAGCACACCCAGGTAAAGGAATACATCCATATAGGATAATACGGTCTGTTGTTTGGTAATAGCGCCTTCCAATGCCTGGTAAGCAGATTTAAGGGCTGTTTGCGCATCCATGCCTTTTTGCATAAAGTTCGCCTGCATGGCGTGAATCCTGTTCATCACCGTTGGGTTGTTCGTATCCAGGTAGCTTACCAGGTCATTACGATGCAGCTGGTTGCGGCGCGATACAAAGGTGGTGATGAGCGCGATACCAAAGGAACCGCCTAATTGCCGCATCATACCCGTGAAAGCTGCGCCTTGCCCGATCTGTACCCCTTTGAGGGAGGAGAGCGACATGGCCGTGATAGGAATGAACAGGAAGCCCAGGCCTACACCACGCACGATCAGCATCCAGAAGAAGTCCGGCTTACCGGTATCCGGCGTGATGATCTTATAACCCCAGAAGCTGTAGATGAAGAAAGAGATCATACCTACGGCTATCAGGTAGGGCTGCGGAATCCCCCTTTCCAGCATTTTACCAATGAGCGGCATCATAAAGGCGGTCATAAGCGCAGCAGGCAGCATGAGCAAACCGGACTGCGTGGCGGTCCACCCCATTAACCCTTGTGTGTACAGGGGTAAAATGAAGGTGGACCCGTACAAACCAAATCCCATGATAAACGATAAAATAGTGCCGATCCGTAAATTGCCATTCTTTAACACACGCAGTTCCACTATTGGGTTCTTGTACACCAATTCTCTCCAGATAAAGAAGAAGAAACTCAAAACCGAGGTCACCGTTAAGATGGTGATCGTTGAATCATTAAACCAGTCGTCTTCCTGCCCGCGTTCCAACACATACTGCAACGAGCCAACCGCTGCGGCCAGGAAACCTATTCCCCACCAATCAATTTCATTCGCCGCTTTCTTTTCTGCATATTTGGGACTACGCACAAATTGCAGTGTCAACAAGGTGGCTATTATTCCTATGGGTATATTGATGTAAAAAATGTTAGGCCAGGAAGCGTGATCTATAATATAGCCGCCCAATGGAGGTCCCAGGGTAGGGCCGATGATCACGCCCAATCCGTAGATAGCCTGGGCCATGCCGCGCTTTTCCGGCGGATAACTTTCTGTAATGATGGTTTGTGAAGTTACCAGCAGGGCGCCACCGCCTACCCCCTGGATGAACCGGAACAGTACCAGTTCCCAGAGCACGCTGGCATTACCACATAAGAAGGATGACACAGTAAATATTACAATGGATACCGCGAAATAGTTACGGCGTCCGAACTGTTGCGCCAGCCAGCTGGTCATGGGTATAATGATCACGTTACCGATGGCATAGGCAGTTACTACCCAGCCCACTTCACTTACCGTAGCACCCAAGTTGCCCTTCATATCATTCAGGGCCACATTCACGATAGTGGTATCCACTATTTCCAGCAGCGCGCAGAATATCGCGGTAATGGTGATGATCACCCTGCGCGCTCCGTATTCTACCAATGATGCCTGTTGTGTCATAAAATCAGTCTTAGTACTTTATTAGTCAAGATGTACGTCTACCAGTACGTTCAAGCCGGCGCGGAGTTGTTTCACTACTGCATCTTCCGGGTTATCGAACTCTATTCTCACGGGCAGGCGTTGTACTACTTTTACAAAGTTACCGGAGGCGTTATCCGGGGGCAGCAGGGCAAAACGTGCGCCGGTGGCCGGGGAGAAAGATGCTACATGGGCATCCAGGTCTTTTTCCGGGAAGGCGTCAATATGGATTTTCACTTTCTGTCCAACCTTCATCCTGTCCAGCTGTGTTTCCTTGAAGTTGGCTACTACCCATATTGCGTTATCCAATACTATGCTGAAGAGGGACTGGCCGGCCTGCAGGTACTGTCCGGACTGTACGTATACTTTAGATACCCTGCCGGATTCCGGCGCGGTGATCACGGTATAAGAGAGGTTCAGTTTAGCGTTGTCCACATCTGCCTGACGTTCTTTGATCGTTGCCTGCGCGGCGCTGATCTGTTTAGCGGTGGCATCGCTCTGAGAGGATACTACGCTGGTCTGACGGGCGGCATACGCTTTTTGCTCCTGTAATACCTGCAGCTGACGCTCAGCTGTTTGTTTAGCGGCCAGGGCCTGCTCGTATTGTTGTTGTGTGATAGAGTGATCCTTTATCAGGTTAGCATAACGGTCATAGTCCTGAGAGGCGCGCCAGAGGTTTACTTTAGCGGCTTCTATCTGCGCATCTACCGTAGCTACATTTGCCTGGGAAGACACGATGTTTGCGCGGGAAGTGGTGGTATTGGCTTCTGCCACACCTACGTTCGCCTCTGCTGCAGCCATGGCGGCTTCTGCCTGTTGTACCTTTATCACCAGGTCACGGTCGTCCAGTACGATCAGGGTATCACCCTTTTTTACCTGCTGGTTATCCTTTACTCTTATCTCTTTCACATAACCGCTCACACGGGGGATCACGGGACTCACATTTGCATCAATCTGTGCATTATCTGTTTCTTCGTGATGCAGACCATGTACATAAGTTTTGATACCGAAGATCGCACCACCGATCACCAGCACACCCAGGATGATAATGAAACGCGGGTTCCTTTTCTTAGGAGCAGGCTCCTGTGCTGCGCCGTTATCTGATTTATGGCTGGCAGATCTTACTTCATTTGCTTTTGTTTCCATAAAGACCTTAAATTGAAATTAGTTGTTGTTTAGTTACTTGTTTGTTATAGCTCAGTTATTCTCTCCCAGTACACCTGCTGCCTGGAGCAGCTTATTATAAGCCACTACGGCGTCTGCGCGTGCAGAGGTGTAGTTCAGTTTGGCCTGCAGTTCCGCGACATCTGCTTCGAGCAGGTCAGTGGTGGTTGCCAGGCTGTTGGTGTGCTTGTTCTTTGTGATGCGGTAATTCTCATCCGCCTGCTCGATTGCCGTTTCGTACATGTCAATCTTCTTGCGGCTTACAACGTAGTTTTCGTAGGCCTGATTCACCTGGAGGTGAATATTATCCGTTAGCATCTCTTCATTGATCTGTACTGCCTTAAGCCTGTTCTTTGCATCTTCTACCTTGTCTCCGGTCTTCCACAGGGAAGACAGGTTATATTTCAGGCCTACGCCTACGTTTACTGCATTGGTGACCGTAATTACGTTGGGGATATATGCTGCTACATAACCGCCGGTGAGCGCCAGTGAAGGATAGTAATCTGCCTTAGCAGATTTAATATCTGCGTTGGCGGCTTTTTCGTGCGCCTGCAGAGAGGCAGCGTCCTTACGCTTTTGCACGGCCAGCTGTTCCCACTCGATCACATTCTTTTCTGTGGCGCCGTTGTTTCCCAGGAAAGTGGTATCCAGTTCCAATTTGGTATCTTCCGGAAGGCCCAGCAGTATATCCATATTTACATTGGCTATATTCCGGTCGCTTTCTGCCTGGGTTAAGGCTACTTCAACATTGGACTGTTGCAGTTGCGCCTTTAACAGATCGTTGCGGGCCATGATGCCATTCTTCTCCATGCTCACAAAATCGCTTACGCGCTGTTGTGACTGTTTAAGGTTTTCCTGTACCAGGTTCACGGCTACGGTAGCTTTATACAGGTTGCTGTAAGCGGCTACGGTGTTCTGGATCACTGCTTCGCGGTCATGATCTGCATCCAGTTTAGTGGCTTCCGCCAAATAGCGGGCAGATTCTTTGCCGGCCTGTAATTTAAAGCCTGAAAACAGGGGCACTGTTACGGTGGCTAAACCATAGGCTACCTGGTCTACCTTAGGGAAGCTTTCGCCGCCCCCGCCGTTGTTGTCGTCTGATTTCATTTTCAGATCCACATTGGGCTGGTTGATGCGCAGGTAGGACCCTGATACGCTGGCCTCCGGCAATTGTGCAGCGTTGGCTGATTTTACGGCATTCAGGGCTGAGGTGATCTTCGTCTGGTTTAATTTAAGCTGTTTGCTGTTCTTTATACCTAATTCAATTGCCTCATTCAATGAAAGGCTTTTACTGGTTTGTGCTTCTCCTGGTAAACTCCAGGCCAGCAGCATTCCCAGGAACATTATCCATGACGGTCTGTATAAACTCCTAGCATTCATTGGTTAATACTACTTTAAACAAATTTTTTAAATGAGCACTTATTTTTTCTTTCAGGGTAAGACGGAACTTTTCATCCTGTGTGGCCTCCATGTTCCATAGTTTCCGCAAAAATTTCTCAGAGATGATCATGTGATTGGTAGTACCTACGAGGGTATTTACCATCATCAGGGGATCTACATGATTATTGAACACCCCTTTTTTCTGTCCTTCTGAAAACAGCTTTTTGATCATATCATACATCTGCTTCTTCACTTCCATGATCAGCTCTGTAGCCACACCTTCCTGTGTTGCCTGCGCTCTTACCATTATCCGGCAAAAACTAGGGCGGTCTGTGATCTTAGCCACGAACATGTCTATCAGCCGGTATATTTTCTCCAGTGGGGCCAATTCTTTATTCTTTACCAGCTCGTCCAGACTGCGCTTTACATCCATCACACGGCTGAGAAAAATTGACTCTATAAGCCGGTCCTTAGAACCGAAATAGTAAGATATCATGGCGATGTTCACATCTGCCTCCTGCGCAATGTCCCTGACAGACGCCCCATCGAACCCGCGCATCGCAAAAAGCCGCTCCGCCGTGTCCAGGATCTGTAGTTGTTTTTGATTAAAATCCATTATCGCTTCCTCCATGATTTCAAATGTTGTTAAACACTTAATTCGGACACAAAATTAAACGTTTGTTTAAGTTAAACAAATGTTTAATTGAATTTTATTGGAGATAATTTGTAAGTAATTGATTATCTGAATCAAATAAAATGGGATTATTATACTTCAGCAATGGGTAAAATTATCTACTGTCCCGTTGGCGAAAAATGGGCCTCCTCCCCTTTGGCACAACTGGCGCGTTAATTGAGGCCGGATAAAGCGGCAGTATACCCATATCACGATAAAACACGCTTCCAGTTATGTCATCAAGACCCAAGATTTTTACCTGGCATGTTCACGGCAGTTATCTATATTATCTGTCACAAGCAAATTTTGATATCTATCTCCCGGTGGATGAGACCCGGTCAACGGGCTATATTGGCAGGGGGCCAACCTTCCCTTTTGGCGGGAACGTATATGAGATACCCCTGGAAGACATACCCAAGGCCTCATTTGACTGCATCCTTTACCAGAACTCACGGAATTACCTTACGGACCAGTATACGGCCCTAACGCAGGAACAGCTGCAGCTGCCCCGGATCTACCTGGAACATGACCCGCCCCAGGAGCATCCTACTGACACCAAACACATTGTAGATGATCCTGATGTATTGCTGGTGCATGTAACACATTATAATAAGCTGATGTGGGATAATAACCGCACCCCCAACACGGTGATCCCCCATGGGGTGACCGTACCGCCGGATGTGCATTATACCGGGCAACTGGAAAAAGGTATTGTAGTGGTGAACAACCTGGCCCAGCGGGGGCGCCGGCTTGGGCTGGACATTTACCAGGAGCTGGCCCGGCAGGTACCGCTAGACCTGGTGGGCCTGGAGGCTGAAGCCGCCGGCGGACTGGGAGAAGTACTGCATCCCGTATTACCGGCATTTATAGCGCAGTACCGGTTCTACTTTCACCCCATCCGGTATACCAGCCTTGGGCTGGCGCTTCTTGAGGCGATGATGCTAGGATTACCGGTAGTAGGGTTAGCGACCACGGAACTGGCTACTGTCATCCGTAACGGGCATTCCGGCTTCATTGATACGGATATAAACTGCCTGGCCGAGAAGATGCAGTGGCTGCTGCGCCGCCCGGAACAGGCAGCCCGTATGGGAGAAGAAGGCCGGAAAGTAGCGATGCGGTCATTTAATATAGAGCGGTTTGCGAAAGATTGGGAAAAAGTGGTGAGTAATGTAATGTCCGGCCGCCTGAACGGCTTGAACAATGAGGGCTTTCCTATTGGCAGTGGCGACCGTAGCGGGTCACCGATCATTAGCAACCCATGACGGACAGGCCTATTGCGAAGGTATGATAAACTTTAAGCCACCGCCGGTTGTTAAAACCAGCGGCGGGTATATTTAGTATATTATTTATAAGGATACAGACCAACTATGAGCCAGATCAAAAAGATAGCTATACTGCGGGCCCTTCAGCTGGGCGACCTGATTTGTCTGATCCCGGCGGTGCGGGCACTGAAGAAGGCTTATCCCCGGGCGACCATCACCCTGATAGGATTGCCGGGGCAAAAGGGGTTTGCCACCCGGTTCCGGCATTATTTCGATCATTTTGTGGAGTTTCCCGGCTGGCCGGGGCTGCCGGAACAAAAGCCGGTACTGTCCAGGGTGACCCGTTTTCTGACAGATGCACAATTGCAGCAATATGACCTGGTGCTGCAATTACAGGGCAATGGCACGCATACCAATGAGCTCTGCGAGCTGCTGGGCGGGAAACGGACCGCTGGCCTGCGGCTGGAAGGCGCTTACTGTCCGGATGAGCAGCTATTCCCTGTTATGACGGAAAGCGAGCACGAGATACTACGGTTGCTGAAAGTGGTGCATGCTCTTGGCGTTCCCCTGCAGGGCACAGCACTGGAATTTCCTGTAACCACCAGTGAATATGCCGCGGCTGATAAGATCATGCAGCGCCTGCACCTGACAGCCGGACAGTATGTATGCCTGCACCCTGGCGCACGGGATTGCCGGCGGCGCTGGTCACCCGCTAATTTTGCCGCCATAGGCGATACGCTGGCGGCAGCCGGTTATCAAATATTGGTCACCGGTTCCAAGGAGGAGCAATCCCTGACCAAAGCGGTGGCCGATCAGATGCGATACCGGGCTATTGACCTGGTGGCAAGCATAGGCCATACCGGTATTGGCGAACTGGCGGTGCTGATCCGTGGGGCAGCCGCCCTGCTAAGCAATGACACCGGCGTATCGCATGTAGCAGCAGCGTTGCAGACGCCCAGCGTAGTAGTGTTCTCGCATTTTTCAGATCCGGATCGCTGGGCCCCGCTGGATGCATCACTGCACTTGACCATACCGGCGGCACAGTCACACGACCTGGGCGTTGTGCTGGCAGCTATGGAGAAAGTGCTGCAACGGCCCTTAGCAGCAAATAAAACGGCCGCCCATGTAGTACAGGAGCAGCCGATTGTTTAATAATATGGCAAGGCAACTTTACCTGCTGACCATCGGTACTTATAGTAGCCCGCATTTGGTGGTAGGGTGTAACGTTGCGATGCAGTTGCGATGCAATTACCCGCCTCAGAGCTGTTCAAAATGCGCGATAAAATGCCTCAATAACGGCGTTTCGTAAGTGATCTTATACCCCTTGATGTTATTCCGCCGGTTAAACACCTCCACAATCACCTCAGCTACATAATCTATATGGCTTTGGGTATATACCCTACGGGGAATGGCCAGCCTTACCAGCTCCATAGGCGCTGGAACCAGTGCCCCATCCGGCCCGTATTTACCAAACATAACGGAGCCTATCTCTACGCCACGTACCCCTCCTTCCACATATAAGGCGCCGCATAATGCCTGTCCGGGATACTCGTGGGGCGGGATATGGGGCAGAAAGGCCTTTGCATCCAGGTAAACAGCATGGCCCCCGGTGGGCTTGATATAGGGCACGCCGGCAGCATCCAGCTTCTCCCCGATGTATTCTATGCTGCGGATACGGTATTGCAGGTAATCTTCGTGCAGGACTTCCTCCAGGCCTATGGCAATAGCTTCCAGGTCCCGGCCGGCCAGGCCGCCGTAGGTGGGGAACCCTTCCGTAATGATCAACAGGTTGCGGCATTCCATGGCCAGCTGCTCATCGCGCATGGCCAGGAAACCGCCAATATTGGCAAAGGCGTCCTTTTTTGCGCTCATGGTGCAACCATCCGCATAAGAAAACAATTCCTGGGCAATGGAGAGAATGGTACGGTTTTCATATCCCGCCTCCCGTTTGCGGATAAAATAACAGTTCTCCGCAAAGCGGCAGGCGTCAATGAACAGGCGCACGCCGTAACGATCGCATATTTCCCTTACCGCCTTTACGTTGGCCATACTTACCGGCTGACCGCCGCCGGAATTGTTTGTTACCGTAATAATGACCAGCGGGATATTCTCTGCCCCCTTTTCCCGGATGAATTGCTCCAACGCGGTTACATTCATATTGCCTTTAAAAGGCGCAACTAATGCAGGCTGCTTACCTTCATCACAGAGCAGGTCCACCCCCTCCGCGCCGGAAAACTCAATATTAGCCCGGGTAGTATCAAAAAGGGTATTGCTTATAAAATATTTGCCCTTACCGCCGGTAATGCTGAAAAGGATCTTTTCTGCCGCACGGCCCTGGTGTGTGGGAATGATATAGGGCATGCCTGTGATATTGCGTACAGAGGTCTCAAACCGGAAAAAACTGTCGCTGCCGGCATAACTCTCATCGCCGCGCATGATACCGGCCCATTGCTCACTGCTCATGGCGCTGGTGCCACTGTCTGTAAGCAGGTCTATGATCACATCCCGCGCATGGATCAGGAAGGGATTAAAATGCGCCTGTTGCAGAATCCGGATGCGCTCTTCACGGGTAGTAAAGTAAATAGGCTCTACCGCCTTTATTTTAAAAGGCTCTATAATTGTTTTCATATGTAGTGTCAGGTATTAGATACAGGTATACAAGACAACCCCTGGCGGAGCGCCTTTGTTTAATGGTGATATAATAAAATGGGAAATGAACGCCCGGGTTGGGCGGGGAAGCATCAGGTAGGGCTCTTAATGATATTTTTCCAAAGGTTCATCTAATGCGAAAATAGGGAATTTTTACCAACGAACAGAACGGTTAAAAAAGAAGGCTGTCTTAAAAGTGAAGGTGCCGTTGAGCACCACTTTAAGACAGCCTTTCATTCAACGGGTTAGTCCCTTAATACCGCATAATAGCCGCCATAGGGCTATCTGCAGGCATCTGATGTTTATCTAACATAAATACTTCCGCGCCGGTTTCCACGGCTTTAGCGGCAGTAGCGTTCACCAGGCATTCATCCCCGGGTTGTTCTGTATCATGCAGCTGCAGGTCGTTACGCTGTTCATCAAAAGCGCCCCATAACTGTGCGTCCTTTTGGATGAACAATACGTCTGCGCGTGCGTAATAACTGGCAGGTATCACATCCGCCAATACAGAAGAAGTGCGGCCATTAGCACTGTTGTTAGCGTATCGTTCCAGGGCCTGCCGGCAATGCTGTTCAAAATACGGCTGCATTTTTTCCTTCGCTTTTTCATACAGGTCTGTTATGCGCCCGTGTTCGTAGTTACCTATCAGCGCATCATCCATCATGTGTTTGTACTTTGAGCGTTTTTTGAAAATAGGTATCATATAGTCCACGGCGGCCAGGAGCAGCGGCGTATTTTTGGTGGACAGCACCTCTTTCCAAAGGGTTTCATCCACTTCGTCAAAATACATGGATATGTTTTCTTTATCATCCGGACGGCCTGCGCCCATACCGTGATAATTAGCGCCCTGGCCGGGGCCTGCGCCTCCTGTACGGAAAAAATCTTTACCGTCTTTCTCTTCAAAATGCACTACATCATCCATACCGTTTGGCATCCCATTCACCGGTACTTCCCACATACCAAATGCATCTGCTTCATATAAGGTGGCTTTATGCTTGCTGAGCGCCAGTACATAAAAATGTTCCTTATTGGTGAGCAATGGCAGCAGGGCGCCGATATGGAACGAGTGGTTGATATAACATTGTTCCGCCACACTCATTGGCAGCTGTATATATTTGAAATACCCGTCTGCGATAAACAGGCCTAAGCCATGTTCCTGGCCGCGCCAGAAACTGCTATCCTGCTGGAGGTTAAAGGCTGGTTGCAATACGGCTTCTGCCTCATCTGCGGATAAACCTTTCTGCACCAGCTGCTGCTGGGTTTGTTGAAGTAATTTCTTTAGCAGGATGGCATCCTGCTGTTCATTTACTGCCACACCGGATCTGTGTGTAGGCATATACAAAGTAATGCAGTACCCGGTTGTAGCATGATATGCTGCAATTGTGGTGAAATCTTCCCGGGTTAGGTTACCGGGCAAAGGTTCAGCCTGGCCGGCAACCTGCTGTTTTTTGTAATTAGACTGTGAGGCGTATTCCTCCTCCTCTCCTTTTGCGGTATTCCTGTTAGGGTGCCGCATGTGTACATTAGGCGCCAGTTCATCTTCTCCACTGGTATATCTGGCGGTCATTTCCTCATCTCGTTTTAATCCTTCTTCGTCAATAGTGGGCCTTAATCCCAACCTGGCTTCGCGGCCGGAGCCGGAGGGTTTTCCTTTAAGCGGAATGAATTTTCCTTCTCTATCTTTTCCCATAGTTAACAGTTTTATTACTCAAATAAGGGCACAAACACTATACCATATGAGCTTATATTTGTAGTGTATGCTGGACCAAATACAACAATCATTGAGCCATTTGCCCTCTTGGTTAGGGAATATCATTTTGGCAGCCTGTGCGCTGATCACCGGGTTTGCCATTAAAGGGTTATTATCGTTAGTACTGCACCGCTCTGCCAAAGCGCCGGTAGAAGAATATTCTGTCATACGTTCAATACTGAAACGTTTAGGCACACCGGTTACTTATTTTTTGCCGGTACTGATGTTGAACGCTTTCCTTCCTTTGATGGAGCTCCGGCCCAAAGAGCTGACAGTGTTCAGCTCCATTGTGGAAGTACTGCTGATCATCACTTTTGGCTATATTCTGATCGGCATTGTAAAAGTGTTTGAAGACTATGTAGTACATGCGTATGACCTTAAAAAATCGAATAATCTGCGGGAGCGGAAGATACGGACCCAACTGCAGTTTATCCGGAAATTATCCGTTAGTGTGATCGTTATACTGGTAGTTTGCGCGGTATTACTCAGCTTTGAAAGCCTGCGCAAGATAGGTACCGGTTTGCTGACCGGCGTAGGCGTAGGCGGTATTATTGTGGGTTTTGCGGCGCAGCGTTCCCTGGCTAATTTCCTGGCGGGATTGCAGATCGCTTTTACACAGCCGATACGTATAGATGATGTACTGATCGTAGAAGGGGAATGGGGACGCGTGGAAGAGATTACGTTGACGTATGTGGTGCTGGGCATCTGGGACCAGCGGAAATTGATATTGCCTATTAATTATTTTATAGAGAAGCCTTTTCAGAACTGGACGCGGACGGGCTCTGCGATCCTGGGAACCGTGTTTTTATACCTGGATTATAGTGCGCCGGTGGATGCGCTGCGGGCGGAGTTTGAAAGATTGGTGACGGATCATCCGTTATGGGATAAACGGGTAAAGGTGATGCAGGTGACCAATGCGACGGATAGGACGATGGAGGTTAGGTTGTTGATCAGCGCGGTGAATTCTGGGCAGGCGTTTGATCTAAGGTGTTTTTTGAGGGAAAGGATGATAGCGTTTGTACAGGAGCGGTATCCGGAGAGTTTGCCGAAGGTGAGGGCGGAAATGAGTGGGGAGAAGAAACCGATAGCGGATGAATTAGGAACGGGGAGGTCTGGGATGGAGTTATAGGGGAATATTAAGTTTGTTTATCGTTCTTTTGTTCATAGCTCTTTTTTTACTTCCTCAATCCGTCCATCGGGATACTCCGCCATTAGTTTGCCATTTCTACCAAAATAAATCGGTAATCCTTCGGAAAATGCCTTTTCCTTGGCCCGCCTGAGGATATTTTGGGCGGCTTGTTCAAATTCCTCATCCGTCATTTCAAAGACGGACTTTGAGGCGCCTCCGTAGAGTAATATGATCAAGGACGATAGCCGCTACTTTTCAACGCAAACAATCAATTTTTATCAAGTTCCACCGGCACCGAGCCGCAAAAGTGCCATGGAGAAAGGCCTGTCCCGGGGTCTTTTAAGTACCTGAGGAAGCGTGGAGATAACTTGAATTGGTTACTGCTAAATGTACCTTCATAAGACCTGGAGATGTATAAAGATTCGCCTATTTCCAGCCTGACCCGCATCATGTTCTTATCTTCACCCTGATATTTTAAAGCGAGCAGCAAAACAAACTCTCCCGGGTGCACTTTGAGCCCGAAATGTCCATTTCCGCAAAAATCAAATGATTTACCTTCAATAGGCCGCCAGGACCAGTCCTCCCGATATATAGCTTCCTGAATACCGAAAGCGTAATTATCTTTCCCATAGAAGACCTTTGTTGAGGATGTCTCGTTCACTACATAGATAGGAAAATAATAAAGGCCGTATGGATGGTATTCATTCTTATAATGAACAGATCTCGCATAATCTATGAAAATTTGAAAGCCATCGGTGGAAAGGGTATCACTGGGTGAAGGATGGCTGCGCTCTTTTATAATATCTACTTTCGGTATGGTATCGTCCAATAGAAAACGCTCGCCCAATGAGAGTGTATCTGTAAATTTATGCTTACCTCCAAAAATGAAAGTTTCTTCGTTAATGCAATCCATTTTCTTGTATTCGATCGTATCTGTCGTGGGGGATTGTATTACAACAGGCAGATGAAAATCCCTGGAAATTCCTGCTGACGGCTGATCAGATGAATTACAGCTTATTATCAACGGAAATAAAAGAAATACAATTGCCTGGTATTTTGTCATAGGGATATTGTCTGCTTTCGATAATCTGCTAAAGATAATAAAGAGATGCTGCTATTTTAACGCCCCCTTTACTGTTTTTAATGCTTCCTCTACCCGTAAAAAACAATAATTTTGCGCTGCCGTTATCGTCAAACTCAAATCAGTATGAAAAAGCAGCCGGTACTAAACACCACACCTCCCTGTAAAACAAGAATCCTGGCCATCAAAGACGCCATGGAGATCTTATCCGGAAAATGGAAATTACATATCATTGGCACCCTTATAGAGGGGAACAAATTGCGTTTTATGGATCTGCTCCGGGAGGTGGAAGGCATTGCACCAAAAGTATTGTCAAAGGAATTGCAGGACATGGAGGTGAACCAGCTCATTAGCCGCACGGTTTGCAATACTAAACCCATAACAGTAGAATATGAGATCACTGAGTATGGCAAGACACTGGAGCCGATCATTGATGAAATTGCCAAGTGGGGAATGGCCTATCGGACATCTTTGCTAAAAAAGCTGCCTCAGTGATCAAAATCCGCGAGATGAATATCCCGCGGCTAGCTAATAAATGCTGATAAAATAAACGTCTGGCCTGTCCGGCCAATAATTTTACTTCCTGATCCAGAGCGCGCCATTTTTACTCTCGAAAACGGTCAATTGATCTTCCTTCACCAAATTTACCAGCCGCTGTTCCGCTTCCTGAAAAGTCATGTCACTAAGTTCAGCAAACTCCCGCAGGGTGAGTGTGGGATAAACGGCAAACAGGCTTTTCCAATCTCTGGCATAAACGGCTTTTTCAGCGCCCGCGAACACCTTTTTTATGCCGGCCTCGAAGTTGGCATATGGTTTAACGCCGTAGATTATTTCGGTATCGCCGGAAGCGTTGGAAACAAATAAGGTGGGGAAGCCTCTTACGCCTAGTTTTCTGGCCAGGGCAAGATCTTCATTAAACAATTCTTTGGCTTTACCTTCAAAATCAGCCTTCAATTGCTGGGTATTTAAGCCCGCTTGTGTGCCGGCTTGTTCTATATACTCCCATTTAGTGATGTTTTTCTTTTGCAGGAACACCATTTCCCGCAGCGCCCTGAGAAAGGCAACGGCTTTCAATTTATCCTGCAGCTGAGCGGCCTTACATGCGATGGAAGGAGGATAAGAGGAGTCAAGCGGGTCTGCGAGCCAGACATCCCCATCAATTGGCATTTTGTAATGCAGGCTTACTTCGTCCCAATGATGCGCTACATCTGATGGTTTGCTTATACCACCGCTATTATAGCTCCAGTCGGGCAATAAGCCTCCCATATGATAGTTGATCTCTATATCCCGGCCGTATTCGAGCTTTAGCTTTTTTAACTGCGGTTCTATCCCCCAGCAGGAAGAGCATATAGGATCCGTAAAGTAGACTATTTTAACAGGTTTATTTTCAGCAGTAACATTTTGCGTCTTTCCATCCTGCCCAGTTGCTGGTATTTCGCAGATCCCGGTCTCGGGATCACATAACAGCGGGTTTGTATTCGCTTTCATTTCCGGTGTTTTAATCCGGGGCAAACTTACCGAACAGTCCAGGCATGATCCCCATGGATTCCCTCTATGTAACCAGTTACCTGGAGGTAACTACCGGAAAAAATGGATATATTGGGTAAGCAAATCTTCCCTTTAAGATGATGAACAGGAGGACTTCTTACAAACTGCGGCAGCTGGGGATCATTACGGTCATATGGCTGATAATAGGCTTTTTTATCCCCCTATATGACCGTCTCGCGCTTTCCACCACCAATGCGGTAACCCCTGTGCCTAAATACAGTATTGCCGAAGCCGTGGCCATTAATATGGGCGCCGCCCTGATAGGCGCATTACTGGGCGGCAGCCTGCTGGTCTTTTATGTAAATGTGAAGTTCCGGGACAAGTCTTATGGCTATACCATTCTCACGGTGGTATTGTCCTTCCTGGGGGTGGTGGCGATCGTAAATGTAGTGCTGCGGTTATTTGCCATCCCCTCGGACCCGTTCCGGATACTAAAGAACTGTATGATCTGGGGCGTGATAGTGGCTATTACGCAGCTATTCCTGCAGATCAATAATAAATTCGGACAGGGCGTTTTCTGGAATATTTTGCGGGGCAAGTACAATACGCCTAAGGAAGAAAACAAGATCTTCATGTTCCTGGACCTGAATTCCTCTACTACGATAGCAGAAAAACTGGGCGACAAAAAATACCATGCGTTCCTGAAAGACCTCTTTACAGACATTACCAATCCAATCCTGGATAATAAAGGAGAAATATACCAGTATGTAGGTGATGAAGTGATCGTAGCCTGGAAGCATGACGATGGTATACAGAACAGCAAATGTGTACAATGTTTTTTTGATATCAAATACCACCTGCTACAGCTAAATAACAAGTATATGAAGCTGTACGGGGTAACTCCTATTTTTAAGGCTGGTATCCACTGCGGCAAGGTGGTAGCCGGTGAAGTAGGCATCATTAAAAGAGATATCACTTATTCCGGCGATGTCTTGAACACCACCTCGCGTATACAGGATATGTGTAAAGAGTTTAACCAGGAGGTAATCGTTTCCGGCGATCTGGCGGCCTCCCTGCGGCTGGCTGGCAATTTTGCCACGCAGACACTGGGGTCGATCAAACTGAAAGGCAAACAGAAAGAGATGCTGCTGATCGCATTAAAATCAATCATACCTTAATGAAAAAGGGAAACCCTGTACTAACTACACCACACGGGAGCAGTCTGGAGAGCATATAAGCACCTTAACTAAATTTACTGATCCTTTCCAAAAATACCTTCTGACGTAACATGCCATCTTTCCTGCTTAAGAAAATGCCCATCCAATTCGTCACTGAAAAAGTCCTTAATAAAAATATTACCCTGTCCGTCAATATAGCCATAGCGCTCCTTCCGTTGCAGGTCATCTCCGTTGATGTAAGTGATGACTAACCTGCTGATAATCTTGTTGCCTGATACTGTAAATAACATATTAATGAGCTGCTGCGGCTTATATTCGCATGCGGGGCAAGGAATATCCTCCAGCACTATTGCTGAATAGATAGTTACGCCTGCTGTTTCTGTTATCTTCCGTATCATCAATGAGGCAGTATCGCCTATGGGTTTCAATCCCAGCTTGTGCAGAAATTGCGGCGGAAAGACCCCATCCCTGGGGAGCTCTTTCAGTGGAACGGCATACCGGCCTCCGGTAGAAAAATCCTGATAAGTGAAGATACTCAGCGTATCGATATAGGTGGTTAGGTAATAGGGCGTGCCCGTTGGGGTAACATTGTGCCATTGCTGCGGAAACTGTTTCAGCAAGATCGGGGACCCATAAGGGTAAGAAAACGCGGGAAGGGCATGCAGGGTATGCAGCAGCTCTTGCCTGATGGTATCCGCATCATTTCCCTGGGCCCGGGCATGCAGCGGGAGCAATGTAGATAAGGTTAACAGGAGGCTTAGCAACATTTTATGCTTTGACATTATACTCGGGTTTTGAATTTAAACATAGCGAATCTGAAAGGGCATACTAACTGAGTGTGCTTTCTCCGGGCAAATCTCCTTCGTCGTTATACATATTTTCTGAGATGGTTCGTACATAAAAAAATAGTATTTCTGCTCAAATCATCGTCAATGATCATTCTTTCTTAATTCATTATCAACTGCATGCTAAATGGCGATTAAGGTATCTTAATTTTCCTTTCAGACGCGTTTTTTTAAGGGATCACCCCTTGCCGGCTTTTGTGGTAAATTGACTATTATTCATCAAATAACCATAAAGAAACCATGAAAAAGAAAACGTCCCAACCCAAATTACAGCTGACAAAGATCAAAGTATCCAGCCTGAGCCGCCCGAACAATGAAGCAGCACAGCAACGTACACTGCCCATCACTTTCATCATCATTTGTGGCGGCACTACCACTTCCTGGATCTGCACTAACCTCTAATTACGGAAAAAGAAATCATTTGAAAAGTGAATGAACGGCATGTCCATTCACTTTTCTTTTATGAATATTATTTTATCGTCTCCTTCACCTGCCCGCAGGTCATCATTTCCTCTCCAAAATAAGGGTTTTTAATTTCCTTACTGGCAGACAACCACGCGGCGCCCTTGCTATCATTCGCCATAGGACAGGAATCTACATATAGCTCACCGCTGTTTAAACCGGTTGATCTAACCAATGCGATCATTTCCCTGCTAAGGGCGATGTATTGTGTACGTTGCGCCTCCAGAGAGCCAGCCAGGGCAATCTGCTGTGCGCTCTTAGCGATTGCTGCGCCGCCCGGCAGCTCCTTTGCGCCTGCTTCGATGGCTGTACCGGCTACTTTAGCTTCATTAGCGTCGCTATTGATAAGGGCAGTGGTCAGGTGTACGTAGTGCTGGTAAACTGCCTGGGCTTTTTCGTCTTTTAATTGTACGGGGGCGGCGGCAGCCTGTTGATGCTCCTGTTGCTCTTTTTGTTGTTGCTGCTGTTGTTGCTGTTGTTGTTGTTGTTGTTGCTGGCTGTTTCCGCAGGCGGCCAGTAATATAACGGCCAATACGGGTAATGCTGTTTTAATGGCGTGTTGTAACATGATCGGATCTTTTATTTACGTTAAAAAATTAATGTGCATGTGTTGCTAATGGATTAGCGCCTTTCTTCAATACATATTCGCTGTAAAGCAGATATGCGCCGGTTACCACTACTGTATCGCCGGACTGCAGGCCGGTGGTGATCTCTACCTGGTCCGCCGTCTCTGTGCCTGTTTTCACTACGCGCGGGGCAAAATGGTCTGCGCCTTTTTTTATCCATACATGGGCGCCTTTGCCATCGCGGATCACGGCGTCTACCGGCAGGGTGAGCACATTGCTGCGGGAGGCAGCCGGCAGTAAGATGTTGGCCTGCAGGCCCGGCTGCCAGCGGTGATCCCGGTTACGGATCACACCTCGTAGCTGCGCCAGCTGGGTACCACTTTGCAGGGCGGGGGTAATAAAGTCTATTTGCATATCCACCGGTTCGTTCTCCCAACCGCTAACGGTTACCTTTACCTGCTGGCCGGTCTTTACCTGGCTAAGCTCTGCGGGATATACATCGGCTTCTACCCATAGCTGATCATAATCTTCCAGCTGCAGGATGGTGCTCCCCTCTCCTACATATTGCCCTTCTGTAACGGATACCGCCGCTACTACTCCATTCACCGGCGAGGTATAAGTAAGATAGGGATCTGTTTTCTGCTGTTGTTTGATGCGGTCCAGCGTGGCAGCCGGTACATCGTACAGCAGGAGTTTCTGGCGGGCAGCGGCCTCTATCTGCTGAAAGCGGGCATTATCCGGGAAGGCGGCCGTTTGGGCGGTAGCCACCAGGTATTCCTGCTGCAGGGCGGCCAGCTGCTCCGCATAAATGCGGTACAAGGGCTGTCCTTTACGTACGGCTACGCCAGTTTCTTTTACATACAGTTGTTCTATACGGCCAGCGGCCCGGCTGCTCACGTAAGCCGTACGCTGCGGGTCTGTGACCAGGCGGCCGTTGAGGCGTTTGTACTGGTCCAGGTTACCGGCGCCTATCACCATGGTGGAAATATTGGCCAATGCCATCTGGTTCTGGTCCAGCATTAGTTCCTGCGCGCCGCCGCCGGTGTTTACGGGCACCAGGTCCATACCGCAAATGGGACAGGTACCCGGACCGTGCTGCACCACCTGCGGGTGCATGGGGCAGGTGTAATTAACCTGCTCCGCATGGGTATGCGCCGTTTTTTTATCACTGCTGCAGGCGCTGAAAAATATAAGCGCCGCTATGCTGAGTAATTGGATGATACGTTGCATGTGCGTTACTCTTTTACTTTAATAAAACTCTCGCTATCTACGAGAAAATAAGCGTTGCGGGCTATGTTCCAGCCGGCAATGCTATCCAGTACCTGTACCTGGCCTTTCTCACGGAGGCCGGTGGTCACTGGTACGGGCCTGTATACTGTGCCTTCCTGTTTAAAGATCACGGAGCGGCTGCCCAGTTGCAGTACGGCGGCTGCCGGCAGCCACCAGCCACCCGAGACCGTTATTGGTATGCGGGCGGTCAATAATGTGCCGGCATTAAAGGGTTGCCCCTGCAGGTAGACCCTTACCAGGGTAAAATTCTCACCGTTGCGGAATACCGGTTGTATAAGGCCTACGGTACCTGTTATACCATCGCCGTTGCCGGAAGCGCTTTGCAGCACCAGGGATTGTCCCTTGCTGATATAGCTGGCGGTTACCGGTTCCAGGGCAAATTCGCCTACCAGTTTATCTGCTTTGTAAATGGTAAAAAGGTTCTCGCCGGCGTTTACGTACTGGCCTTCGCGTAATAATACCGGGGTATTGGCAACCGGGGCTGCCGCCGTGGCGGGAGTAGCAGCGCCCATGCCCATGTTATCACCGACAGGAGGCGCGGCGGTAACGGAGGCAGGGGCTGGTTGTGCAGCCTTGTCGATAATATATCCGCTGGCATTGCTGTATACATTTACCCGGTACAGCGGCTGACGGGTCTGCATTACCTGGGCCAGTTGTTGTGCATTCATACCCATGAGCAACAGGCGTTGTTTAGCGCCTTCCAAAAGGGAGGGATTATCATTAGCCGCCTGTATAAACAGCAGTTCGCGTTGCGCGGCTACCAGGTCCGGCGCATATACCTGCATGATCAGCTGGCCTTTTTTTACGGGCTGATAATTGTATTTGATGTACAACTTTTCTATACGGCCGCTTACCCGGCTGGCGATGCCAGTTTCGCTGCGGGTATCATATACCACTGTGCCTTTTATCTCCTTTAGCACAATGCTGTGTGCTTTTTCCGGTTGTACGGCGCCTACCTGTGAGAGGACCTGTTCGTTTACCGGTTGCAGCAGTGGCGCCAGGCTGGTATCCGGTTTTTCCGCCTGCATGTGCTGATGATCGTGCGCGGCAGGTTGTGGTCCCTGCCCGCAAGCGGATAACAGCAAAACAGCGCTTATGTTAACGATATAGTTCCTTTTCATATTCCACTATCATTTCGTAAAATTTGAGCTTTTCGTTCAGCAGGTCTGTCTGCGCCATGGTCAACGCCTCCCAGGCATCAATGATCACGGGCAACTCCAGCTTGTTTTCCTGGTAGGATTGAAAATCCGCATCCAGGGTACGTTGCAGCGTGGGCAGGATCTTGGTTGCTGTAGCATGGATATGCTCCTGCATAGAGACGATCTCTGTTTCCATACCGTACAACATACCCTGTGTTTCCTGCAGCATCCCGGCTTTTTCCATTTGCATGGACTGTACGTTCAGCTCCATGGCCTTTACCTCATTCTTATACATCTTAGAGGCCCAGGGCACAATGGGGATACTTACCATGCCCATGATATTATACTGTCTTGGCTGACCGGCCCGCAGCGGCTCCATATGATCAAAACGGATGCGGAAGTCCGGGCGTTTGGCCAGCTTCATGGCGTCAATATTCAGCTGCATGGATTCGATGCCCGCGTTCATCTTTTGCACATCTTTACGGTTAGCCGCCAGCATGGCGGTATCGTAAGAAGGCGCAGGCGTGAACAAGGGCGCAAAAGCAGTGTCTATCTCGAAGGCCTCTGTGCCGGGGCGGTTCATCAGGCTGTTGAGCCAGGCCCTGGCTTTATCTATGAGCCCCTGCTGCATATGCATCATATTATGGTTTTCCGCTACCCTGCCGGCGGCTTTATAAATGCTGCCCAGCTGCGATTGGTTATAAGGATACCGCACCTCCGCTATCTTCTTCATGGTTTCCATGATCTGCTGATTCTGCTCCAGCAGGCGTATACGCGCCGCGGCGATGACCCAGTTATAGTACAGGCGTTTGGCCTGGGCTTTGAGCTCATTTAAGGTCACTTCCCGGCTGGCTTTTTCGATATTACCCTGGGAGGCGATATAGCGTTTTTTTGCCCGCAGCTTGCTGGTGTTGGGAATATCCTGTTCTACCTGGAACATGATGGCGCCTTTATCCATCGGCATCACATCCTTAATACCCGGGTAGGGCGTCATAAAGGTGCCTGCGCCCACCATGGGCGCCATCCAGGCGGTAGCTGCTTTGGCGCTATATTCATAAGCGGCCGCTTTGAGCGTATAAGCGCCTAATTTCACGTTATTATGATCTATGCGCTGCAGGATAGTATCCAGCGATAAAACGGGCGCCTGCGCGCTGGCAGACAGCGTAACGATACACAGCAGCCAACTTATTTTAATGTTGTGTAGCATACACCTCCAGTTTACCGTATTTGCGTAATTCATATTCTTTTGTCATTAAAAAGATGAGGGGCGTTACCAGCAGGATATGGGTGGAAGAAGTGAGCACACCGCCTATCATCGGCAATACGATCGGCTGCATCACATCCGTACCCACGCCGGAGGCCCATAATACCGGCACCAGCCCAAACAGCGATACACATACGGTCATCAGTTTGGGCCGCAGGCGTTTGGCCGCGCCGGCCACTACGTACTCCCGCAGGTCCTCGCGGGTAATAGTGGCCGCGGAGTTGCCTTTTAGCTTTACCAGCTGCTGCATGGCATCATTGAGATAGATGACCATGACAATACCTGTTTCCACCGCAATACCAAATAAGGCGATAAAGCCCACGGCCACGGCTACGGACAGGTTTACGCCCCAGATATAGATAATATAAGCCCCGCCTATCAATGCAAATGGCACGGTGACCAGGCTCAGGAAGGCTTCGCGGATGGAGTGGAAAGCAAAATACAGAGAGAAGAAGATGATGACCAATACCACGGGCGCAATCCACATCAGCGTTTGTTTGCCGCGGATCAGGTTCTCATATTGCCCGCTCCATTCCAGGAAATAGCCCGCAGGCAATACCTGGTTAGCGCCGCCGGACCGGGCGTTGATCTTATCCATCGCTTCCTGTACAGTGCTGCCCAGATCCCGGCCGCGTACGTTGAACATCACGGCCCCGCGCAGGATAGCGTTCTCTGACAGGATCATGGGCGGGCCGTCTTCAAATCCTATATCAGCCACCTCGCTAAGGGGTATCTCGCCAAAAGCCGGAGAGCGCAGCGGTATTCTGCGGATCTGCGCCAGGCTGTTGCGGAAGTCCTGCGCCAGCCGGACACTGATAGAGAAACGCCGCCGCCCTTCGATGGTATTGCCGATGGACGCGCCGCCCAGGGCTACTTCTACTGTCTGGTTCACATCATCCACACTCAGGCCATAACGGGATAATGCCTCGCGGTTTACGTTAATGGACAGGTATTTGCCGCCAGTGACCGGCTCCACATACAGGTCCTGTATGCCGGGTGTGCCTTCCAGCAATGCTTTCACCCTTGCTGATACGGCGGCAATGGTATCCAGGTTCTGGCCAAATACTTTGATGCCTACATCTGTACGGATGCCCGTAGCCAGCATGTTAATGCGGTTGATGATGGGTTGTGTCCATCCGTTGACCACACCCGGGATCTGCAGTTTTTTATCCAGCTCGCTGATGATATCTTTTTTGGTAATGCCCTTGCGCCATTGTGATTTAGGCTTGAGCATGATGATGGTCTCTATCATGCTGATGGGCGCATTATCCGTGGCGGTATTGGCGCGGCCGGCTTTGCCCAGCACTTTATCCACCTCCGGTATGGTGCGGATGATCTTATCCTGTACCTGCAGCAGGCGTTTGGCTTCCGCATTGCTTACATCCGGCAGGGTAACAGGCATAAACAGGATGCTTTGTTCATCCAGCGGGGGCATAAACTCTGTGCCTAAACGCAGCAGCAGGGGAATGGAGATGAGCAGCGCCAGGATATTAATGGCCAGTGTGGTCTTGCGCCAGCGCAGCACCCAGCGGATCACCGGTTCATATACACGCTCGAGTACCCGGTTTACCGGGTTGGCGTTATCCGGCCGGAACTTACCTTTCATAAAAAATGAAATGAGCACCGGGGCCAGCGTGATGACCAGCACCGCATCTACCAGCATGATGAAGGTCTTGGTGAAAGCCAGCGGGTGGAACAGCTTACCCTCCTGGCCGGTGAGCATAAACACCGGTAAAAAGGAAGTGATAATGATAATGGTGGCAAAGAATACGCCCCTGGACACTTGCTTGCTGGACTGTTCTATGATAGACAGCCGCTCTTCTTCTGTGATCCAGTCCGGTTCCCTGTTGAATATTTTCCTTAATCTTTTCATGGTAATGATTTTAAGCCGCAGTCTCCGCTTTCTTTTGCGCGTAACGCTCTGACAGGTGTTTGTAGGCGTTCTCGCTCATAATGATGCCGTTGTCTACAATCACCCCAATGGCCAGTGCAATACCGGTAAGCGACATAATATTGGAGGATATGCCAAACGCATTTAACAGGATAAAGCTGGCGGCCAACGTAACCGGTATCTGTATGATGATGCTTAACGCGCTACGCCAGTGGAAGAGGAAGATGATCACCACAATAGATACCACGATCATTTCCTCTATCAGCGTACGTTTGATGGAGCTTACGGATTGTTTGATGAGTGCGCCCCTGTCGTATACAATATCAAACTTTACCCCGGGCGGCAGACCTTTAGCCACTTCCAGCATTTTTGCCTTTACGCGGTCTATCACAGCGTCTGCATTTTCGCCATAGCGCATTACTACAATACCGCCTACTTTTTCGCCTTTGCCATCCTGGTCAAAGATGCCCAGGCGGGTTTCGCCGGCCATCTGTACCGTGGCTACATCTGCCACGCGTATGGGAATGGAGTTCTGTGTTTTGATGGGAATGTTGCCGATCTGCTCCAGGGACTGCAGGTAGCCGCTGGTCTTGATGATGTAACCAATACCGCTCATCTCAAACTTACGACCGCCGGACTCGTTATTATTGGTCCGCACGGCATTGAGCACATCTGTGACGGATAATTTATAGTACAACAGCTTATTGGGATCTACGGTTACCTGGTATTGCTGCTGGGCGCCGCCAAAGGAAGCGATCTCGCTTACGCCGGGCACATTTTGCAGGGCAAATTTCACATACCAGTCCTGTATGGCGCGTTGTTCACCCAGGTCTACATCCGGCGCATCCAGGGTATACCAGAGGATGTGCCCTACGCCGGTGCCATCCGGCCCCAGGGTGGGCGTAACGCCTTGTGGCAGCTGGCGGGTAATGGTGCTGAGCTTTTCCAGCACCCGCTCCCGCGCCCAGTAGATGTCCGCGTTGTCATCGAAGATGACAAAGATGAAACTCATCCCGAACATAGAAGTACCGCGTACATACTTCACTTTGGAAATGCCCTGCAGGTTAGTGACCAGGGGATAAGTTACCTGGTCTTCTATCAGCTGCGGGCCACGGCCCATCCATTCTGTAAATACGATCACCTGGTTCTCTGAAAGGTCCGGTATGGCGTCAATAGGGTTCTTTTGCACGGCAAAACAGCCCCAGGCAAATAAACCCGCTGCCAATACGATAACGATGAAACGGTTACGTAACGACCATGTTATGATGTGATGCACCATGGTAGTAAAGCATAATAAAATCGTGAAATAATGAAGATAGGAGCGGTTATATCTGCTCCGGTATATGCAGGTAAGGATTACCTACAGTAATGAGGCGGGGTAGATCAGATACGGAAATTACAGTTCAACAGGAAAACAGGGGCGCCGCTTATTCCGGGGGGCGCTTTAGCCACAGGAAATACCACCGCCAATGAGGTAACCGGCACTACGGGCAGGGTAAAAATGGCTACGGGTGTAGCGGGCAGGGGCGCAAAAGCGAATGGCTGGCTATTTTCCGGTACCCGCTGGTCTTTTTTGAGTTTTAACTCCTTGAATTCATCTTTACAGCAATTCTTTTTGCTGAGCTGTTCGCCGGCTTTGGCCTTTTTCATGCCGCAGGTGTCGCACAGGTCATCTTTGCTATCGCCCAGCCGCCATTCCGTGAGCTTGCCCATGCAGTAGTGCAGGTGCACTGTGGCTCCCATGGCGGTGCTCATGTAAATGATGGCTAATATGACTGCAATGAATCGCTTCATATGAAAACAAAGGTAATGGTTATACCGGAATGGGCAGTTACAGAATTTGTGGTATTTGTTATACTTATGGAATTACAGCGGGCCAGGCACGAACTTTTACCCTACCTGGCCTGCCTTCCTCTTTATAGCTGTTCCGCCTTATAACCGGCTTTTTCTACGGCGCTGATCACCGCCTGGCCGGATAAAGGCTTATCTGTATTGACTACCAGTATCTTATTAGCGCCTTCATCGTTCACTGTCCATTGATCCTTACCGGCCACTGCGTCCAGGAAGGGGGTGGCTGTAGCTATACAGCCGGAACATTTGAAGCTTGTCTTAAATTTTAATGTTTCCATGATCCTTGGTTTTAATCGTTGATTTATAATGCCGCCAGCTTTAAACGCAGGCTGTTGCTTACTACAGAAACGGAGCTTAATGCCATGGCTGCCCCGGCTATCATAGGGTCCAGCAGGAAGCCGTTAAACGGGTATAATATCCCTGCCGCCACCGGTATGCCTATCACGTTATAGATAAAGGCCCAGAAAAGGTTTTGCCGGATGGTGCGCACCGTGTTGCGGGAGAGGCGCAGCACCTGGGGCAGGGTGTTCAGATCGGATGTGATGAGGGTGATCTTGGCCACATCCATGGCAATGTCTGAACCGCGGCCCATGGCAATGCTGACATCCGCCTGGGCCAGGGCCTGGCTATCATTGATCCCATCCCCCACCATGGCCACTACCTTACCCTGCTGTTGCAGGTCTTTGATAAACCCGGCTTTTTCTTCCGGCATTACTCCGGCCTTATAGGCGGTGATGTTCACCTGTCTGGCAACGGCTGCCGCCGTAGCTTCCTGATCGCCGGTGAGCATGTATACGGTAATCCCCTGGCGTTGCAATTCCGTTATGGCAGATGCCGAAGAGGCCTTTACCTGGTCTGCAATGGCCAGTGCGGCCGCGGCCCTTCCATCCACCGCAAATACGATAACGGTGTATGCCTGCGCCTGCCACTCGCCTATCTTGTTAGCCAGTGCGCCTTGCAGGGAGATACCATTACCGGTTACCCAGGCGGTACTGCCTACCTGGTAAGACCGGCCTTTATAACGGGCCTCAATCCCCTTGCCCGTGATGCTGGTAATGCTATCTAAGGTTACCGGGTGTACGCCTTCTGTCTCCAGGGCGGTGGTCACCGCTTTAGCCAGCGGGTGTTCTGACTGCAGCTCCATGGCCAGGAGTATGCTTTTTAACTGCGCCGTATCAGGGGTATTATCATCCGCATTGAAATGTATGGCTGTTAAACCGGGCTTACCGGCCGTGATGGTACCGGTTTTATCCAGTACGATGGCATTAACGCGGTGCGCCAGCTCCAAGCTTTCCGCATCGCGGATGAGCATATGATGGCTCGCGCCCTTACCTACCCCTACCATAATGGCGGTAGGCGTAGCCAGGCCCAGCGCACAGGGACAGGCGATCACCAGCACGGTAACGGCGGTGAGCAACCCATGTGTAAATGCGTTTTGGCCACCGGCTATGATCCAGATCAAAAAAGTAAGGATAGCAATACCCAGTACCGTGGGTACGAAGATACCGGCCACCTTATCCACCAGCTGTTGCACCGGGGCTTTACTGCCCTGGGCTTCCTGTACCAGTTTAATAATACGGGCCAACACGGTGTCCCCGCCTACCTGCTCTGCACGGAAACGGAAACTGCCCTGCTGGTTAATGGTACCGGCAAATACTTTATGTCCGGCTGTTTTATGTACCGGTACCGGTTCGCCGCTGACCATGCTTTCATCTACATAAGACTCACCGGCTGTTAGCACACCATCTACCGGGATCTGTGCGCCTGGTTTTACCAGCAGTATGTCCTGTACGTTTACTTGTGCAATGGACGTTTCCTGCTGCTGACCATTATCGCTTATGCGGATAACGGTTTGCGGCTGCAGGCCCATGAGTTTTTTAATGGCGGAGGAAGTATTGGATTTGGCCTTTTCTTCCAGCAGTTTGCCCAGGGAAATAAAAGCAATGATCACCGCGGCTGCTTCAAAATATACATGGGGGTGCAAACCGCGCTGATGCCAGAATTCAGGGTAAATGGTATTAAATGCGCTGAAAAGCCAGGCGATACCGGTGCTTAATGCCACCAGCGTATCCATATTGGCTTTGCGGAAGCGGGCCTGTTTAGCGGCACTGCTAAAAAAGCTGCGGCCAAAATAAAATACTACCGGGGTAGCCAGTATCATCATGATCCAGTTGGCATAAGGCATATCCATAAAGAACATGCCGATGATCACTACGGGCAGGGCCAGCAGCGAGGACCATATCGTACGCGCTTTGAGTGTTTTATATTGACGTTGTTGTGCGGCCTCCTTGATCTCCTGCGGGCGTTCGGTATCAATTACCAGGTCGTAGCCAACGGAACGTACGGCGCCCTGCAGATCGGTTGGCGTGGTAGCGTTAGGGTTATAGATGACCCAGGCGCTCTGATTGGCGAAGTTAACGCCGGCATCCTGTACGCCGGGTACGCTTTTTAACATGGATTCCACGCTTACGGCGCAGGCCGCACAGGACATTTCCAATACAGGAAAGGAGGCTTTTATCTGTTTATCCTTGATTGTGCTATCGGTAACCATCCTGTTATATTTTACAGCAAAGTTACCGATAGCCCCGGGCGGGGTTGTTACACAATAAAGGGAAAGATGTATATAATTTTAAGGCGTTAGCGCAATACTACCTTCTCCAATTCTTCCAGTGATTTGCCTTTTGTTTCCGGCAATACCTTTACGGCAAATACCAGGTGCAGTATCATCGCCACACAAAAGAAGCCAAAAGCAATGGTACCGCCATTCTTGAGCTGGGCAACTATCGGGAACAGCCAGGTCATTACCGCGGCCCAGAACCAGTGTGTAAAGCTACCCAGCGATTGGCCTTTGGCGCGTACAGAGTTGGGGAAGATCTCTGCCAGGAATACCCAGATAACCGCACCCTGCGAAAAAGCAAAGCTGGCTATAAAGCCCACCAGGTAAATCAGTACGGTATGACCGCCCAGGTTCTGCTGAAAAGCATAGGCCGTTAAACCCAGGAACACGATCATCCCAATAGAGCCCGCTATGAGCAGCGTTTTGCGGCCGAATTTATCAATGATGAACATAGCAATCACCGTGAACACCATATTGGTAACGCCTATCAGCACCGCCTGCAATAAAGCAGCATCGCGGCCCAGGCCCGCCATGGTGAAGATACGCGGCGCATAATACATAAGCGCGTTAATACCGGAGAACTGGTTGAAGGTAGCCAGCAGGATGGCGCACATCACCGCAAAAGAGAATTTACGGGAGAATAACTTTTCCGCATGCCCGCTGCTCTCTTCTTTTAATGAAACAGCAATATCTGTAACAATATCATCCGCGTTCTGATTGCCCAGCGCCAGCAATACCCGGCGGGCATCGTCCGTACGTTGTTGTTTCATGAGCCAACGGGGGCTCTCCGGAATAAAATAGAGTAAGATGAAAAATATAATCGAAGGGATGGCCTGTACGCCCAGCATCCAGCGCCAGGCATCTACCGCCACCCAACGGTTTATAAAATAGTTGGAGAAATAAGCCAGCAGGATGCCCAGTACGATATTGAACTGGAACAGGGCCACCAGGCGGCCGCGCAGGCGGGGCGGCGCTATTTCTGAGATATACATGGGGCCGGCTACGGAAGAAGCGCCAATACCCAGGCCGCCTATAAAGCGGTAGATCAGATACGCTACCCAGGAATGCGAGAGGCCACAACCCAGTGCGGATACAATGTAGAAAATGGCGACGAGCACCAGCACTTTTTTACGGCCATATTTGTCCAGGGGCATACCGCAGGCAATAGAGCCTACAATGGTGCCTATAAGGGCTATGGCATTGGTAAAGCCATGCCAGAACCCGTCTAACTGGAATACTTCCTTAATAGATTGTTCTGCGCCGGAAATAACGGCCGTATCTGCGCCAAATAAGAGCCCGCCAAGGGCGGCTACGAGACAACCGGTAAATAGTTGTTTGTTCATGGTGGAATAATTAATGTACGTTTACACGTAACTGTGGAATGTGGGGCATAAGATACATTATATTTTTTCATTGTTCTAACATGGTGGGGATGTTGTAGATTTGGGAGGATGGCTAAGGTCATCAGCATCGTACAGACTGGTTGTATCTGATATATAATAGTTTCATAAACAACCAGTTATGCCATATTTTGCTTACTTACTACTAAGTCAGTATATTTGTGCCCGGAACTACCAGAAAGATGAGCGATACAAGGGATAAAATAATTGAGCTGGCAGACCTGCTGATACGTACCAAAGGTTTTAATGCCTTTAGTTACGCGGATATTTCCGGGCAGCTGTCTGTCAAAAATGCCGCTATCCACTATCATTTCCCTTCCAAGGCAGACCTGGGCATCAGCGTGATACAGCGCGAGATGGACCAGTTTGAGATACAAAAGCGCAGATGGGAGAAGCTGCCGGAGGATGCGCAGCTGAAAAAGCTGTTTGACGTATTCCAGCGGCGCAGCAAACAGGGCGTGATTTGCCTGGTAGGTTCCCTGACGCCGGATTTTGACACCTTCTCCCCGCCTTTACAAGCGAAGGTACAGGAGATGTGCAGCGGCATACTGGCATGGGTAACCGCCTGCCTGGAGCAGGGCCGGGCTAAGGGGTGCTTCCATTTTGAAGGGGAGGCGGGCGACCGTGCGCTGATGGTGATGTCGAACCTGTCTGCATCCCTGCTTTTTTCCCGGGTATTTGACGGCAGCATCTTTAGCCGGATGAGCGGTCAGCTTACAAAGGACCTTGAATGAACTTCTTGAACGAACATAAAAAACAAACACCAATCAGATGAAAAGAGCAGTTATCACCGGACTTGGCGCATTAACGCCCTTAGGCAACAATGTGGCCACCTTCTGGGAGCAGTTAATAACCGGCAAAAGTGGCCTGGCGCGGATCACAAGGTTTGATCCCAGCCGCTTCAGAACACAGTTTGCCGGTGAAATAAAGGGCTTTAACGCTCAGGAAGTGCTGGAAAAAGGCGATATCCGCAAAACAGATCCGTTTACGCAATATGCGCTGGCAGCAGCCGCAGAAGCCATGCGGGACTCCGGGCTGGACATATCCACCATGGACCCGTTTGACGCCGGCGTGATCTGGGGCTCCGGCCAGGGCGGTATGCAAACATTTGAGGAACAGGTAAAGGAATATACGGAGGGCGATTTTAACCCCCGCTTCAGCCCTTACTTTGTGCCCAAGCTGATTGCCAATATGGCCTCCGGCATGATCTCTATGAAATACGGCCTGATGGGCATCAACTATACAACGGTATCCGCCTGCTCCACTTCCAATACCGCCATTATGGATGCGCTGAACTATATACGCCTGGGCAAAGCGAAGGTGATCATCACCGGCGGCTCTGAGGCGCCTGTAACAGAGGCCTCTGTAGGCGGTTTCTGCGCCATGAAGGCCATGAGCACACGTAATGATGATCCGGCTACGGCCTCCCGTCCTTTTGATGTGCACCGCGATGGTTTTGTGATGGGCGAAGGCGCGGGCGCGCTGGTGCTGGAAGAATACGAGCATGCTAAAGCCCGTGGCGCGCATATCTATGCAGAAGTAGTGGGCGCAGCCATGACGGCAGACGCTTATCATATGACTGCCACCCACCCGGAAGGGCTGGGCGCTTATAAAGCCATGCAGCTGGCGTTGGAAGATGGTGGCCTAAAGCCGGAAGATGTAGATTATCTGAATGCGCATGCGACCTCTACCCCGGTGGGTGATCTGAGCGAGATTGCCGCCATCACCAAAATGTTTGGCAATGCGCCGGCACACCTGCACATCAGCGCTACCAAGTCCATGACAGGGCACCTGCTGGGCGCAGCTGGCGCTATTGAGGCCATTGCCTGTATCCTGAGCATACGGGATAATATCATACCACCCACCATCAATACCACCGAGCTGGACCCGGCCATACCTGCGGGTTTACAGATCGTTACCGGTCAGGCCTTAAAGAAGGACGTAAAAGTAGCCATGAGCAACACGTTCGGCTTTGGCGGGCACAACGGCATCGTGGTGTTTAAGGAACTGTAAGGTTTTTGTTTGTTTATAGTAAGCCGGTTCTCCGTTTAGGGGACCGGCTTCATTTTTTTGAGGCCATCCCCATTATTCGGGAATTATTTACCATTATTCGGGCAATTCTGTCATTTTCTGCCCCAGGCATACCCTTAATTTTACGTATTCATTCACATAAACAAGGAATATGGAAGTATTCCTTGTTGCGGAAAGGGCGGATGTACCCGCAAAGACCGCGGCTGTTTGACAAGCCGGAAAAGATGCTGGACTGGGTACACTACCTACACGACCGGTACTGCCGGTGGGCTATCTGCCGGCCTCTCCGCTGGAACTTAACCAATAATTTATAACGTTTTTAAATACAGATAAATGGCTAACTGGCATCTAAAAAATAAAAAGGCCGTGGTTACCGGCGGTTCTAAAGGCATTGGCAAAGCGATCGTGCAGGAACTACTGGAACTGGGCGCCAGTGTGTTATTCACCGCCCGGCAGGAACCTGAACTGGCAGCAGCCCGGGAAGCATTCAGCGGCAAGGGATTCACCGCGTTTACCCTGGCTGGTGACGTAAACGACCCGGCGCACCGGCACCACATCGTGGAATGGGTACAACAGCATTGGGGCGGCGCACTGGATATATTGGTGAACAATGCTGGCATTAACGTGCGCAAACCGTCCGCCGATTATTCCGAGGCCGAGTACAGGAAAGTGCTGGATATTGACCTGGTGGCGCCTTTTGAGTTATGCCGCCTGTTATACGGCCCCTTACGGCAAAGCGGCCATGGGGCGATCATTAACATTTCGTCTGTAGCCGGCTCGCTGGACGCGCAAACGGGTGCGCCGTATGGCATGGCCAAGGCAGGACTGTTGCAGTTAACACGCAGCCTGGCAAGCGAGTGGGCCGCCTCCGGGATACGGGTAAACAGTGTATCGCCCTGGTTTACGGAAACGCCGTTAACAGCGGGGTTATTGGCCAACCAGGAAAAGCTGGCCGTGATCACAGGCCGAACGCCCATGCGGCGCATTGCCCGGGATGAAGAGGTAGCGGCGGCGGTAGCCTTCCTGGCCATGGACAAAGCCTCTTTTATTACAGGGCAGAACCTGTCAGTTGACGGCGGCGCCACGATCAGCATACTTTAAAGCAACATTATACTGTACAGTATGAAGCTGGAATTTGTGAACAATGCCACGCAGAGCCGGATCATTATGATGATTAATGATCCTCACCTGCGGGGGAAGGCCGTTCAACCGGCGTGCCGGAGCCTGGCAATACGCTGGTGATAAACCGGTCACGGAAGCCGCAACAGGTAACTGTGGATGAGATAGCCTACACAATGCCCGGCCATTCCCTGCTGCCTTTGGTATACCAACCAGCAATTTGTTTTTGAAGAAACTATTACACGATCTATGATAAAAAGTAAATATCAACAACTAGCGCCTTTGTTCTTAAGGCTCATTATCGGGTTTGGATTTATGGCGCATGGCTGGGCAAAGATCAGCCGCGGCACGGGTGGTTTTGAGAAACTGCTTACGCAGGCGGGCGTACCTTTTCCGCATTTAAATGCGCTGATAGCGCCTTATGTTGAATTGCTGGGCGGCCTGGCAATAATACTGGGAGCTTATACGGCTGTTGTGGCGGTACCGCTGATCATTACCATGCTCGTGGCCATGTTCTATGTACAGGGCAACTATGGATTCAGTGCTGTTAAGACGATCGGGTTAACGCCGGAAGGGCCGCAATTTGGTCCTCCGGGGTATGAGATCAACCTGCTGTATATAGGGGGATTATTATCCCTGATGATCACCGGAGCAGGGGCCATATCTATTGATGCGTGGCGGTTGCGGAAAAAAAGCTAAGATCGATTGTCTTCTTTAAGCCGTCATTCATTAAATAAATATACATTTGAGTGACTGCACCGCAGCTGTTGCCGGTGAAGCAATAAAATAACTGCTATGGACAATTTTATGCGCCTTGCAATAGAAGAAGCTTTACAAGGACTTAAAGAAGGCGGGATACCTATTGGATCTGTTTTAGTACATAAGGGAAAAATTATTGGCCGCGGACATAACCGCCGGGTGCAGCAAGGCAGTGTTGTGCTGCATGGGGAAATGGACGCGCTGGAGAACGCGGGCCGGCAGCCGGCGGCTATTTACAGGGAATGCGTGATCTATACTACGTTATCTCCCTGTCCTATGTGTACCGGCGCTATACTGTTATATGGTATTCCTACCGTTGTTATTGGTGAAAACCAGACTTTCATGGGCGCAGAAGTGCTGTTGAAAGAAAACAACGTGGAGGTTATTGTAGCGAATAATAAGGAGTGTATTGAGATGATGCAACAGTTTATTAAGCATAATCCGGAGCTCTGGTATGAGGATATTGGGGAATAACAAAAGGGCCAACCTACTGTCAGCCCCTTATAACCTAATTCATTTCAAGTATCCGCTTAATTATTATCCCGTGCCTTTATCAGCAGCACTGCCGGCACCGGCCTCGGGCCTTTTTTATCTGAAGGCTGGATAGTAGCCTGCCCGCCAGCCCAAAGGGTGGTAGAACCTCCGCCATCCAGGTTCAGCGCTTCTACGCAACCCAGCTCACGCATGATACGTGCCAGCTGCAACAAAGTAGCGCCATCGGCAACGCCCGCATGACGCCCCTCTACCGCCAGGATGATCACCTCGTTATCTGCCGTATACCCGATGGCGGTACGCGGATGTTTATCTAGCTCATGCCAGGCAAAACGGTTTTCCGGCACACTGCTAACATAAGGGAGCAGCACCGGAGCGCCACCGGCAGCCTCCACGACTTTCCACCGTTTGCCACTTTTTGTAGTGGGTTTGGTCCATACACCGTTTTGCGGCGCATTGGGCGCGTCATAGGCATAAGCTTCCTTATTCTTGCCCGCGGGATATACCCAGGCAATATCCGGCCTGCCATCCGGGAGTATACCAAACACGCCCTGCGTAGGATAAATGATCTCAGGGCGGCCGTCAAATGTTTTGATGGTATCTATAACCAGATTGTGTGCGATTGTTTTGCCCTTGCTTACCACCATATTCAGTGAGCTATTATCTGCAAAAGAAAAGAAAGTAGTGTTCACTACGGCATATACCTTGCCGGTTTCCATAGCGGCATACTCGGCTGGCGTGTAACGTTTGCCGTTTCCGGTGCGGCTATCAAAAGAAATGGACTTATCCAATGCAGATGCCTTCAGGTAATAGGCGCGGAAAGGATGCCCATCCAGGCTATCTGTTGTTTCGTATACCCGGATGGAAGCGGGCAGGCTGTCATTATGTTTTGCAGACGGCCGCCAATGTAATTGGGCATGACAAATGGAAGAAAAGCCGGCGAGGATGCTAAGCAATGTTATGCGGGTTGCATATAAACGGAATGTATTCATCATTTAAATTATAGCATGGTTTGTTTTGCGGACGATGTAAAGCCAGCGTAAAAATATTGGTATAATAATCACGATAACAGGTTACGCCGCGACAAAGATTAATATTCAAAAGAGATTCTGATGTTAAAAAATCATTATTACCAGGGCTGCGGGCCTCGTTATGTACCTGGCGTTTTACAGGAGCCATTGGCCGGGCTGCCGGATGATAATGCAGTAATAAACAAAATAACGCCCCAGAAAGTATCTATTCTCCCGGGGCGTGGCTTTTAGCAATTTAAGCCTGTAGACTCCATAGCGGAGCGGAGCCGGTGAATCAGGCGCCGATCAGAACACCACCGATCAGGATGGGCGCCACATCGCCAAGGGTCATCATTTCAAAAAATGCCATCAGGTCTTCGTTTGGATACATCGTCATTTAATTTTTAAGCGTTATGTAAAAGGGTACATTATCTGGCAGGGCCTTTACAATTGCAGGCGTGTGCAACAGATAAATGTAAATTATAAAATAATTGACCAATATTTCCACTCCGTCATCCGGCATACCAGATATCATCCGCTACACGCCATCGACACAAAAAAAAATGCCTATCATGCAATACCCCTGCAAAAAAACAGGGGTGGAAATTTGGAAATTAAAAATTTGTCGTAATATTGCCTCGTGCTGTTGACACTGATAGTACAATGGTTGACCTCGAAAAATCAGATTGTTTACTTCAAATTAAGATTGTTTACCTCAAGTCACTCGTCAGGTTTTATTTTATCAGCAAGGTTTATTAGTTAGTCCCAGGGATCTGTTGCGTAGCAATGGCTTTAGTTTATTCATTCTTTTTATTGAACCGTATCCGATGTATCCACAACCCTGGATATAGGTGGTACCGTATACACCTGATATCAACACATTCCCCTATCGGTTGATTGTATTTGATCCTTTTACAATTAATACAATTGATAGATGATCCGTACTTCTCTGAAGTTCATCAAAAAGGAGCTCGAAACCTATATCGTAGACAGGGAACAGGACCCCTTAAACTATAACATTGGCAATGTTGTAGATCTTAAACCTGTTGTTAAGGCCAATGGTGAGCTCAATGTTACAGATAGCACGCATGTCACCATCATGATGGCCGGTGTGGAAGAAGAGCGCCGCGAAAGCAAACGGCCGGTATTTGTACCCGCGCCAGACAAGAAGATCCTGCGATTGAACCCGCCTGTGGAACTGGATCTGCTGATCCTGTTCATAGCGCATAACAGTGACTATGAGACTGCATTGCGCGACCTCTCCAACGTTGCCAGTTTCTTCCAGGCCAATCCCGTTTTTGATGAGCAGCGTTTTCCAGGTCTCAATGAGTTTGCCACAGAGCCCATCAACAAACCCTGGCAGCTGGTAGAACGGCTTACGTTTAAACTGCTTAGCCTCTCCTTTGAGCAGCAGAATAACCTCTGGGGTATGCTGGGCGGCAAATACATACCCAGCCTGGTATACAAAATGAACATGCTGACGGTGTTCGAGACCAGGAGCCAGGAAAAGATCCAGTCCATCAAAGCACTCAACATCAAAGAAAACTAATTGTATCCCGTTATGAATGGCATACAGGTAACATATACTGAGTTATGCACCCTATCCGTAGAGCAACTGTTTTACCAGAACAAAGTGTGCAGGCAGTATAAGATCAACCCCGTTACAGATTTTGCGTTTACGCCTACCCCCGAATGCCGGGCCCTTATGCTGGATATGGACCTCCTGTTCCGGCCTACGGACACCAGCGGCGGCTTTACCATACTGGCCAATGTTTCCGGGAAAACCGGCGGCGGTAATGACCTGCTGAGATATGCGGTTAAAAAAGGCGCTAAACTTAGCTTCTTCCTTCAGCTCAGGAACCCGGAGCTGATCAACTTCAACGACCTCCCCCTGCTGGGCATTTCAGACCAGGTGTATTATTTCAGCAATATCATTACGGATGCCGGCGCGCCGCGTAACAGCCTGCATCTCACAAAAAGCGATACCGGCGTAGCGGAAGCAGACAGTATGCACAGCAGCGGCCCTGCCTATAGTTTTCATCAGAACGCCCCTGTTACCGCCGGCACCTCCATTATCAAACACCTGCTGACCGGCGCTACCATTGCGGAAAAAACGCTGGTGAACCAGAACGGCGAGGCGGATCTGGGCTTTGATCTGAGGCGGCTGCCAACAGGCGTATGCGAGCTATGGATCAATCATGTAAAGGAAGATACGTTCTATTACCGCGGGCTAACAATAAACACGCCCGTATGGGGCGTGGTGGAGCTGTCCCTATCTTCCGTGCTGGATGCTAATTACCGGCTGGTAGAAGCAGACCGTTCCCTGACCCCGGACCGCCCGCAATATATGCTGCGGTTTGTGAACCGCTCCACCATCTGGCGTTATACCGTGCAGCTGGGCGCTAACAGTCCCCTGTACCTGGAGATGGCGGGCATGAGCCCCGCTGATAAAGCCACCTATCTGGATCAGCTGAATATTGTGAGCAATGATACCAATGTGCATTTTCACCGCGCGGCTGTTACTGACAAGGAAATAGAATTTGTATCAGACAATGCGCTGGCATTACAGGAGAAATATGTGTCATCCTCCGCCAATGTTGGCTTAATCCTGAACCTGAAAAAGTATATCGGTGATCCCAAAGAAACCGTTGTAAAGGCCAACCTGCCTTATCCGGCCACCGGTACTATCGATACCACCACTGACCCTTTTATTTACTCTGACATTTTTCTAACACTTTAACTTTTAAAAAAATGGCAACTTACCGTTCCCCAGGTGTTTATGTAGAAGAAATAGCCTCCTTTCCACCATCCATTGCAGAGGTAGAATCTGCTGTTCCCGCCTTTGTAGGCTACACCCAAAAAGCCGATTCACTGGCCCCGAATGACCTGCGTAAGGTGGCTACCCCCATTACCAGCTGGAGCGAATATCTTACCTACTTCGGCGGGCCCCAGCCGGAAGACCCTGCAAACGTTACTATCGCAGTGGATGAGCAGCGTACCGGCGCCACTACCACCGGTTTTAAAGTAGCTGTTACAATTGCAACGGCTAACCTGCGCAAGCATATTTTTTACCATGCGGTAAAACATTTCTTTGCCAATGGCGGCGGCCGTTGTTACATTGTATCCGTAGGCGGCTACGATGCAGACATCAGCAAAGACGACCTGGACGCCGGCCTGGACCTGGTAGCGCTGGAAGATACGCCTACCATCCTGGTAGTACCGGAGGCCGTACATTTAGGCGCTGATGCGTTCACGGCCATCAACAATAAAATGATCTCCCAGGCTGCCAGCCTCAAAGACCGTTTTGCTGTGCTGGATACACAGAAAACTACCGTGCCTAAAACCCCATCTTCCATTACGGATGATGTAAAGGGAACGATAGAGAACATACCTGTAGGCGACGCTACCCGTTATGCCGCGGTATATTATCCCTGGCTGCGCACTGCTTACTCCTACGAATTTGATTTCGACAACCTGACGCTGAGCGATCATAAGATCAATGGCGCAGACGCCGCCGGCGCTGACAATAAGGAAGGCCTGCTTTCTGCCCTGAAAGGCAGCGCGCTGTATAATGCTATAAAAGCTGAAACGTTAAAATATACCCTTACCCTCCCTCCTTCTGCAGCCATTGCCGGCGTATATGCCCGCACAGACCGTGACAGGGGCGTATGGAAAGCGCCTGCCAATATAGGCTTGATCGATGTGGTTAAACCCCTGGTCACCATCTCCCGTCAGGATCATGACCTGCTGAACATCAATACCACCAGCGGCAAATCTGTAAACGCCATATTGAACGTGCCTGGTTTTGGCAGCGTGGTAATGGGCGGCAGAACCCTGGACGGCAACAGCAATGACTGGAAATACATTAACGTACGCCGCTTCTTCAGCGTGGTAGAAGAGTCTATCAAAAAATCCATCAACTGGGTGGTATTTGAACCCAACACCGCCGGCACCTGGACCAAGGTACAGGCCATGATCGAGAACTACCTGTTCCTGAAATTCAGGGAAGGCGCACTGGCTGGCGCTACACCAGAGCAGGCTTACCAGGTGAATGTAGGTCTTGGCAAAACCATGAACTCCGTAGACATACTGGAAGGCCGCATGATCGTAGAAGTGAAGATGGCGGTAGCAAGACCGGCAGAATTCATTGTACTGCAGTTTGTACAGATCATGCAAACCGCTTAATACGGCGTCTTTATTTATTCAACCATCATTCAATCTTAAATTCTTTATACAATGGCTTATCCTTTAACGGTCTTCCATTTCAGCGTATCCTGGGGTGGAGAAAATTTAGGTTTCTCTGAAGTAAGTGGTCTTTCACAGGAAATACAGGCAATTGAATACCGCGATGGCCTGATGAGCGGCAATACCCTGCCGCTGAAAAGACCCGGCATGCGGAAAGCAGGCAACATCACCCTCAAAAAAGGGATGGTAGCCGATAACAATGATTTTTACACCTGGCTTATAAACAGCGGTAACCCCAATGTAGAGCGCCGCGACCTGGTGATCACCCTCATGAATGATGAAGGCGAGCCCATGTTCGTATGGAGCGTTTCACAGGCATGGCCGATAAAATGTGAAGGCCCGGGTTTGAAGGCATCCGGCAATGATATCGCTATCGAGTCTGTGGACCTGGTGCATGAAGGCATCACCTTAAAAACGGCGTAAACAATGCCCGCTTATTATCCGCCAACGGGTTTTTATTTCCGTGTTGAATTCCTGGGCGTAACGGACGACGATACGGAGCAACGCTTCCAGGAAGTGAGTGGTCTTTCTGTGGAGGTAGAGACGGAGGAGCTGCGGGAAGGCGGTGAGAACCGCTTTGTTTACAAGCTGCCCAAACGGGCCAAGTATCCTAACCTGGTGCTGAAGCGCGGCCTGCTTAAAAGCACGGCCCTGCAGAACTGGTTGGATGATGCGCTCCGTACTTACTTCACCGTAGTGATCTACAGCTTCAAACCTGCCGATATGATCATCACGCTGCTGGACGAATCCGGCGCGCAGGTGGCCATCTGGAAGGTAGTGCAGGCGTACCCGGTGAAATGGTCCACTGCGGACCTGCGGGCAACGGAAAACGCCGTTCTGGTAGAGACAATAGAATTGGCCTACCAGTATTTTGAACGAGTACCGGTATCAGACGCACCGGTGAAATAAGCAGTTAGCTTTTAGCGGTTAGCCTTTAGCCGTAATTAAAAGCTAACCACACAATAGCTAAAAGCTAACTGCTAACAGCAAAAAGCTAATCATCATGCCTGTACAAATCAACGAAGTGATCATCCGGGCGGTAGTAGACCCCAACTCCGGCGATAACAGGAGCACCGGTACCACCACGCAGCCGGAGTGCCCTCCAGCCACTGCGGGAAACCCGGAAGACGAGCTGGCCGGTAAGATCCTAGACATCCTTCGGGAACAAAAAGAAAGATAATGGACACCCAAAGCCTGGCAAAACTGCCTTTTAACCTGAAGATCATTCCGGTAAATTCCGGAAGCTTCCCCATCGGTATCCCCTTTGTGGCCATGTTCAACCCGGACAGCCTAGCCATTAAGGAAGACCTAAACTGGGTAAGCGATTGTCCGCCCGGTAAACAGGGCGCCACGGTTAAATACAAGAATACCAAACCGCGGACCTTTACCATAGAGTTCATGATCGACGGCACTGGCGTAAACACCAACGGCGTAAAGATACCCGTTACGGCCCAGGTAGCGCTGTTCCGTGCTGCCACTACGGGCGTAAGGGGCGCTTTACATAGCCCGGCCTACCTGATCGTACAATATGGCCTGTTCATCTGCACCTGCGTAATGAACAGCTCCACGGTTACCTACACCATGTTCGACTTCACGGGCCTGCCCATCCGGGCCAAGGTAAACGCTTCCTTTACGGAGCATACCATTGAGCCCCTGGATGATATCCTGGGCATGCTCTCCTCCCCGGACCTTACCCATGAGGTAGTGGTGAAGGAAGGCGACCTGCTGCCCCTGCTTACACACCAGATCTACAACGATCAGCGGTATTATATACAGGTGGCAAAGGCTAACCGCCTTAAGAACTTCAGGAAGCTGGAAGCCGGCTCCAAGCTGCTATTCCCGCCGATGGACGACAGTAACAGCCCTTCTAAACCATCAACGAAATGATCGTATGACAGCGAGCTTAGACAGCCTGACGCCCGGTACGGAGCGATCCAGGACCTCCATCACGCGCAAGGTATTCATTAACGGTACCGTGTTGAGCAACGAGATACGGCTCTCACAGATCACCGTAAACAGATCCTTTAACAAGATAGCGTATGCGCGCCTGGTGTTTGCAGACGGATCTGCCGCCAACCGCGACTTTCCGCTGAGCAATGATGACAAATTCAAACCCGGTAATGAGATCCGTGTACAACTGGGATATGAAGGCAGCGCCGATACCATCTTTGAAGGCATTATTGTGAAACATGGCATTAAAGTAACCCAGCAGGGCAGCTCCCTGCTGCTGATAGAGGCCAAGGACAAAGCCATTAAACTGACCGCTACCCGCAAGCATGCGTACCACATCAATAAATCAGACAGCGACGTGATCTCCGAACTGGCGAGCGGCGGCAGCCTGACGCCCGATGTGGAAAGCACCAATGTGCCGCATAAGCAGCTGGTGCAGTTTGACGCTACGGACTGGGACTTTATCGTTACCCGCGCAGAAGCCAACGGTATGCTGGTATTAACCGATGATGGCAAACTGGTGGCAAAAAAACCCAGCACCACAGCCCCTCCGGTAGTAACGGCCACCTTTGGCAGTAATATCTGGGAGTTTGAAGCGGATATGGACGCGCGCCGCCAGGTGCAAGCCGTTACTGCCCACTCCTGGGATTATACAAAACAAGAACCTGAAACATCTGAAGCCGGTACCGCCACCTTCACGGAGAACGGCAATATCCCCTCTTCTGAACTGGGCGGCGTGCTGGGCGCCGAGCTGCAATTAAGCCATCCCGGCCATCTTACACAGCAGCAGCTGCAAAGCTGGTCAGATGCGGTAGCCATGCGCAATCATCTCTCCAAAGCTATTGGCAGGGTACGCATTGCAGGCAACGCCACCGTAAAACCGGGTAGCATGATCACGCTGGCCGGCGTAGGCGACCGCTTTAACGGCAATGTATTTGTGACTGGCGTGCTGCACCATTTTGAAGGCAACTGGCAAACAGATATACAGTTTGGCTGGCGCGATGACTGGTTCTATAAAAAAGAGAACGTGATGGATAAACCGGCCGCAGGGCTATTACCCGGCGTAAGCGGTTTACAGATAGGCACCGTGGTGGATCTGGACGACCAGGAAGAAGGCGGCCAGTACCGCGTAAAGGTGCATATCCCCTCCATTACATCCGGCAATGAAGGCATCTGGGCCAGGGTAGCCACCCTGGACGCGGGCGCCAACCGGGGCGTGTATTTCCGCCCGCAGGTTACGGACGAAGTAGTGCTGGGTTTCCTGAATGACGATCCCCGCGAACCGGTGATCGTGGGTTACCTGCACAGCAAGGACAGCAAACAGTCCCCCCTGCCGGAGCAAAGCGGTTCATTACAATACGGCTTTGTAACGGAACAGGGTATTAAGCTGGTGTTTGACGATACCAATAAACGCCTGACGGTGCTGGTACCTACCGGCTCCGGTGAGAAATCACTGATCATTAATGACGCCAGCGGCGCTATGGAGCTGAAGGACGAGCACCAGAACAGTATCAAGATGAATGCACAAGGCATTACGATACAGGCCGGCGCTAATGTGGTGATCAAAGGCACACAGGTGATGATCAACTAGCGGACCGCTGTACACCAAACGATTTTATCATTCTACCATATTAAAACCAGGTAACAATGCCTCCTGCAGCACGTGTAACAGATAATCATACCTGCCCCATGGCAAACCCCGGCAGTGGTAACCCGCATACCGGCGGGCCTATTATGCCGCCTGGCGTGCCTACGGTACTGATTGGCGGACAGCCCGCCGCGGTAGCAGGCGGCATGTGCGCATGCGCCGGTCCGCCGGATAGCATTACCAAAGGTTCCGCTACAGTGCTCATAGGCGGCATGCAGGCCGCGCGCCAGGGCGATATGACAGCACATGGCGGCAGCATTGCCGCCGGTTTCCCCTCCGTTCTGATAGGAGGCTGATTTTTATTCACCACTCATTAACCGCAAATTATATGGCATCGATAGACAGATCTTTCTTAGGCACCGGGTGGAGTTTTCCGCCCACCTTCCGCAGGGAATGGTATGGCCCGGAAATGCTTACGGAAGAAGCCGATGTAAAAAGCAGCATACAGATCATCCTTGCCACCATCACCGGTGAGCGGGTGATGCTGCCCACCTTTGGCTGTAACCTCCAGCCCCACGTATTTGATCAGATGAACGTGCCTACCATCGCCATGATAGAAAAGATCGTGCGCGAAGCGCTGGTATTCCACGAACCACGGATCATTGTGGAAAGCCTGACCACTACCCCATTCCAGGGAGAGGGCCGGCTGGAGATCAACATAGAATACAGTATCATCAAGACCAATACCCGTTACAATTATGTGTTCCCCTTCTATATCACGGAGGCCACGAACATTGAAACGGTGAAACCGGTATGATGCCGCTATACTTAACCCCAATGAACTATTCACCCATCCTTTAATTATGACGTTCAGATGAGCAATTGTCATTGTCATACCACTATTAACCGCGACGGATCTGGCCAGCTGGGCCGGTACCTGAAAGCGCTGGACCCCGGTTATGCGCCGGTAGACGGCCGCAGCATGGAAGACCTGCTGGTATTTGCAAAAAGATATGCCGCCCAGATCCGGTTCTATGATGTACCGGACGCCCAGGTGGAAGATGATACCCCGCCCGGACAGGTAAGCTGGAAAGAGTTCTTCCGGCGTGATATGGCCGTTATTGCGGCCTCTATTGGCACTATAGACATGCCCCAGATCAAAAAGGACTATGATGAGAACCGCACGAAGCTGGATGCAAAACCCAGCGCCACCGCCTTCTCCAACCTGTTTGATCCCATCATTGGCATGCTGGTGCGCCTGGACAGCTGGTACTCCCTGGCCATTACGGAAAACCCTTTGTATGCTGACCTGCAACTGGCTATACAATCCAGCCTGCAGGAGCAGGTAAAGAAGATGATCGCCTATGAAGAAGGCTTTAAGGTGGTAGACGCCAAGAACAGCTTTACGCTGGACTTCTCCGCCATCCAGAACGATGATGTATGGAAAGTGAATGACGCCGTAGATCCTGATATCAGTATCTATGAAGGCAATACACCGGAAGATAAGATCCGTTACGCCGCGCTGTTTGTAGACTCCATTTTCCTGAGCTTTTATGGCGTTATGAGTCAGCTGGTAACTGACTCCGAAAAATACCTGCAGTTTGCATTGCAGCAATACCCCGCGCACCAGCCGCATATGGCGCTGTTCATCAGCTTCCTGCAGCTTTTCCGGCTGGCCCAGGAGCAAATGAATACGCTTACTGGCCGGGTGCTGGACTTCTATTACCGCGAAGTGCTGCAACTGACGGAAAAACCATCCATCCCCGACCGCGCTTTTGTAGTATTTGAACTGGCCAGGGATGTGGCCAGCTTTGACGTAGCCCCCGGCACCGCACTGGACGCCGGCAAGGACGCCGCCGGAAAAGTACAGACGTACAAAACGGAGAGCGGGCTGGTAGTGAACCAGGCCAAAGTAAAAGAGCTGAAGACCTTGTTTATAGAAAAACTGCCGCCGGAGGTAGCGCAGGAAGATAAGACCATCCAGGCATTATATGCCCGCCCGGTGGCCAACTCCCTGGACGGCTATGGTGAAAAGTTCGCTGATCCGTATCCCAAATGGCCTACGTTTGGTAAAGGCAGCAATCATCCCGGCGAGGCACAGAACATTTGTGAAGCGCTGGAGATCATCAACGAAGAACTGCATACTAAGAATGATACAGCGGTTGGTTTTTCCATTGCCTCTCCGCAGTTATTGCTGCAGGGCGGCAACCGCCTCATTACCATAAAACTTTACCGCCTGCATGAGCTGTTCACTGCTGATAATAACGCCGCTATATGGCTGAGCGCTGAAGATGGCTGGCTGAAGATAGCGCAGGAAAGGCCCGCGGCCGATTTTGCAAAGCTGGTGCAGGAGGAAGTTTTCTTTGCGGAAGGATGGCAGGCTGCTTATGGCGTTAACAACGATAGCGATGAAGTATATATCTTTCTGCCGGTGTCTGAAAAAGCAGTCATCAATTTTGATGCAAAGCTGCATACCGGCTACGCTTATCCCACCATTCACCCGGTAATGCAGGTGATGGTAGGCCCGGAAGTGGGCCTGGATGCGGACCGTTTCAAGGACCTGTCACTGTATGGCCTGTCTATTGCCGTAAAGGTAGGTTCCATTAACAAATATGTTTCCCCTAACGTGACAGGCGCGGCGGCCTTTGGCGATTATGGCAATTTTGACGGACTAAAGGTGTTGACGTTATTTAATGATGACGGCCCGTTATCGCCTGATAAACCCTTTGATCCCTTTGGCGCCTATCCCAAGGTAGGTAGCGCCATGTATATAGGCAGCCCGGAGGTCTTCAACAAGTCCCTGCAGGAACTGACTGTAAACGTGCAACCGGTAACCAGCGGTGGCAATCAGACGCCCAATTACAAGCTGAACCTGTTACAGGACCGGCAATGGACAGCATTATCATCCCAGTACACCAGTAACGCCACATTCCCGTCTGTTGGCATGACATTCGATATGCTGTACACAGGCGTTGGCGGCTACTCCGGCAGCGGCATGAACCAGATAGACACCAACCGCCTGCCCCTCACCTACCCTGCCACCTGGGAAAATACCAAAACGGTGAAGGGATTTTTGCAGCTGGTGAATGCCACCACTCCTAACACCGATACTAAAGGCATTTTTGAACAGTCTGCAGAGTTGGCGGCATTGCTGAAAACACGCGAGATATCCATCAGCTACACCTCAGCGCTCTACTCACTGGAAGCGGGTATAGACCAGTTCTTTCATGTATACCCCTTTGGCGTGGCAGAAATAGATACCGCTACGCCGGATAACTGGCTAACGGACAATACCGCCGCGGGAGTACCCGTAAAGGACCTGGCCGTACTGCGTAAAACAGTTAAAGGCGCGCCGGTAAAAGCCAATGGCTCCCTGCTGCCGCAGTTCACCTGGTTAAGCCCTTATAGCGCATATAACCTGGACGATGATAATACGGAGGATACCAATTCCGGCCTCACCACCCATAACGCCGGCAGTAAGGCAGCAACCAAAGCAGCCGGGCAGCGTTATCTTACAAAGCTGATGTTAAGCGCCAGCGGACTGGATGCCTCACAGCAGTATAATCAGTACTCCGGCCGTATACAGGAAGAAGGCATGTTATTCATTGGCCTTGAAAAAGCACAGCCGTTACAAACACTGTCGCTCCTGTTCCAGTTTGCAGAAGGTACCGCAGAAGATGAAGAAAATGATCCGCCGCAGGTGCACTGGTCTTACCTGAGCAATAATGAATGGCGGCCCTTACGCGGAGAAGCCATTGTATTTGACGGCACCTACGATTTCCAGACCACCGGTATTATAAAAATAGATTTGCCGGAGGATGCGACCAATGACAACACTATCATCACCGGCGGCCTGCATTGGCTTTGCGCCAGCGTAACAGAGTATGCCAACCGTTTCCCCTACCTGGTGGATGTGGTGGCACAGGTTACGGAAGCGGTGTTTGAAGATAACGGCAACGCACCCTCCCATTTTGATAATGCCCTGCCGGCCGGCAGCATCAGCAAACTGGCGGTAAAGGTGGCAGAGATCAGTAAAGTACAACAACCCTTTGCTTCCTTTGATGGCAAACACCAGGAGGTTGGCAAGGAATTCTATACCCGTGTAAGCGAACGGCTGCGCCATAAAGGGCGGGCAGTGAATGCATGGGATTATGAGCACCTGGTGCTGGACCGTTTTCCCAGTATCTATAAGGTGAAATGTATTCCGCATACAGACCCGAACTGTGGTTGCAGAGACCATGCGGAAATGGTGAACGGCCAGGAACAGACCACCTGCTGTGGTCCGCAGGTGGCCCCTGGACATGTATTGGTGGTAGCCATCGCCAATCTTAAGAACCGCAACGCCATTGACCCGTTACGGCCTAAAACGAGCCGCCGCACCCTGCTGGCCATAGAGGATTACCTGAAACAACGCAGCTCCCCCTTTGTACAGATACGGGCCCGCAACCCGGTGTATGAGCAGGTGCTGACCTTTTTCCGTGTAAAATTCATCAGCGGTACGGATAAAGGTTATTACCTGAAAAAGCTGAACGAAGAGCTGGTACAGTTCCTTACGCCCTGGGCCTTTGACGAGAATGCCGAGGTAAAGTTCGGGCAGAAGATCTATGCATCTGCCATTGTGAACTTTATTGAAGAAAGGCCATATGTGGATTTTATTACGGACTTCCTGCTGTTTGTGTGCCGGGATGAATGCTGCCCTTCTACCAGCCTGCGTGGCACGGACGCCGAAGCAGCAGCCAGCCAGGACAATAACGACGATATGCCGGCGGTGCTGGATAAACTGGATAGCTGTGATGATGTAGAACATTTCCTGCAGGAGCAGCTGAACTTTATAGGCGTAGTAGTGGCGCAGCCGGCCACTCCCCGCTCGATACTGGTATCTGTGCCCAAACATATTATTGTGCCTTATGAAGAGCCGTTACGCCCCACCCGCTGTGAGCAACGCGCGGCCGGCCGAGTAGTGCCGGGTGGTGTAGATATGGGCCGGGAAAAAGTAACCACCGCTGAACTGGCAAAAGAAGCCGCGGAGAAGAATACTGTTAAAGCAAGTACTACTAAAGCGGAAACAGCTACCGCAGCGGCTACTGCTGCTAAAGACGCCAAGGCCGAAGCGGCAAAAACAGATGCTGGCGCAACCGCTGCAAAAGCAGAGACGCTGAAACCGCAGATCGCAAAAGAGACGGCGACGGGTGAATTAGTGAAAGCAGTGGCTGATAAATTGACTGCGGATAAGGCGGCGGCTGATAAGGCTGCAGCAGAAAAGGATGTCACCAAGCCATCCGGCAGCAGGGGCGCTGACCTGGGCGCTAAACCCGCCAAAAAAGCCGCCACTCCCCGGAAAAAGAAAGACAAGAATAATCCTAAATGATCATCCATCCCCATAAACTAAACTGACATGCAAGAGCCAGTTACCATACCAAAGTCCAACCCATTGCTCCCAGCGGAAGATTATACCGCATTGCGCGACAAAGGCATTCAATCCATCGCAAAGCTGGGCAGCGATATCTGGACGGATTATAATAACTCAGACCCCGGCATATCTATCCTGGAGGCGGTTTGTTATGCGATCACCGACCTTGCCTACCGCACAGATTTTGACGTAAAGGACCTGCTGGCGCCGGAAAACCTGAATAACAACACCTGGAAACAGGTGTTCTATACCGCCCGCCAGATACTCCATAACAACCCGCTTACCATTAACGACTACCGTAAGCTGGTCATAGACATCAAAGGCGTGCGCAATGCCTGGATAGAGCCCAGTAAGGACTATGAGGTACCGGTATGGATAGACTATAATGATGTAACGATAAAAGACGAACCGGGCTGCTCCTGCGACGACGCGGAAGAGCAGATCTGTTATGGCAAACTGGGCGTAGCTTCCCTGAGCACAGAACAGGTACAGGCTTACCGCAATACCCGTTCGCAGGAAACCAAAGCGGCCATTGACAAACTGGCCCAGGAAAAGACCGCGCTGGAAACAAAGATCACCGATCTTACCACGCAGATAGACATGCCGGATATAGACCCCACTAAAAAGGCCACACTCATAGCAGAAAGGGAGCAGCTGCAGGACCAGGTGAAAGACATTGACAGAAAGGTGAAGGCGTTGAATGTGGTAATGGCCTACCTGTCACCAGACAGGCCGGTGCTGCCCTCCAAGATCGTTGAATTTGAAGGGCTGTATAATGTGATGATAGAATATGAAGAGGATGTGCTGATCGCCGATCAGCGGGAAGAAGTACGGCAGCTGGTGCTGGACCGCCTGTCCCGCCACCGCAACCTCTGCGAGGATTTCCTGAGCATTAACGGCGTGGAGTACCAGGACTTTGGGATCATGGCCTCCATTGCGTTGGAAGAATATGCAGACCCTGACCAGGTACTGTCACAGGTATTCTTTATCATCTACAAATACTTCACCCCTTCCGTACCCTTTTACACCATTGATCAGATGCAGGGAAAAGGGTACCTGATAGATGAGATCTTTGAAGGCCCGGCATTAAAACATGGCTTTATCGATGACGAAGCGCTGGAGCGTACGGACTTTTTCCGCGACATCCGCCTGTCTGATATCATCAACGAGATAGCGGACATCAAAGGCATTAAGGCCATTACCTACCTGCACCTATCAGACGGTAAGGATACCGGAGACGCCGCAGCGGATAAACACTTTTTTTACCAATGGCTCAACTACCTGCGCGAGCAGCGTAAAGTAGCCAGGATACAGCCTTCCCTCTCCCCCATCATCTTCTGTAAAGAGCGGGAGCTGATCACCTACAACACCGGCAGGCAGGCAGACCGCCGTCCGGAGCGTATGCTGAAACTCTTTAACGACTTAAAAGTGCTGGAGCGTAAGTATAAGCTGGAAGGCCATCCCACAGACCTGCCCATCCCCACCGGGGAATATATGGAGCTGGAGGACTATTACCCCGTTACCTACTCCCTGCCTATGTGCTATGGGGTAAGCGACCGTGCGGGCCTCCCCCCGGGGGCCGATGAGAAACGGCAGGTACAGGCGCTGCAGCTGAGAGGTTACCTGCTGTTCTTTGAACAGCTGCTGGCCGGCTACCTGGTGCAGCTGAACCACCTGCGCGACCTGTTCACTTTTGATGATACAGTAAAGTATACCTATTTCACCCGCGCCCTTACCGAGATAGCAGACCTTAAGGACCTGGTAATAGATCACGGCACGCCCGGAGAATGGAACGATGTGCTGGCAGAATTCACCAGCGTGCTCAAAAACCTGATAGAAACGCCCAAACTGTTCCAGGAGCGCCGTAACGATTTCCTGGATCATATGCTGGCTCGCTTTAGCGAGGACCTGAGCGAATATGAAACACTAAGCGGCTGGCTCACGCCTTATAAGGTAAAAGAGCGGATGATACAGGACAAGATCCGTATACTCAAAGATGGCGAGTACTACCAGATCAGCACCAACCGGTCTAAAGCCTATAACTATGCCCAGCCGGATATATGGGATACCCCTAACGTATCCGGTACAGAAAGAAGGGTAAGCCGTCTACTGGGTTTCCGCAACGCCAAACGCCGTACGCTGGCCCCTGATTTTATTGTAGTAGAACCGGTGATGGAAACAGATGAAAAAACAAAAAGCCAGGTATGGAAAAAGAATAAAAAAGGCCAGTACCTGAACGTAGTAAAAGTAGTAGATCCGGAGAACCACGAAACGGTACTGCTGACCAGTATAGAAGTAGCTGACGGTTGCTGTACGGAAATGCTCATCTCCCAACTGCTGGAGTATGCGGATGAGCGCAATAATTTCCGGTTCCATGATGAGCTCCGCCAGCGCAGCCGCAAATCCGCCGGACAGATAGGCACCTTCTGGTTTGAGCTGTGGGACGGTACCGATCCCGAAAACGCCAGCGTTATTGCCAATGGCGAGAAGTTTGACAAACAGGAAGACCGGGAGAAAGCCTTTAAACGCTTGCAGCATGTGCTGGATGAGCTGAATGATAACGAGGGCATGCACCTGGTGGAGCACCTGCTGTTACGCCCTAAATTTGACGGCGCGCTGGATGAAGCAGGCAATCCCATCCCAGTAGGGTTGCCGGATATTTGCCTGGACCTGTGCGACCTGGGCCGCGGGCTGAATCAAAATACAGAAGTACCCCCCTATAAGAAAAGGGTATACCGTATACCGGCAGAAAAATGTTATGACAACCTGCCTTGGGTGCTGGAGTTCATCCGTAAGAACGACAATCCCAATGTAGGGGAACAATCCTTCCTGTTCCAGGAAGCTTTCCCGGATGGCGCCGCGCCTGTACCGCTGAAGTTCCGCCGCTACGAGAACCTGGCCAAACGGGTAAAAGACCTGCAGGAGTATGGTTCTGAACGGGTGAACTATACCATCGTTTCCAACGGGGAAGAAGATCCTGCCAAAGCAAAATACAGTTTCATTATACATGGGGATAAAGATGTGGTGCTGGCACAGAGCAGCTTTATCTTTAACATGAAATCAAAAAAAGAAGGCGCGCCAGAAGTGGCGGATGATATTGAGAAAGAGATTGCCCTGCTGATGCGCTATTTTGGCTACCTGCTGGACCTGTATTGCGAGGCAGACGCCTGCGATAATAACGAAGACCCCTACTCTTTCCGCGCTACCATCCTGTTTCCCTGCTGGCCTAAACGCTTCCGGGATAAGACCTTCCGCAACCTGGTAGAAAAGACCCTGCAAACAGAATCACCGGCGCATGTATACCTGCATGTGATGTGGGTAGGCATTAATGAAATGCAGCGTTTTGAGAAGGTGTATTTTGACTGGCTGCAGGAAATGGCGCAAACGGAAATGCCCAGTTATGAAAAGGTAAACCCGCTGGTAGATGTGCTGAATACGCTGCAACCATGCGGCGTGTGTGAAGATGATTGCGGTCAGTGATCTATAACGGCTGACTGTTAAACGTGATGGACGGTTATAAAAAAGTCCGGTATCCCTAAATGTAGCATGCATGAACCACCTGATCAATAAACTGCTGTTTGAAGTGACCTGTGCAGATGAGGAGCTGGCGCTGAACCTGCGCCATAACTTTGCCCTCACCTACCAGGACCAGATCATGGATATAGTGGACCAGGTATGCGCTAAATATACCGGGGAAGATGAATGGCTGCGTATAGAAAGGCTGGAGATCAACCTGGGCAGGTTTAGCCCACATGGTTTCAGCACCCATTTTGCCACGGTGTTCCTGGAAAAGTTTGAGCAGGCCTTTCAGCAGAAGCTGGCCGGCATCTCGCTAACAGAACGGCAGGAAGCACGGCAACTATCCCAGGTAGAAATGCTGCAGTATTTCCTGTTAAAGGGTACGCTACCCTGGTGGGTGCAGGAAGACACGCTGCAGCTGCAGGAAACAGCGCTGCTACTATTGCAGGAGCAACCGCAAACCTTGCTGCATTTTCTGCAGGAGAACCGCCTGCAGACAAGATTATGGCGGCGTTTAGCCTTCCAGTTCAACAACACAGTCCGTACCGCTATAATGGCGCTGTTCCCGGACCTGCAGGCAGCTTATGCGCTGGTCAATGACTGGCGCGGGCAACTGCTGTCGCAGGCCGATACGGTAACCGCCGGCCATCAAACACTAGCGCCCCTTATTAGCCTGCTACTGGAAAACGCCCCGGAGATCTTTAAACAGGGGGGCAATAAACAGCTGGCCTGGCAGTTCTTTCAGGCACACCTGCCCATGATACTGGCCATCCCGCCGGAGGCGGTACAGGCGCTGCAACCCCAGGTATTACAGCTGGCCAAAGCGCAGGGGATGGACCCCGCTCCTGCCGTTGCGGAACAGCAACAATGGGCACTGCAACCGGAAGAGCTGTTCCAGTTTGAATACAGCACCACCACAACGGAGACAAAGTATACCGTACGACATGCCGGTCTGGTGCTGCTGGCTGCTTTTCTGAAACCCTTTTTTACCAAACTGGAACTATGGCAAGGGGCAGAATGGCGGGACCGGGACGCCTGTTACCGCGCCGTGCACCTGTTAAAATACCTTTGCACAGGCGAACAACAACCGCCGGAATACAGCCTGGTACTGGAGAAGGTGTTCTGCGGCCTCTCGCCGGATGATCCCGTGCCGCTGGATATTGAGCTGCAGGAAGCGGAAATGAAGGAAGCAGCCGTGCTGCTGGAATCTGTAATAGAGCATTGGAAAATATTAAAAAACACTTCTATAACCGGGCTGCGGGAAACCTTCCTGAAAAGGGATGGCATCCTGCAGCATAAGGACAATAGCGCCTGGCGTTTACAGGTAGAGCAGAAAACGCTGGACGTATTACTGGATAGCATTCCGTGGGGGTACTCTACCATCAGCCTGCCCTGGAATGGTTATCTGATCTTTGTGGAATGGTGATTTAACAAAACAATTTACATTATGAATGGCTTGATGGAAGCGCCGGTTATTAACGGCAGCGCGCTGGATCAGAATGCGGATAGCCTTTCGCGGGAGATCACCTGGTTTGCCCAGGTAGTGAATGCCCGCCTGCAGGCCTATTTTAACCCGGAAGATATTACCGCCGGTACGGATGACAGCACCCCGGACCTATCCGGCGACCACTCCGTATACGCGGATTTTGTGAACTATTATCACCTGAACAGGGATGAGCGCCTGTTGCTGATGTTAACCCTGATACCCCATATACAGCCGCACCTGCTGGATGTTTTCTTTACGGTGAATAAAGCCTCCGGCCGTGGGCACACAGAGTTTGGCGGTATTAAGGGCACGCGCCACAGCGGTTTCCTGCCCACCATAGAAACAGCGTTATTCCTGCTGGCAGGCAATGACCTGGGGCACCGTTTCCGGCTGTATAAAATGTTTGAACCGGAGCATATCTTCTCCGCCCACCAGATCATTACCATAGATCCCGCGCCGGGCAGTGAGCCTTTTTACAGCAGCCCGGTCAGCATCTCTGAAGAATATGTGGACTTCTTTACCACAGGACATTTCAGGAAACCCAATTTCAGTATGGAATTCCCCGCACGGCGCCTTACGACAGGCCTGCAATGGTCTGACCTGGTAGTGGATGATCATACCGCGCAACAGCTGGATGAGCTGCGTATATGGATCCAACACGGCGCCACGCTTAATGAGGACTGGGGTATGTCGCAAAAGCTGAAACCCGGCTACAAAGTGCTGTTCCATGGTCCGCCTGGTACAGGTAAGACCTTAACAGCCTCCCTGCTGGGCAAACTGTACCAGCTGGATGTATACCGGGTAGACCTCTCTATGGTGATCTCCAAGTATATAGGCGAAACAGAGAAGAACCTGGAAAAGGTATTCCGCAAAGCGGAGAATAAAAACTGGATCCTCTTCTTTGACGAAGCGGACGCGCTGTTTGGCAAACGTACCAATATCTCTGACTCGCATGACAAATATGCGAACCAGGAGATCGCCTACCTGCTGCAACGCCTGGAAGATTACCGCGGCCTGGTGATACTGGCCTCTAACATGCGTAATAATGTAGACGAGGCCTTTACGCGCCGGCTGCAGGCGATCATACATTTCCAGCAGCCACAGGCCAGGGAGCGTTTGCGCTTATGGCAGAACTCTTTTAGCCGGGAATGCCAGCCTCCTGCCCGTGCGGAACTGGAGCGTATTGCCCACCAGTATGAGCTGTCTGGCGGTTCGATAATGAACGTGGTGCAGTTTGCATCGCTGATGGCATTGAACCGTAACGATCGTCATATCCTTACGGAGGATGTGCTGCAAGGCATCCGGAAAGAACTAAAAAAAGAAGGTAAAACTATCTAAAACCCTTAGTATGCATAACCCACAACACGCAACACAGGGAGGATCTGGCGCTACGCCCGCTGCTGCACATACAGCGCTTACTGTTGGCGCGGTGAACGATCCGCAGGAAGCAGAGGCAGACGCCGTAGCAGACCATATTATGCGCATGCCGGCAGACACGCTGGTACAACGGCAGGAAGCCGGTATTGAAGAAGAAGAAAAAGTACAACGGCAGGTTATGCCTGCTTTTATACAACGTAAATGCGCCGCCTGTTCCGCAGAAGAAACGGTACAACGACAGGTGCTGCCCAGTTTTATTCAACGCAAATGCGCCCAATGCGAAGAAGAGGAGAAAGCGCAACGGAGCCCGCTGCCTTCCTTTATACAGCGGAAGGAAAACGGCGGCGAGAGCAAAGCCAGTGACGCGGTAACCAGTGGCATACGCGCCACCCGGGGCAACGGCCGTTCCCTGCCGGAAGGCACAAAAAGTTTTATGGAAAGCCGCTTTGGAACGGATTTCTCTGATGTACGCATCCATACAGGCGGATATGCCAGCCAGCTCTCCAACGATCTGCAGGCGCAGGCGTTTACCGTAGGAAACGATATTTATTTCAACAGCGGCAAGTTTGCCCCGGAATCTGACAGCGGCAAACACCTGCTGGCGCATGAGCTTACGCACGTAGTGCAACAGTCCGGCGGCATAGGCCGTAAGATACAGCGGCTGGGCGCTAATCCGGGATGTACCGCCACCCAGCGGCGCGATATCCATCAGTTTATATTTGACGCCGGCGCCTGGGTACGGAATGCACTGGTAAAACTGGAAACCAGGCCGATAACAGCACAGGTGCGCGCCGCAATGACCCGGCATTTCGGCATCGCCGCTACCGAAGCCAATATAGCTACCATTGCGGCCAGGTTACGCACTGCCCGCACAGAAATGTATACGGTAGATATTAACTGCCTGGATGCTGCGGGCCATGCCCTTTGCGCTGACCGCGGCGGATTGACCCTGGTACCCGGCGGACATGCCTTTAGCATTTGCACCAATATAGCCTTTGGCCCCACAGCAGACGCCACTTACCGCAGGGCGCTGGTATTGCATGAGGCCTTCCACTCCGCCTTTGCCGCTATGGGCGCTGCGGACGACGCCTATTCCGGCTGGCGCGGGCATTCCGGCACTACAGCAGGTTATCCCGGCCCTACGCCGCTTAATAATGCAGACGCGTATACATCCCTGGTGATCGATCTATCGTAATGTTCTGTTTGTCAACACCGGCCGTTCCCTCAAAATCCTATAATTATGTACACCAGCAAACCCGCTATCCACACAGGTAGTACCGCTACACCAGCAGCGGCTAATACGCAGCTTGTCATTGGGCCGGTAGATGCCCCGCAGGAAAGAGAAGCCGACGCCATAGCCGAACGTGTGATACGTATGCCCATCCCCTCCTTTATTCAACGGAAATGCGCCCATTGCGAACAGGAAGAGCAGGCGCAGCGTAAACCGCTGGCATCCTTTATCCAGAGAAAAGAAGCATCAGGCAATGCCACGGCCAGCGCAGCCGTTACGCAACAGATCCATGCCACGCAAGGCGGCGGCAGCGCTATGTCTGGCAGCACCCGTAGTTTTATGGAAAGCCGTTTTGGCGCTGATTTTTCCAGTGTGCGCATCCATACCGGCACGGATGCGGTACAACTCTCCCGCGATCTTAATGCGCAGGCATTTACGGTAGGCAATGATATTTACTTTAACTCCGGCAAGTATGCCCCGGAATCTACGGAAGGCAAACACCTGCTGGCGCATGAGCTCACCCATACCCTGCAGCAAAGCGGCGGTATAGGCCGTAAAATGATCCAGCGGATGGCGCCTTGTCCCCCACATTTGAACGCCACTGATCCTGCTCCGCCCGGATGGCGCCCTTATCATGGCGCAGTAGGCAGTCATATGTTCCATTGTGGCTTCAGGGGCATCCTGGAAGACAGGCAACCTTCTCCCGGAGACCCAATGAATGAGTGCTTTTATGATCACAGCGGCAACTTAGTGGATGACTCCCATGAATTTTCAGGATGCGCCGGTACGGCAAACGATTATGACGGAGGTGTAAATCCATTATTACATTTCTTTCCTGATCCGGGCGGCATTGTGCGGAGCGGGCCGCGTGCCTTTGTAGAATCCAGGATACATGAACAGGCCCAGCAAGCCATGCAACAGATTGAATGTAACCGTGCATGCGACACACTGGAATCCTGGTGGCAGCGGGCATTTTGTTATATAGGATGTAACCCGCGTAGTATGATGCCTTAATAAATTCCTCAAAATATGCCAGAACAAACAATGATAGCCACACTGGCCAATGGTAACCCTATTCCCGCCGCGGAAGCGCATATAACAACGCAAGACACGGAGCACACACAGGAATATTATGCCCCATGGGCATTGACACGTTTGCCTGTACAACGGAAGTTAGCTATAGGCGCGGTAGATGATCCATTGGAAAGAGAGGCCGATAGCATGGCGGATAAAGTAATGCGCATGCCCATTCCTTCGTTCATTCAACGCAAATGTGCGCATTGCGAAGAAGAAAAAAAAGCCCAGCGCAAACCGCTGGCTGCTTTTATCCAGAAAAAAGGAACAGAAGGCAATAGTTATACAAGCAATGCCGTTGCCAGCCAGATACAGGCTACAAAAGGCAGTGGCAGCACACTGCTCCGCAACACCAAAAGCTTTATGGAAAGCCGTTTTGGCGCTGATTTCTCCCGCGTACGCCTCCATACCGGCGATTATGCGGCGCAAATGTCTACCGAACTGAATGCACAGGCATTCACGGTAGGCAATGATATTTATTTCAATGCCGGGAAGTTTTCGCCTGAGACATCCAGCGGACAATATTTGCTGGCGCATGAGCTGACGCATACCATTCAGCAGCGTGGTGGCGATACGGCGATAAGGCGATTTGGGTCTGATGAGCACCGGCGTATGGGTGACAGCGCTGTGGGTGGGCATGTATTTGTGACCGCTTACGGCCGGTTCTCTTTTGGCGAGATGGTAGCCATGGCGGGCGATTATTTTGAAAGTGTGGACGAGATTGCCCGTTTAGCAGAAAGCGGCAATCCAACTGACAGGGAACAGATTGAATATGTGCTCTGGAAAGTAAATCCCACCCGTCCCATGCCGGTGGTGAGCGAAAGCGCGATAGCAATGGTTATGAACCGGTACTACCGGCTGGCGGCCGCCAATGAAACCCATTTTTCTACTGGCGGCACTTTAGGCAACAGCAACCGGGCACGATATATCAGCCTGCACATGAATGCGCTCAATGAAGCATTTGCTGAGGGGCGTAACCCGGTAACCCCAAGAAGATGGACCTGGCAGACCACTGAAGGATTTGCGCAACACTACCTGACGGATGCATTTTCCGCGGGTCATGTCAGAACCGAACGTGGTAATATACAACGGCACTGGAATGGCCTTTATCCCAACTTTACCAATAACCTGGTTAGCATGATAAGTTGCTACATGGCCGCCCATATCAATGCCCGGGATGCCGTGGGTTACTTCAGTTCGGTAGACGGGTTGGCAACGGATATAGCTCCTGTTATAAGGGGGCAGGCAGGTAATGTACTTTCAGCCTTCTCAATTGGGGACCTCATTTCAATAGTGCTGCATGACGCGGACAATGCAGGCCTGGATGTTGTAAGCCCCAGAGGCCCCGCCGGCACCACCTTTCCCTCGCCTTTCCATTGGAGAGCGGTGGGCGATGAAAACCTTTTCCCCAGAACAGGGACTGCCAGCACCGCCCAGCAGCAAACGCAGCAAATGATGTCGGAGGCTATGTTCTTAAGTCATGATGAAGGCAGGCAGGCTTATACTGCCGGTATTTCCAATGATATAAGTACACTCGCCAGACTGACGGATCTGATGAATTTCAGGGCATTGTCACTGATCCCTTCAGAAGATACATCATCTACCACCAACCCTGTATATGTATGGCGGGCAGCCAATCTTGCCGCACTGCCGACCAATATCCAGGCATTAATAACGGCGGCATTTCTGCCGGACACAGAGATAAGAAAAGAATTGGACGCATTGGCCATTCCCTGCATTACACCGGCAAGCGGATTTGATCTGCATACCCGTGACGCTTTCTTATGCTTTAAACAAAAACTGCTGGCAGATGTGTGGGGCACTATCCAGGAAATTGCAGCAGGGGGCACGGCATTATGTCCGCCGGGGCAGAATGATTTTTGCCCCACACTGAGGAATTCCTGCCAACCATCGGCACAATTAGGAGGACACTAAAAAACGGGATACAGCAAACGTACTGATAACTTTGTCCGGGTGGAAAACTGTAGCAGATGGAGCGCAGCAGGCGCTGGCAAGGCCGTTTGCGATACAGGGATAGTGCTAAGGAGCTGATGTTAGAGAGGACGGAGGACGCGTGTGACTGGAGCAAATAAAACAAGGGTGTACCCTAACATTTACGATACACCCTTTTCTTGTTCACCGGTCTATTTCACAGCTTTGGTCCCCGCTTCTGCTACTGTATGATCATTTTCTACGGTGCTGCCGGATACCCCGATAGCGCCAATCACCTCACCCTTACTGTTTTTGATAGGGATACCACCGGGAAAGGTGATCAATCCGCCATTGGAGTGCTCAATGTTATACAATGAGCCTCCCGGCTGAGAGAGCTGCCCAATATCACCCGTGTTCATGTTAAAGAAACGCGCGGTGCGGGCCTTGCGGATCGCAATGTCTATAGAGCCCAGCCATGCCCCGTCCATACGGGCAAAAGCGGTAAGGTTAGCGCCGGCGTCTACGACGGCGATGTTCATTAAGGTGCCGATATCCGCTGCTTTTTTTTGGGCGGCCTTTACGGCTTCCATTGCCTGTTCTAGAGTGATATTCATATAGTGTAAATAAGGTTTGCTGTAAGGGCCACGGGCCGCAGCCGTTGATCCTGATCTGTTGCCCGTGGCGGTGGTTGTTTAATTTGGAATCATTCCATTTGGATCCAGTACGAACTTTTTAGCCGCTCCTTTGTCGAAATCGTGATAGCCTCCCGGTGCGTCATCCAACCTGATCACCTGTACATTTACAGCTTTGGCGATCTGGATTTTATCATAGATTATGGTGTTCATCAGCTGACGATGATATTTCATGACCGGGCACTGGCCGGTGGCAAAGGAAAGGGATTTGGCCCAACCAAGGCCCAGGCGAAGGCTCAGGTTGCCGGTTTTGGCGGCTTCCTCGTGCGCGCCGGGGTCCTCTGTTACATAGAGGCCCGGGATGCCAACGGCGCCGCCGGCCCGGGTGATCTGCATGGCCGCGTTTAATACCGTAGCCGGTTGTTCTGTGCCGGCGGCATGCCCGTGTCCCCGTGCTTCAAACCCCACACAATCCACCGCAGCATCTACTTCGGGCACGCCTATGATGCCGGCTATCTGGTCCGGCAACGGTGTATCACTGCGCAGGTCCACTATTTCGCAGCCAAAGCTCCGGGCCTGTTCCAACCGTTCGGGGATCATATCCCCTACGATCACTACGGCGGCACCTAAGAGATGACAGGAAGCAGCGCAAGCCAACCCTACGGGGCCGGCGCCTGCCACATATACCACGGAGCCCGGCCCTACGCCGGCCGTTACTGCCCCGTGAAAACCTGTGGGGAAAATATCGGAAAGTAAAGTAAGATCGCGGATCTTGGCCATGGCCTGGTCTTTATCCGGGAACTTGAGCAGGTTAAAATCCGCATATGGCACCATCACATACTCCGCCTGGCCGCCTACCCATCCGCCCATATCCACATAACCATAGGCAGCGCCCGGCCGCGACGGGTTTACATTCAGACAAATGCCCGTTTGCCCCGCCTTACAGTTACGACAGCGGCCACAGGCAATATTAAAAGGTACGGATACGAGGTCGCCTGCCTTGATGAATTCCACATCCCGGCCGGCTTCCAACACTACGCCGGTGATCTCGTGGCCCAGCACCAGACCGGCAGGAGCGGTTGTACGCCCTCTTACCATATGCTGATCACTGCCGCAGATATTAGTGGAAACAATCTGGAGAATAACGCCATGCTCGCATTTACGGTTACCCAGGGCCAGTTTGGGGAAGTCGATGGACTGCACCTCTACCACGCCGGGTTTAATATAAACTACACCTCGATTGGTACTCATAACGCTGGATTTGGCGGCAAGATCCCCCATTACCCTCCGATATGGTAGCATTATGATACATTTCCGGTTACACTATCGTACAAATATCGGACGGTTAGGAAAAAAGCGTTAACTTACTACTATGACAACCGCTAACTCACAGGCTCAGCCTGCCATAGAGCAGCGCCGTGTTTACAGCTACCCCCAATGCGAGCTGAACGTTTTTGAGACCACGCAACAGGCGGCCGCCATACCGCTTAGGTTCAGCCATCTTACCATCATGTCTATGATGCGGGGGAAAAAGATCATGCACCTGGATGATCAGCGCCCGTTTGATTATCTGCCCGGTGAATCATTGATCATCCCAGCGCATCAACACATGCTGATCGATTACCCGGAAGCCAATCTCCACGATCCCACCCAATGCACCGCGCTGGTGCTGGAAGATCATTTTATACAGCAGACCTTCTCACAGCTGGACATGCACTACCAGGCATTTGACAATAACCATAGCTGGATAATGCCTTCCAGCGCATTCCATTTTGTGAACAGCGCGGAGATCACCGCCATCATCAGCAAAATTGTGCGCCTGAGCATGGACCATAAACCCATGAATGAGCTGCGGATAGAACTGTCATTAAAGGAACTGCTGGTACTGATCGCGCAACAGCAGCACCTCTCCCACCTGGAGCAAACCGGCGGTTATACTAATGGCGACGACCATTTTTCACATGTGGTACATTTTATTAAACAACATCTTTCAGAGAAGATCAGTATTGATAAGTTAAGCCGGCTGGCGTATATGAGCCGTACTAATTTCTTCAAATCGTTTAAGATGTATCTGGGGCTTTCCCCGGCGGATTATATCCTGCGGGAACGGATATCGCTGGCTAAACAGCTGTTGCAGGACCCTACGATCAGTATTGCGGAAGTGGCGTACCAGAGCGGGTTTAATAATATCCCTTATTTTATACGGCAGTTCAAGAAACAGGAAAGGTTAACCCCGGGGGAATATAGGGTGGGGAGTTGATGGAACATGCAAACGACAGTTCGCACTATTGAAAATCCAAACTGATTGCATATCCATCTGGTGTTATTGTTTAAAATAATGCCAATGCAGCAATATACTGTCTGCCTCTCTCCTGTCAACCGGGCGGCGATCATTACCCGCCGGCCCCGTGTAAAAGCATTTCCAATGATTTGTACTGTCATAATAATACTCCATAGACAACCATTCTTTCCTGCCTTTATCTGTACGGATGATATTATCCTCTTCATAAGATAAACTATCCTCTCCAATGATCATTATCTTAGAAGTGTGTGTAACGGCGCCTTGGGTCGTATCCGGCGGCAGCCAAACCTGTGATGATGAAGCATTGTCTTCTGTTGTCCAGGTGGAAGGGAGCGGCAGAATACCGCGTACTGCCCTTTGCCTGTTAAATGCGGCGCCGTATTCATTACCTACCGGGAAAAATGTGTACCAGATGGTTTCTATGTTGATGGTTAGGCCGATCAATATGATAATGATAACGTTCCTGGATATATCCTTAATCGTATACTTCATTGTGTATGCAGCTATTTATCACGATGCCGGCCGCAAGTAACGAATTTCCGGGATAATAATGGCATATTGACCGGGATAATGGCAACCGCCGGCGTACCGGCGGCTTTAGCAATATGATAACGGCCGGTTCATTTTGTATGCCCTGCCCGGATTAGATCCCGCAGCTCTTCATTTTGTTTCTTAAGCTCCGTCAGCTGTTTTTGCTGATCGATCAGGTATAACGTCAGCTCCTCTACTTTCTTTACCAGTGCGCTGTTTACCTCACCCACGTCTATTCCATCCTTCGTTACTTCTGCGGCAGCGGGCAGATCCGGCAGGTGACTATTTTCTTTTATCTAATCAGCTACTACGGATAATGGGGGCAATTGGTAATCGTGTGCGAACACATAATCCGGCCAGGCGGTCTTCAGCTTCACTTTAACTCTTTCTGCAATCATGCTGCCGCCTACGGCCAATTTATAGCCTTTGGTATCTGTAACGCCGATGCCCATACTGCCATCTGCCTTTACCACCAGGACACTTTGTGCGAAATTGGCTATGGCGAACAAATTGGTATTTGTCAAGGCGGTGCTGGCTTTGCTTCTACTGTCTATTACAACCGCAGCCATGCCCGCTTCACCGGCAATTGGAACCACATCCTCCGCTTCGCCTGTAAGATAAAGGCCAAAGGGCCTGCCTGGAGCTTTAGCGCGTCCTGTGATATTTGGAATGAAGGAACCGTCAACACTGGTAGCATTGATAAGTTTCAGGTAAGCGTCTGAGGATGATACCTCTGCCGTGGAAAACCTCACTATGGGCGCGCCTTCTGTCCCTCTCACATCCAGCCTCGCGGCCGGTACTGATGTCCCTATGCCGACATAACCGGTTCTATCCACGATCATCTTACTATCCTCGCTATTAAAACCTGCTCCCCCGATAAAAACGGGCATAGCATCGCCTTTATTCTGATAATAACCCTTTATCCAGATCCCTACCTGGTCATTGAAATCATTGCCAGTGCCTGCGGTACTTATATATGATTTCCTATGCAGGCCTATAATCGCGGAAGCCTGGTTAACTGAGCTAGTCATTGAAAAAAGCTGTAATCCAGCGGGTTTGGTAGCTGTTCCCTGTACATCCAGACTACCGAGCACGATGGTGCCGGAGAAATTGCCAGGAGTCTGGCTATGTCCAAGTAAATAACATAAGCATAAACTGCTGCTAAAAAATATCTTCTTTATCATAGGTAAAAATTATACTCGTAAAAACATCACTATATGTAACAGGATAAACTTATGATGCGGGATCACTTGTATTGCCGGGAACAAACATAAGGTATCAGCATCCTGCTAAACTCGTTACTGTAATGACTCTTAATTATTACATAGGTCTCAGGGATCTCCGGGTTAAACTACCAGTTGAAGTCCTAAGCGTTGATGTTACAAACATAGATATCTTTTTGAAAAAACAAAAATCAGCATCCGGGCTGCGACCAGAAACCCCCATCCCCACAATCTTCGCCATCCCTGATACTTTCTTCTCCCCACCTTCCCTTTTCCCCTTATTTTACCTAATTTGTTTATACACCCAACTATTTACCCTCCACACTATGAAACCCTATCACCGTTAATCCAAACCAGCATCATTCACGTTAAAATTCTACGGTATGAAAAAACGCATACGCGCCTTAAGCACATGGCTGCTACTGCTATCCTGCCTGTTCATACAGGCCGCCTACGGGCAAACTTCGCAAAACATTACGGTTACCGGACAGGTAAAAGACGGCAAAGGCACTCCCCTGCCAGGCGTCACGGTGGTGGTAACGGGCAGCGGACAGCAAACCGGCGCCCAAACAGACGCCACCGGCCATTATCGCATCAGCGCCCCGGCAAACAGTACCCTGCAGTTCAGTTTTGTAGGTTACGCTACCAACACCATGCCGCTGAACGGCCGGCAGCAATTGGACATTACCCTCACGGAAACAGCCACGGCGCTTAACGACGTGATAGTCGTGGGGTATGGCACCCAAAAGAAGATCAACCTTACCGGCGCGGTGGTGACCGCTAATGCGGATGTGCTGAACAAACGCGTGGTTACCAGCCCGGCCTCCCTGCTGCAGGGCAGGTTACCAGGCCTGAGTGTTACGGAGAACTCCGGCGAGCCCGGGAACGAAGGCATCTCACTCAAGGTGCGCGGCGTAGGGACTTTCAGCGGCGCAGGCACAGACCCGCTGGTGATCATTGATGGCATACCCGGTAACCTGGAGGCCATCAACCCTAACGACATCTCCTCCGTATCCGTACTGAAAGACGCCGCCTCCGCGGCCATTTACGGGGCACGCGCCGCTAACGGCGTAATACTGGTGACCACCAAAAAAGGCGGCGGCAACGGCTTTCACCTGGAGTACAGCTACAATATGGGGATTACCTCTGCTACCCGCCTGCCCAAGCTGATCACCAACTCCGTGGAGTATATGGAGCTGTATAACACAGCGCTGGAGCATTCCGGTCAGGCCAGGGCCTATCCGGTTGATTTTATTAACCAGTACCGTGATGCTACGGACAAGACAAAATTCCCGGATGTCAACTGGCTGGATGTGGTGTTCCGCACTGTATACACCCAGAATCATTACCTGAACGTAAGCGGAGGCCGTAACGGCACTACCTATAACGTGGGCATGGGTTATATAGACCAGCCGGGCACTATGCTGGGTTTTGATTTTAAGAAGTATACGCTGCAGTTCAATATCAATTCCGAAGTAAATAAACGGGTAACCTTTGGGGCGAATGTGAACTTCAATTATGGCGACCGCCGTTATCCGCGGCAGGGCAGCCAGGATCAATTCCTGGCCGCGCTTTCACAGGCGCCCATGTATGGCCCCGTTGTGCCGGATGGCAGCGGCCATTACACCTATCGCGGCGATCCTTATGTATACCATAACAAGAACCCTGTGGCCATTGCGGAGAATGTGCAGGCTACAGACCGTTCCTATTATGTGCAAAGCAATCTTTTTGTGAACGTAAAACTGCTGGATGGCCTTACCTGGGAAACACGGGGCGGCTTTAACTTCAGCTTTGAGCAGGTGAAGGACTTCCGGCCGGTGGTGCCCCAGTATGACTGGTTTACCGGCGCGTTTGCCACTTACCTGGATGTGGGCGAGAAAGGACTGCAGGTAAATAATAACAACACCATCTACCCTATCCTGTACACACAGCTTACCTACGATAAACAGCTGGGCCAGCATCATATTAAACTGTTGGGTGGCGCACAGGAAGAGTATTACCGGGCTGATAACCTGGAAGGCTACAGGCGCGATTTTCCCAATAATGACCTGCGGGAGCTGCATGCGGCGGGCACAGACGGGCAAAGCACAGATGGCAGCGCCTATGAATGGGCCCTGCGCTCGTTTTACGGGCGATTGAACTACGACTATCATGACAAATACCTGTTTGAGGCCAATATGCGTTACGATGGTTCTTCCCGCTTTGCCAATGATACCCGCTGGGGTTTCTTTCCTTCTTTCTCTGCCGGCTGGCGTATTGGACAGGAGGCTTTCCTGCAATCCGCTAACTGGCTGGATGATCTGAAGCTGCGCGCTTCCTGGGGAAAGCTGGGCAACCAGAACATAGGTAATTATCCTTATCAGAATGTGCTGCAGCTGGGCGCTAACTATCCGCTGGATAACAGCGCGGTGTACCTGGGCACAAAACGTCAGAACCTGGTAGACGCCAATATCCGCTGGGAGACCACCCGCGTATTTGATATAGGTGTAGACATAACCGTGCTGAATAACCGCTTAACGCTGAATGCAGACTGGTATAATAAAAAGACCTACGATATCCTGCGCACCGCACAGGTACCCGGCTGGCTGGGCCTGAACGGCCCGGTGATCAATGGCGGCACCATGCGCAATATTGGCTGGGAGTTTGGCCTGCAGTACCAGGATAAGATCGGGGAATTTGCCTATGGCGCAGGCATTAACTTTCAGACGTTTAAGAATGAGCTGATAAAGTTTGGCGCCAGGGAGATCGATAACAATGTGATCCGTGAAGAAGGGCACCCGTATAATACATACTATGTGTATCAGGTAGAAGGTATTTTCCAGTCTGATGAAGATATCCGCAATTCCCCCGTACAGGCCTTTAATCCTAAACCGGGTGATCTGAAGTTTAAAGACATCAATGGCGATAAGCTCATAGATGCGAAGGACCGTACGTATGTAGATGGCGCTTACCCCTCCTACTCCTATTCGCTGAACCTGAATGCCAGCTACAAACATTTTGACCTGGCAGCCATGTTCTATGGCGTAGAAGGACAGAAATTCTACGTCACCGGTTGGGGCATAGAGCCTTTTACGCAATCTACCCCGCCAACAGAAGAATGGCGCAATGCATGGACGCCTCAGAACACCGGCGCTACGTTGCCCGCGATCTATGTACAGGGGTATGGCCCCATCTCTGGCGTGGCCTCTACTTACCTGTTACGGGATGCTTCATTCCTGCGGCTTAAGAACGTGCAGCTGGGTTATAACCTGCAGGCGCCCTGGCTGCAACGGGCCGGTATCAGCAACCTGCGCGTATATTTTGCGGGGGATAACCTGTTCACTATTACCAACTATCCATCGCTTGATCCTGAACGTGGCGGCAGCGGCAATTTTGTGAATTACCCGCAGAACAGGATCTATTCCTTTGGCGCAAGGGTAACGTTCTAAGCGAATACAATTGTTCATGCAAATACAGATCATCATGTCTACACGATATATAACCTTACTATGCAGCCTGGTAATACTGCTGACAGCAGGCTGTAAAAGCAGTTTCCTGGATAAATACCCGTTGGACCAGCCATCGGCGGAGAATTTCTGGCATACAGAAGACGATATTAAACTGGCGCTTACCGGCTGTTATGCGCCATTGTCTGTGAACCAGGATCAGTCAGTAGCAGAAGGTTTTGGCGCTTTTACCATTTACTGGGACGCCATTTCCGACAACGCGTATCCCCGCAACGGTAACTTTGTGAACATTGCCCTGGGGCAGCTGGAGGCCACCAGCGGCGGTATTGTGAATGACTGGTACAATCTCAACTACCAGGCCATTGCCAGTTGCAATTATTTCCTGGCCAATGCAGATAAGGTACCGCTGGATGCCAATACATTGGCGCAGTACAAGGCGGAAGTACATTTCCTGCGGGCCTACTATTATTTTCAACTGACCAATATCTATGGCGGCGTTATCATCACCCTGCAACCGGAGCAGCTGGATTATATGAAAGGCAAACCAAAGAACAGTAAAGCGGAAGTCATGAACCTGGTACTCGCAGACCTGGATACTGCTATACAACACCTGCCGGATGGCCCTTACAGCGGCCGGGTGGTTAAAGGCGCGGCACTGGGATTTAAAGCCAGGGTATTGCTGTACAACAGCTCCTTTGCAGAAGCTGCGGCCACGGCAAAACAAGTGATAGACGGCGGACAGTTTCACCTGTATGACAGCTACTATGGGCTATTTGTAAAACCCGGGCAGACCAATAACCCGGAGATCATGTTCTCTGCGCGTTACCAGCTGCCCAATATGTTCAGTACCCTGGATTACCAGATGGGCTGGGATCAGTGGGAACGGGTACAGCCTATTAAAAGCCTGGTTGACGCCTATGAGTGCACGGATGGCCTGCCCATCAGCCAATCGCCTTTATATGACCCTGCCCATCCTTATGAGCACCGCGATCCCCGCCTGCGCAGAACGGTATACGTACCCGGCGATCCCTGGAAGTACAGCGCGGATGGCATTTTTGATCCTAGTAAGGATGGTAATAACCGTACCGGCTTCCTGGTGAAGAAATACCTGGATACCAGCCGCGCCCCCACCAACTACTCTACCCGCAGCGACCAGGATTTTGTGCTGTTGCGTTATGCGGATATCCTGCTGATGTATGCGGAAGCGCAGAATGAGACCAGCGGCCCGGATCAAAGCGTATACGATGCGGTAAATGCGGTGCGGGCGCGGCCAGGTGTTAATATGCCGCCGTTGCCTGCAGGCTTGTCACAAACAGATATGCGGCAGCGTATCCGCCAGGAAAGACGGGTGGAGTTTGCGCTGGAAGGCACACGTTATTTTGACCTGTTACGCTGGCGTACAGCTAAGGATGTGCTTAGTGCGATCGTCAACCCCGGTGGGGCGCACCGGCAGTTCCTGGATAAGAATTATCTGTTCCCTTTTCCCCAATCGGAAGTGGATATCTATGGGATAGAACAAAATATGGGGTATTAGCTATTGCTCCGCCATTATCAGCTGGATGATCTCATTGCGCTGCAGGTGCTGCGCCCAGCCTAAAGGGGTACCGTTATAGCGCTTATCTGTAATGGTGAGGTCCGGATGGGCAGCCAGGGCCAGTTTTGCCAGCGCCAGATCATTACGCTCTGCCGCCAGGTGCAGCAATGTAGCCTGCCAGTCGCCGTACTGTTGGTTGGCCTGCTCCGGGTGGGTGGCCAGCAGTGCGGCGGCTTTGTCTTTCCAGCCCAGGTCCCAGGCATCCAGGGCGCTGTAGCCTACCCCGCGCTCCACTAACCAGGCGGCTGCGGCGGGCTGCTGGCATTGTACGGCCAGTTGCATCAGCGTCATGCCATTGGCCAGGATGGTATGCAGGTCCTGCGTTTCAAAACTGCCATTGGCGGGTATTATCCCCCTGCCAATGGCTTCTGCCAGCGCGATCTGCTGTGCCTTAGGCGGATGTTTGCGGAAAAGATCGCCATGCAGCCACCAGGTATATCCATCGCCTATCCAGCTGAACCCTACCTGGTTATACATACGGCGGCCGGTAGCATTTAATACGGCATAATGATAACCCTGTTCCTTTGCATACTGACAGGCGGCTATTACAACCGCCTTGCCAATACCTTTTTCCCGGGCATGAGGCACTACGCCCACGTTATAAATGCCTGCGGCGCCGTAAGGGCCGGTAGTCAGGAATACGCAGCTATGCCCTACTACCTGTCCATTAAGGGTGGCAATAAAACGTTGTGCGATTTCCGGTTGCTGTTGTAGTAAAGCCGGCGATATGGCGCCGTCTTCGCCCGCATAAGGCAGGTTAGGCGTAAGATCAATGCCGGTGGTGTTATCCGCGTGCAGTTCCAGGCCGGCGGGTACGGGATGTGCGGTCTGGATCTTTTGCAGGTCCAGCCCCATCCAGCAGGGCCGCCATCCACGTTTAAAGCCACGCGCCAGCAGGCGTATGCCAAGATCTGCAGGCTGTGGCGGGTGCAGCGACCAGCAACCAATGCCGTTAGGCGGATATTGCCGGTACCAGTCCATCATCGCATCCAGCTGCCCGCCTGCGCCGGCGGCTTCCAATACCGGGAAGCCCACCATGGCCTCCTTATCCGGACCACCATACGTGCAGGTAAGCCCGGCACTGGTCTTTACCAACCCTCCCTGCGCCATTGCGTTACGGGTGAACAGTTCCTGGTGGTTAAAAGCAGCGGCTTGTTCCAATTGGGCAGCCGTTGCATTTTTTAGAACGGGAAAATATGTAGCCATGGGTGGTAGCAATAGCGGTGATAATTGTGAATGCGGTTTACGCCGTAAAAGTACGGGAACCGGCCTGGTTTCCTATCAGCGGTAGTGGCTTTTTTGTGTGATGCCGGCTTGTGAAAGAACTGTTAAGTTGTGCATCTATACTTACCATTTATACTTTTTTTGCTTTGATCCCAGCGGTATAATTTTTAGTTTTGCGGCATCAATTGTGGAACATGTCCACAGTTTTGCGAACTATGGTGAAAAAGAAACACATACCATTCAGGTGGCTATGCTGTATGCTGTTGCTCAGCTTACGGCAGGTAGTGGGTCTTTTCCCGGACAGCGGCGCGTTGCAAATGCCTGCCACGGCACATCAGAAGCAGGTATCCGCTTCGCAGCAGCTGTTTACCGATACGCTTTTCACCCATGCGGTATCGGAGATCTTATCCGAAGAAGCCGCCGGTGAAACAGCCGATGTATTACGCGCCAGTCATCCAAAACCGCGTAAACAACGGTACTACCTCAATGCCTCCACGCAGCAGTTCAGCTGCAGCCCACGCATCTTGTACCAGGATGATCGCCAGGGCTATTATGTACAGGTAAAAGAAAACAAAGGCGGCGAGTATCAATGGCATGATTGCTTTTTGCCAGCCTATTACACCTTCCTCTTCCGGTTCACCTTGTTTTGAGCCGCTTCTCCTTTTATACACCGCTTCGATTGTAACCGCTGAAAAGCGCAAGGGCATTGGTTTGTCATACATAGTCATTTATGGCTGTATGATACAGGGGACTTATTGCAAATAAACATTTGCCATCTGCGGCGTGCGATCACGCGCCCGGATAACTATGCCCACGCTATTGCCACAGCGGCAGTACAGCTATTCATATTCTTAACCGGCGCTTCCCTATAGCGCATCAACTAAAAACAGGCTCATGAACATGCAGCGTTATTTCTGGATCATAACAGGATGGACGGCGATAGCCGTATATGGATGCACCACCAACGGCAACACAGACGCCGGCAAAAAAGAGGCGCAGCCTTTCCCCGTCACCCGCCTGGCGGTCAAAGACACTTTATTAAAACACAACTATGTAGCCGGTTTGCAGGCCGTGCGGAATGTAGAAGTAAGGGCACGTGTGAACGGCTTCCTGGAAAAGATCTATATAGACGAAGGACAGCATGTCACTAAAGGACAACTGCTTTTCTCCATTAACGCAGAGGAATATAAGGCGCAGCTGGCCGCCGCCAACGCCAATTTAAGCAGCGCTATTGCAGAAGCCAAAGCAGCCGCGGTAGATGCGCGGCGTATAAAACTGCTGGTAGAGAAAAAAGTGATCGCCACTACGGAGCTGGAAGTAGCGGAAGCACGGCTGGCGGCGGTAGATGCACGGGTAGACGAAGCCCGCTCTGCCGTTAGCAGGGCCACCATGCACCTGGGTTATACGGATGTACGCGCGCCATTTGACGGCATTATTGACCGTATTCCTCTAAAAACCGGCAGCCTGGTAGAAGACGGCGCTTTGCTCACCACCGTGTCCGATACGCATGAGATGTACGCCTATTTCAATGTATCTGAAACAGAGTACCTGGAATACCAGAAATCACATAAAGGGCCCAGCAACAAGACCGTAGGTCTTATACTGGCTGATGGCACGCCTTACGCATGGCCGGGTAAGGTAGAGACCATAGAAGGGGAATTTGAGTCCTCCACGGGCGCTATCGCCTTCCGCGCCCGCTTTCCTAATCCGCAACGGCTGCTGAAACATGGCGCGACCGGCAATATCCAGCTGGAGAACACTTTGGATGACGCGCTGATCATCCCCCAGAAAGCCGTATTTGAAATGCAGGACAAAAACTATGTGTTTGTAGTAGGTGATGGCGACAAGGTGAGCATGCGCAGCATTTCGCCCAGCGCAAGGCTTTCCAACTGCTACATCGTAAAAGAAGGGCTGCAGCCCAATGAGCGGATCGTGTGCGAGGGTATCCAGAGCATACGCGACGGCATGCACATACATCCTGTAAACATTCCGCTGGACAGCCTGCTGAAAATGTAAGCGTTCCCGGACCAAAAACGAGAAAAACATGTTTGATACTTTTATAAAGCGGCCGGTGTTGTCGCTCGTGATCTCTTTGATCATAACCCTCGTAGGCTTACTGGCGCTGTTTACGCTGCCCGTTACCCAGTTCCCGGATATTGTACCGCCTTCTGTAACAGTGACCGCCAAATACACCGGCGCCAATGCAGAGGTATGCGCCAAAGCGGTGGCCACTCCCCTGGAGCGCGCCATTAACGGCGTGCCGGGTATGACGTATATGTCGTCTGTATCCAGTAACAACGGTATTACGCTGATACAGATCTTCTTTAAAGTAGGCACTGATCCGGACCAGGCAGCCGTAAACGTACAGAACCGTGTAGCCACTATCATTGACGAGCTGCCGGAAGAGGTGATCAAAGCCGGCGTGACCACGGAAAAAGAGGTGAACAGTATGCTGCTGTACCTGAATGTGATGAGCGATGATCCCCGGCTGGACGAGCAGTTCATCTACAATTTTGCGGACATTAACGTGCTGCAGGAGCTCAAACGTATTGACGGCGTAGGCTTTGCAGAGATCATGGGCGCTAAGGAATATGCCATGCGCGTGTGGCTGAAACCGGACCGTATGCTGGCGTACAATATCTCTACAGAGGAGATCATCGCCGCCATCCGCAGGCAGAATATAGAAGCGGCGCCGGGTAAAACCGGCGAGAGCTCTGATAAATCGCCGCAGCTGCTGCAATATGTGTTGCGGTATACCGGTAAATTCTTTGAGCCTTCCCAATACGCCCATATTATCCTGCGCACGGAGAAAAACGGTTCTATGCTACGCCTGCAGGATGTAGCGGAGCTGGAATTTGGCTCGCTGAGTTATGGCATGGTATCCAAGACGAATGGTAAACCATCTGCCTCTATCATGCTTAAACAGCGGCCCGGCTCCAATGCACGGGAAGTGATACAGAACGTAAAAGACCGTATGGCTACATTAAAGGCCAGCTCCTTTCCGCCGGGTATGACCTATAATTTTAACTATGACGTATCCCGTTTCCTGGATGCATCTATACACGAGGTAGTGCGTACGTTGTTTGAAGCTTTTCTGCTGGTGTTCCTGGTGGTGTTCCTGTTCCTGCAGGATTTCCGTTCCACCCTTATTCCCGCGCTGGCGGTACCGGTGGCATTGATAGGCACATTGTGCTTTATGCAGCTGCTGGGCTTTTCCATTAACCTGTTAACGCTGTTTGCGCTGGTGCTGGCCATTGGTATTGTGGTGGATAATGCCATTGTGGTGGTGGAGGCCGTGCACGTAAAGATGACGGAGGAGCACCTGCCGCCCATGGAAGCCACGCTGGCAGCCATGCGGGAGATCAGCGGCGCCATTGTGGCCATTACGCTGGTGATGTCTGCCGTGTTTGTACCGGTAGCATTCCTCTCTGGCCCTGTAGGGGTATTTTACCGGCAGTTCTCCCTTACGCTGGCCTTTGCGATTGTTATATCCGGTATTAATGCGGTAACCCTCACGCCCGCGCTTTGCGCGCTGATGTTAAAACATGCCCATGGCGAACCGGGACGTAAAGGACCATTGCAACGTTTCTTCCGTGGTTTCAACAACGGGTACGAAGCCACCGCAGGCCGCTACCGGCGGCTGATAGGTGTTATTGCCGGCAGGCGTTTTGTTACCGTGGTATTGCTGCTGTTCTTCTTCCTGGCCACCTGGGGCGTAAGCGCGGTACTGCCTTCTGGCTTTATACCATCAGAAGACCAGGGCATGATCTATGTGAACGTGACCACGCCGCCCGGCGCTACCGTAGAACGTACAGAGGAAGTGCTGGACCAGGTATATGCCGCCACCAAAGATATGGACGCAGTAGAATCTGCTTCTACCCTTGCGGGTTATAGCCTTGTAAATGAAGTGGCCGGCGCTTCTTATGGTATGGGTATGATCAATCTGAAACCCTGGGAAGAACGGAAGGAGTCTGTAACGGAGCTGATAACAAAGCTGCAGCAAAAAGTAGCGCATATCAAAGACGCGAGCATTGAATTCTTTCCGCCGCCAACAGTGCCCGGCTTTGGTAATGCCAGCGGTTTTGAGCTGCGCGTGCTGGATAAGACCGGTACCGGTAACCTGCAGCAAACCGCCAAGGTGACCAATGATTTTATACTGGCGCTGGAAAAGCGGCCGGAGATCGGCAATGCCTTTACCAGTTTTGATCCCAGCTTTCCGCAATACCTGATACATGTAGACCAGGAAAGGGCCGCGCAGAAAGGCGTAAGCATTGAAACGGCCATGAATACGCTACAGACATTACTGGGCAGCTATTATGCTTCCAACTTTATCCGCTTTGGACAGATGTATAAGGTAATGGTGCAGGCAGCGCCCCAATACCGCGCCAGACCAGAGGATGTGCTGCACCTGTATGTGAAGAATGACCAGGGCGAGATGGTGCCGTTCTCTAACTTCATCCGCATGGAACGGGTGTACGGCCCCGAACAGCTGACCCGTTATAACATGTATACCGCCGCTATGATCAACGGCGATGCCGCGGCCGGTTATAGCAGCGGAGACGCCATCAAGGCCATACAGGAAACCGCCAAACAGCTGCCCAGGGGCTATAGTTATGAATGGAGCGGTATGACGCGGGAACAGATCCTGTCCGGCAACCAGGCCATCTACATCTTCCTGCTCTGCATCGTGTTTGTGTATCTGTTACTGGCCGCGCAGTATGAAAGCTTCCTGCTGCCGCTACCGGTGTTGCTATCCCTGCCAGCGGGCATATTTGGCGCATTCCTCTCATTGAAGCTGTTGGGACTGGAGAATAATATCTATGCGCAGGTGGCGCTGGTCATGCTGATAGGTTTGCTGGGCAAGAATGCTATCCTGATCGTGGAGTTCGCCATTCAGCGCAACAAGGAAGGATTAACGCCGCTGGAAGCCGCCAAAGAAGGAGCGGTGAGCCGTTTACGCCCCATCCTCATGACCTCCTTTGCCTTTATTGCGGGGCTTATCCCCCTTTGTGTGGCCAGTGGCGCAGGCGCTATGGGTAACCGTTCCATTGGCACCGCCGCTGCAGGAGGTATGTTGATAGGCACCGTGTTTGGCGTGCTGGTGATACCGGGGTTGTATGTATTGTTTGCCGCCGCTACCCGCAAGCCACCGCGGAAACAACAGCAAAAAGAGGCCATAGCGGCCGCGCAAGTTTAACCAGATAATTTGAGTTATGAATAAAAACTGTTTCTCTATATATAAATATGCCCCGGCGCTGTTGTTATCCGCAGCGCTGGGCTGCCGCCTGCCGCAACCGCTGGTGACCCCGGCGGGACAATCATTGCCGGCTGCTTTTGGCACGGATACAGCATTTAGTGATGTTGATACCAGCGGTATTGGTAACCAACCCTGGCAGCAATTCTTTAAGGATCCGCAGCTACGCGCGCTCATAGACACCGCGCTGCATAATAATTATGAACTGATGACCGCTAAGGAGCAGGTAAAGATCAGCGGCGCCGTACTACTGGCAGCACGGCGGGCCTGGCTGCCCTCACTGGATATTAATGCCAGCGCCGGAATAGATAAGTATGGTAAGTATACCATGAACGGCGTAGGCAATTTTGATACGAACCTTTCCTCTAACATCAGCAAAGACCAGCATGTACCGGAAAGCCCTACGCCAGATCTGTTCCTGGGCTTACGCAGTAACTGGGAGCTGGACCTGTGGGGTAAGCTGCGGCAACGTAAATATGCCGCACAGGCAAGATACCTGGCCAGCGCACAGGGCCAACGCCTGGTAAGCACCCTGCTCGTATCCGCGGTAGCGGCGCATTATTATGAGCTCATCGCGCTGGATAATGAGCTGGCCATTATCCAAAAGAATATAACGCTGCAGGAAACTGCATTGGCCACCGTGCAGATACAACAGTCTGCCGGTAAGGCCACCCTATTGGCTAGCCAGCAATTTGAAGCCCAGCTGCTGGATACCCGCAGCCTGGAGTTTGCCACCCGTCAGCGCATGCTGGCAGTAGAAACAGAGCTGAACTACCTGCTGGGCCGCTTTCCGCAACCGGTGGCCCGCGCTTCAGCGCTTACAGTGGATACCCTGGCAGCCGCCTGGCAACCGGGCGTACCTGCTTCCCTGCTGATCAACCGGCCGGATATAAAACAGGCGGAACTGGAGCTGACCGCAGCGAAGGCGGATGTAAACGCGGCGCGGGCCGCTTTTCTACCCTCGCTGAATATTACACCTTATGCGGGATACAATGCGTTTAAGGCAGGATTATTATTAGAGCCCGCTTCTTTTGCTTATGGTGTGCTAGGCAGCATTACGGCGCCGCTATTCAATCAAAAACAACTGCAGGCGCAGTACCGCATTAACGAATCAGGGGGTAAGATCTCTTTCTATAATTACCAGCAAAAGATCTTGCAGGCTTACCAGGAGGTAGCCGTAGCCATGGGTAATGTGTATAACCAGCGGCAGGTATTAGCCCTCAGATCAAAAGAAGTAGGTGTGCTGCAAAGCGCGGTATCTACCGCTAATGACCTGTTCCTGGGAGGTTATGCATCTTACCTGGAGATCATCACCGCACAGAAAAGCGTACTGGAGGCAGAGCTGGCGTTAATACACACACGCCGGGAAGTGCTGGCCGGAACGGTACGGTTGTACCAGGCATTAGGCGGCGGATGGATGTAATATAATAGTGTACCGGTAGCCGTTGGTGCAGCATGTTATATTGCGCCGGCGGCTATCGATCCATTATTTATATGATCATCGATTAACTTTTGTGACGATTGACTACCCACATCTGCTACATGCTGTCCAACGCCTTTATCTAACGTTCATTGATACAAATATCACTACTCATTTAAGCAACCCGCTTAACAATTGTATACAAGACAATCATCCATCATGCTCGTTGCAACAACCATCCAGCCTGCATTGCGATCGATTGCGACTACGTATATCTGTGTTGCTTGTTTGCGTTTATACGTGGCGGCCAATCTGGAGATTTCTACATGCTATATTTCATGTAATAGCCCTCTTACAAAAGTTAATAATAAATAAACCCGCTACATAAATCCTCATCATTCCTTTCCAGTTAAGCATCTACGGATATGACAAAATAATATATTCTTAACAGGAATGGAGAACATGTTTTGATAACACAACTAACACTGACAACATTTTGTTTTTTTTGTAATTTCATGTACGAAATACACAAACGATGCCCTATGAACCTAAATTCTTTTCGAGTCACTAACCGTGAAATTACGTACATACTTGTTTTAGCAGCTCCCTTTGAACAACAGCCGGACTAGCAAAAATATTCCTATTGTGAATATCTATTATTGTAACCGGACTTGTTAAAGAACATGTGAACAACATGCATACGTGTGAATTTTACAGATAGGATTTTATATTCAAGGACTATATCTTTTAAATACGGCCATATTAATTTCATGCTCTTTTGAACAATTGAAAGACCGTTACTGCTTTGTCTTAAAGCAGTGCTGGACTGGTTTTACCTATAAAGCTGTGGAAAAATAATAATGATATAATTGCAACCCAACCAGCCAGTTAGACCGTATATATAGGAATAATAGGAACCGCTATTTACCGACAGCCACAAAAGAATCTACCGGTACAAACATTAACATTACTGCAGTTAACTGAATACACACCATGTTAACCAGTGAATTGTCGTGCCGGGAAAAACCTAAATCATGGGAAAAATGAAAATTATCGGAGCTACTCCCTTTGAAAAACCGGACGTAGGGCTTGTATTGGCACTGCTCAAAGCCAAAGCCTTCCCTGTACTTCAACTGGGCCGTGATAAGCAGCAGGCACTCGAAGCGCTGGCCACCCTTACTGCACGAACTGACGCCCCCTTTGGCGTATGCTTTACAGATGAACGCCTTGCCGGCATAACCCTACCGGCACAAGTATCACTGGCCATCATGCCCTATGGCATGAAAATTACCCTGCCCAAAAATGTACAGTTATTTTATCAGATATTCAGCGTAGGCGAAGCGCATAAAGCCAAAGCTGCGCATGCGAATGGTATTATCATTAAAGGCAATGAAGGCGCAGGCAGTGTGAGCGATGAATCTTCCTTTATACTCTTTCAACGGATTATCCGCGAAATAAGCGGTTTGGATATTTGGGTACAGGGAGGTATAGGTTTACATACCGCCGCTGCTGCAGCTGCTTTAGGCGCTACCGGCGTGGTGCTGGACAGCCAGCTGGTATTGTTCCCGGAGTGCAGCGCGCCCGCGCCCATTAAAAATATATGTGAGAAGCTGAATGGCAATGAAACACGCGTAGTTGATCATTACCGGGTATTAGTGCGCCCGAACTCGCCCGCTTTGCCGGAAAAGATCAGCCAGACAGCGCTTGTACCTTATCTCGATACATTAGACCTTGACAAAGGTTATCTGCCGCTTGGGCAGGATATAGCCATTGGTATAGATCTGGCACAGCGGTTCAAAAAGCTGAGCCGCCTGGTGTTTGGTCTGCAGGAAGCAGCCCATGGCCATTTACAACAGGCCAAAGCATTAAATGTATTACGTCCCGGTAATGCATTGGCTACAGAACTGCAGATCCCCTACCCCATTGCACAAGGCCCTATGACCCGTGTAAGCGATGTACCCGCATTTGCCGCGGATGTTGCCAATGCGGGCGGGTTGCCATTTGTAGCATTGTCTTTATTAAAAGGAGAAGCTGCGCGCGCGTTGATCCGGGATACCAAAACCCTGGCCGGGGATCGTTCCTGGGGAGTGGGTATACTGGGGTTTGCGCCGCCTGAGTTACGTGAAGAACAAATTAACTATATCAGGGAAGAGAAACCGCCTATCGTATTGATAGCCGGCGGACGGCCCTCACAGGCAAAAGCCCTGGAGCAGGATGGTATCAAGACCTTCCTGCATGTACCTTCTACTTCCTTACTGGATATGTTCATTAAAGAAGGCGCTAAACGTTTTGTGTTTGAAGGCCGGGAATGCGGCGGGCACGTAGGCCCGCTATCCAGCCTGGTATTGTGGGAGCGGCAGGTAACGCGCCTGCTGCAGGAAGAAAACCCGGAACAGTTCAGCGTATTCTTTGCAGGCGGTATACACGATCCGCTTTCCGCGGCCTTTATTGCCGTACTGGCGGCGCCGTTAGCAGCCAGGGGCGCAAAGGTGGGCGTGCTGATGGGCACCGCTTATATCTATACCCGCGAAGCGGTGAGCAGTGGCGCTATCCTGCCACAGTTCCAGGAACAGGCTATTACACAAAAAGATACCATCCTGCTGGAAACAGCTCCCGGTCATGAGACCCGTTGCCTGTATACTCCCTTTGCAGACCAGTTTAGCGAAGAAAAAGAACGCCTGCAAAATACAGGCGTAGATAAAAAAGAGATCTGGGCGCAACTGGAGCAACTGAATGTAGGCCGCCTGCGTATAGCCGCCAAAGGCATAGAGCGCCGGGGCGATGAACTGGTAACCATTGCGGAAACAGAACAGTTGCAGTCCGGCATGTATATGATAGGCCAGGTGGCCGCCCTACGTGACCGGATCGTATCCATTGCAGATTTACACAGCGCCGTAGCGGAAGGCAATTATACGCTGATACAGGACGCCGCTCTACCCGTAGCGCCACAAGCGCCGGAAAAAGCGCTGAATGTGGCTATTGTGGGCATGGCCTGTATTTACCCCGGCGCCAGGAATATAGAAGAGTACTGGCGTAATATCCTGATGGGTAAGGATTGTATTACGGAAGTGCCGGATGAGCGCTGGAACAAGTCCTTGTACTATGATCCTGCTTCTAACAACGGAGAGAAAACACCTTCCAAATGGGGTGGTTTTATTCCCAAAATAGATTTTGACCCGGTACAATTTGGTATACCGCCGCAATCACTGGCAGCCATCGATCCTTCTCAGCTGCTAAGCTTACTGGTGGCCAAACAGGCATTGGATAATGCCGGTTATGGATCGCTGAACATAAACCGCGAAAATATATCCGTGATCATTGGCACAGAAGCAGGTACAGACCTGGCCAATAGTTATGGCTTCCGCTCCCTGTTCACCCAGATCTTTGGCGAGATACCGCCAGAGCTGGACGAGGCGCTGCCTAAATTAACAGAAGACTCTTTCCCCGGCGTGCTGGCCAACGTGATCTCTGGCCGTATCACTAACCGCCTGGACCTGGGCGGCCGTAACTATACCGTAGATGCTGCCTGCGCCTCTTCCCTGGCTGCCATTGACCTGGCCTGCCAGGAACTGGTAATGGAAAAATCAGACATGGTGATAGCCGGCGCGGCAGACCTGCACAACAGCATTAATGACTACCTGATGTTTGCCAGCACCCATGCCCTCTCCCGCCAGGGCAAGTGCGCCACGTTTGACGCCAATGCAGACGGCACCACGCTGGGAGAAGGCATTGCCATGATGGTACTGAAAAGATATGACGACGCTAAACGTGATGGAGATACGATCTATGCGGTGATCAAAGGCGTGGGCGGCTCCAGCGATGGTAAGAGCCTTGGCCTCACAGCGCCGCGTAAAGCCGGGCAAACACGCGCATTGGAGCGTGCCTATGAGCAGGCAGGTATCTCCCCCGCGGCTATAGGCCTGCTGGAAGCGCATGGCACCGGCACTGTGGTAGGCGATAAAACGGAACTAGGCGCAGTTTCAGACATGCTGTTACATTCCGGGGCCACCCGGGCGCAAACCTACCTGGGCTCTGTTAAAACGCAGATAGGCCATACTAAATGCGCCGCCGGTCTGGCTGGCCTTATTAAGGCTGCCTTATCCGTATACCATGGCGTAAAACCGCCTACCCTTCACCTGAAAACGCCTAATAGTTTCTACAACGCACAATACAGCCCTTTCGCCTTTAATACACAGGCCGGCATATGGACGGAAGATAAACGGGTAGCCGGCATCAGCGCTTTCGGTTTTGGCGGCACCAATTTCCATGCGGTAATAGAAAATGAGCACAGTGTGCCCCAGCCGGCTACGGCCCTGGGCGCCTGGCCAACAGAGCTGTTTGTATTCCGGGGCGATAGCTATGCCGCGGCACAGGAAGGACTGCACCAAGTAAAAGCCTTATTGGAAAAGAATGATCAGCTACCGCTGAAAGATATCGCTTACAGCCTTTATAAATACCACCCAACAGCGCCCGTGCAGCTGTGTATTGTAGCAGACAGCCCGGAAGATCTTTTGCTGAAGCTGGACCTTGCTTTATCTGGCGCTGCTACCAATGGCGTATACATTACGCAGCAGCTCGAGGGTAAAGTAGCCTTCCTGTTCCCCGGACAGGGCAGTCAGCGTGTGAATATGGCCCGCGACCTATTTGTAGCCTTCCCGGCTATGCGCCGCCTGTTAAAGGATAAACCGCAGTACGAACAGGTATTGTTTCCCCCGGCTGTGTTTGATGAAGCCACTGCTAAAGCGCAGAAAGCTGCGATCAAAGATACCCGTATGGCGCAGCCCCTGCTGGGTATTGTAGATATGGCCATTGCCAGCTTCCTGCAGGAACTGGGCATTGTGCCGGATATGCTGGCAGGGCATAGCTACGGAGAGCTGCCCGCTTTATGTTTTGCGAAAGTATTTGCAGAAGACCAGCTGACCAGCTTGAGCGAAAAACGCGCGGCCGCCATACTGGACGCCGTAGGCGCAGATAAAGGCGCAATGCTGGCCATCAGCTGTAAAGAAGAAATACTGAAAGAGGCGGTTACCGATGTGGAAGATGTGTGGCTGGTGAACCATAACTCGCCCTTACAGTGGGTAGTGGCGGGCACCACGCCTGCTATCAAAGCCCTGTCAGAGAAATTACAGGCTGCGCATATCTCCTTCCAGCCGCTCGAAGTAGCCTGCGCTTTCCATAGCCCTTTACTGGTAGGCGCTAAAGCGCTGTACAGTGAGGCGCTTAGCGATGTTACATTTAATACCCCTGCCCTGCCGGTATGGTCTAATACCACAGCGGCCGTATATCCTACAGATCCTGCGGCTATCAAAGAAAGACTGGCCAACCACCTGGTAGCGCCGGTGAAGTTTACAGAAGAGATAGAACAGATGTATGCACAGGGCGCCCGTATATTCATTGAAGTGGGGCCAGGTAAGGTGTTAAGCAATCTTACCAGGGCTATCATTGGCGAAGATGATCTGATACTGCATACAGAAGATAAGGACCAGCCAGGCATTTCGCAGCTGCTGCATACCATTGCCAAATATATGGCCAGCGGACGCGCCGTACAGCTGGACAAACTATTTGAAAGCCGCGCCGCCCGGAACCTGGACCTCGATGCGCCGGAACAATATAAAAAGAGCAGCACCATCTGGCATGTAAATGGCCAGCTGGCCGTACCGGCTGTTGGTAAGCTGCCGGCTCATGGCGCATTACCTATTGTAACGCCGCTGCAGCTTAAAAGCACGGCTACGCCCAATACGGTGGTTATTAACCAGGGCGGCGCAGAGCAGATGGTAGCAGCTTACCTGAATAGCGTAAAACACATTGTACAGGCACAACGGGATGTGATACTGGGCTACCTGGGCCATACACCACAACATTTTAATAACACGGAACTGCCGGACCTTACGCCGCGCAAAACCATCCCGGTACAAACGCCGGTCAGTGGCAACGGCAATGCTTATACCAACGGCGCGTACAGTAATGGCAACGGCTATACCAACGGCAGTTATAGCAATGGTAATGGCCATCATCCCGCTGCTAACGGTGCGGTTATCACACCGGCTGCAGTAGTGGTGAAAGATGTAAAAACTATCCTGCTGGCGGTGATCAGCGACAAGACCGGCTATCCAACAGATATGCTGGGTATGGAAATGGACCTGGAAGCAGACCTGAGCATCGACTCCATTAAACGTATGGAGATCATTGGCGAGCTGAAAACCCGCCTGGGTGGTTTTAACAGCAATGGCAGCAGTGATGAAGCCGTGGTGGAACAACTGGCGGCTATCAAGACGCTGAAAGGTCTGGTGGATTGGTTAACGGCTAATGGCGGTGAAGCGGCGGGGGGCGTGACCGCAGGCACGGTGATGGCAGAAATACCAGCAGCAACGGAAGCAATAGCTGCACCTACAGATCCGGCCAGCAAAGGCTGGAGCGACGCTGAGCTACAAAACATCCTGCTTAACATTGTCAGTGAAAAAACCGGCTACCCCACAGATATGCTGGGTCTTGAGCTGGACCTGGAGGCAGACCTGAGCATAGACTCCATAAAACGTATGGAGATCATAGGCGAGCTAAAGACCCGCCTGGGTGGCCTGCAACAAGCCGCTAATAAAGGCGAAGAGCTAACGGAACAGCTGGCCGCCATCAAAACCTTACAGGGCCTGATCAACTGGCTGGTAGAAAATACCCGCAGCCATTTTGAACCGGTACAGGAAGCCCTTAAGATCATAGAGCAGGGCTTTGTAAATGGGGTAGAAAAAGAACAGCTTTCCCGCCTGCGTTTTGAGCTAACGCCATCCCTGCTGCAACCGGCAGATCATGCACAATTGGCCGGGATAAGATTTGCCATTACGGACGATGGCGGACCAGTGGCCATTGCGATACAGCAACTGCTGGAAGCACAGGGCGCCACGGCTAATATTATCCATGATACGGATACGCTGGACGCTTATCAAGGTCTTATTATACTGGATATTTTCTCTTCCCCTAAAAGGAACGATATCATCAGCTCCTTCTCCATGGTAAAGAAGCTGGACTTTGAGAAAGTGAAATGGGTATATGCTCTTTCCGATTTTGACGGCCATTTGGGCCAGGATGCGGACCTGCAACTGTTACAACATTTCCAGGGCTATACCGGCTTCTTTAAAAGCCTGGATAAAGAATATGAACATACCAAATGCCGTACCATCAACCTGGCGGATAAACTAACGCCGGAGAGGATAGCCGCCATTGCGCTGGATGAGATCCTGCATCCGGAAGGGCCTGCAGAAGTGATCTATCATAACAACACGCGGCAAACCAGGGAACCGGTACCCTCACAGCTCACCATTGGCGGCACGCCGGATATACAGCTGAACAAACAATCTGTAGTGCTGGTATTGGGCGGCGCCCAAGGTATTACTGCAGAGCTGATGATCCGCTTTTCCAAGGAGTATCCCTGTCATTATATCCTGGTGGGCCGCTCCCCCGATCCGCGTAAGGTAGCGCAGGAAAGCTATGCATCCCTGCAAACCAAAGACGAGATCCGCCAGTACCTGGTATCACAGGGGCAACTGAAAAAGCCGGCGGAGATAGAGAAACGCGCGGCAGAGATCCATAAGAATAACCAGATCCTGCAAACCCTTAGCTCACTGGAGCATAACGGCGCTACGGTAAGCTACCACTCCCTTGACCTGCGTGATGCAGATGGGTTGCGCGCCTTTATACAAGGCGTGTACAAGGAGTATGGCCGTATAGATGGCGTAGTGCATGGCGCCGGCCTGCTGGAGGATAAACTGTTCCACCAGAAAACGCCGGAATCCTTTGAGCGCGTATTTTCTACCAAGGTAACACCGCTGCGTGTACTGGCAGAACAACTGAAAGCGGACACGCAGTTTGTGATCCTGTTCTCCAGCGTAGCCTCTGTATACGGCAACCGCGGACAAACTGACTATGCTGCCGCCAACAGCGTAATGGACCGTTATGCCCGGGTATTGCAACAGCAGCTCAAAGCCAAGGTGATGGCCATTAACTGGGGCCCGTGGAAAGGCGCCGGCATGGTATCCGCCTCGCTGGAAAAAGAATACGAGCGCAGGGGCATTGCACTGATCCCCCTAACAGATGGTATGGAAACATTTATTGATGAACTGAAATATGGCAACGAAAGCCAGGTATTGATCATGGCGGGGAGTATCACCTTTTGAAAAAAACAGCACGGATGAACGACAATGTAGATGTAGCTATCATAGGCATGTCCTGCATATTCCCGGGCGCCGGTGATGTAGCTGCTTTCTGGAAAAATATCATCAGCAAGGTAGACGCTATACAGACCGTACCGGAGCACCGCATGGAAAGCATGTTCTTTGACGGCGAAGTAGCCGTGGACCGTTTCTATTGCCGCCGCGGTGGATTCATAGACGATTTTGCAGAATTTGATCCCATACAATTTGGTATACTGCCCCTGGTGGTAGACAGTACGGAACCCGAGCAATTGCTGGCGCTGAGCCTTGCCTATAAGGCCCTGGTGGATGCAGACGTGTTTGAGAAGCAGCTGCCGCTGGAACGCGCCGGTATTATCATTGGCAAAGGCAATTATCCTGGTCCGGGCGCTGTGCGGGGCATTGAGATCATCCGCACGGGCGAGCAGATCGTACGCGTGTTACAGGACCTGCTGCCTAATCTCACGCCCGAAGAGCTGGACCGGGTAAAAAAAGAGTTCCAGGTAAAAAAAGGCCGCTTTGAACCGGATACAGCCATGGGGCTGATCCCTAACCTGGTAGCCTCGCTGGTGGCCAACCGCCTGAACCTGGGCGGCACCGCCTATACGCTGGATGCTGCCTGCGCCAGCTCGCTCATAGCCGTAGAACATGCCATGCAGGAACTGAACAGCCGCCGTGCGGATCTGATCATAGCCGGCGGCGTACATGCCTCTCAAAACGCGCCTTTCTGGAGCATTTTCACCCAGCTGGGCGCACTCTCCCGTGAACAAAAGATACGACCCTTTGACCAGCGCGCGGACGGTGTGCTGATAGGCGAAGGCTGCGGTTTTGTGGTACTGAAAAGATTAGAAGACGCCATCCGCGACGGGCACCGCATCTATGCCGTAATAAAAGGCGCAGGCGTAAGCAGCGATGGCGCAGGAGTAAGCGTGATGAGCCCCTCCGTAAAAGGACAGGCCCGCGCCATACAACAGGCCTGGCAGCAAGCCAAAACAGATCTTAACAGCATAGGTTATTTAGAGGCCCATGGCACCGCTACGCAGCTGGGCGACAAAACAGAGCTGGAAACATTACAACAGGTATTTGGTAATGATGCCGCGCTGCCTAAAGCTGGTATTGGCACCATTAAGTCCATGATAGGGCATGCCATGCCCGCCGCCGGTATAGCGGGCCTTATTAAAACGGCCCTGGCTATTTACCATGGTCAGCTGCCTCCTACCCTGCATTGCGAAGAACCGCTGCCTTTTATGCAGCAAACGCGTTTTGCGCCGGTACAGGAGGCCATGCCCTGGGATGAGAGCGGCCTGCCGCGCAGGGCCGGCATCAATGCTTTTGGGTTTGGCGGTATTAATGCGCATGTGGTGCTGGAAGACCTGGCGCTGAATACTACGGTTGGTAAAAAAAGCTTTAATGGTATTGGTACTACCGTACAGAAAGACCCGGTACTGCTGCTGGCTAGGCATAGCCAGGCAGCCCTGTTAAACGCCTTAGAAACCAATGACACCACCACTGGCGAGGGGAATTACCGTATTGCGGTATTTGATCCCAGCCCTGAACGTATACAACGCGCCATTAAGATCGTAACAAAGAATAAGCCCTGGCGTAACCGCCAGGACATCTGGTATACCAATGAGCCACTGCTATTGAAGGGCGGTAAGACCGCTTTCCTGTTCCCCGGGCTGGATGCTTTATCAGGTGGGGAAACGGCCAGTGTGGCCAGCTACTTTAAGCTGCCGGGATTGCCCCGCGCAAATGGCGCTGGTACTAATGGCGTATTAGGCGCTGCCCAGCAACAGATGGAAGACTGCGGTATACTGGACGCCGCGCTAAAACAGCTGGGCGTACAACCAGATCTGAATGCCGGGCATAGCCTGGGTGAATGGCTGGCCGGCCGCGCCGCCGGTATGGTGGAGGAACAATCCTTGCTACAACTACAGGAACAGCTGGATCCCGCCTTATTTGAACAAAAGAACGCCACGTTTCTAGTGGCCGGCTGCGGGTACGAAAAACTGCAACCTTTGCTGGCAGCCGCTAAGGATATCTATCTTTCCATTGATAACTGTCCGCAGCAGGTGATCCTTTGCGGCGCTAACGCGGCGGTAGAACAGTTCGTGAGCACCTTAAAGACGGAACAGATCTTTTACCAGGTGCTGCCCTTCCAATCCGGTTTCCACTCCCCTTTTGTGCGGGAAAAGCTGGACCTGCTGCTGGCCGGTATGCAGCAATTGCAGTTCCGTAAAGCGCAGGTACCGGTATGGTCCGCCACCACTTTAAGCACCTATCCGGAAGCCGTGGCAGATATTCGGGAGCTGAGCGTAGAACATCTTTTACAACCAGTACGTTTCCGCCAGCTGATAGAAAAACTTTATGACAGCGGCGTACGGATGTTTATACAGGTAGGCGCCGGCGGCCTGATAGGTTTTACAGATGATACGTTAAAAAATAAGGACTATAGCGCAGTAGCCGCCAGCGTACCCACCCGCAGCGGTATACAGCAACTACAACGGGTGCTGGCCGCCTTGTTTGCCGAAGGCCAGGCAGTAGATACCGCATTTATGGAAACGGCAGCTACCGCGGGCAAAACCGCCCAAAAGACCGGCGCGCCGGTAAAGCTGAAATTAGGCTCTCCTATCTTGCGGGAACTAAGCGCCCTTAAAGAATTATCCATGCCGGCTACCAGGCGCGAAGCCGTTCCGGAAACAGCTGGCTCTCCCGTAATGCAGGCGCTGCTGGACAATTTTGCAGAGATCTCCGATATACAAAGCTCCCTGCTGGAAATGTTCCACCAGAAGGGCAATACGCATAATGGCACTAATGGGCATAGTGCTACTACTTTATCCAGTCAGCCAAAAACACTGCAACATCCCCTGGATATATCCCTGCAAAGCCATCCTTATCTAACAGATCATTCCCTGATACGGCAACGGCCCGGCTGGCGCTATGCGGAAGATATGGAGCCGGTGATCCCCATGACCATGATACTGGAACTGTTTGGCGATATAGCACAGGCCCGGCAACCGCAATTACGGGTACAGAAGATCCAGCAGGTAAAAGTATTCCAATGGATGAATGTAGCCAGCCCTTTCCGTGAGACCGTTCATGGCGAATGGAAAACCGCAGACCGGGTATACCTGAACCTGGAGAAATACGCCAATGCGGAGGTACAACTGTCCACCCAATACGGTACGCCCGACAGGACAAGCGCGGATCTTGGCGCGCCGCTGGATCTGCATATTATGCCGCAGCAGATCTATAGTCAGCGTATGTTCCATGGCCCCGCCTACCAGGGCATCATAGAAGTATCTGTAATAGCAGAAAAAGGCATCCGGGGCAAGATCACCGGCGGCGCAGGCAAAGGCTCCCTACTGGATAATGCCGGCCAGCTGTTTGGCTTATGGCTGCAGCTTACCCTGCCAAAGGACCGTATTGCCTTTCCCGTGAAGATCCAGGAAGTGGAGTTCTATGGCCCTATGGAAGACCAGACGGGTTTGTTTGAATGCACCTGTGCGCTCACCTCTCTTAACGATGAATTTGCCTTTGCAGACTTTATACTGCGGCGGGATAATAAAGTATGGGCCATTATCCGGGGCTGGCAGAACCGCCGCCTGGAAATAGACGAGCGCCTGTGGAATGCGCTCATATCGCCTGCACATCCGCTGTCCACAGAGATCGTGCCCGGTGTTTTTATGTTCCATAACGCCTATAACCGCGTAAACTCCTGGGACTTTATCGTAAAACGTTATTTTAACCAGGCAGAAAAACAGCATCACAACAGCTTATCCCTGCATAAGAAAAAAGAATGGGTGATCAGCCGCGTAGCGGTAAAGGATGCGGTAAAAGCCCTGCTCTTCCGCAGCCATAATGAACAATATTACCCGGTGGAGTTTGCCATTCAATCTAATGAAGTAGGACAACCATTTGCCACGGGCGATATGATCCAAAACCTGCACATCTCCCTGGCGCATAAAAATACGGACGCCGTAGCCATTGCCCGTTACGGACAGCCCGTAGGCATAGACATAGAGGAGATACGGGAGCATAATACCGCCTTTAAAGAGCTGGTATTTGATCCCGCGGAACTGGCCCTGCTGGGCGACCGGGACCAGCCGGAATGGCTAACCCGTTTCTGGGTAGCCAAGGAAGCCTATGGCAAATACCTGGGCAAGGGGCTGCAGGGCAATCCCAAAGGTTATAAGGTAAGCGCCATCAATGGCGACACCCTTACCATTAACGATGTACTTATTCATACCATACACTATAAAAACTACATTATCGGATGGACCAGTTAACGCACCCTACCCAATTACAGGAAGAAGAGATCCTGAACGTCCTGAAACAATTCATTACGGAAGTGATAGGCGAAGAATTTGTGGAAGACATAGATATCACCCCGCAAAGCTCCTTTACCAAAGACCTGGAAATGGACAGCATTGAGATCGTGGCCTTTTCAGAAAAAGTGAAAGCGCATTTTGGCAAAGACATTGACTTTACCGGCTGGCTGTCCAATATGGACCTGGACGAGATCATCAACCTGAACCTGGGCGATATTACCAAATACATCCGCTCATGCCTGTAGTGGCACTCCCACATACCCGCCTGCATGTGCAGGAAATGAATGCCGGCGCACCGGAAACAGTGCTGCTGGTGCATGGCATGTTCACCAACCTGTCTATCTGGTATTTCAATATTGCGCCGCTACTGGCGCAACATTTTCATGTGGTGCTGTATGATCTCAAAGGCCATGGCATGAGCGATAAAGCAGGCAGCGGTTACGGGCTGCAGGTCATGAGCGAAGAACTGCTGGCGCTGATGGATACGCTGCAGCTGGATACCGTACACCTGTGCGGTTATAGCTACGGCGGGCTTATTGCTTTACAGACCGCCATCCATCACCCGGAAAGGATCAAACGGCTTGCGGTGATCGAAAGCCCTGATCCGCAGGAACAGGAGACCATGAACATCGTGGACATTTACAGCAAAGAACTGTTGACCCACTTTGTAAACGGACAGCCTGCCGGCGCTGGCGCGCCACTGGGCAAAAGACAACTGGAACGCCGGCACCGGATGTATGAGTTCCTGCTAAAGGAAAGCACCATCCGGCAGGACATGCAGCAGGAGCAGCATTTCTTTGAACAGGCGGCTATCACCCGCATTCCGCATGATACGCTGCTGATCTATGGCAGCGACTCTGATTGTGTGCCGGCCGGACAAGCCCTGCAGGAAAAGATCAGCCGCGCCAGCCTGTTATATGTGAATGGCGACCATAACATACCCGTGCAATCCCCTTTTGTGATTGGCGAGGCGTTACAAGACTTTTTCGTAAACGGTCCGGTGAAAAACACAACGGCCGCTTACGTAACTGATAAAGCAGACCTGAACATTAACCTATCCTAACGACAAAGCCTATGGCAAAATTTGTTTTTGTTGTACCTCCCTTAACGGGCCATATCAACCCTACCCTGAGCGTGGGCGCTGAGCTGCTGCTGCGCGGGCATTCCGTTGGCTGGATAAGCCTGGAGCCCGGTTTACAGGAAAAGCTGCCGCCCGGCGGCCAACTGTTACTGATAGACTATAAAGCCGGTGATAATGCGGATGAACAGCCTTATCTCGACGCCATACAGCAAAAAAATGTATATGGCGTGGAAAGCATCAAGTTCCTGTATGATGATGTGCTGATCCCCCTGAACCGGCATATGTATGCCGGTATCCTGCATTGGCTGGATGCTTTTGAACCCGATGTAGTGATCAATGACCATGAATTGTTTGCCGGCGCTATGGCGGCTGTAAAACGCGGCATCCCTTATGCCACGGCAGTAACCGCCCCTGCAGCTGTACGGGCCATGGATGATCTGCCCAAGGTGAAGGAATGGGGCGATCAGAAGATCATGGCATTACAACAGTCCTTAGGGCTGGAGGCGGAGTATCCCATCCAGTGTTCTGATACCATGACGCTGGTATTCACCTCTAAAACATTCTTTGGCGATACAGACCTGCCGCCTGCCTACCGTTTCCCCGGCCCGGTGATACAACACCGCCCGGCGGCCATCCCGTTTGAATGGGAACGGTTTTACCATATGGGCGCGCCGCATAAAGTGCTGGTCTCTATCGGCACCACCTTTGACCATACCTACAAAAAGGAATTCTTTAGTAAGGTAATTGCCGCACTGGGTAACGAGCCCCTTACGGCCGTGGTAGTATCTGATCCGGACCTGTTTGACAGCTGGCCGGATAATTTTATTGTACAGCCCAAAGTACCGCAGCTGGCCTTACTGCCCCATCTGGATGCGGTGATCTGTCACGGCGGGCATAATACCGTATGCGAAACCATTTCGCATGGCTTGCCCCTGGTGGTGATCCCTATTGCGTATGACCAGTCGTTTGTAGCCGGCTGTGTTACGGCTACGGGTTGCGGCCTGCGGCTGAACTTTAAACGTTTTAAACCGGATCATCTGAAACAGGCGGTATGGGAAATATTACAGGAACCTTCTTATACCAATGCCGCGTTGCAGGTAAAACAATCCTTTGAAGCAGCCGGCGGCACCGCTAAAACGGCGGATCTGCTGGAGCAATGTGCGAATGTGCTGATATGCTAATACCCATCATTCATTGTACCCCGTATGTTAAAAAAACTATTACGCATGGCTAAATATTTATTTGTCGTTCCTCCCTTCTTCGGGCATATCAGCCCCACGCTAAGCGTGGGCGGCAGCCTGCTGGCAAAAGGGCACCAGGTGGTATGGACCGGTATCCAGGAGATTGCCGCCGCACATGTGCCGCCCGGAGGCCGTTTTATAGTGCCGCATGCCGAACTGGAGGAATATTTGCCGGAAATACAGCGCATCCTTAAAAGACAGGATGATGGCCCGCACATTACCGGTGCGGAAACGCTGAAGCTGGCTTTGGAAGAGACCTATATCCCTTTTTGCCGTTTTCATATGAAGGGTTTATCCCGTATTGTGGATGAGTTTCAGCCGGATGTGATCGTGAGCGATTGTATTACGTTTGCCGGCGCCCTTTGCGCCCATATAAAAGGCATACCCTGCGTCACCACTACGCCGGTACCGCCAGATGTAGGCGGCGACGCCATCAGCGCGCCTAAGATCCATGCCTGGTGGCAACAGCACATACTGCGTTTACAGCAGGAGTTTGGCGTATATACACCGGAAAGCGTAGTAAACTCCAACCAGATGAACCTGGTCTTTACCTCGCAGGAGTTTGCCCGGATCCTGGAGCCGCCCACACAGCTCAAATTTGTAGGTCCCGTAAAAGGCAGGCCTAATGATACCCCGTTTAACTGGGAACGGCTACGCGCCGCTACCACGCCTAAAGTATATGTATCCCTGGGCACGCTGCTGGTGGATATCCGTAAGGAGTTCTTCAGCAAGCTGGTAGAAGCGTTTGCCGGGGAACCACTGACCATTGTGGCTGCTACCCCGCCGGAGATCTTTGAGCAATGGCCGGATAATTTTATTGTACAAGGGTTTGTGCCGCAAACACAGCTGATGCCGGAGATGGACGCCGTGATCTGCCATGGCGGGTTTAATACGGTGAATGATACCTTCATGAATGGCCTGCCCATGCTGATCACCCCTATTGCGTATGATCATTTCCATACCGCATCACTGATTGAAAAAGCAGGCTGTGGTATTAAACTGCGCTACAAACGGTTAAAGGTGAACGACCTCAAGACCGCCATGTGGGAAATATTGGACAATCCAAAATACCGCGCAGCGGCGCGCCATGTACGGGATACCTTTATCAGCGCCGGCGGCAATGACAAAGCAGTGGAACACCTGGAGGCTTTTGCGGCCGCCAACAGTTTGACGATGGCTCAAAAATAAAACCCATTACAAACGCATGAAACGAAAACTACTTTTCCTGGAACGGTTCATCTATGGGGATGGCAGCATACCCAAGAACGTCACCTTTACCATAAAGATCCGCGGCGCTTTTACCGGAGACGCACTGCGGAATGCCTTATCAAAAGTACAGGCTAAACACCCGGCGCTTACCGTAGGCGTGCAACCGGATCAACAGGGCATGCCCTGGTTCGTATCTCCGTTGCCGGTACCGGAAATACCGCTGCGCATCATGGAGCGCACGGCGGAAGACCAGTGGATGCGGGAGTCCGAAAAAGAATGCCAGCAGCCTTTTGATATGCAGAACGGGCCGCTGTTGCGTATGGTATGGTTACAATCCGGCGTGGTATCTGACCTGATCCTGGTATGCCATCACTGTATCTGTGATGGCGCTTCTATCGTGACCCTGTTCCGTGAAATACTGAATGTGCTGGACCAGCCGGACCTGGCCATTGGACAATACGAGACATTTAATACCGTGCATGAGCTGGTGCCGGAGCCGGTCCTGCAGGATAAAAAGCTACAGCGCAAAGGCAAAGTGATTGCCGCCCTGCTGCGGGTGTTCCTCTTCTTTGTGCCGGGTAAGAAACAGATTCCCTGGGGTAAGGACTATACCCTGCGCTGGAAGCTGGATAAAGCGGCCACTGCCGCACTGGTACGGCGCTGCAAAACACAGCATACCACCATGCATGCTGCCCTGTGCACAGCTTTCCTGAGCGCTTTCCGCGCAGTAAAAGGCAGCAAGGCTAAGAACCAGGTATTTTGCCCGGTAAACCTGCGGCGTTATATACCGGAGATAAAAGAAGATATGCTGTTTGGCTTTGCCACCAGCACCACCCTTTCCCTGGATAAAGACCCTGCGCTGGATTTTGATGCCCAGGTAAAGCGGCTGAATGAGCAGCTGTCTGAGAAGCTGTCCGGCCTTAAGGTGTATGAGGAGATCATGCTCAATGAGTATTATCACCCGGTGGTGAAAAAACTGTCGCAATACCTGGGCACGGCCAGGGGCAATAATGATCTTACTTTTTCCAATATGGGAAGGCTGGATATCCCTAAAAAGTATCACAGCTTTGAAGTGGAGACCATTCATAATCCCATATTGATCTTTAAATCTGCTAACCCGAACGGCATTATTACCAGCACCTTTGATGAGCAGCTGAACTTTTCGTTCCTCTCCAATGATGCGTATCTGTCCGGGGAAGAAGCCATGGCCATACGGGACAAGGCCATGGAATTACTTACAACTGTGATACCGGCGCAATCAAAGCCGCTAGTGGGGGTGAACAGCGAAGCGTAGCATAATACCTATACAGCTTTAGAGGCATAACATATGCCAGCTTTCTATTGGATTAAAAAAATCCTTTTTATCATGAATAGAAAGCTATTGTTTCTGGAGCGCTTCATTTATGGAGATGGTACCATCCCTAAAAACATCACATTCACCGTAAAAATGCGCGGAACAATTACCTGGAACAACCTACGTCAAGCGCTTGCCAAGGTGCAGGCCAAACACCCTGTGCTGGCTGCCGGCGTAGTGGAAGACGGCACAGGCGTTCCCTGGTTTGTAACGCCGGCGGCCGTTATGCCCGTTCCCATCCGCGTAGCCGAAAGGTATACGGATGATGACTGGCTGGCCGTATCCGAAGAAGAATGCGCACGGCCCTTTGATATGCGCAATGGCCCGCTGATGCGTTTTGTATGGCTGCGGGGCGCAAACATATCTGACCTGATGCTGGTATGCCATCACTGCATCTGCGATGGCGCATCTATCGTAACCGTTATGCGGGAGCTACTGTTGCTGCTGGATCAGCCAGACGCTGAGATTGGCAGTTATAACAGTTTTAACAGTATACGGGACGTGGTGCCGGTGGAGGTGTTGACAAACGCCGGCGTCCGCTTCCGTGGTAAGCTGGTAAGCCTGCTGCTGCGTATATTCCTGTTCTTTGCCGCTTCCGCCAAACCTATTAAATGGGGCCGGTCTTACTTCGTGCGCTGGCAATTAAGCCAGGAAGAAACGGCTATGCTGACAGAGCGTTGCCGGCAAGAGGAGGTAACGGTGCATGCCGCGTTGTGCGTGGTATTCCTCTGCGCCTTCCGGCAGGTAAAAGGGCATCAGGCCGGCCGTAAAGTGTTTTGCCCGGTAAACCTGCGGCGTTATATCCCGGCCATACAGCCGGATATGTTGCTGGGATTTGCCACCAGCACTACCCTTACCATGGATGCTAACCCCGAGCTGCCCTTATTTGAAAAGATCCGCCGGTTAAACGCACGCCTCACCAACCAGCTGGAGCATATGGATGTATATGGTAAACTAGCCACCTGCGAATACCAGCACCCGCTGGCCAACCGCCTGGAACGTTTTTTCAGCAATGCCAAAGGCAACCACGATCTCACGTTCTCCAACATGGGCCGGCTGGACATTCCCAAATATTATGATTTGTTTGAGGTAGACACGGTGCACAATCCCATCCTGATATTTAAATCCGCCAATCCCAATGGTATTATCGCCAGCACATTCAACGAACAGCTGAGCTTCTCCCTGCTGTCTAATGACGCGTATCTTCCGGAGGAAGAAGCCGTAGCCATTAAAGACGCCGCCATGGAGCTGCTGTTTAAAGAGCTGATGGAGCTGGCCGCCATACAGGCTGCCATTCAGGGATCATGAACTATCAAACACAACTAACAGATGAAAAGACAACTCATCATTGGTGAAAGGATCATGTACTGCGACGGTCAAACGCCGTTGAACAGCGCTTTTGTAGCCCGGATAAGGGGCGCTATCCCACCGGAGCAGTTACGGCATGCTTTAACGAAAGTGCAGGCCAAACATCCTTTGCTCAAAGCAGGCGTAGCGCCTGGTAAAAACGGGCGGCCTCATTTTATTACCAATGCGCAGATAACGGAAATACCGCTGCGTATAACCACGCGTAAAAGCGATGAAGACTGGCAGCAGGAGTCTGCTATGGAGTGGCGCACGCCATTTGATATGCAGAATGGCCCGCTGTGCAGGCTGGTATGGGTACGGGGCGCAGACATTTCCGAACTGATACTGGTTTGCCATCACTGCATCTGCGATGGCGCGTCCGTAGCCAGCCTGCTGCGCGAAGTGCTGATCTTAACAGATGAACCGGATACGGACCTGCCGCCTTATGAAAGCTTTGGCGATATTAAAGAACTGATACCCGCCCCCTACCTGCAGAATAAACAATTGATCTGGAAAGGCAGAAAATCTGCCGTGCTGTTATGGGGCGGCCTGGCTTTTTTGTTATGGCGTAAAAAAACGCCGTCCAAAGGCCAGGACTATATGGTACATTGGAAACTGGACAAAGATATTACCGCCGCTTTTGTAAAACGTTGTAAAACAGAAGGCGCCAGCGTGCATGCGGCGTTATGCGTAGCCTTCCTGCGGGCCTTTCAGCAGGTAAAAGGAACGGAGGCTAAAAACCGCGTGATCACGCCGGTGGATATACGCCGCTATATCACCAACTTGCAGCCGGACCACCTGTTTGCCTACGCCCCTACCGTAAACCTGTCGTTGAACACCGCAGCCCCCGTCACCGCCAAAAGCTTTTGGGTACAGGCCTACCAGGTAAAAGAAGACCTGCAGCAAAAAGTAGCGGAGCTGAATGTATTTATACAGCTTATGCTGGGCGAATACCTGCACGCCTCTGTGAAAAAGCTCTCAAAGCTCTTGCGCGTTACAGATGGCAATCATGATGTAACGTTATCGAATATGGGACGGTTAAATATTCCTGAAAACTTCCGCTCGTTTGAAGTAGAGACCATCATGAGCCCAACTGTAGCATTTCCCTGGCGAAACCCCAATACGCTGGTGACCACTACCTACAAAGGACAGATGGATTTCACCTTTACCTCTAATGAACATTTTTTACCGTATGAACAGGCCGTGGCCGTTAAAGAGGCCGCCATGGCATTGTTGGTAAAGGAAGCGGCAATGGTAGCGGTATTGTGAGCGTTAACATTCCCGTTAACGAATGATTATCTAATTCGTGTAAACTAAATACTAAATTAGAATTGACATTAAATGAATTTTCCTATTTCATCAGTGGGGCTGGATTTCAATCCGGCCCCGATCTTTTTTATACCTACACGCTCATTCACACAAAAAAAACATAACGTTAACTTCTGATTAGCTTCATTGTCTAGCCTACACGTTAATTTTAATGCGGGATTTTTTAATATCTTATTTTGAGGAATAAGGGATAACCCCGCTCTTCTGCGCGGGGTTTTTTATTTTGTATCTTGCCGCATGAACTATGCTGCCGGCTCGATAAGAATATTATTCATTACTGTTAGCTATCTATTCTGCTCCTGCACCTTCTGCCATGCCCAACAGCTGCTCAGGAAAACCGTGACCGTGAATGTAAAAAAGCAACCTTTGGTAAGGGTACTCAATGATATCAGCCAGCAAGGGCAATTCCATTTCTCGTATAGCAGTGACGCCGTGCGGAATGACAGCCTCGTCACCCTTTCTGCACAGCATAAGACCGTAAAACAAGTATTGGATATGTTGTTTGCCAACAGCCGGCAATACCGGGAGGTAAGCGACCATATCATTATCCAGGCGCCGGACCTGTCCCGTACCTATACCATAAGCGGTTATGTAAATGACCGGGAAACCGGTATGCGGATCACCAATGCCACGGTGTATGAAAAGCAGCAGTTCATCTCCACCCTTACTAATGATCAGGGATTTTTCCGGATAAAATTAAAAAGCACAGACCGGTATGCAGCCGCCATTACGGTAAGTAAAGATCTATACCGGGATACTACGCTTACCGTGCATGCGGGCTATGACCAGGAAATGGATGTTACCATCAAACCGGCGCCGCCAGTGATGCTGGCCCCGGTGAATATAGGGGTGGAAAAAACATGGTTAGGCCATTTCCTGCTCTCCTCCAGGCAGCGTATGCAGAGCCTGAACCTGAGCCGTTTCTTTGCAGATAAACCTTTTCAGTCTTCCATCGTGCCAGGCCTGGGCAGTCATGGCCGGTTGGATGGCCAGGTGATCAATAAAGTCTCCTTTAATCTGCTGGGTGGTTATGCCGCCGGTCTAAACGGCGTGGAAGTAGGCGGCATCTTCAACATTAATAAAAAAGATGTGGTGGGCGTGGAAACCGCCGGCGTATTTAACATGGTGGGCGGTAATGTAACAGGCGTGCAGCTGGCAGGGGTATATAATTCTGTGCTGGATGCTATCTCAGGCGGCGTACAGGCCGGCGGGGTATTGAACGTAGTAAAGGGCCGCACCAGGGGCGTACAGCTGGCAGGCGTATACAACCGCACCCGGGACACGTTACAGGGCATGCAGGCCGCCGGGGCTATCAACTCAACCAAAAAGATCATGGAAGGCGTGCAACTGGCCGGCGCGCTGAACCTGTCACGCGGTAAGGTACAGGGTTTCCAGGCGGCGGGCATGGGCAACGTTGGCCGGGATAGTGTGCAGGGCATGCAGATAGCCGGCTTGTTTAACTATGCCAAAACATTAAAGGGCATGCAGATCGGGATTGTGAACATTGCAGATACCTCCTCCGGGTACAGCCTGGGACTGATCAATATCATAAAAAAAGGCGGCCTGCACCAGCTGGCCATTTCAGCCAACGAGACCACGTTGTTGAATGTATCTGTTAAAACCGGCACTAAAAAACTATATGGCATCTTAACCGCCGGTATGAACCCGGTACCGGATAAAAAGACCGTTGTATTTGGTTATGGCCTGGGCAATGCCATTAGCTTCTCCAATAAACTGCTGCTTACTACAGAATTGACTTCACTAAATGTATACCTGGGCGACTGGGAGCACCTGCCATTGATGGTGCGCCTGCAGCCCGCCCTTAATTACCGGCTGGGTAAAATATGTACCTTGTTTGCCGGACCGGCAGTATCCATTTTTGCAGAGCAGGATACCCAGGCCAAGACGGGTTACAGAAGCAAGCTAACCAACAATATAGGCTGGAACGCCGGGATCAGCATTTTTTAGTTAATTTGGATATTATTCATTCAACCGTCTATATTTCTGCTTATGAGAAGAATCCTTTTTACTGCAGCAGCTGCGATGCTGTTGCCCATTTGCCTGTTTGCACAGGAGGAGCCGGTGGACCAGGCCATGATGCAAAAGATCAGGACTGAGGGCCTGGAACATTCACAGATCGCCGTTATTGCCCATTACCTCACAGATGTGAACGGGCCCAGGCTCACTAACTCACCCGGTTATAAAAATGCCGCCAAATGGGCCGCACAGACCATGCAGCAATGGGGCATCAAAAATACCGCCCTGGAGCCCTGGGGCGAGTTTGGCAAAAGCTGGAGCCTGGCGCAATCCTACCTGTCATTAAAAGCGCCGTATTTCCAACCTGTCATTGCCTATCCAAAAGCATGGTCCATTGGTACCAAGGGCGCTGTAACGGCTGATGTGATCATGCTGGATACGCTTTCCGAAGCGGCCATTGATCAGGCAGGCGCCGCCATTAAAGGTAAGATCGTGATCATACGCCCCCGGGATACCACCATTGTATCCGCCTTTAAGGCTTATGCCACCCGTTATACGGATACTACAGACCTGAATAAGCTGCCGGATATGTACATGGTGCATGGAAGCCTGAGCCAATACAAGGAATACTTCGAAAAGGTCTACGCTGTACGGCGATACCTGGCCGCCAAAGGCGCCGTAGCGCTGCTGAAAGCCAATCCCCATGGCAGGGACGGTACCTTGTTTGCAGACGGGGGGCAATATTATGCCAAAGGATATAACTCTCCCCTCCCGGAAATGATAGTAGGCACAGAAGAGCTGCTGCGTATGTACCGCCTTATCAACTCCGGGCATAGGGTACAGCTGGAAATGAATATCCAGAGCAAATCGGACTCTACTGATACCAAAGGTTATAACGTAGTGGGCGAAATTCCCGGCACAGATAAAGACCTGAAAAGCCAGCTGGTGATGATAGGCGGCCACCTGGATTCCTGGCACAGCGGCACCGGCGCTACGGATGATGGCGCAGGCTGTATTGTGATGATGGAGGTAATGCGCATCCTGAAAACGCTGGGCGTACAACCTAAACGTACGATCCGTATTGCTTTATGGGGCGGTGAAGAACAGGGCCTGCTAGGCTCTTTTGGCTACGTAAAAAAACATTACGGTAATCCTGCGGATATGCAGCTGAAACCGGAGCAAAAGAATGTATCTGCTTATTATAACCTGGATAACGGCTCCGGTAAGATCAGGGGTATCTTTATACAGGGCAACGAAGCGGTACGCCCTATCTTTAAAAGCTGGCTGGCGCCTTTTGCGGACCTGGGCGCTACCGGCATTACCAGCAGCAATACCGGCTCTACAGACCACCTTTCCTTTGATGCGGTAGGCATTCCGGGTTTCCAGTTCATACAGGACCCGCTGGAGTATGAGACCAGGACCCACCATAGCAATATGGATACCTACGATCACCTTTCTATGGACGATATGAAACAGGCGGCTACCATTATTGCCGCATTTGTATACAATACGGCGCAACGTGCGGAGATGATGCCGCGTAAGCCTTTACCAAAGCCAGAGCGCTTTGTGTTTGACCTGGATTTCCCGTTATAACTATCCGGTGATTGCAGTATCCGTGAGGCCGTATCAGACAACATGATACGGCCTCTTTTTATCCGGTTACCGCATTTATTTTTATTTTCTGAACAGCATTGCCGGATAATATCAATATCTGAATTAGTAAGAGCGTGTACAAAATCTAATCAAAAAAGCAGACATTTGATTACTTTATAATACCTATGTGCCCTTTTTATCCCAGACCTATTATCATATCCCTGATATGCCTGCTTTTATTTTCTACTGCCGAGGCGCAGATAACGGTGACTGCCAGCGCAGGCACCCCTGGCCCAATCACTTATACTACGCTGAAAGCATCATTTGATGCCATCAATGCGGGAACCCACCAGGGAAATATCATCATAACCATTGATGCCAGTACCACTGAACCAGCCGTAGCTATACTGGAAGGGAGCGGTACAGGAGCAGCCAGTTATTCGGGCATCCTGATTAAACCGGCGGCAGGCGCGACACCTGTAGTATCCGGCAATTTCACGAATAATAATCCGGTCATCCGCCTGCGCAACGCCAGCAATGTAACTATAGACGGCTCCAATAACGGTACTGCCAGCAAGGACCTTACACTCACTAATACCGGTGGCATACGATCATATGTTATCCAAATCGGCTCCAATATTGCTGCTGCACCGGCATCCGGCATAACCGTAAAGAATACCAATATCGTGAACGCCCCCCAGCTGTCCAACGCAGCAATAGCAATAGGCAACGGAAACATCTCAATAGGGTATTTCAAAAACATTGCTATACTGAACAATTCCATACGAAGAGCCGGGCAGGGCATTACCCTGTCTGCGGTGAGGACGGCCGGAAATGGGAGTGGCACCGTTATATCGGGGAATGAGCTGATTGCAACCGGCACTGAGTGCATCAGGAATTCGGGCATCATCTGTGATGGCGTAACCGGTATAACCATCAGCGATAATAAAATAGGCAATTTTGACAATATTGGTCAGGAGACGGATATCGCCATTTTCCTGACCAACGGAACTATTGATGCCACCGTATCCAACAACACGATCTCTAACATGTCATATACCGGACCTATAGGCACATTCGGACCTATAGGCATCCAGATTACACCTTACGTAACCGACTGTAATATCCGTGTTACCGATAATACGATCAGCGATCTTAGCACCAACGCAACCTTTATACCTACCGGCATTCAATTGATCGGCGCTACCGGCGCCACGATCGCCCGTAACCAGATCAGTAACATCGTGAACACTTATGCCGGAGGGTATAGTGCTGCGGGTATTTTAATGGATGCTTTATATAACGGCGACGATAACAGGGTATATAATAATTTCATCCGGAATGTTGCCGCTGTTGGCAAAGTTGGTTATACACTGTTAGATAATGCTTATGGCATCGCGGTGACCAGAGGTAGCTTTGACATCAATTTTAATACCGTCGTACTTACCTCTAATGCTACGACCGGCAGTGCCAGCCGTTCCTCAGCCATCCTGATCGGCGATAATGCGGGAGGCCCCATAAGCCTGCGCAACAACATCCTGGTCAACTTGCAAACGGATGGCAGCAACAATAAGGGCATAGCGCTGTCGAATGTATCACCGTCGGGATCGTATGTGTTCCGGGAAATAGACCATAACGATTATTACAGCGCATCCAATATCCTTTCCAGTGACGGCAACGATGCTACCCTGGCCGGTACGCTTACACAGTTGCAGGCGATGCTAGGCAGCAATGCCAACTCAAAGAGCCTGCTGCCCACGTTCGTATCTGCCACTGACCTGCACCTGGCCGCTACCGGGAACACTGGTATTGAGGACGCTGCTATCCCCCTGACCGGCATCACTGATGATATTGATAAAGAAACAAGGAGTACCGTCACGCCGGATATTGGCGCAGACGAACGCCTGTGTTTGCCACCGGTGATCAGTACGCCACCGGCGGCCAGCACTATTACAGTAGGCGATAATACTTCCTTTTCTGTAGCGGCTACAGGCGCCCCGGCGCTTTCATATCAATGGGAGGTGAATACAGGCAGCGGCTTTACCCCGCTTACGGATAATGCGCCCTATAGCAATACCACCACCCCTACCCTGAACATCACCAACGCAAATGCAGGCATGAACGGATACCATTACCGCTGCGTGGTAACAAATGCCTGTACACCTCCTGCCACCAGTACAGACGCTTTACTCACGGTAACAAAGATGGCGCAGCAAATAACGTTTCAAACGCAAACGCCGGGCAGTGTGATCACGGTTACCTATGGCGATCCGCCCATTAATGGCGCAGCTACCGCCTCATCCGGCCTACCGGTCAGCTACAGCAGCTCCGATAAACAGGTAGCCATTGTTGATGCAGCCGGTCAGGTGATCATCACAGGCGCAGGCGCTGCCGTAATCACAGTATCACAGGCCGGCGACAACCGTTATTTGCCTGCGGCAGATATCAGCATTACTATCACGGTCAATAAAAAAGATCTTTACCTTACCGCGGATGATAAAACACGGCCTTATGGAAGTCCTGATCCGGTGCTTACCATTACATACAGCGGTTTTGTAAATGGAGAAGATGCATCCCTTATTACGGCGCCTGCTATCGCTACTACCGCCACGCCTGCAAGCCTGCCGGGAACGTATGATATAACGTTGTCTGGTGGCGCTGCGGCCAATTATAACATTATTTTAACCAACGGCACGTTAACCATCACTGAAATTCCCGTGCAGATCCGGCAGGAGCCCGCTAACGGCAACGCCTGCAAGAACAGTCCTGCAACATTCTCCGTTACTGCCAGCGCCTTGTCCACCATACAATACCAGTGGCAGGAGAGCGCTGATAACCTGAATTGGCAAAATATCAATGGCGCTATCAGCAGCACTTATACGGCGCCCGGCAATGCTACCCGTTATCTACGTTGTGCGCTAACGGCTTCCGGCATGACAAGCTATTCCCGCGCGGCACAATTCACGGTATATGCATTACCGGATGTGCAGATCACCCGGTCAGACTATACTGATTGTACCAACAGCAGCGTACAGCTCCGGGCTTCCGGCGCCGTCGCCTATACGTGGTTACCGGCAGCCGGCCTTAGCGATGCGAATAGCGCCAGCCCGGTTGCATCGCCGTTAACCAGTACCGTTTATATGGTAGCTGGAACGGATGCCAATGGCTGCCAGGGCAAGGCAACAGTTGAAATAAAAGTTGGCCGGAACTACGAGATGGCCAACGCCTTTACGCCGGATGGAAATGGGACTAACGACTGCTTTGGCATACGCTCATGGGGACCATTGCTGAAGGTGAGCTTCAGTATCTATAACCGCTGGGGTGAGCGCATCTTCTGGTCTACCAACCCCAATGCCTGTTGGGATGGCCGTTACCAGGGCAAGAAACAGGAGGTTGGCACCTATATCTATTACATCACAGCGGTAACGGAATGCGGGGCCATAGAACGGAAGGGAACAGTTACATTAATACGGTAAACTCATATAAACACATGCAGAATTAATACGCCTATCAGGCCTACAACAGACACGATGGTTTCCATAATGGACCAGGAGCGGAATGTATCTTTCAGGGAAAGGTTAAAGTATTCTTTGAACAGCCAGAAACCGGCGTCATTTACATGTGAGAAGAACAGGCTGCCTGCGCCTATGGACAGTACCATCAGGCTGGGGTGTACATGCAGCTGTGTGGTCATGGGCGCCAGTATGCCGGCAGTGGTTAAACCAGCCACCGTAGCAGAGCCCAGGGCCAGGCGTATTACCGCGGCAATGAGCCAGCCCAGTACCAGGGGTTGTATATCCCAACCCTGCAATATGGCGGCGATCTGTGTACTTACGCCGCTGTCTACGAACATTTGTTTTAAGATGCCGGAGCCGCTAACGATCAGCAGTACCATGGCTACATCCTTTACGGCTTCGCCATAGATGTTCATGACCGCTTGCATGCTTTTGCCCATATTAATGCCCAGTGAAAAAGTAGCGATGATGATGGTGATGAGCATTACGATACCTGGCTCGCCCAGAAAGGTAAGCAAGGTCTTTAATGGCCCATCGCCCGGTATCGCAAATAAACAGGCGGTGGTCACGATCAGCATCAGCACCGGCAGCAGGGAGGAGATAAAACTATTAAACACACCCGGCAGCTGTGATTCCGGCAATGGTTCCGCCGCAAAACTTTGCAATGGCTTAGCGGCTATCTTCTTTAAAGTCTGGGAGAATAAGGGCCCGGCTATGATCACCGCCGGTATGGCCACCAGCACGCCCAGCATCAGCGTAACGCCCATATTGGCATGGAACTGCCCCACCAGGGCCGCGGGTGAAGGGTGCGGCGGTAAAAAGCCATGCGTAACAGATAACGAGGCTAACATAGGCAAGCCTATATATACCGCGGGCAGTTTATATTGATAAGCTACCGAAAAAATGAGCGGTATGATCAGCACAAAACCTACATTGTAAAACAGCGGGATGCCTATTACAAAACCAGTGAGCATTAACGCCAGCTGGATATATTTAACGCCAAACAGTTTCATGAGCACGGAGGAGATGCGTTGCGCCGCGCCGCTTTCCGCCACCAGTTTGCCCAGCATCGCCCCCAGTACGATCACCACCACCAGCGATCCCAATGTATCGCCAATGCCTTTGTATACAGATTGCGGGATGTTATTGAAGGGGATGCCCAGCGCCAGCCCGGTGCCAATGGATACCAGCAGGAACGCCAGGAAGGCGTTCACCTTACCCCAGGAGATCAGTAATATAAGCGCAACAATACAAAGGAAGATGATCAGTAGTGTCATAATACGAGTGCTGTTTTTAGTGCGAATCCCTGGTTACTTCGGAGCCTGATCCGCCAACCAGGAAATCAAAATCGGCGCCTTTATCCGCCTGTAATACATGGTTTACATACAGGCTTACATAACCCCTGTTCATAGGCTGGTTCATTTTTTGCCAGCGTTCCCGGCGTTCCTGCAGCACAGCCTCCGCCACATCCAGGTGCAGGCGGCGGCTGGCTACATCCAGCTCTATCTGGTCGCCGTTCTCTACCAGCGCCAGCGTGCCGCCAATGGCAGATTCCGGGGATACGTGCAGTACCACGGTGCCATAGGCGGTACCGCTCATACGGCCATCGGAGATACGCACCATGTCTGTTACGCCTTTGTCCAGCAATTTTTTGGGCAGGGCCATATTACCTACTTCCGGCATACCGGGATAACCTACCGGCCCTACATGTTTTAAGACCATTACACAGCTCTCGTCAATATCCAGCGCCGGATCATCTACCCGGGCATGATAGTCCTCAATGCTTTCAAATACAACCGCGCGGCCCCGGTGCTGCATAAGCCCCGGGGTAGCGGCTGAAGGTTTTATAACGCAGCCATTTTCTGCCAGGTTACCTTTTAATACGGCAATTCCCGCTTCTTTAATTAAGGGCTGCTCATAGGCATAGATCACATCGCGATTGTAACAGGTTATGTTATCCTGTATATTTTCTGCATGGCTTTTACCGGTAACGGTAATAACGTCCATATGCAGATGCTCTTTTAATTCATTAATGATCACCGGAAGGCCGCCCGCATAGTAGAAGTCCTCCATCAGGTATTTACCGGAGGGCATCAGGTTCAGCAACAGCGGCACATGGCTGCCCAGCTGGTCAAAATCGTCCAGGTTCAGCTCCACGCCCAAACGGCCGGCTATAGCAGTTAAATGTATAATGAAGTTGGTGGAACCGCCTACGGCGGCATTTACCTTGATCGCATTTTCAAAGGCCTGGCGCGTCAGGATCTTGGACATCTTCAGGTCTTCCTTTACCATTTCCACGATCCTCCTGCCGGAGAGATGGGCCAGTACTTTTTTGCGGGAGTCCACTGCCGGTATGGCCGCAGCGCCAGACAGGCTCATACCCAGGGACTCTACCATACAGGCCATCGTAGAGGCCGTGCCCATGGTCATACAGTGCCCTGCGCTCCTTGACATACAGCTTTCCGCAAACAGGTAATCCTTGGGCGTCATGTTGCCCTTTTTCATTTCATCCGCAAACTTCCAAACATGCGTGCCGGAGCCGATCTGCTCTCCCTGGAAACGGCCATTGAGCATAGGTCCGCCGGGTACCACAATGGTAGGCAGATCTACGCTGGCGGCGCCCATCATCGTAGAGGGTGTGGTCTTATCGCAGCCGGTCAGCAGCACTACCCCATCTACCGGATTGCCGCGGATGGACTCTTCCGCGTCCATACTGGCCAGGTTGCGGAATAACATGGCAGTGGGCTTTAGCAGGGTCTCGCCCAGGGACATGATGGGAAATTCTACGGGGAAACCGCCGGCTTCATATACGCCGCGTTTCACAACTTCAGCAATATCGCGGAGGTGGGCATTACAAGGTGTGAGCTCTGACCAGGTATTACAGATCCCGATCACAGGCCTGCCATCAAAGAGGTCTTCCGGGAAACCCTGGTTTTTCATCCAGCTCCGGTAAATGAACCCCATCTTATCTTTTTTACCAAACCAATTAGCGCTTCTGTACGTGGACATGCTTTTATTTTGACGTGTGAACAACAGGAGGTATGAACTTACAAAAGTTCATTCATTATTTCCAAAAAAATGTGAGGAAGCGCCGCCGGAATACCGTGTTATGGACCATGGGATTTTTTGCCTACATTAGCGCAGACCGCCGCCTGTGGCGTAAAAAGAAGTGACATATTTATGCTGAACGTTTATTTGCTGCGGCATGGGCAAACGCCGTATAATGCAGACGGTACCCGCTACTCCGGGGGATATACAGATATACCGCTGACAGAAAAAGGGATTGAGCAGGCTCACATTTCAAGGGAGCAGTTAAAGCACATCCAGCTGGACGCCGTTTATTCCTCACCGTTAATAAGGGCTTACCGCACCGCGGAGATAGCCAGCAATTACCAAACCGTTATTACAGATGAACGGTTGCGGGAGGCCAATTTTGGCGCCTGGGAAGGTAAAAGGCAGGAAGAGTTTGTGCCGGAGAATGAACAGCTCTGGGCCGACTGGAACCGCGACCCCGGCGTTACAAAAGCAGGCGGCACCGGCGAAACCGCTCTGCAGATCGTAGCACGGGTGAACGACTTCTTTGAATCCATCCGCCAGAAACATAACAGCGGCAATATATTGGTAGCCGGCCATAACGGCACCAACCGCTTTTACCTGTGCCACAAGCTGGATATGCCGTTAAAGCATTACCGCAAGATCGTACAGCTGAACGCCGCCATTACCATGTTCACCCTCGATGAGGAAGGCGGGCTTACGCTGCAGCTGCTGAACAGTAAATTATAAATGGTATCAATCGTTGTAATAGCTGCGGATCTTGCGTTCGTACATCTTTTCCGGTAGCAGCCGTTTCATGATCACCAGTAACTTTTCCAGCGGCCTGCCTACGCGGTAATACCGCTTTACATAAGGGCTGTTGATGATCTTTTCCACTACAGGGCCAAAGATCTCCGGCGCGGAGCCATGGTCTATGCTGGCGTCAATGGCTGCATAGATTTTGGTAAAGCTGTTCTTATAGGGAGAATCGTCCGGTACGGGTGTTTTAAGACGGTGCGCATTAATGCCGGTATGTACTGCGCCGGGCTGCAGGCAGCAGGCCTGAATGCCGTAGTCTCTGATCTCCAGCCGCAGGGCCTCTGTAAAACGGTCTACCGCTGCTTTGGTAGCGCTGTAAACGCCGCGGTAAGGCAATCCTACCTCCGATCCTATAGAGCTAATATTGATAATAAGCCCTTTGCCCTGTTTGCGCATATGGGGTAATACCGCCTTACAGACCCGTATCAGCCCAAATACATTGGTGTCAAACGTACGCTCCACATCCGGCAGGGACAGATGCTCTGTAACGCCGGCAATACTTAACCCGGCGTTATTGATCAGCACATCTATACGCTGCTGCTCCTGTAACACGGTATTAATGGCCTGCTGTATGCTTTCTTCGCTACGTACATCCATTTGCAGGGTGCGGAACTTACCGCCGGCCTGTATGCTGCGCGAGGTGCCGTATACGGTAAAGCCTTTGTCTGTTAGATAATTGGCGATGGTAGCGCCTAATCCGGCAGAGGCGCCGGTGATGAGTACTACTCCGGGCATATGGTGTTATCGGTTATTTTTATAAGTGTTATATTTTTCTACCAGCGTTTTAAAAATAGTCGCCAGTTCTTCCCAGCGCCCTTCTTCTATCAGCTGTTTCTGGAACAGCTGGCTGCCTAAACCCAGGCCTTTAGCCCCGGCATCCAGGAACTCCGTAAAATTATCCGGCGTTACGCCGCCGGTAGGCAGCAGCTGCAGGTATTCCATAGGCGCCATTACTTCCTTTATATACGCCGCGCCCAGTTTGGTGGCAGGGAATACCTTTACCATGGTAGCGCCCAGGTGCCAGGCCTTATAGATCTCTGAGGGCGAATAAGCGCCGGGGAATATGGGGATCTGCTCCTGCACGCAGGTTTTGATCACCTCTTCCTGCAGGATGGGCGTAACGATGAATTGGGCGCCGGCGGTCAGGGCTTTTTCCAGGTCCTGCGGCGTACAAACGGTGCCTGCGCCAATATTCATTTGCCCGTCAAATTCCTGCGCCAGGCGGGTAATGGTGGTAAAAGCCTCCGGCGAGTTGATGGTCACTTCCAGGGTAGTGAGCCCCGCCGCACAATAGTCCCGCGCCAGTACGGGCACCGTTAAGGGTGGTACGTTCCGGAGGATCCCTACAATAGGGATCCTGTCAAACAGTTCCCTGGAGAATTTATGTGGCATAACTAGGTTTTAAACGGTTCCATATTTTGTATTGTCCCCTCACCACGGCTTCCTCTATCCAGTTTGCGGGGAATACCACCGCAGCTGTATGGCCCAGGGCATACAGGGCAACGGTATACCGCTCCTGCAGGTGAGCGCCACCACAAAGGTAAGTGCTACCGGCGTCTGCCGGTAATAATTCCTTTAGTTCTGTGCCTATCAGCAGGCCGCTCAGGTAATCGAAGTTCTCCGTGCCGGACAAACGGCCAAATAGCTGGTTGGTCCTTACCTGGAAAATGGCGTTCAGCAAAGGATAACGGCCGGCGTCTGTTACCCCCTGCAGGTAGCTGGCCTCATGAAAAGCCCCCTCCTGCCCTGTTATGGCGCCCTTCAATATGCTATGCCTGCGTAACAGGTCAAACAGCTCACCGGTCATAAACGTCCGGAAATCCTTCACCTTATCCCCTTGTACCCAGATATGTTTGGAGTGTGTACCCGGGAAGATGAAATTACGGGGCCGGCTGGCATCCATATCTTCCGTGATACAACCTATCAACTGTGTTTCCTCTCCCCGCATCACATCCCGTTCACTACATACCCCGGAGATCAGTAATACCTCATGCGGAAAATCTGCGGTAGCGGGCAGCTGCTGCGTATATACCTGGTCACCATCTGTTGCAAAGGGTAGTTTACCGTAGGGCAGCTCCATCATACCGATGGAGGCAGAAGCCATGCCTGAAATGATCAGCGGTACCTGCTGCAATGATTGGCCGCTGCGTTGTGCCAGCGCCGTAATGGCCTCGCTGATCACCTGCAGGTAAAAAGCCGCCCTGCCGGCACGCTCTGGCGGGCCACCGGCTTCCCATGCCTGGAAGGTAGCGGCAATGCCCTGTGTGGAATGTTCGGCCGCCAGTGTGATCAGCTCCGGCGTTTGTATCAGTCTTAGCCTGAAGGAGGAGGTCCCCCAATCGCAGCTTAGGAAAAGTCCCATGGGGGAAAATTAGTAATTACTAATTACAAATTACTAATTGAATGCCGGGAAGGGGTAGAAACGTGATACCGGCAACACGTGCTACTTTGTAATTAGTAATTAACGGATACGTTTTACTTCGTAATTCGTAATTTGTAATTCAACCAAAATCGGCCCCTCATGAAGAAACATCTGCTTGTACTGTTATGGCTCATAGCTCCTGTGTTAGTATTTGCGCAGCTCAAAGAGCTGGACCAGCGTATAGCCGGCGTAAAAGATTCTGTTATCGCCTGGCGAAGATCCATCCACCAGCATCCGGAACTATCCAACCGGGAATATCATACCGCCGCCTTTGTAGCGGAGCATCTTAAAAAACTGGGACTGGAGGTACAGACCGGCATTGGTAAAACCGGCGTAGTCGGTATCTTAAAAGGCGGCAAACCCGGTCCGGTAGTGGCCCTGCGAGCTGATATGGATGCCCTGCCCGTATATGAAAGAGGCACATTAGCTTTTAAATCCACTGACTCTGCGGAATACCTGGGCCAGCGGGTGCCCGTGATGCATGCCTGCGGGCATGATTCCCATATCGCCATCCTGTTAGGCACGGCAGAAGTGCTGAGCAGCCTTAAAAAAGACGTACCGGGTACGGTAAAGTTCATTTTCCAGCCGGCAGAAGAAGGCCCGCCCGGTGAGGAAGAAGGCGGCGCTCCCCTGATGATCAAAGAAGGCGTAATGGACAATCCCAAAGTGGACGCCATTTTTGGCCTGCATATCAATTCACAGACGCCCATTGGTAAGATAAAATACAAATCCGGCGCGGAAATGGCCTCCAGCGACTGGTTCACGGTAACGGTTAAAGGCAAACAATCACATGGCTCGCAGCCCTGGAGCGGTATTGACCCGGTGGTAGTGGCGGCCCAGATCATACAGGGTTTCCAGACCATTGTAAGCCGCCAGGCGGAGCTTACCAAGGCCCCGGTAGTGATCACGGTAGGTAAGATCCACAGCGGCGTGCGCAGCAATATTATCCCGGAAGAGCTGGTGATGGAAGGCACCATCCGTACGCTGGACAGTAAAATGCAGCAACAGGTGCATGAACGTATGAAGCTGATGGCCACCAATATTGCAGCCGCCTCCGGCGCTACTGCCACCGTAAGTATTGATACCAAGACCAAGGTCACGTATAACGATCCCACCCTGGTAAAACGGATGGCCCCTTCCCTGGAAGCAGCCGCCGGTAAAGACAATGTATCAGAAACAGAATGGACCACCGGCGCAGAAGATTTCTCGTTCTTTGGCGATAAAGCCCCGGCATTCTTCTTTTTCCTGGGCGGCATGCCTGCGGGACAAGACCCCGCCAAGGCGGCAGCGCATCATACCCCGGATTTTTATATTGATGATGCTAAGCTGGATGTAGGCGTAAAAGCTTTCTGCCAGCTGGTATTTGATTATGGGAAGAAGGGATAAGCAAACAAAACGGGCTGACCAAAGCATCAAAGACTTTAGTCAGCCCGTTTAATATTTACATGTCAACTGCATAGCAGCCTACAAGCTAAAGGCTAATCACTAACAGCTGGCAGCTAGTTCTTCACCGGCTCTTTCACCGCCTGCCTGCCCAGCAGTTTCCATTCGCCGCCTTCTTTTGCCCATACCAGCATTACACGTAGGTGCACGGTACCGGGTTTACCGCTATCATTGGTATCCGCAGCCAGCTTATGCCGTACGATAGCGGTATTACCAACGATGGTAACGGTTTGTTCTGTGAGATCCATGGTTACGAAATCAGAATGGCCGCTTACGATCTGTTTTACAAAAGTAGCCTGGTCTTCCAGGTTACCACCAGAATGGCCGTAACTGAGGCGGGCGTCCGTAAGCTTTTCCAGCATGGCCTTGTCAGCGTCTACCATGGCTTTGCGCAGGTTCTCAACTGCCTGGGTCACGGCTTTTTCATCTTTGGATTGTGCATAGCTAACTTCCATCATTGAACAAATAACGAGGAATAATAAAAGACGTTTCATTTGGATATTTTTAATTAGTAATACTTTCATCTTATCATTTTGCCAGGTAGGCCGTCAGCACATCTTCCCGCATCTTATTCAGGTCCACAGCATCTGTATTGGCCAGCAGTATCAGCGTAATGTCTTTGTCCACCAGGTGCACCCAGTTGGAATGAAAGCCATACCCACCGCCCTGTCTTTCTGCAAACAGCGTATTCACACTCCCCAGCTTTTTAGGATATACCCAAAAGCCCAGGGAAACATCACCCAATTCCGGGTAGGCGGTCAGCATCAGGTCTACTGTTTCTTTTTTCAGGAGGGTATGATGAAAAATGGCCTGGTCAAATTTCAGCAGGTCCTCCGGGGTGGAGTACATAGCGCCTGCGGCGGACAGGTTATCGATATAATAATTGGTAGGCGTGTAAAACCGGTGGGTACAGGTATCGCAATACGCATAACCTTCCGCCATGCCTTTGATAATATCTTCATGATGCAGATAACCGGAATGCTCCATATGTAACGGTTGCAGGATCTTTTCACGCAGCACGGTCTCATAAGGCTGTCCGTACAGTTGCTCCAAGATCTTACCCAGGATAATAAAATCGCCATTGCTATAATTGAATTTGGTACCTGGCGTGTCCACCAGCTTACCAGAGCAGTATTTTGCAATAAAGGTATCGATAGACCGCAGATCGTTGCTGTAAACCTCCAGGAAATCCCGCATCTCCTGCAGGTCCCGGCCACTGCTGTAAGTAAGCAGGTTACGTATGCTTACCTTATGGGCTGCCTCACCCCGGTAGTCCGGCAGATAAGCGGATATGGTGGAGTCCAGGTTAACGCGGCCCTGCTCATACAGCTGCATGATCAGCGCAGCGGTAAAAGTTTTGGTAACAGAAAAGATATGGAAAATCGTCCTGGTGGAAAATGGTATATCTTCCCGGCGGTTGGCCATACCCGTATATTTCAGGTAATTTACCTTCCCATGATCAGCAATCAGTACCGCGCCATTAAAATCCTTCCGGATACAGGAATCCATTACCTGCGTCAATCTTTTTGATTGTGCAAAAGCAACCTGCGTTAACAACAGTAATAAGATAACGGGAAAGCAACGGTTTACGCGCATACTAAACTTTAAGGGTCTCTAAATTAGTTAAATAATTTAATTCTATCCGGCTATTTTAAGCTCCCCGCTCCCTATGGCCAGCCGGGATTTAACTTTTTGCTTACCGCAAAAAAGGCTAATTTTGTAGTAATTACTCTAAAACTATAGTATGGGACGGCCACAGGCATTTAATGAAGACGAAGTGATAGATAAGGCATTGGACGTATTCTGGGAAAAAGGTTTCCTGGGCGCCTCCACCAGGGACCTTATAGACGCTACCGGCATCAGCAACGGCAGTTTTTTTAACAGCTTTGGCGATAAGAAACAGTTGTACCTGAAATGCCTGCAAAAGTATAACAAGGTCTATGTATCCTCCCTGGAGCACCTGCTGGGCTCCAACCTCCCCTTTAAGGAAAAGATCCGGAAAACCCTGCAGGCCGCGTCCCGGAAAACGGTGGGCAAAGACCTGTATAGCGGCTGTTTCCTGTACAATACCCTTATCGATAAAGGCGTGGACGATGTTAACATCACGGAGACCTCCCGGGAGATCAATGCCCGTATGGACCAGGCATTTATCAACGCCGTGGAGCTGGCCAAAAAGAATAAAGAACTGCTCCCTGCTGTAAAAGTGACCCCATTTGCCCAATACCTCTCCAATGTGGCGGGCGGCATTCGTATACTGGTCCTCCATAACCCGTCAGAAGCCCATATAAACAATGTGATCCAGCAAACGCTGGCATTCCTGCCCCTTCGCGAAGAAGAATAAGCGCAAAAATTTATTTTGGAGCAATCAATCCAAATACTACCTTTGTACTGTTATGGAGCAAATGATCTAAAACATGGGGCCCAATTTTGGAGCAATTAATCCACAACTAATATCTCTTAAACGACGCTTATTAAACGTTACTAAAAAATATTGTCATGAATATTGAAAATAAAACAGCATTGATCACCGGCGGTGGTTCCGGTATAGGCTTAGCCATTGCAACGGCATTTGCCGCCAAAGGCGCACGTATCATATTAACCGGCAGGAATGAAGCTAAATTAAAAGATGCGGTAGCCACGCTGAGCAATGCTTCTTATATAGTGGCAGATGTAGCCAATGCTACAGACGTTGCACGCCTGGTACAACGGGTAAAAGAGCTTTACGGCAAACTGGATATACTGGTGAATAACGCCGGTATATCTAACGGTCAGCTGCCGGATAGCGCTACCATTTATGAACTGGGTAAAGAAGAAATGGATATCAACTTTTTGTCCATCCTGCGCCTGAACCAGCTGTTCCTGCCCCTGTTAAAAGAAAGCGGAGACGCCGCCATCGTCAATATCCAGTCTGTGCTCTCTTATGTGCCCAGCCTTATCAGCGTTACCTATAGTGCTACCAAGGCAGCCCTACATTCCTATTCCCAGTCATTACGGCTGTTCCTGGAACAGCAGGGCCACGCCATTAAAGTATTTGAAGTATTTCCTCCTTTAACAGAAACCGCCATGGCTAAAAGGATAGACGCAGCGAAGCTGACGCCGGAAGAAATAGGCAACGATGTAGCAGCAGGCGTAGAGAGCGATACATTCGCCATCCGGAGCGGTATCACAAAGGATGTGTATAAAGCGGTATTACAATCCCCGGAAACTGCTTTACTGGCCATAAATGGCATGTTGGATGCAAAAGCTGCCAGCTAAGCCTGGCCGGTCTGTAACTGCGCGCCAGCAGCTGCACTACCTGCAATGGTAATAGGTTGCCATTGCAGGTAGGTTAGCGAACGATAGCGTGTCCTATGGCGTTTCCCGCTCTTCCAGGTGCTGCATGATCTCCTCCCGATGCAGCCAGGGTGTGCGCATTTTCTTTTGTGATAATAGTTCCAGCTGGTCGCCCACGTGTTTATTTCCCGGCTGTGAGGCGTTGCCATAACTGAGCAGCACCTGCGCTTTTAATGGCTTGCTGAAATCCACCACGGCTACATAACTGTCACCACCCTCGGCGGTGTATTTGTTATCCTTGCCTTTATTGTAATCTATCACGCGGAAAATGCCATAACTACCGGAGCCACCATTGGCCGGGTAGTTCTTATCCTTTATTACAAACCGGTGTATTTCGCCCCAGGGAATATCTATACGGCCATATTGCTTTTGCAACTCGCTGGCGGCGGCCGCCAGCAGTTTTACGGCGCCGGCGGGGTCCTTGAGGCCCGCAGGCGTAGTGTATGGCTGGTCAGGGGCCCAGGGGGTGCGGTAATTATTCCATCCTAATTTATCAAACCAGCGGGTAAAGAGCATGGCGCCCTTGCTGTCTGCATCCGCGGTACGGTCCCATTGTTGTAATACCGCTGCCGCACGGGTAGCCAGGGTATCAGGGTATTGGGCCACAGCAGCCAGCAGCTCATCCAGGAAACGGTCTGCCGCTTCCATACGTGTGCTGTATTTATAGGCCACCAGCTCATCAAAGGTGATGGAACTATCGTTGGCGATCATATGTACGGCACGCTGGGGGCGCAGGAGCATCCGGCGGGAGGCCATATAGGGCGGAAACTTAGCAGGGTCCAGTATAGCCGGGTAGGTATTGGTCCAGGGCGGGTCATTGGCATTTTGTAAGAAGCCGGTAGCCGGGTTCAATAGTTTTGGAAGATCCTCGTAAGGGTGTGTTTGCTGCCAAATGTATTTTGACTGGCTGCCATCTACCTTATGCTGCCAGAAATCCCAGTCCCCTTCTTTACGTACCGGCACATTGCCCGCAAAGAGGTAGGCAATATTCCTGGCGTCATCCGCATATAATACGTTAAACATGGGCAGCTGCATCATCTTCAAAGCTGCCTCAAATTCCGCCCAGTTCTTTGCGGCGCCCATCTGGTGCCACTGGTAGATCATCTGGGGGCGGTCGTGCATACCTGCAATACGCACGGCGTAGCGGTGCACGCTATCCGGCCCCATTACAGGCCCCTGTTTGCTATATTGCAGGGGAACCGTTTCTTCTTTCAGGGTACCATTCTCCTGTTTTACTTTCAGCTTTACCGGGCGGATGGTATAGGGTGTTGATACCCCATCCAGCAGGTAATGGTCTTTGCCGGATTGTTTCAGCGTATACACATCGGCGCCGTCAATAGTATTAACGGTATGCGTCCAGCCCAGGTGTTCATTAAAGGCAATGGCCAGGGTGGGCATGCCTATCAGTGTTACGCCATAGGCATTATAATCCGGCGCATTAAGGTGCGCCTCAAAGAAGAGATAGAGGTCCACCCAGGGCAGGTGCGGGTTGGCCAGCAACATGGCGTTACCATCCGCGGAACGGGAGGGGCCAATAGCATAGGCATTAGAGCCGCGTTGTTTCGGCGGTTCCAGCGCCAGGTCTATATCATCTATAGCCAGGAACTGGATATAAAGCACCCGTAGCGCGTGGGCCATGATATCCGGTCCGGTAACGGGCAATATTTGTTTAAACTCCGGCCCAATAGCTTCCGGGTGCGCTTTGGCATAGGCGTTTACGCCGCTCACAAAAGCATCCAGACAGGACTTAAAGGCGGCAGGCTGCTGCGCGTATTGCGTTTCTGCCAGCGCAGGGATCTCCAACAGGTGAATGATCTGATCAAAGAAAAGATGGCGCGCTCCCCAATACTCCGCGGCGCGGCCCCTGGCCTGCCCGTATAGCTGCAGCACCAGGTTGGCATGGTTATGCATCTGGGCCCAGCCCATGCCGTAATACATATCAGCATCGGTTTTACCATACACATGAGGCACACCGTAGGTATCCCAAAGTATCTCTGTTTTAGGTGATTGGGCGGAGGCAGTGCAGGCGCCCATTATCAGCAGGAGGGGTAAGATCCATTGCTTGCAGGAAAACATAGGTATTATCTTTTACAGATGATAATATACTACATTTCCCTAAGATAATGGGGCGGCTTATTTATTTTTTCGTGGAGGCCTGGCCGTTACATAGCCATTGAACATGATAGGCTGCCGGTTATTGCTCGTCACGTTCAGCGTGCCATACCCGTCTTCTGAGATCATAAAAGAGAGCTGGCGCACATCATTGGCGTCTTTAGGCGAAAGCAGGATGGTCCAGCCGCCTTTTTTCCCGGGCGTTACTTTATAGTCAAATTGCCGGGAGGTGAATTGTATGCCGCCCTGGGTAGGATCCAGCGGAGCTGTATAAGCGCGGCCAAAATACGGCAAGTAACTGATCACAGAGTCCTTGGCAACTTTTACGTCGTAATCGCTGGTCAGCTGCCGGCTGCGGCCACCCATGGGCAATGCCATCTGTGCTTTGAATACGTACTCCTGTGCGGCTATCAGGTCCTTTATAACGGGTTTTTTATTGTCCTGGGCAGATAAGGGGCCATAACAAAGAATGGCCAGTAACAAACATAGCATTCCGTTCATTTGCTTTCTCATAACACTGTTCTTTTTATAAATTTACGCTAACTTTCTAATATGCGGACCGTCATCCTATTACTCGTAGCAACCCTGCTGTGCCGTATTCCTGTCAGCGCACAGCAAATGGATTCCATCCCTTCGGCACATGGTTATCTGTATTATCATATTTACGGCGCTGGTACGCCTGTTATTATGCTGACCGGCGGTCCGGGCAACTCCTACCTGCAGCAGGAAGAAGTGGCCATTACCCTTGGCAGCGTGTATAAAGGCATATTACTGGAGCAACGCGGCACCGGGCGCTCCATTCCTACCCCGTTTGACTCTACCACTATTAACCTTCATAACGCTATTGAAGATGTGAAATTGTTGCTGGATCATCTGCATGTGCCCAAGGCCATCATTTACGGGCATTCCTGGGGCGGTATGCTGGCGATGTGTTTTGCCGCCACCTATCCAGGCAGGGTAAAGGCATTAGTGCTGGCGTCTCCCGGTTATTACCGCATAGGCAATGATATATTTGCCGTCCATATAGCCAACCAGCGCGCACGCTACGGTCTGGCGGAGCTGGACCAGCTGGATAGCCTGCAGGCCCGCATGACCGGGAAACGGGCCAATGCCGCAGATACTATGAATGCGGACCGCCTTAACCGGCTTACCTATATCTATGACAAACGCCTGCTGGATAGTATGCTCAAAAAGATCAATGCCGGCCCCCATTACGCCCAAATGCGGATCCTGATGATCAATGACCTGTTCCGCGTGCATTATGACCTGCGCAGCTACCCCCTGCTTGCCCGCTACAAAGGCCCCCTCCACATTATTTCCGGCAGCCAGGACGCGCTGGCATTTTATACCTATGAGCTAAAGATCATCCACCCCGCTGCCCAGCTACATTGGATCCAGGAAAGCGGCCATTTTCCTATGTTTGAGCAGGCAAAAGCGTTTAACGACAGCCTGTTTACCGTGCTTAAACAGGTACAATAAGTTTTACCAGTTGTAACACAACGGTTTAGCTACTTTAGCTTTTATTTAACACCCTGCTAAGGGGCAAATTTTCGCGCATTTGTTCATTATCCACCTTCGTGGCGTAATTTTGTCATAGCATATTTTTAACCCTATGCCCAAACTTTAAAATTCTTACACTATGGACAAGCAACAGCTCCGCGAAGCGTACAAGCTATATTGGCTCGAGAATGGAAAACCACCCGTTTCCGTATATGCATTTTGTAAGATAGCAGGCATGCCCGAGCCCGCTTTCTACGATCTTTACAGCTCCCTGGAGGCTGTTGAGAAAGACATCTGGCTGGCCATTTTTGAGGATACCGTAAACCAGCTGAAAGCGGATGAGACCTACCTGAAGTATTCTGCCCGCGAAAAGCTGCTGACCTTTTACTTTATGTGGGTACAGAAGCTGAAGGCTGACCGTAGCTATGTACTGCTGCAGAAGGAAAAATTTGGTTTCCCCGTACTGCACCAGGCCCAGCTGGATAACTTCCGCAAAGCTTTTCATGGCTATGTAGAAGAGCTGGTGAAAGAAGGTTACCAGACCACAGAGATCAAGGAAAGAAAATACATCTCTGACCAGTATGTACACGGCTTCTGGCTGCAGGCGCTGTTTGTGCTCCGCTACTGGATAGATGATACCAGCGACCAGTTTGAGATGACAGATGCCGCTATTGAAAAAGCCGTGCACCTTAGCTTCCAACTCATAGGCACCACTACATTTGACAGCCTGCTGGATTTCGGGAAATTTATGTTTACAGGAAAACACTAAGCAGGCAGTAGCCGCTTAGGGGACAATGGTTACATCACAAGACTGAGCAATGAAGGAACAAACGAATATACCTACCGGCAAAGTGGAAAGGGCCGGCAGGTTTATCACCACCGGGCTGAAAGTAGGCTCCAATTATCTCAAGCACTATACCCGCAAGCTTATGGACCCTTCTGTAAGCAAAGACGAGTTACACGCAGACAATGCAGAGGATATTTACGATACCCTGAGCCACCTGAAAGGCAGCGCCTTAAAGGTAGCGCAGATGCTGAGCATGGATAAGGGCATGTTGCCCAAGGCCTACTCAGATCTGTTTGCCATGTCGCAGTACAGCGCCCCTCCCCTCTCCGGGCCGCTGGTAGTGAATACTTTCCTGAAAACACTGGGTAAAACGCCCACGCAGTTATACGATAAATTCGATATGACCGCCAGTAACGCGGCATCTATAGGCCAGGTGCATAAAGCCTTTAAAAACGGCAAGCCCCTGGCTATTAAAATACAATATCCCGGCGTGGCCAACAGCGTAAAATCTGACCTGCGTATTGTAAAACCCTTTGCCGTACGCATTGTAGGTATGAGCCAGGTGGATATGGATAAGTATTTTGATGAGATAGAGACCAAACTGCTGGAAGAAACCGATTATAAACTGGAGCTGCGCCGCTCCATGGAATTATCCGCCCAGTGCGCGCATATTCCCAACCTGGTGTTTCCCGGGTATTACCCGGAACTCTCCTCCGATCGTATCATCACCATGGATTGGCTGGAAGGCCATCACCTCAAAGAGTTCCTGCAGCGCAACCCTTCCCAGGAGGCGCGTAACCAGATAGGTCAGGCCCTTTGGGATTTCTATGATTTCCAGATGCACCAGTTAAAGCGCGTTCATGCTGACCCGCACCCCGGCAATTTCCTGATGCGGGATGACGGCACCGTTGGCATCTTTGATTTTGGCTGTATCAAGGAGATCCCGGAGCTATTCTATACGAACTATTTCATGCTCACGGATAAGGAAATATTGAAGGATGAGGCCACCCGCATGCAGATCTATACCAACCTGGAAATGATCCATCCTACGGACACGCAGAAGGAGATCGATTTTTACTCCGGCCTGTTCCAGCAGATGATAGACCTGTTGACGCTGCCCTTTACACAGGAGACCTTTGACTTTGGTAATGAAGCCTATTTCCAGGAGATCTATGCTTATATGGATTACCTGTATAACCTTAAGGAAATACGCGATTCCAAAGTAGCCCGCGGCTCCCGCCACTCGCTGTATGTAAACCGTACTTATTTTGGCCTGTACTCCATACTCAGTGATCTGAAAGCGGAGATCTATACAGGCGCCGGCCGGTTTAAGCTGTTACAACAGCCGCCCGTAGCCGTGTAAGATCGCCGGTTGTTCATGATATTGTCTGCTGAAAATTATAGCCTTTGACAGGTTATCATCCATCCATCCCAAAATAAATAATGAAACCAAGTTGCATTTCCTATATTTGCAACATGGAGCATTTACAACCATTTGACACTATTATCATCGGGGGAAGTTATGCGGGACTTTCTGCCGCTATGGCCCTGGGCCGCTCTTTACGGCGGGTACTGATCATCGACAGCGGGCTGCCCTGTAACCGGCAAACGCCCCATTCGCACAATTTCATCACACATGACGGCGAAACGCCTGCGGCTATTGCCGCAAAGGCCCGGCAACAGGTGCTGGCCTATGATACCATTACGTTTACAAACGGGCTGGCGGTAGCAGCTGTGCCGCAGCTAGCCGGTTTTACCGTGGAAACTGCGGCCGGCGAACAGTATACAGCTAAAACCCTGTTGTTTGCCACCGGCATGACGGATATCATGCCCGCCATACCCGGATTTGCGGAGTGCTGGGGCATATCTGTGCTGCACTGCCCTTACTGCCACGGATACGAAGTACGGGGCGCTGTTACCGGCATCCTCTCCAATGGAGACATAGGTTTTGAATTTGGCCGGCTCATACGCCAATGGACTTCCCGGCTTACCATCTTTACCAATGGCCCGGCTATTTTCTCAGATACACAGGTCAAAGAATTGCAACAACGTAATATTTCCATCGAAGAAAAAGAGATAGCCGCTGTTGCCCATGACCAGGGACAGTTAAACGCCATACATTTCACAGACGGCAGCCAGGCGCCTTTAACCGCCCTGTATGCCAGGCCGGTAATGCAACAGCATTGTCCTATACCGGCCGCCTTACAATGCGAGCTGACGGAAACAGGGCTTATCAAGGTAGATATGATGCAGCACAGCTCCATACCAGGCGTATATGCCGCCGGCGATAGCACCAATCCTTTCCGTAGCCTGGCCATGGCAGTATCCACCGGTACGATGGCAGGCGCAGCCATTAACAGGGACCTTATCCTGGAGGGAAAATAGGTTTTGCCGCCGTTGGTTCCTTTGCGTAATTTGTAGTAGCCATAAAAGGGACCACGTATGAAAATAGGTTTCCTGTGCTGCTGTTGCTGGCTTTTCCTGCATGCCACCCATGCCCAGTCCTCATTGGTACTTACCCATGTTACGGTTATTGATATGACCGGCGCTCCGCCGCGGGCTAATAGTGTGGTGCTGATCACCGGCAACCATATAACCGCCGTTGGGCCGCAGGGCAGCATTCCCATCCCACCGGGCGCCCGTGTGATCAACGCCGCCGGTAAATACCTGATACCCGGGTTATGGGATGCCCATGCCCATTTATCCAAAGCCGGCGAAAACACCCTGCCGCTTTTTATAGCCAATGGCATTACCAGTGTGCGGGATATGGGAGGAGATATTACACAGTTACAGGAATGGCAGCGGAAGATCGCCGCAGGCGCCTACCCAGGGCCCCGTATAAAGATGGCCGGTCCTATGCTGGAAAGCGCTGCCAACGTAGCGCGCAAGCGCCGTGATCGCCAACGGCAAATATTATTCGAAAACAGACCTGCAGGCACTGCTGCAACAGGCAGCAGCAGCGGCGAAAAAGATGAATGCTACTCAGACTTCAAACTCCGCACCGGATCTGCAATAGCCGCTTTTATAGATTGGAAGCTAATGGTAAGCAATGCAATACTGATGGCGGACATGCCCGCCACTACAAAGATCCACCAGCTGATGGTGGTCTGGTAGGCAAAATCCTGCAGCCATAACCGCATACCCCACCAGGCGATGGGTGAGCCCAGTAATACGGCAATGAGCACCAGTTTCAGGAAATCGCGGGAGATAAGCGTGGTTACCTGCGTAACGGAAGCCCCCAGCACTTTGCGGATACTGATCTCTTTACTACGCTGCTCTGCCATGAATGCGGAGAGGGCAAATAAGCCCAGGCAAGCCACCACAATAGCCAATATGGCAAACGTGGTGAAGATACGGCCGGTACGTTCCACATCCGCATACATTTCCGCAAAGCGCTCATCCAGGAAGGAATAACGGAAAGGCTGGTTGGGCGTAAAGTTTTTCCATACGCCGGTAAGGGCCGTCAACAGTTGCTGCATATCAGCGGTGTGCGCCTTTACAGAAATAATAGAAGGGCTGTTACCCAGGGTCATACAAAGCCCGTCTATACGCGTACGCATAGATTCGAAGTTAAAATCACTCACCACGCCAATAACAGTATAGATACCGTTACTATTGGTGATACGTTTGCCCAGCGGATCCTCGCCGTTCGGGAACAGTTTGCCTGCCAGGGTCTGATTCAGGATGGCTGCCGCTGAATCAGTAGACATATCTTTCGAAAAATTACGGCCTGCCGCCATATGCATACCCATGGTGGTGATATAGTCGTGATCCACCGTCCAGAACTGACCATCGGCGGGGTTATCGTCCCTCATCCTGCCGGCTTTCCAGAACTGGTTGCCGTTACGTTTGGTACCGCTTACAGGCAGAAAATCGCTCACCGCAACATGTTGTACGCCCGGCAGCTTCAACAGCTCGTCTTTAAATGCGGTCGCCTGTTTGCCCAGGGAATTAGCCCCCTGGATCATTACCACCTGTTCCTTATCAAAGCCCAGCTTACGATGCAGGAGAAACTGCATTTGCCGGTAAATGACAACCGTGCCAATGATGAGGATCACGGAAGTAGTGAATTGAAACACGACCAGGATGCTTCTTAGATTGGAATTTTTAACACCCCTGCTTACACTTCCTTTTAACACCTTCACAGGCTGGAAAGATGACAGGTAAACGGCCGGGTACAAACCCGCCAGCGTACCCAGGAAAACGGCCGCAGCCGCCAGCACCGGCAATAGCCACCACTCCCGCCAGGGGAACACCAGCGATCTGCCTGCCAGCATATTAAAATAAGGCAGCAGTACCCATGCCAGCAAACAACCCAGCAAAATAGAGAGGAAGCTGAACACCAGTGATTCTGCTATGAACTGTTGTATAAGACTGCTGCGGTCAGCGCCAATGGTTTTCTTCAACCCTACCTCCTTAGCGCGGTTGGCAGACCTGGCAGTGGAAAGGTTGATAAAGTTGATACAGGCTATGATGAGTATAAAACAGGCAATAGCGCTGAACAGCCATACAAAACGGATATCACCACTCTCCGAATCGCCATCCATGTTATAGGAGCGCAGGTGGATATCGCCTACCGGCTGTAGCAGCACATCCAGCTTCAGCGTTTTGCCAAGCCGCTCCACATCTTTAAAGCCAGCCGCCCGCATTGTCGGTATATAGTACTTGTTCAGGATCACCTCCGTCATCTTCTGCTGCAAACGGGCAATATCTGTGCCGGCACGCAACCGCACGTAATTGTGATAATTGCTGGACATCCAGGAAGGCTGCTCCCCGGGCCATAACTCCTTCCCTTTTAAGGTAAGCAGGAAATCAAAACGCTCCAGGTGGCTGTTAGCCGGTATATTTTCCATTACGCCGCCAATGCGGTAAGGTTTGTTTATATTATCATTCAGGATCAGCAGCTTGCCTATGGGGTTCTCATGAGGAAAATATTTATCTGCTTTGCGCTTGGAGATCACGATGGTATTGGGCTCATCCAGCGCATGGGAATTGCCGTAGGCCATAGGCAACTGCAGGAGGTCCATCAGCTCCGGATCTGCATAGGTAAAACCCTCTTCATAGGTGTTCGCCACATCATCTGCCCGCCGCAACTGGTTGCTGCCGGCGCCGTCGAAAAGGCGGTTAGGCATCAAACGGCCCGCCACTTCCACTTCCGCAAAATCTGCCTTTAATGCGCGCGCCATAGGCGGCGGAAAAGATGCGCCCCGCTGTACGTAGCCATTATCGTCCGACATCCCTATTACCCTGTAAATGCGGTCTGCATTGGGATAGGAACGGTCATAGCTTAACTCGTTCTTTACGTAGAGCCCTATCAGCACACAGGCGGCAATGCTAAGCGCAAAGCCGCCTATTTTCACGGCAGCATACATTTTCTGCTTACGCAGCTGCCTGATGGCGATCTTAAAGTAATTTCTGAGCATGATGGGAGATTTCTGGCAGGGGAAGCACAAACCGGATGCCTGCAAATATCTATGTTGATAATCAGTATTTTATCCTATATCCGGCGGTTTGTATGTCCGTTTTTGTGATAAGGCGCGTCCGATTCTGGACACCTGTTTTTAACACGGCCTTAGGGTTTCGTTTGCTACATTTATTCAAATACCCTGCCCAATGAAACTATATGCGCTTGCCTGCATGGCGTTGCTGTTTGCCTGTAAACCCGCTGCTCCTACTGTCTGGCATACCGGCCTTCAATACATTTATGCATATGACAGCAGCCGTCATTTTGATACCGCATCCACTTCTGCCCGGTATTACCGGCCGGTAAAGATAGACCTGTTTTATCCCACTGAAGACAGCAGCGGCACGCCCATTATCTATGGCGATATTATGGACCAGTATGAAAAACGGATGGACTACCAGGTATCTGCCGACAGTTGCAAAAAAAGCAGCCGCATGATAGCATCGATATTTACAGAATATATGCATTTGGATTCCGTGGACCGGCTATTGCGCTACCCGTTGACCATTGGATTAAACCGTACCAGGCCAGCGGGCCATTTCCCCGTCATAATTTATGCCGCCGGCATGAATGGCAGCAGCTGGGAGAATCCCCTGTTATTTGAGCGCCTTACGCAAAAAGGATATGTAGTGGCCGCCGTTAGTTCTGTGGGACTATTTCCCGGCTTTATGAGCGGGGCGGAAGATATAAAAGAGCAGGTGGAAGATATTCTATTTGTCAAGAGATTCCTGCAGGACAGCGTACCGTTTGCGGATACCCGCCATACCGGCCTGCTGAGCTGGAGCCTGGGCGGCACCGCCATTACCAAAGCCGCCATGCTGGATACCAGTATACAATGCCTGCTTTCTTTTGATGGCACAGAAACGCATTATTACGGTTTTGACACTGCCTGGGACCGGCAGTACGATCAAATTTTACAACTGCCGCCCTATACGCCGGAAAAGATCAGGATGCCTTACATGTACCTGAGCAGTGGCCGCTCAGGCGATTCTAATTCCATATACTTCTTCCCGGCGCATATCAATTCCCGTGATAAGTATTTCCTCCGGTTTGCCAATGCGATCCATGAAGACTTTTCCTGCCTGCCATATATCATACAACGGCAGCAGCCATCGATCAAAGGTCCTTATCTGCAGAACACTGCTGATATAAGTCAGTTAACACTGTCATTCTTTGATCAATACCTGCAAAAGCAGCCCAAGGCTAACACCGCCGCACTGATACAAGATCTGGTAAAACGCGATTCCGTGCAATACAGCACCCTTATACCCTCCCCATCAGCGGGTCGGTAAAGGAGGGTTTTCCGGTCTCTACACGGCCGGCATACCGTTGCTCAAATACATCGTTCCCTTTTACCCGTACGCTGCAATCGTACCAGCCATGGCTTTTGCTCAGCTCCAGCACCATACTTTTGGTTTCGCCGGCTGCCAGTACCTGGGCGCGGGCAGCGGTTTTGTAGGCGTTATCTGAGAGTTGTATGGTGATGGTTTCTTTGCCGTTGTTCTTTAACTCCAGCTGGATATTACCACTCAGCTGCGCTTTACCGGCCGCCTGCTGATACTTGCACGCTACCTGCAGCTGCGGGCTATTGGCCGCTCCCATAAACTCCCGGAAAAAGCCATTAGGCCCATGTACCTGTAAATGGTATTGCCCGTTCTCAAAATCCGCCAGGCGCCAGCTATCGCCCAGGTCCGCATTGGCTGCCACGCCATAGGACCATACCCGCATATCCTCCCCTTTAAATTTGCCGGGGGCATATACCAGGAAGGGCGCGCCGGCTGCCTGCTGACCAAATACCGCCTGGCTGGCAGCAAAATGAATATTAAACTGATCATCCTGCAGCTGCCCATCTACATACAGCTCATAAGGCAACGCATTGGCATGGCGAATGCCTTTTTCCTGCTGTGGCAGTTGCGGCGCCATGGCAGGGTTTTTATTGATCTGTGCTATCTCTGCCGCCGTGAGTTGTTTAAAGCCCGCCGGTAAGCCTTTGAATTGCGCTTTATGGATGCTTTCTAAAAAAGCGTCCTTTTCCAGGTACTCCGGCGTATTGATCTTTTCGCCGTTATAGGGCCGGAATACGGAGCTCAGGTCCCCGCATACCGTACGCCGCCAGTCGGTGATATTGGTTTCTGTAATGGCCTTACCTGTTTTATGCTGCAGGAAATGCTCCAGGAACTGTAAGGCGGAGGTATGATCAAATACCTGGGAATTCACCCAGCCGCCACGGCTCCAGGGCGAAGCGATCACCAGCGGCACCCGGTACCCTAAACCTATGGAGCTTTCGCGTTTATGCTGCTCATTCTGCCAGGTACGGCGTGCTTCCTGTGCCTTGTTTACAAATTCCGCGCTGGTATCTATGCCTGCAGATGCCTTGCCGCTGCCCGGATCCTGCGGATTGGGCGCTACAAAAGGCGGCACGTGGTCGAAATAACCATCGTTCTCATCATAGGTAAGCACGAAGATGGTCTTCTTCCATACTTCCGGGTTCTGGGTAAGGATGTCCATTACCTCAGATACATACCAGGCGCCATACCAGGCCGCCCCTGGGTGATCGGAGAAATTCTCCGGCGCTACGATCCAGGATACGGTAGGTAACGCGCCCGTCTTCACATCTTCCCGGAAACGGTGCAGTATATCGCCTTTAGGAACGTTTACTTCGCGGGCGGTATTACCGTCGTTGTATTTTAAAGTGGTCAGCTGGTTAAAGAACTCATCACCAACATTCGTACTGAATGCCTTATTGTGCAGGTTCTTCTGGTAAGGGGTTAGCTGTTCATATTTTTCGCGGGTATAGATCTTTTGTTCTGACTGTACGGTTTTCCATTCCGCTTTTTTCCTGTCCAACTGTCGCTGCAGGCCATCATGGCGTTTATCTGTTGCCGGTACGGCCGCCAGCTGCTGCTCCAGCGCGCTGATCTCTCCCGGTATTTTGGTGGTAGCGTTTTCCAGGTAACGCAGGTATTTGTCTGACAGCCGTACATTATACTGGCTAAAAAACTCAATGGGATTGTCCGTGAAATTGGCCAGCCAGGCGTCTTCTTCTGATGTAAAGCCGCCGCCCGCGCTCACATCATTCTGGTAGATCTTCCAGGAAACGCCGTTCTCTTCCAGCCGTTCCGGGTAGGTTTTCCAGCTTACCATGGAGCCGTAGTCCGCCTCCTCGTTCCATACCAGGGCAGGGCTATTCTCATTTTGCTGCGCGCGGATGGTGCCGCTCCAAAAATACAGGCGGTTAGGCGTAGTACCCGTGAGCGAGGAACAGAAATGCTGATCGCATACGGTGAAGGCATCTGCCAGGCCGTAGTAAAACGGAAGGTCCTGCCGGGTATAATGGCCCATGGTGAGGGGCATTTTTGCAAACTCCGGATGGCCTGCTTTTTTAGCTTCCAGCCACTTATCGTATTTACCGTTATTCCGGGCATCCACCTGGTTGCTCCAGGAGTGGGGCAAAGAGCCCATCCAGGTAATACGGCTGTTTTTTATATCCAAACGGAAAGGGGCATATGTTTCGCCGGCGGCATTACTTTGCAGCCATACCGTATTTTTATTGGGCAGGCGGATAGCGCGGGGATCATTAAAACCACGCACGCCCTGCAAGGCGCCATAACAGTGGTCAAAAGAGCGGTTCTCCTGCATCAGGAATACAACATGCTCCGCATCCAGGTAGGTAGTGCCCAGGGCCGGGTTAATGGCCAGGGCCCGCTGTACGGCTGCCGGTAAAGTTGCAAAACCGGCTGCGCCAGAGAGTAAGGCTGCCTTTTTTATAAAATCCCTTCTGTTATCCATGGTAATCGATAAGTGGTTTGGGTATAAAAATATTGAACATATTGTTAAGTCCCACTGAATTACCAGATTTAAAGAGAAGATAACCTCCGTACCTGAGTAATAATATAATCTGTACTTTAGCGGCCGCAGATATACCTATGAATAAAGAAAAGATTTCCCGGATCATCAAAATTGTTGGTATTCCCTTACTGGTAGCCCTGTTATGCAGAATACTTTTTGGTATTGAAGCGCTGGGCGCATTGGTCTCGGTTATGTCTATTGCCTTCCTGTTTGGCGTTCCCTATGCCATGGGTGCACTAACTATCCATTTTTCGGGTATGAAAAAGGTGGAAGATAAATGGTATTGCATATTTGCGCCATGGGTACCAGTACTGGTCTTCTTTGTTATCACCCTGTTGATCTCTCTGGAAGGCTGGGCATGCTGGGTCATGGCATTACCCATATTCCTGGCCATTTCTTCCCTGGGAGGTATGATAACCGGGCGCACAAAACGCAAAAAACACCAGGGAGAGAACAGCTATATATTACTCGTCACTTTACTGCCTTTACTCCTCTCCCCTATTGAGCGTATGATAGGTAATATACCCGGTACTTATAAAGCCTATACCTATATAGACATTCAAGCGCCGGCGAAGACCATATGGGATCATGTAACCCGGGTAAAAGAAATTAATGCCGCGCAGGATAAGGGATGGCTCACGGCATTCCTGGGATTCCCGCGGCCCGTTAAGGCAGAACTAAATTATGAAGGTGTGGGCGCCTACCGTGAAGCCATCTTTACCAAAGGCCTGGTATTTCATGAGCAGGTGCTTTCTTATAAAGATCAGCAGAAAATGGTGTTTTCCATTAAAGCCAATCCCCAGGAGATCCCATCAACAACCATGGATAAACATGTGGTGATAGGCGGCGACTATTTTGACGTACTGAATGGCACATATGAATTGCAGGCGCTGCCCGGAGGCAACGGTTACCGGCTACATTTGTACAGTCATTTTAAACTTAGCACCACCTTTAATTTCTATGCGAGCTGGTGGGCCAGGTGGATAATGCAGGATATACAAAGCAATATTTTGCAGGTAGTAAAACAGCGGGCAGAAGCAAGACCCTGATCAATGCGCCTTTGGCTGCGTCATACTAAACCAGTTCCCGCAACCATCAGACATAATACATTCTATACCATAAAACTGCTCTACCGGCTCTGATTTGAACTCAACACCCTTGGCCTTCAGTTCCTCATAAGTAGCGCGGCAATCCGGCGTCTGGAATACGCCGGCGCCCATCAGGCCCCTGTCCAGTAAAAGCTGTATAGCTTTTTGCGCCTCCTCATCCAGGCCAACGATCGGCATCAGGATGATCTCCAGGTCCGGCTGGTCCGGCGGATTCAAAGTAAGCCAGCGATAGGCAGCATCCGCGGCTTCCTTGGAGGAGTCTTCGCAGCTGTCTTCCATCATTACATCTGTATTTACTTTAAAGCCCAGCTTATTTACATAAAAATCATAGGCTTTATTCTGGTCCAGTACAAATAAGGTAGTGTGCGACATTTTTGTGATCATAACAGTGTAGTTTTTATGGTGGCAAAACAATAACGGGGCGGGATTATGCTTCAAATGTAACGGTTGTCTGCCGTATTTTATGTATATTCACTACCCCTGTTCCTCTCCCGCTACAAAATAACCAACCATGCAGGAATTTATCCTACTCATCCGCCAAAACGATACGACGCCGGAAGACGCGTTACAACAACGGAGCCGGCTTATTGACCAATGGAGCCAGGAACAGGCGCAACAAGGCAGCTATATCACTGCCCACACATTCTGGGATTACGGTTATACCATCCATCCTATTGAGGGCACACCCCGGCGTAAGGTAGCGCCCGTTTCCGGCGATGCGGAGATCTGCGGGTATGTGATCATACAGACCGGCACCATCCGCGAGGCGGCGGAAATTGCCAAAACCTGGCCCGGGCTGGATTACGGCGACTCCGTAGAAGTGCGGGAACTGCGCGATGCCATACAACAGCAACCCTGGCACATGCCCGCAGAATAGCCGCCGTTTTCCGGTAGTAATTAGCTATCTTGATACCCGCTTAAACGGTACGAATCCATGAACAGGCGAAAGTTTATTGCCAATACAGCCCTTAAGGCACTGGGCACCGCCCTGCCACTATCCTTAAACGCCGCCCGCCGGCGCCCGCCCATCAACGATACTTTTGTGATCAATGCCGGCATAGCCGGTCATAATACCCGGCAGCTGCTAAAACGGCTGGAGAAGGACTGCCTCTCCCACCAGCCGGAGCTGACCATATTACTGGCCGGTACCAACGACAGCCTGAACAGCGGCAATGCAGTGCCACCGGATGAATATGCGGCCAACATGCTGGAACTGGTAACACGCATCCAGGACTGCGGCAGCCAGGTGCTGATGATGACCCTGTTGCCTTTTCATACGCCCTACCTGCTTGGCAGACATCCGGCGGCGTTTTTTGGCACTGAAGGACCGGAGAAGAAACGCACCGCTACAAACGCCATTATACAGCATACCGCGTCCGCCCGGCAAACAGCCCTGCTGGACGTAGGGCGCCTGTTCCGGCAGATAGGCAATATTGGCACGGATAGGACGAGCCTGATACGCAATGAGGCCAATAGCCAGGCAAAGGATGGCGTACACCCAACGGCAGACGGCTACCGGGTAATGGCGCTGGCGCTGTATGATCACATACGGTACCATCTGCTGCCCACGGGGCGCATTGTGTGTTTTGGAGATAGTATAACGCAGGGAATAGGCGTTACGGCTGAGGAGAACTACCCGGCGTACTTAAGGCGGCTGTTATTGGATTGAACCAGTCAGACTCCCGGCGGTGTTTTTTACCCTCCAGCCACTGGCCCATTTTATGGGTGAGGTATGCAGAGCCTGTTCCAATGAGCGCACCAGCCAGCACATCACTGGGATAGTGCTTGCCCAGGTGCATACGGGAATAGCTTACCGTGCCGGCCCAAAGATAAGAGGGCACGATCACATACCATTTAGGATATTGCAGGCTTAAGGAAGTGGCCGTTACAAAGGCGGTAGAGGTATGACCGGAAGGAAAGGAAGGATCACTGCCATAGCTCTCAGGGATGATCATATCCGGATGTTTGGTATAAGGGCGTTGCCGCTGTACCCCATACTTTAATCCATAGGTAGCTACCAGTGTTATACCCAGCGCAGCGGTACTGGTCCAGCCATTACGGATAGTGGTTTGATTACCGGTCGCATAACCAACGACCAATTGCCCAAGCGGCACCCCTATAGATACCGGATACATGCTTTGGCTAAAGCCACACATCATACCATCGAGAGAGGTATTCCTGTCGTTCCGTATATGGTTCAACAGCTTCAGATCAAACTTCTGCGCAGAGGCAGTGGAACAGTGAAACAACATCACAACCAGCACGATACAGCCGGCCCTGGCTTGTAGGTATTTTCTCATGTAACGGTATAAGACTGTAAATTACTATGCTATTCTGAATAAATTCTGTAGCTGGCCACAGTACTGCATCCTACAGCAGTTATATTAATGTTAAAATAAGGATTTCTCTCAAAACGGGCAAATATTCTTGCCATGTGAGACCGCTTACCGTGGGTTAACGTCCAAACAATGCTAATTATTGTATATATGAGGCGTAGATCTTGACATGCCATGATGCAGTTATAGATATCCCCTAACTGATCAGTAGCTGATCTGTAATTAACTGGTAGATAACCCGTATCTATAAAGGGACGGCTTATATACGGGTTACATACGGGTTATATACGGGTTATATACCGGTTATATACCGGTTATCTATAAGTAGGGATCGTACCGGAATAGGGTGGACACCCCTCCCTTTGTTATCTTTGGCTGATAAACATCCCAATATGCCAGAACAGAAAACTAAACCTACTGATGTAAGCGTAAAGGCGTTCCTGGACGCCGTACCCGATGAGCGGAAACGCCGGGACGCCTATGCCATCCTGGAGCTGATGGAGAAGACCACCGGTTATCCCCCGGTCATGTGGGGACCCAGTATTGTAGGATTTGGGAGCTATCACTACAAATATGACAGCGGGCATGAAGGCGACGCTCCTTTAGCCGGTTTCTCTCCCCGGAAAGATGCGCTCACCCTGTATGTGATGCCCGGCGGCGATGAGCGGGAAAAACTGCTGCCTAAACTGGGCAAACATAAGGCCAGTAAAGCCTGTATCTACATAAAAAAGCTGGAGGATGTGGATGTCTCCGTGCTTAAAGAGCTGATAGTCTATTGTGTAAACTTTATGAAAGCAAAATATCCGGATTAATCTTCTGCTGGCAACTGGGCGCAGATCTCCTGCAGGTACTCCAGGCTTCTTTTTTCTGTAGCTGCCTGTAATACAATATCCGCGGTAAAAAGCTGTTCCCTTAGGTAGCGGTACAAGCGCACGCTGTGTTTTAACGCGTCCATAATGGAGCTGGGGTCATAGTCTGCCATGGTGCCAACCAGGTTGTCCAGGTCTTTGCGGGGAAGCGTTTGCTCTACTTTACGCAGGGCCCGGGGCTGCTGCCCGTTCTTGATCTGCAGCAGCGGGGATAGTACCCTGGCGCGGATAAAACCGAGTCCGTCCAATGCTTCGAAATACTCGCCGCGGCCTATTTTACCTGATATGTAATGTACCCAGGTCCAGAAACGGTCTTCCAGCCATTGGTAACCGGGGGCCGGCCATACCGCGGTGGTGCTGTCAATAACGCCGGATAGTTGCTGGTCCTTATCCAACAACAACACGGGATTCTCTACCCGTTCGTGGAACTCCGGCAGGGTCAGGAACTTAATATCTACATGCAACAACGGATTGTCGTATAAACAGATCAGTAACCGGGGCTCTCCCACATGCTCGCCGGTAAAGGCGCTAAGCAGCTGACCAAAACTTTGGGCGTAATCCATCATCTGCTGGCGCTGGCCAGCTACTTTTTCTTTGGTGATGAGCACAAGATCCAGGTCAGAAAAGATATCTATCTCATTAGTGATCCAGGAGCCGGCGGCTGCCAGCCCTATTACGCGGTCGTCGTTCTTTAACAACGCGGTTACCTTGTCAGCAAAATCCTGTTGTATCATAATTGGTGGCATAAAGCACGCAGCAAAAATACCCATTTCTTATCACCTGCTGAAAATGCCCAGGCTCAATTTATACTGATACCGATCATCCAGTCCCTGGCGCCAGTTATGTGTCTGTCCCTACCATGCAGCAAGTGGCTGCCGCCAGTCATGGGATGGCTGCGGGAACACATATCAATATGCGTTATTTTGCTATTAAAATTATAGTGTTTGTAATATCACCCCACAACACCCCACCGCTATGAAACACTTATTATTCCTACTCTTATTTGCCGTGTATTGTATAGCAGGCAACGGCTGTTATTCTTACCGTATTGCCACCAATGCGCAAGAAGGCGCAGAGAAAGCAAAAGTTACCGCGCATAACTGGTTCTGGGGCCTGGCGCAAAGCCCCAAACAGTTGACCACACCGGATTGTGACACACTGGGCTCTCTGGGCATGTCTGAAGTAAGGGTAAAGACCAATCTGGGTTATGCCCTGCTCACGGTAGTCACGCTGGGTATTTACTGCCCGGTACAACTGGAGTATAAATGCAGCAAACCTTGTCCTAAGAATGGCATTTTTTAACAGGCCACCAGCTTACCCCAAACTTTAAAAGCGTACCCCATGAAAATTTTCAAAACCAATGATACCCAATGGGAGAACCGGCACGAGACGTTTAAGCAAGAGATCCGCAACCTTTATAAACTGGCTAATGGAGATGGTGATGCCCTGAGCACTTATCATGCCGCCACCAAAGGTTTTCAAGCGCTGATACAGGAAGCTATCGATACTAACAGCACCCTGCGCGGCCTTGGCTCAGGATGGTCCTGGACGCGCATTGCCGCTACCGATGGCGTGATACTGGATACCAAATCGCTCAACACCGTCTTTGAGATCTCTGTCCGCAGCGTACACCCCAATTATACCGGCGACCGTAGTAAACTATTCCTGGCGCAATGCGGTACCGCTGTCTGGGAGCTATCTGCTTTTCTGCGACAGCGCGGTCTTTCCTTAAAGACCTCCGGCGCCAGTAACGGACAAACCATTTGCGGCGTTATTGCCACCGGCGCGCACGGCTCTGCATTTGACACCGGCGCGGTACAGGATTTTGTAGTAGGGCTGCATATTGTTACGGGCGCTAACCAGCATGTATACCTCGAAAGGGCCTCCTACCCGGTTGTTTCTGACAGCTTTGTAGCCCAGCTGGGCGCAGAACTGAAAAGGGATGATGATCTGTTTAACGCCGCCCTGGTGAGTTTTGGCAGCTTTGGTATTATCCATGGCGTGATGGTGGAAACAGAGGACCTGTTCCTGCTGGAAGGTTATATGGAGCGCCGCCCCTTTGATGCTACGCTGCGTAAGCTTATTTCCACACTGGACTTTTCCCAGGCCAACCTGCCCTGCGGCAACGAACGGCCTTACCATTTCCAGATGCTCATCAACCCCTACGATATTGAAAAAGGCGCGTATGTGACCACCATGTACAAACGGCCTTTCAGCAATGGTTATATACCGCCTATGCCCAACCTCAACGGCTTAGGCCCCGGCGACGACGCTCCCTGTTTTGTAGGTAAGCTCACCAATGCGGTACCCCAGCTGGTGCCCCTGCTGGTAAATAAACTGCTGGCCGGTTCCCTTACGCTGTATAACAAACAAATGGGCACCCTCAGCGAAATGTTCAGCAATACCAGCCTGCATGGCAAGCTGTTAAGCGCCGCCATTGGCGTGCCTATAGAACGGCTGAATGAAGTAATAGACCTATTACTGAGTATGAATAACGGGCCGGATGGCCCATTCTCCGGGCTGTTTGCTTTCCGTTTTATTAAACAGTCCAAAGGTTTGCTGGCGTTTACGCGTTTCCCCTTCACCTGCGTGGTGGAGCTGGATGGCGCTTTTTCTGATAAAACACAGGAGTTCTATAAAGCGGTATGGCAACAGCTGGATGCGCACAACATCCCTTACGCTTTTCACTGGGGTAAGGTAAATGAGCTAACGCCAGCGCGGATGCAGAAAATGTATGGCGCAGACCTGGACAAATGGCTGCAGGCACGGCAACAACTGCTGGAGCCGGCGGCCATGAAAGTATTCACCAATAAGATCATGCAGGAATGGGGCCTATGAGTTACAATAGGCCAGTTTGCGGGCTGCCATATAGGCCATGGCCGCAAATAAAGGCGCGCATACCACATCTGTAGTGTAATGCACATGCTGCACCAGCAACAGGATGGCTACCAGGAAAGTGCTGATACCCGCAATATAGCGGTCCGCCTTTTTCTCACAACACAGGAAGATCAGGAACAACAGGGAGGTATGCCCGGAATAGAACAGGTCTTTACTGATGGCTTGTCCGCCATAAAACACGCCGGTCAGCGGGTCTGTTAAGGCAACCATGTTCACCGGGGGCGCCAGCGGCACTATAAAGATGGTGATGCAGCGGGAAAGCGTGAGCAGTGTATAGGCGATAATAAAGATCAGGAAATTAGCCGGCTTTGCGGTAACACGCACCGTGAATAAACAGATGGTGCCCCAGATGAGGATCATGATAGGGATAGAGACATCTACCGCCGGGATACTGGCCAGCACCCAATCATTCAGTACCGTTCCCTCACGGCGTTCAATAAACTCGAAGTAGATAGGGAGCGTTACAAAGATCAGGACCAGTCCAATAAACCAGGTAGTCAGCTTTGATTTAAATCCCACGATGTCCCAGGAGAGCCTCCAGCTCTTCTTCAATGTCTGTAGTCTTAAAACAACACTCATAGTTGCAGGTATCCAACTTATATGGTGTAATTTTAATGTAAAGACTCCATATAAACAAATTGTTATTTTCTATTGGCTACTACAATTTGTCGGCAAATATGCTTATAAGGTTTAAGCGTAAAAATCGATCAACGCGCCAAAATAGGCATCGCGCCAGCCTTCTACAATGTCTGCGTAGTCTTCGTCGGGGATATTGGTATGCTTTAATTCCGCGGAGGTGCCTTTTTTGTCAGGGTGCAGGATAATGGTCACAATGGACGCCTCTTCCTGCTCGCCAAAATACCATTGCTGCACGATCTTCTTGTCTTCTACAAACTCCAGGTTACGCCCTGCAATGCTGCCTTCCCACAGGGAGAACTCTGTGCCGGGCTCTGTGGTCATTTCTGCCGGTTCGCCTGTCCAAAGCTGTATGGTAGCCGGGTTAGTTAGTGCCCGGTATACATCTTCCGGCGGGGCCGGAACAATAAAATGCTGCTTAAAATCCTTCATATCGATAGTTTAACGCCCTGGAAAGCGTTCGCAAATGTATTTAAATTATGCGAACAGCCAGATGCTCCACAGCGCCAGCAGGGTAAACTCCGCCACTCCATCCGCCAGGTAAATGGGGCGGATAACCTGCCGCACCACATAGATCACATCCACCAGCAGCAGGATAACGGCGCTGCCCATAGCGGCGATGATGGTGGAGGAGCCGGTCTCTCCCCGGATCGCCGCAACGATCAGCAGCATACCTATCAGCCATAATAAGGCCCCAACTGTTTTTACCAGCCATACATCTGTTTTGGGACCGGTCACCTTTTCAAAACTGGCGTAGTGTAAAACGGGCCAGATACCGCTGATCGCAAAGTAGGCCCCCTGTGCCCACAGCAATATGGTAATGGATAAAGTTTCAAACATGGCTCCTTTTTACAGAAATTGCCATAAAAACAATGCCAGCCTGCAACCGTAAGATAGGGCGTAAAGCCGCCCCGGCTTTAACTTCAGGGCATTGTCACCCCATAAAAAAAAGAGCTGGCCAATACGCGTGGCCAGCTCTTTGCCTTTCTATTAGTACAGGATGTTAATTAGTAGCTTACGGCTTTACCGGCATTCAGCTGGCCGTTGCCAAAGAATGCGTCTTTACCGGGTGTGCCATAGTCGTTGGAGCTTTTACGGAAGATAAGATCTACCAGTATGGGCGATGCGAGCCTGCGGTATTTACCATACAGCAGGGCGGCTACGGCGCTGGCATGCGGGGCTGCCATGCTGGTGCCGGCAGACCAGGTGTAGAAGAAAGTGTTGGTGGCTTCATCCCAGGAGCCGATATTGAACACAAAGTCAAAAACATACTCATAGTTCACGATACCGCCCACATTTACAATGGTAAAGTTCGGGGGATCAGTATAGTTACCGCCGGGTGCGCCGTAGGAGATAAAGTTCTTACCATAGTTGGTGAAGATAGAGGGGATGTACAGGGTGGTATCCTGGTTAATACCCCAGCCCAGCGGACCGTTGGAAGAAATGGAGATCACGCCCAGACAAGCAGCCGGGTAGGTGATAAAACGCTTTTCTACATCGTAGTTGTAGGCGTCATTACCAGCAGCAGCTATTACGGTAGTACCCAGCAGGTTGGCGTACAGGGTAGCCCTGTTCATAGCCTTTACCAGGTCTTTTATGTCGCGGTCATATTCCACTACCATGTCATCGGAGGGATCATCCGGGGTACCGTTATCATCCGTAAATGTTTTGCGGGGCAGTTCGCCGCCCAGGCTCATGTTAATAACATTTGCGCCATGGTTTACGGCATAGAAGATACCATCTATGATACCGCTCCAAGGGCCGGAACCTTCATCTGACAATACTTTTACCAGGATCAGTTTAGCTTTGGGCGCTACGCCTACTACGCCCACTTCATCATCCAGCGCAGCAATAGTACCGGCTACGTGGGTGCCATGGCTAAAGCCGTCGGCGCCGTGATACTGTACTTCTTCTCCTTCAATAAAATTGTGGGTTAAGATAATGTTGGGGGCTATTTCCTCATCATTGAGCAGGAAACCGCCATCCAGTACGGCAACCTTAGCGCCTTCTCCCTGGTAGCCTTTTTGCCAGGCCTGGGGCGCTTTTATGGAGTTAAGGCCCCATTGGAGGAAGCTATATGGATTCGTATTAATGAGGGCCTTTCCCTTTCCGGCTGCATTGGCAGCGGACCGGCCTGCCTTCACGGAAGAGCGGTAAAATTTACCCGGGAGGCGCCAGTTCTGCACTAAGTCTATAGCCACCGCTTCTACGTCCTGGATCTTCCTTGCTTTTTCAGGGAAGGAAGGATCCGGGGTCTGTACGTGGATAAGGCCCAGTTCCGGGATAGCTTCTTTTAATTTGAAATTCCTTGCGCCTATTTTCTCCAGGCTGGCAGAAATGGCATCAAGCTTTACGCCTTCTTTGGCGATGATGATAAAACCTCTGTCTTGTTTTGGTCCCCTGGAATTACGGTTCAGGGTGCCGTTGATCTCGTGCAGGTCTTTTTTACAGGAGGCAACAACAATAAGCATCATTAGGGGTAACGCAAGACGCAATAGTGGATTTCTCTTCATAAAGTGATCAAATTTTAATGATTAACAAAATCGAGATTAAAAAACGGTACTAACAGATTGGTGCTCTACTTTTTTGGTTGCTCTATTCTGTGATTAATGGAACGTGCGTATGACTCTTATATACAGTTACACATAGGGCTAATTGAATGTACTTAAATTATTCAGAATAAAAAACTTTAAGCAGGCGAGGAATAAAAATTTAATGCGAACTGCATATTCATGCAAGAAGGGCTACCGGTAAATACCGGTAGCCCTTTGTTTTAGCGGAAGGATGGATCAGCTGACCATTTGCGCAATGCCTTGTCCAAAAGACCAGTTCTCCGATACGTTTTCTGTGAGAATGATGATCACATCGTTAATAGAGAGATCCGTGGTGGCGGCGATCTTCTTCGCAATATCATGATAGAGCGCTTTTTTTGCTTCCACGCTGCGGCCGGCCCTGGCGGTGATCTCTATATACACCAGCTTAGGCGTATGAGGAACGCCCATATAACTGGCCGGAAATAAGAGGTCGTTACCGCCTAGCTCATGCACTACCTGGAAATAATCATCCGCAGGTATGGTGAAGTGTGTCATTAAGCTTTCATGCACTGCATGTGAAATAGCTTTCCTTTCCTCCGGCAGCGTGCTTTGCGGGAGGTTGATCTTTACAAAAGGCATAATAAAAGTTATTCGTGATTAATTAGCGTGGCCGGACCGGTTATTGATCCGTGAATTTTATCAATGACTGCCCCTTTTTTGCCAGGTAGATAGCAATGAACTTACTGGGCTTATCCGTCAGCGCATTTTTGAATACCGTGATCCGCTCGCCGGCCGCTTCGCGAAAGCTATCTCCCGCATGCAGCAGTACCGGCTCCTGCCCATGTACCTGGTAAAGGATCTGCCCTTCTACTACATAGCCATAAACCTCACAGGGATGATAATGATCCGGCGCGCCCGCTCCCGGGCCCAGCGTAAGCCCGTCCATCCGTACTGTTTCTACAGTGGTAGCCGGCAGCTGTTGCTCCAATAATGTCTTGCGAAGGATGCCAGCCGGCGTTTGTGACTGGGCGGACGCCTGTCCCCCACCCAATACGGCCAGACCAGCATACAGCCATTTGGAAAAAGTTTGCATAGTCATTGAAGTTTAATTGAACGCCGGCGTGGGCTCAAAATTAGGGCAATTTCATACTTTTGCGATATTGAAAGATCTGATCTCTCACTTTAATATTATTAAAGTATGATAGGTGATGTAATGGACCTGGACCTGCTGCGCACTTTTGTGCTGGCGGTGGACCTGGACAGCTTTGCCAAAGCCGCGGACCGGGTGGCCCGCTCCCAATCCGCCGTAAGCCTGCAGATGCAACGGCTGGAAGAAATGACCGGGCAGCCCCTGTTCATCAAACAGGGCCGCGGCTGGCGCCTTACCGCCACCGGGGAGCTGCTGCTAGGTTATGCCAAACAATTGCTGGACATCAACGACCGGGCAGTACGCGCGCTGAACGACACGCAACTGGAAGGGCAGGTACGCCTGGGCTTACCCGCTGATTTTGCAGAAAGCGAGCTGCCGGTGATACTGGCCCGCTTTGCCGCCGTATATCCACAGGTGCAGATCACCGTTATGATAGACCGGCAGTTCGTTCTTATACAACAGCTGCAATCCGGCCAACTGGACCTGATCGTGAACCTGGATATGCAGCCACCGCAAGAGGGCACGCTGATAGGACGCCTCCCCCTCCGCTGGATAGGCAATGCCAATACCCGTGTGAATGCGGAACAGCCCCTTCCCCTCCTGCTGTTTGAAGCGCCCTGTATTATACGGCAGGCCGGGCTGGATGCCCTGGACCAGGTGCAACGCTCCTGGCGTGCGGTGCTCACCAGCCACAGCCTGGCCGGTTTATGGGCCGCGGCACAAGCCGGATTAGGTCTGACCCTGCGCACGGAAATAGGCATGCCTGCTGGATGCAAGACGCTGAACGCCGGGCTGCCACCCCTACCCTTTATTTATATTTTCCTGCAGCACCAACAGCAGCACCCCGCCCCGGCAGTGGCCCGCCTGGCGGAGATCTTAACAGAAACGATCCGGGAACAGATCCAATCTATCCGGAAGACATAAAAAAACGGTTTCTTTGCAGTGTCATGGCATTATTCATTACATCACTCAACTCAGGCAGCAACGGGAATTGCTATTATATTGGCAACGACCAGGAAGCAGTGCTGGTAGACGCAGGGATCTCCTGCCGGGAAACAGAGAAACGTATGAAGCGGTTGGGCTTATCCATGCAAAAGGTAAAAGCCATTTTTGTTTCCCACGAACATAGCGATCATATCAGGGGCATACCCATCCTGGCTAAAAAATACAAACTGCCGGTATACATTACCCAGGCCACTATGGTGAGCGGCGGCCTGCAATTACATTTACATGCACAACAGGTGGTTTCCTTCAGCGCCTATACGCCGGTGGAGATCGGCGCGCTGACCGTGACCGCATTTCCAAAATTTCACGATGCTTCTGAACCGCATAGCTTTATCATCACCAGTGGCGGTATTAATATTGGCGTATTCACCGATATTGGCGCGCCCTGCGAACATGTGGTCCGCCATTTTCAACAATGCCATGCGGCTTTCCTGGAGGCTAACTATGATGAGCAGATGCTGGAACAAGGGCGGTATCCTTACGTGCTGAAGAAACGGATCCGCGGCGGACAGGGACACCTCTCAAATAAACAGGCATTAGAGCTGTTTACATCGCACCGGCCGGCGTTTATGAGCCATTTATTATTGGCGCATCTTTCACAGGAGAATAATAATCCGGAGCTGGTGGAAGCGATGTTCAATGCGCATGCGAAAGGTACGGAGATCGTAGTGGCATCACGGTATGCGGAGACGGCCGTGTATGCGGTGGGTGGCGTGAAGACGGTACGGGTAGTGCAGACGGCATTGTTTTAATGAATGAAGTTTCAATAAGTTGAGAATTATATTTGGAAGAAAAAGATTAATTACTATCTTTGCACTCCCGAATACGAAAAAAGGGAATGATTCCGTAGCTCAGTTGGTAGAGCAATACACTTTTAATGTATGGGTCCTGGGTTCGAGTCCCAGCGGGATCACAGAAAAGAAGAAGGCCGTATAGATCGCAAGATTTATGCGGCTTTTGTGTTTTAGGTTACACAGCCCCACCCTGAATTTGTGTAACCTTTTTTCCCGGAAACGCTTATCATCATTGGAGTTAAAGCACTGAAAAACTGAGTTAAATTATACCAACCCAAAATTGCTAACCTTAACACACCTTATTGATGAAAGTAAGTCAAGGGAAGTAGGCAAACATTTCCAATGAGCGTTAGCTATAAAGACCACATGGATCCGGCCTATCTCCAGGATCGGCTAAATAATTTCTACTGCATCTACTGCGGATCTAAATTGACCGTTGAGAAATTGGAAAAGTATCAACCTATTCCTTCAAGATCTTAAACTCCGACAGTGTAGAATTTGATCATACAACCATCAAGAAATTATTCTTTACTAAGGCATGCCCATAACAGTCTATAGACCGATAAACAATAAATATCCCCATAAACAGTAAATATTTATTGTTTATCGATAAATATTTACTACATTTGGATTGCGTCTAAATCCAAAAATGATCATGAAAAGAATTTCAACCATCTTTCTTCAGGGAGTTATTGTGCTTATCGGCATTGTGGCGCTTGCCATTTTAATCCGGTTTCCGTTAACCGAAGGAAGAGCCGCACAATTAGACCTGTTCAGCATTTACGCTGACCCGTTCATCTTGTATGGATATGCAGCATCAATCGCTTTTTTTGTTGCACTATATAAGGCGTTTAAATTGCTTGGAAACATCGGTCGAAATAAGGCATTCTCATCAAACTCCGTTGGGACATTGAAGAGTATAAAGTACTGTGCAATTGTATTAGGTATTTTAATCGTGGCAGCAGGGCTATACATAAAGATATTCCATAGTAAAGACGACGATCCGGCTGGTTTTCTCGCCATTTGTATCGTAACAACGCTTGTTTCTATCGTAGTTGCAACCGCTGCAGCAATATTTGAAAAAATATTGCAGAATGCCATCGACATGAAATCTGAAAATGACCTGACAATTTAAGCGATGCCAATCATTGTAAACTGCTGATCTATTTATGCTGTAACACTCTCTGGCAGGTTGATGAAAACTTAATCCGGTTCCCGGATTTCTCAGCATTACCATTCCATCACAAACTCGCTTTCATAACCTAATGAGTTGATATTATTCGCCTCCATCAGCTTTTTAAATGTATCAGAAACCACGATCCTATTATCATGAATGGACCTGGCGATGTGATATTCGACCCCATATTCATCCAATGGGCCGCTACTCAATATCAATTCATAATGCATACATATATTTAGCGAGATCCTGGGGGATAATAACTTTCTATTAAGTCGTAATCGCCCCTTTAGATTGTCGTTGCTGCCCCCCACGGCCTGAGATGATGCGCTGTACATTTGTAAAACAAATCCGTTAATTATGCGAAAGTTAATCATGAATATGTCCGTCTCACTTGACGGTTTCGTAGCCGGCGCTGAGGGCGAAAAAGATTGGGTATTCAAGACCGGGGATGAAGAGTCGCTGGCCTGGAAGGTGGGCGAAATCCACCAGGCAGGGTTGATCATTATGGGCAGGAAATCGTTTGAGACGATGGCCACTTACTGGCCCACTGCGCCCGGGCCATTTGCCGCGCCGATGAACGAGATCCCCAAGGCCGTTTTTACAAAGAATGGATTTAAACCCATTGATGCGCTGCAAAGCATTATCGGTAACCAGTCGCCTGCCGTGGCCTCCTGGGCCGAAACGCAGGTCTTCGACGGCGATCTTGCTGAAGAGATCAGGGAACTTAAAGCCCAGCCAGGGAAGCCGATCTTAGCACTTGGCGGCGCGGGATTTATGCAAAACCTGATAGCAACAGGCCTTATTGACGAATACCATCTGGCCATTCATCCGATAGTATTAGGCTCGGGGCAGCCCATCTTCACCGGTTTAAAAATACCGCTGTACCTGAAGCTGGCAGAGGTAAAGGCTTTTCCAAAGGGAATTATAGCCAAAACTTACCACGTGTAGGTTCATACTATCTGGCATTAAACAGACGGCCTAGCTCAATATCATGGAGCCAACCTCCAGATCCGTCTGTTGTATTGGCAGGAACAGACGACCCTAACTGCTAATTATGAACTTATTGGCTTTTTGGCCGGGCGGCATTTACACATGGATATATAGTAAATGTTGATGAAATTACGGTTTACTGGGAGGCGGCTGACGAGTTTATTTGTGGAGCAAAATTCTCTATTAAGGAAATTCTCCCCCATTTACAACCTGTATAGGATCAAATTGAAAAATTGGCGAACGACTTCTGTATGTACTAAATCTTCAAACCTGTGGTCAGGGCGGAGAAATCCCCTTCGCAGCTGACTAAAGATCTGCTTTTAGCTGCTTATATGGCGGGCTCGGCCAAGACGTGGTATTGCTTTGGCGCGGCCTTTGTGTTAGTTACAGCATTATTAACAGCAAAAAAGACAAAATTATGGTGACTACAGATAATACGATCGAGGTGCTAAATGACCTGATTGAGATCAATAATGACAGGATTGTAGGCTACGAGAAATCATTGGAAGAGCTCAATGAAAACGATGCGAATTTAAAGAGCTATTTCTTAAAATATATAGATCAGAGCAGGCAGCTGAAACTCGCATTGGGAACTGAGGTGCAGGCACTTCGCGGTACGATGGAATCGGGCACGACCACAAGCGGTAAGCTGTATCGCGCCTGGATGGATATCAAAGCAGCGTTTTCCGGCCGAGATGAAAAAACAGTATTGGATAGTGCTGAGTATGGCGAGGACGCAGCCCAGAAGGCTTACGCATCGGCGCTGGAAGACGATCTGCCTCAGTATATCAGGGACCTGGTCGAATCCCAACGACAGGAACTTAAACAGGCACACGATGAAGTAAAGGCATTAAGGGACCAACAAAGCCGATAAGTTGTATAAATATTGAGAGGCTGCCCCCGGGTGGCCTCTTTTTTCTACCCCCGGCAGCAGCTATCCGTTATCCGGCTGCTATCAATGTTTGCGGGGCAGCTGATCTCATCCTTGTGTAAATCCAGGACAGCTGCCTTTTTGATTGCCGTTCTATTTCTTCGCAGGTTAACATCAGCGCATCATCCCGCAAACCTGCAGCTCCCTGTTGCAATATAGCACAGCAAACCTCCGCCTCACTTACTATTAAATACAAGTCGTGAAGGTCTCTTAAAAGCGCCATTCCACCTTTGCGTGCTTTCTTTAATAAGGTCTGCGTTAGCCTGTCGGGTTCATCATCATTTTCTTCGCCATATTTCTCTGCAAAAATCTGAACATCATCAGAAAGACTTTGAGACCATGACGACAACAGCATGCAGATCTGATAAACGTCCACCTCATCTCTATGTGCATCCGCCACCAGCCTGAATGCTTTTACGAGATCAATTTCTGTTCTATGAACTAAGCTAATGTACTTTCCGATATGCATTGTTATGTCTCCCCTGGTTTAAATTTTTCTTTAATGGTTTCGATTGCTTCGCCTATCTTATCAAGTATCCCGCCTGTTTTACTTATTTTTACAGCTGCATATTTAAAATGGGGTTGCTTACTCACGGCATCCCACTCCGTAATTGTCAATTCATTTGCTGCGCGTGGACGCTCTTCGTTATCCCAATAGCCATAATGGAAAGGTACAAACACAATCCCTGGTCCGATGCCCCCGATCTTTGCAGGTTCAACTATCTTTCCCCGCCGGGATGCGACTTCTATCATATCGCCCTCTGCAATGTTATACTTTGCCGCGTCCTCTTCTGAAATTTGTACATATCCGTCAGGGGCAGCCTCATGCAGCTCTTTAGACCGCCCTGTCTTTGTCCTGGTATGAAAATGATAAACGAGTCTACCCGTAGTTAACCATAGAGGATATTCCTCATCAGGGGCTTCGTGAGGTGGAATATAATCTGATCCCTTCAGAAACGCTTTCCCGTTTGGATCTATAGCTTTATATTCTTCTTGTGTAACTGCAGCACCTGTATCTAAATCATGCCCATAAGTTTCGCAGTAATCAGCCGCGGTGTTGAATACACCGTCTGTATAAAGATGATGTGAACCCTCGGGGAACTTTTCATTGCAAGGCCACTGAATGCCCGATCCACCGGTAAGTTTCGAATAGCTCATTCCCGTATAATCGCAAGGTCTGCCCCTGGTACATTCCTTCCATGCTTCAAAAGCTTCTTCAGGCGTATTCCATTTTATCAGATCAGCGCCATCTTTATCCTTAAAACCCATTCTACGGCTGTAATCAATAAAAATATCAAAGTCTGATCTCGCTTCTCCTGGTGGTTCAACTGCCTTGTGTGAAATGTGCACTGTTCTGTCTACATTGGTATAACAGCCTGTTTTTTCTCCCCATATTGCCGCAGGAAGCACAACATCTGCAAATTTCGTTGTTTCAGTCATGAATGCATCCTGCGCCACTACAAACAAATCCTCCTTCTGCAAAATTTCCCGTATGCGTGACAGTTCCGGCATAGATACCGCAGGGTTTGTACCACTTATCCAAAGCATCTTTATGGAACCAGCTTCGGCAAATCGCCAGATCTGCATTGCGTGTGTCGGAGGAGACCAATGAGGGATCTTATGCAATTCAACGTTCCACAAACCGGCAAGTTGTTGTACATGCTCTTTATTACTCCAATTTCTAAATGCCGGTAAATCACCATCTGCTCCACATTCTCTCGTATTCTGTGCGGTTGGCTGTCCGTTCATTTGATAGATACCACAACCGTCACTTCCAATAAGTCCACGTACCAGGTGCAGATTGTTTATTTGAACGGCGGCTGCTGTTGCCTGCATTGATTGATAGACTCCCTGCAAAACAGTAGAGACCAGCGATCTGGTTGTACCTAATATGCGGGCCGCTTCCCGCAATTTAGCTGCAGGCACACCGCTTAGTTTTTCCACTCTTTCAGGTGGCCATTCAGTAACAATTTTTTCCAACTCTTCAAAACCAACGGTATGTGCATCTATATATGCCCTGTTGATGTGCCCAGCCGTTATGATCAAATGAAGCAACCCATTCATTACCGGGATATTCGTTCCAGGTTTGGGCGCTAAATGTACCGTTGCCTTTTGAGCAGTATATGTTTCCCTTGGGTCTATAACAACCACCTTCGGCGGGTTAGGGCCTGCAAGTCTGTCTAAAATCCGCATCCACAAGACTGTCTGTTGTGATGCTATATTATGGCCAAAATGCAGGACACAGTCAGTTGTATCAATGTCTGAATAGGAACCAGGTTGACCATCAGATCCAAAAGACGCTTTCAATGCAGCAGCAGAAGTAGCTGTACAAAGCCTCGTATTTCCGTCCATGTGCGGAGTGCCCAAACCAGCCTTGCCAATCACACCCAGCGTATAATACTCCTCTAAAAAAAGTTGTCCTGAAGTGTAAAATCCAATACCAAGGCTTGTTTGCTTTTCTATAATCTCCTTTGATCTTTGTACGATGAGGTTCATTGCCTCGTCCCAGCCGGCCTCCCGCAATTTACCGTTTTCTCTTATCAAAGGTTTCGTCAACCTGTCCTTACTGTTGTTAGCCACCCATCCATGCAAACCTTTTGGCCCCATTCTTCCAAAATTTACGATATCCTCTTTACGGCCGCGAACTCCTACTATCCGTCCATTCTTCACCCCAATATCTATCCCGCAGCCATTGGAGCATAAGACACAGGCAGATTGCACCCAATGGTCAGGTTCTTCACTTGTACATTGGTCTACTCTCACTGGCCATTCACCTCTATAGGGGCTCCGTTCACCCCAAATATCGATGATGCTATCGCGGCTTGCCTGCATAAGCGTTCAATTTTATTTCTGTTACGGTGATCCCTAAGATATGTTGAGCGCGTAAAAAGATTTGCTGTCAATGCTCCGAAGAATTGGCGGTGGTAAGGTTGCCTCGCATACTCCAACGACTTGCCGCAATAATCATGCTAACCAACAATCCCGGTTGCGGGTCTTGCAGGCTCAACTATTGTACAAATGGCATCAGATATTGAAGTAATCACTTTATCTTTAAACCGGGCACTTCCGGGCGCCATTTATCTGCCGGAAGTTCTCCTTCATCTTATGAAAGCATGTATCTGTTGATGAATAAATGTATAGCAAGTGGACATCAGTAAGCTCACGTTTACAATAGACGATTTCGGTTATTTTATACCTGATGAACCTATCAGGCCCCCATTTTGGGAGAACGAAATGGAATTATGGGTTGATTCCGAACATGGAGGACAACAGCAGCCGTCTGCTAACCAGTATCATGCGCTGTCTCAGTTCTTTCAGCTTGATCCCCATCAATTATTGCTGTTGCGTGAGCATCTTGCCCTTTATAAAGAGGAATTGAAAGCTGACCGGAGAATACTAAAGAAGAGCAAAAAATTCAATCTTACCGATATAACATTTACGGTTATCCTCATCCCCCGACAGGACCGGTCTGCCAATCAATACGTAATAGTTTTGGCGGACACCAACTGGAAAATACGCCGTAGCCAATTCACCATTGAGCTGGAAGTATTGTTCACGAATAACCAATTCCAGGTTGTGCAGGAGATGACCGGCTTATGGGGCCGTTTAGAATGGGAGACCGATTTTAATGCGTAACGATCAGCTATTTTAAGGTTACATCCAGGTAAACTGAGTAACGCCCGTATGTTTCATAAAAGGGTTTAAAGACCACATCGTCAATCTTGAACTCCAACTGCTCGGGGTCACCTTTAATAGATTTACCCAGGTCTTGCGCATCCAGGGTTATTTTACGCCATTCTTTTCTTGCTTCCGGCTCCTGGGCTGCCAGTAATACCGGTCCGTAAAACAGGCTGGCTATGTTCTGCTGATCCATAACCGGGTCCAGGTGAAACTGGAAAGGCATTTTCAGCGCTATAACATCGCCATCTTTCCATTTGCGGCTTATTTTCAAATAACTGCCCGGCTTAGCCTGCAGCTGCTGTTCTTTACCGTTGATCTTTACAAAGAAGCCTTTGGTTGCCCAGCCAGGTACCCGCACATTGATATCAAACTGCCCGCTCCCCTTAATAGTCAGCCGGGTGCTATCGTCCTTGGGGAAATTTGTTGTCTGTATCACCTGTACTTTACGCGCTGTCCAATCCAGCGTAGAGGGGATGAATAGATTCACATACAGCGCCTGGTCATCCTTGCTTTTAAAGTAGATGGAATTCTGCAGTTTAGTACTACTTTCTATGGCGGTGCCGTTGCAACAGGTAAAACCTTTCATATCCGGGTTACCGAACTGTTTAACAGATCCTGGCCTGAGCGGTACGTGATAAGTATTGGCAGGAGTATTCTCTGCCACAGAGGCCAGGATATGATTGTACAACGCACGCTCGTAATAGTCCATATACGCCGCCTGCTGATTGAAGAGGAACAGGTCGCTGGTCAGTTTAAGCATGTTGTAGGTAGCGCAGGTCTCGTTCTGTCCGCCGGAAGAGAAACCGTTCTCATACAATGTTCCCGGCTGACTGATAAAACATTCCGCATTGGCGGGATTACGCGCACCGGCAACGCCGCCAATGCTGTACATGTAATCGTTGACCGCCTTGTACCAGAAATTATCCGCCACCTTGTAATACTCCGGCTTGTTGGAAACACGGTACATTTCGATACTGCCTATGATCTGGGGTATATGTTGATTGGCATGCAATCCACGGAAAATATCCACGTTTTTGGCCAGCCCGTTCGAATGTGCCGTATCGCCAAAGAACACCCTGATATTATCAAATAACTGTGCCGTTTTCAGGTAATCGGCATTACCGGTAAGCCGGTACAGACGGGCCATAACCTCGTTCATCCCTCCAAACTCACCGGCAATATAGGTATTCCACATCCTGATAAGCGTGTCCGTGGGCACCTTGCTCAGGCGGGCATACACCCACTCCCCCATGCCACTGGCTATTGCAAGCGCTTTTTTATTACCGCTCACTTCATATACATCCATCAGGCCGGCCAGGATCTTATGCAGGGTATAGTAGGGCGCCCAGATCTGGGTCTTCTGTCCTCCGTATTTGGCTCCTTTTTCTAACATGATAAACTGGTCCGGGGGATAAGCGCTGATGAATCCTTTGCCCCAGTTCCAATAATCCGTGCGGATGCCTGTTTCACTAAGATCTGAGTCATAATCTGATTTTCCGGGACCGGTGGGCACCGCCGCCGGGTCAGACACAAACGTGCCGCCTGCTTCTTTGGCATTTCCGGATAGTTGTGATAAGTCGTACAGGGTATTTACCACATACTCCATTTTCCCGGAGAAATTAGCCTGGAGCGCTTTGTCGTACCCTGTGCTGGCGTATGCCTGTGCGATGGCGGTCAGGTAGTGACCGGTGGCATGCCCTCTTAATTTGGTGTCCCGGCTGTCCCACACACCCAACGGCTTTGCGCCTGCTGGTTGTTGCTGGCCAAAGGCGTCGCGGAACATATAAAGAAAGGAGTTGGGATCGGTTGTAGCTAATGTATTTATGAACTTATCGCGGTTCTCCACAAATTTTGTTTCGTGGCCAAACGCATCGGTATTTAGGGTTACCTGGCTCAGATCAAAGGTCTCCAGCTTTAATGCGGGCGTGGTTGTTTTTTTTGCCGCTTTTATGGTGACCAATGCTTTGGGGTGAAAATCTGTTCCTGCCACATGCCCCGTAATCGTATAACGCCCGGGTTTAAGCACGGCGGTATTGTCAATGGCGGCAGGCCACACCACCCGTACTTTAGGGCCTTTTATACCATCCCTGTAAGTTCCGGAGACATAACCCGGCAACCGTGGTAAATTGCCTGTTTCCGTTTCCACTTCCACATCTGACACCCCGGTTAAATAAGTATTGTACAGTTGCGCTGTGGTGGGAGAAAAATGGGGCAGATCATCCTCTTTTTTACCCGTGGTATTTACTGAGCCTTCATTGACGCCTCTTTGGGCATGCCGGTAAATTCCCGCCACCTGTCTGCTACTCAGCGGAACGCGGTAAATGCGGAAGTCATGGATCATGCCATTGAGATAGGGATCTCCGGGCAACAGGGATCTTCCTATATAGAGCAATTGTTCTCCCGGCTGCTGACCAAATACAGCTGTTAACTCCGCCGGAAGATCCTTCGCTTCCCCCACGGGTTTACTATCCACATAGGTAATCATGGATCTTGAAGGAACGTCTATTACTATGGCCAGATGCACCCATTTATTGATGGCTATAGCCGGCGAGACTGCGCCTTTCTCATTGGCTGCTCCTGCGGTTATTAATGCCTCGAAGCCTTTTTCCTGCGCATTTTCGCCAACAGGGGCCGCAAAAAAATGTTTGCCGGCATCCTTTCCAAAATCAAAAAATCGCTGGCCAGGTTGGTCTGAGCGCAGGTAGATCCATCCTGATATACTGAGTGATTCCAGGTCCGTTAACGTTTCTCCCGGAATTGTAACAAAAGCACTATTATCCCCCGGGAGTGACAAAACTTTTCCAAACCGGTTGTCGTTGACAAATTTGGCTTCGGCGCCCTGCAGTCTGGCATGCAGATTATTGCGGGACCAGTCTTTGGCGTCTCCATTAAACAGGTACCGGGCAATCATTCCTGTTTCGCCGATCCCGTCCAGGATCTGGTCTCCATTTTGTGCCTGGGCAATGTTAATATCCTGCGCGAGAAAAGCAATAAGCAGGATAAACCGGAAGAATACGTTGTAGGACCAATTCATTTTATAAAACTATGGAGGATCCATGTTTTTCTATAGGTCGATTTTAGCCAATCATTAAACGATATTAACAGGTGTTTTAGCTTCAGTTATTGCCGTAGATCTTTGGCCCAATTAAGATATCCGTTAATTTATCGGGCGCTTCTCTCATTATATTGTGGGCGCAATGAACGGTTTCGACATGCCAATCTTCCGCAGCTTTCAGATTTTCGTATTGTCTTTTAAAAGGCGTTTGTTCCCATCCACTCAGATAGATAAATGTCCGGTTACGGACCCGCAGGTAATCTCCGGTCAATTGCAAATTTTGCATAAACGTAGCCAATGGATGGGGCCTTCTCCTGGTCTCTGCCCCTGGTGGAACGGCGACTGTAAAACCGTCTGCGCCTGCGCCACTCGCAAAAACATGCCTATATGCCTCTGAGGTAAGCCGCCAGCAGGAGTCGCCATCTTCCGGAACATATGCATCAATATAAACAAGGGAATATATTCTTTCGGGGATCTTGTCTGCAACGCCGGTCATCACCATGCCGGCATAACTGTGACCACACAAGATCACGTTGGCAATATTTGCATTTAATATAAAGTCAACTACATATTGAATATGTGTATCCAGGTTGATGATCCCGTTTTGTACAGCAGGTGCCGGTTCCAGGCCCGGTAAAGTTATTGCAATACATTTCTTTCCCAGCTTCCCTAATCTTTCCGTTATTGGATCAAACGCCCATCCGCCATGCCATCCTCCGGGAATGAAGATGTATGTCTTTTCAATTTCTGTCAGCATCCGTATATTTTTTCTATCAGTAATCCGTCTAACTCCACAATTTAAGAAAATACGGTTGTATAGCTATTTCCGGACGGGTGTCCGGAAATGGACATGATAACGCCAAAAGCGGACATCTTCACCCAGTCGCCTGTATAATAAGCAATTAAAAATGAACACTTTACTATTATTGTATTGTTTTTGTGACAATCCCCGTAACAATCCCTTCCCGTATGCTGAAAAACTATCTCAAAACTGCTTTCCGGAGCTTGTGGCGTAACAAGCGCTATGCCTTTCTGAACATCACCGGCCTTAGTCTGGGCATCACCGTGTGCCTGGTGATCTATGTTATCATTCAGTACGAGCAAGGTTTCGATATGTTCCATACGAAGAAAGACCGGATCTACAGGGTGCTTACGGTATCGCCGGGAGAAAATGGTAAGACCAACTACTCACAGGCCATCCCTTTCCCGGTACCCACCACGTTGCCAAATGATTTCCCCGAATTTGAGCAGGTAGCCGGCATTATACAAACGGGTAAGCGCCTGGTAACACTGGAGGACGGCCACGGCAATATTCAAAAGAAATTCAAACCACTGGTATATTTCCTGCCACCCTCATTCTTTAACATATTTGATTACAAATGGCTGGCAGGCAATAAAGCCACCGCGCTCAATGATCCCAATTCCACGGTGCTGGCCCGCTCCACCGCAGAAAAGTATTTTGGAGACTGGCACAAGGCTATAGGGCAGGTCATCAAACTTGATCAGCACTTTGACCTGACAGTAACCGGCATACTGGATGATCCGCCTAAGAACACAGAGTTCCAGTTTGAGATGGTAGCCACTTATGCCTTGCTAAAAATAAACGAGATAAAGGACTGGGTAACGATAGACGATGTTCATAATTGTTATGTGCTGGTGCGCCCGGGGCAGGATATAGCGAAGATCAACAGACGGTTGATCGCTTTCTCCCAAAAATATAAAGATCCCAAGAACAAGGCTACGCATATGCTGCAGCCTTTAGCGGGCGTACATTCTGATAAACGTACGGCGAACTTCATTGGCCGGGTGGTACCACCGGAACGGATAAGCATGCTGTGGATGATCGCTGGATTTATCCTGCTTATTGCCTGTGTGAACTTTATCAACCTGGCCACCGCCCAGGCGGTGAACCGCGCGCGGGAGATCGGAGTGCGCAAGGTATTAGGGAGTAACCGCTGGCAGCTTAAAATACAATTCCTGTCTGAAACTGCCATGCTGGTGTTAACTTCCCTCCTGCTGGCCGTATTGCTGGCCCTGTGCGGGCTTCCCTTCATAAGCAGGGTAATGGACCTGCCGCTGGGCCCAGGCATGCTGGCTACCTATGATGTATACGCGATACTGCTGCTCATCTTCCTGACCGTTACCTTACTGGCAGGGTTCTACCCTTCTATCGTTGTGTCTGCATTCAATCCCATCAATGCGTTGAAAAGTAAGATAGCGGCCAGCAAAAGGAATGGCGGCATTTCCCTGCGGCGTAGCCTGGTGGTTATCCAGTTCGTTATTGCACAGGCACTGATCATTGGTACGCTCATCATCCTGCAGCAAATGAATTATTTTAACAAACAATCTATGGGTTTTACGCGGGATGCTATTGTAAATGTACCTTTCCGTAATGACAGCGCGGGCAATGCAAAGATCCCGTATCTCCGGGACCAGCTGCAACATATTAAAGGCATCCAGGAGGTGAGTTTTTCCGCGGAGGCGCCTTCCAACGATGGTAACTGGTGGACGGGTTTTAAATTCGATCATCAGACGGAGGATGTTAATTTTGCCGCCGTCACACGCTGGGTGGATTATAATTTCCTCAACACTTACGATATCAGACTTGTAGCAGGCCGTAACCTTACCCGCACAGATTCCGTGCGTGAATTCCTGGTGAATGAAACCCTGGTGCAAAAATTAGGTTTGAAACCAGCGGATGTGCTCAATAAAGATATGGATGTATGGGACGGGCGGATCAAAGGCCCGATTGTAGGGGTAGTTAAGGACTTTGCGGCCGGTACGCTGAAAGAGGCGGTGGCGCCTGTATTTATGAGCAATATAAAACGGCGTTTTGGCAGCGTGGGAGTAAGGCTGGCAGCCGGCGCCGATGCAAAAGCTTCCCTAAAAGCGATTGAAAAACTCTGGAGCGACAACTTTCCCGAACAGATCTTCGAATACCAGTTCCTGGACGAGCGTATAGCAGCCTATTATAAGGAGGAACGCCAGCTGGCGCATTTGTACGAGATCTTTGCAGGCATAGCCATCTTCCTTAGCTGCCTGGGCCTGTACGGTCTGGCATCGTTCATGGCGGTACAGCGTGTAAAGGAAGTAGGCGTGCGCAAAGTGCTGGGGGCAACGCCGGCGCATATCGTATATCTTTTTTCGAAGGAGTTTATCCTGCTGATAGGTATCGCTTTTATAATAGCCACTCCGCTGGTATGGTATTTCATGCACAACTGGCTCAATAATTTCGTGAACCGGGTAGATATTAACTGGGGCGTGTTCGTAGCCGGCGGTATGGCAGCGGTGGTGATAGCGCTGATCACCGTTAGCTCGCAGGCTATCCGGGCGGCTATGATGAACCCTGTAAATAGTTTGAAAGCAGATTGATAAATACCATCAAGGCCGATAAATGTTGTTTTGAGACACTTGTGGCAAGAGCGCTGCCTGCCTCTCTTTACGCTTTGGCCGGTCCATTTTTGCTCTGACAAATCCGGGAACGAAACAAATTACCAGGTGCGCACGTTTCCAACGGTAACATTTCTGGAAAAAGAACATAGCAGCAAAGAGGAATACCGCCGCGCCAACAGCTATCTGAAAAGGATAAGCCAGCACTTCACTTTCCGGAATGATCATTGGAACAAGGGCAATGGCGCTGGCGGGAACAAACAATTTACCGACAATCTCAAAAAGTATGAACACGCATACGGACAGTAGCAGCGCCGTATATGCTTCCGAAACACCCAACACTATATGCAGGTAATACTGGAAGATGGCGCCTACTGTTGCGGCTATCACCACCAGCAAATAGACCTGAAAAGGACGGTTACGGAAACCCGCGGCAGATGAACTGAATTCTATAAACATCACTATCAACGGTGGCACGATAAAAAGCGGCTTTCCAATATATAGCGGAAGCGCTGCTATCAGCAGCACATACAGGAGCAATTTAGTCCAGTGCTTAGGGTTATGCCCCTTGTGTGTTGCCTTTTTGCCGGAAATAATCACCTGCCGTAACGCGCTTTTCTCCAGCAGCCATTGTCCGGCAACTACTATAATACACATAATGAAAACAGAAAGCGGGTAGACCAGCGAATCTGTTCCAAATAATAATGGCAACATGGCGGCGGATGTTACCGGCACCAAAGTGGTGCGTGTTATGATAAGGGATAAGGAAGTAAAGACAAAGGAAATGGCAACGTTTATGAGCATGGGAAACGGAGAATAGCGCACCAGCAGCACGCCAAAAACAGCGCAGACCGTCATCAAAATCACCAGCATAGGTCTGCTGACCAACCAGATCCTTTTATCCGCCACCCATAAACCAAGGGCCAATGCGGCCATCTCAGGAAATAAAACCTCTGGCTGCTCCAGCCATTGTGAAACGCCCACCATTAAGCCAATCATCATAAGCGCCAGGGCGTATCTAATTAATTTAAGCCTAGTCATTTCTTACATCCGATTTTTAGTGGACAAAGGTACCGTGGGCATGCATGTAATTATGGTATTAATCAGGACATTTACGGCACTTTTTACTTGTTCACAGGCTATCAAAAGCCAAACGGCTTAAGCCCGGTAAGGACCGCACTTAAGCCGTTTAGTTATTTAAGCTGTTTTATCAGGAAACCGTACGTCCGATCAGTGGATCACTAAAGCTTTCTTTACCTGTTTCCACATGGCCGGCGTATCTTCTTTCATACGTGGCGTTCCCTTCTACCCGTACGGTACAATCATACCAGCAATGGTTTTTAGCCAGGTCTACCACGAGATCCGCGGTTTCGCCGGCTTTTAATATTTTGCTGACCGTTGCGCTGCCATAAGCGTTATCGGTAACCGTTACGACCATCGTATCCTGCTGGTGGGCATTACGTACGCGCAGCTGGAGATTGCCGGTCAGTGTTTTTTTAGTCAACAGACCGCGCTGGTACTCACAGGCAATATGCAGCGCAGGGTCGTTGACGCCGCCTGCAAATACGCGGTAAAAACCATTGGGGCCGTATACTTCCAGTTTGTACTGCTCATGCTCAAAGTCTGCCAGGGACCAGCTATCGGCAATGGTGTCTCCCGGCGTTACCGCGTAGTTCCAGGTTCTCATGCCCTGCATTGTTTTCTGCAGGCCGGGCATATCTTTCCAGCTGCCGGTAGCATATACCAGGAAGGGAGAACCTGCGGTATTGTTACCAAAGATCTCTTTTGAAGCCGTAAAAGAAAGATCGAATTTTTTGCGGCTGCTATCCAGTTTTCCCTCTACGTACAGCTGGTAAGGCAGCGGGCGCGCGGGGCGGGTACCTTTCTCCTGGTGAGGCATCAGCGCGGACATCAGCGGATCGTTATTGATCTGCGTTATATCCGCTTCTGACAGCGGCCGGAAGCCGGATAAGACCTCCTTATATTTTGCATTGGTGATCAGTTCTATATGATCATTCTTCTTTACAGGCTCCGGTGTGGGCAGCGGTTCGCTGTTATATGGTTTGAATATGGAAGTGAGGTCTCCGCACACTGCACGGCGCCAGTTGCTGATGTTCTCTTCTTTGATAGGTTTGCCGGATTTATGGCTGGCAAATTTTTCGAGGAACTGTAATATGGAGGTATGATCAAATACCTGGGAGCATACGGCGCCGCCCCTGGACCAGGGCGAAGCTACCACCAGCGGCACCCGGAAGCCCAGGCCAATGGAGCCGGTACGTCCTTCCCTTCCAAACCCGGGACCAGGGTACATTTTTGACCGTTCCAGCTCCTGCTCTGCGGATACCTGTTCCACGCTGCCATCAATACTTGCAGATGTTTTTCCGGCGCCAGGCATCCGGGGATCGGGCGCTGTGAACGGCGGCACGTGATCGAAATAACCATCGTTCTCATCGTAGCACAAAATGAAAATGGTCTTTTTCCATACTTCGGGGTTCTTGGTCAGGATGTCTATGCACTCTGACAAATACCAAACGCCATACCAGGGGCCGCCCGGGTGATCAGAGAACCTAGCCGGCGCCACGATCCATGATACCTGCGGCAGCTCGCCATTTGTCACGTCCGCCCTGAATTGGTGCAACACATCGCCCTTGGGAATGTTGATCTCACGTTCTACGCCATTATCGAGGTATTTATACGGCGTAAGCTCATGGTAATAGGGATCATTGATGTTTGTAGAAAGCCCTTTGTTATGGAGGTTCTTTTCGTGCTGCGACAGCTTTTCAAACGCTTCTTTATTCCATTTGGGCATTTCGCCCGCTATTTTTGCGAGTGTATCCTGCCGGAATTTGATACCTTTTTCCAACCGGTCTTTTTCTTCCGCTGTGCCGTTGAAATTCTTAAGCTGTTCATTCAGGCCTTCCAGCTCTTTGGTCACTCTTTCATGATGCCTTTCCAGGAATGGGTGGTAGCCGGGCGTATACCGCACATTATATTGCTCGAACCATTCCAGTGGGTTATCGGTAAAATTGGCCAGCCAGGCGTCTTCTTCCCTATCCAGCCCAACATTAAGGCTTAACTCGTTCTGGTACACTTTCCATGAAACGCCATTTTCTTCCAGCCTTTCAGGGAAGGTTTTCCAGGATACCCATCTGCCATAGTCCACATCGCTGTTCCGCACATTGGCCTTGGCGCTGATATGAGGCTTTTCACGTACGGTACCAGACCACAGGTACAGGCGGTTAGGCGTAGTACCGGTCAGCGATGAGCAGAAATTCTGATCGCATACGGTAAAAGCATCTGCCAGCGCGTAATAGAAGGGGATATCCTCCCGGGTGTAATAGCCCATGGCCAACGGCATTTTTTTATAGTCCGCATTGCCGGATTTCTTCACTTCCAGCCACCGGTCGTGCCGGCCGTTGTTACGCGCATCCACCTGGTCTTCCCATGAATGCGGCAAAGAGCTCATCCAGGTTATTCTGGTGTCCTTGAGGTTATAGCGGAATGGCGCGTAGGTGTCTTTTGCTTCATCCGTTTGCAGCCATACTTTATTCTTATTGGGCAGTGTAATGGCCCTGGGGTCATCGAAGCCACGAACGCCTTTCAATGTACCATAAGCGTGATCGAAGGACCTGTTCTCCTGCATCAGGATCACTACATGTTCCGCATCTTTCCAGGTGCTGCCTGCAGGCGGGTTAATGGCAAATGCCTTCTGTATAGCATCCGGCAGTATATTGGAAATAGCGGCCGATCCGGATAACAGGGCGGCCTTCTTGACGAATTCTCTTCTTGTATCCATGTTGATTTGAGTAAGATTGAGGATAACGGCAACTGCCGGGTATTAGTACCCGGCAGCAGTTCCATCTTTTCTGAATTCCGTAGCGCCGTAATACACGCCGTTGGTAGAGTCTTTCATGATGGCCTGGTATCCACCGTAGCCACCATAATCATGCACGATCACATGTCCTCTTTTCAACAGCCCGCCAATCGCATTCACGGAAAAGCCAGGTTCCAGGCTTACGACGCCTTTGCCCTTCATCACATCACCGGTGGGAGAACCGGAGCCCGTATGGTTGATGCGCGCGGCATCGCCCGCTTCCTGGAGGTTCATGCCAAAATCTATCAGGTTTACCAGTACCTGTACCTGGCCAAGCGGCTGCATATCAGCCCCCATTACGCCAAAACTCATCAGCGGTTTGCCATTGCGTGTAACAAAACCGGGGATCAGTGTATGGAAAGGGCGTTTGCCCGGCTCATAGGTATTGGGCCTGCCTTTGGTCAGATTGAAAGAGCAACCGCGGTTCTGCAGGCTAAAGCCGCAGCCGTCCGGTACAATGCCTGAGCCCATGCCGGCGAAATTGCTCTGGATCAGGGATACCATGTTGCCGTAACGGTCTGCCACCGTCATGTAGATGGTGTTACCAAAACGGGCGGGGTCTCCTGCTACCAGGTCGCTGGAGGCGCGGTTGGGGTCTATCAGCTTTGCCCTTTCCGCTGCATATTCCTTGCTGATCAGGCCTTTCAGGGGAATTTTGGTAAACTCCGGATCTGCATAGTACAGTGCCCTGTCTTCATAGGTGAGCTTTTTTGCTTCGATAAACAGGTGCATGTATTCCGCGGAACCGAATCCCATCTCTTTGATGTTATAACGCTCCAGGATGTTCAGCATCTGCAGCACGGAAATACCCTGTGTATTGGGCGCAAGCTCCCATACATCATATCCCCGGTAGTTGGTGGAAACAGGCTCCACCCAGTCTGCGTGGTGCGCTGCAAGGTCTTCTTTTGATAAAAAGCCACCTTCGCGCTTCACTGTTTTTTCAATGGAGTCCGCGATAGGGCCTTTGTAGAAAGCGTCCCTTCCGTATTTCTGGAGCAGTTTAAAGCAATTGGCCAGATCTGGGTTACGGAAGATCTGCCCCTTTTTAGGCGTTTGGCCATTGGGCATATATGTTTTCTTGTAGCCATCGAACCGCTGTAACGAGCGGGCATACCCTTTCCAGGCGGAGGCGATCACCTCTGTTACAGGGTAGCCATTGGTGGCGTAGTCGATAACAGGCTGGAACAGTTCGTTGATCGGTATTTTACCAAAACGTTTGTGGAGCGTGTACCATCCGTCCACGCAGCCGGGAACGGAAACGGAAAGCGCGCCGGAACCGGGTATTTTGGTATATCCTTTTTCCAGGAGATAATCCAGCGTCATTCCTTTGGGAGAATGGCCGCTGCCGTTGAGGCCATAGAGCTTCTGCGTTTTCTCGTCCCATACAATGGCGAAGATATCGCCGCCTATGCCGTTGCCGGTGGGCTCTACCAGGCCCAGTACCGCATTAGCTGCAATAGCGGCATCCATCGCTGTGCCACCGCGTTTTAAGATCTCAATACCCACTTGTGTTGCAAGGGGCTGACTGGTAGCTACCATGCCATATTGGCCAATGGCTTCTGAGCGGCTGGAGAAATTGCCGCTGGCATAACGCCATTGTGCGTTGGCAATGCCGGAAATAAGCAACAAGGCTATTACCAGGTATTTGCGCATGTGGTTGTCCGTTCTGTTCATCATTATAATACTGGTTATGGGTTAAATTAAATACCGCTTATTTGAGCAGCCAGGTTTTGGTATTGATGTCATCTATTCCTTGTGCCTTTACCGCATCTTCATAGCTTTGCCTGTTGGTCACCTGTACATCAGAAGGGTAGATCAGCCTAACCGGGATACGGTTGCCGTTGAAATTCACAATGGAAGGCGTGAGCACCGGGAAGCCGGTACGTTTCCATTCATGCCAGGCCTGCCAGTCGTTAAAGAACATAGCGATCCAGCGTTGTGTACCGATCAGCTCCAGGGCCTTTGCATCATTGAAAGCAACGCCCGGCTGGCTCAGGTAGGCAGGCGTTATAGCGATGTTGACGCCGGATATCGTTTTATAATACTCTGCAGATGCTTTGATCCCATCTTCATAGAATTGTTTTGCATCTCCTGTGATATAACCTTTTACCACACTTTCTGCGAGGATGAACTTCAGCTCTGACACCAGCATGATAAGCCCCTGGGCAGGTACGGCCACCTGCTGGCCGTTGTAGTAGATCACGCCTATTGCGGATACTTTATTATCGATATCGCTGCTAAGGTTGGCATCTTCTTCCCCATTGCGCACACCTGCAAATATTGGGGCGCCATTGTCAACAGATTCAACGGTTGGCTGTCCAAAGATCTGCATGCGGGGGTCCTGCAGGGCATTCATTTTATCTGCAAATGTTTTAGCGATGCGGCGCTGCAGGAAGAAGGCGGCACGTTGCCCGGTAACAGGGAAAAGATTGGGAGATTCTACGTATTTCAGGGCTGCATTGTCAGCAACTGCGTCCATGATAGGATATACAGTAGGGTTGCTAATGATCTCCCGCATGTCTGCGGTAGGGTCCACTTTGGCGGATCTTCTCAGCAGTAAGCGCAGGCGCAGGCTGTTCGCGAACTTTTTCCATTTCAGCACATCGCCATTGAAGAGGATATCATTCTTAATAACTTCGCCATTTGCTGTTAACAGCTCGTTGGCCTGTTTCAGCTCATTGATCAGCCCCTGGTAGATCTCTTGTTGTGAATCAAATTTAGGCGTATAAATGGGATCGCCGCCGTCTTTCCCATTCTTACCCTGTAATGCCTCGCTGTATGGCAGGTCGCCATAACAATCCGTCATGCGGGAAAATATGAGTGCGCGCATCACCATTGCAATGCCTTTGTAGTTGTTCAGGTTCCTCTCCACCGCGATATCATACAAGTTCTGCACGTTCCTGAGATTGGAGTACCCGTTGCTCCACACGTTGTAAGCGCCCAGGCGGTAACGGTCTATACCCGGCTCGCGGATCTCAGCAGAGTACTGCATCAATATGTTCCCGCGCTCAAAGGCGTCGTTGGCCATTTCGGTAACCACTCCCCTGATGATGTTCACCATCAGCAGCTCCGGGTTGATGACCTCCGGGTTATTGGGGTTGGCGTTGATGGATTCAAAATCCTTTTTACAACCTGCCAACGCAACAGTTATAAAGATGACAAATGGTAGGAATAATTTTTTCATATCGAAAGAGATGATTATGATCAGAATTTAAAATTGAGATTGAGGCCGAAGCTTCTGGCGGAAGGCAGTGAGAAGTTCTCGTCACCAGCCACCACGGCGTCACCGGACATAGAAGAAGTATCCGGATCAACATGCGGCACTTTGGTCCAGAGCAGGAGGTTCCTGCCTACGAACATGATAGAGATATCTTTGATAGGGAACCTGCCCAGCACCCGGCGGGGGATCACATAACCCAGTTTCACTTCTCTTAATTTGAGCCAGGTAGCGTCGAAGGTGCCTGATTCGCCATTGAAATAACCGCCCCAATAGGTTTCTGCGGACACATTTACATTATTGGGCACATATTTGCCATCCTGGGCAAGCATCACGCCTTTACCTACGATACCGTGCTCACGGCCTTCCAGCGACTCAATCAGCTGACCGGCTTCGTTGCCGCGCACATACATATAATCATAGATCTGGCCACCGTATTTCCAATCGAGCAGGAAGCTGGCAACAAAACCTTTATAGTTAAAGGTGTTGGAGATACCTGCTATCCAGTCCGGGTTGTAGTTGCCCAGCTTTTTAAGGGTAGGATCGTCCTGCGGAAGCCCGTTCAGGTAAATAATATTACCATCAGCATCCCTTTTGTAGGTGGTGCCGTACATATCGCCCATTCTTCCGCCAACCCTGGCCTGGTTAGACAGGTGGCCGCTAGGCAGGGAATAAGTGTCCAGGCCGTCTACCAACTCTACTACTTTTGCCCTGCTGGCAGACCAGTTCACCATTATATCCCACTGGAAGTTTTTGGATCTTACAGGCGCCAGGTTCAGCATCACCTCAAAACCATGGCTCTGGATCTTACCGGCATTCAGGAAACGGGTTGTGTACCCGGATGTCTGGTCCAGCGGCAGGCTCAGGATCTGGTTTTTGCTGACAGTATTATAATAGGTGAAGTCGAGGCCCACCCTGTTGTTGAAGAACTTCAGCTCTGTCCCCATCTCATAGGTATCCAGCATTTCCGGCAGCAGGTCCGCGTTTGCGATAGACGACGGTTCCGCCACTGTTTGCAGGCTGCTCCATGCTGTAGAGTAGCCGTATACGTTACGCAGCCTGTAAGGGCGGGTATCATTACCTACCCTTGCCCAGCTCAATCGTACCTTACCAAAGCTAAGCGGTGAATTCGCAGGCAGTTTCATGAAATCCGTAAATACGCCGCTCAATGATACGGAAGGATAGAAATAGGAGTTGTTGGCGGCTGGCAATGAAGAAGACCAGTCGTTCCTGGCGGTAACATCCAGGAAGATAGCGTTTTTATAAGCTGCCTGGCCATAACCATACAAGCTGTTGATGGCATATTTCTGATCATATTGTGAACCTGCCAGGGGTAAGCTGGAGTTACCCAGGTTATAAACGCCCGGTACGCTCAGCTGGCCTGCGGTGGCAGAGATATCTTCCTGTTTCTGGCGCATCTGGTTACCGCCTACGGATCCTTTAATGGTCCAGTCGCTGTTCAGCGATTTCTGGTAGGTCAGCAGGAAGTCGGAGTTCCTTTCCTGGAACAGCAGCTTTTCCAGCCTGTACATACCCTGGCGGTATGAGTTGGTACCCTGGGAGCGGCGGGTATCCCTTCTTTCATTGCTTTGGTCCATACCGGTCCGCACCATCAGGCTCAGTTCCGGTGTGAATTGGTAGTTCAGTGAAACATTACCGATCCACCGGTCCTTTTGCATACCATTAAGGTTTTCGTATGCGCCAAAATATGGGTTATCGTTCAGCGTGTAGTTATAGGTAAAAGGCTGTGTACCCTCATATCCCTTAAACCAGTAATCGCGCATCTTGTCTGTGCGTACCTGCCTGCCTTCCCAGATCCAGGTGTACACAGGGCTTTCGTTACCGTAGCCGATCACCGTTCTGTTCTTGCTGTTTGTATTAATATAATTAACCGCCGTATTGATGGTAAGCTTGTCGGTGATCTTATAACCGGCATTTAGTGCAACGTTGTCCCTTTTCTGATCAGTATTGGGTACAAGGCCGGTTTGGTTCAAATTGGTATAGGAAACCCGGAAAGTTCCTTTATCATTACCGCCGGATACTGCCACATTATTGGTAAGCGTGCGGCCGGTCTGGTAGAATTCCTTTACGTTATCGGGATAGGGTACCCATTTAACCACTTCCCCATTTTTAGGCGGATACTCTGTGTTAACCGGCACTTTCATATCCCTGCCATCCAACGGAGGGCCCCAGCTTCTGCCGCCGTCGCCGATGTTATATACACCGCCGCGTCCCTGGCCATATCCATTCTGATAGGTAGGCAGCAACATCACGGTTTCAATGCTGGTAGTGGAGTTAACAGAAACGCCTATACCCTGGCCAGCCTTTCCTTTTTTGGTGGTGATCAGCACCACGCCGTTACCGGCCCTTGAGCCATACAAAGCTGCGGCGGTGGGGCCTTTCAGCACGGAGATGTTCTCAATATCGTCCGGGTTGATCTCGCCGGCGCCATTGCCATAGTCGATCTTCATGCCTGTGGAGGATACGCTGTTGGAGTTGTCGATGGGAATACCATCTACCACGAACAAGGGCTGGTTGTTCCCGGCCAGGGAGGTTTCTCCCCTGATAACGATCTTGGAAGAGCCGCCAATGCTATTGGAGCCGTTCACGATGTTCACACCTGCTACCCTACCGGCCAGCGCGTTCACCAGGTTGGTTTCCCGGGCCTGTGTCATGGTCTCGCCCTTTACTTCCTGGATGGAGTATCCAACGGCCCTTTTCTTGCTGGTAATACCCAGCGCTGTTACTACCACATCCTGCAGCTGGCGGGAAGTGGCGTTCATTGTAATGTTTACAAAACCGTCTTTAACGGTGACGTGCTGTTGCTCATACCCAATGGATGAAATGATCAGTACCGCGTCTTTTTCCGCGTTTAGTGAGAATGTACCGTCTGCAAGTGTTCTTGCCCCTTTTGTTGTCCCCTGGATTACTACTGTTGCCCCTTCTATACTCTGTTGTGTGGCGGCATCTAAGACTTTGCCTTTTAGTTGTGCTTCCTGTGCCTCGGAGAGAAGAGGCCATGAGCCAAGGCTCAAAATCAGTGCAAAGATCTTGAGCAAGTGTTTTTTAGTTCGTTGCATCATATTAGATTGTTATAGGGGACAAATGTATTCGCGGGATGTTAACTTATAGTATTAGAAATGTTAAGTGATAGTAAACAAAATATTAACAGGGACCTACAAGAAAAGATTAGGCTGATTCTGTTCTATGGCATGACAATATCCTCTGCCACAGCGGACGTACTGGCTTAACGTCCTAGCCTATACGTTCTATGACAGCATTTATATGCGCTATTATGCTAAGTACTTAATATGGGTAAAATAATACGTAAAGTTTACAATTAATAAACAATGGGGGTTATCTGTATATTACCATTTGGGGATCATGTCCTGTACTGGTTTTTCTATGGGAACCTGACATACGTCAGAATTACTTATGCTTCCTGTGCTTATACCCGTACTTACTATATTTAAAAAGACCGCCTCAAAATTAGTTTTGAGACGGTCTTTTTTTTATTATACCAACTAGTTCATATTCGGCTCCGGGTTAGCAAATGGGGATGGCGTATAAACGCCGCCGGCTTCTCTGAGGTCCTCTGCCAGATTGCCTGCCGTCCATACGAGAAAGGGCGGGTAAGGCATATTTTCCCTTGTTAAGGAGAAGCCAAATGCTTCCTGGGCTACCAGGTAACCCAGGTAATGGTCATTGGTATCGCCTATATCAAAGGTACCGGTACCTGCTTCATAGATCAGGTCGTAGATGCGCACAAACTGATGGCCATCAATATCCCCGTCTAATTTGATCGTGTAGTAATACCATTCCGTATTGCCCAACTGCGCGGGCGCAACGGGATGATCTGTATTGACGGAATGCGAAGGGAATACACCTACGGATCTGCGCACTATACGCCCATTCACGGTTTGCTCCAGGGTTATGAAGGTGCCTCCCAGGTAGGCGCCGGATGAGCCAATCCTCGACCCCCAAACCGGTTGCGCCACGTAAATAGTCACTTTACCGGGCACGGTCTGAGACAGATCAAATGGGGCCAGATACTGGCTGATGTTTTCTATAGGATACGATGCCGACGGTGTAGACACCATATAAGGTACCGGATCCACACCTTCCTCCGGATCGTCAGACCCGCCGCCACCAGGGCTATAAGGCCCGGTTGGACATCCCGGCGCAGACGGGGTTATCAGGCAATCCGGCTTATCATCTTCCCAAGTGGTGGTGCATACTTCGTATACGTTCAGTACTATTACATCAACACACTCATCACCTTCATGCATGCTGCCATCTGGTTCATCAACCATTACCTTAATACATTGCTGTTCCCATGAGATAATAACACTCTCTGTGGTGCAGGTCTCTACCCATCTGGCGTTTTTCTTACGGGCTTCTTCCCGTACCACCTTATTAAAATCCAGCCTGGAGACCATTTTGGCATTCTTCACCTTATAGGCCAGTATGGGTTTACCATCCAGCGTGCGTTGCACCAGGTAACCGGAAAAGTCCTTATCCAGCGCCCACAAGGTATTCTGACTGGCATCATACTGGTGACGGGCCATATAATTTGTCTCCGGCATGTAGGTCACCAGCTTTTCGGTGATAGAACCATCTGCGAATTTATAAAACACCAGGCGGTCAAAATTAGCCAGTTCCTGCTTGCCAGGCCCGGTAGTTCTGGCGATAGTATCACCTTGTGGCGCTAAACGGATAGCCATGATCTGCCGTTTCTCAAAATAGACAGGCACTTCAATGATCTGGCAATCACTTCCCTGAAAGGTTTGGGCCTTATCCCATACAGGGTAGAGCTTAACGGGACCCGTGGGCCTTACCTGCTGTTTCATAGCGGGACGTACTTCTTTGTAGAAATGCCGGCGTGCTTCCTTTACTGTAAATACACGGGAAGCACCGCTATCTTTTTTGCCGGGGGCATTGGCCTCTTTATGGCACGCAACAAAAACTCCCGCCATGGTCGCACCTAATAGTAGCAACAAGACAAGGGGTGATCTTAGTTTCATAAGTGGAATTTTGGTATAGGTTGAGAAATAAGAGAAAAAGGGTTTAAAATCATTGGCTACAGGTAACCAGGGCACAAATCAATCTGCCTGAAGTTAATAACGGGAAAGCATATCTGCAAATTTTGTAAGGGAAATTTTTAAAATAAGTAATACCATCCGGACAGTAAGCGGGAAAATAATTATATTGAAACCATAATTCCACCTATGCGATACCCTATACCCCTTTTACTGGTAGCCTGTATCTTTTTATCCTGCCATCACTTACCCTCCCGTGTAAACGCCGTGTTGGAAATGGCCGGTAATAACCGCGCTGAATTGGAGAAAGTGATCACTCATTACAGGAACGAACCGGAAAAATTACGTGCAGCCTACTTCCTGATCAGCAACATGCCTGGCCATTTTACGTATGAGGGCGATGCGGTGCAGCATTTCAGCGGTATTTTCACCGTACTGGATTCCCTGCACAGGAAAGGCATTAAAGTGCCTACTACTTCGCCTATACTAAAACATGCCTGGGATTCCCTGGTGAGCGCCTATGGCAGCAGGCCCACGACACAGGAAGCAGAAGTACATCCGGATTATCTTTCGCTATCTGCCAGCTTCCTTATATCGCATATCGATGCTTCTTTTAAGGTATGGAAAGAAAGCCCCTGGTGTAAACAGCTCCGCTTTGAACAGTTCTGTGAATACCTGCTACCCTACCGCGCCGGCCGGGAAAGACCGGAACTGTTCCATAACCGCCTGCGTGAGCGCTTTGCTTTATTGCGCGATACTTCCAGGGCAAAGAACAGTTATGACTTCACCGATCAGTTTAACCAGCAGATAAGGGCTTTTATAGGACTTAACAATACCATGCGCCTCTATCCTTTTGATATGAGCGTGAGCGAAATGGAAAAGGCGCGCAGAGGCTCCTGCGCCCATCTCTGTCAATACGAAACACAAGCCCTGCGAGCCAATGGCATACCAGCCGCGGTAGACTATGTGCCGGTATGGGGCGATCTGAACCGCGGACATGAATGGGTGGCACTGTTGCAGGAAAACGGCAAATGTTTTGCATTTAATGCAGGTGGCGCCGGCTTTGGCGGCATTTATGATTGCCCCTACCGTTACAGTAAAGTATATCGCAAAACCTTTGCGCTGCAGGAAACCGGCGAAGCCCCACCCGGACAGCAAGTACCTGAGTCACTGCTTAACCAGTACCGCCGCGATGTAACGGAGGAGTACACCAAAGTGAGCGATCTTGATATTCCGCTGACCAGGGGCTCAGACATTCCACGCAGTTATGCGGTGCTCTGTACATTCCGCACCTCCAGCTGGGGCGCACAAGCCTATGGCCCCATCGAAAATAAACACGCACGCTTTAGCAAAATAGGCAGGAACCTGCTATATATAGTGATGTACTATTACCAGGGTAAATACTACCCGGCTACAGATCCGTTTATCCTGCAGGACAACGGACAGATCCGCTACCTGCGGGGCAATGCCCAGCCACAACCCATGCAGCTGCTGCGTAAATATCCCCGTTTTCCGGCTATGCTGGAATACATGGGCGCCATGGTAGGCGGCCGCTTCCAGGGCGCTAATAAACCCGATTTCAGCGACTCCGTAAACCTGTTTACGGTCACCGGTATTCCCGCAAAATTGGAAACCGCCCCGGTAACTACCAGCCACCCCTTCCGCTATGTACGCTTTATACCCGCCCACGGTATTAAGGCAAATATTGCGGAACTAATGTTCTATAGCAACGACACCGCCGTGCTGCAGGGCAAAACAATTGGCTTCCCGGAAGTGTCGCAGGATGAAACAGGCACCGCCCTGCAGAATGTATTTGACGGACAGCTGGAAACCTATTTCTCCGGTATTAAAAACGGCGTATGCTGGGTAGGGCTGGACCTTGGAAAGCCATACACTATCAGGCGTATCCGTTATTGCCCGCGTAGCGACACCAATTTTATCCTGGAAGGTGACACCTATGCCCTCAGCTACTGGAACGGCGAAAAATGGGTGAATGCGGGTAAGCAGATAGCAGCCGGCTCCCCGCTCTCCTTTCCGCAAGCGCCTGCAGGCAGGGTATATATTCTCCATAACTTAAGTAAGGGCAATGAAGAACGTATTTTCACTTATGAGAATGGACAGCAGGTTTGGTGGTGAACAGACGCCCTTTATATTAGCTGCCGGCGCTTTGCTGTTCTCCATTTGCACACTGGACCGCGCTTTCATAACCGGCTATGCCTGTGCTATAATGATCTGCCTGTATCTGCATCCTGCTGTCAGGCGGCGTAAACGTTTGCTTTGGATAGCAGCATTATTATTATTGTTATTGCCCATAGCCCTGGCTTTTTGTTTGAAAACCGGCTCCAGTCAGGGCCGCCTGCTGATCTATAAGATCTCTGCCAATATCCTCCGGGAGCATTTTCCGCAAGGCATTGGCTGGGGCAAGTTCCAGACCGTTTACAACAACTACCAGGCGGCCTATTTCAGAGACGGCAATTATACCACCACAGAACTGCTGGTAGCAGATAATTCCTATTTTGCCTTTAACGATTATTTTCAATGGATCATAGAAGGCGGCTGGATAGCCATGATCGCGATACCCGCATTGCTGGCGGCACTATTATGGTTGGTGACCTCCGCTCTGCGACAACGTAAAAGCGCCTTGCTGATAATATCTATTACACAGCTGGCTGCTATGTTGGTAGCCGCCTGCTTTACGCATGTTTTCGACAGGCCGGTATACCAGTGCCTTGCCCTTATGGCTATCGGCATCATTGCAGGTCTTCGATGGCAGTATGCGTGGCTGCCTGCTTTACTGGCATTAGGCATCCATTATTCCCATTTGATTTTCCACTTCCAGCAGTACCGGCAAATAAAAGATGCAAAAGCAGCCATGATAACCGGTAACCGCCTGGCCCTGCTACACACCTGCGAAGCGCTTTATCCCCATTTCCAACAGCAGCCGGAGTTCCTCGCATTGTATGGCGCCCGCCTGCTGGAAATGGAAGACGGAGAAAGAGCCCCGGGGATATTGCTGCAAGCCGCCGCGCTACGCCCCCGCAACACCTTGTTCGCGCAGCTGGGCACGGCCTATGAGCTGGCCGGAGATATTACGGCTGCTGAAAGCAGTTACCTGCAGGCCGTATATATGGTGCCTAACCGTTTTGTTACTAAAATGCAGTTGTTCAGTTTTTATGAGAGGCAGGGGCGGCTGGCAGCCATGCAAAAATGGGGAAGAATTATTTTGGCGCAACCGGTAAAGATCCCTTCCGCCCGGGTGGACCAGATCCTGGAGCAGGTAAAGAAGAAAATGGGAGAATGAGCGTTTCATAACTGATTCACCGCCTGCACCAGGCTAACAGCGGTTTGCTCATTAAAATACGCATCATTGCTATCAAGAAATTTTTTTGCGGCGGTTAACGCTGCGGGATCCTTTTCCACGGCAGCTAAAAAGCTTTTTCTTTTAAAGTTTATTTTAGTAAGGACTCCTTCCTTCAGGAGATAGTAAGTATACTCTCTTCTGTATTCGTCATAGTTATGCCCGGTCTGCGTCATTCCCTTATCCACAAAATTGGCACGTTCAAACCTGATCTTTGTTGCTTTGATCAATGAATATTTACCTGCTGCGATCAGCTGAACGAATTGCGGACGACCGTCTATATTCAGGTTCACAAAATGGGCTGGCACATCATTTTTCACCAGGTGAAATGCCTGAATATTGCCGCTTTCAGGTATATATGCCTGTCCCCCGCTAGCGCGGATGATGATAGCGTTCTTTTCCAGGTCCAGATTGGCTTCGTACCCTACGGAGTGTTTTACAGGTTTGTTTTCCATGGAATCTATCCAAAGGCGTCCCCAATCATCGTACAGGTAAGGGCTACCGACCGTATTATCTACCGGGCGGAAACCGGTCACCGTAAAGTAAGTATTGACCAGCCTGTAATTGTCAAGGATATTTGCGATATGCGTAGTTTGGGCAGCGCCCGTGGAATCTTGCGCGGAAAGGGACGTAGTGGCTGCAAATAGCGCTACAAAGGCCAGGGCTATTTTCTTCATAATGGGGTAATTTTGCAATACTAATATAAGCATAATTTAGCTCAAATAGCCGCCAGCGGGCGGAAGCGCCTATAACTTGGACCTATCCCATAGTTTACTGCTTACCACCTGCTGCATCACCTGATCCCGGAAATTACGGCTAATGGGCACGCGGTGCGATTGTATAAAGATCTCATTGCCCTGGATGCTGTCTATTTTACTGACCGATACGATATAGGATTTATGTACGCGGATGAATGATCTGTTATCCAGGTAATGCTGTTCCAGCGTTTTCAGGTAGTGCATGGTCATATACTTTCCCTTGCGGGTGTAAAGGGTAACATAGTTCTGCATGCCTTCTACAAACAGGATATCGTCAAAGAAGATCTTTTCATACTTACTGCCGCATTTTATAAAGCAATAGTCTGCGGTTTCCGTACTATCCTGCCCTTCTGCCTTAGCGGGTTGGGTAAGGAGTTTATAATAGTCGTTTGCTTTGGCGGCCGCTTTAAAAAACCGGTCAAATGTGATGGGCTTCAACAGGTAATCCAGTACATTTAACTGAAAACCTTCCAGGGCATAGTCCGCAAAAGCGGTGGTGATGATCACCATAGGCGGCTTTTGCAGCATCTTCAGGAACTCTATGCCACTGATCTTTGGCATCTGTATATCCAGGAAAATGAGATCAACCGGCTGCTGTTCCGACAGTTTTATAAATTCAAGTACGTTCTCGCAGGTCCCTGCCAGTTGTAGAAAGCTGATATCGCTTACATAGCTGGCAATACCTTCCCGGGCCAACGGTTCATCATCTATAATAGCACAGTTGATCATTGTCAATTATTTGTATATTAAAGCTGTATCCGGCATTAGCTGCGGATTTGCAAGCTCAGACAGGTATACATGCAGTTTTACCGCAAATACAGTATCCTTGTTTTGAATATCCAGCTTATATTTTCCGGGGTAGATCAGATCGAGCCTTCTTTGTACATTTTTAAGACCAATACCGCTGTAACCGTTGGTGTTTCCAAATGGGTCCGGTGCGCTGCTGTTTGAAATAGAAAAATCAAGGGTATGCGACGCTATATTCAGTTGAATGCTGATCCAGTTCTGCTGGTCAGTATGTTTTGAAACATGCTTGAATGCATTTTCCACAAAGGTCATTAATATAAACGGCGCAATACCCATATCTTCCGCATATTGTTGCTGCACCTGGAAGTCAATGGCTACATTGCTATTGAGCCGCAGCTTTTCCAATGCTATTGAGTTCTCGAGGTACGTGATCTCTTTACTTAAGGGTATTTGTTTATCATTACACTCATATAACTGGTAACGCAGCAATTCCGAAAATTTAGCCAATGAAACAGAGGCCTTGTCCGGGTTCTTATGGATGAGGAAAAATATAGAATTAATTGTATTAAAAAGGAAATGGGGGTTGAACTGGTTCTTTAAGAAGTTCAGCTCCGTTTCCAGTTTTTCCTTTTCCAGTAGTTGTTGTCTTTTACGGGTACGCAACCAGTTCCTGGTAAGCTTTATGCTCATGGCAAGGGTGATGCTGGCAAAAGTAGAAGGCAGCGCATTGCCAAAAAAGTAGAAAAGGCAATAAGTGCCCGGTCCATATAGGGCCTCGAAGCTTTTTCCCGATACGAAAGCGCCTAAATAATATCCTGACACTATGATGGAAGCCGCGCTGCCGATGGTGAGCAATAAAAGACTGATGTATAGGGCGTACCGGCTTTTTTCGAGGTAACGGGGAATAAGGAAATACAGGTTGAAGTATACGGCAACTGCCTGAAAGATAACGTAAAAAGCAAATTTGACCGTGTAGGGCAAAATGAAAATATAGCTGGCTGCCTTTAGCGGGTTGCCCATCGCTACCACCCACCAAAGGTAATGGTACAGGCACCAGAAAGGGATGTGGTATAATTTATACTTTAAAAGCCAGTGCAGGCCTGATCTATTGTTGAGCATCATAAAAAGGCGCTTGCTTAAAGTTACATTCATTTTACCGGTTTGCGGGGCCGGATATATGAACGGAATGAAATAAATGCTGACCTGCTTAACCTGACAGGTAAATGGCGTTATTTACCTGTTGGGGGCATTTTTCCTGTAATTGACCGGTTTTATGCGCTTCATCAATTAACTGCTGCTGATAGTCATTCAAAATTCCTTAGGTTCTCCCGCACTGCTTTCTTTGTTATCATCAAAACAGATAATAATGAAAACTACCTGTTGTAGCCTGCTGCTATTATTATTGCTAACGGAAGCCTTTGCCCAGGTATCCGGAAAAGTATCCCTGCCGGATGGCCAACCAATTCCCTATGCCAATGTACTGCTGTTGAAAAGCGCAGACAGCTCGCTGGTAAAAGCTGCGCTTACGAATGAACAGGGCGCCTATCAGCTGGAAGATATTGGCGCGGGCAGCTATATTTTACGTTTCAGCTATATAGGTTATATAACCGCCCATTCAGCTGTATTTGTGCTGACAACAACTGATAGCAACAGGAATTTTGGCAACCAGGTACTGACAGCACAATCAAAGCAATTGAGCGAAGTGGTAGTACGGGCAGAGCGGCCCCTTCTTCAGCAACAACAGTATGGTATGGTGGTGAATGTGGGCAGCAGCGTATTGACCAAAGGCAGCTCTGTGATGGAGGTGCTGGAGCGCTCGCCGGGCGTTGCTATCGACCGCAGGGCTAGCAGCATTGCATTGAACGGCAAAAATGGGGTGATGGTAATGGTGAATGGTAAACTAATGCGCCTCTCCGGCGATCAATTACTTACGCTGTTACAAGGAATGAGCGCAAATGATATTGAGAAAATTGAATTAATGACAACACCTCCGGCGAGGTATGATGCGGAGGGCAGCGCCGGTATGATCAATATTGTGCTGAAGAAGAACAGGGACCAGGGCTCCATTTCCCTCACCGGCGGTTATGGCTGGGCAGAAAAAGCATCCGGCAGCGCGAGCCTGGCGCATAATATAGGCAATACCAATGTATATGGCGCTTACACTTACTCGCGCGACAGAAGCAATGTAGACTGGTATTCCCTGGCTACTGATAATGTGCCGGTGCTGGGCGGGTATACGGCCTCTTTAGCCCGGAGCGATATACAACCCACTATGAACAGCCATAATGTGAATGCCGGCTTTGACGCCCGCATCCGCTCGTATACCCTTGGCGGCAGCGTTAGTTATAATTACAGTCATGTTTCTGAACATGTGGTCAACCATGCTGAATATGATGTTGAAACGGGATCAAAGTATATATTGGATGCGGATATCAAAGGCGTGAACAAATGGCATAACCTGATCAGCAGCCTGTTTGCGGAAAAGACGCTGGCGGGTGGCGGACAGCTCAATATAGCAGCCGACCATCTGTACTATACAAATAACAAACCCACTAATGTATACAGCATTTTCCTTGATCAGAACGGAAATCCTCCCCCGGGTAATGATCCCCGGTTTTCTCCGGATCAGCGAGGCACATCCAACTCGCGGATCCAAGTAGCTGTTGGCAAAATAGATTATATGCAGCCCCTTTCGCCGGCGCTGAAACTGGAAACCGGCGTTAAGGGCGCCTTTACAAAGAATACCAGCCTGTCCGGTATAGAAAGCCTGCAGAACGGGCAATGGGTAAGCCGGTCAACAACGAACAATCATATGATCATGAAAGAAAACATGTGGGCGGCCTATACCTCCCTGAACGCACAGTTGAGCGCGCGGGTTGAGCTATCTGCCGGTGTACGCTACGAGTATTCCCGTACCAAAATGAATGAGCTTGACACCAAAGCAATCATTGCCGACCGGAAACTGGGCAAACTGTTCCCTACCCTATTTTTAACCTGGAAAGCCAACGAGCGTTCGGACCTGTTATTATCCTATACCAAACGGATCAGCCGCCCCACCTATAATGACCTGGCCTCGTTTGTGGTATATGGTGACCCCACATCGGTTGAAACGGGCAACCCCTTATTGCGCCCTACCATTACCAATACCCTGAAAATAGGTATGAATTACAGGCAATACAATTTCTCCATACTGGCAAGCAGGGATGACTACCCGATTGCCCGCTACCAGATCTCGGCGAATGCTGCCGGCGATCTTATGGTGCTTTCACCTCAGAACCTTATTTACCAGGATAATCTCAGCTTTCAAACCAATATGCCGGTTAAGATCAGCAGCTGGTATACGATGAACTATGGTTTTACCGGCGGCTGGAGGCAGTTTAAACTCGACTATACGGCCCGCCCGGTTGAAAAATCGTATCTCGCTTATGCTGTTAACTTTAGCCAGCTGTTTACACTGCCCCGGAGTTACGCCATTGAAATATCAGGCTGGTATAACTCCACAGCCTACGACGGATCTAAAAAAGTAAATGGTTACGGCGCCGTGAATGGCGGCGTAAAAAAGGAGCTGTCCCGGAACAGGGGAACGCTGCAGTTATCAGTACTGGATATCTTTAAAACTATACGTATCGTCAACAATTACGGCGCCATTACCGAAGAGGCGTTTAATCTGAAAAGCCGCGTGCCCTTCAGCACAGAAAGTACCCGGTCACAGATCATAAAGGTTAGTTATTCACGGTCGTTTGGTACTACGCGCGCCAACCAGAGAACAGCGGAAAGCGGGTCGCAGGACGAAAGAGCGCGTATCAGGAAATTTTAAAGACCGTTGCGTAGGACAATGCAGGCCTATTTTCAGGAAGCGTGATATGCAAGCCCTGCTGGTCGCGGGTAAAGGAAAGTTTCTCGCCCGTTGCCAGCAGTTGGGCGCCGGAGATGCTTTTTTTCACCAATGCGCTGCCTTCTTTCATGCTTTTGATAGTTAGCTTTCCAGATTCCGGCCATCCCAGGGCAATGGCATAAATATGATCCCCTTTCGTTGTAAAACGTAGATCCGCCGAAGTGAATGGTTTTCCTTTTCCTTCATTAAATCCCTGCCGGGATAGCGGCGCCGCATCTTCCATCGCCGGCCCCTCCCCAAATACATTGCATGGTCTGGTGTCATAGATCGCATCGCTGTTCAGGGCCATCCACTGGCCTATTTCCACGACAATGCCGCGTTCCAGCTCATCGATAGCGCCATTACCCCTTACAGGGATATTAAGCAGCAGGTTGCCGTTTTTGCTTACCACATCACAGAGGATCTGGATAACGGTCTGCGCGCTTTTGTACCGTTTCTTATCATAAATATCGCGGTTATAGTGCCAGCTACCAATGCAGGTGTCGGTTTGCCATGGCAGCGGCTCTATCTGGTTGCTTTGACCGCGCTCAATGTCCCAGATCATACATTTGCGCTGTTGCTCATCGAGGATCTTGCCAAAAATAACGGCATCCAGTTTTCCTTTCTGCTTTATACTTTTATTGTATAAATGGGCCGCGATACGTAATCCGGCATCGCTGACAGGCCAGAGCGGCAAAGCTGTATCGTCAAAATAAAGCAGGTCTGGATTGTAGGAATCAATAAGATCCATGGTCCGGTTAAAGAATTTCTCACAATATGCCTTTGAAGGCACATATACTCCATTGCCCCAGTTCCATTGCTGGTGGATTGTACGGGGATCGCCGCTGCCTTCGCTTAAAGGATGGTTCTGCGCATACAGTTCCTGCGGGTCCAGCCCATCCCACCAAAGGCCTTTGCCGTCTGCCTTTGTAAGCTTGCCATCATAGGCAACCCCAGCAAAAGCGCCTGTTTTATCCGCTTGTTGCGCTGTTTCGTACCAGCTCCAGGCGTGTGCCGCGTGTATGCTTACGCCAAAGGGCAAACCGTTCCTGCGGGCTGCTTTTTCCCAACCGCCGATGAGGTCTTTTTTAGGGCCTTGTTTCGTGGAATTCCAGGACGGTTGGTAGCGGCTATTGAATAGATCGAGATTATCGTGATGATTAGCCATCGCCATAAAATACCTGGCGCCGGCTTTCTTATAAAGCGCTACCAGCTCTTCAGGGTCCCACTGGTCCGCTTTCCAGGTATTGATAACATCTTTGAACCCAAATTTGGAAGGATGACCATATTTTTCGAGGTGTATCTTATACTGGCTGCTGCCTTCTATATACATGGACCGGGCGTACCAATCGCCTGCTTCCGGCTGGCACTGCGGCCCCCAGTGTGCCCACATCCCGAACTTTGCGTTACGGAACCAATCAGGCGCCTGGTATGCGGAAAGGGAATCCCAGGAGGGCTGGAAAGGGCCTTTCTGTATCATCTGACCAATACCGGGAATAATGTTAGCAGCAGCATTCAAATGTCTTGTTATTGCCAACGCAGGAACTGAAATGGCAAGCTGTTTGAGGAGGGCTCTTCGTTTCATAATTGTTTCGGGTTATGGGCTATATCAGACAATATACGCAATTTCTCCCATCAGCTTAAAAAATGCTGGCCACTGCCAATTAATCACGGGAGATTAGATAAATTTGGCACATGGATAAGCGTGTCTATTTAAAAAGATACTTATTTAGCCTGGTGTTTCTGCTGATAACTTCGGGCATTGCCGCCCAATCCAGCGTGAAAGTAATCACCACTCACACAGAGAAAGACGTCATACCCGAAGGCATTACCCTGGACCCTGCCAGCGGAACCATCTATGTAAGCAGCATTGCCTTACAAAAAATCCTCGCCATCAATAAAGACGGATCACATAAAGATCTTATCAGCAGCGGGCAGGATGGATTCCGCGAAGGGCTTGGTATGAAGATAGATGCAAAAAAGCAATGGTTATGGGTAGTATCCAATCAAAAGCAGGAAAACAGGTTCATATCCTGCGTACATGCGTTTGATATAAAGACAGGAGCGGTAAAACAAAAATATGTGACGGAAGATACCGCACGTCATTTGTTCAATGATCTTATCCTTCATCCAAATGGCAGGATATATATTACGGACACCTATGCTGCAGCCCTGTACGAGGTGGACCCTGTAAAACAAAAGCTGGACATGTTTCTCAGGGATTCACTTATAACCTTTCCCAATGGGATCACATACAATGAAAAAGGGAAAGTGTATATCGCAACCTATAGCCATGGGTTAATGCAATTGGATCTGCCGTCTAAAAAACTAATGCCCTTAAAAGGTTATGCAGACTCCACCAAGGCATACAATCTGGATGGGCTGGCATACTGGAACCATCATATCATTGGAGTATACAATGGCGGCGCTACCAATAAAGACAATGCAATCATGCAATATTCGCTGAATAGCGGAGGGGATGGTATTATAAAAGAGCAAGCCATCGATATTGGGAATGCGTTATTTCATGATCCCACGACCGCTGCCGTACTTGGAGATAAATTGTATGTGCTGGCAAATAGTTACCTGGGAGAATACAATGCCAATAAAGAATCTACCCGGGGAATAACGGATCAATTGGGCCCCGTGGTGATCCTTGTTTATCCACTAAAATGATCGCTGATCGTCAGTCGTTGGACTGCACCCACTGTGTTCGCCAGGCCGGCGCCTCAAATGGTTTTTAGCTACCTTTTGCGATGAAACCCGGTACCCCGGTTTTTACCACTTCATTCAGCCGCTGCCGGGTCTGAATGCGGCTGATCTCATCAAATGCATCTTCCGGCAAGGGAGAGACATCGAAATTCTCCCGGGCGCGGGCTGCTGATTTGGGCGTAGTGAGTATAGCAGTGCCCCGTTGTACCGCCCAGGCCAGCAACACCTGGGCCGGCGTTTTCCCCACCCGCGCAGCAACCGCCAGCACCACCGGGTCTTCGAGCGGTCCCGGCCTTATGCCGTGGCCCAATGGCGCAAAAGCCAGAAATGTGATCCCTTTCTCCTTGCAGAATTCGAGCAGCTCGGTTTCCGGTAGATAAGGATGTGATTCTACCTGCACCGCGGCTGGTTTGATCCTTGCAGCTTCATAGATAGTCCGGAGCTCTGTCAGGCCAACATCAGACAAGCCGATAGCCCTGCATTTGCCACCGTCCACCAGCCGTTCCATTGCCTTCCAGGTATCGATCAACGTAACCCCATCATCATAGATGACATTCCCGTGCTGATCCCGTGGGTCCTGCTCCTCCCCTGGCTGGAATGCGTATGGCGTGTGAATAAGATACAGATCCAGGTAGTTGAGCCGGAGTCTATTGAGGCTTGCTTCAAATGCGGCTTCGACCCGTTCAGGCCGGTGATTGGTATTCCACAATTTAGTGGTAACAAAAATATCCTCGCGGGGAATGCCTTCGGCGGCAAGTCCTGCCTGCAACGCCTCACCCACTTCGCGCTCGTTCCGGTACCGCTCCGCGCAATCGAAGTGGCGGAACCCGGCTTTTAGCGCGTCTCTGGTGGCGCTTATGGTGGTGGCCGCATCGGGGATCAGGGTGCCAAACCCAAGGGCCGGCATGTGAAGGGAGGAATTAGTTGGCATCAGCTTTAAGTTTTTATCGTACGCTCTAAGACTTAACATTTTTGTGTACGCTTTTGTTATTCTCTTTTTGCACCGTACGACAAAGTAAAGGAAGAAGTTCCTGACGCCTATGTGATCTACATCACATTTTTAGCGATGTTCCAATACCAGCCTTACCGGAGTATGCTGGTTTCTAAGTGTTGCTATAGCCGTGTCCATTTCAGAAAACGGCAGCACCTCCACCATACATTCCATATTATTCCTGGCTGAAAAATCCAACGTATCTACCATGTCTTTACGGCTGCCTACATAATTACCATAAATGGTACGCTGCGCATAATCATATAATAAGCCAATGCTGATTGGTTGCTGCTGCAGAGGGGAAGCCACCACCCCAAATTTCCCTTGTGGTTTTAATAGTTTTAAATAGGTGTTTATATTGAAATCTACATTTAAGGTGGAGAGGATAAAATCAAATTTCTGTTGCAAGCTTGACAGATTGCTTTCGTTGGAACTATCCAGGTATGCTGCGCCGGATTGTTCTATCAACTGCTTTTTGCCGGGGGAATGGGAAAATGCGCTTACCTGATGCCCCATTTTCTGCAGGAACCGGGCAGCCAGCAAACCAAGCCCGCCAGCGCCCAGCACTCCTGTAACGGCATTATCCGGCAAGTTGGCCTTGCGGATGGCTGTATATACGGTCACCCCTGATGACATTAACGGTGCTGATCTTGCCGCATCGAGGCTTGCAGGCAATTTGAATACGAATCTGCTGTCTGTGATAATATGTTCCGCCAGGCCGCCATGACAATGCACCCCTATCACCTGCTGATCAGGGCAAAATTGCTCATTCCCGGCCCTGCAAAACTCACATTTAAAACATGCTGTCTGCTGATAGCCAATACCAACCCGGTCACCGGGCTGCAGACCTGTAACGTTTGCTCCAATATCTTCCACTATTCCAACAATTTCATGCCCTGGCACTACGGGGAATTTTGTGTCACCCCAATCATCATTCATAAATTGAATATCGCCCCGGGCAATGCTGCAATGGGTGATCCTAACAAGCGCATCATTTTTACCAAGCGCTTTCTCATAGCAGAAAGGGGTTAGTTTACCCCCTTTTTCCATGACTGCATATGCTTTGATCTTCATAATGAATTAATTAAGGTCTTTTAGTTTTTGGATCTCCTCCGCTAAAAATTGCAGGTCATTATTAAATTGATGACCGCCATTTTTTATTGCATGGATGGCTGCCTGTGGTAGCTTACGGGCATATATGGCGAGATGGTCAAATGGTACGACCTCATCATCCATGCTATGATATAGAAAGATGGGAATATGCTCCGGGAGCTTGTTGCCAACGTCTTCCTGCAGTTTAAGACCTTGCACCCAGTCTTTATCGCCGCTCCACCATGGGGTGGCTATCAGGAAAATGCCGTTTATATTTTTGGTGATCTTTGTCTCAGAGAGGTATTTTAATAAGAGGGAGGCGCCTACTGAGTGGGCCACCAGGATGAGATCCTCTTTAAATTCATTGATCTTTTCACCGATCTGCCGGGGCCATCCAAAATCCGGAGCGCTCTTGTCGCTTTGGAGTTGGGGATAGCTCAGTTCATAATCTTTGCCTAATGCGGCTTGCAGTGAGTCTGCCAATGGCGCATCTGCTTCATAACCATTATCGCCACCTCCTTGTATGAATAATACCTGCTTTTTCATAACAAAAAATTGTATTGGATCAATAGCTGTATAAAGTTAACCCGGCTGGGGTTCTAGTTTAGGGGGTGTTTGCGTCAATAATAAGGGATGGGTACGACGGTTCATGTGCTTGTGTCTAAAGCAGGGAACGCTTAGATCCCTTAGTGGTGAACGCTTTTAATAGCCGGAAGACACCGGGTTTGAACGCTATTAAGCAAAGTATCGAGCGCTTTTGACCAATGGAGGGTACGGGTTGGCGGCCTTACGGGGAGTATTGTGCGGGTAGCAGCCCACCCGGTACACATTTGATCAAAACTGATCATTTTGTATCAAAAACGATCAAAACGTTCGCTTCATTTGGGTGGCATAACAGGCGATTTTACATTTGCCGGGTACAAAAAAAATGTGATCATGGCAAAGCAAAAAGGCCCGGTTTTTATAGAGGGCACGATTGATGGCCGTACCTATTATAAAAGGGATGGCAAATACTATGTGAGAAAAAAGAGCAGTTTGAGCGCGCGGCGGGTCAAAAGAACCGCGACATTCAGGCGTACCATGGAATATGCCGGATGGATGGCGCAGGCGTCAGTAATAGGATCGGCTATTTACCGGCAGTTACCGGGTATGCAACGGAAACGGGCGCGTTACCAGGCGCTTACCGGAGAAGCGATGCGTTTGCTGCGGGATGGTATAGATGAGGCCACAGTGCGGGCGACGCTGGAAGCGGCGTATGTGAGGAAAGAGGTGGAGCGTGATGTTAAGCTTAAGCCAGGGGCTAGCAAGGCTAATTTAAAACCGGTGGAAAAAGCAGTTTCAACGGCCAGGAGATTGCCGGCCATTATCCAGTTAAAAGCCAGGTCTACCGTTGTTATTCCGATACCGGCTGTTAATCCGCGCCGGCCGCGTATGTTGCGTTACAGGGGAAGAGCGGCTGCCTCTCAAAGGGCGCGGCGGGAGATATGGAAGAAACTTTCTAATAATAGTCCCTATATTTGCCACATCTCTAATACCTAGTAAGCGACGATCCATGAAAACAGCCTACATTCCTGTTTTAATAGCTTTGTTCTTTTCCGCATGTGAAAGCAGTAATGAAATCATCTATAAAGACCAGGCCGGACATACGATCAGCAAAAGCGATCTTAGCCACTATACAGGCGATGTAAATGTTGAAATTATGAGTAAACACACCGTTCAAATAGCGGCAAAGCAATTGCACGATGAAGCGAGGGCCCTTGGGGGATCCGGTAAATATGATGAAGCTATCAAAAAGCTGGAGGAAGCCATGAAGATGGAACCAACCTGGCCCTACCCCGTATACGATCTGGCTTTTACATACCTGTTAAAAGGTGATCCGGCAAAAGCCCTGGAATATTATCAGCAAACAGACAGGCTGGAGCCTAAAGGTTTTTTCACTGCAAAAACGGCCATATATTCACTTGAGGGAGAGAAAACGGGAAAATTCCCGGCCGGGTTGTATATGGCATACATCCAGATAGAATGGACGAATGATCCCGCAAAGAAAATGGAGATTGCAAAAGCAATTACGGAGCAGGCGCCTGCATATGCCCCCGCATGGAAGGAACTAGCTACCTTAACAGAGGATAGCACATTGCGGCTGGCAGCAATCAACACTGGTCTGTCAAAAGACCCGGATCCTGACACAAAGGGCATGTTACTTATCAATAAAGCTATTATTCTCAACGAAAATGGCGAAAAAGAAGTGGCAAAGAAAATGCTGGGGGATATTATATTTTCAAATGAATCGACAACGGGCAGTGTTGAATTTGCGAAGATTGCGCTAAAGTCTGTCGTTGCTAATTAAATCCGAACTGGGCCTGACAGCTGAAGAAGATTTTTTTTAATCAAGTTGAATCTCCATTGTCCGTTTTTTTGTATCGATATAAAACCAGTTTGGGTTATCCGTATCTGGAATACATTCTTTTAAATCCAGCTGCCTGGAGTATCTGCTAAGGGCTTTATTGCCAAGCTTCAAAATCAATTCGTAAGCTGATTGTCCGTCTTTACCTATAAAGGCCTTCAATTCAATTTTCCGTCCTATCAAACCGGGGTTCGCAGCGGATGGCATCACACCATCACACCAAAAGCCTTTGATCTCTTCATCCGGTGAATTGTTGAACGCCTGGCATATCCCGTATTCCAAAAATTGATAAAAATCCTGGTCTAACATTTATTCTGCGTTTAGGTAATAAAGGCTTAGCATATGCTTACACTACCTGCCTCTTCTCAGCAAAATCGCTGTAACTAAGATATACGAAATATATAGCCTTTTCCCTATTTTAGTTAATATTTGCATCAATTTAGTATATTTTCCATGCCATGATACATAGATTAATACTGATCCTTTCATTAATTGTTATTTCACTTAGAACCGTCTGCGGGCAAAACGTCACCACTGATGCAGCTCAAACTGAGCTCTATAAAGAGATCCTTATGCAAGACAGCATCTTCTTTAGCGCATTCAACCGTTGCGACACAGTTGCCTACCGGCAATATTTGACCAATGATTTCGAATTCTATCACGACTTAGGCGGGTTACATTATTTAGATGAAGAAATGCAATCCATGCGGGAGCTCACCCAGAAAAAAGCCCGTATCAGGCGGCAACTGCTTAAAAACACGTTAGAAGTTCATAAACTTGGCGATTATGGCGCGCTGGAGATAGGCGTCCACCGTTTTTATCATACGAATCCCGGGCAAAGCGAACACGTAAGCGGGACGTACAAGTTTATACATGTATGGCAAAAAAAGGATAATGCCTGGCGGATTTCAAGAATTATTAGTTACGACCATGGAAAGATGAATAATAATTAGAAGCAGGCAGACAATATTACTTATACGTTTTTTCACCTAACATCCGGAATGAACTGCTGCTTTACTACTTTCATTTTCCTTTTCTCCATCCATCTTTTTAACAATGACAAACGTTTAATGGAATTATTGTGGAGGTATTCTTTAAAATCAGCGGCTTTCAATACTGAAGATATGTAGGAAATGTTCACAGTGCGGGTACGGTCCCCCAGTTGCAGATCACTTTTTAAAATAGAATACGTAACATGTATGAGATAAGCCGCGTCCATGTTTACAGATACTACCTGGACGACACGGTTGTCATTCAGTTCTATCAAGTCCCCTATTTGAATAATAAAATCGCGTAGATACGCAGCTACCTTTTGTTGAATAATGGTTGCCTTTTCATCCGGTAGGTAATTATTATAGAGATATTCAATAAGTCCAGGGAAGTGGAATGAATAGCCGTCCGGAGAATTGTTTGTTTTTAATGCGTGGAGTAATGCAGGCACGGAGATCAAGACTAGATTTATAATCTTTAAGCCTTTCACTTTAATGGGGATACGGCTATGAATAATATACCTGCGAGTTGTAGTAGTAGAAAAGCCACAAGATTCAAAAATCTCAAGATCACTTATGAAACGTCTTTCCCCCAATAATTCCTTCTTTGATTCCAATGCCAATTGATGAAGAGGTTCCCATTGCCAAATATTTGTTCCCATTTCATCAATGTGAGGGTAAAAATGTTGTCTATCAACTAGCTCGCTCAGATACTTTTCAGCATAATTCACATTGGGCCAAAGATGGATGCTGTCAATTTTGATTGCCGTATCCGGTAATAAGTTAGCTTCCAGTTGAAGCGTAGCATACGCAGTGACACTTTCATATATATTTTTGAATGCAATTATGCGGTTAATTTTATACCGTTCGTACCGCTGAGCATTGGAAGAAAGTGAATAAATATAATGGGTGCTTCCCTGAAACATAGTATGCTGGTCTAGAAGGGGCAACTTTCTAAAATCGTCATTTGCTAATAAAGAGTACGTTACTGTAATATAGGTGTTACCGTAGCTCTCACCATATGAATAACCAATTTTCACCTCCTTTATATATCGTTTTTGCACGATTGTCTGTCGTATGCGAGTAAAAAGAAATTCCGCCAGTTTTACTGAATCCATACTTAATTAATTAAAAATCATTTATTTAATACATTTCATATGGGATCCGGACATAATTTTTATAGCAATTTAAAGGAATTAAAGCTTGTAGGAATTGTTATACAATGGTTTAGATGAAGAGTAACCAAGCACAGGGGCTGATTATTAAATGGTAAGTTTCCTCGAACAAAAACGATCAGTTTATAAACAATTGAATATTAATAACTAAAAGAGGCATGGGATTAGAATTTTGTATCGATGTATTTTTTACTAAACGAGGCGTTTTTTTTCAAAGTCGCGAGCATTTCGTATACCCAACTGGAGAGAAGACTTATCAGAAATTCAAAAATTAGTCCAATGCAGTCCATATCAGCATATTACTAACGAATGGTGAAATATGGAAAATAAAAATTTGTTTGAAATAAATCTAACTTCACTCTTAAACGTTTGATAAAGAATATTTTATGATTTTTTTTGATTATTTTCCTGTTGTCGTTGGATAATCCCTTTCTCAAATAGTCCGCCATTCTATTCATTATCAACATTTTAGGAATTATCAGCATGGTAAGAAGATACAACAACCAATCTGCCGTTACATGCATCAAAATAAAGAACGATGCATAACAATCAAATATCCAATTGATAGAAACAAGGGATTGCAATCCATAGAGCACCTGCTTCTTTAATATCAAAATTGAGGCATTTTTTAAGAGAGAGGCCAGTTTTTCATAAACGTAGCTAGAAAAAATATTGATAATAAAACCTAATATTGATTCTAATACAAACATCATGAGTTAAAGGTAATGATAAAGCTAAAAAAAATACGAACACTGTTTAAAAAAAGGGAACAGGAGTTCATATCTGTTAAGACGGCGTCTCATTGCTTAAAACTCGACAGACAGCAAACCTTGGAAACGCTCTCTTTCCTAGAACAACGAGGCTATCTGCAAAAATGGGGAAAAGAAACCTACTGGACCATTACTATGCGAGGACAAGTGCTCGTTCATAGGAAATTCTTTAAATCTTTTCGACCAATTACCGTGCGACGACAAGTGGATGAACTGGTTGAACGCGCAGCAGCAGTCAATACAGCCATTCGCTTTCCAGATTATGTGACATGTCTAAAAGTGACCAGCAAATATCCGATCACTGTAGCTAGTAGTGGCATCTCAATTGCCTTTGCGTTAAATAGGAAAAATATCACGGAGGAAAAATATGAGCAGGCTGCCAATATCCTGAGAAGAGAGAGCAATGAAAAGTTTGGAAATATTGTCCAACATATATTCTACCCACATACAGCCATACGAAAATTCCTTAAATCCGGTAGCCGTATATTAAAGCTAGAACAATTTTCAGCTGAAGAAATCCAACAGTTGCAAGGGACTATCATTTTTGAAGATGACGGCACCTCTAAAACAAATACCGAAGCGAGCTCCGTATAAACAATCATGTAACCCTGTAACCTTTTCTACCGTTTGAACATCTCCTATCTCTGAAACGTATCGCTGCACAAAATCTAAAAAACTTTGGTACATTCGGTAGCCAGTACTGAATCGTGAAACCCTTCAAAATGACCTATGCAAACCTTTATCTAACGGCCGTTCTCTGCTGCTGTCTATTACCGGGCGTAAAGGCCCAACAGGCTGTAAGTATTAACAACACCACTGCCGAGCATATTTTTAACCGCACTGAGATCACCTGGCTGGAAGACCCCTCCGGGCGCATGCGCTTTGAAGATATCTGCGCCAAAGACGCAGCAGCCGCGTTTTTACCTAATACCCATTGGTACCCGGCAAATTTCAACCGTCAGTCTGCCTACTGGTATAAGGTGCGGGTAAACATCTCCTATCCCCTTAGCCCCAACCAGGCGCTGATCGAATTCTTTGATCAAACTACGGATGATATCACCGTGTATATCCCTGATGCCGCCGGTAAATATACCCGCGCCCATTCCGGGGCGGGCGAACATTTCAGGGACCGGCTCTACCGGCATAAAAACTTTGAGTTCCTGCTACCAGCGCTGCCCAAAGGTTCCTATGTCTGTTATTTCAGGATCCGGTCCATCAACCAGGTCAATGTAATTATTGTGTACCGTTCGGTGACACATTTTATTAATTACGCGTTGGTGGAATATATCACCTACGGCCTGTTTTACGGGATCATACTGGCATTCTGTTTATATAACCTGGTGATGGCCCTGGCTACCGGTCTTAAGCAGTATATCTATTACATCCTGTATATTATGAGTGTGGGCATCTATGAGATGAGCACGGACGGCATCGCCTTTCAGTTCATATGGCCGGATGCGCCGGTATGGAATGAATATGTGTACGGCATTGCGTTATATGGCGTGAGCGTGTTCGCGCTGATATTTACCCAAACGCTGCTGCGCGTAAGAAGGCAAAATTATACCCTTTACCGGCTCATTAACTGGATCATTGTTATACGTACGCTTTATTTCGCGATTTGCCTCTTTGTTAAAAGAGAGTGGTTCATGTATAAATTCCTGGAATTCATACCGCTCTCCGTGGCGTTCCTCACCGGTATTATCATTTGGCGCAAAGGCTTCAAACCGGCCCGGTTCTTCGTATTGGGATACGCGTTCTTACTGGTGGCTGCGGTGACAAAGCTGGTAATGGTATTAGGCTTCCTGCGGGGAATACCAGGCGCCGCCGGGCATTACAGCATGGGCTTTGGTTTTCTGATGGAGATGGTGCTGTTATCCTTTTCTATTGGCGACCAGGTAGGTCATTACCGGAAAGAGAAAAAACAGGCGCAGGACAATGCCATCTACCATATGCAACGTAACCTGGAGCTGCAGGCATTCGTTAACCAGCAACTGGAAGAACAGGTGGCGGAACGCACGCGGGAACTGGAGGTACAAGCCGGACTGCTGCAGGAGCAAGCACAGGAAATTGCCCGGATGAACAAGCTGCTGGAAAAAGACAATATTGAGCTTAAATCGAACATCGAAAAGATCACCGACGCCCGCATTAAGTCTGCGGAACTTTCGTTTAAGGAATTTAGTCAAAAATATCCTGATCGCGAGGAATGTTATAAGCTGCTGGCGGATCTGAAATGGAGCAAGGGATTCAAATGCAGAAAATGCGGCTACGTGAATTACAGCGAGGGACTAAGGCCATACAGCCGCAGGTGTAATAAATGCGCCTATGAAGAGTCTCCTATGCAGAGCACTATCTTTGAAAATAACCGTATATCGATCAATAAAGCATTTTACATTACATACCTGGTATATACCACCAGGGGTAATATATCTTCCTATCAGATCTCAGAAAGGACCGATATACGCCAAAGCACTTGCTGGTCGTATGCAAAGCGCGTAAAAGGCCTGCTGGATCAGCAAAAAGCATGCGTTAAAAAGAACAAAGAAGCCAGCTGGACAGATCTTATCCTGAGAACATAAGCAGTCCCTTCAAAGCTGGATAAGCATCCCCGCTGTAATAGTTTTTACGTATCTGAAAGCGCCGTTGAACCGGGTTGTTTGTATATCCCCGGAATCGAGGAACAACTCGTCAATACCGCTGCCGGTTTCCGCATGGCTGTAAGCGCCTGCTACCGATAATGACAGCCAGCGGTTAAGGCGGTAAATGGCGCTTAAGGAGGTTTTTATATCAAATCCTTTTGCGTGCTGCCGGAAACTAACCGGGTGTTGAAAAGCGGCTACCAGGTTCCAGTCTGCGGATGCGGTATAATTCAGCTGGCTGTACTGCAGCTCTCCTGCCACCTGTAACCGGGGCGTTATCTGGTAAAAGCCGGATAGCCCGCCTGAAATGCCTTTCCAACTGGTGTGATAGGTAGAGCGGAGGTTTCGCTGGCCAGGCACATATTCATCATGTTTAAGCAGGAACAGGAACTCTTTATTGATGGCATAACCGGCGAAAACATCCAGCCTGTATTTTTTATTTACCAGCAGATTATATCCCCCGTAGAACCGGTACGCGTTCGTATGGCCCTCATCGCTGTCGAATTGTACGTTATACGTGGGCTGCTGCCGGTCATCACCGGCATAGTCCAGATCTGTGGCCGTTCCGGACCTTACCTGGCAAATGGCCAATTCGCCGCCTATAAATAAGCGTTCATGGAGGTTCAGCTGTAACCTGCCATTAAATAAAGGACCGCTTAATTTACGCCATTTCACCTCTGAAAGCACGTTAGGCGATTGCCCGCTGGTATTTCCTGCTATGGACCAATGCAGGTCGGTGAACTGGTAGCCGCCTGATGGCGCAAACTCCAGTAGTGGCGTATGGTCCTGCGCCTTAGCAATACCAACACTGAACATGATAACAGCAGCGGATAATAAGCATCTCATAGCATATATATAAGCTAACCCGCCCGGGACAAGCCCGGGCAGGCTAACCAGGTTTTTCAGTTGGTTATTGATTTACGCTAAAGGCTTCCCAGCCTGATGCAGTGGGACGGTTGCAGGTCATTGCCTGCGTACCGTTCTCAGAACTTATATACATGCCGTTGTTGCCCCGCAGGAATACCTTTCCGTCTGTAGTAGGGATCCAGTCAAACTTCTCCCAATCGCCAATGGCGGTACGGTTACAGGTAATAGCTTGCGTGCCGTTCTCAGATGAAACATATTTTCCCTGAGACATCAGCGCGATCTTACCGCCGCCAGCATCTACCACAGTGAAAGTTTCCCATCCGGATGCAACAGGACGGTTACAATTCATGGCTTGCGTTCCATTTTCGCTGCTCACATACATGTTGTTGAAACCTTTGAGGGTAATATTCTGCCCAACAGGCGCGTTACCGCCATTACCGCCATCACCGCCACCGCCAGTGTTGGTACCAGCCCATTTAAAGGTAACTGCAGCACCGCCGGGTATGGTATAGTTAAAGGCCTGATTGCCCCATTTTACCTTAATTGTAGTTTGTCCGCCGCTGTTAAATGCCACTAAGACCTTAGAGCCGTCGCTGTTCTGGAAAGCCGTGGTTTGGATGCTGCCTGAGCTGTTGGATGCAATACGCACCGCATTAGGCTGTACAAATTTGGATACTTGTGCAATGATGTAATAACCCACTCTCCGGGTGATATTGGTACCATCAATAGCGATTGCACCCATGGAAACGCTGCTGCCACCGGGGGTATGAGGGCCTGCATTGGAATCGCTGGCCAGGTTCCACTCTAACACTGCTTTTGACCAGTTATTTAATGACCCTAGAACTACATTCTGTACGTGCCAGGAGAAATCACCTGAAAAACTGCCGTTCTTATCAGTGTACTGCTCCGTAAAATACACGTTTTTGTTGGTGGCATTTTTCACTGTTGTCATAGCGGAAATGTTACCGCTGTACAGGTGAAATGCAGATCCGTCCACGTAGGGGCTGTTATTAGCCACAAAAGTCGGATATTCTGTATTGTTACAGTTGTGGTCAAAACAAATGATCTTACAATTAAAACCAGCTCCCCGCAGTTTAGGACCAATAAAGTCATTGATGAGGCCCAGCTCGTTTTCCTTGGTGAGCGTCATACTAGGCTCATTGTACGGGTTTTCCGGCTCGTTCTGGGGAGTAATAGCCCAGATCTCAATGCCCTGCGCGCGCATAGCGTTCATATAATCCAGCCAGTATTGCCCATAGCTCTCATAGTTTTCCGCCTTTAAGGTACCGCCAACAAATGACCCGTTGGTTTTCATCCAACGCGGCGCTGACCACGGCGTAGCCAGCACTTTTATATTTGGATTGATAGCCAGGATCTTTTTCAGGATGGGGATCGTATAGGTCAAATCCGGGCCGGCCAGGCTAAAGGAGGCGCCATCGCGGTACGAGTATGAATAATCGCTCAGGTCAGTTGCGCCCACACCAATGCGGACAACAGAAAGACCGATACCTGTTGCGGGATTAAAAAGTTCATTTAAAAGGGAATTCTGCGTACCGGCAGGTAAGTTGTTAATTAACTTAGCACTACCCTGTGTAAGCGTGTACCCAAAACCATCGATATTCTGGAAAGTGCTGCCTTCATTCACGGTAATGACCGTACCTCCACCGCCGCCATCCGGGCCAAAGACTACGTTGCTCTGCTGCTGCAGCAACCGGCTCTGGTCACCAGTGGTCATCCAGACGCTTACCGATTCCGCAGCCCTGGCAGTTGTTTTGTTACTGCCATCCGTTTCATCATAAATGTTCTTTTTACAGGAATAAAAGGCGAGGCAAAGAATGCCCGATAGGGCAAGCCCCAGTGAAATTTTTTTCATTGAAGGATTTTTTTTGTTAATAAATGATAGATGCCAATGCGGGAAGGTTTTCTTAATTCATAGGTTTCGATATTTATGGTTAATAATAAAAACGGATCATCCGGAACCGTATTTATCTGGTGATAGTACTGACAGCCTGCTACTTATGCTAAATACCTCCCGGCGGTATAACCGGGTCTGCTGATCTGTTCAACGGATATGGAAAATGATCACGTGGATGACCGGCGGGTTTTCCTGTCTGCCGGACAAGCAAAGCTATCAAAATATTGACAAAAAAAACAAACAAAATCTACATAATATATTGACTATCAGCAATTAAAAGCACGTATCAATACGCTTTAATGACATATACGCCCGCTAAGCGCACCGTGAAATCCAACCGCTTAGATCAGGTGCCATCAGGGGGTTAATACGCTTAAATATCATTCATCTGCAGCCCCACAAACTACCTTTCTATCGTAAAAAACCCTATATTACAGTCACTATTTAATTCCGTTAGTTACTGTCCTTTCCCAATTACCTCTGGATATACCACTGTAACCCAAATTAGCACTCGCATGCTGGTAAGTAACAAGCACTTTACCCCGGTGATAGGGCTCGACATTCACATTGTAATCCTGCTCGGTTTCCCCATCCCACTCCCCCATCCGTATATCGGATTTGTGATCGATCCTATGGATTACATCCCGTTCATAGGCGCCACTACCAAGATCAATCATGTGCCCCGCGGCAAAAGCGATACCTCCGGTATCATCATCATCCTTTTCCATATTCCGATGGGCGGCCCTTTTTTGCTGGCCCCAATGATCGGCCATGACTCCGTGAACTTCTTTGGCAGTCAGAAGGTGAAGGTGGAAGGTAACCTGATGAGCCCTTCCGGTCATATGCTGATGACCTGTAACGATATTGGCATCCCTTTATCCCTGCAGCCTGGCAAAAAATTCAAGCCCATCCCCAGTATGTACCTGCCTACCTCTTTTTCCATACCGCTTTCCTTTGGAAAGCCGGTGATGGTAGGCGGCCCTTATGTACCGGACTGGTCCGGGGCCTTATTGAACCTGGTGGCTTCTTTTGGTTTTGGCGCGCTCATGAAAGGGCTGGGCAAAGGCCTGAAGAAGCTGGGGAAAGCCGCCAAGAAGCTAAAGAACCGCATTGCTGATTTCAATCTTGCCCGGCAGGCAGAGCTGGGCGGCAGTGATAAATTAAGCCGGTTCCTGTGCAAACTGGGCTTTGAACCGGTAGACCTGGTGCAGGGCATTGTTATCTATGATGGAACCGATTTTGATCTGCCCGGCCCTATTCCGCTGAAATGGACCCGTTCCTGGAATAGTGACAGCAAACATCATGGCCCGTTAGGCCATGGCGTTCACCTGGGTTATGATATACGCGTGCTGGATTTTGCGGACGAAGACGCCACCGGCGTATTACTGGGCGATGGCCGCAGCGTTATATTTGACCGTTTACCGTATCCCGGCGACAGTGAATACCACCGTCCGGAAAAACTGACGCTGACCCGCACCGATCTGGATGAATACCAAATGTTTGATCACCGGGAACGGCTGTTCTATCATTTCCGCAGGCTGCATCCGCTGGATCAGGAATACCGCCTCTATGCCATCCGTAATGAAGCTGGTTTTATGATCAGCTTCCATTATAACAGTAAAGGACACCTGTTACAGATAATTGACAGCGCCGGCCGGCATCTGCACGTTGAAAATGACGGAAAAGGCCGGATCCTGCGGGTAACTGTGCACCATCGCGGACAACAACAACTGCTCATACAATATACGTATAACGAAGCCGGCGATCTTTGCGGCATTACCGATGCGCTGGATCAAACCACGCGCATCCGGTATCTCAACCACCTGATGGTAGAAAAGACGGACCGCAACGGACAAAGCTTCTACTGGGAATACGACAATAAAGGCCGCTGTACCCACACCTGGGGCGATGGCGGTATCCTGGAAGGATGGCTCGAATACTATCCTGAGAAAGGTTATAACCTGGTAACCAATTCCCAGGGAGAGACCACCACTTATTACTACACGCCGGATCACCTGGTTACCCAGATAAAAGACCCATTGGGGAACTCGCGCTTTACAGAATATACTGATGATCTTGAAGTGTACCGTGAAATAGACGAAGAAGGCAATGTAACCGGTTATGCTTATGATGAACGGGGCAACCGCACCCGTGTGGAGCAACCCGATGGCAGCGCCTATACTTTCAGCTTTGATGAGGAAGACCGGGTTATACTGGCCACCGATCCACAGGGCGGCAGCCGCGCTTATATCTACTACCGGAACGAAAAACATAAAGGGCTGGTGCATACCATTACGGAAGCAGATGGCAGCATCAATATCTTCCGTTACAACGCGCAGAACCTGCTGAGTAAGGTGGAAGATGAGCAGGAACGCAGCACCCTGCTGGAATATGATGAAGACCATAATCTCGCTGCGCTTACCTTGCCGGATGGCGGGCGCGCCAGCTGGGCATACGGGCCCTGGGGGTATTGCATAAGATCCAGCAACCCGCTGAAACATGAGCAACATTTCCGTTACGACGCCCTGGGGCGTACTACAGAAGTGTTCCTGGCCGATGGCAACCATATCAAACTACAATATAATGCCTATGAAAAAGTAGTACAGGCCAGGGATAAACACCACCATGTACATTACGAGTATACGCCGCTGGGCAGCATGAAGATGCGTGAAGAGAATGGCGCTAAGATGCATTTCCTCTATAACAGGGAAGAGCAGCTCACAGGGCTGGTGAACGAACATGGGGAGATGTACCGCTTTAGCCGCAATGGCCGCGGCGATATTATCCAGGAAACCGGTTTTGACGGCCTCACCCGGCACTACCAGCGCGATGCGGCGGGTAAGGTGATCAAAGTACAGCGCCCCGGCAAACGGTGGACGGAATATGAATATGATTACAATGGCATGCTAACCCGCGCGGAACATAATGACGGCAGTTGGGAAACCTTTAGCTATGACCGTAATGGCCAGCTCATAGAGGCCATCAATGAACATAGTACGCTTACATTGCAGCGGGACGTAATGGGCCGTATCATACAGGAATCGCAGGATGGTCATACGATCCACAGCAGGTACGACCGCGATGGCCGGCGCAGCCATATCAAAAGCAGCCTGGGCGCAGACATACAACTGGAGCGTAATGCCACCGGCGACATCACCGGTATCCGGGCCGGGAACGATGCGCTCCATAGCCCCTGGACGGCGCATGTAACACGTAACCTGCTGGGACTGGAAATAGAGCGCACGCTTCCCGGAGGCGTTAAAAGCAGCTGGACCTTTGACAATGCCAGTATGCCGGCCAGCCATGTAGTGAACAGCGGCGGGCGCAACACCCGCCAGCGTTATTACCGCTGGGACGCCAACCAGCAGCTGAAACAGATCACCAATGCCCTTAGCTCCGGTACAACAAAGTTCGGATATGACGATTTCGGCAACCTGGCCTGGGCACAGTATGAAGATGGCGGCTATGATTACCGGCTGCCGGATAAAGCCGGAAACCTGTACAGGACACAAACAGCAAAGGAACGTAAATACGGCCCGGGCGGCAAGTTGCTGGAAACACAAGACGCCCGGTTCATATACGATGATGAGGGCAATCTTATCAAAAAACTGACGACGGCGGCGCCGGTTGGCAACGCCACCTGGGAATACGAATGGTATTCGAATGGCAGGCTCAAAAAAGTGCTGCGCCCAGATGGCAGGGCGGTAATATTCCGTTATGACGCCCTGGGCCGCCGTATAGAAAAACAGTATAATGGCCGGCTTACACGCTTTGTGTGGGATGGCGATGTACCGCTGCACGAGTGGGCCTACCCGGCTAATGAACGTCCCGTGACCACCGTAGATGAGCTGGGCGGCATACAGCAGGACCACCTGGAACCTGTACCACCGGCAACGCTTGCCACCTGGGTATTTGAAGACGGCACGTTTGCGCCGGTAGCAAAGATCGTTGATGGCAAACAATACAGCATTATCACGGATCATCTGGGCAGCCCCTGCGAGGCATATAATGAGGAAGGGGAAAAAGTATGGGCTGTTGAGTTGGATATTTATGGGAAGGTACGTAAGTTAGAGGGAGACGGACAGTTAGTGCCATTCAGATACCAGGGGCAATATGAAGATGCGGAAACGGGGCTGTACTATAACCGGTTCCGCTACTATAGCCCGGACGAAGGCGTTTATCTGAGCCAGGACCCCATCCGGTTGGAGGGCGGTACCACCTTGTACGGTTATGTACTGGATATTAACAGCTGGGTAGACCCGATGGGTCTTAATAATGTGAGCACAGGCGCCGGCAGGGATCATGTCACCTATCGCGGCGTAAAAGGCGGTAAGCCATATACGGGCTACGCCAGCGCGCCAAGTAGTGAAAACCTGACGCCGGAACAGATCGTTTCAAGAAGGTACAACGGCAACTTTGACGACTTTGGCGGCCGCCCGCCCACCCCGGTTTATAACGGCACCGGAGAAGACGGGAAGAAAACAGCCAGGGGCCTTGAGCAACATTACTACGAAGAAGATGTGGCGGCACACGGCAAAGAAAATGTTGCGAACAAGCAGAATCCTGTGGGAGAAAACAATCCCAAAAAGGCTGCCTACGAGAAGGCCAAAAATGACCATCTTGGCCTGCCAACAAAAGGTTGTCCGTAAGAACAAAAAAATATACATAAAACGTAAGTACCTAATGGCAAAAATTCTTTGGAAAGAAAATCAGGTTTTAAGCATCGAGACGAGACCCGGCATTTTTGTTTTGGCACAGATGATACACGAGCCATATCTTATGGTCTATAATATTTTCCGCGACAAGGAAGATTGGGAAGATGTGCAGCTGCAGGATGTACCCACGTTATGTTGCACTGCCGTAACCAGGCAGTTCCTTTCAAAAAGCGTGATCACCAAACCAAAGGTGAAACCGGCAGTACATACAGACCTGCCCAAACGCTGGATACAGGAGAACCCGGAAAGCTTTAAGGTAAAGGTATGGGAAGGAACGCCGGATGAGAAGGAGTTCATTACCCTGGGCAAAGGAGGCGGCAGTCTGATAGAAAAGGATATTACGAAACAGGGATTCCATCAGCCTGCTATCGTTATCCCAAAAATTTCATTTTCAGATGATGAAACGATCGACCATCATGAGCTGACCAATATCCGGATCTATGCGGAATTTAATGAGCGCCTGTACCTCTGCTATAAATTTGGCAGGAATGTAGATCCTTTAAAGGACCTGATCTTTGGGCGTCCCCTTCCCCCGGAATACAAACAATACATTGATATCATATCTTCATGAGCCGGTTCGCCGGGTCCCCATGAGGATCAATATGCTTTTAACTTTAGCACCATGAGGTTGATCAGTAATTGCCAGCAGGCGCTTTACTGGTCAACCTTAGCTGTCAACCAAATATCCCCCCTGATGAAAAAGACCATCCTGCTATTATTGCTCACTGTTCCCGTTCTTAAAACTACCGCTCAAACAAGCTATCCCGCACCCGTAGAAGGTGATTACAAGGTGAAGGATTTTACCTTCCAAAGCAAAGAGACGCTGCCGGAAATGAATCTTCATTACTACACCATTGGACAACCACAGAAAGATAAAAATGGCCAGGTGCGCAATGCGGTGATCATCATGCACGGTACCACCGGCTCCGGCAGGCAGTTCCTGAGTGATCTTTTTGCCGGCAACCTGTTTGGCCCGGGTCAGTTATTGGATGCTACCAGGTATTATATTATCCTGCCGGACGGTATAGGCCATGGCAAGTCAAGCAAACCCAGTGACGGCATGCACATGAAATTTCCGAAGTATACTTATGATGATATGGTAAAGGCAGACTACCTGCTGCTTACGCAACACCTGGGCGTAAACCATCTCCGGTTGGTGATGGGCACCTCCATGGGAGGTATGCATACCTGGGTATGGGGTTATATGTATCCTGATTTTATGGATGCGCTGATGCCGCTGGCCAGTTTGCCCGTGGAGATAGCCGGCAGGAACCGTATGATCCGTAAGATGGCCATTGACATGATAGAAGCGGATCCCGCATGGGAAGGCGGAGAATATACCAGCCCACCCAAACTGGGGCTTACGGGCGCTATCTCTTCCCTTATATTTATGACAAGCAGTGGATGGCAAATGCAAAAGGCCGCCCCTACCCGGGAAAAAGCGGAAGAAAACCTGGCCAGGATAAAAAGCCGTTATCTTGCCGCGCTGGACGCCAATGATATGATCTATGCTTTCGACGCTTCCCGTTATTATAATCCGGCTCCCTATCTGAGCAAGATCAAAGCGCCTTTGTTTGCCATTAACTCCGCAGATGACGAAGTAAATCCGCCAGAACTGGGCCTGATGGAGCAGGAGATCGGCAAAGTGGCAAAGGGCCGTTATATACTGATCCCTACGTCTGATAAGACATCCGGACATGGCACGCATTCCAATCCTACTATATGGGGAAACTATCTGAAGGAGTTGCTTGATATGCCCATAAAGAAATAGCAGGTAAACTACAAGGATTTACAGCCATATTAATGGAATATTATCTAATTTCGTTATATCAAAAGAAAATAGTGACCCTTATAAAGGCCTTAAAATAAATATCCCTATACAAAAAACGCAAACATGCATCCCGGAGTTTTACTATCACCCCGCATGAAGCCCTTAGTCATGCTGCTTTTGCTTGTTACCTGTTTTATGATGCCGCCGGCCCGTGCGCAAATGCGCCAGGTGTACCTGGATGAGCTGCATGAAAATAACCACCTGAAGAAAATCAGTTTTTATAGCCCATCAGAAGGGTATGTGGCATTTACTGACTGGATAGGTTATACACAGGACAGCGGCAGAACCTTTATAAAAAAATACGTCACCATCAGCAATGTTAACTTCAACGGCTACAGCGTAAACCTGACCTTTGGTTTTAGCATTAACGGCGTAAAGGCGTTTAGCCGCGATACGATAATTGCCTATGGCGACTATGGCTTTGTGCCGGCCATATTATATTCTACCGATGCGGGGAGTTCCTTTAAGCTGATCTATCATTCCCAGTTCAGTCCTATACAGCTAAGTACCGGTATCATGGATATGGCGTTCTCCCCTACCAACAGTAATATTGGTATAGCGGTAGATGCGGACAGGATCTTACAGACTACCGATAAAGGCCTTACCTGGACGGCTCAGCGTTATGAGCAGCAGGCTCTTTTTACAGGGGTTGATGCGGTGAATTACAGGCTGTTTGCCTATAATACCGGCACTGCGTATTATGATAGCAGGTTATTGGTTTCAGATGATGATGGGTATAACTGGAGCAGGGTGCAAATTCCCACCGGCATTATCAATGCCCTTGACTTTATTACGGCAGACAAAGGCTGGATAAGCGTAGACCAACAGGGCGCGCTGCTGCTATACTATACCTCCGATGGCGGCAATACCTGGCGGCAGATGAACGATCCTGAAATTACGCCTTTTAGCTGCCGTAAAATGCAGTTTATAAACGACAGTACGGGGTATGCTGGTGGAGGTCTCTACCAGACCCTTAAAACCACCGACTCTGGTAAGGTCTGGGAGCGCCTGCCCCGGTCTACCACCTATGAGTACCTTAATTATGGCCATGAAGACCTGCAATGTATGGGCACTGCACAACTATGGGCCGGCGGCGGCCATGGCTACCTGGAGCTAAGCACCAATGCCGGCGGCACGCCTATACCTGTGGCCCTGTTTAAGGCGGATACTACCGGTGAGGCGGCCAGCCATGTGGTGCACCTCAACAACCTGTCGAAAACCACTTACCAGTACACATGGATAAAGAACGGACAGGTGATCAGCAATGCCTATAATACTTCGTATACCCGTGATATTAATCGCCTTGCTGATACTATTCAGCTGGTGGTAACTAACGGCAGTCATAGTGATACAGCGGTGAGATATGTAAGATATTATCCCGTTACGCAGATAAGCTCCTTTACCCCGGTTACCGGCGGTAAGGGTACAACTGTTACCATAAAGGGCGTACACTTTAGTGATGCCGCTGGCGTGAGCTTTGGCGGCGTGAGCGCTTTTTCATTCCAGGTGGATGCTGATACAGCGATCACTGCGGTAGTAGCAGATGGCGCTTCCGGCGCTATAGTGGTAACAACGCCTAACTCTACGGCGTCCAAAGATGGCTTTACATTTGTGCCACCGCCGCATATTAGCTCCTTTACGCCTGTTGCGGCAGCAGCAGGTACAACGGTGACCATTAACGGCGCCAATTTTACGGGCGCTACGGCGGTAAGCTTTGGCGGTACGCCGGCAGTCTCTTTTAACGTGGAATCAGCCACCCGCATCACCGCGGTAGTGGGCGCCGGTACTTCCGGCAAAATAGCGGTAACAGCATCCGGTGGTGCAGATTCGCTGGACGGGTTTGCCACCCTACCGGTGATCAGCAGCTTTACGCCCACTACCGGTACACAGGGCGCTATTATCACCATTAGCGGTACCGGCTTTGATGCGGTTACCGGCGTTAGTTTTGGCGGCATAGCGGCATCATCATTCCAGGTAAATTCACTTACCAGCATTACAGCGGTTGTAGGTCCCGGCAGCAGCGGCGCGGTGGTGGTGAGCAAGGCGGCGGGCAATGCATCGCTGCCTGGCTTCACTTATTTTACGCCGCCGGTTATTACGGCGGTTACGCCTGCCAGCGCTCCTGTAGGCAGCACTGTTATTATCAGCGGCAGCCATTTTAATACCACGGCCGCCGGTAATATCGTATACTTTGGCCCGGTACGGGCTATTGTAAACGCCGCTTCCGCCACTTCGCTTTCTGTAACGGTGCCGGCCGGCGCTACTTACAGCCCGGTAACGGTAACGGCTAATGCGCTCACCGCTTACTCGCCCAGGCCTTTTTCCGTTATATTCTCCGGCGGCGGGGCTATTACATCTTCCTCGTTTGCGACACGCACTGATAATCCTTCCAACGACCAGCCGGAAGCCCCCTATGATGTACAGTTAGGGGATTTTAATAACGATGGTCTGTCTGATATGGTGGCGGCCAACCTGGCCGGATATACCATAAGCGTTTGGCAGAATACGGGCTCCGGCGGCGCCATGCGGTTCACCGGTGTTCAATACGATGCCGGTAATGGGCCAACCCATTCCGCCATTGGCGACCTGGATGGGGATGGCCTGCTGGACATTGCCACCGGTAGCCAGGACGGTACTACTTATCTATTCCGTAATACTACCACCACCGGCAACGCTATCACTTTTGAAGCAACGACCCCGGTGTACGGCAACTTCGCAATTATAGCAGACCTGAACATGGATGGTAAGCCGGATATAATAACCGGCAGCAAGATCTACCGCAATATCTCCTACCCCGGACATATTGCTTTTGCAGCCGGCGTTCCTTTTGAAGGCGGCCAGGTAATGACCACTGCTGACCTGGATGGCGACCGCAAACCGGACCTGGTGATGATGCAAACCATCGGCGACGTGATATCTGTAGCAAGGAACACCAGCACGGTTGATAATATTTCTTTTGCCGCCCCTATCTACTATGCTTCAAGATACCCTTACAGCGTAGTAGCAGGGGATCTTGACGGAGATAACAAACCAGACCTGGCTGCTGTAAATGCTAATGGCTCTGAGCTGTACCTGTTCAGGAACACCACCACAGGTGTGGGCAACATCAGCTTTGCCGCCCGCCAGGACATACGCGCCAATGACGGCCCATCGAACCTGGCCATGAATGATCTGGATGGCGATGGTAAGACGGATTTAGCAGTAGTGACCGGGATAAATAACCTTTCTGTTTTCAAGAATATCAGCAGTACAGGCAACATAAAACTGGCGCCCGCCGTGAACTACGCTACCCCCACCGTTCCCGACGGCATCGCTATTGGCGACCTGAATGGCGATGGTAAACCGGATATAGTCACAACTGCACAGGGTGATGACATGCTATCCATATTTACCAATAACGTGCAGGCAGAACCGTATATAGGCGGTTTTACGCCTAATATTGCCGAGCAGGGCACCATCGTTACCATTACCGGCCATAACTTTACCGGCGCCACCGCGGTAAGCTTTGGCGGTATTGCCGCCGCAACGTTCACGGTAATGAATGATACGCTCATTACTGCTACGGCAGGAGCCGGCCAGTCTGGCGATGTAAGCGTAACAAATACCCATGGTACCGGTATCCGCAGCGGGTTTGTGCACGGCCGGCCACCACATATTGCTGCTTTCACCCCGCTTTACGGCCCTGTTGGCACGCAGGTGACCATCACCGGCGATCATTTCAGCAATGGCGCGCAGAATAATACGGTCTATTTTGGCGGTGTACAGGGCGCCATTGTATCGGCAACAGCTAATACCATTGTGGTAAAAGCGCCGGCCGGGGTCACCTATCAACCCATTACCGTTACCAGCAGGGGGCTTACCGCCTATGCCGCGCAGCCGTTCACAATCACCTTCCAAAGCGTTGATACAGTATTTACAGCCGGCAGTTTTGCACCCCGGATAGGTTATCCGGGTGGTATTGATGGTTCTATCGCGGATTTTGATGGTGATGGCAAGCTGGATATTGTGCACTCCCGCTACTCAAACACTTTAGGCATACTACGCAATACCGGCACACCGGGTAATATCTCCTTTGCGCCACTTACCGAAATGCCAACAACTGGTGAAGCCAGGTATTCGCAGGCGGGAGACCTCAACGGAGATGGCTTGCCGGACCTGGTTACGCAAGCCAGCAGCAATACCATTGCTGTATATAAAAATACCAGCACCAGGGGCGCCATATCGTTTGCCCCCGTAGCAGATTATGAAGTAGATCCTTCCAGGGCCACCACCTCAGGTATTTCCATTGCGGACCTGGATGCTGATGGGCGCCCGGATGTTACAGCAGTTAACTACTACACCCAGTCGTTAACGGTATTGCGTAATACGGGCCTTAACGGCAACATTGGCTTTGCGCCGCGTATTAACTATGATATCGCCGCCTATGCAGAAGATGTGGATGTTGCAGATATAGACGCGGATGGTAAACCCGATATTATAATTGTTGGCAGCGATAGCGTACTTATATACAAGAATATCAGTATTGCCGGTACGATCCTCCTGGAGGCCCCGCTAAAATTTGCCGCAACCGCTGCCACCGCTGTGGAAACCGGCGATATGGACGGCGATGGTAAACCAGACCTGGTAATTTCCAGCCACAGCAAAAATGCGGCGCTCATCCTCAGGAACATCAGTACGGCCGGCCATCCCTCCTTTGCAAGCGCCCAGGAATTCCCGGCAGGATCAATGCCGTTTGATGCAGCGCTCACGGACCTGGATGGGGATCACCGGCTGGATGTGGTAAGCGCCAACCTGAGTGGCAATCTGATCTCCGTATTCCGGAACATCAGCACAACAGGCCATATAGCACTAAAACCCAAAACAGACTATACCGTAAAAGACGGCCCCGCGTTTACGGCGATGGGCGATCTGGATGGCGATAGCCTGCCTGATATTGTTGTTTTCCACAACAGCGACAATATATCCATATTACGTAACCAGGCCAGCAGTGCCATTGGTATCACTACCTGCGCCGGTATTGACACCGTCTTTACAGCCCGCCGGCTGGGTACACAGCACCAATGGCAGTTGAATACAGGCAGCGGTTACGCGGATATCAGCGATAACGTCAATTTTACCGGCAGCACAACCGCCAGCCTGCACCTGCACCAGCTACCTGCCAGCTGGGATAAATACTCCCTGCGCTGCCTGGTGAACGGCAGTGCGGATATAGCCTATGTGCTTACCGTAAGAACAGGCGTATCGCCAGAAGTGGAGCTCAGCTCATCTCTTAATACCATCTGCTCCGGTATGCAGGTTACGTTTTATGCCAATATTACCAGCAACGGAGGAGAATATCCCTCATATGCATGGCTGGTGAATGGCAAAGAGGTAGCCGGCGCTACCGATTTCATGTATACAACAGACAGCCTGCGGAATGGCGACCAGGTAGCTGCAGTGGTGCAAAGCGATGCCGTATGTGTGAGGAACAGGGATACCAGCGCGCCCATTGTAATGGTGGTAAACCCCATTGTACGCGCCAGCGGCCATATAGATGCCCCGGACAAACTGCCGGTGAATGACTATTATGTGATAACGTTTACCGGGACGCCGCTGCCCCTCCGGTCGGAGATAGCATTGTATGAAAGCATTGATAACGGACCATTCGTTTACGCAGGCTATAGTAATTACTATTCTGGCGGCCCGCTTGATGCATATCTGGACGGCAGCAACACGCCTGTCACAAAGAGATACTTCTTTGCTATCACACCAAGTGATACCACGTGCATACGGAATGGCGTGAGCGATACGGTGACGATTAGTATTGAAGTGGAACATAAAGTTACCGTGCCCATGTGTATAGATGGCAGCACCACTATCACCTCCAACGCAACAGGTACCCATTTTGTATGGCAGCTGAATGTAGGCAACGGTTACTATCACGACGTGGGGGAGGATTCTCACCATGAAAACTCAAATACCCGCACGCTGATGCTGAAAAATGTACAGCCTTCCCTGAATGGATTTAAATACCGCTGCGTGGTAGACGATATACCGGAAGATACCGTATATGCCCTGCAGATAAATACCGAACTGCCTACGCCCGTACTGGCAGTGGATAGGTACAACCTTACGGTAACCACACCATATGATAACGAGGTTGGCTATATCTGGCAAAAACAGGGTGGACAGAATGTTTGGACAGATATAGTGCCGGCAGAGAACAAGCCTGCCCTTATAGTGAAAACAATGGGCACTTACCGGGTAATGGTGAACAGCCGCAGCTGTACCGTTGTTTCCGCGCCGCAGCCGGTTATAATAACGGCGGTACCTGCTGATCCCAATGTAGTGGCAGGCGTACATCTTTATCCCAATCCGGTAACAAACGTATTAACGCTTGATCCGCTTAAACTGAGCGATAAATGGGAAACGCTGGATATTATGAGCATGGATGGCAGCCTGCGGCTGGCTTCTTATAACATAGCCGGTAAAACCAAAGCCACGGTGTATGTTAATACATTGACCAGTGGTTATTATCTGGCGGTGTTGAGAAAAAAGGATGGTAGCGCTACCGTGTTAAGGTTTGTGAAAATGTAACGGCGATCGTTGAATTTTATATGAGTGCCGCGCCTCCGGGTGCGGCACTACCCCTTCGCCTGCAAAAACCGCCGTCCGGACAAAAATAGCAGCAACGCCAGCACCAATAGCCCGCCGGTGGTCATGACCACCGCCATAGTCAGGATGGATTTCTCAGATAATGCGCTTATTAAGGCAGACGAACCAGCCCCTACCATCATCTGCATGGAGCCCATTAACGCAGAAGCATCCCCCGCATCCTTATCCATGGGCGCCATTGCCAGGCTGGATGTATTGGGAGAAATAAACCCTAAACAGGCTAACAGTGCGGCAATAAAACCTATAGTAACTGCCATGTTGTTTAATCCGGAAAAGCACGCGATAATAAAGATCAGTCCTATCCCTACCTGTATGGCGGCCGCTGTAAGGGCAATATTATGCATCTTAAACCGCTTTAGTGCCAGGTTGTTAAGCTGGCTTGCCAGCACAATCCCCATTGATATGGACCCAATGATCCAGCCAAACTGTTTTTGCTCCATATGAAAATGGTTCAGGAATACGGATGGCGCGCTGGCAATGTAGCCGAAAATACCTATAGAACACAACGAACCTGCCAGGGTGTAGAACAGGAACTGACGGTTGCGTAACACCTCCCCAAAACTTTTGAGAATGAATCCCGGTTTAAGGGATACCTGCGGATCCGGCTCATGGCTTTCCGGCAACAGATAGTAAATGCCCGCCAGTACGATCAGCGCCAGTATGATCACCACCGCAAAAATGTACCGCCAGCCAAATGTAGCTGCTATATAGCCGCCGGCCGTTGGCGCTATAAGCGGCGAAACAGATGTTACCAGCATCATCATGGAAAAGATCTGGGCGTTCTTTTCTACCGGAAAAAGATCGCGTACGATGGCGCGGGTGGCCACCATGCCTACGCATCCGCCAAGCGCCTGGAATAAACGCGCGGTAATGAGCAGGCAAACGGATGTTGAAAATGCACATGCGGCGGCTGCCAATATGTATATTATCAACCCTGCATAGAGCGGCCGTTTCCTGCCAAAGCGCTCCAACAGCGGACCGTAAATGAGCTGACCTGCGGAAATACCCGCAAAGAATACGGACAGGGACAAGGTCACTTTGGATATTTCTGAATGCAGGTTACTTGCTATATCCGGGAATGCCGGTAAATACATATCAATAGATAGCGGCCCAAGCGCCGTGAGCAGCCCCAGTACAACTACTACCACAGCCGTACTAACAGATTGTTTTCTTTCAAGGATCAATGTTTGCATTGCAGGTAAATTATAGTGGTTTAAAATGTAAAGTGGCGTTTAAACCGGTGTACCGCACAGGCACAAAACTCTGCTTTTAAACAAAGACCGTAATTAAGTTTTCTTAAGTTTTTAGGAAATAGGAGATGATAGATTGGAAAGGGGCTAACTCCTGACGAAAAAAATTGCATAGCGCCATAAAACTAAGATTTCTTAAGTTTTTTGGTTGCAGGAAACCTGAGTTTTGCGATGTCGGGAATTAACCGACAGCAAACTTTAAAAACAATTATCCTAATAAAAACTAATAGAACATGAACACACAACCCTCAAAGCTTACAGCTGACAACTCCCTGGTAATTCTTATTGACCACCAGCCTGGTTTATTGATGAACAGCAAGACCACGGAGCCGCTGACAGTCAAGAACAATGTGGTTGCATTCGCAAATGCCTTAAAAGTGTTGAATGTCCCCATCATTCTCACTATGCAGAGTCTTGGCGGTTTTGGCCCCATCATCAAAGATCTGGCGAATGCGTTGCCGGATCTGACTCCTGTTGACAGGACCATTATTGATGTCTGGCAAGAGCCTGCCATCCGCAAAATGATAGAAGATTCAGGCAAGACCCACATTATCCTTGGCGGCATCACGTTAGAGGTATGTGCTATGTTCCCCTCGCTTTCCCTGCGTGAAGCCGGCTACCAGGTGTATACAGTAATGGATATCTCCGGCAGCCAGAGCGCCGATATCGAAAAATGGGCATTACAGCGTTTGGTGCAGGCAGGCGCTATCCCGGTTAGTTTTACCGCTGTGTTAATGGAAATGCTGGCAGACAACGCCCATCCTCAGGCAGGCGCCGTTTATGGCGCATTAAGCGCAAGCTGGGGACTGCCTGCTCTCCTGGCAGAATACAACAATTGATCTATATAAACAGGCAGCTACCAGATAGGGAGCTGCCTGTTAAATACTACAGCATGCTCACCAGTTCTGCGATCCGGTTAGAGATACCAGTTTCATTATCATACCAGGATACTACCTTTACCAGCCTGCCAATGGCCCTGGTGAGCGTACCATCCACAATAGAGGAATGTGTGTTGCCAATAATATCTGACGATACCCATTGCTCTTCCGTATACTCTAAAATGCCTTTGAGCGAATTATCAGCATAATGTTTCAGCGTCTCGTTCAATTCCTTCGCAGACACTTCTTTCTTCAGGTTAATGGCCAGATCGCTGATGGAGCCATCCACTACGGGTACCCGGTAAGAGAAACCATCCATTTTTCCCTTTAATGCAGGCAACACCTCACTAATGGCCTTTGCGGCGCCGGTGGTGGTGGGAATGATGGAATAAGTGGCCGCGCGGGCCCTCCGTAGATCACGGTGCGGCGCGTCCTGCAGGTTCTGATCAGATGTAAAGGCATGCACGGTGGTCATAAAGCCGGTTTCAATGCCAAATTCCTTATCCAGGATATACAGTACGGGCGCAATACTACCGGTGGTACAGGAGGCGGTAGAATAGATTTCATCCCCACCTATATTTTCGTCATTTATACCGCGCACAATGGTTTTAACGCCGCCGGTGGCCGGGGCAGTGATCAGCACTTTTTTTGCGCCGGCATTAATATGGGCCTGCGCCAGCTCTTTACTGGTGAACCTGCCGGTGGATTCAATCACCACGTCAATATCCAGCTCCTTCCAGGGCAGACCGGCGGGATCTTTTTCGCTGAACATGCGGATCTGTTTCCCATTAACCCCGATAGCGCCTCCTGCTACGGTTACTTCGCCAGGGAACCGGCCGTGTATCGTGTCATATTTCAGCAGATGGGCCAGGGTGGCCACATCTGTAAGGTCATTGATGGCTACAATTTCTACCTGGCTTTTGTTTTGCAGCGCACGAAGGGTCATCCGGCCGATACGGCCGAATCCATTAATTGCAATTCTCATGTCTATTGATTTTTAACCACGCGGCTTACCGCCACGTCTTAATTGATTGGATTATATGTATAAGAGAGATCTCAGGAGGAAGATGTCCGGAAGGTGCGGCGATAGTTCGAAGGTGTTGTCATTAAATGCCGCAGAAACGTTCTCCGCATGGAGACCAGTCCGCCAAGACCACATTTTTCCGCGATATGTTCCAGGCCCAGGTCCGTGTCTTCCAGGTATTTGCGCGCAGATTCCACCCTGAACTTCTCGATATATTTAGCGGGTGGCAGGCCCGTTTGTTTATGAAAGACCCGGGTAAAATTCCGGGGGCTCATGCTCAGGTAGTTGGCTAAACGCACCACATCCAGCGGCTCATGTAAATGCTCATTTAACCAGGGGCGCAGTTTTTGCGCGAGCGCGGAGCTCTCAAATACCGGGAGTAAATTGCCAAATTGCAGCTGGCCGCCCGGCCGGGTCAGAAATACCACCAGCCGCCGGGCTACCGCGAGGGCCACCTCTTTCCCATGATCCTGCTCTACAAGGGCGAGTGCAAGATCAATGCCGGCGCTGGCGCCGCCGGAAGTATAAATTGGCCCGTCCTGGATGTGAAAAGCATCGCTATCCACTTTTACCAGGGGATAGCTGCTCTCTAACCGCTGACACATTTCCCAGTGGGTAGTAGCCCGCCGGCCGTTCAGCAACCCTGCTTTTGCCAGTGAAAAAGCGCCGCCGCATATGGACCCGATCCTCCGGGTATGTTGTTTTTCCAATTTTGCGAGCCAGCGGTAAAACTCCGCATACTCCGCACTGTCCATGTTTTGAAAATCGTTGCCGGCCACCAGTACCGTATCCACCGGTCCTTTAATATCAAAAAAACTATGCCTGCAGTTGATCTCCATACCGGAGCTACTGATCCCCCTGGTCTTCCGGGTGGGAGATACAATGGACACATCGTAACCATGTGATGAGCCGGCGCCCATCAAAATCCTGTCTGCAAGGTTAAAGACATCATATGGCCCCGCAACATGCATCACGAAATTGGAGGGCATCATCACGATGATGACCCTTTTTCGTGCCTGCACCGGGCTTATCTGTATTTTACCGCCCTTCATACTGCTAAATTACGCCAAAACCTCCCTGTCACAAAGGACATAAATTATACAGTTTAGGCCATTATCTAAAACTGTTCCTGCGCCCCCTCCATTTTTCTCAGGGATTTATGCGGTCAGTTTCTGCATTTAATATTATCTTAGTAACTAAGATATTTACCAGATAAGATATATCGATGAAAAACGACCTACTCACACAGATAAGGAAACTCAGCCAGGCATATGCCTACACCTCTATCCAGATGCATGAAGCCGTGGGCAGGAAGGCCGGCCTCTCAGGAACAGACCATAAGTACCTGGGCTTTCTTATGCAAAAAGGACAAATGACAGCCGGCGAGCTCTCTACCCTCACAGGTCTTACTACAGGCGCTGTTACGGGTTTAATAGACAGGTTTGAAAAGAAAAAACTGGTGAAAAGACAATTTGCGGAAGACGACAGGCGGAAGGTGATCATCAAACCTAACACAGATAAAATAATGGCGCTGTTAGCTCCGCTTTATAAGGAATTCAGAAGCAAATCAGCAAAATTGATGGCCTCGTTTTCTGATAAGGAGCTCAAGGTGCTGGAAGCCTATTTTTCCAAAGCCATTGAAATAATGGACGAAACAACGAATAAACTCAACAGCAAATAAATCATAACCTATATGATCAGTACCAATTCATTTGTGCTCAGTTTGCAGGAGCTTGACAAAACAAAACTCAATCTCGCCGGCGGCAAAGGCGCCAACCTGGGAGCGCTTACCAGGATCGAAGGCATACAGGTACCTGATGGTTTTTGTGTTACCACGGAGGCTTTCAAAAGGATCACGCCTTCAATAGCAGGATTACTGGATCAGCTATCACTATTACAGATAGCAGACCGGAAAAAGATCGCTGCATTGAGTGAAGAGATCCGCCATCGCATTGAAGCGGTAACTATTCCCGGGGACATTGTGGAAGAGATCACCCGTTTGCTCTCCAATTATGGAGCACAAAATGCTTACGCCGTACGGTCCAGTGCAACGGCAGAGGATCTACCGGGGGCCTCTTTTGCCGGCCAGCAGGATACCTATTTAAATATTACCGGGCGCGAAGCCATCCTCCGGCATATCAGCAAATGCTGGGCGTCCCTGTTCACGGAAAGGGCGGTAATTTACCGGGTACAGAACGGTTTTGACCACCGTAAAGTGCAGCTGGCCGTAGTTATTCAGCAAATGATCTTTCCCCAGGCAGCAGGGATCCTATTTACCGCCGATCCTGTTACCGGTAACAGGAAGGTGGTCTCTATCGATGCCAGCTTTGGGCTGGGCGAGGCCATGGTATCCGGCCTGGTGAATGCTGATAATTATAAAGTGAGCGACAATGGGCAAACCGATAAAAAAATATCCACTAAAAAACTGGCTATTTATGCGCTTACAGCAGGCGGCACAAAAGAGCAGGAGATCGGCCCTGAACAGCAGAACAGCCAGGCATTGACGGATGGGCAGATCTTACAGCTTGCCCATATAGGCAGAAAGATCGAAGCACATTTTGGCTACCCCCAGGACATAGAATGGTGTCTGGCGGACAATCTATTTTATGTTGTCCAGAGCCGGCCTATTACTACTTTATATCCCATTCCCGCAGCCAATGACCAGCAGAACCATATCTATATATCTGTTGGCCATCAGCAAATGATGACCGATCCAATAAAACCATTAGGGCTGTCTTTTTTCCAGTTAAGGGCGCCACGGCCCATGTATACCGCTGGTGGAAGGTTGTTTGTGGATGTTTTTCCAGACCTCTCCTCACCTGCCGGCAGATATGTGCTGATCGAAGTGCTGGGCAAATCTGATCCGCTCATAAAAGACGCCCTTGCGACGCTCACTGACCGCCCGGGTTTTATACCGGCGCCGTCCAATGGCGATACAGCCAACGGCAATAAAGCCCCTTCCCATCCGGATTATGAGGCCATGATCCCATACGATCCGGCGCTCGTACCGGGTTTGATCAAGCATTTTGAAACATCCCTGAACGAATTAAAACATACTATCCAAACAAAGTCAGGACTGGACCTCCTGGATTTTATCCAGGAAGATCTCCGGCAATCACAGAAAGATCCGGCTGCTGCACAAAGCCTGCCGGCGATCATGACCGGCATGAACGCCGCCGCATGGATCAATGAAAAAATGAACGAGTGGTTGGGTGAAAAAAGTGTGGCAGACACGCTTTCACAATCTGTACCTCACAATGTTACTTCAGAAATGGGCCTGGCGCTATTAGATGTGGCAGATGTGATCCGCCCCTACACTGAGGTAATTACGTACCTGCAAACCATCAGGAACGATGTGTTTTTAGATGGGCTACCTGCCCTTAACGGCGGCCAGGCGGCCCGGGATGCTATCTACGCCTTTCTTGACAAATATGGTATGCGGTGCGCTGGCGAAATAGATATCACAAGAACCCGTTGGAGCGAAAGGCCGGCCACGCTTGTGCCCATGATCCTGAGCAACATCAAAAACCTGGCGCCGGGCGCCAGCAGGCAGAAATTTGAACAAGGGCAGCAAGAGGCTTTAAAAAAAGAGCAGGAGTTATTAGACCGGCTCCGGCAATTGCCGGATGGCGAAGCAAAAGCGCGGGAAACAAAACAAAAGATCACCCTGATCCGGAATTATGCCGGCTACCGGGAATATCCCAAATACGTGATCGTTAGCCGTTATTTTGTTTATAAACAGGCCTTACTGCAACTAGCCGAAGCACTCGTACAAACCAATGTTATCCATGAAAAAGAGGATATCTATTATCTCAGTTTTGACGAGCTGCGCGAAGTTGTCCGCACCCATACGCTGGATTACCAACTCATTCACCAACGCAAAGAGGCGTACAAAACATATGAGAAATTAACGCCTCCGCGTGTAATGACCGGTGATGGCGAGATCATTACCAGCACATACAAACGGGAGAACCTGCCGGCCGGGGCTATTGTTGGCTTGCCGGTGTCTTCCGGGCTTATAGAGGGACGGGCGCGCGTTATCCTGAACATGGAAGACGCCGGCCTGGAAGAGGGGGATATATTGGTCACCGCCTTTACAGACCCCAGCTGGACGCCGTTGTTCGTATCTATAAAAGGCCTGGTCACCGAAGTGGGCGGACTAATGACCCATGGAGCCGTGATCGCGCGCGAATATGGCCTGCCCGCAGTGGTGGGCGTGGAGAACGCCACTAAACGCATAAAAGACGGGCAACGGATCCGCGTGCATGGCACAGAGGGGTATATAGAAATCCTGTAAACAGACTATCCTTTTCAGCTCATTTTTGTGTACCATACGGCACTTGCTGTTATTGGTACCCCTTGCTGAGCAAATACTTAGCTCCGGCGTCAAAAGCCTCCGGGGATGGGATAAAAAACGCAAAGGTATCCGCGAGGCGGTTGGTTATATTAAAGGAAAAACAAACGGCCAGCGCGTCTTCAATCTGCTCAGGAGATACGCCCGCAGCCAGCACCGCGCGCATGTCCTCCGCTGTGACAGTATGCTCCCGGGTTAGCTTACCTAACATCCGCAGCGTAGCGCGCAGTGGCTCCGCTACCGGGGCCGTTTCCAGGTCCTGCAGCACTTTGGCCACTTTTGTGCTGTCATTATATGCCCTGGACGAAGTTGCGGTATGGGCCTTGATGCAAAAATCACATTGGTTCAGGCTCGAAACATAAGCGGCCATCAATTCCCGGTCGCCAACAGACCAGGATGAGGGGCCACGCATAGCCCTATGCGTAAACTTCTTTGCCGGCGTTCCATAAAAATCCGGACGGTAAAATACCAGTTTTGCGGCGTCTGGTAACGGGTAGCCGGAGAACGCCTTTATAATTGAGAACAACAATTTAGCGGTAAGGGTGTACCCCTTATTAAGCACATTAAGACGCATGTTCCCCTCCTTCTTTTACTGCTGCCGCCAACGCAGCCAATCCAGTTTCATACTGCCGGGAAGCCTCGCCTGCCGCTGCGCAAACGATCAGCTCAAATACCTGGTCTTCGCTGATGCCTGCTTTCTCTACCGCATTTACATCACTGTCCGTGACTTTATAGGCGTGCTGTGCAATTTTATCCGTCAGAACGGATAATGCGGGCGGTAAACCGCCATTGTTTTCAAATACCGCCTGTCGCAGTTCCTGTGAGCTATGCCCTTTTCCCGTCAGCAGGCGGCTAATAAGATCTCCGTACAGCTGTCTGTAGCCAGTATTAACTTTTCTTGTTTCCATCAGTATCCGTATTAAGGTCCTTTATGCAAAGATGAAAAAAACTGCCAGTGGAAAATTGTAAAAATCGGAAGTGTTATCCCTTGTAAAATAGCCGTCCAAACTCATTTTCTGATTTAACGTATTTGAGTGGTGACGAACCGGTAAACCGTTTAAACTCCTTTATAAAATGGGCCTGGTCATAGAAATAATCGTATAGTTTATCCTTAAAAGCATGCTCATGCCCTCTTGCCCACGGCGCGTAGATCCGCTGAAACCGGATGATGGAGGAGAGATTTTTGGGACTAAGCCCCACTTTATCCATGAACTTATCATAGAGCCACCGGCTGCTGTACCCGGTTTTGCTTTGCAGTGCGCCCACGGTGATCATTCCATTCGACTTTTTTATGCAGTCTATACAGTAGTCGATCACCGCATCCGCCTGCGACAGGCGAAGCATGCTGATCAGGTATTGCTGGACAATTTGCAGCTTTTGAGGGATCGATGGGTGGTTTGCGATCCTCTCCTGCACGTCGCGGGCTGTTTTGCCCAGCACATCTTCCAGCAGGAAGATCCTGTTTTTTATGGCAGATTGCGGCAACTGGAAGAAACGGTAGGCGCCTACCGGCGAAAATTCTATCCCAATATTGCCTGACGGGGCGTCTTCCTCCAGGTCGATAATAGCAGGAATATCGCCGATCCCGATCAGGGTAAGGCGGGACTCTTTTGACAGGTAGAACATCTCCGTGTTCCTTCCGGAAACGCCGTTCTTAAAAGGGATCGTCAGCTTCACCATGCCATTGGGCACGATCAGGCGCATATCTTCCGCAGGTACGCGCCCGCTGCTTTCGAAAACCCAGATCTTACTAACATATCCTTTAAGCTGCGGATGAGGTTTGATAGGCGTCAGTTGCATTCTCATTTCCCTGTGGGTTTACAGTAGGCATGAGGCCATGCCCGTTTTCAAAAATACAAAACAACTGCGCGATCTCCTACCTCTTTACTGCGCTTTTGAGATCGCTTCTTCCGCGGCTTGCAGCTCCTGCCCTGCCGCAGTTTCCAGATCTGGTTGTACGCCCTCCTGTTCCCAGTTCTGATGCGTGCCCGGCAAGGTAGGCGCTGCTGTGGAAATGGATACATACACGTGATCATTCACGGGGTAAAAAGTATTCATATTGGCGGCGCCGGCAGACCGCTGGCCCACCACGGTAGCGCGTTTACTGGCCTGTAAGGTGTAAGTAAAAGCTTCCGCGGCGGATGCGGTCGTCTTACTCACCAGGATATACAGCGGCCCTTTATATTTATCTTGTGTTAACCAGGGCACGGTCTTCAAGGTTTCCATATTACCGGCGCGGTTCTTTATCTCCAGCAAGGGTTTGTTGGCAGGCAGGAAATAGCTCTCCATTACCGGGCCTATATTACTACCTCCGCCATGGTTTTCGCGCAGGTCAATGATCAGGGCGCGGGTATTGGCCACCAGCTGCATGGCCGCATAGGCTACTGCCAGGCTTTTTACAGAGATATTGAACTGCGTAAGCTTAATATATCCCAGGTTGCCGGGCAGTATACGCACCTCTTCAAAACCATAGTTCCGGTCGCGCGCGGCCGGCCCTTCAAAGAACAGCGCATCATCTTCTTCCGGCTCGCCGCTGGTATCTGTGCGTACCTGTTGTAAGGACCGGGCCAATGCCGGGTCATAGCGCACATATAAATGCCGGTCATGGCCAATACTTCTTAACAACCGGGTGCCAATGGAATCAAACGCTTGCCAGCTGCGCACCTGGTCCAGCGCTCCTTTTTTACAGGCCTCCTGCCATGCAGCGGCGATCTGATGGCCTTTGTCTTCAAATACGTAATGCGCGCGCAGTTGCGCCGCTATCTTTTCCACTGCCGGGTTGATCTCTTTAACATTCAGCGGCGCCTCCTGGGCAAAAACTGTCAGTACAGAAAACAGCGCCGCTGTTATCAGCAGGCCACTTTGTTGCATACGGTACATAGTTACTTTGTTTTTCGTAGTACAAAGTTCTTGTAGATACCTCCTGGAAAATAGTATAAAATTAGCCGGATCACAGCTGCTGCCAGGCTTTGGGCAACATGCCGGTAACAGATTTGAATGCCTTGATAAAATGGCTTTGGTCCGCAAACCCGCAGGCATAGGCTACCGCGCCCAGCGACAGATCCGGGCGGCGCATCAGCGGCAAGGCCCGCTCTATTCTTATCAGGCGCATGTATTCGCCCAGGGTACAGGAGAAATAACGGGGAAAATACTTGGAGATAGTGACCGGGTGCACATACAGGACATTGGAAAGATCCCGCAGGGATAGTGTCTCATCCCAGCGGTCATTCAACAGCATACGCAGCTCCGCTATCCAGGGCGGCCGGCGGCCGCCTTTATCAGGCAGGGAGGCCCTGCTGAAAAGATGCAGCAATAACGCCTCCATGGCAGCGCCCGTACAATCGTCGTTTATCCTGCTTTCCCGGTACATTTTAAGCAGGGTGGCGCCAATGCCGGGGGTGTGCTCCAATACGGCCATATCCAGCGCATACTGGCTTAAAAACGGCGCTGTTACAGAGAGGTTGATGTTCCGGGAAGGATGTAACGTATGCAGGTTCCGGTGCAGCTCTCCGCTGTTGTACCAGATAGCCATGCCGGGGCGCGCCTCCTGCTCGCTGCTTTTGCGCTGCTCCAGGTTACCGCCATGCACCACAAAGCTGATATGATGGTTTTCATGACAATGCCAGCCTTCAAATACTTTATGATGGTACGCCGTTTCGCTGATCACCATACTGCCGGTCTCAAAGCGGTAAATATCGGCGCCAAGGTAGGTATGTTTGTCTAGTGTGAGCATTCCTTACTTAGATGCAAAAATACACGAAATCCACACAGCCGGAAAGGCTGCCGGAAAACGCCTTTATTCCACAACATGATAAATAATTTAAATATTTCATATATTTGCGGCCGCAATAATGCAAGTGCTTAACCTTTTTTCAAATAACAATAACCCATAACATTTTTATTCTCAACATTTAAACCCGTATTGACACAACATCCTATGAAGAAATTATTCCCGGGCGCCGCTGCGCTTGTGCTATTGTTTACGGCCTGCAGTAAAGACGATAAACCTGCTACGCCTGATCAGCCTAATACGCCTCAAACAACCGGAAAGTACATCCTGCAACAGATAACCCCGCTGGATACGCTGGAGGCAGCCTACGACGCTGACAATAACATGGAAAAAATAATAACCTGGCAGGTGGGAAAAACTGTAAAGTCGTTTGATGAGCTGATACGTGAAAACGGTAAGCTCACCAAGGTAATGAGCACCTACAGTGGCGCCGCCACCAAACTGAGACAGACTTTGGAATACAACAGCGCAGGTAAGCTGGTAAAGTCAAACTGGTATCTTTCTCCGGATGGGCACATGTCCAGCTATGACAGCCTGGTATACAATGCTACCGGCGGCCTGGCAGAAATGTATGAATATTCCCCCGGCCTCACCAGCCCTGAACTAGACGTCAGGCATGTTTACATCTGGGACAATAATGGCAACATTATCAAAGCCCTGGGACTTGGAATATCGGGCATTGCGCCGGATACTGTTTTCACTGAATATACTTATGATAATAAAATAAACTGGGGCGCTAAACAACCGGAGTTCTTCCTGACGAACCCGAAAGATCCCGCCTTTGGATTATCTGCCAACAATATCCTTAAGATGGTACAAACGACGCCGGCAACCAGCCCGGACCGGTCTTCAGTAACCACCCGTACTTACACATACGACGAAGAAGGGTATCCGGTTACCAGGAAGGACCTTATACAAACCATACAGGCAGGCAACGTGCTCACCTCGTATGATGATTCATTTATATTCCTGTATATAAAAAGATAAATTATACCAGGTGTTGCCTTCATAAGGGGCAACACCTGTTTTATGTAGCTGTTATCCCGGCGCGCCCTGTTAACCGTTCCCCATTATGCTTTTCCCCGGCTTTATACTAATTTTGCGCGCGCTTCCGGCGTTCATCAAATTATATTATGGCTATTTTTTTACGACTGTTCGATTTTTCGCAAAAAGTTAATTATAAGAACGAAGTACTGGCAGGGTTCACCGTGGCCATGACCATGATGCCAGAGTCCCTGTCCTTTGCTATCCTGGCTGGCTTTCCGCCCCTGGTAGGCTTATATGCGGCATTTATCATGGGCCTGACCACCTCCATCCTGGGCGGCCGGCCGGGTTTAGTATCCGGCGGCGCTGGCGCTACGGCAGTAGTGCTGATCGCACTCATGAAATCGCACGGGATTGAATATGTTTTTGCAGCGGTAGCGCTGGCCGGCGTAGTACAAATGGCGGTGGGCGTGTTTAAGCTGGGTAAATTCATCCGGCTGGTGCCGCAATCCGTGATGTATGGTTTTGTGAACGGGCTGGCTGTTATCATATTCATGGCGCAGGTGCGGCAATTTAAAACAGTGAGCAATGGCCATGAGGCCTGGTTAACGGGTACCCCGCTGCTGATCATGGGCGCCCTGGTAGCGCTCACGATCGCCATTATACTGGTGCTGCCGCGTTTGACTAAAGCGGTACCGCCTTCCCTGGTGGCTATTATTGTGGTATTTGTATTAGTACTGGTTTTCAGGATAGACACTAAAACAGTAAAGGATATTGCGGCCGTTAGCGGCGGTTTTCCCCCATTCCATATCCCATCCGTACCGTTTAGTTTTGATACGCTCTGCATTATTTTCCCTTATTCCCTGATCATGTCTGGCGTGGGTTTAACAGAAGGTTTGCTGACACTGAACCTGGTGGATGAAATGACCGCCACCCGGGGCAACAGCAACCGGGAATGCGTGGCACAGGGAACCGCCAATATACTCAATGGTTTCTTTTTTGGCATGGGCGGCTGCCCGATGATCGCGCAGACATTAGTGAATTTATCTGCCGGCGCACGGGCACGGCTTTCCGGTATCATTGCCTCGCTTACCATTTTATGCATTATCCTGTTTGGCGCGCCTATTATAGAGCGTGTGCCCATGGCGGCGCTAACCGGCGTAATGATCATGGTGGCCATTGGCACTTTTGAGTGGGTAAGTTTCCGTATTATCAACAAAATGCCCAGGCAGGATGTATTTGTGGGCATACTGGTGGCGCTGGTAACGATCTGGCTGCATAATCTCGCGTTGGCGGTATTGATAGGAGTGATCATCTCCGCGCTGGTATTTGCCTGGGAAAGCGCCAAACGTATACGCGCCCGTAAGTTTACAGATGAAAATGGGGTTAAACATTACGAGATCTATGGCCCACTGTTCTTTGGCTCTGTAACCACCTTTAACGAGAAGTTTGACGTGGCCGGCGACCCTGCGGAAGTTATCATCGATTTCAGGGATAGCCGGGTGGCGGATATGTCTGCCATTGAAGCGCTCAACAAACTGACAGAGCGCTACCGGAAAGCCGGTAAACATTTACATTTACGGCATCTTAGCGAAGACTGCCGCCGCCTGCTGCAAAACGCAGACAATATCATTGATGTAAATATCATGGAAGATCCGGCTTACCGGGTAGCCACTGAAACGGGAAAAGCCTAGAACTTGATCTGCAGCTGACGCGATACCAGCTTGTCATCTTTATAGTATTCAAAGATCCAGGCGCCATCCCGCTTAAAAACGATGCCGTTGGAAGCGCTGTCTCCTGCTATATAATGATCTGGTATAGATGTTTTAAACAGCGTTAATACTTTCTTTGGCGTGGTATCGATCAACTGGTAGCCATTGGCAGTAGGCTGCGCGTATAATGTACCGGCGATCTCTGTAACTGTGGCAGCTGCCGGTGTTGCTGCAGGTGTGACAGGCGCCGCCACCAGGGCGGGCGCAGGAGCCGCCGGAACCGCAGGCGCAGGAGCAGCCTGCTGCGTTGCTACCGCCGCCGTGCTATCATATTTATACGGCACATCGTTCAATGAGGTAAAAGCGTCCCGCAATGCAAACTGATATGCGGTAATAAACTCTTTCTCCCTGCTTTTCCCCTCTTTGCTTTTGAAGATAACAGTACCCTGGCAGTCCTTCAATAGCAGGGTAAGATTGGTTACGAATAAGCCTTTTTTCTGCACTACCTCTGCTTTAAGCGCGCTGCATTTATTGGCAGCCATGGCCGGTGGTAACTCCTCATTCTCTATATAGGCAGCGAATCCCTTTTCATCCAACAGCTGCTTGGTGGCAGTATTCAACCCGTACTGGTCCACCTCCCTGGAGAAATCGAATTTTTCAGGCACCAGCACATACTTGTAATTATTGATGCTGCTCTGCGCGTAGCCAGCTATACTGAATAATAGAAAAATAAATAATGCGTATGCTTTCATAATAGTATCATGCTTCCTACGAATATATACAAAAAACCCGCAACCGGGGAAACATACTATATCCCACTGCATTCATACACATGCAGATACACAATTTTACTGGTATCAGTATTGCATGAATCCCGCCATTTACCTAGCACATAACAACATGTATATTAACGCGCAGGAGTTAACAATAAGGTAACAAACGCAGTGATACGACGTAAAACAAAATAACTATTTTGCAAAGCGTAAGGTAGGAAGTATATACTATTTCAGTGATGACCCTCAACAGAGCCCTATTAGTTTCCCGAGCGGTATATGCTACAAACCTATTGCCATTAACCCGGATAACCTCCAATGACACACTATTTTAGAAAACACGACATGATTAACACCACCTGAGTTTTCCACACATATTTTTTTTGAAGGATGCATTTGTTACCACGCTTTTTGTAGTTGTCCGGACAACGGCACTGCTCCCCTATTTGGCATAAAGCCTGCGTATTCCCATACCGGGAGTATAAACATGGTATGTCTTAAAAAAAGCAAGAATGGATACTATTCTTATCACCGGAGGAACTGGATTCTTTGGCAGGAACCTCGCATTGCGTTTAAGATCTCATTACAACATCATTTTATGCGGAAGGAACTCCTTTTTTAACGATTATGCCAGGCGCACAACCGGCTGCCAGGTACTGCCTTTAGATATTTTAAACCAGGAGCGGTTGAAAGAAGTGATCAATATCTGCAAGCCCGATATTATCATCCATGCAGCCGCCACCAAATATGTTGATCTGGCGGAAGTATATCCTGAAGAGTGCATAGATATCAATATAAAAGGGTCTCAGCATATTGTAAGAGCTGTACACAATAGCGGCGTAAAGTTTGTGCTGGGTATCTCCACCGATAAAGCCGCGCTTCCCTGCAATAATATATATGGTATGTCTAAAAACATCATGGAAAAAACATTCCTTCATGCAGACAAGCAATCCCCCTTTACAAAACTAAGTTGCGTGCGCCCCGGTAACATTGCATGGTCCACAGGCTCTGTACTGCCTTTATGGAAAACCATGCTCGCAGAGACGGGCCGTATCCAGACAACCGGCTCCCATATGCGAAGGTTTATCTGTGCTATCGATGACGCGTGTAAAATGGTAACAGACGCCCTGGACAACCAGGATATGATCAGGGGCAGCGTGCTCACGAAACGGATGAAAGGCATTTCCATCGCCGCCCTCCTCGACAGGTTTGTGGCATTACATGGCGGCACTTACGAAAAAGTGCCCCCAAGGCCGGGAGAAAGTACAGAACAATTTATTATAGGAGCTGACGAAGTTGACCGGACGACCATCATTACCTTAAACAATACGGAATACCTGCTTATAAATAATACCCGTGTCGCAATTCCTCATATAACCGAATGCATTTCCACTACAAATTGTGAAACGCTTTCTGACGATGAACTGCTTGATATAATTAATCCCCTCCCAAATAGTTATATATGATAAAGTACGCGTTAATCATGGCTGCTGGCAGAGGTATGCGGATGATGCCCCTGACGCAGGACACCTCAAAAGCAATGATCACTATCAACAATTTCCCGCTGATCGCCCATACTATCAGGCAGCTGATCAATGTGATCCCCAACGTGGCCATTACCGTTGGTTATAAAGGATCAGATCTGGCCAGGTTTGTGATAGACGAAGGCTCTTCCATGATATTTAACACCAATGGCCATGGCAACGCCTGGTGGATCTTTAACACCTTAATGAGCCATATAGATGAACCGGTTTTAGTGCTTACCTGCGACAATATCGTGGAGCTTGACCTGGACTTTATCTATGATAACTACAACCGTTTAAGCGCTCCTCCCTGTATGGTGGTGCCGGTCCCCCCTATTGCAGATGTTTCCGGCGACTATATTTTTGGAAACAACCATATCGTTGAAGACCTGACGCGCGAAACGCCCTCTGAAATATACTGCTCCGGCATCCAGGTACTGAACCCCTGGCTTATCAATAAGCACGTGGGGAAAGCAGACGATTTTAATGAGGTATGGCGTCATCTGATCAGTAACAAAATGCTGCGATATTCGGATACGTATCCGCTGAAATGGCATACTATCAATACCCTCCAGCAATTAGCCACTGTTTATTAAGCCGGACCCTGTAAAAGAACATCCTTTATGCTATCATTCGTTATTCATGTGAAAAATGGATTGGAAATTGAATGTGCGACGGAAAACGGAACGACACGTGTTTCTTGTGCAGCAGTGCTTTCCGCTCATTTGCCAGCTATAGATCAGGCCTTCAGATATGAAAAATGCGGCGTGCAGCTGAGCGATGCGGAAATTGAGTATTTCAGGGCGCACCAGTATATATGGAACCAATTCCTTGCTTCCCATGAAGATACCTGCCTGATCAGGGAAGCAAGCGCAAACCTGCTGCTATCCACAGCTGATATTGAGGAAGACCTGGCAGACCTGGAAGATGATTGGGATGTATTCTTTCCTTTTGATAAAACCCAGGAGGATGAAGCGGCACAGCAGATCGCGCTGCAGACCAGCCAACTGGGCTATTACTGGGGAGATCATATATACATCCTCAGCAGGCGGGGTTGCGAAAAACTGCTGGATATCGCAGTCATCCGTCAGCCTGTTGACGAGGAGATCCTGGAAGCCCTGAGCAACGACGCGCTGACTGTCTTTTACGCAAACACCGGGTATTTCGCATGCGAAGAGGAACAGCTGTACAGCGTAAGGATAAGGCAAAAAGCCATCTTAAACGCCGCGTTATCACATACCGCCTGGTCTGCCCCCAACAAGTCTATGGCCAGGCGCCTGCTGGATCTGCTGAACACCCATGCGGAACGTAATAATATCCACCTGGTCTTACATGGCGGCAGCTTGCTGGGACATATAAGACATGATGAGATCATGCCCTGGGATGATGATATTGACCTGGGGATTGCCAGCCAGGCGGTAAGCACGCTGCTGCTATCACTGGAAACGGAAGGGATTGCCCGATTTAAGGTATACCCCTGGACCTACAACGGCGCCAACTCCATCTATTATAAGGTATGGCTGGATGAAGGAGAAGAGATCCCCGGCTACGAATACAAATTCCCTTTCGTGGATATCTGGCTCTATTATGAGAACGATGATGAGGTCTTCTATAAAGACGCGGAACGTTTCAGATTTCCCAAACACGTCTACTATCCTTTTAAACAAATACAATTCGAAGGATGCACCATGAAAATACCCAATCATCCGGTCCATGCGCTGGACCTGATGTACAAAGACTGGAAATCCCATATAGTCGTCTATAGCTGGAGCCACCGGCTCGAAAAAGCCGCTTTCCGCCAGCTGAAAGCAGCCATTAATGTAGATGCGGATGGCAGATTACAACTGTAGCACAGCCGCCGGTTAATTATTCACCCTTACTCAAAATTTATCTGTGGGAAATAAGTTCCATGCATATAGGCAATTAGACAAGATGGATTGCGGCCCTACCTGCCTGCAGATGGTCGCGCGGTATTATGGAAAGCATTTTTCATTACAGACATTGCGCAATCACACCTTTATTACCCGTGAAGGCGTAAGTATCAAAAGTATAAATGATGCGGCCGTAAAACTGGGCTTCAGAACAATGGGCGCCAAAATGACCTTTGAACAGCTGGATGAGGAGGCTACCCTGCCCTGTATACTGCACTGGAATAACCGGCATTTTGTAGTGCTGCCGCCGCAAAATTATAACAGGAACAAGAAGCATGATAAAATCCTGATCGCAGACCCGGCGCATGGATTGATACACGTTACCAAAGAGACCTTTATGCGCGCCTGGGTCTCCACCAAAGACAATTGTGGCTTTGCCCTGCTATTGGAGCCCAGCGCGATGTTCTATGATACAGAAGAGGAAAAAAAAGGCAAAAAGCAGCTTTCTTTCCTTTTCCGTTATCTCCGGCCATACAAAAGATATATCGTACAGCTGTTTGTAGGTATGCTAACAGGCAGCATCCTGTCCCTGATAGCGCCTTTCCTTACGCAAAGCCTGGTAGACTATGGCATTAGCCAGCAGAACATTGGTTTCGTATACCTGGTATTATGCTCCCAGATAGCATTATTCTTTGGCAATACCGCCATAGACATGATAAGGGGATGGCTGCTGCTGCATATGAGCACCCGGGTGAACATCACCATTATTTCTGATTTCCTGATCAAGTTAATGAAGCTGCCCATCCGCTTCTTTGATACAAAAATGGTGGGTGATATTACGCAGCGGGTAAATGACCATAACAGGATCGAACAGTTCCTGACCGGCACCTCGCTCAACACCTTATTTTCCCTGGTGAACCTGATCGTATTTTCTGTAGTACTGGGCATCTACAGCCTGCCAATACTGGGGGTGTTCCTGCTGGGCTCTGCCCTCGCCATCGCATGGATCATCTTCTTCCTCAGGAAACGCAGGGAACTGGATTACTCCCGGTTTCAGCGCATGAGCGAAAACCAGAACAGCCTGTACGAGATCATCACCGGCATGCAGGAAATAAAGATGAATGAGAGTGAGACCGCCCACCGCTGGGGCTGGGAAAGGATCCAGGCGCGGCTTTTTAAGATCAGCATCAAAAGCCTGGGGCTGGCCCAATACCAGAATGTAGGCGCCAACTTCTTTACCCAGCTAAAAAATATCCTGGTCTCCTTTTTATCCGCCAGGGAGGTCATGAACGGCAACATTTCGCTGGGCATGATGTTGAGCATCTCCTATATAACCGGCCAGATGAACGCGCCTATTGGCCAGCTGCTGGGCTTTTTTCAAAGCGCCCAGGACGCCAAGCTAAGCGTAGAAAGGTTAAGCGAGATCCATGAACGGGAAGAAGAGGAAAAAGACGGGGAAGTATTTCCCGATAACGAGTTGCAGCTAATGGAGGAAGCGGAGTATAACGGGCAGGAAAGCGGCATTGTGCTGGATAAGGTATCCTTCCAGTACGGTGGCCCGGACTCTCCCCTGGTGCTGAACAATATCAGCCTAAATATCCCATTTGGCAAGATCACCGCCATTGTGGGCTCCAGTGGCAGCGGCAAAACCACCTTAATGAAACTGCTGCTCAAATTCTATGAGCCCGTAAAAGGCAAGATCTATTTTGGCGCCACCCCTTTGAATATAGTGTCTGCAAAATGGTGGAGAAGGCTTTGCGGCGTAGTAATGGCCGATGGCTATATCTTCTCCAATACCATTGCCAGGAATATCTCCGTACAGGAAGAGGTAGATCAGCAACGGATGCTGCATGCAGCCAAAGTGGCCAATATAGAGCCTTTTATTACCCAGCTGCCCCTGGGATTCTCTACAAAGATCGGGAACACCGGCGATGGCATCAGCTCAGGCCAACGGCAGCGCATCCTCATAGCCAGGGCCGTTTACAAGCAGCCTAAGCTACTGTTCCTGGATGAAGCCACCAGTACCCTGGATGCGAATAATGAGAAAGTGATCATACAGAACCTCTCGGAGTTCTTTGCCGGCCGCACGGTGGTGGTGATTGCCCACCGGTTAAGCACCGTTAAATATGCCGATCAGATAGTGGTGATGGAAAATGGCCGTATCGTGGAGATCGGTACTCACCAAAGCCTCACCGCCTTAAAGTCGAAATACTACGAACTCGTAAAAAACCAGCTGGAGCTGGGAAACTGATATATTATGCAACAGGAGCTTGATCTTACAGCGGTACATAGTGAAGAGGTGCAGGATATCATCGGCCGGGCCCCGGCATGGGTGATAAGAAGGGGCAATATGGTGGTCCTCTATATTGTGCTCGGAATACTGGCAGGCGCCTGGCTTATCCACTACCCGGATATTGTACAGGCCCCGGTAAACATATCCGGCTCCAATCCCCCGGTAAAAATGATCGCGCCTTCTACCGGGCGTATTGCTGAACTGACAAAAAATGACGGCGAAGAAGTAAAAGAAGGCGAGATCATTGCGGTGATCGATAACCCTGCTAATACAAAAGATATACTGGAGCTCAAGAAAATAGTGGAACAGCTGGATACCACCAGTGATCCGCAACACAAGATCGCCTCCCTTTCACTGCCCCCTCATATGCAGGTAGGCGATATACAGGACGATTATGCCGCTTTGGCCCAGGCCATTGACAACTACCGGTTCTTTACAGACAACTCTTACTACGCCAACAAAATAAATGTGCTCAAATCACAACAGCTGGATAATAATGAGATCAGGAAAAGTATCCAGGAAAGGGCTGCCCTCCTCAACGACCAGCTGAAGCTGGAAAAATGGAAAGACAGCGTAAACCTGGAGCTCATGAAAGACAAAGTAATTGCCCCCGCGGAATACCATGAGATCAGCAAAAACTACATGGGCCAGAAAATGAACAATACAGACAACTATACCTCCCTATTAAGAAACCAGCAACAACTGGATGAATACGAAAAGAATATTTCCGACCTGCAACAGCAATATAAAACTGAAGGAAAAGATGTACTGCTCAATGTCAGGAATGCTGTTAAGCGGATCAAGGGGCTGATCGCCAACTGGGAAAAACAATACCTCATGCAATCGCAGGTGACCGGCAAACTGTTCTTTTTCCGTATATGGAAGGTCAATCAGTATGTGAGCTATGGGGAGCCCGTTTTTATGGTGGTGCCTGCCACCCAGCAATACGAGATCAGGGCCCAGTTGCCCGTATACCGCGCGGGGAAAATAAAGCCCGGACAAAAAGTGCTGATCAAACTATTTGAATACCCTTATGAGGAGTTTGGTATGCTGCCTGCCCAGGTAGAAAGGCTAACAAGCGTAGCCCTGGACAGTACCTACACAGTACAACTGCGGTTGGAAAAAGGCCTCACGACCACCCGGAACCGGACCATACAGGCCCGGCCGGAGATCACGGGCATGGCAGATATCATCACCAACGACAGGAATATACTGGAACGGATCTTTGAAGGCGTGTACGGAAAACTATACGAGCGGTGAGCCAGCAACTGTTCCTTTACCCAACACTGGATTTTTTAGCTAAAAATAAACCCCGGATGTACATCCCCAATTTTCACCCTTTAAAAACTCTATTAAAATGAAAAAGATCAAATTGAACGTTGACAAACTGCAGTTAAGCAAAGAAAAGATCACTTCCCTGCAGAATGCTGAAATGGATCAGCTCAAAGGCGGCGACTTTACAGACGGTTGCTCAGACGGCTGCAGCCCTTTCCAGACAGCATGGAACTGTACCAAAGCCGACTGCACGGCTGATTGCACCGGCGGTTATTGAATCTTATAGAAGTAACTATTTCCGGAAACCATGCTGCTTGTATCTAAATTGTCTTTTACACCCTTAAAAAAACACAATGAAAAAGGTAAAGTTAAACGTTGAAAAACTCCAGCTCAATAAAGAAAAGATCACCTCACTGCAGAATATTGAAATGAACCAGCTGCAAGGTGGCTATTTCTCTGACGGTTGTACCGATGGTTGCAGTCCTTTGGGATCCATCTGGAACTGTACCCAGGCAGATTGTTCCGCCAATTGCAGCCAGACCTTTTGCCCTTTAAGCAATACCGGCCATCCTGGCACACTGTGCTAAGCACCAGTATTTGCCTGCAATAAAAAACCAGGCGTCCCAGCGCGCGGGGCGCCTGGTTACTACTTAAACCGGCTCATTAAATGAGAAGAAGAAGCAATATTTTATTGATCCTGGTATTATCCTGGCTGGCAGGCGTTTCCTGCAAGCAGGAGCACCATTCATTGACCGGCATTATAACCGGCAACAGCAATATAATAGCAGCGATCAGCTCCTATCCCGTGATCATGATGGGAGAACAGTTCCATGGAGACGCCAACGCGCTGCATGAGAAAACCACTTTAGTCAAATCGCTGGTTAGGGACCATGGATATGAGGCCATTGTATTCGAATCAGGCTTTTATGATATGGGATTGCTGAACGGATGGGATCCGGCCAATAAAAAAACGGATCTAAAAAGCGGGCTATGGCCTTTTTGGGCGGATTGCCACGAAGCCAATGACCTCATCCGGTTCCTCGATGAAACAAAACAACGCGGAAAATTAGCACTGTACGGAATAGATTGCCAGGTAGTAAAAACGCCGGATAAGGAGATCTACAACAGCTTTCTCCGTTACACCGCACAAAATTCCATCGATACCACCCGCATAGCCTTCCTGAAACGGGAGCTCAAACACCTGCGTATCCTCATTGCCAAATTTGAATGGCATTTTGACCAGGCGCAAAGAGATAGCGTCCTGCAGCAGCTGCGGTATTGCCTCCTTACCAGGCCTGGGGATAACCTGCAACAGCGCTTTTACCACCGCTGCCTGCAAAACCTGTACGTAAATCTGCAGATGGTGGCATTCCCAGCAAGCGATACCCGGAGGCTTAACTTAAGGGATTCCATGATGGCGGCTAATTACGACTGGTTACAGGCAAATTTTACCGGGGATAAAAAAACGATCATATGGACCGCCAACCTACATACCATTACCGGTTATAAGCTGGCGGCCTCCCGGCAGCCATTCATCTCCCTGGCGCAATGGATCAGGAAAAGCAGGCCGCAACAGGTATATACGCTCTGCCTATCCGCCTACAAGGGCCGCTATGGCAGTATTAAGGATGGGTATGATGATCATACCATGTATTTCAAATCCAGCAACAGGTCTGTAGAATATAAATGGGCGCAAGCGGCCCGTGCGGATACCTACGGATTCATACAGCTTAAAGATATAAACGACAAAGATCCATTTTACCATGATTTTGCCTCTTCCTGTAACCAGGGCAGTACCATTACCGCGCCATGGCGCCTAATGGCAGATGGCCTGATCGTATACCCGGAAGCAAAACCTGTCACTTTTTAGCAATATCAGGAGATGCGGGATAAATTAAGCAACATGATAGCAATAGAAGACCTAACCTTTTCCTACCCTGGCAAAAAGCCTGTTATAAATGGCCTCAACCTCCACGTGGACGGCGGCGCGATCTATGGTTTTATAGGCGCCAACGGAGCCGGAAAAAGCACTACTATACGGAACATGCTGGGACTGTTGGAACCCCGGCAGGGAAAAGTATATATCATGGGTAAAGAAATTTCAACGGCAAAGCTGGAGATCATGCAAAAGACAGGGCACCTGATCGACGCGCCAGCCTTCTACGGCCACCTTACCTGCCTCGAAAACCTGCAACTGCTGCACTGTTATTACAAATTTGATCGTAGCCGTGTGGAAGCTGTGCTCAAAATGACCGGTCTCTGGGAACAACGGCGCCTCCTCTTCAGCAAATGTTCCACCGGCATGAAGCAACGGCTCAGCATTGCCCGCAGCATCATCCACCAACCAAAGCTATTGATACTCGACGAACCACTGAACGGCCTCGACCCGGAATGGGTAGTAGCCATCAGGAACCTGCTGAAGGAGATCAACCAGCAGGGAACCACTATATTCTTTTCCAGCCACCTGCTGAGCGAAATGGAAAAACTGGCTACGCATGTAGGCATCCTGAAAGATGGGCATTTAACGCTCGAATTGCCCATGCAAACACTGCTTGCCCAACATCAGCAACTACAGGTCACCATTTTCCTGGATCGTACGGAGCAACTGCATACCCTGTTTAACAATGGGCATATACAGGTAAAACAAACCTTTAACGATAACAGCGCCACCTTCCGGCTGGATAATAAAACGCAACTGCATCTGCTGCTACAGACCCTTATTACAAATAACTACCGTATCCTGGATCTTAACACTGACCAGCCAGGGTTGGAAGAAATATTCCTTCATTATAATAGTTGAAAAATATGCCTGATAGGTCAACTGCATTTATAAAAGCAGAAACGCTAAAATTACGGCGGGTACATAGCCTGCATCTCCTTTATATATTCCCCGTTCTGCTGGCTATTATTGCCATGTTCGTTTTCATGAAGGAATCCGCGGGTATGGACCCGGAGGTCAACCCGCGGCTAACCTTCCTTTACCGGCTTTATTTTGGTTTCTATACCTATTTCTCGCCATTGACCATGGGATTGCTCGTTTTCTCCATGCTGCAAATGGAACATAAGGGTAAAACCTGGGAAAGTGTTTTGCTGCTGCCTATTCCCAGGTACCAGCTTTACCTGGGTAAATTGATGGTAACCAGCACCTGCGTGCTTTTTTATGTGACGGTATCCTGGCTTAGCTACCGCCTGGCTATCCAGGTACTGGCGGGCATGTACCCGCAATTGCCTTTTGCCGATTACAGCGATGGGATAGAAACAGGGCTTTTTTTCCTGCGGTTTGGGCTGGTGCTATGGATGCTGGCTGTTATTTTCTTTAACGTTTACCTGTATCTGCCTAATGCGCTCTTTGCTTTAGGTGGAGCCTTTTTTGTGCTTACCGGCTCGTTCCTGCTGGTAAAACAGCATTGGGCTATTTATTTCCCGTTTGCCTATCCGTCTATTGTATCCAAAACATACGGGATCACGCGCTTCTGGGACAAACCTGTTGTGCTCACGCTCGTCTGGCTGCTCGTGGCCGGCACCGGGGGCATGCTCTTTTTTGCAAAAAGCGGGAAGGCCGTTCATCGTTTAACCAATTAGTTCTCCATAAAAATGAAAAGATTGCAAGCGATACAGGAAGGTATCCACCAACATATCCTACATGTTCAGGAGCAGCAATTCTTTGGCCTCCTGGGCGGCGGCATGGGTAATGTATTACTGGCACTTATGGCCAATATCAACGATTTTCCCTATTCGGAATATATTGAATCATCTTATTTATCAAAGCAGCAGCTCCCTTATAAGACTTTTTCGGCTGGCACAGCCGGGATCAACTGGGTCTATACCATACTTTATAAACGGGGCATACTGGATAAGGATGATTATGATTTCCTCTGTAGTGACGACACTGACCTGCAAGAATTTGCGCTTTCAGAAATAAAACAGGAAAATTATGATTTTCTCCATGGCGCCCTGGGCGTAGCCTGGTACCTGCTGGCTAAATATGAGGAGCAACAGCATGCGCCATTTTTTGCCGCCTTCTTTGCGGAGCTTCATAATATATTGTTAACCGGTGAAGAGTATACGATCAAATCCAAAGATGGAAAGATAAATATAGGTCTGTCACACGGTATTACCAGCATCTTAAAATTCTGCCTCCAGGCCTATAAACAATCCGTTTGTCGCCAGGAGGCTCTCCTGATAGCAGATGCGATCATCCGGTTCCTTATGAACAACCGGAATACAGACATGAGTTATTCCCATTTCCCATATGTTGTACATACAGACAAAAAGGATGAGTCTTCCCGCCTGGCCTGGTGTTATGGCGACCTGGGGATCGGTATCATATTACTCCAGGCCGCTGCCCTGCTAGATCGATCCGATGTCCATGAGTTTGCCGTTACCTTGCTTTTACACAGCGCCGGCCGGCGGTCTCCGGAAGCTACCGGCGTAAAGGATGGCGGCCTTTGTCATGGCACGGCGGGCATTGCTTATATGTTCCAGAAAGCGCACAGTTATGTCCGGATGCCTGCTTTTAGCGAAGCCGCCGGCTACTGGATGCAGCAAACCGTGGACTATGCGATAACCGGTGAGGACGGCACAATCACCTACACGATGTTCAAAGGCGAGGGCAACGAATATACCCCCAACCGCTCCCTGCTGGAAGGATCAGTGGGCGTGGGGCTCGCCATGCAAAGTTATCAGTCCGGCGAATTTGATTGGGACTATTGTATCATGTTAAATGATTGACCTATGGCATATTTACCCTACACAAAGGTGCTGATGCGCACGCCCCTGAAGAGTTACGCGAATATACAAGAGGATATCCTGCTCAACGATGATCTTTTTGAAGAAGGGCTGTATCTGAGCTCCCCCGAATTCTGGGCGGAATTTAAAAAGTACCGGGAAGGCGGCGCCAAAAACCAGAAACTGGAGCACACCGCGCTTAAATACTGGATACGTTCCTGTATGCGCTGCACCCCTTACGGTACCTTTGCGGGAAGCATGCTGTTAAGCACAGGCCCCGGCACGGAGATAATATTGAGGCCGCAATCTGCACATAGGAAATTTCTGCGGCTGGACACCAATTTCCTTACTACAATACTGCAGGGCCTTAGCCGGCTTCCGGTTATCCGCCAGCAGCTGCACTATAGTCTTAATAATAGCCTTTACCTTGCAGGCAATACTTACCGCTATGCCGAATACCGGCTGCAGCATACTGCACGGGTGTACGAATTAACAGCAGCAGAACGTACCCGCTTCCTGGATGCAGTAATTGCTTTGCTCCAAACACCCCAAACCTTACAGGCGTTACAGGATATGCTGGAGCGCTCATTCCAGGCCCCTCCTGCCGCTGTTGCGGAGTATTTACAGGAAATAGAGCAGGCGCAGATAATTATTTCAGCGCTGGAGCCCGCCATCACAGGCGAAGACCCACTGAAGAATTGTTTGCAATTGCTCAAGACCCTGAACGGCATACCAGATATCTACAGCTTTCTTTCCGGCCTTTACGAACAGTTAAGCAATCCCGCTGCCGGCACTAGCTTTTACAGCACCCTGGAGGAAAAGCTGAAACAGCTGCCATTCATAGCGAGCATGCCCAAAACGCCTTTTCAGGCAGACCTGTTTATGAATACCAGCGCAGCAATGATAGACCAGGAACTCATTGCTAACCTGAGCAGCGAGATCGGCGAGCTAAAAGCGTTCAGCCGCATGAATCAAACCAGGGACCTCGAAAACTTCAAGTCGAAGTTCCGCGATACTTACGAAGATGCGGAAGTGCCCCTCAACATTGCACTGGATGCAGACCTGGGTATAGGTTACGGCAGCGTACAGACGGCAGGCTCCGGGGCGCATGATTTTGTAGGTACATTGATGCTGGGCAATAACGATCCCGCAGACCAACAGATCACCTACGACACGCTGCATAGATTTATATTCAGAAAAACGCTGGAAGCCATCCGGCAGCAGCAAAAGGAAATAGTGATCACAGAAGCTGACCTCAAAACGATCCAGGATCCGGCAACAAGCAACTTCCCTGCCGGCCAGTTCGTGCTGGGAAGCCTGATGAAAATAGCCGGCAGGCTGGATAAGGACAATTTCCAGTTCCACCTGAAAGCATTTGGCGGCTCCTCCGGAGGAAACCTGCTGGGCCGTTTCTCCGCAGGGGATGCTGACATAGCGGATCTTTTGAAGGAGATCCTCCAAAAAGAGGAAACATTACACCCGGATATATTATTTGCAGAGATCGTACACCTGCCACAGGCAAGGATAGGCAACATACTCATACGCCCGGTATTACGGAAATACGAGATCCCCTATATAGGAACATCCGGTATACCCGCTGCCATGCAAATACCTATCAATGACCTGATGGTGAGCGTACAACGGAACGAGGTGGTGCTGCGCAGTATCCACCACAATAAACGGGTAATGCCTTGTCTTACCACCGCGCATAATTATTCCAATGGCGCACTCCCCATGTATAAATTCCTTTGTGATCTGCAGCTACAAGGCAAAACATCCTATTCCTGGGATTGGGGCGTATTCGCCGGCGAACAGTATTTACCAAGGGTCGTATTTAAACACATCGTTATAAAACCCGCCAGCTGGAAAGTAACCGTCCAGGATATCAGCGATCTTTCCGAAGATCACCGGGATATTTGCCACTATTTCGAAAACTGGCGGAACAAATATGATATGCCACAACAGGTCATTATCAAAGAATCAGATAATGATCTGCTGGTAAATTTTTCTTTCCCCGCTTCCGCCCAACTTTTTGCCGCATACCTGAGAAAGAAAAAAGAGCTGCGCCTGGAGGAATTCCTCTTTAGCCCTGACGAAGCCGTAGTACATGACGAAGCCGGACAGCCATACTGCAATGAACTCATCATACCGTTGCTGGATACTACCCATTCCCGGCCGCTATTTCCCGCAACCGTACGCACACTCCCGGAACCTGTTAAAAGACAATTCGCACCGGGCGACAACTGGCTTTATCTGAAAATATATACCGGCAACAAGCAGGCGGAAAAGATCCTGACCCAGCAGCTGCTGCCATTTGTAAAAGAGGGCAGATCACAGGGTCTTTTTGAGCATTGCTTCTTTGTACGGTATTTTGATACGGCCGCCCACTTGCGCATAAGATTTTATAACAGCGACCCCGCTATGAACGGAACGCTACATACCGCCCTGGCCAACCTGCTACAGCCCCTGATTGCCGGCGGCACCATCAGAAAGATCCAATTTGACACCTATCAGCGGGAACTGGAACGGTATGGTAATAACACCATGAGCGAATCCGAACAGCTTTTTGGCGCGGATAGCCTGGCCGTGCTCGAATTCCTGGAACTGCTGCAGGGGAATGATGAAAAATACCGCTGGCTATTTGCTATGCGGGGAATTGATGCCCTGCTGGAAGACTTTGACCTGTCGCTCCCAGAAAGGAACGAATTAATGGAACAGATCAGGAAAGGGTTTTTCCAGGAATTTGGAGGCCATGCCTTTCTGCTGAAACAATTGAACAACCAATACCGGGACAACCAGCAATTTATCACCGCGCACATGAATAAACATAAAGACACGGATAATGAAATAGAAGAGATAGCTAACCTGCTGGCGGCAAGGTCGGAGAGTAACGCTGCTATCATCAGGCAGATCGTAGAAAAGAAAGAAAAGGAAGAGATCCTTTCCCTGCTGCCCAGCTATATCCATATGTTCATGAACCGCCTGTTCATTGCCCAGCAAAGGAAATGCGAGCTGGTCGTATACCATTTCCTGGAAAAGTTCTATAGATCCGCTATCGCGCTCAACAAAAAGGACAAACTGAAACTCCAGCAATAACTTATGCATATATCCCCCTCATCAATGAATGATCAATCAATAACCCGGTTCCGGAACACCCTGCCCACAGGGCCATTGGATCATCGCTATAATAGCAATGAAATGATTGTATCCTATAATGAATACAACAACATTTCCGTGCAACACCATCCCCCGGAGGACAAGCTGATCCTCTCCTATATATCTCCCGGGGGCGCCAACATGGAAACCATGCTGCATATTATCTCCGTATTCAATATCATGAGCGAGGAGATCCATGTTTACTGCCCATCATATCTTATCACGCAGGTGCAGGAATATAGCAATGCGCATATCGTATTGCACAATATCGAAATGGTCCCGGAGATACAGACAAATATTATTCTCACCTATGGCCTGGATGCGCTCTACTTTCTGAAACAGGGCATCCCCCTGTTTATCATAGGCCCGTATGGGCTGGGAGGATGGGTAACGCCGGATAACTTCCCCTTCCTGTCCCGGGAGGGCTTTATGGGACGTCCCGGCGGTACGCGCTGGGAACCGATCCCCGCCATAATGCTAAAGGAAGAATTGCTGGTTTTTAAAGCCGCTGAGGACCGGGCAGCTATCTATGAAGAAAACAGCACGCTGGCCGCCGCTCTCCCCTATCTACCGGCCAGCCAGGCCGCGGCGCTGATTGATAAGATAAAAGCCCGCAGGGAAGACCTGGATCATCATGAAAAAAGATGGCCCCTGGTACCCGCGCTCGCATCCAATATCAGCGTCGTAGCAGAAAACGACCTGCTCTATTTCAGAAGGCTCTATATCAATGACACCATTGCCACATTGCCGGCGGAAGGAGCGGATCTTTTACGCCTTTTTGATGGTATGGCAACTTTTAAGGAAATTTATGAACAGGCAGCCATGGAAGAAGCAGATTTTTGGGAACTGATACATGCCTTATTGGATAAAAAAATAATTGTGCTCACACATGCAGATCTATAAAAAACCTATTCTGGAAGATTTCCTGGATGTAAGCATCATTATACCCCTGCAGGAAAAACTGGAAACATTCCGCCGGCTGTTGCCCATTAACCAAAGCAAACTGCAAAGGAACGGCGTAGAAGTAGTGGTCGTGTTATATAATGAGGCAACGGCGCAGGACCTGATCGCTCTTATCCAGGATTACCCAACCATCAACTGGAAGATCATAGCGGCCGGCAGCGATAACTACTGTACGGCATTAAATACCGGCATCCGCCGGGCTGCCAACCAGTACATCATGACAATGGACCCGGCCGCGGAATTATATACGGATGTGATCTACCAATGCCGCTACATGCTACAGCATCATCCTGCCGGCTTTGCGGCAGCATCGGGGATCACAGCTTCTATAGACGTGCCCATCCACTCAAAGAATCTTTTTTCGTACAGGCATACGGCTTACAGCAGTATTATGGTCCTGAAATCAGCGGTGGAAGAGATCCAGGGATATGATACCTCCTGCCTGCCATCAGCCGCCCACGGCAACCTGGCCAGCAGGCTGCAGCTGACAGGCGCCAAACAGATCATGGTACAACAGGCCCTGGTTATACAGCGGTTTACCGGGCACGATAACCAAACGCCGGAAACACCGCCGGACCTTGCGGCCCTTATAAAAAAAATGCGCTATCCTCCCCGTGCGCTGCCCACCGGTAATAGCTGGGAACAATCTGCGGGTAATGTATTGTCCGACTGGAAACAGGCAAAAAACAACCAATACAGCCAGCAATTGTTAACCGGCATCTGTACCCACCACTACATTATGCCCCAGGCATTTGAAAAGCAGTATAAGGTCATCGCCCTTATCCAGACCAGGAATGAAAGCAATCATATACCGGAGGTGCTGCATCACCTGTGCAGCCATTGTGATGGCATCATACTGCTGGATGATGGCAGTACCGATGACACCTATGAAAAAGCAGCTTCCGAAAAACTGATCCTCAAGGCAAAAAAAGCCTACAAAGGCTATTTCGACGATCTGGCCAACCGTAACCAGCTTTTGCAGCTGGGCTACCTGTTTAATGCGGACTGGTTTTATTTTATGGATGCAGACGAAAGATTTGCCTATTACCCGGACATAAGCGACATGATGCAGGATGACCGGGTAGATGTGATAGGGTTTAAACTATCCCATCTCTGGAATAGCGACACCCATTACAGGACTGATCTGCCGGAGGGCAAGGACGGCGTGCTGCACAGGTACCGTATGTTCCGTAACAAAGGCTTTGCGCAGATCATTGCAAAACGGGAGCTGCACTTTCCCAGTGTTCCCTACAGGCAACATATGTCAATGGCCAATGTGCTCATCAAACACTATGGGCTGATGGATAATGCCACCCGGGCAAGAAAGTACGATAGCTATCGTTCCCAGGATAGCGATGGAAAGAAACAGGGATACAATTATGACTATTTGCTGGACGAATCACCTGTGCTGGCGTCCTTCCAGGACCTTGTCGAAGCACTAAAGCAGCAACCTGTGTATTATAAACCCGGCTGATCCGGACGGTCATATAGGGGCAGGTAAGGCGGATCCGGTTAAACGCTCACCAACCACTGGTATCAAACCAGGACTCCACCCTTCCCTGCCCCAATGTTTTCATCCCCTTAAAGCAATACTCATTCGTATGCGGATCATAGTCGTAATCCTTTCCCCACTCCGGTATATTATGCACCGTCATTTCAATGGCATCCAGTATAAACGTTATCTCTGCATTGGTCATGATGGGGTGAATGGATAACCTTACCCAACCGGGTTTGCCTGACAGATCCCCCCGGCGGATAGCATCCAGTATGGCATAAGACCGCGGCTTATCCACCTGCAGCAACATATGCCCGTAGGTACCGGCACAGGAACAGCCGCCCCTTAGCTGGATCCCATACCGGTCGTTAAGCAGCTTTACGACCAGGTTATAATGCGCGCCTGCTACTATAAAAGACACCACTCCCAGGCGCTTTGTTATCTCCGGCTCCAGTACCATCACCTGCTTTATTGCTGACAGCCTGGAGAAAATAATGGCCAGCAGCTCCTCTTCCCGTTGCCGCATATTAGTTACCCCCATGGCCTCTTTTAGCCGGATGCACATTGCTGCCTTGATACCCTGTAAAAAGGGTGGCGTTCCGCCATCTTCCCGCTGTTCAATATCAGGCACGTAGGCATGCACTTTCCAGGGGTTACTGTAATGTACAGTGCCACCGCCGGGATGATCAGGTATCGCATTCCTGTAAAGACCCTTATTAAAGATCAGTACCCCCGGCGTACCCGGACCGCCCAGGAATTTATGCGAAGAGAAATAAATAGCATCCAGCCAGGCCCCGGGCCCCTCAGGATGCATATTAATGTCACAATAAGGCGCTGCACAGGCAAAATCAACAAAACATAGCCCCCCATGCTGATGCATCAACTGCGCTATCTGGTGGTAGGGTGTTTCAATACCGGTAACGTTCGAACAGGCTGTTACAGCCGCTATTTTATGGGGGTGATGTTTGTACTGCTCCAACAAGGCGTCCAGGTGTTGCACATCCACATTCCCGTTCTCGTCAGATCCAATGATCTCTACCCTAGCCAGGGTCTCCAGCCAGCTGATGTGATTACTATGATGCTCCATATGGGTCACAAAAACAACCGGCCGCGAGGGCTCATCATGAAGCGCCAGATCAGCGTAATCCGCCAGCCGCTCCGGCGCCCGTAGCCCCATGATCCGTTGCAGCTTGTTGACGGCGCTTGTCATGCCGCTGCCGCAAAACAGCAGCACATCTTCTTTACCGGCATTCACATGCGCTTTTATGATCCTTTTGGCTGCTTCGTAGGCCTCAGACATACAGGTACCGGTTACAGTAGTAGTGGTATGGGTGTTACCCACGAACGGCAGCACCTGTTGCCGGATACATTTTTCAATGGGCCCATAAGCCCGTCCGCTGGCGGTCCAGTCCGCGTAAAGGATTCGCTTTCCGCCAAAAGGTGATTCAAAGACCTGCTGGCCGCCGATGATCTGCTCACGGTACACCGCAAAATAGTCCTCCAACCCAGTCTGGTATGGCATAGGTAACGGGTACATATTATTTGGATTTAACGGTGGAAGGGGCTTTAAACAGATCATGGGGCGGCTTGCTGAACTGCTCATTCAATAAACGGGGCGCAAGGAAAAGCGATCCTATAAATAAAGCCAGCAGCACCAGCTGTGCCACAGACACTTTCTGGATGGCCTGTTTATTTTTAGTATCACATACCTCTCCGGGGCAATGCTGCGCCTTTTTCCTGAAAAAGACCGGGTACAGTAAACAGCCTAAACAGATCCCAAAAGACGCTTCAAAGAACAGGAATAACAAACAAATCATGCATACGGACCCGGTGATAGGGCTGTAGGCATTCTCGATCAAAAAGTAATAGAACATACTGGCAGACAGGATGATGCCAATACTCCAGGCAAACCGCTTCTGGCTGGCGCCCACATATTCAGGCGTTTGGTTACGGACCATCAAACGCCCCAGGATCATCATGGGCGAAAACCGGGGGTTGATAAATACGCGTATCAGCAGGTCGAGCAGGAAAAATACAATGACATATTTTATCGGTATAAAATTGCCATCAAAAAGGATAAACATCAGGGATGTATAAGTGGCCAGGAAGAGTATGCCGGCAGCGGCCCTGATCTCCCGTTCATTCAATACGGGTATATCATACCCATCCACCTTTTCGCCGAATTGTATAAACTTGTTCATGCTGTATTGTTTTATTGGTTGCTAACAGCACAATATTAGCATATCAGGTTTGTTGCCATTATGCCATGTCAACAAACAACAGATCATCGTAAACGAACATCAGATTTGGGTCAACCGTTGGAACCGATTAGGTGAAAGAAAAATATTTATCGACATTTACCCCACCAATAACAGCATGAAAAAACTATCAGACATAAAGCAGCTTAAATTATACCTGTGGTTAGGAGCGGTTTTTTTGTGCCTACATCTAATTAGCTATACGGTGCAGGGTGAGAGCGACCTGCCGTTTAGATCCATCAACGAAACCTGGTTAGTGCTCTATTTAACGGCGGCCAACTGCTGGCTATTGGAATACAACGTACCCAAACTAAGCTGGCGCAAGCCTTTCAGATCGATCCTCCGGTTGCTGGCAGCGGTCTTTATTTATTCCATGGGATTATTTATCTGGCGGCAATTGGGCGTTACACTGCATATCTTCCACCCGCTGGGCGCCCCCATCGAGATCTCTGAAAGATTGAGCATCCTCACCGGCCACAGTGCTTCTTCCATCTTCTTCTTCGCCCTCGTCAGGCATATCTTCAACCATATAAAACTAAAGCAGGACGCCCAGCAATTGCGTATCGCCAGCCAGCAGGCAGAGCTCAACTATCTGAAATCGCAGACCAATCCGCATTTCCTGTTCAATACCCTCAATAACATCTATTCACTGGCCAGGGATAAATCAGACCTGGCGCCGGAATCCATCCTGCGCCTGTCTAAAATACTACGTTATATGCTGTACGAAACCAGCGGCCCATATATCGCTATTGAACAGGACCTTAAAATTATTGATGATTATATAGCGCTGGAGAAACTGCGTTATGATGAAACGCTGCGGGTAAGCTTTAATCACGACCTGGAGAATATGAAGCAGTCCTTACCGCCGCTGCTGCTCATCCCCCTGGTGGAGAACGCCTTTAAACACGGGGTTTCAGAAACCAGGGACCGCCCGTTTGTCGATATACATCTGGCCATAAAGGACCGGCAGTTATTATTTATCGTAAAAAACTCCACCGGCGATCCTGCCGGTGAGAACAAAACAAAAGCCAACATAGGGCTTTCCAATCTGCGCCGCCAGCTGGAGCTGCTGTATACAGACTATAGCCTGGAGGTGCAACAGGAAGCATTTGTGTTCACCGCTACCCTAAAAATTAACCTTGCCACCCATGTCTAAGATCAGGTGCATTATCATAGAGGACGAGCCACTGGCGGCTAAAGTACTCCGCGACTATATATCGGAAGTGCCGTTCCTGGAGCTGCAAAAAGTATTTAAAGACGCCATCCTGGCATCGGAATTCCTGCTGCAGCAGGATACTGATCTTATATTCCTGGATATTCATCTGCCAAAACTAAAAGGCATGGCTTTTCTAAAAACACTGGCCAATCCGCCCGCGGTTATTGTTACCACCGCCTATCATCAATATGCCGTGGAAGGGTTCAATTTAAACGTAACGGATTACCTGCTAAAGCCATTTGAATTTGAGCGGTTCCTGACCGCTGTTAATAAAGTCAGCGCAGAACAAAAAAAGATAGCCAACGAGGCCAGGGACTTTATTTTTGTGAACGTGCAAAAGCGTAAGGTACGCATCCTTTTTTCAGAGATCCTTTATATTGAAAGCCAGCGGGAGTACATAAAGATCGTTACTACCCGGAATGAGTACATCTCCAAGATGAGCACCAACGAGATCGAAGAGCTCTTACCACCGGACGCATTCAAACGCGTACACCGTTCCTTCATTGTGGCCGTTAATAAGATTGAGTCCTATACCGCTGAAATGGTAGAGATGAACGGCATCTCCATTCCAATAGGAAGAGGATACAAGGATGTAATAGATAAACTATAGTTACACGCCCCTGCTATGATATCATTCAATTAACGCAGTGATCTAAATGACGCCCGTAATTCTTCCGTAAAAGCCTTTGGTTGTTCCCATGCCGCAAAATGACCGCCTTTAGCCAGCTTATTGTAATGGATCAGTTTAGGATAGGCCTGTTCTGCCCAATTCTTTGGCGCGGCATAGATCTCGTCCGGGAATACGCTTACCGCCACTGGAATGGTCAAATGCCGGGGATCAAAAAAGCCGCCTTTCGCGTTTTGTGCAGTTTCCCAGTAGAGCCGGGCAGATGATACGCCGGTATTTGTGAGCCAGTACAGCGTAATATTGTCAAGGATATCATCCTTTGTAAGACCCTCTGATTGGCCATTAAAAACACGCGCAATCAGGGAATAGCTACGCGCATCATGGTCCAGGATCCAGCCTGCCAGGCCAACGGGCGAGTCTGCAATGCCATACAGCGTCTGCGGCCTTAAGGCCATTTCGTTGGCATAGCCCAGCCCTTTCTTATAGAAAAAGTCCAGCTGTTCGTAGGCGTTCTTTTCATCTGCGGAGAGACCGGCCGGCGCAGGACCGCCTGTTGCCAATGCCTTAGAAATATCTGCCGGTACCGTGGCGGCCATGTTGGTATGGATGCCCAGCAGTTCCGGAGGCGCCATCAATGCCATCGTTTCGGAGATCGCATTGCCCCAGTCGCCACCCTGTGCTACATATTTGTTGTATCCAAGGCGCTTCATCAGCACGATCCAGGCCTTAGCAATATGGGCAGGGTCCCAGCCGGTGGCAGTGGGTTTACCAGAAAAGCCATAACCCGGGATGGACGGTATCACTACATCAAAAGCGTCCTCCGCCTTTCCGCCATAGGCAGTGGGATCCGTGAGCGGGCCAATGATCTTCAGCTGTTCAATAATAGAGCCGGGCCAGCCGTGCGTGATAATAACGGGTAAGGCATTTTTGTGTTTAGACTTTACATGGATGAAATGTATATCCACCCCGTCTATATTTGTTACAAACTGTGGTAATGCATTCAGCCGGGCCTCCACTTTACGCCAGTCATAGTCCGTTGCCCAGTATTGGGCCAGCGCCTTCATGGTAGCCAGCTGTACGCCCTGCGATTCATCTTTTACAATCTCTGCTTCCGGCCACTGCGTAGCCTGGATCCGGTGTTTAAGGTCAGCCAGCTTTTCTTCCGGCGCCTCAAAATGGAAAGGGCGGATAGCCTCGTTTGCGGTGGATGTAGCAGCGGTTCCCGTTTGTGCGTTGCTAAAAACAGCTGGCATCATAAGAGCAGCCACCAGGGTAGCTGCAAGGGTAATGTTACGTACTTTCATTGTTCAATATTTTAAAGTTTTTAGAATCTGACGTGAAAGTACCCATGCAGGTGGTCATGGGGATAGATCAAACAAGCCGGGCATGCAAAATTGTGCTCGAAACAGACATTTCCACAGGCAAACCAGGCGGTCACTTTCCGTTTACCGTTACCCTGGTAAACGCATCCGCGTACATTTTCACAAAATCATACATACTCATTGGCCCCTTGCCGGTGAGCTTAAACAGGTCGTCCGTTAAACGGTCATATGCCCCCTGCGTGTGCAATTCCGCCATTACCCCCAGGTGGTGCAGCAAATGCGCCGGCACGCCAAACGCGCGTAATTTGTCCGTCCAACCGGAGATAGATACATCCCGGTAACGGATGGGCCGGCCAAGCGCTTCAGAAAAGATCTGCGCGTAACGCTCCAGCGTAGCGGACTCCGGTCCCGTCAGGTTGTAAATACGCCCTATATGCGGCGCGGGATCCTCCAGGATCACCGCTACCGCCCGCGCCACATCCATGGCGGAGATGGGCGAGGTCTTGCTGTTGCCGAGCGGTAGTACTAACTCATCGCTTTCCTGCACGCCGCCGGCGGCCAGCCGCAGAAAGAAACTTTCCATGAAAACGGTGGGCCTTACGGTAACAACCGGCAGGCCAGACCAGGACAATGCCTGCTCTGCCAGCCAATGCAGCTTATGCTGCGGGCTATTGGTAGTTTCCGTAATGCTCATCTGGGTAACCGTCATCTGCGACATATTCACAAACACTTCCACGCCATGGTGGCGCGCCACCGCGGCGGTATTAACCGTGGCTTCCAGGTAAGCGGCAGATACGGACATCCCAAAATAGATACGCGCGCAGCCTTCTATCGCGCGGTGCATGGAAGCCAGGTCAGTAAGGTCTCCGTGTATCACCTCCGCGCCCAGCTCACGCAGGGCCTGGGCACGCTCGTCCTCACGGCGTACCAGGGCACGTACCTGATGCCCGCCCGCAATCAGCATAGCGGTTAAATGGCGGCCAATAGCGCCTACATCACCGGCTGCTCCAGTTACCAGGATCGGAGGGTTGACTCCGGGTCTTGTTATCATATTATTTGCTTTTAAGGGGTGAACGGTACGCCTGTCTTACTGTAGCTGCATGGTAGTTGCTCCAGACATTTGAGGTTAGTTTCCGCGATCTGCTACATAAAAATAAAGAATTCCCGGCGCTAAGCGGCACTTATATTGTTAATCCCTGTCTTTGAACAGCGCGTTGGGAGGATAGCCAAAATGGCTTTTAAACGCATAGGAGAAATGCGACAGGTTCTCAAACCCTACTTCAAAATATACATCCGTAGGTTTCCGTTTCTTTTCCGCTATCTGGTAATGTGCCAGCTCCAGCCGCTTTTCCGTAAGCCATTTTTGCGGGGTGGTATTAAAAGTCTTTTTAAAATCCCTTCTGAAAGTAGCCAGGCTACGGCCGGTAAGATAGCCAAACCTGTCCAGCGTCATATTGAACATGTAATGGCGCTCCATAAAGTCCGTGAGGTCTATTTTACCCGGCTCTTCAAAATCAGCCAGTAACCCATCCATAGCTTTATCGATCGATCTTAATATGCTGATGGCTTCCTCAATTTTGATGGCCGCCAGATCCGGCGGCAGGTCATCCCCCAGGTCAAAATAAGGGATCAGCGATGCCAGGCAGCTTTCCAGCAGCGGATGTTTTGAAAAACGATATACTTTCTGCAGGGGTTGTAATTTACCAACAGCGGTATGCCGGGTATAGAATTCCTTTAACCGCTCTTTGGTGAGATGCATGGCCACCGTTTTATGCGGTTTTCCATCCCTGGGGTAGTTGATAATAGTAGCCAGCTGGTTCCGTGGAATAAGAAAGATATCGCCGGCGCCAAAGATATGGGTCGCATCTGCCTGGATGATCTTTGTTTCGCCAGATATGAACCAAACCAGCATATGATGCTCGAACATCACTTCTGTCTTAAACAATTTGCCCTCAAACAGCGCCAGTTTAATATCCGGGGTGATATATTTTGTTTCAAACTCCATCGGCTTAAATTTACAAAAATTAAAACAAGCCGGATAGGGTATCCGGCTTGCCGCTACGCTTGATGTTCATCAGTTGGCCGGGAACGATACGCCGGTCATTTCTTCGCTCAGGGTCCATAATTTCTCCGCATTTCCAGCATCCACCGCATAAGGTTTTACGCCCCGCAGCGTGGCAGGATCGCCATAGTTATGGGCAATATTCCCTTTGTCTAATTCAGCCACATCCGCATTTTCGCAATACACCCCGCCAATACCGTTCAACTGTGGGCTGGTAGCGCACCATACGGATGTGGCAGCGCCCTGCTCCACCGTTTTAAGCCGGGCTGCTACTTCAGGGAAGATCTCCCCGTTGGCATCATGCGTGCCCATTTGCTGAAATAGTTCCATGGGCGCCACACGGCCAAGATCAGTACCAATGACAGATCCGGGATGTAATGAAAAAGCGCGCACGCCCACCGCTTTACCGCGGCGATCAAGCGCCACCGCAAAAAGATTATTAGCTGTTTTGGATTGTCCGTAACCCTGTAAGGTTTCATAAGGGCGGGCCTTAAAATTGGGATCATCAAAATCAAAAGGCGCTATCTGGTGGCCAAATGAAGATACATTCACCACCCGTGCGCCATTTGCCTGCTTTAAAGCAGGCCACAGCCGAGCGGTTAACTGAAAATGCCCCAGGTGATTGGTGGCCAGCTGCGATTCATAACCGCGTTGATCCCGTTGCAACGGCACCCACATAATACCGGCATTATTCACCAGGATATGCAGGGTATCATGGGCGGCCAGGAAGGTGGCGGCAAACGCATCTATAGACGCGGGATCCATAAGGTCCATCTTTTCAATACGTACGTTGTGCAAACCCTGTAAGTTAGCGGTAGCCTTCTGTATATCCCGGGCGGGCACCACCACTTTTGCGCCGGCCGCCACAAAAGTTTTTACTGTTTCCAGGCCTATACCGGCATAACCGCCGGTAACAACCGCTGTTTTACCAGTAAGGTCAATGCCATTTATAACATCGTGGGTAGTGGAGCTGGCGTTAAAACCGGAGCCAATGGGCTGTTGCAACGCGCCGTTATAATTGTCTTTCATTTGTATGTTTTTTACAAGACAAAACTAACGACGGCGTTATGAACCCATTTTGTTTAACGCGTCAAAACAGTTTGTTTAAAACGTCATTTTGGAGCGGGTAAACAGCAGGCGGATCTGTTGTTATGCCCAGGATACGTACCTTTGCAGTATAATTTCAATACCATGGACAACAGAGAGACCATCCCCACCGGCGGCAGCTTTTACCCCCTGGTGACAGAACTATTCCAGCAAAGGAAAAAAGTGGCCATCTTATATGACGATAATGGCGTTACCCGTGCAAACGGTCTTATTGAAGAGATCTTTGACCGGGACGGCAAACAATGGTTACGGCTGGATAACCAAACGGAGATCCGGATCGACAAACTGTACGCCGTAAACGGCACTTTTTCTTCGGATTATTCGGAATGTTAACCCTATTTCCCGCGCAGTTATAATCACTGCTATCAACACATGTAGCAGCAGGCATAGCTGCAGCCAATAAACAGCAAAGCCGCATAGACCATATGATCTATGCGGCTTTGTCCTTATGCTACACCTTAAAGATGCAGCAACTTCAGCGTGCCTACTAACTGGCTGGTAGTTTCGTCATAAATATTCAACAGATACAATCCTTTACCTACATTCCTATCGACCGTTAACACTACCCTGGACTGGTTTACCACCCGCTGTATCAATACGGGTCTGCCCTGCTGATCGGATAATGACAGGAGGAACGTGCCTTCTGCCGGCAACCCGGCCACCGTAAATTGCCCGTCAAACGGGTTAGGCGATGCATGCAGCGCTTCTTCTCCATTAGGTCCCATCTTCTGCTGCGACAGCGCCATCAACGGCTGCGGTGCGGTAACTGTAAAACTGCGGGTCAGCGAGATGGAATCCAGCGGATGCGAAAAGCTTACCTGCAACTGATGTACGCCTGGTGTTAGACCGGCCGGATCAATAACAAAAGCGCCTTTCTCCGTTAGCGGCAGCAGGGTGGTATTGTCCAGCAGCACTTTTACCTCCGTGTGCCAGCGGCTGGGTGGGTAATTCACAATCAATACCGTATCGGGATTACCGGCTGTGCTGTACTGCGTTTTCAGCGTGCGCAGTAAAGGCTGTGCATCGAGTACCGGGTATACATGCAGGGCTACAGCAGTATCATAAGAATAAGTAACCCCATTAAAGCCCTGCCATTGCAGCGTATCCACGCCTACAATGCCGGGGTTGGGCGTATATTTCATGTTGTTCAGCTCATCACGGGTTATTTCATTGCTCCTTTCCCAATAAACCACCTGCCCATTTACGGTTAACTTGCCATACCTGGGCTGGGAACTGATCTTTACTTTGCCCAGCTGTCCCGGGCCGCTTACCGGGCCGGAGAAATGCTGGATAAAATCATCCGCGCTGAATTGCATGGAGCTGCCCATAAACCCGCTTTTGTCAAACGGCTGCACATTCATCACCAACGTAGTATCCGGGTTCATCTTATACAGCACATTGCGCAGGCTCATAAACCAGGTATCCTCCTCAAAGAAAACGCGATCGTAGGAGGTTGTAATAAGCCGCTTATTACCAACACGCGGACAATAATACATGCCGGTAGGCAGCCTGTCCTTACGCACCATTATATCGCCATTGGGCGACAGGCCCAGGATCGAGGTCTGGACGTAGTCATCCCAGCGGCCTCCTTCTTCAGAAAAGGCCAGGCGCTCGTTACCAATGGAGTCTCTTACGTAGGTCCAGCTTTTTGCAGATGCCTCTCCATCCTGCCTGGTCACATATGCCGCGTATCCGCCGTTGATACTCAGCTCATCATCAATAACCGGGAATTCGTACTCACCCAAATAGGCCAGCGTATCCACCCTGGTCCCATCATTAAATGCCAGCCAGGTACCCGCCATACTTCGCGCTGTATAAAGTACCTTTCCATTATCTGCCTTTGGCCTTTCCATGTTAACAGGGGTTCCTGCGCCATCTGTCATGATCGTTTTTACCCCACCCTGGTAGGCATATGTTATTTGCGTTGAATTCAGCTCAACCTTATCATACAACAGCATTCCCTCTTTAGATAAGGCTATGTCCGAGGCTACACTGTCTTCCACCAGCGTCACCTGTTGCGTGGCAAGGTCTTTAAGGTATAAGGAATCCCTTATCACGATGGAAGGTGTTGAAGGTGTTGGCGCGCTCCTGACCCAGGCCAGGTAGTTGCCCGCTGTTCTTACTGCAAAGCCGCGGTCATCCAGCAAACTTAATACGCCCTGCCGCCATTCATATAGCCCGCCAGCCTCCGTTGCCACGCTAAATATTGCCCCGGAAGGCGTTAACTGGGCATTACTGACTTTGTAGGGGGCTACGCCCAGCAACTGCCCCAGGGGAATAGCCGTACTGGTATGCTGCTGCAGATCCACAATGTAGTAGGTAGTGTCCTTTAGGGTCAACAGCCGGTGGCCCTTCAGATCTTTTAGGGTAGACCCGTTTTCCGCTGTATAATATTCCGTCAAATAGGGGTTATTGTCAACCTGGGCATAGGACGACAGCCCGCATAACAGGAAAATAAAAAAGTGGTAGACTTTTTTCATGATGAAGAGGTGGTTTGATGATAAAATAAAGATTGGTCAGGGTAACTGGGTTCTCTACCTGTGACAAACAGTTTCATTACTCGCAATAAATATACAATCTCTTATACTATATAGGTTTACTTATAGCAGTAGCTCCTTACAACAGATAGAAGCATGATCCCTTGTTTTAGTAACAGGCCCCGGGGCAGCGGCTTATATCCTGGTTTTGATCACGCTGATCTTTTGTTTGATCTCAAGGAAACGTTTTTCCAGCAATTGATAAGAAGCATAAGAGATCACCGCCGTAAATAACAGGCAGGTAAGCGGATATATAACATCATACACTATAAAAGAACCCGCCGGGGCCTTCAACACCCTTACAAACAACAGGATCGTTAGCTGGCACACCACCGTATGATACAGGTAGATACCATAGGATATTTTCCCCAACATCCTCAGCAGGGGCTGCTCAAAATTAACAACAGACCGCTCAGCAACCGCAGCCAGTATGATGTAACAGAACAGTGCCGCCGCCAGCCCATGACCAAAGAAGTAGCGGAAAGTTGCCGGCAACGGAAATATATTCATTGCAAACAGTAGGGCCACCGTCCACATTATCCATTGCGCCGCCTTATGGAATAACCGCTCATAGATCATCTTGTACCGCCCCCGGTTAAAAAAGAACCAGGCGCCCAGCATTCCCATTCCAAATAGCTCTAGGCCGTTCAGGATAAACACATAGTTGATGAGCTTCATCCGGTGCTCCGTAATATACCCCTGCGCCATCAATACAAAGAACAGTGTTTTGGTAAGCATACTAACGGCTACCAGTATACCAAATAACTGCAGGATCCTTTTATTGTAACGCCGTATGAGCCAGGGCCATCCCAGGTAAAACTGCTCTTCCATACATACAGACCAGGTAATCTCTGCTATCCCTTCGTTATATTTAAAGAACGCAAGTTGCATATTCACCGCAAATAATACCAGGAACAGCAGGTTAATGAGGGTCATCTGCCAATCCGGCGCCTGGTTATGTATACCCAGCCAGCCGGGTACAACAGGAAAAAGCAGGGTAACAGAAAGCCCGTAAAAAAAATACAGCGGCCAGATACGGAGGATACGGCGTATGTAAAAGTTCCTGATGTCAATGGTGCTGGTCCGCCGCTGTTCTTCCATTAACAGGTAAGAGATAAGGAACCCGCTCAGTACAAAGAACAGGTTTACCCCCAGCAGCCCAAATTGTTTTGTGTACTCATAATAAACAGCAGACACACCCTCCACCGCATTCTGCTTGAAGAATTCAGCATGATGGATCAATACAAGGAAGGCCGCAATAAATCTAAGGCCATCCAGATTTTTAAAATAAACTTTCATCGTTGCCGGGATCACGCTATCAGTACAGCCAAAAGTCTGAGAAGATGCTTTCCATAAAACTGGATTTTGTAGCTATTGGGTTGAACGTTTCGTTCTCTCAATTTACGCCAATTGGGGGGCTATTCCGGTAGTTTTTTTTATATAATTTATATATTTTCTTCAACCATCGGGGCTGCTATTAAAGCAGGTACGGCTAAAAATTATTTAAATTACAACCCATTCCACCAATAACACCGCCTCCAATATGGGTAAGATCTTATTCGCCGTACTGTTGCTTTTCACCCTGCCATCCATGGCCCAGGACCTTGTTATCAGCGGCGCCGTAGTATACGCCAGCCCGCAATCCCAACCGCTTGCCAACGCCGTGGTGGTTGTGCGTAACGGTAAAATAGCGCAGGTAGGTAAAAGCGGTGCGGTAACCATTCCGCCCGGTATCCCCCTTATCGACGCCCATGGTATGTTCCTCACAGCGGGCTATTGGAATAGCCATGTGCATCTTATCGAGCCTAAATGGATGGGCGCCGATACGATCCCGGGGGCGCGGCTCACCGCCCAACTGGATGATATGTTGAACAGCAGGGGCTTTACCCATATTTTTGACCTGGCGGAGTTTAACTTTGACAACCTGAAAGCGCTACGCGCCCGTATTGATAAAGGCGAGGTACCTGGCCCGGCCATCCGTGCGGTGGGCATTCCTTTTACCCCGCTGAACGGCAGCCCGTTTTATATAAAGCCATTGAAGCTGCCGGAGATAGGTGATCCTGCATCAGCCGCCCGCTATGTGGAAGAGCAGATCAGCGCCGGCGCCCAGGGCATCAAGATCTGGTCCGCCTCCCCTAACGGACGGATGGTAGTGCCCATGCAAATAGCCGTGGCCAAAGCGGCCATCCGTGTTGCCCATGAGCATCACCTGCCGGTATTTGCCCATCCCACTTCAGATACCGGCGTGGCAGTAGCCATTGCCAGCGGCGTGGATGTTTTGGCGCACACCGCGCCAGACGAGCATCATGACTGGCCGCCAGCTACCATTAAGGCCTTGCTGAAGGCTAATATTGCATTGATACCTACCATGAAACTTTTCCCCTGGGAACTGCTCAGGATGAAGGTTGACACTGCCAACAATCCCCTCATCACTACTACCCTGCAACAACTGGGCGCCTTTGCCAAAGCCGGCGGTACCATCCTGTTTGGAACAGATGTAGGTTATATCACAGACTACAGCACAGAAGGCGAATTTGCCATGATGAGCAGGGCGGGGCTGGATTTCCGCGGCATCCTCCAGTCGCTCACTACCGCTCCCGCAAAAAAATACGGCCTGGATAAAACCACCGGCCGCATAGCGCCCGGCCTGGATGCTGATATTGTATTGCTCAGCGCTGATCCCGCCCTGGATAGCCAAAACTTTGCAAAAGTGGCTTATACCATCGCCAAGGGAAAGATCATCTACCGCCGCCCATAACGGTGGCGGCTATCCAATATGATTAATATCCTTATCTTGCGCATCAGATCAAAATCCTATGCCTGTGATGCCTATTGCACCACACACCGCTTTTGAATTACACCTGACCATCCATGACCTGCCGGCACACGCAACAGCCGCCTTCGCCAGCCGCTGTGCACAGCTGGATGCAAAGCCCATGCTGATAGAACTGGCCCGTGGACAGTATATCCATCAACCTATGCTCAACAAGGTGATATACGCCTCTTCCCTGCAGGTGGCAGTAGCCACCGCGGAGACCTTATCCCGATCCTTACAGGCAAATAATTTCCATTTAAAACGCCTTAAGATAGAGATCCCTGCTTTTGATGCAGATGGCTGGACGGATATACAACCTGGTTTTACGCCCTATTTTGAATGGCATGGAAAAGTATCCTTTACCAACACCGCAGCCCTGCTGGCCCTATGCACAGCACACCAGGTGCACCTGTCCTTAAACGCACTCAAAAAAGAAGCAGGTACCCGCTTTGTGACCCTCCGGGAATTTGCCTCCCGCCAGGTATTTGAAGCGCGCCTGCAGCTATTGGCTACAAAACTGGAACAGGGCGGCTGGCCTATCCTCAAACAGCAGGCGGAATACTGTATTTACGATAACAATATCATACTGGACAACGGCTGGTTGTCCTGAAAAAATACACCTATGAATAAAGATGAAATGGAAGCGTTGCGCCCGCTTTTGCTGGCCGAACTGCGGGAAGAGAACCGGGAAAGGATGCTGGTCAATGAAGCCTTTATCCGCCGCGCGGTAGCCTTGCAGCAACCCTTTATGCTAAAGGGGAGTTTTGTGACCCGCCAGTATTTCGCTAACCCGGAAGACCGTTTTCCCTATGACCTGGACTGGGTATACACCGGCGGCCGTATTGATGACGTGGAAAAAGCAACGGAGATCTTTAGCCGCTGGATTGAAACTATCGCCGGCCTGGTAGTACCGGGAACAGAAAACATCGCGCTTCAGCTGGATTTTCAGGACAAAAAGATGATCTGGGAAGCGGTGGATTATTCCATGTCATGGGACAAGCCAACGATCTCCACCAGTTATTACGGCCTCATGGGAGGCAAGAAGATCTACATGGGTGAAGTAGATATCTCCTATAACGTACCGGTAGAAATGAACCCCGTTCCAATCACCTACCAGCCATTAACGGGAGATCCATTCATTGTCTCCCATGCGGTTCCCCTACCCTTGCAGATATCCTGGAAACTGCATCAAACAATCGTAAGGCCGCGCTTCAAGGATATGTTTGACCTCATACACCTGCTGCAACATCCTTCCTATACGCGGGATATGGCGCCCACGATCCTGAAGGCAATGGTAAAAGAGTGCGCAGAAGGAAAAGTAGCCCAGCACCAGGTGAACAAACTGCTTACCGGCGATCTGGTACCGCTTTTTAATGACGGCGATATATTCGGGCTCTGGCAGTTTTTCCGGTTCGGCTATGTGCATGAAGACTGGCAAAAGAAGCCATCCTTAACCTGGCTTGCCGCGGAGCTCACCAACCCTGATAACTTACCGGCTACATTTAAAGAGCTCCGGGAAGCCTTGTTTGAAGCCATGCAGCGCGCAGGCATCACTATAGAAACGCTGCACAGTATACCTTATGTAGAAAGAAAATTGCCGTGATGATACTCGAAAAAGGAGAGGCTACGTACGCCCCTCCTTTTGTTCCGTTACCAACTATTTACCTAAGAAATCAAGCGCATACTGCACAAACTTATCAGGGTTCTGCATAAAGGATGCATGCCCCGCGTCCGGAAATACGACCAGCTGTGAATGGGTAATGCTTTTAGACATATTAACGGAATTGATCACCGGCACCGGCAGATCCATATCACCATCCACGATCAGCGCTGGCTGCGTAACGGCCTTCAGCTCGTTCAACGCTTCCGGGTAAGGCTGCGCCCAGGCTAATACTGCGGTCAGCTCCGCCGTGCTGGCCTCCTGGCTCAAAGGCACATCCCGGTTAACAGTGCGTTTATTTACCCTCGCCAACGCCGCTTTACCAGCGTTCCTGCTGGCATCAGAATCTGTAAATCCAAAGCGCAGGAATGATTCATCCTTACTCAGTCCCGCGGTGGCAGCTAACAGTTCCGGTAGTTTGGAAAGCCCTTCTGCCCCTTTAGGCCCTGTTCCCGTAAGGATGATCTTGTTCACCAACGCTGGCTCCGTCAACACGATCTGTTGGGTAACAAAACCACCCATGGAAAAGCCCATTAAATTCACTTTCGGGTAGCCCATCGCTTTAATAAAGGTGACAGCGTCTTTGGCCATTTCCGCGATAGTGGACGGCGTTTTACCCGTGGAGGAACCTACGCCCTTGTTATCAAATATCACCACCTTGTATTGTTGCGCCAGGCCATTGGTGATAGCCGGGTCCCAGTCATCCAGGCCGCCGGCCAAAGGGGACACCAGCACCAAAGGAATACCGCCCTTATCGCCTAATACGCGGTAGGCATATTTAGCGCCATCCGCCTCTACAAACTGCGTAGCGGCGTCCTGGTGATAGTCAACCGCTACCGGGTCTGTACCGGTGACCGGCATTTCATCTTCCTTTTTACAGGCGATGATACTAAGTACAAATGCGCAGGCAAAAAAGAGACATCTAAAAGCTTTTTCCGTTTTGTTGTGTGTCATCATGGTAGTAATTTTTAAGTAGTAAGGTTTACAGGTCAAAAGTATTTTCAGCGCTGCCGGCGGCCAATGAATAACTACCTTAAACAGACCAATCAGCACATGAAACAGCCATTTCCTGACCCGGATCTTTTTAGCCCCTGCACAGCGGTCTTAACAATTTTTTAATATCCGCCACTGGGGGTTCGGGGGCTGTGAAACGTATCACCTCCGGACATTAATAACCAAGCACATTTATGAGAACGAGTTTTATGCGCACGCTTACGCTGGCAGTACTGGCCGCTGGTTTCAGCAGCCATGCCCTGGGCCAGACCACCCATATCAGCCCCTGGGCGCCTACAGATGTGGTGATCCCGCCCGTGGCCGACCTTAATAAAGGCGTGTGGCTGAAAGGGGACCTGCACCTGCACTCCCGCCATAGCAAGGAATCTTCCAACAATCCTATTTCCAAGATGATCGCATTCTGTAAAGCGGTAGGTATAGACTATATCGCTATCACAGATCATGATAACCATGTAGAGGGTGATGTGGCGCACAATACCTGGGCTGACCCGGAATTTAAATCATCAGATAGCGTACTACTGCTGTACGGCGCAGAATGGACCACCGTACGTGGCCATGGCAATGTTTTCTCTGCCCGCCCCTATGATCACCAACGCCTGTACGATGTGCGCGACCAGCGCGATGTAGTGATAGGCGCTGTAAAGAAACAGCTGGATATACATCTCTCTGCCAACCATCCTGCCGGCCCTAAAGACCATTTCGGATACTCTTATGATATTGTACAATCCATGGAAGTATGGAACTCCGCTATGTGGTCTAAAAATGCCAATACCATCATGATATGGGACGATATGCTCTCCTCTGGCCGCAAAATGACCGGCAGAGGCGGTAGCGATGCCCACCATGGCGTACCGGAAACACCGGACAAAGCCACCAAGAACAGTCCCCAGGCACAATATAACTATGTAGGCACGCCCACCACCTGGGTATTTGCCACCAGCCGCAGCACCCAGGCAATAGTAGACGCCCTCACCAACGGCCGCGTATCAGTAAGCGCCAACCCGTACGCACCACGTGTTGAATTTTATGCCGACCTGAACCAGGATGGTAAAATGGATATGATGATGGGAGATAACGTAAAATCCAATGGCCAGCCCGTGAAATTCCGTGTACAGCTGAGCGGCAAAACCGTGGCGGATAGCACCTATACCGTAAATGTGGTAAAGAACGGTAACCCGTTCAACACCTACCAGATGAGCGGTAAAAAACCTGTAGTGGAGTTTACGGATACGCCTGCGGAAATGCACCGCAGCTACTACCGTGTTACCGTAGAAGGTCCCCGTACGGATTATCCGCAGGTACCGCTTTCCGCGTCGCTGAGCGGTAATATGGTGGGATTATCCAACCCTATCTATTTCAATTTCGATCCTAATTTTTAACCGCACTATATGCGTAAAAAAAGGCTGACCGGCAAATGACCGGTCAGCCTTTTTTGTTAATCAGCCTTTGGGGATAGCCCCGTTCCCGTGGCATTTCATCAGCCCATCAATTCCCTTTTCCTTTCAGAAAATCCCCTGCCAGCGTCAGCTCCGGGCGCGATGCGTCTCCGGTACTGCTGATCTTTACCAGCTGCCGGTAATAGGCAGCCGCTTTATCCTTTTTATGACATTGCTCCGCTGCCTGCGCTGCCCCATAAAGGCCATTAAAGCGGTTCACATGCTGCTTCAGGTCTTCCTCATAGGCGGCCAGGGCTTCTTCCGGGCGGCTTAGCTGCAGTAACATATCGCCCAGCAGCTCCCGGGCAGGTAATACCTCGCCCGGCGTTACAGGATGTTTCTGGGTATTATCCTCCATATTGGCGGCAGCATGCATGAGCAGCAGGGCGCTGTCCCTTTTCCCTTCCTTGAGCAGGATCCAGGCGGCGCCTGTTTTTCGCTGTATATCTACCTGGTTCGCCTTATATACATCCTGTTGGGCGGCCAGCGCATCATGCAGCTGGTTAAGGGTATCCAGCTCTATCCTGGCGGCTACCAGGGCGCCGGTGTGTGCAGCGCCCATTAACCGGGTAAAATGTATGATGGCCTTTTGCCAGGGGTACTGCTCCCACGGCAGGTTGGCCTGGTGGGGGCGCAGGGCCGCCGCATCCTGCCACAACCTGTTCTCCAGTAAATACCGCGCGGGAATGGCTGCAAAAGCATACGCCACCTTAAAATTCACTGGGTGCACTTCCTGTATGGTGTTAAGATAATCATATTGCTCCCGGGCCTTTGCATTCTGCCCCTGTTGCAGGTAAGCATACACCAGGTAGTCCATGCTATGCAGCTCCTCATCCCAATGGCCTTTTATACCGGTATTCTCCGCATAACACCTGGCTGCAACAGTCGCTATCAGGTTGGCATTTGCGCACTCCTGCCAAAGCCCCAGCCGCGTAAAGATATGCGAAGGCATATGCTGCGCATGGGCAGAGGAGGGCGCAATGGAGGCATACCTGCGCGCCGCCGGCAAAGCCAGCTCCGCCAGTTCCGGATAATCGTAACTATGGATAATATAATGGGTAATACCGGGATGGTTGGGTAAGCTGGCGGATAACGCCGTTAAGATCTCCCCGGCTTTCTTTTGTTTGGCGAAGGTCTTATCTGCAGGATCTGCTGCCCCGTTGAGTGCAAGCGCATAAAATATAGCCGCTTCCTGATCATCCGGGTATTTGGCGTGCAACCGCTCCATCCCCTTTTCAAAATCAGCGCAGCGGTCCGCATGGGTGGTGGTGCGCCAGTTATGGTAAAACGGCGCCAGTGCGGCTATATAGTCCGTCTCCCGCTCGGATCGTTTCTTCAGCGATTCCGCCACGGCCATCACCCGCGCGCCTTTTTCCAGCTCCCGTGGCGTAGGCGGCGCCCACAGCGGATGATAATTGCACATGGCCACGCCCCAGTAAGCAATAGCGCAACCCGGATCCTCATCGATCACCTTGGCAAACGCCTTCTCTGCCTCATCGTATTCAAAGGAGTGCAGGAGCGAAATACCCGTATTAAAATCCTTCTGCACTTTGCCGGAACAGCTGGTGGTAAAGGCCACATCGCCCAACTGCTGCTCTTCCGGGCCGCAAAGGATGATCTTGCCCCTTTTCAGCTCCATAGCGCTGATGGCGTTGTTGGTAGGGGTTTTATAATTACCGTGGCAGGATAGTAAAACGGGCAGGAGAAAATCTAAAACCTGTAGTGTTCTTTTCATACGGCCGGTTTTGTTAGTGTCGTGGGGACGGAACAGCCAGTCGTTTTCCTTTAAAGTTGGGGGTGTAAATACCTATTGCTTACCCGAAGATAACATAAATCCCTTGCAGAACCGCCATTATCACCCGCAAGGCCCCGCCAGTAGCAGGCTGTACAGGTACAGGGGGCTGGAATAACGCCTGCCTGGCAGGCCGGAAGGGCGGGCTATAATGGCTCGATCTAATGTATAGCTATTTCCGGACGACACTTATCCGCAAACGGACGTACGCTGTCTCAAAAGCGGACATTTCATCAAACGCTAAAGGCATAAATATATCATTATCAATCACATCAAATGCGGCATCCTGTTTGTGTTTCCCTGGCAGATCAATTTCCCTACTGCACCATATGTTCCGGAATTACATTAAAATTGCCTGGCGCAATATTATTAAACAACGCTTTTATTCTCTGCTCAATATCATTGGCCTTTCTACCGGTATCGCATTCACCATGCTGATCATGGCCTATGTATGGAAGGAACTGCAGGTGAATGCCCGCCTCCGGCATGCAGACCGCCAGTACATCATCCTCAGTAAATGGAAAGATCCTAATATGGGCTATGAACTGGCCACCTTCGGCGGCCTCCCCAAGGCCCTAAAAGAGGGATACCCCAGCCTGGTGACCAACTACTACCGCTTTGATGGCATTACCAGCACTGTTTCAAAAGACGAAAAACACTTCCGCGAAGGGCTGCAGCTGGGCGATAGCACCCTGTTAAAGATGTACGGCTTTAAAGTACTGCACGGCGATGTGAACACTGCCCTCAATAATCCGGACGCGGTCGTGATCACCGCAGGCAAGGCCATGAAGTATTTTGGCAGCACAGATGTAACGGGGCAAACCCTTACCGTAGAAAGTTTCTCCGGCACCAAACAGGCCTTCACCGTTTCTGCCGTAATGGAGCAACCGGCCCCCAATTCCATCACCAACCTTTCGCAGCACTCAGATAACGAATTTTTCTTCCCGTTAAGCGCGGCTTCCTTCTTTGGCAGGCAGATCGACAATTGGAACAATACGTATATAGTGGGTTTTGTGGAGCTGGCGGCCGGCGTAAGCCCTGCAGCGCTCAACAAGCCCATGCAGCAGCTTATAAAACAAAATATTCCGCCAGACGTAGCGGCTAATTTTACGCCACAACTGGTATCCCTCCGCGACTATTACCTGGAGGCCAATAACGGTCTGGTAAAGCGCATGCTCTTTATTTTATCCGCTATTGCGCTGTTCATCCTGCTCATGGCCGTGATTAATTTCATCAATATGTCCATTAGCAGGTCTGCTTCCCGCATGAAGGAGATAGGCATCCGCAAGGTACTGGGCGGCTTACGTAAACAGCTGGTGGGGCAATTCCTGGCAGAGTCGGTGATCCTGGTAAGCGTGGCCACCGGTATTGCCATGATGCTGTACCTTTGCGCCCGGCCCCTGCTTGCCGGCATACTGGGCAAAACCGTACCGGGTATTACGGAGCTGCCGCCGTATTTTATTGCCTGTCCTTTTATACTGATACTGATAACCGGGCTGGCCGCTGGCCTGTACCCGGCTTTTGTGCTTTCTTCCCTGGGCTCCATCGATTCCCTGAAGGGTAAACTGACGACCGTAAAGGAAAATGTACTGCTACGCAGATCCCTGCTGGTATTCCAGTTCATTACTGCCGCCATTGTGCTTATAGGCGCCTTTGTGATCTCAAAGCAGGTGCATTTGTTCTTTAGCCGGGACCTGGGCTACAATAAGGATTATGTAGTGTCCGCGCAGGTGCCCCGCGACTGGACACCCACCGGCGTGGCCCGTATGGAAGGCATTCGCAGGCAGTTTGCCGCTTTGCCCCAGGTACAGCAGGCCACCCTCTCTTACGAAGTACCGGATGGCAACAACGCGGGCAGCTTTGCCTTGTACCGCGCCGGGGCAGATTCCACTACGGCCGTTACCACCTATAACCTGTACGCGGATGAATACTATGCTTCCGCTTACGGCATTCCTATGGCGGCCGGCGAGTTCTTTAACCGGGAAGGGGCTTTCCGCGATTCCTCCCGGCTCGTGATCAATGAAACACAGGCCAGGGCCATGGGCTGGAAATATCCCCAGGATGCCGTAGGCAGCCAGGTAAAGATCGTGAATGTACAAATGCTGTTCACCATTGCCGGCGTTACCAAAGACTTCCACTTTGGCTCCATGCAGCAGGCGGTACAGCCCATCACATTTATGCATACCCGCCTTTCCAATACCTTCCGATACCTTTCCTTTAAGCTCAAACCCGGTAATATGAGCGCAGCCGTAAATGCCCTGCAAAAGGAGTGGAATACCCTCATGCCCGGCGCTGCTTTTGAATACAGGTTCATGGACGAGACCCTGGAACGCCTGTATCAGTCAGAGCTGCAGCTTAAACAGGCCTCCTATACCGCTACCGCGCTTTCCCTCATCATTGTATTGCTGGGCGTAATGGGCATGATCTCCCTGAGCATTCAAAAACGCACGAAAGAGATAGGTATCCGTAAAGTGCTGGGATCATCTATCAGCGGCATTGTAGCGCTGTTCCTGAAAGAGTTCCTGTCTGTCATAGTGATTGCGGGGATGATTGCCTGTCCGCTGGGGTATTTGATCATGCAGCAATGGCTCAATGATTATGTATACCGGATCAATCTGTCCGCTCAGCCTTTCCTGGTCACCATGCTGTTGCTGGCGCTGGTAACAACCGTGCTCATTATCCTGCAAACCATGCGGACCGCGCTGGCCAACCCGATGAAGAGCCTGCGTACAGAGTAAGGACATAAATGGTTATAATACCACCGCCTCCTTATTATACTTATTACGGTATTCCAGTGGCGATAACCCGGTAATACGTTTAAATACCTCGCGGAAAGCCTTCAGATCAATATAACCAACCTCGTACATGACCTCGTTCACGGTCTTACGGCTGGTTTCCAGCATCTTTTTGGCGGCTTCTATTTTTACCCGCTGCAGGTACTCCGCGGGCGTATTATGGGTAGCTTTTATAAAACGCCGGTCAAAATTGCGCCGGCCTATACCAAACTGGGTAGCCAGCTGGCCAATGGAGATCTTCTTGTCAACATTATTCTCAATAAACAGCTGGGCGCGTTTTATCTCCTCATCCTGGTGATCCTTTAAACCGGAGAACATAGTAAAAGGCGACTGGCAATTGCGGTCAATATCCACCTCAAACACTTTGGAGCAATAGATAGCTGTTTTGCGGCCGCAATACTTCTCTATCAGGTACAAGAGCAGGTTCACAAAGGAGAATGCGCCACCATTGGTATAAATACCCTGCTCGTCCGTGATCACTTTCTCCACCACCAGGTTCACCTCCGGGAACATCCGGCGGAATACATCTGCCGCCATCCAGTGCGTGGAGCAGCTTTTGCCGTTCAATAAACCGGTAGCCGCCAGCAGAAAACCGCCAATACACATGCTGGCTACCTCTGCGCCCTGCCGGTACTGTTGCACGATCCAGGGCAGCAGCGCCTGGTTGCGGGCCAGCGAAGCGGAAAAGTTCCAGCTAATGGCGGGGATGATGATCAGGTCCGTACGTTCTACTTCCTCCAGGCGTAAATGCGGGTGCACGGAAAACAGGCCGCCCTCTATGCTCATGTTCCTGGAAGCGCCTACCAGCTGCACGGTGAACATAGGGTCCTGATCGTTATCTTCCAGGTATTGGTTCACCCTTCTGAATGCCTTGTATGCGCCTATAACATCAATCAGGCTGCCCTCGCCTTCCGGTACCAGGATAGAAACATGTTTCATCATACTTAAAGTTACGGAACAGCGGGCCGGGTTTCCCGGAATAACCGTATTTTTAAGGTAATTTTAAACCCCCATCCCACACCTCTTTATTATCGTATCTGATAGGCAGGAAGGCCTATACTGATAGTATTTTGCCTAAAAAGCCCCAAGCAACCTTATTGCTACCTAAGACCTACGAAAAGGCCTGGTAAACGTTTAGTAAAATAAGGTAAAATACTATCAATGTAAGCCTTCCTGAAACAGCAGCTGATTCCCTACCCGAAGGATAAAAATCGGCTATCCTGCAGAGCAGGATCTTAACTGGCGCTTGCCGTATACACCGCGGCAAACTCCCTGGCAAAATCTGCCAGTGTGATCTTACCGCTCGCCTGTCCCTGGTGCAACCGGTAATCATCGATCAGATCCCCGTTCCTGATGGCTATCCCTATTTCAATAATATACACCCGGGCCATTTGCTCGCTCATGCCGGTCTGTAACAAGGCCTGTAGCATTGCCTCGTCCGGGAAAGCCGTCCAGGTCAGGTTGGGCAGCCCTACGGCCTCGCCCAGGATCCGGGCTATGGCGCCGCCATTCTGCTCATCGCCCGCTATATATTGCACCTGTTTGCCAATGAACGCCCGCGTATCCAGGGCTTCAAAAGCAGCCGCCGCAATATCCTCCGGATGAGAGAGCACAATATTCGCCGTTGCATCGTAATTGCTCCCTATCAGCTGCTGATACCGTATAAGCGGTATACTGCCCAGGAAATTGGTATAGAACATACCCGGCCGCAGGTGCAGCACATGCGTATCCGGCAGCGCGTTCAATTGCTGCTCTACATGATGGTTAGCGCCGGTAGGCCCGGGACCGTCTGCCCGGTGCGAGCCAATAGCGCTCAGGTTCACCACATGTTTTACGCCGGTTTGTGCAATAGCGGCGGCATAACCCTCTCCTACTCCTTTTATGTAGGCGCGTATATCCGTAGCGGTAAAGTCCGGCGGTATCATGGTATATACCGCGTCTGCATCTTTGAACGCACGCTGCAGAAAATCCCTGTCCGTTACCGTGCCAATAGCCGGTATAGCCTGTAACGCCTCAATGGCTGCCGCGCGCTCCGGCTGACTGCTGATCACCGTTACGCGGTGTCCCTTTGCTACTAATGATCTGGTAAGTCTTTGGCCGATATTGCCTAATGATCCTGTGATGGTGATGTTACTCATAAATGCCTGTTTATTTTGTTGTGCACAAAACTAGATTTGTACTTACTTTTGTACAAGTACTTACCCTAAAGTAGGCTTCTATGGTAAAGGTGAAAGAAAGCTCAACGATACAGGCTAACAAGAAGGCCGCATTTGCAGAATGCCCCATTACATATGTAATGGAAAAGATAGGCGGATACTGGAAACCCATTATCCTTTTCCAGATGTTGTCAGGCGCTAAACGGTACAGCGAATTGCGGAAGGCTATACCGGATATTACAGAGAAAGTATTGATCCAGCAGCTGAAACAGCTGGAAGCGGATAACCTGCTGGTACGCACCGCCATGCCGGTAGTGCCGCCACATGTCACGTACAGCCTCAGCGCATCCGCGCTACGGCTAAAACCTGTGCTGTATGAAATGGCGGTATGGGCGTCGCACGAGAGTAAAGAGCATAAATGCGCGTTTACCCGTAATATTGAGCAGTTCCCGGCTTTTGCGAAATAAGTTTTGTTATCGATTCATTATCTTTAAAAGAATTGATGACAACACAACTGTAAGCTGGTTAATGGATCCAAAGTTTTTACACTACGCTACGGGGCCTATTGCCATTAAGATGGCAGTGGCCATTGGTATTGGTATGCTGGTAGGCATGGAAAGGATGTGGTCGCATAAGGAAACGGGTATACGTACTTTTTCCATTGTGGCGTTACTGGGAATGCTGGCCGCCGTAATAGGCGAAAATTTCATTATTGCCTGCCTCGTGGGCGTTTTCCTGCTGGTGGTCATTTCCAATGTACGCAGCCTGATGATGGACCGCACTACGGAGATCACCACCTCAGCGGCTTTAATAGCCAATTACCTGCTGGGGGTACTGGTAGGCCTGGGACATATCTTTACGCCCGTTGCCGGCGCCATTGTAATGACCATGCTGCTGGCATGGAAAGAAGAGCTGAACCGCTTTGCCGGCGGCCTGCAGCCTTCTGAGATCAGAAGCGCCATACTGCTGGGATTGATAGGTTTCGTGATCTATCCCCTTATTCCGGATAAGTACATAGATCCCTGGCAGCTCTTTAACCCCAACGACGCGTGGCTGGGGATTATTGCCATTGCAGGCATTGGCTTTGCCAACTATGTGCTGCTGCGTATGTTCAGCACAAAAGGCCTTTACCTGAGCGCTATCTTTGGCGGGCTGGTGAACAGCAGCGCTACAGTAGCGGAGCTGGGCGCCAGGGCGCAGGCTACCGGGCAGGCCGGTAAGATAAAAACGCTTAGCCTCCTCACTACAGAAGCCATGTTTGCCCGTAACCTGCTGCTTATACTATTGTTCTCAGAAAAATCACTGGCAGCGGCATTATTGCCCATACTTGTTATGTCATTGGTAGCGGGTTTCTGGATATGGCGGGACAATTTTAAAAAAGATACTACCACAGAAGACGCGTCCATTTCCCTGGCGCTGGATTCTCCCATTTCGCTAAAGAAAGTATTGTCCTTTGGTTTGCTGTTTATTATTGTGCAGATAGGCGGTACCCTGCTTACCAGGATCTTTGGCAGTTATGGTATCTTAGCCACCGGATTTTTTGGGGGATTGGTAAGCAGCGCCAGCACCACTGCCGCCGCAGCTACCATGGCCAGCCATGACAAGATCACAGCCGCCGTTGCCGGCAGCGTGGCGGTACTATCTTCCCTGGCCAGCACCATTGTAAACCTGCCCATTATCTGGCGCACCATCAGCGATAAAACTATTGTTAAGACACTCACCTTCGAGATCATTACCGTAGTGGCTGCGGGTGTTACGGCCGTAGTGCTGGACCGTATATTCCAGGTGTCAGAAGTGCTGATCAGTAATATTTATTGATATTGATCCACTGTTATAATTCCTCCGGCAGATTATACAGCCGCAGTTCTCCTGTGTTATGCGTGATGAGCAGCTGCCGCTGACCGTTGCAACGTACCGTCACGATCTCCCCGGCGTAATCAATAATAGCCGCCGGATCCGTGGTAGGCCTGCCATGCAGATCATATGCCTGGATGGCGCAACCTTCTGGCGTTAACTCTCCGGTACAGGCCAGGGTTTGTCTGTCTATAAGCAGTATGCGGCCAAAACGGGTAAAGGCAAGCAGGGTATCATTGCTGGCATGTAATACGGTATAATCCAGGCTGTCCTCATCTTCCTCGCTGGGATATTCATCCCGCCCTTCAAACAGTGCCGCCTGCTCCAGCAGGGCAATACGGTCAATACCCGGGAAAGAGAACAGTTCCATGCCTTCATCATAATGCGGCGCGGTTACAAACTCCTGCCCGTCTGGCGAGAAACTGCCAAAGATCCGGTCGCGGCATTGGGCCAGCTCTGTTAGCACGATCCGTTCGTCCTGCAGCTCTGCCAGGTATAACAACGCCTCGTCCTGGCCCGCGGCAGCGGATATCAGCAACTGGTTATTGTCCGGCGTATCGTGAAATGTGTAATTATACGCGCCGTCATCTTCCATCACATAGGTGGCCGCTACGGAAAAATCATCCAGGCGGATCACGTACAGCACATCATTTTCATCCGGCGATATCAGCCAGATAAACTGTCCGTCGGCAGAGAAATGACAGGAGGATCCCTGGAAATGCCCCCAGGGCTCGTGCGCAAAACTGCGCAACAGGCTTCCGTTGGCGTCAAAGATGCGCACATCCGTATACCCCGAAAGCGCAAACCAGTTACCGTCACGGCTGGCGGTCATTACGCAGGGTACATAGTCGATGGTTTGGGCCTGCAGGTCCTTACGCCATACTTCCTGTAACTCGGCATTTAGTTTTACAACATCCGGCTGACTGGTAAAATTCAGCAAATAACCACCATCAGGCAGCGGTACAATGCCTACCGGGTTGGCGGCCAACGGCAGCCGCCTGTGTATGGCTACCGGCATCGGGGTAAATATCTTTTCCATGGCGTCACAAATTACTCAATAAACAAATAAGCCGCACATATCCAGTGATATATGCGGCTTAACTATTTATTAAAATATCTAATGAATGTACTACCTGCCTACCTGGTCATTGGGCTTAAAATTGGCATACCATTGTCCCAGTGTGGTCAGCTTGCCCTGGGCGTCTACCAGCGCAGAAGAATATAAGCGGGCGCTGGTGGGATTGCCGGAAAACCAGGAATAACGGTGTACAAAAGGCAGCGCCTCCAATTGTGGCAGCAGCTTTTGCATAAAGCCCAGCACTTCTTCCGGGCTGTATGGATTATCCGATATGGTCTTGGCGTCGTTCTGACAGGTGGCGAACTCCGTGATCCAGATGGGCAGCTGGTATTTGTTGTACAGGTCTTGCAGGGTCTGCACAAAATGTACATCATCCAGGCCTACATACATGTGCACACAGATAAAGTCTACCCGGCGGTTCTGCGCTTTGGCCTTTGTCATAAAGTCCGTAAGCCACTGCACCGTAGGCCATGAGGTGGCAGGCGTGCCCAGGGGCAGGCCAATGCTTTCCAGCTGAGGCCATAAGGCCAGCGCCTCATCAACCGTCATTTTGGATTGATCTCCCAGGTCAGGCTCGTTAAAGCCCAGGATGTATTTTACTTTTCCTTCCGCCTTACGTTGTTTTACGGCATTGATATTATTGACGTTTACATCTGCCTTGCCCCAGAACATAGATACAAATTCGCAGTTGCTGGGCGCCTGGTCAAAAGGTATCTGGTTGCCCCAGGTATAGAACCAATGGCTTTTTAACAGCTTAATATTGTTGTACCAGAGCCCTACATCGGTACTGGTGGTGTTGAAGTCCGCGCCTTTTTTGCCTACGGTTTCAGTATTGCCGTTACCGTTACCGTTGCCATCGCCATCCGGGCTGGCGTCGTCTTTTTTGCCGCAGGCTGCCAGCAGGAATAATGCGCTGAATAGCAGCGCGCTCTTGAGTTTTTGCATAGGATAAAGCCATTTCTACGGCAGGGTTGGAGATTGCCGTATAATTATATAATTAAAATTTTGCATGAAATTAAGTAACGTTGGCGGTAAAACAAATAGCGGAAAAATCTATAACTAGCACGCTGTTATAATCTACACTTATGGGATTGGATCTATGGCACGTTATACCGTCCGCCAAAGAAAAAGAATACCAGGAATATTTTACACTGGACGAGCTGGAGGAGTGCCCGGCGCTACAGGAACGGCACCATCACCTGATCACAGAGATAACTGAGGTGGAAAAAGTATTTACTATCTATATCTTCTCTGACGAGCTTAAACTTGCAAAATATGGACCGGTTGGGGAAGGACGGGAACAGTATACTGCTGTTCTCACCGGCCTGATGGACCAGCTTGGAGAAAAGATAGCGCATCTGGAGACTTTATATTGTTTACCGGTGGCGAATAAGTCACATTCAGTTGTAGAAGTGCGTACGCCAGCTTCAGGCGAAGAAAAACTATATATCCAAATGCTCTCCTATCCTATCTCCTACCAGACAGAGCGGGTGCTTTATTTTAAGTCGATGGGCTACCAGCGTAAAGGCATGATCCCTGCGTTCTATGAAGATTTTATTAACTGTAAAAACTACTTCAAAAAGGAAGATGTACTGAAAGCCGCTACCTATCTGGATCTTGATAATAAAAACCGCCCGGAACTGATCAAACATTTCCCTGCCCAATTCATCGATAACTTCATTGAAGGCGCCAGTATATTCTTCGCCAGCTGGTGATATTCTCAACATTCCCTATATTTATAACCATTCAGTTACCCATCACTTACTCTAAAACAGCACATCATGGAAACACACTTCGCTAAAGCAGAAATGCTGATCCGTAAACCCTTGGCAGAAGTATTTGACGCATTTATAAACCCGGAGATAACCACGAAATTCTGGTTCACTAAAAGCTCCGGCAAACTGGAGCCTGGCAAGCAGCTACAGTGGACCTGGGAAATGTATGATCACACGGACAACATCCTGGTAAAAGCAGTGGAGCCGCAAAAGCGGATCGTGATAGAATGGGGCGCTGAGCCTGATCGTACCCAGGTTACCTGGACCTTTACACCCATGGAAGGCGATACCACTTTTGTAAGCGTAGTGAACGACCAGCTAAAGGGAGATACGGAAAAACTGATCGCCTATATACGGGATGCTACGGAAGGTTTTGCCCTGGTGCTGGCTGGCCTGAAGGCCTACCTGGAACATAACCTGCAGCTGCAGCTCATAGGCGATCGCTTTCCCGCCGGGCTGGGGGCCTGAACTCAGGCCTCTACAGCATCATATACAATTACTTTTTCCCACAGGTGGCCGCAGTTCTTGATAAACTCCAGGTGTATGGGGTGCGTCTGGTAAGTAGCCTGGCCTGCCAGGTCGCTAAAGAACATCAGCTCTGATACGGCCCAGCTCTGATCTACCACATCCCGTTTTTCCGTTTGGGCTACTACCCCTACCCGCAGCTCACGCACGGTCTCTATTTTGGCCAGGGTCTTTACGCCGGCAATCAGCTTATCACGGTCTTCTTTGGAGTCCGGGTTCTTAAGCCAGAAGAAGACATGGTGCACCACCGGGTATTTTTTATCTGCGGGGGCCAGCGGCATAGCGGCAGCAGCCGCAGTACCTGCGCAAAGAGCGGCAGCGGTACCCAGGAATTTACGTCTGTTCGATTTGTTCATGTTATTGTGAGTTGATACCGAAAGATAATAAATAAAGCATATTTTATCATGATCCCCCTGACGTGATCTCCCCGCTAAAATGTCGCTTTTATACCCGGTGCAAACAAGATCGCCGCTGTAAGTTTGCTGTATACAAAACAGAAACACAAAACCTAAAAACAGATTATATGTCAAAGATCTCACCCTTCTTATTATTGATCGGCAAAGCAGAGGAAGCCGCTAAGTTTTACACCTCCGTATTTAAGAACTCCAAAATAGTGAGCGGGATGCCTGGCCCCGACGGCAGTCCTATGGGCTTCACCTTCCAGCTGGAAGACCTGGAGTTCATTATCCTGAATATAGGGCCAACATACGAATTTACCCCTGCCATCTCCTTTTTCGTAAAATGTAAGACCCAGGAAGAAGTAAACGATCTCTGGGAAAAGCTCACCACCAACGGCGGCGAGGAAAGCATGTGCGGCTGGCTGGTAGATAAATACGGCGTTTCCTGGCAGATCGTTCCCGATGGGCTGGTGGAAATGTTTGGCGATGCGGACCGCGAAAAAGCCGGCCGGGCAATGAATGCCATGATGAAGATGAGAAAGCTGGATATAAACATCGTACGGGACGCTTTCAACGGCAAATAACCGCCATTCTATATATACCGGTATGCAGCTGTATACCATATAAATAGCCGGGTCTACCCGGCTATTTTTTTTAACATTCACATATATGGCTATCCGCTATATTTGTAGATAAACTATACCTAACAGAAATGAAAAAGCATTTTCTTTTGTTGACCGCCGCACTTTCCTGTGGACTCTATTCCTTTGCCCAGGTATCCTTCGGCATTAAAGCAGGTTTCAGCGCTGCCTCTATGAGTTCCAAAACGCAGATCAGCGGCCAGGCCGCTGTAAAGGCAGAAAGCAATATCATCCCTGCTTTTCATGCGGGTGTGATTGCGGATATTGGCCTGGCAGACAATTTTTACCTGCAGCCTGGCTTGTTTTACAGCGCCAAAGGCACTAATTCACCACAGCAGGCTTTTAACCCAAACACTGGTTTGCCGCTGACCATTACTGCCAAAATACGGCTTGGCTACCTGGAACTGCCTGTTAATTTCCTGTATAAGCAGCCACTGGGCCCCGGCAAATTATTCTTTGGCTTTGGCCCCTACCTGGGTTATGGCATTACCGGTAAAGTAAAGGCTGATAATCCCCTTGGCGCCGGCGAAGTAGAGGTAGATGTGAAATTTAAGAGCACCCCGGAAGACAGCTCTTCTGCAGCGTACGTAAAACCTTTTGATGCAGGCGCCAACTTTATGGCAGGTTACGAGCTTAAAATGGGCTTGCTGTTCAGTATTAACTACAGCCTGGGCTTAACCAACACCAGCCCTTACCCGAATGAAACACAAAAGAATCATTACCTGGGTGTAAGTGTAGGTTACCTGTTCCCGCATAAGAAATAATTATCTGTACACAGACTGGAAAGGCCGGCGCGAGCACCGGCCTTTTTTATATCATAAATACCTGGTTAAAACAGGTAGCTGGCGCTTAGCTTCAGATAGCATGGCGTACCCGGCGTAAAATGGATCTCTGACACCGGCGTAGGCTCATTCAGCAGCCGGCTCTCCGTATCAAACTGCGTTTCCTTCCATTTAACATCAAACAGGTTCTGGACAGAAAGGCCCAGCTCATAACGGGGCCTTACAAAGTTTATAAAAGCGTCTGTAACAAAATACCCTTTGGCCACTACAGTATTGTCTTCATTGGCAGGACGGTTGCCCATATAGCGGTACCGCAGGCTGGCATTAATACCGGGTTTTGTCTTAACGGTTAGCCCGCCAATGCTGGTAAGCACGGGCGCCAGCGGCAGGTAGTTCTCCCCTTTTGGAGCGCCCGCCGCACGGCCGTTGGAGTAATTAAGGTCCACATCAAAATACAGCCATTGAATAGGCTGATAGCGGGCAGATATATCAAAGCCCAGGCGGCGGCTTTTACCGCTGGGCTCTACCACGCCCTCATCACCTACGTATACAAACTCCTGGTCCAGCCACAGGTACCAGACCGCGGCGTTCAACAGCAGGCTGCGGAAAGGCTTCAGCACCGTTCCAAGGTCTGCCCCGTAAGCCGCAGGCAGTATCTGCAACCCATTCTGCGGTACCACTACGCGCGTGTCATTAGAGTGGAACCCCCTGCCGGTGGTCAGGTAAAATTGTGTCTTATCATTGAGGTGATAATAGAAATTCAGTTTAGGGCTTACAATGCCGGCACGGGCCTTACCCACGGTATCCGCCCGCAGCTTATCCCTATACCGGTCAAAGAAATAATCGTACCGCACACCGGTATTAATGGTAAAGCGCTCAGAAAACTTAAATGTCTCATTAATGTATCCTGCCAGGTTAGACTCCGCTATATCCCCCAGCTGGAGCGGATCCGTAGTAACATCGCGGTCCTTAGTACGGGACAATTCCGTATTGTTGGTCCTGTCCAGCCGTACATTTGCGCCCGCTTCTGAAGTTAAACGGGTATTTCCCAGGAAGCTAAGCTTCGAGTAACTGCCATTATAGCCAAACAGGTTGCGATGTTCTTTTTGCCGGATCTGGTCCCCGTTTACCGGGTCTTCTTTAAAAAAGGTGAAGTCTGAATACAGTTCAAAATTATAATGCGAGAAATACAACTGGTTTTTCAGCACATCCCCATTACGCAGGGCAGTGGTTAACTGTGCATTTACATTGCTACGGGAAGTAACGCCTCCCTCATTAGGATCAATGGCCCCAAAATAAGGGATAAGCCCCTTCTCCACTGCCCGGTCAGGGATCTGGCCGGAGGCATCCCATTTACTGTAAAAGGTAGATGCGCTGAAGTTAAGCACATTGCTGGCATTCAGCTGGCCATAGTATTTACCAAACAGGTTAAAACGGTTAAAATCCTGCGGATGATCAAAATAACCGTCTGTATACATGTACTCCGTAGCAATAAAGGCAGACTGCTGTTTGGCCCTTGCCTTTTCCCCCAGCAGGTTTACCATGCCCACGCCGCGGAAGGTATTGAACATACCGCCCTCCAGCTTTACCAGGTTATTGGGCAGCACATTAAAGGTCTTGAAATCTACATAACCGGAGGTGGTGAAATTACCTTTTTCCGGGTAATAGGTGCCTTTTTTAAAGTACACGTTCTCTATGAGCTCCGGTATCAGAAAGTGCAGGTCCGCATAACCCTGGCCATGCGCATGGGATACCATGTTCACCGGCATGCCATCCACCGCAATATTAATATCCGTGCCATGGTCCAGGTCAAAACCCCGCAGGAACATCTGCTCCGCTTTACCCCCTCCCGCATGCTGGCCAATGAACAGACCAGGCACCATCCGCAGTACCTCCTGGGAGTTATTAATGCCCCGCATCTTAATATCCAGTTTGCTGATAGGCGTGTATTGGTCCGCCGGGTTGGCAGATACCTTTACTTCGCTAAGCTCTATATGTTTGGGCGTAAGATAAATGGCCGGCGCACCCTGCAGTTCGCTTGCCGGCAACGTACGGCTCTCATATCCAATGGCGGAGACCCTGATCTCCTGTACCGTTATGCCCGGCTTAAAGAAGAACCTGCCATGGTCATTAGTGGCTGTAGATTTATTGGCTGGCAATACGGTCACGCTCACCCCTTCAAGCGGGAATTTGGTCTTAGCGTCAAAGATGATCCCGGACAGTGGCGCTTGTTGCCCGAAAACGAGGCTGGTAACAGATAATAAAGCTAATAACTGGAGTAGTGTTCTTCTCATAAGCGATGCTGCAGGTACAAAGCCCTAAAGATACAAAAGCGGCCGTTCTTTCAATAGCATAGCCTCCCGGGCGGCAGGAGAAAAATGCGTAAGTCGCAACCTGCCCCTTAATTTGTCGTCATTACCCCTCCTGCCACAGGCAAAAGATCCCCAACTTTGTTATATAGATCCATTTAACCAATTTTCATCACCCCGTAAATACTGTATCATGCAAACAGAAACATTTAAGGCCACCATTAACGCCCCTCGCGAAAAAGTATGGCAAACACTTTGGGATGACGCTACCTACCGCGCCTGGACTGCCGCCTTTGCAGCAGGCTCCTGGGCTAAAACAGACTGGAAAAAAGGCAGCAAGGTGCTTTTCCTCAACCAGGACGAAGAGGGCATGGTATCCAGGATAGAAGATAACATTCCTAATGAGTACATGTCCATCAAACACCTGGGCATGGTCAATAAAGGGGTGGAAAGTTTTGATGAAAACGATGGCTGGAGCGGCGCCCTGGAAAATTATACGCTTAAGGCTGTAAACGGGCAAACCGAGCTAACGGTAGAACTGAGCACAAAAAACGGCATTCCGGAAGAGCACAAGGAGTATTTCATCAAAACCTGGCCCATCGCTCTACAGAAATTGAAAGAATTAGCTGAACAATCTAATTAATTACCCATGAAAGCAGTAGCACCTCGTAGCGTAGATGAATATATTGCGCAGCAGCCGCCAGCCTTCCAACCGCAACTGGAAAAACTGCGTGCCATTATCCGCTCCGTAGCGCCGGATGCGGAAGAAGGCATTAGCTACCAGGTACCCTGCTTCCGGCATCATTATATGCTGGTAGGCATAGGCGTTAATAAAAAGTATTGTAGTTTATATGTGATGAGCCCATCACTGGTAAAGGCCATGAAGGGTGAGCTGGAAAAAGTGCAAGTATCCGGCGCCACCCTTCATTTCCTGCCAGATCAGGCCTTGCCAACGGCGCTGATAAAAAAGATCGTCAAAGCGCGCATGCAGGAAAATGTGGCAAAGGCAAAGAAGTAAAAACAGTCAAATAGATAATAGTTCGAGATCATATCCCCTTTTCACCGCAAGTATCTTCAGCGCACGGTTATAGGCCATAATTGGCCACTCTTCTTTTTTAAGATAGTGAACCATTGCCGACGCTTGTAAACCGGTATCAAACTCTTCCATTTTTTCCTCTATCGCGCCTGTTTGCAGGTTGATGATCTTGGGATAGCGGAAAAGATCCAGGCAATAGTCATCATCAATGGCAATCAGGTTGCCAAACGCACCCTGCACTTTCACAGCGTTTGACACCCTGCCCTGTTTAAAATGCCATACGGCAATGTGCTCCTGTGGCACAGTGTCAATATTCTCATCATCCATCGGCTCCTCGTTGGATGCCCCTACTAATATGCGCTCATTATCCAGGAAACTGGCCGTACAGATCTCGCCAGTGGACCCGGGAACACCTTCCCCATCGTCCAGTAACAACGGGTTAGCTATACATGCCGCTATATCAAACAGCTCTACACGATCCATCGGATGCCAGACCCAACCTTTACTAATAAAATGTCTACCGTCAGGACTTACCTCCAACCGGGTATGAAAAAATCTCCCGGAGCTCTGTCAGCATGGTCAGTGATAATTTCACCTGTTTCAACATCTTCAAAATCGAGCCGGCAATATTTCTTTGGACAGTGGATCAAGTAAGTCCTGCCATTATCGCCTGTTATAAATGCTGCAGGGTATTCATGGACTTCTGCACAATAATAACTACGGTCTATCTCCCGCAATAGTTCCCCATGCTTCAACAATAGCGCTTTGGTTTCCAACCTTGTGTATACAAGTGCATACTGCCCATCCGGGGACGTTATAGCGCCATCAAACCGATAGCCAACATGACCGTGGGCCAGGCGTCCCACGGTCCCATCCTGGGAATAGATGGTTCCGGCAGATGCCCAATCAACTATCTTATCCCCTATCCAACTGATAGTTTGTAAATCATTGGTTTTTATCGTAATACTACGTTTCATTTATTCTCCAAGCTACTTACTTTACCCGGCAGCATATACATTTTTAAGATCCCGCCCTGGGGGTCCTGGTATTCCAGTATACAACCTGCTTCATCCAGCTTCACCACTTTCAACACCGTCTCTTCCAGGCTATCATTATCAATGACTGTCAATGTTTTCTTATCCGCATCATATTTCCATATGCCATATTCCACTTTTCCACCGTCTGTTGACTTTACCTCGTTGTTCTGATAAAAGATCATTTTGTCTTCCTTGTGCTGCGGTGCAGGCGGGAACTTTTTCCCCTTCTCTTCATAAGAGGACAGTTTCCACTCCTTCGTAATCAATCGCTTAAAAGCGGTGTCCGCACTATTAAAGCCATATGAAAATTTGGTGACTGCCAACAGAATACAGGTTACAAATGTCCGAACGACGAGTTGCTTCATAGGTAGGTTTTATTTTTAATGTGTCGCAAGTTATAATTTTATACCAATTATTCACTCCCGGAAATCATAACTTTGCGCCGGCAGTAACAGGCAAAGCCTGATACTCAATCTGATATTTAAAAATAAAAAAACATGGCTTACATTATGGTCGATGTAGAAAGCGACGGTCCTATACCGGGCGACTATTCTATGATCTCTTTTGGCGCTGTGTTGGTGAACGAACCATTGGACAAGACCTTCTATGGCAGGCTTAAACCCATCTCTACCCAATACAACCCCGAAGCATTAGCAGTATCTAACCTTACCCGTGAAGAAACCCTGCAATTTGATGATCCTAAACAGGTAATGAAAAATTTTGCCGCCTGGATAAAGGAAGTTTGTGATGACCGGCCCATTTTTATCAGCGATAATAATGGCTTTGACTGGATGTTTATCTGCTGGTATTTTCACCGCTTTACCGGCGCCAATCCCTTTGGGTTCAGCTCCCAGAACCTGGGCAGCTTGTATAAGGGCCTTGCAAAGGATACCTTCAAGAATTTCAAGCACCTGCGGCGCACCAAACATACCCATCACCCGGTAGACGATGCTAAAGGCAATGCGGAAGCGCTGATCACCCTTAAAAGGGAATACGGCCTCAAGATCAAACTATAGGACCCGGTATTGTACCCCCAGCAGGTAGCCCCGCCCATGCACTTCTTTTTCTATCAGCAAACGGCCCGGATCTGTTTGTTCCGGTACGCCGGTAACGGCGCCCTTTAAATAGATCTGTGTGCCGGCATTCAGCAGGTTACTGGCTTTGCCAAATAAGCGCCAGTGTTTGCCAAAGGTTTTTTCGATAGAAAGGTCCAGCGCGGTATAGGCTTTCTGCCAGTTATCCAGGTCATACCAGCCGGACACCTCATCTATACGCCCGCCGGTATACACGCCCTGCAGCTGCCCCGTCCATCCATAACGGGGCATATGATAGCTGAGCCCCAGGCTGCCCAGGTGTTTGGACTGCCCCTGTAAGGGCCGTTGCTGCATACGCGTTACCGTAATGATGCCGGAGGTAGGGTCTTGCGGGTCCGCACGCTGTTTGTACTTTTTGTTTTGATCAATATGCGATGAGGTAAAGGTATAGTTGGCATTAATGCCAATGTTGCCGAACTGTTTCACCAGCGAAAACTCAAACCCGTAATTGGTAGCCGTTCCATAGTTGCGCAGCTGTTCCGTAAGCGTGGCGGCAGGGATATAGGACAGACCATTGGCCGGTATGGGATACAGTGTATCTGCAGCGCCCAACAGCGTTTTCTCGTAGGGGTCCTCGATACGTTTATAGAAGGCCGTTAGTTGCAGGGCATCCAGCACGCCGGGGTTATATACTTCATAACGAAGGTCAAAATTATCTGCCGTACTGCGTTGCAGGAACGGGTTGCCCGCAATATTGTAATCATCATAGTTCATATTGAAGAACGTGATATCATACAACGCGGGGCGGCTAAGCGCCCGGTACCAGGAGAGCTTCACATCCTGTTTGCTATCCAGCGTATAACGCAGGTTAAAGGATGGCAGCCAGTCGCGGTAATGGATGCCTATTTCCTTACCCAGCGCAATACCCGGATCTACGGCGGAATGTACGCGTTGTTCCGTTTGCTCCTCCCGCAGGCCTGCCATCATATATACCCGCCCGGTTTGATAGCCTGCCTGAATATAAAAGGCGGTAATATCTTCCTTTGCGCTATAAGTGCCGGCTGTGTTTACCGTGCCCTGCGGATTCTGCGGACCGTTGTTATTAAGCCATACCGCATTGCGGATGCCTGTAAAAGGCTGTCCGTTACCACTGGTAATGGCGGGGTTAAATACATAATTATTATAGAAATTATCCCGGCGGCGGTACTGTAACAAGGTACCGGCCGTTATTTCCAGTAGTGGCAGTATGCTGGGTTTATAATGCAGGTTGGCATATATATCGCCTTCCTTTTCTGTGTTATGCATCCAGAGGCGTTCCAATGGCGCCAGCAGTACCGGCGTTTGCTGTATAACCCCATCAGCGCCCAGTATGCGGCCGGTATTGGCGGTGAGCTCTGCCCGGTCAGGGTAGTTGCCCTGTGCCACGGAGTATACGCCAGACCAGTCCAGCGATAGCTGGCTGCCCAGCTGATGATCGCCCTCCAGGTGCAGGTGCTCCATTGACTGGCGGGCTATCCGCGCCCGCTGCATAATGGCAATCCTGCCGGTGCCGGGACCACTACGCCCTTCTGCCAGGCTGGTATCCACCGCATCGCGGGTCTCAATATCCTGTTTGTTGATGTATAATTGGTAAAACCGCAGGCGGTGTTTGTCGTTGAACTTGTAGTCCAGCGTGGCATACACATGTTTGCGGTTACTGGTGGCATAGTAATTACGTTTAATGAAGTCCGTTATTCCAGGCGCATTACCCAATTGCGGCTCATTGTTCTGCAGGATAAGGAAACCGCTGGAGCCGGTGTGCAGGGCCTGTAAACCAGCTGCTACCAACACGCCCAGCTTCCGGGAAAACAAGCGCCGGCCCCAGCTTACATTACCCTGTATGTCCGGGTCTACATGTTGCGTGGCAAAGCGCAGGTTATTCTTCGTAAAATCGTTGCCCGTGGCGTTGTAATCAGGCCCGTACCGCTCGTAAGGCGATTTTGTTTGCACCGCCCCGTTATCAAAGGCCAGGTAGCGGTTATCCAGGTAAAATTGACTATAACCGCTGGCCGTTTGTATGGAGAGCTCCTGGTGCTCCGGGGCCTGCCGGGTTACAATATTGATACGGCCGCCAATAGCATCACCCGCCATCGAGGGCCTGAGGGTCTTAAATACCTCCAGGTGGTCTATAATGCCGGCGGGGAACAGGTCCAGGGATAAATAGCGGTTGCGCTCGTCCGGACTGGGGATCACCATTCCATTCACGGCGGTATAGCTGTACTTGGGGTCCATACCGCGGATAACCACCCGCCCGGGTATGCCCGTTTCATTACGTAATACGGATACCCCGCTTACCCGCTGCATCATATCTGCTACGGTAATATCGGAATTCCGTTCAATGGACTGGCGGGAGATCACATGCATCAGCTGTACAGAGATCTTCTCCAGCATACGCCCATGCACTTCGGAAACAGGGTCTATACGGCCGCTTACGTTCACCGTATCCAGTACCACTTTTTGCGCAAAGGCAGCATGAGGTGTCCCCCATACTGCCAATGTCAAAAAGGATGTATACAATAAATATCGTTGCTTCATTAATGCTGGTTGCCTGTATTATCCTGCTGAAATGCGCCGATGTCTTTACCCGGCGGCGTGATCTCCGTAGCGCCATAAGTGGCGTCTTTCTTTACAGACCCATAGGCGGCAAAACCAGTGTAGCCCTTACCTACCGCAGGTGAGTTGGCTTGCAGGCGGAAATTGTAGTTGCCTACAAAATCATTATTGATAAAATCAAAACCAGCAGGTACCGGTAAAGGATAGTTCACAAACAGCGGGTTATTGGCGCCTGGCGTAGTGGCATTACCGCCATTAATATCCGTAGGCTGCTGTGCTGTGATATAACCGGAGGGCAGGAACTGCGAAGTGATCGATGTCTTATCCCCATAGTTATACGTATTGCCGTAGTCGATATTAGCCGTATCTGCAATCGGCACGCTGCTGCCACCACCCATAATGGCCAGGCCAAAAGCGCAGTTCACCAGCAGGTTGTTGTAGCAAAGGCCACTGCCGCCATTCTCAAAATCCAGCGATCCGCCCTCTCCCACTTTCGCCTGGCGGTAACCGGTATTCACAATGGTATTGTTATAAATATTGGCATTAGCCTGGGGAGACAATCCGCCTGCGTTGGCAGATTTAAAGGCATTGCCCGTACCGCCCAGCACCAGGTTATAAGCGATGTCGCCTACGCTGCCGCTTTTTACGTTCACGCATTCCCCGGCCTGGAAACCTACTTTCTCAAAAGTGTTGCGCAGGATCTCAAACTTACCGCCGGCTACGCGCACCATATCATCAAAAGAGCCATACAGCCAGCAATCTTCCAGCACAAAATTGGCTTTAGGATTCTGGGTAAAGATGCCGTAGCGCGCCTTGTTAGGCCTTGCAGGGTCCGTTGCCGGCGCCAGGCCGCCCAGGTATTCCAGGTGCGCCCACTTAATGATGATATCACCGGAGGTAACACCACCCTGTATACCACCCCAGTAACCTTTGAAGGCTGGGTCTGTATTAGGGCTCTGCGGATCTTTGGCCGGATCAGAGCGCAGGGCCGGGTCCTGTACCGTAAACAACACCGGGCTGGCTTTGGCGCCCAGCACCAGTAAGGTACCATTCACTATCAGACCAGGCGCATGGCCTTGTGTGCCAATAGCCTTAGGGCCGGTAGATGGGCCGGCAAATAATACCTTCACGCCGCTTTGTATGATCAGCGTATCGCCGGTATTCACTACTGCATCTGCATAATCGCTGTACAGGTAATAGGTGCTGCCCGCTTTCAGGATACCTTTAATGTTCCTCCCATTGGAACCGCCCTTGGTATTCAGCGTATCGCCATCGGCAATATAGCTGCCCTCGGCCGGATCATTGGGTTGAATGTTCACATCGGTATCGGATTTACTGCAGGCGGCCATCAGCATGGCTGCCAGGCAACAAACGGGGACTAATCTTTTTTTCATCTTGATCTTTTATCTACTCTTAATTGGTTTATTTGTCATCATCATCATCGTCATCGTCTGCTGCCTTCATGGGCTTCACAAATGCTGCCCGTACAATAACAGGCACTTCTGCATTTTCCCCTTTCACTGCTTTCCAGGTGATCATGTTCATCAGCTGATCCGGTACTACATCCTCCTTAGAGAAATCAAGCCCTTTGGAGATGGCCGCCAGGCGGGTGCCGGAGGGGTTCACATCATCCAGGTTCACATTGGCCGGCAGGCTCTTAAAGCGCGCTGCATCCGGCTGCTCGCTAAAGCTTCGCCACATAGGCATGGCAGCCGCATCGTACTGCGTCATAGGCGGCATACCCAGTATCAGCTCTATGGTGTGGATAATAGAAGAGGTGGTATACATGGTGTGATCCACAAAATGCCTTTTTACATAACCGCCGGCTATATAGGCCGGGGAACGGTGCGCATCCACATGGTCCGGTCCGTTCTGGGCGTCATCTTCCAGTATGAATACTACAGACTCTTTCCATACCGGGCTTTGGCTCAGGTGCTCCAGGAACATGCCTACGGCCAGGTCGTTGTCCGCCACATGCGCAAAAGGCGTAGGGCGGCCGGCAGATAACCCTTCTGTATGGTCATTGCCAAAACGCACGGTCATCAGCTGGGGCAGCGCATTAGCAGCCACCAGGGAGTCAAAATCCGCCTCCCAGGCGCGGTAACGCAGGGTATCTTTAATATGCAGGTTAAACCCGTCGAAAGTTTTTGCAAAATGGTCTTTCAGTACCGGGATATTAGCTTCCTTACGGGTAGCAAACTCTCCATAGGTACGATAACTAACGTTAGATTTGCTGGCCCGGTCCCAGATGTATTGTTTATTGAGCAACGTACGGTTCTTAGCGCCCGCGCCACGGCTACCATAGCTGGTGGGCCAGTTCTTTTCCATATAATCTGTTGCATAGGCGCCCATGCTCCAGTTATGCCCGTCTGCGCTCACTTCCCCATCTACATAAAAATTATCCAGCAATACAAACTGCCGGGCAATAGCATGCTGGTTAGGCGTGATCTTTTCGCCAAACAGCAACAGGCTGGTATCACCATTACCTTCCGGCATATCGCTCAGCACCTGGTCATAGGTACGGTTTTCCTTAATGATGTAGAAAACATGTTTAATGGGTGAAGCGTCGCCTACTTTGGTAGGTACGGGATTGCCCGCCATACCGCTGCTGGCCATCTGCTCCTGCTCTTTATTGTAGGGCGTATTATGATACACTGCCTGTGAATATACAGAGAGCTGCTGTTCGTCAGGCACGGGTATAATGCTCATGGTACCCACGATCAAACCGCCGCCTATATACTGCACCCGCTTGGGCTGGGTGGCGTCTCCGGTATGGATGCCTACATGTTCTTTTTTGCTATAAGGGTTAGGGCCCTGGGGGTTGGGGAAAGATGAGAAACCCTTGCCATTGGCAACATACAGTTTCTTACCCAATACCTTTACCGTGGTAGGATACCAGCCGGTAGGAATAAACCCTTTTGATACGCTGGCGCCCGCCTTGCTTACATCAAATACCGCCAGGCAGTTATTATCTGCATTGGCAATATACAGGGTACGGCCGTCATCGCTCAGCGCCAGTCCGTTACTGGTAGAACCGCTTAACTGGGTGGGATACAACGCGGCATTCAGTGTTTCCAGCACCTTCCTGGCCTTTACATCAATCATGGATACGCTGTTGTCATTGGCATTGGCCACATACAGATAGCGCCCGTTCTTAGATATGCAGAGGTCATTAGGATTGTCTCCCACGGCAATACTATCCGTAAATGCCCGGCTGCCGGTATTATATACCATTACCTTGTCACCGCCCCATAAGCTGATGTACAGCTCTTTTTTATCCGGCGACAGCAGGCAGGTATAACCCTCTGCGCTCAGCGGCAGCTGTTGCTGCACCTGGTGCGTGGCCAGGTCTATCACATACAGGCTGTTGTTCTCTTTCGTCACCACATACATAAGGCCCCGCTTATCATCCAGCACAATACCTGTGGGTGATACAAATGCTTTAGGCCAGGCTTCGCCCAGCTTAAAAGTATCTTTTGTTATCAGCTTATTATTTTCGATGGCATACTGTAATATCCAGTTATCATTGCCACCGGAGGCATACAGGTATTTCTCATCCGCGCTAAAGGCAATACCGCCCCAGGAGCGATGGATCACTACCTGGTCCAGCGCCTGGTCATTGCGGGCATCTATCAGTTGAATGGTTTGGGTGCTTTGTCCGTTATTTGTAACGGCGGCATAGCGGCGGGTGCTGCTTACTGCAATGTTCAGCGGCAGGTCTCCCAGCGGCAGACTTGTTCCTGCGGGCGTAAGCGACCAGCCATTTGGCAGGTGTACCCTTTTACTTTCCAGTGTGGAAAGGTCCTGTGCCTGTATGCCGGTAGCTAATACCAACAGGCATGCGGATGCGAGCAATAGTTTCCTCTTCATATATAATTAGTCAGATTTGACGGTTACTTATGCTGCAGACAGTAGGGATAGGATGAAGGGGTGAAACTATAAAAAATGCAGGGAGGGGTATGTTATGAAATTGTAAAGAAATGGTTTGCGGGCGCACTACCCATACACCTGCTCCACCACCTTCACCCAAAAATTCACCGCGCCTAACGCGCCCCAGTTCCTTTCAAACAACAGATTCCCATCATTACTTACTGTATATACATTCGTGCCCGTTATCCCTATCTGGTTAGTGCTGATCACGGCCAATGTCTGCGCCGCGCCTAATTGTGTGGAGTTAATAGAGATGATATCCGTAAATGAGATGGTAGATGAATAGGCTGCCTCTCCCCTTACCAGCAGCAAATAGGAGCCACGGCCGGTGGGGTTGGTCCAGATCTGTTCCCTGATGCCTGGCGCGGTAGAAAGCCCTTCTGATACACTGCGGGCACTCAGTATAAAACAGCGGTTGGCATTGCGGGTAAAAAAGGCAAGGTCAGTGGCTTTTACATTGCCTATGGAAATAAGATCGCCGCGGTATACGGACATATCTGCTATATAACCCGTGCTGTCATCATCAGAAGAAGGCAGTACATTCACTACGTTTCCCATCTTTACCACGGGATTGCCGTTAAAGGTGAAGTACGCGCCCTGTCCGCCGCCGCAATTGGTCTTACATTTCAGGAAGATCACATTATCAATATCAACAGTACCGCTGTTGATGGTACAGCAAATAGGCGCTTCATTGGCTTCATTCAGATCGCAGGTGTTTTCGCAACGCTCAAAATAACAGTTGCGGATGGTCAGCTGGCGGGTATAAACATCTATCAGGTCACCGTTGGCAGCCGCGGAAATATAATCCACGCTGCAGCCATCAATATATACATCTGTAAAACCGCTTACATGTATGCCCCGGTAGCCAACGCCCAGCGGCCTTGCGCCGGAGTCTATAATCGATACCTTATTCAGGTGCAGGGTAGTATTGTTAGCCATTACCACCGGCTCCAGCAGTTCTATACCTGCGGCTTTTTCCATGGCTGCGCCGGCGTTCACCTCTATAAATACATTGGATACCACCACCTGCCACATAGCGCCCTCTCCCGCATCTTTTTTGATACCGGTATGCACAAAGCGCATACGGAAATTACCTATATACGCATTATTCACCTGGGAGGCATTGGTAAGCCCTTCTGCCGTGATGATCATGCCGATGGTATTTTCATCGCAGTCCGCTGATGCTACATTGGAGAAATCAATGTTCAGCCCCTCATAGCGGAAAGCGGCGCCCTGTATATTAATGGCAGGAAAGGAAGCGTTGGGTTTTATTACGGCGCCATTGCCTTCAATACGCGTACCGGGGCCGGCCTGTATGTTGATGGTATCGCTGATGAGGTATGTGCCCGGCGCATACAGCACAGAGCCTTTGCCGGCGGTATAGTAACGGTGGGCGGCCTGTATGGCGGCGGTATCATCGGTAATGCCATCGCCCCTGGCCCCAAACCACTGCACCTGTACAGGCCCGTCAAACAGCCGTTTCCAGCGGCCGGCCGGCGCGGCAAACACCGTACCGCCATCTGTGAGCTCCGCAGCTGTGCTATCCCAATAAAAGGCCCCGCCTCCGCCGTCTCCCGGTTCATGATATCCTAATACCTGCACCAGCTCGTCCGGCAGGGAGGGGCTATAGCTACCCAGGTCATGTACTATTGTATTAAGGGCCATTTCCATCATCAATTGAGGTGCTTGCAAAAACGCACCTCAAAGATAAGCCCTTGCTACGCAGTATACCTGCGTAAAAGCTTGTCCTTATTTCCGGATCAGTTTCCGGTCAATCAGCTTCATCAGCTCATCCTTATAGTTCTTGCTCACCGGCAGCTTATCGTTGCCTATAACGATCTCTGTGCCGCTGAACGACTGGATCTTATCTACCGCTACAATGTAGGACTTTTGTATACGCAGGAACCGCCCTGCAGGCAATTGCGCTTCCAGGGAGCGCATGGTCGTCAGCGTCATATATTTGGCGCGGGTAGTATACAGGGTGCTGTAGTTCTGCGTGGCTTCTATATACAAGATCTCATGGTAAGCGATCTTTTCATAACCATTACCAGCACGGATAAAGAAATAGTCCCCATCGCCCTCCGGCGCAGCGGGCTGTTTGTAGGCCATCAGCTCTTTGGCGCGGTTCACCGCTTTTAGGAAACGGTCCGGCGTAATGGGCTTTACCAGGTAATCCAGCACATTGAGCTCAAAACCCTCCAGCGCAAAATTGGGATAAGCCGTGGTAATGATCACCATTGGCTTCACCGGCAGGCTTTTGAGGAAATCAATGCCCCTTACCCGGGGCATCTCTATATCCAGGAACAGCAGGTCTATATGCTGCTGTGCCAGTATGGTATTGGCTTCCATGGCGCTGCTGCACTCCGCCGCCAGTTCCAGGAAACCTGTGTCCTTTACCAGCAGGGCAATGCCCTCCCGGGCCAGCGGCTCATCATCTACTATGATACAACGTATGCTCATGATGTTTGTATGCTTAATAAAACCCGGTACTGTCCGGCGCTGTTATCTATCTGCAGCTGATGACGGCCATTGTAAATGAGCGCCAGCCGCCGTTTCACATTTTCCAGCCCTATGCCGCCGTACAGGTTATCTTCCGGCGGAACAAGGTGCTCATCCACCGTATTGGCTACCTCCAGTTCAAACAGCCGTTGGCGGTAGCGTAACAGGATCTCCACGTTGTTATCCCGGTGACTGAAAGCTGATACATATTTAAATGCGTTCTCCACAAAGGGGATGATCAACAGCGGCGCTATAGAAAAGCCCTGCACCTGCTCCTCCACCTGGTAACGGGTGTTAACACTGTTACCTTTGCGCAGCTTTTCCATCGCCACATAATTATGCAGGTAGGCAATCTCCTTTTCTACCGGTATCTCTTCCGCATTGCACTCGTACAGCTGGTAACGCAGCATATCCGCAAAACGGGCTAGTGTGCCCGCGGCAAATTCCGGATCCTTGCGGATAAGGATATAGATGCTGTTAATGGCGTTGAACAGGAAATGCGGGTTGATCTGCGATTTCAGGAAACGCAGCTCATTCTCTGTGCGCTCCTTTTCCAGCAGCTGGGCCCTGCGGTCCGTTTGCACCTTTTCTTTGATAGCTTTAACGCCGGCAAATAAGAACAGCGTGTAAAAATTGGCCAGCAGGGCGTAACCAAAGAAACTGGCGGGCCTTAACGCTTCCTCGCCGCCAAGATAATGCACCAGCGGTAAGAAAAGGGCCATCAGCAGGCATACCCCCGCCAGGTATACGGCCAGCAACAGCAAGGTAAATACCCCATACCGCCTGGCGCTAAAATATTTTGGCACCAGCCAGTAGGCAGCCGCGTAAGAGGTGCCTCCCTGGCTCACAAACCAGATCAGCGCGCCAAGCAATGCCCACCCCGGCGGCGTACCATAACTATACATGGTATAGCTGGTCCAGAAGGCCAGGTATATAACCCAAAATAGTACATGATATAATTTATAGCGGAGAAAGACGGTCATCATAGCTGGCAGGTTTACCGGTGGCGAATTTACCGGCTATCTCATAAGATAGCAATATTTATTGATGAAATAAGGCCCCATAAGGACGAAAGCCGGCCTTTGCTACACTTGTATAACCCCAGGTGGGGAATAACGCTAATTGAAGCCTTAAAAGGCTTTTCATCATATCAACCCGGCGTTATGTCAAAACATTTTTGACGCGCCGCGGCAATGCCTTCATTTTGCATCAAACACGCTTAAATCTATCATCTTATGAAACAGTTATGCGCTTCTGTTCTTTTACTACTACTGTCCATTGCCTTACATGCGCAGGATTGCCACCCCTCCTTCCGCGTACAGCAAACCGGTAAAGGCCAGCCTATGATCCTCATACCCGGCCTTTATTCCTCCGGCAAGGTATGGGACAGCACTGTGGCCCGCTTTGCCGGTAGGTATGAATGCCATGTGATCACCCTGCCCGGATTTGCGGGGCAGCCGCCTATACACTCAGATACCCTTCTGCGCACGGTAGCGCATCAGCTGGCCTGTTATATACGGGCGCATCATCTCAACAAACCGGTGATCATCGGGCATAGCCTGGGCGGTACGCTGGCCCTGCAGCTGGGCATACTCTACCCGCAGCTTACGGGCGATATTATCTGCGTAAGCGCAGTGCCGTTCCTGCCGGCTATGTCTATGGGATCCGCTATCACCGTAGACAGCGCCCGCGCCATAGGTGACAAGATCCGCCAGGCGATGGCCACCCAGCAGGCAACACAGGTAAGGGCCAGCCAGAATTATACGCTAAAGACCATGATACGCGACTCCATAAAGATCGCGGAGGTAATGGAAATGGCAGTAAGATCAGATCCTGCTACCCAGGGGCAGGCCATGTATGAGCTGTTCAGCACGGACCTGCGGCCCGCATTGTCCAATATCCACAGCCGTATACTGGTGCTGGGCGACTGGATCGCTTACCGGCAATTTGGCGCCACGCATGATAATACGCTGGCCAATTTTCAACAGCAGTTTAAACAAGCCCCTAAAGTAACGATCGCCCTCTCCGATTCCGCCAGACATTTCATCATGTTTGATGAGCCCCAATGGTTCTATAAAGAGGTGTCACAGTTCCTGCAGCTGTGATACAGTAATATGCTGCAGCATATTTGAGGCAACGCTGCAATAAAAAGGCTCCGGAACATTATTTCCGGAGCCTTTGTTATATGGGAACGGTGTGGTTCTCAGGTACGTGAAAAAAGATAAATACCAATAGCCATGCTGATCAGGATCATCAATATAATGATCATAAGCGCCCCGCTCTTAGGCTTACTGATACTATTACGCAAGCCCCTGGCATCCAGTAAAGCTTCTACTTCCCCCTTGGCAGCTTTTAAGGAATAGCTGCTGCCCTGCTCCTTTGTTTTCTCGTCCTTATAATATTTAATACCGGCAATGAGGCCTTGTTGCAGACAGATCTGCGCCGTTTTTTCCTCCAGGCTACCGCCGATAACTGTTGAACGTTGTTGCATACACTTATGTTTATGAAGTTAAAGCATACGGCCGGCGGCACGTATACAGTAACCAGTCTGATTAATAAACCATCTCCCGGTTAAAATGATTACGATAACCCAGCGGCGACATACCCGTAATGCGTTTGAACACATCGCGGAAAGACTTCGTATCATTATACCCGGTATCATACATCACTTCATTAATATTACGCACGCCGCTTTCCAGTAGCTTCTTGGCCGCTTCCACTTTTACCATCTGGATGTATTCCACCACAGACGTAGCAGTGGCCACCTTAAACCGGCGCTCAAAATTGCGGCGGCCCAGGTTCACCATACCGGCCAGCTGGTCTACCGTAAGCTTTTGCTGATAATTGGTCTCAATAAATTCCTGCACCTGCAGCACGCTTTCGTCCTTATGATTTTTATACCCTTCAAAGATGATAAAATGTGATTGCTTCTGACGGTCCACATCAATCGCAAATACCTTGGCGATAAACACCATCACCTGGTGGCTGGTGTATTTATTGATCAGGTACAGGATCAGGTTCAGGTACGAGTAGGCCGCGCCGCTGGTATAAATCCCTTTTTCGTTGGTCATGATCTCATCCTTTACCAGCTCCGCATCCGGGAACAAACGCCGGAAATCGTCTGCATGCGCCCAATGCGTGGTGCATTTCTTACCATCCAGCAAACCAGTAGAGGCCAGCAGGAACGCGCCGGTACAAAGGCTGATGACCTCTGCCCCATTGCGGTATTGCGAAATTATCCAGGGGATAAGGTCTTTATTGTGCTCCATATTCCCCAACACATCGCCATGCAGGGCGGGTATGATCAGCAGGTCCGTTTTAAAGTCTTCTGTAATAAGGCGGCTGGGGTGTATGCTGAAGAAGTTCTCCTTTAGCTGGTTATTGCTCCGTTTCCCTACCAGCTGAAAGAAAAAGGCCGGGGGTTTGCCCTCTTTCATCACAGCTTTATTGGTCTCTGCGAAGATATGATGGAGCCCTTCCACGTTACTGAGGCTGATATCCCCCTCGGGGATAAGGACGGATACGTATTTCATGTTATAAAGATAATAAAGTACGCGTAGCTTTTTAGCGTTCCGTCAGAACGCCTCGCCCAGGTTAATGTAGAAGATACGGGCGTCTTTGCTGATACCATAATCCAGCGCAATATTGGTATTGGAGCGTTTGTTGAATTTAATGCGGAGCCCTGCGCCAGCGGCTGGGTGGAAGGCCGTAAACCGGTATTTATCCGGCTGCGTTACGGTGTTCATATTCATAAATACGGCAAAACCCAGTAAACCATTATTGGTAATATCGCGGCGGTATTCCGCCTCCAGGTTAATAAGGCCCTTGCCGCGGTACCGGTTCTGATCTATCCCCCTGCCGCTCCGGTTATTAGGGTCCCAGCCTATGCTGGGCAGATCCAGGTATGGGGTTTTATTGCCGATGGCAGTCCAGTAAAAGCCCCATAAGGCCAATACATTCTGCATCCACGCAGGCCCGAAATGGAAATACCGGCGGTAGTCTACATACAATGATTGCCAGTTATCATTGCTGCCCAGGAAAGTAGGATTAAAACGCAGCACTGCATTTACATAATAGCCAGATTGTGGGTTGATGGAATTCTGCCGCGTATCATTCAGCACGTTCAGGGATACCCCGGAAGACACCGAGTGTTTGCCGGGCGTAGTGCCATACTTATATTTCACAAAAGTAGGCAGGTCCATGGAATCATTATCCCTGATCCTGATGGCAGAATGCCAGTCCAGATGATAGCCCAAACCAGCCAGTAGCCCTGGCCTTATCCTGCGTAAAAAAGTCTGGTAAAGGCGGAAATAGTTATTCCCTACCAGCTCCCGCTGACCATCCGGCACACCCTGGCCCAGGCCCCAGGTATACATTGGGTTTACTATAAAGCGCATATCCCCTACTATGTTACGGTTGTTGCCCTCCAGCCACAGATTGGAGTGAAAGGAGAACGAGAACCGGCCCTTAAAGGAAAAAGAGGGCGCAAATGACACATTGGATAAGCGGGTGGTGCGCCGGGGCCCCAGATAAAAAGCCGCATTGGTAGAGGTAATAAGCGCATTACCACCACCGGGAATATTAGTTGGCACGGGAATCAGCGAATAATAGATCTTTCCCCGCTTGGTGGGGACTTTTTTAGACTTAATGTGGAGTATATCCTTCGCCAGGTCAATAACATCCACTTTAGGCACTGTATCTTCATCCGTATCGTAAAAGGGACGCCTGACCGTATCCGTGCGCTCCTGCCCCCAAAGGTAGCAGGGCAACAGGAGAAGCAGCATCAGCAGCCATTTACTTATTTGTGGTAACAGTTGTTTGCGGGTGGTCATGCTCCGGGTATCAGTCAAATTTTTATTATTGATTAATAAAATATTGTGCCAGAGCACTAGAGGGATTGCCGTAATTTATTTATATTCATACATCCTTTACAACACGTTATTCACACGTCCATAAACTTACACTACCATGAACATCTCCAGAAGAAATTTCCTGCGTAATGGCGCGTTTGCGCTGGCAGGTACCACGTTATTGACCAACAAGCTCTTAGCCGCCCGGGGCGCCGCAAAGGAAGTACTGGGCATCCAGCTATATTCCATACGGGATGACATGAAAAAAGACCCCTCCGGCACCCTTAAACAGCTGGCCAATATGGGGTATAAATATGTAGAACATGCCAACTATGTAGGCCGTAAATTCTATGGCTATTCCGCGCCGGAATTTAAAAAGCTGCTGGCAGACCTGGGCCTGTCCATGCCCAGCGGCCATACCGTTATGGGCAAACAACACTGGGACGCCGCCAAAAAAGACTTTACAGACGAATGGAAATATACCGTGGAAGATGCCGCCACCGTTGGCCAGCACTATGTGATCAGCCCCTGGCTGGATGAGAGCCTGCGCAAAACATATGACGACTTTAAAGCGTATATGGATGTGTTCAACAAAAGCGGAGAGCTGTGTAAAAGATCCGGCATGAAGTTCGGTTACCACAACCACGACTTTGAATTCAGCACACAACTGAACGGACAGAAACTCTTTGACCTGATCCTCCAGAATACAGACCCTTCCCTGGTGGCACAACAGCTGGACATTGGCAATATGTACCATGCCGGCGGCATTGCGCTGGATATCCTTAAAAAATATCCTAACCGCTTTGAGCTCATGCACGTAAAGGACGAGATCAAAACAGACCATAAAGAAGGTGGTATGTCCGGCAACTATGAAAGCACTGTGCTGGGCGCCGGTATCATCCCTGTAAAAGAAGTGATTGACCTGGGCCGTAAATCCGGCGGCACCAAATACTTTATCATAGAACAGGAATCTTACCAGGATAAAACACCCCTGGAAGCCGTAAAGATCGATCTGCAGAAAATGAAGCAGTGGGGTTACTAACCTGCTGCCATTAAATAAACAACATGGCCTGGAGATAACTCCGGGCCATGTTGTTTTACGCAATATGCGCATGGCACGGTTTTTTATCTCCGGAGTAGGACCAAACTCCTGTTACTATGCAGCCAACCGATAAAATAGCGCTGGCCCGTAATTATATGGCCGTCTGGAATGCAGGCCAGGACAACCGGCTCGATACTTATGCGCACCCCAACATCAGCATTTATTATTCGCATTACCCCCAGGCTTATGAAGGCCTCGAATCCTGCCGGCAAATGCTATTGGCCACCTATTCTTTTTTCCCGGATCTTAAAATAGAACTGCTGAATATTATACCCGCAGATAGCGCGGTAACAGTATACTGGGAATACACCGGCACGCACAAAGCAGGCAACCTGTTTGGCAAGACCGCCACGGGGAAAACGGTACAGGTAAAAGGCATGACGGTATTGGAAATAGACGGAGAACGGGTGATAAAGGAATATGGCGTGGTAGATAACCTGGCGGTGCTCACAGGGATTGGCGCACTACAGGTATAACAGCGTATTTATGGTAGCGCCCGCAGGCTAAACGAATTATACAAACATCCCCCAAACCTCCGGCGACCGCTACAGCAGCGGGCTGGCACAGTTTTTAGTCCCTATCCATAGTAAACCATTGCTATCATCCTAAAAAAATTTTTATGGAAAATCTATTCAATGAGACGCACGAGGAAGGCAAAGTAGCAAAAGCCATTGAGGAGCAAACTGCCAAATTACCTTCTGATACTTTTCTGTGGGCTGCCGTGGCTGCTATGGGCGTATCACTGGCTTTCCAGTGCCTGCGCAAAAAACATACTAGCCTGTTCATTGGGCAGTGGGCGGCGCCTTTCCTGCTTATGGGCATCTACAATAAAATTGTAAAAACAGAAGGACATGATTGATCCTGGCTGCTGAGATGGCACATAGGGGGATAAAAAAGGCTGCTGCAGTATGTTTTCTACATGCTGCAGCAGCCTTCTCTTTTATTGGCCGTTTCGGCCATGACAGCATTTATGCCGGCCTTTCTATTAGTTCTCCGGCCCCATCAGCATCCGGAACTTTACCCCGGGGTCATCCCTTTGTTGCTCCGTAAACACGTGCAGCACATAATACTTACCCTGCGACCAATCCGTTACTGCGTTATCATAATACGGGCTGCCAGGGTTACCGCTTTGTCCGCCGGGATAGATACCATATGCTTCCGTTGTAGGGCCCAGCTGCACTACCATCCGCCAGGAAGGGCCATGCGTTTCCTTGGTAGCGTTTACAATATGCGTGCCGCCGCCGGTGCGCAGGTGCATGCGGCTAAAAGCAGGCAAGCTGCGGGTCAGATGGCGGATATCCGTACCGCGGAAAGATCCCCATTCCAATTGCAGGTGCTGGTCCAGTTTCTGGGCGGAGTCTGCCACCCAGGCAAAGGATTGTTGCACCAGCTCCGTTAATGTTTCTTTTTGCGGTGTATGTACATCATCTATAAAATGCATGGAGGAATCGCGGATCAGCCATAACAGGGAGGCATTATCCTGGGGATATACCAGTGTGGCGCTGTCCGTACGGTTCATCAGCTCATCGTCCCAGATCCGGTGTTTAAGATGCTCCCATAACAGGTAAAACAAGGTAGCGCCTTTACTGTCCGGGCTATTGGTCTGGTTCCAGCTCTTCAGCTGCTGCCAGTACGGTTGTTCTGCGGCTGTAAGGCTTTGCTCCGGCAGGTGCGCGCGCAGCAGCGGCAGGGCCGCCCTGGCAAAAAGATTGGCGTTATCGTTCTGCAACTGCATCATATCCTGCGGCGTGATCTGGTTCATGGCGCTTAGCCGTTCGTTAATACGCTTGCCACGGAACATATCATAATATCCAAAATAATAATAAGGATAAGTGCTGTCAGTAGGCTGCTGATTAGCGGAGCTCACAAACCCACGGGCCGGGTTCCTGATATGCGGGTTCTCTGTTTGCGGTACATAACCCTGCCAGGCAAAACTACTGTCGTCCCCGGGCATGACCCATTTACCCTGGTCTTTCCAGCGCATGGGGTACTGTCCGTTATGCCACAGGGCTATATCGCCGGTCTTGGATGCGTAGATGAAGTTCTGCGCCGGACAGGTGTAATGCTGCAACGCGTCCAGGTAGTCTTCATAAGTACGGGCATGGTTCAGTTTATAGAAAGTAAGTATTTCGTTAGAGGGATCATGGGCCTTCCAGCGCAGGGCCAGCGTAGGCTGACCAACAATACCGGCGCCGGCGGGATAGCGGTCTTCATACATCACCGGGCCCCAAACGGTATAGGCAACCGTATCATAATAAGACTTTTCACCACGTACTTTGATCTCTTCTATCCTTAGCTGCGCATCGTGGTACTGCCCATTGAACAGGTATTGTTTAACGCCGTTGCGGCACTGCACGGCGTAATAATCCTTCACATCTTCAGAGCCATTGGTAACGCCCCAGGCGATATTATCATTAAAGCCTATCACTACGCCGGGCGCACCGGGCAGGCTTGCGCCGTACACATTCATAGTAGGCGTATGCAGCTGCACTTCATACCAGAGGGAAGGCAGGCTAAGGCCCAGGTGGGGATCATTGCAGAGTATGGGCGCGCCGCTGCGGGTTTTGCTGCCGCTCACCGCCCAGTTATTGCTGCCATTGTCCGGGTCTGGTTTGTCCTGTTTAAAATGCAGCAGGCTGGCCACATGGCGGATAGCGCTGTCAGAAGGCATCACGGCGTTCTTCACCGGCTTGTCAAAGGCAGTGCCTTTGGGGATCACCGGGTCCAGGCTGTCGTTCCGGTCCGGGTACATATTATTGAAATCCGCCGCGCTGAAAAGCCGGCGTGCATTGGTATATTCCAGGTCGTCTACGCCCCCGGCCAGGTCGTAAGACATATATTTAAGCAACGCGCCTGTTTTTACCGCAGACCAGGGCTCCGGGCGATAGTCCAGCAGTTTATATTCCACGGCCAGCTCATCGTAAGACAGCCCTTTGATATAGGCGTTTATACCGGCCGTATAGGCGGCTATCATCATACGCGTGCTGCTGTCCTTTAACATCTCCTTCGCCGCCGCTTCTGCAGCGTAGCCCATACCCATACGGCGTTGCTCGCGGTCATAGCCCAGCATTTTACTGCCTAAGATCTCGGAAAGACGGCCCTGGGCAGCCAGTGTCTGGAGCTCCATCTGCCAAAGCCGGTCGCGGGCATGCAGATAGCCTTCCGCATAATAGGCATCCGCATCCTGCTGCGCAAAAATATGCGGCACCATACGGTCATCCAGCCACACCTCTACTTTGCCTTTGAGGCCCGGCAGGGACAGCTCATCGTTATAGTCTTTGCCTATAGGCTCCGCATTCTGCCAAAAGCCGGTCTGTGGGCTTAAGAATTTACCAAGCGGAGGTAATGGGCCCCATTTGCGATTCAGGGCGCCGATCAACAACAGGGTAATTGCGGTGGAAACAATAAAGGGAAGAAATCTCATAGAATGTGCTGATATGCTAAATATGCTGATGAAGTTAGGATAAAAAATGCAATTGAGATCAACTGCCTGTCAGCACATTTACACAGCGGTCCACTTCTTCTATGGTATTAAAGCTATGTAATACAATACGCAGGCGCTCCTGCCCTTTGGGCACTGTAGGATGCAGGATGGGCCTTATATCCAGGCCAGCCTCCTGTAAGGCACCCGCCTGTTTGCGTGTATACTCATTACCCGGCGTTAGAACGATCTGGATAGGCGTTTCACTGGGCAGCACCTGTAACGAGCGGGTCCCCTCCCGGAAATGCCGGATAAGCCCCTGCAGCTGCTCCCTGGCGGCCGTCATGTAGGGAAACAGGTTATAGCTGGCCATAATGGCCGCTATAGCAGTAGGCGGTAATGCCGTGGTATATATAAAAGACCTCGAAAAATTCAGCAGGTATTGGCGCAATGCCTCTGATCCCAATACAATAGCACCATGGCAGCCTACGGCCTTACCAAAAGTATGTACCCTGGCAAAACAGGCGTCTGCTAACCCTGACGCCTGTACCAAACCTTCGCCCCGGGGACCTGCTACGCCGGTAGCATGGGCTTCATCCACTATCAGGTAAGCTTCTTTTGTGGCACAAAGGGCGGCTATGGCCTTTAACGGGGCCATATCCCCATCCATGGAGTATACGGATTCAACGGCTACGAAGACCCGGCCACTGGTACGTTGCAGCTTTTTTTCCAGGTCCTCCACATCATTATGCAGAAAAGAAAAGGATTGCGCCCTGCCCAGGCGGATGCCATCCCGTATGGAGGCATGTATTAGCTGATCATAGATCACTGTGTCCTCTTTCTGTGGCACACAGGAAAACAGCCCTACATTGGCATCGTAACCGGAGTTGTAGATAAGCCCCGCGGGCGCGGCATGAAAAGCGGCCAGGTTATTTTCTGCTTCCTCTATCCAGGCATAGTTACCGGCCAGCAGTCTGGAGCCGGTGCTGCCGTGCATATAGGGCCTTTCTCCCAGCAAGGTATGTACCGCCTCCTGCATGGCGGCGCTACGGGCCAGCCCCAGGTAATCGTTAGAACAAAAATCTACCATATGCGGCGCCGGCAGCTTCAGTTGCCGTAAAGCCTGTTGTGAGCGGCGCTGCTCCAGCTGCGCGAGCAGAAAATCATCTTGCATGGTCCAAAGCTAAGAAAAAGTCAATAGTTCATAGATACTCCCAGCCGTAATTGCGCAGCGCATTACCGGTACGTGTGACCTTGTGGCTGCATACTGCCAGCGATTCCCTATTTTTGCCGCTGAATTGACTGAGCTTATGTCCAAAGTTTCCATCCTTGGCCTGCAATTGCCTACTGATCCCCGTTGGGTAGACCTTGCCTCCATATCCCTGGAGGCCGTATTGACCGATCATGCCTTCTGCGAGCAAAAGGCCGCTACCGCCTGTATATCACTGATACAACGCTACCCGGAAAAAGACCGGCTGGTAGAGGACCTGGCGCCCATCGTTACAGAGGAATGGGGTCATTTCAGGCAGGTACTGGCAGAGATGAAAAAACGTGGTTTTACCTTAGGCAAACAACGGAAAGACGCCTACGTAAATGCCCTGATGCAATACCAGCTGAAAGGCGGTACCGCAGAAGGCCAGCTGCTCGATAAACTGCTGGTATGCGCCCTTATAGAGGCCCGCAGCTGCGAACGTTTCCGCCTGCTCAGCGAAGGGCTGGAAGATGATTACCTGCGCGATTTTTACCGCAAATTCATGATCTCAGAAGCAGGGCATTACCGCCTGTTCATCGACCTGGCAAGGGAATACGTAGCAGAAGAGAAAGTAACCCAACGCTGGCAGTACTGGCTGCAAACAGAGGCAGAGATCCTGAAGGAAATGGAAGTGCGGGGTGACCGGATGCATTAGAAATTAAACCCGATATTCACATAGAACTTTAACCTGCCATCCTGGTCGCTATACATCAGCGAGGCTTCCATGGGGCCCAAACGGGAGTTATAACCAGCTGTAAGGGCATAACCGCTTAGGTAATTATATTTGGCCTCCACATTGCCGTTAAAGTCATATACACCCAGCCCTATGCGCGGCAATACAAATATGTTCCTGAACATCTCATACTGGTAGGCCAGTTGTACTACCGCCGCGCTGGAGGTCATCACCTCTCCCTCATAGATACCGGGAAACAACAACTGGTGATGGGCTACATTGTTTAAGCCGCCCAACAGATAACCATTCATGAGCGGCTGGTTGTAGTTGAAATTAATGCCTGCGCCGGCGTCAAACTCCAGGGCGCTTTTCCTGCCAAATGGAAAATAATATTTCATCTGCATCATGGCATGTTTGTAATTAGGGAAGGTGAAGCCCAGGGTATCCAGCGGCACCTCATGATCTCCCCGCCAGGCGCGGAAACCGGGATGCTGATTATATACATAGCCCGCCTCCAGCTGCATATCCATGCCCTTACGGGGATAGATCTTACGGTCCAGCGAATTAACGCCGTAGTAGAAATAGGTATTCCAATGGTTGCTATTACCTTTTATCTCCTCAAAGGCGTCAAAACTGGGCCGGTAGTTCAGGTACTCCCAACGGCTGCCTATACCTATGGTCATTACGCGGTTCAGCGCATATTGCATATGGATGCTGGCATTGGCATACTTGGTACGGTACTGCTGCTGGCGCAGAAAATTCTGGTATACATTTAACCCGTTATTCTCAAAATAAATGCCCATACCAAACCCAAAGCTCCTCTTCAGCCCCAGGTATTTAAAGTACTCCCCTGCCACCCGCGGGTTCTCGCTAATGGCCACGGAAACAAAGGAGCGGGAGTTGGGTACGATGAAATTACGTTGCGTAAGGTTTATAATGGCGCTGGCGTTGGTGAAGGTGTTGTACTGCAGCGCAAACTTCACATATGTAAGCGGGTTCTCCTCTACATGTATATCCATATGCCCTTTAGCCGGGCCTTGCGGGACAATATCATAAGTGATCTGCTTATAAAAGCGGGTGCCAAATACGTTCTGCACCGCCAGTTGCATTTGCTCCGGATTGTAGCAGCCGCCGGGCTTTAGCCCCAGGCGGCCCCGGAAGAACTTTTCATCAGAATGTACCAGGCCATGTACCGTAATGCCGGTCAGCTCCACATCCGGCGTAAAAGGCAGGCGGTTCTTTTTAAAAGGCGGCATGGGATACAGGGCATTCAGCGAATCTGCCAGGTGTTTGAACACCGGGTACATCTCCCGGCCTTTGCGCCTGCCTATTTCAATGATGGAGTCCACACTGCCAAAACTGGCGGCGGAATAGTCTTCCAGGTCATGCCGGATATAGATATCACAGGCTTTACGGGCCGCTTTAAAATCAGCCGCATCCTTGTAAAAGCCCAGCTGGTAAATAATGTCAAAAGGGGTGGTCAGCTGGTCTGCTTTGCGCAGCCCGCCTGCTACATTGGAGCCAATAACTATATCTGCCCCCATCTCCTTGGCGGTGATCACCGGAAAATTGCGCACCACGCCGCCGTCTACCAGGCTGCGATCCCCTATCCGTACGGCCGTAAAAATAGACGGGATGGCCATACTGGCCCGTACGCTGGGAACGATCTGGCCGGTGTCCAGGGTAACAATATCACCGGTGGCCACATCCGTGGCAATACATTTAAAGGGGATATTAAACTGGGAAAAATCGCGTATATCCCGGGCCGGCCAGCACAACCGGGCCAGCTCCAGCCATAACTGCTCGCCGGTGATCACCCCGGAGGCCAGTTTGGGTTTGCCATATTCAAAAGGGATCTCGATGATGTATTTGCCGTATTCGCTTTTTTCTTCGTAGGCAATATCTTTCAGCGGGGGTTGGTTGGCAAACAGATTATCCCAGTCCAGCTGGTGGGCCAATGCTTCTATGGTATCGCCGGAATAGCCCATGGCATACAGGGCCCCTACGATGCTGCCCATGCTGGTGCCGGTAATGTAATCGATCTTCAGCCCCGCGCTGTCAATAGCTTCCAGGATGCCGATATGGGCCAGCCCTTTTGCACCGCCACCACTGAGGGTTAATCCGATCTTAGGCCTGCCCTTGTCCGATTGCGCCAACAGTCTGGCAGGGGCTGTACAATATCCAAACAATAAAACGGCTAGTATTACGCTATAAACCCTCATGCTAATGTCCTGATGTCCTGTTGTGCTGATAGGCTAATGTGCTGACCTGCTGATGATTAAGCCGGGATGTGTGCCGGCGCATCAGCCATTGGGCCCATTATCCAGTTTACTAAAGTTAAATGATTCACCTGACAGTAAAGACGCTCTTGTGCCTTGTTTCCCCTATAAAAGATCAAAATAGTATAATATTTTTTTACTATCTTCTCGGCCTTTTGTAAAGTGATGAAGCCGGGAAAATTCTATGGTCCTATATTAAAGACAACCATCTACGAATGAAAAACACACAAAATGTTCAAAACATCTGGCAGGTGATCTTTGCTTCGTCTGCCGGCACTTTAATTGAATGGTACGATTTTTACATCTTCGGCAGCCTGTCAGCCATTATCTCAGAGAAATTCTTTCCGCCCAGCAACCCTGACCTGGCCTATATTGCCACCCTGGCCACATTTGCGGTAGGTTTTATTGTGCGGCCTTTTGGGGCCATCATCTTTGGGCGCCTGGGTGATCTGGCAGGGCGTAAATATACCTTCCTGCTTACCCTGCTTATTATGGGCGGCTCCACCTTTGCCATAGGCCTGGTGCCGGATTATGCCAGCATTGGCATACTGGCGCCCATTATCGTATTGCTGCTCCGGCTGTTACAGGGCCTGGCCCTGGGCGGTGAGTACGGCGGCGCGGCCACCTATGTGGCGGAACATGCGCCGGCCCACCAGCGCGGTTATTATACCAGCTTTATCCAAACCACGGCTACCCTGGGCCTGTTCGTATCCCTGGCCGTTATACTCGTTACGCGTAATGTGATGCGCCCGGAGGACTTTAACAGCTGGGGATGGCGTATCCCCTTCTGGCTGTCTGTATTCCTGGTGATCATGTCCTATTATATCCGCATCCGGTTAAAGGAATCGCCGCTGTTTGCGCAGCTCAAGGCAGAGGGCAAAACCTCCCGTAACCCGCTTAAGGAAAGCTTTGGCAAAAAAGAGAACCTGCAGCTGGTGCTGCTGGCCCTTTTTGGCGCTACTATGGGCCAGGGCGTGGTATGGTATACAGGTCAGTTCTATGCGCTCTCCTTCCTGCAAAAGACCATGCAGCTGGAGTTTGTACAATCCAACGTGATCATTGCCATTGCGCTGGTACTGGGTACCCCGTTCTTTATCTATTTTGGGCGGCTGTCAGACAAAATAGGCCGTAAAAAGATCATGATGGGCGGCATGCTGCTGGCGGCGCTGGCTTATTATCCTATTTACCGCGCTATGGATAATAGCGTAAACCTGCAGCATAAACAGGAACTCGCCGGTCAATACCATATAGATAGTAACATCAGCAATAATAAAGGCGTAAGCACGGAAAGGACCACCCGTACCCGTGTTTATGATGACGGTACACAGCTGAAGGAAACCACTACCGTTACAGCAGGTAAAACAGAAATAAAGAAAGAAGTGGTGGTGAGCTATCGTACCCTCATCTGGCTGGTGCTGCTGGTGTTTATACAGGTGCTGTTTGTGACCATGGCCTATGCGCCTATTGCCGCATTTTTGGTGGAACTGTTCCCCACGCGCATACGGTATACCTCCATGTCACTGCCCTATCACCTGGGTAATGGGGTTTTCGGAGGCTTGTTGCCCACGATCTCCACCCTGCTGGTTACGCAAACAGGCAATCACCTGGCGGGGCTTATCTATCCTATCGCTATTGCGCTGATATGCTTTGTGGTAGGTATGCTGTTTATTAAGGAGAAAGGCGTGAATGAGTATGAGTTATCTAATGCCGTGCAATAGTGAGCATGATATTATTAGAAAAAGATCCCCGGTCCGTAATGGCCGGGGATTTTTTATTTTCCAGTTGAGTTTCATTATATAGGGTATGCATTATTGAAATACCGCAATAACTCCCCCCACTCCAATTGCGGGTGCTGCAACTGCAGCTGTTGCACTTTCCGTGCGTAGGTTTGCCGGAACTGCTGATGCTGGGCGCTATCCCGGTTAAAGGGCTTATGGCGCGCCGCACGGTTAATATCTGCCACCGCATGTAACAGCTGGTGGCTCTCCGGATGTATGCAGCTGTTCACAAAATGCTCCCACACATAATTTACCGCCGTTTCGTTAGGATGCACCAGGTCATCGTTATAAAAGCGGTAATCCCGCAGATCGTCTATGACCAGCTCATAGGCCGGGAAATAAAAGAGGCGGTCAAACTTATTCACCATGTGATGTACCGCCTGTAACATTATAGCTTTGCTCAGGTTATTCTCCACTACCCCATCCCGCACATACCGCACCGGGCTAACGGTAAACAGTATATTCACATGCCGGTTCCGGAAAAACAGCCGGTGCATCATATTGTCCAATGCCGTAATGATCTCCTCTGCGGTGAGCAGCTTTTTATAGAAAGCGGCCATGGGCACTTTATGGCAGTTACCTACCAGCTGGTTGTTTTCCTTTAAAACATAGGCATGGGCAGAGCCCAGGGTGATCACCAGCCAGCGGGCCTCTTCCAGGCGGCGGGCTGCCCGTTCCTGCACCTTGTTGATGTTGTCCAGCATAATGGACGGCGTGCGCGCGGAAAAACGGCTATGATGGTCCCAGCTATGCCAGAGATCATCGTGTTTAAAAAGGTCTGCTTCCGTATACTGTTTATGATCCAGGTAACTATTTAAGGCCCTGGTAATGCTGAGGGGATTATACAGGATACCGTGCGGGTTCATTAGCGTGGGAAATAGATGTTCCTGCAGCCTGTTACCCATCTCCTCCGCAAAACAGGAGCCCATCAGCAACAGCGGATCGTTATACGTGAGGGCCGGCTCCAGCGGCGCAACCGGAAAACTTAGACGAAAATGCATGGTGAATTAGCTTTTAGCCGTTAGCACTTAGCTCAAATATTCTCTCCGCCATCCGTTGGGCGGCTTCCAGGGAAGCCTGGTTAAGCGATACTGCTTGTCCCTGCTCCTGGAAGAACCATAAGAGGTTTTCAGTGGCCAGGTTGCCTACCAGGTCATCCTTGGCCATGGGACAGCCGCCTATGCCTTTGATCGTGCTGTCAAAGCGGCGGCAACCCTGTGCATAAGCGGCCGACACTTTCTCTTCCCAGTTATGGGGGGCGGAATGGAAATGCGCGCCAAATTCTACCTGCGGATAGGCAGGTATCAGGGTGGCAAACAGCTTCGTAATAATATCCGGTTCGGCTACGCCCACGGTATCCGCCAGGGAGATAATAGAGACATCCATTTTTGCCAGCTCATCTACCCACTGCATAGCTACCCCGGCGTCATACGGATCGCCATAAGGATTACCAAAACCCATGGAGATATATACTACCAGCTGCTTACGGTTCTTGATGCAAAGTTCCTGCAGGGTTTGCACCAGCTCCAGCGACTCCGCAATGGTCTTGTTGGTATTACGTAACTGAAAAGTCTCTGAAATAGAGAAGGGATAACCCAGGTAATTCACCTGTTCAAACATCACCGCTTCCTCCGCGCCACGCTGGTTGGCCACAATAGCCAGCAGCTTACTGCCGCCGGCGGGTAGCTCCAGCTTTGACAGCACCTCCGCCGTATCCGCCATCTGGGGAATGGCCTTGGGCGATACAAAACTGCCAAAATCAATGGTATCAAAGCCCACCTGTAATAAGGTATTCAGGTAATCAACCTTATCTGCCGTGGAAATGGGATGATGCCATCCCTGCATTGCGTCGCGCGGACATTCGATGAGTTTCATCCGGTTATTTTTTGTCTTTTATGCTTCAGATGCCCCGTTGCTTCATGGCTTCGTATAAAATGATGCCCGCGGCTACGGATACGTTGAAAGACTCAAAATTAGCGCTCATAGGTATACGGAAAAGCATATCTGACGCCTTGATCAGGGCCGGGTATACCCCCTTATCTTCTGACCCCATGATCACTGCTACAGGCTCCTTCAGGTCACAATCATACAGTTTGGAAGTAGCTTCCATTTCGCTGGCCATTACCTTGATCCCATTCAGGTGCAGGGTATCAATGGCTTTCAGCAGGCTATTTACCCGGCAAACGGCTATTTTTTCCAATGCGCCGGCAGAGGATTTAACGGCCTCCTCATTAAGGGCGGCAATCCCCCGGTCCGGGATGATCAGGGCCTGGGCGCCGCAACAAACAGCGCTACGGGCAATGGCGCCTATATTACGTACATCTGTAATACCATCCAGGATCAGGAACAGCGGGGTTTGCCCCTGTTCTATGGTATGGGAGATCACATCCTGCAGGTCGAGGTAGCTCACCTGCGCCGAAATAGCAATACAGCCCTGGTGGTTGGCCTGTGAAAGGAAATTAAGCTTTTCCACGGGCACCAGGTTAATAGGGATCTGATATTGTGCGGCTAATTGTTTGATCTGCGGAATAATATCCCCGGTAGCATTGCGCAGGAGATAAATGCGCTCTATGGCCTTGCCGGCCTGTATAGCTTCCACTACCGGCTGCCGGCCTATCACCATGGCAGATGCTTTAGGCTTGGGCGCTGCCGGCCGGCGGACAGCGTTTTTTCGAAAATCCATGCTGCAAAAGTAGGGAAAATTGATGTGCTAATGTGCCAATATGCTGATGTGCTGCTCATCAATGCATTCACCCATCTGCATATTACAACTCGTTTTCCAGCATCATCAGCTTTATCTTCTGGATAGCGGCAATTGACAATGAATCCGTGATCTGGTAGGTCTTTACCAGCCGGTAAGCCTCCTCAAAGGGGATCTTCTGTACGGTCAGCTCCTCCGTTTCCTCCGGCTCGGCCGCCTGCTGCTCCAGGCCGCGGGCAAGGTATACAATGCCAACTTCGTCAGATACGGAGTTGGAAAGGTGCATTTGTACAATAGGCTTCCAGTGCCGGGCCACCAGCCCCGTTTCTTCCAGCAGCTCACGTTTGGCCGTATCCAGCGGATCATCATCCAGCGGCCCGCCGCCTTCCGGTATCTCCCAGGAAAACTGCTCCAGCGGAAAACGGTACTGCCCTACCAGGTAAATATGCCCTTCCTCATCCAATGCCACCACCCCTATAGCCAGGTTCTTAAAATGTACCACGCCATAAATACCAGGGCCGCCATTGGGATTAAGTACCTGGTGCTCTGTTACCTGTATCCATTTGTTGTCGTATTCCACCTTGCTGGACAGGATCGTCCAGGGATTATGATGCACTGTTTCCATGCCGTAAAAATATCAAACGCTGAGATAATAATAACAGTAATCCAGATCTTTCTGGAATCCCAGCTTTTCGTAGAGGGCTTGCGCGTTAGTATTATGGTGGTGTGTCTGCAGCATGATCCAGCCGGAAGCGGTGGCTTTCGCCAGCTGTTCTGCCGCTGTTACCAGTGCGCGCCCCACACCTTTGTTGCGATGGTCTGCCAGCACATACAGATCATTCAGCACCCAGGCGCGTTTCATGCCAATAGAGGTAAAGAAGGGATACAGCTGTACAAAGCCGATGAATTGCTCGCCCTCCATGGCCACATAGATCACACTTTCTTCATTACGGAGACGTTTGGCAATAAAGGCTTCAGCAGCCGGCAGATCCGCTGCCTGCTCATAATAGCAGCGGTATGCATCAAATAAGACCGCTATAGCGGCAGCATCATGAAGGGTAGCCTGTTTAACTGTCATAGATATAAATGTAAGGTTTATGATCCAAAAAAAAGATGCCCGTACCGGTAAACACCAGTGGGCATCTGCTCTATACTTCTATCTAAATCGTAAGGTTAAATCTCTATTTGCAGCTGGTGCAGGTGATGATGCATATGATCCAGGTAGTCTGCTACCAGGTACTCCAGCGTAACAGGCGCATTGGCGCCTATCTTACATACCTGTGGCAGCATCTCTGCCGGTATCCGGCGGATCACATGTACCACATGCCGGTTCACGGTTTCCCATAAATAGATAAGCGCCTGCCAGTCCATTTGCTGGTACCCCTGCGCCTGTACCCAAAAATCCTGCTCATACCCCGGCAGCTCCAGCGGTCCGCGCTGGGCGCGTACAAAGCGCTGATGGTTATTAAGCGCGGAATCTACCAGGTGCCCCAGTATTTCCTTTTTACTCCATTTGCCGGGCGCCGGACGCATCTCCGCCTCCGCGGCAGAGATGTTGCGCAGCTGGGGTAAAGCGGCGGCCAGTGTTTGCTCCAGCCCTGCGGCTGTTGCCTCTAAGGAAGTAGTGTCAACTAAGCTCATAAGTTGCTTTGCTTTTATTTACCGCCGTATTCACCATGTACACACCTGTAAGCGTAACCAGGCAGGATAAAGCGGTGGTCAGGTTCAGGTGCTCGTCCAGGATCATCCAGCCCAGCAATACAGCTACTATCGGGTTGATGTAGGCGTATACAGCGGCCAGGGAAGGCGGCAGGTTATTTAACGTATATACATAGGCGGAGTAGCCAAGTATAGATCCAAAGAAAATAAGATACAGCAGGCTACCCCATAGCTCCGGGGTAAACTCCGCATGGCGGACCTCGCCGGTCACAAGCATGATCGCCAGCATAACTATGCCGCTGAACAGCATCTCAAAGCCCGCGCCATACAGATAGTTCACCTGCAGCGCCCATTTGGCGGTGAGCACGGAGCCCATGGACCAAAAAAGGCAGCTGATCAGTACCAGCATTATGCCAAACCGGAAACTGGGGTTCACCAGGTCCGTCAGGTAGTCTGAGAAAATGCCCATCACTCCCACCAGGCCTATCACCATGCCGGCAACCAACAGGGGCGTAATACGGGATTTCTGTTGTACCAGGAAGAAGCTGAAGATGGTCATCCAGATAGGCACCGTTGCTGCTACAATAGCGCCCAGGCCACTGGGAATATAAGTGAGGGCCCAGGTAAGGAGGCCATTAGCACCCACCAGCATCAATACCCCAATGATAAAAAGCCGGGATAAGATGGCTTTGGATGGGAGCTTGTACCCCCTGAGCAGGAAAAAGCCCACCAGCAGCGCGCCTGCAATGCTTTGCCGCAGGCCGGAAAGCATGAGGCCATGCATATGGCGTACCCCTATCCTGGCAGCCAGGTAGGTAGTGCCCCAGAAGATGCTTACGATCATCAGGGCTATATAAGCTTTTGTAAGATTAGATTTGTTCATAATTGTTGTTGAATATAGGCGGTCAATTAAAGGCTGATTGCTTTCAGTGTCATGGCCTGTTCTATATCCTGCCAGGCCTGGTACACATCTGCTACGGTCGTACGCCAGTTTACAATGGCCGCACGGATAGCGGGCGTATCCTGGTAGACGGTAGGCGTCATAAATACCACACCGTTCTCCGTAAGCGTTTCCAGGAAAGCGGCGGTAGCCGCGGCCAGTGTTTCCGGCGCTCCTTGCAACGTAAAACATACCACGCAGAGGTTTACGGGGGCCAGCAGGTGGAAATGGGGGCTTTCATCGATCAGTTTCCCCAGTAACTGCGCCTGTTCTATATTGGCCTGCACAATATCACGGTACCCCTTTGCCCCATAAGCCTGCAGCGAATACCAGGCCGGTAATGCCCGCAAACGGCGGGAGTTTTCCGGTACATGATGGATAAAATTGAAGTCCTTTGCAGGATCGCCCAGGTAGGCCGCCCCTACGTTTTTGAACACAGCCGCCTGCAGCTCCGGATGACGGCAGAAGATCATGGCGGAATCATAAGGCACGTTCAGCCATTTGTGCGCATCAATGGTGATGCTGTCTGCTACCTCCCAACCTTTAAGCAAATGTTGATGCTGCGGGCTGCAGGCGGCTAATCCGCCAAAGGCGGCGTCTATATGTAACCAGAAATTATAACGCTGTTTTAAGCGGGCCAGCGCGGAAATATCATCAAAATCAGTGGTGTTGACCGTTCCGGCATTGGCCACATAGATCACCGGCTCACCGGGATGCTCCTCCAGCCAGGTTTCCAGCGCGGCAATGTTCACAGACTCCCGTGCGGGCAAAGCAGGCAGCTTTACCAGCGCATTCCTGCCAAAACCCAGCATAGACAGGCATTTGATCACACTGGAATGTGGCACGCAGGAGAGCACCCGGGCATTGGGCAATGCGGCCAGTCCTTCCTCCCCTATATCCTTGCCATGTTGCAGTCCTAACCACTGCCGGCCTATAGCCAGCCCGGTAAAGTTGGACATAGTAGCGCCAGTCACAAAAGTGCCGGCAAAACTATCCGGCAGCCCAAATAGCTGGCGGAGCATATGTATGGTTTCCAGTTCAATGTTAAAAGCAGCCCCGCCTTTATCGGCGGCATTCATATCCACCGCGGCAGCCACCCAATCCCCCGCCAGCGCAGCCGGCGTAACGCCGCCTGTTACAAAGCCCCAGTAACGCGGACCCGCGCCCGCAGCCAGGTAAGGACCATACTGATCCCGGAAACGGTGTAATGCGCCCATGGCGCCTATACCTTCCTGCGGTAATGCTGCCGCCGGCGGTAAAGGCATGGCCTTACTGGCAGGCAATGTATCCAGCTGCGATAAAAAATCTGCGCAGAAGGCTTGCGTGGCGGCCAGTAAATCGTCCAGTTTTGTCAGGTCTTGTTTTAGGTGGGTGTTCATCTTCCAGGCTTTTTTGATACTACATGGTTGAGACAGCAAAATTGAAACAAAAAATGGGATTAAAACAGATACAGTTCTGTTAATATTGACCAGATCAGATTAAGTCGTTTTCCATACATGTTGGCATACACAAGATAAGTAATAGTATTGGAGGCAGACGATCCGTTACGCTCAAAATAATTCCTGCGTACCATATCTGTATTTCCACTCATGTTCCAGCAACCATTTCTTTCGCCAGATGCCGCCTCCAAAACCGGTCAGCGAACCATTACTGCCTATTACCCGGTGGCAGGGCACCACAATAGGTAAATGATTACTGCCATTGGCCGTGCCCACCGCCCGTATGCTCCTGGGGTTATTGATCTGTTTGGCCAGCTGCAGATAAGAGATGGTGCTGCCATACGGTATGGTTAACAGTTGTTGCCACACTGTTTGCTGAAAATCTGTTCCTGCCTGCTTTATGGGGAAAGAAAAAGCCCGTCTGCCACCGGCAAAATAGCTATCCAGCTCCTCCATACACTGGTGGAAAACATCCGGTAACGTATCCATCGTAACAATGCTACGTGGATCAAAGATGATCGCACTGATATGATCATCCGTGCCGCTGAGCCCCAGCGGGCCCACGGGCGATTGGTACGTGTGATGATAGATATCCATAATGTTCTTAACTCAAGCTTCTCCATAAATAAAACGTGGCATACGCCGCATGCTGCCGCCAATGCTGTGTATACTCCTTTACCGCGGCCAGGGATGGCTTGGCGTCCAATTGCAGCTGCCTGCGCAAGGCATTATGCAGCCCGGCGTCTTCCAGCGGCAGTGCTTCCGGAAAACGGAGGTATTTCATCAGCACGTAATTGGCAGACCAGTTGCCTATGCCCTTCCATTGCAGGAGGTATGCCCTGGCAGCCTCGTACTCCATTTGCTGCAGCTGCGCATTGTCTAAACGGCCATCCGCTATGGCGGCGGCTATCTGTATAATATATAACGCCTTACTCCGCGAAAACTGCATACCCGTCAGATCTTCTGGTTGCAGCCCGGCTACTACTGCCGGGTGCGGATAGGTATAATAATCTTCCCAGCCTATCCGCTCATGATAACCAAATGCTTCTATAAACCTTTTCCGCAGCGTATAGGCAAAAGGTAAACTGATCTGCTGCCCGGTAATGGTCCAGGTAATGGACTCAAACAGGTCCGGTATACCAACAAGGCGCAGGCCCTTATACTGTTCTACCAGGGGCCTCAATACTGCATCTTCCGCGGCAAACTGGTAAAATGGCTGCAGGTCCGCATCCAGGTGCAGCCAGTGCGTAACAAACCTGCGGATATTGTCTTCGTCAACCGGAATGCCCCAGTTATTTACCACAGCTACCTCCAGGGCTTGTTTGCCGGCTGCCTCGCGGATATTAAGCAGTAAAGGCGCGCCGTCCTGTATGATCAAACGCTCCAGGCTGCCATTACGCACAAAATGCAGGCATTCCCGGTTGGAGCGGTTCAGGAACTGCAGGCTCTCCGCAAATGAAAACTGGTGTGGGTGTAATATAGGTATCCTGATCATGGTTTGCAGCGTTTACAGGCGCGGAAGCCGTTTTTAATAGCTTCATCGCGGGTACCGTAAAAGATCACGTTATCCGGCCGCGGGTTTGCAGAGCAGGATGGTTTGCAGAAAATGCCGGTGGTCTTTACAGCGTTAAAGAAGCGGTTGTCAAAATCCTTATCCTTGCTCAGCATGGCCTGCAGCATAACAGGATAGGTAAGCGGAGCTCCTTTTTTATACGTAGCACGCTCCAGGAACACGCCATGATCATTGCGCAGTGAGCGGCGGTCCTGGTTCAGGTAAACCTGCAGCCAGTCCTTCAGCTGGTAGAACGCGGTCTTATTCAGATATCCATAACGTTCCCTGCCGGCCTGGTAAATGCGTATCCAGCCACTGTCTTCCAGTACGCTCAGGTGTTTGGAAACCGCCTGCCGGCTGATGTCGCTGAAATGCTCGTTGATCTGGTTCACATTCAGCGGCTGTTGCAGCAACAGCTCCAGGATCTGTCTGCGTACCGGATCAGCAAGCCCTTTAAACAGTTCATCCATATGCGCAATTAAAAAGTTGCATGAAAATAGTGCAACTTTTTAATTGCGCAAAATATAATCCGGCAAGATAATTACAGGGGCTTGTTGATGTGGTAGGTTATTTGCCCATGCACAGACCATTTGCCGGGCTACAGCTGTTGCAACAATTGTCTGGCGGTAAATAAGCCCGGCGCCTGGTACTGTGTGCGCAAACGTTCAGATAAAGAAGTATACAGCATAAGGGCGGAAGGAGGTAAAAAATTAATGGCTGCAAAATAAAGGCTTTTGCCAGGACCAAAACAGATACAGTTTTACTAACTTTGACCAGATCAGATCCAGTATGCCATGTTAAAGACTGCCGAACACTTGTACCTGCAGATAGCAGACCGCATAGAACAGATGATAGAGAAAGAAGTACTGAAGATCGGCGATAAGCTGCCTTCCGTGCGGATGCTCAGCAAAGAGCAGGGCGTAAGCCTTAGCACGGCCTTTCAGGCCTATTATCACCTGGAAGCAAAAGGGTTGATAGAGCCCCGGCCAAAATCCGGCTACTATATCCGTTTTAGCCCCCGCAAGGCGCGGGACCTTCCCAAGACCTGCGAACCGGTTAAAAAGGCGTCAGAAGTAACGGTGAACGATATGATCTCCCGCGTGTTCACCCACATGACGGCGGATAATATCCAGAAATTCTCCATCGCGGCCCCGGCAGACTCCCTGCTGCCTTCGGCAAAAATGGCCAAATCCATGATCCAGGCTGTCCGGCAGCTGCCATACAATGGTATAGGCTACGAATCCCTGCAGGGCAATATAGACCTGCGGCGGCAAATTGCCCGTATGAGCATTCTCTGGGGCGGCGTTGTTAGCGAAGACGATGTAGTGACCACCCATGGCTGCTCAGATGCGCTCACCCTCTGCCTCTGCGCCGTTACACAGCCCGGCGATACCATCGCGCTGGAAAGCCCCTCCTATTACGGCTCCCTGCAGCTGGCAGCCAGCCTGGGCCTTAAGGTACTGGAGGTGCCTACCAACCCGGTTACCGGCGTAGACCTTGATTACCTGGATAAGGCCATTCCCCGCTTTAACATTAAGGCCTGCCTGTTTGTGACCAATTTTAACAACCCCCTGGGCTCCTGCATGCCCGATACCCATAAACGGGAGCTGGTACGCATCCATGAGAAGTATGGCATTCCCCTCATAGAAGATGATATTTACGGCGATATCTATTTTGGCCGGGAACGCCCCGCCCTCTGTAAGACCTTTGACGAAAGCGGCATTGTGCTGGCCTGCAACTCTTTCTCCAAATCGCTGGCGCCGGGTTATCGCGTAGGCTGGGCATTACCGGGCAAATACAAGGAGAAAGTGCTGCGGCTTAAACGGAACCACTCCATTGCCTGCGCCTCCCTGCCGCATGCCGCCGTAGCCCATTTCCTGGAGAACGGCCGCTATGAGCACCACCTGCGCGGCATGCGTAAACAACTGCATACCCAAAGCCTGCGCTACCTGCAGGCCGTAGCAGACTACTTCCCGGAAGATACCCTGGTCACCCGCCCCATGGGCGGCTTTGTGGTGTGGCTGGCCCTGAATGAGCAGATAAACACCTTTGAATTATACGAGCTGGCGTTGAAACAAAAGATCAGCTTTGCGCCCGGCCGCATCTTCTCCCTGCAGGACCGCTACCGCAACTGTATGCGCCTTAGCTATGGCAACCCATGGAACAAACAGGTGGAAGAAGGCATCAAGACCCTGGGGAAACTTATCCGCAAGCTAAAAACCTGATATATTTAACAATAACAACATCCTGCAAATGGGTTATATGTGTATTTTGGGTTTTCATATATAATCCATCAACCCATGTCATTTTTATCTTCTCTATTCGGCGGCAACAAACCTGCTGACAAACAGCAAGTGTTAACAAAAGCGGAATTTGCACAGTTTTACATGGCCGCACTGGAAAATGAATATCCACAGGCCAGCTTTACCCTGCAGCCAGACCTGACCATCCACTCCAATTACGGGGGCACAGAAGGGAACCATTATATTGACAACGCCTTTATGGCCTATGAGGGGGAGCCCGGACAGCTGCAGGAGATCATTAACAGGTACCTGGCCGCCTGCGCCCACCTGTACCAGGAAGAGGACACGCTGCTGCTGGAAAACGTGGTGCCTGTTATCAAAGCCGGCGACTTTGGCGAGGGGTTAACCACCGGTGGTGACCAGGCGGGGGAAATCTCCCTGGTAAAGGAACAGTATAATGATGATCTCGTAATTGCTTATGCAGAGGATAAGGAACACGCCCTTGCTTATCTTACACAGGGCAGGCTGGCAGATTGCCAGATCAGCCTGGAATCGCTGCGCGAAATTGCACTGGGTTACCTGGAGAATTTACTACCCAATATAGAAAGACATGGCGATAACGGCCTTTATATGGTCACTGCCGGCGGCACTTTCGAGGCCAGCCTGATCCTGCTGCCATCGATCTGGACACAGGAGAATTTCCCGGTTGACGGCGAGTTTGTGATCATCATCCCCAACCGCGACCTGCTTTTTATCACCGGCAGCAATAGCCCGGAGCATATTGCGAAAATGAAGGACATGGCGGAAGAGAGCTACCACAACGGCAACTACCCCGTATCACCGTTCCTGTTTAAATGGAATGGTGAACGGTTTGAAAGATTTGACGCGTAAAAAAGCCGGAACAGGATTATTCCGGCCTTTGCCTAAACCTACAACTGTTACATTGTAACAGCGATACAGACTTTTATGATGTTTTGCGGTAGTTGAGGATGGCCACGCCATTCATCACCAGCGCATATGCCAGCATGATCAGCAGATAAGATTGTATATTGCCCCAATCGCTGCCTTTGAGCAGCACCATACGGATCACCTTCACGAAATAAGCAATGGGGTTGAACCAGGTAAGCGTTTGCGCCCATTGCGGCATATTCTCCACTGGTGTAAACAACCCGCTCATCAACAGGAAAATGATCACAAAGAACCAGGCAATGAACATGGCCTGCTGCTGTGTTTCCGTAAAAGTGGAGATCAGCAATCCCATACCCAGCATCACCCACAGATAAACAGCTGCGAACAGGAAGATCAGCCACAGGCTGCCCCCTATAGGCAGGCTGAATACAAGTTTCCCGATCAGTAATCCAAAGGCCAGCTCAAAAAGGGCTACTATCCAGAAAGGGATCAGTTTCCCCAATATAAAATGATGTTTACGTATGGGGGTCACATTTAGTTGCTCTATGGTGCCTATTTCTTTCTCTTTTACGATGTTCATACCGGAAAGAAAGGCCGCGATCATGGTGACCAGCGCCACCAATATACCCGGTACCATAAACACCTTATAATCCAGCCGTACATTGAACCAGTTGGAATAAGTGACATCTATCACCGCAGGGCCGCTGTGTTTGTCCATCGCCAGCCACTCCGTACGGATACCCTGGTTAAAATCCCGGATAATGCTGTTTGCATAACCATTGGCCAGCCCTGCCTTGCTGCCGTTAATGGCATTTACCAGCAGCTGCAGGGTAGCCTCATTCTCCCGTACCAGATCCCGCTCAAAGTGCGGGGGTATCATCAGCACAATATCTGCCTTATCCAGTTCCAGGTCCTCGAAAGCGGCTTTCCGGTCAAAGCTGTGCCGGTATATCTTAAAATAACCGCTGGCTGTAAGTTTGTTTACCAGCCGCTGCGACCAGGCGGAATGATCATGGTCCACCACATCAATCGCCAGGTTCTTTATCTCGTAATTGGCAGCATTGGATAATACCAGCAGCTGCACAATGGGGATCACCAATATGATCCGCAACATGGATTTGTTCCTGAAGATCTGCAGGAACTCCTTCTGTAATATGAAACGGATGGTACGCATCAGCTTAAACGGATTTTGAATTTACGTATGCTCAGCACAATAAAGAATATGGTCATACCCGTCAGCAGCAGGGTTTGCGGCCATACCTCGCGCAGGCCGGAGCCTTTTAGCATAATATCTTTGAGGATGATGATAAACCATTTGGCAGGCATTATATTGGACAGCCATTGCAGTGGCTTTGGCATACTCTCAACAGGAAAGATGAAACCGGATAATAATACGGTAGGCATCAGCAATCCCATCATAGAGGCCATCATGGCCGTTTGCTGCTTATCTGTAACTGTAGAGATGAGGATCCCTAACCCCAGCGATGTTAATACAAACAGCACACACTCCGCCAGCAACAGCACTACGCTGCCTTTAACAGGCATGCCAAAGATCCATACCCCCATAGCCAGTATCACCAGCGCATTAATAAAAGAAAGCACAATGTAAGGCACTACTTTACCCATCACGATCAAATGTGGCGGCAAAGGGGATACCAGCAGTATCTCCATGGTACCCAGCTCTTTTTCCCTGGCAATGGTGATAGAGGTCATCATGGCGGATACCAGCAATAAGATAAGCGTCATTACGCCCGGCACAAACAGGAACACACTTTTCAAAGCGGGGTTATACTGCATGCGCACGGTGGTGTTGATGGTAAGCGGTAAGGCTGCCGGCCCGTTCAGCTCCTGCTGATAGTTGCCGATAATAGCCCGGGCATAGTTCACTAAGGTAGTGGCGGTATTGGGATCGCCTGCGTCTGCCAGCAGCTGTACCTGCGCTTTACGGAGATGGAAGAAATCCTGGCCAAAACGGGGTGGTATCACCACCGCCATTTTGATGCGCCCTTCCCGGAAAGCGGCTTCAATAGTTTTAGGCGTCTGCAGGTTACGGTCTATCCGGAAATAACTGCCGGCCGTAAGCTTTTGTATCAGGCGGGCGCTATAGTGATCTTTTGACTGGTCCAGCACGGCAATGTCTGCATTTTTGATCTCATTGGTAATGGCAAAACCAAAGATGATCACCTGCACGATAGGCATACCAAACAATATCAGCAGGGTGCGCCTGTCGCGGAAAATATGGTAGAACTCTTTTCTGGCAAACACGAAGAACTGACGCATAATGATCAATTAAACAATTATCAATTACAGATTACTTTCCCCTGGCAAGTTGCAGGAACACATCGTCCATAGATTCCGCCCCGAATTGCGCTTTCAGCTGCCGCGGGGTGTCCAGCGCCTGTATGCGCCCATCCACCATAATGGATACGCGGTCACAATACTCCGCCTCGTCCATATAATGGGTGGTAACGAATACTGTTACGCCCCGGTTGGCGGCTTCATAGATCAGGTCCCAGAACTGGCGCCGCGTCACAGGGTCTACACCGCCGGTAGGCTCGTCCAGGAACACAATAGATGGATCGTGCAAAATGGCTACAGAAAAAGCCAGCTTCTGCTTCCAGCCCAGCGGCAGCGCGCTTACCAACTGGTCTGCCTCTGCTTCCATGCCCAGCTTTTGCAACAGGCGTTCTGTCTTCTCTTTTATCTCGCCATTACGGAGCCCGTAGATGCCGCCATAGAAACGGATGTTCTCCTTTACCTTCAGATCTTCGTACAGGGAGAATCGTTGGCTCATATAGCCTATATTCTGCTTCACTTTATCTGCCTGGGTATACACATCATATCCTGCTACTTTGGCCGTACCGCTGCTGGGGCGTAACAGCCCGCACAACATGCGCATGGCCGTGGTCTTACCCGCTCCGTTAGCGCCCAGGAAACCAAAGATCTCGCCTTGTTTTACTTCGAACGTAATGGCGTTCGTGGCAATGAAGCTGCCGAATTTTTTGGTAAGCGCGTTGGTAACAATTGGTTGCATGTGTTATTGCTGTTTTTCGCTTTTCATCAGTTCCATAAAACAGTCTTCTATACCGGCTGTTATGGGAACCATATCAAACTGTTCATGCCCTTTGGGTTGCAGGTAAGCGCGTAGTTTATCCACATCTGCCTCCCCGTGTTTAAGCGTAAGATGCAGGTATTCGCCAAAGGCATAACAACTATCCGTGTCTTCAAAACTCCGCAGGTCCTGTATAAGCCGGTACATTTGTTTGGCCTTCACCGCCCATAACGGCTTACTGAATTCCCGGGTGATCTGCTGCGGCGTATCTATCTTTAGCAACGCGCCATTCTGTATCAGGGCTACGCGGCCGCATAATATTGCTTCATCCATATACGGTGTGGATACCAGTATGGCAATACCCTTTTGCCGCAGGCGCTGCAACATCTCCCAGAATTCCTTGCGGGATACAGGGTCCACGCCGGTCGTAGGCTCATCCAGGAACAGTACTGTGGGTTTATGCACCAGCGCGCAGCACAGGGCTAGCTTCTGTTTCATACCGCCGGAGAGTTTACCGGCCGGGCGGTCTTTAAAAGGCGCTATCTGCACATAGATCTCCTCTATCAGCCCGTAGTTTTCCTTTACCGTGGTATTAAAGATGGTGGCAAAAAAATCCAGGTTCTCCTGTACGGTAAGGTCCTGGTACAGGGAGAAACGCCCCGGCATATAACCTACTATCTTACGGATGGCCTTATAATCCTTCACTACATCCAGCCCATTTACGGTGGCCTTGCCTTTATCCGCCAGCAACAGCGTGGTAAGGATGCGGAACAGGGTGGATTTACCCGCGCCATCCGGACCAATCAACCCAAACAGCTCGCCTTCATTCACGGTAAAGGAGATATCGCGCAGCGCCTTTACTTCGCCAAAATTCTTGTGCACCTCCTGTACTACAATGGGTGTTTGCATGTGTTACTGTTTTGCCAGTTTTAGCTCTGCGGGCATACCTATCTTCAGGCTGCCATCGTTCTGCACTTTTATCTTTACCGCGTATACCAGGTTAGTGCGCTCCTCTTTGGTCTGTATCTCTTTAGGGGTGAATTCCGCTTCTGCAGAGATCCAGGTGACGGTACCGGTCCACTGGCGGTATTTACCTTCCGGCAGGTCCGTGCGCACGGTGACTTGTTGTCCCAGCTTTATCTGCCCCAGCTGCTCCTCTCCTATATAGGCCCGCAGCAACAGGGATGAGAGGTCCGCTATTTTATACAGCGCCTTGCCATAGGTCACCACCTCTCCCCTTTCTACATATTTGGTCAGCACAGTGCCGCCTACGGGGTTTATAATACGGGATTGTTTTAGCTGGTCGTTCAACTGTAACACCTGCGCTTCCAGGGGCTGGGCTTCGCTGCTATAACCGCTTACCTGCGTATTAAGGGAGGAGGCCAGGGAGCGGTATTGTTTTTCCAGTACCGCTATTTGCGCATTAATATCATCCAGCTGTTTGGAGGTAGCAGCATTAGCCTTCAGCAGGTTCTGCACGCGTAATTGCTCCCTTTTCTGGGTGGCTATCTGTTCACGGATCACTTCCAGCTGGGGAGCCGTCTCCGGGATCTTACTCAGTACGGCGCGGATATTGGCCTTTACCTGCGATTTTTTCAGGGATAGCTGTGTAGAGTCTATCCAGCCTACAATGGTATCCGCAGGCAGTCGCATGCCTTCTTCCACCATAAAGGAGAGCAGTTTGCCGGTGCCTTCGGCAGATACGACGGTCTCCACTGCTTCAAAATTCCCAAAAGCATCTGCCTCATCTTTATTGGAGCGGCAGGCCGGTAATACGGCCATGATCAGCAGGGTCGCCACGGCGGCGCGTATGGTAGCGGTGTTCTTAAGTACGGGTAGCATATGTTTAGTATCCTTTTATAAGTTGATAATTGATACGCGCCAGGGCCAGCTGCACCTGGTGGGTACTTTGGTCTACGCGGGCCTGCATAACGGCATTCAGGTCTGTAATGTAGTCATGCACGGTCAGCACCCCGTTATCCAGCTGGGCGGCGCTGGCGTCCTTTACGCGCGCACGCAGCACAAGTATATCGCCGTCCTTTTCCAGCGTTTGTTGCAGGCGGCCTATCTCTGTTTGCTGCTGCGCCAATTGTACGCGGGTATTAAGGGTAAAACTGGCAGATTGCTGTTCCACATTCCTTTGCTGCAGCTGCAATATTTTTTGCTCTGTGCGGTTATACCGCCAGTTCCAGAGCGTCCAGTTCAGCCGGATACCACCCATATAAAAGCCGGCAAAATCGTTGTTGAGCATATTAAGGCCCGGCCGGCCATAACCGCCCTGTACAAATGCGCTTACACGGGGCATAGGTTTGGTGGCGGTTAATTTAGCCTGTTGATCCAGGGAGGCAGATTGTAAACGGTAGAACTGTAATTCCGGGCGCTGCAGGGTATCTGTACCGGCATCGTTAACGGCCTGCGGCATGGCCAGCTTTATAGCGCCGCTGGTATTAAAACCGGTTAGTAATTGCAGAGTGGCCAGGCTGGCGCTACGGGAGGCAGCGGCAGATAGCTCCTGTTGTTCAGACCTTAACAGTTCCGCTTTCAACATATCTACATTGGATGGTAGTACGGTGCCATTCTGTACCCCGGCGTCAAGCCGCTCTATCCGTTGTTTGATATCTGCCTGGGTAAGGCGGGCCGCATGCACATATTCCTCCGCCAGCAGGCCGTTGAAATAGCTCTGGGTCACCTGTTGTTTTACTTTATACAGCTCCACCTCTACCCGCTGCGCCTCCGTTTGCTGCTGTATATGCTGCAGCTCCCGCTGGCGCCGGGTAGCGCCGCCATCGTACAACAGTTGTTTTACGTCGATGGTGGCCCGGTACTGGTCTTTGGCAAATTCCGGGATGTTGATCCCTGGCACCTTAAACGGTATTTCTGTGACCGCGCTTTGGTAAGTAGCTTGCCCGTTCAGCTCCGCCTGGGGCAGGTAAGCGGTATTGGTATTTTTTACCTGTAGCTGCAGCATGCTATCCAGCACCTGCTTTTGCTGTAGCAGCGGGTAATTGTTCCGGGCCAGTTCCTGGCATTGCTCCAGGGTAAGCAGTGTGCTATCCTGCGCAAACAAATGCGGGGAGGCGAACAGCAATACCCAAAAGATCTTCCTCATATTTTAACTGGTTTATTTAACTAATTGGTTAATTGATGGGCAAAAAAATATTACGGTGTTAAAGCGGCCATTATAAAATCGCCAACAAACTGCTTGCGCTCTTCTATTATCAAGCGGAACTGCACTTCATCTACCCCTACTATCCCCTGCAGCAGCGGCTTTGCTACAAATGGGAACACACACATACCCAGAATGTTCAACAAAAGTTGCACGGGACTTATCTTTTTAATAATACCTGCTTCGGAGGCTTTGGCAATTTCTACCAGGAACTGGTGCAGGTCCGGAAAATCCGGCCTGGACTTGAATTTCGTGATCAGCAGTTCCGGCTGTTGCTGCAGCTCATTCAATACAAACAAAGGGATGTGAGGATTCTCCACCAGCCCTTCTATATAGCTGCGCACAATACCCCGGATCTTGTCTTCCAGCGGCATATTGGTGCGGATCATCTGACCCAGTCGCTGGATCAGTTTACCCAGCGCCTCATCAAACACGATATCAAATAACTTCTCCTTGCTGCGGTAGTAATAGTGCAGCATGGCCTTGTTGATGCCTGCTTCGTCTGCTATATCCTGCATTCTTGCTCCTGCCAGGCCTTTTTGTATAAATATCTTCTTGGCGGCGGCGATGATCTGTTCTTCCGTATTCCTTTCCTGCGACATAACTTAGGTTAAACCATTTGGTTAATGCAAAGGTAGGGAAAGTGCGGAGAGGGCCAAAACTTTTTTTGGGGAAAGGAATGTTGAGTGGTGAAGAAAAAAGCGTTAACGGGAGGATGGTAACGGGGGATATGGTATTACCGGATGAGCAAACCTACAAATATAAGCCAAAGCAACTATTGAATTATGATACTATTTTAACTAAAGCGGTCGATTATACCTTAAGCGAACCTAAAGCGAACCTAAACCGAAGGAAAGGGCTTAGCAAAAACTGGTAAGATAGTATCAGACAAGAGGCGCCCGAAACATTTTCTGCTTCAAGCCCCCCTCTCTGTATTTATTATTATGGCCATCTGTTATGCCTGCATGAGCGGATGCACAGTAAGCCCGCCATCAATCGCTACTTCTGTACCGCTTATATAGCGGGACTCGTCAGAGGCCAGGAAAGCCACCAGTTTGGCCACCTCGCCGGCATCGCCCACGCGGTTCAGGGGTACAGATTTGGATATCTGTTCACGGAAACCGGCTGCCGCTTCATCGCTAAGCCCTGCTTTTTCGAGGATGGGCGTCGTGATCGGACCAGGATTCACCGCATTCACACGGATCTTACGGCCGGCCAGCTCCCGTGCCAACACCCTGGTAAGAGAGTTCATGGCCGCTTTGCTGGCACTGTATACGGCACTTCCAGGCATGCCAGTGGTGGCATTGATAGAGGACAGGAAAATGATGGAGCCGCCATCTCTTAATAAGGGCAGCAGTTTCTGCACCGTAAAGAAGGCGCCTTTGAAATTAATATCCATGCCTTCATCAAACTGGGCCTCTGTAGTTTCCTCAAAAGAGCCCAGTATGGCTACGCCCGCGTTCACAAACAGGATATCTGCCTTGCCATATTGCGCCTTTACATGCGCCGCCAGTTTATCGGCGTCTTCCAGGCTGCGCTGATCCGCCAGAAAGCCCTCCGCATTGGCTCCCAGCGCTGCTGCCGCCTGGTCTACCGCATCCTTTTTACGACCGGTGATCAGCACCCTTGCGCCTTTTGTTAAAAACTCCTGTGCTGCAGCAAAGCCGATCCCACTGTTTCCACCGGTGATAATAGCCACCTTGTTCAATAACTGACTCATAGATTAATTGTATTTGTTTGTATATAGATGTATTTAAAATTATCAATGTATTTAGGCGCGGTCATTCCATCACTTCATAAAAGCCGGCAATAGTCAGCGGTTAAAGTACCAGGCCCGACTCCATCTCCCTGGGGGCTGATCAGGATTATTGTGCGTATAAAATGCGATGTTATTGATCCGCTGCAGCTTATACACCAGCGTCTCCTACCGTCAATATTCCAAGATCCATTCCAGGCATGCCTCTCCCCCGGCCCATTACAGGCCAATACATAGAAACATTTAAAACCATCAATGTATTAGGGCAAAAAAAAGCTAGCTTAGTTTCAGAAAGAACATAGACAGGTGTTTCATCATCTCCCTGTTGATCGTCAGCTGCACCGTTCTACCTGTTTTGTCATAGATAAGCACCCCCGCATCCACCAGTATCTTTACATGGTGGGAAATGGTCGGTTGCGATAACCCCGTTAGCTCTGTGATATCCCCACAGAAGCAATTACCCTTCCGGGCCACCTCCATCAGGATCGCCAGCCGGTTTTTATCCGCTATCGCATTGGTTGCTTTTTCTATCATCAACGCATCCATGATACAAAGGTAGGAAGTTTCTGATACATCGACAAATTTCGATGTTTAGATATGACAGGTTTCCGGCAAAAATGGCTTATCTTCAGAAGGCAGAGAAAAAGGGTTAACAAACAATGTTTTAGCGTGCGTTTACGGCGGGGGCCGTTTACGTTTTGGGGTTACACATATATGCAGAGATAAGTAGTAGCCGTTTTACAGTACAAATTTACTATCATCCGGAGGGGGAAAACAAGCGAAGTAACACGTTAAAAAATCAGGTATAAATACGTGTTTTTTCAGGCAATTCTACGAACACCCTTACCAGAGATAACGGCTAATTTGCAGCTCAGTTCACCAAAAAACCTCATAAAATGAAAAGAAACCACTTTGCATGTGTTGCCGCGCTGCTGGTAACCGTCTTGTTCAGTGAATGCCAACAACCACCCCAAAGAGGCCCTATTCCGTTTGACCGCCAGAAAGCTGCGGTGCATGTTATCAAATTAAGGGATGGCGCTGTTCTTACCAGTAACTTCATTGCCGCCCGCACGCGGTTGTCTGATATAGTTGCCAGAACGGGCGATAGTCTCAACAGGATCCTGGACTTTCCCAGTGCGGAATCTTTTAACCGGGACGCCTTCGCGGTGTTATTGAACCAGAAGGACGCGCAGGGTATCCGTATTTATTACGGCGCAGGCAGGGATGGCAAGGTAAGACTGGTGATGGTGCCTATCGACTCCAAGGGCAACGATATTGAGACCCGCCTGCTCACGGATGATAACAAGACGGTTAGCATACCGGGTATCTCCAACGCAGTTGCACAGGACGAGGACGCTGAGGGTATGGAGAACGGTCAACATTGCCCTTGTAAGATCAGCAAGCTGAACCCAAACGGTATCTAAATAACCTATTATCTCTACCTGCCAGATGCTTTCTGATCATATTATCAGGTTCCTGCTAAGCGCAATCGTATTTATACCCCTGATCATCGGGGTGGTACGCTATTTCAAAATGGATACCAGCTACCATCCTTTTATCTTATTATTGCTGATGGCTTTCACTTCGGAAGTCATCAGCTTTATATGTATCCACTACCTGGAAACCGACAATGCTATCACGTTGAACTTCTATGTGTTGATCGAGTGCGTGATCCTCCTGTTCCAGTTCCGGGCCTGGGGATTCCTCCGGCGCAAACCGCGGTTGTTCCTGTTCCTGATGGTGATCCTGGTGATCATATGGATAGTGGAGAACCTGGTATTTTATAAGATAGAGACCTATAGCCCTTTCTTTAAAGGCGCTTACTCTTTTGTGATCGTGCTGCTGAGTATCAATGAGATCAATTATATGATCGTACAGGATAACCGGCAGCCATTCTGGAATGCGAAGTTCCTTATCTGCCTGGGATTTATTATCTATTTCATCTACCAGATCATCCTCGAGGCCTCGTACTATGTACTGGAGACGGATAATGCGTTGGTGGTAGCAACTAAGATCGTAAGCATGTTCGGATATATAAACGCTTTTGTAAATTTGCTTTATGGCGTGGCTACGCTTTTAATCCCTGACAAAAAGAAGAATCTTCATTTTAACAGGCACTTTGACTAAGCCGGAGTATGCAGCAGGCCGTCGTATTTCCCACAGCCTGCTTTGTACCCCATCATATAGCAACCAATGGGAGATAAGATCCTTTATACAACCGCCTTTGTGTCACTGCTTATTGCAATCATCATCATCTTTTTCGTGGTCTCCATTATCACGTATCACCGCCGCTATATAAGACTGCAGCGGGAACGTATCACCGCGGAGATCACTATCCTGGAGAATGAGCGCAAACGCATTGCTACAGACCTGCACGACAGCGCAGGCCCCCTGCTGTCTACCGTAAAGCTTATCATTAATAGCATAGAGGTACAGAACGATCATGACCGGCAGATCGTTCAGCGCTCCAGCAAATACATTGACGATACCATCCGCAACCTCCGCCAGATCTCCCATAACCTGCTGCCCAATGCCCTGGAGCGTAAAGGGCTGATAGAGGCCACCCGCGAATTTATCCAGCAGGTCACCGAAAGCCAGTCGTTACAGATAGACCTGCGCACCAGCGGTGATATCCACATACAACCGGAAAAATCCATCCATATCTTCCGTATCATCCAGGAAATCGTACAGAATACCCTTAAACATGCCCAGGCCCATCAATTGCAGATATCCCTGAGCCAGGAAGACGGCCTCCTGTTGTTGTATATTCGGGAAGACGGCGCCGGTTTTGACGTTAAAAAGGCCAAAACAACCTCCACGGGCTTAGGGATGAAAAGCCTCGAGATCAGGACAGATATCATGCGCGGCTCCCTGGTCATCGAATCTTCTCCGGGACAAGGCACCAACTACCTCATAAAAATACCCGCCTGATCATTCCATTATAATTTGCCCCCTACCTTGCGGATAATTTGTATATTTACGCTTGCAGGAGGGAGGCACTATTCACCCCAATATCTCAACAAGTTCGCAGTATGCAGTAGACAATTTCAGTCAATATTCCTGTACTGCAAATTGCCAGCTGCCGATAGCCGCTTGTCGTTGGGAAGGGTTTGGCAGTACCACGCTTAAACCACGGGTTTCAATTATTACTTCGGAACAGAATGAATCAACAAATCAGACTAATGATCGCGGATGATCATGAGATCTTCAGGGACGGACTGGCATTGATGCTTTCCAGGCAGGATGATATACAACTGGTGGGACAGGCTTCCAATGGCCGGGAACTGATTGAACTACTTGAAAATACGCAGGCTGATATTGTCATGACCGACCTTAAGATGCCCGGCATGGACGGCGTTACCGCGACCCGTATACTGCTGCAGAAAGACCCTGCGCTCAAGATCATTGCGCTATCCATGTTTGATGAGGAAGACCTGATCGTGGAAATGCTTGAAGCCGGCGCCAAAGGATACCTGCTCAAAAACGCGGATAAACAGGAAATACTGGAAGCCATCAGCCAGGTATATGATGATAACATCTTCTACTGCCGGCAAACATCCGCCAAACTGGCCTCCATGATCGTAAAAAGCCGGTTTGATCCCTACAAGGAAAAAGAGCGGATCACTTTTACAGACCGGGAAAAAGAGATTATACGGCTTATATGCCTGCAATATACCGCCCAGCAGATAGGCGAAAAGATCTTCCTGAGTAAACGCACCGTAGAAGGGCACCGCACCCGCATCCTGGAAAAGATGAATGTAAAGAACGCCGCCGGCGTTGTGGTGTTTGCACTAAAAAATAACCTGATAAAAGAAGAAGACCTGCTGTAGGACTGCCAGGCGCACCGCACTGTCAAAATTTCAATCATTGCTGCTCATGTTGACATGATACTGCTGTAAAAATTTCAGCAGCACCCAGCCGCCTGCCAGGTGGCACACCACTTGCATAAGCCCAATTGTTATATTGAGTAATTGTAATTAACAACTGTCAACTATTAAAAACGGAGGTAATTATGTCACTCATGAAAAGAAACAACGATTATTTCCCCACCCTTTCAGGTATGTTTGATGACCTTTTTAACAGGGATATGTTTAATTGGGGCCAGTCCAACTTCTCCTCTACGAACACTACCATTCCGGCCGTTAACATTAAAGAAACCCCCGAAAACTTCGAGGTGGAAATGGCTGCGCCTGGCATGCGTAAAGAAAACTTTAAAGTGCAGCTGGAGGGTAACACTTTGACTATATCTGCGGAACACCAGCAGCAAACGAACAATGCCGGAAACGATGAGAAGTATACCCGCAGGGAATTTAGTTACCAGGCTTTCCAGCGGACCTTTGTGCTGCCAAAAGACGTGGTGGATGAAGAGAACATACAGGCAAGGTATGAAAACGGGGTGCTGAAACTCGTGGTTCCCAAACGCGAAGAAGCGAAGAAAAGGGGCCCGAGACTAATTAACATCTCATAAAAACTACAGTTCAGGGTGTATCAGGCTATTGATACACCCTTTTTTTCGATCCGGAACAGCGCCACTGGTTGCCATCTGGTCATGCTGATTGTTTTACCGTACCGGCTATCACCTCCAATGCCGGCAACAATTCCGGTGAATCCCATACCGCGCCGGCCGCTATCCGTATGAATTGCTGATTACCCTCCGCAGAAAAATCTTCACTGCTCATTACCTCAATCCCTTTGCTGCGCATATCCGTAGTAAATGCGCCTGCTTTCAGATGGTCCGGCAGCTGTAACCAAAAATGGTAGCTACCTGGTACAATATGGTAGGTGAGCCCCTGGAATATGGGCGCTATTTTTTCATACAGCGCCACCCCTACCCGTCTTTTCTCCTCGATCACCGCCGTCAGCGATCCCTGCATCAGGTACTGCGTAAAGGCATTGAACAATGAAGAGCTGCCACTGCTGGTGATACGGATAATACGGTCCATGCCATCCAGCAAACCCTTCGGATAAAGGACATAAGCCATCCTTACAAACGGGTTGAATGTTTTGGAAAAGCTGCATATATAAATGGTACGCTCCGGCATCAACTGCAAAATAGCAGGCGGTGGCGACGGATGCAGAAAACGGTAGGCGTCATCCTCAATTACATACACATCCTCAAAGGAGCGGATCACGGCCACAGTGTCCTCCCGCCTTTTCAGGGACATTACGCTGCAGGTTGGGTTATGCACGGTGGGTTGCAGGTATATCAGCTTGCTTTTGCCCTGTTGAAGATGCTGGGCCAGCGCCTGGGGTATCATACCTTCTTCATCGCAGGCAATACTTTCCATACGCACGCCCTGGTCCAGCGCAGCCAGCTTTAGATTGCTGTAGGTGAATTCCTCTACCCCTACCGCCGGGTACGCCGCTTTCAGGTAAGCCAGTATGCAATACACCGCGCTGTTACCGCTGCAGGTGGTCTTTACATCCATATACCGTTCCATGTCGCCCGCCTCCATTTGCAGCCACTGCCCCAGCCGCTCATGTGCCGCCGCCCCGGGGGTGAATGGGTCCGGGGATAACATGGCATAACGCGCCTGCTCCCCTAATGTATCCATATACTGTTTAAATATAACTGCCTCCTGTTTTACGGAAGGATAATTGAGCCGCAGATCCAACATACATTTAAAATTGCCGTAAAAATAAAAGATTTGCGTTATACGGTTAATTTTAAATAAAAGTGTTATAATGACATTTATTTTTTCTTACTTTTACTTTGCATGGAGATCGCGTTATGTAGTACTGTCAGCCAAGGACCATATTAATTAACGAAGTATCAAAAAATTCCCGTATGGAAAGACCTTTCCTCAGCCCCCTTTTTGACTCCAGGTGCATAAATACGCTGTTACATACAGCTGTTCAAAAGCCAGGAAATAACCGTCAGTCCGTAATCAAACCAGTTCAACCAGGCATCGTCCCTGAAAGGGAACCGCGTAACACTGTATGTTTTACATAGCGGTCAGTTAAACATAGCAGTATTATAACCTTATTCCCGGCGGATGATCGCCGGAGGGCATCGTATTCCGTGTACTCTTCAATTCTATAAACCCACAGTTATGAAATCACTATTACACTTCTTACACAAGAAGCGGCTGATAGCATGCTCCCTTGCGTGCATGCTGTTATGCCTGCTGCATCCGGCCTTTGCGCAACAAGGCGCCCAGCAAACATACAGGGGAACCGTTACAGACTCCAGCGGTGCGCCAATACCCGGCGCCTCTGTTATTTTAAAGAACACCACACGCGGCGCCATTACCGGTCAGGATGGCTCCTTTACGCTGCAGGCGCCACAAGGCAGCACCATCGTTATTACCAATGTGGGTTTTGAGACCCGCGAGCTGGTATTAAGCGGCGCCAGCGCCCTGCATGTGCGGCTGAACCAGCTGGCCAGCAGCTTAACAGATATTGTAGTGGTAGGTTACGGCACGCAACGTAAAGCCACCGTAACCGGCGCCGTAAGCGCGGTAAAATCAGAAGACCTGGTACGAACGCCGGCTACTACCGTATCCGCTGCGCTGGTGGGTAAGATGCCCGGCCTTACCAGCCGCACGCCGGATGCCCGGCCCGGCAGAGGCACCAATATACAGATCCGCAATATGGGTAATCCCCTGTTTGTGATCGATGGCGTGCCTTATACCGGCAACACCAATACCACCGCATTTGGCTTTACACAAGGCTCCGGACAGGATGTATTCAACAGCCTGGGCATAGAGGATATTGAAAGCATCTCCATCCTCAAAGACGCCTCCGCCTCCATTTACGGCCTGCGCGCTGCGAACGGCGTAGTATTGGTGACGACCAAAAAAGGCAGGCGCGGCGATAAACCTGTGATTAACGTATCCGGTTACTACGGCCTGCAGAACTTTACGCGCTATCCCCAACCGGCCAACGCCGGGCAGTACGTACGCGCCCTCGTAGAATCTGAGCAGAACCTCGGCCGGGACCCGGCCAATCTCTACTCCCGCGAAGAGCTGGCCAAATGGGAAGCCGGTACAGAAAAAGGCTATAAAAGCTACGACTACCATAAAGAAGTACTGCGCCCCAACGTGCCGCAATATTACCTCAGCGCAAACGCATCCGGCGGTAGCGAGCGCTCCACCTACTACCTCTCTGTAAGCCGCATAAAACAAGACGCCATCGTGCGCGATTTCAGCTTTGAGCGCACCAACCTGCAGGCCAATATAGAAAGCAGCCTGGCGCGCGGTTTAAAAGTAGGCACACAGATCAGCGCCCGCCTGGAGAAAACGCATAATGTAGGCGTACCGGGTCTGGATGATTACTTCAATCCTTTCCTGAGCATCTTTAGTATGTGGCCCACAGAAAGCCCATATGCCAATGATAATCCCAACTACATTAATCAAACGCATAATGTGAACGTAAACCCTGCTACCTATAGAGATGATGTAACCGGGTACCTGGATGACTGGTGGCGCGGCATCAACGTAAATCTGAACGCGCAGTACGATTTTAAGTTCGGGCTCACCGTAAAAGGCGTTTACTCCTACAATTATATGAACGAGGACTACGATGGTTTTGAATATACCTGGGACGCCTACAAATACGATCCCGCCACTGACAGTTACCTTACCCAACCCGGCTTTGGTAACCAGAACCCCTGGCGCGAACGGCATAAGCGGAACGTGATCTCCCGCTACGGTCAGTTCCAGCTAAACTATAACAAACAGTTTGGCCCGCACTCCATATCAGCAGTAGCCGCTTATGAGCGCTCTGATTATGACAACTCCTATTATGTGGTGCATACCATCCCCACCAATAACTATATACCCACACAATATCTTTCTGAACAGGATTATCTGTCAGACGAGTGGACCACAGAAGCAAGGGCCGGCTATATAGGCAGGCTTAACTATAACTACAAACAGAAATACCTGGTGGAGCTGCTGGGCCGTTATGACGGCTCTTACCTCTATGCAGAAGATCACCGCTGGGGCTTTTTCCCGGGCATCTCCGCAGGGTGGCGTATCTCTGAAGAGCCTTTCCTGAAAGATAAACTAGGCACGTTCCTTAATGACCTGAAGATAAGGGCCTCTTATGGCGAGACGGGCAGCGAAATAGGTTTCCTGAACGGCAATGCGCCAGACGCCTTCAGCTATCTGCCCGGTTATAATTTTAACCAGGGCGGCGCGGTGCTGAATGGGAACTATGTGATAGGTATCCGGCCCAGGGGCCTGCCCATTACGCAGCTGTCCTGGGTAAAGAACCGCTCCACTAATATTGGTATCGACTTTACCATACTGGACAACAAACTCACCGGCCAGTTTGATATATTCCAGCGTAAACGCAGCGGTCTGCCCGCTGCCCGGTACGATGTGCTGCTGCCCACCGAAGTAGGTTACGCCCTGCCCAACGAGAACCTGAACTCAGACGCCATCAAAGGCGTGGAAGGTATGATCACCTACAATGGCCAGGCAGGCCCGGTAACCTACTCTATTGGCGGTAATGCTACGCTGGCCAGGGTAAAAAGCGTGAGCACCTATAAACCGCGTAACGGCAATGCCTGGGAAAAATACAGGTATGGCGTGGAAGACCGCTGGGGAGGCCTCGTGTACAATGATCAGGGCGCATGGATAGGATCTACCTGGGGCTATCATGTAATAGGGCGTTTTGAATCACAGGCGGAGATCGATAACTACCAGATCAATAACGACGGGCAGGGCAACAAGACCCAGCTGCCCGGCGATTTTAAATACGAGGATGTGAATGGCGATAAGATCATCAATGATCTTGACCAGCGGCCTATTGGCTATGGCCTGGAGTCCCGCCCGGGTATACCCGCGCAGCCCATGCTCAGCTATGGCATTAATGGCAGCGTGGCCTGGAAAGGTATTACCCTGCGCTTTGACTTTTCCGGCGCGGCCATGCAATCCTACCTGCGCGATTGGGAGCTGCGGTACCCATTCCAGAATAACGGTTCTTCGCCGGCGTATATGTTTACAGACCGCTGGCACCGCGAAGATCCCTATGATCCCAACAGCCGGTGGATAGCGGGCACTTACCCGGCCATCCGTAAGGATAATACCACGCATGTGAACTACCGCACCAACGATTTCTGGCTCACCAATGTGCGTTATATACGGCTGCGTAACCTGGAGCTGGGTTATAATTTCCCTAAATCATGGCTCAAAAGGTTAAACATAAGCGCCTTCCGTGTTTACGTAAATGGTACCAACCTCTTCTCCATCGATAACCTGAAGGAGTATGAAATTGACCCGGAAATAAGCGCCACCAATGGCCTGGTGTATCCGCAGCAACGGCTGTACAATTTTGGTTTTAATCTCTCTCTCTAATGCTGACTGTTATGAAAAAACAATATCTATATAAAAGCATGCTGCTGGGTATAACCCTGTTACTGGCCGGCGCATGTAAAAAGGACTGGCTGGAGCGGCAATCGCGCACCATATTGCTGGAAGAACAAGCCTGGAACGATCCTAAACAGGTGGTGGCGTTACTAGCCAATTTCTACGACCGCCTGCCGGTACAAACAGGCTTGCAGGATATCAACAACACCGGGGCAGATGGCCGTATTGCCCAGTGGCGGGATATGGCCAATTTCGATGACGCCATGTGGTCCGGACAATCCAATGAAGACGGCCGCAATAATATAGCGGCCTATGGCTTTGACAACTGGCGTTTGTGGAACTACTCCCTCATCCGCGATATTAACCTGGCCCTGGAGAATATGATGCTGTATGGCACTAAATTATCCGATGCCCAGAAAACACAGTTCTCCGCAGAACTGCGCTTCCTGCGGGCCTACGATTATTTTGAGCTGGTGAAAAGAATGGGCGGCGTACCGCTGATCACCAAACAGCTCATCTATGACTATAGCGGCAATGCCTCCGCCCTGCAGTTCCCGCGGGCAAAGGAATCAGAGGTGTATGATTTTATTGCCAGCGAGATGGACGCCATCAAAAATGAATTGGGTAATGATGGCAGCGTTTCCCGCGCTAACCGTTATACCGCCATGGCCTTAAAAAGCAGGGCCATGTTATATGCAGGCTCGCTGGCTAAATACAATAACCTGATGGCCGCGCCCATCACTACGCCCGGCGGCGAAGTAGGCATTCCTGCGGGCAGGGCTAACGAGTATTATACGAAATCGCTGGAGGCCTCGAAAGAGATCATCAACAGCGGGGTATATACATTATACAGGGCCAACCCTGATCCTGGCGAGAACTTTTACGAAGCCATCACCGCAAAATCCGGCAACCGGGAAGTTATTTTCGTGAAGGATTTCCTTACGCCGCAGAAGCGCCACTGGTTCTCCTATGACAATATCGTGCGTGGCATCCGCGAAGACAACCTGGGCTCTTCCTCCATCAGCCCTTCCCTTAACCTGGTGGAGAGTTACGAATACCTGGACGGCACGCCCGGCGCATTGAAGATACGTACGGCAGATAACAGCGATTTTATCTACTACGATAATCCGCAGGATATCTTCGCCAATAAGGATGCGCGTTTATACGGCACTATCGTATACCCCGGCGCCAACTTCAAAGGCCTGCCGGTAGGTATACAAGCGGGCGTAATGGCCTGGAACACGGCCACTAACAGCTATACGGTGGTCGAAGGCAGCGATCTTAATACCACCTATACAGATGGTAAGCTGCTGACAGGCAGCTCCGGCCCGCACCGCTCCATACAGGAAGTATCCAACACGGGCTTTTACCTGCGCAAGTATATAGACTCCCGCGCCCGTACCAGCACCCGCGGCGTACAAAGCGATGTATGGTGGGTATGGTTCCGCCTGGGCGAGATCTACCTCAATGCCGCAGAAGCCGCCTTTGAGCTGGGCCAGACAGGCGAAGCGCTCACTTATATAAATGCCATCCGGGACAGGGCCGGCTTTGGGCCTAACAGCCTTACCACCCTTACCACAGACCGTATCCGTAATGAGCGCCGGGCAGAGCTGGCCTTTGAAGACCACCGCCTGTGGGACCTTAAACGCTGGCGTATTGCAGACCGCGTTTGGAATGGCAACGTAAGTAATCCAAATGCCATGATCTACGCGCTGTACCCATACCGGGTGGTGCGCCCCGGCGATGCCGCCCGCAATGGCAAGTACGTATTTGTGAAGATGATAGCGCCGCGGTTCCGCTCGCCCCGCTTCTTCCAGCTGGGTAACTATTATTCTTCCATCGATCAGCAGGTGTTAAACAACAATCCAAAGCTTGTAAAAAATCCTTTCCATTAATTGAATCACTATGCAACGCTTCATACTATCATCCCTGATCATAGCTATTATCGCTATCACCGGATGTAAAAAGGACAACTATAAACCGCCTACCTCCATCCTGCAGGGGCAGGTGAGCTACCAGGGCCAGCCCATTGGCCTGCGCTCCAACGGCGTTCAGCTGGAGCTCTGGCAACATGGCTTTGAGGTATTTTCTAAAATACCCGTTTACATAGCGCAGGATGGCACGTTCTCCGCCTCCCTGTTTGACGGGGATTATAAACTGGTGCTGTTACGCGGCAACGGCCCCTGGATCAACAGCGCAGACTCCATGGATGTAAAGGTGAACGGTAACACCACGGTAGATGTGACCGTAACGCCTTATTTCCTTATTAAAGACGCCGCCATTGGCCAAAGCGGTACCAATGTAAACGCCAGCTTCACGTTACAGCAGGTAAATACCAGCCTGCCGCTGGAAGCAGTGCGCATTTACCTGGGCGCTACCACGGTCGTAGACCAGGTAAACAGCGTGGCCAGCGTAGAAAAAGCCGCCGCGGATATCCCCAATATCGGGCAGCCTATCCAGCTAACGGTTAACATCCCTTCCTCGCTAAGCAGCAAGGGATACCTGTTTGCAAGGATTGGCGTAAAAACGGCCGGCGTGGCGGAGCTGCTGTACACCATGCCGCAGAAGATCGAATTGAAATAGCGCCTATCTTTGTTGCATCCGGGCAATTAAACCGCCGGAGCATAGGACATGACTGAAGAGGAAATAAAGGCGGTGGCCCTGCAATTAGGCCATCCGCAAGGTGAAGAAGGCATTAAAGTAGCCGCCAAATTACATGAGATCAATGGCAGCATGATACAACGCACCATAGATCTGCTGCATTGCCGGGACCAGGATACCGTATTGGAGATTGGCCCCGGCAATGGCGGCTATGCGCCCTATGTGCTCTCCCGCGCTGCAGGTATACATTACTATGGCATAGATATCTCCGCTACCGTGATCGAACTGGCAAAGGAGAACCTGGCGGCGGAAATAGCTGCCGGCACAGCATCCTTTATCCTGGGCAATGGCGTAGAGCTGCCTTATACAGACAATTTCTTTGACAAAGTATTTACCGTAAATACTCTCTATTTCTGGGAAGACCCGCTACAACAACTGGCAGAGATCTACCGCGTGTTAAAACCCGGCGGGATACTGATACCAGGCATCCGCAGCCCCCATTATATGAAAACACTGCCTTTTACCCAATACGGGTTCAGGATGTATGATGCTACCCAGGCCGCGGCCCTGCTGGAAAAGGCCGGCTTTAGTATAGCAGATACGGTGGAAGAGAATGTAGAAATAAAGACGGAGCGTAAAACGGAAGTGGACGAGCGTATTTATATCGTAGCTAAAAAGCCCTGAGACAGGGGCTTTATCAGCTCCCTTTCTTCAATAGCTTATTCTTCAGGATCTTCTCCAGCACGGCTTCTTTCATGCTACGTGAGATAGGTACCTGCAATTTTCCCAGCTCAATAATATTACCGCTGATGCTGGAGATCTTATTAGCGTTTACTACAAATGATTTATGCGTTTGTATAAAGGCGGGATCTGCAATACTTTCTATTACGGATTTCAGCGTGGCATGTGTCATATACCGCGTTTGCGTGGTATAAATGTTCACATAGTTTTCCATGGCCTCTATGTATACAATATCATCCCAGCTGATCCTCACCAGCTTCTCATCTGTTTTAATAAAAAGGTGATCCGGCGCGGCAGGGGCATTCTGCCGGAATAACTCATGCGCGCGGTTCACCGCTTTCAGGAAGCGATCAAAGGATATGGGCTTCAGCAGATAATCCACCGCCTCCAGCTCAAAACCTTTAAGGGCATACTGCTCATAGGCGGTAGTAAAGATCACTTTAGGCGGGTTGGGCAGGCTTTGTAACAGTTCCAGCCCATTGATGTATGGCATTTCAATATCCAGGAACAGCAGGTCTACCGGCTGCTCCTGCAACAGGTTATTCAATGCTACAGCATCTTCACAAACACCTACCAGTTCCAGGAAGCTGATCTTCTCTACATAACCCTTTATCCCTTTCCTGGCTACCGGCTCATCATCCGTTATCACGCATCTTATCTTCATAGTGTAATGTTTAATTGTGCAATAAAACTTTCTCCTTTGTCTGTAGTATGGAAGGTATGCCTGTCAGGGTACAACAGGGCCAGTCTTCTTTTCAGGTGTTCCAGCCCTATGCCGCTCCTGCCCTTTCTTTCCGGTATCTGTGCTGGTTTGGCATTACTTACCTCAAACTGCAGCTGCCCGTTATCCAGTGTGGCAGAGATCTGTATCCAATACTCCCCGCCGGCATATTTAAAAGCATTCTCTACCAGCGGCAGTAACAGCAGGGGATATAGCTGCTGGCCATCCAGCTGTTTATCAAACTCCACCCGCAACGCCAGGTGATCATTCATCCGTTGCTTTTGCAGGTTGATGAATGACTGCAGGTATTGCAGCTCCTGACGCACAGATACTGTTTGCTGCTGATCATACAGCTGGTAACGCAGCAATTCCGACAGCTCTTCTACGGTTTGTTTAGCGCGGTTCACATCCTCATCCATCTGGAAATAAACGGTATTAAGCGCATTAAACAGGAAATGCGGATGGTACTGCGCTTTCAGAAAACGTAGCTCTGCCTGCAGCTGGTCATTACTGATCTTCTCCAGCTGCAGCTGCTGCTCATAATTCTTGCGTACGGAAGCGCTGTTCCTGGCAAAGGCGTAATACAATAACCAATACAACAGTGGTATCAGGTAAATATTCACGGCGTCAAACCACTGCAGGCCATCATCCGTAAACGCTGCGATAGGGATAATGGTAAAGCTGGCAAGCAGCTCAATATACAGGGCCACTTCTGCAAACTCCCTTAACAGTGCGCCCGTATGCGGCGCGCCGGTATATTTTCGCTGATTTTTTGCCAGCTGCCGGTTAAGCATGTACATCACCAGGTAGCTGCCTGCTATACTGCTCCCTATCTCTATCGCATTCAATGTCCAGGACCGTAACCAGAACCGCGTACCGGAGATCACATCATTTACCAGGCGTATACTGGTGTAGATACACAAACCATAGATCACCGGAAATAATACCCGTGCCCATTTACTATTCATAGCCAGTTAAATTAAGCAATTATTTATTGTAATGCTATTTCAGGTAAGCGTGGCGCTGGTACTGCCACCTGCTTCTCAGCCGGTTTTGCCTCCGGCTGACGGCTTTTCATACCAAACAGTAACCTTGTAATCGCAAAGGGGCGGATAAACAGGTGATAGATCAGCATGGACACTACAAAAGAGGTACCGGCAATAAACAGGTACTTCATACCAATGGTATCATCCGTTTTCACCACATAAAAAGCAATGATCACGATCACCGTCTGGTGCAGGATATAGAAGGGGTACACCGCCTGGTTGATATAATCAAGCGCCCGGTGTTTGCGCTGCAGGTACTTCTTACCATAACCGATAATAGCAAACACCCATAACCAGGCATTAAGCGGATGACGGGCAATATAAAAAGGCGTAAGCCAGTCGTGTTCGCCAAAAGGCAGTACCTGGGTCAGCGATAGGTTATTCCAGCGGAGGTAGTTGATAAGCAGCATACACACAAACGCAAGGCCCAGCGATATACGGCGGTTACGCTCCAGGCTATCCATTAACGCCGGTTGCAGGGCGCATATAAAACCAGTGAGCAGGAACAACAGCCAGTATACAAAAAAACACCAGTCATTTACCAGGGCATGGGTTTGGGGGAACAGCTCCACCGTAAGGGAGAACCAGGCTACCGTAGGCAGCGTGAGCCAGTAGACGCGTTTGCCACGGGCCAGCCAGGACAGCCTGTCCACAAAACCTTTTGCCCTGTCAGACACCGCCCAGCCAAAAAATGGCGTTAGCAGCACATCATATACCAGCAAATAGGCAATGAACCACAGGTGATGCCAGCTGGTATTCCCCTGGGGATACGGTTTAAAACTGAATACTGAGGGGTAGAAATCCCAGAAGCTGCCCTTATACCCCTGCGTGAGCCGTTCCATATAGATCTGCGGCGGCACGATCACAAAGATCCCTACCAACAGCGGAATAAACAGCCGCTGGAACCGCAGTTTCATAAAACCGCCAGCCGATTTACGGCTCACCATAAACCAGGATACCGTACCGGAAATAAAGAACAATAAATGCATCCGGAAACGGCTGAGCCAATAGGAAAACTCTGATAGTACATGGCTGCTGGCCGCGTTGTTTACATGCCAGGGATCATCTATGGCAAAGGGCCGGGCGCTGTGAAAGAGGAGTACGCCCAGTATAGCCAGCATGCGCAGCCAGTCGAGGTATGTTTGCCGGGTAGTAGTTTGCATGTGTTTGTTTTTTACAAACGTACTACGGGGGGAGGTGTTGGGTGGGATGGTTTTGACCAAGTGCGGTTTTGGGGTGACAGGATGCGGGGGGATAACCACAATAATCTATTTGACGCAGCCAATGTCATTTTTTGGAAGCCTCAAAACTAACTTCTAATTTCGTTGAAACGTCTTTGCAAGGTCTCATAAATCACACACCTGTGGGAGGTTGCCACTACGCGCACGGTGCCTTGTAGAGACGTTTCTCTCACCCTTCATACGGCCCGCCCGGCTCTCCCCATCCCCATTTAGGCATAGGCGCGCCTTCCTCCACCGGATTAGTTTCCGCATTGGAATTGATCACCGCTATCCTGCTCCCCCACTCCAGATATCCCACCAACGCAGACCGGAACTCCGGATCACTGGCAATCCCAATTTCATCCGCAGCCTCCAGCAGCAATGCAATCCACCTTTTACGTTTAGGCTCATCCAGCATACGGCCTACATGATGCGATACCATAGATGCATGGCTGCCTTTGTCTTCCGCAGTATACAGTTTAGGTCCACCAAATACTTCGGCAATAAAATGTGCTACGTGCCGGCTATGGTCTGCAGACATATCCTTAAACACCGGGTAGAGCAACTCATCCTGCAGCACTTTGGCATAAAATACTTCCGTAAGCTTTTCCAGCGCGGCCTGGCCGCCCACCCACTCGTACAAGCTGGGTATTGTCTTTTTCTGTTCCATGATAAGAATGATGATAATGCGCTCAAATATATTTTAATACCTTCAGGTCTCCAATAGCTTACCGGATGGTAAGCCCGGTTAATACATTACTGATATGATAACGCTGCACAGTAAAACCTTCACCTGCCCTATTGATGTGAGCCTGCATTTTGTGAACGGCAAGTGGAAGATACTGATACTGTCCCACCTGCATCGCTTTGAAAAGAAAAGCTTTAGCGAAATACGGGATAACCTGCCGGGAATATCAGAAAAAATGCTTACCCAGCAATTAAAACAGCTGGAAATTGATGGCTTAATTACAAAGACGGTGCTCTCTGAAAAACCCTATCGGGTGGAATATGCGTTAACGCCGCTGGGCAGCTCCTTTGCGCCGTTGTATGAATTCCTGAGCAAATGGGGTATAACCTATTTAAAAGAAAACAGTATTGACTACCTGAAAGATCAGTCATTATACAAATAAGGGGCGTCATTTCTGCATACTGTTGCCGTACTTGCCCATCTCAAAAGTTAAGATAGACCTTGCCGTTATCTTCTGTAAGCATATAAGTAACAATCCCTTGGTTAGCTGGGCCGGCCTTTAACTCACCGGTAGTACAGTCAAACTGGGAGCCATGCCAGGGGCATTGCACAGTGCCGCATATCATCATACCGCCTGCCAGGGAACCGCCTTTATGTGTACAATGGTCGTCAAATGCCACATAACCGCTCTCTGTTTTAGCTACTACAATACGGCGGTTGTGTACATGTACCAGCTTCATCTGGTCTGTCTTGAGCTCATCAGTGGTAGCTACCTGCACCCTATCCGGCGCATTGCTGATGCGCTCCTCCTTCCATTTACCCGCGCGGGCATACCTGGGGTCTACGCCTATCTGGTTACGGTATACCAGGGTGCCGCCCAGCCAGCCGGCAATACTCAGGATCACTATACCTGCGGCTTCCATCAGCAGGATCCAGATGGCCGGCATGTAAGGATCCCGTTTCAGCAGCCAGGATACCGTAAATAACACCAGGTTCAGCACATTCAGCAGGCCATGCTGGGCGCCTCTTTTTTTAGCGGAGCTTTGAGGAGGCACGGTGAAGAAATAGTCTATTACACCAGGCACAGCCGCCAGTACGGCGCTGATAATACCGGCTGTTTGCATACAATAAGCCGCAAAGGCCAGGTCAGACCGGTTGCCGGCTACCGCCAGGATATCAAATAACAGGGTGCCTGTAAAGAAAGCAATGGGAAAAGTGACCAGGATAGGATGGAGCGGATGCCCCTTAATATGCGCTGTACTTTTCATAATGTGGATGTTTTGGTACGTTAGGTATACATCAAAAACTTTACCCATTTAGTAATGTTTATCTGGGATTATACATTACATTTAAGTACAGAAACACTTATACCATGTCCCTCATTGCAAAGATCGCCGTATTACTGGTAGCCCTGGAACATCTCTATATCCTCTGGATCGAAATGTTTGCCTGGACTACTGCCGGCAGAAAGACCTTCCGCTCCTTCCCTGCCCATTTATTTGAAGAGACCAAAGCCCTGGCGGCTAACCAGGGTTTGTATAACGGGTTTCTTTCCGCGGGTTTGATCTGGTCCCTGTTTATCTCAGACCTGGAATGGTCAAAACATGTAGCCTGCTTTTTCCTGGGTTGTGTGATAGTAGCTGGTGTATTTGGCGCCCTTACCGCTTCAAAATCTATTTTTGTTAAACAGGCATTGCCTGCTATTATTGCTATGCTGCTAGTATTGTTTACCTAATTTTATACCATGCCATATAGCGAACAATTAGCCAACAGGATCCGGGAACGCCTGGCCCAGCTTCCTAACATAGAGGAAAAGAAGATGATGGGCGGCCTCACCTTCATGTACAACGGTAAAATGTGCGTAGGCATTATCAAAGGGGAACTGATGTGCCGTATTGATCCGGCCTTACATCACATGGCCATCAGTAAGCCCGGGTGTAAGACCATGGTATTCACCCAACGGCCTATGAGCGGGTATGTGATGATAGCAGACAGCGCCATAAAAACACAAAAGGAGTTCGACTACTGGATCAACCTGGCGCTGGATTTTAATAAGCACGCCAAGGCATCTAAAAAGAAATAATGCCTCCCTGCCGCTGTTAACGCATGTAACAACTACAGGAAGGCATCAGGTATCCTGGCCGGTGCAGGCTATGCCTCCACCGTCTCTATCTTATCCTTCAACTCCTTGATCGTCATATTATACAAAATACTGTTCCTGTTCTGCACCCGCTGCACCAAATGCACATGGGCTATAAATTCCTGTACGATCTGGATCTTATCACTGGGTGTTACTACCAGCAGCTGTAAATGCAATTCTTTACACAGCTCCATCAGGTAAGTAGCCTTCTCCTCATCCTGGTTGCTAAAGCTCTCATCCACCGCTATAAAACGCAGGCTGCGGCTGTTCTTGCCTTCCCGGGTAATACCAAACTGGTAGGCAATGGCGCTACAAAGGATGGTATAGGTCAACTGGGCTTTTTCACCGCCAGACAACTGTCCCATCTGCCGGTAGGTTTTCTTGGTCTCATCATTACTGCGGTAGCGCTCATCGGCCCAGAACTCAAACCAATTACGCACATCCAGCACTTTCATACGATAGTTCTCGTTCTTATCCAGCTCATTAATGAGCGGCTGCACCCGCTGCGTAAAATGCTCAGATTTAGACTCAAAACTCTCCTGTTGCCAGTTGGCAGCCTGCGGCAGGGCTTCCAGTAATTGCTGGCGGAAATCCCTTATATCAGTGCCTGCGGCCAGCTGGCGTTTGCCCAGCTGTATGTAAGTATCCGGCAGCCGGTTAAAATTGATGCTGCCCAGCGAGTCGTTCAGCCTTTTTACGCTGGTGTCTATATCCCGCTCCCATTTGTCCAGCGCTTCTTTCAGGCCGGCTATCTTATGGGTGATGGTAACGTTGATGAAATTCTCAAAATCACGCTTATACCGGGGCAGGTTGTCTTTGGACAGTTTATCCAGCCATTCCATATATTCATTGGAATAACGGGCGTCTTCCGGCAGCTGCTGCACATCCGCCGGCCAGTCCGGGAACCGCTCCACCAGCTCATGACTGGGATTTTTGATCCGGTTGATCTGCAAGGCTACCTTCCGTTCTTCTTTTGACAAACCATCCTGCAGCGTAGTACGCTGACTTTCCCTGTGCTGGCGGAAACGCTCGTATACCGGCTCTATATTATCCAGCTGCACGGCTGCCAGCATGTCTGCATGCTGCTGCTGGAACTGCAGCAACGCGTCTTTATCCGTTTCTGTAAAGTTCTGCAGTAACAACTGCAGGTCCGATACGGACTGCCGGTATTCCCGCAGCCGGTCCTCCTGGCGGGTCTCTTCGCGCAGCAGCTCGTCCCTTTTCTTTTCTTCCTCTTCACGCTGCCGCTGGAGCTCTGCCAGCTGGTTCTTCAACGCATTCAGCACTTCGTTGCCCTTGCGGAGCTCTTCTATCTGCACTTTCAGCTTCTGAATGGTTTTGGCAATAGCAGCTACATGAATATCTTCAAAGCCTTTATGTTCTTTAATACGGGTATTAGCATAAGCTTGTTCACTCAGGCGTTTACTTTTGTTGGCACAACGGTTAATGGTTTCCTGCGCTCTTGTCAGCGCTTCTACCAGCACGTCACGTTTCTTCAGCAAAGCCTCTTTCTTCTTTTCATTATTCCAGCCTAATACATAACGGCTGGGATCATGACGGTCCGGGCGGTCATCTTTTTCATGGTGTTTGCCGCTTTTCACCAACCCGTTCAGCGTTACTGCAAACTCATAACGTTCCAGTTGTTTTTCATCCTCCAGGCAGCTATGGCGGAAACGGCGGATGACTTCCTGCTCCAGCCATTTGCCCAACGGATGATCCGGGTGAAACTCCAGTTTATCCGGCACGGTATTATCATCCGCATACTGCATAATGGCCGTTTCTGTCACGTGCTCGTATACCAGCCTGGCCCTTAAATTCTGGCTGTTCACATATTTGTTTACCTTCTTATAGTGCCTGTCCGGTACCAGCAGCCGCAATGCAAAGGAGCGTAACAGCTTTTCCAGGGCAGGCTGCCAATGCATTTCATCACTCCTTACCTGCATCAGCTCTCCTGCAAAAGGCAGCTGTGCTACATCTATATTCAACCCTTCGCAGATCCGCCTGCGCAGGTCAATAAGATGGAAGTCGATATTATTCTTCGTCTGCTGTAAACTGTTCAGCTGCTGCTCCAGCGTCTCCTTTTCTGCGGACGATTTTTTACGGATATCCTTCGCTTCAAAATCATCTTCTTCATTCTGGCGCTTTTCATCATTCAGGGATAGCAGCTTGCGGTCATTCTCCTTGCGGATCTGGTTATAGCTTTGCTCGTCCGTTGGCGCGGTTGCTGTGAGCCTTAACTGTTCGCACCAGCCCTGGAATTCCGCCAGCTCTACCTGGGCCCTGCGCTGTTTGTCCTCCCGTTCCTGTATCTGTGCTTCCAGCTCCTTCAGGCGCTGGCCGGCCTTATTATTCTGTATCTGGTAGTTGGTATCCTGTTCTTCGCGGGCCAGTTTGTCTATGTTCGTTCTGGCAGCCTGCAGCTGTTCCTGTAAGGTTTTTAGCTGCCATTGGCCTTCTGAAATAGCTGTTTGCAACAGCTCGTTGCGGGTATAGCCTTTCCACAACACGGCTGTTTGCAATACTTTGTTATTTTCTTCCATGGCGGCTTCCAGCTCCTGCAGCTTTGCGTAGTATTCGCGTAGTGGCTCCAGCAGCTGGATCTGGGCTTCGGCCTTTTCTATATTACGCTGTGCTTCCAACAGGGTGGAAAGCTGTTTCTTGAGGTCCTGGAACTCATCCTCCATATTGCGCGGCTCCAGCATATGCGTACGGATAAACTCATCCAGGTTACCCAGCACTTTAATACCTACCGTTTGGTTAAACAGCTGTAAGGCCTGCATACTCTGCATACCCAATACCTCTACCATCCTCTGCGCGTACCGGCTGGCGGCGTCAAACCATTCTACCTGCTTACGGGCTTGTTTGTTATAGCGCTGGTCCAGGCTGCGCTTCCAGTTGCCGCCCAGGTCAAATGGTTTAAAATCCTCTTCGATGGTCAGCGCCTTATGCGCCAGGCCAAAGAACTTCTTCATATCCGTTTGCTGATAATAACGCACCTGGAATAGGGTGACCAGCTGCCCGGCTTCATTGGCAAAATGCGCCAGCAGTATGCTGTAGGCTTTCTCTTTATCCTCCCGCAGGTATTCTGTTTTAGAGGTGCCGGTCACCTCGTTATTAATGGTGCCAAAACCGCCCATTACATAACTGTCCTCCGTACGGTCGCCTTTCTTTTCGCTGCCGCTGCTCTGGTTATAGAAGCGGTAACGTTTTTCCGGCACCATCAGGGTAAGCAGTGCATCCACAAATGTGGTCTTACCGCTGCCGTTGGCGCCGGTGAGCAGGCTGGTTTCGCCCATTGGCCTGATGGCATAGATCTTTTCATCAAAAGTGCCCCAGTTAAGCACTTCCATGTATTGTAAACGAAATCCACTCTTCTGGCTATCTGTGCTGAAAACACTTAATTGCATCCGTAGTTGTAAGTTGTTTGTTTTTTATTGATAGTTAAAGGGCTGTCATTGCCTGCTGCCTAATTATTGCTGAATCCCGTATCCGTACCCTCCTCCGGCTGCTGCAACTGCTCCTTTGCCTGCTGCAGCTGGCGGTAAAAATCATCCAGCTCTTCCGGGCCTATCTTTGCCTTAATGATCTTACAGATCCGGAAACGTTGCTCATCCGGCACCTCGTGGTGTTCTTCCTGGTACAGGAAGCCAAACTCCTCTGCCTTATCGATCAGGCGGTCTATCTCTTTCAGGAATTTGACGCGGCTGGCGTTTTCCTTAAAGAACAGCTCCGCATACTCCTTTATCTCGCGCCGCTTGCGTATCAGTTCCCGGCTGGTGGCTTCGCCGGTCTCAAATTCCGCCATCATCTCGCGCAGCAGCACCAGCATAATACTTTCCTCGTAACTCAGTGTACGCCGGTGCACCCAGCTAATGCCGGTTTCCTCTTCCCCGGATGCGGTATGTTTTACAAAAGCGTATCCATCCGCTTCATCCAGCACCAGCGTTAATCCTACTGACAGCAGGAAGATCTGCAGCTCATTCTTATGCTGCAACAGTTTTTCCCAGGCGCTTTTTTCCTGGTATTCCACCGGGCCTTTCAACAGCTTTATCAATACCGGTGTAAAGGGTAATAGTTTTATCGGTGTGTTCATCATCTTACGCGTTAAAGAGTAAATAGGGCACTTCCACAAATTTCGTACGGGCGGCATTCAGCGGTATCAATTCCGTAGCGTTGCCCACCACGCTTACCTTATTGGGTTTTTCACGCACGAAACGGAAATAACTTACTACTTCCGCCAATCCGTTCTCCAGCGGCACTATCTCCAGCAATTCTTTGAGGGAGATGACCTGCTGTACCTGCAATGCCTGTTCTACCTTAGCCCATAACTGCCGCCGGTCAATAAACGACGTGTTCATGATCCGGCTAAAACGTTCCGGGTCTGCTATCTGCTCTGCAGCAGTACTGGGCTGCACCACGGGCGCCGGCCCTTTCTTGGGCGCTGTTTGCAGCTTACGGTCCATGATCATCCGTATCTCTACCCCTTCATCAATGGTGATACCGGCATCCAAGTCCGGCTGGTCCATGAGGTCAAACACCATTTCCTTAATGCCGCTGATCTGGCGGCGCAGGCGCCGGTGACGGGCAATCTCCTTCTCAGAGATAATACGGCTCAGTTTTTCCGCCATCTTATCATTGGCATCGTATACCGCCCTGCCCTGTTCCAGCAGCATGGATTTTACGTTATGGATAAACGGCTCATCGGCTGGTATCTCCCGCTCCTGCAATAATGCCACCAGCTCTTCCATCAGCTCTTTCCACTCTTCCTGCCCTGCGCGGGAAATAAGGAAGTCCCAGAAGGCATAAAAGCTTTTTCCCTGCGGGCTGCCCCGCAACTCGTCATAGGCTTCAAAGGCATATCCCAAAATAGCCCCTTTGTGCTGCTCTGTACGGGTATGGTGCTCTACGATGGAGCGGTGTATCTGTTTAAAATTGTCTTCCACTTCCCGGAAATCGCCTACCAGCTCATAACACAAACGGGTAAACAGTTCCAGCCTCTCCTGTACCTGTGAATTGCTGTAGCTGTCCGGCGCAATGCCCAGCTCTATAGCTTTGATCTCCTTGTCTATCTCCGCCCGCTTGTCCTTGAGCATTTCCAGCCTTTTACGGGCATCATCCTCCGTATGCTCTACAATGTCCCGCAGGGAATTGAACAGCAGCTTAAAACGGCTTTCTGTGCCCACGTGATGCCGTTTCTGCAGGGTGCTGAACCACTGGAACACACGTTCCGTGTGTGCGCTCAGCTGGTATTGGATCACGCCCTCGGCATCGTTAAAATCCTGCAGGATACGTTTCTGCACCCAGTTCAGGATATACTTGCGGCTGCGGGCCTCTTCATTCTCGCCAAATACTATATTGGCCTCCTCCAGGTTCTCCGTACCGTCTGAATGGGCTGACAGCGCTTCCGCCACCAGCTGGATGAATGTCTTCTCCTCCACCAGGAAACGGTTCTCCTCCTTAAAGACCTTGTACAATAATGGCAATACCCACCGCGCATTCTGCAGCCGTAGCATCTGGAAAGCCGGGTGGGTATTGAGTGTATGTGAAATGTCTTCGCTATGCATAGTGTATCCTATTCATTCTACGGTTTGGCCTGTATGTATTTTGCTGGGATGGGCAGGAATATGACTGCCAGGGGAATATATAATTACATGACTGTCAACGTCTCTCCCCTTGTTTTGACCGGTAGCAATCTGGCAAATATAATTAAAGTATTCAGGCTAAAAACGCGCTGCCGGCAGGAGTTATACACAATTGTGGAAAGCTGTCAGCCTCGCCTGAACGCCGTCATCCACACGGAAAACCCCGGCCGTTCCACACCCTGCGCGGCACAAATTGTCACAAAACTGTAAGACACTACCCCGGATAGTTTACTTATATTGCCATCGCAAACCCGCTTTATTTACCCTTAAATAGCTTGTTTTAGCGATCTAACACATTGAACGATAGCAGTAACCATCACAAAACAGACATGTTAACGCAGTGCGTCAGCTTTTTGAACGCCATCGGTATTCCAACCCTCTTCAGGAAAATTGAGAAAGAAAGTTTTCTGCCGGGCTTCCTTATTGAGCATGGCGCCATCGTTATTGACGAGCAGGCGCTGGAACAACCCGGCGATATCCTGCATGAAGCCGGGCATATAGCCGTGGTGCCGGCGGCAGACCGTCCCAAACTGATGGGCGCCACGATCATTGACCGCCGTGACCGCGAAGCGGAAGAAATGATGGCTATCGCCTGGTCCTACGCCGTTTGTATCTATTTACAGATAGATCCCCATTTTGTATTTCATGATAAGGGATACAATGGCGGCAGCAGCTACATTACGGATACCTGCAGCAAAAACATCTATTTTGGCATACCCATGCTCCAGGCAATCGGGCTAACGGCTAACGACTATCCGGACGTGGTGAGGTGGCTGCGGGAATAATTGGCAATCCTCTCCCAGATACCCTATCTTTAGCCGCTTATTCCATCGATATGAACAAACGCCTTTGGTCCGTATCCTTTTGCCTTATATCCGGTATCATCCTGTTATCTCAATGCATCCGCAAAGCCAACCAGCAGCAAGACCTGCGCGGGCCGCAATTTGCCGGCTCCGCCGCCTGTGTAAGCTGTCACAAAAGCATTTATGAGTCTTATGTAGCCACCGCCCATTACCATACTTCCCGCCCGGCCTCCCAGGCTACCGTAAAAGGCGGCTTTAATGCACCGGGTAACATCTTCCAATACAGCAACGGCATGCAGGTGCATATGGAAGCGCGGGATAGTGGCCTGTTCCAGGCAGCATATATGAACAATGCCATCCAGGAGGCCCACCGTTTTGATATTGCCGTGGGCTCTGGCCGCAAGGCGCAAACCTATCTTTACTGGACAGCGGGAAAGTATTTCCAGCTGCCCCTGTCTTATTTTGTAACAACACATAGCTGGGCCAACAGCCCCGGCTTCCCTCCTTCCTATCCAAAGTTCGACCGGATGATACCCGGCACCTGCTTTGGCTGCCATAGCTCCATGGTGGGCATTAAAAGCACGCAGATGGTAGGCCGGCACATGCAGGAGGAGTTCGAAAAAAACCAGCTGATCTACGGTATTGACTGCGAGCGCTGTCATGGCCCCGCCCTGGAACATGCCGTTTTTCATACAGACCATCCGCAGGAAAAAGAAGCGCATTATATCACCAATATCCGCTCCCTGAAAAACCAGCAAAAGCTGGATATGTGCGCCGTATGCCATTCCGGCCTGCAAACGCCGCAGAAATCCATCTTCGGCTTCCGCCCCGGCGATGCCTACAGCGACTATTTTTATCCGGATATTATGGGCCCCGGTAAACCGGAAGAGCTGGATGTACATGGCACCCAATACCAGCTGTTTACCGGCAGCAAATGTTTTAAGCAAAGCGTGAACATGAACTGTTCCACCTGCCATAATCCGCATACCAGTGAAAGGAATGTGCAAACGCTCTCCCAACGCTGTATCAGCTGCCACCAGCCTGATAGCCATCCCTGCAAGCTTACTTCCCTCCCGGCGGAGGTACTGGCGCAAAACTGTGTAGACTGCCACATGCCTAACCTACCCTCCGGCAATATCACCCTGCTTACCAACGGGCAGCAAAGGCCCACCGCCGATTCTATGCACACGCACCTGATCACGATTTATCCCGAGGCAACCGAGAAGATCATGCAGCAACTGGCTGTTAGCCATTAGCAACAAAAAACATCCCCCAAAACCTTTCGGCCGGGAGATGTTGTACTTATAGGACATGATCAAAACCCGTTGATCTACTGCAGATGAAGCTTTAACTCCGTATACAATTGCCGTAAGGAAACCTGTACCGCCGGCAAATGATTGATCGCATTCAGTAACTGAAAATCATGGATCATACTATTGTACCGTACCGTAGTACATTCCACGCCGGCCTCGCTTAATTTTTTACCATATGCTTCGCCTTCATCCCGCAGCGGATCATTTTCTGCCGTTTGAATAAGCGCGGGGGCCACGCCCTTCAATTGCTCCAATGTTGCCTGTAAAGGCGCTGCATACCGTTCCTTCCGTGTAGCGGCATCCGGCGCATACATAGACCAGCCATACTGCATAAAAGCCCTGGACAGGAAACGTTCGTCAGCAAACGCCTTGTAGGATCCCGTTTCAAAGTTCGCATCCAATGCAGGATACAGCAATGCCTGGAAGCGTATGGCCGGCGCGCCCTTATCCCTGGCCATCAGCGCCACGGCGGCCGCCATGTTGCCGCCCACGCTGTTGCCCGCTAAAGCTATACGCGAGCCATCCGCTTTGATCTCGCTGCCGTGCTCAGACACCCATTTAGTAGCGGCATAAGCCTGGTTGATCTGCGTGGGGAATTTTGCTTCGCGGATGAAAGTATAGTCAACAAAAACGCCTACAGAATGCGTGTTCACCACCAGATCGCGTACCAGCCTTTTGTGATTTTCAAAACTACCGGCGATCCATACACCGCCGTGAAAGAACATAATTACGGGCAACACCTCCTGCGTACCGCTGGGCCGCAGGATATAGATAGGCACTTCTACCCCATCCTGCGTAATGGTCCGCTGGGTAATATCCACACCACTAAGATCTACCTGGGTCTTGTTCTGCAAACCAGTGAGGCCTTCGCTGGGGCCTTTACCCGGCAGCAACCAAAGCGGTGTGGTATTTTTACCAGCTTCGTTTAATTCCTTTAAGAAAGGACGGATAGCAGGATCAATATTGGGATCCTTTGATGCGTCTACATGTTGTGCGGTAGCGCCAATAGATATGCCGATCAGAGCCATAAGAAATATGAGTTTAGTTTTCATGATCCATTTTTTTTTGCAGTAAACAGAGATGGTTTTTGTTTCGTACAATGCTGTTGTTTTATTATGATAACTCAAAGTTAGCTATGCCAGGCGGGCCCCATTTGTGATATTCACCAGATATCAGGTAATTTTCGTGGACCGTTATGATCCGGGCGCCCCAAAAAAAACAGGTAAGCAGCTGTTGCTATCAACAGCTGCTTACCTGTAAATTTTAAACCTTACTGCTATAATTACTTTGTTCTTCCGCTTACACTATATGGAACAGGCAACCACTCATAACCGTTACCCGCAGCCCTTAAGCGCCCAAGGCCAGGATAAGAAAGATGGTCTGCTGCAATCAGGTAACCCCGCGCAGCCGCCTCCTGGTATAACCGTTTCCGCTGGGCTATGCCTTTTTCCTTGTCTACATCAAACCCGTCCGGAATACCCGGATCCGCAAACTGCACGCCACCTACATGAATAAGATCACCCCAGAACACCAGCTTATCTCCATCGCTTTCCAGCACATAGATAGTATGGCCAGGCGTGTGCCCCGGCGTAGGTATACGTTGTATGCCCGGAAACACCTCCATACCCTCCGTAAACGTTTTGACCTTGCCGGCGCTCAGGTAAGGGGCAAACACTTTTTGTGCATTGATAAATGATTTCTTGTTAGAAGAAAGGGCAACCGTATCCGCTTTTTCCATCCGCTCCTTATCCAGCCAGTAATCAAGATCCAGTTTGTTTACATGTATAACGGCATTGGGGAACACCATTTTTCCCTGTATGCTCAATCCGCCGGAATGGTCGTTGTGAATATGCGTAAGCAGGATATCGCTGATCTGCTCCGGCTCGTAACCTGCTGCCCGCAGGCTACTCACCAGACGGCCGCCATAATGAGGCCCAAATAATTCGCCGGAGCCGGTGTCCAGCAGGATCATTTTATCTCCGGTATGGATCAAAAATGCATTAATGGATACTTCTATCGGATTATTAAGATAAGCGGAGCGTAACAACGCCGGCGCTTTGTCCGGTGCTTTTGTATGCAGCAATTTTTCTGCATCCAGCGAAACAGTGCCGTCGGATAAAGCAATCACTTCCACACGCCCTACCTTGATACGGTAATACGCCGCCTGTTGGGCAAGTAGGGTATTAGTGGCAATAGTAAGTAAGAATAATAAGATAACGTGGATAGGATACATCGTTTTCATTGTTCAATATTTTATGGTATCCCAAATGTAGATGTAGCCGGTGAGAGCCACTGGTAATATTCACCATAGGAACGGTAATATTCGTGAATCTAATGACAACTTCCCGCCCTGGCAAAGGAGTTCCGGAAATCCTCCGGCGGCAGCCCCGTTTGTTTTTTAAAGAATTTAGAGAAATAGGAAGCGTCCTTAAAGTTCAACTGGTAGGCAATTTCTGATATGGATAGATCTATATTGGTGATCAGGCGTTTTGCCTCCAGCACCACGCGGTCCCGGATGATCTCCCCCGCCGGCTTGGCGATGATCGCGTTACAGATCATGTTTAGATAATTGGGCGATATACAAAGCAGGTCAGCATATTCACTGGGAAGCCGCAGCGTGGTGATGTTCTTGTCTGTGAGATCAATAAACTTCTTAAAGATATTAAATTGTGGATGGTGGAGTTTCAGATGGAGGTTTTCGTGCTGTAGCCGGCCAAGATTGATAAACAGCGCTACCAGCAATACCTTTATCATATCCGCGCTATTGGGCTGATTGGCCTCTGATTCCTGCACGATACAGGTCATGAGCCGCAGGATTTCCGGCTGCAGTTCCTCCGGCAGGTATATCACAGAAGTGGATGGCTTTCCGCAGAAATAAGGAAATTGGTCAAGATAACTGGGATTTAATAAAAATGCTTTGAAGAAAGGAGCCGTAAAATTGATCACGATCCCATCCACTTCCCCTTCAAAATCCCAGCTATGTACCTGTCCGGGAATCATAAAGTACATCTGGAAAGGCGTTACGGGAAACGTTACAAAATCGATCGAATGTGTGCCTCCTCCCTTCGTAAAAAGCAACATATGAAAGAAATCATGCTTATGCGGCTGGCATAAATTGGGATGCGTCTCCAGGTAGGGAGCAAATCGGCTGACAATAATATCCTCACTCTTAAAATCCGATATTTTTCTGATGTTGTAAACGGGCAGGTCCTTTTTCATATGACGTAAAGATTGTTGCGCAGATTGGAAAGAAATGGCTGGCTGATGTTAACTTAATGTTATTTCCCGTATTGTTTCAGTAAAATGGCACAGGCCGCATGACATGGAACTGCATAGCAGCATGGTGATCAAATTTGCCATTTGGTCTTGATGTTTGTTCACTGTTTGCCTTTAAATAGCTGAAAAACAATTACATATGAAACAGCCTTTTAACCATCTTCAAGAGGGGGCTTAAGAACCTTGAAGCGCTGTACCCCAAATGTAAGTTTTGTTTTAATAAATCCAATACATGCAGCGCCAATTAAAAATCCCCCCATCGTAAAGACGGGGGGATACATCGCACTTATCAACCATCAGGGAACAGGGACAGGACGCATAGGATAGGTGTCAACCTTTTATCAGTACTTATTTTATCGCAAACTTTCTGGTGATCTTGTCATTCATCTCCCGCAGGTGGATCCTGGTGATATTATCCAGCCCCGGGTTTAACAGGCTCTTTTTGATCAGGGCCTGCTGTGTGCGCAGCTCCTCCCGCAGTATGCCCTGCAGATCGGAGTAGGTAGGGTGAAAAGACCCTATGGTGATATTATACTGGTCATCCGGGGCAAATGCCTGCTCCAGCACGCGGTTCAGATAAGTCTCCTGCAGGTTGCGGCGGTATACTTCCACATTTTTGCCCTGGTACAGCTCTGTATAGATGGACTTATCCATATCAGCAAAGAAATCCTGCACGCCATAGGCTTTTTTACCCTGCTCTATCTCTGCCGTCAGCAGGTGGCTCAGGCGCGCACGGCTTATGAGGCTGTTCATGGCAGATATCTGCAGGTCGGAGAGCTCCATCGTAAAGTTTACCTGGCAACGCTCTATCAGGCTTTTTTCGTTCAGCCACATGGGGGTGATAAAGAACTCCCGGTTGATGAATGCCATGGCTTCCTGCTGTTTCGCCTTGCTTACGATCTCCTCTATAGGGCCAGGCTGGGCGCCCACTTTAGGGGTATGGTATACGCCGCCTATGTTCTTCATCACATGGCCTACATACATAACATATTGGCTCCATATTGTGCCCAGTTCATCCTTCACCCCTTCAGATGATTCTTGCGGAGCGGCGTTCCAGGCGGCCACCTGCGGCATAATACGTTGCAGGTTCTTAATGCCGTAGGCGCTGGCCTTCATGGCGTTGTCGCCCAGGTCTTCGTTCTGACTGCGCGGGTCTGCCGGCTCCATTTCGCTGCCAAACCACAGACGCGGGTTGCGCAGGCTGTCCGTCACGATCTTTGTCAGCGCCAGCTGCTCTTCCCAGGGCGTTTTATACTCCGGCCGCCAGCGGTAACCCCATTCAATGGCCCAGTTATCATAGTCATTAATACGGGGGAACAGGCCAGCCGCGCCAATATGATCCTCCGGCTGCGCTACGTAGTTAAAACGTGCATAGTCCATAATAGAAGGCGTATGGCCATGGGCTTCCACCCATTGTTTGTTACGCAGGTTCTCTACCGGCACGGTGGAGGAAGCACCAAAATTGTGCAGCAATCCCAGCGTATGTCCTACTTCATGCGAGGATACAAACCGGATCAGCTGTCCCATCAGCTCATCGTCAAACTCGCGTTTACGGGCGCGCGGGTCCACAGCGGCGCACTGCACCATGTACCAGTCGTGCAACAGCTTCATAACATTGTGATACCAGAAAATATGGCTTTCGATGATCTCGCCGCTGCGGGGGTCGCATACGTTAGGCCCCATGGCATTCATGATATAGGAAGGGCGGTAGATGATAGCAGAATGGCTGGCGTCATCCAGGCTCCAGGTGCTGTCTTCCTGTTCAGAAGGCGCTTCCCTGGCATAGACCGCATTTTTGAAACCGGCACGCTCAAAGGCATGCTGCCAGTCATTTACGCCCTGTATCAGGTACGGTATCCACTTCTTTGGCGTGGCAGGGTCTATGTAAAACACGATGGGTTTGGCCGGCTCTACCAGCTCTCCCCTTTTGTATTTTTCTACGTCTTCCGGTTTGGGCTCCAGGCGCCAGCGGCGCGCATACACCACTTCTTTTACGCCCTGCGGGTTAGCGTCAAAATCGCGGAAGCCTGTGGCAAAATAGCCAACACGCTCATCCCGCAAACGGCCCTGCATGGGTTTTTCCGGCAGCAGCACCAGGGAGGAGTTCAGCTCCAGCGAGTAATTGGCCCCGGCAGGATTGAGCCCTGCCGCATAGGTTTTCAGGGCCCGCACCTCCAGGTTGTTGGTATAGGTATGAACGTATTTTATGTAGCTGCGGTCATTCTGCTGGCCGCTAACGCCGGCACGCTCCTTTATCTTCTGATGCTGGAAATACAGGATCTCATTATCGCTGTTCAGGAAATCAGTTACGTCTATCACCATAGCACTGGAGTCCGGGTTAAAGGCCAGTATAGGGAATGCGGCGGCAATAGGCTGCACGTTATTCTTTTGCACGGCGGCAAACATGGCACGGGTGCTGTCAGAAGTGTATTCAGAAAAAGACATCCTTCTCAGGAACAACTTATTTGAAGGCCCTCTTTCAAAGCTGTACACCGCTTCGCCTATCTCATCGCCAGCCAGGCCCCAGGGACCGTTACGCATGTCTACAGAGGCTTTGGCAATACGGTTCACGGTTAGTATATCACGGCCAAACAAGGACCTGGGGATCTCGAAATAGAATTTATCATCCTTACTGTGCACGGTAATAAACCCTTTACAGGTATGCACATCTTTGGTGATCACTTCCTCATACTTCTTGATGGGAGTGGCTTCTTTTTTCTTGGCGGAATCAGCTGCCGGTTTATTGGCGGAAGGAGCAGCGGCCGTTTCCTCTTTTCCATGTTTCCGTTTCTTTTGAGCGATGGCGGTGCTGCCTGCGCTGATCACAGCGCACAACAATAGCACGCCAAAAATACTGGTGCTTCGTTTCATTATAGAGCTATTGATTGTTTGATGGTCATCCGACCAGTTTTCGTTACTTTTTACTTACCGCGGGTTTTGTGTGATCTCCGGGTTCATAGTGATATACTTGTTGGCGATAGGGAACATATAGCGGTTGCCGTTAGGTTCCAGCGTATAGGTTTGCCCTTTGAAGCTGCGGGTAACCGTAGCAGCAAAAGCGGCCTCTTTGTTCAACCGCTTCTGGTCAAACCAGCGGAAACCGCGGCCCATCAACTCCAGGCCCCGCTCATCTATAGTCAGGCGCAGGGCGGCGGCAGGGTTAGTTGCCTGCAATGGCGTATAGTCTTCCGGTTTAAAACGGTGCCGGCGCAGCTCATTCAGCACATCCAGCGCGGCGCCGGTATTACCAGCCCTGGCGGCGCATTCTGCTTTTATCAGCATCATTTCCGGAACAGAGGGCCCTACAAAGGCGCCTTCGTTGGTGATCCTGGGCCGGTAATAACCGCGCCCTACAAAACCGTAGTAACCAAATACTACGCCATCCGCGGTAAATAACTGGTAACGCAGGTCATGGGTGGTATCAAACTTTTGCAGCAATGATTCGCTGAGCGGAAAATTATACGCCGTGCTATTAGCCAGCTTCTTTTCGAAAATGATCTCCGGGTCCTGCAGCTTCAGCGGCAGTTTGGAAACATCTGCCGCATAATCTGCCAGGTTCAGCAACGTATGCTGGCGGGCCAGCGCGCTATCGGCATATTTACCGGCATTGGGATAATCGCCCTGTTGCAGGCAAGCCCTGGCCAGCACGGCATAAGCGCCCGCACGGGATGGGGTGATGGAATAGGCTGGCAGATCGTCCAGGTCTGGCATAGCTGCCTGCAGGTCCTCTTTTATATGGTCGTATACGGCCTGTACAGAGGCCCTTTGCAGGCTGCCGGTAAAATCCGGCGTTACCGGCATCGGCACGCCAGCATCAGTAGCGGCCGTGGCAGCGTCATATTGTTTGGCATATACGTTTACCAAATTCAGGTAAGCCAATGCCCGGTGTACCAGGGCCTGGGCGTTGATATTCTTTTTCTCCGCGCCTGTACCGCCATCACTGTCTGCTACGCCGGCAATGACCAGGTTGCAGTAATAGATCTGCTTATACATGATATTCCAGTCCGGATCATCATTATCCACGTATATATCCGGCGCCCAGGTATACACGTTCACTGCGGCCTGTGGTATGCGGGTCTGCAGGTTATCATCCAGCGCGCCAATATCATCTGCCGCTACCATCGGATAAAAGCAGGCATTCTCCATGGTAAGCTGATCGTTTAGTAATCCCTGGTAATCTTTGGTCAGGTGCAGGGTCCTTTTACCCACCTGCTCTATTTCCACGTATTTGCGGCAACCGCTGCCTGCCAGCAGCCACAGGCCCAGCAGGTATATGATATATCTCCTATTCATGATTGGCATAGATTAGAAAGTAACATTGAGATTAAATGAGTAGTTCTTCGTAGGCGCCCACCCGGTATAAGATCCGGCAAACATGTAATCCGGGTCTATATGCTCCTTGTTCTTGCGCCAGATGATACCCAGGTTATTCACGGAACCGTTCACCACCACTGATTTTACCACTTTTAGCCGGGTAAGCGCTTTGCCGGGCAGCGTATACCCCAGCGATAGCATCTGCAGGCGTATATGATCCGCATCAATAACGTTGGCAGTAGCGTTCATATAACGGTTAATACTCGTTCCGTTATAATTTGTAAGGCCAGGAATGTTGGTAAAGGCTTCATCTCCGGGCTTGCGCCAGCGGTTCACCAGGTCTTTACTGGTTTGCAGGAACCCCTCGAAGGCGTCGCCTGTGGGATAGAAAGAAGTATTAATGCCCTGTTTCATCACTTTATAACCCAGGTAATAGGCGGCTGTTATATTCAGCGACAGCTGTTTGTAACGCAGGCTTTGCGAAAAGCCGCCAAAATAAGCCGGCGTGGTGCGCCCCACATATACCCGGTCTTCCGGTTTCAGCTCCGTATCATCAGCGGAGCTGATGATCTTCCCCTGCGCGTCATAGATCTGCGATTGCCCCGCATTATCCAGGCCTGCCCAGCGGTACAGGAACAGGTTATCTACCGGGTAACCGGCAATGGGCATGGAGTTAACGTACGGGCTCAGGTTCGAAAAAGGGAAACGGTTGTCTGTTACTTTGCTCGTGCTGTGGCTAATGTTATAGCTGGCCGTCCATGTCCAGTTCTTTGCGCGGACAAGATCTCCCGTCAGACTCAGCTCCACGCCATTACTGTGCATATCAGCGGTATTATACGCCAGCTCAGGCCACCCATAGGTTGGGTTTACCGGCAGCGAAGCCAGTATGCCGTAAGAATGTTTGCTATAGATATCAAAAGTGACCATCAGCCGGTTTGCAAAAGCGCCGGCGTCTATGCCAAAGTTCAGCTGCCGGGTGGTTTCCCAGGTAAGGTCACGGTTGGCGGGTATCCCTAAGGTGGCAGACCCCGTAGGTGAGTTCAGCGGGTCTGCGGCATTGATATTGACGATGGCAAACGGCGTGGCGGTGGAGGGGATGGTACCACCCGTTCCCAGTGAGGCGCGTAAGGATAAACCGCTCAGCCATTTGTTAATAGCCGCCCGCATAAACGACTCGCCGCCCACATTCCATCGTAAGCCGCCAGACCATAGCGGAATAGCCCTTTTACGCCGCTCTACCCCTACCAGGTTATGATCGTCAAACCGCACGCTGCCGGATATAGCATAACGGTGCTGGTACTCATAAGAGGCATTGCCGAAATAAGAGAGATAACGCAATTTATACACGGCTACGGAGGTATTCTGGCCGCCAATGATAGAGGTAGCGCCATAGATGTTCTTATACGGCGTGGTAGGATTCACAGATATAGAGGTATAGGTTTCCTGGTCAAATCCGTAGTGCGACTGGCTATAGGCACTACCGGCCGACTGCCGGATCTCGCTGCCGCCGATCATGCTGATATGATGTACATCGTTAAAGGTCTTATCAATATTCAGCTGCGCGCGCAGGGAATAATCTTCCGTAAGGCTATGACTGGTATATAGTATATCTCCCTTCGGAAAACCGTACACCGGCTTGCCATTGGTGAAGGTGGTGCCTTCATTGATCTTGTTCTTTACCACATAAGCGCTCATTTGCTGCAGCGCATCCATATCTACGATATTGCGCTGGTACATGCCGGCAAAATCCACATGCAGCCAATCTGCGATATTAGCCCGTATCTGCGAGGTAAGGCGGGTACCTGTAGTTTTGTAGCTGTTACCGGATTGCAGCTCGTCAAACGGGTTATAGGTCCAGGGCAGGTAACCCATCCGGGTAAAACTGTCTATCACCTCCGGTTTAAAGAGGAGAGCACGGGTAATAGGCTGGCCCTGCTCATCCACCAGCAGATCATAGGGGCGCAGGCCAAACTGGCCGGGGCTCATTGCCTGCTGGGCGGCGCTGTTCACTCTACGGTCGCTGTATAACTGGTTCAGCCCCGTGGTCACCGTCAGCTTTTTATTAAAGAAATCATTGGTAAGGTTCGCCAGCAGGGAATAACTCTTACTGTCATTGTTCCTGAACACCGGCGTGTTGGCAGAGTAGTTGCCGGATATATAGTAGCTGCTGTTCGCAGCCCCGCCAGACAAAGAAAGATTGTGTTGCTGGGTAATAGCCTGCTGTAACAGGTATTTACGGATCTGGCCCACATTGTTGCGCTGTGATAGCTGCTCCAATCGGGCGTCCATCTGCGCGGCCGTAATATCCCCGCGCTGGGCGGCATACATGATATTGGAGGCTTCGCTTACATTAGGATTACGCCAGTAGCCAACAGGATCGCCGCGCAGGTAGCCTTTGTCAAACAGTTCTTTCTCAAAATCCACATACTCCCGGCTGTTCATCATGTTCAGGTTGTTCATATCCGGCATGGCAGATACGCTCAGGGTGGAGTTGGCATTCACCGTGGTACGGCCACGCAACCCCTTCTTGGTCTCTATCACTATTACGCCATTGGCCGCCCTGGAGCCCCAGATGGAAGCCGCTGCGGCATCCTTCAGGAAGGTGATGCTCTGTATATCTGCCGGGTTAAATACGCTGAGGATAGTACTGTTGGTAATAGGGATACCCGTGTTGGAATTAGGATTGATAGCGCCCTCGCTAAACGTGGAACCGGGGTAGTTGGCCAGGTTCTGTTCTATGGCAGGAAAACCATCAATAACGATCAGCGGCGTGCTGCTGCCCGCGCCAAAATTATTATCCCCCCGGATCTGGATCTTGTTTTTAGCTACGTCAAAACGTACGCCCGGTACTTTGCCTTCCAGCCGCTCCATCAGGTTAATGGAAGGATTGGCCTCTATCTCTTTGGCCGTGATCAGCTTATAGGATCCGGTATTGGCGGTGGGGTCTATCTTCTGATAGCCCGTGCTGGCTGCCGATACGTCCACACCGGCCAGCTCCCGCCGCCGCGAATACATACGGAACACAGTGTATTCCGTTTCGCCTTTCATCTTCAGCTTCTTTGTTTGTTTAACATAGTTTACATGCGTAATGGTGAGGGTATAGTTGCCCTCCGGTATGCTGTCAAAACTGAACGATCCCGTAACATCCGTTACCCGCTGCTTATTCAGCGGCTGCAGGGTCACAGAGGCGCGTTCAACAGGCTGGCCTTCCTCATCCTCCACCCTCCCGTAGAAAGGCTGGGTTTCCTTACCGGCCGCCTGTTCCAGCAGCTGGCTCACCAGCGATTTTTTACTGACCACGATCGTTCTGTCTTTCACCGTATAACTCAGCGGCAGATCTTTCAGCGCTTTGTTCATAAAGGTCTCCAATGGCTGGTCCTTTGCATACAGCGTTACGCCTGCCAGCGTATCCAGCACGGCCTGGTCATAAAAGACCACATACCCTGTCTGTTGTTTGATCGCTTTAAATACATTCATTAATGACTCGTTCCTGCAGGCATAGGTGACGGTCTGCGAATAACTGCTGGCGCTTACCTGTAAAAAGGCGGTCAGCAGGATGATGGTTGATAACTTCATAACACGCAGTGCTAGAATGGTTAACCGGCAACTGTCCTTAAAATTTCGCGCCGGTATTTGTCTACTACGGCTTCCGGGCATGACAATACTTTCCCGGTTACAAAAAGCCTTAAAATGCATACTTTTGTAAAGGTTTTTGGTTGATAATAAAAATGATGTCTTCAGCAGACCTTATTTACATACCGGCCGGAACCATCCGCCGTTCTACCTCCCCGTAGAACGGTTTCTTTTTCCAGCACGGTCTTTACCGGTTATCCCGGTAGTACGATCACTTTCTTTTCATTTTCTATTTTAAATTTTACGTCCATTGTTTCCAGTATCTCCAGTACGGCAGAAAGGGGCAGGCTGCGTTGTATTTCACCGCCAAACTTGCGTTCCGGCGCTTTACCGGCAAACACCACTTCTATATCATACCAGCGGGCCAGCTGCCGCATCACTTCCGTTAAGCCCTTGCCGTTAAAATTGAATACGCCGTTCTTCCAGGCCACTGCCTGCTCCGTGTCTGCATGATCCAGCACGCGCAGCTCATTCTCCCCACTTGTCTGCGCCTGCTGTCCCGGCCTTAGCACAACGCTTTTCCCGGCGCCGGCTGCCACCCGTACGCTGCCCTGCAACAGCGTGGTATTGATGGCCGCTTCATCTGCATAGGCATTTACATTGAACTGTGTGCCCAACACTTGTATATCCGTAGCATTGTTCACCTTTACCATAAACGGTTGGGCAGCATTGGCGGCTACTTCAAAATATACCTCGCCGGTCACGGCCACCTTACGCTCCTTACCGGTAAACGCAGTAGGGTAAGTGATGGACGAAGCGGCATTCAGCCACACGCCGGTGCCATCCGGCAGCGTAAGCCGGAACTGTCCGCCCTTGGGCGTACGCAGGGTATTATTACTTACCATCGCATCGTTATTGCCGGCCTTGTACACCAGGCGCCCACCCTGCTGACTAACCGTTGTCCTGCCCTGTTGTATCACCTGGCGGCCGGTACTGTCCAGCATTACGGTGGCCCCATCTGCCAATACCAGCACCGCCTTATTACTGCCCGGCAATATTACCGGCGCCTGCGCCTGGCTGATCTGCGGCGGCGCCGGCATACGCTGCTGCCATAGGATAATGCCAGCCATGATCAACACCAGTATCACCGCTGCGGCAGCCCAGCCATGGCGGTATAACGGTATCACACGTTTGTTACCGCTGCCCAGTATATGCTGTAATATCCCCGCGCCCTGGTCCGCGCTAAACTGCGGATCGGCTACCGGCAGTGATTCCCAGTGCCGTTGCAGTAAAACCGGCAATACCTCCCGCGCAGCGGGGTCCCCGGCGATTAACGCCATCAACTCAGTTTCCTCTTCACGGCTGATCCTGTCTTCGTAATAAAGCTCAAACAAATGTTGTATACGTTCCCTGCTTGTCATGGATGAGATGATTGGTGGTTTGTATAAGGACAAACCCAACCGGCAAAAAGTAGATATGGGAACAGGAATTTTTTTAAAAAAACTTCCGGAGCAGGAAAATGGGGATGGCCAGCAGGGGATGTCTGTCCTTAATATAATCGCTGATAGATGCAACGGCCAGCTGCATGTACTTCTTTACCGTGGCTACGGTAAGCCCCGTACGGGCGGCTATCTCTGCCTGCCGCAAACGCTCGCGGCGGCTTAACAGGTAGATCTTCTGTTGCTGGGGCGGTAACTGGCGGATGGCTTCATCGATCAGCGAGTGCAGCTGCTGCAGGTCATCATCCACGCTGTCTGTTTCCGTTTGTCCTTGCAGGTAGGCCGTAAGATTGCTGCGCTCCCGCGCTGTTTTCTGCAGGGCATTTAATGCACGGTGTTTGGCGATCACCCACAGGTAGGCACGGAACGCCGTTACATGGCACAGGCTTTCGCGTGTTATCCATATTTTAAAGAATACATCCTGCACAATCTCTTCCGTTTCCTGTTGGGAACGGGTAATGCGGAATACATGGGTAGACAACAGCGGATAGTATTGGTTGAATAGCTGGGTAAAAGCGGCTTCGTCTCCGGCTGCTACCTGTAGCAGCAACGCCCGCTCTTCCTGTTGTGGATCCACTGCGCTCAAAGATTACCTCCTGGATTTACGTACCGGGGGCTAAAAATAATAAATGCAGCGCTTTTTTTCTATATCCTCACCACCCCGGATATTTGATTTGCGCAAACATTGGATTGAATCCCGCAAACAACACCCCTCCTGCTCACGGTAACTTTGTGCTACCGAAAAAAGGAATATATCATGGACTTAAAATTATCAGGTAAAAGAGCCCTTGTCACCGGCTCCAGCGCAGGGCTGGGCGAGGCCATTGCCCGCCTCCTGGCGGCAGAAGGCGTAGCAGTGATCGTGCATGGCCGCGATGAAGCCCGCACCCAGGCCGTAACAAAAAGCATACAGGCAGCAGGCGGTAAAGCCTTCGCCACTACCGGCGACCTCTCCACAGACGCCGGCGCGGACGCCGTGGCAGCGGCCGCCCTGGCAAACGGCCAGATAGATATACTGGTGAACAACGCAGGCGCATACCCGCATAGCGGCTGGACAGACACCAGCTCCTCCAGCTGGGTAGACACCTACGAACAAAATGTAGTATCCGGCGTGCGCATGGTACAGCGTCTATTGCCACAGATGCGGCCACTGGGCTGGGGCCGTATTATCCAGATTGGCGGTGGCCTGGCCGTACAACCTATCGCCTCCCTGCCCCATTATAACGCCTCCCTGGCAGCCCGGCACAACCTGGCTGTATCCCTGGCCCGGGAGCTCAAAGACTCCGGTATTACCTCCAATGTAGTGGCGCCGGGCGCTATCCTGCTGCCCGGCATAGAAACATGGCTCAGGAACATAGCCCCCAAATTCGGCTGGGGCGATCAGTTGGAGGATATGGAGAAAGGGGCGGTGCGCGATATAGTGCCCAATGATATTGGCCGCTTTGGCCGGCCGGAAGAAATTGCCGCCGCAGTGGCGTACCTGGCCAGCCCCTGGGCAGATTATGTGACTGGTGAAGTGTTACGGGTAGATGGTGGTACTATTAAATCAGTATAAGAAAATGGATGTAGACCTGGTAAGAAAGGCGGTTGTGCTCAGGTCCTCTACACCGAAACAATTAATAGTACGCTACCACTCTTTTCTTACAAAATTCAAATAATCTCAGGCCCTGTACTTCAACGGGGCCATCCCCGCTTCCTTCTTAAAGAAGTTAGAGAAATGCGCCACTTCATCAAATCCCAACGACCAGGCGATCTCAGAAACCGTCCAATCCGTTTGTTTCAACAGGATCATGGCCTCTTTAGTTACCCGGCCGGAGATCAGGGCTGTAGTGGTTTTACCCGTTTGTTCCTTTAATACTTTATTCAGATGGTTTACATGCACCGCCAGCCGGTCCGCATAATCTTTGGCCGTCCGCAGGCTTAGCTGCTGCTGCGGAGACTCAATAGGGAACTGTCTTTCCAGCAATTCAATAAACAGGGAAGATACCCTGGCAGCCGCATTATGCGTAGGATACAACGCCGTAGCCGGCTGCAGCTTTTGCCCGTAATGGATCAGCTCTAATACGTAATTACGCAACAGATCGTATTTATAGGCATAATTAGAAACTAATTCCCGGTGCATCTTTACAAAGATCTGGTTCAGCTCCGCTACCTCTTCTGCTGATACCTGGAAAACAGGATAACCGCCGGACTTAAATATAGGCAGCTCATCTAGCATAACGCCACTCTTGGTCCTTACCAGGAACTCATCCGTAAATATGCAGAAATGCCCTTTCTGGTCCAGGTTCTCCGGCAGCCAATGGTAGGGCACTTTGGGCGTACCAAACAACAGCGCACTATCTTCAATTTCAATCACCTTATCTGCATACTCCGCCCGGTTACGGCCAGTGATCAGGCTTATCTTGTAATACGCCCGCCGGTTATACGGCATAGTGCGGTCTTTGCGGATGCCCTGCATCACCTCCGCTATGTTAAATACATTAAAATGGCCTATCTCTTTATGGATATCAGGCGGCAGTAAGGAACTCAGATCAACACCTGTTGCACCCGTAAGGTCCTCGTAGAACTTTTCAAGTGATCTATTCATGATGCACCTTTTTTGCAAATTTCAAATGTAAAGGTACATCATCCCGGCTAAATCACCGGAAGATGTCGCCAGATCACTTACTCATCTGTAAAAAAAACGGGGGGCATCTTAACAGACGCCCCCCGTTTTATGAAGGTACTGATAGTCATGATCTTTATTGATCCCGCTGTCCTTTATGGCGGGCCACCATCCACCCGGGATACTGGGCAGGCAGGGGGCTCACCGCATCCAGCTTTTTCAGATCATCTGCAGACAGCATAATATCTGTGGAAGCGATATTGGCATGCAGCTGTTCGGTCGTTTTAGCGCCAATAATGGTGCTGGTAACGCCCGGTTGCTGCCGTACCCAGGCCAGCGCTACCTGCGCAGGCGTGGCATTGTATTGCTGACCAATGGTCTTCATCACATCCACCGTATCATATGCTTTCTCCTTGTCGATTGGCGGAAAGTCGAACGTTTCCCTGCGGGAACCGGCAGATCCGCCTTCCCGGGTAAATTTACCGGTCAGGAAACCGCCTGCCAGCGGGCTCCAGGGGAAGATAGACAAGTTATGGTTTGCCGCCATCGGTACCAGCTCATGCTCAATATCACGGCTTACTACAGAATAGTAATGCTGCAGCCCCATGAATTTATGCCAGCCGTTATAGAATGCTATTGCCTGGGCCTTAGCTACCATCCATGCAGGCCAGTTACAGATCGCAATATACCGCACCTTACCGCTGTTCACGATATCGTTCAGCGAACGTAAGATCTCTTCTATCTCCGTATAAGGGTCTACGCCATGTACGTACAGGATGTCCACATGATCCATCTGTAAACGTTGCAGGCTCTGATCTACGGAATTAAAGATATGATAGCGGGAAAGCCCTACATCATTGGGTTTTTCGCTCATCCTTCCCAGCACTTTGGTGGCTATCACTATCTCATGCCTGGGAATACCCAGGTCTTTCAGGGATTGCCCCAGCAGCTGTTCTGATTGTCCAAGGGAATATACATTGGCCGTATCTATAAAGTTGATGCCTGTTTCGATCACGGTCTTCATCATATCATTCACATCCTGCTGCTGCAGTTTGCCGATATGTCCCCATATACCTGCACTCTGGCCGCCAAAGGTCATGGTGCCAAAACACAGCTCAGATACCCGCAGGCCGGTGTTCCCTACATAATTATACTTCATCTGTCAAAAAAGGGTTTAATAGTATTTACTGTAAACATACATTCACAGCAATGGATTAATAATCTTTGGCTGTCAGCATCAGTTGCCGGCAATAGACTTCATGTCTATCACAAAACGGTAGCGTACATCGCCTTTCAGCAGGCGTTCGTAGGCTTCGTTGATCTGCTGTATGTTGATCAGCTCAATGTCTGAAACGATCCCGTGTTTGCTGCAGAAATCCAGCATCTCCTGGGTTTCTGCAATACTGCCAATGGCGGAGCCGCTGAAGTTCCTGCGGGGCAGTAACAGGTTAAACGCAGCTACCGGCAGTGGATGCTCCGGCGCGCCCACCAGCGCCAGTGTGCCATCCAGCTTTAACAGCTGCAGGTAAGCATTGATATCGTGGCTGGCAGAAACGGCGTCCAGGATAAAGTTCAGGCTCTTGGCTTTTTTAGCCATTGCATCGGCGTCGCTGGAAAGTACCACTTCATCAGCGCCCAGGCGCATAGCGTCTGCACGTTTGCTTTCTGAGGTGGTGAATACGGTTACATGCGCGCCCATGGCATGCGCCAGTTTAATGGCCATATGCCCCAGACCGCCTATACCTACCACGCCTACTTTTGTGCCGGGGCCTACATTCCAGTGCCTTAACGGGGAATAGGTAGTGATGCCTGCGCATAATAAAGGCGCTACAGCGGCCAGCTCCAGGTTCTCCGGTACGCGCAGCACAAATTTTTCGTTCACCACAATGCGCTCAGAATAACCGCCAAAGGTCCGTTTGCCTTCCTGGTGCAGGTCCGGATCATTATAAGTGCCGGTAAAACCTACCTCGCAGTATTGCTCCTGCCCTATCTTACATTGCTCGCATTCCTGGCAGGAATCCACCATACAACCCACTGCGGCCAGATCACCTGTTTTAAAACGGGTTACGTGATCACCTACCCGCACTATCTTGCCTACGATCTCGTGGCCAGGCACACAGGGGTAAACAGTGCCATGCCATTCGTTGCGGGCAGTGTGCAGATCAGAGTGACAAACACCGCAGTACATGATCTCGATCTCGACATCATGCGGGGTGGGCTCCCGCCGTTGAATAGACATAGCAGCCAGCGCCTCATCAGCCGCATTGGCGCCAAAAGCCCTGACGTTTGTCGTTGTTACATTTGTAGTTGCCATAATACATTGATTTTTTAGCAGAGCCTTGCAAAGCTCCGTACGGTGATTGATCTTTCAACAAAAAACATGAATTGGATAATAGGAAACAACTACCGGCCTGCCCGTTAACGATAATTTTAACTGCCGGGGCCTCACAGGCGGAAAGCCCGGAGCGATTGCCGCGCGTTTTCCTCAAAGAAGCGGATAAACTCCGCAGGCGCCCTAAATCCTAACGCCGTGGCGATATCTGCAATGGGCCAGTCCGTATGCTTCAACAGTCCCTGCGCTTCCTGCAAAAGCCGGTCTGTGATACATGCGCTGGTACTTTTATCCTGCTCCGTCTTTAATGCCCGGTTCAGCTGCGCTACAGATACGCCCAGGCAACGGGCAAATTCCGCCGGCGCCCGTAATATGGCCCGCGGCGGGTTGGGCCGAACGGGAAACTGTCTTTCCAGTAACTCCCTGAAACAAGCACTTATCCGGTCGCTGCCTTGCTGGGTGAATGCCTCCGCCGGCTGCAGTTTAGGAGCGCGGTGCAGCAGCTCCAGCACAATGGCCCGCAGCACATCGTATTTATATGGATAGTTGCTATTGATCTCCGCCTGCATCCGCGCAAAGATGCCCGCTATCTCCTCCTTTTCCCCGGCATTCAACTGGTAAACAGGATCGCCGCCCGGCTTAAACACCGGGTAATCCTGCAATACGCCCAGCCCCTCGAAGAATGCCGCGGTAAACACACAGCAGTACCCGGATTGATGCAGGGGATCCAGCTGCTCAACACTATAAGGTATCAGCGGGTTGCCAAAACACAATGCAGGCGGCTTTGTTTCAATAGAGCGGTTGGCATAATGATACACATTCCGGCCCAGCACCAGGCTTATCTTATAATAATCCCGCCGGCTATAGGGCCATGGCTGCGGATGCACGCCTATATAGGCATCCAACGGAAATACATTGAACTGGTCAATATCCTTTTTCACCGCATCCGGCAGCAATGCATCCTTATCCCTGAATGGAGCTTTCACCGGTTCAATGGTTCACCATCTTCGCGTTGAACTCATTGTACCGTTCCCCTACATTGGGGTATTGGGCCAGGATGCCCGCAATGGCGGCCTGGTCTTCCTGTGATAGCTGAATATCTGCCGCGGCCGCATTCTCTACCAGGTATTTCTGTTTCTTGGTGCCGGGAATGGGAATAATGTCGTCGCCCTGGTTCAGTACCCAGGCAAGTGCCAGCTGTGCGGCTGTCCAGCCTTTGCTTTCCGCAAACTGCCGGAAGGCCTGCGCCAGCGACAGGTTATTTTGCAGATGGTCGCCACTATAACGGGGAGAGGTTCTCCTGAAATCATTATCCGGCGCCTGGCTCATATCAATACTGTCATTGGTCATAAGACCCCTGGATAGCGGGCTGAATGGCACAAACGAAATACCCAGCTCCCGTAAAGTGGGCAGTATCTCCGCTTCTACGCCCCGGGTAAGCAGGGAATATTCGCTCTGCAGCGCGGCAATTGGATGTACCGCATGCGCCTTACGGATGGAAGCCGCAGATGCTTCTGACAGCCCCAGGTACTTTACCTTACCCTCTTTTACCAGCTCAGCCATAGCGCCTACCATCTCCTCTACCGGTACATTGGGGTCAATACGGTGGGCATAATAAAGATCTATCTCATCAATGCCCAGCCGCCGCAGGCTGCCTTCTACCGCCGTTTTCATATAGGCGGGAGATACGTCCAGCGTGGCGCTCATATTGCCGCCGCCCAATGCCATATTCGTAAATCCAAACTTGGTGGCAATAAATACTTTGTCGCGGTTAGGTACCAGTACCTTTGATATCAGCTCCTCATTTTTACCGGCGCCATAGATATCCGCCGTATCCCAGAAATTAATACCCAGGTCCAGCGCTTTATGCAGGGTGGCGATGGATTCCTGGTCATCGGGTACGCCATAGGCATGGCTCATGCCCATGCAACCCAGGCCTGTAGCAGATAATGCTACGTCTGTATTTCCTAGTTTCCTGTATTTCATGATGGCTATTGTTTGATCTTGCGTGCACAAAGTTCAGGGTTATCTGCTTGCTTTGTATAACCGCAATCAAACAAAAAATAGCAAAATTCAAACAAGTCTTTTATTTCCGGAAAGCATTGGGGGTTTGCTGCATGTTCTTCTTAAAGAAGGCTATAAAATGGGATGGTTCTTCAAATCCAAGACAGTAGCCAACTTCAGCAACGTTCCAGTCCGTATGTTTAAGCAGGATACGCGCTTCCTGGATAATACGCTCCGCGATGAGCCCGGAAGTGGTATGGCCGGTCACAGATTTTAAAGACCTGTTCAGGTGATTAATATGTACAGAAAGATGGGTGGCAAAGTCTGCCGGCGTACGCAGCTGCATTTTCTGCTGGGGCGACTCAATAGGGAACTGCCGCTCCAGCAACTCCACGAATAAAGACGCAATACGGGTATTGGCATTGCTGTCAGTAAAAAAGGTGGTATCCACAGGCGTCATGCGCATGGCTTTATGGATCAGTTCCAGCACCAGCGCCCGTATCAGATCATATTTAAAGGCATATTCTGTTTTGATCTCCGCAAACAGCCGCTCAAAAATAGCCTGCACCTCCTTCAGCTCCTCACCCTTCAGTGAGAAAAAAGGGCTGGTGCCTGGCTGAAAGACAGGATATTCCCGGATATTGCCAAACTGCGAAAAGAAGGCTTCTGTAAAAATGCAGAAACAACCGTCCTGCTGCTCATCCAGGTGCTCGCATTTGTAGGGGATCATCGGGTTGGAGAACAACAGCGCAGCATCGGCTATCTCAACCGTCTTATCGGCATAGAAATACCGGTTCCGGCCCTTAACAAGGGTGATCTTATAAAAATCCTTACGGCTGAAAGGCGCCGGCGCCGCATTAGGGCCAACAAATTCCTTCATCCGGAAAACATTAAAATGGCCTATTTCCCGTTTCAGGTTGTCTGGCATCCAGTTTAGTTTCCGCCGGTAAAATTCTTCTATATTCTCCGTCTTTTCCATGGCTATACTACTTATAACATGCAAAACTAGCAAAATTCAAACAGATTAGCAGACAATCGCCAAAACCGGTCATGCTACGCTGCCTTCCATTTTCGTGGCCCATTCCCTACATTTGTCACAATCCAACAACATTCATGAAAAGCTTAACTGTATTCTGTGGTTCCAATACCGGCAACCACTCCTCCTATCTCCAGGCCTGCGACCAGCTGGCAGAACTGCTGGTAACCCGTAATATGGAACTGGTATATGGCGGCAGCCATCTTGGCCTCATGGGCAGACTGGCAGACGCCGTTCTCTCCAGGGGCGGAAAAGTGACCGGCGTGATCCCGGAAAGACTGGTGGAAAAGGAAATTGCCCATACAGGCCTCACCATGCTGGTAGTGGTAAAGACAATGCACGAGCGCAAGGCCCGGATGGCAGAGCTCTGCGACGGGTTCCTGGCGCTGCCCGGCGGCATTGGCACCATTGAGGAGATCATGGAAGTGTATACCTGGAACCAGCTGGGCTACCATGCCAAACCCTGTGCCCTGCTGAACATAAATGGCTATTATGATCATTTGAACAGCTTCCTGGATCATATGGTGAACGCCCGGTTCCTGAGGGAGGAACAACGCTCATTATTGCTCAGCGGCGACAATATCGAAACGCTCATCGACCAAATGGCCAGCACGAAAATTGAATTCCAGGATAAATGGATCAATGGTAAATAATATATCCCGTCTCCATCAAATACCTAAATAAAATAGGGTGTACCATACCTGATACACCCTCCATAAGATCGCCTGCAAACAAGATCAGGCATAAGTAACGCCCAGCGTAATGGGCACGCTCAGCGCTTTTGAAATAATACAACCTGCTTTGGCGCCTTCCGCAATCTCTTTAAACTGGGCCTCGCTTACGCCGTCAATAGGCGCGCCTTTGATCTCCAGGTGGATACCGGTCACGCTCAGTGACTGCATATCCAGGTCCAGGATAGCCTCTGTATTAAGATCATTAGGGGTAAAACCAGCCTTGGTTAAGGCGGCGCTTACAGCCATGGTAAAACAACCGGCATGCGCTGCTGCCAGCAGCTCTTCCGGATTGGTACCTATACCATCAGCAAAACGCGTCTTAAATGAGTAATTGGTATTATTCAACACGGTGCTCTGGGAAGTAAGTTCTCCCTGACCTTCTTGTAATGAGCCGTTCCAATGGGCTTTGGCTGTACGCTTCATAGTTGTATATTTAATTGGTTACGCGCCAAAGTTAGGCATTCACCCGTCATCATCCATTGTAATATTTCTGTTAATTATTGTATTTTTTATAAGGCATGCCCCGTCATTAAAAAGGGCCGGCCAGATATCCCTGGCCGGCCCCGCTACGTTCACCAAAAAACTGCTATTTGAAAAGCAGTACGTTAAACATCTGAACAGACGTTTGTACGTTGCTGTTAGACAGCTTTGTATTCCTGAACCGGATATTGGTGAAGTTATTGCGACCGGTATAAAAAACATTAAAAGGTTGGGTGATCTGCTCGCCGGTAGAGAAAGATACCGTAGAGATACCGGTATAAGTATCGCCCGCAGCCAGCACAAACTGGATATCGATCCTGAAACTAACGTCGCCGGTAAATACCTGGTCAAATAACACAAACTCATGGTGCAGATCCCGGTCAGCGCCAAACACTAATACCAGGTCATCAGCTGTAGCTGCTTCCGGATCTACATTAGAGATCCTGCCGGAGCCGGATAATTGGATAACACCGTCTGCATTGGCCAGCTCACGGTTATCAATGGTGGCTACGGTGGAGATAACGCCGCCGGCAGCCGCATCACCGGATCTGCCTAAATGGCCTGGGGTACCTTGATTGAGGGAATTGTCTACCTGCTGGTAAATTCTTGACTTTAACATAACTGATTACGCTTAATTTTTAATAATGGTGTAGAGATAGCTGCTGTCACGTTCTATGCGCCGGTGACAGCGCCGGAAATGAGCGGCGCGCTCAGGAACAGGGGTCCTTTTGGGGAACGGGTTACATTTACATGGTTTTAAAATCGGGTTAAACAATCTGGTAATGTTGCAACGTTACTTAACAAAGATACCAGACGGGTACGCAACCTTTATGCGTAGTAGTAAGGAAGAAAAATTTGTCCATGATCTTTCGTAAAGCGAGGAGGTGTCGCCATTATCATGACATTACCTCTCCTCTGCAACCGCTTTCATTTTCGCCAGGCTGGTCTTCGCCACCAGCAAAGCATCCTGCTGGTAGTAGCTTTTATTAAAAACTTCCAGCGACAGCACGACCGGATGATCAGGGTATTGTATACTGCTTAGTAATTGTTTCAACGGCGCTATGCCATCCCCGGGATAAATACGGTCCGGCTCTGAGATCTTATCCGGCTGTATGCCCGCAGGATAATCGTTGATATGCATGATATCCATCGCCTTCCGCCCCACCAGCGGTACGCTGTCAAAACTGGAACCGCCTTTAAATATATGAAAGGTATCAAGTAAGACTGTTGCGTCTTTATGCCCGGTTTCTGTGGCTACATACATCACCTGGCTGATCTTCTTCAGGTTGGGTGATGAGCCCCACATTTCCAGGATGGGTTTTACCCCGGTCTCCGCTCCCATCTTTAGGATGGTCAGGTATCTTTCCGTAATTACATTCAGGTCTATTAACGCAGCCCCGCTGCTGTTAGCGCCCGCCGGCGGCGCCGCTACCCGCTTGCAACCTATCTTTGCCAGCATCTCCATTTCCTGCTGTAACTGCGCAAGGCCCGACTTGCGCGTGGTCTCATCATCCACGATCCAGCGGGCAAAACCAATGGCATTTTCAATCGTCAGCCCCAGGTCTTCAATGATCCTTTTGGCCTCCGTAGCCGTGCCGCCATTCCGCAGGTACGCCTGCAGCGTATCTATCCATATTTCTACGGAAGAAAAGCCGGCTTTAGACGCAATTTCCAGCTCCTTTACAAAGCCCAGTTTCTGCCCGCGGATGGTGCTCATATTAAGGGAGTATTTAAAGGCCTTTCCTGATACGGGACGATGTGCCTTTGCAGTGGCGGGTAATTTGAGCAAGCTGGCGCTTAATCCTACACCAAGGGTCTTTAATGCCTGACGGCGGCTGAATGAGATACTGGTCATTTTAACAGGCTTTTAAACGTGAAAATATAATCCCCCAAAATAACCATATTTATGATATATGCAGGCCGCCGGCAATATTCACATGATAACATCCTCCAATATTTTATCCTTTTACTATACTAATAGTTGCCAAAGTCAAATAGTTTAAATTACCTTTGATCTTTAGGTGAGATCCTTCACAAAGAAACATTTATACATGCCCAACGTTCAGCTTAAAATAGCAGCAACAACCCGTGACTTCGAACAAGCCAGGATATTATTTGAAGAATATGCCCGTTCTTTAGATTTCGATCTGAGTTACCAGGATTTTCAGCAGGAACTGGACGGCATTGCCCAACAATATAAAGCGCCCGAAGGGGCCTTACTCCTATGTTTCGTTGACAATGAAAACGCTGTAGGTTGTGCGGGGGTACGCAAGTTTGCAGACGGGATAGCGGAACTCAAACGACTGTATGTAAACCCTGATCACAGAAGTTTGAAAATAGGCAAACAGCTGCTGGAAATGGCGATCCGGACGGCCGGGCAGCTACATTATGAATATATGCGCCTGGACACGGTCCCAGGGCAAACAAAAGCGCAGGAATTATACCATTATCTGGGCTTTTATGAAATAGCGCCATATAGATACAGCCCCATTAAAGGCACTATTTATTTTGAGAAAAGGCTGGTTGAAATTTGATAACCGCGCCCCTGATACTTCTTAGATTGAAAACCATATGGCAACAATCGGGCGGATGATATATGCACCCCTGTTAGCTCCATTCCATCCCACGGGTGCAGCCTGCAGATAATTACGTATTTTTAATACAAACCATTACCACCATGCCCTTTTCCAGAAGAGACTTCATCATCACCGGTTCCAAAGCCGCGGCAGTTGCCGGCCTCACCCACCTCGCTCCCGGCGCTTTGGCAGCGGCACAAACTGCCGCTGATGACAAGATCAATATCGCCCTCATCGGATGCAGGAATATGGGCTTTGGCGACCTGCAGAATGCCCTTAAATTACCCGGCATAACCTGTGGCGCCCTTTGTGATGTGGACCAGGACATACTGGATAAACGCACCGCAGAAGTGGAAAAGATCCAGGGCAAACGCCCCCTGCAATACAAAGACTACCGGAAACTGCTGGAAAATAAGGATATCGACGCCGTTATCATTGGTACGCCAGACCACTGGCATTGCCTCCCCTTTGTGGAAGCCTGCCAGGCCGGCAAACACATCTATGTCGAAAAACCACTGGCCAACAGCATTGCAGAATGCGACCTGATGGTAAAAGCTGCCCGGAAACATCAAAGGATCGTACAAGTAGGACAACAACAGCGCAGCGGCACTATCTGGAAAAATGCCATGGACCGTATAAAAGCCGGTGACATTGGCCAACTCCGGAAAGTGAATATATGGGCCAATTTCAACTATGGTATTGGTCAGCCTAAAATGCCGGACGAGCCGGTACCTGCCGGCGTTGATTACGACCGCTGGTTAGGCCCCGCCCCTGCCCGGTCCTTTAACCGTACGCGCTTCCATGGCAACTGGCGTATGTTCTGGGACTATGGTGGCGGCCTTATGACAGACTGGGGCGTACACCTGCTGGATATGGCCCTCTGGGCAAAGGACACCCGGGACCTCCCGCTCTCCGTAGTAGCTGCCGGTGGTAATTTCAGCTACCCGGATCATGCCCACGAGACCTTTGATACCATGCAGGTCACCTACCAGCTAAAGGATCAAATCATCAGCTGGGAAAATACTGCCGGGGTCCAGAATGGCCCCTATGGCCTGTCATACGGCCTGGCCTTCATAGGCAACGATGCCACCATGGTAATTAACCGGGAACAGATGGAGATATTCCCTGAAATAGTAGACAACAAACCCAAGGTACCCGCAGTACCCAAACAAACCGGCACTGACTCCCACGATCTCCACATGAAGGATTTTATCGACTGTATACGCACGGGCAAAGAACCGGTATGCCCTGTTGAAACGGGCCGTCTGGCAGCCGTATATGCGCATATGGGTAATATAGCCCTGCGCACCGGATCCACCCTCACATGGAACAATAACGAGCACCGTTTCAATAACAATACCGCCGCCAACGCGCTCATCACGCCTTCCTACCGGGCTCCCTGGAAATTGCCGGCCTTATAGGCCTTATTCACTCCAGGGAGAGGCCAGGATGGCGTCGCAAAAGTTCCCTCTCTGGTAATCGGGTATCATAAAAGCGCAGATATCGGCATTGATAGTGCCATAGGTGGTGCCTGGCTTATGCTTGAACCCTTCAAAGAAGGTAGGTATGATCTGTTGCTTGAAACCGGTACGCGGAAACTGCTTAACGATATCTTCCCGGTGTTGTGCGGAGAGGTCCTGGTATCCTCTTCCCACTACATCCAGCGCCACGGCATAATTCAATAACGCCACTTCCGCTTCTTTATACGGCGCCACGCCAGGGATGGTATGCAAGGCAATGGCGTCCCAGACCAATTGCAACGCCTGGTGTGGTAACCCATGGCTCTGTAGGAAATCACGCGCCGCATTGGCCCCGTCTATTTCAAATCCCTTATCCGGACTGCTATAATGTGGCGTAAGTCCCAGGTCATGAAAAACCGAACTAACATACAACAGCTCCGGATCATACTGTACCTTTTTGTTCACTGCTCCCAGAGAGGCGAATACAAACGTCCGCAATGAATGATTGTACAAGAACTCTGTACCATGTTCAAGCAACAATTCAGTAGCCTGCCCGGCTATCGCACTGTCTGGTATCTTAATGCCGGCAACGGCTTTAGGTTTATTGATACTCATATTACCTTATTTTAAAAACTGATCCATCTACCCCGGAAAACCGGGGAAAGCGCTTTCTCAGGATACTGTCGTCTTTGTGGAAACACCTACGCGGTTCAAAAAGTTGATATGACAGATGCAGATAATGATATCCGCTATTTCGCTGGTGTTAAAATAAGCCTTTACCTTTTCATAGGTTTCATCAGCCACACCATGAACAGAGATATGGGTGATCTCTTCCGTCATTTGAAGCACCGCTTTTTCGCTTTCGGCAAAGAGAGGGCTTTCCTGCCAGGCGGAAAGGGCAAAGATCCTGCGCTGCAGTTCCCCGCCCTTTAAGGCTTCGTAGGTATGGTAATCAATACAGTAAGCGCATTTATTGATCTGTGAAGCACGGATCTTAATAAGCTCTATGAGGCTGTTAGGCACAGATGATTCATATATGCGTTTTTCTATAGCTGCAATATGATCCCAGTAGGATGGTTCTTCTTTCCAGACATCTAAACGATGTTTAATAACTTTTGACATAATTGAGCATTTTTGTTTGCTATGGCAAAGTTGCGTAACAAAAATGTCCTGGCCCTTAAACTGGTTTAAGAAAGCTGTTTTATAGGCCTCCTTAGGGCCGTACAGCCTAAAAAAAACAAAGCCGCTCCTAGAACGAGCGGCCTTTTTCCTTAACGCCTATTTAAACAAATACGCCCCATCATCCGGCACATGGCAGCGATGGCTTAAACTATGGTCCGCCAGTGCAGTCTTAACATCTGCCCGGCTTTCGGTGGATGGGTTAACGGATTCCATATGTACCACATACACCTGGGCCAGGGGAGCGTATTTACAGACCGTGATAACATCGGCAATATTCATAATGATGGGATCTCCAATAACAAAACGGGCTGCGCTGCCGTTCAATACGATCCGGTTAGGTCTGAACCTGTCCAGTGTTTGCGCCACTTCATCGCACCAGATGCTATCCCCGGCAATATAGAGCCGCTCCTCTCCTGCTGTGATCACATAACCGGATACGGCCCCCGTTAGCTGCGTAATGGCGCCCACACCATGTCTGCCAACGCTACGGTAGATGGTGATGCCTTCCCAGCACAATTCATCCGTAACAGGTATTACATTCGTAAAACCGGAGGCCCGGATCGTTTCCGCGTCTACCGGCTGACAAAATACCGGCAGCTGTTTTGGCAGCATTTGCTGGGCAGCCGGGTCCCAGTGATCAATGTGCAGATGCGTGAGCAATATAGCATCCGTTTGGCCAATGAGCGCCTGCAGCTGGGCTTCATTTATTGGCAGGTCTACTAAAGGATTTCGAAGGCCATTATCCGTATATGGGATAGGATCATAGCTGTCCCTGGCCCCCAGCATGGGATCTACCAAAATAGTCTTACCGTTGACCTGCACAACAAGCGTAGCATTCCGCAATAATTGAACGTTCATAAAATGAATTATATTTGAGTGGCAAAGATGAATAGCTTCATCGCTGCCGCCAAGAAGGTCACATATATGTAACCTGTTCACAATTTGGTAACCATGAAGAATAACGAGTACAAGCATTGTGGCCTGAATGTAGCCCTGACAATACTTTCCGGGAAATGGAAGCCAATGATCCTGTATTATATCTCCCATACCCCTGAAATGCGTTTCACAGAGCTATGGCGTATCATACCAAAGATCACCAAAAAGGTTTTACTCGATCAGTTAAAACAACTGGAAGCCGATGGGCTTATTCTGCGACAAGAGAAGTCCGGTTTTCCGCCGGAGGTGTCTTACCAGATTTCGGAAAAAGGCCACGCGTTGTCGCCCGTGCTTTCAGCCCTGGAAGAATGGGCCAATGTGCATGTAAGTGAGAAAGTAGAGCAATTTGAACAGGAATCAGGAACCCGGCGTTGGAGAAGGAATGGCCGGTAGCACGCATTCATGACCATTTTGCTGATATCAGCAAAATGGTCAGATAAATAGGTTACTCCAGCTCATTAGGATAATCAATTTCTTCCAGATCTTCCTTTAGCTGTTCCCAGTGATCAAATTCTTTATTAATAGTAAGCACCATGGCTGTTGTTAAGGTATGCCCCTGGTATATGTCCGTTATCGTTTTCAGCACGTCTTCATTGGCCTCAAAATCATCTTCATAGTAATCTGTCGCCCAATCAATATACGTTTCAGGTTGGCCGTCAAATATCCCCAGCAGCCCCTCCGAACCATCTGCAAAACTCTCCGGCTGCCCAATTTGCCAGGCGCCATCGCTGTTTGCCCAGATACAGAACGTGGTCCCGATGGTTTGCACCGGCTCGCCAAACATAAACTCGTTATAAATTCCAGGAAGCCCTTGTGTCAGTTTTGCTTTATCCTTTGGATAAAATTCATGCGCAAGACCATTTATTACACATCCGTCAGCTGTGAACAGCACTAACATTTCATCGCCGCTTCCATCCCTCATGCTTGCTACCTCCTTATTTTTCGCCCATTTGGAATTATAGGTATAATAACGGTCATTCCAGTCTTCCGCTATGATGGCCTCAATTACGGCAATACTTTTGCAGATGTTTCTTAACCGGTTCCTGTCAGGTAGTGCGGAATAATTACTTGTAGAGATCATATTTCCCATTTTTTTAACAAAGCCTAATATAATAAATTTATTCTATCTGAATAAAGTCTATGCTCCCTTTTTATATGTACGCTTTGCCTGCGCATTGTCAAAATAATAATGCCCGCCAATCCTTATCAGGGATGCCTCCAGCTCATAAGTGCCCCAGCTGAAAGACGAGCTGACCCGCACCGTTTCCTTTTTCACCGCCGGTGGCGCCTTAGTGCCGGGATGGACCAGGAACTCTTCCATCACCCGGCCATCCATAGCGGCAGGAACCGGGATATGCCGCAGCATTAACACCGTAGGCACAATATCAACATTGGAAGTGGGCAGATCAGACACATAATGTTTCCTGAAAGCTGGCCCGGACAGGATCAATGGGATATGGATCTCATAAGGACTAAGCCCTCCGTGGCTGGCTACCCCTTTTTTCTCTGTGATCCCTTTAAAATGCCAGGCGTTTTCCCCATCATTCCAGGGCGAAGCGATCAATATATCCGCGGCCCTGTTTGGATGGCCCCAGTGAATAACGTCAAAAGACAGCGTTCCTTTTACTACTCCTTCATTGCCGCCTCCTTTCTTAGCGGGGGTAAAGATCGGCCCAACCCATGGTTGCCCCTGCAGCCCTTCCACCATTTTGCGGATGAGGGCCGGATCATGATCCTTCACAAAAATGGCCCCGTCTACCACCACCACATCGCCGGAGGTTTTGTCCCTTTTCCATCCTTCTTTGATGAGGAAACCCGTCAGCGATGCGTCTGATCCTCCCCCATTAGTGATGAAACCATGATCTGCGGTGATAATGATGTTGAACTTATCTGTCAGCTGGCGTGCCTGTAAGGTATCCAGTATACGCTGAAACTGCTCATCCACCCCGGCAAGCGATTTTATAGTGGCCGGCGATCCCACCCCCGTGGCATGGGCCGTTTCATCCGGATCGGAATACCAGATGGCGCATACTTCCGGGCCGTTATCCGGCAATCCATAATGAAACAGCGCATCTGTGGCCCAGCGATGCAATCCTATAAAACCGTCCGTATGATTGGGAGCGGGCGCTTTGCCTAAAGTCTGGATAACATCCGCTTTCAACGCTGCCGGCAAAATAAGCTCCGGGTTGATAACCCCGCCGTTTACAGTATGATTCTGCAATAGTGCCTGTCCGCTGGAGCCGGAACTAAAAACAAACATCTTTTGTCCATTGTCCCGCAGTATCTCTCCCAGTGACCGGGTAGTGAGCAGATGCCCGTTCGTAGCGCTGTCAATCGCCATCAGGTCCCTGGCGTTCCCGGTATTGAAGATCCGTAGCGAGTCCACCATCGGCAGGAATATATTATTACCCAGGATCCCCGTCTTCCAGGGGTAGGACCCGGTAGCATACCCGGAGGAGTTAACCCGGGTAACACACGGAAATACGCTATGGCTGGCATTGCCGTAACTATTTGCCTGCTTAAAGCGATACAGGTTGGGCATGATCTCCGGCGTAATATAATCCGGCCGTAAACCATCAAAAACAACGATCAGATTCCTTGTTTGCGCCTGTACACCCTGGCAGAACACCAGGCAACAGCTAATTACTGTCAGCAAAAGATACCGCTTACCGCTCATAACTTGTTCAGTTTAATACCCGTATAAAAGGCCGCAAGTTTTAGCTTTTGCGAAAAAAAGGGAAGGGAAAATTAATTGATAACCTAAAGATAATGAAGCAAAAAAAAGCCCATCACAACGAAGTGACGGGCATGATGTGTCCTAATGAAAGCAAATTTAAACCGTATCGTTTGCAGTACGTTTCTGTAAGCCTGAAATTTACTACAGATCCTGGAAGTATTTTCCAGCGATTGGAATAAGCGGGCTGTTCGCTGGAATCAGTGGTACGATCCGGGGAATAAGGCATTACAGCACCTCATTCCGATTAGTCTTTAAACAATCTTGACAACAACCAGATCACACTGGCCGTAGTATGCGTCCATATCTCTTTATACGTGGCATTTACCTGCATAGGCATATAAGGCGCATCCTCGTTCTCAAACGTTTCAATCCCCACCGGTACCGCCCCTACTACATCTCCGGCATATGCGCCATACAGCGGCGGGTAATCATAACCATCCCCGTAGATCGTGCTCATGGCAAAGGGGTTATACCCAATGATATACTCCAGCTGTCTTGTTCCGATATCCCTCAGATATCTATCCTTTAGCACATCAGCCAGTATAAAGGCTGCCTTGGCCTTGGCCATCAGCACCGCATGAAAACCCCTGAACTGATAAGCCACCGGAAACCGGCGCAGATAAAAACCGCCGCCCAGCGGTATCCCGTTTTTCACCTGTGCATTATACTCCTCCATAGTTGGCATACCTACTTTATCCCCTTCATGGTAAATACCGGAATAGTCTGTATTATTCACCTCGTAGATACCAGCAGACAGTATTTCATAAGGTTTTATGCCGGTGGATATATCATGCAGATAATCTGCATACGCCTGACAAGAAGCTCTCCACAAAGCCGCATCCGGATGCGAAGGCGCATCCGTTAATAACATGGCCAGCCCTTCCACCATAAACTGTTCGTCACTACGATGGAAATAAGTAAGTATCCTTTTCTTCTTTCTTGATTCATAGAAGAATCCATGCATGGGAATGGACCAACTGCTGATCCGCTCCTGTTGCTGACAATCCATTACCACCCGTGCATATTGAACGGCCCTATCCAGGTAGGCCTGTTCTTTGGTAAGCCGGTACAACTGCATGGCGGATACCAACGCCAGCGCATACAGGTCTGTTTCATTTTTGTCATTAACAGCCACTCCCAGCAGCTGACTTGCGAATGCAAAATCTTCCCTGGCGCTTCTTTTACACCAGTTGGCAAAAACCGGATCTTCAGCTATATAAAAAGGAACAGCCAATGCGCAATAGCTGGCGGCTATAAAATTATCAAAGGGATTGTTAGTCGCTTTTCCCTGTATATCATCCTTGGTGCCGATGATATTGTCTGTCCAGATGCCGATGATCAGCCCTCCCTCCCGGTAGCCATCTCCAAACCGGGTGCGCATTGTCCAGTTCAGGCCCCAGCGCGCTTCCTCCAGTAAACGTTGATATAATTGTACATTTTTATGCTGTACTGATCTGGCAAGCTCCAGCATGGCTATTCCTCCCCGGGCCGTATTACCTACTCCTTGCGAAAGGTCCGCCGCATCATGCCATCCTCCGCTTATGTGTAAGCGTCTTCCATCAGGATGTACGCATACTACATCCTCATGGCATGCCTGGTGAGTGCCGGGTTGGTCATAACCACATCTTTCCGCAAAAAAATAATTGAGCGTGCGCCAGGCGGTAGCCAGGTAGGCATCATCCCCTATCGGGAAAGGCTGGGTCATCCTGTCGCCAATCCTGAGCCGGTAATATCCCGGTTTATCAAAAGCGCTGAAATCCAGCTGCATGAAATTGCTGTCTAATCTTGTTCCCTTGCCGGTAAACACGGTCTTTTTCTCCGCATTAAGTATTTCAAAGGTAGCATCCGTCACATTTTGTACCAGCGCCTGTTTCCGTGCGCCGGTCTTGTAGCCGGAATGACTATAAGCGATAGCATGCTCCCGTAAATTAAAGCCCCTGGTATTTTCAGCATCCACTTTTTCGATACGCATATCATCTACATACAGCTTCATATCATCTGCTGCTCCCTGCGGAGAACCGGTCAGCATAATATTTACAGAAAACCCGGTCACTGAATCCCGGTACAGGTCAGGGATCTCCCAGATAATATGCTGCCATTTACCGGGATATACGGTAACAAAATGCTGACCTTCAAACCTGCCCGGAGCAGGCATAATATGTTTCCCCTCGTTATATAAAGTACAACCCACAAAGAAAGAGTAAAAACCCGGTGCATCCGCATACACCCATACAGAGAAACGGTTATAGTCACCCAGGTCTTCCCCTTTCAATGGCCGTATAACCTCCGCAAACGCATAACTTCTGTTGCTGGGGTTCTTTTCACCCAAAGACGCAGGCGTTTCCAGCAGGATGCTGCCTTTACCGGAGATGGTCTTCCCGTGATCTATGCTGATCGTACCCGGTCCTTTCGTTTCCAGCGCATTGAAATCCTCCGCCAGCGGTAGAACCCGTGAATGCATCACTTTTTTCTTTGACCATCTTGTAATGCCGGCGTAAGTAGAATCGGCCTTCATGGTATATTGCAGATAATGGCTCTGCTGGAGCTGTTTCATTAAATGGGTATCCTGGGCCATTGCAGGATGTATCAGGTATGTGCAGGCAGCTACTAGCAGGAATACAAGCCGTTGGGTCATTCTCAAAAAGACATTAAGGATAAAATAGCTTTAATATAAGCGAAAATGACCAGTTTCTTTATAGACACTAAAAAATTGAACAAACAATGAGTAAAACAACATGGTCCCGGTAAAGTCGGGACCATTTGTTGACGAAGGTTAGCTGTTTTGCTGAAGGCTTTTAAGATAAGCCACCACCCGCTCATCCCGCTCTTTTGCATTTCGTTTAAGGAGCTCCTGGCCTACCTCCGTTCCCTGCGCATCAATTCCGGCAATCAGTTCCGGTAATGGAAGATCTGTACAATACACGGCAGTTCCGCCCTGTTGCCTCCAGGAATCTTTCGTCTGGGAGAGACCTTACTGCCCGTCATCTGCCAGATGCATAAATGGGGCGAGGCCCATCGCGATGAAATTACAGGCGGCGATGTTTTTGCGGGCAAAACAATCAGCGACAACTGGAACGCCAACCAGCATGGTAATCATTGTACCGTCTCCTCATAAGCCTGGTTCACCAGATCTGGGTTACCCTCTTCAAAAACCGGCGTCATTTGCAACCGGGTTACCTTCCAGACGCCATTGTCATGGATCAGTTCATGTTCATACCGGTTGTAAATAAACCAAAAATCCTCTCCTTCGCTTAGCTGCTGTTTATGAAGCGCACGTCCGTAGGAGTACACCGTAGCCCTGTCCCCATCTATCTGCACTTCATGGTTAAAGCTCATATGCATGGTCGTCATATTTTTATACGCGATCTTTGCCCATGCTATCAGATCGTCAGCTTTCACCTTTTGAGCCGGTTTCACTCCGCCAAAATCAATTGTCAGCTCATCCGCCCAAAGCGAACGTTGCAATGCAAAATCCTTCCGGTCGGTTGCATTGAACCCTTTTATCAGCGATTGTATAACCGCGTTTGTTTGATTTTCCATTAATTTTGTTTTAGCAAACTTAGTGGTAACCAAATTTCACCGCAATAACTAATCCGGAAATGAGCACTAATAAAAAAGCCAGTTCACCGATCAGTTTCAACGAAGAGATCTTAAACGAGGCATGTAGCTTCAATGAAGTCATCCGGGTCATTTCTCCTGTATGGAAAATGCAGATACTGTTTTCCATTTATGAGGGGATCAACCGGTTCAGCATGCTAAAAAAAGAATATAAAACACTGTCCGACGAGATCCTGGGAAAAAGGCTAAGAGAGCTCACCACCGGAGGCTTCGTTGAAAAAGTAGATGGCCCGGACCCCAAACATCCGGTGGTGCAGTATTTTCTTACCCAAAAGGCCAGGGAATTATTGCAACTCGTGCCGTCTTTTTGCAGCTGGGGTGATAAATGGCTGTAAATACCTACAACTCCGCTATCATCTTATAAAAATCTGTGGACAAGATCCGGTCAATGGACTTTTGCTTATCAAACGGTGTTTGATTGAAATCATAGCTCTCCGGAACCGCTATCTCTGTACCCAGGAATTTGAAATAATAATTTGTATAGGAACTGGTCCCTTGTTTTATCTCCTTTGGATAGATTTCCTCTACTGATTGATCCAGCTTTGCTTTTAGCCCAGTCTGATCTTTAAGTAACTGCCGCAACGCATCAATTATTGCGGAATTGTTCTCAAGCGTAATAAAAACAGCCGGCAGCAGCTTGTTGATAGCTTTTTCCGGTTGCTTTAACCGCTGGTATATGTCAGCATACCTTAAAGCCATATCAATATCATTCATAGCATAGGCATTGCCGCAAAAATGTATATATGGATGTACCGTATCTGACAACGACAGGTAATACAGTGCAGAATCGTATTGCTCCCTTTTGTAGTAGATGCCGCACAAGGTCTGGCTTGCATTATGCTTATAATTAGCATAAGGGTTAGACATTATATCACCGCCCAGCTGTTCCCTTTCATCAAAATGCCATTTAAGCACCGATTTAAAAACCGATATAGCCTGCCCCACGCTATCCTGAACAAGATAAATATGACCGGTGTTATAAAAAGCGGCTGGATATGACTCATTTTTCGGATGTTTGTTAACAATGTATTGATAAGCGGCAAGGGCTTTATCATATTCTCCTTTTTCATAGCACTTGCCCGCCTCCTCAAAATAATCGGAAGGCATTTTTTGTGCCTTAACAGCAAGTCCCAAAAAAAACACTGGCAATATAACAAGTAAGCGTCTCAAAGCGATAGTTTAAATTGATAGATCGATAAACCCTTAACGCCATAAAATATCAATTCTTTGTCGTTAAAGAAATAACTTTTTTCAAAAATGTGGCTTACACCCTTTAGTTCTTTATAAACCCTGTTGTTTACATTGATGTTATATCGGGAATCGCCGGTTTTTTGAATGGAGAAAAACCTATCATCATTAAAATCCCCCAGTACAATCTCGCCTTTTTCCTTTTCACCCCAGGAAACTTCTCTGGCAGGGAACATAGGTTTGGAGAACACACCATTGAAAACCCAAAACCCTTTCGTTCCATATTTAACATACAGAAGAACATTCCCATTTCTGGCTTTATGCTGCCATCCTATATGTGGCAAAAATTTTTCATAGCTTTCAACATAAAAACCGGAGTCCCTTACTATAGGCTTAAAAAGCAGGGTGTTGTCCCTGTAAAGGTAAATGGAGTCGTCCGTAATAAATGAATGGATGGATTGCCCCCTGGGACTAATATAAATAGGCGTGGGCCGCACGCCATATTTTGTGATGGGAGCTGCCACCTGTTTACCATTAATTACCTTATACAGGTAATAATCCTTTAAGAGATAAAAAGCAAATTCATTTTTATCCCCAATGTTTGGCAGCAATATCGCCGCCTCCGGATAGCAGTACACCTTGCCACTAACATTTAATTGTAGATCCTTTCCCTCCTTGTACCTATACAAGTAGTTGCGTTTATTAAACAACGTTATATCCGACACATCCTTAACATCTTTTTGCAACGAATTATTGATGACGATGTAACCAGCCCCATTATCATCACCGCTAAAATAATAACCATCGTTTATCATAAGATCACTTTCCCAGGCGGTTCTCACCGGCCCCATAATGGTATCAGGCGTATGAAGAAAGAACTGGTAGTCATGACCGGCTGGCTTTCTGACTTCGGCGTAAATATAATTCCCTTTGTCATTTATGTGCAGTTCGTAAAAGCCCTTCAGCGATTTATCGATCAAACGGCTATTTACAAACAGCTGGTACAATGAGTCTTTCTTTATATAGTAGATGCAGTTACCGTTTTCACTAAAGGCGCACCAGTCACGATTGCTGATATCCAGTTGATCAAGTTCCTTTTTTAAGTTTTTTGATACCAATTTGCCATTTATATAGTAGCATACCGTGTCCGCGTAGCTGGTTGTCATTGCGATATTTCCACGTGTACCACTGGTGATGGATTTCTCCAGTTTCCCATCTACAGGACCATACACATCTACTGCCCTTGTGTTTTTATAATACCATCCCTTCTCTTCACCACCAGTATAAGAAGTGGTATAGCTGACATCATTATCCCTGTCATAGGTATACCTAATGTCCTTCAGCCCTTCTATCTTACGCTTATTTGTCAAAAAGAATGCTTTGCCTTCTTTCTCAACTCCAAAACAATAATTGCCCACTTTATCAAAAGCGTGGGTTGCGTTTTTTAGAAAAAAGGAGTCTTTTTTGTCAGTCAGGATAAGTTTCTCCGTTATTGTCTGGCCCCAACAGGTTAGGTAGCTAAACAAGGTAAGGGAAAGGATGAGCGTTTGTTTCAAGCAGGGATGGTGTTTTAAGTTAGCGGACAAATTTAATAAAAACAAATTAGTTGGGATATGCCTTGTCTGACCCACTCATATCAGGGTGATTGGGGATAGGGATTAAATATATCAATTGCTGACCGTGCTCCATAAAATTTACCCATTACTACAAAATCCTCATTCTGGCTAATCATTGTCCTGTTCTGGTTAATTAGAAATTTTGAGTACAAGGGAAATTTGCATTATCAAATGTCAAACAATTAAACCTTCAAAAATGAACAAAACAGTATTAATTTCAGGAACCTCATCCGGATTTGGAGCTGCAACCGCCAATTATTTCGCAGCAAAAGGCTGGAATGTCATTGCAACAATGAGAGACACAAGCAAAACGGAAAGCCTTGATAGATCAGAAAACATTTTCGTCACAAAATTAGACGTTCAGGACAGAACATCCATCGATGCAGCTATTGCTGCAGGCATTAACCGCTTCGGCAGCATTGACGTAGTTGTAAATAACGCCGGATATGGGCAGTTTGGAGTGTTTGAAACGGTGTCCCGCGAGACCATCCAAAAACAATTTGATGTGAATGTATTTGGAGCCATGGACGTAACAAGGGCTATTCTTCCTCATTTCCGTGCTAAACGGTCAGGCATTATCATTAATATCAGTTCCGGTGCAGGCGCTATTGGCTTTCCTATGGCCTCTATTTATAGCTCATCCAAATTTGCCCTGGAAGGATGGACGGAAGGAATAAGATATGAATTAGCTTCATTAGGGATCAGCGCAAAGATCATCGAGCCAGGTGGCGCTTTGCAAACTGACTTTATGAACCGCGTAGGCGGCGAAAGTGCAGGCCTGCAGTTGATTAACGACTATGTACCTTTTCTGGAGCAGATCGGTAAAGCATATACTCGGATGCGGAATGCTGTAGATGCGGATGCCATCGAAAGGGTTGTATTATCCATTTACGAAGCCGCTACTGATGGAACCGATCGTTTGCGCTATTTCCCCACTAGTGATATCCAGGCTCTTTTAAATGCCCGCCGCAACACTTCGGAAGAGGAATATCAGGCCTTTACAGACAAATTCTTTGCGGCTGAATAAAATTATCAGATGAAAACGGCCGGGATGCCGGTAAGCAAACGCTTATACAGAATTGTTTGATAAATTTATATGGCAAACAGCCAGCTGCTAAAACGGTTCAGGATTGAAACAACATTCAGTCCTGGATCCTTTTAGGATCAAAGCTTATAAAAACATAAACCATGATAGATAGATCTGTTCTTGAAAATGGTATACATCACTTCAGGTCAATATCCGGACTGTGCGGAGCATTAGGGGTTGCCAGGCCCAAACATCCATTAATTACCATGATCAATCATGATGATATCGCAGCGGATGCTAAAGTAAAATATCTCGTTCACGACTTCTACATGATTTCTTACAAAAGCAATCTGAATGGCAAACTAAAATACGGACAAGGCTACTACGATTTTGACGAAGGAGGACTGATCTTTATAGCGCCCAACCAACCCATATCTGTCGTGGATGACAATGACGTATGCAAAGGATACAGTTTATTTTTCCATCCTGATCTGCTCTCCGGAAGCCACTTGATAAAATCCATCACCAAATACGGTTTCTTCAATTATAACATCAACGAAGCCCTACACCTTTCAGAAAAAGAAAAACAAAAGATCCTGAACATCTTTGAAGAAATAAAGGATGAACTGGAGACTGCTATTGATGATAGCAGTCAGGAGCTGGTGGTTTCCTATATAGAAGTCTTACTGAACTATAGTAACCGGTATTATAAGCGGCAATTCATTACAAGAAAAGCAGTGAACAGCCCGGTCATTGAACGATTTGAAAAGACGCTGAATAATTACTACGCAGAAGACCTCCCGTTACAAAATGGCATCCCATCAGTAAAATATTTTTCAGATCAGCTGAATGTTTCAGCTGGTTATTTAAGTGACTTGCTGAGAAACCTTACAGGATCAAATACCCAGCAGCACATTCACGCCAAATTGATTGAAGTCGCTAAACAGAAGCTGGCTGCCACAGACCTGACGGCGGCAGAAATTGCCTATGAATTGGGCTTTGAACACCCGCAGTCATTTAATAAGCTGTTCAAGAATAAGACTAAAATGACGCCATTGCAATACAAACAGTTAGCAGGATAGTTGGCCATTATGCGGATGCGCTTACCACTCCCGCCATTCGTCGGCTATACCTTCGCCGCCTGCGTAATCTTTAGGGTTCATGCCGGCGGCAATTGTTATCTGGTCTATTAATGCACATAGATCTTCACGTTCTCCCGTTTCGATGAGACCTCCAATTTCGTCATTTAATGCATTGAGGGATAAAACTGCTGTCCTAAATAATTCAACTTTATCACTCTCCTTAGCATCCGCTCCAAGTGCGCCTAATTTTTCGATCAGCGTATCGAAAACCGCTTTTGTTTTATTACAATTTTCCGCTGTGTATTGTTCCAGTCCATTATCATAACCGTCCCGCCATTTATCGAAAGGATAATACTGTTTTGTAGCGTCAAGCTGCTCTTTGTAAGTCATACCGTTTAGTTTGAAGTAGTATAAACTGCGCTGTCTTTGTTCAATCCCATTGCCTCACTGTTTCCGTTTGAAGAAAACTTGCAGGATAACAGACCGCTCGCTGTTCATTCCATCAAACTGCTTGCCGGTATCCGCCCCGGATATAGGATTTCCGCTAAATAAAAAAAGCCTCACTTTCGTAAGGCTCCTGGCGGAGAGAGAGGGATTCGAACCCCCGGACCTTTAACAGTCAACGGTTTTCAAGACCGCCGCAATCGACCGCTCTGCCATCTCTCCGGGCGCAAAAGTATAAAAGGAATTTAATTTAAAAAATTTTTTTTCTCCTCTCTCGGAAAAAACCAGCCCCTGCTTAGACATATCAGCCACCATAGCGACCTCACAAGAAATCCCACCTTCATATATTCGTCTTCCCCCATCCCTCCGTATATACTCCCCATCAGAAAGCACAAAAAAATCCCCCCTCCTGCCCACACAAAAAAACGCCGCACAATTAAATTGTGCGGCGCTAAGTCAAGTCCTACCTGTTTACCTTTTATCCAACCTAATGATTAAAACGTTTTAAAGCCTTATGGCCGGCATTTTATCTGGTGATGGGACTCTAACCCTCAAACTCGCTAACACTCCCTTAAAAGACCTGTAAAAGGTCCGGGGTTCGAATCCCCTTCCCTATACAAAATCTGCGCTGTTCCAAATCCCGGTCGCTATACCCAAATCCATCTTCCGATAAAACATCCGGCCATCGCTCTAATATCTTCAGCAACTTATTTCCAACCGCCACCTAAAGACCTGTACAGCTCCACGCCTGCACTCAACTGCTGCCTTACCACATCTGCTCTTGTCAGCTGGGCCTGTAAAGAATTACTCTGGGCAGTGATCACCTCCAGGTAATTGGCCAAACCGCTGCGGAAAAGCATACGGGATTGCTCAATGGCCACATCCAGCGTTTTCACCTGGTCGGTAGCTATCTGGCGCTGTGCCTGTAATTTGTCCAGGCTTACCAGCGCATTGCTCACTTCTCCAATGGCATTCAGCGCCTGCTGACGGAAACGGATGGCCGCTTCATCGCGCGCTATCTTCGCCTGCTCCAGCTGTGTTTTCAGCTGACGGCGCTGGAAGATCGGCTGCGTAATACCGCCGGCCACTGTGCCAAACAGGGAGTTGATATCAAACCAGTGCGCTGCTTTATAGGAGTTCAGCCCGCCGGTACCCGTAAGTGTTAACGTAGGGTACATGCTGGCCTGGGCTACGCCTACCTGGGCATTCGCTGCTACCAGGTCCATTTCAGCCGCCCGTACATCCGGACGTTTGCTGATCAGCTCTGCCGGTAAACCGGTGTTCAGTTGCTCCCACATACGGATGTCTTCCAGGCTGCCATTACGTGCTAACGTGCCCGGTAGTTGACCGGCCAGTATACGTAAACCATTTTCCTGGATGGCAATGCCCTGCTCCAGCTGAGGTACCAGCAACGCAGCGGTCTGCTGCTGCGCGGTAGCCTGTTGTACAGCCAGTTCAGTTACTTCGCCGGCTGCTTTCTGCAGGCGCATCATCTGTACGATGGAGTCGCTGAGCGCCACATTATGTTTGGCGATCTGCAGCTGCTCATCCAGCATCAGCAGATTATAATAGCTGTTGGCCACATTGGCTACCAGCTCCGTCTGCACCGCATGGGCGCCTTCATAGCTCTGCAGGTAAGCAGCCAAAGCTGCTTCTTTCTGCCTTTTGATCTTACCCCATACGTCTATTTCCCAGGAAAGATTAGCCGCCAGCGTATAGTCTTCAATATGGCTCGTCTTCAGGAAGCTGCTCAAACTAATACCGTTTAAGCTGTTCTTGGAAGGCGATGTGGTGCTGGCCGTTGCCTGTAAACCCAGGGAAGGCAGCCAGGCTACTTTTGCCTGCTTTACATATGATTGTGCGCTTTCAATGCGCTTCAGGGCCAGCTGCAGATCGTAGTTGCCTTTCAGCGTACTGTCGATCAGCGCCAGTAAAGTGGGGTCCGTAAAGAACTGTTTCCACTCCACTCCGGCTATACTACTGTCAGAAGGGGCCTGGGGCTGACTGTTGAACTGTTCCGGCAGCACCAGGGCGGGCCGTTCGTAATTACGACCCACCCGGCAAGCTGCCAGCACTACAACTATCAGGAAAAATATTGTTACAATTGATCTCTTTTGCATGTATAACATGAATTTTATTAACCTTAGCTATTACCTCAATGTACTGCCACTTCTTCTTCCATCTCCTCTTCATACACCCGCAGACCAGGACGGCCTGTTATTCTCTCCTGCAGGAACTGGAAGATCACGTACAGTACCGGAATAATAAATACGCCCAGTATTACCCCGCTCAACATACCGCCTATGGCGCTGTAACCAATAGAGTGGTTACCCACAGCAGATCCCTTCTGCACAAATACCAGCGGTATCAGACCTACGATAAAGGCGAATGAAGTCATCAGGATCGGCCTGAGCCTAGCCCTTGAACCAGCCAGCGCAGATTCCAGCAAGCCCATACCATTGCGCCGGCGCTGCACAGCAAACTCCACGATCAGGATCGCGTTCTTCGCCAACAGACCAATCAGCATGATCATACCAATCTGTACATAGATGTTATTGTCCAGACCCGCAAAGCCAATAAAGGCAAATACGCCCAGGATGCCCGTGGGTATGGTCAGGATAACCGCCAGCGGCAGTACATAGCTTTCAAACTGTGCTGCCAGCAGGAAATACACGAATATGATACTTAGCAGGAAGATATAGATCTGCTGGTCACCCGCTTTGATCTCCTCACGGGTAGCGCCGGTCCACTCGTAGCCATAACCTTGCGGTAATGACTGCTTCGCTGTTTCCTCAATCGCTTTGATGGCGTCACCTGTACTATAACCTGGTTTAGGCGTACCGTTGATGGTAACCGCATTATACAGGTTGTTACGGGTTACCGTTTCAGGACCATATACGCGTTTTAAGGTAACCATCGTTTTCACCGGTACCATCTCATCCTGGCTGTTCTTCACATAAATACCATCCAGTGAGTGTATATCGTTACGGAACGGTATATCTGCCTGGGCTACCACGCGGTAGTATTTACCAAAACGGTTGAAATCCGACACATAACTGGCGCCATAGTAGATCTGCAAGGTGCCCATCAGGTCGCTCACATTTACGCCCAGCTGTTTAGCCTTGAAATTGTCTACTTCTACCCTGTACTGCGGGTTACCTGCAGAGAAGGTGGTGAAGGCGGCGCCTATCTCTTTGCGCTGCATCAGCGCGCCGATAAAGCCCCATGCATTCATGCCTAGCTGGCCCAGCGGACGGTCCAGTTTATCCTGCAGCATGAACTCAAAACCGCTCACGTTACCAAAACCCTGTACCGTTGGGAAGGTGAAGAAGAACGCGCTGGCGTCTTTCAGCTGGCTCGCCGGTCCATACATCATACCGGTGATCTGGTCAATGCCTTTCACCTGTCCCCTGTCCTTTATATCTTTTAAGCGCACAAAACCTGCGGCATAAGGAGAGGCAGCGGCGTTACTGATAAAGTTAAAGCCATCCACCGTCCAGATATGTTTTACTGCCGGATTCTGTCCCAGCATGCCATTCAGCGCGCTGGTAGACTTATGCGTTCTGTCCAGTGAGCTACCCGGAGGCGTGTTCAGCGCATATAACACAAAGCTCTGGTCCTCCGTAGGAATAAATCCTGTCGGAGCCCTTCTGGCCAGTAAGAATGCGCCAATGGTGATAATTACCAGCATACCGATAGCCAGCCATTTACGGCGGATCAAAAAGCCAAGGCTCTTGATATAACGGTGTGTCATCGCCTGGAAGGCGGCGTTAAACGCATTAAAGAACCGGCTTCCAAATCCCCGCTTCTTACCATGCTCGCCATGACCATTGCTATCGTCATGCGCATTCTTCAGGAACAGCGCACAAAGAGCAGGGCTCAGGGTCAATGCGTTGATCGCGGAGATCATGATAGATATAGCCAGGGTAAACGCAAACTGACGGTAGAATACGCCCGCAGGGCCCTGCATGAAACCAACCGGGATAAACACCGCCATCATTACCAGGGTAATGGAGATGATAGCGCCGGATATTTCATCCATTGATTTCAGCGTAGCCTTTCTCGCAGGCCATCTGGTCTGCTCCATCTTCGCATGCACGGCCTCCACCACCACGATGGCGTCATCCACCACGATACCGATGGCCAGCACTAACGCAAACAGGGTGAGCAGGTTAATACTGAAACCAAATAGCTGCAGGAAGAAGAACGTACCCACAATGGCCACAGGTACGGCTATCGCCGGGATCAATGTAGAACGGAAATCCTGCAGGAACACAAACACCACCAGGAACACCAGTAAGAATGCGATCACAAGCGTTTCACGCACCTGGTCAATAGAGGCGTCCAGGAAGTCCTTGGCGTTATACATCACTTCTGTCCTAACGCCCTTGGGAAGCGTAGACCTGAAGTCCACCAGCAAATGTTCTATATTCTCCAGGATCTCGTTGGCGTTGGAGCCGGCTGTCTGGATGATCGCAAAACCAGCGGCGGGTTTACCGTCCAGCATGTTGTTAGCTCCATAGTTCAGTGAGCCGAATTCCACACGTGCCAGATCTTTCAGGCGAAGCATAGACCCATCGCTGTTCGCCTTTATCACCATGTTCTCATAATCCTCGTTCTGGGTCAGCTTACCCTTGTATTTTAATACAAATTCAAAGGTTTCCTTGCTGCTCTCGCCTAAACGGCCGGGAGCCGCTTCAATATTCTGGTCCTTGATAGCCGCCAGTACTTCCTGTGGTGAGAGGTTATTCGCAGCCAGACGGTCTGGTCTTAACCAGATACGCATGGAGTAATCCTTGGCGCCAAAGATCTGCGCCTGCGCTACACCGGGCACACGTTGGATCTGAGGGATCAGGTTGATCTTAATATAGTTCTGCAGGAACTTCTCATCATATTGTTTGGGATCATCACTGGTCAAACCCATGAACATAATGAAACCGTTCTGCACTTTCTGCGTGCTCAGGCCCGCGGTTACCACTTCGGAGGGTAACTGGCTGGTAGCTTTAGATACCCTGTTCTGCACGTTCACCGCAGCAATATCAGGATCTGTGCCCTGTTTAAAGAACACCGTTAACACCATACTACCATCGTTACTGGAGTTGGAAGTCATATACGTCATGTTCTCCACACCGTTCACCGCTTCCTCTATCGGGTTAGCCACGGAACGGGCCACCACTTCGGCGTTGGCGCCGGGATACGAGGCAGTCACCGTCACACTGGGCGGCGCGATGTCCGGAAACAAAGTAACAGGCAAGGCGAAATAGGAGATAATGCCCAATAGTAGTAGGATAATGGACACTACCGTAGAAAGCACCGGCCTTAATATAAATCTTCTTAACATGATAAATTCACTTTTTAGATTGTAAGTAAAATCGATTCTTACATGTTATACTTTACAATGAAAGTATAGCCTGTCACTTACAATGATTTTGACTTAAGCACACTATCTGCAGATACCGGCTGAGGCGTGATCACAGCGCCATCCTTCAGGTTGCCGGTTCCGGATAAAACGATCTTGTCACCCGCTTTCAGTCCATCGCTTACAAAATAAACGCTGGCGGTTTTACCTGCGATGCTGATAGGCCTGCTGGCTATCTTATTGCTATCGCCCAAAGTGTATACAAACACTTTGTCCTGTATTTCGAAAGTAGATTCCTGCGGGATGCTGATAGCGGAGCTAACCTGCTGCGCTAACCTTACTTTACCGGTGTTGCCGGTACGCAGTATGCCCTGGGCATTGGGGAATGTAGCACGGAAGCTGATAGCGCCGGTTGTTTTATTGAACTGGCCTTCTACCGTTTCTATTTTCCCTTTGTGCTCAAATGCGCTATCGTCTGCCAGGATCAGCTCTACCGGAGGCGCTGCCTTCAGTTTCTCCTGCAGCGTATTACCTGCGAAATTGTTTTTGAATGCGATGAAATCAGGCTCGCTCATGGAGAAGTAAGCATACATTTCACTTACGTCAGACAGCAGGGTAAGCGGCTGTGCATCGTTGTTGCCTACCAGCGCGCCTATTTTATAAGGGATCCTGCCTATGTAACCGCTCACAGGAGCTGTTACCAGGGTATACCCTACATTGATGCGGGCATTGCCTACTGCGGCTTTAGCTTGTGCTACTGCGGCTTTGGCGGCCTCAAAATTTGCTTTGGCTGTTTTCAACTGTACGTCAGATACTACGTTGGCAGTTACCAGGGGCTGCAGGCGGTCCACTTCTACCTGTGCACGCTCCATATTGGCTTCTGCAGCAAGTACGTTTGAATTGGCGCCGTTCAGCTGTTCAGCGTATACGTTCGGGTTTATTTTAAACAAAGGCTGACCTGCTTTAACATAAGCGCCTTCGTCTACAAATATTTTCTCCAGGTAACCGGATACCTGCGGACGTACTTCAACATTTACCTTTCCTTCCAGGGAGGCGGGGAATTCCAGGTAGGTAGTAGCCTGTTCTGACGTAACTGCCATTACGGGCAATTGCGGGGGCGGCGGCGGCGGTGGCGCTGCCTGCTTGGATGAACAGCTATATAATAATACTACCAGTAAACTTAAGATGGCTTGTCTCATAACTATAATTAAATTATTTAAATATTAAGCTTGATAAAAAATGTGCACCGGCATTCCGGCCTTCTTCTGAGCTGGCGGCAGACGATCTGCAACCATACAGAACAGCGGCCGGCAGAATGCCGGACAAGTAGCCCGTAGGCTTGCGCGTGATCATGTGTTTTGATAATGGTTCCATTGTTATAGTGTTATATATGTTATGCTATTATGACGATCCAAAACCTGCAAATAGGACAAAACATGGCCTATATTACTTATAACAGTAATTGCAACATTTAAGTTTTAGTGACAGTTGGGTAGTGGTTTAACAGAAACGGTCAAACAAGTGGTGCATGGTTAGATCCCACGTGCCTCCCTTATACGGATAAACAAGTCAAATTGTTACAGTGTAATAAAAATTCAACCCAAAGGATTCGTGGGCGTGTCTGACTTCATTTTCATTAGCTTATAAAACTGACGCAAAAATAATACAAGCGCTCGCAATCCTTACTAACCAAATTGCGGTATTAATTGTACTTTTCCCGGATACTACGTTGAAACAATGCCGGCGTTTGCCCGGTGTGTTTCTTAAAGAAGCGGTTAAAATAAGCGTCATCCTCAAAATTCAACTTCCAGGCAATCTCCTTCACGGAATGCTCACCCCAGAATAACAAACGCTTTGCCTCCATGATCCGCTTCTCGTCTATAACCTGCTTGGCTGTTTTCCCTACGGCAGATTTGATCGTATCATTCAGGTGCCCGGGCGTTACAAATAACAGTTCCGCGTAGTTGGATACCTGCGTCTTATCCCGGAAATGCTGATCAGAGAGCTCGTTGAATTGCCGTACCATCCGGTTCTGCGCGCTATCCACCAATTGCATATAGGCTATATTGTGTTGCGGTAAACGGCCACAGGCCATTACCAGGGCGTTCAGCAGGTTACGGATAATACTCTCGCGCAAGGGCCGCACATTGGCATACTCCTTCAGTATCAAACCCGCAAAATTCATCAGCTCCTGCATCTGCGCCGCCTTTACAGGGATGGCCCGTTTGTAGAAGATACATGCCCAGCAGTTCATCATACCCTGCGATTCCGCCAACAGAAAATCTTTATCAAAGTGGATATACACGGATTCACTGATGGTATCTTCCTCTCCATGTTGATGTACCTGGTCCGGCGCTAACAGGATCACAGCCGGCGCGCTCACAGTGTGCTTTTCAAAATCAATATACTGCGTCAGCTGCCCGGATAGCAGCAATGTAATAGTGAAGCCCGTATGACGGTGCGGCTCATTGTTATGTGCCGGCATATTCAGGGAACGGCCTACGGCAAATCCATCAATGGCCAGATTACCTGCATCATGTTTGTTTATATCATATACGGGTATTAACACATTGTTCTTCATATGAATAGCGTTTTGCAGATCATGCAGTGGATATAAAGGCAGCAATAATTGATACTACTAATACAGCTTACAGAACACGCATTCACATCGATTATCGCAAAGTTAAAATATCCTCCCAGCATTTATGAAATAATTAGAATTAATTCTTCATGACAACTTGCGCAGATCAAACTAGATAAGTATTTAGTCAGCTAAGGATCAGGTCAGATTTCGGAGCACCTGCATCAACAACCGTTTTAATAATATCCGCTCCTCTATACTAAAGTTGGCCACTGTTTCCTTTTCCAGTTCTTCCCACATTTTTTCTGTGATGCTTTCCACCGCCTGCTTTCCCTTCTCCGTAAGGTATACACGTACGGAGCGCTGATCTGCCATACACCGTTCCTTTTTCAGAAACCCGTTCTTCTCCAGGCGCTCCACCATCCGCGTTACCGTTACGGCAGATACGCACATATCACAGGTCAGCTCATTCAGGGTAACCCCCTCCTGCTTACAGATCTGTTGCAACAATAATTCCTGTCCCGCGTGCAGATCCAGGGATGCCAGCAACGCATTCGCCTTGTTACGGTGCGCTTTGGCTATTCTTGAAAGCAGGTAACTCACAGTATCCATCACCGGTGTCTTGTTCATCCTTTCATGTTTTATCTTTTATGGGTTACCTTCCGGGCAGGAAATCCCCGCAATATCAACTTCACCCCGGTTCACGGAACAAAACTAGAGATAATTAGCCAGCTAAGCAAGTCAGGAAATGCCATAAAATCGTCAAAAAAAGACAGGATATATTATAATCAATTGAAAATCAATATAAATAACGGGTATATTTTTTATCGGGGGTAGTTAATCGCAGAGAATGGTGGTATGTAACCATTCCTGCACTACGAAAATAAAAAGGTAACAGCTTACCTCAGTAGTCTGTTACCTTTCCGGAATTAGTAACAATTCCGCTATTCAAATTACGAATAACCATTATCCAGTGCTCCATTGCAACAAACGCCTCTGACACCTACTCAGACCTCAAACTCCTCACCGGGTCCGCCAACGCCGCCTTCACCGCCTGAAAACTCACCGTCGCCAGCGTGATCGCCAACGCCATCACCGCCGCCACTATAAATACCCCCGGCCCCATCGTGATCCGGTAATCATATTTCTCCAGCCAATGCTGTAAAAAATAGAACGCTGCCGGCGTGGCTATACAACAGCTGATCATCACCAGCCACACAAAATCCCCCGATAACAATACCCATACCTGCGTTACAGACGCCCCCAGTACCTTCCGCACACCTATCTCCTTGGTACGCTGCTCCGCTATATAAGCCGCCAGCCCAAATAACCCCAAACAGGAGATCACAATGGCCAGCACAGCCAATATCCCGGACAAACGCCCCATCAGCAGCTCCTGCTGGAACTTCCGGTTATATTCCTCATCCACAAAACTGTACTGGAAAGGAAACGCCGGACTATGCTTTTTAAAGATCGCCGTTATTTTTTCCAGGGCGGAATGTACCTGCACACCAGGCGCCAGCCGGTACATAATATAACCTGCTGTAGTATTCGTGGCGGAAAATAACATCGGCTCTGCAGCTGTATAGGGAGAAGCCAGCAGCGCATCTTTCATCACCCCAATGATCCGCAGCTGCGTGCCCTGAAAATTAATGACCTGGTTCAGCGGGTCTTTTAAACGCATCTGCTTCACCGCCGCCGTATTAAGTATCACATCCGCCGAATCCGCCGGATAATTACCCGTGAAACTCCGGCCGCTTTGCAGCGTCATCCCTATCGTCCTGAAATAATCCTGGTCCACCTGCACAACTCCCATCTCTATTGTCTCATCCGGGTATTTACCCGGCCACTGGTCAACATCAGAATGCCACTCCACATTGGTAGCCGGACTGGAAGCCGTGGCTACAGACTGCACTACGCCGCTGCGCAGCAGATCGTCCTTCAGCGCCCTATAATGGGGCGATAGCTCGCTGTTGGTATTGCTCATTATCAGCTGACTTGCCTGGAATCCCGTAGGCCGGTCCTTTGCATACTGGATCTGCCGGTATACCACCAGGGTGCTGACAATCAGCGCCACGGAACAACTAAACTGCACCACCACCAGTACTTTCCTTGAAAATATAGCGGAGCGGCCCGATTGTACCGCGCCCTTCAGCGTTTTTACCGGGTTAAAGGAAGAAAGATAAAATGCAGGACGGCTACCAGCCAGCAAACCGGTTAATACAATCCCGCCCATGACTGCCAGCCAGAATACCGGGTTGGCAAAAGGTATACGCAATGTGCTGCCCGTAAGGCCGTTAAAGGCCGGTAATGTTAGCAGCACCATTAATAAAGCCACTACAAAAGCCAGGAAAGTAAGCAGGAATGATTCTGTCAGGAATTGGAGGACCAGTGCATTACGCGCAGAGCCGATCGCCTTCCGGATCCCCACTTCCCTCCCCCGTTTGGCGGAACGCGCGGTGGTAAGGTTAATAAAGTTAATACAGGCTATCAGCAGCACCAGTATACCCACCACGCTAAAAATCCGTACATACTCAATAAAACCGCCTACCTCTTTACCATTTTTATACTCCCCATGTAAATGGCCGCGGTAAAAGGACTGCAGGATCACATCAGACCGTTTCCCATTCTCGTCGTCCCCGCTCTTTTCAATATCTTTAATTTTAGCCGCTACCCTGGCATAACTGACGCCTTCCCGCAGCTTTACAAACTGCTGAAAGGAATTCCAGCTAAACCCGCCCTTACGGGCGTTCTGCACCCAGGTGCCCGGTTGATCCCAATAGCTAAAAGGAACCAGGAACTTAAATTGAAAGGAGCTGTTCGCCGGCAGGTCCTTTAATATGCCCGTCACTTTCAGGTCATGCTCATTATCGAACCGTACGATCTTCCCTACCGCATCCTCCGTATCAAATAAAGCTTTAGCGGTGGATTGTGTCAGCACAATGGAAAACGGCTCCTGCAATACGCCCGCCGCCGTTCCCTCCACCAGGGGAAACTGGAAGATCTTCAGGAAATCACTGCCGGTGATGCCTCCCGGAATATACAATTTGCGCTCTCCGGCCATCAGGCCATGAGGCCCCATCCAGTCCGTTTCCGCCACATATTCTATCTCCGGGATATTATGACGTAGCACATCCGCCAGCTTTAAGGAAGTAGTATTAAAAGTAAGCAGCTCGCCATTGGAGTTAAAATTCCGCTTTACCTGGTAAGCCTGCTCATACCCCGGCAGGAACTTGTCATAAGAATGTTCCTTATACACCCATAACGCAATAATAAGGGCCACAGCCATTCCCATAGCCAGCCCCAGTATATTGATCGCGCTATAAACTTTATTGTTGACAAGATTGCGCCAGGCAATCTTCAGGTAGTTGGTGATCATGAACAATGATGGGTTTATAGGACACCACACTAAGAAAATGCCAGATAAATACCCATCTATTAATCAACACATTAAATATTATAACATGTCTCACTTGTCCGCTTTCGATACATCAGCTGTCCACTTTCAGCCGCCAATATTTCCGGGCATTCATTCATACATTCATTCATTCACTTCGCTCCAATCCATCTGCACATTTGCACATCAGCACATTAACTACTCCGTCGGTTCCTTCGCCCTTTCCTGCACCACCACCAGATCCGCCAGCTTCACATTCATCGGCAGGTTGCCTATCTTCACGATCACCCGTTTATCCCTTATTTCCAGCACTTTGCCTACTGAGTTGTTCGTGATGATCTTCACCTGGTCGCCCACCTTCACCGTTCCGCCAACTTCCTGGAACTTATCATTCACTTTTTTCTCCTGTTTCTCATTGATCTGTTTCTGCCGTTTGTGGAACAGCAGCGCTTCCGCCTGTTTCATCACCTTCTGCTTATCGTCCGTACGCTTCCATTCTACCACGATCTGCTTCATCTTGCGCTCCATATCCTTCAGGTACTGCAGCTCATCTTCCCGTATCTTGTTCTGCAGCTTCAGTAAAGCCTGTTGCTGTTTTTGGCGTTCTTTATCAGACAGGATCTCGTATTCCTTCTTCAACCGTTCATTCTCTTTCAGGAGTTTCTGCAGGTCCTTTTCTTTCTGCTCCACTTTCTGCAGATCCTGCTCCGCTTTATTCAGCAGCTTATCCAGCCGGAAATGCCCCTCGTCTACCAGCTTCCGCGCCCGGTTGATCAGCCCCTGGTCCAGCCCAATACGCTGGGCAATGGAAAAAGTATAGGAGCTGCCCGGTTTGCCCACGATCAGTTTATACATGGGCAGCAGGTTCTGCTCGTCAAAGCCCATGGCGCCGTTAATAATGCCTTTTACCTTATTGGCCATGATCTTCAGGTTCAGGTAGTGCGTGGTCACAATCCCAAAGGAGTGTTTCCGCGCCAGCTCTTCCATGATCACCTCCGCAAAAGCGCCGCCCAGGTTAGGGTCAGAGCCGCTACCCAGTTCGTCTATGAAAAACAACGTTTTACCGTTGGCGTTCTCCATAAAGTACTTCATATTCTTCAGGTGGGAGCTATAGGTGCTCAGCTCAAACTCCAGCGATTGCGTATCGCCAATGTGGATCATCAGCTGCCGGAAAATACCCAGCTGTGAGGTAGGATGTACCGGCACCAGCAACCCGGCCTGCAGCATCAGCTGTATCAGGCCTACCGTCTTAAGGGTCACCGTTTTACCCCCGGCGTTAGGCCCGCTGATCACCAGGATATGGCTATCCTTGTCCAGCGTAACGTTAATGGGGATGGTAGGTTTGGTGTTCCGGCGGTTATACAGCAGTAGCAGCGGATGGTAAGCCTCTACCAGGTGTACCTGCGCATGGGCCGTAAGCATGGGATAATTGCCGTCCATATCCAGGGCCAGCCGGGCCTTGGCACGTATAAAATCGTACAGCCCCAGTATATCATGATAGGTGTTCAGTAAAGGGCTGAATTGGCTCAGCGCCACCGTTAGGGTGCGCAGTATCCGGTATATCTCCTTTTCTTCTTCCCTTTCCAGGCTAAGCACCTCGTTGTTGATCTCAATGGTGTCCTCAGGTTCTATAAAAGCGGTCTTACGGGTGTCAGACTCCCCATGCAGGATACCCTTTACCATACGCTTATTCTCCGCAAAGATGGCCAGCACGCGGCGGCCATTCAGGAAAGCCTCTTCAATATCCGCCAGGTAACCCAGTTTATTTAACTTCTGCAGTGCACGGTCAAACACCCGGCGCAGCTCCGTACGTTTACGGAACAGCTGCATGCGGATCTTTCCCAGCTCAGGGGAAGCATTATCCCGCACCTGCCCGGCTTCATCCAGCACATCGTCTATCAGGGAAATGATCTTTTTCTCATAATGGGTCTGGGTCACCACTTCGTATAACCCCGCATACTGCACCCGGCGGTCATGGTCAAAAAACCGGAAAATACTTTGCATGATCTCCGCCAGCTTGCGCAGCTGCATCAGCTGGTCTTCTTTCAAAACCGCCCCCTGTATGCCTAACAGCCGCAGCTCCGTTTTGAGGTTCAGCACCGGGTCATTGGGGAAATACTCCTGTAACAGTACCAGTTGTTTGTATTCATGCGCCTGTTGCAGCGCCGTTTTCACATAATCGATATGCGTATGCAGCCGGAGCTCCTCGGCCATCTGCTTGCCCAGCTCCGTTTTGCAATGTTCTTGTAATAAAGCCTGTATCTTGTCAAACTCCAGTTGCACTAAGGCCGAATCGGGAAAATATCTCATCTCGTTAAATCTAAAAGAATGTTAAAGTTACTTAACTTGACGATCTAAAGCATCGCCATTATCGTAATTTACGTATCCGGCAATAAATTCATTTATGTTAAGACTCTCATTTTTAAGCAGTTTGCTGGCCATTACCATGATTGCATGCGCACAGGAAAATGCCAGCAAAGACAAAGTACCCGATGATATGGACGCTCCTAAGGACACAAAGTTAGAAAAAGCAACATTTGGCGGAGGCTGTTTTTGGTGTACGGAAGCCCAGTTCCAATACCTGGATGGCGTAACAAAGGTTGAATCCGGTTACGCTGGCGGCACCGTAGCCAATCCCACCTACGAAGAAGTATGCACCGGCGCCACCGGCCATGCAGAAGTGATACAGGTAACCTACGATCCGGCTAAAGTAACCTACGATGAGCTGCTGGAAGCTTTCTGGCAAAGCCACGATCCTACCCAGCTTAACCGCCAGGGTAACGATGTAGGCACCCAATACCGCTCCGTGATCTTTTATCATAACGAAGACCAGCACAAAAAAGCGGAATATTATAAGGATAAGCTGACCAAATCCGGCGCCTTCGATAAACCGATCGTAACGGAGATCTCCCCCTTGAATAACTTCTACCCGGCAGAGGATTATCACCAGAATTATTATAACCAGAACGGCTCCCAGCCGTATTGTTACTATGTGATAAAACCCAAACTGGAGAAATTTAAGAAGGTGTTCAAGGATAAGCTGAAGCACAATTAATTAATAAATACATAATATAACGGAAAAGGGCATATCAGGTTGATATGCCCTTTTTTTATGCCGCTAACATGTCTAACGCCAGTCCATTTCCCCCAATTACCGCATATTTTTATCCACTTTCCAAACCGGCCCTGCTAAATAATCGTATGTTTTAGCAAACAAAAAAGTTAACCTGTTGCCATTATCAGATGATAAGCGTAACTTTACACCGGTTTTTATGATAAAAACTATCAAACACAAAGGATTGCGTTTGCTTTGGGAAGGAGAAAAAGGTTATCGGTTACCCGCAGACCAGGTAGAACGGATAGAGGATATGCTGGAAGTAATTGATAGCGCCGTATATGTGCCTGCAGATTTTGAATTTTATAAATCCTGGAAGATCCACCCTTTAAAAGGAAACCTTAAAGGGTATTGGAGCTTAACAGTAAAAGAAAACTGGCGTGTAATCTTCTGCTTTGATAGAGAGCATGCCTATAATTTAGACTACATTGACTATCATTAACTTAAAACACACCACCATGGCAAAGCGTGCTATGCCGCCCCTACACCCGGGCAGGCTTTTCCGGAACGAGATCATTACCGCACAACAGCTAACCGTTACAAAAGTAGCACAGCTCCTGGGCGTATCCCGTATCGCTATTTCCAACATCGTAAACGAAAGGGCCGCTATCAGCCCGGAAATGGCTGTACGCATCGCTACCGTCTTTGGCGGCACCGCAGATATCTGGGTACAGCTACAAACCAAATATGATCTCCAAAAAGCCGAAGAAAAGATCAGGAAACTCCACCTTAAGCCCTACAAACATACCGCTTAGTCCTTATCCACCCCCTCACTTCAACTTGATCTTCACCACCTCTCCTTCTTCCTTCACCTCCACATACTCCTCCAAAAGATCCGCATGATTCACATCATAATACTTCCGCTCAAAATAATTGATCTGGCCATACCCATCATAACCACTGCCGGTATATTCATTATAGTAACCGGTAGTTGTCCAGTTTAATATGCCTTTCACATAATATTTTCCCGGCTTCATGTCCGGGAAGGTAAACTCCCCATCACTATTCGTGATCGCCTCTAACCGGAAACGCCACGCATTCGGGTCCATATAAACATATCTCAGCTTCTTCGGTTTCTCCTTCTTCTTCTTCAGCGAAATATATTCTTCCATATACGGCGTCAGCGGAAACAGGAAGACCTTCATCTTATTGGCGAACATCCGTTTCACCAGCGGCGACTTAAATCCGTACGTTCCAGTTACAGGCCTGGTAAACGCTACGCCTTTAATAGCGCCAGTACCCCTTGCCAATGCCTTTTTGGCTTCCAGCGTATCAAAACGCGTTTGGCAATAAATGCGCACAGTATCGTCGCGCTCCTTTTCTACATATTGCGCCTTTGTTACAAAACCTGTCAGTATTAACGGCAGCAGGATAAACAGCAGGGATCCTCTCACGGGTGTATTCACAATTTTCATGGTTAAACAATCGATCTGGTTTGAGGATGTAAACCTAGACATTATCAGCCTTTCCGCCATTACCGGTAAATTACTATTTAGGACTACCGGTTTTCAGGTATAAGGCAAAAAACACCCGTCCATACAGGTATATGAGCGCCCCTAAAATCGTTGTATAATAAAAATAAAACCAATCAGCTACAGTTAACAAAAAATCACAACACGTCATATAGTGTTAAAATTCAGGCTGGAAATAATAAATTGGTTATCTTATAGAGGCAAATTAGCAGTTACCACGTTTAAAAAACTAGTCACATTATGCTTGAGCAGTCAACTACAACTGAAAGCATCAATAGCACTATCGAAGAGAAAACCATTGAGATCTGTCTGCACCAGGGATTATTGCAGGGCATTAAATATTATTGGGACGAAAAGCACCGGCAGACCGGCATCCGGTCTTCTATACGCCTGGCCAGGGCCAATGTGGAAGCCTTACTTGCCGCCCGCGGTCTCAAAGACGCCGTTAGAAAGCCCCGGACACAGGGCTTGATCATGATCTTCATTATCCTACTGAGCATAGCAGTTGCTATCTATTTTTATTTCCGTACACACTAATTAACCGATCTGACAGCCATCATGATCAGCGAAGCTGACAACCTATTAGTTTGAAATAGTGCGTTTAACCAGTCCTGACAATAGTCATAGGCTACTGCCTCTTTGTGCCGGATCGAACGGGCTAACCGATCTTAACAGAAGTCATGGTCAGCGAGCCTAACAGCTCCTTATCATTGAAGAGCACCGGCTGTTCCCCGGATGTTTGCAGCGCCAGCGTATACAGCAACGGGAAGTAATGGTCCGGCGTAGGTATCGCCAGCCTGGCGGATTTACTCAGCTTTTCATAGTCGATCAGTGCCTGATGGTTCCCGTCTAGGATATGTTTTTTGAACAGTTCATTCATCTCAATGCACCAGTCATACCCGTATTCCGGACGATCCATCCGGTCCCAGGCCACCATGCGCAGATTATGCACCATATTGCCGCTACCAATGATCAGCACGCCCTTTTTACGCAGCGCCGCCAGCTCTTTGGCCAGTTCGTAATGGTATTGAGGCGGCTGATGATAGTCTATACTTAATTGCAGCACCGGGATATGGGCTTCCGGATACATACGCCGCACTACCGTCCAGGTACCATGGTCCAGCCCCCATTCATGATCCAGACCTACCTCCGTTTTCGTGATCAGCTGCTGCGTTGCCTTTGCCAGTACCGGATCACCGGGCGCAGGATATTGTACGGCATGTAATGCCGGCGGAAACCCGCCAAAATCATGGATCGTACGCGGATGCTCCATCGCCGTGATATGCGTGCCACGGGTCAGCCAGTGGGCAGATATCACCAGTACCGCGGCGGGTACCGGTAGCTCCTCCCCCATCTGCGCCCAGCGCTCACTGAACGTATTGTCTTCTATCCCGTTCATCGGCGATCCGTGCCCGATAAACAATACCGGCATCATCCGGTCCTGCTCTCCCAACCCGTCTGTAAAATTCCTGAATGATTGTAATGATACCATGGCGGCAACTCCTGTTATTTTCCGTATAAAATCCTTGCGATCCAAAGCTGATGTTTACGCTGCAAAGGTAATCCTTCTTATAGACCAAACTTATTCCGGCAATTCCTGCATAAAAACCGATTCCAACGCGGGTTTTCCTCGTAACCGTCATCCACGCCTGACGTAGTGACCTTTAAGAAAAAACACTTTCTTTATTAAATTTCTCTTTATAACCTAATGGGGACAAACCGGTTATTCTTTTAAAAACTTCTTTGAAAGCCCTTTCGTCATTATAACCGATTTCATCCATGATCTCAAAGATATTTTTCCGGCCTCTTTCCAATAAGCTTTTGGCAGCTTCCATCTTTACCCGCTGCATATATTCAACCGGCGTATTACCGGTGGCCTTGATAAAGCGCCGGTCAAAATTTCGCCTGCTGATAGCCAGTTTAGCTGCCAGCTTTTCAAAAGAAATTTTCTCACGCAGGTTTTCTTCCAGGTAAGTTTGAGCCCTGCCGATCAATTCATCCTGATGGTCCTTTTCTGGCTGAAAAATGGCAAAAGACGATTGCGATGTTCTATCGAAATCAATTTGAAAAACCTTTGAGCAATAAATAGCTGTTTGCCGGTCAAAATATCGCTCTACTAACAGTAATGCCAGGTTCAAAAAGGAGAAAGCGCCACCATTGGTGTATAACCCTTGTCCTGCGATCAACAACTTGTCGATATGCAGATCAATACCGGGAAACAATCTCCTGAAATCGCGCTCGGCATGCCAATGCGTGGAACACTTCTTTCCCTCCAGCAAACCCGTGGCAGCCAATAAGAATGCCCCCGTGCAGATACTGGCTATTTCCGCGTCATTTTTATATTGCAGCGCAAGCCATTCAATAAGCGTTTTGTTATTGCTGATTAACCGGTCAAAACCACCCGGATCGGTAACAGACGGGATAATCACCAGGTCGTGTTTCCTGATTTCCCTGATGTCAACTGGATGAAGCGAATAAAAGCGACCACCCCCTTTTATCTCTGACAGCGCTCCTGCCACAGAAACCTCAATGCCGGGGCTGTTCCCCGTTTTTTGCCAATACGCATCAGCTCCATTGAGGATCTCCAACGTCCCCATTATACTGCTCAGGTTAACATTTCCTGACGGAACGACGATAGTCACTTGTTTCATCTTACATCACTTTGAACAAATGTACAATTATAACTTGTCCAAATTGACACATGTAATTGTCTATTTCACAGCATCTAGATCCGCATTATAGACACTAATTTTGCCTCATTCACATCAGACATTTATACTTAACAGCAATCACAGTTATGTTATTAGCAAACAAAATTGCCATTATTTATGGCGCCGGCGGTGCCGTTGGCAGCACCATTGCAGCGACTTTTGCCCGTGAAGGTGCAAAGGTTTTCTTAACAGGTCGTAATAAAGCGAAAATTGATCAGGTGGCGGAAAAGATCAGCGGGGCCGGTGGCTATGCTGAAGCTGCGGAAGTTGATGCGCTCGATGAGCAGGCAATAATACAACACCTTGATCAAGTCATCGCCAAAGTGGGAAACGTCGATGTTTCTTTCAACGCGATCGGCCTGCGTAATACAACCTTACAGGGCGTTCCGCTTGTCGATCTTGATGTCAGCCAGTTTATGGCGCCTATCCTCTCGCATGTACAGTCCAACTTTTTAACCGGACGGATTGCCGGAAAGCATATGGCTGCAAATGGTTCCGGCGTCATTATGACCGTTACCTCCAGCCCCTCCCGTGTGGCTATTGCACATATGGGTGGCGTGGCAGTCGCAATGGCGGCAGAAGAAACGCTGATCAGGAACCTATCCGCAGAACTTGGCCCGCGGGGCGTCAGGGCGGTAGGGCTTCGTCCGCAGGGTATGCCAGACAGTGATACTATAAAAGAAGTATACGGCCTCCATGCAAATGCCAATGGGATCACCCGCGAGCAGTTCCGTGACATCATTGAAAAAGGCACCCATCGCAAACAGCTTCCATCGCTGCAAGAAATGGCAGAAGTCGCTGCATTTGTGGCCTCGGACCGTGCAAGCGCTATGACAGGAACCATTGTCAATATGAGTATGGGAACCATTGCCGATTAAGTGGTCATCCCCTTGCCCGGAAACGCCCAAACGCGATGGCTGTTCCCGTATAACGATCATATAACTGCATCTAAATAGACGAATATGAATAATTACGAAAAATTCTTTCAATTACACCACCAGGAAAAACCACTGATTATTGCAAACGCATGGAACGTAAAAAGTGCGCAGATCATTGAAAATAATGGATACGCTGCTATCGCGACATCAAGCGGAGCCATTGCGGATTCCTTAGGCTATCCGGATGGTGAAAAAATCCCATTTAGCGAACTATTATACGTAGTTCAAAGGATAACATCCTCCATCAACATTCCCTTGTCCATTGATCTGGAAAGAGGATATACCGATGATCTTACCCGATTAAATGAAAATATTCAAAAACTGATTGACATTGGCATTGCAGGCATCAACCTTGAAGACGCCCAAGGCGAAGATATATACCTCAAAAAGCTGAACAGCGTTAAAAACTATCTAACAAAAAATAATCATAACCTGTTTATAAATGCCAGAACCGATGGCTTCTTACAGAAATTGGACGCTCCCTTGGAAACAACGTTGAGAAGGGCAAAGTTATATAAGGATGCAGGCGCGGATGGATTATTCGTTACCGGCGTACAAGATATCGCACTCATTAAGGAAATAACTGCCGCAGTCACACTGCCGGTAAACGTCGTAGGCGGACCTAAGCTTCCATCCATTGAAGCGCTTGCTAAAAGTGGCGTAAAGCGTATCAGTATGGCTGTTTTGCTATATAAAGCGACCTACAGTCACTTAGAAAAGGTGATCAGGAATATCGAAACGGATCAATCATTTGCACCTTTATACTAACATTTTGAAGCCGGGTCTGGCCTTGCCACCATACTTTTTCGTACTTTCCCACCATGCAAAACAACTCGTTCCTCCTCTATGGCGCCTATGGTTATACCGGCGAACTAATAGCCCGGTATGCCGCCCAGTATAATTTATACCCCATCCTCGCAGGCAGGCGCGAAGCTGCACTACAACCCCTGGCCACCCGGCTCAATCTCCCCTACAAAGTAATTGACCTGGACGATACCCCAACCCTCCTGGCAGCCCTCCGCGAAGTACCCGTTGTTGTACACGCAGCCGGCCCATATGACTACACCGCCAAACAGATGGTGGAAGCCTGTTTACAGACCGGCACACACTATCTCGATCTTAACGGCGATCTCGCCATCTACGAAATGTTACACCGCTACGATGCCGCCGCCAAACAGGCCAATGTTATGCTGCTGCCCGGCGCTGGTTTTGACGTAGTGCCCACAGATTGCCTGGCGCTCTTCCTCAAACAACGTTTACCCGATGCCGTACGTCTCGAACTGGCTTTCACCATCCTGGGCAGCACACTTTCCCATGGCACGGCCGTCAACAGCGTGCTAAAAATGGGCGAGCCTGGCGCCGTCCGTAAAAATGGCGCAATCGTCAGCGAGCCCTTAGGCAAAAAAGGTAAATGGATTGACTTTGGGGTAAAGCGGCTCTTTGTAATGAGCCTGCCCTGGGGCGATATTGCCAGCGCATATTATACCACCGGCATTCCCGATATACGTTCCTACACCTCCGTACCGCAAGCGGCATACTGGTTACTAAAATTCCAGTTTCTCTTTAACGGCCTGCTACGCACCTCCTGGCTGCGTAACTTCGTCAAAAAGCAGGTTGCCCGCCGCCCACCCGGACCGGATGATGAAATGCGCCGCAAATCCATCAGCATCATCTGGGGACAGGCCACTAACGCCAACGGTCAAACGGCCACTGCCCGCCTCCGCACGCCGGAAGCCTATGACCTCACCGCTTACGCCGTACTGCATATCACCCGCAAGATCCTCGAAGGACAGTACACCACCGGCTACCAAACACCCGCCGGCGCCTACGGCCCTGACCTGGTGATGGAACTCCCCGCCGTACAGCGCGAAATACTGCAATAACCCTCCATCATCTCTTACCCCGCCCGCTGCAGTTCATCACAATGCGGCGTCACATGCCGTAATAACCCCTTCGCCTGCAAATACAACCCATCCACCCGTATTCCAATACGCCCTGGATGTTTGACCATGCGTGGCCTTTTGCCGGGTTTTACACGGTAACCCGTTCCCCCTTTCAAATTGTTCCCACTTCCCGGTAACTCCGCCGCTACCGTAGGCCTCACCGTTCCATGCCTCATCTCCTTACCTCCCTTTTCACCACGCACTCGCAATAAAAACAGGAAGGAAAACAGGTATAAGGCCACACACTATTTAACGCTTGATAAAAGACCCAAAATCTATTATCTTAGGGAAGACACACAAAGATACGTTACTGGACTGAGCATACATTCCAAACAAACCTAAAATCCGGAAAACAATGAGCTCCATTACCCGCAGGCAAGCCCTGAAAACACTGGCCACCGGCGGTGGCGTTATACTCCTGGCCCCCAACACCATACTATCCGCCGCTTACCAGAAAAAAGACCGCCTGGGCGTAGCCCTCGTAGGATTGGGCTATTACAGCACGGATCTGCTGGCCCCCGCCCTGCAACAAACAAAACATTGCTACCTGGCAGGTATCGTTACCGGCACCCCTTCCAAGGCAGTTACCTGGAAACAACAATTCAACATCCCGGACAAGAATATCTACAACTACGAAAACTTTGACCAGATCGCCAATAACCCGGATATAGACGTGGTATACGTGGTGCTGCCCCCTTCCATGCATAAGGAATACGTGATCCGGGCCGCTAATGCCGGCAAACATGTTTGGTGCGAGAAACCCATGGCCATCAACGCAGCCGAATGCCAGGCCATGATAGACGCCTGCAAAAAGAACAAACGGCTGCTTTCCATCGGCTACCGCCTGCAGCACGAGCCCAACACCCAGGAATACCGCCGCATCATTAAACAGCAGCAACTGGGCAAGGTAACCGATGTAAACTGTGCCGCCGGCTACCGTGATGACCGTACCAATCACTGGAAACAAAAAAAGGAAATGGGTGGCGGCGTTATGTATGATATGGGGGTATACGCCATCCAGGGCGCCCGCCTGGGCACCGGTATGGAGCCGGAGGCGGTACTCTCCGCCAAAACATCCACCACCCGCCCGGAGATCTACAAGAACGGCCTCGACGAAACCGCCACCGCCACACTCCTGTTCCCCGGCGGCGTTATCGCCAACATCAAGACCAGCTTCGGAGAAAATATCAACTACATGAACATTAACTGTGAAAAAGGCGATATAAACCTGGCCCCCTACTCCGCCTACAACGGCGTTAAAGGCAGCAGCCCCCTGGGCCAGATCAATCATCCGTACGAAGTGCCTTTCCAGCAGGCAAAACAAATGGATGATGACGCCATTGCCATTATGCAGAAAAAGCCGGTATTGGTACCGGGCGAAGAAGGCCTGCGCGATATCCGCATCGTAGAAGCTATTTACAGATCAGCCGCCAGCGGACAAAAAGAGAGTGTATAACGGTCGTCAACGCTGCCGCTTAAAATACAGGTACAACGGTATACCGGATGCCGTCAGCAACAACCCCAGCAGGGAATTGATCACCGGCGTTCTTCCCTGCTGGTATAACAGGATATCATTCCAGATAGTACTTACCACATAAAAAGCGGCAAATGCGATAAACAGCACCGGTATCACCGGGTGGCCCCAGCAGCGGTATGGCCGGATACTGTCCCGCATCTTGCGGCGCAGCACAAAAAAGCCGATAGCACCCAGCAGATAGGCCACCCAGGCCACAAACGTGAACATATCCGCCAGCATATCAAAAGAGCCGCTGAAGATCAATATAGCGGACCTGATACCGTGCAGCCACAACGCATTACCCGGTGTCTGATACCGTGGATGCGTTTTACCCGCCCAGGCAAAGAACAGCCCATCCCGCCCCATGGCATAAGTCACCCGTGATATGGACATCGTATTACCATTCACCGCCCCCAGCGTACAGATCACGATCAGCGCGGCTATAACAGCACTGCCCGTAACACCCTGGGCCACCGCAATAGCATCTGCAGCTACCAGCGGCGACTTCGCCATTACATCCACCGGCAGCACATACAGGTAAGCCTGGTTTACCAGCAGGTATATACCAAGGCAGATCAATACGCCTGTGATCAGCGCACGTGGTATATTACGCTGTGGGGCCTTTATTTCCCCGCTGATGAATGTCACGTTGATCCAACCGTCATAAGCCATAAAAGCGCCCGTTAGGGCCGTTACAATACCGCCCAGCAGGCTCCAGCCCTCCGGGGCCGCCGGCGATGGCGTAATAAAATGTTGTGTAGTGCCTTTACCGGAAAAGAAGATGCCCAGCACCAGCAGCGCTATCGCCGCTATCTTTATAAAGGTTGAGATCACCTGCAACGCACTACTGCCCTTTACGCTCCGGTAATTCAGGAAGGTAAGCAGCAATACCAGCACAATGGCCAGCGCCTTTACGCCCAGGTTTTGCAGGGGATACAGGTTACCCAGGTAAGGGATATGCCAGATCCAGGATTGCTCCGTAACGGCCGGCAATCTTGGCAGGTGCAGGAAATAATCCGCATATTGGGCGCACACAAAGGAGATAGCAGCTACCGAGGCGGAATTGATCACCGCAAACCCCGCCCAGCCATACAGGAAAGCGACAAAATCGCCAAACATATGCTGAAAGTATACATACAGCCCACCCGTCCGGGGAAGCATCGTCCCCATCTCCGCAAAAATAAATGCGCCAAATAAAGAGAACACCCCGGCTATCACCCAGGTTAGCGCCAGCCACACCGGATGCCCTACCTGCGCAGCCATGGTGGCCGGCTTCATAAAAATGCCGGAGCCTATGATGCTGCCGGCCACCACAGCAGTGGCGGCCCAGAAACCAATGGTATGGCTGATTTTTGGGGCGTCTGGCATATGAGATCAGGATGGTGAGGTGTCCATAAATGCGGCAATAATGCGGTGAAAATGATGTGTGCCCTGTTCCCGGGTCACGGAATAACGCCCCTGCGTATAAAAGCGGCCTTTTACGCCTTGCTGCACGGCCTCCACAATGGCTTCGTCCTCCAGCTCTACGGTGTCCAGGTCTGCACCGGCGCCGCTGCCGCAAAGCGCCTCTTTCCACACATAGGTAAGGAAGGATACCCGGCACTCTTCCATAGATACAGGTTGCACAATATTGACGCTTAAGCCCCAGGGATAGAAATTAAACATCATGTTGGGGAACACAAAAAAATAATAGGCCGCTACCTGTTTGCCATAATCCGGTGAACTGGCCGGCAGGTCAAAACAATCTTCTTCCCCCTTGGCAATCCCAAGCTGCAGGTTGGCATAAGTGAACAGCTCTGTGGTATAGTTCCCGAAATCGATCACCGTATTCAGCCCCGCATGTACAAAAGGGATATGAAACCCCTCCAGGTAATTCTCACAATACAGCGCCCAATGGGCTTTTACTATATAATCGCGGGACCGCTTCGGGCTGAATACAAATTCATCTAAAGGCAGCCATCCTACCCGGTTGATCATATCCTGCAGGAAAGGCGCGGGCTGAAGGTCCGCCTGCAGACTGGCAAACAGCAGCGGTCCCCATTGGAACAATGGCAGGGAAACCAGATCATCCGCCGCACTGGGAAAATCTTTTACCTCCTTAAATTCCGGCATGGAATGAAAACGCCCATCCAGCTGAAACTGCCGCCCATGATACCGGCAACGCAGATGCGGCAGCGTACAGGGCTTATCTACCACCAGCGTACCGCGGTGCGTACACACATTGCTAAGACAGCGGATCTGCCCGCCTTTATCTTTGGTAAGCACCAGCGGCTCATCCAGGTATTTTTCCAGTAAAGTGAAGGGATAACAGTCCCCGGTAGCGGCCACCAGGTGCACGTCGCCCACCAGCTGCCATGTGCGCGCAAAGATCTTTTCTTTCGCAGCCGCATATACTGCCGGATCGGTGTAAAAGCCGGTATGGAGCGTCCTGGCCTGGGCAATATCGGGATCAACGAAGAAGCGGGACATAACGGGAAACAATTTTATACAGGAAGATAAGCATTATTATGCCCCCCTTCTCCTGACTGTAGAAAAATCCCAACGGTTTGGCCCGCTTCACCATCCCGCTCCCGGCGCAAAAATTCCGGCACGTATTTAACGGTATTATACAAAAGCGCGCCCATGAGCACCACCGCAAAAAAGCCCACCGCAAAGGCCCGGACCACAAAGAAAACGGCCAGCAAAACAACCGCTGCCTCCCGAAAGGCCGGCGCTAAAACGGCTGCATCCAACCGTAAGGCGGCCACGGAAAAAAGCATCCCCCTGCCTACCAAACTCACTCCCATGCTGGCCACCCTTACAGATCAGCCCTTCGATGCGCCCGGCTGGCTCTACGAAATAAAATGGGACGGCTACCGCACCCTTGCCTTCATCAACAAAAAAGAAGTGGAGCTCAAATCCCGCAACAATAAATCCTTCAATGATAAATTCTATCCCGTGTATGAAGCGGTGCAGCATTGGCCCATCCGGGCGGTTGTAGACGGGGAGATCATCGTCATCAACGAACAGGGCCTGTCTGATTTCAGCGCCCTGCAGGGATGGCGCAGCGAGGCCGATGGACAGCTGATCTTCTATGTCTTCGACCTGCTCTGGCTCAATGGCAAGGACCTTACCCAACAACCTCTTTCCGAACGAAAGGCCCTGTTGCAAAAACATCTTCCTGGGGATGGTATTATCCGTTTCAGCCAAAGCTTCGATACCTCCGGCACGGAGTTTTTTGGCGTAGCCAAAAAGTTAGGGTTGGAAGGGATGATCGCCAAACGGGCAGACAGCCTGTATCTTCCCGGAGAGCGCAGCCGCGACTGGCTCAAGATCAAGACCAGCCAGCGCCAGGAAGTGGTCATAGGCGGCTACACCCGTAACGAAGGCTCCCGCAAACCATTCAGCTCCCTGCTGGTAGGCGTATTTGAAAATGGTAAATTCCAATACACGGGAAAGATAGGCACCGGCTTTAATGATAAGCTGCAACAATCCCTTATGCAGCAGTTCAAACCCCTGGCCACCAAAACATGCCCTTTCACTACTGTACCAGACGTTAATAAACCATCCCGTTTCAGGCCCAATCCGCCCAAGGCAACCGCTACCTGGCTTAAACCCAGCCTGGTCTGTGAGGTGAGCTTCCGGGAAATGACCTCAGACGGCGTTATGCGCCATCCCTCCTTCGAGGGCATGCGCGAAGACAAAGCGCCTGGCCAGGTCATCCTCGAAAAAGAAGTACCCCTTAAAAAAGTGCTGCCTAAAAAAGCTAAAAAAGACGACGCTAAAAAATACCTCCAACCCTCCGCCAAAGCAGCCCGCAAAACATTCTTAAACCCTTCAGAGAAAACACAGGTAAGAAACATAGGCGGCCACGATCTTAAATTCACCAACCTGGATAAGATCTTCTGGCCAAAGGAAAAGATCACTAAACGGGATATGCTCAATTATTACTACCAGGTAGCGCCTTATATGCTGCCCTATATGAAGGACAGGCCGCAGTCGCTTAACCGCCACCCCAATGGCATCAACGGCGAAAGCTTTTACCAGAAAGATGTTACCGGTAAGGTACCGGACTGGCTGGCCCAATTCCCCTATCATAGCGATGCGGATCACCGGGATAAAAACTTCCTGGTATGCACCACCGAGGCCAGCCTGCTCTACATTGCCTCCCTGGGTTGTATAGAGATGAACCCCTGGAGCAGCCGCGTACAAAAGCCGGATAACCCGGATTGGTGTATGATCGACCTGGATCCTGATAAAACCACTTTTGACCAGGTAATAGCCGCCGCACAGGTCACCAAACAGGTGCTGGATGCGGCAGGCATTCCCTCCTATCCAAAAACCTCCGGCTCCACGGGCATACACATCTACATACCCCTGGGCGCTAAATATACGTATGAGCAATCCAAGGAATTTGCCCGCATCATCGTAAAGCTGGTACACGCGGAGATCCCGGGTTTCACCACCATAGAGCGCAAAACCGCCAACCGGAACCGTAAAATGTACCTGGATTTTTTGCAGAACCGCCCACAGGCAACCATTGCGGCGCCGTATTCCCTGCGACCCAAGCCCGGCGCTACCGTGTCCATGCCCCTCTACTGGGATGAAGTAAAAAAAGGCATGCAAATGAAGGATTTCACCATCCGTAACGCTATCGCAAGATTGCAGCAGGAAGGCGATCTCTTTAAGCCCGTACTGGGCCGGGGCATTAATATGGATAAAGCTTTAAAGCAACTGGAAAGCGCGTTTAATTCCGCCAGCGGATAAGCGTATCAGGCATGTCCCGCAGCTCATCCCAGCGGATGGCCAATGTATCGCCGCTGGCGATCAGTATACGCCCCTTGCGGATGGTTGCCGCCTCGTCCAGGAAAATGCTGTCCGCCTCAATACGGTACAAACGTTCCCCGTTACCGTCATAATCGCAATACATAAATGCTTGCGCATTGATCAGGAAATCACAGCCTGGTTCATCCAGGGAGTGGGTCCAGGTGCCCAGGATATGAGCGGTTGGAAAGGCGCTGTTGATGATCTCGGACGATTTGAACCGTTTGCTCACCGGGGCATACCTGGCGGCCATCAGGGAATCGGTATCCGTAACGGCATCCTGCATGGTAACAGCGCTGTCGTCAAAGGTGGTGGTAGAGGTGGATTCGTTGCCGGCGCAGGCGCTCAGCAGGAAAAGGCCTGAAAATACTAATACGGTAAAGGGCTGCATAAATACACGATGGGCCGCAAGATACTGCGTATTTACAAGCAAACCGGCGGAACGGATATATTTAACAAATTTGCCCTATGGTACCACCTGTTCTGCAAAAGCCCGTACATCCGCCGCAAATAAACCGGGCTGCTCCATAGCGGCAAAATGACCCCCTGCCGGCATCTCCTCCCAATACTGCAGATTATACCCCCGTGATACATATTCACTGGCAGGAAAACTCTCCGGGTACGGATAATGCGCTACGCCCACAGGTACGCGCACAAACTGGTCTTTACCCAGTACCAGCGGCTGTGCTGCGCTGTATAACCGCATAGAGGAATGGATGGTTCCTGTTACCCAATACAGGGTGATGTTAGCCAGTAACGCGTCCCGCTCAAAAAGCTGTGACAGTTCTTTCCGCGGGTCAGAGAAGTTCTTGAATATCTGCAGCATCCAGGCGGCCAGCCCGGCGGGTGAATCGCTCAGCCCATAAGCCAGTGTTAAAGGTTGGGTGATATGTACCTGCGCATAGGCCCCTGCCTGCTTAAAGAACGCGGCCGTCTTTTTCAGCGCGGCCTGCTCCGCCTCTGTTAAGGACGCCCCCGGCGGCAGGTAAGGCCGGTAGGTGAAAGGAATATAGTTCAGGTGTAGCCCCAGTACCCGCTCCGGCTGTTGCAACGCCAGCTGGGTCGATATTTCTGCGCCCAGATCCCCGCCCTGTACCAGGTACTGTTCATATCCCAGCTCTTCCATCAGCTGCGCCCATAAACCGCCAATACGGGCGGTATTCATCCCTTCCTGCGGTACTTCCTTCGAAAAGCCAAATCCGGGCAGCGAGGGGATCACCAGGTCAAAACAAAGCCCGTTTTCCGCCGTCAGTAAGGGGATAATATCCAGCATCTCCAGGAAAGAGCCCGGCCATCCATGCGTGATCAGCAGCGGTATCGCCTGCTGCCCTTTGGCCCGTATATGCATGAAATGAATGGTATGCCCTTCGATCTCTGCTATAAAATGCGGATACGCATTCATCCTCGCTTCCTGTTCGCGCCAGTCAAAATCATGCGCCCAGTGCGCTATCAGGTCCTGCATATAGGCGGACGATACGCCGTGCTGCCAGCCGCCGGCCTCAATAAAGTCCGGCCAGCGGGTGCGCCCCAGCCGCGCCCGCAGATCATCCAGTACCGCATCCGCAATATGTATCCGAAATGGCTGTATCATAACGCTTTTTCACAAAAGCTTCAAAGATGTTGCCAATCACTATGGGCTTTGCGGAACCGGAATATATAAGTATACTCGCAGTATAATTACAGGTATTATGGTGGATGAAACAGATATCCGGATTGGCAACCTGGTTTGGTATTATGATCTGTATATGGTAGAGACCATCTTCCGGGTAGAAGGTATCCTGGAAGGAAACGTATATAGTACTATCCTGCCAAAGAGCAAAATAGCCCTGCAAAAGGTGAACCCTATCGTATTGGACATCGATCACCTGATGGGCTTTGGATTCCTGCCCGGAGAAAAAGAATATGGGGAAGATGAGAACGTGTTCTCCTTCAGGTATAACCACAAGGACAGTATCTATATCCGTAACGACGGCGATTGCTTCCAGCCCCTCACCGCCGCCAAGAACGGCCTGCTGCCCTATGGACGCCCGCTTGTACATGTGCACCAGCTGCAGAACCTCTGTTATGATCTTACCCGGGAAGAGATCTTCCTTACATAACCGCAGCCATCACTTTGCCAGCGTCCTTAACAACTCCTTTACCCTTCTTCCGCAACTTATGCCCCAGCCACATCCAGAAGCCGCTGATAATGACCACCGGCAGGAACACAAACCGTACGGCATTGGCTGCCGCCGGCATGCTCGCTACCGGCCCGTAGATGTACCCCAGTATGGGTATGCTCAGTATAATATGTATCCACCGGATGATCTTTCTTTGCGTTGCTGCTTTCATATGCTGGTCATTTATCCCAAAATTACCCTGATGGCCAACACCGGATAATAGCAATATACATCACGGGCAAATGTGTCTACAAAACGGCAAGGGCTGACTGAACAATTTTTTAATATACCCCGCTGGTTATTTTAACCATGAATACCTTAAATTTAGCCGCAGGAAACCACGGCTTGAAAAGATTATCTAACCAACAACTATAGCATCATGGAAAATCAGTCGCCCATCACTATTCAGGCTACTATCAACGCACCCGTAGAAAAGGTATGGCAATATTGGAGCCTGCCGGAGCACATCACAAAATGGAACCAGGCTTCCGATGACTGGCATACCCCCACCGCTACAAACGACCTGCGGACCGGCGGTACTTTCAGCTCCCGGATGGAAGCCAAGGACGGCAGTTGGGGCTTTGATTTTGGCGGCACCTACACCAATGTACAGGATCATCAGCTGATTGCCTACACCATGGGAGACGGCCGCACCGTAAACGTAACCTTCACCGGCAATGGCGATACTACAGAGGTAGTGGAAACCTTTGACCCGGAAGCCACCCACTCCCGCGAAATGCAGCAAAGCGGCTGGCAAGCCATCCTGGATAATTTCAGGAAATATGTAGAACAACATTAAATTATTGCAGCCGTATAGCAGCATGCTGCTGTACGGCTCAGTTATAACGCACCGCCAACCACGCCATGCTCGAAGCCATCAGACAACTCTACACCCCGGTACAACCGGCCGTACAACCACATTCCGGTGGCCTGATGAAACGCTATTAACAACTTTGACCGATTTTTACGATCTTATCAGCAGGATAAGCCGCAGTTTTGTAGCATCAAAACAGCATTAAATGAAACGTTTACCTGTCTTCATCACACTGCTTTGCTTTACGGCAAACCTATATGCACAAACACAAAAAAACACTATGAAACTGAACGCAGGCATTATCACCGAAAAACTCGCAGCCACCAAAGCCTTCTACACCGGTATCCTCCGGTTTGGCGTTACCTTCGAAAACGAATTTTACCTGCTCATGCACACACCCGGCCAGGAGGCGGAGATCAGCTTCCTGCTCCCCGGCCATCCCTCCCAGCAACCCCTGTTCCAAAAGCCTTTCCAGGGACAAGGTATGTACCTCACCATCGAAGTGGACGATGTAGACAAACTCTATAACGAGCTCCAAAAGAAAGGCGTACCCATTAAGATCGGGATCCGTAATGAGCCCTGGGGCGACAGGCATTTTGCCATCGAAGACCCCAACGGTATAGGGATAGACATTGTAAAATATTCACCCACGCAGCAAGACTAACGCATATAACGTTCCAGCCACTGCCGGAAAGAGGTCAGCGGCAGGCCATACTGCCGCAACCTTTCCATATCTACCCGGTACCCCACCTGGTTGATCCATTCATTAAAATTGGCAAATGCCGGGTCCATACCCCGCTGCACAAACGCCGCTTCGCTCAGATGCATCGTATTAACGGGCCTGCCCGTTACCGCCTGCAAACCGGCTGCTATCTCCGTAATGGTCAGCATATCGCCCGCCAGGTCAATTACCTGCCGGTCAAACAGGGGCATATTATTGAATGCCGCGGTGGCGAACGTCCCAATATCATCCGCGGCTATCAGGTGTAGCCGCGCGGTAGTATTGATACCCGTTAACAGCTCTTCCCGGTCCAGACCGGGAAACAGGAACGCCGCCTTAGCCCCCTGGAAATTATCCATAAAAAAGGCGGGCCGTAACAAGGTCCAGTGCGGAATGGCAGACTTGCGCACGGCCTCTTCCCCATAATGTTTATCCATCCAGTATTTCCGGTCCCAACGGTGTTCCTGCCAGCCAGGGAACTGCTCGTGATTACCGGTCTGACAAACAGATGCATGTACGATATGCGCCACATCCATCTTCTCCGCTGCACGCACCAGCGTATTGATCTGCCGTCTTTCGGAATCTGTGCCATTATCCATCCCCTGCACGGAATATACCCCGTGTACGCCGGCCAGCGCCGCCTCCAGCGAGGGCATATCTTCCAGGTCTGCTATTACTACCTCCGCACCAGCGCTTTCCAACGCAACAGCGCCAACCGTATACCTGGAGGCCGCACGGGTCATGATCCGCACACGGTTGTCTTTTTTTAACAACGCAGCAGCTACTGCCCCTCCCTGCGTACCGGTAGCCCCGGTTACCAGTATAACTTTATCCTGACTTAACATATCATCTATTGATTTTGCCCCGCAAAACTAGCAGGCGGTCCGCTTTTCAACTATGACATTTGCTAAGAAAAACCTTGACAAATATCAAGACCCCGGCAAATGCCGTTATCTTTGCCCAAACGTTGTACAACGGTGTTAAACGCATTCAAAGAGTATATTAGAAGCAGGGTAACCATCACAGACCAGGAATGGGACCGTATCGCCGCGATCTGCACCATCAAAAAGCTGCGGAAGAAACAATACCTCCTCCAGGAAGGCGAAGTATGGAAACACTATGCATTCATCATCCAGGGCTGCCTGCGCACCTATACTGTAGATGAAAAAGGCGATGAACATATCATCAGCTTCGCAGCAGAGAACTGGTGGGCCGGCGACCGCGAAAGCCTGCTCACAGGCAACAACTCCATCTTTAATATCGACGCCATCGAAGACAGCATCATATTGCTCATAAAAAAAGCAGATTTTGAAGCGGTCTGCAAAGAGATCCCCGCCATCGCGGAAATGGTAAAAGACATTGCAGAAAAGAACTCCATCGCTGCCCAAAAGCGCATCCACGCCGTCATCAGCTATACCGCCCAGGAACAATACCTGAACTTTATCACCCAATACCCAGGTTTCGCTTCCCGTGTACCCCAGCACATGATAGCCGCTTACCTGGGCATCTCCGCAGAAACCCTGAGCCGCGTACGCAAACAGACCGCCAATACCCAACCACCCACCCATTGATATTTATCAAGCTATTTCTTATCAAATATCAATGCGGCCCCTTCCTCAACCCGGTACCTTTGCAGTACTAAAAGACGAATTTTATGAAGAAAACATTCGGAATTATAGGCGCTGGCAATATCGCCAAAGCAGTAGCCGCACATTTGATAAAAGCCGGCTACCCGGTCATGATCAGCAGCCGTAAAAACCCTGAGGAGTTAAAGGGAACCGTACCCGGCGCCACCACCGGCACACCCGCCCAGGCAGCCCAGGCAGATATCGTGATCCTGGCCATGCCCTGGTCACAACTATCCACCCTTAAAGACTTAACAAACTGGCATAACCGCATCGTCCTCGACGCTACCAACCATTTCGTTACCTATGCACCAGATTTCCAGCTGGATAATATCGGCGATCGCGCCTCCAGCGAAGTAGTACTGGATCATATACCCGGCGCCCGCCTGGTAAAGGCATTCAATACCCTGTACTTCAAAGTGCTGGAGCTGGATCCGCAGGAACCTGCCGGCAAACGCGTGCTGTTCATCTCCGGCAACCATGCAGATACTAATAAGGAAATAGCGGAGATCATTGAAACCCTGGGCTTCAGCGTGGTAAACCTGGGCTCCCTGGCCACCGGCGGTAAGCTGCAACAGGCCAAAGGCCCCCTGGCAGCCCTCAACCTGCTGAGAAAGGCATAAACAGCCACAAATAAAAAGATCCCGCAGGCCATACAACCCGCGGGATCTTCTTTGTTTTTAAACAACTATTCAAACGGCGCAGAAAACTCACCTTCGGTGATCTTGATCACCTTAGTGCCGCTCACCGTTCCCCCAAAAGTACCCTTCACCTCCTTATCGTTAATGGAGCTAATAGTAATAACAAATGCATCCGTTGTAACCGCAGACAATGTGGAAGCAGTATAGTTATCCTGGCTCGTACCGCCATTGGCCTGCTTATAGATACTATAGATAACGACCATGGTGGTCACTCCGCCATCCAGGTTATAGGTACCTGCCGCTACCGGCGCCGGCCCGTCAAGAATGGCCAGCTGAATGTTCTCGCTATTCTCTTCCGGGCCATTGGTACTACCCACTACGCTAACCATATTACGTACATCCCGGTGGGCCTTCACACTAAAAGCAAAATCAGTCAGCTTACCATCCACTTTAGCCCTTATGAATGATTTTCCCTCCGGTTCGCCAGGGCCATTATTGTCATCCTTCTTACAGGCCGGCAATGCCGCTGCTACCGCGCATAACAGCAGGCCGTACAAAACTTTACGCATGTTTTTCATCATAAAAATAAGGTGATCTTTTGCTGCCTGAAATTAACAGGCAGCGCCGGGGCTGACAATACCGGTTTATAGGTATTTACAAATACCGGGTTATCGTTGCTCAGGGGGTTAACAGCTGCGTCTTAACAGCTTCCGCATAGGAGTAGGCAGTTTTAATACGCGTTTCTTTCGCATCATTCATGATCACTACATAGGTGCCCTTAAAGTATTTATGCAGCTCTTTTATTTGCAGCTTATTGATGATAAAACTGCGGTGTATGCGTACAAACTCCGCCGGCAAACGGGTTTGCAGGTAATTAAGCGGGTACTCCACCAGCCTGGTCTCCTGGTAGGTATGCAGCTGTACATATTTATCATTGGCGGCAAAGAAACAGATCTCCCCCACAGGCACCAGCTGTATCTTATTCCCTGTTTTTACCGGTATGGTGCTGATGCGGTCCTCTGTCCGCCGTTCCTGTAGCAGCGCCTGCAATTGCTGCAGCTGTTGCAGTATATCCGCTGCCGGCGCCTTTCTTTCCGCCACCCGCCGCATGGTAAGCGCCAGCCGCTCTTCCTCTACCGGTTTTAACAGGTAATCCAGCGATTGTTGCTCAAAAGCCCGCACCGCATACTCCTCATAGGCCGTTACAAAAACGATCAGCGGTACATAACTCAGCCGGTGCAGTATCTCCAGCCCATTAAACCCCGGCAGCTGTATATCCAGGAAAACAAGGTCCGGCCGCAGGCGGTTAATGGCTTCAATAGCGGATGCCCCGTCCATGGCCTCTCCAATGACCTGTACCTCCGGGTAGGCCAGCAGCGCTTTGCGCAGGCGGTGTATGGCTATTTCCTCATCATCCACCAACAACGTTTTGATGATGGATGGGGACAGTAAGCTGGACATATTTCTCAGGCGTATTATTAAACGTTAAACTATAATCATCGGCATACAACAACTTTAATTTATTCATCACCAGCTGTAACCCCGCCCCGGTATGGGGCCGCTCCGGGAATGCCGGCCCAGGATCAGCAACCGTGATCACCATAGCAGCCCCCGCTACCCTGATCTTAATATCGATCACCCCTCCCGCTGCCCGGGCCTCTATCCCATGTTTTACCGCATTCTCCACAAGAGGCTGCAATACAAACGAAGCGGTCTGCAGCGACAGTGTGCCCGGGTCTGCGTCAATAGTATACTGCATCCGGCGCTCAAACCTTATCTGCTGCATATCCAGGTAGGTACGCACAATATCCAGTTCGTCCATAACCGTATGGTAGGTGGCGCTGTTCTTATGCAGCGTAAACCGGAAGAACTTCGACAACAGCAATACCAGCGTTTCCGCCTTACCAGGATCTTTAGAGATAAGACCCGCGATCGTATTGTGCACATTATACAGGAAATGCGGGTTGATCTTAGCCCGTAACAATTCCAGCTCAAAAACGGCCTGTTGCCGCTCCAGCTGCAGCATCCGGTATGCCTGGCCAGATATCCGGTTTTCCAGTGAACGCTGCCATTCCAGGCTCACATAAGCAGGGATGCCTATTACCAGCACCACCAGTATATTCAGTATATACACGCTCCCACCCTGCAGAAAATGGTAACCGGCGCCGGGCAGATACAATGTCTGCAATAACAGGATTATTTCCGTACCTATCAGCGCAGTAAGGATCAGCGCCGCCGTCATAATAGCTGCCCGCACGCCCGGATGGGCTACCGTCAGCAGAAAATACCGCCGCTGATAAATAACCAGCATCATCAGCGACCCGATCGTCACACAGGAAACCACCTGCGTAAGGATGCGCACCGGCCGGTGATCATAAGTAAAGTACAGGAATATGCCAAAGGCCAACCCGGTAAAAAGGCAGATCAGTAAAGTATAAATAGCCCGCCGCATATTACAATCTGGTGCTGCTTTGTAAAGGAATACGCTTATAACCAAGCATAATAAAGGTAATGATAATACAAGTCACCCCGGCCACAGACGGGAGGAACTGGCTATAAGGCTTATACTGCGGCAGCACCGTACCGGTGAACGCGGATGTAATGGCGCTGAACGCGCTCACCATCTTATAGGTATGCTCATACAACACCGCCCTGGCTAGAATTCCTGTAGGCAATAGGGGCTTAAGCAGATCATATACCGTTACCAGGAACAACGCGCCCAGCGTGGAATAAATAACCACCGGCGACCAATACAGGCCATGGCTATGCATATAATACAGGTAATAGATGCCGGCCGCCATTACGGCCACAGGCGCCAGCAGGTCCACGATCCCCGGCCGCCTTCCCCGGAGCCGGATAGCCCGGATGCCGCTAAAACAGGTATAACCGCTCAATAGGGTGATCACCAGCAAAAAATTATTGCGGTTAAAAAGCAGGATCCCCGCCAATCCCGTGATGATCACAATACTGATCATCCAGCTAAAGGTCCAGCCGGCCCGCAAATGCATATGGCCGCCCTTGCGGGATAGCAGCGCTATAAAACCTGCTGCCAGGGCTATACTGCCCGCTGTGGCATGTATGATGATGTTGATGTGATGGATCGTTTCCATAAGCCGGTAAGTTTTAGTCACCACAAAGCAACCGTTATCGGCCCCGGTAAAAAGATATTTCCGGCGGAATGGGATATTTCCGGGGGAAACAGGACATTGCCGCTCTTTATTTGATTTTCGTACCTTTGCACCATGACAAACTTATTAGAGCTGCAGCAATTCTATAAAGTGTTCAACAAATCCATGGAGCCCATGCACCAGGAGATAGGGCACTTTAACATCTTTAAGGTGGAAGACCTGCTGCTGCCCGATAATAAGCCCAATTACAGCCGCCGCAATTTCTTTAAAGTAAGCCTGGTCACGGGTCATAGTAAGATCCATTACGCGGATAAATGTATGGAAGTACAGGACACCGCGCTTGTATTCACCAACCCCATGATCCCCTATAACTGGGAAAGGATCAGCGAAAAACACAGCGGTTACGTCTGCATCTTCACGGAAGACTTTTTCAGCCGTTTTGGCCCGTTAAAGGATTATCCCGTTTTCCAGTTCACGGATACCGCGGTGGTTCCCCTCTCCCCCCAACAGCTGCCCCCATACCAGGAGCTGTTTGATAAAATGTGGAACGAGCTCCAGGGCGATTACCAGTATAAATATGATCTGCTGCGCAACCTCCTCATGGAAGTCATCCATGGGGCGCAAAAGATGCAACCCGCTGCCAGCCATCCCCAGACAGGCTCCAACGCCGCAGAAAGGATCACCGCCATCTTCGCGGAGCTGCTGGAAAGACAGTTCCCCATAGAGCTAAGCAACCAGGTACTGCAGCTTAGCACCCCCGCCGCATTTGCCCGCCAGCTGAACGTACACGTTAACCACCTCAATAAGGCCCTCAGGGAAACCACCGGCCAAACCACCTCTAAGCTGATCAGCGACCGCATCCTCCAGGAAGCCCGGATCCTGCTAAAAAGCACCAACTGGACGGTCAACGAGATCGCCTGGAGCCTTGGCTTTAAAGAGCCCAACCACTTCTCCTCCTTTTTCAAGAATATGGCCGGCGCTACGCCCAAACAATTCCGCCAAACAGCCATTGATTGATTTCTGTAGTTTTTGCTTTCGTTTTAGTATCGCCCGGATTGCTATATGATGGACCTTTGCGCTACTAAAACGGATTAAGTTATGTGGACAAAAAAAGATATACCCGCCCAAAACGGTAAAACCGTTATCGTAACAGGCGCAAACGCAGGCATTGGCTATGAAACAGCCCTTGCTTTATACGAAGCCGGCGCTCATGTGGTACTGGCCTGCAGAAGCCTCGGGAACGCGCAACTGGCCCTGGATAAAATAAAAGCCCATAAAGGCGCCGGTACCCTGGAAATAGCCCAGCTGGACCTCGCCAGCCTGGCAGCCGTAAAACGGTTCGCCCAGGATTTCCTCCAAAAACACCAGCAGCTGCACATCCTGATCAATAACGCCGGCGTGATGATCCCCCCGGCCTCCAAAACAGAAGACGGATTTGAGCTGCAGTTTGGCGTTAATTTCATCGGTCATTTTGCCCTCACCGGCCACCTTTACCCCCTGCTTAAAGCCACGCCCGGTTCCCGCGTAGTGACCGTTAGCAGCATGGCCTATGTAAGAGGCGTCATCGACTTCAGCAACCTGCATTCAGAGCACTCTTACGATGCCATGCGCGAATACTGCCAAAGCAAACTGGCCAACATCTTATTTACACTTGAACTGGAACGCAGGATAACAGCTACCGGCGGCAATATACGTTCTATCGCCGCACAGCCGGGAGCTAACAAAACGGAGCTCTCCCGCCATATGACCCAGGAGCAATATGACGCCGCTGTACAACGTATAGGTGAATTGATGGAAGCCTGGCAGGGCGCACTGCCCTCCCTCTATGCAGCCGTAATGCCGGATGCAGCAGGCGCTGATCTCTATAGCCCCGACCAGGATAATGGCTACAGAGGGTATCCCGCCAAAATGGAGCTCTTACCCCACGCGCTGGACGAAGCCCTGGCTAAACAGCTGTGGGAATATGCAGAAGAGGTAACAGGTGTGAAATATCCGGCATAAATCCCGGTTAAACGCTGTTCCTGCATCAAACAGGTCAACAGTATATGTAGACAGTAGAACAATTCCGGTATGCTGGCATTAAAAGCCAGCATACTTATTTTCCCATGCATCATGACTTTGGCATGCTCACCCCTGCCTCCACTCCCAGCCTGTGCCGGAAAATATCGCAGGGGTCCCACGCCGCCTTTACCCGCTGCAGCCGGGCATAATTATCCTTATAATAAAAGCTGTGCCAGGGCAGGCCGGATGTGTTCCATTGCGGATCATCCATATCATTATCCGGATGCGCAATGATACAGCCGCCAGGTACCGGCACGCCACCGGTATCCGCAAATAGATCCCGGTAACAGGTCCTTACCCAATCCAGGCAACGCCCCTCCTGCGAAGCATCGCCCCAACCGGCCATACATGCAGTAGTAAGGATAGCCCCGCGCTGAACAGCCGCAGTAGCATCCGCAGCTACCGTATTCACCTGGCCCCCATAGGTCGTAAGGCCTACAAGCCCCCCAGGCATATCCTCCGTTGTAGTAAGATGTTGGTAGATCACCCCTATCTGTTGTGAGGTTAGCGGCGCACACAGGAAAGCGTCCTTTGCTTTAAAAGCCGCTTTCTGATCACTGAAGATATCAGGAAAAGGATGCAGGGCAAACGCCAGCCAGCCTAAACGCGTCCGTTTAACATGACAGGTGATATCAATATCTGTTTGCAGCGCCTGTACAAAATCCGTCCGCAGCTCATCGCTCAGATCCGTCAAAAGGGCTTTCAGCTGTATCTTCCCGGCAGTCCTGTTAGCCAGGAACAAGGTGGCATATAATGCGCAACTCTTGGCGCCCGGCCGGGCATTGTCACGGCTCCAGTTACAAAAATTGCCTACCAGCCGTTGAAAGATGTTTTCATCTATATCATTCCAGTACCACTCCAGCTCCAGCGTTTCCACCATAACCGGCGCAGCTGGCAACAGCTTCCTGGGATCACTGCTATGTACCCCCGGCGTACGGAACCAGTAACGGGTAACCAGGCCAAAATTTCCCGCGCCGCCACCCGTATGCGCCCACCAGAGCTCCCGGTTTTTATCCGTATTGGTACGGGTAGCTACGATCATTTGCACCTGGCGGTCCTTATTTACCCATAACATCTCTACTGCATACAGATGGTCAACGCCCAGCCCATATTGCCTGCACAGGAAACCAAAAGCGCCGCCCGGTATATGACCGCCAACACCTACTCCGGGATATTCGCCCGCCGGCAATACCGTGCCCCATGTTGTAAAAAGCGTTTCATAGAGTTCCCCCAGGGTATTGCCCGCCTGTACTTCAATGGCATTCATGGCCGCATTATAACGTATACCCTTCATCCCGGAAATATCAATAAGGATCTTTACCGAAGGATCATCCACAAAATTCTCCAGGCAATGCCCACCGCTCCGTACCGCGAGGCGTTGCCGGGTATTAACAGCGTACTGCAATGCATTACTGAGCGCGTCCATAGAGGTGATGGGAATGATAGCCGAAGGATGCCCCTTAAACCGGAGGTTAACGCCACGGCTATTCCAGTCTTCATATGCCCTACTGTTGGGGCCGATGATGGGGAAACTCATTTTTATCTGAAGTTACGGCAACTTACGGACGCAGGTTATCTTAACTGCACAGATGGCGGGTTATTGCCATTTGTTGGCCAGTATCTCCAGGCGTTGCTTATCGGAGCTGAAAGTGCCCAGGTTTTCATATGTCCATGATAACTTACTTCCACCCACAAAATGGAAGTTGATCATATTGCCCGGTTCATCAAGATGGATATACGTAACATTATCAAGGTTAAGAACGGGGTGCATCTGTTGCTGTGAGGATTTGAATAAATGGGCCATGGTTATAATTTCTCTAAATATAAAAAAATGAGCAGTAAAGATCAATGATCCTGCTGCTCATTAGCGGAGGGCAATGGAATCGAACCATCACCGCTGTTACACGGAACATCTTAGCAGGATGCCGCAACAAACCAATATTTGCCTACCCTCCTCATCTCCCGGGAATCGCACGGATTGAAGGACTCGAACCTCCGCTAACAGTTTTGGAGACTGTCCGACTACCATTATCTTAAACCCGTATAAAACAAAAAACCCGACTGGTATTACCAATCGGGCATAAAATGATGTATATGCTAACATCACATAATAGTCCGATTGGCACCCTCCGGATACCAACTGAATGAACTACTATATGACATCATTGTTTTCATACGTGCAAAGTTAAACGATAATTTTATTACGATACAAAATTATTTTCAACGATTCCATAATTTTGCATCCTTATCATAAACATCACCCAACAAACAAGCCCGAAAACACCTGACAAAAAATGAACCGACTCGTTTTGCTCGCAGCCTTCCTCCTGCAGCTTTTATCCGCCCATGCACAACAGCTTTATATCAAAACATTCGGCAGCAAAAACAACCCGCCCATCATCTTCATCCACGGCGGCCCGCGTGGCAACGCAGTCCTCTTTGAAGCCACTACCGCCCAAAAGCTGGCTAACAAAGGCTTCTATGTTATCGTTTACGACCGGCGGGGCGAAGGCCGTTCCTCTTACGAGCACGCCACCCTCACCTACCAGGAAGCCTTCAATGACCTGAACGGCATTTACCAGCACTATCACCTGCAACGCGCCAACCTTATAGGCTTCAGCTTCGGCGGCCTGGTAGCCACCTTGTACACCGCCCAATACCCGGAAAAAGTGAGCGCCCTGATCCTGAATAGTGGTCTCTTTGCCCAGCAAGCCACCTATGATCATATACTCGATTCCGTTACTACCATCTACAACCAGCAACATGATACCGCCAAACTCAAAAAAGTACAGTATGTAGCTGCGCTTGATAAAAACTCCGCTGCCTATCGCGGCGAAGTTTACTCCCTGGCCTCAGAAAATGGTTTCTTTAAAGCGCCCCATATTACGGAAGACGCTAAGCAATTATACCAGGCGTACGACGCCAATCCTTTATCTAAAAATGATATCAGGAACGATCAGGCGCCACTGCTTTTCTACAAGAACGAACAACGCACCAATATCGATGTAAGGCCATTGCTGATCAGGCTCCGGCAACAGCACATGCCTGTATATGCGCTCTATGGCAAACAGGATGCTATCTTCTCCCTCTCTATGATCAACAGCCTGAAAACCATTATTGGCGGCCAGCATTTCAGATATCTGGATAACAGCTCGCATTACTTATTTGTAGACCAGCAGCAGGCTTTCTTAAACAGCCTGGCTAACTGGCTTAAATAAAGTAATTTTTACAACAGAACCAGTAAAAAGTACCATTCCCCCTCCTGATACCGCCGTAGGTTTGTGGTGCAATCAGCAGGCGATCCTTAGTCAACCAACAGGCCAGCTTTACTCAACAGATTGTCAATAATTCAAAAGTATATAAGTTCATGGGGCGGATAGCCATATTCAGTGATGTACACGGAAATTTACCGGCGCTGCAAACAGTGATAGAAGATATAGCAAAAAGGGGAATTGATCAGATATACTGCCTGGGAGATTTAGTGGATTTTGCACCCTGGTCAAATGAGGTCATTGCACTGATAAAGGAATTACACATACCATGCCTTATGGGAAACCATGATGAACGGGTCGCTTTTGACCACGCAGTGGTTCCGCTGAAGCAACACACTGCCGAAGAGACACTGGCCAGGATAACCGCCATCGATCATACTAAAGGTTCCGTTAGTAGCAATCATAAGCGCTTCCTGGCCAATCTCCCGGCGCAGCTCCGGATTACGCACAAGGTGAAGGGCAAAAACCTTAACATCCTGCTGGTACACGGCAGCACCCGCAGTAACAGTGAATATATCTACGAAAATCACGATCCCGAAGACCTGTTGTACATGATGCAACAACAACAGTCCGATGTCCTTATTATGGGTCATACCCATCGTTCCTATCTAAGAAGACTTCCTTTCGTAAACGGCCACCTTCCTCCCATGGCCCTGAACTGTGGATCCGTAGGCAGATCAAAAGAAGGCCAGCCGCTGGCAACTTACCTGGTATTGAATATTGAAGAAGATGGCATCCAGCCGGAATTGATCAAACTCACGTACCCGGTGGAAAAAGTAATACAAGGTATCCTGGAAAGTGATATACCGGATTTTTACACTGGGTTGTTAAAGGCGGATACCAAATTGGTTAACGGCTGATTATTTTTATGGGTTAAGCCTGCATTGAATATCAACGGCGATGATCACCACCACGGCGATCACCACGGCCACCTTCACGACGCGGGCTCGGTATCCAGAAATTTCGCTTGGCAACTTCCCTTCCACACGGCAATGACACAGGCGATAATATCCAGGATAACCCATCTGATTTTTGCTTCACATGCCAGACAATTATCCCCACGCTCTCAATCTTGACTTCCATTTCCACGCCCTCCAAAGCAAAGGGCGGTATCCACATCAACCGGATCTCTCCATCCCTATCCCAACCAGCTTCGTAAAACAACTCATGTGCCACCGCCACATATTCCGCGGCCTGCGGCAAATACGCAGCCGGGTCCAGCGCAAAATCAAGATTGTCAACCCATTCGTACATGATCAACTTGAAAGATTTTAACGCCTCCGGCGGATACGTAATGATCTTATCTATAGGTATTGAAAAAGCCATTGCTTTTATGTTTTGCCAGCAAAGATATAGTGATTTTCTTTACTTCATTAAATGCAGCTACCTCCATCACCCTCCTGCCCGATCTCTGTAAACCGTACCCTTAAAAAGAAAATGGCCTTACGGCCATTCTCCAAAACTTTATCCTGCTATCTTCCCCGCCAGACTCACCGTTGGATGACTATTCGGTGCATGCACCGCATTCAGCACCTCAAACGGGATCTCAATCGCTTTCAACTTATCCTTTGTCTTCACCTCTATCACCGTCTTCTCTCCCGGTTTCAGCGTAATAATATCTGAATGTCCGTGGAAAGTATAATCAGACCTGTTCTGCAGCGTAAACTCCGCGCTGGTCACATTCTCTATCTCCAGCTCTAACACGGTGCTTTGCTCCAGGTATTTGGCGCTGCTCACTTTCAGGCATTCTTTGATCAGCGGTACCAGGTATTCATCCCGGCCAATCAGCAGGTTCTTGAAAAATACCACCGTCCGCCTGTTCATCAAACCTTCTTTAATAGCGGGGATAGTACCTTCTTTGGCAAACACCAGGGTAATAGGCCGGTGACCGCCTTGTGGCACCCCATAGGTCCAGTCGATCAGCTTATGTACATCGCTGGTGCCCATAATGGTCAGGTTATTATCCAGGGCTATCTGCAGCGCTTCGTCGGAATAGTTGCCTTCGTTACATACCTCAATACCGTCCAGCAGTTTTTCTTTGATCAGCTGCTGATGCATGGGCGTAAGGGTGGCCATGCCATCCGGGCGCTGGCGTACCCAGAAGGGGTGGTTCCAGAAAGTAAACGCGCCTTGCCTTTTTGCCTCACGGAAAACAGCAATAGAATCCGTGATCAGCAGTTTATTGGCGTCTTCAATAAATACAGCATTACAATGGCCCGGGGGCATAGAGCGGGTGATCTCAGAGCCGCGTATGATCAGCAGGTTATGATCCTTGGCTTCTTTCAGCGCCAGCTCATAGGAGCGGTTACGGTCAGGGTGCGGGATATCCGCTTTATGCGGCTGGTATTCCAGGTGCTCTGTCAGGGATATAGCATCCAGGCCATCCATCAGGGATTCTGCCACCCGTATATCCGGCCATACGCTACCGTCAGAGAAAACGGAGTGCTGGTGCAGGTCGCATTTCATCACCTTATACCCCGGTACATCCGGAAATCTAAGGCTGCGGGCTAAACGATGACTATGTGGTTCCTCTGTTTGCGCAAAGGCAGTCAGTGAAGTAAGGCATAAAATAATACCAGGCAAGATTCGCATATCCTAACAATTTTTGGGGGCGAAAGATAGGGTAATACAAAAAATGCCTGTGTTAACTAAATATGAACTTTACTCCGCGCCCCATATCTTCCCTGGCCATTCTCCCATCTCCAGCACTAAAGTCCCGCCATTCATCAGCTCCTCATGCGAGAACCGGGGCCGGGCAAGTACCTTCCCATTCAGCGTAGCGCGTTGTATATACTTATGCAGCTTACTATTATTATGCGCTATCAGTGTGAACTGTTTGCCATTAGGCAAATGGATGCTTACTTTATCAAACACCGGGCTGGTGATAGTATACTCCGGCAAGCCCGGCGTCACCGGGTAAAAGCCCATGGCAGAAAACACCACTACGGCCGACATAGACCCGGCATCCTCATCTCCCGGTACGCCAAAAATATCATCCTTGAACCAGGTGTCCAGTATAAAGCGGGTCCATTTCTGGGTTTTCCACGGCGCGTTCGTATAGTTGAACAGGTAAGGAATAAAGAAAGTTGGCTGGTTACCCATAGAGAACTGGCCTATCATACCCGTTTCATCCGGGAAGTTATGCCAGAAGTCCACTTTACTGCGGTCCAGCCCTTCATGAAAAAGCTGGTCCAGCCGCTGCTCCATCTGGTCCTTACCGCCAATTAGCGTACGCAACCCCGGCAGGTCCTGCTGCACATTCCACAGGTAGGTCCAGCCATTGTTCTCGTTATAATAATCCAGGCCGGCATGGCCACCATCTATCCGGGGATCTATAGCTATCCATTCTCCTTTGGCGTCTTTTGGCATAAACATGCCCGCGGCGGGTTGCCACAGGTTTTTATAGTTATAGGCCCGGGCGGCGTAACGGTGGCTGGTGGCAGTATCCCCCAGTTCCGCGGCTAAATTGCTCAGCGCCCAGCTATCATAGGCATTAGCTAAGGTAATGGCTACAGACGAACGTTTTTGCCCCGGCCGCAGGGCGGTCAGGGAGTCCGTTTCGGCTTCGCCGGGATGTAAGGCCGGGTAATAACCGTTTGCGTCATAAAAGCGGTCCAACGCGCCTTTCCGGTCCTTACGGCCTGGGAGCAGCGTGTATTCATCTTCGCTCTTCCGCATACCTTCCAGCGCTTTATGTACGTCAAAATTGCGCACGCCTTTGCGGTAAGCATCCAGGAAAATAACAGCGGAATGAAAGCCAAACATACCGGGCCGGTCGCCGTACAGCTTGGGGTATTCCGGCATCAGGCCGCTCTGCTCGTACATGTGCACAAAAGATTCCAGCATATCGCCCTCTAATTGAGGATCCAGTATACACCGCAGCGGATGCATGGCCAGGTAATTGCCCCAGGCATAATCATCTGTATAAAAATGGCGGGTATCTGTATGCACCTGCTTATCATACCCGCTGAAGTATTGCCCCTGCTCAGTAATATCTACCATCCGTACATAACAGCGGTACAACGACGTATAAAAACTACGCCGCTGCGCTTCCGTACCGCCTTCTACATCGATCTGCCCTAGGGCTTTGGCCCAGGCGGCCTTCCCTTTGTTTTCCAGCGTTTCAAAAGTTACGCCCTGCAGCTCCGCTTCCAGGTTCTTTTTGGCCTGCAGGCGGCTGATGAAAGAAATGGCATACCGGAATTCCACCGTACCAGCGGTATCGCTTTCCGGGTACGTGATCCAGGCCTTTTTGCCGTTTTCTTCCGTGATCTTAGGTGGTATACCCAGCACCGTATAGCCGGTCCAGTGTTTATCCGTGGTGATGATACCGGTTTGTGGCCGGCCGGAAAAAACGCCGTACATGTACGCAATACCTTTTTGCTTATGATTGGCGTCATTTACATACTCCGTACCTGCAATGGCGTTAGGCCCAACAAAAGTGTACTCTCCTTTGGGATAATAATGCGAGAGCAACAGGTGCTTAACCTGTCCTTTAGGAAACCGGAACCGGTAGATACCCGTTTTAGCCCCGGCGGTATACGCTACCTGCACCTGTGGCGCGGTAAGTTGGGTGCTGTAATACCAGGGATGGGTAATTTCGTGGTCGTAATCAAATGTTAAACGGCCTTTAAACGCAGTGTCAACCGGCGCCACGGAAAACACCATCTGCGGGGTGATCACATTCTGCGCCAGCAACGGAAAGTCCGTGATCTGGTCATCCAGGTGATCTTTCCGGTTGGGGAACACCCGTACCATTTGGTTCGGGAGATGGACGACTGGCCGGTTGGGATTCAACAAAGGCGCAACATTGCCTATCGTCGGGTCCACATAACCTATATTCCTTTGTGCCAAGCACGGTGCAAAAGACAGCATCAGCACCATGCATATATAGATCCTTCTGTTCATCTTACTAATTTACAGGCAATGTTGCGCCTCTGGTCATGATTTTGATGAGCGGAAATCCCTTACCGCTTTTCCGCCGCCGGCTATATTGGTCAGGTTCATTTCTGAATATTTCCGGGAAAAGATCACCCCCTGCGCGCCGGTCTTCAGCGCGGTGGTGGTGGAGTTATATACCGCCTCCGGCGAGGTTTGTTTATTCTCCGGTTTGGTAGGTATATCTATGTCTATACCGGTATAGATCTTACACTTGCCCTGCACCGCGTCCAGCGCGCGCTTTGTTTCCAGGTGCAGGTACTCCAGCGGCATGCCCTCCTTCGGTAAACCCTCCATGGTCATGGGACCATAGTTCATCAAATGATTGTTGAACTGCAGGTATTCTTCCTTTGGTATGTCCCGGAATACAGTAGCCGTAGCAGCCTCAATATAGCCTGCATACCGCGGCCCGCCTACAATATCATACACCACCGGTTTAATAAAATCCGCATAGGCCAACCTTTCAAAAGGCGTTTCTCCACGGGTAAAAGGGCTCAGCGAATTCGGGTGCCAGATATGGAACCCGGCCTGTATGCTGGATTTTGCCGCCTTGGCGGATTTATATACATTTTCGTATGTGCTGCGGTTCCCATCCGTCCAAAGCTTCTCCCAGGCCAGGATCTCCGGGTAATCCGTCATAATGCGCCAGAAAGCGGAGAAATAACCATCCGTAGGGCGGTTGCCCGCCGTAGCCTGTTTGCTGAACTCCACCAGCTTACGCAGGCCTTCCTGCGCCCGGTCCGCGTCTATGCCGCGGTCTTTGGCGGCCTGCCGGTGGTATGGACAAAAACAGGTAATGCGCGCCGTGGGCATCTCACCCCGCACTGGCTGTATGGCATTATTAAAAGGCCCCTGCCGCTCAGAGCTCCACATCATCCCGTCAATATCATAAGAGGAACAGATATCGCGGGTCATGGCGCTTACAAAATGCTGGTACTCCGGGTTCATATCGCAGCAGCTTTCCACATGCTGGTTATAGATCCCCGTTTCCTGCAGTTTGGCAATATTGGGCGTATCCTTATGCCAGGTAAAGCTGTCCTGGTTAAATACATACACCTTAATGCCCCGCTTCCTGGCTTCCGGTACTACCTTCGCCAGCATGTCCCAGTCGCCGTGGTCCGGCGCTTTGGTGTTTTTCAGGATGGTATCCTTATAGAACTCCGGGTGCGGCGTGGCAAAATTGCCGCCATGGAACTCGCGGTACTCCCGTTTGCCATGGTCAGGGAAACGGAAGCCTTTTATCTGTCCGCCCCCTATACCGGTGTCATAGCTAAAAGCGGCCAGGAACAGCGTATTCACCTCTCCTTTTTGCTGCACATTATCCAGCACCTGGTTAATGCCCTCATCAATAAAGGAGATAGCGCCTATCTGTATCCCTATCATCGGCTCCTCCTTCCTGGGGGAGAACAGGCCCTTTGGAAGGGGGAGCAACGCTCCCCCCGCCAATGTGGCGCTTTGCTGCATAAAATCCCTGCGTGATATTCCTTTCATATGTTTCAATTAATTATAACCCTCATTTTGCGGGAAGATGCTGGGATCGTTCATGATCTGTATCTGCCCTAACGGTAACGGAAAAACGGTCATATAAGTCTTCATACCCACCGGTTTCATGGAGTCTAAAGCCCTGCCGGTACGTACCAGGTCAAACCAGCGTACCCCTTCGTAAGAGAGCTCCAGCCTTCTTTCCAGGTAAATATCTTCCCGGGTGGTGGCCTGCGGCATATCGCCGTAAGCGGTAAGCCCGGCGCGGGTATGTACCTGGTTCAGGTAGGTAATGGCCTGCGGCGTTTTGCCGTTCTCATTCAGCGCTTCCGCATACATCAACAGCACATCGGCATAACGGATCACTTTCCAGTTAGCCCGGCTGTCGTTGGAGGTCTTCATGGGCGTCATAAATTTCTTGGTGAACGCCTGCATCCCAAAACCGGCCGGCAGCGGGGTAAACACGCCATTAGCATCTGTAACGCCCCGGGCTACGGTAATGTCCTTACGTTTGTCGCCATCCGGAAAAGCGGCAAACAGCTTGGCAGTGGGCGAGCCATGGTTGCCGGTGCTGCCGGTTACGCCGTAAAACGTCATCACGGGCGCTACAAACGGACAGAAATTGCTGGTGAAGATACTGCCCAAACCAATCCCTTCTTCATATTCAATGTCAAAGATATACTCGCTATGGTGCTCGTCTTTTGTATAATCAAACAGGTCGTTATAATTGGGCAGTAATGCATAACCCATTGTCGTCACTTCCTGCAGCACAGCTTCCGCCTTGGGAAAATCTTTCCGCGTTAAATATACCCTGCCCAGCATGGCCTTGGCGGCGCCACTGGTGGCCCGGCCTACATCAGATCCGGTGTACTTGGCGGGCAAACGGCCGGCCGCGTCCAGCAGGTCTTTGATGATCACCTCGTTGTAGATGGCATCTACCTTATCCCGGCCTTTCTTCAGCGCATCATCACTGCTGATGGGGGCGGTAAGCATGGGCACATCCCCAAAGATCCTTACCAGGTCAAAATAAGCGATGGCCCGCAGGAACTCCGCTTCCGCAATATGACGGTCCTTGTTCTTCACCACCGCTACATCCGCGTCCTTGATCTTATCCAGGATGGTATTGGCGCGGTTGATCAGGTTATAATAATTCTGCCAGGAGCTGGCGATCACCGTTTCGCTGTTATCCGCGGTAAAATTGTCAATACGCATCAGGTCCAGCGCGGCTGTCCACTGCTCTTCCACATCATCGCCCCGCAGGTCGCCAAACTGCCAGAAGTTCTGGTATTGGCTCTGCAAAGTGCGGTAACATCCTACTACCGCATCCTGGAAATCCTTATCTGTTTTATACAACACATCTACGGCAACAGAGGAGACGGGCTGTTTTTCTATAAAGCTTTTGCTGCAGGACGCCAGCACAAGCGGTGCGCATATGATAAAACTAATGATCTTTTTCATTCCTTTTTCGTTTTTAAAGGTGCATCAGAAGGTTACGTTCGCCCCTACGATCAGGCTTTTAGGCAGCGGGTAATTGTTCAGGTCTACCCCGGGATTCAGCGGGTTCTCGCTGTTGCTCACATCCGGGTTGAATGCCGTGTTCTTGGTAAAGATGAACGGGTTGGTCACATTCACATAGAACCGGAGCGCATTAATGCCCATACGGGTACTCAGATTAGATGGCAGTAAATACCCCAGCGTAATGTTGTTGATGCGCAGGTAAGACCCTTCATCCAGGAAACGCTGGTTATACAAACCGCGCGTATTACCGGTCACCAGGTTATTGGGCCGCGGCGTATTACCGTCGCCAGGCTCCTGTTCGGATTTCCAGTAGTCCAGGGAGGTGGTCAGCTGCCGTATGCTGGCTTTGGTCAGCACGGTACCCAGCCTGGCCATGCTCAGGATCTTATTGCCCTGTGAGCCTTGCAGGCCTACGCTCAGCGTAAAGCCGGCATAAGAGAAATTATTGGTCATGCCATAATAGAAATCCGGATACGGTGAGCCCATAATGGTTTTATCGCGGCTGTCAATAATGCCGTCTGGTTTACCATCCGGTCCGCTGATGTCTTTAAAACGGGTATCTCCTACCCTGGAGCGGTCGCTGGCGCCGGGGCTGAAGATAGGCCCCTTATCCAGTTCTGCCTGGTTCATAAAAACACCGTCCGTGATCCAGCCGTAGAACATACCGATAGGCTGTCCTATCATGGTAATATTACCGTCAGAGATAATAGGATCGCCATTAGGCCCCAGCTTCACCACCTCGTTTTTATAGGTAGACAGATTAAAGCTGGTGTTCCAGCTAAATTTCCGGTCCACATTCACCGTGTTCAGCACAAATTCCCAACCGGTGTTCTTTACTTCACCTATATTCTTTAATGCCGTGCTAAAACCGGTGATGTCCGGTACATTCACATTCAGCAGCAGATCTGTATTCCGGGATTGAAAATGGTCCACAGACAGCATCAGCCGCCTGTTAAAAAAGCTCATATCAATACCCGTGTTGGTGGAACGTTGTTTCTCCCAGGTAAGGTTGGGATTGGCTAAACGGCCAGGGGCATAACCGCCGATGGCGCCGCCGCCTAAAGCATATTTTTCATAGGTGATAGTTGCAAACTGATCATAGTTGCCAATATTATTACTGCCCGTTTCCCCATAGCTGGCGCGCAGTTTCAGCTCGCTCAGCCAACGTACATCCTTAAGGAAATTTTCGTCAGAGATACGCCATGCCACAGCGGCAGATGGGAATAATGCGTATTTATTATCAGATCCAAAGCGGGAAGATCCATCCCGGCGCAGAGAGGCCGTGATATAGTATTTGCTGTTGTAGTTGTAGTTGATCCTGCCTAAAGTAGATACAATGGACCATTGATACGTATTGGAATTACCGTTGGTGAGCAAACCGCTCACGGCGCTTAAAGTAGGCACCAGGTTGTTAGGATATTTATCGCTGGTAAGGGTATTGGTCTCGCCAATCTCTTTCTGTGCTGTATAACCCAGCAAAGCGGTGATATGATGACGGCCAAAGCTTTTGTTATAGTTCAACGTGTATTCTGACAGCCAGTTGCTGATCATAGCCGTACTATCTGTACCCAGCGCAGGGTTGTTCAGGAACGCGGGAAGGTTAGGCTTAAAACGCAGGCCCCGGTTGCCCTGGTAGCTGCCGCCCACCATTACATTAAAATTCAGCCCGTCCATGATATCATACTGCGCGCTGGCATTCCCCAGGAAACGCATACCCTTCTGCCGGTTCAGGATCTCCTGGGCCAGGGCTACAGGGTTCAGCAGGTCCGCAGAGGCGTCCCGTCCGGTGTATACGAAGTAATTGCCGTTCTGGTCATATAAAGGATAAAAAGGATTGGCAGCTGCGGCCATACCTATTACACTTTCCGCGGGACCGGTACCGGTGCCGCTGGCGCTTACCACATGCGCATCCGTATAGGATGGGTTCATGTTCAGCTTTACAGAGAGACGTTTGGTTAGCTGCGCATCAATATTGGCGCGTACGGAATATCTTTTAAAATTACTGTTGATGATAATACCGTCCTGGTTCAGGTATTCGCCGCTCAGGGCATAGCGTACTTTTTCCGTACCACCGGATGCAGACAGCTGGTAATGCTGTTCCGGCGCGGTACGCAGCACCGCGTCCAATGCATCCGTCTCAGTGGTGTTCTTCCCGCTCAGCACATCCAGCGCTGTTTGCGGCACGGGTACTTTCCAGGTTTCCGGCGCGCCGCTTACATCGTTACCGGCATCCAGGTTACGGTTGCGGTAACCGTCATACAGGTATTGCGCCTGCTGTTTAGAGTTCATAAAATGCGGCCGGCGGGATACTTTCTGCCAGCCTACATAGGTGTCAAAAGTTACCACCGTCTTACCTGCCTTGCCCCTTTTGGTGTTGATGATCACTACGCCGTTGGAACCACGGGAGCCATAGATGGCGGTGGCGGAGGCATCCTTCAGGATGTCCATGGACTCAATATCGTTTGGGTTCAGCGTTTCTATGCTGGAGGTAGGCAATCCATCCACCACATACAGGGGTGTTACGCCGGCAGAGATACTGCCTATACCTCTTACGCGGATCTGCATGGCGGCGCCAGGCTCACCGGATACCGGTTTGGCCTGTACGCCGGCTACCTTGCCCAGTAAGGCCTGGTCCACCCGGGTAACAGAAAGGTCCTGTATGTCCTTGCTGCTTACGGAGGATACGGAGCCCGTCAGGTCCTTCCTTTTTTGGGAGCCATAGCCCACCACCACCACATCATTCAGGTTAGAATGGCTCTGTTCCAGTACCACGGCCAGGTACTGCTGGTTGCCGACGCTCAGCTCCTTGGACTGAAAACCCACATAAGTGATCACCAGCACTGCATTGGGGCCGGATACATTCATGGTGAACGTACCATCCTCTTTGGTCAGCGTGGCATTGGTAGTGCCTTTTTCGCCAATACTGGCGCGGGCCAGCGGCAAGCCATCCGTACCCGTAACTTTACCAGTGATAGATACAGCCGCAGGCGTAACGGCTACCTGCTGCGTTTGTACATGCAGCTCTTTTTCCTTTACCACCACCATCCTGTTTACGATGGTATAGGTCAGCGGCTGATCCCTGAAACACAGGTCCAGTGTTTGTTCTAAACTAGCATCGCTCACTTCCACATTTACTTTTTTCGCCTTACGGAGCATCAGGTCCGTATATACGAACGAGTACCCCGTTTGTGTTTTCACCTCCCGGAAGATCTTATCCAGGGTGGCATTCTTTTCTGACAGGGTGATCTTTTGCGCAACGGCCCTGCCGCCGGCTTGCACGCAAATAGAAAATAACAGTAATGCAGTGAACTTAAAGAGCATCAGTGTTTTGATAACGGGCCTTTGCAGGCATAGCAAAGGTCTGCAGCTGGCAATTGGTTGCATAGAGTGTGTGTTTGGCTGAACGATCTTGTTTGCTGATAGTGGAATAAGTGTCCCCCCGGGAAATAGTCTCGCTTTTCCCTATGATTGAAATATGGAATTTATGTCGTTATGGAATCTTTGCCCGTAATTAGTGCATGACAATCACCTTACGCCCTTCTGTCCTGAACTTTACTTTTCCTGTTAGCTCTAATACCCGTAAAACGTCTGTTAATGTTGTGTTCCTGGGAATGTCCGCGTTAAACCGGTCATTCACGTCATTATCTTCGTATACGATCTCGATATCATACCAGCGGGATAATTGCCGCATCACCGTGTTAATGTCTTCGCTTTCGAAATGAAAGACCCCGTTTTTCCACGCGATCACATCAGACAGGTCTACCCCGCTGCTGATCTTTACCTGCCCGTTCTGCTCCAGCTGCGATTGCTGCCCCGGCGCCAGTACATGCTGACTGCCGCCGCTCACAAAACGCACCGCCCCTTCCAGCAACGTGGTCTTCACTACTCCTTCTTCGTTATAGGCCATCACATTAAAATGGGTGCCCAGCACCTGTACCTCTGCCTCTTTTACCTTTACAAAAAAGGGCTTGGCAGGCTGTTGCGCGATCTCGAAATAGGCCTCCCCGCTAACCTCCACACGGCGTTCTTTGCCGCTGAAAGCAGTCGGGAAACGCAGGGAGGAGGCTGCATTCAGCCATACCTGGCTGCCATCCGGCAGTTCTATCTGGTATTGCCCGCCCCGCGGCGTGGAGATAGTGTTATACCCTAAGGGCTTACCATCGCCGGCAGTGGCATAGGATAATTTGCCATTCAGCTTTATCACTTTTGTACCTCCCTGACTGGCAAGGGTGCCGTTAGCGGCATCGTCCAGCGTAATGCTGCTGCCATCTGCCAGGGTCAGAACGGCTTTCTCCGTACCAGGTGTAACCGGCGCCGTGGTACCGGTTTCCGTAGCTGCCATGCCGGCCGGCTGTGGCGCCGGTTTAAAAAGATATACAGAGAGCGCCACCAGGCCGGTTACCATGGCGGCGGCCGCCAGCCAGTAGGGACTTCTCCTTTTATAAACGATCCGCGTATGGATATTATCAAGCATATCCGCAGTCAGGGCCGGGTCTACCGGTTTACCCGCTACCTGGAACTGTTCCCGCATCAGCGCTTCCAGCTCCTCCCCGCCCCCCGCTTCCAGGTACGCCCGCAGCCACTGCCGGTCTTCCGGCGTCCATTCGCGCTTGTTCAGTAATTGCTGTAATATTTTTTGCGGATCCTCCATCTGGGTAATGATATGTTCTGAAATAAATACTCCCGGGTAATAGCATTCGGGGGGAGTGCAGGGAAAAAATATTTTTTAAAACAGGCAGCAGGCGCTCCAGGTCAGCACCAGCTGTATATACAACAGGTGATACTCCGGGTGTTTACGCACATACTCCCGTATACACGCCAGGGAGGCAGACAGGTACTCCTTTACCGTATGTTTGGACAACTGCAGCTCCCGCGCCGTCTCATCATAGCTTTTACCATGCAGTTTGCACAGTTCAAATACCTTCCTTTTTTGCGGGGATAGCTGCCCCATGGCGGCCCTTAACAGCTCCATCTGCGCTTCATGATGGCCGTTATCCGCCACCACCGGCTCCTCGCTGGCCTTTGCATACACATCCGCCGTACGCAGCGATCTTCGCAGCCAGGTAAGCGCCCGGTTATAGCTGACCACAAACAGCCAGCCGCTGACGTCCTTGTCCGGACTGATCATCCGCCGTTTTTCCCACAGGCAGATAAACACCTCCTGCAGAATGTCCTTTGTGGCGCTTTCGTCCTTGGTCAGCTTAAAGATGTTGGCATACACCATTCCATGATAGGCATGATATAAACTATCAAAGGCATGTACATCCCCTGAACGGAGACGCAGGATAAACTCTCTTTCATGACAGTTATTCAACACAACGTGGGCGATTTACCTTACCAATATAAAAAAAGAATCAGCGACTTAGTTATAATTAATACGATCGGGAGGGGTAGAACGGGGGGATTGGGAGGGAAATTTTTTTTTGAGGAAGGGAACAGACGCTCTTATTGGCCTGGTCAAGAGATACGATACTATCTTGCCCGCCTACCCGTCTTACTGTAAACAGGCGGCCCTTCTCACTTTTCATATTTTAGGGTAATTACCCTAAAATATATTTCATTTAGGCAAAATACACTACTTTTGTCGGGAAATTACCCCATATGGATAAATTCGATATTGAAAACTTGCTACAATCGGCTTTTCAGGACGATAGGGAAGGCGATATAAACCTGCGTCAACTTTTTGACCAGAAGTTGGAAGTCTACGATATCGCAAAATCTAAAGCCCTTTCCTTATTAGGTATTGATAAAGACGTATTTGAAGATATATTAAATGGCAACGCCAAACAGCCAAATCTAATCCACGTCATAAAGCTTGCAGAATTCCTGCAAATTGGATTACAAGAAGCTGTATATGCGGTAATGAAAGATCAAAGTGCAGACACAATCGCCTCCTTAGACCGTATACGCAAGCTAACCTTTTTGCTGGACCATTTTGATCTCAAACGACTTAAAGCAATCGGCTTTTGGGATAAGGATGCCGACGTTGATACGATTCTAAAACGGCTCATGGGTTTTTTCGACTATGAGACAATGTCTGAGTTTGAAAACAACCTCGAAACACCATTATTCAGTCGTACAAAGCGGCTTTTTACTGACAAAATGATGAAATTCTGGGTGGATGCAGCGTACCGCGTCTTTCTAAATATCAACAACCCTCACTCCTACGATCGCGAAGCACTAAAGGATATTGTCGTAAAGATTAAACCATATTGCCAGGATGCTGCTGATGGCCTGTTAACAGTCTGTAAAGCCCTCTATCATTGTGGTGTAACGGTCATCGCGCAAGAACTTTTACCAACCACCCAGGTAAGAGGTGGTACTTTTGTAGTGAATGATAAGCCATGTATCGTTCTTACGAATTACAGGAAAAGTTATCCGACCATTTGGACAACACTAATGCATGAATTACATCACGTCTTATTTGATTTGGAGGTAATAGAAAAAACAAAAATACACCTGACAGATGAAGGGCGGCCGGATCTGTTTCTTATTGAGGAAAAAGCAAACGAATTTTCAATTGAATATTTTTGTGGGTTAAATCACTTCAAATATATAACGCCACATATACATAACCCCTATGTAGTTGAACGCTTTGCAAAAGAATTGCAGGTTCATCCCTCTATGATCTATAACTCTTTCCAATTTTTTCAGCAAAAACTTTATGGTCAGAGTTACTGGGCTGCATTTAGCAAAGAGATTCCCAAAAGCACCATAGCGCTTGAAAAACTTAATCCCGTTACATGGAAGGAACCCAGCATAAGAGATATTGCTCAAAAACTTAAAAGCATCTTCGAATACGCTTAATAAATCCAACAAATATGGAAAACGAACAACAGAAGCAAACAAAAGAAAACAGCCATGTTTCACCAGATCAAGACCAGGAACGTCTTGAACTATTGCGCCGTTCTTTCGAGGTAAAAGGCCGTCAACTCAGGGTGGACTTAACAACAGGAGGAATGGCAGAACTAGATGAGCTACGGGCTACTTTGGGCAAGGAGTTTGAAAATCCAGAAGATAAGCATAAAGCTTATTATATGGGCATTCAAAAAGTATTGAAGGAGTATTTACCCAAGGGTAAGGAGTTCAAGGAAGGACGTGACCTGATTTATGATGAGAAAAATATATTCCTAAATAGAGGTAAAAAGAAATCTGATAATAATGGCGTTCGGGGTAGTGATGGAAGAATGACCTACCAGCCCGTAATGAATGAAATTGTTGATCTTGTTGTAAGGTGGGTGGCGGAAAGCCAAAATCCCGTCACATTATACAACATGCTTTATGACTTAAACGAAAAACACGGGTATGGCCATGAAGTTTATGATACTACGGTAGAAAGCTTCGCGAATGCGATACGTAGATTAAAAGAGGAGTAAAATAGTGAACGGGGTTTTCTCAGCTCTACTTGCGTTGACCCCTAAAATATCTGATTTGCTCAAGCCTGGTTTTAGCTTGCTCTTCTGTATAATCAGTTTTTAATAACTCTTCTATTGATTGGTAATTTCCAAACCTTAACTTTTTAATATTTGGACCAATAGACAGCAAATTGTACCCATTACAGCTGTTGCATTGGATAATTGTCCACACACTATCCGGAATTCCTTTCTCTTTCCTCAGAATAAGAGTTTCGAGCTGTATGCCACAGTCTGTACACTGCTGGTGCAAGGTCTCAATTACCCTGTCCGCCCCCTTAAAAAAAGCGGCTGCTTTAATAACGACAGCGAGGAAGCTGCCATAAAGCCAGCTGTTTATAGTATCCCTGAGATCAATCGATAAAACACTTGAAAGCTCAATAAAATAATAACAAATAAACTCTCGCTCTTCCGTGTCATAATCCGCCCGATTAATTTTCTTAAGGCCCTCCGTCAGCAATTTCTTAAGCTGTGTCTTTTTAGCGCCCTGTCTTATTGCTGCTGCCAGATTATCCGCACAATCATTAAATGCCTCCTGAAGTCTATTACATACATCAATATCAGAAGGGATCAGGCCTCGATGTTCCCAAGCCGCAGCGGAAAATTTGTCTATTTCTTTGAATTTCATCAGCGCAGTAACTACTGAGGGCTCATCATACATAACCTTGATATAATTTGATATACAAATCTAATATTACCGATCATAATTTTCAGCAAATTATCACCAATTATCTGCAGTTGTATCAACAGATTGACTATCCCCCATTTCTTTCCAACGTCGACGCATTATACCCAAAATACTGCTTAAACGCATACGAGAAATGAGACAAACTCTCAAAACCCACCTCCAGGTACACATCCGATGGCTTATTCTTTTTCTCACTGATCAAGTAATGCGCCTCCTTTAACCGCTGTTGCTGTATCCATCTACTGGGCGGACTATTGAACGTCTTTTCAAAATCCCGTTTAAAAGTAGCCAGGCTCCGGCCGGTCAGGTAAGCCAACTTATCTATGGTGATATTATACCGGAAATTCCGGTTCATGAAAGCTTCCAGATCTATCTTACCCGGTACGCCAAAATCAAACAGTATCTGCGCCAGGGTAGGGTTATTCCGCAGCAGCAACAATACCCCTTCCTGTTTTTTAGCCTGCACCAGCTGGTCAGACACCGGCTCCATAAAATAAGGGAGCAGGGATTCAAAATAACTTTTCAGGAGCTTATCCGGCGTTATACGAAGGACAGCACTTTGCGGCGTGATAGTGCCCCCCGCAAAATGCTGCCCTTTATTCAACTGTTCCAGTGTGTCCTTGTCCAGTATAAGCGTAATAGCCGTAAACTGGTCTGACTGCGCAGGATGTTTAAAGAATTTTGCCAGGTTATTTTTCCTGAGCATAACAAGGTCCCCTGCGCCAAACACCTCCTTGCGGTCGCCATCCACAATAGTAAGCAGGCCGGAGATAATATACCCCAGGGAATGCTCCTGGATAAACTCCTCTCCCGATCTGTTCTCCTTTTTATAGTTGGAATAAATGATCCCGCCAAGGTCCTTTGATGGCATGTCCATACCTGCAAAAATAGCCATAAATTAATCTAACAGCATGGCTGCCACGCCCTTCCGGAATATTTCATCGCCTTGCTCCAAACGCTGTGCATATATCGCTTTGGCGTCCGGTCCGGCAATATACCGCAGCTGGTCCTTCCCATCGGTTACCGCGTCATACACCACATCGGCTATCAGCTCCGGCGTAGAGAACTCAAATATCGATGGACCGCCTGCCAATACCTGCATCATTTTACTCATGGACTCCTCATAGGCGGCATGTTTACCAAATACCATGGAGCGTCCGGCAAAATCAGTAGCAATACCGCCGGGGGCGATGTTTTTCACCACAATACCAAATTGTTTCAGCTCAAAGGCCAGGCATTCGCTAAAGCCTTCGAGCGCCCATTTGGTAGCATGATAGATGGCAGAGAAAGGAAATGTAACATGCGCTCCAATAGAGGTAGTGGTTAAGAACATGCCGCCCTTGTTTTCGCGGAAATGCGGTATAAACGCCCTGGTCACCCGGATAACGCCCATTAAGTTGGTATCTATCTGTTTGCTTATCTGTTCATCAGAAGTTCCCTCCAGGGCGCCCATTAAGCCATAACCCGCGTTGTTAAAGACCACATCGATCTTACCCTGGGCAATAGCCTTTGCAGCAACATCGTTGATCTGTTGTTCATCCGTTACATCCAATGGCAGAACGGTAACATGGCTAAGTGAAGTAAGCTCCGTTTCTTTCTCCGGGTTACGCATGGTGGCGATCACCTTCCAGCCCTTTTGCCGGAACAGCTTAACAGCAGCTCTCCCCAGGCCGCTGGATGCGCCCGTAATAAATATAGTGTTCACTTTATAAAATTATTTTGTGTTTGGAATGATGTGAGCTCGTTGATGTTGTACAACCACAAGGCAAAGGTAGGATAACAAACAGCCCTGCCGCTTTCGTGAAAAGCTCATTCTTGTTTCATAATTAGCTCATACAAACGGCGTCATTCCAAACCGCTCAGGGTTTAAGCACCACCTTCACACAGCCATCTTCCTTTTTATTGAACACATCATACATACCGGCCGCCTCGCTTAACGGCACTTTATGCGTAATAATATCATCCAGCGCCACCTTACCTTCCGCCACCAGTTTAATAAGATCATCCAGCCAGCGCTGTACCCAGGCCTGGCCACCCATAAGCCGTATGCTTTTTTCAAACCACTGGTACAGCGGGTAATTATCATAAGGAGATCCATACACGCCTACCACGGATACGCGCCCGCCTCTGCGCACGGTATCGAAACAATCCTTTAATACGCTCATACTTCCTTTTTCCGCCTGAAGAACATTGGCTGCTTTCTGCAACGTCGTTCTATGCGCCTCCATACCCACGGCATCTATACACACATCCGCACCGTAACCGCCTGTCATTTCCCGCACTATTTCCGCTACATCTCCGTCTTCAGCATTAATGACCTCTGAATTCGCAGCCCGCTGGGCCATTTCCAGCCGGTACGGTAATCTGTCCACGCCAATCACTCTTTTAGCGCCATGCAGCCAGGCGGCTTTCTGGGCCATAATGCCCACGGGACCGCATCCAAAAACAACTACTACATCGCCATTGCTCACCTCCGCCCATTCGCAGGCAGCCCAGCCGGTGGGAAATATATCCGTTAGAAAAAGTATCTGTTCATCAGAAAGCAATTCGGGTACCACCCGGGGGTTGTAATCAGCATATTGTATCCTGGCATACTCTGCCTGTCCCCCGCTAACAGCCCCGTACAGATCCGTATAACCGTATAATGCGGCGCCCGCGCCCTTCATTTTGATGATCTCCCCCTGTGGGCCATACATCTCCGGGTTGGAGTTTTCGCAATGCGTGGGCAGGTCCATATCGCAGAAATGGCAGTGCCCGCAGGCAATAGGAAAAGGCACGATCACGCGGTCGCCTCGTTTTAATTTCGTTACGCCCGTGCCTACCTCCTCCACAATGCCCATAAACTCATGTCCTAATATAAGATCATGAGGCTGGGGTATCATCCCGTTATAAATATGCAGATCAGAGCCGCAAATGGCAGTGGAGGTTACGCGCACAATGGCGTCAGTAGGCTCCTGGATAACAGGGTCATCCACCGTATCAACGCTTACATGCTTGGGTTTATGGAATACCAACGCTTTCATAAATCGTAAGTTAAATGGTTAAAGAAGTTATGACTACTGTAACCAACTCACAATTATGGAACCTGTTGCAACAAACACAGGCCTTCCGGGTTAACGCAGCTGGTAATCTCCTGGTATAAAGGCTTTTAGGGTTGGTGCCGGGCCGTACAACAACAGGCAATTAATATAATAGTGAGAATATTTCTCCTGAAACTGAGGCAGCGGTGTCAGCGGTCATTAGCCGGGATATCCCGCTTCCATTGAAACAGTTCGGTAAAGGATATAGTGTCTATCCTGGGATTATCAGCTGCACTGATCACCCTCGTAGCATATATATGCATTGAGTGGAAAGCCCGCGCCTGCGTTTCAGCCTCCATCCTGATGGCGGCAGTATCCCAGCTTTCAACGAGCCGGCATATATACGGGCTGAACGCTTCGTAGGTATTATAATCAGTTACCCCATGACTATTCCAGATCCGTCCAACGATTATACCACTCTCCGTTAACAAACTTTCCAGCATCCATATCGTGTCCGTGCCTCTTTTCAGGAAGTCAAGTTTCCCGGTTTCATATAACCTCATCCTTATTTCATGGCTCCTGTTGGAAAACAAATTGCCCTGCTCCTTATTCACCAATGCCACCTTTTTTGAAATGTCCTTAAATGATTGACCTGAGCAATTGATTGTCAACAGCAAAATTAACATAACGAATAAGCCAGCCTGCATACCTGATCATTTTGATCCCAAAAACCCGCCATCCACAATAAATAATTTCACCCCCTGCTCAGAAGTACTGCGATGAGCGCTCAATTCATCAGACACCTGGTAAGACATTCCTTCTGTTAGTATATGCTTGCTGCCATCTGCCAATTCAGTCGTCATCTCACCCGCTATACAGTAAATAATATGTCCCTTGGCACACCAGTGATCCGCTTTGTAGTTCGCGGAGTATTCGACCATCCTTATACGCAGATCACCAAACTGCAGGGTTTTCCAATAGGCTTCGCCGGTTTCTCCGGGATGAGTGGTGGTTGGTACATGTTCCCAGTCGGTAGTTTGAAAAGGGATATTTGCAGCAGACATAGTATATTTTTTGCGCAAAAATAAAGCATTCTTCACCAGACAATAAATATCCATTTGCGATACCTTATCATGAGGCGTATTAAAATAAAAAAAGTGAAGCCTTACCGACTTCACTTTCTATGAACGGTGTATTCCAAAACCTACACTCAATATCCGGGGTTCTGATACTGCAGCTTATCAGGATCATTGATCGCATCCAGCTGCGTCTGCGGTATAGGCCGCAGATTATTTTTTTCTGCCACCCGCGCAGCGGCGGCAAGATTATACAGCTTCACACGCTCTACCAGCTTGTTACGGCAGGCAAGATCCGGCCAGCGGGTGCTCTCCCCGCACAGCTCCCGCGTACGCTCATCCAGGATAAAATCCAGCGTCATATCAGCAACACCCAGATCTACCCACACAGGATTAGCGGTCGTACCTGTATTCCGTTGCCGCATCCGGCCCTGACGCGCCTCCAGCTCCGTCTGGCTCAGGCCAGCGCGGTATGCCGCCCGTTGACGTATAGCCAGCACAAGCGGCAGCGCATCAGCAGGCCTGTTATCGCCTATGGCCGCTTCTGCTGCCAGCAGATAGGTTTCAGACAACTTGGCTATCGGAAAAGGCCGGCCAGATCCATCGTTGGGCGCTTGCCGTTTGTTATCGTCATATTTTGTCAATGCCGGGAACATCTGTAAAGCCGGCCGCGATGGCAGGTAGAACTCACTGGGTTTGATCACCCTGTAAGGCACGCCCCTGGCAATAATGGCATCGCCTTCCGCATCAGAGGCAGTCAGCAGGTAAGCGGTATCACCGGGACTGATACCCGCAACATTGCTATTGGTTGCCCGCCACATGGTACGGAAACTATTCCCATAACGGCTATCATTGAGCTTATCCGCAAACGCTATATTATACACATAGGGCGTGGGCACAAACTGGCGCAAGGGCCGGCTGTACTGTATCACACGGTCGCAGGGAAACTTGGCGGAGCCCGCCGGGATAGCCACGCTGTTTTGGTAGTTACAGTTAAACAGGTTCAGGGAGATATTAGCTTTATTGGCAAAATCGTTACCAATATTGGCCACCTCATTGTCAATAGGGTTACCAGGCGTTCTTTCTACAGACAACAGGATCTCCGGGTTATATTCATTACCTTCCTTGTTAACGTCCGCAAAATTTGTGAGCAGTGAAGTGCCATACGTACCCTGGTTATCAATGATAGTTTTGGCGGCGTCCCAGGCGCTTTTGAAATCTGTAGTTTGTTTGGCGGCAGAATAAGCCCGGTATATGTAAGCTTTGGCCAGCATATGCAGCGCGGCCGCTTTTGATAATTTGAATGCGCCGGCAGGACGTGCAGCCGGCAGGTTCTGGCTGGCAAAAGTAAGATCATCAATAATGGTCTGGTAATTTTTGATGAACAACTGATCCGTTGGCAGCCTGTTAAAACCCTGGAAAGGATTTTGGTTAAACTGCAGCTCCCCGCCGCCCAGATCCAGCGGCACCGCGCCAAACTGTGCTACCAGCAGGAAATAATAATAGGCCCTTAAAAACCGCGCCTCCCCTACCAATACTGCCTTGGCGCCTGCATCCATTTCTACTTCCGGTGCAAACTGGATCAACGCATTGGCCAGGTTGATATTCGCAAAGTTATTGTTCCACATCGTAAGCACATGCCCGTTAGTGCTGGGCAATGCATAAGAGGCCATCTCCAGCTCTCCCCCGCCCTGCACCTGGTCTCCATAGGTCCATTCGTCCGTACCGGAGTTCAGCAGATACATGCCGCCAATGCTTCCATAAATAAAGCGCAGGCCGGAATACAACGCATTCACGCCATTCTGCAACCCGCTGGGCGTTTTAAAATAGTCTACCGTAAAAACCGTATACGGTTTTTCCACCAGCTTCTTCTGACAGGACATGGTAAACAGCGAAAGCGTTACCGTCAATATTATGGAGGATAGATATACTCGTTTCATACAATTCATTTTGATCAATTAAAAACTAAGGTTTGCGCCAGCCAGGAATGACATCGTTGGCGGTGTGGAAGCAGAAATGGTCAAAGCCCTTGTAGACAGGTTGCCCGGGTTCTGAATACCCTGGTTGCCAGTGCCGGTTGCTTCCGGATCAACACCGCCGGCACGCATGTAAGGAGAATAGATCACCCAGGGATTCTGTACAGTGAGGTATATCCGGATGGATTGTGCGCCTACATGCCGCACGATCCTGGGCGAAAAATTATAACCCAGGTTCACGCTCCTTAGCTTTACAAAAGAGGCGTCATAATAGCCCAGCGTTGTCAGGTCCGTGCCTATAGGTCTGGTGCGCGTCATGGATGTAGGGCTGGGGAAATCATTGGTTGGGTTCTCCGGCGTCCAGTAGTCTACCTTAATGGTATTCCGGTTGCCGTTCAGCAAAGCGGTATAGGCTGCAAATGGCTGGTGCAGCTGACTTACCAGCAAACCGCCAAAACGTGCATACACGACAAATGACAGGTCAAAGCCTTTATAAGCAAAACGGTTGGTGATACCGCCCTGCCAGTCAGCCTGCGAGCTGCCTATCACATGGCGGTCATAATTAGGATCGATCACGCCATCCGGTTTGCCGCCAGGACCACTGATATCCGCGAGTTTTATGTCGCCCGGCAGGTTCCCAAACTTGGCCGCTTCCGCCGTTTCACTGGTCTGCCATATCCCCAGCTTTGTATAATCATAGATAGCCGTTAACGGCTGGCCAATGAACAACTGGCTGGCAATGTTCTGCGTAAAACCATCGGTAAGCTTTAACAGCTTGTTCCGGTTAAGGAAGATGTTCAGATCCGTAGACCAGGTAAACCCGTCTTTTGTGCTGATGTTATTGGAAGACAGCGCAATTTCCAGCCCCTTATTCTCCATCTCGCCTATATTGGTCAGGTATTGCCCGCGTACCCCGGAGGTAGCGGGTAAGGTAATACCATACAGGATATTAAAGGTATTGGCATGATACCAGTCCACGCTACCGGTAATACGGCTGTTAAACAGCCCGAAATCAACGCCCACGTTCACCGTTTTGGTATACTCCCAGTCCAGGCTGGAATTAGGCAAGGCGGTCAGGTTATAGCCCGATACCACCGTTGGCCCATAGTTGTAACGGGTAATACTACCCAGGCTGCCTACATCGCCTATGCCATTATAGGTGGATACCTGCCCCAGCGAAGAATAGGGATTAATGGATTGATTGGATGTCTGACCATAACCAACACGCAGCTTTAAATTAGACAGCCACTGGATACCTTTCATAAACGATTCATTACTCGCATTCCAACCTGCTGATATAGCCGGATACCGGTGGTACTTATTGCCCGGCGCCAGGCGGGAAGAGCCGTCTATCCTGCCCGTAAGCGTCAGCAGGTAGCGGTCATCATAGGAGTAATTAATACGGGCCATATAGGAAAGCAGCGCAAAGGAGCTTTCCGCGCCGGACACCACCGGCTTCACATTATTGGAGGCATTGGCCTGGCCAAGATTGTAGAACTGTATAAAGTTTTCATCTATCGAATCTTTACTCACAAACGTATTATGCGTATGATCTTCCTGGTAGCTGTACAAACCCGTTACATTGATCCGGTGTTTCTGGGCGATCGTTTTTTCATAGGTCACGATATTCTCCAGCGTATAACCCCATCCCTCAAAATTGTTCACGCTGGCCGTATTTCCAAGCCGGGCCCTGAAATAGCTGGGATTTTGCGCGTTGTCAGACGATCTGAACTGATCGCTTTCCTGCTTGCGGTAATCCAGCCCCACATTGATACGGTACTTTAAACCCTCCGCAATCTGCAGCTCGCCGTACAGGGAGTTAAAACTGCGCATACGGGTGATCCTGTCTATCCAGTTATTGTTATTATTCTTCAGGAACAAGGGATTGTACTGGCCCACCCGGTCATCCGTATTACCGGTAGGGGACAGCAGCAGTTTGCCATTATCATCATAAGCCGGCATCAGCGGGCTTAACGTAAGCAACGGGAACATCGGGTCTACAAACTGGGAGCCATTGGTAACGTTCACGGTGTTCAACGTGTTCAGGCCTATCTTTATACGTTTGCCCACTTTTGAGTCAATAGTGGCCCGCAGGGAATAGCGCGTAAAATCCTGTCCCGGCAGTACAGCGGTTTCTTTATAATAACCGCCGCCCAGCGACCAGGAGTTACCGGCGGAGCCGCCGCCAACACTCAGGTTCTGATCTGTTACATGCCCATCTTCGTACATCAGGTCCTGCCAGTCTGTTGATCTGCCTGCGGCGATGGACGCCTGCTCTTCCGGCATATAACCGCCCGCATACACGCTTCCATTGCGCAGATCCTGGTACTCCTGCGCGTTAAACACCTTATATTTAGTACGTACCTTATTGATACCATAATATCCGTTGTAATTTAACCGCGCCTCCCCTGTCCGGCCTCGTTTGGTGGAGATCAGGATAACGCCGTTAGAGCCACGGGAGCCATAGATGGCGGTAGCGGAGGCATCTTTCAGTATCTCTACCGATGCTACATCATCCGGGTTGATATCATTGATATTACCACCTTCATACGGGATGCCATCCAGCACCAGCAGCGGGTCATTAGATCCATTGATAGACCGCTCCCCACGGATCCGGATCACCGCGCCAGCGCCTGGTTTGGTACCTGTCTTTTGTACCTCCAGGCCCGCCGCGCGGCCTTGCAGGGCGCTCTGCAGGTTAGCCACCGGTACTTCGCGTAACGCCCGTTCATTTACAGATACCACGGAGCCCGTCACATCTCTTTTGCGCTGCGTGCCATACCCCACCACCACGATCTGGTCCAGTTCCTTACTGGCGGTCATCAACCGTATGTTCAATGACCGGCCATCGCCTACGTTGATATCCTGGGGGGCATAACCGGTAAAGGTAATGGTGATCGTAGTGGACGCCGGCACGTTTAAATGGAATGTGCCGGAAGAGTCAGTGGTTGTTCCTTTATTGGTGCCTTTAACGATTACCGTGGCGCCCGGAACAGACTCTCCTTTTTCATCTATCACCCTGCCGGTCACCCGTTTATCCTGGGCCAGCAAAGGCGTCTGTATCAGTAGTAATGTGGTGAGCCATATTAATGCAATGGCCATGCAGTTTTTAGCGCATCGTTGCACATAAAACGCAGTGTGTGGAATTGTTGTTTTCATATACGCTATTTTGGGATGATGATCCATGGCAGCAGGTTGCAGGCCGCGGATGGTTGATATTCTATTTGCTGGGCTGCGTCAAACAAGCCGGAGCATATTACCAACCCGCCTGTTATAGCATCAGGTCAGTATGCCCCCCTCTTTTCATTACGTGGTCTTCCCTTTTGCCAAAGCCGTTCACTACCGGTGTCCCTTGATGCAAAACATCAAATGCCTGATATTATCCTTCCTCGTTGGCACCCGCCGCTGATAATCAATGTCCGGCGTTATCACCACCCGTACACAAAGCATCTGACATTATCCTTTTTCCGTTAGTACCGGACGCTCGTGTAATGCCCTGCATTACCCTTCTCCGTTAGTACCTGGCGCTCGTGTAAATGTCCGGCATTATCCTTCTCCATTAGCACCCCTCGCCGGTTTAACGGCAACAATGCCGGCAGCAAAAACGCCATCCCGGACTATCTCATCAGATGGCAGCAAAAACTAAGTAAAGGGATAGATCATTTCATAACGTTCCTGGTCAAAATAAAGGCGCAGCTATCGCAACCCGTCAAAACAAATATATACAAAGTTTGAATTGGTGCAACCGATTGCGCGCTTTTTCTCAAAAATTCTTTTTTAAACGGTCTAGAAAGCAGGATTTATCTGTACAGTTTTTCCCCAAAGACAAACCTATACAAGAGCGTAAAAACATACTTTCTCGTTTCACAAATTTCTCCTAATTAGCTATATATAAATGAATTACAAAAATATTTCACTCGTGAATAACTAACGTCACACTTCGATAAGCCCCGCGTTTTTTGCTGGAGCCCGCCAAAAATTACCAGGTGGCACAACCGATTGCCTAAGATTGCCCCATATATAGGAAATCTATTTTCCTTAAATCAGCATCATATTTAGCATGTAATAACCACCAGATGGGCATTAGACGAAGATGCGCAGATGCCGGGCGGCATGTAGGAAGCATAAAATAAAGACGGAGTACTAAAACAAACAATGCGCACGAACGAGCGCCGGGTAAACACCGGCGCCCCTTAAACATATATTACCCCTGATTTTTCATAGATGACTGCCTTACGATCAGATCAGATCGCAGCACGATCGTAGTAGTATTATTAATAGGCAAAGTCCCGTTCAAATGGTTCACCAGCAACCGGCCCGCTACCTCCCCCATCTCAAACCCGGAATACGCAATGGTCGTTAGTTTAGGGTCTATCACCGTTGATACCGGATCATTATTAAATCCCACAAAAGCTACCTGCTCCGGAATCCTGATCCCCTTTTCCATCAACCCCATCATACAGCCAATTGCGCAACTGTCATTGGCTACAAAGATCCCATCTGGCAATGACTTCATTTTCAGGATCCTGGCCGCCTGCTCATACCCTGCTTCCTGGCTCAGGTTCGTAATGATCACATGATCCTCCCTGAACTTAAGCTTAGCCTCTTCCAGGGCGCTTTTATAACCCGCCAGGCGGTCCCGGTATACATTCTGCATCTGGGGCGCCGTAATATGTAATATCTTTTTACACCCCTGTTCGATCAGATGTTTCGTGGCGTCATAGGCTGCCCGGTAGTTATCGATCAGGATACTGGTGGCATTTTTATTAGGCATCACCCGGTCAAAAAAGATCACCGGCGTCTTCTTACGGAAGAATTTGTCAAAATGGTCCAGGGTGCTGGTATCATAGGCCAGGGAAGCCATTAGGCCGTCCACCCGGCTGTTGAACATGGCCTCTGCGCTGTCAGCTTCCTTTAGTACAGATTCCGATGACTGGCTGATTAACAGGGAATAACCATGCTCATTGACCGTTAATTCAATACCCGCTATCACAGATGACATAAAATGGCTGTTCAACCGGGGAACGATCACGCCAATGGTCTGCGTCTTCTGCGCACGCAGATTGCCGGCAAAATGATTCCGCCGGTATCCCACCTCATCCGCCAGGTCAAAGATCTTTTTCTTCGTCTTGGCGCTGATCCTGGGATGATCCTGTAAGGCACGGCTCACCGTGGCCGGCGATATCTTAAGCCGCTTGGCAATATCATAAATGGTGATCTCTTTTTCGTTACCGTTTCCATTTGCCATACGATCGTTGTTATGGGGAATTTTATTTAGCTAAAGTAAAAATAATTTGGAGAAATTGCGCAATCGGTTGCATCTTTCGGGAAAAATACTTTTATTGAGTGAAGTTTAATTACCTGTCATGATCATACGATCTGCCGTTTGATAACGCCGCCGTCCGGCAGTGCCGGCTGTTAGTTATAACACCGGTTACCGTTTGATAGTGTACCGCAGCCCTCCGGCTGTTTCAAATGCATTACTAATACCGTAAATCTTCTATGATGACTGCTTTCCACGCTCCGTTCTGCTCAAAGGCACTACTACTGCCCCCTCTCCTGTTATCGCTCACACTCCTGGCCTGCAGCGCCACGGCACAGCGGACCGCCCCTCCCCGCGAACGCATTTCCATCAACACCGGCTGGAAATTCTACCGCTACAATGCGGCCACCACCCCGGATACCCTCATCTACGACGTACGCCCGGAGATCAAAGAGAACCAGGATACCCGCCCCGCAGATGCAAGACCTACGGAAGCAGTCAGCATAACCGCCAGCCAAAACGTACTAAAGCCCTGGATCCTGCCTACCGGCAACAATTTTATAAAAGACCCCGCCAAACGATACCAGCGCCCAACCAATTCCCCCGGCAACAATTTCCCTTTTGTACAACCTGATTTTAACGACAACAACTGGGAAACTGTAAACCTCCCCCACGACTGGGCCATCAAAGGCCCCTTCTACGAAGGCTGGCAAACGCCTGTTGGCGGCGGTATGGGCCGCCTGCCCGTGCAAGGCGTAGCCTGGTACCGCAAGGCGATCAATATCCCCAAATCAGACGCAGGCAGGAACATCTTTTTAGATATAGACGGCGCCATGTCATACGCCATGGTATGGCTGAACGGCCAACTGGTGGGCGGATGGCCCTATGGCTACGCTTCCTGGCGGGTAGATCTTACGCCCTATATTATACCTGGCGGCAACAACCAACTGGCCATCCGGCTGGATAACCCGGCTAACTCCTCCCGCTGGTACCCCGGCGCCGGCATCTACCGCAATGTATGGTTGGTAAAAACGAATCCCGTACATGTAGGCCAATGGGGCACAACCATCACCACAAACAATGTATCTAAAGATGCTGCTACGATCGGGCTGCAAGTCATTGTTGATAATAACGCACACACCAACCAACCCATCGAACTCCTTACCCTTATCTATGCAGCCAACGAAGATGGCCAACAGACGGGAAAACCAGTCGCAAAATTCAACACCTGGAAGGGCGCCATCCCGCCCAACGCCAGCGACACAGTTACCACCACAACAAGCCTCCCCCATCCCAAACTATGGGGACCGCCACCCACCCAATCACCTAACCGGTATGTGGCCGTTACCACCGTATCGGCTATGGGAAAGATCATTGACCGCTATGAAACACCCTTCGGCATCCGCGACCTGCGCTTCGATCCCGAAAAAGGCATTTTTATCAATGGCGAGCGTATAGAGATCAAAGGCGTTAACCAGCACCATGATCTTGGCGCGCTGGGCGCGGCGTTTAATGAACGGGCGGCAGAACGGCAACTACGCCTGCTCCGCGAAATGGGCTGTAACGCCATCCGTATGTCCCACAACCCGCCCGCACCGGAGTTACTGGCGCTGACAGATAAACTGGGCTTCCTCGTCATAGACGAAGTATTCGATTGCTGGGAATTAAAGAAAACACCGCACGATTTTCACCTGATCTTTCCTGATTGGCATGAGCAGGACCTCCGCGCCATGATCCGCCGCGACCGCAACCATCCCTCCATCTTCCTATGGAGCTTTGGCAACGAAGTAGGCGAACAATACACCGGCGAAAAAGGCGCCGCCCTTGCAAAAGAACTTTATTCCATCACCAAAGAAGAAGATACCACCCGGCCGGCTACCATCGCCATGAACTACGCTAAACCAGACATGCCCATGCCTGGCGTGACAGACGTCATCAGCCTCAACTACCAGGGCGAAGGCATCCGTAACGGCGGTGCTTATACGGGCCTGAAAGGCATCAGCACACCGCCGCTTTTTCCTGCCTTCCACAGCAAGTTCCCGGATAAACTGATCCTCAGCACAGAAAATGCCTCCGCCCTAAGCAGCCGGGGTACCTATCTGTTTCCCGTTTATAGCGGCAACAGCGCCCCGGTAAGGGATAGCATGGGTGGTAACTCCAAAATAGAACAGGTTAGCGCTTATGAGCTTTATTCGGTGGATTTTGGCGCTTCTGCTGATAAGGTATTCGCCACCATGGACCAACATCCCTTTGTGGCGGGCGGCTTTGTATGGACCGGCTGGGACTACCTGGGCGAGCCTACCCCCTACTACCTGGCCCGTAGCTCCTATAGCGGCATCATTGACCTGGCCGGTTTTAAAAAGAACCGTTTCTACCTCTATCAGTCCCATTGGCGGCCTGAATTCCCAATGGCGCATATCCTGCCCCACTGGAACTGGCCAGACCGCCTGGGCCAGCCCACGCCGGTACATGTATTTACCTCCGGCGATGAAGCCGAGTTATTCCTCAATGGAAGATCCCTTGGCAGAAAGAAAAAAGCGCCCTACGAATACCGCCTGCGCTGGGATGAGGTCAAATATGCCCCCGGCGAGCTTAAAGTAGTGACCTACAAAAATGGTAAGCTGTGGGCACAGGATAGCGTCAGCACCACCGGCACAGCTGCACAGATCAAACTGTCTGCGGACCGGACCTCGCTCCTCACCAATGGCAAAGACCTCTCTTTTATTACTGTACAGGTAACAGACAAAAACGGCCTTACCGTACCAGACGCCCATAACCTGCTCCAATTTTCCATAGAAGGCCCGGGCGAGATCGTTGCTACCGATAATGGCGATGCGGCCAACCTCGTATCATTCACCTCCCACACACGGGAAGCTTTTAACGGGTTATGCCTCGTGATCGTTCGTGCAAAAAGCGGCCAACCAGGCGCCATCAAACTAAAAGCAGCCGCCGCAGGATTACAACCGGCGATGGTTAACCTAACAGGTAAATAATCACCCGGAGCCGCCATACATCAACAAAAAACACAATTCATTTATACCCGCTATACAACATTTTGATTTTCAGATTTAAATAGCTATATTATTGACAACTCCAGAAATCTGGGCTATAATTGTCCAGATAACAGATCTCAATTGTCTATGATTGGGATCTGAACCTTTAAGCTATCTATCTGTCAACTTATAGCATGAAAAATAGGAAGAGCATTACAGCAGTCAGCTTCACGGAAACAGCCGGCCATACAAATGACCCTGATATTATCATATCTGACCCACACATCAGGTTACTGGAAAAAGAACGTCACGTACTCCTGGCGCTGGGCGATGATCTTACCAAGGTCCGGGAGAAAAACGACCTGATCCTCCTGTTTTCTTCCAGGATCAGGGAGCTGTACCCGTTTTCCCATTCCCTTATTACCCTCATCAACTACGCGTCGCAGACCTATACCCCCTTCCTGCTTGATCCTGCTCCATCCCCCGTGGAAAGTCACCATGCTTATCCGGCGCTGATAACTGCCCATTACCCGGTAGATAGCCCGCTTATCCAGCAGGTACTGACAAATGACGCGCCTACCGCTTTTATCATCAGGGATATTATGGATGTTCCCGGAAATCCCGATTTCCTCCGGTTAAATTATGAAGCAGGCATCCGGGAAATATTATTGACGCCCCTGAAAAGCAAGGAGCAGCCCATCGGCTTCCTGCATATGTACGCTGCGGATACCACCAGCTTTACAGACGAATTCAGGAATGTTATAAAAGGCATTGCGCCGCAGATCTCCAGCGCCGTGACCAACATCATAAAAAATGAGGAGATAGCCCATGAAGAATGGATCAATGAAGTACTGTTATCCCTGAGCAATGAAATGGCCAAGGTCAGAACCCGCCAGGACCTGCTAAAGGTCATTACCTCCAGCCTCCGGGAGCTCATTTGCTTTTCACATAGTATGATGACCGTGATGGATGAAACACTGGAGTATTACAAAGCCTACCTGGTGGATGAAGAGGCCCGGCTCAGCGAGCTCACAGATTGCAGCGAAGCCCTTTCCATCCCGGTAGATGACGGCATCTACGATATAGCATCGCTGTATTACAAACCGCTCATCTTCGATATGCAGACTCTCAACATGGACACCATGCCTGCCTGGTGTAAGCTGCAGTACGAAGCCGGGGCCAGGGAAATGATCGTAAAGATCCTGGGCGGCAACGGATCCGCCAGGTATGGGCTCATGTTATTTGCGCCAAAAACGGGCACCTTTGGCCCAACGGCGGCAAATATTATCCAACGCATATCCAGCCAGCTCTTTACGGCCGCCAGCAATATATCTGCCAATGAAGAGATCCTGAGAAGGGAGAATGAAAAATCTTTCCTGCTCGAATTCAGTCATGATATAGCGGCCGTGCGTACAAAAGACGAGCTGAAACAGGCCATCTTCCGCGTGCTGCAGCAGGTACTGAATGTAAAGCTGCCCATGATCCGCATCCTGGAGGATGATGGCCTTACGCTTAGCCCGTACATGTATGATGAGACCATGTTCGAAAAAATGAAGACCACCTTCACTTCACTTTCTGCTAAGAACATTGATATACATGAAGCCCTCTCCGCAAGGGTGCTGAATAGCGAGGAACCGGTCATCTTCAATATTGCGGAAGAGGTGCGGCAGGGCAACCCAAGCCCCTATATCCCCCTCTGGCAGAGCACCGGCATGGCCAATACCTTTGGGGCCCGCCTGCGCGTAGGGAACACCAACCTGGGTACTATCTGGCTGCTTACGGATGATATCAATCTTAACATACTCAAAGGTATCTGCGCCCAGATCTCCATCGCTATCTCCAACATCCGCGCCAATGAAAAGATCCTGGCCTATAAACAGAAACTGGAAATAGAGAACGATTACCTGAAAGAGCAGATCCAGACCATCTACAATTTTTCAGAGATCATAGGCAGCGGCGCGCAAATGCAAAAGACCTACCGCCTTATCTCACAGGTGGCGGAATCCTCCTCCACCGTATTGCTGCTGGGCGAAACCGGCACCGGCAAAGAACTGATCGCCAGGGCCATTCACAATGCATCCCCCCGTAAAGGCAAGCTAATGGTAAAGGTGAACTGCGCCGCACTGCCGGCCCACCTGATAGAAAGCGAGCTTTTCGGCCATGAAAAAGGCGCTTTCACCGGCGCTATAGACCGGCGCATTGGCAAGTTTGAACTGGCTAACCATAGCACCCTGTTTTTAGATGAGATTGGCGAAATGCCGCCGGAGCTCCAGGTTAAACTGTTACGCGTGCTGCAGGAACGGGAGCTGGAAAGGATCGGCGGCCGGACGACCATCAAGGTAGATGTGCGCATCATTGCCGCCACCAACCGTAACCTGGAAGCAGAGGTACAGGCAGGCCGCTTCCGCTCTGACCTCTATTACCGGCTGAATGTATTCCCCATCAACCTGCCCCCCCTGCGGGAACGGCAGGAAGACATAGCGCCGCTGGCTAATTTCTTTGTCGCTAAATTCAGTAAGAACACCGGTAAAAAAGTAAATGGCCTCTCCGCCAAAGTACTGCAGGAACTAAAAAGCTATCACTGGCCCGGTAACGTAAGGGAACTGGAGCACCTCATAGAAAGAAGCATCCTTTTATGCGATGGCCATATGCTAAAGGAAATCCACCTGCCCCGCCACCAGCCCGGCGAGAGCGCCCAATCCCCTGTTTTCTCAAACGCCACGCTTGAACAGATCGAGCGCGCCTATATCGTTGATGTGCTTAAACGGTGCAGCGGTAAGATCTCTGGCGCTGGCGGCGCCGCGGAGATCCTGGAGATCCCAGGTACTACCCTCCACTCCAAGATCAAAAAACTGGGTATCTCAAAAGCGGATTATTTTATGAAATAACCTTCACTATATTTCGCGAAACCAAGGCCAATTCGCTTAATACCGTGAAAAACAGACAGCCATTTTCCATACAACTAACTAATTAACAACATCTTACCTACATGGCATCCCGCTTGTAATCTAATAAGCGCAACGGGTAGCGTATTATCATTGCACATTACCCGGTACTGGTACATATTGTTAAACCGGCCTGTATACAGGCATTATTAAAAACCCAGATCATGAAAATAGTTGTAATTGGGGGCACCGGCCTTATAGGCTCCAAATTAGTGACCAGGCTGCGCGCGCATGGCCACGAAGTAATACCCGCATCACCTAATTCCGGCGTTAATACCATCACCGGGGAAGGCCTGGCGGAAGTAATGGAAGGCACAGACATCGTAGTGGACCTGGCCAACTCCCCCTCTTTTGAAGACAAAGCCGTTATGGAGTTCTTCGAGACCTCCGGCAAAAACCTGATGGCGGCAGAAACCGCCGCTAACATTAAACACCATGTGGCCTTATCCGTAGTGGGTACAGAAAGACCTCCGGGAAATGGTTACTTCCGGGCAAAGATGGCGCAGGAAAACATCATCAGGGCTTCAGGCATCCCCTACACAATTGTACATTCTACCCAGTTTTTTGAGTTCCTGGGCGGTATCGCCGCTTCCGCAGCCAAAGGAGAGGATATCCATCTGCCCCCCGCTGCTATACAGCCTATCTCATCAGATGATGTGGCAGACGCTATGGCGGATGTTACGCTGGGCCAACCCATTAACGGCATGGTGGAGATAGCCGGCCCTGAAAAATTTGGCATGGCAGACCTGGTGGGTATCTATTTAAACCGGGTGAATGATCCGCGTAGTGTAGTGTCAGACCCGGAAGCGCCCTATTTTGGCGGCATGGTGGACGATACATCGCTGGTCCCAGGTCCCGGAGCACGCATTGGCAAGATCAATTTTGAAAACTGGTTCGCTACCCGCCCGGTTAAGGTCTAACCGGAAAGCAATTATAAAATCAAAAACACCCAATAATGCAGGAATTCTTATTAGTGATCTATAGGGACCTGACCAGCGACAACCCCGCGCCCTCTCCGGAACAAATGAGGGAGGCCATGAAACCCTACCAGGAGTGGGTAGCCAGCATCGCCGCTCAGAACCGGCTGGTAGCCCCTCCCAAACGCTGGGATGTTGATGGCCGCGTAATAAAACAGGTGAAAGCAAAAGATCATGTATACGCCGGTCCCTATGCGGAAGGAAAAGAATCCATCGGCGGCCTTTTTCTCATAAAGGCAAAGGATTATGATGAAGCAGTGGAGATTGCCAGGGGTTGCCCTATCATTAAATACGGCGCCATCGTAGAAATACGGATGGCCATCAGCGCAGCCTGAGCGCGGTTTTGAAAAATAGATAATAAAGCCTTTACAAAAACGTAAAGGCTTTATTTGTTACAGCAAACTTTTTATATAGAACACAATAGGCATAGATGCAAATGCCAGCGGAATGATCACCGCAAAAAGCCATATACCCGTGGCCCGTATGGCAGGCGTATACCTGCTATGCACCAGCCCCGCCGTCCGGAATGCGCTTTGAAAACCATGGTACATATGATAAGATACCGCTAATGTCGCCACCAAGTATAACAGCACATACCAAAGCAGGCTAAAACTATGCGCTACCAGGGCATACAGGTCCTTTACACGCACGATCTCCACATCACCCTCCGTAGTCACCGCATACTCAAACGCCTTACTGGCTGGTTCATACACGGCAGATGTACGCTCGCGCGTTAGCAGGTTGGTCCGGTACTCCCGGTAGCCAATGTCTGTAAACTTATACCGCCCCCAGAAATTGCTCATATGCACCACCAGGAACAGGAAAATAATACTGCCTAACAATCCCATATTCAGCGATGCCCATTTTACAGGCGCTTTGGAGGATACCGCATACTTTACAGGCCTTGCCTGCCAGTTCTTGACCGTCAGCATTAATGCATAAAAAGCATGTATAAGTATAGATATATACAGCACATAACTTATAATTTCAACCGGGGGAAAATTTGTCATAAAATGGGCATAGATATTAAAATTATACCCCTCATCTCCCGCAAATAAAGTAAGATTGCCACCCACGTGTACAATAAGATAAAGACAGAGGAACAGACCCGTCATAGACATGATCAGTTTTCTGCCGATGGTGGAACGGAAGAATTGTTTGAAATTAATCATAGTACATAATTTGATTTAATGTATAAGCCAGCTCCCCTGGAAGCTGGCCCCGGTGTGTGGTGTATGCAGCCGCTTAACAACGGTTCTCCCGGTTCTCTGACCGGAAGATCATGCGCAGCGCCTGATCCCGGGTGGTATAGGCTACCGCCCAGTTATACAGGGTCTTGATCTTGTTATTATAGTTGACCAGTGAAACAACATGTATAAACAACCAGCTCATGAGCCCCAGCAAACCGCCCAGATGCAGCTTATGCTTAAACAGGTCCGCCATTGCCATCTGCCGCCCTATAATAGCCATATCTCCCCGGTCAAAATACTTGAATGGCTTTGGTTCACGCCCGGCGGCTATGCGCAGCAGGTTTTTTGCCAGGCTGGCGCCATGCTGGATAGCCGGTTGTGCCAGCTGCGGATGGCCATTGGGATACAGCTTATCTGTAAACTGTATGCTAATGTCGCCAATGGCATAAACGTCCTCATACCCCTGCACCCGGTTAAAAGCGTCCGTGACCATCCGGTTGCCTTTACCTATGCTCTTGGGGTCAATACCTTCAAAAGTATTGGCAATTACGCCGGCGGACCATATCAGGGTCTTGGCGGCTATCACGGTACCGTCTGACAGCAGTACCTCGTCATTCTCAAAGCCTTTCACATGCGTGTTTAACGTAACCTTCACCCGCAGTTTTTCCAGCGCCCTTAAGGCCGCCGCATGCGATTTATCGCTCATAGGCGCCAGCAGGTATGGGGCGCCGTCAATAACATGTATATCCCCTTTAGCGTCTTTGAGGCCCGGGTAATCACGCAGCATGATGTATTTCCGCATTTCCGCCAGCATACCGGCTACCTCCACGCCCGTAGGGCCGCCGCCTGCTATCACAATGGTCAGCAAACGTTGCCGCTCTACAGGGTCCTGCTCCAGCGAGGCCCGCTCCATTGTTTTGATCAGCTCATTCCGCATAAAAAGCGCATCATCTATCCCCTTCAGCGAATAGGTCTTTTCCCGCAAGGCCTCATTCCCAAAAAAGTTGGTACGGGAGCCGGCGGCAAAAACCAGTATATCATACTGCAGCTCCCCGCCATCGCTCAGGTAAAGCCGTTTGGCGGCCGTATCTACCTTCAGCAACGCCGCCATCCGGAAACTGATCTGTTTGTTCCGGAACAGCTTCCGGAAAGGATAGCTGATGCTCGCAGGCTCCAGGAAACTGGTGGCCACCTGGTATAACAGCGGCGTAAAATAGTTGTAGTTGTTTTTATCAACTACCGTTACCGCATAGTACTTGTTGTGGAACAGGTTTTTCGCAAAATTAAGCCCGGCAAAACCGCCGCCTATTACGACAATGTGTTTTTTGGGAACCCCATTTTCTTTCATGATGAATGGTTTTATAGTGTGAATATGACCGGCCGTGAACGCGTATACGTTCCTGCCAGCCTTCCGTGGATCAGCGTCAGCTAGTTGCCCAGCCGGCGCCTTAATTGTTCAATGTTCTTTGTCATCAAGGCTTTATCAGCCGCTGAATGGGTCAGCGTTAAAGCCTTTTCGTAGTGTTTAAGCGCTTTATGGTCGTCAACATCAGTATAGAGGTTCCCCAACAGGGAATAGTAGAAATAATTATCCGTTAGCTGCAGCTTCTCGCCTTCAATGATCGCCTCCCGTTTACTCCGGGCCCTGGCAAGCGCAAAAGTACGGTTTAATGCGGCAATAGGCGAATACTCCAATATCAGCAGCTGGTTATAAAGATCGAGAATATTATTCCATTTTTCCGGAGAGTTTTCTTTATGCGTATGCCAGTAGGCAATACCTGCCTCCAGGTGATACTTGGTAATGTTCCTGGTGGCGGCGGCTTCATGCAGGTAATACTCGCCTCGCTCAATAAGCTCCCGGTTCCACAGGGTTTCGTCCTGGTCCTGGTACAGCACCACCTCCCCTCTCTCATCCATCCTGGCGTCAAACCGCGAGGCGTGAAAACACATCAGCGCCAGCAGCGCGTTCACAGCCGGTTTGTTCGTGTGCACATTCTCTACCAGCAGGTAATTGAGCCGCATCGCCTCTACACATAGCTCCTTACGCAATACCGCATTCCCGGAAATGGAATAGTACCCCTCGGAAAAAAGCAGGTACAGGGTTTTCAACACCGCATCCAGCCGCTCGTTTATTTCAGCAAGCGTAGGCTGTTGTATTTTTATACCGGCTTCCTTTAATCGTTCTTTTGCCCGGCTGATCCTTTTATAGATCACTTCCTTGTTCGTCAGATAGGCGTCCGCAATTTCCTGCGCGCCAAATCCACAAAGCAGGTTTAGGGCCAGGGCTATCTGTGATTCGCTGGGTATGGAAGGATGGCATACCGTAAACATCATGGCTAGCTGACTGTCTGTAATATTTTGCGGCGAGAGGTCCAGGGTGATCTCTTCATCCTTTGGCGTACTGTATCGCAGATCAGTCATCAGCTTCTCCTGGAAAAAAGAGTTCCTTTTCAGCCAGTTCTTTGTTTTGTTCTTGGCCACCGCATATAACCATGCCGTTGGATTGTCAGGTACCCCTTTTGCGCTCCACGATTCCGTGGCGGAAAGGAAGGTATCGCTCACAATATCTTCGGCCTGCTCTATATGCTCAATACCAAACAGGAAACAGAGTACCGAAACTATTTTCTGGTACTCTGTTCTGAATAAATGTGGTATTAATTCCTTTTCCTCCATTTGTTGGGCCGCTGTTTTATAACGCTGCCATCCTTATCTCTACAGTGCCTCCCAGCTCCAGGATGGGCGATCCTTTCGCTATTTCCACAGCTTCGTCATAATCCGCAGCTTTAATAATGACCAAACCGCCTATGGATTCCTTTATCTCCGCATATGGGCCATCCGTTACGCTCTTATCATGCTTTAACACCTTGCCTTTACCCTCCCACGGCTGTGCAGGCCGCGCCAGCCTGTCTTCCGCGGTAAGCGTGTTAAACCACTCCCGCCAGCGGCGCAGGTGCGCCTGCAGTTCCTCAGGCGATGGCTGTTGTTCCCTGGTCTTATAATCCCTGCGAAATACTAATAAGAATTCATTCATATGTGGTAGCATTTAATAAGCGGCTTGTCATATAATTTATCAGGCAAACTGCCCAACCTGGTAGGTACCTACCGCGCTTGGCATCGGGAATGCAATATTAAAGCGGTTCCAGGTATTAATGGCAGAAATTGATAAGGTCAGGTCAACCATCTCCTCATCCGTAAAATGTTCTTTTACTTTCAAAAATACCTCATCCGGAACTTTACAGGCGGTTACCGCTTCAGCCCATGCCAGCGCAGCCCGCTCACGGTCTGTAAAGAAAGGCGTTTCCCGCCATGCGTTCAGCGCATACAAACGTTGCTCTGTTTCGCCATGGGCGCGCAGGTCCTTGGAGTGCATATCCAGGCAGTAAGCACAGCCGTTGATCTGGGATACCCGGAACTCAATCAGCTCCCGCAATTTCGCCTCTACAGGAGATTTCTTTAAATACGCGCCTATGGGATAGAGTGCCTTTAAAGCGCCTTGTCCCTTTTCATGAAAATTGATCCTTTGTTCCATGTTTATTGAATTTTATTGGTTATACCTGAATAACAACTGGCTTTTCTCAATTGGACAAAATCCCGCAGATTTTTTTCCGGTTAGACTAAAATATCATTTTCGGCTTCCAGGGGTGGCGGCAATACCGTTTCGCCCAGCATCTCCCGCAGGTCTATTTCAATGGTGCGGCAGATCTGCGAAATAGGCACATCATTGGCGCTGCCTTCAAAAGGGTTCTCCGTGCTCTCGCCTACCTGCACCAGCGAGGTGTACATCCACGATATCAGCACGCTGAAAGGCACCACCAGCCAGATCATATGCCCCTGCATAAAACCTGTAACGCTGTTGTTCAGCTTGTCAAACTCCTGCAGCATGCCAAACGGCAGCAGAAAGCAGAAGATCCACACGAAAATGGTGTTGATAATGGAATACTGCCGGGGATAAGGCGTTTCTTTCACAGACTCGCATTGCGCCTGCAGCGTATACAAAGTGCTAATGGCCCTTTCCATATCCAGGAACTGCGCGGGAACGATCACCTGGCTATCATAGAGCTCTTTCAGGGTTTGACTTTGCAGGGATAAGATCTGCGCGGCTTTATTATTAACGCTGCATATATAGGCCAGCTCGTCCTCCGGCAGGTGTTGGGCCAGCGCGCCCTCAATGGTCATAGCCCGTTCCGGGATGGAATAATAATACCGCTGGTATTCTGAGTTGGCGCGCTTATCCTGCACCTCCCATACCCGGTTCTCCCGCATTTGATGCCGCAGCGCCGTTAACCACGCAAAATGACGGTAGTATAATAACCTTGTCTTGTCCATATCATGCAGGTAATCCCGGCAGGCGATCGCCCAGATCCTGCTGGTGCTCACAATGCCTGTCCACACGCCATGCGCGTCCCAGGTACGGCTGTAGGTCTGCGTATTCTTAAAGCCTACAATAAATGCCGTAGCAGTGCCTAATAACGATACCACCGTCCAGGGTATCGCCAGCCACTTTAGATCTAACACATGATACAACAGTACAGGAATGAAGCCCAGGATGATCAGCGTATAGATGTTCTTTCTCGTCCATTTCAGGAAATCAGATAATTTGTAGGATTTGCCTATGTGCATATGATCGTTGTTTATTTCGTTTCCTCCTCCGGCTGATCCTCCTCCATAATAATATCATCCAGGAACTCTACTCCCTGGGTCGCATTTTCTTCGCGTACCGGCTCCAGGGCCGTTTGCACTTCTGATACAACCGGCGTTATAGGCTTGCCGGCCAAAAAACGCTGAATGATTTGGAATACCGCTATCATAATTTTGTTTTTTTAGGTTGAAATGAGATCTGTCTTCATAATGGCACAAAAGGATTTGCAACCCGCATGCCATTAGATTAACAAATTGATTATTTGATAGTTGCAATAAAGTCCGTAAATTTATTTTTACGATATATCGTAAATTGTCATATTATCCGCTGTATTTCGTGGAGGAGGCAGCTATAAGCAATTAAGCCGTTAATACCAGCACAGGAACCACTCAGGCATATATATCCGTATGTCGTGCCGGTAACAATGCGCATGTTGGATCAAACGTTTAAATTTGAAACTATATCCTGTTACTATCACCCTTATAATACCATTTCCCTCATGTCATGTGCCATTCCCGCATCATGCATCAGTACAGCAACCTACCGTGGTAGTCACCGGATCCACAGCACATACAAACACCACAACCATAATACCCTCAACTTAAAAACCACATACACATGACTGATCAATTAAACCGCTTTGGCATGGGCGCCCGCTTTGTACCTGCCGCCGCCTTAACCGAAACCGACCTGGGCCCGTTACAACAACTGATCGGTGAATGGGAAAGCGTACCATTGACCACCACCAATGAAGGCGCCATCCAGCCCATCGCCAGCGGCTGGAACGTGATCTCTGTACCGGGTGGTAACGGCTTTGTTTTTGAAGTGATCCCCTACAAGGAAAACTTGAAATTCTCCGCAGTAGCTGTACAGGCAGGTAACCGCGGACCGGTGCTCAACGGCAACCAGTTCGACCAGGAGATCTTTGGCCTGTTCTATGAACAGCAGATCATCAGTGTTTGTGATACGGACTTTTGCAACAGCAGGGGCTTTAGTAACGGTACGGTGATCCACGCAGAGACCGGGCTTTTCCTGTACATCACTAATTTCAACGGCGGCTTTAATATTGCCCGTTTAGGTACCGTTCCGCACGGCAATGCATTGCTGGCCCTGGGCGCGTCTTCAGTGGAGACTAATCCCGGCACAGACTTCTTCCCCACTTTATCCGCTAAAGGCGTAAACCTGGACGGTACCAATCCCAATGGTCTTGGCTACAATGATCAGATCATTGGCAAAAGACAGTTCCCGGCTTTTAACCAGGTAGATCCAAACGCCTTCCTGAAGTCCTCATTAGAAGAGATAGTAGGCACGGGGTCCATAACAAATATGACCACCCTCGATATGTCTACACAAAACCCGGATGCAACAGGCGGCATCCTCAATATCCCGTTTATACAAAGCAATGTTACCGCTACCACCATGGATGCTACCTTCTGGATCGAAAACATATCCGGCGGCAGCGAAACAGAGCTCTTACAATATTCCCAGACCATCAACCTGGTATTCCCGCCGGTAGGCTCCGTAACGCCGGTCATCTGGCCGCATATCACCATCAACACCATGAGGAGAATGCCCCAGCTGAAAGCCATGGGAGACACAGTTGGCTCTTCAGAGGGCGTACCGCAACTGTAAAACGCGGCTGATCTAAAACATATAACCGGTAGGAAAATGAGGGTGATCAATCCTCATTTTCCTGCTATAGCATCATACCTGCGTTGCATAGCTGAACAGAAAGATCTATATTTAGCAACACATCATCACCTATACCATAAATAACAACTGCAATGGGGCATTCCTTGAAAACGCTTATCATCGCTCTTTTATGTAGCACCGTGATCATTCCGCTACACGCACAGACCAGCACCAACGCCTTAAATATCCTGCCCAATGGCAATGTAGGCATCGGCGTTGACCAGCCCTCAGAAAAATTAGAGGTGCAGGGAACCCTCAAAGTGAACGGCCGCATCATGGACAAAACAGGCCCGGTAATGCCGGCCGGCGCCATCTTGCAATATGCAGGCAGCGTGGCGCCGGCCGGCTGGTTACTCTGCGATGGAACATCGTATGCAAAGACCGGCGATCAGAAAGATCTTTTTGCCGTCATCGGTGTTATGTACGGCAGCGATGGTAATGATAAGTTCAGAGTGCCTGATCTCCGCGGAACGTTTATCATGGGCGCTGATCCCCGCGATGCAAGTGAAAGCGTCGCTAAACAGGGTAACCCGGATGTGCATAACCATACCGCAAAACCACCCGTTATAACGCCCACTACCATGGAGGCAGGTAGCCACAATCATAAAATGCCCAGCGCCTGGTATGATAGATCCCTCCCCTCGTCAGGTTTTGACAAGATCAACGGCATAGACAGGGGCTCACCCAGCGTCTCAGACCAAACCACACAGAATGCCGGAGCGCACACTCACCAGGTAACAGTAGATATCCCGCAGTTCACAACCGGCAATTCCAGCGGCAAAAACCGCCCCAAATGGATAGCCTTGAACTATATCATCAAATATTAACACATTCCCAATAAACCATTAAACAAAATGCTATGCCTATCACGGAAATTAAAAATCTAACCAATGGCAAATCCATTCCCAATGCCGATCTGACCAAGTTCGACAGCATCGTTTTTGCCGAAACAATTGTGCTTAATGACATCACAGAAGCTAGCTGGACCCCGTTGGCCGGCGCCGGCAATATAGGGGTAACCTGGACAAACGGTCCCCGTGCGGTAGGTGGAACGCTTGCCATAGACACCAATAAAAAAACCGCCACTATCAGCGGGCTCACAAATGTTTCTAAATACAGCGTAGACCTGACAGGGCAAATTGAAATTGGGCCCAAGAACAGCGATGCTGTAGCACACGTGAACGTAAGGATCGGTAATATGATAACCCCGCAAAATCTTAAAGGCGATACGATCATTGACTTCAGCAATGAAGTAGACAGTACGGAAGGCGTAAGCAAGCTTGATCTGAATGGCCTCATCAGCTGGATCAAAGACAATGGCGATAGCGGCGCTACCGTAGAACTGCCCAAACTGGACGGAGATACCCAACCGGGTGAATTTATCCTGGAATTCAAAAAATTCTATGTCAACATTACCCAGAAGACCTTTGATTTCTGGGTGGAATCTGCCGCGAAACAATCTATTACATTTGGCAACATCACTATTAAACAGGTAGGTTTCAGGGTTACCAACGTACCTACGACTCCGGCGCCTAAAGAGGCCCCTAAAGCCATTGCGCAGCCGGAAACCAATGGAGTGCCCGAACCAGCAGTATAAACGATCGTATCATTAATTACCTGTTGAGGGATGTTGCCCTCAACAGGTCTTGCATCTTATGGCAGCATCATCACCTCTTTTGCTGGATATCACAGGCGCTACCAGCATTGGCGCCCCCAATGCGGTTGAGTTCGACATTACTTTAGGCGTACGGATAAACGGCGCCGAAAAGTCCGTATACGCCGCGCTAACAGCCAGTAAGCAGGAAGGCGTTAGCTTCCCTGCGCTGCTCAAAGCCCTGGCCCCCGGCGATAATACAGCAATACCCGGTTTCCTGGATAAGCTGCCCGCCATCCGGGCGTTATCTGTCACATACGGCACAGGCGAACAGTCAGCTGAGTTCCGCATCAGCTTCGAAAGCGTACTTACCATCAATAACAAACAGATGGAGGTTACCCTGGAGGCCAGTTATGCAAAAGGCGCTTATACGTTTGGCGGTACGCTACACATAGATCAACACCAATTCGCCCTGCAATATGTAAAAGCGGCAGATGACTGGTACCTTTATGCCAGCTACCTGCACGATGGCAAAACCACCCTTAATTTCAGGGAGATCGCCGGCCGCCTGTTCAGCGATCCTAACGTTATCCCAGACGCACAGCTGGACATTGATCCTTTTAAAGCCTTCTTATTATACCGCAAACAGCAAGATGGTAAAACCGCCCTACTGGTTGGTTTGGGCGCAGGCCTGGAGCTGGATGTGAAAGACCTCCCGCTGGCCGGTCCTTTGTTTACCAAAGACAATGCCTTTGCCTTCAAAGAAGTACTGGCCTTGTATGCCAGCGGCAACTTTACCCCTGATGAATTAAAACCCTTTAAAGAAATTCCCGGCATTAACATCACAACAGGTTTCAACATCTCCGCCCAGCTGCTCATCAACGGCAAGGAGGAGTATTATGCGCTGAACGATGGCCCGGGTAAAACCTATCCACCCGCAACAGCCAACAGCACAACGCCGGTAACCTCCCTCGCCGGAGAAATAGCCGCCAAAGCAAAATGGACCAAAGTAGATAAACAAATTGGCCCGGTAACCTTACAGCGGTTGGGCTTTATGTTTAACGAGGGCAAAGTGGTGCTGCTCCTCGATGCCTCCATGTTGATGGCAGGCATGGGCATGCAGCTGCTAAGCCTGGGCCTGGGCTTTAAACTGGAATGGAAGTTCCCGCCCGCTATGCCGGAATTCTATTTAGACGGCATTGGCCTGTCATACACCAAAGACCCCATCCGTATCAGCGGCATGTTCTTAAGAACAGCGCCTATAAAAGACGTGGAGGAATATTCCTACTATGGATCTGCCCAGCTGGCGCTGTCAAGCTTCAGCGTTAGCGGTATTGGCGCCTATAGCAAACTCATAGCGCCCCAGCCGGATGGATCCGTATCCCTGTTCATCTACGCCATGTATGCCGGCGCTATTGGCGGCCCTGCCTTTTTCTTTGTAACAGGTATTGCAGCCGGCTTTGGCTACAACCGCAGGTTAAAAGTGCCCGCCATCAGGGAAGTCAACAACTTCCCGCTGGTGACCATGGCCTTAAACCCGGATCCCAATAAAACCCTCAACGCTATACTGGCGGATCTGGTGAACCAGCAATGGATCCCTGCGTCGCCCGGCGATTACTGGCTGGCGGTAGGTATAAAATTCACCTCCTTTAAGATCATAGAATCATTTGTACTGGTAATGGCGCAATTTGGTACCCGTACTGAATTTGCCATACTGGGTTTATCTATACTCGCCTGGCCTTCCAGGAACAACGCCATCGCCTATGTGGAACTGGCCGTTAAAGCCAGCTTTGGTCCGGATAGCGATGTGATAGCGGTAGAGGCCATGCTTACTCCCAACTCTTACATTTTCGACAGGAACTGTAAGCTTACCGGCGGCTTTGCTTTCTACGCCTGGGTAAAAGGCCCCCATGAGGGGGATTTTGTAATTACTTTAGGGGGATACCATCCTAAATTCAATAAGCCGCAACATTACCCGGATGTAGACCGCCTGGGCCTCAACTGGCAAATATCCAACCAGCTACAGATCAAAGGCGGGCTGTATTATGCCCTTACGCCAGACAGCATTATGGCCGGCGGCCGCCTGGAGGTCACCTTCAGCCTCAGCTTCCTTACCGCCAGTTTAACGGCCTGGGTAGATATGATCATGGCCTGGGCCCCCTTCCAGTACGATGTTGATCTGGGCATCCGCGTAAAGATCACCGCGGATATAGACGCCTGGCTGTTTACCGTTCACTACAGCCTCGAAATGGGCGCGCAGCTCCATATCTGGGGACCGCCATTTGCAGGAGAAGCCCATGTGAACTGGGCCATCTTTTCATTCACCATACCCTTTGGCAGTGCCGATAAGCAGGAAAAGGAAAAACTGAAATGGCCCGCTTTCAAAGAGCAGTTCCTCCCGGCCAATACCGGCAACAAGATCAGGCCGGAGATCATCGTCAACGCAGGTATCATTAATGAATACACCGTTGGCCAGACCAAATACCTGCTGGTCAACCCGCACCAGCTAAAGATAAATATAGACGCGCCCCTGCCGCTGACCACCGTGAACGTACCAGACAGCACAGGCACGGTGAAGGAAATACAGGCAGATACAAAAATGCAGGTGGACGGGGTTACGCTGCAGTATGCAGACCGTAACACAACCCTGGGCATCCGTCCCATGCAGGAAACCAGCCTCCCCTCAGCGCTCCGCGTAGACATGCGCTTGAATGACCAGCCGCTGAGTGGCGATCTGGCGCCCAGCTATGCTACCTATGCGGCCGGCGTACCAGGCTCCTTATGGGACCCGCAGCAGGCTACCGGCGGCAACAACGCCCCGGAAGATGTAAAGCTGTTGAAAAAGGCGATCAAAGGCGTAATGATCACCGCTAAAGAAACGCCCCTGCCTCCAGAGGCCCCGGGGTTTGACCTTAACGGCAAATTCACCGTCGTATCGGGATCATTAAAATGGGACTATATACCCGCATTAACCGGCCCGGATAATACCGCCTACAGCGATCCTATAAAAACCGTCATCATCAGTAAGCTCAACGATGCCGCCATCACCGCCAAAAGGCAGGCCCTCATAGCCGCCGCGCTGCAGGCACAGGGCATGCAAACAGCAGAAACCGGCAGCCACCAGGAATGGGTAAACGCATTAAGCGCAGCACCGGTGATAGTACAGCTGGGAGGTTTGCCCCAGTATAAAAACGAAACAGGCAAAAAAGTATAGCAGACAATGGCCAACGACCAGCACATATTACAAGCGCCGGAACAGCTCACATTCATGCATGAATGCCTGCCACAGCTCATGGCCGGAGAGTATACCATCAGCGCTACCGTATCCGTGAACGTAACAGGCGCTCAACCGGGTGATTTTGAGACCGCCACCAAAAACGTATGGGTGGGCGCTCCCCGCTTTGCCCTGGAAGAGGCAGCCGTATACGCCATGTACCCGCCTAAAGACCTCACGGGCCATTTCGAGACCACCCTGCCCCAGATCGTCTTTAACCGGCGTACCCTGCCCTGGGAGCGTACCATAGACGGAGCGCCACATAGTACCACGGCATTCAGGCTTAATAACCCGGACCGCCACGCCCCCTGGATGGCGCTGCTCCTGCTGAGTGAAGACGAGCTAAAGGATACCATCCGCAGTAAAAAAAGCCTGCAGGATCCCGGTACAGATGTGTTTATACCAGAAATATCCAAACTGGCGCCCTGGGAAAATATAGCCACTGAATACGATGTAATAGACATTCCCCTCCCCCTTTTTAAACAGGTAGCACCGTCTAAAGAGGATCTGCCTTACCTGGCCCATGTACGCAAGGTAGACGTAAACGAAAGCAAAGACCGCGCAGCTATTGGGGATGATGGATACTTTGCCACCCTTATAGGCAACCGCCTGCCCGTAAGGGCCGCAGACCCATCCAGCGCCCTCAGGAACACCGTGCTGCTCGTATCACTGGAAGGTTATCAGAATTATTTCAACACTAATCAATACATAGAGAACAAAGGCAAAAACAAAGTACGCCTGGTAGTGCTGCAATCATGGAGTTTTACCATAGCCGCCGGCAAAAACTTCCGGGAGCTTTGCGAAGGACTGCATGTAAGCCCCTTTAAAATGAACTACCCGGCTAAGACCGATGATACGCTGAAACAATCTTACAACTACGGGTATACACTGCTGCCGCACATCACCCGTAACGGCGCGCAAACCTATTCCTGGTACCGGGGTCCTTTTAACCCCAACTTTCTGCCGGCCGATCCCAAAACCAGGATATTCAAAACAGCAGACGCCGCCCTCCGTTTTGATCATCAGACAGGGCTAATGGATATCTCCTACGCCGCTGCATGGCAATTGGGCCGCCTGCTGGCATTGAAAGACAAAACATTCAGCACCGCGCTGTATCAATGGAAGCTACAAGGCAAACGGAAAGTGGTGAACACCGCGGGCCAGCAACAGATCAGCAACCTGTTCCCACAACAGCTATCAGCTGCTGCTACACCAATGGAAGAAAAGATGAAAACTTTTCTCGCCAGCCATTACAACATGGAAAAATCGTTTGATGCAACGCCTGTCCCTTTTACCAATGATCCCGCAGCTATTCAGCAACAGCTCGATAATATAGCCGGCAGTGAAAACGCCGCGCCGGAAATACCGCAAACCATCACAGACTGGCTGGGCAAGCTGTTCCTGCTGGAAGGTGTGCCCGTTAACTACCTCATCCCGCATGAAGATTATCTCATCAGCCGCGAAGGGGACACTGTTGCCAAAGAAGCCGTAGGTACTTTTTATATAGACTATGAGTGGATAGAAGCCCTGCTGGGCGGAGCGCTCAGCATCGTAGCATCAGATGATTCCGTCGCTTTACTCAATATGCTCAAAGATGGCCGCTTCCTTCCCGCTAATATCATCGTCAACAAAAAGAACGCGCCCTTTATCCCCTCTGGGGAAGGCCAGGCCGTACCACTACCGGCCACCATCACGGGCCACATCACCGGTTACTTTATACGCTCGCAACTGATAGCAGGCTGGAAAGGCATTAAGATCTTTGCCAAAGACGATACGGGCGCCTGGATGGAGCACCCGCTGAAAATAGAGCGCCTGGCAGACGATATACAGCTCTGCGTATTTGCTGGCAAAGTACAGCAGCTGCAGTTTATACAACCACCGGAAGGCATACACTTTGCCGTAGACGCCAATGGCAACGCCTACCAGAAAACACTACGGGACACGGCAGGCAACATAGGCCAGACCACCGTTCCCCTGCCCTGCAGCAACGGCGTATTTGACCTGAAAACAATCGCAACGGCCATTGCAGAAAAAGGAACACCGGCGCTTACATCCGCTGATCTTGCCTTTCAGCTGCTCGAAAGTCCCATTATATACACGCTGAACATTTTTGATAACTGGCATCATGAGTGAGCAAATATTAGTACCCATAAAAATAGAAGCGCTGGTGGTAGATGAAACTACCGCTAAAGATCCTGGCTACAACTGGAAAAGCTTTTATATAGATTATGAAGCGCTGGCCTCCCGCCAGGGCACACGCCTGGAACCAGCCGATCTTAAAGAGTTGCAGCAGGGCGGCTTTTGCGAAAAAGGCATTCACCTGCACTGGGCCCTGCCGGCAGCGCTTACCAATGGTATACACAAAGATGGTAAAGCCCTGTTCCCCGCCGTGCCTAACAGGTGGCTGGTGATCAGGACACACCTGCTGAACGGCCAGCCGGTCCTCAAAAAATGGCTGCTGGAAAGTGATCACATCAGCGATCTGCAATCTGATAAAAGCACCTGGGCCGTACAAAACCCGGACGGTAGCTTCTCCACCTCCCATAACATAGGCAAAACCACCCTGCTGGATGACTGGGCACAGGAGCAACCCCGTAGCAATACGCCCCTCACCGCCATAGGCCCCGGTAACGCCAGCTTTGCGGCTATTTACCAGTACTGCCGCAACGTATTTGGCTTTTGGGATGATCTGGCCGGTGTAGAGAATACCGCCACCACATTCTCTTACCTGGTAACAGGCTGGTACTCAGATCTCGCCATTGAGCCCCTGCAAAATGCTGACGACCTCCTCAAAAAAAACATAAAAAGCAAATGGCAGATAGACGGTGTCCAGAATCCTAAGAATTTTCCCACCGCTATTCTCTGCCATGGTTTTATACACAGCGTTAACTGGGATCCGGCACAGCAGTATGTACTGCCCGCAAAAGGCGCACAAGTCAATACCGGCGTAGGCCTCACATCCCTCGAAGCCAAAGCCGCACAGCTTTCCAGGCAAACCGGCGCGGCAGAAAAATTACTTAACGGTTATTTCTACGATGTGCTGAAAGATAATGTGGATGCTACAGAAATGCACACCCATGTAGATAACCATACCTACACCGCCTATGACGGCGGCGCGCTTTGGGAGATCAAACAGATCGAACAAAAAGATAAAGAGCATACGCTGCCGGGCTTTCCGGATGCAGCCGCCAATCCCGGCCTTTCCGCGGCTTTCAAACAGATCAATACAGCACAACAAGCCGCAGACCGCAGCCGGCAAAATAAAAGATCACTCCTGTTGGAGTTCCGCGCACTGACGGATAAGATCATCATGGCCAGTGAAACGCCGGACCTACTTGCAACGCTTACGGCCAAACGCGATCGGCTCAGGAATGATATAGACGCCACCACCAGGGCTATAACGGAGCAAGAGGCGGCCGTCACCACACAGCAGACCCTCATCAACCAGATGCCCGCTTTCCGCGATAAAACGGATTTTGAGCTGGTACAGAAAAAAATGCCGCGCTACTGGCAGCCAAACGATCCTGCCGTGCTGTTCTCCGGCCCCGGTATAACCGCCTCATCAAAATATAAGGATCCCGGCAATGGCCCTCAGCTGCCCTGCCGCACCGCACCCGCCATCATCGCAGGGCTTATATTGAACGATAGCCCTACCGGCACAAATACCACCATCACCACAGGCGATATCCCGCTTGCGCTCAAAGCGCTGGGCTCACTTGCAAACAACATAACACTCATCAGCCAGTTATACCAGGAAGCCATTCTCTTCGATCCCTCCTGGACGACCATATGGGCGCAGCAATATTACAAGGACCAACCCGGCAACACCGCCAATATACAGGCGCTGGCTGCCTGGTTGCGGAATATGCTGCAATTGTCTGCCACCGCGCCAACAGATAAATTCAAAGGCGTAAGGCTCCTTGATTACATTACCATAGAACCGGCAACCTGGGACCACGATAGCCTTACCCAACTGCTTGCCACCCGCGGCATCCAGCGCTGGCATCATCCCTGGACGCCCATCTACCTGGTATGGTACGCAAAATTCATCCCCACCTACACCAACAGTAACGGGCAATGGTCTTACAACCCGGAGAACTGGTTATGGCAGGATAAGCGGTACCATTACAAAGGCCCCGCCCCGGATGCCACAAACGCCATAGAATACGCCGGTAAAGTGCTGCTTACAGATATGGTCACCAGCTTCTTACAGCAAAGGCTACCGGAAGGCATAAGCCCGGGCCAGCATGTGTCACAGGCCATTGGCTCCTTTTCAGACGGCCTGCTCATGCGCCGCCACAGCATACAGCTCCCGCTGCTCCAGGATCCCGATAACAATAATGGCGCGCTGTTACCAGATAATAGCCTGAACGATTACACCACCCGGGAAGCCTATTTCTTCCCGGACGTATCTGCAACATCCGGCAACACGCCCAATTTCTTCCCCCTCCGGGCAGGCCACCTGCAGTTTACCCGGCTTTGGATCACAGACGCCTTTGGACAGGTAAAAAAGGTCATCGACCCGGATAATAATGGTGAGCCGGTGGGCAAAGGCTATCTGCACATTGCAGAAACCCTGAACCAGTTAAACAATGGTTTCCAGCTAACACTTGCCCCGCGCGTGATACAGCCCGCCCGCCTCTCATTCAGATGGTGCAGCGCCCAACCCGGCCCGCTGGAAGAAAGCAGCAACGATCCGCTTACAAACCCGGTCTGCGGCTGGCTCCTGCCGGATTTCCTGGACCAGTCGCTCGAAATATATGAGACCAGCGGCGTTAAATGCGGCGCGCTAAAACTCACCTCCCTGGAAGACAGGTTACAGCTGCAATGGAACAACCCGCCCGGCACTGCCAATACGTTAACGCCGGAACAGGCCATCCATAACAGCTACCTGCTGGGCTTTGTAAATGGCCTGCTCACTGCCCTGGACAGCGCAGGCCAGCCAGATGGTGGTAATGCCCTGCACGCACTATTTGATCTCTGCAACCGTACCGCCCTTTTCCTCTCCACTTCCCCGGGACAACAAGCCCCCGGCCTGGCAGGCCTTATGGGACAGCCCGTAGCCCTGGTAAGGGCATCGCTGAAACTGGAGTTACAGGGATTACCCGCCCAACCACAGAACAATGAGCATACTATCACGGAAGCCACTAAAACACAGCCACCCGGCCTGGCCAATACCGCTTTTCCCATAGCCCTGGGCGATAGCCGTAACAACAAAGATGGGCTGATAGGCTATTTTAAAGACAACGGCTTTGAGCAGATGCACGTTCCTTTTGGCATGCAAAAACCTGCCAGCGATTATTTCACCCTGGAGGACATCACGCTTACATTCAATACCACGGAACAGGAAGCCATCACCATCCTCATGGATCCCAGGGGCGGCGTACAGGCGCATGCAGGCGTCCTCCCCGTTAAGTTCATAGACCTGCCGGCCATCCATACCACGGGCCTGCACCATATGGAGCTGGATATGCTGATAGCCCCCTTCCTGGGCGCGCCAACAGCGCCTTTTGTACCGCTTGGCGCAGAGCCAAACCGGCAATGGGTACTGAAACAACAAACAACAACTGGCGATTGGCTGCAAACCAACATAGACAATCAAACACAATTACAAACCGGCGCGCTCAACACCCAGGTGATACAGGAAGCGTATCTATCACTACTACCGCCGTCAGATAATCAATAATATCTCTGCTATGGACAAATACAGCTTAAAAGCAATAGACAATACAATATCAGATACCAATGCGGATGTGAGCTTTGCCATTGTTTGTAGTAACCCTGACAGTACCACCCAGATAAAATACCTTGAGGTGGATCTGCAAAGCCTGGCCAATATTGTGGACTGGGACCGTATACGGCCCGTTATCACCAGCCCGGCCGCCAACTGTATAGTAAACCCTACCGGTTCACCCAAAGGCACGATCCGCTTTACTTTCATAGCACAAACCAATTTTAAGGCCTGCAAAAACTGGATCCAGTTTAAGATCGCCAGTGTGCAGAAGATCCAGGGTCAGCAGTTGCCGCCCTCAGCGCCTATCCTGTTTAAGCTAAAGAATGTAAGCGATAAGCCCATCGGCAATTACCCGGACGATTACGCCTTCAGCACCATACTGGTAGCCGCTAAAAAGCCCATTATCAGGAGCTGCAGGATCAACCCTTCCATTACCCGGGAAAGCACAGATATCACCATTACCTACGAAACACTCAATGCCAGTATCTGTGAACTAAAAGATAAGTCCGGCCAGATCGTGAATACGCAAACCGTGGCGGATAAAACAAAACCTTTCCGTTTCTCCGGTAAAATACACCTGGGCAGCGTAGGCACATTCCCCGCACCGCCATTTTACCTGCATGCCAGGGACGGCGCCATGGAAGCCCAGGATAACACCGTTGCCGATATTAAAGTACCAGCTAGCCCTGACTGGATCGTGATGGATAACTTTAGCCGCTCGGTACCGGTAAATGACGATAAATACATAACGGAGCAAAGTACCGTGCTCGATCTCGTACAAAACGAGGCCGATGACATGATCTGGGCCATTATGCAGAAAAAGGCAGACCTCCCCTCCGCCACAACCGGCTTGCCCTGTATCTGGAAATCGCCGGATGGCCTTAACTGGATGCTGCACACCTATAGCGCCCTGGATAGCAAAGACAACGTGATCAGCCCCGTGGAATTAACTATCCCGCTGGAGCTGGTACACTGCCCCTGCGTACATTTTGGAGCAGAAGAGCTGTTTTTTGTAGGCGGCAGCAAAGTAGACATTAACCTGTGCAGGAACACCATTACAGCCGTTAATCTGAACACAGGCGGCATCAGGCATATTAGCGCGCCAGATGCCATGAAACCACGCGCTATGCACGCCTGCATCATATATCCTGATCCACAGGGCAACAACAATATCTGGGTCATTGGCGGCGCAGACAAAAACGGCAACGGCCTGAACGATGTATGGCGCTTTGATGGCATCAACTGGACAGCCGTACCCACCGGCCATACAGACTTTCCCAAACGCTGCCAGTTTGCCGCCACCGTACAAACAGACATCAAAGGCGCACAAAGCATCTGGATAGGCGGCGGCGCTGCCCGCTACAACGGCAGCACGCTCAACGATCTCTGGATGTATAAAGGGAATAGCTGGATAAAGGTCCGCAACGGTAACGGCACAGCAGACCTCAATTACGGGGATGACTGGCTCACCGCGGCCTCCATGTGTTACGTACGCACCGCCAAAAACACCAACCCGGATCCTTCCAATACCTACCGCTACATGCTCTCAAACGATATTACCGGCGATAAAAAACAATTACAATGCAGTTGGATAGTTGGCGTGGATACAGGCAACAACTACTATAAATGGATTCCACTGGCAGGCATCAACAAACCGGAGCTCCCGCCTATATTTGATAACCTGCGCAGTTTCGCCATGACCTCCATAGGATTCAACGGCTGCGCATGGACGGTGGTGATCGCCTACATCACAAAAGGCCATACCGCCGTATCCAGCCTGTATTACTCATGTCCTATCCCATAAAAACAACTACTATGAACATACGCATTATACGCTGCCTGATAATAATACTGCTGATGGCCATCAACGCCACCGCCCAGTATAATGATCAAAGGACGATGGTCATCCTGCCCAACCTCACCCAAACGCAAAAGCCGGGCGAGGCTACCGTTAACCCGGATACCAGGGCCTTTTGCAGTGACGACAATTACGTATTCATCTCCTCTTCCACCACCGGCAGGAAAGTCAACCACGACTATTCTGCCTATCTGCAGTTTAGTTTAGCCGCCATACCGGCAGGCGCTGTTATCGATACCGTCGATCTGCTGATCTACCTGAACAAGGTAAAAAACACCTCCTCCGTATTCGAACAAGGCGTAAGCCTCTATGAGCTCAATAACGCCAGGGGCAGCCAGATCATCAACATTGCAGACTCCTCCAGCACGGCCCTCAGCCAGGTATCCCAGACAGACATAGCGCAGGCCGTACACCTGCAACCGGATATAACGGACGGCAGCACCTGGGTGGCAAAACGCAAAGGCAATTTCTACTGCGTGCTGGCTGCCGAAGAAGCAGAAACCTACCGCTACTACACAGAACGCTCCGGCGACAGAAGCAAACAGCCCAAACTGGTCATCACCTACCACATGCCCGCCGGCCACGCCCGGAAAAACAGCTGGCCGCAATACAAGTATGACGCGCAACATACCGCCATGCTGCCCTGGCAATCCAATACCACCGCCACCGGCTTTAAATTGATCAACACATTCAGCGAAAACTACATCAAATCCGATCCCCTGCTGAATGAGGATAAACTGGTCTTCGCCTACCAGTCAGCATCGCAGCCCATGTACCAGCTGCTTGCCATGTCCCAAGGGGGCTACCGGTTAACACAGGCATCCACAGAGGCCCTGGTAAAATATGGGCCTATAGCAGACAGAAACAGCAATATCTACTGCATGACCGGAAACGCCGCCAGCACCCTGGCCGTGCTGAACCCGGATAAACTCCAGTTCATCTGCAACAAACAACTCGAAAACAACGCGCAGGCCGTTGCCGCCCCCATCACCGGCTTCGATGGCAGCATCTACATATCCACCAATCAGGGCGTCTATGCCTACACGCCGCAACCGGAATGCAAGCTTAAATGGATCTATACGGCCAACGGCAACAAATTCGGTATACCCGCCCTCAGTGAAACAGAACAGGCCCTTTACGTGTACGATGGAACCAGCGGCAACATCACCGCACTAAATACCATTGACGGCCTCATAAAATGGCAAACACCCCTTAAAACCAGCTTCACTACAGACATACCCGTACCCTCCGTAAAAAACAACCGGCTCTGTATTACCACCGGCCTCAGGAAAGGCAACGCTTTTTACATCATAGATACCCGGGACGGCCAGCTCCTTCAAACCGTCAAAACCGGTCCGGAAGTGCTTTCCCAGCCCGTAATAGGCGCCGGCAAGGCTTTTATTATCAACAACGGCCAGGTAGAGGCGTATGCCTTATCCAATGGCGCCAAAGAGTCCGCCACAGCCACTAAAAACCTTAACCCGGCCAGCGCGCTGGTAATAGACGCCAACGACAATCTATACGCACTAAGCACAGAACAGGGCAAACAATCCCTCACCATGGTAGCGCCCGGCGCCACCACCTTCCCTACCCTGCCAATTGAAGACGCCAAAGGCCTCCTGGCCGGCAACCGTCTGCTCCTGGCCCCCGATGGCACGCTGGTAACAGGCAACGATAATCACCTGTACACCATCAGCCCAACAGGTTTTGCCCTTAAAGACAATATCACCATCCCCCTCAACAATAGCAACGATTTCAAAAGCGAATACCTGTACCGCACGGAAGGAACGGTTAACGTGGCAGGCAAAACCATTACCGGTAATCAAAATATAGTGATCCAAGCCGGAAAAGGTATTATTTTACAATCCGGTTTTAGTGTCCGGATGGGCGCAACACTGCACTGCAAAACGGGATTGTAAATTATGATGAAAGTATTCTATTGCGATTATAACACAAACAACAGCATCGCCTCTGACGAACCGGTACAAATGACGCTGATGGAAGCCCTCCAATCCTTCCATGACATAACAGAATTCGAGGACAATTTCTGGGGACTGGTAGCGCCCGGCGAGGGCTGCCTGCAATTTATGAACACCGGAGAGGATACCTGGGTAGCAGATATCCCGGACAAAGGCAAAAATGGTTCCCATGTAAAAAAATGTACGTTTGAGGAGAGTTTGGATCTGGTGAAGGAGGTGTATAACCAGGGAGGGCTGGTGGTACCCAGGGATTGGGAGTTTGAGAAATGGTGAAACGCTACGATCCCCCCGTCTGTCCAAAATGACCAAAGATTGTTCGAAAATGATAACAACATCCTCAAAATATCACCGGAAATTAGTTACAATAGCCAGCGACACCCGTGCGAACCCGGTAACCATCTCAACCATTCTCCAATAAAACAATAGCTGCTTGCAGGCCCAGCCTCGTAAGATCACATTATAAACTTGTAAACCCGTAATTCCATGCTAAGAAAACTGGTACTGGAGATCATATGTCTCTTATTCATTCTCTTATTCGCCTACACCGCCGCCAGCAAATTCCTCGACTACGAAAATTTCCGGGCAGTCATTGGACAATCCCCGATTATCACCCGCTTTGCGCCGGCACTGGCCATAGCCGTCCCCGTAGTTGAAATAATCATCGCCCTGCTCTTGTCCATCCCGCCCTACCGGCGGCTGGGCCTCTATGCCTCCTTTGCCATCATGGTCCTCTTCACTACCTATATTATCGTATTGGTCACATTCGCTGAAAAAATACCCTGTTCATGCGGCGGCGTTATCTCCCGCCTCAGCTGGACAGAGCACCTGTATTTTAATATCTTCTTTGTACTGCTGGCGCTGCTGGGCATGTGGCTGCACACAAAACAGCCCAATGATCCCCCTGTCAAAAATAGATTCATTCACGGCCTAACCAACTAACCATGATGCAAAAGCCCCTCCGGTTTGCCGCGCTTTGCGTGCTGGCTTCCCTTTCGCTTATCCTGGCGCTATACGCCTTTTCAGACAAGCCCAACGATCGTAAAAACGGCTTTAACCGTAACCAGCCACAAACAGCCGTGCTGCAACACACGCTGGAACTGGTGTATCCCGCCTATTATATAGCAGGTTATACCAGCGAACATATTTATTTAGGTAACTATTCCGCCTCGCTGCACCTGCTATCGGTTGATCAGCACCTGAAAGACCCCCAGTCCTTAACGCTTAAACTCCCGCCGGGAGAACGCTACGCCTGGAAACAATCACGCATAATGGTAAACTCCGCCGGCGTTTATATGGCAGAAGGCGCCACCCCTGCCCTCTACAGCGGCAAGCTGGATGATCTGAAAATGAGCCGTTTCCTGCCGCAAAGCTGTTTCTTTAACATGCTGCAAAATGTCTCTCCTACTTCTTTCATATCACGCAGCATCCACATAGATTCCCTGGGTAATAAACAAAACATCCTGGTGAAAATAAAAACAGATTCCCCATACATAACACTAAGAAAAAACATTATCATCAAACAGGTAGACGGTATCTTTTGTACCGATGGCACCCTGGACTATGACCAGCAAACAGGCAGACTGGTTTACCTCTATCACTACCGGAACGAATTCATAACGCTCGACACCAACCTGAACGTGATCTACACCGCCCACACCCTGGACACCAATACTACCGCAAAAATACAGGTCGCCAACATAGCTACCGGCGACAGCAAATTCTCCGCCCCGCCCACCTATGTAAACAACAGCGCCAGGATAGCCGGCAACCGGATCTATATACTGTCATCCCTCCTGGCAGATAACGAAAACAAACAGGTCAGGCAGCAAAATGATATCATAGACATCTTCTCACTCGATAAAGGAACATATCTCCATACGCTCTACATTCCCCTCAAAGGAAAGGAGCGTATCACGGACTTTATGGTAAAAGACAACCAGCTCTTCGCCTTACAGGACCGCACGCTAAATACCTATTCCATCCCAATGAACTAACGTTATTCTATTGCAATAGAACAGGCGAAGCCGAAAACCTGTAGAAAATAGTAGGCACCCACCCGCATCAGAAAATTTCATTGCATGAACTACAAAAAAATGGGCTTATCAGCAGCCGTATTCGCGCTTGCTATAGCCGGCGCTTTTGCTTCCAACGCCAGATTTCCTGGAAATGGTTATACGAATCTCCAGCAGGTTCCTGACCAGGGTTCCCCTTGCGTATACAGAGGCTACTGTGGAGGCGGCTTCAACACCTGCAGGGTTACGCTGTCAAATGGTAAGACAGTCCAGCTGCTACGCCTGGAGTCCGATGGAACATGCAGCAGTATTGTGCTCTCTCAACCTTGACCATTAAATATAGGAAGCCTGGCCACGAGCGCCAGGCTTCCTATATACTACGCTACAAAAACGTACTAACAAACGCCCAGGCTGCTATCCGCCAGTTCATTTCAAAAAGATCCAATTGTTCGCATCTGAACAATGTTGTTCAAATTCGAACAGATGACAGGAAACAAAAACGTGTAATAGGGCGATATGCGATATTTTGAGGAGATGGCAATATTCTTGTGAGGAAGAAGAAAAACTGCGCGTGTTTAAAAACAACTTTAACACCGCCTGGCGGAATCTATCCAGGCATAAAATGTATTCCTTCATTAAAATAGGAGGATTCGCTTTAGGCATCGCCGCTTGTTTGCTGATTGCCTTATATACCCGGCATGAACTTAGTTATGATCTCAATTATCCCAAAGCTGCGCGTATTTACAGAGCGATTATTGACTGGGGCTCACCTGACACCAGAAGTACTTATTTGCCTGCTCCGTTTGCAGACGCGTTAAAAAAGGACTTCCCCGAAGTTGAGCAGGCAGGCCGCTTTTCAGACAGCCAGCTTTTTGGTGCAGGGAATGCCCAGGTAAGGAGATCAGACAAAGAAGAGAACACCTATGAGGAGGGCATTATCCTTGCTGACCAGGAGCTGCTGGATATACTCCAGGTCCGCTTTATTTACGGCTCACCTGCTCATGCCCTTGACAGGCCAAATACTATTGTGATTACAAAACGTAAAGCAGACAAATATTTCCCAAATGAAAATCCCGTTGGCAAGACGCTCATATTAAATGACGAACCCAAAAAAACTTATGAAATAGGTGGAGTGATAGAAAACTTCCCCGAAACCTCCCATCTTCAGTGTGATTTCCTGCTTAGCCTGAAAGGAGTTGAGTTCTGGCCGGGTGAACAAACACACTGGCTGGCCACCAATTATCATGTGTATATTTTATTACGCCCGGGCACAGATGCAGCAAAATTTCAGGAAAAGCTGTCAACTGCCAAACAAAAATACCTGGTTGCCAGTGCACAAAGAACCGGCGATAAAGGGATTATTGAACTGTTTAAAAAAGTGCGTCTTGAAATACAATCATTAAAAGATATCCACCTGAGATCTTCAGGCATAAATGACAAGTTAACCTATGGCGATATACGCCTTGTATGGCTTTTTGGAGCCATTGCCGGCTTTATCCTTATTATAGCCGCTATCAACTTTATCAATCTTTCCACTGCAAGATCGGCCAACAGGGCCAGGGAAGTGGGTCTCAGAAGGACTATAGGCGCTAGCCGCAATAGCTTGATCAGGCAATTCCTTAGCGAATCTCTGTTATTCAGCTTCCTCTCTTTCGCCCTGGGAATACTGCTTGCCTGGTTACTGCTGCCTTATTTTAATACCCTGTCAGGCAAATCATTGAGCATTCCCTGGAATACCTGGTGGCTGGCGCCACTGCTGATTGTTTCTGCGGCGGTCATTGGCTTGCTGGCCGGCTTGTACCCCTCCTTCTATCTTTCTTCCTTTCAGCCCATCCATGTGCTCAAAGGAAACATCAGCCATGGGAACAAACGTTCCAACACCCGGAATATATTGGTTGTTTTCCAATTTGCCACATCCATTGCATTGATCATCGGTACGTTTGTCATTTACCGCCAGATGAAATATATACTCAACAAAGAAGTTGGATTTGATAAAGAACAGGTGTTAGTGATACAAGGGACCAATACTATAGGGGACAGGCTACCGGCTTTTAAAAAAGCATTGTTACAACTGCCTGGCGTGAGTAATGCTACTATCAGTGATTACCTGCCCGTTACTGGAACCAAGCGCGACGACAACCTGTTTTTTGAAGAAGGAAAATTACAGGAAAACACCCAGGTATCAGGCCAGCAATGGGTGGTAGACCATGATTACATTAAAACGATGAATATGCATATAATGGCTGGAAGGGATTTTTCCCCTAACATGCCTACAGATTCACAGGCCGTAATTATTAATCAGACTATGGCCAGGCAGCTCGGCTTTAAAAATCCCCTGGGCAAACGTATTACCAATACAGATAAGACCTGGTCCGTTATTGGCGTGATAGAAGATTTTCATTTTGAATCTTTCAGAAAAAACATCAGGCCACTTTGCTTAGTGCTGGGGAGCAGTAACTCTATTTTATCCGTAAAAGTGAATACTGCTGATATGAAGCAAATTATACCATCCATCACATCAGTATGGAAAGACTTTGCACCCCATCAAACTATCAGGTACACTTTCCTTGATCAACGCTTTGCCCGCATGTATGCGGATGTGCAGAGAATAGGACAATTATTCAGCGGTTTTGCCTTGCTTGCCATCATGGTGGCTTGCCTGGGTCTGTTTGGGCTTTCTGCTTTCACGGCAGAACAGCGTACCAAAGAAATAGGGATCAGAAAAGTGTTGGGCGCCAGCGTAAGTAATGTAGCGGTCCTGCTCTCAAAAGATTTTCTCAAATTGGTGCTGGTGGCTATTGCCATAGCCTCTCCCGTAGCCTGGTACACCATGAGCACCTGGCTGGAGAACTTTGCCTATCATATTAATATCGAATGGTGGGTGTTTGTGCTGGCTGGTTTAATGGCGGCAACCATTGCGATCCTAACGGTGTCCCTTCAAACCGTAAAGGCAGCCCTGATGAATCCGGTGCAATCATTGAGGTCAGAATAAGTAGCAACGCTAATACTTAATTTATTTCATTGTAAACGCGGGAAGTACATGAAAATAAAAAGCGGCGTCTCAAAAGCAATTTAGGACGCCGCTTTTTACCAATGCATAAACCGGAACGGCCGGCTGGCTTATAACACGCCAAAGAGCTTATGCTTATAATCAATTATAACCGTATTCTTCAAAAAGAAAACATTCCCTGTTAACCCCCAGATCTTCGCAAATTTGTAAAAATCCTTAAACGTCTCCTGTTCATCAAAGTAAACAACATTGCCATTCAGCACCTTATTACCAAACTTTATCGCCTTTTTAGTTTTAACACCATAAAAAGTTAATTCCTTACCCCAGCTAAACACCGCTAAAGAATCTACAATTGCAGGACCGGCCACTTTAAGCGCATCCTCCTTTAGTGTTGTCATTGTGAAAAGACTGGAACCCGTATCAAACATTAAATACCGGGTGCTGTCATTAATAACCAGCGGGATATTTATTCTTCCACCATCATGCTGAAATGGTTGAAAAGTGGCTGCTTTATATTGCTTCGGCAGTTCCTGACATACGCCAATTCTTTTATTAGGATAATCTATTATCAAAATTTTATCTTGAAACAAGTCAGGTCCAACCGTTCCAATATGCTTAGCTGTTTTAGTTGATATTGAGTCCGGATCTATACTGCCACCAAAGTCTTTAAAATACCCTACTTCAGCATTGCTGAACGTAGCAGCCCCCATTTTGAGCGCAACACCGGTGAACATGGGGTTATACGCCCCCTGGATCAAAAATTGCTTCGATGTATCAATTTTGTGCTTGAAATCCGGGTACGCATTTAAATAAGGTTCGATAGCATTTCCATAAATAACAGTCCTCACGGCGCCCAGGTCAAACTGCATATTAAAATTGGCGGGAATATTATCAATTGTAAGGGGGATAAGGATAGCCGATTTGTCAAAATATCTCCCGGAAATAGAATCCCCTTTCCATTCGAAGGGTATCCATTTTAGATCCTGTGCCTTAGCGGTAGTAGCAGCAACCAAAAACAATAAAGCAATAGCCGTTCTCGATAACATATCCTGATTTTGTCACGTTTAGTCAGGCAAAATATGCGTTTTTAGGATACCATGTATATTAAGGATCAACAAAAATGGAGCGCAGGATGTCATTTTTAGGGTATTGATCGCGCTTTCGGATATTCCTGAACAAGATCGATATAATCAAGCCTTCTCTTTCCATCATATAACGGCGCCGCAATCCCCCGCAGCGTTTTGTCGAAAAACTCCCGTGTATAACGGCAGGTCACCTGCAACACCCGGTACGCCAACGCCTCTTCCACACTGCTTTTTGCCTGCAATAAAGGCAGATCGCTAAAACTCATATGACTTGAGCTGTCAAAATGAAGTAACACATGAAAGCTGCCGCCTGTAGAAGCCAATGCAGCCGCTTTTTTACTACGCAGGCTGTCCACAAGCGCTATGAGCCCCTGCAGTGTCATGCCCAACGATGCCGCGTCTTCTTCGCCCGGTGTGCGGTTGCGGTCCCGCTCAAAGAGCAGGAAAGGCTGTTTCATTCCCACGCCATGTCCATCCGGGTAAAATGGCTGCATCATGGCTACCCCGTCCTGGTCAGCGCAGCTTTTTATCCGTGTATCCAACTGACAGGCGCGGGCTGCCGCACGCCCACCCGCGGAATGGCCCATTGCGCCAACCTTGCTCAAATCCATATAACCTGCAAAGGGAATTTCCTTGGATTTCTCCCCATTAATGGCAGTCAATTGATCCAACGCAAAACGTATATCGGCTGCCCACCACTCAATGCGTTTGTTCTCGTATGCAATATGCTCCGTTTCTGTATTACCGGCTGCGGCACGTTGTGCTCTCTCAAAAGGTATATACCCGCCATTACTGAATGAAACCAGCCATGCATCATAAGCATGAGTTAGCGCCGCTACTATATAACCATGGCTTACCAGGTCCTCGATCTGGCTGGTGTATACCTGGGTGATCATCCCCATCCCATGGGAAAAGAAGATCACCGGAGCAGACCTTAGCCCCGTGGCAAAAGCTGCATTTTCGTAAGCATGGGTTTGTACACTACCTGACCGTATAACGGCCGCCCCTTGTACGCCCAATAGCGACTGTAGTCCGTCATTTCCAAACGCGCGGGAAAAGGCAAGTGTATCAAGATAAGGAACTGTTGTACCCCCGTTAACACCTGCAGGATACCATACATCAGCCACGACCTTACGCATGCTATTGGCCGCAGCCAATATTTCCCTTCTCGAAGTATCCGTCCATTCAAAACGGCGATGTCCTACACCATATTTACCGGAAGGCAAAGGAAGTACCTGCGACCAGGAGAGAAGAGGTTGCAGTACTATAAATAGCAGAAGGAGTATTAATGATGCTCTCTTTGGCATAACCGCCGTTTCATTAATCAAACAAGTTATTCATGACAGCGCTGATGATTACAAACCGAACAAATTGTCCCACTAAAAGATAATACTTATGCGCCAAAATAAATAATTTCCATGCTGATGTGATTTTTTTACCGGCACAACGAATAATGATTGTATAAAATCACATAATTCTTTAAAGCTCTACCGCTACATGCCGCCGCAACCTGACAATAACGCTTTTCTCGCTGTCATTACACAGCATAAAGGCATCATCTATAAAGTGGCTCAGCTTTATTGCCAGCGAATTCCACTGAAGCACAACCGGGCTAATTGACTTTACTTTCCTTTACGAACAGGAATTGTGCATTTCTTAAACCGCTTGGAAGATAAAAATGCCGGTAACCCTATAAACGAACACGTAAAAGCTCCTCCCCAAGTGCATGAAGCCCTTTTTCAATACGTTGTTTCTGTTTATCGGACGCAAGAGTGAGACCGGATTTGTACTGCCTGAGTAATGATGGGTTAATACCAATCCTTTTAGCCAGATTAGTGATATCTAACATACCAAAATGCTCAAAAAGACTTGCCATGTCATATTTGTACACAAAATCGAGATTACCACCGTTTAGCCATGTCTCTGGCACGGTTTTTCTCCTTACGTGTACTTCCATCACAGAGCTAATAGCGTCTTGCAAATCTTGCTTTGCTTCTCTTACGGTGCCTCCATAACCAGTAACTCCTGGTAAATCATCTGAATAGGCGCCAAATCCTGTTGAAGATGCTTCGATAATTACCGTTATTTTTTTCTTTCTCATACATAATCCCATTTTGAAAGCTGGATTACTTCAAACCCGCCAGTTTTAGAATGCTGTTTAACGTTCCTTTGGGGACCTCTTGCGCTACATGCTTTCCCACTGGTATTGATCCGGTTTTCTCTGGATGCACATATACACGGTGTTTCTTAGTTCGTTCTACATACCATCCGTCCCTCTCCAACATACGATACAATTCCGAAAACTTCATGAATGCTTGTTGGCAACACAAATATAACATTTGTGTTATAGTTAACAAAATAACTTTATAACATTTATGTTATAAACATAACACCTGATGAAGATATGAAACTGATTAGAGAAGGGAGTTAACTAGCTGTTAACCAATGTAGATTTTTAAGCACTATGCTTGGAGGCACCTACAAACTAACGGAGAATCTGCAATTAATAGGTTATGATGGAGGAGCTTGACAAAGACTAAATAACTACGAGGGGAAAGAACACAGCGGAAAGAAAATCTATTTTGTCTTATAGTCGAATTGTCTAACCTGATTTAGCCTTCATATCGATGAAATTCTGTTATGATCAGATAATAACCATCTAAATCTTTAATTGCAAATTCCATTCTTCTTGAGTTTGGATTAAGATGAATGTCCTCTGCTACCGCACCTCCCATTCGTTCAACATTCTGTCGTATTATGTCCATATTTTCTGTCCTGAAATACAGGATTAATCCATTACCAGGAGTAATTGTAGCATCTGTCATGGTTGGATGGTCATGTTCTCCCCATTGATGCAAGCAGAGCAGGATTTCATCATCTTCCGCCACAAGTATATCGAATGTCTTGCCTCCATGCATGCTGCTGCATCCAAAGACTGATTGATACCATTTGGAGCTGGCTTCAACATCTTTTACAGCGATTATTGGGTCAAGTTTTGTCATATGCTGTCTGATTTACGGTTATAAAGATAACAAGCCTGAAACAAAAAGTGAAGCCATACTGATGGTTAATTGTGTGATCAAAAAATGGGAAGATCATGTCAAATACGAATACTATTAATAAGTATCTTTATCAAACTTATACTTATCATACATGCGTATTTTATCTGTTTCTTATAACCACCATAAAGTATTTGGTGATACAAAGATCAATTTTTTTGACGATAGCGAACGCGAAACCGACGATTTGCTAAAGAAGCACCACGCCGACATAGTGTTCAATATTGATAGATCGACTAAAGAAAATTACTACACTTTCATTATTGGAGATAACGGGATTGGCAAAAGTGTTCTTTTGAGAAATATAATCCATTATTCGAACTGGAATTCGAAAATGAACGAACCAAGGTTAGACGCGATTATAAATCTTAATCCTGAAAGCAGCTATTATAAACAATTTAAAACAAATACCAACGGCGCACAGGACTTAATAAATATCCAGATTTACAATAAGGATTTCATCGCCCCCGGAACAAATGACATCGACTTCCTAAAATATTATGATGCACAGTTGATTTTCATTAATGGAACTTATGAAAAAGCCATTATCCACCCGAATGCTCGCTTTCGGAGCTTCAACTATGCTACCCAGCTAAACGAAACGAAAATCCTTTTCTTAAACTCTTTGATACGATTTAAAAACGATGAAAAGCTAAAAAATCTAGGTCGATTTTTGGGTACTGAAGAGACTCAGTGGACATTGCGTTGTGGACTGGCGATTTCCGCGCGCACGGTGAAGAATAAAGAAGACAATAAATCAATTTATGTGTTAAATAATAGTTTCGACATTACCATATTTTCTTTTCTCAGCTTCATTAATACTATTCAAATAGATAATAACGAAAGGTTTATTACCGAGGGCCTTTCGCAGCTTGAATTATCAGTGCTAAATGCCGTTTACCGTTCACCGTTCTTCTTTAAGTTATATTTTAACTTCGGAATGTCTTTTAAGGAGCTTTTCGAAAATATCAGGGCTAATCATATCATTGCAAGGATCGAGGAATTCCTTCGAGTAGATATCGACGCGCTCAACGCAGAAAAAACTTTAAATGTTAGAATTACCGATGAGCAAAAGGACATGTGGGATAAGCTTATAACAGAGGATTCTGACTTATCAGAGTTTGACAGCTTCCTATTAAACATGCTTTTCTCACTGGATATATTGGACATTCAGATTTTCGCCAATGGCAATTCGATAGATGTCATGAGTTCCGGTCAAAAAAATTTATTGCGGCTATTTAGCTATTTTTCGGATATGCCGTTACCAAAACAGCTTAATAATTGTATAATCCTATTTGATGAGCCAGAAAATAGTTTGCATCCGAAGTGGCAGCAGGAGTTCCCATTAAACTTCAAACTGATCGCGGAGAACATCTATGGTATTACAGGCTCACATTTCATTTTTGCGACACATTCGCCGGTGCTACTAATGAAATCCGCCTTATTGAACAATTCCAATGTGCTAAGATTTTACAACGATGAACAAGGTCAATTTCGTAGTGAAAAAATAAAAAACGTCAATGCTTACAGCATTGAGGAAGTATTACTAGATGAATTCAAGATCACTTATCGGAACCAGGGTGCCGGGGATGCCATGCGTAAAATTTTAGATGATGAGTTTCAAAAACGCGGCCAATCAGGAGACCCGATCAATGCCGTTAAAAATGCGTTTGATCTCAGGGATAAAATAAATGATCTCTATAACGAATTAAATCGCGAGCCATGAGATATGTAGAAAAATTAGCCACGGATCCGCTGGTTATTGAAGCACAAGGCATTTTGGAGAATGTTAATCATTATAATGATTCAGATCGGGTAAAAGATATAATCCGGATTTTATATTCCGGCTGTTGTGCATTTTGCGGCAGCTATCCAGAACATTCTTCATTTTATCAAATTGAACACTTTTATCCCAAAGGAATTGCCGTTTATAGCCATTACGTGAAAGATATTTTTAACCTTCATTACGGGTGTCAGCGTTGCAATACATTGAAAAGCACACCGGTCCATCTAAACATTTTTTCACCCAATACCTACCTTAGAGGAAACAAATGGAACCATAGCACTGCAAAAAAAATTGAAACAGAATTGGTATATATAGGGCACATTCTGTATCCCATGAATAATCGAGCTGGTTCTATAGATCGGGCAAAAGAGACTATAAAACTATTCGATTTGAATAATGACAATGGCGCCGGCAGAAGTGGAAGACAGCATCTGGTAGAGGAACGGATAAGGATTTTTGACAGCGTTTTTCAAATATTGAATACCATCTATCATCTTATCAAAGAAGAACAATCAGGCACTTATATTAATCAGTCTATAAAATTTTTATTCCGCATCGTGGTACGCTATCTCGATCCGCAAAGCCCCTATTCGAATATGATTGCTCAGAACTTTGGCGATGACATTTTTAAGCTACTTTCTATTTTCTTACAGAAACGACTCTTGTTGAAGAACAAGCAGAAATGATCTTAGAATTTTCTATACATTATGGTTGAAATAGCAGTCGATCAATATTGAGGAAAGCTAAACATTAATAGGAAATTTAACCCCGAACCATTAAAATGCTTAAAATCAAATATTCGCCATTCCCTTCGCTTTGATAAAGAAAATGTCGAACCCCAAAATTCTTCAAAATGATTGATTTTGAAGAATTTTTGTTTTTTGTGAACCGGATTCAACTCCAACCAACGACCTCCCCGCCTTCAGCGGGATACCCTCCAAAACAAAAAAGTGAAGCCATATAGACTTCACTTTTTTTAATTCCCTGTGTGAACCGGATTGGATTCGAACCAATGGCCTGCTGCTTAGAAGGCAGCTGCTCTATCCAGCTGAGCTACCGGTCCAGTATGCTCAATTTATCCCCTCAATTTCCCCGAAGCAAAATATTTCCCTATATTTATCTTCCTTTTTGGGAGTGCAAATTTATAAAAAATTTTCATTCAATATTCAAATTTAGCCGTTTTTCTAATATCATTAGCCATGGATGTACAAATCGAAGCCAGTTGGAAAGATGTTTTAAAAGATGAATTTGCCAAGTCCTACTTTGGAGAGATCGTCATGTTCCTCAAACATGAAAAAGCCCTGGGTAAAACCATCTACCCTCCCGGCAACCTGATCTTCAACGCATTCAATACCACCCCTTTCGACCAGGTAAAAGTCGTGATTCTGGGCCAGGACCCTTATCACGGTCCCAAACAAGCCCACGGCCTCTGTTTCTCCGTACAAGACGGAGTTCCGCCCCCGCCTTCCCTTGTTAATATATATAAAGAGATGAAGACGGACCTCGGCCTCCCCATCCCCAGCGGTGGCAACCTCACCAAATGGGCACAGCACGGCGTACTCCTGCTCAACGCCATGCTTACGGTACGCGCCGGCGAAGCCGCTTCCCACAGCAAGGTAGGTTGGGAGTCATTCACGGATGCCGTTATACGTAGAATATCCGATAAGAAGGAAAACGTGGTATTTCTCCTCTGGGGAAAGTTTGCGCAGGATAAACAAGTGCTTATCGACGCTACCCGCCACCATATCCTCAAAGCCGCCCACCCCTCCCCTTTCAGCGCGGACAAAGGTTTCTTCGGCTGCCGCCACTTCTCCAAGACCAATGAACTGCTGGCCAAGGCCGGCCTGGAACCCGTGGACTGGCGCCTGGAATAGTCACGATCTTAATATCAATATGTTATTCCTTCAGCTGCCTGCTGGCCAAAGCCGGCTTGGACCCCGTGGATTGGCGTCTGGAATAGTTACGATCTTAATGTCAATATGTTATTTCTTCGGCTGCCGCCACTTCTCCAAGACCAATGAGCTGCTGGCCAAAGCCGTCCTGGAACCCGTAGACTGGCGCTTAGAATAGCCACGATCTTAATATCAATATGTTATTCCTCAGCTGCCAGCTGGCCAAAGCCGTCCTCGCCCCATAGACCGCCGCCTGAAACAGCCGCGATCTTAATATCAATATCTTATCCCTCGGCTGCCTACTAACCAAAGCCGCCCAGGAACCCATCCCCACCACCCACAATCCCCCAACTTTTATATCGATATATTATTTAAATTAGTCCTTGAATAAAGGCCCCACAACTATAAGGAGCCTATAATTTTCTTGACTGTCGATTAATTATGAGCAGGTTAAAGAACGTTCTTGGCCGTTTGTTTTGCGCCTATGCACTATCGTTGTTCCTCGTTACGCTATTCATTGTATTCATCCCTATGTGGCTTATTTCCCGGCTGCCGGATCCCCCTAGGCTGCGCTGGTTCTTTCCCTTGACCCGTGGCTGGATGAAGATATTCATGCCCCTCATAGGGTGTCCGGTAAGGCGGAAAGGATTGCAGTATTTTGAGCCCGGGGCTAACTATGTGGTTGTCTGTAATCACAATTCCCTGATGGATGTGCCGGTAACTACCCCCGGCGTACCTGGCTTCAATAAAACACTGGCAAAGATGGAAATGGCCAAATTGCCCCTATTTGGCATGATCTATAAGATGGACAGCGTGTTGGTAGACCGGAAGGACGAAAACAGCCGCCGCCAGAGTTTTGAGGAAATGAAGCAGGTCCTCCAGTCAGGCATGCATATGGTATTATACCCGGAGGGCACCCGCAACAAAACGGATCAGCCGCTGACCGAGTTCTATGATGGCGCCTTTAACCTGGCCATAGATACCCAGCGCCCTGTCATGCCCGCCTTGCTGTTCCATACGCGCAAGATCCTGCCGCCTGGTCGTATTTTCTACGCACTCCCGCATATTATTGACTTTCATTTTCTGCCCCCTGTACCCACCCAGGGCCTCACCAGAGAGGATATGCCTGCCCTTAAGGAGCAGGTCTTTAAAATGATGTGGGAATATATAGAGCAGTATAACAATAGGAAAAGCCCCCGGCCGGTGCAGGGGTCAGGCGATCCCAGGCCTAATTTCACTTAGATCATCGTTCAGAACCGCAGCTGCGTTCAATTTCCACGGCTCCTGTTTCACATTACCGGATCTTTGCGCTTTTACCGGCTCTCCGGTTACGTATGCGCGTGCAAACTTTGGCTACTAATACGCAGGCCCGTCAGACTCCCTGCCGTCAATGTCCTGCCGTTCCCGCTTCAAATAATTCCCGCTTCGTCAGGGCCAGCCGGGGTAATAAAGTCAATACAAACCCTAACCAACCTGCCTGGGGGGCATCTCCCTTGCTGTTACCCCACAAAAAAGCCGGGCATCTAACCCGGCTCTTATATATTAAATAGCTCTTTCCTTGCTCTCTCCTATAGCTCTCCTAGGGAGTAAAAGCGCACTTTACCTGGAGTAATAGCGCACCCACCCCGTAGTAATAGCGCACTTCTTGTTAGAAATCATGTCTCATTTGATTAATTCCCGGGCCGTGCAGCAACCCGGATTTGGAATATGCAACTTGTATCAAAACCATATGCTACCCGTATTAAAGGCGTTCACTACCCGTATTAAAAGCGTTCACCCCCCTATTAAAAGCGTTCATCCCGTAGTAAAATCCCACTTCCCGCTAGAAATCATAAAACTGTCGCGTTCGATTAATTCGCAGGTCACGCAGTAACCCGGATTTGGGACTGATAGTAATGCTGAACTGCCGGTAGGTACCAAACGGTATCAGGTTAATGGACATCTGCCAGCAGTGCAGATCCCTGGAAATATACATATTCGTATAGGCAATCTGCCGGTTAATGAAGTCAAAACCGCTGTTCAGGCCTATCTTCCATTTGGGCGTCAGGCTAAAATCGCCGTTAAAGTTCACGTACTGGTTAAAATTCACCACTACACCGCCGGAATCCGGTATGATAGATTTACTGTAAGTTAAGCTATAAGAAAGATCTATCCGCCAGGGAATATCAAAATCCACATATTCCCCCGGATTGTTCCGCACCATTTCCATTTGCCGTTGCTGCGCCTGGAAAGCCGCATCGTTGTTCTCCTGGTTGATCAGGTCATCCTTCTGCTGCTCCTTTTCCTTGCTTTTCTTATCGGCAGACTGGAAGGAGGTGCTCATCGTGATATTGGCATTCGTCAGCCGGCCCAGGCTTAACTGGCCGGATGAGAACACATATTTATCTAACCGGTGCCCCCGGTTGTCCACCACATAGGGGTCCAGGTTGCCGCTGGCAGATATATTCAGTTTGTCAAACAGGTTGGTACGCGCATAGATGCTGAAGGTCGAGAGCTTAAAGCTGTCCGCCATCAGGTTATAACTGCCGTTAATACCAAAACCGTCCAATAATTTAATCTTTTTCTCCTTTGCCGAAGAGGTGTCCTTTTTCGAGGCCACCTTCATTTCCAGGTTGTTATCCAACCCAAACGAGATCAGGCCCGCCTTCCCTTCGGACGGTACCCCCACGACCGATCCCTCATAATGTGACGCCCTGGTTACATCTGTAGAGTCAAAACCATACCGTACCGGGTAATAAGACTTCCCCGCCAGGTCCGGCTGGTAGCTTAAGCTCATGGTGGGCCGCATTACGTGGCGGATGGCCTTTATCTTGGAACCTTTCTTAAACGTATACATACCATATACCGCGGTAGACAGCGATACACTGGCGCTGGCCTGGCGGGCGGCAAAAAAGCCCGTTTGGTAAGTGGTATCCAGCCCGCCGAGGGTATCCGTAGCAGGGTTAAACTTCTTAGGATTCCATTTACGGGTCATACTGCGGGTGTACCAATATTCAGAATAGTTAATACCGGGAGACAGGGTGAACGTCCCTATCGGTATCGAAAAAGACACGGGCAGCGTGTGTTGCATACCGGTCTGTAACCGGTCCCACATTTCCTTTTTAAGGAACATGGTATCCTTGAAATTCACGCTGTTACGCAGCACCGTACTATAGGAAACCCCTATTTTCTGGTACCATTTGGGCGTGCCTACCAGCTCCTTGGGTTGAAAAGGATAGATGGTATTCACGTTAAATGAGGCGTCCGGGAAAGAGATGAACACGTCACGCTGCGCAAGCGTTTGCTGATGGTTCAGGCTCATGGTCAGATTATAGGGCTTGCCCTGCCAGGTCTTGGAGAAACTGATAGAAGACCCAATTGTATTATTTACCCTCGATGCGTAATCAAAAGTGTTAAATGTATTATAGGTAGAGGTACCAAAGTTCACGTTAGCGCCAAAATTCACCCCCGGACGGGCCTTACTGTCCATACTGTGGTTCCAGGTAACACGGAAGTCACGGGAGCGGGTAAACTCAGATTTCACCTCCGGGTCCCCAAAACGGGTGGTGGCAAAGCTCAGGTTTAAACCGCCGTTGTACTTGTAGCGCTTCCGGTAAGTGGGCGTGGCCGTCATGCTCCAGCTGCCGTAGGAGTATACGCTGCCCCGCATGGTCAGATCAAAATACTCCCCCAGGCCTACATAATATCCCCCGTTTTCCAGGCCTACCCCCTTCTGGGCGTTCACTACGTATTGCGGCGGCAATATGCCAGAGCGCTGACCCTGGGTAATGGGGAAGATGGCAAATGGTATAAATAAAGGTGTAGGTACCCCCTCTATTTCCAGGTTTGCCGGACCAGATATTACCAGTTTATCCGGTATTACCTTTATCTTACGGGCACGGAACTGGAAGTGGGGCGTATCCAGGTTACAGGTAGTATAACCGTTTTTGAAGCCAAAAATGGTATTATCCGCCTCCCTTTTGGTTTGCTCACTGTGCACATATCCTTCCCCATATTGTGAACGGGTATGGTAAATTTTCGCTCTTTGTGAATTAAAATTGTACCGGAGGGTGTCAGAATCAAAATTCGATTCCCCATCTTTCATCACCGGCCGGCCAAAGGGTTTGTTGCTGGTGTCCTGTGCAGTCGTGGCTTCCAGCACACCGGTGGCCTGGCTAAAGTTCATTCGCTCCGCCGTAAGGTCTACCGTCTTATATTTGGTATTAGCATTGCCATAGAGGTAAAACCGTTTATCCGGCACCATCAGTACTATGGAGTCCTTTGCCTTATAATCCACCTTGTCGTCCAGGCTGTCCTTGGAAAGCTTGGGTACATACAGGGTATCTATTATAGTGGTATCGGCAGTACGGGTACTGTCATTCAGCAAAGGCAGGGTGTCGGGCCGGGTAGTATCACGGGGCGTTACAGCACGTACGGGCAGCTTCTTTAGGGGGATGGTATCCTGGGGTAAAGGCACGGTGTCTGTGAAACTTTTGTTAAAATAACCGGATCTGTGTGGCCCTGCCCAGGCAAATGCATCTATAATAAAGAAAAATGCGAGAAATGTACCTGCCACGAACAGGTACTGTCTATAAAATTTTTTATAATTATTTTTGTAGTCAGGGCTCATTGTGTCAAGCGGGCACAAACCTACAAGATTTTGTACAAATTATTATCATTTGTAAAACGAAAATGAAGGAATGGCGTTACAAGGTTAACGCTAATTTTAAGAAATATTAACGATTCAATTAAATTACGGATAATCTATAACGATTTTGTAACGTTATAGTGTTAATCGCGGCCTTTGAACGATGATCGACCCATACAAAGTGGTCATATAATCAGATTCGTAATTCGTAATAGAACGTCCGTAATGTGAAGTGTAACTAACGCCCATTAAAACTAGAAACATGCGCTGGAACCGATTTTGGACCTTAGGAAGCGGAATGCTATTTATCTGTACCTTATTTATCCAGGCAACAGTAGATCCTGCTGCCGGCGACAAGAAGAAGAAACAAGATCCCCCACTCAGAACGATTGTCATTGATGCGGGGCACGGCGGCAACGACATTGGCGCCCGTGGCAGCTACTCCACAGAAAAAGAGGTGACCCTCGATGTCGCCCTCAAACTGGGAAGGATGCTGGAAGAGAATATGCCCGATGTAAAGGTGGTGTATACACGAAAAACAGACCGCTTTGATGATCCCCGCCGGAAAGCCGAAATAGCCAACGACGCCCGCGGCGATCTTTTTATCTCCATCCACTGTAACTCCGCCCCTAAAACCCGCCACGTAACCGGTTACAAGACCGTTTACCGGAAAAAGGGCAAACGTAAGGTCGCTGTTAAGCAACCCATCTACTCCTACTCTGCCAGCACCGCCCAGGGTACGGAAACCTATGTATGGGCCACCAGTAAGAACAACGCCAAGATGGAGTCCCTCAAGGCCAGCTCTGTAATGGTGCTTGACGCCAACTCAGAAGAAGCCAAAGAGGTGATGGACGCGGCAGATCCCGAAACGTTTATCATGCTCAATACCCTCCGGAATGCCTTTTTTGATCAGAGCCTCCGCCTCTCCACCATGGTAGAGGACGAGTTCACCAGAGTAGGCCGCATTAGCCGGGGCGCCCGCCAGCGTAATGAAAAAGGCATCTGGGTGCTGCAGGCTACCGCCATGCCTAGCGTGCTGGTTGAACTGGGCTTTATCAGCAATCCCGATGAGGAGGAATACCTGAACTCCGCCAACGGCCAGCAGGAAACTGCCCAGTGTATCTTCAAAGCCGTTAAACGCTACAAAGAAGACCTGGAACGCTTTGGTAATTACAGGCAGGAAGCTGCACCGGCCGCGCAGCCCGATGTGCCCCAGCCTACCATGCAACCGGTCATAGAAACTGGCTACCGCTATAAAAAAGGTACTGCTAATACACCCGCCACTGCATCCAGTACTATCATGTACCGGGTGCAGTTGCTGGTCAGCGATAAAAACTACTCCGCTAAAGCCCCCATCTTTAAAAAGCTGGGAGGCCCTCTGAAAGTGGAAACGGTCGTCGTCAAACGGAAGAAATTTATTAAATACCTGTGGGGGACCTTCCGGTCAGGGCCGGAAGCCACTACGGCGCTAAAGAAGGCCCAGAAGCTAGGATTTAAAGACGCATTTGTCGTCTCCTACAAAAACGGCCTTCGCCTCGATTCACAGATGTAGACCTCAGCGTAATAAACGCCCCAACGGTTTTCCCCTATCCTATCAAAAGACCCTAATACCTGACACTTACTGCTTTATAACGTATATCCGGATCTAAAAATGAATTTGGTCCCGGGATATGGAATTTAAATTACTTTTGCAGCAACGTATAAGTATCGAAATGCTAAAAGTATCTAATGAAACCAAGGTAGGCATTCTGACCGTCGTAGCTATTGTTCTGCTGGTCCTGGGCTTTAATCTGTTGAAAGGCAAAAGCCTTTTTGGCAACGATAAGACCATCTACGCAGTTTACAAACAGGTAAATGGTTTGCAACCCGCTAACTTTGTACAGGTAAATGGCCTCAAGGTAGGCAGTGTATCAGACCTGAATATAATGGATAACAATGCCGGCAGGATACTGGTAACGTTACGCCTCACCAAGGACGTAGAGATCCCCCGCAATTCCGTAGCCCGCATCACCGGCGATCTGCTGGGCACCAAAGCCGTACAGATCGACTTCGGTAACGCTAATGACTATCTGAGAAGCGGCGATACCATCTACGCCGCCGTAGATGGCTCTATAACAGACGCGCTTAAGGAACAGCTCAATCCCCTGGTAAAGAAACTGGAAACTACCCTCTCCGCCGTGGATTCTGTGCTGTTGACGGTAAACGCCGTGTTCGATACCACTACGGAAGGCAACCTGCGCACTGCAGTGGCCCACCTGGAAACCACCATGCGCAATTTCTCCGCCACCTCCGGCTCCCTGAACCATATGCTGGATCCTGACAAAGGCAATATCCAGGCTACCTTTAATAATCTGGCTGCCGTTACCGGCAACCTGAAGAATAATAACGAAAAGATCACTGGTATCCTCACCAACGCAGAAAAAGCCACCGGTTCCCTGGCAAACGGTCAGCTGGACTCGTCCCTCCGGAACCTGCAGCAAACAGTGGCTAACCTGAACCATATGACGGATAAGCTCAACAGTACCGATGGCTCACTGGGCCTGCTCATGAACGATAAAAAGGTGTATAACAACCTCCAAAGCTCACTGGGTAGCCTTAATAAGCTGCTGGAAGACTTAAAGGCAAACCCGAAACGGTATGTTCACTTCTCCCTGTTCGGAAGAAAAGATAAAATAAAGCCGATCCCTTCGGATACGGCTGCGGCTCAGGCTCAATGATGATTTAAGATGCAGCATTTAATACGATATGGCCTTATTCTCTTAGGCATTTACCTCCTGGGAATAATGCCGGCCATCGCGCAGCAAAAGACCGGCGACAGTAGCTCCGTGATCCACATCCTGCATGCAGACACGCTGAACAATATCACCCGCGACTCCGTGCAGCTGGCCCGCTTCATCGGCAATGCCTCCTTCCGGCAGGGTAATACCATCATCTCCTGCGATAGCGCCTTTAAAAACGGCCTTTCCAACCAGCTGGACGCCTACGGTCACGTACATATTAACCAGGCAGATAGCGTACAGGTTTATGGTGATTACCTCCATTACGAAGGCAATACCAAGATGGCTACCCTCAATGGTAATGCCCGCCTTACAGATGGGAAAGTCACCATTACCGGCCCGCAACTGGAATATGATATGAACGCCCGCATAGGCACCTACGAACAGGGCGGCCGCCTCGTAAACGGACAAAGCGTGCTGACCAGCCGCCAGGGCTACTACTACGCAGATACTAAAGACGTATATTTCAAATACGATGTATTGCTGGTAGATCCCTCCTACACCCTTACCACCGATACCCTTCTTTATAATACAGATACCAGGATAGCCACCATGGTGGCCCCTACTACCATCAACGATGGTAAAACAGTGATGTATACTACATCCGGCTACTATAATACAGAAACCGGTTATGGCAACTTTGCAGACCGCCCTACGATCGTAGACAGCGCCAGTACTATCACCGCAGACAATATCGAAACAGACAAAACCACCGGTTTCTCCTATGCCACCGGTAACATGGTGTACAGGGATACAGCACAGAAAATGTCCCTGCTTTCCAACTACGGTAAGGTGAACCAGGCCAATAAGACCATACTCGCTACCCAGCACCCCCTCCTCATCCTGGAAAGGGAAAAGGATACGCTGTATATGGTGGCAGATACCCTCTTTTCCGGTATCCTGGGCAAGGATACCATTCCCGCTGTTCCTGCTAAACGTACCGGCAAGGATAGCCTGAAGCTCAGGGATAGCACCACTATGATAAGAGGAAAGGACACCACAGGGTTTGCCCGCCGCATGCAGATGCGGGATAGCCTGCTCCGCATCGACTCCGTATCGGTAGAAAGGGACAGCGCGGGCATTAAGGTAAAGGTGGCGGTGGATAGCCTCCGCGCCGCGCTGATGAAAGATACTACGGCAAAAGCCCTTGCGGTCAAACCAGATAGCGCCGGGGCCAGGCTGCCCAAGGATACCATCCCCCCGGCAAAAACGCCCAGGGATACCATCAACATCGCAAAAACGCCAAAAGATACCGCCGCTGCTATTGCCAAAGCCGGGAAGGATACGATAAAGCTATCAAAGGACTCGCTGGCCGCTAAAAAGGCCCTTCCGGGAGATTCCCTGGCCCTGCGCCCCGCTGCAGATACCACAAAAAAGGATACCACAGAGAAACGTTACATCCTGGCCTACCATCATGTGCGCATCTTCTCAGACTCCTTACAGGGCGTGGCAGACAGTGTATACTACTCCTCCCGTGACTCCATATTCCGCTTCTTCCGCGATCCGGTTTTATGGGCGAATGATACACAGCTTGTTGGCGATACCATCTACCTCTATACAAAAAATCAGCAGGCAGATAAACTGGTGTTGCAGCCTAATGGCTTCATCGTCAACGAGGCAGAAAAAGGTAAACCGCTCTATAACCAGATCAAAGGCAATATCATTACCGGCTATTTTGCCGGCAGCGCATTGGATTGGATGCATGTGGACGGTAACGCGGAAAGCATTTACTACGTAAAGGATGATGAAGGCGGTTTTATCAGCGTAAACAAATCACTCAGCGCAATCATCAACATCCACTTTACCAACGGCGAGCTTAATAAAGTGGTATTCATAAAAGATCCGGAAGGCGTCATGTACCCCTTCACCAAACGGCCCAAGGACGAGATGCTGCTCGAGAACTTCAAATGGGATATAAAACGCCGGCCCAAAAGTAAGTACGAATTAATGGGTGGCGTTGGGACCACGAAATAATCCAAAACAGCTAATTAAGAATTAATAATTTAGGCGCCGTTGCTTTTTCGAACAAACGGCGCTTTTTTATTGTTCACCCTTCATGTTTAATTGTTGCACCAATGCTGAAACGACTGTTATCTCCTTTATACGAATTCCTGAAAGATAGCCGCGCGGTAGGCATCGTGTTGCTGGTATGTACCATTCTTTCATTAGTAGCAGCCAACTCACCATACCAGGCTGGTTATGCGCAGTTCTGGGAAACTGCCATCCACACCCCGGAGGGCTGGCATCTCCCCCATTCCCTCCTGCACTGGATCAATGATGGGTTGATGGTATTTTTCTTCTTCCTGGTAGGCATGGAGATAAAGCGGGAACTGACCGTTGGTGAGCTGTCCACTATCCGTAAATCCCTGTTGCCTGTATTAGCCGCCCTGGGTGGAATGTTATGTCCTGCCCTCATATTCGCCATCTTTAACGCAGGCACCCCGCATGCGCATGGCTGGGGTATCCCCATGGCCACAGATATTGCCTTTTCCCTGGGTATCCTTTCTTTGCTGGGCAAACGGGTACCGGTAACCTTAAAGATCTTCCTGATGGCGCTGGCTATTATAGATGACCTGGGCGCCATTCTGGCCATCGCCGTATTTTACACGGCTACCCTGCAGTTAATGTGGCTCCTGGCAGCCGCCGGCGTGATGGTAGCGCTGGTGCTGCTGAACCGCTTTAAAGTGCAGCGGCTTGTCCTTTATTTTATCCCCGGCCTGGTATTATGGTATTGCATTTACAACTCAGGTATCCATGCCACCGTTGCGGGCGTACTCGTAGCATTTTGTATACCTCTTACAAAGATTGCAGACCTTATTCATAACCTGCATGACCCGGTGAACTTTATAGTGATGCCCATCTTTGCCCTGGCTAATACAGCTATCGTATTTCCACCGGACCCGCTGCTGGCATTTACCAGTGATGTCAGCTACGGCATCCTCGCCGGCCTGGTGCTGGGCAAACCCCTGGGCATTTTCCTGTTCTCCTTCATAGCCGCTAAGTTAAAACTGGCCGCCCTGCCGCATCATACCACCTGGGCACAGCTATTGGGCGCCGGGTTGATAGCAGGCATCGGCTTCACCATGTCCATTTTCATCTCCACCCTCGCATATAAGGAACCGGAACTGCAGATCATCTCAAAGATGTCCGTTATAGCTGCGTCTCTGTTAGCCGGCATCGCAGGCTATATCTACCTGAAAATAGTGAGGCCGCGCTACCCATTAACCAGTAATTAAGCGTGGAAGCACCCAATAAATTATTCGTAAAGTATAATTTTAATATCTTGGCATCGTTATTGTGAAATATCCTTTACCGCCATGAACAAGGGAGTAATAACAGAATCTTTAAGGGACGAACAATTATACTGGAAAAGAAAAATGTACCGGCAGCTCATATTGCTTACCATCATCTTTACAGCAGGAATGTACCAACTTAAAGCACAAACAAAAGGCAATCCGCAGGTAGGCGTCCGTTTAGGTCAGCCCTTAGGCGCTACCGCCCGCTACTTCTTCAACGATGCCGATGCCGTAGAAGGCATTGCCGGCGTTTACAACGAAACTTTCACTGTCACCGGTTTATATGAACATCACTTCGATCTGTCGGCGCTTACGGTGCCCGGCTTCGCCTGGTATGTAGGCGGCGGCGCTCATATGGGCGTGCGTAAGTATGAAGGTAACACCAGGTTCATAGCCGGTTTTGATGGTATCATTGGCCTGGATTATACCTTTCAAAAGATACCGTTGAACCTTAGTCTCGATTGGAAGCCGGCGGTGCATTTTTCCACCCCTTCGGATCTGGCCTCCTTTGCAGTATCTGCCCGGTATATCATCAACAGGAAATAGATTGACAAAATAAAACCATATAAAACCGCCGGGAAGTAGCAATACAACCTGGTTAAACAAAAAACAAAAAAATACCAATGAAAAAAGCGGCATTAGTATTAGGCCTGGTGGCCATGCTGGCAGTGCAGGCAAATGCACAGAAATTAAGAGGGGGCGGAGCTCCTGCTAACTATGAAACCGCCATCGGTATCAGGATGAACCCCTGGCTGGTGGGCTTTACTATTAAGCATTTCATTTCCGGCCCCCACGCTATCGAAGGTCTGGCTTACACCAACTTCAATAACAGGGGCAACGTTACTTTTACAGGGCTGTACGAATACCACTGGAATGTATTTGGCAAGCCTGAATTCCTGATGTACGCAGGCGGTGGCGCCCACGTAGGCATTTATGACCGCCGCGATTATGATTATGACCGTTGGCTGCATGACAACAAGAACACCTATGTAACAGCCGGCCTGGATGGTATCATTGGCGTGGAATACACGTTCAAAAAGATCCCGCTAAGCGTGAGCGCTGACCTGAAGCCTTACTTTAACTTCTCCGGCGGCACCCACTTCTTAGGCGAAGAGATCGGTGGCGCATCTGCACGGTATACTTTCTAACCCATTATAATAGCCGCTGGTGCAAGCCGGCGACGAACCATTACTTTCTATGCCCCGGCCATTGGCCGGGGTTTTTTATTGATCAAAACTTTTCCTGTATTTTTATACACTGTCCATTTTGGCCTTATGAAGATTTTCACCGCCACCCAGATCCGTGAAGCAGACGCTTATACGATCCAGCATGAGCCCGTCAGCAGCCTCCAGTTAATGGAAAGGGCAGCCAATGCCTGCGCACAATGGCTATTCCGGCATTTTGAGGCGGATAGGCCCTTTTATATCTTCTGCGGCATGGGCAATAATGGGGGCGATGGCCTGGTCATTACCCGCCTGCTACACGATAAAGGGTATAACGCCACCGCATGTATCATACATCATAGCACCAAGGCCTCCCCGGACCATACCGCTAATCGCGAAGCCCTGGAACAGCAATACCCGCAAAGTATATACGATATTCACGCCCTGGCTGACTTTCCCACCTTACCGGCCGGCAGCATTGTCATAGACGCCCTGTTTGGAACAGGCCTGCGCAGCGCCGTAGAGGGCTGGATGGCAGGCCTCATACACCGTATTAACGACCTGCAGGCCCGTCACACGGTCATCGCCATAGACCTCCCCTCCGGCCTCCTGGCAGACGCCTCCTCCGCCCGTATGCCGGTGGTAAATGCCCATCATACCCTCAGCTTTGAAGTGTACAAACTGGCCTTTATGATGCCGGAGAACGCCGCCAGGGTAGGTCAGCTGCATATATTGCCCATCGGGCTGCACCCGGACTATATGGCCCGTACGCCCACGCGTTTCCATGTAACGGACGCCCATATGATGCGCACTATCTATCAGCCCCGCCAGCCCTTTGCGCATAAAGGCACCTATGGCCATGCCCTGCTGATAGCCGGCAGCTATGGCAAGATAGGCGCCGCCGTACTAAGCGCCAAAGCCTGCCTGCATAGCGGCGTAGGATTGCTGACCTGTTATGTACCACAATGCGGCTACCAGATCATGCAGATCAGCGCCCCCGCTGCCATGTGCATCACAGACCCGCAGGAAACCCATAGCAGCCATTTTCACGAAACGCAGCCCCATACGCCCGCCCTGCACCAGTTCAGGGCCATTGGTATAGGGCCCGGCCTGGGCACGGCTACGCCTACTGCAAAAGCCCTGGAGCTGCTGCTGGACCAGTACCGTCAACCCATGGTCATCGATGCGGATGCCCTTAATATCATCGCCGCCTACCCTTTCCTCCTGTCCCGGATCCCGCACGGGTCGGTGCTAACGCCCCATCCCAAGGAGTTCGAAAGGCTGTTTGGCAGTACGGAAAATGATTTTGCCCGGCTGGAGCTGCTCTCTGAGCAGGCCATCAACCTCCAGCTATACCTGTTGCTAAAAGGCCGCTTTACGGCCATTGCCTGCCCGGATGGGTCAGTGTACTTTAATTCCACCGGTAACCCCGGTATGGCTACCGGCGGCAGCGGAGACGTGCTCACCGGCATACTCACCGCCCTGCTGGCCCAGGGTTACGCCCCAAAAGCAGCCGTACTATTGGGCGCATACCTGCACGGGCTCGCAGGGGATATTGCCGCCGCCCGCATGTCGCAGGAGGCCATGACAGCAGAGAGTATTATTGATTGTTTGGGGCCCGCGTTCCTGCAACTTTAAGCCCGCAAAGCTGATATGATTACCGGCCCGACACCCGGAATCCGCTATGGATAAGGCCTGGCGCTATTATCCTTATTTCTGGATTCTCATTAGCAAAATAAGTTTGGAAACATTATTTTTGTCAACCTTGTATATTTTAAAATCGCTTATATGAGTATAGTGTACCTCGTTCCATGTTTTGGATTAATTGCTTTACTGTTCACTGCTATCCGAAGCGCCTGGGTTGTACGCCAGGACGCCGGCAACGAAAGGATGTCGGTAATCGCTAAACACATCGCAGAAGGAGCGATGGCATTCCTGAAAGCTGAATACAAAATCCTTACTTATTTCGTAATTATTGCTGCATTACTGCTGGGGTATATGGGTGCTTCCCATGAAAACTCTGACTGGACCATTGCCCTTGCTTTTATCATAGGCGCCGTGTTCTCCGCCACCGCCGGTTTTATCGGCATGCGTATAGCCACTAAAGCGAACGTACGTACCGCACAGGCAGCACGTAGCAGCCTGGCCAAAGCCCTGCAGGTATCCTTTACCGGTGGCTCCGTAATGGGTATGGGTGTTGCCGGCCTGGCCGTACTGGGCCTGGGCAGCCTCTTTATCCTGCTCAAGACCTATTTTGGCGCAGAAGCCCATACACCGGAAATGATCAAGACCATCGAAGTGCTTACCGGCTTTTCCCTGGGTGCTGAAAGCATCGCCCTGTTTGCCCGTGTAGGCGGCGGTATCTATACCAAAGCGGCCGATGTAGGCGCTGACCTGGTAGGTAAAGTGGAAGCAGGCATCCCGGAGGATGATCCGCGTAACCCCGCTACCATTGCAGACAACGTAGGCGATAACGTGGGCGACGTAGCCGGTATGGGCGCTGACCTTTTCGGCTCTTATGTGGCCACCGTGCTTGCTACCATGGTATTAGGCGCTGAAACAATGTCTACAGATAACTTTGGCGGCCAGGCCCCTATCCTGCTGCCGATGGTGATCGCAGGCATGGGCATCATCCTCTCTATGATCGGTACCCTCTTTGTACGTATCAGCGAAAGCTCCGTACATGGCACCAGCGTGGTGCAGAATGCACTTAACCTCGGTAACTGGGGCTCTATCGTACTTACCGCCATTGTTTCCTATTTCCTGGTACAATGGATCCTGCCCGATACCATGAACCTCCGTGGTCATGAGTTCACCAAAAATGGCGTATTTGGCGCTATCATGGTAGGCCTGGTAGTAGGTACCCTTATGAGCATCATCACAGAATATTATACGGCTATGGGCAAACGTCCCGTACGCTCTATCATACGCCAGTCCTCTACCGGCCACGCCACTAACATCATCGGCGGCCTGTCCGTAGGGATGGAATCCACCATGCTGCCCATCCTGGTGCTGGCTGGCGGTATCTATGGCTCCTTTGCCCTGGCTGGTTTATACGGTGTGGCCATTGCCGCCGCCGGTATGATGGCTACCACCGCCATGCAGCTGGCTATTGACGCCTTCGGCCCCATTGCGGATAACGCAGGCGGTATTGCCGAAATGAGCGAACTGCCCAAAGATGTACGCGAAAAAACAGATATCCTGGATGCTGTAGGTAACACCACAGCCGCTACCGGTAAAGGCTTTGCCATCGCATCTGCCGCTCTTACCGCCCTGGCCCTGTTTGCTGCCTTTGTAGGCGTTGCCCACATCAACAGCATCGATATTTATAAGGCAAACGTACTGGCCGGCCTGTTCGTAGGCGGTATGATCCCCTTCATCTTCTCCTCCCTGGCAATTGCCGCCGTAGGCCGCGCTGCTATGGCCATGGTAGAAGAGGTTCGCCGCCAGTTCCGCGAGATCCCCGGCATTATGGAAGGCAAGGCAGAACCGGAATATGAGAAATGCGTGGCCATCTCCACCAAAGCCTCTATCCGCGAAATGCTGCTGCCCGGCGCTATCGCCCTTATCATGCCCCTGCTGGTAGGCTTTATCTTTGGCCCCGAAGTATTGGGTGGTATGCTGGCTGGCGCTACCGTAAGCGGCGTACTGATGGGTATGTTCCAGAACAACGCCGGTGGCGCCTGGGATAACGCAAAGAAATCCTTCGAGAAAGGCGTAGAGATCAACGGCGAAACCTATTACAAGAAATCTGAGCCGCATAAAGCATCCGTAACCGGCGATACCGTAGGTGATCCGTTTAAAGATACTTCCGGTCCTTCTATGAACATCCTTATCAAACTGATGTCCATCGTTTCACTGGTAATTGCGCCCACGCTGGCACAGATCCATGGTACTGCGGATAATACTGCGGCTGCTAAGAAAGCCCCGGCTACAGAGCAGGTAACCAAAATGGAAAAGAAAGACAACACCCTGATCGTAAAGAAATAGTTCCGCTATATTAATTGGCTAAAATGCCCATGTACTGCATTAAAGGATACCGGACCTCCCGTCTATCCGTCAGCACATGGGCATTTTAGCATCTTAGCGCCTCATCGCGCTATCGTATTATCCCATTTAATTTCCTATCTTTGTACTGTAATTTAATAAATTACAGAATGATCAAAAGCAAGTTTGCCATATCAGTACATATCTTAACCCTGTTAAGCACCAGTGAGGAAGAGTGGTTATCGTCCGACTATATAGCCGGTTCCATGAATGCCAATCCAGCCCTGGTGCGGAAAGAGCTGAGCGCCCTGCGCGAAGCCGGTCTTGTAGAAAGCAAGGAAGGCAAAAGCGGCGGCAGCCGGCTGCGCAAACCCGCCTCCCGCATCCATATGTCAGAGATCTTCCAGGCCGTAAAGGAAGATCACGTTTTTGGTTTCTCCCCCAACCTCCCCAACCCGGACTGCCCCGTTGGCGCCGGTATCAACAATGCCCTGGATGATCTTTTCACAGAGATCGATCAAACTATCTTTAACCGGTTAAAACGCGTTACGCTGGAAACCTTTAGTAAAAATGTAATCGCGCTGAAATAAGGCCGCTCACTTATATATACTTATACCTATACCCACTTACTTACTTGTACCCGCATACCCAACAGCCCTTCTACAATAAGGACTATCTAATCCGTCATACGTGCATCCGGCCGCTGCAGGGATTCAAAACAAACCCTGGCTGGCGTGCCCCGCTTGACGAAGCCCAATAGCAAAACAACGCCAGTAAGCCCCAGCGCTCAATAGCATTCCACCCACCAGGCGCAGTTTGTTTTGAACCCTGCAGGAGAGGACTTGCACTAAAAAAGAGGATTTACACCTAAATTAAAATCTGCAATAAGGCCTCCTACACCCACCTTGCAGCCATCCGGCCGCTGCAGGGATTCAAAACAAACCTTGGCTGGCGTGCCCCGCTTGATGAAGCCCAATAGCAAAACAACGCCGGTACGCCCCTCAGCGCTCAATAGCATTCCACCCAGCCAGGCGCAGTTTGTTTTGAACCCTGCAGGAGAGGACTTGCACTAAAGAAGGGGATTTACACCTAAACTAAAATCCGCAATAAGCCTCCTACCACCATACGTGCATCCGGCCGCTGCAGGGATTCAAAACAAACCCTGGCTGGCGTGCCCCGCTTGACGAAGCCCAATAGCAAAACAACGCCAGTACGCCCTCCAGCGCCCAATAGCATTCCACCCAGCCAGGCGCAGTTTGTTTTGAACCCTGCAGGAGAGGACTTGCACTAAAGAAGGGAATTACACCAAAAGAGAATTACATCAAAAAGAGGATTACATCAAAGAATGGAGGTCTACCAAAGACTGGATTTATACAAAAGAAAAGATTCCGCTAATCAACCCATCATCATTTCCTGATCTTCCCGGGGCTCACGCCAAACTTCTTACTAAACGCATGACTAAAATGCTGCGGCGAAGAATACCCCAGCTCACCAGCAATTTCAGACAAAGACCGCTGATCCTGTTGCAACAGAAATTGCCTCGCCTGCTCTAACCGGTGATCATTCAGATAACCAAACACCGTGTTATTGAACACCTGCTTAAAACCAGATTTCAACTTAAACTCGTTCAACCCAGACTGCCGGGATAACTCCCTTAAAGAAGGCGGCTGTTGCACCGCTTTCACCAGCAGATCACGCGCAAACAGGATCTTCTCCCGGTCTGGCATAGAAAGCGCGCCGGCAGGCAAAACCGTTTCCGTGGTCCGCTCATATTGATCGCATTGCAGCGCCAGCAGCTCCAGCGCCTTGGATTGTAGGAATAATTTCTTAATACCCCCCTGGAACCGGCAACTTTTGATCTCGTCCAGCACCTTCAGCATCTGCATCGTAATGGGCTGATTATGATCACGGTTGAGGAACACAGCGCGGTCGCCGGCTACATCCTCGCCCAGGCGGGCCAGCACATGGCCATTATTTTCCGCCAACTCCAGGAAACGCTCTTTAGTAAAGCTGATGGTCACCACCTCAATGCCATCCTGTTTTTTCAACTGGGCATGTTCACAAAGGTCAGGGTTATATAAAACGTTATGTTCCAGGGAAGTGAACCGGCAGGGAGCCCGGCCGGGCAGATTGGTAATAAGATCCCCATGCACTACAAAATGCTGGGTCACCATGGTAGGCAGGTCCACCAGCTCTACCGCCACATGCAGGTTCTGAAAGATCCGTGCATTGCCATAGGAAATATGCAGCCCGTCAAAATACATTTCGCTGAAATCAGCCATCCCAAAATCGTACTGCAGCTGCATCCGCTCCTCTATAATGCTGGGGCTCAACAGCTGACGTGCCGATAACATGATCTCTTCACGTAAAAGGACATCCTGGGTGTCGTTGGTAATGACTACGGGCATAAAAAATCCGTTTAATGTAAATTTTAATCCTTTAAATGCAACAGTTATTCGTACGTACAGCCCAATTTTGTACAAAAATATTCCGAAATATTTTAAAAAGGAATGTAAACATGATTGGGATCTTCAAAACCAACATTCAAACCTTACACGATAAGAAAAAGGTGATTGGGGAAATACAAGCCAATTTTAGCGTGATGGCCTGCAGTATAGACATAGAGGACTGCGACCGCGTGTTGCGCATTGTTAGCCAGCAGGTACGGGAAGACGCCATCATGGCCTTTGTAAAACACCTGGGATACCATTGCGATCCATTGGATTAAACGCCTTCCGGGTTACGCCAACCTCACATCAGCACCGGCTATATGACGTTATGCTGTTGCAACAACAATGAAATCTGCACATCATTGTCCTAACTAAATTATCCTTCCTTTAAAAATTTCTTCCGTTTTATAGGGGTACTATCTTTACCCCCCGTCATATATGCGGAAACATCAGAAGAAAATAACGGTCATCCTAAAATAAAACACTAGGACCGATCGTCTTAGAATGCACATATATATAAATCTTATATGAGAAAACACCTGATTTTGCTAATGTCGTTTGGATGCATGCTGCTGCATGGATTGACATTACAAGCACAACAACGTTTTACTGTTAGCGGTTATGTTAAGGACCAACAGAATGGAGAAAGCCTCATCGGCATCTCAGTTTCCAAAGCGGGTACCAGTCTGGGAACCGTTACCAATGAATATGGCTTTTATTCCCTTACCCTGCCGGCCGGGGAGCACGAGATCCAGTTCTCCTACATCGGCTATACACCCATCAAACAAACGGTGAAGCTGACCAGCAACCAGCACCTGGATATTAAGCTGGAAAAATCCAGCAGCCAGCTGAGCGAAGTAGTGGTAAGCGGCAAGCAGGAGAAAGCAGTTAACACATTAAATACCAGCATCAATCGCCTGGATATCGCACAAATGAAGAAATTGCCCACTTTCCTGGGCGAGGTGGATGTGCTGCGCTCTATACAGACCTTACCCGGCGTAACCACCGTAGGCGAGGGCGCCAATGGTTTTAACGTACGCGGTGGCGCTACAGACGAAAACCTCATTCTGCTGGATGAAGCCCCCCTGTACAACTCTACGCATATGCTGGGTTTCTTCTCCGTATTTAACCCGGATGCCGTAAAAAGCCTCAACCTTATCAAAGGCGGCTTTCCGGCAGAATACGGCGGCCGTACCTCCTCCGTGCTGGATATCCGCATGAAAGACGGTGATAACCAACGGCTGGGCGCTACCGGTGGTATCGGTAACATCTTCAGCCGCCTGGCGATAGAAGGGCCTATTAAAAAAGATGAATCCTCTTTTATAATAGCAGGCCGCAGATCTTACGTAGACGTATTGGCGAAACCCTTCCTGAAAGGAGACAATGCGGATACCAAGCTGTATTTCTATGACCTCACAGCCAAAGCTAACTTCAAACTCAATAAGAATAATACCATCTTCCTGAGCGGTTACCTGGGTCGTGATGTGTTTGGATTTGGGGGCGATGTGAACATGAGCTGGGGCAACTCCACCGGTACGGTACGTTGGAACCACGTGTTTACGAACCGCCTGTTCATGAACCTGACCACCTTCTATAGCAAATATGATTACAGCCTGGATTTTACCAATGAATCAGATAAGGATAAAGACCCAACTGCGCCTACGCAGAATTCCAACTGGTCATCCAATATCATCAACTACGGCGTAAAACCCTCCTTCACTTACTACCTCAGTGCCAAAAACAGCCTGCACTTTGGTGTACAGGGGATCTACTACACCTTTAAGCCTGGTAAGGGCGTAGGCAACCAGGATGGCGAAAAAAGCGAGATCGTCCTGAACGACCAGCACGCACTGGAATCCGCCGTGTACCTGGATCATGAATATAAACCCAGCAGCAAATTTGGTATACAGTATGGCCTCCGCTTCTCTGCCTATCAATACCTGGGTAAAGGCACCGCTTATTACTATGCCGATACCGTTCCAGGCATCCGCAAAAGGCTGGCCGGTTCAAAGGAATATGAAAACAATGCGGTGATCAAAGCCTACCCTTACTTAGAGCCCAGGGTCAGCGCCAAATATAGCATCACTGACAACCATGCCGTAAAAGTAGCTTATGCACGTACTACCCAGTTCATGCACCAGCTATCCAATACCGCCTCTCCCACCCCGCTGGATATCTGGACGCCCAGCACCAATAACATAAAACCGCAGGTGGCAGATCAATATACATTAGGGTATTTCTATGATTCGCCCTCTGGTATCCTGGAGTTATCCGGTGAACTGTTCTACAAAAAGATGAATAACCAGGTGGATTACATTGATAACGCCAACCTGCAGCTGAACCAATACATAGAGGCTGACCTGCTGCCCTCCAAAGGACGCGCCTACGGTGTGGAACTGATGGCTAAGAAAGAAGTGGGTAGCACCACCGGCTGGGTTAGCTATACGCTGTCCCGCACAGAAAGGAAAACAGACGGTATCAGCAATAACGAATGGTTCCTGAACCGCTACGACCGTACCCACAACCTGAACGTAGTGGTAACTCACGACTTTACGAAACGCAGCACGCTTTCTGCCAACTTCGTTTATGCATCCGGTACACCGGGCACTTTTGCAGATAGCCGCCTGGAATTCCAGGACTGGGACATCCCGTACAACAGCACCGGCGATCGTAACAACTACCGCTTACCGGCCTTCCATCGCCTGGACCTGTCCTTTACCCGTAAAGGCAAACAGCATAAACGCTGGCAGGGCGAATGGGTATTCTCACTGTACAACGTGTATGCCCGCAGGAATGCCTATACCATCTATTTCCAGCAGAACGAAGATGACCGTACCCAGCGGGAAGCCAAACGTTTATCTATCATAGGCTCCATTCTGCCCGGTATCACTTACAACTTCAAATTCTGATCTTAACAGCAAAAAGAACAACTCATGAAAAATATACGACTCGGCATATTGATAGGCATTGTGGCCGGTTTCAGCGCCTGTGAAGATACTATAGACCTGAAGGTGCCGGATGGAAAGGTATACCCGGTGCTGGACGCCTGGATCACCAACCAGGCAGGCCCGCAGCAGTTCCGCCTCACCCAGTCAGTACCTTCCTATACAGACAATACGCCCGCCAGCGTGATCTCCGATGCACAGATCACCCTGCAGGACATGACCGCGAATAAAACTTATGACTTTGCCTTCAGCAACGGCGCCTACTCCTACGATCCGGGCGACGATCAGACCATAGGTGTTATCGGCCACGTATACAAGCTTACGGTACAATATAAAGGCGAAACCTTTGAAGCCACAGACACCATTAAGAGAGTGCCGCAGATCGATTCTATCTCCTACGAGTTTAAGACCAAGGAAGATGCACGTAGCGGCAAGGAAGGTTATTATGCAAGGATGCATGCCACGGACATCGCAGGTGCAGACGATTATTACTGGATCCGCTCTTACCGTAATGACATGGCCCACTACAACATGGACCAGTATGCCATCAACGGTGCTTTCAATGAAGGTGTGGCAGATGGATGGGTATTCATAGATCCGCTGCAGGAAAATATCACAGACTACGACAAGCCTTATCAGAAAGGCGAGAAGGTGATCGCGCGGATCTACTCCCTCTCCCACACCAGCTACTACTTTATTCAGCAGGTGATAGACCAGCTGGAAGCCGGCGGCCTCTTTGCCAAAGTACTGGAGAACGTAAGGCCTAACCTGGTGAACGTAACGCCCAATGGTAAACAGAAGATACTAGGCTGGTTTGGCGCTTCCGCTGCCAGCTTCAAAGAAAGGACCATCGAATAAAAGCATTCATGAAGAATGAATAATTAATTATTCATTCTTCATCCCTGATATTTTTTTACTCCTCATAAACCAACAGTCTTACATAAATTCTTCCGGACTGTAAAGATTTAAAACCTTAATAAGATGAAAAAAATAGTACTGGCGCTGCTGGTGCTGATTACAGCACAGCAGGCATGGGCGCAGCATGCCCAGATGGAAACACTCTTCAGCCCTAAAACGGCAGGAGAAAAAAAAGGTGTCAGCGTAGGCGGTTATGGTACCGCAGTAGGTAAACTTACCCCGCTGAATGGTAAATTGGGCGTGCTTACCGGCCTGCAGGGCGGTGTGCTGCTGAACCACAAATGGATGCTGGGCGCCGGCGGATATGGCCTGGTGAACAGGATAGATGCCCCGCGGCCCAATGTAGCGAATGATAATGATCAATCCCTTCAAATGTGGTATACTGGCCTGATGACCGAATATACCCATAACCCGCAGAAGCTAATCCACTGGTCTGTAGGCGCACTGGTAGGCGGTGGCGGCGTAGGCAGGGATAATTGGCACGACCGCTGGCATGATGACGACGACAACGACCGTGACCACGGCTGGCATGATGGCAGTGGCTTTTTTGTAGCAGAGCCTTTTGCCGGCGTAGAAATGAACATCACCCGTTTCCTCCGGCTGAACCTGAGCGGCAGCTACCGCTTCATCCACGGCTCCGGCACCCCAGGTATCTCAGACAGTGACCTCAGCGGCGCTACCTTTAGCCTGGGTATTAAAGCCGGGTGCTTCTAACAACCTCTTCGTCCGCCGTAAGCTTGCAGACCTGCCAGGTGTAAAACCAGGCAGGTCTGCGGGCGTGTAAGGCCAATTGCGTTTTTTTACTTAAATTAGGTACATGCTCCCTAACCTCATTCATTACGCAATTCCTGGCTTCGTACTGCTCCTGCTGGCAGAGGTGATCTTTGCCACCATCGAAAAAAAGGACCTCTACGAAACAAAAGACGCCTTTAGCAGCATTGCCATGGGATTGGGGAATGTGTTCCTGGGACTGTTCACCAAGGCCGTTATTTTTGGCGTATATACCTTTGTATACCAGTTCCGCCTGTTTACGCTGGGTTTTGTATGGTGGGCCTGGGTGCTTTGTTTTTTTGCCGATGATCTTAGCTATTACTGGTTCCACCGCATTAGCCATACGATCCGCTTTTTCTGGGCCTCACATGTCATCCACCACTCTTCCCGCAAATACAACCTGGCCACCGCCCTCCGTCAAAACTGGACCGGTAATTTTACCGGCACCTTCCTGTTCTGGGCCTGGATGCCATTCCTGGGCTTCCATCCTGCCATGATCCTGAGCATGCAGGCCATCAGCCTCATTTACCAGTTCTGGATCCATACAGAGGCCATCCACAAACTGCCGGGTTGGGTAGAAGCCGTATTCAATACCCCCTCCCATCACCGTGTACACCACGCCTCAGATATCAAATACCTGGACCGGAACCATGCCGGCGTACTCATTATATGGGACCGCCTCTTCGGCACCTTTACCCCGGAAACAGAGCGGCCCATCTATGGCCTTACCTCAAACATCCACACCTATAATCCCCTCCGCATTGCTACCCACGAATGGGTTGATATCTGGAAAGACCTTCGCCGCAGCCGCTCCTTTAAGGACGCCTGGCACTATCTCTTTGACGCCCCCGGCTGGAGCCACGACGGCAGCCGCAAAACTACCCGCCAGCTAAGGAAAGAAGGCCTGCAGGGCTAATAAACTTAAGGGATCAACCCTGACTCGCTCATTTTTGTTATATTACTATTCGATTCCTTATTATTTCAATCGCTAGCCATGCCTGATACTATCTCAAAACAAGCCTCCTGGCCTGTAATAAAATTTAATGACTGGAAAGATACACTGGCCACCGTTCATCTATGGACGCAGATCGTAGGCAAGATCCGTTTACGGAAAATGCCCTGGCTAAATCATTCCTGGCATGTTACACTCTACATAAGCCCTTATGGGCTAAGCACCGGCAGTATGCCTTACCAGCATGGCATTTTCCAGATAGACTTTGACTTTATACGCCATCAATTGCTGATCACCACTAGTAACGGAGGCAAAGAAATACTGGAGCTACGGCCCATGTCAGTATCCGACTTCTATAAAGCCCTATTCGAAAAATTGCAGCTGTTAGACATTGATGTAGCCATTTATACAGTACCAAGCGAGATGGAAGCCGCTATTCGTTTTGAGGATGACCAGATCCATAAATCTTATGATCCACAGCAGATTGAGAATTTCTGGCAGGCGCTCATAAAGATCCACAATGTATTTATCCGTTTCAGGGCCCGCTTTATAGGAAAATGCAGCCCTGTCCATTTCTTCTGGGGCGCCTTTGACCTGGCGGTTACCCGGTTCTCCGGAAGGGATGCCCCCAAACATCCGGGGACTGCTCCTAATATGCCGGCCATTGTTATGCAGGAGGCGTACTCCAAGGAAGTTAGCTCCTGCGGTTTCTGGCCGGGCAACGAACAATATCCGCACGCCTCTTTTTATGCCTATTGTTATCCGGCTTCGCCCGCTTTCGGCGAGCAAAAAGTTCAGCCCGATAGCGCTTTCTACAGCCCTGAAATGGGCGAGTTCCTGCTGCCCTATGACTTAGTACAACAGGCCGCTAACCCGGAGGAAACATTGTTAGCTTTTCTGCAGTCCACCTATGAAGCCGCTGCCAATACCGGTAATTGGGACCGCAAAGCATTAGAATGTGATCTTTCTTTGTATGAGAATGAATATGGGTGTTTTAAGTAAGCGATAGCCTGGTCATCATTCCAATAGCACGATGCTTTAGGAAACATCAAGGGATCATGCAACACTTCACCTACCCCTCCCCGGACATCATGCTAGACGCTGTGGTGTGGCGGCGGTATCGTAATTCCCCTGATATAAAACGGATAATACTGGTCATGCACATCCTTACAACCTCAATGAGCAAATGGCTTTGTTCTTTATTGTAGCTTCTCCACAACCCTTTATCCCTAACTTTCTCCTTACCATCTATGTCTTTATAATACACCGCCTTATCCCCGTCAGCAATTCTCTTTCCACTTTTCCCTCCCCAACCATTCATCCTTTTCCTCTCCTGTTCCAAACCACAAATCAACCGCCCTACCGCTCCATCTCAACTTTTATTTTTCATTTACGAAAACTATCGTACATTTGTTTACGAAGGTATTCGTATATTCATTGAAAGCATTGATTATGAGCGCAACAGGCAAGCATATTAAACCTACAGAAAGTGAATTAGAGATATTGCGCGTACTCTGGGAAAAAGGCCCCAGCACGGTGCGCGAAGTGCACGAAATATTGGAACAAAGCAAAGACGCGGGCTACACCACCACCCTTAAACTCATGCAGATCATGCACGAGAAAGGGCTGCTGCAAAGGGATGCCAGTAGCAAAACGCATATATATGCGTCTGCTGTCTCCCAGGAAAACACCCAGCGTCAGTTGTTGGATAAAATGATAGATACCGTATTCAATGGCTCTGCCTCACAGCTGGTGCTGCAGGCATTGGGTAATCATAAATCTTCAAAGGAAGAGCTGGAGAAGATCAAACAGTATCTGGATGAGATCGAAAAACAACAAAGATAATTGATCATTTGAGGCGGCTTTATGCCTCTATTTTCAAACAGAAATTATCATGGCTCCAATGTTCCTGCCCTACACTACGGATCTGGTTACAGCCCTCGGCTGGACGATCCTGCACTCTCTCTGGCAAGCCCTGGTGGTATTTGCCTGCCTGCGCATTGTTCTTAAGCTGTGGCCCGGCGCTACTGCCAGCACAAAATATAATCTTTCATTCCTTTCGCTGGCGGGTATCTTCGGCTGGTTTGTAGTAACACTATATCAACAGCTGGACGCGATGAAACAGCTACACGCAGCGCCTTCCCTGCTTATTACGGGAAACGGTGCAAATGCCATGATCATCGACATGCCGGTAGTATACCAAAACCAGCAGGAATTAACAGGTATGTTCCCCAGTCTGGAAATATGCTTCCCCGTACTCGTAGGGCTCTATGTAGCCGGTGTAGGGGTGATGTGTATCAAACTGGTGGCAGACCTGGCACAACTGCAACAGATCAGGAAAAAACAGGTTCTCCCTGTAGATCCTGCCTGGGAGCAGTACCTGATGAAACTGGCACAGCAACTACACGTGCCTGCCCGGGTAAAACTGCTGATATCACAGCATATCCAGGTGCCCGTCATGATGGGCTTTCTGAAACCTATTATCCTGTTGCCTATCGCCATGTTCAATAACCTGAGCGCAGAACAGCTGGAGGCCATCCTCCTGCACGAACTGGCCCATGTCAAACGCAATGATTACATACTGAATATCTTCCAATCCATTGTGGAAACAGCCCTCTTCTTTAACCCATTTGTATGGTGGATCTCTAAGTATATCCGCCTCGAAAGGGAACATTGCTGCGACGATATGGTAATAGCCCATACCGCCCAGCCTCTGCACTATGCCAAAGCACTGGTAGTATTGGAGGAATACCGGTTCACCAACAATCCCATGGCGATGGCAGCGGCAGATAACAAACAACATTTGTTTTACCGCATTAAACGAATTATGGAAATGAAGACCTCCCATCTTAATTATAGTCAGAAGTTCATGGCCGTTGTCATTATCGCTACCGGCCTGACAGCTATCGCCTGGATCACTCCTTCCGCCAAGCAGGGTAATGCGGGCATAGCCACAGAGGAAACAGCTGCGCCATCGCTGGTCGCTATCAACGCCGCAGCTCCGCAGCCTGCGCCTTCCGCTAACCCCAGTCCTTTAGACACTGTTCCGCCTGACACCACGCCTGCAGCGCAGCCCAGCGGCGACAAATTTGAAAACAAGGAGGCCGATCCGGGCACAGCCACTCAGGATGACAAATACACTGACGAAGAAAAATCATCCCAGGACCAATGGAAATCGGCAGACCAGGATCAATGGAAGTCAATGAAAGAGGCCCAAAAGCAGGCGAAAGTTGCCCAGGAAGCCGCCCAAAAAGCCATGAAGGAAGCGATGAAAAATATAGACTGGAAAGCCATTAACGAGCAAACGGCCAAAGCCCTTAAAGCCGTTGACTGGAACCAGATCAATAAAGAGATCAGCGCGTCCATGAAGGCCATTGACTGGAACCAGATCAATAAGGATGTGGAAAATGGCCTGAAAGAAAGCAAAAACCAGGTAGACCCTGAAATGATCAGACAAAGCGTGGAAATGGGCCTCAAAAGCGCCCAGACCGCCCTGGCGAACATCGATATCCAGAACATCATCCAGCAGAGCATGATGCAGGCACAACGCGGCCTGAATGGCGAAGAGCGCGAAGCTATGCGTAAGGATATGGTGAAAGCCCGTGAAGAACAGCGCAAAGCCATGGCAGAAACCCGGGACCAAATACGGATAGCACAGAAACAGGCGCGCGATGCCCAGCAGGAAGCTATGGCACAGGCCCGGGATAAAGCGCGGGAATCTGCCACACAAGCCCGCGATGCCCAGCGCAAAGTGGAAGAACAGTCACGCGCCAGCAACGACAAATACCAGCGGCTTATCAAGCAACTCCAGGAAGATAAGCTGATTGAAGCCGGTAAGCCGTTCACCATTGAAAAGAAAAACAACGATCTGTATATCAATGGTACTAAACAACCTGCTGCTATAATGGATAAATACCGCTCCTACCTGGATGGAAAGACTATAACCATTAAGGGAGGGAACGATAACCTGGATGTAAACGTAAACAATTAAACCGCTACCATTACCCGCCCATATTAGCCGCTACTGCCGTTCATACAGCAGTAGCGGTTTTGTTTTAGAGTTCCTGTATCTTTAGGTATAAACCAATCCCGTTTCTCACATGCGTGTATACGTGCTCATTCTGGCCATACTGTGTATAGTAAAAGCAAATGCCCAGACCAATGAAATAGCCATTCAAAAGAAGAATGCGGCCACCCCGGTAAAGAACCAGGCGCAAACAGGTACCTGCTGGTGTTTCTCCGTTACCTCCCTGGTAGAATCGGAGTGTGAGCGCAAAGGAGGCGCCGGTCCCGATATTTCGGAGATGTTTACCGTTCGCAATATTTACATGGAAAAGGCCCAAAACTATATCCGCCGCCAGGGCGCCGCACGCTTTGACGAGGGCGGACTGGGCCACGATGCCATCCATGCCATGGCTGCCTATGGCATTATGCCGGAGAGCGCCTACAGTGGCCTTACCGGCGGCCGTACCCAGCATAATCATTCGCAGCTGGTAAGCGAACTACGAAGCTATCTGGACAGCCTCTTGAAGGCCCCCCGTCCCCTGCCGGATAACTGGGAACAACATGTCACCGCCCTGCTGGACCAATACCTGGGCAAGCCACCGGCTACCTTTGAGTACGATGGGCGCTCTTATACCCCGCAGACCTTTGCCCGGGATGTTATCAAGTTCAGTCCGTCAGACTATGTATATTTCACCTCCTTCACACACCACCCTTTTTACCAGTCATTTGTAGTAGAGGTGCCGGATAACTTCTCCAATGGGGCATACTACAATATCCCCATCAATGAGCTGATCGCCATCACCAAAACGGCTGTACAGAACGGATATACCGTAATGTGGGATACCGACGTAAGCAATAGTGGCTGGATGCCCGCTACCGGCTATGCCCTGGCCCCAGCAAACGACGGTCCGGCTGCTGCTCCTGGTATTGATCCTGATCTGCAGGAAAAACCAAACTCCCAGGATTACCGGCAGCGTTTGTACGAGGAGCTGGTTACGCAGGATGATCACCTGATGCACATCACCGGCCTGGGTAAAAGCAAAAAAGGGAAAGAATTCTTTGTTGTTAAAAATTCATGGGGCGCCCGCGGGCCTTTTGAAGGCTATGTAAATGTATCAGAATCTTACTTTGCCATCAATACTATTACTATCGTGGTACCCAAGGCTGCACTGGAAAAATCCGTAAAGGATAAGCTGGCGAAAAATTGAGTGAAGACGTTATCTGATTCAATGAGAATATAAATAGAACAGCCCTGGTTTAAACAAAACCAGGGCTGTTGTGCTTAACAATAATATTTTCTCCGTTACCGGACCACTTCAAAGCCCTCATAATGTTCTAATGGGGCATCTTTCAGCTGTAATTCACTTACCTCTGCCCTGGATGGCCCTTGCCTGCACCACGCTATAAACGCTTCCATCGTTGTCTCGTCGCCTTCTGCAGCTATCCATACGCTTCCGTCTGGCAGGTTCCTGACTTGCCCGGCAATACCAAGCGCATCTGCCGCTTGTTTGGTACTGGCCCTGAAGAAAACACCCTGTACCTTCCCTTTTACGATGATCTCTTTATGAACTTTAACCATAAGATTGCTTTTTACAATCAACTAAGCCTAATATACCAATACACTTCCTTCATAAAGGATTCATTCTACTCCTATCCTTGCCTATACACACCATTCTGCCTAAGACCCTCGCGCCTACAGCTACGAGCTTCATTTATCACGTTATCAAATCTACAACAACCCGATGGAATATAAAACCAGGTACGTACTCTCCCTTCACAGCAGCAGCAGCGGCTTGCAGGATGCGAACCTGCCACAGTACCCTCCAAAACGGCGGGTGGAGATGCGCCACGTATAACCCCATTCCACATTAGCTCCAAACTTACATTTTTCCTACCTTCACTACACTTGTCGTTAAACAAGCCGGATAAAGTCATAGTTTACGGAAAGTTTGTTATTAGCTATGTTTTATTAGCCCTGCGGATATGAGCGCTTCAAATATTTTATCTGCCGTACCCACAAGTTCACCTTGTGAAGTCATATCAAACTCATTGGAAAGTAATATAATACCTGTGTTAAAATCCGGATAAAGAACGCAGTAACTCGAAAAACCGAAAGTACCACCTGTATGCCAGATTTTCCGGATTGAAGGCGTTATCCTGTTTATTCGCCAGAATAAACCAATAGCTGTACTATCTGTATAAACTTGCGTAGCAGTATGTGAAAACCTCACCAGGCCATTTTCTTCTTTTAGCTGAAACCGGACATAGCGTAGCATGTCAGACAACGATGAATAAATACCACCGGAAGGTCCCATTAGCGCGGGCATATAGGGCATAATAACTCCATTGGCGTCATAGCCCTTCGCTAGTTCCGCAAACCCAGCTTTATTGACAGCGTGTGTTCGCTTCATGTCCAAAGGAGCAGTTATGTATTCTTGTACCAGCTGCTCAAAAGTTTTATGATAAACATTCTCTAAAATAAAGCCGAGCAACTGACCTCCTGTGTTAGAATACTTGTATTTAAACCCTGGGATTGTATCGGGCCGTATGCCGTGAAGATCCTTAAGAAATTGCTCTTTTGTATAACTTTTGTGGAGATCGGCAAGCAAAAATGGAATTGAATCTTTGGAATGTTGAAATATATCCGGCCTGTCGGGCAAAAACGGTGGCAATCCAGACGTATGATTGGCGAGGTGAATGATCTTTACTGGCTGGCCTTTGTAGTCCAGGTTAGGATATGGAGCCTGAAGATACTTAGTAACATCATCGTCCAGGCTTATTTTTTTATCGGCTATTGCCTTGGCGAGCAACAAGCCAGTAAACGTTTTTGAGATGGAGCCAATTTCGTAAATTGTATTATCCGTAGGTCGGGAGTCTTTACCTTTTTGGCTGGAACCGTAGTGAAACGTATAGGCTCTACCATCATGATATATTCCTATTGAGAGCCCAACCCTTGCGCTATCTTTCATAAAGTCCAAAGCGGCGCTTTGGACAATTGAATTTATTAAAGTTGTCGGATAAGGAGCTGTTCCGGTTGGTTGACTAGTTTGTGCCCCCGCCGTGAATGAAAAGCACAAAATCAGTGACACTGTGAATAAACCTTTCATCTTTTGTAAAAGTTATTTTGCTGTTCTATCCGGATACTTTCCGGCTATTTCCCCATCCTATCCTCCAGGTTCAATATCATTATATTTCTGAAATCTACAGGCTGCCCTTCGCTCTGCAGCGCTATATACCCTTTTGACAACAACTTGCCATCCTGCTTCTGCTTTGGATCAAACCCGTTTACCACAGGCCCTCCTATTTGAGGTTTAGAATACCGGAGAACGGTATCGCCGTTGATAATATGCGTGATCAGTGAATCTCCCAATACGATCAACTCTGCCTGTACCCATTCATCCTTACCATAGGTTTTAGAGCTGGAATTAATACAATGGCGGGTATCCAGTTTACCTTCATACACAATATGCGTACCCGGAGAGCACATGTTACCGGTAGGACGGGGCTTCCCATCTCCTAAACCTGCCAGCAGCTGCATTTCAATAGAAATAGGCCAGTCCTGCTCTTTAGGCATGGTACGAGGATCCTGCGAATGATACATTACGCCGCTGTTGAGTATTGTATAGGAAGGCGCTGTTTTACACCATTCTCCCACAAAACGGTATTCGAACTTAAGATGGTAATAAGAAAAGGGTATTTTATAATACAAATGACCAAACTGGTCGTTAAAATCGCCGTATTGATCATATCGGACCTGAATAATGCTATCCTGTACCCGGAAAGTATTGCCGAAGTTATCGCCAACATCATGATGGTGAATCTTTACGAACCAGTCATTAATATCCTTTCCATTAAACAGTGGTATCCATTGCCCCTGAGCCCGGGCTGAATGCTGGAGAGTAACGGCCAGCAACAATATTGCCAGCGCTCGTAGAAAGTATTTGTTTGCCATAACGTTGAATAAGTGATCAGCTTAAATATAGCTAGAAATTATTGCTTTTTTCTTTCCGTCTGGCATCTTCCTCCGCCGCTCTAATCTCAGGACAATCAAAGCGGTGTATATCGTTAACAGTTTATTGGTTCAGGTACAATTATTTGGGGTTGCCCAAGAAGCCTATCTTCTTTATTAGGAGTTACCAAAGAAGTTTACCTCTTTTGTCAATGAAAAGCCTGCCGGCCAAACCAGGTAACCATTTTCTACTGCCACCCAGGCTTTGCTTTACATGCAATAGTATCACCTTCACATGGTAGTTGCAAAACACAGCGGCAGCTGCCTACACAGCGGCGGACCGTGAGACATTGTAATGTGTTACCTGGTATTGACTGCTTATTACGCGGCAAGCAGGGTTAACGAAACAGGGTTAACAGGGGACACTAATTATTCTGGTTACACTCATTTTAGGTCACTTTTTATAGAGGGTTTTCAACTATTCTCTTATTAACTGTTTGATAAAATTTATACATGGCACCCGAGAGGATCATCACGAAGTAATCAATAACTTTTCACGAATCATTCAACCAGCGTTCATAAGACATTCAATAGTTCTTCACGAAATCATTTAGCTAGTCTAAGTGAAATCATTCGACCAGTTCTTTACGAAGCCATTCAACCAATTTTAATAGAACCATCGACAAACCTACACAAGCTACCCTCCAACTTTCATGAAGCATCCAACAAACTTCCGCAAAATCTTCCTCCAACTTTCATAAGAACATCCAACAGGCCGGTACCAATTACTCACAGATCTTTATGAACCAGCCAACAGGTCAATATAAGCCATCCTCCAACTTTCATAAGAACATCCAACAGGCCGGTACCAATTACTCACAGATCTTTATGAACCAGCCAACAGGTCAACACAGACCATCCTCACTTCTATGAACGATCCAACAGGTCCATACCAATCATCCACTCAGCTTTTATAAACTATCTAAAAGGCGATCCATCTCCTATCCCACCCTTCATTCATCATCGCACCGTTCGAATTATACCTCACCTGGCCATTGCTCATCCACGCCTCCAGATCTTACGCAGCATAATTGAACAGCGATTTTTCATAACGTACCTCACTGCCAAACGTAAACTCCCTCACAACTTCATACGATCCACCGGTAGCCGGTTTGCGCAACAGTGAAAAACCCCGGCAGCTAAAACTACGTACGAACAACTGGTTATCAAATTGTGGATACACTTTATCAAACTCACTGGTACTGATAGCCCTTGCTACGGTAATATGCGGTTTAAAACTACCCTGCTTCACCCCAAACAGATCCAGGATCCTTCTTTGCAACTCCACAACAGGCTTGGGGTTGGCTACATTTACATAGATCGTGCGCTTAATGGCCCCATGAACGAAATGATCGAACTTGGAGGTATATACTGTAAAGGCGGCCTGTTTGCGGGCTATCTCTTCCAGCAATGCAACACAATCGCTCTGAAACTTCTCTGGGAATACAGAACGGAATAAAGAAATATGCGCCTGCGAATAACGGCTGGGATACATACCCAGATCCTGGGCTATTTTCTCTTTAAAACGCCTTACATCACCGGCGGTTTGGGCGTCTGGGTTAATGACTATCAGGTAATCATATAACGCCGTTTCTTCTGCTGTAAATAGGATATTTGTTTGCATAACCAACAATTTATTCTACCATGATTGTTGACCACACAAATATACAACTTCTTTTCAGATTTACTAACTTTTTTAGCATTTTGTACTAAAAAAATGCGCAGCTGGTGCTACGCATATTTTTATGATTATGCCAGTTTTCCTATAATAGCTGTAAAGTCAGCCGCCACCAGGGATGCGCCGCCAATAAGGCCGCCATCTACGTCCGGACAGGCGCACAACTCCCCTGCATTGCTGGGTTTTGCACTACCACCATACAGGATCGTCAGGCCCAAAGCTATTTCTTTACCGTATTTATTAGCGATCTGCGCACGAATATAAGCGTGCATATCCTGCGCCTGTGCGGCAGATGCGGTTAAACCTGTGCCAATAGCCCAGATAGGCTCATAAGCGATCACCACCTGCTGCATCTGCTCTGCGGTAAGATGATACAGGCTTTCTTCCAGCTGCCTGGCTACATACTCATTCTGCGTTTCTGCCTTCCTTATCTCCAGCGGCTCCCCGCAGCAAAAGATAGGCTTTAAACCGTTGGCCAGCGCCAGATCTATCTTTTTCGCCAGCATGGCATTGCTTTCCTGGAAATACTCCCTTCTTTCGGAGTGGCCCAGTACTACAAAGTCTACACCTATGGATTGCAGCATCTCTGCGGATACTTCACCTGTGAAAGCGCCGGATTTCTCTGAATAACAATTCTGCGCGGCCACATAAAAACCGGGGTAATTCTTCACCAGCGCCTTTGCCCTCATTAAGTAGGGAAACGGTACGGCGAACACCACCTCGTGCCCTTCCGGTAATTTAATACCGGCCTGGAGCACGTCATTGATCAACTGCTCGCCCTGCGCCAGGGTAAGGTTCATTTTCCAGTTTGCCGCTGCAATTTTTTTTCTCATGATAATGATGCTTGTGTATTATGTTTGAATGTTGACGAGTTACTATTTTAGCTGCGAAAATTATTAAATTATTTGCTCATCCTCATCATTTTTAACAACCAGGTCATAAACGGCGGCCAATATCTTACGGTCGGCTTCCGCTAACTCCCTCCCCTTAAAGCCCATCCAGGCGGCGGCATCCCGCATAGCCTCCTTTATCCGGTACACGGCAGGCTTTTCACCGCCACCCCAGGAAAAGGAAGGCAGGAACTTGGGTGGAAAATCGCCGCCAAATACATTACAGGACACGCCTATGACCGTTCCGGTGTTTAGCATGGTATTGATGCCACAGCGGCTGTAATCCCCCATTAAAACGCCGCATTTGCGGCCTGCAGGCCAGGCTTCCTTCCGCGCTTCCATCCATACCTTCACCTCTCCTGCATTATTCTTTAGATTAGAGCAGCTTGTATTGGCGCCCAGGTTACACCACTCGCCCAGCACAGCATCACCCAGGTAACCGTCATGGCCCTTATTGGAATAACCAAACATCAATATGTTCTTGATCTCCCCGCCACCGGTACAACCCGGCCCCAGAGAGGTAGCGCCATATACTTTTGTGCCCATTTTCAGCACAGCGCCCTCACCCAGGGCCAGCGGCCCCCTTATAAGGCAACCTTCCATCACCTGCGCATCTTTGCCAATGTAAATAGGGCCAGTGCCGGCATTCAGCACGCTATGCTCTACCACGGCGCCTGGCTCCAGGAATATGTTTTCCGGGGCGGTTACCTGGTTAGAGGCAGGTATGGGCGCGCTGCTGCGGCCCCGGGTCAGCAGGGCAAAATCATCCCTTATAGCTTTATCGTTATAGGCAAACAGGTGCCAGGGCATGTCTATAGTGGTAACCGGCCCCGTATAATTCTTACGGTCCTCTGCCGGCAGGGTAAGATCGGTACCAGGTACTACCTTCACCATCAGATGATTGTTCTTATAAAGTTCCTGTCCGGGTTTAAGTTCGTTAATGGTAGCTACTAAGGCCTCATCGGGTAGGATATGTCCACTGATCAGTACATGTACCACTTGTGCTTTTCCCAGTCGTAGGGGATATTTCTCCTGGAGATAAGACATGGTAAAATGGCTCACATTGGTTGTCCCAAACCATTGTTCCCATTTCTCCTGTATGGTAAGAATGCCTACCCTGCAGGCAGCTACAGGTCTTGTGTAGGTAAAAGGATATAAAAGATCGCGGGCGGGCGTGTCAAAAAGGATAAAGTTACGCTCCATAAAGGGCTAAAAATAAAAAAATCCCACCAACATTCGCTGGTGGGATATGGAAAAATATTTGTTAAATAGCCTATTGGGCTTTTTTCGCGTAACGCTTGTTGAACTTGTCGATACGGCCGGCAGTGTCTACCAGTACATTCTTCCCTGTGTAAAAGGGATGAGAGGTGTTGGAAATTTCCAGTTTGATCACCGGATATTCGTTACCGTCTTCCCATTTGATGGTTTCGCGGGAAGGAGCAGTAGAACGGCTTAAGAAGCTCACTCCGTTAGACATATCTTTGAATACTACAAACCTGTAACTTTCTGGATGGATACCCTGTTTCATTGCTGATTTTTTTTGAGCCAGCCGAACCCTGGTTCAGCTGATTGTTATTTGTTTTTTTATCTGATGTTTACCCGGTTTTTTACCCCGGTTCCCACCAAAACGTAAATACGGATGGCAAAGGTAAGAAAAATTCACTAATTGGTAAATATTTACTAAATAGATAATTCCCCCTCCTCCATTTTATGATTTCATATTCACATATTGCAGGGGAATGCCCAGGTTAGCCTCCTTACATTTCTGTATAACTTCCTGTAAATCATCTATTTTCTTCCCAGTCACCCGCACAATATCGTCCATAATGGCAACCTGTACCTTAAGCCCGGAGTCCTTGATCATCTTCACGATCTTTTTGGCGTCTTCCTGCTTGATACCGTTCCTTACCGGTACTTCCTTCTTTACTACCTTACCACTCTGGTAGGGCTCCTTGCTAAGGTCGTATATGGCGGCGTCCAGCCCCTGCCGCATGGTACGGCTAATGAGCACATCCACTACCTGGGTAAGCTTCATATCCGTCTCTACGGCCAGGTTCAGCACCAGATCCTTTTTATTCAGGTCTATATCCACATGGGAATCCTTAAAATCAAAACGGGTGGTGATCTCTTTCTTTACCGTATTAAGGGCATTGTCCAGCGTCTGTAAATCTATTTTGCTAACAATATCAAAGGATGGCATAATTGAATGCTTTTTAATATTAAGTTCCGGCAAAGATAAAAAAATTCCCGCCACAGTTCCTCCACTTGAAGGAGGCCGGGCGGGAACTAACCTTTAAATATTAAACTTGTTATCCAACGGCTCTGCCGGTTAAAACCAACGGAGGACTAACGTCTTTATCCTTCTTTGGATACTTTACCCATTCCGGAAACAGACTGGGAAACGGAAGGATTACCTTTATACTTTACATTGCCCATCCCGGACACGCCGATCTCAAGTTTCTTCTGGGCATTTACACTGGCATTAGCGCTGCCGGAGATCCCTACCTTCACATCATTGGACTGCAGGTCAAAGGCCGCGATATCTGCCTTGCCGGATACGGCGTAGTCCGCTTCGGAAGCGCTGCCTTTCAGCTTTACATTGGCTGCGCCGGAAACAGATACTTTCACCTCCCGGGCATCCACATCCAGGTCAGCATCTGCTGCGCCGCTTACCGCCAGCTCCAGCTCATCGGTCTTGAGCTTGCTTCTGCTGTAAAAACCACCGGCGCCACTGGCAGCCAGTTCATTGATCTCCTGCATGGTTACATAGATATTGATAGGTTTGGTGCCTTTGATCTCATATCCTTTCTTCACGCGTACTTCCAGTTCGTCGCCGTCTATCTTGGTCTCGATATAAGGTAACAGGTTGCTCTCAGCCTCTACCTTTATAGTGTGCGTATTGCCCTGCGTGATGTATACTTTAAATTCACCAGAGGTACCAATATCTTTGAACTTGCCGGCTTGACGGTCTTCCTGCTTCACATCGCCATTACCCTTGATGCGCTCGTGCTGGATAAAGGAGGATAACACCAGGATGGAGGCCAGTAACGGAATGTATAGGTACCATGCATTTTTTTTCATGACGTTAGATTTTTAGAGTCTGTAATTAATGTTGTTGTATAAGAAAAGTTTTAGAATGGCCGTTCGTTATTAATTATCATGCGCTTCCAGATCCACATCACTCTGCTTACCATTGATCGTAAGCTGTGGCGATTGATCGTTCCCACTGGCAGTAGTGGCAGTGTATGATAAGCTTGTGTTCTTTTTGATGGACATCACATTCTTCACCGGCAGCCCATCTATTTCCAGATCACCGTTATTTAAATTCACCATGATGCGTAACGCCGTTTTAGGAGAGATAGGCAGCTTCAGATCACTATAGGTCAGATCCACCTTTCCGCCCTTATATCCAACCGCTACTTCTTTGGCTTTAAAATCCCCATACACCAGCCTCAGATCCGTGCTTTCACTCAAATTGGTCACGTTGAAATCGCTGTAATTGGAGTTTGTTTCAATACTGCCCAACTGCCTTATTTTATAATCGCTGTAGTTCGATTTTGCTACCAGCGAACCCAGGGAGCCCAGTGTATAGTCTGAGTAATTTGACTTCACATCCATACTCGTTGCTTCATCGCAGCGTATATCAGAGTAGTTGGCTTTTATGATCAGATTACCGGCCTTATCTATCTTGCCTTTGCTGCAATAGTTCATATCCAGCTCCAGCGTTTTGGCCGCTTCGCGGATAGCGTAGAAACAGTAGTTCAGGCGCATCTTGGCAGCAAATGGCAGTGCATCTGTTATCACATCGCCAAAGTTGTTTTCCAGCGTAAGCAGCTCCAGGCTGCTGGGCACATACAACTCATAATCTATGTTCACATAATCCTTGGAATCCTTGCGGTTGCTTCCCCAGGGAAACCATTTACTACCGCCGCTGGCACTGTAATTGGTCTGCATGGTCACATTACCAGCATCGGCATTGCTTTGTATATCTACTCCATTGGCTATTTCCTGTGCTTCAGAATTGTTCTTACCAAATCCTGTAATAATAACGGTAGCCTTTATCCGGTTCTTGGGCCAGGTGTGTACGATGATCTTGCCGTATTTGTTAGATACCGTAAAATTAGCTTTGTTGTTCACTGTAAACTCCTTCGTTACCGTACGTTTGAACTCGGAATCTCCCTGGTGGGCAAAGGCCCACACAGGCAATAATAAAAGGAGTAGAAGGTTAGATTTCACGCTCATGATGATTGAATGTTTTGGTTGCGGGCTGCTTTGCCTGCAGTTCTTCCAATATTTTGTCTAATAGGTCCAGCTTTAGCTGGTAATAACGGACCATAGCGGAGCGGATACGTTCGTTGCCGGGATTGGCCTGCAGCTCCTTTTCCAGCATATCGTAGGTATCGTTGCGCAATTCCAGCTCTTTACGGGCGGTGCTGTCCAGCCCCAGGGCTTCTGGCGGATACTTGCGTATATCATCCAGCCGCTGTTCTATTTGGGAGGTATAATACACCCTGGCCTCCTGTAATTCCGGCGCTATCGTTCCCAGGTCCTGCTGCTGCTTTTTAAATTGCAGGAACTGATATATCATTACACTGTTCACTACCAACACTAATACGGCAGCTGCTTTGAGCCAATGGCGCTTCAGCATGTGCACCACACCAGCCGGGCGCTGCTGGGCCTTCAGCTGCTGCTCGAGGCCTTTCCACACCCGGGGGCTGGGCCCCTCCTCCTCAAAACCGGCCCGGTGCTGCCGGATAAAATCTTCCAGGTTCTTTTCAGACATCGATACGTTTTTTATATCCTTTCCTTTACCATTTGTCTTACCTTTTCCTTTGCCCGCATATACTGGGTCTTTACGGTAGACTCCGAAATATCCAGCATGTTGGCGATCTCCCTATGGGAGTATTCTTCAAACAGGTAGAGGTTCAATACCGTCTTATACCCTACCGGTAATGCTGCAATAGCTTCCTTTACAGCTTGCACGGTACCGCTGAAACCTGCCTCATCTACGCTCTGCTCCTCCTCTACCTCTATTTCCTCCACTTCTTCAAAGTATACTTTCTTGCGGCGCAGGTGGCTTAAACAATGGTTCACCACGATACGCTTGATCCAGGCAGTTATACTGCCTGCCTGCTCTAACCGCTGAATATTACCGAACACCTGTATAAAGGCCTCCTGCAGGGTATCTTCCGCATCGCTTACATTACCTGTCATTCTCAGACAGATATTATACATCGCGGTGGAATAAGCATCGTACAACTCGCGAAAAGCGCGTACGTCTCCCTTTTTACAGCGGGCCACCAGTTGGTCTGTTACGGGCGTTGGATTCAAGTTATTGGTTAATGCTTGCATTATAAAGACGATAAGGTGTGAAAAGGTTGCATGCTTTTCTAAAAAAATCCTGAAAAGAGAAACGCGGCCTACTGAGCCGCGCTTCTTCCATCCTTATATATACCTAAAAAACCAGTAGGCTTTGATAGCTGACAGCGGGCAGTTGGGGGTGGATGAAAGGCCGGAACCACTGACTGTCAACCAATTATTTATTAGTTCCCTCCCTGCTTCACGCGGTTCTGCTCGTCTTCAAGACCGGTTTTACGGGCGCGGGCGGCTTTTACGTTGGTGTTACCAAAGCGATACGTGAAATTGAGGCGCACCTGCTGGCTTTCCCATTTGCTCATTACCCGGGTATAATAGCCGGCATTGTCAAATGTGCCCTGAAAACGTTGATTATTAAACACATCGCTCATGCTCAGCTTGATAGTGCCCTTTTTGTTCAGTATCTGCTTCTGAATACCCAGGTCCAGGCCATACATCGCTTTCATCTTAAACAGGCCTTCCTGGGAGATCTGGGGAGATACATAGAAGAACACCGCTTCTGTTGAGAAGCCTTTGGGCAGGGTAAAGGTGTGCTGGGTGCGGCCAAAGAAACCAAATGCATCCAGGTTTACCTGGCTGTTGTTCACCACGGTCTGGTACTTGCTATAGTTGCCGGACAGGTTGGTGAAGCTGCTCCACCACTTTGTAATGGGTAGCGGCATGGAGATGTTCAGGTTAAAATTGTCGGACTTGGCCACGTTCAGGAACTTATACCGCAGCACGGTGCTGTCGCCGGTAACCGGGTCCTTACCTGCCTCCACGATACGGGTGATCATATTGGTGGTATGGGCATATCCTAAGGAAGTGATCAGGAACTGCTTAAACGTATGTGTGATCTCGAAGTTGTTGGAATACTGGGGGCGCAGGTACGGGTTGCCGGCAGCGATCGTATAACGGTCCAGATAGTATTCGAACGGGTTCAGGTCTTCGTAACTGGGGCGCTGGATCCTGCGGCTGTAGGAGAAGCCCAGCTGGTGGTTCTTACTGGCAGCGTAGCTCACGAATACACTGGGAAACAGGTTAAAATAAGTAGTATCTGTAACCCGGTCCAGCGTAAGGGAATTGCCTTTTACATGGCTTTGCTCACCACGCAGGCCCGCTTGGATACCTATTTTCTTGAACTGTTTATGGAAGTTGATATAACCCGCATTGATATTCTCCTTATATATAAAGTGATTGGAGCGGTTAACATCATACACCCATTTGGTCTGGCGCAGGGAGTCAAAACGGGCGTCATTATCCGTTTCCACAAAGCTGATCTTAAAGCCGGCTTCAAACTTAGCCTGGTTTTTCAGCGGATGGGTATAATCTGCCTTGATGGTCTTAATATCAATGGTAGAGGGTGTAAGGTTGCGGGAAGTATCGCCGCGCAGGTACTCCTTACCGGTGCTGGCCCAGGTGGAGGCAAAGATATTAGACTCCTGGCTAGACCTGTTCCTGGCATAGTCCAGGTCTATATTCAGCTCCTTACCGGTGGTATCCAGTACTCCTTTATAGTTGATATTATAGGCCACCCTGTTCCAGTCGGAAGCGTTCTCTGTGCGGGTGATCAGTGTTGAATCGATCTTTTTGCCATCGCCAATGGAGGTAGTGGCGGTACCGGGGCTGCCCCAGTTATTGAAAGAGGCATCCACCATTACGCCTATTGTGTGGTTTTTGCTGAGGAAGTAATCCAGGCCTGCTTTAGCGGAGTGGTAATCTGACTTGTTCTTCATCAGGTTATACTGGTCGAACACGTTGAGTTTACCGTCAGTATTACCGGTGCGGTAGATCCCCAGGCGCTCATCATTCTCACGGTGGTTGTAGTTATAATTACCAAACAGGTTCACTTTACCATTGCGGTGGTTCAGGGTCAACCCTCCATTATAGATGGGGGAACGGCCATGACCGGCGCCCAGGTTAATACTACCGTTAGTACCGTAGTTCTTGTTCTTTTTCAGTTTGATGTTAATGATCCCGGCGTTGCCCGCTGCGTCGTACTTGGCGGAAGGATTGGCGATGAGCTCTATCTGCTCAACGTTGTTACTTGACATATTTTTCAGCAGCTGGGCAACATCCTGGGGACTCATATTGGTAGGCTTGCCATCTAACATGATGATCACGCCGTTTTTTCCTTTCAGGGAGATGTTATCATCTTTATCTACGGTAACGCCGGGAGATTTCTGCAGCACTTCCATGGCAGTTCCGCCGGCGGCTACTATACTGTTCTCCACATTCACCACCATTTTATCTGCACGTTGTTCTATAAAGGGCTTCTTGGCGGTTACGTTCACTTCTTTCAGATTTTTGGCGTCTACGGCCAGTGTAACGGGCGCTACTTCCATTGTAGCGTTAGCGCCGGTTACTTCAAACGGTTTGCTGAATTCCCGGGTCATGCCAACATATGCGGCGGCAACCAGGTACCGGCCCTGTTTAATATTCTCAAACTCATAGCGGCCATTCACATCAGCAATGGCGCCTTTTACTAAAGAGGAATCTTTTGCCTTTAACAGGGTAACAGTGGCAAATTCTACCGGTTTATTGCCGGCCTGCGTTACCTGCCCGTTTAATTTAACCGGTAACGAATTTTGTGCAAAAGCTGGTTTCAGGGCACTGACGGTGATGCTACAGAAGGTAAACAGTGCGATTAACTGTTTCATATAAGGACGGATTTATAAGTGTAAATTTCTTTCGAACAATAGTTTGTTTAGATATATAGAACCTTTCTTTGACAACTACAGTGTAAAGGTAGGTATTATGCATTGCATAGTACATAGTTTTACACAAACGGTAGCTAAATGGGGACGATTGGTAAAAAAACTGATCCGGAACATTTAAAAAGACGATTGAACACTACATAAGTTGCAAGGTTTCTGCTTTACGCTCTGGCTGATCAACTGATCCCGTTAATCATTGGCTACTGTTTGGCAATTCTTTTTCCTGTTATTGACGAGTCAAAGGTATCCCTGCCCTCCCTGAGGGACAAAGCATTTTAGGTGAAATGGAGGTTTTAGCCGGTAAGTGGCGGCAAATTGGTAGGTTCCGGTAAAAATAACCGGTGAAAACGGGTACGAACGTGTTATTACGCTGATCAGCGCAGGCTTACAGCCTCCTCAATAGGCCCTGTACACCGGTAAATACCTCACAAGGCAATTATATCAATGACGGCTAAATAAGGACTTCATCTGCGCACACGCATGAGCACATTAGTTTTCCCAGCTAATGCGATCCAGCCACCCGGCCTGTTTCTGCTGCAACAGCTCAAACAGTAGGCGTTCTTCCTTACGGATATGCTCTTCCAGGCTGCGGGCCAGTTGGTCCATGGCATCCTCGAGGTCTGTATTTTCCGTAAGCGCGCTGTACATGCGGGAGATCTGCTGGTGCTCCGCGGTAAGCTCCTGTATAAGGGCATCCAGTTCGGCGTCTTTACCAGCGCAGGACTCAAAGAGATATTCTTCTTTCTGGATATGCGGCACCATTACTTCCTGGAAAACTTTTACGATATACGCCAGTTTAGCCTGCGTTTCCAGTGGAAAACCTTCATAAGCCGCCGCATCTTTTTTCAGGTAACGGCATACAAATAACAGGCGCTGATGTTCATGCGACAATGGCACTAAAGCAGGATGTCGATACATAGGAGATCAGGAAGTGGTTTTTGCAGAATAGACTTTACGGCTGTACCAGATGAGCACTGCCCCTCCTATTACCATCAGGGAGGAAATGATCTCTGCCTGTGTAGGATGGAAACCGAAAATACTATACCGGGTGTTCACCCTTATTTTTTCAATAAAGAATCTTTCAATACCGTTAAGCATCAGGTAGATGCCGAAGATAACGCCCGGGATGGTGATCTTCTTACGGATGCTCCATAATACAAGGAACAATAAAATGCAGACAATGATCTCATATAACGCCGTAGGATATACGGGTACCGCCAGCATATGGCAATACTTACCATCACAGCCTGGAATAGGAATACCCTCGTTCACTACGTTATGAGGATAGTTATAGGCCCAGGCCCAGTTGGGCAGCCAGGAAAAAGGATTAGGACGGGGGTTATTAATACCCCAGTCACCGTCGCCGGCAAAGTGGCACCCCATACGACCTACGCCATAGGCCAGCATCAGTGCGGGAGCCGCGCTATCTATCAGGTGAAAAGTGTTGATGTGTTTTTTATTAGCGTATCTTATAATAACAATAGCCGCCACTATTAACCCGCCATAAAACGTAAGACCGCTGAAAGAGATCAGGGAGCCCCAGGGATCCTGGACAAAATCGTTCCAGTTCTCCAGGTTATGGAATATTTTGGCGCCTATCAAACCGGCTATCGCCGCCATAACGGTAAAATCCGGTACCCGCTGATGAGGCATTACCACGATCGTCTCTTTTTTAGGAGCGGCGGTGGCTTTCTTCTTCTTATCATTATATTTCAACCAAACCAGCCCCGCGCCCAGTACAATACCGGCAATCCAGTTACCCTGGCCGGACATCACAAATCCCTGTACATCCTGGGATACTGTGCCCCAATCCAATAAAGCGCCTATGACCTTAAATCCCAGGAGAAAACCCAGCACGCCATTCCATACCAGTTCAGGAGCAGTAGCCGCCTTCCCGGTCTCAATGGTTTCCTGTACGCCTTGTAACCAGCCCAGGCGCTCCCGTCTCCTCAATTCAACGGTCAATACGTAGGCAGCCGCCAGGAAAGCGATTGCTACGAAGAAACCAAATGTCTGGAAGATTTTCAGGAAAGGGAGTTCAGCGCCGAACAGGTCTTTAAACGCGTAATATAAATTAGGATACATAATGGCTATAAAAAATTTGGTGATCTGAGTTTTCCTATGAACAAAGCCGAATTAATCAAAAGGAAAATCAAACCACCAAAGTAAGCTGTAAAAATCGCAATTTCCAAATTCCCCCTGTTAAGAGGAAGGGAATTTTTAGCAGTACTGCTCAAAAGCGTCTGCAAGATTAGCGGCAATCATCTGCGCAGGACGGCCTTCTATCATGTGACGCTCAATGAAATGTACCAGCTCGCCGTTCTTAAATAGTGCGATAGAGGGAGAAGAGGGCGGGTAAGGTAACAGGTGCGAACGGAGCTGTTGTACAGCCGCCATATCAAAACCTGCAAAACTGGTGGCAAGACGATCAGGTTTCTTTTCGCTGTGCGCTACAGCCAGCAATACACCCGGACGGGCAGTGCCAGCGGAGCAGCCGCATACAGAATTGATCACTACCAGCGTAGTACCTTCTTTCTTCAATGTGTCATCTACTGCCTGAGGGGTCAGCAGTTCTTCAAAGCCATTATCTGTTAACTCTGCCTTCATTGGCATTACTAATTCCGCAGGATACATATCTCTATAATTTTTACTTGTTTTTTAGGAATTTTTGATCCCACAAAGTTAATTATATCGCTCCACTTTTTAAAACAATCATTCCAAAAAGACTTTTTGTCATATAAATCAGTTAAAATAAGACATAGTGTCACGACCCCTAGGGCAAATACTGGCAATTTTTCTCTTTTTATGCCATGGTATTCCATTTGATTATGTTCAGGCGTTGACGAACAAAAACAAATAACTCAGTCAAACCAAAAAAACTTTATAAGCTATGACACTCGTAAAATTTAATCATCACCCTGCACACAGAACATTTGGCGGCTTAATCGACGAAGTATTTAATAATACCGCCCGCGTATGGAAAGACGATGTGCTGACCAACGATTTCTTTGGTACCTATCCCCCGGTAAACATCCAGGAATCCAAAGAAACTTATGCACTGGATATATTAGTGCCCGGCTGGTCTAAGGAAGACTTCAAAATTAACCTGGAGAACAACGTGCTGACCATCAGCGCCGAAAAGAAAGCAGAACAGAAAAATGAAGACCAGAAGCAGATCCGTCGTGAATTCAGCTTCCGCTCCTTCAAACGCTCTTTTAGCCTTGACGAAACAGTAGATGCTGAAAAGATCCAGGCTAAATATGAAAATGGAGTGCTGCAGGTACAACTGCCTAAGAAAGAGCAGGATTTACCTAAAAGCAAGTCCATCACAGTTGCTTAAGTGTTAAGGATCAATAGATTTAGTGGATTTTGTCAAGTCCTGGAGGTTATCTTCCGGGACTTTTTTCATTTATACCCCGTCAAATACTATTATATAATTCACACAAACGTTTAACGGCTATGCTATTTTAATATGATAATTTGCCTTCTAACCAAACTAATATGGCACGCAAAGCCAAATACAGGTGGGCAATAGCCGGAAAACTCTATAACGCAGTTGAGAAAGCTGTGATAGGCACTGCGTTACGAAAAAGCGCGGACAGCCGGGAGCATCAAAATATCAAGCTGATATTTGACTATGTCTTCTTTCACATCCTGCTTATCCTGCCGGAGATCTTCTTTACGCTATACTATCAAAATACCACACAATTACTACTTTATCCCTTTTTCCTGCTTATGTGCCTGCTGTGCATGGCCATGCTGAAAAAGCGGGTACCCACGCAAACCACCGGTGCGGTGGCGGCATTAAGCACGCTTTCGTTTTCTATAATGTCCTCGTTCCTTAATAATCAGGACATTTCCCTGCTGTACGCCATTATCTGGATCTTGAGCATCTTCTTTTGCTATCTCACCACCAACCTGACTACCACCCTGTTACTGGGCAGTCTGTTGTGTGGTTACCTGGGACTGGCAGCTTTTATTAAGAGCAGCCACCTGGTGCTATTCCCTTCCCCTGCATACACCACGGAGAACATTTACGGGGCGGCGCCTGTGCTAACAGCCTTATTTATCCTGTTCATTATCCGGGTACTGGGGCGCCATTACCATAATATTATGATCCTGGAGCAGCGGCGCACTATGCAGCAGCAGAAACAACATTCCGCCCTGATCCGCCAGAACCTTACCAAACAGTTCATCCTGGTAAAGGGCCTTTCCCGCTCCGGTAAGACCCGTTACCTGGAAGGTGATCTGGAACTGCTGGAGGCCTGCTTTACGGAGATAGAGAAACAATGCGAAACAGCCATCGGCCTGCTGCAGCACTCCAATCTTGAAGAGGGTACAAATAAAAAAGCTCCCCAGTAATGCTGAAGAGCCTATTCCATGGCATGGGTTAAGGAAAAAATTTCAAAGGCGTTAGGGAAAAATAAGACGGATGAATTCTGGAGACCACAAAGATATGTCACCCCTTCCCTATTCCGTAATACCAAAAAGTTGTAATTTTTAACATTCCTTTCACTTATTATTTACTTTAATATGTTACTGATTTCTTCTCTGCGCCCCTTGTTCCTTTTATTGCTTTGCTGGAGCACCAACACTACGCCGAAGGCAGCCCCATTGCAGGATGGCGAGGAGGCAGCCGTTAAAAAGACCATTGGACAATTGTTTGAAGGCATGCATAAGGGCGATAGCAGTCTGGTAAAGGGCGCGTTCGCCCCGGGCGCCGTACTGCAGACCATCAGCAGTCCGGCTGGCAAACCGGTTGCGGTACGGACTGAACCATTACAGGAGTTCCTTAATGCGGTAGGTAAGCCTCACACGGACGTGTGGGATGAACGTATCGAATACGGGCATATCGCTATTGATGATAAGCTGGCCAGTGTATGGACGCCCTATAAATTTTACTTGGGACAGCAGTTCAGCCATTGCGGAGTAAACTCCTTTCAACTGGTAAAACTCGAGGAAGGCTGGAAGATCGTGTACGTGATAGATACCCGGAGAAAGCAGTGTAACTGATAGTATTTTCACCATTTAGGCGCAAGTATATCTTAAGCGAACCTCAAGCGAACCTAAACCGAAGGAGCGCCCTTCCTGGAACTTGTTAAAATACTATTACAAAAAGTAAACCCCTCCAAAAATGGAGGGGTTTTCAGGTGGATTACTAACCCATTTTTTTAATAACCCAAAATCTTTAACATACTCTGGGCGCTCTGCTCTTTGGCATACAGCCAATCCTTGAGCTGCCCGTTTTTGTCGTATCCTACAATTACGTGTTTCGGTGATGGGATGAGGCAGTGTTTAATACCTCCATAGCCGCTTAGCTGATCCTGGTAGGCGCCTGTATGGAAGAAGCCGATGTACAACGGCTCCCCATTACTTAGCTTGGGCAGGAACACCGCGTTGATATGCTCTTCCGAAGTATAGAAGTCATACCCATCGCAGGTAAGCCCTCCCAGGTGCACCTCCTGGTACTCCTGGTCCCATTTGTTGATGGGCAGCATCAGGAACTTTTCCCCTATGCCCCAGGTATCCGGCAGTGTAGTAATAAAAGAGCTGTCAATCATATACCAGTTCTCACGGTCGTTCTGCATCTTCTCGCCTATTACACTGTATATCACTGCGCCGCTTTCGCCTACTGTATAAGAACCAAATTCTGTGTAGATGTCCGGTACGGGTACCTTGTTCTTCTTACACACATTCTTGATAGTGGCTACGATCTCGTTTACAATGTAGTTATAATCGTAGTCAAAACCGAGGGAATGTTTAATCGGAAAACCTCCTCCTATATTAATACTATCCAGTTCCGGGCAGATCTTCTTCAATTGGCAGTAAAGGTTCAGCACCCTGTTGAACTGGCTCCAGTAGTAAATATCGTCCTTAATACCTTTGTTCATGAAAAAGTGCAGCATTTTCAGCTCGAACTTATCATTGCCTTTTAACTTATCAACATAGAACTCCAGTATATCACGGGAGCGGATGCCTAAGCGGGACGTATAAAAGTCAAAGGTGGGCTCCTCTTCAGCTGCTATCCGGAGGCCGAGTTTAACCGGCTCCTTAGGGCGTACATGCTTCTGGTACTCCTCCAGCTCTTCCTTATTATCCAGCACGGGTATCACATTCTTGAAGCCGCTGTTAATAAGGCGGGATATTGCCCGGGTATATGATTTGGTCTTATATCCGTTGCAAATTACAAAGGTCTCTTTACTTATCTTCTTCCGTTCGTATAATTTATTGATAATATCAATATCGTATGCGAAAGATGTTTCGATATGCACACCATGCTTCAACGTTTCCTCCATAATAAAGGAGAAGTGAGAGCTCTTGGTGCAGTAACAATAATAATAATTCCCGTCGTACCGGTTCTTTTTAATGGCATCCTGGAACATCTTTTTGGCCTTGTTCACCTGCATTCCAATTTTGGGCAGGTAGGTCAACTTGAACGGCGTGCCATATTTATCGATCAACGCCTTAATATCCAGTCCATTAAACTCCAGGTAGTTATCCTTCACCTCAAATCCATCCTGGGGGAATTCAAAGGTTTGATTCACGAGATCCGTGTAGGTGTTGTTCATCTAAATCTGTGAATGAATTTTAGGTTAATAATAAAATTTAAACTCAGGCTTAGCTGGAAAACTCCTGGTTTACACACCTACGTCAGTTCGAAACCCAGCAAAATTGGTTGCAAAGCTAAATATTTTGTTCTATTGCCGGGACAAAAAATTTTCATCTTTTTGGGGGGAACGGTCATATAAGAGTAAATAATTACGAATCAACATATTAAGTAGGTAACAGGGAATTTAACGCGGGGAGATTGACTGGCGCATTATTGAGCCAACCAGATATTAACTATCTGTATATCAAATAGTTATTGATTCCCACAGCTACCTCCTGACCCCGGTAGCAATTAACCGGCTCATGTTCAAATGGTTAGTAAGATCAAAAGGCCGGCTTCCGGGTGCTTACGACAGTACATAAGGTATAGGTAAACCCACCTTTGGCGTCTGGCAGTGGATGGCTAAACAGCATGCATTCGCTGCCAGATACCCAATAACCATCCATTGCCCTTTTTCCACCGGTAAATACCAGGCCTGGCCCCTGCCGGTCGTCAATACATAATACCGGCCGCAGCTGTATTTACACTGGTAACAACTGCCTTGTCTGCTTTAGCGTAACGGATTCTGCTGCAGCATGGCCAGGCTGTGTTTGCCTTCGCAGAAGATCAGGTCCAGTATACTCAGGTTGGGTATAAACCCCGTTCTCTCCTGGAACACCTGGGTGTATTCCGGACCCTGCCATTGCGCTTCCCGGGCAGCCGGTTTTAGAAAGTCCCGGCTATCAGTAATGCCGGTAGCTGGGTCATACTTCTTTTCATACTTGTCGGTAAAAGTTATCTCACCATCATACCCCAATATCCGGTTAGCCCATTCGAAGCATGCCATATTCCAATCCAACAGGAATTCGAACGGCTTTTCATAAAGTCCCTGGAGATCGTCTTCATAATATTCGAACCAGGGGGAACGGCGGTAAGCAGACACCAGGGTCTTCCAATGGAGGTCTTGCCATTTTTCTTCATTGCTGATCCGGACATCCTTCATGACGGTCCGCTGGTTTTTTCCTTTGGCCAGGGGAACGCTCAAAAGGATAGGACCATTAGGCCCTGCAATGTAGCAACGGTTGCGATAACTGAGCTTTTGATAGTGCTCATATCTCTCTATCTGTAATATGTGGTGTTTAATTAAAGTTGTATAGTAAGAAATTACTGGAAAGTATTGTGATTCAATGATTAATGTTGTGTTATTTGCTAGTTCTGTCATAATGTCAAAATTTGTAACGAACGATGTAAAAACCTATGATATCAGTTGTTGAGCATTCTAAGATTATCCAATTAATAATTCACTTTAAGTACCTGTAAAACAGTTCATAGAAAAATAAAAAATATGCTATAAAAGTTAGCAAAATGGCTGTTAAAGCAAAATTTTAGATGAATGCAAAAATACTAAAGTAATTAGTACCTTTTTTATTCATTTTCAAGCTGTTTTAAAGCTTTAAGTGAAACATGAGGCGGAGGGTTAAGGAAGCGGAATTAAGTGTAAATCTGGAGAAAAACGATACGGCTGGGGTTGGTATGCTCCTGCCCCGGCAGTTAAAAAATGGTCCTACACTCGATAAGGATGGGGCTGGTTAATTTGGATTCTGGTTGTCGTAATTGATAAACCTTGAGATGAGAAATTCAATTTTATAACCGGGTTCTATCGGTAACAACAGAGAAGATATTGATCCCAAAAACAGGTAAACTGGCAGCGGCGCGATCGTCTAAAATCGGCATTAAACGATTTAATATGACTGAAAATCGAACTGATTTAACGCCGGAAAATATGAAAATCGACCAGTTAATAGATTGGAATTTGCCGATTTCGATGAGGGAAAAACAGGGTTAGATTGGTTCAAAAATAGTCGAAGTTGACTGATTATTGTTGATGGTAATCGACAATTCCCGATATTAAGTGCCAAATATTGCGTTAAGATTTGCCGATAAATGGGAAGAAAATTGATCCCCCTGAGGTAGGATAAATCGGAATTTGTCGATATTAAAGCAGGATATTGCCTTAATATCTGTTGGTAATTGGGAAGAAAATCGATCCATCTGTGGCGATATAAATCGGCTTTTGTCGATATTAAACGACAAATATTGCGTTAAAATTTGCTGGTAAATGGAGAGGAAATCGATCCATCAGCGGCGACAAAAATCTGCATCGCTGGCATCACAAATCGGCCTTTATCGATATTAAACGTCAGATACTGTGTTTACCTTGCCGTCAAATGGGAGGAAAATCAATCCCTATTATTAGCGATATAAATCGGCATTTGTCGATTTGAAGTACCAAATGCTGCGTTTAATTTGCCCCATGAATAGAAAAATCGATCCATTATTGGCAACATAATTTGCAGAAAATGCATTGAGAATATGGTTTGCAATGATAATAAATGGGATAAAATGTAACTCCCAGATCGGATTTTAGCGATACCGGATGATGTCAATGCGAAGCCTGAGCGTCACGTAAAAAAGCCGGCTACCGAGCATAAACTACAAAAAAGGTATCATTCCCCTACTTTTTCACTTGGTAAAATAGTATCAGTTCTTCCCTTTCATCTTTCGTTTACCATTCCATATTTGTTTAGATTTTGTGAATTTTATGAGGCTGCTTTCGGGGCTACCGGTATTTCGGTTAATTTTGGCGCATGAAGAAAAGTCTCCGTCTTATTCTAGTGATATTAGCCGTTTGGGGCATGGCCAGTTCCTGCGAGAAAGTTAAAGATCTGCAGTTTGTGCGGGTAGCCGGTATAGCCCTTGATAACCTTGGTTTTAGCAAAAGTATTGTACGGATGACTCTGGCTTATTATAACCCTAATAACTTCAATCTGCAGCTAAAGGATGCGGATTTTGATCTTTTCTTCGATGATACCCAGGTAGGCCACTCCATACAGGATACTGTGATCCGCATACCGGCAAAGGACACTTTTTACTTCCCGGTAAAGCTGGAAGTAAATATGGAGAACGTCTTCAAAAATGCCTGGAGCGCTTTGGCCAATAAAGAGGTTACTATCAGGGCCACCGGGAATTGTAAGGTAGGCAAAGGAGGCATTTATTTTCCATTCCCTATTAAATGTGAAACCACCCAGCCGTTAAAATTCTTCTAATCAGCGCCAAGAGGTTTTCCGCACCGTGATGAGGTTACCATTGCTATTTATGCAGGGGCAATGATTGTCTTCAACGGTATTTAGAGATTGTCTTCAGCGTTATTTATACGCTCATTCCATCATGCATAGGCTTGATAATCCGCAGATTGCAACGATGTCGATCTGATATTGGTCCGCAGGTCTGCTTATAACTTTATCCGTTAATCCCTCTGCCCGTTAACCGATTTCAGGATATCAATAATTTGCAGGATATGCTTGCTTTCAGCCAGTTCTTTTATAGGGGATAGATCCAATACCTCCCTGCGTACCCGGTTCAGGGTGGCGAGATCAATGGTGGTGATCAACTCATGTTTCAGGTAAATCCATAAGGCAATAGCCGTTTTCAGGACGGTGGCTTTTACGCGTACGCTATCCGGGGAATAGCGTCCGGGATGCAGGTGGATGTACCGCTCCTCCTCCTTCCCTGCCCGTAAGATCCATGCGGAATGATCCGATAGGATGATAGTACGGTAACCGTGATGGTCCTGCAGCCAGCTGGCGTATTGAGTGTGCGAGGTAATGCCGTTTGCTGCTAATGCCAGGATGGTCTCCCGGGCAATGTCTGTTTCACTTAGCCGCCCCAGGTAGAGGTCCATTTGTGAATTGCCCAGCACTTTTAGCCGCTGCGGCAGCTCCGCCACCGGACAAGAGGCTATTAAATGACCGATGGCCCCCAGGTGGTGTTTCAGGGCGTTGAATAATACGTTATGCGTGCCGGGAATTGACATATTGCGCTGGGAATTGGAATTTTAAGCCAGATCTCTAAACCAGAGATTGGATTTAAAGCCGGGAATTGGAATTTAGCCAGGAATTGGAATTTAGCCAGGGATTGACTAATAAAGTCTGTGTTGACATGTCCCCCTGGTTGACATAAAAAAATCCCGTTCCAGTGTTACCGGAACGGGATCCATATCTCTTGTTTGATAAACTACTTATGTTTGGGATGCCCACCACCGTCTTCCGGTTTCTTGCAGCAGGTAGGCAGCCTGTTATAGGCCTCTGTATCAGCAGTTACGTTGTCCGCATCAAAGCCGGCATTGGCAATGGCAGTTTTCACGTTCTCGATATTGGTGCGGTCAGAGTAAAATTTAACCGTAGCGAGCTGTTTCTTAAAGTCCACTTTGGTGGAAGCAACGCCTTCTTCGCGCAACATGTACTTTTCAATAATGTCTTTGGCTTCCTGGCATTGTACGGTAGGTGTACTGATCTTAGCGGTAACGAGTGTGCCTTTCTTGGATTGCGCCATGGCAGTGCCTGCGAAAGCAATCAGCATTACCATTACTAACTTGATGATACGCATAAAAAAAAATGTTTTAACACCGAAAGTTAAGGAAAAATATCACCACCTGCACAATTGCGTACCGGTACATCTGCACAATTATTTTATCATCTTCCCCATTGGTCGGGACCGGTGCGCCAGGCTTCCAGGGTGCGTTGCTCGTCCGCGGATACTGTTCCTTTTTCTACTGCCAGCTCTATCAATGCGTTATAATTACTGAGGGAGCGGAAAGGCACGCCCGCTTCGGCAAATGCCTGCACGGCTATATCAAAACCATAATTGAAGATGGATACCATACCAATTACTTCCCCTCCTGCCTCCCGGATGGCCTGTACGGCTTCCAGGCTGCTTTTGCCGGTAGAGATCAGGTCTTCTACCACTACAACCGGCTGGCCGGGCTGCAATACGCCTTCGATACGGTTGCCCATACCGTGTTCCTTGGGTTTGGAGCGTACATAGATAAAGGGCAGCTTCAGCTGGTCTGCCACCAGGGCGCCATGCGGTATACCTGCAGTGGCTACACCGGCAATAACGGCGGCATCCGGGTACTCGCTGAACACTACGTTGCACAGCTCGGACTTAATATAGTCGCGTACGTAAGGGAATGATAACAATTTACGGTTATCGCAGTAAATGGGCGATTTCCAGCCGGAGGCCCAGGTAAAGGGCTCAGCCGGGCGCAGTTTTACCGCCTGCACCTGGAGCAGCTTTTCGGCTACCTGTTTTTCACTGATATTACTCATATGGGGGGCAAAATTATGGCATCGCGCCATTTTTTGCGGTTTTTATTTGGAAATTGATGGAGTTTGCTGGTGTTCTTTACCTGCTGCAGGCCGCAGCCCTGATGCCAGCGCTGTTCCGGCGGAGCCGGAATGCTAAAGGACATACAGCTTCGTAATCAAAAACTGCCAGACCGGGCCGTCCTCCAGTGGAGCCCGCTAACTCTTCACTGCCATCACAACTGACCTGATAAAAACCGCTAGCTCTCAGGCGCCCTCCCAATGGAGCCCGCTAATCTCACTGCCATCACAACTGACCTGATAAAAACCGCTAGCTCTCAGGCGCCCTCCCAATGGAGCCCGCTAATCTCACTGCCGTCACCACGGCCCTGGTAAGCACCGCTAGCCCCACGTACCCTCCCCGTGGAGCCCGCTACTTCTCCACTGCCACCAACCACCAACCTGGTAACTACCTGCCTGCCCTGGCAACTGTCCCGTTCCCTGCCGGCCATCCACCGTTAATAATTTATTGTAATCTTTACACAGATTCTTATCACATTTAGCGGTGAATCTACGTATATAGTATACGTATTTTATACGCAGTCCTTGCCCTGTGGGTGACACGCAATCTTGCCCACGCGGGTACGGATTTGCAATCAGGCATTGCAGACTTTGTAGACATATAACTATTTTTGTCCTATGGAAAAGACTATTACAATCTATCTAAACGAAAGACCTTTGATCGTATCGGCCAACCAGAAAGATATCCCTGCGGAATACCTGGAAGCGCCTGTTTGTCCTAAACCGGATGCAGCGGCCATCAGCCAGACGCTGCAAGCCCTGGAAAGTGGGGAGATCTCAGCGGCGGTCTTCGTGCAGACAGACACGCAACGGCTGCTGGAGTCTATTAAAGGCCATTTTACAGTGCTGGTGGCGGCGGGAGGATTGATCACCAATGCAGCGGGCGAAATATTGCTGATGTTCCGCCGGGGCAAATGGGACCTGCCCAAGGGTAAACTGGATGAGGGTGAAAGCCTGGAGGAATGCGCAGTACGGGAAGTAAAGGAAGAAACCGGCCTGCACAGCATTACACTGGGGGAAAAGATCACGGAAACCTTTCACTACTATCCCACCAAGAGTAAAAAAGTGCTGAAACACGTATACTGGTACAGGATGCAATTCACTGGTACAGAGCTAACAATACCGCAGATCGAGGAGGATATTGTGGATATACAATGGATCAAGCCGGAAAATCTGGGCAAGTACCTGAAATTCTCCTATCAAAATATACAGGACGTATTTACGAAAGCAGGCTTTAGCTTTTAGCAGTACACTTCTGCCAACATGCCGGTGGCTATTGCTAACGGCTGTTTTTATTAATCCCTTTTTGGTAATATGGCCACCGTCAGCCGGCTGATGCAGACCAGTTTATGGTGGTCATCTGTTATGCGGATATCCCATACATGGGTGGTGGCGCCCAGGTGCAGGGGCTTTGCAAGGGCATGTACATACCCTTCCCGTACGCCTTTTATATGATTGGCATTGATCTCCAATCCAACACAGATACTTTTCTGGGGGTCGATGACCAGGCTGGAAGCTACGCTGCCTACCGTTTCTGCCAGCGCTGCGGAAGCGCCGCCATGCAATAACCCATATGGCTGTATGGTGCGGTGATCCACCGGCATCATTGCGCGCAGGCAATCCGGCCCTATCTCTGTAAACTCCATACCCAGGTAATGCGCCATAGTGCCTGCGGACCATTCATTCAGCTGATCCAGTGATACATCCAGGGAATGCCAGATAGGCTTCATAAAAATTAGCTTTAGTGATGAGCAGGTTAGCTTTTAGCTATTGCTGCGTATGTATATATTGACTATCAGCATGTTCTTAAGCTGTTAACTATCAACATAAGCAAACATTGATAGCTGACAGTCATAGTCTACGGGCGGGGTTCCGGCGCCTCCAGTTTCTCCAGTGAGGCCAGCACTTCTGCCGGCAGGAACTGGGATACATTGCCTTTGTTGCGGATAATATCCCGCACCAGGGTGGAAGCAATGCTGGTATACTGGGGCGTGCAGGTGAGGAAGATGGTTTCCAGCTTGTCATCCATGGCCCGGTTCACATCTGCGATCGCTTTTTCGTATTCAAAATCATTTACATAGCGGATACCCCTCAGGATATACCGGGCATTGTTCTCCTTACAGAAATCCACGGTAAGACCCTGGTAGGAGGCGGCTTTTATCCGCGGCTCGTCCTTATAGATATCGCGGATCCATTGCAGGCGTTGTTCCAGGGCGAACATAGGCACCTTGCTGGAATTAACGCCTATGGCGATGATCAACTCATCGAACAGATCGAGGGCCCGGTCTATTACGTCTTTATGGCCAAGCGTGATAGGGTCAAAAGTGCCCGGAAATACGCATATACGCATGATAATCAGTTTGTATGAACAGCGGCAATGATGGCCGTAGGCTGCATTGCCTGCTTATGACTGCCGGATCAGTTCTTCCCGGTTAATAAAGATCGAAAATATGGTAGTACCGTAGTTGCGCTCCGTGCGATAATAATTATAGTGTTTATAATTATTACGGGGGGTATGCTCCAGCACAAACCAGCCCTCCGGGTTTAACAGCTGCCGTTCAAAGATGAGCAGCGGCAGCTGGTCAATGGTGGTGAGGGCATACGGCGGACCGGCAAATATGAAATCGAACTTCTCTGTGCATTGCTGCAGGAATTTGAACACGTCCATCCGGAACAGCTTTAGCCCCGTCACATTAAGGGCGTCTGCTGTTTTCTGGATAAAAGCGGCCATGTCCGGGTCTTTTTCCACGATCGTCAGGTTGGCGGCCCCGCGGGAGGCCAGCTCGTAGCTAATGCTACCCGTTCCACCAAAAACATCCAGGGTTTTAAGCGCAGGGATATCCAGGTTATTTTCTATGATATTAAAAAGCCCACCCTTGGCAATATCCGTGGTAGGCCGGGTATGCGGCATATGGGCCGGTGGCTGAAACCTTCTTCCTCCATATGCCCCTCCTATTATACGCATAGGGCCAGGGCATACAGGTTATGGAAATAGTGGCCCGGCATTTCCAGCATTTTGCCGATATACTGGAATTCCGGCAGGCGCTGCATCCATTCCAGGTTGGGGAGGAATTTGTGCAGCTCCCGGTGAATATCAGAATCGTTTGGCAGCACGCCGCCCAGCTTCACCTTCACCCGTTGCTCGTCCAGGCCAAGTAGGCGCAGGGCATTCACCAGGTGGTATACCACATCCAGGCCGGTTTGCCAGGGCAGCTCCTGCTGGTTCAGCAGTTTGCCGCCCATATAAATGGTGAGCGTAAAGCGGTTACGTTGTACCGCCACATAGGCCACGCCATCATAGTTACGGAAGTCAAAATCATATGGGTAAGCCTGCAGCAGGGCTGAATGGGCATGTACGATACGGTCTGTAGAGAATTCCTTACGCAGAAATCCCAGCAGGTCCTTATCCACGGAGTAGATATTCACGATAGACACGGGGGGCGGCAAAATATCCGCCATTACCACTTCCTGTAATTTCTCCGGGTATGCCAGGTGCAGATAATCCTTTTTCAGCTGGGAATTATATTGCTTTTCCGGTACCAGGGTACCGTCAGCGCCGTCAAAGGCGATGAGCACGGAGCGGAAAGCGGTGAACAGCAGCCTGTCGGCGTCAAACACCTGCTCAATCATCTCCAGATCGGCAACAGCCAGCTTCTGCGGTTGGAAATTATAGGATTTCAGCGCCAGGAATTTTCCTCCTACGGGGTCAAATACGACATAGCTGAAGGTGCCCTGGCCTACCATCACCAGCAGGTGACAGGTGGTAAGGTCCGTTTCGAGCAAAGAGGCATCATCTACTGCAAATGCCGGCTGCATGTTATAAGTTACGGACATATTTGTACTTGTGAATAAAGCAGCAAGTTAAAGCGAAAAGCTGAAAGCAGAAAGGGGAAACCTTATTGCATCTCCTCCAGCATCTTCTTACAGTCTGCTTTTATGGCCGGATCGTCCTGGTAAATGGCGCGCAGCGCAACGGCTTTACGCAATACTTCCATGGCCTGGGTCTGCTGGTCATTCTTATTATAGGCGCGGGCCAGCTCATAATAATTGAGTATAAAACCGGGATCCAGCTTTTTGCATTTTTCATAATTATCGATGGCCTGCTGCAGGGTGCCATCCGGTAACCCGCCAAAAAGGGCCTTGGCGGCGTTCTTTTCGATAAAGTTCAGGTTGGCCACTTCGTAGTTCCATTTTCCCAGCACGTGGTAAGCCTGGGCGTAGTTGGGATTGAACTTAATGGCCAATTCCGCATATTTCTTTACCTCCCGGGAGGCGGCCACTTTATCCTTGGCGCCGGAGATAAGGGCCAGCCTTCCCATAGCCACTGCCATGGCATAGTTGGCATCAGCATTATTGGGAGCCTGGTTCAGCGCTTCCTGGGCGTAGTCTTTGGCCTCGTTGAAATAACGGGTCTTATCGTCTTTTTCCTTTTGACGGTTGCCCTCACGGGAGCTGAGCTCACTGGCTTCTACCAGCGCCGACAGCTGAGCGGGCTCCACTTTGAGCACTTCTTTGTATTTGGCCAGGGCATCAGCCTCTTTCATCTGCTTTTCCAGCTGTTTGGCCTGATCTATCATTTCATCCACGCTTTGGGCGTTCAGGGCGCCGGTGCTTACGAGTAACGCAAAAACGGCAGCCAATATCTTGTGTGCCATAGGATGGGCGGGTTAGTTAGTGATAATGTAAATATAATAAATATGTTATATAAACGGTAGATATAGTTGGCGGCCGGTGTTACCGGTGAAAAATCCGGTGGTTTGGAGCAGCCAGGTGGCCTAAGTATCTGGTATATTACCACTACCAGATAATTGTTGTAACGTCTAATACACCTCTGGATACCTTAGCGTCGCTGACCAGAATTTGCCAGGCCTGCAAAAACAGCCATCACGGCTTTTACGACATCAAAAGATTTCGCGGTTCGGTATCGGACAGGCTAACCTGGGTATTAGCCGCGATGATGACAGGCTCTTTCGGAAGCAGTCGTCACCAATAGTCTGGTTGGATCTGCGATGATAAACCGGCCTGTTCGAAGCAGTCATCACCAGTAACCTGGTTGTATCTGCGATGGCAACAGGCACATTCCAAAGTATCATGACCAGCAATTATATACTCTCCTTCAATTAATATGCCCTTTCCAACGACACCATCGAGTTCCGGATCTCCGCCCCCATGGGCGGATTGAGTTTTTTCAAGGTAACCACTGTTTTCTTTATCCGCGGGTATCTTTCCCGGATGGTTTGGCTGATGTCCTCCACCACCTGCTCCAGCAGGGGTTGCGGCACCGCCATTACGGCTTTTACGACCGTGAAAATATCCTGGTAATTCACCGTATCCGACAGGTCATCGACTGGGGTGGTATCTGCGATGGTAACATATACATCCAGGAGGAAGTCATTACCAATCACCTGTTCTTCCGGGTAAAGACCATGGAAGGCGCGGAAACGGATCTGTTCTAAGGCTATTGTTAACATGGCAGTGCGAATGTGCTGGCTAATGTGCTAATGTGCCGGTATGCTGATCTGGTGCTATTCTGATGTGCAGCTATCTGATGTGCAAACGTGCAGCTATGCAAATTTGCAGATGTGCAGATGTATAAATGCACAGATGTGTAAATATGCAGATTGTGCTGGCCCACTAATGTACTAATGTGCAATGTGCTGATCTGCAAATTGCCTGCTGAAGCAATCCCCTCCCTTCGCGCCCTCCGTGATATTTTACAACACCGGACAGGCGCAAGAAGCAACATAGGCTTCCGTTTCCGCAGCACAGCATACCTGTGCCACTGCATGGGAAGTATCATTCGTACCTCATCTGCACAGCTGCAAATTTGCATATCTGCACATCAGATGGCAGCACATCCGCACATTAATTCGCGGCTGCAGCTACCGGCTGCTGATGCTCTACAGCAGAGAGATAACGCTCTGCATCCAGGGCGGCCATACAGCCGCTGCCGGCGGCGGTCACTGCCTGGCGGTAGATCTTATCCTGTACGTCGCCACAGGCGAAAACGCCTTCAACGTTGGTGCAGGAGGTACCGGGAATGGTTTTGATATATCCTTGTTCGTCCATTTCCAGGAATCCGTTAAAGATCCCGGAGTTAGGCTGGTGGCCGATAGCTACGAAGAAAGCGCTAACGGGGATAACGGTTTCGGCGTTTGTCTGATTATTCAGCAGCTTCACGGCTTCCACCTTGTGATCGCCCATTACTTCCACGGTCTCGGAGTTCCAGTATATGATGATGTTAGAGGTCTTCATTACCCTGTCCTGCATCACTTTGGAAGCGCGCATTTCACCGCGGCGCACCACCATATGCACGGTAGAGCACATTTTAGACAGGTACAGCGCTTCTTCAGCGGCAGTATCCCCCGCGCCAACGATCGCTACTTCCTTTCCACGGAAAAAGAAGCCGTCGCACACGGCGCAGGCGCTTACGCCGCTGCCGTTCAGGCGCTGTTCAGAGGGAAGGCCCAGCCATTTGGCGGAAGCGCCGGTGGCGATGATCACGGCATCGGCGGTGATCACTTTTTCTTCCTCGATGATCACCTTATAGGGGCGCACGGAGAAATCAACTCCGGTGGCCATGCCATAGCGGATATCGGCGCCCATGCGGGCGGCTTGCTTTTCAAAATCCACCATCATCTCAGGGCCCTGGATGCCCTGGGGATAGCCGGGATAATTTTCTACTTCGGTAGTTATAGTGAGCTGTCCGCCAGGCTGTATACCCTGGTACAGGACCGGTTTAAGGTTGGCGCGGGCTGCATAGATAGCAGCCGTGTAACCGGCGGGACCGGAACCTATGATCAGTACATGCACATGTTCCTGTTGATGTTTGTTTTCCATACTAAATCTATAATTATTTCATCTCAATCAATATTGTTGTCCGGCACTGATAACAAGCACTGTAATCCGTGTGCCGGAGATATTGCCCGTTCCCCTTCATGGCGCCTCTCCTACTTCCTGATCTTCACATTCAGGCGCCTGGCGCCATAACCGCCCCAGTAGCCCAGTGCTCCGGAGATATTGCCCCTTACCTGTATGGGGGAGGCGAAAACATTGCCGTTGCTGGCGTAGGCCAGGTCCAGCGAGCGCCAGAAATCGAAAGTGGCTTTATCTATATTACTGAACTCCACGTTTACGCTGTCGCCGCGTTTAAAATAGCCATAGGTATCAAAGTTGATCTCCTGTGTCCTGTCGTGCCCTGCATCCAGCTGTGTATTAAAACTGGTGCCGTTCACGATCTGGTCGTCAATAGTGGAGTTAATACCCGGGCGGTAAACGCCGCCGTTACGTGCTGTCCTGTAGCGTACATAATTGCCCCTTTCCTGCGGATCGGTGATCCTTGCCCACAAACGGGCAAGGGTAGGATCCTTTGAATAGATGGTAGACCAGGTAGAGTCTATCACCATTCCGGCGCCGGGGATGGTGGTGACGGCGTTAAACGTCTGGTCATCCACGGCTACACGCAATGTATAACTTTTATTCAATTTTCCCTTAAAGGCGGCCGGCTGTGTGGTGTCTGCGGTATAGTAATACCATTTCACACGGTTGGTCGTGTCTTTGGAGAATTCTTTGAGCTGCATGGTGCTGTTTCCGTCCGATACGGTGATGACAGCATTATGCACAAAGGCATCTTTAAGCTGATCAACAGAGATATGGCTAAAATAGCTGAAGCTGCGTGTGAGGATCACTTCCGGGTACTCATCATTCACTATCGTTCCTTCAATCACTGTTTGCGGCTCGCCCTGTGGCAGGTCTACAGTGATATCTTTTTCACAGCTCATCCATGCGCAGCAACAGACCAATAAGATAGTTTGTATACGCATATAGCTTACAAAAATACGGTTACCTAAGGACAATAAAAAACACCGGCTATGTTCAGACATACAGCCGGTGTTTTATTGAGATCATTGATCTTTAAAGCATTCAGTATCATTGCTTATCCCAGGTAGGACTTCAATGAGCCGCTGTAGCGGGCTTTCTGCAGCCTTTTAATGGCGCGTTCCTTGATCTGGCGGATCCTTTCCTTTGTCAGATCATACTTTTGTCCGATCTGTTCGATCGTTGCTCCGTTTTCACCATCCAGACCAAAATAAGCGTTCACTATCTCTGCTTCCCGCGGGCTCAAGGATTTCAATACCCGGCGAATCTCTTCGCGCAGTGAATCACGCATTACATCATCATCGGTAATGTCTCCACCTTCCAGCAAATCGCCCATAGCCACATCCTCTGCTTCATGTACCGGTGCATCCAATGACATGTGACGTGTATTGCTTTGAAAGATGTTATTGATTTCCGATTCGGACATTTCCAGGATCTCTGCCAGCTCCTCAGTAGACGGTTCTCTCTCGTTCTCCTGTTCAAATGCCATGTAAGCCTTGTTCGCTTTATTATAGGTGCCAATTTTGTTTTGCGGTAAGCGGACTAACCTGCCCTGCTCTGCCAACGCCTGTAAAATGGACTGGCGGATCCACCATACTGCGTAAGAGATAAATTTAAAACCTTTCGTTTCATCGAATCTTTGTGCAGCCTTGATCAAGCCCAAATTGCCTTCATTGATAAGGTCACTGAGGCTAAGCCCCTGGTGCTGATATTGCTTGGCTACAGAAACCACGAAACGTAAGTTTCCTGTTGTAAGTCTTTCAAGAGCCTTCTGGTCACCCATTTTAATACGTTGTGCCAAAACGGTCTCTTCCTCAGGTGTTAACAAAGGGATCTTTGAAATTTCCTGCAGGTATTTTTCTACCGCCTGCGAATCACGGTTTGTGATCTGGGTGGCAATTTTAAGTTGCCTCATATTAAAAGTGAATTGGTTTACAAAATAATAACAGCTTAGTAATAATTTTGTTGCAAATGATATTTTTTATATCTTACAAAATTTCTCACTTGCTAAATTAGCCTGCAAAGATCGTGCTAATACTTCACTCTTCCAAATTCCTTACAGGCATTACCTTGCTATTAACAAAATACTCTATTATAACGGATTTTAATAGCCCTTTAGTGGATAAATTACACCAGTTTATACAATTTTTAACAATTGATAATAAATCATCTTTAAATTAGTTTCTTAACTAATTTATACTGAATACCGTTGCAAACTATTTAACAAAATGACCATAGATTACAGAAGCGACACCTTCACCAAACCCACTCCCGGCATGCTGCAGGCCATGTTAGCCGCAGAAACCGGCGATGATGTATTTGGCGAAGACCCAAGCATCAACAGATTGGAAGCCATGATGGCAGAGTTTTTTGGCAAAGCGGCAGGTTTGTACTGCCCTTCCGGCACAATGAGCAACCAGATCGCTATAAAAGCCCATACCCTCCCGGGCGATGAGGTGATCTGCAGCCACCAGGCGCATGTATACATCTACGAAGGCGGCGGTATCGCTTTTAACGCCGGCGCGCAGGTTCGTCCGCTTACCGGCGACAGGGGCATGATCAACGCCGCAGAAGTGGCCGCTGCTATTAACCCGGATGATGTGCATAAAGCGCGCACGTCGCTGGTATGCCTGGAAAATACCTCCAACCGTGGCGGCGGCTGCTGCTATGACTGGGATGAAATACTGAAGATCAAGGCTGTTTGCCAGGAGCATAAACTGGCCCTGCACCTGGATGGCGCCCGGCTGTTCAACGCCCTGGTAGCTACCCGTCAGGATCCCAAAGCTTACGGCGCTACTTTTGACAGCATTTCCGTATGCCTGAACAAAGGCATGGGTTGCCCCATGGGATCTGTGCTGCTGGGCAGCGAAGCCTTTATCCGCGAAGCCCGCCGTATCCGTAAAAAGCTGGGCGGTGGCCTGCGCCAGGCGGGTTATATGGCGGCCACCGGTATCTATGCCATGGAAAACCACCTGCAAAGGCTGGAAGAGGATCATCAGCATGCGAAAATGATCGCGAATGCCCTGCTGGAGAAGAGTTTTACCGGGCATATGCTGCCGGTAGAGACGAATATCCTCATCTTTGAGCTGGAGGCGGATTGGACGCCGGTGGCGTTTGCGGAGTATCTGAGGCGGGAAGGGATACGCGTAATGGCGATCTCGCCTACGCAGATCAGGATCGTGACGCATCTGGATGTGACGCCGGAGATGGTGGAGAAGACGGTGCGGGTGATTTATGAGATGAAAGAGTAGTTAGGGGGGCAGGTAGTGCCTGTTAATAATACCTATTGAATAGTAGCCATTGGATAATACACGATAGATACATTGTATAATACTTATCAAATCTTACCCATTGGATAAGATCCGCCGGATAATTGTTTAACTCTCATCTTACCGCTAGATCCGCCGGGTATAGCCAATGCGCGGCACGTTCAAAGACGGCCTGCGCCTGCCGCGGGTGTTTCGCTTAGGAAGCTGGCTGCAAGAGCCGCGCCAGCCAAGGGCCGCTTTGAATCCTGCCGCGCAAGGCAGACGCCATTAGTGCCAGAGGGGATAACAGGAATGGTGGATAACGCTTACTGGTTGAATGGTGGGGCTTTACCTGGCTGTTGTGCATGTATTAACACGGTTTTATATTACTTATGCTATATGCTATTACCTTATTAATACAATCAGCTTATTCAATACTATTACTTATCCAATACAGTTAGCTTATCCAATACCAATCAAGCAAAGGGCCAGATCATTACGATCCGGCCCTTTTTGTATTGATGGTTTCTACAGGATGGTGTGAGTGAACGTTCGGCTCACCACCAGCCCAGTTTATGATACTTGAAATTGTGGATGTAGTTGGGGCTCATATATACCTGCGAAAGGCTGGTAGTGTTGGAACGTAACATGCCAAACCAGCCGGCGTTGTAGATAAAGAGGTCGTCCCAGCCGGAGCCACCGTTGAAATTGGCTACTGCCAGCTTATCTACACTGCCCAGGTTCCAGCTGCCGATCCAGTCCTTTTGCCAGGTGCCGTTCAGGTTATTGCCGGTGGAGGTAAGGACGCCCAGGTATTCCTTATCCCAGTTGCCGGTGTTATAGATATAGAGGTCTTTTTTACCGTCGCCGTTAGCGTCTGCTATATAGAGGCGGTCGCTGGGAGCCATTTCCCAGCCGGGTATTATGCCGTCAAAACGTTTTACGTATGACAGGTTGTTGCCGGTTGATTTTACCATCAGCAGGTATTCCGGGTTCCAGTTGGTACCGTTGAACACGTACATATCGGCCTTGCCATCGCCATCAAAATCGCCTACCAGGTGCTGGTCGTTATCGGCCATGGTCCAGCCGGGCAAGGTATTGCTGAATATGCGGATGCAGTTAAGCGCATTGCCGCCGGAGCGGATCATGCCTACATAGTTGGTGGTCCAGTCTTTCAGGTTGGCCATGTACAGATCGGCTTTTTTATCGCCGTCGAAATCGCCTACATAGAACTTATCGTTTTTACCCATGATCCAGTAGCCGGGCGCCCCCAGGTTATTGTCATACCGTTTGATAAAGCTTAGCTTATTGCCGGCGGCCTTCATCATGCCTACGTATTTGGTAGACCAGCTGGTGGTATTTACGATATAACAATCATCTTTGCCGTCGCCGTCAAAATCGCCTACGTAGAAATCGTCACCAGCGGACATTTGCCAGCCTTCCAGCAGTTTATCGTAACGTTTCACACAGTCAAAACCGTTACCGTTAGACCGCAGCATGGCGAAATAAGGGCCAAAGGAGCCCCAGTCGCCGCCGTTGAACACGTATAGGTCCTTTTTGCCATCGCCGTCAAAATCGCCTACATAGAATTTATCGCCGGGTTTGAACTGCCAGCTGGAACCGCCGGTGTTCACTCTTTCTGTGCCGGTGAACACATGGTTCATCTTTACGCCGTCAGAGCTGTACATAGAGATGCTGTTGCCGTAGTGTACTACCAGGTCTCCTTTGCCGTCGCCGGTGAAGTCGCCTGCATAGGAGTTATTGAAATTATAGCTGCGGTAAGGTTTTACGCGGGCCTGCATTTCATTATAACATACGGGGCAGAACAGCGGGGAATTGCCTCTCATACGGCAGTTGTAGGCCGGGCGGAACTTTCCCTGGCCGGTATATTGCGCGCCTTCGAACAGGCCGGCGTCTTCATCGGTATCAATACCGGCGGGCACGGGTTGGCTGCAGCCGGAGATAGTGGGCACGGCGCGGGCGGCGGGAATAAAGTTCTTCCACTCCCCTTTCAGGGTATTGCGGTTAGTGTTTTTGGTAACGTTGATCTGTGCCGGCTCGTCGCTGGTGTACTGATCACAGTTGACGGTATATTCGTCGGCCAGCAGGCCTACCATATGGCCCATCTCATGCGCCGCTACGGCCCATCCCGGGTCATTATCATCCGTGCCCCTGGTGATGGCCAGCCTGCCGCCGCCGGCGCAGCCGCCAAAACCGGTTTCGTTGAGGATGATGAATACATAATTATACTGCGGCACCAGGGTGGTGAGCAGATTATTAAGACGGGTGGCGGTGTTAGGGCCGGGCTCCATCCAGCAACGGTCCCAGATGCCGCTGTAGCGGTAGTCCAGGGCGGTATTGCGGGCAGCGGTCACGGTACCGGCGGCATTTACTTTTGTAACGCCGGACTGGGTGGAGTTTACGTTGATGCGGTAAATATTGTAGGCGTCCATGGTCTCATCATAAAGATCCTTGCTGAAAAGGTTCTTCACCAGGTTAGCTACATGGGTGTTATACGCGGCCTGGTCTGCGGCGGTAAAGCCATCGCCTACGATCACGAGGTTCAATTTGGCGCCATTGGAGCCGTTGCGCAAGACCTCTGTAACGGTTTGCGCATTTGTTACTGCGCTTATAGCGCAGCAAAGGAGTATGCTGAAAAGTATTTTTTTCATGGGAGTTTTCTTTTTGGGGGTGTTTTTTAGGGTACCGCCTGGTACTTTCTACTGGTATTTTTTATGCGTACTCCTCTATGAGTGCCTGTTTAGGTACGTCACATCTGTACTTTTATGGGTACTTCTTTTGAGGATGTTTGATGTTATAGGTTATCTGGGCATCACCTTCCGGAGTGCGTCTGCGCTGATCACTCCTTTGCGTTGCAATGCGCCGGCCTGCAGCCTTTTTATGTTGCGGTTATCCTGTACGGCTTCGCCGCGTAATTTGGAGAATTCCAGGGAGGGCGCCTGTACCGCGTTTTTATCCAGTACCTGTTTGGGCAGGGTGATGCTGATATAATTTTCTTTGGCCTGCAGCACCTTATGGTTGCCATCCTGGGAATAGGCGTGCAGCTCCAGCGGGTCCTGGAAGGAGCCGGTATATACTTCGCGGCCGTTATCTTTCAGCTGGTATACAAAATCGCCGGTGGCGGTGCTGTCTTCCACCAGATCACCCTGGATCCTGGTATAACTTACCGGCTCATACCCGTTAGGCGTTACTTTCACTACCACTTTTACATAGTAGTCGTCTGCCTGTTGTACAGTTACGGGCTGGGCCAGGTTCTGTGCGCGGATGCTGGTAGTTGCCAGCTTTACGGGCATATTACCTGCCGGACTGGCCACCATGGCCATGCGGGCTACTCTTTTTTCCGTAACGGCCGCCTCTGTGGGTTTGATATCCATGGCTGCCGGTTGCGCTTTTAACCGGGCTTTCTGAATGGCAGGGGCCACCGCGGCGCGGGACCGCACCTGCAGGGCAGCGGGTTTACGGTCTTCCAGCTCTTCGTCTGCCTTGTTAAAGCGGTAAAAGAAACGGGCGGTGGCGGGTAAGGCCTCGCGCAGGGCATCATCAATGAATTGCTCTTTTACATCGCAGGTCACTTTAGTGTCCATATCTACGTCCATTACAAACAGGTGGATCTGGTAGGCGGCTTCCAGTTTGGCTACCAGCTCTGTTACAGTAGCGTCTGTAGCCTTAATGGACATTTTGCCGCTTTTACTATCAAAACGGATGTTGAGCTCCGCATCGGAGGCAGCGTGTATGGCGGACCGGTTATCCGTGCGGGCAAAGCTCAGCACGGGTGATAACAGCGCTATACAAAGAGCGGCGCCCAGCAGGCATTTTAAACGTGTTAACCCGCTTTGGTTGGTGGCGTTTGCTGACCGTAAAGGGTTTGCCATACCATTGCCGGTGGTGCTTCTTAACAGTACAGGATCAGCGAAACCGCTTTGATTGCTGGCGGCGTGTCCTGACCGTACGGGCTTAATAAAACCGTTTGGACCGTTCGCAGCGTTTCTTAAAGGGTCAGCAAAATCATTTTGATTGTTGGGAATGTTTCCAGAGGTGGTGTACGTCCGGTTCCTGCCTTTGGCAGCAGGGTTTTCCATTAATTGTTGCATACAATGCTTTTTTGGGGGTCATGAAATAAAACAGTACATATAGTTAACTTCCTGAGGCGTATTCATTTATAACTATCCAGGGTTATTAAACTTTTAAAGATATATGCAATATTAGCATATCAATTAATCCTGGAGAACCGGGAGTTCACGTACGGCTAGAAAACTTTAATAACTGGCGTTTTTACCGGGATAAATGCTCAAAAAGCCTTTTTGGCAGGCCGGCCGATTTCCATCTATGGTTAATGTACTTTATTTTTGCAGACTTATATCTGAATTGCATGGAACTATCAAAGAATTATCTGCCCTCGGCTACGGAAGAGAAGTGGTATCAGCACTGGATGGACAAGGGTTATTTCAGGAGCCAGCCAGATGGCCGCCCCTCCTTTACGGTAGTAATACCGCCTCCCAATGTGACCGGGGTGTTACATATGGGCCATACCCTGAACGAGACCGTACAGGATATACTGGTGCGCCGCGCCCGTATGACCGGGTTTAACGCCTGCTGGGTGCCGGGCTCTGACCATGCCTCCATTGCGACCGAAGCCAAAGTGGTAGATATGCTGAAACGGGAAAAAGGCATCGAGAAATCGCAGCTCACCCGGGATGAGTTCCTGAAATACGCCTATGAGTGGAAGGATAAATACGGCGGCATTATCTACAGCCAGATCAAAAAACTGGGCTGTTCCTGCGACTGGGACCGGGTATCCTTTACCATGGACGACCACTATTACGAGGCTGTTATAAAAGTATTCGTAGACCTGTACGGCAAAGGCAAGATCTACCGGGGCGCCCGTATGATCAACTGGGACCCCAAGGCCAAAACAGCCCTGAGCGATGAGGAAGTAGACTACAAGGATATACAGGGTAAGCTGTACTATGTGAACTATGCCATCGTAGACAGCGAAAACAACCCTACCGGCGAATACATCACCATTGCCACCCAGCGCCCGGAAACTATTATGGGCGATACCGCCATCTGCGTAAACCCCAACGATGAGCGTTATGCCCATCTGAAAGGTCATTTTGCCGTAGTGCCCCTGGTGAACCGTAAAGTGCCCGTTATATTTGACGAATACGTAGACCCGGCCTTTGGTACCGGCGCGCTGAAGGTAACGCCGGCACACGATATCAATGACTACAACCTGGGCCTGAAACATAACCTGGAGATCGTAGATACCCTGAACGAAGACGGCACCCTGAGCGCTGCCGCCGGCGTATTTATTGGGATGGACCGCTTTGCGGCCCGTAAAAAGACCATCTCCACCCTGCAGGAACAAGGTTTACTGGTAAGGGAACAGGAATATACCACCCGCCTGGGCTACAGTCAGCGTAACCCGGATACCGTGGTAGAGCCCCGCATCAGCACCCAATGGTTCGTGAAGATGGCAGAAATGGCCAAACCGGCCCTGGATGCCGTAGTGAACGGCGATGTACGCATCCACCCCGGCGACCGTTTCATGGCTACCTATAAATATTGGATGGAGAATGTGAAGGACTGGTGTATCTCCCGCCAGCTGTGGTGGGGACAGCGTATACCGGCTTTCTACGCCCCGGACGGCAGCTTTGAAGTAGCAGAAACCGTGGAGCAGGCCATTCAGCAGTTTGCCGCCAAAGGCGCCACTTATACCGCCGCAGACCTGAAACAGGACGAAGACGTACTGGATACCTGGTTCTCCTCCTGGTTATGGCCGGTAGAGGTGTTCCATGGCATCACCAAACCCGGTAACCCGGATATCAATTACTACTACCCTACCTCCGTACTGGTAACCGGACAGGATATTATCTTCTTCTGGGTGGCCCGTATGATCATGGCAGGGTTGGAGTACAAACAGGAAAAACCTTTCAGCGACGTATACTTCACCGGTATGGTGCGTGATAAGCAGGGCCGTAAGATGAGTAAGTCTTTAGGCAACTCGCCGGACCTGCTGGAACTGATCCACCAGTTTGGCGCAGATGCGGTACGCTGTGGTATCATGATCTCCTCTCCTGCCGGTAACGACCTGCTGTTTGATGAGGCCAGCTGTGATCAAGGTCAGAAATTCTGTAATAAAATATGGAATGCCTTGAAGCTGGTGAAGATGTGGGAAGGCCGGCTGGAAGCCAACAGCACGCCTACTGCCAGCGATTTTGCCGTAAGATGGTTTGAAAGCCGCTTGCGCGAAGTACAACTGCAGGTAGACGGCCTGTTCAAGGATTTCCGCCTGAGCGAAGCATTGAAGGCTATCTACAGCCTGATATGGGACGATTTCTGCAGCTATTACCTGGAATGGGTAAAACCCGGCTTTGAACAGCCCATGGATGCGGCTGTGTTTAACCAGACAGTGCTCTTTTTTGACCAGCTGATGCAACTGCTGCACCCCTTTATGCCGTTTGTAACAGAAGAGGTTTATCACCTGCTGAGCGAGCGCCCGGCCGGCGACGACCTGCTCGTAAAACAGTTCCAGACTACCGCGGCGCCCAGCCATCCTACGCTGGTAGAAGGCGCCCTGGCAATAGAGGTGATCACCAGCATCCGCGATGCCCGTAATAAACATCAGATCAAACCTAAGGATACTATCACCCTGCATATAGATACGCATCACGAGAATGCTTTCCACCAGATAGAAAGCATACTGGCTAAACAGGTGAACGCTAAAGCTATTGTGTATACGAAAACGCCGGTGCCTGGCAGCATTACACTGGTAGTGCAGAAAGATAAGTTCTACCTGGAAACGGAAGCCACCACCGTAGATACCGGTGCGCAGAAGAAACAACTGGAAGAGGACCTGGTGTACCAACAGGGCTTCCTGGCCTCTGTAGAGAAAAAGCTGAGCAATGAGCGCTTTGTACAGAACGCCAAACCAGAAGTGATAGCGATAGAGCGTAAGAAAAAGGCGGATGCGGAAGAGAAGATCAAAGCGATCACGGAGAGCTTGAAGCAGCTGTAAAACAGCGATAAGCTATTGGCGGTTAGCGGTTAGCTGATCACCGTGGAACCGTTTGCTATGACTTACATAATTACTTGATTATAAAAGCCGGCCGCTGTCAGCAATCACCTGCTGGCAGGGCCGGTGTAATTTTTAGCACGGAAAGGCGTTATTAGTAAGTTGATAAGGGGCCTTCAACCGCCTCACTGTAAACTTGTCTATGAAAAGAACCTCCATTATATTATGTAGTTTATTGCTGATAGCCGGCGCACCCCTATATGCGCAATCCGGTAAAAGCAAACAGCCGGCGGCTCCTGCCAAAACAGCGCTCCGGTTCCGCACCACCTGGGGCATTTTCCTGAGCGATACGCTGCCACGGCCGGAAGTGCTGAAACTACTGGATTCTGCACTGGTAGTAAGAGATCAGCAGAACCATACCTTCCCCGTAGTATCTTTTGATTTCACTTACGAAAAAGCAGAGCCTTACCTGAATGATACCACCGGGCAACCCGGCATCTATAAAGATTTTGTGGGCGATAGCTTTAGCGCTAATAAACTATCCCCACTTTGGGCAAATCGTTTAAAAGAAGTATTGCAGAAGGGTGAGATCTTGTATTTTGATAACATCGTTATCAAGTATACGGGAGATAAATATTATAAAGTACCGGATCTGAAATTTGTGGTGAGATAGCGGAAAAAATTTTTTTTCTATTACCAGAAAAGCATACTTTTGCTATGACACAGTCTGCCACCCCTCTGTTTTACATGGGCAAATTTGGCAGGCTATTTTTTTTTGTCCACGCCACGAAAAACCATGTTGAAGTTTACGGCCCCACCACTAACCATATCAGAGCAGATTTTGCTGCTTAAAGAAAAAGGGCTCATAATCGCGGAAGAAGAGAATGCCGCACGCTGGTTGTCACATGTGAGTTACTTCAGACTGAAGAATTATACAAATAAGTTTAAGGACGCGCAAACCGGCAATTTTGTAGCCAATAGCAATTTTGAACAACTGATCAAACTTTACCTGTTTGACCGGAATCTCAAATTCATACTGTTTGATGCCATCGAAACTATTGAAGTAGCTATAAAAACACTGCTTTCCAATACTATGGCCCAGGCCCACGGCGCTCACTGGTATATGGAGCGGGAGCACTTTTTACCGTCATTTGATTTTGATGAATTTATGGCGATAGCTGAGAAGGAGGCCGCAGACGCAGACGAGCTTTCCGTGCGGCAATACCGGCGACGCTATAATGATCCTTGCTTACCGCCTTGTTGGATGATTGTTGAACTATTGTCTTTTGGCGCGATCTCTAAAATGTTTCAGCATCTGGCTGCAAGAGATGTAAAGCTGGACATTTGCTGGAAATATGCTTTACCGGATAATATATTTGGTAACTGGCTACATTGTATCACACAACTAAGGAACAGATGCGCCCACCATGGCCGCATTGTTTATAGGTCCATGGCCAAAACCATTATTTTACCTTCCCGTTCAAAACACCGGTTTCTGGCCGCAGCAGAGGAAATAGATCTAAACAGTCTGTACGCCACTTTATGTTGTATGCAACACCTTATTCTTAAGATCCAGCCAACCTCTCTTTTCAAAACAAATCTTATCACACTTATTAATAACAATCCCCACATCAATTACGACCATATGGGCTTTACGCCTCACTGGCGTGATGAAGCCATCTGGAAATAACCTCAATAACTAAACAACTGCTGCAGCGGCAATATAAAATCCACCCTGTTCCGCGCCGCCCCTGCCGGATCCTGATCCAGCAAATGACTAAACCTTACCCCAAAACTAAACGGTATCGTATTCCCCACTTTGGTATCAAAGAACAGCTCTCCGCCGGTAGATGCATACGTTGTATACGCCTGGTTCCGGAAATCATACGCCCGGCTGTAATCATAGAATACATTGCCCCGCAGGCGCAACAGGTATAGCAGCTGTGCAAAACCCCAGTCCGGGTACGCGATAGGGAAATGATAATTAGCGCCCAGTTTATAAATACGGCTATAGAACGGCTCATTATACCCCCTGGCATACACGAAATTATCAGAGAAGGAATACCGGAACATAGTATCCCGCTGCTGGTAGGCCCCTTGCAGCACCAGGCTGTGATTAGGGAACAATCCAGGCAGGTAAAGATCAAAGCGGCCATAGAACTGCTCTGCCGGTACATTGCCAATGGAATGCGTGTATTGCAGGTACAGGTATTGCCCAAAATGGCTGTAGATGTTCTGGAGGGCCTTAATACGCTGGTTATTGAATACGAGGGTATTGTTCAGGTACTGTATGCCGTCATCCACAAACTTAAATCCTTGCGGGAACGTCTTAAGGTAATGATAGGTAGAAGCTAATGATAAGCTCCTGCCATATTTACCGGAGGAGAACAGCAGCGGCACCTGTATGCCGCCATGCCAGTCCAGCTCGTTCCAGTATAACCGGCGGCGGTTCTGGGTAAGGGCAGAGCGGTCAAAAGTATAATCCACGCCGGCTGTCAGGTACGGGAACCACCCACCGAAAAGAAAATCTGCACCCAGGGCAGAGCTGCCTTCATTACGGTTGTATGTGTATCCTATGGCGGTAGAAGTGGTGTTCAAAATATTATTCCCGTAAAGGGTAAGACTGTAATCCGGATCATCAAAAGTAGGGACCCAGATGTGCAGGTTAAAGGGATGCGAGAACAGCGGGTATTTCTTTACTGGGTAATCGTGGTGCGGGGCGATGGTCAGCACATCCTCCCCTTCTTTCAGGTCTGGCCGCAGCCAGGCGCTGTGGGCATTGGCGGCGGTATCTACCGGTAACCAGCGGCCGGCCTGCAGGGGCGCGCGGTACAATTTGTAGCCGCCGGCGGTGAACTCGCTAAAGACCAGCTGTTGTTGCTGTGGGTCTATGGCAGCATGCAGGGCGCTGTTGGGCCGGTCTGTTACCTGGAACAGCTGTTTGCTGGCTAAGGGCAGGGCGTATATGTTGTTAACGTCTTTCCAGGAGCCGGAAAAATAAGCGGTATCATTGGCCAGTACCGGCGCACCCATCACATTAAAGCTAAAAGGCGTGAGGAAGGTCACTGCGCCGGTGCTGATATTCTGCTGTATCAGCGCCATCTGGCCATGGGCATTGCGTACGGGGCTGATCACTTCCTGTTCGTTGGCGCTGAAACGCGGATAGGTATAATACCAGTTCTCCGGGTTGGGCAGCGCTTTAGTGATGGCGCCGGTGTGCGCGTTCAGTACATGCAGGCCGTATTGCTGCTGTGGACTGGTAAAGGCGGCTACTATATATTGTCCGTCGGAGCTGATGTCCGGGGAGAAGTATTTGGTATGATGGGTAATGGTGCTGGTATGTCCGCTGGCGCGGTCATAAAGTTTGATAACGGAATAATCCTTCCAGATCCAGCGGGGATCATAGCGGGCTTCTGTCCATAAAATGCGGCCATTGCGGTAGCTGAAGAAATCGTCAAAACCGCCGCCGGGACGGGTGATCAGCTCTTCCTTGCCGGTACTGTCTACCAGGTAAAAGGCCGGAATGCGCTGGTAGCTGCTTTTAAGGGCGATCCATTGTCCGGGGCCGGCATTATATACATAGCGGTAATTGGTCACCACTTTGGCCGGCGCCTGTAAAGGCGTGGCTGGGGTGATCTCCGGACGGGTAGCATTCTCTTTCCAGTAGGACTCATACTCCTGCATGGTGGCGTTGTAAAAACCGGTGATGTTCTGCCCCGTACGCCGTTTTATACTTTGTGACAGCGGATAGAACACCCCACGGAAACGTACCGCATCCGTGGTCACATCCCGCCAGAAAGTTTGGCCATAGTGATTGCGGCCGTATACGCTCATGAGATAACCCAGCTCATAATGGTCCGGCACATAGTCGCGGTAAGAGCCGTTGCGGATCTTCATATAGGAGTAGTTGCGCTGATCCAGCATCAGGCCGCGGAACCCGTCAAAAAAAGCGGGCAGCCTGCCCCGGCCCTGGTGGCTCAGGGCGGTTTCCATGGTCACGGCGTCGCCTTCCCAGAACCAGTTGGGCACGGCGATATTGGTCACAGCGGCTTGTCCCAGCTGACCGCCCAGGATAGAGAATACTTTGGAGATCCCCTGCCGGAAGTTCATGTTCTGCAATACGTGGCGGTACTCATGCAGGGCCAGCTGCTCCTCCCATTTCAATGATCCCAGCTCCAGGGAAGAAGGCGGGGGCGAAAGGTAGAATTCAGAGCGGAAAGGGCCCAGCATCACATAACCATTGGACTCCAGGGTCTGGTTCTGCAGCACGATATCTACTTTTTGCTGACGGTTGCCAATGGAGTTGCGGGTATTATGGTTCAGGTAGTGGACTATATTGGCAACGCGCTGGCCTTGCATTTCCAGGCCAGCGGGAAAAATAATACGGACGGTATCGGTATTGATCTGACGCCATTTGAGGGAGGGCGGATTACCGCCAAAATGCTGGGCATGTAATGCCACCGGCGACAGCAGGAATAGCAGGAAGACCATACGGACAGACATCCACCAACCAGCGGTTATCTGCGGTCTTGTCACGGTGCGCGAACACAGCTCACCCAGCCGGGCTATTGCGCGGATAAAGGGATTCATATACCAATAGAAGGGAAAATGTAACCGTTGCAGGAATGATCTCATAAGTGCCGGTGTGCTAATACGCTAATATAATATATTAACGTTATTCACTACCGGCATATTCTGCCGTCACCGCTAACATTCCGGCAAACTGATCGGAATATTCACCGCCAGCCCGCCGTCAGACGTCTCTTTATACTTGGAGTTCATATCCAGGGCGGTATCCCACATGGTCTTTACCACTGCATCCAGGGATACTTTGGCCAGTTCCGGGTTACTTTGCATGGCCAGCTGGGAGGCCGTAATGGCCTTAATAGCGCCCATGGTGTTCCTTTCAATACAGGGCACCTGTACCAGGCCGCCAATGGGGTCGCAGGTAAGGCCCAGGTGATGCTCCATGGCTATTTCCGCGGCCATCAGCACCTGGCGTTGCGAGGCGCCCATACATTCCGTAAGGGCTGCCGCCGCCATGGCGGATGAAACGCCTATTTCCGCCTGACAACCGCCCATGGCGGCAGAAATGGTGGAACGTTTCTTAAATATGCTGCCTATTTCAGATGCTGTTAACAGGAACTGGAGGATGCGGGCAGGTTGATAACCATCACAGAAAGTAATAAAATACTGCAGTACGGCAGGTATTACGCCAGCCGCGCCATTAGTGGGGGCGGTCACTACGCGGCCAAAAGAGGCATTCTCCTCATTCACGGCCAGCGCAAAACAGCTTACCCAATCCAGGGTATAGGCAAAATGGCTGCCGCCTGCGCGGATGGCTTCGATCCAGGAATCATAATCGTGATAGCTGCGGCCTTTTAACAGCTTCTTATTCAGTGCTGCCGCCCTGCGCGCTACGCGCAGCCCGCCGGGTAATTCTCCGGTGGCATGACATCCGCGGTAAATACATTCCTGCATCACCTTCCAGATATTGAGCACGCCATCGCGGGTAGCGGCTTCCGTGCGCCAGGCCAGCTCGTTCTCCATCACCACTTCTGAAATGGAATAACCGGTCTTGATACACCACTGCAGCAGCTGCCGGGCGGTGTCTATGGGAAAAGGCAGCTCTACCTGCGGACCGCTGCCGCCGGACTGCTCTCCTTCCCGTACCACAAAACCGCCGCCTATGGAGTAAAAGGTAAATGCCTGCTGCTCATCACCCATAAAGGATACCAGGAAAGTAAGCGCATTGGGATGGTAAGGCAGGGTTTCTTCGTAGAGGAAATCAATATCTTCCAGGGGATCAAAATCTATTTCAAACCGGCCGGCCAGCAAGAGCTTTTTGGAACGGCGGATCCCGTCTATTTTACTATGGATGCGGTTTACGTCAAAAGTAACCGGGTCGTCGCCGGAGAGGCCCAGCTGCACGGCAATATCTGTTCCGTGGCCATGGCCGGTTTTGGCCAGCGAGCCGTATAAGAGCACGCTTACGCGGCTAACATCCTGCAGCCGGCCGGTAGTCTCCAGGACTTCCAGGAAACGTAATGCCGCCCGCCAGGGGCCAAGGGTGTGGGAACTGGAGGGACCTATCCCTATCTTAAATATATCAAAAACGGAAATGCATTCCTGTGCCACTGTTTTGGTGTTTGGTCGTCAAAGATAGTGTAAAAAAAGCGCGCTATTTGAAATCGACCAGCTGTAATTCGCATACGAGGATGGCATTGGAGGGAACGCCATTGATGCTGGCATTACCAAAGGCCAGCATAGAAGGGATGATCAGGAAGATCTTACCGCCTTTGGTGATCTTTTGCAGGCCTATCTGCCAGCCTACAATGTGGTCCTTTAGCTTACGGCCGTCAAAACTGGTGGGGGTGCCCAGGGAGGCGTCTATAGCGGTGCCATTCAGCAGGCGGCGGGTATAGATCAGTGAAGGTACATTGTCCAGGCCAATGCGGTGAACGCTATCCCCGTATTGGATAATCTGGTAGTAGAGGCCGGAGGCATCGCGCGTGGCCTTGATATTATTGGTCTGGAGATAGTTGATGATGGCCGCGTCCTCTGTATTATCAGGAGAGCTATCGAAGCCAAGCCGATCATTGCTTCCTTCTTTCTTAACGCAGCCTGCCAGCAGCAGGACGGCCATTACGCAATAAAAAACAGTGTGTAGATGCAGCTTCATGATATTTAAACGGGGCAGCAGACGCGAAAGTTACATTAAAAAATTGTTAGTTGCGATAGTTCCCTGGCATAAAATAGCCCGTAGTTCCCTGTCGCAAAAAGAAAAGCCCCGGGTAGTCCCAGGGCTTTCTTTTTTATTGATAAGCTGGATATTAATAATCCATACCCATACCGTGGCTGTGACCGCCCGGCATGCCGGCTGCAGCTTTCGGCTCAGGTTTGTCAGCTACCACACATTCAGTGGTCAGCAGCATACCAGCGATAGAAGCAGCGTTTTCGAGGGCAATACGGGTTACTTTAGTAGGGTCAATTACACCAGCAGAGAGCAGTTTTTCGAAAGTCTCTGTACGGGCATTGAAACCAAAGTCGCCTTTGCCTTCTTTTACTTTCTGTACGATGATGGAACCTTCCAGGCCTGCGTTAGCAGTGATCTGGCGCAGGGGCTCTTCGATAGCGCGTTTTACGATAGCGATACCGGTTTGCTCATCTTCGTTTTCACCTTTCAGGGAATCCAGACCTTCAATAGCGCGGATATAAGCTACGCCGCCACCGGGAACGATACCTTCTTCCACTGCAGCGCGGGTAGCGTGCAGGGCGTCGTCTACGCGGTCTTTCTTCTCTTTCATTTCTACTTCTGTAGCAGCGCCTACGTACAGTACAGCTACGCCACCGCTTAATTTAGCCAGGCGTTCCTGTAATTTTTCGCGGTCATAATCAGAAGTGGTTACTTCGATCTGTGCACGGATCTGGCTGATACGGGCAGTGATCTCCTTTTTCTCGCCTTTACCGCCAACAACAGTAGTGTTGTCTTTATCGATAGTTACAGATTCTGCTTTACCCAGGTAAGTCAGGTCAGCATTCTCCAGTCTGTAACCCTGGTCTTCGCTGATCACGATACCACCGGTCAGGGTAGCGATGTCAGTCAGCATTTCCTTTCTTCTGTCGCCAAAGCCGGGAGCTTTAACAGCAGCAACTTTCAGGGTACCGCGCAGTTTGTTCACTACCAGGGTAGCCAGTGCTTCGCCTTCCAGGTCTTCAGAAATGATCACCAGGGGAGCGCCTTGCTGGGCTACTTTCTCCAGGATGTGCAGGATATCCTTCATAGTGCTGATCTTCTTGTCGTAGATCAGGATGTAAGGGTTCTGCAGTTCAGCCTGCATTTTTTCGCTGTTGGTGATGAAGTAAGGAGACAGGTAACCACGGTCAAACTGCATACCTTCTACTACTTCTACGGTAGTATCGGTGCCTTTTGCTTCTTCAACGGTGATAACGCCGTCTTTGGTTACTTTATTCATTGCTTCAGCGATCAGTTTACCGATCTCGCCGTCGTTGTTAGCGGAGATAGCAGCTACCTGCTCGATCTTTTTGTTATCGCTGCCTACAGTTTCGGATTGTTTCCTCAGGTTCTCCACTACGGCTTTAACAGCTTTGTCGATACCGCGTTTCAGATCCATAGGGTTAGCGCCGGCGGCTACGTTCTTTAAGCCTTCGCCAATGATAGCCTGGGCCAGTACGGTAGCAGTGGTAGTACCATCACCTGCAATATCAGCAGTTTTGGAAGCTACTTCTTTCACCATCTGTGCGCCCATGTTCTCGATAGCGTCTTCCAGCTCGATTTCTTTAGCTACAGTCACACCATCTTTGGTCACGCTGGGAGCGCCGAATTTCTTTTCAATAACTACGTTGCGGCCTTTAGGACCCAGGGTCACTTTCACAGCATCGGCCAGCACGTCAACGCCCTTTTTCATTTTGTTGCGGGCATCGGTGTTAAAGAATATTTGTTTTGCCATAATTGTTAGAGATTTTTAAAGTTTTTGAGAGTGGAACTAGCAACAGCAGTTGGCAGTTGGCTTTTAGCTTTTAGCGTGAGGCTTTTAGTTCCAGACAACGGCTAAAAGCTATCAGCTAAAGACTAATAGCTGCTTTTATACTATCGCCAAAATGTCTGATTCACGCATGATTAAGTAATCGTCGCCTTCAAAGCTGATCTCTGTACCGGAATATTTGCCATACAGTACGGTATCGCCCACTTTAACGGTAACGGGTTCGTCCTTTTTACCAGGACCGGCGGCTACCACGGTACCTTTCTGCGGTTTTTCTTTGGCAGTATCGGGGATGATGATGCCACCAGCGGTTTTTTCTTCAGCAGCTGCGGGTTTCACAATTACCCTGTCAGCTAAAGGTTTAATACTTAAATTCTTGGCCATAATATGTACATTTTATTTAGTAAAAGGTAAGTACGATTTTGACGTCTCTTCCGCCCACCAGAATAATGCCAATGGGTATTTCGGGTCAAATTTTCAGTCAGTTGGGATGGCAAATATAATCAGGAACTGACAGAAATGTCAATTTTTCCGGATTTACTGCCAAAAGCTGGTTAAACGGGGGTTTTGCAAGGAGCAGGCCGGTGGCAGTGATAGGAAAAAAGGGCGGCCGGCGCCTCCTATGTTACAACAAACGTCCATAAGCGGCGCTCCTGCTGCCTCTCCTGCCCTTACCCTACTGCGGGCTGCCCACAGGCGGCCCCTCCCTACCCGCCTGCCGGTAAACTGCTTTTGCCATTGTGAACAAATTCCTCTAGCTTTGCGCCCTTATTAGTTCTTGTTATAGTTATAAAAGATGATCAGTAGAAGAAACATCCGGGTAAAGGTAATGCAGACCCTTTACGCCCTGGAAACAATGGAACCAGGCACTATTAAACCAGGTACGGCTACCAGTCTGTTAAAAGATAAACTGGACCAAACCTGTCAGATCTTTACTTACTTACTCTACTCCATGGTACGTGTGGCGCAATATGCAGAGATAGATGCGCAGGCCCGTGCTTCAAAACACCTGCCTACCGCAGAAGACCTGCGTGTAAGCACCAAGATAACAGGAAATGAATTCATAGACCAGATCAACAATGACAAAGGTTTCCAGGTAAACCTTGAACAGTGGAAAATGAAATACCTGCCCGACCAGGACCTTCTACGGAAACTTTACAATACCCTGGCCGCTTCCGACAATTATAAGACCTATATAAATACACAGGAGCGCTCCAAAGCAACGGAGAAAGAGATCATAGAATACATCTATAAACAGATCCTTATCGGCAACGAATCCTTTGTGCAGCACATGGAAGACCATTTCCTGCACTGGGGCGATGACGCGGATATGATGTCCATCCTGATCAACAATTACCTTAATAAACCGCATCTGTTCAATTTCCTGCAGCTCATCAGCCAGGAAAAGCTGGAATATGCCCGCGAACTGCTGCTGACCGTGATCGATAAAAAGGACTACTGCCTGGAGCTTATCAAGCCCAAGCTGCAGAACTGGGACCCGGAGCGTATTGCAGCCGTGGACATGCTGCTCATGGAAATGGGCGTATGCGAATTCCTGTTCTTCCCCACCATTCCCACCAAGGTGACCATCAATGAATATATAGACCTGGCCAAAGCATACAGCACGCCGCAAAGCGGGCAGTTTGTGAACGGTATACTGGATAATATCCTGAAAGACCTGGAACAGGCCCAGCAGATACAGAAAATTGACCGTACAAAAAAATAATTACTTTTGTGCAGTAGCCCCCAGGCCTTTACGCCCTGGGCTGTAAAAATTGCTATGAAACGACTGTTTTATATCCTTATCAGCGCCGGTTTATTCATAACTGCCTGTAACACACAGGCCGCCAAAGATAACAGCCAGCAAACTGCCAGTGCTGCCCCCGGCGACAGCACACAGGTGTATCCTGAGATGACGTTTGAGCAAACCGTACACAATTTCGGCACGATCAAACAGGGAGAGAAAGTAGAATATGCCTTTAAATTCACCAACACCGGCAAAAAAGACCTGATCATACAGGATGCTATCGCCAGTTGCGGCTGTACGGTGCCTGAATGGCCCAAAGAGCCCATCAAACCAGGCGAAAGCGCATTTATGAAGGTAGTGTTCGACAGCCACGGCAAACAGGGTTTCACGGAAAAGGAGATCAGCATAAAAGCAAATACCAATCCTCCTTTCCTGCAGGGCCCCAAGATCCAGTGCACGATTGAACAGTAGTGGATATAAACAAATGCAATTAAACCAATAAACTAATAATTAGAATTACAACATGAACAACATGCTGAACATTTTACTGATGGGATCACCGGCAGGCGGCCAGGGTGGCGGCTCTCCAATGGTGTCTTTACTGTTCTTTGCGGGTATGATAGTAGTTATGTGGCTATTTATGATCCGCCCGCAGACTAAAAAAGCTAAACTGCAGAAACAATTCGGCGAAGGACTGCGCGAAGGAGATAAAATCGTAACAATCGCCGGTATCCACGGTAAGATAAAAAGGATCAATGCGGACAATACTATCCAGCTGGAAGTAAGCCCCGGCACCTTCTTCGTGATCGAACGCTCTGCTGTGAGCATGGAGTACACCCAGGCCCACCAGAAACCCGCTGCTGCTGAAGAGAAAAAATAATGTGCAAATATGCGAATGTGCAGATGCGGGAATGATTTGAAGTGATAGCTGCCATTTGATCAAGCGCAAAAATTATAATTGTCCCGTTCCGGTAAGCCGGGCGGGATTTTTTTTATGGTTTTCGTTAACTTGGCAACATGTTAAAGATCGGCATTACAGGCGGTATTGGCTCCGGTAAAAGCACCGTAGCCAGGATTTTTGAACTGCTGGGCATACCTGTATATTATGCAGATACAGCCGCCAAAGATATCATGAACCGCGACCCGGCGCTTAAAGCGCAGGTACAGGAGCATTTTGGCGCCGGTGTATATGATGAACACGGGCAGCTGATACGCCAACGCCTGGGCAATATCGTTTTTAACGACCAGGAAAAGCTGCAGCTCCTTAACTCCCTGGTGCACCCGGCCACTATCCGCGATTCTGAACAATGGGCGGCCCGGCAAACATCGCCCTATGTGCTCAAAGAGGCCGCGCTGCTTTTTGAATCAGAAGCTTTTCATTACCTCGATAAGATCATTGGCGTATCCGCGCCTGAGCACCTGCGTATACACCGCGTTATGCAGCGCGATAAAGTAAGCCGCAACGACGTGTTTGCACGCATGCATAAACAGATGGATGAGACCATTAAAATGCGTTTGTGCGATTATCTAATTTTTAATGATGAACAGCAGATGGTCATACCCCAGGTACTGGCGCTGCATGAACAACTGCTGGCGCTCAGTGAACAGGCTTCCGGAGCGCTAACAGCTAAAAGCTAACCACCATCTTCCATGTCTACCGGTAAAAAAGATCCAACAGGAAAAACCGTTATCGTAACAGAAGCAGGCAAACAGGCTACTACCCCGGTGCTGTTGCTGGAGCTGGACAATGATGTTGATCCGTCCGTAAAGATCAGCGCAGGGCTGGTAAAATATGTGGATGGCGACCGCAGGTGCCAGCGTATGCCCCTGCTCGACAAAAAATCACTGGCTATCTTTAATAAACTGCCTCCCGGCGTACAGCACCTGTTACTGCCCTGTACCCAGGAAGCCATGGTGCATAAGGAACTGCAGCTGAAAGACAAATTCCTGGCCTCCCCGGTCAAACATCAAACCCTGCAGCAATATGTACAGGAGGGTATGCAGTTATACCTGTATCATACCCTGCAGCAATTGCGGCCTTTAGCCCCCCTCCTGCCCTGGTTTTGCCAGGTGGTGGAGCATGGGATCGATAAGAAGATCCGGCCGGTAACGGTCAATAACTATAACCCGCTGCTCTCCTTTGAGCTGGTGCGTACCGGCGGCGGTACCCTGCGCCTCATGGCCTTTGTAACGGTAAACGGGCAGTCCTATCCCCTCTCTGATTTTGAGCAATACGGTTTTCTGCTCCGCAGCCGGGGCGAGCTGTTTATATTGCCTCCGGCAGATGGGCAGGCGCTGGCGCAGTTCAACATGGGTTTTATGGATGTACCGCGCAACCAGGAAGGCCCTTTCCTGCAACATACGCTGCCCGCGCTGGAAGCCCGTTACCCGGTGAATAAGAACATCCTCCTGCAAAAAGAGGCCGTTGATACGCCCCCGCAGTGTAATATCTGGTTTAGTGAGCTGAATAACAGCTTCCTCATGCTGCGGATCCAATGGCAATACGACCGCTTTCCGCTGGATGCCGCCGTAAAAGAGCCGCTGGTATGGATCACGGAAGGCGATGTACAGTACGAGATCAAACGGCATACAGATGCGGAGAAAGAGATGACGGCCTTTGTACGCGGCCTGCATGCGCGTTTTAGTCAGCAAAATAACGGTTACTTCTACCTGCCCTTTGCCGAAGCAGAGAAAAGCCAATGGCTGGTAAAATGTTACCGCAAGCTGATGGACCGCAATATTGGCGTATATGGCATGGACGAGCTGAAACATTTCCGCTACAATACCCATATACCGGAAATGGATATCCGCTGGCACAGCGATAATAAAGACACATTTGACCTGCAGGTAAAAGTACAATACGGCGATCAGGCGGTAGCCCTGGCAGATATCCAGAAAGCCTTGCTGCACCGTCAGCCCCACCTGCTGCTAAAGGATGGCACCATCGGTATCATCCCGGAAGAATGGCAGCAGAAATATGCCATGCTCTGGAAACTGGGCCAGGTACAGAAAGACCAGCTACGCCTGTCTAACCTGCACTTTACCGTAGCGCAGAACGTGCTGGATAACCCGGCAGATCCTAAAAAAGAAGCCATTCACCAGAAATGGGAACGCCTGCAACAGCAGCATTTTGCCGTACCTGGCGCCATACAGGCCCAGCTGCGCGATTACCAGAAAGCCGGTTTTGACTGGATGTGCCTGTTGGATGAAATGCAATGGGGCGGCTGCCTGGCAGATGATATGGGTCTTGGCAAGACCCTGCAGACCATCACCTTCCTGCAACACGTAAGCGAAAAATACCCGGGCGAGACCCAGCTGGTCGTATGTCCTACCTCCCTTATCTATAACTGGGAACATGAGCTGCAGAAGTTTGCGCCCAACCTGCGTTATGCCATCTACCACGGCCCCGGCCGTCAGTTTGACGAAGCCCAGTGGCGTTCCCAACAGCTTATCATCACCAGCTATGGCACCGTGCGCAGCGATATGGAGATCTTTTCCCGCTACGTATTTGGCTATGTAGTGCTGGACGAAAGCCAGGTGATCAAGAACCCCAGCTCGCAGACCACCCGCGCCTTACAGGTGCTGCAATGCAGGAACCGCCTCATCCTGAGCGGTACGCCCATCCAGAACAATACTATGGACCTGTTTGCCCAGATGAACTTTGCCAACCCCGGACTGCTAGGCAGTCAGACCTTCTTTAAAACAGAATTTGCCCACCCTATCGATAAATTTTCCGACGGCGCCAAAGCCGCGGACCTGCGCCGCCTCATCTATCCCTTTATGCTGCGCCGTACCAAGGAGCAGATCGCCAAGGACCTGCCGGACAAAACAGAGATCATTATGTGGTGCGAGATGGGCGATGAACAACGCCAGGTCTACGACCAGGTAAAAAAACTGTATAAGGAAAAGCTGTTAAACCGCATCCAGGCAGATGGCGTGGCCGCCAGCGCTATTTACATCCTCGAAGGCCTGACCCGGTTACGGCAGATCTGTAATGCGCCCCAGCTGGTAGAAGAACATGCCGGCGGCATTACCAGCTCCGTAAAACTGGATGAGCTGATGCGCGAGATAAGCGAGAATACCGGCTCGCATAAAGTACTGGTGTTTTCCCAGTTCACGGGCATGCTGCAATTGATTGCACAGGCCATGAACACCCAGGAGGTCCCCTTCCTGTACCTGGATGGCAGCACCAAAGCGGAAACCCGCCAGCAGCTGGTAAGCCAGTTCCAGCAGGACGAGCGCCAGCGCGTTTTCCTAATCAGCCTCAAGGCCGGCGGCGTGGGCCTTACCCTTACCGCCGCGGACTATGTATACCTGGTAGATCCCTGGTGGAACCCGGCGGCAGAACAGCAGGCCATTGACCGTACGCACCGTATTGGCCAGCAGAATAAAGTATTTGCCTATAAGATGATCTGTAAGGATAGCGTGGAGGAAAAGATCCTGGCGCTGCAGCAGCGTAAACAGATGATCGCGGATGATCTTATCAGTGAAGAGACCGGGTTTATGAAGAAACTTACGGAAGACGATATCGCCTTCCTCTTTAGCTAAAAAAAATATACGGATGAAAGAACAGGCAGATACACAATGGATTACTTTTAGGGTTACCTGCACATCTGGCTGTTCTCATCCGTATATCATCTCTCTGCACAATTTCCTATCATTCACATACCAGGTATATAGAAAAATACGTGCCAGCCTATACGCCGTATACGCAGGTTGTCCATAACCGTAGCAAGTGTTTATATGTTGCAACAGGATGATGAAATTTTGCTACGCATCCATTATACCGTTTATTTGTAGTAAATTATAAGAACAAATTATTCCCTATGTTACCCGTAAAAGTGGTTGCATACATGTTATTGCTGACTGTTGTGAGCTGGCAGTCAGCCTTTTGCAGTGAACAGCCTGCCCCCTTGCAGGACACTGGCGCCCTGCGTTTAAAACGTGGTACCAATATCAGCCATTGGCTATCGCAAAGCCGGCAGCGGGGTAAGGAACGGGCTGCCTTTTTCACAGAAAAGGACGTCAGCTTTATTACGGAGCATGGCTTTGATCACATCCGTATACCCGTAGACGAAGAGCAGCTTTGGGCAGAGGACCTTACAAAGGTAAAAGAGGCCTTTAACCTGCTGCACCAGGCCTTGCAATGGTGCTACCTGCATCACCTGAACGTAGTGATAGACCTGCACATCCTCCGCAGCCATTATTTCGACGCCAAATACAAGCCGTTATGGACCCAGCCCGAGGCGCAGGAACGTTTCCTGCGATGCTGGCAGGATCTAAGCGATGAGCTGAAAAGATACCCTACCTCCATGCTGGCCTATGAGCTCATGAACGAGCCGGTGGCCGATAGCGCCGCCCAGTGGAATGAGCTCCTGACCCGTGGCGTAGCTACCATACGCGCCAGGGAGCCCAAACGGATGATCGTGATAGGCAGTAACCGCTGGCAGTCTCTCACCAGTTTCCCGGAACTAAAGGTGCCGGAAAACGATCCTAATATTATCCTGAGCTTTCATTTCTATCAGCCCTTTACTTTAACGCATCATATGGCCAGCTGGACCAAGATCGCGGACTATGAAGGGCCGGTGCATTACCCGGGGCCTACTATCACTAAAAAGGAACTGGAAAGCCTGCCGGCGTCTATCCGTAACCTGCTGCCAGGCGCCGAACAGGCCTTTGATGCCAAAGTGATAGCGGCGCAGCTGCAGCCCGCTTTACAGCTGGCGCAGCGCCTGCATTTGCCGTTATATTGCGGGGAATGGGGGTGTTTGAATACCGTGCCGCGTAAAGACCGCCTGAACTGGTATAAGGATGTACGGAAGGTATTGGAGCAAAATAATATAGCCTGGAGCAACTGGGGTTATAAGGGTAAAGGATTTGGGATCGTGGGGGAAGATGGGGAAGCGGACAAGGGGTTGTTGAAGGCGTTGGTGAAATAACGATTTTAATGTTCTATGATGAATAACTGGCAAGAAAGGATCACATAATACCAAAACGGCCCGCACTTCCTAAAGCGCGGGCCGTTTCTATTACTTAGCCGCCGGAGCTGCCACAGGCGCGCTTGCCGGCGCTGCTGCTTCGCTCTTGCGTTTTTCCTTCATCTTATCACGCAGTTCCTTCTTTATCTGATCATATTGTTTTATCTGATCAGGCGTCAGTATTGCCTTATACTCCGCTTCCTTATCCTGGTTCAGTTTTCTTGCGCTTTTCAGTTTCGAGATCCTTGTTCCATTGCCTTTCATCACGCCGTCCATTTGCTTGGAATACTTCAGGTTAATGGCGTTGACCTTTTCCCGCTGGGCATCATTCAGTTGCAGCTGTGTACCCAGGAATTCGGACTGTTTCTCCGCCCTTTGCTCCGGTGTTGAGTTTTTAAAGTTCTGCTTGGCCTGGGCAGATACTGCTGCCGGCGCCAATGCCAGGAGCAGCATGAAAAACGAGATGACTTTGATGAGCGATCTTGTCATAGGTGAATGTGTTTTAATGCTTTATTAATAAAAATAGGGTTTGCCATCGCTTTATGCGTATGACAAACTTAATATATTACCACTGAATATCATACGTCATTTCCCCACGGAACGTCAGCGGGGGCATTTTACCGGCAAATACCGGCCGGGCGGTGATGGGTTGTACTGGCATAACTAAATGTTTTACACTGCAATATTGCGATGTTACCGGCAGCTGGCATAGAACGGAATGGGCGAAACGGAAAAGATGGGGGGTGAAGGGGTAGCCGGGGCATATAAAGCCCCCTCAGGCATTCATCCAGGCCTTAAACGCAGGTACCCGCGCCTTGCTGATCAGCATCTTATCATGCGTAGGCGGCAAGGTTTTTACCAGCAGGCGGCTGTTAAAGAAAAAATCTACCTCCTGGATGGCTTTCCGCTGTACGATAAACTGGCGGTTGGCCCGGAAAAACAGCTGCGGGTCCAGCTGCTGCTGCAATTGTTCCAGGGTTAGATCAATCGTATATAATTTATGTTCCAGGGTGCAGGCCTGCACTACTTCATTGGTGGTATAGAACCAGGCAATATCCCCGGCTTTTACGGGCAGCAGTTTTTCCCGGAAATGCACCAGGAAGGATTGACGGTAGGCCGGCTGCTCCTGCAGGCCTTTTAACAGCTGCAACAGCTGATCCTGCGGCAGGGCATTTTTTGCAGCGCCTGCGCCGGTTAGCTGCCGGTATTTCTGCAAGGCACGGCCAATCTCTTCTGCATCATAGGGCTTTAGCACATAGTCAATACCGTTGCGTTTAAATGCTTGCAGCGCATAGTCGTTGTAAGCTGTTACAAAGATCACTGGCTGCGCTATGGGTGTTTGTTCAAATATTTCGAAGGACAGGCCATCAGCCAGCCGGATATCCATAAAAATAAGGTCGCAGTCATGCGGATGCTGCTGCAGCCAGCTTACGGAGGCGGCTACCCCGGGTAATATAGTGGCTACAGTAATGGCAGTATCTATGTCCTGCAACATATGCTGCAGGTTACGGGCCGTAACGGGTTCGTCTTCTATGATCAGTACTTGCATGAAAATTAGCTTTTGCCTTTAGCGGTTGGCTTTTAGCGATTAATATCCTCCTCCCTTCCCTCCTTCCAGCGGCAATTTCACCAGGAAATACTCCAATGTTCTTATGATCGTAATTTCCTTCTTCAGCAGTATCCGGAAGCGCTCGTTCAGGTTAGCCAACCCCAGCCCGGCAGAGGCCTGCGGCACAGCAATAGCCTGCAGGTTATTCTTTACGCACAACTCGTTATCCTGCACATATACCCGCACCTGCAACGGCTGCGATGCCAGCGCCCGGTTATGTTTAGCGGCATTTTCTACCAGCAGCTGTAAAGACAGATGCGGCAATAACTGCTGATGGTATAACGGCGGCACCTCTACGCTGATAACGATTCCCTCTTCAAAACGCATCTGCAGCAGCTCCGTAAAGGAATGCAACTGTTGCAGCTCCTCTTTCAGGGTGATGAGTTGCTGCTGTTCCTGCAGCAGGTTCCTGAAAATGCGGGACAGATGCCCTATGAACTGCTGGGCCTTTCCCGGGTTCTCCCTTATCATACCGGAGAGGGTGCTCAGTGAGTTAAAGAAAAAATGCGGGTTCAGGTGCTGTTTCATCAGCTCCAGCTCCGCATACAGGTACTGGCTTTTGATCTGTTCTGTTTCCAGGTCTTTGGCCTGGGCCTGCCGAAGCAGGTAAATGATGCGGATCACCAGTATTTCCAGCAGCCAGCAAAGGCTTAACCGCGCAAAATATACCACCCGGAAAAAGCGCAGGGGCAGGTGATGCGCATCGCTGAACAGGTTGCCCTGTACCACAATGCCTACGGTACTGCATAACAGCAGCAACAGGATATTCGATAACGGATAGATAGCAAAATCAGTGGCCAGTCCGCCCTTCCGCCAGCGGGGAAACCAGTGCAGGTTCAATTCGAATACTAACCAGCAATAGAGATAGGTAAAACAGAACTGAAAACAGAGCTCCGCCACGTTAAAGGTGCTGAACTGGCTTACCCAGCCATCGCTACGCGCCTGCAGCAGCTTGGGCAGGTTTACCAGCAGCGCTACCAGCAGGGAGCTGTATAAAACGATCTTTTTTTCGATGGCAAGTCTCATAAGCGGGCTTCAGGCATCAAAAATGGCGAAAATCAGGGAGATAATGGGGCCAGGGAGGGTGAAGCGGTAAAATTGAGGGGGGAATTTCAAAAAAAAGGTCCGGCATAACGCCGGACCTTTTATATCAAACATTCAGGCTGAATTCTATTTCTTCAGATCCGCAGTCTTAACATCTGCTGCACCGGCGGCTACCTTCTTGGCAGGCAGGGCTTCGCTTTCGTTAGACAGCTCATTCTTATGGTCAAAGTCAACCAGTACCGGTGCTGCCACAAAGATGGAAGAGTAAGTACCGGTCAGTACGCCTATCAGCATCGCGAATGCGAAACCGCGGGTTACTTCACCGCCAAAGATGAACAGGATCAGGATGGTCAGGAACACCGTCAGGGAGGTCATAATGGTACGGCTCAGCGTATCATTGATCGCGCGGTTGATGGTAGTATTCCTGTCCGCGCCTTTATTGGTGCGGAAGTACTCACGGATACGGTCAAATACGATCACCGTATCGTTCATGGAGAAGCCTATCACCGTTAATATCGCCGCAATAAAGTGCTGGTCAATTTCCAGGGTGAAGGGCACAATATCCTTGCAATAAGAGAACACGGCCAATGTTACCATCACGTCATGCAGCAGGGAGAAGATAGTACCGATAGAGTACTGCCATTTGCTGAACCGGACCAGGATGTACAGGAAGATCACTACCAGCGACAGGACCGTGGCCTTGATAGCGCCGGCGCGTAAGTCATCAGAGATAGTGGGCGATACTGTCTGTGACCCTACAATGTACTTGGCAGAGTTAAATGCCTCATAGGTCACGGAGCCGTCGTAGTATTTCTTCAGGCCTTCGAACAGTTTCTGGGTCACTTCCTTGTCAACTGCGATGCTTTGTTCTTCTACTTTATAAGAGGTAGTGATGTTCAGCTGGTTATTGCTGCCGCCTACTGTTTTCACATAAGGCTCAGCGCCAAATACTTTATGCAGGTCTTCGCGTACTTCGTTCTCGTTCACCGGTTTTTCAAAACGGATGGTGAAGCTACGGCCACCCTGGAAGTCAATACCGTGGTGGAAACCGTGGAAGAAGGAAGAAGCGCCCAGTACCATTACAAAGGCAGAGATCACATAGGCGATCTTACGTTTGCCTACGAAGTCAAAATTGGCGTGTTTGAAGATCTTACGGGAAACCGGCGTAAAGTATTCGAAGTGTCTTTTCTTGTTAGTCCACCAGTCGGTTACGATACGGGATACCAGGATACCGCAGAACAGGGACAGCAACAGACCGATGATCTGTGTGGTAGCAAAACCCAGTACCGGGCCCAGACCAAAGTAGAACAGGATGATAGCGGTCAGCAGGGAGGTAATGTGACCATCCAGCACCGGCGCATAAGAACGTTTATAACCGTCCTCTATCGCCTGCTGGTAGCTTTTACCGCGGCTCAGCTCATCCTTGATACGTTCAAAGATAATTACGTTCGTATCCACCGCCATACCGATGGTCAGTACCAGACCGGCAATACCAGGCATGGTCAGCGTAGCGCCCAGGGATGCCAGGATACCTACGGTGAACAGCAGGTTCAGGATCAGGGCGATGTTGGCTACCCAGCCGCCGGTGTTATAATACACCAGCATCAGTACGAATATGATAATGAAGGAGATGATAAAGGATATAGCGCCTGCCCGGATGGATTCTGCACCCAGGGTAGGACCAACGATCTGTTCCTGCACGATCTGTGCGGGCGCCGGCATTTTACCGGATTTCAGGATGTTGGCCATATCGGTGGCTTCTTCTACGGTAAAGCTACCGGAGATGGAAGAACGGCCGCCGGCGATCTCGCCTAAGATAGAAGGAGCAGAATATACGATACCGTCCAGTACGATGGCTACATAGTTAAAAGTAGAACGGTCGTCCGGGTTAGAAGGGGCCAGCTGGCCGGTGAGCTTACGCCAGTCGCGGGCGCCGGTGTTATCCATGGTCATGCTGATCTCGGGGCTACCGTTCTGGTCATAATCCTGGCGGGCGTCCACTACCCTTTCGCCGCTAACGGGCGGTGTGGGGTTGGCCGGGTTCACTTTCAGGGCATATACTTCTAATACACCGTTGCGGTCATTCTTATTTTCCTGTCCGTAGGCAAATACTACGTCTTTGGGCAGCACGCTCTTAAGGGCGGGCATCTGCAGGTAACGGCGGAAAGTACCGGTATCCTTAGGCAGGATCATACCTACGATCGGGCCCGGAACGATCTGCCCGTCCTGGGATATATAAGGACGCAGTACGGAGAACAGCGGGTTTGCTTTTGCAAAATCCCTTTCTGCCTGCGCCTGGTTTTGCAGGGAATCGCCTTTTTTACCTTTAGCAGCGCTGTCTTTAGCCAGGTAGTTATCCAGGCTGGCAGTTTTGCTGGTATCTGCGCTTGCTTTAGCAGTATCTGCTGCGGCGGAAGCCAGTAAAGCGGAATCAACTTGGGTGCTGTCTTCTGCTTTAGCCGTTTTACCGCCCAGGGCATTTTTCAGCGCTTCGTTGGCGGGTTGCAGTACGCCTACTACAAATTCCTGGCTGTTTTTATAGGTTTCGCGGAATTCCAGGTTAGCGCTGGCCTGCAGGTAGCGTCTAACACGGTCCGGGTTATCAACACCGGCCAGTTCCACAGAGATAATACCTTTATTCTGATCCAGGCTGATGTTAGGCTGTGCTACCCCGAACTTATCGATACGTTTCTGTAGTACCAGGTAAGTATTTTTGATGGCGGCGTTGGCCTCGCGGCGGATCACCGTCAGCACCTGCTGGTTGGTAGAGTTATAATTAATATCTTTTTCGTAGGCATTGGCGAAGATGCTGGCCAGGCGGCCGTTGGATTGTACTTCTTCATATGCCTGCCCAAACAGCGTTACGAAATCAGACTGGCTGCTTTTCTTACGGTCACGGGCCAGGTCCAGCGCCTTGTTAAAGGCCGGGTCCTTGGATTGGCCGCTGAGTGCGCGGATCACTTCTTCTACGCTTACATCCAGTACCACGTTCATACCGCCCTGAAGGTCAAGACCCAGGTTCAGTTCCCTTTCCTTTGCTTTTGTATAGGTTACATACCAGGGGAAACCTACGATCTGTTTGTTGCCAACACTGTCGAGGATCTCCTGCCTTCTTAACTTAACAAGGTCGTTGAGGGTGTCCTGGTAAAACGCACGCAGATTTGATTCCGTAGCGCCGGGATACTTCTGTTCAGGTGTAGGGTTTGTTTTGGTCACATCGTTCTGGGCCTGTGCTACGACCTTTTTTTCGTAGTTACGTACCAGGAACGTAAAGGACAATTGGTACAGCGATATGATGATCAGCGCCGCCGCAAAGATTCTAACCAGTCCCTTTAATTGCATATGCTTTCGGGTTTATAAATTTTTTTTAAGAGTTGCAAAGATAAAATTAAAATTGATATATTAAAGTCCTGCCCGGAATGGGCATTTTGTGCTATTTTTTGGCTGATCCAATCTGTCTTTGTATGCGCTATACCTGTTTCCTATTGATGCTACTATCCGCCTGCAACACCGACAAATATATGCAAACCCGGACGTATCCCGCAACAGATAATTTTTTAAGCGCCCTTTTGCACCGGAATTCCGCACGGCTGGGACCGGTATTTACGTACCCGGATTCCTTTCAATTACAGATCATTTATACCCGGATAGACCGGGACGCCCAAAACCAGCCCCATTTCCGGGATTATTATTACCGGGTGGATACTGGTCACTATTTTTATCCAGCGTCCACCGTAAAGCTCCCGGGGGCCATCCTGGCCCTGGAAAAGCTGAACGATCTCCATATCCCCGGCCTGGACCGCAACACGCCCATGTTCACGGAATGCCTCCACGGTATCACCAACAGCGTATTACGGGACCCTTCCGCTCCCGACAGTCTGCCCAGCATAGGCCATTATATAAATAAGGTGTTCCTGGTCAGCGATAACGACGCCTTTAACCGTTTGTACGAATTCATTGGACAACAGGCATTTAACGAGCGTTTATGGCAAATGGGCTATTCCCGGGCGCAGATCCGGACCCGCACCGGCACCGGGTACCTGCCCCCGGACAGCGGCCGGCATACCAATACCATCTGGTTTGCCCGTAACGGGCAGGAGCTGTACCGGCAACCGGCCGTTTACAGCCACCTGGCGTTTGCCCCCCGGCACGACAGCGCGGGGCGGTCTCATTTCCGCCGCCATCCCAATATACCGGACGAGCTGGTGCCCGGCGCCATGGACTTTTCCGAGAAAAACCGCCTCACCCTCCCGGACGTTCATATGATCCTCAAAAGCATAATTTTTCCGGATGCTGTAACAAAAAGTCATCAGTTCCGTTTAACGGAGGACGATTACCGGTTTTTATACCACAGCCTCTCCCGGCTGCCTACGGAAACCAGGTATCCCGCCTACGATACCTCAGAATTTTATCCTGCATATGTAAAATTCCTGCTGTTCGGAGGCGAGCGGGGTGCGGAAATGCCGCCTTACATCCGGATTTTTAATAAACCAGGATGGGCTTATGGATATTTAACCGATGTAGCCTATATTGCGGACTTCGCCCACAACATAGAGTTCATGCTTTCGGCTACCGTATACGTAAATAAAGGCGGGAATATAGACGGCCGGTATGAATTCAATGAGACAGGCAAACCATTTATGAAGGCACTGGGCCAGGTGATCTATGAGTATGAGCTTAAACGTAAAAGAAAATACCCTGCCAACCTGGCGCGTTATAAATAAAGAGCAGAAACTATATCAAATCAAATAAAAACTATCAGTTGTGATGAGGACTAAAAAGTATCGTTTTTTCTGGGCGGCAGCTGCCCTGATCGCTATTACCGGGTTTTCCGCGTGTTTGAAAGACGACAATACGCAGCCCCAAAGACAAGCGGCTAACATCCTGTTTGTTAATGGTTTAGTAGGCACAGACCTGGATATCTATGACGGCACGCAGAAACTGAACCAGTCTGCCTTCTCCTTAACCAAACTCCTGTTGCACCAACCCTACGCCGGCGCTTACATGTTTGATTTCAAGAAAGCAGGCGGAGACAGCCTCGTAGGCAGCACCAGCGCTTTCCAGTACGATTCACTGAACTACTATACCATCGTAGTATATGGCCAGACCCCGGCAAGGGTAACTGCCTTAAAAGATGATTTTACAGACGCCAAGGGCGATAAGATCAACTACCGTTTCTTCCACATGAGCCCCAATACAGACGCAGTAGATCTGTACCTGAATGATACCAGGATAGATAGCAACGTAGTATTTGGCGGCGGCTTCCGCAACGGGTTTACCGCGCTGACCTCCTCCCTGAGCAACCCTAAGCTGGTTGTAAAGCTGGCAGGCACCAATACCGTAATAGCTGAAAACGATGATCCTGCCTTTACCGTAGGCGCAGGCGGCGTATTTACCTTCCTCCTTACCGGCTTAAAAGGTAGCAGCGACGATAAAGTGAAACTGAGGATAGACGATACCGTGAGCTACTATTAATGATATTTTTTTCCAGATAAAGAGCTGTCCCGCTTACGGGGCAGCTCTTTTTTTATACAGTATCCAGCCCCTTCGCGGATGTATGCCTGCATTTTTATATACGGCCTTGCATTTCGGGATTTTAACTGTAGGTTTGCCGCGGTCAACCTACATTTTAATCTTATGACACAACTCGCTGAAAGGTTATCACGGATATCCGAGCCAGAAACTATCAAGATGGCAAAACTAACCCGGGAGCTGAAAGCCAAGGGTATAGACATTGTAGACCTGAGTATAGGGGAGCCTGATTTTGATACGCCCCCGCATATCAGGGAAGCCGCCAAAAAGGCGATTGACGAAGGGTTTACCCACTATACGCCGGTAGCCGGTTATGCGGACCTGCGGCAGGCAGTGGTACATAAACTCAAACGGGATAATAACCTGGAATATGCACCGGAGCAGATCATTGTATCCACCGGCGCAAAACAAAGCATTGCCAACGCAGTGCTGAGCATTGTAGACCCAGGCGATGAAGTGATCATCCCCACCCCCTACTGGGTCACCTACTCAGAACTGGTAAAACTGTGCCAGGGCGAAGTAAAATTTGTACCCTGCAGCATAGAAAATAAATATAAGATAACACCGGACCAGCTGGAAGCCGCTATTACGCCCAAAACAAAGCTGTTCATGTTCTCCAGCCCCTGCAACCCTACCGGCGCCGTATACTCCAAAGAGGAGCTGGCCGCGCTGGCAGAGGTATTTGCCCGGCACCCGCAGATCTTTATCATTGCAGATGAGATCTATGAGTACATCAACTATGTAGGCAAACATGAAAGCATTGCGCAGTTTGGCGATCTGAAAGAGCGTACTGTCCTCATCAACGGCCTCAGTAAAGGTTTTGCCATGACGGGCTGGCGCCTGGGCTACCTGGCTGCGCCGACGGCCCTGGCCAAGGCAGCAGATAAGATCCAGAGCCAGTTCACCTCCGCTACCTGCTCCATTACCCAACGGGCCGCTATTACCGCCCTTACCGGCGATCTTAGCTCCGCTATGGCCATGGTGGCAGCGTTCAAAAAACGCCGGGCGTTCATCTATGGCGCGCTCTCCAACATCACCGGCCTGAAGGTAATAGAACCGGAAGGCGCTTTTTATATGTTCCCGGATGTAAGCGCGTTCTTTGGCAAGTCCTTCGAAGGCGCCACCATCAACAATGCGGACGATCTGTGTATGTATCTGTTACACAAAGCCCATCTGTCCGTGGTGACCGGGGCTGCGTTCCAGCAACGGAACTGTATCCGTATCTCCTATGCCAATTCCATGGAAAAACTGGAAGAAGGCATGAAAAGGATGGCGCAGGGCCTGGGACAGCTGCAATAGTCTATCTCTTACATACCTGCATTAAAATTTATATATATTTGTGTGAAAATATAGAAGATAGATGAGCACCCAGCAAATGCTTTACATTGTAATTACGATTGGCGCTATTGCGCTGGTGTATATGACCATCAAGGACCTGATGGGCAAAAAGGGCAAAAAAGAAGAGGAAACCGGCAATTCCGGCCCCGCCACCGGCAACAGCGCCGCCGTACTGCCCCTGCAACTGCAGGCCTACGAGCGCCTGGTGCTGCTGGTAGACCGTATCAACCCGCAAAGCCTTATCAGCCGCCTGTATGCGCCGGAGATGACAGTGGTGGATATGCAGATCTCCCTGGTACACACCATCAAAGCGGAATTTGATCATAACATCGCCCAACAGATCTATGTATCCCCCGCTGCCTGGGAAACCGTAAAAACGTTGAAGGAGCAGATCATCACCCTCATCAACCAGCTGTCTGCCCAGCTGCCGCAGGACGCCCCGGCGCGCGAGCTGAATGTAAAGATCCTGGAAATCTTCCTCCAGGCAGGCGAATCGCCTTCTGAGCTGGCCGCCCAGATCCTGAATGCAGAAGCAAAGAAGATCATGAAATAAACGTCAAACCAATAAATAATAAAGCCGGATACGTCATGTACCCGGCTTTATTATTTATTGCTATTGCAACCGTGGTTATCTTATATGCAACCCGTGTGCAATCCGTATTAAAAGCGTTCACTACCCGTATTAAAAGCGTTCAAACCCGGGGTAAAAGCGTTCAATTCATTCCCCTACTCCACCATTTCTACCCGTTTAGGCCGGATCACCTCATACAACAGGTAGCTTTTCCCGTTAAAGGAGATATACAGCGGCGGGCACATGTACCAGGGCACATCCGGACCGCTTTTGGCATGGGCCTGTATATGCAGGTGGGGCTCTGAGCTGAAACCGGAGTTGCCTACGCAACCCAGGGCCTGCCCTTGTACCACCCATTGGCCCTCATGCACCACTACGCTCCCTTTTTTCATATGCGCCAGGAAAATATAGCTGGAATCTGTTTCCAGCAGCACCTGGTTGGTATTTTGTGGCCCCCGGTCCATATTGGGAGGGATGTTATCCGGGTTATCGCTATACGCCCGCAACACCCGTCCCGCGCAGGGGCTATAGATAGTATCGTTAAAGATCTCGTAATCCTCCAGCCGCTGGCTAAAGACCTTATCGGCCCTGCCGCCCCAGCTGTTCAGTTTCACAATATCCATGGCGTAGATAGCGCCGCGCAGGCTATAATGGAACAGGTTTGTGGGCAGCCCCTTACCGCCCTGCAGCACAAAGTATTGCCCGGTCTTTAGCGGAAAGGCCAACTCCACCTTTTTTTGCTCCAGCCCGGTAGTACCGGTAAAATAGGTGATACACAGTACAATAAAGATCCCGGACCATAACAGGGAAAGGAACCTGGCCCATGGCTTTGGCGCTTTTGCCGTGCCGCGCCGCTTGCGGAAAAAGGCGGACAACAGGCATAACAGCAAACAGATCCCAAACACATACTTGGCATATACCGTAAGGTATACCCACGTGCCATAGAGGTACACAAAAACGCCCATGGTCAGGGCTAACAGGCAGCGGGACCAGCCATAACGGAAGGGCTTACCGGTGGCTGTGAACATGAGAAACAGGCTAAATAACGCAATTGCCAGTGCTAATGATAAGATGCCGTAAATAAACATAAGATAATGTTCTGATGTGCTAATGTGCTGATATGCTGATGGAATTGATGATTGATGTGATGAAGACGATCGCTGCATTAGTCATCAGCACATTAGCACATCAGCATATTAGCACATTAGAACGATTCCGTTTACAAAAGAACAAAATTATGTAACATTGTTTATGGAAAAACACGTTACAGATGCCGGCATCTCCATACAACCGGTATATACGCAGCCGGTACCTATGCAGGAGTTACCAGGGCAATTCCCTTTCACCCGCGGCATCCACGCCTCCATGTACCGCGATAAACTCTGGACCATGCGGCAGTACGCCGGGTTCAGCACCGCGGAAGCATCCAACCAGCGATATCATTACCTGTTACAGCAGGGCGTAATGGGCTTAAGCGTTGCTTTTGACCTGCCCACGCAGATCGGTTACGACTCTGACCATCCCATGGCAGAGGGCGAAGTAGGCAAAGTAGGCGTAGCCATCGACTCCATAGAAGATATGGAACGCCTGTTCCATGGTATTACGCTGGAGCAGATCTCCACTTCCATGACCATCAACGCCACCGGGTTCATCCTGCTGGCTTTATACATAGCCCTGGCCAAACGGCAGGGCGCTAACCTGAAACAACTCTCCGGCACCATCCAGAACGATATCCTCAAGGAATATGCTGCCAGGGGCACGTTCATCTACCCGCCCCAGCCCTCCATGCGGCTTATCACGGATATCTTTGCCTATTGCAGCCGGGAAGTACCCAAATGGAACACCATCTCCATCAGCGGTTACCATATCCGCGAGGCAGGGGCCAATGCCGTGCAGGAGCTGGCCTTTACCCTCTCTAACGGTAAGGCATATCTGCAGGCCGCCATTGCCCAGGGGCTGGATATAAACGTGTTTGCACAACGCCTTTCCTTTTTCTTTAATGCCCATAACCATTTGTTTGAGGAAGTGGCCAAATTCCGCGCCGCGCGGCGTATGTGGGCACAGATCACCAAATCCCTGGGCGCTACGGATACCAAGGCACAGATGCTGCGTTTCCATACGCAGACCGGCGGCAGCACCCTTACCGCCCAGCAACCGCATAACAATATTGTACGGGTGGCCGTGCAAACGCTGGCCGCTACCATGGGCGGCACCCAGTCCTTACATACCAACGGTTTTGACGAGGCGCTGTCACTGCCCACAGAAGAAGCGGCCCGTATAGCCCTGCGCACGCAGCAGATCATTGGTTATGAAAGCGGTGTAGCCGATACCGTAGACCCTCTGGCAGGCTCCTATTACGTAGAAGCCCTTACTAATGAAATGGAAACCCGCGCCTGGGAGCTGATAGGGAAGATAGACGCCATGGGCGGCGCAGTAAGCGCTATAGAGCAGGGTTTTGTACAGGAGGAGATCGCCCGCAGCGCCTACCGCTACCAGCAACAGGTAGAGAACGGCGAAAAGATCATTGTAGGCGTAAACAAGTTCGCCATGGAAGAACAGGGCGGCACAGAGATCTTCCGGATAGACGATAGCATCCGCAAAGTACAGACAGAGCGTCTGCAGGCATTACGCGCCAAAAGGGACAACCAGCAGGTGCAGGCCTTATTGCAGCAGCTGGAGGCGCAGGCCCGTACCACAGAGAACCTGATGCCGCTGGTAGTGACCGCCGTGGAAAACTATTGCACCCTGGGGGAGATAGCAGATGCACTGCGTAAGGTATGGGGAGAACACCGGTAATGTGCTAATATGCTGATGTGCTAATGTGCTGATGGCTTGGTACGATTTTAAAACATTTTGCCATTGCCACATTCATCCATCAAATCATTCACACATCAGCACATCAGCACATTAGCACATCAGCACATTATTTTACTATTTTTACACCATGCGCTTAATTTATTACAACAGTTGCCCGCTCTGCGGGTCGTCCAATATCCGGGAAGTACTAACAGCACAGGATTACACCGTATCCGGGGAGAAGTTCGATATATGGCACTGCGGCCATTGCGCCGGGCGTTTTACGCAGAATGTGCCCAGCAGCGGCCGTATTGGCCGGTATTACCAGTCGCAGGAATACATTAGCCATTCTGAGACCCGCAAGGGACTTATTAACCGTTTATATCACAGCGTACGCAAGATCACCCTGCGTTCCAAACATAACTGGGTAAAGGCCGCCACCGGTCTTAAAAACGGCAGTGTGCTCGATATTGGCTCCGGCACCGGCGCTTTCCTGCATTATATGCAACAGAACGGCTGGAAGGCCACCGGCCTGGAACCGGACGAGCAGGCCCGCCGCAATGCCCTGAGCCTCTATAAGGTAGAAGCGCAACCGGTAGAGCAGCTGTTCTCCCTGCCCGCAGGCAGCTATGACGCCATTACCATGTGGCATGTGCTGGAGCATGTGCACGAAGTACATGCTTATCTGCAGCAGATCAATACCCTTTTAAAAACAGACGGCGCCCTGCTGATAGCGGTGCCTAACTATACCTCTCCGGATGCGGAGCATTATGGCGCTTATTGGGCCGCCTATGATGTGCCCCGCCATCTCTACCACTTCTCTCCCACCGCTATGGAGCAGCTGCTGGAACAACATCATCTTAAGATCGTAAAAAAACACCCCATGGTGTTTGACGCATTCTATGTAAGCCTGCTGAGCGAGAAATACAAGACCGGCCGCAGCCGCATGCTGATGGGCGCCATCAATGGTTTCCGCTCCTACCGTAAAGGCTTAAAGGACACAGACCGTTGCAGCTCTATCGTCTACGAGATAAAAAAGAAAAACTAATAAGTAAGTAATAAAAAGAAAAAGCTGATCGCCACACATATAAAAGACGATCAGCTTTTTTCATTGTATGCTTTGGTGCTTAATACAGATAGTTCAGTGCAATGATATCATTGGCATTGAACGTACGGTTCCCACCGTTAGAACAGGCCAGCATCCAGGAGGCTGCATCCGGACCGGTAGGCGTACCGGGGATGGGCACAGCGCCTATACCGGCAGAACCTTCGTTACCAGCGCCGGCGGAGCCGCAGCTGAATGCGCGGTTCATATAATCCGTATGACGGAAGCCAATGCAATGGCCTATTTCATGCTGAATTACAGAGCCTACATAGTTTACGTTCGGGTTAGAGCCGTATGCCTGCGGGTGCGTGTTCATGCTTACAGAACTGTAAGGATTACCGCTGCTGGTGGGGAATCCGGAAGAGCCCAGGGTAATGAAACCACCGCTGGGGCCCTGATAGAAACCGCTGATGGTAATGTTGGCAGTGCCGCTGGTCACGCGCTGGAAAGTGATGCGCAGGCCCAGGTTGTTGTAACGTTGAATAGCCAGGTCTGTGCCTTGTACAAAAGCGGTACCTAAGCCTGTTACGCGTACGCGGATCACGCGGGGCAGGCCGGTTACCAGGTTATTGGTGCGGTACTGCTCTACTTCCGCAATGCGCAGGTTAGGCGTGGTAGGCACATCTGCCAGGTCCTGTGTAGAAAGCAGGATATCGCCTTCTACCAGGTAACCGCCGTCTACCTTACGGGCGCCGGCAATGTTAAATCCTTTGTTAGTGATCTGCTGTAATACTTCCTGAGGAACAGTTGACGCCTGTGCCGGTTGTTGCTGTACGGCGTCATTGTTTTCTTTCTGACAGGCTGTGAAGCAGGCGCCAGCTACGAGACAGCCTGCAATCGTGCGGGTTACTTGTCTGAACATAGATGTGGATTTTGGGTTTTGAATTGATTTGATTTGCTCATGCATAGTTTATATGTGTGTTATAGGATCATAAAGGCCATAGATAACGTGGTAGCGCACGGCATACCGGCGCATACGAATAGTAGTGATCTTTACGTTGATATGTGTGCGTGAAAAATGAATGGTGAAGTACAGTAAATGACGGCTTAGTGCTCACCAGGATAGCTTCAATTTCCACTGAAAGATTGATGTCCGGGATATGGTTCAGGGCATACGGATTCGCTCTTAAAAGTTTGTGCTAAAACGGATCAATTCAGATTTTGTTGTGCTCGACGATTTAGATTTTGGTCTGATGTATCGCTGAAATTTTTCTGCGTTTCAATATTACAACATTCGCATAATTTAAAAAAAACATTTTTGCCACTCTCAATAAAAATTGAATGGTACCGCTAATTGCATTAGCTTTAATAAACGCACTGCGATACATTATCAGCATGAGACACATCGTCGCCAGATCACTATTGGTGCTGCTGTTGCTGTTTTTACACCTGCAGCTTTCCGCCCGCCAACAACCGGGAACAGATACGCTTTTAAAACGATATGCTAATTTAATTAATACAAAAGCCGTTAAAGACAGCGGAGATAACGCCGTGTTTTACCTGGTCAGATTCCGCGTGTATCCCGGTACGGGAGCGCTTAACCGCTATGGTATCGTAAAGGTCCTCAACCGTTTATATTTTATCCTGCAGCAACCTGTCACAGATACTACGCTGCTGCATAATGTAGTATATACTTATCCCGCTAACAACAACTGGAAGAGCAGCGATCAATTACTGCGGCAATTGGAAAAGCTAAAGGACCACGACAGCCTGCGTTTGCAGCTAACGCTGGATACCAGCCTGGCCCTGCCGGAATGGTGCCATATACAGCGCATCCAGGCTAAACGTTTTGCCATAGCCCGGGTGCGTAAACAGGACTGGCCGCAGTTTATCGCCCAGGCCGCGGTACGCTCCGCAGACGCTATCCGTCAGCCAAAAACAGAGATCATCATCAGCGGCAATGATATGACGTTGAACCGCGTAAGTACCGTACAACAGCTGTATCCAAACCTGCAGGGCGCTAACATGACGGTATCCCTGAAAGAGAACCTGTTTGACACCGCAGATACAGACCTTACCGGCCGGTATGCCGATGCCGGTCTGGCATCCGATATCATCGATTCACACGCCACCATTATGGGCACCCTCATCGCCGGCGCCGGCAACAGCGGCCCGGAAGGAAAAGGCGCTGCTCCACAGGCCCGCCTCAGCTCTTCCGATTTTGCGAACCTGTTACCGGATGATGCCACCGTATACGGACGGCTGGGCATCCGCCTCCAGAACCACTCCTATGGCACCGGTATCGAGAACTACTATGGCGCGGAAGCCATGGCCTATGACCAGCAGATCGTAGCCATGGATACCATGATGCACGTATTCTCCTCCGGTAATGATGGCGACCAGGCCGCACCGGATGGCATTTACAGCGGTATACCCGGCTGGGCCAACCTCTCCGGCACTTACAAACAAGCCAAGAATGTGCTGGTAGCCGGCGGTACAGACGGCGGCAACCTGCTGCCCGTGGGTAGCGCCAAAGGCCCCGCCTACGACGGACGGGTAAAACCGGAGCTGGCAGCCTATGGGCTGGATGGCACTTCCAATGCCAGCGCCCTCACCAGCGGCATCAGCACCCTGGTACAGGACGCCTACCGCCAGCAATTTGGCCAAACCCCACCGGCCGTTTTAGTCAAGACCATCCTCATTAACAGCGCAGACGATATAGGTAACGCCCATGTAGATTATAGCAGCGGATATGGGGCTGTAAACGCCCTGCTGGCCATCAATGCCGTACGGGAACAACGTTTCCGCAGCGGCAGCGCTGCCAATGGCAGCGGCCAGGATATTGCCCTTACCGTGCCCGCAGGCACCGGGCAGGTAAAGATCACCCTGGGTTGGCCAGACCCGCCCGCCGCAGAAAATGCGCCCAAGGCCCTGGTAAATGACCTGGACCTATGGGTAACAAACGCAGCGGGCAACCGGTACGAGCCCTGGATCCTCAGCAGCTTCCCGGATGCAGACTCCCTGCAGGCACCCGCCCGCCGCGGCCGGGATACGCTGAACAATACGGAACAGGTGACCATCGATAACCCTTCCGGCGTGATCCGCGTGCACATCAGCGGCGCCAGCGTACCACAGGGCCCGCAGCCTTTTTATATCTCGTACCAGTATACGCCCCGCTCCTATTTCCGCTGGGATAACCCGGCCCCCGGCTCCAAACTGGCCGCCGGCAGCACCATCCCCCTCCGCTGGGCCACCTCCCGCACCGGTACCGGCACCCTGTATTATAGCCTGGACAGCGTTCGCTGGAATACCATCATCCTGGGGCAATCCCTGGCAGAAGGTACTTACAGCTGGCAGGTACCGGATGTGTTTTCGAAAGTATGGCTGCGCATGCTGCTGAATGATACAGCCTATGTAAGCCAGGCGTTCTACGTATCCCCCGCCCCGGAACTGCATGTTGGCTTTGACTGCACAGATTCCGCCATGCTGTACTGGCCCGCCATTCCCAATGCCAGTGGTTATGAAGTGTATGCCCTTACCGGCACTCACCTGAGCGTATATACCCGTACCAATAATACTTCCGTCATTATTCCCAAAGCCACTGTGGGTGGTACCTGGTTTACGATCAGCGCCATCCACCGCGATGGCTGGACCGGCGTACAGGCCAATGGCCTCGACTACCGCAACCAGGGCCTTAGCTGTTATGTAAGCGCCCTGCTGGCAGACCCGCAGGATAACCAGCGCGTAGTACTTGCCCTCAGCCTGGGCAGCCTGTATAACCTGCGCACCATCTGGTGGGAACGTCTCTCCGCAGGCAGCTTTACGCCCTTACAATCCACGCCCGTCAGCAGTGGCGTAACGGATTACACCATTACAGACGATAGCCCGCAACAGGGCATCAACCTGTACCGCGTGCGGCTGGAAACCACGGATGGGCGTATGATCCTCTCTGATACCGCATCCGCCGTGATACTGACAGACGAAAATGCCTTCTTCCTATATCCGAATCCCGTACCGAATACCCTGCAGCTCTTAAGCCGCTCATCAACAGAAAGATTATGCCGTATTGTAGACATCAGCGGGCGCGAAGTACGCCGGCTGATCGTGACCAACACCCAGGAATCGATAGATGTAGCCGGGCTGGCGCCAGGCGTGTATGTGCTGGCGTTGTATGAAGGAGGTAAGGAAGTGTTTGTGCGGAAATGGGTGAAGTTGTAGCGGTTAGCTTTTAGCTGTTCTACGCGGAAAATATGACACAAAAAAGGGGCCTGTTTATTCAACAGACCCCTTCTTAATTTAATCTTACTATTCTATCAACAGCCACAACTAAAAGCTAAAAGCTAATAGCTAACCGCTGTTTTACAGGTGTATCGCTTCGCCGTATGCCACTTCGATCGCGTCCTTCACGGATTCGCTCATAGTGGGGTGCGGGTGGATGGAGTTCAGCACTTCCTGGTAAGTAGTTTCCAGGGTACGTGCGGTAACTGTTTGTACAATGATCTCTGTTACGTTGGCGCCGATCATGTGGGTGCCCAGCCATTCGCCGTATTTGGCGTCAAAGATCACTTTTACGAAGCCTTCGGTCGTACCGGCAGCAGTTGCCTTACCGGAAGCACTGAAGGGGAATTTGCCCACTTTAACTTCGTAACCGGCTTCTTTGGCAGCTTTCTCAGTATAACCTACAGAGGCAATCTCCGGAGAGCAGTAAGTACAGCCAGGAATGTTGTTGTAATCGATAGGCGTAGGCTGGTGTGCGTACTTCTTCTCGTTATGAGCGATGGCTTCCACGCAAACGATGGCTTCTTTGGAAGCTACGTGCGCCAGGGCCGGACCAGGCACCATATCACCGATAGCGTATACGTTCGGGATATTGGTCTGGTAGTATTTATCCACTAATACCTTTCCTTTGTCAGTTTTGATGCCCAGGGCTTCCAGACCCAGGTTCTCGATGTTGGCAGTGATACCTACCGCGCTTAATACCACGTCTGCTTCCAGGGTGATCTCGCCGGTCTGGGTCTTCACTTTTGCCTTTACGCCGTTACCGGCACTTTCTACCGCTTCTACAGAGGCGTTGGTCATTACTTCAATGCCTTTCTTCTTGTAGATCTTTTCCAGCTCTTTGGAGATGTCTTCGTCCTCTACCGGTACAATACGCGGCATGAACTCAACGATGGTCACTTTAGTGCCCAGCGCAGCGTAGAAATAAGCGAATTCCACGCCTATTGCGCCGGAACCTACCACGATCATGGATTTAGGCTGCTGAGGCAGTACCATCGCTTCGCGGTAGCCGATCACTTTCTTACCATCTATTTTCAGGTTAGGCAGCTCGCGGGAGCGGGCGCCGGTAGCCAGGATGATATGTTTTGCTTCGTGTTTGGCAGTTTTGCCGTCTTTATCAGTTACTTCGATCTGACCTTTGCCGGTTACTTTAGCGTTGCCCAGGATCACATCGATCTTGTTTTTCTTCATCAGGAACTGCACGCCTTTGCTCATCTTGTCAGCAGAGCCGCGGCTGCGTTTGATCACGGCTGCGAAATCGGCTTCTGCGCCGCTCGTAGAGATACCGTAATCCTTAGAGTGTTGTATATATTCGAAAATCTGCGCCGATTTCAGCAATGCCTTGGTAGGGATACATCCCCAGTTCAAACAGATACCGCCTAAATTCTCCCGCTCTACCACGGCCGTTTTAAATCCCAGCTGTGAAGCCCGGATAGCAGCCACATATCCGCCGGGGCCGCTACCAATTACGATTACGTCGTATGCCATATTGCTTTCATTTTGATTAAAAAACTTGCCAAAGATAGGCATTAATGTGTTGATATGCTAATATGATGATGCGCTAATGTATTAATAAATTTGCTGATATACTAACCCTTGATGTTTGGGCAAAAAAAATGTGCTAACAGATTATTATCAACCTGTTAGCACATATATATCTATAGGAGACGGTATATTATCGTAAGTCTACTACCTCAACACCCGGATATTTCTTGGCATCGAAGGTAAAGGTGGCGTCTGTTACGGCTGCATTAGGCGTAAAGCTGGTCACCTCGTAGGTATACTGGTTGCCGTTTTTCTCAAACATCTTGATCCGGGCTACACTCTGGCTCTTTTTGTCTACAGACAGGATCACTTTAAAGAAGTTCTTGGATTTATCTGTAGGCGTCAGCTCAATGTTCTGGTAGGTCTTGCCTTTTTCCGTGGTTTCCCCATCCAGGCGGTAAAGGAAGTCCTTATCATAGAAATTGGTGAACAGTTTTGCCGGCGTAATTGCGCCTGCGTTCTGGTCTACATTGTTGATAGTCACCTCGTTCACGTCCTTGGCATATGTCCAGGAAGTTTTATTATCGCTGATGATATCCTGGCCGTTCAGGCTCACCTTATATTTAGCGCCTTTCATATATACAGTGCCTTTCTGGGAGTCGTTCACGCTGTTATTGCCGCCCTGTACCTTCAGCACAAAATTCACCACGGCGGATTTAAAGGATTGGAATTTCTTGCTTACATTATCCAGAATAGATTTTGCTTTTGGGTCGTTCTGTCCCTGACCGGCGCGGGTCTGAGCCATGCCGTTCAATGCCACAGCACCTATCAACATACCTATTAATACAATTTTCTTCATTATAGCTTGTTTAAGTTTTCCAGTCAAATGTTGTGCAAGTTAGCAGTTCGCTGACTTAAAATTATGTTAATAATTAGCCTGGGCCCTCTGCAACCCGGCTATCTATTAGACTGTGATACGTGTCAAAAGTTAAAAGCTGTTGAGTATCTCCTCCAGGTCTGCCTCCGTTTTTACCAGTACATCGCGGGCTTTGGAGCCCATATTGCCGCCTACGATACCGGCGGCTTCCAGCTGGTCCATTAAACGGCCGGCGCGGTTATAGCCCAGTTTCATACGGCGTTGCAACAGGGAGGTTGAGCCCTGCTGGTTCTGTACTATAATGCGGGCGGCTTCCTCAAACAGGGGATCGCGGTCCTGCAGGTTAAATTCCTTGCCTTCCAGTTCCTTTTCATCCACATACTCCGGCAGCATAAAGGCTTCCGGGTAGCCGCGCTGGTCGCCAATGTACTCTGCCACTTTTTCCACTTCGGGCGTGTCCACAAAGGCGCATTGCAGGCGCACCAGCTCCCCGTTAAAGGATACCAGCATATCCCCCTGCCCTATCAGCTGCTCAGCGCCGCCAATATCCAGGATGGTGCGGGAATCTATCTTGGAAGATACCTTAAACGCAATACGTGCCGGGAAGTTGGCTTTAATGGTACCGGTGATGATATTTACGGAAGGGCGCTGGGTAGCAATGATCAGGTGTATACCTACGGCGCGGGCCAGCTGTGCCAGACGGGCAATAGGCATTTCCACCTCTTTGCCGGCGGTCATGATCAGATCCGCAAACTCATCGATCACCAGCACTATAAAGGGCAGGTAACGATGGCCTTTGAGCGGGTTTAGCTTACGCTGGCCAAATTTGTTGTTATACTCGCGGATGTTGCGGGTGCCGGCTTCCTTGAGCAGGTCATAACGCACATCCATCTCAATACACAGGGCATTGAGGGTATGGATCACTTTTTTGGTATCGGTGATGATAGCATCTTCCTCGCCCGGCAGCTTGGCCAGGAAATGTTTCTCTATCAGCTTGTACAGGCTTAGCTCCACTTTTTTGGGATCCACCAGTACAAACTTAAGCTGGGAAGGATGTTTTTTATACAGCAGGGAGACCAGCAGGGTGTTGATGCCCACGGATTTACCCTGACCGGTAGCGCCGGCCATCAGCAGGTGCGGCATTTTGGCCAGGTCTGCGATAAAGTTCTCGTTATCGATCTTTTTACCGATGGCGATGGGCAGGTCCATATTATTCTGCTGGAACTTTTCAGAGGCCAGCAGGGCCTTGAGGGACACGATGCTCTTTTTCACATTGGGCACTTCTATACCAATGGTGCCTTTACCCGGGATGGGCGCAATGATACGGATACCCAGCGCGGAGAGGCTCAGGGCAATATCATCTTCCAGGTTCTTGATACGGGAGATGCGCACGCCGGCGGCGGGCACTATTTCGTATAGGGTTACCGTAGGGCCTACGGTAGCGCTGATCTTCTGGATAGAGATATCGTAGTTCTTAAGCGTGTCAATGATCTGGTTCTTGTTCTTTTCCAGCTCAGAGGCGTCCTGCACCACTTTTTCGTGGTTGTGGGTATCCAGCAGGTCCAGGGTGGGATACAGGTAATCCCGCAGGTCCAGCATGGGGTCGTAGGGATCTGCATGCACGGGGTCCCGCACCATTTCCACATCATCTACGATATCCTCTTCCGGTTCGCCGATACCGCCTTTTATCTCAAAGGCCACTTCTTCCGGCGCACCGCGTTTGCCGCGTTTATTGGTAGATGGCTCTACGGTTTCCTCTATATACAACAGCGGCCCCGGATCTTCTTCTTCCTCCTCTTCCAGTTCTTCTTCCAGCTCTTCCTCTTCTTCCACTTCCGGCACATTCATTACCGGCGGTATATAGGTAATGCCGGGGCGCACCGCGGGGCGTTCCACCAGCTGCATATCCTCTTCTTCCGTTGTTTCTGCGGGCGGTATCACCATAACGCCGGCATCGCCTTTTACGGCGTTCTTGCGTTTGCCCTTACCCGTTACCGGGGGCGCAGGTACGGTTTCTTCCGGTACCGGCACAGGAACCGGGCGGGCCGGTTTAGGCTTACGTTCCGGCAGTTTAAACTCAAAGTTAAATTTCCATACCAGCCAGGAAAGGCCTACCACCAGCAGGGCCAGGGCGGTACCGGTCTTGCCTATGAAGCCATTGCTCCAGCGGCTGATCGAATCGCCTACGGCGCCTCCCCAGGGGAAGCCGTCATGAATGGCAATAAAGGCCAGCGTAGTACTGATGAACAGCAATCCGAACAGGATATGCTTCACATTGCGCCATATGCGGAATACGCGGCGGCCTACGATAAAGTTGATACCCAGTATAAAAAAGAGGTAGCAGAAAAAGTAGGAGGCAGTACCAAAGCCCTGGTAAAAGAACCAGTGTGATATGAAGGCGCCAAACCTGCCCAGCAGGTTATCTACATCGATACCGTTCATGAACAGTACGCCGAAGGAGTACCGGAACACCTTATCCTGATCCTCCTCCCAGGTGAACAGGTAAGAGGTGAAAGCGGTGAACAGGCAAACTGCCAGCAGTAAACAGATCATTCCCAGTACCTTGTGCGTGCGCTCGTCCCTCACCAACTCTTTTACCTTTACTTCCGCTTCCTTATCCTTTTTCAACACGTTCGCATCAGGCTTGTTCTGCGGTTTCTTAGTATCCGGTTTTTCGGATTTTAGCTTGTTTCTTGACATAGTGTAGTTCGGGGTCAAAAATAGGAAAGAATTCTTTAATGTGCGGATCTGCTAATGTGCTGATGTGCTGAGGGATGTGCAGATGCTGCGCTGTCAGGGGATTAGACTAACGGATTGATTTATTGTACGGTAGTGGAAAATTTACCGGAAACCCCGGCCGGCAGCGCGCTGTTGGCCTGCTGCCGGCCGGTTATTACACGGTTAGTTTATTGATAACCAGGTACGTAAGGGGATGTTATTGCCGGTCGTTTCCGGTCAATTGGCGCGGTTTACGATCACCACTACCCAGCGGGTCAGGAACTCTAGCACAGCCGGGTCGATGGTTTGATCAAGCGTGCCGTATTCGCTCACTACGCAGGTCTTACATTGCTGAAAGAGGTGGTTTACCCCTTCAAAACTGCGTACGGTCACCTGCTGGTTGCCGCCTTTGAGCAGGGCGTTCTGGATGGCGGTCAGGTTCAGGTCAGCATCCACCGCCAGGTCTTTAGCGCCGTTCAGGGCCAGTACCGGACATTTAACACGCGCCAGCCAGGCAGGCGGATCAAACCGGAAAGTAGACAACATATTGGGCGTGGTTTGCACGGCCAGCATACCGTCTACAAAAACCTGCTCCGGCATACGGAGCGATAAGGTGCTGAACTGGCGGTAAAGCGCCTGCAGGTAAGGTTTGCCCTGCTCCTGCAGCTTATCTTCATCCTTTTCCGTGGCCAGCAGGTTAAACCAGGGCTGGGCCGCTTTCAGGAAACGTTGTACGGTGCTATCCGGGATACCCGGTTGTATGGCGGCCAGCGTTTGTACCAGGTAACCCTCCTGCTGCTGGCGGAGTGGCAGGCCGGAACCTGCCATAGATACCATGAAGGCCACGCTGTCATTATCCGCGGCGGCTATAGCTGCCACGGCCATGCCTTTACCATGGCCCAGCAGGCCTATCTGGGCAGGGTCTACATCTTTGCGTTGCTGCAGGTAGCTGATGGCTGCCCGCACGTCATTGGCCTGGTCTTCCAGGGTAGCATCGTCATAATTACCGCCACTGCCGCCCACGCCGCGGTCATCGCAACGCAATACGGCTATCCCCGCTTTGGTCAACTGGTCTGCGATCACGGAAAAAGGACGGTGGCCAACCATCTCGCTGTTACGGTCCTGGGGGCCGCCATCGCTCAGGAGGATCACCACCGGGTAGCGCTGCGTGCTATCTGCCGGACGCGTAAAAGTGCCTGCCAGAGCAATATCCTGGTCGCGGGTGCTGAAGATCACATCTTCCTGGCGGTAGTTAAAAGGAGGCTGCGGGTCCTGCGGATGGCGGTACAGCGCCTCCTTTGAGATCTCATCCTTGGAGATATTCAGCGGCACCTGGTCTCCGCTCTGCAGCAGGAAGCCGTTAAAACGTTTATTGGCGGCATCCCAGCCGCCTTTATAGGAAAGCCCTATCTCGTTTACCCGGAACCGTAATACGCCCGCCGTATAGTCCACGCTGTCCAGCGTAAGGGAGGCCTGGGTCTTATCCGGGCTTTTAAGCTGCCCAACATACCCGCGTTTGTTCCGTTCCAGCACTATCAGCAGGCGTTGTTTTTCGCCCATATAGTTGCTGAAAACGCCGTACCAGGCGCCGGAGATATCGTGTGTATTATCGTTCTGGGCGTAACCGGTGATTGAAATAATAAGACAGCAAAAAATACTGAGAAGGTGCTTCTGCATTTCGGTGTATAGATTTGTTTGGCGCGGATGCGCATTATTTTTTCAGTACTGCCAGTAGTAATGCTATCCAGCCCACAATGAACACCAATCCGCCGATAGGCGTAATAATACCTACGCCGCGCAGGCCAACGGTATTGGTCATTTTGAGGATGGTAAGCAGGTACAGGGAGCCGGAAAACAGCAGCACGCCTATAATAAAGCAGCGGCCGGCCCAGATCAGCTGCGGGCCCGGGATGTGGGCGTATAAAATACCCACGGCCAGCAAGGCAAATACATGATAGAACTGGTAAGTAACGCCTGTCTGGAAAGTGCTTACGGTTTCCGGCGGCACCAGCTCCTTTAGCTTATGGGCGCCAAAAGCCCCTAACATGACGGCCAGGGCGCCCAATACGGCAGCCCATACTAAAAAACCCTTATGCATTCTTTAATTCTTTTTCAAATGTGTCCAGTGAAATATGATCCGATGCGATGATATGCTGTGATTGCTGGTAAAACGGCTGGCGCTCTGCCAGCTTTTTTTCGATAAAGGCGGTCAGGTCTTCATCTGCCAGATCCTGTATGAGCGGACGTTTATACTTTTTACGTTGCAGGCGCTCTACCATTACTGCCACAGAGGGATTGAGCCAGATGGTAACGCCGTTCTCGTTCATAAAGTCCATATTATCCTGGAAACAGGGGGTACCGCCGCCGCAGGATACCAGGAATTTATCCTGCTGTACCAGTCCGCGCAGCAAGGCGCTTTCCCTTTCGCGGAAATAATCTTCCCCTTTGGTGGCAAATATATCGCTGACGGCCATCTCCTCCTCTGCTACGATCACCTCGTCCAGGTCGTAATAGGGTAAGTTCCAGTGCTCTGCCAGTTGTTTTCCCCAGTATGATTTTCCGGCTCCCATAAAGCCGATCAGGAATATTTTCAAGGTCGTTTAGTTTAGGCGTCCCTTTATTTGACACTAACCGGCTCCGGGGCGATGCTAAGGTCGCCGGGCGGCGGTTACATGCAAAAAAAGTTACAGGTTATTAGTCGATAGTTGATAGCTTTTCCTGGTTATTCCTGTTTTTCCAGCCTCACAGGCTGCCGGCTTCCTCCTCCCGGGCAGTCCACGCGAGGCAGAGCTCCCCATCCACTACATATTGCAAATATAGCTTTGCCAATTTATCTGACTTGTTAAAATTACAGGTAATGAATCCCGCGGTGCGGAAATCGAAGGGCTCCAGCTGCATATTTTCCCGGAAATCCACTTTACCCAGGCCATACCATTTATATACGGCCTCTTTGGCGCTCCAGCATACGGTTTGATGGGGCAGGGAATGCTCCGCGTCAATGAAAGCCTGTTCTGCCGGCCCCAGGAACTTATGGGCCACCTTGGCAATTTTGGGCTGCATGGCCTCTATATCAATACCCACGGCCGTTTTTTTGCTCACGATCACAGCGATGTGATCCCGGCAATGGGAAATGGAGAAATAAAAGCTGTTGGATGGCAGGTAGGGCTTGCGGCTGTCCATAATACGGATCTCCTCTACGGGAAAATCGGGATATAACTCCTTAAGCAGGTACCGCCCGGCAAAATGCTGCAGGCGTTTATGAGGGTGATGCACCAGCGGTGATATACTTACCCGGTCACGAAAGAACGCCTCCTCCTCTTGTTCACCTATTTTCCACACTCCCAGCCGGGTTGACTGATCCATTTGTATGGTACGTATTAAAGGCATATCTTGCAAAAATAGTTATTAGTTATTAGTTGTTAGTCCGTTAGTGATAGAAGCGCCCTATATTTGCTTCTCAGACTACCTATATAACTTATAACCAACGACACTAACAACCACAAACAGCTTATGATCCTCTCCGATACCCGCATCCTGGAAGAAATTGAGAAAGGCACGATCGTGATCTCACCGTATGACCGCAAGTACCTGGGCACCAATTCTTATGATGTGCACCTGGGCAAATACCTGGCTACTTATAAGGACCGTGTACTGGATGCCCGTACCCATAATGAGATCGATCATTTTGAGATCCCTGCGGAAGGGTATGTGCTGCAACCCGGCACTTTGTACCTGGGGGTAACGGAAGAATATACAGAAACACATGCCCATGTGCCTTTCCTGGAGGGCAAGAGCAGCACCGGCCGCCTGGGTATAGATATACATGCCACTGCCGGCAAGGGCGATGTAGGCTTTTGCAATACCTGGACGCTGGAGATCTCCTGCGCGCAACCCGTAAGGATATACGCCGGTATGCCCATTGGCCAGCTGATCTATTTTGTGGTGGAAGGCGAAGTGGCGACATTGTATAACAAAAAGGGCAACGCTAAATATAATAACCGGACCATCAAGCCGGTAGAAAGCATGATGTGGCGGAATGAGTTCTAATCCTCTTTTTCGTACCACAACTCTACCTCATACCCATCCGGGTCTTTAAAAAAGATATACGGCTCGCCGGGCACAAACTCGCCTTGCTGTGTAATAACGCCGCCTGCCTCTTGTACGCGGGCGGCCATCATGGGCAAGTCTTCCGGCCGTTGCAGGCGGAAGCCAAAATGCAGGATGCCGCCCGTAGTACCAATCTCCCCTAAGCGCTCCGGCGCCTCTTCAAACACGATAATATCATTGGAGCCCACAGTCTGGATCTGCGCAAAATGCGGCTGCCGGTACATGACCCGCGCGTCAAAAACGGCGGTGTAGAAGCGGACAGCCGTATCAATGTCTTTTACCAGTAAGGCGATATGTGTAAGGCCGTATGTTGTATGGGCGGACATAACGGTGCAGGATTTAATACAAACTGAATGTACGAAATCCTGTACAAAAGTGTATTGCTGTAAAAAAGGCCGGAGCAAATGCCCCGGCCTCTTTGCATGTATAAAACGCTATTTATTTCATGATACTTTTTACCTCTTCCACAAACCGGTCGATGTGTCTGGTATTACGGAAGCTGGTTAACAGCATAGACTTAGCTTTCCCGCTGCTCTTTTCCAGAAAATACATCTGCACATCTGTACCTGCATAGATGCCGTTATACGTTTTGCGGATGGTTTGAAAGTGGGAGAACTCGTTAAAAGAAAAACGGTGATTACCCAGCATGATCGGGCTCTTTCTTTCCACGATGCGGGCGCTGGTATCAAAAGTGATCTTTGTGAAAGCCGCCGCTGTGAAGATAACGCCAAACAATATTGGCACCACACACATCATCAACTTACCTATCGTAGTGGTTTCGGTGACCCAGGCTGCCGGCGTGCATTCGTGGATGCCGATGAACAGGAAACCCAGTCCAAAGACCAGGAGGCCTATTTTTTTGATCTTTAGCGTATACACGCTACCGTCTGCCGTAAAATGCTGGTAATCAGTAATCGCTTCCGCCTGTTTAGCAGGCGCCAGGGGCGCTACGGCGTCCAGGAACCGGTGAATGGCGGGGACCACCTCGTTGTTAAACGCCACCGCGTTGCGATCTGTATCCTTGCTATAGCCGCAGGAGATCAGGGTACCTCTTCCGTACTGGTTATCCTTTTTAAACACCCGGTAGTTAAAGCTGCCTGGCCGCTGGGTAACGATGTTTACTCCCTGCAGCTGGTCGAACGGGATACGTTTTGCCGGGATAAAACCAAGCAGCAATTTCGTCATGGTACCGGTATTGCGGTCAAAGACAATGTACGTAAAGCCGCTCAGGGCTAATATCCCCAGTATCAATAACATGAAAACGGCCATACCTGCCGAACCGAAGTTTGTTTGGCCAAGCACTTTTGTAACAATGAACAGGCCAAGGAAAATAACGCCTAACACACCAGCGAGAATGAATTGCATTCCAAAGGGTTGGATGGTGATCCTATCGGATTCAATTTTCCATCTTGTTTTTAAAATAGACATAAGGAAGGTTTAAACGAACAATCGTTAAAGATAATGTTATTGATTGATAAACGCTAACGGATACCCGGCAGGGCATTTTTTTGTTAATAATAATTTAACGGTCATGTAAATACGAAGGCCGCCCCTTTTTCCGGAGCGGCCTTGCTTTCATGGTATACATAGCGGGAGGATAATAACCTAACGCATCAGGATCTTCGTCATTACCGGCAGGTGGTCGCATCTGTCAGTGTATTATTGTTTTTGATCTTCAGGCATTTTCCATTGTGGCAGCCCGTGCTGCCGGATATAATCCTCTAATGCCTGTGCGGCCGTTACCGGGGCATCTGTGGACAGGATATCCGCGCCACGGTCTACCAGGTCATAATACACCTGCGGACCGCGGGCAGCCGCCTGGCGGTCCAGGTTACCCATTACGCCCAGTATACATTGGATGCCATGTTCATGCAGCAGGCGGTATAATTCAGGGTCCGCCTCGCTCACGCCAACAAATGCCAGCAGGCGATTGTCCGGTACGCCGCCGGTATGCAGACGCTCCAGGTCTTCCTTATTCCGGATGGAAGCGGAGATCATAAGCTCTGGCGCCAGCTGGTGCACTTCTGCCGCCTGTGCAGCGTTGTAGGTGATGATAACAGCGCAGGCTTCCGCATGGCAGCGGTGCACCGCATCGATCACCATAGCATAAGGTACCCCGCGTTTTACATCCAGGGTAAAGATCACTTTGCCCCTGCCCCAGCGGAGCACATCATCCAGCTGCGGTATGTGATATGGCGTGGTATCGCCCTGGTTATCTTTTAGCTGCAAGGTGGTAAGCTCCGCATAGGTACGGTCACGTAAGGGCCCGGTACCGGTGCTGGTCCTGTCGAGGCGATCGTCGTGCATAAGCACCAGTACGGAATCCTTGCTGAGGGTGATATCACATTCAATGATGACCGGCTGCAGGCGGATGCTGTTTGCAAAAGTTTCCAGGGCATTTTCCGGGAAACCCGCCTGTGGCCCGCCTCTGTGAGCGCTTACCATTGGTATGCGCTTAGGGCTATAGGCCAGGAACTGCTGCAGCTCCTGCACGGTCCTGAAATCTACGCCGGCGGCAACCTGTTGCGCTGTTGCGGTAGCTGCCACGGACAATAGTAATGCGGCAGCGGCGATTATTGTGTTAAAGCGTTTTATATACATGGGATCCGTTTAAAAAAAGTATGCACCGGCACAAGGTCCGGTGCATACATACAGGATAAAGGGTCAATTAACAGTGATGAGTTTAGAAACAGATACGGTAGCCATCGTTGGTTTATCGCCGCCGGTACGCGCATACACCTTTAAGGTATAGGATTTACCGCCACCGGTAAGGCTGGCCAGTTTGATCACCAGGTTTCCGGTAAAAGCCTGCGTGTTGGCATAGCTGGTAGGCAGCAGGTCTGTAGTGATGGACTGGTTGGCGGTAGCCGCGGTGGCTTTTTCTGTCCAGGTGGGGAAATGCACACTGTCTGCCAGGGTGTTCCCATCATACCAGGCATAATCAAACGTACCCGGCTTCGCATTGGTAATAGCGCCGCCAAAGGTTACCTGTATAGCGCTGGCGGTGGTAAAAGGGCCGGTTTGCTGTTGCAATCCCAGGCTGGACACTTCGATAACGGGCAATGCTTTTTCCAGCGTATCCTTTACAAAGTCGTTCTCCTTTGTGCAGGCGGTAAAGGACATGGCCACTATAGATGCGGATAGATAAATGATCTTCTTCATACGGTTTTCTAAGTTCAGGCATTAAAAACTATAACGTAATCCCAGTTGCAGCGACCAGGTGCTGGAAGCGCTGATAACATCCTGGTAAGGTTTGGTATACAGTACACCGCCCTGGTTCTGCATACGGTAAATGGGAGCGCCATTTGCATCATACTTGCTGAAGGTCAGCGGCTGGGTGGTGGTAGTGCCTTTCTGTATGCCCCAATACTTGTTCAGCAGGTTAGGCAGGTTCAGGATATCTGCGCTGAACTGCAGTGTGTGCTGCTGGTTGCGGGTGCGGATAAAGAAATCCTGCAGGAACCTGGCGGACAGGTTGCTATACCAGGGCATCAGCGCGGAGTTCCTTTCTGTATACTGACCGCGGCGTTTGCTCAGGTAAGGAGAGTTATTGATAAACTTGTCAAAAGCAGCTGCCTGCTGTTCCGGCGTATAAGTGTAGGTAACGCCGCCTACAGTAGCGGTGTATGATTCAAAGGTGAGCTCCCTGGCGGTTTTAGGCACATACAGGAGGTCCTGGTTATTGCCATCGCCATTCATATCGCCATTGAGACGGTAGGTCACCGTGCCGCTGGGTGCGCCCTGGTATACCAGCGATAGCGTGGTAGCGCCATGGTTCACGTACTCAATACGGTAAGACAGCACACTCACGATCCGGTGCGGGATAGCAGAAGAGGAGTTATACAGCTCCTGTGTGTTGCTGGTACCTACGGTAGCATTGGAGTTCCATATGGAGAATGCCTGGGAACCGCCATTCGCCGTTACATCCTTTGCTTTGGTATAGGTATAGGCGATAGAGCCATAGAACCCTTTAGCGAAGTTTTTAGACAAGATACCGGTGAAGGCATAGGAATAACCTTTGCTGGTATTTTCCAGTACGATAGCGGAGCTGATACCGGGATAGAGGTATCTGTCTGCCGGCGCCGCAGAGATATACCGCGGGCGGTTATCCGGGCCATTGGCCAGACCGGTAGCGTCTTTCAGGTTAGCGTTCCGCATCCAGATGGCGTTGATATCCTTCGTGACCATCCCTTCCACCGTTACGTTAAAACCATTGCCCAGGCTCTTATCCACCGCAAAATCTGTACGGAACACCTGCGGAAATTTAAAATTAGGATCCACCACCACGATATTGGTAGGCACAGACGTACCAGCCACCGGCGGGAATTTACCGGCATAAGCGTCAATGTTAGGATTGAAGGTCATACCAGCCAGTACCTTGGCATCGTCCGGGTTGGTATTCTTCAGCGCTACGCTGTTCTGGTACATGCCGGAGTTGGTAGGCATATTGGTGAGCCATACAAAAGGCGCGATACCATTAAAGATGCCCATGCTACCACGGAGGATGAGGGACTTATCGCCCAGCACATCCCAACGGGCGCCTACACGGGGAGACATTACAAAACGGGAGTTAGGCCACTGCCCATTGTAATGGGTAAAGTTACCATCTGCATCAGGCAGGGAGAGCGCGGTAATAGCCGGGTTCTCCAATGCCTTCTCGATATATACAGGCCTATCCGCACGCAGGCCTACTGTTACTTTCAATTTAGGCGTTACATTGATCTCATCCTGCGCATAAAAGCCCAGCTGGCCATATTTCAGCTCTGCGGAGTAAACGGCTTTCTGACCGGGCACCAGGGAGTAGGCATAAGAGTAATAGACAGGCGCCTGCTGGGTGATGAAATCATTCAGCGAATTATAGGCATAATAACTTTGCGCGCCGGGCATAAACATATTGCCCACCAGCTGGTACTCATAGTTAACACCGGCTGTGAGGGTATGTTTGCCTGTATAGTAGGTGAAGTTATCCGTAACGCTGTATACGTTATTGATCACATCATTATTATAAGAGAACGGCTCATAACCAAAGCTCATGTAGTTATTGGGCGTGCTGCCACCATCAAAGATATCTACAAACGGGAAGGGCGAGCTGTTGGTGATACGGGTATCACGGACCTTACTGGCGGTCAGCAACAGGCTGTTAGAGATACGGCCGTAGTTGCTGTTCAGCTCCAGGGTACCGGTACGTACGGTATGTTTGAAACCATATACGGAGTTAGCAAACGTAGCCGCTTTCTGGCTTAACCTGTTATTAGGCAGGGTAGATATTGAGTTAGTGGAACCGATGATGGAGAAACCACCACCGCCAATGATAGAATTACCATTAATGGAAGAAGGATCTTCATTGCTCACAAAATCACTGAACTTGGCGGTGAGCTTGTTATGATTGTTGATGTTCCAGTCCAGCTTTACCAGGTATTTATAGTTATACCTATCCGCCGCCGGATAACCATCAAAAGCGCCCGGATCATAATGATACGTATCTTTCAGGAACTGCGCCAGCTTAGCCAGGGAATCCAGAGACACATCAGAATGGTTGCCATCATGCGTACTGTTGGCAGGCACAAAATTGCTGATCTGCTGGCCGGAGTTCTTTTCATATTCGCCGTTTACAAAAAAGAATAGTTTGTTCTTGATGATAGGCCCACCCAGGCTGGCGCCAAAGTTGGTACGGGAAGACTTGGCCGCTTCATCCAGCCTTACATCGCCCACATTACGGCCATTGAAAGACTGGTTACGGTAGTAACCGAAAGCGGAGCCATGGAACTCATTGGTGCCGCTTTTAGTAACAGCGTTGATACCGGCGCCGGTAAAACCGGACTGCCGCACATCCACCGGGGCGATGTTTACGGAGATCTCATCAAACGCATCCAGGGAGATAGGCTGTGCGCCGCCACCCGGTAAGGGATCCGTGCTAAGACCGAAGTTGTTATTTAGGTTAGCGCCATCTACTTTCAGGTTATTATAATACCCGCTACGGCCGGCAAAAGAGTTGCCGCCGTTAGACTGCGGCGTTAACCGCGTAAAGTCCGTGATACTACGGTTATAAGAAGGCAGCGTAGCAAGCATGCGGGAATTAAACGTAGTGGAAGCACCGCTTTTTTCTGTAGCGCCTTTGCGCGCGGCAGATCTCACCTCTACGCCTTCGAGCATTTTTATATCTTCTTCGCCCAGGGTAACGGTAATATTATAGGCATCGCCCAGGGAGATACTAAAACCTTCCACTGTTTGCGGTTTGTAGCCCACATACTGTACCAGTAAGGTATAGGGGCCGCCTACGCGCAGGCCCGCTAATGTAAATGCGCCATTCTTGCGGGACACGTTTGAGTAACGCGTACCGGAAGGCGTGTGTGTAACGATCACCGTAGCGCCATCCATGCCTTTGCCATCGGGCGCTTTAACGGTACCGGTCACCGATCCTGTTGTAACCTGTGCATGCATTGCCAGCGGCAATAACAACAGATACAATAAATAGAGCAGATCTTTTTTCTTTAACATAAGAATAGTGGATGTGAGTTTAATATTTAAAGGTTGATCAGTTTGTTGGCAAGTTTGGGCAAAAGAAGCCCTGTACTTATTTCATAAGTATTTTGTTGGCCATGTCCCACGAGTATAATAACGGGGCAAATTTATACCGCGAATTTGCAGTGCGGGTTTAACAAAGTATTACCGATGTAAGATTCTAACACGGCATGCAATCAGGCATACAGCGGGGAGGTTAAGAAAATATTACGATTGTAAGATTCTAACAAACTGCGTTATTTGATCGTATCTGCCACGAGCTGGCGGGTGGTAGCGGTGAGGTCTGCGAGGTCTTTATTAGTAAGTAATTTATTGAGCGTGATCTCCCTGTTACCGGGAATGATTATACGCTTATCCATGGTATTATACATATACTGGATCCTTTCGCGGGGCTCAAAAGCGCGGATGCAGGCCAATACAGATTCTGTTTTATTCCAGCGGGATACCACTTTGGAGATGAACCATTCTGCAACAGAAGGATCGTGTGTGGTGAGGTGTTTAAAGAATGCCAGATCGTAGGTGCGTAGCTGTGTGGCGCATAATGCTTTACACAGCTCGGAGAAGTCATCACCCAACAGCGCCAGGTTACCAAAGAACTCTCCCGGCACCAGGATCTCGTAGATATACTCCTCTCCTTTTGGCGAGATATCGCCCAGTTTTACAGCGCCGGTAATGATCTCATAGATATCTGTATGCCGCTGCGGAGGGCCGTATAGTTGGTGACCTTTTTTTAAAGTGATGTGTTTCACTTTGTCTTTGTAACCTGGTATTTTTTGCTCTGTCAGGTATTCGTATAAACCTGCCGACGGAATGGTGCGCATGCGAAGCGGCTCGTTTGAGTGCGCAAGATAGAAATAATGTGCGGATATGGGGAAGGGTTAGACGCAGATTTAACATGGGGGTTAGCCCTATTTCCGGAGGTATTTATTTAGTTCAGTTACCAGTTGATATACAAGGGTAACGGGGTTCTGGTGATGATATGGTTTGCTTCGGTGCTGGTTAAACAGTTTTTCTGCATGCGCGATCGCTTTTTCCTGGTTGGATTGTTTATCTTCCTGCAAACGGTTGTAAATGCTTTTGGAAAATGCTTTTACCTTTCCGTGCCGTTCGTAGTTCATATCCCAATACTTGCTGAGTAATTCATAGAATTTTTTCCGGCGGTGTTGTTGCTCAAGATATTGGTAATGTAGCACGAACCATAGCTCAAAGGCATCGTTGGAATAGGCACATTTGAAGCTCAGATCGGCACAACGCCGGATGGCAGTATTAAATTCTTCGATTTCTCCGTCCTTATCCCCGTCATAGTCCATGTCAAATACGCACCAAACCTCATCATATGTTTCGTTCTCACAAAGGGCCTCCGTACACTCCACTAATCTCATCTTCGTGGATGTTCCCAGCGGCACCAACTTAATGGTAGCAGTAACTACAGGAAATGCCCTGAAATATTGCTCCTCTGTTTGTCCTTCGCAAACAATGAGGAAAGTCTTTCGTTTGTTTTTCGTCTCGATGTTATAAACGGATTCTATTTTCTTCAGCCATGGCTTCTCTCCTCTCTTATCCGTTACTTTGATCGCTTTGGTAGCTTTGCCCATAATTAATCTTCAAATGCTGAGATAAATTCATTGAGGAATGGGATGGCGCCGTATTTACCCTGCATATAGTCTTTATCAAAGGAAGCATCGTTGCGGATGCCTTTGAAATCGACAAGGGAGTACATGCTGGTACAACCGTATTTATCTTTTTCTACAAAGGATATCTGGTCCCTGCGGAGGAGTTTTGCGGAGAGCAGGTTGATATCGTGGGTAACGAATATGAGTTGAGCGTTTTTGTTGTTAACGGTGTTGAAGAGCTCTAAAATTTTACGGGTGAGCAACGGATGGAGGCGGGCATCAAACTCGTCGATAAATACCGGATAACCTTCCTCTAAAGCAACCAATAACAGCGGGCTGATCTCAAATATCTTCTTTGTACCATCGGATTCCGTAACATCCCAGAGCATATGCACGGGTGCTACTTCTTCATTTAATTCGTTATACCGCGTATGCCAGGATAAAATAACTTTGTTTTTCTCCGATTTAGCAGGATTGCTTATTGCCCATTCTCCTGTATCGAGATCCAATACATTTATATCCTCAATACCGGTATCTGCCAGTTTTAATATCCCGGCAATCTTTTCCCGCATTTCATCCTGCCCAAGCGCGGCTTTAGCTAAATCATACAATCGCGCGTCAGTCATTCCGGATATTATCGCAATGTTCATTATATAATCTGTCAACCGTTTCGATAGCTTTCCGTTGAATGATCTAACTACTGTAAGAAATAGGGCATTGCTGCGAACTATTCCATTCTTTCCACCCAAATCACTTATTTTACTACCTTCTGGAAATTTAGCCGCGTTTACCTTCATCTTATCTTTCTCCCTGGTAAAAAAGAATACCTCCTTTTTGCCGGGCGTTCCAAACAGCCATTCCGCCGTTATTTCTTTCCGCGTTGCCTCAAAGCCATATCTGTAGGTTATGCCATCTACGACAAAAATCAGTTGAAAAAAAGACGGTAGCTGCAGTGCCGTCTCATTCAGGTAAAATGGCTCTATAAAAAGGCCGAGCGTTGTCTCTTCCTTAACAGAACGGTCAACAAGTATCTTAAATGCCAGCAGGGCTTTTATAAAATTGCTTTTACCACTTGCATTGGCGCCGTAGATAGCTTTACTCTTCAAAAGGGACATCTTATCTGACACTTTACTGACGTTACTTTCGTCCGTTTCGCTGTATTTGGACGTAATACTAGCTGCCGCTAAGTTGATGGTTTGAAGGTCTTTTATAGAGCGAAAGTTTCCGACGCTGAATTCTACAATCATAGCATCTTTGTTTAAAACCCATAAATTACGGATTTTTCACAAAATAACACTTTTAATGGACAAAACTGAGTTTATAAATCAATAATTTAGCTGTATGAGCGTAAATAGAGGATCTGCGGTATCAGGTGTTCTGCTCCATTTGTTTAATGATGTTTGTCACCTCCGCTTCGGTTGCACGCAGTTTCTTCTGACAGAATTCTATCAGAAAAGACGCACGCTTTACCTTCTCCGCCAGGATATCCACCGGTACTGATTCATTTTCAATCTCTGCGGCAATGGTCTTCAGTTCTGTATAAGCTGCTTCATATGTTAAATTCTGTTCCATCGGTGGTGTTTTTAGCAATAACGGTGGCGTTGATCTCTGTATCTGTTAACAATACTTTAATGTTGCTGCCTGGCGTGATAGCATCCGGACTGGCTGTCACTTTTCCATTGTGGTATACGATCGCAAATCCCCGTTTGAGGATATTGACCGGGCTTACCAGCCGGAACACCGTTTCGTGGTGCGCAATATAAGCCTGTTTCTTTTGAAAATAGATCCTGCTGAAGGCCTGCAGGTTACCCACCAGGTTTTGCAGGTCATTGCGGCGGTTGGCCACCATGATCTTAGGCTTGGAAAGCACCTGGCCGGATACCGCCAACAGCTCCCGTTGTTTATTGTACAATATAGCCCTTGCTTCATTGACCACTAACTGGTTGTAGCCCGTGAGCTCATCCTTATGCGTAGCGATCATGGTGCGGGCCTGGTTGATAATAGCAGTATTCAACGCAGACAATGCCTGGAAATGCGTAGAGAACAGTTGCTGCGATTTGATGAGCACTGTTTTTTGCAGGTTGATGATCTTTTCTTCAAAACCGCGGTTGTGCGCAATGATGAACTCCGCCGCTTTAGTAGGCGTTTTGGTAGGGCTGTGCGCCATCAGATCAACGATCGTTTCGTTCTTCTGGTGACCGATCCCCGTGATCACGGGGATGGGAAACCTGGCTACGGCCCGGCCTAACTTATACGTATCAAAAAGCAGGAAATCTGTTTGCGCGCCACCGCCCCGGATGATGATCACCGCGTCATAGGCGATGCCGGCGTTAAAGATATCTATCAACCGCTGCAGGATACCTTCTGCATTTGTTTCGCCCTGCACGGCTGTAAAATAGTTATGCATGATGAACTGGTAACCGAAGGGGTTATTATCCAGCGTATGCACAAAGTCCTGGTAGCCGGCAGAGTTATTAGAACTGATCACCGCCAGTTTTTGTATGACCGGGTTTAATGGCAGGCGGCTGTTCTTTGTATAATATTGCTCCCCTATCTTCTGGATGGTGTCCGGGTTCTCTGCCAGCAGCTTCAGTAAGGTTTCCTGTTTCTGCTGCTCCAGCCGGCCAATGGTGAAGCTCACATCAATATCCTGTACGCTGATCTGCAGGCCATAGATCTGGTGATAGCTAACGGCTACTTTTACGAGCACATTGATATCATTCCTGAACTGCTGCCCGGTAACAAACTCAAACTCCCGGATACGCGTAGTACCCACGCCCCAGGCCATTGCCGGCACACGGGCAACGATATCGCCCGCGCCCTCCTTTTTCTCCACGAGGTCGAAATAATGGTAGCCCTTCTCCCGGTAGAACGAGTGATTGGTAACATCTGCGATGATCCAATAGGTCTGGCCGGCAAAAGCGTCCGTAATGACCTGTTGGATCCGCGTGGTGAGATCAGAGAGTTTTATGGGTTGCGTGATGAGCATTCTTTGTCAGCGAACATTCCAGGTTACAAAGAACGTTATTTTTTGCTACTTACGTAAGTCTACGATCACATGGGTGACTACGCCCAATACCCTGAACTCCATTTCTTCCGTAATGAGCAGCGGCTTATGGAATGCGTTCTCCGGGTGTAATACCCAGTTACGGCCGGCTTTTACCAATCGTTTTACGGTGATCTCATTATCGAGCATCGCTACGACAATAGCGCCGGAAACCGGCTTTGCGGTGCGTTCTACTACAGCCAGGCTGCCAATAGGCATATTAGCATCCTGCATGCTGCTGTCTGCAATGCGGATGAGAAAGGTGCTACCAGGATGGGGTTGTAAGACTTTGAGCAGGTCAATGTTCTCTGTGGGTGGCTCGTAGGCCGTTGGCAAGGTTGTTCCTATCGTATCGTCCATTATACTAATATTTTTAGCAATTTATACTAATTCTGTTGGCTTGGCAAGGGGATTAACAAATCAAAAATGTTGCCATTATTTGTAAATTGATGATTTACAGGGAAGAGGTGTAGGGGGATGGGGAGGAAGAAATTTTTTGGGCGGAGAGGCGCGTTAACATTTGCGGGGGTGGTGTTTGTTTGCTCTATACTGTTAGCATACTTTCTTTTTCTGGATGATCTCTCAGGCATTCGGATTTTATCCAAATATTTCTTCGTACAAATCATCAGATGTTTGTCTATTTTTCTTCTTCAACTTCGTTTTTTCAGGATTTCTCCGCGATCAAAAGTGACCAAAAATGCCAAAAAGTGATAAAATGGTATGAAATGACCACCGATATTTTTTTTCTTTAAAACGCCGTCCTATTATTGCATCACGATACCCCAAAAACAAAAATCCTTTCAGGATACCAGCGCTGAAAACAAGTTCTGTAAAGGATTTCGTCATGATGAGGGCTTTAATGGTTTGTGCCCAAAACATCCTACTGTAACGCAGTCATGTATCGTTGACCGCATTGTTGTTAACTTCAAAAATTCAAAAAAATGAAGCAAAGACGTAACACCATCATGCGTGGGGCCAGTGGCGCCTTCGGTGATGAGTTGGTTTTCCGGCAAAGGGCAGGCGAAACGGTTATCGCCAAGCCTAGTATTCTGGGGCCTGATAGCCCCACAGAAAAACAAGTGGCCGTCCGGACACGGTTTAGGGCAGCAGCAGCGTATGCTAAAGCGATCCTTGCCGATCCTGCGATGAAAGCGGCCTACCAGGCTAAAACAAGACGGGGCGCCTCTCCGTATAATACGGCCATCCAGGACTATTTCCAGCCCCCCGAGATCCGGTTTATCGACAATACCGCTTATAGCGGCGCTATAGGCACCGCCATTAAGGTGATCGCTACGGACGATTTCAGGGTAAACGCGGTAACGGTGGCCATCCACAATGCTGCCGGCGCAGTACTGGAAGAAGGCCCTGCCATTGCCGATCCGGCAGGCGGCGATACCTGGACGTATGTTGCTACTATTGAGAATGCCGCACCTGCAGGCGGCAAAGTGGTAGTACAAGCGAAAGATCTGCCTGGGAATACGACCACAGAAGAACTGGCCTTGTAATCCATGTTTGTTAACGAAAAAGGCGTCTCCGTTTTGGAGGCGTCTTTTTTTTATAGAATTGTTGTATGATGTTAGTTATGGGCGTTCGTTGTTTTCTCCATGATGTGTATTATTGAGGGTTGCAAGATGCTGCTCGTTTCGTGAGATGTCCCTTGTCATGATATTGGATTTGTTATCTCTCTCCCTATTGGCATATGTTCATCAACTAATATATTCATCTCATGACACGACTATTTATTTATCATTTGGGAGATCATCACGTTGTCATCTTAGACAGAAAATTAAGAAATTATTAAGTCTCCTCCATTGCTATGGTATTACAGTAGGGCTAGTTTAAATTTATACGTTATACCATCCGTATCCTCAAATAACTATAAAGAACATGACTGAGGTTTGCCCCATCCTATTCTCTGAACGCCCTCCTGCCCACCGGTTGTACAGGAATGCGACGATCCGTTTACAGTTACCATGATGAAGGCATTTCCAAAACATTATAAGGATATGGCGCCCGTGTTCCATAGTACGTCCAGCACCAAGAAAGCGTATTATGAACAACCTATGCCGGATGGAAACCTATGCTAGTACCATTGAGCAACCTATATAATTGAGCAACCTAAATTTTGACTGATGGAATTTCAAGCGGACCACACGGAGGACGACGACCAGTCACGCCAGTCAGACGATATGCAGCAACGGATCGTATTCAATCGCGTTGAAATGCAGAAACTGCATAGCGTAAAAACTTATATTGACAATAACCTGGATCTCGAACTCACCATTCCTTTACTTGCCCGGAAATTCATGATCAGCACCACTTATCTGAAGCTGGGATTCAAACAACTATGTGGTAGCCCTATATACCAATATGTGCTGCAGCAACGCATGGAAAGAGCTAAACTGCTGCTTAGTAGCGGCGAACGAGTACGCTTGGTGGCAGCAGATATCGGTTATTCGCTAACCGGCTTCTCTAAAGTGTTTAAAAGTTACACGGGCCTCTCCCCTATTGCGTTCCGTAACCTGCATAAATAAATTGTGCTTGTGTTTGTACATTAACAAAAATATTTGTCCGATAGAATAAATAATTGTTAATTCTTTATTCTAATTTTAATACAGACGCGACAAGTATCAGCACCGGTTCCCTCATATACCATTGCTGGACCAGTATCTTTTTTAACCTTATTTAGCCCTCAAATTTTGGACTATGCCAAAGAGAAGATATATACCCGTAGTTGAGCATTAGTTACATTAGTACATAGCAAATAACCCATTCGACTGCAGGCCTGCGGACGAGGAAGAATTCTATTCTATCAATTTAAAAATTATATGCCAAATTGGTGGCGGTTGCGCGAAGTGACCGGCGATTAGCAGTATTTTGCCTGTTCTATATAGCTGACAGGTGACTTTTACAGCTTGCATTTCTAATATGCGGTTATGCCGTTTGTGTACACATGCGTGATACGCAGTATGGGAGTAGTTTGTGCGCCCTCTTACCGGCTTAACCCTTTCATAATGCTTCTGTTATTACTGCTTCGCTGTCCTCCTTGGCTTTCAATAGACCTTAGGCGGAGCCGTTACCTGGTTTAATCCTGGAACACCATGAATATCCTAACGATAGCCGATGGCTTTGTCGGCTTGTTTCCCAAAAAGATCTCCGTGACTCTTATTCATGAAACGGAAGGACGGCTTGTAGGGACATATAAAATGTCTCGGGAGAGTCTGCCTGAGGCATTTAATAGACCTACGGTGGTGACTATTGATGGGCAATATTGGAGGGTGACCCGGGCGGAGCCGTTTCATTCCAACGTGTATGCGAAAAAGAAAAAGCTGGTGCTGCATGTTGAGGATGTGGCTAAGTTTAAAGCGGTTAATAATAAGCTTATGGTGCCAACAATAGCTAATCCGCCGGCGGTGGTACCGGTCTTTCCTTTGCCCCATGACTTGACATTAACTATTACGGCTGAAGCCTGGCGGCAGATAGAGTTTTTGCCTTTGGTCTTGGTGGATGATGTAGAGAAAGAACGGGATATCGTGGAAGAGTTGAAGGTTGCTGTGCCAGGGGATAATGGATTGCGCGGGTATGATGCAGTGCATGTACGCCGGGAGTTTGATGTATTGGATATTTCTTTCGAGGCCTTTTATGAATTAGTGCAGGGGATGGAAAAGGGGAATTTGCAGTGGGAGGATAAAGGAATGGTGGTGGATGGGTTTTATGTAAGATCTGCCAGGGGGTGGGTGTATTATGGGGTAGTTGTTGAAGAGAGGATACAGCGGCTGGGGATGCTGGAGTTTGATAGTTTGGAAGAAGAGGTGAAAGAGGTGCTGGATGGGTTTGAGCTGGTGTTGGTGGATTGGTGTGGGGGGAGAGTGGTGTGAGACTATCACACGTTTCAGACGAGTATTTTTCAGCGAATTCTAAACAAATATGCCATGACAAGAGATGCACTTAGCCGCTTGCAAAGGATCGATTACCTAATTCAGATAAAAGGTACGGGAACTCCCGCACAATTAGCCCAAAAGCTCGGTATGTCCAAAAGAAGCATTTTCGATTATCTGAATTTAATGAAAGAGTTCGGAGCACCAATAAAATTCTGCAATTTCAGACAGAGTTATTACTATGACGAGGATGGAAGCTTTAAGATAACTTTTGCATTTAAGAGGAGCATGTCTGAGTATGCTAAATGAGATTTTGCTAAATACTTTCATTAACAAATAATTCATCCCAAAATGAAACCTGCCGAAAATATTAAACCGGACCTGATACTGGAGGAAACACAAATTCCCTTGGAGGAAGGGAGTAAAGGGAAAGTAGAAAAAATTGGAGGAAAAAGAATCGGCTATTATTACATCATCATCAAAAGTCTCAAAGAGAGTAAAAAAAATGATGTCGTTAGATGCGTATATATAAAGGGAATGTTCAATTTCGGGATTTGCGTAATTAAAGAAGGTACATATGGTGACACAAAAGACAAACATGGAAGAGATATAATAGACAGATTACAGTGGCAAAAAAAACTACACCAATTACTTCACGGAAAAATAAGATTACCAAAACTACTGGGGAGCTTTGAGGAAAATGGCAACTATTACCTTGTACTGGAAAGAATAAAGGGAGTCTCATTAGCCAAAGCTATAAGAGCTGCAAAGGGAGAACTACGGGATGCTATAATCACAGGCAATAAACTTGGGATCACTTTCATAAAACATCTTATCGAACTAATAAGAACATTGAATACACTTCATCAACACCAAATAGTCCACCGCGATGTAACACCCGCTAATTTTATGATTACGCCTAGTGGGAAAGTGTCGCTCATTGACATGGAACTTAGCTACTTAATTACCACTAACACGCCTAATCCTCCTTTCACGTTGGGCACTTACGGCTACATGTCACCAGAGCAACAGGCAGTGGATCCAAATCCAACAATTAAAGAAGACATCTTCTCTGTAGGTGCTATAATTCTATATATATGGAGTGGCATACATCCCCTGAAACTCGTCTATGGCACACCTGAAGATATCGCGTCAAAGGTGCAATTTTTTATACCAGAAAAGACTATGGCATCTCTGGTAACGCAATCTCTAATGTCTCCTCCCTCTATTCGTCCGTCCTTAAAAAACATCGAGCAAGCACTACTAAAGTATAAGGATTCAGTACAGAAAACAAAAAAAAATACCACCGCGGATATAATATCGAAGGAACAGGTACTCCCTACATTACAAGAGGCTATCCATACATTAGGAAGCCCTCTGTTAGCAGACGAACAAGGGTGGTTCTCTGCCAATGTAAATCACCCCTTTGATGCCGACACACAAAAAATTATAAAAGCCAAATATGCCAGCTTTACTGGCGGAGACAGCGGAATTCTATATTTATTAGCGTGTGCAAAAAAAACAGGACTTGATGTCAGTCATTCACTTCAATGTGTGGACAAGAGCCTAACACTTATAGAAAAAAAGTATATAAATAGATTAAATAAAGCCGTACCCGGATTATATTATGGTGCTGATGGCATAGCAGTCTGCCTTTCCACAGCCATCGATCACGGCCTTATAAATTGCGAACCGATGTATCAAGAATGGATTAATAAACTATTAGGAAAAAAAAGCCAAACTAATAACTTAATGTATGGCATTTCTGGGCAAGGTATTGCCAACATTCTATGCGAGGACTTTATACCATCGAATTTACTACAGAAAAGATTAACTGAATATGTACAACATTTAATAGACCACCAGGAAAAAGACGGTTCATGGGTCCGTGCAATTTCCGGGAACAAGAAACGAATCACCCGCGGCCTCGCAACCGGCGTTGCAGGCATTAGCTATTTCCTATTATCGGTCGCCCAAAAATACAACTCTTCAGATGCACTCAAAGCTGGTCAACTCGGGTTAGGCTGGTTAATGAAGAAGTCGATACATAAGGATAATATGGTGCAATGGCTATCATCAACAAATGATCCAATTATGCCATGGTGGAACGACGGAGCACCAGGAATTGCTATTGCTTTCCTAAAAGCCTATGAATTAACTCAAAATAAGGACTACAGAAAGTATGCCATAGGTGCGCTATCGACACAGAAGCCTCATGTTGTTTATGACAATTTAAGTCAACATCAAGGACTAAGTGGACTAGGAGAAGTATACTTGGAAGCTTATAAAATTCTGAAAGATGATGTCTGGTACGAACGAGCAAGCTGGATAGCCCAGATAGTAATGCTACTCCGGAGAACACATCCTCAATTCGGTCCGTATTGGCTGGTCGAAGATGAAAAGACACCCGTGGCGGGATTTATGCTTGGGAATAGCGGCGTCCTTCATTTTCTCCTCCGCTATTGTAATCCAACATTAGTCAACGGCCCCCTGATGACATAATCCCCATTTCGCTTCACTAAAATAAACGGTTCATCGAGTTCAAGGGGATGCTGAGATGGCTATAATATGGCCAGATTTTCTACTGATTCTCACCGAAATAAAAAGATCCCTACATACGGGATCTTTAAAACAACAAAGGAGAATATATTCTGTTTGTTAAACCATAGAAAAAACACTCAGATTTTTATGCTCGATTCTCTTCCAGTTCTGCTACATTACTACACAGAGACGTATTATCGATAGTAAATTATCTAATTCTCCGGCGTGTCCCTTCCATACGCACGTGAAAAAAAATTCCATTTCTTATCAGTATCCATTCAGTTATATCGACAGAGTCTCCAGCATTTACGTTAATCACTCTTCCATCAAATATCGACAAAACGGTCTTTATCGCTGTATGGCTGGTAATCATAGTATTTACCCCAAATGATGCTAATAATTTTTCAACTTCTCGCTTCGATGGTCCACTAAAAGAGATTTCTCCAGTTGGATCAACCAAATTCCCCAGTTCACTTAAATGCTTGGACATTGAATTCATGCCTATTCCGCTTTTTCTTATATATTGAGACCTTGCAATCTCATTTATACACTCCACATTACCACCAGGCCCGTCAGACAACCTCGCTACTCCCCCGTATGTAAATAACACATCCCCTATTCGCTCAGCAACGTTTTTAGTTTGTAACCAACGCCAAAGCTCATTATTACCATCATACAGTACAGCGTATGGTATTGACGATTTCCACGGAACCTTTGCGTACCTTGGCTGCCTAAATCTCCATTCCCCCTCAAGCCCCTTTAGCTCATAATCTCCTAGCAGAAAATGAACATGCCCTCCCTTCCTCATCGCTCTCTCTTCTAACGAATAAATAAGCCAAAGACATTCAACACTTTGTTCATCTTTATCAAAGCAATTTCCAAGGATAACGAGATGACCATTTCCAAAAGTCCATCTATAGTATTTATCAATCACCTTTTCTTTCAATAATAACCGGCGTAGGCTCCTGAAACGACCCGCAACGTCCGCGACGACCACAACCCTATCAGGCATAACGTAGGTAGACGGCTCAACACTAAGAGTCTCCTTTATCCTAAATGAAAAGTGCCCTCTTCCACTCTTAGTACCAGGTGCCCTAAGAGATATCTTGAATTTTTGATTCATATACAAATATCTAAGCCATTTTTTACATCCCCTCTCCTTTGAAGTCTTCAGAATTCACATGTCAATCTCCATCAACTTTCAGCCTAAAGAATTTAGCTAGCTCACCTTTTATATTAGTTGGTACACATGATATCTTCTCGAAGACCCTACGACGGTGCGCATAATAAATTTCCGGTCTTGTAAAACTAAGATCATTTATAAATGCTTGGTGCGTAGAATCAATAAATATATTGTGCGCGCCAATCGGCAACTCACAGCCCTGTTCATTAAAAAACGACTCAATAATCCGACGTCCACTCCCCGTTATAATTATAAAGTGCTGATCATCGATCTGATCTTTATACTTCACAATGCTGTCTATAGTCTTCTTCCTACAAGACGGACAAGCTGCCTCAACGGGTAATATCAGAAAAAAAAGAGAATCCTCTTTCATACTTTCAATATCATTTCCATCAGAAGTAAGATTTGTCAGCCGCCGGAATAGTGTATCCTGTAAACTGTTCTCCGCTATTATCTTATTGAAAGATCCACTTTTCTTGCTTTCCTGCTTGCAAGACAAAAACAGGATAGTCATTCCAATAACAAGGAAACCGTTTATGTGTCGAGAAAACATTTTTATATATTTTTTTTAACTACATCAGTAACTCGCTAACTTATTGCTCTCTAATGAGTCACCATAATCTAATCGGATAAAATGCAGCGCCTTATCATCCTCTATCTTATAACGTGCATACATACTACCATCGTTTGTAAAGAACAAAGACGACAGTGCTATATCGCGATCTATCACAGATTCTCCGATAATTCTAAAATTCTCATCAAAAATGATCAAACTTTGTTCCTTTTTCCATCTCTTGTTGATAAAATCTGCCTTGCTCAATTTCCGCTCTGCAACCCTCAAATAGCGCCGACGATGAGAATCAAAATAAATGGCCCCATAAGCGTCATTCGACAACTCCCTTCGAATAACATCTTCTTTCGTATCAACTCTATCTGCTTCTGGAAATTCAATCTCTCCAGTTTGAAACTGACTTTTTCCATTATATGCGTAATTAAAATTCAAAAAGTCAGTTTCATAAATATTTGTGTCAGCAGGAAAGCTAAATACAAAATGCCCTTGGTTATTATAACAATAACTAGGATAATAGTATCCGTAATCGTATCCGTACTTTATGTATCCTTCAGGCAGGTGATAGAGCATTTTCGCCGTTTTATTTTGCAGATCAAATCGGTAAATAACTCTCCATTTCTTTCTATTCTTCCTATCAGCGATACTCATTCTAGGCCGAGCCTCCGCGTACAAGTTATTCTCCGTCAAAACTCCTGGATTCAAATTATCAAATGCTGACACTGCCATATATGGATCGGTTGGACATTCGATTGAATATCTAATCTGTCCCAAACTATCCAAAAAGTAAAGGTACCCATTGTTATTCACCCATATGGAATCCATATTCTTACAAAAAACCGTTGTCTTGTAAAAAGACATTTTGTGAAATGATTCCTTTAAAGAGATTCTCTTAATCAAATTTCTGTTATAGAAATCATATATATTTACTGATCTCGATTGCTTATCAAAAAATGAAATATAAGAGACACCATCCTGTATAAAATAGTTAAATGACTTAAGTACCGAAAATGTAGCAGAATCAAGTCTAAATTGAATATCATCGTCCGTCCTAACTATCTGTACGGCTGCATATGATGGTGTGAGAGATCTATATGTACTTTTAGAGCTTGACAAATCTAAGCAGCTTGACTGCAGCAATACAAAACAAATAAAAATTATTCTTGAGTTTCTCATCGGCAACATAGTAAACATTTTATTCCAAGTTTATCTTGACACAATATTGTGTGAAGCAACATTTTCCGTTTACCTTCACGACTCATAGTAATCTCTTCAATCTATCGCCTATACCCTTAGCAAATCTACATGTCGTTAATGCAAAAAAAATGCGCTAAGATTCCATGTTCTCCCTTATATCTAGTACTTTTCCCTTAGGGCAGGTCTCCAATCTCAAAAATCTACAACAATAAATATATCAGTCCACACTAAGTAGTTCTGGTGATTTGTCTAAACACCTGATCGAACAAACAAATAACAGAAATAACTTTCTGCACTGCAGTACAGAAAGTTATTGCTTTCAAAAATCAAGCAGTACATCCAGTCCCCTCGTGATCTACAGGAACTGTCTTAATTGATACCGTCGTACCATTTGTAGACTGCCCGATCGGGGTTGAATCGTTTCTATTATCAGGCAAGCCAGATGCAGAATTCCTTGCTGTTTTATCCCCAGCAAATGCATCCTGATGACCACCACCAACCTTGATGGAAACATCACAAGTAGGTGAATTGTCTTGATCAAACGTACATGTTACTGCCTGACCAGATCCGTCTGCCCTGCAACTACCTGTTTGAACTACAGCAGACTTCTTGGAGGGTAACATAGCCGCTGTCACTGCTGATGCAGTCATAAGCACAACACCCAATATGGATAGTTTTCTTACTGTCATTTTTTCCATGATTGAAAGGATTTAGTTATTAGAAATAGTAAACTATCAATTATTATGGCCACATAATTTGTTACGAAAATAAGAAGGAGTAATGCAAAAAAAATGCATCACCCCAAATGATATTCGACAAAGAAAACGTCCGTTCTATATCTTCACCTCACTACCATCCCGTCACTGATTAGTAGACGTCTTTCACCATGCCTATTCACTCGAAAAAACTCACCATTTTCAATAAGCAGTGCTTCGGATTTTCTCTTTGCGTGCTCTGTGTCGGTATTAATAACCCTCCCACCATAATAAACACCAATAGTCCCAGATTGATTGATTGTATGACCCGTAACAATTTTTCTAACCCCAAATTTTTTAAGCGTACTGTCTATCTGTTGTAAGGAAGCTTCATTCTCATTGTAATATCCCCTATACCAAAACGGCGAATATTTCTTATTATACAAAACATTCAGAACCCCTTCATTTCCTCCAATCTCATGCTCCCTATCATAATATTCACGGGCAGAGGCATTTATAGACTCCAATGAGATATCCAAGCCATTAACATTACTAGAAATACCACCATGACATACTAATAGATCACCAATTTTTTCAATTATATTTTTTGTCCTTAGCCATCTTCCAAGTTCACTATCCTTACCCCATAACGATTGGTAATCACTACCCAGTATCCGAGCATTGTTGTGATACTTCTGTTGTACATACCTAAGATCGCCATTCAAGTTCATTATCTCATGATTTCCCAGAACAAAGTGTACATATCCCCCCTTCTCCCTGGCTTTTTGCTCTAATAAATATATCAACCACAGTACCTCAGTCACTTGTTTACCTCTATCAAAAAAATCCCCCGCAAGTACCAAATGCCCATTTCCAAAGGTCCAGTTATAATCTTGATCAATAACCCCATTTGATTGCAATAACTCACGAAAAGCTTCAAAGTTCCCCTCAATGTCCGAAAGTACCATTAGGGATGACGGCATTTCAAATACAGTTGGCTCCGGTGTCAATTTTTGCTTTAGTTTCACCTTAAAACCCCTATCCTCCATATCAGTCATAACAGGAAGCAAGAGCTGCTCTTTTTGGCTTATATTGTATATCTCTTCCCTTACAATACTCTTTCCTCTATCGCTCCCCGTTACTGTTTTGCATACAATAGTGGAATCATCATATACTAAATAAGGTCCATCCATTATTTCCGCTACCTTCTGTTTGATCATTCGCCCAAGTATTTCCCCATTTTTTACCAACGGGCTTGGAGCCGGATAAAATGCGATTTTACCCTCAGCGTCTATTAAAAAAAATCGAGGGTAAGAAGAGACGTTATACGATTCCAGCACAGAATGGTTTCCACCTTCCCCCTCTGTATATAAATTTATTCCCTTCCCGGTGGTATATTTCCCGCGGTTAATACTTTCAATCCATCTTTTTTTATCCTCATCGATAGAAATACTTACAAATGCAACATTGGGATTGTCTTCAAACGCCTTTTCAATATTGGTTAGCGCAGGAACGATCTGGGTACATCCAGTGCAACCAGTAAACCAAAAGTCCATAAATACAACTTTCCCTTTTAAATCGGTCAATGAAAATTTCTTCCCATCCACATCGGTTAATGAAAAAAACGGAGCATATGCGCCTTCTTCCACTCGCAGAGATCCCTCAACATATTTCTTCACGTATTTTTTCTGTTTAAAATACCCCGGGATAGACATAAAGTCATCAACACATGATAAGTACTCAGGGTTCGTTCCTCCCTTTCTTAGCATGTATACTGTTAAAATGGTTGTTAGCATCTTAGCTCTTGCTAATCCAGAATAATTATTCCTTATAAAATAATATAATCCCACGTTTTGTTCGACAAGATCCTGATTAAAAAAAGAATCCTTAAATCCCTCAGTATACTGATATAAAATCCGACTAAATGGACTACAGTAAAAGTCGGCTAGCTGATTAAGCATAGTATTGTCATCCACCGGCAGTCGCACGACAGCAGATCTACCTATAGTCGTGTCATAAATCCTAACCAAATCAGCGTCAGACAGGCCAACTTTTTTTCTATTATAAACCAATATGCCAAACTTCTCGGCTCTATTTTGCTCGCCCAGACTAATCATATTTCCATTTAAATAAGTAAATGCAACTGCCGTCATCCCATCTTTATACTTATTCATTATTTTTTGTTTTTTCATGGCAATACTGTCACATTGCTGGGAGAAAAAAAGATAACGCTGCAAAAGAGAAAAGCCAATAGGCGGATCAGGTTTATAATGCACCTTGCTAATTTCACCCCAAACAATAAAGTTAGTAGCCCCCTTTCCCATATATCGAATATTGTCTGCATCATTAACAAGATGTAAAGAATCTCCAGGTTCCATGAAGCCAGATGCAAATCTGTTTATTGGCCCCCTCAATCGATTTATGCTATATGGATTCTGACAAAATATTTTCACTGCAACTGGCCTGTCGGTATAAACAACCTTTTTGAACCTCCCCTTTGTTAAGGGTATAGCCTCACTCTTATACTCTGTCTTCAGATCACTAAAATGATAATCGGCAAGATCATCGGGATTAAAATACTCTAATAGTACAGTATCTACTTTATATCCTGTTGTGAAATTTCCTTCAATAACAATCTTCCCTTTTTGAGCATTCACCAACAATGGACACAATAACATAGCTAGAAAAAATAGCACTTTTCTGATCATACATTAATATTTAACTTTAAAAAAACACTATAACTATAAATCCGCTTCCATTCTTATATCATTCAGTTCCCGCATTTTATCCCACAATTTGTTTAAATGCAATGATTAGAAAAGTCGCATCCTACCAACCACTATAATACATACTCTATACTATTTCTACCCATATTCGATAGCCACCACTGCCTATTAGAAAACATCTCAATCTTCATTCGTCTATCCAGAACTACTGGTGCTTCCCTCTTTGCCATCACAGCGATAATATATACAGTCCTGACGCTAATTTAGTACCCTGGGTTTTGCTGAAGGCCAGATGTTTGAATATCAAGCAGAGGAATTGGCGCTATAGCCTTATTACTTGGATATGGTAGATGACTCGATCCAGGTAAGGCATCTATCCTGTCAACTCCTTTCCCTAAACGCAAAAGATCAAATAGTCTAAAATCTTCAAAGCACAGTTCCTTCCTTCTTTCTTTATATATAGTATCTAATAAAGCTTTCCCTATAGCTAAACAATCTAAAGCTGTGCTATCAGCACGTTGACGTATTGCATCCAAAAAAAGACGAGCGCTGTCCTCTTGTCCTAACTGCGCATATGACTCCGCAGCAGTCAAATACATCTCAGAAGATCTAATAATTGGTAAATAATAGTCCAGCTCAGGTATTGGTGCTCCTGTTGCGGCAGTAGGAAATTTAGTTACTGTCCAGTTAGATCCAAAATGTGCAACCCATGACTTTCTGACATCATTGGGTCGCTCATTTAACAATATTGCAATATCACTCGTCGCGAACAATTGCGAAAGCAACCTAAAATAATACCCAGGATAGAGGGCAAGGAAACTTTTTTGCTCAGGAGGTAGTCGAAAAAGAGACTCTTTATCATTTTGTGTAAAAAGATCAGCCGGATAATTATACGAAGTCATAATTGGGACATCTCGGCTCACCTCCTTCGCCAGTATTTTCGCATTTGCAAAATCCCTTTTATACAAATAAATTCTAGCTAACAATCCCTTAGCTGCATTACGTGTTATTGTCAATTCGTTAACGGATTGCGTTCCATCTTTCAGCAATGGAATTGCTATTCTCAAATCAGCCACCATCTTTTCGTATACGTCAGCAACAGTCTGCCTGGTAACCGGACTCTGCCAATCGGAAGTAGTTATGTAAGGAATACCCATGTGCATTGCATCACCACTGAAAAAGTAAGGCTGAGCAAAAATATTTACCATTTGAAAATGTGCAAAGGCCCTTAAAAATAGCGCACTTCCTTTTATTTGTTTTGCCATTTCCATATCCTCCTTTTCAAATTTCCCTATCACCTCCAACAGAAAACTCGAATTACTTGCAACCGCATACCCATACAACCATAAACTATTCAAGTTAACCTGTGACGATGATGCGCCATCAACTATCATCGCCCATTTATATTTGGTAAGCAGCTCTTTGTCGGTTTCTGTTTCAAGTGGCCTAACATTATCAGCTGCAAGGTCTGCGTAGACACCATTTGAAGTGCTATACAGTTGGGTAAGGTTGCTAATTATTCCATTTAGAAATTCGGAAGCCGTTTTCATATCTGATATATACTGTTGTCTTACGACAACTGTCGATGGAGGTACATCCAAAAAATCCTTTCCACATGAAAAAAAGGTACTTAGGATAACCGCCAGCCCAACTCGCTTAAGGAAATAATGTTTCATATATATATGGAAGATTTATGATCAATAATCAAAAATTAATGTTGATGCCTGCTGAGAAAGAAGTCGCCTGGGGATATGTTAGTGATGCTAAGCCAGTAACGCCAACATTTTGCGGATCATTTCCACTATACATATTCCAAAGAATCAAGTTATTCCCTTGCAAATAAACTCTACAGGAGCTCAAATGAAAACGTCCAACAATCCGCGACGGCAAAGTATAAGCAAGCAAGATATTTTGTAACCGAATGTGATCACCATTAAATAAATACCGAGTCGACGTCTGAGTTCCCCCATCAGTGTTACCCAACACTCTGCGTGGATTACTTGCAACATCTCCTGGTTTACGCCACCTGTTCAAGGCCAATATTGATTGTTTACCATACGGCTCGATTCCATCATTTACGAGAAAACTGGCCATAGATGCGTCGTAGATTTTGTATCCATACTGGTAGTAGAACGCGGCTGACAACTCTATCCCCCTATAGAAAAGCAAAGTATTTATCCCTCCAAAGCCATCAGGCTGCGACTTCCCTACATTCACCTGATCCACTGGGTTATAGACACTAGTTATTTTACCTAGGGAATCTAACCATTGCGGTTTTCCGTCCGATGGGTTAACACCAGCCCATCTAACATAATACATTGAGCTCCAATCCCTACCTATTAGATACTTAGGAAACGACTCATACGCTTTAATTAGCTTATTCCCATTTGTACTCCAATTAAAACTTACATTCCAACGAAAATTTTTATTTTGTATAATGTCAGCGGAAAAAGAAATCTCAATGCCTTTATTTTCAATTTCACCAATATTATCAAAATATGCTCCCCGATATCCACTAAGTAATGGAGGGTAAATCGCGTATATCAGATTGGATGTTCTACGTTTGTATATATCTGCTGTTAGCTTAATTCTATCATTAAAAAGATTACTTTCCAATCCCAAGTCCGTATTAAAAGTCTCTTCCCATTTTATAGACTCATTCCCTGGGCTATTATCTGGCCGCACAGCCGGATTTCCGGCATAATTCGTAATAGCCAATTTATAAAATCGACTGATACTACTAATAGCGGCTGCATTCCCAGAAGTACCAATACTAGCCCTAATTTTCATATAGCTAAGCCAAGGGGAGCTTCCCTTCATAAATTTCTCATCAGTAACAATCCACCCACCGCCAAACGACCAGTAATTACCATATCGTTCTTTTATTCCAAATTTCGAAGAGCCATCTCTACGTAAGCTGCCAGAAATAAAGTATTTGTTTCGATAAGCATAGTTAACTTGGCTAAACCAGGAAAGCAAAGACTCCTTAGAACGGGATCCTTCTCCAGTACGAAAGCTGCCATTATCAACCTCATCCAAATAAGGAACCGAAAATCCTTGGCCTGTTGCAGTCAAAATTTTATTTATTGCCTCTTGTGATTCCTGGCCAACGAGAATGTTTAACAGATGATTCCCATCAAAATCTTCTACGTATCGCAAGGTATTGGTCGTTACAAGATTAGTTCTAGTAGTCTGCTGCTCCGCTACCAGACCCGAAGCGGCGTTATCCAACTCACCGAAGGGCAGACGCATATCAACTTTATTCTTCGCTTGCGACAACATAAAATCTGCCCCAAACAGTGATCTGAAGCTGAATTTCTTCAAAAACCTTATCTCTAAAAAGGCGTTTCCATTCTGCCGATACGAAGTAATACTATTAATATTATACTCTTGAGCAGCTACTGGGTTTGCCGTTTTTGTATCTCCATCTGAACTTAGCACTTTTAGATTGTAAGAACCATCAGATAACCTAACAGGGTCCAACGGAGACAGAGTAGAGGCCATACTAAATCCCCCAGAACCATAGCCCTCTTTATTGTAAGAAAACATAGAATTGACACCGACTGTAATCCAATTAGCTGGCTTATTCTCCATATTGTATCGCACGGAAACCCTATCATATTCTGTATTCTTGACTATCCCATCCTGACTTACATAACTTAAGTTTAGGTAATAGTTCATCCTCTCACTACCACCGGATAAAGAAAGATCATTTGAAAGTGTTAATGCTCTATTATTAGTTAATGTCCGCAGCCAATCAGTAGGTGAATAAAAACTGGTATCTCCAGGAGTCTTAACAAGAGTGGGGTACTTACCAATTAAATCGGACCGTATTGCAGCATCTGTCCATTTTACCGGGTCAACATTTCTATAAGCCTCATATAATAAGTCAATGTACTCGTGCTGGTTTACAAGCTTTATTTTCCCTTCTGCCATTTCAGATATATCAATCTGATGTCTAAAACTAAATTGGGTTTTTCCAGCTTTCCCCTTTTTTGTAGTAACTAATATCACCCCATTTGCTGCCCTAGTACCATACAAGGCGATTGCTGCAGCATCTTTTAACACCGAGATCGTTTCTATATCCGATGGATTGAACTGAGCCATCGGATTTGAATAGGGGGCGAATTTACCATCGGGCAATCGCCTCTCCAGATGATCCTGCGTTACCGGAACACCGTCCACTACTATTAAAGGATTCCGAACCGTAGATCCATCCTTCGCATCGGTACCTGTTCCAATTCCTCTTATTAAAAAATTGCTCAATCCGCCTCCTGGCTGGCCATTCCCACTTGTGACTAACAAACCAGGAACTTGTCCCTGTAAACTTCTGTCAAAGGACCTATTTGGCAGGCTTTCAATTTCTTTACCTTTCACTACTGTTATAGCTCCTACATTGGCTCTCTGCGTTGTCGTTCCATATGCTACTACTACTGTCTCGTTTAAATCATTCATCGCCACCCCCAACTTCATCAATATCGTCCTCCCCTTCACTTCCACCTCCCGCTTCTCAAACCCCACCGAACTTATCACCAACTTCGCTCCCATTCCCACTCCCGTCAAACTGAACCTCCCACTCTCATCCGTCGTCGCACCCTCATGCGTCCCCTTCACCATCACCGTCGCACCCGGTATAGGCGCACCCTTCTCATCCGTAACCGCCCCAGACACATTCACCCGCGTAACACTCGAATCAGCCACAACGGCCACATCATTTCTTCTTTCCGGCAATTTTTTTTTACTAATACTCACCGCATTCTCATTATACACCCACACATAATCCCTTCCCAACACCCTTTGCAATACATTCTCCACCCGCTCCCCATGCACATCCAACGATACCCGGGCCTTATCATCCACATAATCTGCGGCATAAAAAAAACTGTAACCTGTTTGTTTTTTAATAGACTTAAACACAGCGATGAGCGGAACATCATTTCCTTTAATGGTAACTTTTTCATCACCATTCTGAAATGACCAGGCGCCTGTTAAAAGAGCAAGCGGCGCGAACAAGAGCATAGACAGCCGTCGTATATAACGGCCCTTTTTCTTAGGTAAGGTTGGACGAGTAAAGTTCGACATACGTTAGTTTAGTTAGCTGGTTAGGAGTTATCTATTCACATGGATAAAAATGAACTGCATCTAAACTTAAATCGCATGTCTATTTAAAAAGTACTAGCTATATATTTGTGTTAACATATCCTTAATATAGCAGCTCAAACGTTTACAGGTAATTAACGAGAATGCCATTAATATATATACGTCAACGTTATACCATACAATTTGCAGATGTGGATATCTCAAACAACCATCTGCATAAAAAGAAAACCCGTTAAGAAGGGATTAACATTTAAACCAGGGAAATTACTTACCTTAATATAGCATGAAAAACCACTTTTCTCTCTTAACCGCCATCATAGACGCCCAGCCAGAATGTTTACAAAAACTTAAAATAAAATGTCCGGATAATTGTTATAATTTTCGGCATCCATTATTTTAATAAGCCCAATACCATAATAAAATACGCCAGGGTTGTCATCTTATACAGTCAATTTATTGGGACACTTGTATGCAGCAACACAATGATGATTGGTTATTGGCCGGGATAAAGGCCGGCAATGAACAAGCTTTCAGTGAAATATACCGGAGGTATTATGAGCGGCTATATCTGGCTGCTTATTACAAGCTGCGCAATGAATTAGAAGCAGAAGATGTAGTGCATGATGTGTTCACCTCCCTTTGGGCCAGGCGGGAGAAACTGCCGGAGATCACTTTTAAAAGCTACCTCTACGCTGCCGTTATGCACCGCTGCATAGATAAGATCCGTAAAAATGCCAGCCAACAGCATTATACACAAGAGATCAGCAACCAGCCGGAGCCCTTTACCCAGTTCGTTTCCATAGAGCATAAAGAGTTACATAGCCAGCTACATGCCGTCATCGCCGCCATCCCGGCCGCTCAACGGAAAGCTTTTGAGCTTTCCTACCTGGAAGATAAGTCCAATAAGGAGATCAGTGAACAATTGGGTACCTCCCTGCAAACAGTGAAGAACAACCTCACTACCGCACTAAAGACCTTACGTCTTAAGTTAATCAATTTACATAACGCCTAGTACTTTTATAGGGGCATTACGATATATCTATTGGTATGGATTTGGACCTGGAAGCAATACAGCAACTGATCATTGAGCAAATCGCCGGCACTATTACACCGGAAGAGGAAGCATACCTGCAGGAAACCATCGCCACCCACCCGGCGGCAAAGGCATTATGGCAGGATATGCACCAGGTATTGCATCCTGGTAAGGTAGATGAGCTCCGGGCTAACCTGCGCATGGACAAAGCAGACGCCATACTACATACCAGCCGTGAGCGTAAACTTATCTTCTATTATGTACGGGCAGTCTCCATAGCTGCCGTGCTGGTATTGGCCGCCGTTGTTTCCTGGAAGGTGTTCTTTACCACCCGTACCGGCGCAGCAGATGCCCCCCTCACCAACCATCAGCATATAGCCCTGCAGCTGGCCAATGGCAAGACCATTGACCTCTCCACTGCCGGCCAGCAGGTACAGCTGGATAACATGACCCTTAATAACGCCAATAAAAAGCTGAGTTATACCGCCACAACAGCTGCCCCCCAGCTTATTACCCTGCGTATACCTGCCGGCAAGGACTACACCATTATATTATCCGATGGCACAGAGATCATGCTCAACTCTGCCAGTACCCTGCAATTCCCTTCCGCCTTTACCGGCAATACCCGGGAGGTGACCATCCAGGGTGAGGCTTTTCTTAAAGTGGCCCTGCAGGCCGGCAAACCCTTCCTGGTGCATTTACCGGGCAATACCGTACAGGTCTTAGGCACCTCCTTTAATGTAAACACCTATGACAGCGCCCAGGTGAAAATAGCCCTGGTAAGCGGTAAAGTAAAGGTGCGCACCGCTAAGGATAGTACCGTGCTTAAACCGGGCTTTGAGGCCGTTAGTGGCCTGCAGGGCGTACAAACCGCTCCCTTTGACGAGGAAGAGGTGTTAAGCTGGCAGAAAGGGGTCTATGACTTCTATAATGTACCCTTCTCCGAAGCCGCCAAAGTGATCTCCCGCTGGTATGGCATCGATTTCGTGATAGATAACCCCGCCCTGAACAACCGTCTTTTCAGCGGCGCCATTAACCGTAATAAGCCCATACAGGTATTCCTCCAGAACATGAAAGCCACCAATGGGCTTAATTATGAGATAAAGGACGAAACCATCCATATAAAATAACTACCACTTTTGTTTTGTCCTAACTAGCTCCAATTACTGATTTTCAATAACCTGCCGTTTTATTGCAGTGCCATTGGTTAATTTGGTAGTAGTGTTAGCTGTCACTACAGACAGCCAACTGTGGTTAACCAATATGCTGTACCATTTTTCTTTATTCCATCAGACTGGAGCCTATAAAACCTGGTGACCGGATGTTGATATGACGCCTGTTGTACCTCAAAGCGACAGGCAGCCAATTTTAGACACAACGCTTATGCAATTATCGAATCACCCTCAGCATGATACCGGAAGGGTCGTGCCTGTGCCTCGTGAATTGAAGAACCGCCTGGTGCCCTGGGCTACTTCCCATTGTAAAGAGTATGATTTTGGCCATGCGCTATTGCAGGAGCTGATTACCCCGGACTACGGGATCTATATCACGTCATTTGATGTTCAGTTCCCCGCAAAGATGCATGCCACCTGGGACAGGCCCACCGTTACCCTCCAGTACACCCGGGAAGGCGAGATCCTTTGCCGCATTAATAACCAGGAAAAGATCATGCTGGAGGGGTCTAAGTACAATCTCTTTTATCTTACCGCAGGCGCCTATGTGTTGCAACCCCTGCCGGGTATCAGCGAGTCGCTGCATATAGAGATAGGGCCTACCTATCTCAAGGACCTGCTCACGGCCCATGCTCCTCTGCAAAAAATGATGCATAACCTGTATGCGGCCAATACCAGCGGCGGCATCCTGTTCCCCGCGCGGATGACCGGTAAGGTGAAAAGCATTATTCATGAGATGTACCAGAGCCGTAAAGCAGGCCACTCCCTGCAACTGGAGATGAAAACCCTGATATACCGTCTCCTCTGCGCCTACGATGACGAGATCACCCTGAATAACTACCTGGAGACCGTACAAGCTTCCAAAACATCAAAGCTGATCCTGGGCGTGCGGCATCATATTATAGACTATCCGCATATCCATGAATGCAGCCTGGATCAGTTGTCCAAACGGTTTAATATCAGCCCATCCTCCCTGAAGGTGAACTTTAAGAAACAGTGCGATATCTCGCTCGGTGATTTTGTGCAGCAGCAATGTATCATCAAGGCCCAACAGTTATTACTGCTGGGTATAGACTCTATACGGGATATTGCCCTGCAGCTGGGGTATACGGATGTATCTAATTTCTCCAGGGCTTTCCGTAAATATATGGGGTGCCCGCCCAATGAGATGAAACTGCACCCGGAGCGTTACCGCAACGGCGTATAGTACAGCCCCGCTCATTTTGCGTTTTTAGGGTTATTTCGATGACCGTCTCAAACAAAGATCATCATCTACCAAACAACCTGTAATGAAGAACTTCAAAACCTTTTCTGTCATTGCCTGCTGTATGCTGCAGCTGAGCGCTAACGCACAAAATGGCTGGAAGATCCAGCCCGTTGCTATACAAACCCGCTGGGCAAAGGAAGTAAGCCCTGCAAACGCATTAAAGGAATATCCCCGTCCCCAGCTGGTGCGCAAACAATGGCAAAACTTAAATGGTCTCTGGCAATATGCAATTACCCCCAAAGGTGCGTCTACGCCTACGGCGTACGCAGGTGAAATATTAGTTCCCTATCCTATCGAGTCCGCCCTCTCGGGCGTTAAAAAAGCCGTGCTACCGAACCAAAACCTATGGTACAAACGAAACATTACCAAACCCACCCTGCAAAACGGCGAACGTGCGCTGTTGCATTTTGGCGCCGTGGACTGGCAGGCAGTGGTATTGCTCAATGGTAAAACGGTAGGCACACATACCGGCGGCTATCAAAACTTTTCCCTTGACATAACCGATGCCCTGCAGGGCGGTAATAATGAACTGGTGGTTCAGGTATACGATCCTACAGACCAGGGCCCCAACCCCCATGGTAAGCAGGTGCTGAGCCCCAAAGACATCTATTACACGCCCAGCACCGGCATCTGGCAAACCGTATGGATGGAAATAGTGCCCGCTGCGGCGATCAGTAATCTCAGACTAACCCCCGATATCGATAAAGGCGTCCTGCACGTAACCGTAGACGCCCCCGCCGGCAGCGAAGTGGTATTGACCGCCAGCAGCGCAGGTAAAACAGTAAGCACCATTAAAGGCAACGCGGGAACGGAGCTGTTGCTGCCCATGAAAGCAGCAAAGCTATGGTCGCCCGCAGATCCTTTCCTCTACGATCTGCGTGTACAGTTGCTGAAGGATGGTAAACCGGCAGATGAGGTACAGAGCTATTTTGGCATGCGCAAGGTAGAGATCAGAAAGGATGCAGCCGGTTATGACCGCATCTTCCTCAATAACCAGTATACCTATAACCTGGGTACGCTGGACCAGGGCTTCTGGCCAGACGGCTTGCTGACTGCCCCCACCGATGAAGCGCTGGCTTTCGATATCAAAGCCATCAAAGCCATGGGCTTTAATACTATCCGCAAACATATTAAGATAGAGCCGGCACGCTGGTACTATCATTGCGACAAACTGGGTATGATGGTGTGGCAGGATTTTGTAAACCCGCCCCACCATATGCCGGAAGGCGCCAAAGAGGAGTTTGAAAAAGAAGTGGCGGCTACCATTACGCAGTTATACGATCACCCTTGTATTACAAGTTGGGTTTTGTTTAACGAGAAGTGGGGCGTTTTTGACCAACAACGCCTCACGGAATGGGTGAAACATACGGACCCCTCCCGCCTGATCAACGGTCACTCCGGAGAGATCCTGTATGTGAATGAAAAACTGCGCAGCCCTTCGCCAAATGCCTGGGTTAGTGCAGACATGACCGATGTACACTCCTACCCGGATCCAATGAACGCGCCGGCACACCCCGGCAAAGCGCGCATCCTGGGAGAGTTTGGCGGCATAGGCGTATTTATACCGGACCACCAATGGAACCCCATGAGCGCATGGGGTTATATACAGGTCACTCCTTCTGCCTTAAAGGCTAAGTACACGATCATGAACCAACACCTGCAGCTGCTGGAAAAAGAAGGGCTAAGCGGTTCTATTTACACACAGCCCTTTGACGTAGAAACAGAGCAGAACGGTATTATGACCTATGACCGGGAGGTGATCAAGATCCCGTTTGAAGAGATGCGCAGGATCCACCGGCCGCTGGTAGCCAATAACGGCACTATACCGGCTGTAACTGCCCAGGCGGCGGATATTACAGACCCCGGCCAGTTATACAGCCAGTTACTGCAACAGTATATAGATGGTAAAAAAGATCCGGCCTTCCTGCGTAAGCTGGCCATGACAGCCCAGCAGGTGGATGATAAACCTGGCGCCCGTTTGGCCGCAGCGGATTATATAGCGAGCCTGAAAACGTATAGCGTGGATGATCTGGCTTTTATCATGCAAACGACCAACAGTGCTAAGGACCCCGGCTTTGCCATTGTACAGCAACAGGCCGCAGAGATAGACCGCCTCATGGGCGGCCGCCAGGCCGAGGTGAAGATGATGAACATCATCTATAAAGACGAGATACAGGCCGCCGTATCCAAACCGGATGCACAGCCAGACTGGAACCAGCTGGCTGCCAATGTAAGTAAATATGGCGCCGCGGGAGAAGAGATCTTGCTGCGCGCTAAAACCATTCATTACCTGAACAAACAGGAGTGGGATGATTTTGCGAAGGCTGCGGGTGAATATGTAAGCAAATATGGTAATACATTACGGCCGGAAGAGCTGAACCAATACGCGTGGACAGCGTTTGAAAGGGTGAATGACGCAGCGTTGCTGGCAGCCGCCGCAAGCTGGAGTGAGTTATCCCTGAAAGCTTCGGAGAATAACGCGGCCTATATGGATACTTATGCGAACCTGTTGTATAAAATTGGCAAGAAGGAAGACGCCATTCGGATTCAGACAAACGCAGTGCGCATTGCGGATGATGATTCCCTGAAGGAGACCCTGTCGAAAATGCAACGCGGAGAAAAGACGTGGAAATAAAATATTAACATGGCCGCTAACCAATCATTAACGAAATAATATTTTATAATTTTTAAATTTAGATATAAATAATAATTCACACGGTAAACGAAATAACTGCATCTCAACTATCCCTAAAATAATACAAGAACAAGCATTGATTTTGAATTGTCATGGAACTAAAAACCAATCAAAAAAATTTTATGGGACACTACAACCATTCCATTGAGGAATCTACACTTGATTATGCATTATTCGAAACTTTAACCAGCCCCGGCCGTAGTGATAGTGAAACTGCATTACACATAATTTATGGCCGGTATGCCCCCAAGCTACATCGTGCCATCTCCCGGAAAATCAAAAATCGCGAGATGGCAAAGCGGGTCTTGTTCACTATCGCTTTCACGCTTTGGAAAATGAGGGGCCGTTTACCTATGGATATTACTATACGTAAATTCCTTAGAGAGTGTTTAAATACCGTGCCCAGATTCGATCATGATCGCGCGGACAGTTCAGTGGAATATATCTTACAGCATTCTAAGATAGCAGGTGATATTTCGAGCGATGAAGTCAGCGTCTGTTTCAAAGGATACCTGGAGCGTTTACATGTCTATAGCGACGACCGCAAGCCTACTTATCTGCAATATATTGCACAAAACCATACGGAAGCAGATGAGCTTTTCTGGAAGATATTTCGTGTACTGGATCTCCGTCACTAATACTTTTTAATTACAGCGCCATTAAAAAACGATAAGCATCGTTCAATCTTATTAATCGTACACTAAGAGCAAACTGCCCAACATGTAATAAACATCCACCTCATGTAACTATATTATGGAAGATTTTGACCAGGAGTTGCTCTACGAGATGATCATAAATGAAATTGCAGGCTTGCTCTCAGAAGAAGAGCAAGCCTGTCTGGATAGAATCATTGCAGAAAATCCCGAGGCATACAAATTCTGGAAAGATCTTCATGAGGCTGAATCGGCGCATATATTGGCTTCCAGCGAGCTTCACAAGGATGATCCGATGGAAGTAGTCCGCAAGTATGAAAAGGCATTACAGGGGGGGTATCCCCCGCGCAAGCGAAAAGCCGTTTTTATAAAGCCCGTAAGTATAACCGTCTTGTCTGTGCTACTGGTAATGACAGCACTTTATACTATAAACCAGCGGCGTACACGCGCTCCAGACTCACAGCCCGCCCAGGCAATTGCCACTAATGAAGATCCCCGCACAATTATCTTAACGTTACCGGACGGACAACGCCTGGACCTCTCTATAGACACTGCCAATACACAGGTAGATAATGTGGTCTTCATTAACCGGGGCAACCGGCTGCGCTTCCGGGGCAAAGGTTCGCCGGGAATAGCCACACTATATGTGCCGGCGGGTAAGGATTATACGGTGGTCCTTGCCGATAAAACCACTATAAAGCTGTCTCCCAATTCCGTGCTTCGTTTCCCCATAAACTTTACAGGGGAAACCCGTTCAGTTTTCCTAAGGGGAAAAGCATTCCTGCAGGTAGCGCCCAATAATAACCAGCCCTTTGTTGTAGTACTGCCCAAACATCACAAATTACAGGTATTAGGCACGGCATTTAATGTAAACACCCACAAGGGCGCTATTAAGGTATCGTTGATAACCGGCTCTCTGAAGATGGAAACGCTTACTGACAGCCTCCGTTTAAAACCGGGTTATGAGGTGGTATCTGTAAATGGTGAACCGTTGGAAGCGGACAGGATGGACCCCGCAGAACTTGTATACGAATTCCGGGAACAGTCACTGCAAGAGGTGGCTAAAGTGATTGCCCGGTGGTATAATATCGAAGTAGTGCTATCCAACAATAAGGTGAGCAACATGCAGTTAACCGGTAAAATAGACCGTCAGAAACCGCTGCATATTATCCTGAACCAGCTGGGAGCTATTAACTTCCATCATGAGCTGAATGCCGCCTGCGATACCCTCCGGTTCTGGTAAGCAAACATCAAATTGTTAAACTAAGCCCCACTGTAAATACCTTTAAGGGTGGTAAGGTAACGGAGCTCCTGGATTCCGGGTCCATGCCGCTATAGCGGGTAAACGTAAGCAGGTTCTGTCCCTGTGCAAAAACACGCAATTGGTCTTTCCGCGCGCCTATATTTGGCCGCCATGAAATAGACAGGCTTTTTAACCGGATAAAAGAGGCATCCGTAATAGCATCTGTACTAAACGTACTGTTGGAAAATGAGGTCAGCCGCTGCTCCGAAAGTATGGTGCTATAGCTGGCCGCAGGCACCCGCTCCAGTATCCCGGCTTGCTGGTTGCCCATATTGCTGGCGCCGTTAAAAAGGCCAGGCGGCGTACTACGGTACTCAGGGCCCATCTGCTTTACAAACTGGAAAAGTATACTTATATCAAAACGGCCAATTGTAAAATTATTCAGTAGGCCACCGTAATACCTGGGCCCCAAGTTTTCGCTCGCCTGGCGGTCCTGCAGCTGTCCCATGGAATCCACCGGCAACACATTGCCGTTATGTCCCATCACCTGGGGATAACCAGTTGCCATATCCATACCGGCGGATTGATATAACCTTACAATATCTATGGATTGGCCCACGAAGAAATCGCCGGCATAAGACGAATGCTCCAACCCCGCAAAAGAGAGCAGTTTGTTCTCTGGTAATGTAAAATTGGCCTCCGTAGACCACATAAATCGCGGGTTGTTTATATGTTTCCGTTTCAATAGAAATTCCCAGCCGCTATTCCGTATCCCCACGGTAAAATTACCATTCTCTCCATCAGGCAGCTGGCAAACAGCATCATTCCGGTAATAGCTGGCCGTAAAAAACAATTGGCTTCTTTTAATGCCAGTCTGCAGCGTTATTGCAAATTTGTTTACACCTCCCCACTTCAGCGCCGAATCCGGCGGCCAGCCATTTACGCGGCCATCAGATAGCGCCTGTCCGGGGCCATATGGCCTGAAGATATCATCGCTGCCCAGCATACTATAACTTACATTCAGCAGGCCCGAATCAATAACAGGCAACCGCTGGCGAAACCACTCCTCATTTGAGAACATCCATCCAAGCTCCATCGATAACGCGTAATTACCCCGGTGATCCTTTGTAAAGCGCGAGCTACTTTCCCGGTATACTGAAAGATCTGCCCTATAACGCTGCAATAGGTCATACTTCAACAGTATGCCCGTGGCGCTATAGTTATAGGCCGATACATCGTTGGCAGTACGCTTAGTATCTCCGGAGATTGAATTTCGCGCATAGTAGCCATCGTTATGTTGCCAAACCTGTCTTACACGGGCCACTAAACTGCCTCCTGGTAAGCGGCAGCTATAATTCAGCGCTGGTTCCGCCAACCAGCCATGCAGTCTGTCGGAAGCCCCCATCCATTGATCCTGCAGGATAGCCCTGAACTGCGGCGCAAACGAACTAACCGGTATCACCAATGTTTGTTTATTGAGCAGGAGATTATAATTAAAATTACCAGCCAGATAAAACCGTTTGCTTATCCTGTAGCTGAACGTAGAGGCGGCAATGAAGTTGGCTATTTTGTTGCGGTACTGCTGATCCAGTAATGCCAGCGGATTTGTCCAGGAAGCATCGCCATTGGGCAGCGGGGCCCAGTTCAGCGCTCCGCTTTTCAAAAATAAGTCCGGGGCGTTAGGCGCCAGTGAAACGGCAGTTTGTATCAGGTCTTTGTCGATCAGCTGATTGTCTCCCGTCAGACCAAAAACGGTAAATGATTGTTGCCAGCTGTTCCTCCTGGACTGGTGGTTTACATTTACCAGGAAAGTAGCTTCGCGGTTAAAAAGATCTCCGGGAAAAACAGTCGTCTCCCGGTGAAGTCCCGCTCCTATCCTATAATTCGTACGCGGTCCGCCATGCGCCCAGGACAGGCTGGCGTACATATACTGAGATGGCCTGCCTGCCAGCACCTTCTGCCACGATACATTGCGCGAACGCGGATATATCAGAAAATCTGCATTTGTCTGATCTGCCGTACTGCGTCCATCAGGGATAGACAGCCCGTCATTGGAATACGCCAAACTGCGCATGGACAGATATTCCGGGGTATTGAACACATCCAGCCTGCGGGTGACTGTACCCAGGCCATTCGTTACCCGTAAGCTGATCCCGCTGCTATCATAAGCGCCTTTTTTGGTATAGATCAGGATAACACCATTAACGCCTCTACTGCCGTAAATGGCCGCGGCGTCAGCATCCTTCAATACAATAATGCGCTCGATATCGTCCGGGTTTATAAGTTCCAAAGGATTTCCCGCGCCACCTTGTATGCCACTGATGGGGAACGTCCATCCGGATAAAAGCGGAACGCCATCAATTACGTACATCGGTTCATTAAGCCCGGAGATACTATTGCGCCCCTGTAATTGTACCTTTAGCGCAGCGCCCGGGATACCGTTTTGTTGTGTAATGAATAACCCCGGTACTCTTCCCTGCAGTGTTAACAATGGATTACCAACGGGCTGGTTCACAATATCCGCGGCCGGTATTGGAGACACGTTTGTATGATCACCCCGCTGAGGCGTATGTACAAAAACCGGCGGCACATCAAAAGGAGCTAATCGCCTTGATTTTTTCGTCAGTTGCAGCAACATCCGGTCTCCCTGTACTGGCACGGTACTGCTGTCATATTCAGGCGCAAAGACCCAAAGAACATCCCCTGTCCTGACATCAGGCAGCATGAACTCGCCCTTAATATCTGTAACAGTACCGGTAAGCGTGCGTTTAATCCTGACACTGGCGCGTTTAACAGGTTTTTTGTCATGCTCGTCAACAACATTTCCGGTTAGCTTCATACCAGACAGGGACGTTCCCGGTATACGGTCCATTATCTTCACACAATTTCCATTGATCACAAATGTAAATCCATTCTTTTCCAACACCTCCCGGAGCGCTTCCTTATAAGTCAGCTGGAAGAAATCTACATTAATGACCGTCTCATACCCAGTCACCTCTGTTGACATCTCAACATGGCATCCCACATTCCGGCAAATAGTACGGGCAGCTTCGATAATTGTTAACTGTTTGTTATTGATGCTTATGACAGCGGAGGTATCCATCTCCGTCTGAGCAAAGACGGATATAGGTATAAGGGAGGAACTGATGCAGCACGCCACCGCTGCTAAGAGCCGGCGTAAATTTATTTCCATTGAACTTTGTTTTTTTAGTTCGATGGTATAGGGGATATATTAATTCTCGCCACTGCGGCATTGACATTAAAACGCGCCTGCTAACAGAATGAACTACCTGTTTTCAAAATGCGCGTAGTTTTTAACAGTTTATTTACCACTGGCGTCAACTTCGTGCATCCAGTCAGGTGCGGCAGCATCTTTCAGGAAATGGTCAAAGAATTGATTGATCCGGATCGTAAGATCAAGTTGGTTGTCCGGCTGTAAAAGGTTATGCGCCTCTCCTTCATATTGCAGCAGCCATGCAGGCTTGCCAAGCCGGTGTAGCGCGGTAAAAAAAGCAATGCCCTGGTCAACCGGTACTACGGCATCCAGTTTATTATGTACCAGGAGCAGCGGGGTGGTGACCTTATCAGCCATAAAGAGAGGGGAATTTTCCAGGTATAGGTCCGGCTGTTGCCAGGGTGGCGCTCCCATACGGTAATAGCTGCGCTCATAGAGCTCCTGCAGCGGCATACCTGTGTTTAATTCATAAGTACCCCAGCCACCGGCCATGTTAACTATACCGGCGTCTGAACAGGCTGCGGCAAACAGGTTGCTATGGGTAACAATATAATTAGTGAGGAACCCGCCAAAACTACGGCTGGTAATACCCATTTTATCTGCGCGTACATATGGTAAGCGTGAAAGATACCCGGCTGCCGCTATAACGGTAATACAGGCACTACTGCCAGCGGCGCCGGTGGTAAAATGCAGGTCCGGAGTAAACACCAGGTATCCCCTGCTTACAAAATAAGGGATGTTGATGTCGCCGGCGGAAAATGCGGGTGGCTGATAGCGATGCAGGCGGTCAGCCATTATTTCATAATAATGCAGCAGTACCGGGTATTTTTTATGTGGATCAAAATCCTGCGGCGTGTATAGTATACCTTGTTCTTTGCGCCCGTCCGGCAGGGTAAACGCCATGAGTTGCGACTGTAGCCAATTGTATGACCGCTCCGGATACACGGTGCTTAACGGCCTAAACCTTTTAAAATTCTGTGTCATGAAATAATTGGGGGATGCAGTGGCGCTGCAACGGCGTACGATATAAATGCCGGCATTCCGCGCCTTAAGCGGGGCTTCGCCCCCCAGGTAGAAATGTTCTTTTGCGTAATAGAGGTAGGGGCCCATGGTAAGGGGCAGCGGGTCTCGGGCGCTGTCTGGTCTTATGCAGTAAAATCCGTTGTCCTTATTATCATTATTAAAGGCGTCCAGTATGAGTGTATCCTGGAGCCGCACTACTGTTCCCATTGGCGCTATTAACCGGAACGTTATATGATGACGGCGGCCATAGCCATTGGTAAGATTGATGGGGGCTTTTTGCCTGAGCGGGTCTGCCAGCCAGTTATCATACCGGTCATATAACAGTATACCGGTATCGCCGGGCAGCCAATGCCCCCAGCTGCCAAGGCCGCGGTGGGCCGCCAGCGCCGGCTGGTCGTACCCCGCGTCTCCGGCAGGTACGGATATATCTGCCGTAACATCCCTGGTAATGCCGGTGGCCAGTTCATAAGTATGGATATTCCCCAATCCATCATCGCTTACCAGGAACCGGCCGGCCGGGGAAATACCGGCAAAGGGAAAATCAACTTCCTTTCGCCGGCCGGTAACCAGGGAAATGAGGTAATACCGCGAGACAGCCCCACTGCCCTGTTTGCGGATGATCAGCCCCCATTTGTCCGTGGCGCCGCCTGTAATAGGCCACAACTCTTCTCCTGCTTCCTGCAGGCGGGTTAGCTGTAGGTCCTTTAGCGATATTACTGCGAAGCACGGAACCGGCGCCTCCTTTTCTTTACAGGGCGGAAGCACCGCATCCGTATAACGCCATATCTGCACCCGGCCGGGCGCCTGGGGCCAGGGCTTGACAACATTCCCTGCCGGCAGCAGGCAAAGGATCCGCTTCCCGTCCATGGAAAAATTTACCAGGGTAATTCCGGCAAGGGCGCTATCTGCAGCCAGGAGTGGCCGGGCATGTGGCATACCATGATGGTAATACCAGACCTTACCATCTGCCGTAAATGCCAGTTGTGCACCGGCTGTATCCACTACCAGGTTGCCGGCAGTCTTGCCGGTCCAGATTGTCTGCGGCCGCCCTTTATCAATATCGTATATTACCAGTTGGATGGGAGCTGTAGCGGAGTACCAGGCTAACCATGAGCGGCCCCGGTTATCAAACTGCCAGAAGCTGCCAACGCGGTCAATGAATTTTGCCTGGCCGGCCCCTGGTTGCAACAGGCACAGGCTATCCCCACCCTGCAAAAACACCAGATACCCGCCGGAGGGTGTAAATGCCGCCATGGCAGCGCCGGGCAAGGCCTTTTCCCAACTATCCCTCAGGGAACGGATAACCAGGGTTTGGCTGCCGGCCGGCTGCCGGTAGATGGTATAACACATATAGCGGCCATCCGGCGTAATGGCGGGGGACTGCACTTCCGGCCACCGGTCAAAAACGCCGGTATCCAACATGGGTCTTACCGGAGAAGGGCCCGGGCACTGTGAGTGAACAACCGAATACCAGAGCAGGAGCCCGATGGCGGGGAACAGCTTTGTTGACAGATGAATTAAGGCTGTATGAAAGTGACCACCTTTTGCGCACATGGGGCAATACGGTTAAAGGTGCAATAGGTATTGCCGGCAGTGGTGTTTACAAACGAAGTGTTCAGGTAAACCGTTGTACAAACGCCGGGACTGCCTATCCGGCAATAGCTGATGGCCAGGCGGTTAGCCTTAAAGGCAAAAATGCCGCCCAGGACCGCCATTATGCCAATGAGGGCAAGCATAAGTTTAGCTCGTTTCATGAGGTATATTTTTGTTAAATGAAAAGTATTGTCTCCCTGTCGTTGTCGCGGATGGTATCACTGCGCGCTGTTATACACTGGCTTTTTATCGAGGACTTTGGCTGATATGAAGTTACGAAAGGGTTTTTCCGCTACGGTTATCAATTGTGGAATAAATTTCACAGTCATTTCAGACAGGTCAATCGTAGTTTTTATAGATCAGATTAATATCTGATTAACTATTTACTGTTAATTAATGCTTTAAATTGCACGCTATGCTCCCTTTTCAAGAATTAGCCCTCAATTTGAGCCATCTATAAGGGACCCATTCAACCGTTGTAAATGTGATCTGGCTATGCAATTCGATCGTAAAAAGGAAATTCGTGTAACTTTGAACCACCTCTAGGAGGTACATTTCACCCTTCCAAACGTTAATAGGTTATGCAATTCGACCGTGAACTGGTATATGACCTCACCCTGGAAGAAATCACAGGCCGCATAAGTAAAGCAAACAAAGAACACCTTTATCAGATAATAGCTGATTATGGGGAAGCTTTTTCCATCTGGCAGGACCTCCATGACACCGTTACTCCTGAGATCATTACCCGCGCCCGGCCTCAGCACCGCCGGCGGAACAAACTCATATTGGCGGTCCTGGCGTGTATAATCGCCGCTTTAAGCCTGGTGGCCTGGGCGCACGGACAAGGCTTATTGCCCTGGCAGCAACAGGGGGATGTCTACGTCTACTACCCCGATATGGCTGTTACTGATCTCCTGGATAACCAGCGGTTGTTCCTGAAAACCTCAGAAGGCAAGATCATCACATTTGCCGACAGTATTGCCACCATTCACACCAAGGGTCTCACCCTTACCAATCATAACAAAACACTCCGGTTTGTTGCTACGGATAATGCACCTGCCCGCTGCATATTGAACGTGCCCAATGGTATGGATTATAGCATTGTGCTGCCAGACTCCACCCGGGTACATCTGAATGCTGGCTCTACCCTCACCTTTCCTACGGCGTTCAAGGGAGAGCGCCGTGAAGTGATGATAAACGGGGAAGCTTATGTAGCTGCCGCCGCCAATGTTTTACAGCCGCTTTTTGTATATCTGCCCAATCATACCTACGTAAGCGTGATCGGCACCACCTCCAATGGCAACGCCTTTAACGTGAACACCTACAAACCAGGTCTTGTAGAGGTATTTGTAGAAGATGGCGCTGTAAGGGTATACGCAGATAAAGACAAGGAGGAGCTAACGCCGGGGATGGCCATATCGGCTTACCGCGGCAGACTGCAGGAGCTTTTTACCGCGGACGCTGCCAAGATCCTGCGCTGGCGGGATGGCATTTATGAGGTTCCCGAACGTAGCCGCGTAAAGGATGTTTTACCGTTATTACAACGCCTGTATGGCGTGGAGGTAAAAACAGACGATGCCTCGATAGCCCGGATAAACTATGTAGGGGATCTGTCCCGTAGCACACCCCTGCGGAATTATCTTGATTCATTGAGCCTGCAGAAAGGCTTCCAGTATACCTACCAGGACGAACATACCATTTATCTTCATAGATAAGGCCCCTACACAAATCGCTGTTACCCCCCCTATCCCAAATGACCATAAAATAAATTCCGCAAATGATAACACCCATTCCCTGATACCACCCTATCTTCGAACCACAAAACACCACCAATCTAGTAGACTAAGCGTAACTAACCATTACTCAACACAACAGGCGCAATCATCTACAGCAGCGAATGATCCCACCATATGATCCTGCAGTATTGCCTGCCTCTTAAAACCATTGGATATGCCACGCCAGAAAACTGTCGGTTTGACTGTAGCGACTATTTTGTTTCCTCGCAATATGCACTGCACGTATAGCATGTGTCATTGTAATGCTTAATACATCCTCACAAAAACCATTGTGATCGCTGGTTGCTGTCAGCCTGATTTTTGCTTTTGCCGGGCCAGCCTCCCTCCTGGGGAGGGAGCGCAGGTACGGCCCTAAAGAACCTTATCATGAACAAATATGCTATTATAGCCGGCGCAGGTCCGGCAGGGCTTACTGCTGCCTATGAGCTGCTGAAAAGAACGGATATTACGCCTATCATACTTGAAAAATCAGGAGATATAGGCGGTATCTCCAAGACCGTAAATTATAAGGGTAACCGCATAGACATTGGCGGTCACCGTTTCTTCTCAAAATCTGACCGGGTGATGAACTGGTGGCAGCAGCTGCTGCCTATAGAAAAGGACGGGCCTGCTGCCTTTACGATCACTTACCAGCAACAATCCCGGGAAATAGATATTGCATCCGGTGGGGCTACACATAGCGCGGAAAAAGATCCTGATAAGGTGATGCTGGTACGCAAGCGCTTATCCAGGATCTATTTTCTGCGCAAGTTCTTTAGCTACCCTATCCAGCTGTCTTTTGACACCCTTACTAAACTGGGGTTATGGACCACCATCAGCATCCTGTTCTCTTACCTGCAGGCACAGCTCCTTCCACGCCGGCCGGAAAAGAACCTGGAAGATTTTATGATCAACCGGTTTGGGCGCAGTCTCTACCAGCTATTCTTTAAAGACTACACAGAAAAAGTATGGGGTATACCTTGCCATGCCATCTCCGCGGAATGGGGCGCACAGCGTATAAAAGGGGTATCCATCAGCAAGGCGGTCCGGCATGCCGTACAAGCTGCCGTGAGGAATAAGCAGGCGGATCTCGCACAAAAGGATACAGAGACCAGCCTCATTGAGCAGTTCCTGTACCCAAAACTGGGGCCCGGACAATTATGGGAAGAGGCAGCCCGCCAGGTACAAGCCATGGGCGGCAAGGTATTGCTGCATCACGAGGTAAAACGGGTCTATACATCGGATAACGGCAAGCAGGTGACCGCCGTAGCGGTCATTAACAATATAACCGGTGAAACCAGCTACCTGGAAGGCGACTATTTCTTTTCTACTATGCCGGTGCAGGAGCTGATTGGAGGCATGGACGGCTCCATACCCGAAGCAGTGAAGCAGGTAGCGTCCGGCCTCCAGTACCGGGATTTTATTACGGTAGGCATCTTATTGCAACAGCTTTCCTTCCGGGATAAAAATACCGGTGAATGGCAACGGCTGCAACTGGAGGATACCTGGATCTATATACAGGAAAAGGATGTAAAGGTTGGCAGGCTTCAGCTGTTCAATAACTGGAGCCCTTATATGGTGAATGATCCTGACACGGCCTGGGTGGGCATGGAGTTCTTTTGTAATACGGAAGACAGCTTCTGGCAACTGCCGGATGAGGAGATCAAACAGCTGGCTATACGGGAGCTGGAAAAAATAGGGCTGGCCTCAGCGGCCAATGTACTGGATGCTACCGTGATACGGATGGAGAAGACCTACCCGGCCTATTTTGGCGCCTATGAACGGTTTAATGAGATACGGGACTATGTGGACAGATTTGAGAACCTGTTCCTGGTAGGCCGCAACGGCATGCACAAATATAATAACAGCGACCACTCCATGCTTACGGCCATGGTGGCGGTAGATAATATCGTAGCGGGCATAAAGACCAAAGACAATATATGGTCCATTAATACGGAGCAGGCGTACCATGAGGAGAAGCGGGAGGCGGCCGCAGCGCCGGAAGAGAGAACAAGCCCTCAGCCAGCGCCTGCGCTTTCCTTTAAACATTTTGTGTTCCGCACGCCGCGTAACAAGGTTTATCTGTGGCTGGCAGGTATCGCAATCCTGCTGCAATTTGGGGTGTTTAAATATTTTTATCCTTATGCCAGCTTTATTAATGACGATTCGTATGTGTACCTGGAAACAGCCTATCATAACCTCCCAATTAATACCTATCCGGTAGGTTATCCTAATTTCCTTCGGCTGTTCAGCGTATTCAGCCGTTCTGATCTGGCGCTGGTGGCTTTTCAATATCTGTCTTTACAAGCGGCGCTACTGGGTTTCCTATTCACGGTATTTTATTTCTACCAACCCGGGAGGTATGTGGAGCGTTTCCTGCTGGCATTCCTGGTACTGAATCCGGTATTCCTGTACCTGGCCAACTATATATCGAGCGATACCCTGTTTATTACCTTAAGCCTGGTATGGTTCACGCTACTGCTGTGGGTAGTGCAACGCCCTGCCACACAATTGATCCTTTGGCATGGCCTGGTGCTGTTTGTGGCTTTTACGGTAAGGTATAATGCTTTATACTATCCTTTGATCGCAGGTATAGCCTACCTCCTATCCCCCCAGCGGAGATGGATAAAACTGGCCGGACCGGTATTTGGGTTACTGCTTATTGGCGTGTTTGTGCTGTATACGGGCAACATATACAAACGGCTTACCGGTACCCGGCAATTCTCCCCTTTTACCGGGTGGCAGCTGGCCAATAATGCCATGTACGCCTACCGGTATGTGGATAGCGCCGACAGGAAGCCGGCGCCAAAAAGATTGCAGCCGCTGGATAACATGGTACGGCATTATTTTGATACCTCCCGGAACCTGGCCACCCATCCTGCTGAGCAGCAGAAAGCGGGCACGGCGTATATGTGGACGCATAACATGCCGCTGCAGCAATACATGCGGACGCATTACCGGGATACCACCCATGAGCTTAAACGGTGGGCGTCGCTGGGACCTTTGTATGCGGACTATGGCAACTACCTTATCAAACAGTACCCGCTTACGTTCCTGCAATATTATATCTGGCCTAATGCAAAAAGATATTATGCGCCTCCGGTAGAGTTCCTGCAAATGTACAGCACCGGTAAAGACAGCGTGGCGCTTGTTGCGCAGGCCTGGTTTGCTTATGACAGCAGGAAAATAACTACGCGGGCTAACAGCTTCAATGTGTATATACTCAATTTCCTGCCTGTTGTTGCCGGCGGCCTGCAGGTGGTATTCCTATTGAGTTTGATTTATTATGTATTACTCCAGGGATACCGGCAACAGCCCTGGATGCAGCGGGGAATATGGCTAACGGCGGCGCTATGGTCCATCAATTTCGGGTTTAGCATATTTGCCTCCCCCATTGCGCTCCGGTTCCAGCTGTTTCCCATTATCGTGGCCATTACATTCACCGCCTTATTTGTTGAATACATCATTAAAGCTGCCTATGGTCAATTGACCGTACGTTCCGCAGCACAGGTCATCCCTGATCAAATTATCCGGCCGGTACTTCACAGGAGGTAAACCCTGCCGCCTCTTGCTGAAGCTTATGCAAGCGCAGGAAAAACATCAATCATTAAAGTTTAGCTTTTAAATCTCAAAAAGCATCTGTTTTATGAAAAGAGCAAAATTAATGTTAGCGTCTCTGGCTGTTTTTGCCATTGTAGGTAGTGCAGTTGCTGCAACTGTAGCGAATGACAGGATCTATATTGATACCAATGGCGATGGTTTTGCCGATACATTCGTAACCGGCGTTAAGACTACCACATTTAGCGGCACTACTACCCTTGCCACTACCGCAGTTGGTCTGCCCGTTGTGCAGAAGTTCATTGTATTTACAGGTAATGAATAATCTGCCAGGTTTTGTTTAGTCACACGGAGGGGTAGTCTTTATGACTACCCCTCCCTTTTTGATACCTGTTGACCATGTTCCAGTTGCAGGCCTTTGTCTTTCCCCTTCATATAAGCCGGAATACCCCGGATCATCCATTGCGGCGCGGGAGCGGCCTTCAGATAGTGGTTAAAGAATTGCATTTGCCGGATGGAATAGTCCTTTGCCGCCGCGTCCTCCCCCACAATATGTCCTTCTCCATCATACTGCAGCATCCATACCTTTTTGCCCAGGCGCCTGAGTGCGGTAAAGAGCTCCACGCCCTGCGCAAAAGGAACGGCGCCATCCTCTTTATTGCCCAGCATGAGCAAGGGGGTGGTTACCTTATCCGCATGAAAAATAGCGGAATTTTCAATGTACAGGTCCGGGCGTTCCCAAAGCGTGGCCCCTATGCGGGTCTGGTTCATCTCATAAAAATGCTGGCGGCTTACCCCGCCATGACTGATGCTGCCATAGCTGCTCACCAGGTCAGATACGCCCGCGGCAGACATGGCCGCCGCAAAAAGGGATGTATGCGTGATGATATAATTGGTCTCATAAGCGCCCCAGCTATGCCCCTGTATGCCCATCCTGGCCGTATCTACCCATTCAAACCGGGATAAATACCTGGCCCCGGACACTACGGTATTATAAGCGCTTTTCATGGGCGCGCCTATCTTATAATGGATATCGGGCGCCAGTACCAGATAGCCATTGCTTACAAAATAAGGGATATTTAAAGGGCCATCAGCAGGCGCAGGCGTCAGGTAAGCATGCAGCCGGTCTGAGAAGCGTTCGTACATGTAAAAGATCAGCGGATATTTCTTATGTGGGTCAAAATCTTCCGGTTTATACAAAATACCCTCAGCTATATCTCCATCAGGGGTAGGCCATTGTACCAGCTCTGCCGTTAGCCAGTTATATTTTTTTTCCGGTTGCAGGTAACTCAGCTGGCGGAAGGTCTTAAAGTCCGTGGTAGCATAATAGTTGGGGTAATCTGTGGCGCTCATCCGCTGAAAGATATACAGGCCTGTTTTGGCCGCCTTTATAATGGGCATACGGCCAAGATCATAATAAGCAGGTTGCATATCCAGCAATTGCGGGTCCTGTTTTCCACCGGGTTTTATACGATAGAAACCGGCGTTCTTTTTTGTTCGGCCAAACGCCGCCAATGTGATCACCTGTTTGTACCCCACGATACTTTCGTCCCTTTCCTGCAGTAGTTGAAACACAATATTATGCTGGCGGCCATAACCATTGGTAATGTTCAGCGGTGATCGTTTGCCGGACAGGTCTATCTGCCAGATATCATACTGATCATAGATCAGCAGGCCAGGGGCGTCTTTCATCCACCCCGCCACCCCTACGGGCATATACAGGGAGTCCGGCATATCGTTTTGGTTATAGGTCGTCCAGATGACCGGGATGCCTGCTGTTAAATTGCGCGTGAGACCGGATGCCAGCTCATAGGAAAAGTAATTCCTTTCTTCCGGGTTATAGTACACTACGTATTTGTTATCCGGAGATAAGTGGGCAAGGCTTACTTCTTTGTCCGGCTGGCATAAACGCTTTCTGCTGCCATCTTTTGTATCAATTACATATAAGGCCGGTCTGGAAGCCGGGTTCCATTTCCTTTCCCTGAAAAAAAGATCGCCCTCCAGGTTCATGGCCGGAATGAAATCGTCATTATCTCCATCGCGCAGCAATGCCAGCAGGTAATCATTTTCCTGCGCTATCCTGGTGATGCGTCTATTTTTTATATCTGCCACCGCCAGAAAGGAATGGGGAGATTGTGCATTTGCCAGTTGCTGCGGCTGCAGCATGGCGTCATTATAACTCCAGACATTTACTTTTACTTCGTCTGTATCCGGATAAGGCTCCCTGTTTTCTTTTAGTTGGATGAACAACCGTTCGCCGTTCTTTGTGAATCTAAGGAAATCGTTATTGAATGTCATATTGTCTCCGGGGGCAGCATCTGCCAGGAGCAGCGGTTGCGCTGCTCCTGTTTTATAATACCATAACGACAGATCCTGCCGGCTTGAATCCGTTTGCGCCCAAAATGCCAGCTGCCTGCCATCCCGGTCAAAAATAGCCTTGCCAAGTTTGCGCCCTGTCCAGAACTTTGTATGCCGTCCTGTTACAAGATCCACCAGGCTTAACTGCCTGCCTGGCTTTACTGCGGTTTGTAACAGCAACTGCGCGCCATCATCGCTAAAATTACAGTTCAGTACGTCCGTAAACTCTTGGCGGACGCCGGAGGCCAGGTTGTGAAGGACCAGTTTATTGTCCTGCCCTTTTAACCGGTAACTGATAAAGGTCTTTGTTCCCCTTTTGGGCGCTTTCAAGGCAAACGCGCCCGGTATATAGGTTACAGCAAATGTTTGCAGGTGCAGTATACCTATTGTATCTGCCGCCTTCATAAAAACGGCCAGTTGATCTTCCTGCTGAAAAGCGGCAAGCGCCATGCCCTGTACGGGAATATTTATTTTCCTGTTACCTGCCACCGACTGTATGACCAGCGTATCATTCTTTTGCAGGTCTGTGCGCCGGATGCTGTATGCAACGAAGCTGCCATCATCCGTAACGATCAGCGAATGCAGCATGGGCCATGCATCATAAGCGCTGGCGTCTATTGGCGGCTTTTGTCCTAAACAGCAGAAGATCCTGATCGAGAGGAGCAACATGAGGGAAAATGATCGCATAAAACGGGGCGTTTTCTGACTAAGTAATTTACTGAAAAAAGCGCTCATTTTATTCCGCTCTGGATGTTTTACTACCGGCTGCAGTATCCGCCGGAGCGCGTAATATAAGGTTATTGATATCCCTTATCTGCTCAACGGGGATCTTACACACTTTCCTGTCATAAGTGATCAATCCGTTCTCTTCTATTTCCACATCAAAAGGCTGCGTATAGATGGCGGCGCTTAAACCTTCTGTTTCAAAAAGCTTGAGATGTTTTACGAGGAACTTGTATTTATCCGCAAACTGAGCGGCCTCACTTTCCGCATACCCCCAGTTTTTTGCAGTGTTCCACTGATGGCCTGGCGTAGGCACCCGTACGCCGCCCCATTCGCCCAATACCCTGGCTTTACCTGCCAGCGGCGGCGCAATATTGGGGCCCGGGTAATCATGGATATCGGTCATATCGCTATTTATCCATTTTTTGCTCAGGTCTGGCGGGGCGTTCCTGTCATAGTTCTCTCCACTATGGCCATTCACCAGCCGGGAGGGGTCCATTTTTTTCATCCAGGTGGTCAGTCTTTGCTGATCATAACGGAACCAGCCTTCGTTAAACAGCACCCAGCAAACGATAGAAGGGTAGTTATACAGCTGCTGTATATTTTCCTCATTCTCCTTTTCGAAACGCGCTTTTGCCTCATCGCTCAGGTTAGCGGCATAGGGCATATCCTGCCATACAAGCATACCCAGTTTATCGCACCAGTAGTACCAGCGGGCCGGTTCTATTTTGATATGTTTACGGATGGTGTTAAAACCCATATCCTTAATCGTTGCTATATCCCATTTCAGGGCCTTGTCTGTAGGAGCCGTGTATAGTCCGTCCGGCCAGAATCCCTGGTCCAGCACGCCCAGGTTAAAGGTATACTGACCATTGAGGAAGATGCGCTCCTGTCCGGTTCCGTCTTTTTTTATTTCGATCTTGCGCATGCCAAAATAACTCTGCACCTCATCTACCGGTTTGCCATCTTGCAGCAGCTGTACACGCAGATCGTACAGGAAAGGATCCGCGGGCGACCATAACCTGGCCTCTTTTACAGGCAGCAGTATCGCCGTTCCGGCGGCGCCTTTGGCGGTACTTACAATAGTACCGGCGCTGCTGGCAGTAAGGATCACTTCCGTACCGGCAGGCGCATCCACTATTACTTGCAGGGCCTCTTTATCGATATCCGGCGTTAGTTTGAGGTGGTTGACCGCTATGGCGGGCAGCTCTTCCATCCATACGGTCTGCCAGATGCCGCTGGACGGCGTATACATAATGCCCTGCGGATTTAATGTCTGCTTACCTTTAGGGCTGTTTCCCTTATCCGTGGGATCCAGCACCGCTACCACCAATCTGTTATCCCCTTTCTGCAATGCATCGGTTATATCAAAGGAGAATTGCTGGTATCCTCCCCGGTGGCTGCCAATGGTTTTGCCATTCAACATGACCATGGCATCGCAATCAACGGCCCCAAAATGTAAGTGGTATCTTTTGCCGGTCTTTTTCTGGCTTAATGCAATGTTCCTGCTATACCACAGTTTCTGATCCGGCAATAACAGTTTTTTTACGCCGGAGAGCGTGCTCTCCAGGGGAAAGGGCACCAGGATCTTACCATCCGGTTTTTTAAAGCTGCGGGCCGCGGAGTCAGTAATGGCGTAATCCCACATGCCGTTTAAATTGGTCCATTCGCTGCGCACCATCTGTGGCCGGGGATATTCCGCCCATACAGCTGCCGGCGTTACGTCCTTGCTCCAGGGGGTTTGTAATGTGTGCTGGTTTAATGCCGTTATGGCTACCGGCCAGGTAGGCTCCTTCTTTTCCATTTTTTCCAGCGCTTCCCGGATATCCGGTTCATCCGGCATAAGCGCTACGGCCTTCTCTTCTACTGCGACCGCCTCTTTTACATTTCCGGCTTTGTATAACAGGTTGGCGTAAGTATCCAGCCAGGTGGCTTTCTCCGGTTCGCCGGCAAGCAGTTCTTTTATCAGCGCAGCCGCCCGCAGCAGGTCTGCTTTATCCTCTCCCCGTTTGAAAACAATGTCGTACAGCATATTATTCACCAGCGATTTACCCAGCCCGGTGGTATCATATCCATACTTTTCCACTTTATCCAGGGAGTGTTTTATAAAGGCTGGCCATTCATCCCTGGCCTGGAACCAGTTTATCTTTTCGCTAAGCACCACCCGGTCTGCGGTGGCCTTGTCAAACTTGTCCTGTATGCCGGCATGTATACGCTGCCAGTCCGGGTTGGTTGTTATCACCTCCCCTTCCTTATACAATTGCGGATCGATCATTTCCCGGGCGATAATATTATCGGTACGGTCATTGGCATAACTTTTTGTATTCATCAACAGATCTACCTTATCCGCATAACGCCGGAATAATGAGAACCCGTTATCGCTGGCGCTGTTGATATTGTTTCCCATCAACTGGATCCGCTCTTTTGTCAGCTGTTCTTTTTCGGGCAGATGATATACATACCCATTTACGTATTCCCGGGTAATGGCAGCGGCTGTTTGCCTGTCATCCAATGCTCCGGCGATCTGGATCATCCGGGGCATTACATCGTATTGCCTGATACCTTTATTGAATTTACTGAGGAATCTATAATACTGCCGTGATGTATCCATTGCCTCCGTTGCCAGCAATAGAAAAGCCTCTTCGCTCATGGCGCCGGCGCCTGCATGTACCAGCCTGCCAGACGGATCAAAGAACAGGAAGGCGGGGAAGGTATTTATGTGATGATCGTTGCGGATGCTATTGGCTATACTGTACCGCCCTTTAACGGCCGCATCGTCAAACTGTGTAGTATCCACCTGTACCCTGGCTGCAATAAAATGGGCGTTTACCAGATCGCCTGCCTGTTGCCTGCCAAAGATGAGTTTATCCCTTAACCTGCTGGTAGCCGCTTTGTAGCAATCCAGGAAGATGAAGCGGTTTTCCGTACCGGCCTTTTCTTTTATGCCGTTCCAATCCAGCTCCTTTTCAAAATAAACGCCAGGCGTTCCCTGTGCTGCCAGTCTTTTTTGTGTAATGATCAGCGCTAGCAGCAAAATGATAACATATCTCATATTCCGGTTTTTTATAGGTTGTATTAATACCCTGCGTTCTGTATAAAGTTGGGGCCCCGTTGTAATTCACTGGCAGGGATAGGATATTGTTGCGCGGTGGATTTCCAGGCGCCTCCTTTTTGCGGGGTGATGGTATGCATGCGCGTATCCACCATACCGGTCCGTTTCAGATCCAACCAGCGGTGCCCCCATTCTGTAAATAGCTCCACCTGCCGCTCATGCAGGATGGCGGCCAGTAAGGCGTTCTTTTCCGGAGCGCCGTTATAACCGGGCAGGCCGGCACGGTGGCGGATCACATCCAGATCTGTGCCGGCGCCCTGGATATTATTTTGTTGCGCGCGGGCTTCCGCGCGGATCAGGTATTGTTCCGCCAGGCGGAGCACCATTACATATTCGAGTATGGTGGCGGCGGTAGTGGTGCTTAATTTGTATTTGTAAGGATAGTAGTAAGTGGCGGCGCCTATGTTCACGCTATCGATCCAGTTACCGCCAAACCGGCGCTGATCCCCCGCCTCAAAACTGTTTAACAGGTGGCTGCCCAGGTAAACGGGGAAAAGGCCATTGGGCCCTGTATCCGGCAGCATAAATAACCTGGCATCCTGCGTATTTTGTCCGGTGCGAACGGGTTGCAACTGCCAGATAGCCTCCCGGCTCTCCTTCAGGAAGGTATTGTTCAAAGGCATGATATCATAGAGGCCGGTATTACTGATCACCGCGGTAGCTTGCTTTTCCGCATTTACATAGTCTCCGGTGTAGAGGTACACACGCGCCAGCAATGCGGTAGCAGCCCATTTATTAGGCCGTACCCGCTCTTCGGACGAGGGGGGATAGGGCGTTATCGCATCGGCCATCACGTAAGTATCTGCCAATAATGATTGCGCCTCTTTCAGATCGGCAATGATCTGTTGATAGACCTTGTCCTTTGGCGTACGGGATAACAGGGCATTTACTGAATAATCCGTGCTTAATGCCAATGGCACATCTCCATACAGGTTAAGCAGGTAAAAGTAAAAGAAGGCGCGGAGGAACCTGGCCTCTCCTGACAACTGTTGTTTCACTGCCTGTGTAAGACCGGTAGCAGCAGACAATCCTTCTACGGCAGCATTTGTAGTAAAGACCAAAGGATAGATGATCTTCCAGAAATCTGTATTGCCGGTATTGATATTGGTCAATGCATTCCGGTAATAGGCAATATAGACCGGATCCGTAGACGCGCCATACAAGGAGAGCTCGTCTGCAGACAATGCAGGGAACAATGATAACGCAGTAATACCATCTGCCGTTATGCCTTTCTGGCTCATGGCCGTGTAAATACTGTTTAATACGGCTGCGGCGGTCGCATTATCGTTATATACATTCTCCCCGTTTATACTGGTCACCGGCGCATCTGCCTCTACAAGCTTAGTACAGGCGCTATGCAGCACGCACAGGCAAACCAGCAGTAACGCCCCCTTGATATAGCGGATATTTATTGCATTCATGATCTTCATTTTTCCTGTTGTTAAAACCCTATTTGTATACCGGATGTGAGCATCTTTAAAGGCGGCAGGCTGGCATTTCCTGTTTCAGGGTCCAATCCATAAAAGCTGGTGATGGTCAGGAGGTTTTGCGCCTGCAGGTACACCCTGCAGTTTTGCAGGCGCAGCTTTTGTTTCCATGACATAGGCAGCTGCCATGACAAGGAAAAATTCTTGAGCCGGATAAAGGAGGCATCTGCATAGGCCGCATCCGAATCAAGGATGTTAAAGAAAGCGCCTACAATGCTGGCATCTGCATTATAGCGCTGGTTAGGCGTTATATCGCCGGGCTTTTGCCAGCGCTCCAGTAGTGATGTTGGCTGGTTCACCTGCATGATACCCGGCAGGTTCCCATACCGGTAATGCTGCTTTTGCTGTTTTACGAACTGGAACAGGATATCCAGCTCAAATCCTTTATACTGTACCGTATTCTGAAAACCGCCGTACAGGGTAGGATCCGTGTTGATAAAAACGGTACGGTCATTTAAAAAATCAGGATTGGAGGTGGGGTTACCTTTTGCGTCTGCAAACTGGTATACGCCTGTTGCGGGATCTACTCCTGTAAAATGGTATGTTTTGGTAAGCCTGACCGGTTGTCCCGGCACCAATAAGCTGGCATATGTGGAGGTAGCCAGGTTGGGAAAGTCCACCAGTTGATTGCTGGGCACTGTGAGATTAATATTGGTGGTCCAGGTAAACAGCCTGGTCTTTACATTGACGGTATTGAGCGTAAGTTCCCAGTTGCGGTTCTGTACAATAGCGGGGAAATTCCTGTTCACGGTGAAAAACCCTGTCACTATCGGCAATCCGTACGCCAGTAGCTGATTATAAGAGCGGTTATTGATATAGGTGGCCGTTAGTAATAAGCGGTCTTTCAAAAAGCCCAGTTCTATCCCGCTCTGCCATTTACGCGTTTCTTCCCAGCCCAGGTAAGGATTGGGCAGGCCGGCCGGCTGCAGGGCCGTGGCGCCCTGGTAAGGCGTGCCAATACCAAAGGGAATGGTATACCTGTTCAGGAAGCGGTAATCGCCCACCTGGTCACTGCCGGTTGTACCGTAACTGGCTTTTATTTTTCCGAAACTGAGAATGGGCAGCAGTTTTTGAACGGCCGTTTCATTTGAGAAGATCCAGGCAGCGCCGGCCGCCCCAAAATTGTGGAACTGGTTGCTCCTGCCAAAGCGGCTGCTGCCATCCCTGCGGGCTGATAAGTTCATCAGGTATTTATCCTGCCAGTTATAGCTGATACGGCTAAATAGCGCATTGTATTTGTATTTTGTTGCGATGGTGGGGAATGGCGCCGTTATGCTGGTGGCTGCTTTTATATCTTCCAGCACCAGATCGCTGTTAAACCCGGTGGCTGATAAGCGCACGCCATTGCTCCTGGTTTGTTGTATGGTAGTGCCCAATAAGGCATCCAGTATGCCTTTGCCGATCTTATGTTTAAATGTAGCCTGGGGCTCGATAATGAATGTGTTGACAGAGTTATCACTGAACTGTGCTGCCCGTAAGGTATAAGGCCAGTTCTCCGGCGGTGTGGAGATCAGCGGTTGTGTGCCGGTCTCCTTTGCCTGCAGGCTGTTGTATCCCAGGCTGGTCTTTATTTCCACGGATGGCAGCAGCTGGTAGCCTATTGTTAGATTGCCTAATAAATTCTTTGTGTTGACCTTGTACTTGTTATACAGGTTGGCAATGGGATTACCCATCGCTATCCAGGTGGTGTTGCCGACGTTGGGCGCCCAGTTGATGCTGCCGTCCGGGTTATAGGGTTCCGGCGCATTGGGCGCCAGGGTAATAGCGGCTGTGGTAAAATCTGTGCCGGTGAGGTTATTATAATCCCCCAGGTAGTTACCGGAGAACTGCAGTTTTAGCTTTTCATCTGCCGAGGCATGATTGATATTAAAATGCACAGAACCTTTCTGATCTGAAAAGCTGCCGGGGAAAACAGTGGTTTCCCGGTGATAGCCTAAGCCGATCAGGAATTGTGTATGGTCGTTCCCCCCGGAAACTGATGCTTTTACATCTGTATAATGTGCCGTGCCGCCTATCAGCTGCTTTTGCCAATCGGTATTCCGGGTGGTATCCCATACCATGAGGTCAGGCGCGTATACAAATGGAAAGGCAGCTGCGGGGTCTACGGAAGGTTGTAACCCATCATTCTTCAACGCCTCCTTGCGCATGGCCACATATTGCCGGGTATCCATCAGCGGCAATTGATTGGTGACCCTGCCCCAGCCCTGCTGCATATTAAGATCGATCTTTGTTTTACCTGCCTTTCCTTTTTTGGTGGTAATGAGTATAGCACCGTTGGCAGCCCGTGAGCCATAGATGGCCGTAGCGTCTGCATCCTTTAATATATCAATACTTTCGATATCAGAAGGATTGATAAAACTAAGCGGGTTGCCATTGCCGGGGGCTACGCCGTCCACTACCATACCGCCGGATTCTCCTAACACACTGCCCCAGGTAGGCAATAGCTGGGAGGCATAGGGGATCCCATCGATCACATACAAGGGATCATTACCGGAGCTGATGCTATTTGTACCTTGTAAACGCACCGTTACACCACCGCCTGGCAGGCCGGTGCTTTGCGTGATAAATAAACCGGGCACCCTGCCCTGTAATGCCAGCAATGGGTTACTGACCGGCTGTTTTGCGATATCCTCCCCTTTTACGGAGCCCACATTGCCGATGAGCCGCCGTTTGGTAGTGGCGCCGTAAGCGATGATCACCGTCTCGTCCAGGTCATTCACCACTACATTCAATTGTGCCATGATATGGCGGCCTTTTACCGGCAGCTCCCGTGTTTCGTACCCCACGGAACGGATGATCAGCACATCGCTATTAGTAACCCTTGGTAAAATGAATTTGCCATCCACATCTGTAATAGCGCCATGCAGCGTGCCTTTTACCTGTATACTGGCGCCTACCAGCGGCGCGCCTACCGCATCCGTTACTTTGCCTGCAATGGTCAGGGTATTGGCGGCAGTATCGCCCCTGGAGTTGTTATCATTTTCTTTACCTGCGCTGGGGCTTATGGAGATATAGTTGCCATTATAGACCCATAGGAAACCCCGTTTATCCAGCAGGTAATGTAACACATCTTCCAGCTTAGTATTCCTGAAATCAACATCCACTTTCTGTTTATCATCCAGTGCGCGGTTGTTATATACGATCGCCATTTTTGTTTGCTGGTAAATGGCTTTAAATACGGCTGACAATGTAATATTGTTAGCAGTAAGCGTAAAGGCGGCGTCGCCCTGCTCCGCCTTTGCCTGTAATGAGAACAATAAGGTACAGGTCATCATTACAAGTACAGAAAGCGCACGGCAGTGGCTTTGCAGACTTATCCCGTTCATGGTACGGTTGGTTTAATTATACAAAACAGATGTTGGCTGAATTCCTATTTCACCCGTTGGGCAGGATGATACTTCCCTTAGTTTTCTTCAAAGCATTACAGGTATAATAAAGTTCCCCTCACAGCTAGCGGGCCTGCTACGTATACAAGACAGATTTTAAAATACGGCTGGACTATATGTGATAACAATTTCTTAATATTTTTTTAAAATGCGCTACATTTGGGTCGCTGCCCACGCAGCTGTCATGTGCAATAAAGACCAATATTTTGTAAGGGACATACCTGTAAACCTCCATTGCGCCCGCACTTAAGCAAAAGAACTAAAATCATCCGCAATGCCATCCGTTACCGATAGCGTATTGTTGCAACATCTAAAAGCCGGTGACAGCCAGGCATTTGAAACCTGTTTTAAGTTGTACCGGAAAGACCTGATGACGACCGCCCTGGCCATTCTGCAAAATGAGGCCGACGCCAAAGACCTGGTACAGGAATTCTTTATAGACTTCTGGGAAAAACAGCTGTATAAACATATTGACAGCTCGCTGAAAGGTTTCCTGATACTTGCTATTAAAAACCGCTGCATCAATCAACTCAGTAAAAATGATACCCGGCGCAGACGGCTGGAACAGCTTTTCCAGCAAACACAGGGAGCCGTATTGCCCGATAACCGGCTGGAACAGCAGGAACAGCAGCAGGCGCTGAGCAGCGCCCTGCAGCAGCTGCTGCCCGCACAAACCCTGAAGGTGGTGCAGCTGGCTTATCTCGACGGTAAGAACCGGAAAGAGATCGCTATAGCCACCGGCACCAGCCCCAATACCATCCGCAACCAGCTGGTAAGCGCACTGAAGCTGCTCCGTAAAAATTTTAAACGCCAGTAGTCCAGCCTGCCATTAAAAACTGTCTTGTTTATGAATCCACCAGATATGTCATCATATAAAGACCGGGAGATCCTATTTCAACGGATGATCGAAAAGCTCAGCGGTTCCATCAGCGAAGGGGACGAGCAGGCGCTTGATCGTCTCATCCAAACAGATGAGGCGGTGAAGCAGCTATGGCGCCATCTGCAGCAATCATTTCATACGGGGGATCTACAGGATAAAATGGCCAGGTTTGAAGATGATGATTATTGGAAACCAATGCCCGTTACGCACCCAGGCGGCCGTTCTCATAAGCGGGCTTTTATGCTAAAGGCAGCCGCTATACTGGCCGGGGTATCTGTTGGCGGTTACCTGCTGTTCCTCCTACTATCTACCCGGATTGGCAGGGTGTCTGCCCCGCCTGCCGCGGAAATACAGCTGCAGCTGGCAAACGGGCAAACCATCGGTCTTTCCCGGCAGGGGACTGTTAAGGCTAAGGGCGTGACGCTTTTCAGCACATCTGAAAGCCTGTCTTATGCCGGGAGCACGGATGCCGGCGGTATCAATACGCTTAAAGTGCCTTTTGGCCACGATTATAAGATCAGCTTATCAGACGGTACGGAGATATGGCTGAATGCCGCTACGCAGCTGCAGTTCCCTTTCCGTTTTACAGGCAGTACGCGCGAAATTACCCTGGACGGCGAAGCGTATCTGCAGGTGGCCGGCGATGCAACCCACCCTTTTATTGTACATACCCATAGCGGTACCATACGGGTGCTGGGCACGGCGTTTAACATTAATTCCTATGAAAAGGGAATGATAAGGGTGTCGCTGGTCAGCGGTGCGGTAAAAGTGCAGGCAGCCGGCAGGGAGGTGCAATTAAGCCCGGGCCAGGAAGCGGCTTGCCAGCCTGGCGCAGATAGGATCACGGTGCAACCGTTTGAAGCAGATCACCGGCTTAGCTGGCGGGAAGGCATCTATTATTTTGACAATGCGCCCATCCAGGAGCTCTCCGGTTTTTTTCAGCGATGGTATGGGCTGTCTGTTACCATAGACAATGCTGGCGTAGGAGCTGAGCGGTTCTCCGGCATCCTCAACCGCCGGCAGCCCGTTGAGGAGTTTATGAAGGCGTTAAAAGCGACCACTGAATTGGATTATTTTTTTGACAAAGACAGCGTGTTACATATTAAATAGGATTTTCCCCTCCCAGATATTCACAGATGTTAACTCCGGCAGCCGCTTTACAGCGGCTGCTTTTTTACCCCAAATGACAATCAAAATGTTCCTAAATGATAACAACATTTTGCGCATACTATCTTACATTCGGATATGCTCAAAAGAACCATTCCCTCCGTTGTTGCACTCCTGTTGGTAGTGCTGTTCTTGTATACCGGTATCAGTAAGCTGATGGAATACACCGTATTTAAAGAACAGATAAGCGAGTCGCCCATATTGGCGCCCATTGCTCCCTTTGTTGCCTGGGCATTGCCCCTCGCCGAATTCATTGTAGCCATTCTGTTATTCCTTCCGCAGTGGCGATTGTGGGGCCTATATGCCTCTTTTGTAATGATGCTGGCATTTACCGGTTATGTACTCGCCATCCTGAGCTTTAGCGAAGAGCTGCCTTGCAGCTGCGGTGGCGTGCTGCAGGAAATGAGCTGGCAACAACACCTGGTCTTTAACATCGTATTCACTATTTTAGCGTTGGTAGCCGCATTGATGGAAAGAAAGCGGCGCCGTGCGAAACATGATAACGATGATGCGGCCAATGCGGCGTTCCATCCGGGACATGCGTGATGGCATACCAGCACCTTAATGCCAGTTTTTAGACATCCGTTATGTCAATACGTTTATTACGTTGCGTTAACTGCTGGTTAATAGCCATACACGTCCAATAATTAATATTCCCTTCACACAGCCGCTAACCGCCTACAGTTGCGGGCCACAAGGCCCCTATCACGCCTATACGGTTGTCATGCTAAAAAAGTTTAGCCGTTTGGTTTTGGAAGGGATCATCTTTCTGACATATCTTTGCAGTGTCAATACGACAACATAGATTTCGTATTGTTGTAATCTTTATCAACCCCTATCTGGAATTCCACATCCAACCATTCATCCTACCGTGGCATCCAGGTACCGACCGTCTCCATAAAATACTTATGCCAATGCAGCAGCCTGCCCACTGCTGAATAGTTCCGCTGCTACGGTTTGCCTATGCAATGGAGTTACTTCAAATTGACCATCTCTTTAAACCATTACCAGGCAGGTATACCAACCATACTATGGCTGTTCCGCAGTTGCATATGACTGTGTATTCCTGGCATCTCTCAACCTAACCATTTTTAATTTTAAAACAACTAAAGCTATGAACCAGACCAAAGGGCCTGTATTCACGTCGCACTATCCTGCTCTCAAACGCCGCGCGAACAGCTCAAGCGCCGCGTCTATGATCTTATTATTATTTGTAGGATTGTTCTCCTGCAAACCGGCTAAACAACCATCGTCTGCCACAAGCAGAATGCATACCGCCATCGATTCTATCATGCCCCAACGGTTGAAGGTAGAACTGGTGCAGGCAAATGGCCATATACTATCCTTTTGGGGCAACGGCGATGTACAGGATACCACCCACATACCGGTAGGCATTAGCAGTCTGCTCCGGCCATACGGCGCTAATTACGACACCGCTTATAACATACTACGTGTGCCCAAGGGAGAAACTTATGCCGTTGCTTTATCTGACGGCACTTCCATTTATCTGGATGCCGGCACCTGTATAAAGTTCCCGCTTGTTTTTCATGGTTCTAAACGGGAGATCTTCCTTGTAGAAGGTCAGATCTATTGCAAGGTGACCACTGATCATGAGCACCCCTTTGTTGTACGTACCAGCAAAGACGAGGTAGTGGCGCCTGGTAATGCATTTAATGTAAGTCTTACCGGGGGCCAAAGCGTTATTTCTTCAATGGCGGCTATGTGCACCATTATCGACGACAAGGGCCGGCCCACCCGATTGTCACCCGGCCAGCAGGCAGTAAGACCGCCTGGCGGGAAACCCTTTGTGAAAACATCCTTTTCTCCTGTAAAGACCCTATCATGGCTGCGCGGCAGCCGGCTTTTTACAAACGCCACCCTGGCAGAGGTGTGTAGTACCATAGACAGGGTTTACAACCTCCCCGTAATAACAGATAGTCTTGATTTGCATAAAAAGGGCTTTAATGGTATCCTGGATAAATCTGTGCACCTGGACTCCGTATTGACCAATCTCTGTGATATAGGCGGCATGCGCTGGTACATAGACCAGGATCAGCAACTGCATTTCAGTAAAGGGGAAAACTAGCATTTCTCCTTCTGCATCACTATTTTGTGCTATCAATCAAAATTGTGAATGATGCAGAGACTCCTTACGGGCATATGCCTGATCATTGCCCCTATTATTGCCAGGGCTACCGATTACGACCTGCTATCGCCGGACAAGAAGATAGCCGTGAAAGTACAGGTGACCAATACCCTCCAGTGGTCTGTGGCCTATAATAACGAGGCCCTGCTGCTGCCCAGCACTATCCGTATGCAGCTGGGCGATGGCCAGGTACTGGGGCAATCCCCTGTGCTCAAAAAACAGCAGCGCAACACCGTTAACCAGGTGATAGACGCGGTAGTGCCGGTAAAGTATAAACACATAGCAGAGCAGTACAATGAGCTGCGCCTGAGCTTTAAAGGCAATTACAGCGTATGTTTCCGCGCTTATAACGATGGCGTGGCCTACCGTTTTGAAACGGCCCTGGGCAATAAGGAAGTGACCGTTACCAATGAGACCGTGCAGTACCAGCTGGCGGACGATGACCACAGCTGGTGGCCTATGGAAAGCCACCGCCCCTCCCCTACGTTCCAAAGCCATTATGAATATAAATTTGACGATACCAGCGTAGCGCGGATCTCTGATAAGCTGTATGCCGGCCTGCCGGTGTACCTGAGCACGCCCAAAGGCACTAAAATGCTGATCACCGAGGCTGACCTCTACGACTATCCCAACCAATTTGTATTTGGGACAAACGGGAATGCGCTGAACGGCCAGTTCCCGCCGGTGATATTGCGTGACTCGCTGGTGGGCGACCGCGGCGCAAAGATCCTCGAGAATGCGCCCTATATCGCCAAAACCAAAGGTACCCGCAGCTATCCCTGGCGCACGATCGTGATCAGTCCGGATGATAAGGGCCTGCTGGAAACGGAACTGGTGTACAAACTGTCTACCCCCAACGTGCTGCCTAATACCGCCTGGATAAAACCCGGTAAGGTATCCTGGGACTGGTGGAATGCCAACAATGTCTACAATGTGGATTTCCGGGCGGGTATTAACACCACTACCTATAAATACTATATTGACTTTGCTGCACAATACGGCCTGGAGTATATTATCCTGGATGAAGGCTGGACCCGCACTACGCTTGACATCCTGCACAGCACCCCGCAGGTAGATATGCCGGAACTGGCCCGTTATGCCAAAAGTAAAAACGTAGGCATTATCCTGTGGGTACTGTGGAACGCACTGGACGCCCATATGGACGAAGCCCTGGACCTGTACGCCTCCTGGGGCGTAAAAGGCATTAAGGTGGACTTTATGCAGCGCGGCGAGCAATATATGGTGAACTTCTATGAACGTACAGCCGCCGCCTGCGCCAAACGCGAGCTGCTGGTAGATTTTCATGGAGCTTATAAACCGGTAGGCCTTAACCGAAAATATCCCAACGTGATCTCCTACGAAGGCGTTAAAGGGCTGGAAAACAGCAAAGGCGGGCGCGAAGTAACGCCGGGCCATGACGTGACCATCCCCTTTATCCGTATGGCGGCAGGCCCCATGGACTATACGCCGGGTGCTATGCTGAATGCCAATAAACATAATTTCCGGCCCGTATTCTCTGAGCCTATGAGCCAGGGTACGCGTTGTCACCAGGCGGCTATGTATGTGGTATATGAAAGCCCGTTGCAGATGTTGTGCGATAATCCCTCCAATTATCTGAAAGAGCCGGATTATACGAAGTTCATCTCCCGCGTGCCTACCACCTGGGATACGACCGTAGCCCTGCAGGGTAAGGCCGGGGAGTATGTAGCCATCGCCCGTAAAAAAGGCGCTACCTGGTATATAGGCGCCATGACCAATTGGGATGCGCGGCATCTGGACCTGGACCTGCGTTTCCTGGACGGACAACATTATAAAATGGAGATAGTACAGGATGGCATTAATGCAGACGAACATGCGGCAGATTACCGTTTTGAACAGAAAGCCGTTACGCCGGCAGATCATGTAAGTGTGCAGATGAGCCAGGGCGGCGGATGGATGGCGATATTGACGCCGGAGCAATAATAAACCTTACAACAATAAACGCCCGTAGCATAAGTATCCGCTTACGCTGCGGGCGTTGTCATTACGCCCCTTTTACACTAAAAGCTTATATTAGGTACCACAATACCACCAACTATGCAAAAATACCTGTTCTATTCCCTGGCGATGGCGGGCCTGATAAGCGCCTGCAATACCGGGCAAAAGGAGCCCGGCGGTCAGGGCGCGGCCGCAGACACTACACAGAGCGCCGCTTTCCGCGCTTATGAAGATCATTTTATAGACGCATTATGGAAAACTTACCCGGGCTGGGCCACGGAAATGGGCTATCATGCCTATGACAGCGTGCTGCTGATCCCCGATGCAGCCGGGCAACAGGCAGAACTGGCCTTTATCAAACAACAGGAAGACTCTTTGCAGCAGTATGATACCAGCAAACTGGCGCCTGCCCTGCAGATCGATTATCACTTGATCAAAGACCGGCTGGCAGGCTCCAAATGGGATCTTGAACAGCAAAAGGCGGGCGAATGGGACCCCTCCGGATATAATGTGAGTAATACCTTTGCGTTTATCCTTAATGAGTCCTATGCGCCGCTGGATACCCGCCTGCGCAGCTTTTACAGCCGCCTGGCCAATGTGCCGGCCTATTATGCGGCCGCCAGACAACGCATCAAGGACCCCGTGCCGGAACTTACCGGGCTGGCGCAGGACCAGAACCTGGGCGGCCTGTCCATCTTTGAAAAAGACCTGGCAGATTCCGTAAAACAAAGCAGCCTTAGCGCGGAGGAGAAACAGCAATTGCTGGCCCGCGCGCAGACCGCGGCCAAGGCTATTAAGGATTATGCCGCCTGGTTAAAGACACTGAAAGTGGAGCACCCGCGCAGCTTCCGCCTGGGCAGCGGCCTGTATGAGCAGAAGTTCAGGTATAACATACAATCCGCCTATACGGCCGCACAGATCTATGATTCCGCAGTGGCCCGCAAAACATGGGTACATGGGGAGATGGCCCGCATCAGCCGGCAGCTGTGGCCCAAATATTTTGGCAATAAACCTATGCCGGCAGACTCCCTGGCTATGATCAAACAAATGATCGATACCCTGTCTGTACAGCATGTAAAACCAGCGGAGTTCCAGCAGGCTATTGAGGCGCAGCTCCCTACGCTGACGGCTTTTATTAAAGAGAAAGACCTGCTGTACCTGGATCCGTCCAAACCACTGGTAGTGCGTAAAGAGCCGGGTTATATGGCGGGCGTGGCCGGCGCCTCTGTGAGCGCGCCCGGTCCCTATGATAAAGGCGGCAATACCTATTATAATGTGGGCAGCCTGCAGGGATGGGCGCCTGCCCGTGCAGAAAGCTTCCTGCGTGAATACAATCATTATATTCTGCAGATCCTGAATATACATGAAGCGATCCCCGGGCACTACACGCAGCTGGTATACGCCAACCAATCCCCCAGCCTGATCAAATCCCTGTTGTCTAATGGCGCTATGATCGAAGGATGGGCCGTATACACGGAGCAGATGATGCTGGAGAACGGTTATGGCAATAATGAGCCGGAAATGTGGCTGATGTGGTATAAATGGAACCTGCGCACGGTGTGTAATACCATACTGGATTACAGCGTGCATGTGAAGGATATGTCTAAGGAAGATGCGCTGCACCTGTTAACCCAGGAAGCTTTTCAGCAACAGGCAGAGGCAGAAGGCAAATGGAAACGCGTAAGCGTGACCAGCGTACAGCTGACCAGCTACTACACCGGTTATAAAGAGATCATAGACCTGCGGAAGGCTTACCAGGCAAAACTGGGCAACCAGTTTAACCTGAAGGCGTTTAATGAGAAATTCCTGAGTTATGGCAATGCGCCGGTGAAATATATCCGTCAGCTGATGCTGTCTGAGTAACTAACTGATAGCGTTTGCGTAATAAATAAAAAGGTCCCGGAAGCGCTCGCTTCCGGGACCTTTTATTTATGTGCTGGCCTTTTATTTGCAGTAGTAATAAAAAACAAGGCGTATGAACAGGTATTCGTTAAGACCACTATTGCTACTGGCCTTTCTGATCATAGCCAGCTGTGTAACCCCGCGGCATCCACCCAGACCGCCAAAACCGCCCAGGCCGCCACATCCGGCCATGATAACGCCGCCGCCCGCTACTTTTTGGGTGTAGGCGCTGTTTTAGGCCTTGTGGTCTGCTGTAGCCAGTGGATCACCTGGTTTAATTTTACCGGATCGTTCATATACGGTTCCAGGTCGAACACGGCTACTTTTCTGAAATCAGTCGGCGCGCTTTCGCCCTGCAGGGCAATGTAACCTTCTTTCAGAAGCTGGCCATCCTTTTTCACGGCCGGATCGTAGTGGATCACGGAGCCGCCACCTATCTGCGGTTTCGTATAGGTGAGCACGGTATCGCCCATTACGATGTGTTTGATCACGGAGTCCCGCAACACCAGCGCGGATACGGTTACCCATTGGTCGCCGTGATAGGTGTCAGAGGTGGAAGTGATACAATGATCTGTGATCAGCTTTCCATTCATTACCACATTAGTGCCCGGCGTACAAAGGTTACCGGTAGTACGCGGGTCTTTGCCATTGCCGCCCAGCAGCTGTACCTCCAGGGATATGGGGAAGTCCTGGTCTTTTTGCATGCTGGCGGCAGATTGTGAATGGATCATACCACCGTTGTTGCGTATAGCCCATCCCGGACCGCCTGGCACCTGTTTTTCTACAAAACGGTATTCCATTACCAGCAGGTAGGCGCTGAATTTTTTCTTATAGAAGATATGCCCGTATTGTTCGTCAAAATTGGTGTACTGATCATACCGCACCTTTAACAGGCCGTTCTCTACACGGAAAGTGTTGTTATAGTTCTCATCCAGTTCATGTTTGGCGATCTTGATGTTCCAGTCTTTCAGGTCTTTGCCGTTAAAGAGCTGGATCCATTTACCGGGCGCCTTTTGGGCGATAGCAGGCAGGCAACATAGGAACAGTGCGCAGGTGATGATCAGTTTATTCATAAGTTACTAATTATTAATTAAAGCATACGTGAATGCCTGTTAGCGGCGGAACGTATCATGCATGAAGAGGTAAAATACGGATTCCGTTTACTAAAAGCAATGTTTCTGGTGATGAATGGAAGCGCCGGTGTATGCCGGTGCATAGGACATATTTATCAGCAGCGCGGGACAGGAGCTTGCCAGTTACACTAACGGTGGCCGCTGGCCTTTCGTTGCTGCTGCTGCTGTTGCTGTTGTTGTTGCTGTTGCTGTTGTTGCTGCTGCTGTTGTTCTTCTTCCTCTTGTTGGCCTTCCGTTTGTTCCTGCGCGTTGATCAGCTGCAGCGTATGCGCTACCGCGTTAAGATCGTTCCATTGCTGATGACCGGGTATGATATACGCGGGATGCGGGAAACGCCGTACCATCTTTTTGATGGAAGCGGGCCATTGCCGCAGGTCGCCATCGCCTATGAAGCCTATATCTGTAGCTGCTGCGCTTTTGATGAAACAGCCCGCAAACAGTACTTTACCTGCGGGGAACCATACCAGGATATTATCCACCGTATGGCCCGGACCGGGATAATAACAAGTGAGCTTTACACCATCTACGGTAAAACTGGTATCATTGGGCAGTATCCCCTCCGGGGCGGCATGGCCTGCTTTGGCAGCCAAAGAGGCTGTTAAGGGCGTACTGACCGTGCGGATATGCTGCGCCTGGAACAGCGCGGTGCCGCCTACACGGTCCGCATGCCAATGGGATACGATACAGAGCAGTACGGGCTTTTTTAACCGGGTGGCTATTAACTGCAATACCTGCCGGGCGGTAGTGGTATCCCAGCCATTGTCTACCAGGATAACGCCATGCGGCGTTTCGGCAATCAATCCGTGGGCCCCAATGCCTCCCGCCTGGTCAGGCGTGGCGGTTGTATGCAGGTAAAAATGTTCGCACACCGGTGTAATGGTGGCGGTAGGCCCTTTTTCCTGGGCAAATGATGAGCTGATAAATAAATACAGTAGGGCTACAGTAAAAGCGGGATTTTTCATAGCGGTAAAAATAAATTACCACCAGGTCTTTATCAAATGGATTCTACTGCATCCTGCATTATACCGGTATAAGTGGCAATATACCAGTTATTACCCCAGGCATCCCTTACGGCGCTGCTACGCTCTCCGTAGGTCTGATCTACGGGCGCTGCCGTGGCGGTACCGCCGGCTTGTACGGCCTGTTGATGCACCGTATCCACATCCGGCACATAAAGATGAAAAGAAGTAGGCATGGCCGGGTATTCCGGGCGGGCTTCTGAAAACTCCAGGATGGTATCATCAATGTAAATATGCGCATGCATTACCTGCCCCTGATCATCCCGGTAAACGGCTTCCTTATCTGCGCCAAATGCGGCTTTCAGAAAAGCTATGAAATCATCACATCCTTTTATGCTCAGGTAAGTCGTTAAAGCCGGAAAACCGGCAGGTTTAAATGGCGTTGACATAACAAGAACGGGGTTTTAGGTGAGTATTAAAGTTAGCATAATTTTCTACGCCCCGTATTAATTTTTCCACAATCCAGCACGCTGGCAATCATCACTATGTATTAATAATCAACGTATTGTCATCAATTTAAAAATATGCAAGGTTTTAGCGGTAATAACAGAAACTATTCCATCATGAACCATCACAACGCACTACTGAACGGTCATGGCCAGCCCAGCGCAGGCGCTTTGTACGATAGCAGCAATATTCTGAATGTTAGCCGTGAAGGCCGGGTAGCCTCCATAGTAGCCGGATCCCTTATGGCGAGCACGGCCCTTGGCCAAATGGGAAGACACCCTTTTAGCAGCCTGTTTAAACTGGCTGTGGGCAGCTATTTGTTATACAGGGGCCTGTCCGGCAACTGCCCTGTTTCTGCCGCCATTGAAGACCGCGTTGGCCGTCATACACAGGCCATTAATATCCGCACTTCCCTGCATATCGGGAAACCCAAGGAAGAAGTGTATGCATTCTGGCGGCAGTTAGGCAACCTGCCCCTGTTTATGCGGCACCTGGAAAAAGTAGAGGAGCGGGACAGCCTGCACTCCCGTTGGATGGCTAATGGCCCCGGCGGCGTAGGCAGTGTAGAATGGGAAGCAGAGATCGTAAAGGAAGAAGCAGGCCGTTTACTGGGCTGGCGCTCCATTGCAGGCTCGCAGGTAGCTACTGCCGGCCGTGTCACCTTTGAAGATGCCCCTGATGGCGGCACCTATATGAAAGTGATGATCACTTACCGCCCGCCTGCCGGCCATGTAGGCACCGGCCTGGCCTGGTTGCTGAATGCAGCCTTTGAGCGTATTATAGAAGAAGATATTGAGCGTTTCAAGGTGTTTATGGAAACAGGTGAAATAGTACATGAGTAACAGCTGTTAGCGGTTAGCCTTTAGCAGTTAGTGTTGAAGCGAATTTACAATGAGTATGAAAACATCTCCATCTTGCGAAAAGACAGTGCCATTACAGAAAACCGGTGAGCAGCATAATACAGAGCATACCATCTCACTGCCTACCGTGCAGGCTTGCGTACAACGCTATAATATAGCAAAGGACCGGCTGCTGGAAGTAAACCATTGGGGTGAACTGGGCGGCCCGTTCTCCGCCAACTTCACCTTAACGGACGGCAGCGGTCATGTGGTGCACCATAAAGCCCGGGAAGGCGATCATATCAGGATAGACCTTCCCGGGCCGGGCTCTAAAACCGGCAACGGGTATGACTGGGTGGAGATAGAAAAGATAGAGGACCGTTGTACAAGTTCCGGCAACTCCGCCTATGTGGCGATCAGGGTACGGCCCTCTGGGAATCCCCGTGATTTTAACAGCAGGATCGCGCATTTTTTTGCGCCTACGGCTACCAGCTCCTTTGTAGTGGAGCGCGTGGGTAACCGTATTAAAGCCAGCGTTTACGGACGTAATGAAAAACCCAACAAGGAACACCAGGAAGGACTGCTGGATAGACTACGGAATGTGGTAGTAGCGGTCAGCGCCACGCTGGGGTTCTCAAAACCGCAATGGCAGGGATTGGTGAAAGGGCTCTTAAAAAATTAATGTCTTAATAGGTGCTATATAAACGCAAACGGTTCCGGACTGTTCATCAGTGCCGGAACCGTTTTATATTTCAGGTAAACACCGGTTAGCGGTCGTCGTAATCCTGGTAAGGATCTTCCTGCTCATCATCCTGGTCGTCCAGGCTGTAGTCATTGTTCTCTTCGTCCTCTGCGCCTATCTCTTCCATCTCGTCATCATCTTCTGCGCCGGGTACATCCAGTCCATCTTCCTCTTCATCGGATTCTTCGTCCCTTTCACTGACCAGGATATCCCTTGCGCGTACGTTCTCGTCGTCGCCATCGTCCTGGTCTTCATCGCGGGGGCCTAAGGCAGCCAGGTCATCGGCGGTTACATCGGCTTCTGTGCCGGGGATGATCTCCGGGGTGGCGTCATCTTCTGTGAGCTCCTGGTCGTCTTCAGATTCCAGCTCCCCGGGCAATTCCCCTGAAGGCGTAAAATATTCCACACTTTCTTTGGCGGAGAGATCGGCCTGACTGGGGATCAATGCCTCTTCAGACGGCTGGTCCGGATCGTCCTGTGCAGAAGTAGGATCATCCTGTTCCTTTGGATCACCAGGCGTATTTTTAGGCTGGACGGGCTTATTGTTGCCGGGTGTTTTACCGGCGTCCGGACGGTTGCTTTTCATAATACTCGTTTTGGGTAAGATAGTGCAGTATTACGGGTAATGCAATGACTAAAGTGCGGGGAAATATGTCAATATACGAAGCGTTGGCTACAGGCTGCTCCCCTGCCGGTTCCGGGAGATGCGTCTGATCTCCCGGAACAACAAAGGAATCGTTAACAGTGCTGCTTGCCATCAGCTATCTGACAAAGCTTCTTTTTTGAAATTATCGTAGGAGCTTTTGCTTTCCTCTATGATCCGTAGTATACGTTCCCGCACATCATCCTTAAGGCCGGTCACCTCATGTTCTATGATACGTTTCAGCTCGGCTAGATCAGTTGATCCTTTGCCTGCCAGACGGCTTACCTTATGGCGCCAGTTGCCGGCTGTGTAACGGATCTTTTTCCTGGTATTATCGCCGGTGTCCGGCGCCACTAACATTCCCACCAATACTCCTGCGGCCATACCCGCTAATGCGCCTGATAAGAATTTTGTGCTCATAAGAATGCGATTTAAGGTTTAACAATTGTAACCATACCTGGTTCAGATAGGTGCTACTGGGAAATTTTCAAATATCAGGCCAAGTGGATGTGGGGGATGTGCGGATGTGGGAATGGGGTGATGGGGTAAATGAAGGCGGTCAGGCACTGTGTACCTGACCGCTACTTATATTGGTGATGATGGGTTATTTCTCTTTCAGTAACTCATCTATCAGGTGGTTAAAGTCTTTTTGGTACTGCTCATAATGCTCACCGGTACCGGGACCGGAAAAGCCGGTATGCACTTCCTTCACCTGACCCTTTTTATCTACAAAAAGGGTGGTCGGGTAACCCTTTATGCCGGTAAGCTGGGGCAGGGTTTTCTCCGTTTTTTGCGGATCTGTAGGCGTAACGCCGGTGATCAGCACGGGGAATTGTACATTAAAACGTTTCATGAAAGCAATAAGCGCTTTCTGGGATTTTGCAAAATCCGTAGTGCGCTCGTAGGCCAGGCCCAGGATCTCCACTCCGCGTTGTTTATTTTGTTCATACCATTTGCTGAGGTAGGCGGTTTCATCCATACAGTTAGGGCACCAGGATCCCATGAGGGTGATCACCACTACTTTACCCTTAAAACGGGCGTCGCTGATGCTGACCTGTTTGCCGTTTACGTCCGGGAAGCTGAAATCCAGTTTGGATTCCCCTGGTTTGATGGTGGTAAGGGTGGTTTCGTCCGGCAGTTTGGCGGACGCATCCTTTTGGGCGGTCCAGGTTTCTTTAGCCGCGCCTATACCGGCATAAAATACGCCGTTTTCCAGGGTTTTATCCCCGGTGAGACGGGCTGTGAAATAATAGGCATGGGAGCCGTCAAAAGTGGACAATTTAAGGGTGTCGCCATCCATGATCCCTTCCAGGAAGCGGTAGTCGCCGGTGGTGGTCAGGAAAGTGCCGTATACGGTGTTGCCCTGTTGTTTAAATTCCCCTACGGAGAAGGAGCTGTCGGCCTTGCCGGGTGTTTTGAAATAAGTGGCCCAGCGGCCGGTTACATTACCCTTGGCCGGCTGATGCTGTGTAAAACGTTCCTTTACGCCGGGTATGGCGGTAAAGGGGATGCTCATATCATTATTTGCCAGGTGACGGATCCACAGACCTTTGATCTCCCCGCCGGGTTGTACGGCACCGCGGAACTCGGAGTCGAAAAAGGGCATCTTTATAAAGATGGAGTCGCCTTCCATCTGTATATCATCTACCAGCAGGCGGTCGCCGGCATTGAGGACGTACAGCACTTTACGGCCGTTCTCTTCCTTTACTTCCGTGTTAAAAACGATATCTGCTCCATCCTGACGGTGCAGGCGGGTTTGCCAGACGCCATCAACAAAGGGTTGTTGCGCAAAAACGGTAATAACTGATAATAAATTGATTATCAGCAGGGATAGTACTGGTTTTAGTTTGGTCATAGCCCCGGTTGATTGTTATTCTAGGTTGTTGATTGTTTATTCTACTAAATTGATAGACAAAGATAGGTAATAATGAGCGGATACGGTAATTGGTGGGATGGGTGACGGGCTGAGCGGGATAAATGGTATCGGGATGGATAGCATTATTTAGTCGCATTCGGCTCTTATTGCATCGCTACTGCATTGACACTGCATTGACACTGCATTGCAACCCGTATCGGCCCCTTTTTGAAACGTTGCTGCAAATTAAGCTATTATCGCGTCCGGTCGGTTCCTCATTTCATTGATTATCAATATACTGCGCGGAATCTATCAAAAGGCCCCTTACTTCCGTGCGCCAAACAGCAGGCTGCCGATGCGGACCAAAGTGCTGCCCGCTTCAAGGGCCAGTTGGTAATCACCGCTCATGCCGATGGAAAGCTCCCGGAAATGATCATTACCGGCAAAATAGCGGTCTTTCATGGTGGTTTGTAATTCCTTCAGGTGGCGGAACTCTTTTAAGATCTGTGCTTCACTGTCTGTATTGGTGGCCATGCCCATAAGGCCAGCTATACGGATATTGGCCATGGCGGATTCGGACTGCCATTGCTGCAGCAGCGCTTCCAGTTCCTGGGTATCGAGGCCAAATTTGGTCTCTTCTTCGGCAATATGGACCTGCAACAGGCAATCTATTACCCGGTTGTTTTTGACGGCCTGTTTGTTGATCTCCTGGAGCAGTTTATAGCTGTCTACCGCATGGATCATGGTGACAAAAGGCGCAATGTATTTTACCTTATTGGATTGCAGGTGGCCAATAAAATGCCATTGTATATCTGTGGGGAGGTTGGGTTGTTTCTGTACCAGCTCCTGTACATAGTTCTCGCCAAATATGCGGTGGCCGGCATTATACAGCGCCTGGATATCTGTTTCCGGTTTTAATTTGGAGACCGCTACCAGTTTTGCGTCATGATCTGCCACTGTAGCCAGTACCTGTTGGTATACGGGTAAATTGATCGACATGGCGCAAAGGTAATAAAGCTTAGGGGAGGTCTGCGGTGATCTTTAATATTTCCTTGTGCACATGGAATAACCGCTTCACATCATCCGGGTACCAGGCGGTGTTTTCCAGCACCACTACGGACAGGTGACGGGTAGGATCAAAGAAGTCCATGCAAACGAAACCGGGTATAAGACCGGTTTGGCCGGTGTACTCATGGTCATCCTGCTCTACCCAGGTGATGCCGTAGCCGTAATACATTTTGCCAAAAGCGGGGTGTTCCCGCAAGGAGATGTCGATAGGCGTGGTCATGGCGGTATAACTGCGCTGATCGAGCAGCATGCCGTTATGCCGTTTGCCGTGCAGGCATTCGTTCCATCTGGCCAGATCATCCACCGTAGAAATAAAGGTGCCTGAAGCGGCATGACCTGACAGATCGCCCTCCAGCCGTTGCAGGGTATCTCCGTTTAATGCGTAGCCGGTCACAAGGCCCGGGCCCTGGTAGGTATCCGGGAAGGCGCTGTGCGCCATCTTACATTCACGGAACAATCCGTTGGACAGCTGCTCGAAAGACAATCCGGCCGATTTTTCTATACACTGGGCCAGCAGCTCATAGCCCAGGTTAGAGTAGGCAAACTTGCTACCGGGCGTAAAGGCCAGCGGCTGGTCAGGCGATTTGATGCCGCTGGTATGGCTGAGGAGATGGTAGATGGTCACGCTGTCTGCCCAGGGGGCTGTTAGCTGCGGCAGGTACCTGTGAATGGGCGAGTCCAGCACCAGTCCGCCGGTTGACAGCTGCTGCAAGGCCAGTACAGCGGTGATCTGTTTACTGATAGAGCCGATATAGAACTGGCTATCCTTATGCAGGCGTACCTTGCGTTCCCTGTCCGCATAACCGGTTGCTTTGCTGTATACTTTCTTGTTGGCATATTTAACCAGGATCACGCCATTAAAGGGATGGGGCGTTTTGGCTTCTGCGGTGATCAGGGAATCAATCCGGCGGGTTACATCGTTCATCCACAACTGTTTGTTGGAGGGTTGTATTTCGCCGGCAATATTGAGGAGGACAAGGAAAATGAAGTCTAACATAGCATAGGGTTATCTACGGATAGCAAAGATAAAGAAAGGACATCCCTTTTGTGGAATGTCCTTTCTTTTTTTATGTAGAAAATGGCAAACGGCTAACTTAAGATAGAACGGCTGATCACGATGCGCTGTACTTCGGAAGTACCTTCATAGATCTGGGTGATCTTGGCGTCGCGCATGAGGCGTTCTACATGGTATTCCTTTACATAGCCATAACCGCCGTGTACCTGTACGGCTTCTGTGGTTACCCACATGGCGGTTTCTGAGGCAAACACCTTGGCCATGGAGCCGCTGAGCGTATAGTCCAGGTGCTGATCCTTTTCCCAGGCCGCTTTGAGGCATAAGAGACGGGCGGCTTCTATCTGGGTGGCCATATCTGCCAGTTTAAACTGGATGGCCTGGTGCTGGGAGATCTCTTTACCAAAGGCTTTTCTTTCCTTGGAGTATTTAAGGGCCAGCTCAAAAGCGCCGCTGGCAATACCCAATGCCTGGGATGCGATGCCTATACGGCCGCCGGCCAGCGTTTTCATGGCGAATTTAAACCCAAAGCCGTCTTCGCCTATACGATTTTCCTTGGGCACCTTTACATCCTGGAACATGATGCTATGGGTATCGCTGCCGCGGATGCCCAGTTTATTTTCCTTGGCGCCGATGGTAACGCCCGGCCAGCTCTTTTCTACGATAAAGGCGTTGATGCCTTTGCTGCCTTTTTCCGGGTAGGTTTGGGCAATGACCAGGTAAGTGCCGGCGGAGTTGCCGTTGGTGATCCAGTTCTTGGTACCATTGAGCAGGTAATAGTCCCCTTTATCTTCTGCGGTGGTGCGCTGGGAGGTAGCGTCTGAACCGGCTTCCGGCTCACTTAACAGGAAGGCGCCTATCACCTCGCCTTTTGCCAGGGGCACCAGGTATTTTTGTTTCTGTGCTTCGGAGCCAAAGGTTTCCAGGCCCCAGCATACCAGCGAGTTATTTACGCTCATACATACGGAGGTGGAAGCGTCTATTTTGGAGATCTCCTCCATGGCCAGTACATAAGAGATGGTATCCAATCCGGCGCCGCCGTATTCCGGGCTTACCATCATACCCAGGAATCCCAGCTCGCCCAGCTTTTTCATCTGTTCGGCAGGGAACTTTTGTTTTTCATCCCGTTCTATGACGCCCGGCAACAGCTCGTTCACTGCAAAATCACGGGCGGCCTTCTGTATCATCAGATGCTCTTCTGTTAATTGAAAGTTCATAGTGCTTTAAATGTTTTGGTAATGTGCTGAAGTGCTGATATGCTCAACGTCCATTAAGTATCATCACGTGGGTATATCTGTACACCGGCAAATATAACGATGTATACCCTTCATCCGCGTTTTGGCTAAGAATTCAATGTTATCCATTATTAGCATCAAAACGTTGGAAAATTTCCTGAAAGAATGCAGGCTTATTGGAATTGGTTCAGTATTTCAGGGGGCTTGCTATAAAGTATAACAAATAAACGTTACACGTGATCCATTAAAATCCTGTAGCTTGCTGTTTATGAAGAACATCAAGATCATTGAGGTTAAATCAGAAATAGGCGCCGGCACCCGTGGCGCCAGCCTGGGAATAGATGCTATTAAGATTGCGGCGCTGGACTTCATGAGCAACTTCTTTGTACATTTTCCCTCAGAGACCATAGAAACAGAGAATAAGTTATTATTTGAGCCGATAGAGTCTCCTTTTGCCAAACGGATCAAAGGGATCTATAACCTGTATGAGCGTATCAGCAAAAGCGTATACGATACGGTTAAAGCCAACTGGTTCCCGGTAGTGCTGTCCGGCGATCATAGTACCGCCGGCGCCACCATTGCGGGCCTTAAGATGGCGCATCCCAAGGCCAAACTGGGCGTAATATGGATAGACGCCCATGCAGACCTGCATACCCCCTACACTACCCCATCCGGCAATATGCACGGTATGCCCCTGGCGGTGTCTATTGCGGAAGATAACCTGGAATACAAGGCCCATGAGCTGGATGAGAATACGACTAAAACATGGCGCGCCCTTCAACATATAGGCAAGATAGCCCCCAAGGTATTGCCGGAGGATATTGTATTCATTTCCCTGCGTGATTATGAAAAGGAAGAGGATCACCTGATCAAGAAATATGGTATGAAGGTGATCACGACCAGCGAGGTACGGCGTAAAGGGCCGGAGAATATCTCCCGTTCCGTATTCCGGTACCTGAGCGATTGTGATTATATTTATATCTCCTTTGACGTGGATAGCCTGGACGCCTCTATATCCCGCGGCACCGGCACCCCGGTAAGCAATGGTTTACGGGAAAGGGAAGCGGAAGACCTGATCGCCAAGTTTATGCAGCACCGTAAGATCTGCTGTTTTGAGATCACGGAGGTGAACCCTACCCTGGACCGGGAAAACCTGATGGCGGAGATCGCGTTCAATATATTACAACGCAGTGTGAATGTGCTGATGATGAACTGAGTAATTATATCTTGAAATAAGCGATCAGCCAGCCTACGACCTCACTATAGCTGTAAATACCTTTCTCCTGTTTATTGGCTTTCAGGTATTGATCATACAAGATAGCGGAATAATCATCCAGCGGGCCGCGGAATGATCTGTAGAACTCCGTAACGTATTTATAATCCTCCTTAACGCCTGGCACAGCCCTGCTCCATACCTGGCGCGCCAGGGCGGTATCCCGCCGGGCCAGCTGACCGGTACTGTACAGGAACATCTCAAAACTGGCGGCATAACGGAAACGCTTATCCGGCGTATGGTCTGCCACCAGGTAGCCTACAAAATTGGCTGTTTCTTCCGGGGCATACCCTAGTTGGTGGGCAATCTCATGACAGGTGGTAAAGGGCTGTGTAAAAAAGGGCACCGTGGTATTTACCTGCGCCTCATTAGTAAAAGGGTTCAGGTAGCCGGTTACCCCCATATAGTTGATCCAACGGCCAAAAAGGGAGGATTTTACGCTGGGGTTTGTATACTTAAGCGCGGGCCATGTCTGCGCTGCCAGCCCATAGGCGTGTATAGCGCGGTGAAACAGCCGGGCGCTGTCAGGGTCCGGGGATGTTATACTGGCGGTATCTCCCAGGGCGGCCTTACGGAGGTTCACTTCCTGCACCAGGGTATCTGCCAACCGATATAACTGGTCTGTGTTATAGGGTTTTACGTTTAAGGCTGTATCTTTGGCAAGTGAATGGCGGCGGTAATTATATCCCCACAGGAACAGGAAGGCGAAAAACAGGGTAAGCAGGATGCCAGTAGCGCCCAAAAGGGACAGGCCGGCATCTTTCCAGCGGCCCCTGATCATTTTATAACATAACTTTAACAGAAAAATAAGGGCAGTTATAGCCCAGCCAATATATATTAGATCGCCAACACTGAAAGGGACTGCTCCCGTCAGCCATCTGAACAAGGCACTAATCCAAATATACAACCTATGAAAATAGAACGAGGCAAATCCATCATTTACGGCAAATAACAATTTAAACAGTAACAGCAGGGCTACTGCTATTGCTATACGAAGTCCCGATCTTTTAAGTATCGCTTTTTTTTCCATAATGACCTATAACCGGTGAAATGAAATGATGGCAGATGCACTTTTCCTGAATGAGCTATCCTCCCAACTATCTGCAAAATTGGCGGTGAAAATACAGATTAATCAGGCAGAAAGAATACAGGGCGGAGATATTAATGAAACGTACCGGCTGGTAACGAATGAGGGCCCCTGGTTCCTGAAAGTGAACGATGCGCGGCGCTACCCGGATATGTTTGCCAAGGAGTTCAGCGGGCTTTCCACCCTCCGTAATACCCAAACCTTTGCAGTGCCGGAACCAGTATGCCATGGCGCTATTTACGGGCGCGCTTTCCTGGTAACCGACTATAAGGAAAAAGGAGGCGCCTCTACGGATTTCTGGGAGGGTTTTGCGGGTAACCTCATCAAACTGCACCAACATACGCAGGCACATTTTGGCTTTAATGAGTACAATTATATAGGCACGCTTAAACAGTATAATACGCCTTATACTAACTGGGCGGTATTTTATGCGTTTAACCGCATTATGCCGCTGGCCAAACAGGCCTATGACCGTTTTCTGCTGGATAAGCCGTTGGTGACGCAGCTGGAGCAGCTGTGCAAAAAGTTCACCTCTATCTTCCCGGACGAGCGGCCGGCGTTACTGCATGGCGATCTGTGGTCCGGCAATTTTATGGTGGGCCCGGATGGGAAGGCGTGTATCTATGACCCGGCTGTTTATTACGGTCACCGGGAAATGGACCTGGCGATGACCCGGCTTTTTGGCGGATTTGATACCCGTTTCTATTATGCTTACCAGAGCCTGTTCCCCCTGGCCAATGGCTGGCAGGAACGGATAAGCCTTTGTCAGCTATACCCCCTGCTGGCGCATGTGCTGTTGTTTAATGGCGGCAGTTATGTAGATAGTGTAAAGGAAGTGCTGAAGGAATGGCAATAACTAGTAGTTACTTTCCGGTGTTTTGTTTTTCTGTTCCGCGATAAAGGCGGTCATCTTTTCAAATTCGTCTTCAATGATCGGGAAAAAGCGGTCCATATCCGCGGCAATCTCCGCATAGAGCGCTTGTATTTTAGGGCCGGCGCTGGCTGCGGGCTCTTTGAGGGCGTCTTCCATCCCCTGCATCTTTTCGCTTACCCAGGTAAGGCCTACCATGGCAAAATTAGGTTTCAGCTTATGCACCTGGATCTTCAGGCTATCCAGGTCCAGCTGGCGCACAAAGTTCTCCAGTTTGCATACTTCTCCGCGGATGGTCTTGATAAAGATCTCAAAAAGGTCCGCAGCATAGGCAATATTATTTTCATACAGGGCACGGAGGTACCTTGCATTCAGTTCCTGGTGGAACTCATAACCATTGATGTGCAGTTCTTCATCTTCCATCAGTAGTCCCGTTTCTTCTTCGTTGAGGTATTTATTTAAGATCTGTAATAACTGATCCGGCGTATAAGGTTTTGTCAGGATATCTGTGATGCCCGTCATACGTGCCATGGTAGCGGTGCTTTCCATGGCTACGGCCGTAGTGGCCACTATAGGGGTGGCTACATTGGGCAGTTTCTCATCGGCCCGGATCCTTTTGGTCAGTTCAAACCCATCCATACCTGGAATGCGGATATCCATGAGCACCAGGTCATAGAGCCTGGTATCCAGGAAATAGATGGCGTCTGGCGCGTTGGTGGCCAGCTGGCATTGTATATTATACTTTTCCAGCAGGCTGATGATATAGCGGAGGTTCATAGGATTATCCTCTATCACCAGTACCCTGGCCCCGCCAAAGTCTGCCTGTCTACGGCGTTGGCCAAAAAGCATGCCGGACACCGCCGGTTTGTTTGTGTCAATGAACGGAAGATTAAATGAAAAACAGGTGCTGTAGCCGGGCTGTTCCTCTACGAGGATGTTGCCCCCCTGCCTTTCTACCAATTGTTTTACGATGGCCAGTCCCAGTCCTGTGCCGCCGTATATTTCCCGGATCTCCTTCTCCGCCTGTTTATAGTTCTGGAAAACGAGCTCCAGCTTATCCTTACGGATGCCGATGCCGGTATCGCAGACCCGGAACCTTACCCAAAGTTTATTTTCCTGCCAGCTTTCGAGCTGGGCGGTCAGGCATATTTCCCCTTCTTTTGTGAATTTGTCCGCATTTCCCAACAAGTTCATGAGGATCTGGTTCAGCAGCGTGTCGTCCCCTACCAGCAGGTGTTGCAATTGGGGGTCTACCGTAGCGGAGATCTTAACCGGCCGTTGCCCCATTTTCAGTTCAAAGGTATGCTTTAAAGATTGTATTAACTCGTTGAGGTTAAATTCCCTTTGGTTCACCTGGAGCTCTCCGGCCTCTATGCGCGAGATATCCAGTATGTCCGTGATCAGGCCCAGCAGTATGCCAGAAGAGTGTTTGAGCGTTTTTACATATTCCACCTGGCGGGGGTCGAGGGTGGTCTCTTCCAGCAGGTGGGCCATCCCGATGATGGCGTTAAGGGGGGTGCGGATCTCGTGGCTCATATTGGCCAGGAAGTCCTTCTGGGCTTTCTGGGCCTCTTCGGCGTCCTGACGGGCGCGTTCCAGTTCCCGGCGCATGGCATGGTGCCGGGTAACATCCACCACCTGCCAGATGCTGCCTTTAAATTGGCTACCCTCCAGCAGGGGCATATAATTGACCTCATAGACATGCCCGTTTGAAAAGGGCAGGATCCAGGCAAAATAGGGCTTACGCCGGCGGCGGAGCTCCTTCATCTTTTCCTCAAAAGCGGCCGGCTCCTGTACATGGTCACGGAAAAAGCTGATAACAGTGCCATAGGGTTTACCTACGACCTCGGACCCACCCGGCCCTATATCGAATGCATTGATTATGATATTATTAGCCCATATAAAACGGTGTTTCCCGTCTGTTACCAGTATACCCGCGCTGGTATGCTGAAGAAAAGCAGACATGGGCAGGGAAAAAACGCCCTGCGCCTCTAAGTTGGACATATTGGCGCTAACTGCAGGTGTTTTTCGGTGTCGCGTTCTAACTTTGGCCTTCATGGTGCTATTTTCACGGGAATGGGGAATATGCTTGCACAGCTTTCATAAGACTTACCCTTTTTTACCTCCAGGCAGCATTGATAATCAACAAATTTATGAACATTTTTACATTTACAAATAATTAGTTACCTTTGCATCCCTCTAAAAGTGGAGGACTGTTTTGATGAAACGTACCAGGTTTTTTTCTAAAAGTAAATAACTTTGCGCGTTCATCTGACCAAATTGACATCAAATTATAATTCAGATGAAAACACTCCGAGAATTTGATATAGCCTTTGTAGGACTGAAGCCCGGAGTGCATGCCTTTGAGTACCAAATTACGGATAGTTTTTTTGAAAATTACGGTCCGCAGGATTTTAGTAACTGTAAAGCCACGGTGAAGCTGCAATTTGACAAGAAAAGCAACTTCTTCATGCTTAAGTTCGAAGTAGGCGGCACAGCTACCGTGAATTGTGACAGATGCGGCGCACCGTTTGAATTGCAGCTTTGGGATGATTTTGACCAGGTAGTGAAGTTGGTGGAGAACCCGGAGGAACTGCAAGATGATGAGGATCCGGAAGTTACGTATATCTCAAAGACGGACTCACACTTTAACGTGGCAGATCTGATCTATGAGTTCATTAACCTGAGTATCCCTATGCAGCGCATCCATCCGGATGACAGCGAAGGAAAAAGCGGGTGTGATCCTAAGGTGCTGGAGATGCTGGACCGGATGAACCAGCAGTCGGGGGAAAAGCAGAACCCGATCTGGAAGGACCTGGATAAATTCCGGGAGAACTAAGGAGCTAAAAAGGATCTATAACAAAAGGTAATTTTTCCTTTTAATTCAATAAGAGACAATTAAAAATTAAATACAATGCCAAATCCTAAACGCAGACATTCTCAGCAAAGATCAGCAAAGAGAAGGACGCATTACAAGGCAGTTGCGGATACTTTAAGCACAGATAGCGCAACCGGAGAAGTGCACCTGAGACACCGTGCTCATTGGGTAGAAAACAAATTATACTACAAAGGAAAGGTAGTGTTGGAAAAACAAGCCAGCACTAAATAGTTTTACTTTACTTAGTACCAATAGTTAAGTTACGAATTATCAATTACGAACGCCATTACGAAAGCGTGATCGGAATGATTGCAGCATCCGTAATACACGAAGTTTTAATTGGCATTATACCATGACCTGGTGTGATGTTATTATTAACGCTTCGTATTTCGTAATGGGTAATTCGTAGTTTTATATATCTTCCCTAAGACAAACTTATGTTACATGCGAATTGGGCTTGATATGATGGGTGGCGATTTTGCCCCCCAGGAAGCAGTAAATGGAGTAAAATTATTCTTAGCAACGGCTGAAGCCAACGCACATTTGGTACTGATAGGAGATGAACAGGCAGTTGCGCCCTTACTATCCGCAGCGCAAATAGACCCATCTGCCTATACTATTATCCATGCCTCCGAAGTGATAGGCATGCATGAGCACCCTACCAAAGCACTCAAAGAAAAACAGCAATCCTCCATTGCTATCGGATTTCATCTTTTAAAGAATGGTAAGATAGACGCATTCATCAGCGCCGGTAACACAGGCGCCATGATGGTGGGCACTTTCTATTCCATCAAAGCTATTGACGGCGTGCAACGGCCTACCATCAGCACCCCCCTCCCCAAAGAGGACGGGTCTTATGGCGTGCTGCTGGACGTAGGCATCAATGCAGACTGTAAACCGGAAAACCTGGTGCAGTTTGCCATACTGGGCTCCCTCTATGCCAAACACATCCTGCAGCGGGAGGATCCTAAAGTGGCGCTGCTGAACATAGGTGAAGAGCCAGGCAAGGGCAACCTGCTGGCACAGGCTACCTATCCCCTGCTAAAAGAACACCCGCAGCTAAACTTTGTTGGTAACGTAGAAGGCCGCGACCTTTTCCATACCCAGGCCGATGTGGTTGTTTGTGAAGGCTTTACCGGCAACGTAGTGCTGAAACTGGCAGAATCGTTCCATGATATTGCTGTAAAACGCAACATCAAGGATGATTACTTTAAACGTTTTGACTTTGAAAGTTATGGCGGCACCCCCGTGCTGGGCGTATCCCACCCGGTGATCATCGGGCATGGCATATCCAAAGGCGAGGCGTTTAAAAATATGATCATATTGAGCCAGCAGATGATAGAGAGCAAGCTGATGGACCGGATCAAGGAGAGCTTTGCTAACGGGAAATGAAGTTAGCGGTTAGCTATTAGCCGTTAGCTTTAGCACGAGGCGCCGACCTATTAATTCAAATGATATTAAAAAAAGCGAAGCAGGTGACTGTTTCGCTTTTTTGTTTTGGTATAGCTGGCATTATTTATTCGTCACCATCAGCGGCAACTTTACAAAGAACGTAGTCCCCACGTTCAGCCTTGTCTCAAACCATATCTCGCCACGGGCCTGCTCCACAATATTCTTACACATGGCCAGCCCGAGGCCGGTGCCGGAGTTTTTGGTGGTGAAATTGGGCACAAAGATACGGGACTGTATCTCCGGCGAAATACCTTCGCCATTATCCTGTACGCTTACGATCACCCACTGTTTATCCGCGGTAATGCTCATATGCATCACGATATGGCCGGCGCGGCTTTCCGGGATGGCCTGGATGGCATTCTGCAACAGGTTGGTGAACAGGCGGTTCATCTGGGTCTTATCCGCATATACATACCATTGATGCGGCGGTTCCTCGTACAGTATTTCGCAGCCTGGCTGGCCCTGGTACAGGGCGTGCAGGGAATGTACCACTTCGTTGAGCAACAGTACCTCGTTCACCGCCTCGCCTATACGGGAAAAAGCGGAGAAATCTGAGGCGATGTTGGACAGGTGCTCTATCTGCTCTACCAGCGTATGGGCTACATTGTTAGTAAGCTCCTTTACGTTAGGGCTGTCATTGCCAACGGCGCGCTGCAGGTATTGTATACTTAGCTTCATGGGCGTTAGCGGGTTCTTGATCTCGTGGGCTACCTGCCGGGCCATTTCGCGCCAGGCCCCTTCCCTTTCGCTTTTGGCCAGCCGGGCGGCGCTTACTTCCAGCTTACGCACCATTTTGTTGTATTCCTTCACCAGGGCGCCTATCTCATCATCCTTATCCCATTCTATCTCATCATTACGCTGGCCCAGGTTTACATGGCGCAGCTTTTCCGTTACCAGCGAGAAAGAGCGGGTGATGGAATTGGTAATGAGCAATGCCAGCATACCAGCTATAAGGAAGATAAATGCGTTGAAGTTGATAAGCGCTACCAGGAAGTTGGAGATCTGCTGGTTCAGCTCTGTTTGCGTAGCAAAATAGGGCACGTTCAGGTAGGCAAACACCTCCCCCACCGGGTTACGGAGCGGCACATAACCGGAAAGGTAACGCATACCGCCTATCTTCTCTTCCTGTATGAACTGGATCCGGTTAAGGCGGAACATATGGAAATAGGCCGTAGGCTGTATCTTGCGGGACAGCAGCCCTTTCTCCGTCATCAGGGGCTGGGTGCTGACCAGCAGGTTGCCATCCCGGTCATAGATGTTGATATCCAGGGCGCGGTCTTCCGCAATATCGCTGATGGAAGACTGCAGGCCGGACTGGAATACGGGATCATACATATCCTCCAGCTCGTTGAACATACGCTGGGTATAGAACTCCTTTTCCACGTCCTGGGCCACCTCGTTCATGGTTTTGCTAAGGCGCTCCCGGTTCTCGGATTCTGAGCGGTTTATAAAAAAGAGGATGGTCGTCACCCCCAGTATGATAAAAGCAAATACCACCACAAAGATCACCGTGCCATGCACTTTTCTACGGATACTTACATCCATCAGGGCGCGCAGCGGGCCTATGCGCATACGCGCTTTTACCAGCAGGCCCAGTAGCTTATATATAACGATGATGAGCAGGAACAGGCAGAACATCCACGCAAACAGGGTGATGAACTCTATAAAGCTGCGGCTTTCCTTTACCACCATCACCACCTTGTCTTTAGATGCCTTGTATACCAGTACGGAATGGTGGTTTACGGTCTCTTCGGAAACATCTGTTGCCGGGATATCGCTGGCATAGAGTTTAATGGGGAACGGGAAATCATTGTTATTGCTTACCAGGATGCCTTTGTCGTAGATCGCATAGGAATAGGCCGCAGCCGATTCTTTTTCCGGATCGCTGAGCTCACCGTCTATCAATAGCTCCGGATATAACTTCTGCGGATTCACGACTGCCGGCGTTAGCTCATACACCAGGGAGCCGATGATCAAACTATCCTTACGGAATACCTTGTTACCGATATAGCTATAGTCGTTAAAACTGCGCTCATTGTAATAGAGATCACCCTCTGTACCTATCTGGTCAGACTCCTGCAGGATGCGGGGATTAAGCGAATAGATGCTGGAGGTGTCCGAGGTATAGATGGGATACCCGTTCTCATCAAAAAAATAGAAGTCTATTTTAAAACGGCTCAGGTATCCTTTAAAATATTTCTGCTGCAGCTCGTTCTCCAGCAGATCGCGGGGCAGCTGGCTGGCGCTTTTATGATCCTGGAAGAACAGCTGTATAAGATCATCATGCTCCGCGCTGCGGTTCACATCATTTAGCAGCATTTCCAGGTAAGGATCACGTTGTTTGGAGAGGTTGATGGCCAGGCGTTCCCGTACGGTGAGCTCTTTTTTATTATTGTAGTATACCAGTACCGCAGAGGTAGTGATAGTGAGCAGCACCAGCCAGAAAACAAAAGGCACGGTGCCCAGCTTGTTCTCAAAGCGGTGGGTGAACATATCCAGCAGGGCTACATACAACAGCAGCCATACCACCATTACGATAAAATAAGGCAGCTCCGGATTGTGGAGGCGGAAGACCAGCCATAACACGCCTACCGCGGCCAGGAAAATATACTTGGTCCGGTGCCGGAAATGCGTGAGCTCATTCAACAGGAAGTTGATGATCTGCGAAAAGAACAGGAAGCTAAAGGCGATAAAGCCCAATATGATAAAGCCGGTAACGCTGTATTCGTTGAGGCTGAAGGGGTTGGTCACATCAAAAGAGATCCTGGAGTCTATTACCAGGCTTTGTATGAGCTCTGACAGGAACTGCCCAACGATGAACATGAGCAGGCTGGAAAGGCTGATAACGGCCCATAGCTGCCATTTTTCCCGGAGGGGTGGCGCGTTGATGGTCTTTACGTGCTCACGGAAAAAGAGCAGCATCCAGAAAGTGAGCAGTACATTCAGCAGCAGATCACCCAGGGAGTGGAAGATCTCGTCCTTGGCGTAGATGTAGGGCGTGAAGATATTCAGCGCCCGCAGGTTGAACGGGAAAGGATACAGGTAGCTCATGATCCTGAGCGTAAGCACGGTGAACAACAGGAACAGGAACCCGATGAGGGGGTTTTTATTCCTGGCCAGCAGCGTGGCAAAAAGGTTGATGAAGATAAGCACACAGATACAGCCCAGCACCCGCAGTATTACGCTGAGCAGGTTAGGCGGGCTGGTATCGAGGGCCGCATCATAATGGAGGTAAAACAGGATGATATCCTTATTGTTAAGCACCGGTATGCCCGGCGGGCGCATATTAATGGTGTATTCCCTGCCCAGGGCGGGTTTGTCAAAGAAATGATCTACCAGGTAGTCGTTGCTGATAGTATACTCCATCATCACCGGCGCCAGCCCTATCAGATAGCGCTGGTGACCGGCGGGACCGGGCACTTTACGGCAAATTTGCTCATAGTAGCCGTTCTTGAGCTTTACAAAACCGGAGCCTTCGCGGAGGGGCACCTGGTCTTCCGGCTGTACCAGGTTAGTGCTCCAGAACAGCAGCCAGCGGCCGGCGGCGCTGCTATCGTAAGCATATACGGAATAATCCTTGTTATAGATGGACTTCAGCTCTTCCTCGCTGTAGTTACGGCTGAATATATGGTTCATACGCAGGGAGTCCTGCGTAAGCTCTTCGAACGACTGCTCCCGCTGGTGCAGGCTTTTTTCGAGGCTGCGTTTTACGCCCTGCGGGGAGGAGTAATAAGACCAATAGTTACTGAACAGGAAGGCGAAGGTGAAAAGCCATGCGGCAATGATCAGCAGGTAGCCGTGCCGGAGGAAAAAGATCCTTATTTCTTTAATGTCGAGCATTAATTCTTGATGTGCAGATGTGCAAATGTGCGGATTTGCAGATGTGTAAACGTAAAACTGCAGAACCAGGGCTTACGGGCGCCGCCTTTTTGCATCTGCACATCTCCTCATTTGCACATCTGCACATGCTATTTTTCAGTTTGTTTGATATCATTCCAAAGCTCATCCATCTCTGCAAGTGTCATGCCGGAAAGTTCGCGGCCTTTATTGCCGGCAAGGGTCTCCATTTGCTGGAAACGGCGGATGAACTTTTTGTTGGTGCGTTCCAGGGCATTTTCCACGTCCACCTTCAGGAAACGGGCATAATTGACCAGGGAGAACAGCAGGTCGCCGAATTCGTCTTCTATTTCCTGCTGATGGCCGGCCTGGATGGCCTCATCCAGCTCGCCCATCTCCTCTTCTACCTTAAGGCGCACCTGTTCTGTATTATCCCATTCAAAACCTACCTGCTTAGCTTTCTCCTGCAGGCGCATGGCCTTTACCAGGGCAGGCAGGGATACGGGTACGCCGCCTAAAACGGAGGTCTTGCCTTCTTTCAGCTTCAGCTTTTCCCAGTTCTGCTTTACCTGCTCTTCGTTCTCCACTTTTACATCGCCATAGATATGCGGGTGGCGGTGGATGAGCTTATTACAGATGCCGGTGATCACATCCTGAATAGTGAACTGCTGCTGTTCCGCGCCTATTTTGGCGTAAAATACAATATGCAGCAGCAGGTCGCCCAGCTCCTCTTTTATACCTTTAAAGTCGTTGTCTGTGATAGCGTCTGCCAGTTCATACATTTCCTCGATGGTGAGCTGCCGTAAAGATTGCAGGGTCTGTTTCCGGTCCCAGGGGCATTTTTCCCGCAGGTCGTCCATGATCTGCAGTAATTGCTCAAAGGAGGCGTTTTGTAGCATTTCCATGGGTTAAAAATAGGGAAAATTGTGAGAGCCGGGGGATGCAACCGTAGCTGCCCGGCTGCGTCTTTAACAGGGCGGCCCTCAGAGGACAGCCACAACCCTTCATTTTAACCCTTTTTATGCTGACAACACACTTTAAAACGGCCTGGCGCTACCTCCGGAAGGAGGGCCATTTCACGTTACTGAACATCTGCAGCCTCTCTACAGGGCTGGCCTGTGCGCTGCTGATCTGGTTGTGGACAGCCGATGAGCTGGCGGTGGACCATATCTTTGCCCATAATGACCGGCTGTACCAGGTGATGAAGAACGCCCGGGAGCCGGATGGGCATATCCAGACCTATAGCATGACCCCAGGCCCGCTGTCACAGGCGCTGGCTGCAGATATGCCGGAGGTCGAATTTGCCACGGGCGTATACGTGCCCGCTAAACAGACCGGGGTGCTCACGGCCGGGGATACGCATCTGCGGGTAAAGGAGCAGTATGTTGGCCCGGATTTCCTGCAGGTATTTTCATATCCCCTATTGGAGGGCGACCGCCTGACCGCATTACGGGAGCCCACGAAGGTCGTTATTACAGATGCGCTGGCCCTGAAACTGTTCCATACCACCCGGGGGGTGGTTGGCAAAAGCGTAACCTGGAATAATGACCCTTACAGCGGTACTTACCTGGTTGCCGGCGTTGTTAAAAGCCCGCCCGCCAATGCTACCGCCCAATTTGAGATCCTTTTCCCATATGCGCTGTACCTGCGGCATGAGGCTAACGCCTCTGCCTGGACCAATAGCGAGCCCAATACCTATATCCTGCTGAAGGCGGGGGCCAGTCAGGCATTATTCAGCAAAAAACTGGGCAGCTACCTGCAGGCAAAAACCGGCGAGGCCTATCAATCGTTATTCATACGCCCGTACAGCAGCAGCTACCTGTATGGCAGGTATGTGGATGGGGTACAGGCGGGCGGCCGTATAGGGTATATCCGGTTGTTTATGCTGGTGGGCATCTTTATCCTGGTGATCGCGTGCGTAAACTTCATGAACCTGTCAACCGCGCGGGCGGCAGGGCGAAGCAAGGAGGTGGGCATCAAAAAAGCCGTAGGCGCGCGCCGGGGCACGCTGATCCTGCAATACCTGGCGGAATCTGTTTTGCTGGCCTTCCTGTCGCTGATCATTGCCCTGCTGCTAACCTTATTATTGCTATGGCCTTTGCACCAGCTTACCGGCAAGCAGCTTAGTCTGCCGCTGAATGCCGGTATGCTGCTGTTCCTGGTGGGTATTACACTATTCACAGGGCTGCTGGCGGGCAGCTATCCGGCGTTTTACTTGTCCGGCTTTGCCCCGGTACGGGTATTAAAAGGCCCTATAAAAACAAGCGCACGCGAGTTATTAGTGCGGAAAGGCCTGGTCATTTTTCAGTTTGTTATTTCTGTTATACTGATCGTTGCCGTATTGGTGGTATATCAACAAGTATCGTTTATCCATTCCAAGAACCTGGGCCTGCATAAAGACCATGTGATCGTACTCCAGAAAGACGGCGCGCTGGCCAACCATACCACACCGTTCCTGGAAGCTGCCAGCAGCATTAACGGGGTCGTGCATGCATCTGTATTTGGGCGTGCGCTGACCAATAACGGCACCGGCACGCAGGGCATAAGCTGGGAGGGCATGTCGCCGGACCAGGCAGTTACCTTCAAATACCTTTTTGTGGGATACGGTTTTATTGAGACCATGGGCATACGGATGCTGGATGGACAGCCTTTTACCCGGGGCGGGGACAGCATGCAGATCATCTTTAATGAAGCCGCTATTAAGGCCATGGGATTAAAGGACCCTATAGGCAAGACCGTTACCCAGTGGAAGGAAAAGAAACGGATCGTAGGCGTGGTAAACGATTTTCATTTTGAATCGTTGTACGAACCGGTAAAGCCGTGTTTTTTTATACTTGCGCCACAGTCGCCAGATGCGGGAAATATTGCCATCCTGCTCAGGGCCGGCAGTGAAAAGGCCACGCTGGCACAGCTGGAGCAATTATATAAACAATATAACCCCGGTTTCCCTTTCAGCTTTAAATTCCTGGACCAGGATTATCAGTTACTGTATACCTCTGAAAACCAGGTGGCGGTATTGTTCCGGTATTTTGCCGCTATTGCTATTGTTATCTGTTGCCTGGGACTATTGGGCCTGGCTGCATTTACCGCGCAAAGGCGGCAAAAGGAGATCGGCATCCGCAAGGTACTGGGCGCCACGGCCGGCAATATCGTACTGCTGTTATCAAAAGACTTCCTGACGCTGGTGCTGATCTCCTTACCGATCGCATTCCCGGTGGCCGGCTGGATGAGCTATAACTGGTTGCAGCATTTTGCCTATCGCATTTCCCTGGGAGCAAGCGTATTCCTGATCACCGGAGCCGCCATTGTACTGATCACATTGCTAACGGTTAGCCTGCAGTCTATAAAAGCGGCGCTGGCCGATCCGGTAAAAAGTTTGCATACAGCGTAAAGGAACTGGCTTCCTTTGGATACAAAAGCCGGCATTCCAGGCAGGATGCCGGCTTTTTGTTATTCAGACGGGAGAAACGGCGAAATGCCGGCAGCGGGATTGCAATGGACAACGGTAAACAAAACGGCGGATAATTTGCATGGAGTTTTCCGAACTTTGGGACAGGGGGTATTGTTATGTCTAATACCTGTGGAGAATCACCACAAACGGGCATACAGGGCTCCCTGTTAACAACTTTCGGTTGCTGGAACAGCCAATTTAAGTACATTTGCGCCGGTTTTTAAAAGAGGCCTTAGTTTTTAATTATTCATTATTAGTTAATTCATGAATACCAAACACATTGCACTGATTTCTGCGGAATTAGGTATCTCAGCCAGACAGGCAGAAAATACCATGAACTTGTTGGCAGAGGGCTCTACGGTGCCCTTTATCAGCCGCTACCGGAAAGAGGTGACCGGCAGCCTGGATGAGGTGCAGATAGGCCGGATTGAGGACCTTAAAAAGCGTTACCAGGAAGTAGATGACCGTCGTGAGTTCATTATCAAGACCATCACCGAACAGGAGAAAATGACCCCGGAGCTGCTGGGTAAACTGGAAGCCAGCTGGAACCTTACAGAGCTGGAGGACATGTACCTGCCTTACAAGCCCAAACGCAAAACCCGGGCTACCCAGGCTATTGAAAAAGGCCTGGAGCCGCTGGCAAAGATCATCTTTGAACAGCTGGAAGGCTCGCCGGAAACACTGGCCGAACAATATATCAATGATAAAGTAGCTTCTTCTGACGAAGCCCTCAAAGGCGCCCGCGATATCATTGCGGAATGGGTGAATGAGAACGCGGAGGTACGTGATAAACTGCGTAAGCTGTTCACACACACTGCCGTACTTACCTCCAAGGTGGTAGAAGGCAAAGAAGAGGAAGGCAATAAATACAAAGACTATTTCGATTTCCAGGAAGAGCTGCCTAAGATCCCTTCCCACCGTGTAATGGCTATCATGCGCGGCGAATCAGAAGGCTTCCTGTTTGCCAGCATTACGCCGGTAGAGGACGAAGCGCTGGAGATCATCAATAAACAGTTCGTAAAAGGCAGCAGCGCCCACCGCGAACAGATGAACAAAGCGATCGCAGACTCTTATAAACGCCTGCTGCGCCCCTCTCTGGAGAACGAGTTCCGCGGTCTTACCAAAGACAAAGCAGATACCGAAGCCATTGACGTATTTGCAGAGAACCTGCGCCAGTTGCTGCTGGCCGCCCCGCTGGGCCCCAAAGCCGTTATTGCCGTGGATCCCGGCTACCGTACCGGCTGTAAGATCGTAGCGCTGGATGAGCAAGGCAATATGCTGGATAACGACGTGATCTTCCCCCTGGAAAAGAACTATAAACGCGATGACGCGGAAGCCCTGCTGAAAAGATGGGTAAAGCTATACAACACCGCCGCCATCGCCGTAGGTAACGGCACCGCGGGCCGCGAAACAGAAGAGTTCCTGAAGAAGATAGACTTTGGCGCCAAGATCAATGTATTCATGGTGAATGAAAGCGGCGCTTCTGTATACTCCGCTTCTGAAGTAGCCCGTGAAGAGTTCCCGGATTATGATGTGACCGTACGTGGCGCAGTATCCATCGGCCGCAGGCTGATAGATCCGCTGGCAGAGTTGGTGAAGATCGATCCTAAATCCATAGGCGTGGGCCAATACCAGCACGATGTAAACCAGTCTCACCTGAAACAGAGCCTGGACCGCGTAGTGGTAAGCTGCGTGAACATGGTAGGCGTAAACCTGAACACGGCATCCAAACACCTGCTGGCCTATATCTCCGGCCTGGGCCCTTCCCTGGCAGAGAATATTGTAAAATACCGTAAGGAAAACGGCGCATTCCGCAACCGCGCGTCGTTGAAGAAAGTGCCCCGCCTGGGTGAAAAAGCGTTTGAACAGTGCGCCGGCTTTTTACGTATAGAGAACGGTGATAACCCGCTGGACAACTCTGCCGTGCACCCGGAACGTTACCCGCTGATAGAGGCCATGGCCGCACAACAGCACTGCAGCGTAGCCGAACTGATAGGTAAAGATGACCTGCGTAAGAAGATCAACCTGAAAGAATATGTAAACGAAGAAGTGGGTTTGCTCACGCTGGAAGACATCCTCAAAGAACTGGATAAACCCAGCCGTGATCCCCGTGATGAGATCGCGATCTTTGAATATGCAGAAGGCATCCGTACCATGGAGGATGTGAAACCCGGCATGGTGTTGCCCGGCGTGGTGACCAACATCACGAACTTTGGCGCTTTTGTGGATATAGGCGTTAAACAGGATGGCCTGGTGCATATCTCCCATCTTTCCAGCAAGTTCGTTGGCAACCCCAATGAAGTGGTGAAGCTGAACCAGAAAGTAACGGTAACGGTATTGGAGATAGATCCTTCCCGTAAACGTATCTCACTTTCTATGAAGGATAGCGAAACGCCTGGGGCGAGTGGGAATAACAGCGGCGGCGGGCAGCGCAGGGAAAGAAAGGATAATAATAGTGGCGGTGGTAAACCGGCTGGTGGGAATAAGGCAGCGGCAGCGCCGTTGAATGATTTTCAGGCGAAGCTGGCGGAGTTGAAGAAGAAGTTTAATTAATAGCTGTTAGCAATAAAAAAGCCCGCCGGTGTTATACATCGGCGGGCTTGCTGTTTATATAGCATTATGCTTTTTTCAGCAACACCTCCAAAAAACCGCCTATCTCCTCCCCCTCCAATATCGCATCTACCCGCGTCATATTGATCGCCTGGCGGGGCATAAAATCCACTTCTGCGGTAACCGGTTCCTGCACAATGGTATATCCACCAGCAGCAGCAATCGCACTGAGGCCCAGCGCCCCATCCGCATTGGCGCCGGAGAGCACAATACCTACCAGCGCGGGGCCAAAGATATCCGCGGCAGATTCGAAAGTAACGTCTATACTCGGGCGGCTGTAGTTGATCTTTTCGGAGGCATCCAATGAAAAGGTGCGCTCGTTCTCCAATAGCAGGTGATAGTCTGGCGGAGCTATGTATACGATGCCTGGCATAATACTTTCCTTATCCTCTACTTCCTTTACCAGCAACGGGGTTTGGGTGGATAGCAGATCTGCCAGGATAGAGTCTGCTGATTTACTGCGGTGTACGATGATCACGAACGCGACATGCGTGAGCTGCCGCGCTTCGGACACGATGCGCAGGATCACATCCAGGCTGCCTGCAGAGCCGCCGATGACCACCATCCGGTATTTGCTTACATCACTTTCCGCCATATCCTTTCTTTGTTTTCCAGTTGTTTAAATTTACGGGCTATGCCGGAGAAACGTATATTTTCTTTGGAGCCCAGGACCAGGAAACCCAGTTTTTCCAGGCTCTCATCAAACAGATCCAGTACTTTATCCTGCAGGTGTCTATCAAAATAGATGAGCACATTCCGGCAGAAGATGAGCACAAACTCATTGAACGAACGGTCTGATACCAGGTTGTGGGTAGATATGATCATCTTGGATTTCAGACGGTCGTCGAATTTGGCCCAGTTGTATTTGGCGGTATAGTATTTAGAGAATTCGTTCTTTCCACCGGAGAGGATGTAGTTCTCTGAATACTGCTTCATTTCGCTGAGGGGGAACACACCTTTACGGATGTTCTCTATGGCAGAGGGGTTCAGATCAGTAGCGTATAACAGCGATTTATGCAGCAGGTTGGCCTCCTCCAGCAGGATGGCCATGGAGTATACCTCTTCCCCGGTAGCGCAGCCGGCGTGCCAGATGCGGATAAAGGGGTGGGTAGCCAGTACGGGCAGCACCTGCTCACGCAGGGTTTTGAACATAGTGGGGTCGCGGAACATCTCTGTTACGTTCACCGTCAGCTCTTCTACGATGCGGGGCAGATATGCAGGATCCTGCCGCAGGCGGTACAGCAGTTCTGCAAAGCTGGGGAAACGGTCTATGATCATGAGGCGGTTCACCCTTCTTTTGAGGGAGGCCCTGGCATAGTTGGTGAAGTCGTAGCCGTAGGTACGGAACAATTCATCCAGCAGCAGGTCCAGCTCTTCGTCCCTTACGTTATTGGCTTCTACGTGCTTCATACGTACTGTTTCAGGATGCCTTGTAACTGATCGATATCTACCGGTTTTGAGAGATAACCATCCGCCCCGGCGGCCAGGCATTTCTCACGGTCGCCAGCCATGGCCTGCGCCGTTACCGCAATGACGGGCAGGTGTTTCCACTGCTCCGCCGCCTTAAGTTTGGGGATGGCCTCGTAGCCGTCCATATCAGGCATCATCATATCCATGAGGATAAGACCGATGTTATCCTGTGCCGTAAGGGTTGCAAAAGCCTCGTTCATACCTGCGGCTGTTACGCAGGCATAACCTCTTGCGCGCAGCACGGCGCTGAGGGCAAAGATGTTCCGGCTGTCATCATCTATGATGAGAATGGTCTTATTCATGCGTACATCCACTTTTGAGGTCAATTATTCATACAGCCATACCCGCAACAGGGAAATGAGCTGATCCACATCCACCGGTTTGGTGATATAATCCGACGCGCCTGCGTTGATACATTTTTCGCGGTCGCCGGTCATGGCCTTGGCCGTAACAGCGATCACGGGCAGCTTGCTGTACTTATGTATCTCGCGGATGCGGCGGGTCGCTTCGTAACCATCCATTTCCGGCATCATCATATCCATGAGCACCAGGTCTACGCGGGGTACTTCTTCCAGCTGGCGCAGGGCCTCTTTGCCATCTATGGCGGAGATCACCTTCATACCATACGCTTCCAGCGATTTGGTGAGGGAGAAGATATTCCGCACATCATCATCTGCCACCAGTACCACCTTGCCTTTCAGCACTTCGCTGAGGGCGCCCAGGCGGCGGTATTTGACTACGTTCTGTTCCCGTTTGTTTTCCTCTACCAGGTGCAGGAACAGGGATACTTCGTCCAGTATGCGCTGGTAAGAGTGCGCTGTTTTTACAACGATAGAGTCTGCATATTGTTTCAGCTTCATCTCTTCTACATAAGAGAGGTTGCGGCCGGTGAACACAATGATGGGGAGGTTCTCGTAGCCGGGCGTTTTCTTTACATCTTCCAGTATATTGTAAGACTGCTGCGCGGGTACGCCCATGTCCAGGATCACACAATCCACTTCACTACGGTCCAGGGCCTTGATGCCTTCGCCCACGGTATTCCTGATCTCTGCGCTTACGTTAAAGTTGCCGAGGAAATAAGACAACGCCTGTGCATGTTTCTCGTTCTCCTCTACTATCAATACTTTACGGGGAGAGCGGCTGAGGGCCTGTTCTATCTTCTCAAACACTTCGCCCAGCTTTTCTGTATCCACAGGTTTATTGATAAAGTCTACCGCACCGCGGGAGAGGCTTCTGTTCTTTACTTCGTACATGGACATGATGTGTACGGGAATGGGGCGTGTAGCCGGGTCCGATTTCAGCTCTTCCATCACTTCCCAGCCATTCTTTACGGGCAGCTGTATATCCAGCAGGATACCCATGGGCAGGAAGCTTTTAGCCAGTTCCACGCCTTCATCGCCACGTACGGCTACGATGCCTTTATAACCTTTTTGCCGGGTATAGTCCAGCAGGGAGCGGGCAAAAGTGGTATCATCCTCAATGATGAGGATCACTTTTTCGCCGGCGGCAATGGCGTTACGATCGTCTGGTATGGCGGCCGGTATAAAGGGCGCGGTATACCTGCTATGATCATTGTAGGCTTCTTTGGTATTTTCCGGATGGAACTGGAACTCTTCCAGTATAGGTTGTGCAATAGCGGAAGTAACGGCGGCATGTGTTTGTTGTATAGCCGCGCCTTTTTGCAGTGGCAGGTTAAGGGTAAAGACGCTGCCTTTTCCTTCTTCGCTCTGCAGGGTGATCTCGCCGCCCAGCAGTTTGGCCAATTCACGGCTGATGGACAGGCCAAGGCCGGAGCCGCCGTACTTGCGGCGGGTAGAGCCGTCTGCCTGCTGGAAGGCGTCGAATATGGTCTCCTGTTTATCCCTGGGAATGCCGATGCCGGTATCTTTTACTGCAAAAGAGATGGCGGTGGCCTCTTTGGCGATCTGCAACGTAACCTCGCCACGGGCGGTGAATTTGAGCGCATTGGAGATGAGGTTACGCAGGATCTGCTGCAGGCGCAGGCGGTCTGTCTCAATCATATTGGGCAGATCATCCGCCGCCTCTATACGGAAGCTAATGCCCTTATCTTTTGCCAGCGGATCAAACAGGGAGCGCATTTCCCGGATCACTTCATCCAGCGGTACATAGTCATATTCCAGCTCCATTTTGCCGGACTCTATACGGGAAAGGTCCAGGATCTCGTCTATAAGGGTAAGGAGGCCATTGCCGGAGCTCTGGATCACGGTAGCATATTCTACCTGCTCCCCGGAAAGATTGCCGCCATGGTTCTCTGACAGCAGGCGGGAAAGCAGCAGGATGGAGTTCAGCGGCGTGCGCAGCTCATGCGACATATTGGCCAGGAACTCTGATTTATAACGGGTGCTGAGGGCCAGCTCTTCTGCTTTGCCCTGGATCTCGAAATTACGTTCCAGGATCAGCTCATTCTTTTCTTCCAGCAGGCGGCTGCGTTCTTCCAGCTCCTGGTTGGCCTGTTGCAGCTCTTCCTGCTGTACGCGCAGCTCCTCTTCTGAGGCCTGCAATTTCTGCGACTGGGCTTCCAGCTCTGTGTTGATGTTTTCCAGCTCGCTATGCTGGGCCTGTAATTCTTCTGACTGCGCCTGTGTTTCTGCCAGGAGGTCCTGGAGGCGCTGATGGTCGTGCGCGCTATGGATGGCCAGGCCTACATTGTAGGAGACCGCTTTAAAGAACTCCCGGGTTACGGGGCCAAAGCTATCCAGAGACGCCAGTTCCATTACGCCTTTGAGCAGGCGCTCATGGTATACGGGGATGGCAATGACGGTATCCGGCTGTATGCGGCCGCTGGTATTGTTGATGGTCCATTGGGCGTCTGCCACATTCTCCAGCAGCATTTCCTTACCGGAGGCCGCGCTTTGGCCGGCCAGGCCTTCGCCTATGGTAACCTGGGCGGGCGTACGCTCTTTATCCAGCCCATAACCAGCTACCAGGCCCAGGGTATCTTCATTTTTGAGGAGATAGAAAGCGCCTGCCTGTGCACGGGCATATTCCGCAATGAATTGTATAGCCTGTGAGGTGATCACATCCGGGCGTTTTTCGCCGATGAGCATTTCATTCAGGTTGGCCACGCCGGTTTGCAACCATTCTTTATCAGACAGGATATTGAAGGAATGCTGCAGGGATTCCGCCATTTTATTAAGGGAGCCGGCCAGGGAGCCCAGTACGTCCTTACCTGCATCACCCACCCGGATGGCATAGTCGCCACCGGAGATCTTATCTGCAATGCCCTGGATAAGGTGCAGGCGGCGGCTGGTATCCTCGTCCTTTTGCTGGAGGGCCAGCTGCAGCACTTTCCGCTTCTCGTAGTCTGAATTTACGCGCAGGAAGGATACAACCGCTACGAGCAGCGATAAGAAGGAAGCGATGACAATAAGGGTGGGCGTATACGCCGCAAATTGGTTGGCTTTATTGGTACGTTGCAGCAGCAGGGCCTGTTCGCGGTCCTGCATGACCTGTACCAAACGGCGGGAGCTCACCATCTGTTCGCGGCCGCGGTTCAGGTCTTCCACGGATGCGGCTGTGCCGCGCTTCCTGGCGTCAATGAGATCCTGCAGTTGCGCAAAACGTAGTGTGGTGGTACTGCGCAGCTCCTCAAGGGATGCTTGCTGAGAAGGGTTATCCAGCGTTAGTTCCTGCACCTCATCAATAAGATGCAGGGCCTCTTCACGGGCGCCGCTATAAGGCTCCAGGAACTCCTGCCTGCCGGTGAGCAGGAAACCGCGCTGGCCGGTTTCACCGTCCTTCAGTACAGAGATCACCCGCTCCAGTTTGTTGATGACACTGTTGGTATGATCTACCAGGCCCTGACTTTCCAGCAGGTTATGGATGCTCATGTAGGAAGCTATTGAGCTGATGATCACCAGGAAGAACGATAGCCCATAACTGACCAATAAATTCCTTTTGAAAGACTCTTTCATTGTGTGTATGATTTATCCCAGCGGTTCTGTTTGTACGATGACGGATTGTTTTACAGGCAGCAGCATTATAAAGGTGGCGCCCTCCCCTTCCCTGCTGCCGGCGGTTATAAGGCCGTTATGCTGTTGTATGATCTTTTTTACGATGGTAAGGCCAATGCCGGTGCCGTCGTATTCCCCTTTGCCATGCAAGCGCTGGAACATCTGGAAGATCTTTTCCAGGTACATTTCATCAAAGCCGATACCGTTATCCGCTATGTAGATACGGCAATACAGGCCTGTGGGTGCGGTGGTCCCCTCGAAGGAGGGCTCGTCTGTAAGCTCTGCCCAGATCTTTATCATGGGCGCGGTATCCTTACGGGAGAATTTGAGCGCATTGCTGATCAGGTTCTGGAAGAGCTGCCGCATCTGATCCGGGATGGCCTCTATCATGGGCAGCTCGCTGATGTGGAGCACCGCTTCTTTTTCCTTTACCACCACTTCCAGGTCTGCCATGGTTTCCTGCAGCACCAGGTTAAGGTTGCAGCTATTGAAACGCGGCGTATCAGACAGGCGGGAATAACTGAGCAGGTCGTTGATGAGGTTACGCATCCGCTCTGCGGACATGATCACCTTATTCATGTACTGGTAAGCGTCTGGTATGTTTTCGATAAAACGTTCCATGACCAGGCGGCTAAAGGTGATGATCTTACGCAGGGGCTCCTGCAGGTCGTGAGAGGCGATGAAAGCGTACTGTTGCAGCTCGCCGTTGCTGATCTCCAGCTCGCGGTTGGCCTGCACCAGCTCGCGGGTACGCTCCTCCACTTTTTGCTCCAGGGTTTCGCGTATATCGTTGAGCTCTTTTGTTTGCCGGTACAGGCGGGTGAAGGTCTTCACCTTCAGCAGCAGGATATCCGGGTCAAAAGGTTTGGTAACATAATCCACGCCGCCGGAGGTATATCCTTTGGTAATGAAGCGCTTATCGATATTTACGGCGGAGAGGAAGATGATGGGGATATCTTTAGAGCGGCTGTAACCGGTAATGGTCTCCGCCACTTCATACCCATCCATACCGGGCATCTGAACATCGAGGATAATCAACTCATATTCGTTCTTGAGAATCCTTTTAAGGGCCTCTTCTCCGGAAGCGGCGGTATCCACCTCGTATAGGTTAAGGCGGAGCAGGGCTTTTAACGAGTACAGATTTTCCTGTTTATCATCAACGATCAGAATCATAGTGAAAACGAAAAAGATTAGGAAACTATACAGGCAGGGACGCTGGTACTTAAGCGTTTAAGCGCTTCGGTAAGGCCGCTATGCGCATTGCCGGCTATTACTGAGATTATTTCTTCCAGATCACGCAGGTTGGCTGGTTTTGTAATATAACAAAGGGCGCCGTTCTGGAGGGCCTGTGTTATATCCCTGGGCTGCGAGGAGGTGGTATACATGATCACGGGGATCTGTTTGAGCCTGTCATCCTGCTGCAGTTCCGCCAGGCATTGGCGGCCGTCCATGCGGGGCATGTTCAGGTCCAGGAAAATAATATCCGGCAAAGCCTCGCTGTCCGATCTGAGCATCTCCAATGCCTCCTGCCCGTTGGTGGCCACACGGAAGCCGATGGACGGGTCCACCTGCTCCAATACCTCCTCAAAGAGGGCGGTATCGTCCGCATCGTCATCCACAAGCAGAAATGTAGTTTTAACCATAGCTATTCAATTGGCGCAAATTTAATTGTTCCTTCAGTAGCCTGCTACTGCTTTTCCAATTTTCTGATCTTTCGTAACCCGCGTTATTGCAGAGTCTGGAACGTATAGCCCACCCCGTGTTACCGATCACGCATTGAATATAGTGAGAAAAATAATTTCAGCGGAATTTCTGTTTCCATTCCAGGAGGCGTTGCGGGAAGGCGGTATCCTGGTTTTCCGCGTAGAGTTTTACGCGGCCGTTAACTGCTATACCTATGTAGATGATATCCCGGGTCATATTGATGGCGATGGCGGCTTCGTCTGAGGCGCAGTTATGCGGTTTGCAGCCGTCGTTGTAAAGGATCGTGCCATCCAGCTCTATGGGCGGGGCTACCTGCAGACGTTGGAGGAAGAGGGTGGTATCTTTTCCCAGCAGCTGGCGGTAGCGTTGGTTAAGGGGCTGTTTCTGCAGCAGCTCCACTTCGCCCGCGTAGTGGCCGGCATAGTCCTCGAAGCGGCTCCAGGACGTGATCTGGTTGGCAATGATGGTATCATTACCGGGGATCATGGTATCTGCGGATGGAATACTGGCGGAGTCAGGCAGACGCTGTTCCTGTTTACGGGGAACGGGTTCCTTACATGCACATAATTGCATGCATAGCAGTGAAGGCAACAGCTTTCTCATAGTCATGGTTGTGATGGTCGTCATTTTGTCTGTCATTTTCCGGGGGTTTAACAAGCGGGCAGTTTGCAGCGGCGACGGGCAGCCGGGTACAAATTTTTTATAGCTGCGGACATGCTGCAGCAAACTGCCTTTTACGGTGTAGAGGGATCGTTGGACGACCGGCCTTTAACGGTTATCTGCCTTTGAATGCAGGGGCCCTTTTTTCGATAAAAGCCTGCATACCTTCCTGCTGGTCTTCTGAGGCAAAAAGGAGGTAGAAGTTCTTGCGTTCGAAGTGCAGCCCTTCTTCCAGGGAGCTATCGAACGCCTTGAGCACTGCCTCTTTAGCCATTTTGGCGGCCAGCGGGCTCATAGCGGCTATTTCCGAGGCCAGTTTAACGGCTTCTTCCAGGTAGAGCTCTACCGGGGCAATACGGTTAATGAGGCCAGCCTGCAGGGCCTCTGTTGCGGTGATAAAACGGCCGGTGAGCACCATTTCCATGGCCAGGGCTTTTCCTACGGCCCTGGTAAGACGTTGTGTGCCGCCGGCGCCGGGCATTACCCCGATCTTTATTTCCGGTTGTCCGAAACGGGCGGTTTCGCTGGCTACGATCATGTCGCAGATCATGGCCAATTCGCATCCCCCTCCCAGTGCGAAACCGCTAACGGCTGCAATCAGGGGTTTCTTTGTTTTTTTGATGGTATCCCAGGTGCTGAACTGGTCGATATTATACATATCGATGGCGCTCTTGCCCGCCATTTGTGTGATATCAGCCCCAGCTGCAAACGCTTTTTCATTGCCACTTATTATGATAACGCGGACCTGTTCGTCTGCGTCCAGTGTCTGCAGGGCTGTTTTCAGCTCTGTCATCAGTTGCAGGTTCAATGCATTCAGTGCCTGGGGACGGTTCAATTGGATATGCGCAACATGGGTTGCGGCCTGTTGGTGTACGATTATATGTTCTGGTTGCATGGCTAAATTTACAGAATTACCGCCAATACCAATACCGCCATGAGCAGCCATATAATGCCAAAAGTAATACCGTAACCTATCGTTAATGCTACTGCTTTTGCCAGGGAGCGCCGGAATGACTGGCTATAGGTATTCCTTAAAGCAAATAACAGGTAGATCCAGGTCACGATGAGCGCCCAGCCCATAAAAGGATCTGAATCGCTGAACCAGTAGTCCAGCAGCATACCTATAAACATGACCACAAAGGCAAAGCAGTGGAAATGCAGGGAGAAGATAGCATGATCCGTATAGTACCAGCGTTTCCAGTTATAGACCACTTTTAGCCACAGGGCAAAAAGGGGCAACAGCAGGAACATCATTTTGGGATAGTTATGCTTGATATCCTCCATAAAGTCCCCGTTCTGGTAATGCTCATGCAGGTAGAGGGCCCGGCGGATGAACAGGCGTTTGCTCCAGTTATCCCGCTGTTCCTTGGGCAGGGCATTCTGCACGGAATCGTAATGGTGTTTGGTGCCGTATACGCTTACGGGGTCCAGCACGGCCGCGGCGCGGATCTTTTCCTGCCGTTTGGCTGCGGTGGCGGTATCTTTGGCCATTTCCGCGGAGTCCTGCGCGGTGAGCTCCATGCCGTCGTAGGCATGTTTGCGCACGCTGTCGTTCACGGCGCTCAGAATCTCCAATGCCGCGCGGGGATTGGCGACCACGTTGGTACGGGTACCGGTTTCCTTTTTATCCTTACCTTCCGCTGCTTCTTCCGTATGTCTGCTATGTGACAACATAGCCATGGTAAGGAAGAACACAAAAGAGATAAAAATGTATAATTTGACCGGATTTACGTATGATACGCGGCGGCCGGCCATGTATTCCTTTGTTAGCTTTCCGGGCCTGAATAACAGGTACTTAAGCGTAACGAGGAACTGGGAGTCGTAGTGGAGCACGTCTCCCACAAAATGTTTTACAAGGTGGCCAAAAGATTCATGCGGGACAGTATTTTCCTGTCCACAATGCGTACAATACCGTTCAGGAACTTCCGTTCCACAGTTCAGGCAGTGTTTATCCTGCCGTAAGTGTTGCGTTTTCAAAGATTTTAGGTTGCGGCTTAAAAATAACAAAAGATCATCAATACCCAAGGCGAATAAATCTTATATATCTGAAAAATTTTCAAATGATCTGAACGTTAGTATTTTTGTCACTGTTTAATTAAACTATGCATCACACTAGAAAGATCTGTTTACTGGGGCTTTGCCTGTTATGGTTTGCCGGGCGCGGTACGGCCCAATATTATTACCAGGACATCTACAATACCCGCCAGACGGCGGATAATATGTCTCTGCTGAAGGAGCACCAGGTACGGGTGCAACATGTTCAGAGCCTGGACGCGAATATGGACACGGATAATGATTTCAGGTGCCAGCGGGTGTTATCGCCCAATTACCGGCAAATGCGGTCCATTACCCAGTCCAGGGGCACGGGACTGTCTGTTATGACCTCCACCTTCTCCGGCAACGGGCGGCTTACCAAAACCACCGATAGTACGGAGAGCAGTATCAGTACGGTACAATACCGGTATGATACGGCCGGCCGGATCACGGATATCCAGACCGTTTCCCAGTCGCAGGCGCCGGGCGGGGGTAAGATCCGCATTACGGAAACCCGGTATTATATATATGACAGCCTGGGATACCTGGCCAGCATGATCCATAAAAAGAGCCTGGGCGGGGCGGACTCCACTACGGTGTTGTTTAAGACCGATAAACAGGGCCGGGTAACGGAGGAGCAGGAGTACGGGAAGAACCTGTACAGCCCCCGCATCTATTATAACTATGATAGCCAGGGAAGGCTAACGGATGTACTCCGTTTTAACCGTGCCAAGAAACGGATGCTGCCGGATTATATGTTTGAGTATGACGCGCAGCAACGGTTATCCCAAATGACCACGGTAAACGCGGAAACAGGGGATTATACGATCTGGCGGTATTCCTATACCCAGCAGGGACTGCCTGATAAAGAGGAGGCGTATGGAAAAGGAAGGGAGCTGTTGGGGATGGTGAAGTATAAGTATGAGATGAATACGAAGTAAACCATTGAATATAAGCAAAAAAAGGACACCAAACTGATGGTATTTTAGCAATATAGCTAATATATACCTCTACCGAACCTTAAGCGAACCTAAACCGAAGGAAAGGCTTTTGTGAAAAGAGGTAAAATAGTATCAAAATAGTAAGAGGCGGCTCAATGCAACGAGCCGCCTCTCTTTTATGGAAACCGGATAGTAACAGGAGTTTCCTTCCGGTGCTATTGTTTCACCAGCTTATGGGTGATGATCTTACCATTGTAAATCACTTTCAGCACATACATACCGGTAGGCAGGGTAGCTGCCGCAAAGGACTGTGTATGGGTACCTGCGGCTACGTTGCTATTCAGCAGTACCTGTACCTGTTCTCCCCTGCTGTTAAAGAGGGATATGGATACATGACCGGCTTCTTTTGTAGAGAAGCTTACGGTGGCGTTGCTACGTAGCGGGTTGGGATATACGCTTATCTGCAGGGCTTCGGCTTTGGCATCCTGCGCGGGCGCCAGTACCGCTGTTTTGCGGGCAGCAGCGCCTGCAACACCCCAGTTAAAGGCTTCCCAGCCCTGTGCTTCCGGACGGTCGCAGTTCATAGCCTGTTCGCCGTTCTCAGAAGATACGAACATACCATTGTTGCCTCTCAGGGAGATGGTGCCGTCTGCATTTTCGATCCAGTCGAACTGTTCCCATTCCTGTGGCATATCGCGGTTGCAGGTCATAGCCTGTTCGCCGTTCTCAGAAGAAACATACAGGCCGTTGTTGCTCAACGTGATTTTACCGTTACCGGCATCCTGTACCAGGAACTGGTTCCAGCCGCCTACAGCAGTAGCGTTACACCACATGGGGCCTACGCCGTTCTTGGAGCTTACGTACTGGCCGTTGAAGCCCTGCAGCCAGATGGTCTGGCCAATGGGCGCGCCGGTAGTATCCTGACCCGGATCGTCTCCCGGATCATCACCCGGATCAGTAGTGGTGGTAGTGGCAAACTGCATCCAGTTCAGGTTAAAGCCTGCGCTCAGCGCCTGGAAGCGGAGTGTTTGCACCCCTGCAGCCAGGTTCACGGTAGCGGTAACGGTGGTCCAGTTCTGCCATCCGCCTGTAGAAGGCGCGGTGGTAGTGGGCACCAGTACGGTATCTCCTTTTTTGAGCTGGAAAGTACCGCCGCCGCTTTCGCTGGCTACGCGGAACTGCACGGTGTAAGCGCCTGCGGTCTGTACATCCACTTTATATTCCATCCAGCTGCCGGCATCGATATAGCCAACGTCCTGGCCACCACCGGCGTCAGTGGTAGCTTCTGTCTGGATATTGTTCATGGCGGTGAAGTTCTCTGCCTCTACCGTGCCGGGTATGGCAATAGCCGTAGCCGGCGGAGGCGTGGTGCCACCGGCTTCAGGTTTCCACCAGTTACCGGAGATGAACAGCTGGCAAAGCAGGCTGTAAGAGTCACTATAGTAGCCGGATTTCTTTGTTTTCAGGAAGTTCCAGCCACTGTTCACGAATGCCTGGTTAGCGCTGTTAGCTACGGCAGCGGCTATAAAAGGTGCTACGAATACGGCTTCAGGATCAGAACCGGAAACAGTACCATTCAGCTGGTAACCATCGCGGATGCTGGCAGGGTTGCCGCCAGATTTCTGGATGATCCAGGTAGCGATCTTGTTAGAGATAGACTGGGCGCTGGCAGAGCCATAGAGGGCATAATCCATTACCACGCGCAGGGGCACACGGCAGGCATTGTAGTTATACTCATTGGTCTGCGGGCCTTCGTCAATAAAATTCTTGGGAGCCGGCTCCGGGGGATTCTTTACTACAAAGTCAGAGATCAGGCCTGTGGTAGGAGAATACTTGTTGCTGAACTGGGAGTACACGCTGTACAGGTTATTGATCAGGTTTAACCAGGTAGCATCATTTGTTTCCTGGTAAAAGGCGCGCATATGGCTCAGCATCCAGTCAGAAGGACGGGTATTGAGCGCGCTTTTGCTGTCCCAGTCGCCCAGGTTCAGGCGGTTGGTGGAGGTAACGTTAGCGGCTTTGATACCGTTGGTGATCATCTTTTTTGCTTCTGCCAGGTAATTGATAGCGCCGGTGGAGCCCCACTGGTAGTGCGCCAGGATGAGGGAGTAGGCGATATCGATATCACCATCCGTAGCAGAATCAAAATGGCCCTGGGCGCCAGTGTTATCGGCAACTACCCAACCCATCACGTTGTTGTTGATGGAGCTGTGATAAGCGCGGGCAACTTTAAAGAGGCCATCATAGATAGCGTGTGCATTGGGATCATGACCGGCCATTAATACGGTAATGACCATGCCATAACCCTGACCTTCAGAAGAGCCTAAGGGCGTGTAGCCTTCTGCGCTACCGCTGATCTCTCCTTTAATGTAATAACCTCCGGGCAGGGAGGACAGGTTGTTTTTCAGGTACTTGGACTTCCAGTAGTCGTAGAAGCTGGCCACGCTGGTGTTCATGTCTGCCTGGGAAACGTTGTTGGGCTTAATGCAGCCGGGATAGCTAACGGCTTGCGGGAAAGGCTTGTTCTGCGCTCTGGCGAACAAACTGACAATACATAGCAATCCTGCAGCCAGGACGGCATAGGTTTTTCTCATAGACGGTTCTATTTTAAGGGTTTATAGGTTTTTCGGTGCATCGGATATTGGTTCTACTGCTCGTTGGTCTTTACAGTTTTTCCAGATATAAGGCCCTGCTACTCGTACTACTACACTACTGCTCGTTATGGTTTTTCAAATACTCCGCCAGGCGGATATTATATCCACCTAAAGATAGGCATATAGTTTAAATCTTATATTAATATTCTGCAAATACATCATCCTTCATGCACCATACCCAGCGCTCTCCCGGCTCCGCAGAAGATATGACCGGGTGGCCTGACTGATGCTGGTGTTGCGACATATGCTGTGCCGGGGAATCATTGCAGCAGAGGGTAACGCCACAGGTTTGGCAGGTGCGGAGGTGCACCCAGCTGCCGTTGTGTTTTACACATTCTTCGCACTCATATTTTTCTGCGGTGACGATCTCCTTGAGGGCGGTGAGATGTTTACAAAGGTCCTGTTGTGCCATATGGATATATTATTTTACTTCTGCCAGATATTTATGTACAAAACTGATAGCCATAGAGCCCTCGCCCACGGCGGCGGCTACCCTGTTCATGGCACGGGCGCGCACATCACCGGCGGCAAAGATGCCGGGGCAGCTGGTTTCCAGCATATACGGATCGCGCTGCTGCTTCCAGATCTTGTTAAAGTTAGGATAGCTTTTCAGGTCGCGGCCGGTTTCGATAAAGCCTTTATCGTCCTTGATGATGTTCAAGGCTATCCAATCTGTAAAGGGTCTGGCGCCTATGAAAACATACAGGGCGTCTGCCGGGCGGGTGCTGGTCTCCTTCGTGTCTATGGTAATGAGCACCAGCTCTTCCAGTTTTTCGCAGCCTTTGGCTTCCGCGATCTCTGTGCGGGGCAGCAGGCTGATATTGGAGGCGCCGTTGATCTGGTCTATCAGGTAGGCGGACATTGTGCTGGTGAGATCATCCTTACGGATGATGATATACACATTTTTGGCAAAGCGGGAGAGATACATGGCGGCCTGACCGGCGGAATTGCCGCCGCCAACGATGTATACTTCCTTGTCTTTGCAGGCCGTGGCTTCTGTCATAGCGGCGCCGTAGTAGATGCCTGCGCCGGTAAAGTCAGAGATACCTTTGGTTTCCAGCTTGCGGTAATCCACGCCAGTGGTGATGATCACCGCGCGTGTATTGATCACCGTATCATCTTCCAGGATGATCTTATTATATCCATCCTGTTGTTGTATATCTTTTACGGATTGCGGCGTAATGAACTCCGTGCCTAAACGGGTAGCCTGCGCAATGGCGCGGCGGGTAAGCTCTGCCCCGCTTAACCCCGTAGGGAAGCCCAGGTAGTTCTCTATACGGGAGCTGGTACCTGCCTGTCCGCCGGGAGCGCGTCTTTCCACCAGCAATGTCTTTAACCCTTCTGATGCGCCGTATACGCCGGCTGCCAGTCCTGCGGGGCCTGCGCCAATGATCACCACATCATATACATCATGTTTTACCTGGGGGTTCAGGCCCACTTTGCCTGCCAGCTCACGGATGTTTGGTTTTACGGTGTGGGAGCCATCCTCATAAAACACCACCGGCAGGTCCTGTACGGTAAGGCCGTTCAGTTCCAGCAGGCGGGGCGCCTCGTCCATGGCCTGGATATCCAGCCATTGGTACGGGATCAGGTTGCCGGCCAGGAAGTCTTTAATGGCATGCGACTGCTGGGAGAACTGGTAACCTACCACTTTAATGCCCCGGAACTCCGGGTGATAGATGGTTTGCCAATCTTCCAGCAGCTCGTCCAGCACGGGGTACAGCTTTTCTTCCGGCGGCGCCCAAGGCTTTACCAGGTAATAGTCCAGCTGTACGCTGTTGATGGCCCTGATGGCGGCATCGGTATCTGAATAGGCGGTAAGCAGCACGCGGCGGGCTTCCGGGTAGAACTGCATGGCCTTCTCCAGGAAAGCAACGCCTTCCATTTCCGGCATACGCTGATCGGAGATGAACATGGCGATGGTCTCGCCTTTATTCTTGAGCTCCAGCAGGCTATCCAGCGCTTCATGCACCACGGTAGTGCTGATGATCCTATATTGGTTGCGATATTGGGTCCTAAGGTCACGAACGATGGCGCGCAGCACCTGCGCATCATCATCAATACAGAAAATTAAAGGTTGATCCATTGTGTTGACTACGGTTTAAGTTGACATGTTCCCGCGGCGGAAAATTACAATTTCGCGCGCATATATCCCGGCTGCTTTCATCCCCTGATGGGCAGGGATACTGAAAACTGCGTACGGCCGGGCACTGAGCTCAGCTTTACAGTGCCCTTATGCTGAGTGATCACAATGCGTTGTACTATATCCAGGCCCAGGCCGGTGCCTTTGCCTATCTCTTTGGTGGTAAAGAAGGGATTAAATACCTGCGACTGGATATCTGCCGGCACACCGGGGCCGCTATCGATCACGGATACTTTGATACAGTTGTTGCCGTCTTTTTCCGTATGTATTTCCAGTACGCCTTTGTGTTGCGGCTCCATGGCGTCCAGGGCATTGTCAATAAGATTGGTCCATACCTGGTTCAGCTCCCCTACATAGGCCTGGATGGGTGGCAGCGTAGTATCATAATGCTCCACCAGCTCTATATTGCCTTTGCGCAGGCGGTGCTGCAGGAGCACCAGGGTATTCTGGATACCGCTATGCACATCTGTGAGCTGTTTATCATGGCCCTTATCCATATGCGTGAACACCTTCACGGATTTTACAAGGGATTCTATACGGCGGGAGGCGTCTTCAATGTCCGTTACCATCCTTTCTGTGACCAGGTTCTCATTGATCCAGTTAAATACGGCGGAGAGGCTGGCATCCGGGATATTGTCCTTAAACTCATCCAGGTGCTGCACGGTAAAGCCAAAATCCACCATGTTCTCCGCGATCTCCATGGCGTTATCTACTTTGTACCCATCCAGCCAGTCAATCAGCTCATCCTCCCTTTCTGAACGTTGCATAAGCGTAAGGGTGGGCCTTTCTGTTTGCTGCAGGATGGCAAAGAGGTGGTGGTTCACGGAATCCACCTGCTCTACCGTCATACGGATGGCCATAATGGATTTAAAGGTTTCCGGCACCAGTTTAAGGTGCTGTTTTAAGGAGGTTGCGCCCCTTATAATGGCGGTAGCCGGGTTATTGAGCTCATGGGCCAGGCCAGCAGAGAGTTTGCCCAGCGCCATCATCTTTTCATGTTGCTGCTCATACGAGGTAGTAGCCCGTACACGGTCTGACATGATATGTACCAGGGCCTGGGTGAGCTCAAAATGCAGGCGGACGGCCTCGTACAATTTATCCTTGGGCATGCAAAGGACCTCTGTATCTTCCTGGGCTTCCCCATTCACATTTGCCACTACAGCCCGGGAAAAGGGGAGGTAGCCGGTAATGGCCTTTGGCTCAAGCACGGCCACTTCCCGCGCTTCGTTGCCCTGCATCCAGTATAACCGTACCCGGCCTGCTATGATAACGATGGTACGGTTGGCCGGCGTTTCCTCTTCGAAAATGAAGCCGCCGGCAGGCACAATATAGTGCTCACTGTTATCTATAAACCATTGTAATTGTGGGGCGGGTACATCCTTAATTGCATTAATGGATTGCAGCCATTCGACGGTAACCGGGTTCATCTGACTCATTTTGGTGACATTTCGCTGACTTAAAGTTACTTAAATTTGCGAGCAATTTATTGGCTGTAAGGATCAAACGAACATGAACAAGGAAGCAGTAAGACTGGATATTTCCAATACGATCAGGTATTACCTGCCATCGAGAAAACAATGGAAAGGCTTTGGCGAAGATGACACCATGTGTGCCCTGCCTGCGGGCGATTTTGCCATACTGAGCCAGGAGGGCGGCCTTAAACGGGGCGCTCCTATCAAGACCGATCATTTTGCGCTCGTGCTGTGTATGCGGGGCCGTTGCCAGAAAACCGCCGGCCCTTTTACATTTGAAGTAACCCCACATACCATCCATATTATCACCCCCCGCGATTTTCACTCCTTTGAGGATGCTTCCGACGACCTGTTGTTGTATATGATCCTGTTTAAAAAGGATTTTATCGCCAACACATTTATCAAAGATCATATTGTAGACAGCCTGCTGGAGCTGAACCCCGCCTATCCCCCACTCTACCACCTGGATGAGCAGGAGTTTGCCGCAGTGCTGGAACTCTTCACCAAAATAGAACGGGAATACCAGCATGCCCGCCCGCATTACCTGCAGATGGTACGGTTGCTGGTGGTGGAGCTGCTGTATGAAGTAGACCGCGCACAGGGTAAGACCCTGTTACAGCCAGTACGGCATGCGGGACGGCCTTTTCAGCTAACGACAGCATTCCGCAAACTGGTAGAAGAACATTTCCTGACCATACGTACGGTACAGCAGTATGCGGACCTGTTGCATGTAACCGCCAAACATCTGAGCGAGCAGGTAAAGCATGAAACCGGGGAAACAGCGCTGCATGTGATCCATAAGCGGATCTACCTGGAGGCGCAGTATCTGTTGAGCACTGCGGCGTATAGCGTTAAGGAGATAGCAGATCAACTGAATTTTGATACCAGCTCGCATTTTAGCCGGTTCTTTAAACATTTTGCGGGGGTAAGGCCTACGCAGTTCAGAGGGGATGCGGTAGCGGTGTAGTCCTAAATCTTTTTCTTTTGTTCCCATCGCCGGATCTCATATTCCGTGATCCTCACAATCAGCTCCAATGGCATGGGTTTATCCAGTGGGAATTGTACGGAGCCCCTGCCTGTTTTATACCCCGCAAGCGCTGCTTCAAATGATTTATTGCCGGTAGGCGCCGGATAAAAGCCGATATGGCGCTTAAATGCCGCAAAGTGGACAAGGTTGTGGCCCTGGTGGATGAAAGTGGGCATCGCATACCTGATAGCTTCCTGCGCATCCGGCACTGTTTTCCTGATGGTAGCACGTACCTGTTCCAGCGCCTGTTGAACTTCTGGAGGAAAGCCGGCGATATATTCGCCGATGCTGGCTGGCTTTGCGTTTTTTGTACGATTGTCCATCACATCAATTTTTTGCGGTGAATACATACAGCTTTGGATATTACAAAGCTACGTGGTCATTTTATAAGGGATGGTACCTGAAAATGACATTATGGGTGGGAGAATGCGACAATATAGTCAGGCGGCATTAGACATATAAAAGAATATTAGTAATTAAAGTATAAGATATCCGATCGCGTAATGCCACCGTTATGCGTATCCGCTTATCTTTGCTGGCATATTTAGTGTACCTGTACCTGTGGTTGTAACCATTAAAGTAATATCTGTAGTCCCCTATACCGCATACCCTCTGCCCTATACCGCATACCCCTGCTGAATGAGTTGAAACCCCTTTTTATCAACCTTTCAAGCTTAGTTTCCATGAAACGCGTTTTACTGTTATTTTCCCTCTTAGTAGCCAGCTGCTATAGCTATGCCCAATCATGTAATACCCCTATCCGTATTGTAGTGCTGGGCTCTTCTACCGCCTGGGGCAATGGGCTGCCCGACCGGGACAGCGCCTGGGTATTCCGCTATCAACGGTATCTGAAACAAAATCACCACCCGGCAGACACTATTATCAACCTGGCCATTGGCGGGTTTACCACGCATGAGATACAGCCTACGGGCACGGCGGCGTATACCGTGTTTGGCATTACTTTCCGGGTGGATAGCACACATAATATTAACCGGGCCATTGCGCTGCAGCCGGATGCTATCATCATTAATATGCCTACCAATGATGAAGCCAGGGGCTTTCCACTAGCGGTGCAAACGGCTAACTATCTCCGGTTAAAACAGGTGGCGGCGCAAAACAATATCCCTCTATGGGTGAGCACCACACAGCCGCGGGGCAACCTGGGATATGCAGCAGCGGGCCGGCTGCAGCAAATGCGGGATACCATCAACCAATACTTTGGCAGTAAGGCCATTGATTTCTGGACCACGCTGGCGCAGTCTAACGGTTATATCGTGCCAGCTTACAACAGCGGGGATGATGTACATTTTAATGCCGCGGGCCAGCGGATATTGTTTGAACGAGTGGTAAGCGAATATATACCGGATACGCTGTGCGCCAATACTAACCCGCCAACAGATACTACTACCACCCCACCAACAGATACTACTACCACTCCGCCTACAGATACTACTACCACGCCACCTACGGATACTACCGGTACCCCGCCTGTCTGCACCGCGCCCCTGCGTATTGTTGTATTAGGCTCTTCTACCGCCTGGGGTAATGGGCTGTCCAACCGGGACAGCGCCTGGGTGTTCCGTTATCAACGGTATCTGAAGCAGACCCATAATGCGCAGGATACCATCATTAATTTATCGCGCGGGGAGTTTGTAACACAGAGCATACTGCCAACGGGTACGCCTTCCTATACGATCAACGGCGCCACGTTTGCCGTAGATCCCAACAATAATATTACCCGGGCTATTGCGCTGGATCCGGATGTGATCATTATTAATATGCCGCATAGCGATGAAGCCAGGGGCTTTCCGCTGGCCAAACAAACAGCCAATTACCTGGCATTGAAAGCCGCCGCAGCGCAAAGCAATATTCCGCTATGGGTGGGTACTCCGCAACCGCGCAGCAACCTGGGATATGCAGCGGCAGGCCGGCTGCTTCAAATGCGGGATACTATCAACAAATACTTTGGTAATAAAGCCATTGATTTCTGGACCGGGCTGGGAGATGCGAATGGTTATATATTAGCTGATTACAACAGCGGCAATGGCGTAGAGCTGAATGCGGCCGGGCACCGGATCCTGTTTGAGCGGGTACAAGGTAAATTTATCCCCGATAGCGTGTGCGCGCTGAATAGCCTGCAGCAGATCACACCGTTTATGGTGAACAGTCATTTCAAAAACCAAGGCTTAAGCAAGCAAGCCGGTGAGCCGTTATTATCAGGTCCCGATCCGATGTTATATCCTAATCCAGCACGCGGAGCGGTATATATTAAAGGGCTGGCCGGTCAATCATTCCGGATTGAAGTGTATGATATGAATGGCGAGTTGATATACCGTAATCTTAATACTGGCAATAACAGGTTAAGCACGGATCATTGGCGGCCGGGCGTATATATGATCATTATTAACCAGGGGCAGCACCGGTTACGATTGCTGAAATTGTAATACGAGGGGGAGCGTTTCCCTGCTATGAGACCTTTAGTTTAGCTGTATAAAGGATGGTGGACTATCGTGTGATCTTAGACAACGGGTTCTAAGGTCTGCGGCACTGTATTTACAATAATTTACAAAGTTTTACATTTTAATTTACAATCCTAACCCCTGAAGCTGAAAGGATTAGAGTAGGTTCGCTGTATCAAACTTTAACAGGATATGAAAAATAAAGGAACCGTTTTGAAAAGCCTGCTCATTATGCTCACAGGACTAATTCACTCATCTGCACAGGCTCCGTAGCAACCTGGCGTTAAGAATGTCGTTTACCAGCCCGATGTCTAAAAGTAATGCAGCAGATAGGTCTGGCAGTGTTCCTGTTGCCTATAATTAAATAGAAAAAATTATGAAATACGTATTCATCTATACTTTGTTCTTTATGTTTGTTTTTTGCAGTTCCTGTGGACAAAGCCAAACGAAAGTACCACAAGATAATATCAGTAAAGGACTCTACTCCGGGTCTCAACTCAAAGAGGCGGACACCTCCAAGGCGCCTATGAGTATGGTCCGGAATGTAAAGCAAGATAGGAACGGAAACATTTTGATTGCTTCTTACTTAGGCGTGTTTCGATACGATGGAATATCTTTTACTAATCTAACAAATAAAATAAGCCCGCCCCGCGTCTCCAGCTTCTGGGATGTTCTGGAAGACAGAAAAGGAAACCTTTGGTTCGCTTCCAAAGATTCGGGTGTTTATTGTTACAATGGGCAAACGTTTAAGCATTTTACAACAAAGGATGGGCTTGCCAGTAATTTGGCGCTTCATATTTATGAAGATAGAGCCGGTAATATTTGGTTCGGAGCAAGCCGTTACGATGGGAAATCTTTTCGAAATTTTACCACAAAAGATGGGTTTCCCAGTAACAGTATTCGTTTACTCCTTGAAGATAAAACCGGTAAGCTTTGGTTTGGCGCACAAGGAGAAAATATGTTCGTTTATGATGGAAAAATATTTACCGTTTTAAAAAATAAAGATGGCAAAACGTTTAAAAACGTTTGGTCAATAATCGAAGATAAAAAAGGCAATATTTGGTTTGGTGACGTTAGTGGCCTTTGGCGTTATGACGGCAGCACCTTTACTAAGGTATCGCAGCGGGGAGCTTATGCTATAATCGAAGATAAAAAAGGAAACATCTGGACTACTGGCAGCAATGCCTCGTTAGGTCAACATCTGCGGGATAACTCCGGAAGGGACGCCTGGGCACTTTCCCGTTATGATCACCAATCCTTGTACAACGAAAAACCTGCCGTAACCGAAATCATGTCAGGACAACCAGGTCTTTTGGGGCTTCTGGAAGCTAACGATGGAAGTATCTGGTTCGGATCTTTTAAGGGAGTATATCGTTATGATGGAAAGACCATCACAGACTTTAAAAGTAAAGAGGCTCAGCATTAATGTGTCATCATTTCTCAATCATTATTAATCAACGTAATCCTATAGTATGAACAACAAGCTATCAAGCGCTTACTTAATTTTAATTATTGCTCATTTATTCTCCGGTTGTGGTGGACCTGCAACAGGAGAAAATAAAAAGAGCGCATCGGCAAGCTCCTTATCCTTACATGCCGGGGATGAAAGATATTTTATAATAGATACAAAGGAAAGTGTTGTAACATGGAAAGGTTCAAGTGCCAAGGGGGCGCACACAGGGTACGTTTATATATCAAAAGGAGAATTAATGATCGGCAACGGTCAACTTATGGGCGGTACGGTTGAAATAGACATGAGCACAATTGAGGGTGAAGATCACAGGAGTGATAATAACCTTATTAATCACTTAAAAAATCCTGATTTTTTTGATGTTAAAAAATTCCCTTTTTCTACAATCGAAATTACCAGTATTGATTCAATAAATGGTGAGAGTACGCATGTTACAGGGAACCTAACCATTAAAGGTATCACACACCCGGTTAATTTTCCAGCTGAAATGGAAGTTAAGGACAAAATTGTCAAAGCGAAGGGTAAGCTGGTAATTGATCGAACAAAATGGGATGTCCGTTATAATTCAGGAAAGTTCTATGATAATTTAGCTGATAGAACTATTTCGGATTCCATTGAATTCCAGGTTAAGATCGTAGCAAAGCAATAAACAAGCGATTGTAGGTCTTTGAAATCCTAATTACCATTTCACTACCAGGGAGGGACTTGCTAATAACCGGGTTATGGCTATTTATGAAGATAGCGCCGGCATTATTTGGTTTGGCACCGGAGGTGGCGTGCATCGTTATGATGGAAAGACCATCACGGATTTTAGAAGTGCAGCCGGTCAGCAATAATGTGTATTGCAGACAATTTTAAGATGGAATTATCCTTCAGGCAGTACATTTTTCTGTTCAAATATTTGTTTTTGACTTAATATACGCTCCCTTCCTATTTATGCATTATCCGGGCAGCTGACCATTTGAGGCAACCAGATTGACCGTTTGAGTCTAGCGCCGGTAGCCATTACCGGCGAATTTTGCATAAAAAACAGACGATGAACAATCTGAAGGACAAAGTAATTGTAATTACAGGCGCCAGCAGCGGCATGGGAGCGGCAACAGCGAGAAAACTGCAGGGTACCGGCGCCAAAGTAATATTGGCGGCAAGGAGGAAAGACCGGTTAGATGAACTGGTGGCAGAACTGGGCAATAATTTTCTGGCCGTACAGGCGGATGTTAGCAAACGGGATGAAGTAGACCAACTGGTGGCCAGGACCATTGCCAATTTTGGAACGATTGATGTGTTCTGGAATAATGCAGCTATTATGCCGTTATCTTTTTTTGAAGAAGGCAAGGTAGATGAATGGGAACGCATGATCGACATTAATATTAAGGGCGTTCTGTATGGTATTCATTCCGTGTTGCCGCATATGCTGAAAAACGGTAATGGTCATATCGTTGCTACTTCGTCTATCGGAGGATGGAAAACCTTTCCCTCCGGAGGGGTGTATGGCAGCACCAAGTTTGCCGTACGGGCGATAATGGATACCTTGCGGCAGGAGCTGGCCGGAAAGATAAAGGTGACCACCATTTATCCCGGATCGGTTACAACTGAATTAGGGCGTGACATCACCAGTAAAAAGGTATTTGAGATGCTGGAAACTTATGGCAAATGGTCCCAGCTGGATGCAGCCGCCATTGCCGACGCTTTCATCTACGCGATCAGTCAGCCGGGAAATGTGGCCGTTAACGACCTGTTGATCCGGCCGATCGACCAACCGATATAAATTTGCTTTTATGGAACTGCCTAAGCCTGTTGAATCAATCTTTTATTTTTCCGGTACCCTGGTTCACCGTGCGGAGGAGGAGTATATGCGCGACCATGTGCTTTGCCATATTACGGAGGGGACGCTTAGCATGCAGGATGCAGATGGAGAAAATATTTATGGCAAAGGAACTACTTTGCTGATCAGGAAAAATCATCTCGTGAAATGTGAAAAACGGCCGCCTGTAACAGGTGGCCGTTATCAAATGCTCTTTATCCTGCTTGGTGGTGAACTGCTGCAGGAATATATTGTCTCTGAACAGCTTCCGGAGCCAATTCCAGGTACGCTGGCGCCTGATCCTGTATTGGTATTGGCGCCTAAACCAGCCCTGGAAGGGCTGCTACAATCTTTGATCAGCTACCATAAAAACAATTATGCGCCCGGACCGGCGCTGCTTAACAGTAAGCTGAAAGAAACGATACACGCGCTGCTGGAACAGGGTGACCATTTATTTACCTGGTTATTTAAAAAGGAAAAATACGTGAAGCCTGATCTGGCCACGTTTATGGAAAGGAACTTCCGTTTTAATATTCCCATCAGCAAATTTGCGGAGTTAAGCGGCCGGAGTATATCAACGTTTCAAAGGGATTTCCTGGATATATATGGTATGAAAGCCACCACCTGGCTGCGTAAACGGAGGCTACAGGCGGCTTACCAGCTATTGCAGCACAATAGTAAAGCATCAGATATATATTTATCATTAGGTTTCGAAGACCTTGCTCATTTCTCCAGGAGCTTTAAACAGGAGTTTAATATTTTACCCTCGCAGGTTTCAGGCAAACATTTCTTGCGTGACAAACCCTAACGGATGGCGATGCCAGATGCACTTAACCCCTCGCCTACCGTATGTCCCTTCCGGTAATTCCCGTTCCCAGATCGCTGGTATCAAACACGCCCCTTTAAAAACAACAACCTCTTTTCCCTTATATAAGTAATTGAATTACAACCCGATAAGCATAGTTTTTCTACTTGTTCCGAAGAATTGGTCTTTTTCTCCTCCATATTGGCATAGGCCAGTTATAGCCGGTGTTTTAATTTTGTGTTAACAAACGAAAACAATTACGATTAAACGTTTCGTAAGTATTAAAAATCAACAGACGATGAAAAAGACAATTAAGACAGGCATTCTCGCACTGGCACTTTTAGCCGGTTTTACCTTCACTTCTCAGGCACAGGATGCAGCTAAAAAAACAACCCAGGAAAGACCCCGACTGATCTTAAGCGCAGGACCCGAAGCAAACCTTCCCCTGGGCGATTTTAAAGATGCATATGACTGGTCTATTGGTGGTTCTGTACAGGGCGATTACGCTATCCTGAAAAGGGACCTGTATGTAACGCTGAATGCCGGTTACTCCAGCTACATGGGTAAAGATCTGGGTATTGGCGGTATTTCCGTACCGGACCTGCAGATGCTGCCCGTAAAGGCTGGTCTGAAGTACTACCCGGTTGCTAACCTGTACGTACAGGCACAGGCAGGCGCTGCGTTCCTGACTAACAAGAGCGATCTTGGTTTAGACAAATCTGCTGTGTTCGTATATACACCGCAGGTTGGTTACCTGTTCCACCTGGCTGGCGGCAGCTACCTGGATGCAGGCGTTAAGTTTGAAGGTTATGGTAAATTTGCAGATGGTGGATCATCCAACAATGTGATAGGACTGCGTGTTGCGTATGCTTTTGGATTGTAAACCATACATAGGTTAAGGAAATACTAATAACAACTTGCCTCCGGTAGCAGCAGCTACCGGAGGCTTTGTTTTATAAGAGAAAGGCACCGCTTGCGCGATGCCTTTTTTATGATGTGTTAGAAAGTATATCTTCCGCCCAGCTGCATCTGCCAGCGGGATGCAAAGGGATCTACTGAATAAGGCTTACCGGGATCCGTGAACTGGTACAGCGGATAGCCCTGCGAGCTACGGCCAGGGATATAAGGCTGCAGGCCTACGCTGGCCGTAGAGTTATAGGTGTTGGGGGAGAAATACACCCAGCCCCAGTTCTTATTCACCAGGTTGGTGAGGTTCAGGATATCCAGCGACAGCGTAAAGGTGTGCTGTTTTGCAGCGGGCTGGTGGATGTTAAAGCGGATGTCCTGCGCAAAGTGGAAGTCCGCGTTATTATTCCAGGGCGTACGGCCTTCATTACGTTCTGTAAAGGTACCGCGTCTGCTGCTCAGGTATTTGTTGCCATCCACAAAACGGTCAAAAGCGGCTGCCTGGTCTGCGGCGGTAGCAATGAGCTGACCGTTCTCCGCATACAGCGGCGCAAAGAAATTAATGCTTTCGCCTTTTGCAGGAATATAGGCCAGGCCTATCTGCTGGGGCGTATTCTGCGGCGTATAGTTTACAAAGCCATAGGTAAAGGGCGTACCAGATTGCGCTGTTACCAACAGGGAGAAATGGCTAACGAACCGGGGCGACCATTCCTTATTATAAGACAGATTAGCTACGATGCGGTGACGGATATCGAAATTGGAATTAGCCAGTTCCGGGTTATTGGGATTCAGCGCCTGGTTCAGTTGCCAGTTAGACTCCATGGAGTTACGGATACCATTAGCGAGATCTTTTGACCGGCCATAGGTGTAAGCCGCAGAGAAGCCAAACCCGCTTTTAAAATCACCGGCTACCTGGGCGGTAATGCTGTAGCGGTAACCGGCGCTGGTGTTGCTCATTTCATAGGCATTGGCAAAATAGGGATTGTCCTTACTCTGTCCGGGGAAAATAGGCTGACGGCGGTATAGGGCAGCGGAATCAAAGTTCATGTAGTAGGGATTGTCCGTCAGGTTTACCTGGCGGAACATCACATCCTTCAAGGTTTTGGTGACAATCCCTTCCAGTGTGTATTTCAAACCGATGTTATCCTTATAGTCAATAGCCAGGCTGCCACGCAGCACTTTGGGCATGGTGAAGCTATTATCAATTACGTCTACCTGCGTTTTGCCGGCATAGGAGTTGGTCACTTCCTGGCCATTGGCGGCGGCAAATCCTGCAATACCGGGCGCGCTGCCAGGCGTATGGATCAACGGGTTGCCGTTGAACACATAAGGCGGGTTGCCGTCTGATTTCTGGTCATAGGCGCCATAGGTAATGCCCGTGTTATAGAACGCATACCCTATCCAGGCGAAAGGAATACGGGAAGTGAACATACCTCCGCCGCCTCTGAGTATCAGGCGCTGGTCTCCCATCCAATCATAGCGGAAACCGATACGCGGGGAAGCCTGTACAATGCCCAGGTACTCCTGCCTGATCTTATTCAACGGCGTGTAGGTATAGGTGTTACCGAAATAGGGATCGGTATTCGCTTCGCGGGTCTTATCGCCAAGGGCCTGTTTCTGCGGCACATCCTGCAGGTCAAAACGCAGGCCGTAGGTAAGCCGGAAGCGGTCATTCACCTGGTACTCATCCTGCAGATAGGCGCTGTAGAAATTGATATTGAATACGGCGCCCGGGTTATTGAGGATATAATCACGGTTGTTATTGGCGTAATTATAGTTGCCCTGTACCCTTTCCGGGTTATTTGCCAGGAAGGCGTTGATGCTTTGGTAGGTAACGCGGCCATTCCAGGAGTTCACAAAACCATAGGTGATCTTATACAGCTCGTTATGCGTACCTAAGGTAATGGTGTGTTTACCGAGGTTGTAGACCAGGTTATCCGTGATCTCAATAGTGCGTTGCTTCTGGTTAAAGATGGCGGCTTCGCGGTCTGTACCAAAGAAGATGGTAGTGCCGGGCGTGCGGCCTACGATCTGCACCTGGGGGAAAGCGGGATCACTAAGCGGATCGCGGTAATCGTGAATAGCAGTAAAACCCACTACCGCATTGTTGGAAAGCCGGTTATTAAACCGTGTTTTCAACTCTGCTACGGTAGAGGTCTGGTTATTGGTTTGTTTGTAAGCGATGCTGCCAAAACGAAAATCGAACTGGTCCCTTTCCATGTTGATGGCCTGGGACAAGATCGTATTGTTACGTATGGCCAGCTGGTTACGGTCATTGATATTCCAGTCCAGGCGGTTAAAGAATTTGTCTGACCGGGAATAACTGTTGTACTGGTCATAGACGCCGGGATCAAAGCCCAGCTCAGCTACGGAATATTTACGGATGTTCTCCGCATCCTGCCTGCTCAGGATACCCGCTGCTGCCGGACTGCCAGCCACTTGCAGCACGGGATCCTGGCGGCGGGTGATCTCTTCGTTCGTAAAGAAGAAGAGTTTATCCTTGATAATAGGCAAGCCTACGCGGAAACCGGTCTGGTATTCGTGAAAATCGCCGGGCATTTTGTGCTGCGCTTCCGTACCCGTATTATCCGGCCCTACCAGTGTGGCGTTGCGGCCATAGGCATAGATGGAGCCATGTACTTCGTTGGTACCGGAACGGCTAACCGCGTTTACACTACCACCGGTGAAGTTGCCGATCTTAACATCATAGGGCGCCAGGAATACCTGGATATCCTCGATCGCATCCAGGGATACCGGGTTGGTACGGGTGGAGGAGCCCGGCATACCGGAGGTACCTGTTTGGCCGCCAATGGACGGGCTAAAGCCGATGGCGTCGTTATTAATGGCGCCGTCTATGGTCACGTTATTATAACGGAAGTTGGTGCCGCCAAAAGAGTTGTCTTTAGAGCCCTGCGGCACCAGGCGGGTAATATCTGTAATACTGCGGCTAGCGGTAGGTGTGTTGCTGATCTGCGTACGGGAGATATTCTGGCCTGCGCCGTAGGTATCTGCGGCAGGGCCTTTTTTCTGGCCTTTCACCACTACTTCTGACAATGCCTGAGTATTATCTGCTAACACAAAGTTCAGCGTTAAGGTCTCACCCAGTGTTACCTGGGGAATGGCGCGTTTTTCTGTGCTCATGCCCAGGAACTTTACTTCAATGGCGTAAGGGCCGCCAATGCGTAAGCCGGGCAGGTTATAGCGGCCGTCGTTACCGGCAGCGGTACCGTATTTAGTACCGGAGGCGGTATGTACCGCCACTACGATGGCGCCGGGGATGGGCTGTCCTTTTGCATCCCTGACCATACCACGGAGGCCGCCGCTTGTTTCCTGCGCCATTACGGGCATACGGAACAGCAAGCTGCATAAAACCGCCACACATGCTATCCACACATAACGTATAAATGGTAAATGATAACTCATCTCTGACTGGTATAAAAAAGTAAACAAATGATCTAGGGAATAATTACCTGGTCTACTACATGCACTACGCCATTGGTAGCAATGATATCCGGGCGTATAATATGCGGTGGCGTTACGTTGTGCGATGTTCTGAATGTAAAGCCATCCTCCATTATATAGTAGAAATGTTGAGGTATGGTACTAAGATCGAAAACGGGCGTGCCCAGGCGCGCGCCTCCTATGAATGTGGCGGTAAAATTCGTGTCATGCAGTATGCCATAGGTGATGAAATTCTTCAGCACACCAGGATCTGCCTGTTGTACCGCTGCCACATCTGCAAAACCGAACGCTTTGAAGGCGTCATTATCAGGCGCAAGCACCGTAAGACTCCAGTAGTAATTATTATATACCTGGATGGGCGGGGTAAAGTTCAGGTTGCCTGTGTAATTTATCCGCTCAATGGCAGCCGCATACAATGTGAGGTCAGGGCTCTGCTGTATCACCTGCCATAAATTACCGGCAGGCGGGAAGCCTACGCGGGCCAGCTTATGTATGACGCCATCTCCCAGCTCAATATTTCCCTGTACCAGGGGAATACCGTTAAAGAAGATACCGTAATAGTTACGGGCTACCGTGGGGCGGTATACGGGATGTTCTGATAACACATCCTGCGTATAAAAACCTACCAGGGAGCTGCCGCTCAAACGGCCGTATACGATCTGATAACGGAGGATATTTGCCAGCTGTTCCGGATCATAACTATTGATCTTTTCCGCGGTAAGACCGGCTGCGATAAAAGCACTGTCAACCGGTGCAAACACGGTATAAGGCGCGCTGTTTGTAAAGGTGGTATCGTCCCACATGCCGGCATGCTGCAGGGCTGTTTTAAACAGGGATAATTGGGGATCGCCGGTCACATATTCCTTTATCACCTGTTTGGCTTTCACCACCGGCTCCTCCTCCTTTTTACAGCCTGCCAGCAACAGCAGTGCGGCACAGAGCAGCTGTATACAGCTACGGTAATATTGTTGGATCTGTTGATATTTATACATAAACATGCTATTAAGGAATAAGAATGCCATTGATCACATGCAGCACCCCATTGGTACAGGGCCTGTTGGCGAAGTTCTGGCTGGGATCATACCCGGACACCTGGTAGATCGCTGACGTGGAGGGACTACCTGCGCCCTGGAAAAAGATGTTATTAAAGTAGAGCGGGGAACCGCTGATCTTTATTTTACCGCCATTCACCGTGGTGAGGCCATCCGGCGCGGTGGCGCTCATACGAAACAGGTCGCCGGTAAACAATCTGCCGGGCAGGATGTGGTATTTCATCAGCGTTGCCAGCTTACCAGGATCAGCCGCCATGATACCGCCTATGGTGGTAAGGTCCATATCCGGCCATTTCCCAACGGATTGCTGAAATGCGGCGTTAGATGGCGCTATTACCGTGTAAGGCTCCTTAGCTGCCAGCAGTGTATTTTCCAGCCCGCTGCGCTGCATAGCAGCGGCAAATAGGGTGAGCAGGGGCTCATTGTGGATAAAATCCCGTATAGTAGGATACGTTTCCGGGTTCATGAGCTGCGGCATTACCTGCATCAACCCATTTGTGGCGGCAACATCCAGGGTTCCGGGCGTCATTCCGTTTATGGTGGTCACGGTGTCTGTACCGTTCAGGTACCTGAAAACGTGCACCGCGCCCCCTCCCATGGTCACCAGGGCAGTATCTCCCAGGGGCAGCTGCCGGAAGGAGACCTTGCCGCGCAGGATGTGGTACAATAAAATTTCCCGTATGCGCCCTGGTGTGTAGTAGTAGGCGTATGTGCCTGACCCTGCTACTGCCAGCGCATCATTGGTAGGCGCCAGGAAGGTGAATGGGCCCGGATGCCCCAGCGTATCCAGTAAACCGCCGTATCGCAAAAAATTGCTGGCATCACTGAAATTAAAATTATCCTGCAGCACGAATTGTATCCGGCCGTTATAACCGGGCTCTGTGACGGGCTTATTATCGTTATCGTGATCTTTTTTACAGCTGATGGCCGCTATGGTGAGCAGCGCCAGCCATATTATCTGTATTCGTTTTATGATCCCTTGCATGATAGTAGCATTAATTGATTGGATAAAAAAGCTGGTCAATCTTGTACAAGGCTCCGTTAGTGGCGATGAAGCTATTAACGGAATGCGCCATATCACCGTCCAGCGTGACGGGCACCGCGGTACTCCCCCATTGTATGTAAACCTTTCCATTCTGCGTGTAGAACTGCATACCTGGCCATTTTATCTGCGCTCCATTGTAGATCTCACTGGTTGATCTGCCCCAATAGATATTAAAGGGCCCCAGGTCTACGTGTTTATCCAGCAGGTCGCCATACAGCACCAGCGATGTATTGAATGAATTCTGAAAGGAAAGCTGACTATTAAACAGCACATGCCGGGTTATCAGGCTATCTATAGGCGGGTAGCGGAAAACACCGCTACCCGGTTCCACGCCGGTTGGCGTGCTAAGGGCATAACTGCGGATATCCTCCACCGTATAAAAGCCGGCCTTATTGAAGGCTTTATTAGTGGGCGCAAAAATGGTAGGCCAGCTACCGGCGAGGTTGGGCGGTATTGGGTGCGCGTAAAAAAAAGTGTCTCTTGTATTCTGGTCGTAAGCGCCAAAACGTTTCTGAAAGCCGTCCCATACCAGGCTGTCAGAGATCTGCATGGCAGCATTGTACAGGGTCAGGTCCGGCTCTGTGGCAATGATATCATACAGTGATCTTGCCTGCGGCGCATACACGATCCGTTTAACGGGATAGATGTAACCATTGGATGCGCTCATTACCGGCGCGTTCTTTTCTATGGGATGCCCGTTGAGCCAAAGTACACCGGCCGACTCACGTATGAACAGCGGATAGGTATACACTGAAAAACCGGTATGCTGGTCAAAAGTAGTATCCCTCAAAAAGGACGGCCCCTTTGTACTGAGCAGGTTGTTGGTAAGGGCCAGATCATCGAACGGGCCCGCTACCACGTGATAGGCGATCAGCCGGCGCAGGGAATCCAGCGGCAGGCTGTTAATTTTCTGTTCATCCAGACCGGCAGCCTTCATCACGGAGTCAACCGGCGCAAACACGGTATATCCTTTACCGCTGTCTACCAGCGCGGCCAGCTGCAATCTTGTAAATGCCTTATTGAAAAGGGAGATTGACGGCTCTGTTGCCAGGGCCTTTTTAATATCCCCATTTTCAAAGGGAGCGGAATGAGATATGTGGAGCGCTGAATCTGAGGATTTGAGGCAGGCGCTCCATAAAAGCATTAACCCAACCAGCACACCTGCTACGGTAAAATATTTTCGTTTAAATATTGTTTGCATAAAAGATGTTTTTTTATTGAATCCTGGCATTGTCCGGATACACCATCATTCCGCTTATTGCATGCACTACGCCGTTAACGGCCAGATGATCCTTATCCGTGTCTGATATGAGCACCAGATCTCCATATATATAAGGATTGCCGTAGTAAGGAGGACCATAGTCATTGATGATCTCGTTGTAGTTATACGGTACGATGCCCAATGCGAAATTGAACACCAGGGCAAAATCGGGCATGAAGTAGACCGGCGCATTGCCGCCCGTAAGATAGTCACCCAGAGCTGGCATTGGCGCATCATCAAAATCTGTTTTGAAGAAGAATTTGTTGGTCATGATACCGCATGTAAACAGGTTCTTCTTATAGTGTACGGTATCTATCGCAGCCAGCGCCGTTTCATCCAGTCCATATTGCAGGAATACATCATTTGTCATAGCCAGCAATGCAAAAGGCCCTGGCTTGTTCAGGCTATCCAGCAGGCCAAACTGCCTTAATGCCTGGGTATACAGGCTATATTGGGGCAAACTTTCCAATAGGGCGCGCACTGTGGGCTTAGGATACTCCAACACCTTGTCAATTACATACATCACCCCATTTTTGGCTTTGATATCTGCTTTTGTTACGTTGCCTCCATTAATGTGTATGATGGGGAGCCCGGGCATTGGAAATTGATTCTGGTAGCGGCCGGGCAGCGGCACTGAAAAGAACACATTGGCCCCGGATACACTCTTAACGGGATAGTCCACTTTTTGCGGCAGCTGGTCACTGCTCATAACACCCGGCAGTATATGATAGCCCACCAGTGTTTTCAACTGTTCCAGCTCCATATTTGCCAGGCTGTCCGCCGAAATACCCGCGTTGGCAAATGCCTGGTCCGTTGGCGCCAACAGTGTGTACATCGTGTCACCAGCCAGCAGCTTATCATACCCGGTGCGCTCCAATGCGCTGATGAAAAGCGTAAAGGAGTAATTGGCCTGCAGCACGGTTAAGAGCGGGCGTGCATCTGCCACGGGCCCCGGCTCTACCTCATCTTTTTTTATACAGCCCGCTGCTGTGATGATCAGCAGGAGGCATAAGCTGTATATATTCTGATATCTTTTCATGGTTGTTTTAGTTTTCAGGCACTTCATTAAAACCGCGCTGGATCTGCATCATGTATACACGGTCATAGATCATCTCCATGATATTCAAGGTTGAATACACATGATAGGCGTTCCCTGTATTGACGATAAGATTCAGATTAGGCGTATAGAATAAAGCAGAGCTATTGGCCGGATCATACGTATTAAAAGTATTGGGATCTCCAATGCAGCTCAGGGTAAATGGGATACTGACCTTTGTGGGATCTGCCAGGGTAAATTTCACATAAGGCAGGGTGCCAAATTTGCTTGAAGGCAAACCGGCGAGAAATGCCGATTTATCTGCGTAGGTACGCAAGGTATCCTGGCGAAAGAAAGCACTCTGTGGCAGCAGTGGCAGCGCCATATATGGGATAACGGTATCCATCGTGGTACGCAGGGTAGTATAATAGGCGTTATCATATCCCGGTAATGGGTTGAATTTGGGATCGTTCTCAAAGCCAATAGTGGCCTGGTCATCGGGTATATTGTAGGTATAATAGATACCGGTATTATCCGGGTAAAAGTGCACGAAATCGTATTGGGAAGACAAGGGCCGCTTTCCTGAGAGGTTCACGAATCCTACGTAGAGTTTATTGGTCTCAAAGGACTGGTGAATAAATGCCTCTTTCCGTACATAGAGGCCATACTTCTTGTTATCCAGGTCCCGGGATACTACTTCCAGCGTGTATACTTCCCCTTTTTCAAAGTTCACTACCGTATCCAGTAATATACTGCTCCTGTTAGCGGCAGACAACTGTTTGAAAGGCACATTGTCCTGCGGCCTGGTAACGAACAGGATGCGGTGACTGCCTTCCGGCACCTGTGCCCAGGCGGAGAGATCAAATCCGTTAATAGCAGGCGCGGTGAGCACATGCGCGTTGCCAGGATATTCGTAGTTAACCGTGTTGATGATCTGTTGGTCAGGCGATGTACCAATGGAGCTGTTAGCTTCGTTGATGGGATAGGAAAGGCTGTACAGCTGACGGGTACCTAAAAAGTCGCCCACCACGGCGCCGGTATCCGGGATGCCTGCCCCATCCATATGGGGATCCATAATAAATGTGAGGAAAGGAGCGGACTGACCGCTCTGCCATACGTCTACCGTAAATGCCAGGTCATTGAACACCCGCATGTAGGCAGCATTGCTTATTGGCGGCGCTTCCTCATATTTCTTACAACCGGTCATGATAATGAGCAGCAGGCTGGCGCCGTATAAAAAGTATCTCTTCATATTCCCTTACTTGTTATGTTTTATGACGATAAGGCGGGGATTACCACCCGCTGCAAATGTTTTTCCTACTAACGCTATTGTGTATACACCGGTTTCCGCTTTGGGCAGGGGACCGGCCGGGTACAGGGCAGTATTGGCGATACATGTGTGCTGCACATTCAATGGCGCTATATTGGCGAGCAGCTTACCCGGGGCCTGCGGCAGGTTGCCTGGCTGCGACTGGTATACCCGTATGTAGGAAGGGAAACGATCCCTTTCTGTTTGCTGCCCGTCCACAACAGAAAATGGATGATAAGGGGTGCCCCAGATATATATGATATTGGGATTCCTGGCGGGCATGATGCCGGGCGCCAGGTTGATGTATGCGTCCAGGTACCTGAGCGTATCCTGACCGACGCCCGTTGCCGGCAAAAAGTATTGCCCGTCACTGGTGAAACTGGCATAGGGGAGGTCCGGGCTCAGGTTCAGGAGACGAAACTGGAATGCATAGTTGTAACGCCTGATACGGGCGGCGCCATTGGTGCCATCATCTGGCACTAATCCTCCCATATAGCTGGACACATAGGTGGTACCCGTCATATCTGCCGCCTCAAACAACAGCCCTGGTTTGCCATCCGGCTTTTCGTATGCCCATATGGTATAGTTATCATACGGATATAGGGTCATTTGCTCCTTTGCCAGTACGGTACCGTTTTGATCTATTGCCGTTACTTCGTGGGGACCGCGTGTAAAAATGGTGTATTCAGGCGCCAGCGCGGTGGGCCTGGTAGTATTACCTATATAGTCCAGTTGCCCGCCCAGCGGAGCGCCGTCTACATTGATCGTGATCTTCTTGCCGGGCATAGCATTCAGCGCCTGCATGCGGCCATAAGTGGCATTTACGCCGGGGTCCGCTTCTGTGATCACGCGGTACACATTGATATATGGGTATAGTTTGGAAGTTTTATCGCAGGTAAAATGGGTTACTGCCGTGCTGGTGATCACCATACTGTAAACGCCTCCCGGCTTGAAAGTAAGCACCCTGGGGAAGTTCGATTCCTGGGACAATATATCGGCGCCACAAGGATTTACGTTAGGCAGCACCGGTACTTCCGAGAGCAGTTTGGCAGGATCTCCATTAACGGACAATTTAAACTGGTAAGCGCCATAGGGCAACTCTACGTATTGTGAGCTGGCGCCCTGCTGCACATTATCCAATACCTCATTTACATGTGTGCCATCCGCATAGGTGAGCGAAACCGGACCGGCCAGCTGCAACGGATCCACCGGGTCTCCCAGGTTAATGATACGCAGTTTAAACTTTGTAGCATTGGACGGCGGGATATTGTCCCGCAATATTACCTTGATCTCCCGTTTACTGGTAATGTAGTAATCACGCGGATGCACTACATCATTTTCTATCACGGTATCTAATACCGGCGGTAATTGAGATCCAGCGACTGGTATCCTGGGCTGCAACCTGAGGTGGATCTTACCGGCTTTGTCCAGCAGGCTATTGAGCACTGAGAACGGGCTGCCATCGTTCCCACTTGTCCAGGCGCCGCTTGGGAAAATAGAAAGCCCCAGCTGCGTGCCCTGTCCGCTGGTATTGGAGCCATTGCCCACATAGGCGGTAAGCGGAATATTATTGATCGTAACATCCAGATCCTGGCTATAAAAATTGAAGAGGCGTATAGCAGACACTGATCTGTCAGACACATCCAACAGCGGTACGCCATTGTCCACCTTTTCTTTTGCACAGCCACTCCCTATTACAACGAGCAACAGGAGCAGCCAAACTTGTGTATATATTTTTTTGCTAGTAAACATGATATTAGAACAGTTTATAAGTGAGCCCCAGGGAGAATTCGCTGCCTTTGTAGTATTGACGGTAGATGTATGTTTCCCCATGGTATTTTCCATTATTGCCCGGGTTCGTATATACCTGCCGGAATGCCGGATTCAGTACGTTCTTGGCAAAACCCTTTACTACAAAACGCCTGCTCAGCTTTTGGCTAAATACGAGGTCCAGCACGGGCGTGGGACGATCGTACAGGTCCGGCGTACCATCCAGCTGTACCTGGATGAGACGTGCGCCTACCATGTTAAAGGAGGCTGTTATATTGGTACCGGTAGCGCTGTTATCATAATCCAGGTAAGTATTGATGGAATAGGGCGCCTGTTCGAACACCGGGCTGGTAGCGGGTGCGCTGCGGTCGTTGATACGCGCGGCATCCAGGCGTTCCGGGTTCTTGTCAATGGTGCTCACATCCAGCAGCAGGTTAGCGCCAATGAACAGGTGGTGCAGCGGACGCCATAATTTACCCAGGTCGCGGCGGGCTTCCAGCTCCACACCATATACATGCCCTTTATTAGGGTCATTCTGGAAAATGATGAGCGGGAATTCCGGGGAGGTGGATTCGTTACCCTGGGAATGATAGATAAACACGCGCTGCAGCGGATGTTCTATGATCTTGCCAAAAACAGACGCCGCCAGTACTTCTCCGGGGCCAGTGAACCATTCCCAGCGGAAGTCCAGGTTACGGGTCAGCTGGTTCTTAAGGTCCGGGTTGCCGCCTATTACTGCGAACTGGAACGGATCAAACTCATAGATATTGGTGAGCTCCCGCAGCTCCGGCCTGGCCAGTGAAGTGCTATAAGCCATGCGGAAGTTCATATCCGAATGATAGGTATATACCAGGTTAACGGAGTAGTAGGGTTTATAATCCTCTACATAGCTGGTATTGGGCCTGTTGGTGCTGTTGCTGATCTTTTGCGCATAGCCGGTCACTGCATTCAGGTTGGACGGTATAAACACATTGGCCGTATCCACATGCGCATGGATCTCTGTAGACTCAAAGCGTACGCCGCCGATCAAACGCAAGGAAGGCATAATATGCGCATCCATCATTGCGTAGAATGCTTTTGTTTCGTAGGTGCCGGTATAGTTGTTAGGCGCTTTCCTGATCTGGTACAGGAAACCGCCTACGCGGGGCTTACCTTCCTCATCATATCCGGATGCGGATTGCAGGCCAATATAACTGGGCGATACGATCTTATCCAGATCACCATTCACCTGGTTCATTACCTGGATATTGCCGCCGCCCAGGGAAGTACCGGGCAAGCCCAGAATGTTCTCTGTAAAATCGCGCTCACGTCTCAGGTAATTCACGCCTATCTTAAACAGCTGCTCCAGTTTGCCTATGCGGAAAGGCTGTACCAGGTCTGCCTTGCCGTAGTAGTTATTTTCTTCGAGCTTACGGTATTGCCGGCCGTTAGGGTCTGCTATGATCACATTGGTATTATCACCCCCTACCCCATGCACCAGCCCTGTTACGAAGGCATAGGTATCTGTACCAATGCCCACGCCATTGGGATCCTGGAAGCGCGTGGTACGATATAACGCCACGTCGCTGGAGCGGAAGTCCGGATCATTCTGGGAACTGCGGGAAGAACTGAGGTTATAGCTCAGTTTAGGCGACCAGCCGGTATTGAACAGCTGGTGCTCGCCCTGCAGGTTATAGGTATCAAAAGTGCGGTAAGACTGGCGCAGCTGGTTAATTTCGTTATACACCGGGAATGACAGGCCTGTGTTCTGCCAGGAGCCGGTAAGGCTGCTGCCTTCTGCCTCTGCGCCACGGGTACCCATGAACTGTGCCTGGATCTCGTTACGCGCATTAAAGCGGTAGGTAACGCCAACCAGGCCGCCATAGTTCAGCGTTTTCTTACCTACGTTCTCCCGGTAGCTGAGGTATTTACCCAGGCGGGGATAAGCAGGCGTAATAAAATTGGGAATATGTAAAGGGGAAAAGATGCTTTTATTTCCGGTTACTACGCCCTGGAACAGGCTGTACTGGTTACGTTCCGCATCATAGATATCCTCTGTGCGCTGATAGTAGTTGGCGCTGGCCACTATGCCTATAGCCCGGTCATGTTTGAGGCGGTAGGTATTGCCCAGGGATACCGTGTATAACTGGTTAGGATCTGCCTTACGGTGCGAGGTGGTCAACACCGGGTCAAAGCTCTGCATGATGCGGCTTACGCGCATAGCTTCCGCAGCAGCAGCGGGGCTGTTACGGCTCTGGATGAACATATCCTGGATCTGCACCAGGCCGCCGGGATATTGTTTCTCCAGGTTCTTGAAATCCTGGGAAAGGTTATGTGTTTGCACCTTCTGTCCCAGGAAACCCAGGTCGCTGTTATAAAAGCTATTGTATTTACCACCCAGGCCTACATTGGAGTTAAAACCACCCTGCGCGGTAAATTCCACGATCAGGGAATCCGGTATAGATTTGGTCTTGAGCTCTACGAGGCCCGCGGAAGCATCTGCCGGCCGGTCCGGGCTGATGGTCTTGTATACAGTAACGTTATCCAGCAAAGCCGCCGGCACCAGGTCCAATGGCACCGCGCTGCGATCCGGGTTGGCGGAGGACAGGCGGGCGCCGTTCAATTCCGCCACTACGCTACGATCACCCAGGCCGCGCACGGCCACATACTTATCATCTGTGATGGTTACGCCGGTAACGCGTTGCAGGGCCTGTGTAGTGGTGATACTAGCCGTACGCTCTATGTTCTGTGCGGAGATACCATCCGATACCACGGCGGCGTTCTTACGCTCATTCAACAGGGCGATCTCGTTGCCCACGCGGCGGCGCGCTTCCACCTTTACTTCGCGCAGGGCGGTAGCAGAGGATTGCAGGGTGATGTTCAGCTGTACGGTAGCAGATTCTTTTACCACTGCCTTCAGCTTTTTAGTTACGAAGCCAATGTAACGGATCTCTACCTCGTAGGGACCGGCAGGCACTTCTGCCCTATAACGGCCTTTTTCATTGGTGGGAAAACCTTTGCCGTTGATGATCACGATAGCCCCGATAAGCGGTTCTTTGGTTTTAGCATCATATACGATGCCCTCCAGTACGCCCGGGGCGGCCGTTTTTTTTACGGTCAATGTTCCGTCCTCCGTAATGCCGGCAGTCAGTCCTGTACCTCTTAAAATGCGCTCCAGCACCTGATCTACGGGCATGTTCACCACGTTGAGCGAGATGGTCTTGTCTGGCAGCAGGTCTGTATTATAGGCAATACCCAGTTTAGCCTGGGCGGCTACATCCGCCAGCGCCTGCCGGATAGTGACAGCCGGCTTATTGAGCGTAATGGGACGTTTATCCTGCGATTGCTGCAGTGGCGGCATAGCAAAGGCATACGCAGCCTGCTGCGGGTATAGCCACAGGTATGCGCATAACAGTCCGTAAAAGCAATACTGTTTAGTACGTTTTAATTGCATAGAAACCTTATTTCAAAAAAATGATGTTGGCCGGTAAGATTATTGGCGGGCGTTTATGATTGTTATTACTCCTTGTTGTTCTACATAGTCCAGGTCAAGGGATTGGCAGATAACGCGCAGCACATCATGCAGCGGCGCCCTGCGATACTGTAAGGTAAGGTGCAGTGTTTCCATTTCCCGTTGCTGCAACTTCACAGGTACATGATAGATGTTCTCCAGTTCCCTGGCCACCTGTTTTAAGGACGTGCCATCGAAAGCAATACGGCCACTGATCCAGCTCATGTAATTGGTAACATTGGAATGCGCATAGTGTAACGGCGCGCTGTTGTTGTTTAATTCGCCTGCTTCGCCGGCAGCCAGCAGCACCGCAGGGCCATTCTCCTGTAGTTTGTTGCGTAAGGAGATTAAACCATCCCGTACGGCTACTATCACGCTGAAATCCGGACGATGCACCGCTACGTTAAAACTGGTGCCCAGTACGGTAATAGCGGCTTTCCCGGCATTCACGATAAAGGGATGCGCCGCGTTTTTGGTTACTTCAAAAAAGGCCTCCCCTTCGAGCATTACTTCGCGGCGCGGTCCTGTTTCATACCTGCTGGTATAGGTAAGGGACGAGTTCTCATTCAGGCGGACCACGGAGCCATCTGTGAGTTTCACCATTTTTGATTCTCCCCGTTCAGTGGCAATAGTGAAGTGTTGCACCGGGCGGTACCAGATAGCGAATATCCCGATCAATAATACGGCTGCGGCAGCAGCTGCGGGCACTGCCCAATGCAGGCGCCTGCGTTTGCCGGTTTTCTGTGGCATTACATGATGGTGCAGGCGTTCCCCAATACGGCCCATGGCTTCGCTGATCTCTTCTTTAGAGAGGTCTGGCGTGTTGCCTGGCTGATACGTATTAAACCATGCATCAAACCGTTCTTTGGCGGCAGGATCATTGTTCCCTGCCAGGTATTCTTCCATTAAACGGCGCATGCGGTCCTTCTCCTGCTGATCCATATATTGTTTAACAAGTGTTTTAACCCGTGTCCCAGATATAGGATGCAGTTTTTTTCAGGTGGTACTACGCGGGATAAAAAAAATGCTAAAAAAAGAAGTAGGTGATGTGTTTTAGTTCCTTGCGAATGATGGTGAGGGCTTTGGTGAGCTGGTTCTTAACGGTTTGGTCTGCAATATCGAGACGGCCGGCGATCTCTTTTACGGAGAGGTCCTGCTGGCGGCTCATAATAAAGATCTCCCTGCATTTTTCCGGGAGTGCGTCAATAGTGGCAGAGAGCCTGGTTTCCAGGTCCTTGGCATATAAATGATCTGCTGTTCCGGCCTTGTCGCCTACTTCCACCGCCATCATTTCTTCTATAAATACGGTTTTGGATGTGGCCGAAGAGCGGAAATACTGCAAGATCTCATTGCGGAGCATTTTAAATAAGTAACCGGCTACATTTGACTGGATCTCTATCTGTTCCCGTTTTTCCCAGAACTTAATAAATACATCGTGTACCAGCTCCTCCGCAATTTCTTTACTCTGTAGTTTGTTGGCCGCTAACAGGTATAGCTGTGCAGCGTACCTGTTATATAAGGTCTCGTAGGCCTTGTGCTGGTGTAATTTCATCTCAGCAACAAGTTGCAGATCACTTACCTCTGAGTGTGATTCCATGACAGCGGGCTAATTTTCCGTAAAACTATCAGGTGGTTTTAATTTGAAGGGAATATTTGGGTTAACGTATTGTTACGTTTTGGGAGAGGGGGAATGAGGAGGGTTTGGGAGGGTTTGGGAGGATTAAAAAAGGCCGCCCGATGAGCGGCCTTTCAAATCTTTATGAAGAGATCTCATTAGCACCAACCAGAAAATTGTTTTGAATATTTATGGCTGTTATGCAAATATTATAAGCCATCCGGTTGATGGAAACTGTTTTTATTGCTATGAATTATTCCATGCGCAGGCTTTTCACCGGGTTGGCTATAGCGGCTTTGATGGCCTGCATGCTTACCGTCATTAATGTGATCATCACAGCTGCTACTGCGGCCAGCAGGAACATCCACCAGGAAAGTGCAATACGATATTCAAAATCCTGCAGCCAACGATCCATCACATACCAGGCAATAGGCGCGGCGGCGATAAAGGCGATACCCACCAGCTTCAGGAAATCTTTTGACAACAACGATACTATACCGGTTACGGAGGCGCCCAATACTTTGCGGATACCGATCTCCTTATGACGTTGCCGCGCTGTGAAAGTGGCCAGGCCAAACAGCCCCAGGCAGGCGATAAAGATCGTGAGCCCTGCAAAGATACCGAGGATACGGCCGGTGCTTTGTTCCGCGCGATAAGTGGCGGTGAAACGCTCGTTCAGGAAGGAATAGGTGAAAGGCGCATCCGGGTTTAATTTGCGCCAGCTGTGCTCCAGATCCGTGAGCAGGCCCGGGATATTTTTGGTCTTTGTTTTCATGATGAGCGCTCCGTAACCATTGTTAAAAGTCATCATTAACGGGGAGATACGCTCATGCAAAGACCTGAAATGAAAGTCCTTTACTACACCGATGATGTGATAAGTAGTGCTTACTCCCTCGTTATCTCTATGGGTGAGTGTTTTACCAATGGCCCCACTCCCCCAGCCCATGGCTTTGACAGCGGTTTCATTCACAATGGCGGCGGAGGAATCTGTGGCAAATTCCTTTGAGAAGTTACGCCCGGCTGCGAGCTGCATACCCAGCGTGGGAATGTAATTATTGTCTACCTCATAACGAAGGGTTTTTACCTGCTCCGCCATATCATCCTCATACACAGAAAAGTTATTGCCAAAGCTGGGTCCCGCGGGCAGGTAACCAGAGGAAGTAACGTTGGCGATGCGGGCATCCTGCTCCAGCTGTTGCCGCAGTACGGCTACATTCTTATCCCCCAATAGCCAGGTTTCCGGGAGCACCAGTACCTGGTCCTTATCATAGCCTAGCTTTTTATGCTGGATATAGGACAGCTGTTTGTATACCACCGTGGTGCTTACCATCAATATAATAGAGATAAAGAACTGGAACACTACCAGGCTGCTGCGCAGGCCAAAACTGCCTTTAGCGGCGGGCGTTCTGCCTTTTAATACGTTGATGGGCTTGAAAGAAGACAGGAAAAACGCGGGATACGCGCCGGCTAGTAATCCCGTGCCTATGGCTAATATTATCAGGGCCGGCGCCAACCAGGTACGGAGCGCCAGACCCAGGGATAAGGTTTTACCTGCCAGCTGATTGAACAAAGGCAACGCGCATTGTACCAGCAAGATGGCGAGCAACATAGCCATCAACGTAAGCAGCAAAGATTCCATCAGGAACTGGCCCATGAGCTGGCCTTTTACTACGCCCATCACTTTGCGGATGCCTACTTCTTTTGAACGATTACCTGCAGCAGCGGTACTAAGGTTCATAAAATTAATGCAGGCAATGAGCAGCATGAACACAGCAATGGCGCTGAAGATATATACATAGCGGATGTCTCCGCCCGGTTCGATATCGTTGGTAGAACTGGAATGCAGGTGGATGTCTGTAAGCGGCTCCAGGAAAATCCCTACATCATTACCACCCGCGCGGAACTGCTGGATACTTACCCCCATGGCACGCTGGATCTGCGGGCCCATGTATTTGTCTACCGCGCCGGGGAGTTTGGCTTCCAATTTATGATAGTCGTATCCCTCCGGTAACACCAGGTAAGTATTATAGTTGGAGGTCATCCAGGAATCTGAACGGGCATCTGCCACCCCCGTCATGGAAGCGAACAGGTCAAAATGGAAATGGGAGTTTTCCGGAACCTTGTCAATAACGCCGGTTACCTTGTAGGCGGTATGCCAGTTCTTGAACTGGAGTACCTTGCCAATGGGGTCTTCATTACCGAAGTACTTTTGTGCGATGGCTTTGGTGATGACCAGTGTATTGGGCGCAGTGAGCGCGGTCTTCACATCACCCCGGATCAATGGCAGGGTGAAGACCTGGAAGAAGTTAGGATCTGCATAGGCGAAACCATCTTCCTTGAATGTTTTCCCATTATAGGTGATGATGGGCGAGCCGCCGCCGGAAAGGCGGGTAGCTTCCTGTACTTCGGGATAATCGCGTAGCAATGCCTGGGCCACGGGCGGGAAGACATTGGCTTCGTTCATTTGTTCCCCCTTTATGTGGCCGCGGAAGACCACACGGACCATGCGGTTGGCTTTTTCGTTGAAACGGTCGTAGCTGAGCTCGTGTTGGACGAAGAGCAGGATAATGAGACAGGTGGCAATACCGATGGCGAGCCCGGAGATGTTAATGGCGGTAAAGACCTTGTTCCGCCATAGGTTACGGAGCGCGATGCGGATGTAATTCTTTAGCACGTGCGTTTGTTTTTGCTGTTACAAGATAACGGTATTGCAAGGATGGATGCGGGAGGAGGTGCAAATGGGATGCCGGAGATGGGGAGGGTTGGGGATCAATGGGTTGCGGGAGGGGGAGTGTCCGGAATGGGACGGTTGGTGTGCGGTTTTGGAGGGGATGGTGTGAGGCGATGGCAGAATGGCTTAGAATTGTCTACAGTTAGCATCATGCAAATATCATCCATAGTCTGTTGCGGGGTAGCCTGGTGTTATTCTTCTCATTACAGGTATCGTGTGGTGGTTTATTGGAGAAAATGGCCTGTTAGCGGCATTCTCCGAAGACATTAAAAAAAATTTAGGGGCAAAAGTTTGTTATTTACAAACAATTCCTATCTTTGCAATCCCAACAAAAAACAGCTCTTTAAAAATAACAAGCGGAAGTAGCTCATTTGGTAGAGCACGACCTTGCCAAGGTCGGGGTGGCCGGTTCGAGCCCGGTCTTCCGCTCATAAGCAGGGTTCCAAATTGCGCAAGCGGTTTGGAATTTTTGTTTAAGGTTCTTTTAGATTGATTATCTTTAATTGATCTAGGTACACCCGGGTGGTGGAACTGGTAGACACGCGGGACTTAAAATCCCGTTCCCCGCAACGGGAGTGTGGGTTCAACTCCCATCCCGGGTACGAAATGAAGCTGGCGCTTCGAATTAATTGAAAAGGCATCGCGAGCGCGGTGCCTTTTTTAATTATAGTCGTTTATTAGACTAACAACCACCTGCACAATAACCTCCTTTTCATCCGGATTGCTTTCCGCAATCATAAGTGTAAGCGCTACAAGCGCATTATCAGCAATTCGCTTGGTTCCATCCAAGCGATATAGAATATTATTCTTTTCAAGGAACCAAACGAATAGGAAAGCAGCAATTCGCTTGTTCCCATCTGAAAATGAATGGTTTTTAACAACAAAGTATAAAAGATTTGCAGCCTTTTCCTCAACGCTGGGGTATAGCTCCTGACCTCCAAAAGTTTGATAAATTGTAGCTATAGAACTGCGGAATGATTCATCTTTTTCATTTCCAAATAAACCGCTTCCTCCAAACTTATTTGCTAATCCATGAATTGCTTTCATTGCATCTTCATAGGTAGCAATGAAAATTTGCCGAATATGGATCGCCTCAATTATGAGTGTGCGATGATCATATTTATCCAATATGTCCAGAGCATAAGTGTAATCAGTAAGTACCTTAAGCAGTCCATTTGCTTCATCAGACGACAACTCACTATTATCCAGCACGTTGCCCATTAATCGCACGGTTTGTTTAAGTATCTCAAACCGGCCATTTTTTTCCTGCAGGCGTTTTTCATTCAGGGAGTATCCTTTGATGAGGTATTCTTTTAAAACCTTGTTAGCCCAAATGCGAAATTGCGTTCCCCGGATGGAATTGACACGGTAGCCAACAGAAATAATCATATCAAGATTATAATGTTCTAACTCCCTCGTAACAATTCTCCTACCCTCTTTTTGAACTGTTCGGAAAATCCGAACAGTTGCTTCCTTATTTAACTCATTTGAATTAAATATATGTTTAATATGCTCACTTATATTAGCCTTGCTACTTTGAAAAAGCGCTACTATCTGCGCTTGTGTAAGCCAGATAGTATCGCTATCAACTGTAACATCAATTGCTGTTTCCCCATCTGCAGTTTGGTAAATTACAATCTGACTATTTTCCATTAAAACTTCTTATTATTCAGCGTTAACTTATCAATAAACACAAGGTCGTTAAAAGTTAGTAAATCAGAACTAATTTGGTTAGATAATTCTCCCATCCCGGGTACAAAATGAAGCTAGCGCTTCAAATTAATTAAAAGGCATCGCGAGAGCGGCGCCTTTTTGTTTTATCCTATACCTGGGATATATTACTTAATCTCAATTCTACAACTTTCCCACCGGCACCACCCCTCTTTTCATCGCATTTACCTGTTCCTGTTTAAAAGCTGGTTGAAACATTTGTTCATCGAACTGATAACAGCGGAAAAGTTCTGTAATAAAATGCATACGGTCGGTAAGATCAGACCAATCTTCCGCGCCGCTTTCCTTTAAGCTATCAGGAGTTGCATCAATTCTTGCCATCAATTCAACCAGGTCTTTACAGGAAAGGTGGGTTAACGCCGCAGGGTAGGCATGCTGCAAATCTTTGGATAACAGCAGGTTTTCATGTGGCAGATTCAGTGTCATCAGACAGGCAGTAATCTGTTTTCTTACAAGGTGCTGTAACCCGGTTATCAATTTATCAATTGCAGCTTCCAGGCGGGATGTTCTTCCGATAATTTTCAGATAGATAAACCTGAGCTGGGAAAGCAAGCTTCCGGGAGGAAATAAGAAGTCAATAACTCCCTTGCGAAAAGCTTCTTTTCCGGTAAAAGCAGCATTAAGGGAGGCCAAAATCTCAGGTTGCAGCCTGGTTTGTTCGTGAAATCCGATCTCCAGGTTAGCCAACAGCAATCTTTCCAGACGCAATTGCTCATCCTGTTCGAAAAAGGCCATATAGTAATTTGTGAAAGCTCTTCTTAAGTATTGCTGTCCATCAGGCGGATCACCAGCACGCATTTCCTGGCAGAACAATTCACAATGTTGTAATTCAAATTTAGTATTCCCAAAACAGGTAGCGATAAACCGGGAAAACTCCAGGCCTATTTCTTCAAACACTTTTTTATTTCCCTTAGCAACGGCTTCGCTTGTTTGATCAACCACTCTTGTAAGCAGACTATTTTTTACAAGTGTATGAAGCCTGGTTTTAATGGAGGAGTCCATACCCAATTGTATGGCAATTGCAATAAGTGCCTGAAATTCCTCCAACAACTCAATATCAAGCTTTGCTTCAAGTGCCCGTTGAAGGTCTTCTTTCCGGATACTCTGCCCGGCCTGCCTGGATGCCCAGGTAGCGAAGGTGCACCAATTCGCAACCGGTCCCGTACGAGCCATGATGACTTGCGAGAGTTCATAATAAGATTGTGTTATGGTCAGATTGCGCAGTACAGGATCATTAATTAACGCTATCCTTTGAATATCGGTTGTAGTTGGGGCTTGCATAATTTGCTTTTAAGGAACAAAAATAATATTATTTATAGCGTCTTTAGGCTGCCGAATGGATTATTGCGGCAAGTGAATTTTAATATCAACTGTTCATAAAATAGCTGTTTAAATAAGTTATCAATTCATCCACAAAATTATACGGAGCAATGGTACCAATGTAACCGTCAGGTCTTATGGCATACATATGCTGGTCGCTTCCGAAAAGACTGGCAAATTCGTTGTTTAATAATATAGTCTCCATCCTGACCAAAGCTTGTCAGTTCAGTGCCGGTTTCCACTTCAATCCCAAATGTTCTCAATTTAGTTCGCAGTATGTCTTCTACCTTCCATTGCGGTAATATCAGCCCCTGTGGAAAGCGGGTGTCGGGTCTTAAAAACACTTCCCGCTTAATGTCCCCTATCAGTTCAGTGCCGTTATATTGCCGGATGACCAGGTCACTTATTCCAGCTTCCGCGAATGCTTCCGCCAGGCCCAGGTCATTATAATTTCCAGGCTGCGGGGTTGTATTCCCTTGGCTCTCGAGCCGTGGTAATACTCAGGAGATTTATCTATTATCCTGATGCGAACGCTCCTGCGCGCGAGCTCACACGCCAGGGTTAACCCGGTTGGGCCGGCGCCGGCAATCAATACCGGCAAAGTCTCCATCTCAGTCATTCGAAGATCCTTTGGTTTGATCACCTGTTTTCTCCCTATGCAGATCTCCCCAATTTGACATTGCTTCCAGCATCGGTCCCATGGTTCTTCCCAGGTCCGTCAGACGATATTCAACACGCGGCGGCACCTCAGGGTAAACGATGCGCTCGATCACCTTATCTTCTTCCAATTCCCGGAGCTGCGCTACCAGCATACGTTCAGAAATACCGTCGATGGATTTTTTTAATTCGCCGTAGCGCATCGTGGTACGGTATAATTTGTATAGGATCGCAGGCTTCCAGCGGCCTCCCACAATGTTTAAAGCCCGCCCCATACCACAGGTGTCATTTATAAACTTCTCATTAAGGGCGTTGGTTGACGTGTCCTTTCTCATTTCTTACCTTTTTGTTAGTACTAACAATTTCCTCAGTACCCACAAAATTACTAACTACTATCTAATTTTGTGATAGAAAATTTATTCAACCAATTTAATAGAACAGTGTCATGAAAACTTTCAAAAACGTAGTTTACTGGCTTTTACTCGCCTACTACATTTATGTGTTCGGTTATGCATCACTTGAAAAAGTATTTCACACCAAATCAATGATGGACGGGATGAATTTCCTGGGCTTTAACTATGTCTGGACCACGCTGATCGGTTATGGAGAATTGGGCGGCTGGCTTGTTGTGCTTTTCGGTTTGTATAAACCGGAGTTCAGGAACCTGGGTATGTTGTTGTTGTTCCCCTTTGCTGTTGGCGCTTTTACTGCCCATATGGCGCATCATGAATACAGCCACTATTTTAATGCGCTGTATGTTACGGTGACTACGCCGATCATGCTGTATCTTGATAAAAATTTCAGGATCAGTATTAAGTAGTTCATACGCAGCGCAGCTATCTGTCTGCAGACACAATGAAGCTGGCGCTTCAAAGTTTATAGGGTTGTTCATTAGCGGGCAACCCTTTTTCTTTTATTCTATTTAGCTATCATTATACTGCAACATGAAATAACCTGTATTTTTGGATAGCATTTTTATCATAACCCATATAGTTCATATTCCTCAAAACCATTTTTCACTCCAAAACCCAGTATTATGAAAAAGAAAACATCAAAATCCCTCAAATTGCAGAAAATCAGAATCGCGTCCCTTTCAAAGTCTCCACAGAATTATCCCATGGCTACGGAAGACGTAGGCTGTTGGAGCAACCGGCAGACCTGCGGCTCCTGCGTGCTAACCTGCACCACTAATTTGTGTTGATCAGCATAAAAAAAGTTGCAGGGGGTTCCTGCAACTTTTTTGTTTACGACGTGTATCCTCAATACCCCGGATTCTGCACAATCTTCGGGTTCCGGTCTATCACATCCTGCGGTACCGGGTTCAGGTACATTTTTGAACTGAACACATGCGGATGGTTGAGCGGTACAATTTCATATTTCCACACTCCTGAGTTGTTGTCAGGTACTGTGTTTGAGATCTTCATCGCGTGTTTATCCACGTTCATCACCGTACTGGCCGTTTTCCAGCGGATAATATCATAAAAGCGTTTGTTCTCAAAACAAAGCTCTACCCTTCTTTCATGGTAAATAGCGGTCCGCATATCTGCCTGGGATAGTCCTGGTGCAAGATCTGGCAGGCCAGCTCTTTTGCGGACCTGGTTGATGGCATTGTATACGGTAGCATCCGGCCCTACGGCCTCGTTCTGTGCTTCTGCGTAGCCCAACAATACTTCCGCGTAGCGGTAATAGATAAAGTTAGCGCCGCTTACTGCGCCGCCACCGGGCCGTACCAACGGGTTGAGGCGCTTTTTAAAATAGTAGCCGGTGTTGCCTACGTCATCGGTGCCAAAATCGATCTGGTTTTTGGAGGGACGTACTTTATCGATGCGGGTGTATATGGTGTCCATTTTATCCATCCAGGTCATTTTATAGGGCGCGCCGTCATATACGATCCAGTCGTAGAAACGTTTCTCGCGGCCTATGTAGGGGTGCTGCGGATCATAACCGGATGTGGGGTCTGTGATGGGCTTTCCGTTTGCCATATAAAATTGGTCTACCAGCTCCTGCGTGGGGCAGTAGTTGCCCCAGGTATAGTAGGCGCCATTGATCCACACGGGACCGCCATATTGTTCAAAGGAGGAGCCCATTATAATGGCTACTACCTGCCGGTCCCATACTACTTCTGAGTTGTATTCATTGGCTTCATACCAGATAGAGGAGGTTTCGGGAAACAGTTCGTATGCTTTGCCATTACCATACAGGTCAATGAACTGTTTGAATGTAGCGGCGGCCTTCACCCAACGTTGGGCATCGTAGTTATTGTAACCGGCTATTTTGTGGGGATCGCTGCCTGCGGCGGGTTGTGCGGCGTTGAATGCAGGGCTGGCGGCATACAGCTCCACCCATCCTTTTAAAGCCAGCGCGGCGCCAAGAGTAGCCCGGCCGGCATCCGCATCGCCTTTATTATATTTAGGCGGCAGGTAACCATTTTTCGAGATAGAATCCAGCTGCGTGGTAATGAAATCCGCTGTTTCCGCAAAAGTGTTCCTGGGCGTATAGATGGCGGAACTGTCCATAGTGCGCCTGTCTGCGGGAATGGTGATAATAGGCAGCCCGCCGATGTGCATCCACAATTCACTATAAAAAAAAGCGCGGATAAAGCGGGCCTCATCGAGCCGTTTGTTGAGCCATTCCGTGGAAAAGTTGCCAGCATTATTACGTACTTCTGTAATGAAGGTGTTGCATTTGCGGATGTTGGTATAGGTAGCTGTCCAGTTGGTGAGATCCCCGGAACCGGTGATGCCTCCCCATACGGTATAGTCATTGGAGGAGGGCTCTACTATACCTTGTTTCCAGTTATAAGAGGTATAATAAAAACCCGCATCGTTATCGTCCGTGAAGTTATCCAGGTTTTCCGGCTGGTTCCAGTAGTTGGGCAAGGCACTGTAGATATCGTTGAGGAAAAGGTCGGCATTGCCTTCTGTGCTCCACTGGATCTGATCGGTCAGTTTTGCCTTATCGGTATTTTCCAGGAATTCCTTTTTGCACGACAGAATACTGAGCAGCAGTACGGCAGCGGGCAATAGCTTTATGAATCTGGTCATAATATTTTTGTTTAACAGGATGATCTAAAAAGTGACATTTAGTCCAAACACAAATACCTTCTGGTTAGGATAGGCTGTTTCCAGATCGGTATAGCCTACTTCCGGGTCCATGAATTTCATCTTGCTGAAAGTGAGCAGATTTTGTCCGGAGAAATAACAACGGAGGCTCTGCATCCTCATCGCTTTTGAAATATGGGAGGGAAGGGTGTATCCCAGCACAGCTGTTTTTAAGCGGAGATAACCTGTTTTCATCATCCAGAAATCAGAATTCTGCGTGTTATTGGCGTAGGGCGACTGGTTAGCACGGGGATATTTTGCATCTGGCGTGTTGGGCGTCCAGCGATTGTTATAGTATTCATAGGCTGAATTACTATTGTTGTTGTTGAAAGGCACCGTTTGAAAACCGCGGAAGTTCAGGCTGGCCAATGCAGACCCCTGGAAGAATAAGCTGAGGTCAAATCCTTTCCAGGAGGCGCTGGGCGTAAAGCCGTAGGTGATGAAAGGATATACCGGGTTACCGATCACTGTTTCATCATTGGAGTCTATTTTCCCATCGGGCTTACCATCGGGGCCGCTGATGTCCGCATAGCGGATGTCGCCGGGATGCAGGACGCCAAACTGGGTAACATTGTATCCGTCATCGCCGTTGATAACACCATCATTATTCTTATCATCTGCCAGGGAAAATAATCCCAGCGCATGATAGCCGAATTGTGTGCCTGTGGGCCTGTCTGTTCTTCTGCGATTGGGGTTATCAAATGTGGCGGCGGTTTCAAATACCTGGATCATTTTATTTTTAGCATAGCTGAAATTGCCGTTCAGACTTAATTGCAAACCATTGTTGAAACGGTGGCTGGTACCGGCAGAAATGTCGATACCATGGTTTTGCATGATACCCTGGTTTTCATCAGAGAGATTCAGCCCGTATTCTACCGGCACTGTTACTGCCGGTGGCAGCAGCATGCCTGTTCTTCTTTCATGAAAATAATCCAGCTCCAGTGTCAGCAAACCATTCCACAAGGTAACATCCATCCCTACGTCTGTTTTAGTGGATATTTCCCAGGTGATGCTGGGATTGGCTTCTGTAGTGATGTTAGAGCCCTGTACCATACTGCCGTTGCCGAAAGCATAAGCATTACCGTACAAATTATAGCCGTTCAGGTACTGGAATGCGGCCCCGGCCAGGTTACCTGATTTTCCCCAGGAACCCCTTAATTTAAGATAGTTGAGTGCAGAGGGATGATCCTTCAGAAAGTTCTCTTCGGAGATCACCCATCCTGCGGAGAAGGCAGGGAAATAGCCCCAGCGTTTGCCGGGAGCGAAGTAGTAGTGACCGTCGTACCGGCCGGAGGCTTCAAAAAGGTATTTATGATCATAGATATAGCCAACACGGTATACAAATCCAAGCTGGCTGCCGGTAACGGTGGTGCCGTTATTGTCGAAATCATTTTTGTTAGAGCTGCCCATGCCCAACTCATCGATGTTTACCGCAAAATTATTGCGCCGGGCGGAGAAGCCAGTGGAATCATTCTTACGGGCTTCTGCTACCAGCAGCCCGGTGAAGTCGTGTTTACCAAAGGTGTTATGATAGTTCAGAAACCCCTGATATGTGTAATACTGGTTTTTGGAATACTCCTGGTTCAGCCAGGTGTATGGCGCGGCGCTTCCTTCCGAAGTGGAGATCTGCTTCGTATATGAGTAAGGGGTGGTAGATGTGTTCTGTGAATAGAAGTAAAATGGCGTATGCCATCCTTTCACCGTAAACTCATTAGGGTCGTAACTAAAGGTTCCTTTAACACTAAGCCCTTTGATGAAAGGCAGTTGCTGTTCCACGGCGAGGGTAGTCAAGAGGGAAGTGGCGTCACGATCGGAGTAACCTGCTTTGAGGATACCAACCGGCGAGTTACCTGCAAACTCACCCCAGAGGCCATTGCTGTAATAAAGATTGGTGATAGGAATTAGCTTGTATGCGCTACGGAACAACTGTCCCGGCGTAGTAGCCGCATCCACGCTGTTGGTATTTTCGATGGCGCCAATAACGGACAACGATACTTTAGTAGTATGCGTGGCGTTTACCTCCATATTTACGTTATAATCGTATCGTTTGTAATTTATCGGGTCAAACATACCATCCTGCCTAAGGAAACCGAGACCGGCATAATACTTTATTACCTCGTTGCCACCGCTTAACTGCAGGTTATAGTTCTGAATGGGCGCATGCATGCGTACCAGGTCCTTGGTATTGCTAATAGGATACCTGTCCGGATCCTTAGCGTTCAGATCTGCATACGTATTGATGAGATCTTCTGCGAAAGGCTGTTGCGTGCCACCTGGATTTTCATTCATATAGGCCTCATTACGCAGGCGCATATAGTCCTGTGCATTCAGCATTTTAGGGTAATAGGTAGGCGTTTGCAAACCGTAGTACGCATTGAGCGACAACGTTGGCATTCCAGTCTGCCCGCGTTTGGTAGTGATCAGGATAACACCGTTGGCGCCCCCTAATCCATAGGGGGCTACAGCAGCAGCATCTTTCAATACGGTAACGGAAGCGATGGAACTGGGCGCAATCTGGTTGATGTTGTTGCGGATGATACCATCTACTACTATCAGCGGTGCGTTGTTACCGGTGGTGGCAATCCCCCTTATATGTATATCCGGGTTATCCCGGCCGGGCTGTCCGCCATTAGGGCGCATGCTGATGCCGGAAACATTTCCTGCCAGGGAATTGGAGATGTTGGTAACCGGCGATTTTGCCAGCTCCTTCCCTTGCACAGCCGCTACAGATGCGGTAGAGGAAGTTTTCTTCTGTGTGCCGTACCCCACCACCACTACTTCATTTAAGCCACTGGCGCTTTCTTTGAGGATAATGTTGAGGGGATCCGCGGTGCTTACTATTTCGATCTGTTCATAGCCCACATAACTGAACACCAGCGTAGCACCGATGGCAGCCTGTAGTTCAAAATGGCCGTTTTCATTGGTCATGGCGCCAATATTGGTGCCTTTTATTTTTATGGATACCCCAATGAGCGGGTCTCCATGTTCGTTTTTTACGATGCCGCTGATCTTAGCAACATTTACATGCCCGGATGCGATCACAATAGCGTTGTTCTCCATTACTGTGTAACGGAGTGTGGTACCGGTAAAGGTTTGGGTGAGCAGTTGCTCTACCGTGGCATTTTCTGCATGAATGGATACCGGTGGTTTTTCCGGCAGGATGTCATCGTTGTAGATAAGCCGGTAATGACTTTTTTGTTGAATAGTTTTCAGCACTGTTTTAATGCTGACTTTTTCCAGGGAGATACTGATCTTTTCCTGGATGGCAGAGGTGGCATATAAGGGCGTGATACCGCTAAACAGCAAGGCCAGGAACAATATACCCTGTAGCCCGCCATGCAGACTTTTATTTAAAGTCCATAGGAACATTATTTTCATAACATGGAATATAAGAGGTGAAGAAAGTAAAGTGTGTGGATGTGTAAGGCTTTTATGTCATAGTATTTATTTTTAAAGATTAAAAATGTGGTATCAGTTGCTTATGCGCACTTCCTTCCCGTTGATCTGATAATTAAAGGGACGTGACATTTGCAACATTTTCAACGCCTCCTCTATTGATTCTGTATCGATGATACCAGAAAATCGCAATTGCTCCAAGCTGGCAGATTCAAAATGAAAACTAACACCGTACCATTGGCTCATTTTAGCTGCCAGTTCGCCAAAGGTATTATTGTCAAATGCCAGTTTATTATTCAACCAGGATATTTCAGCCAGCTGGCCGCTGCTATCCTTTTGCAGCCGCTTCTGTTGAAAAGCAGTTGCCAGCGGGCGTACGGGGACGGTTAGCTTCTCTTCGGGCTGCAGCACCACGGTCTTTTCCTGGAATGATACGGCAATTTTTCCCCGGACCAGTGTAGTGAACACTGCACTGTCACCCTCATAGGCTTTCACATTAAAAGCAGTGCCGAGCACACGGATGTTCACTTTTCCTGCATGGATGATAAACGGAATGCCGTCATTCTTTGCGATATCGAAAAAAGCTTCCCCCGTGAGGGTGATCTCGCGGTGTTGTTTACCGAAGCTGTTCTTTTCATATTTAAGCTGTGTATTGGCATTGAGCCATACTATAGAGCCATCCGGAAGCACTATCCGGGATTTTCCCCCAGGCGCCGAGCTTAGTTGCTGCAACACAGGCGCAGTTGGGCCCATTAACTGCCACCCGGTCCATGCCGCCGCCAATACCGCTGCGGCCGCAGCTGCCGCCACCAATCTGCGTATAATAGCGCGATGGCGGCGCGGATGGAGCTGCTGATCCACTGCCTCCCAGATGCGTTCCTTACTGCTACCGGTAGCGGCTACCTCTTGTACAGGCGTTTGCCAGATGGAGCCAGCCAATTCCCGGGAAGCGGCCGCCTCCGGATCATCTTTCAGCAGCGCTTCCAGTTCCAGCAGCTCCGCGGGCGATATATCGCCGCTGAGCTGTTTTCCGAGTAATATCCATATACGGTCGTTGCTCATATTATCATTGCAAATGGTTGAATAAGGGGTGCATCGGGGTAGAAGACACCAGGAAGGAGAAAATACCCCCAAAAGAGGGAAGGATTTTTTTTTTGCGTGAAGATCAGTGATTACCGGTGAGAGGGATGGTCAGGATCCCTTTCATCTGGGTGAGCTTTTTTAAGGCAATGCCCACCTGGTTTTCCACGGTTTTTATGGAGATATTCAGCAGAACGGCTACCTCGCGGTATTTGAGCCCATCTTCTTTTACCAGTTTAAAGATAAGACGGCACTGCGGCGGCAGCTCACCGATGGCTTTATTAATATGCCGCACCATTTCATTACTAATGAGTTGCGCCTCGGGGTTTATTTCATAGTCTGGCAAATACGATTCATCGAGCTGCAGTGTTTTTTTATGCGCATATTTACGGAGGTAGTTAAGCGCAATATTGCGGGTAGCAGCATAAAGATACCATTTCAGGTTTGTTACCTGGGGGAGGCTTTTCCTCTTATTCCATACGGCAATAAACACATCTGCTACTATCTCTTCCGCCATTTCCCTGTTATGAACCATGGCCATGGCTAACTGCAGCAATGAAGCGCAGAAGCAATCATATAATTCTTTAAATGCTTGTGTATCACCGTTATATACTTTGTTTTGCAATTCGGGGATATCGTCGCGCATGATAGTAAAAATACCCAAATTATGTAAAATTGCAAATGCTTAAAATATTGAGTGTCTAATTGACAAAACAGCTATCTACTAACGCTTTATGCTTAAAAATAAGGAAATATACGCTTAGTCAAAGGCTAATACACCTCGAGGATCTCTGTTTCCATTTTATTAAAAAGGAAATGGCCGCCTTTTTTCTTGCCAAACAACAGCCCTGCAAGCGGCGCCTGTGGTGAAAGAAAAAATACCGGTTGTCCATCCACCAGCTGCTTACCCAACCCGGCGGCAATAAAGAAAGAATACCCGGAACATCTTATAAAAGCGCCGGTTTGAACAGTGGTATAAACGATATCTGTATTTACTTTTAAAAGTTGCTCGAGCTCCTTTGTATTCTCTGCCTGTTGTTTTGCAAACATATCCTTTTGCAGGTGTCCCATTGCGCGCCCTGTTTCATATTTATCTCCGGCTGAACTTTTCTCTTCACTATTAGCGGCCTCCTGGGCGTTATCAATAGCCTGTTTGGCTGCCGCAATCCGCTCTCTGATGATAGACGCTCCTGTTTTTTTAAGACTGGTTTTAAAGTCAATCATTTCCTGGCTTGTCATGATCAGTACGATTTAGGCTTATTGGAAATCGGTGCATTTTTTGTTTATTCGTGTTTAAAATCATTAAGATATGTCAGTCTTCGAGGATCTGCAATTAAAATTAGAACAAAATAATGCCCCTATCTTACAATTCTTAAACCCCGGGCTGACAAGAGCGGATATCGAGGCTTCTCTGGCACGATTTAAATTCACTATATCAGCAGAGTTGTTCAGTTTATACGAATGGCACGATGGAGCAAAATTAGACGAGACCGTTATGGTGCGTGAGCAGTGGCTTTTTGATACTTACCTGTTTCCATCATTAGACCGTATGAAGGAATTATACAATGATACTGCCACAGATAAATATATTAAGCTAAGCCATTTGCCCATAATGGATGATATAGGAGGGCCCATGCTGCTGTTAGAATGCAATGAAAAATCCAAGCAGTATGGAATGATATTGGAATATGATGTTGAAGCTCTTGAGTACGATACAATTATTACCAAATACGATTCCATTACAACTTTGCTGCAAACGATCTCCGAACGATACCGCAGTAATCTTATAAATATCAAAAATGCAGATGATTACCTGGAGGTAGAAAAAATAGGAAAAGCCTTAAACCCCAAATCGAAGTTCTGGAAGCTGGCATAAGGCCGGTCTGCAATTGCCACGCTGCGTTAAATATCTGAAAGCTTTCCAAATTCTGTTGCAATATCGTCAGCAGCACTATCTGATTGTTTCTGCGTTATCAGGCCGGATGCCTTCTCTATTAGCATTTGGCTTTTGCCATTGTTTAATGAATAAGCCGTGAGCAGACCAGGGCTCAACTGTTCATCCTTGGGAACGATTTTGGCGATATCTTTAGCTTGCGCCGGCTTCGATCCGGTCAATCTTCCCGCCTCCAGTAAATTATTAAAAGCAGACAATATGTATGGGCTCTGCGTAGTTATAATAATTTGCAGATTATCTTCGCTTTTGTAGTTGAACGTTCTTGCAAGCAATTGTGCGATTGCTTTTTGTGCTACCGGAGATAGATACGCTTCCGGATCTTCAATATATACCACAGCATTGGGAAGGAAGGGAACGCTATTCAGCATATTTACCGCCACTATCAGCGGGAGTGCTTGTTGCTGGGCTGAGGAAGCATTTGACAGATTCACTTTGTAGTTATCATCGTGAATCAGGATGTCTTTATCTTTTTCTCTTTTATAAGTAACGCCGCCCAGAATTTCAGAAATAATCCTGCCAAACTTTTTGTCAGCTGTCTTTTCAAATGGCGCTTCGCTATAAAAGTATTTGTAATTCTCATAATTCTTACCAAATGCAACAAGAAATGGATCCAGCGATCCGTTCCCGTTTAAGATGGCGTATACATTAGTTGGTATATTGGCGAGCACACTTCTGCCAGCCGGCACAAAATATTGGTTATAGGTGTAAACGCCGGGAGCTTCATCGCTTAAATATTGTGCTACTTTGTCTTTGAGCTCCAGTTCTGCAAGATATGTATCGTCCTCTTCGCTGTTGCTCAATTTGCGCTTCTCTTCTGCATATGTTTTCTTTACTTTAGCCAGCGCCTTTTTTAGATTTTCCGAATAATCAAACCGGATCCGGCCATTTAGTTTTTCAACAACAATCCGGATATCATTAATGGTATATGTTACCTGGAAGTCGCCTTTTGGCCATGAATCTTTTGGAAAGAATTCCAGGAATTTCTCCTTTTGTTTATTGTCCAGTTCCTGCTTTGACGCTTGTGTTTCTATATTAGCCCTGATATCCGGGAAAATACTCTTGAAAAAGTAGAGCAATTTTGCTGTAACGCTTTTTCCGGATCCCTGGGGGCCGGTCAAAATATTAATGGCCTTAAACTCAAAATCCATGGCCTTTATGCCTGCAAAATTCTTAATGCTGATGTGTTCCATCTTAGGTTTGTTATATAGGGTTATGCCTGGTTTGCCGAAAACAGGGGTCTCAGGCTGCCGGCCCGCAAATTATAAAAAACCAAATGGGTTTTACAGCAAATCTGCACGCCCCTGTGTTATTTTTTTATGAAATGAACGAAGATCTCCTGTCTTGCTGTAAATCCCATTGATCCGTACAGTTTGATAGCCCGTTCATTTGTTTTTGCCACGTGCAAAAAGGGGGTCTCCCCTTTTTCCCGGATGCGGTTGATCTGACTCCACATAAGCTGTGCGGCATAACCTCTGCCGGCGTAGTCAGGATGGGTACATACCGCGCTTATTTCAGCATAAGGGACAGCATACATACGCTGCCCGGCCATGGCTACCAACCGGTCTCCGTCAAAGATACCCTGGTAGTGGCCCAGTTCTATGGTCCGCTCCCTGAATGGCCCTGGGTTGGTTAGTTTTGTTAACGCGAGCATTTGCGGGATGTGCTCATCTGTAAGGTTTACTAATGGTTCAGCAGCGGCTTTATTCGGCGCCGGCTGTTCGCAAATCATCTGTAGTACGGGTACAGCGGCCACCAGTGTCCAGGGCTGGGGGATATCTATCCTATTAACGCCATTTACGCTAAAAACGTCGTCTATATCAGGTGTGATCTCATAAAGGGTTTGCAAGTTGCCGGTTGTGTTCTCTTCCAGACCGGCAAATGGCGCTATATCCGTCCGGTAATATTTAACATGCCCGGTTCCCTGTGCTACGTTGTGATTCCCACTATTAAGTGCATTCCAGACCGCATTATCAAGCAGATGTGTCATTAGTTACGATGTTTTGGCTGAATTTCCGGCACAAAAATATACCAATAATCCTCCATAACAATAATTAACAAAGGAGAACAGTAGTTAACGCAGTTGCATATACCTGGCGTGTATATTTGTATCAACAACAACCAAGCAACTCACGTAAATATTCAACCTATGAAGCAGTTATTATTCGGCGCCCTGGCCGCTATGTTAATCACCGCCTGCCACAAAGACGCTCCTGTATACCCCAGTTCAGATGGCTCCTTCAGTGTTAACGGGGATAGCTACCGCGCAGACCACGCCTCCTGGAATACAGAAGGCCATTACCTCCTGATCGAAAACGAACCGCCAATGGATATTGATTCTGCCGGCGCCGCGGATTTCCTGTATAATTTTGTGTTCATTCAAATGGATGATTTTCAGCAAGGGGAATACACCGCTCAACCCCACCGCGGTAATAAAGGCGTTTTTGGCGAAGCTACTGTCATTACTGATAGATTAGCTAACAGCCATAATCCTGAAGAGGTGATGTATACAGGTGTGAAGCATGGTCAGTTATCTATAACCAGTGATAATGATGGCGGGACTTATACCATTGAATACAATCTTAATTTCCCCAATGGTGTTAATGTAAATGGCAGCTACACCGGCACGGTGGAACAGCAATGATGTGTTATTTATACTATCTAAAATTCAGTTTTAATGGATAATAAGGCCAGGATAATAAGTGATAGGGATAAGCGTGTCATTCTGTCTTTTTTACGTTACTTTTTTAACTCCGGGTGTAAAGTGATGTAAATATCTGTTACTTTTTTGCCTGGTTCATGCACGATCATGCTGGTACAGATCCGCTGTTCGCCAGCCTCCGCCACTTCAAAGGCAATGCCCTGGGAGGTTGCGTCATACAGGAGGATCGTCCTGCCTCCCTTTTCTTTGTATTTGCCTTCAAAACTGATTTCAGGATACACCTGCTGAATGCGGGCAAGATCGTTGTATACCTGCAGACTGTCAGTTGTCAGATAAAACGGAGAGGTTACCCGTATCTGCTTTACTACCCGGGCACGCATGGTACTGTCCGCATAGGTAGTATAGATATTCAATTCATTCCGGTTATTGTGTTCATCCATCCGCTTACTGTACCAGGTGAGCCATGCCTTGCCCATAGCGGCATCGGAGAAATCCGGCTTACCCAGTAATTTATCCAGTTCGTCTGCATTGCTACCCAGGTTTATCTTCCCAATGCCTTTTCCAGCGCTTGCCAGCTTTTCCGGCGGTATAGCTGCGGCGCTGGCAGCTACCGTATCATGAACGGGTTGGCTGGCGGGTTGCTGGTTAACCGTTACGGTTGTATCTGCTGCGGAGGAGGCACTGGGTTGTTGTTGACAACAGGTGAAGGCTAACAGGACACCGGCAGCAACGAATAGTTTTTTCATGGCAATCTTATTTAAAAGAGATCATTTCAATGCATTACTGTTTCAAAGATCGTATTTTAATTTAAACTGTCAATACTGCGAAACAGCTACCGAAAAGAGGAGAATTGTTTATATTTAGCGGCTATGGCTCGTTCAACAACTATTTTTCGTGCGGCCCTGATCGTTGCGGGGCTGATATCCGGCATAAAAAGCGCTGCTCAGCAGCCAACTATCTTCCTGGCAGATCCCACCATCTTTGCAGATAAGGGAATGTATTACCTATATGGCACCAGCAGCAACCGGGGATTTCTGGTATATGAATCTACAGACCTGAAAACCTGGCATCAGCCACAGGACAGCACCCGGCGTCTTGCCTTACAGCGTGGCCAGTCATTTGGCAGCAAGGGTTTCTGGGCGCCACAGGTAGTTCAATACAAGGGTAGCTATTATATGGCCTATACGGCGGATGAGCAGATAGCGATCGCTAAGGCCTCCAGTCCCGCAGGGCCATTCAAACAAGATCAGTTTGGCCCCCTGAGCGGTACCGGAAAACAGATCGACCCGTTCCTATTCTTTGATGAAGACGGCAAAATATACCTCTATCATGTTAAGCTGCAGGAGGGCAACCGGATCTTTGTAACGGAAATGAAGCCAGATCTGTCTGATGTGGTGACTGGCACGGAGAAGGAATGTATAACCAGCACTGGAGGATGGGAGAATACAGCCGGCGCTACGTGGCCGGTGGCGGAAGGGCCGACCGTACTGAAGCATAAAAAAACATACTACCTGCTCTATTCCGCCAATGATTTCCGTAATAAGGATTATGCAGTGGGGTATGCTACTTCCTCTTCTCCGCTTGGCCCCTGGAAAAAATATGCGGGTAGCCCCATCATTAGCCGGCATACTGTTGAACAGAACGGAACCGGCCATGGGGATGTATTCACTGATAAAAAGGGTCAGCTGAAATATGTGCTGCATAGCCATCGTTCGGAGGACCGCGTTTCGCCGCGTGCGACAGCGGTCATTGGGTTGCATTTTAAGTCTGTGAAGGATGGTCCTGATTTGCTGGAGGCGGATGCCGGCTCGTTCGAGTGGTTACAGGCGGGCGAGGTCCGATAAGCGCCTATATCGATAACAGCGGATGTAGCTATACACTACATCCGCTACTACCTATCCCTCCTACAATTTTACTACAATCTTTCCATGGCTGTTACCGGCTTCCTGCTGCTGGTGCGCTTTGGGCAAGTCAGTAAAGCTATAGCTGGTATTGATATGAGAGCGGAGCGCTCCTGTAGCCATCAGGGAGGCGATCTGCCGCATATCTTTCCCATTGGAGCTTACGCCCATATGATAGCCTTTTATGTCTTTGGCTTTTGCCTTTTCGCCAATGGCGCCGGTAAAATCCATTAGAAGGCTTATTATCCTGCCGCCTTTTTTGGTGGCATCTATGGAACGGAGCAAGTGATCGCCGTAGATGGGATCCAATACAACATCCGCATCGTTTACCAGCTGTTCAAATTGCTGCTGCTTGTAGTCTATGTACTCATCTGCCCCCAGGGACAATATGAAATCCTTATTAGCGGCGGAGCCTGTACCTATAACGTGCGCGCCCAGGTGTTTTGCTATCTGCACGGCATAGTGCCCTACTCCCCCTGCTGCGGCATGGATGAGGATCTTTTGGCCCTGTTGCAAGTTGGCATGCGTTACCAGGGCTTGCCAGGCAGTAAGCGCGGCCAGGCAGGCGGCAGCTGCTTCTTCAAACGAGGTATGCTCCGGTTTGAGCGCCAGTTGATCCGCCGGGGCGGCCACATATTCCGCATAGACGTTACCGGCGCCGCGGAAATTCACCATACCGAATACTGCATCGCCTTTTTTGAAATCTTTTACATCCGCGCCTACTTCTTCTATAATTCCTGCAAGATCCCAACCCAGGATAAATGTATCCTGTCCATCCGCCGGTTGCAAAAAGGCTTTTAGCGCGTTACTATCCTTTCTTACAAATACGTCTATTGGGTTAATGGCGATCGCCTGTGCTTTTACCAATACTTCACCGGGTTGTATGGCGGGCTTAGCCAGCTCTTCCAGTTTGAGTTGTTCAGCGCCTCCCGTTTGTCTTAATATGAATGCTTTCATGACGATAGTTTTTATTCCTTTTGCTTAAATTTATGCTACAAAAGTACCTGACTACGCTTGTACGATCCAAGATGGCGGGGAATTGTGAGGACCTTACAAAAATGTAAGTATGAAGAAGACAAAGCTTAGCTCTACTAACCAACTCAATAAGACTTACCTGGAAGACACCTGTATGGGCGCCTATGCGCTGGGAATAATAGGTAACCGCTGGAAGCTTTCAATATTCTTTTATCTGAATAAGGGGCCTATGCGCTTTACGGAGATCAAACAATCCCTTCAGGGTATTACTGAACGTATGCTGGCGCTAAACCTGAAGGAAATGGAAAGGGACCAATTAATCAGCCGTACCGTATTTGCAGAGGTGCCTGCCAGGGTGATCTATGAGCTTACCCCTATTGGCAGGGAGCTAACGCCTGTATGGGAAATGCTGGGGCTATGGGGCCGGAAACATAAACAGGCTGTGGAAGCGGAGGTAACGGTGAAAGCCGCTGTCGTTTAATTACCGGTCTTTACTTAACAATCCATCACCCTGCGCGTGCATTTTCAACTGTACAGGCTCCGCCACTGCATGGTCTGCCTGGAACTCCTCCCCCAATAGCATTGAAATAGTAGCGGCGATCTGTTGCTGCCACATTTGCTGCTCTTCCTTTATCTCTCCTGCGGGATAGATATCCGGTCCTATCACCGCCATCCACATTTCGCCTGAGCCTTTAGCCCAAAAGCCATGCGTTTGCCAGTTGCCGGGGTTCTGCCCCCTCCCATGGTCTGTAGTGATGATAAAGGTAGTATTGTCTTTATAGAAGGGATCTGTTTGTACATAATACCATAATTCGCCTATCATACGGTCCACATCTACCGCCTTTTGCAGGTAAAGGTCATAACGGCCTTTATGGGCGCACTCATCTGTTTCGCCCAGCCCCAGGAAGACCACTTTGGGATGATTCCGCTCCACATACTGTTGCATACTTAACCAGGTTAACATATCATAGCGGGTATGTCCTTTATCCGTAATATAGTCCTGCAGGCTGTTCACCACTGTGGCGGTGTCGCCGGTACCTGAAAGGGACTCATAGCCGGCATTAACGGAAAAACCGCCTGAGCGCTCATTCAGGATATAGGGTAAGACATTCCAGGAGCTGAATGCCACTACTTTGCCCTGATAGTCTTTTTGCTGGTTCAGGAATTGCAGTACGTTGGCACTCTTGTTCACCACCGGTATGTTTGCTACAAAGCGCCTGGTTGCATAACCGGTGAACATCTCGCTATAGCCGGGGTAAGATATTTTATAGAAATTCCGCACGTTCACCTTATTGTTCCACTGCCTGTTACCATACAGGCAGCCCTGTTTCGCGATCACATTCCAGAAAAAGGGCATCAGTTTCTGGCGGCGGACGTTAGTGGAGTCGTCCCAATATAATTGCCGCATGATAGCGGTATCCTTTACAAATTCCGGGTCCGACAGCAGGCGGGCATCTGCCCCGTTAAATACTTCCTGCCAGCGGAAGCCATCCGTAGTGATAATAAAGATATTCCGCTTCTTTTCGGGCTGTGCAGTAGCCACCAGTGACGAAAACAGGACAATTGCCCAGAGCCAGTATCTCATTTGTACGGAGTTTTTCAAAAGAACGTACAAAGTATGATCCAGATATTAACAGCAGGTTAAATTATTATTGTCTGTTACTGCTGCCCCAGTAGCATCAGGAGGTATTTATTCAGCTCTTTTAACCCGGCGCCGGGCAGGGAGAAGAATTTCGTATCAAATTGTTCGACGGTCACCACCGCTTTTTTTATGATCTTTTTCCCCTCTTCGGTCAACGCCACTTTTTTAGCCCGGGTATCGCCCGCATGTTCCTGCCGCTGTATCAGGCCTTTTTGCTCCAATGTTCTCAGGACAGTGGAGGTTGTCATGGGGTCAATTTTTGTATGGCCGGACAGGAGTACCTGTGTGACATCCTGTTTGTGGAGCATTAGCCAATGAATGCTGGCCATCAACACAAACTGAGAATGGGTTAAGCCGTATTTTTCCAATGCTTTTTTTATTTCCCTTTGCCAGAGGTTGGTTACCTGCCATAACAGGAAACCCGGGCTGTCCTCTGCTTTTTCTACACCAAATGTGTTGTCTTCTGATCTCATAGTTTTGCTGCTGCTTTTATCTGTTCCTGCATATCTGCCGGTAACGCATCTGCCAGCTTTTGGGCCACTATCTTTATCCAAAGAAAACCCAGTAGCCCTTTCATGCTGAGGGTATTTGTAATTTTCAGCCCATCCGGCGTGTCTTCAAAGGTATGGCGGTCATACATCTTTGCCAATGGGAAATGGGTACAGTCTAAAAAGCTTTGGTTCTCAACGGTTTCGAGCAGGGTTATTTTCACATTGGGGCCGCCTTGGGGCCGTAAAGTAAAGTGATTGCCTTTTTCGAACCTGCCTTCCATTTTGGCAAATTCAATACCGGCGTCCCAGGTATGCCAGTTGTTTACATCTGAAAAGAGTTTCCACATTTGTTCTTTGGTGACGGTGTTTGTCAGGATTGAATGAGATCTTGTCCACATAGCGTTATTATATTATAAGCGCAAATATAATAAGTGTACTTATTAAATAAAAGCTTGCTGGTAAAATAAAAAGGCATGATAGACTGTAGACGTATTTTATTTAAAGCTTATAAATGCTATCTTAGCACGAGAAAGCTATTGTAACTCAACGCTATGCATGCCACCATTATACAGGAATTCAAAAAGCATATTCAACTGACAGTTGAAGAAGAAGCACTTATAACAGCGTCATTCCGGTATAAGAAAGTGAGGCGGAACCAGGTTTTGGTACAACCGCCGGATATTGCCCTGTATGAGCATTTTGTTATTAGCGGCTGCCTGGTTGAATATTACCTGGATGATAATGGTACGCAGCATACGCTGTCTTTTGCGCCCCAGGGATGGTGGATGACGGATCTGCGGAGCTTTTTAATGAAGCAGGAATCCAGGTACTTTGTGGAAACGGTGGAGGATAGCGAGTTGCTGATCGTAACCAGGGAGCAGTATGATGAATTGCTGCGTAAAATCCCCTTACTCAATAACTATTTCAGGATACTGTATCAGAATGCCATTATAGGACAGGAGGAACGCCTGTTAAATGTATTAAGCACCAAGGTGGATGAACGTTATCTCCGCTTTTTAAAAAAGTATCCGCAGCTGGAGAACAGGTTACCACAGTACCTGATCGCCTCTTACCTGGGAGTGACGCCCGAGTTCTTTAGCCGGGTTAAGTCGAAAATAAGCCGGTAGCATTTTCTTAAACTAGATCAATTTTCTTTCTTAAGTTAGGTCATTGCCGGGTATGCCGTAAAGTCTCAATTTTGTTCTCATAAAAATCAAATAAAAAAATGAGAACACTGATCAACCGCATTACGGCAACCGAACCTAACACTGTACCTTTTATTTTAAGGATTGTATTTGCCATTGTTTTATGGCCGCATGGCGCGCAGCTATTATTAGGACTTTTTGGCGGATATGGGTTCTCCGGTACCATGCAGTATTTCACCACACAGGCTGGTTTACCTTCACTGATCGCATTCCTTGTGATTTTCATTGAGTTCTTCGGCAGTTTATTTATCCTGTTTGGATTATTTACAAGACTTGTTGCAGTGGCATCCATCATCCTGTTCCTGGGTATGATCTTTACTGTACATCAGCAATTTGGTTTCTTTATGAACTGGTATGGCAGCATGAAAGGCGAAGGTTATGAATATCACCTGCTCGTGATCGGTATACTAGTGTGCCTGGTTATCTCAGGTGCAGGAAAGATAAGCCTGGACGGGATATTACATAAAAACACAAAATAACATACCATGTCAGATCTAAAATATTCACGGATTGTAAAAATACCTGGGGTAGAGCATGGCGATTTCTCTGCTTTTCAGGCCCGGCATAATGCCTTTAGCGGGTTAATGAGCCCGGTGATCGGATTTGATCATTTTAAGATGAAAGAGGATGTTTTTGGCGCGCATAAACATATGCATATGTCAGCCGTCAGTTACCTGTTTGAAGATTCAATACCTTACCGTAACGAGGATTCCATGGGAACAGACCTGATCATTACGCCCGGCAGCCTGTTGTGGACCTGGGCCGGCAGCGGGGTTGTTCATCATGAAACCCCTACTGTGCCGGGTGAAGCGGTACATGGCCTGCAATTATTTTTGGATATACCTCCTGCAAACAGGGCAATGCCTCCCAAGAGTATTTATATTCCGATAGAGACTATGCCGGTGGTTGCAACAGAAGGCGCATCTGTAAAAGTGGTGATGGGCGCAGCAGGCGATACGGTGAATGGTATTCATACACCAGAACCGGTAACCTTGCTGGATATTAAGCTGGACGCGGGGAAAACTACTGAGTATTTGCTGCCGGCCGGATGGAATGGCACTGTGTATGTGCTTTCAGGAGCACTGCAGGTTAATAGTGAGGCGCTGCATAAAAATGACGCTATTTCTTTTGGGGCTGCAGGTGGAGATGAGCAGGTGATAATTGCCGCGGATGCTGCGAGCCGGTTACTGTTGATCAGTGGCCCGCCGGTTGGGGTAAATTGAGATTGTTTGTTTGTTATAAAAAGATAGCCGTTGAAGTATCAACGGCTTTTCTGTATTATATAATAACGATCAAAGTTTACCGGAGGTAAAACGTTTGGCTGAAAGCGCCATTGGCGGCCACATCCCAGGCTTCTACGCGAACCCATTTCCGGCCGGCCAGCTGCGTTTTGATGGTGAACGTCTTTTGTCCAAATGCCTGCGTGTTGGTGAGATCTATTTTCTCCCGGTATACTTTGGCGCCATCCCCTGAGATGATCTCTATGAAATTCATGGGGAAGGTCCAGTTAAGTGTAAGGGCGATCTCCGCAGCGCCGTTGGATGGAAGCTGCAGGCTATCGCCTGAAATATGGCCATTGATCTTTAGCGAAGGCATCAGCACCTCCCCTGTGGTACCAAAGAACCGGCCATGCTGCATAGCATTGAGGACGGGCAGCCAGCCGTTTTTGTAGGCGGGCAATGTATCCAGCATGAGGTAGTTTACGTTCATATGCGCGTACATCTCGTTCTGCGGGGTGACGGTGAACAGGTCCGCTTCACAGATGACCGTCTTTTTTGTTCCCCAGTTGTTCATGTCGTCCAGCAGGTCCAGGACCCTTTTGCCCAGCCGTGGCTGAGACAGGTCTGCGGGCATGGCTTTCCAGGCGGCGCCCATAAAACGATCCGATAGAAAGAAGGCTTCGTTCTTATAGGCGTCTGGCGTATTCACGGAGCCTTTTGTGCGGGGATGGGCTGTCCAGGCGAGGCCTTGTTCATCCTGCAGCAGGCGCAGCATATCCTGTTTATCGCCGATATGGTATACTTTACCGTAGCCGGGTTTTTCTTCTACATATGGCGTGCCTGGCTTACGGGACATTACCCAATAGACCGGGCGGGGAAACAGCTCGAGCCAGTGGCCGCCGAAGAATTCATTGGGCTCTTCGCCGGGTAAGAGCAGAAAGTCGTTGTCTGATTGTTTTTCACATAGGTCAAGGAGTGCCTTTAGCTGAGGCAGCCTTTTTTCGTCCGGACCTTTAGGATCAGCGGTGTAATGGAACTCTGCCAGGTGAACAATGTCAAGCCCCATCTGTTTGAAGACGTTTACGAATTCCGGATGTTCCGGTACCGGTTTACCTGCCATCACTACGCTCATGATAAACTCATTATGGAAGTGGCTGGACATGGTCTTGAAACCAGGTAACGGGACGTAGCGGTCATTATGTGTGAACTGTTTTACAGCCGAAAAGGCTTCCGCATTATTTTCCGCGTTCAGTAAGCAAAAGAAATTAAGGCGTTGTTTTGTAGCCGGCGGCGCATTAAACCATGGAACAAAACGTTTATCGCCCTGCAATTCTTGTCTGATACCGATCCCATACCCATCCATCATCTGACGATAGTGGCTGCCATACCAGGTAAACTGCAGGTTAAAGGCTTCGTCTAAAGGATAGAAATACTGGTGTGGCGGCGGGAACAGTACCAGGGCGCCCTGTTTACCTGTTGCGGCTATGGCGCGGTATTTAACCGCCAGGTTACGGGCGGTGTCTTTTACAGCGACCTGCGTTTGGGACAGGCTATCGCCCGTAGTTATCCATGAAACCTGCTGCCAGTCAGGCGAACTGCTTATCATACCCGCATCAAAAACAATCGCTTTAGCATCTGTCTGGGTGGCCAGCACAGCGGCTATGTTGAATAACGGGCTGCCGCTATAAAAGGTGATCTCAAGTGCGCCGGTGAAGGTTTCAGCGGAGAGCTGGCCGATGGTAACAACGGTATGGCTGCCTACTGTTTTTACCGATGCAGCGTTTTTCTTTATTGTAACCGGGTATGACTGGTGAGGTTTGTTGGGTACTTTATCAAAAAAGATATTCCATCCGTTTTGTGAAACCAGGTCCCTTTGGCCGACTGTCAGCACAAATGCGGGATCGAGATTAGTGGTGATCAGTTTTTTATCGAGGGAGATCTCTTTAAAGAGCGGGTGGCCCGGTTCCAGGTCGAATACAATATTACCGGTGTGTGCATTGCCGGACGGCCAGCTGATCTCCAGTAATTGACCATGTTGGCGGACCATTGCCCCATTAGCGGGTTTAAAGTCTTTCAGATCTGTTTTTACCTGGGCTGTAGCAGCAACGGCAACGAATAGTGGAATAGTGAACAACAAAGCCAATTTCATAACATGGATTTTGATCGCTTAATATATATTTTTCTGTTGGGAAATAAAAGCGGAGGGCTTTGCCGGAGGGGACAGATAGAGAAAATTTGTATATTAGTGTAAATGGCCGGTTAAGTCAAGGACGGAAAAAAGACTATCATGCAACCATACATAATCACATTATTAACAATCCTGACATTTAGTTGTTATGCTCAGACTGGAGAAGTAAAAACTTTTAAGAAGAAAACTTATATAAATGGCAACCTTTACCAGCAAACAAGTGGGGCTATTAAAATAGAAAATGAACCAATCGATGTTTATTTTTTTCAACGTCACTTTTCCTCACCAGCTCATCTGCCCAAAAAGTTTACTGACAAACAATACAGCGGACAGACAATCTCATTCTGGAGCAACCCAAACGGCAAAAAAGACTTTCAATCTAACTGGACAAACACCTACTCTTATGACAGCCTTGGACGGGTGATCAATTATGCCTATTCCGCCTGCGTTGCGTGCTCCAGTGTTCCTTATAACTATTCTGTTACATATAATGCTAAAGGACAAGTAACTCTTATTGCCGATAAGAGCAAAGACCGGTTTAGATTTTACTACAATGACAAAGGCGATATTATAAAATTTGAAAAGTATTTATTGGACAAGTTAGAAACGGAGATAACATTTGTTGAAGGATGATCAGGGCGCAACTTTTTTCGTAATCCTCTCCGCTAATTCCATTTTTCGTTCCCGTATAGCCGCCAGCACCAACTCTGCGATACGCCTGGCGCCGTATTCGTTAAAATGTGTATTATCCTTTCTGCCTGCGGGATAGTGCGGGTTTTCCAGGGAATCTACCTGCATGTATAATACTTTGGCATATTTGGGACCGAAGTAATCTGCCAGCTGGCGGCTTTTTGTATCCAGATCGATGACCGGAACATTGTACTGCCGGCCTATTTCCCACACGGCCGCGCTGTATTCTCTGTGGGTTTCCTTTACATGGCCGGTGGAGTCAAAAGACAGGCGAGTTACGGGTGTTATTAAAACGGGTTGCGCTTTTTTGCCTCTGGCTTCGCGTATGAACCTGGCGAGGTTGTTCTTGTAGTCGGGAACAGGTGTATACCGGTCGCGGTACCGGGGCTCTTTTGCCTCGTCGTTATGGCCAAACTGTATGAGTACATAATCGCCTTCCTGCAGGCTGTCTGCCACTTCCTGCCAGCGGCCTTCGCTGATAAAGGTGCGCGTGCTTCTTCCGCCGCGGGCTTTGTTGATCACGGCCACGGAGGAGTCGAAAAAACCAGCAAAGGGCGTGCCCCAGCCCGTAACGGGCGATCTGTCGAGGGGTTGGTCACATACGGTGGAATCGCCGATCAGCCATACATGGATCTTTTGTGGCGGCGCTATAAAAGCGGTAGTCATGCAAAACAGGACCACCAGGAGGATCTTTTTATCTGTGATTTTCATATGTTGTTGTTTGATGTTATGGCTGTGTTACTCTCAGCCAGTCGAAATCTGCCCAACCGCTGTCGTTGGTTTGTTCTGGCCTTACACAGAAGAGCCCAAACCGGGCGCCGATCCAACGGCCTACTTCCGCGTTGAAGGCCTGCCCTGCTTCCTGAAATGATTGTCCGTCCAGGCTGTAGGAGAATTTGCATACGGCCCCCTTGCCTACCGTCACCCGTAAATAGAGATCAGGCGTGGTTAGTTTGGTGATCATTTGCTCGTTCTCTGCGGTTCCTTTGGCGGCATCTTTACAGTTGATGGCTACCAGGTAGGTATCCTGTTTCGTGTATTTTACGGCAAGGCCTGCATAGCTAAGACCCATGATAGCTAGTCCCGCTCTTTCGTTCTCGATCTTTTTGGAGGGACTAAAACTGAGTTTGGTGGTCACCATAAATTCTTCTGCGGGGAATTTCTGCAGGAGGATATTAGGCGCGCCCCAGAGGTTTTTAGCGCTATCAGGAAGTTTGTCTGAGAACAGGCGTAAGCAGCCGCTGCCAGGGTTCATGAATGCCCAGGCAGGCCTGGGGTTGGCTGCCCATTGCCATTGCAGGCCCAGGGAGGTGCCATTGAACTCATCACTTTCAATTGGCGTTTGCACCGGATAGACCTTTCCTACATTGGGCTTTTTGAAGCGTAATACGGGCTCCCCTTTACCGTCGCCGTCTTTGTCCGTTCCGATCACGGGCCAGCCGCCGGACCATTTCATGGGTTGCAGATGTACGATCCTGCCATATGCTTCTTTATCCTGGAAGTGCAAAAACCAATCTTCGCCTGTTTGGGTGGTGACCCAGGCGCCCTGGTGAGGACCGTTTACGGGGGAAGCCCCCTGGTCCATCACTACTTTTCTTTCGTAGGGACCATAGATATTTTTGGAGCGGAGGACCAGCTGCCAACCGGTAGACACGCCCCCTGCCGGGGCGAAGATGTAGTAGTAGCCATCCCGTTTGTAAAATTTAGGACCTTCGATGGTGGGATCCAATGTATGACCATCGTAGACAAGCACGCCCTCGTCTATTACTTTTGTTCCTTCGTTATTAAGCCGGTTAACTATGATCACACTTTTGATACCGGCCCTGCTGCCTGCGTAGGCATGTACCAGGTAGACCTGGCCGTCATCATCCCAAAGCGGACAGGGATCGATCAATCCTTTTCCGCCGGCTACCAATATGGGATCGCTCCAGGGGCCTGCCGGATCCTTTGCTTTGGTGAGGTAAATACCGAAGTCCGGATCGGGATAGTAAATGTAATACTCGCCGTTATGGTAGCGGATGGCCGGCGCCCATACCCCTTCGCCATGGCGGGGCACGGAGAAGTGCTCAAAAGGAGGCTGGCGTTTTAAGGCATAGCCGATGATATGCCAGTTCACCAGGTCTTTTGAATGTAAAACAGGCAGGCCGGGGATGTCCTCAAAAGAGGAAGCGGTGAGATAGTAGTCGTCTCCCACCCGGATAGCATCCGGGTCAGAGTAGTCTGCATGGAGAATTGGGTTTTTATATGTGCCGTCGCCGTTATCGGCTACCCACACTTTGGAAATGTACCGGTCTTGTGCGGATACGGTAAGGCAACATGCCAGCCCTATCATGGTAATAATTCCTTTCATTGTGTCTTTGTTATGGTTTCCATCCGCTAAGGATATTGGCGGTTGTATAGTTGTTTGCCTCCGCTGCGGTTAGTTGATGCGCCCAGGGGACACGGCCGGTAGAGGCAGCGCCGTCTCCGCTGTTGGCGTATTCCGCGTAAAATGCGGTGCGTTCGTTATCCGTTTTTCCCCAGTTGTGCCATCCTTCCGGTTTTACCGTATTGCCAAGCTGGCAATGGATGTATACTACTTTAGCGGTTGGCCGCCAGGGGCGCCCTAAGTAATAGGAACCGGCAGGCGCATCGCCATCCAGGCGGCAATTGATAAATACATAACCGAATTGTTTGCCTTCTGTGGTGGATGCAGCTGTGTAGTAACCGCCTTTTTTTCCGTGGATGGTACAACTATCAAATAGCGCGGTGGAGGCCCCGAAGATAAAGTCTACGGTACCTTCAATGTAGCATTTAGAGTAATATTGCCGGCTATCTGGCCCGTGGGTATACAGGGTATCCTGAAAACCGAGGAAACAGCAGTTGACAAATTTTGCTTTGTCGCCGGTTACCCTGACGGCCACGGCCTGGCCTACCGGGCCTGCAGCGTTCTCGAAAGTAATATTTTCAGCGCTGAAATTTGCGCCATAAATACTGAAGCTGGCCGATCCGGAGGTGCCTATATTATTACCGGCGCTGTCTTTCCGGGAGGCATAATCGTCGTATGTTAAAATGGTCTGCTCTACGCTTTCGCCAATGAAATGTACGTTGATCTTGGTGGCGGGTAGGGTGAGCTTTTCCTTGTATGTGCCGTTCTTTATAAAAACGATGGTGGTTTCCGGGTTATCGTCCTTAATGGCGTTGATGGCTGCCTGTACGGTGTTGTAATCGCCCGAGCCATCTTTTGCCACGGTTATCTTCCTGGTTTGGCAAAAGGCCGCTGGTAACAGGAAAAAGAGCAACAGGAATAGTGAAGCATGTTTTCTCATTGCTTTGTTATTATTGATTGTTGGCAAGGCTGTTCAGGTAGTTTTCCAGGTTGGTGTACCCATTGGCGGCATAAACATTCCTGTCTGCCGCATTGGCCGGAGATAAGCCATGCGCGGTCTCGTAGCTATCCGGCATGCCATCGTGATCGCTATCCACCGGCGCGGATGTAGCCTTGAGCGTGGGCCAGGCCGTAACGGTTTGCGCATAAGGCGTAGCATGCGGGTAATTGCCTTGCACATCTATGATATGACCAGTCCTGTTGCGTACGTTGTCTATAATGCGTTGATCCAGGGTGTCGCGGCGGGGTAAAGAGCAGCCGGCCTTTGCCAATACGGCCGTAAAAGCATCGGGGGCTGTTTGGGTTTGTGTTGTATGACCAACATTAAAGGGCATGGTTACTTTTACCAGTGCGGTATCTTCCACGCTTACCCCAGACCAGTTGTTGGCGGTGTTAGCGGCGGATCCATCCACATAGTTACCATCCACATACCATTTTCCGAAAGGGAAGGCAGCGCTTTTGCCTGGGTTACAGATGCGGTATTTGACGCCGTTGCCGGTGTTGGGGCCAAACTTGTAATAGTTGTTTACCACGTTGTAATTACCGCCCTCGCCACCGTATACGGTGTTAATGCCCCAGTTATAGATCACGTTATTGCGGAAATCTACGTTCTCAATACCTATGGTAGCAGGTTTATACGTGCTAACGCCGGAAAACCTGGGGTTGCGGTTACGGCAATGCGCAAAAAGGTTATGGTGCATGCTACCGTGTTTGGCGCCCCATATACCGCCATAACCATGCTGTTCATAATTGCTGTCGCCGGCCTCGAAGTGATATGAGTAGTTAAGCGGTTCTGAGATCAGGCACCATTGGATGGTGAGGTTGTCTCCCCGGTAGATGGTCAGCGCTTCGTCTGTGCTCCAGCTAACGGTAATGTGGTCTACGATGATGTTGTTGGGACCTGTTCCGCCAAAGGCGTCGTCCCCGCCGCTGCCATCCACCGGCTTGCCGTTGCTATCCAGTTTCTGCTGGTTCTTGTCGCCCATTCTGAAACGCATATACCGTACGATCACATTATTGCCGCTGATGCGCACCGGCCAATCCGCCACGCAGATGCCATCTCCGGGAGCGGTCTGTCCGGCGATGGTGGTATTGTCTTTAATGCTCAGTTGTGCATTGAGATGAATGGTGCCTGATACCCGGAATACGACCGTACGATAGTTAGCGGCGGCTGTTAATGCATAACGCAGGCAGCCGGGCTGTCCGTCATCCAGGAGATTGGTCACTTCAAAGACAGTGGTAGGGCTTGCCGGTGTGCCCCTGCCGCCGGCCGTATACATACCGGCGCCTTCTGCCCCGGGGAAAGCGGGCTGCTGGGCAAACAGGGGGGTGATACCTGCAGTGCCGCAGATGATCAACATAATTAGTTTGTTCCTTAGATATAGCATAGTGTCTTATTTCTCATTTAAATTTTAACGTGTAGGTTTGACCGGGACGTGTGGTCAGATCATACTCAAATACTTTTTTGATGTTCTCCGGCTTGCTTAGCGGCTTTACCGACAGCGGGGCTTTAATATCCGCCGTGATGAAAAAAGGATTGGGATTACCGCCTTTAGCTACGGATATACCGTTGCCTGTTACCAACTGCTGATAAGACCTGATGCGGCAATTACCGCCTAAGGCGGAGGTGATGGTAGCCGATACCAGGCGATGGTTTTCCCATTCCATATTTATGGCGTAACCTCCTCTTGCCATAAGGCCTTTCACTTTACCAGCTGGCCAGTTGTCTGGCAAGGCGGGCAGCAGCTGCACAGCGCCATCATGTGATTGCAGCAGCATTTCCACAATGCCGGAGGTACATCCAAAGTTGCCATCTATCTGGAAAGGCGGATGCGCATCCAGCAGGTTGGGATAGGTGCCGCCCTGCTGACCTTTGGTTTCTTTGGGCGCGGGATTGAGCTGGTCTGCAATTAACTTATAGGCCTTGTTACCATCCTGCAGTCTTGCCCATAGATTTACTTTCCAGCCCATGGACCATCCCGTTGATTTGTCCCCGCGGTTCAACAAAGCGGTGCGGGCGGCTGCAAACAGTTCCGGGGACTGATAGGGAGATACCTGGTTGCTGGGAAATAATCCATAGAGATGTGATACATGGCGGTGTGTGCTTCTGGGAAGGTCCAAATCCTGCAACCATTCCTGGAGCTGGCCATATTGGCCAATCTGCATGGGCGGCAGCCTGTTCCGCATAGCCGTTACGGTATCTGCCAGGCTTTTGTCTGTATGGAGGATGGCCGCAGCGTTGATCAGGTTGGAGAACACATCAAACACCAGCTGGTTGTCCATGGTGGTACCGGCTGTTATGCCTTCGCCGCGGCGGAAGCTATTTTCCGGCGACATAGAGGGCGCTACTACCATCCATTTGTGTGCAGGTTCTTCCTGGAGCGCATCCACATAAAAGAGCGTAACATAAGCATGCTTTCTTATCGGTTGTTAACTATCAATAACCCGGGTTTTGCGGACTTAAGTTCGGGTTTACGTCACGCTGGGTTTGCGGCAGCGGCATGAGCTCACTTTTATTGGGCGTAAAACCCTGCGCAAAAGCGTTGGTAAGCGTTTGGCTGGAGGATACGCCTGATCCGCCCAACCACCAGTTTACCCTTGTCTGGTCTGTTGGCGCCGCTTCTATAGGGCCTGGCTTATAGAATGAGTTGAGGAAAGGGTTAAAGCCATCTATATCAGAATGCGGCGGTTTCTTTAAGAAATAGAGGTAGCTAGGCAGCTGTGATGGATCGCGGGCGTAAACGGGACCGTTCTCCATATAGGAATAAGCCGGTAGCGCAGGATGATTGTCTACCGTACTGCTGGCCCATGCCTGCAGCCTGGCCCTGGTTTCCGTGATGGCAGTAGCCAACAGATTCCAGCGGATCAGATCATATTTGCGGACGCCTTCGTTACCAAATTCAAGCATACGTTCTTTTACCAGGAACTTGAAGAAGCCGGTTTTGTCTGTGGGGATAACCGGCGCATCTTCCGTATAACTGCCACCATGCCCACGCAGGTTTACTTTTCTTACGGCATCTATTGCAGCTGCTGTTGGGCCGTTGTTGATCTCATTGTCTGCCTCTGCGAACCACAATAACACATCTGCAAAGCGGATCAGCGGCCAGCTGAGCTGCATGTTCTGCAGACTGTTATTGATAGCAGGCCGGCTGGATGTGGACGCGTTACCGGCGCTGAAAACATAACCGGGGTTGCTTACCCATTCCTTTCTGAATTTACCGTCATACACGGCGTTCATGGCATGGCCGGTCTTGATGGTATCAAATGTTATTTCATAAGGCACGCAGGTAACATCCCGCCGGAGGTCTGTAGAATCGAACATGTAGAAATAGGTAGGCAATATGTTTATGCCGCCTCCGCCAACACCATTCACGCGGGTGCCGGTCTGAATGCCCAGTTTACTATCGGCCCCAGACCCAAAAGCCATGGAAGCCACCATCATAAATTCGCCGGATGGGTCATTGAGGTTATGCGCCAGCAGGTAGTCTTTGAACAGGCCCTTGTAAGAAGGGAACAGGGTGTGCTGGGCGGGATTGGCAATAATTGATGCGCATTCATCCCTTGCTATCTTGTAATAATTGAGATAGTCTGATGGCCGGGTCATGGTTTGGCTGGATACTGATAAGGAATAACCACCTCTTGTGAGGGCGATCTTTGCGCGTAATGCCTTTGCCGTTCCTTTTGTAAAACGTTGATCCGGCTGATCGCCGATATTGGGCACATCTGTACGCCAGGGCAGCATCTCCTCTGCCTGCTGCAGATCATTTAAGAGATGATCGTAGATGGTATCGAGGCTGGTGCGCGGTTTGTACAGATCGGTCTCGTATTGCGATGGCGACCATTGCGCCGGCACATCGCCAAAATTGCGGCATAGTTCGTAATAATATTGCGCCCTCAGGACCAGCGCTTCTCCATGCATCCGTTTTAACTGCGCCTGCTCTATGGATGTACCGCCGTTGTATTGCAACATTTTAGGGATGTTGTAAATACATTGGTTGGCGCGTTCGATGCCCTGGTACATCTGGTTAAACGGGTTGGTGATCTGCAGGTTGGATGGGATGCCCAGGTATTTTGCCAGCAACTGGCCTTCGTCGCTGGTGGGTGGATTAGTGCCTTTGAGCATTTCGTCAGAGTCGTATGGCCAGTAGCCGCTTATACGAATGCCGTAGCCATAGTCGCCTGCCATGGCCATGTAAGCGCCTAAGAGCGCTTTTCTTGCATTCTGTGTATTATCAAAGATATATTCTGTGTCAAAGGATGATACGGCCTCCGGCTCCAGGAATTTTTTACAGGCGCCCAGAACGATCACCAGGAGGACGAGGATACAGATATGCGCCTGCTTATTCTTTATTGCATGCATATGATAAACAGTTAAAAGTTAACATTAAGGCCCACTACATAAGTTCTGGCCCTTGGATACGCCGCGTAATCAACGCCTGAGGTAGTTGGATCAGAGCGCCGGGTGTTGGCGTCCGGATCGTAGCCCGTATACCCGGTAATGGTAGCCAGGTTGTTGGCTGTTATGTAGGCCCGCAGGCTGCTGATCCCGATCCTTGAGAGCAGGCTTTTAGGAAAATTGTAACCCAGCGTTACGTTGTTGATCCTGATATAAGATCCGTTTTCTACGGCGTAGCTCTGCGAGTAGAAACCGTTTACGCTGGAAGAGGGAAACCACAGGCTGGCGCCGCGGTTAATGCCACTCAACGTTGAAGAATCCGCGCCAACAATAATGGTATTACCGCCTGAGCTCACTGTACGCTGGATCAGCCGGCCTTTATCATCCACCATTTTCCAACGGCCGTTGGCGCTGGTAAGCAGGTTCACTTCTGAACCATAGGCGCTACCGTATTCCAGTTTATTGGCATTAAATACCTGGTTGCCGTATACGAAATTGACGAATACGTTGAGATCGAAATTCTTATAGCGCAATGTTTGATTAAGGCCACCGTAGAATTTTGGTTGCGAACGGCCGATGATGGCGCGGTCATTATCCGCATCTACCACGTTATCGCCATTCAGGTCCTTAAACTTGGGGGATCCCGGTTGCAGCGGGTCTGCGAGTATCTTGGCGTTTGACGCAACGTTCTTTTTTAAAGTATACTGCGTAGTGAGGCCGGGATTCAGCGGATCGCTATAGGGCGCCGTTGTAAAATCGTCGAGGGTGTAGAAACCGTCGTTTATATAACCATACATGGTACCTACCTCCTCGCCTACTTTCAGGATATAGTCCGCGGGAAAATTGCTGCCACTGAACCAACCTGAATTACGCAGGATGATGTTATTGCCCCCCAGGCTGGTGATACGGTTTTTGTTGAAGGAGATATTAAAGCTAGCCGAATAATTGATATCCTGTTTCCTGATGATATCCGCCGACAGCTGCAGTTCGATGCCTTTATTGCTGGTGGCGCCGATGTTCTGGAACTGGGTAATGTACCCGGTTGAAGAAGGGATGGCCTGGTTTAGCAACAGGTTTTCTGAGCTATTATAATAGAGGTCTGCTGTTAAACTGATCCTGTCATGAAATGCGGCCAGGTCAAAACCCAGGTTACGGGCGATCTGCGATTCCCATTTCAGTTTTTCATTACCCAGGTTGGATGGGTTGTATACGCCGTTCAGCACACCATTCAGGCCATATCCTCCACTGGAAGGGCTTACGTACTGGGTGCGGTAAGAGAAGGGCGTGATACGGTTGTTGCCGGCAATACCGTATGAAAAACGGGCGCGCAGGTCATCTACCCATTTGCTTTCAAAGAAAGGTTCTCCGCTGATCCTCCAGGATACTATGCCAGAGGGGAAATATCCCCATTTGTTCTCTTCGCCAAATAAGGAAGAGCCATCTGCCCGCACAGTAATTTTTGCATAATACCGGTGATCGTAGTTATAGTCCATCGTTGAAAAAAACGAAGCCAGCGTAACGGGCACCTGTGAGCTGACAGGCTGCAACTGCGGATAAGCGGTGGTAGAAGCAGCCGCTAGTTGCAGGTTATTAAATGCCCTGTCTGCCGTAATGCCCAGCGGAAAATAGCGGATGGTCTGGCTATTGGCTGTATTTGTTGTTTTCTGGATCTCCTGTCCTACCAGTACAGAAAGGCTGTGCACGGACCCCCTCAATGATGGGTTGACATAAGACAACACATTTGAATTTACGATCTGTATAGACTGGTTGTTGCCCAGGGATACGACGGGTTGTTTGTTATAACTCTTGGCGTTGTTGGTGAGCGTATCGTCAAATGATCTGTTCTCTGTAGAAGTTACATTATAGGCCACCTGCGAACGGAAAGTCAATTTCTTCACCAGCTCTACGGAAAAGTATCCATTCAGATTTAACTGGTTGATATATCTCTTCCGGACTTCCGCATTTGCCAGCAAAATGGGGTTGAGTATATTAAAGCCGTTGCCCGCGTTGTTGAGATCGAGCGTAGGATCGTAGGTATCCTCTTCCTCGCCGGGCAGTATCACCGGTTTATACCTGGTATATTGCCGGAGGCGGTTGGAGCCAGCGCCGCCTGCATCTGAAGTACCCGCGCCCAGGATCAGCTGGTTGGTATAGCGGGTGTTGAAGCCAAAGCGGAAGCGGCCTGTTGTTTTATGATCCAGCCTGAAGTTGAGGTTTTTCCGGTCGAGGCTGGAGTTGATCAAGATACCTTCCTGCTTTACCGCTGTGAGGCTGAGGTTATAAGTTGTTTGCTGGTTGCCGCCCGTAACGCTGACGTTATGGGAGGATTGCAGCGCATTAGCGCCCATGGTCCTATCCTGCCAGTCAAAACCTTCTCCATAGGCAGCGATGGTATCAAAATTGGTGGGGATACGGATGTAGCGTTTTAATAGCGCCGGCGGTATCTCCGCGCCACCAGGCACGTTCGTACTGGTAGTTCACGAAATCGTGCGCATTCATCATGTCTATCTTTTTTGCCAGCTTTTGTATGCCATAGAACATGTTGTAAGAGACGATAGTGCGGCCGTTGGTGTTACGTCCGCCTTTGGTGGTGATCACCACTACGCCGTTAGCGCCCCTGGACCCGTAGATGGCGGTGGAGGCCGCATCCTTCAATACGTTGATCGACTCTATATCCTGTGGATTGAGGACGGTCAATGCATTATCCATGGGGATACCGTCCACCACATACAAAGGCTCGCTGCTTTGGGTGATAGAGCCCCTGCCGCGTATATTAATGACCGGATCTGCGCCCGGCGCGCCCTCAGACATGGTGATCTGTACGCCGGCCAGTCTTCCCTGCAATACTTCCGCCGCGTTATTGAGCGGATTTGTTTTCAGATCTGCAGCTGTTACGCCGGAGGAAGCCGCGAGCAGATCGCCTTTCGGGTATTGCTGATATCCTATAATAACAATATCATCCAGTTTGGAGGATTGTGGAACAATGTTGGCCACCAGGGAAGTGGTGGTATTGGGGCGGATGGAATATCCTTCCATTACTTTTCCTGCGAAACCTATGCTGCTGAATGTAAACCGGTAAGCATCACCGGCGGGGAGACGGGGGAATACAAAGATGCCGGCGGTGTCTGTTTGTGTGCCGGTCTTAAAATTCGTTTGGCCATTCACAGCCATTACGGAAACCCCTGGAACGGGTTTACCATTTTCGTCCCTAACCATCCCCTTTACGGTACCGTAGTTAGTTTGTCCCATTACTACTGACGGGCATAGGCCGCAAAATATCAGTGCAGCACAAATGCCTGCAATCAATTTTGTCATATTGAAGCAATCTGGTATTAAGAAATAAGGTTTAATAAAGGGTAAGTGGCTACCTCTTTTTTGCTACGTAATAGTGGTTGTCAGACCCGGTGGTTATTTCCAGATCGTTCAACAGCGCAATTGTGTTTAATACATAATCGATGGAATCTCCTGGCCCAAAACGGCCGATAAAAAATAGCTTTTCTAACGTGGTCTTATGATAATGAATATGAACGCCATACAATACTTCCAGGGTAGTGAATACGTCCGCCAATGGCTGGTTGGTAAATTCATACCAACCGGTGGGCTGTACGGTGAGCATTTCCCCTTTTCTTTTCTTTCCGACTACGACCTGTTTGTGCTGGCCCTGCAGAAACCAGGTGACCTGTGGCGCATCATAAGCCGGCGAAATGGTCAGTTCCTGTCCCGGTAACAGGAAGCTGTCAAAATCGCGCGTTCTATGCTCTCCTTTCCCTCTGACCGGCCTTACCACTACTTTCCCTTCATATAAGCGTACATTTACCTGTTTGGCCGTCCGCTGCTCCTTTACGGAGAAAACGGTACCCAGCGCCTGTACGGAGAGGTTGTTGCAGTAGGCGATGAACGGCCTTTTGGGGTCTTGCGCCACATGAAATACGATCTCGCCTTCTACCTGTACCTGTCTTGCGGTATCCCACTGCGGAAGGCTGAGGCGGATGACGCTGTGGGGCAGCAGTTTAACGATGGTGCCATCTGACAAGGTACGGTCTATTGACGTGTCGCTATCATTCCTGATGATGACACTGTCAGCAGGCAGTCTGGCGGCCAGCTGGTGATCCGGCTTTTTGCCCGGTAAAAAAAACCAGAGGCTGCCTAACAGCAGGCAAACTGCAGCGGCGATACTGGATCCCCAATGTAAAACCGGCGTTTTTTTAGACGTGCTGCGGGAGAGCTCATTCCACATAACGTCCCAGCCCTCCCGGGGCAGCTCCGCCCCCGGTTCGTTTATCCAGTCGCTTTCCTTATAGTACCGCTCAGCCTCGTGAGGATGCTGTTTTAGCCAGTCAGCGACCAGCTTTGCCTCTTCTTCGTTGCATTCCCGGCCAAAAAACTTCCGGACCAGTTCATCATCAATATGCATAGAAACGCCGTTATAAGTAAATACGCGCGAGTATGAAAAATACCTCCGCCTGTTTTAAAAAAAGTTAGAAAAAAATTGGAGAGAGCAGTAAAATGATCATTATCACCATCTTTTTAATGAGGCGCATGGCTTTCGAGATGTGGTTATCCACGGATTTGACGGTAATGGACAGGTGCGCGGCTATTTCGGAATATGACAATCCATGAAAGCGGTGGAGCTCAAATACTTTTTTACGCATGCGGGGCATGGCGTCCAGGACAGTATATACCTGCTGCCGGATGTCGAAGTCCTCGGAGATATAACAAACTTTTTCCTTTTGGGAGGCGCTTTTCCTTTTTATTTCTGTTTGCTGCTTGCGCAGGTAATCTATAAATACGGTCCTGGAAATACTGAAGATATGCTGTTCAATGGAGAACTCCTCATCGAGGGTATGGCGGTATTGCCAGAGTTTTAGAAAAGTCAGCTGCACCAGGTCGCGCGCATCTTCCTGGCATTGTGTTTTACGCAGGAAAAACCCGTACAGCCTGTGCCGGAGCAGTAAGAAAGCCTGCTCATACGCAAAGTGATCCCCTTTCTTTATTGCGCCAATCATAACGTTCGCTTTTTATAATCGTGGAAACAGGAAACATGCAGAAGGGAGCGGCCCGGCGCAAGCATAATCCGATGTTTTGGCGCTCATTCTTTACATGCAACACGTAACATATTTACGCATTAATCGGGATTTCGTTTACAAAAATTACGCAAACGTTCCCGAAATGCGAACGGTTATGATCAGCAGTAAGGTGTTGTTATTATTACTTCATGTACTTGTGTATAAAGGTTATAAACACATCATAATCTCCTGGCAGTACGGCATGTCCGCCGGCGTGCATATAGTATCCCAGCGGGTGCAGCAGGCTGGTATCACCGGCTGCAGGCATCACGTCTGTACCCGGGCCTTGTTTACCGAAAAGACGGTACACTGGTTCTGCGGCTACGGCGGCCAGGAACTCGCCTTTAGGATCAGACCAGTAATCGGTATTACCTGTTTGCAGCAACAGGGGGCGTGGCGCCACGAGGGAGATGAGCATATGGCCATCCATTGGGAGGCTGCTCACCTTATCGCTATAGCCGTGGTAGTTAGGCGCAAACTGATAAAAGTAGCGGGAGGTATCTGTGATATGTTTTACGGTTTCGCCATAGTTGCGGCGGCTTAATGCAGCGCCGCCTTCGCCGGAGATGCTGGCAATCACGAGGGCGAAGCGCGTATCGTGCGCGCCTGTCCACAGGGCCGTTTTCCCCAGGCGGGAGGCGCCTGTTACGGCTATACGGCGGTCATCCACTGATCTATCTGTTTGCAGGTAGTCCATGGCCCGGCTGAGGCCCCAAGCCCAGGCGGATATGGCGCCCCATTCATCATCTGCCGGTTGTTCCGCGCCAGGTTTGAGGTACAGGCCGCGGATACCATACCGGATACCTTCTTTGAAATCCGGTTCTATATCACCATAATATACTGTTGCGATGCCGATACCGTTAGCGATAAAACGCTCTACCGGCAGTGTGGCGGGCCTGGTTTTTACGGCGGGCACCTTATGCCCGGTCTTATCCCACATAAAGCCTGGTTTTACGCCAGGATCTTCTACCGCCAGGGAGTTGGGGAAAAATGAGACCTGGAGCAATAACGGCGAGGGCTTTACGGCTTTTGCAGGCAGGTAGATCAACAGGTCCATTTTATGCAGGGTATCTTTTGAGAGGTAGATAGTGACCTGTTTACGGATAGCTGCGCCGCCGAATACGGGCGTGCCTTTATCAAATACTTCGAAGCGCATACCGGCGGGTTTGCCGGGGGCTTTGCCAAACTGTAACGCTTCAAACATCTTTACAATTTCTGGCCGGCGTTTATGCAGCCAGGCGTCAGTATCGGTCACCTTAGTGCCATCCTGTGCGGTTAAGGGATCAGGCAGGGAGTAGGCGCCTACCTGCTGCTCATCGTAGTTTACGGGAATGCCGGCTACCACGGCAGGCGGCGTTTGTGCCTGGCCGTATGTGTGCAATTGGATAAGGGTAAGCAGGCAGCCTATGATATAATAGCGTTTCATCTTCCAGTATTTTTTATTGTAGTTGTGTTGTTATGATGGTTACGGGACCCAGGAGACCTGCCTCCTGCAGCTTGTAGGGGCGGCCGAAGGAACGTGGCGAGGATGCCAGTATTTTTTTGCCCGGCTGCGCCAGCCCATCCCCTACCAGGCGGTTGGTCCATTCATTGGTGACCCTGATCTCCAGCCGGTTTGCGCCGGGTTTTAGCACGCCTGTTATGTTGGCGCGGTAGGGCGGTTTCCAAAGGGTATCCAAGGGCTTATCGTTCAGATAGACCTGGGCAATATCTGCCACTTTGCCAAGGTCGAGCATGAGCGTTTTACCGGCTGCTGATAAGTCCTTGCTCACTTCGAATTGCTTATGGTAAACGGCTGTGCCGGAGAAATATTTTATGCCTTCATCCGGATGTGTTGTCCAGGGTATTAGCTTTTCGAAACGGGCTTTTTCCGGCGCGCCGGAGCCGGGAGCAAAACTTATGTCCCAGGGCCCTTCCAGGGTGGTTAGGGTTTGTGTGGCGGTTTGCGGCAGGTTGCGAGCGGTAGCGGTTGTTGGTTTGTCAAATACTACGAATACGGCTTCCCGCTCTTCCAGGTGCATGGGTATGGTAGTGAAGTCCTCGTCCATCTGGTAGGCGGCGGGTGCTGTATGCCCGTTATCCGGCGTCCAGTATTCCGGTTCGCGGCCGCTTATGCGGAACCTGAGCTGTAAGTCGCGGGGGGCATCTGTGTTGTTTGATATAAAATAGAGATCCTTATCGCCATCGCGGCGGTGGATCCAGGACAGGCGGGTATCCAGCGGTTTGCTATAGCTAACATCCGGCGCGGTGTGTAATGAATCCAGTACGCCATTCAAGGGCATGCCCCATATTACGCGGCCTTTACCGCAGGTGCGCATGGTCCTGCTTACGCCATCCAGATCGCCCCAGATATCGTTGGCCAGCCGGCTGATCTCTTCATCTGCTGCGGGGTAAGCAGATCTGCCGGGCGCCTGTGTTGGCCGGGGACCAACTACGGTAGCGCCGCTATCCACCAACGCTTTTATGCGGCGTAATACATGGGTGGTCATCTGTTGGGTAGCCGGCAGTATCAGCATGGCATAACTCATACCATCCGGCAGGGTAAGCCTGCCCGCCGCATTTACTGACATACGGCTTACCAGTGCGTCTGCATTAATATAGTCGTAAGCGTACCCTTCCGGTACTGAAGGTTGCAGGCCTGCGCCCCAGAAAGGCATGGTGGAAGGCGCGCCTTCGTTCAGCAGGTAAACAAGATCTGCCACATACTGTCCCTGTTGCAAGAGGTAAGCGATGCGGGAAAGATAAGTAGTGAAAGGTTTTGCCAGCTCTGCCCAGGTGATGTTGCGGTTGATATGTGTGCCTACCATGGTATTACCCGGTTTGGTATCCAGCGGCTGGTGTGCTGATGTGTGGAAGACCAGGCGGTTGATCCCCTGGGTGAACCAATAGTCACTTATTTTTTTGAGGGTGTAGGGAGATTCATAATTGCCGCCGGTGAATGCTTCCGCCGCTACCAGGTTTTTCCCGTACACGTGCGCAGCAGAGGCGGCGCCTCTTACATCCTGGTAGTACATGGATGAGGGGTGCAAATCGCGGACCCAGAACTCGCCCATGGGAATGTCTACATATTTTTTATTCAGCAGGGCGTCTTCCATGGATTCCAATGATACGCCGCCCGCCTCTCCGTAGGTGTGGATGCCTTGTTGATGGAGGAAGTCCGTGACTGTACCATAGTGCTCCTCTGCGAACAGATCTACCAGCGTACGGCGGAAGTCCCACAGGACGCGGTCGCTTTCTGTGGCGCTGTTGACCACATGGCCCGCCAGTGCTGGCAGGAATGGGAGCAGGTCGTAGCCGCGACGGCGCTGGAACTCTGCCGGCATTTCATCTGTCCAGTTCTGGATACCAGCCTCCCAGCTATCCATGATCATATATTGCAGGCTTGTGCCGTAGAGCGGTCCCAGGGCACGCATCAGCGGGGCAGTGTACTGTTGCATATAGGCTGTTACATGTTTGCGGCTTAGCTTATCCACTTCATATCCCAGTCCGGCGGGAACGGCGGGCCTGTTCTTAGCGCCGGTCAATGAATAGCCGAAGCGCATGACGGTCCAGTTACCTTTTGGTACGTTCCATTGCAGCGTACCGTCCGCCGACATTTTGGGTGTCAGCACGATGATATCGGAGGCTTTGATGACGGTATTTGCAGGCACGGCAGGTGTAGCGGTGGACTCATATTCGAAGAGGAAGTTAAACCCGGCTTTATCTTCCCAGCGGTGTATGCGTGCGCCGGTATGCAGTTGCAGCTCACTGAGGAGATAGGCGCTATCCGGCAGTGTAGTAACCTGGGAGATGACCTCTGCCGGTTTAAAGGGCGCGCCGGTAAATTCGAAACGGTAGTAGCGGGCCTGTGTTTCCGGGAAGGCAAATGTTCTTACTGTACCGCCCCGGTATCCCTGTTTGCCGGGCAGCTCTGCCAATACCTTAAATGTGGCGCCGTCATCGCTGGCCAGCAGGCGGCCGGCGGGAATACCTTTACGGCCGGCAATGGTAGCTGCCCTTGCGCTGAAGGGATGGTCATAGGTAAACTGGATCCATACCGGCCCGGGTTTGCCTGCGGGCCTAACGGTAATGAATGAATTAAGATCATCATCCAGTAATGGGCCAGCATCCAGTGTGCCTGTACCGGAGCTGATCTTTGGCTGTTCCGTATTGTTATTGTTTTCCGCCGGCGGTGTGGGAAAGGCAATAACGGCGCAATCCGCATAGTAACCATGGGCATTCGTATTGCCTGCGGACAGATTCCGGATAGGCCCGATATTGTCTGGCGGCAGCGGCAGTTTACCGGTGAAGGAGGTTCCACCGCGCAGCTTTGTTTCGCTCCATACGAGTTTCTTCATAGCCTGCTCCGGCTTTACCCAGGGGCCGCCGGTGAGGCTCCATCCGGCGGATGTGAACATGGTCATTTCGAGGCCAAGCCGTTTGGCCTCCGCCGCTGCGTATTGTACGGCATCTAACCATTCCGGAGAGCCGAACAGCGTTTTTTTGTCCATATCCTGGCCACCGCCTGACGCTACGTCAGAGAGTTGCATGCCCGCGATACCGGCACGTTTCATCCATTCCAGGTCTTTTGTGATACCTTCTTTGGATATGTTGCTTTGTGTCCAGTGCCACCAGGTGCGCGGCATAGCGGAGGCAGGTGGATGCAGGAATGCTTCCTTTGTCTGCGCCTGTGCGGCAACGGAGATGATCAGTAATAATATCAGCCTGTATGATAGTTTCGACATTTTATATGAATTAGTCTTTAATAGGGTCTTTGCTGTTTACGCATTATGTTATCCCTTTTTCCAGGCTAACAAGCAATGAATGGCGGCCGTTAATACCCTGTGTTCTGGATGATCTTACCCGGGTTAAGGTTTACCTGGTACCGCGGCACGGGAAATAAGAGCTCGTATTGCTCTACTGAGTTCCCTTTCCCGATCTCATCATCAGAGAGGTTGCTTTTAAAGTGTGCGTTCATGACGGTGATGAGCCGGCCTGTGCGCAGCAGGTCGAACCAGCGGTGTCCTTCGCAAGCCAGTTCCAGGCGGCGTTCTAATTCTATAGCGCTGCGCATAGCTGCCTGGTCTGTTTGCAGGTGCGTATCTGTTGTAAGCCCAGCCCGTTGCCGTACGGCTTGCAGGTAGGGGAATGCGGCGGTGGGGTTGCCCAGCTCATTCTGCACTTCCGCGTACATGAGGTCTATGTCTGCGTAACGTAGTACGATCCAGTCGTTCCCGGCATCCAGTTTGGTAGTCATACCGGCATCGAAGTATTTCCTGGTGAACACATAACTTCTGCGGGAGCCCTGTAAGCGCTTGTTCATCTGCAGGCGGAGATCATTGGCTGCATAAAGGGCGCTTAGTTCTTCTGTCATCAGAAAGGTACCGGTACCCCGCCGGAGGATGCCTGTGCCGATGTCTTCGTTGGCGAAGGCATCTTCCACGAAGGGGTTGCCCTGGGCGGGATCAAATCCACGGGCATACTGCACGGCGAAGATGACTTCTGCATTATTAGGGTTAGCCGCATCAAAAACACGGGCAAAATCCGGCAGCAGGTGGAAGCTGTTAGCGCCGGCGCCTACGGGGCTGGTAACCAGCTCCTGGAGCAAGGTATTGGCATCGGCGTACCTTTTTAAGGTGAGGTATACTTTGGCCAGCATGCCTTTAGCAGCCCAGCGGGTGGCGCGGCCTATATCCTGGTTATCCGCATACATGGCCGGCAGGTCCTGGGCCGCGGTCAGGTCTGTGATGATCTGCTCATAGACCTTATTCACCGGTTCCCGGCCGTAGGTGAATGCTTCTGCAGGCGTTTTCATGTCCTTCACTATCAGTGGCACATCACCATAAATACGTACCAGGTTAAAATACATCAAAGCACGCAGGAATTTTGCTTCATTTATATAGCGGGACTTTTTCTCATTGTCCATATCGATGTTACCGATATTATTCAGCACGAGGTTAGCGCGTGCGATGGTAGCGTAGGAGCTGTCCCAGGTAGCGCTGACGATCATATTATCCGCCACTACGTTGGATTCGTTGATGGTAATATGTGCGGATGAGTTATTGAACTTACTGTCATACACACCATCTGCCGCCAGATCGCCAAACACGAAATTATACCTGTAGGAGCCACGCAGAGAGTAATATGCATCATTGAGGACCTGCCGGATGCTTACTTCGTCTGTAAAGAAGTTATCTACCGCGGGGAGGTCTGTAGGATACCTGTCAAAATAGTCCTTACTACATGAGAGGACCAGGCAAGCAAAAAAACATACAATAGGTAACCAGGTCTTTTTCATTATATACGGATTAAGCTGATTAAAAAGTGATATTAACTGCCAGGGAAAGATTGCGGGATATGGGATAGGTGCCATTTTCCACGCCATTGTTAGTTGCATTGTCGCCAGCGCCGTTCCCCTGCGGGTTCTTAAAGCCGCCGTAGCTGGTAAAGGTGTAAATATTCTGCCCGGTAGCGTATACCCTTAGGCGTTGGATCTTCCACCGGCTGAGCATCCTGGCCGGGAAAGTATAACCAAGGGTAATGTTACGTATACGCAGGAAACTGCCGTTATCCAGGTAGCGGGTGCTGGCGGCGATATCTGAAGACAGGTTGGTGGTGCCCGCCCGGTGATACCTGCCGTTGCCGGGATCTGTTTCACTGCGCCATCTGCCCAGGGATTCCGCGGAGCCGTTCTCCAGCCAGCGGCTTAATGAAAGGGGCAGTTCCTGGCTGCGGTATACTTCTGCGCCATAAGCGCCATCCAGCAGGATGTTCAGATCAAAGTTCCCATAGGAGAAACTGTTGCCCAGGCCAAATACAAAATCCGGCTGGTAGTTGCCTGCATATACCTGGTCATCCGCGGTGATCCTTCCGTCCGGTTTGCCATTGGGGCCGGACACATCGCGGTAGCGCAGATCGCCGATGCCCTGAGAGCCCAGCTTAGGGTACTTTGACAGATCGTCTGCATTGTTAAACGTACCATCTACGATATAGAGGTAGAAATCACCCATAGGCCGGCCCACATAGTTGCGCACTACGCCCTGGTTGGCCAGCTGGTTCTGACGGGAGGCCAGGCTTACGATCTTGTTGCGGTTGAATGATATGTTGAAATTGGTATTCCAGTTGAAGGCAGACCTGATATTAGCGGTGTTAAGCGCTATTTCGAGGCCGCGGTTCTCTACGTTGCCTATATTCTGTATAACGGAGCTGGCCTTGCCGTTGATGCTGGGCAGATCAGCAGAGAGGATGATATTGCTGTTCCGTTTGTAGGCATCTATGGTGAGGCCTATACGTTCATCAAACAAGCCGATATCAATGCCGGCATCTGTTTGCCTGTTCTTCTCCCATCCCAGATCGAAGTTGGAAAAACCGCCGGGGCGGTATGCCACCACGGATGCATCTGCCGCGCCGAAGTTGTAGTACTCCCGTTGCATGGTAGCTATCCAGGGATAATAACCCGCCAGCTGGTCGTTGCCTGTTTCCCCATAGCTGGCCCTTATCTTCAAAGTAGAGATCACCGGATGATCCTGGAGGAAAGGCTCTTCTGAGATATTCCATCCGGCGGACACGGAGGGGAAGATACCTACCCTGTTATCCGGGCCAAAACGGCTGGAGCGGTCGCTCCGGAGGGAGGCGGACAGCAGGTATTTACTGTTGTAGTTATAATTGATCCTGCCGAAAACGGCGTCGAACACATATTCACTGTTGCCGGAAGTAGCTTTGGTGAGCACAGCGCCCTGTACATTCTTTACCTGCTGGTTCACAAAAGCCACCGGATTATCTTTATCTGTGCGGGGCTCTATCGTGACAAAGAAATCATTCTGCCGGGATACATCGTAGCCCAGCAGGGCGGTGAAATGGTGACCACTCTTTAATGAAAAATCGTAGGTAGCGGTGTTGGACCAGTACCAGTTTATTTTTGTAGTGTTGTTCCGGCGGGCCTTTATCTGGGCCAGGTTGGGCGTGGAGATGTTGCCGGTATTGCCATTGCCCCGGGCCAGGAAAGGCTCTACATACCATTCCTCTTTTTCATTCACCAGGCCAACGTTAAACCTTGTGGCCAGCTTAAGGCCTTTTAGCGGCGCATACTCCAGGTAGACATTACCGGTTTGCCGGAAGGTGTTAAAATAGTCTTTATTGGCATCCAGTTTTACCAGCGGGTTAGACAGCTCATCGTTGAAGATAGTCTTCATTTCCGGGTCCTGGGTGATGACGAAATAATCCCCATTGCTCCGCCATACGGGCAGGATGGGCGGCATGGTCAATGCTTCCGCTATGATACCGTCTACCCCGGTGGAGGTGTTGCCGCCGGTGGTTTGCTGTACACGGCGCTGGCTGAACGAAGGCTGGATATTGAAACCTACTTTCAGTTTGTCTGTAAGGTTGGCATCCAGTGCCGCGCGGATATTATACCGTTTCAGGAAGGTGTTTTTTAATGTACCCTGCTGATCTGTATAACCGCCGGAAATGGAAAATTGCACCCTTTCGCTTCCGCCAGAGGCGCTGAGCTGATAGTTCTGGTAAGGAGCGTTGCGGAAGATCACATCCTGCCAATCTGTGTTGGCCCAGCGTTCCGGCTGGTTGAGGAAACCAGGGATGGGCCTGTTCTGATAGGTAAGGCCTTCTTTTGCCATTTCGACGAACTGTTGTGCGTTCATCAGCTCGTACTTGTGCATCACTGTTTCGAAGCCAGAAGTAGCATCGAGGTTAAAGCGTGTTTTGCCGGCCTTGCCTCTTTTAGTGGTGACGATGATCACGCCATTGCCTGCCCGGGAGCCATAAATGGCAGCGGATGCCGCGTCCTTTAGTACGTCCATACTTTCTATATCCTGGGGTGGTAAGGCATTGAGCAATGAGGCATCATTGGTGGGGTAACCATCTATCACGTAGAGGGGACCGTTGCCGCTGGTAATGGAGCCATTACCGCGGATGCGGACATAAGGCGCTTCTCCCGGGGCGCCACTACCCTGTTGCAGGTATACGCCAGATACCTGGCCGACCAATGCCTGTGTTGCATTGGTCACGGGCAGGTCTGCGATCTTCTCTCCTTTTAATGTAGCGATGGCGGTTGTAACATCCCGCTTACTCTGCGTACCATAACCGACTACTACTACCTGGTTGAGGAGCTTTAGTTCCGCTTTCATTACTACTTCCAATGTGGTACGGCCGTTGATGGCGGTTTCCATCGTTTCGTAGCCTACGGATTTAAAGACAAGCGTATCGTTACCGCTACGCGCATTGAGGGAGAAATGCCCGTTCTCGTCCGTCGTAGTGGCCGTGTTGGTTGTTTTCACGATCACTACAATGCCGGGCAATGGCAGCCCCTGTGCATCTTTTACAATGCCAGATACCGGTTGTTGCTGCTGCACTGGCGGCGGCGATGATGGCGCGGTGACGGGCGATGGCGAAGGACCGGGATATTTGAGGATGATCGTATTGTTCACCACTTCGTATACCAGGCCATAAGGTTGCAGCAGCTTTTTTAATACTACCCGCAGCTCTTCATTACGGGCGGAGATCTGCACCTTCTCTGCAGCATCTACCCTCCCAGCAAAAACGAAGTTAACGCCGGAAACAGCGGACAGCTTATCCAATGCAAGATGGAGCGGTAAGTTGTTTAATGTTACCGTGATCTTTTTCTCCAGTACCTGGCTGTAAGTAGTTTTTGCCCATGCCAGGGACATGAAGAGCGCAATAAAGAGGCTGGTTAGCATACTAGTTTTCATAACAAGGGGGATATGACGCACCCGTACCTCGCACGCAGGCGATCTTTTTTTCATAACTTTGGAATTGAAAAGTTTTAGCAATGAAGTGTCCATTGCCTGTGGTGTGGAAATCCTGGCATGTACACTATTTTTATTATTACTTTTTATCCCGGCTTTATGCCGGGATCTTTGTTTTATGGCATTGGTCTTCTATTATCTGCATCCCGGGCCTGTTAGCCAATAAGCCCCATCTTTGTCACGGGACAGCTTACCGTTTAAGGAACGGGACACGAAATCAAGTATATCTTCTACTTTATCATCGCGGTTAAAATCAGCGAAGAGCTGGCAGTTCTTTAGGTTCTCCCGGTAGCTGATCTTTACGTTATACATATCGCTTAAAGCGGCGACCGCTTCCGGGAAAGGCGTATTGCGGAACCTGATCTTGCCTTCTTTCCAGGCGATGGCCAACGCGGGATCTGCAGTTGCCTTGCTGATGGTATGGGTGTTCTTTGTATAAATGGCTTCCTGTCCGGGGACGAGGAGCACGGGCGCTGCCTGGGTGGTTTGTACGCTCACTTTGCCGGTGACAACGGCGATCTTTATCCGCTCATCCCGCTCATAGGCGCGTATATTAAAGCTGGTACCGAGTACGCGGGTGATGGTGTTGCCGGCCTGGATAATGAATGGCGCTTGTTGCGGGGCCACGTCAAAGAAGGCTTCGCCGGTTAGGGTGATCTTCCGTTCGTTTGCCGCGAAGCGTTCCGGGTAGGTGATGGTGGTGCCTCTGTTTAGCACGACCTGTGTGCCGTCTGGCAGGCGGAGGCTGTCTGTACGGTTTGCGGGGGCTGCTTTTGTGAGCAGGTGCGTTTCTTCTCCTTTGTGGCGGGAGAATAGCAGCCAGGTTGCGAGGCTTATTAGTACCGCAATGCTGGCGGCGATGCGGGTTATGTTTATTATTTTGTTTTTCTTTTGGTTGATCTCGTTTGTAATTTTATTATGTAGCCGGGTTTTTATTTGATCTTGCTCTCCCATCAGGGCTGCGTTCCAGGCGGTGTTTGCCTGGTGGTCTTCGTAATATTGGAAGAGCGCGGCGATCTCGTCCCGGGAGGCGTGGCCGTCGAGGTATTTATTGATGAGTTGTTTTAGTTGATCCTGGTTCATAAGGGTGGTTACGGGTATATGTCGTATGAGAAGCGATTAACCCCCAAAGGGAGGGGATTTTTTTTTGTTTATGGATGGTTGGGGATTGTTGTGGATTTAAGGATCGTTGTGAAAATCTCCATGCCGGCAGGGTCCATTCGTGGGCTGCGCCTGCCGCGGGTTGGTTGATTAGGGAGTTGGCTGTAGGAGCCGCGCCAGCCAAGGCCCACGACTGAACCTGCCGGCAAGGCAGGTAGTACGTAAGGCGATAACTTTTCTTCGGTAGGACTGGTGTATATAAGCGTTCATTGGCTTATGGGATTGTTATGGAAAACCTCCATGCCGGCAGGGTCCATTCGTGGGCTGCGCCTGCCGCGGGTTGGCTGCGTACGGAGTTGGCTCTAGGAGCCGCGCCAGCCAAGGCCCACGACTGAACCTGCCGGCAAGGCAGGTAGTACGTAAGGCGATAACTTTTCTTCGGTAGGAATGGTGTATATAAGCGTTCATTGGCTTATGGGATTGTTATGGAAAACCTCCATGCCGGCAGGGTCCATTCGTGGGCTGCGCCTGCCGCGGGTTGGCTGTGTAGGGAGTTGGCTGTAGGAGCCGCGCCAGCCAAGGCCCACGACTGAACCTGCCGGCAAGGCAGTAGTACGTAAGGTGATAACTTTAGGCGGTAGGATAGTATACATACGAGATGCGGGTGGGGTGGTACTGATTGCAGATGATCATCTTAATAAAAGAGATAGGAGTATTACCGCGATATGGAGATAATGCTCCAATGAGGCGCGGAGGCGGCGGATGGCGATGGTGAGCTGGTTTTCGACGGTTTTGGGCGCTAAGCCCAGTAGTTGGGCGATCTCACGGGTAGACAGCTGGGCGTCACGGCTGAGGATGAAGATCTGCCGGCATTTTTCCGGGAGGGAGGCAATGTGGTGTTGGAGTAATTGTCTGAGCTCTTTTTCGGCCAGGCGGTCTTCTGTGGCATTGGCGGCAGCTTCTGGGGTTGTGGGCATAGGCCTGGCGCCGGGGTTCTCCCTTAATTTGCCAGCGCGGATGGCGTCGAATACTTTGTATCGTATGGCGGCGTAGAGGAAGGCATTGAGATGAGCTATTTCAAGGTTCTCCCTTTTGAGCCATAGCTGCACGAGCACTTCCTGCACGATGTCTTCCGCGGCTTCGCGGTTGTTGAGCAGGTTGAAAGCGGCGATGTAGAGCCTGGACCAGTACTTGTTGAATATGTTGTCGAACGCGGGCCGGTGACCGGCTTTGAGTAATCTGACCAGTTCTTCGTCGGTGATGGTGGAATTTATATTGTCCGGCATATCAAAACAATATTGATGGCGGCAACCGGTTGTTGGCCGGCTGCTGTCTTCTGGCTGTCCAATATAAACTATTTGGTAAAAAGGGGTGTCCTGTGGTGTCCTTGTCGGGGGTTGGGGTATGCTGCCGCATTCCTATACGGAGCGGGCGGCTTTACCTACTTTTTGCCGATACCTCAGCAGGCGGGGTCTTAGGCTTGCGGAAAACCTTGATCCTGGACAGTACCACGTTCTGGCCGGCATTCCATAGATCATAGTTAGTTTGCAGGTTCATCCAGAGCTCCGGGGTGGTATTGAACGCCTTTGCCAGGCGTAATGCCATTTCTGCGCTGATGCCCTGGCGCTCATTGAGTAACATGGATAATGTTTTGCGGGTAATGCCCAGGTTATCTGCGGCATCACCAATAGCAAGCCCTAAAGGCTCCATGTAGAGGTTTTTTAAGATCTTGCCCGGATGGCTGGGCGGCATTGCTTTTTTTAACATAATACGGCTTTTTAATGGTAATCAATATAATCAACCAGATAGGCTTTACCCTTTTCAAACCGGAAAATAATACGCCAATTAGTCTTGACGGTTACTGCCCAGTAATTATCCAGGTCTCCTTTAAGCGGATGCAGGCAGGAGCCGGGAAAAGCCATATCGCTCACTTTATCGGCTGCGTCGAGTAAACTTAGGATGTCTCTAATCTTTTCGACCTGATCGGCGGGCAGCCTGGAAGCATCGTTTTTTGTCCAGAGCCTTCTGAGGCCTCTGTGCTGTATGCTAACGATCATAATGTAAAGGTAACATGTAACGTTACAGGTTACAAATCTTTTTTTTTAGGGTGGTGTAATGATTGGTTTTTATTGTGGAGAAACAAAGCGGATGCGCAATATATAAATAATTGCAAAACAAGCAATAAAAAAATCATTGTCAACAGGATCATGTTTATGCCTGTCTGCATCATCCGTGAATAAGTGATACTGGTATTAAAAGAGAGGCAATACTATAAAGGGTATTTCTTTACGTGGCTAGCTATCATCCCTGGGGAAAGAATTGGGGCCGTTACAAAAAGGAAAAGGCGGTAAGAATACCGCCCAATTTCTTTTTAACCATATCCTATGAAAAACCTATAACAAAGGTATTACCTGGTTGATTTCCAATGTGAGGGGATTTCGTAAAACGTTCATTTTTCTCCGTGAGTGTATGGAATTGGCGGGTGTTAACCACCCCTTAACATCCATGTGGTTGTAAATCAATCAAATAAAAGGGTAAAATCTACTAAAACAAGTAGTAATTACGAGATAACGGGCGCGGCCATTTGACTGGGAGTCATCTATTTATGAAAGCCGCCGGGCAGCTTGTTTTCCTGCAACCGGGAGACTGGGGGGACGTATGGATCATTGTAGCTGCAGCAGATAGTCAACCTGATAAACGGTGTAACCTTCCACCAAAATAACTTCCCAGTTTTCCCGAAATTCCTGCATCTTGTGAAGATATCCAGTTATACACCGTGAAAACAACAGCAACCAACCCGGAAGCGCAGCAGCTTAAACGGGGATTACAGAACAGGCATATTCAACTGATCGCCCTGGGTGGGGCCATAGGCACCGGGTTGTTCCTGGGCATAGGACCTGCCGCCGTAATGGCCGGTCCGTCCGTTATTTTAGGCTACGCCATGGCTGGCCTGATCGCTTTCTTTATTATGCGGCAGCTAGGCGAGATGGTGGTAGAGGAACCGGTTTCCGGTAGTTTTAGTCATTTCGCCTATCGCTACTGGGGCAGCTTTGCCGGCTTTGCGGCAGGCTGGAACTACTGGGTGCTGTATATCCTGGTGAGCATGTCGGAACTAACGGCTATCGGTATCTATGTACATTTCTGGTGGCCGGAGATCCCCTTATGGTGCTCCAGCCTATTCTTTTTTATTGCCATCAATGCCTTAAACCTGAGCGCGGTGAAGGTATATGGAGAGGCGGAGTTCTGGTTCTCCATTATTAAGGTAGTGGCTATTATAGCCATGATCGTTTTTGGTATCTACCTGTTGCTGAGCGGCAGCGGCGGGGCACAGGCCAACGTAGGGAACCTGTGGAATGACGGCGGCTTTTTCCCTAAAGGCCTGTTGCAGGCAGATGGGAAAGGCGGTTACCAGGGATTGTTTGCCGCTATTGCGCTGATCATGTTCTCGTTTGGGGGGTTGGAGCTGATCGGGATCACGGCCGCAGAAGCCGACCAGCCGGAGCGTACCATTCCCAAAGCCACCAACCAGGTGATCTACCGGATCCTGATCTTTTATGTAGGCGCGCTGGTGATCCTTTTCTCCTTATCTCCCTGGAAACAGATCACGACCGATAGCAGCCCTTTTGTGATGGTATTTGAGAGCCTGAAAGGATTCCAATTCACATTCCTGGGGAAGACGGTCTATTTTACCAGCCTGATCGCGAATGTGCTGAACCTGATCGTATTGACAGCGGCGCTGTCTGTTTATAACAGCTGTGTATATAGTAACAGCCGGATGCTGTTTGGCCTGGCGGAACAGGGCAATGCGCCGGCTTTTCTCTCGAAGCTGAATAAGAACCATGTACCGGTGAAGGCGATATTGGTGTCCGGGCTGTTTGCCGCCATCTGTATCGTGGTGAACAAGCTGATACCGGAAAAGGCGCTGGAAGTGCTGATGTCGCTGGTGGTGTCTTCGCTGATCATTAACTGGCTGATGATCTCTGTGGTGCATCTGCGGTTTAAGAAAAACAAACAGGACGCGGGGATGCAGACTAAATTCCCTTCGTTTATTTACCCGGTGTCTAATTATATATGCCTGGTGTTCCTGTTGGGTATTCTGGCGCTGATGTGTATTACGGGTATGTGGTTGCCGGTGGCGCTGATCCCGGGATGGCTGGTGTTTTTGTATTTTTGTTATTGGATGGTGAAGCGGAGGCGTGTGGAGGTATAAATTATTTTAAAAGGCCCTGGTGCCAGGGCCTTTTTGTTTATGGCGTCTAGGACCTTTTACCAATAGCGCTGCGTAGATCAGTGGCAAAGGAAATACTATCCGGTTTGATACCGATATCTATAAACTTCTTCCTCCATGCGTCTTTTATATCTGAGTACAGGACTCCTGCCCATGGAGAATTTACCAATACAGTTACCCGGAGGCCAAGGTTAGATGCATCCAACTCGCCTATATTCACTTTATCGAAAAGGGAAAGGGCGTTCCGGAGCTGTGCCGGATCTGTTACAGACATATTAATCTTACCGGAGGCTGGTACCTTGCAGCATTCTATCATATCCGAAATAATAACCAGTTCATTGGAATATTCTCCTGTCTGATTTTTCCCGAGCTCATTGAAACGCTCAATTGCCCTTTTTACGGATAATAATATACAGGAACTGGGATCCCTTTGCGCCAGATCATCTATTGCAACACATATCTTAGTCGTTTCAGTATCGATCCGATTCCGCTGCGCTGTTAGTTCACTTCTTCTTTGGGCACGTAGCGCTATTTCTTCGCCCAACTGAGGGGATACCAGGTTATTACTTACCGGATAGTAAAATAACTCCGATCCCGGCGGGAAGTAGCCTGGTATTTCTTTCACATACTCCTTAAGCTTTATAAGCTTCCCGCTTTCTTTATTTGGCGAGCCAGTCAGCAACACGCTGTTTGACACGTCTGAAAGTATGATCACCCTTTTCTTTGGAGTGGTGATATAACATCCCTGAATGAATGGAACGGCCAGGAGGATATATAAAGCCTGTTTAACTGTTATCATATGCTTAGTAATTGGAATTAAGATGATCAACATATACGGCATGCGCGGTCCTGTAAATATTCTCTCCATATTTTGTTTTAAACCCACGTTTATAGCCTTGATTATAGGATTTAGTGAGCAGCTGCGCCAGCGCATCTATTTTACTTTCTTTGTTCCATTGCGTCTGCAATGACCCTAACATGTTACCTACTGTATCCACCCTGATCTTTTTAGCATGCAGGCCGTCCTTCTCTTTTTGCAGCTTTTGCAGGGCTGCATTGCTTTTGCTGAAGTTCCGGATATTAGACAGGATGCTGAACCCTTTGGACAAGCATACACCGCTTATCAATGGCAGTAGTATCGTGGCGCCTACAAAACTCCACAGCTTGAATCCTTTCATCTGCGGCGTCATCCTAATATTTTTTGGATCAATACCATCAGTAGTGTCGAGAAAACTTCTTATTTGCCCAATATTATAGAGCAGGATTATCAAGCCCAACAGGATCGCCAGCTTTACTGATATCCTGCCTGCCATCTTGAACCTGGCGTACGGGGTGTCGTCATCCTTTCCGGTATCAAGGTTATCAGGAATAATACCTTTATCAATAAATTCATCAAAGAACACTTTGAAGAAAAGCCCCAGGAAAGTGATACCCAAAGAAAACATTAATATTTCCGGGCAAAGGAGCTTGGCTCTAAAAGTATCTGCCAGGTCTGCCGGCGGGTCAATAAAGTGATGGGAGATGGCCATTGATACCGGGAAGTCTGCTATCATCAGGGAAAAACCTGCGATGATATAAAGCCGGAGGGCCCACCGGCCAAATAAACCTGGTTTTTCCCGGCTGATCTTCAGGATGGTCTTATTGAATATACTTTCTGTGGTCATCCGGGCATCAATTGCCTCTATCTTGCTTGCCTCTGCCTCGGATGCAATCCTCAAACCTGCTATCTTACCTTCCAGTATAGCATTTGTGTGTTCCACCACAAAGCTGGCCCTTGCTCTTGCCGGGGTACTGATGGCCGCATCCCGTATGCCTTTAACTCCGTCGTCATAGCCCTGTTTCTCGAAGGTCTTTTCTTCGTGACACTGGTAGCTATTGATGGCATCTGAGAGTTTATCTTCATTCACATTCAGGCTGGTCTGCCCGCTAAATACATTGATCGCCCTGTCCAGCTCTTCGCGGTTTTCCCGGATCTCCCGTTCCTGGCTGCTTTCTTTTGTAGCGGCGGTTGTTCCATCACCCTTAAATAATTCGCGTAGCCATTTCAGGAACCTATTCCCTAGTTTTCTGAACCAATTGATATTTTGTGGTGTAATCATGTTGCTGCTTATCTATTAATTGGCGCTTTGTTGATTAGGTTGATTATCCCAGTGATGACGGCCGACCTGGTATCCCTGGGAGATGTTATTCACCCTGAAGTCCAGCGCATCCAGCTTTTTCTCTTTTTCTTTTATCATATTGTCTTCTATCAGCGCAATCTTTAGGGATAACACCTCCTTATCGCGCACTATCTGCGTTATTTGCTGGTTAAGGAGACCGTATGTTTTTGTATTGCTATAATATCCGTCCAATTCTTCTTTCAGCTCATCGCGGCTTTTCTCCAGCTCTTTTATACAGGCCTTCAACTCTTCTATTTTAGCGGCCGGACCGGGGTAGTAGGTCCATTCATCCACGCTGACGGTCTCTTTCTTTAGTTCTTCGATCTTTCTTTCGAGCTCTTTTATCTTATCCTCCTTCATCTTTACTTTCCACTTCCAACCTTGTACTACCCTTGTCAGTACGTCTGAAAAGAGGTTCATCAATCTTTTAACAGGGTTTGCTTTTTCAGTTTCCTTTTCCGGCGAAGCCTCCTCCTGTTCATTATCGTTGTTTTTCTCCGCTTCCGTGGGCGACGCTATAGTGATCTTCAACTCAGGGCTCAACAGATGAATAGCGCGGTAGTTGCGGTGGGCCATCAGATCCAACAGTGATTTATACAGCTCGTGCGTTTTGCCGATCACCTCATTGCTTTTGGAATAAGATATTTCCCGCGGATAGAATGTCCAGTCAATGAACTGGTTGACATGATGTATCCTGTTGATCAACTCCTCATAAGACTCATATAAGGAGATGATGCGGTAGCCGTATCCCAGGGCAAGACCAGTACAAATGCTGCCAATGAAAAAGCCCCAGGGGTGTATCAGGTTAAGCGTACTTGTATCGACAAAACGGCTGGCCATCAGCAGTCCTATCAGTCCAACTATAGACAACATAAACACGGCAATCTCCCAATTACGTTTGGGAACCGCATTAGCATCCTGCCTGGGGCGCAGCACCCTTGATTCCATCACGTGCGTGATATAAAAGAAAACGATCACAGAGAATGCCACCGGTAACAGGAAACCTATTACCTGTAAGGCCAATGATTCACTGAGCGCCTGATAGCTATCGCCATAACCCGTTTGAGGCGTGGCGAATGCCAGGATCCCTACCAGCAATACCACCGCCGCAATAAATGGCGTTATCTTTAACCAGAGCTCATACCAGTTCTTTGCTTTAAACTGGCCTTTGATCAGGGAATCTGACTCAGTGTTAAACTCAATGTTATCCTTCTGTCCGGCCCCGGCCTTATCATCCTCCCTTGTTATAAACTTCTCTGCCATTGAGCGCATGTAACAATACCTGGCGATCAGCATGACCGTTAAGAGGTAACCGGACAGGGTTAATGCGCTTACCCACCAGGAATGGCCGGCAGCAAACAGGCGAAGATGATCCAGGATGTATGTCAGTAAGCCGGTAGCCTGCTGTCCCTGTCCCCGGGCCGCCATTGTCTCCCGCCACGATTCAAAGAACCAGCTGCAGCAGAAAGCGGCAATCCACCCGATGGTGGTTAAAAAGCCGGCAATAATGTTGTTCAGTCCTTCCCTTTCGTACATACTGATCCTTTTCTGTACAAATTCAAAGGATTGCTGTAGTTTGGTGCGATAGTCCTCATAGAACTGTTTGTCCTCCGGGCGGACCTTTTTAGTAGCGAGGTCTGTCCTGAATTTGGTGTTGTTCTTATCTTCTATACCGTGGTAGACCTGGGTCAATTTCTCAATCTCCTGGCCGAACCTCTCTATGCGTTTGGAAACGAGATCTTCTTTCAGCTCTCCCATCTTCGTTACTTCGGCCCGTAGCTCGAGGCGGTAGGCTTTGATCTCTGCCTTTAGATCTTCATACTCCTTGCGTAATGCAGGCAGGTTGGCAGCAAACGCCTGTTTCTGCAAATCCTTTTCCTGGAGCTGGTCATCCAGGAAGATGTATTGCGCCCGCAGGACATCCAGCTGACGCTGATATTTTTCTGCGTTTAACGTTATGATATCCTGCGCCCGTGTGGTCTCTTCTTTTATGACCGCATCTACATGGCCGCCCAGCAATGCATAGTTGAATCCCTTCTTGTATTGCTCATCTATCTGTACATCATCAGCGTCTTTATCTTCCGGCTGCGCAGCGGATGCCTGTGGCGTTTCCGTTTCCGGCTTTTCTTCCTGAGTGTTTTGTCCGGCCGAACTGCTTTGTTTCAGCTCCCATATTGTTTCGTGATTGTGGAAATGACAGGAGGGAAAATGCTGGTCCCTGGCGAAATCAGATTCTATTGCCGGATGATCCTGACAGTAATAGCGGCCAGTTATGAGGACGTTCTCATTGGTTTTGCCTGTTACCTTCATATAGGGGTATATTTGTTTATCAACATGTATACGTACGGGTCTTTCTTTTGGGGATATGGCGGCTTATTTGCAGCGCGGAGTACTCTCTATGGGAGCAGGACTATCTAATACTGACAGGTATAAGTTATATGTAAATCACTGATCGTTCCCTGTACGCTTGTATATGGGGATAAACACAATGCATCCACAAATATTGACTTTGATTACGACAGATTAAATCATTCCCGAAAAAATAAACTTGCGACAAATAGTATAAGCTCTTGTGAAATCTTTAAGTACTCTACGTGGTAATGGTTATGCTGAAACAGTAGTTTCTTGCCCGATTATTGTCCTGGTTGCCAATTGAGTAGGCCAAAAGTAGCGTTTTTTTGAAAGTGCCAAAATTATTTTTTAAGAATACCGATTAAAAAAGGAGTTTTCCCTCTGAAGAATAAATATGCCAGTAGTATTAATATGGGCGCCTTACCTGCTTTGAAACCATTTCTTCACGAAATTAAATCCGTTATTGTAAAACAGGTCTTCTACAAACTGTGTTAGATCCAGTTGATTGGCCCATAACTTTGAATCCTCCAGGTCTTCCAGGAAAAAGCGGAGGTTATTACCGATGTATTTCTTTAGCATCTTCATATCTTCTACGGTAGCTACGTTGACGAAGGGGTTGATAAGGCCGTCAAAATCAGAACCGATGGTAATATGTAACTGCGCCGTTGCTACCGGGATACCGGCGTTTACGCACACCTGGAAATAGTGTTTGATATGAAATAAAATGTGATCGTAGAAGAACTCCTGGGGATTGCCCTGCTCTGTGCTTTCTATTACCTCTTCGAAGGAGATGCAGTTATTAGTATTCACTTTCTTGCCGATATTCTCACCTGAGATGCCGAGGGAAATCCATTCTGCTTTTGAGATATATTCTTTATCTACCATGAGGCCTACATCTTTTATACCGGTGGGCTCGTGATCGAAACGGCTGACGTATCCCAGGATACGCCGGTCCATGGACAGGCCGATCATGCCGCCATGCTGTACGATCCAGGCGATCTCCTCATCGAAAAGGTTAATAGTGGTCATGTTGAACGCAGGCGCACCCGGCCGGCGCGGCATGTTATGCGTTTGCATCGTTTTGGCGGTTTCTACATACATCACTTTCTCTAAAGGCCTGGCCAGCCGGATATAGGCCGGCCATTCTTCAAATGGTACGCCGGTAAAGCCTGCATGTGTGCATAAAAGCGGCATCGCGTCCGGGTAATTGCCGGCGTCTATTTCGTTGCGCAACTCCCGGCGGGACTGGTAGCTCATGTGCTTCAGGTCTACATGTACTTTACGGCTAAACAGCGCGCGGGCTACCTGGCGGCCATCGTCTGTGAGGCCATCGCCTAATGGGTAGAAAGGTTCGTTTTTGGTGAGCTGGATACCGAAGGCATGGTTGCACAGGCTGGACTGCTGCATGTGCGTGAGATTGACGGCTAACACCGGCGCTTTGGTTAAGAGCAGATCCAAGTTGCGGATGATCTCTTCCGGATTGTAACGCTGATCCGGGAGTATGACCTCATTAACAGTGTCTACGAAAGAGTGGCAGCCTTCTACTACGAAGAAGATGTTGGCCATGTTCTTGCGGATGGGAGCGTCGAAGCTTTGCGTGGATAATACGTTGAAAGAAAGCGGCGCTTGCAGGTAGCTGTCTAAGGTTCTGTTGAGGATAAAGTCTGTGAATGATTTGCAGGTGTTGTTGCCGATGTTGTTCAATAACGTGAGGGAGAGCTTGTGCTCTGCTGTTTTCCGGAGAAATTGGCGCAGGGGGATGACTTCCCTGGCGAGGTTGCTTTCTACAGCGTATAATGCGACGCCTATGATCACTTCGTCCTCCATCTCGGCTAGCTGGCTTTGATGGATCTGTGCGCGGATGATCTGTGGGAGGTCGCTGCAATTTTTGGGCACGCCGGCGATGTCGTTGGGGCTGATCCGGGTGTCGATGTTGGGATGATCGTCGAAAAGTTGTTTAAGGATGATGTGCGTGTGGAAGTCGAAGTATTTCATATGTGGTGATTTGGGGTGGTAATGGGGTGAGGAGAAGGTACGAAATTTTGAGGGGATTTGGGGTATTCTTATTAGCTATTTTTTGGTGGGAGGTGATGGTTGCATTTACAATATTCCTATATTCGCGGCTATCAAAATCTAATAGCTCAAACTTTTTATTATATGAGAAGATCTGTAATAAATTTCCCTGATGCTATTTATCCCACGTATGATCCTTTGAAAACGGCCTTTAGGTTACAACTGCCAATATTACACCCGGCAGTATCAACAACCAGTTATCTGTTTATTTCCTGAACACTTTGTGTACGAGACCTGCTTAGACACGCTTGATCATTTATTTCATTAACCATGTTATTAACCAACCAATAAAACCATAATTATGAGAAACCACTACACATTTACCTGGCTCTTATTGATTTGCCTGGCGATTATCGCAGGCTGTACAAAAACCGAAAGCCCTCATTTGGGTAATAATACCATTTCTGCTACAAACTCCTGGAAGGACACCGCAGCTATCCGGCGATCGGCAGCGTACGCGCAGATCGGCGCTAGTTTGCCCCAAGTTGGATACCTATTGCAGGAACATGGGCTTAGCTATGAGCAGGCGATCAGGGCGGTGATAGCAGACAGCATACCGGTGGCTGTTAGCGCCGATAATATTGACAACTATGTGGATTGGATCATTTTAAAACAGGCGGTGATAACATGTGAGACTAACTGGTATGCGCTTACCCGCAATTATCCTGCGCTTGGTGTGGATACGGAGCTATCGAAGGCGATACGGCATGAGCTGCATTACTATAATGGGGATGCAGCTGCGGTATTGTCCAAAGCTAGTGGCGACCCTGTCAATGTAACGTTTGGCGTGGCGCCGGATGGCTCTATTGGCGCTATTATGGGCACCGGAGAGCCGATTACATTGCCAGAGGTGGTGGTGCATGCGGTGATCTATGATACGTTCTTTAGTGGAAGTGATGCGCCAGGGAGAGGCGGTCCTAATTATCATCCGGGAGCAGCGCTGGCACGGGCGAGGGAGGAGCTAAGGAGGAAGGCGCTTAAGGCGAGGGCGGATTTTGAGGCGACGGCGAGGCAGGATCAGGGGCGGCGGCCAGCACAGGTGAAGGGGGCGGATATTGTGAAGTGTTTTAGCGATGGGAAGACTGCGAAGGAGTACCGGCTTACGGTGTATGTTGATCAGCCGGTAGGTGGGCAGAGTGATGCGATAAATATCGCTAATGGCGATGTAGGGCATACTTTTATAGGGCTTGAGAAGGTGAATACGGATGCGAGCAGGGTTTCGAGGACGTTTGGGTTTTATCCAATGGGAGAAGACAAAGATGGCATCTATTCTAAAGGCGTACTAAGAGACAATCAGTTGTATCAATATGACTTATCAATAACTCGCGTATTTAAAGATCAAACATCACTTAATGTATTAATACAGAAAATCAAAGATTTAGATAACAGATATTACCAGTTGTACAGCAAAACAGTAAATGGTAGCTTTAAACAAAGCTTCAATTGTACCGACGCAGCTATAGAAATGGCAGTGGCAGGCGGAATGGTCGTACCCAGCGGTTTTGGAATGTTCTTTGGCCCTTTTCTACCTGGAAGCTGTCCTGGGAAGTTCGGAGAAGAAATACGTAAGGTCGCAAGCAATCCTGCCGCCGATATTCTAGGACAAAAAAGTCAAACATATAACACCAAAGGCGGTGTTACTCCGCAAGACCAAGGATGTAAATAAAAGTTAACTTAATAAGTTTAGACAATGGTATTAAGAAGAGGAATAAAGTGGATAGCTATCATCTATATTATATTTTCTGGCATTGCAATCTTTCTTAAACCTTTACCCGCACTAATCGGTTTAGATAGCTTTGCCCATATCTACAACTACACTACTAAAAACAACGAGTTTCAGTATTCGGAAACAGTTGGCAAAGACCACCTTTCCGACATGCGGCGGCAGTATCAATCATTCTTGACTGAGCATAAAATTCCCGACACTACACTCTATAGGGACTTTACCCCTCAGTACTGGAAATTATGGCGATGGCCGGAATATTATACCCGCATTAAACAATTTCCTCCTTTACCCAAATAAGAGAAAAGAAATATCTCTGCTTCGTGGATTATGATGGGTCATCATATTAAAAATGACAAATGCAGGCAGGTCAATAGACTTCAGGCAGGCACACTATAGTTCAATTGATAAATTCTTAATGAGAGGGATGGTTTGCCACATGATGCAGACTATCCCTCTCATTAGGGATCCTTATTGCAGTCATGGTCGGTTATTCGTGGCTATAGACGGCGCGAGCAGCGTAATGGTTTGCCAGATGCCGATGCCTGTCAATGAAGGCTGATGCTTGTGAGGAGAGCCAATACCTATACAGCATACTACCCTTAAAATATCCCCTCCCCTACCTCTTATACGTCCCCATTAGCCTATCCCAAATAGATGTATAAAACCCAAAGTTATACCCCACATCCTGGTGATGATCATGATGAAACGTAGAAGTACCGATATATTTCATCAGCGGCAACCTGCGCAATGACGCCGGTAATGGCTCTATCCCTAAATGCCCCGCCAGGCCGAATACTACATTAATGACCAGATAGATAACAATGGCATAGATATTAAATCCCCGGAACATCAGCAGCACCAGCCATAGCCCTCCAAAGGCCAGGGTTTCAAGGGGATGAAGGATAAACAGGTCCAGCGGGCGGGGATCGACAGATTGATGATGCAACTGATGGATAGCTTTATACAGGAATGTTTTGTGAATGATGTAGTGAAACACGAACATTAACAGGTCCATGCCGAAGAATAACAGCAGGAAATCGGTCAGGATATTCCAGGATAAGCCGGTAGTAATGGTAATGAAGCCATGCTTCCAGAGCCAGTAACCGGCGTAGGTAACTACCGTGTTCAGGATATTGGTGATGCCGATGATCCATATTTCGGAGCGCGTGTAGGCATTAGCGATGGAATATTGACGGAGGATGAGCCGGCCAAAGAAAAGCACCATGCCTGTGATCATCAGGTTTTCCACGAGGAAGATGAGCCAGCAAAGGGCTGGCGGAAGATGCAGGAGATAGTCAAGCAGGTGGCTCATGGTTGTTTAAAAGACTTGTATAATAGGTTGTAAAGATAAGTATATAAAATTCCGGGGACCGGAGATACGGGGATACGGCGCGGGCATTTTATTATCCGATGTCTGTATGATTATAAAAATCCATGATACATATATTGCCTTTTGAGTATATTTATAGGTCGAACCTGAATATAACGGGTTAGCCTATCTGAGATCATAGCTTAAAACACTGATAATCAGTTATTGTAAAGAAAACCCGTTGACTATTTGGGCTTTGATGTTTAGGATATTTAGACGTTATACACGATAGACCGGATTTAAAGAAATAACCATGCAAGCCCAGGCCAACAAAACGCAGGAGAACGGGAGCCGGTCGGTGGCGGATAAAGCTGCCCAGCTAAAGAGCACGGATGCTCCTTTTCAAGACGCTCCTTTTCAGTTTGAGGATCATCGTCCGGAAGCCGTAGCGCAAAGGAAGTTGCAGGAGATGGCGAATCAATATGCCGCCCAGCGGCAACCGATACAAAAGAAAGATGATCATACAGGACTATCCGTCAGCAAGACGGGGCTGCCAGCCAGCTTACACGCGGTAAATGGCGGGACACGCGCCGCTCAGGCAAGCGTGCCGGTGATACAGCAGCAATCAGCAAAGCCGGGTAGACCTATTGCCAACGTTCCATCGGATGCACCGGTGCAACGGGTCGCTTTTAACCAATACATTGCCCACCTGGTACCCAAGTCCTATTATTACATTAAAATAGATAAAAAAGACGTTATTGCTCAGTATCTGGGTACCGACGACACACAGCACGGGCTTGGCTACTGGTTCAACGATTTCGGCAGGGGCGATAGAGCAAAATGGCTCTGGGAGCAGCCGATAGGACAAAGCAGGTTCTATTTGCTCGCATCAGATGTGGATGATATCAGTCCGCTGGAGTCTCCGCAGCAGTATTTAGCCAACCAGGGGTTCGCGGCGCTGGCTGTTGACTGGACCGCACAGTTAGCGAGCGCCAGCGGGGCGTATGAGACATGGGCATACACAAAGGTAAATGACGCCAGTATTCAATGGCATCCTGTAAAGGGCTGGATGCCAATAATGAAGCATAACAGAAATGTGAACATCTTCCCTCCCCTGGAAACGGACCTGATAGTAGAAGATTCTGTTGCCTATGTACATAAAGACGGCACCAGCATCTGCTTCCTGTTTAGTCCCGATCAGACGAGCGGGTTCCAGTTTATCGGTAAACCGCAAGAGGTAATTGCTTTACTGGCCTTACATTATGCGCATATCAACAAAGCGGCCGTACCGCGATCCGGTAAGGCCCGTGCAGCAGCCGACACTGACCAGGGCAGCCAGCGCTTACCCTCCGCGGATGAGGCAGCGTATGGCAGTACTACCAAAGCTGCCGCCACCTCTGTTGGTAAAACAGATATAGATGCGAACTCCTCTATTGATATCAAGAGCAGCTCCACCGGGTCTGAAGTAACCGTCATCCATAAAGGGCCCTGGAAAAAAGGAGACCGGGGCTCTGGCCAGGCAGACGCGATGGGTGGACAGAATGCCAAAAACTATGTTGTAGACCGGCTTGCCAATCCTCAGAATAAAACCAAAGACGCACTAAGGACAGCGCTTTCCGGACGTTATGAGTGGTTACACGTTGTGGGCAGCAGCCTTGGGGGTATTAATGTGAAAGAAAACCTGGTGGCAGGAAGTTATGACGCCAACACGAAAATGATCGCCCTGGAGCACCGGGTAGCCCGCTGGGGAACGCGCGACTATAGCGGAGATCATGCGCCCACTGCTTTTAAGCCCATTACTATCAAGGGTAAGGCCGTTACGCATGCGGATAACCGCGTGGGCAAATCTATTAGCCTGGAAGTATCGCATGGCGGCACCAAAGTAGCCAGCGGGGATTATAATGTAGAAGATCAGACCGTGATCACCAAATCTGAATACGCGGCCGAAGAAAAACGGGTGGATGATGAAATTAAGGCCAATAGTTAAATGAGCTGGCTAGCGGCATCGATTACAGAGATCCTTAAAACACAGCGAACACGCTTTCGAAATGGCGCATTTAACCCGTTAAGATAATAACAAACATTCATCCCAGGCTAAAAGCTGCTCATGCAGCTGGGACAGTAAGGACAACCCTACGCCGCAGCTGCCGTTCAGCAGGTCCCAGGCGTACATCCATTCCTCCTCCGTGCCCTGCCAAACCTTAGTACCATATATGCCCGGTGTTGGGGCAAAGGAAAGCTGGTCCAGGGCCACCTGATGCCAGTGCTCAGCACCCTGATAGAAGGCACGGTCATTGGTCTCAAACCAAAACTTACGATAGAAGGCCGCCACTCCGGCGGAGCCATGACAGAGGCAGTTATCAACAATACCGGCCGCCTCCGGGGTATTGCGGTGGAGGTTATACAACATGATATCCAGGGCTTCGGTTTGCCAACGTTCTTCTGATAAGGCCTTGCCGCAGTGCCATAGCGCCATGGCTACATTGAGATCGCCATAACACCAGGCCAGGCGGCTGTCGAAGTACTTACCGTCCAGGATGCCGGGATATAGTGCCTGGGCGCTGTTTCCTTTGTTCCGGTGAAACATGATAAAGGTGATGCTTTCAGTGATCAGAGCGCGGCAAAGGGATTGGGCAATGCCGGCCTGGTAGATCTTTGCCAGTATGATCAATACTGCGCAGGAGCCATGGGCCAGGCTGAAGGCGTTCAGATAGCGGCCGGGCGCGTCTTCCTGTGTATAAAACAAGGGCAGGCTGCGACCGTTGGCGGTAGTTTCGCTGATAGATTGGATGCCTTGTGCAAAGCGCTGGAGGTGACTGGCGACATCCGGCCGTTGGGGGAAATTGAGCAGGAAATGGCACATACCCGTGCTGCCGTACAGGAAATCGAAATGACGGTGCGTGATGTGCTGATCGCTATGGCGGATAACGGTGGGGATCACCTCTACCAGCTGATCCAGGTCAATGCCGAAAAGATCGTGTTTGCTACCATGTGCCAGCAGCCAGAAGGGGCCGGTATGGCCTTCGCAGAGGGAGTAGTCGCCGGTTGCTGATGGCGTATAGGCGGCGTATATTTCTTCGAGGAGGTCTGCAGCGTGATCAGCTTGTGTGTTTGTATATTGTTCGTAGTAAAACAGGAACAGTAAGGCGCCCCAGGGGCCTTTGAACAGGCTGTTGGCGTGCTCCTGGTTGTAACTGTGTGTGCGCAGCATGTTGACGGTATCCTGGTAGATGCGTTGCAGTTGGGTGGTGGCGCTATCCATTGTATGTAATTGAAAGTGCGCAACCGGGAAAGCGGCGCTTCCCCGGTTGGATGTAATGCAATGTGACCGTGATACCTGATCAAGGTATCTGGCAGCAGGGGCGGCCGGGAGCCGGCGAAGTGGCGCGGCACAGAGAGATCTGTACTGTCTGCAGGGAGCAGTTTACGAGCACGGTGGCGAAGCCGCCTACCAGTGCTGCCTGTTGGGTGTTGCTAAGGCTGGCTACTTTTTCCTTGTTGAGCAATAATTTTTTGCCCAGATCAAGCTTCCTTTTTTTCATAGTAGTAAAATAAAGAAGTGAGGATCCTCCCCTGTCTATAGCCATGGGGCGGTTGTTCAGCTACTGTAGCAGCGGGGGGCTGCCCAATGATATGCGGTGTTGCTGAGGGCAACGGCGGTTATTCTTGAGGATGTATATTTTATAACATACGTTTGCTGCCGACGTGGGCAGCGGGGCATATGGGTTGACGAGGCTGCGGTTATGTAAGTTGGGCCATAGTATCAGGGTATTTTTTGTGCTACTGAAGATAAGTAAACCGGGGGTGAAAACAAAATTGATTTTGAGGAGATGTGTGGCTTCCGGATGTGTAAAACAATGGCGGTTGCCGGTAAGGATAATTATCAATACATTTAGTACGGCGTACACTACCCGGACAAGCATACATTGGAAGTGAGCACGGATAATGACACGTTTACTGTACATTTAACACTACAACTGTGAACCACTTAACCTATGCCATGAAAACACTGCCTTCCATTCCTGATACAGATAAAAGTCGTGACTATACGATGTTCATCCGCGTATTGGCCGCGGTGGTGATGGTATTGGGCGTAACGCCGCTTTTTTTACCTGTTTTACGCCCATGGATATTAAGCCTGTTGTTGTTATGTCCGCCGGGGTGTTTTATGCTCCTGCGCCGGCTTAAACTGCAGCTGGCCCTTAAAGACGGCGAAGAGTATGACCTGCCCATTACGTTTGTATTGTTGATAACGGGGCTGATCCATTTCCTGTATCCTTTTTTTAATGTGCGTGTAAGCAGTTATGGCGCTTTCTGGGTGCTGGTGGTGATTGCCATGGCCGGTTATATATGGGCCGGCCTGGCGGCTGCGGGGCCGGAGGGCCGGTACAAGATCCTGCGTTCCCCTTCTATAGGCCTGTTGATCGCCGGCGCTTTTGGCAGCTGCTTTGGCGGTATTCATTTAATTAACCAGTTTAGCTGTTTTAATCCGCCTGCTCATTATGCGGTGCGGGTTTTCCACAAGAACCTTATCACCCGCGAGGGCAGCAGCGCCACCAGCTTATCCTTTGAGCTGGAGCTGGCGCCATGGGGACCTAAAACCTCCGAGAGCATTGAGGAAGTGCCCCGTTCTGTATTTTTTAGCGTGCTGCCGCCGGATACTGTAGGTATCAACCTATATAAAGGCGGTCTGGGTCTTTCGTGGTATAAGATCAATGGCGAATAGTTTATGCCGCTACGGTGATGATATACACGCATCCATCGCAGCTATATAGTATCACTAGCCAAGGTGAAAGCCATCAATAATAAAAAAGTACAGTTACCGGGAGTTGAATTCCCTATTGGCGATGGCTACCTGGTGATGGTACATGCGTGGATAAAAAGATAGGGGCTTTACTAACTGTTATTATATGCAGCCGCCGGATGTAATGTCCGGCGGCTGTTTTTTATGATGTTATCATGGATTCTGGAAGGCCCATTGCTGGTTATTGAGATTGTTGTTGGTCCATTGCTGGACCACTGCGCCGGTGACGGTGCTGCTGCCCACCACTTCCATATAACTGCCGCTGTGGAGGGCCTGTACGGTGTAGTATCCACCGGAAGTGGGCGTAATGATCCAGTTCTGGTTCTCATTAGCGCTGGTCTTATAATCATAGAGCTGGATGGCGGCGCCGTTGGCGGTGGATTTAGCGGTTACATCCAGCGAGCGGCCGCTTTGTACGCCGATGATCTTATAAGTACCATTGCTCAGGGCCGTAACGGTCCATTGCTGGTTGGTAGCGCCGCTGGAGGTCCATTGCTGGATGGGCGTACCGTTGGCCGTGAGCTTATCCTTTGCATCCAGGACCATACCGCTGTTCCGGTTTACGATCTTATAGGTACCATTGGGCAAGGGCTGTGTGGTACCGGTAAGGTAAGGCTGCAGGATAGGCTTTAAGAGATTAGCCGCTTTGATGTTGCCGGCTACGCTGGGATGGAGGCCATCGTTATAATCCGCGGTGGTGAGCCAGCCGTTGGTATCGATATAGTGCAGCTTTGCATCGCCGGCGGCTATGCGGGCATTTACGGCAGCCAGCGTAGGCGTAGCTTTTACGCCCAGGAAGGTACGCATCACAAAGATCTCCGCATTGGGAAATTTAGCGCGCACGTTTGTAAGGAAAGTAGTGTAGGTGCTTTGCAGCTGGGCATCCGGCACGCGCTGGTTGTTATCGTTGGTACCCAGGTTGATCACCACCAGTTTAGGCGTGTAGCGGGTAAAGTCCCAATCCGGCGAGTTAGCGATGGAAGGGTTTTGCAGCTTGAAGTACTGCACATCCATCCCTACCGTTGTAGCCGCCGGGAAACCGCTGGCCAGACAGATGCCGGGATAGGCGATCTGCGTATGCTCTGTGCCCAGCATTTCTGAGCATACCCAGGGATAACCGGATACGCTTACCAGGGAATCTGTATAACCGGCGGTGATGGAATCGCCTATCCACTCTATGAGGGTACCGGATGAAGGGGCGGGACTGGTGGTTGCGCCGGCATCGAGGACCAGGCCCTGGAAATTGAACAGGTAGTTATAATCCTTGCCCTGAGCAATGCTGATAGTGTGCGTACCATTGGCCAGCGGCGTAGGCGTGAGATTAACGGTACCGGCAGCGGTGGTGGTATATTTTGTCCAGGGGCCGTTGTCGATCTTCACAAAATAAAAGGTAGCGTTACCTACTTTCATTTTTACCGTAGTACCTGTGAAATTAACGCGCAGGTAGGCGCCGCCCCAGTAACTCAGGTATTGGGCGGGGTTGGTAAAATCCCAGCGGCCAAAGTATTTGATGTTGGTATCTGCCAGATCGCCGGTACCTGCGATGGCCACATTGGCTGCGACTGTGCCAGGAGGGTCTGCATGCAGCGCAGGGATCTCCGACGAATTGGGCTTGGCGCAACATAGCTGGAGGCAGGCCATGGCTGCCCAGCCAAAAAGTTTGAGCTTTTTCATTGTATATATGGTTTAGAAAACATGGAATTGGCCACAAGGTAGCGGGGCGGGGTATAACGGGGGGATTAATAAAGGATTAATGGGGCGGGGATTAGTTGATGCACAATGTTATTAATCTATTCTTGTGAGAATATCTTCCTTATCATCACCCAATACAACTTCCCTCCTTCTATGAAATGTACTTTTGCCTTTAAGTAAAATACCATGGTTTCAGTTCATTGTACTCAGCATTATCATCGGTTTTTTCCATATTTTCTTAGAAATGGACTTATCTCTTTGAGGTGGATAAGCTTTTTCCGCTTTAGGCCAATTCGTGGGTGTCACCTTTACGGGCTATGACAACTCTATTTTTATTTACTCTCTGTATCTTATCGTTATTGTTCCAATTAAACACATCAAATTGGCGTTTTGAAACATATATCCTAGTGATTTCATTCAATTTCTCAACTATAGCGTTATCGTCACCGTTATTGCAACTTGCGACCAGGGCAGCTAAGAATCTTTTTCACTGATAACACATATATTAATTTCAAAAAAATATCTGTTTCCCGATGATTAAATGGCCCTCATTCTTCATTCCTAAGTTAATCATTTCAGAACCTTTAACCTCATTCTGCCGATGGGCACACCAGGAGTCATTATATAGATATTCCAAACTAATTGCAAAGAAATCATAATTTCCTATGTTTGCCATGAATAACGATTGTTCATATAATCTTCACTCATAATATGGAAATTGCAATCGGGATAGCGGGTTTAATTATTGCTTGGTTAACATTCAGAAAAACATTTTACTCCAAGCCCCAAGAAGAAATGGAAAATCTGTTGGCCCTGTTTTTGGCTACTCAAACTCTGTCAAAAGAGCTAACTCTCATTATGATCGAATATGCTACAAGACGACAAGCATTAGACATCGAGTTATATTCTGGAATCACTTATAGATCTTATATTCACGCTTTACAACAATCTCAAAAAACAAATTTATCAGATGAGTTATTTCGAAAAATAAAAAACTCTCAATTAACAAGAAGTAACATTACCACAATGCAGAAAAGTTTAGAATTGCAGTTTGAAGACCTTCAAAAGATGAAAAACATGTTTGCATTAACTGATAGGCAAGCCTAATAAATTTTAGGAAGCAAAATTGAGTTGGATCATCTCCTAACCTGACTGCCAAGAACATCACAACTTATAAATTTATGATAACAATCTATCTAGATAAGCAACTTCTTAGTTATTTAAGAAACAAAGATTCACAGCCTGCTAACGATGAACATCAAAGACAATTACATTTAGCCCATAAGCTTTCAACTTTTCTGGAAAAGAATAAGGATTCATTACTTCTTTTCTATTCCCATGCACATATTCTAGATCTACAGAATGATAAAAGTGAAAAAAAGTATGAAGATTTGGTATTCATGGATAAATTGATAGGGCGAAACTATTTAACTAAGTCTGATCAGGATGAGACTAGCTATAGAAACATTCTCCCTAGTGAAGCATTTCGACAACATCAGGGGCACTACAGCCTAATGAGTTCCATAGCATCCTTGGATAACTTATTTGACCTCGAAGGGATAAGAGATTTCATCTCTCCTGATCAGCTATCACAACTTCAAAAACAGCTAGATATTTTGAAACTACCAGGCTTTCCGTTGCTTGGTCAGGCTCTAAATAATATTCCGGAGGAACACAAAGCTGTATTTAGTCAAATGTTTCCAACGGATGAACATACAAGCTTCTTCGACGTAATATCGACATTTTCTAAATACATGGACGATTTTCAAAATTCCCCCGTGGTTTACAAAGGCTTAAGAAAAGTTGTTAATGATGGAATTAGTGCAGCTAAATTTGTCATTAATCTTGACGACTACAACATACCAGATCCCAGTAAAAAACAGCTAATAGGAAAGAATTTACTTGAATTTGTAAAGAACGTTTTAGAACAGATAGGGAATCAAAATCCAAGCCAATTCGACCTTCATTATCAAGCATATTTCCATTTAGACTTGCTTGGCATTGAGCCGGAAAAATCGAAGAAGCTAAAAACTAGCAACCTTCTAGCTGATGCTCAACATAGTTTTTACGGAGCACACTGCGACTATATAGTATCTGAAGATTTAAAATTTCGCGAAAAATCTAAAATGATAAATGCCATATTTGGTGTTGAGACAAAAGTTCTAAGCGTAGAAGAATTTATGGCGGATCTTTTTTGGTTGAACGTAGAAAAACAAGTGAATGAATCAGACTTTTGGTCTAGCATACTCTATGATCTTAAAAATGGGCTAGTGATGCACACCCATACATCCTCAATTGATGGGACCGTCGTAACGATAAAACCATTTATCAACTACTTTAATTATTTCAATAGAATACAACAGGTGATTACACCTCAGAAGAGGTATTGGTGTTTATATCATTCTCTAAAATCCTATTCTCATTGGACTGCTTATGCAACAATTGAAAAAATAACCAACATAGCATTTAATGTTTTTGGATTTGATATTTATGGGAAGGGTAAATTTGACTGGGAAAAGGACAAAAATGTGATGAAGGTCGACGACTGCGCCATCAGAACATGGATAAGAGAAAACTTACAGATCCTTTTAGTACTTCAAGAAATTGATCTTCAACTATTTGTTGAAGAAATTGATTAATTCACATTGAACACGATATCCTTCTATTTTTTGGAGGGTTACATGGCATCGTCCCACTGCGTCCGGATAAGTTGTCTATGCTAGCCGATAGGGTCCGGGGACCGTATCGGAACTAGGTACACGCCTTACGGGCGAAGCTGTTAGTGCATGTCTCCATTAATATATAGCGTATAAGTACATTATCTAAATATCTACAATAACAAAATAGCAACCTCCTGCAAGCGTTTATACCGGCGGGAGGTGCCCTATTGATTTACATTGTATGGCCTGATCTATAATCCGGAAAAAGTCCTATCTTAGTTGCAACGACTGATGACCGGTTGTCCATACCCCATATCACACTATTGGAACTCCTCCAATACCGGAACAGATCATTTACAATAAAATCTTTTATCAATGAGCACGTAAATCAATTTGCAGGAGCACTCCATCCTTTTGTTTATAAAAACAGCACCACCGCCTTTTACCAGGTAATATTACACCCTTCAAAATAATTCCATTTATGACCACTACCCCCTTACCCGTTACTGATTTCAGCCAGATCCATATAGGCACTGGCGGCACGTTCAGCCCTTCCGGTAAATTTTCTTCTGTTGCGGCAGATATTGACGCTCTTTTTGCGTACCTATCCGAAAAGGATACTGATACCCTGATCCTGTATTTCCATGGCGGCCTGGTTCCCGAGGCCAGCGGTATGGCGGCCACCGCTGTGATTACGCAGCATTTTTCGCGGATGGAGGAGAAAAGGCATGCTGTCAGCTTCGTATGGGAAACCGGTCCAGCAGAGATCCTACTCGAACAGCTGGACAAGGCCGCTATGCAGGTCAAAAGCGGCCTTTATAAAGAGCTTATAAATTTTGTGATCAAGCTGGTAGCCGGTAAGCTGGGAAAAGTACCGGATGCAAAGGGTAACGGCGTTTATCTTTCGGATGAGGCCATTGAGGAGGAAAAGACGAAGGAGGCGCCGTTTGAAGAGCTGGATACCCATGATGGCACCAAGGGGGGCAGCCCGCTGGCGGATGCCGAAGCAGACGAGGATGTTGAGCGCGCCCAACTTGAAATGGAGAGCCGGATACTGGTCATGTCATCCGCATCGGACGAGCTGCTGGCTGCATTGGAGGAGGAAGCGGCCATGGAGGAGGGCAAGGGTTTTCTATCACTTGGACTGATCAAACTGGTGGCGGAAACTGCTTTCCAGGTACTTAGACGTTTCCGGCGCCATACCCACCATGACTTCTACCCTACCATTACGGAGGAGCTCTTCCGCAAACTTGGCGTGGGCGCAGCAGGCACCTGGGGTTGGAATGCCATCAAACAAAAAGCCGCGGACATGTTTGCCGATAACACCGGTTTAAGCGGGACGGGCCTGCATGCCGGCCGGTATTTCCTGGAACGGTTACAGGCGCATTATGCAGCAAGCATGCAGCAAAATAAACCTTTCTCGATACACCTGATCGGGCATAGCGCGGGCTCTATTGTTATCTGTCATCTGCTTCGCCAGGCAATGCGCTCCTACCCTGACCTGCGGTTTAAGCTGGTGGCCCTGCTGGCGCCGGCCTGTAGAACAGACCTTTTTATGGAGACGATACCCGCCGCCAGGGAGCAGGGCTGTTATCAACAACTACGGCTTTTTACTATGCGGGAAGAGAATGAAAAGAAAGATCATTGTATCCCCTATGTATATACACATTCCCTGTTATACCTGGTATCTGGATTGTTTGAGGCGGATACATCCGGGGAGCCGGCCCCTGATACCCGGATCCTTGGCTTGCATGAGCAATTCAGATCTGAGGGGCGTTATGCTGATGACCCGCTGTTGCAATCGCTGAAAACGTTCCTGCAGGAACATTGTACAGTTATCCTTTCCGATGATATAGACAACCCGGAGATAAACCGGCGTTGTTCCGCGCTAAAACACGGCGATTTTGACGATAATGAGCTTACCCTGACATCGATCCTCCTATCAATCTAATATATGAATTACGCATTAATTGTGGGCATAGACCACTACGAAAAGAAGGGCCTCAAGGGGGCCGTAAACGATGCACAGGCATTTGCGGCTTGGCTTAAGGACAGTGGGCAGATCAGCGCATCGCAGCAGGATGACCATATGCGTGTGCTGCTATCCACCCCAGATAACCGTTATGTCCTGGATAATGATATAGACCGGGCGGCGCATGAGATCATAGCGCATGCGCAAAAACATAAGAGCGAGCCCCACCGCCTCTATTTTTATTTTTCCGGTCATGGTATAGGCATTAGTTTCAGCAAGACAGCCTTGTGCCTGCGGGACTGGTACCAGTTGCCCAACTGCTGTATCTCCAGTATGGAATATAAGGACGGCTTTATCAATACCGGGCTGTTTCATGAAGTGATCTTTATACTGGATTGCTGCCGGCAATATGATTTCCTGACAGAGACCAAGAAGCCAGGATTTAATTATAAAACAAAAGTGGAGGGCCGGCATGCCGGCAACACCAAAGTATTTATTGCCTATTCCACCCGGTATGGCAAACTAAGTTATGAGATCAACGAAAAAGACGATGATAACAATGACCTGGACAAACACCATGGGGCCTTTACCACTTTTCTGCTGGAAGGATTGAAGGGGGACGCCGATGAGGACGGGGATGGCAAGATCAATGCAAAGGATCTGCAGACCTATATACACAGGAATTTCTCTTCCTATGCGACGAGCCGGAATAAGGTACAGGATGCGGACACTGATATGAACGGCGCCTCCTGTGAACTGGTGATCTGTGATGTTCCGGCAAAATCACAACCAGAAAATTTCATTATCACCTTTAGCAATAACCGGCAGGTGCAGCTTACAGATGGTAATCTGTATACGGTCATTCAAAGCGGTTCCGTAATGGCCGGCGACCAGTGGGCCTTGTGCCTGGAAGCCGGGATGTATCTATTGAAGGACCTGCAGACAGGAGACTGGAAGATATTAACTAACCTGAACCCCAATACCCTTAGCTATGCAACCTTCTGAGCAATTGCTAACAGTGTCCATCCGGCTTAACCAGCCTATAGACGGCGTTACGTTTTCCCTGACCGATTTTAAGCTGCGGGAAATTGTAACCGGAGTTACGGGTAACAGGCTGGATCTGCAGGTGGTGCAAGGAATTTATCTGCTAAAGATGCACTTTAATAATTACCGGCAGGAGACTCACCTACTTATTGAAAAGGATGGCCCGATCTATATCGATTTCAATTATTATTGTGCGCCTCCGGTGTCAGGTTTCCGGTCTTCGCATGCGCATTATTCCGCGGTAGCGGAACAGTATAGCGCTACCAGTACCTATATCACGCCGGATACTGCTACGCACTTACCCAATTTCTTTCTGTTCATTGCGCCATATGATCTTCCTGTTAATAAAGAAAGCGGCCCTTTAACAGATTATATGGGCGTTTATTCCTTCTACAATCTTGACCGCAGTGTTATGTTCGGGATAACGGAAGAGGGCAGGTATTACAGCGATGAGCAATCTGCCTTCTGTTTTTCCGGCAGTTTCAAAGAGGGGCTGTATTTCCTGGAATATACCAAGGATGGCGAAGCGCGTATTTTCCCCATCTATATCTATAAAGACTACCAGACCCAGTTCTTTATCCGCTATAATAAGCTGCCGGATTTCTTCAACAGCAGGTTATACTTTACAAAACAGTGGGGGATCCAGCGGAACGAAAAGGCCTATCTTATCCTGGAAAAGATACTCTTAGCCTATGCGGATTATGCCAATTACCCGTTGCTTACCACGGCGGAGCTGGTCATTGCCGGCGAGCAACCCTATCTGACGGCATTATTACAGATCCTGCATGAAGTGCTGGATAAGGAGGCGCCTTTTAAGGACCAGGACGTGCTGGAGATACCGGATCTGTATTTTGTAAGCGGGATGCGCGGACGATATCCTTTCACGGATATGCCGCCGGTGACCTCGTTTGTTATGAACAATTATTTCCGGCAGGCGGCGATAGGCAGCAGTGATGAGCTTTATAAGACAAAATTCCTGATCATACCCGGTTCCATTATTGACCGTGTTAATGATACTGTGAACTATGATATTTTCTGGAATTCTTTTTCGGAGATGGAGAATTTGATAGACTGGCGGAGCTTTATGAGCGAGGCGGCTATCCGGCAGCTGTTTGATCTTTCTGTACGGCAGGAGCCTGCGGTACTTGAAATGGAAGCGATCAATGCAGGCATTAACCGTCAAACTTCTGGCAATGCAAAGTTCACGCTAAAAACATTTATCCACGAAACTCATTTATTGCCCCCGGCATCGAAGAACGCATATGAAACTTCAGCAACTGATCCTGTGACTTTGCCAGTAACCAGCAAATCACCGTATGAAATACAGCACAAAAAAACAGAATCAACGCTAAACCGATTCCATTTCAATTTCAGTAAATTTGCGCCTATTTTAGGGCTACCTCCCAATGCAGATGCTCTACTTTCAGAGTTCGGCACTGTCAACAACAAATCAATTCCTCCTGACATAAAAATCCCGGCTGCTGATCCTGTGACTTTGCCAGTAACCAGTAAATCACCGTATGAAGCACAGCACAAAAAAACGGGGTCAACGCTAAAACGATTCCATTTCAATCTCAGTGATTTTGCGGCTATTGTAGGTCTACCTCCCAATGTAGATCTCCTATTTTCACGTCTCGGTGCTGTCAACAACAAATCAACCCCTCCAGACATAAGATACAATCTACTGAGAGTCATTGAATTAACCCTTTCTAGACTCAAAACTCACCAGACATTTGATACGTTAACAGCAGCTGAAAGGGATATAGCGAAAAATTATATGGACTCCATACAAAATAAAATGGTCTTTGGTAAATATTCTAAAACTTCCCAGCATCTCGATGCTCTCAACCTTATAGCTATTAACATGTCTAACTTTCCCGAACCGCTGCGTCCTAACTTGCTTATTGGGCAAATGCACTACTTTAAGGAGTCCGGAAATAATCAAGATATGATCGCGTATTCCAATGAGCAGGCGCCTATGAAAGTGCATGAAAAACTTCCGCGTGTAGTACAGCGGCTGCCTTTAAATGCCAATCGGGTAAGCATGAAAGTACTGAATGATACCCGGTGGCATATGTATACTCGGGAAGATGTGAGGGGCAGGATAAAAAAGCTGCTGGATTACCCCGAACGCGTTGGTACCATTTCTTCCAAATTCGGCATACCACCTACTATGGTACTCAAACATTATGACACCTATAACAATCTCTATAAACAATACCTGGAACGGGAGCAGCCGCAGAAGTGACCCCCGCGGCTGCTATCATTATCTCCTTACGGTTATGTTATCAAGGAGCCTGGAAAGCCCATTGCTGGTTAGCTGCGTTGGTAGGCGCCCATTGTTGTACCAATGCGCCATTGGCCGTGCTGCCGCCGGCTACTTCCACAAACTTGTTGCTGGATGCGGACTGGATGGTATAGTATCCACTGGTAGTGGGCGTAACGATCCAGCTTTGGTTGGTGTAATCATACAGTACGATGCCCGTTCCATCTGCGGTAGCATTATTCTTTACCTGCAAAGAACGACCACTCTGTACGCCAGTGATCTTGTAACGGCCGTTGCCCAGCTGCGTTACCGTCCATTCCTGGTTGGCGCCGCCGCCGTATGCCCATTGCTGCAGGGGCGTATTGTTGGCCGTGAGCAGGTCTTTTGCATCCAGGGAAAGGCCGCTGTTGCGGTTGATGACCTTATAGGTACCGGTGGTTAATTGCTGAGACGGCGTACCATCCAGGTAAGGCGCGATGACAGGCTGCAGCAGGCCCGCGGCTTTTATGTTGCCAGCTACGCTGGGGTGCAGTCCATCTGTATAATCTGCGTTCGTGAGCCAGCCATTGGTATCAATGTAATGCACTTTAGTATCGCCGGCAGCGATGCGGGCATTTACCGCCGCGATGGTAGGGTTGGTCATTACGTTGATGAAAGTGCGCATCACAAAGATCTCTACGTTGGGGAACTTAGCGCGGATATTAGCCAGGAAGCTGGTGTAAGTATCGCGGAACTGATCTTCCGGTACATGCCCGTTATCGTTAGTACCCAGGTTAATGACGATGACCTTTGGCGTGTAGCGCGTAAAATCCCAGGCGGGAGCTGTGGTATAGGCAGGATTCTGCAGTTTAAAATACTGCACGTCCATACCGGGGCCGTTATCGCTGCCGCTTACGAGGCGTACGCCGGGATAAGCGATCTGTGTATGCTCTGTATGCAGCAGGGTTTCTGAGCATACCCAGGGATAACCGGAGACGTTCACCTGTTCATCTGTATAACCGGCGGTGATAGAGTCGCCTATCCACTCAATGAGCTGGGAGAATACCGGGGGCGGGCTGGTTACGGCGCCGGCATCGAGGATGAGGCCCTGGAATTTGAACTGGTAGTCATAGTCCTTGCCCTGGGCAACGCTAAGGGTATGCGTGCCGTTAGCTAAAGGCACCGGCGTAAGGTTGATGGTACCGTTGGCATTATAATAACTTACCCAGGGACCATTATCGATCTTAGCAAAATAATGGGTAGGGTAACCGACCTTGATCTTTACGGTAGTACCGGTAAAGTTAACGCGGATGTAGGCGCCGCCCCAGTAGCTGGCATATTCCGCCGGGTTGGAAAAATCCCAGCGGCCGAAGTATTTGATGTTGGTATCGGCCAGATCACCGGGAATGGCGGCGGCATTGGGCGTAGCGGCGCCTGTTTTAAGGGCTTTGCCAGTGTCTGCGTCCGGATCCATCATATGGGATTTTACACAGCATAGGTTAAGCAGGGCCAGGGCGGCCAGGCTGAAGAGTTTGAGCGTTTTCATTGTTACGATCGTTTCTATGTTTAAGTGATAAAGGCGGTTTTTCAATGCGTATGAAAATACAATTTAGCGGAGGCGGGTTGTTAGCTGCAACGTAAATTATACCGAATGGTATAAGTAGGATATGATAAAAAGCGGCTGTCTGTGGATATACCCGGTTTAATTATCGGGAAACACCGGGGCCGGTCAACGATCAATCCACGGACAGCTGCAGCAGGATCATACGGGTAAACGTTTGATTATCTTCTACTGTACCTCCTTCTTCTTCCAGCCGGCGGTCTCCGGCGTGCTTTATTTTTAGCTGCGCGCTTCTTGCGGATCTTCTTCTCCGGCGGGGGCTGTTTTATCCGGAAGCTGCCATAGAAGGGGGTATGGTCCGTGCCCTTGTCCTTCCAGGTGGAGAGCTCCTCTTTGGTAGCAGGTATGCCCATATAGTCCTCCATGGTAAAGAACTTGTCCGAAGGCGGCGCCAGCGCTGCGCCAGGGCCTTCGGGCGTCATGGTATGCGCGCCTCCTATCAGGATATCTGCCACCTGTCCGTCGCCTTTGCCTGGATAGTTGGTGTTCTGCTGTGAGTGCACCAGGTCCCAGTCGGGGCTTTGCTTTGTTTCCTTCCATACGGTTTTGGCAGATTTTTGCATATATGCGTCGCCGCCCAGTACTACCACCTCTCCTTTTTCCTGGCTTTCGTTGGCCAGCCTCATATGTTCCTTCATCTGTTCAGAGATGGACGAGATAGAGGGCGCGGTATGGATATTGTGAAAGGTGAGCTGCGTATAATCTTTTTTATAATTCTTCTCCTTAAAGCGATGGGTCAGGTTAGCATGTGCCTCTGCATATTCGGCATCCCGTTCACTGTTCTGATAGTTTTTTACCGGCGGGCGTAGCGTATGGGGGCTATTGGAGAGCGGTATACGCCAACGGGTAACCTGCCTGGCTGTTTGCGCCTTTTTTTTGGATTTGCCCGATATACCATCTGCTTCCTTACCAAAGATCAGGGGACCTTTGTCTTCATCATATTCTCTGAACCTTTTTTTGCCCCGGTCATAATACTCGAGCTTAGGCACCTCGTGGATCCTGGCAGTATCATATGCAAGCGGATAAGATTCCCTATACCCGCCTGAACGGAAAGCAGGGCCATCCATCATCTTCAATTCGCTACCCAGGGAAGGTTCTTCCTCCTCCTCTTCCGTTTGTCCGGGCTTAAATTTACGGAGGCCGGTGACAGCCGGGCTTCTGCGGGTGCCAGGCTCACCAGACAAAAAAAGTTGCGGGTTCGTTACCTCCTGGAAAGTAGTGAGGGTGGGATGCATTATATCCATGACCGTGCCAATGGTATCTATTTTCTGTTTCTTTGCCGCGCGGCTGGTTCTCGTACCTATCTTTGCTATATTGGAAGTCATAGCGGAGAACCAGGGCTGGTTGCGCTCTTTATTTACGGCCTCCCGTTTTTCCCGCTGCGCCTTTGTTTCTTCGAACAAAAAATCAGGATCTGCTTTTTCCTCTTCGGTCTCTTCTTCCACTTGTTTTTCCTTGCCTTTCCGTTTTTTCTTTCTCCTGCCATTTTCCTCTTTCTTCTCCACCTCCGGAAATTTGTGCCCCAAAAATTTACCCCAATCCACCTCTAACATACCGTTATTCTCCAGTTCCCAGTCTTCCTTTTTACCGGCAGGCACGGGCGTTTCTTCTTCCTCCGCTTCCTTTGAGATAGCCGCCGGCTTCCCTTTGGGGCGGCCTCGCGCCAATTGCGCTACCATCGAGGATAAGGGCGTTACGGCTGGCAGCGCCGCCGCCCGGGGCCCAGGCTCGCCCGCTACAGCAAGACGGCCTGGTTGCAAGGATTGTTTTTCTTTAGGATCGGTCATATTTGAGGGATATTCCGGTTACAATTTGAGGGGCACCTTTTTGCCGGTGCGGCAGGCTTCGTAGATAGCGTCGATGATCTTGAGGTCCTTTACGGCTTCCTCGCCATCTACCGGCACTATGGGTTGTTTGTTGTCAAAGATCAACGCTGCCATCTCATCCATCTGCACGGCCTGATGGATGGTATGGGGGCCTGTGAGCTCGCCTTTATTCGTACGGCCTTTGATGGGGCCGTAACCGGTAGAGGGCTGGAGCTCTGCAAAACCTTTATCGCCATTGAGGAAGAAGCGGTCGAGGTTGTTCATGCTATAGGTAGACAGGCAGGAGGCCACGGCACCGCTAGGGAAACCGAACTGGAACTGGATGGTCTCATCCACCCCTTCTTTAAACTTAACGGGATCTGTTTTGGTTTCCTGTGCGGTGACCCAGATGGGATCCTCGCCTGTCATGTAGCGGGCGCCGTTGATGGAATAGATGCCAATATCCATCATAGACCCGCCGCCGGCCAGCTGTTTGTTGAGGCGCCACTGGGTGGGATCGCCAATCTTAAAACCGCTGAGGCCCTGGAAGAACATGATCTTTCCGAGCTCGCCATCCTTACGCATGCGGATGATCTCGAGGGTATTGGGCTCGAAGTGCATGCGGTAGCCTACGAGGAGTTTTACGCCGGCTTTTTTGCAGGCGTCTACCATTTCCTGGCCCTGTTTTGCATTGATGGACATGGGCTTCTCGCTGATGGCGTGTTTGCCTGCTTTTGCCACGCGGATGACCTGATCGTGGTGGAGGGCATTGGGCGTGATGACGTACACTGCGTCGATATCCGGGTTATCCCTGATAGCGTCGAAGTTCTCGTAGTTATAACAGTTCTTTTCCGGAATATTGTATTTAGCCTGCCATGCTTTTACTTTGGCCGGCGTGCCACTGATGACACCCACCAGTTTGGCGCGTTTACAGGTCTGCATGGCTTCCGCCACGCGGGTACCATATCCGCCCAGACCACAGATGGCCACGCGGAGGATCTTACCATCCTGGGGCTTATCTACTACGGGATTGCCAAAGGACTTGTACAATGGCAGGAAAGGAACGGCCACGGAGGCCGCGGCGAGTTTCTGCAAAAAGATACGACGTGAATTCATATAAAAGCGGTTGTGTTGTTTTAAGATAGTGTGTTTATGTAAAAGCACAGACCGGTTCCCTGCTGTTTAAAAAGATAGTTACTCAATATAAGGAATTTATTTTCTTGGAGGAGCGGGAGCGGGCAACGCCGGATCTCCGCAGCTGCAGGCCGCTTTCATTTCCCAGATACGGTTCTGTTGGTTAACCAGCGGATCCGGCCTATTTGATGTATCTTTTAATTGCAGGCTTTTAATGCCGTTGCTGATCTCCGCGGTATCCGGCCTGACCGATGCACCTTCTAACTGCAGGCTTTTTATACGGTTGATGATCTCTGCGGTTTCCGCCGCTTCCAGTTTTACGGTGAGGGATAAGTTATTTGCCGTGGTAAATTGCCGCTGGCCGTAATATGACCGCTTTCCATTATCATCTTCGGAAATGACCATTATATATCCTTTTACGCCCATTGGCAGGGGCACTTCCCCGTCTGTAGTTTTAAAGCCATACGATTTGCCATCTTTTAGCGGGCCGCCTTCCACAAAGATCTTATAGTCCGGGATGATGAGGAAGACACTGGGCGTGGGGGCTTTACCGCTCACGGATACGCTGAGCCGGGCCGGTTCGTATTTCTTAAAATCCTTTGCGAGGATATCGAGGTTGTGCCAGCCGAAGGCGGTTACCTGGAAGGAGTAGTAAGCGCGCTGGCGGGCGTAGGGGTCTACATAGTCCGGCGTTAGCGCGACCGCTGTGCCGCGGGTGGCGGAGGTTGTTTTGCGTATGGACGTGGGCGCGTCATCCTGTGGCAGGGTGTCGTCCTGATATTGGGAGACGTCTATATAGTCTGAGGAAGCGCCCGCAATTGTGTCTTCGCCCTGGAGGTTATTTTCATAATTCAGGTAGATCTCATTGTTTGAAAGTTCCATGCTATCCCAGGCTGCCAGGTACGATTCACAACTATCACATTTGCCCGTCATTAATTGGGCGGGCACCTGGCCGAAGATCTGCTTTCCTTGCTGGTCTATATAGGCGTAGAGATCCCGCAGGTCCTGCTGCGTTAATGCAGGAAAGGCCGGCATGGGCTGCTTATTGTATGCTTTAAATAAACAGCAGGCGTATGTATTTTCCTTGAACACCATTTCCCTGGCGTCTTTTGTAAATGCGAATACGGCAGCGGTATCATGGCCCCAGCGCTGCATAGCACCGTAGAGCGCCGGGCCAGTCACCGGTTTAGCCACTGCATGGCAGGAGGCGCAGTTCTGCTGGAAGAGGTCTTTGCCATTATGCACGTCTGTTTTTGGCAGCTGCTCCGGCAGCGGCTGGGGATCTATCCAGTTGATACCGTTGGGCGTTTCCTGGCCTTTGAACTGCATCATACCAGGTAGCCTGTCCATGGCGGGCATCTTTATTTCTATAGAGCGTTGGATGGTGATCTCCTGCCCGGGGGCATTTATGTAGATCATACCGGCGCTTTGCAGCGGCAGGCCATCGCTTTGCGTGCGGAGGCCGGCGAGGAGGATGTCTGTTATGGTGATGGCTTCTTTTATTTCGATACGGGCCGTGGCGCCGGCAGCCGGTTTAAGGGCCCTGGCGGGGATGGAGATCACCGTGCCGCCTTTGAGGTTGAGCGTGGTATCTTTTTCTGTGTTGATGGTGAAAGTTTGTGTTGGGAGGCTGTCTGTACTAAGCATGGCCGGCAACGGGCGTAACTGTGATGATGGGTTGCATGCCGCGACCAATAGCAAAATCAGACAGGCAAAGGATAGTATTTGCAGTTTCACGGGTAGAGGTATTTGGGGGATAAAGATAATTTTTATTCCGGGTTGGAGGTACTGCGTAAGTAGTTCAGTCAGGCGTTGTAAATTTGGGTAGTAGCCCGGCTGTAGCCCTCAAATTGATAACCCTGTCTGTCTTCCGTAACACACCGACTATGACCACGAAGAGAAACGAGATCCTGCTTGAAATTACCTGTTATCTGCTGGTACTGCTGTTCCTGTATACGGGGTTTAGTAAGTTACTGACGCAGGAGGCATTTGAGTTTGACTTACTCTCTACACAGATCAACCAGTTCCTGACGCCGGTATTGGCGGTGGGGGTACCGGTGGTTGAATTACTGGTGGCTGGGTTGTTGCTGATCACGCGGTTCCGGAGGATAGGACTGTACAGCGCTTTTGTTCTAATGGTGGTTTTTACTTTGTATGTGGGCTATATACTGGCGTTTGCCGGGCATAAACCCTGCTCCTGCGGTGGGGTGATCAGGACGATGAGCTGGCGGGCGCATTTGGTGTTCAATATTGTTTTTACCCTGATCGCGTTTACCGGGATGGTGTTGCATAAGCGGAAATATATTGTTGAGGAGACTCCCCTATTCATTTAAATATATTTTTATGAAAAGAGCAAGAATTTTACTGGGTGTTCTTTGTGTGGTGATAGCTGGCGCCGCGGCCGCGGCGACCAGGATCACGACGGTCAGACAGATCTATTGGTACCAGGATACAGTAGTTGGCGCCTGTAATCCTATATCGATCTTTGAAGAATGTAACGGCCCTGGCACTGGTTGTGTGACTACGGTTGCGCAGCATGGTACGGTTCAATTGTATGACGACATAGATCATAATGATCAATCGAAGTGTATTATTCCGTTGTCGCCTGAACCGTGAGTGATGCCAGTTCCTCTTCTGAATGGGCGTTTGTTATTGCTGCGGGGATACTGTGGTGGTAGCAAATGCCTTTTTTAATTGTAGATGTGTTATGGTGGGAACGGTAATGAAGGGAGAAAGCCGTGGGTGTTTATCCACGGCTTTCTTTGAGGGATTTATCAGGCAGATCGAAACAGACGCCTATCGGGATAAATAGGCAATACATTTAATTTTTCTCATATATTTTAATTCGTCTGATATTCCAGGGGGCATTTCGTGGTAGGGTGTAACGTTTACATGCAGTTGCAGTAACGTTGCTAAGCAGTTGCATAGCAATACCGACCCAATATTAAGGTTGCAGGTATGGCTGAATTTTTTCTTCACTAAGTCCCATACAGGCGCAAAACTCCGCTATAGTTACCAGGTCATCCTGACCTTTTCCAAGACGTTTCCTGACTTTATTAAGCATTCTCCTGGCCGCCTGATTGCTTTTTCCGGTGATGTTCTCGATATCCTGGGTGTGAATTATCAGTCTTTGTGGAATTTTCTTACTCATCTCTTTTTTGGTGTTTTCGGTTAAAAAGTAGCTATCAAAACGATCGTTTTGTATCAAATATGATCGAAACGTCCGTTTCATTTTTTTGCGTTAGCGATCATTTTTAGTATTGCACTATCAAACACAAAAATAAAGAAAATGTTACAGAATGAAAGCGCTGAAATCGAGTTCTGGACAGCATTTCACCATGGTGAGGGCTTAAACGGTATGTGCCCCATAACATACTGCCAAATACATAATTTTTTAAGCAAATTTCTTATGGCAAGTAACATAAGTAAACGTATCGACAACGATCCCGCATTTGAGCGTACCCGGGAAAACATGGCCGAATTTGAGCGGGCGGCCAATGCCGGCAAACTGTTAAACGACTCCTTCCGTGTGCTATCTGGGCGGTCCGGCGACCGCAAGCTGACGCAACGGCTGTCTGCCAAGATGTACAAGGTGCTCAAGGAAGACAAGGTGAATGACCGCGGCATGCGAACCGTAGCTGAAGGCAATCTGCAGCTGCTGCGCGGATTTGAGTTCAACAACATCGGAAAGCTGTCTACTGTGCTTTTTACCCCTTACACGGCGAGCATAGACCGCGTCGCTGGCACGCTGAACATCAGCATTCCCGATTTTGTTCCTCAAACGGTGATGAAAGCCCCACAGGGCACTACGCATTTCGCCATTGTGTCTGCTGCCTCCGAGTTGGATTTCGCCAATGGCCTCCAAAACGGCGTTAATACCGAGACAGCGCCCCTTGTCTATGGATCCCAAACTGAGCCTGCCATCACCCTGAACAACGCGCTTACAGCGAATAGTACCCGGCCGTTGTTCCTGGCACTGGGCGTGAAATACTTCCAGGAGACAAATGGCAAGTATTATCCGCTGAACACAGGGAGATTTAATCCCCTGTCGATTGTCCAGGTTGATGTAGCAGCCTAATGGCGCCGCGCGTGATGTGTTTTTCCTAGTTTGTTTCATAGCATCAGGTTAAACGGTAGAACGTTCTCTTTCCGCCGAAATGAAAAAAAGTAGGGCTGTAGTTTTACAGCCCTGCCTTTATCACTTCCTCAAGTCAGGGCTGGATGCCGGGAAAGCGATGATATTAAACATCTCGCGCATGCAGCTGCGAATACGGTAGCCATACCGCTCTTCTATCTCCGCTGGGTCTAAATTCGTGGTAATATGGGTTAACATCCCATATTTTATGAATAGATCGTACCGAACTGAGAGTATCATACGCATTAGATCCGTTTTATCGCCATAGTGAGACAGATTTCCTTCATGTCCCAGGTTCTCGAAGCATCTGGCAAGCGGCCTATCGTTGACTGAAAATGATCTGGTCGTCAGCTGTTCGATGGCCACTGCACCATGCTTCGCAAAGTCCAAGGAGACCTGATCACAAGATATCATCGCAAAAGGCAGCACCTCACTAGCTAAAGATCGAAAGATACGCATCAGCGCGCTTTTGCCGCATCCTATTGGACCGGCAAGCAGGATGCCTTTATTTAGCGATATACCTTCTTTTGCAGCCCGTGCCTCATCCAGCAAAAACCAGGTGAGCAATTTCAGAATAACTGGCTCAGTTTCACTAGTTATTTTATACCCGGGGCCATAGATCTCCTTTCCCTTAATACAGATGGCCTCCAACGCAAGATCATAGCTAGTAGGCTCCATAATCTTTCCCTCCGTGTTTGTTATTATTTTTTGCGGGTGCATAGTTGCTATTTTTCTTTAGGTTATTGTTTCCTGACATCCATTTACGCGCAACGGCTTCCCATATGTTGACAGGCTTACCGTCCGATGTATGCCAGTACTTGTTCTCATAATGGAAAAAGAAGGCTTCCGCTTCGTTTGCCGGATAGTTCATTGACTTGAAATAATCCTTTACTTCCTGGAGCGTTGGCGGCGGAGGGGGTACTTTGCGGAAGGATCTTGAGCGGGATTGTTTGCCCGACCGTGAATCATTGGATAAGTTAGTTCTGACAGAAATTTTGAAATGTTTCCTACCTGAACCTTTAGCATGTGATTTCCGAGCGCGCGCCCGTCTCCCCTTGTGTACCCTGTTTGAACATTGTTTATAATTGGACTCATCTGTTGGGGGGGCAGATTGCGTTCCTTTACCAGGGTTACCCGGCGTTTCATGCGGGGTACCAGCGCACTGGTTGCCCCCTGCATTATCTGGGGACGTTTCCTTTGGTCCCCCATTTGTTGAAGGGGTAGGCTGTAATGGTATCATTGTAACCTGAGCAAAATTGACACCGGGATCATACTTGAAGTAGCCTTTGTCACGCAGCGATCTGAGGTATTTTCGATAGGTATTCTCCGAATGGATACCACTTACGGTCATCAGTCGCTGGCAATCCAGGAAGAAAGGGTTTTCGAACCGCCTGGTATTCCATAGGTCGAAAATTGCCATATACAAGCAGAACTCATATGGCGCCAGATTGTCGCCATTGCGTTGACGCTGGAAAAAGGCGTTTAAATGTGCGATGTAGTTCATTCATTCTAATTTTTAGTTAGTAATAGGTCTAATATGTCCATCGGATTGTAATGATGAACGCCTTTCCGTTTTACGGTGGAAATAACTCCGTTTTCACGCATGAAACATAGTTCGCTGGGTGATACGCGGAAGATTCCGACAATTTGCTTGCTCCTAAGTAACAGCGGTGTCAGGCTGTTTTGCAGAAGCAGCGCGGAGAGAATGTCGTTCAGGACGGCATCTTTGATGGCTTCCTCCTGGGAGGAGAGCGGTGGTCGTTTCATAGTTTTCCTTGTTTGGGTTATAAAATGTTTGTTTAATAAGGTGCAGCAAGGCATGCAGAAGAATTGAAGCTTCTGTTGCCTGGCATGCGCAAGTTAATTTGGGTAAGATTCCAGAGAAGGCGTTGGGGAAGTGTAACTAGTAAGAACGAAAGCGACGCGAAGATAAGGAATGGATTGATTTGATAATTTATGGATGCTAAAAAAAATTTAGACTGTGGAGATTAAAAATGATTGGGGACTATCTCAGTGACTGTGTAAATTTCAAAAATTGAAGTTCGAAGCAGGGCCTATATCTTGATTATTAAAAGATTCAGCTTGGGGGTTAAGATCAATTAGTCCCTCTCCTTTGCCAATGACATTTTAACACAGCACTATTTGTCAAGGCACCTGTACGCAAATGTACGATATGATAACAATCATATGGTTATTATTCAAGTTTAACTTCAAATATTCACCGTATTCGAAAAATATAACCGACAAAATAGCGCTCGTCACGTCTTCTTGAAATTACTTAGCTGGACAATATAACTTAAAATAAGCAGCGAAAATGTCAATGTGAAAATTTGCGGAAATACCTGATACCGCAGCACCACTGGAGACGAAAATACGCCAAATAATAAATTGCATATCCAAACGAATGCCACTAGATTAATAGCAGTTTTGAAGAACGAACTTTCCAATCCTGACCTAAAAAGGAGAATAAGAATAACATATGACGACACAAACACCCAGTTGACCATTGCAAGAAATAATGGAAATACCTTTACTATTTTAATCTCCCTTCCGCTCGAAGAAGAATGGACTTTATTACTTTTGAGTCTGAACCAACTTACAGCTATATTATCCAACGTATCTCGTCCCATGTTATACACGATCAAAAATTCAGTTGGTGGCACATAATAGTGAATCATATTGGGAATCAAATAATATCTCATAAAGGCCCCCGGATGTCGTTTGATGAGAAATGCCCCATATTTCCCATATAGCGGAGAAACAGCTGCCCATCTTTTAAAAATCTCCGTTGAATCATCCTCTTTAAACCTTTCATGCATGTATGTCTTAAGCGGCGCCCGGTTATCCCACAAATAGTAAATACTCAATTCCATATCGGGTCGCTGAAGCACACTATCCATGTACCTCATATGTCGATTAGTAACTGCATGCAACTCTTTAAGTTCATGAGGAACAGTCTCTATAGGATCAAGCGGAACCACATGCGAATACGCAAACAACGCATTACTCGCCAGTTGCCAACCACCAAATATTGAAAACTGGGCGAAACCTGTGACTTTATAATGCAGATACATTGTTCTCACTACATATCCTCCCATCAATAGGACGACAACCATCACACCCACCAACCGCTTCCATACACCATTTTTTGACACGGCAATGACCAGCAGGCTAATAACCGGGTAATAAAGCGCGTTATAGCGTACTGAAAAGGCTACCAACAATGCTATTGCATGAAATAAAAATAAATAAACGGAAGGTCGAAACAGTATCCATAGCAATTGTGTAATCCAAATTAAGCTGACCCCGGTAAATACTGCATCACTAGAAACAAAGTTTGCCACGTACAATAATAAAGGGTTAAAGAGATTGCCGATCAGCAATACATGAAGCGTCACTCTCCCTACACCTAATAAAAAACTAACAGAAAGAATAAAATAGAGTATGCCCGCTTGCAAAAACAGATACTGAAAAACGACAAGTGATACATGGGAGGTAGAGAAGTAATTGAATATCGCTAAAAAACTGGAATACCCGGTGGCCCAGATATTAACATCCCAATCTTTAGCGGCCGCTTCTATATACGAGTAAGAGTCAGGAAAAAAACTAGGATACGGGTAATGATACTTATAAAAGATTATCTGCAAAACAATAGCTATGCCGTATAAAGTACACATCCATACTTTAGCTTTAGCACTCCAAAGCCAGTCAATAAAAGGGGAACTCACTGGAACATGCCGGGCTATTCTAAACCATTTAATATCAATTTTTAGGGTCTTCATAAATAAATTAATAAATATCAAAGCAGATCGTATTTTATATCGTCACCCTAATATTTACTCTACTACAAATATGGTAGTAAAGTCACACTCAATACTAACAGGTGCAATAGAACATCTTACGACCTGCATGTGTGCTGAGCCTTGATTCCCGAAATTCCTATAAGGAACTGGCACTGTGCAAAACGGCCTTTCGGGAGCGGTACAATAAGCCTTACCTGCAGGGCTTTGAATCCTAAGTGCAAACGCACCACCTACCAATCCAAGTATTACGATGAGCGTAAACAAAACTTTTGCCTTCATCATACATAAATCCTTTCAAGGTTAATAATATCTTCTTCGGCACTATACATGTCTAATGATTAATTATAGTTGTCGTACAGTCATAGAAATCTGATGGAAGATAATCTTTCTTACTGCAGTGTAATTATCATTCAATCTTTGAAGACTAACAACCAATAAAGAATTGTCAAAACTAGCAAAAGTATGGCACTGCGATCTAGTTTACGGTGATTTACCATAAATTACCCTACTATACAACGATTCTTCTTGTCTTAACCCTCAAAATTCGATTTGGGTCTATGAAACTCCATTCCATACAATTTCTTCGCTCCATTGCTGCGTTGCTAGTCGTTTATGTACATGCTATCGACTTACAAATGCAGTTTTCTGTATCGAAACAACAAAATTTCTTTTATTTACAAAATTTCGGTGCCATCGGGGTTGATATCTTCTTCGCAATCTCAGGTTTCATCATCACATTTGTGGCGAACAAATATACCGGAACAAAAAGCGGATTTAACTTTCTAGTGAAGCGCTTTATCAGGATCAATCCTATATACTATGTTGGAAGTGCCTTATTAGCACTATCAATGTTAACCTACGCCTGGATAAGAGGATCTCAAATATTCTGGCCACAGCTACTAAGCAGCCTCGCCGACACCTTGCTTATAGTACCTGTCACGGGTGACACCAATCAATACAACCCAATACTATTAATTGGATGGACTTTAAGCTTTGAATGGTTTTTTTACCTCGTTTTCATTCTACTAATTATATTCAGAAGCACTAATAAGCCTTTGCATCTCGTACTATTAATTACAACGCTTGTTATTCTTGGGAAAATTGCCGCTCCAAGTGACTACCGCCTAATATTCATCACCAACCCCGTCCAATTAGAATTTTTATTAGGTGTTATCACTTGCTGGGTGTATTTAAACTTTCACGTAAACAACCGGATCGCGGCCTTACTGGTGATATCAGGCATAGTTGGTTTCATCTATTCAATATTCTGGGGCTATGGGGAAATTTCAGAAGCGGGCCATACACTCTCAGGGCAACTGAGCATGCAACGTTTTCTTCTATGGGGCGTACCGAGTGGCCTCCTGACAGCAGGTTGTATTCTACTCGAAAAAAATGGCACATTGAATTGGATATGGAATAATAAGCTATCTAGAATTACAGGTGATGCATCCTACTCTATTTACCTAGTGCATTTGACAGTATTTTATATTTGCTCTATTTTATACAGTAAAATAGGCTTTCCATTCAATCCGGACCTCAGCATTTTCATGCATGTGGGTATTGCAACACTGATCGGAATCATCTTTTATAAACTAGTGGAATCACCCTTACTAAATTATCTTCAGTACAAGCATTTACAACGTTCTGCACCCACTTACCTTTCAGGGAATTTGGCTTAATAAAAGGATCGCACATACCTTCAGCGCCTCACCGGCTTGTAACGCAAACAGCAATAGTACAAACTAACCGCTTTTGCGTTTTCATATTCAAGACCTTTTCAACGATGAAAAAAATATATTTAGTCATTCTATTCCTTAAGTTCCTGCCAATATGCTCTTTCGGACAAAAACCGAATATCGATACGAGTACCTTTAACAAGTGGCCAAGCATTGGTGACGCCGTGATAAGCAATGATGGTAATTACGCAATGTATGTGATCGATAACCAACCTGCAGGCTCCAGTTTTCTAACGTTACAGTCCACTAAAAACAGCTGGAAAATGCAACTCGAAAACATTAAGACATTTCAGGCAAAATTCACAGAAGATAATCGATATGTCATATATCCTTACAGCGAAGATAGCCTGGCTATCGTTACTCTCGGCACGTCCTCTGTCTCTTATATACCCGATGCAAACAATTTCCAACTATCAACCAATACTGGTAACACATGGTTGGCCTATAATCAAAAAAGTAGTCCAGAAAAGTTCATTGCAATGAACATTGAAACGGGAGAAAAGAAAACTTTCTCCGCTGTTAGAAGTTTTTTATTTGCTCCCAAAAGTGATGATCTTCTTCTACAGAGAGAAAGAAAACAGGGGAATATAGTGGAACAATCTCTGGAATGGCTTACACTTAACAACGGTAAAATAAAAACGATATGGACGGCCGACATTAACCGGCAAAAAATAGTAGATGGCAGTTTCCTTTTTGACCAGGAACATAGTCAACTAGCGTTCATGGCATCTCAACCCCATAATATTAACAAATCTATCCCCCAAAAAACGATATGGCACTATAAAAAGGATAATGATAAAGCCATTCTATTGCTGAATGAAGACACGTTGCTTACTAATAATAAGTTAGAAATAGATAGATTGGCATATGATGGTTTTAATAGGGATGGAAGCAAATTATTCTTTACTTTAAGGGATACAGACATTCCCCGTTCAAGAACCAGCAGTGTGCAAGTAGACGTCTGGAGCTATCAGGATCCTGTCCTTCAATCACAACAGCTCTATGAGCTAAATAATGGGTGGAAAGGTGCGGCCCACTACTATACAGCAGTTATTAATATTAATAACCGTCACGTGACCAGGTTAACGCATAGGAACGAAGAGTTTGTAGAAATCAGGACTGGAGATGAAAAAACCAACAATTATGTCATTCTAAGTGAGCCGCCTGAAATAAACTTAATTAGCAGACAAACTCCTTACCGCTATTACCTACAATCCGTCAGTAGCGGAGAAAAGAGAAAAATAGAGGGCCAGTATAATATAAGTTTATCGCCATCTGAAAAGTATATCATCTACTATAATCCAAAAGACAGTACCTATTATAGTTACGAAATTTCCTCCAGCATCACGCGTAACCTCACCAAGGGGCTTTCTATTAACTGGTTAAAAGAAAACCATGATCATGTTCATAACAGGAATACCAGTCCAATTGGCATCGCGGCCTGGCTTGGTAACGACACCGCCGTTCTTATATATGACCATTTTGACATATGGCAGATAGACCCCAAAGGAATAAATGCACCAGTCAATATAACTAACGGATATGGCCGGGAACATAATATTATTTTTAACCTCGCATTATACAGTGCATCCGGCCGCAGCGTAATTTATGATCCCAGGGAAGAAATTATACTCACCGCCTTTAATACATTAAACAAAAAAAATGGCTTTTACAGCAAAAAGCTTGGAGATAAAGGAGACCCCGATCTTTTAAGTATGACCGATAATATATACTATTCACCTCGTTTCTTTATTGGTTCTCAACCATTATATTCAACAAATAAAAATGCTTTTATTCTCAAGCGGGAGAGTGCTGCAGAGTCCCCCAACTATTTCTTTACAACTAATTTCACGACCTATCAATGTCTAACCAATATACATCCGGAAACCCAATACAACTGGTTAACAAGTGAATTACATACGTTTCAAGTATCAAAAAAATTTCCTACACAAGGCACTTTATACAAACCCGACAATTTCGATCCGAACAAAAAATACCCCGTCATATTCTACTACTATCAAAAACTTACTCCCGAGTTAAACCGCTACCACTTCCCATCGGCTTCCGTTGGCCCAATTAATATTCCCTGGTTTGTTAGTAATGGCTACTTAGTCTTCACACCCGATATATATTTTCAGGAAAATGTGTCTGTCGGAGAAAGCGCCCTGGCAACTCTTACATCTGCAGCACAATACCTATCAACATTCCCGTTCATTGATCCGCAAAGAATGGGCATCCAAGGTTGCAGCTTTGGTGGCTATGAAACGAACTATATTGTAACGCACACAAACCTGTTTGCGGCGGCATGTTCTCAATCCGGAGTTTCAGATTGCACAAGCGCTTACCTAAGCCTGACGGAATATGGAAATATTAGCGGAACCTATGGGTTCATCTTCAATGATGCCCCATGGCAAAACCCCAACCTTTTTATGAGCGCCTCTCCGATACTACGGGTAAATGATGTTACTACACCTTTTCTTATAGCCCATAATAAAGGAGACAAAACCGTACCCTTTTCACAAAGCCTGGAATTCTTTCTAGCATTGCGAGAAGCACGCAAAAAAGTTTGGCTTTTACAATATGATGACGGGGGACATACAATTGACGGCGAAAGCTCCGCAATTGACTATAGCATTCGCTTAATGCAATTCTTTGATCATTATCTTAAGGATAAACCAGCCCCAAAGTGGATGACGCATGGAATACCCGCCAGGGAAAAAGGGGTTGTTGACGGGCTATCTTCTGATGACAAAGCTCAACCATCCAATTAGATGGGATTTGAATATCTTTAAACCTGTAAACTGATCTTATTATATACAGGAGGACCTCTTAGCACTAGCTGACTTATCAGCAACATGCTGAGCTCTTTCACAGTCGCTATAGGGCTAAGTATATGGTAGTAAGAGGACATACGGCGTTCGGAGCCAGGCTACAGAATGTATACGGAATAGTCCCCATACCTTGATCTACAAAAGTGCGGGGCAGTACAGGAGTTTGTACACTGCTGTCCGTTTTTGCAACGAACAAAATAATCGGCAGGTGGGGCACCGAAGCTTTAATGCTAATACTCCTCCTACAATTGTAAATACAACCATCATCATCAACATTATTCTAGCCATTTTATAAAATTTACACTTCAACTCAAAGTAAATAATTTATATAACCCACAGGACCTGTATGGTCCTGTGGGTGAAAGTTAATACGTATTCAAACAACGATTATTGAGCTACGTATATAGTGGTAAGCGGACATGTAGCGCTCGGAGCCAGGCTGCAGAATGTATTGGGAATAGTACCCAAATTGTCATTTACAAAAGTGCGAGGCTGCACGGGAATAGTACACTGCTGTCCCTGTTGCAGTGAACAGAATAACCGAGACTGAGGATTATTTGCTTTCAGGGCTAATGCTCCACCTACCACTGCCAATACGCCGATAGCGGTTAACATAATTTTTGCCTTTTTCATGATTACAGCGCTTTTTTAAATCAAAAAGCTAAACTTTAGGTTTCAAATTGTGCTTACTCTTTTATGATGGTTTTCAGCTACCCCATTTCTCAAATTACCGGTAATTGTTATTTAGATCACTGCGCAATTCTGATCAATTGTCCACAACTCTTTTGATATGTTTCGCAGAGACTTTTCCAACAAAGGCTTCCTTTAATCTTTTATCCTTTCCATAAATGGCCAAATAGGGGACACCTTGCGCCTTAAAATAAGTTGGGAAGAATATAGCGGTGTCAATTCCAGTCACAATGTTCGGATATTTACCTAAAGAATAGTGTTCATAGAACTCTTTCATCTCTGGGAACACCGTAGTAGTAAAAATGTAAAAATTTACGTCTTTAAACATCTTCATATTACTTAAGATGTCTTCCATCTGGGCTTTCGAATATGGACAATGCGGCCCAAAATAAAACAACACGGTTGGCATTCCTGAGCTAATTTTTCCCGTATTAAAATACGTTGAACTATCTGCAAGCCACAAGTCGAAATCCGGCATAGGTTTCCCTTCCAATCCTGTCTTTTCTGTTGGCCGCGCATAACATCCTACAAGGAAGATCAGCAGTGATAATAATATGCTTCTTTTCATATTGTTTCCTTTAATTTTGAAGTTTGAGTTTGACATCCACCAATTCCCGTTCTAAATTCTTTAGGTTAGGATTTAATTCCGCCATTTGCTGTCCTCTTGCTTCCCTAATAACATACTCAATAAACAGTATGGTGAACGACATGGAAACAAGTGCAGGAAACAATTGAAATCTCAGTGCAATTGGTGATGCGAACACGCTAAATCCCAAATTTGTCATCCATAGGGGAATAATAAGCCACAGCCCTTTATAGAGACAACGGTTATTCCGAAGGCCATCCAACAATATAAATGAAATGAATCCCAATAGAAACACTACATTCATTACACCTATTAATACGGGATAAAAGTTTAATACACCAACCTTAAAGTCCCTAAATTGAGTTGTCAATTTATTACTCTTATAACCAAACCATGCAAGTGCAATACGAGGCACCGAATCTACCCCCGTGCTATATGTCTGTAGAAATTCAACAGGAGGCGCGTAATACTTTAACGCATTTGGCCACAAATAATATTCCGCGAATTCAGCAGGGTATTTCTTAATAAGATATGCGCCATATTCAGCGTATAACGGAGCGACCGTAGCCCACTGTTTAAGTTTCCCAATGCTAGTATCATTAGGTATTTTTCTTTTCATATATTCCTGCAAGGGAGATATTGGCGCCCACATATAAACCGTACTGGCCTGTAACATCTCTTGCGGATGTTTTTTTGTATCGCGAGTAGTATCAAAATAAGTCCTTACCATACGATCTAACTCCTTAAATTCTGCTGGTACCGGTTTGACATCTGCACTATCTATGTATCGATAGGCATATAGTGCATTATTGGCTAGCTGCCATCCCGTAAAGGGAGAAAACTGCCTCTTTCCTGTTAAGATATTATATTTATTACTAGTATGTTGTACAAACCCACCGATTAATATCAATCCAAGCGCAAAAGCCGCTACTTTTGTTCCCACATGCGCTCTGGATAGCAAAAAAGCTATCGCCATGATAATTGGATAATACAATGCATTATATCGGATAGTGAACAGGATAAATAGTAACACAACATTTTGTAAAATCATACGATTGGTTGGGCGATATACAATCCAAAATAACTGGGTCAACCATATCAGACTAAGCGAGAGAAATACCGCGTCACTGGACACATAATTACTTAAATATAAAAACACGGGGTTAAACAACATAAAGTAAAACAAAATGGCTTTAACAACTCTTCTTGGGTTATAAAAGTAAAACAGCGTAAACAAAAAATACATTATTCCCCCCTGAAGCAACAGATACTGAAACGTCACCAACGCTAGATCTGATTTTGTAAAAACGCTGAAGAGTCTTAATAATCTGGAATAACCAATCGGATAGAAATAGATATCAAGATTATGATAGGCTGCTTCCAGGTACGCATATGAATCGCCGTTAATAAACCCCGCGAACGGATATAGCCATTTGAAAATAATAAACTGTATCAAAATTCCAAATATACCTGTCCATACGAAAAGCCTATTATTCGCATTTTTAAATATATAGTCCTTTAAATTAGATTCTAATCTTCCACTACTCGTGCCTGACGCCTTCACGAGTACATTTTCATCCCCTTGCCTGGATTCCTGTTTTTCTTCATGATACTCCTGTTCTGTATTAATAGCCCATATATTCTTCTTAGATTTAATGCCCGCCGCAATATTATCCACCGCCACCATTGCTGTAAGCATGGAGTGGTCAGAATTATTGTATTTATGCATACCATTTCTACCAACCAAGAAGAGATTCTCGAACTTATCAATATAATTCTGTATAACATCGAAGCGATCATAGGTTCCAAAATACGCCGGATATGTTTTTTCCATTCTTAACACAGTGGCGTCCAACACATTTGCTTCTGAAGCCAATCCAATCTTTTCCAATTCTCCGATAGCCAACTGCTTAATTCTGGCATCCGGTAACTTCCAAAAATCGTCTTCGGTGTTACAAAAAAATTCCATTCCGACCCATGTTGTCTCCGGATCCTTTACCATATAGGGGCTCCAATTATTAAATATCTGCAGCCGTCCCACCTTTACATCCTTTTCCTGTATGTAAATCCAGGTATCATTTAGGTCCAATGGTTTCCACTCCCCTGTTTTCTTATCTCTAAAAGAAAGCTTTTTAAGTAATACCCCAACAGTAATAAAGTCCCGGTATTGGAGACCAGACGCCACATGCTTCACATCTTCAGGTATGGAGCCGTTCAGGCCTCCAATTAGTTCCTGAATGGGCATAGTCGAAAAAAAATAATCGCCTTCCAGGTAACTCGTTTCACCGGTAACACTGTTAATAGCCGACACTGCAGTCACGCACTCTCCGGATTCCTCGGTATAAATGCATTTAACATCTTGGTGCATCAAAATTACGCCTCCCATTTCTTCTACCTGCCTGGCCACTTCCTCCCACAACTGCCCCGGGCCAAGTTTGGGATACAAAAATTGTTCAATCAAGCTGGTTTCTGTATCCTTCTGACCTAAATCAACACCCTCCTTACTTTTTTTACTCTTCCTTGCCAGGTGTAGTGCATGTTGAATAGCTTTGGTAATAGATACTCCTTTTATGCGCTGCGCACCCCACTCTGCTGATATTTTATTACACGCGACGCCCCATACTTTTTCCGTGTAATCCTTAAAAAATAACTTGTACAAAACCTCTCCAAACCGGTTGATCATAAAATCTTCCAAATTCATCTCAGGCTTGCGAGGAACTATTTGGGCTTTCAAATAGGAAAACATGATGGCCATAGTAGTCCATATACCGAGTTTGGTAAGAGTGTCCAGCGACAGTTGAATTGGGTAGGTAAAAAACTTACGCAGGAAATAAATTCTTGACAAACGCTTACGTATCAACATTACCTTATCAGATTCATCGCCCGAAAAGTTATTCACTGATGTTGTCGCATTTACTTCCCGTGACTTATTCTGATAACTGATACTAAAGATGTCTTTCCCGTCGGTCTGCACGGGCATTATATTCAGCCACCAATCCATTACCCTGTCTGACTTAGAAAAAAAACGATGTCCTCCAATATCTATACGATTCCCTTTATAATTAACCGTTTTTGAAATACCACCTATATCCCCAGACTTCTCCAGTATAACGGGAATAATGTCAGTTTTCTTCAACAATTCATATGCGGCTGTAAGCCCTGCTGGTCCAGCACCTATAATAATTGCCTTTTTATTCATATTTGCATATATTAATGACCATACGTAGACTAACCGTTGCAAGGGGGATTCGCAACGAGAGAGCAAAAGAATAGCAACATTTTAAACTTGTTACATCTCTGTCATGGGCAACCTCTGTCACCACACCGAAATAACCGGAACTTTTTTGGGTTTATCTGTTGATAAGCGAACTTTTTGTGGCATAGAACAATGCTTTAAGGGTTCAGATCATCGTAAGTTCATAACGCGATTCACCTTCCATAACTAACACACTAAATACATAGATAACACATTTATTATCAAATAGTTGATGCTTCGACTTCCCTTTATGCATAGCTGTTATTTTGAGTTCTTCAAATATGGGCTAAAATGTGTTGTGTCTTTTAACTTTTTTGTGGATAAATTACTAACTCGAATTTAGATAACTCTAATGGAAACAGCATTATCACTTTTGGCATTTTTTTTTGGGTCATTTTGGACAGTTGTCAACTATCTATTCGGGCACAGGCAGAAACACGTAAGGCTGCTAAATAGCAGCCTTACAAGTCAGTCATACCATAAAGTAAACTCCTAAGTTGATAACACACAAACTAATGTTGCGCTAGCATATAGACAACATTATCTAATTTGTTTCTTTTATTGACGAATCTACATCTTCCAAAACAGTATCAGATATATTGTTCATTTTAACAATTCCTTCTTTCGCAAGAAACAATAATATTGGATCCAACCACTCATTTATCGGCAATCGTTGAATGAATCCATGATCTCCTTTGGGAAACAAATGTAATTGAGCATCAACTCCATTTCGTTGCAGAGCTTTATAAAATTCAATACTATTGGCTACATCCACAATCCCATCATCTCCCGTATGCGTTAAATAAGTAGGAGGGGTATTAGCATCCACTTGCTCTTCATTGGAAAAGAACAGGACCTTGTCCATAGATGGCCCATCACCCAATAAGCTAACTCTGGATCCCCGGTGGGTCAAACTATTGTCCATACTAATAACAGGATAGAGCAATATCATAAAGTCAGGTCTCAAATTAGTCTTCTCTTTATTGGGGATATAATTGGTTGCAAAATGTGTACCGAGCGTCGAGGCTAAATGGCCGCCAGCAGAAAAACCGACTAATCCTATTTTATTGGTGTCCAAGCCCCATTCTCCTGCACGTTGCCGCACCAATTTTATGGCCTGCTGCGCATCCTGCAAAGGGGCCATACTTTTATCGCGCATTGTGGTTTCATTTGGCAACCGATATTTAACTACAAAGGCAGCAAATCCTTTTTTCGTAAATGCTTCAGCAATAGGAGTACCTTCGGTTGAGGTCGCAAGAAAACTATAAGCCCCACCGGGAAAAATGATCACGGCTGAATGATTTATTTTTGCCTTAGGTGGCAGATACAGCGTTATTACCGGTTCATCACTGATATCCTTCGTCCCAATGCTATTTATTATAGAATCTCCATACAGTGGTATCTTTACCTGACTGTATAGCTGAAGCATTGACAACAACATTAAACCCAATACTCCTAAAATTCTGAGCATTATTCCGAAGTTTAAATATAACGTACTATAAAAGTATTATTTTTTTATCGCCAGGTTGGAACCGTGGCTTTCATCTTTCCTATTATCTCCTGAAACTCCCGAACTCTATCAGGGTCTTTATCATCCACTGACAACTGAACTGCTTTTTCCTCCCATTCAATTGCCTCCTTTGTTCTACCTGCTTTATATAAGAGATTTGCATAAGTATCTATTACCGAGGCCATATTAAATCCTTTTAACCCCTCCTTTTCCAAGGCATCAACTATTGACCTGGCATAAACAATTCCCTTATCGATCACATCTTTGTCATCACTATTCACAAAAATTATATACCATATCGCTTCATTTACGTCAAGAGCTCCCATCCCAGTTTTAGCAAAACCGTAGCGTTCATTTCTTTTTATAAAGTATTGAGCCGCCATACGCCAATCCTTTCGATAGTTATAATACCAGATCACCTGCGAGTCTAAAATAACCTCATCAGCCAATTCTGCATCATACTTTGTTCTAATAACGTCAGTCATCTTCTTCCAATCTGGCCGATCTGATATCGGCTCACTTTTCGTCCAGTGTTCCGGATCCTTCCATAACTTTGGATATATGTCCTCTTTTGACACTATATACTTCACCATGGAATGTGCAAACCCTTTTGAATGCACCATCGTATCTATGTCGCCCTGCCTGTGGTATAACAAACTGAATAGCTTACTCTTTGATGTGACTAACTTGGGATAAGAAGCAAGAAACTGAATTGTTTCCCGAGTATACAACTTATCGTCGCTCATTGTCTCCAGGTAGTTGACCAAATAATCCCGGGCAATAGAGTCGACCTGATCTTTTTCACCTATTCCTGTTGCTATATTCATTAAATAGTTCGCTACCTTGTAATCCCTTTTGCCTTCGTTATACTCATTAAGTAAAGTGTAATACTGTCTTTGAGGGTTAGTGGCGTCTTCTGCCAGCGCAATAAAATCGTCGATGTTTTTATATCCTATTGCCCTGTGAACGATTTTTCCATCCGGCGAAAAAAAAAGAAAAGTGGGAAATGCGCTTATGCTAAATTCCTTCATTATCGCCCTCGCATCATCATACCAAAATTTCACACGTGAGTCATCTATTTTCGACGTGTCCATCTGAACCTTCACAGAAATAAATTTACTATTAAGGGAGTTGCCAACCTTTTCATTGGGATAAACTTCCCTATCCATAGCCCTACAAGGTCCGCACCATGTGGTATATGCATCTACAAATATGTACTTATTTTCGGCTCTTGCTCTTTCCTTTATCTGTTGCCAGTTCAATTGCTTTTCGAAACTCACGCCTCTCCCGGTAACCTTATACGCCGGACCTACCTTATAATTAGAATATACAATACCAGGTAGCAATGTCAATAAAACGAATATTAGAAGTTTCATGTTCCTCATAATAATTGTAAACGTTCATTCTATAAACGCACTTGAGCATAACATGTACTACCTCAACTAAGTATTTCCACTTGCACCAACTAAGTATTTCTATTTTATAAATACTTACAAAAACATAAACGGCCTCCATTAGTAGATGGAGGCCGTTTTATCTATTTTCCATGAGCTTAGTAGCCCTGGGTTTGATCTAAATTTTGAGCACGCTGTAATTCTAATACCGATACGGGGTAAAACTGCCAACTAGATTTCCATACACCTCCCTTCCTGGGTGTTATTGCGTTCATAATATCGTCCACCTTTTTGGCTCTCTTTATATCAAGCCAACGATGCCCACACTCCGTGAATAACTCAACTTGTCTTTCGTGAAGGATATCACCTAACAGTAATTCGGGATTGCTATCATTTATATCAGCCAATCCAGCCCTTCGTCTAATTTCGTTTAAATCAGCCTTCGCTCCTGGTACGTTTCCATTCTTTACCCTGGCCTCCGCTCTGATGAGGTACTGTTCCGCCAATCTCAGCATTGTAGAATATTCCGTAACCGGTTCATTTAGCTTCTCAACCTTATACTTATAAGGAAAAAAATAGGCGATATTGTCTGCCATTACACTATCTACCCAATCGATCTTGCGAAGATCTCCCTTTTCAAAGCTATTAAGCAACGTATCACTTAAAAAAACAGGCCATCTATCAGCATTGGGGCCTGTCTCCGGAATTATAAACATTCTCGCCTCCTGCGTATTTTCACCCAATGCAGTAGGTTGCAATTGCCAGATTGATTCCGCACTACCCTTTTTAAAAACATCATTAAGTTCAACCAATTTATACATCGCAACATTTTCAATTAAGTTTGTTGCCATTTTTTCAGCATTTGGAAAATCTCCTTTATATAGATATACTCTTGCCAATAATGCTGTGGCCGACCATTTGTTGGGTCTGCTTCTATCGGCGGTTTCACTCCTTATATCCCCGGACAAATAAATATCGGCCAATGATTGTCGGGCATCATCCAAATCCTGAATAATTTGATTATATACTTCCTCTTTGGATGCACGAGACAATAAAGCATTTTCTTCCCAATTTGTTGTTAATGGCAGCGGTACATCACCGTATAAGTTAACGAGATAAAAGAAAGAGAAAGCCCTTAGAAATTTCGCTTCCCCTAATAATCGTTGTTTTACAACTGGAGACAGTGTTCCAGAGCTGGTCAATCCTTCAACGGCGGAATTACAACTGTATATTATACTATAAAATACTCCCCAAAAATCAACAACTACTGTTTCAGACAAAGAATTTCTATATGTAGATAAATAAGTAGTGTTTGTTACACTGGAGTAGAGAGAGAGTTCATCGGCGGATAGCGCGGGAATGACTGACAGTGAAAGAACTGATCCATTTGCTATAATAGAATTGTTGCTCATCTTCGAGTAAATCCCAGTTAAAACAGATGCTGCAGTTACGTCACTAGCATATATATTACCTTCATTAATACTAGTAATCGGTGGTTCAACCGTTATAAACTTTTTACAGGAAGTATGAAACAGAAGTATTAAAATAACTCCTGCAAATCTACTGACAAGCCCAAACCTTCCATATATTATCTTAAATTTATTATCCATTGTTACGTGTTTTAATTTAAATCAAAAGAATATCTATTAAATTAATCACAATGTTGCCTGAATTCCAACTGTAATCATTCTTAGCGGAGGCAAACTAATTGTGTTTCCATTCTCCGGATTTAATCCTGTATACTTCGTTATAGTAAATAAATTTTGCGCCTGGGCATATATCCTACAATTTCTTAAATGCATTTTCTTCTTTAAACCGTAAGGCAACTCATAAGATAATGACACGTTTTTCACTCTAATAAAGGAGGCATCTGCATATGCCGCATTACTTACATTCGATGCATAGTAAAAAGGTAAAAACAGAGCATAGTTTGAATTATATCTTTGGCTCTTCGCGACATCCCCTGGCTTCTGCCACCGATCCACTAGCGCTACTGGTTGATTCGCATTCAAGACTCCCGGCACATCCCCCAATCCTAATGAGTAATCCCGACCTGTTTGCTTTACAAACTGCAAAAGAACATCTAACTCAATTCCTTTGTAACTTAGGCTATTTCTAATGCCACCGTAATATTTTGGATCAACATTTATCAACTGTGTCTGATCAGTTGAAAAATCGGGATATGTGGTTGGTTCCTCTTTGGCATTTCGAAACTGATACTCTCCCGTTGCAGGATTCACACCTGATAAATTATATGCACGAATAATGGAGACAGGTTTTCCTATAACTAGAACGTCCGCCAGCGTAGATGTTTCTAAATTTGGAAATTCAATCAATTTATTTCTGGGTATAGTTAAGTTAAAACCAGTTGACCAATTGAAATTATTTGCCTTTATATTCACAGTATTTATGGAGAACTCCCAGCCAAAATTCCCCACAGTTGCAGGAAAGTTGATTGCAGAAATAGAGCCAAACCCTGTGATAGCCGGCAAGCTATAAGACAATAATTGATTGGAAGAGCGGTTCTGATAATAATTTGCAATTAACATAATACGATCTCCGATCAATCCCAGGTCGAGGCCAAACTGCACCTTTTTTGTCTCCTCCCATTGTAAATGAGGATTAGGAATACTAGTAACCTCCATACCTGTAAATCCCTGGTAAGGTACTCCTAAAGTTATTGTTCGATATAAGTTAAGATACTGATAATCACCTATTTGATCATTACCACTGGTACCATAACTGCCTCTCAATTTACCAAAGCTAACAAATGGCAGGTGATCACGTATCAGGCGTTCACCTGAAAAAACCCACCCTAGTCCAACAGATCCAAAATTGTGCAGCTGGTTTTCCGATCCAAAACGGCTGCTCCCATCTCTGCGGGCCGTCAAATTCAGCAAATATTTATCCTTCCAATTATAAGTCAGTCGTCCGAATGCTGCACTATATTTGTAAACAGATGTAAGGGTTGCAGCAACAGTTACGTTCGAGGCGGACTTAATATCTTCAAGTACCGCATCGCTGTTAAAACCGGCAGCACTGAATTCTTGTCTGTTATTACTATTCTGCTGAAACGTTGCTCCAAGTAAAACCTCCAGTTGTCCTTTTCCTATCTTACGCTTATAAACGCCCTGGGGCTCAATAATCCAAGAATTAATGTACCCATCACCATAGCTGGCACTTCTTTGAGCAGTGGGTCTTATTTCTGGCGCCGACACCTCTAATGTCTGAGTGGAAATTTCGTCTGATCTAAGAGTTGTGTAATTAAAACTTGATCTGATTTCAAAATCGGGTAATAATTGATAACTTAACGTAAGACTACTTATTAAATTAGTAGTTCTATTCCTATACTTCCGGTTTAACTGCGCAAGTGGATTGAAGAACGTAGAAGAACCAGAAGCATTCGGCATCCAATTTATACTACCATCCTGATTATAAAGATTTGGTGCATTTGGAGCAAGCGATAAAGCCGTGGAAGTATAATCTGTGCCCATCAACTTATTGTTATCTATAAGATAGTTACCTGTGAAGAGCACCTGAAATTTCTGATTAATTGAGGTATTTCGGATATTAATATGAAAACTTCCTTTTTCATCGGCAAAATCACCTGGAAAAACTGTTGTTTCCCTATGATATCCACTTCCGATCAAAAACTGAGTATTCACAGTACCACCGGCAACTGATGCTTGTACATCTGTATATTTTGCTGTTCCTCCAATTAGCTCCTTCTGCCAATCTGTATAACGCGTTGTATCCCAGAGACCATTAATATCATAATCGGTAGCGAAAATGGGATCATTATCATTTTTTTTTGCCTCTCTGCGCATAGTCAGATATTGCTGGGTATTCATCAAGTCCAATTTTCTTGTAACTTTTCCCCAGCCTGTTTGCATATTTACACTTACAGTTGTTTCCCCTGACTTTCCCTTTTTTGTAGTAATAAGTATCGCTCCGTTGGCAGCACGCGAGCCATAGATTGCCGTCGCATCAGCATCCTTTAATACATCTATTGATTCAATATCCGCTGGGTTAATGAAGCTTAGGGGATTTCCACTTCCGCTATTCACACCGTTTAGCAGAGCCCCTCCAGAGCTTCCTAAAATATTGGTAGCTAGTGTAGGCAACAGTTGAGAAGTATAAGGAACACCATCAATTACATATAGCGGGTCATTACCTTTTGTTATACTGTTCTGCCCTTGTATGCGAACAGTAACTCCACTATTAGGCAACCCGGTTGATTGAGTAATAAATAAGCCCGGCACCCTTCCCTGTAGAGCCAGTAAAGGATTTCCCACTGGCTGTTTTTCGATCTCCGACGCTTTAATGGTTACAGTATTACTTGTACTTAACCGTTTAGTGGTTGTCCCATAAGGAATAACCACTTGCTCATCAAGAATATTTATCATCACATTCAACTGCGCCAATATCGTCTTTCCCCTCACCGGCACCTCTCTCGTCTGAAACCCAATGGAACTAATCACCAACGCCGCATTCCCCTTCACATTCGCCAAACTAAAATTCCCCTCCGGATCCGTTGTCGCACCATTAGTCGTCCCCTTCACAACCACCGTCGCCCCAATTATCGGCTTCCCATCCGCATCCGTCACCTTCCCCGTCAACGATTGCCTCACAATCGTACTATCTCCCTCGCTGGGACTTTTTTTTGGCCTGTCCGATTCCTTCTTAATAAAGATGAGTATACTCTCATCATCCAGCTGCCATTCCAGATTCTTCCCACGAAGAATAATATCCATTACCTGTCCCAACGGTGTACTATTAAAGTTCACCGTCACTTTTTCCTTCGTATCTATCTTAGTTGCGGCTACATTATACATAGCAATGTAACCGGTCTGTTTCTGAATAGCCTTGAACACCTGGCCAAGTGGTACATTAGTTCCGGAATAAGTTACCGTAAGATCTTGTGAAGTTGGCTGCCGGGCGGCTTGAAGATGGTTGGCGAAAGGAGAGCAGGCTAAAACAAGTGCAGTTAAAAGAAGCTTGTAAAAAATACAGCTCCTGCGATGTAGCGTTGGTTGCATATAACTCTTTTAATTTAAGAGATGATCGACAAAATGTGTTTCGTACGCCTGTAAGCGGTATAGGTCCCAATAAATGTTCACATGACGTTCTGATCATAAAACGCAGGTAAAATTCCCACGTACCACCTTTGCGTAAGTTATTTTTTTGAATTCATCATTAAGTATTTGTTAATTGTTCATTAACATTTAAACGAAAGAGGAGTTTCATTGAATAACATTCAAAAAAAGAGCAACACATTAAAATATCGCGAATCTGAAAGCTTGTTTTTATATGAGATATAAAATTTATCTAAAACGGGTCTTATGCTTATTTTACTCGTTTGTAGTCGTGCAGACTATCCCGTTAACGAACCGTTCACAAATTTGTTAACGAAAAATTCACTTAAACGTGTATTTTGTGCGCTAACTTTAACCAGCAACGGTTTTTATAGTGTGTTGGCTAATGGTTACGGCGAGAATATTTGGGGATTGTCATAACTATCTCGGGGGACGAAAGAACACAAACATCCATTTAATCTAAGTTTAACTTCCTGCTCATTCGAACGCTAGTGCTAAGGCAGAACAGCCATAGCAGCGGCATTAGTAATAATGCGGGAAAATTGTTTTGTGAATGAAAGACGATCAACCAATCTGTTACTCCTCTCCTATGCCTTTGGTTAGCTATGCTGTGAAACCCGCATTATGTGTCAATCATGTCAAAGATGCCAGGTAACGAACAGGATAGACTCTTACTAGAACAGCTAAAAGCAGGCGACTCCAGCGCTTTTACTACCTTGTATAACACGCACCGCAAATGGCTTGCCATTGCTGCGATGACCATACTCGAAGACGAAGAAGAAGTGCAGGATCTAATCCAGGATTTCTTCATCGATTTCTGGTCTAACCAACGCTTCCGCCAGATAGGCCCTCCCTACAACATAAAAGCATATCTGCACCTGAGCATACGCAACCGCTGCTTTGATAAAGTACGGCGGAAAAAAGTACGTCAGAAAAGGATGGAACGCATCTCCATGATATACGAGCCCCTGTACCTGCCGGAAGACAGGCTTGCCAACCAGGAGCTAAGGCTGCAATTGAACAATGCCATTGATCAAGTCCCGCCCATGAGCGCCCAGGTTTTCCGGCTTACCTACCTGGAGCAGAAATCACGCAATGAAATAGCTTCCCAGATGGGCATCAGCCCCAACACCGTGCGTAACCAGCTGGTACGCGCCGTAAAGATCCTGCGGCAACGCTTACAAAATATTTGATACTGAGATAGTCCGGAAGCGGTCTGAAATGCGTTTATTGAGTTAACATGCGATTAAGCGAGGAATATATACACCAGTTGATCACAGGCAAACTTGCGGGCACCCTTAGCGAGGAAGAAGACATTTGCCTGGAACAACTGATCAGCGAAGATGAAGCCGTGAAGAGAGAATTTGAGCGCATCAAAAGTTTATTCAACTCTCACGATATTGCCACCAACTTTAGCCGAGTGGAAAGTTGGGACTGGGCGGAAGGTGAAGACCTGCTGGCCCGATCCCAACACGTCCGCCGGAATAACAGGCGGGTACTGGTATACGCCTCCGCCGCAGTGCTCAGCTGCCTATGTGTTGGCATTTATTTCCTGAATAATAAAGACAAGGCGCCGGCGCCCATGGCCCGCCTGGCCACCAATAAGGACGCTATTGAGCTGAAACTGTCCAGCGGTGACGTGATCAACCTCTCCCAGGCTACAGATAGCAATATTAACATAGGCAGCACCCAGCTGCTGAACCGTAATAAAACGCTGTCCCTGACGGCGGATGCCAATACCGCTACTCATTCAAATAGCGTGAGCATGAACAGCCTTACCGTACCCATAGGTAAGGATTACCGCATTGTGCTCTCCGACGGCAGCAAGGTGTGGCTGAACGCCGCTACCAAACTGCAATTCCCCTTCTCTTTTAGCGGCAATACCCGCGAAATAAGCGTAAACGGGGAAGCTTTTATAGAGGTAGCCCAGAATGCGGCTAAACCCTTTATCGTACACATACCCGGCGGCGCCGTGCGCGTACTGGGCACCACCTTTAACGTAAACAGCTACGACTCCAGCCAGGTACGCGTAGCGCTGGTAGACGGGGCCGTGAACTTTAAGACCCCCACCGGCGAAACGCCTATCAAACCCGGCATGGAGGCCCTATACACCCGCAACGACAATGCCCCTACCCTTCATAAGTTCGATGAGAACGAAGTGCTGGGCTGGCGCATGGGCAAATACTATTTTACAGAAGCCACCTTTGACGATATCGTAAAAGTGCTGCCGCGCTGGTTTGGCGTAAAAGTAGTAATAGAAAATGCCGCCATGCGGGAACAACGCTTCTCAGGAATGGTGAACCGGAATAAACCCATTACCGTATTCCTGCAGAAGATGAAGAAGATCATGAACGTAGACTATTATTTTGACGAAGAAGGGGTATTGCATTTTAAATAATGCAGCCCCAATGACCTGTATCCGTTTGTTTTAGCAAAATACCTCCCCAAATGAGTCTCTCCGGACTATTTCCCTATCATATCATTATCAGAATAGTACGCGTTTTTTTAGAATGCGTTTTTGGGATTGATTATCATTCATCACATCGAAACAATACAATAACCTCATGCTCCCTCAAGTAACAATGCTCCCATTTGATGCCGACGAATTCCTGGAACTCTTACTTCGCCAGCAGGCAGGTTTTACTTCCAGATGGGAAAACGACTATATCCGGCGCACCTTACAGGATAATCCCATGGCCCAGCAACTGCTGGCAGCCGCCCGGGAAACCTTTCCAAACGAAGAATTTGCAATAGTCCCCAAACAGTCCAACCGGAAAATGATCTGCTACGCCTCGATCTTTATGCTGCTGGTAGTAAGCAGCGGCCTGTTCTCTATGTGGTACCAAAACTACCGCACCAGCACCGTGCAGCCGGCCACCAAAGAATACCTGTTCCGCGCAGTAACGCTGACTGAACTGGGCCTTATCATCCAGGCACAGTATGGCGTACAGGTAAAGATCGACAGCCGCGAAATAGCGGAACAACATTTCTCCGGTGTTATCAATGATAAACAATCCTTACAGCACCTGCTGGAAGACATTACCCGCAGCGGCCGTATCCGATATTATTTTGACAGCACCGGCGCTGTACACCTCAGGTGATTACCAGGGATGCCCCTCCGGCGGCTGCCACTTCCGTTGCCGTGTACGCAGCGCCCACCGGGTATACCAGGGTAATACGCCATTACATTTGCGGATAAACCGGTCCGAGAGATCGACCCGGGAGAAAAAGGCGTGATATACCGCATCATTATACGTAGTACCCAACCCAAACTTGTTGTGCTCCGGATGATGCAGGTACCATTGCTCCTCCTCGATATGCGTAGGCCACCAGTACTTCACCTGTCCCCCGTTTTTGATGATCTGTTCCGTGAGGTTCTGACCAGCGTCCATATCGCCTTTCATACGCATATCCGGGTAACCCAATTGCCGCAGATAAGCCGTAGACACCCCAAAGAAAAAAGGCGAGATATACAGGTTCTGCGCATTACGCAGATGATTGGCCGTTTGCGCGGCGCCGGCAATGGTATGCGGCTCCTGCAGATCATGCAGCAAAAGTTTGAGCCAGTCCTTTCTTAGGGGGATACAGTCAATATCAAAAAAGATGAGATAGTCCGTATCCTGCACCGTACGGCAGATATGGTTAAGGAAATCCCCATGACTGAATGCCTCGTTCACAATATGCGCTATTTCATAACCAAAATGTTTAAATACCGCCCGCTGGTACATAGGTACCCGTGGGTTTACAAAACGGTTGTAGAAGGAAAAGATCTTATAGGTCATTTTGATGCTGAATAAATCGTTTAATGATCGTTTTTACCGGGTCTGCTTTCATAGTAAAAGGCGCCAGGTAAAAGAATACCAGGCGTTCATCCGTAAGGTTGCGGCTGGAGAGCCCGAGGCGGGCAAACAAGATCCTGAACGGCCCCAAGAGCAACAGCCGCCATCTGTTTTTATGCTGGTTGCGCTTTTGCAGGATAAGGGCCTTATCATATTCTGACAATACCGTACGGGACGCCAGGATACCCTGCATCAACCGTTCCCGGTAATTGAACGTAAGACGCTCTTGTGGGATAAAATGATGTATCTTTAAACACTGCTCGTAATAGAGGGTATAGCCCCAAAGGAGCAGCCGTTTACAATACTCAAAGTCATCCCCCGTGCTGAGAGAGCTGCCATGGCGGCCATTCAGCAAAGACGGGTAACGCTCATCGAACACCTGGAGAAACAAATGCCGCCGGGTGATCATCCCGGCCCCCAGCACAAACCCGCGGTGTGATACATCGCCGGACTGGGGGGCGGGAACCCCGGTGGCATATTTGTCTTTGTACTCCTCGAACCAATCCGGCCAGGAGGCGGCATCCGTTACCGGATGGATCTGCCCGCCGGCCGCCCCGATCCGGTCGTCTTTGGCCATTACCTTCCAGGCCTGATACACATAATCCTTATCCAGCTCATTATCATCATCACAGAACATTACCACCTTATAACGCGCTTCCAATACCCCTCTCATCCGTGCAAAGTACTGCCCGGGTATAGGTTCCTCCACAATACGGCATACCGTACGGGTAGGAAACTCCCTACTCCAGATAGACTGCGCCACCGCCACCGTATCATCCGTAGACGCATTGTTGACCAGTACGATCTCCCATTTGAAATCCGGCGGCGCTACCTGCGCCTGTAAACACGCCAGTGTACGCGGCAAACGGGCCGCGCTGTTATAACAGCATATGATCACGGTGATCCCCTTCATGCAACGTGCAGGTATTTTATGATGCCACGCACCAGCGGCGGCAGCGGTTTATTCAATGCCTGGTAGGTACCCGCCTGCGTAGCGATAAACTCCACCAGCTGAAAGGTCTTGAACGGCCGGCGGCTGCACCTGGCCAATACATACTGTTCCAATGCCCGCCAGGAGAATGCAGAAGCGGGCATCAGCTGCCGCTCCAGCTGCTCCTGCAGATCCGGAAATACCTCTAACCAACTGGGGGCATAACAGGCAAAAGCGCCATATACCAGGCGGCGGAGATAGGCCACATTGGCCCGGCTGCCAGGGATGATATGGGTGAGCTGCAGCTCCGGCGCTACGCCGGCGGCATACCCTTCCCGCAGGCAGAGCAATACCATCTGTGTGTCTTCTCCGCTGGTCAATAAATGCCCCTTACGGCCGGATAAGGTAAAAGTGCCCAAACGGGCAAACTGCGCGTATTGTTTTAAGATAGCCGCCTTTGTACACAACCCTGTACCAAAAGGGTAACAGGGTTGCCAGTCCGGCTCAAAAGCATAGTTGACCTTACGCTCGTTCCGCTGCTGGAAAGCGCCGCGGGCAAACTCCTCTATCTCCGGGCTGATGCCGTCAATAAAATCCACCTGCACCTTACCCGGCCCCCAGGCGCCCACCATGGGGTACATGATATGCAGCCGGTTGAGCTGCTGCAGATAGCTGCTTTCCGGTTCGTTGTCGTAATCAAAATATACGATGTATTCGCCGCGGGCAGCGCCAATGGCGGCAATACGGGCATAACTTACACCCTGCTGCGGCTCCGCGATGATATGCAGATCCGGCAGCTGACGTAAAAAGGCCTGTATATAAGGTTGAGAGATGAGGGGGATGGTACAGTTGTTATCTACCAGGATCACCTCTGTATTAAAACCGGTGGTATCCAGCGCTGCGATGGCTTGCAGACAGCGTTGGAGGATACGCTCTTCCGGGTTATACGTACAGATGACCAGCGAGTAGCGGATATGTTCATGTACTAATGACATCGGCGCTATTATTGCGTTGGGGATCTTTTTTAAACAGGTTACGGGCCCAGCGTTTGAACCGTCTGCGGAGCAGTTTGTCCTTCTCAAATTTCCGCCATTTCTCCGCCAGGAAAAAGTCTTTTGCCAGGAAAAAATAATCGGCGTCCTTTTCCGGGATGACCAGATCCGGATGCACCAGTGGCCTGGGCAGTACGCCGGTGGGCAACGCCGCATGATCTTTCCAGCTATGATAGGTATGCGTTGCATCTGCCCGGAAACCCAGGTTGGAGACCAGGTTCACATTAGGCGTAATACATAACCCATGCTGGAAAAAGGTGGTGAAATTGAACTGATAATCCCAGGAGTCGATCCCGCCCCGTTGCAGGCGTTTGAAGATATCGACCCAGCCGGCTACCAGGAAGCGGTCTGTAAAAATATGCCGGAGCTGCCGCCCCACTTCCGCTGCTTCATGACCAGCCAGGTGCACATCATAATGCTGCCAGGCGCGGCGCCAGCTGGCCCAACCCCAGATATGGCTGTACTCAGAAAAATAGTAGCTACCCCTGCCCCGCTGTTGCCCCATCTGCAGGTTAGTACCGGTGATGTTCATCATCCGGGTATCATCCCGGTAACGCATGAGCATGGCATCGCAGAAATAGAAGAAGTCGTTTGCCGGCAGGCAATCATCTTCCAGAATGATCCCTTCCTCCTCCTGTTCAAAGAACCAGGTAATGGCCTCTGCCACGGCTATCTTACAGCCTTTATTCTGCAGGTTAAACAGCTTATGTACCTGGCAAGGCCAGTTGATATTGTCGTAGATACGGCGGGCGGCCGCGCATAAGTCCTGGTCAGCAGCTACGCCCGGCCGGGGCCCATCCGCAGCAATGTATAAACGGGCGGGCTTTACTGCCTGCACCTGGCGGAAAACCTGTAGCGCCAGATCCGGCCGGTTAAAGGTGAGCAGCAGCACAGGAGATTGTACAGTATAACTCATGAAGGCGTACGGATAAATTCGTGAATATGGTTTTTCCAGAAAGCAGGGAACCGGGTCCAGGCATGACAGCCTAAAGGCAGCTGTCCGGTGAGCTGGTACAGGCGTTCCGGGTTCACTTCAAAACTGAACAAAGCGGCCGCCTCCGGCGGGGCTACTTTAAAAGAAGGGAAGAGGGCCGGTATTACCTCTGACCAGATAATATCCTCATTGAAGTAACCGCCTTTTAAATAACCGCGGAGATGATCATGATCCATTACGCTGCGCCAATTGGGGTTGACGACACGCCGCAGAAAAGGGAAGTTCACCAACAGGAACTTGTTTTTCTTCCACCAGGCCTTGTACAGCTGCAGCTTGTCCAGCATCACCCGGCAGGCGGTCACATTACGCATGGAGAACCCGGAATTGAGCGCGCCATGGAAAGGCGCATCCGGCGCCGCCTGCTGGTAGCCCTCAAAAATAGGGGCGCCAATATAGTCATAGTCAAAGCCGTGGTGCGCGGTGATGTCGTTGCTGAAGATGTAGGCGTCCAGCTCGTAGGTGAGCATGAACTGATAGTCGCGGAACAGCTCATAGAAGGAAGGATTTACCTTCATGCGGTTATACTGCTGCACCGATGATAGCCAGTTGGCTGGCACCCGTTTCAGTTTTAACTGCGGATGGATGTCCAGGTACTCCTCCGGCGAAAAGCCATCTGCTCCATGCAGGAGGTAGCAGTGATAATGTTGCAGGCGGTTGTAACATGCCTGTAATGAAATAGCTTCTTCTACAGTAAGGCGTGATTTATGAGCAGGGATGATCACGCATAATTTGGGATCGGCTCTCATGACAATCTGGGATTAATATGGTTAAATATAAGGTAATTTGTTGGGAATGAGGGGGATGGGGGATAGTTTTCCGCAAAGGGGCAATTGCGGCCATGCATGATTACCTTTGCACCGGATCGTGTTATCTAAACGCAAAAGAATGCAATGCTACAGTTGTAACACCACGCTGAACCGGCGTAACAAGTCAATAGAACATATCATCCCTAATGCCATAGGCGGCAAACGGAAAGCATATAACCTGTTATGTAAAACCTGCAATGAGGCCTTTGGTCAAACAATAGACAATGTGCTGGCTGCTCAACTGGGGCGTTTTGGTTATTTATTAAACATCCCGCTGGACCGCGGTACACACCCGGCAACCGCCCCCACGCAAACACCCTGGGTGAACCCTACCCACCCTGCCTATTATCGCGCCATTGCCAAGATCTGCCTGAACTATTACCTATCAAAAGGTTATCCCAGGCAATATTGTGAACAGGTAAAAGCTTTTGTAAAGGGCGAGCATACAAAGCCGGTTGCTTTTTACTACTTCCCGGACCATATTGTTCCGGAAACAGAAGAGGTGTCCCATATCATTCACCTGCACGGCAACAATAAAACAGGGGTGTTATATGCGTATATAGAATTATTTAACATGCAGCAGCTGGTGGTGATCTTTAGTATGGCCTATGAAGGGGAAGATATTGATGTTACCTATTGCCGGGATGTAGTAAAAGGTGAGGAAAGGACAGCCAGCATCCGGCTTGGATTAACCCGGCAACAGCTGGAAAGCTTGCCATCCAGCTCCACCGCCATGGAAGAAAGAATGAGCCTGCGGTATCAACGGTTGTTGACCATTATAGCAGACAAACAACGGCGTAATTAAAAAGGCCCCTGTTACGGGGCCTTTTGTATGATATCTTATTCTCCGCCCAGATAAAAATGAAAACTATCCCCTCGCAACCCTATCCGCATGGCTTCCAATGCGATCACTTCGTGAGATGAGATATTTCCCAGGTTGGCATTACAACCGATCAGATCCAGGAAATACAGCTGCTGGCTTTTGAGCGGCGCTTCCCAGATGATCTTTTCATGGGAGATCTGGGTCAGGATCTCCTGTACCAGGCCTTCGCGCACCTCGCCGGAATCGCGGTAGAGGCCTACGGTGCCGCTTTCGCGGGCTTCGGCAATGATGTACTGGGCGCCGGCAGACATTTCCGCTTTCATGAGCTCAATCCATTTATAAGGCGGCGTAATATGCTGACGGTCCTTATCCTTGGAGCCTACTTCGCTGAGCACGGTGCCCAGCTTGGACAGCTTCTCAATATACCCGCATTTCTCTGCATGGGGAATCTCGATGGAGCCGTCTGATACTTCGATATAGTTGATATTATATTCCTTGATGGCCCGGATATAGTCTTCGTACTGGTTACGCACCAGGAAAGCTTCGAACAGCAGGCCGCCAAAGTATACGGGAATATTATAAGACTGGTAGATCTTTATCTTTTCCCCCAGGTTAGGCGTTACGTAAGCGGTGCCAAAGGCCAGCTTTACAATATCCACATGCGGGGCGGCCACCGACAGGAAATCTTTGGTATCCTGCGGGCTTAAGCCTTTATCCGTGACCATGGTAAGCCCATAAGCGCGGGGCTGTTGCGTACGTGCCGGTATCTTCTCCAGGTTAAAATTCATAGCGTCTGTTTTTAATTCCGGGGGCAAAGATAGCGCTTCTACCCTTTCCGTTGAAAGTATACCCAATCCAGCATAGCCCGGGCATCTCCATTACCCTTGAACACCAGGAATACGTTATGCCGGCCACTGGCGCCTTTTATGGGTGCAGTCACCGTTTGGAAGGCCGTAGCAGCCGCTACCGGCGCCGCGCCTAACAGGGGACCATCGGGCCTGTCTGCATGCACCTCTATTGTGACGCCGGCGCCGGGCGCGTTGGCGCTGAACTGCAGCCGGTCAATGGCGGTAAGGTCAATATCGCTTAGGTGCATAAATGCGCCGTTCTGCGTGCCTTCTACAAAGGTCATATTGGTACCGTCATCATGCCGTACGCCGGCTTTGGGCGATAGCTCAAACTCCTCCGCTTCTACCCTGGCAGGGCGCAGGATCAGCAGGGCGCTGCCATTAAGGCTGCCGGGCATGGCGCTGCCATGGTCCGTATAACTGGCGCGGAAGACATAGTTGCCGCGTTGGGCATTTCCGGTGTTTACCTGACCAGTCACGGGCAGGCTTTTGAGTGGCGGCTGACTGAAAGACAGGATGTATTTCACCATTTCACGGGCTTCTTCATGGGTATGCTGGGGATGGGCGGCCATCATGTTCTTGCCCCAGTTACCATTGCCGCCGGCCAGTACCTTGTCTGCCAGCTTGTCTGTAATATCCTGCTGGCCTTTATACCGCTGGGCCACCGCCGTATAAGCAGGGCCTATGTTCTGGGCTGTTGGGTTATGGCAGGATTTACAATCGCTGTTAGCTACCAGGGACTGACCGCGCAGGAACTCAATACGGCCGGCCAGGTCCTTGTTGGAGGCCAGCAGGGCCAGATCGCTGCCTTCTTCCAGGTGATCGAACGATACAAATACGGCCGCGGGCTGTATGCCGGCGTTGATCTGCCCGTCTTCTTTATCTGTTACGTTTACGGCATACTTAAGGGATTGTTTTTCATACCAGAAGCTGGTATTGGCGCCAGGCAGGCTAATGCTTACCTGCGGCGCTTCGTTGCCTACCTTGATCTCTATGGAAGCGGTGGAGGACTGGCCATCCTTATCCGTTACCGTTACCCTGGGATGATAGATACCCGGTTTGGTATATGTAACAGTGTTGGTGGCGGTATTGCCATTGGCGCCTGCGCCTTCCACATCCCAGGCATAGCTGAGCGCATCATGGTCATAATCCATAGAGCCGGCGGCAGAGAGCTGTACTTTCAGCGGGGCGGCGCCTACGGACTTGTCTGCCGTAACAGCCGCTTTAGGGCGACGGTTGCCGGCTACATAACTGATCTTCACCAAACGTGAGTCCTGGTTATGCTCAAAATAGTTAGCGCCGTATTGTAATACATACAATGCGCCATCCGGGCCAAACTTCATGTCGATGGGTTTGTACCAGGTCTGTTGCGGCAGGAAAGGCGCTATGCGGGACAGCAGTGTGTCTTTGTCAAAAGACACCAGTTTTACCCAGCTGCGGGCCCATTCATAAATGAACAGCTTACCATCAAAGTATTTAGGGAAGCGGCTTTTTGCGTCCTTAAAATCATCATAATAATAAACCGGCCCTGCCATGGCGCTACGGGAGCCTTTGCCCAGGATGGGGAACTCCGGCGATTCGCCATAAGGGTACCAGATCATGGGCTTTTGCGCGGGCGGCAATACGGTGTCGCCGGTATTGTTGGGCGAATGGTTCACCGGGCGGGCGGGGTCGAACTTAGGGCCTATCACATTGGTGGCGAAGTCAAAATCCGCATAGGCTTTATTGTCTGCCACAAAATAGGGCCAACCGTAGTTGCCCGGCTTTTTGGCCTGGTTGTACTCGTCATAACTTTGCGGGCCACGGTCGGAGGCCTGGCCGCCGTCTGGCCCCACATCCCCCCAATATACATACCCGTTATGTTTATCTACGGTAAAACGGAAGGCGTTGCGGGTGCCCATTACATAGATCTCCGGTTTGCCTTTGGAACCGTTCTTTGGGAACAGGTTGCCATCCGGGATCGTGTAGGTACCGTTAGGCTCCGGGTGGATACGCAGGATCTTGCCACGGAGGTCGTTGGTATTGCCGGATGATTTCTGCGCATCGAAGGGGCCACGGCCCGGGCGCTCGTCAATGGGCGAGAAACCGTCTGACTCCTTGGAGCTGGTGTTATCGCCGGCAGAGATGTACAGGTTATTACCCGGACCAAACTCCAGGTGACCGCCGGAGTGGCAGCAGGTTTCCCGCTGGGTAGGGATCTCCAGTACTATCTTCTCAGAAGCCCGGTACAGGGAATCGTCTTTATAAATAAAGCGGGATACATTCTGCTTAGGCACATTACCGGCGGGGGAATAGTTGATATAGATCCAGTGGTTGTTGTCGAAATCAGGGTCCAGGGCTACGCCTAACATACCATCTTCATAGTTACCTTCTATGCTTACATCGAAATGGGCAATGTTCTTTGTTTGTCTGGTGGCAGGGTTGTAGAGCTTTACCTCTCCCCTGCGCTCCAGGAACAGTACCTTGCCGTCTTTGAAGATCACCATTTCCATGGGCTCATAGAGGTAGGTATCCAGTACTTCTGTTACAAAGCGGTTCTCTTCCGGTACGCGTTCTGTGGTGGCGTTGTTATAATTTAAGGCGCCATTGGCAGCAATGTATTCCAGGGTTTGTTTTGTGCTGGCCTCATCTTCCAGGTCGCCAAAATACCAGTGGCCGCCATCATATGCTGTTTGCCAGGGTTGTTTGGCGGCTGCAAGCCGGTCCTGGTTGATGGTATTATACCAGGGCCAGTTAATCACCGTATCCGGCGCGGCGTTAATGATGCCTATGCCGCCGCCGGCCTGGATAAAACGTTCCAGGTCTGCCTGTTGGATATAATCCAGCGTATCTACGGGCATGTGCAGGAAAAGCACCGCCGTGTATTGCCGCAGGGAATCTTCCGTGAAACGGTCTGCGGAGCTGGTGGTATCCAGCGCCCATTTCTGGGAGCTGCTAACCTGCTGCAGGCGTGTGAGCGCTGCGGTAGCGGCGCTATCCCGGGCGGTAAAGACCAGGATGTGCGGCGGTACGCGTTGCGTGCAGGAGAAAAGGGTGGTTAAGAGTAATAAGGCCGCCAGGCGAAACAGGCGGCGGTGTAATAAGTGCGGTACGGCTCGTGTCATTATCTCTATCAATATTATTTATGGTACACAACGTGTTTGACGGAGCGACAAGATAATAAATAGGTGGGGATTTTTTCCACAGGTTGGGAAACGAATGCGGATGGTAAGGCGGTTATGGGCTATGGGCGCTGAAAATCCAATTAGTTTTATGCATCCATTGGATATTGAGCGTATAGATATTTTAAAGGATGCTGACGCAACATCTATTTATGGATCAAGAGCTGCTACTGGCGCCATTCAAATTACCACCAAAAAGGGGAAAGCAGAGCGACATACAACTGACATTAATTTAAGAACCGGCTGGGGAAAGATAACGCAAAAATTAGCTGTATTAACTACACAGTAATATTAGGGCATACTGTAAAGATGCCCTCAGAAATGATGATTGCTCTGTTAAATGATTGGGGATACAGGTTATACAGATCTTCACATTACAATTCCAGGTGGAAGCCGGACTACAAATAAACCGGGACTTCATAAATTAAATATCAATGCAGTAATATATAAAATTCGAGAAGCTGATCAATATTCATTAGTTAGACTGGCGTATATCAATTTTCCACATTATTATACTAATATTATGTCCTTCGAATTGTTCTCTACAATATGGTCAGTGACCCTTAAAACAATTAGTACCTGCTTTTATATAATCCCACTTAGTAAACGTTTCACCGCAAAGAAGAGGCGAAAAAATGTAATTGAGGGATTAACGCATACGGATATAATTCAAATGGCTAATGACCATAAATCGCCAATTGATAGCGAGATCAAACTGCCAATCTTTAAGCTTGTTCCTATACGTATGAGAAAAGGCCTGTATGATATTGATCTATACCTTATCAATCCGAATATCAGGCATAGCCTGACAATTAGTTGTAGTACAATTAGCGGGATCAGTCTATCAATGCCTATAATAGTATATGATACTACAGGAGTTAAACTAACAACCTGGAACATGAAATATTTTGAGGATGAAATCTATCCGTTTGAATTTGGAATGGTAGTCAACAACAAAACGATCTACCAATATTACTTCGAGATCATCACGGATGAAAAAAAGGGCGTAATAGAAATAGCCAATGAGTATTATGCTTATCGAAATAAAAAATATTCACCGCTTGAATTTGCAGGATTGTTTGCACAACCATAGCGCGTCAAAATCCCACTTTACGGAGCACTTCCCCTTGCTCCAGCTTAGGCAACAACTGTATCAGCTCATGATTCACCTCTGCCAGCCGGGGCCCATTCCGCTGAGGAATGGGCTTTAACGGCAGCGGTAGTTTCCGCTATGGTTGAGTAAGAATATAGAATGAAGATATTACACCGGAGCCAACCATTGTTCAGGAGCATTGGCAACTTCGAAGCGTTTGACTGCCTTATAACATTGGCAGCCTTGCCCTCACGGGCAGTACCCGCATACCAGCCCTATTTTCCAAACGCAGCCTCCAGCTCCTGGATATTCAGTTTCTTTGACTGCATCACCACCGCCATCACTTTCTCCGCTTTGCCCTTATCGCCGCTGGTCATCAGATCTGCCAGCACAGCAGGCACCACCTGCCAGGATACGCCAAATTTGTCCTTCAGCCAGCCACATACCTGGGAGGCAGGATCGCCGCCTTCGGACAGCTTGTCCCAGTAATAGTCCAGTTCTTCCTGTGATCCGCAATTCACAACAAACGAAATGGCTTCGCTGGGCTTAAATATGGGGCCGCCATTGAGGCCCAGGAATGATTGTCCGCCTATTTCAAATTCAACGGTCAACACCGTGCCTTCCGGCATCTTGTGCACTTCATATCCCTCTTTGCCGTAATAGCTAACGCGGCCTATCTTACCATCCTTAAAAACGGATGTATAGAATTTAGCAGCCTCTTCTGCCTGTGTATCAAACCATATACAGGAAGAGATCTTTTGAACGGTGGTTTTGTTTGCCATGGTATAATGTTTTAATTACTTTAACTGATCTACTATACCAAAGGTAGAACCGTAGCCGGAAACAGCACGTGTGTAAACGCGACATATTAAGGGGGCAGCTGCGACGTAAATGAATAAAATGAACAGATGCCGGCGGGTGATTATAAGTAAATTGTAGCTTATGACAGCGCTGGCGAGATCCTTTAAAAAGACCTATGCTTTCCTATTTGCGCGGAAGGCATTTTATCCCCTGCATCTCTTCCTCTATAAACTGAGCCTGTCTGGCTTAGGCATCCGGAACTATGAAAATGATCATCTATCCGGCGAAAAAGCTTTTATCCGTTATCTCTTAGCCACCGGCCGCTTACATACCGGCGTGATACTGGATATAGGGGCCAACATAGGCCACTACTCCATTATGCTGCGGCAACATGAGATCCAATTGCCTATTTATGCTTTTGAGCCCCACCCCACCGCTTACCAGCAGCTGGCTGCCGCGGCGGAAATACATGCTTTTACCCCTGTGCCCAAAGGCGCGGGCGCCACTGCCAGCACCGCCATTATTTACGATTATTCCGGTAACGGCGGCTCTGAGCATGCCAGCATGTATAAAGCGGTGATAGAGGACCTGCACCATGGAGAAGCACAGGCGTCCGCCATTGTGTTGACTACGATCGATGAATTTGTAGACCGGCACCGGATCAACCGTATTGCCCTGTTGAAAATAGATACGGAAGGCCATGAATTGCCGGTGCTCCAGGGCGCACAGCGTACCTTATCACAAGGCCTGGCAGATGTGATACAGATAGAGTTTAATGAGATGAACATCATCTCCCGCACGTTCTTTAAAGACCTGGTGGAGATCTTAGCCGGTTATGATTTTTACCGCCTGCTACCGGATGGGTTGCAGCCATTGGGGGATTATAATGCGCTGCAGTATGAGATCTTCGCTTTTCAGAATATTGTGGCTATCCGGTGTAATAGCTGATGTATAACCTTCCAGGGTGAGGCGTGATGCCGCCGCAACGGTACGATCAATACGCCTCCTTATCCCCTTTTATCATATTCATAAATGTCTGGAAAATGATCAGGCAATCCAGCCAATAACTGTAATTCTCTATATACCAAAGATCCAGATCCACGCGCTTTTGCATTTGCCCGGACTGCTGGGTTTCCCCTCTGCAGCCATTTACCTGTGCCCAACCAGTGATACCGGGTTTTACCTGGTGCCGCAGCATATAATGCTGTACCGTGCTCCTAGCCTCCACGTGTAAAGGCGTAGGATGCGGCCGCGGGCCTACCAGCGCCATATCGCCCTGCAACACATTTACAAACTGGGGCAGCTCATCCAGGCTGGTCTTACGCAGGAACCTGCCAATAGGCGTAACACGGTCATCATTACGGGTGGCCTGCAGGTAACGGCCATGCGCATCTACCATATCACAATCGTTGATCATAGAGCGGAACTTGTAGCAGATGATCTTCTGATTCCCCATGCCCCAGCGCTCCTGCTTATAGAGCACCGGCCCCCTGGAACTAAGTTTGATGAGCAGCGCGATGATGGGGAATAACCAGCTGAATACCGTAATAAACAGCACCACCGTAATACAGACTTCAAAGATGCGCTTAAAACGCTGGTGCGCCATATCATCCAGCGGCGAGGTACGGATGGTCAATAAAGGCAGGTTACCAAAAAGGTTCATACTGGCGGTTGCGGTGCAGAAGCGGTAGCAGTCCGCCACGATCCTTACCCGTTTGGCCTCCTGCTCGCTAAGGGCCACGATCTTCTCCAGCATGGCGCTGGGGCCGCCGGGCAGGGCTACCACTACATCGTCCACACTATGCTCTTCCAGTATACGGCCCAGGTCTGATACCTTGCCCAGGTATTGCCCGTTCAAATGCGTTTGGGTCTCTTCATCTACAAAGCCTACGCAGCGGTATCCAAAATGGTCATTGGACAGGATGGTCTCGTAAAAGCTCATACCTACCTCGCCGGCGCCTACGATCAGCACGTTCCTGGCATTAAAACCATGGGCGCGCAGACGTAGCAGCGACTGTTTAACCACAAACTTGGTGATGGTGATGATCGTAAAAGCCAGTGCGTTATATAACAGCGTAGATGTACGGGGATATGGATAGAATTTAAAACAATAGAAGAACAGGAAAGTAAAGAAACTGGCATGCAGCAATACCGCTTTGAGGATGGCCACAAATTCAAAGGCAAAGGAGCGGGTGCGGAAATCATCATACAAATGCACAAACAACCCGATGGCCGTCCACGCGCAGAGGCTGATGCACAGCAATAACCCGTTAAACCCTGAGAAGAAGACATCGCCTTTGGCGGCAATATACTGCCGGGTGACCAGGAATGCCAGCGTAAGCACCGCATAATCTATGAACAGCCTTATATAAAAATTTGTATCAGCGCCAGGTTTCATAACATATTACATTGGTGAATGCCTTTATCGATCATAGCTGCTGTTAACGGTAGCAGTATCCGCATCCGGCTCAACATCACAATACGGTGTTGAAGACCTGTAAGAACCTATCTTCGATATGTGCGATATCAAAATTCCTTTCTGCATAAGCCCGGCCGTTGCGGCCCAGCTGCTGGCGCAAGCCGGCGTCATTCACCAGCTTTTCAATATGGCGGCAAAAGCCCCGGCTATCATCCGGCGATATGCAGTAACCCGCCTGTTGTTCCTGTACAATAGCCGCGCTGAGATTAGCCGGGGGCATGGCCAGTACAATAGGTTTCTGCGCGCAGAGATAGGTAAGCACCTTGGAAGGCACGGAATATATACCGGCGTCCTTTTCGAGTATGGCCAGCAGGATATCTGCCGTACCTAATACCTGGCTCATATGCGTAAAATCCTGGAAAGGCAGTATACGCAGGTTATGCAGCTGCCGTTTTTCTTTTTCTTTCCGGAGAAAATCCGCCCCTAGCCCTTCGGAGATCACCACCAGCACTACATCCGGATGATGCCGGAAATGCAGCGCCGCATCCAGCAATATGGATGGATTGTGTTTAAGACCCAGGGTACCGCTGTATACCACACAGATCTTATCTGTAAGCTGGTGCAGCTGCGCCCAGGGGTTCTGCTTATCTACCAGTTCTATATTTGTTACCGGCGCCCAGTTGGGGATACAAGTTACCCGGTCCATATTCACCTGCCATTCGCGGAAAATGGGGTTAAAATCCTGCGTAATACTCACCACATGCGCGCTTCTGCGCAGCAGCGTGCTTTCCAGCCGGTTAAAATATTCCCATACCGGAAACCCCAGCAAGCCCAGTTTGCGCCGGGCAATGGAGCGGATCGCGATGGTATAGATATCCTGGCACCAGTAAATAAAACGGATGCCTTTACGCAGGCAGTACCGCTGTACATGCTGCTGTACAAACAGCGGAGTGGTGCCGCTGAGCACTACATCCGGTTTAAATGTATCCATCCGTTGCGTGAGTTGTTTTGCATATTCGATCTCCTGCTGCCGCCTTTTTAAAAGGGAATATTTACGGAACGTGCCTTTTACGCGGATGGGCGTTACCAGCGGCTGCGCCGTAGCCGTGCTGTTATCAAAATCCCCTTTGGGCGATTGGAACGAAGCGGAATAGGCATGTAATACCTGGTGCCCGCTTTGTGCAAACTGCCGGCTTAACTGCAAAGGGAATGCATGCCCGGAATGATCATTCACAACAATCTTCATCTGCCTTAATGGTTATAATGCTTTAAGAGTTGCCTGTGTTATTCACGCCCGCTTATACAACAGGTCCATCTGCAGTATCTGCAGCTTATCCGATTGCAGGAACCCTACCGGGCCAATCAGATCAAAGCCCAGGTCCTTTACAAAATTGTGCATCTCATCAAACAGCGGCTCACCATCATACATGGGCTCAAAAGAGGTCTCGAACAACAGGTAGTCTATATGGCGCAGGCTGTGGGCGGCGCCTTTCAGCACTTCTTTCTCAAAGCCTTGTACATCCATTTTCAGCAGTACCGGGGCGTCAAAGGGGATGGTAGGCAGCAGGTCGTCCAGCCGTTTTACCGGCACGGTGATCTCATCTGCGCAGGCGGTCTGCGGCACCATATGTTTCTGCAGCTCAGATACCTGCAGGGCGGAACTGGCGTGCGTGTAAGCATTGCGGTAAAAGGCCAGGCAACCGCTGGAGCTGCCCAGGGCCAGATTATAGGTGCTGATGCCGCTGATCTTACGCGTGTTCTGCTGCAGGGTCCTGTATACGTCCGGCAGGGGCTCAAAAGAATGGATGTGCGCATGGGGATAATAATGGCTGGCCGCAATGGCAAACTGTCCCTGGTTGGCGCCCGCGTCTATGATCATATTTAACTGCGGAATATGATGCCGGCAGTTGTGCAGCACCTGGGTGGAAGCCACGGACGCGCCTTTCTCCAGCAGGGAGGTAAAGCCCCGTCCTGCGGTGAGATATACCTTTACGGTATCGGCAATTTTGAAAAGGAGGTTCATGATGAAAGTTTATGGTTCCGGCAATCTTTTTTAATGAGGTTATGATGAAAATTTATAGTCCCAGCAATCCTTGTAAAAACAAAGTGTTTCCTGTACGCTCTTTTCCCAGGTAAAACCCTGCACCTGCCGCAGCCCTGCCTGGATGACAGCCTGGCGCCGGGCCCTATCTTCCAGCAGCATTATCTTTTCTGCAAAGGCTGCCGGCGCCGGATCATCTACCAGCAGACCTGCCTGGCCTACCACCTCCGGTACAGCAGTACGGTTCACGGCCACTACCGGGCAGCCTGCCTTTAGCGCCTCGCCCGGCGGAAAACCAAAGCCTTCATAGATGGAAGTATAGAGCAGGCAGAAAGCGTAGTTATACAACACATTCAGATCGGCGCAGCTTACATTGGAAAACAGCTGGTAACGCCCGGGGATCACCTGTTCCAGCGCCTCCTGCTCCGCCTTGCTCCAGGGCTCTCCGCCTACGGCCACCAGCCGGTATTGTGGCGGCAGCAGTTGCATCGTTTCCACCGCGGCGGCAAAACGTTTATAGTTGCGGCGCGCACCTACATAGAGTATAAAGGGGCGGTGCAGGTCCAATGCCAGGCTGCAGGCCGGCGGCTGCTGTTTATCCAACGGAAAAAAATCTGTAGCAATACCATGATGGATCACTTTTACGCGGGCGGGATCTACGGAGGGGTAAAAATGCAGCAGCTCCTGCCGGGTGCTGGCAGAGATGCAGATGATCCCATCTGCCCGTTTAATGCCATAGGCTTTTTGCAGCTGATTAGGCAGGCCACGGGGAAAAGCGGTGGCCAGCCGCCGCTCATGGGCAAAATCATGCACCGTGAGCATATTGAGTATATTCTTTTGGGGCGATACGCGCAGGTATCCCCCATGATACACCGCGGCGGCCGGTAATGTACACCGCAGGGGCATATAACGCAGGTACTTAAACGGCAGCCTGCTTTCCCGGATGCAGTGGAAACCGCTGTAATCCAGCCGGCGCTCAAAGATATTGGGCGAGGCCGCCCGGGCATTGAGGAAACGGACAGGCAGGCCGCTGTTGCAGATGCCCCGCAACAGCTCATACCAGTATACGGACACGCCGCCGGCCCGCTGTATGGAGAATACGATGTTATCCAGGAATAATTGCATAAAATATGGTTATTGTACCCACATGTGCAGCATCACCGGGTTGCCAGACCTGTAATGGATACCCTTTACGAGGTACTGGTATTCCGGCACTTCATTTCTGATCATATCGACCAGTTGTTGATAATCCTGTCCTTCATGATAGGTAGTAATGGCTATTTTAGGTTTGCTCTCCCTGATGGTCCTTAATGCTCCGCGTATCATCTGTTCTTCAAAACCTTCTATATCTGCTTTGAGGTAGTGGATGCGGATGCCTTTGTCTGCAAAGAGGCTGTCCAGCGTAACCAGCTCCACTTCTACCCCCTGCCCGTTGCCGTTAGTGGCAGAGATAGCGGCGTCCAGGATGGTATCGCTGGAGGCTGTGTGTATATAGGCCTTGCCACAGGATGCGCCGGCGGCTACCGGCAGGATGGTGACCCGCTCCTGCTGCCGGAACAGCTGTTGCAAGGCCGCCACGAACAGCGGCAGCGGTTCCAGTGCATAGATGCGGCCCGCATGGTGCTGATGCCGGAAGGCAAAAAAGCCTTCCGCGCTGCCGCAGTCCACCACCACATCCCCCGGGGCTACGGCTGTTTGGGGTATTTCGTAGTAGTGCCAGTGTTGGGGCCGCGCCTCTGCCAGTATCATGGCCAGGCTATACAGCGGCGCCGCGGCGGGATAGCTGAACAGTTGTTCATGCTCCTGGATCCGGTAGTACCGGTATAACCCATCGCTGCGCACCAGGGTAGCGCTACGGCGCGCTACAGCGTACATACCCGGGGAAAACAGGTGAAACCGCATTTCCTGCCAGCTGGTCCTTTTACGGATGCGCTTACGGAGCAGGTAATATCCTAACAATGCCCCTCTGAATCTAATGCCCCAAAACAAACTGCGTATTCGCTTCATATATCCCTTCATTTACCTGTGCGCGGCCATACGCACTTAATAAGGTCACGATTATCCATAGGAGGTCTATCTGGCTAAAAAAGAAACAGACCACTACAAATGCAAAATAATTGCGCTGAAAAGGCAGCAGCGTGCTGCTGCTCCGCGTTAGTATCCAAAAGAAAAAGATAAGGGCAATGCCCCCAAATTCTGCCAGGATAAAGAACCAGCGCATATTCAGGTTATGTCCGCCTACGCCGGCCACCCGGTTCTCATAGTTCAGCTGTCCAAAGAAATAACTGGCCGGGATAAACGTGCTGTTGCCTGCGCCATAACCGGATAACAGCAGATAAGGCTCATCCTTGAGAAAGTCTACAATGGGCAACTCCATATCCCGTTGCAGGGGAATGCCCAGTATGATATTGTTCTTCTGCCAGATCTCGTTATCATACCGGTAGGCAGAGCGCTCAAACAGGAACTGGTAGGTAGCGTTGTTGCGGTTGGCCATGTACTGCTTTAACAATAGCTCTTTAGACGCCGCTACCAGCATAAACAGGCCTATGATCACCCCCAGCGTGCCCAGGATCTTTACCCGCACCGGCGGCAGCCCGCGGAAGAGGGTGAACATAATGCCCGCGGCCAGCATATTGATCCAGAAGGTCTGGGAGGCCGTAACCACGGCTATGATAAAAGCGGCGCCCGCCAGGCGGTACTGCCGGTCCCGTATTAATACCGGCAAGGCCAGTGATAAAAAAGCGCTGAAGATCTTTGGCTCAGAGAACCAGGCCTGTACCCGCAGGCCCAATGGCCCGTTAATATCTTCCATCAGGTAACGGCGTTGTAATCCCAGCAGCTCGCTGAGCTCAATATTGTGGAAGCTGAGCTGTGCCGCTATCTGTATAACGGCAATGATCACGGATATACGGGTAATACGTTTCACCGTATCAAAAAACCCTTCCAGCGACACCTGCTCCCTCTCCTGGATAATACGGGCGCCAATGGCAAACAGGGGCAGGTAGGTTTTAATATAGAAGTAGATAGGTTTGGTATAGAACGCATACGCCCTGCCGCCGGGGTACCAGAAAGGATCTTTATACAGCTGGGTGATCAGGAACACCGCTATGTTAGACAGTAAAGGCAACATCAATAACAGCAGGTACTCCCGCCGTATATACTGGCGGCCGGTAAACAGGCGGTGCGCCTGGTCTATGAAGACAAAAATGCCTATAAAAAAGGTGGCCGTAAAAGTGGGGCCTATCACCAGCATGGTATAGGCCTCTGTAGCAAAGGCATACAGCAGCGTATCCACAATATTGAGGCGGCGGTTGTAGTACAGGTATAACAGCAGCCCTGCCACTAACAGGGGCATTGTTTCGCGGAAACTTTCCACGAACAGATTCTCGCTTTGAAAACCACCATAACCGCCTTCCATCATGCTTTATTTAGTTACAGATCATTATAATGACTGCTATCTGTGTAATGCGTTTACATAAACTATATAACAACGTGTTCTTCTTCACGATCCGCTTAATACTGATCACCAGCAGGTTGGAGGGGAACAAGGTTTGCAGGGAGTACCGGTCTGCGGCCGTATCTACCGCCAGTTTGGCGGGATGGGTGATGCTGGATATTTTGCCGTACACGATCTTATGGAACCAGCGGTGTACGCGCCGGGTATGGGTAGCATCTTTCCCATAACCAATATTTTTTATCAGGCATACATTGGGGGTGATGGCCCAACCCTGGTTGAACCATACCGTCATAAACCACTGCACATCCCAGGTATCTGTTGTCTTATGGTTGATGGCCCGCAGCTCATAACGCAGCCGGGCGTTGAGGCCTTTACGGGGCGCATCCCGGTAAATACGCAGGGAGTAGTCATACTGCCGCCAGGCCCTTCGCCAGCTGGCCCAGCCCCATACATGGGAGAAGCGGGAGCAGTAATACGAGCCTTCGCCCCGCTGGGCGCCTGCCTGGAAATTGCTGCCGTTGATATGCATCACCGTTTCATGATGCCGGTAACGGTGCAGCATGGCCTCGCAGAAGGTGAAGAAGGTTTGGTCCGGCAAACAGTCGTCTTCCAGGATAATACCTTCCTCTACCTGGTGAAAGAACCAGTCTAGGGCGGCGCTTACCGCTTTGCCACAGCCCATATTAGCGGGCCGGAACAGGGTATGCACCTCGCAGGGCCAGTCAATACCGGCCAGCAGTTGCTCCCGGGTCTGTTTACAAAGCGCGTGCTCGCCCGCTTTGCGGGGCCGGGGACCATCCGCCGCAATGAACAGCTGCGCCGGCTGCTGCAGGCGGATCTGCTCAAATACCTGCATGGCCAGGTGAGGGCGGTTAAATACCAGTAATAGAACAGGCGTTTGTAACATTATTTGGTTGCCTCCAATGCAACAGCGTTTTCAAATCTGATGGCTTCTTCTACCCGTTTGAACATTTCATCCTCCGCATCATTGAACGTACAGCGGCGCACCGTGCGGAACCCTGCCTGCTGCAGCTGATGCGTAAGGGATACATGATCCCACATATACAGGTGCTCCCGGTTGCCAAAAGCGGTTTGCACCAGCTGGCGCAGCCCCCGTACCCGCCGCTGTTTGCCCAGCAGGGTTTCTTCCATGAACTTCACATTGGCTTCCCGGTCGTTGCCGTGCAGGTTATCTATATATCTGCGGGCAGCCGCTTCCAGGTCCGGCACTACACAGCGGAAACAGCCGCCGGGCCGCAGGATATGATAGGTGTTCCGCAGGGCGGTTAAACAATCATCATAAGAAAGATGTTCCAGCACATGACAACAGTACACCCCATCGCAGGAGTTTTCCGCTATACCCGGTAAGCCTTTAAGGATATCTCCCAACAGGGCATCCGGGTGAAATGCCACATGCATCTTTTGTTGCAGGAACTTGCCAATGACCGGCAGCTGCTGCAGCCGGAGCGTGGGCGACGAGTCATAGTTCTTCCACCCTGCCGGCGCAGAGAACGGGCCGCTGCCATATTGCACATATAACTTGTTGCGGGTCCTCATTGGGTATGTATATTTTTAAAGAAGTACGTGTAATAGGTTTTGGCGAAGATGCGGTAGCCTACCTCTTCCATAAAAAGGCACAGCTCACTATCCTCTATACGCGTTAGCTCCAGCGGCTGCGATTCTACCAGCACATAACGGGGGCGGTATTTAACCCAGTTATTGGAGCGCAACACTTCCATATCCAGCCCCTCCGCATCAATGGTAAGGAAGTCGATATGGGTATGGCCCAGGTACTGATCCAGTATATCTGCCAGGGGCCAGGTAGGCACCTGCTGCCGGCGCACCACGCGGTATTGCGGGTTGCTGCTGTATTCCCGGATCTTATCCGCAGAGAAGGTGCTGAGGGCCGGTTCGTTAAAGATGGCGTATGTAAGCTCCTGCCGGGTGGCGGATACGCCTAATTCCAGGTTGGTATCCAGCGGGCGGTATTTCTGGAACAGCTTCCGGGAGCCCGGCATGGGATCTATATTGATGCCCCGCCATTTCATTTTGTAGAACAGGTAGGTGTTGGAAAACCGGAAGGGATGGTGCGCGCCTACATCCACATACGTGCCTTCTTCCTGCGCATGGAAGATGCGTTTCAGGATAAGGTCCTCCCCTTCTGAACTGTATGCCCGCACGGCATACCGCAGCTGGGGGAACAATCCCGCCACCATAGCGCCCATCATATTTTTAAGCCTGCTCATTACATCATACATTTTTTGGTTGTAAGAGACGGGTATGCGCCTGCCGTACATCCGCATACACCAGCTGCGGATACAGCATCTTTTTTGTGAGCGCCCATGCCTGCCCGCTCTTGTCAAATACCACCATGGTCATATACACAGATGTATAGGCTGCCACCGTGGCAATAGCCGCTCCTATACCGCCCAACGCGCGGATCAGGAACAAGTTCAGCCCCACATTCACTACCAAGCCGGCTATATTGGAATAGAGGTAAATATTATACCGCCCTTCTATGACCAGGTATTGTACCACCACCACACAGAGGAATACCGGTATGCCGGCCCAGATATGGATCATGAGGATAGGCGCGGCTGACAGGTATTTATCTCCATATAACAGCGGGATGATCCATTGCGCGCTGCAAGTCATCACCAGCGCAATACACAGGCTGGACCAGAAAGAGAGCCGCAGCCATTTTTCCAGTATAGACAGATATGCTTCCCGGTCTTCGTTCTGCTGGCGCATTAACGGCGGCAGCATAGCCACCGACAGGATGGTGGGTACCGCATACCATATTTCAGAAATACGCACCGCCACCACATAAGCTCCCAGTTGTGCGGCCGTGCCCAGCTGATCCAGCAGCACCAGGTCTACTTTTACAAACAGCACCACCAGCAGGTTAGAGAGGATCAGGGGCCAGCTATGCGCCAGTAAAGCCTTTGCCAGCCGGCGTTGTATATGCAGGAAAGGCATCACGCCATAATGATACGTGTATACGACCAGCACCACCGTATAGGTGACCAGCAGCTCCAGCAGGGTTACCCATAACAGCGCCAGCAGCGGGCCATTCAACCATACCACCAGGAGCTTAATACCGCAGAACAACAGGAATACGCTTACCTTGGGGATGATGATCTTTTTTACATCATTCTTCACCTGGTAGAAATAATCCAGTACATCAAAGGACTGCAGCACGATTGTAAGGGAGGCAAACAGGGTGCAGTACAGGTAAACCGCCTGCTGCTGCCTGCCTATCATAACAATGGCCACGCTCAAAGCCATACAACCTATGGCCACCACCATCCGTAAAAAGATGGCAGTGGCTACAATGGCCGCCTGTTCGCGTTCATTGTTCACCAGTTCCCTGACAGCTATCTTATCCATGCCCAGCAGGGCAATGCTGCCAACAATAGTCGTGAGGGCAATGGCGTAATTCCATATGCCAAATAGCTCCGGTCCCAGGTGACGGGCCATAAAGGCCACGATCAGTATCCCGGGAAACAACTTGCTGAACTTATCTATCAGCAGCCAGCCTGTATTTTCAAATACTTTATGCAATCCGTTTGGCGGTTTTTTTGATGAATGCCACCCACTTGCCTTTCTCCGGCTTGGTTTCTTCGTAGGTGTATTGGTAGTAATGGTAATACGGGTAAAAAGTATCCTGCTCTATACCGTTAAAGATCACGCCGGCATTGCGGTAAAACTCTTCCGGCAAGCTGTCCGATACGGCTACCAGTTTAGACTTAAAGCTGTAATTGTACCGCACTACAAACAGTGTACAATCCACCAGCGGCGCAATGCTTTTGGCGTCTGATACAATGCCCACGGGCGAAGTATCTATGATCACATAATCGAACCTTTCCTTTAATGCTGCCAGCAGGGCGATCATCCGCTGGCCTTCTATCAGCTCAATAGGATTGGGCGGCACCGGCCCGGAGGATACAATAAACAGCCCATCGCTGCCTGGCACGGGGCGGATGATCTCATCCACCGTCTTATGCCCCAGTATATAATTGGTGATACCGGTATGGTGATCCAGCCCCAGGAAGCGGGATAATTTGGGCTTGCGCAGATCCAGCTCTACCAGCACCACGCTTTTATTATTAACCGTAAGCGCATTGGCCAGGTGGGCGGAGAGGAAGGTCTTACCCTCCCCGGAAATGCTGGATGTGAGCAGGATGGTGGCAGGCCCGGTATGTTCCGTCAGCAGGAATTTCAGGTTGGTGCGCAGGTTAAACACCTGTTCGCGCAGCACAGATTTAGCGCCGGTATTCAAACCGCGAAGCCCCTCCTCCTGCTGAAAGATCTCTGCGATCACCGGCAGGTGGAATACCTGTTCTATCTCTTTCTTACTAAGCACCCGCGGGTTCAGGAAATATTTGATGTACACATAAGCGCTTACCATAGCCAGTCCGGCGGCAATAAAACTGATAAACACCAGTGATTTTTTGGGCGCTACCGGTTTCTCCGGTACAAAGGCCGGCGCTATCACCTTGTTATCCGTTACGTTGCTGGCGTAGGCCACGGCGGCTTCTTCTTTTTTCTTGAGCAGGTGCAGGTACAGGTTCTCTTTTACGGTCTGTTGTCTTTTTATGTTGATGTATTCCCGCGCATAAGCCGGTATGCTGGCTATACGGCCCTGGATCTGGTTTACTTTGTGCTGGGTTTGCTGCTGTACCACCCCGGCGCTGCGCCTGTAACCGGCAATATAATCGCGGATGGTCTTGCGGGTGTCGGTTACCTGCCCTTCCACGTTCTGCAACATTACACTGCCTGGCTGCAGGCTCATAGACAGGCGTCTTTTCTCCCGCAGGGCTTCTTCATACCGGTTGATCATAGCCGTGAGGGTCTGGTCTACATTACCTATCACCGGGGCAAACGGGTAATCGCTGCCAGGGTTGCTGATATAATCCTCCACCTGGTCAAATACGGAGAGCTGCAGGTTGGCTTCGTTCAGCTTCAGGTCTGCTTCTTTCACCTGTTCCAGGGCCAGTTTGGAGCCGGCGTCTATATCTGTGATACCGCGTTGCACCTTAAATTGTTCTTCCTGTTTTTCCAGCAGGCCCAGCTCTTCGCGCAGGGAGTCGATACGCCCGGTAAGGAAGTCGATGGTCTTATAGGATACGCGGTTCTTATCATCGAGCGTATAGTCGTTATAATTATCCAGCAAGGCGTTCAGGAAATCTGCCGTGCGTTGCGGTACAGGATCCTGGTAGGTGATCAGCACCACGGTAGCATCGCGGTTCACCAGGGTGGTGTTGATATCTTCTGCTGTTTCGTAGGCCATTTCCTCTACAGAGTCTACGCGTATGCGGTAGGTAGCCCCGGTGTTGATGGCTGTCTGCGGATTGTAATTAAGCCGGAACTGGTCCTTATCAATAGTAAAAAGCTCCCCGGCATGTACCAGCAGCTGAATACCGGTATCGCCGCGGTGACGGCTGCTCTTTACGGTGAACCCATTGCTTTCCGGGGTAATATCCAGGGTGTAATTGCCTACCCGCGCGCTGTTGCCCAGCACCTGTATTTGCAGTGGGTTTTGAGGGCCATACAGTTCCTTATTGCGCACCGTGCCTTTTATAAAATAGCGGATATTAAAGGCGTTTTTGCTGATGGTGCGTTCCAATAGCACGGGCGACCGCAGCACTTCCATTTCGTTCTCTATATTTTTGCCGCTATTGAAAAGGGACAGGGATTTAAGTATATCCGCTTCTTCTCCGCCGGTCTTCTTTTCATCTTTAAGGTACAGGCGCGCGCTGGACATATACAGCGGTTTCTTGTATTTAAGGTACAGGAATGCGCCGCCTGTTGCCAGCAGCAGGATAATGAGATAAAGCGGCCAGTGGAAAACGATCTTCTGGAACAGTTCGTTCAGGTCTATTACCGCAGGTTTATTATCAGGAGGTTTTTGCTGTTTCATGTTGTTTGATCATTTACTGAGAATGACAACGGTGGTGAGCAGGGAGATGACGCCTATGATAGCCGGTAGCAGCTGCACTGTTTTAGAAGAAGGGAACAGGCGGTTGGAACCGGGTTTTACATAGATCACATCATTATTGGCGAGATAGTAATAAGGAGAGGACAAGGTCCGGCTATCGTTAAGGTTGATAGTAGCGTATTGTTTTACGCCGTTCACCTCCCGGATGATCATGATATCATCCCGTTTAGCCGTCACGTTAAGATCACCGGCCATACTGAGCGCATCCAGCAGGGAGGCCCGCTCCGCCCCTATCCGGAATGAACCCGGATGGGCCACATCGCCCAGCACGGATATCCGGAAATTGACCAGCCGGGTGGATACGAATACATTCTTCACCGTTTTGCCCAGCTCCTGCGCCACCTGGTCATTGATGGCCGCCGTGGTCTTATCCAGCACATTGATCTTACCCGCCAGGGGTAAGGTGATGTAACCCGCGCTATCTACCAGGTAGCCCTGTTCCAGGCCGCTGCCGGGCGTACCGGGCGCGCCGGACTGGTAAGGATTCAACAGCAGGGAAACGTCTTTGTCGAACGTAGTGATGGTGATCTGTAATACATCGCCCCGTTGTACCCGCATCTGTGGCAGGCGGTTTAGGGAATCTGTGCCGGCAGTAGCGGCGATGTCGTTAAAATAGGTGAGCTTACGGGCGCCGGCGCATCCCGCAAAAATGACCCATAAAACAAATAAAGTTGCGCGTAGTTTAAATCCCATATTTTATGATTAATGTCAGCGCGCTGCCTGTAGGCAGTTGCAGCTGTAGGTGTAACAGGTTTCGTATAGTTTATGAGATCTTACCGGATACAGCCGGCGTATCTGCCATGATAACGCGTTTTTTCTCTTTCCTGGAAAAGCGTTCCCGCAGCCGCTCCTGGGCGGGAAACTCAAAATAGTAGTAGGTGAAGATGCTCACCGGTATCAGTACGCAAAAGAATAATAACATCATATATGGAGAATGGTACAGTGTACGGCTATAGCCCAGGTAATCCGTTACCAGCACAAACATGATCATCAACGGGAAATGTAACAGATACATAGCATAACTGCTATTACCCGGAATGGACCATTTGCGGCTGAGCTGCCCCTGGCCTGTTTCCCATAAGACCAGGGTCAGGGCGGTAAGCGGGGATATGATGGTACGGAAGAATAAAGTACCGCCCAGGTGGAATAACGCCTCTGAAAAAGGCTGGTCCCCGCCTGGCAATGACTGTTTAACACCCGGTATCCACAGGGACTGCAGGATCGATAAACGGAAGGTGATCAGCACCGCTGCCCATAACAGGATCGTGAGCGTTCCCACCGGCCATAGAAAGGCCTTTACCATATTCCGTTGCACGATCCAGCTATACAGGTAATATACCAGCGCGCCCAGGAAAAAGGAGTAGACGCCTTTACCAATAATGGCGTAAAAATGCTGGATCAGCGCGCCAATAGGTATTAACAGTATAAACAGCCAGATCTTGCGCTGCAGCTTCAGGCGGCAAATGATAAAGAACAACAGATACAGGAATACTTCTACAGATACGGACCAGGATGGGCCGTTAAAGGAAGGGCCTTTTTCAAAGCCCCAGTTCTGCATAAAGAACAGGTTGAGTACAAAATGATAGAGGTCGTTATACTGGATAATGAAGTAATGATTCTCATTGATCAGCATCAGCCACTGCAGTAAGATAATACCGGCCAGGGTAACCAGGTGTATAGGGTACAACCGGCTGAAGCGGTAATTAATGAACTTGCCAAAGTTTAGCTTGCCCGTAGCAATACGCTCCGCATACAGCCAGAAGAATACAAAACCGGAAAGCAGGAAGAACAGGTCCACCGCCAGCACGCCATAATCATAGAAGAAAGATAACGTACTATAGTAAGGCAAGGCGGTTTTCTCATAACCGTCCAGCACGAATACATCATTTTTATAATAGAACAGCTGCCAGTGATACAGTACAACTACGGTAGCCGCTATCCCCCTGATAGCATCCAGCGAATAGAAATGTGCAGGCTTCGTCTTAGGGGGGTTAAGATTATAGATTTTCATAGCAAAAGACGATGGATTAACTCCAAATTAGCCATAATAAACCATGTACATTCCCGTTCAGAATGAATGAACAGGAATGGATAATGATAACAGAATGAACAAAATGATAACGAAGACTACGCTTGTTTATTTATTTTTATTTTGTACATAGGTTTTACTGAGCTCCTCGATATTCATTTTCTTGAGCTTTTCATACTCGCTGTCCTTTACGCTTTTGAATGAGTTATAGGTTTTGCCATCCCAGCGCCAGACAGGATACTCGAAACCGGGGCCGCCTATCAGCAGATCAGGATACCCTTTACTAACGGTGGCCAGTACATCCGGCGCCATACCGGGAAAACCCAGGTGTTCCGTATAAGTGCCCGCGCCGTTCCTGATGAACAGCACCACGCTCGAACCGGTATTACCGGAGGTGAAGGTGTTGCCAAATACTACAAAGATCTCTTCCTTTCCATCCTTATTCATATCTGCGGGGTATACCATCGCATTAAAGGGATACTCCTTGCTATCCTTATCCTGGGCAAACGGCTGGTCTTTATTGCCGGAAAGCACAAAACCCAGCTTAGTGGCGATCTGCGCCTTTTCCGCGTCTGTGAGGCTGGTCTTAACGTTCTTAAATAACAGGGAGGCTACCTGGTTGGCTTGTGCAGATAAATTCATGCTCCATAGTACCGCCAGGAGGGCGGTGATCAGGGATGTTCTCATGGTACTGCGTTTTTGAGGTTTACAATGGGTTAAAGGTAGGTATTTCAGTCAGCAGCACATGGCAAACAAAGGCCATTAACAGCGGGTTAACGACATAAGAGCAATAAAAACCACCGGCAATACCGGTGGTTTACAGATTTTTGCACAGTACAGTACGAATTGCTGCGATCATCATTCGTAATTAGTAATTAGTAATTTGTAATTACTAAGTTACCTCGTCCACACTTCATGAATAGGATCACCGGCAGAGCTCTTACCGCTGTGGTCCCATTTATTTCCATCTACCGCTCCCTTAAAGCTCAACGACGCCCCAACCCGGCTGTTATCACGCGAAAAGAATTCGATCTTTTCTGTGTACACGCCATTCTCAAAAGTATAACTGCCGCCGCCGGTACCAAAGAATTCGCCGGTTTCCGTATTGATAGCTACCCATTGGAATTTAGTACCGCTCAGGATCTTGATGGTCTTGCGGGCGCCGGGCTGCATTTCGCTCATCTTACCATCCCTTTCGCGGGCGGTAATGCGCCAAACGCCGGCCATCTGGCTGTTACCTTCATCTACCCTGTTCCAGTTATACTTTTCACCAAGGAGGCTCATGATCAGCTGATCGCCTTCAAAAGAGGCCTCTACTTCCGGGTGCTGCCCAACCTGTGTCTTATCCGCAGAGTTGAACTCCATGGTGGTGGTAGCGCCATTATCGGAATTTTGCCAGGCGCCGCCTTTGGTGGATTTAAAACCGGAGCCATCGTAGCTGACAATGGAAAAATAATTGTCCGTGACCAGCATGAGATGCGTAACGCCGTTACTTTCCGCTTTCCATGCGCCTAGCGGGGATTGTGCTTTTGCGGTAGCAATGCCTGCGAGGGCCAGCAGGACAAACATACCCGTTTTTGCAAGTAGTTTCATATTTGGTGGATTTACCGGGTAAATGTACTAATAGATTGGTTACAACAAACAGCCGCCTATCCGCCTGTGGCGGTAATTTTTCCGTTAAATATTTCCTGTTTATTCATTTAACCTTAACGCCCATTCGCCGGCTCCTCTACAAACGCAATATCCGGGATCTTATAATTCAGCGCCGTCGTGGTCCCGCAGGTAATATCCAGCGTGATCCCCGTGATCCGCCGGGCGCTATCAGACGCCAGAAACACCGCCGCATTGGCAATATCCGCCATCATGGGCATCTCCTTAAGCATCGTATCCTCCTTCATCTTGGTGATGAAAAACTGCGCCCTTTCAGGGTCCGCCTTCAGGGCATTGGCAAATACCGCTGAATCCGGGGAGCCGCCGGAGCGGATGTTCACTACCCGTACGCCATAAGGCCCCAGCTCAGAGGCCAGATCGCGGGAAAAGCTCTCTACCGCGCAACAGGCCGGCCCAAAACCGCCTACATGCGGATAGCCGATCCCGCCGGGCGTGGCCGTAAGGGATAATATCACCCCGGACCGCTGTTGCATCATGATCCTGGCGGCTGCCGTGCAGGTGATAAACTGCGTTTGCATGGCGATGTTAACCGGGCGTATAAAGTCCTCCAGCAACATATCCGTTAGCGCAAGGTTCTGCTTATCCTGCCAGCCAATGGCGTTAAAGGAAATATCAATACTGCCCACCTTCTTTTCCAGGAAATCCCGCACAGCCTTTTCATCCAGCGCATCCAGCACCGCAGTAGTAGCCTTGCCGCCAGCGCCGGTAATATCAGCGGCTACTTGTTCCAATGACTGGGAAGTACGGCCGGTAAGCCATACATGAGCGCCCGCCCTGGCAAGCGCACGGGCCACCGCTCCGCCCAGGGAGCCGCCAGCGCCGTGTACAACAGCATTTTTTCCGTTAAGCGTCATAAAATGAAGTTTTTGTGCTTTACAAACATATCCCTTAATCCCATGTAAAAAGGTAGCTGAATGTGACTTTTTCCGGGGTGTTTTGCGACAATAGCTGTTGATATATTAGTTTGAATTCAAACCAATTTATCCGTATATTTACAAGGTAAATCTGCCTGTATGACAACGACCCACCATGTGGCGGAGCTGGCCCGCGAACTAAGCCGCTCCCTGACAGAAATGCGGAGCTATCTGCGGCGGCACATGCAGTGCAAAATAAAAGAGCACCAGCTGGATATCTCCTTTGAGCTGGTGGAAATACTGGCCTATCTATGGCGCAAAGACGGAGTAAACCAACAGGAAATAGCAGACATCATCATCAAAGATAAATCCAGCACCACCTACCTGATAGATAACCTGGTAAAACGGGATCTTGTAAAACGTGTGGAAGACGGTAACGACCGTCGTAATAAACTGATCTACCTGACCCCGGAAGGCAGGCTGCTGCAGGAAAAATTTTATCCACCGGTGATAGCGCTATTTGAAACAGCAACGCAAGGAATACAGGTGGCCGCTATGGAAAAGGCCATCCTGCTGATCAATAAGATGAACGATAACCTAAAGCAATCATTATGAAAACATTACTTATCCCGGTAGACCTGACCGCTACTACAGACAATGCGGTGAACTTTGGCGCAGCATGGAGCAAAACCTATCATTACACCCGCATTATCCTGCTTAAGACTTTTTACCACACCATATTTGATCCTATTGTAATGGCCGCGGAGTATGCCCCGGTGAGCCAGGATTTCCGTCAACAGGAAAGGGAAGAGGCCATGGAGCAGCTGGAAGCCCTGCAACAACGCCTCAGCAACCTCGTAGGCCCTGATATAAGCGTGATGACCGCCATCAGCGAAGCGCCCCTGTTACGCGCCGTGATGGAAATGATCAAAAACGAGCAACCGGAGATGGTGCTGCTGGGCAGCAATAACTACCAGCAATCCACCGGCAGCATAGTGGCGGACAATGTAGTGAGCATAGCCAAAGCCAGCCCCGTACGCGTGCTGATAGTACCCGCGGGGTATACCTATCAACCGGTGCAGCACGCATTGGTGCCGGTGGATCTTAAAGCCTTGCATAACCTGGATAAGCTCACAAAATTGCGCGCCTCTCCCGCCTGGCATGATACAAAGCTGATGGTATTGAACGTAGACCCGTCAGAAAGCTACCGGGAATCGAATGGCGTGTTCCGTCAGGATGAAGAAGACCTCCATAACTACCTGCAGGATTTCCACCATGTATTGTATTACCGCAATGACCAGAATATTATTGACGGCATCATGAACTTTTCCCGGGATCATACCTACCAGCTCATTATCGCCCTGCCGGGTAAACATAGTTTCCTGTACTCTCTAACGCATAAGAGTATATCAGCGGCTATTTACCGCAATGCGCTGGAGCCGGTGATGCTGCTGAAATAAACAGGGTATTTATGGAAATTGGTATATTGGCTGCATCCTAATGACTAAAAAGCATAATGGAGCGGACAATTATGATCTCTATACCTGCCTTCCGCTGTTGGCGGCTTATCCTGACTGTATTAACAGCGGCTGTCTTCACACTCCCGGCATGGGGCCAACACCAGCTTTCCAATGGCCTGCAACACAGCCCATATACCTATATCTACCATATTACGCCCGGGGAAGCGGCGGTACTGACAAAAAAAGGCGCCGCCAAAACAGCTGAAAGCTATCTGCGCACGCCTATAGACTCTTTGTTAACAGACAAACCGGTACCCGCTTTACCAGCAGGCAATTACCTGCTGGTAAACGCCGTTAAGAACGAACTGCAATACAAGCTGCATACCAGCGGCGATGTAACCGCCAAGCTGCTCAGCACCGGTAAAGAACAGCAGGTGATCTTACATACCGGGGAAGGCCGGCTGATCCCGGACGCCACCGTTTACCAGGATAAACGCCGGCTGGCCTATGACCAGTCCTTACAGGTTTATGGTCCCTTACGCCCGGCAAAGGCCAAAACCGTACAGGTGTACTATAAGGATGCCTACTATGCTTTTCCCCTGGAACTACAGTGGAAACGCCCATCGCTGTTCCAAAAGCTGAAGCGCCGGTTTTTCAGACGGGATGAAAGAGACCACGATTACGGCGATTTTTACTACGGGAATACCCCCTACGAAAAAAAGTTCAAAGGCTTTATGGTGTTCAGCCAACCAAAGTACAAACCCGGAGATACCGTGCGGCTCAAAGCATTTGTGGAAACAGCCAATGGAAAGCCGGTCAACCAGCCCCTGTTGTTACGCCTGAGCACCCGCTACCGGGATACGGATACCATACTGGCTACCCTGCAGCCCTACCGCGCAGGCGGCTACCTGTATGAGTTTGTGCTGTCAGCAGCGCTGGACCTCGACCTGGATGAAAAATACCTCATCACGCTGGAAGATGTACGCAGCAGGAAATATGACCCGGCCACCTACGATGGCAATATGGATGACGATGAATATGTACTGCAGCGCAAGGTGCTGGTCCGCGGTAAATTCACCTATGAAGACTATGAACTGGATGCCATCACCTTCACGGCCCGCAGCGATAAAAGGAAGCACCTGCGGGGACAAAGCCCCGCCATTTACCTGAAAGCGGCCGATGAGAACGGGCTGCCGGTGATGGACGGGCGGGTACAGGTATTGGTAACGCCAGCCAGCTATAATGATCCAACGTTCCATGCGCCCCATGTATTCCTCCCGGATACTTTGTGGAACCACAGCCAGGCGCTGGAAACAGTAGGCGAAACCAGGATCAACCTGCCGGATTCCATTTTCCCTGCAGCCAGCTTTAAATACGAGGTGCAATGTATTTTCCTGAACGCCAATAATGAACGGCAGACCCAAACCCTTTCCCAGACCTATAGCGATGAAAGCAGCGAACTGCTGCTTAGCCTGCGGGCCGACAGCCTGGTGATAGACCACCGCACCGGCGGTAAAACCACCACTGCCCAGGGTACCGTATATCTGCTGAACGAAAAACAGGACATTATCGCGCAAAACGCCATCACACTGCCAGCTGTCTTAAAGTTGGATCCGCTGGCAGCTGCCTATAAGGTCACTACAGATAGCCTAACGGAACGTATTACCATACCGCCATCTGATATCTACTGCCAGGGATCAAGAACGGCGGATTCCATTTCCCTCCGGCTGATAGATCCGCTGCACCGGCCGGTATGGTACACCGTATTTGCAGGCAACCAGCTGATCCTGCGCGGATATGGCGATACCCTGCTCTACCAGGCAGCTACCCATACCCCGGATAACTACTCCATCACCCTTCAATACCTGTACGCCGGTAAAATACAGGAAAGCACCTATTACATCCCCTACCAGGATAAACTGCTGACCATCCATACAGATCAACCGGCCGTTGTGTATCCCGGCCAAAGCGCCCATATACAGCTGCAGGTAACAGATCATACCGGCGCCCCGGTGGCAGATGCCGATGTTACCGCCTATGCCATTACAAAGAAATTCGAAGCCGCGATACCTTACGTCCCCTATGCAGGCAAAACTTATCCCGCCCGTAAATCCTATGCGCAAACGCAGGCCAGGCTGCCTGTGCCGGTTACCTACGCCAGCGCGCTGAACTGGGAGAAATGGCGCAGTGAAATGCAGCTGGATACCATGGAATATTACCGGTTCACCCATCCGGCGCCGTTTTACCGGATGGAAGAACAGGCCAGCGAGGGTATTACCCAGATAGCGCCTTTTGTAGTGAGCAAAGGCAATATATTGCCCATCTATCTCTTGTATATCGATGAACAACCCGTATTCTTCAGCAAAGCGCAACAGCTGCAACGGTACAGCTTCCCCGTGTCTGAAGGCTATCACCGCATTAGCCTGCGCACCCGCAACAAACAAATCCGTGTAGATAGTGTAAAGGTGACCGCGTACAGGAAGAACATGATCAGTATTAACCTGGATGCCATCCACCCGTATATACATGTACAGGATATGCCGGATACCCTCACCAGATATGAAGCCGCCTTATGGCGCAAATACATGATGCTCGTGGCGGATAATTTTGGCGAGGACTATACCTACCTGCGCCAGGGCCTGCATGTTTACCTGTTTAACTGGCAGGAACATATGCGTGAACGGTATAGTACGTATCATCAATCTTATATGCTGACCGGCCCCTTTCCCTACAGCGATGCTACCCTGGTGGTAAAACGGCAGTTTGACCAGCCGTTGCTACCGGAAGGCGACTGGCAATACCGGTTTTCCAAAGGTTTAACAGAACGCCAGCAACCGCGTGGCCTACAGGTCTTTTCTTCCTCGCTACCGCGCGCTGATGCGAACTATAACTTCCAGGACTGTGTATTAACAGAAAACGAGATCAACAAACGCTGGCAGGATTACCTGGATGAGCGCAACCAGACCACCCGTGTTTTCACCAACCGCGGCTTCCGCCCACCCGTCTCAGGCCGGCTGAAGATCAATCCCATACGGTACCATAACGGCAAGCAGCCATTTATCACCCATCTGCTGCTGTTCCGTTATGACAATCCGGACTTTATACATACCTATCCCGGCGCTACAACAGATCTGGGCTACCTGGCGCCTGGCCAGTACCGTCTCCTGTACCTGTTAAAGGACAATGCTTTTTACCTGCAGGATAGTATCACCATCACGCCTAAAGGCATTAACTATTATGATGCGGGCTCCGTGTTCCCCTATCCGCCGCCCATGAGGGACATTGACAGTATTGCCGCCATTATAAACAGCCGGCAAACGGAGGATGACTATCACGCAGAATATGATCTGGACCGGATCAAGCGATTTTTCCATACCCGCTACCTGGACACCACCTCATTTAAAGACACCGTGGAGGGAAAGGTCATTAATGATCTGGAACATCCATTGGCCGGTGTGCGGATTAGCCTGAAAGGCACAACCTTCAGTACCTATACCGGTAAGGATGGCCGGTTCCGCATAGCGGTACCTGGCGCCTGCCCCCTTGTTATTGAATCTGATTCGTATGCGCGGGAGTTTCAGGATACCAGGCCAGGTAAATATTATACGATATTGCTGATGCGCCGCTCCCATGGCCTGCCGGAAGTTGAAGCAAGGGCAGAAGAGCTTGAACGCCGCAAGGCGCTTGCCTACGCTACTACTACCTCAACGCTTAACCAGTTGCAGGGAAGAGTGGCCGGCCTGATGATCCGCGGTGCAAGCACCATCAGCCCATCCGCCCCGCTGATCATTGTGGATGGCCAGGTGTACAATGGCCGTTTGGAAGAGCTGGACCCCGGTCTGCTGGGATCAATGAATGTATTGAAACCGGAAGCTGCCTCCGCCATCTATGGCTCCAGGGCAGCCGGCGGCGCAATCATGATCACTACTAAAAATAATAATACCCTCACTGCCGCCAGCACGGAGGAACTCACTGCCCCTGCAGGAGGCAATACGTTACGCCAGCATTTCCGCGACAATGCATACTGGCAGCCCGCCCTGCGCACAGACGCCAATGGCCGGGCCTCCTTTAACGTTACCTTCCCGGATGATATCACTAACTGGCAAACTATCTTTATTGCCATGACGGACAACCGGCAGTCCGGCACCCTGGAAACATCCGTAAAGTCGTTCAGGGTCCTGAGCGCCAATATGGCCCTCCCGCAATTTGCCATTGCCGGCGACTCCATTAACGTAATTGGCAAAACGCTGTATTACGGCACTGACAGCGTACTGGTAAAACGCTCCTTTACCCAGGATAATGGCGCGGCACAAGCGGCCAACCTGCTGGTACGCAACGCGGTGATAGATACTTTTTCCGTAATGGCTCCCAACAGGGATTCGTTAAAGCTGAGATATACCATCCAAAAACCAGATGGTTATTTTGATGGAGAAGAGCGCACCATCCCGGTGTACCGCCCCGGCGTACTGGCCACCAATGGTTTGTTTACCGCATTAAATAACGATACCAGCTTCCGCTTATCCCTCAAGGGCGATACCAGCCCTATACAGCTCTATGCGGAAACATCGTTGTTGCCCGTGCTCTACCAGGAAACAGAAAACATCCGGAAATACGAATACCTCTGCAATGAACAGCTGGCCTCCAAACTGAAGGCAATGATCGTGCAGGAAAAGATCGCGGAATACCTGCACCAGCCATTTAAAGGCAAAAAGAACATCCGCGAATTACTTGACAAGCTGGAACAAACCAGGACCGCTGCCGGCCTGTGGGGCTGGTGGCCGGATAACGGCCCCTCCATGTGGATCTCCCTGCATGTAATAGAAGCAAAGATGGCAGCCTTACAGGCAGGCTACCTGGTATCAACCCATACCAATACGTTTACAGATTACCTGGTCTATAACCTCGATAGTTATTCCGATACGGAAAAATTATCCGCCCTCTTCCTGTTACAGCAGCTGGGCGCTAAACCGGATTTCAAAAGGTATATGGACACCCTGGAACGGCATCCCCTCACCACATATGAACGGCTGCGCCTTATAGAGCTGAAACAGCGGCTGGGCATGCCCGTACAGCTGGATACGCTGATAGCCCGCCAGCAGCATTCGCTCATGGGTAATATCTACTGGGGTAACGAAGGGTATGCATTCTTTGACAACTCCATACAGATCACCCTCAGCATGTACCGTATCCTTAAAAAAGCAGGCGGTTATGAAACATTGCTGCCACGTATACGCAACTACTTCCTAGAGATCAGGAAAGGCGGTGAATGGCGTAATACGTATGAGTCTTCCATGATCCTGGAAACCATCCTGCCAGACCTGCTGGCAGCCAATCCGGACTTGCAACCATCTACCCTCACTGTACAAGGCGATACCACCCTGACCACTACCCGCTTTCCCTTTGCGGCCACTATACGCGGCGGCGCCGCAATAACCATCAGCAAACAGGGCGCCATGCCGGTATACTTTACCGCCTACCAGCGCTATTGGGATACCACCGCGGCCAGCGCCAGCGCCAATTTTACCGTACATACCTCCTTCGATGGGAACGCGGCCGCCACGGTGTTAAAAGCGGGCAAACCGGTAGTTGTAACGGTTGCCGTGCAGGTAAAAGAAACGGCAGATTATGTGATGATCGAGATCCCTATACCGGCAGGTTGCAGCTACGTAAATAAGGGCCAATCCTACCAGTCTGGAGAAGTGCACCGGGAATACTTTAAACAAAAAGTAAGCATCTTCTGCAGCAAGCTGTATAAAGGCAACCATAGCTTTACTATACAACTGCTGCCCCGTTACACAGGTACATATACCCTAAACCCCGCTAAGGCGGAGATGATGTATTTCCCCGTATTTAACGGCCGCGAAGGCATACGGAAACTACGTATTGAATAATACAGGCAACGGATGGAGCGTTTATACCGTATATCTATATTATACGCGAACTAAAAACTCCCATCTTTATGAGCAAAATTACCTGGCGCCTGGCCTGCCTGTTAGCGTGCGCATTTTTTGTGGCCTGTAGCAATGATGATAACACTACCCCAACCGTTGATCCCCAGGCCCCTACCAGCGGTACCTGGCGGGTAAGCCTCTTCTCTGAGCGTGGTAATGATGAGACGGGCGATTTCAGCGGTTATACGTTCACCTTTAACGCCAATAACACCGCCGTGGCCGCTAAAGGCGGCGCCAGCAAAAACGGCTCCTGGAGCATTGGCAACAGCTCCCGGGAATTTAATATAGACTTTGGCGAGAAAAGCGACGCCAATAAGCCGCTGGGCGAGTTAACAGATGATTGGGAGATCATCTCCGTCAGCAGCAATGAGATCAAGCTGAAAGATGATAACGACGACAGCGCGGAGTTTTTAACGTTCACTAAGAACTAGCGCCGTTTACCCGGCAAAAAATACAACAGACCTACAGCTGCCACGAATAACAGCACGGATACAATACATGCGATCAGCGCCACATCCGCATGTTGCGTTAATGCATTATTAAGACCGGTGTACAGCAGCCATATCTGCAGCGCCACGATCAGGATCAGCAAGGTGATAATAGCCAGCATCAGCGTGCTGGATTTATTGGGATGCGCTTTGTCCTGGGCGGACCTGAAATTGCTCATACTAGCTGTTTTTAGGATGTCCGGTCACATAGATCTCATCACCTTTTACGATCACCTGCAACGATGGCAGCGGCCGTGGCGGCGGCCCCTGGATGGCCTCTCCGGTGGCAGCATCAAACCACCCGTTATGACAAGGGCACATGATCTTATTAGTGCCTGCCTGGTAAAATACCGCACAGGAAAGATGGGTGCATTTCTGCTCATACGCTTTGAACTCCCCGTTCTCCAGATGGATAAGGATATACGGAATGGTGCTGCCTGCAATGGTAAAAGAGCGGGTACCGCCCACCGGCAGGGCGGTACGGTTGCATACAAAATGCTCCCCTGTTACCTCCTTTTCCGGGAAGAAGGCAGACTTGATGGCCACCAGCGCGCTACCGGCGGCTAACCCGCCGGATACCAGGCACAGGAATTTTGCAAACTGCCGCCTGGTTACCTGTAATGTTTCTACGGTGCTGTAGGGGAAATCCGTTTTCCAATCGGGTACCGTTTCTTGTTGCTGCTCCATAGCGGTTGTTTAATGTACTTTCAGGAATGTGCTGCCTTTAGGCATCATGATATTCACCTTTGTTTTCACTGTTTCTTTGCCAAAGATGAAAGTATTCACCGGTTCGCTGTTGGGACGCATGGCCCTGATCTCTTCGCGGGTGCCGTAATACAAAGCCTGGCTGGGACAAACAGTAGCGCACATAGGCTTTTTGCCGGCGCTGGTACGGTCATAGCACATGTTGCATTTCATCATCAGGTCATATTGCTCCTGCTTTTTGGGCACGCCAAACGGACAGGCCATTACGCAGTTGGAGCAACCGATACAGCGGGATGTATTGGCCGTATGTACCACGCCAAATTCGTCCTTAGCAATGGCGTCTGCCGGACATACCTGCGCGCAGACTGGGTCTTCGCAATGCATACATACCTGTACGGTAGTTTGTATAGTATAGGCCCTGTCCACATAGTTTACATGGATCATCGATTCCTGTCCGTTTGTTTCACATTCCGCACAGGCCATTTCACAGGCATGGCAGCCAATACAACGCTGCATGTCTACAAAAAACTCCTGGTCGGTGCGGTAGTATGTATTTGTTTCCATATATCGGTTTTTATAGCTCGTATAAGTGGATGACCTGCTGCGTTAAGATTTTATCATCCTGCTTTCATATCATTCCGGTTTTATTCGCTTGCATACGCCGGATTACCTGCTCCGCTCTCCTCCTCCTGCAGCGGCGTTAGCTGGCAGGCGCATACTTTAAACTCCGGTATCTTGGACACCGGGTCCAGCGTACCAATGGTCAACTGATTGGCAGACTTTTTCCCCGGCCAGTGATACGGAATGAACACCGTATCCTTACGGATAGTCTCCACGATATTAGCATGGAACTCCGCCGCACCGCGGCGGGTGCTTACCCGTACCAGCTGCCGCTGTGTAATGCCGTAACGGGCAGCCATTTCCGGGTGTATTTCCAGCAGCGGCTCCGGAAACTGGTCTACCAGCTTGCCAATACGGCGGGTTTGCGTACCGCTCAGGTATTGTGATACTACCCGGCCGGTGGTCAGCACTACGGGATATTCCGCATCCGTTACTTCTGACGGTGGTTTATAGGTAACGGGATTAAAATGCGCTTTCCCATCAGGGGTAGAAAATTTCCGGTCTTCCCACAGCCGGGGCGTACCGGGGTGGTCCAGCGAAGGACAGGGCCAGAATACGCCCATCTGTTTTTCTATCTTCTCATAAGTAATGCCGTAATAGTCCGCCGTGCCTCCTTTGGAGGCTACGCGTAATTCGTTAAAGATCTCTTCACTGCTTTGGAAATTGAATTTATCCCCGGCGCCCAGGCGGCGCGCGATCTCCAGCAGGATCTCCGTATCGGCGCGGGCCTCGCCTGGCGGCGTAACGGCCTGGCGGATGCGGGTCACCCGCCCTTCTGCCGTGGTAACGGTGCCTTCCTCTTCCTCCTGCAGGGAACCGGCTAACACAATATCCGCATGCCGGGCGGTCTCATTCAGGAAAAAGTCGATCGCCACATAGAACTCCAGCTTCTCCAGCGCCTCCCGCACAAACTGGTTATTAGGCAGCGATACCAGCGGGTTAAAACAAATCGATAACAGCCCTTTTACCTCTCCCCGGTGAATGGCCTCAATGAGCGCATAGGCCGTATATCCCTTACCCGGCAGGGCAGATTCCTCAATGCCCCATACATTGGCTATATACTGGCGGTGCTCCGGGTTGGTGATATCGCGGTTGCCCGGCAGCTGGTCGCATTTATGACCATGCTCCCGGCCCCCCTGGCCATTACCTTGTCCCGTAATAGTGCCATAACCGCAGTAAGGTTTACCAATACGGCCGGTGGCCAGTACCAGGTTAATACATCCCAGCACGTTATCCACCCCTTTGGTATGGTGCTCTATACCCCGGGCATGTAAAAGAAAACTGGTCTTTGCCCGGCCCCATAATTCCGCCGCCTGCCGGATCTTTTCTATAGAGATCCCCGTTACGCCGGCGGCCCATTCCAGGGAATAATCCTTCACGGCGGCAATAGTATCCGCAAAACCCATGGTGTAGTTATCAATAAAATCATGGTCCAGCAAGTCTTGCTGTACCAGGTAATTCAGCATGGCCCCATACAGGGCGGAGTCTGTGCCCGGCCGTACATCCAGGTGCAGGTCCGCAGTACGTGCTATAGGCGTTACCCGGGGGTCTATGATGATCAGCTTAGCGCCATTGTCCCTGGCCTGCCATACCCAATGCGTAAGGGTAGGAAAGGTTTCGCTTACATTAGCGCCGGCTATGATGATCACTTCTGCGTGTTTCAGGTCCGCATAGGTATTGGAAGCCCTGTCCAGCCCAAACGCCTTTTTATTCCCAGCCCCTGCGCTTACCATACACAGGCGGCCGTTATAGTCCAGGTTTTTTGTCTGGAAAGCCACCCGGGCCAGTTTGCCCACCAAATAGCTTTTTTCATTGGTCAGCGATACGCCGGAAAGTATGGAGAACGCATCTTTGCCATAGGTTTGCTGTATACGCCGGATAGCGGCGATCGTAGTATCCATGGCTTCCTCCCAGCCCACCGGTTCAAAGCCTTGTCCGGCTACCCGTTTTAGTGGGGACAGGAGGCGGTCCGGGTGATTGTTCTGCAGGTAACGCTGCACGCCTTTGGGGCATAACCGGCCCTCATTAAAAGGGAACTCCATCCAGGGATCAAAACCTACTACTTTATTGTCCTTTACAAGCAGTTTAATACCGCATTGCATGCCGCAGAAGCAGCAATGCGTCTTTACAGACTTATCCGGCTCTTCCCGCCCGTAAAAGCCTTCTTTGGGGGCATAGTTCAAATGAGGTCCATAGCGTTGAATGATCGCATCTGCCTGTACGGGTAATGTAGCCATGCGGGAATATTATTTTAAGTAATGAGTGTATTAACACGGAACAGCAGTCAATTAAATCAGCATCCTTATCATCCAAATAAATGCCCGCCGGCATTCCTGGCCTTCAGATGCGCCGTAGCCAGCGCATCCCGCTTGCCTTCCGGGCTTAGATCCAGATGCGATGTGCCATCCTCCAGCGTAAAATCAAACCCCAGCTCTTTTGTCACCTGCTTCAGGTCCTCCACATGCATTTGCGTGGTGAATGCTTTACCAGTATGCGGACAAACCGCCATACCCCTTCTCTCTCCCTCCTGCCTGTAAATATGCACGCCTATCTGCGCGGGCCGCTGTATGATATGAAAGAACTTACCAAACGGTATCCATATCAGGAACATGATCACAGCAATAGCATGCGTGATGGTCATGAAATTATAGGAGATCCCTTTGAGATAATGATAATCAAGCGTAATACCCAGCCCTGTAACTGCCACCGTAAGCAATAACAGCAGCGGCAGCAGATCGCCGCCAAAGCTTTGCGAAGCGATCAGCCCTCCCTTGGTCACCCGCCGTTTCAGGAAAATAAACACGCCAAAGATCACCAGCAGGGAGCACCAGCTGAGGGCATTAAAAATAAGGCTGGCCCATAACGATCCCAGCGGAAAACCCATCACTTTAAAGCCAAACACGTAGGCCTCATAATACTTGGCGCCGGTGGCATTTATACTGTGGGCGGCGTCCATGGTAAAATAGATCCATCCCAGGGTAAGCGGAATGGTAATGGCAAAGGCCAGCATACAGCCGGTGGCCAGCATAAAATGCCCTATCCAGCGGCTGCGCCCCCTGGGATAAATAAAGCGCTGTACGCCAATGTTCACAAACATTTCCCTGCAAAAACGGGTAAAATATTCCAGGAAATGCCCGGACCGGAACAGCAGCTGCCAGGTACGGCGGAAGTACAAACGTGTAGGCGGCGCTGCAGCCATATGCTGTAACGGTATACCACGCCAAAAACGGCGAATATGGTGCCGATAAGATAGCCAGTGAGCGCAGGGTCAAAATTCTGCAGGCGGCGCGAGCCAATGAAAGTAAGCGCCAACGCCAGCAATGCGGCCACCAGGGCATTGATCAATGCTTTCCGGTTAAGATTAGTTAACATCCGGTGTTAAAGGGTTTTTGTCTCAGCAATGGTTACTATCAAAAACGATTAGAACTTATACATTATTTCTAAACACCTGTTGGGCGGAATTGTTCACTTTTACACGCTTCACCAGCTCAATGATCAGGCCAATACCTACAATGATCCAGGTAACGGCCCCTATAAAAACAAATAGGTGCGAAACAGGCAGCAGGAACGCAAAGCCAGTTATCTTTGCATAATTAAAGGTGCAGACCCCATACATACCCAGCGGAAATACCATTGACCAGTACTGCGGATCGTATTGCAACGGCACCCGCGCAATAAAATGGCGGTAAAAGAACAGCAGGAACAGCAAGGGTACCCACCAGCTGGCAAAGGCCCAGAAGAACAGGGTAAAGGTCTCCACAAAATAGGTCCAGTGCTCCAGGCCGGGATGCGACCGCCCAAACATCACCAGCCGGGAACCCGCCAGCGCGGTAATAGCCACCGCCCCCATATTGATCCAGTAGGGTGGCGTAAGCAGCTCCGCCTTCATGCTGATGAACAGCCAGCGGTAAAAGATCAGGCCTATCAATACCAGGTATAACATGCCCCCTATCATGTAGGTGCATAACGCAATAAAGGCAATATAGGATGAATGAACGGCAATAAGCGCGCCCAGCACGGCCACAGATTCAGTGGATACTACGATGAGTAACCAGGCCCCGCTGATGCTTTGCTCAAAAACCGGCTTGGGCTCCTTCAGGATGTTAAAGAGGAAGAAAGTATATAACAGCAGCGCCCACAGCACAAAACCTGTGATCCATACATACAGCGCCCAATCCGCCCTGTTGAGGATAATGACCAGTTGACTGCCCAGTATATTGGTGCCGGCTACCAGGGTAAGGAAGGTAACGCCCCTGGCCGGGTGATGAAGATCCGACCATACAATTTGCGGATACCGGTAGATCCGCAGGAACAGGATCAGTAACAGGATGATAAAAAAACAAACATTCGCGGCCAGCAGACTAATGGCAGGTACATGATACCCCCACAATTGCAGGCCAATAGAAACGATGCCGGTGGCCATGACCAACGCAAAATACCCGGGAAAGAAATTCTCCAAAGTGGTAATATTGACAGGCTGGCCAGGGACGGGCATTTGATGGAGGGTTTGCATGGACCGTTGCGGTTTATTACACATCAACAACAGGGTTATGTTGATTGTTCAACGGTCCATGCATTGCCCGCCACTTATCCTGCATTAATACTATTTAAACCCACATCAACCCCAGATCAAGTCCACATCAGGTCCGCCTTATCTCCACGTGCACCTGCAGTGTGACTGCTATTTACTCCTACTGTGCTCCGTAGTTAATATAGTATCACCCCGGGAATTACGCTATTTGATCTCTTCCAGCATTTCCTTCACGGCGGCCTCCAGCTGGGCGTCTTTACCCGCCAGGAAATCTTCGTACCGCAAAGGCACCTTTATATCCGGCTCTACCTGCAGGTTCTCTGTAGGGCGCCCTTCCTGGCCAATAGTAGCCACCATAGGGATACCGAATATCAGGGTAGGATCTATCTGCGTTTCCCACCACACTGCCGTACCCGTACCGGCTACCGGCATACCAATAAGTTTACCTATATGGCCCTGTTTGTAGATATAGGGGAAGATGAAAGCATCGCTATAGTTGCCTTCGCTCATGAGCACACAACTGGGGCGCTGCCATTGTCCCTGGGGCTCGCCGCCTTTCAGCTTCTCGCCCTGGGGCGCAAACTCCAGGTATTTTTTACCGCTCAGGAAATTATAGAGATCATCATGCAACCATCCGCCGCCATTAAAACGGGTATCTACGATCAAGGCCTGTTTGCCGCGGTTTTTGCCCATTACCTCATCGTATACGGAGCGGTAGCTGGCGTCATTCATACCCTGCACATGCACATATCCCACTTTGCCGTTACTGAGCTTATCTACCATTTTACGCATATTGTCTACCCAGCGTTTGTACTGCAAATTGCCTTCATCCATGTAGCTGATGCCTTTTACGGTCTCTTCCCAGCGGCTGTTGGTAGCCGGGTCATAAATGCTCACCAGTATGTTATTGCCAGCCTTACGGTTCAGCAGTGTGGCCCAGTCAATGGCCATGGTAACAGGCACGCCGTCTATCTTTTCGATGATATTACCTTTTTTAAGCTTGCTGCCGGCCTTATCAAACGGACCGCCATTGATCACCTCATCTACTTTCAGGCCATCCTGCGTATAGGTCTCGTCATAGAACAGGCCCAGGGAGGCGGTGTTATCCCCGTCTGTACGCCCGGGATTATAACGGCCACCGGTATGGGAACCGTTCAGCTCTCCCAGCAGCTCGCTCAGCAACTCCTGGAAATCGTAGTTATTGCTGATATGTGGCAGGAAACGCGCATAGTTATCATAGTACATTTTCCAGTCCAGCTGGCGCAGGCTGGGATCATAGAACTTCTCCTTCACCTGCTTCCAGGCATGCTGTAATATATAAGCGCGTTCTGCGGCCTGGTTCAGCACCATCTCCGTACGGATGTTCACCGGGGTGATCTTGCCGGATGCAGCGTCTACCTTTACCACGCTGCCATTGTTGCTTACAAAAAGGGTATTGCCATCTTTACTTAACGCCATACTACCCGGCGAACCGCCTAATTTGGCTAATATTTTGGTCTCGCCGGTACGCGGTTCTGTTACCCAAAGATCATAACCTTTTTCAAAAGCTGCCATGTAATACAGTTTGCCGGCGTCTTTGCTCAGCACATAATCACTGATGGAGGCGCTGTTGATGGTTAGCCGCAGCTGCCGGCTTTCCAGGTTGGTAAAGTCCGGTTTAAAACCCTTCTTAACGCCAGTGGTATCTATACCGGTAGCGCGGGTAGAGTCTTTGGATGATTTGCGCTCGTTATCTTCCCGCTCCTTCAGCAGGTTAAACTCATCTTTGGTCAACTTATATTTATCATAGGTCTCCTGGTCAAAGAACACGGCATATACATCCACTTCGCGGCTACCCTGGCGGGCCAGGGATTTACGGCCTTCGCGGCTGGTGGTCCAGGTAAGCATTTTACCATCAGTGGCCCATTTGCTGTTGTTCTCGCCAAAGCCGCTGTTGATGGGATATACCGGTTCGCCTTTACCGTCGGCGGCAAGCAGCGCCACATTGCGCATACTAAAATATCCCTGCTGATCGTCCGTTACGATCCATTTGCCGTCAGGGCTCCAGGTAAAGGTCCAGTCGCCGTCTGAATAAGAGTGGTTCTGTCCGGCGGGTAACAGCACACGGCTTTTACCGGATGCAATATTGAGCACCTTCAGCACATTGCGGTTCTCCACATACGCTACCTCTTTACTGTCCGGCGAGAACTCCGGCTGAAACTCCTCTGCCGCCGTAGCGATCAACGGCTCTTCCTTTAACAGGGTGGCGGCAAAGAAATAAGGCTCTTCTTTACGCACAATGGTGCTCTGATAGATATCCCAATTGCCATTGCGCTCTGCCGCATAGGCCAGGCGTTTACCATCCGGCGACCATGCCACCATCCGCTCCTGCTGCGGGGTGTTGGTCACCCGTTTGGTCATATTACCTTCTACGCTGCTGACAAACACCTCTCCCCTGGCAATAAAGGCCATTTCCTTGCCATTGGGGCTCATGGCAAACTCCGTGATATTGCCGCTTACGGGCAGGTATTTATCGGTAGCCATACGGCCGTCATTAAATACCTGTACATTCACCTTTTTAGGTTGCTGTCCTTCTTTAAGCGTATAGATCTCGCCGTTATAAGTAAAACATAATGTATTATCAGTAGCGCGGGATAGATGCCGCACCGGGTGTTTATCAAAATGGGTAAGCTGTTCCATCTTGCTCTTGTCCGTCAAAGACGCTTTGAACAGGTTCTGCGAGATACCGCCTTTTTCACTCAGGTAGTATACTTCGTTATCACTGCCAAACAGCGGCTCACGGTCTTCCCCTACATAATCCGATAGCTGGGTATAGCTTTTTTTGCTGATATCATACAGCCATATATCACGCGTAACAGCAGATACATGGTGTTTACGCCAGGGATCCTCATAACCTTTACGGTCCTGGAACACCAGCTGGCTGCCATTGCTGTTATAGTGCGCGCACTCCGCCCCTGCTGCGCTTAGCAGGATGGCGCGGCCACCGGTAACAGGCACGGTGTACAGGTTATTGAACAGGCGGGGCGAGGCAAAACGCACGCTGGCGGAGGGCTGCACATGATTGCTGCCAATCAGCACCTGCTTATTATCCGGCGTAAAATCATACGGAAGATCTGTGGTGCTGTTAGTGGTAAGCCGTACCGGCGTGCCGCCTGTGGCGGGTATTACATATACGTCAAAGTTGCCATAGCGGTCGCTGGCAAATGCGATGGACTTACCGTCATGGCTCCATACAGGCATCATATCCTGCGCTTCATGAATGGTGAGGGGGATAGCGGGGCCGCCGTTTACATCTACCCGGTAAATATCTCCCTTATAGCCAAAGGCGATGGTCTTTCCATCGGGAGAAATAGCCGGGTACCGTAACCATAGGGCATTGTCCTGGGCATAGACGGCCGTGGCCATTAGCCAGGCAGTACAGGTAAAGAGTAATTGTTTCATAAGTGTTTAAAAGGTCTAGATTATTGTTGGCAACAATTGGGCATATTGCCAGTGCTTCTTTTGGTTGATGGTAAAATAGGGAAAATGCGGGGTATTACGGGTTGTATATTGACGAATGGCGTTTTAGCCGGATGATCATTTGTCCTGGATAGCCGCCAGTTCATCCAGGAAGGCCGTTTGTCTTTCGTTCATCATTTGCCGTGCCTCCGCCAGCGTATACCAGGCCGCACGGTCTATCTCCGGGAAAACGCGTTGCTTGCCGCTACGGGGCGGCCATTCTATGGTAAAGGTATTACTGGTGATAGCATCCGCATCCAGGTTGCCGGATACGGCCCAGCATAACACTACTTTACCGCCTTTTTGTTTAATGGGGTGCAGGGGGATGAATTGTCCCTGGGGCCTATAGCCAGTTTCCTCCTCAAACTCCCGGATGGCGGCCTGCAGCGGCTCCTCCTCCGCAGGGTACTCCCCTTTGGGAATGGTCCAGTGGCCGGCGTCCTTTTTAGCGAAAAAAGGACCGCCCGGATGTACCAACAGTACTTCCAGGCCACGGCCCTTACGGCGGAAGAGTAAGATACCTGCGCTTTGTTTAGCCATATAGCGGGTTTATACAAAGATAAGGATGCCCGTTATTGCAGCATAAAAGATGCCCGGTTTATGTCCTTCAAACACGCCCATTATTTCTTTGGCTTCGCATGTTTTGTTTTCAGGAAAGTATCCAGCTGTTTCAAACGCTTAGTCCAGTACGCTTCAAAGAAGCTGATCCATTCCTTTAGCTCATCAAAGCCCTGCTGGTTCAGCTCGCAATACCGTTCGCGCCCCTGCGCGGTAATGGTAATAAAACCTGCATCATACAGCACTTTGATATGTTTGGATACCGCCGGGCGGCTGATATCAAAACTATCTGCAATTGCATTGATGTTCTGCTTCTCCTTTGACAGCATCAGCAAGATCTCGCGACGGCTGGGATCAGATAATGCCTGAAAGCAATCCGCTGTTTTAACGTTCGCCATAAACCACTTGTTGTACTATTTTCTCCAACCGTTTGATGATCTTGTTCTTCCACCCCATTTCCATGATAAAGCTGGTAAAGATGTTCTTAGGTCCTTTAAAACCGGTATGCGCCAGGTGCAGCTCCGTGCCGTTATCCTTGGGCGATAGTGTCCAGGTAACAACGGTATCCAGCGTGATTACGCCCTCCGAAGGGCCGCCCTTAAAGGAATAAGCCAGCTTCCGCAGCGGGATCACTTCCAGCACCTCGAAGTACATTTTACCGTCCCAACCCATCCTGGGGCGCGCGGGTTGTACTTCCATCCATTTAAAGCCTACCTCCGCTTTAAAATCGCCGGACCGCATGGACCACTGCTTCAGTAACTCCGGCTCTGTTAAACAATCCCAGATTGTCTCTACAGGGTAAGGGTAAAACCATTTAAGGCGAACATTCCTTTCCATATTATGTAACTTTTAAGTTACTCAAATGTATATGTAACTTTTGAATTACGCAATTATTTTTTTGTAGGGGGATGGTCTCCAGATCTGCATGTCCGGACCGGCATCGTTCAGGGGCAGTTGATACCCCTCATTTGGTGGTAGGGTGTAACGTTTACATGCAGTTGCAGTAACGTTGCTATGCAGTTACGCAGCAATAACCATCCAATTCAGGGTGAAAAACCGGCCCGTCTTCCGCGCGGAAATTCCACACTACTGTACCGCTTCCTGCACACAACCCGCCCGCTGACCCTGCTCCACTGCCTAGCGCACAACGGCATGGCTTGTTCTTTGTACCATTTCCGCAGAACGTATTCATCACCCAAAAACAGCATCATGTCACAGGAAGATAAAAACAAGCTCCGCCGTGAGGATATCACCGGCAAGCCGGACCAGTCAGAAGCGGAAATAGCCCAGACAGAACGGGAAAGCCATAACAAGGGCGCCGGTGAGGCTAACCCTGATATCGCTAAACAGCGGGAGGAGTTACAAAAAGCACCGGAAAGCGATAAACATCAGACGGAACAAAAATCAGGTAAAATAAGCGACGATCGCAAACATTAACATTCATCCAAAAACGTTTAATCATGCCAGTAGTGAATGTAGAAAACCGTAATGAATATGCCCTTATTACAGGCGCCACCAGCGGCTTTGGGTACGAGCTGGCAAAACTATTTGCCAAAGACAGCATCAACCTGGTGCTGGTAGCCCGTTCAGAAGAACGCCTGCAAGAGGTGACGGACACGCTCAAACAGGCATATAACGTGGAAGTAACACCCATCACCTGCGACCTGTTCAAACCAGATGCAGCCAGGGAACTATATAACGAGGTAACAGCCAGGGGCATTATAGTGAACTACCTTGTAAATGACGCCGGACAGGGCGAATGGGGCCCGTTCATTGAAACAGACCTGCAACGCAGCCTGGATATCATACAACTGAACATCAGCTCCCTCGTGGCGCTGACCAAATACTTTGCAACGGATATGGCTGCACGGGGCGAAGGCCGCATTCTTCAACTAGGCTCCGAAGCCGGCAAAGCGCCCATGCCTTTGCTGGCGGTATACGCCGCTACCAAAGCATTTGTGATCTCTTTCAGCGTAGCATTAAGCAACGAGTTGGAAGATACCGGCGTTACCATGACGGTACTAATGCCCGGCGCTGCGGATACAGACTTCTTCCACAAGGCTAATGCAGAGATCACAAAGACCTACCGCGAAGAAGACCTGCAAACCCCGGAAGAGGTAGCGCAGGACGGCTACGACGCATTAATGAGCGGCGAAAGCAAAGTGATCTCCGGTGGCAAGACCAAACAACATGTATATATGGCCAATATGATGAGCGACCAGGCCAATGCAGCTAATATGCGCAAGAAAATGGAGCCATCTGATAAAGTAGACGGCCGCGACTACCCGCAGCATGATGCCTCCCGCGAAGAACGCGAAACCATTGGCACATCCTCCGGCGACAGAATAGCAGATAAACAATAAGGATTTAACCTACCAACATACCCCCAGGGCCGTTCCGGAATGGAGCGGCCCTATTTTTTATACCAACTGCCAGCTATCATACATGAACGCTTGTCCCAAAAGTTTGGATGTCTTCTGCAAAAACTATAAATTGAATGTCACTGATACAATTCTATTCACCATGATCGCTGCGATGAAAAAAGGTTTTCTCCTGAGCACTGCGCTGCTGCTAACAGCGGCCCTATCTGCACAAAACCCGGTAAAGACAACGAATGGCATGCTTGCTGGTATAACAGAAAAAAGCGGGGTACAATCCTATAAAGGCATTCCTTATGCTGCGCCTCCTGTGGGAGACCTGCGCTGGAAAGCACCGCAACCCGCCGCTAACTGGGAAGGCACGCGCAAAGCAGATCATTTTGGGCCACGCGCTATGCAGCCGCCCATCTTTGGCGATATGAACTTCCGGTCTGATGGCATGGGCGAAGATTGTTTATACCTGAATGTATGGGTACCACCCGGACAAAAAAGCAAAAAGCTGCTGCCCGTACTGGTATATTTTTATGGCGGCGGCTTTGTTGCCGGCGATGGATCAGAACCGCGGTATGATGGCGAAAGCATGGCAAAAAAAGGTATTGTATCCCTTACGGTAAACTACCGCCTGGGCCTGTTCGGCTTTATGGCCCACCCGGAGCTCACCAAAGAATCGCCAGACCATGCCTCTGGCAACTATGCTTTGATGGACCAGGCAGCCGCCCTGAAATGGGTACAGGAAAACATCTCTGCCTTCGGCGGCGATCCTAAAAGAGTGACCATCGCAGGCGAATCCGCCGGCTCCATTGCCGTGAGCGCACTAATGGCCTCTCCCCTTTCCAAAGACCTGATAGCCGGCGCTATTGGCGAAAGCGGCTCTATGATGGGCGCATTGACCGCCGTACCGCTGCAACAGGCAGAGCAAACAGGCGTACAGTTCGCAGCAACCGTAAACGCTGCCTCATTGGCCGCACTACGGGCCATGCCGGCAGATAAACTGCTGGAAGCGGCCACCAAATACGGCCCTTTCCGTTTCTCCCCTACCGTGGATGGTTACTTCTTCCCTAAAGACCTGTTTGCCATTTACGAAGCCGGAGAGCAAGCCCATGTACCCCTGCTGGCAGGATGGAACTCAGAAGAGATGGGCGCCCGCGGTGTGCTTGACAAACAGGCCCCCACCAAAGAGAATTTTACCCAGGCCGTACAACGTCTCTACGGCGATCATGCGGCCGAAGTACTCAAAGTATACAACCCTGCCAACGATGCAGACGTAGAGAAAGTAGCCAGGGACCTGGCCAGCGACCGCTTTATCAGTTTCAGCACCTGGAAATGGATAGACCTCCATACCAAAACCAGCGGACAAACCGTATACCGTTACCTCTACGCCCGGCCCCGCCCGCCTATGCAGGCTTCGATGGGCAATGCCCGGCCCGGGCTGGCTGGCGGCGTTATTAAAGGCAAGAACACCGGCGCGCCCAAACCGCCGCCGCCTAAAGGCGCCGTACACTCCGCAGAGATAGAATATGCCATGGGCAACCTGGCCAGCAATAAGGTATATGCCTGGACCCCGGACGACTATAAAGTATCCGCCGTGATGCAGGCCTATTTTGCCAACTTCATTAAAACAGGAAATCCAAATGGACCGGGCCTGCCGCAATGGCCCGCAATCACTGGGCAAGATAACGTGCCGGTAATGCATATAGATGTGCGCACCCGCATGGAAAAGGAACAGCACAGGGGCCGTTATCTGTTTATGGATCAGCAGCGGGCTGCCAAACAATGATCAGGATGGTTGTTCATATCGTTTCATGATCTGCTGCAGCAGCTGGTCCTGGTGTGCATCGCCCCACTGGCCCAGCTGCTGCAGGACCGGCATCAGGCTCTGTGCCAGTTCTGTTAACCCATACTCCACCCGCGGTGGCACCTCCGGATAAATGACCTTGGTCACCAACCCATGTTCTTCCAGCTCCTTTAGCTGCATAAACAACACGCGGTGCGATGCTTCCGGTATACGGCGCTGCAACTCGCTGGGACGTTTATACCCCTCATTGATAAAGTACAGCAGCCGGATCTTCCATTTGCCATACAGGATCTCTGCTACCAGGTCCAGCCCGCAATTCAGTATGGGTATCTTTCTTTCATACATACTACAAATTTACCCCATTGCAGGCCAACCGCCAATAGTGATAAATTTATCACTATCTGAATCCCTTTTCCGTTATTGTTCCGCACCGGCATACCATGGAATTTTGCACTAACAAAAACAATATGGATATGCATATGGACCTCAGCACAGAACTGACAGGCAAAACCGCCCTGGTGACCGGCGGTACAAAAGGAGCAGGTAAAGCCATCGCAGAACGCCTGGCGCAGGCCGGCGCGCAAGTGATCATCAGCGCCAGGAACGCAGCTACAGATACACAACCTAATCTTCATTTTATAGCGGCAGACCTGGGCACCGCAACCGGCGCCGCGCACCTGGTCAGCGAGATCAAAGCCAGCTATGGCGGCGTAGACATACTGGTAAATAACCTGGGCGGCTCGGACACACCAGGCGGCGGTTTCAGCGCTTTAACGGATGAGCACTGGCTGCAAACCCTGCAGGCTAACCTCATGGCCCCCGTGCGGCTGGATAGGGCGCTATTACCCTATATGCTGGAACGTGGCGCCGGCGTGATCATCCACATCTCTTCCATACAGGCCAGGATGCCGCTATATGAATCAACCCTGCCGTATGCAGCTGCCAAAGCAGGATTGACCAATTACAGCAAAAGCCTTTCCAACGAAGTAGCGCCTAAAGGAATACGCGTATTAACCGTATCTCCCGGTTTTATCCAGACTACGGCAGCAGTAGCATTTATAAAACAATTAGCAGAAGGAGCAGGCCAAACTTACGATGAAGCTTTACAGTCGTTATTGCATACCCTGGGCGGTATTCCTATTGGCAGGCCTGCCCAGCCGGAGGACATAGCGGAGTTTGTCGCCTACCTGGTATCGCCACGGGCAGCTTATTTAACAGGTACGGAGTATGTGATTGATGGTGGTACCTTACCAACGATCTAGCGGCGCCTTATTTAACCATATCCGTAAAGTTCCGCCGGTAACAGGTGGAACTTTTTTATTTAGGCTGATGGTGCATCAGTGATTCGATGTATTCTTGCAACTTTAGCTTCTCTCCCTCTTTCAACTCCAGCAATGTAAACCGCTCACCAGGTATCAGCGTGTTGCTGCCATCTGCTTCTATCCGCAGGTTGATCTTTCTTTCATTAAACCAGGGCTGCGGGGTTTTGATCGCTACCAGTACCGCTGTCTGGTCCCAGCTCATACGGCCCTGGGTATTTTTATCTTTCTCAAGCGCAATGCTAAAAGCATCCTTTACCGGGCTGTCTGTAATAGCAGCATCCTTTGTAAGCGGTATACCCGTATGCAGCTGTTCCCCTACTTCCAAGGGACTTAAAGTGATAGGCGTTTCCCATTGTTCAAATACGGCACGCGCTGCTTCCGTATCTACATACACATTATACTCCCGCCCCTTTTCCTTACCTGGCGGCACACTTGTAGCCATTGCAACCAACGCCTTTACTTTTTGCTGCACCAGCGCACGGCCGCTAAGCGGCGAGTACTGATCCGGCCCAGACTGTAAAAGATCCGCCAGGTTAGTGAAAAAACCAATGGTAATAATAGTAACCGCATGATCCGGCTGCGCCACCAGTATACGGCGGTACAGGGATACGGCCTCTTCCGCTTCTTTGTTGGATCTTACGCGGTGCGGATATTTAGCGATGATAGCCTGTGCCCATTGCTGCGGACAATCCATATCAGGCTTGGCTTTATGGGTGATACCAATGGGGATATCAGGCCTTTTAAAATAAGTATTCAGCACACTGATAGTAGGCACGGTAGTTTCAAATGCATTACAGGAGATAACAGCCAGGATCTTAGCTTCGCCCTTATCTGCAAAGGCATGCAGCAGGGTCATAGCGCCTACATCGTCATAGTCGCCGGCAATATCAGTATCAAGGATAACGGGCAGCGGTGATTGTGCTTGCATGGGAATGGCGGTTAAAAATAGCAGACAGGAAAAAAGGAATGAACGTATTAACATAAGGTGGCGTTTATAATTCCAACGTGGAGCACCAAATATATCAATTTTACCTTTGTTCCTTACCTTTAACCATGCACTTTGATGACTACATCAAATTATGGCAACTCATTCCGGATGGCCTGCCCATCATCACCCACAGCAGCCGGCTACTACCCGTACTACAAGCCGGCCAGCCTGCCATGCTTAAAATACCCACCGCGCCGGAAGAACAGGCCGGCGCCCTATTAATGCAATGGTATAACGGCAATGGCGCCGCCGGGGTGCTGGCGTACGATCCCAGCAATGGCGCACTACTCCTCGAAAAAGCCACCGGCACACAGTCCCTTGCGACTATGGCCCGTAACGGCCAGGATCATCAAGCCACCCAGCTATTATGCAAAGCCGTACAACACTTACATACCCCGCGGCCTACCCCGCCACCCGCGCTTACACCGCTTACCACCTGGTTCCGGGACCTGGAACTACACGCAGATAAATACGGCGGTATCCTGCTATCGTCACTCACCACCGCCCGCCACCTATTGTCTCATCCACAGGAAACGATCATCCTGCACGGTGATATCCACCACGACAATATCCTTGACTTTGGCCACCAGGGCTGGCTGGCCATCGACCCTAAAGGCCTGAGCGGAGAACGATATTTCGACTATGCAAACATTTTTTGCAACCCTGATCTAACTACTGCCAAAGCCCATTTCCACGAACGGCTTACCACCATAACAGCCACCGCACAACTGGACCGCCAACGGCTGCTGCAATGGATCCTGGCCTGGTCCGGCCTTTCCGCCATCTGGACATTACAGGATGGCGATCAACCGGACATTGCCCTCAACACAGCCGCCATGGCCGCATCAGCGCTATAAAACAGCCCTGTAAATTCTACACTTCTGTATACCGGAAACCACACTACTCCACGCTTCTGCGGCCGTTCACAGGACTACAAGGGCCACTGGCCTGCTCTTTGTCCTGCCATAAGTATCATTTCATCATCCATAAATATTTGAGCTATGAGCGTTATTGGAACCAAAACCCACGGGTACCTGGATTACATCGTGGGTGTGCTGCTGATTGCTGCCCCCTGGGTATTGAACTTTGACAGGGGCGGCATTGAAACCTGGCTGCCTGTAATATTAGGCGCCTCTACCATTCTGTACAGCCTGTTAACGGATTATGAGCTGGGCCTGGCCCGTGTAATTTCCATGCGTGTCCATCTAACGCTGGATTTTATCAGCGGGGCCTTACTAGCTGTTTCACCCTGGCTGTTTGGATTTGAGGACTATGTATGGGCGCCCCATCTGATCGTGGGGCTGATCGAATTGGGCGTTGCGTTATTGACAACACGTGTAACTGGTACGGAGAGAAGGCACATTCCCAGCCACGGAACGACCGTACACTAACTCCCATCCACGATAGCCCATCATGCAAAAAGCCGCTGTCTAAGCGGCTTTTTGCGTATTTTTATTCCTTATGCCAAACAGCATCCCTCCTGACAAATGGAGCCATTTTTACGCCGGCATCCTAATAGGGGCCATCTTCCAGAGCATCACGGCCTACCTGCTGCCTGCTATGCCCTTTACCGGCGCGGCTATTGCCTTTCTGCTGCTGGTCTGTGTATCCTATGGCTTTGAGCTGTTTTCGCTCATCACCGGCAAAGGCCACCATGATGTAATGGATGCGGTGGCCACCGTTATAGGCGGCCTTATAGGTATGCTGATAGGCGAAGGTTTTGTATGGCTGTTACAGCACCAGCTGGGCATGAAGCCGCTGTAAGGTATCTGCTGCATTACCGGAGAAACCGCCATGCACTTTAGACGTCTGCAACACCGTGCTGCGGGTAGCCGTTAACCAGCGGAAGCGCAAAGCCGGCTCCAGCAGGGCAATAGGGCCACCCTCTTTTCCTCCTTTACAGATCAGCTCAAAAGCGCAGAGATACGCCTTCACTTCATTCAGATCCGTACCGGGAGCCAGCATGCGCAGTTTATCCTCATCCAGTGTATACACCGCCTGCAGGAATTTCTGGTCTTTACAGTAAAGAATAACGCCCACGTTCAGGAACTCTTCCCGTTCTACCCGTGGTACTATACGGATCACGGCGTACTCAAATAAGTGTTTCCCTTGCATGTTGTGCTTCTTTTACAAAAATTGCGGATGATGCTACCCTCAGGAGGAGGAATTGAATATATACTTCCCTGCGTGCGTTCGCGTCGCCGGCTTCCAGCGTATCTGCCAGCAGCCATTCGTCCGGCACCTGGGCTACAATATGGCGGATGCGCTCTTCCGTAAGAATGGCGCGGCCGGCTATATCGGCAGATTCGATCTGGTCTGCCTGCGGCAGCAGCACATGGTCCTTTACCTGTACAAAAGGCCGGGCGGCATGTTCTTTCCAGTTATGCCAGGTATGATGGAAATAAAGGGATGCCCCATGGTCTATCAGCCACAGCTCGCGGCCCCACATGAGCATATTGGTATTACGCGCGGTACGGTCCACATTCGTGAGCAGGCAATCCAGCCACACGATCTGCGAGGCCAGCGCCCCATTAATGGTATATACGGCAGGGTCAAATGTAATGGAGCCTTCCAGGTAATGCAGCGCCAGGTTAAGCCCTACGCTGGCTTTCAATAGGTCTTGTATCTCTTCATCGGCCTCTGTTCGCCCAAAAGCGCTATCCAGACAGGCAAACACGATCTCCGGCAGTTTCAGGCCCAGCGCGCGGGCTACCAGCCCGCCTATCAGTTCCGCAATCAGGGCTTTGGGCCCCTGGCCTGCGCCCCGGAACTTGAGCACGTACAGGAAATCATCATCTGCTTCTGCAATAGCCGGTAAAGAACCACCTTCACGTAAAGGCGTTACATACCGGGTCACGTTCACAGTGCGGATGGGTGAATCGTTGATATTCATACCATTTTTGCTGTTAAGGAATGCAAATATAAGTTGTCGCCTCAACATCCACCATCATCAATCAAACCACCGGCTGCGCTTTACGCCGTTTCAACAACTGAAACCCTCCCGCACATACCAAACATGCAGCCACCAACACAACCCACAATACGCTATACCCATGGCTATCCGCCAGCAGGGCGCCGCCACCCGGCCCCGCTATCTGGGCAATAGACCAGGTCATGGCAAAAGAAGCGGCATATTTACCACGCGTTTGCTCATTGGCCCGGCTCATGATCACCGTATTAATAAAAGGAAAGGCCAGCATCTCCCCCGCCGTCAGGAACAACACCGTCCCCACTGCTATGAGCATAGACGGCATACCCCGCAGCTCCAGCAGCCCATACCCTAAGGCAGTGGCTATCACGCCGGAAACGATATAATACATATTAGAACGCCGGCTTTCCCAATAGCGCACCAGCACCATCTCCAACATGGCTATAAGCACGCCGTTCAGCCCCATCAGCAGCCCAATAGAGGCTTCGTTAATGTGCAGCTCCTCTTTCCAGTACACAGGCACCAGGCGGAATAACATCATAAAACAGCTCATGTAGATAGTTACCAGCAGCAGGAAACGGAACAGGTAAGGGTCTTTCCAGGGAGAGGACGCTGCCGGCGCCGTACTAACAACCGCGGTCACTGGTTTTACGGCCGGTTTTGCAGGCGGCAGCAGTACAAGCACCAGCCCGCCTACCACGAGATATACGCCGCCCTCCACCCAAAACAACAAATGGTAGTTAATGGCGGCCAGTATGCCTGCCATGGAACTGCCCACGGCCCAGCCAATATTCATAGCCAGGCGGTTCAGGGAATAGGAACGGGTCAGGTTTTCCGGGGTGGAATAGGCGGCCACCGCGGCGGCATTCGCCGGACGGAAAGCTTCTACCACAAAGCTTAACAGCACCGTCATTATACAAATGCCGGTAAAGCTATCAATATGGCCAAACAGCAGGAACAACAGCCCTCCAATAATAGAACTGAACAACTGTACCGCGCGGAAACTGAATTTATCTATGAAATAACCGCTCACCGTGGATCCCAGCACAGCCCCCACCCCAAACAGGGTGATGATCAGCCCCGCATCGGCAATGCTGCGATGTTTGCTTTGCGTAATATACATGCTCATAAAGGGAGCCACCATGGTGCTGGAACGGTTCACCAGCAAGACAAAGCTCAGGAGCCAGGTTTCCCGGCTCAGGTCACTGAAGCTGGACCTATAGGTATGTGCGATCTTGAGAAGCATAATTCAGGGCTTAAATATGCTTCAAATTTCCAGTTATCCTGGCCCCCTGGTATAGTCCAGTTTATACAATCAAAGTAGACCAGTGGAAAATGTGGCTGGCTTATAATAACGTCCATCCCCCGTCAATCCAACCGTTGCCCGGGTATGCCCACAATAAACGTGGCCCCGTCATTCACCTGGCTGGTCGCAGTAATAAACCCCTGGTGCTGCTCCATGATCTTTTTGCAGATAGATAGCCCGATGCCGCTGCCCTCTATCTCCTGGTAACTATGCAGGCGTTTAAAAGGGATGAAGATATCTTCCAGGTACTTGGTTTCAAAGCCAATACCGTTATCCTTAACACATATACTGTAATAAGATCCGCCATTACCGTTAGCTGTAGGATGGTGCTCTTCCTGGCCCAGGTAGATATGCACCTCCGGCGCAGTACCCTTTTTACAGAACTTAATAGCATTGGCCACCAGGTTATAAAACACCTGCTGCATCAAAGTAGGGATCACCAGCACGGATGGCAGCTGGTCTATCACTACACGGGCATTGCTTTGCTGGATCTTGATCTCCAGCTCTTTCAGGGCTTCCTGTACGATCTCGTTCAGGCTTATCTCCACAAAATCGCCCTTGCTGGTTGCATGGCGCGAGAAATGCAACAGGTCATTCACCAGTTGCTGCATACGCTCAGTAGCGCTGTTAATACGCTGTATATGTTTATCCAGTTCCGTAGTGCTGGATTTCTTCTGCAATATCAGATCGCTGAACATGCGGATCTTGCGCAACGGCTCCTGCAGGTCATGCGAGGCCACATACGCAAAACGGTCCAGCTCTTCATTGGCGGCTTTCAGGCGTATGTTGTTATCCAGCAGTTGCCGGTTCAGCTCCCGCACCTTCTGTTCAGAGGCTTCGCGTTCCTCTATCTCTTTTTGCAGGGAGGCGTTAATGCTCAGCAGCTTTTGTTCCTGCGCGATGAGTGACTGTGTTTTCCGGTACAGCTCTACAAACACGCCCACCTTAATACGCAGCAGCTCCGGGTTCACCGGCTTGTAGAGAAAATCTACCGCGCCAACTTTATAGCCTTTAAAAATAGCTTCTTCCTCATGGCTGTACGCAGTAACAAAGATGATGGGGATATTCTTCAGCCTGTCGCGCTCATAGATAAGCGCGGCGGTCTCAAAGCCGTTCATGTCCGGCATCTGCACATCCATCAGTATAAGCGAAAAATCGTACTCCTGCAGCAGGATCTTTAACGCAGCCCTGCCGGAGTTCGCTTTAACGGTGATATAACTCTCCCGCTCGAGGATGGAGGATATGGACAATAGATTATCCTGTCTGTCATCCACCACTAATATTTTTACCGGATCATTTTCCTGTAGCCGCATAATTGTTTTTAATAATAAGCCTGTTAATCATCTGTATAACCATATACGCATCAATGACAGCAGCTGGTCAATCTTCAGTGGTTTCGTAATATAATCGGAGGCCCCTGCTTCCAGGCATTTCTCCCGGTCGCCCTTCATTGCCTTGGCGGTTACCGCAATAATAGGCAAGGCGCTGTTCGTATGTTCCCTCCGTATCTTCTGCATGGTCTCATAGCCGTCCATTTCCGGCATCATGATGTCCATGAGCACAATATCTATCTGGTTGTTCTCCGCCATGATATTAATGGCTTCCTTGCCGCTTTCCGCCGTAATGGTGTTGATCTGGTAACGCTCAAACGCGGTTGTCAGCGCAAACAGGTTACGCACATCATCATCCACCACCAGCACATTTTTATGCAGCAGCACATCCTTACGGGAGCGCAGCTCTTCTATCATCTTCCGCTTGTCCGGCTGTAGTACCTGGTGGTCCAGGTGCAGCTGCAGCACGGTCTCTTCCAGCAATAGCTCCAGGGAACTACTGCCCTTCATCAGTATCTTATTCGCATATTGTTTTATCCTCGATTTCTCCTTCACGGAAAAGTCTTTGGCGGAATATACGATCACCGGCGTGGTATTCTGTTTGTTGATGGTATACACGTTCGTGATAAAGTCCGCGCCGTCAATATCCGGCAGCATATAATCCGCAATGATACAATCATAAGAGGTATGGTGCAGATGATCCAGCGCATCCTGGCCATTGGCAGCCACTTCTATTTCTATCAGATCGTCATTATCCAGTACGGCCGCTATCTGGCCGGCTTCCAGGGCATTGTCTTCCACCACCAGCACTTTTTTGAATTTGCGGCTGTCTTGTTCTATGATACGCTGGAACAGCACCGTCATGGCCTCCGCCTTCATGGGCTTCAGGTTAAAGCTGCGCGCCCCGCGGTGCATGGCCAGCAGGCGGTTCTCCTCACCGGAAATAAGATGGATGGGGATATGCCGCAGGTTCACATCATTTTTGAACAGGTCCAGCACACGCCAGCCACTGGCGTCCGGCAGCTTCACATCCAGCGTTACGGCTATGGGGTTAAACTTATTGGTGAGATCGAACACCTCGCCAAAGCTGGTGGCCACAACGGCTTTCAGATCCATTTCATGCGCTTTCTCCTGCATGATCTTGGCAAAACGCACATCATCTTCCACGATCAGTATCACCTTGTCTGTTTCCGTGATATGCGTACGGTCATCGCCGGTTTCATTAATGATCTCATTCAGCCCTTCCAGGTCGCGTGTGTCTGCTGTTTTGATAGTGGTCACAGACTGGAACGATACTGCTTCGCCTCCCTCCGTCAGCGTATACTGTACCGCCGTACGGTTGCTGGGCTTTTCCTTCTTAATATCTGCCGGGTTGTATTGCACCGGCAGGAACAGCGTGAACGAGCTACCTCTGCCGGCTTCGCTTTCCAGCTCTATAGAGCCGCCCAGCAGGTCTGCCAGTCCACGGCTAATGGAAAGGCCCAGGCCAGTGCCGCCGTATTTACGGCTGGTAGAGCCTTCTGCCTGTTGGAATGCCTCGAATATAATGTTCTGTTTATCCTTGGAGATACCAATACCCGTATCCCTGATCTCAAAGGCCACCACACGGGCAGCATTGTCCAGGCTGGCGTTGGATGTTTTCCAGTTATGCTTGGCTTCATATACCCGTAGCCGTACCTCTCCTTTTTCCGTAAACTTAAAGGCATTGGACAACAGGTTCTTTAAGATCTGGTTCAACCGCTGCACATCCGTTTCCAGGCTTTGCGGCAGCTGTTCATCTATGCTGATGCCAAAACGCAGGTTCTTGCTCTCCGAGATATGTTTAAAGGTCGTTTCTACAAACGCCACCACCTCGCTAAAGCGTACATTGATAAAGTCCGTGGAGATGTACCCGGATTCGATCTTGGACAGATCCAGGATATCGTTGATCAGCTGTATCAGGTCATCCCCGCAGCTGTGGATCGTTTTAGCGTACCGCACCTGTTTTTCGCTCAGGTTGCCCTCATGGTTCTCATATAGCTGTTGGGCCAGTATCAGCAGGGAGTTTAACGGGGTCCGCAACTCATGCGACATATTAGCCAGGAACTCTGATTTATACTTAGAGGTCAGCTGCAACTGCTCTGCTTTTTCTTCCAGCGAGCGGCGGGCCTCTTCCACTTCCATATTCTTCTCTTCCACCTCATCCTTCTGTTTCACCAACAGGTGGGCTTTATCCTGCAGCTCTTCGTTGGCCAGGCGCAGCTCATCCGCCAGGGATTGGGATTGTTCCAGCAGGGCCTCTGTACGGGAGTTCGCTTCAATGGTGTTCAACACGATACCAATACTTTCTGTCAGCTGACTTAAGAAGTCCAGGTGCGTTTGGTTAAACGTGTCAAAGGAGGCCAGCTCTATCACCGCCTTGATCTGTGTTTCAAACAATACCGGCAGTACGATCAGGTTAAGCGGCGTAGCCTCTCCCAATCCGGAGCTGATCTTGATATAATCCCCCGGCACGTTCGTCAGCAATATCTGTTTCTTCTCCATGGCACACTGTCCTACCAGGCCTTGTCCCATGGCAAACTCGCGGGATAGGCTCACTTCATCCCCATAGGCGTATGCGGCAAACAGCTTCAGTTTAGGGTTCAGGGATTCGTCTTCCAGTATATAGAACATACCTTTCTGTGCCTGCACTACCTGCGCCAGCTCAGAGAGGATCCGGCGGGTTACCGTATTCAGGTCCTTCTGGCCCTGCAGCATCTGCGTAAACTTGGCCAGGTTGGATTTAAGCCAGTCCTGCTCCTGGTTACGCAGCGTGGTCTCTTTCAGGTTGGCGATCATCTGGTTGATGGTATCCTTCAGTTCTTCCACTTCGCCTTTGGCCTCTACGCGGATCATCTGGGTAAGATCGCCTTTGGTTACGGCGGATGCCACCGCGGAGATGGCGCGTACCTGGGTGGTAAGGTTCTCTGCCAGCTGGTTCACGTTCTCCGTAAGGTTCTTCCAGATACCGGAAGCGCCGGGCACACTGGCCTGACCGCCCAAACGCCCTTCCACACCCACTTCGCGGGCCACGGTAGTTACCTGGTCCGCAAACAGCGCCAGGGTATCGATCATTTCATTAATGGTCTCTGTCAGCTGCGCCACCTCCCCACGGGATACGATGGACAGCTTCTGTTTCAGGTTACCCGTCGCCACAGAGGTCACTACCTTGGCAATACCGCGCACCTGGTTGGTAAGGTTAAAGGCCATCATGTTCACGGAGTCTGTGAGGTCCTTCCAGGTACCGCCTACGCCCTGTACTTCTGCCTGGCCGCCCAGCTTACCTTCCGTGCCTACTTCACGCGCCACGCGCGTTACTTCAAAGGCAAAGGAGTTCAGCTGGTCCACCATGGTATTGATGGTATTCTTGAGGTCTAATATTTCTCCTTTTACGTCGATGGTCACTTTCTTGGAAAGGTCACCGGAGGCTACGGCCTTGGTCACTTCCGCAATGTTACGCACCTGCGAGGTCAGGTTGCCCGTCATCTGGTTCACGGAGTCCGTAAGGTCCTTCCAGGTACCGGCAACGCCCGGCACAAAGGCCTGTCCGCCCAGCTTACCATCGGTGCCCACTTCACGCGCCACACGCGTTACTTCGGATGCAAAGGCGCGTAGCTGTTCCACCATCGTGTTGATGGTATTCTTTAGTTTTAAGATCTCTCCTTTTACGTCCACTTCGATCTTGCGGGATAGGTCACCGTTGGCCACCGCCGTGGTCACCTCCGCAATATTACGCACCTGCGAGGTCAGGTTGGATGCCATGATGTTCACAGAGTCCGTCAGATCTTTCCACAGGCCTTTTACGCCCGGTACATCTGCCTGGCCGCCCAGCTTACCTTCAGAGCCTACTTCGCGCGCCACGCGGAACACTTCCGAGCCAAACGCGTTTAGCTGGTCCACCATCGTGTTGATGGTGTTCTTCAGCTCCAGGATCTCCCCTTTTACATCCACCGTGATCTTGCGCGACAGATCCCCTTTGGCTACCGCCGTTGTTACTTCCGCAATATTACGCACCTGGGCCGTGAGGTTCGATCCCATCTGGTTCACGGAGTCCGTTAAGTCTTTCCAGGTACCGCCTACGCCCTGTACCTTGGCCTGGCCCCCCAGCTTACCCTCTGTACCTACTTCCAGCGCCACGCGCGTTACTTCGGATGCAAAGGAGTTCAGCTGGTCCACCATGGTATTGATGGTATTCTTTAATTCCAGTATTTCGCCGCGTACATCCACCGTGATCTTGCGCGATAGGTCACCCAATGCCACCGCCGTGGTCACATCCGCGATATTACGCACCTGGGCCGTGAGGTTACCGGCCATCTGGTTCACGGAGTCCGTCAGGTCTTTCCATACGCCACCCACGCCTTTTACCGTAGCCTGCCCGCCCAGTTTACCTTCCGTACCCACTTCACGCGCCACGCGCGTTACTTCTGAGGAGAAGGAGTTCAGCTGGTCCACCATCGTGTTAATGGTATCCTTCAGCTCCAGGATCTCCCCTTTTACATCCACGGTGATCTTCTTAGACAGGTCGCCCCTGGCCACCGCGGTAGTTACATCCGCGATATTACGCACCTGGGCCGTCAGGTTGTCCGCCATCTGGTTCACGGAGTCTGTCAGGTCTTTCCACACACCGGCCACATCCTTTACTTTGGCCTGTCCGCCCAGCTTTCCTTCAGATCCTACTTCCAGCGCCACGCGCGTTACCTCCCTGGAAAAGAGGTTCAGCTGTTTCACCATGCCGTTCACCTCCGTGGCTATACGGGCAAACTCGCCCTGCAGCACATGGTCCTCTATCTGTAAGGTCATTTCCTGGGAAAGATCGCCTTTGGCCACGGAGCTGATCACGTGGGCTATTTCGATGGTGGGATGCACCAGGTCAGAGATCAGGGTATTTATAGAGCCCACTGCCTCATTCCATGCACCCTTGGCCGTACGCGGCATGGCTACACGGTGATTGAGCTTACCCATTTTACCAATGGTATTACGGGCCAGCAGCAGTTCTTCCACCAGCATTTCATTCAACGTGATGATCTCGTTCACCGTGTCACAGATCTTGCCGCTCAGGCCAATATTGTCTACGGGCATGCGCACACTAAAATTGCCGTTCTTCACTTCAGACAATACCTGTAATAACCGGCGGTCATCCAGTTCATCCTGTAAGGCAGGAGCCATTTGATCATCAGCAGGTTGTGGTTTTCGGGAGGCAGGGATCGCATCTTTTTTTGATGCTGCTTTAGCCGGACTCGTGCCATTACCGGCTGCTTTTTTCCTGGTATTCATTGTTGTAGAGGCATTAGAGCGTAAAACGGCCTACTTGCGTAAGCCTTGGCTGTTCGTCTTTTTTAACTGGTTTGTTCAATACCCTTGCGGATTTCAGATACGCATAAGTGGATGCAAATTATTGTCCAGCCTGCTGTTTGCTGGTCTTTCAAAGCATACAACAGCTTTCAAAATAAAGATAATATATTATGTTTACACGCAGTAATATTTTAGGCGACGGTGACCCGCAACGCTTTTAAACCGCTTAGCCCCTGCAGGTCTTCCAGCTCCAGTTCCTCCATATCCTGCTTTAATACGCCCGTTTCCTGCAGATATTGCATAAAGGGCAGATAATCATCTACATCCTTACGGCTAAAATAGATCAGCGCCAGCTTATCCGGCTGCGTTAATCTTTCATTGGTATTGCGTATATGCACCTTATCTATCCGTTTCTTGATCATCTGGTAACGGATATTATAGGTGCCTTCCACATCAAACCGCCGCTCATCCGCCCTAAAGCTGATGTCGATGGTATGGTTATGCGCAAAGATAAGCTGGGTGGTCTGCAGCGGCACTGCCAGTGTGGGTAACAGTTCCCGGGTAAGTTTGGTGATAGCGGCCATGGAGGATAGTTGCCACAGGCGCAGATGTTTCAGGTGAAAATGGTCAAAAGGTTTATCCGGCGCAATAGATTGACCTATATAAATATCGTACTCAATTCCGTCAGAGCGGAATTTTTCAAAGTAGCAGGGATAGGACTGCTGCAGTACATGTTTCTCTGTTTCAAAGTAATTATTGATCGCGCTGTTAATAGTTTGCATGGATAATTCCAGTGCATGGCGGTGCTCCTGCAACTCGCCATCCGTTTGATGCAGCAGTTGCACATAGGCGTCAACAGCAGCGCGGGTAGCTGGTTGTTGCTGTGCCAGATGCTTCAGGTACGGCACGGTACCTTCTGTGAGGAAATAATTGAGGTTTGTTTCATCCGTGGCCGTTAGCTGCTCCTGCTGCACTACCTGCTGCCATTTACGGGCAGTGAAGATGGCTTCCTCCAGCAGGGAGGAATGCTGCTTTTCGTGCAGGTCCGTCAGCAGGGTGGTCAATAAACGCAGATGGCTGTCCAGATCTGCTTTTACAGCGTTGTTCCGTTCCACCGTAGAGTTGCGTATATCAATGGCCCCATATAAAGGATACACATCATTAAAATGCACATGCTCCGTTTTGGTAGGCAGGTTCTTACTCTTTGCCTGCAGGTAATGCCAGGCGGCTTCGTTAAATTTCCACTGCACAGCGGGTTGCAGGGAAGTGAACTTTTCCTTTACAATGTTCTCTATCTCCAGGTTAAACTCGTCAATATAGATCTGCAACAGCTGGCCAACTGGGGCAAGTGCGGGCTCCAGCAGGGCCAGTGTCTTCTCGTCAAAAGTATCATCGCCCCAGGTATGCATGCCCAGCACGCCCGCCAGCGCATGATTAAAGAATACGGGAAACAGGGCCAGGGAACGTACCCCCTGCTGACGGAACCTTTCCAGGAAATCATATTCGTCAGACGGCGCCTCCCTGTAAATATCCGGCGAAAAAAAGAAGTTAGGATTAGCCGCAAAACCGCTGGCCTCCCGCTTAAACTCCTCCGGCGTCAGCGCATCCTCGCCCCACACCGCAAACAACACTCCCGTACCGCTTTTGGCAAAACCATATACCGGCTCGTTATTGATGCGTACCAGCGGAAACAGGTCAAACTCTATCTTATTCGTGCGCACCAGCGTTTTAAGGGACCGTATCACGCTCTCCCGGGCTGCCACTACATCTTCCTGGTTGCGTGTAAGGCGCACCCGGCGTATATTATCCACCGCCTTATAAGGCGTAATATCCTTAATGGTACAGATAGCAATGCCCCGGAACTGGAACATATCCAGCGGCAGGGTAGATTCCAGGATCTCGAAGCCGGCCCCCTGGCTCAGCTGCATATATAACTGATCGCAATCCAGCGTGGGGAGCTCCCCTTTATGCGTAACGGTAATAAAATCTGTATTCACATTTACCGTATAATATTCCAGCAGGCCGGTAACCGTATTAATGCCGGAGTGATAGAGCCCTGATTTTACAGGCGACTCAAAATCATACAGCCTTTTAAGGATAAAGGAGTACACCAGCTGCAGGCGGTCCCGGTGAAACTCTTCCGGCGTTTTGGTCATCTCATATACATCATGCCCTTCCTGCCGCCGCTCCAGCAGTTCATACAGCATATCCGTACCATAAAAGATATAAGGCTGAAAAGGAAAGCTAAGGCCCCAGGCCAGCTCCTTTTCATTGGCCAGCGGCGGTGTATTGGAGGCATACATGTATTGCAGCAGGGCCTCGTAATTCTTCATTTCCTCTATGGGCAGCTCCTTCCCCGCTACCTGCATTTCCTCAAAATGATGCAGGACCGTCCTGTAAAAATTGCCCTTGATGGTTGTTTCCTCCGCCGCCCGCTGTTTCATATACTCTATAAATGGCGTAAAAGATATGGCGGCGTCTATGGGCAGTAATAATGCCTTATTGCCGGAGGCGTCCAGTATATTGTTTTTCATTGTTTAAGCGCTGCAACTGAATATATAAATAAAATAATACTGCAAAAAGCCTTGCTTACCCCAATGTTAAGCCTTTGCAATCTTTTTTGCACGATTATTTTTCCTACCTTCCCACCGGCTATCTTTAGGGGCGGATATTTTATGACACCTTCTCAACTACCTGACATACTGGTAGATCAAATGCGGAAAGGGGATTTCAGAGCATTTGAGACATTATTTAATACGTACTGGGAAGAACTTTATCAGTACACAGCCCGTATTTTGGCCAGTGAAGAAGACGCCCGCGATCTTATCCAGGACCTCTTTGCCGATATCTGGGAACGAAGGGAACAGCTTCAGATCCAGACCCATATCCGCTATTACCTCTTCAGCGCCGTACGCAAAAAGATCCTCTGCAAATTCCGGGACAACGGCCTGAAGGAAAAACACCTCGAGAAATTTGTACTGCACGAAGAGCTGCGTTCAGAGCTCACCCTTAACACGCTGATCCACAAAGATATACTATCTCAATTACAGGAAGACCTGCAGGCCCTGCCGGAAAAAGAACGCCAGGTATTCCGCTGGTACCATTTTGATGAGCTGAGCATCCGGGAGATCGCCCGGCTGAATGGCACCGCAGAACAAACCGTGCGCAACCAGCTTAATAATGCCTACCATAAAGCCCGGGGGATCATCGGTAAATTGATGATGTTCCTTTAAGCCCCGGCGGCCACCTCCCCCCTCCCCTATATTACCAAAATGTTAAGCTGCTCCATCCAATAGTTAAAAACGAAAGGTTGTGCAACTTATAGGGAAACAACCATCCTGCATGCGTCAGATCGTTAAAAGACTAATTGAGCGTTACCTGGAAGGCCAGACCGCCCCGGCAGAAGAGCAGTCCATTACGGACTGGCTCGATACGCTGGCCGCCACTGAGCCTTACCCAGGCAAAACGCTCTCTGACAAAGACAAGGAGCACCTGCGCCGCCAGCTCTTACAGGCCATCCGCCGTAAGACCGGGCAGCAGCAAAAAGTACGGCGCATGATATGGCGCCGCACCGGTGTGGCCGCTGCCGTGGTAGGCCTGGTATCCGTAGGCGCGCTGCTCATCCGTTTCCTGACCGCCCCCCAGCCTCCCGCGTATGCCTCCCTGCAGACCGGCCTGGGCGAAAAGAAGGTAATGACCCTGCCAGACAGCACCCGTATCTATTTAGCACCTAATTCTGAACTGTTATATCCTGAAAGCTACCCGCAAAGCCGCCATATACAGCTGCTGCGCGGGGAAGCTTTCTTTGAAGTGACAAAAAATGCTACCCAACCCTTTACCGTAGCCGTAGATAGCCTGCAGATAGAGGTACTGGGCACCTCCTTTGATGTGCAGGCCTATCAGCAGCTGCCGGACTGGCGCATAGCCGTAAACACCGGTAAGGTCCGCGTAAGCCGCCAGCAACAGGTATTAGGCCTGCTGGAAACCGGCCGCCAGATGCACATCAGCCGCCAGGATAACGCCGTTACCCTGTCGCCCGCCAATAACAATGCCCTGGAAGGATGGGTGAAGAACCGTATGGTATTTGAACAAACACCGCTGCCGGAAGTGCTGGCCCTCCTGCAGGAATATTACCCGGTAACTTTTACACAACAATATAAAGGCGACCTGCTCATCAGCGGCTCCTTAGATACGAAAATGCGCGTGGAACAGATTATTGCTGTACTGGAGGAACTGGGTAACCACGACATACAATTCCATAAAAAAGCGAATAATCGTTATGAAGTAACAAACAATCATTAATAGTTAATGACCGTTAGGCGCTAACGGTCATTAACCAAAGACAAAGGCCTGATATCTAAGACTATCAACGAATGACCAGGAACTAAAGAGCATCAAACCACTTAGACTATAATAAAACTGTACGCTATGATTAGACGTATTACTCCTCTATGCACTAAACACAAGAACCGTTCGCCCGTGCTGATGGCGGCGTTGGCGCTCTGCCTTTCCGCAGGTGTACCGGCAGCTTTTGCACAACAGCAAACACAAACGGTAAAAGAACTACAGGTAAAAGCCGGTCCTTTAACCACAGCACTCAAACAGCTGCAAACAGAAGCCGGCATTAACCTCATCTATGACGCCGCCAAACTGGGCAGCTACCGCGTAAGCGCGCACCGCTACCGCAACCAGCCCCTGGCGGATGTTCTAAAGGACCTGCTGCAATCCACCGGTTTGCAGTACACAGAAAAAGAAGGCGTGATCATCATCAAAGCGCCGGAAAAAGGCCCCCTGCAACGTGTACCAGTAAAAGGTAACGTAACCGACGAAAACGGTACGCCCCTGCCCGGCGTAAGCATCCAGGGCGGCGCTGGCGGCGCCATGACGGATGATAAGGGCAACTTTACCTTATCCGCAGATCCCGCACAGGATACCCTGGTATTAAGTTATATAGGCTATAAGACCGCCCGCACCCTGCTGCATGGTCAAAGGGAACTGAAGCTGCAATTAAAAGCAGACGCCAGTATGCTGACCAGCGTGGTAGTGGTAGGGTATGGCAGTACCAAAAAAGGCGACCTTACCGGCGCCGTTAGTCATGTGTCAACAAAAGATTTTAACGCCGGCGTCTTCAGTTCTCCGGAGCAGCTGCTGCAAGGCAAGGTGCCCGGTTTGACCGTAACCCGCAGCGGCGATCCTAATGCCACCCCTTCCATTACCCTGCGCGGCCCGTCTACCCTCCGTGGCGGCGAAGCACAGGAGCCTTTCTACGTGATAGATGGCGTACCCGGCGCTTCTATACAACTGGTGGCCACCAGCGATATCATTTCCATAGACGTTCTGAAAGATGCGGCCTCCACCGCTATCTACGGCGCCCGCGCGGCCAATGGCGTGATCATCGTCACTACCCGCCGCGCCGTAAACGGCCAAAGCTGGGTGAACTACAATGCCTATGGCGCCCTGGAACAGGTATCTAAAAGAATAGAGATGATGTCTGGCGATGAGATGCGCAAATACCTCGCAGATAACAATAAGGCCCTGGCCCCTGCTGACGATGACGGCGCTAATACAGACTGGCAAAAGGAAGTGACCCGCACCGGCGTATCGCATAACCATAACCTCTCTTTTGGCGGTGGCCAGAATAATACCATGTACAGCGGCAGCGTAAACTACCTGAGCAACGATGGTATCATGAAAGGCTCCTCACTGGAAAGGATCAACGTACGCGGCAACCTGGAACAAGTAGCCTTCGACGACCGCCTGAAACTGAACCTCTCCCTCAGCAATAGCATCAGCACCCAATACCGTATACCGGACCTGGTATTCCCTAACATGCTGCTGTTCATGCCTACGGTGAATATCAAAAACGCAGACGGTAGCTATAAAGAAGACTTTTCCCGCACCCGCGACTACCTGAACCCGGTATCTTTGATAGATAACAACGAAGACCGCACCAAGACCAAGATCATGCTGGGTAATGTGCGCGCGGAGCTGAAGCTGCTCCCTGGCCTGAAGTACAATATCAACATGTCCATGCAGGATGAGCAGATCAACCGCGATATCTATTACAACCATTTCTCCGGCCTGGCCCAGAAAAACAATGGCCGTGCCACCCGCAGCGCTTTCAGCAACACCAAAAAGATCCTGGAAACTTACTTCAACTATGACAGGACCTTTGGCCTGCACGATGTAAAACTGCTGGCCGGTTACTCCTGGCAGGAAGACCGCCGTAACGACGGTTTCCAGGCTTCCAACAAAAACTTTGTAACAGATGCATTAGGTTATAACAACCTGGGCGCAGGCAACCTGCCGCCCGGCGATGTGGTGGATTATGGCGATGAGCATATCGATATCTACCGCTTTATCTCCTTCTACGCACGCGCTAACTATAGCTTTAATAACAAATACCTGTTACAGGTATCTGCCCGCCGCGATGGCTCCTCCGTATTTGGTAAGAATAACCGCTGGGGTATCTTCCCCGCCGTATCCGCCGCCTGGAAGATCAAGGAAGAGCCCTTTATGCAGGGCGCCGCCTGGCTGGATGATCTGAAGCTGCGCGCCGGCTACGGCGTTACCGGTAACGCCCTGGGTTTTGGCGCCTTTACGGCCATACTCCGGTATAACCCCGGCAGCTGGTTCTATTATAACGGCGGCCTTATCACCTCCATTGGCCCTTCCCAGAACCCTAACCCGGACCTGAAATGGGAAAGCACCAGCATGGCCAATATAGGCCTGGACTTTGCCATCCTGAAAGGCCGTTTGGGCGGTTCCATAGACGTGTATAACAAACGTACGCAAGACCTTATCTGGACCTACAACGTGCCCGCCAGCCAATACCTGGTGCCGCAGCTGCTGGCCAACGTAGGTAAGATGAACAATAAAGGCATAGAGCTGCAGCTGAATGCCATGATCATCCAGCACCGCTTATTCCGCTGGCAGAGCAACCTGAACCTGGCGCATAACAAGAACAACATCGTATCCCTTTCCAACAACGATCTGAAGCTCTCCCTCATCCGCACCGCTTACCTGGGCGGTAAAGGCCAGACCAGCTTCTGGTCACAGCAGGTGATGGAGAATGAAGCCCTGGGCGCTTTCTACCTGCTCAAATACATGGGTAAGGATAAAGATGGCAATTCCCAGTTCCAGAAAGCAGACGGCTCGCTCACCATCACGCCCGGCACAGACGATCTGTATTATGCCGGCAGCGCGCAGCCCAAACTGCAATACGGCTGGAACAACACCTTCAGCTATGGCAATTTTGACCTGAACATTTTCGTTCGCGGCGTAATAGGCAATAAGATCCTGAACGGCACATTAGCTTCGCTGAACAACCCTACAGATGCCGCCAACTATAACATCGCCAAATTCGCCCTGCAGGAGCCCAGCACAGATAACAACGCCTTCTACCGGTCTGACCGTTTCCTGGAAAGCGGCTCTTACCTGCGCCTGGATAACGCCACCCTGGGTTATAGCGTGCCAATGCACAACCGCTTCATAAAAGCGCTGCGCATCTATGCCACCGCCAACAACCTGTTCGTGATCACCAACTACCGCGGTATTGATCCGGAAGTACCGCTGGGCGGCCTGGAGCCGGGTATAGACAACAATAACTACTATCCTAAGACTCGCTCTTACCTGTTAGGCCTGAACGTGAATTTCTAATGACTATTAAAGGAAACAACATGAAAAAACTGATCATACCCGGCGCCGCCTTTTTACTCGCACTCAGTGCCTGTACCAAACTGGATGTGCCCGTTGAATCTGAATATACGGAAGGCAACTTCCCCACCAACGAAGCCTCTTTTATTGCCGCTACCGGGCCTGCCTACTCTCAGTTGCCTACCCGTTATGCCGTGGACTACTGGCGTATGCAGGAGATGAGCACAGACGCTGCTATCATTCCCGCCCGCGGCGGCAACTATGTGGATGGTGGCCAGTACCGCCAGCTGCATCAACACAGCTGGACGCCCGATCACCCCAACGTACAAGGCGTATGGGAATGGGGCTACGGTGGTATTAATACCTGCAACCGTATCCTGCTGCTGTTTGAACCAGCACCGGAGAGCGCCAGCCGTACCAGGGCCATTGCAGAAATGCGCGCCATGCGTGCCCTGTACCACTTCTTTATGATGGACCTGTATGGCAACATCCCCATTGTAACGGTATTTGGCAGCAAAACTGCGCCGGAACAGTCTAAACGTGCCGATGTAGCCGCCTTTATCGAAAGCGAGTTAAAAGCCATCATACCAGACCTGGACGACCGCACCGGCGCCATCACCTATGGCCGCCCCACCAAATGGATGGCTTTTGCCATGCTGGAAAAACTGTACCTGAACGCACCTGTATATACCGGTCAGCAACGGAATGCAGAAGTAGTGGCCATGGCAGACAGCATCCTGGCAGGTAAACGATACAGCCTGGACGCTAACTACATCGCCATCTTCGCGCCAGAGAACGGCCCGCAGATCACAGAAACCATCTTTGCCGTGCCTTACGACGCTAATAAGATCGATGGCTGCCAGTTCTCCCGCTTTGGCCTGCATACCGCCCTGGTGGATAAATACAGCCTGCCCTTCCGGCCCAGTATCGCCATGAGCACCATCGCCTCCTACTATGCCAAGTTTAACCTGGCGGGCGATGTGCGCAATACCACCTGGCTGGCAGGTAAACAATTTGACAACGCTGGTAAACCCATCACCATCGCCACCACCAAAGTAGGCGTGGACGATAGCTACACCGGCGCAGACGCAAAAGATCCCTATACCTGGCAGCTGGATTTCACCCCGGAAATGCTCTTGCGCGGCGACCCGGCTAATATGGACATAGGCAACGACGAGCTGGCAAAAGCCAAAGGCGTACGTTCTGTTAAATACTACCCTGACAAGAACGCCAACCCCTCTACCCGTATGCAGAACAACGATATGCCGGTATTCCGCCTGGCAGACGTGCTGCTCATGAAGGCAGAGGCCATCCTGCGCGGCGCCGCGGCCACTACCGTCAATGGCGAGCTGCAACCCCCCGTTGTGCTGGTGAACAAGATCCGCACCCGCGCAAGCGCGCCCACCGTTACCGCCATCACCCTCGATGAGCTGCTGGAAGAACGCGCCCGCGAGCTGGCCTGGGAAGGCTGGCGCCGTAATGACCTTATCCGCTTCGGCAAGTTCGAAGACGCCTGGGGTTTTAAAACGGACAACGACACCCGCAAACGCCTTTATCCTATACCTACCAGTGAAAAAGTGCTGAATCCTAACCTGGTACAGAACCCGGGTTACTGAGTGTGCTGAATGAATGCCGACATCAAATTAGTTCTTTGATTGCAAATGTTCAATGCTTGGTAAATGATGACGGTTGGCCCTTTGGGGGCTGCTTTCAGGAGCAGCCCCCAAACCGCCTTCAGCTGCTGCAATTAAGAGTTGTGGTAATGAGCATGGAAGGAAGCCGGCGATAGCAGCACCGTCCCGTACACGGGAAAGATGCTATGTATATGATTAATCAATAAATCTAAAAGTGATTTTTTGCAGATTTTATATTGAAAAGTATCAGTTAAACCCAACCGATCCAAAAGTACCTTTGCAGAATGAAAATATCAACTACCTCACGTTCCAGGATGCATTTTACCAGCGATCACGAGTGGATTGATTTCAATGGTACTGTGGGCTTTGTGGGCATTTCCGCTTTTAAGCTTAAAGGAATTAAAAAGATTGACAGCATAAAATGGCATCGGCAGCGTGGAACCGTCAATAAAGGGGTTTTGGTAGCGGAACTTCTTTCAGAAGATTACAACATCCCCATACATGCTCCCGTAAGCTGTGTGATTCTAGGCCCAAATCCAAAACTGGCAGGCTATTTAGACCTGATCCTGGAAAGTCCCCAGGACAATGGTTGGGTATTTTTTTTAACACCGTTGCAGTTCAGTAATAAACAGGAACCACTGCTTTCTCCAGAAGAATATCAAAAGCTGACCCGCGCTATAAAAATTTCCTGAGTGCAATGGTGCAAAATACTTTAATAGAACAAACCTGCTATATAAACGACGCAGCATTTGACTTACTATATCCGGAAAGGATACGGCAGCTATCCAGGGAACATTGGACCCCAATGGGAGTAGCAAAGAAATCAGCAAAATTCCTGGCTACGGAACCTGGAAAAAAAATCCTGGATATAGGTAGTGGTGTCGGTAAGTTTTGCCTTATCGGCGGACATTTTTCCCCAGAGGTTTCTTTCCACGGCATCGAGCAAAGGCAAGAACTATATAAATTTGCAATATCTGCCAAGGGTCTAACCGGAACGAGGAATGTAAATTTTATTCATGGGAATTTTACGCAAATAGATTTTGCGGAATATGACCATTTCTACTTTTATAATGCATTCTTTGAAAACCTTGCCAGCGATGGACATATTGACCAACTGACTGAATATTCAACAATTCTGTATTACTATTATTCTCAGTACCTGTTCAAAGAACTGGATGCTAAACCCAGTGGTACCAGGTTGGTGACATTTCATAGTTTGGAAGACGAAGTGCCTCCCAGTTACCAGTTGGTGGACGCAACCGTTGATTTTCTCTTAAAGATGTGGATTAAAAGATAGATGCAAACCATCATCAAGGTATGGAAGTGAATTAGTTAATGATGAAGACAGATAAATATTTTTTGCTGATAACGGAACAACTGAAGACTGCACAGAGCAACGAACAGGTAGCAATAATTATTTCGCACGCAATAGCAGATATTGAGAAACAGGGAGGTGCAGATCTGATCAGGCCTTTTCTAACAAAATTGCAGGATTGGCTGGAAAAACGGTCACCACTTGATTACGATAGTACACAGTGGAGCTGCTTACGCTATGCTTCCATATACCTCCAGGATTTTTTGATAATGAACCTTGTTTAAAACCGAAAATTTGCGGATAGCTTATAATTATACTGATGCCCAATAGCTAAAGGAAGTAATATATGCTGCGTCATACGGGAAGGAAGCGGAATTATAAACACAATTTACGGTTAGCTGTTCTTTTGTGCTTTACTGCAGGAATGGTAAATGCGGCCGGTTTATTCGCCTTTTCTGTTCTTACAACTAATGTAACCGGGCATGCAGCGTTGCTGGCGCATAAATTAGCAACCGGGGACCTGCGTGCAGCGCGGATGGTTGGATTATGGCTCTTGCTTTTCCTAACCGGTGCATTCTTTTCCAGCTGCTGTATCGGCAGAGCCGGCCAAAACAAAAGGTCTGTCTATACATTGCCAATAATAATCGAGATAATGATCCTGGTAGCGGTAGGTAGTTTGGGACATACTTATGATCAGTCTGTCATCCAAACAGAGTATCTCGCCGGTAGCCTGCTGTTTGCAATGGGGATGCAAAATGCCCTTGTGTCCACAATATCGGGGTATGTCGTCAGAACTACTCATCTGACTGGAATGTTCACGGACCTTGGGATTGATCTGTATGCATTCATATCGGCACAACGTAAGAATATTGCCGGAATCAGAAGGAAAATTATTTTACGGTTAGTGATTATCTTCTTTTTTCTGGCCGGAGGTATCGTTGGCGGATATCTATTCCTGGATTTGAAATATTACACCTTTTATTTACCGGCAGTTATATTGGTTATTGCCATGTTTTATGATGCTTTCCGAATAAGGTTCAATAAGATGATAAATCGTATCAAGATCCAGGAAAGAAAAATTCCGGAAGAAACAAAATAAGATGTTGCCTATTTATAATTGGCAATTGCAACCAGCTTATTGATATTTTTTATTATAATTTTTCTGCCTTTTGTTTCCAGGATGCCTTCTTCTTTAAATTCAGCTAAGATCCTTATTACATTTTCCCTGGCTGTACCTACGAGGTTAGCCAGGTCTTCCCGGCTGATATTTATTTCTACTGGCATTCCTTCAACAAAATTCACTTTGTACTTTTCCCTGATAACAATTAATTGGAGCGCCAGCCGCTCACGCACAACTTTCTGAGCAAACATGGTCAGGCTGTTTGCCAGTACTGCGAACTCATGACTTAAGGTTTTAAGCAACCTGTTGTTCAACGCCGGGGATTGCTCCAATACCTTTAAAAAATCCTCTTTAGGAATGAAAGTAATGAGACTTTCTTCCATAACAGCGGCAGAATCAGGGTAACGATCCTCCGAAAGAATAGCATGATATCCAATAAGTTCCCCGGTATTGGCTAAATAGATGATCTGCTCTTTTCCATCCTTGTCTACTTTATACTTTTTCACCTTACCCTTATTTATATAAAATATCCCTGATGGGTAAGTCCCTTCCTTAAAAAGAATACCATTTCTTTTATATACATGCTCGCTTTTATGGGCCATCAGCAACTCAAAGTCATCCGGCTGCAAATCAGCAAGGATGGATCCACTCTTGAAATCCCATTTCTCTATCGGAAAAATACCCTTGATACTCATACATCTAAAATTACCATTTTTAAAATTGAAAAAACTCATCTTTTGAGGTGATAAAGTTTACTGTAGAGAAATGAATTGAGAAATACCTTTGTAAATGAATTAAGTGTATTTCAATGACGATACCCTCCCTGCCCAAACATTCAGATAAATGGTTTGATTCTGATTTTAAATTTCATGATCTATATCCGCTTTATATACGGGAACTCGCACAAAAGCATTGGACACCTTTAGCAGTTGCCCAAAAGGCGTCGGATTTCCTGGCAGCCGAACCTGGTGTGAAAATATTGGATATAGGCAGCGGGCCTGGCAAGTTTTGCCTAAGTGGGGCATATTATAACCCCGCAGCCGACTTTTATGGAATTGAGCAGCGGAATGACCTGGTATTTTATGCCACTATTGCAAAAGAAATGTTAGGTTTCAACAATGTTACATTTATACATGCCAATTTAATCAACCTCGACTTCCGGGAGTATGATCATTTTTACTTTTTTAACTCTTTCTATGAGAACCTGCCAGGTACTTATAAAATAGATAATAAACTTAACTATTCCAGGTACCGGTATAATAGTTATAATCGGTACTTATGTGATCAACTGGAAAAAAAGCCTGCGGGGACAAGGCTTGCCACCTACCATTGTTCAGAAGAAGAAGTTCCGGATGGTTATCACCTGGTAGGTACTGCAGTAGATCATTTGTTGAATTTCTGGATTAAAGCATAATCAGTGTACAGATATTGAGTGCACAATAGTTAAACAGAAAATTTCTCCGGGGGAAATGGTAACTTCGTGCAAAGTTTTTCTCGAAACAATTTTATGAAACTGGAAGAATTATTAGCACAAAGAAGCGGTGATGCATGTGAACTATGCCAAGATACCAGCTCCCTGAAAACATATGAAGTGCCTCCTGGGAAAGGCAATGACCCGGATATGTATATGCTGCTCTGTGATACCTGTCTCACACAGGTAGAAAAAAGAGCAGAATTAAACAGCAATCATTGGAAATGTCTTTCCAAGTCCATGTGGAGTGAAGTACCGGCAGTGCAAGTTGTCTCCTGGCGTATACTCAATCGTTTAAGAAACGAAAGCTGGGCCGCGGAAAGCCTGGAGATGCTGTACCTTTCCGATGAAATACTTACCTGGGCTAAAGCCACCGGCGATCATGAAAATGACGCCACCGTAGACCTGCAAAGGGATTGCAATGGCCAGATCCTCCAGCATGGGGATACCGTTGTGCTTACTAAATCCCTGGACGTCAAAGGCAGCACGCTTAATGCAAAAATGGGCACCGTTGTAAAAAACATCCGGCTGGTAGAAGACAATACCGCTCAAATTGAAGGTAGGATCGAAGGACAGATGATCGTTATTCTCACTAAATTTGTAAGAAAGCAAAATAGCTAAGCAGGCACTGTTTTGACTACTTATTTAAAGAATAAAAAAAGTGCGGTAAAGGCCGCACTTTTTGTTTACCTACTTATATTCTTTATTTAATGTAAAAAATGTTGTACTGTTTTAATATATAACCTATACAAGCGGAATTTCAGCAACATTATATTTCATACTATCTAATTTTTGTTTTGCGTCACTAAATGCATTTAAGGTAATCGTGATATCATCATAGGTATGCGCTGCCGTAGGTATGAGTCTGTAGATGATCTGCCCACGGGGTATTACCGGGTACACTACGATTGAGCAAAAAATATTATAGTACTCCCTCAGATCCAGGCACATGGCAGTAGCTTCGGGAATATCCCCTTTCAGGTAAATGGGTGTTACCGGGGAATTGGTACTACCAACATCAAATCCCCTTTCTATTAGCCCATGTTGGAGCCTCGCTACGTTTTCCCACAACTTCTCTTTTAATACAGGCTGCGTCCGCAACAGCTCCAGCCGCTTGATGTTGCCAATTACAATGGGCAAAGGAAGGGATTTCGCAAATATCTGTGAGCGCATATTGTATCGCAAGAAGTTGATAATTTCCTTTTCCCCGGACATAAAAGCGCCAATGGAGGCCATCGATTTTGCAAAGGTGGAAAAATAGAGATCTATCTGATCCTGTATCCCTTGTTCTTCTCCTGTTCCAGCACCCGTTTTACCCATCGTTCCAAAGCCGTGAGCATCATCGACCAATAAACGGAATTCGTATTGCGGCTTAAGTGCTGCAATTTCCTTTAACTTACCCTGGTCGCCTGCCATTCCGAAAACTCCCTCTGTTATTAACAAGAGCCCACCGCCTGTTTTTTGAGCCATTTCCCTGGCACGGCGTAGCTGCTTTTCACAATCAGCAATATCGTTGTGTTTAAAAACATACCGGTAGCCTGGATGCAGCCTTAGCCCATCTATAATGCAGGCATGGCATTCAGCATCGTAGATGATAATATCGCGGCGATTACAAAGTGCGTCAATTGCACTTAGAATACCTTGATAACCGTAGTTCAATAATATAGTAGCGTCTTTTTTTATAAAGGCAGACAGCTCATTTTCCAAATGTTCATGATAGGTGGTATTGCCGCTCATCATACGTGCGCCCATTGGGGAAGCTAAACCAAATTCTTTTGCCGCTGCGGCATCGGCTTCTCTTACCTGTGGATGATTTGCCAGGCCCAGGTAATTATTCAGGCTCCAAACAATTTTTTCCTTACCACGGAATTTCATTCGTGCGCCAATTTCACCCTCGAGTTTAGGGAATGAAAAATAACCATGAGCCCGCGCTGCATGTTCTCCAATAGGGCCGCGATCTCTTCGTAGTTTTTCGAAAATATCCATTTTTACAATTTCTGTTAACTAAATATTATTTACACTATAATTGAACAATTATTCTATATTATAAATATTGAACAGTTGCTTTGTTACAAATAAATCGTAATAAGATTAAGGAGCACAAGCGTGCTCCTTCTCTTGACATTCAAATTGGACATAACTGCGGTGTGGCCACCACGTTATCTCTCTTTTGTTTAATTTTCGGATATGCGATACTTACTGTCTAAAAGGGTTGGTTTTTGATCTATTAAAATGGATAGCAATTCATCTGCTTACCTGATTTTTTCCTGCAGTATATACGTCTATAATGATTTTATGTTTTCAACCTGTTTGGTTTTCTGTTGCCTTTCAATAGTTTCGGCCTCCGGGTCATGGTAAACATAAAAGTTAATATATACTGTCCGGGATAAACGCATCAGCGCGGGCATAAATAGTGTGAGTATTATTCCATTAACAATAAGCCAGTGATACACACTATTATCTCTCCATGTTATACCAAAGATCAACCAGTACCAGGTTAAATTAAATATGGAGAAAAGCACAGCCAATACATAACTAACATATCCTGTTCCGTACCAAAATCCGATCTCCAATTCTGTTGGCTGTCCACAAACGGGGCATTCGTCGTGCATATCAAGGACTTTCTTTAGCTGGTAGGGATTACTGGTTTTAAATAGTTTACCCTTTCTGCACCGGGGACATTTATTCTTCAAAATGCTGGTGATAAAATTTGATTTCTTCATTAGGATATTTTTATTCTAATCCTTAATTATGTTCTTAACTGATAATTTCCCTATGATGGTCAATGCAAACCGGTAGCAGTTCCACTGTCTATAGCTACATTCAAGGGCATATAAATCTTGTATGGCAAAGCCTAATTTGTCCATACATCGTTGTATGATGAATCCATTCTTTTTTCTTTCCTCCATTTTTGCAACCGCTAGTTGAATGATCTTTTCCACTTCCTTATCGTCTTTTGCTACCTCGATTTGTTCAATGATTGTATCCACGTACTCATCAATGGTCATATCCTGGTTAATTTAAATCATTTCTTTATCCATGTTTTTAACAGAAAATCTAATGAGATATCCACTAGTTGGTAGCTGGGAGGGATTTCATCTTCCAGGCTATGGAAAGTCGCCAATCTTGTTCCACTGGGTTTCGCATCCAGTTCTTTGAACAAGTAACGGGAATAATAAGTATACAAACTGGTGGAATACTCGATCTGCCGATCTATCCTGCCGTGACTATCCAGATTTTCAAAAAAAGCATTGTAGAAATAAAAGTGGTCATACTCTGCCAAGTCGATTTGTGTAAAGTTACCCTGAATGAAGTCAGCGTTATTAGTTTTAGTATACTCTTTAGCTGCCAGGGCATAGTGATGCAATTCACTTCTTTGTTCCACCCCATAGAAAAAAGCATCAGGGAAGCAATGTCCCCCAATAAGGCAAAACTTCCCAACACCACTCCCAATATCCAGGATCTTTTTACCAGGATCTTTTGCTAAAAACTGAGCGGCTTTCTTAGCCACTCCCATTGGGGTCCAATGCCGTTTTGACAGTAGTTGTATCCTTTCGGGATACAACCAGTCAAACGCAGCATCTGTCATGTACCAGGTAGGTTTAAGTAAAGCTTTGGCCATTATAGATATCAATTAGCACCTTGGGGACGAGAAATTGTTGATATTTTCATATTGCAAAGGTACCTTTGAGAGTGTCTGGTTTAACTGATACTTTTCAGTTTAAAAATTGCAAAAAATCACTTTTTATCAATTTGATCAATTATGAGCTTAGCTGGCCTGTTTCCTATTGATAAATGGAACTTCAAATCACAATCTATTTTAAACAATTTGCCGGAGGATGAATATGGCTACCTCTGCTCTAATATGTTAGAACATAGGTATAATAAAGGAGAAGTAATATTCAGGGAGGGCGCCGTTGCTTCCGGTATCTTCTTTATTAAAAAAGGGAAGGTGAAAAAGTACCAGGTTGACCGTACTGGCAGTGAGCAAATTATATATGTTGCCAATTCCGGGGAATTAATAGGATATCATGCTATATTGGCAGAGGAACGTTACCCAGACTCTGCAGCTACTTTGGAAGACTGTACCATTGCATTCATCTCCAAAGAGGATTTTTTAAGCGCTCTGGAAAAATCTACGGTTCTTCCACGCAGGTTACTTAAAACGTTAAGCCATGAATTCGCAGTATTAATAAATAGCATCTCTATTGTTACTCAGCGTTCAGTGAAGGAGAGATTGGCGATCACATTGATTGTATTACGGGAAAAATTTAAAGAAGGGATAACAGCCGGAGGGGAAATTATGATCAATGTTTCCCGAAGTGATTTGGCGAATATGGTGGGAACCGGTGAAGAGAACATAGCCAGATTTTTAACAGAGTTTAAGCTCTCAGGCATAATAAGTACCCACGGAAGGAAAATTTGCATTACTGATGTGAAAAAATTAATTGGGATATCTGGTTGTGGCACATAGGAACAACTACATGCATAATGGCCTGGTCAACCATGTTGCAAATTGTTCGCAAATTTTAAAGGATTCCAACCTTCAACCGGCTGAAACCCATTACCACCAGGTGACCCTGTAGGGACTCAAACCCTAGACCCGCTGATTAAGAGTCAGCTGTCCTGGTAAGTGAGCTACCTTTTCCTGCCGGGCGGAAAGGGGTTAAGCTAAAAATAAAGCCGGCTCAGGTTTGAGCTGGCTTTATTAATAATTTACTTCACCCGCAGCTTCTCCAGCATCCCGGCTGTTAACGGATCAGACGAAGCGCCATACCCGGTAACCAATATCCCTTTAACTCCTTTGGGTGATGAGATCGCATATACCGCTGCCTCATCCGCAGGATCAGTATTGCCTTCGTAGCGGTATACATCATCTATGGCAAAATCGTCCAGATGCAGGCGTTCGCTGTCACATACCACGTAATTGTCTTCGATGTTAAAGTCGAGGGTGTAGCCCTGTTGGCGTAAGGCATTGATGGCATTGGAGACGGTATCGTAGTGTATCTTGCTCATTTTGGATCTTTTGAAGGCTAAAAGTACAATTCTATTTAACAAAAACAGCCGCCCCTCCCGGAGCGGCTGCCTTACCATATTCCAATCCACCACTAATGCACAACCACTAACTGCTGCGTCACACTCTCACCTCCTTTATTCACCCGCAGAAAATACATCCCTGCCGGCAATTCACTCACCGGTAAACTCGCCTGTCCATTTTCAATACTGATCACCTGCCGCCCTACCGGTGTGCCATTAGCGGTAAGCACCGTCACAAAGCCCGTTCCCTTCCAGCCATTCCGGAACTTAATGACCGCTGTATTATTAGCCGGCTGCGGATATACCTGTATCAAACCAGAGAGCGCCCCTTTCTTACCGGACAGCGTTCTGTCTGTAAGCGCCGGTACGGCAGCGGCCTTCAGCGGGCTCGCCACCGTAATTGTATCGCTGATGATAATATCATCAAAATAAGTTTTAAAATTACCTGTCTCAGCGCCATGATCATAGGCGATCATGATCCGGTCAATGGTCTTTCCATTTAACCAGTTGCCGATGTTGCAGAAGATCTTATTCCAGGTATTTACCGTGCCATGCCCGGCGCCGGGATGCATAGAAGCGCCATTCTGGTCAGTGGCGCCTATATCGCGCAGCGTAGTGCCGTCTGTCATCACCAGGTCTACCGTTACATAACGGGACAGGCTATTGGTGGGGAAGGTCCAGAAGCTCAGCTTCGTGGATGCGTTCACCGGTATGTCCACATCAAAAGCCCTGAAATAATAATAAGAGCCACCGCTGGCTGCGTTATCGGTACCGCTTACACGTATGGATGAAGGGCCGGTATGACTGGTCTCGCCGCTAACAATACCGCATAAAGGAGCGGATACATTGCGGGGCACAGAGCTGGGGTCTGCGCTGTTGGTCCAGTTAAGCACGGCGTCATATCCCGTTTCTACGCTGGTACGGAACCACAGCGGCGCTACGGAATACGGGATAGTTACGTTAGTGGTAAGGGGCTGCGTACCTTTCAGCACCTGTGTGGCGCGGCCGGCCAGGCGGAGGTAAAAGTCGGACCCAATATAGGTACCGTCTGCGCTGCTGGTCAGGAAATATTGATTATTGGGCACGGCAAAATAGCTATCCGCCATCTTCATGATATTGGTACCTTCATCATATTCGTCAAACATGGCAATATAGGCCGTATTAAGCCCCAGGTTCTTGATATTATACAGCTGCCGCCAAAAGAACTCCCCCTTATTACGGGAAATTTCATTCACCGGTCCGCCGTTCCAGTTGCTCCAGGCAAAACCGGAGAAGATCACCGGCTGGTAATCAATGTTATGGGTGTTACAATAAGCCAGATCCGGCACGATCAGGTTGTTCTTAAAATTATCCGCGCCGGCAATACTGTTGAAACGGCCCACCGTCCAGGGCGAGATCATATCAAACGCATCAAATACTGCACTGTAGCCAGCATACGTATCATTAACGCCCGTACGCCAGTAAGTGGGCACGCCTCCAATTACATAATAACCTTTCGCTTTCAACCAGTTGATAATGGCCAGGCTATTGGCCGGCGCATTCGGGCGGCCGGTTAGTCCAAAGCCCCAGATACAGATCACCGGTTTGCCATCCTGGTGGGCGTAATACGGAGAGCTTACCACATTCAGATCATTTTCGATATGTGTCCAGTCGCTCTTGAAATAGGCGGTATCATCGGCGCTCATGTCGTACATGATGTAGAAGATCCGCTGGTATTTCTCCGCTGCGCGGCGCATACGTTTGGCGATGCTGTCGCGATTGGTGCGGAAAACCCCGTCGCGGGTCTCACCCAGGAAACGTTGCAGGGCCGCCCCGTCAATGCCGTTATCCTGCATCCATTTAAAATGCAGGTCTATCACGTCATAATACCAGGAGGAGAACAGTTTAGCCGGCTGACCGTTATTCAGGTTACCCAGGGAAGTTTGAAACAGCTGACCGGAGCCATATTCCGTTACATCCGGGTAGGCCTCAAAAGTGATAGCCCCGGGCGCAGGCACACCGTTATTGGATTGGTATTGCCCGGCAGACCAGTGCCGCCAGCGGGCCACCGGCGATCCGTCGCCAAAGGCATTGAACCAGGCCTGGTAGCCGCAAATGGTTTTGCCTACCACTGCCTGGGCCGCAGGGGCCACCTGTGCCAGGGCGATGCAGGAGCTGCATAAAGGAGTTGCGATGAGCAGCAATTGTAGCAGTTTTTTCATCATACACGTGGAATTTTAGTTCGCTACAAAGTAATAGGGCAACCCTTAATAAAAGGATTAATAATCCACTTAATTAGGCACTAATTTCCATTAACCGATAATGACGGGGTAAGTTTCCGGGAAATCCTCGGCATACATATGCCGGTATTCCTTCACAAACTGCTCATAGGTGTTTTTGGCGATGGCGTGCCGCCCCAGCAGCACCAGGCTCCTGCATTTGAGGCGCAGTGCCTGTTCATTCACCGCATCAAAGGAGAAGATACAGTTGGCGATCTCTATCTGCAGCGGCGCATCCTCCGGAGAGCTTAAAATAGTGCTGGCTTGCATCAATACATCCAGGGCCTGGTTAGAAATGTCTGATTTGATATCATCCAGCCAGCGGTATTCCGTCTGCTGCAGGAAAGCTCCCCGTTTTACGATAGACAGTAGCTGACGGATCTGCGCCCGGTCTAACTGAGCACGCCGCTGCACCAGGTGTTGAAAAACATCCAGGTCTATATGCGCGGCGCCTGGTTCGTACTGCAGCATCCAACGGCCAGCCTCCTTTTTAAGATTTACATTGTCCAGCTGCTCCAGGATGGTCTTGAGCTTACGCATGTTCACGGCCCGGTTGTTCTTGGCGGCTTCGCTGGATTTATCGTTCCAGAGTATTTCATTCAGGTGCTCCGGCGTAATGCCTTGTCCCTGTTTTACGGTATGGATCACAATAAGCAGGAACAGCTCTTTCAGCAACGGCGTAAATAAACGGCTGATATCATTCCCTTCCCGGTCTGTTACCGCAAAGCTGCCAAACAGCAGGATAGCCGGCATGTCCTGTTGTGTGAATAGCTCATGCTCCTTCCCTTCTGTATGGCTTGTCTCGGTTTGTATGATCTCATCCTTATTGCCAAAGGCTTGTGTTGCCTCGTTAGCATCCATTCCCGGCGGTGGTACCGTAGCCTCAGTTACCACAGATAACAATCTTTCACTTCCAGCCTCCTCCGGCCGCTGATAAAACAAATAGGGTATCAACGCCAGCAGCAGCACACCCAGCAATAACGCGCCCCAATGCGCATTACCGCCTGCCAGATACGCCGGCGTTACAATATCACCCGGCGGAAAAGCAATGCTATACACATTTACCGCCGTTGTACTGTTAGGTAACCGCAGTAAGGTCACCGCTAAAAGCTGTTTACTATCCTTACAAAAAAACAGATCCGCCGCCGCGCGGTTATCCTGAAAATCAAAGGGGATGGTATCCCCTATCGCCGTATACACCGGAGACTGCAGGGAACCTTTTATCAGTTGCAGACGGGAGTTATAACGGTCGTTAGGAAAGATCAGCGCGTAGTAATCCTGTCCCTGCAGGATCATAGAGCTTGCCAGCACAAATGGCGTAGCCGGCGCAGGAAGGGCATAGATCTTTGTAAAAGATTGTCCCTTCACATCCAGCCGCAACAGGTCGTACAGGTAATGCGGATTTACGATCTGCTCTCCGGTAGTGCTGCCATAACCGCCCAGGATATAAGCGGTATCCCCGCCAGGCGTAGCGCCTAATCCTGCCAGGTAACGCGGCGTATAAAGATCCCCTTTCGGGGATAATTGCTCCCAGGCGCTATCAGCAAAACGATAGCGCCATAGCGCACGTTTATACTGCAACTGTCCATAACCACCCAGCATATACAGCGCATTGTCTGCTGATGAATAGAATTTATTCGCATGCCAGTAAGCCGTAACAGCCGCCGTATCAAACGCAGGCCGCCAACGCCGCTGCATGGTATCAAATACAGCCGCCTTATGTTGATCTATAGAAAGGTTATACAGTGTTTGCGTACCCGGATGGAAGAAGGATTGATTTCCCAGCAACAGCACATGCCCTGTGGATGTTAATGCAGTAGCCCTAGTAACACGGGTCTTACCAGAAAAAGTATACAAAGTATCCCTGGCAATTATATACAGCAGCTCCCTGGCCTGATCAAACGCCACGCTGGCATTACCATTCATTGTAGCTGCCAGCACAGGCTGCCAGTGTGCATGCAGATCTGCCACCCAGATGGGATAAGTAGCTACCGCCGGCTGGGCCTGCAGGCTGTCCGGTATATTACCGGTGACAGGCGTTTGCAGCGGCCAGTAATAACGCAGGCGCCCGTTCACCATAACGCCAATATTCCGCAGCCGCATAGGCGGCACATCAGTCGACTTAAAATCACCATAACGGCAGGCCCCAAACATCATACGGAAACATCGATCCTGCAAAGCCAGTTTTGCCTTACCCATCAGCCGCTCGCCTACATAACAGAACAGGCTATCCCCTCTTACGCGAACACGCATACGGCTCCATCGCTCAAACAGCTGCTTTTGCTCCACACGATAGCGGATACCGGATAACCGGTCCCCGGTTATCACCTCAAAAGCACAATTCTGCTGGCTGTATACGAGGTCTATATTCTGCTGATGACGGTTCACCAGGCGGAATACATATCCAAAATAAATATTACGGTCAGGAAGAAACGAAAGATCAAAGGCCAGCTCAAATTCATCCGGCAAACAAAGCGGGCCATTAGCGGAGAGGTCCAGGGAAGTGCGCCGCTCCTGCGCCACCTCATAGGAGGAAAATACCAACCCACCGGGTTGCGCAGTAACGGCTACAGTAAAGATATTTAATAACGCGGTAATGACGGCAAAGGCTCCTTTCGACATGTTGAAGTGGGTTGACAACCACCCCTAATATTACAAAAATTTCCTGTCTTTGCTGTCAATCGCCAGGTCGTTGATGGAAGCATAACGGCGCTGCATCAACCCATTGGGATCAAACTCCCATTGTTCATTACCATAAGAGCGGAACCAGTTACCATCCTTATCATGCCATTCATATTCAAAACGAACGCTGATACGATTCTCCGTAAAGGCCCATAACTCTTTCTTCAGCTTATAATCCAGTTCCTTTTCCCATTTTTTGGTCAGGAATTCAACTACGGCCGCACGGCCATTCACAAACTGATCGCGGTTGCGCCACTCCGTATCTACGGTGTACGCCAAAGCCACGCGCTGGGGGTCACGGGTATTCCAGGCGTCTTCTGCCATCTGTACTTTCTGTAAAGCGGTTTCCCGGGTAAAAGGCGGTAATGGTGGTCTCTGTTCCATGGTAATAGTGGTGGTGCTAAAATGGTTAGATAGGCAAAAGTGGTTATGGTAGCAAAAGCGCTTAAAGTAACAAAAGCATCAATCGTAACAATAATTACTTGTGCCCTGGTGTAAAAGATTTGTTCACTGTTCTATATAAGAACAGACTGATCTGTCTGTCACACCAAAGGTACAGTAAAATACCGATACAATAGACAGATTAGTCTGTCTTTTTTATTTCCCCGCTCCCAGCAAGGCATTCACCATCTTTTTCCCATCCACCACCGGCCATTGTTTCCGGAAAAGCTGGCTCTCCACGAGCGCCGCCTCAAACAACATATACACCTGCGTACGTACCAGCGGCGTTTCTGCCGACAATATACCCGCTATATAATCGCGCAGCTCCTGTTTATGATTCTGGATGATCACCAGCGCCTCGGCATCCTTTTCCGTAGTCTCCGACAGGATATTCAGAAAAGCGCATCCCCTGAAATCCTCCTTTTCATTCATACTATGCAAAAAGTCAAACGCCGCCATCATCTTCTTCTTAGGCGTATTCACCGCCTCTACAGCTGCCCTCAGCCTGGAGAACCAGTACTCATGCCTGTAATTAAGAAAAGCGCTTAACAATGCCTCCTTAGAATCATAATGCAGGTACATGCTGGCGCGGGCCACCTCCGCCTCCGCTATCACCTGGTTAATACCCGTGGCATGATACCCCTGTTGATAGAACAACCTGGTAGCCGTTTCCAAAATCCGTTGCTTCGGATCGCTCGAAGTCTGTTTCATATCACAAAGGTAAGATATATTAATCAGGGACAGACAGGTCTGTCTTATACAGTTAAGCAATTGTTCATAACCCTGCCTGGTGCTCCCCTTGGATCCCTTCTGCTACCCGGTGCTTCCCGGTGCTTCCCAGTGTCTCCCGGTGCTACTTTGCTGTTTCCCCGCTACTCTCTGCTTCCATTCTCCCTGCTTCCCTTCTCCGTCTCTACTGCTCCCGTTTGCCTACCACCTCCGTCATGCGGACTACCTCCGTGCCAGGCAGGATTCAAAGCGGCCCTTGGCCGGCGCGGCTCCTCCAGCCAACCTCCTAAGCGACCAACCCGCGGCGGGCGCAGGCCGTCTTTGAACCTGCCCGGCAAAGAGTATCTAACTGCAACAAAAGCAAAAACAAAAGCAACTTCCCAAACGAACCACCCGCGGCGGGCGCAGGCCGTCTTTGAACCTGCCCGGCAAAGAGTATCTAACTGCAACAAAAGCAAAAACAAAAGCAACTTCCCAAACGAACCACCCGCCGCAGGCGCAAGCCGTCTTTAAACCTGCCGGCAAAGGCCACCGCCCCACCAACCTCACATCACAAAAAAAACAAAGCCGCCCCATGCTACCACGGAACGGCCTACTGACAACTACTCAAAAATTATTGAATCTTATGCACCACCAAATCATCATAATAAATATACCCCTCCGTAGAAGACATCCAATAATCCTGACTCCCACCACGGAACGTATGGAAAGTCAACGTCCGGATCAACCGCTTCGCATCATTCGTCGTCCAGCGGATCGTCTTATCCACCAACACATTACCATCGATCAGGATCTGGCAACGCCCATTCGTACTGGAACCGGTATTGCTTTTAATATACATATGCACATGATACGTCTGCCCACGGTTAATACTACCGGTAGCAGGGTACGTCAGCCCCCAGTCCTCGCCATACTGGCCACTCTGGTCCTTAAAGTAAACATACGGCTGAAAATACACCCGCCCGGCATCATTCCGGTACCACATCATACGCAAGGTACCACCGTTCCCATCCCACGCAGGATCGCCACCGGCATTACCATCGCCAATAGCAAAGCCAAACCCTACTTTACCGCCCCGGCTCCAGTCAAACTGGCTATGGAAACGGATCGTATAATCCAGCTCATACGCGCTGCCATCCTCAATATCAACATTGGATACAATCCCCCCCGCGCCAGACAATGCATTCGGCGCCAATGTAACCCGCAAGTTACCGTTAGAGATCATCCCACGGGAATTCACCCAGCCGTTAACATTGCCAAAGTCTGTGCTGGCATTAGTGCTGGTATAAGTTACGCCATGCGCATAGTTATCCCAGTTTACAGACAGATTGCTGTTCACCGCTGCGGCAGCCATTACCGCAGACGCGCTCACATTAGAAAGATTTTCATTTGCAGAAAAACCGCTGTCAACGGCTTCTTTTTTGCAGGCTACAGTAGTCAGAATACCCAGCATCGCCAACAGGCTCGCCGGTCTGAACATGGTCTTCATGTCGGGTTTCATAGATCTTGGTTTAAGTAAATGAATAAAGGTTACAGAATAGTGTAGGTCGCTACACAGTACAGGTTTTGGTTTATAAATAGATAGTTGCCAGTCATTAATGCGCTACGATGACGTGTATCAAACAGAAATATAGGTTGTGCTCACTAAACACTTGCGAATATAACGGCTCAGCCTGGAATATATTTTAGCCCGGCTAAAATATTTTTTCCCGTCCGGCATGATTTTAAGGGCAGTTCCACCATGCGTACACACAAAACCATATACGCCGCATTGGCAGCCAACCTCCTGATTGCCATCATCAAGTTCATCTCGGGCGCGGCTACCCGCAGCTCCGCTATGTTATCAGAGGGCGTGCATTCCCTGGTAGATACCGCCAACCAGCTGCTCTTGCTGTTGGGTATCCGCCGCAGCAAACGGGAGCCGGATGCTACCCGGCCCTTTGGCTATGGCAAGGAGCTGTATTTCTGGTCCTTTATTGTGTCTATCCTCATTTTTGGAGTGGGTGGCAGTATTTCCATTTACCAGGGCATTGTACACCTGCGGCACCCGCCGCCGCTGGAAGATCCTTTCTGGAACTATGTGGTGTTGGGCTTATCCCTGTTGTTCGATGGCGGCTCCTTGTTTATTGCTGCAAAGGAGTTCAACAAGGTGCGGGGCGATAGCTCCTGGTGGGCCGCCATCCGCAGGAGTAAAGACCCGGCCAGCTTTGTAGTGCTGTTCGAAGATAGCGCTGCGGTAGCCGGTCTGTTGGTGGTAGCGGTATTTGTATACCTGGGGCACCTGTTCAATAATCCTTATTTTGATGGCATCGCCTCGTTGATAGTAGGCGTGCTGCTCACCGTTGTATCCGTATTGCTGGCGCGGGAGAGCCGCAGCCTGCTAATGGGAGAAGGTATTGCAGACAGCACGCAACGCCAGATCGTCCGCCTGGTGGAGCAGGACCCTGCCGCGCAAAAAGTGCTCCATGTGTTCTCCACCTATCAGTCGCCGGAAGAAGTGATGCTGATGGTCATGCTGGCTTTTCAGCCGGGGCTGGAAACAGACGCCATCTACGATGCCATTGAGCGCATCCGCGCGGCTATTAAAAAGGCTTATCCGCTTATCCATTATATTATCATTCAGCCGGAAGAGCCGCCGGTCAAAAATTAAATTGTTTAATCGCGCTTTATGCGGTATTTTTTCCGTCTGATTTTCATGCGAAACAACCGGGCTACCTGCTATGTCTGATCTTTTCAGTGCTACATCGTCATCCATACCGTCTGCCAACCGTCATGCGCTCATCCTTTCCAGCCTGCGCAACCGGCTTTTTGATACGAGCCGGCGCAACCGGCTGCTGTATTACAGATCTGGCAGCCGTTTTGTAAACCTGACCGCCGCCAGTATGCCTATGTCGCAACCGCCGCAGCAGGCTACCATCCTCTTTAATTATAACAGTATTGACCGGCAGATCATGGGCATGCGCTCCGTATTGCTCAATGAACAGCTGTTCTTTAAAGAGCATCCTTATCTGCAACCGCAGCTTAATAATGTACGCCTGCAGGCAGAAAGCGATGAAAAGGAGTATGGCTTTAGCCAGCTGCACCTGGTGCTGACTTTCCTGCACTGGTATAATCTGAAGGAAGACAGCAGCATCCGCATACAAAGCCCGTTGTTGCTGCTACCGGTAAAGCTTAAACGCAGCAAAGCGGTGGGCGAAGACAAATTTACCCTGGAGATCCTGGACAATGTGGCAACCGTTAACCCGGTGCTGGCTAATCATCTCAAAGACCTTTACGGTATTGAGCTGCCGGATAGCGTTCCTTTTGAACAGCTGAGCATGATGGACTTTTACCAGGTTTTCAAAACCAGCCTGGAAACCGCCAGCCAGGGCCTGCAACCGGATGAACAGCAACCCGTACAACTGCTGTACGCCAATGATCCGGATGCCGCACAGGTCTACCAGGCCGCCCGTCACACCATCGATACCTATCTAAAAAGACTGGGCCGCCCAACGGAAGATGTTCCTGATCCGGCTGCCCGCATTGCATACACCTCGCCGCTTACGCCCGCTCCCCACCTGTGGGAGTTTGATACCACACAGCTGGTCCTGGGTAATTTCAATTACAAAAAAATGAGCCTGGTCAGCGATTATAACCAGGCCATTACACAGGGCGGCGCCCACCCGGTATTCAGCGCGCTGTTCAGTGATTTGCCCAAAGCGCCCGCCCCGCCTGTCGTGGCACACACGCCGGCGGACTGGTATCACGTGATCAGCGCAGATCCCGCACAAACTGCAGCTATCCTGCAAAACCGCAGCGGCGGCAGCTATATTATACAAGGCCCGCCCGGTACCGGTAAAAGTCAGACCATCACCAACCTGGTAGCCGATTTCCTTGCCCAGGGCAAAACGGTTTTATTCGTTTGTGAGAAAAGAGCCGCGCTGGATGTTGTATATCACCGCCTGCAGCAACGCAAACTGTCAGAGCTCTGCTGTTATATACACGACAGCCAGGCGGATAAAAAAGCCTTTATACAGGACCTGAAAACGGTGTATGATGATTTCCTGAAAACCAGGATAGACCTCACGCACCTCACCCTACGGCGCAAGATAGCCCTGGAGCACCTGCAACGCCAGTTACAGCTGTTACAAACGTATCACGATCAGCAGCGCGCCACCGGCGAAGACGTGGGTATTCCCACCCGCCAGCTGATTGCCACGCTGCTACAGCTGCAACACCATCTGCCCGCCGCGCCAGCCAATACCATGCCGGCCTACCACTACTGGCTCCAGTTTGGCGATACGCTGGAAGAGCTGAGCCGCGCACTGGAACGCCAGGGCGCCGCGCCACAACTGGCCCTGCATCCCTTCCGTAACCTGGGCAATGCGCTTATACAGGACCGGCAGGCCTTTACGCTCATCAATCATTTATCCGCCCATGCGCAAGGGGCTATCGATCATATTACCCGTATTATCATCAATAACCAGATACCCACCCAGTATACGGAGAAGCTCACACAGCTCATGGCGCTCGTAAAAACAGCCGCCGTATTAGGACCGCTGGCAGAGCACCGTAACCTGCACCTGGTAGATCCGGAGAATAAAGAAGCGAAACGTTTTGAAAAAGCCTACCGCCGGTACCGCCAATACCAGAAAGCTTATAAACTGGCTGGTAAGCGCAATAAACACTGGCTGCAGAAATTCAGCCCGCAGGAAGTACAACTGGCGCTGGCCATTGCTGCAAAGTATGAAGCATCCTTTCTGCGCTTTTTCAGCGGCTCCTGGCGGCGGTTAAAGAAACAGCTGTTAAAAGCCTACAACTTCCCCGCACACCAGCTGGCGCCCGCTTTCAGCACTATCCTGGAGCAGCTGCGCGATGAATACGCCGCGGCGGATAAGCTCACGCAACACCAGCATACCATGCAGGAGCGGTACCGCACGGATAACCTGGTCACCATGTACGTAGGCCTGGAAGCCCTGCGCCGGCAGCTGGGGGATGAGCGTATCCATTATCTCCTCCAGCATCCGCAGGCGCATGAAGTAGTGCAGCAGCTAAGCGGGCTTAATAATTCCCTGCATCAGCTGGAGATCCAACTACAACAATCCCTGTATGGCTACGAGCAGAAATCATTATGGCAGGTACAGGAAGAGCTCAGCGCCATCTGCGCCCAGGCCCCGCAGCTGCAAAAGCTGTTGCCTGCCCTGCAGGCCTTTGCGGCGCTGCCCTTAGAACTGCAGGATACCATCCGCCAGGTGCCCCTTACGCCGTTACAGGCACAGGCAGCCATGGCGCAGTTTAGCCTGCAGGCTATCTATGACCGCCATTCTACCTTTGCCAACACCCAGCAGGATCATCTCTTACAGGCCGTAAAACAGATCACGGAAACCTATCAGCAGCTACTGAGCCTTAACAGCGATTATATCCGCGCTACCCGCCGGCAGCAGTTCCTGCAACATTATACCGTCAGCAATACGGCCGCCGGCCAGCTAAGCCCGGAACAACGGCAGCTGAAGAAAACTTATGCAGAAGGCCGCCGCCTGCTGGAGCATGAAATGGGCAAAACCATGCGCTTCCGCAGCATCCGTGAAATGGCCTCCCTGGAGAGTAGCATCGTCCTAAAGGATATTAAGCCCGTATGGCTCATGAGCCCATTAAGCGTAAGCGATAGCCTGCCCATGGACCCGCTTTGTTTTGATGTGGTGATCTTTGACGAGGCCAGCCAGATCCCGCTGGAAGAAGGCATTCCCGCGTTGTTCCGCGCCCCGCAGACCATCATCGTAGGCGATGAGAAACAGATGCCGCCGGCACAGTTCTTTAGCAGCAGCACACCGGAAGCAGACGATGTTGCCACAGATGAAGACCTCAACCCGGATGCCGGCAGCCTGCTGGTACAGGGCGCGGCCAAACTGCCCGGCGCCATGTTACGCTGGCACTACCGCAGCCGTTATGAGGCATTGATCAGTTATTCCAATCATGCTTTCTATGGGGCCGATCTGCTTACCATACCGGATAAAACCCTGCCACCGCCGCAACAGCCATTGCTCACCATACAAACACCGGAAGAGGGGGAACAGTATGCACAACAGGTATTACAGCACAGCATCAGCTACCACTACCTGCCCAACGGCGTATATGAGAACAGGAGCAACCTGCCGGAAGCGCGTTATATTGCTTATATTGTAAAGTCATTATTATTACAACCGGTAAAGGAGAGTATTGGTATTGTAGCCTTCAGCCAGGAGCAGCAACAGGCCATCGTCAACGCCATTAACGCACTGGCCGCTACAGACCGGGCCTTTGACGCCGCGCTGGACAATGCCTATAACCGCGAAGAAGAAGGACAATACACCGGCTTATTCATCAAGAACCTGGAGAATGTACAAGGCGATGAAAGGGACATTATCCTCATCAGTATCTGTTACGGACATGACCGCCACCAACATATGCGCATGCATTTTGGCCCTGTAAACCGCCGTGGCGGAGAAAAAAGACTGAACGTGATCTTTAGCCGCGCTAAAAAACACATGGCCATCATCAGCAGCATCCGTCACCAGCACATCACGAACGAACATAACGACGGCGCGCGTTATTTTAAACGCTTCTTGCAATATGCGGAGGCGGTAAGCACCGGCCATATGGAACAGGCCCGCCAGGTACTGGATAGCCTGCTGCCGCCCGGTAAGGTCATCAGCACAGATGCAGACGTATCCTCCCTCACTACCCGCCAGGTAAAAGCCGCGCTGGAAGCAGCCGGTTATATTGTAGATGAAGCCGTAGGACAAAGCAGTTTCCGCTGCTCCCTGGCCGTAAAAAAACAGGCTACCGACACGCATTACAGCCTTGGTATCCTGCTGGACGATGCGGCCCACTACCAGAACAATAACCTGGTAGAGCAATATTATCAGCGCCCCGCCATGCTGCAGGCCTTTGGCTGGAAACTGGCGCATGTATACGCCAAAGATTGGCTGGATGACCGCACCTATGTGCTGCACCAGCTATTGGATCACCTTAAATAAGCAATCATGGAACTGATCTATGTTTTATTAGCCCTGATCGTATTACTGCTGATAGTAGTGCTGGTGTTTGCCTATAAAGCAGCCGGCAATACTGCACAATCGCAGTTAAACTATAAAATAGAAACACTGTCAAACGCTATCCAGCGCGTAGAGGCATCCGTAAAGAACGAGATTGCCACTAACCGCCTGGAGACTAACAACAGCACGCAATCCACCCGCACAGAGCTGCAAAGCTCCCTGCACCTGTTTGGGGAGCAACTGTCCAACGCCATGAAAACCACCAGCGGTTTTCAAAAGTCACAACTGGAAACCTTCAGCAACAACCTTAGCATGCTTACCCGCTCCATGGAGGAAAAGCAGCACCTGCTGATGTTATCCATAGAAGAGAAACTGCGCCTGCTTACCCGCGCCATGGAAGAGAAACAGCATCTCCTCACCACCTCCCTGGAAAAAAAGATCAGCGACCTGCAATCCGGCAATGAAAAAAAGCTGGATGAGATGCGCGCCACGGTGGATGAGAAACTGCAGCAAACGCTGGAAACCCGCCTCAGCGAATCTTTCCGCCTGGTGAGCGAGCGCCTCGAAGCCGTACATAAAGGCCTGGGCGATATGCAGCAGCTGGCCACCGGCGTAGGCGATCTTAAACGGGTGCTCAGCAACGTAAAAACACGCGGTATCTTAGGCGAGTACCAGCTGGAGAACATGCTGGAACAACTGCTTACGCCAGACCAATACGCCAAGAACGTAAAGACAAAAGCCGGTTCTAACGCCCTGGTGGAGTTTGCCGTAAAACTGCCTGGCAAAGAAGATAAACAGCCTTTATGGCTGCCTATCGACTCCAAGTTCCCCAAAGAAGATTTTGAATTATTACTCGAAGCCTACGATAAAGCCTTACCGGAGCTGATAGAAGAATGCCGTAAAAACTTTGTCCGCGGTATTAAGAAATGCGCCGTAGATATCTTCAGCAAATACATTGATCCGCCCAACACTACGGACTTTGCCATCCTGTTCCTGCCCTTCGAAAGCCTTTATGCAGAAGTGATCCGCACACCCGGTCTCTTTGAGACCATACAACGGGAATCCCGTATCATCATCACCGGCCCCACTACCCTATCCGCTTTGCTGAATAGTTTACAGATGGGTTTCCGCACCCTGGCCATAGAAAAACGGTCCAGCGAAGTATGGGAATTATTAGGCGCCGTAAAAACAGAGTTCGGGAACTTTGGCGCCATCCTCGAAAAAACACAGAAGAAACTACAGGAGGCGAGTAATGTTATAGATGACGCCAGCCGCCGTTCACGCGTTATTGAGAAGAAATTGAAAAACGTGCAGGAATTACCGCGGGAGCAGGTGAATATGTTACTGGGGAATGGAACGCCACTGGAGGATGAACAGCCGTAAGCACTACCGCTTCACCACATACCGTTTCATTACCGGCGGTTTCCGCGCTTTTCGCCACACCGCAAACAGTGCTATCGCTATCAGCGGCAAAAAGATCATCAGCACTTTCTTAGTGCCCAAGATCCCCAGCATCAGCACAATACCGGCCGCAGAATGGTAGCCTGTTGCACCGCCGCCCACCACCTCATATTCCGCGCCTTCCTCTATGCCGCTGGCAATATACATGCTCCAGATAAATAGCCCAATTACTACCCCTAAAGCAATAAGCGGTTTTTTGGCAGCGCGGAATATGCTGTACTTTTCTTCAATAGCCTCACCCGGCAACAACGTTTTAAAGAAGGCAAAGATCTCTTCTCTTTTTTCCGTATCGCTGATGGTAAGCTGTTCTTCCGAACCGGAGTTCAGGATCACCATCAATTGCGCTTTACCCTCCTGCAGCTGGAACTCCCGGATATAAGACAATGGTATACCAAATATGTCCTTTGCTGGTAGCATATTCATTTTAAATGACTGCACTGCATCATCCTCAGCACCGTCCCTGGGATTACATTTGTAGATAGTATAGTTGGTAAACGCAATGATCTTATCGTCCCCTTTCTGATCATTGATCCATAGTTTAGCGTGCATGTTCATAGCTGTAGGTACGGGATTATATGTTATTATACCTGCTGCGAATACCTTTCCAGCAGCTCTTTCTCTTTAGGCGTAAGACTTGCCATCCCCTTTTTATGGATCTTCTCCAGGATCATATCCACCTGCTTTTGCTGATTACTCCTTTCCATATTATACCGGTGATCAATATCCATATAAGGCTGATGCTGGCGGAAGAAATAATTATCAATCAGCAAAAAATGCGGCCGCGTTACGATCATGTAAATAAAGAATATACCCGGTAACAGGATAGCCACTATCGTCACATAGTTCCTGGCTGGTAGCACCGGGTGTAATATCACTGCCACGATCAACCCTATCATTGCCCCGCCCAGATGCGCCTCATGCCCTATATTATGCCGCTTTGATCTGATGCTATAGATGGAATACAACACATACCCTACCCCATACAGCCAGCCAGGGATAAAAACCGGCAGGAAGAAAAAGCCTACGCCCATGTCCGGGAACAATGCAATAGACGCAAATATCACCCCGCTGATAGCGCCGGATGCCCCTACAGAGCTATAATCCCCATGATTCCGGTGAATGAATAACGAAAGCAGATCGCCGCCCACCAGGCTGGCAAAATAAATGATCAGGTATCGTGCGCTGCCAAGGTACATTTCTATAGCCCCGCTAAACAGGCATAAGGACATCATGTTAAAAATGAGGTGCATCCAGCTCACATGCAGAAAACCGCTGCTCACCAGCCGTATATATTCCCGGTTGATAAGGATCCTGTCTACCTGGAAATTGTATTTGTCATAAAAGGCAGTGCTTTTAAATCCCTTGTAAGAAATAATAACATTTGCCAGTACCAGTATGATACTAATAAAGCCCGTTTGTCCCATAGGTAAGTTAACAAAGGTGCAATATGAAGATAAAATTCAATATATACAAATATGTGCGTTTATAGTTGATCCTTAACGCTTTGCAACAGCTGCTATCGCAACGGCTATAAGAATACCAGTTTCCATCCAACGCTGCAAACAGGTTACCCCTGCACCGCGGGCGGGGGCTATCCTATAAAGAGATCGCCGCACGGTTAAAAGTATCGGTGAGTATGGTGGAAAAATATATTACCCGCTTATATTGTTACTTGCCGCCGCACATGGCTTAACTTACTATTAAGGTGCGTTGACTATTGGGTTTTAATGAAAAAACGCCTTTCGTTTATTTCGTTTGTTTCGTTTATTTTGATTAACTTCATAATATAAAAGCAGCGAAATGGAAACGATATTGGAAAAAACCACCAAGCGTGATCAAAAGATTGCCAGGGCAGTAAATCCCCAGGTAGCGGCCGTCTCTACTCAGATTGCAAAAGCCGGCAATAATGAAGTACTTATACAAATTGAAGGCTACAAGGGCAAATTAGAAGTACCCAAATCCGCCATGATCATTTTTCTTAAGATCCTTAACAGAATGGCGGAAGGAGATTCGTTTGCACTTTTTCTTTCAGATGATAATGCAGATCTCAGTACACAGCAAGGCGCAGACCTGCTGGGCGTATCACGCCCACATATTGTTAGCCTCCTGGAACAAGGAGAGATACCTTTTCACAAAGTAGGCACACACCGCAGAATACATCTGAAAGATTTGATCGCCTATAATAAAAAGATTAAAAAGAACAGAGCCGATAAGCTGGATTTCCTCGCAGATCAGGCACAGGAACTTAATCTCGGATACTAATGGATGTAAAGTTTGTTGCCCTGTTGGATGCAAATGTATTGTGCCCCGCCACCCTACGTGATTTGCTCCTACGTTTGGCAGAGGTTGGCTTGTTCACGCCAAAATGGTCTCATGAAATCCATAATGAATGGATACGTAATCTCTTATCCAACCGGCTGGATCTAACCACCTAGTATTCACTTGTTCAACTGCCTGCTAATTCCTCCCCATTTATCCCCCCTTTTGGTTTTAACATTTTCTTACCGTACGTTTGCATCCGCAATTGGTTCCCGGTGTAACACCCGGGATTAAAAGGGAATCCGGTACAAAGCCGGAGCTATCCCCGTAGCTGTGATCCTGCTTCCCGCCTCCGGCGGGAACGTTTTTCCGGAATTACTGCATGCCACTGTGCGCCCACTGGCGCAACGGGAAGGCTGCCGGAAAAGCAGGAGAGCCAGAAGACCTGCCAGATGTGATCTATCATTCAGCGCTTTCGGGTGAAAGGCCAAGAATGTAAGCCCGCCGGCTTCATATTCTTTTTTAGTTGTAAAGATTTACCCATCAGCGTGTGAGGACTATACCGGTCCGTAGCCTGTTTGCTTGTTTACATACCTGCAAACTGCCGCTACAGACCTGGCCTTTTATTTCCCTGTTTCCAGCGGAACAGGATTTGGCATGTCCCTGCATTACCAACAAACAACTATATATGAAAAAACAACTATTGCCCCTCTTGTTATTACTGGCAGCAGTACCCATGTTATTTACTGCCTGTCAGAAAGAAGACGCCCTGTTACCCCTGCAGCAACAGGATGCTGCATCCCTGGCCCGTGTAAATGCCACGCCAAACGCTTTGCTGGCCGGCAACTATGCAGATGGTTTCTTTGTTGCCAACGAAGGCTGGTTTGGCCATGGCACCGGCGACGTACATTTCTATTCCTATGCCGGGGATAGCCTTAGCCTGAATGTGTATCACAAAGAGAATCCTACGGGCACCTTAGGTACCGCTACCAGCACCCTGCAGTACGCCACCATCTTCAATGGTAAAATGTACATCGTAATTAAGGTAGGCGGCCCAATGGTAGTGGTAGACGCCAATACTATGGTAGAAACCGGCCGCATAAGCAGCCTGCCCGCTAATGACGGTCATGCTTTTGTAGGCATAGACGCCTCCCATGGCTTCTTAAGCGCTAAAGATGGCGTATACCCGGTAACACTTTCACCCCTCTCTATTGGCACTAAGATCTCTGGCATCTCCGGTTATACCGGCGATATGATCAAGGCCGGCAGCTATGTATTTGCACTGTCCCAGACAGATGGCGTAGTGGCCATTAACACCAGCAATAATACAGTAGCTCAGAAGTTTGGTATTGCCAACCTGGCCTTTGCTGCCGGTAAGGATGGTAATGTGTATTACACTACTTCTGATTCCCTTATCCGTATCAATCCGGTTACCCTTGCCCGTACCCGTATAGTGAAGCTGCCTTTCACCACACCTTCTCCCTGGGGCGCATGGCGTCATGCGGCTATCGCTTCCTCTACCGTGGATAGCGCTATCTACATTGTACGTAACAACAATTTTGCCGGCGGTACACAGTTATACCGTTATATCTTCAACACGCCCTCATCCATTACCACGCCTTTTATTACGCTGCCTAATGGCCAGTTCTTTTACGGCGCAGGCGTTGGGTATAATAAGGATAAGAATGAGCTGGCGCTGACAACCATCAATGGCTCCATTACCGGTGATGTGAACAGGATCCTGATCTATAACGCCAGCACCGCGGTATTAAAGAAAACGCTGACCTACAACGGTTGGTATTTCCCGGCTATGCCTGTATTCCACTAAGCGCAAACATGTATAAGATACGGTCCAATAAAAAGGGGACGATCCCATGTCTCCTTTGCGGCGTCTGTCTGTTGACAGCAGGCGCCGCTTTTTCACAGATCCATGATACCACTACCCTGCGGGAAGTAAGGGTAGATGCGAAGCGCATCACTACCGGTATTATTCCGTCAGCATCTATGCAGGTACTCTCCGGTCCGCAGTTGCAGCGGCTTAACAGCCTGTCTGTGGCAGATGCTATGCGTTATTTCTCCGGTGTGCAGCTAAAGGATTATGGCGGCATTGGCGGCCTTAAGACCATCAACGTACGCAGCATGGGCACTAACCATACCGCGGTAACTTATGATGGCCTGGTATTAGGTAATGCGCAGAACGGCCAGGTAGACCTGGGCAAGTTCTCGCTGGATAATATTGCGGAAATAGCGCTCTTTAACGGTCAGCCGGCTACCATCCTGCAACCGGCCAGGGGCTTTGCCTCCGGCAATGTATTGGCCCTGCAGTCCCGTACGCCCCATTTTACCGGCGATGAGAAATGGCATGGCAAAGCCAGCATCAAAACCGGCTCATCCGGCCTGGTTAACCCCTCTCTGTTCTGGCAACAGAAGATCAGTGAACATATCTACAGCACCATTAGTACAGAATGGATCAATGCAAACGGCCGTTACAAGTTCCGGTACACAAATGGCGTGTATGATACCACCGCCATGCGGCAGAACGGCAACGTAAACGCCTACCGCGTTGAAGCCGGCTTGAATGGTTTACTGGCGGATAGCAGCGCCTGGTCTGTAAAGTATTACCGCTATCAATCCGCACGGGGGTTACCCGGCGCTATTGTAGCCAACCACTTCGAATACGGCCAGCACCTGGAAGACAGGGATCAGTTCATCCAGGCTTCCTTCCGCAAGGATGCCGGGGGACGGTATCACCTGCTGGCAAACGCCAAATACTCGGACCTGTACAGCCGTTACATTGATCCGGAATACCCGAACGAGGAACACCTGCTGGACAATTTCTATCACCAGCACGAGTGGTACCTCTCACTCACCAATGCTTACCAGCTTACATCCTGGTGGGAGGCCTCGCTGGCTACAGACTTTATCGTCAACACTATGCACGCTAACCTGTACCACTTCCCCTACCCTACCCGCTATACTACGCTGCTGGCTTTGGCCAGCCGTGCGCGTATACAACGGCTAGAGCTGCAGGGCCATCTGCTGGCCACTATCGTAAATGAAAAGGTGGCTGCCTACGAAGCCGCCGGCCCAAAACGGGAATACACGCCCACCATCTCCGCCGCCTGGCAGCCCTTTGCCAATCGTGGTTTGTGGCTGCGGGCTTTTTATAAGAACATCTTCCGCCTGCCTACCTTCAATGATCTTTACTATACCTTCATCGGCAACAACAACCTGCGGCCGGAATATGTACAACAGTACGATGCCGGCTTTACCTTTCAGCAGGCCCTGCGCGGCAGGTGGCAGTATATTTCATTACAGGCAGACGGCTACTATAATAACGTAAGGGACAAGATCGTGGCCGTGCCATCAGATAACCTCTTTGGCTGGAGCATGACCAACCTGGGCAAGGTGCGTATCAAAGGGGCAGATGTGGCCCTGCGTACCGCCTGGCAACCCTTACAATCCTTACTCCTGAATGTTGGGCTCAACTATACCTACCAGCAGGCGCAGGATGTTACCTCCGGCAAAGGAGGTTTCAATTACGGGCAACAGATCCCGTATACGCCCTGGCATAGCGGGTCTTTTACCATGGGGGCCGACTGGCATTCCCTGGCCTTTAACTATAGCTTTATCTATACCGGCGAACGTTACAGCCAGAAAAGGAATATCCCGGTCAACTATGTGCAGCCCTGGTATACCAGCGATCTTTCTGCCTCCTGGACAGTACAACGCAGATCATACACGCATAAGCTGGCCCTGGAAGTAAATAATCTCTTAAACCAATATTATGATGTGGTGCTCAACTTCCCTATGCCGGGACGTAATTACCGCATCACCTACAGCATTAGCCGCTGATAAAACAATTATATGTACGGGAATCTTTTTAATAGGTTGTCTGTGATCACACTGGGTTTTGCCCTGCTGATAGCGGGCTGCCGCAAAGATATACAGCCGCCGCAGGTAGATCTTACACAGATCGAAGGGTATACCCGCGGCAAAGTGGACGCGCCCACTGTAAGAGGCCTGTATGTGCTTAATGAAGGAAACATGAACCAGAATAAATCCTCCCTGGACTACCTGGACCTTAACACCGGCCTGTTCACCCGCAATATATTCGAAGCCTATAACCCGGAGATCACCAAAGGCCTGGGCGATGTGGGCAACGATATCCAGATCTACGGCGGTAAAATGTATATCGTGGTCAACAACTCCAATAAAGTGGAAGTAGTAGACCCTGCCACCGCCATCCGTATCAAAGAGCTGGATGTATGGCAATGCCGCTATGTGGTCTTCTACAAGGATCATGCTTACATCACCTCCAACGGCAACTACATATCCGTTATTGACACCGCCACACTCACAGAGACTGCCCGCATCCCTACCGGCCGTAACCCGGAGCAGATGGCCATTGCAGGCAACAAACTGTACGTGGCCAACTCAGGCGGCTACAGCCCGCCTAACTATGAGCGCACCGTATCCGTTATCAACCTGGATACCCGGCAGGAGCTCAAACGCATTGATGTGGCTATCAACCTGGACCGCCTGGCCTTAGACCCTTACGGCGATCTGTATGTGACCTCCCGCGGCGATTACTACACCGTGCCTTCACGCATGTTCGTAATAGACACACATGCAGATACCGTCAAAAAACGCTTTGATTTTGCCGCCAGTAATATCGTCATCCATAAGGACATTGCCTATATCTATGCGGTAGCCTGGAGTTACATCACCCATTCCAATACCATCTCCTATGCTATGATAGACGTAAAGGCGGATACGCTGCTGCATACCTCCTTCATCACAGACGGCACAGAGAAACAGATCGTGATCCCTTACGGCATCCTGGTAGACCCGGATACGGAAGATATATATGTCACAGACGCGCTGGATTACCTCTCACCCGGCATCCTGTATTGTTTTGACAAAAGCGGTAAAAAGAAATGGTCCGTAGAAACGGGGGACATACCCGGTCATTTTGTATTTCTTAAAAATCATCAATAACCACATATGCAATTCACAAGACTCAATGCTATTACGCTGCTAACACTGATACTACTGGCCGCTTCCTGTTCCAAGGACGACGCCCCTGTAAAACCAGACGAGCCGGATCATTTCCGCGCCGCCAATGAAAACAGCAGTCAATGGATCACCAACGTGATCGAGTACCTGCCCGCCCCCGGACAATTCGTAAACGAAGGCTCTACTGGTACCCTGGACGGCTCACAGAAGATCATAGGCGGCAACGATGGCCTGCTGTCCCTGGGCGCTTTTGGCGGTTACGTGATCGTAGGCTTTGACCACTCCATCGAGAATAAAGACGGTGACGATATTGGCATCTACGGTAACCCGCTCACCAACCCCTCGCAGGAATGGTCAGAGGCCGGTATTGTATGCGTTATGCAGGACCTGAATGGCAATGGCAAACCCGATGACGGCGAATGGTACGAACTGGCCGGCAGCGAATACGCCAAGGTCACTACCATCAAAAAATACCGCATTACCTACTACAATCCTAAAACGGCAGAAGCAGCGGATGTTCATTGGAAAGATAACCAGGGCCACACCGGCATCGTACTGGCAAACTACTTCCACATACAACCCTATTACCCGGCATTTGCTACCAACCGCGACTCGCTGGTATTTGAAGGCACCCTGCTGCCCAGCACCTTAGGCAAACAATATGACGATGTGTACCAGACGGACCTGTTTACCAACAAACCATTTGCATGGGGATACGCAGACAATGGCTCGCAGGAACTGCTGGATGTAGCCGCGGAAGAAGGATATGGCTATAACAAGCTGGATATTGCCAAAGCCGTAAAAGCCGATGGCACACCGGTGCAGTTAAAGTATGTGGATTTTGTGAAAGTGTATACAGGTCAGAACAGCAATGGTAGCGTTTCTACTGACCCGGCTAACCCGGATCTGCTGATGGGTGAAGTGTCTACAGAAGTAGCGGGCATTAAAGACCTGCATATTAAAAAGAACTAGTTACACGGTATAACTTATACCCTGTTCTATAGAAAAACCAACCCCGGTGGGGAGCCCTCCCCGCCGGGATCTGGGCTTGCTGTAGGTCGCATCCCGCCTGCGACACGCAATATGCGATCAGATAGTGATGATAGGTTAGCGTAATGGTATGTAATAATGTCCGACATAAACAAACAACCAGGTATGGGCACAGGTACCTGCAACGGGGCATAAAATAGTGAAGCTAATCCGCAACTAGAAATATTCCTGTATGAACTTTAGCGCCCGCTTTTCTGACCAATACCCCGCCTCCCCAAACGTCACAAACCCCACATGTCCCCCATAGCTGGGCGTTTCCAGGTAAAACCAGGGGCTCGCCTCCGCCTCTGCATAAGGGAAACAGCCCTTACCCAGGAAGGGGTCATCCAGCGCGTTGATCAGCAATGTGGGTACCCGTATATCTTTCAGAAAAGGTTTGGAGCTGCAACGCTCCCAATAGGTGAGTGCATCCGGAAAACCATGAATAGGCGCTGTATACTGGTCATCAAACTGACGGAAGGTCTTAATAGTGTGGTAATTGTCCAGCAGGATCATATCCGGGAAACGCTGCGCTTTTAACTGCAGCTTATATCCCAGGTCCCGGATAAAACGCCGCATATAAATGGTATTATGTGGTTTCTCCAGCTCCCCGGAGCTATCCTTCAGGTCGCAAGGCACAGATAAGGCTACGGCCGAGTGGATGAGCGGGTGGGTCATCCTCCCCTGCTCCCCCAGGTATTTAAGCAGCACATTACCACCCAGGGAAAAACCCACCAGGTGAATGGCCTTATAAGGCCAGTTAGCCGTTACATATTGTACCACCTGCGCCAGATCGCCGGTTTCGCCGCTATGGTAAAAACGCAGGTTGCGGTTAGGCTCTCCGCTGCAACCCCGGAAATTAAGGGAGATGGTATCGTAGCCGCCCTTGTTAAAAGTATGCACCATACCCCTTACATATTGGCGGCTGGCATTACCCTCCAGCCCATGCAGGATAATAACCGCCTTATCGCTGCTAATACTGCTCACATCCAGGTCCAGGAAATCATCGTCAGAAGTGGTCATCCGTACCCGCTGATAGCTTACTGCCGGCAGCTTACGGAATAAGGAGGGATAGATCGTCAGGAGATGACGGTTCTTTAAAAAGAAAGGCGCTTTATAATCGGAATCACGTATAACAGGCATAGTTGAGTGCAGCTGTTGGCTTTTAGCTCTTAGCTTTTAGCGTTGAACGATCTGCAAATATAACGCGCATTATACTTTCGCCAACCCTGCTTTCAGCTGTCAGTCATCAAAACAGATCAGATCATACCGCTCCAATCGCTCCGGTCACTAACAGCTAAAAGCTAATGGCTAAACACTATTTTACATATTGATCTACAACACGTTTTAACTCGCGGGCGTTCATAACACCGCTTTGCCGCCATTTCACCTCCCCGTTCTGAAATACCATCAGGGTGGGTACGGCCTGTATCTGGTAAGCATTAGCTACCTGCGGGTTACGGTCTACATCCATTTTCAGGATGATCAGGTTATCTCCGGTCATCTGTTTCAGCTCCTTTAGGATCGGAGGCATCATTTTACAGGGGCCGCACCACTCTGCAGAAAAATCCACTAACACTGGCTTATCGCCCTGGATCAGGTCCCCAAATGATTGATGTGTGCTTTGCGTTTCCATTATACTGTTTTGCAATAATGCCTCAAAAATAGGGCCGTGCGCAGACTTGACAGTCCGGACACGGCAATTGGGCAGTTATAGCTACAATTTCCGGGCATTGTTGCAGAAAATTGCAGCGGCGATGCAAAAAGGGACGGATAGGGATGTCATAGCAATGTCAATGGGATGTCATAGCAATATCAAGGCAATTTTGCCCGATAGCTATAGAAAACCCTAAGCCTCCCACCTACCGGAGCTTCCCTGGTGCCTTACGTGCATGCTGCATTGCCGGCAGGTTCAGATGTGAGCCTTGGCTGGCGCGGGTTCCGCCAGCCAGCTTGCTAAACGAACAACCCGCGGCAGGCGCAGCTCACAGATGAACCCTGCCGGCATAGCCCCTCATCCAACGCGTCCGCCATAACTTATTCATCTGAAGGGGAGGCTTAATGACTACCCAAGACCTTAGATGAGGAAATTATGCCAGGAGCACAATTCCCAGGCATCCTACATTCTCAGCCACCAGCTAACCGCTAACGCCTCAATTCACATCCTTCCCTGCCGTCAGCTGCTCTATCATCCGCTGTATATTCGTCTTATTCTGCGGGTCCGGCGCCTGCGCCAACGCCTGGTTAGCATATTTCAGGGCCGCTTTATAGTCCCCATTGGCAGAATACCCTCTTACCAGCCCCATCAGGGTGGTGAACTGGTTAGGGTTCTTATCATAATTGGTCTTAAACACCTCCATGGCTTCTTTAGGCTGCTTCAGCTGGATCAGCTGCCGGCCATACCCATGTAACTCCTGCATACTGGCAAAGGGCATGGCTGTTTTCATAGCCGCTGCGGCATCGCCATTACGCCCCAGTTTTTGCAGCACCATGGCCTTGGTAGCCCAGGGAGTAAACACCCGGCTGCCGCCAAAAGTGGCACTGGTGGCAGTATCTGCCCACAGCAGCGCTTCGTCCAGGTTGATGTTATGCTGTGCGCACCAGCCGGCCGCCTGGTCCCAGCCTTCCCAGCTAAAACCTTTGTCCGTACGCAGCTCGCGGCGGAAAGAGGCTACCTGGTCCTTCTCATAATCCGTTTCCAGCTTAAAGGGGATCTTCAGTTTCTCCCATTCAAGGGCAATGGTGGCGGCATTCTCCGTTTGGTCCATGAACTCGTATTGCAGCCTTTCTACGCTTTTATCCAGCGCTACGGGCTTTACCTTAACGCGCAGGGCGTCTTCCTGCTCATTGTAATAATAAGCGCCCCAGGAGCTGGCGTTCTTTGAAAAGATAAGGGTACACTCCGATGGGTCGTAGGCGATAAAAAAGCCGTATTTACCGGCGGGCAGAGGCTGTCCTTCTATCTTTACGTCATTGGTGAACTCAATAGTGGTATTTTCATTGGCGCCGGCCCTCCAGGGAGAGGATTTGCTGCTGCCAAAACCCGGGTCCGCAAAACCGGTATGCACCAGCTGGCCCCAGATCTTTCCTTCCCGGCCCTTCACCGCTGGCCGGTCATAGTGGATGGTAACATCTGTAATACCTACACGCTCACTTACCGCAGCTTTTTTATTGCCGCCGCTGGGTGTGGATGTAAGATAAACCTGTGAAAATGTAAAAAGGGGTAGGCAGATAAGGCCGGCTACATGACAGATAAACTGTTTCATAATGGGGATAATTTACCGGGAAGCTACCAAAGCAGCTGAACCCGGCAAATAGAAACAATGACTGATGAAAGAATTAAAGGATGAAAGGCGGTATAATCCTCATCCCAATATTATCCGTTAATAAGCATGTTTCCTTTGCCGGTATAATCCCCCGCATGTGCGCTGTTGGCCCGGTTGTTCATTGATCACTGTGCTCAATTTTTTTAATAATCATTGCAGGTTTGCCCGCCGGTTGTGACAGGCCTTGTTCTCGTACTCAATTGGCTTCTTTTCTCCTGCTGCTGATGCCTTACCAAACTCTCCAGAAAGCCTGTAAAATGTCTTCCATATATGCTCACGTTACTATATACAAACAAGCGTTACAACATCATATAACCTTGCTAACTCAATGGCAAAATTTCGCGTAAAGATAACAGCTACTTTTTTATGTATATTATATTTTTTTACATATCAAACAAAGATGTTATTCAATTTATCCCCCGGAACAGAAAACTTAACATTGGCCATATTATATTATCGTTAATTTTATGTTACCGATAAACATTAAAGACCATTACCAATGCCAGGAACCACTAAGGGACAAATTCAAAAAGATACCCGGAAAGCCATAGAGCAACAGTTCGAGACCGTGCTCACACAATGGAAAGAACAGTTAGGTGAAAAGAAATTTAAGAACAGGGTACGCAAAGCGGCCAAACTGTTCAGCAAAGGACTACCGGTACTGAAAAAAGATGCGCCGGCATCCAAAAAAGCTACCAGCAAAACTGTCCGTGGCAAAAAAGCTACGGCTAAAAAAACAGCGGCTAAACCAGCCGCTGAACAATAATAGACTTGTTATACTACTGGTAAGCCAAGCGCAGGCATTATTACCGTGATGCCTGCCGCTTTATTGTTAAGGCGGTAGGTTTGTTATTCCTGTCATGCCGCAACCCCCCAGATCTCTTTTACTTATTGTCTTTAAGGCTTCAACAAACAAGGTACTTAAGGGTGCATTTTAAACCCCTCGAATTCGAGGGGTTTAAAATAAGGCTATCTCCTTCGAATTCGGGGGTAATTAAGCAAACACCGCATCTTCCTCCGCATGCTCCATGATCTTCCTTAAATTCATGATCGCATACCTTACCCTTCCCAGCGCCGTATTGATCCCCACATTCACCACCTGCGCTATCTCCTTATAGCTCAGATCCGCATAATACCGCAGTATTAACGCCTCCCGCTGCGTCTCTGGCAACATATCCAGCATTACATGCAGCTCGCGTTTCCACTCCCCATCAATCAGCCGCTGTTCCTCACTTTGCGCGGTACAGGCCACAAATTCGCAGATCTCTTCTTTATATCCCAGCACTACCGGTATCAATACATTCGTTTTCCGGAAATGGTTAATACAACAGTTATGCGCAATACGCGCGGCCCAGGCTACAAAACGGTGGTGCTCCGTATAGTGTCCGGCTTTCAGGGCGTTTACGATCTTAATAAATGTTTCCTGGAAAATATCTTCTGCCAGGTAACGGTCTTTTACCAGCAGCACAATAGTGGTGAACAACCGGTCCTTATGCCGGTTCACCAGCCAGGAAAATGCGCTGCTATCGCCGGCCAGATACAGCCGGATCAGGTCTTCGTCAGTAAAGTCACAATATCTGTTCATATACACGTTATGGAGGGTTTTCCAAAAAATGAGTTTGTAAGGATGGCCGCCCTGAACAAAGCAGCCCTTTTCCTATAATCTAATCTGTGATGGAGTTATTAGTATAGTCTTTAAATGCTGTTCGTTATTATCTTCCGGCGTACTACAACGCCGTTCCAATCACAACATCTAGTCTTTTAAATTCAGGTACTTCTTCACCTGTTTATAATCATTCCAGTCTATACCGGCTGCTTTACGCGCGGCTGCATCCGCAGGGATGATCACATACCTGGCCTGCTGATAGGCTACGCCGTTCTCATCCTCGTAAGAAGACAGGTCTTCATTGGCAATAAGCCCAATGCCCCCGGTCAGGAACTGCATGTTAATAATGAAACTACCATCAAAATAAGGCAGTGGTACTACTACGGGATCAGTGGCATTGTTCAGGTTCATATATACATGCACTTCCCCGGTGGTCAGTATCTCCGGCGTCAGTTCCGGTATTTCAATACCACCTACCCAGCGGGTAGTATCGTCTTCAAAGGCTACGTTCAGCCAATCAGAGGCAATGATATTAGCATTCCCCTTATCGCCCTTATCACCTTTAGGGCCTTGCGTGCCTGCAGGGCCGGCCGGACCAGCTGGTCCTGCATCGCCTTCTTTAGAGCAGGATACTGCGGTAAAAACAATAGATAAAATAAATGCACTGGCAATAGCTCTGAACATTGAAAATCGTTGCATAAACGGTTTGTTTGTATTGGTTGAATAATAAATGTTACCAAATGTTGCGCGGGCACAGGTCCCCGTATTTGTTGCCTATTAAAAAGCCTATCATGATCTCGTGCGAGCCGCGGCTCACCGTGTTTAAGGAAGATCCCGTATAATCGTAAGAGTACCCTATGTTAAACGTGGAGCTGATGTTAATGCCCAGCATCCCGGCTACGCCATCATTATAGCGGTAAGAGGCGCCTACCCATACCCGGTCACGGTACTGTACCTTGGCGTTCACGTCAAAGCTTACCGGCGCGGCCGTAATGTATTTGAACATCACAGAGGGCAGCAGGCTCAGATCATCAGACAGCCACATACGGTAGCCCGTGGTCAGGAACAGATGCGGGATCAGCTTGCCCCGGTACAGGGAGTCCCCTACTACCTTGCCTTCATCAAAGCCCAGGTTCATGGGTACAATGTTCTGGGCAGATAAGCCTATGAAATAATCCGCGCTGTATAACCACAAACCGGCGGCTATTTCCGGCTTCCATTTGTTCAGCAGGCCGCTGCCGGCAATCACCGGGTCATTGGGGTCTTGTAGTTCCAATTTGGAGGCGTCCAGGCTGATGGACTGCATGCCTACGGAAATACCGGCGCTTAAGCTGGTGCGGGGCGCCAGGCCAATATGATGCGCGTAAGTGCCGCTGAAGGAGAACCGGCTTAGCGGCCCTGTTCTGTCATTCAGCATCGTAAAACCTACCCCGGGATGGGATGGCGGCGCTTCATACTGCATCCAGTAAGCGCGGCCACGGGGGTTCTCCCCTTCTATATCAAAGCCGGTGGGCGACGCTTGCGGGTAATCGCTTTTACGCAGCGGCCCATGTACCGTCAGGTACGTGGTTACGGGAGAGCCGTTCAACCCCGCCCATTGATGCCGGTGACTGGCCTTTACATCCCAGTAGTTCTCTATGCCCGCCACCGCGGGATTAATGATAAAAGGATTCATGATGTACTGCGTATAATGCGGCTGTTGCTGCGCAGTCACCGGCTGTATCCCCATAAATATTATCAAAGCAACCGCCATATATGCTTGATGGATCCTTTGCATGATCGTTGTTTTAAGGTATCCGGACGCTCCCGTCCAGAAGCGCCCGGTACCGGTTTTTACATTGAAATGGTCAGGACAGTTAGCAGCTGACTAATCATAAAGTCACCTGCTAACCGCTAACGGCTAACAGCTATTTATTCCAGCACCCTGAATTCCGTTCTCCTGTTTTTCTGCCTTCCCTCAGGATTATCCGAGCCATCCGGTAATACGTTTGGCGCAATAGGCCTGGTGGCGCCATAACCTTTGTATTGCAAACGGCCGGCGTCTATACCCTTGCTGATCAGGTAATCCACACAGCTCTTGGCCCTGGCTTCGGACAAACGTTCGTTCAGCTTATCCGATCCCTTGCTATCCGTATGCGCCATGATCTCTATACGCATCTCCGGTTTTTTCTGCAGCATCTCCACTAGTACATCCAGCGATGGGAAAGATTCCGGTTTAAGGGTAGCCATATTGAAATCGTAGTACACATTATCCAATACGATAGGCGGCGGTGGGGGCGGCGGTGTTACCTTCACTACCTCCGGTGGCGGAGGAGGAGGCGGAATTGTCTTAGCGAGGGCAAATAATTCCAGGCAGCAATCCGCGGCGCGGTCAGAGCCCAGCCAAACATCTGCCAGTATATTGGCGTCTTTGCCTTTGCTGGCAAAATAGATATCGTCTTTTACGGAGTTCACGGGGTAACCAAAGTTCACGGGCGTTTCCCAGCTATCCAGGCTGCCTTTGCTGTAAAAGAAGTCATAACCGCCCATGCCGGTGCCACCGTCTGTAGAAAATACCAGCTCTCCGCTGGGGCCATGGTAATAAGGCGCCTGCTCATTAGAGGTGGTGTTCACTACGCTGCCCAGGTTACGGCTGTTCATTGGTTTACCATCTGCATCCAGGTCTGCGCACCACAGGTCAAAGCCGCCATAACCGCCTTTGCGGTCGCTGGCGTATAACAGGTGCTGGCCATCCGGCATTACAAAAGGCTGCTGTGCATTAAAACCGGCTGCATTCACCTGTTCATCCAGCAAGACCGGTTCACTCCAGGTATTGCCGCTCTTTTTGCTGCGGTAAATGGCGGATGTTTTTTTGCCATCGGCTATCTTCCAGCGGGTCAGAAACAGGGTATTACCATCCGGCGTAATGCTGATAGCGCCCTGGTGCTCATCCTTTGGTTGTGGCAAAGGTATACGGGTAACGCTGCCGGCTATACCGGCCTGGTATACACGGTTCAGGTGCACATGGTTCTTATCATTGGCGCTGTCTGGCCGGGTAGAGGTAAATACCATGCTGCCATCGTTCAGCAGCACGGGCGCATAACTGGCGCCGGTAGTATTGAGGCCCGCAGGCGCTTTATGCACGGAGAACTGGGACAGGTCCTTACGGCCCAGCTGCTCCTGTATAAACCGCAGGTTGCGTACTTCCCTTTCTGCCGCTGCTTTATATTCGTCGTTGGTTTCGTGTATGCTCAGGAAATAGTCAAAAGCTTTTTCAGCCGCCTCATATTTTTCCAGTGCCCGCAGCGCAGTGGCATAATGAAAACCTGCCAGCGGGAACTGTGTTTTATCAAACTCCAGCGCTTCTTCATAATAAGGCGCAGCCTTCACATAGTTATGCAGCTGGCGGTAACTTTCCGCCAGGTAATAGATGGCCTGCTGCTCGCTACTCAGTACCACTACGGGCTTTTTGCTCAGCGTATTGGCTGTGTAAGGATTGTACACCGCCGGCCGTATAATGGTCTTACGCGATGCCAGGTATTTTTCATAATACTGTGCGGCAGAGTTATAGTCCGCTTTTTTATAATAATGATCGGCTGCTTTCAGGTAGTCGTAAGTAAACTGGGCATGGGCCATCGCCATCATCAGCATTACACCGGCAGCAGTAAGGAATATCTTTTTCATGGGTCTGTGAATTAAGGATTGATGATTATAACCGCGGACAAACAAACTCTACTTCCGGCGCTTTGGCGCGTTTGCGGCCTATGAAGGTGAGGGATACCTCAAAGCTGTTAGCGCCCCTTACCATCTTACCCAGGTCAGAAGTATTGATATCATAACTGGCGCCCAGTGTCATGGTCTTATAAATAAAACCGGCGTATACGCTCATCGCATCCTTTACACGGTAATTAGCGCCCAGCAGGAAATCTGTATTCATCGCGGCATTCATCTGCGCATAAGCGCCAAACATCTTCTCAGTAGCGCTGCCCTGTTTCATATACAGCGCATTAGGCGTAAGCGTGAGTATGTCCGACAAGGCCAGCCTTACGCCCGCATGGGCTATATAACGCATGGGCAGGCGGGCGTCGCCATGGCTGCTGAACTGGTCTTTGGGCCGGGTAAGATGCGATACGGAGAAGCCGCCAAAAAGATTAGCCTGCTTGCCCGGCGCGGCATCATAGTATAACACGCCTGCGCCCGCATCAAATGAACCGGCAGAAGTACGGGTAAACACATCCGCAGAAGAAGTAGTGGGATTGTAACCGGTAATGGGATTCCACTGGTCGCCAAAAGTGAGCTTGGAAGGATCAAACTTGCGCTGTATATATCCTATCTGCATACCAAAGGCCAGCTGGTGCGTTTGCTGCGCGCCAAACTTTACGCCGGTATACGCTACGTTGGCGTATGCGGTGGTATAGTTATAACCGCCATCGCCGGCCGCCTGGTTCAGCACACTGGCGCCAAAATTGAAATTCTTCTCCGTGGTGATATCCGCCGCTGTGCCAAAGGTGGAGAACGGGCTGCTGATATTACCCCACTGCGTGCGGTAAATGGCAGACAGCCGGTAGTCCCCGTCAAACGCGCCGGTAAGGGCCGGGTTCAGCCAGGATGGATACACATAGTATTGGGAGAAATGCGGATCTATCTGCGCCTTTGTATCCAGGGCGAAGATCGTGGTAACGATCAGCATGCACAATGTTTTGTTAAGGGTGTTCATCTTACACTGTATTTATTAGCGTTATCTTAAAATGGTTACATATCCTGTAAGCGGGGCAAACCCGTTCTGTAATTTTATTACATAGTAATAGGTGGCCAGCGGCAGCTGTTTACCGTTCCAGGCGCCATCCCAGGCGGTGTTATACCCGCTGGAGGAATAGATGCGCTGTCCATAGCGGTTATACACCTCCACCGTAGCGCCGGGATAATCTGCCAGGTTGGTGATCACCCAGGTATCATTAATGCCATCGCCATTGGGGGAGAAAGCATTCGGTACCTTCACCGGTTTCAGCACCTTCACCGTCAGTTGATCCGTGGCCGCACAATTGCCTCCCCCTATTGCGGTAAGCGTATATACCTGGTCATGCGTGGCCACCAGGTAAGGCCGCAGTATGGTGGCATCCGGAAAATCAATAGCGGGCGTCCAGCGGAAGCTGAGCGATGCGGAATCATTCACCGTAGGATTGAATTGAATGGTCGTGCCTTCTGTTACCGTGAAGGAAGGCCCGGCGTCTATCACCGGTTGCAGGTATACCAGCACCTGATCTGTATAGGGATCAGATACGCAGCCAAAGGCATTGGTCACCGTTAGCTGTACATCATAATTGCCAGGCGCGTTATATCGTTTTACGGGCGCATCATCGGTAGCGGTAGTGCCATCTCCAAAAGCCCAATCCCATTTTTTAATAGTGCTGTTAGGCGCGGTGCTTCTGTCTGTGAACACATTATCCGCGCCCTGGCACAGGGTATCCGGCTCTACCAGGAAACTGGCGATGGGTTTGTCATAGAAGGCGCTGAACACCTTAGCAGTATCATCCACGCATCCAAAAGCAGATGTAGCTGTTAGCCGTATGCTGTAGGTCCCGCTGGCGGCATATACATGCGATGCGTCTTTTACCGTAGAGGCGGTACTGCCATCCCCAAAATTCCAGGACCAGCTTAATGTACTGTTATCTGCTACGGTAGTTTGGTTCGTGAAAGCAACCGTGCCTTGCGGCATACATACTGCTACGGGCAGGCCAAAATCAGCTACTGGTAATGGATGTACGGCTGCGGCATGTGTTACGGTATCGCTCACGCAGCTGTGATCGCTGATAGTGACCAGTTTAATATTATAGGTATTATGTGTATTGTATTGATGCGTAAAGGCATTGCCGTTAAACTGCGTGGCCATGGTACCATCGCCAAAGCTCCAATCCCAGCGGGTAATGTTCCCAGCCGGAATGCTGGAGTTATCTGTAATCGCTACCGCTTCACCCAGGCACACGCTATTATCCGCGGTAAATGCGGCTGCCGGTTTAGGATACACGGTGATCTCACTGGAAACAGAATCCTTACAGCCACCCGTCGTATTAAACACATACCAGATAGTATGCGTACCGGCGCCGGCTGCGCTGGCCTGGAAATTACCCTGCGCGTCTGTGCCAGGCCCACGATAGGTGCCTGTACCGGCTACGCCATTGGTAACAGCCCCTTTGGCAATAGACACCGCCGTTTTCACATTCTCACATACCGCCGGTAAGGGCGCAAAGACCAGCGCCGGCTTCAGGTTAAACGTGGCAGACACCGTGGTATCTTTCATACAACCATGCTCCGTAGTTACGCTGTACTTGATGCTATACGCGCCAAATTTGGTATAGGTATGCGTAGGGTTAGGCTGGTCAGATGTATTGGGATTGGCAGGCGTAGCGCCGGTATCTCCAAAATCCCAGGCATAATCACTTAAGGTCTGCCCATCCGGTACCGTGGTGGTACTGGTAAATTGCACCATACCATCCACCGGCAAACAGTTCTGCGGGTAGTTAAAGCCCAATTGCGGTTTAGCGTATACCGTCACATTTTTGGTGATGGTATCGCTCACACAACGGTCGCTTACCTTTACGATATGTTTAATGGCATACGTGCCATGACCGGGATACTTAGCCGTTTGCGCGGCATTGGTAGTAGCGGTGTTGTTTGTGCCATTGCCAAAATCCCAGTACCAGGATTTAATAGGCGCAGGCCCGCCAAAGGTGGAGTTGTCTGTTAGTTTAATGCTGTCGCCTTCACAGGTGGATGCAGGCGAAGTAGCAAAATCCGCCACCGGTTTAGGACGTATCACCACCTGCATGGTAGTATCGCCCACACAACCTTCCGTAGAGATGCCTACCAGTTTTATGCTCTGCGTACCAACTGGGAACAGCTTATCCACCAGCTGACCGCTATCCAGTACCGGACCGGCAAATGTCCATTTCCAGCGGTCTATCTTATACCCGTTGGTGCTACTCGTATCACCGGCCAGGTGTACCGTATCCAGCGTACAGCCGGTATGCGTATAAGTAAAATATGGTTTTGGCTTACCCTTAACGATCACGGTGAATTTCACTTCTTCCGTGTTGTTACAGTTCTCTATGCTGGGATGCGTAGAAAGGATCGGGATCTCAAAAGTATCTATCGTGTTAAAGGTATATTGCTGTGGTAGCGTATACTTATAATACGTGGTCCCATCTACGATCACCGTGCCTTTACTCACCGGGGCATTATCCGTAACATCTGCGTTAGGCGTAACCACGCCACCCAGCTGGCTTAGCCGCCATACCATCTTAGTAGGCTGGTAAGCGATGAGCACAGATAATTCCACGGGCGTATTGTTACAGGTAAACTCATTAGTGGCGGAAGAAGAGTCAAGTGTATTATGTATTGCGCCTAATACGTTCAGGTTATTGATCAGTGTACCGGCGTTATAACCATAGCTTTCCACACTGCCCAGTCCATAGGTAATGGCCGTAAAGGCGGAATCGCTTTTTACCAGGGCTTGCGCTTTGGTGGCCGTCCAGCGTTTAACCACTACAGAATAACCGGCCATATTGGGATGTGGATAGGTGGCAGTCCACGCATTTGGCTGCCCGTCTATCATCAGGGAGCTAAGGCCGCCCGTGGGAATGATCAGTATCAGGTAATTAATGTCAATATTCTCGCGGTCATTGCGGTAAAAACCTATCTGTTTAATGGCCTGCGCATTGGGGCTGATGTAGACCATCTCCGGGTCGCCCAAGGGGCCGGTATTGGTACAACCGCCGTTGGAAGCCATAAACTGCGCTACCAGTATCGGTTTATCAGATTCTATCAGGTCTGCGGTATTGCCGTTGAACTGGTAATACGATCCATTGATCAGCGGGGTAAGCACCACGCCATTCCGCTTCACCACCGTAGTGGGATCTTTGACCAGCACTTTATAGATGCTGGTTTGATTGCTGGTGGCACTGGTGCTCGTAGGGATAGGCGCTGTAAGGTATTGTTTGCCCCATGCCTGCGAAGGGAAGATCTGCTGCATATTGTTATCCCCTCCGCCCGGAAAACTACCGGGGCACTCTATATAAGTGCGGCTGCTGCCGGAGAACACCGCAATGGGCGCACAACCGCCGGCCCCGTTGGCAATGGATTTCACCTTAGTGCCGGTGAGCTCATTGCCACGGCCGGTACCACTGCCCAGCGATGCGCCAATCAATTGGTACACCTGCCCTTTCATCAGCGTTTGGGTGAATGGTACACCCGGTACCCGCCCGTTACGGCTGGGCACCGAGGGTGTAACCTCTATCACCGTATTATCTGCATTAGCCATTACATACATCCAGGAAAAGCAGTTATCCTGGTAATACTGTTCACTGTTCAGGGAAATATAGGAGTAACCCCATGTTTCCACCGGCATCAGCATAGTGGCGCCGGATGAAGCGCTGCCAAAGATGTGCGCATAGGCTACAATGGGCACATTGCTTTCTATATGGATCGCTTTATTCGTGAAAACGCCTTCGCCGCCGGTGCCGCCAAAAGATGGCGGGGGCGAGTACAAACGCGCGTCATAGAAACCCGCTTTGGGTATATACTCTGTGGCGATCACCGTATTGGCAGGAATGTTATAGGTCCTTACCCAGGCGGTGCCATAGATACTGACCGTTACCGTGGCCGGCTGTTCGGCGCTCAGGTACAGTATCATCTCCTGGCTGTTATCCATGCCCGGCTCCATAAACTGGTGGTGCCCGTAGGCCACCCAGAACTCTTTCCCTTTATTGGAAAGGTTCTGGGCGCGGGCCCCCATGCTTAGCAGCAACAGCCCTGTTATACAGAGGAGCGCATGATATGTGATGGGTTTGATCATTGTTGTCAGATTTTTCATTACCGGATCAGGTTAACGGCTCCTTTCTTCTCTACCACGCTTCCGTCTGTCAGCTGCAGCTTGCACACATAGATGTACACGCCGGAAGGCTGCATCCTGCCTTTGTACTGGCCATCCCAGCCCCTATTCTGTGTATTGGTCTCAAATACTTTCTCACCCCATTGGTTAAAGATCATGAAGTGGATGTCTTTGATAATGTAACCATACACGCGCAGCTCATCATTGAGGCCATCGCCATTGGGCGAGAACGCATTGGGGATAAAGATGCCGTCTGGCAAGGTCTTGGCGCTTACCGGTGCGGACAGTTTATCCTCACAACCTTTCGCTTTTACGATCAGCGTTACGGTTTGTGCGGGCTGTAAACCGGTTACCGTATGCGTAAGGCCTCTTTCGCCGGAGGATGGTTTGCTCCAGTTCACGCCGTTGTCGATGGATACTTCGTAACCGGTGGCGTTGGCTACGGCGCTCCATTTAAAGCGCACCATGTTTACGCCAATGGTATCCACGGTCACCATTGGTGTTACCAGTTGCGGGAATACCGTTACTACGCCCCTGGTGCGGTTAGCGCCTGCGCAACCGTCTTTCACGGCTTCTACATAGTAGCTGGCGGTAGCGGTGATATTGGGTATGGTAAGGCTGGCGCCGCTGCCGGCCAGCGTACCGCCCACGGGGGCAGTGTACCAGTTGTAGGTAATATCTGCCTCCGGGCTCTGTACGTTAAAGGTGGCGTTATCGCCTGCGCACACGGTCAGTGAATCATCTGCCAGCACTACGTCCGGCGCTGCGTTCACCGTTACCGGCAGCGTGGTATCGCCTATACAACCTTCTTCCGCAATAATGCTCAGCTTCACATTGTATACGCCGGCGGCGCCGTACTTCTTCAGCGGGTCTTTAACGATGGCGGTATCTACATCGCTCTCGCCAAAATTCCATTTCCAGGAGCTGATGCCTACGCCGTTGGCGGTAGTGGCTGTGCCATGGAACTGTGCGGTATCGCTCACGCAACCGGAATAGGCCACGGTAAAGTCTACCACAGGCGCGCCAATCACCTTAATGGGCAATACGGTTTCCAGGCTGTTGTTACAGCTTTCAATATCCGGGTGGGTCATCACGATGGGCACATAGTACATACCCGGCTGACTGAACACATAATTACTGTTGATCACAAAACGGAAATACTTACGCCCGTTCACTTCCACAGAATCTTCCGGCACCGGGTTCGTTTGTAACACATCCGCATTGGGATCCAGGTAACTTACCTTGCTCAGCTCCCATTTCAGGGTAGTGGGCTTCACAGAGATGAGCATAGAGAAACGGAACGGCGTTTTGGCGCAGGTATAATCACTGGCGCTGCCGTTGCCATAAATATTACTGAAGGATGGTTGCGTGTTCAGGTTCTTCACCAGCGTACCGGCGTTGTAACCGTAGCTTTCCACGCTACCCAGGCCATAGGTGATGGCCGTAAAGGCAGAGTCGCTGGTAACAATGGCCTGTGCGGTATCTGCATCCCAGCGTTTTACGACTACCGTATAACCAGGTAGGTTAGGATGCGGGTATACATGGTCAAAATTGTTGGTACCATCGATCAGCAGGCTGGGCACACCGGCGGTGGGTATGATCAGCGTCAGGTAGTTCACTTCTATGTTCTCCTGCGTATTACGGTACAATCCTACTTTATTGATACCCTGTTCAATGGGGCTCAGGTAGATCATTTCCGGATCGCCCAGGCCATCCATATTATCACAGGCGCTGCTGGACGACATATACTGCGCTACCATCACCGGCAGATCTGCTTGTATATAATCCCCGGTATTGCTCTGGAATTCATAGTACCGGTTGTTAATGATACCGGTCAGCTGCACACCGTTGCGTTTTACTACCGTAGCAGGATCTTTTACCAGCACGCGGAATATGTTGGTCATAAACACCGCCGGATCACTATCCACAGAGGTAGGCGCCGTCAGGTAATTGCGGCCCCAGGCCTGTGAGGGGAAGTTCTGCTGGATCAGGTTATCACCGCCGCCTTCCAGGCCGCCGCAACCGAATTGGGTACGGCTGCTGCCGGAGAACACGGCCACGGGGTAACATTTGCCCGCGCCATTGGGTATTGACTTCACCCGGCTGCCGGAAAGATCATATCCTTCTGTGCCTTGTATCAGCGCGCCCAGTACCTGGTATACTTCGCCCTTGTTAAGGGTGACGGTAAACGGCACATTCGCAGGCCGGCCGGCCAGTGTAGGTTGAGAGGGGGTTACCTCTACTACGGTGTTATCATAATCCGCTATTACATAGAACCAGGAATAAGTATCTGTACCATATTTCTGTTTTGCGGAGAGGGTATAATATTCATAGCCATAAGTGCCTACAGGCAACAGCATGGTGGCGCCGGAGGATGCGCTGCCATAGATATGCGCATACGCTACTACCGGCACATCACTTTCTATACTGATGCCTTTTTCAGAGAACCCTTCTGCCAGCAGGCGCGCGTCAGACAAACCGGATTTTGGTATCAGGTCGCTGCTGATCACCGTATTGGCGGGTATGCTGTAGTGTTTCTCCCAGCTGGTGCCGTTAATACGTACCGTTACATTGGCGGCTGCTTCTGCGCTCAGGTACAGTACCATATCCTGAGAGTTATCACCGCTAAAGAACTGGTGGTGGCCATAACCTACCCAGAAACGGGTACCGCGGTTAGAGCTGTCTGCGGCCTGTACTACCGGCGGCGGCGTTGGCATATTGCCTTTCAGGCCGGTGAATTTATCCAGGAAGCTGAGGCTGGTATCTGCTATAATATTGGCAATGTCTTCCAGCTTGCTGCTGTCACTCGTTTTCCAGGTGTTATTAGCGTCCGTGGTGCGGCCCAGGCGGATGGTTTTTTCATCCGTAAAAGTACCCTGCCATGAATCCACATAGAATTGCTGGATATCAAAGCTGTAAGGCGTGCTGCCCGGCTCCATATCCGTATAGAAATACATGAACTCCTTAGTGGCGTCTATATTAGGCGGCACTACGCCGGAGTACCTGCGTACGCTTACCGTACCGGGTACGGTGGGGCCCCAGGTGATCTTTGATACGGTATCCGTACCAAACATAAAGGTCTGCGTAATACCCGGCGCCGGGGCGGCGGGGATAGCAGGCAATACCGGTGGTACTGCGGTGGGCAGGAACTCATAGGCGCCCATATCCGGTACGCCGGCTGCTAATGTGGTAGGACGGGGCTGGTTGTTGATATCATGGTCATTACCCGCTACCTGTACCCCACGGCCATGTATTGCCCAAACATCCGGGTTAGCCACATCAGGCGCCAGGGTGCTGTCGTTTACAAAAGCCGGTTGGTATACAATGGAGCTCTGGTCCAGGTCCGCCTCATCCCGCCATTGCTGCAGGGTAGGCCGGTCTATATCCGGGAAGCCCTCTTCGTGCACCAATACGGTACCGGTAGTGTACAGCGTGTTATAATCACTATTCAGGTCCTCTATATTATCCACCGCCAGCGGATATTTGCCACCGTTGTGTGCAAAGATGTTATTACGCAGCTTCGTATTGGCGGTGGGCGCAAAGTAAGCGGTGATGTTAGTGGCAGCAGTGGAGGCGCTGCTGTTTAACACAGAGTTATTGTAAAAATTATTGTTCCTGTCGCCGGTAGCATAGATACCGTAAGCAGTATTGCCGGTGGTATTAATGCTGATCACGTTATTCACTACATCGGTAAAGGAAGTGCTGGTGGTGTACAGGCCATACACGCTACCGGTAACGCCGGTAAGCGCATGGATCTTATTGCCTGCTATCGTAGCGGGCAGCGCGGCCGTTGCATCACTGCTGGCCTGGTAGATACCGTACACCGTGCTGGTGGCACCCTGTATGTTCACTATGTTATCTGCTGTTACATAAGCGGTATCGCTGCTGTTGGAATAAATACCGTAAGACGTGCTGGCGCGTGGCGGCGTGATCTTAATGGTATTCTTCCGGATCTTGAGCCGGTTGGTATAATAAGTGTAAATGTTATACTGGTAAGCGCCCACTACGGTGTTGCTGTCTATCGTGAGGTTGGGTACCAGGTCATCGCCGGAGCTGCCGTACATATAGATACCGGTGCTGCCGTTGGTCACCGTATTACCCCTGATCACGTTACCAGTACCTTTCAGCGGGTTGCCGTAAACACCCACTACGTTGGTGGTGCTGCTGGTTACCGCAGGCGCAATGATGGCGCAGTTCAGCAGGCTGTCGTAAGACGACGTGCTGGCCAGGTTCACCGCCCTTGCATAGGCGCCGTTGGATTTGATGGTAAGCTCCTTATAGGTGATATAGCTGGCACTGTCCAGCTGCAACACATAATTGGCGGCATTGGTGCCCGTAAAGGTGAGTATTACGCCGCTGGTATTATGGTTCAGTCCCTGGAAAGTAACGCGGCTGGTATCAGATGCGCCGTAAATGCGGTGCATCCTCACCTGCTCTGTATAAGTGCCGGGCGATACATTAAAGGTCACCCAGCCGGCAATACCGCATTCCAGCGCGTTTACCGCATCCGTAAAAGAGTTGTAGTTCCGTGGGGTGCCTGCGGGCGCGCCGGGGTTGATGGTATAGAAACCAGAGGGCAGCGGCGCGTTCATGTTCACATGCGCCACGGCGGAGTAAGCGGTATCACCGCCGCACATTACCAGGCAACGGAAATAGTTCTCTATCGTGAGCTCGGTCTTGTATTCCTTCACAAAGCGGTCTTCTGTCAGGTATCTCCATGGGCCGGTGGCTGTACGGCCTACCTGCCAGCGGTAGGTTTGTCCGCCGCCGGTGGTGTTGCCATTCAGGCTCAGAGAAATAATAGCGCCCATACATACATTATCCGCGGGCAATGCGGTGGCGGCGCCTGCATTAGGCGGCGCCACGCAGGGCGGTATGGCAATTTCGAAAGCGCCTATATCCGGCGTGGTGGTGCTCCTGCTCTTACCATCCACATCAATGGTAATGCCCAGGGGCGTACCGGTATTATCCAGCGGGGAAATAACCGGGGCCAGGTTACCATTGGGCGCATCGGCATACACCGGGTCCATGCTGATGGAATGCGCGTCCTGGCTGGTCACTGCCTGCCAGTCCGCCAGCGTGGTGCGGTTGCTAGTAGCGGCATAGCCTACGTTGTCTTGTCCGCCGGTACCTTTTACATATATATCATTATAGTCGCTGGTAAAGTCGCTATTGCTGCTGTTCAGGTACATACCATACCTGGTACTATTGCCCGCACGGGTAATGGTGATGATGTTATTGAAGAAACGTACGCCTGCTATATCACCCGTTTCATTAAAGCCACGGGCGCCGGCGGTGCTGGTATTGGCAGCATCATCCAGTGAAATGGTATTATGATAATAGAAGATGTTGTTGGATGTATAGTGATAGATACCGCTAAGGGTACCACGGCCGTTGATGTTATAGATCACGTTGTTCGCTACCATGGTCTCTGCGCCTTCTCCGCCATCTGCATATTGCAGGTAGATGCCGTTAAAATCACTGGTGCTGGTCAGGTTGCCGCCAAACGGGTTAAAGATCCGGTTGCGGGTAATGGTAAGCTTGGTGCTGGGATCGTATATATAAATAGCCGATACGGTATAGTTGCTGTTATCACGCGTGGGCCGGCTGATGGCATTGCCTTCTATCAGCGTATTGGTGGTATAACGGATATAGAAACCAGCGCTGTAGTACTCTTTCACCGCGTTGTTCACAAAGCGGTTGTTCAACAGCGGCACATCTTCATCACCCACCAGCGATACGCCATAGTAGCCGCCGGTGATCGTATTCCGCTCAAAAGTATTAGCGTCGCACAGGGTAGCGCCGGCACTGTTGGCGGCATCATCTTCTGCATTGATCACAATACCACAGTAGTAGGAAACATCGTCCGTTACATCTGTAATAATGTTACACTTACGTACAATATTACTGTCTGCATTATTGATCAGCTGTACGCCATTGCCATACCCCCCATCGCCGGTAGCGTCTATGGTAAGACTGTCAAACACAAAATGGTCTGCACGGCGCAGCTTGATCACCGCCCGCTCGTTCGTATCATCGGAGCTGAAATGGATGGTATTGCCATTACCCATAAAAGTGATGGTATTTACCGCGCTGGCGCCCGGTATGGAGTCCAGGATCAGCTGCTCTTCATAAGGCGTGCGGCCGGCTACTACATTAAAGATCACAGGACCGGCAATACCGCATTCCAGGGCCGCCTTGGCTTCATTAAAGCTCAGGTAGTTCTTAGGCGTGCCTACAGGCGCTGTTTTATCAATAGTGTAAGTGTCCGGGGCCAGGGCCTGGTTCACCTCCAGTAATACCGGGGTAGAGTAAGCCGTATTACCGCTACAGGTAACCGCTACGCGGTAGTAGGAGGTAACATTGGCTACTATGATGGTATCCGCATTGGTCAACGGGTTGCCCAGGTTCGTGAAGGGGCCTGCTATGTTAGCCGATACCTGCCACTGGTAGGTTTGCGTTAAACCTACAGAAGCGCCGGTAAGCCCAAAAGGCACACGGATATTCACACATACCGGCGATGCGCCCACCGTGGCGGTACCAGGCGTGGGCGGCACCGTACAGGGTGGCGGCGTAAACTCATAAGCGCCTATATCCGGCGTGGTGGCGCTGCGCACGGCATTGTTGATATCTATGCCAATGCCTACGGGCATACCACGGTTATCTATAGAGGCATTCACGGGGCTGTAATTACCAGTGGCCGGCGAGGTGAACATGGGGTTGGAGATCATGGAGCCGGCATCCTGACTGCTGGCCGTCTGCCAGTCACCCAGGGTAGCCTGGTCCGCCCCAAAGAAGCCAACAAAGGCATTGGCCACACCCGGCGCAATAAACAGTACGTTCCGGTCAGATACGATCGTGCTGGACGTATTGCCAAAATACAGGCCATATTTAGGACCAGGGCCGCCGCGGGAAATGTGGATGATGTTATTGATCACATTGATCCCATCCACCCGGCTGTTGATCAGGTATATACCCCTGGTAACGGAGGAATTGCCGCTGGCGCTGCCATCCATGGCCAGGGTATTATGATAATAGTATACATTATCGGAGCTGGTGTTGTAGATACCATAGGCATTACCGTTACCGGTGATATTGTATACCAGGTTATTGCTGACGATGTTCTCCAGAGAGCTCAACGCATCCACACTGTTAAAGTATATGCCGTAAAAATCGTCTGTACTGGCAGGGTTACCGCCAAACGGATCCGTGATCCGGTTACGGCTAATGCTGTCCTTGGTGTTCAGGTTCGTGAGATAGATGCCGTAAAAATCCGTTACTTCTGTACGCGCTGGCCGGCTGATGTTATTGCCCGCTATCAGCGTATTAAAGGAGTAACTGATATACATGCCATAGTTGTAGAAATCTTTGATTGTGTTATTAATGATCTTATTGCTGCCATTGGCAAAATTATCATCGCCTACCAGGGTAATGCCATAGTAGCCGCCGGTGATGGTATTATTGCTGAAGGTATTGCCGTCGCATTTTGCCTCTCCGCTTTCGGTAGCGTCCGTATGGCTGCTGGTAACTACGATACCTGCAAAATCCTCTTCATCGGATGTAGTATTTATATTGATCGTACAATTGTTAACGGTGTTGGAGTCTGCATCATTGATCAGCTGCACGCCATAGCCGTACTCAGGACCGGCGGCGCCGCTGGCGGTTATCACCAGGTTGTTGAAGCTGATATGATCTGCACCATCCAGTTTAATGGTGGCCCGTTGCCCGCTGGCTACAGACGTGTACGCGATCTCTTTGCCATTACCGTTAAAAGTAACGGTATTGGTAGCGGATGCACCGGGTATGGGTTGCATGATCAGCTGCTCGTTATGCACCGGGTTAGCGCTGATCACGTTAAACACCACCGCCCCGTTAATACCGCATTTAATATAATTATAAGCGTCATTAAAGGAGTTAAAGGTGCCGGTGACAGTGTTGGTAGGGTTGCCGTTATCAATGGAGAAAGTGCCGGCTACCAGCGTGGGCGATGTTACCTGCACACTCACAGAGGGTACGGATGTTGCGCTGGCTGTACAGGTGAGCATACAGCGGTAATACGAAGTAGCCGTTTGTGTGGCCGTATAATTAGAGGTAGTGGCCCCTGGCACATTCGTCCAGGTAGTATTATTGGGAGAGCTTTGCCACTGATACGTTAACCCGGAGGCTACGGTGGCGCCGGTTAAGCTCAGGTTAAAGGATTCGTTCAAGCAAACGCTGCTTACGCTGGTATGCGCGGTACCGCCATTGGGCGCGCCTGCACAGGCGGACGCGGGCGTCCAGCTGAAAATAATGTTGGGGCGGGTAGTTTGATTACCGCTTTCCTGTGTGGAGAGATTGTCGCAAAGGGTGCCACTGTTATCTTCCGCATAGGTGCGGGAGGCATTAAAAGGCAGGTTGGTGGTCCAGGGCACGCTTACGTTGCCGGTCCAGTCATCACCGCCGTTACAGACTTCTACAATGATGTTGTCTGTGCCATTCCAGAAAAAGGAGTTAGCAAACGTAAAGGCATTGATACCATTGACCGGGTTATAGTCAACAGGACCAAATACCGTAGCGCCGCCGGGTTCCCAGGAATCATCGCCCAGGGTGGTTACCGCGGTGCCTGCGATCTTGAGCGTATACTGTTCGATCACGTCTACGCTGTTCACAGACGTGACGTTGAACTTTACGCCGCTGATCATACCGGGGCCCATGCCCGCGGCCAGCAGCTCCGAGGCCCGGTACAAAAACTGGGAACGGCTGCCTTCAAAATAGTCCTGTAAGGGGCAGGGATAGCTATAGCCGCCTCCGTTGCCGACAGTACCAGTGCCTATGCTGATATCCGTTTGTGCCGATAAGCGGGATGCCAGAAATAGCAGGTAAAACAATGTAAAGATATACTTTCTCATAAGGGTCGTTTTTCTACAGATAGTGGTAGGAGAATGTGTTACTGTTTTATTGTTATTGAGGAAGGAACCAGTTGATCCAGGACTTACCATCCTTTGCGCTCACCATGTCAAAACTCGTTGGGCTTATCTGTACCAGGTAATAGCCCGCGGGTTCTTCCATCTGCGTAAGCGTTTGCTGCAAAGGCGTTATGTCCGGCGGCAAGGCGCCCAGCACGCCCAGGAAGGAGAAATTGATCTTCCCGTCGTTGCTGAATATGGGCGGGTTATAGGCCAGGCCGTAGCTTAATGTGGATTGTTCATCGCCGCTTTGGGTCACAAACCCCAGCAGGTCATAAGAAGTGCCATTGCTGGTACCGTATGCAGGCCAGAAGCCCATAAAGGCATAATCCGGCAGCGTGGTAATATGAAAAGCGTCATCCACCCCGTTTACATGGAAACCATAAGGCCCCACCCAGTAATCGCCGCCGGCCACTGCCTGCCACCATCTTTTGCCGGCGGTGGAGTCTGGCGCCAGCGGTCTGGCAAAACCGGTAATAGTCCCATTGGCCCCGTTGGCGGCAAATTTCATGGTCTGCAGCGCGCCATCCCAGGTAATATTATCCAGGTTGGTAATGGTCTGGCTGCCATCTGTAAAGGCGGGATATATTGCAACGCCGGCAGGCGTATAATAAAAGCCGGTCTCAAACTCCTGTTTATGCCCCTGCGCATCTAACCAGGTAAATTTGATCACATGCCCAAACAGGTTTACAGTGATCTCATACTGGCGGCCGCCCAGGGTGATGCGTTTAAAATAGGTCAGGAACTCCCGCTGTTTTTCAAATACCCGGTTGCGCTGCAGGCTCATATAAGCCTGTTGTTCCTGCTGTGTAGCTTTTATCAGTATAGCCTTGCTGCCGTGAAAACGGCCGGTAAGCAGGATATTATCCCCGCTGATACTATCCAGCGAGAACTCAAAATCGGAATATAACCCCTGCCCATACACGCCGCCGTTCACACCCGCATCGGGGTCGCTGAGCACATGCAGGTAAGAGTAGGTATCAAACAGCAGGCTGGGTTGCTGCAACGCCTTTAGCCGGTAACTGCTTTCTTTAAATGTAGCGGAGGAGGAGGCGTCAAAATCAGAGAACATGGCCACCCGGTTGGAATCGTTGAACCGCAGATAAAAAGAGAACACCCCTTTAGGTACCCCGGAAGGGAATACCAGCGCTTTCCAGCCATAAGGCGCGCTCGTCAGCGCCTGCTGGTAATTGCGCAGGGTCTCATTGATCCGCTCATCCGGCGACTTGTCAAAAAGGGGGTCATCTTCCTTTTTGCAGGCGGCAAAACTGAGCAGCAATAAAAGATATAAGCAATGTTTTTGCATAAGATTTTGTTTGGTTGGGAACCGTTAATACAACAGTTGTTCAATAGTGTGCCTGGTGGCAGCTTGCAGGTGATAGAAATCTATTTTCCATACGGTCTTAAAATAGTCTACTACCATGGCCTCTTTTTTACGCAGGCGCGCCCGTGCATCGGCCTGACTTACCCCATTGATACTGCCCTCCGGAGGTATGCTGTTCACAATGGCGTCAAATCCGCCCTTGCCTTCTACCAGCATCATGGAGATCATTTCCACAAAATCATCGTCATAGCCTGACATGGCATAGGCCGTTACAAAACCATCCTGGTGCGCGGCGTAGTCAGAGATATTATTCCAGTTACCGGTATAATAGCCCGTGGTGATCTGCTTAAACTCCTGCGGATACATCACCGTCTGGTGCAGGATATGCCCAAACTCATGCTCTATCACATGAAACATCTGTTTCACCGTAACGGAGTCTGAGGGCTGATAACCAGGCATGCCCTTAGTGCGGAAATCATTCAGCAGGTACAGCACCACTTTACGCCCGCCTTCTGCAGTGCCCAGGGTAATAGTGCCGTTTTCATTCCAGCTGGCGCTGCCGGAGAGGATGAAAAATTTGGGACTGTATTTCTTAAAGAAAGTCAGCCCCGCTTCTGCGATATAATTATTGATCCATACCTTTTTAATGGCGTCCATCACCGGTATCACTTTTTCTTCTTTTACCGGCACCAGCGTTTTGTTCAGTTCAAATTCAAACTGGTCCCATTTATATTTTACTGCAATGTTGTACGGCGCGGTAAGCGTATCATACAGCCATTTATCCAGCGGCCCCTGTACCCAGGAATCGCCGCCCAGGCCGGGAATGTCCTCTATGGGCCCCAGGTCATCTTCCTTGGAGCAGGAAGTAAACCAGGCGGCAGCAAACAGGAGCAGCAGGAGTTGTATATGTTTCATGTTGCGTATTTTTTAATTTGTGTATTACCGTGGGTTCAGTTCAATACCGGATGAGATAACAGACTGCGGCAATTGCAATACCCGGCGCTTATCATCCGGCGTCAGCACGATCGTTTGCCCCGTAACGGTAGTATGGGTCACCGGCAGCTTGTAGCGTTGCAGATCAAACCAGCGCATACCTTCCTGTATGAACTCTGCCCGCTTACAATCCAGTATGGTCTGTATCAGGGCTCCCTTCACATCATCAATGCCGTAATAGCTGCGGATCTTAGCAGTAGTAAGCGTATGCTGGGAGGCTGCGTAGTTGTTGATACGTTTGCTGGCAAACAGGTTCAGGTCCTGCAGCACAGCGCTGGTATTGCCCAGGTAAACATTGGCTTCTGCACGGTTAAACAATACCTCTTCTGTGGTGAACAGCGGCGTCATTACATAGGGATCGCCTATCTCTGCATTTACAGAGGCCTTTACAAAGTATTCCGTGAGCTTGGGTACAAAATAATCCTGGTTGCCATAGTAGTACACGGGGTATACCCAGCGCCCGCCGGTAACGTTAAAGGTGAGTATGTTTATCTCGTGCGCATAATCCAGCCCGTACCGGTATCTGCCCAGGTAGCGGCCATAGATGGAAGCCGTTTCTGACAACAGCAGGTTAGCGTTTTCCGAAGCGCGGGAGTATACATCCCACAGCTGCGCCGGCGACATACGCGCGTACGTCGTATTCCAGGGCCGCATATTGGTGGCGATATCATTATTGGGAAATACCAGGTTGGCGTATTGCAGCACCCTGGTATAATCCTTTTTAAACAGGTAATAACGGGTAGCAAAAGCGTAAGCGGCGGCCCGGTTAAAGTGATAACGTGGAACTGCATAAGCATCATCGCTGATCAGTGGCAAGCCTTCCAGCAAATCTTTCTCGATCATCTCATATACATAGGCCACCGTCTTACGCTCATATTTTTTGAATACCACGGTCTCCGGTTCCGTTACATACGGTATACCCGGATCGCTGGCGGCAGTAGCGGCGTCATAGAATTTGGAGAAAAAGCTGACCAGCATAAAATGGGCATAGGCCCTTGCTACCAATGCTTCTCCCCGCTGCCTGCTGTAAGCGGCTGTATTACCGGCCTTATCACAGGCCTGCAGCGCCTGGTTGGCGGCGGCAATGGCCTTATAACAGGCATGCCAGTACGCCTCCGGAGAATCCTCCTTATCGTTCTGTACATCATTGAAAAAGAACGGGTCCTGGTTTACCCGCTCTATTGCGCCGGTCCCCTTGTCGGCTACATTATCTGACATCGCCTCACAGAAGGTGATGTAACTGGATTTTGGATAGGCAGTGCCCAGCAGCCGCGATACCTTCTCAGGTGTGCTAAGATCTGTCCAGGTGCTGTCCGGTACCTGCTCCAGGTATTTCCTGCAACCGGTAAAGACCAGCATACCCAAAACCACAGATAAGATCATACGGTGTTTCATCATACTGTCCTTTTTATATTCCTACTTTTAATGAGAGCGTGAATTGTTTCTGGATAGGCTGCGCTACCCCGCCGGAGTTAAAGAATTCCGGGTCCTGTCCCTTCAGCTTTTTATCCGCATAGATCAGCCATGGATTGATGGCGGCGCCGGTAACGGACACACTGTTCAACCCTGCCCGCTGGATCAGCGATTGCGGCAGCTGGTAGGTGAGCGATACCGTTTTTAAGCGTATAAAATCGCCCTTGGCCACCCTTTCCGTAGAGTAGTTGTAATTGTTGTAAGGATGCGCGCCGTTGAACAGCGTTTCCTCAAATGCGTCTACAATAGAAGGCACCTGTGTGGTCTTCTGATCGCCGGGCATCATCCAGCGGTCATAGAACTCCCTGGGCATAGCGTCAAAATCCGTGTAGCCCGTTTTAAAGGCCGGGTACAGGCGGATCTTATTGCCCCACTGGTAAGTGAAGAACACATTCAGCGAAAGGGCTTTGTAGTGGAAGGTGTTGGAGAAACCACCGGTCACCGGCGGGTCTACCGGGCCATCATACACCAGGTATTTTGTTTCATTATCCTGCAGGTAAACATCGGTTTTGGTATCGCCATGTTCATTCACAAAAGTGGGCACGCCGGTATTCGGGTCCAGCCCTTTGTATTGGATAGAGAACAGGCTACGCACCGGGTAACCTTCTTTATTGCCGCCTTCTGCTACCACCAGGTCAAAGATGGCCGGTGTGTTCCTGGCATTAGTGATCTTGTTGGTGCTATAACCAAAGGTCACATTGGTACGCCAGCCCCATTGCTTGCGGCGGATGATCTCCCCTCCTATCATCAGCTCCACGCCTTTGGAGCTCATATCCGCATAGTTGGCGGCCTTATAGATCTCGCCTCCTATACCGGAGGTTTTGATCCGGCTGATAAGATCAAAGCTTTTACGGGTGTACAGGTCCAGGTTCAGCGTTAGCCGCCTGTCAAACAGCCCTGCATCCAGCCCCAGGTTGGTGGTGTATAATTTCTCCCATGTCAGATCATCGTTCTGCAGGTGCGCTAACGAGATCACAGACTCCACCTCGTTCAGGTGGGGCCGGTTGGTATTGATGGTCTGGTAAACGATATTGGAGTTGGTGGCAGGCCCCATACTGGCGGTTAGCCCGTAACTCGCCCTCAGCGTCAGGTAGTCAACCACGTTTACCCTTTGCATAAAAGCCTCTCTGTCTATATTCCATGAGCCTGCCACGCTCCAAGTAGGTAACCAGCGCGCCGTACGTGACTGCCCCAAACGGTTGGAGCCATCGTAACGGGCCGTGCCGGTCAAATTATATTTCCCATCATAGGCATAAGTCGCCGTGGCATAAAAAGCGGCAAAGCGGTCATAGTCACGGCCCATGCCATAGTAAGGAAAATTGCCTTCGATGGTTTGTTTAAGGATCCGGTAGTCTATGAATGGCACGCCGCCGTTCTCATACTGGTAACCGTAACCGGTATTGTTGGCGGCCTGACGGTCCGCATATTTCACCTGCTGGCCCAGCAGCACATTCAGGTTATGTTTGCCGGCAAACGTATTGGAGTAGTTGAGGCTGTTGCGGAAATCATAGTTCAGCAGCTGATCTTCTGAACGGTTGTAAAAACCGCCGTAAGGCAATACCACCAGCGGCCGGCCATCCGGGTTATCCGGATCCCGGTACAGGAACTTGTTATTATCCTCGATGGTGGAATTGTAGTTAGCCCGGTAGGCATTGGCCATATTGGCGTTCTCCGTGATCTGGTGCTCGCGGGATGATTTTACATACCGCAACGCGCCTACGAACTCATACCGCAGATGATCATTCAGCTTCAGCGACAGATCACCCTGCAACCGCAGATCGATCATGTTCAGGCTCAGGTAATTGTTCTGCAGCTCGTTGATGATATTGAACGGCGCAAAGTTCCGCCTGAAATACTCAAGACCGCCCTGTTCATCATAGGCGGTTAAAGTACGGCTGGTGTTCAGGGAGTAGCTGAAGGGATTAATGTCAAAATCGCGGTCATACTGCCCTTCCACCGGGTTGCTCACGCGCGTTAACGCGCCGGGCGCCCGCTGCTGCCGTACAGATCCAAGCGTGGAAAAGCCGGCAGATAAGCGGTCATTGAATTTATAGTTATTACGGTAGTTCACCGTGTAACGCGTTACTTTATCGCCAATGGTCCAGCCGTTATCACTGTAATAGCTGGTGGAGAAATACGACTGTGATTTATCTGTACCGCTGGAGATGCTGATGGAATGCTCCTGCAGGAAGTTATTACGGAACAGCAGGTCAAACCAGTCCGTATTGGCATTGGCATACCGCAGCAGGAAAGCCTTGCGCGCTTCCGGTGTGTTCAGCAGCGGAAAATCGCCGTAGTCATCACCATTCAGGCTTTCGTACATCTTGCCATAAACGCCAATATCGCCACGGGAAAGGATGTCTGAGTTCAGGATCCCTTTACGCTGCAATTCGCCCAATACAGACATTTGCTGGGCGGAGTTCATGATGTTATAGTTGTTGTACGTAGGCTTCAGCTGCGTGCTGAAATTGCCGGTATAAGTGATCACCGGTTTGCCCACCTTTCCTTTTTTGGTGGTGATCACCACCACGCCGTTCATGGCGCGGGCGCCGTATAAAGCGGTAGCGGCGGCATCCTTCAGGATGTCGAAGCTTTCAATATCGTTAGAATTAAGGCCGGCAACAGCAGAGCCCAGCAAGGTAGTGGGATCACCGCTGGATAACTGGTCATTGGATATGTTCACAACATCTTCCAGCACCACGCCATCTACTACCCACAAAGGCTTATTATCTCCATTAATGGAAGTAGCGCCGCGTATGCGCACCTTAGGCGCGGCGCCAAACGTACCGGATACGTTCTGTATGGCCACCCCGGCCACCCGGCCTTCCAGCATACGGCTCACATCCACAATACCATCTGTTTTGGCGTCTTCCATCTTCAGACGCGTAGCCGCGCCGGAAAACTTGTTCTTATCTATATTCTGGAAACCTGTTACCACCACTTCATTCAGGCGGGTAGGTTTCTCCGCCAGCTGCACTGCGAGCAGCCCGCCTTTATAAGCATCCAGGCGTATTTCCTGCCGTGTAAAACCGGTGCCGCTAAATACCAGTACCGCATCATTATTCACACGCGTTAGCTCAAACTCTCCCCGCTCATTGGTAACCGTGCCACGGGTAGTGCCTTTGATACCTATGGAGATACCCATCAGCGGCTCTTTCTTTTGAGAAGTGACTACGCCCTTTACATCAATGATACGCTGCTGTATAGGCGCTACTTCCGTTTTGATAAGCATGGAAGCGGCGCGCGCAGGCTTCTTCTCATTCCTGCGGATCACAATACGGTCATACACTACGGAATAGGATAAGGAGTAAGGCGTGAGCAGCTTATCCAGCAATGCGCCTACCTTTTCATCGTGGGCATGTACATTCACCTTGTTGGCGTCCAGCGCTTCGTTACTTACATAGATAAAGGATACAGCGGCCAGATCGGCTATCTTCTCCAGCGCTTCTTTCAGCACCACATCCTTGAGTTCAATAGTGATCTTTTTGTCAAGCGCATTCTGTGCGCTCAGCACCGCCGCTGCCGGGCTTTCCATCATGCTTAACAGTAGCAGCAGCAACAGGGTTGATAGTTTAAAAAAGAGCGTCTTCTTGATGCGCATGTTCACGATTTGTGTATTTAGGTTGATACAAGCAGGCAATAGGATGCCCATTAGCATGCCTGCGTATTTTTTGCAGGGATACTTTGTACGGTTTAGGAAATAGGAAGCCCGATCCGGTCTTTGGCAAGACCAGGCAACAGTTTAGCTGCTGTAGTTACAGCGCAGTTTTTTCCGGGAGAATTAACCTTGTAATTAAACGGGCTATCCGGGTGGCGGTAATAGGCAAAGGTCCATCATGATCGATTGCTGTTTGGTTGACTCTTAAAATGCTGTATTACTTTATTATGCACAATGCTACTGTACGGGGCATAGGATGCCCTATCCGGTTATTTATAAACCAGGCAAATAGGTTTTCTTGGCAAAGCACGCATTACTAGTCTTTACTGTTTGGATTAACCTTAGATGCTTTTGATGGTTGTTATCCCGGTTGTGTAAAGTGGGAATAATGTCTCATACTGCGATTAGTTTGGTTTTCAACTTGGTTTTCAACTTTGGTCTTTATGTTACTGACAGCTGCCTCCGGTTATCGTGTAGCTGTTAGCGGAACTGTTCTTATGTATACTGGCGTTTAACGAGATCGCTATTAATGTCAGCGTTTTATCCAGGTCATCTGCCGCATCAAAATCGCCGTTAAATACACAGCCCTGGATCTTTACATCGGTGGTAATGGTGGCGTTATAATATCTTTCCAGGTCGCTCACCACCTTCTCCAACGGCACGCCTTTATAGATGAATTTACCCATACGCTTCTGGGCGTAGAAACGGGCGTCATCCTCCGCATCCCGCATCTCCAGCTGATCTGTGGAGGTACTGTATACGGCGCTCTTATTAGCGGTAATGATCATCGCCTGTTCCCGGCCGGCAGTCTGGCTTTTAGCCTGTACCTGCACACGGCCGCTTACTACCACTACCCGGGCCTCTCTGGCATTACGGGCCTCCACATTAAAGGAGGTGGCCAGTACGGTGGTATTGATCAGGGACGAATGGATCACAAAAGGTTGCTTTTCATTATGGGCAACTTCAAAGAACGCTTCACCATCCAGGCTCACTTCGCGCGATTGCTTTCCAAAACGCTGCGGATATTGCAGGGTGGAACCCGGTTCCAGTGAAACCAGTGATCCATCCGGTAATTTTACTGTTTTGCGCTCGCTGGTGGCTGCTACCACCTGTTGCTTCATGCTCTGCCTGTTAAAGGCCAGATACCCGATCCCTGCCATCAACATGATGGCCGCTGCTGCTGCCACTGCCCGCCAGTTATATAACCGTACCGTTTTCCGGGGTGGAACTGTTTCCGGTGCCGGCATATCCCGGTGGATCTTCTCCAGGATCTTTTCAGACAGTTGCCTGTCCAGTGTGTGCTTCACAGATGCCAGGTCCGCGTCAAACTCCTCTGCGGCCAGGGCTTCCAGCTCTGAAAGATCATTTCCGTCCAGGTATTGCAGCATCCATTCCTTCTCAGCAATCGTCCATTCCTCTGTAGTATGTAATAAATGCCTGAGATATTCCTTCCTATTGTGCACGCTGTCGGTTGTTTAAATTAAATACAATGAAGTACGAAAAAAGGGGGGGCGGTTTGCCCTAAAAAATATATATATTATTTTATCACATATAAATTATAAGGTAAGAATGGCTACAGTACTGTGTTTTGTTTTAAAAAAATACTTTCTATCTACATTCACACGTCTTACCTATATCCCGGTTGCCGGATCACCAGTCGTGGTTCAGGAACAACAGGAACAGGACAATGTACTTATGCTCCGCATTCTTTTGGATGTAATCGTTGAGTTTTACCATGGCTGCAGACAGATGTTCTTTTACGGTGTTTCGGGATATATTCAGCTCGCTGGCCACCTCATCATAGGTTTTACCTTCCAGCTTGCAAAGTGTAACAATCCGGCGCCTTTGCGGGGATAATTCCGCAATGGCCTGCTCCAGCAGGTGATATTGTACCTCTTTGACGGCCTTCCGGTCCAGGGCAAGCCCGTCATCGGTATCCAGGGCCACCAGCTTCTGGTGCAGGGTTTGTTCGCGCAGTTTCTTTCGGGTGTAATTCACAGATAGGTTAAAACTGATCACAAACAGCCAGCCGGCAACGGATTGAGAAGCCTTCACATCCTGTCTTTTCTCCCAGAGCTTTATGAAAACCTCCTGGAGGATGTCTTCTGCTACCGCCGGGTCTTTTACCAGCTTCAGGATGTTTCGGTAAACTACTTCGTGATACTTCCAGTACAGGGTATCAAATGCGGCCACCTCATTTGCGTGTAGCCGTTCTACTAATACTGCATCAATTGTGTTCATGTCGGCATTTGGTTGTAAAAGCAGTCCCGCTTCCCCCAAAGCATTGTTCCCTTATTGCACTATAAAATAGTGACAATTCTAATCACTTTATAACAAAAATTTAAATTAAAATTATTGCAAATGTCCTTTTTGTTGATAAAGACGTGGTTCCTTTCAGGGGATAACACTAAAGTTGGGGGAATAAAATTGTGTATTTAACCCGCCAAATGACCGCTTTCCCCAAATTACTTCCGTTTACAAAGGCAAAGCTTTATTTTGATCCCTATCACTTAAATGCGCTTTTACTATGCACCTCAGACGAACCCTACTACTATGGATCTTACTCCTTACCTGTGGCCTGCTGCCTGCCCAGCAACGGTACCAGTTCACCCAGGGCCTTATCAGCGGCCCCTCCCACCAGTATGGGCGCCAGGCGCTGTTCACCGATCCGCTGGCCTGGCAGCTGTATACCGGTACCATGCCCACGCCCGTTGAAGGCGGCAGCGTGCCCGCCCTCAAACCCGGCGAGACCAATAACTGGCAGGCTATCAAAGCAGACAGCGCCGGCATGTTCAAAGGCCGTGTGATCAATAACGGCTATCTCTACCTGACCTATGAATCGCCAAAGGAAACCACGGCGGTATTGAATATTTCCGGCCACCAGATGGTATATGTGAACGGCGTACCGCATGCCGGTGATGTTTACCGCTATGGATGGATGTATGCGCCTATCACCCTCAAAAAAGGGCTTAACCAGTTCCTGGTACGCACGGCCCGCAGTTTTGGCGGACAAGGCATACAGGCGCAGCTGCTGTTCCCGGAGAAACCTGTATATATCAGTACGGCAGATTCTACCCTGCCTTTTATCATAACCGGTCAAAAGAACGATAGCCTGCTGGGGGCCGTAGTGATCGTAAATGCTAGTTCCCGCGCGCTGAAAAATTATACGTTGCTTGCCGGTATAACCGGCGACCCCAGTGATAAGGCCTATATGGAAGTACCTGAAATACCGGCTATGAGCACCCGCAAAGTAGCGTTTAAACTGAATGCTGGTTATATACCAAAAAAGAGGACCATCAACTGTACGCTAGATCTGCGTACAAGCCTTTTCACCGTCGCAACAAACACCATCACCCTGCAGGTCGCAGATCCCGGCGAGCATTACAGCAGCACCTTTATCAGCGATATGGACGGCAGCGTACAATACTACAGCGTATCCCCCCAGGTAAAAGACGATAACACACCCAAAGGCGCCCCTGCCCTCTTCTTTTCTGTACATGGCGCTGAGGTACAGGCCATTAACCAGGCCCGCGCCTATCAGCAGAAAGACTGGGGCGTACTGGTAGCCCCCACCAACCGCCGCCCCCGCGGCTTTAACTGGGAAGACTGGGGCCGCCTGGATGCCCTGGAAGTGCTTAACATCGCCAAACAAACCTTTTCCCCGGACCCCACTAAGATCTACCTCACCGGCCATTCCATGGGCGGTCATGGCAGCTGGTTCCTGGGCGCTACCTATCCCGGCAACTGGGCAGCCGTTGCGCCTTGCTCCGGATACCCCACCCTGTTAGGCTATGGCTCTGCCGATGGCCTGATACCAGACTCCCCTAAAAATGATGTGGAAAGGATCCTGCTGCGCGCCAGCAACCAGAGTAATGTGATAAAACTGGCCAACAACTATAAAGCGGCCGGCATCTACATCCTGCACGGCGATAGCGATAAAGTTGTATCTGTAAACTATGCCCGTCAGATGAAACAGGTGCTGGCTGGTTTTCATGCGGACTACAGCTATTACGAATACCCTGGCGGCGAGCACTGGTATGGTAACCAATGCGTTGACTGGCCGCCGCTGTTCCAGTTCCTGAAATGGCATACCATCATCGCAGACAGTCTGTATAATAATATTGACTTTACCACCGCCAGCCCGGCTATCTCTTCCGGCATGCGCTGGGCGCATATCCTGCAACAACAGCAATCGTTAGAATACAGCCGTATACAGCTGCACCGCAATGCTGACCGGCATACGATCACCGGTACTACCGCTAACGTACAAACGCTTGCTATCAATGTAGCAGACCTTCCCGCCGGCGAAGCGCTCAGCATTGCCCTGGATAACGAAACGCCGCTCTCCTTTACCAGGAAAGCAACAGATACCATTGTGTACCTGCATCATACTTCCCAATGGGCTATTGGCGCAGTGCCATCCGCAAAGGAAAAAGGCCCGCAACGTAACGGTACCTTTAAAGAAGGCTTTAACCACCGTATGGTGTTTGTATATGGTACTACCGGCACTAAAGAGGAGAACGAATGGGCCTTCAACAAAGCCCGTTATGATGCGGAAACCTGGTATTACAGAGGCAATGGCGCGGTAGACCTGGTGGCGGACAAAGACTTTAAACCTGCTGCCTACCCGGACAGGGGCATTATATTATACGGCCACGCCGGCAGCAACAAGGCCTGGGCTTCCCTGCTGCAACACTGTCCCATACAGGTTAGCAAAGGCCAAATACAGGCAGGCAAACAACAGTATACTGGCGATGCCCTCGCCGCTTATTTCACCTGGCCGCGTGAAGACAGTGAAACAGCATCTATTGCCGTGATCAGCGGCACCGGCCTGTTAGGCATGCATGCGGCAGAAGCCAATCAATACTTTGCAGGCGGCAGCGGTTTCCCGGATTATATGATCTTTACGGCGGACTTGCTAAAAGGAGATATCAGTGCAATGAAGACAGCGGGGTTCTATAATAACCAGTGGGAGTTGGAATAGATCATTGAGCGGCAGGATTGTTAATAAATATAGTTCGTGGGTTAGCAATCGATTTCCGAACCAAGACAACAAACTCATTCCGGAACAACACCTGCCCGGAAATAACTAATAACAAGCGGGGTACAAGACGTAATTTGTCTTGTACCCCGCTTGTTATTATTGCTCCAGTTTTACTTTGCCAATCAGGACTTTACCTTCCTGCGTGGTAACGCTTACAATGTACACGCTACCATCCTGGTACTGGCCGGAGAGGCGGAAACGGTTATCCGTGAGCAGCTGTTGCTGCATTTCACGGCCCCTGAGATCCTGCACGGTCACCCGGCTGCCGGTCCAGGACTCTTTACCTTTCAATACCAGCTCGCCATGTGCGGAACCTGCGTCCAGTTGCAGTTTTACGGCATTGTGCGGTACCGTTATAAAACTATAGTCCTCCCCTATCACCTGGCGGTGCTGGCAGGGACTAACCGTAACGGTAACAGAGTCGCGCTTTCCCTCATCGCTAAACATTTCCGGCACGGCATAATACACGGTGCTTACAGATGGGCTCACGGTAAAATTGCCGCCAATATGCAACAGCTTACCGCCGGTGGGCGCATCATACCAGAAAGTTTCAGGAAATGGCATGTTCGTAGTGGCGCTGAGGGTGGCGCTGTCTCCCTGGCAAATGCTTACCTGCTCATACTGTATATGCAGGGTAATGCCAGTTTTCCAGGGATCATTGGCAAAGGCATGGGCCTGTTGCGGGCCTTGAGCGGTGGCTAAAACAGGGCATAGGCTGGCAAGGAGCAAAGTAGTGCTACGCACACTCCTGCGTGATAGTGGAATTTTCCTAAACATAAATCACTCGTTAAAGGGGTTGCTAAAATGATCTTGTTGTAACAATCATTCTACCGGTTCAATTATTATCCTAGTTATTTTGATTATTTGACGGTTGAAATCTAACGGGCATTATCACAAACTCGAAACGGATCACGAAGGTAAGTAATTTTCAAATACGCAACACCACCAGTTTAAGTAGGGGTATCAGGCATAAAAAAAGGGGCCGCCCGAAAAAAGGGCCGCCCCGGTTTGATATATTATGTCAGTATTATACGTTGTTAGTCAGTCTATTCCTGAGACTCTACCAATACGATCTTCACGGTAATATCCCCTGGAGGCGGATTACCAAGAGTGCCATCTGCACGTTGGGTCTCCAGTGTCAAAAATCCCGGCTCGTGCGTATAGGTATAGGTGTAGCCTCCATATACTTCCGGCAGGGCCTCGAACGTGTTACCATCTGCGGATATAGACACCACTACGCCAAAATCCCTATTTGCCTGGTCATTGAGCTCCGGCAAGGAGATGGTCACGCCGTAGGTGCCATTGTCAGTAATGTGTTTCCAGTCCCCTTCGCGTACGGTCGTAATAATAGTCTGATTAGGCGTCACATACTCGTTCTTCGTGCAACCGCTGATAAAGACGCTCATCAGCAGAATGGGCAGTAATAGCAATGATTTCATAGTGTTATTGATTTGATGGTAGTGTTGTCTGGTTTCATACTCGTGGTTGGTATAACAAAGACAATGCCATAACGGCGGGCACAGCCGCTCAGCGGACCAACTTTTGGGTTAATTAACACTCGGAGACCTATTCCGGAACACATTATAAAAATTCCCCGGAAATGACTACATTTATAACCGGCAAACATTCCCTATTATGTATACCACTCCCTCAAAGGATAATTCATCCCGCTCATCCGCCGCCGCTACCGGCGTTTCCGCTTATGGCGCTTCCTTACAGGCTCCCGCCCTGCAAATGAAAGGGCCGGAAGAGGAATTGGAAAAAGGCGCTCCTGCCCAGCTAATGACCCCGGAGGAAGAGATGAAACCCGCACAAGGTAAATTCATTCTTCAGCGTGCCGCTATGCCCGAAGAGGAAAAAATGCCCGTACAAGGCAAGTTCCCCATCCAGCGCAAGGAGAATAACACCGGTATGCCGGACAAGCTTAAATCCGGCATGGAAAACCTTTCCGGCATGGATATGTCTGATGTGAAAGTGCATTACAACTCCGATAAACCAGCTCAGCTGAGCGCACTGGCCTATGCCCAGGGAAATGATATCCATGTAGGCCCCGGCCAGGAAAAACATGTTCCCCATGAGGCATGGCATGTAGTACAGCAACGCCAGGGACGGGTACAGGCCACTACGCAGTTAAAGGAGAGTGTGCCGGTGAATGATGATCCGGGTTTGGAGCATGAAGCGGATGTAATGGGTGCTAAGGCGGTGCAGGGGTAAGGGGTTAATCCATTAGTTTTGCGTTCTTGAGCATTTCGTTCGCTCTTCTGAGTTTTTCAGAAGAAGACATCCCCCTATCGATAGATCTGAAGGTAATAACCTCCGGAAGTTTGGGTGTTTTATGCCGTGTTACTCGAATGGCTTTCTTCTTTGTTTTGGACATGTTTTAAAGTTTGGTTGAATGATGCAATGTTATGTCATCATTGCTAAGAATAAGTGAATGCGTGGTTAACGCCTTTTTCTCCATCTCTATTTGATACTCATAAACAACTCTTCCTACAAATAGCAAAGGGCTGCCTACAAACAGCCCCCTGCATTTTTCACTGAACGAACGACTATATGACAACACCGGATTACAGTGCTATACTCGCTACTCCTTTCTCCCAGGCAGTATCCTGAATACCGGGTATAGATACGCCCTCCACACGGAATACCGTAATATCCGTTAAACCAATAAAGCCAAGGATCGCCTTCAGATACGGCGGTACAAAGTCATGACTATGCATAGGCCCTTCTGATAAAACACCACCGGAAGACAAAGCGATATATACTTTTTTACCGGTCACCAGTCCCTCAACGCCTTTTTCACTTACCTTGAAAGTAGCATTGGATCGTATCAGGTGATCTATCCATGCCTTAAGCGAAGAATGAACATTGAAATTGTATACCGGCGCGCCAATCACAATAATATCCGCGTCCTTTACTTCTGCGATCACTTCATCAGAATGACGTACAGCTTCTATCAGCGCAGGCGTTCTGCTTTCCGGAGGCGTATGGAAAGATGCAATATGAGATTCCTCCAGATGCGGGAAGCTGGTCTCTGCCAGGTTCCTTTCCTTTACTACACTACCAGGATAAGCTGCTTTAATTTTGTCGATAACCGCATTACCCAGTTTAATACTCAAAGAGGCCGCGCCCCTCGGACTTGAAATAACATGCAAGATCTTTTTCATTATCTAAGTGCTTTTAGATTTGTAATTAGCACACCCCGTTCACGAACAGGCAAAACCTTCCCACAAGGCCTAAAAGGCCCTGCTCCAATAAGTCTTATTTACTGTGGGAGAGTCCGGCTTTCTTAGCCGGGGTGTTTCATTAATGACAATGCAAAATTATTCATTACCGGGATTGATGTGACCAGAGTATACAATAGGTTAGTGGTAACATTTTGGTTAGTATTCTTACACCGTCTTCCCTTCCTTCCCAAACTCCTTTCTTATCCCTGCCATCACATCCTTCTGCAGCACAACAGTACTCCCTCTTTTCAACGCCATCAAACAACTATACCTGCTAATATTAATAATTGCGCCGCCGGCCATCTCATGTTTCTTCGCTATCTCCTCCAGGTTAAGCTTATCCTCCAGCTGTACATTTGGCGGAAATGCCTGTTGCCACAGCCGCAAACGCTGCTCAGGCCCCGGCATGGCAAAATAGATCATGGATTGAAAACGGCGGCCAAATGCTTCATCGATATTGGCTTTGAGGTTGGTGGCCAGTACGATCATACCGGGAAAATCCTCGATACGCTGCAGCAGATAAGCTACTTCCTGGTTGGCATAGCGGTCGTTGGAAGAAGAGGTTTGGGTACGTTTACCAAACAGTGCATCTGCTTCATCAAAGAACAGGATCCACTGTTGGTTGGCAGCGCGGTCAAATACCTGCGCCAGGTTCTTTTCTGTTTCGCCTATGAATTTGGATACGATCATGGACAGGTCTATGCGGTAAACATCCATGCCAAAGGATTTACCCAGCAGGCAGGCGGTCATGGATTTACCGGTACCGGGCGGGCCATAGAACAGGCTGCGGTAGCCGGGTTTTATCTTACGGTGCATGCCCCAGTCGTTCATAAGGGTATCGCCGTGCTCGATCCAGGCGCGGATCTCCTCTACCTCTTCCATGGTATGGTCATCCAGCACCAGATCGCTCCATTCCTGGTTGGTCTGGATGCGTTTGGCGGGAAAGCTGATGCTATAGTCTGGTTTATGCGCGGTGCCCATTGTAAAATAACTCAGATATTCGGGGTACAGGTTGATGGTACCGCTCAATAAGGGCTCATCCGCATGGGCGGGTGTGAGCTTTAAGATGGAATGTTTGGCAAAGAAATGATCCGGGCTAAACAGCTCTATCAGCCGGAAGCGTTGTTCCAGGCTGTTGGCGGATAACAGGAAAGCGGCGGTTTCGCCTGTGGGCAGGAACCCTCCATGGTGCTGGCCTTTTATCCCGCCAAACTCTGTGAAGCCGCGGTCATAGGTAGCGTTCTTGGTAAAGAACACATCCAGCAATTGCGGACAGATATGCGGCAGCAGCGCCAGCAGCACCACTACGCGCTCCATCATGTTCATGTTGTAATGCTGCAGTATCTTGGCATATACGGCATCATGGGCGTTCAGGGCCGGCGGTTCCGGAATTTCCGCCACTACGGTTTCGCTGCCCTGTGCAGCAAAATACTGTTTCATGCGCAGCTCCGTTAGCTGCTGAAACCACACCAGTTCCCGGTGCAGGATATCTGCATTCTCCTTTATCATGCGTAGATCCATTCTGTGAGTAACATCTTCTCCATCCATGCGGCTTTGATCATGCCCAGGCCCCAGGGCATGGTTTGCATGATCACGTCATATCCGCGCGTTTCCACGCGCAGATGCCAAGCCTCCTCTGTTTCATGCAGGGCGCCGTCCCTGATCAGGAACGAGCCACGGAAGCCTTCTATAGAGGTATTCTTCATCTTATCCCATTGTTGTATGACCGCATTCAACAGGCCGGTGGCCAATTGCTTCTCTGCATCCGTGAGCACAATATCCAGGGGCACCGGTTCTTCCAGCGGTATGCTGCACAGTACCTTATTCAGCACCAGCTCATGCTCCGGCGGGTTCTCCTGTCCGGTGACGGTATACTGCAGAAAATGTACCGCCCTGTATTTGGCGTCCTGGCTCGTGAACTGCCCGCCTTGTGTATAACCCAAATGCTGAAAGCCCGTGGCTAAGAACGGATGCAGTACTACCAGGCCCGCATTGGCCACATAGATCGTTTCCGGCGCGGGCTTTTTGATCTCTTTCCAGTCCTGGCGCTCTGGCAGCGCCAGCGGATCTTCTTCCCCCGGCCGCCTGCGCCTGACCGGCAGCAGACCGGCTTCGTTTATATTGCGCGTTGTAGCAGCTTGTTCCGCAGACTGCACGGGATTCGTTTCCGTGGCTGTCTGGTCTGGTGCCGGATGTAATTGACCACTCGTCAGCAAGCTTTCTACATCTTTTTCATACAAGGCGTCCCTTACTTCCTCCTGCCGGGTATGCGCCTGCGCATACTGCGCCGCCTGCTCCTGCAAAGCAGGTAAAATATTACGCAGGTGAAGATACGATGAAGCAGCCGCCTCCTGTTTCATCTCCGCCAAACGTCCCGTTAGCCGTTGTATACCGGTATGGCCATTGGCCGCCATAAATGCCAGGAAACGTTGTGCATATTCACGGGCGTTGTGCAGGGTAAAATGCCCGGCCAGCAACAGGATATGGAACTGGCGGAATAATACCCGCACCTGCTCCCTTTCCTGGCTGTCCGTGATCACAAGGTCCAGCAGCTGCTGCAGCTCTTTCAATGCGGAGGTAGCCGGGTGTCCCCAGCCTATATCTATATCCTGCATCATCTCCAGGAAAGTAGCGTCGTCCAGTTGTTGTGCGGCATGTTGTACCAGCACTGTATGTTGAAATACTTTTTTATAGAAGGATGATCGCTCCTGCCGGCTTTGCTGCTGGTAATACTGTATGGCCTCCCGGAAGCCGGCTATAGGACGGTGTATGCTCGCGCCGGCAGTTTCCTGCAATAACAGCAGGCTATCCTGCAGTGCATATTTCTCCAGGCTTTGCCGCAGCTGTATCTCCTGTATGCCAGCCGGTGTGGCAAACAGGTTGTACACCTGCATACGCGCGCTTACCGGCCCATTGCTGCTGCTGAAAAGATGGGATAATACAGCAGGCTTCTCGCGGTACAGCACCCATACCGCCTGTTTCAGCAACTCATGCATTACAGCGGTGCTCACAACGCCCAGGTGATCCGGCAGTTCCTGCCGGTCCAGATAATAGCTCACCAGCTGTACGGCCTGTTCCAGCCAGTGCTGCTGTTCTGAAAAAGGCGTCAGGGTTTCGTACTGGCGCAGCCGGTGCAATAAGCGGGAGGCGGCGGCAGGTAAACTGCTGCGTTGTGTGGCGGGCAACACTACCGGCGCGGTGGCTGCTACTTCTTCCCACAAACCATCGCGTACGATCATGGTGCCGGATGCCGGCGGTGTGATCGCCTGCTCCATCCAACCTGCCAGCAGTTCGCGGATGGGCGCCGGGGTGGCGCCCGTAAGCTGCCATAGCTCAAACAGGCGGTTAAGCGTCACCGGCACAGCCTCCACAGCGGCGGCTACGCCTGGCAATACTTCGCGGTTATTAACATATAACCATTCCAGCATCTTTACCGCCAGCCAGCTGGTTTCCTGTGCACTGAGCACGCCTGCCTCCGCGGGCAAATGGCCCGTGCGAAGATAGGCCCGCAGCCATTCCATCACCGTGCGGCCGGTGGCGGCCATCTCTGTTACATTCGTGGGCACAATACCTTTACGCACCAGCAGCAGTAAGGGATGGTAACCTGCAGCAGCAGCCGGCTCCCATTCCCTGCTCATTATATGGGAAACGGCTTCCCATTCTGTTTCCCGGCTGTTCATCAGCTTCTGCAGGTGATCGGCCAGCCAGTCATGGCCGGACGTAGACTTTACAGCCGGCAAACTATGTTTCATCAGCAGCAACAGGCTGCCGGGTATAATATGTATGTCTTCAGACCATAACAGGATGGCCGCATCTATGAACGCAGCTAATGTTAGCGACATATAACCGCTGCCCGCCCAGGTTTGCCATAAGGCTTTCTTCAGCGGCAATTGCAACCCTGTGCCTGTACCGGGCGCTATGCTGGCGCTAATGTGCTGCAGCAAGGCGTATACGCTCTCATATACCTCCTGCGCCGCCGGTGGCAAACCCGCCATATGTGCTATACGGAAGAACACCGGCGCTTCTATGCCGGTAATAAACCGCTCCATAGCGGCGGGCGCAGTACCAGCATATTTAAATACCGCAACCGCCTGCTCCGGCCACTGCTCTATTAATTGCAGCAACAGGCTGTTGAGCGAAAAATGCGCATAACCGCTGCCCCACCAGGGCACGCTGCCATAAATAAGGCGGTACAGCAGGATATCCCGTAACTGTTGTTGTTCAGATGAAGCGCCGGTTAACAACGCTACGCCTTCCGGCTGGCCGCCGGCTGTATCAAAAAATGGCAGTAACAGCGCATCCGGCGCTGCATCCAAACCAGCGGAAGATAAGGACAATGATGCGCTAATGATCTCCACCCAGCGCTTCCAGGCAGTCTGCTGCCGTAATACAGTGGTCAGTAACCGTTGTAAAGGCGAAGCGGCCTCCCTGGCCAGCGCGCGCACCTGCATATATAGTACCGTTAGCGATACCGGCGGCGCCCACCAGGGAAAGGATCCATGTTCCAGGTAATACCGGAGGATAGCGATCTGCTCCTCCGTAGTCTCCGCAGCGGTAATACCCTGCTGGTCTGTGCTGCGGCGCTGATAACGGCGGGTAGCGCCGGATGCTGGCAGCCCCGCGCTTTCCTCGTACAGGGTACGTATAAAAGCGCCCACGCTGCTTTCCTTCACTTGCTGTGCATAGAAATTCAGCGCGTCGTAAAAAAGTTGGAGTAATTGTTCGTACGATATATTAAAATGCCGCGCCAGCTGTGATAGCTGACTGCGCACAAATTGTTTGCGGTTAAATTGCGAGCTGCTTTCCGTTACCAGGTAGGTAAGCACAAACAGCCATACTGCTCTCTCCAGCGTAGTGCCTTCTGTTTGCACTATCTGCCGCTGCTGCTGTACCTGCAGCACTTCTTTGCTGTAGGCAAATATAAAAGCGGCTTCCGCGGGCTCCAGCACCTGTACGATCTGCTGCAGGGCTTTTACGGAGAACTGCCAGGCGATACGTTTACGTACATACTCCGCCTGCGCTATGCGCCGCAAAAAAGCGGCCAGCCTATCGGGGGCAGCGGCGGCCAGCTGTAGCAGCGGTTGTTCCGGCTCCGCGCGCTCCGCGGCGGTGGCCCACCAGGGTAATGAACCGGTAAGCAGGTAATGATGCAACCAGTCCAGCAACCGGTCATCCCCGTGTTTTACGTTCACCGGGCCGCTAAGCTGGTATTGCTGGCCGGATACGCTGCTGTTCAATACGCCGGTCAACGCTTTTTCCAGCGCGTCCATTAGCCGTACGGGCAGCTCCTGCTCCAGGTCCTTTAGCTGTATACGCCCCAGGTCTAGCTCCAGCCGGTCCAGTACAGCGATCATGTTCTCCGGTACCATCCGCTCCAGCAGCTGCTCTGTATCTGTAGCAAGCCGTTGCCGGAACAGCTCACTAATGCGGTTCTGCAGGCTATACGCCCTGGCCCTTGTGTCGAACTGCACATCAAAGGCATAATGCCGGATAATATGGTAGGCGCTGCTCATCGGTCAAAATAATGATCGGCTGCCAGTAAGCTCACCAGCTCGCCGGCGGGGAACTGTGCATCCTGCCTGTTTTGCAGCTCCTGCAACCATTGCCGGTAGTGCTCCTCAAACCTGCGCATAGCGGAAATGCCCAGCCATTTAAACTGTATATGGAACTGTACGGGGGTATGCTCGCGGATCAGCGATACTGCAAAGGTCCGGAACTCCTCCAGCTGGAAACGCGCCGGCCAGGAAGGCAGCACGATCGAGAGCCCAAAACGGTAAAAATCTTCCCGCAGCAGTTTGCCGTAGTCATGTTTTACATAATATTCAAAGTATCCCTGCTTTTCAGCCGCTTCGTCCTGCAGGGAGGCTAACTGTTCTTCCCTTTCTTCAAAGGTATACCAGTAAGGATGTTCGCGCAGCACCTGGCCATTCCTGTCGTAGAGGCGGTACCCAAACCGGCGCTCTGTAAAGCGGGGTTTCAGCAGCTGATGCTCTACCAGGTAAAACCCTTCCGCGTCCGTGCTTAGCTTTTTTAAGTAGCTGATCATATCCTTTAGCGCATGATCAGCCGCTTCCCGGGTATTGGTACGGATCACTTCACGCCATACTTCATTAGGGTTTTGTTGATATATTACCAGGTGATGGCGGTGCTGCTCGTCAAATACAATACGGTAATTGGCCGTATCCAGCCCCCGGCGCAGGAAAGACACCGGCTGACTGCCAAACTCGTATTTCACGGGCGGCAGTTCGGTGGGCGTTTCCGGCAGGTCCTGCACGGCTACTTTCAGCACTTCGTCTTTCACTTCATAATCTTTTACCTGCCACTGGTACACCTGGTCCGCCCAGGTGTTGGTCGTTACCTTCATTTCGTCCGTATCAAATACGGCGCTCAGCCATTTACGCTTTTCGTCCGGTATATACAGCAGCTTATACAGCCATTTTTCATAACCGGATAATTCGCCGCTGCCAAAAATATCGTCGTTATAGTTATAGGTCCTTAAACGGTGCGCGGTCAGCTGCTCTGCATGCAACAGTACATCCGCTTTCCATAACAGCTCCCGGCTCAGGCGTTGCGGGGCGCCTTTGGCATTATATACATGTTCATACAGGGTAACAGGGTATTTCATCAGCACCAGGTTAAAACGCGCCAGCAGGTGGTCGAGCACCTGGTGCTTACGCTCCTGGAAGATCTTATCCGTTTCCAGCTCCTCCCGTAATGATCTCATATAAGCATTACCGGTATCCGCGGTAAATGTATCCCAATCCAGCGGCCCTTGTCCCATGCCTGCGGTAAAGGCTTTTATCAGGTGCTGCACATTGGGCACATCATACAGCCCTTGCACGGCATAGGTAAAGGCTTTTTCCGGGTCTGTTACCGGGGCAAAGAAATTACCAATGCTGCCCAGCTGCGCCAGGTAGTTGGCCAGCAGCTGTTCAAAGAACAGCAGATAACCTTTTAGCTGCCTTGCCTGCGCCTTACGCTTCTCAGAGGACTCTGCATCCACCCCATGCTCTCCTATGCCATAAATGGCCGGAAAATGGCGTTGCAGGGAATGATACCAGCTAATATTGCGATAGGCTGCCTTTAACGGCGGATGCTCATCGCCGGCCTGCTGGCCTACAAACTGCCGCCGGCCAATGATCTTCATTTTCTGGTAAGCATTCCAGAAGGCAATGTCCTTTAAACGGTATTCGTATTTATCGCTAATGATCTTAATATCGTTCTGCGTACTGCGTACCTGGAAAAGCGGGTACCGCATTTTCTCCAGCGTCATGGGCCGGCCGGTGAACTCACCGTCTGCGCCGGCTATGTATAATGATTTTACTTTTATCACCCCAGCCACCTGCGATACGGATTTCACCAGCTCTGCCGGGTCTACCATATCTACGCGTGGCCGCAGGTCTTCATCTATAATAAATCCTTTCTTTAGTAAAGGGCCGCTGTAAATATCCTCTACGGCATACCCTTTGCTCTTGAGCTCTGCCTCTGTAAAGAACCGTACCGGCGGGTGCATTACAAATTCAAAAGCGTTGCAGATGCGCGCCATCAGCTCCTGTGCATCATAGCGGCTATCTACTACCAGCTCTGCTTTTATAAATATTTCCTCCGGTTTCAGCACCAGTATCTCTTCTATATCTTCGCCCAGGTTACGGTTCAGCTTCAGCGTGCGCTCCACTTTCTCCACTATCGGTAACAGGGTATCTTTATCTGCCAGCACAGCGTCTACCATAGTGTCCACTATCTGCAGGAATACCCGGTATACGCCTTTGGTGCTGCCATATTGCTCCAGGGATTGTATGGGCTCTATCCACACGTTCTCTACCTCTTCTATCTCATCCAGCAGCAGTTTACGGTAATCGTTAACGGTTACCGGGCAGGTGCTCAGGATAGCGGCCTTGGCAAAAAAAGCATGCTGCAGCGGGTCTATATTCCCGTGTTTATCTGCCAGTATTTCATCAATGGGGAATGCGGTACGGTAGGCCAGGTCTGTAATGGCAAAACATAGCTGCTCCAGTATCGTTACGCCGGGGTCGTGCAGGTTATAATCCGTCCAGATCTTGCCGGATAGTTCCTGCACCTGCGCAATGGCTTCCTTCCGCAATTGCTCGTAGTCAAATGCAGGCAGCCGGGCGGGATGCCGCTCTATAACAACTGGTTTCTGTGCAGCCATGGTCTAATGTTTATTGTTCATCGTCCGTTCTTGTAGTAATAATCATCCGTCATAAACAGCTCGTCTGCCCACAGGCGGGTAATATGGTAGAAGATCTCCACGCCCTGTCCATAGTTGCTGTTGGTACGGATCTGCAGCTGGTAGCTATGTGTGCGGCCACTCCAGCGCAGCTTGATCTTATTCCAGAAAAACCCGTGGTAAGAGCAGGTTTGCCGGATCTTATTAAACGGGCTGGCAAATGCGCTAAGGGCATAAGCATGCGTAATGGCATGGCGGCCTGCATGTTTAAGACCGGTACGGGCCATCACCTCAAAAGCCTGGCAGTTATCCAGGTCTTCCAGTATAGGATGCCATTTACCGTCTGCCAGCACGCGGCCGGTTTTAAAAGTGCCCATCCGTCCTTCCATCCCCACAAATCCATTTACATCCATCCGGAAATTAGGATCGCATTTTTTGCCAACACCCAGCTTTCCATCCATATGGAAGAAAAAGCTGCTGGCGTCTACTTCCTGTGGGTCTGTAGCGCCGTTATTAGGTTGCAGGCGCAAACCGGGCGATTCCTGCTCGTCCTTGGCCACCTGGAAAAAAGGCTGCAGCTCATTGGCCGCCTTGTAAAAAGACACCAGGTTTTTGGAAGCGCCCAGGGCCGCTATACGCAAACCGTTCTCCTCATCCCTGGAAAAACCATCTTCCTGTTTGTTGATGGTAGAGTCTATCAGGTAGCCAAAATGGCTCTCCGTGGGCATCTTACCATTCCGGAAATATTGTTTGAGCTCTTCGCGCCCATATACTTTATTATTCTGTTTGGCACTCATAATGCACAGGATTTTATTTTGGTTGAATGGTGATCGTGAGCCTTTCCTCATCCAGCGGATCTGCGGGCGCCGTTGGGTCGCCTACCTTATCTTTCCCTACCAGCAGCTCCGTGCTTACCTGCAACCCGTCAATACCCAACGCAGCAGCCTGTTCGTACAACGGCGTTTCCAACACGGTAATAAGGTGCTCCTGCACGGGGATCAATACGCCCTCGGGTATGGAAGGGCTTATGAAAGCCACTTCCTCCATGGCGGTATCCAGCGCCCTGGAGTTTACCGCGCCGCTGCGGGGGTCACGTTCTGTAAAGAAATGCACCAGCGAAAAGCTGGTCACATAATCCACATAGGGCAGGCGGTTAATAAAATTCAACATCTCCGATGTATACAACACGCTGCCTACCTTAAAATTATGCACGGCGTCAAACAGCCAGGGGCACAGATAATGTTTAATGTCTTCATGCAGTTTCTGCAGGTACAGGTTATCATTATAATCGTCCATGCCGGCAAACCGCACCTTACATACCACTTTCACCCGCTCATAGACCGGGTTCCGTATTTCTGCTTTTACAAAGGGAGAGATAGCGCGTTGTATAAATCCTTGTATCCGGTACAGTGTGGCCAGGTCCACTTTGGGCTCCAGTGTGTTGTACTGTCCGCCTGCTTTGGGCGGGGCCGGCACCACCACAATACTTACATCCGGCTGTTCCGGCATATGCCGCAGCCGGCTGTCATCAATACACAGGCTTTTTACGATCAGCAGTTCCGGGAACTCCTGCAATAATACCTGTGCTATATCCACGCCCAGCATTGGCCGCTGCTTATGCCGCAGGCGCTCGCTTACGCGGGTGTAATACTCCGTTTCTGTTTCCTGGGGGCGCCCGCCAAAAGAAGCAAAGGGCTGCCATACCTGTTGTATGCTCTTATTATCTGTTTTGAACTTCTTGATGGAAAAAGGCGCTATGGACAGCGTCTCATCCAGCGATTGCCCGTCATCCGTTACCAGTCTTTCTGCTACCACCGCATTCGGAAAAATGCCTATCACCCGCGGATTATTACCCGTAGGATCAACGGCAGATGATATGCGGATCCAGTACAGCGCGGGGTCCAGCATGGTATTGCCATTACGCACGCCAGAGGGTACCCGGATCTTAATGATGCCGCTCTTTAGCAGGTTATTGGTATCGTCAGATAACAGTTGTGTCCTTTCAAACGGTATCCACTGGTTGTTATCCAGGTAACTCCATTTCAAAGGCGTAACACCGCCGGCTGCCGCGCTATAGTGTTTTTCTTCCAGCTGGAACAGCAGCGACAGCTCTTCATTGGGATATAACTTATCGAAGCCGATACTGAGATTGGCCATATCCGGCGCTACAGGCAGCAGGGGAAAAGAGTTGCTGCCAGTTGCCGGATAGATCTTCCGGTTGCCGGATGGCATGGCATGGAACACATCCAGCCCATCCCCGTCTGCTTCGTCCTTCACAATACGCAGCGCTTCCATATGCTCCAGCGTATAGTTGATGGAAATGGACTGCAGCATGGGCGAATAAGGCATATTGGGCACCTGCTTCTTCTTCTTTGGCAACCATCCCTTTTGTGCATTATACATCACCACCTCCGGGAACACCTGCCCAAACAGGCGGTGACCAAAGGCTTCCGCCGGGGCAGCCAGCTCCAGCCGCACGCCCCCTTCCTTGAATATAGATACGTCCGGCGCCCATTCAGCGCTCATGAGCATATCATTGGTAAAGGAGAGTTTGTCAAAGTCCACGTTCTGTAACACGGTAACATCAGACAAGTAACTGTTGCCCTCCTTATCTATTACGGTACGGAATAACGGCAGCAGCTGCTGCTTGCTTCTTTCCGGTGAGTAGCGCCCGTTACCCAGGCCGCTGATGCCTACCTTAAAGGCCGTATTATCTAACCCGGCCTCATAAGCCTCATAATAAGCATTAAAGCCATTGATGTCACGGGGCAGGTTCAGCCATTCCAGCTGTATAGTAAAGTCCTGGGTAAAACGGTTAAAGATATTGCTGTTCTTTATGTCCAGGTAAGCGCCTACATAAGGCTGGGGGCCAAAGATCAGGAAAGACTGATCCTGGTTCAGCGGCCCTATATTGTTCTGCAGCTTAAAATATTTATGCCCTGTCACTTTCACCTTCACATGCACCCGCTCCAGTAACAGGCCACGCAGGAATGAATACGGATGATGGAAGCTGGCATTATTCAGCAGCACTTTCAGTAAAGGCAAAGCGGAGCTAATGCTATCGCCATGCACCTTGCTGTCAAAATTGGTCCAGCCTTTATCCCTGGCGTCCAGCACAAAATTGATATCAATACAGTGATCCGTATTGCTGTCTATATTACTGTTAACGCTAAAGGAGCCGATGGGGTCCCAGCCCTTCTCCGTGGTATAGTACAGCAGGAATGCGCCGGATAATAATTGTGTGAGCAATACAGACTCATTGCGGCCGGTTACCGCTACAAAGTTCTTTACATACTCCACAAACACGGCAAAGGTATCCGGCTCAAAGAACAGCTTTATCTGGAATGCCCGGTTGCCATCATGCAGGTACATCACCGGCGAGCCGATGATAAAACCCATATCCGTATCCATCATGGTACGGCGGGAGGGCGACAGATCATGCTGATCCTCTCCCAGCACCGGCCAGGGTTTGATCACTGTGCTCTCCTTCTCATAATCCGCGGCGGGTATTACCGGCGGTATAGCCAGGTAAGCCTGCGCTTCGCGGATATCCCGGGCGCCGCCGGGCGGCGCGGTGATCTGCAGGTAATCGCTCACGAACAGCGTATGCTGCGACATGATCTTTACATTGTGCACCTTCACATTATCCAGCAATGTATATAACAACGGCTCTTTACGTGCAGGCGTATTGGCCAGCAGCAACTGCCCCTTTTCTATAGTAAAAGTATGCGCTAGCGGCGCCGCCTCCAGGAACAGATGCACCCGGTCTGGCGTGGCCTTTAAAGGCTCCAGGCCCAGCACCTGGCGGTAGTAAAAATCCAGATGCCTTTTGGGCAGGCGGTTGGCCAACTGCTGCAGGTGCCCATAAAGCTCAATAAATGTAAGGATCAGGCCCATATGCGGGCTATGCTGCATATCCTTTAGCTCATTCTTCAGGTAGTAGGGAGCGGAGCTGGTGATCTGGTAGAACTTGGAGCGTAACGTATCATAGATGGCGTTCAGCGAAAAGAACCCTTCAAACACCTCCGTTCCCTCGCCGGGGTTCTCAAAAGCGCGGGTATACAGCTGCCGCAGGGCCTGCGTCATTTCCAGCGGGCGCAGGCGGTGGCCATGCAGCGCTACCTGCCGCGGGAACAGTTGCATTACCTGGTACTCAAAACGGTGCAGGCGGATCATATCATCCTCCAGCGTGCCCATTACCTGCTCCAGGTAAGTCCAGATGCGGTAGGTCTTATCAGATTGCTGCAGCTTGCGCAGCGTATCCATCAGCACCATACCCAGCCGGTATAACAGCAGGAACAGCTCACGGGTATGCTCAAATAAGGTATCGTCGCCGGTAGCGTTGTGCAGGTCCTCACGGATGCGCAGGAACGCGGCTTCGAAGGGGCTAAAATCCAATGCCCCGGCAGTGATCAGCATCACGACCAGGTCTGCATGAAAGAACTCTTCCCAGTTGCCGTTGATACGATTCTGAAAATCGTAATAATTAAACTGGGAAGACAGGTGGGTGAGTAATTGTAATAATTCCTGCGGCGATCTTTCATCCACTTTCACATAGTCCGGCGCCAGGGCTTCGAGTTGCCTCTCCAGCTGGCTGATGCCGTCCTGAATATGTTCAAAGAAATTACTCATCCGCCGCTTATGTTGGTGCCTTCCAGGTAGTAGAAGGGATATACCATGTTGTGTCTTGTGTTAGTAGCAATAATGCTGTAATTGATCTGCATGTACAGGGCGCCTTTTTCCTGGCTGCGGTCTATCACATCAGCGTCAATAAAACGCACGCGCGGCTCATATTGCAGCAGCGCATGGTAGATGATATGATTCAGCTCGCTGATCATCGCAGAGTCCACAATCTCAAATACCAGCTGTTTTATATCGCAGCCAAAATCCGGTTGCATCAGGCGCTCGCCCGGCAGTGTGCTGAGTATGATACGGATGCTCTCCTCGATATCCGCTACATCAGACACCATCAGCACGCTGGCGTCCAGTTTATCAAAGGAAGGGGGAAAGCTCCAGCCCGTTCCTAAAAATGATTGTATCTCTTTTGCCATTAAATTATCCTCCTATCAATACAGTGGGAAAACCCAGCACAATAGTGCCGCCATGCGCCGTGGTATCGCCCATACGCGCGGCAGGGCGCCCGCCTATGAAAACGGTGGCAGAGCCTTTTACGATAGCGTCCGGCGGGCCTACGCACACGGCCATATCGCCCAAACAGGCGGCCGGCAGTTTACCTATCAGCACATTGGGCATACCCGGGCCTATTACCGGACCGCCTACATGTGGTATAGGCGGCAAACCGGGCGTCACCATTGGACAGGTATGCATATCTGTTATTCTTGCAGCGGGTTGACCCATAAAATCTTAATTAGTAATTAATTAATCATCACCGTAGCGCCCATGATCGTCATCACGCCTCCGGAAGAAAGCGTGGCGGAACTGGCGCCGGTGGCAGAAAGCGCCGCGGTGGCGGATTGGTTGATGTTCATACCGTTCACCGCCACATTGGCCGGCGAGGTAACGGTTACGCCTCCTGTGCCGTTCAATGTGATGCTGCCTGTAGCTTTGATCATCACATTGGCCGCGCTGGTGATCTCCACCCCGGAGGCCGATGTTTTGATACTGTTCGAGTTCATATCTTTTATTTCTATACTCATGCCCGTATCGTCCATCGTAATGGAGTTGCCGCCGGGCGTGGCTATCGTGATGATCTTGTTCGTTTCATCGAACGTGATCTTCATCTTGCTTTTGGTATACAGGCCTTTATTGGCATTGGTATTATCCGCCGGCGTAATGGGCGGCGTTTTGCCTTTGCTGAAAAGGCTGCCCAGGATCACGGGAAAACGGGGGTCGCTCTCTACAAAACCTATCACCACCTCATCCCCTACTTCCGGGTAAAATACGTTGCCTGATCCGGCGGTGGCGTAATAGCTGGCCATCCGTGCCCAGGTGCCCGTTTGCCCGTCTGCGGTAGAGCCCATCTTTACCTGCACCCGGTATTCGGCGTTGGGGTCAGATGAGATGCTTACCACCTCGCCCAGCTGCAGGCCATGTATGGCGGGCAGCTGGCCATTGGCGGGCTCGTAGGAGAATTGCTCCCGCTGGTAGATAGGCGTGCTGTCCAGCCCAAATTTGCAGGTGGTCTCCCACTCCCCATCCTTCAGCATATGGGTAACAGCCGTTATATAGGCGCTGCCATCAAAACGGGCGCCTACGCCGGATAATTCCAGGATGGTGTTGGGCGCGGCGCTGGCATTGCCCATAAAGGAAACCTTTCCCCGTATAGCCTGCAGGCGCATACGCAATAAGGTGCTGTCTGCCCAGGTTTTCAGCTCCGCCGTTGTTAAGGGGGAGTTGGATACCAGGGTAAGCGCAGTTTGCGATAGTTTAGTGCCCAGGGTTTTAGCAGTCAGGTTTCCCTGCTCGCTCAGCGTGGGCTCCGTACCGCTGGATTCCAGCAGCGCGAGGGTCTGCGGGTCCCATGCCTTGGCTGTCAGCGATTCTGCCTGTCGCTCCGCGCTCATCTCCGCCTGGAAGCTGTTCATAGACTGTCCAAAACCTACCGTTAACACGGCAGCACCGGACATGGCCGGCGGGGCCACCGTTACGGCGTCATCCCCCAGCGTTACCAGGTAACCATTGAACTCTGCGCGCGCCAGTAAAAAATCCCAGTCCGTGGCAAACTTCTGGAACATGGTCTCATACGTATCGCTGGTGGCGGTCACCGTAGCGCTCAAGCCATAGTTGCCTATCAGGGTTGACATGACAGCGCTGTCCAGCTGGTTCATGAATACCGCATCCTTTTTATTGATGGTCATCTTAACCGCCTTATGCTTGCAGGTGATGGTGAGCGTAAAAGTGCCGTTCTCCCTGGCCTGTATGGCCTGTTTTACGATGATGCCGGAAAAGATCTGCGTACCCGGAGTAACGCCATAACCGGCGGTTACCACAATGGCAGCGCCGGGCACAAAATTATCGCTCTCACTGGCCGGAAAATCGCCTATAACGCCGTCTTCCGTTTCCGTGGTAGTGCCATCCAGCAGCACCAGCTCTGCCCAGGAGATCCGGTTGATCTCATGATGCACCTGTATAGATACCAGCTGGAACTGGTCCTGTATGGCAGTTCCGTTAGCGGTGACAGTTACGCGTAACGTAGGATCCTGTACGTTAGTTGGGATAATTCCAGGCATTGGATTATTGCTTTAATGGCGGAAAATACAACTCATCGCCGGGTTTTATATCATGTATACTGTTTAAGCCATTGATCCTGGCCACTTCCATATAATGCACAGATTCGCCGTAGATGCGGTACGTCATCAACGGTAACGTATCTCCGGCTTTTACTGTGCGTATATGCGTAAGGTCCGGCGAGCTGGCCTGCGCCTCCTGCACCTTTGTTTCAAAGGGCACGGATTCTGACAGGCTCAGTTTGATGAGCGCCCGCAGGGCGGAGCCATCCGGTTTAAACAGGGTGTACTTAACGGTTATATTCTTGCACACGCCCCGGAAAATAGATTTTCCCCAGGTAATGCGCAGGTAATTAGGCCGGTGCTGAGTGCCCTGGTAGCTGTATACTACGCTCTTTACCTTTTGCACATAGGCGTCTACGGTGGGCTGACTGGAAGGCAGGGGCACAATGCCGGTGCCATCCGCCAGCAGCTCCAGCTCAAAATCGCCGGAGTCCATGCGGGAAAAGATCTGCGTAGGCCCGGGCTGCCCCAGGGTCTTGGAGTCCATATAAGCTATATTATAGCTTAGGGTATAGGTCTCCGGGTTGATAACGGCATTCACCTGGCCCACCAGGTTAGAGGTGGCCTTGGGATCTGAATACCCTTTTATCATTAGTTTAACAAGCGAGCCCGCGGATGATGTGGATGGATTAGCCATATTTTACCTGGTTGATAAAAACTCCCTGTTAGCGGTCAGATTATCCATACACTCACGTACGATCTTTTCCTTCAGCGCCTGCAGCTCTTTGCTGCTGATGCCGTTCACGGCCGCTTTGGGCGCCTGTTCATCAATGGTCACTTTAATGACCAGCTCACGTATCTCTAAAGGCATAACTTACAGTGTTTGCTCAAAATATTCAAAGGCCAGCTCCAGTGATTCCACTACCACGTTATTATCCGTTGACTTAAGGTCGTTTATCTTGAGCCCTACCGGATAAGCGTTCTGGAACTTCCAGGTGGCCAGGATACTGCCATCGCCATCCAGGAGGTTCAGCGTTACCTGCGCTGGCGTAAAGGTGAATTGCGTAAGGCTCGTCCTTACCCATTGGGTCAGTTGCGAGCCTATGAGCATACCACGCCGCAGCACAAGGTTCTCATATTTAGGAGGAGTGGGCAACCGGCGTATAAACCGGTTCTCCCCCCCCTCCTTTATTTCCATGGGTGTTATCTTCACGGAAAGACCACTTACTTCCTGGAAACTTCCTTCATTAGCCCCGGTAAACCCGTCCACGATCACACCAAAGTGGAACGCAACGGGCGGGAAAGGAGGAAGCGCAGCGGTTGTTTGGCCTGGTGGCATATCACATTAATGTTTTAAGCCGTTAGGATTTTAAAGCGGGCTCTATGATGGTCAGGCCTTCATGCGCTACTTCCATTGTTTCAATGGCAGCCTCGTTGGCGTCTGATTTCATATCTGTTACCTGCAGTTTCACCGGGAAAGCATTCAGCAAAGACCAGCTCATGGCCACTGCGCCGGTTTCATCCAGCAGGCTGATGGTAACGCTGGCGCGTTTGATGGTATTCATCTTGATACCTGCGTCGCCTGCATACATCTTCCACAGGGTAGCATCGTTCTGGAACGTGCCTTTCTTGAAAGTGATGTTGCCAAATTTCTTGATACCCGGCATTTTCACTGTAGAATAAGTGAGGCTGCTGCCGCCACGGTATTCAATGATCTGTGTTTCTGAGGAAAGGCCGCTTACTTCCTGGAATATGATCTCGGTTCCGTCCCATTGAACTTTGAACGCGAATTTAACTAAGGGCCATATATTGGCTGACTGGCCTGAGCCATCGGTTTTCAAATCTGCCATGATAGTATTTTATTAAGGTTTTAAGGAAAAAGAACAAACCACCGTCCATTAAGACTGTTGCATTTGCTGCTGGAATGTGATCACGATAAACTCCGCAGGGCGTGTTAACGCTACTTTCACGGTTACCAGCATCTTACCATCCAGGATATCCTGCGGCGTCATAGTGGCGCCTAAGCCAACCTGTACATCAAATGCGGCGCCGGGTGCTGCGCCTGCCAATGCGCCCTGTTTCCAGAGGTTTTCCAGGAATGCGCTGATCATGGTCTTCAGGGAGATCCAGGTAGCGGCATCATTGGGCTCAAATACATAAGTACGGGTAGCCAGCTTAACGGACTGCTCGATCATGATAAGCGTACGCCTTACGTTGATATAACGCCAGTCCTGGCTGTTGCCGTCCAGCGTGCGGGCGCCCCATACCAGCGTACCTACGCCCGGGAAAGGACGGATCACGTTGATGGACTTACCGCCGATGATATCTACGTTCAGGCTTTGCTGTTCTTCATGGGAGATGTTCACCGCCGGTGCATTCACCATGCTTACAGATACGTTAGCCGGCGCTTTCCATACACCGCGGGAAGCGTCTACCATTGTATAAAGACCAGCCATAGCGGCGCTGGCAGGCAGCTCGTTCATATTGGCGCGCAGCTCTTCCAGGATGTGCACATAGGTAGGGCTGGCAGCCTTCAGGGATTGATGATAGTTCTTTTTGGCGCTATCATCCGGGGTAGCATTGGCTTTATATTTCCCTACGATCACGGCGGCGGCAGGTTCCGGCAGCAGTGTGGCCAGGTCGATGGAAGCGTCCAGGTTCTCGAAGCTTACTTCGTCCGGCTGTACTACAGCGGTCTTCAGCCAGGGATAATAGGCGGCGCCATAGTTCAGGAAGTTGATCCCTATTTTGTCGCGGAAAGCGGTCACCACCTCATCGGTAGTATTGGCGGGCAGTTGTTTCACCAGGTCAAAGATGCCAAAACGGCTCTGCATAGCAGCGCAATGGTTCAGCACCTGTGTGTAGATAGTGGTGTAACAATCTTCTCCCAGCGCAATCGCATCCGGGATCACGATCAGGGTAGGCTCCGGTTCTTTTTCCAGGATCTCGAATACATTGGGCTTGCTGTCAGAGCCAATGATATCGTCTGCCGCAATATCAAAACCATCCGGTGTAGCGCCATAGGTGCCTACTGCCAGGATGTAGCAAACGCTGCCGCCGTTGGCGAAGAACAAGCGGATGCTGCTGTACATGTAAGCAGTGTTCTTGTCATTCAGCTTTACGATGGTAGGTTTACCATTGATGTTAAAGGTCTCCTGTTTCACCTTGGGATCGGGATCACCCAGGGAGTATTTAGGTTTAAACCCGCTGCCAAAGTTTTCTAAGTACTCGGCAAAAGAAGTGATCCTGGTAGGTTTGTGTACCAGGGATTTACCGTTCCGTTCTGCTTTCTGCGTATAGCCAATGAAAACGGGAACGGCGGTAGCCACGGCGGTAATCGAACTTGGGAAGGCGTTCTTTTCCTCAATGTATACCCCGGGGGTCATGAGTGTTGAAGGCATATTGAATGGATTTTGAGCGTTTAGTATAAAAATATTTCAGAGTAATCATTCCTGTCCTTATATAATGCGGCAGCTGCATTGGAGATCCTGCTAATGTCCGGGGCCGGTAATGCGGAGATGATCACCTTGTAACGGTCCTCTTCAAACGCGGAATAGTCCACCAGCTGAAACACGGGCGGAGCTGCAGTTGCCAGGGGCAACGGGCTCACGGAGATAAACACCGGCACCAGGCCCGTATTGGGCAGGGATACCTGTACAGCCGGCTCAAAAGCGCCGCTGCCGTTCGTACTGATCACTGCCGGCCGGGCCAGGGCCCGCAATCCGTCGCTCATCAGGAAATAACACCAACGTGTAGCTCTGGCCTGGAAACGGATATCATAGGATGGCTGCAGGTCTTTATCCAGCTGCAATACAATACGGCCAAAAGGTTTGGTCAACGGCCTTTCCTGCAGTACGGATACGTGCTGCAGGTCCAAAGCGCTGACATAACTATCCCAGTGCAGCACGCCGGGCGCTGCCTGTGGATCATTGCTGAAAAAAAAGAAATTGTCTGCCACGGCTACCGCATCCATCTGTGTATAATTATAGAACAGCTGGTCGGTGAGCGCCAGGTCAAACGACAGGCAAACAGGGTCCTTTAGCAGGGTTTCCCTGCTACGGTTATTACCGGCACGCGTTGTTTCATACAACAGCAGGAAGCCATCCCGCAGCGGTTTTACCAGTAAACCGTTCTGCAGCAGACATTTTGTTGTAGGTGCAGGCACACTGACCTTTAATCCTTCAAAGCCGGGCCTTGTAAAAAACGTATGACGGTAATAGACGGCGGTTAAGATCTCATACTTCACTGCATTAAATTCGTCATGGTGTTAGCTAGCTATACAGTTCCCATGTTGCCGGTGGCATCCGACACACCAGGCCTGTACTCCTTAATAATAGAATCATCAAATGAGAGCATACGCACCTTGTACACTACGGAGGGCATGTATTTAGCGCCCAGTGTGGTCCATATGTTATTCAGCTTGTCTGCTCCGGGACTTTCCATTTCAACGATCAGTTTTCCGATACGTTTATCCATACCCGGGGTATTAGCCCGCGTGAAAACATTCTTTGACTGGAAATAGGCAACTACAAAAGAGATGAAACGAAGCGCCTCCGGGTAGTTACCACTACTGAAGTACGCGGAAAATAACACGTAGAGATTAATATTAACAGCTGCGGCGGTATTCGGCATAGTCACGCCGGCTGCAGCGCCTGTCGCGCCTTTACCGATCGTGTCTTTTTCAACATTCAACAATGTGACAACAATCTTATTCTCACCCTGTATAGCCACAGAACCATCCTGGTTCATGATGCCGGATAAGATCACTTTTTCCTCGTTCGTCTGAAGATTCCTCTTAAAGTTGTTATTAATCTCTTCTGTAATGCAGACTAAGGTCTCATAGATCATCCAAATTTAAATTTCTGCCAATAGGCAGATAGGTAAGGTACTTTTGTTAAGTTTACGTTGTAATTGGTTATTTTGAGTACTGAGAAAAAAGACAAGGTTGCAGCAAGTAAAAGGACAGTAACTGCCACCCTATCGGGCCACAATATAGTTGGTTGAAAAATAATTTAAAAGTTTTTCTTTAAAATTTAATTCTCTATTTTTTATATAATTAGACCTATGAGTCCCCTCAAAATGTTAGTGGGGTGCCTATGCATGATTGTCCTGCTGCACCTGTGCATACCTGATACCTATGGTCAGCTGAAAATGCCTGACAAGATAAGCGCGCCCAAGATGCCTAAGGTGAGTGCCCCTAAGGTGAGCGCGCCTAAACTGCCTGCAGATACCGCGGTAAAAGCCAAACTTATACAGCGTATACTAAGCGTATTCCAGTTCAGGAAAAACGCCCGGGCAAAGGAACAGGAAAGGGTGGTGGCCATCATCAACCAGATCCTCTCCGACTCCCTGGTGGTAACCTCGCGTGATATACAGGCGCTCAATGAGCAATTATCCAAAGCAGAGAATCAACATTTTGATTCCTTAAAATCCATGCTGGAAGCGCTGGCCGCAGAACAACAGGCTGCGCCGCCGGAGAAAGAGCCGGAGCCCGCAAAGGAGCCGGAGCCGGCCCCCGCGCCCGCGCCTACACAACAGGAAAGCGACCTGGACGCCCTGGTGAATAAGATGGTGCCCATCCTCCAGCAGAATGAAGACATGGCCCCGGCCGAAAAAGCAAAAGCAGAAAAACTAAAACAGATCAGGGAGGTGTACGGCAGAAGCAGTAACCGGGTGGACACCCTCCGCGAAGACTCCGTAGATATACTCTATACCCTTAAGCTTACACAGAAAGTAAACATTACCGGTATACAGCCGCTAACGATGGATGCCCAGTCTGCCCGCTATAACTATAGCGCGCTCTCCAGCATGGGCCTGTTGGGCTGCACCATCAACGGCCGCACCGGCCGCCTGTACAGAAGCTTTAACATGGATAGCCTGCATGCCGTACAGGCAGCGCACAAAGCAGGCTGTAATGTACAACTTATCATATCCGACAACGATAGTCTTAACATCTCCGCGCTGCTGCAACAACCGGATGTACAGCTGCTGCTGGCAGACACCCTGGCCAGCGTACTGCATGAGCTGCAGGGCAATGGCGTGATCATTTATTTCCGCCAGGTGAAACAGGAGCAGCGCGCTGCCCTCAGCAATTTTATTAACACACTCTCCGGCCATCTGCGCACGTACCAGGCCAACTACTCCGTGAACATAGTGATCCCCTCCTTTGACCGGCAGCAGGTGTACGACCTGCCGGCCATGAACCAGGCGGTTAGTTTTTTCCTGGTTGATTTTACACAAGTGAACAGTAAAGTGGCCGGCCCGCTTACCCCGCTCAAAGGCGGCAGCCCGGCGCTGTCCATCTCCGGCACTATGTCCCGCTACCTTTACCTGTCAAAGGATATCCCATCCTCCAAATACATATTGATGATGCCCAACTATGGGGCGGTGTGGAGCAAAAGCCTCAGCGGCGGCCCGGATGTGTTTAAGGGTTATATCAGCTACAGCGATATCATGAATAAGTATGCAGACGATTCGCTGATGTATGATGAAACAGAAGAATCTGCCCTTATTGAAATAAAGAACAGCGATGGCGATGTAACGGGAGAGATCTGGTTCGATGACTGCACTACCCTGGCCCCCAAATATGACTATATCCTCGACAACGGCCTGGGTGGCCTGGCCATCTGGACCCTGGGCGCAGATGATGGTTATGGCGATCTGTGGGATGAGTTGACCTATAAATTTGTGACCATAGATACGGTATACCAGAAATCAGTGCCCATTGTACCGGAAACCTTCTGGACAAGGGTCATGCGGGAGCTTACCGCCTATAAGGAAATGTTCCAGAACCCCTGTTCTGTAAAAGCCTCCGACTATGAAGGCGATGTATATTTCAAATACGCCGCCTGGATCTTTTTGATCCTGGTGATACTTACCGCGGTATTATATATACTGGGCGTACGCAATTATGGCGATGACTGGAAATGGAAAAAGCTGGCATTGATCGCGCTCATCGTACTAACATGCCTATTAGTGATCACCGGGGCCATGGCCATCTTCCTTAACAAACAACTGCCATGGCTGGGTATTTCTGATGAACCGGGTAAATGTCACAGCATACCGCTGAACACTATACTCACCATCCTGGGCGGTGGTTTTATCATCGGGCTCGTATCTACCCGGTTCCTGATCCTGCCACTGCTTAAAAGGGATGAGATCCCTTAACCGATCAGGGCCTCCACTTCGGAAATATCGTAGGCGGGTTGTCCGCCGGAACGGGACGCCACCAGCGCGCCGGTAGCATTGGCAAATGCCAGGCAATGCTCCGGCGAGCGGCCTTGTATCAGGCTGCTCAGGAAACCTGCCAGGAAAGCATCGCCACTGCCAATGGTGTCCGCCACCTGGATCTTAAACCCGGGATGTGTAAAGAATTGCCCATGCATGTACAGCATGGCGCCTTCCCCACCCATGGTAACTATAATAACAGGTATATTATATTCCTTAGAGATGGCCTGCACTTTGTCTTTTTTTGTCTGGAACTCGCCGGACCAGCTGCTGATCAGCTCCAGCTCCGCAGCATTCAGCTTTAGTATATCACAACGCTGCATGAACTTTACCAGCTGTTCCTGTGTAAAATGCGGCGGCCGCAGGTTAACATCCAACACCTTCTTTATACCGGATTGTAACAACTTATCAAGTGTAGCGGCCGTTACTTCGTCCCGCGCGGCCAGGGTGCCAAACACCATATAACCAGCCTGCTGCAAAAGCCCTTCCAGGGCGGGCTGCCATTCAATAAAATCCCAGGCTACCGGGTAAACAAAGGTATACTCCACATCATGGTCGCTGATCGGCTGCGCCAGCACGCTGCCCGTGGGATGCGTGGTATCCTGCTGCACATACGCAGTTGAAAGATGGTTATCGCGCAATAGTGATAGCAGGCCCCTGCCATGATCATCATTGCCCACCCGGGAGATAACAGCCACCTGTTGTCCCAGTTTTTGCAGATGGTAAGCGGCATTTACCGGCGCGCCGCCGGGCAGCTCCTTATCAGGGAGCACATCCCATAACATTTCGCCAAAACATATGATGTTAAACATAGACATGAAGATAGGAAAACAAATTATTAACATCATAATGTAATACGGTACCAATAAATGGCAGTAATTTTGTGCCTCTACACTTTTTGTATCACTCCAAAAATTACCCATCATGACCACACAACAAATGACAATGACCACCCAGCAAATTGCCGACCGCCTGGTAGAGCTTTGCCGTAAAGGTGATTTTGAGACCGCGCAAAAGGAATTGTATGCAGAGGATGTTGTTAGCATTGAACCGGAAGCCACACCTCAGTTTGAGAAGGAAACAAAAGGCCTGCAGGCCATCCTGGAAAAAGGGGAGAAATTTCAATCCATGGTTGAGGAAATGCACGGTGGCAGCGTTACTGACCCGGTAGTAGCTGATAACAGCTTTGCCATGGTATTGATGATGGATGTTACCATGAAAGAAATGGGCCGTATGAAGATGTCTGAATTATGCGTGTACAAGGTAAAGGATGGCAAAGTGATCTCAGAAGAGTTCTTTATGTAAGAGACCTCCCACCAGCAAACAAAAAGGATGCGCCTATAGCGGCAAAGCTACAGGCTCATCCTTTTCTATTTTTAGCCGTTGCGGCTGCGCATCCTTCACATATAATACGGCGATAGCGGCGCATAACATACACACACCCGCCAGGGTCAATGCATATATAGCCTTGCCGTTAAAAAGATGTTTTACAATAAGACCGCCAAACAAGCCATTTACGATCTGCGGAAAAGTTATAAAGAAATTGAAGATCCCCATATACACCCCCATCTTTTTTACAGGCAGCACGCTTGATAACATGGCATACGGCATAGAAAGGATGCTGGCCCATGCCAGCCCAATACCCACCATGGGGTAAATGAGCATACCGGGGGTATGGATAAAATAGATCCAGATAAGGCTCAGACCGCCCAGCGTTAGAGAAATAGCGTGTGTGATCTTGCGGCTGGTCAACCGTACCAATGCAGGCAGGCATAATGCATAGATAGCAGATACGCCATTATATACACCAAACAATACGCCTACCTGGTTGCCGGCGTCCGCAAATCTTTCTGAAGACGTATCCCCTGGTAATACATTATATACATGCTGCGCAATAGCCGGCGTGGTAAATACCCACATGGAGAACAGCGCAAACCAGGAAAAGAACTGCACCAGCCCTAAGCGCCGCATAGCGGCCGGCATGGCAGAGAAATCCTTAAAGATGGCGCTTAAACCTTTAGGGGCGGACGTTGTCTCCGCCTCCGCGGGCGTAAAACGCGCATGCTCTTCCGGGGAGTACTCCCGGGTAGTGACCACCGTCCACACAATAGCCCCCACCAGCACCGCAGCGCCTATGTAAAAAGAGTAGATCACATTATCCGGCACCTGGCCGGCAGGCGCAGTTTTGGAGATGCCGCCATATTCCGCCAACAGGTAAGGCAACCAGGAACCGGCTACGGCCCCTACGCCGATCAGGAAGGTCTGTACACAGAACCCGGTACTCCGCTGCGCATCCGGCAGGTTATCCGCCACCAGCGCGCGGAATGGCTCCATGGCTACGTTTATGGAAGCGTCCATGATCATGAGCATACCGGCGCCTATTAATATGGGCGGCAACACGGCCGTGATCACGCCCGCATTGGGCAACAGCATCAATGCTAAAGCAGCCGCCAGCGCGCCAAACAGGAAATAAGGTTTGCGCCGTCCTAACCGGTTCCAGGTACGGTCGCTATAATGGCCGATGATAGGTTGCACGATCATACCCGTCAGCGGCGCGGCCAGCCAGAAAAGCGACAGGTGCTCCACATCCGCGCCAAAGGTCTGCAGGATGCGGGACGCATTGCCATTCTGCAGGGCAAATCCAAACTGGATGCCCAGGAAGCCAACGCTCATATTCCAGATCTGCCGGAGGTTCATCTTCGGCTTTAGCGCAGTCGCCATCATGATAATTGAATTTATGCTTTTATTCCTTCACTGCTTACAAACACCTGCGATTGCCCTTTTAAAGTAAACTCGCCGTTATACAGCGTCACATTGATCTCCCGGTCTGAGCGGTTCACCAGTTGTACGCCGCGCTTATCTACCGATATCTTTAACAGCGCGCCCCGGAAACGGATCTTAAACGCAAAGGACTGCCATTTAGCCGGCAGGAAAGGCGCAAAGCTGAGCCGCCCGTTCCGCACCCGCATACCGGCAAAACCTTCTACTACGCTCATCCAGGTGCCTGCCATGGAAGTGATGTGCAAACCATCTTCCGTATCGTTGTTATAATCATCCAGGTCCAGGCGGGAGGTACGCAGGTAAAACTCGTAAGCCCGCTGCTCATCCCCCAGCTTTGCCGCCAGGATAGCATGCACACAAGGCGATAAAGAACTTTCGTGCACGGTGCGCGGCTCATAGAAATCGAAATTCCGGCGCAGGGTCTCCTCATCAAACCGGTCTTCCAGGAAATAAAGGCCCTGCAATACATCCGCCTGTTTAATAAAACAGGAGCGCAGGATGCGGTCCCAGCTCCAATGCTGGTTCAGGGGCCTTTGTGCGGGATCCAGGTCCCTGGCCAGCACCTGCTCTTTATCCAGGTAACCATCCTGCTGCAGGAACACGCCCAGCGTTTCATCTGCCGGGTAATACATATGGCTGATGATATGCCGCCATTTTGCCATTTCATCCTGCTCGCGGAAATAAGTACGCATGATCACCTCCATATACTTATCCGGCGCCTGGCGTTGCACCTGCTCCAGCGCTTCCAGCGCATACTCCAGGCACCAGGCGGCCATGGTATTGGTATACCAGTTATTATTTACATTGTTCTCATATTCATTGGGGCCGGTTACGCCCAACATTACATACCGTTCCCGGTCCTGGCTCCAGTTTACGCGCTGCGCCCAGAAACGGGCAACGGCGATCAGCACCTCCAGCCCGTGATCCGCCAGGTAAAGCGCATCGCCGGTATAACGGATATAATTAAAGATGGCAAAGGCAATAGCGCCGTTGCGATGGATCTCTTCAAAAGTGATCTCCCATTCGTTATGGCATTCTTCCCCATTCATCGTCACCATGGGATACAGGGCCGCGCCATGGGTAAAACCCAGCTTAGCCGCGTTCTCTATGGCTTTGGGCAAATGGCGGTAACGGTACAGCAGCAGGTTGCGCGCTACCTGCGGGTCTGCCGTGGCCAGGTAAAATGGTATACAATAGGCTTCCGTGTCCCAGTAGGCGGCGCCGCCGTATTTCTCCCCTGTAAAACCTTTGGGGCCTATGTTCAGGCGGGCGTCTTCGCCGGTGTAGGTCTGGTGCAGCTGAAAGATATTGAACCGGATACCCTGTTGCGCCGCGGCATCACCGCTGATCACGATATCGCTCTCCTCCCATTTATGCGCCCAGGCGGCTGCCTGCTCTTGCAGCATCTGGTCAAACCCTTTTATAAACGCCTGTTCCACCACCTGGTGGCAGGCGCTCTTAAGCGCGTCTTTTGCATGGTTCTCTGAGGATAGGTTAGCGGCATATTTCAGGATCATGATCTCCTCCCCGCTCCTGGCAGACAGCACTACCCGGCTGGCTACATATTTCTCCGCTTCTACCGGCAGCATGGGCGATTCTGACGGCAAACCATCCCTGTACACCTGGAAACGCATGCCCGTGCATACTTCAAAACCCGTCTTTTTTGTGCGCATGGTCAGGTAGGCAGCGCCTTCCATGGCTTCGCGCTGCACTTCTTCCCAGAACTTTTCATCGTAGTTGGCGTCCTGGTTCTTTACATCGCCGTCTATAAATGGGGTGATGGTCAGCTGCCCATCAAAATTAATGGGCGTTATGGCGTAGCGGATAGCGCCTGCTTCATCATCCACAATGCTGCAGAAACGCTGCGTATGCACCTGCAGCTGTTTACCGCTGGGCAGGGTGGCCGTAAAAGAACGCTCCAGGTAACCGGCCTTCATGTTCAGCACGCGGCGAAAATTACGTACGGTACAGTTATGCAGGTCCAGCACCTCGTCATTGATACGGATATCGATGCCTATCCAGTTGGCGGCATTGAGCACTTTGGCAAAGTATTCCGGGTAACCGTTCTTCCACCATCCTACCCGCGTTTTATCAGGATAATATACCCCCGCAACATAATTACCGGGCAGGCTTTCGCCGGAATAAGCCTCCTCAAAATTGGCGCGCTGGCCCATACGGCCATTGCCAATACTGAACAGGCTTTCGGATACCTTGTTCAGATGAGGGTCAAATCCTTCCTCAATAATGTTCCATTCATCTACCTTGATATAATGTTTCATATGTTACTGTTGGCGTCACATGTTAACTAAGAGAGTTGTTCCAGGTTCATTTCATACAGGCCGGCCACTACTTCATCCGCGCCTGTTAATACAGTGGACTCGCCTATGCCTATGGCCTTCATACCGGCGGCTTTGGCGGCTTCAATACCCGCCACGGCGTCTTCAAATACCACGCAGCGGTCAGGCGTGATGCCCAGCAATGCCGCGCAGCGCAGAAAGACTTCCGGATCAGGTTTAGAGGCGGTAACGGCGTTACCGTCTACCACCACATCAAATAAGGGCAGTAGTCCCGTGCGTTCCAGGATGGTATGCGCATTCTTGCTGGCAGAGCCTAAAGCGGTTTTTATACCGGCCGCCCTGCATTGTTGTAAGAATGGTAATACGCCGGGCAGGATCTCCTGCGGCGTCATACGGTTGATCATGTTCACATACCAGTCATTCTTACGCGTGGCCAGTACCTGCTGCTCTTCCGGCGTTTTCTGTATACCGCCCCATTCCAGCATCAGCTGCAGGGATCGTACCCTGCTAATGCCTTTAAGACGCTCGTTCTGCGTTTCTGTAAAATCAAACCCCAGCTCATTAGCCAGGCGTTTCCATGCCTGATAGTGGTAAACGGCGGTGTCTACGATCACACCGTCCAGGTCAAAAATGCATGCCGCTATGCTCATAATCCTTTCTTTTACTTAAGCTCCAGCACCTGTGTAGTTAATGCTGGTACGGTTATAGTGCCCGTAATGGATTGTTCTTTTCCGGTGATGATATCAGTTGCGTGGCTGAACTGCTGCAACCGTTCTGTAAAGCGTTGGGTAACCAGGCTTTGTTCCTTATCGTTGGCGTTAACGATGATCATGACGGTCTTGTGATCATTATAACGGAAGTATACATACATCCCTTTTTCCGGCACATACTGCATCAGGCGGCCGGTTTGTAATACGCTGTCCTGCTTACGGTAATTGGCCAGCTTATGCACATAATCAAACACCTCATTCTCTGCAGCGGTACGGCCGGCCGGCTGGAATTTGTTCACGCTGTCACCTTGCCAGCCGCCTTTAAAGTCTTCGCGTACCAGCCCATCCGGGTTACTGAAATTCTTCATCAGTATCTCTGCGCCATAGTATAACTGCGGAATACCGCGGGTGGTGAGTAAACAACCCAACGCCAGTTTATACTTTGGTATATTCTCTCCTGCTACGGAAAAGAAACGGCTCAGGTCATGATTATCCAGGAAGGTCACATTGCGCGTGGCATCCTGGTATACAAAATCATTGGAAAGGGTGTTATATAAACCCGCTACGCCATCCTGCGCGCTGGTCTTAGTATTCACCAGGTCTGTCATGGCCCAGAGGAACTGGAAATCTGTTACGCCGGGCAGGTCTGTGTCAAAACCGCGGTTAATGGTATTGCCTTGTGTAAATACCGCCTGGTTAGGCACGCCATGCACAAAGGTCTCTCCAAAGAAACTCAGCTGCGGGTATTCCGCTTTTACGGCTTTCCCCCATTCCTGCATATAGGCGGCATCGTTATAGCCATAGGTATCCAGGCGGAAACCGTCTACACCGGCATATTCTATCCACCAGATATGGCTTTGCGTAAAGTAGTTGCGTACATAAGGGTTGGCCTGGTTCATATCTGGCATATGCGTATCAAACCAGCCATCCGTCATTAATTTTTTATCTGCGGCGGCAGCATAAGGATCAAACAACGGTTGTTCCCGGAAATTAGATCTTGTAAACACGGGCCATTGATGCACCCAGTCTTTAGAAGGCAGATCCAGCATGGTCCAGTGCCGGCTGCCAATATGATTGTGCACCAGGTCCTGGATCATTTTCATACCGCGTTTATGCAGCTCATCCACCAGTTTTTTATACAGCTCGTTATTGCCATAACGCCGGTCTATGCGGTAGTTCTCTGTAGCGGCATAACCATGATAGGAGGCGGAAGGCTGGTCGTTCTCCAGCACCGGGTTGAGCCATAATGCGGTAATACCCAGGTCCTGCAGATAATCCAGGTGATCGATAATGCCCTGCAGATCGCCGCCATGGCGGTAGTACATTGAGTCGCGGTTAAGGGTGGTTTGCTGCATCCCCTTTACGATATCATTGGTTTTATCCCCGTTGGCAAAACGGTCCGGCATGATCAGGTATACCAGGTCCTTGTTGGTAACGCCCTGCGCCCTGGCAGCGTTATCACGGGCTTTCAATGCATACTCATAACGGATCTCCTTTGCGCCCGTTTTGCTGAAGCGGAGCTGCATAGAGCCCGGCTTTGCCGATGCACCGATCTCCAGGTCCACAAACAGGTAATTAGGATTTTCCACTTTATGCACTTCTTTTAATGTAACGCCCGGGTAATCCAGCTGTACGTTACGCTCCGCAATCTTATCGCCATGTACGATCAGCTGCAACACAGGGTTGTGCATCCCCGTCCACCAAAAAGCGGGTTCAATACGTTCCAGGGCCGGCAGCTGGGCAAACAGGGTGGCGCCGGATAATAAAAAGATCGTGATCGTCAGTAGGCAAATTTTCAGTCTGGCCATAATCAATGATGTGCGGATGTGCGAATGTGCAGATGTGCAGATGATTGAATTTGCATATCCGCACATCTGCACATCCTTACATTGTTTAATATCCTGTGTTCTGGTTTAGATTCGGGTTAGCGGTCCTGTCGGCGGCGGGGATAGGATACAGCGTACGGAAATCTTCCACGCCTCTACCCTCCTTTACATTGCCTTTCCAGGGCCACAGGTAAGTAGCGCTGGTAAATTTGCCAAAGCGGATCAGGTCTGTACGGCGGTGCCCTTCCCAATGCAGCTCACGGCCTCTTTCTGCTAAGATAAAGTCAAGGGTAAGCTGTCCGCTGGTAATGTTACCGCTGGCATTGCCATAGGCGCGCTGCCGCAGCTGGTTCACATACTGCAGCGCAGTGGCGGCACTGCCGCCCGTACCACCGCGTAATACGGCTTCTGCATACATTAGATAGGCATCTGCCAGGCGGAACATGGGATAGTCCGTATCCGGGAAATCCCCTGTTTTGTCAGAGCCCTGTGCCCCCGTAACGGTGACATTGCGGAACTTGGCAATAGCATATCCATCGGTAAAAGTGAAAACATCATTGATCTCCAGTGACTGCCCCGGGCTATAGAACATAGCGCGTTTATCTGTGTTGCCGGAAGGGTCTGCAAACAGGTTTACAAAAGTCTTTGTGGTGCGCAGGCCGGCCCATCCGCCATTAATGCCAAAGGTAGCTGCATTCATGCTCCCCCCTACCGGCGCATGCACCAGGTAGGTCATGCCGCCATATGTTTTGGTACGGATGCCATCGTACGTAATGGTAAAGATCATCTCGGGCGAGGTATTGTTGTCTGCCAGGAACAGTTTACGGTACTGATCAGACAACGTGTACCCTGCACCGATGATCTTGTTGCAATAAGTAATGGTTTCCGTGTATTTCTGTTGTTGTGCATAAACTTCTGCATTCAGGTACAGCTTCGCCAGCAGCATCCAGGCGGCCGCTTTATCAGCCCTGCCGTATTCATTCTGACGGGCTTCTACCAGGTCCGGCTCAATGGCCAGCAGCTCAGATTCTATATAGCTGAACAGGTTTGCCCGGCTGGTCTGCGGCGGAAAAAAGGAGGCGCTTACCTGGTCATTCTCTGTAGAGAAAGGTACATTACCAAAAAGGTCCAGCGCATGCCAGTAAGCCAGCGCCCGCAGGAAACGGGCTTCCGCACGGAAATGTTTGGCCTCTTCCAGGTCAGTGCCGCTGATGCCATGGCTGCCCAGTTTATCATCCGTGGTTTCGCGGATAAACTCATTACATACCGCTATCTCGTAAAAGATACGGTCATAGGTAGCTTTTATAAACTCATTGGCGGAGGTCCAGGTCATCCGGTGATAATCCGGCAGGGTGCCATCATTCCAGGCAATCACCGCTTCGTCTGTAGGCAGCTCCTGCGCCTGCCAGTACTGGCGGATGTAGTTGGAAAAACCTTCGTCTATACCAGTAAGGTCTGGCTTGCCGGCAGGGCCCTGCTGCCCGCTGATGGCATAACCTGCATACAGCTTGGCCAGTATGGCTTTGTAGTTACCAAAATCGTTATATACGCTGGCAGAGGTCTGGTCATAGAAAGGCACGCGGTCCAGGTCCTTGGTACAGGATGACAGCATGGTGGCGATGCCCACCCCGCCTATTACCAGCCATTTATTGATATATTGCTTTATCATTGTTTTCCGGTTTTCTTCAATTAAAAATCAAGGTTCAGGCCCAGTGAGTATACACGCGGACGGGGATAGAATTTGTTGTCTATACCTTCGCCCACCAGGTTGGCGCCCACTTTATCATTACCCAGCTCAGGGTCTAAACCGCCATAGCCGGTTATGACAAATGCGTTCTGCACCGTGGCGGATACCCGCAGCCGTACCTTATCCCTGAACAGGTGTTTAAAGTTGTACCCCAGGCTAATGTTATCCATACGCAGGAAAGAAGCATTCTCTATATAGTAGTCAGAGAAGTACTGGCTGTTCTGGAATTTTGTGTCCAGAATGCTGGTAGATACGTTGGATAAATAGTTGGGGAAGGAGAAGTCCCGGTAAGCGCCACCGTTGGAGGCAGGGTTGTTATACACATAGTTGCCAATACTGCCGCGCATAGAGAAGCCTAATGTCCAGTCCATATAAGCAAACTGGGAGTTGAAGCCCATCAGGAATTTAGGCTGGGGCGATTTATAACGGTAACGGTCATCCGGCGTAATAGCGCCATCGCCGTTCAGATCTTCATACTGCCCTTCCAGCGGCGTACCATCTTTGTAGATCTGTTTGTACACATAGAAAGAGAAGGGAGAATACCCTACCGTATGGATCTGTATGGTATTACCTACACCGCCGGCAATAGTGCCCACCGGTATGCCCTGCGCTTTGGGATCCTGTACCTTGGTCAGGTTAGTGATCTCTACATGATTATAAGTAAAGTTGAAACCGGCATCCCAGCTGAAGTTTTTCGTTTGCACCGGTGTAGCATTCAGGGTAAATTCAAAACCCCTTGCTTCAATATTACCTACGTTGGTCAATAGTTGATTGGTAAGATTGGAGCCCGCTGCTACCGGTATTACACTCAGCAGGTCTTTTGTACGCTTGATATAATAATCCACGCTACCGTTGATCCGGTTATTCAGGAAACCGAAATCCAGGCCAACGTTATAGGTCTTTGTTTCTTCCCATTTAATGTTGGCGTCATACCCTTCCGGGCGTAAGGTCAGGTAGTACTGGCTGCCAAACTGGTATTGCGCCGTAGGATCGCCTATGGTGTAACGGGGCAGGTAGGGGTAATCGGTCAAGAGGCCGCCAAAATCCTGCTGACCGGTTTCGCCGTAACCGATACGGAGTTTCAGATCAGACAACACCTTTGCGTTCTTCAGGAAAGACTCCTGGTTAATGCGCCATGCCAGGGCTGCAGAGGGGAAAGTGCCCCAGTGCTCCCGGAAACGGGAAGAGCCGTCGCGGCGTACTGTAACGGTTAACAGGTAACGGTCCAGCAAGGTGTAGTTTAACCTGCCAAAAAAAGATACCAGTGTGTTCTGTGTTTTAAACGGCACACCGGGCGCGTTGATGGTATCGCCTTTCTCATTGAGATCAGGATAGGTAGGCTCGCTGCGGATAAAGTCCTGGTAGGAGTAGCCCGCGGTAGCGTCTATACGGCTGCTGATGCCTTTCAGATCCTTTGTATAGTTCAGGTAAAAGTCCAGCAGCTTGTTGTTCCTGGTCTGGGAGTAGGCTTTATCCGTACCACCCCGGTTAAACACATTGGCGGCATAGGCCGGTATTACGTTGCGGCCTTCGCTTTTGGAAACATCGTAACCTAAATTGAGGTTAGCCCGCAGCTCCGGCAGAAAATGGAACTTGTAGTCAAACTGTATATTGCCTAAGCTCCTTTTCACTTCGCCCTTATCCGTTCTCAGCTCCAGCATACTCAAAGGGTTGCGGGTAGCCAGCGTGTAGGGCGCTCCATCCGGACTGGTAGGGTCTATCCATTCAAAATAGTTACCAAATTTATTGTTGACATGGATGGGCTGTGTGGGATCAAACTGCGCGGCGGCGTTGATGGCGTCCTGGTCTGCAAAGCGGCTGTTGGTGATAGCGCCCCGCACGTTCACATCTATTCTCAGGTGATCATCAAACAGGCGCGGGCTCAGGTTGATACCAGCAGATTGCCTGCGCAGGCTGCCGGTCTTGAGGGTACCGTCTTGTTTGGTGAAACCTATTGAAACACGGTATGGCAGCGATTTAAAAGAGCCGCTTAGGCCCAGGTTATTATCGGTGCCAAAAGCGGTGCGATACAATGCATCCTGCCAGTTGGTATTAGCCGTGCCTAACAGCTGTTGCTGTGCAGCATTGGCATGCTCCTTTACCACCTGCCGGAACTGGTCGCCGGTTAGCACCGGTACAATGCCTTCCCTTTTGTAAAGGGAATTTACCGTGCTGAAATTAACGCGCAGCTGATCGCCCGCTTTACCTTTTTTGGTGGTGATGATGATCACCCCGTTGGAAGCGCGGGAGCCGTAAATAGCAGTGGCGGATGCATCTTTCAGGATGTTGAAGGATTCTATATCATTTGGGTTGATGAAGCTCAGTGGGTTGGAAGTGCCTTTTACTTCCGCATTATCCAGCGGTACGCCATCCACCACGATCAGGGGATCGTTGCTGGCATTCAGGGAAGCGCCGCCACGGATCCGGATCCTGCTGTTTGCGCCGGGAGCGCCGCTGTTGGACGAGATCTGCAGGCCGGCTACCTTACCCATGATCAGTTGTTCCGGGGTAGTGATAGGCCCTTTGTTAAAATCCTTGGAACTAACCGCAGTGATGGAGCCGGTAAGATCGCTTTTCTTTTGCGTACCATAACCCACTACCACCACCTCGTTAAGGCCTTTGGTGTCTGCGGTAAGCTGGAACTCCTGTTGTAAGATACCGTTTACATTAATGTCCCTTTCAATAGGCTGGTAGCCTATCATCCTTACTACAATGGTAAGGGGGCCGTTGTTGGCGGTAAGCCGGAAACTGCCGTCCGGCGCAACAATGGCGTTCTGGTTGGTGCCTTTGATATACACCGCGGCGCCAGGTATGGGCTGGCCTGTTTCATCCGTGACTTTACCGCTGATGGTCCCTGTTTGTGCATAGGTGATAAGGGAGAACGCCATACAGCACAACAGTACTACATACTTTAGGAGGCGTGGTTTTTGCATCTGTGAAATTTTTGTATAGATTTCAGTTTACTCGGGAACGATACCGGGAACGTTCCCGAAACGTGGTAAAAAAATATTACATAACGTAAAACGAAGGTAAGGAAATTTTGATACCACCAAAAAAAATTACGGCGGAGGGTTGGATTGCAATCGATAGCTACCTCTGGAAATTAAGCTGGCAGGGGATTTGCCTGCATGTAAATGAAATGCAATCGATAGTTACGGATAAAATTAGCTAACAGGGGATTTTCCCACATGTAAAAAGTACCCCGCATTTGGTGGTAGGGAGTAACGTTTACATGCAGTTGCAGTAACGTTGCTAAGCAGTTGCGAAGCAATTACGCACTTATTTGTGTTCCGCCCGTATATGCGGAAATAACCGTACATTTAAGAACGGCATTCCATGTTTGACAATGCAATAAGCGCTTTGATAATTTCCAGTTAACACCCGGGTAAACCATGCCCCGGTACTCTTTTTGACCAGTATACCCTGAAAGCATCCATTAAAACAGCATTCACATGAAATGTGTCATTTTGCCCCTGGCTTTTGTACTTGTATTGATAGCATTTACCCCTCCCCGCGTGCTGGCACAGTCCGCTCCCATGTATGATATTGTGATCAACGGCGGCAGGGTCATAGACCCGGAAACCAAGCTGGATGCCCGCAGAAGCATTGGTATCATTGGCGGCACCATCGCTGCTATCTCTACCAAAAGGCTGATGGGCAAACGTATGATCAACGCCACCGGCTGGATAGTAGCCCCGGGGTTCATTGACCTCCACTCCCATGGGCAAAGCATTGTGGCGGACCGTATGCAGGTGTTTGACGGCGTTACCACCGCGCTTGAGCTGGATGCCGGTACTGCCGCGGTAAAAGAATGGTATGATACACAGGCCCAAACCGGCCGGGTGCTTAACTATGGGATGGCAGCAGGATGGAACCCTGCCGACAGCGCCGCCACCCCCACCCTGGCCCGCCTGGAACAAGGCCTGCAGGATGGCGCGCCGGGTATTGGTATAGACAGCGGCGATCTTGCCACAGCTACGCTGCGGCCTATCTACGCGCTGGCGGCAAAATATAAAGTGCCGGTATTCCAATGCACCGGCAATAAAGCAGCTACCGTGCAACAGATCATCACGCTGGCGGCAGCTACTGGTAGCAGCGCCCACCTCTGTTATGCTGGCAGTGCGGATGTCAGCACCGTTACAAACCTGGTGCTGCAAGCCCGGGAAAAAGGCCTGCCCATTACCCTGGAAACGCATACCTATGGCCCCTGCGATACCGCCGCGGCAGCCGCCCAGATTGCCGCCACCGCCCGTAATAATGGCGGCAACAGCGTAAGATATCCGCTCTACATCACATCCGCCAGGAATAACCACTATACAGAAACGCCTATAGACGCTTATATAGATGATGCGCTGGTACTACTGCCCGGCGCCAGCATAGGCAGCGGCGGTAAACCATGGATAGACGCCAATACCGGCCAGCCGGTAGACGCCTATATGTGGCCATTGCCCGTAAACGCTTATGCGCCACCGGCCGGCGCAGGCACCTATACCCGCCTGCTGGGCTACTGGGTACGGGAACGCAAGGCCCTTAGCCTCTCAGAAGCCATCAGCAAATCATCGTTATTACCCGCGCGTATAATGGAAAGAGCTGTGCCACAGCTACGTAAAAAAGGCCGGCTGCAAAAAGGGATGGATGCAGACCTGATCGTATTTGACCCCGGCACCGTCAGAAGTATGGCCAGCACTGTATACCCCTACCGCCCGGCGGCAGGCGTAAAATGCGTGATCATTAACGGCGTAACCGTTATCACCAATGGCGAATTAGAATTAACAAGGCCCGGAAAAGCGATCAGGAGAGCGGTAGCGGAAACCCGCTTAAATGGGAGAACAGCAGCAGAATGATCTTACATGGTAGATCTGCGGGGCATGATCTTAGATTTTAGCACCACATGCTCATGCGCCGGCTCCCCACTTTCCAGGGATTTGAACAGCAGCTGCGCGGCATGCACCCCCAGGTCACGGGCAGGCTGCGTAATAGTAGTAAGGGAAGGGTTCAGCAATGGGGCTATTTCCAGGCTGGAGAAACTGATCACCTTCACCTTCTTGGGGATATTAATACCCAGGTCCTGGCATACATAATAACTGGCAATGGCCAGGCGCTCTACCGAAGCAAATAACCCATCCGGTTTGATGGTGGTCAATACCTTAGAAAGGATGTTATAATTCTTTTTGTGATCATTGCTGCAGTCTATGATCAGCTCTTTTTTATATGGGATCCCTGCCGCCGCCAGCGCATCTACATAACCCTGCAAACGCATTTTACCAATGGACAGGCTTTTGTTGATCACCAGGAAGGCCACTTTCCCGCAACCCGCATCAATAAGATGTTTGGTGGCATTAAAGCTGCTTTCATAGTCATTGGTGGTTACCTTGGCAACATCTATATCATCATACACCCGGTCAAAGAACACCAGGGGCATATGCTTTTTCTTTAGCTTATTGAGGTAATTATGGTCTTTAGACTCCCCGGAAGCCGACATAATGATCCCATCTACCCGGCCATTGGAAAGATCATCTATAAACGATACTTCCAGCTGGTACTCATCATCCGTTACATAGATAAGGGTATGGTAGCCCTTACTGCGCGCTATCTTTTCAATTCCCTTAATAGCCTGGGAAAAGAAATTATTGGCCAGTTCCGGCACTATAATGGCAATGGTATTGCTCTTTTTCTCGCGGAGGCTGCTGGCATAGAGATTGGGCTGGTAATTTAATTCCCGGGCCCGCGCCAGGATACGCTCTTTTGTCTGGGCATTGATATCACTGTTACCACGGAAGGCGCGCGACACAGTGGAAGTTGACAAATTGAGGTCCCTGGCCAGTTCTTTTATATCGATCTTATCCATACGATCTTCCTATCGGCAGCTAAAATACAATATATTTAAACGCCAAATAGATGATGGATAAAATGTGCCCCTAATTGCTCATCTCCTTTACCGCCGTTGCTGCCTGTGCAGATTGAGCAGGCAGGTGCGCCGCCTCCTTTTTATCGTGCACCATCTGTAACAGCGGCACAAACCGGCCCTGGGCCTTATACTGCTTATAATCCCGTATATGGGTAAGCGCGTTATCAAAATGCGTCTTAAACAGATCTGCGTTACTGGTCTGGCTTAACAGCAACAGGTAACCGGCTATCATACGGCTTTTGCGGTTAATGAACATGCCATCCAGCTGTTTGCTGAAGAAAGCCAGTTTGCTGGTATCGCCGGAGCGGCCATAGATCCCGGCAATGGCCCAGCTTAACAGGTCCTTGCTGTCTTTTTCCAGCTGGCCGGCATATTGTAAGGCCATCGGCATATCTATGGCGGCAATACCATTCAACGCAGCAGCCTGCACGCTATAAGAGCGGCTATTGATCTTTTCCCGGAACAGGGACAGATAAGCGCTATCCTTAGTACGGCCAATGGCGTTTAAAGCCGCGGCCTGCGCCAGCGTGGAGCTGTCATTACGGGCAATGGCCAGCAATACCGGCAGGGCGGCGCTACGTACCTCCGGCAGCTGCATGTTCAGGGAGTCCATAGCAGCTGTGCGTAAACGGAAGAATTTATCCTTACAGGCGGCCACCAACATATTACGGGCATCACCATCCTGTTGTGCCCCGGCCGCCTGCTGAATGGCTTCCAGCCGGTCCAGGAACAGCGGCGCATGAAAATACTGGTATACATATTCCTGTAGCGATTTATGATCTGTTTTCTTTGCCAGCAGTATCTTATCCCCATCCACATTTACCAGCTGGGGTTTAGCGGCTAAAACAAAACGGAACGTGTCTGCTTTTGTTTTCATCCACACATCATGGCGCTCTTTTTTTCCATTTACATATATATCAATGGCAAAAGGCAGCGTAAATGTTTTGCCGGTCTGGGTTTGCTGTATATATACTGTTTGTGTTTTACTGGCCTCATCCCAGGCATATTGCATATCCAGGTATGGATGGCCGCTGCCATAATACCATTGGTCAAAGAACCAGTTCAGGTCTTTACCGCTGGCTTCTTCCATGGCCAGGCGCACCTGCTGCGCCTCTCCTGTTTTATACGCGTTCTGTGTAAGGTAGAGATGCATGCCTTTGTTAAATACTTCCTTACCCAGGTAATTGCGCAGCATGTGCAGTATACGGCCGCCTTTCTGATAAGTTACCCGGTCCATCAGGTCTTCTGCATGGTCATAATCAAAACGTACCAGGTGTTTATGCTCATCCTCCGGCGAATAAGTAAGGTAGATCTGCGCTGCGTTATAATTGGTATAATCACCGCCATCCGCGCCGTGTTTATATTCACTCCACAGGGTTTCACTATAGTTGGCAAAGGATTCATTTACTGTCAGGTTGGCCCAGCTCTCAGTAGTTACATAATCCCCAAACCAATGGTGAAATAACTCATGCGCAATATTGCCTTCCCATATATTTTCATCCAGCAGCTGGCGGTTGTTCTGATAGGTGAAATCCCCATGTACGGTGGCCGTAGTATTTTCCATAGCGCCGCTTACAAAATCGCGTACGACCACCTGCACGTATTTGTTCCAGGGATAGTCTACGCCCAGCAGGCTGGAATAAAAACTCATCATCTCCGGTGTATTACCAAACAGCTGTTTTACATAGGGCGCTTGTACCGGTTCTACATAATAGCTTACTTCTTTGCCCTTCCATTTTTCTTTATGCACATAAAAATTGCCCACCGCCATCATTACCAGGTAAGGCGCGTACGGTTGATCCATTTTCCAGGTATCTGTACGGGTACCATCGCCGTTGTTATGCTGTGCGGTCAGATAGCCGTTAGAGAGCGTTACATATTTGGCGGGCGCTGTTATACTGATCTGGGTAGTGGTTTTCTGGTTAGGTTTGTCAATGGTAGGGAACCATACGGAGTTGGCCTCTGTTTCCCCCTGCGTCCATACCTGCACCGGTTTGCCGGCATTGGCACTGTCCGGGTTTATAAAGTATAATCCTTTTGCGCTGCTGATGGCCGCGCTGCCTTCTGATTTAAAGAGATTGGGCCGGGAGGTATAAGCGATATACACCTGGTACTTTTCGCCGGGCTGGTATGTTTTATTTAGTTTGATGTGCAGCTGCAGGCTATCATAGCTATACTGCAAAGGCGTATGTTTGCCGGCGGCCAGCAATGCTACCTCCCGGATCTCCATGCCCTTGGCGTCCAGCTGGAGAGAATCCATAGGATAGGCATGCGGTTGCAGGGTGATGGCAGCCTTACCATACAGGAACTGCTTGGCATAATCCAGCCGCACCTCGAGGGCAGTATGCACCAGGTCATGCAGTTTTGGGGCAGATGCACGGTACGCTACAGGCTGCTGAGCCACTGCCGGCAGCCACAAGAAAAGAATATAGGCAATGGTTATAATAGACTGATTTACAGACAACTTTCTCATATCATATGTTTACTGTTGCAAAGCTATGGCAGCGCCTGACGCCGGTATAGCATGTAATTGCTGTTTTGTTACTATATTGCTGTAATAGTACTATTCCGCCATCTAACACCGCCTTTGATCCATGAACAGTAATATCTTACAACAGGGACACTATTACGGTACTATTGAGAAAAAAGTACAAACAAAAGGGGTTATCCTCACTTTGAGCAACTACCCCCTGCACGCACAATTGCCGGACCATTTTCATGAGAACAGCTATCTCTGTTATGTACAGCATGGCAGCTACCAGGAACAATCCGTTTCCGGCAAGCTGGTGTGTGAGCCGGAAGATATTGTATTTCACCCGGCAGGTATTGTGCACAGAAATACTTTTCCCCATGCCCCTGCCGCCTGTTTTAATATAGAGATAGACGCCGGCTGGCTGCGTAATTTTGATACTGCGCCTTTTGCCCTTACGAGGATCAGCAAACTAAAAAGCGCGGCCCTGAAGCTGCTCATCGCCAAAATGCAGGGGGAATTCCGCCAGTACAATCATTGGTCCCACCTGATGATAGAAGGACTGACCCTGGAATGTATGGCCATATTTCAGCGGGAAAAAGCCGCCCATAGCGGCGTACCGCAATGGCTGCAACAGGTGCGGGAAATACTGCATGATGATACCCAGGCCGCCTCTTTATCACAACTGGCCGCCATCACACAGATAAGCCCCTACCATATTGTACGGGAGTTTAAGAAAGCATACGGCATGAACATCGGCGAATATGTAAACCAGCTAAAGATAGCACGCGCCTGCGCCCTGCTGAAAGATACAGACCTTAACCTGGCGCAGATAGCGCTGGACTGCGACTTCTCTGACCAAAGCCATTTTGGAAGGATCTTTAAAAGAACCATGGGTTTTACCCCCTTACAGTATAGGAAAGCAACAGAATGATAACAACAGCTATACAGTAGATGTATTATCTTAACGCTGCTTAAATATTCCTATATGAAAGAACAGCTATTCTGGGAGATCATTGAATCATCCTGGAACGATACGCCGGCAGCTGCCACCCAACGCAAAGAAGCTACCAGTGCTAATAACACCGTGCTTTTCCCGGAACTGGCCAAACAACTGGAGCATGTTGTTATCCCACACATCAGCCAACGCCTGACCACGCTTAACAAAACAGATTTCAAAAAATTCATGGAGATCCTGAACAAAAAGATCAGGCACCTGGACCGTGATGAGGTGCATGCGCATGTAGGCGGATCAGATGACGGTTTCCTGGACCGCCGGGGTTTTATTGTGGGGATGGGAGAGGGTTATTATAATACGGTCGATAAAGACCCTTCAAAAGCTGCCAGGGGTATAGAGGTGGAGTACTTCGCCTATTTTGGCTATGATGTATACGAAGAAAAGTTTGGCGAACCCCTATAAGAGATAACGGGCAGTTGACAGCCTGTAAACTGTAGTGCAGGATACGGGGACCCCGCGTGACTGCCAACTGCCCGCCATTATAATTTATGATACAGCCGCTGTTTGCTCCAGGAACTGCCAGTTAAAATATTGTTGTGCGTTAAAATAGCAGATATCCTGCACGATCTTACCCACCCATTTAATATCATTCGGCAACTCACCCTGCTCTATCTCCTGTCCAAACAGGTCGCAGATCAGGCGGCGGAAGTATTCATGCCGGGGATAGGACAAAAAGCTGCGGGAATCCGTTAACATACCCACAAAACGGCTCAGCAGGCTCATATTGGATAAAGCATTCAGCTGTTTTACCATACCATCCTTCTGATCCAGGAACCACCAGGCAGAACCAAATTGTACCTTACCCGCTACGGAGCCGTCATTGAAATTACCGATCATGGTAGCCAGCAGCTCGTTATCCGCGGGGTTCAGGTTATACAGGATGGTCTTTGCCAGTTTATCCTGGCTATCCAGCTTATCCAGGAATTTAGCCAGTGCACGCGCCTGGGAGAAATCGCCGATGGAATCCCAACCGGTATCCGGGCCCAGTATACGCATCATACGCGAGTTGTTGTTACGCAGCGCACCCAGGTGATACTGCTGTACCCAGCCTTTTTCCCAATCCAGCACCGCCATTTCCAGCAGGATGGCAGATTTGAATTTGCGGTTCTCTTCCAGGCTCAGGCCTGCGCCTGCCCTGATCTTTTTAAAGATAGTGGCTATCTCCGCATCCGTAAACTCTTCTGCATAGATCTCTTCAATACCATGATCAGATACAGAACAGCCCATGGAAGCAAAGAAATCATGCCGCTGTTTTAATGCCTTCAGCAGATCCTGGTAGGTGCTGATGGATACATCAGACGCCTGCTCCAGTTTAGCCAGGTATTGGTTATACTTTACCGGGTCGTCTACATTCATAGCCTGATCCGGGCGGAAAGCAGGCAGGATGGGTATTTCAAATCCCTCCTGTTTTAACTGCTGATGATATTCCAGCGTATCCACCGGATCGTCTGTAGTACATACCAATGCCACTTTCATTTTACGCAGCAGGTTACGTACGGAGTAGTCCGGCGTTTGCAGCTTTTCTGTACAGGCGTCATAGATACTGGCGGCAGAAGAAGGCTGCAGGATATCGTATACATCAAAATAGCGTTGCAGCTCCAGGTGTGTCCAGTGGTAAAGCGGGTTGCGCAGGGTATAAGGCACGGTGGCCGCCCATTTTTCAAACTTCTCCCAATCCGGTTTATTGCCGGTGCAGTAAGTTTCCGGTACGCCGTTGGTACGCATGGCCCTCCACTTGTAATGATCGCCGTATAACCATGCTTGTGTCAGGTTCTCAAAATTCATATCGGCAGCTATCTGCGCGGGCGGCAGGTGACAATGGTAATCGATCACCGGCATCTCCTTTGCGTACTCGTGATACAAACGCTGCGCCGTAGCTGTGTTCAACAGGAAATGCTCATCCAGGAACTTTTTCATATTGTATTGATTAAAACTTATTCATAATGCTATCACTGTGCACCGGCGGCTAATGGCTGCCTGCTTTCTGTCAGCGCTTTCTTTATTACGGCGGTTGCGCCATCCCTTGTCAGTGCGGACAGCATGTCCGTTACCGCGCGGGCAAACCCTTTTAATTGCGTAAGGTCTGTGCCCCACAGATTGGTATTAGCCAGTACTTCTTTTACCAGTACGGCTGCCTCCAGGCGTTTCCACTCATCATGGAACCAGGCGGCATGATCATCCTGTATCGTATACTCCTTACCGTTCACCGCGCCTTTATACTGCCCGTCTGCAGTACGCTCGCTGCGCATAAACAGCAGGTAAGCGGCAAAGCCCAGGGCCATCAGACGGGGCGGTTCCTGCGAGCGCTCGTAATGGCGCAGCAGTACCGGTATATTCCGCATCTTCATTTTAGAAGTGTACTGCATGGTAATAGCTACCCACTGGTGCGCGATATGCGGATTCCGGAAACGGTCCAGCACAGATTGCGCGAACTCTGCAGCCATGGTGTCGGAAATATAGATATCTGTAATAGCGGGGGCCATTTCCTGCAGCATCAGCGAGGAAATGCAGGCTTCCATATCCGCATCTTCCATTGCCTGCCGCACCGTGTTAAAGCCTGCTAATACGGCCAGGCCGCAGCTAAAGGTATGTGTGCCATTCAGCAGGCGCAGCTTCAGCTCCCGGAATACGTTAATATCCGGGGCCAGTACCACGCCGCTATCTGTTTTGCTAAAACTTAAACGCTCCTGCACTTTTTTATCGGCTGTTTCAATGGCCCATAAACGGTAGGCTTCCGCCATGATCATCAGGTCATCTTTATAACCCAGCGCCTCCTGCATGGCCTGTTGCTCCTGCGCGGGTAAGGCGCCGGGCACAATACGGTCTACCAGGGAGCTGCAGAAATGGTTGGCATCGTTTAACCAGCTGATGAAAGCCGGCGCTAACTGATGCCGGGCAGCCAGTTCCAGCACGATCTCCTTTAATTTCTTTCCGTTATCTACCAGCAGTTCCGTGGGGATGATGATCATTCCCTTATCCGCGCGCCCGCTGAAATGCTGGTAGCGGCGGTACAGGAATGCCAGCAGCTTGCCAGGAAAAGATACCGGCGGCGCGGCGTTGATATTATCGTCCACCAGGGTGATGCCTACTTCTGTTGTATTCGAGATAACGATCTCCATATCCGGGTTTTCTGCACAATGCAGGATCTCATCCCATTCTGCGGCGGCGCTTAGTACGCGGCTGATGGAAGCGTTCAGGCTATTTTCCGCTACCTTCTGCCCCTGCTCAATACCACGGATGCAGAGGGTGTATAGCCCCTGCTGGTCTGCAAAAGCGTCTGTGCTGCCTTTACCGGTAGATTTTACCACCACTACCCTGCCGTTGAATACGCCGGCTTTATTGGCTTTATCAATAAAATAGTCCGGCAGGCCGCGCAACAGCACGCCGGTACCAAACTGCAATACTTTTTCCGGTAACTGTAAATGCGCCGCTGCGGGCAATTGTATATCGCTGCTGCTGATGGCAGGCAGCGTGTGTGTAGTTAATTGTTTCATCATGACAGATTTCTACTTAAATCCCCTATTTCTTTTTTGCCTGTTGTACTAACCAATTGACCAGGTCTGTAGCCGCCTGGTAGTTTTCGTATTCCGCCGGCAGCTTGCGGCCATCCAGGTACTCGTTGTAAAACCAGGGATCGCCTACCGCAAATACGGTTCCCTTACCTACATGCGCAACGGACATCACTACATGATCCCCGTCTTTATAAACAGCTGTTGCCGGCGCTTTCAGCTCCTGGGTGCTTAATTCCTTGATGTATACTTTTTTTGTATGATTAAAGACCGCATGCCCCGCAGGGATGGCCAGCGCGCCCATTTCAAACTGTTTGCCCTGTACCCGGTTGCGGCTGTCTTCATTAAAATGGATGCCAAAACGCTCTGTAAGCAGGTTGATTTTTTGGAGCTCCGCATTGGCAGAGTCGTTTTCCAGTATCACCAGCACACCGCCGGCTTTTACCCAGTTATAGATCTGGGCGGCGTCTGCTGCCGTAATGTTATGCGGGCTCGCGGTCTCCTTTTGCGTATCCGGGTCTGTAATGATATAGATATTGCTATGCTGCAGGTTGGCAGCAGTAGGCGCTACAGACAACGTATCCGTAGCTACGCCATAACGGCGGAAGATATGGCCCAGCAGTGAATAACCGTTGTTGTCCACTTCATTCCATACATAATGGAAACGCTCCATGCCACCATTGGGGCCTTTACGCCATTCGTTGTTAAAATACTGATCCAGTGTAACGGTAAGGCCCTTGCCTTTTCCCAGGGTAGGCAGCATCTCCATTTCATGGGCGGCCAGCATATAAGCGCCAGCGCCTTTAGGATCGTTCACCACCACTTTCTCACTCAGGTAATAGGCATAGCTGCCATCGCGGTAAGGCTCGCCGCCCAGGCCCGCTACGCTGCATACACCGTGCAGGTCTACCCCGCCTTCCGCGGCGCGGGTAATAAATTGTTTCTGGATACCGGCAAATCCTTTTACCGCTGCTTTGCGGTAGCTTTCCGGCAGGTAGCCTTTCCGCACACCTTTCTCCAAAGCATATACGAACATACAGGAGGCAGAGGCTTCCAGGTAATTACCTTTTTCCTTACCCTTATCCAGCACCTGCCACCATACGCCGGAGGCGGGATCCTGGTATTTTACCGCCGCGGCGGCAAAACGGTTCAGGATAGCGATCAGCGTATCGCGGCCTTTATGGTCTGCGGGGAAATAATCCAGCACATCCACCAGGGCCATACCATACCAGCCCATAGCCCGGCCCCAGAAATTGGGGGAGCGGCCGGTGGTCTTATCTGCCCAGCGCTGCTGCCGGGACTCATCCCAGGCATGGTACAGCAAACCGGTACGGCTATCGCGCGCATGTTTTTCCATCAGCACAAACTGGCGGGTAATATCATTAAAAGCGGTGTCCTCATGGAAAAGGGCCGCGTATTCCGCATAAAAAGGCTCGCCCATATATAGGCCGTCCAGCCACATCTGGTAGGGATACCGGCGCTTGTGCCAGAAACCGCCATCGCCGGTACGGGGTTGCGTGCGCAACTGTTCGCGCAGCACATCTGCCGCTTTCCGGTATTTTTCCTGGCCGGTCACTTTATATAACAACAGCAGCAGGCGGCCGTTCTTTACATGGTCTATGTTATGATCCGCGCTTTTATAGGTTCGTATATTGCCTTGTTCATCCACAAAGGCGTCCATACACTGCTGTATATAGCGGAAATAGTTACCATCGCCGGTGCTCTTCCACAACCCGGCAATCCCTTCCAGGATCACGCCCTGGTCATAGGTCCAGTTGGGAGGAGTGGGTTTACGCATAATGGTAGTGGCCATATCTGCGGACTGCGCATGCAGCACAGCTGCGGCGCATAACATTAACAAGGTGAGTAAGCTGAATTTCCTGGGCATTAATTTATCTGCTTTTGAGAACCATTAAATGTCCTGCGCCGTAAAGGCACAGGACACATGGACATTGTATCAACGAACCTGCAGGGCCTTATTGCTGGCGCCGGCAGTAAATTGCGTACTTTCTTTTGACTTGCGTACATCCGTACCGGTCACCACTATATTGCGGCAGCTTTCTCCCTGCACCGCCATAAACCGGTCTGCCTGATCGTACTGGATATTATTAAGCGTAATATCCTGGCTGCTGCGCACCGTCACCAGCGGGTCTGTATCCCGGGTGATCAGGTGTACATCCGTTAAATGGATGTTCTTCGCTTCCAGGCATTCAATACCTTTTTTAGCCCGGATGGTCATATTGTTCATGTATATACCGGCAATGGGCATCTCCGGCAGGCCGCGTATAAACACTGCTTTATCAGCATTGTTGCACACGATATTGCTGATATGGAAATCCCTGAACTGTGGCGTGGCGTCCGTTACGGGCACTGTTTCCACCTTGGGGCCCTCCCTTTTTTCGCCGGCCAGGGGCACGGGGTCCTTGGCGGCATAGTACATATCAAACAGGATGGCTTCTGCCGGAATATCTTTCATGTTGATGTCTGCGATATAGATCTTTTCTACGATACCGCCGCGGCCGCGGGTGGTCTTAAACCGCAGGCCTATATCCGTACCCAGGAAATTACAGTTGGATACGAACAGGTTGCGCGCGCCGCCAGACATTTCACTGCCTATTACAAAACCGCCGTGCGCATGGTATACGGTGCAGTAATCCACAATGGTGTTCTCTGTAGGCTTGCCTCTTTTACGGCCCTGCTCATCCCTGCCGGATTTGATACAGATGCCATCATCCCCTACATCAAAAGTGCAGTGGGTGATACGCGCATAATTGCAGGACTCCAGGTCCACGCCGTCGCCGTTCTGGGCATACCAGGGGTTCTTGGCGTATACATTGCGCAGGGTAATGTTCTCGCACAGCAGAGGATGCAGGCACCAGGCGGGCGAGTTCTGGAAAGTAACGCCTTCCAGCAGCACGTTTTTACAGTTGGTAATGCTGATCAGGTTAGGGCGCAGGAAATCTTTGATATCCTCATAGTCAGACGGCTGTTTGCCCGGCATGATCACGCCGGCCAGTTTGGTCTGTGCGCCTATATAGGATTTTCGGGAAGGGTACCAGCTGCTGCTGTCCTTACCGGGGCCTATCATACCGCCGGAGGCCACCAGTTTCTTCCACTGGTTTTCCGTCAGTTTATCCTTTTTAACGGCCCTCCACACATCGCCATTACCATCAATGATACCGCTACCGGTAATGGCTATATTCTCCAGGTTTAAGCCGGATACCGGCGCCTGGCAGCGTACGGCGCGTAAACCCTCATAGGTAGTTTCTACCAGAGGGTATTGACCATAGTCGGCTGAAAACTGTAATACAGCGCCCGCTGCCAGGTGCAGGTTCACGTTGCTTTTAAGCACAATGGGCCCTGTGATCCACATGCCGGCCGGCACCAGCACTACGCCGCCGCCCTTGCCGCTGCATGTTTCAATAGCGGTATTAATGATCTTTGTGTTCAGGGTAATGCCGTCTGCCTTAGCGCCCAGCTGGGCAATGTTGAAGGTATCCCGTTTAAAATGCGGCTCATAGATCACCGGCAGGTCAAACTGGTATTTGCCTTCAAAAGGCGTCTTAGCAAGGTATTGGGCTAAGGGTAGCTTTTTGTCAAAAATCTCTTTCGCTACCAGGCCGGCTATCAATGTAGCGCCATAGGTATTGAAATGCGTATCGTCTGTCACGCCATCCGGCAGGGTGGTATAATGGCCTGCGGGCGTGGTCTTGAACATTTTTACGGAACCTTGTACGCCCTGCTGTACCAGCAAGGCCTCGCTGCTGCGGTGCAGGTCTATCAGCGGCACTTTATTGGCGGCCGCCACTTCCCTTACTACACCGGGGTACTCGCCATGCTGGTCTACAAATGCGCCTTTTTCATCAAACTTACGGCGCATCACCGGCGTTATCAGTACCGGGTTAGCGCCTTTGGCCCTGGCCTCTGTTACAAAACGCAGCAGGTTCTCTTTGTAAGTGGTATGCGGGGCGGCGTAGCGGTTGGGATCTGCTATCTTCTGGTCGTTATGGCCAAACTGGATCAGCACCCAATCTCCCGGCTTCAGCTGCGCCAGCACGCTATCCCAGCGGTGCTCCGTGATAAAACTTTTGGTGCTGCGCCCGTTTACGGCATAGTTCTTTATTTCCACGCCGGGCTCAAAGAACGCAGGAAACAGCTGTCCCCACCCTCTTTCCGGGTTATCGATGGCAGGTTTGTTAGCCATGGTAGAGTCCCCGATCATGAATATACGGGGCTTGGGCTGGTCCTGTACCCATCCGAATAATGCCAGGAAAATGGTGAGATATAACTTCATTGCCTTACGAGTTTTTGTTTTTGCGTGCACCCGCTACTTTAATGAGAAAGTAACTGTTGTTCATAACGGAAGCGTGAATGGCGATATGACTGGAAAGCACCTGCCAGCGAGATACAGCACATATTTTATCAGCTTTTCAATACCGGTGTCCGATAAGGCAATTCTACAGATATATTCAGTAATACGAAAGGATTTATAGCGATTTTTTTACGCAATCGTTACCGGGAACGATGCAGCAGCAAGCGATTGGCGAAATACGCTAACGACTATCCCCTAACGACTTATAACTTAAACTATTAAAACCCTCGGAAAATGCTTATTTTTACTACTGCGTTATGAAATTTGCAGCTGCCACAATAAAAGATATTGCTAAAGCGCTCGGGCTATCCACCTCTACGGTATCACGGGCCTTACGGGACAGTCATGAGATCAGCACAGAAACCAAACAACTGGTGCTGGAATATGCCACCCGTATCAACTATCATCCCAACCCGATCGCACTGAGCCTGAAGGAAAAACGGAGCCGCTCCATTGGCGTGATCGTGGCAGAGATTGCCAACAGCTTTTTTTCCCAGGCCATCAATGGCATTGAATCCGTGGCAAATGACAAAGGCTATAACGTGATCATCTCCCAGAGCCACGAATCCTACGATAAGGAAGTGATGACCCTGCAATACCTGGCCTCCCGCTCTATTGACGGGCTGCTGATCTCCGTCTCTACCGCCACCAAAGACCTGCAGCACCTGAAAGCGCTGCATGACCGCGGTTTTCCCATCGTGTTCTTTGACCGCATTGTGGAAGAGATCAATACCCATAAAGTAGCAGTGGATAATTTCCGCGGCGCGTATGACGCCACCATGCACCTGATGCGCCAGGGCTACCAGGATATTGCCACCATCACCAACTCAGAGAACCTGTCCATCACCAAAGAAAGGGTGGCCGGTTATATGGAGGCCCTGTCGCAAAAACATATCAAACCGCGTAAATCGCTGATCAAATACTGCTTTCACGGGGGTATGCTGCTGTCTGAGATAGAAGACGCCATTAACCAGCTGCTGAAGGTAAAACCCCGTCCGGACGCCATCTTTACCGGCTCCGATAAACTTACCACCGGCTGTATGCGGGTGCTCAAAAGCAAAGGGCTGCGCATCCCGGAAGATATTGCCGTAGTAGGTTTCTCCAACTCAGACATTATAGAACTGCTGGACCCTCCCATCACCGTAGTAAGACAACCCGCCTTTGAAATGGGGCAGGTAGCCACTGAGCTGCTGCTGCAGCTGATAGAAAGCAAAAGACCGGTGCATGATTTTGAGCGTAAGATCCTGGCGACTACGCTGATCGTGCAGCAGGATAATGCGCGGGTGAAAGCGTAAGGGCTGACGGATAGCTATTTCAGGCCGGGACATTACTGGCCAGGAGCGGACATCCGCTGTTCATTACCGGACATAAACAGCGCACACCTCACACAGAACCCATTCATAATCAATACATAACCGAACTGGCACATTTCTTACGAATGAAGTCGTACTCATCTTGCTCCCTATGTTAAAGAACTACTTCAAAGTGGCCTGGCGCAATCTGGCCAGGAATAAAACGTATGCCATCATTAACGTATCCGGGTTGGCATTAGGCGTATGCGCCTGCCTTATCATTTACCTCGTGGCCAGTTTTGAGCTGAGTTATGATAATTTTCACCCGGACAAGGAAAGGATCTACCGTGTTGTGTCTGCATTGAGCGGCGAACGTGGTACCCGGCATATGGCCATGGTGCCCGATCCTGCGCCACAGGCCATGCGGGATGAGATCACCGGCCTGGAAAGTATTGTACTGTTCCGTACCTACAAGGCCAAGGTCAGCACCCACGAGGGCGTAGAAAGGAAATTTGATATGCTCCCGCGGGAAGAAGCTCCGGATATGATCATAGCAGAACCGCAGTATTTCAGCATACTGCATTACCAGTGGCTGGCAGGCAATCCTGCTACCGCCCTGCAGGAGCCTTTTAAGGTGGTACTTACGGAGAGCAGGGCCAAAAAGTATTTTGGACAACTGCCCGCAGACGCCGTGCTGGGTAAGACCATTATGTATAATGACTCCCTGCCGGTAACAGTATCCGGCGTTGTAAAAGATATGCCTGCTAATTCAGACTTCATCTTCAAGGATTTCATCTCTTTTGCCACCACCAAAAACAGCTTCCTGGGAAGCGAGTTTGGTATGGACCAATGGGGTATGTTCAGTGGCGGCACACAAGCTTTTGTTAAGCTGGAAAAGGGTGTGACCCCGGCGCGGGTAGAAGCCCAGTTCCCCGCCTTTGTTAAGAAACATTTCTTCGTAGAAGAGCATACCACCGCGAAAGTAACGCTACAACCCCTCGCGGATCTGCATTTCAACCCGGATTATGAAGATAATTATACCCGCAAGGCCCACCTGCCCACCCTATACGGTCTAATGGGCATTGCGGCGTTTATACTCCTGATCGCCGCCATTAACTTTGTTAACCTGGCCACGGCCCAGTCCATTGAACGCACCCGCGAAGTGGGCATCCGTAAAGTGCTGGGCAGCACCCGCAGTACCCTGGTACTCCAGTTCCTGAGCGAAACATTCATACTGGTACTGCTGGCCACCGGCGCTTCCCTGTTGTTTACCCCTGGTATTATTGCTGTCTTTAAGTCCTTTATACCAGATGGAGTGGCCGGTTTGCTTTTTAGCCGGCCTACCGCTATTTTCATACTGCTGCTGATCGTTTGTACCACCCTGCTGGCAGGCGTTTACCCGGCACTGGTCTCTTCTGCTTACCTGCCTGCCCTCAGCCTTAAAGGTGGGGATGGGCTCAAAGGCAGTGAACGGGGTTACCTGCGAAAGGGATTGATCATATTCCAGTTCGCCGTATCCCTGGTATTCATCATTGGTACCCTGGTCATCAGCAACCAGATGCGTTACATGCTTAATAAGGACATGGGTTTTAAAAAGGACGCGATCATTGCCGTGCCCACCGCCCGCTACTATCCTTATGCACAGAAAGATGTGCTGGCAGAACGGATACGGGGCATCTCCGGCGTGGAAAATGTAAGCGTAAGTGAAAGTACCCCCGCTGCCAAAGGCCATTGGGGCACATTACTTACATACAAGGGTAAAGAAAAGGTAGAAATAGAAAGCGCCCTGGAATGGGGCGATGAAAAATTTGTGCCGCTCTATAACCTGAAGCTGGTAGCCGGCCGCAATGTAATGCCCGCAGATAGCATGCGCGAGTTCCTGGTGAATGAGAGCTGCGCCAAAGCGCTGGGCTTCCGCAACCCGGCAGACGCCGTGGGCAAGATGGTGGAAAGCGGTATCTCAGACGGCTCCCCTACTACATGCCCCATTGTAGGCGTATTAAAGGATTTTCATGTACAATCCCTGCATGAGCCTATTAAACCCATGTTCTTTACCACCAATAAAAAGATCAGCCGCACCATCAATATCCGTTTGGCTACCAATGGCAAACGGTCGCAAGACCTGAAACGCACATTAGCGCAGATCGAACAGCTGTGGACAGCTGTATACCCCAATGAAAAATTTGATTACACCTTTTTCGATGCCAGCATTGCCCGCTTCTACGAAAAGGAGCAAAAGACCGCAGCGCTCATGAATACCGCTATGGCCATTGCCATCTTTATCTCTTGTATGGGCTTATTTGGACTGGCCGCCTTTACCGCCCGCCAGCGTACCCGCGAGATAGGTATCCGCAAAGTACTGGGCGCCAGCGTAGCCAATATAACCACTATGCTCAGCAAAGATTTCGTAATGCTGGTGTTAATAGCCCTGGTAATAGCCGCGCCCATTGCCTGGTATTTTATGCACCGCTGGCTGGAAGGTTTTGCTTACCAGGTATCTATCTCCTGGTGGATATATGTGATAGCAGGACTTACCGCCATGATCATAGCGCTCATCACCGTTAGCTTCCAGGCCATTAAGGCCGCCGTGGCAGACCCGGTAAAGAGCCTGCGCATGGAATAAACTTCCTGGGAGGGGTTATGGCATTTTCATTAATCCCTCCCATTTTACTTTCCATTTTCCGTTCTTAGGGAAACCCGGCGCATCCGGTCCTTTATACCCATCCCAACCCGCACACATCATCGCCACGGCAGAGAGTAAAGCCCCGTTACCGGGCAGGTATATACGCAGGTTATCCCGTTGGTAATTATGCCCGTTAGGCAGGAATGTATTTTTTGTTACCTGCTTCATTAAAATATCGATCGCCGCTTCCGGTTGTCCCAGGCGTGTGGCCGTCATGGCCACCAGCGGGTAATCCCAGCCCCAGGTTTCCTCCCAGTTCCAGGCGCTCATTATCTTCTTGAATGTATGTAACATGACCAGTGAATCCACATGCGCATCCGGCGGTACAAAACCATCTATACCCAATACGGTGGGATGATCTGTCATGTAACGGGCATTGCTATATGAATCCGGCGCGCTGGCAGCGGCCAAGTACAATCCATCCTTTATAGGGAATGGCGCCAGCTGCGCCTGCACTTTTGCCCATACCGTATCCTGCGGCATGCCTAAACGCTGCCGCCATTCCTGTGCGGTACGCAGCGCCCAGCGCCAGTAAGCCAGCTCAAACGGCGGATTAAAAGTAGTGGCCGGGTCAAAACGCTCCTGCGCCGGTATAAGGCCAGGGCCCAGTACATATTGTTGTTTCGTACTATCGTACCAGGGATAGGACGCCATAAATTCCGCCGTGGAAAATACCAGGTCCTTATACTGATCCAGCGTTTGCTGATCCGGATGATCACGGTAACAAAGCTCTGCCAGGTAAATAAGATGCGGTTGTTGCCAGATAAGGAAAGGGCCTACAGGAGAAGGGCTTTCATCGCCGGAAGGGTCCGTCATCTTAGGCCAGCGTACGCCTTTAAAACCCTGACGGTGGGCAGTTTCGCTGGCCTTATCCAGAATGGAGCGGTACCAGGGCAGGCTTTTTTCCAGCAACTCCGGCCGGTTCCATAAGGCAAAATGCGCGGCATGCCACCAGTGCATTTCCAGGTGATATTTGCCAAACCAGCTGTTATAGGTAAGCCCGGTTTCCTGTGGCGGCGTATTGCCCGCGCACTGGATCCGGGTAAGGTATTGCGAGAGTATGATACGGCGCTCCAGCTCTTTGGCGCGGGGATCTGTACTGCCTGACAGGTCAATGGCGCCGCCGCTTTCCCAGAAGTTCTGCCAGTACTGGCGGCTATCTACCAGGAAAGTGTTGATGGGCGGATTAAATGATGTGCGAATGTGCTGATGTGCTGATGTGCTGATGAAGGGAGCGTGAACGGTTGTAATGTTGGAGCCATCGCCATCAGTGTTTGTATCTGTACTAAGATCTGCCAGTATATGCGTACTGAAGGGCCCTACAAAAGGCCCGGCTGGCGCCTGCTCCGGCAACCTGGGCTGTGCTTTGGTAAAATGGCAGCTAAAGGCCAGCTCCTCATCATCACTCAGGTGCTGCAGGATATAATCATGCGGCGCTTTCTTTTGTAGTGCCTCGTCACCGGTCCATTGCAATATTACATTATAACGGGCATCATCCATCTCCCGCTCGAACAGGATCTGCCGGTCGTTCAGATAACGGGAACTGGTTTTATGATTATCGGGATGCTGAAAATCCAGCGTCCCTTCCCAATCGCCGGAGGCATAAGGGAAACGGATATGCAAGCCAATCTTATGCTGTGCCACCAGCGGTGATCTTACCGTAGCGGCGATCATATCCAGCTGCGGATGGCATACCGTACGCACTGTCACCGGTATATTATCCACTTCAAAGCTGCTGCGGATCTCACCGTTCCAGAGGTCCAGCTCCTGGCGGATATTTTTGATATCGCTCATCTGCGCGGCAGTGCCATCTTTTTTGATGATATAAAAACCTACAATGCCCAGGTGCAGGCGGTGCGGGTTAGACCGTAACCAGTCTGCCGCCGCTTTTTGCCGTGGCGGGTTGGAGGGCGCATACAGGTAAGGCACCTGCCGGTTGTTCATGGTATAGTTCTTCCATAACTCCCGGCGCTGGTAGTTATACGGATTAGGAAAACTGTGCCAGCCCCATTCTGACTGGGTGCCCAGCGGTACGCCTCCCTTTTCGTAAAACTCCGGGAAGGTCTGCAGGCCGGTAGGGTCTACCGTAAAGGCAAAAGACCCGTTCCCAACAGAAAGGGACGCCATGGAATCAAAACGCTGCACGATCACATTGTGCCGCGATACCAGCGCCTGCCGGTCTATTTTACCGGCTGCCGCATTTTGTTGTTGCGCTTGCACATGCACGGCTAGCAGGCATGCGCTTACCAATACACTACAGATAAATTTCATAGGACAGTATTTAAAAACGAACCTCACTATTTATTCTCCTGTTAAAGTATACACTCCACCAGCTGTGGTATTAAACGAATACAGAGAAGCAGCCCCCTCCCCTTTTACAGGCGTTAAAACCAGCTCACCGCTCCCTTTCAACGGCTGCAATACACGCAGGCGGCAGGGACCACCATTACGGGCGTGGATCACTGCTTTCTTCAACTTACCATTTGCCCACTGCATATCTATCACAAAACCACCACGGGCCACCAGGCCCTTCACCTCGCCGGCCGCCCAGGTATCCGGTATAGCGGGCAATAGCTGTATAGCATCCAGCTGACTTTGCAGCAGCATTTCCGTGATGCCGGAAGTGCCGCCAAAATTACCATCTATCTGGAAAGGCGGATGCGCGCAGAACAGGTTGGCATAGGTGCCACCGGCATTATGATAATCCGTAGCGCCATCATCACTTAATTTCAACAGCTCCCGCAGCAATTTATAGGCATGATTACCATCCAGCAGGCGCGCCCATACATTTATCTTCCAGGCCTTGCTCCAGCCGGTGCCGCCATCGCCCCGGATAGCCAGGGTACGCTTGCAGGCCTCCGCAAAAGCAGGCGTGGTAAGCGGTGATATTTCCCTGCCCGGGAACAAACCAAACAGGTGCGATATATGCCGGTGCTCCGGGTCCTCATCCTCCCAATCCTTATACCATTCCTGCAGGTTGCCTTTGTGCCCTACCTGTAACGGAAACAGCCGCTTTTTTGTTTGCGCCAGCGTATCGCGGAATGCCTTATCTGTCTGCAATACATCTGCCGCGTCTACCAGGTTGCTGAACAGATCGCGGATAATAGACATATCCATCGTAGTAGCTTTTGACACATCCCCTTTGATCCCTTTTTCTGTGATAAACACATTCTCCGGCGAGGTAGCCGGCGCCGTAACCAGGTAACCGCTGCTGTCCGGTACCAGCCAGTCCAGGCAAAATTGCGCGGCGGCTTTCATTATTGGGTAAGCCGTATCCTGCAGGAACTGCCGGTTACCGGTAAAGCGATAGTGCTCCCACAGGTGCTGGCATAACCAGTTACCACCCATAGGCCAGTTGGCCCACTGCGGATCGCCCTTGCCCATATCCCCTACCGGGTTGGAGAGACCCCATATATCCGTGTTATGGTTAGCGGCCCAACCCCGGGTATTATAAAAATGCTGCGCCGTATAACGGCCCGTACTGGCAATATGCGGTATCAGCGTAAGCAGGGATTCATGCATCTCCGACAAATTGCACGCTTCCGCCGCCCAGTAGTTCATCTCCGTATTGATATTGATCGTATAGTTAGCGCTCCATGGAGCGCGCAACTCCTTATTCCAGATCCCCTGCAGGTTAGCAGGCACCCCATTTAACCGGGAGCTGGAAATAAGCAGGTAACGACCAAACTGGAAGTACAGCGTCTCCAGCGCAGGATCCTGCGCGCCGGTGGCATAACGGCGCAGGCGCTCGTCTGTGGGCAGTTGTGTAGTGGCTTTATCGCCAGCCGCCAGCGTAAAGCTTACCCGGTTATAGTATTGATGATAATCATCCAGGTGGCGCTGGCGCAAGTCATGGAAACTATGCTTAGCAGCAGCCTGCAGGTAATCTGTGGCCAGCTTATTTTCATCCTTGCCCTCACTATCCGGGCATTTATCAAACCCGTTAAAACTGGTAGCCGCAGAAAGCAGCAATACTACCTCTGAGGCTTTGCTAACCGTAATGCCGCTGGTATCCGTACTTACGCTGCCATCCGGGCTAACGGCCCTGATCTTTAATTCAAACCGCATACCCTTACACCCGCTTACATCCTTATAGCGGATAGGCTCCCGGTTATAGTTCACATAACTGGGATCTGCCTGTGCCGGCGCCCTGCCTTTAAACGTGAGCTCCTGCTTACCCGTTACTACCGGGTGGTACTGCAACGGGCTATTTGCACTGATATGAAAATTCAACTGTTGCTTTTTATCCGCCGTTAACCGGATCACGATCACCTGGTCCTTACCGGAGGCAAACATTTCCCGTTTATAGGTAACGCCATTACTGGTAAAACGTGTTCCCGCTACCGCATTGGCTACATCCAGGTCCCGCTTATAAGCCGTGGCCTCGCCAGACAGCTGCTGTGTAATACGCAGATCGCCCAGCGGCAGGTAAGACTGACTATATACCCCCTGCATTTGCTGATATTCTTTAGCCGCCGCGGTATAATCCCCTTTAGCCAATGCTGCCCTAACTGCCGGCAAGTGTTTATAGGCCTCCGGATTCACCTGGTTATTCACCGGACCACCAGACCATAAAGTAGCCTCATTCAACTGGATCAGCTCTTCCTTAACACCGCCAAAGATCATAGCGCCCAGGCGGCCATTACCGATAGGCAGCGCTGCCGTCCAAACTTTAGCCGGTTGCTGATACCATAATTTCCAATCGTTCTCCTGCGGTGATTGTGCTGTGGCCACACCTGCCAGCAGCATCAAAAGACATAAAAGTTTTAATCGCATCAGTCTACGTGAGTTGAAACGTCAAAATACAAATATGTTTGAATTATCGGAAACCGCGCTCACTCATACAGCGGCCATTCTGTATGTCCATTATGTTTGTCCATGCCGGCAGCTATTAAAAATTGGCTGCGCCTGCCGCGGGTGTTCGTGGTGGAAGTTGGCTGGAGGAGCCGCGCCAGCCAAGGCCAATTTTTAATAGCTGCCGGCAATGCAGGATGGCTGCCGGATGAGTGGGGGGATACGTTGGGTTGGTTATTACGATTAGATTCGGTTATCGTAGTACGGACTCTCAGTTGCAACCGGGCTTTACAGTATATGATAGATGGAGGCTAGTGTTGACATTAGCTACAATTTTCGTTGTACTATGATCATGGGTTGCTAAGCGCTTTTATTTCCCTTCGATCATACTTATTGATGATCAAATAGTTACACCACACAAACAACCACCAAGCAATATGCAATCGTTTGCGTAAAAAACGGTGCTAAAATTTGGACAGGGGTTTAGCTCATCTTACTTTTACTTTAATATTATGGACCTGAGTACCATAACGTGGAATTTAGCACAAAGGTCGAATTCTTTCGACCTTTTTATTTTAATTTACGGCAAAACAAGGGGGTACGGCTTTTATGATCAGAACATTGATCCCCGTTATTTATTTCCTGTTATGCTGCCTGACGGTTCCACGCATTTACGCGCAAACACCGTCTTACCAGTTTACCCGCATTGATATTGACCAGGGCCTGTCCAATAACCAGATCAACAGTATCTATAAAGACAGCAAAGGGTTTATGTGGTTTGGCACCATGTCGGGCCTTAACCGTTATGACGGTTACAGCTTCCGCGTGTTTAAACATGACCTGCGCGACTCCAGCTCCCTGCCCGATAACCTGATAGAACGCGTTACCGGCGGGCCAGACGGCCTGTTATGGATCTATGCCCGTGACGGGCAGCATGTCTATGACCCGGCCAGCGGCGCGTTCCGCGGTACACTGCCCGTTCTGCAACAACTAGGCATACCCGGCAACGCGGTGAACGATATAGTACAGGATACCCTGGGCCGCTACTGGTTCATACACCCTACCGCCGGGATCTATTGTTATACCCCTGGCCAGCAACCTGCTTTACATTTACAACACAAGGATAAAGACAGCAGCACCATCACCGATAATGCCGTTGCCGCCATTACCCCCGTGGCCGACGGCTGCTGGCTGCTGCATAACAATGGGGTGCTGGAAAAAATGGACGCGCGCAGCCATCGCATCATATACCGCGATACACAATTATATGACCGCAGTAACGGCGCTTCCCAAAATTACCACCTGATGGCGGACCAGGAAGGCGAGCTATGGATCTACAGCACCAGTGATCCGCAGGGCGTATGGCGTTGTAATCCCGCTACCGGCGCTTTATTACATTATGATCAGAACAGCAGTCCCATACGCCTCAACAATAATATTGTAAGGGGCATCGTGCAGGATAACCAGGGCCGGATATGGATAGGCACAGACCACGGCGGCGTGAATATACTGGACAAAAAATGGCAAAGCATTTACTACGCCATGAATATGCCGGAAAATCCCAAAAGCCTGGGCCAGAATAGCATTACCAGCCTGTATAAGGATAACACCGGCATTGTATGGGTAGGCACGTACAAAAAAGGCATCAGCTATTACCACGAGAATATTGTTAAGTTCCCCTTATACCAGCACCAGCCCAATAATGCCAGCGGGCTGCCTTATGACGATGTGAACCGTTTTGTAGAAGACGCCGCCGGCAACCTGTGGATAGGCACCAATGGCGGTGGCCTTATCTACTATAACCGCAGCAACAATACTTATACCCAATACCGGCATAATGCGCATGATCCCGGCAGCTTAAGCAGCGATGTGATCGTAAGCCTGTGGATAGACCATCAGCAACAGTTATGGGTAGGCACTTATTTTGGCGGACTGGATCGTTTTGCCAACGGGCGCTTTATACACTACACCAATGACCCCGCCAATCCTTCCTCGCTAAGCAATAACAGCGTATGGGAGTTATATGAGGATAGCAGAAAGCAGCTATGGGTAGGCACGCTGGGCGCAGGCCTGAACCTGTACAATCCCGCTACGCAAAGCTTCCGCAATTACAAACGCGGCGCCAATAGCCTGCACTCCAATTATATTGCCGCCCTGCTGGAAGATAAACGCGGTAACCTGTGGATTGGCACGGATAGGGGCATTGATGTACTGCAGTTATCTACCGGACGCTTTACCGCTTATCTTAGTGACAGTACACCGCCCCGCCGCCTGAGCAACGATAATGTGATCTGTTTATTTGAAGACAGCCGCGGATGGATCTGGATAGGCACGCACGAAGGATTAAACCTGTATGATCCGCAAAAGCAACAGTTCCGCATTTTCCGCAAAGAGGATGGCCTGCCGGACAATTCCGTGCTGAATATACTGGAAGATAATGCCCATACCTTATGGATGAGCACTCCCAACGGCGTATCCAACCTGGCCATTACTACCAGCAGCCAGGGGCCCGGTTTCCGTTTCCTGAATTACGACGCTGCCGATGGCCTGCAGGGCAAGGAGTTCAACGAAAACGCCGCGCTGCGCACCCGCCGCGGAGAGCTGATCTTTGGTGGGGGCAATGGCTTCAACCTGTTTTACCCGCATACCATCACCCAGAATAAAAATGTGCCGCCCCTGGTGTTTACGGATTTCCAGGTGTTTAACAAAAGCATGCAGCCTGGTGAAAGGATCAATGGGCGCGTACTGCTGAAGGACGATATCAGCGCTACGCAACAGCTTACGCTGAAGTACCGCGAAAATGTATTCTCCATTGGCTTTGCGGCCCTTAGTTATTTTCACCCGGAGAAAAGCCGCTATGCCTATATGCTGGAAGGCTTTAACCAGGAATGGCTGATGACGGACGGCGATCAGCGCCGGGCCACTTACACCAACCTGGACCCCGGCGATTATGTATTCCGTGTAAAGGCCTCCAACAATGATGGCGTATGGACCCAAACGCCGCTGGAGCTGCATATTAAAGTACTGCCGCCTTTCTGGAAAACGCCACTGGCCTTCATACTTTATGTAGTGCTGATATTAGGCGCGCTGCTGCTGGCCCGCCGCCTGATGCTGGAACGGGAGCGCCTGCGCTTCCGTATAGAACAGGAGCGGCAGCAGGCCCACCGCATGCACGAACTGGACGCGCTGAAGATCCGTTTCTTCACCAATATCTCCCACGAGTTCCGCACGCCTTTAAGCCTGATCATCACCCCGCTGGAAAAGATCATCAAAGGCACCCGCGAAGACGGTATCAAAAATCAGCTGGAGCTGATACAACGTAACGCCCGCCGCCTGCTGAACCTCGTCAACCAGCTGCTGGACTTCCGTAAGCTGGAAGTACAGGAAATAAAACTGCAGACAATAGAAGGAGACATTGTACAATTTATAAAAGAGCTCACCGCCTCCTTCTCTGATCTCTCTGAGAAGAAACAGGTAAGGCTGGATTTCCGCAGCCAGATCAACAGCCTGGTGATGGCCTATGATGCGGATAAGATAGAGAAGATCATCTTTAACCTGCTGAGCAACGCCTTTAAATTTACGCCGGAGTTTGGCAGCGTAACCGTGGAGCTGCAATGGCAGGAAGAAGGGAAGCTGCTGTGTATCATGGTCAAGGATACCGGCATTGGTATGCCGCTCGAGCAACAGGACCGTATCTTTGAACGATTTTTCCAACACGAAGGACAAGGCTCCCTGTTGAACCAGGGCAGCGGCATAGGGCTAAATATCACCAAAGAATTTGTAAGGTTGCATGGCGGTACGATCACGGTAGACAGCGCCCCGGAAATGGGCAGCTGCTTTACTATTCTGCTGCCGGTACAAATGAGCCAGACCACACCACCCGTTATTACAGACGCCCCTACGGATTTTACACAACCACCGGCAGCCACCACAGAAACAGCCCCGCCGCATCGCAATGGCAAAAAGCCATTAATACTATTGGTAGAGGATAATGAAGATTTCCGCTTTTACCTGAAGGATAACCTGAGCCTGCATTACCAGGTAATAACAGCAGAGAATGGGCAGGCGGGCTGGAACCTGCTGCAGCAAACCCTGCCAGACCTGGTAGTGAGCGATGTAAGCATGCCCGTAATGGACGGCCTGGAACTATGCCGCCGCATCCGCGCACAAAAACGCACCGCCCATATACCACTGATACTGCTCACTGCGCGCACTACGGAAGCAGATCAACTGGAAGCGCTGGAAAAAGGCGCTACGGATTTTATTACCAAGCCTTTTAATTTTGAAGTGTTGCTATCGCGCATACGCAACCTGATCGTACAACAGGCGTCTCTGAAGAAGAGCTATCAGCAGCATATAGAAGCTAATCCCAGCGAGATCGCCATCTCCTCCGCGGATGAGCAGTTCATACAACAGGCACTACAGATAGTGGAGCAACAACTGTCTAACCCAGAGTTTTCTGTAGAGGAACTGAGCCGCGCCCTGCATATGAGCCGGGTATCTGCCTATAAAAAGATCTTATCACTGACGGGTAAAACGCCTATAGAATTTATCCGGTCTATCCGGTTAAAACGCGCAGCGCAGTTGTTGGAGAAGAGCCAGCTTACCATAGCGGAAGTGGCGTATGAAGTAGGGTTTAACAATCCAAAGTATTTCACTAAGTATTTTAAGGCGGAGTATAACGTCCTGCCGTCTGCTTATGGCAAACAACGGCAGGACGCGGAAAATGAAAGTGATTGATCAGTTGATGGCTATTCCCACCATAATACCGCTGGTTTTGCAGGATCAGCGCCTGCTTTAAACGGCTTGTCAGCCGGCGGCGCGGCAATGCCTTCCGGCAGGTTGCTGACTGTAAGGTTAGCCAGCAGGCCATTCAGCTCAGTGGTAGTGCTGTACAATGTAGCGCCGGTTTGAGGCGCTTTTGCATTGCTGAAACAATTGTTGATCACATAACCTCTGGAATAATTTGACGGATCAGGAAAGAGTGAAAACAGGTACTGCACAGTTTCCGGCTCCAAGATATAGGCGTAGGTATTCAGCAAAGTATCTTGTGATCCATTAATACCCTCGCTGACCATACCAACGATACCACCGGCAACGTTGCCAGTGAATTTTGTAACGGCATAGGACATATTTACATACGAGAAAAACAGGTTGCCGGTTATGCCGCCTGCATTACCGCCTTTCAATATGCCATTGAAGGAACAGCCGATAATCCGGCTGTAGGATGTAAACCCGGTGATACCGCCTGTTATGGAATATTCGCCGGCACTTTGTATAGCGCCTTTTACGGAGCAATTGATGACGGAGCTGGCCACGGCATAACCTGCAATGCCGCCAAGATCAGAGCTCATATTTGGAGAAGTAATACCAGCTGCGGATAACTCCAGCCGCAGGTTCTTTACAGTGCTGCTGTCAACCACGCCAAACAAACCCACGAACTCGTTAAAACCATTATTGGCCGCAGTAAGCGTGAAGTTGGTGATCTTATGCCCCTGACCATCATAGGCGCCCCTTAAGCTGCTCACCGGCGCTTTTGCGAATACCGTATCCGGAAAAGCGATATCCACCGGCTGAGTATATACAATGGAGCGATCATACTTCATTATTGTCCGGAGCTGATCAATCAGCATCAGATCCTTATAACCCCGGACCACAAATTCCTCTTTATCAATGGAGCCTTCTGCCACCGTATTTTTCCCATCGTTGAAGGTTACTTTAAAAGTAAGCTTACCATCCTTGTAACGCTGGAGGCCCCTGAAGGCAAATTCGCTGGCGCCTGTTGTTCCGGTAATACGTACGTTCTCAACGTTGCCGGGCTTCATGCCATTGCTGCCGGTCACCTCACAGGTATATCCCGTTCCGGCCGGCGCATCAACAAAAGTGGCCATCGTGATCTCCTCATTGTTGGCAAAGGCCCTGATCAACGCCATATCCAGGCGTGCATATTTAAAGTTAAGCGTAGGCTTTACAGGATCAGGACCTGGATTCTCATCTGGATCGTCTTGTGGTGTTGTATTGTCTTTTTTGCAGGCAGGCGCTGCCAGTATTACAAATAGTAATAAAAAATAAATGCGCTTCATAGGTTTATATAAAACTGGGGACATAAACATCCCTTATTATCAAATGATGTTTTACAGGGTAGGTTTATTTTACTCCCACCATAGTCCAGCTGGTTTGGCAGGATCAGCGCCGGCTTTAAACGGCTTATTCGCAGGCGGCGCGGTAATGCCCTGCGGCAGGTTTCCAACGGTAAGATCCGCCAGCAGGCCATTTAATTCGGTAATTGTGCTGTACATGGTAGCGCCCGTCTGCGGCGTTCCCATATTACTGAAGCAATGGCTGATCACAAACCCGCCGCTGGTATGCTGCGGATCAATGAAGAGTGGCGCAGGATGCGCCGTTCCCTGAATATAGGCGTAGGTGTTCAGCAAAGTATCCTGCGTGCCGGCGAAGATTCCCATAAGACCACCGGCATTGTTGCTTTGGAAGCCCACGATGGCGGCGCACATATTCATATAACCGGCGCTGAAACTACCGGCAATCCCTCCGGCTATGCCCGCCTGGAGCGCACCATTAAAGGAGCAGCCCGTAATACGCCCATTCTCCATAACGCCGATGATGCCTCCTGACTGAGAAAAACCACCCATGCTTTTTATGTTGCCTTTCACGGAGCAATTAATAATGGAGGCGCCATCGCTATAGCCGGCAATACCGCCAAGATAAGCATCATTGGGAGAGCTGATACCAGTAGCGGATAGCTCCAGCCGCAGGTTCTTAACCACACTGCCTTTAGTCAGGGAGCCAAACAGACCCAGGAACTCTGTGGAATTACTTTTAGCTGTCGTGATCGTGAGGTTGGTGATCTTATGTCCCTGGCCATCATACGTACCAGTAAAACTATTCACCGGCGCCTGGCTAAGCGCGTCATCCGGGAAAGCCATATCCACCGCCTGGGTGTATACAGCTGCAGGATCCGCACCCGTCTTATACTGCAGTTCCCAAAGGGCAGACAGGTCCCTGGGCTCGCGGATCACAAATTCTTCTTTGTCAAAGCTGCCTTCTATTACAGTTTTCGCAGGGTCTTTGAGCGTCACTTTCAACGTAAGCTTACCATCCTTGTAATAATGGAGGCCCTTGAAGTAAAGGAAGGTTATATCAGAGCCTGTTGTGCCTGACTGAGTTGCGTTGAAATCGACCGGTGGCTTCAGACCATTGCTGCCGGTGATCTCACAACTGAATTCTACTCCGTTTGGCGCGTTGTTGAGGGTTGCTACCAAAATGGCATTGTTGTAAGCCGACGACAAGCAGTCTCTGGCGCCGATGCGCGTAAAGCTAAAGTCGAGCGAAGGCTTCACAGTAGAACCGGGACTTTCTGGCGCTGTATCATTTTTTTTGCAGGACGGGGCTGCTAATACTGCTAACAGCAGTATTGAATAAAGGTGTTTCATAGGTTTGAATCAAAATTGGGTCCGCAAAAATAACATTACCCCCTTATTAAACAAATGATGCCCTATAAATAACCAAATGATAGACCTGCCTCCTGCCTGCAATCGATAGTTTTGCGGATATGGAGCCCAACAATATACCCGCAAAGAACTACCGCCGGCACCGCAAATGGTACCTGGCCCTGGAGATCATATTATATGTATTGATCACCGCGGGCGTAATTTCCCTTTTCTTACTGTAATCGTTTACGCGCTGCTTACTTTTCGCAGCGCTGTCATCTCACTGATTATCAATCCTGTTTAACAAAATAATACCTGTCAGGTTAACATTTTATATCCTTTCCGCTATCATTTGCATACCATCACCCCGCCCGGGGTTAACATAAACGCCCCTAATCAAAAACAATCCCCTCCCCTGCCATTGAGCGCGGCCGGTTACATTTGTTTCACACGTTTAAACTGAAACTGAGACAGCCAGATCATCGCGTATTACGATCTATTCCACTATCGTCATTCCACAAATCCATATATAAATATGATCAGAAAGCGATTCCTACCGGTTATGTTGTGCATGTTGATCATGTATGCCTGCCAGGCCGGTAATGTAGAAAGACTGAAAGACGGTTTACTTATCCACTTACCTACACCCATCAACAACGGTCCACGCCAGGTAAAACTGCAGGTGGTCACAGACAAGATCATCCATGTATCTGCCGGACCGGGTGAAAACATGGCCACTACGCCCAGCCTGATGGCGGTAGTGACCGGCTCTCCGGAAGTGGACTGGACCTCCGAAGAAAAGAACGGGGAAGTGATCCTGAAGACCAATGCCCTTACCGCCACCGTATCCCTGGGTACCGGGCAGGTAGTATTCCGCGATATGGCCGGCAATATTATCCTGCAGGAAGCCGCTCCAAATGGCCCGGTTTTCACCCCGGTCACTATCGACGGGAAAAACCTGTACCGCATCCGCCAGGCATTTGCCTCTCCGGCAGATGAGGCCCTCTATGGGCTGGGACAACCGCAAACAGGGGTCATGAACTATAAGGACCAGGATGTAGACCTTACGCAGTATAATTCCATTGCGGCCGTGCCCTTCCTGCTCTCCAGCCGGCATTACGGTATCCTTTGGGATAACTATTCCATTACGCGTTTTGGCGATGACCGCCCCTATGCACAACTGGGCGATCTTACCCTGTATGATAAGGACCGGCAGCCAGGCGGCCTTACTGCTACCTATACATCTGCTCAGCAGCCGGATAACATTTACCTGCAACGCCAGGAGCAACAGATCGACTATGCCTTTTTGCCGGATATGAAAAAGATACCCACCGCTTTTCCGATGGATAAAGGCAAAGTAACCTGGGAAGGTTTTATCTCCCCCAAAGAAGATGGCATGCATAAGTTCTTTATGACCACCTCCGGGTATATTAAGGTATGGGTAGACGGCACACTGGTGCTGGATAAATGGCGCGAAGGCTGGAACCCCGGCCCCTCCGTATTCCAGCACCTGCTGCACAAAGGACGGCAGCATGCGCTGAAGATAGAATGGATACCGGAATCCAACCAGGCCTTTGTATCCCTGAAATGGCTAAGCCCTACACCGGAGGCCCTGCATAACAAATGGATGCTGAGCTCCGAAGCAGGCGAAAAACTGGATTACTATTTTGTATATGGCAGCAACGCAGATGAAGTAATAGGCGGCTACCGCCAGATCACCGGCCGCGCTACCCTGCTACCCCGCTGGGCAATGGGTTTCTGGCAAAGCCGGGAGCGGTATAAAACACAGCAGGAGATAGAGCAGACCGTAGCGGAGTTCCGCAAACGCCAGATACCGCTGGATAATATCGTACTGGACTGGTCATACTGGAAACAGGATGCCTGGGGCAGCCAGCAGTTTGATCCCGCCCGTTTCCCGGACCCCGCCGGTATGATCAGCAAACTGCACCAGCAGTACCATGCACACTTCATGATCTCTGTATGGCCTAAGTTTTACGAAGGCATTCCCAATTACGAGCTGTTTGATAAAAAGGGCTGGCTATATAAACAGAATATCAAAGACCGTCAAAAGGACTGGATAGCCCAGGGTTATGTATCTACCTTCTATGACGCCTACAATGCGGACGCCCGTAAGCTTTTCTGGCAGCTGATCAATAAAAACCTGTTCAGCAAAGGCGTAGACGCCTGGTGGCTGGATGCTACGGAGCCGGATGTGCTCTCCAACGCTAGCATCGAACACCGCAAAGCGCTGATGAACCCTACCGCCCTGGGTCCCGCAGATCAATACTTTAATGGCTATGCGCTGGCTAATGCCAGCGGTATCTACGAAGGACAGCGGCAGGCCAATCCAGATCAACGGGTATTTATCCTTACCCGCTCCGCCTACGCCGGTATACAACGTTATGCCGCCGCCACCTGGAGCGGTGATATTGCCGCCCGTTTTGATGAGCTGGCGCGGCAGATACCTGCCGGCATCAACTTTTCCCTTTCCGGCCTGCCCTGGTGGACAACAGATATAGGCGGTTTTTATGTAGAGGATAAATACGATCAACCTGCGCCACAGGGCGCCGCCCAAAAAGAATGGCGGGAGCTGAACACCCGCTGGTTCCAGTACGGCGCTTTCTGTCCGCTGTTCCGTAGCCATGGCCAGTTCCCCTACCGCGAAATGTTTAACATAGCGCCGGATAACAGCCCGGAATATAAATCCATGCTGTACTATGATCAGCTGCGCTACCGGCTCATGCCATATATCTATTCCATAGCCGGCGCTACCTATCATAAAGGCTATACCGTTATGCGCGGACTGGTGATGGATTTTGGCGCAGACACCGCTGTGCGTAATATAAAAGACCAGTATATGTTTGGTCCTGCATTGCTGGTAAACCCGGTCTATACCTATGAAGCCCGCAGCCGTAACCTGTACCTGCCTGCCAACACCGGCTGGTATGATCTGTATACCGGCGCTTATACCGCCGGCGGACAAACCATCAGCGCCAACGCCCCGCTGGAGCGTATGCCCCTGTATGTAAAAGAAGGCAGCATACTGCCCTTTGGCCCTGCATTGCAGTATACCGGCCAGCGCGCGGCAGATACGATTACCCTGTATGTATACACCGGCAAGGATGCACAGTTCTCCCTCTATGAAGATGAAGGGCTGAACTACAACTACGAAAAAGGACAATTCAGCAATATACCACTGCACTATAACGAAGCAGCAAAAACGCTCAGCATTGGCAAGCGGGAAGGCAGTTTTCCCGGTATGCTGCAGCAGCGGGCCTTCCGCATTGTAAAAATTAGCCGGGAAAAAGCTACTGGACTGGACTTTAACCAGCCTGCCGGTAAAACGGTAGCGTATAACGGTGAGGAACAAACGGTAACACTCTAAAACCACGTAATGATGAAAACACAATATCTCAACACCTATGCCACCTGATAAGGGGGACAACACAAGTAACAAGATCAACATTCTACAGATGTGATCAAGATCCATCTGGCCCGTAAAAGTCAAAATTTCACACATGAAAAATGCTTACAAACAACTAACAGCCTGCACCGCAAGCAGCCTCCTGTTCCTGGCCCTGGTACTGGCAGGGAACAGCGCAGCCGCGCAGACCGGCCGGCATCCGCTTTCCGGCAAAGTAACAGCGGCTAAAGACAACAGCCCGCTGCCCGGCGCCAGCATTAAAGTAAGGGGAACCTCCAACGGTACTGTTACCACCGCCACCGGCGATTTTACCCTGCAGGTAAATGATGCAGATACCCTGGAGATCTCATTGATAGGCTTTAGCCGGCAGCAGGTGCCGGTAAACGGCCGCAACAGCCTTACCATCGCCCTCTCAGACGGTACTACCGGCCTGGATGAAATAGTAGTGGTAGGTTATGGTACAGAAAAGAAACGCCTTAACACCGGCGCTATCGGTAGCGTAAAAGGGGCTGCTTTGGAAGAAACGCATACCCTGCGCGTAGACCAGGCCCTGCAAGGACAAACAGCCGGTATACAGGTTACCTCCAACTCCGCCCAACCCGGGGAAGGTATGAAAGTACGTATACGCGGTACCGGTACCATCGGCAACTCTGATCCGTTATACATTGTAGATGGTGTGCCCACCGGCGATATCAGCTACCTGAACTCCTCTGATGTGGCCAGTATGGATGTGCTGAAAGACGCCGCCTCCGCCGCCATCTATGGTTCCCGCGCCGCCAACGGCGTGGTAATCATCACCACCAAAAAAGGCCATAAAGGCGCTATGCAGGTAAGCTACGATGGCTTTTACGGCGTACAGAACCCTGCCCGTAAACTGCCCTTGCTGGATGCGCATGAATATGCCGTGATCCTAAACGAAGCCGCCATCAACTCTAACCGGGCTCCCTATTTTTCCGTAGATCAGATCAACCAGCTGGGTAAAGGCACGGACTGGCAGGAGGCCGTATTTAACAAGAATGCGCCCACACAAAGCCATACCCTTAACTTATCCGGCGGTTCAGAAAAATCTGTGTACTCCTCCTCCCTTTCTTATATGAAACAGGATGGTACCATTGGTTTTCCGGGACAATCACAATACGAACGCCTGGCCTTCCGCCTCAGCTCAGAACATAATATGTACAAGGATATTGTGAAGTTTGGCGAGAATTTCACCTATACCCTTTCCAATAAAAGAGGGGTGGGCGTTGGTAATATCTATAACAACACGCTGCACTCCATTGTAAATGTAAGCCCGCTGTTCCCCGTGTACGACTCCCTGGGGAATTATGCCAAATCCCCCTTTAATGCGGACGAGGCCAATCCCGTAGCCGTGATGGATTTCCAGAACCAGAACAAGAATAAAACAGACCGCGTACTGGGCAACGCTTACCTGGAAATAAAACCCATCAAAGGTTTAACGCTGCGCAGTGATTTTGGCCTGGACCTTAACTACACCACCAACAACAGCTTTTTACCGGTGTATGATCTAGCCACCAATATCACCAACGACCACTCCCGCGCAACCATGGGTATAAACCGTACCAGCACCTGGAACTGGGATAATACCATCTCTTACCGGCATGATTTTGGCCTGCACAGCGCCACCGTGTTAGTAGGTACCACCGCCAATGAGACCACTACTTTTTTTGTAAACGGGTTTAAAGAGGATGTTACCATACCGGACCTGGACCACAGCATTATTAACAACGGCACCAACGAAGACACTAAACAGATCAATGGCAACCGTACAGAGGATGCGCTGCTTTCCTACTTTGGACGTGTTAACTATAACTACGCGGAAAAATACCTGTTCACGGCTATCTTCCGCCGGGATGGATCTACCCGCTTTGGCGCCAATAACCGTTATGGTACCTTCCCCTCCTTCTCCGTTGGATGGGTGGCCACCAATGAGGACTTTATGAAAATGCGCTGGCTGGACTTCCTGAAAGTACGCGCCAGCTGGGGCCGCAACGGTAACCTGCCTGCGGTATACGCCTATGATAATATAGCCACTACCAACTACCTGTATATGGCCACCATCACCTCCCTGTACCAGGATTACTATTTTGGCCAGAATGATACGAAGTTCATTGGCTCCTCACCAGACCGCGTGCCCAACCCGGACCTGAAATGGGAAACCTCTGAGCAGGTAAATGCCGGTTTTGACGCGCAGCTGTTCAAAGATTTCAGCCTTACGCTGGACTGGTACCGGAAAACCACCAAAGACTGGATCATTACCGTGCCTGTACCTGCTATAGCCGGCACCAAGCCCCCAACCGTAAATGGCGGCAGCGTTAAGAACGAAGGCGTGGAAATAGCGCTGGGGTATAACCACCAGTTTGGCGATTTCCGTTTTGGCATTAACGGCAACGTTACGTTTAACAAGAACACCGTAGTGGATATTCCCAACCCGGAGAAAGTAATTGTAGGCGACGCCAATGTGACCTTTGTAGGTATTGATGAATTATTCCGTACGCAACAGGGATTCCCGGTAGGTTATTTCTATGGCCTGAAAACAAACGGCATTTTCCAGAACGAAAAAGAGATCCAAAGTTATACCGGCAAGAACGGTACGCTTATACAGCCTAACGCCAAACCCGGCGATGTACGTTTTGTAGACCTGAATGGCGATGGCGTAATAGACAGCCGTGATAAAACAGAGATAGGCAATCCTAACCCCGACGTTTCCTATGGCCTGAACCTGAACCTGGGTTATAAGGGCTTTGACCTGTCTGTATTCCTGTATGGCGTTAGCGGCAACCAGGTGTATAGCGGTATCCGCGATTATGCCGGCCCGCTGAGCAACTACACCACAGAGATCCTGGGCCGCTGGCATGGTGAAGGCACCTCCAACACCCTGCCGCGTATGACGCTGGGCGATGAGCCTAACCAGAACTGGACCCGCTCCTCTGACCTGTATGTAAAGGATGCTTCTTTCCTGCGTGTGCGCAGCATTAACCTGGGCTACGATTTTAAACGTACCCTGTTCCCACGCCTGCCTATGCAACAGTTACGGATATATGTTTCCGGCAGCAACCTGTTCACCTTCACCAAATACAAAGGTATGGACCCTGAAATTGGCTATGGTCCCTATCCCTGGGCTTCCGGGATAGACATAGGCACGTATCCGCAGCCAAAAACAGTGATCGTAGGATTAAATGCAAGGTTCTAACAGTAAAAACTAACACGGATGAAAAAGCTCATATTATCTGCTATCATACTCACCACCGCGCTTTCCTGCAGCAAGAGTTTCCTGGACAGGGAACCCATTGACCGCAAGGTGGACGAGACCTTCTATAAAACGCCACAGGATGCCCTGGAAGCGCTTACCGCTGCTTATGACGAACTGCAGTACGGCGATTACGATAACATACAGCTGGTATCTGAAATAGCCAGCGATGACTGTTTTGGCGGCGGCGGCGAATCCGATATTCCATGGAAACGCTGGGACCGTTTTGAGAACGATAACAATACCAACCTGAATAACTGGACCAAGTACTATACCGGTATCTATCGCGCCAACATAGTGATCGCTAAAATGGACGGCGTGAACTGGGGCGCAGATACCACCCTGAAAACACGGTACCTGGCAGAAGCGCATTTCCTGCGCGCATATTATTACTTTGACCTGGTGCGTATGTTTGGTAACGTGCCCCTGGTAACGGCTCCCCTATCCCCCGGGCAGTACAATGTACCGCAGGCAAAACCGGAAGAGGTGTACCAGCTGATCGCCAATGACCTGAAATTTGCAGCGGACAAACTGCCTTCCGTGGCCTATGCCGGCATACCTGCCGGGGAATATGGCCGCGTAACCAAATGGGCGGCAGAAGCATTACTGGGGCGCGTTTTCCTCTACTATACCGGGTACTACGGACAAACGGAGATAGCCGGCGCCGTTAATAAACAGCAGGTACGCACCTATATTGATGATGTGATAAATGCCAGCGGCTACAATCTTGTTGATACATTCCCCCGCCTGTGGCAAGCCTCCCTTTCCCGCTTTGCCGGCGAAGACAATGTGGAAACCGTGTTCGCTATCAAATTCACCTACAAAGGCCTGGGCGACTGGAACAAACATGATGGCAACCGTATGCAGGTAATGATCGGTTTCCGGAACGATGCCGTACCGCCTTATTACAAAGGCTGGGGCGCAGGACCGGTAAACCCCAAACTGTGGGCGGCCTATGAGCCGGGCGATACCCGCCGCGCCGGCTCCATTATCTCCGTAGCCGCAGAAAACCTGAGCTATCCGGTCATCTATCCGCAGAAAACAAACTTTATGTGGAAAAAGTATATGCCTATGCAGGACCTGAAAGCAGAGGACTATAACGGGGATTTCCAGATAGATAATTTCTATGATTATGTAGCCATCCGTTTTGCCGATGTGCTGCTGATGGGCGCAGAACTGAACCTGGATGGCGACCTGGGCAAAGCGCAGTTATACTATAACCGGGTACGCGACCGCGCCTTCCTGGACCAGAACCACCGCAGAACGCTTACCCCGGATGCTGCCGGTAAAAAGCTGATCATGGATGAGCGCCGTGTTGAGCTGGCCCTGGAGGGACACCGTTACTGGGATCTGCTGCGCCAGGGCATACCTGCCGCCAAGCTGGCTATTGACAATACCAGCACGGACCCGCAGTTTAACGTCGTGTTCCGGCCAGAGACCAAAGGCCTGTTCCAGATCCCGCAACAGGAGATCAACCTCTCCAACGGCAGCCTGCAACAGAATACCGGATGGAATCAATAAAACAACCTGCTAACCATCAATCATACTAACCATGAAACTGTATAATAAATATCGTTTACTCGCCTGCCTGCTGCTGGGCGCTTTGGCTGCCTGTGATCCCCGGGAGGACCGCGACATACTGCCTCCCGCCCTCACGGCCGATGAGCTGGATTTTTCCGTAACGCAAAAACCCGGCTATGATAACGTGGTGTACCTGGAGAATAAAACGCCCGGCGTGATCCCCTTCTGGGACTATGGCACCGGTATCTCCAACAAAGCGCGGGATACCATCAATATCCCGTTTGCCGGCAGCCACTATATCAAATTTGTAGCGTATAGTGGCGGCGGCCCTGTACAGGACTCCGCCCAGGTAACGGTTACCCAGAATGACCCTAATTATTTTGCCAGCCCTATGTGGAACCTGCTCACCAATGGCGAGGCCGGCAAAACCTGGGTATGGGCGATGGATACGCCGGGTGGCGCACCGTACGGTAACGGCTCAGGCGAAGCTACCGCGCCGGAATGGTGGAAACCCACGCCGGCAGATGTGATCTCCTGGGGAGTAGATAAAGATGAAATGACATTTGACCTGAACGGAGCGGCCAATTTCACAAAGAAAACGCCCACCGGCACACAGAAAAGCCTGTTTGTGCTGGACACATTAAATAAGACAATCAATATTTTAGGCGCGGATATAAGCAACGGAGCGAAGGTTACTTACGTAATAGTAACATTGAACGCCAATGAGCTCACGCTGGCCCAGCAGGGCGACGGCTGGAGGAACTTATGGATGTTCAAGCGCAAGGGCTTTAGCTACTAAAATAAAGATCTGACGATACACACCAGGTTTTAGTTTAAATAATGAATAGTGCAACGCCGGGGCTTTTCAGCCCTGGCTTTACATTTAACACGTTATGAATGTTTTTAACGGGATTGGCTTTAGTAGCGCCGCCTCTCTGTTGATGGTGACCGCTGTCTTTTTTTGGATGAAGATTGATTGTCCCTTTCCCTGCTACGCTCCCGCCTGTCATTCCGGAATATTCTATCCCTGGACCTGGAACGTCTTCTATTCCGCTCAGGACTACGGCTACGGTCCCTTTGAGGGCTACGTTCCCTTGGCCGCCGTCTTTCGTCCGTGTACCTATCCCTTGGGTGGTAAAACTTATCCCGGTTACTGCTGCTTTCATTTCTGAAAGGCCGGAAGCCAGTATCCTGGTTGCTTCTTCGTCTTGGCGAAGGGGAACGCCTTCTTTCGATCCTGTTCCTGTCTTCACGCTCAAACCGGTTATCCTGCGGTGGCCATTGCTGTTGCTGTTGCTCAAACTGCATTTCCAGCGATTTGTTTCTGCGCCCCTGCTGAAACCCGCTTATATAACTTTCTATTAGTTTGACCATTCCTTGCTTAAATCCATTTACAAAGTCGTCGCTATAAGTTTTCCAGTCATATTGGCTAAATAGCTGCTTTAGCAGTAATAATTCCACATTTTCAGGCGGTATGAATCCGCCATAACCATGCGCCTGTCCTAGTTTTCCGGCCATCTGCTGTTGGTCCAAAGCGGCTGTTTTCCCCAGTAGGAAAGCATTTTCTGATTTTAATGTACTGATCTCATCATAGATAATATTTCCGATCTGGCTGCCTTCCTCCCAGGGATTTTTGCTACTTGGAGAAGGCGGGGCATAATCCCGGTACTCCGGATCATCGCGCAGCAATGAATACAAGGCCCCCTGTCCTTTTGCGCGATGGCTGCTTTGCTGGTGATATTTATCCCGTTCTGCTCTTGCTATTCTTAATTTTTCCTTCGTTCTCTCCAGTTTTTCCTTTACCTGTTGTAATTCTACCTTTACCCGTTTCAATTCCTCCCGGGATGCCAGCAGCTCCTCTTTTTGAGACGTAAGGGCACTGCGTAATTCCTTCACTTTATCCAGCAGCTCTTTATTGCCGGCGGTATTAATATCTGGCTGCTGTTCTTTTTCTTCAAGTACTTTTTCGAAGATCTCCGATAAGCTGTCCCGGAGCTGTTGCATAAATTCATTGCGTTGCTCAGCTTCTTTTTCTAACCTGCCTATCTCTGTTGCTCCTTCATTTAACAGCCTGTCACGCCATTCCGCATCCTTTTGCAGCCGTCCTATTTCCGCGCTTTGTTCCTTTACCAGCCCCTCATGTTCCTGTGCCTGCTCTTCCATCTCTTTAAGCGCTTCTTCGTCTTTAAGGCGTTGCTCTTCCTTGTCCTTCACATCCACCTCCAGCGTTTGTATCTTTTCCCGCATGGCCGCTATCGGCAGGGAGTAGATGGCAAAGGAGATGAATTCCAGTTTTACTTGTTTCGCGTCCTTTAATAAAAGGTCATTTTCTTTGTTTATAGAAAAAACGGCTTTTTTACCTGTGGCGGCCGTTAGGTTGGTATTGTTAAATGCGGGTGCGCGTTTTTTGCCGGATGTATAGGTCTTATCATCAGTGAGCTTATAGCCCGTTCCTGTCTGTTTTGCATAATCAGAAGGGCTTTCAATAGGCAGGTGATGTTCATAAAAGTCTTCCAGGTCTGCTTTAGGGATACTGCCAAAGTTGGTGAATTTTGGATCGGAAAAATCTGTGCCTTGTCTGTATGTGCCAAAGGCGGAATACAGGTTTTTAGCATAGGGGACATTCAGAGGTACATCATTGCCGTAGGTGACCTGCACCTGGTAAAAAACAACTTCACCATTGCCATTTACCCTTTTCTTCACCTCTTCCTCTATTTTGTCAGATTGCTCTGTGTTTACATCCTTAGGCAGCGCGGTGATGTTCCGTCTGTCTGTACCAGGCCCTCCCAGGTGATCATTCAGCAAATGCCCGCCTATATATGCTTTGCCTGTTTTTTTTGTCAGGTTGGAGGATTGTATCTTCCCGTCATCGCCTGGCGGGCTTCCCAGCGGATGATCTGGTCCCAGTACGAGAGCGGTCATTTTTTTCCCTTCCTTGGCTGTAGTATCTATCTCGTCCCATTTTATTTTAGTACTGGCGCCGGCGCCCGGTCCCCCTCCCACACCTTCGACGGTTAGTGAAGCCTGGGATTCATTCTTTTTTTTAGTGTTATCCAGACGCGGCCTATAGTCATCCCAGGTGGCGGAGGATTCGGCAAGTGAAAGACCATCTATCAGTAATCCATGCTTTCGCACGGCATCCATAGTAACAAGCTTGAATCCCTTGTCCTTTTCATCCGAATAAAACTGGGCCTGCGTCTTTTGCGTCTGGGCTTTCCCTCCATACTTAAGATCCTTATAGGTTTCATTGAGCAAGTTGCCAATATCGATCAACCCGGCCGTCTTCAATGCATTCAAAAACTCGGTATGATCGTCATATTTAGGCCCGTTAAAATTATAAATACCTGCTACCAGCTGGTGTTTCAACTGGTCTATAAAAACACTTTCTTTGGTATGCAACGCCCTTTGTACTACTGGCGTACCAGTAACAGCGGGGGCTTTAGCCTGAAGGGGTGGCCTGCCGGCAGGGCCTGATCCTAACGTAAATCTTCCATGATCAACCGGCTGCGCTATGGTCGCAGACGCCGCAGGCAACACAAATCGAGGAGGTGTGACTGGTGGCGCGCCACTTACCTGCTTTTGTTGTGCAGACAGTTGCGCTGGCATAAGCGCCTGCGGTTCTTTTTTTTGCTGAAGCGGATCAACTGCGGGAAAGGCCGCGCCTCCCGGACGGGTGGGCGATGCTGTTGCAGTGTTTGTGATATGGCCGGGCATAGGCGGCTGATATTCGTTTGGCATAGCCTCGTAAGGTTTTGAGGGATGGGATCTTACCCCTGAATATACGCCTTTTTTAATCAGCCTCCCTATCATTGCTTATTCCCGTTTCAGGGGCACTAAGCTCACCGGCCCCAATAATCCGGATGGAACAGGCGCCCAGTCAGCGGCGGAAAACGGTTTATAGAATACGTTCACAAAATTGATCTCATAAAAGATACGCCACTCCTTCCCTTTACGGTCATAATCCGCAATACGGTTAGCCGGCAGGTTCACCACTTCCACCTCCAGCACATTCTTACCAGCTTTCAGGTATTGCCCTATGCGAGTACGGAATGGCAGTGCCCATAGCGTATCCAATGGGCGACCGTTAAGGATGATGCGGGCGCTTTCCCGCACCGTGCCCAGGTCCAGCAGCCAGTCATCTGCTACAGTAGCCGGTTTATCAAAACTAATGCGGTAACGCCCCGCGCCTGCGTAGATCTTAGCGGCGCTATCTGGCAGCAGTGTCCAGGAGGATGGTTTATCCAGCGTAAAGGTCTTTTTTATAGCTGGTTCCCCGCCGGTAAAGGCCAGGTCCCATTTACCGGTCAGCGGCTGGGGCTCACCGGCTGGCTGCCAATAGGCCCAGGGGTTGCCCTGGAGCGTATTGTCACGGGTTGTTTTTATGATGATGGACTCATCGGGTTGCAGCTGCAGGTATACCTGTAGTTGTCCATTTTGTTGGCGTGTGCGGCCAATACCGCTTGTACCGGTATAGGCATCAAACAGGGCAGCGCTGTTGCCGGAGGATGCCAGCGTTACCCAGCCATCAAAGGCACGGGCCTGCTGGTTAGCGATAAAATAATAGTTCCCCTGGTCATAGCGCCTGCGAATATACCGCAATCCCTGCTGCGCCATGGTTTCCGGGCGCAGCCCGGTTAAGGGCATGGCTGCACCGGCGGTAGTAGCGCCGATGATATGGCCCTGACCAAAGCTGATCCCCTTATTGGTAAAAGCAATATTGTTTAATGATTGTTTTAACTGTGCCAGCGCCTGACGGCGTGCTGTCAATTGCTGCAGGCCCGGCACATCTTCCGGCAGGTGCTCCAGGAATACCACGGTAGCGCCTTCTTTGGCCAGCTGTACCAAATGCTGCATAGTTTCCAGCGGTATAAATTTACACGCAGGCACTACAATTGTCTTGTACGGCGAACCAGCTGCAGTACTGATATTGCCATCATGCACCGCAGTTTGCAGCAGCAAACGGTCTGAGATAAAATCTACATCATACCCGCTATTTACCAGCGCATTAGCCGCCGTATAAAAAGGGAAAGGGTTCATCCACTCCGCTGTTTTACCGATCACGAACTGGTAATATGGATCGCTCATGGGCGATTGCCATATATCAGCTACCGGCCAGTAAAGCAGCACATGATTATCCGGCATGCCATCCTGCAGAAAGGATTGCACGCGGGTGATATAACCAGTAAAGGCCGGCATATACCGCCAGAAAGTATTGTAAGGGGAGAACTCCACAGAGGCATAGAACAGCCAGCCCGGCCAGGGCGCATCTTTAGGCGAGTAAGGCGTGCCATGGAACAATACATGGTTCACGCCGGAGAGCAGCATATTATCCAGTTCCGGTTTACACTGCGATAGCGCCGTTTTAAAGTGCTCTGTTAACCAGGTAAAGGTTTCTGCGGATGCAAACTTTTTACCAGTGATATGCGCCGCGGAAGGGGCAAATTTCAGCATCAGGGGATTAGCTTCCGTATGGCGGATCTCGTTACTATCTATCCGGAGACCGGGGATATTAAAATGGGTGGTGCCAAAGGATTCACATTCCGGCACATCCACCGCGGCGTACAGGTCCAGCAGATTGGCCGGCGAGCCATGGGCCTGGTTACGGGTAGTGCTGCCCATATGGTGCGCCCAGCTGGTCCAGTTATGGGTAAAATTCTCCAGCAGCATATCAGACAGTGTTTCCCGGTAATCATTCACCACACGGCGTACGGTATCCTGGTTGCCATGCCCCAGGAATGCAGGCAGGTAATCCTCCAGGCGGTAACCGCGGCGTTTGGCAAACTCCTGCAGCAGATCCGCAGACCAGTCTGCGCCAAAGACCTCATAGGAGTCATTAAAAAAAGCGTGTGGCGCAGGCGTGCCTGTTTGTTTAAATGCGGTAGTGAACCCTTCCAGGTAACCAGTCACCACCGGTTTGGAAAAATGATCCATTACCCAGCCTTCGCCGCCTGGCGAAGCGCGTTTTACTTTTTGCCCGGTTTTGCCGTTAAACAGCGCTACCAGTTGCCAGCTACCAGCAGGGGCTGTCCAGTTTAAGGCGCCGGCTGCATTCACCTTTTCTGTGAGATTGAGTATGCGGCCCTGCGGGCCATAGGCCATTAATGCCTGTAATACTGCCGGTGGCGGGGGTTGATGGGAAGGCTGTTCAGTAGGTTGTGAGCGGCGCGGCGGATCATAACGTACCGGCTCCTGCAGCTGTTGCCCACCCTGCAATGTATATTCCTTGAAGTACACCTTGCCTGCCGCATCTTCCGGTTTGATACCAGGCCCGCCAAAAGGCCACCCGGTACCGGTATTCATATCCACCGTAAGGCCTAAACGTTTGCCTTCATTAATGGTATAACCCAGCATATGCATCCACTGTGGAGAAAGAAAAGGGATAAAGCGCTGCTCAAATCCTTTTGTGCCATAGATAGGCGTGATCTCTACCCCTCCTATGCCTGCCTGTTGAAAGGCCTGCAGGTTGTAAGCCAACCCCGGTGTGTCCACCGCATTCCCCAGCCACCACCAGCGGGTCCAGGGGCGTGTTTCCGGATGAACGGGCGGCCAGCGCAAAGTTTCATTTTGCTGCGCCTGCGTGGGCAACTGGAAAGAACAGATCAACAAACAGGCAATAAGTAATCCTCTGGTGTGCATAATAACGTGGCTATTATTTTATCCTGAATATAAAAGATGAAGCGGTCATAAACTGTCCGCCCTGCGCGGCGGTAAACATATAAGCGGGTTTACCCTTTAACATCAGCAGCTGTGGTCTTTCAAAACGGCCATACCGCTTTAGCGATGCCGGCGGCGCCGGTTCCTGTATATGATAGTGTGCGGCATCATAATACGCAATGGAAGGAAGAGACCATTTGAGGCCATCCTTTGCTTCCATATATAAACCGGACCGCTGATCATATACGCCCATATCCCGGGCCAGCATATTAAAACGGCCCTGCCCGTACCATACAAAAGCATCTTCCAGCTGTTTGTTATCACCCAGGCCGGAAAAGTCTATCAGCGGGTTATGCGGATATTTATGATAAGGCCCTTCCGGTTGCTGCGCAATGGCCAGCCCGTATTTGCGGTTGCCGCGGATGGGTTTACCCGCATCCCGCTCATAGTCTGCCGTATTCCATGATTTATAATACAGCCAGTACTCGCCATTGGGATGATGCACCAACGCAGGGTTGGTGGTACAATGATCATCCCAGTCGCCGGGCGCGCCGGCTTCCAGTAAAGGCGTATCACTACGTTGCCAGGGCCCGTAAGGGGAGTCTGCTATCGCCAGCCCTATACGTTTTGTATCTGTTTTACCATTGGAATTACCCATGTAAAAAAGATAATACTTATTTCCGATCTTTTGAATGTTCGGGTTATGGCAGGTAGTAGCATCCCAATAACCGGGCCCTCTGGGAGACAGTACCGTTTGCACAAACGTAAACGGTTTTTCCGGGTGATCAGCTACCGCATGGGCGATCTCTGATCCTTTGATCCATCCGCCCATGCCCAGCTTAGCCGGCCAGCGGGAAAAGAAGACGTGGATCTTTCCATCTTCCCCTTCTACCGGGCTATTACACCACACATACCAGTCTTTCATTTCCAGCGCACGGCCTACGGGGTGCAGGTGTTTGCTGAAGGCGGATATGGGACGTTCCTGCCATCCCATACCCGCCAGCCTGCTATACAATAAAGTGCTGCCCATACCGGCAAGGAAAGCTCTTCTTGAGATCATATGATTAATTGTGTGCCGTTGCGTTATTGGCTATCTCTACCGCATACACTTCCTGCACGCCTTCAAAATTGGCCCTGAAAATAATCCATTTGCCATCTGGAGAGAAATGCACATTAGGCTCCAGCTTGTAGTTATGATGCTGCATACCTACCAGTTTCTCTGATACAAACTTATCTCCCTCCGGACGGAACAGGTAGATCCATTCCCCATCCGGGGCTTTTGCCACCTGGCCAGGGTTACCGCCATCTCCGGCAAACAGCTGCTGTTTGACGTCAGTAGTATAGTGGATGCTCCACTCATTCCGATCCAGCGAGTACTTTCTTTCCTTCAATGTTTTTACATCCACGCCACCCAGGTAAAAGGTCACGCTGCGCGGCTGCTGCAGATCAAACCAAATGGTCTTTCCATCCGGTGAAAAGAATTCATGCCCGGCAATTTCCATATCCACGGTGCGCTTGTGCATCAGCCGTACTTTTTTTGTGTTGATATCAATGGTCCAGATACGGTCTACTTTATGCCAGGGGCCTTCATGACAGAACATCAGTAATGAGGGATCGGTAGACGAGAACTGCACATGGTTCAGCCAGGCGCTGTCTGAAAAGATCTTACGCAGCGATCTGGTGCGCAGGTCTATCACGAATAAGGTGCGCGGCAGATGGGCATCATAGATCTTACCGAAGTAATCATGTTTCTCCGGGTTTGCTTTGGAGATAGCCTTTTCTGCATCGGTTGACCAGGCGCCACCCAATAAGGTCTCGTCTGCATTGAGCGTAGTGATGCTGCCTTTAAAATCAGCCGGGAATACAAAACGCAGTTCTGTTTTTTTCGTGTCAATATTGGTAGAGAACACGCTGTCCTTGATCTGGTAAAATACATTCCTGCCTTTAGGCGCGGCAATTTCCCCATTCATAGGAGACGCCTGCTGCGTGACCTGCTCTGTTTTTAAGGTGCTCAGATCAACGGTGTAGATCTGTTTGCCCGCTTCGCCGGTATTGTAGAACACCATTTTATTACCAATAAAAGGGTTGTTATGAAAATAGAAGCTGGCATTGGAGCCGGGCAGATTGGTAAGGCGTACTACCTTATGATGCGTTTTGCTGTCGATCCAGGAGGCGGGCATGGGTTGTTGCCCGCCGGTTTCCATTACCTGCTGTGCCATGGTTACAACAGTAGGCGTAGCGCATAACAACGCAAACAATAGTGTCTTCATGTGGAATATTTTTCTGATTAATAATAACCGTTGTTCTGATCGTACAGCCCGGGTTTTGCCAGTATTTCCGCTTGTGGCACCGGGTAAATAATAAACTGGGGCACTACCTCATGCACGGTGGCTGTTGCACTATCGCTGGCGATCCAGGCGTTCATGGTGCTCACGGCCATGCCTTCGCGCACCAGGTCGTTCCAGCGGAGCCCTTCTCCCAGGAACTCTCGGCGGCGCTCTTCCATCAATGCCGCCAGGGTTACATTGGCTGTAGGCCCTACGCCGGCGCGGCTTCTTACCTGGTTTACGATATTATCAACATCCGCCTGTGAGCCGGTTGCGCCGTGTAGAATACATTCCGCCTTCATCATCAGCACATCCGTATAGCGCAATACGATGAAGTTGATCGGCCAATCATCCCGCTTAGTACCCTTTCTATTCATGTCAATGTATTTCCGGATAAAGGGACGTGTAGTATCCATTACCGTTGGCGCGGATGCAGATGGAGCATAGGCGTGCTGTATGGAGAAAGTATCCCGTTTATCCACGCCGCCGCCTGCGTTATCGCGGTAAGACTGCAGCATATTCTTTGTTACATTGTAAGAGGCGGAGCCATAACCGTTGCCATAACTTTGCAAGCCCAGACCGGTCCAGTAAGTATCCGGCACTAGCTGGCTGGGAAAATCCGCGCCGTTGGTGGTGGACACAAATTGTATATCAAACAGTACCTCTTTATTATTCTCGTTGGTATAGGAAAAGATGCTGGCATAATCATTCAGGAAGGCATAACGGCCGCTGTTGATAATATCATTGAACAGGGCCAGCGCTTTATCATACTCGTTGCTGTTAAGACCAGGGCCGCCGTCTATACCATAGGTAGGGCCGGATTTTGTCATATACACCAATCCCAGCATGCCTTTGGCAGCAAAGCTTGTGGGCCGGCCCAGGTCTGCGTTGGGATAAGAAGCCGGCAGATTATCTATAGCATACTGCAGATCCCCTATGATAAAATTATACACGTCTGGTACTGGGCTTCTGCCAATATTGCCCACTTCTGTAATGGTCATCACCTTATCAATAATGGGCACTTTGCCATAGAAACGCAGGAGGTTGAAATAATAGAATGCCCGTATGAAACGGCATTCCGCGGTAAAACGCCTGCTCAGCGAATCCGACAGGATGCCGGTACCTTTTGCAGCGATAGCATCCAATACGGTATTGGCATTGTATACTCCGTTGAATGCATCATTCCAGGCGCTTACAATAAAAGCAGTGGTGGTAAGGTTGGGCGAGAAATCGTTGATGCCCTGCCAGTCACGGTTACCGTCAGAGGCAGGATTCACATTATCAGAGCGCATCTCCCCCATCCACATGGCCCAGTCCGGGTAGGCCCGCAGCTTGTTATAGACGCCGTTAACGGCCTGCTGAAAATCACTGAGATTGGTATAAAAATTCTCCGTGGTAATATTGGAAACAGGGTTCAGGTCCAGCTTCTTGCTACAGGCGCTCAATATCACCAGTGAAAACAATATTGAAATATATGATAGACGTTGCATGAGATGATCAATTTAAGTATTCGCTAAAAAGTAACATTTACGCCAACGATAACTGTTTTGTTGAGCGGCATAGCGCCATAGTCGCCGGGTAAAGGGTAGCTGCCGCTGCCGCTTACGTTGGTATTCTGCGCCTCGGGGTTTACGCCGCCTTTATAGTTATCCCAGCTAAACCAGTTCTGCAGCGTGGCATATACGCGGGCATTATTGATGAAACCAGATTTGAGATAACGTTTCAGGTTATAACCCAGGGTAATGTTCTGTATGCGTACAAAATTGGAAGAGTACAACCAATCAGTGGTGAACAGCGGTATGGTATAACCCAGCCCGATCTTGCCCCTGGGCGCATTGGGATTAGGGTTGGCAGCCGTCCACCTGTCACGCCAGACCCCCAGGTTGGTAGCGCGGCCATTGGCCGGGTTGTCAATAGCGCGGGCCAGGAAAGAATAAATGGAACCGCCCGTTTGGCCATACACCTGTACGTTCAGGTCAAAATCTTTATACTTGAAAGTGTTGGTGATGCCCCAGGTAAATTTGGGCGTAGGCTGGCCGGCAACCACACGGTCGTTCGCATCGATCTTGCCGTCTTTATTAGCGTCCAGGTATTTGGCGTCACCTACGGTTTGTCCGCTCAGTTTGGCTATTTTGGCGTCTGCCATATCTGCTTCCGTTAAAGTGCCAATGGTTTTTATCAGGTAAAAGCTATACATGGGCAGCCCTTTCTGCAGCAGGAAAGCAGGGTTACCGCTATAGGCCGCAGATACGTTAATGGGCGCATCATCCGGGCCAAGTGATAATACCTCATTCTTATTGTAGGCAACATTGGCATTGGTGCTCCACTGGAAATCGCGTTTTACGATGTTCATGGTGTTTACCGCCAGCTCCACACCAGTATTTTTTACCGCGCCTATATTCTGCAGGCTGCTGGTAAAACCGCTGGCAGCGGGAACAGGAATGTTCAGCAGCAGCCTTGTGTTCCTTCTTTCATATACATCAAACACGATGTTTACCCGGCTCTTTAACAGCGAAGCGTCGAAACCGGCATCATATGTATTTGACATTTCCCATTGCAGCAACGGGTTGGGAATACCGTTAGGGATCTGGCCGGTTACGGTAACCGGGGTATTGCCGCCAAAGCTGTAATTAGCGCCGGTGAGCAAAGCCTGGGTGGCATAATCGCCTATGCTGTAGTTACCCGCCCTGCCCCAGCTGGCGCGCAGCTTCAGATCGTTAAAAAGGCTCTGGCGTTTCATAAATGGCTCTTCAGAGATACGCCAGCCTGCGGATACAGAAGGGAAGGTGCCCCATTTGTTAGCGCTTCCGAAACGGGATGAACCATCCCGGCGGATGCTGGCGCTAAGCAGGTATTTATCGCGGAAGCCATATTGCAAGCGTGTATAATAAGAGAGCAGCGCGTTATTGCTTTCCGTAGTGTTACCCGTTACCGTTACACCATTTGTATTAGGAATGGCATTGTTGAGCGTAGTTACAATATCGTTGGCAAAGCCGCCGGCAGTGCTTAGCGTAAAGTTCTCGATATGCACATAGTTGTAGGAGAAACCCGCCACCGCGGAAATGGTGTGATCTGTGCCGATGCTATGGTTATAGCTCAGCGTATTCTCGTTCACAAAGTTCTGCTTTTTATAACCGCTGTAAGAGCCGGAGGAGTTCTTACCTGGCTGTGCTAAATACTGGGCCGGATTGCCGGTAGCAAAATCAGACGTATATTTTTTAGTGTTCTGGTTCGCTTCATCATAGTTGAGGGTAGATCTGAATGCCAGCCCTTTCAGCAGCTCATAATCGCCATACATCGAGTACAGGATACGCGTGGTTTTATTCTGGTTGATGGTATGGTTTAGGAAAGCTACCGGGCTTACGCTGGAGGTAGCCCAGGGATACACGGAGTTTTTCCCGGCGCCTGAGTTGATACCTGCGGTATCTTCCACAATGGGCGCCATGTTGAATAATTTCATCAACTGGTTGTCCTTCCCTTCCGCGCTGGGCGAGTTCGTTTCTGAGTAGGTAGGCGCCAGGTTAAACCCGAACTTTAGCCGTTTGGTGGCGTTCACTTCGATATTAGCCCTGGCGGCGTAGTTCTTGTAACCAGAATTGATCAATACACCTTCCTGGTTCAGGTAATTGCCGGAGAAGAAATAACGTACTGCATCCGTACCGCCGCTTACAGACAGCTGATAGTTCTGGAAAGGCGCCGCTCTGAAAGCAGTATCCTGCCAGTCCACATATTCCAGCCCCGGATGGCCGGGCATGGTCCATCTGTCATCCGGCATAAAGTTATTATTATAGGCGCCCGGCGCAAGTCCCAGGATAGCCCTGCGTTCGTCATTGGTTTGGGAAGCCGTTCTGCCCGCGCCGGAGTTCACCCATTTATAATTGGCCAGTTCTGTAGCCTGCTCAATCCATTCTTCCGGCGAAAGCACATCCAGTTTCCTGGCAGCGCGGCTAACGCCGGCATACGCGTTAAGCGCTACCTGCGGTTTGCCAACGCGGCCTCTTTTGGTAGTGATGATCACCACCCCGTTAGCCGCCCTGGAGCCATAGATAGCGCCAGCGGCAGCATCTTTTAATACCTGTATGCTTTCAATATCATTGGGATTAAGGTTGTTCAGCGGGTTACCGGTAAAACCACCGGAAGCGCTCTGGCTCACCACATCCAGCGGAAAACCATCTATCACATACAGCGGCTCTGTACCGGCGCTGATGGAGCCGGAGCCCCTAACCTGTACGCTAAAACCCGCGCCCGGCATAGTGGTTTGCTGCCGGATCTGCACGCCCGGCATCTGGCCAATAAGCGCCTGATCAACACGGGTAACCGGCCGCTCTTCAATCCCTTTTGCATTGAAGGTAGCCACTGCGCCGGTAATATCGCGTTTACGGCTGGTGCCATAACCGATCACCAGCACCTCTGTAAGGCCCTGGTTCACTTTGGAGAGCTCAACGGTGAGTTTGGGATCACGTGGATCCGCTATTTCCCTGGTCTCATAGCCTACATAAGTAAATATCAAACCCGCCATTTTGTGCACATTCAGGTGAAAACGCCCCTGTGCATCGGTAACAGTACCTGTATTAGTGTCTTTAACGCGTACGTTTACGCCTGGCAGCGGTGATTTATCATCAGCATCCAGTACCTGGCCATCGATAGGATGACCACCCTGGGCAAAACCGTTGGAATACTGGATCACCAGTAAGGCGCACATCAACAAAATGCGGAAGATGCGCGAGGGATAAGGTTGGAAGGTTTCATTTTTCATGTGGAGTAGAATTTGAATCAAAATGTTTCATAACAGGAAATAAAAGAGCAGGGCGCAAGCGAGGATGAAGAGCAGGACCAGCACCTTTTCCAGCCTTTTTAGCTGTTTGAGATGCTGCTGCCGGTTATGTTCATGTTCTACCTGCATACTATGTTATAGTTGTACAATGTCCACGCTACCGGCTGTCCCGGCCGGCATACCGCTTATCTCCAGTATTTGCGTTGCTGCATCATAGTCCCATTTGATGGCAGCAGTGCCAGTTACATTCTTTGGTTTTGCCGGCAGGTGTACTTTCAGCAAAAAGCGCTTTAAGGTACTTTTATAGTTGGCAGTTGCCGGCGCTATCGAGATCTTCAGATGTTCATTCACAGTATTGCTGCTAATGGTAGTGGTAGCAAATTTCCCCTGCTGGTAATCCAGGCTTTTCCCATCATCTTCATACAGCCTGAAAGCTGTGTTTTCGCCCGGGTAGATATCTAATGTCAGCGTATCGATCACCCGCTCGCCTACATATTGCTGCACAGGCTGGGTGGGGATGATACTGCCGGCTTTTATATACAGCGGCAGCTGATCCAGCGGCGTTACCACATTCAGGTATTGTTTGCCTGCATAGGTTTTACCTGTCCAGTAGTCTATCCACTGGCCTTGCGGCAGGTATACGATACGGGTGGCAGCGCCTTTTTGCGTTACCGGGCATACCAGCAGGCTGCTGCCCAGCAGGTACTCGTCGGTGATATCATATACATTTGGATCATCCTGGTAAGCCAGCACCAGGGCCCGCATAAGGGGCATGCCCGTGGTGTACATATCATAAGCGTTGCTATAGAGATAAGGCAACAGCTGGTAACGTAGGTGGTCATATTTTATGAAATTGGCCAGCGCCTCCTTACCATAGTTCCAGGGCTCTTTGTAACCAGGATGGTCCATACCAAAGACCATGGCCACAGGGCTCAGCATCCCGAACTGGCACCAGCGGATATACAGCTCCGGATCCGCGGGGCGTTCAAAGCCGCCCATACAATGCGCCCAGTAGCCTACGCCAGACAATCCGATATTAAGACCCGCACGTATCACCGGTTCAAAATATTGCCACTCACTGGGCCAATCGCCCGCAAAAATGTAAGGATAACGCTGAATGCCAGCCCAGCCTTCGCGGGTCTGGTTCATGCCCCGCATGCCATTATAAGCCGCAAATTTTTCGTAGGGCGCTTTGGTATAGGCAAGCGGAAATATATTGTGCAGCTTACGCACGGCATCGCCCGTAGGGCCTACTTTATTGCTCTCGTTGGCCAGGTGGCCAAAGGAGCTGCCTTCGTCTGTTTTAAGGAAACGGGCGCCAATGCTGGCCACTTTCATCACGGCATGGTCCCACCACCAGTTTACGGCGCTGCTGTCAAAATAGTTAGGAAACTCACCGGGGCCTTTGGCTTCCGGGTAGGTATACCCGCCGGCAACGGCATTATCCAGCAACCGGTTGTGCAGGCCATTATCCAGGCGGGGCCGTATATGCAGGCCTACTGCGCCAAAATGCATGGCGTACAGGGTATCGAACATGGTCTTGGGATTGTTGAAGGTTTCCCGCCATTCGAAACTGGTAGCGCCTTTTCCGCCGTTTTTACCAAACAGGCGCCAGGTAGAATCCAGGAACAGGATGTCTACCGGGATACCCAGTTCCCGGTAGCGCCGGGCCAATGCCAGCACATAACTTACGGAGGTATGCTGCTCATATCCCCAGGTGCCGCCGCTGTAGGTGCCTACGTGCAGCCCCATGGCAAACGAGGGCATTAAGGGAGAGCGGCCCGTTAGCGCGGTGTACTGATCCAGTATGCCGGCAAAACCGGGACCATATATAAAATAGTAGTCCAGCTCCGCGTTGCCTTGTTCGGCGCTGAAGGTGTATTGATCAGGAACGGTACTGCCCATATCCCAGGTAGAGGCAAAGGAGCTATGCAGGAAAATGCCGTATCCTTTGGTGCTCATAAAAAAGGGGACCGGGCTGTAGTTGGCCGCTAGTATATTATAGGCGCCGGTAGCGTGGGGCATGCCGGACCCTCTTTCCACATTCAGCCGTACGGTTTTGCCGCGGCGGTCCAGGAAATCCATCCGCTCCCCAAAACCAAAGAAATGCTCATCCGGTTGTAATCTTTTCCGGCAACCGGTGCTATCGGCAGACAATAATGCGCCGGCGCCCGATTCTGAAGATAACAGGCGCCCATCCGCCGTAAATACGTCTATAGTGAAAGGCTGTTTATTAACGATCACCCGCAGGGCATCCGTCTGCAATTCGAAACGGGCAGTTGTTTCCTTTGTCCGCACATCCACCGCCGGCCAGTCGTAAGCGGTGACCATCCATGGTTCATTAGGCGCAAAACTGCCATTACGGCTGGCGCGCACCCTAAACATGGCAGGCGTACAAAATTCCACTTGTACTTCCGCACTGGTAGTGGTGAAATGAACTGTGTTCCCTTTTTTGTTGAAGTCCTGCCGGTAGTCCCCTATTTGAGCCTGTACATATAATGCCTGTAGCATCATTGTCCCGGTTACCAGCCATCGTACTAAAATTCCCCTTAACATATTTCGCGTTGATTTAGTGAATCCCCCCTGTCCGCTATAAAATTGGCAGTAAAAACGGGTTCAGCACATGGAGAAATTGCTTTTATGCTGTAAAAATGTACAGTGCGCGGGGTGACTAGGAGAGCATGGGATGGAAATTTTGTTATTTATTGGCAAATTCCGGTAGCCTTTAAAATTCCGTTATGCAATCACTGAAATGTGTATCCAACATTTGCAGCTGTATTTTGCTATTCCTATGTCATATAGCTGCATATGCCAACCAATCCGCCGTCAATTCCACTTTTAATAGCAGTATTGGCCTGGAACAACTCACTACCCGCGACGGACTTTCCCAGAATACAGTGCGCTGCCTCCTGCAGGATAAAAAAGGATTTATATGGATAGGCACCCTGAATGGCCTGAACCGGTACGATGGCAAAAAATTCATTGTATACCGGCCGGAATACGGGAATCCACATTCCATCAGTGACACCCGCATCCGCGAGCTGCATGAGGACCGTTATGGTTTTATATGGGTAAAAACCTTTGAAGGCAGGTTTCATTGTTTTGATCCGGTACAGGAATCATTTATAGCATATAGCCTGGGCAATGAAGAGCTGAGCTATGACCAGCTGTTCCAGTCATCCACAGGCGACACCTGGTTATATGGCCGGTCCAATGGCTGCCTGCGCGTGCAGCGTAAGCGGGGCATATTTGTATCCCAGCGTTATCCGCTACCGGGCAGTCAGCATGTGAATTTCATGTATGAGGACGGGCAGCATAATATCTGGATCGGTACGGCCAATGGATTATACCGCATAAATGCAGACGGGAAACTAATGGACAGCTTTGCCGCCACCTCCGGCGGTCAGCATTATGATTTTATACAGGCATTTGCCGGAAACGGGCAGCTCTATTTTGTGAGCCGCCAGCAGGTATTTGCCTACCATCTGCAGTTGCATACTTTTACCGCCCTGCCCATGGAGCAGCCCCTGGCGCTCACCGGCGCAGCCTGGTTAAACAGCGCTACCTTGCTGCTGGGCACCAGCCGCGCAGGGGTTAAACTGCTGCAACTGGGCTCCGGGAAACTGTTGCCTGCAGGCGGCATTTTTGGAGAAGAAATACCTGGGCATATTGATATCACCACCTCTCCCCAAAAAGAAATATGGGTAAATAACCATTCCGGGACTATCTGGTATTACGACCCGGTACAACCACATACCCGGCACTTTACGGTAATACCATCACCGGTAATGCGGCTGATAGACGACGACCGTTTAAGCTTTAAAACAGACAACAAACAAAATACCTGGATCACCAGCTATGGCGGCGGCCTGTATTGTTATAACCGGCTGGCAGATACCCTGCAGCATTTCAGTTATCATACCAATGACCCGGACGGGCTTAGCTCCAACTACCTGCTAAGCGTACTGACAGACCGCTCCGGCCTGATATGGGTAGGCACGGAACATACCGGTTTAAACAAACTGGTGCCGCAATCCTTTACGGTTGCCCATTACTACCCGGATACAAACAGCCCGCGGCATTATACCGCCAATATTGTAAAAACATTGTTCGAAGACAGCCGGGGGAATATCTGGGTAAGCACCAAGAACGGATCATTAAACCTCTACAATAGCCAGCTGCAGAAGCTTCGCTCCATGGAGCACCTGTTTCCCCATCAAAGCACCAATATATATTGTATAGAAGAGGATGAGAAAGGGTATATATGGCTGGGCACCAAGGGACAGGGATTATATATAGTACACCGGGACTCGCTGCAATGGCCGGCCCGCCAGTTTATGATGCCCGAACAGGAAGCCGGCAGCAATAAAAGCAACCTGTTGTACACCATTTTAAAAGACCGGCAACACCGGATCTGGATCGGCAGTTTTGGCGCAGGGCTTTACCTGGCCACGTATAAGGGCGGCCGTGATCTTACGCTTTCCAACTATTTTGGCACCCACGAAACCTTAAAAGACATACGCTGTTTGCTGCAGGATAAGGCAGGAGATATATGGGCAGGCACCAATAATGGGCTGATCGTATTTAACCCGGATCAGCTGCTGCAGCATAAAACGGCATTCAAAGTATATCAGTCCGGGCTACGGCATCCCAACGGATTAACCAGTAATGTGATCAAGACCATCTGCGAAGATCATGCAGGGCGGATCTGGATAGGCACCTATGGTGGCGGCTTTAGCCGTTTTATACCCGCGGCAGGCAAGCAACCCGCCTCTTTTCAGACCTATACCACACAACAGGGCCTCTCCCACGATATTGTGAACGGCATGATGGAAGATGAGCAGGGCGATCTCTGGATCAGCACAGAGAATGGCCTTACCAGATTTGATCCCGACAAACATACTTTCGAGATCTTCTATTTTTCCAACAGCACCCTTGGCAACCTGTTTGCCGAAGCAGCCTGTTGCAAAAGAAGGAACGGCCAGCAGCTATGGGGCTGTATGGATGGATTTTATAGCTGCTATCCTTCTCTCATGAAAACAGATAGTGTAGAAGCCCCTGTGATGCTCACAGGCTTCAGCATTGCCGGTGGCCCGGCCAGGCGCAGCAAAGGACAGTCTGCCATCGGCAGCGCCAAAGAGATCATCCTGGAACCCGGGCAAAAAGTATTCAGCCTGGAATTTGCCTCGTTGGCTTTCCGCAATCCGCAGCAGAACAAATACACTTATATACTGGAGAATTATGAAGATGAGTGGAACCCACCAGCCGGTTATAACATCGCCACTTACCGGAACCTGCCTCCGGGCGAGTACACCTTCCGCGTAAAGGGCACCAACAACGATGGTAGCTGGAGCCGGCAGGAAGCCTCCGTACGTATTATTGTAAAACCGCCTTTCTGGCGCTCTTTGCCCGCCTTTATATTATACGGCTGTGTGATAGTAGCGCTGGTGCTGGGTATACGCCTGGTGCGCAAACGGATCTATCATCTGCAACATGCCGTAGCGCTGGAAAAAGAGCTGACAGAATACAAGCTGAACTTCTTCACCAATATATCACACGAGTTCCGCACGCCGCTGTCGCTTATTGTAAGCGCCATGGAAAACCTGTTGCCCGGCCAGCAAAGCACCTGGCAAACGGGCAAACATCTGCACATTATGCAAAAGAATGTGCACCGCCTGTTACGCCTGGTGGATCAGCTGCTGGACTTCCGGAAGATCCAGCACCAGCGCATGCAGCTACAGCTGCGGGAGCTGCCGGTGATCACCTTACTACGGGAGCTCTGTGATAGCTTTAACGACCTGGCGGAACAGAAACGTATCCGCCTGCAGTTCAACAGCAATGTACCGGAATGGGTGATGTGGGTGGATGATAATAAGCTGGATAAGATCCTGTACAACCTGCTCTCCAACGCGCATAAATTCACGCCTGCCGGCGGCAGTATAGAAGTACGCGCCATTGTAGATGAGATGGCCGGCACCCTGCAGATCCAGGTGGCTGATTCCGGTATCTCCATCCCGGACAATAAACGCGACCAGATCTTCCAGCGTTTCGCACAGCTGAATACCAAGGTAACGGGAACGGGCATAGGATTATTCCTTACCCGGGAACTGGTAGAATTATTGAAAGGACAGATCAGTTTTCAAAATAATCCCGCAGCCGGTGTAACCTTCACCGTTACCCTGCCCCTTTCCAAAGACGTATACGCAGCAGAAGATCTGATGGCGCCAGACGCCGCCACGGAGGCTGCCCGCGCTACCTCCCTGCAGGCGGCATACATACCGGATGCAGCCGGCCTGGAGCTGCCGGAGCCCTGCTCCCGTTACAAAGTGCTGGTCATTGAAGACAACCCGGACATCTGCGATTACCTGGCCACACAGCTGGGGAAATATTTTCATGTACATACTGCCATGAATGGCCGCGAAGGCCTGGCCATGGCAATTGATATAGCCCCGGACCTGGTGGTATGCGATGTAATGCTGCCGGAAATGAATGGCTTCGAAATTACGCGCCGCATCCGTAATGAGTTCCAGACCTGCCATATACCGGTGGTGCTGCTAACTGCCCTCTCCTCCGGCGAGCATCAGCTACAAGGCGTAGACGCCGGCGCAGATGCTTATATCGCCAAACCTTTCAGCACCCGCTTTTTGCTCACCACCATTATCCGCATTATTGAACAGCGGGAAAAGATCCGTAAACGTTTCTCCAATGATCCCGGTTTCTTTGAAGTGACCATTGCCGAAAATGAAGCAGACCGCAAGTTCCTGGACCGCCTGCATTTCAGCATTGACCGCAACCTGGATAATGCCCAGTTCTCTGTAGATGAATTTGCCGCGGCGCTGAAGCTAGGCCGTACCTTGTTTTATAAGAAGGTGAAAGGGCTTACGGGATATTCGCCCAATGAGTATATAAGGCTGGTGCGTTTAAAAAAGGCGGCGGAGTTGTTGAATACCGGGGAGTATACAGTGGCAGAGGTGACGTATAAAGTGGGGATGAATGATCCGTTCTATTTTAGTAAGTGCTTTAAGGCGCAGTTTGGTATTCCGCCATCGGCGTATTTGAAGAAGGTGAAGGCGGGGTGATGATTAATACATGTAGACAGCTAACCGGCCGGTGATGTAATGTCCATAGTAAAGCTAGCAGCGATGCCTGTATTTAGCTGAACATATATAAAACAAAAAAGCCTGTTTCAGTTTGCACTAAAACAGGCTTTGCTTTCAGAGCGGAAGACCGGGCTCGAACCGGCCACCTCGACCTTGGCAAGGTCGCGCTCTACCAAATGAGCTACTTCCGCGTTTTGATAAAAGAACTTTGCTTTACTTTTTCAATTGGGATTGCAAAGATAAGCAAGAATCCGTAATTACCAAATTTATTTATACTTCGGATTGTAGAGTGTGTTATCCGGTACAACTACATCAGGCTTACCTTTATAACGGTGCGCATACAAGTTGCAACTGCCGGCAAATACAAATGCCACAATGCAGAAAACGGACATATAAAACATGAAGCGGGAAGAAGAAACCCAGTCGTTGGAGATGTCGTTCTTATTTTCAATTGTATTTTGTTCCATATCTATTCTTTTTCGCGTTGCAAACTTACAGCATGTGAAATAATAATCAAAGTATTTTTAATACAAAATGCGCAGATTACTTAAAGCATAAGGATAAAAAATAAAGTATCCCCTACGCTCAGGCCCTTTTCTTGCGGGTTTTCACCGGCTCGAGCTCTGCAAATTTTTTACGTCCCAGGAAATAATAGCGCCAGATCATGATACCATGGAATACCCCTTTCATATCCAGCAACTTCTTCCAGGGCAGCTGATCCTGCCGCAGGTCATATTTGCGGCGCCAGCGGGCATAGTCCCGGTAGGCCCTTATGATGGCCGTCATGTCCTTAGGCTTACCGGCAGCGAGGCTCTTGGCGCCAGCCAGCACATCCAGGAAAACGCGCTGGAATAGTACGATCCAGCGATCTGCCGGGTGCAGGTTCTTCCACAGCATCATCAGGTTATTGCGGAAATTGAGGTACAACTTACGCGGATTCCCCTGGGGCAGGCTGCCGCCCCCTACATGGAATACCAGCGCATCCGGGCAATAGGCAATGCGGTAGCCTGCCCTTTGCAGCCGCCAGCAGAGATCCACCTCCTCCATATGCGCAAAGAAATCCGCATCAAAGCCCCCTACCTCATGGAAGCAGGCAGCACGGATGAACAGGGCAGCCCCGGTTGCCCAGAAAATATCCTGTACATCGTCATACTGGCCATTATCTTTCTCTGTAGTATATAATATACGTCCCCGGCAAAAAGTATACCCCAGGATGTCCATCCATCCCCCCGCTGCGCCGGCATATTCAAATTCGTCCGGTTGATGATAGGCGCGCAGCTTAGGCTGACAGGCCGCCAGCTGGCGGTCTTCCTCCATCAAGGCCACTACCGGCTCTATCCAGCCCTGCTCCACCTCTACATCCTGGTTCAGGAGCACATAAATATCCGCCTGCACATGTTGCAGGGCCTCATTATAACCACCTGCAAAACCGTTGTTGGAAGGGTTCTGTATGATCTTTACCTGGGGAAAATGCGCCTGTACATAGGCCACGCTATCGTCTGTAGAGGCATTGTCCGCCAGGTACAGCTCCAGGTTGCCGTAAGTAGACCGGCAAACGCTGGGCAGGAACTTTTCCAGGAAACCTTTCCCGTTCCAGTTTAAAATAACTACTGCTACTGATGGCAATGCAGACAACGGATATTTCGTTTATGCGTGAACAACATTTTTGCGAGGCAAAGATAGTTGAAAAGTCCATAGCTGGCGATCCACGATTATTTGTGGTAAAAGTCCACAGGCAGGCTACCGCTGGCCCGGGACTCTCAATAGATTATACTAACTTAGGTGCGCATATGTTTAAGCAATATATAGGCTGGAAGTTTGTACTGGTATCCATGGCGGTGGTGATCATCGTTGCCACCATATGGTTCGTAAGCAGCCTGTCGCAACGCATACAGGAAGAAGAGACCAAGAAAGTGGCCACGTGGGTGGAGGCCAACCGGGAGCTGCTGCAAGCCCCCGCGGACGCCAACCTGAACCTGGCCGTGGAAATCGTGACCAACAACTCCACCATCCCCCTTATCCTCACCGATGAAAAAGGCGAGATCATCGACAGCCGCAACCTCGACTCTACAAAGATAGTAAGGGACCAGGGTTACCTGCAGAACCAGCTCGAGAACTTCAAGAAGAAACACCCGCCGTTTATTATGGAAATAGACGCCAAACAGAAGATCTATTACTATATATATTACGGCGACTCCCTGATCCTCAAACAGGTACGGTATTACCCCTATATACAACTGCTGGTGGTGACCCTGTTCATTGTAGTGGTGCTATTCGCCCTCTCCTCCACCAACCGCGCCACCCAGAACCTGGTATGGGTAGGCCTGGCCAAGGAAACCGCCCACCAACTAGGCACCCCCCTCTCCTCCATGGAGGCGTGGCTGGAACTGCTTAAGGAAACCGAAGGTAATGAAAGCGTGGTCACAGAGCTGGGCAAGGACGTAGACCGCCTGAAACTGATCACCGACCGCTTCTCCAAGATAGGCAGCGTACCCAAACTGGAAGAAAAGAATATTGTAGCGCAGATAGAGCATATGACCGCCTACATCCGCAAAAGAGCGCCCCAGCGGGTACAGTTTACCGTACACGCCGGCGACCCGGAGATCCCGGCCATGATCTCCCCTCCCCTGTTTGACTGGGTGGTGGAGAACCTGCTCAAGAACGCCCTGGACGCCATGGAAGGCAAGGGCACCATTGACCTTTTTATAGAGAACCACCCGGCGGATATTATTATAGACGTGACAGACACCGGCAAGGGTATTCCCAAAGCCAACTATGAAAAGGTGTTCAAACCGGGCTTCAGCACCAAAAAACGGGGCTGGGGGCTGGGGTTATCCCTGGCCAAACGTATTATTGAAGACTATCATAAGGGGCGGCTGTTCGTGAAATCCTCCGAGCTGACCAAGGGGACGACGTTCCGGATCATACTCAGAAAATAGGCGGGACAGATAATAAATTTGTACATTTTAAAAAACGGATTATTTTTGCAGCCACTTCATACCTGCGGAGGTGGCGAAATTGGTAGACGCGCTACTTTGAGGTGGTAGTGCCTGAAAGGGCTTGGGAGTTCGAATCTCCTCTTCCGCACTTAAGGGGGAAAATTGAAAAATTTTCCCCCTTTTTTATTGCCCTCCAATAATGCTTTTCCAACAAATCGATCTCCGCCCTTAACAATACAATATTTTATTCGTCTGATCTGAGATTTCTGAAATGTCTCTTTAGGTATGGACTCTTCTATCTAATAAAAAAGTCCCGGTAAATCACCGGGACCATTTGCGTATAAGGATAGATAGGATAATGGCTTATTTCTTCACCCATTCCACATATTCTTCCGGACCTTTAAAGACCATCCTGGTGGCGGACAGTTCAGTTACATCAACAATACCAACCTCATAGTTGTCAGGATCGCCAGAAATAATGGTGATCTGCATGGTGGCTGGATTGTAGGACCATATGCTGTTATATGAATCGCCAGCGCTATATTCGTAATAGGTGGGATCCGTACAGGAATTGTGTACCCTTTCTATATTGTGAAATTTGTCCAGGTACATATAGTTGTAACCACCTTCAGCTGTTATGGTTAATTCTTCTTTGTCTACCCAGCTAATAGAGCTGATGAGCGTCATGCAGCCGCTTGCACCGTCGCAAAGATCCAATGTATCTGCACTGCATTTAAACTGGAGATAGTTAGTATCAGGCTTGTAATAGTCCTCCATCCAATTTTCAGCAGCCAGGTATTTTTTCCTGTTCAACTTCCAGTTACCAACCAATGCAGCGCCTTCTGTACCGCCGCCACCAGGAATAATGACAATGCAAGTGCTTATGGCATTACTCACATGGTTCGCAGAATCATAAGCAGCATAGGTGATGCAGAAAGTATCCGGCGTAGCATTTTCCGGCAGCTTTATTACGATCACAGAATCGGAATTATCACCAAGCATGCGGAAGCTACCGTGGCGTTTGCCGGGAGCCTGCGCCTTACGGGCATTCCTGGCCTTAGAATAGTCTATTTTAAAATAGGAGTCTGCACCATTCACTTGTACATAATAACCTGCTACGCTGCCAGATGTTAGTTCCGGCGCAATAACCGCGTAATGGCCATTTATAGCAGGAATGGGCGCACTGTTGGCCTTTAGTATGGGAGCTCCTGTACCTACGGGCGCAGGCAAAGTGCCTTTGGTGTTGGCGCCATAGAAAACTTTAATGGCGGCAGTCATTGCCTGAGGGTCCTTTGTGTCTACTGCTTCTACTTCTTCAGTGGGCGGTGTAGTAGTATCTGCCTTGTCGTCTTTTTTACATGCATAAAAAGCGATGCCGGTGGCTAACAATACCAATAAGATTTTTTTCATAGATAATAGATGTTAAAAATGGGCGTCTTTTTTTTCCCGCGCAAAGGTAGTCTTTTATTACGATACCTATGATGATTTTAAATCATACGTTTGAAGAATGGATCATTGACGTTGGAAATAATTCTCTTGGAGCGCACAAGACGTCATCATGAACTTTATTTGTTATGGCGTTTTTTTATATTTGGGCGTTAAACGGATATAGGAAAGAGTTTTATGGATCAAGTTTAATTAAAAGTGAACTTTATGTCAGAATTAACCCTCATATTATTGCTGCTCTGTCTGGGTCTTGTCATCATTTATAGCCTGCTGATCCGCTTTTCGCTCTCCTCCGGAAAAAGCATCGTACCATATATTACCTGTATCCTTGTGAACATTGGTGTTTTGCTGTTCTTCGCGCACATTGTAACCCGCCCAAACGATGCCCCGCTGGGCGGTGTAGGCTTTCGCGCCTTTTTGGCCATCTGTGGGCTTTTATCAGTAGCGATGCCAATTGTCTCCGTTATTATATTTTTTGTCAGAAAAATTTATGACTATGAGAAAGTTAAAAAATAGCATCAGCCACACTACGTTCATAATCCTTTAACCTTGCTTAAAATCTTCATCAAAGGCGGCTCAATCACCTGCAACATCCTGTCAAAGCCCAGATCATTCGGGTGTATCCCATCTACCGAGGCTTCATGATCCGTACCTAACAAATTGCCTTCTATAAAATAGAGGTCTTTGATCCCCTGTGCTTTTAGTTTTTCGTATTCTGTTTTAAAGTTCTTGTTTTGATTGGCTACCCGCTCCTTTATTTTCAGATCAAAATTTCCTCCTTCCCGCACCACGCTTGGTATCATTACAATAGGAGCTTGCGGGTGCTTTTGCCGGATGGTTTTAACCAGGTAGGCCGTTCTTTCCGTGATCTGCTCCGGACTGGGATTGGGAGCGCAATCCAGGACGAATGCATCCCCATCTATATCTGCTACCATATCCGCTACTTCCTTTTCCATTTTCCCGTTGCCGCTCACGCCAAGGTTAATAAAATTTAAACCGTATTTTCTGGACAAACGGGCCGGATAAGCCATTCCCGGCCGGCTGGCCGAGGCGCCCTGGAGGATACTGGACCCGTAAATGACGATCTTTCCTTTGAATGGGTTTTGAAGCGGTTCAATATGGCTGCCAGGCGCTACGCCAATTTGCAAATTAAGCACCTCATCATATAAGGGAAGATAGAGCAAACATTCCTTTTCGGTTCCGTCCATATTCGATACCAGGTTTGCTACGGTATTATTGCCTTTAGGTCTTCCTACGCCTGCGAACACCCATTTCCCATCCCGCTTTATATAAAGATCAAGCCCCATAGATGCAATAGCCGTCATATTGCTTGGCGCGGCCGTATCTGTTGTTTGCCATTTCGCAGAAATAACCGGGCTATTTGTTTTGAACACAATAGCAAGACCCGCTGCATTAGTGAACAGCTTCTTTACTGCCAGCGGCATTCCGCTGTACCGGGCAGTATCTACGCGGTGGTAAAATGATGGGATGGGCTGGGCCTTTCCGATCAAGGTAAGTTCTTTTGCATCAACATAGGACTGTTGCTGCGCAAATGCGGTCGTACAAGAATAGATTAAGAAGAAAAAGAAGGAGCACACTAATCTCATAGCAAAAATTAAATGATGACTAAGATGATCAGTAAAAATATAAAAAAAGTTAAGAGGCGTATCCTATTTGTGATACACCTCTTTTACTTATTTCGAATGGCTATTACGGGTATTGGCCTGATCCGGATAGCTGTTAAAAAGTGTCAGCATCCGCTCATAAACTTGCGGATCCCGGTATCTACGGTTTTCCCTTTCAGCCGGGTCTTCGGAAAGATTGAATAGTTCTGTTTGCTGTGTTCCGTTTTCAGTGACAATGCGGAGCTTCCAGTCACCATCCCTGACTGCCTGCAGCCAGTTATTATGCACATAATAAAATGGTTTGTGGTTGAATTGAGCAGACTTGCCGGTAAGGAGACCTGCTACGGATTCCCCATCGATCGTTGTATTGGCAGGCAGTTTAGCCCCGGCCCATTGCGCTAATGTAGGCAATACATCCAGACAGGTGAGTGGCGACTTGATAACTTTTGGCTGGATATGCCCCGGCCAGTATACGATGAACGGCACGCGTGTACCGCCTTCGTAAGTAGTAGCTTTACTGCCGCGGAATACGCCTGCATAACCGGTATGATTGCGATGGGTTACGCTATCGCCTTCCATACGGGCATTGTAATTATTCCAGGGGCCGTTATCACTGGAGAAAATGAGTATCGTATTATCCCCCAGGCCCTGTTTCTCAACCGCGCTCCATATATTCGCCAGCCGCTGGTCCATTTCATTGATCACACATCCCAGCTCACCACCTTTGGTGAGATCACAGCCCTTCTTCTGGGCGGCAAACCATACAGGCAGGTGCGGCATGTTGAAAGCCAGGTACAGGAAAAAAGGCTGGCCCTTTTTCTGCCGCTTGATATAGCTGATGGCCTCTTTGCTGTACAGGTTAGTGAGCGAGCTATCTGCCGGCCGCAATACTTCCGGCTCATAATTGCGGAACAGCTTAATGGTGGTATCAGTTTTTACATAGGGCGGATGATAATCGTGACTGTACAGTAAACCATAGTAACTTTCAAAGCCGTGCTCCAGGGGAAGCAACCCTTTTTTATCGCCCAGATGCCATTTCCCGATCATGGCCGTATGATAATTAGCGGATCTGAGCACATTGGCGATGGTGAGCTCATTGGGTAATAATCCAAGATCCGATCCCGGAGACAAAGGGGAAGGGATATTATACCGTGTTGGATACCGGCCCGTGAGCAGCGCCCCTCTGGATGGAGAGCAGGTTGGTGAAACCACCGCATAGTTGGTGGCCTTAACGCCCTTACTGGCTATTTTATCCAGGAAAGGCGTTTCGATCACCGGGTTGCCATAACAACTCAGGTCGGCATAACCCATATCATCAGCCAGGACAAAAATAATATTAGGCCGCTGTTGAGCGAATAAGCTACCGGCAGATAATACCATCAGGAAAACTAACAGGATCGTCATATAGCCCGTAAAACGGGCTATATGACGATAAGACGTTGCATAACATTTCATATTACCAATCTTTATTTTGAGACAGATTCGGGTCCAGATCTCTTTCTTTTTGCGGAATGGGCCAAAGATAATGTTTGTCCGTGAACGTTCTTGTAGAAGACACTGCCTCCACCGTAACGGGCTGCCCGTTGCTGATATAGGTCATGCCGTAAACCGGCCCCTGCATCACCGTAGCGCCTGTTTTCCATCTTCTGATATCAAACAGGTGCAATCCTTCAAAAGCAAGTTCCACGGTACGCTCACGCCGCACAATTGCGCGTAATTCAGCCTGGGTCTTTCCCATGGCAATATCAGGCAATTTGACATCGTCGCGGCTGTTCCTTACTTTATTGATAGCGTCATACACACTGGCATCCAGCTGATTCAATTCGATCTTTGCTTCCGCATAGGTCAGCAATACTTCCGCATAACGGAGTAGTATGATATTGATGCCGTTGTTAGAAGGATCCGCATAGTCGGCGTTGTTGATATACTTTTTGATGTTATATCCTGTTGCAGACGAATAGTAAGTGCTCCCGATCGCATCTGCACCGCCGCCACCGGGCGTTGGTTTGAAAACAATACCGGAGGGCAGCGTATCGCCATTCATAAAAATGGAGAAATGCATTCTCGGATCGTTGTCCTCATACATATCAACCATAGCCCGTGTTGGCACATAGTACCCCTGGGCATTCTTTTGTGAATAGGGCGCCAGCAGGTTGAAAACATTTACCGGCACCAAGTCTTTGATAAATTGTTTGTCCAGCAGTATTTCGCTATTGTTCTCCCCAGCATAGGTAAACAGGTTCTGATAAGATTTATTCAGCGAATAGCCGGTCACCTGCGAGGCGGCATCTACAGCGGCCTGGTACCTTCCTGCCCACAGGTCCGCACGAGCTTTAAGCGCCCAGGCTGTCCCCTGCCTGATCCTTCCGCGGTCAGCAGCAGACGGATAGGATGCGGGCAACAGAGGAGCAGATTCGGTGAGCTCTTTATCAACAAAATCATAGATCTGAGCAACCGGCGTACGGGTCAGTTTCACCGCTTCATCCACATTCAATGGTGTGGTGATCAGTGGCACATCTCCGAAAAGGCCTGCCAGCTTAATGTAGTGATACGCCCTGATGGTCCGCGCTTCACTCTTCAACCGGTCAATGAGGGCGGTATTGGTTGTATTCACCTTATCCACATTGGCCAGGAAATAGTTGGATAGCTGGATACCCTGATAGGCAGCGGCCCAGGCGTTATAGACCGGCGCACTGGTAACATCATAGGTGCCCAGCTCAACGAAAGCTTCCGGCTGGAAATTCTGATTTACATGGGCAATATCAGTATAAGCATCCCAACTGAAGATTGTATTCCCGTCCAGGAAAGTATAAATGGCATTCACCGCCAGTACGGCATCCTGTTCTGTTTTCCAGAAAATATTGGTGGACAGGCGATCATTTGGCACGGTATCCAGCAGGTCCTTGTTGCAAGCCGATGCCAGGATCACGGATAATCCGATGAAGAAAGTATATTTTATAAGAAGACGTTTCATTTGTAATGCAGTTACGTTATTAAAACTGAATGTTTAAGCCCATTGTCCGGAGAGAGATCTGCGGATAATAATTTACACGGCCGGAAGGGACTTCCGGGTCCAGGTTCCATTCGTTCAGCTTTGAAATGGTGAGCAGGTTAGTGGCGGATACATACACGCTTACCCTGGCAACACGCAGTAAATCCAGCACGCTCTGAGGAAGGCTATAGCTGAGTTGCACGTTTTTAAGCCTTACATAGGATGCATCTATCACTAAAAGGTCTGATGTGGCTACATTGCGAAGATTCCCCTTTATAACCCGGGGAAAACGTGCGTCCGTGCGCTCCGGCGTCCAGTAGGCATTAGTGTAAATGGCGGAAGTGAACCCCTCATTATTTCCCATTTCCGTGATAGGGCCTGACAAACGGGTATCCACATCTGCAGCGCCCTGGATCAGGATATTCAGTGAAAAGTTCTTATAAGAAAGATCTGAGTTTACACCGAATATGTACCGGGGGAATGTGTTGCCGATAGCCGTCATATCGTTTGCATCTATCTTACCATCTTTATTCAGATTCAGGTATTTGACATCGCCGGGTTTGGAATTGGGGGCATAGCCCGGATATGCATCCGCTTCCTGCTGCGTTTGAAAAAACCCATCCGTTTTGTATCCCCACAGTGTGTTGATGGGAAGGCCTGTTTTGATGATGTAGCGGGGATCGATATCTGTACCGGAGATGTATGGGCCTGTACCTTTCAGGTCAGTCACCTTATTGGTATTGATACTGAGGTTTGCTCCCACACTATAACGGAGCTTGTTATTACCTGCCGGGTTATTCCGGTAGCTCACTAAAAACTCCCATCCTTTATTCTGAACGGAACCTGCATTCTGCGGCGGGGCGGCCAACCCGATCGTTGCCGGAATGCCCAGGTTAAGCAGGATATCGTTGGTCTGTTTATTATAGTAATCTACCGTCACGGACAGGCGGTTGTTAAGGAAAGACGCATCCATACCAACATCCGTCTGCGTAGTGGATTCCCAGCCAAGGTCTGTATTGGCCAGGCTGGTCTGGCGGTAGCCCTGTACGGGCACATCGCCAAAAGTATAAGTCGTTAAATACAATGACGGGTAATAGCTGTAGAGGTCTACAGACTGGTTACCGGTCTTACCCCAGGAACCACGCAGTTTAAGGCTGGGCACTGCATCTGCCAGCGGTTGCCAGAAAGGCTCCTGTGATATGCGCCAGCCGGCGGACAATGAAGGGAAGAAGCTGTAACGTTTGTCTCCCGTGAACCTGGAGGAGCCATCGTAACGTCCATTCAGTTCAAACAGGTACTTGTCATTAAAGGCATAATTCAAACGGCCAAAATATGAGCGAAGACCAAACTGGGCATCTGACCCGGAATTGCTTTTGGTAGCATCGTTGGTGCCCTGGTCAATGGACTGGATCTCATTGTTATAAAAGCGCTCACGATAAGCATTCAGCAATGTCTGCTGGTTATCTATCTGGGAATATCCCACCAGTGCTTTAATGTTATGCTTGCCGATATTGGTTTCATAATTCAACAGGCTGTTCACCGTCAGCTCTTCCAGCGTGTTCCTTGTCTCATTCAGCGTATTTTTCGCCACCGTTTTTACGAAGCCGGTGTTTTTATCGGTATTGGTGTAAGCATCGACAAAGGATTTTATATACTGGTCACGAACCCGTTTGGCAAGCTGGGTAGAAAAGGTAAGCCCTTTCGCTATTTTCCACTCCCCTTTCACATTTCCAAGTAAATAATTTTCATTCTGATGCGTAAGACCGCCAATTTCTGCGAACATCAGGGGATTATTACCCTGCGCGCTTAAACCATAGGTGCCATCGGCATATTTGGGTACCGCCCATAGTGATCCGGTGGTCATGTTATAGAACGGATCGACCGTGGGATTCTGTGATTTGTTACTTCTGTAGTTGACATCAAAAGTAAAGTGAAAGCGATCGCTGGGGTTAAAATCGGTGGATAAACGGATCTCCTGGATCTTATCGTCGAAATTCTCCACTACCCCTTCCTGGTTCTGATAGCGGATGTTAGCGCGGGCCCTGAAAAACTCATTGCCGCCGGATAGCGAAAGGTTCTGGCTATATTGGGGCGCATTTCTGAACATGGTCTGGTACCAGGTGTTAGGCAACGGATATTTTTCTCGATCAGTTGCGTGCACCCAGGTTTCAATGCCTTCATCGGTAAATTTGGCGGGCACTGTAGCGCCGGCATTTTTGTAAGCATCCTGCTCCAGGCGCATATAGGATTCAATATCCATATGCTCCGGCCTGTTAATGGATTTTTGGAGCGCGTAGTAGTTATTCAGCGATACAGATAACTTGCCACTCCTGGCCCTTTTGGTGGTGATCAGCAAAACCCCGTTAGTGGCGCGGGAGCCATATATAGCGGTGGAAGAAGCGTCTTTTAAAATGGAAACAGATTCGATGTCTTCCGGGTTGATATCCATCAGCCGTTGCTCAATGCCATCCACGATTACCAGTGCATCATTTTTACTGAGGTCATAACCGCCGCTGGTGCTGCTACTGTTCACGTTAAATGTGGTAACGCCGCGCACGCGAATGGCGGCCTGGGAACGGCCAGGTATGCCACCCTGGTCCAAAACAGTAACACCCGGCGCCTGGCCCTGTAAAGCCTGGGAGAAATTACTCAAAGGCCGCTTATTCAGGTCCGCCCCACTGATCTGGCTTACGGAGCTGGTGAGGCTGGTTTTCTTCTGACTGCCATACCCTACCACCACCACATCCGTGAGGGCGGATGCAGCCTCCTTCAATATAATATTGATCTCCGTGCGATTCTTTACGGCAATTTCCTGCTTTTCATAACCAATGAAGGAGAAGATCAGTATGCCGTTATTATCCGGCAGCCGGAGCGTATAAGCGCCATCGCTCCCGGTGATGGTACCGGTAGTAGTGGCGCCTTTCAGAAGAATATTCACGCCGGCAAGCGGCTGGCCCTTACTGTCTGTAACTTTACCCGTAATAGTGACCGGCGGTATATTTTCGCCGGAAGCGCCCTCCCTGGCCATAATGATGATGGTAGCAGCATTGATAGTATAATCGAAAGGCTGCCCGGACAAACAGCGCGACAACACATCGCGTAATTCCGCGTTAGTGACATGGATGCTTACCGGCGCAGCCTTTTTTAGTGACTTGGAATCATACAATACACTATAGCCCGTTTGCCGGTGTATTTCCGCCAGCACCTCTTTTAGCGGACTATTAGTTTTGTTTAAACTGATCTTTTGAGCGAACGAAGTGGCGTGAACCTCAATGATCATCACAACGCTGAATAAAATAGCCAATTTCATGGTTAGTAGAAATTTAGGCATGCAGCAAGCCAACCTCCTGCATAGTGGAGCAGTGGAAATTTTGTACATTTGAAACGTGGGTTTAATAAATAATCGGTTGCAATCCTGGTTGTTTTAAGCCTGCACCAGCAGGGACGCCGCAAACGTTCCTGCTTTTTTTCAGGCATTCGGTATCAGTTTTTTATTTCATAATTAATACTTTCCTCCCTTCGATTTTATAGTGAATTGTTTTTGTAAGTTGCATGTTATCAAGCAATTCCGTAATGTTATTATACCGGGATACTGTCCCCCCAAACTCACGGTCGCTCAGGTCTCCCACAAATTCGATCTCTACATCGTACCATCTGGCTACCTGTTTCATGATCTCCACAATGCTTTCATCGCGGAAAACAAAGAACCCGTTCTTCCATCCCATAACTTTTTCCATATCGGCAGTCGTCACTTTTATGTCTGAGGCATCGTTTTGGATGGCGCCTTGCTGGCCAGGGACAAGCATTACCGAAGCATTCGCCTTTTTAAATTTGATGGAGCCTTCCAGCAGCGTGGCGCTGACTGATCCATTATCCGAATAAGCATTGATATTGAAATGCGTGCCATATACCTCTACGGTAGTGCCGTTTGCATTTACACTAAAAGGCCTTGACGGGTCTTTTGTCACCTCGAAGTAGGCCTCCCCGCTTAATTCTACTGTACGGGCAGTTTTGCTGAAAGAAACAGGGAACCGCAAAGAGGAGGATGCGTTCAGCCATACTTTTGACCCGTCTTCCAGTACGATCTCATGCTGTCCGCCCCGTGGCGTATTGATGATATTGATATCATTATCATTCTCTTTACCCGCGTGCTGGTCAAAGACATAGATCACTTTACCTGCTGCCGTTTTACTGATCCGCATGCCGCCTATTTGCCTGGTATCCCCTGTTGGGATATCATTCAGCACGATCTGCGAGCCATTGGCCAATTGTAGCGTGGCCTTATTGCTGCCGGGCATAATTGTTTGTGACTTCACCGGAACGTTCCTGGCGACGGGCCTATTTTCTTCAGCCTGCGTGTTGCGCGTAAAATGCCAGACGCCCCAGCTGGACGCCAGTATTAATAGAACCGCTGCCGCAGCTTTCGGCCACCAATTATAACTTCTTCGCTGTCTATGGGCATGATCTGATGCCTGTTGCAAGATCCCGTCTGCCTTGTTAGCGGGCATTGCCGGCAACCCGGTTTCATCCATTTCGTACCAGGTTTCCTCCATTAGTTGCTTTAGCTCATCTTCATCTCCTGATTGCCTGAGCAATTGCTTCAGTTCCTCCAGCTCTGCTGCAGAACATTGATCATTCAGGTATCGGTCGTATAAATATCTCAATCGTGAGTCCGTCATATCTTCAGATGTTTTCCGGCCTGGGTTCAGGTTCCTTTTATTAGAGACAATCGAATGAGAGGGGATGGAGTAATGGGAGGGGAAATTTTTTTGGGGGGGACACCAGTCGGCTGAGGGGATACGGTAAGGCCTGGGGCCATAAACCGGGATACGGTTGCGGACAGTCTATATGCTTCTAAGGTAGTATGTAATAACGGCGCATATTAAAATAAACAGGTCGTTTTTTGCGGCATAGCTGCGCATGAATTGCAAGGCCAGCTGCATATGCTTTTTGATGGTTAGGGGGGACAATGAAAGTAGTTTGGCCGCCTCCTTATATTTTAGCCCTTTTATATGGCAAAGGTTGAATACATCCCGTTGCCTGTCCGGCAATTGCTGGATAACGCGTTGCAGGTTCTTTTGGGAATCATTTAAATAGATCGCTTCCTCCGTCTCGCTCTGAGGCTCGTACCAATACTCATATTTGGTTTGACGCTGCTTTAGCTCAAATTGCCGGCGCTTTAAAATATTCAGGGTATGGTTACGGGTGACTGACATCATAAAATTCTCCATGTTCTTAATAGTGTGGAGATCCTGATATTCGAACAACTTAACAAAAACATCCTGCAGAATGTCTTCCGCCAGCACTTCCGACTTGGTGACCTTTAAGGCGTAATGGTAAATTTTATTATGATATTTCCTGAACAGATAGCTGATAACCTCATCCCTTGACGAAGAGAAGTGTAGATATTGCTCATCTGTATATACATCTGACATATTAACGTGTTTTAGCTCCCTGCCTGCAGACGGTTTGCCTGAGGGTAGCTACGATTGGCTATATCCTGGTTGAAAAATGCATCTCACAATCCGTGGAATGACTACTGATTGTTTCGTTTGGCAATAGTTATACGTTATTAAACGCGGCAGCTAATATAACAAATTTATGACAATCTGTTTTTTTTGTGCGCCCGCCTCTACGGGCGCCTGATCCATCCAAAATACTAAAAGCTTATTAAAAATGCCGGGAGAGGAAGCTGTGCTCAAAGCTGTTAAGCACGGTTAAGGCCATTCAGTACACTGGCTATCTGCCTCATTACTTTACGGGTAGCTTCTACATTACCGGAGGCGTCTGCGAACAAAGTTTTTAATGTCTGCAGGTTGTCTGTTACTACTAGCGGTAGTGGTTTGTACTTTTCGAGAATGGCAAAGATTTCATCAAGCTGGGGAGCTGCTTCACTGTGGATCTTAAAGGAATACGGCGGGTCGAGGAAATAAAGTTTGATTTCCGCTAGTCTTACTACGTCTTTGTTGGTCATCTTCATGTTGCAAAGGTACGATTTAAGTTATCAAGGGGGAAATGGACGTATAATTGCAATACTAAATATGAATAACTTATTACAAGCGAGGTGCTGGAGGTAAAAGTAAAGATATCTTAAGCCTTTTAACCGGACGATCCTTGGCATTTGTAGCATTGAAAGCAGCATTTTCAACCGCAGGTTCCCTCGATTTAACCAGGGTATGCTATCATTAGCAGATTTGTCCATGCAATAAACGCTGTTGTCCATGTTGCGGAAACACCCGTTGATCTAATTTTGACTCATTGAATAACAGTGACTTTTATGAAAACAATACAGGTACCCATCAAAGAACAGGTAAGCGCCGATTCACAGGCTATATTTAACCAATTACATAAACGACTGGGCAAAGTCCCGAACTTATACGCCACCATTGGCTACTCTGCGAACGCCCTGAAAGGATTCCTGGATTTTGAAGCCACTGTAAATAAAGGTGCATTTTCTCCTAAAGAAAGAGAGGCTATTGCTCTTATTGTATCTGAAATAAATGGCTGTAATTATTGTTTGGCGGCGCATAGCATGTTAGCCATAAAAAACGGTTTTACTAAAGAAGAGACATTATCCATAAGAAGGGCCGATGTAAGCGACGCCAAATTGCAATCCATCTTACAGTTGGCCAAATCAATAGTTGTAAACAAAGGGCATGCAGGAGATACCGAGCTCGAGAACTTCTTCGCCGCCGGATTCGATGAAGCAGCCGTGATGGAACTCATCGGTTTGATCACAGTGCGCGTATTTACCAATTATGTATACGCTTTAACCGATATCCCGGTTGATTTTCCTGCAGCAGAACCAATAAAATAACCACTAAAATAACAGTAACAATGAACACCTCAAATCAAAACACTATCCTCCCAACTGATGAGGAAAAACTGCACATCGCTAATACATTCCTCACTTCGCTGAAAAATGACGAATGGGATACCATGCGGTCAATAATCGCCCCTGATGCTATCTGGACATTACCCGGCACCAGCATTCTTTCTGGTCCTGCAAATGGCGCCGATGCCATTATCCGCCGTGCGCAGGGATTGAAACGTTTCGGCGTTAAATTTCAATTAATGCATATTTTATACGGCCTGCATGGTGTTACGCTTTCTCTACATAATACCTCCAGCAGAGACAATCTGATACTGGATGAACAGGTGGCTATTGTTTGCCAGATAAATGATGGCAAAATTACTTCGATGGCTACTTATCTCTCTGATGTTGCCGGCATTAACCAGTTCTTCGTTCCCGGTATCATTGATTAAGTCTTCACATTAAAATTTCTTAGGATGAAATATATTAAAGGCCTGCTGGCATTGCTGCTGGTAGTGGTTCAGTTTGCCAACGCGCAGAGCCGTAAAACAATGCAATGGATTGGCGGCCCCACCTATGTGTTACAGTTGGGTAGCTTTAAAATACTGACAGATCCCATGTTGAGCCCGAAAGGAGATTCTGCTTTTATCATTAAACAACATCCTGGCACCGGGCAAATGAATGCGCCCATTACGAGGCTCATTGCGCCGGCGCATTTTGACATGTCCAAAATCGATCTGTTGCTGATCAGCCATCCCCACGCTGACCATATTGACAAACAGGCAATAGAAAAACTGAACAAGGGTATACATCTTGTTGGCCCTGAAGTGAACCATGATACTTTTAAAAACTGGGGATTTACAGATATCAATGGCCTGAACTGGGATGATAGCACCATGATGCAGAAAGGAAATGAGCGCCTGAAGATCATTGCGGTGAAAGCCGTTCACGCAGCTAACGAACCCTTACGTACAGCATTGGGCAAAGGGAATGGTTATATTATTGAATACCGTAACGGCCAGGAGCTGTACCGGATCTATTGGACGGGTGATACCGTGTGGTTCAATGAAATGGACGGTTACACCCGATATGGGAAAATTGATCTACTAATCCCGGATATGGCTGCTGTTGGTTCTGATGGTAACATCGGAAGAAGAGGGATGAACTGGGTTGACTGTTTGCACATGGCCAATGTTGTAAATCCGGGGAAGATCATTCCGGTGCATCATTCTACGTTTTCTATGTATGTAGAGCCGATTTCTGTGATGAAACTTACTTTTGCGGATACGCGGTTTGGTAAGAGTTTGCGTGTGCTGAAAACGGGGGAAACCGCGAAGCTGTAAAAATATTTTTATAGTATATAACAAGAATCCATCTACTTTTTCAGAGATGGATTCTTGCATTTAATTTTTTTAGCTATCTGGTACAATCTGCCGTCCAGGTGCCGGAGCTGTTTGATACCAACATCTTCAGCGTACTTGCTGTGATAGTGATACCTGTAATGCCACTACCTATACTCACATAGGTATTATCATCTTTCTTTTCGAATTTCACCCCGGTAATATTAGGAATACCAGTACCAAAATCGAAAGTGTAGGTGTCGCCAACCTTAACCACTGTTACACGCCCATCTTCATCAGTAGTGGTTTGTGTTCCATCATTGAAGGTAATGGTACCATTATACGTGCCTACAAAGAAGTCGTTGTCAGCTGGGTCATCATCTTTACTACAACCAATGGCAAAAACAAACATGGCAAGAAGCAATGCGCCCAGGAATTTCATGCTCAAAAATTTCATTTTGCTTTTCATAACCTTTTTTCCAAGTAGAAAAACAAGCATTATGCCAATTGCACAACTGGCTGTGGGAGCGGGGTTTATGGGGAATGGCTGAGCCAGGCGGGGATGTATAACGGGCAGGACAATTAGTGAAAAAATTGCCACGAATATTGTGAATATGATGTAGACTAAACTAAATAAGAATAATAGGCAGATACGATAGCAATTTATTGGAGTTTAAGCGTTACCTAGTACCAACCCTTCCGACATGCAGGCTCAACAGCTTACGGCCTTATCACTACTTGCATCACTTCGGTTAAACTCGTATGAAAAGGTAATCCGTGTTTTTTGGGATAATTGGCTAACTCTCCTATCTTCCAGGCCACGTTTTCAAATTCCTTTTCAATCTCTTGCTCAATTTCAAAAACAAGATACAGTCGTTCTCTCGGTTTAGTAGGATAGCCTTTTGATACTAACTCCTTTTTTGAGAAGATCCGCGGCCCGTCCATCTTTAGCTTAAAAAGCTTATTAGCTACTTTTTCTCGCCCAGTGTATAATAATAAGTATTTGGCTCCTACTGTTTGAGGTCTTAATTGCATACCATCATCAGCCAATGTCATCCTTGTATTATAAAGATTATGCTTAATGATCCAATTTAAATGTGCCTGGCTCTTATAATAGCCGACTAACACAAATGTATCGTCCGGCATTAGTCCCCTATTAAGACCAGAAGCTTCTGGCAATTGTTCGTTTACTTGGCTACTGTTGTTATTCTTGTGTGTATCATACACTCGAAAGGCCATCAATTCCCGCTGAGAAGCGCGATTTACCAAATGGATTGCAATCTCTTCCAAGAAAGCCTTCAATGCATTTACACCATTACTATTCGTTTTTGAGGGCTTTATGCAGAAAGCACCCAGGCCAGGCAATATTTCATGAAATCCACGCTTCTCGGTAGAATTATCTCCGGGATAAAGAATATAGGCGCCTCCAGTTCTTCTTATAGCATCTCTATAAGTGTGCATCTTCAGCAAATCCGCCCTCTTGAATGTGCCTTTACTCTGCAATTCCTTTTCCTCATTTAAGTTGATATCCGTTTCGAATATCTCCTTAGCGTCTTTTACTTTATACTTTGCGTCGAAATGAATGTGGACAATGAGCTCTTCCTGCTCTGCGGTTTCTTGGGTTATATCGGATGGCCAAATGCTGAGTGTATAATCGGGTCTTAAATTCGTAGTCCAACTGCCACCATGAGGGTACTGTTTATCTCCCCTAAATGTTCTATTGTAACTAAATTGTATCTGTAGCCTTCTTATCTTACTTTCGAAAACACCTGTTATGGGTAAGTATTCCCCTTGTTTTAGCTTCAAGCCCAGACCATCCTTAGTTAATTCAATTAGCTTCTTTACATCAGTACCTTGAAGTTTAAATACTTCCCCTATAATATCAATTAGCTTGAAGAATAGCCAATATTCATATAATACGGCAACATCCTTTTTACCTCCTTCATATACATCATCCCCTCCCTTCCAGACTAATTTCGCCGCTAGGTCAAACATCAACCAAGTCCTAAGCACTTCTCTATAGCCAGCCTTACGTTGTAATACAGGGCTATTTAAGGGCAATGTGCTTATTGTTGATACTGTTTTAAATACAGCATGGCTCAATAAACGGCCTAGTTTATCTTCCAACAGTTGTGCTTCTCGCTTAAGTCTGTTATCTTCTTTAAGATGATTGAGAAAATCCCCACAGAATTGCCGAAAATGGGACAAGGCATACCTTACAAATCGGTTCTCTGGAGTATCTGTAGTTTCCTTTTTGTAGTTAACCTTTACTTTTTCAGGTATAGACTTTAGTTTATTTTTTAAATAATGCTGCTCCGATAAATCAATTCTGTTGACGGCCCGTGCCATTTGATGCAAGATCTTGCTGTTAATTCTTTTTACGTTACTAATATTCCTCTCTACTTCTGTTTCCTCCCAATTAGTTACAGGGGATAACAAAATCCTGTGGACGGCATCATTAAACTCGTCTGTGTCCAAAATAGATTTGATGAACGAAAATCGTTGGTACAGTGTAAGCGCATCCTTATTAAAATCAATGGTAAAATATTGGTGTATGGGGGCATGTTGTTGCATAAGGAGCTCAGTACACTTTTCTGTTATCTCCTCAAGCATGTACCTATAGTCTGTCCGATAATCTGTTTTTATAGACCGTACCTCCAATTGTATTTCCCCACACTTTTCTTTACGACTCAAATCCATTACATCTATTGTCAGTGTACCTACGTAGATATTGGGGTGAATACTGCCAGCCGATTTTCTCAGAGAAGATGAACGGACTATTCTATTATCACCTGCGAGATCGTATCCGGCTGTAACGGCGTATTCATAGGAACAACCCTCTGAAATTTGTATAACAGCCTCACCGTATTCTTTTGCTTCTAATAAGCCAATCTCGGTCAAAGGAGCTTTTTTAGAAGACGCTGCTATTACAACCTCTACACTTGTAGCGTCTTCGGTTTTTACAGGGACTTGTATAGTTATTTTACTATAGGTCATACGCATCAAGCTTCTGCATAACTGGTAAATGCATTATTCATTAACCCTTGATACATTCTTTTTATCTTTTCAAAAGAAATGGAGTATTTAATCCCTTCGTGATTATCAGTTATTTCCCTTGCATCAAACAGCTTAATAACACCCTCCTTTTTAATAACATTTTTCTTATCTCTAACATCTTTCTCCTCATGAATACATAACTGCCCTAACTCCTCCAAAATATCTTCCAGCTTCCGCCTTGCTCCGTGGACCTTAGGCAGCATCTTTTGCATAATGATACAGTCTACTATGAAGTTCATGTTTAAGGAAAGAGTGGGATCTATTTTAGCGGCAATAGCGGCAAATCGGATCATTTCCCCAGCGCTTCTATAGCCAAATTCAGCACTAGCCTTTTTGAGGGGGTCAAAAAATTCGAGCAAAAGGGTGCTTAGCTTCTCTTTATGTAACGACAAAGCGTTCTCACTTGCTAACCGAACAAAATCCTCGGCCATCTCAGCGCCATTACCATGTAATGAAAGGAGGTCTAACCGGCCATTGACAGCATTTAGATAGCTATCCATTTCGCCCTTTGACACTCGAAACTCAATTACATTAGCCCTGTCCAGCACTTTAGGGCTAAACATATAAGTGGTCTCGTCTATATTCACCGTACCAATGATAAAAAGATTAGGTGGCAATGTAATGCTAGGCGGCACAGGCAAATTACGTTCACCGTTCCAACTCTGCGTTCCTGGATGAAGACATATCTCTTCTGACGATTCCATTGCGCTTAGGAAATCAGCAAAATATCGCTCAACGTGACTTAAGTTCATCTCATCTAGGATAAGAAAGTAAGGTTTATTGCGGTTTTTGTTAGCGCTAGCTTTAAGTATCAAAGCTAACGCGCCATTATCCGGAAAAACGTATCTATCTCTTTCTAATGCATTAGGATATCCTAACAATGGTTCTCGGCTTGTCCAATCCGCTCCAACCGGCACCATACATATCTGATCTTTCTCTTCACATATCCACTTGGCAAAAGCTTGTGCAAGTTTAGTTTTCCCTGATCCCGAAAGCCCCGTTAGAATCACGAATGGCTTTGCACAAAGTGCTGTGACAAATCTGAAAATGAGACGCTCCGAGAAACTTAAATGCGCTGCCTTTATGTCGGACACGAACCTGTTATAGTCAAAGGAAGCTGAGGAGCTTATTTTAATGTTTTTTGGGGAGAGGGATTCTTCTTTTGGTGACACGGTACTTCCAAAATCTATAGTTTTATAAAACTCCGTTAAGTAAAGGATCTCCTCATTAATTTTACCAAAATCTAATCCATAATCATCCCGAGTTGTATCAATTTGATAGCTATTGAAGAGCAACGAATCTCCATAACGCTCTGGAGCCTCTCCAAACCGAGCCCAAAAAAAATCTCGTATAGGCATCTCTTTAACATCTTTAACATCCCAATTAAGCGCCGGCGGGGTTGTTTCGCTTATTCCATACGCCAATATTAAAATATTGTGCTCCTTATAGTAGAGATAAACAGGATAAATACCATTTGAGACTTTCTGGCCTTCTCTTAAAAAGGCAATCCAGGGAATGTGTGCCAAGTTTCCCCTCCCAAAGCTTACATCTACTTCACAGTCATTGTATACTCCCTTATAACTTTTAGTTTCAAGGTTAGGAGTGGGTTCGTTTGCTTGTTTTAAAAATCTTAGGAGTTCTGGTGCGTAATTATCAATTTCTCGCATACTAGGGGAGCTTTTAGGTTAAGCCTTAAGGGAATTCACAAGTAAATCTTTTAGTTAGAACTGATTTTGCCATAAGGAATCAGTCTTTTTCCTATAACTGTGGACTTTCTACTGGCTGTTGAGGTCAACCAGTATTTTCAATTCTACAAACATGATATTGTTTTGTAATTTATATTATCATGCGAAAATACATCATTTTAGCCACTCATTACGTATAAATAGGACACCTCCCTCCCCCTCCTTAACATTTCCTTAATCCCCGCTTAACCTCCACCTAACACCACCTTCCTAAATTCACCATACAATTTTCACCCATGCAAAAAGTTGTTACCGTTACCATTGACCTCGAACGACTTCAGGAAGCCGGACAACAGGAAAACGCCCGCGCTACCTCCTTTGTAAATGAAATACCCGAAATAAATCAGCTCCTCGAAGAAGGCTGGGTAATTGAAGAATGGGAAACCCTTAACGCTAATGCCGTTAGTGGCGCCATTACCCTCTTATTTATTCTTACCGATGAACTGTTATACGATATGCCCGACAACGCGACAGACAGCGCGTTCCAACTGGAAGAAGAGCAGGAGGAAGAATAAGCCTATGCCTTGACCTCCGGTCCCGAGCCCCTTATTGTTTGTTTTTTGCTATGTTAACCAGGAAGGGAAGGTTCTCCTTCCTTTTTTGTTTTTACCTACCTTTACGCTACGCTAATACATTGCGTAGCGAGCGTATACATTCACGAAATTCAGAGTATTTATTGTTTTTGACTATGGGAACATCGATCACATGCCCCAATTGCAAACACCAGTTTGTCATGGAAGACGCTTTTGCCGCTGATATTGAGAAGGAAATGCGTGGAAAGCTGGAATCAGAATGGCGGAAGAGAATGGACGGATTGAATGCAGAGAAACAGCAACTGGCCCAACAACGCCAGCAGATAGAACAGCTGAAGCAGGTACAGGAGGAAGAACTGAACAAACGCCTGCTTTCCGAAAAGGAGAAAATGCACGAATCCTTGTCCGAGAATATACGCAAGCACCTTTCCGCCGATTTTGAGAATCAGCTCCGTATGTTGCAGCAAACCAACCAGGAGCAAGAAGAACGGCTGCGCGAAGCCCGCCGCCAGGAACTGGAGTTCCTGCGCCGGGAGCAAGAGCTGCGGAATAAAGAGGAGGAAATGGAGATATCCATGCAAAAGAAGGTGCTGGAGGCCCGCAACCAGCTAACGGAGGTGATCCGCAAAGAAGAAGCGGACCGCAGCCAGCTGCGAGAAACGGAGTTTCAGCTGCGCCTCCGCGAGATGGAGAAACAGCTGGAAGACCAGCGCCGCCTGGCAGAAGAGATGAAGCGCCGCGCAGAACAGGGTTCCATGCAGCTACAGGGCGAGGTACAGGAGCTGGTGCTGGAAGAGCTGCTACGGGCTGCCTTCCCCTTTGATACCGTGTCAGAGGTGGGTAAAGGCGTAAGAGGGGCGGACTGTATCCAAACCATCCGCAACCAGTTTGGCCAGGATTGCGGGCGTATCATCTATGAAAGCAAACGCACCAAGGATTTCTCCCGCGACTGGCTGGAGAAGCTGAAAGCAGATATGCGCAGCCAGGGGGCAGACGTAGCCATCCTGGTTACACAGGCCATGCCCAAGGATATGGACCGTTTTGGGGAGCGGGAAGGCATTTGGGTCTGTACGTTTACGGAGGTAAAGGCCCTGGCCCTGGTACTGCGGGATGGTATCATCAAGATCTCCAATGCCCTCCGGACCCAGGAAAATAAAGGGGATAAGATGCATATGTTATATGATTATCTCACCGGTAGCGAGTTTGCGGAACAGTGGAAAGCCATCCGCGAAGGCTTTCTCTCCATGAAATTATCCATCCAGAAAGAGCGGGAAGCCATGGAAAAGCTGTGGAAAGCCCGCGAAAAACAACTGGAGAAAGTATTGTTGAACGCCGCACATATCAAAGGCTCCGTAGAAGGCATTGCCGGCAGTGATTCCGTGGACCTGAAACTGTTGGAAGATGCAGCCGATGATCTGCTGCTGGACTAATCATTTGTTTTTATCTTTAAGCTATGCAACAGCAATATACCAGCATTATTTTCGACCTGGGCGCCGTACTGATAGACTGGAACCCGCGTTACCTCTATAATAAGATCTTTACCACCCCGGAAGAAACAGAGCATTTCCTGGAGCACATCTGTACTTCTGACTGGAACGAAGAGCAGGATGCCGGCAGGGCCCTTGCCGCTGCCACTGAACTGCTGGTGCAACAGCATCCTGCCTTCGAGGACCAGATCCGGGCATATTATGGCCGCTGGCAGGAAATGCTGGGCGGAGTGATTGAAGGTACCCTGGCCATATTACAGCAATTAAAAGAAAGCGGCCGGTACAAACTGTATGCCCTTACCAACTGGTCTGGCGAAACCTTTCCAATTGCGCTTACCTTGTATCCTTTCCTGGGATGGTTTGACGGTATTGTAGTATCCGGCCATGAGAAAATACGCAAGCCCCACCCCTCTTTTTACCAGCTGCTGCTGGACCGCTACCAGATCCCCGCGGCGGAAGCCCTTTTTATTGATGATAACCTACGCAATATCCACGGCGCCGAAGCCTGTGGTATCGACAGCATCCATTTCACATCTCCGGAACAGCTAAAACAGGTACTCATTGCTAAAACAATTTTAAGTTAGCACCATGCGTTATATGTAAGACCCTGAGTACAGCTACCCTTAACAAAACTTTAAGAAGACATTAACATTTCTACAATAAACTTCTGTAACATACAACCCTCTAATCCGTTGAACGTTAAATGATTAGTTAGCGTTCACTGCACTGCTACCAGCCTGTGCGCGTACTAATATGGCATACTTAGTGTATGACAAAATCTGAGAGGCACCTAAAAAACGCGTGAATAGGAACCGTAAGGCTACACGATGCTAAAACAATCCTGACGGCAATCACCGGTATCTGGCCGGGAGGATCTGTATTGGTAGGATGTATCCTGAGGGGTTGTAAGTTGTAAAAAATTAAATAACTGACAGATGAAAAAGAAAAGACTATTGTTGCTAATGAGCGCTACGGTAGCGCTGACTGCCCTCCTTTCCCTCAATAGCTGCCGTAAGGATCCGCTGAATGATATGACGGATGAGGAATCGCGCATTTATATCACCAACCGGGATAGCACGGTTAATTTCGGTTCTTATACCAGCTTCAGCATAGTAGACTCTGTGGCCGTGGCCAGCAATGGCAGCACGGACAAAAGAGCGCTGACAGATTACGATAAACAGCTGATCGCTGCTGTAAAAGCGGCCATGCAGGCAAAGGGTTATATACTGGTAGATAAAGCAGCTAAGCCTGAACTGGCCATTAACCTTACCCGTATAGACGATACCTATAGCAGCAGCTATTATGACCCGGGTTATTGGTCAGGCTGGGGTGGTTACTATGATCCTTTTTACTGGGGATACCCGGGCTATGGCTATTACTTTCCATCCTATTATACGGTGTATTATAAGGAAAGGGCCGTATCCATTGACCTGGTTGACCTGAAGAATGCGCAATCCGATAAGCAGATCAACGCTATCTGGAATGCTATGTTCCGGGGCTCCGGCGTGTGGGATACTAATAATGTGAATAATATGGTGTCTGCCGTATTTGCCCAGTCGCCTTACCTGAAGAAATAAAACAGCCGTTTCACTTTTAAAATCGATGAAGATGTTACGTTTAAAAAACTGGATATTGATCATAGCAGGATGCCTGGGCATGCAGGCCGCATCTGCCCAGGTGCGCCCTCCCTTCTCCTTTAATTTTAACTATTCCATTGCACAGCCTTTTGGCTCTGTAAAGGACTATACGGATAAAACCAGCTTCCGGGGATGGCAGGCTGGCGTACAGTATATGCTCACGGATCAGTGGGGCATTGGTTTAAAAACCGGCTTCCAGGATTTCTATGAAAGGGTGCCCCGTGCGGTATATCCGACCAAAGGCGGCGATATTTCCGCAGTACAATCACGTACCTTGCAGGTAATACCGGCACTCGCAACTGTACAATATCAATTTACCAAACCTGATGCTGTTGTAATTCCTTATGCATCACTGGGTATTGGCGCAGCTAATATGAACTATGAAAAATATTGGGGTGAGTTTGTAGATAAGGACAACAGCTGGCGTTTTATGGCGAGCCCGGAAATTGGGGTGAACATACCATTTGGCAAGGCTTCGCCGTTATTATTCAATGCAAGTATAGAATATAACTACGCTCCTTATAAATTAGCCGAGATCACCAACTTTAGTACTATACAAGCGAATATAGGGTTGAGGTGGCATATCAACTAAAGTTTGTCCATATTCTAGGGAAGCCGTGTTAAACATCGGTTGCCCCGCTGACATAAGGTTGGCGGGGCTTTTTTTATTTATCGCCTCCGGCAGTGATCAACAATTGCTTAAATCCGGGGGTAAAACGTTCTGCAATCCTGCCCTGATCGTCTTTGTAGATGAAGCAGGCTTCCAGCCCCAGTTCCGGATGGCTGCTGATAAATGCCAGGGCCGGCTCCACGCCCATTAAGATCAGGGCATTGTCAAAACCGTCTGCTGTAATACAATCCTTGGCGATGACGGTTACGCTGATGATATTATTATGCAGGGCTTGTCCGTTATGGGGATCAATCGTATGGGCAAACCGGGTGCCTCCCTGGTCAAAAAAGCGGCGATAATTGCCGCTGGTGGCAATGGCTTTGTCCTGCAGGTGTAACAATGTTTGCTCCGGTTGGCTGCTACTGTCGGCAGCAGGGCGCTCCACCCCTACCATCCAGGTACGGTGCTGGGCATTCATGCCCCTGGCCCGTAGTTCGCCGCCTACATCTACCAGGTAATTCACAATGCCGTGCTGCTCCAGGAAGCGGGATAACACATCCACCGTATACCCCTGGGCAATACCATTACAGTCTATTTCCACCCCCGGCTTTTTCTTTGACAGTATGGGGCCCTTTACGGTCAGGTAATGGTAGCCTACACGCTGCAGGAGCTGCTGTAAGGTATCCGGAGTGGGCGCACCCCGGTGGGCAGGGCGTTGTACGCCAAACCCCCAGGCATCTACCAGGGGTTTTACGGTAATGTCGAAAGCGCCCGCGGTGGTTTTACTTACCTGTAGCGCTTTGGTGATGACAGCCTGCAGATGGTCATCCATACGTACCTGGCTGCCGCTGTTGAACTGATTAATGAGTGATCCAGGTTGATAAACTGATAAGGATTGATCAATGGCCGCAAAAACGGAGTCTATGCCTTTTTGCAGGGAACGGGTATCCCCGCTGATATATTTTACGATATAATAGGTGCCCTGGGCTTTGCCTTCACATACCTGTAGTTGCTGTGCGCGGGCGCCGGTAATGCTGGCCAGGATAAGCATAAAAATAATGGGCAGATAACGGGTCATATGCAGTAAGATAATGCAACCCGCCGGTACGATGAAGCTTTTTTATGACAGGTTTGTGGCAGGCCCTTTCCGTGTCATTTCCGGCGACAGCAAATTGCGTTTGCCGGGAACATTCCGCCCGTCAATAGACCGTATTGTGCCGGACAATGCGGAGAGCGTTGCTGACATCATCGGTATCGCCCATCGATGGGACATGCCTGACTAGCCAATATGACGATTACAATTGCAAAGGGTATCCACGTCCGCCGTCTCAATGGAATGCGTCTAAACCGGTAATATCCATGCCCGTGATAAGCAGGTGGATCTCATGGGTGCCTTCATAGGTGATCACGCTTTCCAGGTTCATCATATGCCGCATAATGGGGTACTCGCCGGTGATGCCCATACCGCCTAAGATCTGACGCGCATCGCGGGCTATCTGGGTGGCAATATCGCAGGCATTGCGTTTAGCCATAGATACCTGGGCGGGGGTGGCCTTTCCTTCGTTCTTGAGCACGCCCAGCCGCCAGTTGAGCAACTGCGCCTTGGTGATCTCTGTGATCATCTCCGCCAGCTTCTTCTGGGTTAACTGGAACCCGGCAATGGGCCGGTCAAACTGGATACGCTCTTTGGCATAACGCAGCGCCGTATCATAACAGTCCATGGCGGCGCCTACTACGCCCCAGGCAATACCATACCGGGCAGAGGACAGACAGCTTAAAGGCCCCTTCAGCCCCTTTACGCCAGGCAATATATGTGATTTGGGTACGCGTACATTGTCAAACACCAGCTCGCCGGTGGCGCTGGCCCGCAGGCTCCATTTGCCCTTGGTTTCCGGGGTGGAGAACCCTTCCATGCCCCGTTCCACGACCAGGCCATGGATCTCTCCCTGCTCATTCTTAGCCCATACTACGGCAATATCCGCAAAAGGCGCATTGGAGATCCACATTTTAGCGCCGTTCAGGATCACATGATCACCGTCTTCCTTATAATGGGTAAGCATACCGGCGGGGTTAGAGCCATGGTCCGGCTCCGTGAGCCCAAAGCAGCCCATCATTTCGCCGCTGGCCAGTTTAGGCAGGTATTTGCGCTTCTGCTCTTCGCTGCCAAAGGTATAAATGGGGTACATCACCAGGGAGCCCTGTACGGAGGCGGTAGAACGTACGCCGCTGTCGCCCCGTTCCAGCTCCTGCATCATCAGGCCGTAGGCAATATGATCCAGTCCGCCGCCACCATACTCCACTGGTATGGTAGGGCCAAAGCAACCCAGCTGTCCCAGGCCCTGGATAATATGGGACGGGAACGCGGCCTGCTGGCAATAATCCTCAATAACGGGTGAAACATCCTTCTTTACCCACTGGCGTACCGCATCGCGGACCAGCCGGTGCTCTTCAGTTAACAATTCATCTATGGCAAAATAATCCGGTGACTGGAAAACATCTTTCCCCATGTTGACCACTTTTATCAGCAATATAACGATTTACAATTTTAGATGTACCTTAGGCGCAAAATAAGGGAGCATGTTGAGTAAAGTATTCCCGGCGTTGTTGCTGGTGGGATTCCTTGTTATGCTGATCGTTTCTTTTAAACCTACCGTCCACCGTTCTTACACTGAAAAAAAGACTACCGCTATCACGCCCAACGTGACAGACACCGTTAAAGTGGAGATGAAAAAATACTGGATGGTGTTCCTTAAAAGAGGTCCTCAACGTAACCAGCGCGAGGCGGATGCCGCGAAGATCCAGGAAAAGCACCTGGCAAATATTGAACGGCTGGCTGCCTCCGGTAAATTGCTGGTAGCGGGGCCTTTTGGCGATGATGGCGATCTGCGGGGCATCTTCATCCTGGATTGCGCCGATAGCCTGGAAGCAGCAAATCTTGTAAAAACTGATACTGCGGTGATCACCGGCCGGCTGACTTTTGAGATCAAATCATGGTGGACCGCAAAGAATGCGGTGTTTAAATAATCATTTACGGCAAATGCCGCGATGTTTGGTAGCCCTTCCTTCCGTTTTTCTTTCCCTCATTTGAACGCTTTTACCCCGGGGTTGAACGCTTTTACCCTAGGTAGTGAACGCTTTTAATACGAGTTGCATATGGGTTGCACACGGGATGCACATGTCCTGGTAATAGCTGGTAGACGGCTTATAGTGTCTTATTGAAATATTACAAGGGTAGTCCAGGCCGGGTATAGTTCATGCTGGGTATAGTTCATGCCTGGGTAGTTTATGCCGGGGGAGTCCATGCCGGGGGAGTCCATGCCAGCAGATGTTAAAAGCGGCTGCGCCTGCCGCTGGTTGTTCGTTTGGAGATTGGCTGTGGGAGCCGCGCCAGCCAAGGCCGCTTTTAATCATCTGCCGGCAAGGCAGGATGGCTGTTGGATGAGTGGGGGATACCGTGGTCATGGTGTATCTATGTGAGGCGGGGATAGGATGGCGGTACCATTGCCCACTACTGTCTACTACTGTCTGCCAATATCGACCAGGATCTACCATTGTACGGCTATTTCCAGCATGGGCTTCCCCGTTATGCAATTACCTAAACTTCCCATAATACTTTCTTCTCTCCTACAAGATCAGTTTGCAGGTATTTGCAGGCTTTTTCCTATGAAGTGCCAGTTTTTGCTTGTTCGTTTGCGTTTTTCTGCCGATATTAACAGTAACAACCAATGTCTATTTCGCTTTTTTATCATGCTTAAAAAAGAGAGACAAACCTATATTTTGCATCAGGTGAACCTGCATAACCGGGTTTTATCTGCCGATCTGAGCCAGGAGATCAAAGTATCCGAGGATACGATCAGGCGCGATCTGGCGGAACTGGCAGATCAGGGACGGCTCATTAAGGTACATGGCGGCGCATTGTCGCAGGGGTACCATCTTTCTCTGAACGCTCAGCAGGTATATGCCCTCCAGGAAAAGCAGATCATTGCGCAGAAAGCCGCATCGCTTATACAGGACGGCATGTTTGTGCTTACTACCGGCGGCACTACCATCATTGAACTGGCCAGGGCTTTACCAGCTAACCTGAAAGCTACATTCTTTACCGTTAGTCTGACGGCCGCCATCGAATATATGCATCACCCGAATATCGAAATCATCCTTATCGGAGATAAATTGTCAAAAAATGCGCAGATCACCGTAGGCGGGGAAGCGCAAGCCAAAATCAAACAGGTAAAAGCAGACCTCTGCTTCCTGGGTACCAATGCCATAGATACCACGCATGGCCTTACAGAGAATGATTGGGAAGTAATGCAGATCAAAAAAGCAATGATCTCCACTGCACAACATGTAGTGGCGTTGACCATTGCGGAAAAAGTGAACACTTCACAGCGTATCCGGGTGTGCGACATCCAGGAGATCAATACGCTGATAACAGAACTATCCCCTGAAGACCAGCTATTGTCGGCTTATAAGAAGGCGGGACTGAATGTGATGTAAGATAGAACGTGATCAAAACTGATGCAGTGATACAAGTGTATTTGTATTGTATTACGCGTATTCAGGCATTTTTCACCTGTAATCCTATATATCTGTGTGCTGTTCTTTCACATTAAAAACTCGTTTATGAACCACTTGTTATTCCGCTCATGCAGGAAATGGCGGCTGCTGCTTGTATGCCTGTTAACAGGGCTGGGGGCCGCCGGCCAGGTACGCATTGCCGGTAAGGTGACCAGCGCTAACGGCGAAGGCATCCCCGGCATTACCGTACAGGTACGCAACACTACCTATGGCGCCGTTACCGGCGCAGAGGGCAATTACAGCTTTAATGCCGGCCTGAAGCCCGGCGCCTATACCATCCGGTTTTCCGGCGTTGGTTTTGCCAGCCGGGAACAATCCCTCCAGATAGGCAGCGCCGGCGATTATACCGTTATTACCCAGCTATCGGAAGATGCGCTGGGCCTGGATGAAGTAGTGGTGACCGGCACCACGGAAGGTACTACACGGCGGCAGCTGGGTAACTATATCAGCACCGTAAAAGCCGATCAGCTGACCAAAGGCGCTACGGGTAATGCGCTGGCCGCCCTGCAGGGTAAAACTGCCGGCGCGCAGATCTCGCAGAACTCCGGCGATCCAGCCGGCGGCATTTCCGTACGGTTAAGGGGGATCAGTACTATCTCCGGCTCTTCAGACCCGCTGTATATTGTAGATGGGATCATTGTAAACAATGCCACCAACCGGGTAACCAATACCGCCAATACCTATGATGGCACTACTTTTATAGGTTCCATTGGTCAGAACAGGATGGTGGATATTAACCCCGCAGATATAGAGCGTATAGAAGTACTGAATGGCGCCGCGGCAGCGGCCATCTACGGTTCCCGTGCGAATGCGGGCGTAGTGCAGATCTTTACCAAAAGAGGCAGCTCCGGCGCACCTGTGGTAAGTTTTTCTACCAATTTTATGGTGAGCCAGCTGCGTAAAAAAGTAGAGGTGAACCGCGCTCCCGTTAAGTTTGGCGGCTCGCCGGATGTGTTCACACAGGATATCCTCACCCCGGATACCACCCGGACTACGCCGGTACAACGCTACGATTACCAGGATTATATTTTCCATACAGGTATAGGCACGGATAACAACGTATCTGTAAGCGGTGGAAGGGATAAGACAAAGTACTATGCTTCTGCTTCCTATTTCTATAACCAGGGCATCATTCAGCACACGGATTTCCAGCGGTATAGCTTCCGCGTGAACCTGGACCAGCAGATGACGGACTGGCTAAGTTTTAGCGCAGGCGTGAACTATGTGAACAGCGCTGCAGATGAAAAACCAGATGGCAACTCCTTCTTCTCCCCCATGAACTCTGTGACCATCATCGGTAATATGCACGATATCTTTACCCGCAGCGCCAATGGTAACCTGAAGGCCGTGGGTGAGCGGGGCCGCGTAAACCCGGTATCTGTTATAGAGGACTTTAAGCAACGGCAGCAAACCAGCCGTGTGCTGGCCAATGCAGGGCTGAAGATCTATCCGGTAAAGAACCTTACCATTAACTATACGCTGGGTATTGATAATTACAGTCAGGCAGGTACTACGTTTATGCCGCCTTATGCCTATAATGTAAACCCCGCTTTCTTTGGCGGCGGCCTTACGCTGGACGCCACACAGAATGGTTATGCCAGTGCGGCTACAGATAATTTCTTCCAGATCAACCATGACCTGAGCGCCAACTACAAATGGGACCTGCATGGCAACTTTGGCGCTACAACGCAGGTAGGCTATTCCCTGCAATATGAAAAGAATACTTACCTGCTGGCACAGGGCCGTGGCCTGGCGCCTTTTGTAGAAACGGTGAACAGCGCCGCCACTCCCCTACCCTCTGCGGATAGCCGCAGCGAGATCTCCATTTCCGGGGTATATCTGCAGCAGACCTTCCAGTACAAGAACCAGCTGTTCCTGACCGGTGCGTTGCGTATGGATGGATCATCTGTATTTGGGGAAGATGAGCGCAACCAGGTATATGTGAAAGGCAGCGGCAGTTATATCTTATCAGAAGCAGATTTCTGGAAGAATGCGAGCATCGGCAGCTGGTGGAACCTCCTCAAATTAAGGGGGGCCTACGGACAATCCGGTAACCTGACCGGTATTGGCGCCTATGACCGTTTTAATTCCTATACGCCTAATGCCTTTAACAGCAAGATCTCCTATGCGGGCAGCCCTACGCTGGCCAACCTGGATATTGCGCCGGAACGGCAGCAGGAAACAGAATTTGGTACGGATATGGCCTTCCTTAATAACCGTATAGGCCTGCAGTTCAACTACTATATAAAAAAGGTGGATGACCTGCTGTTGGACCGTGTGGTAGCGCCTACTACCGGTTACTCCAGCTATCGCAACAACATCGGCTCCCTGCAGAATAAGGGTATTGAAGTGGTGTTGAACCTGGTGCCGGTACAAAGCAAAAGTTTCCGCTGGGATGTAACAGGCATCTTTAACCGGAACCGCAATAAAGCGCTGAAGATCGGGCAATCCCTGATCCTGTACAGCACCAATGGCGGCGCGCCGGTGGCCATCCTGGAAGGACAGCCAATAGGCGTATTCTATGGTACCTTCTTCGCCCGGGATGCCAATGGCAATGAAGTAAAGAACCCCACCGGCATACCGCAGATAGAAAAAGGCGTACAGAACGGACCTTTGGCATATACGCCTCAGCGTGACGCCGCTGGTTTGCCTACCGGCACTACCCTGCGAAAAGTGCTGGGCGATCCTAACCCGGATTATACCGCTTCTTTAGTGAATGAATTTACATATAAGAAACTGAACCTGCGCGTACAGTTAGACGCCGTACAGGGCAATGATGTATGGAATGCCGACTGGCGTACCCGTCAGGGTGTGGGTAATGGCAAGGTAGCAGAACAGGAAGACCTGGGACAGCTGCCCCGTGGTTATATAGCAGGCGTTTATGCTACGGAAGAATGGCGTATTGATGACGGATCATTCGTGAAGCTGAGGGAAGTGTACTTAGGTTATAACATAGGCCGCATCAAAGGATTCCGCGATCTCACCATCAGCGTGAGCGGGCGTAATCTTATTTCATGGGACAACTACAAAGGCTATGACCCGGAAGTGAATGCAGCAGGCCAAAGCACTATTCTGCGTGGTATTGACTTTGGCGCCGTGCCGGTGCCCAGGACCTACAGCGTAGGCCTGTCTGCAAAATTCTAACCTTTAAAAAGTATGTTATGCAAAAGATAATAGCGGGTATCTGTATCATCAGTATGTTGGCGGGGGCCTGTAAAAAAGATTTCACCAACCCTTCCGCGGCCCCGGAAGAGGATGTGTTCACTTCTACGCAGGCCGTGACTGGCGTGGCGGTGGGTCTGCAAAGGATCTATTCCACCAACCGGGCAGGCGGCATTTACAACCTGGTAACGGCTAACGGTTTTACTACGGATGAGTTGCTGCTGCGCAATGCGGGCAACATCCCGGAAAACCAGCTGAATACCGGGGGCGGTAGCGTAGATGGTACCAATACGGTGCTGGCCAATGTATGGTCCAATAGCAATAAGATCATCTTTGACGCCAACCGGGTGATCGAATATGCAAAAACGATGGATGATAAGGCGTATGCCAGTGGCCTGATAGGATATGTCACCATCTTCAAAGCCCTTGCCATGGGTAGCCTCTCTATGTTCTGGGAGCAGGTGCCGGATACTACCGGCTCGCTGAATACGAATGTTTCATTCATTAACCGGCAGGCCGGCTTTACGAAGATCGTGGGATGGATTGATGAAGCCCTGGCTGCTATCACGGCTACGCCGCCCAGCAGCGGTTTCCTGACCAATATTCCCAGCGGCATGGATATTAAGAACGCATTACTGGCGCTAAAAGCGCGGTATGCGTTGTTTGCCGGGAATTATGACCTGGCCCTGACAACCGCCAACCTGGTGACGGCAAAAGCGGTGCTGTTCCGGTATGATCCTATATTTCCTAACCCGGTATGGGAAACTGCCACGGCCACCAATAACGTTTTCCAGGTAAAGGACTCTACCCTGGGACTGCCGGCCGGATTGCAGCCTAACCTGGCGGATAAACGCGTTCCTTTTTATGCAGTGGTGGCCACTGACGGCAACCCGCCACGTTATCGTCTCAGCGGGTTCTGGATCAATAATACCACGCCCATACCGGTATACCAGATGGGCGAGATATGGCTTATTAAGGCGGAATGTTATACCCGTAAGGGCGACCTGCCCAGCGGCCTGACGGAGTTGAACCGGGTGGTGACCAAATCGCCTGCGGCAGATTCCCTGGGCGTAGGCGCCGGATTGCCGCCTATTTTAGGCCCGCTTACACAGGCGGAACAGCTGACCATTATCTATCAGCAGCGTTGTATAGAATTATTTATGTCAGGGTTGAAGCTGGAAGATATGCGGCGATTTAACCGGCCGCTTACGGAAAGAAAGCGGAACTTTTTCCCGTATCCTTTTGCTGAGCGGGATAATAATCCGAATACGCCGGCGGATCCGGCGTTTTAGAAACAGCTTTTAGCTTTTAGCGGTTGGGGATTGAAGCGGAGAGATATTAGTGCTTAGCCGTTAGTAATTGAAATGGAGATTGCTGTTTCAATTGCTAACGGCTATTTATGTATTAAAATAAATTAGCCGTTAGTGATCGCCGGATATTATTCCACATCGATCGCTACGGCTAATTGCTAAAAGCTAACAGCTAGCTATTCACTGTTATTTGAGAGAGATATTCTGACATTTCCTGTTGGTACTGCATAGCTGCGTTGCGGGCATCCACCGCAAAATCTTCGCCGTTGCCAGCATAAATGATGGCGCGGCTGGCGTTCACCAGTAAGCCGCAGTCCTTATTCATGGCCAGGGAGGAAATTTCCTGCAGGCTGCCACCCTGGGCGCCTACACCGGGCACCAGGAAGAAATGATCTGGCGCCAGGCGGCGGATAGCGGCCAGTTGAGCCGTTTGCGTGGCGCCCACCACGAACATCAGGTTATCGGGCGTACCCCATTCCATACCGGCGCGGATCACTTTCTCGTACAGGTACTCATCCCCTACCCGTTGCAGCTGAAAATCCTGGCTGCCCTCGTTGGAGGTAAGCCCCAGCATAATGGCCCATTTTTCATGAAAGGCCAGGAAAGGCGTAACGCTGTCCTTGCCCATATAGGGGGCCACGGTTACGGAATCGAAATTATAAGTATCGAAGAATGTTTTGGCGTATTGAGTGGCTGTATTGCCAATGTCGCCGCGTTTGGCGTCTGCAATGGTAAAGATGCCGGAAGGAATGTATTCTACCGTGCGCTGCAGGGTTTCCCAGCCCCGGATACCCATACATTCATAAAAAGCGGTGTTGATCTTGTAAGCCACGCAAAGATCCTTTGTAGCGTCGATGATAGCCTTATTGAAGGCAAACACCGGATCCGCATGGGACAACAGGTGTTTGGGAATCTTGTGTATGTCCGTGTCCAGGCCTACACATAAATAAGATTGCCTTTCCTTTATCAGGCCCACTAATTCCTGTCGGTTCATAATCGTTTAATTTGGGGCGCAAAGTTAAGTAAAACTTAAACAATGCATGTGATTGAAAGTTAGTTGTTAATCTTTAGATGGCCAGATAGTCAGCAGTTCATAGCCCATGGCCCGGGAGAAGGCAAGGACCTTCGCAGCAATAGTTGGGTAATACGATGGTTCAAATGACTACTGTTGGCAACATCAGGCTCATGGTTAAAGTTCTGGTATTTTTGTCAGATTCAGTAATATCATTTTTGTATATATATACTAGTCATATGTACGTAAACTGCAGCGCTTCTGCAGTGTTACCGGTAGATAGCATAGCTGCCGGAGCGTGCTGTCACGAGTCGCCTGAAGGCTGGCGGCCAGGAAAATGCCGCAACAAATAATGGTCATGCTCAGACATATAATCCGCTGAAAAATTATTGCAGTTGCGGATTGTAATACTATCCGTAACACACTAAATATCCGGCCTATTCCGGAACTTAAATATCGTCTCCTGCCGCCGGTAACGATCTGCTACCGATAACCTGTCAACCGAACATTTAAATTTTGATCTTACCGATTTACTTATTAACTTATCCACCGAAAATATATTTGTATCTCCACGGAGTCAGATGAGGTTGCGCGTGCACTGATTTTCATCTCTTTATGAAAAAATCCGCCCGCCCCCGTTAGCTCTCCACGTTAACTGAAAAATTACCCATGCAACAGCGTTATTGGATATTACTTACGCTTCTTTTATCACTCTGTCTGCAATCGAATGCACAAAAGTTGCCCAGTATCGGGGTTTGCAGTTCTTATAAGAACGACAGCATCTTTGGCAAGGCTGGTTACATCTATATTGAAGAAGGCGTTAGCCGCTTATTATCACCGGTGGTGAACGATGCGCAGTTTGCAAGTCAGGCTGCGGATATTAAGCAAACACGTTGTAAAGTGCAGACCTGTAACGGTTTTATCCCCGGTACTATTAAGATCGTTGGGCCCCAGGTAGATGAGGCCCGCGTGCTGGGTTATGTGGATACCGTGATGCAGCGGGCGCAGAAAGCCGGTATACAACTGATTGTGCTGGGCAGCGGCGATGCACGAAAGATACCCGACGGTGTAGACCATGCGGTGGTGAAAAAACAGTTCATTGTGTTGTGCCGTAAAATGGCCGAAGTAGCGGCCAAATACGACCGCATTATTGCCATGGAAAACCTGAACAGCACGGAAACTAATTTTATCAATACACTGGCAGAGGCTAATGATGTGGTGAATGCGATTCATCATCCCAATTTTAAGCTTACCGCAGACATCTATCATATGCTAAAGGAAAATGAGCCGGCCAGCGTGATTGACAATGCAAAAGGGAACCTGGTGCATTGCCATATTGCGGAACGGGAAAAGAGGGCTGCGCCGGGCGTGGCGCAACAGGATTTCCGGCCGTATTTTGCAGCGCTGCACCGTATTGGATTTGATGGGCGTATTATGGTGGAATGCCGCTGGGAAGATATGGCGGCACAGAGCAAGCCTACGCTGGATTATCTGCAGGGGCAACTGGAAGAGGCATACAGGAACTAGCTGATACCGATGGGCTTTGAGCGATGTGCTTTGCGGACGAGGTTGATTGACAGGTTTGAGCGGTATACCGTAAACTGCGGAAGATGGTCCTGAACAATGGGTTTGATGGGCGTTTTTTTGAACGGTGCAATTTTAACGGTGCACTTTAAGCGATTAGCTTGAACGGCCGGTATTTTAATTAAAGCAGCTAACTAACAAATAATAAACTATCTATCATATGGAAAAAACACGTCGTGAATTTCTGAAACAATCGTTACTGGGCGGCGCTGGCATTACCCTTACCGCTATGGGCATGCCGGCCAGCAGCTACGCCCGCATACTGGGTTCCAATGACCGTGTAAATGTGGGTTTGGTGGGCTTTTCCGACAGGGCCCGTCAGGCGCTGCTACCCTGTTTCTTTGCTAATAACAAGGAGCTGAATTTTGACATGATCGCCGTATCAGATATCTGGAAACGCCGCCGCGAAGAGGGCAAGGCCTTCCTGGAGGGAAAAGCCGGGCACAGCGTGCAGGCTTATATAAACAACGATGAACTGTACCGCAATAAGGACCTGGACGCCGTGATCATTGCCACCGCAGATTTCCAGCACGCTTACCATACAATAGAAGCAGTAGGCAATAAAATGGATGTATACTGTGAGAAACCTTTTGCAGAGACCATGGAAGAAGCGCGCGCTGCACTGAAAGTGGTAAAAGGCTCCGGTAAGATATTCCAGGTAGGTACACAGCGCCGCAGCGGCCCCAGTTACCATGCTGCCGCCAACTTTATAAAGGAGGGCAAATTTGGCCCTATCACCATGGTGGAGATGACCTGGAATGTAAACCAGCCGGGACGCTGGCGCAGACCAGAGCTGGTAAAACAGATCCGTGAATCTGACACTGACTGGAAGCGTTTCCTCGCTAACCGTCCGCAGGATAATTGGGATCCCCGTAAATACCTGGAGTTCCGCCTGTTCTGGCCTTACTCCAGCGGGATCTTTGGCCAGTGGATGACACACCAGATAGATACCGTACACTGGTTCAGCGGCCTGAAACATCCCCGCTCTGCGGTAGCCAACGGCGGCATCTATGTATGGAAGGACGGCCGCGCCAACGCGGACACCCTGACCGCAGTATTTGAATACGGCCCGGACGATGATCCGAAAAGCGGTTTCCAGGTAATGTACAGCTCCCGCTTCCATAACTCTGCCGGCGGTATTAAGGAGATCTATTACTCCAATGGCGGCACTATCGATATGGATAGCAACAAGATCAGCCCTACAGGCGGTTTAAGGGAAAGGGAAGCACAGGAAATGGGCCTGCATGCCAACCTGCTGCCAGAGCAAACGCTCACCACCTCCAGCACTAAAGCAGAAACCAGCGCTAATACCGGCGGCGATGCGCTGACCAACGGACACGTACGCAACTGGATGGAATGCGTGCGCTCCCGCAAGCAAACCAACGCGCCTATTGAAGCGGCCTACTCCCACTCTATTGCCCTTATTATGGGTAATGCGGCCTACCGTAGCGGTGAGAAAGCCACTTTCGACGAGGCCACACAGGAAGTGATGGTAGGCGGTAAAGCATTTAAGATGTAAGGCTAATTGGTTGATATGATAACAAACACAGGGTGCACCGGTATTCCGGATGCGCCCTTTTTTGTTGATAGCCCGTCACCAAAACCGGTCATATAACACCCGTAAGAACGGCTATGGTAAAGGGATAACAAATAGCGAACATTTATCACCCCGTAACATTGGCCTGATTTAATAGTATATTTATACAGTTACAACATCATCAATATATACCATCAACCAATGAAAACAGCAACATTCGTACTGGCCGCCAGCAGCATTATTATGTCTGCTATGACGGCCTGCAACCAGGGACAACCTGTTACTGCTTCCTCTGGCGAGGAGCTCTCTTTGAAAAGTTATTTTACACCGGCAGACAGCAATGCGGTGCAAACCGGCGGCGTACAAACCATCACCATTGAAACGCCTAAAGGGAAGTACAACGTGTGGACCAAACGCATAGGCAATAACCCGAAAATGAAAGTACTGTTGCTGTCCGGCGGTCCGGGCGCCAGCAATGAGTACATGCAGTGTTTTGAAAGTTTTCTGCCTAAAGAAGGTATTGAAATGATCTATTACGACCAGCTGGGCTGCGGTAATTCAGACAATCCGAAAGATACCGCTTTGTGGGATCTGCCACGGTATGTAGACGAAGTAGAGCAGGTACGGCAGGCGCTGCACCTGGATAAGGATAACTTTTTCCTGTTGGGGCACTCCTGGGGCGGCGTGCTGGCTATGGAATATGCGCTTAAATACCAGGACCACCTGAAAGGCCTGATCATCTCCAACATGATGGCCAGCGGCCCGGATTATGACAAATATGCCAAAGACGTACTGGCCAAAACCATGGATCCCAAAGTACTGGATACCATCCAACAGATAGAAGCAAAAGGCGATTTCGAGAATCCTAAATACATGGAGCTGCTGATGCCTAATTTCTATGCGCAGCATATCCTGCGGCTGCCCTTAGCCAGCTGGCCAGACCCGGTAACCCGCGCTTTTTCAAAAATGAATCAATCCCTGTATGTGACCATGCAGGGACCCAGTGAATTTGGCATTTCCGGTAAACTGGAGCACTGGGATGTAAAGGAGCGGCTAAAGACCATCAGCATACCTACCCTGACCATAGGCGGTAAATACGATACCATGGACCCTGAGCATATGAAATGGATGGCTGGCCAGGTACAACATGGCACTTATCTTTTTTGCGCAAACGGCAGCCACCTGTCAATGTATGATGATCAGGCCACTTATATGAACGGGGTGGTAAAGTTTATTAAGGAGGCTGGAAAGTGATGGGTGAATGTGCGGATGTGCGGATGAGACAATGAAGAGCCAAAGTAAAATAATATATAAGAAAAGGGCCTTAACCGGCCCTTTCCTGTTTATCTGTGTTAGTTATTTCTTTCGTTTCGCCATCTCTCCGGCGATCTTATGGGAACCTTCGTCGCTGCGTTCCCGGAGATGGGTGATGATGCTGTTATAGTCCTGCTCATGCTTATTTTGGCTCAGCTTAAAGCGGGCCTGTACATCGGTAATGCTTAGCTCAAACCCAACGATGGCGCGGAGATTGTTTTCCAGGTGCTGTTGCGGCACGTCCTGCAGGCTTACCGGCTGGGCGGAAGCCGCTTCGTAGCGGTCCATGAGCCGGGCCAGGGAGGCGCGCAGTTCATCTTCCGTAAGCAGGCGGATCTGGCCGTATACATGTACGGCGATGTAGTTCCAGGTAGGGATCGTTTCCTTTTCGTACCAGGAGGATGAGATGTAAGCATGCGGCGCGGTAAAGATAACCAGGGTGGGGCCGTTGGTAAAAGCCTCCCATTGCGGGTTGGCTTTGGCGATATGCCCGGTGAGCACATGGCTGCCATCCCCTCTTTCTTCCAGCTCAATAGGGATATGCGTAGCCAGCGGCGTGCCGGCAGCTACATTCACAAGGATGCCGAAGCTATTTTCCCGGATAAAAGCGGCTATCTCCTGCCAGTCTGTTACCTGGTTATACTTGGGAATATGCATAAAGGCGCGGTTAGCTTTTACACAACTATCTCTACGATCCTGGTAGGCTCGATGTTGGCATTGCGCATAGCGATGCTGCGGGCAGCATTACCGGCAAATTCGAGGAAGGCCTGTTTGGTGATCGCGTCATTGCCCACCATTACGGGAGCGCCGTCGTCACCGCCTTCGCGGATGCTTTGCACCAGCGGAATCTGGCCCAGGAAGGGGATCTCCATATCTTCCGCCAGGCGTTTGCCGCCGTCTTTACCAAAGATGTAGTATTTGTTATTGGGCAGTTCTGCCGGGGTGAAATAAGACATATTCTCTACCAGGCCGATGATGGGTACGTTGATCTGCTGGCCGGCAAACATCATGATGCCTTTTTTGGCGTCTGCCAGTGCCACATCCTGGGGAGTGGTCACTATCACAGCGCCGGTTACGGGCACGGTCTGCACCAGGGTAAGATGGATATCGCCGGTGCCGGGAGGCATGTCAATTACCAGGTAGTCGAGATCGCCCCAGTATACGTCTGTAATAAACTGGCGAAGGGCGCTGCTGGCCATAGGGCCACGCCAAACCACTGCCTGCTTTTCGTCTATCAGGAGCCCGATGGACATCAGTTTGATACCGTATTTCTCCAGGGGCACGATCATGCCTTTACCGTCTACATTGGTCATCATGGGTCTTTCGCCGCGTACGCCAAACATGATGGGTACGGAGGGACCGTAAATGTCCGCGTCCATAAGCCCTACGCTCGCGCCGCCCTCTGCCAGGGCCAGGGCCAGGTTGGCCGCTGCGGTGGATTTACCTACGCCGCCTTTACCAGACGCTACCACAATGATATTTTTAACGTTCGGCAGCGTTGACCTGCCGTCCTTACGGTTGGAGTTCACATTAGCGGTCATATTTACCGTCACCTGCGCCTCTTTGCTCACCATCAGGTGGATGGCGGTGATACAGGCGTTACGGATCATATCTTTCAGCGGGCAGGCAGGCGTGGTCAGCACCACGGTAAATTTTACATTATTGCCGTCTATCTCTATGTCTTTCACCATGTTCAGCGTTACCAGGTCCTTTCCCAGATCCGGTTCTTCTACGTTGCTTAAGGCCTGTAAAACCTGCTCTTTTGTGATCATAAAATGTTGTTAAATTTGATTCCAGTAAGCAAAGTTAACCTAAACGGGGGTTAATTTGGACGATAAATTATAGTTTTTGTCGATGTGGCAATAGCCCCGTTGAACAATCTGACAAATTCCTTTATCTTAGGACCGGCATGCGAAAGATTAGTTCCTACATACTGTTAGTTTTTTTCCTTGTATCTCCCTTCCTGGTGAAAGCACAAATCACGCAGTTTAAAGACAGTGTTATACAGATCTCCGGTATCACTATGACCGCAGACAGCCTGCGCGCCATACCGGCTGTAAGCATCGTGATCAGGGGGCAAGGCAGGGGAACCATCTCCAACAGCCAGGGCGTGTTCTCTATTGTGGCTTTTAAAGGCGATAGCCTTAGCTTTAGCGCCGTAGGTTTTAAAAAGAAGGAATACCGGATCCCAACGGACCTGAAAGGGAATAATTTTTCCATGATACAGTTGCTGGTAGAAGATACCACCTATCTGCCGGTGACGATCATCAAACCCTATCCCAGCAAGGAGGAGTTTGATAAGGCTTTTATCAGCGATGATATACCGGATGATGAGTATGAGATAGCGCGTAAGAATACCCAATCCGCTCAACTCAGGGCACTGGCGCGTTATATGCCGGTAGACGGGCGCGAGGCGGTGAACAGCTACATGCAGAAACAGGCAAAATCCCTTTACTACGCGGGACAACCAGCTCCCCAGAATATCTTCAACCCCCTGGCCTGGGCCCAATTCATACAGGCGTGGAAAGAGGGTGATTTCAAGAAAAAAGACGATTGAGTTAATTTGCTAATGTGCTGATATGCTAATGTGCTGAAGAGGTGCATAGTGATATTTGTGTTTATACATTGGCGTGCCTGCATGTTATATGCAGATTTCATCCTACATTAGCAGATTAGCATATCAGCACATTAGCACATTAAATTTCAGTTATGCACCAAATAGCAGTCATCGGCGCCGGCACTATGGGAAACGGCATTGCACACGTTTTTGCACAGCACAATTACAAGGTGAACCTTATTGATGTTTCAGCGCCTGCGCTGGAAAAAGCGCTTGGCGTGATCCAGAAGAACCTGGACCGGCAGGTGGCCAAAGAAAGCATTACCGCCGAAGTAAAGACGCAAACCCTGCAAAATATTACCAGTTTTACTTCTATTGCAGAAGGCGTTAAAAATGCCTCGCTGGTGGTGGAAGCCGCTACGGAGAACAGCGCGCTAAAGCTGAAGATCTTTGCAGAGCTGGACCAGCATGCGCCTGCAGATGCGATACTGGCCACTAATACCTCCTCCATCTCTATTACCCGTATAGCCGCTGCCACCAAACGTCCGGAGAAGGTGATCGGCATGCATTTTATGAATCCCGTACCTGTTATGAAACTGGTAGAGATCATCAACGGTTATGCCACTGACAAGGAAGTGACCAGCACCATTGTAACGCTGTCAGAAAAGCTGGGCAAAGTACCCTGTGTGGTGAATGATTATCCCGGTTTTATTGCCAACCGTATACTGATGCCCATGATCAATGAGGCCATTTGCTCCCTGTATGAAGGGGTGGCCGGCGTGCAGGAAATAGATACCGTGATGAAACTGGGCATGGCCCATCCGATGGGACCTTTACAGCTGGCAGACTTTATTGGGCTGGATGTATGCCTTTCCATACTGCAGGTATTACATGATGGTTTTGGCAATCCTAAATATGCGCCCTGTCCCTTGCTGGTGAATATGGTAACAGCCGGTTACCTGGGCGTAAAAACCGGCGAAGGTTTTTATAAGTATACCGCCGGCAGCAAAGACCTGGTGGTGAGCAGCCGGTTTAAATAACCCTTACTTCCAACCCGTAAATATCTTTTAAACGCAGCAGGCACAGTTCCTGGTTAGATTTGGGAACGCCTATCTGCATAGCGCAAAACAACTGCAACTCCTGGGAAAGGATGGAGCAGTTGTTTTGTTTTACGGCCATCATCACTTCATTGAGGATGGTGTAATCAAAACTGAGCTCGTATTTTATCTCTACATTCTTTTGTACGGCGGGTATAAGCTGCAGTACCAGGGCGGTAGCTGTTTTATAGGCGTTAATAAGACCCGGGGCGCCCAGGAGGGTGCCGCCAAAATAACGGACTACGATCACCAGTACATCGGTGAGCTGTTTGCTGTCTATTTGTCCCAGAATAGGTTTGCCGGCCGTGCCGGAAGGCTCGCCATCGTCGCTGGCGCGGAACTGCAGGCCATCAGTGCCCAGGCGGTAGGCAAAGCAGTGGTGGGTGGCTTTGGGGTGCTCTTTTTTAACCTCCTGCAGGCGCTCCTTCACTTCGTCCGCATTCCTTACCGGGTACGCGTATGCGATGAATTTGCTGCCCCTGTCCTTGTATTCTGCTGTTGCCGTTTTCTCAATTGTAAAATAAACTTCCATTGTTGTTTTTGCGTGTTTCGCCTGGTGGTGATGCTGTTTTGATAGCCATCAGTTATGCATTACTGCATTATGTTTTCCTGTAGTACAGGATCCTATCCCCTTCCAGGGTGGTTTCTTCCATTAATAATGCGCGGGGCAGTACAGGGGCTTTTACGCCATCCGGTAACATGTTGCTGCCGTTGATCACGCGGGCCTCGTCCCAAAGGCCGGCTTCTACAAAACGTTGCAACAGGTAGGCGCCGCCTTCTACCAATACGCTGATCACCTTTTTTTCATGTAAGCGCTCCATGAGCTGGGGCAGTATGGGCTGCCGGAAATCTGTATAGATGGTTTCCGTTAACCCCTCGCTGCCAGCCGCTTTCTCCGTAAAGAACCAGGTAGGCACGCTGCCATCCCGCAGGCGGTAATGGGCAGGCGTTTTCAGCTCCCGGTCTATTACCAGCCGTATAGGGTCTTTACCCGTCCACAGGCGGTTGGTAAGGCGCGGATCGTCCGTAAGGGCGGTATTGGTGCCTACCATAATGGCCATTTCCTCGCTGCGCCAGCGGTGCACCAGGCGGTCGCTGTACTCGTTGGAGAGGCGTACCGGCTCCCCGCTAAGGGTGGCCATAAATCCCGCCGGACATTGCGCCCATTTGAGCACAATATAGGGCCGTTTCTTTTCATGGTAGGTGAAGAAGCGGCGGTTCAGCTCGCGGCAGGCCCTTTCCAGCACGCCGGTGGTGACTTTTATGCCGGCTTTCTGCAACTTTTCAATGCCTTTTCCGCTTACCTCAGAAAACGTATCGGTACAGCCTATTATCACTTCCGGGATACCCTGGGCCACGATCAGGTCTGCACAGGGCGGCGTTTTCCCATAATGCGCGCAGGGCTCCAGGCTTACATACATGGTAGCGCGCGTGATCAGCGGGCGGTCTTCTTCCGCCACGCTCCGTACACACTCCACTTCCGCATGCGCCTGGCCGTACTGGCGGTGATAACCTTCGCCTATAATGCGGCCCTGGTGCACCAGCACGGCGCCCACCATGGGGTTAGGCGCTGCATGGCCGGCGCCCAGTTGGGCCAGCTGCAGGCAGCGTTGCATAAAAAGTTCGTTTTGCTGGTGGTTCATGCGCAGAACATGTTAAATTGCAAAAATATCATTTTCAAATCATTGCATGAACATACAAACTGCATTTACCTATGTCACCGATACCATTGTACCCCTGTATTCCGCCAGGGAAGCGGCTAACGTGGCACATCTGGTGCTGGAACATATCACCGGTCTGAGTAAACTGGACCGTGTTGTTTTTAAGGAAAATATCTTAACGCCCGTTCAGGAAATACAGCTGGAAGAGGCGGTGAACGCCCTTTTAGCACAACAGCCGGTACAATATGTGACCGGTACGGCCTGGTTCTGGGGTATGGAGCTGCTGGTGAACCCCCAGGTGCTCATTCCCCGCCCGGAAACGGAGGAACTGGCAGATTGGGTGATCACCGATGCGCGGGATGGCAAACATGATATACAGGTCAAGGACAGGATATTGGATATTGGTACCGGCAGCGGATGTATCCCCCTGGCTATCAAAAGAGAGCTTACCCATGCCACCGTATGGGGGATAGACGTCAGCCCCGGCGCGGTGGAGACTGCCGAGGCCAATGCAGCCCGGCAGCGCCTGGATGTGCATTTTGAACAGGTAGATGTATTAGATGAACTGGCTACCGCAGCATTGCCGGATTTTGATGTGATCGTCAGCAATCCTCCCTATATTAAACATAGCGAACGCACCGGTATGCAGGCGCAGGTACTGGACTATGAGCCATCCCTGGCGTTGTTTGTCCCGGATGAGGATGCCCTGCTGTTTTACCGCCGTATAGGGCAGCTGGCATTGAAAATACTGCCAGATGGCGGCAAACTGTACTTTGAAATAAATGAAGCGTATGGGAAAGAGGTGGTGACGTTACTACAGGAACAGGGGTTTAAGGACGTGGAGTTACGGCAGGATATTTTTGCGAAAGACAGGATGGTGAAAGCGGTGAAATAAATGCGGACAGGAGATGTGCAGATGGGGCTGATGAGTGGATGAGCTGGATATAACAGAATGTGCAGCAATGCTGAGTTTGAAGGGGAATCCACAGTAATAATTTGCGCAGAATGTTTCGTAGTTTCTACACTGATCCGGGTAGTGACCAGTATTATCAGAGAGAAGGCCGTTCTGGCATGATAATGGTATTTACTTATCTAAAGAACGGTGATTTCCTAACTAACCTTATCCTCTTCCCTAAAAAGAAGACGGGATAAAAACTGAAAGGAATAAGCGTTCAATGATAGGGATGCATATTTAACAATATGCATCTCTTTTTTTTGCCTATTCCTTACGCTGCGGGTTGGCGGTAGCCAGCACTACACGGGCGCCAATTTCGCGGGATACTTCCATTACCCGCACCACATCCTCTACCGGTACGGTCTTCTCTGCATTGATCACAATAGTAGCGCCGGCGGTGTCCCTGGCAAGGGCAGGCACCAGCATTTGCTTCAGGCTTTCGAAGGGCACTTTATTGGTGCCAACAAAGAACTCCCGTTTGTCATTTATGCTCACCACCACGGTTTGTTTGGCCTTGGTATTACTCTTGGCCTTGGGCAGGGTAAGTTTTATAACGTTTGGATTTGCCAGGGTAGATACGATAAGGAAGAACAACAGCAGAATGAACAGGATGTCATTCAATGCTGAGTTATGTAGTTCTACCGACCGTTTACCTCTTCTGCTGCGCAAATTCATGCTGAATAATTAATAATGATTGATGAAGGATCATTAACTGTTACATCGTCTTGGCGGGCTCCTGCAGGATGTCTATAAACTCTGCGGAGGAAGCTTCCATCTTATTCACCACCTTGTCTATCTGCGCATTGAGGAAACTATAACAGATGTATGCCACGATACCGATGATCAACCCTGTTGCGGAAGTGATCATCTTTACATAGATACCGCCGGCGATGGTGCCCAAGGTGATATCTGATGTGATGGAGATGTTGAAGAAGGTCTGGATCATACCGGCAATGGTACCCAGGAAGCCGAACATAGGCGCAATACCGGCAATAATGGCCAGCACCACCAGGTTCTTTTCCATCTTGTATATTTCCAGCTTGCCCACGTTCTCCATAGACCGTTCTATGTTCTCAATGGGTTTGCCAATACGTTGAATACCCTTATCTATCATACGGGCAGCCGGGTTGGCGGTGTTCTTGGAAAGGGAACGGGCTGCCTGTATGTTGCCACCGGTGATATGATCGCGGATCATGGGCATGAAATTCTCTTCTATGCGGCCCGCTTTGGCGATGGTGATATATCTTTCCACAAACACAAAAACTGCTATCAGCGATAAGATACCAAGGGGGATCATTAAAACGCCGCCTTTCATCAACAGATCCAACAGCTGGATATGCTGATCTGCTGCAACGGCGTTAGCGGCAGTAGCCACTGTATCGGCTTTGGGTATCAGCAATGAGTCCTGTAATACTGTAACTAGTCCTGATAACAACATGCATTTAAATTTAAACCTTGCAAAAGTATTAAATTAAGGTACAATAAGTTAATGTAAAAACGGAAAGCGGCGCAAATTATTATCTCAGTAGCGCTATTGACTGCTACCGGGCCTCCTCTTCCCATACCTGCACCAGGTGCACAATGGTTTCCACGGCCTTTTGCATATCCTGTATGCTTACATATTCATGTTTGCTGTGCAGGGCCATCTCGCCCGTGAAGATATTGGGACAGGGCAGGCCCATAAAGGACAGGCGGGAACCGTCCGTACCCCCGCGGATGATCATCCTAAGCGGCTCCACACCGGCGCGGCGTATCGCAGTTTCCGCATGGGCGCATACCTGGGGGTGCTGATCCAGTACTTCCTTCATATTCCGGTATTGGGGATTAACGGCAAAGATGGCGCTGGCTTCCGGGTAGCGCAATAATACCTTTTCCATGATGCCGCGTAGCAGCTGCTCATGGTTGGCCAGTTCCGCGGTAACAAAGTCGCGTATGATAAAGTCTATCTCTGCCTGTTCTACCGTACCGTGTATGCGCACGGGGTGGATAAAACCCTCACGGCCTTCTGTCGTTTCCGGTGAGAGCCGGTCCGTTGGCAGTGCCGCTACTATCTCTCCCGCTATCTTAATGGCGCTTACCAGTTTGCCTTTGGCGGTGCCGGGGTGGATGCCTACGCCCTGGATGGTGATCTTAACGCCATCGGCAGAGAAGGTCTCATCTTCCAGGGAGCCCAGCTCTCCCCCATCCAGGGTGTAGCCATATTGTGCGCCTAGTTTTGTCATATCCAGCTTTTCCACGCCACGGCCGGTTTCTTCATCGGGCGTGAACAGGATCCGTATGGCGCCATGGCGGATGCCCGGGTGCTGCAGCAGGAACCGGGCAGCGTCCATAATGGCGGCTACGCCTGCTTTGTTATCTGCGCCCAACAGGGTAGTACCGCTGGCGGTAATAATATCATTTCCTTTTTTCTGCAGCAGGTAGGGATGTTCTGCCGCCCGGATCACCTGGGAAGGATCATCCGGCAGCACAATATCGCTGCCATCGTATGCACGGTGTATAATAGGTTTTACGTTGGTACCACTACAATCGCTGGAAGTATCCATATGCGAGCAAAGACAGATCACCGGCACCGTTTTATCCGTATTGGCAGGGATGGTAGCGTATACATACCCATGCTCGTCCAGTTCCGCATCGGTAACGCCAATGGCCTGCAGCTCCTGTACCAGCAGGCGGGCCAGGTCTTTTTGTTTAGCTGTGGAGGGGAAGCTGGCGCTTAAAGGATCAGATTGTGTGTCTATCTGCACGTACCGTAAAAAACGGTCTGTAACGGAGTACTTGTAATTGGTAAACATCCTGCAAACGTAAGATTTTCTTTTTTGCCTTGCAGGAGGAAATGAAAATAGAACATCTTACTTATTTACAACTACATTCTAATACAAAAAACCAAATTTTACGCAGTTCACTGTTTATATATACTATCGATTTAGGTTTGCATAGAAAAATACAGGGGATTAATGAAAGGTATTTATATTTGTAACGGTTCTTTACAACACTCAATACTGTTTGCGGTTTCCTTAGGGCGCCCCGCCGCTAAGGGATTAAAAAGGAACCGTGTGCAAATCACGGGCTGACGCGCAACTGTAAGTAACCTTTGCAAAGGTGATGGCCACCAGTTGTCCATTGTTCCGGCTAGTACGCCGGCACGAGAAGGACGGTCCTCATTGTTACAAGCCAGGAGACTTGCCGTAAACAATTTGATGTATGCTTTCGCGGAACAGAGCAATACAACCGATAGTGATCTTCTATGTGAATGACAGACAGGGCTACCTGGCTTTTGTTACACGCCATTGGTCATTGGACATTCTCTTTATTCCCGCCCGCATACCTGCTGTTCAGACCGTATTTCTTTTACCATTAAAACATTGCAAGTATGCAAACGAATGTTCTTGGCTACCCGCGTATTGGCAGCCAGCGGGAACTAAAGAAAGCCTGTGAGGCCTATTGGGCGGGCAAAATGTCTTTAGAGAAACTTCAGCTTACAGCCCGGCAACTGCGCCGGCAGCATTGGGAGATCCTGCAGCAGGCAGGTATTGACCTGATCCCATCCAACGACTTCTCCTTTTATGACCAGGTGCTGGATCTGTGCCTGATGACCGGCGTGATCCCCTCCCGCTTTACGCCGCTATTAAAAAGCCTGGCCAATGCCAACAGTCCCGAGCTGTATTTTGCCATGGCCCGCGGTTATCAGAAGAATGGGCTGGATATCACCGCCATGGAAATGACCAAATGGCTGGACACCAATTATCATTACCTGGTGCCGGAATTTGAAGCAGAGCAGCAGTTCAGGGTCATTTCTACCAAGTGTACGGATGAATTTAAGGAAGCATTATCATTGGGCATCCATACCAAACCTGTGTTGCTGGGCCCTGTCAGCTTTCTGCTGCTGGGCAAAATAAAAGACGGGCAATTACAGATCGCAGACCTGCTGGACCGCCTGCTGCCAGTATACCTGCATCACCTGCAATCCCTGCAGACAGCCGGGGCCACCTGGGTACAGCTGGATGAGCCTTGCCTGGTACAGGACCTTACGCCGGAAGAACACGCCCTTTTCACATATGCCTATACGAAGCTGAAGGCCGGCCTGCCCGCCCTGCATATTATGGTAGCCACTTATTTTGGCAGCCTGCAGGATAATACCGCAATAGCTTTGCAACTGCCCGTACAGGCCCTGCATATTGACCTGGCCCGTGCACCGGAGCAGCTGGAAACTGTACTACAGGAGTTCCCCTCTACCATGCTGCTATCACTGGGTGTGATCAATGGCCGTAATATCTGGAAGAATGATTACAGCCGCTCCCTGGCGCTGATCCGGCAAGCGGAAGCAGCGATCGGCACAGAGCGCCTGCTGCTGGCTACCTCCTGCTCCCTGCTGCATACGCCGTATGACCTGGACCTGGAAACAGACGAACAGGTACTAACCCCGCAGATAAAAAGCTGGATGGCTTTTGCCAAACAAAAAGTACAGGAGCTCAGCGAGCTGCAGCAGATAATGGCGGGCAATACCGCCTTGCTGGCTGCTAACCGCCAAAGCCTGCAGGAGAAAAGCACCGCCGCCATTGTACATAAACCCGCGGTAAAAGCCCGCGTAGCAGCGCTTACTGAAGAAGACGCCACCCGGCTGAGCCCCTTCCTCATCCGGCAGCGACAGCAGGAAGCCCTGTTAAAACTGCCTTCATTCCCCACTACCACCATTGGCTCCTTTCCGCAAACAGAAGAGATCCGCAAGCTGCGGGCCGATCTGAAAAAAGGCAATATTACGCCGGAGCAATATGATACTGCCATCCGCAGGGCGATCATAGACGCCGTACAGCTGCAGGAAAGCCTGCGCCTGGATGTACTGGTGCATGGCGAGTTTGAGCGGAATGACATGGTGGAGTATTTTGGCGAACAGCTGGAAGGTTTTGTATTTACGCAGCATGGCTGGGTACAAAGCTATGGCACCCGCTGTGTAAAACCGCCGGTGATCTATGGCGATGTGCAACGCCCGCAACCCATGACCGTACAATGGAGCAGCTATGCCCAAACCCTGACCACCAAGCCTATGAAAGGCATGTTAACAGGCCCGGTCACTATCCTGCAATGGTCTTTTGTGCGTGATGACCAGCCGCGTGCCGATACCACCCTGCAGATAGCGCTGGCTATCCGTGATGAGGTACAGGACCTGGAAAATGCCGGTATTAAAGTGATACAGGTAGATGAACCTGCCATCCGCGAAGGGCTGCCATTGCGTAAAGCCGACTGGGATGCGTACCTGGACTGGGCCGTGAAGGCTTTCCGCGTGTCCGTATCCTGCGTGCAGGATGATACGCAGATCCATACGCATATGTGCTACTCAGAATTCAATGATATCATTGACCATATTGCCGCCATGGATGCAGATGTGATCACGATAGAAACCTCCCGCTCCCAGATGGAGCTGCTGGAAGCATTTGCCGCTTTCCGCTATCCCAATGAGATAGGGCCTGGCGTATATGATATACATTCGCCCCGTGTGCCTACTACGGCAGAAATGACGGAACTGCTGGAAAAGGCGGTGCAGCTGCTGCCCGCGCGTAATATATGGGTGAACCCTGACTGTGGCCTTAAAACACGCAAATGGGCGGAAACGGAGCAGGCGTTGCGTAACATGGTAGCGGCAGCCAGGGAAATGAGGGCTAATGTGCTGATGTGCTAATGTGCAAATATGCAGATGTGCAAATGATGTAATGATATGGATATGCGAAGATTAATGTATGGATTGCGCTTATTTCGTTAGATTTACTAATGAAATTTGTTGCCCACATATTAAATGTCCGCGACAATACATTTGCACATCTGCACATCTGCACATTAGCACATTAGCACATTGAACCATGGCCTGTCATGAAACCGTCCACTGCCCATGCTGTAATACCGCCTTCGAATGCCGGGTGGGCACCATTCTGCGCTGTCAGTGCCAGGAGGTATCCTTAACGGATGATGAGCGCTTTTTCATCAGCCAGCAGTTTAACGGCTGTTTATGCGCCTCCTGTCTGCAGACTATGAAACAGCAATACAAACAGGAGCAGTTCCGGCAAAGGCTGCAGCAAATATTCAACTTATCCGCAAAGCGATAGATACATTATGTCTTACGAAGAACAGATTGCCCGGTCCGTTACCAGGATCTATAAGGCCGTATTTCCCAATACGGTGAACCATTATGATACCATGTTTGGCGGCACGGCCATGCAGTTGATGGATGAAGTGGCGTTCATTACGGCAACCCGTTTCAGCCGCATGCGGATGGTGACGGTATCCAGCGACCGGATAGATTTCAAGAAACCTATTCCGCATGGCACCATTATAGAATTAGTGGGAGAAGTGATACACGTGGGGAAAACCAGTCTCAAAGTATGTGTAACTGTGTATGTGGAGCAGATGTATTCCAACCACCGGGAGAAAGCCATTGAAGGCAGCTTTGCCTTTGTAGCTATTGACGATCTTAAACGGCCTACGGCGATTGTATTGCCACCGGAATAATTTGCTGATGTGCTAATATACTAATGTGCTAATGAATTACGCGGAGATAGGTCCGGAACCATTAGCACATTAGCATATTAGCACATTGATAATTATACTATTTCTACCAGTTCAATATCAAAGATCAGATCTTCGCCAGCCAGGGGATGATTAGCGTCGAGCGTGACAAATTCAGAATTCACTGCAGCTACTTTTACCGGGAAAACCTGGCCCTGGTTGTTGCTCATCTGCAGCTCCATGCCAATTTCCGGCTTCAGATCCTCAGGTATGTTTGCTTTGGGGAAGTCCATGATCAGTTCGTCGTTTTTAGGACCATATGCCTGATCTACAGGGATCTGAACGGTCTTTTTATCACCCACCTGCATCTCCAGCACGCCGTTATCAAAGCCTTTGATCACTGAACCGGTGCCTACCTTAAACTCCAGCGGATCACGTCCTTCTGAGGAATCAAAAGTAGTACCGTTGGTCAAACGGCCGTGATAATGTACACGTACTGTATCCCCGTTTTTTACTGTTTGCATAAAATAATAATTAAATGTTACTGAATATGTCTCTGTGCAAAGTACGGAAAAAAGATCATGGCGCACAAACTCCGCAATCCGTATTTTTACGCCTATGTACAAGACCCTGCAATTGTTGAGCGTGCTGCTGGCGCTATGCTGGCAAGCCGCCCTGGCCCAAACTACAGTCGTTACCGGCGCCGAAAGAACGGCGGAGTACCTACCCCTGCTCAAAAACAAGCGGGTGGCCCTGCTGGTAAACCAGACCGCAACGATCGGGCCAACTCACCTGGTGGACTCCCTGCTGCAACTACATGTCCGTATCCAGAAGATCTTTAGCCCGGAGCATGGTTTCCGGGGCAATGCGGATGCCGGCGAGAAAGTGGGTAACACCACCGACGAGCGTACTGGCCTTACCATTGTATCCCTATACGGTAAGCACCGCAAGGCAGACGCCAACGATCTCCGGGATGTGGATGTACTGGTATTTGATATCCAGGATGTAGGTACCCGTTTCTATACCTATATCTCCTCCCTGCAGGAGCTGATGGAATCTGCCGCGGAGAACAATAAACCCCTGATCGTGCTGGACCGCCCCAATCCCAATGGGCATTTTGTGGATGGGCCCATACTGGACACGGCTTTCCGCTCGTTTGTGGGCATGCAGCCCATTCCTATAGCCCATGGCATGACGGTGGGGGAATATGCCCGCCTGCTGAACGGCGAGCGCTGGCTGAAGAATAAGGTGCAATGCCGTCTGACCGTGATCACCTGCGAACAATACACCCACCATACCTTTTATCATGTGCCGGTGAAGCCTTCGCCCAACCTGCCCAATATGGCCTCCATTTACCTGTACCCGTCCACCTGCCTGTTTGAAGGAACGGCGCTGAGCCTGGGACGCGGTACGGATAAACCCTTCCAGGTATTTGGCAGCCCGCTGTTCCCCAAAAACCTGTACTCCTTTACCCCGCGCAGTACGCCGGGCGCTAAGGAGCCTCCGTTAAAGGATCAGCAGTGTTATGGGTATGACCTGTCCGGCGCACCGGCAGCCGTATTACAGGAAACCGGCAATCAGATACAGCTCAAATGGGTGATACAGGCATATAAAATGTACCCGCAGCAAGATAAATTCTTTACCCCTTTCTTTAATAAACTGGCAGGCAATGCCCAGCTGATGCAGCAAATAAAGGACGGTAAGAGTGAAGCAGCCATCCGGCAAAGCTGGGAGCCGGGGCTTAGCCAGTTTAAGGCTATCCGGAAAAAATATTTGCTATACAGCGAATAAGGAGATTGAAACAGCCATGCAGCTGTTGTATAGCGGACTACACAACTTAATTGCGGTAGCTATTACAGTGAATAAGGAAGATTGCTGCTACAATACCTGTTATACAACAAATAACGAAGGTAGTACTGCAGGCCTGTTACGCAGCGGATAAGTGAAATTGACCAATCCGGCAAATAGGGTACTTGAATCATGTAATCTGTATTTTTGCGTCCTAAACCATTAACGAGTGGCAATAATCGATAAAAAAGACCTGCGCATTGTATTTATGGGCACCCCTGATTTTGCAGTGGCTTCCCTGGATATCCTGGTGCAGAATGGGTACAATATTGTTGGCGTAATAACAGCCCCGGACAAACCCGCCGGCCGCGGTTTACAGCTGCAGGAAAGCGCGGTAAAACAATATGCGGTATCCAAAGGACTGCATGTGCTGCAGCCGGAAAAGCTGAAAGACCCTGCCTTCCTGGAAACCTTACAGGCTTTGCAGGCCCACCTGCAGGTGGTAGTAGCCTTCCGTATGCTGCCGGAACTGGTATGGAATATGCCGCCGCTGGGCACCATCAACGTACACGCTTCCCTGCTGCCGGATTACCGCGGCGCCGCGCCCATTAACTGGGCCATCATTAATGGCGAAAAAGCATCCGGCGTAACCACTTTTAAACTACAGCATGCCATTGATACGGGCAATATATTATTCAGCGACCAGGTTAGCATCCATGATGATGAAACGGCCGGCGAGCTGCATGATGCGCTTATGGCAACTGGCGCCAAAGTGCTGCTGAAGACCGTAGCCGCTATCGCGGACGGCACTGCGGAAGAAAAACCACAGCCTGCCTTGCCCGCGGAACAGATCAAACACGCACCCAAGATATTTAAGGAAGACGGCCGCATTAACTGGGCCCAACCCATAGATAAGATTTACAACCTGGTGAGGGGATTAAGCCCCTACCCTACCGCCTGGACCTTATTGCAGGATAAACAGCTGAAGATCTTTAAAGCATCTAAAGAGCATGCTACGCCAACGGTGGCCCCTGGCGAACCTGTCAGCGATCAGAAGACCTATCTGAAAATAGCCGCGCAGGATGGATACCTGGTATTACAGGAAATACAGCTGGAAGGTAAGAAGAAGATGGAGGTGGAAGCATTCCTGAGGGGGTTCCGGATGTAGGGGATCATCAATGCCTATAAAACATTACGGATTACAAATGACAACATGTGCTTATCATTTGTAATCCGTAATTTATTTTGTGTTATACTAGTTCTCGTAAGTTAGTTCGCAGTAGAACTTTGCTTCGTTGGTGCCCAGCGCGTCTATAGCGGAATCGCTCAGCTTCACGATCAGGCCAGCGTTCTGTTTCATCTGCGGGATGGCTTCCAGCACCTTGGCATAAATGGACTTTCCATTGAGCGGATTGGTGATCTTAAGGATGGTGCCACGGGGCGCCGTGTTATGCAGGGCGTAGTATTTTCCGGGGCCTGCATTGCTCTTGAACCAGGAGCCGGGGCCTTTTTCTGTGCTCAGTTTTTTGCCGGCGGTCTGCTGCGCGTAGATCTGCTCAAAGCTGGCGCCTGCAGGAGCGGGCGGCACGGGCGCAGTGGCGGTGGTCTCTTTTCTTGGCTGCTCAACCGGCGGAGCAGGCGTTACCACGGGGGCCGCAGGCGTAGTGGCCGGCGGCGGCGTATTCTTTACTACGGTGGTAGATTCCGGGGCCTGTGTGGCGGGCGCCGGGTTCGATGCCGGCGGAGGCGCTACCGGCGTGGGATGCGGCGGAGCAACTGTTGCGCCACTGCCATTCCCTTTTACCCAGCCTACGATCAGGTAGCTGTCTTTTTGTACGCCATCACCGTTAAGATTATTCCAGTGACGGATGTTATCCAGCGGCACCTTATTATAGTTAACGCTAATACGGTATAATGTTTCTTTCTCTGCTACTTTATGATATACCGGATGTCCGGCGGCTTCGCCACCCTGTGCAAAATTGCTTTTGGTAAGCGGGATCTTTACGGTCTTGCCCAGTTGTAATCCGCCTTCAAAAGACAGGTTGTTCTGTGCTGCTATCTCTTTAGGCGGCACACTGTATGCACGCGACAGGCTATAAAAAGTCTCCCCTTTCTTTACGGTATGCATCAGGTACAGATCCGGCGCTGTACCCTGTACCTGCAACGTGTCCTGTGCCTGTGCACTTGCTGCACCCAGCACCATTCCCGCTATTATCATCAATGATCTTACCATACTAACTCAATTTATATGCTAACGCATTTTTCGGCAACGAATATATGTGTTAAAGCTGTGAAAACCTCAAATCTCTTTCAAAATACGGAGTTCCTTAGGATAATAATTGTTGATGCGGTTAAGCAGTATCTTGGCCCATCCCAGGGGCATTTGCCCGTACTGCATCAGGGCCCATCCCTTCATTGCAACCGGTAGCGCCGGATCTTCTTTGCGCAGGTACTGCAACGCTTGTGTTAACGTTAATGCTACCTCCTGTATTGTAGGCGGCAGTAAAGTACTCATGGCTAGCTGGTGATCCGGGGCCAGTTCCTTTGCCGTCAATTGCCCTGCCTTTACGCCGGCTTTGCGCAAATATAGTTGTTGTTGCAATACGGCCACAGCCGCTGTGACGGCTGGCGGCAAAATTATAGCTTCTCCCTGGTGTTCCATCACGAAATATTGATCCAGGTCCCTGACCCAGGGTTGCAGTTTCTCCCGGTCCTTCTTAGGCAGCGCTGAAAGCGTATCCCGCTGCTTCTTCTGCTGCCAGGTATCACCGCCGGTTTTGCGGAAGCAGGCGATGAAGAGGCCTTCACCCTGTACTTTATCCGGGTAGAAACGGTAGCCTTCGCAATTTCGTTTATCCGACCTGGTGGTAACAATATTCCAGGAAGGATCTATGGGGATGGGGATGTTCTCGGCCTCCAGGCTGGATACGATCCAGTCCATGATATCTTCATCCTCTTCTTTTGAGTAGGAGCAGGTGGAGTAGATAAGGATACCGCCATCGCGGAGCGCAGGCCAGGCGTCTGCCAGGATACGCTGCTGGCGCTGGCAGCAGAGGGCTACATTTTCCGGCGACCATTCCGCCACGGCCTCAGGTTCCCGCCGGAACAGGCCGGAGCCGGAACAGGGCGCATCCACCACCATCACATCAAAAAAGCCCGGTAAACGGGCCATATCGCGGGGATCGTTGTTAGTCACCACCACATTGGCAGCGCCCCAACGGCTAATGTTATCTGCCAGCATACCGGCCCTGGCGCGGATCACTTCATTGGCCACCAGCAGGCTGTCTGCACTGATCACGGATTGTAATAAGGTGCTTTTACCACCCGGCGCAGCGCACAGGTCCAGTACCTTTAGCGGCTGTGCCAGATCACAGGTTTGACGTATGGCATGCTCCAGGAACATAGAAGACGCCTCCTGTACATAATATGCGCCTGCATGAAAAAACGGGTCCAGTGTAAAGGAAGGGCGCTGTGGCAGGTAATAACCATGCTGCGCCCAGGGTACGCGGGTGACGGGCGCCGCGGGGCTTAACGCCTCCAGCACGGCTTCCGTTTTGCCGGGCGCCTGCAGCTTGGCATGGTTTAACCGCAGGGAGGTAACGCGCTCCCCCGCTTCATGCACTGCTATAAATGCAGACTGTTCAAAACCCGGAAGGCCCTGCAGGCTGGATAATAATGCCGCTGGCAAGTAAGTAGACATGGCGCAAAAGTAGGACAATTCGCAGGTAAGTGCAGCTACACCTGTTTAATCTCCGCGATCAGTTGTTGTAATACCTGCTTGGCATCGCCAAAGAGCATAGAGGTTTTGGGTTGAAAGAAGAGATCATTTTCGATACCGGCATACCCGGGTTTCATAGAACGTTTGTTTACGATCACCATTTTAGCGCTCTCCACTTCCAGGATAGGCATGCCATAAATGGGGCTATCGGGGTCAGTTTTGGCGGCGGGGTTCACCACATCATTAGCGCCCAGGATCAGCACTACATCGGTCGTGGGCAGCCCGGCATTGGCCTGTTCCATTTCCAGGAGCTTATCATAAGAAACATCCGCCTCTGCCAGCAGCACGTTCATATGTCCGGGCATACGGCCCGCTACGGGGTGGATGGCGTAAGAAACATTCACGCCCTTATCCTCCAGCATCTTTTCCAGCTCATGACAGGCATGCTGGGCCTGTGCCACCGCCAGTCCATACCCCGGCACGATCATCACCTTTTGCGCATAGGCCAGCACCACGGCAGCATCTGAGAGGGAAACGGATTTATAATGGCCCTGCTCTTTGGCTACGCCTGCTTTAGCGCCGCCAAAGGAGCCGATGAGCACATTCCTGAGCGAGCGGTTCATGGCTTTACACATCAATATCGTGAGGATGGTACCCGCAGAACCTACCAGGATACCGCCGGTAAGCATTACCTGGTTATTATACAGGAAACCGCCGCAGGCGGCCGCCACGCCGGTAAAAGAGTTCAGCAGGGAGATCACTACCGGCATGTCCGCTCCGCCTATGGGCATTACAAACAGCACGCCATAGGTGATGGATAACAGTAATACCAGGTAGAAAAGGATCTTTACAATGGGCGCTGTCACTATCTGCAATTTCGGGTCAGGCAGCAGGGTAAGCTTCATTTGCACATGGTTATCTATTGTAGCTACCAGGTAAATAGCTGTCAGCAGCGAAAGTCCCAGCACCAGCAGGTTAACGATATGTTGATTGCGGAAGGAAAAATCCTTGATACGGCCATTCAGCTTTCCCCAGGCAATAATGCTGCCCGCAAAGGAAACAGAGCCTATAATGAGCCCCAGCAGGATGATGAGCAGTTTACCTCCCGCAGGCCCCGGCGCTGCGCCGGCCATGGCACTTATTGCATCAGTGAGGTTAAAATTTCCTTTGGACGGGATGCTGGTCATATGGCCAAACTCCACGATGGATATAAGGGCTGCACAAGCGCCGCCGGTACCATTAAAAAGGCTCACCATTTCCGGCATCGCGGTCATCTTCACTTTTTTAGCGGCCATTACACCAATGATACCACCAATGATCAATCCCGCAAAGATCCATCCGTAATTATGCAGCCGCTCGCCATTGTTATGATACAGGAAGATAGTGCCCAGGATAGCCAGCGTCATACCGCCGGCCGCGATCAGGTTGCCTTTACGCGCGGTAGCCGGATGGCTTAACATTTTGAGGCCGATGATAAACGTGACAGAGCCTAGCAGGTAAATGACAGATAACACGCTGATGGACATATCTTATTTTTTAGATTTAAACATTTCCAGCATCCGGTCCGTTACTACAAACCCGCCCACTACGTTTAGCGTTCCCAGTATCACCGCCAGGAAGCCCAGTATCAGGGCCAGGTAGTTATCCGCATCCGCCTCGCCCATCACAATGATAGCGCCAATGATCACTACCCCATGAATAGCATTAGCGCCACTCATAAGCGGCGTATGCAGTACGGAAGGCACCCGGGAAATAACCTCTATACCCAGGAAAACGGACAGGATCACGATATAGATCAATTCTATGTGCTGGTGAATGAAGGAAAGGATGGAAGCCATGTAATAACGGATTATCAATTACGAATGATGGATGTTCAATATTTAATGGTAGCGATGTGTTCACACTGCCGCAACGCCCAGGGCTTTTACCCTTTCATTGGTAACAGCGCCATTATGCGTGATGCAGGCGCCCTGCACAATATCATCCTCAAAGTCCGGCGTGGCCTGGCCATTACGGATAACCAGCTGCAGGAAATTGAACATATTACGGGCATACAGCTTACTGGCATCTGCCGGCATAGCAGCCGCCAGGTTGGAATTACCTATAATGGTAATGCCATTATGTTGTATGGTAGTATCGTTTTGCGTTTGTGCGGTATTACCGCCGGTCGCCGCTGCGAGGTCAACTATCACGGAGCCGGGGCGCATCTTATCCAGCATGGCGTCTGTGATCAGCACGGGGGCTTTTTTGCCAGGGATCTGGGCAGTGGTGATCACAATATCGGCTTTGACGGCGCTTTCTGCAATCCTGGCCTCCTGCCGCTGTTTGTATTCCGGCGTTTGTTCTACCGCGTAGCCACCGGCAGCGGAGGCATCTGCAGCGCCTTCTACCTCTACAAAGCGGGCGCCCAGGCTCATCACCTCCTCCTTTACGGCAGGGCGGGTATCAAATACTTCCACTACAGCGCCCAGGCGGCGTGCGGTGGCTACCGCCTGTAAACCGGCTACGCCAGCGCCTAATATCAGCACTTTGGCGGGGGCTATACTGCCCGCTGCGGTCATGAACATGGGGAAATAACGGCTATAGGTATACGCCGCCAGCAATACGGCCTTATAACCGGCTATATTGGCCTGGGAGCTTAATACATCCATGCTTTGGGCACGGGTGGTGCGGGGAATACTGTCGAGGCTGAAGAGGGTAAGCTTACGTGCGGCCGCTTCCTGTATAAGGCCGGCATTGTACAGCGGCTGGTAGATGCCGGCCAGCATTTTTCCCTCCGGAATGGTTTCCCACAACGGGGAAGCCGGTAAATGCATGCTTAACAGCAGGTTGGCCTCCTGTATGATGTCTGCTGCGGGTTTTATGATAGCGCCTGCCTGGGTGTAGGCTTCATCGGGGTAAAAGGCAAGCGCGCCGGCGCCGGGTTCCACCCAAACGGTCACAGATTGCTGGATAAGCTGTTTCACTACTTCCGGTACTAAAGAAACACGATGTTCGCCTGTTTTTTCTTTGAGGACGCCTGCAATCATAACGAGTGATTAGGAGTTGATGGAAATCGATAGTGGAATATAAAGAAAAAATGGCAGATGAGGAAACAGGGAGGGTTAAATTTGGAGGGAGGGGTGGAATTTTTTATTACGGCGCGGCTCTTTTATTGGCTAATTTTTTAGTGAGCTCTTCTAATCTCGTGAACCTGACTGCTTGCTTTTGCGCTAACAGCCGTTGCTTTTCACACTCAGGGATATTAGGGTCTTTTAACAGCTGCTCTATTTCATGCAACAATTCATCTGTTGATCTTGCAATCTCCCAATTCCGCATGGCGTTTTTGGCCTGATTAACGGCAAACCGCCACAGGAATGATATCGCCACCGTAATGGATGGCGCAGCAATCACTAACCAGGACTTTATCGGGTAACTATCAGGAAGGTTACGTGCAAGCAGTACGAGAACGGTACCTCCGCTTACGCCTGCAAAATTGGAATGCCCTACTGGCCTTCCTTTATAGGATGGTTGGTTGGATTTTGCCAATGGATGCAATTATGGTTACATTAAACTTTAGTCTTCCAATAAGATATCGAGCGCACGGATCACTTTTGCTGCGCTGTTCTTTTTTCTGAAATCTAATTCTACTATTTCACCGGATTTACTTTGGAGCCTGAGTTTACGGTAGTTCCGTATGGCATCGAAGATGATGGGATACAATGGACTAAAGAAGGCAATACCTGCAATTATGGCAATGATAGTTGTTATAGTTGCTGACATGCTAAAATATTGTTTGTTTTAGCAAGTTAATGTGTTTTAGCGATACAATAAAAAAATGTTTTACAGATCGTTGTCCTCTATAAACACCTGCTATTTATTAGCGCCAATCCTGTCTGCCATGACCGCGGCCTGCTGGAGTATAGCCGGTACCGCTACCCCGCTCAGATAATTACCGCTGATATAAATACCAGGGAATTGCCGCTCCATATTTTGTACTGCTTCGCGTACCCGTTGATGACCGGTATTCAGTTGCGGGATGGCCTTTTCCCAACGGCTAAAACGCTGCAGCACGGGAGGCTGCCGGATCTGTAACAATACTTTGAGCTCATCCAGGATCTGTTGCTGCAAAGCGCTATCGTCCATCTCATCAAAGAAATGCTCCTGTTGCACACCGCCGGTAAACACGGTGAGCAGCACTTTACCCTCTGGTGCGGAGGAAGGGAAGATAGCGGTATTACAAATAGCGCCCAGGAAATGTAACTGCGCCGCATGCGGCACCAGGAAACCAAAACCTTCCGGCAGCTGCTGTACCGCTGTACGTTCAAAACCCAGATGTAATACGCCCATACGCGGATAGTATACCTGTTGCAATGCGTTGGCCGCCTGAGGGGCTAATTCCTGCAAAGCATTGGCAGCAGCGTATGCGGGGGTAGTGAACAGCACACGGTTCACATTCGTGTATTGTGTTTGCCCATCTTCTTCATACTGTACCATATAACCTTCCGCACCTCGCACGACGCCGGTAACCCGGCAGTTATACCGTACAGGCGTGTTCAGCAGCTCCTGCAGGCGTTTCACCAGCGCTTCATTACCACCGCGAAGCGCAATGATCTTGCGGCCGCCCATTACGCCCTTGTTCTTCATTAATCCTTTGGTAACGCTGCCATATTCCTGTTCCCAGCGGGGCAGAAAAGGCATCACTTCCTGTACGGACAAGCGCGCAGGATCGCCGGCATAGATGCCGGAGAGTATAGGATCAAAAAGATAATCACATATTTCGCGGTTAAACCGGCGTTGTACAAAACTGGCTACAGATTCTTCACCGCTCGCGGGCCTGGCAGCGCGGAACCGCTCTGTAAATAGCCGCCATTTGGCAGCGCCGCTTAAGTAGGGAGAAGATAATATTTTGCCGGGATGCGGGGAAACGGGGTGTAAGCTGCCGTTACGCACCAGGAAGCGGTTTTTACCGGCCGCTGTGGCTTCCATTATTTCCTGCTCCAGCCCTATTTCTTTGAGAAAGGCCAGTGTAGCTGGTGTAGCGCCTATGGAATTGGGGCCTGCATCCAGCGTAAAACCATCCTGCTGCACAGAACGTACTACGCCACCGGTTGCCGGTCCTGCTTCCATTAACAGGTAAGGGATATTCCTTTTTTGCAGTTCGTATGCAATGCTTAAACCGGCGATACCGCCGCCGGCAATAAGGATGGTATTATTCATAGAACACTCTTTTTTGGTATTTGCAGCCGGCTATTGTTTAGCGGCCATATCTGTGCACCACTTTACCACCGCCTCTACCCATAGCGGGTGTATATTCAGGCAGGGGATCAGCGTAAAATTATCGCCACCGCTGTTGATGAACAAATCTTTGCCTTCTACCCCTATCTCCTCCAGTGTTTCCAGGCAATCAGATACAAAAGCCGGACAAACTATCAGCAGTTTTTTCTTACCTTCTTTTGGCAGCTCTTCCAAACGCGTAACGGTGTATGGCAGCAGCCATTCATCACGGCCCAGGCGGGACTGGAACGATACACTCCACTTATCCGCCGGCAGCTGCAGTTTGGCAGCTACCAATTCCGAGGTGTTGATCACCTGGTGACGGTAGCAGAAATCGTGGGCCGGCGATTTTACGTGGCAGCAGTCATTTACCTGCAGACAATGTTTGCCTGTGATGTCTGTCTTACGTACATGCCTGGCCGGTATTCCATGGTAACTGAAGAGCACATGATCAAAATCCTGCTGCAGGTAGGGCCGCATGCTTTCTGCAACGGCGTCGATATAATCAGGCGCATTATAAAAAGGCGGGATAACGGAGAGCTTAAAGCCGTATCCTTTTTTATAGTATATCTCTTTGGCGTATTCCACAGCCGTTTCGTAAGACGACATGGCGTAGTGCGGATACAAAGGAAACAGGATCACCTCCTTTAACTGGGGATTTTGCCGGAGCAGCTTATCGTATGCTTCCGCGGGCGAAGGATTGCCATAACGCATGGCTATTTCCACCGGCATCTGCAGATCATGCTGTATGGCTTTTTCCAGCTGTTTTGTCAATACGATGAGCGGAGAGCCATCCTCCCACCAGATAGAACGGTAAGCTTCTGCCGATTTAGGCGCGCGGCGCGGCACAATGAGCTTTGTAACCAACAGCCAGCGTATCAAATAAGGTTTATCAATTACCCGCTTATCCATAAGGAACTCATTCAGGTAACGTTGTACATCCGGAACGGCCGTAGAGTCAGGCGATCCAAGGTTCATCAGAACCACTCCTACATCAGATCTTGCTTCCATTTTATCAGAAATTGTTGCAAAAGTAACGGTTCTTTCAGGGGAATGACACATAAAATGTCATACAATTGTTAGAATAGTGTTGTCTGCAAACCTGATAAAAATCATCTTTTACGCGTTAGTGCGCGTGTATTTTGTGATTGTCTGTCCTGCGATTGTCATAAACGCCATAAATGACACAGTAATGACAGCTTAAAGCCTTTTCTTCAGCGTATGCCAGTATTTTTGCAGCCGGAAGCTTATAAAGATAAAATGCACGGCGCGTATTCAAAAGATATTACCAATTTCCACAGCATTGGTATCAACTACAAAAAAACGGATGCTGCTATCAGGGGGTTATTTGCCATTAGTGAGGCACAATACCAGCAAGTCCTGGAGCAGGCGAAGGCTGCGCACCTGGAAGACCTTTTCGTACTTTCTACCTGTAACAGAACGGAGATATATGGTTTTGCACCAGATGCCCAGCAGTTGATGGACCTGTTGTGCGAGGTCACCAATGGTGATCCCAACCTTTTTGCGCAGCTGGCGTATATGCGCTCCGGCGAAGAAGCGGTGAAACATCTTTACCAGGTAAGCACGGGCCTGGACTCCCAGATATTAGGCGACTATGAGATAGTGGGGCAGATCCGGAACGCTTCCCGGTTTTCAAAGAACCAGGGTAGTTTGGGCGGTTTCCTGGAAAGGCTGGTGAACAGCGTGGTACAGGTTTCCAAATTGATCAAGAATGAAACTGGCCTGAGCGCCGGCACCGTTTCTGTAGCGTTTGCCACTATCCGTTTACTGGAAAAACGCGTACCGGATATAAAGAATAAAAAGATACTGTTGTTTGGTGTAGGCAAGATAGGCCGCAACACCTGCAAGAATATAATGGAATACCTGTGCGCAAAGGATATTACGCTTATTAACCGCACCGCCGCTGTAGCAGAAGAATTTGCGGGCCTGCACGGGTTAAGGGCAGCCCCCTACGAAACGCTGGAGGCGGAACTGCAGCGGGCAGATATTATACTGGTGGCCTCCAATGCGCCACAACCTACCGTACTAGCGTCCCATTTACAAAATAGCGGTCCCAAACTGGTGATCGATCTTTCCATCCCCTTTAATGTAGAGCAGGCAGTAGGCGAACTGCCCGGTATTGAGCTGGTGAATGTAGACGAGCTCTCCAAAGTGCAGGATGAGACCTTGCAGATGCGCCTGCAGGAAGTGCCCAAAGCAATGGAGATCATTGAGGAGCACATGGCAGAATTCCTGTACTGGTACAAGATGCGTAAACATGCGGTGGTATTGAAGGCAGTAAAGGATAAACTGACGGAGATCCACACGCGCGAGATACAGCAGCAGAAAAATAGCGATCACTACGAGCTGGAAGATATGGAGGAAGTCTCTTCCCGCATCATACAGAAGATGATCAATCTAATGGCGGGGAAGGTGCGTAAGGAAAGTGATAAAAGCGATCAGTACATTGCCATGATCAACGACATTTTTGAGACCGGCATTAACCAGGATTAATACATTCATGCAAAAAGAAATACGGATAGGCACCCGGGAAAGCCAGCTGGCCTTATGGCAGGCAAACCTGGTAAAGGACCTGCTTACAGCCCAGGGTTACGCACCGGTACTGGTGCCCATTAAAAGCGAAGGAGATATAGACCTGGTCACTCCCTTGTACGAAATAGGCGTACAGGGTATCTTCACCAAAACACTGGACATTGCCCTGCTGAGCGGCCGCATAGATATTGCGGTGCATTCCCTTAAAGACGTACCTACCCAATTACCAAAAAATATTATACAGGCCGCCGTACTGGAAAGAGGCCCCGTAAAGGACCTGCTGGTATACCAACAGGATACCGCTTTCCTGGACAAGCCCGGCTATATTGCCAATATAGGCACCAGCAGCCTGCGGCGCAAAGCCCAGTGGCTGCGCCGGTATCCGCAGCACCAGATCCATAACCTGCGTGGCAATGTGAATACCCGCCTGCAAAAGCTGGCCTCCGAACTATGGGACGCCGCCATTTTTGCTGCGGCCGGCCTGGAAAGGATACACCTGCGGCCAACGAACTCCGTGATACTGGACTGGATGCTGCCTGCCCCCGCACAGGGCGCCGTAGTAGCCGTATGCCGGGAAGATGACGCATTTTGCCGGGAAGCCTGCGCCCCGCTGCACCACGCAGCAACCGCACTTTGCACCCAGATAGAAAGAGATTTCCTGCGTGTTTTAATGGGCGGTTGCACCACCCCCATCAGCGCTTATGCATATATACAGGAAGGTACACTGCACTTTGCGGGTGAGCTAAGCAGCCTGGATGGGCAAACCTTCCTGGAAACCGCCCAGCAGCTGCCTGTAGCACAAGCCGGCGATATAGGCAAACAAACAGCCGCAGAAATACTGGCTAAAGGCGGCGACAAGATAGTAGCGGCAATACGCAATGCAAAACCATAGGTATCACATATTAAGTACCCGGGAACTTCCCGCCGATCTGCTGTTGGCGGCCACAGAACAGGGTATGGATATTGAGATACGATCCTTCATACAGGTAACACCTATTGTCAGCGATACGCTGAAAGAAAGGATACAACCGCTTTTGCGGGAACATGTGCATGTGGTATTTACCAGCGCCAATGCGGTACATGCAGCTGCTGATTATATGGGCGGCTCCTACCCTGCTGAATGGCAGGTGTATTGCCTGGATGGCGCTACCCGGCACGCCGTGGAGCGGCGCCTGCATACGGACCAGCGCTTTATCACCACTGACACCCATGCGAAAACACTGGCAGCGCAAATAATGGCAAAAGGCAATGTACCGGCTGTGGTTTTCTTTTGCGGCAACAAACGCCGCGGCGAACTGCCGGACCTGCTACGGCAACATGGGATTCCGGTAGAGGAGATAGTGGTATATGACACTACAGAGGCGCCGGTTGCCGTGGAAAAAACCTATGACGGCATTTTCTTTTTTAGTCCCAGCGCCGTTAGCAGTTTCTTCTCCGTGAATAAACTGCCCCCGGATACCGTTTGTTTTGCCATTGGCCAAACGACTGCCGGCGCGCTGGAGCCGCTTACCAACAACAGGATCATTGTAAGCACCGGGACCAGTGCCCAACAGATGGTGCAAACTGCTATATTTTATTTTAACAACAATTAACTGCAACGAATGAGCGCTTTGAAGAATGACTTATTGCTGAAAGCTTTACGCGGAGAAACCACCACACGCACCCCAGTATGGATGATGCGCCAGGCCGGCCGTTACCTGCCGGACTATATTAAACTGCGGGAGAAATATTCGTTCTTCGAACGCTGCCAGAACCCGGAACTCGCCACTGAGATCACCGTAATGCCGGTGGACCAGGTAGGCGTAGACGCCGCCATTATATTCTCTGATATACTGGTAGTACCGCAAGCGATGGGACTGGAAGTGCAGCTGATTGAAAAGACAGGCCCTTTTTTGCCTGCCCCTATTAAAAGCGCCGCCGATCTGCAACGTGTGCATGTGCCGGACGTAAAGGATACCCTGCATTATGTATTTGACGCACTGCGCCTTACCAAACAAACACTGGCTGGCCGCGTACCGCTTATAGGTTTTGCCGGCGCCCCCTGGACCCTGTTATGTTATATGGTGCAGGGCAAAGGCTCTAAAACATTCGATGAGGCCAAAGGCTTCTGCTTCCAGCAACCGGCTGTAGCTCACCAGCTGTTACAGATGCTGACAGATACCACTATTGCCTACCTGAAGGAACAAGTGGCGGCGGGCGCTGATTGCGTGCAGATCTTTGATTCCTGGGGCGGTTTGTTAAGCCCGGAAGATTTTGAAAATTTCTCCCTCCAATATATCAGGCAGATCGTAGCTGCGCTGAAAGGCATAGCCCCCGTGATCGTTTTTGCCAAAGGCGCCTGGTTTGCGCTGGAAGAAATGGCCGCTACCGGCGCTAACGGATTAGGCATTGACTGGTGCATAAAGGCCGATAAAGCACGCGCTTTTGCAGGGCCTGATGTTACGCTGCAGGGCAATTTTGACCCCGCTAAGCTGCTGCTGCCCATACCGGAGATAGAAAAGGCGGTGAAGACCATGCTGCAATCCTTTGGCGGCCAGCGGTACATTGCCAACCTGGGCCACGGCATATTGCCGAATATACCGGTAGACCATGCCAGGGCCTTTGTGGACACCGTAAAGAACCATTAACCCATGAGCGTAAAAGAATCTTTTATAGCATTTATACATAGCCTGCAGGATGAGATCTGCGGAGCGCTGGAAGCTATTGACGGACAGGCAACGTTTCGCGAGGATCGCTGGGAACGGCCCGGCGGCGGCGGGGGTAAAACCCGCGTGATCGCAGATGGCGCCGTATTTGAAAAAGGCGGCGTAAATACATCTGTCGTGCATGGCGCACTGCCGGAAGTAATGGCGCAACAGTTCAACGTAACAGACAGCAGCTTTATGGCCTGTGGTATCTCGCTGGTGATCCATCCGCAGAACCCGTTTGTGCCTACCGTACATGCCAATTTCCGTTATTTTGAGCTGTATGATAAAGATGGTATGCTAAAGGATAGCTGGTTTGGCGGCGGATCTGACCTTACGCCCTACTACCTGGATGAAGCAGATGGCCAGCATTTTCACCAGACCCTGAAAAATGCCTGCGATCCTTTTGGAAAAGAACTGTACCCGCTCTATAAGAAACATTGCGATGAATATTTCATCAATAAACACCGCAACAACGAGGCCAGGGGCATTGGCGGCATTTTTTATGATTACCTTCGTCCGGATGCCAACCGCAGTGCGGAACAGCTGTTCGCATTTTCACAGGCGAACGGTAAAGCGCTGATGGAGGCTTACCTGCCTATTGTACGCAAGACCAAGGACCTGCCCTTTACGGCAGCCCACAAAGACTGGCAGGAGTACCGGCGTGGCCGCTACGTGGAGTTTAACCTGATACATGACCGCGGTACCCTGTTTGGCCTGAAGACAAACGGCCGTATAGAATCCATCCTCATGAGCTTACCCCCCCGGGCACGTTGGGAATACGATTATCACCCGGCCCCCGGTAGCAGGGAAGCGGAGCTGCTGGAGTTCTTAAAGCCCCGGGAATGGGCGAAATAATGTGCTGATGTGCTGATGATGGGAATGATTGAATTGATTTAATTAATGTAATAGCTAGTTATATGATACGTCGTAACAGAATACTGAGGACCTCTCCGGCAATACGCGCGATGGTAGCGGAAACGATCTTAACGCCCAGCGATTTTATTGCGCCGCTGTTTATTACAGAAGGAGAAAATGTGCGGGAAGAAATTGCCTCCATGCCCGGTTACTACCGGCATTCACTGGATAATACCATTAAGGAAGCCAGGGAGCTCTGGAGCATGGGCATTAAAAGCGTATTACTATTCATTAAATGTGCAGATGAGCTGAAGGATAACAAAGGCACAGAGGCGGTAAACCCTGATGGCCTGATGCAGCGCGCTATAAAAGGTATTAAACAGGCCATTCCTGAAATGGTAGTGATGACAGACGTAGCGCTGGACCCCTACTCTTCTTACGGGCATGATGGTATTGTAAAAGACCAGGAAATTGTGAATGATGTCACAGTGGAAGTGCTTGCCCGTATGAGCGTGAGCCATGCACAGGCCGGCGCTGATATTGTAGCGCCCAGCGATATGATGGACGGCCGCATACTGGCCATCCGCCAGGCATTGGAAGCCAATAATTTTGATAAGGTGGGCATTATGGCCTACAGCGCCAAATATGCCTCCTGCTTTTATGGCCCCTTCCGCGATGCGCTGGATTCCGCACCAGGTTTTGGCGACAAAAAAACCTACCAGATGGATTATGCCAACTCCCGCGAAGCCATCAAGGAAACACTGATGGATGTGGAAGAAGGCGCAGACATTGTGATGGTAAAACCTGCCCTCGCCTACCTGGATATCATGCGCATGATCAAAGACCGCGTAACGGTACCGGTAAGCGCCTATCATGTAAGCGGCGAGTATGCCATGGTAAAGGCCGCTGCAAAAATGGGCTGGCTCAATGAAGAGAAGGCTGTGCTGGAAATACTGACCAGCATCAAACGCGCGGGCGCAGACCTGATCGCCACCTACTTTGCCAAAGATGCGGTGAAGCTGTTGCAAAGCTGATAAAGAAAGTAAACACCGAAAGAAGAAATCCTGTATTTTAGACGCGGAAAACCATGACCGGATCGTCTTACTCAAAAGAAAGCAGGTCTACTGTCCCTTCTTTCATCAAACTGCATATAAATGTACTCGCAAAGCAAACTTTTATTTGAGAGAGCGCAACAACTGATCCCTGGCGGTGTAAACTCGCCGGTACGCGCCTTCAAGAGCGTAGGCGGTACGCCCGTATTTATGAAACATGCCAAGGGCGCTTACCTGTATGATGTGGATGATAACCGGTATATAGACTACATCAACTCCTGGGGGCCTATGATACTGGGGCATGCGTATGAGCCGGTAGTAAAGGCCATACAGGAATATGCCACCTACTCTACCTCCTTTGGCGCCCCTACGGAGCTGGAAATAAAAGTAGCGGAGCTGATCATAAGCATGGTGCCGAATATAGACCAGGTACGGATGGTGAACTCCGGTACAGAAGCCTGTATGTCTGCCCTGCGGCTGGCGCGCGGTTATACCGGACGTAACAAGTTCATAAAATTTGATGGTAACTATCATGGTCATGCGGATGCTTTCCTGGTGAGCGCCGGCAGCGGCGTTGCCACTTTGCAGATACAGTCTGTGCCCGGCGTTACGCAAACCGTAGCACAGGATACGCTGACCGCCCCTTATAATAATCTACCGGCTGTGGAGCAGCTGATAGCAGCGCATCCGGAAGAGATAGCCGCCATCATTGTAGAGCCGGTGGCCGGTAATATGGGTTGTATACTGCCGCAACCAGGTTTCCTGGAAGGCCTGCGCCAGTTATGCGATACCCATGGTATACTGCTTATATTTGACGAGGTGATGACGGGATTCCGTTTAGCCCGCGGCGGCGCGCAGGAGCTGTTTGGCATTAAGGCAGACCTGGTAACCTTTGGTAAGATCATTGGCGGCGGTATGCCGGTAGGCGCATTTGCCGGCCCGGCTGCCATTATGCAGCATATTGCCCCCGCAGGCAAAATATACCAGGCGGGTACCTTAAGCGGCAACCCAATAGCCATGATAGCGGGTTATACGATGCTGCAAACCCTGCAGGAAAACCCCGTGATCTATAAACAGCTGGAAGAAAAGAAGGATTACCTGGTAACAGGTTTACGGGAAGCATTGGGCGGCGCCGGTGTGGTACACCAGATCAACAGCCTGGGCTCTATGCTGAGCGTACATTTTGCAGAATATCCGATCATTGATTTCAGCGCAGCATCCAGCGCTAATAATGAGCTGTTCAGGCGCTTTTTCCATGCAATGCTGGAACGTGGCGTATACCTCCCGCCTTCCGCGTTTGAAAGCTGGTTCCTGAGCAATGCGTTAACACAGGAAGACCTGGATGCTACTATAAAAGCGACGAAAGCGGCCATGCAGGCCATCACAAATAGTTAACAATTCAATCCTGTGCTGAGTGGAAAGTCCTGGCCCCGTGCCGGGACTTTTTTTTGAAGTAGTTCCTATTCCCCAATGGCATCTACGACCGGGGTGCCGCCTTTACGGTATTCCAGCGCCTCGTTATGCGCCACTGCGCAGTCTTTCAGTTTCTTATCTTTAAAGTTGATGTAAATGCTGCCCGGGCTTAACATGCCAACGTGTATATAACCCTTATCGATCTTTACGGAGAACCGGGCCCCTGCGGCAGTAATATCCAGCAGGTCAGTATGTACGATAAAGTAACGGGGATGATGATGTATATCTGCCTCCTGCTGGTTTACGGCAAAAACCGCTGTTCCTTTTAACCATACCTGCCGCTGCGCAGACTCATTGAAGTGCTCCCGGTAGCGGAGGCTGGTGCGAGGGTCCAGCTGTACCCGGGAGTTGTCCGGTAAAAGAAGGCTCAACCGTTCTTCCCTGCCGGTGCGTATGTGCTTCATGTTCATACCGAACCATTGCCATAGCCCAAAGGAAAGCAGGAACAAAGCTATTGCCGCCACCCACATCCATTTGCCATACCAGAACTGGTGGCGCAATTTATCGTAGAAGGTGGAATTTCTTTCAAGCGTTTGATGATGATCCATAAAGCACCCAGTTACCTTTGCTAAGGTAAATATACATAAATCAGCAAATGTGTAGTCCCTTATTTGTGATGGCTGAACATCCAAGGCAGTAATCCCGGCTCCCGGAACACATTATCCCAGCTGTTATGCCCAACGCCGGGGTATTCTGTATACTTCACATCCGCGTGCAGTTGCTGCAGCTCCAAGTAGTAATTACGAGAGAAGCTTACCGGTACCACAGGGTCTGCCCCGCCGTGGAAGATCCATACAGGTACTTTACCGCCGAATATGGAGGCAGTTTTCGCGTCGCCGGCGCCACAGATGGGGAATCCGGCCGCCCAAACATCCGGGTAACGGGCCAGCATATCAAATGTGCCCATACCGCCTAAAGAGAGGCCGCCGATATATACCCGTTTGCTGTCTACTTTGCCGGTAGCCAACAAGCTATCCAGCAGGGCTTTTACCAGCGCGCCGGCTTTTGTGGGCGGCGCATCATGCGGGAAATCGGCCCCTGCCACCTTGCCGGTGCTATCGCGTTTTAGCTTAAAGGGCGCCCAGGCTTCATTTTGCGGGCATTGAGGAAATATTACGAATGCCGGGAACTCCCGGCGCAAAGAGTCTTTCAGGAACAGATCGCCGCCATGCAGCAGCTGTGCAGCGTTGTCACTGCCCCGCTCACCAGAGCCGTGCAGGAAAATGATAACCGGATAGGCCTTATGCATATCATAATTCAGCGGCGTTAACATCCGGTACCGGAGGGTATCGCCATTGTGCATAAAAGTTTCGTGGCTATAGGCGCTCATATCCTGTGCCTGCATGGGGAATATATTCATTAGCGTTAGTGCCAGTAACAACAGATATCGCATTGTTAAAAATTGTTTCACTGAATATACAAATTATGTACGGATGTACGTATATGCGTGCCAGCAAATAGACGGCCGCGGCATTTTCATCTGCACATGCGCCTATTTGCACATTGTGTGTCCGGCGCCTGGGCAACCTGTAAATATACGGCAAAAGACCTGCGTGACAGTGATAGTATATTAACCAATATGGCTGAGTATAGCTTATTCGAACCTTAAGCGAACCTAAACCGAAGGAAAGCCCAAGGGAAAATCTGTTAAAATAGTATCAGTTCGCCTAGTATTTGATGGTAAAATGCTGCTTCACTTTAAAATCCGGGCGGAAGAAGACCAGGCCAATGAAGAACAGGTCTATGGTGAGGGTAACCCTGGGATGCTGCTGGATAGTATGCCAGGCGGCTTCCATACCGGGCGTCCAGTGAATATCATCGAAAATAAAGAGGGAATGGTCGTGCGCCCTGGTCAAGCACTGATCAAAATAGGCCAGCGTAGGGTCTTTACGGTGATTACCGTCAATATAGACCCAATCCAGCCGGAGCTGTTCCCGTTGCAGCAAGGCCGGCAGCACATCATCAAAATTACCGGTACGCTGCTCTATATTGTGGATATCCAGCACCTCAAAATTGCGATGGGCGCGGGCGGCTATATTGGGGCAGCCCTCAATGGTCACTATCCTGGCGTCTGGTTTAGCCAGGGCCATATAAGCGGTGGAGAGGCCCATGGAGGTACCCAGTTCCAGCATGTATTGAGGCTGCAGGTATTGCGCCAGCCGGAAAAACAGCTGGCCAAATTTAGGCGGTTTGGCGGCATAGCGTACAATGTCCCGCACTTTACGCCGGGAACCTGCCCCGGTAAGGGAACCGGCGCCGAGGTCCGTTATCTCGATCTCTTCCCTGGTCTGCAATAGCTCCCGCCGCAAGGCCTCCACTTCTTTAAAGATGGCAGGCTGTGTTTTGTTGCGCAGGACCTCCTCGATCAGATCATAAACAAAAGGCGAATGCACATCATGGCGGTTACCGGCGGTAAAATGATAGCGCAGGTATTTCTTTGCAAACTGTATCTGGTGCTCTAAACCCATATTCAAGCGATAGCTTTTAGCAGTCAGCTGTTAGCTAACGGCTAACAGCTATATTAATATATTTTTCCTTTTATTAATTTTAACCGGTGCAGGCAGTGCTGCAGTGATACCCTCAGTACGCCCAACCCGTATATGCTGCTACGGCGGAAATTGATACTGGAGGCGTCGTCAAAATACTTGGTGGGGCAGGTAACTTCCCCTATCTCGAACCCCTTCATGAAGATCTGCGATATCATTTCGTTATCAAAGATAAAGTCATCGCTGTTATCCATATAACGGATGCTTTCCAGCACCTCCCGGGAAAATGCCCGGTAACCGGTGTGGTATTCGCTCAGCTTCTCGTTAATAAGCAGGTTCTGCATCAACGTAAGGAAGCGGTTAAAGATGTATTTGTATATTGGCATGCCCCCTTTCAAGGCGCCTTTGCCCAGGATCCGGGACCCCATTACCACGGGGTATACCCCATTGGCAATAATGCTGCTCATGGCCAGGACCAGCTTGGGAGTGTATTGATAATCAGGGTGTACCATGATCACAATGTCGCCACCCAGCTCCAGGGCCTTATTGTAGCAGCTCTTCTGGTTGCCACCGTAGCCCTTGTTCTTGTCGTGGCTGATAATATGGCGTATGCCCAGCTTTTTTCCCACTGCAACCGTGTCGTCACGGCTGGCATCGTCTACCAGTACCACTTCGTCCACGACGTCGAAGGGGATCTCACTGTAGGTCTTTTCCAGTGTTAACGCTGCGTTGTAGGCCGGCAATACCACTATTATCTTTTTATTATTCAGCATAGAAAGTAGTTAATTTGGCTGCAAATATAACAGGAAACCCGGCAATCCTACCTATCAAATAAAATCCTACTATCTTTGTACCCGAAAAATTTTTGGCACCATATTTTCTTAACTTTTTGTTTATAAAAAGCAAACACAGCATGAACATACTTTATATGAAAGATTATGTAAAATGTGCCCCCCTTGGTTTTCTAATGCTGGGCTGCGTTATGGCTGTGCAGGCGCAAGACTCGTCAAGACGGGACACGGTGATCCCGGAGATCAGATCGGTGCCTGGCAATATCAGAACAGCGGATACGACCATCCGGAGAATTATGGATGAGCTGCAGAAAGTGACGGACAGCGACCGGCAGAACTCCAGCGCTATACAAGGCCTGTTGCAGGGGAAGGAGATCGATAATCTGACTAAGTATGAGCTGATCAAGAATAACCTGATCAATGCCAGCGAAACATACTACCTGCTGAATAAAAAGATCATTGACCTGAAATCCCGTACTACTACCAATAACCTGGATGTATTCATTACCGCGCTGAACAACCCGGAAAGTAAGGAACTGGGGTTCTCTTTCAGCGACCGCATTGTGGAACTGGTGGAAAAGATAGTACTGGAGGGAAAAACGGATAAGAATGACCGTAATGGCAAGATCGTAGAATCTACCAAATCCATCATCAACAGCCCTATATTCCAGAGCTTTACCGCGCTAACGCCGCCGCTGGCCATCGCCAATTCCGTGATGAACTTCCTGCACAGCGTGAGCGTAAATAATAAACAGATCAGCCAAAAAACGCTGCAAAGCTTTGAGAAAGAGCTGAACAAATACGTGGTTTACTATACGGCGCTGAATGACGCGAACCAGAAATTTGAGTTTGGCCTTAATTTTAACAAGGATCAGCTGAACCTGTTGCAGGATAACCTGTACGATCACCTGATGTTTACGGCCAGCGCGCTTAAATTCCAGTTGCCCCAGCGTGGTAATAAATCCATTGGGGAAACCATGAACGACTTCTTCTTTGACTTTAAAAAGGAGAAAGTGGTGGACTTCTTTAGCCAGCTGGAGACCAAGTATTCCAAAAACAAAAGGATCGACTATGAGATGCTGCTGCGCGAAAACCCGAACCTGAAAGAGGTGAACAACCAGCTGGAAGACCTGATCCTGCAAACCAAACGTTTCGAGAACCTTTATAACGAGTATTTCACCCTGCTGGACTCTTACTACAGCAAAGTGAATAACTCCCTGAAAATAGCCCAGGATAACGGACTGGCTGCCCAGAATATAATAGATTCCAAACAGGCGGAGTTCCGTAACCTGAAGAATGAAGCGGTAAGTGATATTCAGGCTTCCATCAACATTAAAGAGCTTTATAATAATACGGACAAGGTTAAATACCGTTACCGGATATTCTAAAGAATGTGCTGATGTGCTAATATGCTGATGTGCTGATGTGAGAATGCGCTGATATGCTAAATGAAAATAATGTTCATTCATTAGCATATTGGCACATTAGCACATCAGCACATTGATTTTATCTATACCTTAGCCTCATAAAAATCAGGGGCCATGACCACAGTTCAATTGGAATATATTGTAGCGGTTGATACGTACAGGAGTTTTGTAGTGGCAGCGGAGAAATGTTTTGTAACACAGCCTACGCTGAGCATGCAGATACAGAAGCTGGAAGACGAACTGGGTATCAAGATATTTGACCGCAGCAAATTACCGGTAGTACCTACAGAAATAGGCATATCTGTTATAGCGCAATCGCGCATTATACTTAAAGAGAGCTCCCGCATCAAAGAGATCATCGCCGGCCATAAGAAGGAAATACAGGGCAACCTGAAAGTAGGCATTATCCCTACGCTGGCTCCTTACCTGCTGCCACGCATCCTTACCGGCTTTATGAAAAAGTATCCTAAAGTAAAGCTGGAGATATGGGAGTACCCTACAGAACAGATCATGCAACAGCTGAAATTAGAGCTGCTGGACTGCGGGCTGCTGGCTACTCCCCTGCACAATCCGAACCTGGAGGAACATCCTCTTTTTTACGAATCGTTTGTGGTATATGCCGCCAAGAGCAATGAACTGTTTACCAAAAAGTTCATTAAACCGGAGGACCTGGATGTGCGGGAGGTATGGCTGCTGAATGAAGGGCATTGCATGCGTAACCAGGTACTGAATATATGCCGGGATAAATTCACCATGGGCGAGTATAAGAACCTGGAATATAACACTGGGAGCGTAGAAACCCTGAAAAGGATGGTAGATCTGAATGAAGGCTACACCATCCTGCCAGAGCTATCACTCCAGGACATGAGCACGCGGCAAATGAATATGGTGCGCTATTTTAAATCGCCGGAACCCGTGCGGGAGATCAGCCTGGTCACTCACCGCTTCTTTATTAAACAGGCATTGATAGGGGCGTTTAAAAAGGAGATCTTAGGGCATGTGCCGGAGAAGATGAAGGTGCAGAAACAAAAACGGATCGTGGATATCCTCCCGGAGGATAAGTAAAAACGAAGCCATACGTTTTAAATGAAGGTGGATAATAATAATTAAGACCTTTGAAGATCGCTCAATAGCCGGCAGTCTTTATCAGGTATCTAAATAAAAGAGGGTGGATCAAATATATTTGATCCACCCTCTTTTTATTTTTTACTTTTCTCTTTTACTTAATTGGCGTGTAGTATTTCATTGCCTCCGGCATAAGCTGCTGCAGCTGTTGTACACGGCGCTCATCGCTGGGGTGGGTGCTTAACAGTTCCGGTGGTTTCTGCCCGCCGCCGGCGGTAGCCATACGTTGCCAGAAGGGTATGGCTTCCTGCGGGTTATAACCTGCCATGGCCATAAAGATCACGCCCAGGTGGTCTGCCTCCAGCTCATTCTGACGGGAGAAAGCCATTAAGCCTACATTACCGCCTACGCCAAAGGATTGCAGGAAAATATTCTGTGCCTGGGGGTTACGGTTAAGCGCTACGGCGCCTGCCACCTGTATACCCTGGGCAATAAGGCCCTGGCTCATACGCTCGTTACCATGGCGGGCAATGGCATGGGCAATCTCGTGCCCCATTACGCAGGCCAATGCGGTTTCGTTCTGTGTAACGGGCAGCAGGCCGGTATACACTACTACTTTACCGCCGGGCATACACCAGGCATTTACTTCTTTGTTATTCACCAGGTTGAATTCCCATTTATAATTGGCTACTTCATTGCCCAGTTTATTAGCCGTCATGTAACGGGTAACCGCATCTGCGATACGGGCGCCTACCCTTTTCACCATTTCAGCGTCTTTGCTGGCGGTGGCGGAAACGGCCTTGTTCTGAGATAAAAAGGTCTGGTACTCCTGCAGCGCCATTGACTGCATCTGGCTTTCAGGGATCAGGTTCAACTGGCTACGGCCGGTAATGGGCACCCGGGAGCAGGCAGCCAATAGCGCCAGGCCGGCAGATAGAAATAAAACAGTCTTCTTCATGGGTGAAATCATTTGTTTTTCTAAGCCAACTGTACCAACATCTGCACGTTTCGCATTACTGAATAACAATCTAGGTTGATTTAAGTTGGTTTGGTGGCAAAAATACTTAGAGCAATCGGTATGCCAAAGAAAAAGCTTTTAGCGATTAGCTTTTAGCTGTTAGCGAGTGACATACAACTACCGGCTAACCGCTAAAAGCCAAAAGCTGCTAACCAGCTATTTAACAGTTAACTTATAACTATAGGTAAACTGCTAAAAGCTAACCGCTAAGCGCTAAAAGCTGGTTAAATTATTTGTTGCGACGGAAACCTTTCCTGTTACGGAACAAGGGCACCTTGTTCTCATTGCCGGTAATGAGGCGCGCAATATTCTTCTGGTGGGTGAGCACCACCATCAGCGCCACTGCTATGGCAAATATGCGGTAAAAAACCTCCGGCTCGTTGAAGATATAGAGTATCAGGATAGGAAAAGCGATGCTGGCGATAATAGAGCTTAATGAAACGTAACGGGTAAGGAACAGGATCATTAAAAATACGGCTACACAACAGATGGCTACAATAGGCTGAATAGCGAGTACCAGGCCAAACAGTGTAGCGATACCTTTACCGCCACGGAAACCCGCCCATATAGGGAAGATATGGCCCACTACGGCGGCCAGGCCCAACCCGATCTGGAAGTTCACCAGCTGGGTCAGGTGCTCTGTATCCTGGTAATAAGGTAACATGTAGGAAAGTCTTACTGCGATCACCCCCTTCAACATATCCACCACCATCACGAAAGTGCCGGCTTTGGGGCCCAGTACACGGAAGGTATTCGTGGCGCCGGCATTGCCGCTGCCATACTCCCTTATATCCATACCAAAAACCCCCTTGCTGACCCAAACGGCAGTAGGTATTGATCCTATCATGTAGGCACAAATAAGGAATAACAATTCTATCATCACAATAAGTTGGAATGCTAAGATAACAAAAATCTACGCCAAAATTAATAAAATATTATCTTTTTCCTTAACACGAAAGTTTGAAAAAGGATTGTATTTATGTGCGTAAGATATAATTTTTTTTTCAACTAATTGTCAAGCTCATCGCCAGCCAGTTGTCCTTTCCTACCTGTTGCTGTAAGGTAAGGCCCTGGGCATTGGCGCTCTCTAAAATAGCAGGCCCGTCCTCTGTCATGATGCCGCTTAGCAGCAGATGGCCACCAGGGGCCAGGAGGCGCCGCATATCCGGCATAAATTGCAGTAAGATGTTACGGTTAATATTGGCCAGGATCACATCGTAGGGACCGGTGAGCTCCTGCAGGCTGTCTGCCCGCCAGATGTTGATGTTACCGGTTTGGTTACCGGCCACATTTTCCAGGCTGTTTTCCACGGCCCAGTCGTCTATATCGATCGCATCCAGCTGTGCAGCGCCCATTTTGGCGGCCAGAATGGCCAGGATACCGGTACCGGTGCCAAAATCGAAGACCCTTTTACCGGAGAAATCCAATTGCCGCATAAGCTGTATCACGGAAAAAGTAGTGGCGTGGTGGCCGGTGCCAAAAGACATTTTGGGCGTGATAACGATCTCGTATTGCAGCGCCTGTTCAAAGGGCGGGTGAAAACCGGCCCGTATGCCGCAGAAATCATCCACCATCACCGGTTCAAAATTGCTTTCCCACAGGGCATTCCAATTCTCCTGTTTGATCTCTTCTTTGGTGTAAGTGAGCTGGTAGGACTGCAACAACGAATCCAATGAAGGCTCATCAAAATCAGCTACCGGTATATAAGCAATAACCTGTCCGGGTCTTTCTTCAAATCCCTCGTACCCTGCTGCGCTTAACTCTGCAACCAGTACATCTGCCAGCTCTGTTGTACAAGGGATGGTAACGGCAATGTGTGACATGCCGCAAAGATATCCACTAAATATCAGAGTATTCCGTTGGGTGCAGGAAAAGGATATCCTGATGGGATACATTGTGCTGGTATTCCGGCAGGGCCACCAGTGTTTTCCATTCAGGATCGGCGCTGAAGGATTTCCAGTGCGTATCCCGGTCGTCCTTATTCTCGAAGGTGGTCATGTACATGAGATTGGGCATGTGGCTGCCGCTTAGTACCTCTGCATAGAACACGGCGTTGAAGCCCAGGCGTTTGAAAAGCCTTACTTCGCCGCCTTTATTGAACATCTGTACTTTGTTACGGTACAGCTTTTCTGTGGGCCCTTCGTAGCTGCGCAATTCATATACGCGTTCGCTTTTAGGGCCGGTAAGCGCAGGTAACTGCATCATGGGCGCTTCTGTAAATGCCTGCAGCAGGATGGTCTCCATTCTCGTGTAGGGCGGTGCGTTATAGGCCGCATCCAGGTAATCGCTGCCGGCGGTAGCATGCTGTTTATCGGCTTCCAGGCGGGCAGGCAGGTCGCGGAATTGTTCCAGGCTGTGGTAGGGCACCAGCACATATATTTTACGGTCTGCCGCGGTATCATTACCCACCGGTTTAAAAACGCCTATTTTGGCAATGCCGGCTTTATGCGCTGCGGGAATGAACGCGTTTTGCATATAGCGGTCCACCATATTTTCCTGTGCCGCATCCTTTACGTGGTAAATTCTGATCTCGTAGTAGTCGCGCTGCGGCGGTTTTACCGCAGCGGTTAAAGATGATTGTAACATCATACATACAATTAGGCTCAGGCAAAAGCCAAGGTTTCCGTTTAAAGATCTTCTCAGTGTACAGTTTAACATGAAATTTATAAATTAATTGGTGGCAAACGGGTTTACAATTTAACTGTTACAGATCAACTTTTACAGTTAAATATTATGAGCGGCGGAGAAAACAGCTATTGGCTTTTAGCGGTTAGCTTTTAGCTGGTGGCTGCAATCAGGTGTTAGCTGCCAGCTGATGATTGCCAGAATAAAAAAAGGCAGCCATTCTTTGGAATGACTGCCTCAATATCGGGCATTAGCTAAAGGCTAACAGCTAAAGCTAACTGCTAATTTAATTATTCGTCGTCGCCAACAAAGGGAACATCAGCTTCCGGACGGGGAGGTCTTGGACCTCTGTCACGGTTGTCGCGGTCACGATCGCCACCACCACGGTGCGGCGGACGGCCACCTCTATCGCCTCTGTCGCCTCTATCACCACGGTCGCCTCTGTCAGGACGGTCTCCCCTTTCAGGTCTTTCCGGCCTTTCTACATAACCTTCCGGTTTAGGCATCAGCACCCTGCGGCTCAGTTTGAATTTGCCTGTCTTGGGATCAGTACCGGTGAGTTTCACCTTTACTTTTTCACCTTCTGACAGTACGCCTTCCATACTTTCCAGGCGTTTCCAGGAAACTTCAGAGATATGTAACAGGCCTTGTTTACCAGGCAGGAACTCTACAAATGCACCGTAAGGCATTACTGATTTTACGGTAGACTCGTATACTTCGCCTACTTCCGGAACAGCCACGATACCCTTGATCCAGGTAAGGGCTTTTTCCAGGCCTTCTTTCTGTGCGGAGAAGATGCTTACTTCGCCGGTTTCACCAACTTCTTCGATGTTGATGGTAGTACCGGTTTCGCGTTGGATCTCCTGTATCACCTTACCACCGGGGCCTATCACAGCGCCAATGAATTCGCGGTCGATGATCAGTTTCTCCATGCGCGGAGCATGCGGTTTGGGTTCAGGACGGAAAGCAGGCATGGTGGCATACATACTATCCAGGATGTGCAGACGTCCGCGGAGGGCCTGTGCCAGTGCCTGGCGCATTACATCCATGCTTAAGCCGTCTACTTTAATATCCATCTGGATACCGCAGATACCTTCGCGGGTACCGGTTACCTTAAAGTCCATATCACCCAGGTGGTCTTCATCACCCAGGATATCTGTCAGCACTGCGAATTTACCGTCAGAAGCACGGGAAATAAGACCCATTGCCACACCGGATACGTGTTTAGGCATCGGAACGCCAGCATCCATCAGGGCCAGTGAACCGGCACAAACGGTAGCCATGGAAGAGGAACCGTTAGATTCCAGGATATCGGATACCACCCTCACCGTATAGGCATATTCGCTACCCGGCATCATCTGCTTCAGGGAGCGCATAGCCAGGTTACCGTGACCAACCTCTCTGCGGCCGGGGCCACGCATCATCTTTACCTCACCGGTAGAGAAGGGCGGGAAGTTATAGTGCAGGATAAACTTTGAGTATTTGGAGGTAGCAGCGTTCTCGATCAGCAGCTCATCATCCGGCGTACCTAAGGTAACGGTAGTGAGCGACTGGGTTTCGCCACGGGTGAACAGTGCGCAACCGTGGGGAGAAGGCAGCAGATCCACTTCCATATTCAGGGGACGTACCTGGTCCAGGCTACGGCCATCCAGGCGGATGGATTCGTCCAGGATCATGTTACGGATCACTTCTTTTTCCAGGTCGTGGAGGTATTTACCTACCAGCGGCTGGTCTTCTTCGGGCAGTTCGGCTTTATTCAGGAAAGTCTCCAGCTCCTCACCGATCTGGTGGAAGGCGTCGCTACGGTCATGCTTGGCAGAAGCACCCTTGGCAACCTGGTATATACGTTCTTTAGCGAATTCAGCGATCTTCGCTTTCAGTTCTTCGTTGGTATGCGGCAGGGTGTATTCGCGTTTAGCGACAGCGCCAGCCAGCTGGTGCAGTTCTTCCTGGGCTTTTACCTGTATTTTGATGGCTTCGTGCGCAATTTCAATGGCCTTGATCAGGTCCTCTTCGCTACATTCCTTGCTTTCGCCTTCCACCATCATGATATTCTTTCCGGTGGCGCCTACGATGAAGTCCATATCGGCTTTCTCCATCTGGGAGCGGGTGGGGTTGATCACCATCTCGCCAGCTACGCGGGCCACTCTTACTTCGGAGATGATCTCCTGGATGGGCACATCAGACACTGCCAGGGCAGCAGATGCAGCCAGACAGGCCAGGGCATCCGGCATTACTTCCGCATCGGAAGAAATGAGGCTAACCAGTACCTGTACTTCGCATAAATAATCGTCGGGGAACAAGGGGCGCAGTGCGCGGTCTATCAAACGGGAGATCAGTACTTCGTAATCAGACAGTTTGCCTTCGCGTTTGAAGAAGGAGCCGGGTATACGGCCGGCAGAGGCAAATTTTTCCTGGTAGTCAACAGTAAGGGGGAAAAAGCTTTGTCCCGGTTTTGGTTCTTTATTTGCAACAACGGTCGCCAGTAAGATACAATCGCCCAAACGCACGGTTACAGCACCATCGGCCTGGCGGGCCAGCTTGCCGGTTTCTATGGTGACGATACGGCCGTTTCCTATATCGAATTTAACTGAGATAGGCGTTAGATTCATAAAAAAAAGTGAGGATTAAAAGGTATACCTAAAAAAAACTATTCCCAACCTTTCGAAGTTGGGAATAGCGCTATAACACGAACATCGTTATTTTCTGATACCTAACTTCTCAATCAGGGCACGGTAGCCGGAGAGGTTAGTTTTAGAAAGGTAGGAGAGCAGGCGCTTCCTTTGACCTACCATCTTCATTAAACCACGATTTGTAGAGAAATCTTTTTTATTGGCTTTCAGGTGATTGGAAATGCTGGTGATACGCTCTGTTAATAAAGCAATCTGTGCTTCTACAGAACCTGTATTTTTCTCACTTCCGCCAAATTCCTTGAAAATATTGGCTTTCTTTTCAACAGTTAAGTAAGACATCTTTGATAAAATAATAAAAATTATAAAGTTTTTTCGTCGCTATTTTTCCGGTGCAAAGGTAAAATGAATATTTGGATTTAACAATTCCGTATTATTAATAATGAATATTGGATATCATGTAACCTTATATACATGTATACCAACCAATTACCCATTTTGATTAATTTACACTAATGGGGCTCAGGCGAAGTTAATGGCCGCATTATCAATTACCTGGCCATTTTCTGTACGCAGCACCCGGGAAGGGAATTTCTGTAATACAATATAATCATGGGTAGCCATTACAATGGCGGTTCCATCTTCCCGGCAAATACGGAAAAGCAGCTGCATGATACCGTCTGAGGTTTCCGGATCCAGGTTACCGGTGGGCTCATCTGCCAGGATCAGCTTGGGGGAGTTGAGCATGGCCCGGGCAATATCTACCCTTTGCTGCTCGCCACCGCTTAGCTCGTACGGCATTTTAAACCCTTTGGTACCCAGGCCCACCTTATCCAGCACATCTGCTATCTTATCTTCCATATGTTTAGGCTCCTGCCAGCCGGTGGCCTTGAGCACAAACTTCAGGTTATCATGTACGTTCCGGTCTGTGAGCAACTGAAAGTCCTGGAAGACCACGCCCAGGTTACGGCGCAGGTAAGGCACTTTTTTCCAGTCCATTTTCTTCAGGTCGAACCCTACCACCTGGCCTTCCCCCTCTCTAAGGGTGAGATCGCCATAGAGGGTTTTTAACAGGCTGGACTTACCCGTACCGGTTTTCCCGATAAGGTAAACAAACTCCCCCCTGTTGACTGCTATATTCACATCAGATAAGATCAAAGAGTTTCCCTGGTAGATACTGGCGCTGGATAGTTGTAAGATCGGTTGCTCCTCCATTTGTATAGTCCTCTGTTTATATTAAACTATTAACATCAACAAAAATAAATGAATATCCCTGTTAACACACATTTTTATAAAAAAACTAAGAAAATAGTTGTTAAACTAATTAATTAGTTATAAGTTTGAATAGCCAATAAAAACGAACCTATGAGTACTTCTTCATTAAAAACATTAACGAAAGCTGAGGAGCAGATCATGCAGGTACTTTGGCAAAAGGGGCCCTGTTTTGTAAAAGATATCATAGAGGAGCTGCCGGAGCCAAAGCCGCATTACAACACCACTTCCACCCTGGTGAAGATACTGGTGGAAAAGGGGTTTGTGGATTTCAAAGCCTTTGGCAAATCGCACCAGTATTATGCGCTTACCGGTAAAGATGAGTACAGCCGCAAGACGGTGAAGCAGCTGGTGAAGGGCTATTTTGAAGGCTCGTATAGTAACCTCATCTCCTTCTTCGTACAGGAAAAGGACCTGAGCGTAAACGACCTGGAAAAGCTACTGCAACAAATTAAGGACGCACAAAACAAGTAAGCCATGGTACCACTGATCTCCTACCTGTTAAAAATGCTGGTATGCTCCGGCATCCTGTATGCGTACTATCATGTAGCGCTGCGTAACAACCGCTTTCACCAGTGGAACCGGTATTACCTGCTGGCCGCCACCCTGCTATCCCTTGTACTGCCGCTGTTACAGCTGCCTGTACCGGCGGGCAGGCAGGCGCCATTGGTATTGAGCACGTATACCACGCAGATCATTACCCTGCGGGAGTTTATACTGCCGGCGCCCGGCGCCATTGACTACCTCCAGATGGCACTGTATGGCTATGGCCTGGTAGTGCTGCTGTTATTGAGCCGTACTTTATACGGCTGCTGGAAGATAAGGCGGCTCATACAACGCAACCCGGTAGAGCAACGGTTCCCTTACCGTTTGGTGCAGAGCGAAGAAGTAAAAACCCCGTTCTCTTTTTTCCGGTATATCTTCTGGAACCGGGACATTAGCCCGGACAGTGCGGATGGCCGGCAGATACTGCAACATGAGCTCACCCATGTAACAGAAAAACACAGCGTGGATAAGCTGTTAATGGAACTGGTGTGTGCAGCAGGCTGGATCAATCCCTTCTTTCACCTATCTAAAAAGGAGCTGACCATTGTGCATGAATTTATCGCCGACCAGCATGCGGCGGCGGGCAAAGTAGCCGATTATGCACAAACCATTCTCCAGGTAACGCTGCAGAGCCGGCAGCTGCAGCTCACCAATAGTTTTTTTCATCCGCCCATTAAACGCCGGATCAACATGTTATTTGCTCATCCATCAAACTTTACTATTATGAAAAAACTCATCGCTATCCCTGTTCTAATTGCCCTCATCATCTTTGTAGGTTGCCAGCGGCAGCAACAGGACGCCCAACCCGGCGTCATTGACATCACTATGGAACAAATGAAAACCATAGATGCGGAAAATATTAAGGAAATCAATATTTCCAACAACGAAGCCTTGCTGAGAACAAAAGATGGGCGGACCTATCGTGTAAAGGACTATCCTTTCGAAGACCTGAAACGGCAGTCTGCAAAACATGATAACGTTCCCAAGGAAGTATTCACTTTTGTAGACAATCCGCCCACGTTCGCCGGTGGCGAGGAAGCCCTGGCCAAATACCTCGGTAGTCACATCAAGTATCCTACAACCGCCCAGGAAAATAATGTTTCCGGAACCATCTTTGTGCAATTCGTGGTGAATGCCGATGGCAGCATCAGCGATGTAAAAACAGTGGGCAAAACAAAAGGCTCCGGGCTGGAAGAAGAATCCATACGGGTAGTGAAAGAGATGCCAAACTGGACGCCCGGCGAGCATCATGGTAAAAAAGTAGCCGTACAGTTTAACCTGCCGATACGGTATACTTTACAGGATGACGCCACCTCCATGCTGCAACCGTTCATGCTATTCAAGAAGAAGACTAATGAAAATTGCTAATAAATAATTGATAACATAACAGAATAAACAAGGGCGGCCTTCGCGGCCGCCCTTCTATTTAAAATTTCGCATAAGCTGTTAACCCCAAATTTATCTTACTCGTACACGAATGTGCCGTATCCGCTCTTCACTGTTACTTTCTTAGCCGGCGCTGCTTCTACCCTACCTACTACCTGGGCGTCTATATTAAATCCTTTTGCTATTTCGATGATGCCGGCGGCTATATTCTCCGGTACATACAACTCCATGCGGTGGCCCATATTAAATACCTTGTACATCTCCTGCCAGGCTGTGCCGGATTGTTCCTGTATCAGGGTAAACAGGGGCGGCGCGGGGAACAGGTTATCCTTTATTACATGCAGCTGGTCTATAAAATGCAGCACCTTGGTCTGTGCGCCTCCGCTGCAATGTACAATACCGTCTATCTGCCCGCGGTATTTCGCCAATACCTGTTTGATAACGGGCGCGTATGTACGGGTGGGTGATAGCACCAGCCGGCCGGCGTCTACCTGTCCAAAACCGGGAATATCTATTTTATCTGTTAAGCTTTTTTTACCGCTGAACACTACTTCCTCCGGCAGGCCGGCGTCATAGGTTTCCGGGAAAGCCTGGGCTACCGCTTTGCTGAATACATCGTGGCGGGCAGAGGTAAGGCCGTTGCTGCCCATACCGCCGTTATACTCTTTTTCGTAGGATGCCTGTCCGTAGGAAGCCAGGCCCACCACTACGTTGCCTGCCTGGATACGGTGGTTGGATACCACCTCTTCCCTTTTCATACGGCAGGTAACGGTAGAGTCTACGATGATGGTGCGCACGAGGTCGCCCACATCTGCCGTTTCGCCGCCGGTAGCGTATATACTGATACCATGGCTGCGCAGTTCTGCCAGGATCTCCTCTGTGCCATTGATGATGGCGGCAATCACCTCCCCAGGTATGAGCCGTTTGTTACGGCCAATGGTGGAGGACAGGAGTATATTTTCCGTGGCGCCTACGCAAAGCAGGTCATCTATATTCATGATGATGGCATCCTGTGCGATGCCTTTCCATACGTCCAGGTTGCCGGTTTGTTTCCAATAGGCATAGGCCAGGGAGGATTTGGTACCGGCGCCGTCCGCATGCATGATATTACACCAGGCTTCGTCGCCGCCCAGTATATCCGGCACTATTTTGCAGAAAGCTTTCGGGAACAGTCCTTTGTCAATGTTCTTGATGGCATTGTGCACATCCTCCTTATCGGCGGAAACACCTCTTTTGGCGTACAGATCCTGATTCATTATACGTTCTATATTAGATATATCCGTGAAAATTCAACCTCCACGTTATGGCAGCAAAAGTAACAGATTCTGCCCAGTTCTCATGGTAATCATACAAATCCCAAAAAACTAGGTTAGATTTGCACGGCATTTTTGACCGTTATTCAGTTTTATGCAGGTTCACAGGGAACTATCACAATTGCCGGATTTTCGTAATGCAGTGATCACTATTGGTACATTTGACGGCGTGCATACCGGGCACCGCTACATCCTGCAGCAACTGCAACAGACGGCAGCCGCCGTGAACGGGGAGACCGTGATCGTTACTTTTGATCCGCACCCGCGCGAGGTACTGTTCCCTGATGACAAGACCCTGCGCCTGCTGACCACCCTGCCGGAAAAAATAGCCCTGCTGGACCGGGAGGGGATTGACCACCTGGTAGTGGTGCCTTTTACCAAAGCTTTTTCAGAACTTTCTGCCCGGGCCTACCTGGAAGATTTCCTGATTGCCCGGTTTAAGCCGCATACCATTATTATAGGTTATGATCACCGGTTCGGGCATAACCGCGAAGGCGGCCTGGAGCTGCTGGAAGCGGAGCAACATCAATACGGCTTTCAACTCATAGAAATACCGCAGCAGGTGGTACACGACCTGTCTGTAAGCTCTACCAAGATCCGTCATAGCCTGCTGGAAGGCAATATTACCCTGGCCAATGAGCTGCTGGGCTACCCTTATTTTATGGCGGGCACGGTGATACATGGAGATAAGATGGGCCGGCAGCTGGGTTATCCTACCGCCAACCTGCAGCTGGCAGACCCGCGTAAACTGATCCCTGTAGAAGGTATCTATGCGGTAAAAGCGACCATCGGCCAGGAAAAGAATGCTTTAAAAGCGGTGATGAGTATTGGCACACGCCCCACCTTTAACGGTACAGACCTGCGCCTGGAGGTACACCTGTTTGATTTTAACGGGGATATTTATGATCAGCAGCTGCAGGTACAGTTTATTGACTTTATCCGGCACAACCAGAAATTTGGCAATGTGGAAGCCCTGATCGCCCAGATGAATAAGGATAGCGAACAGGCAAAGGCCAAGCTTTAATACCATTACCGGGTCATTACCTTATACATTAACTCCTTCATCAGCTCACCGTCTTCTACGCCACTATCGTTAATGCCTATGCTTCTGAGGTTATAGGTATGCAGCAGCAGGATGGCTTTTTCCGTGCCTTCCGCCCCATATTGCCGGGCGGCCGCCATATAATCCTTTACGAAAAAGGGGTGTACGCCTAATGCGGAGGCGATCTCCTTCTCCCCTCCTTTTACGCCAAAGATCAGGTTTACTTTACTGAAGAAGTTATACAGGGCGGGTATTACCATCTGTACAGGGCCTGCCTTGGGGTTGGCGGCAAAATAATTGATGATACGTATCACTTTGGTAAAGTCCTGCTGGCCTACGGCATTCTGGAGCTCAAATACATTGTATTCCTTGCTGATGCCCACATATTTTTCGATATCGCCTTCGTCTATCTTTTTGTCCGCCGGCAGGTTTACCAACAGCTTATCTATTTCATTGGCGATACGTGACAGGTCGTTACCGATATGATCCACCAGCAGGATACCGGCTTTTTGTGAAATGGCGCGGCCCAGTTCCCGCACATAGACCTCTACCCAGCCTGGCAGCTGGTTATCATATAATTTCTTGGTGGTTAACAGCACCCCTTTTTCCTTAATGAGCTTGGCCATCTTGCTACGGCCGTCTATCTTACCCTGTTTGTGGGCTACCACGAAGATGGTGGAGTCCAGGGGATGGTCTATATAAGGCTCCAGCTTCAGCAGATCGCGCATGGCCTGGGCCTCCTTTAATATTACCACCTGTTTTTCCGCAAACATGGGATACCGGCGGCAGGCGTTGATCACGGTGCTCCAGTCTGTATCCTTTCCATAGAGGATGGTGAGATTAAAGCCTTTTTCTGCTTCATCCAACAGCTTATGCTCCGCGTAGTTGCTTACCTGGTCAATGAAAAAATCCTCCTCCCCTTCCAGCCAGTACAACGCTTTGAATTTCTTCTGTTTCCAATCCTTTATGATATCCTGGTATTCCATACAGTATTACTTAACGATCACGACTTCTTCTTCCTTTAATAATGGTACGCCTTTAAACCGCAGCATCAGCTGGGCTACGGCCACTACATCCTTCTGGCAGTAGGTGGCAATACGCTCCAGGTCCCGGTCATTCCAGTAAACACTGGCTACCATGCTGCCGTCTATATCATCCTTGGAGGTAGGTATGCCCAGGATGGTGGTGAGCAGTTTGAGTGATGTATAACTTTTATAATCGCCAAACCGCCAAAGCTGCATGGTATCCAGCATGGGCATTTCCCAGGGTTTAAAGCCATGCAGCTGTAAAGGCTGGGGCAAAGATAGCTGATGGATGACAGAACGCCTACAGATGTATGGGATGTCGAACTCCTTTATATTATGTCCGGCAAACTGGAAGCGGGGATATTTCGCATAAAACTTATTCACCAATTCTAAAAAACCGCTTATTACAACTTTCTCATCATCATCATAGAATGATTTGATGCGGAGTTGATAATGATCGTTTTCGAGTGTAAAGAAGCCGGCGGAGATACATACCACTTTACCGAATTCCGCAAAGATACCTGCCTTAATGGCATAATCCCCTGTCCCATCGGCTGAATCTGGCAAAGTTTTTGTTATTTTCTCCAGCCAGAGGCTTTGCACCTGCTCGGGCAGTTCTCCGAAAGCCGCTACAGCGGGGGTAGTCTCTATATCTAATAATAATAACTGATCTAGGGCAATGTTGGGTAGCACTGATAAAATCCAGTTTAAAAGTTTGTGAATTAAAGAATTTAATAGGTTATTTTTGCATAACGATTTTTAACCATATAACAATTAAACATAAAACAAAAACAACTATGACTGAGAACACATTCAACACGCCTGCTTCCGGATCATCCGGCTCAGAAAAACCCCGTAGCCGTAACGGACTTATATACGGTATTTTAATCGCAGCGTTAGCAGGTACCTGGATATACATGTTGTATGACAAAAATAAAACTAACGAAACCCTTACACAACAAGGTGTTCAAATAGATTCTATTTCATCATCAAGAGATGCATTACAGCAAGAATATAATGCTGCTAACGCCCGTCTGGACGATCTGATCTCCCAGAACACCCGTATGGACAGTCTTGTAAAGACCAAGGATAAAGAACTTGCCGATATGAAGGCCAGGATCCAGAGCATCCTCTCGAACAAGAATGCTACCCAGGGCGAACTGGCTGAAGCCCGCAGGCTGATTGAACAAATGAAGACAAATATAGCTGGTTATCAGGAAACCATCGAACGCCTCGAGGGTGAAAAACTGGTATTAGCCGGCGAAAGGGATGTAGCCCGTAAAGAAAGGGATTCCGTAGGTACTGTAAAAGACAGCCTGAATAAGGAAGTAAACCTGGGTTCTGTATTACACGCCAGCAATATTAAGCTGCAGCCTATCCAGGTAAAGAAAAATGGCAAAGAAGTAGAAACTTCCAAAGCTAAACGCGCTGATATGATGCGTGTAACTTTTGATCTGGATGAGAACAGGATCGCACCTACCGGTGATAAAGAGATCTTTGTTGCCATCACTTCTCCCGACGGTTCTCCGCTGGCAGTAGAGGCACTGGGCTCCGGCCGTTTCAGCCTGGAAGACGGTACTGAAAAATTATATACTGCCAAGAAAACAGTTCCTTACACCAAAGGCGAAAAACAAACAGTAAGCATGGATTGGAAACAGAATTCTGATTTCAAACCTGGCGATTACAGCGTTGAGATCTATCACAACGGCTTTAGGATCGGACAAGGTAAAGTAAGCCTGAAGAAGGGCGGTTGGTTCTAGTCTGACACTGTTTTATACAATATAAAAGTAAAAGGATTGCCGAACAGCAATCCTTTTACTTTTTTTTATTATATCTGATTGTTAACGATTGGTTATTGCCTTTATTCATATATAAAAATAAACTTAATTTGACTTTCTTTGTTTATCGTAACATGATAAGTTGTTGTTTGCCTTGCTTTCAAAAACGAAAACCAATGCGTCGTGTGAATTAAAGCAGCAGTTTTATTGTAAGAAATAACCGGAGATACCTTTAAAAACCTAATTGCATGGAGTCCAAACTCGTGTTTGTTGTGGATGATGATGAGATTTTCCACTTTATTGTGAAAAAACTATTTGCTCAAAACGATCACTACCAAAATAATCTGACCATCACCTCTTTCTTCTCCGCCGAAGATGCCCTGGAACAGATACATCCGGACCAACCCTTACCTGCAGTAATTATTGTAGACATTAATATGCAGCCTATGAACGGCTGGGAATTCATAGCGGCTTACCGCAAACTGTTGCCATTGCTGCCGCAGCCTATCCCTATAGTGATGTGCTCTTCTTCTATGGATGAAAGGGATATACAGCAGGTACAGGTTACGCCGGAGTTGTGCGCTTATATTACTAAACCGCTGGATAAGAATAAACTGAAGGAGATAGAGAAGTATTTGTAATGTGCTAATGTGCCGATGCGTGGAAATGGACGCAAAAAAGAAATGTGCAAATGAAAAGCGGGATCCGCTCATCATTTGCACATTTGCACATTTGCACATTAGTACATTAGTAATTACGCTGTTACGCTCTCTCCATACAGCTCTTCGCGCAGGGCCCTTACCCGCGGATCTGCCAGGTACTCATCAAATGACATAAGCCTGTCGATAATACCTTTAGGCGTTATCTCGATGATACGGTTGGCCACAGACTGCATAAAAGCATGGTCATGCGTGGTGAAGAGCACAATACCTTTAAAGTTATTCATGCTTTCGTTGAAGGACTGGATGGATTCCAGGTCCAGGTGGTTGGTAGGCTCATCCAGCACCACTACGTTCGGATCCTGTAGCATCATGCGGCTAAGCATGCAACGTACCTTTTCGCCACCGCTTAATACGCTGGTCTTTTTCATGATCTCTTCACCGCTGAACAGCATCTTACCCAGGAAACCGCGCAGGAAAGGCTCATCCACATCCGTTACGTGCGGCGGCACAAACTGGCGCAGCCAATCCATGAGGTTGAGGGATGGGTCCTGGAAGAACTCCGCGTTATGGTTGGGCAGGTATGCCTTGGTAACGGTGGTTCCCCATTCCAGTTTACCGCTATCGGCTTCCATTTCGCCGTTGATGATCTCGAAGAAAGCGGTAAGGGCGGTGTGATCCTTTGACAGGAAGGCGATCTTGTCGCCTTTATTCACGGTAAAGCTTACATCGCTGAACAGCTTACGGCCGTCAACAGACTTTTGCAGCTTTTCTATATTCAGGATCTGGTTGCCTACTTCGCGCAGCTGTTTGAAAATGATACCAGGATATTTACGGTTGGAGGGCTGGATATCTTCGATGACCAGCTTTTCCAACGCTTTTTTACGGGAAGTAGCCTGTTTACTCTTGGAAGCATTGGCGCTAAAGCGGGCAATGAAGTCCAGCAGGTCTTTCCGCTTTTCTTCCATTTTCTTGTTCTTATCAGACACCTGGCGGGCAATCAACTGGGAAGACTCGTACCAGAAGGAGTAGTTACCGGTAAAGATCTGGATCTTGCTACGGTCTACGTCCGCCACATGGGTACATACCGCATCCAGGAAGTGACGGTCGTGGGATACCACTATTACGATATTCTGATAATCGGCCAGGAAGTTTTCCAGCCAGCCGATGGTCTCAACGTCCAGGTCATTCGTGGGCTCATCCAGCAGCAGGATGTCCGGGTTACCGAACAGGGCCTGTGCCAGCAGTACCCGCACTTTAAGGGCGCCGCTCAGCTCCTTCATGGTCAGGCTGTGCAGCTCTTCTTTAACGCCCAACTCGCCCAGGAGCGTGCCAGCATCACTTTCTGCCGTATAGCCGTCCATTTCGCCAAACTCTCCTTCCAGTTCACCAGCGCGGATGCCATCCTCTTCCGTAAAATCGGCCTTAGCGTAGATCGCATCCCTTTCCTTGGCTATCTCCCATAACCGCTTATTGCCCATGAGTACCGTGTTAAGCACCGTAATATCATCAAACTCAAAGTGGTTCTGCTTCAATACGCTCATCCGTTCGCCGGTGGATATTTCCACGTTCCCCTTATTGGGCTCTATCTCACCGGAAAGGATCTTCAGGAAGGTAGATTTACCGGCGCCATTGGCCCCGATGACTCCATAACAGTTCCCTTTGGTGAAATTGAGGTTCACTTCATCAAACAATACCCGTTTGCCGTAGGAGAGCGATACATTTTTAACACTGATCATGCTGGCTAAAGAAATTTAAGGCGCAAAGTTAAATAAAATAGTCCATAGTCGTTAGTTAACATTAACTGTCTTTGGCATGGCCGGGTTGCCCTTCTGGCCGCTTATTTGCTGTATTTGCGGTATGGAACTGTATGAACAGGAAATCCGGAAGGAATTGCACCGCTGGCAGCGGAAAATGCAGCGGGACCCATCGCTGCCCAACAGGCTCACCAAGCGCCTGCAGGACCGCATTAACCGGATAATCCCGGAAAAGGTGCACCAGGCCTTTACGGCAGCCATCAAACAGATGACCCGTGGCGTGCTCTTCGGGGCGGGATTTATTTCCCCGGAACCGCAACCGGTCACTGACCTGTTGCTTACGGAAGCCCGGGTAAAGGACCGGATAGGCTTCTACAAGACCACTGCCGCCACAGAAGGAGCCATTACCGGGGCCGGGGGTATTTTGCTGGGGCTGGCAGATTTTCCGCTATTCCTGAGCATTAAGATGAAAATGCTGTTTGATATTGCCGCTTTATACGGTTTTGACGTAAAAAGTTACCAGGAGCGCCTATTCCTGTTATACATTTTCCAGATCACGTTTTCCAGTCAGCAGCTGCGCAACAAGACCTATCCCCTGCTGGCCAACTGGGACCAATACCGCCAGGACCTGCCCATGGATATGCATGCCTTTGACTGGCGGCGTTTTCAACAGGAATACCGCGATTATATTGATATTGCCAAACTGCTGCAGCTCATGCCCGGCATTGGCGCGGTGGTAGGCGCCTATGCCAACCACCGGTTAACGGACAAACTGGGCCGCAGCGCCATGAATGCCTACCGTATGCGTATATTAAAGGTTTGAGTATCTTTACGCCCTCACCAACACTCCCATAACGTATGACTACCTACGAACAAATATTCGAGAATAACAGACAGTGGGTTGCCTCAAAAACGGCTACAGATGCACAATTCTTTGAAAAGCTGGCGCGGGAGCAAAAACCGGATTACCTGTACATAGGGTGCAGCGACAGCCGTGTACCGGCTAACGAGATCATGGGTCTGGATGCAGGAGAGGTATTTGTGCACCGCAATATTGCCAACCTGGTGAACAATATTGACCTGAACATCATGTCCGTGATCAATTATTCTGTGCGGCACCTGGAGGTAAAACATATTATCGTATGCGGGCATTATAACTGTGGCGGCGTAAAGGCGGCTATGCAACCGGAAGACCTGGGCCTGCTGAACCCCTGGCTGCGTAACATCCGCGATGTATACCGCCTGCATATGGATGAGCTGAACGCTATCACTGATACTACGGCGCGTTATAACCGGCTGGTAGAACTGAACGTACAGGAACAATGCCTGAACGTGATCAAAACTGCAGCTGTACAACAATCTTATCTAAAGAACGGTTTCCCTACCGTGCATGGCTGGGTGTATGACCTGCATAACGGGCTGCTGGTAGACCTGAAAATAGATTTTGAAGGCTTGCTGCATGAGATCCAGAAGATCTATGATCTGACAGGAAAAGGAATACAGTTTTAATTAATAATCTGAATTGAATGTTAGGGCCTATTGGCGTATTTGACTCCGGCTATGGCGGATTGACCGTAATGAAAGAGATCGTTGCGGAGCTGCCGGAATATGATTATCTATACCTGGGCGATAATGCCCGCACCCCCTATGGCAACCGTAGTTTTGATACAATACATGCCTATACGCTAGAATGCGTGCAATATCTTTTCCGGATGGGTTGCCCGCTGATCATAGTCGCTTGTAATACGGCATCTGCCAAGGCGCTGCGTACCATACAGCAAAAAGATCTGCCACATATAGCGCCGGACCGGCGCGTGTTGGGTGTAATACGGCCCACCACGGAACTGGTAGGCACGTTAACCCAAACAGGCGAAGTGGGCATATTGGCCACCAATGGCACCGTAGTCTCAGAATCCTACCCGATCGAGATCAATAAGTTCTTCCCGGACGTAACAGTACACCAGGAGGCCTGCCCCATGTGGGTACCGCTGGTAGAGAATAATGAACATGAAAGCGCCGGCGCTGATTATTTTGTGAAGAAACACCTGGGCAATATCCTTGGCAAGGCGCCCAATATAGACACGCTGGTGCTGGGTTGTACCCATTACCCGTTGCTGATGAACAAGATAAAGGAACATGTGCCGGGTGGTATTACCGTGTTATCCCAGGGCAAGATCGTGGCGCATAGCCTGAAGGATTATTTGCACCGGCATCCGGAAATGGAGGTTAGGCTAAGCAAACAGGGGCAGCGCCATTTCCTTACTACGGATGATCCGCAGATCTTTGACCGCATGGCGGGTATTTTTTATGGTAAGACTGTACAGTCGGAGAAGATAGCGGTTAGCCATTAGCTTTTAGCTGTTAGTGATTGAAGCGAATCAATGGCTAACAGCTAAAAGCTAACTACTGTTTTTATTTTTCCTTTCCTTCCAGCTTCAACATAAATGCATATTCCAAAGCTGTTTTTTTCAGCGCTTTGAAACGGCCGGAAGCGCCGCCGTGGCCGGCTTCCATATCTGTTTTGAGCAGGAGCAGGTTATGGTCTGTTTTCAGTTCCCGCATTTTAGCCACCCATTTGGCCGGTTCCCAATATTGCACTTGTGAGTCATGCAGGCCGGTAGTGACCAGCAGGTTAGGATAAGCTTTATTGGTGACGTTATCGTAGGGGGAATAAGACTTCATATAATCGTAAGAATCCTTGTTCTTAGGATTGCCCCACTCGTCAAACTCGCCGGTAGTGAGCGGTATGCTTTCATCCAGCATGGTAGTTACTACATCGACAAAAGGCACTCCGGCAATTACGCCATGCCACAGGTCTGGACGCAGATTGGTAACGGCGCCCATGAGCAGGCCGCCGGCGCTGCCGCCCTGCGCATACAGGTGCTCCGGTGATGTATAGTGCTGCGCTACCAGGAACTCCGCACAGGCAATAAAATCTGTAAAGGTGTTCATCTTCTTAAACATCTTACCATCCTCATACCATTGACGGCCCATCTCTTCCCCACCCCGGATATGCGCAATGGCATAGGCAAAACCACGATCCAGCAGGCTTAAACGGGCGCTGCTGAATGACGGGTCCATACTAATGCCATAAGAGCCATAGCCATACAACAGCAGCGGGCTTTTACCATTCTTGTCAAAGCCTTTTTTATACACCAGTGATATGGGCACTTTTACGCCATCTTTAGCCACCGCAAACAGGCGCTCTGTTACGTAGTTGGCTGGGTCATAGCCACCCAATACTTCCTGCCTTTTCTTTAACTCGCTTTTGCGGGTTTCCATGTCATAATCGTAAGTGGAGTTGGGCGTAGTAAGGGAAGTATAGGTATACCGCAGCTGTTTGGTATCCATTTCCGGGTTAGTGCCAATATTAGCTACATAAGCCGGTTCGTCAAAATGCAGGTAATGATCTTGCTTATTCTGCATATTCATGACATGCAGCTGCGTGAGGCCTTCCTTACGTTCCTGTAATACCAGGAAATTGCTGAACAGCTCAAAGCTTTCCAGCAATACATCTGCACGATGGGGTACCAGCTCTTTCCAGTTATCCCGGGCAGTTTTGTCCAGCGGGCATTCCATCAGGCGGAAGTTGATCGCCTGCCAGTTGGTGCGGATATAAAAGCGGTCGTTCAGGTGATCAACATCATACAGCACATCTTTTTGCCGGGGCTGGAACACTTTAAAAGCGCCTTCCGGCTTATCCGCATCCAGCACGCGGTATTCTGAGGATAGGGTGCTGGTGGAGGAGATCATGATATATTTACCGGATTTGCTGCGGTGAATATCCAGATCAAATGTTTCATCCTTTTCCCAATATACCTGCTGGTCCTTCGTGGTGTCCGTACCCAGCTTATGCCGGAATATGCGCTCCGGGCGCAGTGTTTCCGGGTGTTTGCGGGTAAAGAAAAAGGTTTGGTTATCGTTGGCCCAGGCCAGATCCCCGGTGGTTTCCGGAACAGCGTCTGCCAATATGCGGCCTGTTTCCAGGTCCTTTACATAGATCACATATTTCCGGCGGCTTACCGTATCCGCGCCAAATGCCAGCAGGCGGTTATCCGGGCTTACGGACAGGCCGGTGGCATGGTAATACGCATGGCCTCTGGCCATATCGTTCACGTTCAGGATCACCTCTTCCGCCGCTTCCAGGCTGCCTTTTTTACGGCAGTAGATGGGGTATTCCTTACCGGTCTCGAAGCGGTTGTAATAGTAGTAGCCATTCTTCAGATAAGGCGCGGTAGCGTCCTTTTCCATGATACGGCCTTTCATTTCGTCGTAGAGGTTTGCCCTTAGCTTTTCCTCCGGTTTCATGATAGTATCCAGGTAAGCATTCTCTGCCTGCAGGTAAGCGATCACTTTAGGATCGTTGCGATCATTCATCCAGTAGTAATTGTCCGTACGGGTATCTCCGTGTGTCGTTAACGCTTTGGGTATCTTTTCTGCTACCGGGGGCGTTATATTGTGCTGTTCCGTCATAGTATTCTTTTTCTCCTGACAGCCTAAAAGGCTTATACATAATAATGCAATAAAACCTGGAGTGTGCTTCATATAGGGATTCTGATTAAACGATTTGCATTGTTTCCGGATTCCAGTTGATCACCTGTTTCTTAAAATAGCTCTCATTGGTGAGCAGGGCCGGACCTGCAGCACGGAGGCCAAAGGTAGCGTCTTCCACGATGGTTTTGCCGGAGCGCATCCCTTCAAAGAAATTCACAAAGTGGTCAAAACGGTCGTCGTAATTGGCAGGGGCGGCAAATTTGCTTTCGGAGGTGTCGCCTTTACGGGTATCCGGCGGATATTTGGCGTCATATTGTTTTACATAGGCTTCCTGCTGGGCCTTTGGAAAGGTATTCCAGGTGTCCCATCCACCGTAGCCCGGGGCGGTGGGCAGCTTGTGCTTTTTAACCCGGAAATCGTTCCAGCCCATTTCTATCACACCTTCTGTTCCTATAAAACGGGTATACTCCCCTCCGCCGCTGCCATCGGCAAAATTTACCCGCAGGGTAGCCTGGAAGGCGGGGTGATCTTTGGTTTCCGGATAGTCGAAAATGGCCATTATCACATCCGGTACGTCACGGCCGTCTTTCCATTGCACCAGGTTACCGCTGGAATAGATGCGGGAGGGGCCCATGGAGCCTGTAATAAAGTGCAGGCCGGAGATCAGGTGCACAAACAGGTCGCCGGGCATGCCGGTGCCATAGGCCTGGTAATTACGCCAGCGGAAAAAGCGGGTGGGATCAAACGGCACTTTGGCGGTATCCTTCAGGAAGGTGTCAAAATCAACCGTCTGGGGGCTGGCGTCCAGGGGAATGGAATATTGCCAGGCGCCCAGGGCGTCATGCCGGTCATAACGGGCATCCACCAGGTTCAGTACGCCTATATCGCCGGCCAGGTACCTTTTGCGGGCTTCCATCATAGCAATGCTGCTCACCCGCTGGCTGCCTACCTGGAATACGGATTTGTTACGTTTCTGGGCGGCTATCACCTCATGGCCTTCAGATACCTGCTGTACCATGGGTTTTTCGCAGTATACAGCCTTGCCTTTGTCCATAGCCTGGATGGAGATGGTATCATGCCAGTGGTCCGGCGTAGCTATAATAATGGCGTCTATATCCTTCCGGTCCAGCAGTTCGCGGTAATCGCGGGTGGTGAACACATTAGCGCCATATACTTCCTTTACTTTCTGCAGATGCCCGGTATACAGGTCTGCCGCGGCTACAAACTCCACACCCGGCACTTTCAGGGCCGTTTCTACATCGCCAAAGCCCATAATGCCCATACCTACGCAGGCCAGGCGGATCTTATCATTAGCGGAGATTTGCGTTTGTGGCTGTAACAGCTGTACCGGCTCTTTACCCAGGGCAGCTGCCAGGGGGCCTGCACCCAGTATAGCAGCGGTACTGCTCAGCTGCTTTATGAACTTCCTTCTGGAGTTGTTTGACATATTTCTGGTTTTTAACGTGGAAAAATCGGGTATATAATAATAACAAGAAATTGGGATATAAAGAAGAACAGGCTGCCCGCTTTTCAGCAAACAGCCTGTTCTTGTGATATCTAACGATGTACTTACTTCTCGTAGGTAAAGCCAGCCCTGATGAATTCGCGGTTCAGGCGGGCAATATTGGTGAGGGAGATCTCCTTGGGACATTCTGCCTCGCAAGCGCCGGTATTGGTACAGCTACCAAAACCTTCCTTATCCATTTGCGCCACCATGTTCAATGCGCGGGTAGCCCTTTCCGGCTCGCCCTGGGGCAGCTGTGCCAGCTGGGATACCTTGGCAGATACGAACAGCATGGCAGAAGAGTTCTTACAGGCGGCTACGCAGGCGCCGCAACCGATACACGCTGCTGCTGCAAACGCTGCATCTGCCTTATCCTTGGCGATGGGAATAGCGTTAGCGTCTACCGCGTTACCGGTATTTACAGAGATATAACCACCGGCTTCTATGATGCGGTCAAAAGCGCCCCTGTCTACCGTAAGGTCTTTTACCACCGGGAAGGCGGCCGCCCTCCAGGGCTCTACGGTAACGGTATCGCCATCTTTGAAGGCACGCATGTGCAGCTGGCAGGTAGTGGTACCTGCCCAGGGGCCGTGTGCGCGGCCGTTGATGTGCATGGAACACATACCGCAAATACCTTCGCGGCAGTCATGGTCAAATGCTATCGGCTCTTTACCCTCGTTGATCAGGTTCTCATTCAGCACATCGAACATTTCCAGGAAAGACATTTCAGAGGAGATGTCTTTTACCTGGTAAGTTTCAAACCTACCCTGATCGTCTTTATTTTTTTGCCTCCACACTTTTAATGTGAGGCCCATATTATAATGTTCCATTGTTATGGCAGTATTATTAATTATTTATAAGAACGTTGTGTGGGCTTGCATTCTTCGAATACCAGCTGCTCTTTATGCAGTTCGTAGCTGCCATCCGCTTTGTATTCCCAGGCTGCTACATAATCGAATTCCTGATCGTTACGCAGCGCTTCCCCTTCTTCTGTCTGTGACTCTTCGCGGAAGTGACCGCCACAGGACTCTCTACGGTTCAGGGCGTCGCGGCACATCAGTTCGCCCAGCTCCAGGAAGTCTGCCACACGGCCGGCTTTTTCCAGTTCAGGGTTGAACTCATTAGCGCTACCGGGGATACGTACATCTTTCCAGAACTCTGCGCGGAGCGCGATGATCTCTTCGATGGCTTCTTTCAGGCCTTTTTCGTTACGGGCCATACCGCACTTATCCCACATGATCTTACCCAGCTTCTTATGGAAGTGGTCTACGGATTTGGTGCCTTTAATATTCATGAACCGGTCGATGGTGTCCTGTACCTGTTTTTCTGCTTCTGCAAAGGCTGGGTGGTCTGTAGGGATAGCTTTGGTACGGATCTCATCTGCCAGGTAGTTACCGATGGTGTAAGGTATTACGAAGTAACCATCTGCCAGGCCCTGCATGAGGGCGGAGGCGCCCAGGCGGTTAGCGCCGTGGTCAGAGAAGTTAGCTTCACCCAGGGCGTACAGGCCGGGCACGGTGGTCATCAGCTCATAATCCACCCACAGGCCGCCCATGGTGTAGTGCACGGCAGGGTAGATACGCATGGGCACTTCGTACGGGTTTTCGCCGGTGATCTTGGCGTACATATCAAAGAGGTTGCCGTATTTCTCAGCCACCACTTCTTTACCCAGCTTGTCGATCAGTTCCGGGGAAGCGTTGTGCTCACCGCGTTTGCCGGCCTCGATCTTGCCGTAACGCACAATGGCGGCGGCATAATCCAGGTAAACGGCCTGTTTGGAAGAGCCTACGCCGTAACCTGCGTCACACCTTTCTTTAGCGGCGCGGGAGGCCACGTCACGGGGTACCAGGTTACCAAAGGCGGGGTACCTTCTTTCCAGGTAGTAATCCCTTTCTTCTTCTGGTATATCAGCCGGTTTACGGTTATCGTCTTTTTTCTTGGGTACCCAGATGCGGCCGTCGTTACGCAGCGATTCTGACATCAGGGTCAGTTTGGACTGGTGCTCGCCGGAAACGGGGATACAGGTAGGGTGGATCTGTGTGTAACAAGGGTTACCAAAGAAAGCGCCTTTTTTAGTGGCTTTCCAGGCAGCTGTTACGTTAGAGCCCATGGCGTTGGTAGACAGGAAGAACACGTTACCATAACCACCGCTGGCCAGCAGTACGGCATGGCCAAAATGGCGCTCCAGCTTGCCGGTGATCAGGTCACGGGCGATGATGCCGCGGGCCTTGCCATCGATCTTCACAATATCCAGCATCTCATGGCGGGTATAGAGGGTAACGTTACCCAGGGCTACCTGGCGCTCCAGGGCGGAGTAAGCGCCTAACAGCAGCTGCTGGCCTGTTTGGCCGGCTGCGTAAAAGGTACGCTGTACCTGCGTGCCACCAAAAGAACGGTTACTGAGCAGGCCGCCATATTCACGGGCAAAGGGTACACCCTGCGCCACGCACTGGTCTATAATATTAGCGCTTACCTCTGCCAGGCGGTGCACATTGGACTCGCGGGAGCGGTAATCGCCACCTTTTACAGTGTCGTAGAACAAACGGTATACAGAGTCACCGTCGTTCTGGTAGTTCTTAGCGGCATTGATACCACCCTGCGCGGCAATACTGTGCGCACGGCGGGCACTGTCCTGAAAACAGAATGCCTTTACCTTGTATCCTAATTCACCTAAGGAAGCCGCTGCTGAAGCGCCTGCCAGGCCGGTACCGATAATGATCACCTCCAGGCTGCGCTTGTTTGCCGGGTTCACCAGCTTCACATGGCCCTTATACTCTTCCCATCTCTTCTCTAATGGGCCGGCAGGAATTTTTGCATTCAACATATATGTCAAAAATTTGAGCTTAAATCTGAATTATTTGAAAAATATTACTACCGGAATAATAGCAAAACCAAGCGGTATGAGTATGCCAAACAGCCACACGCCTACAAAGTTGATCAGGCCGTTGTATTTCACATGATTAAGACCAAAGGTCTGGAAAGCGCTTTTGAAACCATGTATGAGGTGGAAGGAAAGCGCGATCATGCCTATCACATACAGCACAACCAGCCAGGACTCTTTAAAGGCAAACTGTACAACGGTGTACAGGTCTTTAATAGGCTCGCCGGTGGCCTCGTAGCTAACGGTAGGCAGGCTCTGGTAGTGGAATTTCCACCAGAAGTCTGACAGGTGTACCACGATGAAAATGAACAGGATGCTGCCCATAATAGCCATCTGACGGCTATACCAGGACGAGGTTTGGTTACCGGGGCTCACGGCGTATTTCACCGGGCGGGCCTTACGGTTACTAAAAGTAAGCTGTATGGCTACGATAGCGTGCAGCAGGATCACGATCTTCAATCCCCAGGCAATGAACTGGATCAGGCTGTTATGGCCCATGAAGGCGGCATAGGTGTTAAAGCCCTTACCCCCATCGTTATACAGCAGCTGTACGTTACCGGCAAGGTGCACGATAATAAAGCTGCAAAGGAACAAACCGGTAATGCCTACTAATAATTTCTTGCCAATAGAGGTGTTAAAAAACTGTGACCACTTCATATAAATTACTGAGCTTCCTAATAAGTAATATGATGATTTTCTAAATATCGGGCAAATTTAACGCAGGAAAAATTAAAAGCAAATGATATTTCTCAGTTTTCGGGCAGCCGGCTACTCCAAACGCCTCATCATGACATTATCTACCATATTATAGAGGTGTTGCGGCTGGTAGGTCCGCCATTTGTCGTTCTCGAGCAGGTGCACATAATAATCCAGCCGGGCTTTTAAAAACTCCTGGCGGGTTTGCTCCGGCATATTCAGGCTTACGATCCAGCCGCCGTCATCCTTGATATCATCCCACCACTCCTCATAATAGCTATCGTCTGAGGAATGGAAATTCATGACATTTTCCGTTATCAGTATAAATTTATTGATACCGTTGGCAATCAGCACGTCCACTATCTCCCGTTTCAGGGTCATAATATCATTCTCGATCGCATCATTCCATTCTCCCAGCAATTCTATAATGGCAAAATTGAACTGGTAGTCTGCAAAAAGTATCTTCAGATACAGGGTCCGCGACCCAAAATCATCCCATTGGGGATGTACATAGTAGTTATAAACCGTGTTGGTGTATTCAAACTCGCTGTACTCCTTTCCATAGAATGGTGATAGTTCATCGTCTTCGGCTGTGTACAAATGCCGCCAATTGTAATATGGTTCTATATCGTGCATGGGCTTTCCCTCCTTCTCAAATTTACGCCATCCGGCTATATTCCTCTACCGCTTTTCTGACACTGCCGGCTTTGAGCAGCAGGTCCTTGGCGGTATCATAATCAGCTAATTGCAGCCTTTCCATGAGCATACGAACGCCCCGGTCTACCAGCTTGTCATTGCTGAGCTGCATGTTCACCATTTTATTATCCTCTACCCTACCCAGTTGTATCATCACTGCGGTGGAGATCATATTTAATACCAGTTTCTGTGCGGTACCACTTTTCATACGGGTGCTGCCGGTAACAAACTCCGGGCCTACCACTACCTCTACAGGATAGTCAGCCGCGGCTGACAGCGGAGCGCCGGGGTTGCAGCAGATGCTACCGGTAACAATCCCCTCCTGGCGGCATTTCTGCAGGGCGCCAATTACATAGGGGGTGGTGCCGCTGGCGGCAATACCTACTACCACATCCTTTTCCGTGATATTAAATTCCCGGAGGTCTTTCCAGCCCTGCTCCCTGTCGTCTTCCGCAAACTCTACGGCTTTGCGGATGGCGGCGTCGCCACCGGCGATGAGGCCAATGACCAGGCCATGGGGCACGCCAAAAGTGGGCGGGCATTCAGAAGCGTCTACAATACCCAGGCGGCCGCTGGTGCCGGCGCCCAGGTAAAACAGGCGGCCACCTGCCAGCATTTTATCGGCAATGGCGGCTACCAGCTTTTCTATATCTGGTATCACTTTGGCCACTGCCTGTGGCACGGTCTGGTCCTCTTTATTGATGTTGGCCAGTATCTCCGTTACGCTCATCTTTTCCAGGTGGCGGTAATGGGAAGGTTGCTCCGTTACTTTTATGAAGGACATTACTGCTGTGTTTTATGGTTTTATTTGCGGCCGGCTTCCTCATGGAACTTTACCAAACCTTCCATGGGGTTGCGCAGCACTGATCCCATCTGCAGCTCGTATAGCTCGCAGAGCGCCTGCAGCACGTCCCGGAAATGCCAGGCCACGCTACCGGTGAAATGCAGGGGGTGGGTCCAGCTTTCGCGGTATTTATAAATATGGTTAAAGAAAAAGTCGTTTAATCCGTCTTCCAGTATGTTCTCCACAATAAAATGCCCCCTGTTCTCCCCCAGGAAAACGGTAAAGCCGGCCAGGTAGCGGTTAGCCATGGGCCTGCGGTATACGTTTTCCAGGATATCGTCCTTGGTGGTATTGTATTTAATGTCAAAGCGGGTCTGCAGTTCTTCGTCAAAGGAGTTGTAGCAATAGTACTGGAGCAGCTTACGGCCCAGGTATGCGCCGCTGCCCTCATCGCCCAAAATAAAGCCCAGACCGGGATTGTTATGGATAACGTCTTTCCCGTCGTAATAACAGCTATTGGAGCCCGTACCCAGTATGCTGGCTATACCGGGGGTATGCTGGCACAGGGCACGCGCAGCGCCCATCAGGTCGTGGGTTACAGCAATGTCCGAATGTGGCCATACGGCGGTGAGGGCCTCCTGGATGATCTGTACGCTTTTGGGCTGGGAACAACCGGTGCCATAATAAAAGATCTCATCTATCTCTACACCGGCAGGCAACTGGGGGCGCAGCTCCTTTTCCAGGATCTCCCGCACCTGGGGAGCATTCAGGAAGTACGGGCTGATACCCTGGGTTTGAAAACGGAAATGCTCCGTTGCCGTGAGCAAGCTCCAATCTGCCTTGGTAGAACCACTATCTGCTATCAGCTTGACCTTTACAGGCATATCCGTTGGTTTATGAAATTAATGAAGCGCAATAGAATTATGCTATTTTTGTCACAATTTAAATAAAACGTAACTACATATACAAATGCTGCTGAAATAAGGGCTCAATACAGGAATATTATGTCAAACAGAAAGCTGAATGTTTTTTTACCCCTCTTATTTGCGATTGTACTGGCGTTGGGAATGTACCTGGGGCACCAGATGCCCGGAGCGCAGGGCGGCGCAACCGCTGTACTTTTTAACCGGGGCAACCGGAGCGCTTTGGAGGAGACCATGGACCTGATAAAGGTAAAATATGTGGATACGCTTAAAGTAGCAGACCTGCAACAGGAGGCTATTGACGGCCTGTTAAGCCACCTGGACCCCCACTCCGTATACATTCCCCCTACCAGCCTGGCAGAGGTGAATGAGGACCTGGAAGGGAATTTTGAGGGTATAGGCGTAGAATTCAATATCACCGCAGATACCGTTAATATCATCTCCGTACTGGCCGGCGGCCCTTCAGAAGCTGCCGGTGTTTTGACCGGGGACAAGATCATCAAGGTGAACGATAGCCTGGTAGCCGGTGACGGCATCACCAACGATAAAATACGTAAGCTGCTGCGCGGCCCCAAAGGATCCGAGGTAAAAGTGACCCTGCTGCGCCAGCAAAAACTGTTGAATGTCAATATTAAACGCGGCGTAATTCCCTTGTTTAGCGTAGATGCGGCCTACCTGTTAACGCCTCAGATAGGTTATATCAAGATCAGTAAGTTCTCCGCCACTACCTACCAGGAGTTTATGGACGCGCTGCGCAAGCTGCAACGGTCAGGCATGCAAAAACTGGTAATTGACCTGCGGCAGAACCCCGGCGGCTTCCTGGATGCAGCCACCCGCATTGCGGACGAGCTGCTGGATGGCGATAAACTGATCCTCTATACGAAAGGTAAAAGCTACCCCCGCTCCGATTATAAATGCGAGAAACCCGGTTTGTTTGAAAAAGGCGCACTGGCCGTACTAACGGACGAAGGCTCTGCCAGCGCCAGCGAAATATTATCCGGCGCTATACAGGATTGGGACCGGGGCGTGATCATAGGCCGCCGCACTTTTGGCAAAGGCCTGGTACAGGAGCAATTTGACCTGAGCAACGGCGGGGCATTACGGTTAACCGTGGCCCGGTATTATATCCCCTCTGGCAGAAGCATTCAGAAATCCTATACCAACGGGCGGGAAGCTTATGATGAGGATATACTTAACCGTTATAACCATGGCGAGCTGGTGAACAAAGACAGCATTAAGCCTACAGATACGGTTCCTTACAAAACCGCCAAAGGAAGGATCGTATACGGTGGCGGCGGCATTACGCCGGATATCTTTATCCCGTTTGATACATCCAGGTTCTCCCCGGTGTTAACCGAGATGTACACACGTAATATCTTCAGCAATTTTGCCTACCAGTATTATAATAATCACCAGGATGAACTGGGCCGCTACAAAAATGCCGGTGATTTCAATAAACAATTCCAGGTAACGAACGACCTGATAAGCGATTTTACCAGCTTTGCGAAAAAGGACAGCATACCGGTAGAACGGATCACTGGCCGGGATGAGGGCGAAATAAGAGAACGCATTAAGACAATGCTGGCCCGCCAGCTTTGGCGTACCGAAGGGTTTTATGAAGTGTTCAATGTAAATGATCCCCTGGTAAAACGGGCGATCACTGAACTGGATAAGACAAAAGACTAAGCAACGACCAAACACGTATAGAAGCAACAGCGGCAGTACCTGGTTTGATACTGCCGCTGTTATTTTGAAGAGACGGGACTTTAATCTATTAGTGCGGGCAAGATATATTCCTGCATCATCTTATCCGCCTGGGGATGCGCATAAGACGCACCATAAGCGCTGGCTGTTATCACCACTACCCAGGGCTGATCTTTGAAAACAAAGATCTTATTGCCCCCATTCCCTGTACAATAAAAGGCCTCATAAGATTTACCTGCAACCGTGTAAGTCTTGTTCCAGAAAAGATAACCATAGTACTCATTGCTGCGGTCAGGCAAGGATTTGTGCCTGGTGAATGTCTGGCTGACCCATGCTGCGGGGATGATCTGGTTACCGTTCCATTTACCGCCATTCTTATACAGCTGGCCATATTTGGCAAAATCCAGCGCGGTCAATTGCAGGCCGCCCGCGGTATTGGGCACCTGTTGCGGGGTATATTGCCATTTGTAATGGGTAATACCTAAGGGTTTGAACAGTTTCTCATCCGCATATTTTTCGAGCCCGCCGGGAACCCGCTTATTTAAAATATCACCCAGCACCACAACGCCGGCCGTGAAATAGTGCCACTGCCCCTTGGGCATGGTGGTATTTACCGGCAGATCAAGCGCGAATTTTACCCAGTTATCTGTAGGATACATATTTTCCTCATTGCCCGGAGAATTATAATCCGCATCATTCCCATCAAAAACTGCGCTCATGGTCAAGAGATCTTTAATGGCCACCTCCTCCTTTATAGCTGTATAATTGGCATAAGCCCGGAGATCATAAAACTCACGCAAAGTCTGCTGCTCATTTTTCAGATAACCTTCCTGGATAGCGATGCCGGTTATGCTACCAGTAAAGGTTTTGCCCACAGAGCGGGGATCATGGAGCGTAGCCCTGCTTTCGCCGTTAAAGTATTCTTCTACCAGCAGCTTGCCGTTACTCAGCACTACAACACCGTTGATCTTTCTAAAGGCCCCGTCTTCAACGTACGCTTTGAGCGCTTTGATCTTGTTGCTGTTAAACTTTTCTGTTGAAGGGACAAGGCCATTGTAAGGCGTAATAGGATTGAGCCGGACCTTTGCCAGATCTACCGCAGGTTTGCGGCGCACCAACAGGGGCAGCTCACCGGCGGCAATGAGCCCGCCCACTTTAATGTTACCATCTATATTAATATAAGGCCTGATCTCCATGCGCAACAAATGTTTTCCCTCGGTGAGGGCGGCATCTCCCCCGTTATTCATGAACCGCTCCCAGAAAGACTGGCTCCAAAGGGCCCATTGGCGCTGGTTATCGATCAGCGGTTTACTGATAGTGGTGGCGGTATCCTGTGCTTTGGCCTGCGGTGCGCCGGGCAGTAAATTGCTCTGGTATACCGGGCGGCCATCTATCAATAAGGCAAACTGATAGTTCCCTTTCTTTACCAGGCTATCTGCCGCAAGGGCCGGGGCCAGCTGGTGCAGGTAGTTGGTCATGGAATTATCCATGAAAACGTTGATGTACAGGCTGGTTTTATTGGTGAGCTCAAAACTGCGCAAAAAGTCCTGCTCCTTTATCTGCGTTACCGGGATCTCAGTAGCGGTGAAAGCTATCTTCCCGGTATTGGCCTGGTGCACAGGAGATATAATACCTTGGTTCTTAACAATATTGTCTGATTGGGCAAAGAGCGGCAACAGCGGTAGCAGTGCCAATAAAAAGGCCAGGAGTTTAGGTCTCATAAGGGATTAAAAAGTTTTATAATCAGCGGAAGACCTAATATACTTATTAAAAATAAAAAAAGCCCTCCCGACAATTAAGTCGGGAAGGCCCATAACTTCTTGCAAGTAAGCTATTTTAAGATAACTTGTCTTACGATTAGTGGTGCGCAGCTGTGTCAGCAGCAGGAGCAGCAGTAGTATCAACAGTAGTAGAATCCATAGCAGGAGTAGCTACTGAATCAACGGGAACAGCTGAAGAATCTACGGTTGTAGTTGTAGAATCAGTTGTAGCTTCAGAAGCACCGCTATTGCAAGCAACAAAGAACATACCTGCAGCGATGGCGAACACGAATAATTTTTTCATACTCTGAAAAGTGATTAGTTTTAAGATCGCGCAAATTTATATAAATAATTTCGAATATAAAATATGTGTTTTTATAATACGTTATTTTATATCCCTTTCCAGCGTGGTTTTTACTTCTTCCGGAAAAATAATTTCAACGGAACCCCCTGAAAATCAAAATTTGCCCGCAATTGATTCTCTAAATAATTTTTGTACGGCTGTTTCACATCATCCGGCAGGTTGCAGAAGAAGGCAAAGGCCGGGGTATATGTAGGCAGCTGCGTAACATATTTAATACGTATAGGCGTACCCCTTACCACCGGAGGGTGGAAGGACTCAATGGCTTTTAACATGATATCATTGAGCTTGGAGGTGGGTATTTTACGCTGACGGTTTTCAAATACGCGCAAAGCTTCCTCTATTGCCTTGAAAATACGCTGTTTATCAGGAACGGAGGTAAAGATGATGGGCACATCGGAGAATGGCGCCAGGCGTTTCTTCAGCTCGTTTTCGTAATCACGGGCTGAGTTGGTTTGCTTATCCTCTACCAGGTCCCATTTGTTTACCAGCACCACGATACCTTTTCCTTTGCGCACGGCCAGGCTAAAGATACTAAGGTCCTGGGCGGTAATACCTTTGGTGGCGTCCAGCATCAGGATACAGATATCTGCCTCGTCCATGGCCTTGATGGCGCGGATCACAGAGTAAAACTCCAGGTCTTCATGCACTTTGGCCTTACGGCGGATACCAGCGGTATCTATCAGCACAAAATCTTTCTGGAACAGCTTATAGTGTGTATGGATCGTATCGCGGGTGGTGCCGGCAATATCGGAAACAATGTTACGCTCCTCCCCTACCAGGGCATTCAGCAGGGATGATTTACCTACATTGGGCTGGCCAATGATGGCTATTTTAGGCAGCTCGCTGTCCTGGGCCTGCGCCTGCAGCTCTTCCGGGATCAGGGCGGCCACTTCATCCAGCAGCTCACCAGTGCCGCTACCTGTAATGGACGAGAGGAAGAAGATCTTCTCAAAGCCCAGGCTATAGAATTCCGTGGCTTCCAGCAGGCGCTCGCTGTTATCTACTTTATTGATGACCACAAACACGGGTTTGGAAGAGCGGCGCAGCATGTCTGCCACCTCTGCATCCAGATCTGTGATACCGGTGGTAACATCACACATAAACAGCAGCACATTGGCTTCTTCCATGGCGATCTTTACCTGTTTGCGGATCTCCCGCTCAAAAATATCTTCACTGTTGGCCACAAAACCGCCGGTGTCTATCACGTTGAAAGTTTTCCCGTTCCAATCGGCAATGCCGTATTGCCGGTCGCGGGTAACGCCGCTCACGTCATCTACGATGGCTTTGCGTTGTTCCAGCAAACGGTTGAACAGGGTGGACTTTCCCACGTTTGGACGACCGACTATGGCTACTGTAAATCCAGACATATGTAATTACAAATTATTAATTACGCATTACGAATGATGACCGAAGTGGTTTAATCCGTAATTCGCAATTTGAAATTGAAAATTGAATTTAATACCCGTATTCCTTCAAATAGGTATCATTATCCCGCCATTTGTTCCTCACTTTCACAAAGAGCTCGAGGAAGACCTTTTGTCCCAGGAATTTTTCTATCTCCTGGCGTGACAGGGTACCCAGCTCGCGGATGGATTTACCTTTCTCGCCCAGGATGATGGCTTTCTGCGTTTCGCGGGTAACCACGATCTCTGCGGAGATCTTGATCAGCGTTTGCTTTTCCTGGAACTGTGAAACAATGACGGTGGTATGATAGGGTATTTCTTCTTCGAATAAAGCAAATATCTTTTCACGGATCATTTCGCCTACAAAGAAGCGTGTAGACTTATCCGTTAAGGTATCTTCCGGGTAGAAGGGCTCGCTTTCCGGCAGCAGGGCAACGATACGGTCCAGCAGGTCGCGGATGCCTTTCTTTTGCACGGCGGCGATGGTGACCACAGCGGCAGCTTTGCCCCAGGCTTCGCACTGGGCCTGTATGGCCTCCAGCTGCTCCTTCATGAGCAGGTCTGACTTGTTAAGCACCAGGATAACGGGTACTTTCAGTTTCAGGGAGTCAAACAGCTCCAGGTTCTCTGCCAGGTTATCTTTTACATCAAGGATGAGCAGGGCAACGTCTGCATCTTCGAGGGCGGACTTTACAGCGCCCATCATTTTTTCGTGCAGGCGGTATTTAGGATCGATGATACCCGGAGTATCTGAGAAGACGATCTGGTAATCCGGGGCGGTGACGATACCGGTAATGCGGTGACGGGTAGTTTGCACCTTGGGCGAGATAATAGCCAGCTTTTCGCCGATGAGGGCGTTCAGCAAGGTGCTTTTACCGGCGTTAGGTTTACCGAAGATGTTTACAAATCCCGCTTTATGCATATTGTTTTGCTGCGATTGGTAAGGAAGGCTGGTGCGACAACTTCCTGTGAATTTACTAAAATAAAAAAAGCCGAATTACTTCGGCTCTTTAATTGTTTTTGTAGCGAGGAGAGGATTCGAACCTCTGACCTTCGGGTTATGAGCCCGACGAGCTACCTCTGCTCTACCTCGCAATGTGGGTGCAAAGGTAAGGGACGGATTCATTAACGCCAAATCTTTTTTGAAAATAATGGCATTTTATTTTTCTGCGCACAAATGAGGGCGTTTATAAAATACGAGAGGCCGGCTCCTTCAGGACGCCGGCCTCTCGTATTGTAGAAGGATCAGAACGGTAGTTCGTCCTCCGGTTCCCGCATAGGGTCTGTACCCGTAGCGTCCGTTTCATCTGCTGGCTGGCGTCGCATCTCGTCGCGGCGGCCACCGCTTAACAGCTGGATGTTGTACACGCGCAGGCGCAGTTGTGGTACGCTTATCCCTACGTTATTGCTGTACACATCCGGCACGGGCGTACCTTCTACATACACCTGCGTACCCTGTGTAAGATACGGCGTCAGGTTTTCGCGCTCCCATAACGAGCAGTCAACCCAGGTGGTCTTCTCCTGCGATATGCCCTGCTGGTTCCTGAAGCGCTCTGTATGCGCTACGCTGAACCCGAGTACTGATTTGCCGTTTGCTTCTCTCTGTACGGCGTCTTTGCCCAAATAGCCAATAAGCTGCAATTTGATCATCAGATAAAATTTAAGCGGTTGGTTAATAAATAAAACGTTTGAGAATTTGGAGAGAAGTGCGAACGGAAGTTAGAACAAAATTGTTACCCCGAAAAATATTTTCTTTTTTTAATCGCCATGGCTATACCTTTGCGGGGATAACAATCAATTCGGGGTGCCTTACTATCAGGCTGAGATCACACCCGTTGAACCTGTGACCAGGTAATGCTGGTTAGGAAAAAAACATACCTGATGAAACATATACTTCTTTTGTGGCTGCTTTGCAGCAGCACTGTGCTATATGCACAAAATTCCCTTGAGGGCGTGGTAAAGGATAAAGCTACCAGCGCTGTAATACCAGGCGTTTCCATCACTATTGCAGGCAGCAGCGCCGGAACGCAGACCGATGCTAATGGCCATTACAAGCTAACAGTGCCTGCCAAAGGCAGCTACCGTTTACAGGCCAGTTTCCTGGGCTACCGTACTTTTACAGCAACCTTAACGGCGGCTGCATCCCCCTCCACCCATAACATAGAACTGGAGCATATTGGCCTGTTTGTACAACCGGTGGAGATCACCAGTCTGCGCGCCGGTAAAAATGCACCCTTTACCAGCTCTACCCTGGATGCGGAAGAGATCAAAAAGCAGAACCTTGGACAAGACCTGCCCATGCTGCTAAATCAACAGCCTGGCGTAGTAACCGCCTCCGATGCGGGTAATGGTATAGGATACACCAACCTGCGCGTACGTGGTTCTGATATTACGCGCATTAATGTTACCATGAACGGCATTCCGCTGAACGACGCAGAATCTGCAGGCACCTTTTTCGTAGACCTGCCAGACCTGGCTTCCTCCGTAAACAGCATACAGCTGCAACGGGGCGTAGGCACCTCTACCAATGGCGCCGGCGCTTTTGGCGCTACGTTGAACCTCAGCACCAACGAATTCCGGGATAAGGCCTATGGAGAGATCAGCAACAGCTACGGCTCCTTTAACAGCTGGAAACACACTGTAAAGGCCGGCAGTGGCTTGATCAACGATCACTTTACGATAGATGCGCGCCTGTCTAAAATAAACTCTGACGGTTATATTGACCGCGCTACTTCCGACCTGCGCTCTTTCTATACCTCTGCAGCCTATATCTCTAAAAAGACGGCTATCCGCCTGAATATATTCTCCGGTACGGAAAAGACCTACCAGGCCTGGTACGGCGTACCGGAAGCGCTGCTGGAAACAGACCGTACCAATAATCCTGCGGGCACAGAGAAACCAGGCACGCCTTATGATAATGAGACAGACAACTATCAACAGGACCATTACCAGCTATTCCTGAACCAGGAGATCAACAGTCATCTGAACTTTAACGTAGCGTTGCACTACACCAAAGGACGCGGCTACTACGAGGAATATAAAACGAAACAGGCGTTTGCGGATTATGGCCTTACCCCTCCGGAGATCAATGGCGCCCCGGTGGATACAACAGAGCTGGTACGCCAGCTTTGGCTGGACAATGATTTCTATGGCACCGTATTCTCCGTGAACGGCACGGGCTCCCGTCTGAACTGGAGCCTGGGCGGCGGCTGGAACCGCTATGAGGGCGGGCATTACGGCAAGATCATCTGGGCACAGTACGATATAGATAAAGACCGCCGCTATTATGATGTAGATGCTGATAAAAACGATTTCAATATTTACTGGAAAGGCGAGTTTAAAGTAACCGAAGCCCTGCGCCTGTTTGCCGATCTTCAATACCGTAATGTGCAGTTTAACATCAATGGGTTTGAAGATAATCCTGAACTTATACAAAATAACACCTACAATTTCTTTAACCCTAAAGCAGGCGTATACTATTACCTGAATGACCGCAGCCAGCTCTATGCTTCGTTTGCTATTGGCAATAAGGAGCCCAACCGGGATGATTTTGAAGCAGGTCAGGATCAAACGCCGCAGCATGAAACGCTGCGAAATGTGGAAGCCGGTTACAGCTTCCGTAACAGCCGTTTTAGCTTACAGGGTAATGTATATTACATGAACTACAAGAACCAGCTGGTACAAACCGGTAAGCTGAATGATGTAGGCGCGTATACGCGCACTAACATTCCTAAAAGCTACCGCGCCGGCATAGAACTGGTGGGCAGCGTACGTTTCAACAAGGTATTCTCCTTTACGGCTAACGGGGCTTTCAGCCAGAATAAAGTAAAGGATTATACCGCCTACCTGGATAATTGGGACACCTTTGGACAGGACACCGTACATTTCGGTAACACGGATATTTCCTTCTCCCCCAGCGTGGTGGCAGGTTATACATTCACCATCAAACCGGTGAAGGAATTGGATATTGACATCCTGGGCAAATATGTAAGCCGGCAGTTCCTGGATAACACAGGTTCTGATGACAGAAGCCTGGACGCTTATTATACCAACGATGTGCGTTTGCGGTATGCGGTACCACAGCGGTTATTTAAAGAGCTGAGCGTACAGGTAATGGTAAATAATGTATTCAATACGAAATATGAACCGAATGGTTCCACTTATCTGAGCGTATCGGGAGGAGAAAGGGTATCTGACAATTACTATTATCCTATGGCGGGAACGAATTATATGGTGGGGTTGACAGTAGGGTTTTAATAACATATTAAACACTGTAAAAAAAGAGACTGGCGGGCCAGTCTCTTTTTTATTTATCCTTACTGTAAAAGCTTTGCAACAGCGGCATCTACCTGCTCAAAGGGAAACCCTTTCAGCACATTCTCCATCAGCGCATTCACCTGTTCTGTACCCAGGTTACCAATACTGCCGGCATGGGTATGATGTACGGCTTTTTCCGGAACAAAGGTCCCTTTTTCAATATCCAGGCCCACTTGTTTGTACGCTTCCCGGAATGGCACGCCTTCGAGTACCAGTTTGTTCACTACTTCTACGCTAAAGAGGTAACGATACTTCTCATCATCAAGGATATTTTCCTTCACCTGCATATTTTCCAGCATAAGACCAGCCATCTGCAGGCAGTTACGCAGTGTTTGGAACGCCGGGAAAAGGTTTTCTTTCAATAGCTGCAGATCACGATGGTAACCGGAGGGCAGGTTGGTGGTCATCATGGCTATCTCGTTGGGCAGCGCCTGCAGCTTATTGCCATAGGAGCGGATCAGTTCCCATACGTCCGGATTCTTTTTATGCGGCATGATACTGGAGCCGGTGGTAAGCTCGTCCGGGAAGCTGATGAAGCCAAAGTTCTGATTCATGAACAAACAGGCGTCCATCGCCATTTTAGCCAGGGTAGCGCCCAGGCCGGCCAATGCAAAGGCCACAATCTTCTCCGTTTTACCACGCCCCATCTGCGCGTATACTACGTTATAGTTCAGCGCATCAAAACCCAGTAATTGGGTCGTCAACTCACGATCCAGGGGAAACGAAGAGCCATAACCCGCAGCAGAGCCCAGCGGGTTTTTGTTTACCACTTTATAGGCGCCCTGTAATATGGTAAGATCATCCACCAGGCCCTCTGCGTATGCACCCAGCCAAAGCCCAAAGGAGGATGGCATAGCAATTTGCAGATGGGTATAACCAGGCATCAGATGATCGCGGAACTGCACGCTTTTTTGCTGCAACAGATCAAACAGGGTTTTGACGTCCTGTACCAGGGTTTGCAATTCGTGGCGGAGGAACAGCTTCAGGTCTACCAGCACCTGGTCGTTACGGGAACGGCCGCTGTGGATCTTTTTGCCTACCTCACCCAGCCTGCGCGTAAGCAGCAGCTCTACCTGGGAATGTATATCCTCCACCCCTTCTTCAAGGCTGAATTGCCCATCCCGGATCTCTTTGTAGATCTGTTTTAGTTCCTTTTGCAGGATGGATAGCTCATCTGCAGTAAGCAGGCCTATCTTTTCCAGCATGGTGGTATGCGCCAGGGAACCCAGCACATCAAAGGGCGCCAGGTAGGCGTCCATTTCCCGGTCTCTGCCTACCGTGAAGGTTTCCACTGCGGCGAGGGAGGATTTATCTTTTTGCCAAAGCTTCATACTATCAAAAATTATATTTAGCGAATACCCGCTGTTTCACTTCCGGCCATTCTTCCTTCAGGATGCTGAAATAAACGGTATTACGCAGCCTGTTGCCGGGTACGATCATATGGTGGCGGAAGATGCCTTCCTGCGTGCAGCCTATACTCCTGATGGCGTTGCGGGACTGTGTATTCAGCTCATCTGTTTTTAACTCTATGCGGTTCAGGCCCATCACTTCAAAACCATATTGCAACATAGCATACTTCATGGCCTTGTTAAGGCCGGAGCCATGCAGCGTGGTATCTATCCAGGTGGCGCCAATCTCCGCGCGTTTGTGTACAGGAACAACGGCCATAAAGCGGGTACAGCCAGCCGCACGGTTGGCCTGTTTATCAAAGATGAGGAAAGGAATTGACTCCTGCCGCTCTCTTTCGCCCACCGCTTTGGTGATGTATTGCTCCAGCTCACTCTGCTGCGTAATGGTCTGAATCCCCCATTTCCACAACGGCGGTTGTACTGCTACCGGCAGCAGCGTTTCCACATCCGCTGGTTGCAGGGGACGTAATAACACGCGTTTGTTTTCCAACACAGGATAAAAGTCCATCTTATAAAATTTCTTCCAGTAATTTAATATAAGTATCAATACCGTCGCGGATCTCATGCAGGTGAATGTATTCATCTGCCGTATGAGAGCGCGCAGAGTCTCCAGGACCAATCTTAATGGAAGTAGCCGGAATAAGCGCCTGATCTGATGTGGTAGGCGAGCCATACCATGTTTTGCCCATGCGGATGCCTGCCTGCACAATAGGATGATCCAACGGAATACCGGAAGGCCGCATACGCATGGAACGGGGTGTTACGGTGCAGCTTACATGCTGCTGCACGGTAGCCAGGATCTCTTCCAGCGTATATTTATCTGTTGCCCGCACATCTACTACAAAAGAACAATCTGCCGGCACTACATTGTGCGCCTTATTGGAAGTGTTGATCACGGTCACGGACATCTTTACCGGTCCCAGTGTTTCAGATACTTCCGGGAACTGATACTGGCTGAACCAGCTGATATCAGCCATGGCTTTGTAGATCGCGTTCTCCCCTTCATTGCGGGCCGCATGGCCTGCTTTGCCATGGCTCACACAATCCAGCACCATCAGGCCTTTTTCTGCGATAGCCAGCTGCGTTTGCGTAGGCTCGCCAACGATGGCCAGCGTTACAAGCGGCAGCATAGCCAGGATGCTTTCAATGCCATTTACGCCGCTGATCTCCTCCTCTGCCGTAGCCGCCAGCACCAGGTTATGACGCAGCTGCTCAGCAGGCCGGTCATAGAAATGCCGGAAAGCCGCAATGAGGCTTACCAGGCAGCCACCGGCATCATTACTGCCAAGACCATACAAGGTATCATTCACTACATCCGGGCTAAAAGGATCGCGGGTATATTGCGGGTTAGGTTTAACGGTATCGTGATGGGAGTTGAGCAGGATGGTGGGCTTAGCGGGATCAAAGTTCCTGTTCTGCGCCCACACATTATAGCCATGCTGCTGATAAGGAATGCCATTCTCTTCCAACAGGCCGGCAATGAGCTTTGCCGTGCCTTCTTCCTCCCGGCTGAAGGAGGGCGTGGCGATCATTTGCTGCAATAACTTCACTGCATCCTCATATAGCTGTTGGTTCCACATAGTTAGCGTATTAAAGTACCCGCTACGGTAGCGGTGGTATTACTGCGCACATCTGCCGCGTGGCCAATAAGCACTTCCTTCACGCCGCTTTCGATGGCGGCAAAGGCATTATCCAGCTTGGGCAAAATGCCGTCTGACAGCGCTTTTTGCTCCATCAGCTGTGCATATACAGTACGGTCGATCAGGTTGATCACAGAATCATCGTCTTGCGCATCGCGCAGCACACCTTTTTTCTCAAAGCAGTAGATAAGCCGTACCTTGTAATGGGCAGAGAGCGCAATGGCCAGGGAGGAGGCAATGGTATCCGCATTGGTATTCAGCATCTGCCCCTGACCATCATGTGTAAGCGGCGCGAACACCGGCGTAAGACCGGCATCCAGCATAGCTTTAAGCGGCCCTACCTGCAGCCTTGCGGGATCAATATCGCCCACAAAACCATAGTCTATCTGTTTTACAGGACGTTTTACGGCAGGTATCACATTCGCATCCGCTCCGGTCATTCCAATAGCATTACATCCCAGGGCCTGCAATTTGGCTACCAGCTGTTTATTTACCAGGCCGCCATATACCATGGTCACCACATCAATAGTGGCAGCATCTGTGATACGGCGCCCATCCACATACTTTGACTCAATACCCAGCTGGTCCCCGATGCGGGTAGCGATCTTTCCACCGCCATGGATCAGGATCTTAGGGCCCTGAATGGCGGTAAGATCCTGCAGGAAAGACTGCAGCAGCACCGGGTTGTCAATTACATTCCCACCTACTTTAATGACGAAGAGCATATCTGTTGATCAACTGTTTTTTAATATCTCGCTCAGCACTGCCTGGGCTGCCCACACGCGGTTGCCCGCCTGTTTGATCACGATGGACTGCGGCCCGTCCAGCACCTCATCTGCAATCACCACATTCCTTCTTACCGGCAGGCAATGCATTACTTTGGCCTGTGCGGTATGCTGCAGCTTCTGGTTGGTCACCATCCAGCTGCTGTCTGTGCTGATAATGTTGCCATAGTCGCTGTAGGAAGACCAGTTCTTCACATAAACAAAGTCCGCGCCTTCCAGGGCTTTATCCTGGTTATACTCAATGGGCGCATTACCGGTGAACTTAGGATCCAGCTCGTAGCCTTTGGGATGCGTGATCACAAAGTCTGCTTCGCCCCAGGCGTTGATCCACTGCGCAAAAGAGTTAGGTACGGCCTGCGGCAGCGCTTTTACATGCGGCGCCCAGGTCATTACCACCTTTGGTTTGCGGGGCTGCTGCCAGTGCTCACGGATGGTGATCACATCCGTTAAGCTCTGCAAAGGATGCAGGGTAGCGCTTTCGAGGCTTACTACCGGCACGCCCGCGTATTTAATGAACTGGTTTATATATTTCTCCGTATAGTCCTCTTCTTTATTCTTCAGGCCCGGAAAGGTACGTATGGACATAATGTCGAAATACTGTCCCATTACGGCGGCGGCTTCCTTCACATGTTCGGTGGTATTACCGCTCATGATGGCGCCGTCATTCATTTCCAGCTGCCAGCCTTCCTTGTCGATATTAAACACCACTACTTCCATACCCAGGTTCCTTGCCGCTACCTGCGAGCTTAACCGGGTACGTAAGCTGGGGTTCAGGAATATCATTCCCAAAGTTTTGTTTGTGCCCAAAGACTTGTCCCTGAAGGGATTGTGCTTGTAATCCAGCGCTATGTCCACCAAACGCGGGACACCCGGCACATCTTCTACCGAGATAAATTGTTTCATGCGTTTAATACTTGTTAGAATGTTAGCCGTCAGCTGACGAGCAGCCGACGGCTCCAATTATTTTGAAAGTTCCTCTTTGATCGCAGTAAGGAACTGATCGGCGTGGGCCTGTGTGAGCGCCAGGGAAGGCAGCAAACGGATCACATTTGGTTTGGCTTCGCCGGTAAATATCTTATGCTTGAATAATAACTCTTTACGTACATGGGCCAGCTCTTCCGGCAGCTCAATGCCGATCATAAGGCCACGGCCTCTTACTTCTTTTACCTTAGGCATGCCTTTTAACTGCTCCATCAGGTAATTACCTATAGTGGCTGCGTTCTGTATCAGCTGCTCCTGCTCTATCACTTCCAGCACGGCCAGGGCAGCTGCGCAGGCCAGGTGGTTGCCGCCAAAGGTGGTGCCCAGCAGGCCATAAGAAGCCTGTATATGCGGGGCGATAATGATGCCGCCAATAGGGAAACCATTGCCCATGCCTTTGGCCATGGTGTAAATATCTGCATTTATACCGGCATAATCATGGGAATAGAATTTGCCGCTGCGCCCGTAGCCGCACTGCACGCTGTCTGCAATAAACACGGCGTTAAACGTATCGCAAAGGCTTCTGATCTTACGCAGGAAGCTTTCGCTGGCTACATTGATACCGCCAACGCCCTGGATACCTTCTATGATCACAGAAGATACTTCGTACTGCTTAAAAGCTGCTTCCAGCGCGGCTTCATCCTGCCAGGGCAGGAATACTACGTTCTCTGTTTCATTTACCGGCGCTACTATCTTGGGGTTATCCGTTGCGGCTACGGCCAGGGAAGTACGGCCGTGGAAAGATTTGCGGAAAGCGATGATCTTCTTTTTGCCGTTGTGGAAAGAAGCCAGTTTTAATGCATTCTCGTTGGCTTCTGCACCGGAATTGCAGAGGAACAGCTGGTAATCTTCCTTGCCGGATATTCTGCCTAATTTTTCCGCCAGTTGCTGCTGTAATGGGATCTTAATAGAATTGGAATAGAATCCTACTTTCTGTAGCTGATCTGTGAGGCGCTTTACATAATGCGGATGGGTATGGCCAATGGAGATCACTGCGTGGCCGCCATAGAGATCCAGGTATTGCGTACCTTTATCGTCCCATACATTAGAGCCGGCGCCTTTTTCAATGGTAATATCGTTGATCGGATAAACGTCGAAGAGCTTCATTATTGTTTTACTTGGCGGCAGCCTTACGGCCGCCGGATGGAAAGAGATAATTTAACGATGTATGGGTCACGCTAAAATACGATAGACTTCAGCTTTAACCCGGCTGTTTCCTCCAGCCCAAATACCAGGTTCATATTCTGCACTGCTTGTCCTGATGCGCCTTTCAGCAGGTTATCCGCGATGGTGTGAACGATCAGTTTGGTCCCTACTTTTTCCAGCTGTACCAGGCATTTGTTGGTATTCACCACCTGCTTCAGGTCAATCTGGTTCTCGCTTACATGCGTAAAAGGATGCGTTGCATAATATGTTTTGTACAGTTGTAACGCCTGCTCCAGCGAGAGGTCGCTTTCCTGGTAGGAAGTTACCCAGATGCCTCTTGGATAGTCGCCCCGTACCGGCACAAAGTTCACATGCTCAGTAAAGGAAGGCTGCAACAACTGTAAGCTTCGTCGGATCTCTTTCAGGTGCTGATGGGCGAGCACCTTGTAGGTAGATACGTTATTGGCCCGCCATGTAAAATGGGTAGTGGACTGCAGGCTCTGGCCGGCGCCGGTGGAGCCGGTAATGCCGGTGGTATGTATTTCGCCGAGCAGTCCGGCCTTGGCCAGGGGCAATAAGCCCAATTGTATAGTAGTGGCAAAACAGCCAGGATTGGCAATGTTCTGCGCGGTCTGTATCTTTTCCCTTTGCAATTCCGGCAAGCCGTATACGAATTCCCTGCCGGGAAGACTTTCACCCAGGCGGAAATCCTGGCTCAGGTCTATCACTTTTATGTTCAGCGGGATTGGATTTGCTTCCAGGAACTTCTTCGCTTCTCCATGGCCCAAACAAAGGAACAGCACCTCTATATCATGACTAAGCTGATCTGTAAAGGCGAGGTCCGTATCACCCAGCAGGTCGCTATGTACGGCATGCAAAGGGTTACCCGCATTGCTGCGGCTGTGCACAAATGCGATCTCCACATTAGGATGATTCAGGAGGATCCTGATCATTTCCCCGCCGCCATAACCTGCGCCGCCTATAATACCTGCCCGGATGTTTTTGTTGTTTGCCATGCCTTACGCTTTTTTACCCTGTTCGTCATTTACCTGGTGCCAGATCATTGTCTGGTTACCGAAGATCTTGCTGAAGCCCCTTACGTCTTCGCCGCTCCAGCCGCTGTTCATTTCGCCATACTTACCAAACTTGCTGCTCATCAGATCGTAGGACGATTCGATACCGGTTACCTGGAAGCGGTAAGGCAGCAGTGTTACAAACACCTTGCCGGTTACCTGCTGCTGCGCGCTTTCAAGGTAAGCTTCAATATCGCGCATAACAGGGTCCAGGATCTGGCCTTCATGCAGCCAGTTGCCATAGAACTGTGCCAGCTGGTCTTTCCAGCTTAACTGCCATTTGGTAAGCACGTGTTTTTCCAGGGCGTGATGCGCTTTGAGGATCACTACGGGTGCGGCCGCTTCAAAACCTACCCGGCCCTTGATACCGATGATGGTATCGCCCACATGTATATCGCGGCCAATGGCAAAAGCCCCTGCGATGGATTGTAAATATTGAATGGCTTCCGTGGGATGACCAAAAGATTTGTCATTTACGCCCACCAGCTCTCCTTTTTTAAAGTGGAGGGTTACCTGTTCCGGCTCCTGCTTTGTTAATTGCGTAGGGAAAGCAGATTCCGGCAGCATACCATTGGAAGTAAGGGTTTCCTTACCGCCTACAGAAGTGCCCCAGATACCTTTGTTGATGGAGTACATGGCTTTTTCGAAATTCACCTGTACTCCTTTTGACTGCAGGTAGGAGATCTCCTCTTCGCGGCTGAGCTTCATATCCCGGATGGGGGTAATGATCTCTACGCCGGGGATCATGATATGAAAGATCATATCAAACCGTACCTGGTCGTTACCGGCGCCGGTGCTGCCGTGCGCTACGGCGGTGGCGCCCACCTCTTTCACATATTCTGCAATGGCCAGGGCCTGGCTCATCCGCTCCGCGCTTACGCTCAGGGGATAAGTATTATTCTTGAGCACATTACCAAATACCAGGTATTTGATCACCTTATCATAATAAGACCGTACGGCATCTACCGTTTTGTGGCTTTTTACTCCCAGGTTATATGCGCGCTTTTCTATTTCCTGTAATTCCTCAGCGGTAAAGCCGCCGGTATTTACGATCACAGAATGCACTTCATATCCTTTTTCTTCTGTGAGATATTTAACACAGTAGGAAGTATCAAGTCCTCCGCTAAATCCCAGTACTACTTTCTTACTCATTATGACGAATAGTTATTGTTAAAAAAGATTGAATAAAAAGAACTTCTTCTTGTAATGGCTGGCAGCGCCGCCATTGTCTTTGCGGCTATTTAGCAGCACATATCTTTTGTAGCGCAGCCATCGTTCAAACAGGCGGAAGTTCTCCTTAAAGGCCCGCTGTTTTTTCTGCTGACGCATATCGCCGGTTGCGGCTACCATTAGCTGGGGCTGCATTTCCGGCGCCGGCTCGTTAAGCGCCTCCGCCTTTTCCCGGGCCACCCGCTCTTCTTCGTCCTTCTGCTTTTGCACGGGATCGTAGAGCATGGCGGTACACAGGCAGTTTTTACGGCCTTTGGCGGTCAGGATGTCAAAGTTCACACAGCTGCGGCAGCCTTTCCAGAATTCCTCATCATCCGTAAGCTCAGAATAGGTAACGGGCTCGTAGCCCAGTTCGGAGTTGATCTTCATCACGGCCAGGCCGGTAGTAAGACCAAATATCTTGGCGTCAGGGTATTTTTCCCTGGACAGTTCGAAGATGCGATGTTTAATGGATTTGGCCACGCCATGCCCGCGGAAGGCGGGATTGACGATCAGACCGGAGTTAGCCACGAATTTCCCATGCCCCCAGGCTTCTATGTAGCAAAAACCTACCCAGTCACCCTGTTCCGTAACAGCGATCACTGCCTTGCCCTCTTCCATCTTCAGTTTCACGTATTCCGGAGAGCGTTTGGCTATACCAGTTCCACGGGCTTTAGCAGAAGACTCCATCTCGTCGGTGATGGTTTTGGCATAATGCGCATCGTCGGGAGTGGCTACCCTAACGATAATATGTTGATTTTCCAACTTGCGTAAATTGAAAAAAGTGAATCAATAAATATTAAAAAGCTTCCTCTTTGGGAGAAAATTGTTCACCAATGATGGGGGAATATCATTGTGCGATAGCGTGCCGTTGGGTAAGACAGGCGCTATCAAATACGAGGTCGTCGGGAAAGATATCTGAAGACATTAAACCCAATAGAGTACATGCCTTCCATCAGAGAAGGATGATATGCAGAGATGTTGGTATGGGTTGTCGTATTTTCCAACTTCAGTTCAGCATTAAATTGTTAAAAAACTGTCTTTCGATTTAATTCCCCGCAAAATTATAACATATATATTATAATTCAGGAAAATTTTTGCAGCTGACAATACTTTAACATATCCGAAAGAAGAAGGGTTGCACCTGCGCTTGCCTGCAGGCACAACCCATTAAAAATGAACGATATACAGTCTACTATTTCGTCAGCACTTCCAATTCGGCAATGCTTGCGTTATGATCGGTTTCTTCAGCCGGCTCCAGGGCTACGATCCGGATATAACGGCCGCTTACGGGCGCATTGAACCGGATCACCTGCCGGATGGGATTGTTACGGATATTGCCAAATGCGCCGGCGGATACGGGCTGGCCCCACTCCTTCCCATCGTTACTTACGTAAAACGCATACTTGTAGAAGGTGCCGGTGTTGCCATGTACGTCCCGGTGCGGGGTATATGCAAAACCTTTGAGGCTGAGGGTCTCACCCAGGTCTACCTGCAGCTCATGCGGGTAGCTGGCGCTGGCGTTGTGGCCGGTAGACCAATAAGAGCCTTCGTTGGCGTCTATGGCACGGCCGGCATTGTCCTGGCCCCCATCTGCAAATAGCACTTTCCATTTGGCGGGAGAGATATCCATATGCGCAATGACAGCCGGGCTGGCTTTTTTGCCATTATCAACAAAGGCTTTTGCCGTTACAACGCCACCCTGGGGCAGCGCAAAAGGCTGCGTATAGCGGGGAGAGCTGAAAACAGGCTCTGTGCCGTCTGTTGTATAATGCAGCTCCGGGTCCGGAGAGGCGCAGCTGATGGACACCATACCTTCCCTGTCGCGTTTGATCTCCGGAGAAGCCAGCAGGTCCGGCGCCTGGTACAGCTGTACTTCGCTGATGAGCGGACAGGCTTTGGCGTCTGCGACCAGTACCTTCACTTTGCTGGTGGTGGTATTGGGCAGGCGCAGGATGCGTTTGTGACCGATCGTGGTTTCCTTAGCTATTTCCTTAAAAGCGCCATTTTCCCATACTTCCACGGTAAAGGCTTTTACGCGCTGACCCAGTGGCGTGTACTCCTGTAACACGATCCTGTTAAAGGATACCGGCTGGGGAAACTCCAGGGTAATTGCGCCCTGGGTTACATTATCAGGCGTAGCCCAATAGGTTTTGTTATTGCCATCCACCAGATTACGGGCGTTTACGGCCGGGTTATCCTTGCGGGTGTCTGTAACGGATACCTTCGCTTTGCGGGCCAGGTTGGTCTTATAGGTCTCATCCAACAGGCGGCGGAACTCCATCAGGCGGGTAGAGTCGTTGGCATGGATACGCCCGCGCCTGTCTACAGGCACGTTCAGCAGCAGGTTGCTGTTACGGCCTACAGAAGCATTATAGATCTCCAGCAGCTCTGCCAGGCTTTTTACTTTATCATTGGTAGCATCGCTGTAAAACCAGCCGGCGCGTACAGAAACATCGCATTCTGCGGGCACCCATTTTTCGCCGTCTTCCTGGCCGGTGTTCAGCGTGGTAAGAGAAGGCGCTTTTTTACCCGGTTCATAACCAGCTATGTTGATGGTGCTCCAGTTGGTAGTACCCGCAAAACCATCTTCATTGCCTACCCAGCGGCAGCCAGGGCCAATATCACTGAAGATGATCGCGCTGGGTTGTTTGCGCAATACCGTATTATTGAAGAGAGACCAGTCATATACCTGTTTCTTGCCATTGGGACCTTCGCCATTAGCGCCATCAAACCACTGTTCGAATACAGGGCCGTAGTTGCCCAGCACCTCATTGAGCATATTCACAAATACCTGGTTATACTCCGGCGTACCGTAGGCAGGATGGTTACGGTCCCAGGGAGAAAGGTACACGCCAAACTTAAGGCCATACTCCTTACACGCGGCGGAGAGCTCCTTCAGCACGTCGCCCTTTCCATTTTTCCAGGCGCTTTCCCGCACGGTATGGGTGCTGTATTTGCTGGGCCACAGGCAGAAGCCGTCGTGGTGTTTGGCGGTGATGATAATACCTTTCATACCGGCCAGCTTGGCGGTACGCGCCCATTGGCGGGCATCCAATGCGGTAGGGTTGAAGATCCTGGGATCTTCGTTGCCTTGCCCCCATTCCCGGTCCGTAAAGGTGTTAGGCCCGAAATGGATGAACATGTAGTATTCCATGTCCTGCCAGTTCTGCTGGGCTTTAGTAGGCAGGGCGCCGTACGGCTTGATGACGGTTTGCGCATTGGCAGCGAGGCTGCTGATGACGCAGGCGGTAATGAATAGTGATAGTTTTTTCATCATACACTGTTGGTGATGCGTGTTATGCTTATAAAAATAGTGTAGGATAAAGATAAGAAGGGAATAATGGAGAAAATCAATGCAGGATATGGTAAAAAGGTGTTAGTGGGTACTGCTATATAGAAAGATAATGGGTTGACGCTGTTCCTAACGGGGATTGTACAATATTTAATTTAAGGTGCGAAAGCCTTTTGGATACTGATTACAATTTAATCGGCGGGGTTCTGAATGGCACCCATTCTGCAATTCTTTCAATCTCACCTTCTATGACGCAAAGCCTTCTATCCACGGATTCCAACAAGAGATTGTTGACGCCCAGCTTTATGTCAAAGTCGTTCATGCGCTTATCAAAGCCGTACATGCGCTGTTCCAATCCATCCATTCGTCTATCTAATCTGTCCATTCGCAGTTCTAGCCCATCCATTCGCCGGTTGAAGCCAGTTTCCATTGAGTCTAATCTCGCTACGATAATGTCTAAAGTACTTGTTTCCATTCTGCTATTTTTTGGTTAATGCTAAGATATTTAGTTCTCAAACATCCACCAAATAAATTGATATCCAGAACGTTGTTTATTTCAAAATAATTCCCACATCCCCATTTTGCTAAAAATATTTACAAAAGCAAAAAGTAGAAACCGCTGCATTCAATTTCTACTTTTTGCTTTTTTACTCTTTACTTTACTTCCACCCCATCCTCTATACTCGTCACATAGATCTCCGGCGTTTTACCATACTCCTCCTCATACCGTTCCCTTATAAACGCCGTATACTCCTCCACTTTATCCTCCCTCACCAGGTTAATAGTACAGCCGCCAAAGCCGCCGCCCATTACCCGGGCCCCTGCTACTTCCGGCCGTTGACGGGCCAGTGACACCAGGAAATCCAGTTCCGGGCAGCTTACCTCATAAAGATGGCTAAGCCCATCATGCGTAGCATACATCAATTCGCCAAATTCCTTCAGTTTGCCTTCCTGCAGGAAAATACCTGCCTGCTGCACACGGGCAATTTCTGCCACTACATAGGAACAGCGTTTGTAAACGATAGCGTCCATCTGATCCTTTACAGATTCCAGCATCTGCATATCTGCATCGCGGAGGGATTTTACCTGCGGATATTTGCCCTGCAGCACTTTTACGCCCGCCTCACACTGCGCGCGTCTTACATTATATTCAGAAGAAGCCAGGGAATGATGCACCATGGAATTACACAGTACGATCTTCTGGTCCGGGAAGTTAAAAGGATAATACGTGTAGCTCAGATCACGGCAATCCAGCAGCATCACCTGGTCCTTTTTACCGTGCAGGTTCGCGAATTGGTCCATAATACCGCATTGCACGCCGGGAAAGGTATGTTCTGCTTTCTGGCCTATCAGGGCCATCTCCATGCGGGAAAGCGCATATCCCATCAGATGATCCAGTGCGGCCACCAGGCCGCCTTCCACGGCAGCGGAAGAGGACAATCCGGCGCCTACCGGTACATCGCCCGCTATTACGCAGTTAAACCCAGGCACTTTATACCCCCGTTTCTGCAGCTGGTCTACCACGCCCATCAGATAGTTGATCCATCCCGGGGTAGGCGTTACAGCATTAAGATTAAAACTCACATGTTCGCCGTTAAAATCAGCATATGCATGGCAATCGTCCGTGCCGTTAAGGCCTACGGCATAAATGATCCGTTTATCAATAGCTGCGGGCAGCACGAACCCATCGTTATAGTCTGTATGCTCGCCAATAAGGTTGATCCTGCCGGGAGAGCTGACCAGCACCGGTGACTGGCCAAAGAGTTGTACGAACTGATCCCTGGTTTGTTGTAACATTTTCCTGGTTAAGTATTAAACGTATGAATTACGCATAAAAATAAACTTAGTTACTGCAATTCCCAATTCATTTGCGCACGAACACCAAAATACCAGCTGCAAAAGAACTAATAAGGAGGGCGGCTTAAAAGCACATACTTTCAAGCCGCCTTCCTGGTATAACAGATCATAAAACTGTATTATCCTTTTGCCTTCCCTATCTTATGACCCGCTATGGCGTAATACAGGATGTACGCATAACAAGGCAGCATACAGTACAGGAAAGCCTCGCGGAAATTAGTGCTGCCACTATGCAGGAAACCAAAGATCCCATCCGTGCTGAAAAGGCCACTATAGATCTGTGGCAACACGCCACCGCCAACAATGCCCATTACCAGCAGGCCGGAGCCCATTTGCGTAAACCTGCCCAGCTTGTCGATGGCCAGGGGCCAGATGGCAGGCCACATGAGCGCATTGGCCAATCCCAGCAGCGCAATAAAGGTAACCGCCAGGTTGCCATCTGAGAAGAAGGCCCCGATGGTAAATATGATACCTAAGATAGCGGAGATACGCAGGCTTTTATCCTGGGAGAGGATCTTGGGGATCGTAAGTATACCAGTTACATAACCAACCAGCATAGCGCCCAGGGTAAAGGAGGTGAAGTATTTTGTCTTATCCAGGCTCATGCCCATCTGGTGGGCATAGGTACCTATTACGTCGCCGGCCATTACCTCTACCCCAACATACAGGAAAATGCACAACATGCCAAGCATCAGGTAGGGGTATTGGAATGCGCTGGTCCGGGTATCCGCAGTACCGGCGGCACCTGCATCGTTTCCGGAAGTATCTATTTCCGGCAGGGAGGAACGTTTGATCATAAAGGCCAGCAGCACCAGCACAACCGCCATTACAATATAAGGGCCCACCACCCGGGAGGCCAGACTATCCAGCAGCAAGGTTTTCTGCGCAGCATCTGTGGCCGTGGCTATCTGCTTTTCCAGCGCGTCCGCATTCTTTAGTACAATGGAGCTTAGCACCAGCGGGGCAACAATACCGGCCACCTTATTACAAATACCCATAATACTCATACGCTTGGCGGCACTTTCAATAGGCCCAACGATGCTGATGTAGGGATTAGAGGCTGCCTGCAGCAGGGTAAGCCCCATACCTTGTACGAACAGGCCAGTCAGGAACATACCAAAACTACGGCTGTTGGCAGCTGGTACAAAGATGAGGGAACCACCGGCCATTACCAGCAATCCCAGCGCCATACCGTTCTTAAACCCTGTCTTCTTTAAGATAAAAGAAGAAGGCATGCCCAGGAAAAAATACGCCAGGTAAAAGGCGAACGTAACCAGCAAAGCCTCCGCAATACTCAGCTCACAGGCGATCTTCAGGAACGGGATCAACGTACTGTTTAACCAGGTAACAAAGCCAAATACAAAAAAAAGAACTCCAATGATAGTAATCGATTGCGCATAGCCGGCGGCTTTCTTCCCCGGGAGCGCTGCAGTGGTGTTAGATGACATAGCAGCAGGTTAAGATTGATAAAATATACAGATCTTGGTTTGATGGACACGAACTTAATCAACTATTCCTGTATTTTCTAACGCTTTGGGAACGAATTTCGTACTTTATTCATTCGCTACTATTTTTAGATAATATTCTATAATTTACGCGCTAAAACGTTTTTGCATAGTAGAAATTTTCAAGAATTTATTTTTATTTTAGAAAATCTTAAAAAATAATTTATACATTTATCGGGATAATAAACCATCGTAATTAAACACGTTTATGGCTGATCAAACAAAGCAAGGAACACATCCCTCCTTTCCCGTACTCATTCTGGTCTTTTTCTTCTGGGGGTTTGTTGCTGCGTCTAACAGTATCTTTATCCCTTTCTGTAAGGCGCATTTCGAACTCACCCAACTGGAGTCCCAGTTAATAGACTTCGCCTTCTACGGCGCTTATTTCATCGGGTCCTTACTCTTATACCTGTTCTCTGTTATCCGCGGGGTAGATATCCTCAACAAGATCGGCTATCAGAAAGGTATTATCTACGGGTTACTGATCTCCGTAGTTGGCGCGGCTGCGCTGATTGGAGCAGTTAACATCGGTAACGGTATGGCCGAAAAATCCAATGCCTTTTACCTGATATTAGGCGCATTCTTTATTGTGGCGCTGGGCTTCTCACTACAGCAAACAGCGGCCAATCCCTTTGCCATCCTGCTGGGCGACCCATCCAAGGGTACGCACCGTTTGAACCTGGCAGGCGGTATAAACTCTTTCGGCACCACCATCGGGCCTATTATCGTGAGCATGCTGCTGTTTGGCAGCGCGCAGGGCGGCGACGCTTCAAAAACTGATATCAGCAAGATCAATACCTTGTATATACTGCTCATTGTATTGTTCCTGGTAGCGGCGGCCATCTTTGCTTTTGCCAAGATGCCCAAAACAACCGCAGATGAACCATTTGAAAACTCTACACATGCCAGTAAAGCGCTGCTGGGTATCACAGCTATGTTTGTGCTGATCCTGGTAGGTATTGCGCTGAAGAAAGAACTGCCTTTCTTTATTACCGGTATTGTAGGTATCCTGGCCATCCTCTTCTATGCGAAGGGTAGCTCCCAGAAAAACGGCGACGGCTGGGGCGCTATGAAATATCCGCAGCTGGTACTGGGCATGATCGCCATTTTTGTGTATGTAGGCGTGGAGGTAACAGTGGCCAGTAACATGGGCGCGCTGCTTAAACATCCTGGTTTCCTGACGCCGGAAGGTTTGTCAGAATCACAGCTCGATCCTTTTATCTCCCTGTTCTGGGGTAGTTTGATGATAGGCCGCTGGGCTGGCGCTATTACCGTGTTCAATGTTTCCAAAGCTACCCGCAAGCTGCTGTTTGTGATCGTTCCATTCATTGCCTATGGCGTGATCCTGGGTGCAAATGCCTGGAAGGGTAATGATATCACCCAGCTGTATCCTTATGCAGGTGTGCTGGTGATCCAGATCATCGGTTTCTTTGCCGGACAGGAAAAACCCGCCAAGACCCTCATGATCTTTGGCTTATTGGGTATGGCTGCCATGATCATTGGTTTATGCACCACCGGTTATGTAGCCACTTTTGCCTTTGTGAGCGGCGGCCTTTTCTGTTCTGTAATGTGGCCTTCCATCTTCTCACTGGCCATTGCCGGATTAGGTAAATATACAAGCCAGGCTTCCTCTTTCCTGGTAATGATGATATTGGGAGGTTCCCTGATACCGCCGGTGCAGGGAGGTTTAGCAGATACTCCGCTAGGCATTCATGCCTCTTACATTATACCAGTTTTATGCTTTGCATATCTGGCCTTCTTTGCATTTAGAGTTAAAACCATCTTAAAATCTCAGGGAATCGATTATGAGTCAGCAATTAGTAGTGGGCATTGATATTGGTGGAACCAATACCAAATTTGGCATAGTAGACCGCAGGGGGAATATCCTGAGCGACGGCCGAATGTTAACCAATGAAAGGGATGACGTGAGTGGCTTCCTCGAAGAATTACACGGACATCTCACCAAACTGATAGCAGAAGTAGGCGGTATTGAAAATATCCGGGGTATTGGCGTAGGCGCACCCAATGGTAACTTTTATACCGGTAACGTAGAATATGCACCTAACCTTCGCTGGAAGGGCATTATACCGTTGGCAAACCTGCTGGGCGAAAAATTTGGACTGCCCACTGTATTAACGAATGACGCCAATGCGGCCGCTTTGGGCGAACTGATGTACGGCGCTGCCAAAGGCATGAAAGATTTCATCGTGATCACCCTGGGTACCGGCGTAGGCAGCGGCATTGTTGCCAATGGCCAGTTAATATACGGGCACGATGGTTTTGCCGGCGAACTGGGTCACTGTATCGTGATACCCGGCGGCAGGCTGCACCCCGGCACAGGTCACCGCGGATCACTGGAAGCCTATGCTTCTGCCACAGGCGTAACCAACACCGCCCTGGAGTTCCTGGCTAACCGCCCGGATACCAAGAGCACCCTGCGCGACCTGGCCAAGGAAGACATCAATTCCAAAACCGTTTTTGACGCTGCCATGGCAGGCGACCCGCTGGCCAGGGAAGTGTATGAATATACCGGCAAAATACTGGGCGAGGCCCTGGCTAACTTCGTGATGTTCAGCAGCCCGGAGGCTATTATCCTCTTTGGCGGCCTTACCAAAGCCGGTGACCTGATCATGAAACCGGTACGGGAACATATGGAAATGAACCTGTTACCCATTTTTCAGAATAAGGTGCAACTGGTGTTCTCCGAACTGAAGGAAAGTGATGCGGCCATTCTGGGCGCAAGCGCACTGGCCTGGGAGATGAAGGATTAATATTCAACGACTGGAATAAGAAGTTCTGACGAATAGTGAATAGTTGAAAAAAGTGAGGGGCGAAAAGTGGAAGGTGAAAGATAAAATTGCTATCTTTCATCATTCACTTTTCGCTTTTTGCTTAAATAATAATATTGATCGGTTATATGCAAGATCGTAGAAACTTTTTAAAAGCAGCGGCCCTTGGCGCCGCTGCTTTCTCTTTTGAAGGCGTGAAAGCAACACCGGTAACCGCAGCCGGCAGGGTGGTAAAAGGCCAGCCCATCGTAATATCCACCTGGGATTTTGGTTTGCCCGCCAACAAAGCCGCCTGGGAAGTACTGAAACAAGGGGGCCGGGCGCTGGATGCGGTAGAGGCCGGGGTAAAAGTGCCGGAAGCAGATCCTAAGATCCAGACCGTGGGTTATGGCGGTTTTCCTGACCGGGACGGCCATGTTACCCTGGATGCCTGCATTATGGACGAGCTGGGGAACTGTGGATCCGTAGCGGCGCTGGAGCATGTAATACATGCTATATCCGTTGCACGCGCCGTGATGGAGAAAACGCCGCATGTAATGCTCGTAGGCGAAGGAGCCCTGCAGTTTGCGCTGGCCAGCGGTTTTAAGAAAGAGAACCTGCTAACCCCTGAGTCTGAAAAAGCATGGAAGGAATGGCTGAAAAAATCGGAATATAAGCCGATGATGAACATAGAGAACAAAACCTATAACAGTAACGGCGCTACGGCATTTAGCCCGCTGCAGTTACCAGGCAACGTATACAACCACGATACCATTGGTATGCTGGCCATGGACGCCAACGGCAACCTGTCCGGCGCCTGTACGACCAGCGGTATGGCATTTAAGATGCGCGGCCGCGTAGGCGACTCCCCTATCATAGGCGCAGGCCTGTATGTGGATAATGAAGTAGGCGGCGCTACCTCTACCGGCGTAGGCGAAGAAGTGATCCGTATTGTGGGCAGCCACCTGGTGGTGGAATTAATGCGCCAGGGTTATACGCCGGAGGCAGCCTGTAAGGAAGCCGTAACACGTATCGTAAAGAAAAGCCCGCAAAAAGCTAAAGAGATCCAGGTAGGTTTCCTGGCCCTGAATAAAAAAGGGGAATACGGCGCTTATTGCCTGCAACAAGGATTTAGCTATGCCGTATGCACCAGCGATACCAAAAATGAGCTCATTAACGGTAAACACTATTTTTAAGCAGCTGTTATCGTTTGTCGCGGCAATGGTACCTGCACCCGTTACAAACGACTAAACAACGGCCAACAGCAGGCTAAAAGCTATTATTCATGATCACCTTAGAAATATGCGCCACTTCCGTTGCCTCCTGTATAGCCGCCCAGGAAGGGGGCGCGCAACGGATAGAGCTGTGTGATAACCTGTTAGAAGGCGGTACTACGCCAAGCTATGGCGCCATCGCTATGGCCAGGGAAAAAGTACAGCTGGCCCTCTACCCCATCATACGGCCCAGGGGTGGTGATTTTCTGTACGATGGCCTGGAATTTGAAGTAATGAAGCGGGATATTACCCTCTGCAAGCAATTAGGCTGCGATGGCGTGGTGATAGGCATATTGACAGCAGATGGGCGCGTGGACAAAGAACGGTGCCGTATACTGACAGAGCTGGCCTGGCCCATGGGCGTAACCTTTCACCGGGCTTTTGATATGACCGCAGATCCTATGCAGGCATTAGCCGATATCATAGATATTGGCTGCGAACGGATCCTCACCTCCGGGCAGCGCAATACCGCGGTGGAAGGCATTCCGCTGCTAAAAACACTGGTGCAGGCAGCAGAGGGGCGTATTATCATCATGGCAGGCTCCGGGGTAAGATCACATAATATTGCCACCCTTGTAAAGGAAACCGGGGCCGTGGAATATCATACTACTGCCAGGGCTTATGTGGAGGGCGGTATGTTGTATCGCAATCCTAATGTAAGCATGGGCGGCGCGCCAGGCGTAAAGGAATATGAAATATCCCTTACGCAGGCCAGCGAGGTGAAGCTGATCCTGGAAGAGGCCAACAAAGCGCAGCAAGGGGCGGCGCAGCAATGAACAATGTAAGACATCAGTCAGGTGGATACTGATGTATGAAGTACGGCGTATTTCATATCTCAGTCTTCATCCTTCATACTATGAAACATTTCCTTATTTCGTTAGCACTTGCTTGCAGCAGCTGGCCGTTACTACTACCTGCGCAAAACCTGAAAGTGCTTACCTACAACATTCATCACGGCCAGAATATGCAGGGCACACTTGACCTGCAGGGCATTGCCAACGTTATACTGGCCACCAACGCAGACCTGGTAGCCCTGCAGGAAATGGACAGCGCCACTGCCCGTTCCCAGGGTGCTGATCAGCTCAAAGAGCTGGCGTCCCTTACCGGTATGTACACCTATTTTGCCAAAAGCATGGATTATGATGGCGGCGCCTATGGCACTGGCATCCTTTCCCGCTTGCCCATTGTACATGGCGAACGTATCGCCCTGCCCGGCAGCAACGGACAGGAGCCACGTGTAGCCGGTATTGCCACCATACGGCTCCCCGGCGACAGCCTCCTGCAATTTGTAAGCACGCACCTGGACGCCGGCAATGAGCCGGCAGAACGCATTAACCAGGCCAATGCCCTGGTGCAGCACTTCTCTGCAGCCAAAACGCTGGTCATACTGGCCGGCGATCTCAATGCGGCGCCGGTAGCCAAAGAGACCTCCCTGCTCAAACAACTGTTTGCAGACGCCACCCAGAGCGCCGGGCCGACCTATCCTGCAGATACGCCTACGGTAAAACTGGACTACATACTGCTGTATCCTAAACACCGCTGGAACGTAATAGCTCCGCGGGTGATACAGGAAACCGTAGCGTCTGACCACCGGCCGGTGGTATGCGAGATAGAGGTACTGAACCACTGATGCACAATTATGCCTATAGTGAATAGTACCTGCGTACCTTATAAACGACTACGGACGGTGGCGGTTAACAAGCAGCCACTGTTAAAAGTTGTTTGCTTATTTCATATCTTCTGTCTTTATTTGACGAAATTACTTTTATGTACAGAGCAATAAACCGTAAACGGGCGTTATTACCCTGCGTTATAGCATTCGCCCTGGCAAGCCTGGCTGCCTGTAACACCGCGCAAAGGGATGCAGCTCCCAAAGGTAAGGTCAGCATCATACCTATCCCGGTGGATGTGAAAGAAACACCAGACTCCTTTTTACTGGATAAACAAACAGTATTAGTAGCCACTACGCCTGAGGAAAAGCAGGATGCAGACCTGTTCAATACCTGGCTGCAGCAGCTTACGGGTTATGCGCTGACCATTGCGGACAAAGGCGATAAAAACGCGATTGTCCTGCATACCGCTACAGACAGCAGCGCGCATGCGGAAGGGTACACATTAAAAGTAAACAAAGACCGGATCGACATTAACGGCAACGACGGCAACGGTACCTTTTACGGTATACAAACGCTGATACAGCTGCTGCCCGTAGAGAAAGGCAACTCCCTCTGGATCCCCGGCGCAGCAATCACGGATTATCCCCGTTTCGCCTACCGCGGGCTGCACCTGGATGTGTGCCGCCACTTCTTCTCCACGGATTTTGTGAAGAAGTATATAGACCTGCTGGCCATGCACAAGTTCAACACCTTTCACTGGCACCTCACGGACGACCAGGGCTGGCGTATAGAGATCAAGAAATACCCGCGCCTCACAGAAGTAGGCTCCAAGCGTAAGGAAACTATGGCGGGGCATTACAGCGATCAGAAATATGACGGTAAACCTTATGGCGGTTTTTATACGCAGGAAGAAGTAAAAGATGTGCTGAAATATGCTGCGGAGCGCCACGTGACCGTGATCCCCGAGATAGAGATGCCGGGCCATGCCCTGGCTGCATTAACCGCCTTCCCTAACCTGGGTTGCACTGGCGGCCCCTATGAAGTAGGCACCCGCTGGGGCGTGTATGACGATATCTTTTGCGCCGGTAACGACAGCACCTTCCTGTTCCTGCAGGATGTGCTGGACGAGGTGATAGCGTTATTCCCCGGCAAATACATCCACATTGGCGGCGACGAAGCGCCTAAAACACGCTGGGAAAAATGCCCCAAATGCCAGCGCCGCATGAAGGAAGAGGGTCTGAAGGATGTACATGCCCTCCAGAGCTACTTTATACAGCGCATGGAAAAATACATTAATAGCAAAGGACGCCGTATCATAGGCTGGGACGAGATCCTGGAAGGCGGCCTTGCGCCGGATGCTACCGTAATGAGCTGGAGAGGCGAAGAAGGCGGTGTGGCTGCGGCCAAACAACATCATGATGTGATCATGACGCCAGGCAACTATGTGTATTTTGACCACTATCAATCCAAAAGCAAAAGCGAACCCGTGGCTATTGGCGGGTATACCCCGGTAAGCGAAGTATACAGCTACGAGCCCATACCTAAGGAGCTAAGCCCGGAAGAAGCCCGCTACATCAAAGGCGCACAGGCCAATGTATGGAGTGAGTATATGCCCAACGCATCCCATGTGGAATACATGGTATACCCCCGCGCTACCGCTATGGCGGAAGTGGTATGGAGCCCGAAGGAGAAACGCAATTACGACGATTTTGTAGAAAGGTTGAAAGTGCACCTGCACCGTCTGGATCTGAAGCAGGTGAACTATGCAAAACATGTATTTGAGATCCGAGGTTCAGCAGACAGCAGCGCCAAAGGCGTGGTGGTAACACTCTCCAGCAAACTGGATGGCGGGCAGCTGTTCTACACGGTAGACGGCAGCAACCCTACCCCACAGTCCACCCCGTACACTGCCCCTATCCCCGTGGATAAAGCAGAAACTGTGCGGGCAGCCGTATTCCTGGACGGCAAAGCTTACGGCAGCGAGTATACGCAGGCATTCATTTTCCATAAAGCCCTGGGCAAAAAAGTAACGCTGGCACAACCGCCGCATGCCAACTATAATCCCGGCAGCCCCTTTGGACTGGTGAACGGTATTGAGGGCGTAAAGGAGTATAACGATAACCAGTGGTTTGGATACAGCGGCGCTAACTTCGAGGCCATCGTGGACCTGGACAGCGTGCAGGACATCCATACCATAGGCGTGAACATCCTGAATGCAAAAGATCCGGGCATCTTTCCCCCAAAGGACCTGCATTTCCTGGTTTCTGAGGACGGGCAGCATTTTAAGGAGGTATACAAACAAAACACCTTTAACCAGCCAGGTATTAACCAGGTGCGCGCCTCCTTACAAAATATAAAAGGCCGCTATGTAAAGGTAACTGCGCAGAACGTGGGCAAAATACCTGCGGGCGCGCAGGGAGCCGGCAGCCTGGCGTGGTTGTTTGTGGATGAAGTAATAATTAATTAATGTGCCCATGTGCTGGTATGCTGCTGTGTTGATGGGAAGTACTGCGGATAAGCAGGAAAAATATATTCAATGCATAGATATTATCTAAAAAATCAATGCAATTTTTCAATTAGCATAGCAGCATATTAGCACATTAGCACATTTTTCTTTAATTTTCCGGCTCGCTTTTAAAACGCCTCTAATCCAAATTTTTTCATATGACGCTTAATCATCAGGAGATCGAACTGATTGACAGTTTTGAACAGATAGCTGTGGATATCCATCCCACGGCTAAGGAAGGATCCCGCGCGGTAGCACAGGAAATTGCCACACTTATCAAAACCAAAGAGGCCGCCGGGGAAACCTGTGTGCTGGGGCTGGCTACCGGCTCCACTCCCAAGTACCTGTATGCAGAGCTGGTGCGCCTGCACCGGGAGGAAGGCCTTAGCTTTAAGAACGTGGTAACTTTCAACCTGGACGAATACTACCCGATAGAGCCGGACGCGTTGCAGAGTTACAACCGGTTCATGAAAGAGCAGTTATTTAACCACATTGATATACCGGAAAGCAATTATTTTATCCCGGATGGCACCCTGCCCCGTGAAAAAATGAAAGCATACGCGGAAGAATACGAGCGCCGGATAGAAGCGGCCGGCGGCGTAGACCTGCAGGTACTGGGCATTGGTAACAACGGGCATATTGGTTTTAACGAGCCCGGCGCCCATGTAAACTCCCATACCCGCCTGGTAACGCTGGATAACGTAACCCGCCTGGCAAATGCATATGAGTTCCCTAATATGAGCCAGGTGCCGCGCCTAGCCATCACCATGGGTATTGGCACTATCCTCAAAGCCAAACGCATCCTGCTGATGGCCTGGGGTACGCATAAAGCCAAGATCGTACGCCGTGCGGTAGAAGGGCACAGCACAGACCAGGTGCCGGCATCCCTGCTGCAGCAGCATCCTAACTGCCGCTTTGTGATTGACGAGCAGGCTGCCCAGGAGCTCACCCGTTTTAAGGAGCCCTGGCTTACCGGCGACTGCGAATGGACGCCCGGCCTGCGCCGCAAAGCCGTTACCGGCCTGGCGATGAAGCTGGATAAGCCCATCCTGATGCTCACAGATAAGGATTACAATGAGAACGGTCTGAATGACCTGATCGTACAATACGGTTCCGCATATGAATTGAACATTGAGGAGTTTAACGGCATACGCGATACCATTACCGGCTGGCCCGGCGGTAAACCCGGCATGCCGGTACCCAAACACCCCGAGCGTTCTGAGCCCGCCACCAAACGCGTGATGATCTTCTCCCCCCACCCGGATGATGATATCATCTCCATGGGCGGTACCTTCATCCGCCTGCATGAGCAGGGCCATGATGTGCATGTAGCTTACCAGACCTCCGGCAATATTGCCGTAACGGACGAGTTTGTGCTGCGCTATATTGACTTTGCCGTAGGTTTTGAAGGCATGTTCGACATTGACAGAAGCAAAAGCTCCCAGATCCTGGACGAGGCCAAAGCGTTCCTGAAGATCAAAAAGCCCAGCCAGAAGGATACGCAGGAAATACGCGCCATCAAAGGCCTGATCCGCCGTGGCGAAGCGCGCGCTACCTGCCGCTACGTAGGCATTAAGGAAGAGAATATCCACTTCCAGAACCTGCCTTTCTATGAAACCGGGCTGGTAGAGAAAAAACCAATGGGTGAAGAAGACATACAGCTGACGGTAGACCTGATACGCCAGGTAAAACCGCACCAGATCTTCTGCGCCGGCGACCTGGCAGATCCGCATGGCACCCACAAGGTGTGCCTGGATATCATCTTCGCCGCCCTGGAAAGACTGAAGCATGAAGACTTCATGAAAGATTGCTGGGTATGGCTGTACAAAGGCGCATGGCAGGAATGGGAGATCCATGAAATTGAGATGGCAGTGCCCATGAGCCCTGACCAGGTAATACAGAAACGTTTAGGTATCTTCATCCACCAGAGCCAGAAAGACGTAGTACCTTTCCAGGGTACGGATGCGCGCGAGTTCTGGCAGCGGGCGGAAGACCGGAACGCCAATACCGCAGAGCTGTACGACAAGTTAGGCCTGCAGAAGTATGCCGCCATGGAGGCGTTCGTACGGTATCATTTTATGTAAGATTAAGTACTACTATAGTGTGTAGGGGCATTCCGTAAGGGATGTCCCTTTTTTTATGGCGTAAGACCTGCCGCTAAACCAAGGGCATGTTCCAGCACACGGTCCCTGTTATCGATAAAGTCCCTTACATCCTGCTGCTCATCTATATCCGGCATAATACCCCGGCCAGGTGGAATATCTGCGCGGGGCTGCACGTACTGTTTTACGTTCACTACAGATAATTGAAATGCAATACGTGAATCCGGCAGCTGGTACAATACGCTGTTATGGCCGGTATGCCCATAATAGCCGCCCATGGTCTCTTCTCCTATGACGGTGACCTTTCCCTCGCTACGCACCATGCTGGCAAAGAGCGAAGCAGCAGAGGCCACGCGTGGCCCCACCAGCAGGTATGCCTTTCCACGGAATGCATGTTTATCAGGCTGCCAGGCCGGATTAAAGGAAGGCTGCTGGTAATATTTACCATCCGCCAGCTGGCTATGCTCCTCCAGGAAATTGGATTCCAGGTCAGGTATGTCTGAGGAATCTTCTGCCAGGTAGTATTGTTTAAAAGGCAGGCGTTGAAAAATGGTATAAGCCTCCTTGTTCTCCTTAAAGGGCTGGTAAGCCAGGTAAGAAAAACTAAGCAGGTCATTGGGATCATCGCCCCCGCCGTTCCTGCGGACGTCTACCACCAGGCTTTGCGTATGCCTGGTTTCCAATAGCCTGAAAACGGAATCCAGGAACCGGCTATAGGCCTTATGCGAACCCGATTCCGCATTGCCCAGGCCAAAAGTATTGACCGTAAGCACGGCCGTTTTGCCCGCGTTGGCCCATTGAAAATGGTAATCATCGTCCTGCAGCGTATCCAGGGGCAGGGAATGGCGCTGTTTATATTGTGCCATGGCCGTTGCATACGTAACCGGCTGCACGGTCTCCTCAAGTTCCTCCACGCTGCCATACGGTTTGTATCTGACCTTAAAAGCCGCCTGTGTGCCGTATTCCAGCGCATAGTACCAGCTAAAATAATGGTCTATACCTGGCTTTTTGCCGGTGGTATTATAACCATCTGTGGTATAGTAGCGCCCTAACGATGTTATGAGCTCCGCCGCCGTGTGGCCATTGATGGAAACGATACCCGCGCCTGCGGGAATGATCTGGTGGTCTATGTTGATGACCAGGCTGTCATGCACTATCCTGACCGGATAAGGGAAAAAGCCTTTTTGCCGGCGTATGCTGTCCCTTACCTCATCCGGCAGGAATACATCATCATGCAGGCTGCCTATCCAGGCGGTAATGGTACAAACGTATTTATAGAATGTTATGCGGTCAAGCGTTTCCTTCCCCACCAGTATATTGTAATGGTCAAAGATGCTATCTACCTGGGCTTTGCTGTGATAGTTATATAAACCGGCATGAGTGGCGCGGAGTATTTGTTCATACAGCACCAGGTCATTCAGGTAATTACCCGCAGGGGTAGCTGGTTTGGGCTGATGAACACAGGCTGTAGCAAATAACAGGGCTCCCAGGAAAAGGGTTAGAATGGGTAAACGCATACACGGAAATTAATAAAATTTTCCGCATCAGTTGCCTTCCATACGCGCGCGTTCCTTCTCTATACCGGTTTTCCGGTTACCGGCCGCTTTTACGCGCTGGTTGCCAAACTTATAGGAAAACGCCAGCTTCACAAAACGGGATTCTTCCTTATCATTAAAAGAGGAGATCACGCCAAAGGAAGAGATATCATATTTATTAGTATAGGTATTGAAGATGTCTGTTACATTAAGGGAAACCCGGCCGGCATTATGCAGGATATTCTTTGCAATGCCGGCGTCAATATAATAACGGGCCTTCATCTTATATACGCCATACGCCATGGGCGAGGTATAAGTAGCGGACAACTCCGCCGTAAGCCCTTTTCCTATCATGATACTGTTGCTGACATTCGCATACATCCCTACGCTGGCATTGGTAAGCCGGTAAGGTCCCCGCTCAATATATTTGGCATAGGTGGCCATAACAGTGCTGGTCATGTTCCACACATCCTTTATTACACTTTTAGTGTGTATGATACTGGCATTTACCGCGTACGCGCTGCGCAGGTTCACATAAGTGCTGATCACCACATTCCCCGTATCCTGCCGGTAGATATCCGTAAGCACCCGGGAATACCGCTGATAGCTGAGCGTAGTGAACAGCTCATCATTATACGTGTAAGACAGTTCAAAAGCATGCCCGATGGAGGGGCGTATATTGGGATTGCCCTGGTAATAGAAGTATTGGCTTACATAGGTAACAAAGGGGTTCACAATATTAAAGCTGAACCGTTCTATGCTTTTGCGGTAAGAAAAGCCATAGTGATGTTTGGCAGACTGGTTGTACATGGCCACAAAGCTGGGAAAAAGATCCAGCTGGTCCCGTGTGTTGATCTTATTCAGCGTAAGCGATTCCCCTTCCATATGCGTATGTTCTGCCCGCAGGCCGGCCTGCAGGTCAAACTTGCCCAGGGTACGGCTATAGTTGGCGTATGCCGCATAAATATTCTCCCGGTATACGAAGTGATTGGTCTTACCGCTATCTATCACCCACTGTTTTTCCCGTTGCTGCCGCCATTGTATATCATTGTCCGTGGTAGTGATGGTAGCCTTAACGCCCGCCTCCAGCTTACCTTTCCAGAGCGGCTGGGTATAATCCGCCGCTACGGAGCTGATCATATTATCTGCCGGGGAATTATCCTGCAACAGGTAAGGCTCCCGCAGTTTGCTGCCATGTGGTTCGTAAAAGTTGGTGATGTAATCGTCATTCCACGATTTATCATAGTGGAAATAGTCTGCATTTACGGTCAGCTGTTTACCTGTGGTATCCAGGTCCAGCCGGTAGTAGGCGTTTATGGAAGGGTTAAACAGCAGCAGATCGCCGGTAGTATTGACCGTAGAGAAGGAATCCACCGTCTGCGGGTGGCGATCCATAACGGAGCGGGTATCCACCTTGCGGTACCGGTAATTGAGCAGTCCTTTCAGTACAATGCCGGCAGCGCTGCGGGCATTGATATCATAGTCTGCCCCGGCTTTGAAAGAATGGTTGTTGCGCTCCCGGGTTTCCCAGCTGCTTTCTGCAATATTGCGGTTATTATTCAGCTGGCGGACCGATTGTTCCCGGTAGTACTGTTTATTATAGCTATAGTCGTAATTACCGTATACGTTTACCCGTTCATTCCGGTAATTAAGCCCCATACCGGCATTGTAACGGGTATACTGACCGGCGCCTATGCCCGCGTTAACGGTTCCATTGGCGCCAAAGTTCCTGTTGCGGGTGCTGATAATGTTGATAACGGCGGCGCCACGGGCATCATAACGGGCGGGCGGGTTGCTGATCAGCTCTATTTTGTCTATGCTGTTGGCTGGCATAGCGGCCAGCCAGTCCTTCAGCGCTTCCCCGGAGAGGCGGCTATCCTGGCCATCTATCAGCACAGCTACCCTTTTACCACGCAGTTCAAAATTACCGTTACCCTGGTCTATTACGCCGGGCGCATGTGAGAGTACCTGGAGGGCGTCGCCACCGGCGGCTATGGGGCTTTCCGCCACATTAAGGATGATCTTGTCTGTCCGCATGACGATATATGGCTTTACGCCATTTACCGTTACAGCCTGTAGCTCCTGCTTATGTAAGGTATCCTGGGCTTTTGCGGATTGCCGGCATATACCTCCCATAAACAGCAGGAACATCATCATGACTTTGGCTGATAGTAATCTCATGCAGAACGGGTCTCCATCTTAAGTGGTCATTAAAGATATTCATTTACGGGTTCAGACATAGCATAGGCACTTTTCCGTGGAAGGGCTGCTACATACACACGCGTACACAAAAGTGTGATTATCAAAATAAAAATATGGATAAATCCAATATTTAATCCACCATTATCTTATTTTTACAAACAACGCAAAAAAGCTGTCCCGGAACCATCAGTTGTTTACAGGTAGTACGGCAGGCAGCATCAGGTAATTGTTCCCTTTCCCAAAACACACCGGACATCGTGTAGCAAGTAGTACAAAAACGCCTCTTTATGCACCCGGCAGATGCCAGTAAAATGGCCGTTTATAAGGCATTTAACCGTGCGATCGCATCTAACAGTCCTATTGATAAGCGCCTGTTCCATGATCCGTACGCAACAGCTTTCCTCACTCCCTCACTGCGGTTGGTGATATGGCTGCACCGGTTGCCTTTGTTTCATCGTTTTGCTTATTGGTACATCGAAAAATTGTATCCTGGCACACTCACTTCCGGGGCTGCACGCACCCGTTTAATAGATGAGCTAACGGTAAATACGATACGTGATCATGCAGTGAACCAGGTGGTCATACTTGGCGCTGAGTTTGATTGCCGTGCGCACCGCTTGCAGCGGGAGGAAAGTGTACAGTTTGTGGAGGTGGATCATCCGTACATACAAAAGATCAAAAAAGACATACTGGCCGCATTACCGCAGCTACCGGTCAAACCGATTGATTACATACCCATGGACCTGCGCCTGCAGCTGCCGGACGAGGTGATCCCTGAATTATTGCTGCGTCCGCACTACCGGACGCTCTTCATCTGGGAAAGCGTCACCAATTCCCTCACCGGCACCACCGGCATGCGCATGTTCCGCTACCTGCAAGGGTTCCCCGCGGGCACACGGCTGATCTTTACCTATGTGGACAAGGGAGTGCTGGAGAATCCGGGCATATTTATTGGAGCTACCAGTATGACGCGGCTCTTGAGGAAGAGCAATGATTTCTGGAGCCTGGGCATCTCCCCCGCAGACATCCGCAGCTTCCTCACCAGTTACAATATGGAGCTACTGGAAGACATAGGTACAGATGAATACAGGCGGCGTTTCTTTGGACCACGGGCAGATAAGATGAAGGGCTATGAATGGTACCGCGTAGCAGTAGCAGTAGTAAAAGCAAAACCTGAAGTGTATGATACCGGATATCCATCAACTGCAGGAGGATCTGGACAATAATAGCCGGCTTTTCCTGGACATACTGGACACCATCCCTGCGGATAAGCTGCAGCAGAAAAATGCGCGCACGGAGTGGAGCATAATGGAATGTGCGGAACACTTGTTGATAACAGAGCAGCAGGTAGCTAAAACCTTGCAGCATCCTTCCAGGCCAGTGGAAGGCAGAGAACCGGACAGCAAGATAGCACAGATAGATAAAAGCTTCCTTGAGTTTGACAAGCGCTTGCTGTATGTGCCGGATCCTGACACCATGGAGGGCGCTTTTAAAGATGTAGCCGGTTTTAGCCAGGCTTTCCGGCATAACCGCAACCTGATAAAAGCGGCCCTGGCGCAGGCGCCGCTTGATGAAGAATGCCGGGGTGCAGAACACCCGCTTTTTGGCCATATGACCCGGCTGGAATGGGCGCATTATGTTATCTCCCATACAGAAAGGCACCTGCAGCAGATCAACCGGATAGAGGCCAGCCTGGCGGATTAACACCTGTTCAATAAAATCCTATATATGCAACTGGGTCATGCCAGCAAGTCCACCATTTTTATTGCTTTTTTCCGTGCTATAGAATCCGCCCGCTCGAAACGGGTGCGGTTGTTTCACGATCCCTATGCAATATCCTTCCTTAGCCCGGTTTTAAAAATGTGGGCCGCACTTTCTGCCTTTCCCTTTTTTAATTGGTTTGTTCCGGCGTATATTAACACCTTCTGGCCAGGCGCCCTTACAGCAGTGGTGGCCAGAACGCGGCTGATAGATGTGATGACCACCAAGACCATACAGGAACAAGGTATCAACCAGGTGATCATCATGGGCGCCGGATTCGATACGCGGGCACACCGGCTGCAATTGCGGGAACGGGTGCATTTTGTAGAGGTGGACCGGCCGGTAACCCAGAAATATAAACAGGCGCTGCTCTCAAAACTGCAGAAAAACGGATATAACCATGTGGATTATGTGAAGATGGATTTCCGGCTGCAACGGCCGGAGGACTGTATTACGCCGCTCATGCTGGGCAGCCAGTACAAGACGCTGTTCATCTGGGAAGGCGCTACCAATAACCTGACCATGGAAACTGGACATAAGATGTTCCGCTACTTCCAGGGTTTCCCTGCCGGCACGCGGATCATCTTTAACTATGTGGACAGGCACGTGCTGGACAATCCCGCCATGTTTTACGGCGCTAAACGGGTAGCCAAAATGCTGAAGCGGATCCGCGAACCATGGAATGTGGGGCTGGTACCCGCCCAGGTACCGGAGCTGCTGGCCACCTACAACATGGCGCTGGTGTTTGATGAAGGCGCCACAGATTACCGGAAACGGTATTTCGGAACCAGCGCAGACAAAATGAAAGGCTACGAGTTTTACCGCGTAGCCATGGCCGTTGTAAAATAAGACTATGACACCACTACGTATACATTACCTTGAACATGTGCCCTTTGAAGGGCTGGGCTGTATTGCCGATTGGGCTGCTGAGAACGGCCATACCGTAACCGTGACCACCTTCCATGACCTTGTTGTATTACCAGACCTGGATACCATCGACTGGCTGATCGTGATGGGCGGGCCTATGGGCGTGTATGAAACAGCACGTTATCCCTGGATGGCAGTGGAACTGGTATACATTGAAGAAGCCATACGCCGGCAAAAGAAAGTGCTGGGCATTTGCCTGGGCGCACAGCTGATCGCCTGCGCGCTGGGTGCGCGGGTATACCCCCATACGCAAAAAGAGATAGGCTGGTTTCCCGTGCAGTTTACCACGGAAGGCGCCGCGGCCTCCCTGGCCAAGGTATTTCCGGCAGAGCTGCCGGTATTCCATTGGCATGGGGATACCTTTGACCTGCCTGCACAGGCTACCAGTTTTGCCGCTACCGGCGTTTGTGCCAACCAGGGCTATATATACGGCGGTCATGTGATTGGGCTCCAGTTTCACCTGGAGGTGCGGAAAGCAGATGTACTGGGCATGGTGCACCATGGCGATGATGAGCTGGCGCCGGCCCCCTATGTGCAAAGCGCGGAGACTATTGCGGCGCAAAGCGATCTGGCAACGGAGGCGAACAAGGCAATGTACCGGTTGTTGACGGCAATGTATGATAACTCGTCCGCCATTTCGTAATTTTAACCCCATGGACACAACGTTTGATATTCTGATCATTGGCGGGGGGCCTATAGGGCTTGCCTGCGGGCTGGCGGCGCAGCAGGCGGGGCTTAGCTATGTTATACTGGAGAAAGGCTGCCTGGTGAACTCTTTATACAACTATCCGCTGAACATGACGTTCTTTTCCACGTCTGACAGGCTGGAAGTGGCGGGCATCCCTTTTATGTCCATCAATGCAAAACCTACCCGGCCGGAAGCCCTGGAATATTACCGCCGGGTGGCCACCTCCAAACACCTGGATGTACGGCTGTTTGAGGAAGTAACGCGTATAACGCCCAACGGCGACCATTACACGGTACAGACCTCCCGCCATACCTATACAGGCAGGCATGTGGTGATAGCTACCGGTTTTTACGATATACCCAACCTGATGAACGTGCCAGGCGAAGACCTGCCCAAAGTAAGACACTATTATAAAGACCCGCACTTTTACGCCATGCAGCGGGTGATTGTGGTAGGGGCGCATAACTCCGCCGTGGATGCCGCCCTGGAAACCTGGCGCAAAGGTGCAGATGTGACGATGGTAATCCGGGAAAGCGGTATTGGCAGCCGGGTAAAATATTGGGTAAGACCGGATATTGAGAACCGTATTAAGGAAGGCTCCATTAAGGCGCATTGCCATTCTGTGATACAGGCCATACGCCCTGACGAGGTGGATATACTTACGCCTGAAGGCGTAGTGACTGTACAAAATGATTACGTGATCGCCATGACAGGTTACCAGCCAAATTTCAGTTTCCTGGAGCAGGCAGGCATCACCCTGTCACAGGATGAGAAACGTTATCCTACCTATAACCCGGAAACCATGGAAACAAATATGCCGCGCTTATACCTGGCCGGCGTAGTGTGCGGAGGAATGGACACCCATGTATGGTTCATTGAAAACTCAAGGGATCATGCGGAGAAAATAGTGCGGCACATTAAGAACAGCTAACCGCTTAAACTATATTCACTTCCCTTTCCAGCTCCACGCCAAATTTTTCGTGCACGCTATCCAGTACCTGCTGGGAAAGCTGGTATACTTCCTGGCCGCTGGCATGGCCATAATTCACCAGCACCAGGGATTGACGGGCATGTACGCCGGCATCGCCACTGCGGTAGCCTTTCCAGCCGCACTGCTCAATAAGCCAGCCGGCTGCCAGCTTGTAGTGCCCGCCCGCCACCGGGTAAGCCACTATATTGGAATGCTGGCTATGTAATGTCTCAAACTGTGCCGCCGTAATAGTGGGGTTTTTGAAAAAACTGCCTGCATTGCCTATCTCCGCAGGGTCCGGCAGCTTGGAGCTGCGGATATTGATCACCGCCTGGCTGACGGCCTTGATAGAAAGCTCCTGTATGCCCATTTTCTTTAACTCTTCTTCTATAGCGCCATAGCTGGTATTAAACAAAGGCTTTTTCCGTAAGCGGTAGGTAACAGAAAGGATCACAAACTGCCCTTTATACTGCCTTTTAAACACGCTCTCGCGATAGCCAAAGGCACAATCCTCATTATTAAAAGTAACGGTCGTATGATCCTGCAGGTGCCAGGCTTCCAGCTCGTGGAAATAGTCTTTTATTTCCACGCCGTAAGCGCCAATATTCTGCATGGGGCTGGCGCCTACGTTACCGGGTATGAGCGACAGGTTTTCCAGCCCCGCCCGGTTATGCGCTATACAGTCCATTACAAACTGGTGCCAGTTCTCCCCTGCCCCCGCTTTTACATAAATGTATTGATCATCTTCACGCAGCACCGTAATGCCTTTCAGCTCGTTCTTCAACACCAGTCCGTTAAAATCCCCGGTGAACAATATATTGCTGCCGCCGCCCAGGATCATGGCAGGAAGGGACTGCCAGCGCGCATCCTGCGTAAGCTCCTGCAGCTGCTGCAGACTGGCGAACGGAGCAAAATAACGGGCCTGCACATCCATGCCGAAAGTATTATAGGGCCGAAGCGAAACATTTTCAGATACCTGCATAATTGACTTAACTTTAGGAACAGCGGATAGCTATTAAACGTTAGCCCCAGGGCCGCCCCGCTGAGATAAAGAACAAATATAAATTAAACTCTTATAAACACATGCCTCGAACAGCTGTTGTAATAGGCGCTACCGGGCTTACCGGCAGCAATCTGGTAAACCTGCTGCTGCACAATAATGCCTTTGACCAGGTAAAGGTATTGCTGCGGAAGCCCACGCTGAAACCACGCGCTGGCCTGGAAAGCATTATCGTAGATTTTGAGGATGAGAACAACCTGGCAGCAGTATTACACGGCGATGTTTTGTTTTGCTGTATAGGCACTACACGGCGTAAGGCCGGCAGCCAGGAACAATTCCGGCAGGTAGATTTTAATATCCCTGTGCGCTGCGCTACCCTGGCCAAACGGCAGGGGTTTGGCCAGTTCCTGCTCATGTCTTCTGTGGGCGCCAATGTGCACTCCCGTTTCTTTTACCTGCGGACCAAGGGAGAAACAGAACAGGCGATCATCCGGCTGGGGTTCAACAGCCTGCATATACTACGGCCTTCCGCCTTGCTGGGCAAACGGGACCAGCCACGGTTGGGATCACTGGTAGGCCAATTCCTTGTTCAGGTATTTTATTTTCTGCTGCAGGGCAGGTGGAAAAAATATCGTGGTATTAAAGCCTCCACGGTAGCCAAGGCGATGGTGGCGGCTGCAGTTAAAGGGGAGGCTGGCACGCATATCTATGAATCAGATGCTATTAAGGAAATGGCGGGGGAACCGCTGTAGATGTGCAGATGTGTGGGATCAATCAAACGCAGTCCACATCCGGCGTTATAATAACGGAACGGAATTTTTTCTCTGCCTGTAATTTAATAAAGTGTTCCCGGAGCAGCTGTTTTGTCTGGGCAATCACCTTTGTATCCCGGGGTAATTTAATGAGCATTTCCTGGAGATAGTTGTTACGTACGCGGCCCACCAATGGAACGGCCGGTCCTACCAGCTGCGGGCCCAGATGCGGATACAGCCAGTTTCCCAATACCTGCGCCGCCTGTTCCGCTATTACCTGCTTCTTATGTTTAACGGTGATCTTTAGCAGCCGTACAAAAGGCGGATATCCAAAGCGCTGCCGCTCCGCTATCTCTGCTTCGTACATCGCTTTATAATCGTGCAGCGTAACATACTGCAATACCGGATGCCGGGTATTGCTGGCTTGTATGATCACCTGCCCCTTACCATGTTTACGGCCGGCGCGCCCGCTTACCTGCTCCATCAGCTGAAAAGCACGCTCATTCACCCTAAAATCCGGGTAGCTAAGCAGGCTGTCTGCGCTTAAGATCCCCACCAGGTTCACATTTTCAAAATCAAGCCCTTTCACTACCATCTGGGTGCCTACCAATATGTCTATACGCTGCTGTTCCAGCTGCTGGATCATTTTGTTATGGCTGTCTTTATTCCGCACCGCATCTACATCCATACGGGCTATCCGGGCGCCGGGGAATACCTGCTGCAGGTCCTCCTCTATTTTCTCCGTACCAAAGCTTTTAGGCACCAGTGTTTGGCTGCCGCAGGCCGCGCAGGTAAAAAGGTAAGGATACTGCGTGCCGCAATAATGGCAATGCAGTTTATCTGAATTGCGGTGCCAGGTCAGGGACACATCGCATTGTTTACAATTAGGTATCCACCCGCAGGTGCTGCAAAGCAGGAAAGGCGCATACCCCCGCCGGTTCTGGAACAGGATCACCTGTTTACCCGCTTCCAGGGTTTGCTTCACCGCATCCACCAGCATAGGCGTAAAATTGTGCAGCATCTGCTTTTCCGCCGTAGGCTGCTTTACATCTGCTATTTCAATGGCCGGCATGGCTATCCCGCCAAACCTTTCCTCCAGGGTAACCAATCCATACTTGCCCTGCTGCGCATTGAAATACGATTCCAGGGAAGGGGTGGCAGAGCCCAGTAATACCTTTGCTCCAAACAGGTTGGCGTAATAAATGGCCGCATCCCGTGCGTGATAACGGGGTGCGGGGTCCTGTTGTTTATAGGAGGCATCATGCTCCTCATCCAGGATAATAAGGCCAATATCGCGGAAGGGTAAAAGCAGGCTGGAACGGGCGCCCAGTACTATCTGCAGCTCCCCGCTCTTTACTTTGTTCCATATTTCTACCCTTTCATTATTATTAAAACGGGAATGATAGATGCCGATCTTGCTGCCAAAATGTTTTTGCAGCCGGCGGATGATCTGCGCCGTGAGGGCGATCTCCGGCAACAGGTACAGCACCTGTTTGCCGGTAGCAATACATTCCTCTATCAGTTTTACATACACCTGGGTTTTACCGCTGGAAGTAACCCCGTGCAGCAGGGTGACCGGTTTCTGCTCAAAACTGGCGCGCACTCCTTGCAGCGCAATTTCCTGGGCGGGGCTAAGGGTAAAATTTATATTCGCCTCCGCTTTGCCACCGGGCACACGGTCCACTACACGTTTTTCTATCCACACAATGTTCTTGTCCACCAGGCCTTTTAACTGGGCAGCAGTGGCGCCGGATTTCTTCAGCAGCTCGCTTTGCAGCACGGAGCCTTGTGTTTTGAGCAGATGCAGATAGGCCAGCAACAGCTCCATCTGTTTAGGTGCACGGCCCATTTCATTGAACAGTTCCGCCAGCTTTTCTTCCTGTTCATAAACAGGGTGCAGCTGCACATAATTCTCTTTCTTCTCGCGATAGGCTTCCTTCAGCTCTTCATGCACCAGGCATACCTTTTTTTCTATGAGGCGTTTAATAGTCGTATATACGTCCGCTTTGTCCAGGATCATCTGCACCTCTCCTATACGCAGCTCTTTACGGATATGCAGGGCTTCCGCCACCATATATTCATCCTCATCCAGGCTGGTGAGATCATCGCCAAAGGCCTCATTATATAACAGGATCGTTTCGCTCGATAGCTTCAGGTGGGCGGGCAGGGCTGCATTGAGCACCTCCCCTTCCGTGCACATATAATACGCTGCCAGCCATTGCCAGAAGGATAACTGTGCAGGGTATACGACCGGGTCTTTATCCAGCAGATCCAGCAGCGGCTTGGTCTTATAATCCAGCGGGGCCTGGCCGTGCAAAGCCTTCACAATACCGGCATACTTCTTCTGGCGGCCCAGTTGTACGGCCACACGGCTACCTACCTGTATCGTATCCTCCATACCCGGGGGTACGGCATACGTATAGTTCTTTGGTAATGCAAGCGGTAATATTACGTCTGCGTACTTCATTATGCGGTGGCCATCCTTTCTTTTAGCAGGAAATATGCGGAAAGGACGTTTAGATTGCCTGTTGTTTCACAGGTACGTCCGGGTACTCGGAATGCTCCTTTAGCGCGGCATGCATGACACTGAACACACGCTGTTTCAGCGCTGGCAGATCTTCCATCGTAAGACCAGCCACCGGGATAGAGGGAAGGAACAGCACCCGGCAACGGCCAGGCGACAGGTCCAGCATCCTTTTATGGGAAAACCGGATACCGCTATCCAGGTATAACACGGGCTTCAGCGGTGTTTGGGTTTCTATAGCTATACGGAAAGCGCCGTTGTGAAAAGGCGTTAACAGCTGGTTGGTTTCATTGGTGGTACCCTCCGGGAAAATGAGGATGGAAATGCCCTTACGTACCATCGTCATCATTTCCCGTACGCTGGCGGCGCGGCCGGCAGTGCTGGCCCTGTCTACCAGTACTACGGACTGGCGATAGATAAACCCAAAGAACGGGATCTTCTTCATTTCGATCTTGCCCAGGGGGCGGAAAGGAAGCCCCATCACCTTTACGGCAATAGCTGCATCGAGATAGGAACGGTGATTCACCACATACAGGAAGGTGCCTTTTTCATTATTATCCTCCCTTATTTTCCTCACCCATATACCTACCATCGGAAACCAGAGATCCGCCCAGAGCCGGAGGAAGTAAAAAGTGATATTCCCGCCCCGGATCCTTCCTAACAGGGAAGCCAGGATAATAGGTGGAAGGATGAGGAACATAATAGCCAGCCATAATAACAGCGCATATATTACGTACAATACTCTAACCGGTTTCAGCAATATGCTCATAAATAGATTTAAATAACACCAAACCGGAAAATTAAGCAACTATCAGGTAATTATCAATTTACTAATTGTTAATTGACAACAGGCGAAAGTGAAGGGATTGAAAAACAGCGTTTAATCGCAGTTACAGGTCCATCTTTTGTCCAGGTCTATACAGGTCACTACCCGGGTGACCTCCCGGCAGGGAGCGAAAATAACGCGGAGGTGCTGCCCCTCATGGGAATACCCTTCCAGTGCAAAAGTGGGACAGGGACGATCGTGCAGGTTGGATTTGGCAAGATCAATACGGCCCTGGGCCATTATCTCCTGCACCTCCCCTTCTGTAACGTGCCGGCAATCCATGCGGCAGCGGGCATGTATGGTGTATTCCAGGCGTGCGGCGCGGTCAAATTCCGGCATATCATCCACCATTTCCGGCACCGGCGGGCCGCTTTGCGGCGATGGCGGCGCGGAGGTTCCCGCATGGTTCCACCACTGCCAACGCCAGGCCACCAATAATAATATAGCCAGTACTACTACAGGAAAATACTTGTGCACCGCCCCCGGTTTCATTGCATTATCGATTTTTGAAATTGCGGTCAGCAATATGTTAAACTTACACCTTTTCCGGGATATAAAAGTGAGGAACGAAGCCCCGGCATGATGGGCGGAAGAGAGATAGACCGGCGCCTGTTCAAAAACGGACGTCCCTGTTCCCAAATGAACAGTTTATGTGTCCAAACAGCCACCCAATCCCTTCTCCAGCAAACAGTTAGGTAAATGGCATTTTATTAGCTCCGGGAATACCAAACCCACGTTACCATGATCAGGAGTTACCTGAAAACTGCTTTCCGCAGCTTTTCAAAGAATAAGACCTTCAGTTTTATCAATGTGATTGGTTTGACGATTGGCACGCTTTGTTGCCTGTACATCGTGATGTATGTGGCGGATCAATACAGTTATGACAAGCACGAAGATCATGCCGGAGATATATACCGGATTACGAGCACGCTGAAAACTGCTGGCGATGTTCACCTGCTGGCAGTCTCCTCGCCTCCTGCCGCTGCTGCTATGAAACGTGATTTCGCGGAGGTGGCGCAATTTACCCGGGTACTGGAGCCCCGTGTCTTTGGGGCCGAACAGCACCTGCTTAAATACCAGGACCAATCTTTCTACGTGCAACATGTGCTTTTTGCCGACTCCACTTTTTTCGATGTATTCTCCTATCATTTCATCAGCGGCACTCCCCGCTCACTGATGGCGCCCTTTTCCACCGTGTTGCTGAAATCTACCGCAGACAAGCTGTTTGGCAAGGAAGATCCCATGGGTAAAACCATCCGGATCAATAATAAGGCAGGCGAGGAAACGCTGACGGTGACTGGCGTAGTAGACGAAAGCCTGGGTGGTTCCCATATTGATGCCGGTATGTTCATTAATATGAACAGCGGGCTGATTGGCGATATTGTACGCCGTACAGATTCCTGGGCGGGCGGTAATATGCTGTATGCTTATGTAAAACTGCAACCCGGCACAGACAAGACAGCGCTGGAGCGGAAACTACCTGCCTTCCTGCAGCGTTATGGCAAGGAGCAGCTGCAAGCCCTCCACATGGAAAAGCTGCTGACCCTTCAGCCCATCGCGGACATACATACAGATACCAGTTATGAGGTAGAGTTGAGCAAGACCGTCAGCCCCGTTTTTCTACGGATCCTGCTATTGATCGCTATACTGATACAGGTGATCGCCTGCATCAATTTCATGAACCTTTCTACAGCCAGGGCCTCACAAAGGGCCAGGGAAGTGGGCGTAAGGAAAGTGATGGGGGCAGGCAGGAAAGACCTGGTCCGGCAGTTCCTGGGCGAATCCCTCCTGCTTTCGCTGATGGGCGTATTGCTGGCTGTTCCTTTATTATACCTGCTGCTGCCTTTCCTGAACACTATCACAGAGGCAGAGATCCGGTTGTCTTTTCTCAGTGATTACCGCCCCTGGTTGATCTTACTTGGCATAACCACCGCCACCGGCCTGATGGCGGGTCTTTATCCCGCCCTTTATCTTTCTGCTTTCCAGGCCATTAAAGTGATCAGGGGCAACTTCAGCAACCGCATATCCGCAGCAGGACTGCGCCGTTCCCTGGTGGTTTTTCAGTTTGTGCTGTCCATTGTGCTGATCACCGGAATTGTGGTGATCTACAGTCAGCTGCATTATATACGCCACAAGGACCTCGGATTTGAACGGGATCAAAAGCTGATCTTCAATATTTACACCGGCGGCGTTAATATAACCGCCCTCACAGCGGACCTGCAGCAGCTACCGGAAGTAAAAGCCGTCACCAGAAGCAACAGTCAGCTGGGCAAACAGACCCTCATGACCAGGAACGTATACCTGCCTGGCGGGAACGCGGCCGATGGAGAGGATGTGCCGATCATGGTATCCGACAAATACTTTGTACGGGCAGCCGGCATTCGCCTGCTGGCCGGCCGTGATTTCCGGGACTTCGACTCCGGCCGGGTACTGATCAACGCCACCCTGGCTAAACGGCTACGGATCAACCCCAATACAGCGGAAGGCGCCAGATTGTATGTAAGCTCCGGCGACGAACCGGCAACAGCCTATGAGGTGGCCGGTATTGTACGGGATTTTCATTTCAACTCCCTGCATGAGACCGTAAAACCCTTTATGCTGCTCTACGATCCCCAAAGCCCGGCCCTCTGCGATATAATGGTAAATACCGAAAGCAGCAACTACAAGGCTTTGCTGGCCAAAATAAAAATCATCTGGCAGCGGAACGCGCCGGGCCTGCCCTTCCAATACAGCTTCCTGGACGATGAAGTACAAAAACAATATGAAACCGAGATCGTACTTTCCAACATCATCAACGCCTTTACCGGCATGGCCATTCTGATCTCCTGCCTGGGCCTGTTTGGGCTGGCAGCCTTTAGTGCGGAACAACGGAGCAAGGAGATCGGGATCCGTAAAGTGCTGGGCGCCAGCATTCCCGGTATTGTTCAATTGCTGAGCAAGGACTTCCTGAAACTGGTATTGATCGCCCTGCTCCTCGCCACCCCTATTTCCTGGTGGACGATGGACAAATGGCTGCAGGGCTTTGCCTACCGGATCCCGCTTAGCTGGTGGATGTTTGCCCTGGCAGGCGCAGTGGCGGTGCTTATTGCCCTGTGCACTGTAAGCGTGCAGGCCATCAAAGGGGCATTGGCCAACCCTATCAGGAGCCTTGGGAGGGAATAAACGGCTTTTTTTGTAATTTTGCCCTCCTTTATGACAACGTCCAAGACAGTAGCTTTTCACACCCTGGGCTGCAAGCTGAACTTTTCAGAGACCTCTACCATTAGCAGGTTGCTGGAGCAGGACGGCTTTGTGAAGACAGATTTTGATGGTTTGGCAGATGTATATGTGATCAATACCTGCTCCGTTACCGACAATGCCGACAAAGAATGCCGGCAACTTGTAAGGCGTATCCAACGCCGGGCGCCGGAAAGTATGGTAGTGATCACCGGCTGCTATGCCCAGCTGAAACCGGAAGAAATTGCCTCCATCGAAGGCGTGGACCTGGTACTGGGCGCCGCCGAAAAATTCAATATCGTAGACCACCTGAAAACGCTGACCAAAGGCGATAGCACCAGGATCTGCTCCTGCGATATTGAGGACGTATCATCCTTCCATGCCTCCTACTCCCTGCACGACCGTACCCGCACCTTCCTGAAAGTACAGGACGGCTGCGACTACACCTGCGCTTTCTGCACCATTCCCATGGCCCGTGGTAAAAGCCGCAGCGACAGTGTGGAGAACGTATTAACACATGCCCGCACCCTGGCAGCCAGCGGCGTAAAGGAGATCGTACTCACCGGCGTAAACCTGGGCGATTTTGGCAAAGGCCTGCAGGGCGGCAAAAAAAGGGAAGAGACCTTTTTTGAGCTGATCCAGGCCCTGGATGCGCTGGACGGCATTGAACGCTACCGCATTTCCTCTATAGAGCCTAACCTGCTGAGCAACGAGATCATTGAGTTTGTAGCCAACAGCCGCAAATTCATGCCTCATTTCCATATTCCCCTGCAAAGTGGCAACAACGAGATACTGGGACTGATGCGCCGCCGCTACCGCCGGGAACTGTACGCGGAAAAAGTAGCGCTGATCAAACAATTCATGCCGCATTGCGCTATTGGCGTGGACGTGATCGTAGGCTTCCCGTCAGAAAGCGATGAGCACTTCCGGGATACTTATGATTTTCTGCATGGGCTGGATGTGTCTTATCTGCATGTATTTACTTATTCTGAACGCGCCAATACCCATGCGCTGGAGATACAGCCGGTAGTACCAGTGAACGTCCGGCATGAGCGGAATAAGATGCTGCGGAATCTGAGTCATAAAAAGATGCAGTATTTTACGGAACAGCACCTGGGACAGACGCGGAAGGTGTTGTTTGAAGGGCATGATAAGGAGGGGATGATGGAAGGGTATACGGATAATTATATTAAGATTACGACGCCGTATAGGAAGGAATGGGTGAATGGATTGGTGGATTGGGAGTTGAGGTAAGGTGGTGTTTAGGTTGGAAGATATTGACAGCTGGCGGGAGATCGCTGGCTGTTTTTTTATGCCGTAACAATAGAGGTTGATACAAGCAAAAAAGTCCCGCCGCCAGGCAGGACTTTCGTGGGAGTTGACGGGGTCGAACCGCCGACCCTCTGCTTGTAAGGCAGATGCTCTGAACCAACTGAGCTAAACTCCCAATATCTTGAAGTCTCTATTAAGACGTTCTATTCTAAGAGGTTGCAAATATAGAAAATTCTATCTTAAAGTCAAATTCAAAATATTTTTCTATTTGCTTCCGCGATGACTTTTCCAAAGCGGGAGTGCAAAGATATATTTTTTCTAATAATTGCAAAGGGGTGGGTAATTTTTTTGTGCCTCTACCCATTTTTTATCCAAACGGACAAATAGTTTTTGTCGTATTTAGTTATCCGATCTGCCACTGTTCTCTTTTAGTTAATTTAGGTATACCATTAAAGACATTATTAAAGTAACTCATAACTGCTAAAGAAAGTTAGTATTCAATAGCTGTCTTGCCCGTACCATTTGTTAAATGTTTAACTCAATACCATGCCCATATTACCAGATCGATACCGTTATTCATTCATTATAACAGGAGAAATATTTGTCAGGCTGCCGGTAAAACAGTCTCTCCTACTCAACTAATTACCTTTAACCTATCTGCACAAAGCATTTAAAACCCTCTTAAAGACCATATGAACTTACTTCCTTTTAACTGGTCTGCAGGAGAGCTTGTAACTTTGCCTGCAATTGATTCCCGTTATAAAAAACACATCATAGGTGGCGCCATTGGGTCAACCATCAAAGGTGCATTTGGCGTTATCCTAAAACAGCTGGTAGACTACGACATCCTGACCTTCACCTACTATGTAATTGTGCTAAGTATAGATACTATCCTTCAGGTAGATACCTCAGACTTCCTTCTGTCATTGACGTATATGCTGGAGAACGAAATAACCCAATCAGTTGATGGCTCCTCCATCGCGCTTTCATTAAGTGAGGGACAGTTTCAATTAGCCGGGTTGCCGCCAGATCAATACCTTATGGCTCTGACGCCCGGCATTTACAGGTTCTGCCGGTTAGATGTGAAACGAGATGTATTATCAGAGTTCTCTCAGCAATATGATTTCCTAAAAGAGGTGGCCCTCAGGGCGGAGCATAATTTACCGGTAGTATATCAAAAGGCGCCGGTCATTTCACATCGAAACAGGCTATTGTTGGATAGTATACTCGCCAATAAGGTAAATGGTACCATTGGGCATATTACGATTGAGAGCAGTTCAAAAAGGCTATTGTTGTTGTCCTTAAATGATCTCGAGGAACAATTTAGGAAATATCCTGTTTTGGGAAGCGACCGGGAAGAGTACGAAAAAATAAAAGCGTTTATAACAAATAATTTAGATAAAAAATTGACCATTCCTCTTCTATGCAGCCATTTTAAGATTGGAAAAACCAAAATGCAGCAGCTTTTTTCACAGCTGTCTATGATGAGTGTACATGATTTTATTACTATACAAAAGATAGAGAGATCCAAACTGCTGCTAGAAACTTCGCTTACTATAAATGAAGTGGCCATTGAGGTGGGCTATACGGAGCCAAGCAATTTTATCAGGGCGTTCAAGAAGATAACGGGAATGACGCCTATGGTGTATAAAGCAAATAACGGTCAAATTGACTATTAATTTTTGGCAGGATTGATAGTAGTTAACCTGCAATTAACAGTAACTTCATATAGACGCAAAAGAGACGGCTAACGTATCTTTATTTGCCCATGATTATGAATGTAACCCGTTTTTATAAGCAAAAGACAAACAGTTAAATCTGTTGACTCCGCTCTGCGGCCAATAAGTTGTCGGACTCATTTGATACGGAACCCTCAAAATTAAGGACCATGAACCACTGTAAACCTGTGCCCATCACTCGAGTACATTATATTATTGCCCCCCGACGAGTCGCGTCTACGGGGTTATTTGCTATGAAGAGAATGTTCTGCCTGTCTAGGTGGAACAAAAATATCTGATTAGCATTCATCATACCGTCTTCATGGTAAAATCCGCTCAAACAATCTTTTATGTCAAGAGAAATCTTTCACCGAATCCAAAGGATCGATTATTTCATTAGAATAAAAAACACCGGTACACCAGCGGAGCTGGCAGAAAAAATAGGTATTTGCGAAAGAAGCGTTTATCTCTATTTGAATATAATGAAAGAACTAGGTGCACCTATAAAGTTTTCAAATTCCCGGCAGAGTTATTACTATGATGAAGATGGGAGTTTCATGATGGCATTTCATCCAAAGTGCAATGTAACAACCCGCTTATAGCCAGTGTATTGGTAATATCGAGCTCTGATAATCCTACAAAATAATTATATGGAAGAAAATGAAAACCTTTATCAAGTAGCCGCCATGCGGAATGACGATAAATCAAATACAGATAAGAAAATAATAAACCAACATTACCTCGTATTAAAGAAACTAAAAAATGACATAAAAGGAGAGGTAATAAAATGCTTTTATATAAAGGGACTATTCAAATGGGGGTTATGCATCTTAAAAGAAGGGAAACGAGGCGCATATGTAGATAAATATGACCGCGACATCAGGGACAGAATATTATGGCAACGAGAATTGCATTCTAACCTTACAGGAAAACTACGGCTACCAAGACTGTTAGACTCGTTTGAGGCGGATAATTCCTATTACATAGCAATAGATTACATAAATGGTAAATCGCTGGCATCGAAACGAAATGAGTATGGAGCCAAACTATGGAATCATTTCGATCAACACGAAAACAAGGCTATTACTTTTTTGGACTATCTATTGCAATTAATTGACCTACTAGAACGTCTACACAATGAAGGATATATTCATCGTGATGTAAATACCGAAAACTTTCTTATAGATAAAAAAGATAAGCTACATATTATTGACCTGGAGCTATCATATTCAATTTCAAAACATTCACCCTCACCGCCTTTTATGCTGGGCACTTTCGGCTATATGTCGCCTGAGCAATTGGCTTGCTCCTTACCCACTATAAAAGAAGATGTCTATGCTGTGGGAGCAACTATTTTCAAAGTGCTTACAGGAATAGATCCAATTAAAATTATCGATCCAAATTCCAACCGCACAGAAGAAAATGTACGTTTTTTTATTAGTGACGCAACCCTGGCAGGTAACATCACAAACTGCCTACTTACTGAAGCTGAAGGCCGTCCCGCTCTGTCAACAATAAAAAAGGCAATCGAACAGTATAAGTCTGACATAGAACACGTAACTCCTTCACAAAATCCACAAACAAATCATTCGATTTCGCAAATACAGCTTAAAGAGACTATACAAGATGCCATACGCGCAATCTCATCGCCATTAATGGCTGACGAGTACATATGGTTCTCCGAAAGCGCACTAACTGATGGACAGAATAGTGAAGGCAGATTAGATAAAGGGTATTACCTCCTATTCAGTCGCGGTATGGCCGGCATACTATACCTATTAAGCGTTGCCAGGAAAACCGGCGCTAATATAGACAGTTCTCAACCATATATTTACAAAGGGATTGAACTCCTGGAGCAAGGGATTATTAATGATACAATCGACCTATTACCAGGTCTGCATTTCGGTAGTGCCGGGATCTCCTCATCAATATCAATTTCAATACAACAAGGAATCTTATCTCCCGAAAAAAAATTCTCCAACTGGATAGAAACCTGGTTAACCAGAAGCAATGACCAACTAAACTTTGCACATGGCATCGCTGGCCAGGGAATGGCTTATTGGTTGTGTCATGACCACATTGATCCCGGTCTGATGAAAAGCCATCTAAAAAACTACGTTGACCTATTGTTGGGAACGCAAGAAAAAGATGGCTCCTGGATACGACTAAATAGCCAAAATAAAAAGGAAAAAATTCCCGGATTTGCAAATGGTGTAGGAGGTATAATTTATTTCCTTTTAGAATATGCTCAACGATATGACAATGATACTGCCTTACACGGGGCTATAAAAGGTTTAAATTGGCTAATGCGGCAGTCGTCCAGCAACCAAGGCGTTCTTTCCTGGAATACCCGGACCGACAGGGAAATTTCACGGTGGTGGTGCGAGGGCCCTCCTGGTATAGCGCTGGTATTCTTAAAGGCCTACAGTATATTGAAAGAAAAAACCTATGCTTCATTTGCCCGAGGAGCATTATACAATTATGACGAAAAAGTGGTGGCAAACAACTTAAGTCAATGTCATGGCATTAGCGGCTTGGGTGAAATCTATTTGGAAGCATTTAGAACGTTAGGGGACCGTCAATGGAACGAACGGGCAGGATGGATTGTTAAAGTGATAATGCAATTAAAACAGGTTGACCCACATTATGGCACTTATTGGCTCGTGCAGAAAGCAAAAAGTCCCGTTCCCGATTTCATGGTTGGATGCAGCGGTGTCGTACACTTTTTATTAAGATACTGCAATCAAGATGAAATAAAGTTCCCACTTTTCTCTTAGTCAATAATCCTCCTCCAAAACACCTTATTCAATCTGAGGTACATAGCTCTACACATTCTTCCAGATCTTTCCCAACTTTACAAACCTTTTCACCTTTTATCTCATCTCGAACTGCTTTTGGAAAAAGATACAAACATCTTTCCCAAAAAGCAGTTCGCCCAAATGCCATTATTATAATACATCATAGCAAGAAAATATCCATAGATAACTGCTTGCACATTCCACATAGGTCAATTTACAAAGAAGCGTCTCAAATCATCATGTATTGTAATCGGTACGGTCTTCACCTTTACATACACTCTTTTGTTGAAGCTATAGTAAAATGTTGGATGAAGAAAAACAAGGTCATTCAGATACGCTTTGTTTTCGAAATCTACGAATACCTGACCATCCTTAACTGGCATATTTCTTTTATCACCAGAAAAATAAGCTTTAATCGCTTTCATCCCATTGCCAGTGATAATAGCAAAATGATGATTGTTCATTTCGTCCAATGCAGTATTCAAACTATCAACAGATTTATCACGGCAATAATTACATGATGCATCTATTGGTATTATCATAAATGACAATGAATCGGACAGTCGGTTCTCAGGTATAGAATGTCCAGTCAAGTCAACAAGTTTATTAAACAAATTAGTTTGCAATGTATCTCCCTGAATAATTGAAGTCTGTAAGTTCTCTCTATGCCCGGAAATACATCCCATTCCTGCAAAAAAGAAAAATATGAGGTACTTTGATATTTTGAACATCATATTACAAGATCTTTAAAAATTAATTATTATTTTTTGGTAAGCACTTTATCAGCCAGATCTTCATAATCAAGCTTCACCAGATAAATGGTATCCTCGCTTCTTGTACTATCAGCCCTGGCATACATCCCATTAGGAGTAAATATTAAGCTATATAGATTAATATTCTTATCCACAATAGATTCTCCAATAACCCTAAAACTGCTATCCATAATAAGAATGCTATGCTCTTTTATCAATTGTTTATCCGAATACTCAAGTCCGTTAATTTTCTTCTCCGCAACCCTTAAATAACGTTTCATGTAAGGATCGAAATAAACCGGCCCATATGAATCCCTCTTCAAAAAGGCTTTATAACTACTTTCGCCATCTTTAATGTCTTCTAGAGTAAAAGATGGCATATTCTTAGAGACGCCTTGACTTCTACATGAATAAGAATAATGTGTCTTTACAAGATCGGTTACATAAATATTACTATCCGGGGCAAAACTAAAAACGAACTGCTTACTCAGCGGATTATAGCAGTATGAGGGCGCCAAAAACTGCTTATCATACATACTATCCAAAGACCACTCTGGCAATTTGTATAACAGGGACGCTTTGGAAATATTCCATTCAATCCTGTATACGAGCCGCCACTTTTGCAAATCCCCTTTATTGGTACAATCTAGCGTAGGTGATGCAGGCAAAACCAATTGATTGTCCACAAATACAGGCGGACTCGTATTTTGGAAAGAAGAGGATGCCCGATAGGGATCAAACAATAACCCAATACTATCCTTTACTGTTCCATTTGTATCAATTCGGTAAAGATTCATATTACTATAAACATAAATACTGTCATAGCTTTTGAAATATACTTTGGTTCTCAACAATGGCCTATAATCCTTAGCAATCTCTTTTATATTCAATCGCTTTATACATTCTTTTCGATGGAGATCATATATATTGAGTAAGAATGTATTTTTATCAAAAAAAGCGAAAACCGATTGAGTACCCAGCTGTTTAAAATTAAAACATGAAAATTTGCTTTCTGTCAATGAATCAATAGGCAATTTTATTGTGTCTGTGGTTACTGCCACACCTGCAAGTTGATACCTGGCACTAAGGGGGATGTGGCTGGGTGGCGGCAACTGCGCTTCATTTCCGCTATAGCATCCCATAAGGGTCACCCAAATAAATAGTCCTATTTTATAGGAATGCTGACAAACAAATTTTAACAAACAGGATTTCATACACTATCAAAGATTTATACATAGAAATACAAATAAAGCAGCTTTCCACCTTCTCAGTGGAAAGCTGCCAAAATTCTAGTTATACTATCTATTAATGTATGGCATCACAAGCAGCTTTACTTACGTGGCCTGCCTGGAAGTGAGCATTAGTAGTTCCTCCGTGAGTCAGATCAGTTTTACATGTCGGGTTGGTTGCAGTAACACAGCTCCAAACAGCTCCGCTCTGAATACAACGGCCATCTAATGCTTGAATGGGGGCTTTGGGTGCTTTCATGGAGGGAATAGCGAAAGCAGTAACGCTAGACATTGCTAAAATCAGCATGCCCCAAAAAGTTCTTTTTTGCATAGTAATTACAGTTTTTATTAGTTAACAAATGATTGATCCGAGCGCTCAGGATACAACACTAAATTACTAACATCGGCTGTAAAGGAATTTCAGTTCATAAATTCGCTGGTAGGTCTGAAAATAAAAATTTGTCCAAGCATAATTTAACTCAACTTTATTATCGCATATACCACTCTGTTAGATTTCCATTGCTGTCTGTCATGTAAGGCTTTCCGTTTTCAATTAATAATGCCTGGTGAACACCTTTATGATGGTTAACATCCACCGCAAATACCTTACCGCCATATAGTGGCTTGATCTCATCAACAATTGTGTGTCCAATCACAATATACTTGCAATTGTATAAAGACAATGTCCTTTCAATTTCTGAGAGAGATGTTGGAGCACTTTCTTCGAAATACCCCCTATACCAAAACGGAGAGGTCTCACCATCAAACAATACTCTTAAAGAATCGGGTATATTAGCGCTATTTATGCCATAATAGGGCCTGGCGATACTATTAATCTCTGAAATCCGCCAATTCTTCTTAAGGAGCTCCGGGGAGATGCCTCCGTGTAAAAAAAGATAATCACCGACTTTTTCAATAATGTTCTTCGAACGTAGCCATTTTCCCAATTCAGTACGGTCCGCGTACAACTCACTATAATCTTTTCCCATTATTGCGGCTTGTTCAAAATACTTAGGTTCCACATATCTCCAATCACCAGATAAGTTCATGATATCATGATTGCCTAATAATACGTGAACATATCCTCCGTGCACTTTTGCAGCCCCCTCGAGTTCGTAAAGTAACCACAGATAAGCTGCCACATCCTGCCCTCTATCAAACAAATCTCCACAGATAATTAAATGTCCACTGCCAAAAGTCCAATTGTACAAGCTATCCATTACTTTATTTGAAATCATAAGCTGCCTGAACCCCTCAAACTCTCCTTCAATGTCAGATACAATCAGCATCTTACCGATGTTTGGAAATACTGACGGCTCCTCACCCACTATATCCTTTAGGGAAACAGCAAAACCATGCTTTGGGTTTCCAACTACCGGTACATTTAGCTTAATCCGCGGCTTTTCACTATTAAAATATAAACTCTTTACAGGAACCAGCCGGCCATTACTGTCAACGATCTCCCTGACCTCAATGGAATCTTTCAAATAAAAAACATACGGTCCGTCAGTAGTAACAATATTTGGCCTCTCTGCCAATCCTTTACCTAGCAAAACCACAATAAGTAAACAGAATATTAAGAACCTCTTCATAGAAACGGCTATTATAGTTTAAAGAAAGATATGGCGGGCTAGTGATGATGCTCAGCTGGCTTCAATAGCTTATTTATCTGTTCAATCATCTCCTCTCCATTATTTGATGGCCTGGCGTCGGGCGGAGATATACTTACAATATATCCGCCTTTATCGATTAAAAATACACTAGGAAAACTGTGTACATTGTAGTCATTAACGGTTGAAGTCTTACCTATGTTCAGGCAAATACCAGATCCTGTTGTATACTTCCTTTCTATCAAACTTTTCTTCCATTTACCCAAGTCTTCATCCACCGACACATTCACCAATTTCACATCAGGGTTATTGTTAAAAGCATTTTCAATCTTTGACATTACAGGTACTAATCCCGCACAAGGGCCACACCCTGTAAACCAAAAATCAAGTAATATCACTTTACCCTTTAGATCTTCCAATGATACTAACTCCCCATTATGATCATACAGAGAAAAACCCGGTGCTCTATTTCCCTTCGCTACTTTCACAGCCTTTTCATATATACCATTTATCCAGGATTTATATTCAGGATAATCGCTTTTGGATAGATAATCCTTTACACAATTCTGAAGATCAACAAATCTGTCTCCTATTGCTCTATTACCTAGCCAAAACTTTAATCTCAATGATATTATTTTCTCTCGAAGAAGCCCATTAAATAACATTCCCGCCTCTTTGTATTCATCTCCTATTGCCTCAAAGCTAGTTTCTGAAAAATTGTTATCCCTCCAATTCTTAGTCGGCAAATACATTAATGCGAGTTCGGTTGCATACCAGCCAGCTGAAATATCGTCGTGCCGCGCAATAATATTTCTAAACGCCGATCGCTCTACTGTACTATCATACAAATCTCCCAGTTCCTCTTTAGACACTTTTATTGTTTTAAAAAAGTGTACTGCAGCCATTAGCGACTGCATTTTCCTCAGTCGATAAGATTCAGCCTGAGTAATAAGAGCCGCCTGCATTAACAAAAAAGCATTAGAAGAAATGCTGTCTTTATAAGTTTCCAGGAATGCAAGACGCTTTATCTGTACTGTATCTACCCAATGGCACATTGCCAGGTAATCTCCTATTGAGTCACAACTCGTGAAGTAAGGGTTCGGTGGTAGCCTAACACTGTCATTTATGATCTTAGCATCTTCAATTATCCTGAATTTTAAACTCCCCCTTCCAGAAAAAGCGAGGCTGTTATTTTCGTCAATAAAAATGTTGATGCTATCCCCCGGCTCCATGATATAGCTATACCCTCCACTATTAAACGGAGTTACGACCATTGCTGGATGAGTAAGCGTTTTTTTAAAGAAAAAACGTCCATCCGTTAGTGGCACTTTGATTCTATCCTTATGATAGTCCGCATTCCCTCCATCATCCAGAGTAATAGTAATTGAATCCGTATTTTTTAACTTTTCTGCATAGCCAGTCAACACCGTCAATTTCTGACCATAAATATTCTGACAACAAATAAGGAGTACACATATGAAAAGTAAGAAGTAACTTCTCTTTTTACACACGATCATAGTTATTCTTTTAAGGTGTATTATAATTTCAATCTATTATATTAGTAGCCAACGTTCTGTTCCAGCCCGTTCAATTGAGTTTCGGTTAATGGAAGAGGCGCAATTGCCTTATTACTTGGATATGGCAAAGTCACTGCCAGTGGATTCGTTGCATCCTTTCTATAAATGCTCTTCCCGGCTCTAAGAAGATCATACATTCGGATCCCTTCAAAACACAGCTCTTTCCTTCGTTCCTTCGCAATGCTATCAGTCAGAGCCACTCCAGTTGCATTTACTATAGGGACACCAACCCGTTCTCTAATAAGGTTAAGATAGTATCTGGCGCTGTCTTCTTTATTAAGAGAGCAATAGCACTCCGCAGCCGTCAAACACATTTCAGACGAGCGAAGTAACGTTTGATAATGTGATTTTGAAGGATCAGAAAAGCCAGCGACCACCCCTTTGGGAAACTTAGTTATAATCCAATTGTCGCCCGATTTTTTAACCCATTCGTTTCTCAAATCCTGGGCATACTCTGCCAATAAATCTGCTACATCAGCGGTTGCATAGAATATAGGATTGGTTGAATTAAAATAATATCCCGCATAAGACGTACTCACGCTTGCATTAATTCCAATAGCTAATGGAGTTAACTGAAACAACGCCTCCGATTCATTATCCGTAAATAAATTATGCGGATAATTAGTGGGAAGAGAAGTCGTATTCATCATAAGAGGAACCTCTGCTAGCACCTGCAAAGACAATCCAACAGCGTCTACATAGTCCCTCTTAAACAAGTACAATCTGGACAACAATGCCCTTGCCGCATTTTTATTCATTACCACTTTCTTGTTCTCTCCTGCAAATAATGGAATCGCATCATTTAAATCAGCAATCATATTTTTGTACACGTCTGCTACCGAGCTTCTCTTTATTGCTAAAGAGTAATCAGACGCTATTACATAAGGAATTCCGGGATGAGATGCATCTGGCGTAAAGAAATATGGCTGAGCAAAAACATTAACCAGTTGATAATGTACTAACGCTCTTATTGCAAGTGCCTGAGCTTTTATATTATCCGCCTTCTTTGTATCCTCGCTTCGGTACTTGTCTACATTCTCGAGCACATATGCCAACTGACGTAGTACAGCATATCCTGAAGCCCATGTAGAATTCATTTCCAATCCGGAATTGGATGTACTTACTGACATACTCGTGGTCATAGACCACAGGTAAGGAGCATTCAATTGAGAGGCGCCTGTTTTAGGCTTAGCATTATCAGATATCACCTCTGCATAAACGATATTATTTAAACCGGTATAAAACGGATTACTTAGTTTAAGATAAACCCCATTTAATAATTCATCGCATGCAGCCAGACTGTTTATATATTCTGTTGTAACCGCCTTGTCTCCGGGCGGAGTATTCATAAAGTCCTTTTTACAGGATACCAAAATTATTAGAAGGGGCAATATAAGGCGGTGAGCATACTGTTTCATATCGGTCATTTTTACGTCTTCAATGAGCTATCAAATAGCATGTTTATTAGAAATTAATATCCAGTCCTAAAGAATAAGACCTTGCTTGTGGATATGCGAATCCTTGAGCGCCAGCTATCCCTATATTCTCCGGATCGATTCCCTTAAATTTTGTCAATAACGCCAGATTATATGCCTGTCCATACAACCTTGCTTTACTAATACCTATTCTCCTGATCCAACTGGTTGGAAATGTATAACCAAGCAACACGTTTTTCAACCTGACAAAATCTCCGTCAAATAAAAACCGTGTACTTGTATAATAATTAGCATCAACCGTTGCAGTATTATTTAACACCCTTTTAGGGTTAGCAGCATGATCTCCAGGCTTCTGCCACCTGTCCAATGCCTGCTTTGATTGATTCATGTATGGAAAATTAGCGCCATCATTAATCATACTCGCAGACGTCTCATCATATATCTTATATCCATATTGATAATATAGGAGAAATGACAAATCCCAATTACCATAGCGGAAATTATTGGTGATCCCCCCATAACCGTCCGGCTGTGGTTTTCCTACAATCACCCTATCGTCATATGAGTAAGTACTAGTTACTTTTCCATCTTTGTCAAGCCATTGAGGAGCCCCATTGTCAGGATTCACACCTCCCCACCGAACTAAATAGAAGGAATTAAAATTTTCCCCTTCTTTATTTATGAAATTCCCATCGGTTGTTAATGGTACATCTGCCTTGATTAATTTGTTTTTATTTGTACTCCAATTAAAACTTATGTTCCAACTAAAATTATCTTTGATGATGGCATCCGCCGATATTGTCACCTCCACACCTTTATTCTGCATTTTCCCAATATTTCCGTTTACACCTACAGTTCCGGAGTTCGGAGGGAGAGTAATGAAGTACAGCAAATTTGAAATATCTCGTTTGTATACATCAATTGTACCTGACAACCGTTCGTTGAATACTTTAAAATCAACTCCCATATCCTTATTCAACGCTTTCTCCCAGCCTATATTTGGATTACCTGGGGTTACAATACCAGCAGGCAAATTATTATAATTACCTGCTGCAACCAGATTATAACGATCCACCACATTAATTGTCGCCGAGTTGCCAGACGATCCAATACTAGCTCTGATTTTCAGATAATTTAACAGTTTGCTCTGCTTTAAAAAAGCTTCATTTGTTAGTTCCCATCCGCCGCCTACCGACCAATAGTTCCCAAACCTGTTACGTTCTCCGAATTTGGAGGAGCCATCTCTACGAGCGCTCAATGAAAGGTGATACGTACCATTATAACTATAATTCATTTGTGAAAAAAATGAAAGCAACGTAGTTTTGGAGCTAGTTCCTCTTGTGTCAACTACCGTTGTAGCGGCTGATAAATCGTTCAAATAGGGGATTGACAACCCTTGTTTAATTCCTATAAAGTAATTTCTTCTCTCGATTTGTGCTTCCTGTCCCAGCAAAAAATTAATAGCGTGCTTGCCATTTAACAATCGGCTATATCGCAGAACATTCGTATTAATTATTCTGTTATAAAAATCATTAAAATCTTGTATCTCTCCGACACCTGGTGGTGAATATATATTCGTAGATAGCCGGGGGTCTGTTTTTTGCTTAATTTGAGCAATTAACACATCGGTTCCTACATCAGTTCTAAAAGTAAAATCCTTCAGGAATTTCAATTCTCCATATAAACTGGTTATTACTCGATATGATTGTGTTTTGTTTATATCGTACTCCAAATCTGCGAGTGGATTATTAAAATAACTTCCCGGAGTAACAAATGGTTGCAAATAATAAGTCCCGTCTTTCAAATGAATGGGATCCAATACAGGTATGGTATACGGAAATCCAGATGCGCCGGCAAAATAACCATTGCTGTTACTATTTAAATAACTCTGATTGGTATAGGACAGGCTCGAATTCAAGCCAATTTTAATCCATGGATTTATTTGATTTGAAAAATTATACCGCAAAGACAGTCGATCGAATCCGGTATGCTTTATTGTTCCTTTTTGCGAGGTATACCCCGTATTGAAATAGTACAGCGTTTTATCATTTCCCCCCGAAATTGAAAGCTCATCTGTATTTGTAATCGCGGTATTATTATAAATTGCCTTGAACCAATCCTCCTGATCATAAAAGACCGGCGTACCCTGGGCATTTGAGTACGTTGGGAACAATGAACCTAAATCACTATTGATACGGTCATCTGTCCAATAAGACGAATCCGAATTTTTATACGATTCCTTTAATAACTCAAGGTATTCATGCTGGTTAAGGGACTTATTTCTTTTATAAATGGGACTTGACACATCACTTAAATGATGAAAGCTAAACGATGTTTTGCCGGCCTTGCCCTTTTTTGTAGTAACCAGGATAACGCCATTACTTGCTTTTGATCCATATAAAGCTATAGCAGAAGCGTCCTTCAACACAGAAATTGTCTCAATATCATCCGTATTCAATTGTGCCAGGGCATTGGTGGAAGGCGGAGCATTTGAAGGTCCTAGTGCCTCAATAAAATCCACCGATACTGTCGGAACGCCATCAATAACAATAAGTGGTTGTCTAAATGACAGCTGAGTTTTTTCCCCTCCGGTTCCAATTCCCCTTAATACAAAATTGCTTAGTCCTCCCCCAGGGGCTCCGCTACCTGTCGTAACCAATAACCCTGGCACCTGACCTTGCAGACTTTTATCGAAGGATCTATTTGGCAGATTGGCGATTGTTTCCCCTTTTACAACCATTAACGCTCCTACATTAGAACGCATTGTGCTGGTGCCATAGGCTACTACGACAGTTTCATCCAAAGCATTTACAGCAATTTCCAGCTGAACCAGTAATGTCTTACCCTTAATGGAAATCTCCCTTGACTTAAAACCAACAGACCTTATTGCAATTACATCATTAGCTTTTGTATTTGATAGACTAAACTTTCCTTCAGCATCGCTGGTGGCGCCGTCTTTTGTTCGTTCAATGATTATAGTCGCCCCCGGTATCGGTGTCCCATCCGCCGCTACTACCTTCCCACTAATCGCCTGCGCCGTCACCGCCGTATCACCTACAACCTCATCTCCCACGCTACTCTTCCTCTCCTCCTCCCTCCCTATCCTCACAATATTATCCATATACACCCATGTCAACCCCTTCCCCTGCAACAACCTCCCCAACACAGCATCCAACGTCTTATCCACCATATTCACCGTCACCTTCTCCTCCTGATTCAACACCGCCGTACTATAAAAAAACTCCAACCCCGTCTGCTTTTTGATACTCCGGAATACATCCCTTAACGTATTATTATTTGCAATCACTGTCACTTTTTTGCTGCCCTGGTCGCTTTGACCGCGTGGCATCCCTTTCAGGCATAAGGATGTGTGGATAAGGATGCTCAATGCCAGTATTCTGAACATCCATTGACCCCAAGTTTGTACCATAGATTAGTAGCGTTTAATCGTTAGTTTTAGTTAAGAGCTTGTGAAAATTGTTAATAGTTGGTTAACGTTCTAAGAACGCAAACTTGACATCATATGTATTACCGATTGAAAAGACCTGCGTTCACTGTTGAAGCTGATTTTACCTTGCATACTGAACATAACAATCTATAGTTTCTGAACATTCTCTTCTAAATACAAGAACCTATAAAAAACATACTAAGGCACATTGAAAAAAATTTTACTAATAACAATTAAGTAACATGGGGTTTACATTGAATTAACCGTATAATTGAATTTTTTTCATTAAATCTACATGAGATTTAGAGGTATTGTAATTGTCATTCTTAAACTATATTTTTACGATCCCAACGAATGTTGTAAATTCTCTCTGGATAACTGCTATCGTGCACCGGTCCTTCGTCCGTTGTCTTCTTTAACTTACGCCTCCCGAATCGTAGTCATGCTGAAATAAATGCAAAACACGCATAGCACAGACATATCAATTGTAGCAGCTTTTAAAAAGGGCAGTGAGCAGGCATTCACAGAACTATTCCATAACTATAGTTCCTGGCTGTATGGCGAAGCGCTTTTCTATTGCCAGGATAAGGACGATGCCAAAGACCTGGTACAGGAAGTATTTGCCAATCTCTGGGAAAAGCGGGCCAGTATCGACGCCAGCAAAGACATCCGTAAGTTTCTCTTTATTTCCTTACGGAATGCCTATATCAATAGAGTACATAAGGATAAAGCCGCGCAGAATTACGTTAATTATCAGCTTCGCCAAACGAATGAGCACATCTCCCCTCCTGAGCTTCCCGGTGACAAAAACAATGAGGAACTGGCGAACAAAGTGAGGAAAGCCGTGGAAGCTATCAAAGGCAATGCAGCCCGGAGTGCTATTGAGATGTATTATCTGGATGGCGAAAGTTACGAGAACATCGCGCTAAAAACGGGTCAGCCGGTACAATCACTCAGAAATGCCGTAGCCAGGGGACTATCCATTCTCCGGAAAAAGTCAAAATTCCGGTGATCAACTTAGTATGTTTTAATGCCAATGCTGTATTTAGATAGAATATGAACTTCTTAGATCAAATTGAGAATCTTACGGGACAGGAGATCGCCAATATCATTAGCGATGAGGATCGGAAGTTCCTGCAACAAAGTGTTGCTAACGATCCTGCGGCCTATGCAGTATGGAAAGAACGGCATGATTTCCATGCCAGGGAAGACATACAGGAATGGAAGGCGGCATATAACCCGGAGGAAGTATTGAACCGGATCTTACCGGATGTCCAGAAAAGCCGCAAAAAGGTGTTTAATATACGATTGGCTACCAGCGTGGCCGCTACTATTCTGGCGGTCATTGGCGGCATCTATCTTTCAAAATTCTTCATAAAACAAAAACCGTCCATTGTTTATTCCTCCAGGCATAACATTGAGCTGCAAATGCCCGGCGGCGAAAAAATTGATCTCAGCACCTCCCAGGGGCAGGTACCGGTAGGCGCCATGACATTACATAATTTAAATAAGACCTTGCGCTATTCTACGACCAATACCAATGATGAGCATCTTAACCTGGCTACTTTAACAGTACCTGCCGGCAAAGATTATAAGATAGAGCTTTCTGATGGATCTGAGGTGTGGCTGAATTCTGCGACTACCTTAAAGTTCCCTTTTACCTTTGCCGGCGCCTCCAGGGAAATATCCATCTCGGGAGAAGCTTATATTAAGGTATCCCACAATGAGTCAAAACCATTTCTGGTGCATTTGCCTAACAGCACCATCCAGGTGCTGGGCACAGAGTTTAATATTAACACCTATACCGACGGCGTAGAAAGGGTGGCGCTGGTAAAAGGCGCAGTAAAGGTGCAGGGCAATGGTAAACATAGCGCGTTGAAACCTGGGTTCGAATCAGTTATTGCGGCGGGCGATATCCAGGTACGGCCTTTTTATGCGGATGAAGTATTATCCTGGCGGCAGGGGATCTATTATTTTGATAATACAACCCTGGGGGAAGTATGCAAGGTGATCCCGCGGTGGTTTGGCGTAGAAGTAGTCATAGACGACCCGAAGATCAGCCAGAAACGATTCACCGGACTGATAGACCGCAACAAACCCATGGAAAAATCGCTGGAACTGCTGAAAGCGTTTAATGATATCCAATACTCTTTCGACAAGCAGGGCGTTTTACATATCCGGTAACGGCCGGAACCATTTCGATTCATTACCCCTAAGAAGCATATATAAAGAAGTCCTGCCTGGTGGCGGGACTTTGGGTTTATATTGGCCGGGCAGCGTTATCCTCCAGAACCTCATACAAACAAAAAAGTCCCGCCATCTGGCAGGACTCTCTTCTGTGGGAGTTGACGGGGTCGAACCGCCGACCCTCTGCTTGTAAGGCAGATGCTCTGAACCAACTGAGCTAAACTCCCTTCCTTTCTACCATCATCCTTTCGTTTGATGGGATTGCAAAGGTAAAAACTATTTTCAATTCGCCAAATTTTTTTTCACTCAATTTCACAACAACAACATCTCACTCCACTTCAACTCCTTCCTCGATATAAACGACAACAACGTCAACCCCACTCCCGCCAATCCCTCCAGCAAATCAGACTCCTTCCCCCTGTAATAATCCGTCCGCAACTCATGCTCCAGCATCAGCACCGTCTGCTCTATCCAATACTCATACCCCTTCTCATAAGCCACCAGCCCGCTCTCCTGGTAGATCCTCCGGTAAACCTGCGCCACGCCGGCAGAGCCATGGCAAAAATGCGTATCATCTATCAACGTAGATGGACGGTCCTTGCGCATCAACGTCTGCAGCCCCACCAGGTCGGCCAGCCTTTTAAGCTCATCCCATTTAAGAAAACTGGCAGCCTTATAAAACAGCAGCACTTCGTTCAGGTCGCTATAACACCAGGCCAGCCGGTTCGGGGTAGCGGCTTCCGGCTCCTCCCGGTTAATATGAAAGGGAAAGATATTATAACGGCCTTCTTCCGGGTCAATATCCCGCTTCTGTAACATAATGTACTCCACTCCCTGACGGATCACTTTTTTTACTTCCTCCTGGTTATCCAATACATCAAAAACATTCATCAGGATCATCAGCATGCTGCACTGCCCATGGGCCAGGCCCAGGTTGGCCCCCTGTTCTGCGGCTTTTTTTAAGACCAGGTTCCGGAACCATACCCCGTTCTCTTCCCGTATGATCCTGGACAGCAGCTTGTCCACCAGTTCATTGATATAACGCCGGGGTGTCTCCGCATGTTTACGGGTGGCAAAATAGTGGATGCACCCAAATGCGCCGTGCAGGTAATCTACACAGTCCACTTCAATTTCCTGGAGGGCGCTTTTAAAAAGGTATTCCTCCAGCACTTCAAACTCCGACTCAATATCAATATTCAGCCAGCCTTTACCAGCCACCAGGTTGGTGAGATAGGCCAGGCCGGCTACGCCGTTAGCCAGGGAAGCGCCTAACAGGCAAGGCTCTCCGTTGTTCAGCTTATTAAAAACATCCTCGATGATGCGGATGCATCTATCCAGGTATGCTTCCTCTTCATAATGTTCATACAACTGGGAGTAATAAAGACCTAGTCCCAGGGAGCCCGCCAGCATATAGTCCCTTTTGGGCGGATGTTGCTCAATCAGCTGGTCAGTTTGTTTTAATATTCTTTCTACGATCTGATGCATACGATAATTTACTTTGTACCCAAAGTCAAAATTACCATACACCTATATGCCTGTAAAATAAGATACACCAACTGGGCCTTACCTGTGACCAACCCGCGCTTGCATGCTATCAAATCATTCCATGATCTTTTTCTTCATCAGCTCAAAGAAAACGGGCTTATAGGTGTCTCCAATGGGGATCTCCGTTTTCAGCGCGCCCAGTTTGATGGTGTTACCTTCTATCATGCTGATCTGTTTCACCGCTACTATAAAAGATTTATGCACCCGTATAAAATGTTTCCTGGGCAGGCGTTCCTCAATATCTTTCATACTTAGCAGGGCCATGGTTTTAATGCCGTTGTGATGGATGGCAATATAATTTTTCATCCCTTCTACATAATCAATATCCGTAAGGTTGATCTTCAGCATTTTTCCCTTCACTTCCACTTTCACAAAAATGTAATCGCCTTGCATATTATCCTCTTCCTGCACATGTGTGTACGCCTCCCGGGAAGAGAAGTTATTAAAAGCACGGTGGGCAGCCTTTAGAAAGCGGGGAAAAGGCACCGGTTTAAGCAGGTAATCTAACACATCCAGGTCAAAACCGGCGGTGGCAAATTCTGAGTAGGCAGTAACAAGCACAAACTGCACGGGGCGCTGTATAGCAGTGATCAGCTCTAATCCGGACAGTTTGGGCATCTGTACATCCAGGAACACCAGGTCTATCTTCCCTTCGTTGATCCGCTGTATGGCTTCTATTGGGTTAGTAGTAGCGCCGGCCAGTTGCAGGAACTGGACCTCCTTTATATGATTGGCTATAACGTCTATGGCATGCTGTTCATCATCCACAATAAAACATTGTATCATGCTATTCGTATTTTAGTTCAAGATAGGTATTGTAAAATTCCGGTTCGTCCTGTACCAGGAAAGTGAATTTGTCGCCGTACATCCATTCTAGCCGTTTACGGATGTTCACCAGCCCAATGCCGCTGGAAAGCTCCCTGGGACCGGTATGTTTTTTATTGCTGGTCTCAAAATAAAGCGTCTCACGGTCCGTATCCACTTTGAGGGATATAAGCACGGGATGCATCTCTTCACGCAGCTCTCCATGTTTCAGGGCGTTCTCTGCAAGACTGATCAACACAAAGGGAATAACGCGGATGCTGGTGATATCCCCTGTTATTGCTAGTTGAATATACAGGCTGCTGCTAAAGCGCATCTGGCTGATCTTAATGATATTCTTCAGATGCTCCACCTCTTTTGTCAGCAGCACTTTGCCATCTGAGCTATCGTCTGTTACCTGCGCATACCGCATGATCTCTGCCAGCAACAGGATGCCGTCCGATAGCTGTTTGGATACGCTCATCGACTTGGAATAGAAAAAGTTCAGCGTATTCTGCAGAAAATGCGGGTTGATCTGGCTTCTCAAGAAAGCATATTCGCTTTGCAGGTTCAGTTTCTCCAAGCGCATCCGCTCTTCTTCCGCTAATCGCAATTGCCGTTCTTTCAGGACAGCTTTACGTGCATAATAAAATCCAACGGAATAAAGCAGGAACCGCATATATAAAAAGATAGAGTCCCGGATGATCACCTTTCCTTTATCGGTTGTATAAGGCTTAATATCCAGTAGCGCCAATAGATGAAAAGCATACATATAGCGGAGCAGGAACAGGAACAAGAGCCCCGTCAGCCAGCAGCAGATACCTGACAAAGGCCGCTTCTTAACAAAAACCATTTTCAAACTGAAATAACCCGCATAAAACGACCAGATGGAAAGCAGGTTGGCAAAGACCACATCCAGGAAATTTTCATGCAAATTCACCAGCAGATTGGTCAGATAGGTATATAAGATAAAGATACACCAGGCAAGAATGTGCTGCAACATAACAGACTTTACCTTCATAGGAGTGATACGCATACCGTTTTAATATAGCACATTATTCTAATTAAATACACACCAACCCGCTGCTTACAAGATAGCAGCCGGTTGATGTGTTTGTTACAGGCCTGTAATGAATACTTAAGCCGAGATCGCACCGCCGCCGGTAGTGGTCCCCGAATTGCAGGTCATTTCCGCAGCAGACCAACGGACAATAGTAGGAACGCCTTCATCCATTCCGCCAAAGAGCCTGGCGGCGGTAGCTGCATTCAAGCGGACAATGGTTTGTTTGTTAAGGGCCAACTTTACGGGTTTTTGCTGTTTCTTTTTCATATTATAGGGTTTAAATTCTTAGCAATTTTTTGAACACTCTTTCCTTTGACACTACGATACTACAGGCGCCGGTAGCCCATTCATCCGGACCCACGGTCTGCCCGCGGGTACTTTGCAGCCCGGTGCTGAGTCTCAGCTTTACAGTAACCATCCCGGTAGTATCCTGTACCGGTTTATCCGTTACGGTAGCCAGCAGCTCTCCAAATTCGGCCGCCGGATATTTATCCAGGATAATATATACCCGCTGGCCAGGCACGATCTTACCGGCGCCGTACACCGGCAGGCGGGCTGTTACTGTATAGGCATTGGCCGCATGCCGGATCTCTACCCTGCCCTGCATTACGTCCGGGTAATGGATGATGGCGGTAAAAGACAGGCAGCCCAGCACCATGATCAGTAATATAAGGTTGCCATACCGGATAAACCAAACGGGTTTTTCGCCCAGCACCTCATCGTGCCCTGTGTCTATAGTATTATTTACTGGCATGATCAAACGGTTTGTTGTTATGCATCCAGCTCCAGCTGGTTGCGGACCAGGTTAAAATAAAATCCTCTTTCCTCTACCAGCTGCTGATGCGTGCCCACTTCTGTAATAGCGCCTTTTTCCAGCACTACGATCTTATCTGCGTTCCTTACGGTGCTTAGCCGGTGGGCAATCACTATAACGGTACGTCCTTCAAATACAGTATGCAGGTTATTAACGATCACCCTTTCATTCCGTGCATCCAGGGCGCTGGTGGCTTCATCAAAAAGGATCACCTCCGGGTTTTTATACACCACCCGGGCAATAAGGATGCGTTGTTTCTGGCCGGTACTGAGCGACATACCATTGCCGCCTATAGGCGTACGATATTTCATAGGCAGTTCTTCCACCAGCTCGTGTATATTCGCGATCTGTGCCGCATGTATAATACGCTGCATATCCGGCGCTTCCTCTCCTACGGCTATATTGTTCATCACCGTATCGTTAAAGATGAAACCTTCCTGCATCACCACCCCGCATTGATCCCGCCATACGCTGTTACGTACATGTTCCAGCCGGGTATTACCCACCGTGATCCCGCCGCTGGTGGGCTCATAGAATTTAAGCAATAATTTAAGCAGGGTGGTTTTACCGCTACCGCTGGCGCCTACAATGGCAGTAACTTTCTTCTCCGGTATCACCAGGTTGATGTTTTGCAGTATGTAAGGGGCCCGTGGATCCTGATTATACCGGAAAGAAAGGTTGTTAAGGCGGATATCTCCGCCCGGCGCTTCCTGCAGCTTCTGTTCCACTTGCTCCTCCTCATCAGCTTTAGCATGGATCTCATTAATACGCTCCAGGCTAAGCCGCGCATCCTGGAAGGCCTGTATGAACTCCACCAGCTGCATAATAGGCGCATTCAGCTGCCCGGTAATATAAGATACAGATAACATTACGCCCAGGGTAATATCCCCCTGCAATACCAGCTTAGCGGCAAGAAACGCGATTATAATATTCTTACCCTCATTAATGATCCCCGCACCGCCGGTTTGCCATTGTTTCAGCGTAAGGCTCTTTACATTCACACGGAACAGCTTTACCTGCAGCTGTTGCCACTGCCAGCGTTTCAACCGCTCCGCATTATGCAGTTTTATTTCCTGCATACCGGTAATAAGCTCCAGGTTCTTTTCCTGGTTGGCAGATAGTTGCGTAAAGCGTTTATAATCCAGCGCGGCGCGTTTTCCCATAAACTGCTTCACCCATCCAAAATAGAGCAGGCTGCCCGCCGCAAACACGGTAAAGATCTGCATATTGTACACCGCCAGGATAATACTGAACACTAACAGGTTGATGAGTGAGAAAACGGTGTTCAGTACGCCAGATGTCATAAAGCTTTCTATACGCTGATGATCCCCGATACGTTGCAGGATATCGCCTATCTTCTTTGAATCAAAAAACCCCAGAGGCAGGCGCATTAGCTTGGCAAAGAAGTCCGACAGCAGGTTAATATTAAGCCGCGCCCCCAGGTGCAGGATAATATACCCCCTCAATATTTCTACCGTAGTACGCCCCATAAATACCATCAGCTGTGCAAACAGCACCAGGTAAATAAAATTAAGATCATGATAACGGATCCCTATATCCACAATACTTTGCGTAAGGAAAGGGAATACCAGCTGCATAGCGCTACCCGCCAGTAATCCCAGCAACAGCTGCCATAACTGACCCTTAAACCGGCTAAGATAGGAGAACACCACGCTGATGTTCCTGGTACCGCTTACCGGCCCTTCTGTTTCATGGAACCCGGCAGATGGCTCCAGGGATAATATAATACCGGTATTATCGGTCATTGCCCAGCCCTGCAGAAAATCGCGCCGGCTATACTCCAGCAGGCCATGCGCAGGGTCAGCTACATATATGGTATCTCTCTTTATCTTATACACCACGATAAAATGCCGTTGCTGCCAGAAGGCAACACAGGGAAAAGGGGCCGCTTCTGCCAGATCATCCAGCGAAAGCTTCACGCCGGCCGTTTGAAAACCCAGGGTCTCTGCGGCCTCGCTCAGGGCCAGCAAACTGGCGCCATCCCGGCTCGTGTGGGTAAGTTTGCGCAGATGGTCCAGCGAAACATCCTTCCCGTAATGCCGGGCTATCATCCGCAGGCAGGTAGCCCCGCAGTCCATCTCATCATATTGTTTATAGAAAGGGAATTTCCTTAACATAAGATACCTTTTCTAAGCGGCCTGAATAATTGTTTTCTTCCCGTTATTATTTTGCTGTCTGGCGTTCAAACCCCGGTAATACTGGTGCAGCAGATCATAGATCACCATTTCGTGTACCCGCTGGCGCGATGGGATCACCCGGTTTACCAGCATATGTACATAGCTGGACATAAGATCATCCAATGGTCGCTCCAGCAAAGAAGCAGCTTGCAGTTCCAGCAGCTGGGCCGCAACAGGCCGCATAGCCTCATTCTTACGCTGCAGCAGTTCCAGTATTGGGTACAAAACGCTATCTGCATCGTTGCGGCGGTCCATGATCTCCTCTATCTCTTTGCGGTAATCACGGTACTTGTTATTAAGCTGGGTCTTTAACAGCTTATCCGCATGAAATTCCGCTGCAAAAGCATTCTTCAGCGCTTCTGTGAATTTCAGCTTCTGCGTAAGCGTATACCCAAACACATCCAGCAGCTCATCTATCACCCGCAATATCCATATCCAGCGGATCTGGTCCCGCTCATCGCCCCAGGTATTATCCAGCATTTCAAGCGTGGCCATGCTGTCATGAAAGAACAGGGTTTCCGCTAAACTGATGCTGTTGTGGCCATACCGTTCCAGCTCCCGGTTATAGGTATCTGCCTGCGTTTTCCAGATATAACCCTGCTGCTCAAAAGGCCGTAACCAGCCATGCAGCAGCGCGCTTACCTCGCCCAGGCGTTGCGTATCCGGCAGGTGAAACCGCAGGCGGATATGGAATTCCGGGTCATTATACCGGATAAAAAAGAATTGATCGATATGCTGCGCCGCCAGCAATTCCTTCACCGCCGGGTATACCGCGTCTGACAATATCCTATCTGCTGTTCTGGCCCCGCAGTAACATTTATAGTACAGCCATTCAGATCCCAGGGTGAAGGAGCGCTGGGGCTGCGCTTGCTTCATAACCCGGGGAATAGCTGGATGACCATTATACGAAGGCGTTTGTTTTATTAATACCGCTACCAGCTGGTTGGCATAACTATGGCCATGCTGGTCCTTTACGGCGCCAGACTGTGGCTGCAGGTATTCCTTCAACTCCAGCCCGCTCCGGTTGCGGATGGTCTCTATCCAGAGTTTTACGAGCGTATCATTTTCCAGGTCTACCAGCATTTCGTTATCTCCATCTGCCAGTAATATAAAACGGGGCACACGCCACTGTTTGCGGAACGCCGCCAGCATGTCTTTCCACTGCGGATGCTGCACATCCAGCAACGGCTCAAAATCCGATCTCAGGAACCGCCAGCTGGCGGGAGACAAGATCAGCTGTTTACTGGTAACCCGGGGCAGAAATTTATATTGAGACCTAAGGCTGCCCCAGTGGAAAAACAGCCCCACCCGATGCTGCGCTGCCTGCAGATCACACAGGAAATGATACACCGGCAGGGAATTATTGCTGTAATTATGCGCGGTGCTTAAACGGGGTACCACTTGTTTGTTAAGACGTTTAGAGCGCAATATGATCCGGTTATTTTTTACAGATACCATCAGGTCCCCTGCATCCAGCTGATGTGCTGCATCCAGCGAAGACTTAGCCAGATAAGGGATCTCATAGTCACGGAATACAGGATGCAGTAATATATTACCCACCCGGCTCTCCGGCAAATGAATGATCTCTGCATAAACAACCTCCGGATCATTCTCCTGCTCTCTCCGGGTAATATCGCACACCAGTTGCCGGATCCCTTCATCCGCATGCGCAAAACGCCCCAGCAGATTGGCGGCGCTGGCGCCCCCTGCCTGTTCCAGCACAATAGCTGGCTGCCCGGTATCTACCAAACGGAACATTACAGATAGCGAAGGGCACAGGTCCTGCCAGACGGTGTTGTTCAGGTGTTTCATTTCCTCTTCCGCTATCTCCGTGCTGTAAGCGCCGGTTTCATACGCATCGTTCACTTTATTCACCAGGTATTTTTCAATAAGGCCCCAGCGTACATTTCCTTCACTGTTCACGGTGGATGGCATGCCGATGGCCTCCAGCAACGGCGCATTATCCTCTCCCCCTTTAGCCAGGTAACCAATACCGGTTTCCGTATCCATTACCTCCAGCAATGGCATCTCTTTATCTTCATATCGCTCATAATACCGGCGGATAAAGGATTGCAGGTTCTCCTGCTCCCGGGGCACGGCCATCCGGTTCAGTAGGGCCAGCCCTGCCAGCAGCTGCTGTTGTATGGCAGCATCAAAACCAGCCTCCGTGGTCACGCGGATAATATCTGTCTGGAAAAGCTTATTCTCTTCATAGGGTACTTCCAGCTGATCCAGCAACGCGCTTACCTGGCGGTACTGTGCGGCGCTGTTATGAGGGGCATTATCAATCTCATGCAACAAACGGTTCACTTCCTGCAACACCTGTATCACCGTTGCTACGCCATCATGAGGCGCTGCAGACTGTATACGCTCCAGTACGCGTTGTACCTGGTAAATAAATTCATCGCCGGTAATGGCCGGCTCCAGCTCATTCACCAGCAATTGGGCGCTGATCATTTCGTGTACAAAAGTGGAAGCTTCTTCTCCACTTATATCTCCATCCTGCAACTGCGCGGCCAGCATGGAAATAGTAGCGCCTTCCTTCGCTTCCTGCAAAACCCTGTCCAGGTAAGGCGATGCCAGCACAGAAGTGATCTGGTGACTGCGCCTGCCATTCACATACCGGTACTCCACATAACGGCGCTCATCCCCCATGGCATAATTGCTGTTATTAGGATAATACAGCAAATGCTCCCGGATGCCGGCAAAACCGGCCAGCTGCTGCGCCAGTGCGCAGAGATAATGCATATCCAGCCGGGTATGCCGGCGGGTAGCACTGGCGTCCAGCGTAATATTGGAAACGCCCTCCTGCCACTGTAATACATTACAACCGGAAAACAATCCAAAAGGCGTGCACCGGCTGCTCATGCGGGTAAAATATTTAGTAAGGGAGCGTAACAGTTTCTGACGTTCCTTATCGCCGCCACCCTGGCCGCTCTTCCATTTCATACATTCGTCGTATAGTACCGGAGAAGCCAGGTAGATAGCTTCCAGGAAAATAGGATCATCCAGCCGGGAGATAATGGTCTCTTCATCCAGATGACCGAACAATGGCAGGCGCGGAGTGCGCAACAGCAGCTGGGGATGGAATGAATATGGGATATTCATATGATAGCTTTTTTGGTACTGCGCACAGGAATCGAACCTGTATCTTCTCCGTGAAAGGGAGACGTCTTAAACCCTTTGACCAGCGCAGCGGATGGTTTATTTTATTATCTTTATCGCGGTTTCATGATTGTACATGCCGTACAATTGTGGGGTCCTCCTCTGGGGGACCTTTTTTGTTTTAAGAGGGCGGCTCCCTTTACAGAGCCGCCCGTGCAGATGATAGGTTAAGCGGCCTGGCTATCGCAAAGGCCCACCATTGTGACTAGCGTCAGGCACATTACGGAGGTGACCGTGATAGATGATTCATTTACGCCACCACGTAATTGTTTCATGCGCTGAATATCCAGCTTAGCAACGGTCTGCTTATTCAAAGACAGCCGGCTTTTATGATCGTTCTGTTGTTTCATGTGATTGGATGTTTATAAGATTAAACTGGCTGCTGACAATCCCTGGTGGCAGTAGCAGTGTATTCGCTACCGGTACCGCACATCAAAAGGATCGAAAGGATGATCTTGCTGTCATTCCCACCACGTAATTGCGCCAGCCTTGCTTCGTCCAGCTTAGCGATGGTTTGTTTGCTTAAAGACAAACGGGGCGCGTTATTCTTTCTAGGTTTCATGTGACTGGATTTTAGGGATTAAACTTGCTGCGCCTGACATGCGCCATTCAGCGTGTCGCATAGATAAAAGATCGTGAGGATGGTCTTGCTGTCATTTCCACCAAGGAATAACTCCATCTTTGCTTTATCCAGCTTGGCTATGGTTTGTTTGCTTAAAGACAAACGGATCTCATGATTATTTTTAGGTTTCATGTGTTTGTGTTTTTAATGGATTAATTAACCTGCTCGCAATTGTTCGTATTATAAGTATTGAAGCAGCACTCCGCAGTAAAACAGAAGCTAAGGCTCGCAAAGGACGTAATGGATTGCTCCACTTGTTTACCGCCGTTTACATGGCCCTGTACGTCTGCTTCCAGCTTCATGATAGTCCTTTTGTTAAGGCTGAGTTGATGGCGCTGTTTGTTGGGTTTCATGATCGTACATTTGAAAGTGATACAATTGAGGGCATCTGCTGAAAAAGGGCCGTCTTACGGGACCGCCGCCTTTTATTTAGATAGCTTCTTCTCCACAGTTAGAACAAGAAACGCCAATTGACAGTATGATGATGGTGCAGGGTAAAGAAGTAACTTGATTAGCCTGGCCGCCACGCACCAGGTTCATGTTAGCTTCGTCCAGCTTAGCGATGGTTTGTCTGTTCAGCGACAGTTTGCTTTTCAGATTTTGATCTTTGTTTGGTTTCATGATTGTAGATTTTAAATCTTAGATTAAATGATTGCCTACTCTTTTCTACAGCTTTTCGGCTACCGCTGTTTTTGTATATATTGAGGCCTTATACAACATGTTAGTTACCTCCCATACGGGCCTTTACATCGTCAATGCCTGTTTTCCTGTTCTTACCCGGTTTCACATATTGGTTGCCAAACTTGTAGATAAATACCAGGTTCACAAAACGCGTTTCTGTTTTATTATAGTAATCTGCATTTACCTGCTGATAATTCTCCACCCTGTATTTCATCCGCTGTGTATTAAACAGATCCGTTACGCTTAACTTAAGGCTGCCCCGCTGCTGCAGGATACTTTTACTAACACCCGCATCCAGTTTGAACATGGCAGACATCTTAAAGATGCCGGAGGCCAGCGGCGACACATAAAACCCGGTAAGCTCTGCCACCGCCCAGGGCAGCCGGATAGTGGCATTGGAAGATACATAGGCCGCAAAGGCCTGGTTATCCAGCGCGCTGGCGCCGCTCCCGCCATTATAACTTACATACATAGCGCCCAGCGTATTCATCGCAGTGAACGTTTTACCAATACTTGCACTATGCGTAACAGTGAGGTGCATGATGTCCGCTTTGGACAGGTTATCATAAGAGCTGATGATCAGCTTAGCGGCGGTATCCTGCCGGTACACCGGCGCCAGGGCATTGCGGGATGCAGTACCAGTGAGGGTGATGAACAGCTTACTGTTATAAGCATAAGACCCTTCAATACTATTATCGATCTGCGGCCGCAGGTAAGAATTGCCCTGGCTATAGGTGTATCGGCTCTGGTATATAATAAAGGGGTTCACATAGTCAAAGCCATACCGTACAATGTTTTTCTTGTATCCCAAACCAAATACATGTTTCATGGAAGGCATGTACTGTAAGGCCAGGTTAGGGAAAAGATAAAAATAGTTGTTAGGATGTCTTTCGTTAAGGGTCAGGGAACGGCCCGTTGTATTGGTTTGCTCCGCCCGCAAGCCTGCCTGCAGGCTATACTTACCAATGCCTTTGCTAAGGCTCACATAAGCAGCGCCAATATTTTCCTGGAAAATGAAATGGTTGGTCTTGCCTTCATCTGTGCGCCACTGGCCGGCATCAGCATACTCCCACCGTACATTGTTATCTGTGCTGGTACGGGTGTATTTAAGACCCGTTTCTATCTTCGCCCATTTGGCAGGATGGGTATAATCTACCGAGATGGCATATACATTATTATCAGCCGGCGAGTTATCGCGTAGCGAGTCCGCCTGGCGATAAGGCTTCTCCGCACGATCATAAAAATTTGTGATAAGATCATCCTTCCAGGATTTGCCGTAGTGGAAATAATCCAGGTTCAAACTAAGCTCCCGGCCGGGGCTGAATGTCTTTTTCATCCAGGCGTTGGCAGTGGGGCTAAAATAACTGGCCTTGCCTTTGGTCTGCACGATCGACAAGGAGTCTGTATCCAGCTGCGAGCGGTTATTCACATCCCTGTTCCGGTAATTAAAAGCGCCACGTACCAATACACCCGCCGATAATGTCTTATTAAAATCATGATCCAACCCCAGCTTAAAGCTATTGTTATACCGCAGCCGCTTATCATACTCATGCTCTTCAATAGCAGACCATGCAGACAGATACCTGGTGGATAGATTATCATAATACTGCTGGTTACTATTAAGATCATAACTCCCGTATACATTGGTCTTCGCACTCCGGTAGTTCATACTGATCCCCGTGCTGGACCGTGCAAAGCGGCCGGCGCCCAGACCTGCTGTTACAATACCATTGGCGCCCAGGCTCCTCCCTTTCATCGTTTTAATGTTGACGATCACGCCGCCCTGGGCATCGTAACGGGCAGATGGATGGGTAATGACCTCTATTTTGTCAATACCGGCACTGTTCATACTTTGCAGCATGGTTTTAAGATCGTCGCCGGAGAGGTTGGAGGGGCGGCCATCTATCCATACCGTCACAGACTGGCCGCGTACAGTGATATTGCCATTAGCATCTGCCAGTGCGCCTGGTGTACGCTGCATAATATCATAAGCATTGCTGCCGGCTGCTGAAGGGCTTTCTGCTACGTTTAATATGATACGGTCTGCCGACTGGATGATGAAAGGCCGCACACCATTTACCTCCACTGTTTTAAGGGTTACCCTGTCTTTTGGCAGTACCGTATCCTTTGGGGTTATCTGGGCTTTTACCGGTCCGGCCGCCGTTACTACGGCAACCAGTACACTAAGTGCGAAGCGGGAATATTTTTCGGCGGGTGGCATAGGTGTCAATTTTCATAACAAACTTATCCCATGATAGGCTTGTTATAAAAAACGATACACCAACACCGTTGATCGGTGATACCAACCGCCGCATTGTAATGTTGAAACTAAACGGGAGGGATTATTGCTTACCCTTAAAGATGCGTTTCACCGCCTTACCCAGCTTGTTAAGATTAGCCAGCTGCTCCTGTATAGGCGCCAGCGTAAGGTCTTCCGGCTGCACGCCGGGTTCCATAAAGTCCATTTCTATCTGTTCCGGGTATACGAGAATGAGGTTATTATCCTTAAAATGTCGGCTCAGTTTAGCCGGAATATGCTCCAGGTAGGCGTTGTAAGATAACGTGCCTTTACGCGCAGAAACAACCACCAGCAGATCATCGCGGGTCACCTCACGGGAGAGGATCAGGAAATCCTCCATCTCGCCAAGTGGCTTAAAACTGATCTCCGCGCTTATTTTTATGTATTGTATAAAAGCTTCCACCGCTGCCCGGGTTTTATCCTGACAGTAGATGGTCAGCCGTGCCCCTATCTGCTTCGCCAATATCATCATCTTTTGAAGATAATGCAGGAAGCCTTTTTCATATTCCGTATTACGGGGCAGCACCAGCACCATCTTCTTAGCCGTGTTCATAGGGTGACTAAAATCGCATACATACACGGTCTCCCATACGCTCTGCAGCACGTTATCCAGCGTGGTGCCAAAGATGGAGCCAAATAGGCGGTCTGTCGTACTGGTCTTATCTGTCCAGCCCAGGATCACATCCGTGATCAGCAGCTCGCGGGCCGCACGGGCAATGCCATCTGCCACGTTCAGGTCTATACGGGTAATGGCCTGTACCTGGCTTTCCGTGGCCGCGGCGTGGATAACCGCCGTTTCCATCATTTTATTGGTGATATGGATCTTTTCCTTGGCCTCTTCATCATCCTGCACCACCGCCAGGGGATATACAGGCGTATCCGCATCCGGGTCTTTGATCATCACAGCCAGGTCCAGCAGGGCCTCCATACGGATGGGGTTAGATACCGGCACCAGTATACGCTCCGGGGTATCGTCCTTTTCCGGCTTACGCTCCGCCTCTATGATAGCCAACCGGCGGCCGGCGTTCTCCGTTACAAAGGAGCTCACCAGGCAGGTTACCAGGATAAGCAGCACCGTGCCATTCAACACATTCTCGTTAATAATGCCCATGTTATAGCCTATCAGTATCACGGCAATAGTGGCGGCTGCATGGGAGCCGCTCAGGCCAAAGATCACATTCCGTTGCGTAGGGCTGTATTTAAAGGAAAGCTGTGTAAAAAAAGCTGCCAGCCATTTGCTGAACAGGGCCATAATGGTAAGCGAGCCTGCTATCAGCAGGGCTTCCGGTCCTTTTAGCAGCACCCGCAGGTCCACGATCATCCCCACCCCTATCAGGAAAAACGGGATGAACAGCGCATTGCCCACAAAAGCGATACGGTTCATAAGCGTAGAAGTATGCGGAATAAGCTGGTTAAGGGCCAGCCCGGCCAGGAAAGCGCCAATAATGGCCTCTACGCCTGCCAGCTCCGCCAGGAAACCGGCCAGGAACACCAGCGCCAGCACAAATATGAAATGGGAGGTCTTATCGTCCTTGATCTTCTTAAAAAACCAGCGGCCTACCATCGGGAAGATCCACAGGATAATGGTGGCAAACACCGCCAGGGATACGCCCAGCCTCACCCAGAAATAAGTATTCAGGTTACCGGCCGCCGCCCCGGTGATGATCGCCAGGATCAGCAGCACGGCCGTATCCGTGATAATGGTGCCGCCCACGGCTACCGTTACCGCCTCATTTTTGGTAATGCCCAGGCGGCTGGCCAGCGGATACGCCACCAGCGTATGGGTGGCAAACATGCTGGAGACCAGCAGGGTGGCCATAAAATTGAAATGCAGCCAGTAATGACATACCACAAACCCCAGCAATAGCGGTATAAAAAAGGTAAAAGCACCAAATACCAGGCTTCGGTGGCGGTTCTTGCGGAACTCTGCCATATCCAGCTCCAGGCCGGCCAGGAACATGATGTAGAGCAGCCCGGCATTACTCAGCAGGCTGAGACTGCCCTTTTCAATGATCTTAAAGCCGTGGTCGCCAATGGCCATACCCGCTATGATCAGACCTATTATACTGGGAATCCGGAACTTACGTAGGATAATGGGGGCTAACAGGATGATGAATAAAACAAGGGAAAATATAGGAACAGGGTCCTTCAGCGGCAAACTGACATCCAACAATAATACCGTGCCATTCAATACTTGCATCATAAAACTTTATTTACGCTCCTCACTAATGCTTACATCACTGCAACTTACAAATTAATTATTAACCGTTAAGGGTTAATAGTTAATCTATAACACAATTTAACAGGCGGCCAGCTCATACCTCTTCCATTTTATGAGAATAACTGTAATTTTGCGGAAAGTCATGAAATCAAATTATGAGCCAGCGTACTGAAACAGGCACATTGCATAAAGAATGGGAAGAGGTGCTTATTGCCGAGGATGAGCAATTCCCGTTCAGCCTTATTGTGTGGAATGATGAAGTAAATACCTTCGACTGGGTGATCCAATCACTCATCGAGGTATGCGACCACTCTGCAGAACAGGCGGAACAATGTGCGCTTTTCATCCACTACAACGGCAAGTACGCGGTAAAACATGGCGAATTCACCAAACTGCGCCCTATGTGCGAAGCACTCCTGGACAGGGGCATCAGCGCGACCATCGAAGAGGCGGTAGCCAGCTAAGAGCGCGTTATCACTGCAATGGTATTTTCACTCACACGAGACCTGGTATTTCCCCCAGTGGACCTGGCGGAGCCCGACGGGCTGCTGGCCGTTGGCGGCGACCTTTCCACACAAAGGCTGCTGCTGGCCTACCGTTCCGGCATTTTTCCCTGGTTCAGCGAGCCCCCCATCCTTTGGTGGAGCCCGGACCCGCGTTTTGTACTGCTCCCGGAAGAGCTGAAAGTATCTGCCAGCATGCGCCAGCTGCTGCGCAAACAGGTGTTCCGCATCACCTTTAACCAGGACTTTCCAGGCGTGATCCGTAACTGCCGGATAACCCCGCGCCCCGGGCAGGATGGCACCTGGATCACCAACGCCATGCAAAAAGCGTATATCAAACTGCATGAAGAAGGGTATGCCCACTCCGTGGAATGTTGGCTGGATAATAAGCTGGTAGGCGGATTGTATGGGATAAAAATGGGCCGCTGCTTTTTTGGAGAGTCTATGTTCTCACTGGTAAGCAATGCGTCCAAAGCGGCATTCATCACCTTCGTGCAGGCGGCCGCCCAGGAAGGGCTGGCCCTGGTAGACTGTCAGGTACATACCGAGCACCTTGCGTCATTAGGCGCCCGGTTCATAAAACGTACGGAATTTATCGGACTGCTGGAAGAATACGAGGTATGATCCCCTATTCCTCCTTCTTCTTTTTAGCAAAACCACCCTCGAAGAAACACTTAATACCCCGGTAAGCCCCACAACCGCCTACTTCACGTATGCTCACACGCCCGGAAGAGAACTGGAACGCAATACCGCACGAAGTTTCCTTATCCTTATACTCCCCCTTATTGCTCCCGGTATAATGACCAATACCATTGATCTCTCCTTTACAACCTCCATTGTCCTTGGAAAAAGTGATAAAGAACTGGAAGGATTTGGGATCCTGTCCATCGCGGATGGAGACAATATTCATCTCCCCGGACGTATAATCCCCGGAGTATTTATGCTTACGTGGTAAAGTATCTATAGGGTTGAAGATCTGGCCGGCGCTGGTAGGACCATTAGAATTGGTCATAACCAGGGTAACGCCGCCATCCTCTCCTACGGAGTAGAAATCTTCCCGCAAGGCAGTGGCGGTAGCGCTAAGCTCCTTCTCCGTGCTTACCTTGATGGTATACCGGCTATCCAGGGTAAAGCTCATATCCTCAGGACTGCCGGGTACCTTTTTGGCGGCCGTCATACGGCCCAGGTATCTGCCTTTTTTATCAGTAAAGCAGATATAGGCAGTAGCAGCGCCCTTATCTACAGCTTTTATTACAAAATATTGCAGGTTGGAACCGGCTATATAAGCCAGCGGAAAGTATTTAAGACGGTTATTCTTCAGCGTATCAGGGCCGGCAATGGTATCTGACAGGAACTGTTTCAGCACATCTGGCTTCACAGACACGGAGTCCGGCTGTTTAAGCAACAAAGAGTCCGCATAAAGCCGGTAAGGCGTTTGACTGGCCGGGAATATGGCCTTGAAATCTTCAAAAGTAACCGGGCGGTCACCGGGGGAACGTTTCTTCCCGGACCCACAGCCGGAAAGGATACCAAAAACCAGTAAGAGCGCCAACAACCTGTTCATGCAGCATATATAATTGTTACGGGCGAAAAGTTAAAGATTATTTTGATATATACGGCATAGCTAATCAAAAAAGTCACGATTAAAGGGATAAACGGAGGGCCTGGGCGGGTAAATGGCTATGAAAATCTCGTAGAAATTATTTAGATTTGTCTAACTTTTATTTTAGAGCTTATGAATTTATCAGTTGCAGAGGAGAACTATATCAAGTCCATTTACAAGCTGGAAGAAGGACAGGAATCCGTTACCACCACAGGCCTTGCCTATGAGCTGGACACCAAGCCCGCTTCCGTTACGGATATGGCCAAGAAGCTGCGGGATAAGAAACTGATAGATTACGAGAAATACCAGGGCATCAGCCTCACGGCAGATGGCAAAAAAGCCGCATTGCACATTATCCGCCGGCACCGCTTATGGGAATGTTTTTTGGTGGATAAGCTGTCCTTTAGCTGGGAAGAGGTGCACGAAATAGCAGAGGAGCTGGAGCATATACGGAGCGAGAAACTTATCAACCGCCTAAGCGATTTCCTGGGCAACCCTACCATAGATCCCCACGGGGATCCTATACCGGATGCACAGGGCCGCCTGGGCAAACAGCGTACACAGATCTCGCTGGACCAGGCCCGCACCAAACGGCTGGAAGTAACGGCCGTATCAGACAAATCCAACGCGCTGCTGGAATTCCTCACTGCCAAGGGCATACGCCTGGGCACTCACCTGGAGGTGATAGAACGTTACGAATTCGATAACTCAATAGAAATAAAGATCAGGAACCAGCCGGCTTTTACCATTAGTGAGCAGGTGAGCAAGAACATCATGGTAAGGCCGGTATAGACAATTTGACAACTTATTATGGACCATACCGCAACCACATCGCTGAGTGAAGTACATCAGAGCATAGACACAACAGGCCGTTCACGCTGGAAAAAGATCCTTTCCTTTTTTGGCCCCGCCTACCTCGTTAGCGTAGGCTATATGGACCCGGGCAACTGGGCTACCGACCTCGCAGGCGGCAGCCAGTACGGCTACCAACTATTATGGGTATTGCTGATGAGCAACCTCATGGCCCTGTTACTCCAAAGCCTCAGCGCCCGCCTGGGCATCGTACGCGGCCGCGACCTGGCACAGGCCAACCGCGAAACCTATCCCCCCACCATCAACTTCATATTATACATACTGGCAGAGATAGCCATAGCCGCCTGTGACCTGGCAGAAGTGCTGGGCATGGCCATTGGTATCCAACTGCTCACCGGGCTGCCGCTGGCCTGGGGCGTAAGCATTACCGTGCTGGATACCTTCCTGCTGCTGATCTTACAACGCTACGGCATCCGTAAGATGGAAGCCTTTATCATCAGCCTCGTAGCGATCGTAGGCGTCTCCTTCCTCGCGGAGCTGGTCATGGCAAGACCGCATCTGCCGGAAGTAGTAACGGGATTTGTACCCATCATCCCGGACAATACCGCCCTGTACATCGCCATCGGTATCATAGGCGCCACCGTTATGCCACATAACCTGTACCTCCATTCCGCCCTGGTACAAACACGCAAGATCCAGCGGGATGATACAGGCATCAAGCAGGCGCTTAAGATGAACCTGATAGATAGCACCGTAGCCCTGAACCTGGCCTTTTTTGTAAACGCGGCCATACTCATACTGGCTGCCACCGTGTTCTTCAAAACAGGGCGTACACATATTGCGGAGATCCAGGATGCGCATCAACTGCTGGAACAGCTGCTGGGTAACAAGTTTGCCCCTATCCTGTTTGCGGTAGCCCTGATAGCCGCCGGGCAAAGCTCCACGGTAACGGGCACCCTGGCCGGACAGATCGTAATGGAAGGTTACCTGCGCCTGCGCATCAACCCCTGGCTGCGCCGCCTCATCACCCGCCTGCTGGCCATTGTGCCCGCACTGCTCACCATCCTCATCGCAGGGGATGATAAAGTAGGCGAGCTGCTGGTCTTCAGCCAGGTATTATTGAGCCTCCAGCTGGGTTTTGCCATCATCCCCCTCATTCACTTCGTGAGTGATAAACGCACCATGGGCGACTATGCCGTAAAACCGCTCACCAAGATCGCCGGCTGGCTCATAACCGGTATACTGGTCTACCTGAACCTGCGTATGGTGTTTAGCGGCGCTATAGACTACATTACACAGGATGGCAATGGCTGGGTAGATGCGCTGATCATTATTGGCAGCATCGGCTTCGTGGCCCTGCTGGTGATCACCACGGTGTACCCGCTCATTAACCGGTACCGGCAAACGGTCTCTGTACGTATACATCCTTCTCAGATGGTATCCCTGGGCAATATGGCTAAACCGCAATACCGGCGTATTGCCATGGCGCTGGACTTCAGTAAACAGGATGAAAAGGTGATCACCAACGCCGTTGCCAATGGCAATGAGCATACGGAATATATACTGATACATGTAGTGGAAAGCGCCTCCGCCAAATACCTGGGCATCATGTCTGACGACTTCGAAACCCGCAAGGACCAGGAGCAGCTGGATAGTTATATTGCGCTGCTAAAACAACGGAACCTCAACGCAAGAGGCGTGCTGGGATACCGCCATCCCGCCAAGGAGATAGTTCGGATCATAAAAGAGGAGCATGCAGATTTTGTGGTAATGGGTGGCCACGGGCATACCGGCATTAAAGACTGGATCTATGGAGAAACTGCCCACCAGGTAAGGCACCAGGTAAAGATCCCCGTGTTATTGGTGCAGTAGAGGGGTTAATATTCCAGGAGCGTAACAATTATGCTCCAAATGCGCTGCCGTCAGAAGTATCCATGCAATTTTCAACAAAGCATAGATAACACCGTTCATACTTCAAACAGCCGTTTCAATTTATCCTTTTTCAGGATTTTTTGACCCTGTTCACCCGTAGCTATTACAGTATCGCCTACCTTTGCTTCATATTCGCAAATGATCTCATGCCCTTGCAAACGTATGATCGTTGCGGTAAACTGGACCATCGTCCCTACCTTTGCAGGCGCTACATGCCGTACGGTGATCATGGTGCCAATACCTTCTTCATCGGTATCTTTCATATCCAGCACAAACAGGCGGCAGCACCACTCCGCATCCCTCGCTAACGCAAAAGTGCTGTATACAGGATGTAGCGCCCCGGTGTCAAAAATGGCACAATCCTCCTCCCGCACCACGCGGGTAAAATATTGCCGGTCGCCGGTGGTATAATAATGTTGCAAAACAGGATGGATTTAGTGATAGTTAAATGTAAGGATTAATTCCGTTCCCGGAGTTCTGATGCTCAAATGCTTATCGATATTTAACAATCCCTACACACCCTCACATGAACCCCGGATCAAGTCCACATCATCCCCACATTACCCCTACTAAGTATTTATCTTTCACTTATTTACAACCCGTATGAACTTTATCATTACTCCGGGTGTTATAAAGCAAAACTTGTTATTCGATGGCTATTCTATCAGGCCCTTTACAATTAGAAGGTAAAGTAGGAGGAATGATCTTCTACAAAAGAGGCAATAAAACCTGCTGCCGCGCCATGCCGCAGTATACACCGGAAAGCATGACCGCCGCCAGTAAACAAAGCGCCCGCGAATTCGGGCGCGCCAGCAAAGCAGGCAAACTGCTCCGCGATGCCCTCAACGGCATCTGGCGCCTCCAGCATGACAACACCATGGTAAACCGGCTCAATAAAGCGCTCTATACCGCTTTACGCAAAGACCCCGCCCACAAGCGCGGTGCGCGTATCATCACGCCTGTTGCCCTGCAGGAAACCCTCAAAAACTTCCGCTTTAATAATAAAGCTAATCTGCCCTTCCAGGCGCAAACGATACGCAAGCCCGGTGGCCATATACAAGTAGTATTACCGCCCGATTGGCTCACCGTGTTAAAGAAACCCCGCTATGCCTCGCATGTGCAGCTGCAGGCCGCCGCAATCGCCATTGATCTTGAAACAGGCGCCTGTCGTAAGGTCTCCGCCGCTACAGAATGTATCTCTATAGATCTGCCAGGCGATACGCTTACACTCAATATGCAGCTGCAGGCGCCAAAAGCAATGCCGGTAATAGTAATGATCCAGGCGCGTTTTGTAATGGAAGAAACAGATGGAAGATTGTACCCTTCTGCACAGAAATCCTGCCTGCAATCATGCGTGGTAGCCGTGCTCCTGCCAGAGAAAGTGCAACAACCTGAAAACAAAGGCATGAAAAGCATAAGATCCACCGGCAGCGCCAAATTCCACCCTAAACAGAACAATACACTGCAAAAGAAAAAGGAGGAGAAAACATCTTTGCTCCATAAAACAGAGCACGTAGCTATAGCCCATAGTAACGCGCCCGCAAGAAAAACCGTATCAACCAGAGACGATGAAAAACGACGGCAACACAGTCGTAAAAACACCTGACTTTTAAACGGAAATAATAACCTCCGGTCCCTTTCTGTATGTATAAGCAACGTGTTTTAGCATCTACAAGCACCTGCAATAGGAAACTATTAAAACCTATATAGTTCCTCATGTTGGCTATACATTAAAATTGATGACAACATCCACAAATTAACCTATAACGCTGTTGCAAAACCGAAGACAAACAGTCTATAAATATCCAGTTTCCACAACGCTGATAATGCATCTTTTTGCATAAAATATCCTTCTCTGGCACACATCTACCGCTGTCGTATACCGCTGTGCCTTCTATCCAAAAATCCTCTGCAATAACCTATCCATCAACCATAAACAAATAACATTTATCAATAATTTCAAATAGAGTTTAAACTCATTCACCCGCTCTTTAACAAAATTTTAGTACCGCTCATCTGCAATCCATGGCATTCCGGAACAGTGTTTGAACTATACTCATCGAACCAAAAGTTTTATACCATGTCTAAGAATAGCAAAGAAACAGTTAAACAGAACATTCAGGAATTAGCGATTGGTAACTACACCAGCTATCCTAAAGACTACAGCCCTGCTAAACCGGAAACCAATAATAATATCCAATCATTAGCGAAAGGATATTGGGACTCCCGCGAGATCAAAGAGATCACCCGGGACGAAAAATTAGGTATCCAATATGATGATTATATAACCTGGACACAGGAAGCATATAAAGATTATGTAGCGCATGAAGACAATGCTTATAACTAGCATGTTTGGGTTTTAAAGAGACAAAGGGCTCCATTGAAAGGAGCCCTTTGTCATTTAATGAAGTCATGTATATGCTACAGTTCGTGTAGATAAAACACACTGATCGCCGCTCAATAAAAGCAGCTATCTTTGTCAGGACACCTACTGTAACCTCAATGCAAAAAACGCCAGAATATACCGGTATAGAACAGGTAGCTAAGCTGGCAGCGCTTGTATGTAAAAAAACAGCCGCTGTTGTCTTTGTCCCCGGGCCGCATAACCGCTGGTTCCACGCCGATGGCCGCGAAGCCAACGATTGGGAGCAGCTGCTTTGCAGCCAGGTAGCACAGCACCGCCCGCTACTGGAAATAGTGGATGTGCTCCACGATAACCGCTTCACCGGCCACCCTGAGGATAGACCACCCTACCGCTTTTTCGCCGGTGTGTTACTGGAAGCCGCCAATCCGGAACCGGAACATGTCATTACCCTGACCAACGCGCTGTTAAAAAAGCTGTCAGATCCACAACGGAATGATGCTTTCCCGGAATTACCCGGTACGGCGGCAGATCCAACAACAGACGCACAGCAGCCACCAACGCCCGCAACCGGTCTTCCCGTAGGCATACTGGCAGTAATGGACCCGCATCCCGGCGCACTAAAAAAATCACAACGGGAGGCCCTGCTGGCAGTGGCAAATACCGCACTGGTATTACTCCGGCGGCTCCGCACGCACAATATGCCAGAGATCTACGAACAATTCTTCAGCAATGCAGATGCCCTGATGTGCCTCCATGACCTGGATGGCGCACTGCTGGCCGTAAACCCCGCCAGCGCCGCTGCATTGGGATATACCATAGACGAACTGGAAAATAAGACCCTCTACGATGCCGTTCTTCCACACCTGCAACATGAGGTAGATGGATACCTGGCCCTTATCAAACAGCACAAAAGGGTAAAAGGCCTCATGCATACCATGCACAAAGACGGCAGCCCCCGCATCTGGCTGTTCAACAACGTCCTGGAGAAGAATGCCGCGGGTGAGGAATACGTGCTGGGCAATGCCCTCGACATCACAGACCGCCATGCACTGGAAACCACCCTCAAACGCACCAGGGAAATGCTGGAGGAGATCAACTCCGTAGCCCGTATTGGTTTCTGGGAACTGGATGTACCGGCAAAAAACATGTTCTGGTCGCGGGTAACCCGTGAGATCCATGAAGTGCCAGACGATTTTGTCCCGGACCTGGCTACCGGCCTGTCTTTTTACCCGGAGGGCGAAAACCGCGTAATAATGGAAGCAACGGTAGCCGCCGCCCTGCAACAAGGCACCGCCTTTGACATAGAAATACAGCTCTTAACCGCCAAAGGGCGCGAGATATGGGTAAGGGCTATTGGCACTGCAGAATTTGTAAATGGCGTATGTACCCGCCTGTATGGCACCGTGCAGGATATTGACGAACGTATGAAGACCAGCATCGAAATGCTGCGCTCCCGTACCTTCCTGGCAGCGTTTGTGGAACATGCCCCTGCAGCCGTGGCTATGCTTGATAAAGACCTTAAATACATCGCTTACAGCAACCGCTGGCTGGAGGATTATGGCCTTAACGGACAAAACCTCAAAGGCCGGTCCCACTACGAAGTATTCCCCGGCATCGCCCAGGAATGGCGGGCTATTTATCGCCGCTGCCTCAAAGGTGTAGTGGAAAAGAAAGATGAGGATATCTGGCGCCTCCGCGGCTCACAACGGGAGGTCTACCTGAAATGGGAGGTCCGCCCCTGGTACCTTTTTGAAGATGAAATAGGCGGCATCATCCTCTTCACCCAGGATATCACAGAAGCACGCCGCCACCGCGAAGAGCTCAAAGAAGCCCGCAAACAGGCAGAACAGGCCAGCAAAGCCAAATCAGAGTTCCTGGCAAACATGAGCCACGAGATCCGCACGCCTTTGAACGGCATTATCGGTTTCACAGATCTGCTGATGAAAACCAGCCTCAGTGATAACCAATACCAATACCTGGGCATCGTAAACGAATCCGCCAATGTATTGCTGAACATCATCAACGATATCCTCGATTTTTCCAAGATAGAAGCCAATAAGCTGGAGCTGGACATTGGCCGGTACAACCTCCCGGAGTTAAGTAGCCAGGTAAGCGATATTATCAAATACCAGCTGCAGCAAAAGGATATAGAAATGCTGCTGAACCTCTCCCCGCAGCTGCCTTCTTTTATATGGACAGATTCCATCCGCCTCAAACAGGTGCTTATGAACCTGCTCGTGAACGCCGTCAAGTTCACAGAAAAAGGCGAGATAGAACTAAAGATAACACCCGTTGCCCCCCTGCCAAATGGCCATGCCATCCTGCGTTTCGAGGTACGGGATACTGGCATCGGTATAGCCCCGGCGCATCAGCGTACGATCTTTGAAGCATTCTCACAGGCAGATCTTTCCATCACCAAAAAATACGGCGGCACGGGCCTGGGCCTTAACATATCCAACCGCCTGCTGGCGTTAATGGGCAGCCGCCTGCAGCTGGAAAGCGCGCCTGGTAAAGGCAGCATCTTTAGCTTTGAGCTGCCCGTTAAAATAGAGTATGACGAGCGCCAGCCCTGGCCAAAACCAGAGCAGCTGCATCGCGCGCTGGTCGTAGATGATAATGAGCATAACCGTATCATCATTCATCAAATGCTGTTACTACAGGATATCAGCTCTGACCAGGCAGGCAGCGGCGCCGCTGCCTTGCAATTGCTGGAAGCCGGCAACCGCTACGATGTGATGATCATCGACTACCACATGCCGGAAATGGACGGCCTGGAAACCATCCGCAGGTTACGGGAAGGCGCAGACGCAGCAGCCACCGCCATGCCCGTAATACTGCTGCACAGCTCTGCCGATGATGAAAAAGTGATACGTGCCTGTGAACGCTATCATGTAGCCCAACGCCTCATAAAGCCTATTAAACTACAGGACCTGCGTAATGCCCTGGCCGGCGTGCATCAGCAGCAGGAGTGCACCCGCCCCGTGATAACAGCCAACGAGCGTCTGCAGCATAAACACCTGAAAATATTACTGGCGGAAGATAGCGCCATCAATATGCTCCTGGCCCATACCATCATCAAAAGGGCCATGCCCGCGGCCGTGGTCCTGGAAGCGCAAACAGGCGCCGCCGCCGTGGAGATGGCCGTTGCAGACCGCCCGGACCTGATCTTTATGGATATGCAGATGCCCGGCATTAACGGCTACGAGGCCACTAAACAGATCCGGAAAGCATATGGCCGCGCCCTGCCCATCATCGCCCTTACCGCCGCCAACCTGAAAGGAGAAAAAGAAAAATGCCTGGCCGCCGGCATGGACGATTTCCTGTCCAAACCTTTTGTAGAAGAAGACATGCTGGTCATGTTGGAGAAATGGACCGGTAATGGCCATGCACCCGCGGAAACGCCCCCGGTACAAGCACCGGCAAACGATCATTTTAACATAGATAAAGTGCTCTACTACCTTGGCGAAACCAGCCCGGACGCGCCGGCTGTTAAGGAAGTAGTACGTATGATAACAGCAGAGCTGCAACAGCTGGAAGACGGCTTCCGCAATACAGACCTGGCAGACAGACAAGCCTGGTACCGCCTGGGCCATAAGCTATATGGCTTATCCGCCACCACAGGCCTGTCCGTGCTCACAGAATTGGGACGGCAGCTGGAAATCACAGCTACCACCATGGAGCCGGCAGCCCTGCAAACCCTGGCAGATGAGCTGCTACAGGAATTGTCCCTTTGTCAACAATTATTACAGGATTATCAATAAGCTTTTTTCCACGTATGAAGATAGCCCCCCTGCATCAATGGATCCCGGCCTTTAACCGGTTCCTCCTCTGCTCCTGCCTCTGGCTGGGATTGATCGTATTACTCCGGGCGGCAGACCTGCTGGGCCTGTGGCTGGGCGGTAAACTGCCCTCGCTGCCCATAGCAGTAGCAGGCCATGCACTGGCTACAGACGTGCTTACACTCTTCTGCATCCTCCGCTGGATAGTGATCCCCTATCTCTTACTCTACATGTTCATCAGCCGCAAAATAGCAGACACTATATTCTTCCTGCTGATGGGACTCTACGCCATCACCAGCCTGCTCCTGATCATGTACTTCCGGCAAACAGCCATCCCGCTGGGCGCTGACGTCTTTGGCTATACTTGGGATGATATCCGCCTTACCGTAGGCGCCGCCGCAGGCACCGTGCAGCCAGCACTGGTGATCACCATTGTACTGATATTTGCGCTCATAACAGGATTACTCATCCTGATGGCCAGGCGGCGCATCCGCGGCAATAGAAAAGGCTTCTGGTTTGTGCTGGTATGCCTGTTGTTCCTGATCATACCCATTTCAGAAAGCCTTACAGCTAATCATTTCCGCTCTGAGTTCAGCGGCAACGTAGCGCTCAATAAAACCGGCTATTTCCTGGTAAAGGCAGAGGAACATTTTTTCCCCGGTAAACGACAGCAGGATCTCGCCGCGCTGGACGATGCCAAAGACAATGAAAGTGGTAAATACCATTACATAGGTGGCGAACAATACCCCTTTCTGCGCCAGGCCAATACAGACAATGTGCTGGGCCCATTCCTGCGCACGGATACCCTGCAACGGCCTAATATCGTGATCATCCTCATAGAAGGGCTGGGCCGGGCCTTCTCCGGTCCGGATGCCTACCTGGGCAGCTTTACGCCGTTTATAGATTCCCTGGCTACGCATAGCCTGTACTGGCAAAACCTGCTCAGCGGCGGCGGCCGCACATTTGCTGTGCTACCTACCATCCTGGGCTCCCTCCCTTTTGCCCGTAACGGTTTCTGTGAGCTGGGCGATAAGATGCCGCCTGCCCTTACCCTGCCCGTTATCGCCCAAAGCAATGGCTACCACACCCGCTTCTTATACGCCGGAAATGCCGGCTTTGACAACATGTCCCTGTTCATAAAAAAACAAGGCGCAGATACCGTTATTGATCAAGGCAGCTTTGGCGAAGGCTATGAAATGCTGCCGGCCAGTGGCGGTTTTAGCTGGGGCCATTCAGATAAAGCCCTGTTCCAAAAATACCTGGATGCCACGCCCGCGAACAACTCCCAACCAAGATTGGATGTGCTGCTCACCATATCCACCCACTCCCCCTTCCGCGTGCCGGACCAAGCCTGCTATGATGCCCAGGCCACCGCACGCATCCAATCCCTGGGCTTAAAAGAAACAGAACTACAGGCCCATTTACAATACAAAGACGTCTACGCTTCTATCCTGTACATGGATAACGCCTTACGTTACTTCTTCAACGAATACGCCAAACGGCCGGATTATGCGCATACTATCTTCCTCATCACAGGCGATCACCGCCTGCCGGAAATACCTATGCGCTCCCGTATAGACCGTTACCATACCCTCCTGTTGCTACATTCGCCATTACTGCAACGTAATGCCAGCTTTAATGCCATCAGTTCCCATTTCGACATTACGCCTTCCCTGTTGGCCTACCTGCAGGGCTACCCGCAATTTACCGCGCCGCAACAGGTAACCTGGATAGGCAACGGCCTGGATACGGCCCGGGCTTTCCGGAACATCCATCATTATCCATTAATGCAAACAAAAACTGATCTGGCAGATTATGTAGCCGGCGGCTGGATGCTCAACCATGGCAGCCTGTTTAAGATACTGCCTAATATGGACCTGGAACCGGCCACGGACGAGGAGACAAACAAAACCCTTACCGCCGGTTTTAACCGCTTCCAGCAACGTAATGACCGTTTACTGCAAACCAACCGGCTTATACCGGACTCGTTATATAAAGCATGGAAACGATAAACTTATATAGGGATCGTTATCAAGCATGGAGGCGCCAGCCTAAAACCTCCGCTGCAACATAATACCGATATTCACCTGGTTACCATACGTACCCTTGCGGTACTCCTCATAATACCACGTAACGCCCGCGCCAATGATATTTTGCCGCCATATGGTACGCTGATACCCCAGGAGCCACTTATACGTGATCAGGTTAGTATTAATAGCATAGTTGATATTATTCCGCTGGTCGTCCGGTGACACGCCGGTACCCAGGCCAATAGAAAAATAATCATCCGCTCCGGCAGTGTAATACCGCGCGGTCACCGCAAAAGACCGGGACAGCTCCCCTTCGCCAGGCGTAAGGAAAGTCCGCAGATTAAACCACCAGTTCTTATAATACTTACCTATAGAAGCCGTGTAGATCCAAACAGCATCATCAAAATACAGGTAACGGAATCCAACTTCCCCCTCAAAACTGGCCGGCAGGTTAGCATACAGGGACAAACCGCTGCGGTACTTGGAAAAGATATCGCTGCCGGAATAACCGGCGCTTACATATGCGTAAAACGTCTTTGAAATGCGCGGATAAGCCTCTATTTCCCCCTGCACGCCATCCTCCCCAAACTTATTAGCGTAGTTCATACGCCCTAGTATAGTCCCCATCTTTGTCTGGCGGGCATAGCTTACGCTAAGCAGATGCCAGGCCTGGTCAAAGCGCTTATCAAAATAAGTATAATCATAACTGATATCGATCTTATTCTTCCGCACCTGGTCCCGGATACTACTAAGCAGCGCGCGCCCCGCAGCATCGGAGGGATACAGGACCAGCAAAGCATTAGCAGTTTTGGCGGCTTCCGGCAGCTGTTTAAGCGCCGCCTGCACACGGGCCTTACGTAATAGCAAAGGCGCAGATTGAGGGTGCTGCTGCAGGCCCTGCGTAACATACACCAGCGCCGTATCCGGCCGGTCATTCCAATACTCCAGGTCCGTAATGGCCACATAAGCATCCTCATAGTCCGGATGCGCCTGTATCACATAATGGAACTCCGTACGCGCGCTATCAGGATGATCACCCCAGGTATATACCCTGCCCACGAACACACGGATCTCGCTGTAATCCGGGCTCTGCGCCAGCGCCAGCCGGCTCAGGCGGATGGCCTGCGGATAATCTTTCTCTTCAAATGCGGCATGGCGGGCATCCTGGAACAATTCATCAGAACTGCGGCGTTCCTGCGCATATGCCTGCCAGTAAGCGGTCAGCGCCAGCAGGGATAATAAGATACAGTGCCTGGTAATATTGGGGATACAGGTCATATCAAGTAGGCTACGGTCAATAATAGGGGCCATCTACACCAGCGTGTAAGGGCTTCAGTATTAAAGGTATTGATAATTTTTCAAGCACATTCAAACCTGTGTCCATATACGCACTTTTTAATTTATATTTACTTTCAGTAACCATAATGCTATTTACCCCATTACCATAACCAAATTGTATGAAGATCCTGATTGCCGAAGATGACAACCTGATCCGAAAGACCATAGAGATAAAACTGGAAAGGGAAGGCCACGAGATCATATCCTGCTCCGAAGGCGTAGCCGCACTGGAGAACATCAGGACCAGACTGCCAGATATAGTGATCACCGATATTATGCTGCCTTCCGCCTCCGGGCTCGAGATCGTAAGCGCCGTAAAAGATATGACGGAGAAAGATATCCGCGTAATGGTACTCTCCGCCATGGGCCAGGAGAACATTGTAGAAGAGGCCTTCCGCCTGGGCGCGGATGATTACATGACCAAACCCTTCAGCCTTACCGAACTATCCATACGGGTAAAAAAACTGATGGGCATAAAATAAACTGGCACTTTGATACTCCCCTACTCCATACCAGCTACAACATTGTACGCTGCCACCTTTTTTATCGTAGCCATGTTGCTGCTGATCTTACTGCGCACCCGGCTCCGCTTACGCCAGCGCAGGCAAAAACACGCCTTGCAGGAGCAGGTACAGCAGTTCTTTGATGAATGGCTAAGCCAGGCCCTCATGGGCGATGTATCCGCCAACACAGCATTCACCATACCAGATCTGTTACAACCGGGCCGCCGCAACAGCTTCGCCCGGCAATATGCCATCGGTCAGCTCATCAACACCAAAAAAAACCTCATCGGCCTGGCCGCGCGCAATATCATCTGGCTCTATGAACAAATGGGATTGCAAACAGATTCTATCGCCCAATTCCGCCACCGCAAATGGCATAAAAAAGCCCGCGGCATCTATGAGCTGTACATGATGGAGCAGGCCGGTATGCAGCAAAAGATAAACCGCTATACCAACAGCCGTAATGAACATGTGCGTATGGAAGCGCAGATAGCCGTACTGGCCTTTGCCGGCTTTAACGGCCTCCATTTTCTAGACACGCTTACCCGCCCCATGAGCCACTGGCAGCAGCTCAGGCTCATAGACCAGCTAACCCCGCTGGACCCGGGTAATTTTGATCATCTGGCTAACTGGCTAAAAAGCCCTAACCCGGATGTAGTGGTATTTACCCTGAAACTAACTGATCTCTACCAGCAGCTACAGGTAAGGGAAGAAGTGATCGCCTGCCTCCAATCCCCCAATGCCGGTATCCGTGCACACGCCATCCGCGCACTGATAAGGGTAGGCAACGAAGACACCCCTGCCGTGCTGGTAAAACAATACCGGGCAGAAACAACGGCCAATAAACCTATCGTCCTCCAAAGCCTGGAAAATATGGCCACAGACCGGGAGCTCCCGTTCCTCCTGCAGCTGCTGGATAATCCAGACCCGGCGGTGAAGCTGCAAGGCAGCCGGATCATCCTGAAATGTTGCAGCAACGGCGCCCTCCTCCTGGAGCAAAGGGCACACCACGGCGCCCCCGTACATAAACAGATCTTCCTTCACATCAAAAACGGCGTCACCGTATGAGCATAACAGCAGACATTGTATTGTTCTTTGCAGCGGGCCTCTTCCTGTATGCCGTAGTGCTGATCTCGTTTTATATCATCATCGCCATTAGTTCCATAGGCGCTACCCGGCGTTACCTCCACAAAAACGAGTATACGGATTACCGGCTGCTGGCCTCATCGCCCTACGCGCCCTCCGTAAGTATACTGGCGCCGGCCTATAATGAAGGGCCCAATATCGTAGAGAACGTGCGCTCCCTCCTCTCATTATACTATAACCACCTGGAGCTCGTAGTGATCAACGATGGCAGTAAGGACGACAGCCTGCAGCGCCTCATAGACGCCTACGGCCTGGAGAAAGTAGACTTTTTTGTCAACAGCCGCATCCCCACCAAAGAGGTACGCGGCGTATACAAAACACGGCATCCCGCCTACCGCAAACTGGTAGTGGTGGATAAGGTGAACGGCGGTAAAGCAGACGCGCTGAATGTAGGCATTAACATCGCCAGCCACGATTATATCGTTTGCATAGATGCAGACTGCATACTCGAACAGGATGCGATCCTGAAAATGATGAAACCATTCCTGGAAGAGGATAAAGGCCGAAAAGTGATCGCCTCCGGCGGTGTAATACGTATCGCCAATTCCTGCCTGGTAAAGGATGGGCGCATTACCCGCGTATCCTTACCGGATAACTACTGGGCGCGCATGCAGGCGCTGGAGTATATACGCGCTTTTTTATTGGGGCGGATGGCCTGGGCGCATTTAAATGGCTTGCTGCTGATCTCCGGCGCATTTGGCGCATTTGATAAAGAGATCGCCATCCGTTGCGGCGGGTACAAACACAATACCGTAGGGGAAGATATGGAGCTGGTAGTACGTATGCGGGGGTTTATGCACGAGATGGGTTTACCGTATAAAGTAACATACATTCCTGATCCGCTTTGCTGGACAGAAGCCCCGGAAAACACCCGCGTACTGGGGCGGCAAAGGAACCGGTGGACAAGAGGCACCATTGAGACCATGCAGTTCCACCGTATCCTGTTCCTGAACCCACGGTATGATACACTGGGCGTGCTAAGTTATCCTTATTGGCTGTTCTTTGAAATGCTGGCGCCCGCCATAGAGTTTGCCGGGCTGATTTTCTTTTGTATACTGGCTTCCCTTGGGTTGATCAATTGGCAGATGTTTATCGCATTCCTGCTCTTCATCATTTGCTTTGGCTATCTCAATTCTATCTTTGCCATCTATATAGAAGTAGCTACGTATAACCAGTACCGCCGGCGCAAAGAGGTCACAAAACTGGTGCTGGCCGCCCTTTCAGAGCCCTTCATCTTCCACCCTTTTGTAGTATGGTCCGCCATTCGCGGTTATGTGGACTATTTCCGGAAAAGCCGCTCCTGGGGCGAAATGACCCGCAAAGGCTTCCAAACCGCCAACACTCCCACCGCTACCGGCAACCAGGGCCTATAACCCCAGCGCTGTCTTCAGCTTTGGATACCCGGTCTTACTCACCGGCACCTTAGCCCCGTTACGCAATATCGCCAAATGATTCTCCTTCTCATATGGCTCTATCCGGGTCACCTGGTTCACATTCAGTATATACGACCGGTGTACCCTCGCAAACTGCTGCGGGTCCAGTGATTGCTCAAAGAACGACATCGTCTTGTTCTTAAGGAAAGGCCCTTCCTGCGTAACGATCTTCACATAATCATCCGCCGCCTCCAGGTAATGCACATCCTGTACCGGGATGATCTTGATCTTACCATTGATCTTTACCACAATACGGTTACTCTGCAACGGCGATGCCGCAGCTGTTTCCAGCAGTTGCGTGGTGTCCGGCGTTGTCGTCGTCGTATTTGTTGATGACTGCCGGTCCAGCCATTTCTGCAACGCCTTTTCAAACCGGTCCTTTGAAAAAGGTTTCAGCAGATAATCCACCGCATTTACTTCAAATGCACGGATGGCATGTTCCTCAAAAGCAGTGGTAAAGATCACGGCAGGCATCTCCTCTACCAGCTCCAGCATTTCAAAGCCATTGATCTTAGGCATCTGCACATCCAGGAAAAGGATATCCGGCTGGTGCTGCTGAATAGCTTTCAGCCCCTCAAAACCGTCATTACATTCCTGCAGTACGGTCACCTGCGGAAAGCCCTGCAGGTATTCCCTTACAACTAAACGGGCCAGCGGCTCATCATCAATTATTATTGCTTTTATCATGTGGTTGCGGTACTTTAATAAGTGTGGTAAAGATCAGATCATCGCAGCTGGTCTCCAGCAGGTCCTGGCGGGCAAACAGCAGGTATAGCCTGCGCCTGATGGAGCTAAGGCCAAAACCGGTGCCGCGATGCGGCTGTTGCAGCGCGCTGTCGTACGGGTTCTGCACCTGTACATACAGCATATTATCCTGCACCCAGGCCTTTATAGTGATGGTAATAGCGTCTGTAGTATCGTATAAACCGTATTTGATGGCATTCTCCACCACGGGTTGCAGCAGCATGGGCGGCATTAGCAGGGTATCTGTCCCCGCCTGCGCCACTACTTCTGTAGATAACCGGTGACCAAACCGCACTTTTTCAATATCCAGGTACCATTGCAGGTACTGCAATTCCTCCGGCAGTAATATCCATTGCTGGTCTTCCCGGCGCAACGTGCCACGCAGGAAGTCTGACAACCGCAACACCATTTCCCTGGCCTCCTGCGGCCGGATGGCGATCAGCGCATTAATAGAGTTAAGGCTGTTGAACAGGAAATGCGGTTGCAGCTGCTGGCGCAGCTTATACAGTTCCGCTTCGCGGGATAACCTTTCGGAGGTCTCCTTACGCGCCAGATCTTCGCGCTGCTCTACCATATCGTAGAATGCCAGGCTGCGCAGACCCATACCGGTGATCACCAGCCAGCCTATAATAAAATGCACCGGCAGCGACTGGTTAAGCCATTGTGCATAGACGGTATCCAGGTGAAAGAAATACTTAAGCTGACAGGTAGCTGCCGCCAGCCAGAGCCCCGTTAGCACCGTGCTGTAACTGATCACAAACACGTACCTGCCTTTACCGGGACGGTAATACGAAAGATTATGATGGATAAGCAGCACCGCAAAGGCCAGCAGCAGCAGATGCACCGCGCTGTCTGCCCAGGCAATGGCCGGGCTAAGGCGGTACCACTGTATAAGTACCACCCCGTATATCAAAAGAAATACGTAGGTGGTTACTATAAGTGTCCAGCGGAAGGAGCGGTCTGATAAAGGTCTTTTGATCACAGTGCTTTGTAATTGATGTTTAGTGGCGGAGCGGTTATTGAATGTAAGCCGCCGCACGCCTGGGCGGATAGCAGATCAGGAATGCTTAACTGAGCTCGATCAGCCGCTGTTCCTGCAGCTGGGCAGATTTAGTCTGCAGCCAGGCTACATAAGCGGTAGCGTCTGTGGGCTCTTCGATACGGGAGTACAGCTCCATACCGTCAGACAGCTGATCCAGCGTGTACAGCTCCGGTACATTGATGAACTTCCATTCTACCAGCTCCTGTTTCTGGTTCCTGAAGGCATATTGTTCCTGCAGGCCTATCTCGCGGGCTTTCTGTGTGGCTTCCTGTTTGGTGCCGGCACTGATCAGCCGTAATTGCTCGTCAAACTGGGGCATATGGTTACCACTGCCGCAAATGATCTGGTAAACTATTTTCGCTACAAACCAACGCATACAAATCAAATTTTAAAAAGGGTTAAAAGTTGGCATAAAGCCTATCAGCTAAAGAATACAGGTTAAATGGCTTAATAACTTTTGATATCCAGGCCGCCAAACACGCAGGTACCTCTGATGATCAGCACCTTATTAGGATCGGGTTTGATCAGCTCCACCGCACGTTTGTCCTCTACCCCACCCAGGATGGTGTTGATCTCCATCTTCACATCCCAGTTGGAAGGCACTATCAGCTCTACCCCGCCAAAGATGGTGGTGGTATCCAGTATCACCGTACCTTCAAAATCTGCCTGGGTAAGGTTGATCTCTGACCCGCCAAACACGGAGGTAACATCGCCGCCCCGGAAGTTCTTGGAGAGTACGATCCTGTCTACCCCGCCAAAGATGGCCGTAGCGCTGAGATAATCCTCTGAGAGATAATCCGCCACTTTTTCATGGCGCTTGACGGCTTGATCCTTATAAGCCTCGTCATCCCAGCGGCGCTTCCGGTATTCCCGGTTCCGGTGATAAGAAGGACGTTTGGTTAACATAAACACCCCTATGATCACCAATATTAAAGGCCAGCCATACCGGGCAAAGTCGAAAGTAAGGATCCCCATATCCTTCAGCAGGAAGATCGTACCCACCAGGATCATCACAAACCAGGGCCCGCCCCGGAAATTATGTTTAAGGCCTACCAGTAAACCGATGACGATCACCAGCGTCTGCCAGGAAAATACCCAATGCGGTACGCCCAGGTCCATATTCTGAAGGAACAGGAAGGTGCCCACAGTAATGAGGATAATACCTCCCCATATGCTTTTGCCTCTTCTCGGGTCCACTATATTTTGCTTCTCGTTTTGAATTTCCATTTTTGTAAGATTGTGATACAAAACTAGGACGGGGAGGCGGGTACTTCAAGCCCATTTAGGCTAAAAATACCTGAGTTCCGGTAAACGGGGGTAAAAGACCGGCGAAATTGCATTTCCTTTGCCCGTACTTCCATTTTGGCCGTCCAAACGGCGTAAACCAGGGGGGTGAAACCCACAAATCGTACCGGTGAATAGTAAATCGTATTACCTTTGCGCTCGATTATATCACATAAAGAAACTGTTTTATGCCGGCAGAAAAGATTGTAATGACCAATGGGCAGTTGAAGGTTCCTGAGCATCCCATTATCCCTTTTATAGAGGGCGACGGAATAGGCCCCGATATCTGGGCCGCCAGTGTGCGCGTATTTGACGCCGCCGTGGCCAAAGCCTATGATAACAAGCGCAAGATTGAGTGGAAAGAAGTGCTGGCGGGCGAAAAAGCCTTCCAGGCAACCGGAGAATGGCTGCCAAAGGCCACCCTGGACGCGTTTAAGGAGTACCTGATCTCCATCAAAGGCCCCCTGACCACCCCGGTGGGCGGCGGTATCCGCTCCCTGAACGTGGCTATGCGCCAGGAACTGGACCTGTACGCCTGCGTTAGGCCCGTACGTTGGTTCAACAAAGTGCCTTCCCCCCTGCGTCATCCGGAAAACGTGAACATGGTGATCTTCCGTGAGAACACAGAAGATATATATGCCGGTATTGAATATATGTACGGTACCCCGGAAGCGCAGAAACTGCTCAACTTCCTCCAGAACGACCTGGGCGTAAAGAAGATCCGTTTCCCGGAAACCTCCTCCCTGGGCATCAAACCCGTTTCCAAAGACGGCACAGAAAGGCTGGTACGCTCTGCCATCCTCTACGCTATCGAACATAAACTGCCCTCTGTGACCCTGGTGCACAAAGGCAACATCATGAAATTTACCGAAGGCGGCTTCAAGAACTGGGGCTACGAGCTGGCTAAACGCGAGTTTGGCGAGCAGGTATACACCTGGGAAGACTGGGAAGCCACCAAAAAGGCAGCAGGCGAAGACGCTGCCAACAAAGAGCTGAACATTGCCCTGGCCCACAAAAAGATCCTGATCAAGGACGTGATTGCAGACAACTTCCTGCAACAGATCCTGCTGGCCCCCCAGGACTACTCCGTAGTAGCCACCCTGAACCTGAACGGCGACTATATCTCAGACGCCTCTGCAGCTGCAGTAGGCGGTATAGGCATCGCGCCCGGTGGTAACATCAACTACATTACCGGCCACGCCGTATTTGAAGCTACCCACGGTACAGCGCCCCGCTTTGCCAACACCAATACCATGAACCCCAGCTCCGTGATCCTGAGCGGCGTAATGATGCTGGAATATATGGGCTGGAAAGAAGCGGCGGATATTATCGTACACGGTCTGAGCACCGCCATCATGCGCAAACGTGTGACCATCGATTTCTATAAACTGATGGATGATGCCACCCTGGTATCTACAAGCGAGTTTGCAGACGAGATCATTAAACAGATGTAATTGGCGAAAGCCCTTTGGAATTTGTACCACGTTATAGTATATTTCGGGTTTATCTTATGTGAAAAACAGTTGTAGATAACCTTATTAATTTAAAAACCACCTGAAATGGCAGAAAAGATCAAAGTCGCAAATCCAGTTGTGGAACTGGATGGAGATGAGATGACACGGATCATCTGGAAGTTCATTAAAGACAAACTGATACTCCCTTACCTGGACGTGGATATTAAATACTTTGACCTCGGTGTGGAATACCGCGATCAAACGGACGACCAGGTAACAGTAGATGCGGCTAACGCCATCAGGCAGTACGGCGTAGGTATCAAATGTGCTACCATCACCCCGGATGAAGCCCGTGTAAAGGAATTTAACCTGAAACAGATGTGGAAATCGCCCAACGGCACCATCCGTAATATCCTGGATGGCACCGTATTCCGCGAGCCCATCGTTATGAAGAACGTACCCCGCCTGGTACCCAACTGGACAGCCCCTATCTGCATTGGCCGTCACGCATTTGGCGACCAGTACCGCGCTACCGACTTCGTGACCAAAGGCAAGGGTAAGCTCACCATCACCTTCGAAGGCGAAAATGGCGAGAAGATCCAGCACGAGGTGTACAACTTTAAAGGCGACGGCGTAGCCCTGGCTATGTACAACACAGACGAGTCCATTAAAGGTTTTGCACGCGCCTGCTTTAACCAGGCCCTGCTCAAAAAATGGCCCCTGTACCTGAGCACCAAGAACACCATCCTCAAAAAATACGATGGCCGCTTCAAAGACATCTTTGAAGATATCTATGAGAACGAGTTCAAAGCCGAGTTCGAAAAGAACAACCTGGTATATGAGCACCGTTTGATCGATGACATGGTGGCCAGCGCCCTGAAATGGAACGGTAACTTTGTATGGGCCTGTAAGAACTACGATGGCGACGTACAATCCGATACCGTAGCGCAAGGTTTTGGCTCCCTGGGCTTAATGACCTCTACACTGGTTACGCCAGACGGTAAGACCATGGAAGCAGAAGCTGCCCACGGTACCGTAACCCGTCACTACCGCGACCACCAGGCCGGCAAACCTACTTCCACTAACCCCATCGCTTCCATCTTCGCATGGACCCGTGGTCTGGAATTCCGTGGCCGCCTGGATAACAACCAGGAGCTGATCAACTTCTGTCACGCACTGGAGCAGGTTTGTATCGAAGTCGTTGAAAGCGGCAAGATGACCAAAGACCTGGCCGTATGTATCCATGGCAACAAAGTGGAGCATGGCAAACACTTCCTGTATACGGAAGAGTTCCTGCAGGAGCTGGATAACGCTCTGAAAGTGAAACTGGCTAAGTAAAAAATACAACGCATAAAAAAGGGTCTGACCATCACTTATTGGTCAGACCCTTTTTGTATCTGAATATTTTCCTATAATCCGATCTGTTTCCGCAGGCTCCGGTCCTCCCCATAGATATCCTCGTGGAATACCAGCCGCTGCCCCTCTCCTGTGGCGGAGAAATAACGTATGTAGATGGGTATCCGGCGGGTAAAGTTCACCTGCTTCTTCTCCTGGCTCGCCAGCCAGTACCGCACGCTATCCCGCAGGTTACGCTGGGGATCCCCTTTTATAAGATACATGGCCAGGCTATCCCATTGCTGCACCCTTACGCACCCATGGCTCAGCGCCCGGTAAGCATTGCCAAACAGCCCGCGGGCATTGGTATCATGCAGGTACACGCTGTATTTGTTCATAAAATTGAACTTGATAATACCCAGGGAATTATCCTCCCCATCCATCTGCCGCAGCACGTATGGGAAATGGCCGCGGTGCAGTTTGGTCCAGTCAATGGAGTCAGGATCCACCGCGTTACCGTACCGGTCTATCACTTCCAGGTTCTTTTCCGCCAGGTAATTGACATTCCTGCGGATGGCAGGCAGCATTTCCTTGAACACAATGCTATACGGCACGCTCCAGTAAGGGAACATCACAAAATTGGTCATCCTGGAATTGAGTAACGGCGTGCGGGTATTAGGTTTGCCCACGATCACCCGGGATGCCACGGCTACCTTCCCGCTGTCTATCACCTGCATTTCAAATGCCGGCAAATTCACCATAAGATAACGTACCGGCAAGGTATCCGGCAGCTTGCGCCAGCGGTCCAGGTTAACTGCCACCTGTACTTCCCAGTCATAAAGGGAGCGGTTCAGCATCTGGCGGGTCTTTTTGCCCGCTACCCCGTCCGGGTACAGGTTAAACTCCCGCTGGAACGCCTTGATCCCCGTTTTAAGCAGGGAGGTATCCCCCGCATGCCCGGTAGTATCCAGGAACGCGCCCTGCACTAACCTGTTCAGTAACAACTGTTTAAAGGCCGCGGTATCCGTATAGTTCTCCGGTATCGTATCCCAGTGGAGGCCGGCATATTTCTCCCGGAAACTGCGGAGGCTCTGCTTAAGCGCCTGGTAACCGGCATGGGCCGGCTCCAGCCGTTGCAGCGCGGCGGTAATATTCTTTTGCGCCAGCGCCTGTTGTAACAGGGCGTTCAGCGCGGTATCTGTAAAAGCGGAATCCGGGCGCAGGGTAACGCTATCCCGGGGGGCTACGCCATAATGCAGATGGGTAGCCATTTTCATAAATGCGTCTGTGAGCATCACATCCACCTTGGCCCAGAGCGCGGCGTCCTTACGGGCGGTATCATTTGTTTTTACCTGCTGCAGGGCGGCCGTAAGCTGGCCGGAGTGGTACTGGGCCGGGGAAAGACCGGCGTCCAGGGCATGCTGTACCATGTACAGCATGGAGTCCGCGCCGGCATTGGCGGTACCGTTTTCAGACCATTGGGGCGCATTGTTATGCTGCGCATAGAAATATTGTACGGCGGTGGTCATGGAATGTACGCTGTCCTCCATAACACCGTTATTATCCGCCATATAACCAACGCGGTCTGCAATATTCTCCGGAATGGCCTCCTGCAATTCTTTAATGTCCTGTACAATGGCTTTTTGGGGCGCCTTTTTATGACCGCAGGCTGCCAATATACTGGTTACCGTTAGGGCGCATAAAAAGCGGCCGATATTTGTCCCTTTCATTAGTTGTGTTGACTGTCCTGGGTTTTAAAGTTAAAGATTTGCAAATACTGTGCTGGGATTTTTGGGGGAACGATGGAAAATGCTTGGTGAACGACCGGATTAATGTGTTGATGTACTGCCCTTAGGCGGGGTTGGAATGGGTACATGGATGTAAATGGGTTTTGATTTACGTGCCCCCCTGACACCTTTATTTACAACAATTCTTCTTTACAAAAAGGAATTGGATAAAACGTAATATACTGGTAACTGCCTGTTTCATGATATTTATGTTAAATCGCATCCAACGGACGCCTTTTATGCTCCTTTAACTGCTTAAACCTGCTCGGCGTAAACCCGGTCACCTTCTTAAACTGCCCGGACAAATGCGCCACACTGCTATACCCCATCTGGTATGCAATCTCGCTCAGGGTCTGCTCGTCATAAACCAGCAGCTCCTTCACCCGTTCTATCTTTTGCTGGATAATATACTGCTCGATGGTGGTCTGCTCCATTTCGGAGAACAGGTTGCTAAGATAATGATAATCTTTATGCAGGCGGGCCGCCAGCAGGGCAGAGAAGTTTTCCTTTAGTTCACTCATGGGGGAATGATGGATAGTAGTGACGATAATGTTCTTTATCGCCTCTACCAGCTGGCGTTTGCGGTCATCCACAAGGGGCAATCCCTCTTTTTCCAGGGCGGCGGCCACTGCCTGCAGCTGCTCATTGTCCGGCTGTATAGTTAACACGGCTTTCCCCAGTTGCACATCGTGTACGGGCAATCCCTCGTTTTCAAGGATACCGCGTACCGCTTTTATGCAGCGGGGGCAAACCATATTCTTTATGTGCAGGTCAAATGTTTGCATAAGCAGCAACAAAGGTAGCACATATCCGTGTTACTCCAATGTTGTCTCGTGCATGGTAGTCTCCTGTATGCGGTCTGCTAGATCGAGCAAGAGTGACATATTGGCGCCAAAGCCGCCTTGCACCTCCGGACGCAGATAACCGTCCAGATCAGGCTCATAATATACGTCAAAGCCATTTACGTTCACTTTGAAGCGTTGGGGATGGCCATTCAGGGGGAGTACGTCGTACCGGTTTGAGTTCAGTTTGATGGTAAATGCCTTCATGTGATAAAATTTTGTTTTAACCACTTCAACAAAATCTTAACAAAAGTTAAGCCAGCCGGCTCAATTTGCTGATGTGCCTATCTGCTGCTGTGCTATCGCACATTAACATATTAGAAAATCAGCACATTATTCTGGGGCCGTTTGCCAGTTTTGGGAAGTCAACTGGTTCAATATACGAAGAAAACACCACACTCAGTTCACAAACCACCATCTTAAACCCACCCTAAGCCCAAAATTGTTGAGTGGGTAGAGGGGAGCCACATAATTATTATGTCCCAGGAAAGTATTCAGGTTCTCCCCACGTATATAAGCAGAAAGGGATTTGATGCGAAAATGTATAAAAGCGGTCAGATCAGGTAATTCATACCGCACCCTTTGTGTATGTTGATACACAAACTGACCGGACACCGGCGAATAATCATCCGCATAATACTCCGTATTATAACGGGCCTCTATACCCGCCATCAGGTTCAGGTTATTGAACAGTTTGTTTTCATAGGCCAGCCGGTGACGGGTCCAGATAGATGGCACGTTCAGCGGCCCGTTACCATGCACCTGCTGGAACGCCAGGTCTATATACCAGTTCCAGTGTTTTACCCGGAAATGTTTCGATAGCACCACCTGCAGCAGGTTAAACAGGCCCGTGGCCTGTGTGCTGTGCACATAGTCATCAAAATAGGTATAATTGCTATAGATAAAATAGTTAACGGCCAGGTTATACTTCCACTTCTTATTATCCGCAATAAAACCCAGCTGGGTAATGTTTTCCTTACCCAGGTTGCCATTATACCAGCTATCATGGTTATAGCTGAAGAACTTGTACACATAGGAAGGCTCCCGGTTCACGTTACGGAACAGCAGGCTCACATTACCCAACGTTTCATTAAGGTAACGGTTCAGCATACCGCTTATATTATAATCGCCCAGGTTGCGGCCCAGTGCATAGAACTCGCCTTTGGCAGAGAAATCCCACAGTTCGTTTTTGGTCTTATTACGGTACTCCCCATGCAGGGCCAGGTTATTAAAACCCTGTTTCACATCATCCAGGAAAGTACCGCTGGTATGTTCAAAACGGGCGCCCAGGTTAATAAAATGCGCCAGGTTGCCCCTTACCGGGAACTGGATCAGGGATATATCATTAGAAAGCGTGCTCCATTTCTGACGGGCATGGATAGAATCCCCTTGCTCAAACCCGATATCATAATGCTGGGAATAGAACGCCAATGCAGGATTATTATCAATGTACTCATAGCTGTTACCCTGTATCTTAAGGCTATACTGCACGCGGAACACGGGGTCAAATTTATAATACTGCGTCGTATCATTCACATGCACCGTATCCCCTTTGCCCCAGTCATACTGCTGCTGCATAAGGAAACTCGTCTGCCGGTAAGAAGATTTTACCGCGATGGTGGTACCAAAAAAAGAGTACCCCGGAACATCGTCGTTGCCCAGGTTTACATCGATGGTTTTCCTTTGTTTAAAATTAGGGTCCAGCAGTTGCTCAGGGTTCACTACGCCGCCGTTCTCGCCCCCATTGAGCTTGTTATAAAAAAAGCTTACATAGTTATGGTAGCGTTTATTCTTGCTCTGGTAGTTGGATGTTACCCGGTAGGTATCATGGTTGGTATTCTGCGTACGGAAATATCCCGGGGAGTTCACCTTCCGGTAATCAAACCCAAAATTAAAGTTCTCATTCCGGTTCTGTGTGTGCGTAATCCCTATTACCTGCTCCTGTTGAGGGCCGATGAGGTACTGCAGTTCCGAATATGGGCGGGTGGTATTATAGAAGCGGGCATTTTCATGCGTGTAGGCATAGATATCATACGCATGAAAACCCTCATCAAAACCGGCCTGCATACGGGGGGTAAAGATAATATTGCGGGCTGCGCTGCCGGAGTTGCCAAGATTAACATAATTATAAGGCACCTGCATGAAATTGGCGTTAAAATCGATCACGGACGAATCCAGGCGGCGTTCCACCGGATCGCCCAGCAGGTGATATTTTATGGTGATGGTATCCGGCCCCAGGTTACGCTGGGAGGTATCGCGCTGCATGGGCGTATTGCCGCCAGCGCCATAATTACCAAAATTACCGGTATTAAATTGCGCCGCCACCCGGCTCCCGCCTATCAGTAATAAAGCCAGTATAATAAAAAGATGCCTCATTGTATGGAAAAATAAGCTTTTAGCCGTTAGTAGTTAGCTATTAGCAGCAGCCCATAGCTAAAAGTTAACCGCTAACAGCTAATAGCTAATTGTCTTTACCAGTTCCCTGAAAATACGCGTTAATTTGGGTTCTGCCGCGGCGGCGGCTTCCAGCACTTCCTCGTGGGTGATCACATTCTCCTCTTCCCGTATGCCAATATCGGTTATTACGCTCATCGCAAATACCTTTAAACCGGCATGTGCCGCCACAATTACCTCCGGCACAGTGCTCATGCCCACAGCGTCTCCTCCAATAATATGCATGAACTTATATTCTGACCTCGTCTCGAATGTAGGACCCTGCACGCCAACATATACGCCGGTATGCACCGGGATATTGCTGTCAGCAGCAATTTTCTTAGCGGTATCGATCAGCGTGCGGGCATACGGCTCGCTCATATCCGGGAAACGGGGCCCCAGGGCATCCTCATTACGCCCGCGCAGCGGATGTTCCGGCTGCAGGTTGATATGATCACGGATGATCATCAGGTCCCCTACCTTAAAAGCCGCATTCATCCCCCCGGCCGCATTGGAAATAAGCAGGGTATGGATCCCCAGCGCCTTCATTACACGTACCGGAAAAGTGACCCGCTGCATGGAAAAACCCTCATAATAATGGAACCTGCCGGCCATAGCCACCACAGGTACGCCCTGCATCCGGCCCAGGATAAGCCGGCCATGGTGCCCCTCTACGGTAGATACAGGGAAATCCGGGATGTCAGCATAGGGTATCTCTACGCGGTCGTCAATATCTGCCACTAACCCTCCCAGGCCGCTGCCCAGGATGATCCCGATGGCTGGCGTAATGAGGGCCTTACTGTTGATGTAATCCCTGGCGGCGTTAATGCGCTGTATTAGTTCACTCATTATTGATCGGTATTCTTAATTCGCTGTTAGCATGTCCTTAGCGGTCAGCCATTACCTTCTTACATCACTTCCGCCTTAAAGCGCAGTTAATTATTTGTTTAGGTCTTTAGCGGCCAACTATTGACTTTCTGACGCCTGAAAACGCAGCTAACTGTCAGCTTTAGGCAGTTAGCACTTAGCTGCTGGTGCTTAACCGTTTAGCGCCCGGTTATCTGCCTTCAGCCCGTACTTTGGGCTAAAAGCTAAACGCTGATAGCTAAAAGCTGCTTTATGCCCGTTTTACCGGCCCGCGCAAAGTTATTTTTAAATTCACAAACCCCATGGTTTTATATTTAAATCATAAAGAACTAAATTAGCGGCAAATTTTTTGACTGATGAATTTACATGAATACCAGGCTAAAGAACTGTTGAAAAAATACAATGTACCGGTACAGGAAGGTATTCCGGTAGATACACCAGAAGCAGCCGCCGAGGCTTATAAGCAGCTGAAGGTGCAATTCGGGAACGAATTTGCAGTGGTAAAGGCGCAGATACACGCCGGTGGCCGCGGTAAAGGCAAGATCCGTGGTACAGAGCAGACAGGGGTAAAAGTGGGTAAAAATTCAGAAGATGTAAAGACCATCGCGGGCAACATATTGGGCGGCGTGCTGGTAACTATACAAACAGGACCTGCCGGCAAACTCGTAAACAAGGTGCTGGTAGCGCAGGATGTATACTATCCCGGCCCCAACCCTATCAAGGAATTCTACCTCTCCATCCTGCTGGACCGCGCCAAAGGACAGAATGTGATCATCTACTCCACTGAAGGAGGTATGGATATTGAAGAAGTGGCCCACAATACACCTGATAAGATCTATAAAGAGTGGGTATTCCCCGGCGGACCGCTGCAGCCGTTCCAGGCGCGCAAGATCGCTTTCAACTTCGGTCTGAGCGGCGAAGCCTTCAAGAACATGGTGAGATTTGTGACCAACCTGTATAACGCTTACGTAGGACTGGACGCAGCGCAGCTGGAGATCAACCCGCTGTTCAAGACCAGCGACGAAAAGATCGTGGCAGTGGATTGTAAAATGATCCTGGACGATAACTCACTCATGCGCCACCCCGATCTGGAAGCGCTGCGCGATATCACAGAAGAAGATCCTACAGAAGTAGAAGCAGGCAAATACAACCTGAACTTCGTAAAACTGGACGGTAACGTAGGTTGTATGGTAAACGGCGCCGGCCTGGCCATGGCTACCATGGATATGATCAAATTAAGCGGCGGCGAGCCTGCTAACTTCCTGGACGTAGGCGGTACCGCCAATGCCCAGACCGTAGAAGCTGGTTTCCGTATCATCTTAAAAGATCCTAAGGTAAAAGCCATCCTGATCAACATCTTTGGCGGTATCGTTCGTTGCGACCGTGTAGCCCAGGGTGTTATCGATGCTTACCAATCTATTGGCAACATCACCGTACCTATCATCGTACGTTTACAAGGCACCAATGCCGAAGAAGCCAAAAAGCTCATCGAGCAAAGCGGCCTCAAAGTGCAGTCTGCCATCCTGCTCAGCGAAGCTGCAGCCCTGGTAGGTAAAGCCGTTGGCAACTAAGCAGAAAGAAAATCTAAAAATAAAAAAGGGTGTATCATAAACATGGTACACCCTTTTTCTATGTGATCCCCTCACATCTGCATATCCGCACATCCACACATTTCCTTACCTTTGTCTTCCATCCTTCTATATACCCTGCTTTCCGCAGGGAAGCAGACTTTTATTCAACATCAAAGTCTAGCAATGCAACGTTTACGCGCTTTTTTCCTTTTTTGCTCCGGCGCCCATGTGCCAATGTTACAACGGGCCCCGGTAGAGACCAACAAATACGCCGGTATTGGTGGCACTATCTTTTTCACCGGCCTGCTGGCCGCCATCTCCGGCGGGTACGCCCTCTGGACCGTCTTCAACGAACTATGGGCCGCACTGCTGTTTGGCCTCGTCTGGGGGTTGATGATCTTCAACCTGGACCGCTACATCGTTTCCAGTATGAAAAAACGGGATCAATTCTGGCCGGAGTTCCGTATGGCCCTGCCCCGGCTGGTATTGGCTGTCCTTATCGCCGTAGTCATCTCCAAACCGCTGGAGCTCCAGGTATTTGACAAAGAAATACAGGCAGAGCTGGTCACCATGGAGCAACAGGTCTACAAAACCCAGGAAGATAAGGTAAAAGACCGCTTCCAGCTGCGCATCAACGCCCTCCAGGCAGAGATCAGCCAGCTGCATACCGCCATCCGGCTACAGGCCGCTAAACGTGATACCCTGGCGCTTATAGCCCAACAGGAGGCCGATGGCACAGGCGGTTCGCGCATCCGCAACCTGGGCCCTATCTACAAAGCCAAGAAGGCAGATGCGGACCGTGCAGAAGCAGAGCTACAGGCGCTCACCACCCGCAATCTCCAGCTGATCAGCGAGCGCCAACAACAGCTGCAGGCCGTAGATTCCGCCATGAAGGCAAGTATCCCCACCCGCAGCCGGCTGGACGGGTTGGCTTCACGGCTGGACGCACTGGGCCGCCTCACGGACCGCAGCATCCCCATCCGCTGGGCCAACTGGTTCATCATCCTTTTATTTATTGCGATAGAATGCGCGCCGGTATTTGTAAAGCTCATCTCCCCCCGCGGGCCGTACGATGACCTGCTCCAACAGCATGAGCATGCATTTGAGATCCACCGCAAACAGCAGATGGCTGTACGGGAAGCCGCATTCCGCGAACGTATGGATCAATTGGCGGTCAGAAGCTAAACCCGCCCTTCAACTTCACATATGCCTTAATAAACGCCGGCGGTATAAAATCCCGGAGTATCCTTTTCATATCCGCCTTCGTATCCTCCATCCGGTCTTTCCGTACCCGGAAGATCGTGCTATGAGCGCCCAGCTTAGGATCTATCTCCTCCGCAGGCCGGCCATTGGTATAATAATACAATGCAATAGACTTCCGGGAGCGGCCCTCCGGGCAGGTAAGCGGGTCCGGATGACCATGATAAGAATTAGAAGTAGTAGAGAAAACCGCCATCCGGTTAAAAACAGGCAATATCCTTACCCGTGCTTTTTCCATTTCCTTATCCCAAAGCTCAAAATGGCCGCCATAAGCCTCTTCCCAATCTTTATTAAGATAGATAAGCACATTCAGCCGCCGGTCCAGCTGTGTAACAGGATGTTTATTAAAATCCGCATGGATCTTCAGCAAACCACCGGGCATTATCTGGTGCAGGCCGCCGCCCTCCAGGGAGGGGTCTGGTATAAGCCCCCGGATACCCGTAAGGTTTTCGAGGAAATGGAGGAAAGGCCGGGAATTAAGCGTATGGATAAAATGCCGGGTAGCCCCGCCAAACTCCAGCTCATTGCGGGAAGCCAGCTTCAGCTCTTGTTTATTCTGGTAACGCTGCCACTTGATCTGACTGGCGTCGGGGAATTCATCCAGTACCGTATTCAGTACGGCTTCAGGAAAAATATTATCAATATAGATATGCGGGAAGGGGTCTCCGGTTACATATCTGTCGCGGTGGCGTTTGGCTAGCTGTTCCAGCTCGGCCGTTTCCGGTTTATACAGGTGCATAGCTTATTAATTTAACGGTGAAGACAACTGCAAACATTCATGCAGCCGCGTAGCTTATTCATTTATATGTGAAGGCAACTGCGAACATTCATACAGCAGCATAGCTTATTAACTGATCAGTATAGGCAACCGTAAATAAAGACAGGGGAGATAAGAGGAAAGGTTGGGTAAACTGTTACAGTTATTTTTCAGGCCACCAGCTCCACCTCATATACGGGGCTAAACAGGTAGATCTTACGGGTGCTCACCTCCTCGCAGCGGTAGCGTTTACGGATCTTTTCGCCTTTACGGAAAATACGGCCGTCCTTTGTTTTGAAAAGCTGGTCCAACGGCAGCTGCTCTACAAAATAATGGTTCTCCTTACGCAGATCATATTTTTTGAGCACGCGCATCAGGTTATCATCCGCGCAGGAGCTGGCGCCGGGGTTATGCATGCTCTGGCGCACGGCCTGTTCCACATCTTCCGGCAAAAAGCCTTTGCCAACAAACTGTTTAAGGATCAGGGAAAATTCATGCTTCCATTCTTTGCCGTGGGAGGCCACATTATTGGCAAAATGCATATAGGTGACCAGGTGGGCTATCTCGTGAAGAAGGGTAATGAGGAAAGCGTATTTATTGAGGTTCCCATTTACGCTGATGCGGTGGCCACCCCTGCTATCAGGGTGGCGGTAATCGCCCAGGAGGCTTTTGCGCTCCCGGGTGACGGTAAGATGTACTTTGTACCGGGTAATAAAATCCATTACCTGCTCAAAGGTGCCTTCGGGCAGATAGGCCGCTAATGCATGTAAAGGCGCTTCCTGTTTCACACCGGTTCACGTTTTCTTTTTAAGCAATCGATACAGGCTCAATGTTTCAAACACGGTATAAACCAGGTATAAGAACATTAAAGTGAAAATAGTGGCCCGGCTCACATTAGGCCTGTTTATGAGTACATAAACAAGTATGCCCACCATGCAGCACATTAGTTTGCTGAACGTGGAGCCATATACACTACGTACGAATACATGATTATTAGCGGCCGCTAGTCCCTTACGGCTCATAAAGTAAGACAGCCCCGTTATGCCTGCCAGCAGCAGGTTGCCGATCAGCAGCACATTAAAATGCATACCGGCATCCAGTAAACGGGGCTTTAATAATACAAAGGTTCCATTCAGGATGGAAAAAACTAAAAATAGCTTGAAAAAGAAACGGTCATTCATTCCGCCGGGTGTCTTTGATAATTTGCCACAAAAGTAGGGTTAAAGCCAGTAAAGAAAAAATGATCATTAATACAGGAAATGACCATCCTATCCATCGGTCAAGTTTATAACCAACGAACACTGCCAAACCCAATGTGGCCATCATCTGAAAAGCCAGCCCCGCGTAACGTAACAGAACGTTACTAGATTTCTTCTTCGGTGGTAGCTTCTTCTTTGTGGAAGGTTCTTTCATGCGTTTCTTTAGCGCTGCTTGTATTTGTGCTCACGCTGTTGCTCGCGCCCTCTTCCGGCTCCATATAGCAGCGGCCGTTAAATTTGGCCGTAGGCTCCATTTCAAAATGTGCGGTGTATACATCGCCTTTTACGAAAGCGTTGCCTTTCAGGAACAAAAGCTCTTCTACTTTAATAATACCGGTTACTTTACCCAGTATATCCGCGCTTTCACATACCAGGTCACCGGTGATCTCACCTTCTGGTCCTACCACGATCTTAGCTTTGGTAGATACCAGCCCGTGTACCTGGCCATCAATACGGATATCCCCTTCACAGACAATATCTCCCTGGATAGAGGTGCCACTGCCTATAATGTTCACATTGGAAGACGGCATAATGGTCTTGCTTTCACCTTTTGAATTACGGTTGTTGTTAAACATAGGTTTTCAGAGTTTACGGTTTTTCAATTCAGGACTTGAAGATAATAAAAATATTAATATTTAACTTAATAAGTACTATTGTCTACCTTTGGTACTTTGATAGTTGTGGTGTCCAACTTACCGGTAAATTCCCCATTTATTACCTGTTTGATATTTTTCAGGTATTGATCACGCGCAATGACTGCATTCTCCAAAGAGTCAGTACGCATTTTTAGCTTGATGAATTCCCTGCGTTGCTTAAGATCGCCATAACCTGGAATATAATAACGTAGTGGTGTAAATACGACGGTGGCTACCGTGATGGTAACGAGTAATACGAAAAGCGTGCTCAAAGCTACATACACACTCATTCTCGACAATTTAAACGAGGTAACTTCTTCATAGGTATCATCATTCATTATCACCAGACGGTATTTATGATGGATGCGTCCCAGGTCCCTCCCTTTTTTATTACGCTGTTTAGCCATAATGTTGTTAATCCGGCTAAAATTAAACAATTAAATCATAAGAAGTAAAAGGTTATGTGTTAAAAAGTGAAAGAATGGTCCAATAAAAAATTATCCTATCTTTAAAATAATTTTTCACATAAACAGTTATATAGTAGCCTATACACCCGGCATCCATGAATCGCTATCGACCATTATTATTGCATATCTTTCCCCGCGCTGTAAGTTTTTTGTTACTGACTACGATCTCTATAGCGGTTTCTGCCCAGAACAGACGGCCTGCCGGCAACGCCCAGCGGGATTCTACCAGCAATAACATACGCAGTAATGACCGGCGGGGCCAGAGCGCCCAGCGGGATACTATTATACGTAACGACCGGCGGTCTGCCGCCGCCATGCGCAGGCCCGCCACCCCGGTACCAAAGGTACAGGACAGAAGGCCCCCTTCTGAAAAGCTGGCGGAGAAGAAATTTACCCTCAAGCGCCGGTTAATGCAAAACATGGTCACCCGGTATAACTACTATTACCATTCCAAGGCCAAGCTCGACGGCATCATAAAAAGCATCGCCCGCCAGGGTCTGGATAACTACTACGAACTGCTGCCCTTTTATCCATACAGCCTGCAGGATCAGGGACTTGATAAAAATGACCTGGATTCTGTCATCATCAAATCATCCATCGCCATACAGCTGCACGACCCCCGGGGTAAATGGATAGATGATTGCTACCTGCTCATTGGAAGGGCCTATTTCTATAAAAGCGACTGGGAAAATGCCTCCAAGACCTTCCAGTTCATGAACTTAAAGTTTGCACCCAAGAAAAAATCTGACTATACCACCGTAGTGGGCGCCTCCGTAAACGACCAGCTGTCTATTGCCACGCCGGAAAAGCGGAAAGGTTTCATAGGCCGCTTCAAACATAAAAAGGTCCGCAACGACGCCTTTTTATGGAATGCCCGTACCCTGCTGGAACAAAAAGAATATGACGAAGTACAAAGCCTCCTGAACTTACTGGAAACAGACCCCGCCTTCCCCAAACGCCTGGATGGCGAGCTGGCGGAAGTAAGGGCCTACAGCATGTACAGGCAAGGCCGGTACACAGAGACCATCACGCCCCTGGCAGCCGCCATCAAAGGCACCCACAACCGGGAGTCCAAAGCCAGGATGTCTTATATACTGGGCCAGCTGTACGCACAGCACCAGCAGCCAGACTCCGCCATGGACATGTTCCGCAAAGTGATCAAACAAAAGCCGGACCCCATGATGGACCTGCAGGCCCGCCTGCAGATAGCCCGGCTTAATACCACCAAAGGCAATGCTGGTATTGACCAAAGCCTGGCCGCCCTGCGCACCATGCTCAAAAAAGAACGCTTTATCCCCTACCGGGATGCGATCTATTATACCATGGCTACCCTGGTGACCGAAAGAGACCCCGAGGCCGCCCTGGGCTACCTCCGCAAATCACTGAGCCAGGAAAGCAACAACACCATGCAAAAAACGCTCTCCTTTAAGGCAGTAGCGGATATATATTATGGACAGCGCAAGTACCAGCTGGCCAAAGACTTTTATGACAGCACCGCTACCGTTATGCCGCCGGCCTTTGCCGATTCTGCCGTGGTAAGCGTACGGAAAACCGTGTTGGGCGATGTAGCCACCAAAGTAGCCGCCATCCACCGCGAGGATAGCCTACAGCACATAGCCGCCATGCCGGAAGCCGAGCGTACGAAATTCCTGGACGATATGGCCGCCAGTATCCGGAAAGCAGCCGCAGACAAAGCAAAAGCGGAAGCCGCCGCCCTTGAAGCTGCCGAAAACAATACCAGCAATAACAGCAACAGCATGCTGGCCAATAACAACGCCATGGGTAACCAGGGCCGCAACAACAACGGCAACGACCAGGGCGACTGGTACTTTTATAGCATGGCCAGCAAAGCCACCGGCTTTTCTGAGTTCAAACGCCGCTGGGGCAACCGTAAACTAAGCGATAACTGGCGCAGAAGCCAGAACGCCACCGCCAATTTTGCCAATAACCCGGACCAGCCCAATATCACCGGCGACTCTGCCATGGCTGCCGGTACAGACAAAGCCAAACAGATCCCGGCAGACAGCGTGAGCGCCGCCACCCTGTCCGTAGACCTCCCCCTCACGCCTGATAAGCTCATGGCTTCCAGGTCTACCCAAATGGATGCCTGGTTCGACCTCGGCAAACTCTATCACGATAAGCTCGATGCCACCGAGCTGGCCATCGAGACCTACGATACCCTGCTGGTAAAATTCCCGGACCATGCCAAAAAAGCGGAAGTGCTGTACTCCCTCTACGTATGGCATAACAGCCTCAAAGGCCACACCGCCCAAGCCAACCAGTATAAGGATATGGTACTGAACCAGTACGGCAATACCAACTTTGCCGGCATCATCAAATTCGGTAACCTCAAGGATACAGATGCAGAGAAGAGACAGGTGATCGCCACCGCCTACGATTCCGTGTACACCGCCTACCGGTCCGGCAACTATGCCCTGGCCCTGGAAAGGAAACACCTGGCAGACTCCACCTACGGCTTCAATTACCTGCAGCCCAAATTCGACCTGCTGGAAGCCATGGTCATCATTAAAACAGATACCACAGACGTTGCTACTGACACCGTTCACCTGGCCAAACAGGCGGTGCAGAACGTAATAAATAAATACCCCGGCGATGAAGCCATCCGCACACAGGCCCAGGCCCTGCTGGATGCCCTGAACCGGAAAAAAGAACTGGTAGACTACCTGGCCCAGCTGCAGATCCAGAAACCGGACTCCGGTGGCGCCATGATGGATGAGAATGTATCCATCCGCCTGCCCTGGAATACACCCAAACCGCAGTTTACGGACTCCGTAGGGCTCAAGACCGCCCAACCGGGCGCGCAGCCCGCGGTAAAAGCGGATATCAAAGCGCCGCCGCCACCGCCGCTCAAACCGGTTACGCCGTATAAACTCAGCACCGCCGCCGCCAATCCACACTTTGTGGTCCTCTCTTTCCAACGGGTCAACAAAGCCCTGATAGACGAGGGACTGGAGCAGTTTACACGCTACAATGCCGCCAAACACGCCGCAGATAAGATCGAGGTAGGCAGCTTTGTGCTCACCCAGAACGAGATCATGCTGATCTTCCGCCTGTTCCCGGATGAAAATAAAGCACTGGACTACTTTGACGAGATCCGCGAAGAAGCCCCTGTGCATATTATTCCCCGCATACGCCCCGCGGACTATAAAATGTTCATCATATCCAGGGATAACTTCATATTATTGAACAGCACCAAGGATATACAGGGGTACAGGGAATTTTTTGACAAAAATTACGTTACTCAATAAGGAACACGAAGAAAAAAGACATATAAACAAGGACAATACGGCATTGCGAACGCCAGGCAGGACATCACTATAGCGGTTTAACCCATGCTCGCAATCCCATAATTTATAATCCATAACTGGCTGATCTACCGTCTCAGTCGCTAACACACTGTTAAATAGCCAGTAAATCCTGGCAATTTTTCATAGTTTTGCCCGATTGTTGCACTTAATTTATTTATAATATTATCAGATGAAACGATCCGTGAAAATACTCTGGACCGTGTTACTGGGTCTGTTGGGAATCTTTATCTTATTTATACTACTGATCAACTTCCGGGTGATCGGCAATATGCCCTCCATGGAGGAACTGGAAAACCCCAGGGCTGCCCTCGCCTCCGAAGTGATAGCAGAAGACGGCACCATCCTGGGTAAATACTACCAGGTAGACCGTTCCAGCTCTGACTACAACGAGATCTCCAAAAATGTGATCAACGCGCTGATCGCCACAGAAGACGAGCGGTTCTACGATCACTCCGGTATAGACGCCAGAAGTACGGTAGCCATCCCTTTTTACCTGATGATAGGTAAAAAACGTGGCTCCAGCACCATCACCCAGCAGCTGGCCCTGAACCTCCAGGCTGACAATGCGGGTAAAAAACGTGCAGACAACCCCATTGTGCGCGGTTTCCAGAAGCTGCAGGAATGGCTGATAGCCGTAAAGCTGGAAAGGAACTTCACCAAGAAAGAGATCATTACCCTCTACCTCAACACGGTAGCTTTTGGGGATAACGTATATGGCATTGAAAATGGCGCCCGCACTTTCTTCAGCAAAGACGCCGGCCATCTTTCCATAGAAGAAGCAGCTACCCTGGTGGGTATGCTCAAGGGTAACACGCTGTATAACCCGCGCCGTAACCCCGTAGCCTCCCTGGGCCGCCGTAATACGGTAATAGAGCAAATGGAGAAGAATGGCTACATCACCACCGCAGAAGCAGCCGCCGCCAAAAACAAACCTATTGTACTGCGCTACAATAAGATAGACCATAACAAAGGATTGGCCCCTTACTTCCGCGAAGTGCTACGGGACGAGATGAAAGCCTGGTGCCTGGAACATAAAAAAGCAGACGGCTCCAACTATAACATCTACCGCGATGGCCTTAAGATCTACACCACCATCAACCCACGCATGCAGCTGTATGCAGAGGAAGCAGTAGGTAAACACCTGCAGGACCTGCAAAAAGTGTTCTTTGCGCAGGGCAATATCAAATCCGGTAGCGTGTGGAAGAAATGGCAAAACTACCTGGACCGGTACGTAAAAGAATCTGACCGTTATAAAGACATGAAGGACGCCGAAGCGTCTGAGGAAGATATCCAAAAGGCCTTTAACACCCCCACCAAAATGAAGGTGTTCGCCTGGAGAAGCCCCACAGAGCCGGACCTGAATGAGATAGATACCGTAATGACGCCCCTGGACTCCATCCGTTACATGCGCGCTGTATTACAGGCGGGTTTTATGGCCATGGACCCGGAAAGCGGCGAGGTGAAAGCCTGGGTAGGCGGCCCGGACTTCCGCTATTTCAAGAACGACCACGTGTCCAGAACACGCCGCCAGGTAGGTTCTACCTTTAAACCGTTCCTGTACTGCTTTGCCATCATGAACGGTATGAACCCTAACACCATGCTGCCCAATGAGCCTATCACCATTGGCAACTGGACGCTGACCCGTAACTCGGAAGGCAGTGTAGGTGGCGAGATCACCATGGCCGGCGCATTGGCCCGGTCCCTGAACCTGGTATCCGCCTACCTTATCAAACAGCTGGGCGCCAAAGCATTTGCTGATTTTGCAAAGAATAAGATCGGGTTCACCAGCGATATTCCCCCCTACCCTTCCATCGCGCTGGGTACGCCGGAAATATCCCTGTATGAGATGCTGCAGGCCTACACCATGTTCCCGGCCAGGGGTATCATCACCAAACCCATCTACATCACCCGCGTAGAAGACCGTAACGGCAACATACTGGAAACCTTCGCTCCCGTAAAACGTGAAGTGATCAGTGAAAACGAAGCCTACACCATGGTAAAGATGATGGAAGGCGTGGTAAATCCGGGCGGTACCGGCGCACGTATGCGTTTCCGTTATAAGATAGAAGGTGAGATAGGCGGTAAAACAGGTACCACCAACGACAATACAGATGGCTGGTTCCTGGGTTATACCCCGCAGCTGCTGGCAGGCGCCTGGGTAGGTTGTGAGAACAACTTCCTGCGCTTTAGCACCACCGCTGCCGGTCAGGGCGCCAATACCGGCCTCCCCATCTGGGCTTATTTCTTCCAGAAAGTATATGCGGATAAAAGTCTGAAGATAGACAGCAAAAGCACTTTCTCCATACCGCCCACCCTCCACAACGATATTTACCTGAACTACGAGAACAACCTGCCGCCGGATGCGCAGGGTGAAGATGTAGGTTCCGGTAGCGCCAGCGATTATATTGATGTGTCGCAGTATGGCGAGGAACCAGCCCCCGCGCCGGAGAAGCCTAAGGAGAACGAGAAGGAAAAAGAGAAAGACAAAGACGGCGCGCCAAAAGCTACGTACCCGCCGCAACAACAACCGAAGAGGGATAATTAACCAGATTGATAATAGTGATAAAACGGCCCCGTACATGTGTACGGGGCCGTTTTATTTCATACATTGAACAAAGTACTGGCATCCACAAACAACATTGATACCAATAAAAATCCCTGCGTTATGTTAAGAAAACATGCTTCACTATTATTCTTCTTATCGTTCCTATGTGCAACGATACCGGTGTTTGGGCAACAACTTACCCAGGGAAAGGATGAAACTGGCAAAGACCTGCTCAAAGCTTTGGGCAAAGCCACCCGCATTCCCAGATCATCCATTGAAAACGGTGAATCCTTCGCCTTTGCGTTGAAGTTCATATTTGCTGAGGGTGGTAAGATCGATACGATCTTACCTTCCAAATATGCTCCCAAAGAGATGAAACAAAGTCTTACCCAGCGGGGTCAGTATAAGGATGTCAATTGGGAAGGTATTTTCAAGAGAAAGGTAAAAAATAAGGATGCACTGATAGTTCCGGTGTCCATTTATGATCCGGTAAGTACTAGCCAAACATTCCATGAATATAATGTGGACGACCTGTTTAACTTCAGTTTTCCCGGGGAAGGTGAAAGGTTTGTCAATTGCCTGATCATGCAGACTTTTGTTATCCATTACGGGAAGCCGAAGAGCTGATCTGCTTCATCTTATTTCAGCACACGCCCCCAACAAAAAAGGGAAGCCTTCCGGCCTCCCTCTTTTGTTTTTCATACCTGTCAGGTTTAAATGCCTGACAGGTAATGTATCATTATTGGTTTATTTCTTCTTGCCTTGTGGCTTCTGCATTTCCTGCTGGCGTTTCTGCATATCCTCCAGGCGCTCCGCCCATTTGGATTTGGTCACCGGTTTCTTCTTATTCTCCTGTATACGTGCATGGATCTTCTCGTGATTGATGACAAAAGTCTGCAGTACCCACTGTAAGGAGATACTGATCACGTTAGACAGGAAGTAATAGAAAGTAAGACCGGCAGCCAGGCGGTTAAACACGCCTAACAGCATTACAGGGAAAATGTACGGCATGTACTTCATTACCGGGTTACTCTGATCGGCCATGCCCCTGTTATAGAATGCCAGTACTAAGCTGGTAGCCGTCATCAGCAGGGTAAACAAGCTCACGTGGTTACCATAGAACGGCACATTGAACGGCAGGTTCAGGATAGAGTCATAGGTGGACAAGTCTTTCGCCCACAGGAAACTTTCCTGGCGCAGCTCAATGGAGGATGGGAAGAAGCTATACATCGCCACCAGGATGGGCAGCTGCAGTACGGCTGGTAAACATCCACCCAGCGGATTCACACCGGCGCTCTTGAACAGTTTCATCTGCTCCATACCAAAAGCCTGCTGGTCATCGCCATGTTTGGCGCGCAGCTCATCCAGCTCAGGTTTCAGCACCTTCATTTTAGCCTGGGATACATAACTCTGATAAGTGAACGGCGCTATAAGCAGGCGGATAAAAAGGGTCAGCAATATGATGATAACACCATAGTTGCCAATAAAACCGCTTAAGAAGTTAAACGTGGGGATGATCACCCATTTGTTCACATACTTTACAAATGCAAAGATACCGGAGCCCAGGGGAATGATGTTCTCCAGGCCAATATCAAAGGATTTCAGCGTCTTATAGTGGTTAGGACCATAATAGATCTGCATCGGGAAGCTGAAATCATGCGCGCGGTTAAAAGGTATGTCCAGGGAAGTATAGGCCTGGCCTACGATATTACCGCTTACGGGCACCTTGGTGTTCACGTCAGCGCCGGCAAAAGGCGTTGTTTTCGTGATCAGGGTAGTGTTAAAGAACTGCTGCTTTACGCTTATCCACTGCAGGTTGCCTTCCAGCTTCTCATGGCTGGTACGTTCCAGGGTAAAGTAGTCATGTTTATGGGTGGTGTAACGGTAATGCACCTGGTTGTTCAGACGCTCGTTCTGCATATCATGCTCCTGCAGGTGGTTTTCGTTGTTCCATTGCAGTTGCAGGGTGCTCTGGTTGGCGGGCAGTACTTTTTCCAGGCCTACGGCATGGATGGTATAATCCACCAGGTAGCTGTCCGGGTTCAGGGTGTACACATATTCCAGGTATTCTGAAGGCGATTTGGAAAGGCGGTAGGTGATGGATTGGCCGCCACCGCCAGCCTGTTGTACCTGACCTGGGGTAAAATACAGGTCGGCAGTGTTCAGGTTATGGTTGCTTACCGGAAGCTGGAGGGCCAAACGGCTAAAAGAGCCCTGGGCAAGCATCAGCGGACTGCCGTCGGAGGCTTTGAACTCCTTCAGCTGTATGGATGCCGGCTGACCGCCTTTATTCGTGAAAATGATCTTTACCAGCTTGTTTTCCAGCACGGTATTTTGTTCAGTACCAATGGCAGCAGCGGCATATTCGCCGTATTCGCCGGCCAGCTGGGCGGAATCCGGTTTGCTGGCCGTACCCTGGGCGCTGGTATCTGTAAAGATCTTAGGCTTATTCAGGTTCGCAATGGAATCCTGCCGGGCCTTCTCTCTGCGGGCTGTTACCTCTTGTTTTTGATTAAAAACAATGTATCCTACCAGCAGAACGCCGAGCAGTATAAATCCAATGACCGAGTTTCTGTCCATGAATTGCAATTAAAATTTAGGCAGCAAAGGTACGTGAAAAATGTGCAAATGTGCATATGTGCGAATGTGTAATTGAAAATGAATACCATCAGGCGCCAATACTCAAATTCATTGATATTCTGCCGGTTAACTCAGTAGATAAGACCGCTTAAAAGTAAATATGCAAATGATCCGTAATCTTAACAATTACTTATCATTTGCATACTGCTTATTATTATATTCCTAAATAAATCAATCTGTTAGCAGAAATTCAGCCACCCGTGCCTACTCATCTGCACATCACTTAATGATGAACCGCTTTCTCCTCTGCGGCCTTTATCTTGCCGTTCTTGGTTTCCGCATACTGTTTAGCCGCGCCAATAAAGTGTACAAACAGCGGAGCAGGCCTTTCTACGGTGCTTTTCAGCTCCGGATGGAACTGACAGCCCACAAAGAACGGATGATCCGCCAGTTCGATCATTTCCACCAGGGTGCTTTCCGGGTTATGACCGGAAGTCACCAGACCGGCATTCACAAAATCTGCCTGGTATTGGTTATTAAACTCATAGCGGTGACGGTGCCTTTCGCTGATAAGCGTGCTGCCATAGATCTCTGCTGCCCTGGAGCCGGCTTTCAGCTGGCAGGTATAAGCGCCCAAACGCATAGTGCCACCCTTGGCGGTGATCTTCTTCTGCTCTTCCATGAGACCGATCACCGGGTGAGCGGTCTCCGGGTTCATTTCTGTGGAATGCGCGTCTTTCCAGTTCAGCACGTTACGGGCGTATTCTACTACGGCCATCTGCATACCCAGGCAAATACCAAAGAAAGGCAGGTTATTTTCACGGGCATACTGGATAGCGGTGATCTTGCCTTCAATACCACGATGGCCAAAGCCGGGAGCTACCAGCAAACCATCCAGGTTCTTCAGCTTATCCGCTACATTTTCCGGTGTAATATGCTCAGAGTGAAGGTTTTGCACCACCACTTTGCACTCATTCACCGCGCCGGCATGTATAAATGACTCCAGGATGGATTTATAGGCATCCTGCAGTTCTACATATTTACCTATCAGGCCGATGGTTACTTTGGTCTTGGGATATTTCAGCTTATCCAGGAACTCACGCCACTTGATAAGCTCAGGTTCTTTCTCTACCGGCAGGTTCAGCTTTTTAAGGCAGATCACATCCAGTTTCTCACGCATCATTTCCAAAGGCACCTCGTAAATAGTGCTCACGTCATTTGCCTCAATCACCGCATCTACCTGCACATTACAGAAAAGGGCGATCTTTTTCTTCAGATCGCGGTACATAGGCTCTTCCGTACGGCAAACGATAATATCCGGGTGAACGCCATTTTCGCTCAGCAGCCTTACGGAGTGCTGTGTTGGCTTGGTTTTCAATTCTTTAGCTGCCCGCAGGTACGGGATTAGCGTCAGGTGGATCACCAGGCAATCCTCTTCGCCCAGCTCCCACTGTAACTGACGAACGGCCTCCACATAAGGGAGGGACTCAATATCACCCACGGTACCGCCCAGCTCAGTGATCACAATGTCATATTTACCGTCCTTGCCCAGGAGCAGGATCCGGCGTTTGATCTCATCCGTAATATGGGGGATCACCTGCACGGTCTTACCCAGGTAGGCTCCTTCCCTTTCTTTATTAATAACGGTTTGATAAATACGGCCGGTGGTAACATTATTGGCCTGTGAAGTGGGCGTATTAAGGAAGCGCTCGTAGTGCCCCAGGTCCAGGTCGGTTTCGGCGCCATCTTCGGTTACGTAACATTCCCCATGTTCATACGGGTTTAGTGTACCGGGATCCACATTTATATATGGATCAAATTTCTGAATTGTCACTCTAAAGCCGCGTGCCTGCAATAGTTTAGCCAGCGAGGCGGCTATAATTCCTTTACCCAATGAGGAAGTAACACCTCCCGTAACGAAGATATATTTTGCCATAAAAACTAAGTTCTGAAAGATACCTGACCTAAAGAGGAAGCGCCGGACTTTGTTTGGTGTAACCTATACCTGTCAAGTAAAATTACTTCCGAAGGTCATGCAAAGTTAACACAAAATTTTTACGAACCTTCAAGCCCACACGGATTAGCTGATAATTGTGCAGAATATGTGAATTACCGCCGGGATTTTTTGGTATGTTTGCGGCCGGATTGCCGGTGGACAACGATAGCAGTTCGACTGACAGTCAATGATTTGAGACGATGGGACTGCCGGCCGGCCGGGTTAGGTGAAAAAACGGAAGCTATTTTTGAACAGTGGACCAACTTTATTATTATATATAGATATGACCTTGACGCCCAAACATTCCCAGGATTCAGTGATACGGATGACGGAACTGGTATTGCCCAACGACACCAATACTTTTGGCAATTTAATGGGAGGCCGGCTTATGTACTGGATGGACATAGCCGCGGCCCTTGCCTGTATGAAACATTGCAGTGCGCCGGTAGTAACGGCCTCTGTGGATAATATCTCCTTTGAAACGCCCATCAAACTGGGCAATGTAGTGCATATTGAGGCGCGGGTAAGCCGGGCCTTCAGCACCTCCATGGAAGTGCACATGCGCGTATGGGGCGAGGATCCCGTACAGCAGTACCGCTATAAGTCCAACGAAGCCTTTATGACCTTTGTGGCGCTGGATCCCAACGGAAAATCCCGCCCGGTGCCGGCAATCATCCCGGACACGGAAGAAGAAAAGAAATTGTTTGATGGAGCCCTCCGCAGAAGACAGCTGCGCCTGATACTGGGTGGTAAAATGAAACCGGAGGATGCCGGAGAGCTGCGTGCGCTGTTTTTTGAGCCAACTACTAAATAAGGTATTCCCTTTCTGATTACGTTTTTCTTATAACAGGCCGTGTTTTCATGGCCTGTTATATTATATCTGGTTTAGCCGGTCTGCGATTATAACTACCGGGATCCGGTTATACTATGCCTCTCCCCGTTGGTTACAACGGATTTTGCGACGGTATTACAGTTTACCCCTAGTCAGGCCCTTCCATCCCACTCCGCATAGAACTGCTGCAGGAACTGCTCCATAAAGCGGTGGCGTTCCAATGCCAGGGCTTTCCCGGTTGGCGTGTTCATCCGGTCTTTAAGCAGCAGCAGCTTCTCATAGAAATGATTGATGGTAGGCGCCAGGCTCTGTTTATACTCCTCCTTCGTCATTTGCAGGTTAGGCATAACAGCCGGATCGTAAATAGGACGGTTCTTAAACCCGCCATAATTAAACGTACGGGCAATACCAATAGCGCCAAGCGCATCCAGGCGGTCTGCGTCCTGCACAACAGCCAGTTCCGGGGACTGGAATTCCTGCCGGTGATTTCCGCCTTTAAAGGAGATGTGCCGGATAATGTTTACCACATGCTGGGTAACAGGCGCCGGGGTTTCGATAGACTGCAGAAAACTGCGGGCCTTTTCCGGTCCGATACTTTCATCTCCGTTATGGAACTTGGAGTCTGCAATATCATGCAGCAGTGCGCCCAGCTCAACTACCAGCATATCTACCTTTTCGAGAGAAGCTATATGCCTGGCCAGTTGCCAGACACGCTGGATATGCCACCAGTCATGTCCGCCTTCTGCGTGGGTTAACTCCTTTTTGACATAAGTGATGGTGGGGCCAATGAATTGTGTCTTCAACGTTGTTTCATTCATATACAACACAAAGATAAGGCATACCGGCGAGCTAAACATGAGCTAAAACACCTTTACCGGGGCCCCTTTCGGGCCCGGTAGAAGGTAAACTATAGGGAAGCGGGAATCCGTGATGATGGTTGATAAAAAGGGGTGATCTTGGTTGATAAAACGGGGTTATAATCAGTTGGCGCAGTATAGAGATGAAACATAAACTCATTCCATCCCTTTGCTAATTATCCTTGGCGCGGCATAGGGCAGGGTATTATAACTATAGGGTCATTAAGGTCATGATTTTCTATGGCCTTAGATCGCCTCAACGCCCGGACAGTCTCCCCCGCCTATGACCGCTACATTTTTTCTTTATATCTGTTTTAGATCATAATCAAAGAGCAAAGGAGCAGCACTATTAGTTCTACCGGTATAGGCCACTTGGTAATGCTGCTCCGGTTGGTTTTTATGACTTTAGATTTTGTTGTGTAACCTGGTCAGTAAATTATCTTTCTTCATCGTAATAACGTAAAAATAATAATCCAGATTCATTTTTTATGCATTTATCCAGATAATTTCTTATATAATTTTATTTATAATATATCTGAACAATAGTCGATACTATGGTCAGAAAGCAATATAATAACTTGTTTTACATACACTTAAGTTAAATTAGCCATCATTTGCACGAAAAACGAACAGGCAAGAAATCTGTTCAATTAAACACATTAAAATATAATACATGTAATTTAAACCAACGAGAAGATCAAAAGCGGCGGGATCAAACAGTAAGCGTCAGATGTGAGAATAAAACTCAGGCGCTCTGCCCGAAACAAAGATTGGTATCAACGTTAAAGAAAAGGGAACCAAGATTAACAATACAACCGGGGAATTAACAACAAAACCAAATCAGGCCTTATCAGCATCTTTATCCTGCACCAGCACCTCCGTGATCTTATTCAGCTGTTTTACCTTTTCTGAAAAGTCGCCTTTAAGCTTGTCACGGATAACCTGCAGTTTATTCAGCACCTCATCCAGGCCATCAGGAATAGCTTCCTGCAGCACCTGTTTCAGGCGTTTAGCAACAGTGGGGGATTTACCGTTAGTAGAAATAGCAATTTTGAGGTTACCTTTCTGTACAATGGAGCCAAGATAAAAATCGCAAAGCTCCGGGGTATCTGCTACATTAATAAGCACTTTGCTGCACTTCGCCTTTTCCCATATACTATGGTTCAGCTCACGGTCGCTGGTGGCCGCTATGACCAGGTCTTTGCCCAGCAGGTCGCCACAGGAGAATTCTTTCTGCAGCAAGGTAATGGAATGATATTCATGTGCCAGTGTTTCCATTTCAGGCAAAAACCAGGTGGCTACCACCGTGATAGTGGCTTCCGGGCAATTCTGCACCATGGCGTTCACCTTTTCGTGCCCGATATTCCCGCCGCCTACTACTAAAACGTGCAGGCGGTTGAGTTTAAAGAATACGGGAAACAACCGGTTTTCTTCTATCATTATACTGCTATTTTAAGCTCTTTCGCCAGCCTGGTCTGCATATCCTGGAATGCCTCATGGAAACGCACTACCTCCCCTATCACAATGATGGCCGGATTGCGGAGATCATGCTTTTCCGCTATCTGTACCAGCTCCCCCACGGATCCTACGCCAATCTGCTGATTAGGCAGGGTGCCGTTCTGGATAATGGCGGCCGGTACATTGCCTTTACCCTGCGCCTCATAAACGGCCGCTATCTCTGTCAACTTGCTCATTCCCATCAGGATCACCACCGTGGTGTTTGCCTGAATGGCGAACTCCAGGTCGCGGGACAGGTTGCCTTTCTGCGTAGTACCGGTGATCACCCAGAAGCCTTCGCTCACATTACGGGCGGTAACCGGGATCTTATTTAAGGCGGGTACTGCCACTGCGCTGGAAACGCCAGGCACTACCTCTGTTTCAATACCAAACTGTTGTGCAAAGGTAATCTCTTCCTGGCCACGGCCAAAAACAAACGGATCACCGCCTTTCACGCGTACCACGCTGCCAAAGGAGAGCGCATATTTTACGATCATGCGGTTGATCTCCTCCTGGGAGTACACATGCATACCGGCACGTTTGCCCACAAAACGCTTCAGACAGTTTGCAGGCGCATGTTCCAGTAATTCATTATTGGCAAGGGCGTCATATAAAATGACCCGGGCCTGCTGGATCACCTTCAGGCCTTTTACCGTGATCAGGTCCGGATCGCCGGGACCTGCGCCTACCAATGTTAATTTAGGGACTATCTGCTGCTGCATACTGCTAATTTTAAAAAGTCTGAGAAGAAACGGGTGAAACACCTTTACGGTATTTCACCCGTTCATATTCACCAAATAAGATACTTATGCGTTTGCCGGAGCGGCAGCTACTGCCTGCCTGTATTCCTGCGCCTGGTTGTAAAAATCTGTTACCTGCTGATAGTATTGCTTTGCAAAACTTTCTGTAGGCTCATGTTCGTTGATCTGCAGCACCAGGGCTCTGAAACCGCCGGTTAAAGCGATCTTGCCGGTAGCTACAAAATGTTTGTCAAAATCGTTGATGATACCGTGCTGGGTATTACAGCTTACGCCTTCGCCCAACAGCAGCGCTTTCGCGATCAGTATAAAGCTGGAGTAGGAATGATAGATACCATCTGCATACTGGTTAGCCGCCAGTGCTTCCAGGCCCCAGCCCAGCTTTTCCTCTGCATCAAACAACAGGGTAGCCACCAGGTCTATCACTACGCCGGCACACTCGCCCACGCCAATAGCGGTAGCGTATTTTTCTTCATGGCCCCAATCGATAAAGTCTTCATTCTGTAACGTTGCCAGGTCTGCCAGGGGTTTCAGCAGTTCGTAGAAATAACGTTCACCCTGACGGTCATAGTAATCATTGAACAGCTCATTTTCCTGGCCGTTGGTCTCGTAATCATGCAGCAAGCTGCGCAGTACATCCGGCCCGCGTTTGCTGGGTACTTTGATCACTTTATCCGCTACACGGCCAACGCCATTGCCAACAATACCACCGCCCAGCAACACTTGCAGTGCAGGCAGCGTTTTACCGGCGCTCTTCATGGACGAACCATGGAAACCAATGGCAGCAATACCATGCTGACCGCAGGAGTTCATACAGCCGCTGATCTTTATCTTGATGTCTTTATTATATACCAGGTCCGGGAACTCGTCCCCGATCACTTCTTCCAGTTTGGCCGCAATACCGGTACTGCTGCTGATACCCAGGTTACAGGTATCTGTGCCAGGGCATGCGGTGATATCTGCAATGCTGTCAAAACCCGGCTCTGCAAAACCAACAGATTCCAGTACGCTGAATACATATGGAAGGTGTTCCGGGCGAATGTATTTGAGGAGCAGGCCCTGGTTGGCGGTTACCCTTACATCATTCGCGATAACGGATTTCAGGGCGCTGATAAGCTGACGGGAAGTCGTTGTCATGATATCGCCCAATGGTACCCGGATATAGGCGCCAAAGAAACCTTTCTGTTTCTGCTCAAATACGTTCGTGGTCTTCCATGCCTCGTATTTCTTAGCGTCCTTTATTGCGTATGCCGGCAGGGTCGGATTTTCTTCCGGCAACTCCACTGCTTCTTCCTGCGCATCTACTACAAACTGTTTGTTTTTAAGGGCTTTGTGCTCTTCCTTCACCAGCCTTTCAAACTCCTCAAAGCCGATCTTCTGGATCAGGAATTTCATCCTTGCCTTGTTACGGCTGGCGCGCTCGCCATAACGGTCAAATACGCGCAGCACGTTCTCAATGTAAGGGATCAGCTGATCTTCTTCCAGGAACTCAAATGCAGTATGCGCCAGGTAAGGCTGTGCGCCTAAACCACCGCCTACCATCACTTTAAAGCCCCTTACGGTTTTACCGTCTATCTCGCGTACTTTAGGAATTACGCCCACATCGTGCATGAAAGCCCAGGCAGTATCTTTATCGCTGGAGGAGAAAGCTATTTTGAACTTACGGCCCATCTCCTGACAGATAGGGTTACGCAGGAAATACCGGAAAGCAGCATCCGCATAAGGGATCACGTTAAACGGCTCATCCGGGTCTATGCCTGCTCTGTCAGAAGCGGTGATATTACGTACGGTATTACCACAAGCCTCACGGATGGTGATATCGTCCATATCCAGTTTGGTCCACAGTTCGGGCGTTTTTTCCAGGCTCACGTAGTGGATCTGGATATCCTGACGGGTGGTCAGGTGCAGCCGGCCGGTGGAAAACTCTTCGGATACTGCTATGATACGCGCCCACTGCTGCAGGGTCATTTTACCATAGGGCAGCTTGATACGGATCATCTGCACACCTGGCTGACGCTGGCCATAAATGCCCCTGGCCAAACGCAGGCTGCGGAACTTCTCATCCGGTATCTGGCCCTCACGGAACAGCCGGATCTTTTTTTCCAGGTCGATAATATCTCTTTCTACTACGGGATTTTCCAGTTCTGTTCTGAAGCTTTGCATGCTGTTCTATTTACGTGGTGGTAAATAATTTTTAATACTAAAAGCCTCCCGGTATGCGGAGGCTTTCGTATATCTTATTAATTATCAATAAGTTTCCCTATCGTTATATACCATTGCCTCACTAAATATAGCCTATATTCCTATGGTTTTAGTGGACTAATACAAAGATAGAAAGGCGGCGTAGGATTTCAAAACTTTTTTGGCCGAAAAAGGGGGAACAAAGGATAACTATTAATTATGCGTTATAACTGCTGGTTATGGGGGTGAAGGATACATTAGCACTTCCGGCCATTAAACCGTAACTTTGCGGCGCAAAAGCATACAACCTATGATCAATACGGTGATTTTTGATATGGATGGCTTACTCATCGACTCTGAACCGCTCTGGGGCATTGCCATGCGGGAAGTGTTCGCCACAGTAGGCGTAGAACTGAGCGCAGAACTAACCTCCCTGACTACCGGCCTGCGTACGGTAGAAGTAGTGGACTACTGGCACGACCATTTCAAATGGAACAACAAAAGCAAGGAACAGGTAACTACCGAGATCATCGACGCCGTTACCGCCAAGATAGTAGCCCAGGGCAGCGTAATGGACGGCCTGCATTATATACTGGAATATTTCCGTGGTAAGGATTACAAACTGGGGCTGGCCTCCTCCTCCCCTATGCGCCTGATCCAGGCGGCTATCAACCACTTTGATATACAACCTTATTTCCATGCGGTAAGCTCTGCGGAATTCGAATCCCATGGCAAACCGCACCCTGCCGTGTACCTGGCCTGCGCCAGTGCGCTGAACAGCAACCCGCTCAACTGCCTGGCCTTTGAAGATTCCGTTACCGGGATGATAGCCGGCAAAGCAGCCCGCATGAAAGTAGCCGTAGTACCGGAAGCGCACAACCGCAACGATAAACGTTACGCCCTGGCAGATCTGAAACTGGACTCTTTACGGGACTTTACAGACGCCCACCTGGCACAGTTTTAATAGTCAACTGATTACAATCGCTATCAATAAGCTATATTACTAACAACCGGGGCGCTGCAAACGCCCCGGTTGTCATTTTACCACCCGCTCAACACACCCTCACCACCTCCATCCCCAACAGCGCCCCCAGCTTTTCGAGCTTACTACCAATATGCCCCACGCCAATCGCGCAATGATGGGCCGGGCCTTCCTTACACCAGTTATTTACAAACGTTTTAATATCTAATGGGAATTTATACCGGCTATTCGTATTCCCTATCTGCAAAATAGGCCCTGCCACGGAATCCCCTTCTGCCACCAGCAGCTTCAAACGCCCATTTCCTGTTTCTACCACAGACAATAACGTCACCGGTCCATGTTTCACTTTCATTTCCACCGATAATCCTTTACCCGGTTTGCCGTGATAAACGCCCAATGGCTTCAGCAGCGGCTTACCCTCCGCAATGGCCAGATGACCCGGGCCATCATGCCCCATCAGCACGATATCATCATTAAAGTCCAGGCCATAGAACTCCGTAAAAGAGCCGCCAGCCCCAAAAAGATCCATGATCTTCATAGCCTGCGCATTCTTTACCTCGTACTCGCCCGCTACAGGCACATGCCGCGCGGTAAGCATAGAATTGCCGGTGATCACAGAAGAGATCAGGTCTTCATACCCGCTGTCAGCCGTGCCTTCATAATAATAGCAAAGGGAGCCTAACTGGTAATGTGCTACCAGCTTATCCAGGGCTACCGCTGTAGTAGCAGCGCGGTCTATTTCATGCGCCGGGCATTCATCCAATACCTCAAAAGCTGCAAAGATCTCTTTCCGCTTCTGCTCCACCTCCGCCGGCTCCACTTGTTTATGAAAAGCCGCCAGGTCGCACATTTCCAGGTGTTGTATATGCCCGCCAAAACTGGCTGCCTGTAAGGTCAGATCAGAATAGATATCCAGCATGCCGTTGTAGTAATGCCCCAATACCCCCATACGGTTTAGCTGCATGGCCTGCGCTACGCCCGCCGCCGCTACCCAGTCCCCTATCTCTGCCCAGGCCTCCGCATCATCCAGGGTACCAGTTACCTGGAAGAACTGTATACCGCTACGGTTAAATACATTGGCTATCTCCGGCACCGCACAGGCCTGGCAATTGGCCAGCCATTCCCCGGTCATAAGGCCACGGTCACCCAAATTATTGAACCAGTTATAATCAATGGCTTTTACCGGCTGCAGGTTAAGGATCACTACCGGCACTTTTGCTTTCTGCACTACCGGCAGCACCGTAGCAGACAATGCATAGGTAGATACATACAGGAAAATGACCGCTACATCTTCCTGCTTAAAAGTAGCTGCCGCGTTACGGGCCTTTTCTACCGTATCCACCAGACCGGCATTTACCACCTGCAGGCCAGGCTGCTCCAGCCTTTGCGCGATGGTCTGCTGATAGCCTTCCAACCGCGCCTGTAAGCCATTAAATTGATGCCAGTAAGTCTCCAGCCCAATTCCAAATAAACCAACTTTCATATAGCTCAATGATTCGTTTGTGAATGTTTATTTATCTCCTGCGCTCCGCGTTATACTAAAATCGGTCAACAACCCATAATCATACACATCATATGCATCCCCGGCAGGATATTTCTTTACATTCCGCCAATGCCAGGGAGATACCAAACCTGGCCGGGGTTTATTATGATGCGGGCCCAGTGTATTCTTAAGGCTTCCCGTAACGATCACTTCCACCGTATTATTCCCCACATGCACATAGGACGATATATCCAGCGCATAAGGCGGTATATCAATAATGCCGGCCTCCTTGCCATTTACTTTCACCGCTGCTACCGTTCCTTTCCAATTGCCCAACTGCACCTGGTATCGCCCTTTATCCGCCTGGAATGATTTCCGGTAAGCCACCTCCTGTCCATACAGCTGCATGCCCTGGTCCTTCCAGCTGCCTAAGCGCGGCGCCGGGGCAGGTTGCAGGCTAAAACCATGTGCCTGTGCCTGCAGGCCAAACCCGCCCAGGATATATACCGGCTCTACCTCTGCCAATATGCTCATTGGCGAAGCAGAGATCTCCACCACATTCTCTCCCGGTTTAACAGCCTGGCTAATATCATACACAGCAAAAGATTTATCCAGCCACCATTTACCTGGCACAGGCGTTAATGCATGGCCGTTCAATTTTACCTTCCAGGTCTGCGGGCGCTCTACTACTGCCTGTAACCCTTTGGCAGCAACACCTTTCGCCATTGTGAACCGGTAACGCGCCTTCACCACAGTAGCTGCATTGAAAGTATCCCGGTCTACAATATTGCGTTTATACTGTACAGAAGTATTCCACGGGTTGCCATTCTTAAAGCCAAAGTATTTAAATACCCTGTCTGCCGCATTGTACACATGCTGATCACGGTAAACACTATCCCCCAGCTGTACATCACAGAAGTCGATCGTAAGCACGTTCGGTTGCAAACGTTGTATAGCAGTGGCAGAGGCGCTAACCGGCTGCCCTGCCGTCAACGGCCTGTATTCTTTTTCTGTATGCACATCTTTGTCTGACACAAAGAACAACAGGCTACCCGCAGGCGGCAACTGGTACTGCAGGGTCATATGGTCATCAGCAACCGTAGCCGGATAATCCCAGGTATCACCAGTAGCCAGGTCCATTAACAAAGCATGTTTACCCTTCAGCTGCACCTGTCCGCGCGCTGTTGTTTCCATGCTGGCGTTACTAAGGAATAACAGCTGCCCATCCTCCAGCACACGGCGGTGATGATACAGCTTACCCTGGGTGGTATCCAGCTGTGGAAATGAGATAGCATCATTAGCATAATATTTATCGATCACCTGCTGATCCAGCTGTGGCAATGATACCAGCTGCGGTTGCTGCAACCAGGTAGCTAAGTCGTTAGAGGCGGCGCCATTCAGCATAGCAGGTTTTTCAAAAAGCAACACCTTGCCGCCCGCTGCGGTATATTGTTTTAATAAAGCAAACGTAGCGTCGTCTATATTATCCATCCCGGGCGGTATCACTACCGTACTATAGGCCCGTTGCCCTACTACAAATTTTCCGGCCGCAACCTTTCCCTGATCCTTGATGATATTCTCTGTACCCAGATCATATTCCACCTGCGCTTTTTCCAGCTGTGTAACAAAACGCTGAAACTGCTCGCCTATCTCATTAAAACGCGGATTACTATGCGTAGGGCTGTAATACATCCAGGCGCTGGTAGTAGGCTCCAGCACCAATATATCATTTTGCTGCTCTCCCCGGGAAAGCGCCATGGACAACCGCGCAAAATACCGGTTCAATATGCCGTAATGCGGCCACCAGGGATTGTGATAGGAAAAGGTTTGCGGGTAATCATATTTACGCGCGCCGGCAATGGTCATATCTGCCAAGTGCTGGTTCAGCGTGTTTACGCCCAATACAAAGGCCCAATCGCCTAGCCGTTTCATATCCATAAAACTAAGCTCCCAGCCGCCTCCGCCATATGTTTCGCAAAGGGTGCGCTGTTTGCCCAGCTGGTTGGCTACGCTGGCCAGTTCCTTTACAGAACGGATGTTGCCAAACTGCGCATTGGGACTGTTCTCATCAAACTGGTTAAAGAGCAGGTCTATACCCGGGCGCTGATGCCAGGCATACATCGCCATATTATCACCGCCATTATTAGGGTTTGGCCAGGCATGTTCCCAATAGTGACCGGTCCATTCCAGCCCTTTCTGTTCTGTATAATGGTAAAAAGGTTTAGACCACCGGTCAATGAAAAGCTGCAGCAGGGTCTCATAATAATCATGCCGCACATCCTGCCAGTTGCCCACCTCATCATACAGGCAGGGCAGCTTATCTTCCAATGCATAACCATGCATTTGTTTAAAAACCGGGAACAGGTCCGGCGTCCAGCGGATATTGCCGGCGCCCTGCGCTTCTATGTTTGGCTCATCAGAAAAAATACCTTTCACCGTTTTACCAAACTCCTTGCCCACTGCTTTTTCATAGCCGCGCATGGTCACCTCAATAAATTTCTCCGTTACGCCTTTCACCATCAGGTCTACATAAGAATAACCGCCATACCAGTCAGATCGCTCGTAGTCCTGTTTGCTAAACAGATAGTGGCTATTGTTGAGATCCTTTTGCAGATAGAACTTATTTGCGGTATCAGGCAACTGCTGCACTTTGGTTAAATGCAGCATCTGGCCCTGGTTCCAGGAAGAAGGCATCTCATCCGGCACATGACCGCCCGCAAAACCGCTGGGATAAGAATTCTCATCATAGATCCAGATATCCATGTCCAGCGCTTTGGCTTTTTGCATGGCATACTGCCAGTTCTCAAACCAATCATCGGAGAGATAAGCCGTAATAAGCCCCGGACGAGGATGTACAAATACGCCACCAAAGCCTTTATCCTTAAAATCCTGCAGCATGGCGTCTATGATCCCATGATCCACTTTGGTGTTCCATACCCACAGGGGCGCGCTACCGTATTGATGATCCGGTTGCAGGAACTGCTGCTGCACATAAGAGAAAGAATGTGCTGATGTGCTGATCTGCTGATGTGCTGATGAAGATGCCGCGCCAATGTGTGGCTTTGCAGATTTATGAACGGCTGTATCCGCCGCCATGCTGTTAGGCACGGTATCCGCCGCAGCACCATCCCTGTAACCGGATGCCGCTATCCCACCCATCAGCAGCGCAATAGATATCACATATGTAAAACGTTGTTGTTTTTTCATTACTGCATAGTTATAACTGATCTGTAAAACTATAAGTACCGGAGCCTACCTCTTTGGTCTTATGACTACCGGGCAATATGATCCTGGCCTTTGTATTAGCGGGCACGGTAACATCCAGCGTAAACTGTTTACCCGTTTTATGCCATTGTACCTGTACCTGTCCGGGCAGCGTTTCAAAACCGGCCTTCACCCAATCAATCCCCTGCACGGGTACCGGCGCTATCTCAATATTCGAAAAACCTACGCTGTTGCCGGTTTGACGGATACCTGCCAGCCCATTGTAAAACCATTCCATCAGGTGGCCCAACATCATGTGATTATTAGATACGTACCGCAATGCAGGCCAGGACTCTGTTAAAGCCGTGGCGCCATGTTTCAGCTGAAAAGCATAACCCGGCACATCATCCCGCTTATTCATATCATACAGCAACTGCGAAGCCCCGCCATTACTTAGTACGCTCACCAGGTAATGATAACCTATATCACCGGCGGTTAATGCATAGTTATTCTGGCGTATGGAATCCTGCAGGTTGCGGAATACTTTATCCCGGTACTTCCCTTCTACCAGGCCCGTATACAAAGGCATTGCATAAGCCGTTTGGCTGCCGGTGGCATACACGCCGGTAGCAGGCGTAAAGAACTTATTATTAAACGCCAGCCGTATGCTATCTGCCAAAGTTTTATACCGGCGCACATCCGCGCTTTTACCCAATACCGTGGCGATCTTAACCATAGCGTCCGCATCCTGGTAATAGATAGCCGTGGCCGTAAGCGCCATCGGCGTCAACTGCGCGTAACCCGGATGTTTAGGCCCCATATCATACCAATCACCCAGGCCATAATCCAGGATCTGCCCGTTGGCGCGGCTGCCCAGGTAAACTATGTAACGCTGCATCATATCATACGCGCGCTTCAGCACCTGTTTATCGCCGTACCAGCTGTACAGGAACCAGGGGATCTGTATGCTGGCGCTGCCCCATTCCGGCGAATCGCGGAAACCGCCGTCAAACTCCACGTATTCCGGCGCAATATCCGGCACCAGGCCGTCCGGCGTCTGGGCTTCTATCATATCATCCACCGTTTTGTTATAGAGCTGCAGGATATCATAGTTATAACCGACACAGGCACGCAGCAGGTAGGTTTGCTCCAGCCAGCCCAGCTTTTCGCGGTGCGGACAATCGGTGGATACACTGGCCAGGTTACTGCGGATGGCCCAGTTGATAAGCGTATGGATACGGTTAAACAGCGTATCTGAGCATTGGAAGTATCCAGCTGTAGGCGCGCTGTTGCGGGTGTGCAGGAACGTGATATCCTCCAGCTGTGCAGAATCTCCGCCTTTCGATAAGGACGCTGGCACTGCGCCTTCTACCATTGCATACCGCAGCCCGTAATAAGTAAACCGCGGCGTCCATTCTTCTACGCCATCCCCTTTTAAGGTGTAGGTCAGATAATAAGGAGAGCCACTGGCTTTCTGGTAAGGCAGGTTATTATCATCCAGCAGCTCTGCCGGCGTAACACGTACTACCGCGCCTTTCATGCCTTTTACTTTTATACGGATAATGCCAGAGGCATTCTGTCCAAAGTCCACCACATACTTACCCGCTTGTGCCGTATATGTTTTCTTTACCGTAAACGAGTCCATCACCCGTAGCGGATACTCGCGCTGCGCGCGCATATCGCCGCCCGGCGAGTGTACGGTCAGGGCCGGCTGCCATTGGCTGTCATTAAAACCAGCGCTGCACCAACCTTGTTGTTCCAGCGTAGCGTTATAATCCTCGCCGCCATAAATGCTGGTAAAGGTTACCGGGGAAGGCGCTGTTTTCCAGCTGTTATCCGTCACTATTTCATTGGTGCTGCCATCCGTATAACGGATCAGCAGTTTCAGGCGCAGCATAGGGTATCCCTGTGCGATCACCATCTTACGGTACCGCTCCCGGTTTATGTTAAAAAAGCCATTGCCAACCATAGCGCCTATTACATTCTCCCGCTGTTGCAGCTGCTGCGTAACATCAAACGTATTATACAGGCAAACCTTGTTATAATTGGTCCAGCCGGGCGCCAGGAAATCGTTGCCCACCCGCCGGCCATTCAGGTATAATTCATACTGCCCCAGGCCGCTTACAAATACCAGCGCCTGCTGCACTTTTTTCTCCAGCTGGAATGACTTGCGCAGATACGGTACCACAGCGCGTTTAAGCCCTTTGCTACCCAGCTTATTACCATTACCATGCACGCCAGGATACACCCGGCCACTATCCGGCAGCGCTTCATATCCTATCCACTGCGCCGTTTTCCACTCCTGCGGTTGCATGACGCCGGTAGTGAACACACCGTCTGTTTCGCCTTGCGCTTTACCCGCGTTGGTAACCACAGCTACCCGCCAGTAATAAGTACGCCCGCTTTGCAACGCTTTGCCCTGGTAAGGCACAAAACTGCTTTGCGCAGACGGTACCTCACCGGAATCCCAGTAGTCCGGCGCAGTGGCCAGCAGTTGGGGGGAAGATGCCACGGTAACCCGGTAACGCGTCTGTACCAGGTTATTGGCCTTGCCTTCCAGTTGCCAGCTAAAAGCGGGCTGCGGCACATCTATGCCTACCGGCGCGGTGCGCGCCTGGCACTGTAAATGTGTAACGCTTAGCCGGGATGGAGCCTGTGCAAAGGCCTGCAGCTGCCAGGCCCAGCACAATAAAAAGCATAGGCGGAAATAATGTTTTATCATGATCCTGTTTAGATGTTTAATATCCGTTGTTTTGTATCAATTGTTTGTTCAACTGCATCTCCGAATAAGGGATCGGGTAAACCAGCCGGTTCTGCGTTACCTGGTAAGAACTGGCCGTCAGATAGCTGTATTGCTGTTTCAGTTTAACGCCGTGGGCCGTCATTACGGTGATGGCTTTGCCGGTGCGTACCAGGTCATTCCAGCGGTGGTTCTCAAATGCCAGCTCTACCCTCCTTTCATGGGCGATGATATCCCGTAACGTGGCCTGGTCTGTAGCAGTAGCAGCTGTTAAGCCGGCCCGCGTGCGTACCTGGTTCAGATAGGGCAGCGCTTCTGCGCCCTTCCCTTCTTCGTTCAGGCTTTCCGCCAGCAGCAGCAACACATCTGCATAACGGTACAGCGGCCAGTTATCATCCGTATTGGCTTCGCGGGAATGCGCATGCAGGTATTTACGGATAAACAACCTGTATACCTTGCCCGCGGGCGCCTGATAATTTACGATGCTTTTTAAGGATTCTGCCTTAAACTCTCCATCCGTATCAATCACGCCTTCTGCCACGGCAACGGACGCATCTTTGCGTTTATCCCCGGGCTCATAAGCGTCCAGCATATCCTGCGTGGGCACATTCCAGCCACCGGTAAGCAGGGTATTAGCCGTAACGCCGGTAATGGGCTTGGCATCCTTTGTCTTGGGCATAAACCAGTAAATAAACTGGCTCTGCTGCCCCTGGTCGCCCTGCTGGAATTGCGCTTCCAGTACAGACTCTGTACTGTTCTTGTTCTGTAATGCATATACATCCGCGTAGTTGCTTAAAAGCGCGTAGCCCATTTGGGTCACATCCTTCAGTAAAGGGCTTGCCTCCGCATATTGCTTACGTGTAATATACACTTCTGCCAGCAGTGTTTTAGCTGCGCCCAATGTAGCGCGGCCTGTTTGCGGAAAGGCCGCCGGCGCCGCTAATTTGCTGATGGCATATTTAGCGTCTTCGATAATGGTGTTATAGGTTTCCTCCGCAGTAGCACGGGGAACAAAAGCGTCTTCCTGTTTAATGACCTCTTTCAGGTACAGGGGCACCCCGCCAAAATACCTTACCAGGTTAAAATAATAATAAGCGCGCAAAAAACGGGCTTCTGCTGATAGCTGGTCCTCTACAGCAGCACCCAGCTCTACGCTTTCCAAGCGGCTTATTACCGTATTACAGCGGGCTATACCCGTGTAGGCGTCAAAATAGAACTGGTTAGACCATTGGTTCTGGGCATCATCCAAGAAATTATCAATATTCTCCCGGCGCAGGATATGGATGCCGCGGTCCTTGGCGTAGAAATCATAGTGCGTGTTATCAGACCGCATCTCTCCCATCAGGTAAGCGCTCTGCGAGGCCATGCCGCGCAGCGACTGATACGCGCCGGTAAGCGCCTGCTGGAACTGGGCTTCTGTTTTAAAGAAGTCGTTGGCATTAGGGCTGTCTTCCGGCGTTAGCTCCAGGAAGTCCTGCTTGCAGGAGCATAATGCCGCTGCAAAAACGATGATATAAAGCAAATAGTTTTTCATGTTGTTGGTTGTTGGATGGTTCAGAAATTCACGTTTACGCCCATGGAGAATGTACGCGGTACCGGGTAGGCCGTGTTATCCACGCCCTGCCGCAGACCGTCCAGGCCATTGGCGCTTACTTCCGGGTTCATGCCCCTGTATTTGGTGAGCACCAGCGCCTGCTGTATACTGCCATATACCCGCAGATCCTTTATGTATTTAAGGTTGCGGAAGGGGAGTGTATAACCCAGGGTAATATTCTTCAACGTGGCATAAGTGCCATCAAACACCCAGCTGTCATTGGTAAAGCGGTACAATGCCGTAGTGCCATCCTTGGTACGCGGCACCAGGCCATTACCGGGGTCCTGCTCTGAGCGCCAATGGTTGGCCATGGCCTTACGCACATTAAATACGGCATCCAGGTTCTGTGTCATTTCATAGGAAACATCCATTATCTTACCGCCCACCGCGCCGGAGATCACAAAATTGAGATCAAAACGTTTGTAGCGGAAATCATTGCTGATACCAAAAATGAATTTAGGCGTAGGATCACCGATAAACGTGCGGTCATTAATGTTTACCTCCTTATCGCCATTCGTATCCTTCATACGCACAGTACCTACATCTGAGCTGGCATGTTTAGGCTGGCTCGCGAGCTCCTGCTGCGTCATATACACGCCATCAAACACATAGCCATAGAACTGGCCCATGGGGCGGCCTACTTCTGTACGCCAGTAATCGCCCTGCTCCGCATAACCGCCTATAGGCGTATTATTGGTGCCCAGCTGCATTACCTTATTACGGGCTATCGTCACGTTCAGGTCCGTATTCCATTTCAGCGCGCCGGTCAGGTTGCGGGAGCTGATGCCAAACTCATGTCCCCAGAAATTGAACTTGCCTATATTATACTTTACAGAGGAAAAGCCCGAGGCACGCGGCAGCTCTACGGAATACAGCATACCATCTGTTACCTTACGGTAGTAGTCATAAGTAAAATAGATGCGATCATCAAACAGGCCTATATCCAAACCAGCATCAAACTGTTTGGTAGTTTCCCAGCCCAGATCCGGGTTACCCAGCTCCGTAATGGATTTACCTGCGGATAACGAGTTGCCGAACACATAGTTGGTCACGCCTATACGCGCAATGGAATTATAGTTGCCAATATTATTGTTACCGGTAAGCCCATAACTGGCACGCAGCTTCAGGAAACTCACCACAGGCAGGGCCTCCAGGAAAGGTTCTTCGCTCGCTACCCAGCCGGCAGATACAGAAGGGAACCAACCCCATTTACGGTCTGCGCCAAAACGGGAAGAGCCGTCACGGCGTACCGCGCCAGACAACAGGTATTTATCCTTATAGGCATAATTAAGGCGGCCTATCATAGATACCAGCGACCAAACAGAAGTATAGCTGGAAGCAGCTGTTTTAGTAGCCGCATTGCTAAGCCAGTGTATATCATCATCCGGAAAGTCCGTACCATTTATATAGCTGCTGTCTGCCCTGAACTGCTGGGCGGTATATCCCACCAATGCGTCTATACTATGGGCTTTGCCGATGACCGTATTATAGGAAAGTATATTCTCGTTCAACCATGAATTATAATTAACGGTGCCATAAGTACCGGTAGCCTTTTGCGGCGGCGCTACGAATACCTGGCCTACAGAGGTGGACGGCACAAAATTATTATGCGTTTCGCCGCCCAGGTCCACATCCGCATGGGTTCGGAACTTCAGGCCGCGTAGCAGCTCCAGCTCTGCATACACATTACCCAGCAGGCGGTTGGTCTTGAAATCGTCCAGCTTTTCCTGCAATACCCTGTACCAATTGGGATTAGGGAACATACCGGTAGAAGTGGCCGTAAGCGGCAGCGAGCCATCCGGGTTAATAGCCGGTTTTAGCGGCGTGGTCATGGTGGCCGCCTGGATGATCTGCCAATAACCGTCTGTATTGGCGCGGGTATTATGCTCCCGCATCTGCGTGGGCGCAATATTAAAACCCAGCTTAAGCCGGTCATTGGGCCGGAACTCGTTATTGGCACGGAATGAATAACGCTGATAGCCGGTGTTGTATAATATCCCTTCCTGGTTAAAATAACCAGCCACTATGCTGGAAGAGAACTTCTCCGTTCCGGAGGATACGGATACAGAATAGTTCTGCACGGGCGCGCTACGGATCAGCGTATTGAACCAATCAGTGCCTTCTCCATACTGCTCCGGGTTGCGGAATTCATCCGGCACTTCTGCCAGGCCGGTAGCGGGGTCTGTCCAGTTTTCATAACGGATCTTATCTTCATAATAGGCCTTTTTGAATTCGGCAAATTCACGGCCATTCATTACATCCGGACGGCCGCGCTGTGGCACCTGCTGTACGCCGTAATAAGCGTTCAGCTGCACCCTGGTCTGGCCCAGGCGGGCCTGTTTGGTGGTGATGAGCACCACGCCGTTGGCAGCACGGGAGCCGTACAGGGAGGTAGCAGAAGCGTCCTTGAGCACGGAGAAATTCTCTATCTCATCCGGGTTAATGTTGTTGATATCGCCTACCAATGGCTGGCCATCCACTACAAAGAGAGGCCCATTACCGGCATTAAGGGAGGCAGCGCCGCGTATACGGAAGCTCATCCCCTGGCCGGGGCGCCCGGTGGATTGGTTGATCTGCACGCCCGGTACCTTGCCCTGTAATTTCTGGGCAAACTGGCCTACCGGCATATCTTCCATTTCCTTCGCATTTACCGTGCTGATAGAGCCGGTGATGTTACGCTGCTTTTGGGTGCCATAACTTACCACCACTATCTCATTCAGGCTTTTACTGTTTTTGGACAGCGCAATGGTGATGGCGGCGCCGCCATCTGTTACCGTCTGCTCTTTTAGCTCATACCCGACATAGGTGATGGCCAATGTGCTGCCGGCAGGTGCGGACAGCGTAAAACGGCCATTTACATCCGTAGTGGTGCCCTGGGACGTGCCTTTTACGGCAATGGTAACACCCACCAAAGGCGAATGGTCCTGCGCGTCTACCACCTGGCCGGTGATCTTTACTGTAGCGGGTTGTTGAAAAAATACGGGGATTTCGTGGAAGGATGCAATGGCCGGGGCAGCGGGGAGCGTAGCGGCCAGCAAAAATACGGGAATACCGCACTGCTGCCATAGCTTCCGGCTATTGCGGGTAAACAATAGTCTTACCATAACGTAGTGTTTAAATAATGAGTAATACGTGGAACTGTCGTCTATGAAAATAGGCTAGGCTTTCAGGACGGGCATCCCATGCTATCCCGCCGTGTCCCATGCTGTCCTAGTTTGATGGGCATAAAAAAACCCTCCCGTTTACCGGGAGGGTTTATATCTCACTTGATAGCTTGACTAATTATTCGCCTTCTTTCTTCTCGCCGCCTTCAGATTGCTTCAGCTTCTCGCGCAGTTCTGCCAGTGCACCCAGATCGCCCAGGGTAGCTTTTTCTACCTTGCTCTGGAGGTTCTTAACAGCCTTACGTGTTTTGTCAGCATCCGCTTTCTTCTCTTTGGCAACTGCTTCTTTCTCTTCAGCTTTAGCAGCTTCCCATACGCGGGTATGAGATACCAGGATACGTTTTTCGCTGCGATCGAATTCGATGATCTGGAATTCTTTCACATCTTCAACGTTGATGGGTTTCTCATCTTCCGTGCGCAGGTGACGGGCAGGAGCGTAAGCTTCCAGGCCGTATTGCAGCTGAACGGTAGCGCCTTTCTCATCTTTCTTCACTACAGTACCTTCATGGTGAGAACCGATCGGGAATATAGTTTCGAAAGTGTTCCAGGGATCTTCTTCGATCTGTTTGTGGCCCAGGCTCAGTTTGCGGTTGTCCTTGTCTATGCCTAGTATCACTACTTCGATCTCGTTACCCACCTTCGTGTATTCGCTGGGGTGGTTGAAACGTTTGATCCAGCTCAGGTCAGAGATGTGGATCATACCGCCGATACCTGTTTCCAGCTCTACGAATACGCCATAAGGAGTGATGTTCTTCACGATACCTTTATGACGGCTTTCCAGCGGGAATTTGGTTTCGATAGTAGCCCAGGGATCTTCCGTAAGCTGTTTGATGGACAGGCTCATCTTACGCTCGTCCTTGCTCAGGGTAACTACCACTGCTTCGTACTCTTCGCCTAATTTGAAGAATTCTTTTGCATTGATAGGGGTAGAAGCCCAGGAGATCTCAGATACGTGCACCAGACCTTCTACGCCAGGCAGAATTTCCAGGAATGCGCCGTAATCTTCGATGTTCACTACTTTACCTTTCACTTTAGCACCTTCGGTAATGTGTGCCGGTAAAGTATCCCACGGATGCGGGGTGAGCTGTTTGTAGCCCAGGCTGATACGTTTCTTCTCGTCGTCGAAGTCCAATACCACCACGTTGATCTTCTGATCCATCTGCAGTATTTCGCTCGGGTGAGAGATACGTCCCCAGCTGATATCTGTGATGTACAACAAGCCATCCAGGCCGCCCAGGTCGATAAACGCGCCAAAGTCGGTGATGTTCTTGATAGTACCTTCCAGTACCTGGCCTTTCTCCAGTTTGGAGATGATATCTACGCGCTGTTGTTCGATGTCGCTTTCGATGAGCGCTTTGTGAGAAACTACGGCGTTGCGGATGGCTTCGTTTACCTTCACCACCTTGAACTCCATGGTTTTGCTTACAAACTGGTCGTAGTCGGTAACCGGTTTCACATCGATCTGAGAACCGGGCAGGAATGTTTCCATGCCATAAACGTCTACGATCAAGCCGCCTTTGGTTTTGCTGGTAACAGTACCAGTAACCACTTCGCCGGTCTTGTACACTTCCACGATGCGTTCCCATGCACGTTGCTGGCGCGCTTGTTTGCGGCTCAGGTGCAGGTTACCGCTCCGGTCTTCTTTTTCAACTACCAATACTTCCACTTCATCGCCTACTTTCAGGTTCTGCAGATCGCGGAACTCGTTCAGGGAGATGAGGCCGTCAGATTTGAAGCCGATGTTGATCACTACGTCAGTTTTGGTTAAACCCACAACCATACCGTTGATCAACCCATTTTCTTCGATCACCTTAAAGGTGCTGTCATACGTTTGATCGTACTTCAGTTTTTCTTCTTTGCTGTAAGAAGAAACGTTACGTTTGTCCACGCTCCAATCAAAATCATCGTGAGCAGTGGCCACAACAGGTACATTTGGTGTCGCTGTCTCTACCTCGGCAGTAGCTGCCTGGGGAGCCTGTTGTTCAGCGTTTTGTTCGTTAATAATGTTGTTTTCTTCCATATTAAATTTTAAAGTTTTTTACCGGAAAGGGTTCTACCGGTTAACCCGGGATCCTTTACGGGACGGCAAAGATACGAAAAAATTGGTTTAATACCCATGGTGGGACCGGTATTCACCGGGATTTATGGAAAAGAGGGCAGCCTTCGCCCTCCTGCGTTTTTATAACCGCCCGGAACCTCGTAAATTCATTTAAAATTTCGTTAAACCCCGGACCAATTCTCCGGTAAATAGTAATTTCAGGTATGAACGGCACTTCTTTTCAATCGGACATCCGCTACTGGCTCAGGCAAGGCAACACGGTCAATCATCTTTTATTCTGGAATATTGTGGTTTTTGTGGTGTTGGGGCTCCTGTACCTGATCGCTTATTTTGGCGGGCCCGGCACCATCTTTTCGTTCACATTTGACCAGCTGGTATTGCACTCCGAGCTAGGCACCTTTATCCGCAAGCCCTGGGGACTGGTTACCTACATGTTCACCCATCTCAACATCTTCCATATTTTCTTTAATATGTTGAACCTCTATTGGTTCGGCAACCTGTTCCGTACTTTCCTGGGTAATAAACGGATCCTGCCCCTCTACCTGCTGGGCGGTATAGCGGGCGGCCTGCTGTATATCCTGACCTTTTATATACTGATGCCCGCGGGAGTAGGTCTTCCCCTGCTGGGCGCCTCCGCCTCCGTTATGTGCCTGCTGGTAGCCTGCGCCACCCTAACCCCCAACTACGAAATAGGCTTGTTACTGCTAGGCAGCGTAAGGCTCAAATGGCTGGCGCTGGCCGTGATCGTATTGGACCTCATCTCCATACCACAGGGCAATATGGGCGGCATGATCGCCCACCTTGGCGGCGCAGCCCTGGGTTTCATCTATATAAAGCTGCTTAAGAACGGCGCGGATCTCTGTCAACCGTTGATCTGGGTGTTCGATGCCCTGTCCGGCGGCCGTAATGGCAGCACCGTATCAGCCGCGCCCAAATCCCGGCGCACTTCCTTCAAACCCAAAAAATCCCCGCTCAAAGTGGTGAAAAAAGTGGAAGAGAACAGACAGTCCCGGCTGGACCAGCTGCTGGACAAGATCAACGAAAAAGGCATCAGCAGCCTAAGCCCGGAGGAAAAGGCCTGGCTGGATAAACACAGCCGCGATTAATTCCTACATGCGCACTATTGCATCGCCAATGATTACCTTTGCAGGGTAAGAAAGCATCCTATGCATTGTACGATGCCTTTCTCCATCAATTGCTCGAATTTATGAAGACATTTAACGTTCCCATTATTTACCGTAGCCCGCTGATCACCGCCATTAAGAACCGCCGTAAGCAGCAAGACAGGATGAAAAAGGACTTTAGCCCTACCCTGCTGGATTTTGGCACATTAAAGATCATGCTGGCCCGCCATTTTGGATTCTGCTACGGGGTGGAGAACGCCATTGATATAGCTTTCCGTACGGTGGATGAGAACCCGGGCAAAAGGATCTTCCTGCTGAGCGAAATGATCCACAACCCCCACGTGAACGATGACCTGCTGGAGAAAGGGGTACAGTTCATTATGGATACCAGCGGCAACCAGCTGGTGCCCTGGGAAGCCCTGCAACCGGATGATATTGTGATCATCCCCGCTTTTGGCACCACCCTGGAAATAGAAGCCCGGCTATCAGCACTGGGTATTTCCCCTTTACAATATAATACTACCTGCCCCTTCGTGGAAAAAGTATGGAACAGGGCGGAGCAGATAGGCCAGAAAGCCTATACCGTTGTTGTACACGGTAAACCCGGGCATGAAGAAACCCGGGCCACCTTTTCCCACAGCCGCCACACCACCCCCACCGTGGTGGTAAAAGACATGGCGGAGGCCCAGCTGCTGGGAGAATTCATCAGCGGTAAAAGACCGGCCGCTGAGTTTGCGGAACTATTTAAGGGCCAGTATTCCCCCGGTTTTAACGTAGAAACGGACCTGCAACGGGTGGGCGTAGTGAACCAGACCACCATGCTGGCCACTGAGACCCAGGCCATTGCGGATTATATCCGCGGCGTGATCCTGGAAAAATACCAGCACGAGGCCAATGCGGGCGAACGTTTTGCAGATACCCGCGATACCCTTTGTTATGCCACCAATGATAACCAAAGCGCGGTGACCGGCATGCTGCAGGTACCGGCAGACCTGGCCATTGTGGTAGGGGGGTATAACAGCTCCAATACTTCCCACCTGGTAGAACTGTGCGAAGAAAAGATGCCTACCTTCTTTATCTCCTCTGATGAAAAGCTGCTGTCTGCCAATGAGATCCGCCATTGGGATTTCCATCATAAACAGGAGCTGCATAGCTTTAGCTTCCTGCCTGACCAGGATGTTGTCACCATTATGCTGACCAGCGGCGCCTCCTGTCCGGATGCATTGGTGGAAGGCGTGATCCGTAAGCTACTTTCCTTTTATGGACTGGAGCATAAAGCAGATGAACTGGCGGAGAGCTGGAAATGATGTGTTAATGCTGATGAGGATTGACTACCGCCTTTTTTGCTGATAATAGAAAATGCTACCGATTGCAACATCAGGATAGCCATCAAAAGCAGCTAAAATCAGTGTGATTTGACCAGTTTTCGCCTGGTCTTGTTATATCTCTTTATTGATCATGTCAGCTGGATGATACCGATTGCAACGGGTATAACGTACAAGTCTATTGGTAAAGTTCAGCGCATTAAAAAAGACACCCGAGGGTGCCTTTTTTCTTTGGGGCTACTCAATGCTAGTAATGCAGAGAAAAAAAGATTTTTATAAAGAATTTTATATTGTACTCATTTCAAATTCGTAATACGAAAATACCGGTTCCATTATGCCTCTGCAATGCCCATTTATTATCCGGCAGGTTATTTTAAATAAGTGGCGTAAAAACGGATAAATCTGGAATGATTAAAATTGCATAGCTCTTTTCAGGAACTCCGCCTTTCTGCGTCTTGAAACTTCTACCTGCGTCCCATCGGTCATCAATGCAAAACCACCTTCGCCCTGTATATAGGACTGCATCTGCTGCAGGTTAATAAGGTGCGAGTTATGTACCCGGAAGAAGTCCACATCCGATAACAGCTCCTCAAACTCCTTTAAAGGCCGGGATACCAGCAGGTGTTTCTTATCCGTAAAAAAGATCTTGGTATAGTTGCCGGTAGATTCACAGCGTACTATATTCTGTACAGGCATAAATACCAGGCCGTTAATAGTGGGCAGGGCTATCTTGCGGTGCGTTTGGTGCAGGGTCTTCATATTCTGGAGGAATACATCCAGGGGCGAAGAGGTCTGTTCTTTTGGGCGGCCGGCCGTCTTCCTTTCCCTCGACTTCTGTACGGCCTCCTGCAGTTCCTGTACGCTAAAAGGCTTTAACAGGTAATCCAGGGCATTGAATTTAATGGCTTTCAATGCATATTGTTCAAATGCTGTGGTAAAGATCACATCAAACCACACTTTATCAAACTGCTTTAATAGCTCAAATCCATTTTGATGGGGCATCTCTACATCCAGGAACACCAGGTCAGGCTGCAACTCGTCTATCAGCCCCTTGGCTTCGCTTACGCTATTTACCCCGGCCAGCACCGTCACTTCAGGGCATTTCTTCTCCAGCATCGTTCTGAGGGCGTCTATGCAATGTTGCTCATCATCGACAATGATCGCTTTTAGTTCGCTCATGTTACTGTGTTTGTAGGTTTTCTAAAAAATATGTTCTACGGGAAGTATGATAGCTACCTGTGTCCCTGCAGGCTTGCCGCTTTCATCTTCCAGGTCTGTGATGGTCACATTTGTTTCCCGGCTGTTATTGATCTTCCGGATCAGGTCTATCCGGCCTTCGGTTACCTGCATACCCATAGAACGGTGGGTCTCTCCTTTTTTCTGCTTTATTTCCAGTGCTCTCTTGCGGCCAATGCCATTATCAGTTACAATACAGGTCAGGGTACGGCCATTGGCAGTGATGCTGATATCCAGCACCCCTTTGCCGGATTTATGCACCAGGCCATGCCAGATGGCGTTCTCCACATAGGGTTGTATGATCATGGGCGGGATCATCACTTCCTCATCGTTGATGTTGTCCGCCACATTGATATTATATTCAAATACGCCGTTACAGCGCAGCCGCTCCAGGTCCACATACAGGCGCAGGGATTCCACCTCCTTATTTACAGAGATAAAGGTATGCTGGGTATTATCCAGGATCATACGCATCAGCTTGGAGAACTTGGTCAGGTAATCGGACGCCTCCTCCTGGTTATTGCTCCAGATAAAACGGTGTATGGAGCTCAGGGAGTTAAAGATAAAATGCGGGTTCATCTGCGCGCGCAGGGAGCGCAGCTCCAGCTGCAGCGTATGCTTGTTGGCCTCCAGGTTACGGTGACGGATATAGAAAAACCCGCCAATGGCCAGCATCAGCAGGAAACCAGCCGTAGAAAAGGTGTATACGATATTGCGCTTGGTACGCATCTCGCTAAGCTGCTTGTCATGTTCCAGCAGTTTGATCTGGTTATCCTTCCGGTCCACATCATAAATAGCCCTTGTCTGGGCCAGCACCATGGCGGTGCTTTCATTCAGTATGCTGTCTTTATATACCAGCGAGGTGTCCTGGGCTTCCAAAGACCGCTTAAAGTCGCCGCTGTCTTTATAATCCGCCGCCAGGGCCTTATAGGCTTCCATCAACATAGATTTAAAGCCCCAGTAGAGGCTCAGGTCTACCGAACGCTGCATATATGCGCGGGCCTCTTCATGTTTACCCTGCCGGCTTAGCAGCTTTCCGATATTCAGATAACTTTCCGCCATGTGCACCTTATCATCTACCTTATCATTCACTGCCAGGGCCCTTTGCAGCGCATCCATGGCATGGGCATAGTCCTTTTTTTCCTGGTAGGCTGCCCCCAGGGAATTATAACAGATAGCCATGCCCGTATTATTCTTCAGCCGCTGGTTCACCGCCAGGGAACGTTTGTAGAACTCAATGGCCAGGTCTATCTTACCCAGGCCCTGATAGGCATATCCTATATTACCCAGGTTAATGGCCACGCCCAGGTCGTTCTTACTCTGTTCCTCAAGCGCCAGGGCCTTGGTAAAGTGGCCAATGGCATCCGTAAATTTATTGGTGGAGAGCTCTATATTACCAATGCTGTTGATAGCTACACAGATATTGCGGACGTCGTTCACCTTCTCTGCGGCGTGGAGCGCCCGGAAATGATATTCGAAGGCTTTCTGTAACTGGTCCATACGCCGGTTATCAACGCCGGCGTTATTAAGGGAGAGTCCAATAAGACGATCGTCCCTGGTTTCTTCTGCGCTCTTTATGGCCTTCTCATGATAGTCTGCAGCCAGTATGTATTGCGACTTATTCCTTTTATTAGTACCTATTTCATTATATACATTCGTAAGCCCCCGGGCGTACCGCAAACGCAGGCCCAGTGCAATAGCCTCCTGGAAGAAGGGGTTTTCTTCTTTCCTGGCGTCGAAGTAATAAGACATTGCCTTACCTCTCTCAATGAACCAATTCACTTTGCCGGTATCATTAGGCAATGCCCTTGCGGAATCAAGCGTACGACTCACCAACATCGAATCCTGCCCCCGTGTACTCCCAATCGCCCATAGGGTAAAAATCAGTAAAAAACAGGCGCCTTTGCTGAACATGGATCAGTAGGGTAATAGAACCTACACAAGTTAGTTAAATAATAGTTAAGAATGAACAGTTATGCTGTGGGAACGGCACACGGCATTATTGGCTGTTATAGACCGTTGTCCCCCACTTATATTTATATACTTCACGACAATTTTTAAAAAAGCGAAAGGGCGAAAGAATTCGCCCCTTCTTCCTATTAACCGAATACACCTACTGAAAACATGAAATAAGACTGGATTTCCCAATCCTACTCCACATTAAGTTTATAACGACCGTGCTGGCAACCAGCCGGTTGTTTTTTGGTTTATATCGATACCAATTATCTTACGGTTAATAGCAGAGGTCTTGTTGGATACAGTCAGGCTAAAATCTTCCAGAATCACAATATGTTCAGTAATCAATAACCATACCCTGCAGGCTTATCGTGCCGCCATGCCGCACACATAATACAACTACACTCATTGCGCTGCCAATAAGACCAGTGTGGTTTTTTACATATGGATAAGGTGGAAAAAATGTATCGCAGGAAATTCTAAAGGATGTGGCAAATTATTGGAGAGTTCCGCAGGTTAACGGAATCAAAACAAATGTATAAAACGTTTCTCTAAATCAGAAAAATATTTATGCTTATGGGGTGAATTATTTATGACCGGCGCGGATCAGCAGGCATCAGGAAGACTGTACCATAGTAGCGTCCTCTACCCATTGAAGAGCCAGCTGCAGCTGTTCGTCCATGCTTAACTGACTGTTATCCAATATAATAGCATCGGCTGCTTTGCGTAGGGGGCTTATTTCACGGTTGGAATCTATATAGTCCCGCAGCTCCAGGTTCTCTTTCACCTCTTGCAGCGTGATATTTTTATTCTTTGCATACAGTTCGCGGAACCTGCGCTCCACGCGGATGGCGGTATCAGCGGTCATGAAGATCTTCAGCTCTGCATGGGGAAATACCGTAGTGCCAATATCGCGGCCATCCATTACAATACCTTTCTTCTCTCCCATCTGCTGCTGCTGTGCAACGGCAAACTCGCGTACCTCGCGGATGGCGGCCACTTCGCTCACTTTGTCCGCTACTACCATGTCGCGGATCAGCGGCTCTACATTTTCGCCATTCAGGTACATGGAAGCCTGCTCATGGTGCAGCTCATCATATTCAAACTCCAGCTGGATATTGGTAAGCGCTTCTGCCACAGCGGCGGAATTGGCCCAATCCACCCGGTTTTGGATAAAGTAAAGGGTAATAGCCCGGTACATAGCGCCACTGTCTATATAAACATAGTCCAGTTCCCTGGCCAATTGCTTTGCCAGTGTGCTTTTTCCACAAGAGGAATAACCGTCTATTGTTATAATGATCTTCTTCAAAATACCGGGGAGTTTATGCAAAAGTAAAAAGTAAAAAAGGAAAAAGCAAAAGCGAATGCAGCAGTAAGGCTTACATCCGCTTTTGCTTTTTATCCACGGTTTATTTTTGTCCGATCACCACTACCTTGGTGCGGTAGGCAATGACCTGTGTTGCTTCGTAAGATAACACCAGGTAATAGATGCTGGCCGGCAGTTCCCTCACAGCTATATCTGCATCCCTTTCCACATTATACATGCGGAGTTGTTGTCCCCAGGTATTGATCACCTGTAGTTTCATGGCAGCGCGGATACCGCGGATGCGCACATGGAACTGGCCAAAGTTCGGGTTAGGATATACATCTATCTGGATCAGCGGCGGTACCGGCTTTATGTCTGTATAAGTAACCTGGCCGGTGCGGGAAACCGCTTTGATACGGTAATAGCTCCAGCCGTCATAGTCGTTCGCATCCTGGTAGGGATAGTCCAGCCGTACATTGCTGTAACCGCCGGGGGCCTGCGTAGGCACTCTGGCAACGGTGGTAAAATCTGTTTCGTTCTCGAGACGGCGCTGGATCTCAAACACCGCATTATTAACCTCCCTGCTTGTAGACCATTTCAATTGTACAAAATCTATTGTAGCCCTCCAGGCATTGAACTCTATGAATTGGGCCGGGGGCGCCATTTCCGCAAAGAGTACGGTCTTGGAGAAGTACTCGTTAGGGCTGATGCCCGCCGTAAACCTGCGCAGGTGCATGGTAGCGCTGCTACCCATAGCCTGGGTGGTAAGGGTACCGCTCTGCGGCTGGAACGGCAGTACGGGCAGGCGGTCCCAGGTACCGTTGCCAAAACGGGTAATATAGCTGCTATCACGGTTGTCCGCATACACCGGCATTTCCATGGCAGCGTTCATGTGCTGCAGGATCACATCCGTAGGCGCGCTGCCTGGCAGCACATGGCCAACGTTCCAGGTTTTATTGATAAAGGTATCCTGCATTTCCGCGCCGCTGATGGCCGCCGCATAGATATCATCAAACACGCGCACATGGAATATATCCGGCGCGCCCTTATAATCTACCGCAGCGGGCGAATAGGAGCCGGGGGCCGTACCAACCGGGAATACGATCCTGCCTGTGGTGGCGCTGAGCCCTTCGCGGTAAAGGAAACCGCCGGCTACGCCGCCGCCATTCACTACAAAACGCTGGTCACTGTAACCGGTGATCGTACCGGGATTATTTTGCCCCACCACCAGGTTCCAGCCATTGAGGAATATATGGCCGCTGGCGAAGTTGAGGGTATTACGCACTTTAAGATCGCTCAGGTCGTCCAGCAGCAGGCCTGCCCCGTTGCTTATTTCCAGGTTGGGAAAGCTTACGCCGGCGCCGGAGGCTACGTTGTAGCCGCCATAAACAGTTTGCTGGCCGGTATTGCCATATAGCATATTTGCGGAAGAAAACCGGAACATACCGCCGGTACCGTTTAGACCGTTAGCACTTTCATCTGGCAGGGCAGCGCTATTGCCATTCGTCCACTTCTTACCCATGAAATATAACTGGGCATTAGCACTGGAGCCCAGCGTACCATCCAGCTGCATATTGCCATACATAGCTGCCGGCGCATTACCAAACAACCAGGCCTGGCCGCCTGGCGGGATATAGGTATCCTGCTGGGCGAAAGCTGGTAGGATAACGCTTAGTAATAATATTGAGAGTAAATATTTCAGAGGTTTTATTTTCACAATAAGGAAAATCTATACATGCTTTAATATTCAGCTATTACATACCAGGTGTTACCAACTGCCTGGTAGGTATACGCCTTATCGGCGGCAATTGAGGTCTCTTCCACCGTACCGCCGCCCTGAGATGTTACATTAACAGCCCCTCCGTCACGTTTCAATACATAAATCCTTCCGGGGCAACCAGAAGGACTCGGAAGCCGGAAGGTTACGGTACCATTGTTACCAGTTCTTACTACCGTATAGTCGTCTGCCGTTATATCCGTGGTAGTATTATTGCCACTATGATTGAACGCTCTTGCAGGCAGGGTAAAACTACCATTCACGTGTAATGTGCTGTTGGGGGCATTTGTGCCCACCCCCAATTCTTTGCTGCCATTATCCCAGAACAGGTTAGCTGCGTCCTGTTTTACTTCTGAACTAGCATCGGAGGTCTTACCGGCGAAAATGAGGCCGCCATCCGTGAAGACATTGTCTCCATGCGTAGTCACCACCTTATACCAGGGATTAACCGGCGGGCCTGCATTAGGTTGCAACGGCGCAGCATTGCCCTGCCACTCTCTTAATGCCAGTGTATTTTTATCAAAGTATAGCTGCGTGGTATAAGCGCCGTTCTGGAATGCCAGTACGCTCCAAGCAAATGCAGCGGTACCCAGGGGGCCGCTCTGTACGGTACCCGCGGCCGTGCCTGTTGGGCCGGCCCATATCTTCATCCTGTATTTTGGATCCGGCGCATCTGCTTTGGCTATATTTCTATCCGGAAGGTCGCCATAGGAGGCGCCACCGGTAATATCGTCTGCCGGGATCCATTGTGATGCAGCAGTATTCCACTTCAATACATAACCATCCGTTGGCGCTGTACCGGAGATAGGCCTGCCTAATATCCGGCTGGCATTCCAGATTGGTTTCGTGCTATCCGCATACAATACACCTCCGGTCGTAAGGCCCAGCGAATTATCCAGCGTTATTTCCTGTACGCTGCCTGCGCCTGCCGCAAATCTGCCTAACAGCCGCTGTGTATTGATGTTCTGGAATTTGGCAAAGGTCACCGCCTGGTTATTGATCGTGGCAGGCACGGTACCTGTACCAGTGCCTGTAAGATCGCCGCTCAGGGTAATAGTGCCGGTTCCGCCGGCGCCTGTGGATAGTTTTTGCCATTGACCCAGTGAACGGATACGCAGGGAGTTGTCTGTAGTAAGGTAGATAAGGGTACCATCCAGCGCCGCTTTTATGGGAGAGGTAAGCGTAGAAGTATCGCTAATGCGGGTTAACAGTAAACCCTGGTTGGTACTTTCCAGTTCCAGCAGCGCAGATTTCTTTACTGCCGTTGGGTTAGTGCCCAGCTTTAATTGTTGCGCCTGTATTGCGGTTGCCGTGCATATTGCCATTGCAGCCAGCATACAGATACGGATAGGTAGCGTTATTTTCATCACAGGATCACATACGAAAGGTTAGAAGGAAGTAACATCATTAAAACAGGATAACAGGAGCGCCCTTGCGACGCTCCTGTTAAATATTGTTTTAGCTTATTTCTTGATAATAAACCAGGCAACGCCATCTGACTGCACGGTTACAAAAGTCCAGGCATTGTAGATAGCGTAACTGCTGCCACCTTCGATCTGGCCGCCGCCGGCAACATCGATGGTTACGGAGTTGTCTATATTATCGGGCACAACGCCAGCCAATATTTTCTTAATTGTGTAAATCCTTCCTTTTACAGCAGTAGCAGCAGGCAGCGTAACGGTTACAGGCGCGGAAGGCACTACCAGTATAGTATTATCAGTTGCGCCTACAGTGGTGTTAGCAGTTACCCTTCTGATAGCCATTGACACGGAACCATCTACCTGTAAAGTAGAGTTAGGCACAGCGGCTCCGCCAACCATTACAGAATCATATGATTTAGCGCCTTTAAAAGCCTGTTGCTGGGTGTTTACTACACCACGTGCGCCCACGGCAGCATCCGGTACATTCAGTGTAATTACATTAGTAGTGGTGGTGCTGTCTAAAGCAACATCAGTACCAGCAGTACCAGTTTTGAAGGATACAGCAGGACCTGTTTGGCCGTTTATTTTCTGAATAGCGCCGTCGAAAGCAGCAGGATTCAATGTTTTCTTTAACACCAGGCCGGAAGCAGTGCGGATCAGCACATCATTTTCAGCAGTTGCAGCATTTGCAGGAGCATTGGTGATATTCAGCGCACCACCCAAGGTAGTTGCACCGGTTACATTCAGCTTACCGCTTGCTACCAGGTCATCCTGGAAGGTTTTAGCACCGGCAAAGGTCTGTGCGCCAACGGAAACAGCACCGGGATTAGTAGCGTCTGCAGCATGCAGCACCAGGTTACCAGCAGCATCCAGTGATAAGCCGGTAGGGATAGGCGCTGTAGAGAAGGTGCCTATTACGATCGTTTTTTGGGCATTATTCAGCTTATTCCAGTCAGCCTGCGTTAACAGACCTCTTGTAGCAGAACCATCCTGGGTAGGGATATTAATAGTATGCACATTACCTGCATCTGCAATCCCGAAATCAGTACCAGCGCTACCAGCCGCGATAGTCTGGGCAGCTCCGGTAGAGCCGTTCAGGCTGTTGATAGCAGAAGTGAATGCAGTGGCAGAGATAGTACGTCTCATTACAGTACCACCAGTGCCTAATACCAGTACTTCCAGGTCACCCACTGCGCCGGTCCCAACTTGTTTCAGTTGTACATCGCCCGTGGTAGCTACGCGGATAGCCTCAGTGTTGTTAGCTTTGATCACCAGCTCTTTCGCGTCTGTAGTACCGATAAAGTTTTTGGTGGGGTCAGTGGCAGCGTTACCGGTCAGGGTCCAGTTGCCAGTAGCAGTACCATTGTCAGCCATCTGTTCCCAGTGCCCGCCAGTCCTAACGTATAAACCAACATGCGGCGTTTTGGACAGGAAGATGATCATACCGTCTAATGGGGCCGGGGTAATGGCGTTAATGGCCGCGGTATCCGTAAGGCGGGGCAATAACAGACCCTGCCTGTCTGATTCCAGTTCCAGGATAGCTGATTTCTGGATGACGGTTGGATTGGTACCCACTTTTAACTGGGCTTTCACGGTGATGGAGCCTAAGGCCAGACAGCCCGCTACCAGCAGCTTTGCTGCGATACGTAAAGATCTGTTCATGATATAAGGATAGTTATCTAGTCAATAAATACCAGAGAAGGAATCGCTTCCTATAGTTGTGTTTTAATTTCCATAAGATTGTTTAATCAATACCACCGACATAAAGGCCATACCATTTTAGGGCATGATTCTGTTCAGGCATTGTTCTACTGTTTGTACTCTTACGCCTTGTTGCGAGCTGCTGTGATACAGCTTCGCTATTCAGTGCCTGGCGTTCCTGTGATTTGAGTATACTGTCCACCGTCATAAAAAAAGGCCACTTTTCCCTCTAAAGGCCAATTTGTTCTGTATTGTATATTCCCACCGTTTAAAGAAATATACAATATTAATCATATGGCAAAAATCAAGTATTTAAGCGTATCATAAAATGGTATTATGATGCCATTTTGTGGATAACAATATCTTGATATGTGTTTATAACATTATTTGTTAGTTACCAAATTGTAATTCATATTAACTTTCAAGTTACCAAGTGATCTTATGATATTATATTAACAGACTGGTAATTAACCATTAGTCTTTTAAGCAAAGGGAGTATGATAGGGAGACATATGCCGTTATCGGCCATCACACTTTTGTGTTAGCAGCAAATAGCGCAGCTACTTAAAGTAGTAGCATTTAACAGTGCAGGAATACGCAAATGGTCCGTGTGAACTTATCTTGTACTGAACTTAAGGAGAACTGGCGTCACCTAAAGCGCCTCAGCATGGCTAACGTGGGTCATGAATTTGGCTAAACGCCTGCCTGGGCGCCAAGGCACATAAAAGAAAAAAGGCAGCATCAACATATGATACTGCCTTTCTTTATCTAAGAAAACTATTATCTACTTACGCTTCCGATTTTTCGGATTTGCTTTTAGGCAAATTCTTGATGGTAAAGATCAGTTTCTGGTTTTCCTTATCCAGATCTGCCACCAGGATGTCCCCATTATGGATATTCATATTGAGGATCTCTTCTGCCAAGGGATCTTCCAGGTATTTCTGGATGGCCCTGTGCAGCGGCCTTGCACCAAACTGCTGGTCATACCCTTTCTCTGCCAGGAAGCCTTTGGCCTCATCTGTCAGTTCCAGGCTAAAGCCCAGGTTGTTGAGGCGTTTCAGCACGCTCTTCATAGTGATATCTATGATCACATAGATATGCTCTTTGCTGAGCGAGTTGAAGATCACTACATCATCAATACGGTTCAGGAACTCAGGAGAGAAGGTACGTTTCAGTGATTTTTCGATCACCGCCTTGGTATTCTCTTCTTCATTCATCTGCCTTGTACCGGTGGTGAAGCCTACGCCTGCGCCAAAGTCTTTTAACTGACGCACCCCGATATTGGAGGTCATGATGATAAGGGTATTTTTGAAATCTACCTTACGGCCCAGGCCATCTGTCAGTATACCATCATCCAGTACCTGGAGCAGGATATTGTAGATGTCCGGGTGCGCTTTCTCGATCTCATCCAGCAGGATCACGGAGTAAGGCTTACGGCGTACTTTTTCAGTCAGCTGACCGCCTTCTTCATAACCTACATATCCCGGAGGCGCACCGATTAAGCGGCTTACGGAGAATTTCTCCATATACTCACTCATATCTATGCGGATCAGTGAATCTTCTGAATCGAACATGTAACGGGCCAGGGATTTAGCCAGCTCGGTCTTACCAACCCCGGTAGGTCCCAGGAAGATAAAAGTACCGATCGGCTTCTTAGGATCCTTTAAGCCCACCCTATTACGCTGGATGGCTTTGGTAACCTTGGAGATCGCTTCGTCCTGACCAACCACAGCGCCTTTCAGGTCTTCACCCATCCGGCGCAGCTTGTCGGATTCTGCCTGTACCATGCGTTTTACCGGAATGCCGGTCATCATGCTTACTACTTCAGCGATGGCTTCTTCATCGATGGGATAGCGCTTATGCTTCACTTCTTCTTCCCAAACGGCTTTGGCACGTTCCAGGTCTTCGCCCAGTTTCTTTTCAGTATCGCGGAGGGCAGCAGCTTCTTCAAAGCGTTGGCTCTTCACGACCTTATTCTTTTCCTGCTTGATATCCTCAATCTGTTTTTCGAGGTCGAGAATGTTCTGCGGAACATTGATGTTCTTCAGGTGCACACGGGCGCCTACTTCATCCAGCACGTCAATGGCCTTATCGGGCAACAGGCGGTCTGTCATATAGCGGTCGCTCAGTTTCACGCATGCATCAATGGCGTCTTCTGTGTAGCTTACATTGTGATACTCTTCATACCTGGGTTTGATATTGTTGAGTATCTGTATTGTTTCGTCCACAGTAGGAGGATCTACCATCACTTTCTGGAAGCGGCGGTCTAAAGCGCCGTCCTTCTCGATATACATGCGGTATTCATCCAAAGTGGAAGCGCCAATGCATTGCAGTTCGCCACGTGCTAAAGCGGGTTTAAAGATGTTGGAAGCGTCCAGGGATCCGGAAGCGCCGCCAGCGCCCACGATGGTGTGGATCTCGTCTATGAACAGGATCACATCGCGGTTCTTTTCCAGCTCATTCATGATGGCTTTCATCCTTTCCTCAAACTGGCCGCGGTATTTAGTACCGGCTACCAGCGCAGCGAGATCAAGGCTAACCACACGTTTGTCGAACAATACGCGGGAAACCTTACGCTGCACGATGCGGAGGGCCAGGCCTTCCACGATAGCGGTCTTACCTACCCCCGGTTCTCCGATGAGGATCGGATTATTCTTTTTACGGCGGGAGAGTATCTGGGATACCCTTTCAATCTCCTGCTCGCGACCCACGATGGGGTCTAAGCTGCCACTCTCGGCCAGCTTGGTAATGTCCCTGCCAAAGTTATCCAACACGGGTGTCTTAGACTTGGTATTAGCTTGCTTGCTTTTAGAAGCAAAACTTTTACGTTCGTCTTCGAATTCCTCTTCACCGGGATCGTCGAACTCGGCCTTAGGATCTGTGGACTTAACAAAGCCCAATTCGTTTTTAAAAGTATCGTAGTCCACGTCAAACTGTTGTAAGATTTGTGTACAAACGTTTTCCTTATTCTTGAGAATAGACAGCATCAGGTGCTCCGTTTCCACGGTGGGGCTTTTGAGCGCCTTCGCCTCTAGTACGGTAACCCTGATGACTTTTTCTGCCTGCCTTGTAAGTGGAAGACTATTGATATTGGCAATATTCTTTCCGGTCTTGTCTTTTACGGCCAATTCCACCTCCTTGCGCAATTCATAGAGGTCCACATTCAGTGCCTGCAGAATTTTTACTGCGGTGCCTTCACCCTCGCGAATAATACCAAGCAACAGGTGCTCTGTGCCTATGAAATCATTTCCCAAGCGTAAAGCTTCCTCCCTGCTAAACGAAATGATCTCCTTTACTTGCGGTGAAAAATTCTGGTCCATTGTGAGATTATTAAATTATTAAAACCCTTACGGGGGCTTGTTTATACAATATTAGCAAATAATTTTGATTCTTTTGTTCTAACACGTTAATAGTATAAGATTTACTTTTGTAATGTACGTAGCAGGAATTAACTGTTATAAATACTTACGGAGAAAGCATTTGTTACGTTGCCGCCTCTTACAGAATTTTGGCAGGGTCCCTTTAATCACTTGGATGTGACTTGCTTCAAATACTTACTAAATGTACTAAACAAGATCCAGAGAGATGAGATTCAAAATTGATACCAAAGAAAAAATTGTGATTTTACAACCGGAAATCACCCTGCTGGATGCTAATTTGTCAGCCGATTTTATTACTACTGTTACCCAATTACCTGAGCTGGACGGCAGGAATCTCATACTGGATATGGCATTGGTACAAGCAGCAGACACCGCGGGACTAGAGGCCATTTTAACAGTATATCAACAGCAGTATGACAGCAAACGTTCCTGTGCGATCACTGGTCTTAACAGTACTTTAACAGCCGCCTTACGTGCATACCCTGATATCACAAATATCACTCCTACTCTTTCCGAGGCAATCGATATGGTAATGATGGAATCGCTGGAACGCGAGCTGCTGGACGAAGAATAGCTGCCTATGTTACCAATGGTTAGTTGCTAACTATTTGAATAGTATTTACTGGCCTTATGTCTGCATTGCTTAGGTTGGTGGCTTTACCCGTTTTTCGTTCAAACAGACGTGTTATATAGGGGGAATCAGCGGCCTTTACTGCAAACTGCCAACTAATTACTATTTTCGGCGCATGTTTGCTGTTACGATCTTAGGCAATAATTCCGCCATCCCTACTGTAGACAGGCATCCTACCGCCCAGGTAGTTACCTGTAACGACCAATTGCTGTTAATTGACTGCGGAGAAGGCACGCAGGTACAAATGGTACTGTACAAGATCAGGCGCAGCCGCATCAAACATATTTTCATCAGTCATTTACATGGCGACCATTACTTTGGGCTCATTGGCCTACTGAACAGCCTTAGCCTGCTGGGCCGCACTGAGCCGCTGATCATTCACGCCCCACCGGAGCTGGAGCCTATCCTTCAGCTGCAGCTGGAAGCCTCCTATACCCAGTTAAAGTTCCCGCTGTCATTTGTAGCGCTGCGGGAAGAAGCCGCCGGTGTGATCGTACAGGAGCGGGACCTGGAAGTAAGCTTTTTCCCGGTAAAACATCGGATAGCTTGTTTTGGGTTCATTATTGCCCAGCAACGGCGCAAAAGGAAGATCATCCTGGAACAGGCCCTGGCCTACGAAATACCATCCGCCTTTTACACCCAGCTGCAGGAAGGGGCTGATTATCAACGTAAGGATGGCGTGCTCGTAAAAAATAACTGGGTGACTCTCCCTCCTGCCCCTGGCAAGAAATACGTTTATTGTGCAGATACGATATACGATGAGGAACTGATTCCCCATATGGCCGGGGCAGACCTCGTATACCATGAGACCACTTATCTTAACGCCCTGGCGGAAAGAGCGGCAGAACGGTTCCATAGCACCTCTGTGCAAGCCGCCACACTGGCAGCCAGGGCGGGCGCCAAACGCCTGCTGATCGGGCACTTTTCTTCAAAATATACAGAACTGCAACCTTTCCTGGATGAATGTGTGCCCGTATTTACCAATACGGAGCTATCCATAGAAGGGGCCACCTTCCTGATCTGACCTTTGCATTATTATCCCGGTACCGTTCATCTAATGGAAGGATAGCAATGTCAATGCAGTTTCATAGCAATGTCAATGCAATGTCACAGCAATGACGGGCAATAAAAAACCCTCCAAAGACATTGCTTTGGAGGGTCATACGCCATTTGAGCGGCTTATAATCAATTATTTAAAACCGGCTACGCTGGCTTTGATCTTAGCTTCGAGCTCCTTACTTACCGGTACTACGGGCAGGCGGAAGATATTTTCGCAAATACCGCCCTGATGCAGGTAGGATTTGATGCCGGCGGGGTTATTTTCCGCAAACATCAGATCAAAGGCTTCCTGCAGCTTATAATGCAGATTACGGGCTGCCGGGAAGTTGTTCGCCAACGCTGTCTTTACCATTTCGGCAAAATCGGCTGCAAAATAGTTGGCGGCCACAGAGATCACACCATCCATACCACAGGCCAGCTGGGGCAGGGCCAGGGCGTCATCGCCGCTGATCACCAGGAAACCGGCCGGTTTGTCTTTGATGATCTGCATACACTGCATCATATCGCCGCTGGCTTCCTTCATGGCTACGATGTTCTCTACCTCATGGGCCAGGCGCAGGGTGGTAGCTGCCGTCATGTTACGACCGGTACGGCCGGGCACATTGTACAGGATAACCGGCCTGGGAGATGCCTTGGCAATAGCCTGGTAGTGTTGAAAGATCCCTTCCTGGCTGGGCTTACTGTAGTAGGGCGCCACGCTCAGTACGGCAGCTGCCTGGTCCAGCGGACAGGTTTCCAGCCGCTTCACCACATCGCGGGTGTTATAGTCGCCTATGCCTATTACCACCGGGACCCGCTTATTCACTTTTTCGAAAGTGAACTGCATAATGTCCAGCTTCTCTTCTGCAGAGAGGGTGGGTGTCTCGCCGGTGGTACCTAATGATACTACATAGTTTACCCCGCCATTAATCACATGATCAATCAATTTTTCCAAAGCATTCCAGTCAATGCTTTCATCTGCTTTGAACGGTGTAACCAAGGCTACGCCTGTTCCTCGTAACTGTTCCATGAATTATTTATAAGCCAAAAAGTCTGCAAATATTGGTATTTGGCCTGTTATCTCTAAATATTTTTTACCGTTCTTCGAAAAATCCCATCCGGCTGAACTTGTCTATGCGCTGTTCAATACGGGTATCAGGATCGATCTTCCTGAGCTCAGCCAGGGTTTCCTTGATCCTGACCTTGAGGATAGCAGCAGCTTCGTCCGGGTTTACATGGGCGCCACCCAGGGGCTCCTTGATCACGCCATCCACCAGGCCAAATTTGCTCATATGGTCGGATGTCAGCTTCAGCTCTTCGGCGGCCTTTTCCTTAAAATTCCAGGTACGCCACAGGATGGTGGAGCAGTTTTCCGGGGAGATCACAGTATACCAGCTGTTTTCCAGCATGAATACCCGGTCGCCTATACCGATGCCCAATGCGCCACCTGAAGCGCCTTCTCCGATGATGATACAGATAACCGGCACCCGCAGCTTCACCATTTCGAAAAGGTTACGGGCGATGGCCTCCCCTTGTCCGCGCTCTTCAGCTTCGAGGCCGGGGAAAGCGCCAGGGGTATCTATAAGGGTAACGATCGGCTTATTGAACTTTTCTGCAAGCTTCATGAGGCGGAGGGCCTTACGGTAGCCTTCCGGGTTAGCCATACCAAAGTTGCGGATCTGCCGCATTTTTGTATTGATCCCCTTCTGCTGGCCTATGAACATAACGGTCTCACCATCCAGTTCAGCAAAGCCGCCAACCATCGCTTTATCATCCTTTACATTCCTGTCGCCATGCAGCTCCAGGAAATTGGTGGTCATCCTTTCGATATATGCCAGGGTATAGGGCCTATCAGGATGCCTGCTGAGCTGTACCTTCTGCCAACTGGTCAACTTGCTGTGAACTTCTTGCCGGGTAGCCAGTATCTTCTGCTCATATTCATTCACGGTAGCGGAAACATCCACGCCCGATTTCTGGCCGTTTTCCTTGAGCTTATCCAGTTGTTCATACAGGTCCGCAATAGGTTTTTCAAAATCCAGGAATTGCATAATTAGATTTAAAATTGGTTAAAGAACGGTGTAAAGATAAAGCTGAAAAGTTTTTTTAAAAAAGATTTGCAGAATTGGGATGTTTGTTGCTATCTTTGCAATCCCAAAACGGAACAGGTACGCCTGGGAAGTGAGGAGGATCGGTAGTTCAGTCGGTTAGAATGCCGCCCTGTCACGGCGGAGGTCGCGGGTTCGAGTCCCGTCCGGTCCGCATAGTAAGACTGATACAAAGTAGAGCCGCACAGGAATGTGTGGCTTTTTTGTTTTTGGGGGCTAACGCCAACTTCTTATTTTGCTACCTTTATACAAATGATTTTGCCATTGTGAATGTATATGATCAACATACAGATCAAACACTGGTGGGCTTACTTAAGTCCGGGGACCAGCAGGCATACATTGAAATTTATAACCGGTATATCTTTGTCTTACTGAACCACATCTACAACAAGACCGGTGACCGGGAGGAAGCGAAAGATATCGTACAGGAAGTATTTACCAGGCTTTGGGCCGGCCGGGAACAGCTGGAAATAACGAGCAGCCTTGCGGGGTTCCTCTATACAGCGGCCCGTAACATTGTACTCAACCAGATCACGCGGAAAAAAGTAGAAGGGAAATATTTTGATTCCATCCTGAAATTTCTGGAACAACCCCAAACCATTACGGATCACAGGGCCCGTGAAAATCAACTGATCGCCCTCATCGAAAAGGAGATTGCCGCACTGCCTCCTAAAATGCGGGAAGTTTTTGAGCTTAGCCGCAAACAACACCTCAGCCACCGGGAAATTGCTGAAAAATTAGATATCTCCGAGCAGACTGTCAGTAAACACATCACCAATGCGCTAAAGATCCTACGCATTAAACTGGGCCTTTTCGCCTATCTCCTCTGGATCATCTACCCTAAATAAATTTTTTTTCATTTCACTTACCTGTTCCGCCTCAGTTAATTGTCTTATTAATAGTAAGGCGATCTTATGCAGGAACAAGAACTTAAAGACCTCTTATCAAGAATACATAACGGAACTGCCACTGATGCGGAAAAAGCCCTTCTGGAGAACTGGTATCTTCAGCACCGGGAAGAACATCCGGCGGACTATTCACTGGAAGAGCGGTTAGAAGACGCAGCCGCGGTCTGGGCCAGATTGCAGCCGGCTATCACCCCCCAACAGCCAGGCCGGCATTGGCAACGGATGGCTGCTGCCGCCGCTGTATTAATTGTGTTAGGCGCCGGCGCCTGGTTGCTGTTGAACAGGAAAACCGCCACCCGCCCGGCAGGCCACGATCTTGCTCCTTTCACGGCGGCGGCTATTCTAAAAAGCGGTGGTAAGACCATCCTGCTGGATAGTATAGCTAACGGCCAGATAGCCCGGACCAATGTAACCAAATCCCCCGGAGAGCAGCTGGCTTATGCGCCAGCCAATGCAACATACACCAACGTCTACGATACCATACAGATCCCCGCAGGCGGCAGGCCTTATACCGTAACACTCACGGATGGCACCAAGATCACGCTAAATGCCGCCACGACCTTGCGGTACCCGGTCAGTTTTTCTAAGAACAGGAAAGAAGAAGTAGAGCTGATAAACGGAGAGATCTATGCAGAAGTGGTACATAATGCAGCCGCCCCGCTACAGATCAGAACACCGGGGCAAATCATCACAGACATTGGTACGGCATTTAATATCACGGCGTATCCCGATGATCCGGACTCCCGTACCACACTGATCGAAGGAGCTATTAAAGTGAGCGCCGCCGGCAAAGAGACCCAATTATCACCCGGTAACCAGGCCATACTTAAAGGCAACAGCCTTACCACAGCCAGCGCTAACGTGGCCCAGGCAACGGCGTGGAAAGAGGGCTTGTTCGGTTTTAACGGCGAGTCCATTGGGGCCGTTATGCGCCAGCTTGCGCGGTGGTATAATATAGAAGTTACATACGAAGGGACAATCACCAACGAAGTTTTTTACGGCCGTGTGGCCCGTACGCGCAACATCAGCGAGGTGTTGCGGATATTAGAAAGATCCAATAAGGTATACTTTAAAATAGAGGGGAAGAACGTAACTGTATTAAGTAAATAACAGATCAACCAATTACCAAAAAAAACATCCCGGCGCTAACCAGGATGCAGGAAGGTCAACCAAAACGTGTTAACATTTTAGAACCGCGCTCAGCCTCCGCCATCGTCGAAAATGCAAGGCAAAGCGCATTAAACCAACTTGAGCCAAATGTACAATTTTTTCCCTGGAAATCAGGGGCATGTGCGTTCGCGCCTTAATGCCCGTAAACTTCTGCTGATCATGAAGCTAACCACTTTTATCCTGGTCACAGTCATGCTGCATGTAACTGCATCTTCCTTAGCCCAAAAGATCACACTGGTGGAAAAGAATGCGCCGTTAGTGGATGTATTTAATCACATCAGCGATCAAACCGGTTACGATTTTTTATTTACCGGCAGCGACCTTAAAAAAGCCAGCCCTGTTTCGATCAACATTAAGAACGTTGATCTGCATGAAGCATTGGCAAAGATCTTTGAGGGCCAGCCGCTAAATTATACCATCGAGAATAAGTCTGTTGTGGTGACCGTAAAACAGGCATCCCTGATGGACCAGTTATCAGCGCAGCTCAGAGCACCCGCTAACATCAGTGGAACCGTATCCGATACACTGGGCAATCCTTTGGTTGGCGCATCTGTTGCGATAAAGGGAATGGCTTTCTCCACGCAAACTGACAGTAAAGGTACTTTTAGTCTCGCCAATGTACCACAGGGCAAATTTACCCTGATAGCCAGCTATGTAGGGTATGAAAGATCTGCTGTTGACATTGTCAATACCGGCACCAATCTGCGTATACAATTTATCTTACACCGGGGCACATCCCAACTGGACCAGGTGCAGGTGATCGCTTACGGAACAGGATCCAGGCGTTACAGCATTAGCTCAATGGCAACAGTAACTGCGAAAGATATCGAACGGCAACCTGTATCCAATCCTTTGCTTGCCTTACAGGGGCAGGTGCCCGGGTTAGCCGTTACCGCCACCAGCGGCATACCGGGATCGCAGGTAGTAGTACAGATAAGGGGACAAAATACATTGAAGCTGAATGCTACCGTTAATCCTTCAAAGCCATATGATCAGCCCTTATTTATAATAGATGGCGTTCCGTTTGCCTCACAGAATAATAACGTAAATCAGTTTGCCTCCCTGGTGGCTGCGCAGGACAACCCGGGAAGTATTAGCCAGGCCACAGGTCTCAGCCCTTTTAACAATATTGATCCCGCGGATATAGAAAGCATCAGTATCCTCAAAGACGCCGACGCCACCTCTATTTATGGTACGCAAGGGTCTAACGGCGTGATCCTGATCACCACTAAAAAGGGGAAACCAGGGCCTGCTGCTTTTAATCTGAATGTAAACACCGGTTTTAATTCAGTAGGCCGTCCCGTTAAAATGTTAAATACGGAGCAATACCTGCAACTGAGGAAAGACGCTTTTGCCGCGGATGGTTTAACACCCAGTAACAACCCAACCGATTATCTGGCTTATGCGCCTGATCTGACAATCTTTGATCAGCATAAATACACGAACTGGCAAAAACTGATCTATGGCCGGAATACCAGCAATGTAGCGGTTCATGGCAGCCTTTCCGGCGGTACCTCTTATAATACTTTCCTTATTTCGGCCGGCTACAACAGATCCAACTATAACTATCCCGGCGATTTTTCCGATCAGCGATACACCCTTCATAGCAATGTGCATCATAGCTCAAAAGATTACCGCCTGACGGTTGATCTGACCACCGATTTTGGATATGAACAAAATTATTCTGCCGGTTTTGGCGGGGCAAACGACGTGGTATTACAGCCTAACTTACCGGATCTGCTGAGCCCTTCCGGCTCCCTGATCTGGAATTACCAGGGGGTAGATCTAACCACTTACCAGTTTTACAGTTCCCTAAAGCAGCCCACAGATCTGAAGAACTATAATTTCAACACTGCATTCCATATTTCCTATAAACTGTTCAAGGGCTTGACCATCAGCGCCAATATGGGCTATAACCGGAACAATACCAATGAAACATCTATAGACCCCGGTGTGGCGCAGAACCCGGCCTATATTAACAGGCAGGCCAACTTTTCCGTTAATAATTTCCAAACGGTTAATATAGAGCCGCAAATTAACTACACCAGGAATATTGGCAAGGGTACTTTAAGCGCCATGCTTGGCTCCACTTATAAAAAGAATACCAACAACTCTACCTACACCACCGGGCAGGGATATTCCAATGATAACTTCCTTGGATCCATTAACGGGGCGCCTACGGTGGGTTCTCTGGACGCCTCCGATATTTACAGGTATAGCGCAGGCTTCGCACGGTTAAACTATATCTATGACAATGAGTTTATCCTTGAACTGACAGGCCGGCGGGATGGTTCCAGCAATTTTGGCCCGGGAAACCAGTTTGGTAATTTTGGTGCTGTGGGCGCAGGATGGATCTTTTCCGAGGAGAAGGTCTTTGAAAGATTATCTCCCCTGTTCAGCTATGGTAAAATATCCGGCAGCTATGGCACCTCCGGGTCTGATGGTATAAAGGCCTATCAATACCAGTCCCTATACCTAGGCTTCCCACCTTATTTACCCAATTTCCAGGGGATTAACCCCAGCTATCCGGCTAATCTTTATAATCCTGACTATAGCTGGGCATTGAAAAAATCCCTGAATGTATCCTTAGACCTTGGTCTTTTTGATAACCGTCTTTTATTCAACGCTACTTATTACAGGAACCGCGAAGGCAACCAGCTGGTGGATTATCCTTTGCCAATACAGGTAGGCCTACCATCCGTATTAGGGAATTTAAATGCCACTGTACAAAATAAGGGATTTGAGTTCGCCATCAACGCCACCAACATTAAAACAAAGAATTTCTCCTGGACGACCAATTTTAATATCTCATTTAACCGCAATAAGCTGCTGGCATTCCCGGACCTGGCAAGCTCTTCTTATGCCAATGTGTATGAAATTGGCCGGCCTACTTCCATCATCTATGGATACAGGTATAAAGGCGTAAATCCTAAGACCGGGCTTTTTGAGTTTTACGCAAAGGACGGAACAGTTACCTCCCATCCCGCATACGGTCCCGCCTCCACTGGCGGCGATCAGGTCCCGGTTTCCGACCAGCAGATAAAATACATGGGCGGCTTTGGCAATACTTTTAACTGGAAACAATTCAGCCTGTATATTTTTTGCCAGTTTTCCAGCCAGCATGCGCCCAGTTACCTGGCGGAGATCTATAATGGCAACCAGCTTGGTCTTTCGTATAATCAGCCTGTGGCAGTATTGGGCAATTATTGGAAAGAGGGTGGAGACAATGCCCAGCTCCAACGCCTGGCCAGCAGCTACAGCTCTGCCGCTATGAGCTCTGCAGTGAGTTTTGCACAATCCAGCGGCGTTTATTGCGATGATACCTACCTGCGCGTAAAAACTGTCTCTTTATCCTACCAGCTACCCGCTGCTTTTTTGAGTAAGGCGCACATGAAAGGAGCAAGCATTTTCGCGAACGCACAAAACCTGCTCACGTTCACAAACTATAAAGTAGGCGATCCGGAAACACCCGGCTCATTCAGCACTTTCCCGGTACAGCGTGTCCTGGCCTTTGGTTTAAATCTCAAATTTTAAGAAAATGATCATGCGTTTTGATATAAATAAAATAATGGCCGGTATGCTGATAGCTGCCGCCTCATTGACGTCCTGCAAAAAATTAGTCACCATTCCTTCCAATCCTCCTTCCGCCATTACACAACAACAACAATTTGCAGACAGCGCCACCGCCATTACCGCTGTTGCCGGCGTGTATGCCTATAATATAGGGAATGGTTTTGCATATACCAGCGGACAGTTAACTACGTCCTGCGGCCTTTCTGCAGATGAACTATCGTACAATTATGCAGATGACGCCCTACAGTTTTACAGCTATAACCTCACACCGTTAAACAGCGGCGTCATTACCTTATGGGGGTACCCTTATCAAAGCATTTACCAGGTAAATGCGGTGCTGAGCGGCATTACCGGTAATGCTAATTTATCCCCCTCCTTCCAGCAGCAGATCACCGGCGAAATGAAGGTGGTGCGCGCCCTGTATTATTTTAACATGGTTAATCTGTTTGGCGGCGTGCCATTGGTAACTTCTATATCCTACAAGGAAACACAACGGTTACCCAGATCTTCCGCGGCGGACATATATGACCAGGTGAAAGCTGATCTTACGGATGCCACGGAAAAACTAACAGACAGCTATCCATCAGCCGGGAGGGCACGGCCCAATCTATATACCGCCATTGCCTTGCTGGCCAAGGTTAATCTCTACCAGTCCAACTGGCAAAGCGCTTACAATGAAGCCGATTCCGTGATAAGATCAGGACTGTACAACCTGACGAATACCCCTTTAACCGGCGTATTCCTGAACGGTAGCCAGGAAGCCATCTGGCAGATCCCCGGGAACCAGGGGTATTACGGGGTATCGGATGCGCAGCATTTTATTCCTGTTTCTCCGGGGGCTATTCCCCGCTACATATTAACAGGTTCCCTGTTAGCTGCTTTTGAAACAGGAGATAAACGCATGCAGGATTGGGTAGGCTCAACGGTCGTTAACGGTACAACGGTCTATTACCCGTATAAGTATAAAAATGTATCCGCAAGCAGTACGCCCACGGAAGATCAGATGATATTGAGATTAGCTGAAATGTACCTGATCCGTGCAGAAGCGGCAGCGCATCTGAACCATCTTACTGAGGCGCTGGCAGATGTGAATATCATACGCGCCCGGGCCGGATTATCCGCCAGCACCGCAGATCCGGCATCACAAACCGCCGTATTAAAAGCGGTTATGCACGAACGCCAGGTGGAGCTTTTTTGTGAATGGGCCAACCGCTGGTATGACCTGAAAAGGACCGGAACAGCGGAGGCCGTGCTAGGGGCCGTAAAGCCCGGATTCAGCGCAACGGATGCGTTGTATCCTATCCCCCAGGCACAGATACAACTAAATAATGTACTTACCCAGAATCCGGGGTATTAAAGCATCCTTTTACTGACAACCATTCATTGCCGGGGTATCATACATACCCCGGATGATGATCTTTATTCATAAACAAAACTGCATATGAAAAGAAAGCATTTATTAAGCAGCATGCTGCTTATTCCATTGTCTTCGCTCAGTTTAACAGCGCTGGCTCAGAACACAGTACTCTCCGGCCAGCTAAAGGGTTTATCCGGCGCCAATGTAGAGATCAGCTACAGGCAAGACGGTGCATTTAAAACAGACACCATCGCTTCCGTGAATGACAATTTTACCTGGAAGGCCAATCTAACTGAGCCCCAGTTAATTGGACTAAGTATCAATAATTACGGTAATTTCTTTTATGTAGAGCCAGGTCATATTAAGCTTACCGGCACAAAGGATTCTTCGGATTCCTACGTTATAACGGGTTCGCCCACACAGGATGATGCGCATCTCTTAGGCATATCCCTCGAAAAACTGACGGCCCGGCAAAGCCTGCTGTGGGCAGGGTTTAAGGGTGGTTCCAAAGAAGACACGGCAGCATTACGTGTGCAGTTAGATGGCATTGTAAAACAAAAGGAAGACGTCGTTAATGAATTTGTGGCCAGTCATCCTAAAAGCTTTTACAGCCTTTGCCTGATAGAACAGCGTACTTCATTCGCTGCCGGTTACAATGAGATGAAACCGCTATACGACGGGCTTGACAAATCATTACAACAGACAGAATCAGGTAAAAAACTGGCCCAAAGACTGGAGCTATTGAAAAAAAGCCGGCTGGGAAAACAGTTGCCGGATTTTATGCAACGGGATACCAGCGGGCATCCGGTGCACTTCAGCAGCTTTAAAGGGAAATATGTGCTGGTGGATTTCTGGGCCAGCTGGTGCGGTCCCTGCCGGGCAGAGAACCCGAATGTGCTAAAAGCGTACAATGCATTTAAAGACAAAGGGTTCACGGTTGTAGGCGTTTCACTGGACGATAAAGCCGCCAACTGGAAAAAAGCGATCCGCGACGATAAAATGCCCTGGGCACAATTATCAGACCTGAAAGGATGGAGGAATGAAGTATCCGCCGATTTTGGCATAGAGTCCATTCCCAGTAACCTGCTGATCGATCCGTCCGGAAAAATTATAGCTAAGAATCTCAGGGGCGCCATGCTCACGGATAAACTGAAAGAATTATTGCATTGATCAATTCCAGAACAATTAAAAAATGACCATCCACTTTCGCATAACATCACTATCAATACTAGTGTGCGCATCTCTCGCGGCTTTTGCGCAAACATCTTCAAAACATAGTACAGACCTGCCGCTGGACCCGGCCGTACGAACCAGTACATTGCCGAACGGTTTTACCTACTATATCCGGCATAACGAAGAACCTAAAAACCGGGTGATATTTTACCTGGCCAACAAAGCAGGCGCCATATTAGAAACAGATGAACAACGCGGGCTTGCTCATTTTATGGAGCATATGAGCTTTAACGGCACCACCCATTTTCCAAAAAATGAACTGGTGGATTACCTGCAAAGATCCGGGGTAAGGTTTGGGGCCGATCTGAACGCTTACACCAGCTTTGACGAAACCGTTTACCAGTTACCACTCCCCTCCGATCAACCCGAGCTGCTGCAAGGCGGCTTGCAGATCATGCGGGACTGGGCGCATGAAGCCATATTGGACCCGGTAGAGATCGATAAAGAACGCGGCGTTGTACTTGAAGAAAAACGTCTGCGCAAAGGCGCTGCCCAGCGCATGCGCGACGTGTATTTCCCCCTGATCCTGAACCATGCCCGTTACGCAGACCGGCTGCCTATTGGCGTGGACACTGTATTGAACCATTTCAAACCGGCCACCCTGAAAAGTTTTTACCAGGATTGGTACCGGCCGGATTTACAAGCCCTTATTGTAGTGGGCGATATAAACGTGGATGAGATGGAAAAAAGCATTAAAGCCAAGTTCAGCGACCTGAAAAACCCGGTAAACGAAAAAATACGCACTATTTATACCGTTCCGTTGACTGGCAAGAACCAGTTCATCACCGTGACCGATCCGGAAAATAAGAACATCGCCGCGGAGATCCTGATCAAACATCCGGAGGAACCCTTACGGAGCGCTGCCGACTACCGTAACTTCATTATCCGTTCTCTCTTCAACGAAATGCTTGCCGCCCGCTATGCGGAATTAACAAGACAGGCAGATCCGCCCTATATTAACGGAGGGGCAACCATTATGAACTTCATTAACAGCCTGGATGTTTATTCCGCCAATATCACCGCCCGGCCCGGCGAACTGGAAAAAGGTATGAAAGCGCTCTGGCGGGAAACCATCAGGGCGGCCAGATACGGCTTTACTGAACCTGAACTGGAACGGGCTAAAAAAAACTACCTGAACCTAGTCGAGTTCAGTTTTAAAGAGCGCGATAAAACTGTCTCCAACCATTTCGTAAATGAATACCTCCAATACTTTTTAAAAGGAACTCCCGCACCAGGCATTGCCGAAGAATACCGGTTGACCCAAATGGACCTGCCCACGATCACTATAAAGGACATTAACGCCATTTGTAAAACATATATCCGGCCGGTAGACCGCGATATCCTGATCACCGCTCCGGAAAAGGAGAAAGCGGGCCTGCCCCGCCAGGCCACTGTAGAAAGCTGGCTGGCGCAGGTAGAAGGCGAATCACTAAAGCCTTATAAAGATGAAATGAGCAAACTGCCGCTTCTTTCGCATGAACCCGTAGCGGGCAAAACCGTGAAGGAAGAAAGCGACGAGATACTCCATACCACTACCCTCACACTCAGTAATGGCGTTAAGGTGCTGCTAATGCCAACAGATTTTCAGAATGACCAGATAATGTACAGTGGTTTTGCACCGGGTGGCAGCTCGCTGTACAGCGACGCCGACTACCCATCTGCGGCTTATGCCACGGCCGTCACAGGTGTTGCCGGAGTGGGCAATTATACTGCCAGTGAGCTCCAGAAATATCTTAGTGATAAACAGGCGGGCGCGGGCGCGGAAATTAGCGAACATTACCAGACCGTCAGTGGCGGGTGCATTATGAAAGATATGGAAACTGCGCTACAACTGGCGTATGCCTATTTTACCGAGCCGCGCATAGACAAACCATTATTTGATGGTTTTGTCCGCCGGAACAAAGCCAGCCTTGCCAACATGGCCAACGATCCGAACGTTGTGTTCGCAGATTCCGCCAATGCTATTTGGAATCAGGGCAGTATGCGCCGTTCCGGCCCAACTGTTGCCAAACTGGATCAGATCAATCCGGAGCGGGCGCTTGAGATCTATAAAGAACGTTTCGCAGACGCCTCTAATTTTACATTTGTCTTTGTTGGCAGCTTTAAAATTGATGAAGTGAAGCCCTTACTGGAAAAATACCTGGGCGGGTTGCCTTCCACACACAAAGCTGAAAACTATAAGGACCTGGGCATATACCCGCCGGAGGGCCGGATAGAAAAAACGATCTATAAAGGCGCCGCGTCGAAGGCTACGGTCAGGCTGGCTTTTTCTGGCAAGTTCGACTACAGCCCCGCTGAAAAAATACAACTGGAAGCCCTGCAGGAAGTACTGCAGATCAGGCTCATTGAACGGCTGCGTGAAGATGAAAGCGGCGTATACAGTCCCGGTGTGGGTCAAATGGTGACCAAGGATCCGGATCCCCGTTATATGTTCACTATTTCGTTTGGCTGCGCCCCCCAGAATGTTGACAAGCTGGTGGCATCCGTGCAGGACGAGATCAATAAATTAAAGATCTCCGGACCGCCACAGATCAATGTTGATAAATACAAAGCGGAGGATAAGCGCTCGCGGGAAACAGCCTTGAAAACGAATATCTGGTGGTTCGATTATTTGGTCACCACCCTGCAAAACCAGGATGATCTGCACGAGCTGACGACTTATGACAGCGACCTGTCTAAAGTTAGCCCAGCCAGCTTAAAAGCTATGGCGGATAAATATTTAAGCGGGGAGAACTTTATAGAGATGGTATTGTTACCGGAAAAGTAGTAAAGGACAATAGTCTCTCTCCGGTCTGCAAAAAAAAGCCGCACAGATCATATGGTTTGTGCGGCTTTTTGTATTAATTACGCCCTTAGACTCCGCATCTCCCCAATTTGCGCTCAGATAAGTACAGAATTTTGGTAAAATCTTACAGATACCCCCCTTTTTACAAACCTACTTTTGAGCTGTCATGCTACCTTTTCACCGTCAGAACTTTTGTAAAATGAACAAGATCCTGTATTACATCATTACTACCCTTTGCACTTTCATCGCTTCACCTGTACTGGCACAGCAGCTTGTTGGCGCCTGGAAACTCACTGCCGCAGATAAGATATTGCCCAATGGCCAACGGGTGGCTGACTATGGCGCCAACCCGCATGGCATTGCGATCTTTACCCCTGATGGGCACTATATGGTAGAGATCTATAGTAGCGACCGGAAACCATTTGCCTCCGGAGATCGCAAAAAAGGAACGCCAGAGGAATACCGTGACGCCATGTTAACCATGAGCTGCCATTTCGGTACTTATGAAGTAGATACCGTAAGAAACAGGATCCGGTTCCATATTGACAGATCCAGCTACCCCAATTCCGACGCTACCACACGGGAAAATGATTTTTCTATTAAAGACAGCCAGCTCAGCTGGCAGGTGCCTCCACGGCCCAATGGCGATATTCCCGTCTCTGTGTTCACCCGCATACGATGAATTTGGTAAATTGCGGTCATGAAAGAGACGCTTTACAAGCCTTTCGAGATTGAAGTGAAGACAATGGAGTCCTTTCCTGTTAAAAAGCGGAAGATCAATTTTTTTGAACTGATCTATGTCGTTAGCGGCACAGGTATACAGTATGTAAATGGGAATCAGTTCGCTTACAGGAAAGGCAACCTTTTTCTGCTTACCCCCCAGGATAGCTATTCTTTTGAGATTGCTACGCCAACTTGCTTTTTCTTTATCCGGTTCAATGAATATTATGTACGCGGCAGGTCAGCACATGATAAAGATGCGGTGCAATGCATAGAGCACATATTACAGAATGCCAGCCACCGGCCTGGATGTATATTGAAGAATAAAATAGATAAGCCCCTGATTTCCTTTTTAATGGAAAGCATAATATCCGAACAGGCGCATCAGCAGATCTACTTTACAAGAGTGAGCGAACAGATTGTTAATACTATCATTACCATAGTGGCAAGAAATATTGCCCTGAAGCTGCCTAAAAATATAAAAGAAAGCACCGGAGAACTAGTGCTGGACATGTTGCATTTTATCCAGCAGCATATTTTTGAGCCGCCTATGCTTAGTACGGAACAGTTAAGCACGCATTTCCGTATTGCCCCAAATTATCTTGGGCGGTATTTTAAAAAGCAAACAGGGGAAACCCTGCAGGATTATATTAGCAATTATAAAGTACGGTTGATAGAGACCCGTCTGCTACACAGTGACATGCGGATCAATGAAATTGCTGTTGAGCTGAATTTTACCGATGAGAGTCATCTGAACAGGGCCTTTAAAAAGGTCAAAGGCATGAGCCCCACTGCCTATAGAAAGCAGTATGCGATGGCGAATATATCCTAACCTCATCAATGGCGTTCCGGCAATAGTTTTGTATATTGAAACTATAAAAAACTCAATTAAATGAGAAAGCTGCTCTTATTTGCACATATGTCCCTCGATGGTTTTGCCGGCGACATTAACGGAGGCCTTGACTTCCTGACTTATGATAGCGAGCTGCAGCAATACGCAGCGGAACTGGTCAAAACAGTAGGCGCGCCCGTGTATGGTAGAAACACCTATAATTTAATGGCAGGTTACTGGCCTACCGTGTTAGACAACCCCAAGGCAAGCGAAGGTTCGCTTGAACATGCACGATGGGTACAGGAAATTCCGAAAATAGTTTTCTCCACAACAATGACCAGTGCGGACTGGAATAATACCACCCTGATCAAAGACAACATTGTAGAAGAGGTGAACAAACTAAAACAACAGCCGGGCAAAGACCTGGCGATCTTCGGCAGCCCCGGCCTCTCCAAAAGCCTCATGAGCCTGGGATTGATAGACGAGTACAAACTCACGCTGCATCCCGTGATATTGGGAAAAGGGATCAGTTTGTTCGACAGCAATGCACAGATGAGCAACCTGAAATTGCTGGAGTCAAAAACGCTTGGTTCAGGCGTTGTTACATTGCATTACGCGAAAAAATGAGCTGCCGGCAAACAATGGCAAACTGGTAGCTTGTATCTCCGCCACCAGTTTGCGTTAACTTCATTTTACCACTTCACTCACCAAAATAACAGGCATCACATTCGTATAGTTCGCAAAATCTGCACGGATTGCATCCTTGTTTGGAGCGATAGCTGCCTGATATTCACTTAAACTCTTTACATAAAAGGTGCCTATGGCCATATACGGTAAAGGTTGGTTAGGAATGCCGCTGGAAAGCCCTTTTTCAATAGTATATCTGACCAGGTTGGACCCCAAAAAACCCGCCACCATAGGCATGTGATTTGTTTCATAGTACTCCATATTAAAGGTTTTACCCTCGGTATAAGGGTACATGATGGATATCTTGATCAAGCCCTTTTCAGTAACATCAATGTTTTGCTCATTAGATTTTCCGGATGGCTTTTTCTGGCTAAATGCAAGCACACAGGTGGTTAAAAGCAAAAACGATAAGATCAGTTTGAGTTGCATGTTTGGTTAATTTTAAGGTACAGAATATATAAACTTCCGATTATCATCTTCTACAACCGGTTATTAAATATATGGTATCTAAGTGGATTTAAGGTTATTGGTCAGCGATACACATGGCCTTCACAATACCACCCGTTTGTTTATCTGCTCTCAACGATCTATATTTATACTTGATTAAAATAACTTGTTTTAATCAAAACGATCTGAGTAGCTGAAAATATGGAACTGCAAATAATACCCGCCACCTTATTGGATCAATATATTAACCAGATAGCGCAGGATGCGTTGTCCGATGCATTTTACCGGCTGGAGGATGCAGAAATTTCCACTGACGGATTCAGTTTTTATACTTCGGTAGCCTCCGTATATTCCAGCAAAATTGAAGGAGAATCCATTGAATTGGATTCATATATCAAGCACAAACGTTTTGGTGTCGAATTCCAGCCAGATTACACCCGTAAAATTGATGACCTTTACCAGGCCTACCAGTTTGCCAGTAACACTGCACTTAACCGTAACAGCTTAGCAGACACGCATATTTTGTTAACGAAACATATCCTCCCTGGCAGCTATCAAGGCAAATTCAGGAGTAAAAATATGTATGTTACTACGAAGGATGGCCGCATTGAGTACGTAGCCGCTTCTCCTTTTGAAGTGGCCGCAGCAATGGAACAACTGTATGCTGATATCAGTCAGTTGCTGGAAAACGACCGGTCAATGGCGGAAACATTCTTTTTTGCCAGCATGATCCATCTCGTGTTTGTAAAGATCCATCCATGGAACGACGGAAGCGGACGCAGCGCCCGTTTATTGGAAAAATGGTTCTTAGCAAGCAAATTAGGAGAAAAGGCCTGGTTTGTGCAGTCTGAAAAACATTACTACAAACACCATCAAACTTATTATGATAATATAAGGGCGCTGGGATTAGAATATGATTTACTGGATTATAACAAAGCGATGGCGTTTTTATTAATGTTGCCGGGTGCGCTGACAGACCCCGAAGCCTGATTTTAGATCCGGGGCATTCTCCGGCATCATCATATCCGCCGCATTCACCGTATACATAAGCTCCGGGTAAACAAAACCCACTCCCCTGTTCTCCTCCCCTCTCAGTTTATAGAACTCCTTTTCCTGCTCACTATTAGCCAATTCCAATAACTTCCCATTAGCAAAACGAGGCATATTATCGTCAAACCGGATAAATGTCTTCGAGGTTCGGAATGTAATGCCTAACCATCTGTTGTCCGCCCCCATCTTTTTGGGGTGTGGCGCAGCATCCAGCACAATCTTATGCTGAAACTTTGTATTGGCCGCTAATGAAAACAGCACTACGGAATTATGTGTCAATGAATGCTCAAACTCTTCCTCTCCTCCCTTATCCTTGATCTTTAACTTCCTGATATGTTGCGCGGAAAGCTCCTCCGGCCTTTCGTAACAGGAAAAAAGCCCTATATATGAATCATCTTCCAGATCCAAACTATGGTCTGAATGATAATTCATTTTATAATAACCGGAGTCATACACCTCAACTAACGCATTATTAAACCGCTGTACAGGTATACCCGCCAAATTATCATTAATACGCTCCACCAGCATATGATGGATCGCAGAAAAATTAAGAGCCGGTATATTATATTTTGTAGTAGTTCTCACTATCGGCACACCCTTATCGCCTACATTTACCAAATGGTTACCAACCCTCCCTTTGGCAACCGGTTCAAAATCTACCGAATTAAATAAACCATTGAATAAATCGGGACCCAGATCAAGTGCAATTTTATGAAACTCCGAACTGCTCATACAATTAAAATATTGGCTTTTCATAGTCGCCGGCATTCATACTGAAATGAATGCTCCCATAGTCAACCATTTTTTCTGATTTATTCTCTTCATAGTAAAAATCCCTCAGGTCTTCCTGCTTTTCCGCTGTCATCTGCTCAAGTTTAATAAAGCTGCCATTTTCCCTGATGTAAGCCTGATCATTCATGTACCGGGCTTCCAGGTTTGAACAACGGACCACATAGCCCATCCTTGTCGGAATCTTATCCGCATTCAGGATAGATGGCCTGATCTCATGCGTGTATAATCTATTAGTGGAAAGCGGGATCATAAACACGGAATTGGGATATAAGGTAACGCTGAACTCCTTTTCCAAAGTATCATCATCAACAGTACTTTTTAATTTGAAATGAAGCCTCGTTAAACCGCTAACATCTTTATAGCACCAGTCGTACCTGTCTGTGGCAGATGGTTTCAGGCGCGTCAGTTCCGTAGGGTCATAAAACGTACAAAAGACGATCAGCCCTTCTTTGGGCATATCCTTTGTTTTGTCAGAATGCGCCTTAATCCTGGATTTCATCTCCTTCTCCGTACCGTCAGTCCTGGGTTTGTTTTCATAGATCTGTGCCAATACATGATTTAAGTCTGTCTTATACGCAAAAACATATTTAACAGCCTCATTCAACGAATCGATGATACTGCGGTCCGTTGAGCGGAAATTATCAGTAGGCCCGGTTAAATTGCTGGAACATCTCAAAAGGTGATAATCCAGGATCTCGTTTCCATCCTCATTTTCCCCTTTTGTAATATTGGATAGGTATATACCTGTTCTAAAAGCTTTGGACGGTTTATTTGATTCAGTCAGTTCCTGGAATACATGTTCTGATTTGATGCTGTTAAAATAATCATCATCAGTAAATAATTGTCTAAAATATACGCCAGCATTGCTGATGACAATGGGAACTTCGCCAAGTGTTATGATGCGGGCATTATTATAATCGTCATAATTGCTGGAGAGCTCTTTTATAATATACAGAGGGCCAAACTCACCCTGAATATCCGCTATATTGCCACATACATACATCCTTTTATCCCCCGGGTTGCCTACAATTTCAGTGAGATCCCTTACCACCGTTCCACAAAAATTATCCATTAATTCCTGTGTTGTAGCATCTATCTCTTTATCTTCCTGTAAAACAACAAGCACGTTTTTGTCTGTAGTAATCTTATTTTCCATTGGTAAGGTATTCATAGGATGGCGCTTCGGGCAGCTAAAGTTAGTATTTTAAGGGTAAATTCTGACCAGCGTTCAGGGATTTCCGTTATATCGTGATCGCTCAGCTGGAAATGGATCCCAGGAATTTTTTGACGACGGCGGCAAAACGTTCTGGTTGATCCATATGCAGGCTGTGACCAGCGTCCTTGATTTCCTCAGTTTGCAATCGGGGATGAAGGCCTTTCAACTCTTCCGCAACAACAGCCGTAACCACTCCCCCATCACCAAATACGAGCAAACTTGGGATATCGATTTTACTCACTAACTGCTTATAATCAGGGTTGGGTGGCGTAAGCACATCAAAAGCGGCCATGCTTGTTTGGAGTCGCGCCCGGGAAAATATCTCCAGCATCTCAGGCGGCCGGTTAGGATGCCTGACCCGCGCTGATGCCACTACTTCCTCCAGTGACATGTTAAGCACTTTCCGATGTTGATCTGCCACATCACTATCCCGGACTTCGCGCTGCACTTCGGGGCTCAGGAACGATGGATCAGCTAAGACCAGGCCACGGAGCAGATCAGGCTTACGGCTGGCCACCACAGCCGCGATCATCCCTCCCATTGAATGTCCAAGCAGCACAGGAGATGGAAGCTTTAGCGCAGTTATCAAACCCGCAATATCATTTGCATGATCTTCATATTGGTATCCGTAGGCAGGCACGTCTGACTTACCATGTCCCCGGGCATCCGGCATGATCACATCATAGTCGTCTTCCAGCGCCCGTGCCAGACCGGTCCAGCATAAGCCACTGGTCATCAATCCATGCAGCAGGATTACAGGCGGCTTGTTACCTCCGGTTCTGGTGTAGTGCAGGTTAATGTTGTTTGTTTCGCAGACGGCCGAGATCCAGTTGGTCATTTTAGTTTTCCGGGTGTAAAATTCACAGTAAAGTTAATTACCCATCATCATAAATTACAACCCAGCCCTATCCTCACCGCGCATTTTTCATCCGGGTAGAAATGAAGCAGGCGCCTCTTTCCGGAGGCGCCCGCTTTAATTATATACACTACCAGTCCATCAGCTCCCTGGCACCAGCTGGATCCAGTTAACATTTACATTACCCGTATTAAATACAATACGGATCTTATGGTACGAATTGGTAAAGCTGCCAATGCTTCCCATATCAAAGGTCGTCCAGGTAGACCAGCTGCCGGTATTAGGCAATGTAACGTCTGGCTTTGCTACGCCGTCAATTTCCAGGTGCGCCCGCATATTATTATTAGGATTGGCTACCCTGATCTGCAGATGAGGGGTACCTGTGGCAACCGGTACTTCCTGCCATTCCAGCCATTCATTATTCTGTATCCAGCCTATCTGGAAAGCGCCGTTATTATCACTGGTGGCCGCAATGGCGATATTGCCATTACGATAGAAATTAACTTTACCATTGCCGCCGTTGGCTCCGCCGAAATTATCGCAACCTTCCGCCTCCAGTCTGAAGGTAGACGGGAAGGGACTATGGCTATGCCTGCGTAATATATTAATGCGCTGGTTAGGATAATCATAGCCGGTTTGGCTATAGCTCAAAGCACTGCCATTGTTGTCTATATTCCTGGCGCGCCACATGGCGGCTTCTTCTTCATAGTCCGTAAAGCCTTCACACAGGGTAAGTAATGCGCCAGATTCCACCGTGCCATTAAGGCCGTTTTCAAAAAGCTGTCCATGATTGGGGTTAAGATAGGAGCCCACGCCTGAATGCTGGAATTGGGGAACCGCCACGCCAATCGAAGTGTTGTTCCAGGCAGTCAATGAATAGCTGTTAACCGGCGGCGTAAACCAGCTTTCTTTGCCGTCCGCAATACCTGGATTGTTACAGGTAGGATCATTGGTAAAGAAATCCTGGGACAGGATGATATACGGGTTAAACCCAAAATCCGCCTGGCATTTTTGCCTTACATAGGTCAGCGCCTGGGAGGCATTACCGTTCATATTGGTAAGGAACGTAACGGTATTGCCTGTCCAGATGATAATAACCGGGCGGCCGTTGATCTTAAACCGGTTGGCGTCTGGCACTGTCTGGAAAAACACCTTGTAATTGTAATCGTAAATGTATTTCCAGTTATTCTGGTCCGCCATATCAAACTTCTGCGCATACCCATATCCACGGCCATTTGCCATGTTCCATTGGGCAACCCAGGAGGCGGCATTGTCATCAAAAGCAGCCAGTTTAAGCTGGCTGGTAAGGCCGCGGGCATTAATGGCAGCGATCAGGGGCGCAATTTTAGCAGGGCTTCCATTGGTATTAGGCTGGGAGCCGGTAAGGTTAGGGCACACAAAATCAACCCCGGCCTGGGCCAACTGCGCCACCCACTCATCCCAGGTAGCATTCGGATTATTGGGATCCGGATTGTACAAAGAAATGTTCTGATGAGTAGGATAAGTGACCGGCCCGGATAACTGCGAACTGTATTGAAAGCCACAGGTCACCCCCAGGTACTGGTTCGGCCCTGCCGACTTAGCGCTGAATTGGTTGTCTTTAATGGCGCCATGAGTTAACGGTTCGTTTTCCTGGTTTTTTGAGCAACTTACCAACAGCATGGCAATGGCCACCTGTCCTAATAGGAGGAGTTTTTTCATAAGATAATTGGTTATACGGGTTAAGAATATTGACTATAGCAAAATAACAAGGAGGGATTAATAAAACATTAATAAGAGATTAACAGGGGAATAACTCCATCACTACCATCCAATACCAGGGGTATTTACCTGTTTTTTTAACCTGTAAAGAACTCAAATAACAACAATTTAAAAAGCCGCATACATCCTGCGATCTATGCGGCTCTATCAACACTTTATATAAAAAACTCATCTCAATTCATCAATCCCTTCTTAAACTGGTTCGGGCTGATCCCCGTCTCCTTCTTAAACAACCTCGAAAAATAAGGCAGGTTCTCAAACCCCAGCTCATACGCTATGTCAGACACCCGCTGATCATCCGTCTTGAGCCGGTTCTTAGCTTCGTTTACCAGATAAATATGTATCAGCTCAATGGCGGTTTTCCCCGTCTCCTGTTTAAGCAGATCACTCAGGTACCTGGGTGATAAGTTAAGCTGTGCCGCGAGCGCATTCACTGTTGGTAAACCCTTCGCAGCCAACACCCCGTCTTTAAAATAAGCATCCAGCGCTTCATGGAATTTCGACACCGTTTTGCCGGAAAGCTCCATCCGGTTAATAAACTGGCGCTTATAGAACCGCTGGGAATATTTTAATATGGAATCAATATGCGTAAGCATAATATCCCGGCTATACTCATCTGTATTATTACGGTACTCCGTTTCTATCTTGTAATACAGATCCCATATGGTCTGTTCTTCTGCCGGTGAAAGGTGCAGCGCTTCATTCGTTTCATAATCGAAGAAAGCATATTTACTGATGGCTGAATGCAGAAAATGACCGTTCAGAAAATCCTCATGAATGAATATCAGAAACGCATCTTCATCATACTCCACACTTTTAAACTCGATCACCTGCCGGGGTTTGATGAAGATCAGGCTACCGTTATTATGATCGTATTTAGTGCGGCCGTATAATATAACACCCGCCTTAAGCTTCTTAAACCCGATCATGTAAAAATCAGATGTAAACTCCCTGTCGCCCAGCCCGCAGGTCTGCGTACACCTGTAAACGCTGAAGAGCGGATTCTCCGGCATCGGAATACCGTTAAAACGGTGTATATCTGCTAAATTCTTAAAGTGCTCCATGACTATGGCAATTACGCAAATCTACGCCATACGGCGTAGATCGCATTCATACAATATCATTAACATATGTTACTTACCATGTGCGGCCGCGGAGATTCCACTCCAGCTGTCCCATTCTGCCAAACGGCCTTCATAGGCCTGCTTTACCAGTGGATAGCCAAATTTGCCAAGGAATAGACGCAGTGGCGGATTCTTACTGTCTATCAGCTCCAGTACAGCCGGGGTAGTAGCCTCCGGGACGCCAAAACGATCGTCCGTCATACCGCTCAGAAATGCGGTCTTTACCGGTTCATACTCAGGCATGGCAGTGGTATGCACAGCAGATGCGCCGGCCCAGTCCGTTGAAAAGGAGTTTGGTTCAACCAGCGTAACATTGATACCAAAACCTTTTACTTCGGCAGCCAGGGTCTCACTTAACCCTTCCACTGCAAATTTAGAGGCATTGTACAGGCCCAGCACCGGGAAAGTGATGAGGCCCACTACGCTGGAAACCTGGATGATATGTCCATGTCCCTGTGCGCGCATGATAGGCAGTACCGCCTGTGTCAGCCATAACAGGCCAAAGAAGTTAGTTTCCATCTGTTCACGGGCTTCCTGTTCACTGGTCTCCTCCACGCTGCCAAACAAGCCGTACCCTGCATTATTGATCAGTACATCAATGCTTCCGAAATGTTCTTTTGCTTTGTGGATAGCTGCAAAATCCGCGGCGCGGTCGTTCACATCCAACTGCAGCGCCAGCATATTGTTGCCATATTGGCTAACCAGGTCGTCCAGTGTACGCGGGTCGCGCGCGGTTGCTATTACCTTATCCCCTCTTTCCAGGAATGCTGCCGCCCATAACTTACCGAACCCCCTGGAGGCGCCGGTAATAAAAATTGTCTTTGCCATTGCTATTACTTTTTAATGTTACAGCAAAATTAGCGGGGACAATGCAGGGCGATTTATACAGAAGTAGGGAAGATTGATACATTTTTACATCGTAAAACCGCTTTTTGTCACGCATCCACATCATTAGATGTAAATTTCAACGCTGACCGGATAACAGGGCTTAACTTTACTAAAATAAATGCTATGAAGCCTAAACTTGTTATTACAGCTTCGTTGTTTGTTTTCGCTGTCATAAGTGCCCGTTGTCAACAAATTGGTCCAACGGCCTCCTCTGTACTGGGAACTTTTGCAGCCAGCACGCCCTGCAGCCAGGGAACAAGGCCATTGCCAGGTATGGCTGCAAATACTGATTGCGAATTCATAAAATGGGAGCTTACACTTTACCAGGATGAACATACAAAAGCGCCCACTACTTATCAATTGCATGCTACATATGGATTATCTAAGCCAGGCACAACAGGATTCATTGACGGAGGGAATAAAATTGACATGCAGGGGAATTGGATGATCACCAGGAGCGCCCCGGACAGCAATCAGATCATTTACCAATTACGGGATAGTAAAACAAATAAAACGATCTCCTTTCTAAAGCTGAGCGATGATCTGCTGCATTTACTGGATAGTAATCAACATCTGATGATCGGAAGCGCCGCGTGGAGCTACACATTGAACAGGATCAACGATAAATAACCATAAAAGATCTATCATGAAATATCTACTGATAGCATTTGTCATCCTTTTTTGCTCTCTGACAACACGCCGCTCAAAAGCACAAACAGCAGCCGCTGATAATAAGCTGTCTCAAACTATCACTTTCCGGCCTATTCCAAAAGGGCTTGATGTGGCGGGAGTTTTCCAGGGAAGGCCTCCCTGCGACGGCGTGGCAAAACAGCTAAACATATCCGTACCTGCTGACTGTCCCAAGTTGAAATGGGATCTGATCCTTTACCAGGATCCAACCACACAACAACCAACCACGTATGCCCTTACGCTTGTGGGAGGCGGCGAGCTGTTTAAACAGCCGGATGGCGGCGCTTACCGGCAGCAATCCCTCAAAGGGAAATGGATAATTACTAAAGGCGCCAGGTCAGACGCTAACGCAGTTGTTTACCGCTTAGCGCTCAATACCGGCGCTCATCTCTATCTGCTCAAAGGAGACGATAATGTTCTTTTTGTCCTGGATGAGAACAAAGCCTTCAGGGTGGGCAACATAGATTTCAGCTATACGCTGAATAGAGTAACGCTCGTTCCGGGAAACAAATAATGATGCTATTCCGCCTTCAAACTCTTAACCGGATTAACCACCGCCGCCTTTATCGCCTGGGAGCTCACCGTTATCAAGGCTATCAGCAACGCCATCACCCCCGCTACCAAAAACACCCACCATTGTATTGTTGTTCTGTATGCATAGTCCTGCAACCAGTTATGCATCAGCCACCAGGCTGCGGGAAACGCTATAAAACATGCTGCAACGACTAATTGCAAAAATTCTCTGGCCAGCAACCCTGCCAGTCCAATAACAGAAGCGCCCAGCACTCTGCGTACGCCTATTTCCCTGGTCCTCCGCTCTGCAGTATATGCCGCCAGGCCAAATAAACCAAGGCAGGAGATCGCAATAGCCAATATTCCAAACACGCCGGACAATCTGCCAATGAGCATTTCCGTAGCAAACACCGCGTCAAAATCCGCATCTGCAAACCGGTATTCAAATGGGAAACCGGGGTTAGCAGATAACATCACCGCCCCGGTTTTGGCCAGCGCCTCCGGCAGGTTTACGTTGGGTTTTAACCGCACCGCCATCATCGTGGATGCATAGTTGCCGCAGATCAGGATAAGCGGCGCCCCTTTACCATATACATCATTGTAAACAAAGTCTTTAATGATCCCCACCACCGTCAGGTTAGACTTACCGGCAGTGATAATGCTGCCGGGTTTTCCCGCTGCGCCCATAAGGCCGGCCATAGTTTCGTTGATAATAACACGATTGCTGTCTGCCGTGCCAGGGTAAAAATCGCGGCCCGCTACTATTTTCATGTGCATGGTCGAAATGTATTCCGGGCTCACCACGTTGGAGTAAACAGCGGATTTGTCACCCTGGCGTTTACCCTGCCAGCCAAACCCATCCCCATAGCTGTACACATGCAGGGCATCATGCAGGCTGGTAGCCGCATTTTCTACATAACCGGTGGCGGCAAGACTGTTTTTGATCTGGCTGAGATGTTCCTTCATACTACCCTGCAGCTGTATATAAAGTAAATTATCCTTACTATAGCCAAGGTTCCGCTCCCTGATATGTTGCACCTGCAGGTATACGATCATGGTGGATATAATAAGTATCACAGAGGCACTGAACTGCGCTATCACCAACCCTTTACGGATAAAGTTAACGCCGCCGGGGCTTTTGATCCGTATCCCCTTTAATACCCTTACCGGGTTAAAGGATGATAGATAAAACGCTGGATAGCTGCCTGCAACCAGCCCGGTAATAAGGCCAATAGCCAACAGAAAAAGCAGGTGCAGCGGGCTCAATAAATTCACCGCCAGCTGCTTTTGCACCAATGCATTGTAAAACGGCATCAATATAAATAACATGCCCACCGCCAGTATCACGGCTATAAATGATATCAGCGAAGATTCGCTGATGAACTTTCCGATCAAACCGCTTTTGTCCGCGCCCAGCACCTTCAGCACCCCTATTTCCTTGGCGCGTTGCTCAGACCGCGCCGTGGCAAGGTTCATAAAATTGATACAGGCAATAAGCAGGATGATAAAGGCTATTGTTGAAAAAAGCCTTACATATTTTATATTCCCTCCCTGCTGCACGCCGCTCACAAATTTATTACGCAGATGCCAGTCATTCATACTAAACAGGAAGCACCGGTTGGTGGAGCCGCTCACTTTAGTGCCCATATAATTAGCCAGCTGCTTATTGATGGCTGCCGCATTGGCCTGGGGGGACAACTCCACGATCGTTTCTGTCAGATTATTGTTCCAGGGCTTTAACCAGTCATTCGCATTCTCCCAGGTTTCGTATGGCGAAAGCCACTGAAATTTATAATTACAATTGGAAGGCAGGTCCTTAAAAACGCCAGTAACCGTAAAAGGCCCGTCTACTGTGTAGGCGGATCTGGCATTCATGATTACTGTTTTACCCACCGGGTTGCCATCGCCAAAAACCTTTTTCGACATGGTTTCGCTGATCACGATGGATTGCGGCTCCTTTAACGCGGTGGTTGGAGCGCCATACACAAACTGCAGGGAATACATGGAAAGAATGGACGGATCTGCATACATGCCCTTTTCCTTAATGGATTGATCACCCAGCGCTACCAGTTGATCCATTTCCCAGCTAAGCCGGCCACTGTTAACAATACCTGGTATCTCCGCTTTTAATGCAGCTGCCAGCGGTCCCGGTGTAGAAGGGCTAGTGGTGATGCCGGCTTCATTTTGCTGATTTTGCATAACATGATACAGCTGATCATGTTTCGCAAAATTCCGGTTGAAGGTCATTTCATCCTCCACCCATAGAAAGATCAATGCCGCACAGGTGATCCCGATCGTTAACCCGAAGATGTTCAGAAAACTGTAAGCCTTATTCTTCCAAAGGCTGCGGAACATCGTTTTGAAATTGCTCTTGAACATAAATAATGACTTATGAATTATTTCACAACACACATGCCGCCTTTATAACATATTGATTATAAATATAGTGCCGGCAATAATCCCCCAAAAACTGTCCGATAACGCACAGCTACATGTGCGATTATGGAAAACTATTGCAATTCTCATCCCCTTTTACTAATTTTATCAAGTAGGCGCCCACGTGACGATGTTGACCTGTTGACCAGCAAATAATCCATTAAGATTCCATGAAGCACTAAACCGTCATCTGTCTTTTATTCTACTATTGAACATTGAATATTTCTTTATGAAAACCAAAGCATTCAATCCAGCCATTGAAGCGATCACCGCCGTCTTGCTATTACTTTGGATCTACACTGGCCTCAATAAGCTGATCCATTACGACAAATTCAGTTTTGAAGCCGGCCGCTCCCCTTTTTTGCAACATATAGCGCCGTTGGTAGCCATTATGGTGCCTACAGGCGAATTGGTAATAGCCGCGCTGCTGATCTTTAAACGAACGCGCGTAGCGGGCTTATATGCATCGCTGTTCCTTATGACGCTGTTTACCGGTTATGTATACATCATGCTGCGTTATGCTTATGATCTGCCCTGCAGTTGTGGCGGTATCATCGAATTGTTAACCTGGGAGCAGCACCTGGCGGTTAATTTTATCATCACCCTGCTTACCGCCATTGCCATATTGCTGCAAAGCCGGCTCACGATGCGCAACAAGCAAGTCATTTCATTGCCTTAACTCTTTTATTGATCAATAAAACAGGTCCCTCTTCTCCTGTACTAGCGGAGGCAGCCGCCTTGGCTGTTATTATTTCCTAATCATTAAAGCGAACACATGAAAAAGATGAAGATCAGTTTTGCCGCATTGGTAGCTGTAGCTGCCGTAGGCCTCACCATCTCTACCAACGCAAGCACCCTTATTAAGAAAACAGAAGCATGCTACCGCACCGTTGTTATTCCCGGCCTTCCGGCAGACCGCACCGCCAGCTATGGCGGCAACCTCATTCCGGCGTTTGGCACCAATGTTAAGAGCGTAGCAAACCCTAGTTCAGCCGGCAACTGTAGCGGCAACGCCTATTTCTGCTGCGCCAGCACTTTCCAGTCAGGCGGGAACACATACGTTTGGGAAGTATTCCTGACAGACCTGTGATCATACGTTAGGTAAAAAGAAACACAACGATGCCGGCTGCAATAGCCTGCTTAATTTATCAACAGAGACTACTCCCGGGGTAGTCTCTGTTCCTGATATGCTTTTAATTATGAAACGAACTCTGATATTTATCTGTGGTACCATGCTGGCGGCAGTGGCTTGCCTGGCGATCCTGGTGGCCGTATCTGGCATGCCTAATGCGCAAAAGAACGGTTTTAACAGAAAATGGCTTACCATAACGGTCCATCCGCAGCTTTCACAGCCATTGCCTTTTACTGCGGAGCGGTTGTTTGGCGCCGGCGATGATCTTTATCTATCTGAGCCCTCCCACCGGCGGGTATACCGCCTTGATAATAACCTGCGTATCAGCGATACCGTAAACCTGAACATAGACAAAGCCCTCAAACCACCCGTTAATTTTTTCGCCACCGGAGATCATATTTATGTACACGAGTACAACAGCGGCATGTTATTTTACAAAGGTGTACATGCAGCGGCATTTGATTCAGTAAAACTGTCGGCCGGGCCTTATGTAAAATCCTTACAGCTGTCAGACTCATTGGTAGTAATAAGAGGTTTTTCAAATGGCGGCTTTCAACCGGTGTTTATGCGGATCAATACACGTAGCGGCGAACAGCGGAAATCAGCACTGTTGTCGGGAAAAGCAGATGCCGGTTTCTCCAGCGATGGGATCTTATGCAGCACACCTCAACAGGACCGTTTGCTGTACATTCCTTATTTCGAAAATGGCATTTACTGTATGGATAGTGATATGCAGCTGCGTTACCAACAACATACCATTGATACCGTATTTAACAGTGGCATACAAGTTGCCAGCACAGGCGAAGGCGATATGAAAAAACTATACGCCTCCGCCCCTCGTGTAAAAGTGAACAAACGCGCTTTTGCAAACGGCCAATTTTTATTTATCGAATCTGATCTCCGCGCAGATAATGAAGAAGAGAATGCCTTTAGCGAACATCCTGTGCTGGATGCTTATCGCCTGCAAGATGGCAGCTATACGGGCAGCTTTTACCTGCCGGTAGATAAACGAAAAGTACTATCCTATCATATCAATGATAAAAAACTGTATGTCCTGTTAAAGGACCAGGTGATTGCCTGTGACCTGAACTTATAGGCCAGCCCTATATGGCTAATTGAAAAGAAACCCTATCCACCATGAAAAAAGGCGATAAGATCGAGAATGCCAGAACGGGCCAACGCATGATATTTTTACAAACTGCCGCAGAAACAAACGGCGCCCTATTGCAGATCGAATGTTTTAGCCCGGTTACCACCACAAAAGAACCAGCGCATATTCATCCACTGCAGGAGAACAGGTTCGAGATCCTTTCCGGCGATCTGTGTTTCTCCATGAACTGGTTTTCCGGCTGTTTTTATTATGCCAGGGGAGTTTCATTGTAAACCACTTCACCATCTACACCCCGCTTCTGTAGCAGTGCCAGCATATCATTAAGCCTCCGCTCAGCCCCGCTGTCAACAACCCTGGCTTTAGTTGCCTTCAACTCCGCTATTTGCCCACGGGTTAGTTTCAGGCATTTTTTCATTGCTGATAACTTATCTGCGGCAGCGTAGATATCCGTTTTTATTTGCAGATTCCAGGACTTATTTTCCTCCTCATACACATCGATCATCGCGTCTATACTAAACCCTGATCCAAATACAGAAACCTGTCCGTCTGATTTATTGATAAAAATGGGCGTATTTCCCAAAAGAGCGCACCTGGTATCCCCCGCAAGCGCCCGTTCCGAATCATATGGAAAGATCCAGGCATAGGGTCTTTCAACAATGCCCTTATCATCGATCAGCAGCCTGTCCCCGCTGCCGGTATCCCTGGTTAAAAATTGTTCTGCTATTTTGCGTGCTTCCTGGAAGGTTAACATATGCTTGAATTTTCACAGTGTGTCAAGATACGAATTAAAAAAATTGCCGCAAACACTTGACCCTTACGCTACGTCATACCCTACCTTTGTCTTACAAGCAATTACAGTATGGCACAATATGCGGTCAAAAAACTGGCAAAAATAGCTGGTGTGAGTGTGCGCACACTCCATCACTATGACAACATCGGTTTATTACAACCGGCTATACGCACTGCTGCGGGCTACCGGCTCTATGGCGAAAAAGAATTACTGCGGCTGCAGCAGATCCTCTTTTACAAGGAAATGGACTTTGAGCTCAGTACCATTTCCGATCTCCTGGACGATCCGGAATTTGATATGGTCACCGCCTTACAGCACCATAAACAGCACCTGCTGCAAAAACAGCAGCGCATACAAACCCTGCTGCAAACGCTTGATAAAACAATTGATCACCTCCAAAACAAACAAAAAATGAACTACGAAGATCTATATAAGGGATTACCTAAAGAGCAGGCGGCCGCCTGGCGTAAAGAAGCAATGGAGAAATGGCCGGACCAGGTAAAACATTCCGAACAACAGTTATTACAAATGAGCCCCACAGATTTTGAAACACTTAAAACCAGTTTCAGTACCAATTGGGAAACGCTGGCGGCCATGACAGACCAAGACCCGCATAGCCCGGAAGTACAGGAACAGATAGCCCAACATTATCAATTGATCCTGCAGTTTTGGGGTAAACCAGGCAACCAGGCAGCAGCTTACAAAGGCCTGGGCGATCTGTATGCTGCGGATCCACGATATACAGCGGGCAAAGGGCAGCCCGCTTTTGGATCATTCCTGCGGCGCGCTATCTACTATTTTACAGACCAGCTTAAGTAGATCTCTTTAATTTCTGCGTCACCAGCTCCCTGCGTTTACGCCAGGTGCTTACCATCCTGTCTTCATGCAGCGGTTTACCTTTAGGATCAATAAGTCCCAGGCTATGCGCCAGCGCCTTGCTTAAACGTGCCATTTTCCGGTTGTTCTTCAGCCAGGCCTGTTGCTCCTGCCGCATACTATCCTCATAGGTCTTAATAGCCTTATTGATCACGGTCAGCTCTTTCCGGTATTCCTTCTGTTTACGGAAAATAATCATCAAACGGTTATAGGCATGGGTGTTCAATGGATCCGCCGTTATCACCTTTGTATAATAGCCGGCAGCCTCCGGGAGGCGGTCTTCCGCCTCCAGTTGCTGCGCCTGTTCCAGCAGGTCTTTATTGGATGTGCGCTGTTTCGGCATATTGTCCGGTAAATTTCAGCAGCTGTGCTATCATGGTATCTGCTGTTTTACTATAGGTTTCCTCATACTTTTTCATCAACTCCGCGCGCGTGGTCTTTGCGCCTTTCTTCTGGCCTTCCCATAATACAGAAAGGCTGGCATACGGCGGTAGTATAACGCCTATAGCGTTTAAGAAGTTGCTGATATTACCTATAATATGCTGTGCACCGTCAGAGTCGCCGGTAATAATGATGCCTGCCACCTTATTTGCCAGCCGGGAAGACTTTCCGGCCAGGATCTCGTCATGGATATTATCCAGTCTTTCAATCACCTTCTGCATCTCTGAGGAATGATTGCCCCACCAGATGGGAGTGGCAAATATGACCATCTCAGCGGCCATGATCTTTTCCAGGATGGCCGGCCAGGCATCCCCCTCGCCCATATCGTTATAAGTACCCGGCAGGATGTTATGGTCTACCAGCTTAATGGTTTCACTGGTAATCCCCTTCTCCTGCAGCTTCCCGGCGAAGAACTCAGCCAGCACGGCCGTGTTGGAAAGGCCCCCGGTCTTTAAAGTAGCCAATAAAATAAGCGCGCTCATAGTGAATGATTTAACATTAACAAGGAAAGGCTCACAATTGATGTGCCGAACCATTCACAGACCAGGCCGCCGCTGCCGCTTTCTATTTAACCAATGTCAGTACCGGTTTCCCTTTTTCTACCGTATATGTAGCCAGTTCTTTCGCTTCTGTGCTGCCTACATTTTTTGCGGAATGGGCAACGCCGGCCGGCACAAACAACACCTCTCCAGCCTTAAGGGTCACCGGCGGTTTGCCTGCTACCTCGTATTCTAATACGCCTTCCAGTACATAAATGGTCTCTTCTCCCGGATGGGTATGTTTGCCAAATGCAGTCCCTGGCGCAAAATCAATACGCGCCTGGATCATTTCCCGGCCGCTAACGCTAAGATCATGCTGCTGTAGTAACGTGCGTTTGATACCCGCCCGTTGCGCCCGGACTTCGCCAGGGATGGTAAACATGGCCAGGCCAACAATAGCAACCGCACTGGCAAGAAAGTTTTTGGTCATCTTTTTCATTTGTCGATCATTTCAGTAAAGGTAGCCCCACCCAGGGCCAACTCCAATCAATAAACCCGCAGGCAGCCAGCATAGCGCCCCAACCAGACAAACCGGCGCCTGAATCCTTGCCGGATGACCAAAATCATCCTTTCCCCGATAGCTGTCATAGATAACCCGCCAGGGGGCATTTACCTTTGAAGCAGATACGGGCAGTCTAATACCGGCCTGGCCAACGACCATACGTAATTAATTAAAAAACAAGCAATTAAATGTAACGATGATAACGGTCAGCCTTTTCAGTGACCACCGTCATACTTTTAAGGGAAACTGCCCTTTAAATTGCCGTAGCAAACAGGTTTAATAGAATGAGCAACGGTAAACCAGAAGAACTGATCATGGAAAACGAATCATGGAGAGATAAACTCAAGGCCCTGGAAGACGGTACTATCCGTTTTAAGACCAGGCTGGCCGAGATATTGGCCAGCAATTTCACCAAAGAGCAGCTGGAACAGCTGGAGTATTTCCAGAACCGGTTCCTCAAAATGGATGAACAGATAGGGCTATTAAGACATGAGGTAAGGGAACAACTATACCTGTTACAGCAATCTGGTCAGGCGTCTAACGTACAATGGCGTAGAACAATGGACCTGCAAAAGAAACTGGATGTGAAAATGATCATCATTCACGAGAACTTTGATAAGCTGAGCCTCGAATTTGACGGCTACCTGCAACACCACATCACCGGCCTTTAATATAGTATACCGCCCAGCTTCTTCTCATCCAGTATAACAATGGCGCCTTCTTTTATATCGATCAGTTTTTCGTCCCGGAAATCGCCCAAGGTACGGATAAGGGATTCCGTGGCAGTACCGGCGATAGTGGCCAGGTTATCCCGGCTGATATCAATGGCGAACAGCCCCTCCTTTTGCTGACTGTACTTTCTGTGCAGGCTTACCAGGGCCTCCGCTACCTTCTTACGCAGGGAGTTATAAGCCAGTCCAAGCAGCTGCTGCTCCTTGGCAGTCACATTCCTGGCCAGCAGGCGTACAAACTGTACCGCTACATCGTGGTTGGTATGTAACAGCTCATCAAAATCCTCCCGGGGTATCACGGCTATCTCGCTTTCCTCCATCGCCTCCGCCGTTTCCTTATATACCGTCCCTTCCAGCAAGGCCACATACCCCAGGAAATCGCCTTCGTTATAAAGGTCTATGGTCAGCTCCTTGCCGTCATCGTTCCGTTTAAAGGTCTTTACCTTCCCTTTCTGCACATAGTACAGGCGCAGGGGATGGTTCCCCTCTGAGTAGATAAGCTGTTTCTTTTTGTATCTGTCTGTATTGCGGCCATCCACCAACGATGTAAGGGACTCTTTACCGGTAGCCTCATACACCAGTTTATTCAGGCCTTCCAGGTTGGAGGGGAAGCTTTGCCGCCGCAATGCCGCCTTTTTAAGCCGGCTTTCTATAGCATGCAGCAGATCGGCGCCGCTAAAAGGTTTGGTGACATAATCATCCGCTCCCATCTCCATCCCCTTGCGGAAATCAGACCGCTCCGTTTTTGCTGTCAGGAATATAAAGGGGATATCCTGTATATCCTTATTCCGCTGCATCATATGCAATACGCCAAAACCATCCAGCACCGGCATCATAATATCACATATCACCAGGTCCGGCCGGTGCTGCAGGGCCAGTTCCACCCCTATCTTACCATTTTCTGCGGTAAATACTTTATACCCGGCCAGCTCCAGGATCTCTGACGTATTTTCCCTGATCTCTGCGTTGTCTTCTATTAACAGGATTGTTTTCATACACGTTTAGATTTCGGTGTTTAAAGAGAAGGTGATGGTAAAACTGGCGCCCTTCCCCAATTCGCTCTCGCAGGAAATAGTGCCGTTCATTAATTCGCTGTATTTGCCCACGATATGTAACCCAAGGCCTGTGCCCTGTATATTGCTTACATTGGCGCCGCGGTAAAACCGCTCAAACAGGTGCTGCTGGTCTTCCGCTGACATACCAATGCCCTGGTCCTTCACCAGCAGCCGCATTTGCGCCTCCTCCCTGTCAGTACGTATGATAATGGGGGTATTATGCGGGGAGAACTTAATAGCATTTACCAACAGGTTCATTACAATATGCCGGAACAGGGAAGGATCCAGCACCACATCACGGTTACCGGTATGCTGGTAGTCTATTACCTGCTCTTCCCTGACCACGCCCTGCATTTCCTGTATTACATTGTTAATATGCTCCTCTATGTCAAAACTGATCCGGCGCACCTGTATCTTACCTTCTTCAATCTTGCCCACAGAAAGGAAATCGTTGAGGATATCCGTAAGCAGGTTCACAGAGCTTACGATACGCTGGATATGTTTGTTACGTTTAGGTTGATCTGCTTCCGCGGCATATTGTTTCACCAGGAAAGCGGATGAGAGGATAGTGCTGAGCGGTGTGCGGAACTCGTGGGAGGCCATCGATACAAAACGGGATTTTAACTCGCTCAGCTCTTTTTCCTTGCCAAGAGCTGCTGTCAGCTCATCCTTAGACATTTCCAGTTCCGCCAGGGCAGACCGCAGCTGCAGGGTGCGTTCCTCCACCATCCGCTCCAGCTCATTGTTCATTTTCTCTACCTTCTCCTCCGCCTTCTTCCGTTCTGTGATATTGTTCACATAAGCGATCACAAACCGCCCCTCTTCGTTCTCATAGTGGCTAAGGCTTATCTCTACAGGGAATTCTGTGCCGTCTTTCCGCAGGGCGTACAGGTCCAGCCCAATACCCATTGGCCTGGCCTGCGGGCTGGCGTGGTAACGCTCACGGTGGCCTTCATGCCGGTGGTGCACCCGCTGGGGTAACAGTATCTCCACCTTCTGCCCTACCAGTTCTGCACGCGTGTAGCCAAACTGCTCAAGGGCAAAATCATTGATAAGGATGATCTGCCCCAGCTCATTGCTTACCAGGATACCAATGCTTGCATAATCAAATAAGGCGCTAAAGCGCTGCAGCTCCTGATTGATCTGTTGTTTGTAATGCTGATCCCTGTCAAGGTCATTTACTGGAAGGTCCATACGAATGCTACGGAGATGAATCGTTATTGCAAAAAAGCTGCTGCCAGACTATCACTGTGGAAAGTTAAGTAATAATGGCGTGATAAAACTCATCTTGTTGCTGATAACCGTCATTGGCGGCTTATACAGCCCGGCCTACATTTGTTCCGCATTTGATCATATTCCTAACATTCAATTTATATCCATGAAAAACTTAATTACCATCTCCGCCTTCCTCCTGGCACAGGCCATTATCAACACTTGTGCAGCCCAGGGGAGCAATGTTTCCGGCAACCAGGAACCAGCTATAAAAACCGCTGCCTCAGCTAATTTCCGCTATGCCGCCAGCCAGGCAACGCCAGGCGTGGTGCATATCAAATCCTACCGCCCCTTTGCCTACGAGCAGGCCTCCTTTGACGGTGCGCCTGTACAGGGTATGACCGATGGCAGCGGCTCTGGCGTGCTGCTAAGCAGCAATGGCTATATTATTACTAACTATCATGTGGTGATGAGCACTATCGCGGTTGAAGTAGTGTTGCGCGACCGGCGCTCTTACCCGGCCCTGGTAGTGGGAGTAGATTCCGTGACAGACCTCGCCCTTTTGAAGATAGATGAAGAGCGCCTTCCCTTTGTAGCCATGGGTAATTCAGATTCCTTGATGACGGGGGATTGGGTACTGGCCATCGGTAACCCGCTCCAGCTTACCTCTACTGTCACCGCAGGTATTATCAGCGCTAAGTCCAGGGGCATACAAACCGGCAACCAGAAAGAGCATGTCACTTCCTTCCTGCAAACAGACGCCGCTACCAACGACGGCAGCAGCGGCGGCGCATTGGTAGATATGAACGGTAAACTGGTGGGTATTAATACCGGCATTGTGAGCACTACCGGCTTATACAGCGGGCACTCATTCTCTATCCCGGTAGAGGTGGTAAAGAAAGTGTACAGGGATCTGCTGCTGCATGGCAGTACCACACGCGGCGCTATGGGCGTTTCCCTGGAAGATATCCCCGGCAGACCCGGCGCCTATGTAGAAAGCCTGCGCATGACCGGCGCCGCCATGCAGGCGCATATAAGGATAAAGGACGTGATCGTAAAGATCAACGGCCGCGCCATCGATAATGTAGCTGCGTTTTATGAAACCATGCAGCTGCATGGCCCCGGCGAAAGTTTAACAGTGACCGTACTCCGGCAGGGCAGCCCCATGGACATACCCGTGGTACTCAGCAACCCGGAGCTAACAAAGGCATGGGCCGTTAATTGGCAATAACCTCCAGGCGTTTCCGGTCGGTGACAAAGATCTGTCCTTCGCGGATGCTGATCAGCTTCTCTTCCCGGAAATCGCCCAGGGTGCGGATCAATGACTCCTTGGCCACCCCGGTTAGCGCAGCCAGCCCGTCCCGGCTCATATCAATACTGTAATGTTCATTGTAAGAAGGATTGTATTTCTTATACAGCAACAGTAAGGCCTGCGATACTTTTTTACGGAGGGAGTTATAGGCAATATCCAGCAGCTGTTCCTCTTTCTCCGTTACATGTTTACAAAGCAGCTGTATGAATTTATGGATAACGCCGGGGTTATTAAATAAAAGGGCCTCAAAATCTTCCCGGGGGATAATAGCCAGCTCCGTATCATCCAGCGCCTCCGCGTTTTCGTTGTAAACGCTTTGTTCCAACAGCGCCGTATACCCCAGGAAATCGCCTTCCCGGTATAAACCGATCACCAACTCCTTACCGCCTTCATTACGCTTAAAAGTGCGCACCTTCCCTTTCAGGATATAGAAGAGGCAGGCAGGCGGATGGCCCTCCATATAGATCTCCTGCTTCTTTTTGTATTTATGGATATTGTGGTTGCGGCGGATGATCTCCTGGATATCCTTGTTCATAACGGCGGTCATCAGTATATCCAGCCCGTTAATATCTGCCGGCAGGTCTGCTTTAATAGAGGCAGCCTTCCTTAACCGCGTTTCCACGGCATTTAACAGCTCCGTAGTATCAAAAGGTTTAGTGATGTAATCATCCGCCCCCATTTCCATCCCTTTCCGTATCTCCGCTTTTTCCGCCTTGGCAGTCAGGAAAATAAAGGGTATCTCCTGGAGGGTTTTATTTTTATGCAGCATATTTAATACGCCGTAGCCATCCAGCACCGGCATCATAATATCACAGATAATGAGGTCCGGCGACTGCGCAATAGCCAGCTCCACCCCTTCCATGCCATTGGTAGCGGTTAAAACGGAATACCGGGCGAGCTCCAGCATTTCTACAACATTGTCTCGGATCTCATTGTTGTCTTCGATCAGCAGGATCTTTTTCAAGGGAAAACTATTAGTTATAGGATATTTCTGTTATGGGATCTGGTCTTGTGTAACCGGCACGTGGAACGAACGTTGTTTGTTTTTAGCCCCACCCGCCTCAGCAATTGTTAATCTTTATCATATTACTGTTTTCATACATCTTGAGGGTGATTGGTCATCCCCATAAATATAAGGAATTTATCCATTTCAGCTATAGAAGGTTTACTGGTGACTAGAATCATAATATGGGTGACGGTGGTCATTGCGGGCGGATCTGTAGCGGCCTACCTTTACAAAGACGAATAGAAATCATTTCTGAAAACGGGTTTAACTGATCACGCGTTAGAGACAACTGCCCTGGCACTCCTGCCGGGGCATTTTTTTTGGCGCTGATGACGATCAATTAAATACTGATGACCGTCATTGCTACGAGCGGATTTTATTCGAAATTTTGTGTCATAAAATAATCGCTATGATCCCGTTATTCAATTATCCGGATTTACAGAGAAGATTCTGCGAAGGTTTTACCTTCTACCCGTTTAAGGCGCTGGAACAATACAGTGGTTTTATCTATAAAAATTATACCCGCGAGGACCATATGCCAAATGTGCTGGACCACTACAGCCGGGAGTATGAGTTCAATGACGTACAGGCGCAAAAATTACTCAGGAAATTACAGCAAAAAGATATCCCCGTTACGGGTGAGCTGCTTTTTAAACTGCAGCTCAGCAGCCGGCAGCTGGAGGAGCGGTTCCGCTCCCTGAAAAGGTCTTCTGCCATTCACCGCCAGCTGCTGGAAACCATGGATACCTATCACCGCCTGCTGGCAGTGTATCAGCATAATGTACAGGAACGTATTGCCGTGCAGCTGTCTGTAGTGCCGGATGAAAATGAGGATGATCCCTGCAATATTGTGAGCGTATTACATATACAGCAGGTACAGGATGTAGTGCGGGAGTTCCTGCAGAGCACTGAGGTGATGGCCATTTACCTGAAAGAGTGCGTGGCTGGTAAGCGCCGCTTTGCCAAACTGATCCTAACCGTAGAAGAGACAGATAATTTACAGGAGCTGGTGAGCCTGACTGCACAGGTACGGAGCCTGCAGGACAGGAACTTTTGTATGCTCGAAGAGTGGAAGCAACAAGTGGTACTGTTCGAGAGAAGGCATACCATGAACTAATAAAGAAAAAGCCTTTATCCGCTTATATACGAGGCCTTTCATGCACATTGTCCGCAATGCTGTGTAGTAACGAAGCCGGTCCAGTAACGGACCGGCTTTGCGTTTTATATCGTGTTCTGGCAGCAGGGCTCGAACCTGCGTCCGCCCGGTCCAAGAGCCGGGTGCACTACCACTGGGCCATACCAGAACATAGATGGGTGCAGGGATCGAACCTGCGTCCTCCCGGTAAGAGCCGGGTATTCTACCAACGAAAGTTACCCATCTAATTATTTTCAGGGGAAAGTGGTGTTACCTGCTTTCCGGAAAAATATCCATGTTTTTTTAATACCGTTGCCAGGAACGGGTTAGAAACTGTTACGCCATGCACCAGCTGCGGCGTGGGCCGGAATGCTGCCACGCCATGCAAACGCGGCGCCAGCCAGCCGGATTTTTCGGCGTCCATTCCTGCATCCTGGCAGGCCGTTGCCACCATCTGCCTGTTGCAGGCGGCCCGGCCGTTAAATACCTCCCAGGGCAATGGCAGCTTGTTCCACACGCCGGTATTAGGGTCCAGCTTACCACCGGTGAGATAATGCCAGGCTACCACGTCTGCCGCCATCAACCGCAACACTTTTCCAAAACAGAGCTTGTCCAGCATATCTTCCATACCCAGTGCATAGATAAGATGCATCCAATGATCCCTTGCCTTGTTCCAGGCCCCGGCAGTATTATTCCAGGTAGATGAATCATTGCCGGCCTTTACGACCATGGTATCCCGGTTGATATTACTATAGCTCCACACATCTTCCAGCATGGCCGCAATATCCTGCAGCGCAAGGGTCCACTTACCTAAAAGCATGCCTTTCTGCTCATCAGACAGCTGCGCCAGTACCTCCTGGCTAGCATAACCATGGGCAATAGCCCACCAGCCAGCCTTGCCGGATCTTTTACAGCGGTTTAGCAACATCTCACAGATCTCATCAAAAGCACGCTGTTGCCCCTGTATAGTAAACTCGCTTCTCATATTACACCTGGAGGTATAATATGCAATAAAACAGGCAGTGTCCAGGTCTGCTGCAAACGTGTCCAGATCCAGCTGATGGAAAAGCCCATGTTTGGCCACCCGCTCAAATTCGTGTTTCCGCGTTTCCCGGGCAAAAGTGAGCAGCTTTTCCTCCAGCCGTTTTAACAGCCGCCATTTCTTGTTGTAATTACGCTTGGAGAGGTCCATCCCCCTTTCTTTCCGCTGGGCTTTATTAAGACGATCTGCTTTGAAGTTATTGCCGCCTACCGCTTTTTGAATAAGCGGCGATACCTGGTTGATAAACGCCTCAATATTCGCATAGCTATTGTAAATAGCAGGATCAATGTCCTCCAGCTTAAAGATGGGAATGGCCGCCTTCACCTGTTTCTCCGCCCCTACGGCCGTCATAAACATTTCCGCCATGGAAGTATACCCATGCACGCCACGCTTCAGCGAACCGGCGGCAGCTTTATCCAGCACCTTCAGTTCCTGCGGGGTTAAATGCGGCTGCAACAGTTCCATGACCATATCCGCCACATCCTCCGGACGTTTGCGTTGCTGTAAGGTTTCGTATAGTGATACCAGTATTGTCATGTATAAGGCAACAGTAAATATATTACTTTCTATTTAAATCTGTTATCAGTAACGGATTGGTCCCCTTCATCTCATTGATCAGCGCTTCCACCGCCTCCATTGACGGACTTTCCTGTAGCCGTGCCAGCTCTTGCTCCGTAATGCCTACCATCTGCAGGAAAGATACTTCGCCATGCGGGGTGGCTATTTTACCCAGCTCAGGGTCCAGCGCAAACACCAGGCCGGTGATCGCCGTATCCGTCTCAAGGCGGATAGGGCCCTTTGCCACGAGGAATTGGTTTTCCTCAAACCACCTGCTGCTGCTAAACACATATCTGGCCAGGTTATTCATCATATTCACGACCCACAGCGGATCGCCCTCATCGCCCGCAAAAGGTTTAAGACGGAAAGTGAATTCAAATCCCCATTTGCTGAATTCACCGCCTGCTTTTTCCGCATTATAATACAGATCAGACATACCATAACTGATGATATGGCGGTGGAACTCCTGTTTATTGGAATCATAGATACTGGCGCCATCAATAGGATCAGTGCCGCCTGCTGCAAAGTGCAGGCCGCAAAGGGGGCCATAATGCCGGGGCTCTGTTTGACCGTATACTTTGTCCAGGGCGGCATCGATGGACAGCCAACCTACGGCGTCCTCTTCAGAAAACTGTGCTGTGTACTCTGCTGTTGTCATATCTGTTTAGGTTTTGTCTATTGGGTGTTGCCAGACCAGGGTTCATATAGCCGGCAGGGTCATGGGTTTATGGGGATGTAAAATAATCAAATACGAGATTTCTTTACAGTTAAATACTGTTACCAGGCGGTTAAATAAAAAAGGAAGCGCAGACGCACTTCCCTTCTTTTACTTCACTATTATGCTTGGGGCGCTTATTCTTTATTCCAGAAGCTTAACTCGCTCAGGTTAATATCATTCGAATTATCCACCGTACGCAACACCCGTATACGGATATACCTTACCGGCGGCGGATTATCCATAAAATTGAATTTCATGGGGGCATTGCCATCATCGCCCCTCACCGCCGTGGTCAATAAGGTCCAGCCTTTTGCCTGCATAGCGGATTTGAAATTAGGATCATTGGCATTCAGATCAGGGGCTGCATCCGTATTATCTGCAATGCCCCATACTTCAAACTCCGCCGGGTTATGACAACAGTTCCGGCCTGTTTCTTCAATTACCCCCAGGTTATTATATAATTTACCCAGATCAAAGCTAAAGGTACCCGGGGTACCACTACTATTGTTATGATAGATGTTAGGATAACCTTGCGGCCCTACGCTGCCATCCCATAGTTTACTCACCCGGGTATCCGACTGCAGCAGCCCCATATCATGCGGCAGGTCCGCTTCCTGGAACAGGCCTTTATCACACTCCACCAGTTTGAATATATTGGGGAAAGTATCCGGCTGCACGGTATAGAAAGTATCCAGGGATCCCATTACCGGCAGATATGCGGACTGATACGAGATAACCCCGCCTGGTTTATAACTGGGCAAAGTCACAAACGCCGCATCTGCCTGTAACGATATTACCGAAGCTATGCCGCCAGCATTGGTATAGTGGATATCCGTAGTGGTATTAATGGTATCCGGTGTGGTAAAGTACAGCACCGCAGAACCATCATCATTTACCTTAAAAGGCGTGGCAGCATCCGGCAGGCGGTTGTGCAGGCTATTCTGGTAAATGGATCCATACACATGCGCATTATCTACTTCCTTTACCACTGATTTGTTACCCTCCGCATCATAGGAATAAATAAAGAAAGTATAGGTATACTCATTTAAACCCGTAATAATACTTTTAACCGTATCCGTAGGTTGATGTTTATCCGCACTAATAGTCACGGAATCCGCACTGTTATTCCAGTATACCACATAACGGGTTACACTGGGGTCCGGGCTGGGCTGCCACATCAGCATCAGCCGGCCCTTACCGGGTAATACCGTTACATTGGATACTGCGCCCGGATACTGGATCTCCTTATCGCCCAGCAGGTCCCGGTAGTCCGTAGCCTTTTTGCTGCATGCCAGGAAAAGCAGCACTATTGCCAGCATACACAGCCCTTTTATATGGATATATTTTATTCTCATGGTTCAATTTTTAAATTGTTTAATAACCTGCACGCATCAGCGGGTATCCCCATACAAGCTTATTTCCATTATGTTAAAGAAATCGTTGGTGCCAGATGCATTGGTCACGCATTCAAAGCGCAGGTAACGGACCTTGGGTACCGTTAATGCGAAATTGAAGTTGAAACCGCCGTTCCAGTAGGCCAGGTCATCTCCGGTATACTGTGGGAACGGCAGGCCGGAAGGTTTCGCGGGCAGATGAAATACCCCCATATTGATCCATCCATTGGCGGTGGGTTGTCCTACAGGCGGCAGCCCGGTAGTATCCGGCATGTTTTCATCCACCGGCTGGTCCGCACGGCCCCAAAGCACCCAGGTTTGTGGCGCACCTGCGCCCCAGAGATAAGCGGCGCTACCTTCTACGCCCCTGTACCATATGGTATAACGGCTTAAACGGGCTGCCTGCCCCATGTCAAAACTCATCCATTTGGGCAGGAAGTTCCCATAAGGCGTATGAAAACCGGGCGCGCCTGTTTTATTATCCCACAGATAAGGCAGATACCATTGAAAATCCGTACCTACATCGCTGGGCAGCGTATAGGGCTGAAATTTTGATTTATCCATCTGCACCTCGTATAAAGGTTTAATGGTAGCATATACCGTATCTGAGCGGTTATCCCAGCTATCCGTAATGTATACGCCAAACTGTGTGGGAATGGTGTCGTATCCCCGCAGGCTATAAGAGATGGCTTCCTGGTTGGTATAGTGCTGGTTCACGATCTCCAGTTTCCGCGTGCTTTTATCCGGCGCAATAAGGATCACGCCAATATCTGCATGGGCTTTATTCTGCACGCTGATGTTCACGCCGCCAAAATCGTTGGTCAATACCACGGTAGGTTTGGCCAGCAGGTAAGCCGGCGTATCCGGGTGCACTTTTACGGTCACCGGGTCCGATTTCACATCCGCACGCGTAACCGTATACAGCGTTACTTCATAATCCTGGCTTTTGGCAAAGCCGCTTACCATAATGGTATCGGAATAAAAAGAGGTCTTTGATTGCCGGCTCCGGGTATCATTGATCTTATACTCCGCCTGCACATACAGCAGGTTCTTTGAATCCGGCAGGGAATAACTGATATAAGCGCCCCCGCTGAAGTTGGTCACTTTTATATTCGTAACCGGCGAGGGTTTGGTCTTATCCGTAGAGATCACCTCGTTATACCCGTCTGTTTTCTTACAGGCCAGCTGTATTACCAGCAATAGTATTGCCGGCAGTAACAGCCAGTATCTTTTATATATAGCATTCATATGAGCAAATTAGTGTTGATCAAAAATGGTTGTCAAGCGGGCGTCCATTACCAATAAGGCGTTTGCACCAGGTTGGGATTGGTGAGCATATCATAATCCTGGATAGGGAACAGATAATCCCGGATACTAAACAGCGGCACATACACATTATTAAGTTGATAGTATCCCTGCGGCGTGCTCTGGCGGTAGTTCCATCCCTGGAACGGCGCCGTTAAAACAGCCTGCAGTTCTTTCCATCGTCTCAGGTCCCATCCTGCCTGGCCTTCAAAGGCCAGTTCTATCCTTCTTTCCTGGTGAATGATCTGCCGCAGGCCATCTTTGCCGGAGAATTTGGCAGGGTTACGCGAATACTGCGACCAGGCAGCCACCACGCCAGGCAAACCGGCGCGTTCCCTTACCTTATCTATATAGCTATAGACTTCCTGGGCAGGGCCATTCACTTCGTTCAGGCATTCCGCGTACAATAACCACAGACCGGTTAATCGTATAAAAGGCCAGGAGTAATTATACTGTACCGTAGGGCTGCCAAATGCCGTTTGCCAGGGCACCAGCTTTTTGGCAAAATAGCCGGTGACGTTATATCGTAAAGGCTGATAGGCCGCAAAGCCATTCACCATATTTACGGAAAAAGCCTTATTATCATCTGTTTCGCCGGAGCCGAACCAGACGCCGCCATCAAATGCCACATCTGCGTAATAACGGGGCTCACGGTAAAAGTTACCGGCAACAGTAGTATATCCCTTTTTAATATAGAAGGTATGCGTATCATCGCCCTGTTTTAAGTTATAACGGCCGGCATAATCCCAGGTCTTATCTTCATTAATAGGCACGCCATGGTTGGTATAAAATAACTCTGACTCCGCCAGCGGTACAGAGAAATTAGAATATACAGCAAATACGTTAGCTGCAGATGCAGGCGACACCCTAGGCGCCGCCATATACTGCCAGCCAAACTGCGGGTTCAGCGTCCAGATCTGCTCTGTATTCCAGCTATCTGTAATGGCGCCCTGGATGGCAAGCAACTGCCGGGTGCTATCTGTCATGTGCACGATACCGCTGGTGGACCGTAGTTCATATAAAGCCGCGCCGGTAGCTGTTGCAGCGTCTATAGCAGCCTTACAGGCCAGCATGGCGCGCTGCCATTTGCCGGCATCTGCATTGGCAGCAAACAACGGCTTGCCATCCTTGCCCTTAAAGGACGCATAGTCCGGGTTACCATTAAACAAAGGGCTGGCTTGTGTAGTCAGCACTTCTGCCTTTACGGCCAGCGCAATGGTGCTGGTAATACGGCCGGCTTCCGCGCCCATATTTTGGATCAGCGGCGGGAGGTCTGCCGTGGCTTCATCGATCAGGCGCACTACGTAGTTAAAGCAGGAATCAACGCTTTGTTGTTTAAGCCTGGCCTCATCAGAGGGCGTATTCACCGGCAGGGCCACATCTGCAATAGGGATAGGGCCATACATCCTGATAAGCCAGTAATGATAATATGCTTTCAGGAATTTGGCTTCCGCCACCCATCTCTTCTTCTGAAAATCCGGTACATCCCTGGGCGTATTTACGTTCTCCAAAAAAGTATTACACCGGCGGATGGCCTGCCAGAGGTTAAGCCCCTGGTTATAACCATCCCAGTAATTAAGTAATGGATTAGGGCTGTTCTGCAGGCCGCGCATCACATCAAATCCGGAGGGGCCGCTGGCATCGCCGCCAAGCGTAGTCAGATCGGATAGATCAGTAGGCCAGATCACTTCGCCGGAAGTAGTAAATCCGGCATTCCGTTTCACATCCGCCAGGCCCTGCACCGCGTTATAACAGCCAAACAGATAAGCCTGCGTTTCATTGGCATTGGCAAATGAGCTATTAATAGTGGCCACATTATCCGGCGTTACATCTAAGTATTTTTTACAGGATGCCATGCAGAGCGCCAATATCACCGTCCACCAGGCTTTCGGGAATTTGTTCATTATTCTTGGTTTAATACTTAGAAATTGATATTTACACCCACGTTAAACACCTTCTGTATGGGATAGGAGAAACCATTCTCCGCCTGTTCCGGGTCCCATAATTTAAAATGGCTGAAGGTGAGCAGGTTCAGGCCGCTGCAATAAAAGCGCGCATTAGAAATGTACAGCCGCCTGATCCAGGCTTTGGGTAACGTATAGCCCAGCTCTACAGATTTAAGGCGCATAAAACTGCCATCACGCAGCCACCAGGTGCTTTGCTGTTCATTATTGGCTACATGGGAGGTGCTGTAGCGGGGCCAGAAGGCGTATAGGTTCTGGTTCTCATCAGACCAGTGACTGTCTGCAATACTCTGCATCAGCTGGGAGCTGCCTACCGTATTAGACACAAAAGGCGCAATGGAGTCCGGGCGGATAAAGAACGATTCCCTGGCCAAGCCCTGGAAGAACATGCTCAGGTCAAAATTCTTATACCCCATAGAGATGCCAAAGCCATAAATGATCTGCGGCGTTGTAGGCAAACCAATAGGCACCTGGTCGTCCTGGTTAATGACCCCATCGCCGTTCACATCCCGGTATTTGATATCACCTCCAAAAGCGGGTGCGTTACCAAACAGCTGTGCGGGCGAATTAGCCGCCTCCTTATCATCCACAAACAACCTTTCCGCGATATAACCAAACCGCTGGTTAATGGGCTTGCCGGTAGCAAAACGGTAATCATATTTGTATTCCGGCTCCTCTGTATAACCTACCTTGTTGGATGTTACCGTAAGGTTAGCCATTCCGGAGATCCACAGGTTATTGCTGATGTTCTGTTTATAATCCATATGCAGGTCTAAGCCTTTGGAATAGGCCTCTCCCAGGTTAGCCTGCAGGTTATCCGCAGCGCTGTTATCATCTACCTTCACCGTTTCTATACCTGCCGTCACGGGTATAAATCCGCGTTTTATAAGGATGTTATACCGGTATTCGTGATAGATCTCCGCAGTGATGTTCAGGTTGCCCAGCACGGTCATTTCTACTGCCAGGTTACTCTTACGGGCGGTTTCCCAGGTAACATCCGGATTAGGATAAGCCAGTATGGTAGTACCATACATAGTTACATTATTATTGGTGCCGAATGTAGCCCGCGGTCCATTCTTTTCATCCCGTGGAATAACGTTGCTCAGGTAAAAGAAACGCTGGTTGCCAATATTGTCATTACCCACCAGGCCATAACTGCCCCTGACCTTTAAACGGTCTATGAATTTAGCGACACCGCCTTTCCAGAAATGCTCATTAGATGCCACCCAGCCACCACCGATCGTGGGAAAGAAACCCCAGCGATGCTGCGGTGCAAAACGCTCGGAGCCATTATAACCAAAGTTCCCTTCCAGGTAATACCTGGAAGCAAAGGAATAGGTAAGCCGGCCGGAGAAACCCATATTCCGGTAAGGCAATGATTTCAGCAGGCTGCCCGCATTACCATACAACGTTTGCTGGCGGGTGCTCACCAGCGAGGCGCTTACATTATGATCGCCAAAGCTGCGGTTATAATCCAGCGCCCCCTGCAGATAAATAAAGCTGTAAATATTCTTATCCCCTTCTTTATAGTTCAGGAATTCCTGTGCCTGGCCCGGCTGATCATTCAACCAATTCAGCGTATATTTATTCGTTTGCGGATCATAGGTATCTTTCTCATAAAAGAAGGGCGAATAAGCGCGGGTAAGCTCAAAATAAGAGTAGCGGTTGGTGCTGAAGATACCATGGAACTTTAATCCCGGCGTAATGAAATTAAAGTCCTGGTTCAGCTCAAACTGGGCAGATAACCGGGACTCTGAAAAGTTTTTATAACCGCTCATCAGGTCCGCATAGGGATTATCCTGCAAACTGCCGGTAAGGCGGGTGCTGTTCCCAAACAGGATATGGTTGGCAAGCGCATTGGCGCTATCCGGCGCATAATATGCCGGAAAAGCCACCGGGCTGGTATGCAGCGCCTTATAATAAAGATCTGTAGCTACGCCGGACTGGTTAGTGGTGATAGGCCCGGTGTATTCATTAAAGTTGCCCCACAGGCGTACAATGGCTTCCGTGGTTTTGGTCAGTTTTACATTAACGTTAGAGCGCAACTGATAGTTCTCAAACTTCATCCCGGTATTAAAGCTGTTCACCGGGTTTACCTGCAGAATGCCATTATCGCGGGAGTAGGAACCGGCAATGTAGTACTTGGTCACATCAGATCCGCCCTGTACGCTGAAGTTGGCGCGCCGGGTAGATGTCTGGTCTTTGAAAAGCGTCTTCATCCAATCCACCGCCGGGTATACATTGGGATTATTGCCTGGTTCCTTGTTCCAGGTAGCCTGTGTGCCAATGATCTCGTTAGGCGTATAGAAAGGATTGCCCAGGGCTTCATTATACCCTTTCATATAGGTTACCGGGTCTGCCAGCTTCAGGCTCCGGGTAGGCGTAGAGATGGCATTCTCCAGGCGTACATTCACTTTTGCCTTACCCGGCCGGCCTTCCTTGGTGGTAACAAGTATTACGCCATTAGCGCCCCTGGCGCCGTATAAGGCCGCGGCGCTGGCATCTTTGAGGATAGAGAAGCTGGCGATATCATCCACCTGCAAACGGGCCAGGTCATTAGCGGTCAGCTCCACATTATCCACCAGTATCAGCGGACTGGCGCTATACCCCAGCGTGGTAACACCCCGGATAAAGAACTGGGCATTATCTGCCCCTGGCTGCCCGGCCCTTTGAAAAGCGATCACGCCGGATATCTGGCCGGCCATCGCATTGGTAAGGTTACTGGCCGGGATCTTAAGCGACCCCGGGTCTACGCTGGTAACGGAGCCTACAATCGCCTCCTTGCGTTGTTTACGGCCAAAAGCGGTTACCACCACTTCATCTACCGAGCGGGTCACATCCTTTAGCCGGACGTTATACTCTTTCCGGGAGGCGGATACTGTAAAGCGCTGCTCTACAAAACCAATAAAGGTAACTACCATCTCCGTGCCTACCGGCACTTCCAGGATGAACTTACCATTACGGTCTGTGGCGGTGCCCAGCGTGCCTTTTCCAATAGCCGCCACCGTAGCGCCCTCCAGTATCCTGCCGGTGGTATCCGATACCGTACCGGTGATGGTTACCCTGGCAGGCGTTTGCGCAAAAACGGCGCTTCCTGCCAATAGTAAGAAAATGAAACAAGTAAATTTACCGATCATATTATTCGCAGTTATTAGGGTGTGATTTGGTTGATTTGTATAGGGCATAGCAATCCCCGCAGGCAGCATTACCTGCGCCTGTAATCTCAGATTAGAAAGGGCAAAACAATCCCTGCAGGCAACATCTACGGCGCCTGTAATCTCAGATCAAAAAATTGGAAGGAAAACCTGGTTATTTCATAACGGTATACATATCCTTCATTAACGTTGGAACTTTAAAAATTCATTATTCAACCTACTGCTCAAAAGGCCTTTCTACTGTTCTACCCCTTTACTAGTACAGGTATCAGACAATCTGTCCTACCCTATCCTATTCATAGCAAATATAGATGTTTATTTTTACCAGCAAAAAAGAATAGCCACAGAACACCGCATGCAATCGTTGTCCAATGTGCAGTTGCGAAACTGGTATAAGAAAAGGAGAATTTATTATTAGTTAAGCGGGGTAAAACTTCAAAGCGATTTCCTTCTGATCAATAATGTGGGAATGATCTCACGTATCTTTTGCCGGTTCAGCACAAAGTCTGCGGCTTTTTCCGCCATCAGCTTAAAATCTGTTGAGTAGGTAGTAATGCCGTCAAAGATCAGCTCTTTAACAATATCATCATTATGCGAAAGGATGCCTACATCCTTTCCGGGTTTTATCTTCTTTAGCTTACAGTCTTTGAGCATGGCCCATAGTTCTGTATTATTGATCGTGAAATATACCTTACCCTTCTCTATGGTACCAGGTATATACTCTGATCTTATTTCGCTTTTGATCTTATAGTCTTTTACAAACTTTTTATACGCGCGTAGTATTTCAATAGGGGTATCTGCAGCGGGGCGGTGATAATAGATCATCCCTTTATATTGTTTGATCGTATCACTAAGGGTGGCAAACGCGCTATAAGACGATTTTTCAAATTCCTGCGCTATATAGGAGCATTCATCAGACACCGGCTCGTAACGGTCTACGATCAGCAGCTTATCTATGGGCAGGCAACGCAGTATACTGGCAGTACGGGCATGCGGCATAGGCGCTACTACATACATACCATACTTGCCTCTAACGCTGGTAACGGTGCTGTTAAATACCTCTATATTGCTATGGTGAAAGAAAACATCGATATGTACCTCTTTGCCCAGGCGGGAACGGAAGGTTTTATAGAACGTTTCCTGGAAAGTATCAAAAGCAAACAGGATCAGGGCCACTTTCAGGTTTTGCCTTACATTCACATTGGCCACAAAAAAGCCAACCCGGTTGCGGGACTCGACGATGCCCCGCTCCACCAGCTCTTTATATGCCTTGGAGATGGTCTCACGCGCAAAGCCAAACTCATTGATCAGGCTATTAACAGATGGCAGCATATCCCCCTGCGACAGGGTTTTATTCTGTATGGCATTAAGGATACCATTCACCAACTGCTCATGCTTTGAGAGTCCTTGTATGGCTTCCATCTCATAAATCTGTTCAAAAACGTGGTCCATTCACAATGTTTTATTTGTCCCTTTTAGGTAGATGCTACTTGTATTATACTATTCTATCCCTAAATAACGTAGAAAAACACAGGATTGCAAAAAATGTTGCAGAAAATGGCCATGTTAGCAGTGAAGGGGTAACTGGTAAACATGTCAGAGGTGCAGTAAGCAACTGAATAAATACGTTTGCCCCTGGTCATTATCTGCCGCCAGGTGCAGCAACAGCTCAGGCCATGCGGACGGTTCCATACAGAGGCCTTCTATCTTTTGCCCCTTAAAACGGTCATCGGCCTGCGGCAAATTGATCCAGCCATCCGGTTTAAGGGACGGCATGCTCAGGCGGCCGCTAAAATCGCTTACCCACATAATATAGCTATCACCAATCACGCCATCATCATAGGCATTGGTAGTAGCCTCCATAGTAAGGGTGATCAACAACAGATCTTTTGCTGCTATGTAACACAAACCGGATACGCCCATGAAGCCGTCAGCAATCCCTGCCAGGTCCAGTGATATGATGTGTAACGGCGCATGCTGCTGACGTGCCCAATAATCCTGCGCCGTAATCAACAGGTAGTTCTGCGTGTGGGTATGGTTTCCGCGGTTGGCCAATAACAGCCGGTCTCCTATGGCGGTAGCCCCTTCTATATTTATTTCGGGGATGCCGGCGTGCAGCATACGCGCCGTAAACGCCGCAGTAGAAAAGGCCTTAGGCTCCTGGAAGCCACTGCCGCTTACCGGCAGCGGAATAAGCACGCTTATTTCCCGTTCTTTACGAGAGGCGGAACCAATGATCAGCAGCTGAGATTGACCACCGGCCTCAATGATGGCTGCCGCCTCATAATCCGGCTTCACGGCCTTGGGGATCCTTTTCTCAGGATGATCAAACAATTGTATGGTATCCGTTTGCCGGTAGTTCCCATCCAACACCAGTACACGGTTGGCATCATCACCCACCAGATAGAGTTTACCCTTATGATAGTTGATAGCGGAGCCGGAAGGAAAATCGCTCAGTAACAGGGAGCGCAATACGGTAATTGTTTGCATGGAGGCAAAAATAGGATATTCAATGTTTTTGCAGCAGCGCCAGGAATTGTTTATCCAGCTTATGGCCATACCAGTCCTCATACGCCACATCCGTACGGCGGGAGTCCAGCACGCCAAAATCCCCTATAAAGTTCCAGATGGCAAACCCTATGTTGCCGCCGGACAAGATATCCAGCACATCGCCAAACCAGTCTATAAACACCTTATGCGGTGTTTTATTCCAGCACCCGCATTCCCCGCAGTGCACCCCGCCGCCGTTGGCAGCCAGCGCTATCCAGGGTTTATAATAGGTCTCCAGCATATCCCGGCTCAGGTACTGGTTGCCTACCTGACCAGGCCACAACGGATCCGGCAGATGCTCCGGGTCTTTATTGGCCCAGGGCGCTTTATAATGTGAGATCGCATGCGGGTAATAGCCCCGGCAGCTTTGCGCAATATCCAGGTCCGTGATCTCTGTTATTACGGTATTGCCTACATTATTACCATCTGCGATCACCAGGTGATCCGGGTTCTCTTTACGGATAGCCGCCGCGGCAGCCTGCGCTACCTTCCGGTATACGGGCCCCGGCACCGCTTTCAGTGGCGAATGTTGATCGTTCATATCATCCCGCATACTGGGCTCATTCACCAGGTCAAAACTGATCTTTTTACGGGATACCTGCTTATATCGTTTAGCCCACATATTCCAGTGAAAATAAAAGGCCTCCTGCGCGGCGGCGTCCGTCCAGAGGTTATATGGCTCATGGAAACCGGCATTGATGCAATACCCCGGCGCACGGTGCAGGTTAAGGCTTACATGCATATTGTAGCGGTGCGCCATGGCCACCAGGGCGTCTATTTTATCCACGGCTGCTTCATCTATCTTATATATCTCTTCCGGCGTGATGTTACGGCTACGGTCAAACTGCAGATAACTGGGATAGGCAATAGGGATGCGCACAAAATCAAAGCCCCAGTCACGCATCCAGCGGAAATGCTCTTCTGTGGTCTTGTTGGGATTGGATCCCGCCGGTACCGGCGTAAAAAAGTCGAGCAGGTTAAAACCTTTCCATTTGGGTAGTTTGTTGGCGTTGGGCGCCGGCAGCGCAGCCATAGCCGTACTACTGGCCAGACTCCAGCCTGCGGCCAGCATACCGGTATTTTTAATAAAGGAGCGACGTTCCATAATAACGTGGGAATTAGGTTCTCTTTGAAAATAGGCAATTTCTCCCGTTGCTCAAATACCACCCGTCATAAATGGTTTTTACCATTTGGTAAATACAATGCTATATGGCCGGCGGACATTTGCACTAATAAATGACGAACATATGGAAACATCATCTTTGACAGGAAAACGAGTTGTTATTTTAGGCGGTACTTCCGGCTTTGGACTAGCCACCGCCAAGGCGGCCGCAGCAGCCGGCGCGCAGGTGGTTATTGCCTCCAGCAACCAGCAACGCATACAAGACGCGCTGAAGACCTTACCGGCCAATGCAGAAGGCCATGTGGCAGACCTTAACCAGGAATCTAACATACAACAGCTTTTTACCACCATAGGGGCGTTTGACCACCTGGTATACACTGCCGGGGAAAACATGAGCCTCCTATTTATAGAGGACATGGATATGGAAAAAGCCCGCAACTTCTTTAACCTGCGCTACTGGGGCGCGTTGATGGCTGTTAAACATGCCGCACCTTATATCAGACCCGGCGGGTCCATTAACCTGACCAGCGGCACTGCCAGCCGCCGCCCGCGCAAAGGCTGGGCCATTGCCACCAGTATATGCGGCGCCATGGAAGGGTTGGTACGTGCCCTGGCGGTAGAGCTGGCGCCTATCCGCGTAAACTGTGTGCTGCCAGATGTGGTGAGGACTAATCTTTGGAATGGTATACCGGAAGCGGATCGGGAGCAGATGTATAAATCTGTAGGCGAAGCGTTACTGGTAAAACGTGTAGGTGAACCGGAAGATATTGCGCAGGCTTTTATTTATTTGATGCAGCAGCAGTTTGGCACCGGGCATAGCTTGGTGATAGATGGCGGGGCGCTGTTGGTGTAAGTTATTAATTGCTACAAAGGGTGGTGATGGCGTACATCACTGCCCTTTGTATTCCGGCAATGGCAGCAGCGCTGCCAGGGACAGGTAATCGCTTACGGGCATTAGATGCCCCAGCTCACGGGCGATCATTGTGTAAATATCCGTTCTGCTTTTCCCTTCTTTCCGCAGGAACTGTATGGAAGTAGCGCCAGCGGATTTGGATAATTTCTTATCGTCCGTTTCCTTTAGCAAGGGGTGATGATAGCTGACAGTTTGCCGGAAAGTATTACCCGGCAGCAATCCGGAGAGATAACACTGGGCTATGGTAGAAGGCCAAAGGTCTTCTCCTCTTACTACCAAGTCTATCCCAAAATAAGTATCATCTAATATGGAAGTAAGCTGGTAGGCTGGGAAGCCGTCTTTTTTCCTGACAACAAAGTATTGCATCTCCGGGGGCAGGGAGGCCTGTACTATGCCGGCGTTTACTGTTGTAATTGGGATATCGCCTGTCTGGTCTGTTCTTAAACGCCAGTTTACTTGCTCCCGGTCCAGAGGGATTCCCTTGTCCCTGCAGGCGCCCGGGTATGCCCCTTCCCTGCTGATAGCTGCTATCTGCGCCCTGGAACAGGTGCAGGCGAATACGTTTTCTGTTTCTTTTAGTTGGGTTAATGCTTGCTGGTACATATCCATACGGTGTACCTGGGAATATTCTTTTTCATAGGAGGCATAATCTGTTGGGCCTTCATGCCAGGGGATGTCCATAAAATGAAGGGTGTCAAAAATGTCCTGCACATAACGGGGATCTACCCGTTCTCTATCCAGATCGTCTATACGTAGCAGTATCTTTGCGCCATGCTGATGGGCTATTGCGGCTGTGATGGCGAAAGATAACACGTTGCCCAGGTGAAGGAATCCACTAGGGGTAGGCGCTATTCTGGTTTTGGTAAACATATGCTGCAAAATACATTTTTTGCGGGTAGATGAAATTTTCTGGGATTGGATTTGTTTAATTGCAGGAATTGTACATATATTTGCGTCCCGTAAATGAACGGAAGGATCGGTAGTTCAGTCGGTTAGAATGCCGCCCTGTCACGGCGGAGGTCGCGGGTTCGAGTCCCGTCCGGTCCGCAACTCGAAACTGATACAAAGTTAAAGCCGCATAAATCGTATGATTTGTGCGGCTTTTGTGTTTTTGCGTGTAAAAGGTAAACCACAATAAATCAATCCAAAGGGTAACACAAAAGGTAACACAGCCCGCTCCTATTTTTGTGTCATCTTTTCCCCTGAATAGCTTATCTGCACTGGGTTTAAGGAACTGAAACCATATCAAATTACACCAAACGAAACCAAACATTCAGTAACCTAAACACTTTGGCCATGAAAGTAAGTCAAGAGTTATCAATTTCATTTTGGTTAAGGAAAAACGCCCGGAAGCCAGAGGCAAACCCTAGTATTAATGTGCGCATTACCATTACCGGAGAAAAAGAGGATGGTTTTTCGCTGGGCTACCAGGTTGACCCGAAAAAATTTGACCGTAAGACCGGCACTCTTGCCGGCAAATCCATGGAGGCCACAGAGATTAACAATTATATACTGCAGGTACGAGGGGAGTTACTCAGGCACTACAACCTTTTGAAAGACCAGCACCCAGCTGTTACTCCAACTATGTTAAAAAACGCCTTCTTTGGCATCCAACGGGAGAAAAAAACCTTAATGCAGGTAGTAGAGTTCCATAACACCCAATTTGAGGAAAAAGTCAAAGCGGATCTCAAGGCGCCGGCCACCCTTACCAAATGGAAAACCACAAAAACCAAGCTGGAAGAATTTCTGAAAGCCACATTCAATACTTCCGACTATCCATTACATCAAATAGACTACGCATTTGCGGAAGATCTACATCATTATTTAACAGCTATCCAGCGCCTGGGCAACAATACTGCCATGAAGTATATAAAACACACCAAGCAGCTCATCAAACTCGCTGTCCGCAGAAAATGGATGGATGAAAATCCCCTGGCTGATTTTGAGTGCCCTTATATAGACCCTGACCGCCACATCCTGGACATGTCTGAACTAAGCATACTCTATCACAAAAAAATGGCAGTCCCCCGCCTGCAGGAGGCTAAAGATGCCTATCTCTTTATGACGCTCACCGGCTTTGCCTATAAAGATGCGGAACAGCTGGAGCCCAACCACGTATGCAAGTTCTTTGATGGCGAAGATTGGATTGTTAAGAACCGGCAAAAGACCTGGTGCCGGGAGAACGTTCCACTCCTGCCCTTTGCCAAGGAAATACTGCAGCGGTATAAGGATCATCCATACTGCGTAGCCAACAACTGCCTGCTCCCGATCAAAAGCAATCAAAAATTCAATGCTTACCTCAAAGAGATAGCGGATATATGTGGTATCAATAAAAACCTTACCACCCACACCGCCCGTCATACATTTGCCACAACCGTCACCCTGGCTAATGGTGTTCCCATTGAAACCGTCAGCGCCATGTTAGGCCACAAGTCCATAAAAACAACGCAGATATACGCCAAAATTGTGGCTGCCAAAGTAAGCGCAGATATGAGGGCACTAAAAGAAAACTTTAAGCTCTCACTACCTAACTCTTTATTCCAGTCTGCCGCGTAAAAACGCAGACCTAATCTTCGTATTTACGTATAAACGTTTTAGTTAACGTCAAATTAACTGATAAAAGAGCTGTTTATCAGTTAATTGCAGTCATAACACATAAGGTTATACAATCAACCCAATAACCTGTGCCAACTATTCATTTTACTATTGAAAATCATCCATTGCCACAACCATATATGAATGTCTAACATAATCCACGATTCAACCCATGGAGAAGAACCAACTATCTTTTTTTGAGAAACTGATAAACCAAATATTAGCAAAGAAAGGCCACACCAAGATATCCATATCTCTCACTACCGTTGAGAAAATAAGAGCAGAAGGCCCCCGAATTTTACACTCCATTGCAACCTCCCTGTGTTATATCGATGACTCAAAAGAGATAACACAACAGGTTAATATCGTTATGCAACAGGTAATATTCTTAATGGACAGAGTTACTAACCGCCTAACTATAAATGATCTAACCGAAATTTCGCGCCCCCCCGGGTTTCTTAAAGAAACGAACATCATTCAGATTATCTATAATGCCCTGTCACAGCTCCTTTTGAATATTGAAAAGTCTTACTCCACGTATTTTGATATCCACGTCAAAGTACCGTTCACTTATTTGCTCGCTGTCAAAGGGCGATATGGGGACAGGCTATATGCTATAGCCGAGAGATATACAGGATATGGGGTTGACCCGATGCTAATAGATATCATCTCAGAATCATTTACTGATTTTCATCCTAAAGATATATCCTCCACTGTTACATATCATCGCCTTTTTTATCTCAAGAGGCTGGTGGATAGACTCAGCTTAATCAGATCGCGTTCTTTCCAAAATCCAGACCCCAACCGGACCCTATACGACATCCTCCTGGAATTTAACTTTAACCATCCAGAGTATTATAAGTACGTTACTGCAGAAGCTAAAAAAGAAATGGAAGGCCTACCTTTACGGGAGCAGATCGAATGGCTTATAAAATGGCAAAAGCATATTAATCAGATAGCCATCCAACCAGGGCTTATCTATCAACCTTTAGACATTAGCCTGAAACAACACCTCCACAATTGGATAGCTGCAGAAATGAACTGCTTGAAGGAACTATCCTTGCTCTCAATTGATAATCCAGACACCGAAGAAACCAACCGTTGGAAAAACTTCAAGATCTCCACCCAGCTCTCCGTCCCCCAATTAGGTAACTTCCTAAAACTAACGATGGATGCCGGCTTTATTCTTAATGAGAATAAAACAGAGTTCCTGGAGTTTTGCGCCTGCTACTTTTCCACCGTACAGCAAAAGAACATTGCTGCCGGCAGCCTGCGAAAGAATTTTTACGCCGAAGACGCCGCCGTTTCCGAGAGTGTCCGCGGCATCCTCCAGCAGTTAATTGCCCGATCCAAAGAATAATATTCATTTAAAATGACCCTTATTCTATCATTTTGACAATTTTATTTTCTTAATGTAATCTCATTTACAATCAGTTAAGGGGGTAACGGTACCCCTCCCGCCACTGTTCTAACGTGTTGAATCCCTATTCTTTTGCAGCCATAACCAAACACCGGAACTATGGCAGTAGAGATTATTACACGGGAAGACCTGGCCCTCTTTAAGCGGGAACTCATACAGGAACTCCACGAACTATTTACCTCCACAAAGGCGCCTACCGCCAAAAAATGGGTCAAATCCTACGAAGTCCGGGAAATGTTGAACATCTCCCCCGGCACCCTCCAGAACATGCGCATTAACGGCACCATCGCCTATAGCAAAATAGGCGGGCTCATTTTCTATGACTATGATGACATCATTAAGCTCATGGAAAAGGACAAAAAATCTGCGGGCAAACCACAACGGGGCCATTAAGCATGCCGGCACACACGAACTATATCCGGCATCTGAATGCCTTCTTCGCCCAGGGACGGCAGGATAAAAGGTTACACGCTAACCATATCAGCCTTTACGTGTCCCTTTTTCAGATATGGAACGAGCACCGTTTCCAGAATCCTTTCCCAATCCTGCGCGAAGAAGTCATAGACCTGTGCCATATAGGTTCTGTGAACACCTACACGCAATGCCTGAAGGACCTAAACTCATTTGGGTATATCCTTTACCAGCCAGGACCAAAGCGCGGAACACCTAGCCTGATCAGCATCCGCCACCTGGACAGTGAACCAGAAAAAAAAATTAATACCGCCCAGCTGTCATTATTTCCTGGCATCTTCCTGGAAACGCCCTTTTCCTCATTCAGTCACGCCATTATTAGGCCCCCGATTATCGCCCATCCATCCTTCAAAAAGGCAACTGCTGCAGGTCGCAAAAATGAGACTGCTACCAATCTCAGAATTGAGACTGCCAGTTGCAAAATCGATACTGCCACCTGTCTCAAAATTGCGACTATCAATCGCAAAATTGATACTACCACCAATCTCAAAATTGAGACTGCCAGTCGCAAAATCGATACTGATACCAATCTCAATTTTGAGACTGGGTCAGTCTCAAAATTGAGACTATATAATAATAAACAAACAAACAGTAATAAACGAGAGAGTGTAAACAAGCGCTCCCGCGCAGAAAAAATTAAAGATTCTGAGCATGAAAATCACCGGTACAAACAGACAACGGGGCCCGCCGCGCCGCCGGCTGGCCCACCTCCGGCCCAGGACCAGGTACTCCTGTTTTTCCAGGATACTGGCTACCCGGATGTTGAAGCCCGCAAATTTTTCCACCACTACCAGGCTAATGGCTGGCGCCAGGGGAACGGAAACCCCATCACCGACTGGCAGGCAGCCGGCCACAAATGGATGTTAAACGAAAAATTTCTAAAACAAGACAACCATGACACCAAACGAACAGCAAACAAACCAGGACGACTCCACGCCAATGAGGACAAAAGCTACGAAGACCCCTTATAACTACCACGAGCTCCTCCAGGCACTGGAACAACAGGGGAAAAACATTTACGGCCGTCATTTCGCCGTGCAGGACATAGACCGCCCGGTGATCCTAAAGCTCCTGGCCTACTTCCTGCAGGACGAACAGGTGGCGCTGATCGAAGGAATAGACCTGCATAAAGGCATCCTGCTCACCGGCCGGATAGGTTGCGGCAAAACCTCCCTGATAAACCTTATGCGCCTGATAACCCAGGAGGACTACAAACCGATCATCATCTCCTGCAGGCAAATTTGCTTCGAGTTCGGCAAGGACGGGTTTGACATTATCCGCAGGTACAGCACCAGCTCCTTCTACCCGTATACCAGTATGCCCCGGGTATACTGTTTTGACGACCTGGGCCTGGAAACCAACGTCACCCATTGGGGCAGCACCTGCAACGTCACGGCAGAAATCCTGCTTTCCAGATACGATCTTTTTATTTCACACAAAATGATTACTCATGTTACTACTAACCTCAATAGCAATGAACTGGAAGGGATATATGGCAATCGTCTACGCAGCCGCATGCGTGCTATGTTCAATCTTATTGCTTTTCCTTCCGAAACGACGGACAAAAGGCGATAACGCCCCGGACACCGATCCCTCAACTGATCTTGAAAACGCATTTCTTTACCCATCATTTGTTAAGGAAGCAGCCTTTGACGAACACGGCCGCCGGGTGCTGATGATCTGTAGAAAAGAATATGTGGTCCATCCGTACGATACGCACATTGATGACGCTATTGACCTGGCCAGCCGCTGGAGTCCTCACCAGGTCACCTATGAACGTATAGTGCACCTCCGTAGCTGGATCAGGGAGAACCACCAGCATGGCCACAACCTGCCTTACAAAGACCTTCCCAGTATGAAGTCCTGCCGGCATTTCGTGGAGAGCGTGATCCACAAGGAGTTCGCGCCAGCAAAACATCTGTTTATTGAAGGGTATAGATACTGCCTGAAGGAAAACACCAGGATATTCTCAAATCATAGAAAGCAAGGCTGAGCACTTTAAATAAATTGCTCAATTCCAGGAGACGGAACCAACACGGGCCGCCTCCTGGGAGCGTTTAGGGTACTGTGTAAATAGTTTATATTGCCTTTATGAAAACTATACTATTATCCCTTGCCATTAAACCGTCATTAGGCCAGCCACGTAAAGTCGATATTTCATGCTGTCTTTTTTATGTGGTGACAATGAGTTAAATTGCGGCGCTACTCCAATTGATCTATTACAGTCCCTAACCATCGCAATTGTTACACAGGACAATCTTGCTAAGATGGCTGGATTATTATTCCACCGATAGGCTTCATAGCACTATGGGTAATTGCATATTGTGCAGCCCCTAATGTTATCCCTAATCCGTAAACGTTTTTTATGAGTTTAGCGAAGAACGCACCTTGTCATTGTGGTAGCGGCAAAAAGTACAAAAGATGCCACTATGAGGCTGACCTAAAACGTCCAATCAAGTCTCAACAAGCTTTTTCAGATGACCCATTGTTAGCAAAGCTTTCAAACGGCAATTCCCAGGATTTGTTGGCCACTCTTGGAGCCTTACAACTCAATGCGGCTAACCATGGGAAAAACATCCGGATGGAGCAATTGGCGCTACATGCGCTGCGATCTCACCGGGAAAATGACCAGCGGGCTCCGATCAGCTTTGAGCGCCTGAAGTATGTTGTAGAAAATTATACGGAAGATCGGTATCTCGAAGACCCTCCTGTTTCCCTGTTTACAGAAAATGTGAGCTTTTTACAAGGCAACCATACGGTCCTACCTGGCATCGGATCTGCACATACAGAACTTCTCAATGCACTATTGCGGGCCATAATGGGTGGATGGAATAAATTGCCCCAAGCGTTTATCAAGGCTGTCTGCCCCGCTGTAGATTTGATGTTGTTTATTTCGGATACTATCGCTAAACGCGCGGGGCTACAAAGGTACCAATCGGCGCTGCAAACCGAGGATTATTTCCTCCAGGCACCACCTAAGGACGTACTTGATATTTACAAAGAAGCTGTAAGCATTAGTGATACAGAGCTGGCGGCTAAATGCCAGCAGCTGGGCATCTCTTCGAATGTACTCGACCACTTTACCGTGAACTTCACTGACCCCAGGATTGTTGAAGACAGACCAGAACCTATTTTAGTAGAACAACCGCTAGTTCGTACGAGTACAGGCATAATCTGCTTAACGCCAACTACTATTGTAACCGCGCTGGTCAAATTTATCTTCACAAGCGCCGAAACCATGGGCGCAAAAGAGAACTTGTCAAGTATTTTATCAGAAGATTTTGCCCGCCAGGTGGACTATGCTATGTTCAACATGAGCCATCAACGGTTAAAGCTACCCATTCAGCCCCTAGAAGATACTAGTTTGGTGGTCGAAAGGCTGTATTTCTTCGATACGAACAAATTTTCCTATGTCTGTGTGATCAATGGGGAGGCGGGCACTGGTCAACCAGAAGAAATGACGGACCTCTCTGATACACTGGCGCAACGTGGCCAACAGGTAAAGGACGCATTACAGAAAATTGATACAACCGAGCCGTACCAATTACTAACCCTCTTTGTGACACCTGAGGTAGATAAGGAGATGTATTTTTCGATGCCGAAATCCACTGGCAATGATAGGAGCCTTCATTTAAAGTCAGCAGAGCTTGAAGCGATTGCCTATCACCAGGATTCAGAACGGTTGACGCTCTGGAAATTTGCGGGGTCTTATGGGGACGCACACGAAAAAACCTTCCTTTTTTCAGCCGGTGGGATAATGGATGCTTTTGCAATCTACCTGGAAAACGAGGGTAGCATTTTGCCGACGGATGAAGATCTGAACAATGGCGGCACGATGATGGTCGCGGTGGGCTCGTCCAATGACCTTCAGCAACAAGGTAAAAAGGAACGGGATGAACATTCCATTTCGAGATGGGAGAAAGATATAATAGGCTATGCAGTTGTTCGCCGTTTTCGCCAGGATTACCCTATTTATATCGAACACGAAATTTCTCCTACTTATAGAATAGTGCTAGAGATATTTGATGTACCTGTTTGGGCTGTCAATAACCAAAAGGAACGTGCCACCGGCCATACCTGGGCACATGATGTTTGCGAGGCCGTGCTGTTCTGGCTCTATAAAATGAAAGATGTCTTACGCAGTTGGATCGGAGCTATCCAGTTGCCAACTATTGAAATCGACGTGCAGGTTGATCCTAAGGTAGCTGACTTATGTAGGCTGGATAAGGAGCCTGACTTGTCCGAGCGGGAGATCAAGGTTGCAGTGACTATGAGGGGCATACAAATAATTGTTCCTGCCGGTATCTTCACCTTAATCCAACGAAGTGATAACTCGGCCGATAAATCGTTGATCAGAGCCGTATTGAATGGCCTACGTCAACTGCCGGTGACGGGAAATCAGGATGTCATTCCATCTGAAGAGGTCATAAGTGAACTGGCAGACCAATATTTGCAGCCTGCACATGCTAAAATGCTGCTACTTAGGGATGTTACCCAGCATCCGAAAACAGATCCGCGTGGGTTGCCATCCATGCGTTATCTGCAGGATTATGATATCGCATGGGTCTTAGATCGTATAGTAGGATGGCTACCAGCGGGTACTGTGGTTCCTAAAAACATTGAGACCAGAGAAGAAAAGACTGCATTATTGGCTAAAGTGGTTGATTCGCTACTGAGGCAGACCGCTAAGGAGATCGCTCAATATAATGCGCATGAATTGGTTCCTTACTTGATCGCACATTATGAACGCGCGATACAGCACAGGGAGTCGCGTGACTTTTACTTGCCTGCAAGGATCGCCTGCTTTTCGACCTTTGAAAATGAGAAGGCAAAGTTGAGTGACCAAGAACAGCTCCTGGTGCCCACAGCCTTGTCATATCGGGTACTCATCGAGTTTGTAGCAGCTGTACCGCCTACCGGCAACAAAAAGCCTAATTTCGATGATATAGACCGGCTGTTGGCCATGGTGGACCAGTCCATCACATGGGGGATGGTATCTGATACCATTCACAAAGGTTTCGCGGACCCGCAGATGGGCTTATTGCCTTCAGGCCGGTTAGGTATGGACAAAACGTTTGATAAAGAATTTATTCATCAATACAGAACAATAAAGGTAGAGGCCGAGCTGTTTAAAATACAAAGCAAATTTGAGAAAATGTATCTGTACGAGCGGGGCAAAAAGGGTATTTATACAGCAGAGAACAAAGAGGTGGACGACGCTTTTATAGCAGAATACGGATTATCACTAAACGCCTTCAGCACTGTAATTGGTACTATGGTAGATATCGGCTTTTCCGATGGTGCGGCTTTCTTGGCGCTCCCGGAAAAGGATCTTCTTTCTCATATCGCAGAAAGAGCACCGGAAATCAAGGCAGAAGAAGTAATTGCCGCGTTGGATCTACTCAGCTTACGACAAAGGCCGGGATTGGGCAAACCACCTACGGGCTATCTCAACAAAGAAGTATTTCCCTGGGGATACAACCGCCCGCTTTCCTATCTACGCCGTCCTCTAGTCCGTCTGGATGCTGAGAAAGATAGCATTTATTACTTCGGCCTCCGCCACCTGCTCGATGCCACGGATAACCTTTTAAAGCTGATGTCTGTCGGTAAGCTCGATGGTAAAAGTAACCTCATGAAAACTTTCATGGGCAAGGTCAATACCCAGCGTGGCAAAGATTTTCGCATCGCAGTTCGTGACTGGTTCTTAGGCAATACTACATTTGAGGTGATCTCGTACGAAGTAAAGATCAAACCCGGCGGCCACCTGGAAGCGGATAAAGACTATGGCGATATCGATCTACTGGTTGTTGATCACGACCAAAAGATCATTTACCCTTTGGAGTGTAAGGCTATCTATGGCGCTCGCAATATCCACGAGATGAAGCAGGAAATGGATGAGTATCTTGGCAAGGAAGGCCGAACCGCAGAGTCGCGGATCGATAGGCATATTGCTCGTCACCAATGGTTGCAAAACAACTACCAACAGCTCGCAGATCACCTGAAGATCACTGGTAATTATAAGATTGTTTCTGTGATCATTACGGCTGAAGCAATCCCGTTAGCGTTACTGAAAGAAAAGGAAATCCCTTTGCCTATTATCTCCTTGCTCCAATTACGCCATCGTGGATTAGATGTCCTAAGACAGCATGAATAGCATCCATTTGTATAAAAGGGTCCACAGCAAGAACGAATTCTAGCTAGCGATTGTTAGCTAATTACAATTTTCTGTGCTTTGGCTTGATAAGGCAATCACTTCGTTGAAAACTATCTGCTTATATTCGCAAACAAGAATATTTTTATATAACAGACGAATTACTAGCGGATATTCAATTAATCAATTCTACTTATGAAAGGTGAATATAACGGCGAATGGTTTTTACTGGGCGGCAGTAAACATGATGGACAATTAACTATTGATGATGAGGCTAAGGATATAAAGTTGGAAATAATTGGGGCAGAGTTTATTGAAGGCGGAAAAGTGGACAGTGGAAAATTTCATCCTAAGCATTTACACCAGATTATCCTTGGAAGTAGCAGTAACAAAATTACTCTGTATAATTGCCAATTAGCCGGATACTCTAAATTAGGTAGGAGCCTTTATCTGATAACCTACCAAGTTGAGTATGTTTTTTTAGGTGTTCATTTTAAGGAAGATAGTATACCTGTTCGGTCAGGAACGTTTATTTTCCCTCACCTCTCAGCATGGTATGACGGAGAAAATTCTCTTAATAAACTTGAGGGAAAGCAGGGACTGTTTATTAACGGAAACCATATTATTCAAGATGCCTTAACCAATGATGAAATAAAAGTCAATGAAGAACTCACCTTGATTCTATGGGACAAAGTCATGAAGCATATTGAGCAGATGAATGTTAGTTATAAGGTAACTTACGAAAAGTATGCCCGTTTTCAGTATGACAGGAATGTTGGTTTTGAAAGGCTTCTAAGAGACGGAATTACATTTTTAAAGCTATTATCTTTTTTGTCTAGGAAGGCCTCTCAACTCTACAATCATTTACGTTGACATAGATGTGCAATACGTTGAATTAGATGCTAGCATTGTAACGGCGTCTAGTGGTAACTTAATAGCTCAAAGTATCTATGTCCGTAATTATACGTTAAGAAGAAAGAAAAAAATCGATCGTACCCTCTTAACTGCGAAAAACATGTTGTTGAGTGGATGGACTTCTTCTAGACAAGAGATAAATGAGGTTATTATAAAATGGTTTAAAAATGAGAGATTTTATAATATTTATGAATATTATCTGGATTCCAATAACTGGTTTCAGGGATCAGATGCTAAATTAAGTAACGTGATGTTCAATAATCGGTTTTTGAATCTTATACAAGGATTGGAAGATTATTATAGAGAACGATTTGAAATTATTCTAACAGCTGAGGATCGGAAGAAATTTGATGAAAAGAAGAAAGCTATACTAGACCAAATACCTCCTTCGCCACTTAAACAGTGGCTCAATAATACCTTTAAGTTTACAAAGTATCCAAAATTGGAAGAAAAACTTTTAACAATTGTAAATGAATTGGAATCAGACTTGGACAAACTATTCGCCAATATCTCTTTGGCCAACTTTCCCCAAACAGCCGCTTCCTTTCGTAATAATCTATCACATGGTATGACTAAAGAGTTAAACCAAGGATTATCTTTCTATAAGGATTATTTTACTGCGCAGACCCTTTTGGGAATTTGTATATTAAAAACACTGGGCGTAACAAAATTGAAGGATAAAGCAGCCTATTATTCTAAATTCGAGGACGCTGCGTATGAGATATATAGTATCCAAGAAAAAGAGAGAAAATAATATTTTTCTACACTACTATTATCCTCCCTGCTGATGAGATAGCCGAAATAAGAACAGTAAAACCAAGAACCCGTACTTAGACCACAGTTCGATTGCTAACTACTTCGACACCGAACTTTTTATTTAAAATTACCTGAAATATGCAATGTATTTTTTGCAAGAGAAATTCTGACAACTCAACTAGTGTAGAGCATATTATACCTGAAAGCCTTGGCAATAAAGACCACATATTACCTAAAGGAATAGTTTGTGATCAATGTAATTCATATTTCGCTATTAAGATTGAGAATGAATTATTAAGCCAAGAATATTTTAGATTTATTAGGTCCACTCAGAACGTGTTGTCAAAAAAAAGAAAAACCATACCTTCAACAGGTCTTACAATTCATCCCGAAGGAGGTAAAGTCGACGTTTATAGGGAAGCTTCAGGTATTCTTATTGACATCTCAAATCCGAAGATTGCAGACCTAATTGCGAAAGGAAAAGTTAATACACTGTATATTCCGAATCATATTGAACCGGTCTCTAAAAACATACCATTATCACGCTTGCTAGGGAAAATAGCTATAGAAGCATTAATTCAAAAAACACTCCACGTTGGTGGTTGGGTAGCAGAAATAATTAATAAAGCCGAACTGGAACCTTTAAGAAGCTACGTGCGCTACGGACCAACAAAGATTAAATTTTGGTGTTACAGCCAAAGAATATTGTATCCACCAGGCTCTCTGTTCAATTCGGAAAATGATGATGCATATGAGATACTGCATGAATATACTTTTCATTATTCAGATGCTAATGAATTATTTTTTATCATAGCAATATTTGGTATTGAGTATGCTATAAATTTAGCTAATCCTGAAATTGACACTTATCAAATCCTAATTGAAAACAACAATGGGAAAAGTTTTTTATATAGCTAGATTCTTTAAAAAACTAAGGATAGATGTCAATAATCGAACCTGTTTTATATCGAATAAGAAAGAGTTGTGTGAAAATTAAAACTGCCCCAGATAATAAGAAGGTGTCAAAGGAAAGAGGCCCTTCTTTGTTACGTGATATTGTGAGGAAGGTACTATATTGTGAGGTTAGACTGTCAATGGTCTAAAGAAGTAGACTGTGAGGAGCGACATGCTATTAAAATGGTCCTCTACTTTGTGGCTAGGAAAGGAATCGAATTTGCACTGCATAGTGAAAACAGATTTGGGAACCAACATTTGCATTACTATTAAGCATCGTTGCGTCGCACTCCGTTCATCCGCATTGCTACTATTGAGCAGCCCCTCCTCCGGTTTCTGACACCCCTCCTCAACTAACCGGGAAAAGCGGTCTCACTACGGTCACGGCAGGCAAGCCGACGCGCCAAGTGCCGGCTTAAGCGGCGTTCCGCGCTGTTTCGCTTCGCTCCACATCGCTCCACGTCGCTACGCCTGCGCCTCCTTCGTCGGCGCCACTTGTCACGCGGCTTGCTGCTGCCGCTCCCTCCGTTCGGGCAGCTACCGGCGTCTGGCAAAAGGGCCTGTGTGCGTGTAAAGGAGGTCCTCTAATTTTATCGGCCCTTTTGCCATCCGACCGCTGCCCATATTCGTCCGCCACCCGCCTTGCTGCCCCGGCCTTTCTCTTTTTGATTTGCCGTCCGCTCCGCTCCCGGCTACACTAAGGCCGAAGCCGCGGCCAACAGGGCCCCGCGCTCGCCGCCCACGCTCTAAGCCTACGCTTCGCTCACGCTCTTGGCCCTGTGGCCGGGGCAGCGTTGGCGGGGGGCGGCGGGAATCCTATTAAGCGACAGATTATAGCCACCCAGCATCATCCCCTGATCATCAACTCGACCGATAGCTCAACATTGACTACGAACCGACGTATACTTTCCCGATACCCTGTTAGAACCAGTACTCCGGCCTTATCCGCAAAAAAACAGCCTCGCAAATTTATTGCGGCGTGCTCGCGCACAAAGCCGCCAAAAGGTTCGGCATAAAGCTTCAGTACTAACCCTCAACTGCACATCCTGCACCAACCGCATCAAGCCATCAACCACATCAATCCACGCATTTATTCCGCGTTCCTTTTGGCTTGGGCATACGCCGCTAATGGCTAGTCGCTAAGCTGTTTTTTGCTGCTTAGTATTTTTTACCAATAAAATATTTTACTATGGAGTTATTCTGGTATCACAGGCCCTCAATCAACGTTTATTATGGGGAGTTCATTTGCATTATCTGCGGCATAGGGTTCAACTACTCACCGCGGCTTGATTGCCACTGTAACAAATGTGCATTCGGCACGCTGCAGCTGGACTTTGCAGTAACAAAAGATGAAAGCCAGCGCGAGGAACTAAGGGAAAATATGAGAAGGCTAATACATTGTGGATAAGAGGTCCGGGGCATAACGCCCTGGAACCTCCTGGTTGCCCAGGATAAAGCGTCGAGAACTATCTGGCCTGCATCTCGCTATGATATCTTTGTCTGGCGGCTTTCAGATCCCGCAACAGCAAATCCGGGTTTTCCCAGTACTTAACGCTCAATTTCTCGCGTACCTTCCGCACTTCGGCAACCGCATCATACTTTTTAGCTTTTTTCATCATCAACGGGTTTTAAGATCTCCCGGGGCGTCCTGATCTCAATGATCCGGTAACCCATCCGGGCATTAATGGCATTATACAATTTAATCCTGTCAAGATTAACAATATGTTTAAAGTTCCAGGATGCCAGTACATCTGCATTGTGCAACGTCGCCAGGGCAATGTGCAAGGCATCATTATAGCTGCGATTACTCAAGGCGCCTTCAGAGATATACGTTTTAGCCAATCTTATTGCCTTCACGGTGCTTTTAACCTCTATTTTGTACCGTTTAGGCACATCTGCTAATTTCGTCATCACTTCTTTGCCTGCCTCCTGGAGCTCCAATAGTACCAGGTCGGAAAGCTGCAGCTTTTTCTGCCCGGTCTTAAACTCTCTGAAAAGCGCCTGGCTATGCTCCATAAACTCAGGATCAAAGCAGCCGCCTATAACAGACGTATCTGTATATACTACCATAAAATTACAAAAAGGAAAGGGGGTTAAAAAATGAAGCTGGGGAAACATGACAATCGTTAACCACGGACGGCCAGCCTGTAACTCCGGCCGCCGTGGGTTAACAAAATAAAGGGTTAACAAAGCCCTAATACCGGGCAATTCTGTTGGATATCCTGCAAAACCCGTCTACCACGTTTCTTTTTCTTAAAGTCAATAGGCTGCGCCGGTGCTGGGGGCTTTAACCGCCTTATCATTATATATTCATGCCCCACATCTACGGTTACCTTATCACCAATATTAAAGCCTGCCTTCTGCAGCCATTGGCCGGATAATCGTATAAACGGTGAGTCATTTGAGCTACCGGGCATAGCGGAAACAGTCAACTCACGGGAATTGAAATTGGTTTTCATAAATAGTATGATTATGCTGTAAATATAGCGATTATACCAGTAAAGACAAAGTATAAAAACACTTTTTTAAGCATATTTATACCATATATAAGTCAATTATATAGTATGATATTGCTAAATAATATTGATCAATATGCTAATGCGTCTGTAATTCAATAAATTGTTGGTAGATTAGCAATTGAAATTTTACTTTAATTAACCTGATAACCCAATATCCTGTTATGACCTTCGGTGAACGTGTTGCTATTGTCCGTAAGCTGAAAAAGATGACTCAGGCCGAGTTAGGCACTCTTGTAGGATATACTGGCGATATAGTTAGCAAATACGAAAGAGGAGTACCCACGCCCTCCATTGATATAGCTGCGAAATTTGCCAAGGCGTTAAACACGTCACTGGACTACCTGGTAAACGGCATTACAAGCCCTGGTAATGAGCTAACCGGTGAGCTCCCTGCCCAGCTGCAGCAATTTAATCAGCTGCAGCCCGAAGACCAGGCTCATTTACTCGCTGTGATGGATGCATTTCTTACAAAAGCCAAATTACAATCATTACTGGGTTAAAATAAGAAGGCCCCCGCATACGCGGAGGCCCTAACACCAAACATCCGAAGGTAACCACACCTCGCCGGAAGCTATTGTCATAAACGCTAATCAGCGTCGGTATCAACTGCTGTCTGGCTTATACCACTCATCACCGTGCCCGCAACAGCCAGGTAAGCAGCTACTTTCCCGATGATAGCAGGCAGCGCCGCCAAAACAGGTAATCCTAAGACAGCGGAGCTAACCGCGGTCAGGATCAGCCCAATGTTCCGCACCTTCGCAAAGAAAGGTGGAGTTGGGGCCAGTAACCGGTCTGTTAATTTCATACACACCTTTTTTAAATGTTAAACAATACCACTCTTACGTTAGTAGCTTAACCCACATCAACCACCAGGTTCTTAAGCCGGAGGCGTTCCTTCTGCAACAGCAGCGGTACCTGACACCTTCACTATAGCCAGCGCATTGTAAGCGCCATTTTTCAGGCTATACAGCTCACCGTTCACCACCTGGAAGAACTCAATGCCCACTACCACAAACAGCGGGCTAGTGCTATTTGCAGTTACATTAACCGCCAAACTAAGTTCAGCCGTTGAAGTAGCATTGATTTCCAGCTGTTCACTGGCAGCGGTGCCATTTACAAACTCCTCTGCCTCAAAGCCCACTTCTGCGCCCGCCATTACAATCCGGAAATTGGTAGCGCCGGCAGGCGTCGCCAGCATATTAATGGGTATAAACGGAGGTATAGCCACCGTCAGCGCGCCCGTCGCGCGGTCAATCGCTGATGTAAAAGGAGCATATAGAGTACCACCCAGGCGGCCCGTGGGGTTAAATTCAAACCCGCTTAGAAGCTCCGCCTCTCCATCTATCACATTTCGCTGTCCACGGCTATTGGTCGCATCCGCACGGATCACCTTCACCATTGCAGCCGTCAGCCGACTTGCTACATAACTGTCGCTTGCCGTCAACAGCAATGCCCGGAATGCAGTCCGTAACAGCTTACTGGCCTTTCCTGCCCGGCCAAACTCACTACCGTTTTCACGGGTGCGCTGGAAGGCCGCATCCGTTGCAATACGGCGACCATCCACGCCACCTTTCTGTCTCGCCAGGTACCCCGCTTTGGTTTTATAGAAGGTCACATTGCCAATGGTACCTTCTAAGGGTAAAATCCCTGTTTGTTTTGCCATCTTAATACAATTTAGATTACAATAGGGCAGTTCACGTAGCCATGCCCATTAGGCTTACATCTGCGCAGGATGTTGTAAATTTGCAATTACCACATCAAGCTACGCCGGCATTTTTAACGAGAAAAATTTGCATGCCGTTTATGCCAATAATGAATAAATTGATCCCAAACCGCATAGTGATTTACGCCCGTGACATAGAAAATATCACAGGCAGGAAGGGACGAACTGCTCGTCTGCTCTTGCAACGTATTCGTAAAACTTATGGAAAAAAGCCAGGACAGCTTGTAACCATTACAGAATTTTGTCAGTTCGCCGGGTTAAAAGAAGAAGAAATAACTAGGTTCCTGGTACATTGATACACCAGGTCAACGCCGGGTTTAAAGCGCGTTTGAGGGCGCTGACGCAGTTGCCGCCATTGTACCTCCTGCGACAAGCCGGAAAGCCGTCCACTTCATTCCATCAATAACTTATTGACTATATGAAAAATCTTTTATCTGCGCAGCTCGATTGCGCACATAATACAGACTTTTACAGTAAATTTTTATATGACACTTGAACTAGCAGAATTATTGGGCAAACAGTATCTTATTGCAGCCTACGTCGAGAAAAAAATACAATTAGTTAATTATATTAAAGACGGGTATGACAAAGATCTGCCAATTCTAATAAATAATAGATTCCTACATTTTACCGCACATATCAACTACAGGAGCGTTATAGTGGACTTGTATGCACTATACGGCCCTTTTGGACGGAATAATAAATATAGTTTTTTTAGAATATTAGAGCCTGAATACGAATATTTAATAGCGTCTGAAAGTAGAAATAATTTAAGATTAAATTTATCAAACCTTTCACGGCAAATTTCAACTATCAAAAACTTGCGACATAAACAAATTGCACACTATGACTTTGAACAAACGGAGTCTATAAACTTAAACTTTGATAATCTATTGTTAGTTAATGGATTATTTGAATCAGCAAAAGAAATTTTGAAGCAAATTGGAATGGCTTTCGTTGATGAAAGTCTGACCACAAGCTATGATTTTGGGAGAAGACACCTTGAGCTTGACTCCCTAACTCGATTGACAAATTCAAAGAATAGAGATCAGATATAAAGATAGCCTGGACACTAATTTTAACTTCGAAAATACATAAAATGGCCACAGGTTGTAGTAACACGAAGTTGTCACCCCCAAAAAGCGCACACGATTTAGTTTCATTTATGTCATTTTCCATTGGCATTCAATATATCTGTACTAGCTATGGTTCTTACAAACATGGTCAAAATTGGCTATTCAGAAAGGTGGCGAAAAAGGTTATCTATTCTTTGAAGTTCCTGAAAGCCAGCTATACGTGCGGCATCGGAGATACCTAGCGTAGTCCTAACGGGATGACGCTAAAAAGCCAAATAATGACTCGGCTTTTTGTTTGGAAATATGAAACTCACTCTACATCAGCCTCATGGTTTCATATTCTTTTTAGCATTACAATAGATTTGCCCACATCCTATCTGCAACTGCTTTAGGTAAGCCAAGGCAACCTTACAAGGAAGTATACCAACTTTCTACATACGACGGATAATCAACAACAACAATCATATCCTTGGTATAATTCCGACGACTTCTCAGTGATGCGACAGCCGTTGCTTCATCTGTATGTATTTTGATTACACTTCGATTATTTTTGTCCATTTCTTGATAGGAAGTGCTTCTGATTTTCCGAATAAATCGTATGTGTAGGTCTGTTGGCCTTATCTTGGCTGTAGCATTTATATACGGTAAGTGATTATTCTTTAGGTAATGTGCTGCCTGCGAAATAAGGAAATCAAAACCTAAAGCAATTGACTTTACACAATTTGCGAAGTCTTTTATATCTGTAAGCGGAGTCTGAACGTTTGGATCATGCGCAGCGGCATGCCGCCGATTTGCAGCATTAACGAACTGTGTTTTTGCCGAAATCACTGAACAACCAATTAAATTAGTTACTTGTTCAATACCTTGCCAAGCCCCCTCCACCTGAAATGCGCCCAAAAAACTAGCAATTTCCTCTTCGCTTAAATTCGAGTTTTTATATCCCATCCCATAACTTGACAATAAATACGGCATTGCAGCGGAGCTTGACAACTTATTTGCTTCTGTTTGGATAAACGTCCGCCAGTCCTCGCCGTTTTTGCGCATGCGGTCGGCAATCTTTTGTATACCTGCCAAGGAAGAAAGAAGCGTCGCTTCCTGGATCTTTACTGGCAGCCTTTGGAATTGAACGGGCGAGGTAGCAACATGTTGAAGAACTTCGCCAATCCTTTGTTTGAAAAAATCTTCCAAGATATTGAAGCTGATGATCGCTAGACCATTTCTCAAAAACCTAGCTCGTTCATTATGCACAACGTTGGCAGCAGGTCCATCTATGATAATTGGATCCGTTAAAGTATGCTGGAGGATACCCATTCTATCAAGGTAGAACCTTCGGGCTAGAGATACCATAAGGAGGTTTAAAGGATTTGGTTTAACAATTGCAGCATTGTATTAATCCTATAATGTACTCGTACTGGATTAGATGTAAATTGACGAATGGAGTCTTGAAATACCTCGTCGGTATTATATAGTTCAAGAAACTGCTGCCTTATCTGAATTATCTGGTCTTGCGTTACATCAATATTTCGCTCTAGCATTATAGAAAGTGGTACCATTTGGACGTCAAAGAAACCTTGAATTATCTGACGCCGATGCTCCTCACCATCTGATCGCTGGAAAGCATTATCCTCCCAAACCGTTGCGCACAAGTCTATTGTTCGTTCAAAAATTGCCCGCAATGTTGCGATTTGGTCCGGACTACTATGTCGATGTGTGTGCATAAATCTATTCATAGCGACATTGATATTGCCTTGAAAATTTTCCCAGTACTCCCTAATCGTAAAAAACCGCAATACATATTCGGCATCTGTCATTTCTTTGTATGCTTTTTCATTTTCCGTTATGATCTTCAATTGCCTACGCAGAAATGGATGTCGAGCCAGCTCAAGGATCAAGTCGTTTAGCGGCCCCATAAACGCGACATTTCTGATTTCCTGCGGAAGTAATTTATCCCCTCCAGTGTTTAGTCGTGTAAATACCTGGTATTTCAATTCAGGATCCGACTGATTCAACAAGGTAACAACACGTAAATATGGCCTAATAGTAAGTGCATTTGATAACGTTTGCGGCAGATCTGTATAGGATAATCCTTCAAGCTCCTGGAATTTCTCCAAGCTTTGCAACACTGTCCCCAACCTAATGAACTTGTGAATCGCCGTCACACGTTGTTTACCATCAATCACACTGTACTTTCCGTATGTATCTTCTGCTAGGTAAATAGGAGGGACAGGAATATTTAATAAAAAGGATTCAATCAATGCTGACTCTTTTGCTGGCGTCCATCTTTCCCTGCGCTGGTATCCTGGTGACAAGTCTATAGCGCCGGAATCTACCATTTCTGCTATTGAACCTAGTGAAAGGTCGGAAGATTGCAAGACAAGACTTCTCTGCGCTTCCTGAAATCTATCTACTATTTCGCTCATAACAGCTTTTATTGATTAAAAAATTAAATTAATTAAACATACGTAAAATGTCGATTTATACCAAATTTTAACGTTAGTATTCTTTAGAATAACAATCTGAATGTTAGGATCTGATGCATTAAAAAACAGTTGCATAAACTTTACAAAGACATTAAACATGTTAATATCGCCTCCGTTGATTGTCATTTCACGTAAAAACGCACAGCTTGTTATTCGTCAAACTTTCTCTTAATAAAATTCGATATAATTTGCATTGGTTCGGTCTATATATTCGATATATTTATCGAAAATAAAGAGTCCTTCAAGCTCTGTCAAAATAAGCTATTCCGAGAGGTAACAAAAAAGGTTACACTAATCTTAAAACCTCCTCAAGCTCACGATTTATAAGGCCTTATTGCAGTCCCGTCCGGTCCGCATAGTAAGACTGATACAAAGTAGAAACCTGCGCTGAGCGCGGGTTTTACTTTTTTAGGACTTTTTAGTCGGGCATTTGGCCGGGTTCCTTTTGAACCCAGCTGGATCACTGAAGTTGGCCCCTCCACGCGATATGCGGATTTTATTTTTATGCTATGATTTACGCTGTGCAGGCTTTTCTGGTAGACATAGTTCTATCAGGGGTAAGCTATCTACATAAAAATAAAGTGACGACAAAAACCTGTTTATCCCTTCTTTTATCAAGTAGATCGGCGAACATTCTCTATTCTGGGAGAATAAACTTATAATATATATTTAACAAACCTATCCCACTACTTTGCTTATGAAAGAACAAAGACGACTTTCTTTTCCATTGTTTAACAGGCTATGTGAACGGAATACAGGAAATAAGTATGTGAGCGAATGCATCCACTGCATTAGATCTGAAGACTGTTTGTATTTTCCAGGCCTTATCATGCCTTATGATCATATCTTCTCACTATACTCGACCAGACTAAAAATTGCAAAGGACAAAGTCACTGATGCAGATTTCATCAGTGACTTTGAGCGCACAGTTGATAGTATGAAAGAAATTAAATCGAATGATCTGGGGCTTGTCTCACTGCATACAGAATCCTATACATATGTTGTCTTTTATGAGCCAGATAATGAGATAATTCTAGGAATATTAAGAAGTAAGAACAACGAAGGGCTCAGAGACCTGGAAACTCTACAAACCGAACAGATTGCCCAAGGATTGACATCATCAATGCTCAAATATTCAAAAGGAGTATTTGTGAGAGACTGGAAGCGCCCCTCATAGGGAAGGAACACAGTTACATATACAAAAAAAACTAATTTGAATACGTAAAATATCCTATTTTTGACCCTCAAATAAATCCCTTACCCATGAAATTTTATCGGCGTTACCCGTATTAGCCATTATTGCGTTGACATCTTTGCAGGTCAGTGTTTCATCCTGCAGCAAAGAAAAATACCGATACTCTTATTATCCGCGACACAGTGCATATTACTGATACCCTGCAGCTTAAAGACACGGCAATGACCACCACCATTCTTACCTCTACTGCCTGGAAAACGCAGGAGTCAAGGTGGATAAGAAATAATATTTATGGCTATTATCTGAGAGGCGGATCCGGTAATATGGAGAGCCTGGATATTCAGACACTAACCTTCCGTGCAGATGGTACCGGCACCCATTACAACGCAGACGGCTATACCGTTCAGTTTAACTGGGAATGGCTTAATAACCAGAAAACTTCTTTAAAATATACTGATCATTATCCGGCGCCTACGGGCGATCATGGTGTAGTGTGGGAGCATATCGTTTATAAGAACGGCGCCATCAAATTTGGTGAATATGTTTCGCAATCTACTACACAAAAGGTGGCAGGCTATTCCATCTGGATACCGGTGTCCTTTAATCAGAACGTAAACCTGCGCCTGGATTAATTCCCGGAGGTATATCCAAATAAATGGAGCTGTATTGAAATAGTGTTAGGAATAAGAACTTCACTGGGGCGTCTTCTGATTGAAGACGCCTTTTGGTTTTGTAACAGCTCGTAGCTGCCTGTGGAAGTTCTCAATGGTATTGGTCATAACAGCAGACAAAATATTAGCCCCACTCTGCGAGAAATATATAGAACGATTGTGTAACTTACAATAATATCCACTAATGCTAAATTAACATTGTAAAAAGTTATATATCCATGAAAAACATCATCCTGGCCACCACTACAGCTTTAGTAATTTTCTCCTGCGGTACGGCAGAAAACCCCGCCACTAATCCAAACAATCAAGAGGCGTTAACAGAAGTAAAAAAGGAACCTAAAATAAAAGATGCAGTTATAACTGAAGCTAATGTCCTTTATGCTGCAGTAGATGATGACGGCACCCGGCGTGACGGCTACGCGCAGTATCTCTGCCAGGTACTGGCGGAACATAATTCGACTGTTAACTGGATAAAGGTTGTAAAGTATGGTTCCTCAAATGATCCTAAAGCAGATAATGCCTATGGCGTCCTGCTTGGTGAGGCCCATTGTAACTAAAAATGCTTTACATATTCTAATAAATGTAATCCTACAACAATTGTACAATAAGTGACGCATCAATAATATCCCATATACTACGTAAATAACATTTACGCCCAAAGAACATACTCATACCTGAAGCAATTTTTCGCCACCGCGATAACTTTTCCGGTTTTCGGCTAAACTAAACCCAGATTTGGATAAATTCTCCCGCCCAAAGCAGATGATCTTCGCATCAACAAAAGAGAAGACTATAATGCGCGTATTTGTCACAGGAGCCACAGGCTTTATCGGTACTGCCATTGTGCAGGAATTAATAAATGCCGGTCACCAGGTATTAGGGCTGGCACGTTCAGATGCATCAGCCCAAAAATTGATCGATGCAGGTGCAGCAATTCATCGGGGTGACCTGGAAGATCTCGACAACCTGCGCAGCGGAGCTGCGTCTGCAGACGGCGTGATCCATGCAGGGTTTATCCATGACTTTACTCGGTTCCGGGAAGTTTGCCAGGTAGATAAAATAGCCATTGAAACCATCGGTGAAGTATTGGCCAATTCTGACCGCCCCTTTATTATCACATCCGGCACGGCGTTGACCAGCCCCGGAAAACTGGCAACGGAAGATATCATACCCCCGCTCAACCCCGCCTGGCCAAGGGCTTCCGAACAGGCCGCAGATACTGTCGCCGCGCTAGGGGTCCGCGCAGCAGTCATTCGCCTGTCGCCGTCTGTGCATGGTGATGAGGATAAACACGGATTTATACCAATACTGGTTAAGATCGCACGCGAAAAGGGAGTTTCTGCTTATGTAGGCGAAGGACTCAACCGATGGAACGCTGTACATAGGCTGGATGCAGCTCATTTATACAGATTGGCCTTAGAGAATGCTACACCGGGAGCTCGCTTTCATGGTTCTGCGGAGGAAGCCATCACAACCAGAACGATAGCCGAAGCCATAGGAAAACAACTGAACATCCCCGTAGCATCAGTTGCGCCGGAAGCGGCCGCAGAACATTTTGGCTGGTTCTCGCACATGGCGGCGATCGACTGCCCCGCATCCAGCAAGCAGACACGGGAAAACTTGAACTGGCGTCCAACACACCCCGCTTTGCTTACAGATATTGAAAATGGCGTTTATACCAGATAAGAGCGATGAAATTATAACTGGTTCCTCAGGGAATATTAGGCAGCCGCTGACAAAGCTTTACCGGAACCGGCCGAAAATGGGATCCGCCATATCCGCGGTCTTGCCAGGGAGCTTGCTGCCGTATACCAGAAAAATAGCGAACTTTAACTCACGATGAACAACCACCAAATTTTCCGTTTTCACACCATCACCGAATATCACCGGGCTACAGGCCTGCCTAACCCGGCACATCCGCTGATCAGCGTGGTACATATGGATGATTTGAACACCCCCCTCGCTGAGAGCCCGTTCAGCCTGATCTATGATTTTTATTCGATCTCAATGAAGAGGGTGAGGAACGCGAAATTCAAATACGGGCAGCGTACCAGCGATTTCGATGACGGCGTATTGTTCTTTATGTCCCCCGGACAAGTCTTTGGGGTGGAATTTGAAAAAAGTGCAGTAATGCACCACCCCGAAGGCTGGATGATCCTGATCCATCCAGACTTTTTATGGAACACGCCGCTGGCTAAAAACATAAAAAAATATGAGTTCTTTAATTACGCTGTTAATGAAGCGCTTTATTTATCAGACAAGGAAGAAACGATGCTTACCGCTATCGTTCAAAATATTGAACAAGAGTATCATACCAATATTGACCGGTTTAGTGAGAACGTGATCACCGCTCAACTCGAACTTTTACTAACTTATTCTGAAAGGTTCTACCAACGGCAGTTCATCACCCGCAAGGTTGCCAGTCATGAGATGCTAAGCAAACTGGAAGATCTGCTAGCCAGTTACTTTAACAGCGGCGCACTTGCCCAAAAAGGACTGCCCAGTGTGACCTACATAGCTGAGAACCTAAACATTTCACCAGGCTACCTGAGCACCTTGCTTAAACACCTGACCGGACAGAATACTCAGCAGCATTTGCACAACAAGCTGATCGAACTGGCTAAAGAGAAACTCTCAACAACCAACCTATCAGTTAGCGAGATCGCTTATGAGTTGGGTTTTGAGCACCTGCAATCCTTCAGTAAACTGTTTAAAACCAAAACCAGCCTCTCTCCACTGGAGTTTCGCCGTTCTTTTAATTGAAATGCTTAGCCACATTTTCCTTGCTGGTGAGCATTCTGTAACCTCAATGATTTTTCGTGCTGTGACGATGCGCTACCCGCGCTGAATTCCATGGCTTTTCAACACTTCCCTCGCACTTTCTATAGCCGTTTACCAAACAACCTCTCATTAATCAAGGTCACCACCCGTCCAACAACTCAATCACATCGATTAACAACCTTTCCCTCCTTCATAACAAAAACAACGTGTTCAAGCGTTTCCACCTTTACTAACGGATCTTCATCCACCGCAATAATATCAGCCAGATATCCTGGCTCCAGCAATCCAATCTTTCCAGGTCCAGCCACTAGCTCACCAGAATTCATCGTTGCCGAACGGAGGATCTGCGCATTGCTCATTCCCGATTGGCTATAGGCGTGATAGGTACTCACCGTCACTTCGCCCCGGTTACGCTGTGCATCGTAATAATACATATCTGACCCAAACGCAATCTTGACCCCAGCTTCCAGCGCGCGTTTGATGCGTTGCTGATATCTGTCAACACCAGTCCGGTCAGTTGGCACCAGGTAAATTCCCTTTTCAGCCATTAATTTCAATACCGGAGCAGACAGCGTGTAGCCATGTTCAATTGAATTTACACCGGCATTGATGGCGTTTAGGGCTGGTTGGTCTCCGTTGGTGGCGTGCGCGGCAACTTTCAGATTGGCCGCCTTAGCCTCCTGAACGATAGCAGTCAGTTCCTCCTGGTTCAGGGATAGTTGATTGTTATTGACAATGACCTTGATGCAATCAGCGCCGTTAAAGACGGCTTCTCTTACCGCCTTGCGGGCTTCCTCCGCTCCGCAAATTTCGCTATACTCTTTTGGTACAAGCACCTTTCGGGCGTCCGGTGTCATTTTACTGAATTGTCCTCCAATCGGGGACAAAGCGCGGGTGGCAGCGTAGATACGCGGCCCTGGAAGCCAGTTTTTGTTTATGGCGTCTCGCAACGCAACGTCGGTATTTTCTCCGGAATTGCCCAGGTCCCTTACGGTGGTGTAGCCCGCCAATAGCATATCCCGTGCGTTGCGGGCGCCAATCAATGCCCGCGTGGCATTATCGGTTATCGCCGTTTCGGTTACGATATTAGCTCCAGCTACTTTTTCCAATTCATACTGGTATTCGTGACATAAATGACTGTGTGCGTCGACCAAACCAGGCAACAAGTATTTGCCTCCCAGGTCAATTATGATTGCATCAGACGGGATGTTCGGGCCACTATCTACCTTTTCTATTTTGCCCTGCCGGCAGTAGATCAGGACCGGTGTGATCAGTTGCCCCTTGCGAACGTCAACAAGAGCTTTCGCCTTGATAACGGTTAACTTGTCCTGAGCACTGACATGGAGAAAAGCGGTCAGGCAACATAAGATTGCGTAAATGCGAATTATCATGGCCAAAGTTTAAACATTGAAGGGTCAAATATCTGCTTTGGCTATCAGATGACTATTGGAGTAACGGCCAAAACAAAGTAAAACGCTCATCGTTTCAGTTATTATGTGAATATCTACACGCCAATAACACAATATATAAAATTTTTCATATAATCAACCTGCACTGCTCCTTATGGCTTGCTGGTTTCCAAGCGACCCAAGACCTAACGAAGCTAATTTGGCGCTAGAACGCCTCTGATACTATCTCAATTCTTTCTGTTAAATTTAAACATGCGAGTAGAACAAGAAACACAACTTATCAACCTCACAGACGAAAACATCATGGACCTACACTCCATGATCAACGAATCAAAACACCTTGGCTACAATTTCCTACAAAGAACAATCGATGACTGGAATACCGGCGCTAACAAGTTTAATAAACCTGGTGAAAACTTATGGGGCCTATTCTTAAAAAAAGACCTGATAGGCATCGGCGGCCTTAATATCGACCCCTATGCCCTCCTACCAAAAGTTGGCCGGGTGCGACACCTGTACGTCCGGGAAGCTCTCCGCCGGGCAGGCTACGCAACTTTAATAATGAACAAAATAATAGACGAGGCTAGCCATAGTTTTACTGTATTACGATTATTCACTGACAATCCTACGGCTGCATCATTTTACGAAAAATTGGGCTTTAAACAAACCGGCGAATATAAAGCGAGCCATTTTTTAACGCTGCCAGTCCATAAGCCGGACAGGTATTAATAACTTATCTACTGCTATTTTCAATTACTATCGCCATTTTATGTGTTTTTAACGTAGGCAGGCGGAAAAAGCTATAATACTAAAATAACCATATACATAAACATTAATTATATATATTTATTCCCGGAAATGCCTTGCAGCCATTCTGCCTACCAAAAGCTACTACTACAAACATAACAATCAACGTCTTGAACCACTCACAAAGCGCCAAAACAAACAAAGGGTCGTCTTCAGCCAGCAGTACTCAGGCGGGGAACGGCGGTAAAAGCATGCCTGCTGTCCCGGTTAACCTCTCAACAGATGCGTCAACGCAGCTCAAAGAGGAACAGCCAGACAACGATACGGCTGCTCAAATAAAGCCTTTTCGCCCCAGCATGCTGGTTCAAAGGAAAAATAATACCACCTCGCCAACTGTATTTCAGCTTGTACCAGATGAGAAGCTTGACGCGCTGATCGCGCAAGTGAACAAGGAGTTCGAGGGGCGTGATGAGGAACTGCTGCCCGACAATGCAAAGGACCTATATCTGGCCAAATATCCTTATGCACCAAAGCGGCTGGAACAAACTGAGGAGTTTGTGCTGGGGCAATTGCGTAAAAGAACGATGGTAAACCGCGATCAGCGGAAACAGAAAGGTGCAGAACGGAAACTGGCCCTTGATCAACGGGTTGCATCGGAAGCAGAACATTATACGCCAATGGGGGAAGCGCAGCGGTCTATCGAGCTGCTTACCGGGATGCTGCTCACAATATCAAGACATATGGATATCAGTGGTATGATCGGCAAGCTCGAAACTTCACTCCGGTCAAAATCCTGTAAAGATTGCCGCATTACATTCAAAGGGCATGTGCTGGAAATCTTTATTAGCTACATAAGATTAATACAAGGCGGGCAACTGGCCGAGCCATCAGGTAAGGCAGATGTTCTTTTTAGTGCTGATGACACCCAATACGCTGTACAGGCAAAATGGGGTACTACCGACATGCTTTATGATCTTGCCGCCGGCGCCTTCAATCAGCTAATGGGCTTATCTTCCGGAGGCGAAGACAAACCGAAGACAGCGGAAGTACCTCCTGACGGATCAGTTAGGACCGCGCATCTTTTTGTGGAGGCGTCAGTAGATGAGGCGGGCACATTAGTAAAAGAGGTTGTAAGTGCCTACAAAGCCAGGCACAAAGGATTTGGTAAATTCAGTTTGCTTGGCAAACCAGTACAGGCACTGCTGGATATCTTTGACAAAAGAACCCAAAATCTCTGCCAGATCATCATCGACTTTCCTGATGGTACTCCCGGATCCATGCAGCTTACGCGTGATATAATAGTTCCCCAGGCAGCCCGGACAGCTAAAAACAATCAGCCTTTCCTTGAACCAAATGCGGGCGATCTGGTAACCGCTGTGGATCTTATCTGTTCTCTTTCGCCTGATGACCGCGCGTTGATCATAAACCGCGATCTGGCTAGAACAAAAGAGGTATTGTAAGCCATCATTCCAGCCGCACAATCCCATGCCTAACCGCATACAACACCAATCCCGTCACATTCCTTGACCCCGTTTTCTGTAGCAAATTATTCCGATGGGCGCAGTGAGATCAGCCCCTGTACGGTTACCTGTATGAACGGAGACCTTTACTTACAGGTAGGCAACCTTATTATTACAAGAAAAAATGGCAAATGGACCGCCAGGAACGCCCAAAAGATCTTGAGTGACGACGGCCTGCAGGTCTTTCAGGCACGTTTCTATCCAGACGGCAGCGAGATCTACTCCACCAAACGAGGTTTAATTATGCATTACGAGGATCCTGCCAAGGACTCGAGAAAGTATACAGACAAAGACATTCAAACCCTCTGGTTCTGTAAAGGGGTATCCAGTCAGGCACTGGCGGCCAGGGAATTGATCAACGAGGTAAAGACTGCCGCCACCCAACAATAGGCGAGCTTTTAAGCGCCTAGTGACTTGTGAAGTAAACCGGGTATTATTTTTAGCCGTGTTCACTGTCCGATCCGGAACATAACATGTCCATTTGCGGACAGTCACCAACTCACTATTAAGCATAAACAGGCCGTTTCCAGCTGGAAATGGCCTGTTTAATGAGTTGGCACCCCATTTGTTCGATAAAATAGAAACTAATAACCTGCCCCCATGCGTCGGACATATCTGGGTGAATTTGAAGAAATGATCTTACTGATGGTTGCCATCCTTGACGGAGAAGGCTACGGCGTTACCATCAGCGAAGCGCTGGAAGCGCATACCGGACGTATCGTTACTTTCGGAACAGTACATAACACCCTCATCCGCCTGGAAGAGAAGGGATTTGTGACATCAGCGCTGGGCGGCGCCACCGCCGAACGTGGTGGCCGGCGTAAACGGCTGTTCCGCGTTACGGCGCTGGGAAGCCAGGCGTTGCAGGAAATTCAGCAGCTCCGCCAGCACCTTTGGCAGTTATTACCACCTCACACGCTTCGATTGGGCGGCATATGAGATCCCCTGAACAACCGCCCCGCTGGGCCCAATGGCTACTCGTCCGGCTGCATCCTCACAATACATTAGAGGAGGTAGCAGGCGATTTGCAGGAGCTATATACCTACTGGTATAACCGTTCGGGTAAAACCCAGGCCACACTGCGTTACCTGCTGAACGTAGTGTCTGTGCTACCGCCATTTGTGCGCAGCAGAAAAACGGATAAACAATATTATCAACAACCGGAGCCCCGGGCTACTGCTAACTTAACATCCATCATGATTCGGAATTATCTGAAGATCGCGTTTCGGAACCTGAAACGGCAAAAAGTTTCAACCAGCATTAATATAGCTGGTTTAGCCATTGGATTGGCTACCTGCATACTGATCATGCTTTATGTGCAGGATGAGTTATCCTACGATCGCTATAACGAGAAAGCAGACCGGATCTTCCGGGTCGGGCTCAGCCTGCGGTTGAATGGCGAGGATGTGGGCGGGCCCATATTAGGCCCCAATGCTGCCCGGGACTTACAACAGGAATTTCCGGAAGTGTTAAAAACAACGCGTATCACCAGGGAAACCGAGTTTGTTAGCTATGGAACAAGCTCATTTAAAGAGGATAAACTGCTGCGCGCCGATTCAGGTTTTTTTGATGTGTTCACCATTCCCTTCCTGAAAGGGGATCCCAAGCGGGCGCTCAACGAGCCCAACACATTGGTGCTAACCCGGGAAACTGCCCTAAAATACTTTGGGAACCAGGACCCGGTAGGGAAAGCTTTATTATTTGGCAGTGAAAAAACGCCATACCGGGTTACCGGCGTGGTGGGGGATGTACCGGCAAACTCCCATTTCCAGTTCGATATACTGGCTTCATTACCCGGTTATGATCAGCAACACACCGGATGGATCTATAATATCAACTTTTACACCTATGTGGTGCTGCCTGCAAAATACAATTACAAGCAGTTGGAGACTAAAATTTCCCGGCTCGCTGAAAACCGGATTGGGAGTGAATTAGAGCAATTTCTAAAAATCAACGCGAAACAGTTTCGTGAAAAAGGGGATGATTTCGGGGTGTTTCTCCAGCCACTCACTGATATTCATTTGAGGTCCCCGTTCGGCGGTACTGAGTTAACCCCAGGGGGGAATATACTGTACGTATACGTACTACTAGCCATCGCTGCCTTTATGCTGCTGATAGCCTGTGTGAACTTTATAAACCTGTCAACCGCCACGGCAACCCGGCGCTCACGTGAGGTAGGGGTACGTAAAGTGCTTGGTTCGGTAAAAGGGCAATTGCAGCAACAGTTCCTGATAGAATCAGTGCTGCTGGCGATGGCCGCCCTGATCATCGGATTGCTGATCGTTGGCCTCGCTTTGCCCTTCTTTAATCAGCTGACAGGTAAAAACCTTACGTTCCGTTTATTGACCAACGGGTCTGTAGCCGCTGGGTTAGTGATAGGTACTGTGTTAGTAGGGTTGCTGGCGGGCAGTTACCCGGCATTTTACCTGTCTTCGTTTAAGCCTGTTCTGGTGTTGAAGGGGCGGATGACCACTGCGCGTGGAAGGTTCAACCTGCGAAGCGGTCTGGTAGTGTTTCAATTTTTTATCACCATTTCGATGATCATTGCCACCGTTACCGCAGACCGGCAACTACGCTACATGAAAACACAGAAAGTTGGCTTTGATCGTGAACAGGTGCTGGTTATTCAGAATACAAATATGCTTCGCAATAACGAAGCCGTATTTCGCGATAAGATCATTCAATCTCCGCAAGTCACCATGGGCAGTATTTCCGGTCAGGTACCCGTTGGAAATACTGCTATCGATAACACCACCGTAATGTCCCGGGAACAACCTGATAAAGGCGTAATGAGCCGGTTTTATAAAGTTGATGATGCCTATATCCCTACGTTAGGGATACGCATGGTGCAGGGACGTAATTTCTCAAAAAGCTTCCCTACCGATTCCTCCGCTGTTATTCTGAACGAAACCGCCGTGCGGGCGTTAGGCTGGCAACAGCATCCTATTGGTAAAGAGCTGATCGGCCATATAGATGATAACGGCGTAAAAACATATTACCGGGTCATTGGCGTTGTAAGCGACTTTCATTTCGAATCCCTGCGGCAAAAGATTGGGCCGCTGGTCATGTTTTTGGGTGAAAACTCCGGCAACATCCTGGTCAAAACCAGTACTGCTAAACTGCCGCAGTTACTGGCTTCACTAAAGCAGCAGTGGGAAACATTTTCTCCTGCAGCCCCATTTTCCTATTCGTTTTTAGATGACCGGTTTGAGCAGGTTTATCTCAGTGAGCAAAAAATAGAGCAGGTATTAACCCTCTTCTCCAGCCTGACCATCTTCATTGCCTGTTTAGGATTATTCGGATTGGCTACCTACACTGCCGAACAGCGTACAAAAGAGATCGGCATCCGGAAAGCGCTGGGCGCATCCATCGCCAGTGTGGTGGCCCTGCTGTCTAAAGACTTCTTAAAACTAATCCTGATAGCGCTTGTGCTGGCCTCCCCTATTGCCGGGTGGGGTATGCATCAGTGGCTGAATGGATTTGCCTATAAGGTTACGATCAACTGGTGGACCTTTGCACTGGCAGGATTGCTGGCGGTCGGGATTGCCCTGCTGACAGTGAGTTTTCAGAGTATCAAAGCTGCGCTGACGGATCCTATAAAAAGCTTACGTAGCGAATAGCACAAAATACTGAGCGCGGCATTGTCTGCCGGCATTAGGCTGCTGCAGCTTTAGCTGCGCTCAGATATTTCCTCCGGAAATAAACCATAGCAACAATGGTACTGATAATCCCGGTTATTCCGGTAAACAGCACCAGTTGCGCATAGAATTGCAACCAGTTGGCCTCCACCCGGAATACCGTCTTTACCAGCATCACCCCCACACTGCCCAGGTAACCAAAAGAATCCGCGATATAGATAAGAAAGCCCACGTTTCCCGCAAACCGGAACGCGGCAATAAAACGATCAAACAAAATACTGTTAAACGGAATGTATACCATGTATAAGCCCAACCCTACCAGCAACATCCAGTAATACATGACCATGCGCTCTTCCATAAAAAGCCAGGTGGATAAAAGCGCAATAATAAAACCCATCAGCATAATAAACTGCGCCAGCATAAACGCTTTGAAATTATTCCGCAGCCAGATCATCACCGCAATCAACGCCAGTATGATCAGGGAAATAGTGGTCTCTGTTTTTGCAAAAACGCCCGGCACAAATACAGCGCCGGATTCCCGCCACATATCTGCCATAAAATTATCCCGTATCTCCCTTAAGATCGTTACCAGTATATAAATGACCACCAAAGCGCTGATCCCCGGCAGGAAGCCCCGGAGCAATGCTTTCCGCTCCGCCGGCAACATGGGTTTGCGATCCATCCTTTGTACCCTATCCTGCTCATCCGGTGGTGGTATCTTTTCCAACAGGTATACAAACAGGAACAACGCCGGCATAAAAATACAGCCCACGGTAAAAGGCATCCAGTATTCGGAGATCCCGAAATCCGTCATTACCCATTGCGCGGTGGTTTTGGCCAGCCCGGATGCGAATATGAAACTAACGGCCAGGGCCGCACTGATCAGGTCTGTGGTCCTCCTCCCCTCTACATAGGAAAATACCACACCCCACAGAAGTCCCAGCGGGAAGCCATTCAGGAACAAACACCAGAAATTATAAGGAGCGGACAGCAGCGCAAATAATAACCAGGCCAGCCAGGAAACCCCTACTAATCCGAGGATCAACAGATGCCTCCTGTTCCGTTTCAGCTCAGATATAAACCGGATGCCATAGAACTTACTGGCCATATAACCCAGTACTTGCGTGATCACCAGCACCGTCTTAAAATCCATACCAAACAAAGTATGCCCTTCATAAGACGCTACATTAAATGCTTTTCGGAAGGCAAAAATGGCCGTATACGCACAAAAGCTGGTAACAGCAGCCAGGATCGCGATCCAGATCTGGCGTTTGGTGAATGGAGTAGCTGACATATGTATAGGAAGATACATGCTAAAATCCATAATAAGAAAAAGCCCTGCCAGGTATCTGGGGTTAAAAAAACAACTATTGACGCAATAACAACTTTTTTCTACCTTTAGCCCCGCATCCCCATTCTATGTGAATCCAGTTCAGACCCGTAGTAACCTTTTTATCGTTAACAATTCCATTTGGCAGTAGCTGGTGAGCAGCTCATATGATTGGGATATCATCTATTTATTGGCTATTCAAAAAATAAGACTTTTCCTATGGATAATTTTTACTTGTCCCGGGTACCGGTTGCACTACAACATTTATACTATTACAATATCCATACTGAATAAATACGCCTTCTCGTACCTATATGCGTATGTGAATGTTCTATGCGGGAAACGCCTAACTGGCCCATGCTAAGCCTGGCAGGACGCCCCTTTTACCCTAAGCTATTCCAATATGTCTTTAAAAGCAATTACCCTTTTACTGTTCGCTATGCTATCACTCTGCCAGCGAGCAGATGCACAGAGCGCGCCGGCAGACCGTGTGCTGAGTGTGACCAAAACAGCGGATGCCGCAGAGCCGTCTGCCGGCGGCAATTTCGTGATCAGCCTCCCTGCGGGCATTAACGCAACGGCAAATATCACGGTCAACTATTCTATCACCGGAACCGCTATTAACGGATTAGATTATACGACCCCCAGCGGCATAGCAGTGATCCCCGTGGGCCAGCAGAGCGTATCCCTGCCCGTGACTGCAACGGATGACCAGATCATTGAAGGCACGGAAACCGTGATCCTTACCGTTACCAGCGGCACTAACGGCAGCGCTCCATTTACGCCCAGCGCTACGAATGCCAGCGCCACCCTGGATCTTACAGACAATGACAATACCGCCACTAACCAGGTGGTGCGCGTCACTAAAACCGCTGATGCTTCAGAACCGGCTACCAATGGCGCTTTTAGCGTTAGCCTGCCGGCAGGGTATACATCCTCCAGTAGTATCCAGGTAACTTATACAATAGGCGCAGGTTCGGCTGCCGCGGGCACGGATTACAGGGCCATTACAGGCGCCATCGTTATCCCTGCGGGCCAGAATAGCGTATCAGTACCGGTAACAATAATAGATAATACAATAATAGAGTCCCCTGCCGAAACGGTGATCCTTAATATCAGCGGCGGCAACGATACGCAATCCGCTTACACCGTGGCGCCTGGTGGGGGCTCCGCTACCGTCAATATTGGGGACAATGATTTTAACGGCGCCAGCAACCTGGTGCAGATCACAAAGATATCCGACTGTATAGAAGGCGGCACCAACGGGCAATACCGGATCGCCCTGAAACCCGGCGTTACGTCTTCGCAGGATATCACCATCAGTTTTACCATGAGCGGTACCGCTGCCAGTGGAACGGATTATAACCTGCTGGGAACATCCGGAGGCAATATTATAATACCTGCGGGAGCCAATGAAGTGATTATCGAGGCAGATGCGCCCAATGATGGTATAATAGAAGGCCCGAAATCCGTAGTGATGAATCTTGTGAGTGCCGCCTCTTCAAGCTATCCATTTACGATAAATCCCGCCCTCAATGGAGCCACCGTAAATATCGTGGACGCTAATGCGGTCAGCAGCACACCCGTACAGGTGCTCACCGGCAGCAATGCTGCTGAGCCATCCACCAATGCCAGCTTTACAGTGAAACTGGCAGGTGTGGCCACCTCTGCATGGCCGGTTACGGTGGCATACAGGCTGTCCGGCGACGCCATGCCAGGCCTGGATTATACGCTGCAAGGCTCCGTGGTGATCCCTGCAAACCAGAACAGCGTTAGTGTGCCGCTTAATGTAAACGATGACCAGATCTTCGAGAAGGCAGAGACGATGACCATTGTGCTCCTTTCCGGCAGCGCTACAGACGGAGGCGGGAATGCCTTTATCTTTCCGCCCGATCCGGCTAACCTGCAGATCACAGTTAATATCGCCGATAACGACGCTACAGCCGCCAACCAGGTATTAAAAGTGGTGAAGACAACCGATGCGGCAGAGCAGAATCCAAACGGCATCTTTACCGTGAGCCTGCCGCCCGGCTATACCTCCAGCGGCAATATGACCCTTAGTTACACGATGACCGGTACGGCCATACGCAATAGGGATTACAACATCTTCGCCATTACCCTTCCTGTTTACTCCAATAGTATAGCCATTCCGTTGTCCGTAATAGATGATCAGATCATTGAACAAACAGAGACGGCTGTTCTTAATCTTAACGGCGCAACAGATGGCAATGCCTTTACATATTCAGCAGATCCGGCCGCCAACCAGGCTTCGATGAATATTACGGACAATGATAACACGCCTGAGAACAGGATACTGCTGGTAACCAATTTCGCAGATGCGGCTGAGCCCTCCGTTAATGGCAGCTTCCATATCAATCTGCCGGCGGGCATTACGGCAGCGGAAGATATTACGGTAAACTATACCGTAGGCGGCACAGCCACTACCGGTACAGACTATGCCGCTCTTACCGGCTCCGCGGTGATCCCTGCTGGTCAAAACGGCGTGGCTGTTCCTGTTAACGTACAAGACGACCAGACACTGGAAGGCACAGAAACAGTATCACTAACCGTTACAGGCGGCGCCAGCGCCAACTTTAACTTTACGCCTGCTACCGGCAGAGCCACTGCTACTGTGAACCTGGCAGATGACGAAAATACGCCGGCCAACCTCACACTAGCCATCGCCCAAACAGCAGATGCTACAGAAGGAGGAGCCAATGGGGCCTTTAGCATCAGCCTGCCCCCGAACATACTCGCCGGCGAAGCGATAAACGTACAGTATACGATCACCGGTACCGCCCAGAACGGCGTTGATTACACGGTGTTAAACGGTACTGTTACACTGCCAGCCGGACAAAACAGCGTATCACTACCCGTAACGGCTATTGACGACCAGTTTATAGAAGGCACAGAAGCGGTGATCGCCACCCTGAACGGCGGCACAAATCCCGCTTTGGATTTTACCGGTAATGGTAACGCCACCGTGAATATTGCAGACAATGATGACACGCCGGCCAACCTTACGCTGAATGTTTCCGATACCGCAGACGCCGTGGAAGGAGGCGATATTGGCGGGTTCAGTGTCTCCCTGCCTGCAGGCATCACCGTAACGGAGCCTGTCACCGTTAATTACACCGTTTCCGGTACAGCCACCGCCGGTACAGATTATATCACGCTTACAGGTACGGTAGTGATCCCGGCCGGTCAGAATAGCGCCGCCGTTCCCGTAACAACAGTGGATGACCAGGTCATTGAACCTGGTGAAACGGTGATCCTGACGCTAAACGGCGGCAGCTCCGCTAACCATACCTTTACCGGTACAGGGTCCGCTACTGTATCTATCGCGGACAATGATAATATCGCTGCCAACCGGGTACTCAGCGTAGTAAAAGAAACCGACGTGGCAGAAACGGCTACCAATGGTACTTTCCGTGTTAGCCTGCCCGCTGGCATAACCGCGGCCGAGGACATTAACGTTACATACACCGTAGCCGGTACAGCCATCAGCGGCACAGACTATACCGCCCTCTCCGGCGCCGTACAGATCCCCGCCGGTCTGAACAGCGCGGTAGTAACTGTACCCGTGATCGATGATCAGATAATTGAAACTACGGAAAGCGTAATCATCACGCTTTCCGGCGGCGCCAGCGCCAGCTTTAACTTTACGGCCAGTGCTACCAATGGCGCCACTACGGTGGATGTGCTTGATAACGATAACGATCCTCTCAACCTCGTCGTAAGCGCGATCAGCCTTTCTAACGGCGCTGAACCGGCTACCAATGGCAGCTTTTCACTTACCCTGCCCACAGGTTTCACCACTTCGGAGGATGTGACCGTTAACTACACCGTAAGCGGTACAGCCACAGCCGGAACAGATTATACGGCCCTGAACGGCACAGCTGTAATACCTGCCGGACAAACAAGCATGCAGCTACCGGTAACGGTTATTGACGACCAGCTAATTGAAAAAACAGAAAATGTGGTGCTGACGGTCACAGCTGCTGCTTCTACCAACTTTACGTTCGCACCGCATATTACAAAGTATAAAGACAGCTTAGATATAGTAGATGATGAAAGCCATACGCCGGCTAGCCTGGCATTGAGCGTAAATAATGCAGCCGATGCCGCGGAACCGGGTATCAATAGCAGCTTTAATATCAGCCTGGCTCCCGGAATAACCTCCACCGAAGACGTTACAGTGAACTATGCGATCAGCGGTACGGCAGTTAATGGTACAGACTATAACGTATCCGGTGTAAGCGTGGTAATACCGGCGGGACAAACCTCCGCAACCGTACCAGTCACAGTGATCAATGACCAGATCATTGAAGGCAGCGAAACAGTGGTCCTCACGCTCAATGGCGGAACCAGCCCAAGCTTCATCTTCAACGGTACGGGTAACGCTACCGTAAACATCGCAGATGATGATGATAACGCGGCCAACCGTACCCTTGCAGTAACGAAGACCGCCGATGCCGCAGAACCAGCTGCCAATGGCAATTTCGATATCAGTCTTCCGGCGGGTATCACCGCGTCTGAAGATATCACAGTCAATTATACAGTTAACGGTACCGCTACTGCCGGTACTGACTACACAGCGTTTAGCGGTACTGCAATGATAACTGCCGGTCAGCATAGCGTAAGTATACCCTTGGCAGTAACAGACGACAATATTATAGAACCGCTTGAAACCGTAACGCTAACCCTTACCGGAGGCACAAGCGCCAGCTTTACCTTCACAGGCACAGGCAACGCAACTGCCAATATCGCTGACAATGAAATCAACCTGGCATTAAGTGTTACCAAAGGCACAGATGCAGCAGAACCGGCTACAAACGGCAGCTTCAATATCAGCCTGCCGGCAGGTATCACCTCATCAGAGAACATCACGGTGAACTATACTATTTCCGGTACCGCCACCGCCGGCACGGATTACAGCACGCTTAGCGGATCAGTAGTGATCCCGGCAGGTCAGAACAGTGTAAATCTTCCGCTAACAGTCACAGACGACAACCTAATAGAAGGTAATGAAACGGTGATCCTTGCCATCAGCAGCGTTACTGCGCCCGGCTTAACCTTTACTACAGGGCCAAACAACACCGCCGCGCTCAATATCACAGACGACGACAATATCAACCTGGAACTGGCAGCGGGCGCAAACCAGCCCAATGCGGCTGAGCCATCCACTACCGGGGCATTCAGCATTAGCCTGGCCAGTGCTAAGATCCCACAGGAGGATATCACCGTCACCTATACGGTAGCAGGTACTGCCACTGCCGGCACAGATTACAACACCCTTAGCGGCACAGTTGTGATCCCCGCAGGTCAGAACACTGTAACAGTACCTGTAAACATCATCAACGACAACCTGATAGAACAGGCAGAGGCCGTAGTGCTCACCATTACAGGCGGCACTTCTGCCAGCCTTACCTATCCCCCAGGCGTTAATAATACTGCCACGGTAAATATTGCAGATGATGATGATACCCCGGCTAACCGGGTGCTGAGCATTACGAATACAGCGGATGCGGCAGAGCCATCCACCAATGGATCATTCAAAATCAGCCTGCCTGCAGGCATTACCGCGTCGGAGAACATCACGGTAAATTATACGGTCAGCGGTACAGCAACAGCCGGCACTGACTACACAGCCCTTAGCGGTACCGCCGTGATCACCGCAGGTCAGAACAGCGTAAGCATACCAATGGCAGTGATAGACGACAATGCGTTAGAAGGTATAGAAACAGTAACCCTCGGCCTCACGGGTGGCACAAGCGCCAGCTTTACCTTTACCGGCACAGGCAACGCCACCGCCAATATCATTGATAACGAAACCAACCTGGTATTAAGCGCGGCGAAAGGCGCAGATGGAGCAGAACCGGCTACGAATGGCAGCTTCAATATCAACCTGCCTGCGGGCCTCACCTCATTTACAGACATCACCGTGAACTATGCCATTACCGGTACAGCCGGCGCTGGCACTGACTATACTGCACTAACCGGTTCCGCGGTGATCTCCGTTGGGCAGAACAGCGTAAACATACCGGTGCCTGTTAAAGATGACCAGTTGATAGAAGCCAGTGAAACAGTCATCCTCACGATCACCGGCGCTGCTGCTCCTGGCCTCACCTTTACCACAGGCCCCAATAATGCAGCTACCCTCAACATCGCAGATGATGATAATACCGCCGCTAACCTGGTGTTGAATGTCACGAAAACGGCAGATGCGGCAGAGCCATCCACCAATGGCTCATTCACCATCAGCCTTCTTAACGGCAAACACACGGTAGACGCCATCGCCATCCAATATATGAGCGGCGGCTCCGCCACACCGGATGCCGATTACCAGGCCATTACAAGCGCCATCACCATCCCTGCGGGCGGTAGCAGCGTTACTGTTCCGGTAACCGTAACAGACGATGATGAGGTAGAGACGCCGGAAACAGTGGTGCTCACGCTTACCGGCGGCCGGTCTGCCAGCTATGCCTTCACGCCCGGCACTTCGAATGAGGCAACCGTTACTATCACCAGCGAGGATATACTCCGCGGCAATATCCTGATCACTAAAGAAGTGGTGCAACCGGCTGTAGGGCCTTACCGTTTAGGTCAGGACCTCACCTACCGCATCAGCATAAGGAATAAGGGCGCCACCGTAGTCCCCGGCATAAAAGCGCAAGACCAGCTGCCCGGACAACTGGACCAGCCTTCGCATACCTCCGCAGAAAGAGGCGAGATCACAGTTACGCCCAACAGCAGGCTGATAGAATGGAACGTTGGCGACCTGGCGCCGGGGGCCACCGTAGAAATGACGCTCACCGCACGGCTGATCGGAAGCGGTGAAGTGATCAATACGGCATCTGCTTATGGCAATATCCCGGATGCTGATTCAACGGACAATATCGCTTCTTCCAATATAAATGTACAGGGGGACGACCTTTTCTTCCCGAACGGGATCTCGCCTAACGGAGACGGTAAGAACGAGAAATTCATTATCGGCGGCCTGGAAAAATACCCGGGTTCCGCCCTGTATATCTTCAACCGCTGGGGAGGCCAGGTGTACCAGTCCAAAGACTACCGCAATGACTGGACCGGCGCCGGTCTGAGCGAAGGTACCTACTACTATGTACTGGAAGTAAGGCATCCGGATGGTATTAAAAAATACAAAGGATGGGTTACCCTCGTACGTTAATGGCAACAATATTATTATCTGCTGATCAAAAAGTGTTAAAGATGAAAACAGTACTCAAAGCAGGAATGATGTTCCTGCTGCTAAACATAGGGTTCCGCGCAACCGCGCAACAGAGCATACAGTTCAGCCAGTACGTATTCAATGGTCTAAGCCTCAACCCCGCCTACGCAGGTTATAAGGAAGACCTCTATGTAAATGCGACATACCGCCATCAATGGGCCAATTTCCCGGGCGCGCCCCGCACAGGGGCCATATCGGTAGATGGGGCTACCAATGAGAATAAAGTGGGCCTGGGCCTGCAGCTGATGTTTGACCGCCTTGGCCCGCAGGATGCGCTCTCCCTCTACGGTTCCTATGCATACCGCATACCCCTGGATCCGGAAGGAACCCGCCGCCTCTGTATTGGCATCAGCGGTGGAATTACCCAGTACTCCCTGGATGGCACTGCCCTGCAGCTAACAGATAATGATGATCCTGCGCTGCCGGCTGTCAAAAAAAGCGTGTGGACGCCAGACGCCCGTTTTGGCATCTACTATTACACGCCCAGATTCTATGCAGGCGCTTCCGTTACAGACCTTTTTGCCATGTACTCAGAAGCATCCCGTTACAACTGGAAAGGGAATAATTATGCAGCCATCCGTAAAACGCAGCATCTCTACGTTACTTCGGGCGCCATGTTCCCCCTGTCAGAAAACCTGCAGCTCAAACCTTCCATCCTGGTCAAAGAAGATTTTAAAGGGCCCACCAATGTAGACTTTAACGTGTTCCTACTGATCTGCGAAAAGCTATGGATAGGCGGCTCTTACCGTACAGACGTAAAACTGTGGAATAAGGATAACCTGCCCACAGACCTGCAGCAGCTGGACGCCGCCAGCGCAATGGTAGAGTTCTATGCTACAGAGAAATTACGTATCGGGTATTCTTATGACCTGAACGTAAATAAAATGGCGGGGTACCAGGGAGGATCACATGAGGTATCACTGGGCTTTCTCTTCCCCTCCAAAAGATCCATTGTACAAAGTCCAAGATATTTTTAAATCCATTACCTATCCAGTATGATACGTCGCAGTTTAATAATAACCTTGTCTGTCACGCTTTCCGCCAGCCTCTATGGCCAGGAGCAGAAAAGCGTATTAAAGACAGCGGAAGAAGCATATGCCCGCAAGGAATATGCAGTGGCAGGAGCGCTCTATAGCAGGATCGCCCACAGTAAGGGAGATAAGATGCCTATAGGCAGATGGATAAAGATGGCCCTTAGTTATCAGCAGATAGGGGATTTCGAAAAGGCTTCGGAGATCTACCAGCATATCGTTACAAGACCAGACCGGCCTGCCGGCGCCTTTTTCAATTACGGGGAAGTGTTGCGGCAGCTGGAGCAGTATACTGCTGCCCGGGAGCAATACAACCAGTTCTCCACCGCCAATGCAGATAGCCTGCAGCTTAAAAACATGGCGCTGCAAAGTTGCGACAGCGCGGCGGTATGGGCACAACAGCCTTCGGCGGTACAGTTAAAGCCTGTAAAAGAGCTCAACACCCCCGGCTCTGATATGGTCAGCGGCGTGGTGAAGAACGGGCTGGTGATCATGTCCAACGGCTACCGCTCATTGGCCATGAAGGGAAATCCGGAATCGCACCCGGCAACCGATAAAAGAACAGAACAACCTTATTACAAAGCATACCTCTACCGGCAGTTCACTGCAGACAATTCGAACAGGTTCCTGGAGGAGCTATCCCCCGCACTGTTTGAAAAATATGATTATCATATCGGACCAGTCTGCCTGAACCGTACAGAGGATACCCTGTATGCTACCATCAGTATACAGGGCGGCGCCGTTAGCGGGGTACGCTTGCTGCAGCTTTACCAATCCGTGAAGCAAAACGGGCAATGGTCATCCCTGGTGCTGATGCCCGGTATTAACATAAGCGGATATTCTTCCAGCCAGGCAGTACTCAGCACTGATGGCAATACTTTATATTTGGTATCTGACCGCCCGGGGGGCTATGGCCAAACGGATCTCTGGTATGCGGAGAAGCAGGCAGATGGAAGCTGGGGCCAGCCTGTAAACTGTGGCAATAAGATCAACACCATTGCGGCAGAGATCTTCCCTACTATTAATGAAGAGGGCGCGCTCTATTTCTCCAGTAAAGGGCACCCCGGCATGGGCGGATTTGATATCTTCCGCGCAAAAGGCGCCAAAGCTTCCTGGAATACGCCTGAAAATATGAAAGCCCCCTTCAATTCAGGTGCGGATGATATCGGCCTGATCCTGCAGGATGGCAGGGGCTATCTCAGTTCTAATAAACAGAACGGTCCGGGGAAGGATGATATCTATTCTTTTTAGCAGTATCTGATACAAAAACTAAAGCCGCATGGATCATATGACCTGTGCGGCTTTTTTCATACCCCCCTTGTTAGTTACTAAAATTGGGAAAATCGACAAACCCTTTCTCTCCGTTCCTGGTATAATAGGCAGAGCGGTCGGCTACTACTATTGGCCAGTCGTTCTTAAAACGGGCCACCAGATCAGGATTGCCTATAAAAGGCCTGCCAAAAGCTATCAGATCCACCCAGCCGGTAGCCAATGCAGCCAGTGCTGATTCCTTGTTGAAGCTGCCGCACCAGATGATGGAACCAGTAAAGCATTCCCGTGTTTTTTTGAGAAATTCGTCCGGTAAATGCTGGTGATCGAACACGGCGTCCTGCATGTTTCCTTTTGGCAGCAATTCATAAAGCAGGTGAATATAGGCAATACCCCGGCGGCTTAACTCCTCACACAGATAGAAAAAAGTGTCTTCTCCCAGCGGATCCTCCGGCATGCTATTGTAATTCCCAAATGGGGAAAGCCGCACGCCTACGCTACCAGCCCCTAACTCCGCTATAGCCGCATCTACAACTTCCAACAGGAAACGGGTGCGGTTTTCCAGTGTCTGGCCACCATATTGGTCATTACGGGTATTAAGCGTGCCATTCAGGAATTGCTCAAACAAGTATCCGTTTGCGCTATGAATTTCCACGCCATCAAATCCTACTTTCCGGGCGTTGCCAAAAGCGGTCTTAAAATCGTTAATTAAAGCAGGTATTTCATCTGTGCGCAGCTGTCTTGGTTTACTGGCGGGTATATAAGTTAGCTTACCTTCTGCGTCATGGGCAAACACGTTGGATCCAACTGCCTGCACATCAGTGGCGCTCCATGGCGCCTGTCCTCCGGGCATCATGGAAGTATGCGACATCCGCCCTACATGCCAGATCTGCATAAAGATCTTACCATTATTGCGATGCACTTCATCTGTTACCAGCTTCCATCCTGCCAGCTGGGCGTCTGAGAAAATGCCGGGCGTCCACAGATACCCTTTGCCGTGTGGCGCGATATCCGTAGCTTCACTGATCATCAACCCGGCGCTTGCACGCTGCCCGTAATATTTCGCGATCATAGCATTGGGTACATCACCGGCCGAAGTACGGGTCCTTGTCATCGGCGCCATTACCACCCGATTCGCTAATTGGTGGTCCCCCAGCTTGTTTGATTCAAATAAACTCATCTTTTTTCCGCAAAGTACCGACACATTACATTCATTTACAATAACTTACACGAACGTAAGTCTACTGTAACCAAGGTTTGTATTGTTCATTTTCAATCAGTTGCCACCTCTGAAAAACTGATTTGTGACATAAGAATGACAGTCATTTCCAACGTTTTCTGGTTTATTTTTGTGGTATCAATTAAACTCATAAAACATTGGCATATAACAGAACACAGCTGGCCAACTGGGTGTCTAACCCCGATGCGTGCGCGGTTGAAACGGCCCTTGCTACCATTGGTGGAAAATGGAAGCTCAGGATCTACGACCTCCTGAGAAGAGAGCAATCTGTAAGATATAACCTCATTAACACGGAACTGGGGGATATATCAGAAAAAACATTGACCGCTCAGCTGCGGGAAATGGAACAGGATGGGATCATTACCCGCATTGTTTATGCGGAGGTGCCGCCGCGGGTGGAATACAGTTTAACGCCACTGGGAAAATCGCTGGAAACTGTTTTTGACGCATTGGCTAACTGGGGCAGGGCATTTACAGCAGATAAAACATCCATGCCGGACTAAATATTATCAGTAAAAACAACCAATACGCAGCTGTTGCGTATTGGTTGTTTTCGAATGTATTATTGCACCGTAAACGGCGTTGGACAAGTGGCCGTATAAGGAATTTGCCCCTTAAATAACTTACCCCCATCCCCCGTCTCTCTCAGGTAAAAATCGGATGATACGTGCACGCCATCGGCATCCAGCGTAAGGAAGTATTTTCCCGCGGGGATCATGGACGCGTCTTCCGCACATTTAAAAATAGAGGTAGCTTCGTTCAGCTCATCAAACATGGCAATATATACACTCACCGCCCCTGCTTTTTTCATGACAGCAAACTGCGACCACATGAAATCGCCATGATTACGTTTAAACCCATTTCTTACTCCGCCATTACTATTGGAAAATGCAGTACCCGGATAAGCACAAGGCTGGTAATCCATATTGTGTGCGTTACAATAAGCCAGATCACCGGATACCCATTGCTCGTAGGAAGGATCAACAACCCTGCCCACAGCCCAGGCGGATATCATGTTAAATGCCGGCCATACATCCCCAAAATCGCTGCGTGCATCGCCAAAACCCCTGCGCCATTCACCAGGTACGGAACCAATAACATACAGTCCCTGATCTTTAAGCCAGTTGATGAACTTAAGCGCATCGCCCGGGCTTGCCGGGTGTTGTGCATATCCCAGACCATACACGCACACTACCGGTTTGCCGTTCTGTTTGGCATAAGCAGGAGACGAGGTTAAATGCAGCGTATTTATAATAGTATTGGTCCAGTCGTTCTGAATGGCGGTAAGGTTACCCCAACCGGAAGCGTCGTACATAATGTAGAACTTACGGCCATAGGTCTGCGCGGCATTCATTACGCGGGTAGCCATCCCATCACGCTGTCCCTTGATCGGCGATCCGGGACTGATCTCATTGGCAAAACGCTGCAGCGCGGCGCAATCAATACCGTATTCCTGCATCCAGCGGAAATGGGTATTAACGGTTGACTGGTCATAGGAAGAAAACATGCCGGCAGGTTGCCCGTTACCCAGGTTGCCCGTGTAAGGGGGTTGGGCAACACCGCCCTGGCCAAACGGCACACCGGTATAGATCCTGGTATACTCGCGGGTATCAGGCCACATTTCGAGGTTCGTGTGTCCCCAGTTATTGTTGGGCGAGCCATCGCCCAGCGCAGAGAACCATCCCTGGTAACCCACCGTTACCTTACCCACTACATCGTTTGGAGAAGACGTATCGGCAGCCACCCCGCCACCGGTAGTGGTCTTATCGCCAGGAACATTATCCTGCTGCAGCGGCTTTTTTGAACAGCCAAATAATAACAACGCAATAGCAACAAATGGAAATAATCGGGTTTTTCTCATAGTAAATATGGATTTGGTTAAGCCGTGCTAAGGTAGCAGGCAGGGGTATAACAAAGGATTAACAAAAGGCTTAATTCCTAATAAAACTGTAATACGCTATCTGATCAACTGCAAATGGTCAGACAGGTCTGTCTGGCCCCGCCATCCGCCGAGAAAGAACACACCGGTTAAAATGGCTGGACCTGCATAACCTACTGGGAGGTTTCCAGGCCGCTTCATTTTGGCGACTATGCCAGTATGCCATGTTTGACCTGGTAGCCATCACGGTGCTGATCAGTGGTATTTATCTGTGGTTTGCACGACGAAATCATTGTGAGGAAAGTGTGGTGGTAAAGCCGCGCCCCGCTGCATAATCCTCCTCATTCCCTTCCGATAAATCACGGATTTTCTTTTTGCAATAAACAAGATCCCAACAACTTTACCTAGCTTGCGGCGTCGACCCAATTTTGCATAATTAATTTAACCTAATAAAACCCAAACCTGTGAAACGCTACATTTTGTCAATTGCCGTGCTGTCATTCATTTTTTCGAGCTGTACAAAGGACCACAACGAAAAGGAGGTTGTCATGGATGCAACACATTCTACAGCCCTGGAAAACGGCACCAAAGTAAGTACGATCGGACTCAGACCCCTGGGCTTCCTTACCGGAAGCGCGTCAGTGATCGGTATTCCAGGTCAAAGTGTTGACCTGACCTTCTATCCCAGCACAGAATTAATGGCAGGCGTCTGGACGGTACAGGGCACTGCTTATACCTTCCAAAGCTACTTCTGCACTACTCAGGCACTGGCGCCAACGGAGGCCAATGTGCAAGAGGCCTACCTGATGCTTAACTCAAACCCGACTCCCATAAATGGCGACGGGGTACATGCCAATTCCGGTACCAATAACGCATTTTATGTTCGAAGAGTGGTGGGAGACTGGGATGTTACGCAAATGGATAAGATCAAATGGACCAGCAGACCAGCCACTACCACGGACGACCAAGTACTAATTCCGCATACTACCCTGGCGTCTGATGATTTGGCGGTAAATGTGACCGCCATGGTAAAAACAGCCATACGCCAAGGGGAAACTATGATCGGGTTTTGCCTCGTTCCGGTAGCCACGCAACCGCTTAATATGCGTAATTTCGTTTCTCCCTACCATGAAAGGCTGGATCGCGCGCCCCGGTTGGTGATCATCACTAAATAGCCAATACTTTTCTGGTTTAAAAAAGCCCTGAAAGCCATCACCTTTCAGGGCTTTTCATTGGTATACCCAGCCCCGTATACTACACGAATACATATCGACTCCCTCCCATAAATCAGCTCCATTTAGTATCTTACATATACCATAACAAATAACTCTTTACTATCTATTTTATTAGTACTAACCAGGTAGGCAACATCCTCTGATCAGACTAATTTTGATTACCTGCCTATGATCGGTTTAATATAAACAGCAAACCTCTGAAATATGCCAAAGTATTCAATTCACATTAACGGTAAAGTGCACGATGTAGATGCACTGGAGGATATGCCATTATTATGGGTCCTGAGAGACATATTGGGCATGAAGGGTACTAAATTTGGCTGCGGTAAAGCCCTCTGTGGCGCCTGCACCGTGCACCTGGATGATACCGCCGTACGTTCCTGTAGTGTGCCCGTATCCGCTGTGGGTCAGGGCAAGGTCACTACTATTGAAGGGCTTTCTGAAGAGGGTGATCATCCTTTGCAACAGGCATGGAAAAAATACATCGTGCCGCAATGCGGATACTGCCAGACTGGCCAGATCATGAATGCGGCAGCACTGCTCAAAGGCAATCCCGCCCCCTCAGAAGCGCAGATAGAACAGGCCATGCAAGGCAACCTTTGCCGCTGCGGTACCTATAACCGTATCAAACAAGCTATTCAAAGCGTGACCGCAGGTAAATTAGATAACTCCGCAAAAGAAAATTAACCGATGAAGACATTATCCCCTTTCCATAAAAAAGACAAAGACGTTACCGCAGCAATATTCCGGGCTTCCAGGAGGGATTTCTTAAAGGTTGGAGGTTTGCTGACCGGCGGATTAGTGCTGGGCGTAAGTTTCTTTAGCTGTAACGAAAAAGGGAAGAAGCTGGCTTCCCTGGCTCCCAATGTTTACCTCACCATCAATTCAGACGGAGAGATCGTAATTATTGCCCACCGCTCAGAAATGGGCACCGGTATCCGTACCTCCCTGCCGCTTATCGTGGCAGACGAGTTAGGGGCAGACTGGAGTAAAGTACGGATCGTACAGGCGGAAGCAGACGAAAAGAAATACGGTAACCAGAATACAGATGGTTCCTTCTCCGTGCGCATGTTCTATAAACCTATGCGCGAAGCCGGCGCCACCGCCCGCCTCCTGTTAATGCAGGCCGCCGCGGCGCAATGGAAAGTGCCGGTAGAGGAATGCGATACGGAAAACAGCCAGGTAATACATAAGGCCTCCAGCAAAACCATCGCCTTTGGCGACCTGGTAGAAGCGGCGGCTAAGCTCCCGGTGCCCACACCGGCGCAGCTTAAACTCAAAGACCGGAGCCAGTTTAAAAAGATCGGGCACGACACCCCTATTGTGGACCTGCACGATATCGTTACCGGCAAGGCGGTTTTCGGTATGGACGCCGTGGCGGATAATATGAAGATAGCCGTGATCAAACACTGTCCCGTAGTGGGCGGCAACATAAAATCGTTCGACGGCGCAAAAGCGCTGGCGGTGCCAGGCGTGCTTAAAGTGATCCCCATAAAAGGCGCTGGTATTCCGCCTACGCTCAGTAAACCCATCAGCGGCGTAGCGGTTATAGCAGAAAATACCTGGGCCGCCATCAAAGGCCGCGATCTGCTGCAGGTGGAATGGGATCTTGGGCCCAATGCAACCTACAACTCTGCCAAACAACTGGAAGAGCTGGAACAGGCAATGCACAAAGAAGGAACAGTACGCAGGAACCGGGGCGATTTCAAAAAGGTACACGCAGGCGCTAAAACGGTGATCGACCATGTCTACACCGCGCCCTACCTGGCGCATGCCACCATAGAACCACCCAATGCGCTGGCTGTAGTAAAAGATGGCAGCTGCGAAATATGGGCGCCTACCCAAAATCCCCAGGGCGCCCGCGATAGCGTGGCCAAAGCACTGGGTATAGACGCTGCAAAGGTAAAAGTGAACGTTACTCTGCTGGGCGGCGGGTTTGGCCGCAAATCAAAGCCCGATTTTATCCTGGAAGCGGCCCTGCTGTCAAAAGAAGCCGGCTTCCCCATTAAAGTGCAGTGGACAAGGGAAGACGATATCAAACATGATTATTACAACGCTTTAAGCGTACAGCGGGTAGTGGCCACCATTGACCAGGATAATAAGCTAAGCGGCTGGAACCACCATATTGCCTATCCATCCATAGACGCTACCGAAGATGCCAGCGTTTTGCAGGCCAGCGATGGCGAATTGGGACTTGGCGCTACTGACTTCCCATACGATGTGCCATCTATCCGGATAGAAACGCACGATGCAAAATCTCATATGCGCGTTGGCTGGCTGCGCTCTGTGCTGAATATTCCCCAGGCCTTTGCCATCGGCACTATGATGGACGAGATTGCGGAAGCGCGGAAACTGGACCCCATCGCTAACTCCCTCGAGCTGCTGGGCCCCGACAGGCATATCACCTTTAATGAGGAGATGGTAAAAGGCACCTATCCCAACTACGGCGAAGACATTGCCAACTACCCCTGGGATACAGGCAGAATGAAACGCGTCATAGAACGCGTAGCCAAAGAAGCCGGCTGGGGCAAACAGCTACCCCAGGGCTCCGCTCTTGGCTTTGCCGCTCACAAGAGCTTTCTCACTTATGTAGCCTGTATTGTGGAAGTGCGGGTAGATAATAACAAACAGATCAGCATCCCGAACGTATATTACGCCGTAGACTGCGGCACGGCTGTTAATACAGACCGCATCAGGTCACAGTTCGAAGGCGGAGCGCAATTCGCTACCAGCATTGCATTGAAAAATGAGATCACCGTTAAAAATGGAGAAGTAGAACAGAATAATTTTGATAGCTACCAGATCATCCGGATGCCGGAGGCCCCTAAACATATCCATGTGTTTATAGCCGACAGCGCAGACAAACCTACTGGTGTTGGCGAGCCACCCGTACCGCCATTTACGCCGGCGTTATGTAATGCTGTTTACGCAGCTACGGGTAAACGGATCTATAAGCTGCCGGTGGATCTGAAGGTGTAGATCAGTGGCTGCCAAGTCTTACAGCCAAAATAATCTCATTGACCGGTTCTACCCGGACGGATCTATTGCGTTTTATTTTCGCATGACTAATAATGTTCACTAAAAACGGATGATATCTTGCCACCGCTGCAGGATACGCGTCCGCCTTCATAACTTTTCGCCGTGCCTGTACATCTACAAAATCAATTATCTTCTTCCCCAGGGTTTCAACTGCCAACTTTTTAATATTGATCCCCTTAAAATTACCAGCGCTGTCAATTAGAATAGCCAAAGCAGCTATTCCCCTGCTATCCTTTCCTCCAAGGCTATCTGGCAGGATAATATTGCGGTTATTCACTACTATCGCAAAGGGAGGGGAGGGAGCCAGCAGATCTATTGGCTCTGGCAATAGCGAATCGTTCTGTTGTGCAATACAGCTATAAGAGGCAAACATCAGCATTGCTATCCACAAAATGCATTTCATACTATCGACTGATATTATTTGCGTTCATTCAATTTACCAACAGCCGCCTTTACCCAATCTGCCTCACGATCCAACCGCACCATCGGCGGTATGCCCACGAACTCATACTTCGAATTCTCTTTATATTTCGTCGTCGTCGTATTCAGTTTAAACTTACCACAGGGTATCTCCTTCGCTTTTATATCCCCATAGCCCATAAACCCGCCTGAATTTTCTCCCATAGTAACCACCTTGTCGCTTTGAATTGCATACGTTATTAACCCTTCAGCAGCGCTGGCGGTAACCTTGTTATACAGCACCACTATCTTCTCCGGGAACCGGGTACCAGTATATTCCAGCGTCCTCACCCCATGCTCCTTCTGAGGGATAAAAGAGAACGGCTGCGCATGCTCCATTCTTGACATAAGGTCCTCATTAGTGCCCTGATAACTCTTTATATTATTCGGGCTCACCCAAACCTGCACCTCATCTACCTTCATAGGCTTTGTATAGATGAGGGGTAATAACTTAAAATAGTTCTCCTCCGAACCGCCGCCATTGTCCCTTATATCCAGGATCAAAAATTTCTTCTGCGCAATTTTAGGTATGATCTGTTCATACAAGGAGTCGAATTGCGACCTTAAACCATACTCAAATGACTTTATTGAAAGATAATACGTATCTGCATCCAACTCTTTAAACTCCCATAATGGCTTATTTGCATCAGCGCCATTTTTATAGTATCCCATCATTGGGATGCCTCCTTTTTCAACACGCATATGCTCTATAACGGCTGTATTGAAGTTAAATCCCAGGAGACCAAGATTATATGCGCAGGTAAAGTAATTATCCTTTTCCCTGGTAAGCGTAAATAACACATGCCCTACATCCAGCAATGCATTTTTCTTAACCACCACACCCTCGTAATACCCCTCTTTATGCTGTATTACCGCTACTAACGTGCCACCTTGTGAATAAAAGCCCTCAATATCGTCTAAAGGCTTGTTCTTTAACTGCCGCATCACCTGCATTGTATCTATTTTCCTTAAAGGAAAAGCCTTAAACGAGGGGGATGCTTTAAAGCTGTCAATTACCGCTTGTGAAGAGAGATCAATATTCTTTCTCTGCAGGTTAAAATCAATACTACTATGGTGATCTTTCAATAACCGCAGGTATTGATTAAAATAGATACTACATAAGTCAGTGTTGCTTTCACCAGACGCTTGCTGAAAGATCTGGGCCACCGCGCGCTTATACGCCGTGTATAATTCCTTATCTTCTTTTATCTTTTGAAATGCGGGATTATTCTCTTCATAGTATTGTTTAACAAACAAAAACTGCTCCTTACAATTACAGTCCTGGGCAAAAAGATGGATACTATAAAAAATAAAGACTAGGGTACTGATATATTTCATTTCTCATGAGATCTAGGTTGAAAGTTAATAATTTATTCCAAAAATTAGTTACTTCACCCCTTTCTCCGCATTCCAGTTCCCCGCCTGCTTCCGGATATACAGTATCTGTCCCGTATGATAAGCATTATGCGTATTCATATTCGCAATACTGCCGTACCACGATTGCAGCTTCGCATCATCAGCCGCCTCAATCGCCTTCTCCCAGTCTTCCATCACCTGTTTTAATTGATCAACGGTCGCTTTCCACGAAGCCTCCGTAAAAGCATCAAATGTTTCATTATTATTTCCACTGAATGCCGGCAGCTTTTTCCCGTTAAACTGATCCAGCAGGTGTTTATTCCAGAACGCCAGGTGATATACCAGCTCGCCAACGGAATGACTGGAATCAGCAGGTTTCCACGAAGCCTGTTGCGCGGTAATGCCTTCTATGCCATTGGCTACAGGTACAAACCATTCCTGTTGGTTCCAGGTGGTTTTAAATTGCGCTAGCAGTACTGATTTAAGTGTAGCGGGTGCTTTAGCTTCCTTCACCTGTGCAATGGCCTGCTGAAAGCAGAAGCAGCTGAGTATAACGAGGAATTTAGACATAAGCGGGTATTTTAGGGTTGAAGTTACTGTAAATATAACTTATATAAAGATCACGCGGAATACAAAGAGGCCGCATACTCCCATATGCGGCCTCCCTTATGATGATAGTTATTGTACTACTACTTTCTGCTGGAACCTGTTGCTACCATTTGTAACAACCAGCACATACACACCGGGCGTAAGACCGGCAGTAGATAAGTTTACCACGGCGCCGCCGGTCTGCTGGCTGCGCACTATTCTTTTATTAATATCTACCAGTTCCAGTCCAACCGGGGCATTGGCGTTATAACAATCTATCTTAACCGTTATGGTATTACCAATAACAGCCGGGTTAGGATAAACATGTAATGCCTTTGGTTGATCTTTAGCGGCAACGTTCGCGGCAATGGGCGCTAATTTCGCCATAGCGGCAGCAGTTATAATACTATAATTGAACGTCTCCCAGCCACTGGCAGCGGGACGGTTGCAGGTCATAGCGGCTGCGCCGTTCTCAGAGCTGATAAACCTTCCATTATTACCACGGAGCGTCACTTTTCCATCTGCGGTTAATATCCAGTCAAACTGCTCCCATCCGCCGGCAGTAGGCCGGTTACAGGTAATAGGCGCTGTTCCGTTCTCTGATGATACATAGGCGCCGTTATTGCCCTGCAGCGCTATCTTGGAATTTCCGGCATCCACCACCAGGAATTGCTCCCATCCCTGCGCGGCGGCGGCGTTACACCACATGGGCTCTACGCCGTTCTTTGAGCTTACATAGCTGTTATTAAAACCCCGCAGCCAGATACGCTGTCCTACCGGGGCTACGCTCCTGATCACCAGGGAAGTGGCCTGATCATTCCAGGAACCATCCAACAATTGGGTATCAGACGTAATGTTGATACTGTCTCCGGAAAAGTTATCGTCCTTGTAAAGTGTTACGGTATAACCTGACGTTACTTTCAGCGAGGTGATATCATCATTACGCCCGCCGTATGCACGTAACTGCGTTAAGTTATACCTGCCTGCCGGAAGCGATACCCCATATCCGCCGTAAAAAATATCCTGGAAAAGCGTGGTAGCTGTTGCGCCGGGTACGTTATAAGCAAATGGAAAATCCTGCTGCGCCTTCAAAAACTGGGCTTCAAACTCGCTGGTCCAGCCAAAAGCGATAGTGGCCTGCGCTTTCAGATTTACGCCTGCCGCACCGCTCCAGAAATGTACAAATTCACCCATGTTCATGGGCGGATAATCTGTGCCATTCCTTTTGAAATACAGCGCCAGCTGCACAAAATAACGGTTCAATACATCTGCGCCGCCATATTGGCTGTATATAGGATAGAACCAGTTTTTGAACCAGGCAGTATTGGCTCGCGGAAAATTGTCCGTAGTGCCCATAAACGCGTTATAGCAGCCGGTTGCAAGGCCTTCCTGGCCCAGGCCTTTGTACACGTCATAAATAAATATCTCACACCATTTACTATCACCCCATATACCAAAGGCGGGTGAGTTATGCATATTTTTACTGGCCCCTTCTACAATATGGCCTACTTCATGCGTAAGCAGGTCATAATCCGTTTGATTGCCGTTCCACGGGCCAGCGCCGGCGTCTATCACGTTACGGAAATCATGACTGTCGTCAAAATAGGTAGAGGGATGACCGCCGCCGTATCTCCCGGTGTGTAGAATGGCGAACAGGTGCGGATCAGTGTTAAAATTACCATACACCTTTTTGGTGTAGCGCCATACGGCGGATAAATACTGCTTGGGCCAGGTAACGGCAGGGCTTACACCGTTGTCATAATAAAGCGCCAGGTCATTGTCTTCATACACCTTAGATACGATCTGGTTATGCTCAAACCAGTGTTCCTGCCAGGTAGCAGGCGGCGTTTGCGATTTTGCGGCTAAGGGCCACAGTGCCAGTAATAACAGGCCTTTTAGTAACTGTTTTTTCATATAAAGGATTGGTTGTGAAATAAAATGCTACACACGTATGATATGGTTCTCATAGTAGGTACGGGACTGCTACGTAATACTGGTTATTTTTTGATGCCAGGAAAGGAGTCGTACAAGGGGCTAACAAGTACTATTACAATGATGGGGTTTTATAAAAATTATCTTTCTTCCTTCGCTCACCCAAACAGCCCTGAGCTCAGATAACGGTCTCCCCGGTCGCAGGCAATAAATACGATCACACCTTCCGCTATCCCCGCAGCTACCTGCAGCGCAATATGTAATGCGCCGCCGGTAGTCATACCGGCAAAGATCCCCTCCTGATGCGCGAGCTCCCTTGTTCTGCGGATGGCGTCCTGTTCCTCAATATCAACTATGTGATCTACCCGGGATGGATCAAATATTTTAGGCAAATACTCCTTTGTCCAACGAGGGATTCCTGGTATTGTGGCCCCTTCCGCAGGTTGACATCCAATGATCTTAATAGCAGGATTTTCCCGTTTCAAAAACATGGAGTTCCCCATGATAGTACCGGTAGTACCCATCGCGCTTACAAAATGTGTGATCTGGCCATTGGTAGCCCGCCATATCTCAGGCGCGGTTGTTTTGATATGGGCCTGATAATTATCTGTATTGGAAAACTGGTTTAAAATAAAAAAGCCTTCCTTAGCGGCTTTTGCCTCCGCATAGTCCCTGCACGCTTCCAGGTTTTCAAGTAAAGTAAACCGTGCGCCAAATGCTTCCAATGCTAATGTACGTTCACGTGTAGATGATGCCGGCAACACTATCTCCACATCTAAACCAAACATACTGCCTATCATGGCTAAAGCAATACCGGTATTTCCACTGGTGGCTTCGATCAGTTTATCGCCTTTTTGCAACTCCCCGCGTTCTATGGCGGAACGTATCATATTTAATGCGGCCCTGTCCTTAACAGATCCGGCAGGGTTATTTCCTTCCAGCTTCGCGAAGATCTTTACCCTGGGATTGTTTTGAAAACTTGTTATTTCCACCAGGGGCGTATTGCCAATTGTGTGTATGACGTCTTTCATTGTATTAACTGTTCTTCTTTGCAAATTTTCTCGAACCTGCAACACAGAGGATCACTCCTGCTGTGGCGCCCACCATGCCAAAGCTTATTTGTTCATGTAATAAAGTAGCGGCCAGCCCCAACCCCAGGAATGGCTGTATCAACTGTAATTGCCCCACCGCTGCAATACCGCCCTGGGCCAGTCCACGATACCAGAATACAAAACCGATCAGCATACTGAATATGGTAACATACCCTAAACCTATCCAGGCGTCGGGGCGAACGTTTGCAACAGACGCTGGATGTAACAAGAACATCAAAGGAATCATTACCGGCAGCGACAACACCAATGCCCAGGAAATCACCTGCCAACCACCAAGCGGTTTGGATAGCCTCGCCCCTTCTGCATAACCAAGCCCGCACAACAGCACTGCCAGCAGCATTAACAGATCCCCAACAGGCGATTCGGAAACACCCTGTGCAATAGCAAAACCGCCTACCAGCAAACTGCCTAATATTGAAAAAAGCCAGAATACAGGATGCGGCCGCTCTCCACCACGCAGCACGCCAAAAACGGCTGTTATAAGCGGCAATATTCCAATAAATACCATGGCATGTGCGGAAGTTACATACTGCATGGCCAGTGCAGACAGCAGCGGATACCCTACCACTACCCCCATAGCTACAACCATCAAAGGAAGGAGCTGCGCTTTCTCCGGACGCTTTTCCTTAAAAAGGATCAACATACAAAGGGCAAGCAGCCCCGCAATACCAGCACGGGCCACCGTTACAAAAGCAGGTGATAGATCCAGCACCGCTACTTTCGTGGCAGGCAGGGACCCACTGAATATAAGTACGCCGATAAACCCATTTATAAAACCGCCGGTTGATGGCTGCCCCAACTTCTCAGCAAATGTTTTGCTAGTCATGATATTATTACTGGTCTAATGCTTATAAAAATAAATGCCACACAAAATTAGACGGCGGCACTCAATAAACACAGTCCCAGTTTTTGCTATTTAAATGGACACAGTTATATTTACAGTATGAGCAAAGACTTTCTGTATAATGAAATAGCGCAGGGAATTGCAGGCCAGATCAGGAACGGCGTGCTAAAACCGGGAGACCGCCTCCCTTCTGTAAGAACCTTATGCCAGGAGCACAACATAGGCATGAATACCGCCAAAAGGGTATTCCTCGAACTGGAAGCGCAATCGTTGATCGATTCCAAACCACAATCAGGGTATTTTGTAAGCCCCCAATCCTATAGGAGATTACCGCTTCCGGAAGTTAGCCGGCCCTCGCTGGTGGCCAATGACCGGGAACCGGATGAGCTGATCAGCAAAGTGTACGCAAACATGGGCAGGGAAGATCTTACGCTTTTCTCCATTGCCGCGCCTTCCGGCGATCTGTTGCCGTTGGCCAAACTGAAAAAGGAGATAGTGCACGCCACCCGGGAACTTAATGGCGGCGGTACTGCCTATGAATCTGTACAGGGGAACCTGAACCTCCGGCGGATGGTCGCCGTCCGCTCATTAGGCTGGGGCGGAAAGCTGCATGAAAATGACCTGATCACGACCAGCGGCGGTATGGGCGCCCTCTCCTTCAGCCTGATGGCCCTGGGAAAACCAGGCGACACCATTGCCCTGGAAAGCCCCTGTTACCCTGGCATCCTGCAATTGGCGCTAAGCCTTGGGCTTAAAGTACTGGAGCTACCCACCCATCCTGTCACCGGTGTAGAAATAGCCGATCTGAAGAAGGCCATTCCAAAGATCGATCTCTGCCTGCTGGTCCCCAACTTTAATACTCCCCTGGGTAGCTGTATGCCGGATGAAAATAAAAAGGAGGTGGTGGCCCTGCTGGCCAAACACGGCATCCCACTCATTGAAGACGATATATACGGTGATATTTATTTTGGCTCGCAACGGCCCAAATGTTGCAAATCATTTGACCAGGATGGCAACGTGGTATGGTGCAGCTCCGTTTCAAAAACCCTGGCCCCAGGCTACCGGGTAGGCTGGATAGCCCCTGGCAAATACAAAGAAAAAATACTGAAGCTAAAGCTGGTCCATACCATCTCCTCCTCCGCTATTGCCCAGGAGGCAGTTGCCAATTTCCTGAAAACAGGCAAGTATGAAAACCACCTGCGTCAGTTCCGGCGGACGTTGGAGAACAATTATCAGCATTACGTACGGGCCATCGCCGAATATTTCCCGGAAGGGACCAAAACCACCAGGCCCCAGGGTGGGCTCACGGTTTGGGTGGAACTCAATCAAGATGCCGATACGGCAAAACTGTATGACCTGGCAATTAAAAAAGGGATCAGTATCGCGCCAGGACGGATGTTTACGCTCCAGGACCAATTCCAGAACTGTATGCGGCTGAGTATCGGCCTGCCCTGGACAGAAGAATTAAACCTGAAATTGAAGCAGCTGGGCAAGCTGGCCGGAACAATTTGACCAACTTTGTCCTCCTTTTGAAATGTCAATCGTTATTAGGGAAATAACAACATTTCAAACATGAAAAATGCTTTGCATATTACATCCAGCGCGCGGGGAGATCAATCCCATAGTACCAGGCTCAGTGCAGCAGTCGTTAGGAAGCTAATCGGAAAAAACGAGATCAGCACACTGGTTGAAAGAGATCTGACCAAAAACCCTCCTCCTTTTTTTGACCAGGCAATGATCGGCGTATTCTATAAACATCCGGCAACGATCGATGAGGAAGAGCGCCAGCTCCTTGCATATGCGGATACTATCTTCCAGGAGGTCAGTAATGCGGATATCATTGTTATTGCTACGCCCATACATAACTTTGGCATTTCCGCTCCTTTAAAAGCCTGGATCGACCAGCTTATCCGTTTTGGCGTCACCTACGACTATAACAGCGAAGGGGTGCGGACAGGGCGCTTAAACCATAAGAAAATATACCTGGCTATCGCTTCAGGAGGATCATTAACCGAATGGCCCAATAGCTACGAATTCATAGAATCCTATACCAAAGCCGTATTTAATTCCTATGTTGGAATGACGGATATTTGCACATTTCGGGTAGAAGGGACCGCTGCTAATAACTTTACAGTAGATTACGAACAAATTATACAAGGTTTATAAAAACAGCTCATATGAAAGAATTTGCATTGATCTTCCGGCTGAATGACATAGCGGACTTTAAGCCAACGCCGGAACAGGTACAGGAGCGTATAAACTGGTTAGCAGGCATTGCCGCGCAGAACAAACTCGCAGATAAAGGCAATTCCCTGCTACCTTTTCCCGGAAGCGCCAAAACAGTGAAAAACGGCAACACCGTAACAGACGGTCCCTACACAGAGATCAAGGAGTTTATAGCCGGTTACGTGGTGGTAAAAGCTGAAACAATTGACGAGGCCGTGGAAATGGCCAAAGACAACCCTATCTTTAAACTAAACGGGAACGTGGAAATACGTGAAATCTTAAAACGCGACTAATATTGGCTGAGTGGCAACCAAACAGCGACCTGTTAACTCAATTATTCCGGCAGGAATATTTGAGAATGATCGCTGTTTTGTGCCGTCATTTTGGTTTAGAACACATTGAGACCGCCGAAGATATTGTCAGCGAAACATTTTTAAAAGCGTCTGAACACTGGGCGCACAACGGCGTACCGGAAAACCCGCCGGCCTGGTTATACACCGTTGCAAAGAACAAAGCCAAAGACCACCTCAAACGGCATGCTTTGTTTGAACAGAAAATAGCAAAAGATCTTCAGCCTGTTGACATAGAAGCTGAAAAGCCCTTCGAGTACAGCAGCCAGTTTATTACAGACAGCCAGCTGGCAATGATCTTTGCCGTCTGCGATCCGGGTAACTCCAACGAAAGCCAGATCTGCCTGGCGCTGCAGATCCTTTGCGGCTTCAGCGTGGAAGAAATTGCCAATGCTTTCCTGACAAAAATAGAGACCATAAAAAAACGCCTGCTCCGTGGCAGAACCCACCTCCGTAATTGCAATTTCCAGATCACATCATTAAGTAAAACCGCCATTAAATTACGGCTGGATACCGTTTTACAAACTTTATACCTGCTGTTTAACGAGGGCTATTTCTCCAGGACAAACGACCAGGTTATCAGAAAAGAACTATGTTCAGAAGCGATAAGACTGGCCCTGGTACTAACAGAAAATGTATTGACCAACACATCACAAACAAATGCTTTGCTGGCTTTGATGTGCTTTCAAAGCTCAAGGCTGGAAGCGCGTATAAACGATAAAGGCGAAGCCGTTCTTTTTAATGAGCAGGACAAAAGCCTTTGGGACAATACCCTGATTGAAAAAGGTAACTATTACCTGGTGAACGCCTGCGATGGCAGCGAAGTATCAAAATACCACCTGGAGGCGGGTATTGCCTATTGGCACACAACCGGAACAACAGAAAACAAATGGCAGCAGATCCTGCAACTATATAACCAGCTGATACTTATTGAATATTCGCCCGTAGCAGCATTAAACCGTGCTTTTGCCTTTGCCAATGTTTACGGGCGCCAAAAAGCCATTGAGGAGACAGAAAAACTGCAGCTGACGGATAACAGCTATTATCACAACATACTAGGCTATCTGTATGAAAGCATGGATCTAAACAACGCAATCGGTCATTATAAACAAGCCATTGCCCTCACAAAGTCCAAAGCCGGAAAACAAACAATGCAAAAGGAAATTGACCGCCTCAAAAAAAAGCGCTCCTAGTAAAAGAATTGCTCCAGTATTATCTGCCCGTCTTTCACTTCATACAGCATGATCTCGTTAATCTGTATCCGTCCATGCGGCCGTACCGTAATATCCATCTCTCTCCCTACCGCAAAATGATTGCCCGTAACAACAGGCGCTGTGGTGCTGGCGCTATGTACCGCTTCTATCCGGCTTACAAACTCCTCCCCCTTTTTCCGCACGGCGGCTTTACCTTCCGCATACCCCATATAGGGAGAATCAGTTGGATCTATACTCCTGACATGGTCTGCAAAGAATTCATCATGGATCTCAAACCATTTTTCCTGTTGGGCCAGCTCATTGAACCGGGCTGCCACTTCCTGGACAGTCAGTATTGCTTTTTGTTCTTTCAACGCTGTCATAACTTTAGTTTTATTTACACAAATGTACTTGTCCAAATATTACTAAAGCCGGGGGTAGATGGACAATAGCAAAGGGCTATTTAGCCGTTTTGCGCTGCCGGTAATGCAGCGGCTGCATAACGCATGCTTCTCCTAGATAGAGCAGGCTGTACATAGGTTTTTCCTCTCTGTAAATATATATTTTGCAAACTTTAACATATTACTGTGTAATTTTATGCTTATCTTACCAAAAGATTTGATTGAGCATCTTGCATTAGAATAATTATTTCTTACTTCCGGGTAGCAGACTATTTTTCTCATCTTTTTAGCTTTCTCATAAATCTACCGTTTAACTGTTCCACTTTCACCATTTTGCGAACGCCGATTTGTACACCTGGATATTGGTAGATATTCACTAAATCGTTTTTTTGAACTTTATCTGAAATACTATGGCATTTATTGAGAATGTGCTTGAAGTTCCTTCCTACGGTTGGAAGACCCAGGATGGGCAACTCAGCAAACCTACAGTTACACAACTTTTTTCGGAGTATCTCCGCAGGATCAACATTTTTGCTTCACGTAAAAACTGGCTGCCCTTCTTTTCGTGGTTTTGCACCTTAAGCCTGCTGCCCTTCGCGATCCTTTTCATTTTCATGGAAATACGCGATTTTAACGTATGGTATCTCCTGTTAGGTTTCATCTACGGGATGATATTTATGGGCTCGCATGGCACCATCTGGTATCACCGCTATGGCACCCACCAGGCTTATCGCTTCAGCAATAATTTCTGGCGCTTTTTTACCGCCAACCTGGTAATAAAGCTGGTACCGGAAGAACTGTACATTGTATCACATCATGTGCACCATTCCCTTTCAGATGAACCAGGCGATCCGTATAACGCAGAAGCAGGCTTTTTATATTGCTTCCTGGCGGATGCCAACCATCAACCTATTGCCAAAAACCTGACAGAAGAGGAATATGCCAAAGCAGCAGCTATGCTTAGCCATACCGGCGTAAAAGCAAATAGCTATCAGCAATACCTGAAATGGGGATCCATTGCCAGCCCGGTACGGACTATGGTAGCCACTTTTGCCAACTGGGCATTCTGGCTGACCGTATTCTATGCTATCGGTGGTCTTTACCTCACCGCTGCGCTGCTGGCAGGCGCTTTTGTATGGGGCCTTGGTGTAAGGACCTTTAACTATGAAGGACATGGCAAAGGCGAGAACAAACAGGTAGTAGGACATGACTATAACACAAAAGACAAGTCCATCAACCAGTTATGGCCTGGCATCGTTGCAGGCGAATGGCATAACAACCACCACCTCTACCCTGCAAGCGCCCGTTCCGGATTTTTACCCTGGCAGATTGACTTCGCATGGTATTATATCAGAACGCTGAAATTTATTGGCGGCGTAAGCTCCTGTCGCGATGCAAAACAGCAATTCTTAGAGGATTACCGTAAGCCTTACCTGGAGGAAATGAAACAAATGAAGAATGTACAGCCTAAGCCAGTAGTGGTGCCGGCTAAAGCATAAATTAATGTCACGGATCAACTGACCGTCGCTAATATTAAAACAGAAGTCCTGCTCCGAGAGCGGGACTTCTGTTTTAATACCTTGCCGTCTATACGATCTTCGCTATCCAACATCCCGCTGAATTACCTAATTTTGCCCCACCAAGATTACAAAAACAAATGAAGAAAACGACTAGAGCGGAGAAAGCACAGGAAACACTGGCTATTATCGAACACGGTTTTTACCTGGCTAATGATGAACGGATAGATGTTAAAGCCCCCATTGCTGACTCCATCAACAACAGCAGGTTATACCACCCGGAGGATTTTGAAACACTGCAGCGGGATGTAAACGCCAAAGCAGCCAGGTTAACATATAATACTGACCTCAAAATAGTTAACAGCACCGTATTAGAAGCGGCAGCTGCGCTAACGCAGCAAGACGAACAAGTGGGCTGCCTCAACTTTGCATCCGCCAAAAACCCTGGCGGCGGCTTCCTGGGTGGCGCGGTTGCACAGGAAGAAAGCCTGGCAATGTCATCCGCCCTATATGGCACGCTCACAAAACATTTTGAGATGTATGAGTACAACAGACGCAAACCTACCCTGTTGTATTCTGATCACATGATCTGGAGCCCCCGCACAGTGGTGTTCCGTAACGACGATGGTCATTTGTTGTCGGAGCCCTATACCATATCCTTTATCACCAGTCCGGCAATAAATGTGGGCGCTATCAAACAAAACCGTCCGGAAGAAATGGCTTACGCAGAAGAGACCATGTTACGCAGAATGGACAGGATGCTGGCCCTGTTTGTCCACCACGACGTAAAACACATATTGCTTGGCGCCTGGGGCTGCGGCGTTTTCCGCAACGATCCCAAAGACATTGCCCGGTATTTTGCCAGTTATCTGCTACCTGGCGGTAAGTACGCCCAATGCTTTAAATCGGTGGTGTTTGCAGTGCTGGACAGGAGCAAAGATGGCAACAATATAACCGCGTTTAATAATGCTTTTGCAGGCATGTAGGAAAGAACCTATTATAATTCCAGTGGGCTGATAATAGCGAAACCATCATCTCTCAGGGTTATAAATCTGCCATTGGTAAGCCCCCTCAAATGCCCGCTGAAAGTGCCGCAGCTATACACTGTCATATTAAGCAGATCTCCTCCTCCACTCCTATCTCCTTCAAAAAATACGCGTCGTGGGAGATCACCAGTAAAGTGCCCTCATATTCATTCACTGCAGCCGTCAATATCTCTATATTCTGGATATCCAGGTTATTGGTCGGCTCATCAAATATGATCATGTCCGGAGCCTGGTTACCGATCGTGAGCACGCAAAGCATTAAACGCATTTTCTCGCCCCCGCTAAGAGCGCTGCAGGGTTTATCCCAATATTCCTTTGTGAATAAAAACCGGTTTAAACGCGTCTTGATCTCATGCTCCTGCAGCGCGCCGCTGTTATATTGCTGCGCCTGTTCATATACGCTAAGCTGGTTATTGATGAGCGAGTAGTCCTGGTCAATATAAATAGAGCGCACAGCGGCCCGCTCCAGTGTACCGGCGCCAGGCTGCAGCTCACCCAGGATCATCCTTATAAGCGTTGTTTTGCCGGCGCCATTGCGCCCTTTGATAGCGATGCGGTCCCCACTGGTGATCTGGAAGCTCAGGGGCTGCTGCCAAAGCAATGCATCGTTGTACCCGAAGTTAATCTCCTTTGCAGTCACCAGTATCTTGCCTTTGTGCAGCGAAGAATTGTCAAAACCCATCTTCATCTTATCCATATCAGGTAATTCCTTGCGCAGCTGGTTCAGCTCCTGCCAAATAGTATCCACTTTCTCCGCATGCACGCCTTTCATACGCGCCGTGCTCTTCTCTGCGTTATTCCGGAATGTGTTCATGGAGATGGTAGGCAGGCCAGCTTTTTCCTGTTTCTTCTTACCACGTGCATCCAGTTTCTGTTGCCGCTCGGCGGCTTCGCGCTCCGTTTCCTTTGCCTTACGGAGGGCCTTTTCCTTGCTTTTCAGGTCCTGGTTCAGGGCATCGCTTGCTATCAGCTTCTGCTCTGCATAGAAATCGTAGTTGCCGCCATATACGGTAACACCCCGCTTACTAAGCTCATATACGGTAGTAAGCAGGTTCAGTAAGGTACGGTCGTGGCTCACGACCACCAGTGTATTGGTAGTGAATTGGATATAGTTGTATAGGATCTCCCGGCTGGCCGCATCCAGATGATTACTGGGCTCATCCAGCAGCACCATTTCCGGGCGGTGGATCAGGATACCCGCCAGGAATACTTTTGTTTTCTGTCCGCCGCTCAGGGCGCTCACGGGCTGGGTAAGCGCCACGCCTTCTAACTGCCAGTGAACAAAGGCCTCCTGGCAGCGTTCTTCTATACCCCAGTCATCATCCAGCAGGGTCATGTTGGCATCGGTAACATGGCCCTCCAGTATCTCTTTTAATGCCTGTATTTTGTCTGCTACCCGCAAGGCCTGTGCTACGGTGTAACCGTTAAACTGGCCAAAAAGCTGGGGCACATAATAGGGTGTTATATCCGCCTTTATAAGGCCAGAACCAGGCGCCAGCTCTCCAGCCATTATCCTGAGCAGGGTAGATTTGCCGGCGCCGTTATTACCGATCAATGCGATTTTATCCTGCCGGTTCACGGTCAGCTGTATATCAGAAAACAGTAGATCTTTATTGGGATGGGTGTATGCAACACCTTGCAGCAGTAACATAATTCCTTTCTTGAAGCGTGAATAACTACATGAGCCGGGGCTGCCGGCGCTGTTTATTTATCCTGAAAGAAATTATATCTCACATTGATGTGTTACTGTTTGTTGGAAGGGCAAAGATAAATAAATTATTTTATTACAGGTACATACCGCCAGAAGCTTCAATACGCTGACCAGTAACCCACCGGGCGTCTTCCGTACACAGGAACGCTACCACCCCGCCAATATCTTCTGCCTGTCCGGCGCGGCCCAGCGCGGTTACACTGCTCACATGTTTATTTACCTCCGGGTTATCCCTGAGCACGCCACCGGAAAAATCAGTGGCAATAGCGCCCGGCGCTATCACATTCGCTTTAATACCCCTGGGCCCCAATTCCTTAGCCAGGTATTTTGTAAATACCTCTACCGCGCCTTTCATAGATGCATAGGCAGAAGAACCAATATAACCAAAGCGGGTTAAACCCGTAGATACGTTGATGATACCGCCGCCATCATTAATATGATCCAGCGCCTGCTGTGTTAAGAAATAAACGCCTTTAAAATGCACGTTCATCAGGTTGTCAAATAGCTCTTCCGGCACCTTGCCAATGGGCGTATTGCCGCTAATGCCGCCGTTGTTGATAAGATAATCAAAACGTTCCGCGCCAAACTCCTTTGCCAGTATTGTCTTCAGCTCGCCAAAGAACCGGTCAAAGCTTTTAACGTCCGCTACATCCAGCTGCAGCACAGCCGCTTTACGGCCCGCCTGCCTGATCTCTGCCGCTACTTCCTGTGCTTGTTGTTCACTGCTCTTATAAGTGATGATCACATCAATACCTTTTTCTGCTATCCGCAGGGCCATATTTTTGCCTAAACCACGGCCAGCGCCTGTTACCAGCGCTATCTTATTTTTATTTTCCATCTCTGTTCTGTTTTGTTTGATTAACAATACAAAGGTCGGCCGGCCGCCTGGTTCACACGTTGCGGGGATCAATCTATTATTTGCAAATTTCACACTATCTCCCTGGAGGCAGCCATAGATACCGATCAGTAGCTAAAGAATCCCTTATTTCGGTCATACACGGCAACATTTGCCATCAGTACCTTTGCCCTGCCTGGTTCATACACTAATAACGCCGGGCCCATAAAAATCAACAGTGAACAATGAGCAATTTTACACGCCCAATTGGGGCATTCGAGAAGATCTTCTGGTTGCTTGATCAGTACAGCCCTGTGCACTTTACCATTGCCGCGGAAATAGCGGGCGCCACCACGGATGAAGAGTGGCACACCGCATTCGCTAAGGTGCAACAACGTTATCCTATGCTTTCCGTAGCCATCCCGGATGATGGTACACAGCTGATACAGGTCCCCGTTACCCCCATTCCGCTGCGTATTGTATACGGCGCCCAGGACTACTGGCATAAAGAGCTGGAAAAAGAACTGTCCATTACATTTGATTACACAAAAGCCCCGCTCATGCGGGCCGTGTTGATCCGGCAGGAGCGGAACACGGTGCTGTTGCTGACTATGCACCACGCTATTGGCGACGCCATGTCCGTGATCTACATACTGCGTGATCTGCTGCAGGTGCTGGACGGTCAGACCCTCCCGGCCCCGCATCCGTTTGCCCCCTCCCTGGATGATCTGCTGGACCTCACTGCCAGCGCACCGGTTAGCTACGCTCCTGCAAAGCATAATGGTGAAGAACAACACCATGTACACCCCGTGCCAATTACGCAGCGCCTGCAGCTTCCGGCGCAGCTAACCCGCAGTTTAATAGAACGCGCCCGTACTGAAAGAACAACTGCACATGGCGCTATATCCGCGGCGATGGTATTGGCAGCCACGCAATTAAATCCTGCCTGGCAGCACGCGCCCATACGCATCCTTACCCCTACTTCCGCAAGAGCACATGTGAATGCAGGTGAAAATACCGGGGTATACCTTAATTCCCCCGTAGTGCCTTATGATGCCGCAACCACACCGTTTTTCTGGGATCTGGCGCGCGAGGGTAAGGCACGCCTTACAGCGCTTACTAACCCCGCACATCTGGCAGATAATATGGCACATTTACGGGAAGCGGTATTAAATGGGATGGATGTTGCCGGCGCTGCACAAGTGCTGCAGTTTGGGTTAACACATGAGCTGTTTATCAGTAACCTGGGCCGCTTACCTTATGGCCCGGACTTTGGCAGGCTGCAGCTTTCCGCGGTATGGGGCCCGGCCACTTTCACCGGATTAGAAGGTACACAGGCAATGGGCATAGCCTGTGTGGGAGAAGGTATCTGCATCATTAATACTACACATACACCCCTCGAAGGGTTACTGGAAACAGCAGCCCAGATATTGACTGTTGCCTGCGCGTAAGCAGCAGCAGTCTTACAGCGCGCAAGGCTCGTGGTTTAGGCCACGGGCCTTTGCGGATCCGTGATCCACTCACTCCAGGAGCCGGCGTATAATTTGGGGAAAGTATAACCGGCATGCACCGCCAGCAATACATTAAATGCGGCGGTTACGCCGGAACCGCAATAGAATATCACCTCGCCTTTGGCAAAATCCGGCGCAAAATGTTCCTTTAATACTGCGGCATCCGCTACCCCACCCTGCGCATTCAACTGGGCATTAAACGGTTTAGATATAGCGGTGGGTATATGTCCGGCAACGGGGTCAATGGTTTCATTCTGACCGGCATAACGGTCTGCCGTCCTTGAATCTATCAGGCAGCCATTATAGTTGCCGCTGTTTACCAGCGCCGCCACCTCATCCGCATCTGCCAGCAGTTCATCATGGAAATTAGCGTTGAATACTTTTGGCGCAGGGCTGATGATCTCGCTCGTTAACGGAAAGCCCTGTTCATCCCAGGCCTGTTTACCACCAGCCAGTACAGCCACGTTCTCATGACCGGCCCATTTTAGCAGCCACCACAACCTGGCGGCGGCCATAAAACCAGCAGTGCTGTCATAGGCTACTACCTGGGTGTTGCTATCAATGCCAAAAGTATATAACCGTTGTACCAGCTCTTCTTTTCCCGGCAGCGGATGCCTGCCGGTTACGCCAGGGGTAATAGTGCCGGAAAGATCATCATGCAGATCCGCATAGATGGCGCCGGGTATATGTGCCTTATTGAACTCATTACGTCCCCAGCTTTTATCTGCCAGGGCATAACTGCAATCAACAAAACGGTAGTCTGGATTTTGTAAGTTCTCAAAAGCCGCTGCGGGCGCTATAAAGGTATGGTAGCTCATGGTTGTGTCCTTTTTTTTAACGCTTTCAAATATACAACTCTTTGCCTGGTTCTATTCCAACGCGCCAATCCCGTACTCTTCTATTTTGCGGTACAGGGTGGCAATACCAATGTTCAGCAGCTTGGCTGCCTGCGCTTTGTTGCCTTTGGTATATTGCAATACCCGCTGTATGTGCAGGCGCTCCACACTGGCCAGGTCAAAGGCGGAAATGCTTTTTGATTTAAGGGAAGTATACTGCAGTTCCACCGGCAGATGATCTACATTTAACTGGCTGCCGCTGCACACCAACAGGGAGCGCTCTATTACATTCCTTAATTCACGGATATTGCCACGCCAGTCGTTTTGCTGCAGGCGGTCAGCAAATGCAGGCGTCATGCCCTTCACATGCTGGTAAGCATCCTGGGTAAGCTTCTTTAAAAAGAAATCCGCCAGCAGTGGAATATCTTGCTGCCGCTTCCGTAGCGGTGGTAAATGTATCGTCACCAGGTTCAGGCGGTAAAACAGGTCTTCCCGGAACTTGCCTTCCTGTATCTCCTGCTGCAGGTTCCGATTGGTGGCGGCAATAATGCGCACATTCACCTTTATTTGTTTGGTATCGCCTACTTTGATAAAAGTCCCTGTTTCCAGTACCCGCAGGAACTTTACCTGCAGGTCCGGCGGCATCTCCCCTATCTCATCCAGGAACAGGGTGCCTTCATGCGCTTCCTCTATAAGCCCTTTTTTGTCTTTACTGGCACTGGTAAAAGCCCCTGCTTTATGTCCAAACAGTTCGCTCTCCAGCAACTCCTTGCTAAAAGCCCCGCAGTTCAGGCCCAGGAAGGTTTTGGTGTTGCGTTTACTGGCCGTATGGATGGCCTGTGCAAACACCTCTTTACCCGTGCCGGTTTCTCCCAACAGCAACACAGGCGCATTGGTGGGCGCGGCCAGGTTGGCCAGGGTTTTAGCTTCTTCTATTAATGTGGAGTGGCCAATAATTGCGTCGAAATTGGCATAGCGCCCGGCTGCCGCCTTCTCCAGCTGCGCCACCCGTTTTTGCAGCTTTACATTTTCCAGGGCCCGGTACAGTAGAGGAAGGATGCGCTCATTATCATTGGCTTTGATAATGTAGTCAAAAGCCCCGTTCTTAATGGCCTGCACACTGTCCGGTATATTACCATAAGCGGTAATAAGGATGATCTCTATGTATTGATACGCCGCCTTGATCTGCCGGATAAGATCCACACCGCTACCATCGGGCAGTTTAACATCACACAATACCAGGTCTATGTTCTCATTCTCCACTATGTTGAAAGCCGCTTTACAGCTGCCCGCATCAAAGACCGTAAACCCTTCCAGCGACAGCATCCTTTTCAGCAGCTGCCGCACATCCTGCTCATCTTCTACCAGCAATACATTTGCAATACTCATGTGTGATGGTTTTAAGATCATCCTGTAACAGTTACTATACTAAAGCCAAAAGTGCTGCCAATGCCGTATTCGCTGTTTACCCATATACGGCCGCCCTGCGCTTCAATGAATTCTTTTGAGATAGCCAGCCCCAAACCGGTGCCTGACCGGTCCCCCGCCCCTGGCACCTTAAAATAGCGGTCAAACACATGCCGCACATATTTCTCCTCAATGCCTTTGCCATAGTCCGTTACCAGGAAATGCACATCCCTGCCGGCCCTTTTTACCTGCAATAGGATGGTCTTGCCTTTAGCGGCGTATTTAATAGCATTGCTCAGGAAATTGATCAGCACCCAGGTGGTTTTTTCTTCGTCCGCTGCTATATCGGGCAGCCCCGGTTCTATCTGCTCCCGGAAGCTGATATTTTCCTGGCTCGCCTGTAGCCGCACTGCCTGCATGGCCTTAAGCGCTATCACCTCCGGCCGTGTGGGCGCTTTTTGCAACGTGATCTGCCCGGTCTCGATCTGGGAAATGTTCAGCAGCTCGCCCGTTATCTTCAGCAGTCTTTCTGAATTGCCTTTTATGCTGCCCAGTATCTCTGTCTGGTCAGTGTTCAAAAGTCCTACACGCTTATCATCCAGCAACTGGGTGCTCATTTTAATGGCAAACAGCGGCGTTTTGAGCTCATGGGAAAGCGTGGCCAGGAAGTTCGTTTTGGCGGCGTCCAGCTCCTTAAAAGGGGTTACATTCCGCAATATGATCAGCTTTCCGCCAATAAGATTGTCGTTCTGTATCACAATGGATTCCTGCGCAAAAAAGCTCTCTTTTTCATTCAGCAGTATTTTTAGCTGGTTGCCTGAGTCGTTGCGCAGCACATTACGCAGCAGGTCGTTCTGCAGGGCAATATCCGGTGCGTACCGCCCCAGCACCTCTTTTTCCTGGAGGCCGAATAAGGCGGCCGCCGCTGCATTAAAGAACAGGATCTGCTGTTTGCTGTCAAGACCAATAATACCATCGTTCATTTTGTTGATGATGGCCTCTATCCGGCTCTTCTCAAACTTTATTTCTGCCAGGCTGCTATGCTCATATTCATCCAGCTTTTCTGCCATGGCATTAAAGGTATCCGCCAGTATGCCAAATTCATCTTTCTGCTCCAGGTAGATGCGTTTACTGTAATTCTTGTTGGCGATCTCCTTAATACCTTCTGAAAGCGCCCGTATGGGCTTGGATATAATGGAAGGGAAGTTCAGCACAAAAGTAAAAGCGGCCAGGCTTAGTATGGTCACTATTACCGTTAGCCATAACATGGCCTGCGTGGCGGTATTGGATGCCACCAGGTTTTTATGGATGATAGCTACCTGGTTAAGGTCTTCTATCTTAAAGACCGCCTTGCGGATCTGCCGGTAACCGGTAAAGCCGGCGGTATCCCGCTTCAGCTGTTCAAACAGGGAGCGTACCTCCGCAGCGGCTTCATATTCTCCCGGTTCTGTAATATTATGTTCCTCCGCGCGCAGGTTCGTCTCAAACACCGCTATTCGGGAGGTGTCGCCGGGCAGGTCCTCCAGCGCCTTAAGCATATGGTTGCAATACTCCAGGCTAATATGGTTGTCCTTCAGGATCATACCGGCGTCGCTGCTCAAACGGTTCACATAAAAAATACCCAGCGCGCCAAAGCAAAGGATCACTATAAACAGGAAAAGTAAACCAAACGTCAGTTTGGTCTTTATCTTAATAGCCATGATTTCCGCATGTAAAGGACCAAAATTACAACTTCCGGCACAATTGAAGGTTCCCATACCACCGCAAACCAGGTTTACAGCAATACAGGAACCTTGCTACTTCCAACACTATATGAAACTTCTTCCTAAAAGCTGATGGCCAGCGCGGTAGACAATACCATGTTATTGCTGCCGGCATTTGCATCCTGCTTTATAAATATTTCGTCTTTTGCGTGCAGGTCCCTTACCTCCAGGCGCCATAACACGTTATCCAGTATGCTGTAGTCAAAACCGGCGGAAAAGCCCCAGGTCTTAAACCCATTGGGCGTGCCGGAGCTCACGATCACGCCATTTTTATCATCGTAATATTCTGCCCTTGCCGCCAGGGCCACCTTGGTGGTAGGGGCATACTTAAGGATAACAACCGGGGTATACCAGCTATTGTAGGTCCCGGATCCTTTTCCCCGCTGCTCTATGCCTATATCAAAACCCGCCAGGGCAAAGAATTTACTGCTTAGCTGAAAAGTACCATACAGGTCATGGAAATAACGCATCTGCCGTACGCTGTCCGGCTTATCATTCCCTATAAAACTGCTGCTGTTCAACGTCACTTTTGCAGAAGGCTTAAAGGTCACCTGCGTGCCAAAAGCCGGTGTGGTATTACCATCCACCCGTTGTATGCGCTGCCAGCCATTAAGTACCAGGCCCGCCACAAACCAGCGTTCGTTGGGCGAGGTATAACTAACCTTAACGCCGGTTTCAAAATAAGGTGAGTTCTCCGCCGCCAGGCTCCGGCTCAGCGTCCAGCAATCCTTGCCAACAGCGCTCTCCCAGCCTATATGCGAGGGTAATATACCCGCGTCCAGCCACAGGTTGCTTTTCTTTGACAGCTTCACGCCTATATTAGCCTCATAGATGTTTTTAAGTACGCCCGGCTCCGCCGCATAATTGGCATTCATATAAGTGCCGGTAGCAACAGACAGGTTAGCGCGCACCTGGTCCGTATTATACGCAGCTTTGATAAAGCCCAGGTTCAGGTTGATCTCATTGGCGCGGTTATGACTATAGATAAAAGACGGACGGGTATTATTGACCGGTTTATTAAGATCATAGGAATAATAGGCTTCCAGGTAACCGCTCACCTTAATGGGAGATGGTTTTACATCTTGTGCGAAGGCATTCGTGCATAACAGTAAAGCAGGCGCAAAAATTAATTTTTCCATACAGGCTGATTTGTTTTATATCCCCGCGTTCGGGGCGCAATGATAAACAAAACAGAGACCATTGTAACCGCAGTAAAAACAGGAAGGTTGTAATTAATTGCAGTACAACTAATTACAACCTTCCAGCGGCTATATGGCCTGCTAAGCCAATTTCAACAAAAACCTATCAATTTGATAAGGGCTTATCATTTTGTATGATCCTCACCGCTTTATCGATAGTGAACCTGCCGCCTTATCCTGCCAAAATACCAGTAAGAGACGGTTAATACACACAGGAAGATCAATGGGTCGATAATGAACATAATACCATCCCCGCTGGAAAAATGCGCTACGCTGGCAGAGATGAGCGTGATGGCAAAACCAAAATAGGCAAACTCCTTTATCTTCACTGGGATACCCGGTATCAGCAAGGCCAGCACGCCCAGCGCTTTGGCAATAGTAAGCTCTATACGCATATAATCAGGTAAGCCCAGATGGTGGAAAGGCCCTTCAATCCGGTACACCTCCGGCCCCACCGGGTTTTTGATATTGAAATTAATGATGCTGAAAACCATCACGGCGCTTACAATACCCGTGGCGGTCCAATAAATGATCTTGTCCTTTTTCATTTGCATATCCATTTAAGTGGCTATACATAAGACAGATCACCCTTGCCGGCTGTGACAGGGATCTAAAAATGTTTTAGTTTCTCCGGGTTCGTTTGTACATAGATGTTTTTGATCTGCCCGCCCTCCAGCTCAATGGATACCAGGCTTACCGCTTCCGTACGCACATAGGAGATAATCGAAGGTAACCCGTTGGCGATGGCGATTTCCCGGCGGGCCTCCGGAATGGCCTGGTATAATTTGGGCACCGCGCTGATGAGCAGCCTGCATACATGTTCCCTTCCGTAAATAGGCCTGAGCGCTGCGGTAAGGCGCTGGCGGTTAACAGGAATAAAGGTGCCGCCGCCATCAGCAAACAATACAATATCTTCTTTGAGCAGGTCTACCAGCTGCTCCATCTGCCCTTCAGAAACGGCCTCCATAAAACGCTGCAGTATCTTTTCATGCGCCTGTATATCTACTTCAAAGCGGCGGGTTCCCTGGCCCAGATGGTCTTTTGCGCGCTTAAAAAGCTGCCGGCAGTTATCCGCGGTCTTATCAAAGATCTCCGCCAGTTCGTGGTAATCGTAGGCGAATACTTCCTTTAGCAGAAAGATGGCCCGTTCATGGGGCGTTAACTTTTCAAGCAGCACCATAATACCAATGGATAAGGCATGGTACATCTCTACCCGGCGGAAAGACTGCGTATCAGACTGCTGCAACGGCTCCGGTAACCATATGCCAATGTATTCTTCCCTTTTTACGCGGGCGCTATGAAGATAATTAATGCTCTTATTGGTGATGATCTTTACCAGGTAGGCCTTGTGATGCTGTACGTTCTCCGGCCGCATTTCCATCCACTTCAGATACGTATCCTGCACCAGGTCTTCTGCGGCGTCTACACTGCCCAGCATATTGTAGGCAATAGAGAACAGCAGTGTCTTATATTCCAGGAAGGTCTCTGTTTTATGATCCATACAATTGATAAGTTATAAAACATAAGACAAGGCAAACCTCTTTTCTGTGACATATAATATACTACGTACCCAGGCAACGCTGTATAAGCGCAAGGAACTGCTCCACCACAAACGGCTTTCCCATAAACGCAGTAGCGCCGCACTGCATGGCCAGCGCCTCCAGCTCCAGCACGCCGGAGATGATCACGATAGGGATATTGCTTAGCTGCGCATTCCCCTTCAGGTGCTGGCAGATCTCCCCCGCGCTCAGCGTAAGAAAACGGCTGTTGATAATGAACAGGTCCGGTATAGCAAAATTGTATTTTAATAACTGGATATCTGAGGATATATAGTGGACTTTATAACCCGCGCCGATGAGTATTTTCCGGTAAAAAAGGATATTCTCAATATTTTTCTCAATAATAAGTATGCTTTTGTTCATGATATCAAGCTTCAGAATATATATACATCCGGTTAAGAATAGCCGCAGAACCGTGCAGCCGTAGCTGCTCAGCGGTATTAATAGGTTAACGCGGAATGCTCATCTGATCAGCGAACAATACTTAATGAAGATCTTATCGGGAATATAACGGAGCGTGGTGTTCACAAAGGACAGGCGCCTGGATGTATAAACAGCAGATAGCTGGTTAAAGAAGAATATAGCAGGCTGTATTAATATCCTGCGGGCAGACATATTATCATCGGCGCCCAATATCCCTGCGGAATAATGAAAAACAGTTGTGTTGGGAGAGGGTTCATCGTTCCGTTTACGTTGTTTAAAGACCAGTTTGCTCCAATTCACCTCATCATCCAGCAAACGTTCCAGGCAGATATTATGCGTGGCCAGCGTGAGTATGGTCCCCCATACCAGTATCTTCAGCGCAAATGCTGACAGAAGAAGATAATACGGGTATGTGCGCCACTTGTTCATAATACGTACTCCAACTGGCGCAAAATAAAAGAATATTCATAATATATTCAAAATCTTTAGGTTCAGTGGTAAACGGTGGTTTAAAGCTCCGCTTCCTTTACCAACCGTAACAGACCGCTAACGTTTGTTACCGCAATCTCCTTAGCCGTTACCGTTATAAGCCCTTCCTTTACAAACTCGCTCATAACGCGGAACACCGTTTCATAGGTGGCGCCGGTATATCCTGCCAGGTCCTGGCGGGTCAGCTGTAGCTGCAGCGCGCCATTGGCATTTATGCCAAATTTATCCTGCAATTGCAGCAGTGCACGGGCTATACGCCCTTTTACGGACATATGCGCCAGGTTGCGCATATTCATCTCTGACTCCTGCAGCTCCTGCGCGTAGAAAAGCATCAGCTCATATAAAAACCCATGGTTTACCTGCAGGCTGGTTTGGAAAAAGGTCAGGTCCACATAACATACTGTAACCGGCTCCAGGGCGGTGGCAGATATAGGGTATACCATCTCCCGCCCCATGCCACGGTGTCCTACAATGTCCCCTTTTTGCGCAAATCGCACGATCAGCTCTTTATCATTGCCCCAATGTTTATGCACCTTAACGCTGCCGCTGTATACGAAATAGATGCCCGTAACCGGGTCGCCTTCCCTAAAAAGCATAGCCCCTTTCTTAAAGGATAGCTGTTTACGATGCGTATCAATGGCCGGCGTCCATTCTTTCAGGCACAGGCGGCACAGCATACAGGTCTGCAGATCACAGCCCGGCTTATCTTTCTTCATGCGGCGCGGGCTTTTTTTGGGTGGCAGTAAGCCCCTGTACATAAGCGGGCAGCAGGTCCGCCTGTAGGCCTACCACTTCCCCGGCTATGATCACGGCAGGGTTACCCAAACCGGCCTGCTGGGCCCGGAAACTGATATCCTTCACGGTGCCGGTTACCATTTTCTGGCTGGCAGTAGTGCCATCCTGGATGATGGCCACCGGCATATCCGCCTTACCATAATATATAAATATATCCATAATGGCTTCCAGCCGGCTCATGGCCATTAAGATCACCACGGTGGCGGTAGACTGGGCGGCCAGGTACACATCCCCGGATATGCTGCCGCTGCGGGTGGTACCCGTGGTAACCCAAAAGCTCTCTGCCGTGCCCCGGCTGGTAAGGGGTATCATGGCGGTGGCAGGTACCGCCAGGGCGCTGGAGATGCCCGGCACTATCTCCACAGCTATACCGGCATTGCGGGCAGCGGTGATCTCCTCCACCGCCCTGCCAAATACAAAAGGATCCCCTCCCTTCAGGCGTACCACATGTCCATGCTCCAGGGCCTCCGCTACGATCAGCTGGTTAATTTCCTCCTGGGATAGGGCATGACAACCATACCGCTTTCCCGTAAACCGGATAATGGCCCCCGGAGCGGCGTACTCCAGTAAGGCCTCATTAGCCAGTGCGTCATATAATATTACCCTCGCCCGGCCTATGGTCCGGATGGCCTTCAGGGTGATCAGCTCCGGGTCTCCCGGGCCTGCTCCTACCAGGGATAATAGTGGATTTCGTTCCATTCTAATTATATTATAATTATAATTATATATGTTATTTACGACTAATCGCTATAAAATTAAAATCAAAATCGGTAATTTCATGATACAAATCATACAAAACAGCCAAAACAGTGACATAATTTTTAAAATTCATATTATATTAAATAATTGATAATATGAATAGCTATTAGATCATTAAAACACTGGGTAATGAAAATTGTAATTATCGGCAACGGCATGACCAGCTACAAATTCTGTGAGAAAATGGTAGCAAAAGCCGCCCCCGGTAGCGTGGAATTGGTTGTTTTTGGAGAAGAACCCCGTCCCGCCTATGACCGCGTGCATCTTAGCGCCTTTTTTTCCGGTAAGTCTGCGCAGGAACTCGAAATGGCCCCTGCAGACTGGTATGCGCAAAATGATATCACCCTGCACCTGGGCGACCCGGTTCAGCAGATAGACCGGGCACAGCAAACCGTACACTCCCATAAAGGCATTACCGAAACATATGATTGCCTGGTGCTGGCCACCGGTTCTGCCGCCTTTGTACCGCCCATTCCGGGGGTAGATAAAAAAGGCGTATTTATATACCGCACCATAGAAGACCTGGAGCTTATGCGGGACTATGCGCCCAAAGCAGTTACCGGCGCCGTAATAGGCGGTGGCCTCCTGGGCCTGGAAGCTGCCAAAGCCCTGTTGGACCTTGGACTGCGCCATACCCATGTAATAGAATTTGCCCCCCGCCTTATGCCCCGGCAGATAGACGACAACGGCTCCGCCCTACTGCGCAGCAAGCTATCCTCCCTGGGTTTACAGGTACATACCAGCATGCAGACCACAGAGATCCTGGGCGATACGTCCATTACCGGCCTCCAGTTTGCCGATGATAGCACCCTTCCGGCAGATATGCTGGTGATCTCCGCCGGCATACAGCCCCGCGATGAGCTGGCCCGGCTCTGCGGACTGGAAACCGGTCACCGTGGTGGTATTATAGTGAACGACCAGTTACAGACCACCGATCCAAACATATACGCCATTGGCGAGTGCGCATTATATAATGGTATGATCTACGGCCTGGTAGCGCCCGGCTACGAAATGGCGGAAGTAGCCGCCTCCCATATGCTGGGCGCCCACAAAGCCTTTACCGGTTTTGATATGAGCACCAAGCTCAAACTGATAGGCGTGGATGTGGCCAGCTTTGGCAATCCGTTCACACCGGCAGACCAGTGCCGCAGCATCGTGTTTGAAGACACATTAAAAGGCATATACAAACGCATCAATATCACCCCGGACGGCCAACACCTGTTAGGCGGCATCCTGATAGGTGATGCGGACGATTATAATATGCTGCTGCAAACCGCCAAGAACAAAGTAGTACTGCCTCCCAACCCGGAAGATGTGCTGCTGGGGGCACGCGGCGGCAAAGAAGCCGGCGGCGCGGGCGTACTGGGCCTGCCGGATGAAGCTATCATCTGCAGCTGCGAGAATGTAAGCAAAGCGGCTATCTGCACTGCGGTGACCGATGGTAACGAAACCCTGGACGCCGTAAAAAAATGTACCAAGGCAGCTACCTGCTGCGGCGGCTGCGCCCCCATGGTAAAAGACCTGATCACCAGCACCATGAAATCCCAGGGCAAATACATCCGCAATGTGATCTGCGAACATTTCAGCTACTCCCGCCAGGAACTGTATGACCTGGTAAAAATAAAAGAGCTCCGTTCCTTCGACGCCGTACTGGACCACTATGGCCACGGCGAGGGCTGCGAAGTATGCAAGCCTGTAGTAGCCAGCATACTGGCCAGCCTCTGGAACGATATGATCCTCACCAAAGGCAACGATACCGCCCAGGACTCCAACGACCGTTACCTGGCCAATATCCAGAAAGGCGGCACCTACTCCGTAGTGCCCCGCGTGCCCGGCGGTGAAATAACGCCCCGCCAGCTGATGGTAATTGCACAGGTAGCAGAGAAATATAACCTCTACACCAAGATCACCGGCGGCCAGCGTATAGATATGTTTGGCGCGCATGTAAGCGACCTGCCCCTGATCTGGGAAGAGCTGGTAGCGGCTGGCTTTGAAAGCGGCCACGCTTACGGCAAAGCGCTGCGCACGGTAAAGAGCTGCGTGGGCAGCACCTGGTGCCGCTTTGGCCTGCATGACAGCGTAAGCTTTGCCATACAGATAGAACAACGCTACCGCGGCCTGCGCGCGCCGCATAAGCTCAAATCCGCCGTAAGCGGCTGCATCCGCGAATGTGCGGAGGCACAGTCTAAAGACTTTGGCATCATTGCCACAGAAAAAGGCTGGAACCTGTATGTATGCGGCAACGGCGGCTCCAAGCCCCAGCATGCGTTATTGCTGGCTGGCGATGTGGATAATGATACCTGTATCCGTTACATTGACCGCTTCCTGATGTTCTATATCAAAACCGCAGATCCATTGACCCGTACCGCTACCTGGCTCAATAAACTGGATGGCGGTATAGAGTACCTGCGTAATGTAGTGGTGAACGATAGCCTGGGCATTGCGGCCCAGCTGGAAACAGAGATGCAGTTCCTGGTAGATAATTATAAATGCGAATGGAAGGAAGTAGTGGACAACCCTGAGCTCCGCAAACGTTTCTCGCACTTCATTAATGCGCCGGAAGAAAAAGATCCCACCATCAAATTTGAGCACCTGCGCGAACAGAAAAAAGCCGCAGAGTGGAAATAAAATAACTAAACCGTTCACTCAACAGATCATTATATGTCATTGTCCAACACAGCAACGATTACCTGGTTTTACGCCTGCAAAGTAGAAGATGTACCAGCCAACGGCGGCGTATGCGTAAAATACCGCGACGAACAGATCGCCCTATATCATTTTCCCCGCCGGGGCGAATGGTATGCTACCCAGAACCTTTGCCCGCACCGCCGGCAAATGGCGCTGAGCCGTGGCATGACAGGCACACAGGAAGGAGAGCCTAAGGTGGCTTGCCCCTTTCATAAAAAATCTTTCTCCCTGCTGGATGGCCGCTGTCTGTCTGACGAAACAGAATGCTCTCTGAGCGTATATCCTGTTAAGATAGAAGAAGACCGGGTATACATCGGCATAACAGGAGGCGGCGTACACGCCGGGGCAATGGCATAACACTATAATGGCGAAACCCGGTAGCTGGCAGGCTATCCGGGCTTCTGACTTTAACGTGATTGGCATCATTTTAAAATCAAACCCAAGATACATGAAAAAAATGTTCCTTGGCGGAACTCCCGTACTACTTTTCTGTGCCTGGTTACAGCCCGCTTACGGACAGTTATCCATAGGCGCACAGCTACGGACACGTACAGAGCTACGCGATGGGCAGGGCGCTCCCCTCCCTAAAGGAGCAGATCCCGCCATATTCACCTCTCAACGTACCCGCCTCAGCGCCGGCTTTAGCGCTTACCGTATTCAATTAGGCATTACCCTGCAGGATGTACGCGTTTGGGGCCAGGACGCCTCCACCATTAACCGCACCACCACCGCCAACAACAATGGCCTGCTGCTGCATGAGGCCTGGGCAGATATATTGCTTACAGATACCTCCTCACACCGCCAACGCCTGTCCGTAAAGATAGGCAGGCAGGAATTGATGTATGACGACTCCCGCCTGCTGGGCAATCTGGACTGGTTGCAACAGGGCCGCCGCCACGATGCAGTGGTACTGAAATACGAACAAGACAGCTGGATGCTACACGTTGCCGGCGCATTCAACCAGAACAAGGAGAACGCCGCAGGTACCATCTACGATCCTACGGCGCCCGGCAACTATACCGGCAACACCAATGGCGGTAACAGTTATAAGAGCATGCAATACCTCTATGCCGGTAAAAAGCTGGCACAGGGCAATGTATCCTTTCTCTTCATGGCAGATCAGTTCTCCCGCTATCATACAGACAGCATAAACAATCTACCGGTAAAGACCTGGGAAGGGCCTACTTATAACCGCATGACCACGGGTCTGTACTTCAATAATACTTTTCAACGTATCACACTTACCGGCGCCGCTTATTACCAGTTTGGCAAAAACGGCGATGGACAATCACTGAGCGCAGGTTTATTATCTGCCGCTTTCCAATACGCCCTCACCCGTTCCTTTAGCGCAGGCGCTGGCGTAGATTATACCTCCGGTGGCAGCAGCGGTAACAAGAGCCATGCCTTTGATCCGCTCTACGGCACGCCGCATAAATTCTGGGGCAATATGGACTACTTCTATGTAGCCAGCGGTTTTGGCAACAGGGGATTACAGGATTATTACATTAAAACAAAACTAAAAGCAGGTAACAAATGGGTATTACAGGCAGATGCGCATGAGTTCTTCAGCGCCAGCACCCTGCCTGTGGCAGACGGCAAAACCGCGCCTACCCGCCGTTTTGGAACAGAAGCAGATCTTACGGCCACCTTCACGCTCACGTCCATAATCTCTTTTGAAGGCGGTTACAGTCATTTCTGGAACACCAATTCATTAGCAGCCGCCGGCGTAAAGAACATACCAGACGCCAAAAGCAACAGTAACTGGGCCTACCTGATGATCAGCATACGGCCCTCATTCCTGTTTCACCCTTAAAACTTTTAGTATGGCTTTAATAAACAACCAACAACCATTACAACAACTCAGGCTCTTTAGCCTGAACACGATACAGATGCGCAGCTTCCACATCACCTGGCTGATGTTCTTTGTGTGCTTCTTTGGCTGGTTCGGACTGGCCCCGCTTATGCCCACCATCCGCGAGGACCTGTCACTTACAAAAAACCAGGTGGGCAATATCATTATTGCCTCCGTATCCGGTACTATCATAGCCCGTCTCATCATAGGCAAGCTCTGTGATACCTGGGGGCCGCGCAAAACGGCTATACGTTTGCTGCTGGCCGGCTCCCTGCCGGTGTTCCTGGTGGGGCTCTCAAAAGATTATACCAGCTTCCTGCTGTTCCGGTTAGCCATCAGCGTGATAGGCGCCTCCTTTGTGATCACGCAGTTCCATACCTCCATGATGTTTGCGCCGGCCATTAAAGGCACTGCCAATGCTATTACCGGTGGATGGGGTAACCTGGGCGGCGGCGTCACCAATATGGTAATGCCGCTCATATTTGCCGCTATCGTAGGTTTTGGCTACACCAAACACGAGGCCTGGCGCTATGCCATGATCTTGCCCGGGGTAATGATGCTACTGGTAGCTTTCTTATACTACCGTTATACAAAGGATACGCCGGCCGGCAACTATAACGAAATAAACCGCGATAGCGCCAAAGGCAAAACGGATTGGTCCGTACTCGCAGACTGGCGTATATGGGCGCTTACCCTGGCCTATGCCATGTGTTTTGGCATGGAGATCACTTTTGATAATGTGGCTTCCCTGCATTTTGTAGACTCCTTCCACCTTTCGCAAAGCAATGCCGGTTTATGGGCAGGCGTATTTGGTTCCATGAACCTATTTGCCCGCGCCCTGGGCGGCATTGTTTCTGACAAGGCAGGCGCTAAAGCAGGCATGAAAGGCAAGGGCCGTTTACTGGCCTTGATGTTATTGCTGGAAGGCGCCGGCCTGCTGGTGTTTGCACAGGCCAATGCGCTGGTACCAGCCATTATTGCCATGCTGGTGTTTGCCTTGTTCCTGAAAATGGCCAACGGGGCCACCTATGGCATTGTGCCTTTTATAAATGAAAAAAATGTAGGCCTGGTAAGTGGTATTGTTGGCGCAGGCGGCAACCTGGGCGGCATGCTCTTCGGTTTCCTGTTTAAGTCTGAGCACATAACTTACATACAGGCCTTTACATACATAGGCTATATTATTATAGCAGTAGCGGTGATAGTGATGATCACCAGCTTTACCAAAGGCGCCGCTAAACAGCCGGCTGTACGGGGCGTACAGGTAGCGCTGGCAGATTGATTCTTTACAGTCATAACAAACCAGAGGGATGCAGGCATCATTTAAGACAACCTGTTGCTATTGCGGAGTAGGCTGCGGCATAGTGGTGCAACAGGACAGGCAGGGCAGGTTACAGGTAAGCGGCGATAAGGATCACCCGGTGAACCGGGGCATGTTATGCTCCAAGGGAATGAACCTGCACTATACGGTAATGGATACCAGCGATCGCCTCCTATACCCGGAAATGCGCTACAACCGCCAGATGGCCAGGCAGCGGGTTAGCTGGGACCAGGCGCTGGACCGCACCGCCGCCGTGTTCCGTACGCTTATTGCGCAATATGGCCCGGATGCGGTTGCCATCTATGCCTCCGGCCAATGCCTTACAGAAGAGTATTATGTGCTGAACAAACTGATGAAAGGTTTTATTGGCAGCAATAATATAGATACCAATTCCCGCCTGTGCATGAGCAGTGCGGTAGCCGCCTATAAAATGGCGCTGGGAGAAGATGCCGTACCGGGTTGTTATGATGATATAGAACTGGCAGACTGTATTTTTGTAGCAGGCGCTAACCCCGCCTGGTGCCATCCTATCTTATGGCGGCGGGTAGAAGCCGCCAGGGCCGCCAACCCCGCGCTAAAGATCATCGTCAGCGATCCCCGCGCTACCCAAACCTGCTCCATAGCCAATGTACACCTGCAGCTAAACCCGGGCACAGACATTGTTTTACATCATGCCCTGGGCCGCTGGCTCATAGAAAATAATTACACCGACAATCGTTTTATACAACAACATACAGAAGGTTTTGCCACTTACCGGGAGGCCGTAATGCAACGCAGTATAGCAGAAGCAGCCGCCATCTGCGGCATAACAGAAGCCGCTATCTGCGAGGCAGCCGCTTATATGTCGCAGGCCAAAGGTTTCATATCCATGTGGACCATGGGCCTTAACCAAAGCGCCGTAGGCGTGCGCAAGAACCTGAGCCTGATCAACCTGCACCTGATCACCGGCCATATAGGGCGGCCGGGCAGCGGACCTTTTTCCTTAACCGGGCAGCCCAACGCAATGGGTGGCCGCGAAGTAGGCGGCCTGGCCAACCTGCTGCCGGCCCACCGGGTATTGGATAACCCGCAACACCGCGCAGAAGTGCAGGCCTTCTGGGGTGGCGCCACCATCTCACCCAAACCGGGATTTACCGCCACAGAAATGGTGGAAGCCCTGGAAGACGGCCGCCTCAAAGCTATCTGGATCACCGGCACCAACCCGCTGGTAAGCCTGCCGGATGTACGCCGCGCAGAAGCGGCCTTACAGAAAGCACGCTTTGTAGTAGTACAGGAAATATCCAATAAACCGGAAACCCTCCGTTATGCGGATGTGGTATTCCCCGCCGCGGCCTGGGCGGAAAAAGAAGGCACCATGACCAACGCGGAACGCCGTATCAGCTACCTGCATAAGATCACCAACGCACCCGGCGAAGCGCTGCCGGATGCAGAGATCACTTGCCGCTTTGCGCAAAAAATGGGCTATCATGGCTTCAATTATCAGTCCGCCGCAGAGATCTATGCGGAGCATTGCCGCCTTACCGCAGGTACCCATATAGATATCAGCGGCCTGGATTATGCCACCCTGCAGGCCCAACGCAGCGTACAATGGCCTTATCCAAAAGATACAGCACATACCGGCACTGCCCGGCTTTTCACAGATCATCAATTCTATACGCCTTCCTCCAGAGCTATCATACACTCTTTTGACGATGGTAATACCTCTGCGCCCATTTCGCCCACCCACCCGCTGATCCTCACCACCGGCCGTATCCGCGACCAGTGGCATACCATGAGCAAGACCGGCAAGGTGAATAAACTGAAACAGCATATTGCCAACGCCTTCCTGGAAATACACCCGGATGATGCGCGCCAGCGGCATATAGCGCAGGATGATATAGTAGAGATCTTCAACGCCCAGGGCAGCGTACGCGTGAAAGCTAAACTTAGCGCCAGTATTAAAAAAGGCGTAGTCTTCCTGCCTATGCACTGGGGTAAGATCCTGCAGAACGATCTGCACCGCGCCAATAATATTACGCATGCCCTTATTGATCCTATCTCCAAACAGCCAGACCTGAAGTTTGCCGCCGTACAGGTGCAGCGCTATAAAAAGCCTTTCCAGCGCATTGTAGTGATAGGCGCCGGAGCAGGCGCCTGCGGTTTTGTAAAGGAACACCGCGTTTTAAATAACACAGATGAGATAACCGTATTCAGCAAAGAGGCCCTGCCTTTTTACAACCGCGTAATGCTGCCGGATTATATCAGCGGTACACAATCCTGGCAGCAGCTGGTAAAAATGTCGCAGGAGGAAGCCGCAGACGCCAACATTACCCTGCACCAGGGCATAAGCATCACCCATATAGACCGGGAAAAAAGAACAGTGACCGATAGCCTGGGCAGGCAGCATCCTTACGATGTATTGATCATGGCCACGGGCAGCCGGGCCGCTACATTAAAGGATATGCCGCCCATGAAAGGCATTTTTACCATGCGCAACCGGCAGGATGCAGACGCCTTTATGCAGCACATAGACCCGCAGCAAGGCAAGGTAATGATCGTGGGCGGGGGCCTGCTGGGCATAGAGCTGGCGGCCTCGCTTCGCGAAATGGGTATAGAAGTAGGCGTCATACACCGTACCTCTCGCCTCATGGACCGGCAGCTGGACGCCCTGGGCTGCCAGCTGCTCTTTGAAGAGCTCACAGACCGTAACATAGAGATCTGTTATAACGATGAAATAGCCCGTTTTACCGGCAAGGAAAAACTGGAAGGCATACAGCTTAAAAGCGGCCGCCAGATTGCCTGCCAGGCCGTGGTAATAGCTATAGGCACCGCGCCCAACACCCAACTGGCAGAAGCCATACACCTGGATTGCAAACGCGGCGTAGTGGTGAATGAATACCTGCAAACCAGCGACCCGCACATCTTTGCCATAGGAGAGATAGCGGAGTTCAACGGCACCCTGTACGGCATTACCGCCGCCGCAGAGCAGCAGGCCGCCATCGTATCCCGCTACCTTTGCGGCGATATCAGCAGCTACTACCAGGGGTCTGTATTCATGAACATATTAAAGATGCATGGCACAGACATTTGCTCCCTGGGCATGGTACATACGCCGGATGACCCGGCCTATGAAGAGGTAGTATTCATTGACAAAGCCAAACGTTATTATAAAAAATGCATCATCCATAACGACCGGTTGATGGGCGCTATCCTTATTGGTGACAAATCAGAATTTGCGGAGTTCCGGGAACTGATGCAAAACAATATGGAGCTGAGCGAGAAAAGGCTGGAGCTACTACGTTCCGGCAAAAAAGCCGCGCCCGTGGTAGGGCCGCTGGTATGCTCCTGCGGCAATGTGGGTGAAGGCAATATTATCCAACACATAAAAGAAGGCCATACCACGCTGGAAGGGCTTTGCAAAGCGGCAGGCGCAGGCCTGGGCTGCGGCAGCTGCCGGCCAGAGGTAAAAGCCATACTTGATAAGGCGCTGAAAGCAACGGCCGTTACCAAGCTCATTCAACCGCAGCCGTTGCAGGAAACGATCGCATAACTATAAAACTATGGGCAGGAAAATACATACGGTCAGCATCAACTTTACCGGCGGCATCATCTCCCCCGGTTACCTGCAGGAACTGCTCCGCATAGCCGCAGCAGCCGGCGTTAGCGCCGTACGCTTTGGGCTGCGCCAGCAACTGCTGATAGATGTGCCGGTGCAATATTTTAAACAGTTCAGCACAGATTGCAGGCAGCAGAAGATCAACTTCTATGAACCGGAGGTTTGCCCTAACATTACCAGCTCCTACCCCGCCGCCGGCATCTTTATTACAGACAGCTGGTTAAGCGAGGGCGTGTATAAAGATGTGTTTGACCTATTTGATTATACCCCCGCACTAAAAGTCAATATCTGCGATAGCCAGCAAACCTTTGTGCCCTTTTTTACCGGGCATATTAACTGGATCACCTCTGAACATGCGCATTACTGGCGCCTGTTTGTGCGCTTTCCTGGTACAGACAAATTGTTGGCCTGGCCGGACCTGGTATATACCAACGATATTGGCCGGGTAAGCCAAACCATAGAGACATTACTGCAAAAAGGATACGCCGGTCCGGATAACCTGCATGCTCAAACTGCCGCCCGCATTAGTTATATGGGCCGCCCTATCTCACATGAGCTGGAATTGCCTTCTTTCCATCTTCCCTATTACGAAGGCTTTAACCGTTATAACAACGGCTACTGGTTGGGCATTTACCGCCGTGATGAATTTTATCCGCTGGAATTCCTGCAGGATGTATGCGCCATTTGCCTGGAAACCAGAACAGGCCAGCTCTACGCCACGCCCTGGAAAACCATCATCATAAAAAGTATCGACCCTGCGCACCGCTCATTGTGGGATTATACGCTGGGCAAATTCCGTATTAATGTACGCCATGCCGCCAATGAGCTGAACTGGCAGGTAGAAGAAAACTCTGAAGATGGGCTGGTATTGAAACGCCATATTATCCGGCATTTCGACATTGCAGATGTACGCACTTACGGGCTTTGTTTTAATGTGCGGCTGGAACATACCACGGGACAGTTCGGCTCCGTGGTCATCCGCAAACAGGAGAATAAACACGGCAGCAAGCTTAAATACATGCAGCGGTATGATATACTATACACCCAGGGCTTTAACCCTAACTCAGCTACCCTGCTGCTTTTCAGGGAACAGGTAGCCAAGGAGCATCTGGGGCCTTACTTAGTATCGCTGTGCAAAGAGTTTTACGAAAAAGCCAGCGAAACAAACACCCTGCAGGATTTTGTTAGCAGCCGCCAGGCGCTGATACCGGTAAAACCGCCGGAGCGTACGGTGCACCAATGCCGCCAATGCCTGAGTGTGTATGATGAAACGCTGGGAGAAACCGCACAAGGGATAACGCCAGGTACCAGCTTTAACGCATTACCTGCCAGCTTTGGCTGCCCGCTGTGTGGCGCCGCTGCGGCGGAGTTTGAAGAGGTGAGTGAAAGCGCGCTGGGGGTGTAATGACTTCCACAAAGTCATTAGTTAAATAATTTAGATAGATAATTATACAGCTTTTTTCCTAGTTCTCTGTCCAAACATTTACCATCATTATCTAAAACGGATATCTTCAGTATACCACAGTTATGCATTGCAGTCCTGGTTTCTATTTTGCCAAAAGAACCCATGTAAGCGGTCAACTCGGGCACATACAAAAGTGTTGGATATACTAAAAAAGCACTGTTGCTTTTCCAATAGTCGTTATATACATACATCTGTTTAAGATCTCCATCTGCAGGTATATTATGGAAAAGTACTTTCCATTTGGTATCCAATATAAGCGCCTTATTATTTGAGTTATTTGTAATCACAATATCCGGCCGGATTCTTTTCACAAACACATCATCATCTGACAGCCAGAAATGCCGTGATTCCTGGCCGGCAACCCAAAAGTCTTTTGTCTGCTGCTTCCGCAGTTGACGATATATATACTCCTCCCAAAGCTCATTCATATCAAACAAGATAGCTAACACATGATGATGGCCATTACTGATATCCGGTCGCATATTGAGTAGCAACATAATGGCAATCTCTACAGCTTGTTTATATCTAGCCGTTTTACGTCCAAACAGAAGCTTACTGAATGTATCATGGGTCACACGCACATCCTGTAAATCGGGGAACGATAGTAGCAGATTGTAAACCCGGTCATTTAACAGCGGGTGTTGACTAATACCGGGTATTATACGTATTGCTTTTAACAGTATCTGATTAAAAATATTTTCCAGATCAAATACCTGGTATTGCGTAAAGCTTCGCTCCTGGTGAATGGAATTTTTCCGTATCTGTTGCGAAAAAAGCAGCTTTCCTTTGAGGCTGCTGCTGTTACCCTGTATCGTTCTGTATTTTTTCACCAACCCTTCGCGCAAAAGGACTTCACATTCCTGAATAAATATTTCCAGATATGCTTCAAGTATACTATTAGACTTTAATTTTAATGCTGCATTTTCGTTGCTATGTACGCGCATCCAATTACATTCCTGTAACATATCAATTAATACCCGCTGCCATATTTCCTTATTTGTTTCGTCTCCTTCCCGTCCAACCTTAGGCAGAATTTCTATACTGATGTTCCCCACCTGTATTACTCCCACATAGTGACTGAACTTTACGCCTTTAGGCGTGAGCGTAAAAAAACGGCCGCCATACTTATGGTTGTACCATCCCAGTTTTTCCCAATGAGACCGTGTAAACCCCTGCTCATTGATATTTAGCTGCTGGTGTTCAAATACCTGTATACACTGGTTCTTAATCATACGTTCATCTAGTAGGCGTATAAAGAAAGAAAATCTCCTGCAGTAAGGTCATCAGCCCGTTTTAACTCGTATTGCCAGGATTGTTCGTATTCACTAGCTAATGACTCCGCACCCGTAAACTTTGCAAAAATGGAATCAGAAACTGGTTGTACGCTCCTAAAAAAGCCATTTCCCAGTACTAATCCCAATTTCTCATAATCATTATAGAAATATTCCTGCAAAAGTGGCAGTATTTTATTACCAAATGCTCTTTTAAGATTTTGCAAATTATTAACTTCATACAACCACGCATGCCCTATTGTATGATCATTATCCTTTAATACTCTTAGCCGTTTGTTGATGGCGGACAACATCAGCCCCAGATCTATCCCCTCAACGGTAGTAAGTAATGATTCATCCGGCATTTGCGGTATAAAGGAAAAACGTCTTCTTAATGCAGTATCCAGCGCTTCCACACTTCTATCGGCCGTATTCATCGTTCCTAATACAAACAAATTAGGTGGTACGCCAAATTGCTCTCCGGAATAAGGCAATGTTGCGGTGATTGCTGTTTTCTCGCCAAGCCTTTTGTCTTCTTCGAGTAATGTGATTAACTCTCCGAATATCTGCGCAACATTTCCTCTATTTATTTCATCAATAATAATTACATATGCTTGTTGATCGCCCTCCGGAAATGGTCCCGGTTCCATCCATTTTATCAGCTGCTTTTTATCGTCGTAATCATACTTCTCTTCGGGAATCTCAGTAGCAGAATTGGCAATCTTTTTTATTTCGTTGAGCACAGCCCAATATGTAGAGGAATTGTTTCCCCCTATTTCCGCGCGGAACTCATCATTAATATTTTCAATTTCTTCCAACACAGGGAAAGCCATATATAAAACATTTAACCGCTTTTTTGAAACGGTATAGGATCGGCCTTCAGCCTTGTGCTTCACCTGTATATTACCATGATCTGTTACACCTTCCACAATTATATTACTACCATTTTTTGTTTTTAGATACATGGGGGACTCCTTTGATAACCGGTCCTCTATACTATCAACAAATTGATTGTAGGAATATTCAAAACTATTTAGGCTGTCTCTGGCCTCTGTATCCTGGTTAACAGCTATATTGAACGCAGCCTCGGTACAAAGTCTTTTAAAAATCCCATCAACAGTCCGATACCTTATTTGAGCTTCCCCATTTTCCGGAGGCAGGGGTTTAATTCCTTCTATAAAATCCTCGTATCCCATGCTCTGGTGAAACGTTGTAAATATGATCCGTCCCTCACGGACATAATTGTCGTATCGTGATCTTACGGACGCCATCCCCTCTTCTTTAAGAACAGCAACTTCAATTCCTTCTATAGCAGACACTGCAAAGAAAATAGTATTGTAGGTCTTGCCTGTACCTGGCGGTCCATATAAGATGGTATTTTTATTCATTTGCTTTGCATTTATTATGGGCTTTACCTCAATCTTATTATCGGTATCCACGGCAGCATCACCTGAGATCATCTGCACATTAAACTTTGGAATAAATAATTTTTCGTTTAAAAAGGAAAGATCATGTGGCCGCATTTGCCAAAAAGTGGAATTGCCACTGGGCATACTGGCATAGCGGAATGATTTGAGATCACTTATATCTGTATCAATGGGAGAAAAAATAGGTTCTATTTCCCGGTACACCCAATCCTCTCCTTCATCACCAAACATCTCTGCGGTCGCTTCATCGAACTCTTTTACTTCAGATGTAATCCGGCCGATGCAATTGATCCGGTCCCCACCATAACACAGATATACAATATCGCCAATTGCTGCTACATTAAGAAAATTATCGCCCTGCTGTTTCCTGGTATACCTATTGATCGCTATCCAATTGTTTCCCTCCAAAACGGCCGCTGGTTCATTCTTATAAAATCTGCTTTCCTTTACCAGGATACCATGTGATATCTTGAACAGACGTTGGCCATTCAAATTAAATGATATAGGTAGTACACCTGGTTCATCTCCGCTGAATTTGTGAGCAAATGCATCTAACAACCCTAGATCAGGTATATTCAACTGGGCTTTTATTTTATTAAAAGCGGCTATACAATCCGGGTAGTTATCCGGTATCTCCATCCATGTAAGGAAAGTAGTGTGGGATCTATTGATAATAGGGAATAAAGTAGGATTAATATAGTATAACCATGGAGAGTATATCCCTTTTTTAACAAGTGGGATATTAAGCACATCAAATTCGCTGCAAAGTGTTACCGCATCTCCTATTTCCCTAATATGAAATGCCTTTTCCAGGAAAGTTTTCACACTATTTAGCTCGTCTTGACTCAGATCTCTAATAGCACTTAAGCCAGCTCCTGTAAGACCGTCTTCACCCACGGCGTAAGCACCTTCCAATAATGGCCGGTGAACCTCGGGATCGGGTATATTCTGTATCAAATATCTGTCAAATACCTGATCAGATACCCCGATTTTAAACATCTGTATAAATCCGGTCAAATGCTTGCTTAGCAGAGGCTCATTACGTAATGTCTCGCTGATAATATCTTTGAAGATCGGGGCCATCGGCAATTGGTTCTGTCTTTGCCGGAAAAATTCATCTGTCTGAAATTGGGAATAGAGTTCTTTCAAACGGGGCAATCTGGTATCATTCATGATATAAGGGTATATTTTGAGTCAGGTAAATATCCTGAACTCCAACGAGATAGACAAATTTTTCCAGTAAACGCCTCACAACCTGGGATCTACCGGCTCACTTTCCAATGCCAGCACCCCAAATACACACTCATGTACCCGTTGCAACGGCTCCTTATTAACAAAACGCTGTAACCCTTCCAACCCCAGCACAAACTCGCGTAAAGCCAGGGAGCGCTTACCAGACAGCCCTCTTTCCTTTAAACGGCGCAAATGCTCCGGGAAAGTATATTCAGGCCCGTAAATGATCCGCAGGTATTCCCGGCCTCTTATCTTAATAGCAGGCTGTGTAAGCCCTTTCCCGTTCCGATGGATAAACTGGAAAGGTTTTACTACCATTCCCTCTCCTCCGCTCTCCGTAAGCCGCAGCCACCAATCCGTGGCTTCCTGTACCTGCTGCGGGTCCTGCACGTCTACTACTTTATAGGGCGTAGCCAGCAGGAATGCCGGATCTGCGGCGCACAACTGCCGGATGGCCTCCATATGCCAGGCATGGTCCTTATCCGTCCAGGTTTTACCAGCAGTGGCCAGTATATGGAAAGGCGCCAGTTTGTAATCATCCAGGCTGTTCACCGGCCAGCAGTATTGCTGGTAAGCTTTAATATACTGCGCTACCTGTTGCTGCCGGGTAGTATATTTTTCCAGCAGAACGCCCGCTTCCGGTATAGATGCAACGGTGTGCTCCAGGCTGTTGACCGTAGCGTGCAGCGCATGGATAGCCGCGGCGCCTACCAGGCCATACTGTGTTTCCAGCAGGCTCTGAGCCTTAGCGCTCCAGGGCATCAGCTCCGTATCCAGGCATACCCAGTCTGTTTCAAACTGCTCATAAAAGCCGGCGCGCTCCAGCGCTTCGTTTATCCGTTGCAGAAATGCCTGCTCCAGCGTTTTATCAGTAAAATAGGCGCGGCCGGTACGGGTATATACCGTGCCTATGCCTTCATTGGTTATACCAAATGCCTTTGTAATGGCCGCTTCATTTTTCCCTACCACTACAATGGCGCGGGAGCCCATGTGTTTCTCCTCACACACCACCTGCGTAACGCCTGCTTTGCGGAAATGATCAAATGCCTCCGCCGGATATTCCAGGTAGGCTTCCAGCTTACTGGTTTCCGCAGGGCTCATGGTAGGCGGCAGGTAAATAAGCCATTTAGGGTTGATGGCAAAACGGCTCATCACTTCCAGCGCTGCAATAGCATGCTCCTGGCGGATGGTAATGTTATGGCCATAGTTAGTGGTCACGATCTGTTTGGCCAGGAACTGGCTAATGTCCAGCACATCATCAAACTCCTGCTGCAGGCTGGTAGTGTGGACAACCGGCGGTAATAAAGGCCTTACCGGCTTGCTATAGGTGTGCAGCGCGGGCACGCTTACCAGTTCCTTTTCGGGGTAACGAAGCGCCGTTAATTTGCCGCCAAACACGCAGCCGGTATCAATATCTATGGTGCGGTTCAACCACTGCGCTTCCGGCACAGGTGTATGGCCATATACCACCATGGCGCTTCCTTTATATTCTGATGCCCAGTTGTAACGCACAGGCAGCCCAAATTCATCTGTCTCACCCGTGGTTTCCCCATACAGGCAAAACTCCCGCACCCGGGCGGATCCCCTGCCCTGCATTTCTTCCCGTAAGCCGGCATGCGCTACTACCAGCTTGCCGCCATCAAATACATAATGGCTGATAAGCCCATCCAAAAAGATCTTTATCTCTTCCCGGAAAGCAGCCGGGTGCTCCATTAGCTGTGTGATAGATTCCTCCAGGCCATGGGTCAACTGTACGTTTTTGCCATTCAGCCATTTCAACAGCTTTATATCGTGGTTGCCCGGCACGCAAAAAGCCGTACCAGCTTTTACCATATTCATCACCAACTGTAGTACGGCAGGTGTTTTAGGGCCACGGTCCACCAGGTCGCCTACAAATACGGCCTTTCTGCCGGCGGGGTGTTGCCATACGTCGTCTGTATTTTCATATTCCAGTGTCTGCAACAGGCTAACCAACTCATCGTAGCAGCCATGCACATCGCCAATGAGATCAAAAGGTCCCTGTTCTTCCTGTTTATTGTTGTATAACCTGTCGCGTATAATACCCTGTACGGCATCTGCCTGCTCCGGGCTGCGGAATTCAAAGATGTGCCGGAAGCCTTCCAGCTTCAGCTTTTTAAGGTTACGTTTCAACTGGGATACCTGGTTCGGGATCACATGTTTGCCCAGGTTCCTGTCTGTACGCAGCGCATTCCGTTGCTCGCATACATTTTCCGGCATGTTCAGCACAATGGCCACCGGTAGTACATGGTATTCGCGGGCCAGCTGTACCCAATCCTTACGGGCCTCCGGCTGTACATTAGTAGCGTCTATCACGGTCAGCAGCCCTTTTTTGAGGCGTTTGGCGGTGATAAAACGCGCCAGGTCAAAGGCGTCATCAGATGCTGTCAGGCTGTTCTCATCATCACTTACCATACCGCGGCAGGCGTCTGATGATACTATTTCCGTGGGCTTAAAATGTTTGCGCCCAAAACTGGATTTACCGGAGCTGGATGCGCCTATTAAGACTACCAGTGCAAACTCAGGTATATGGATGTGGGTTTGATCTCGTAACATATCCTCAATTCCTTGTAAAGATGGCCATCTGTGTCAGTGCGCCGGTCTCAGGGTCTTCTTCCCCTACAGGTTTATAAATAACGGTGTATGCATGTTCAGCGGCTACCTGGTCGCCCCAGGCGGCAAACTCCTGCCGGGTCCACTCAAAACGGTGGTCGTTATGGCGGAACTGTCCGGCTTCATAGTCCGGGAACTTAATATTGTATTCCGCATTAGGCGTGGTAATGATCACTATACGCGGTTTTGCAAAGCGGAAAACTGTTTTCTCCAGCGCTGCCAAACGGGGCGGGTCCAGGTGCTCGATCACCTCTACCAGCACAGCGGCGTCAAACCCTTCCAGGCGTTTATCGCGGTAGGTAAGCGAGCCATGGATCAGCTGTATCCGCTGCTGCTGGTTAGCTGGCAGGCGGTCCAGCTTTAGCCGGTCCTTTGCTATTTCCAGTGCATGATAACTTACATCCATGCCCAGCACAAACTCAAATTGTTTTGCGCCCAGCAACAGGCGTAACAGCTTGCCTTCTCCACAACCAAGATCAGCCACCCGTTTGGCGCCAGTTTGCTGCAGTTCCTCTAACACGGTTTGCAGCCGCAGGTCATGTACCCTTATTTTCCGTTCAGTGGTCAGGGGCGCTTCTTCTTCCAGCACCGTGCTTTCATCCTTCAGCAGTATTTCCAGCGCTTCGTTGGCCAGGCTTTTCTGATGTTTAAGATAACGGACGGTGATCAGTTCCCGGGCAGGGTGCTGGGGCAGCCAGGCCTGTCCTTTTTCCAGCAGCTTCTCTATTTCATTCCGGCCTACCCAGTAGTGTTTATCATTATCACATACGGGTATGAGTATATACAAATGCGACAGCAGCTGTTGCACGGTAAGGGTATTGCGCAGCTTTACGCTAAAGTAACGGCTTTCGCCCCAGGAGGGAAAAGCGGGATCTATAATATGGCGGGTGCTTTCTATACTATAGCCCAACGGGACAAACAACTCCTGCAGTACTTTTTCTCCACCCCTGACCGGCAATACATCCAGGCTTATTTCAAAAGGCATGGCTACGTTCACCAGCTCCGGTTTTTCCTTACAACGGCCATTCATGGCGGTAGAAAAAGCCTTTACAATGGCAGCGCTCATAAAGGAGCTGCTCACATAGGGGCGGTCATTCACATACTGCTCCAGGGCAAACTCATTACCGGCAGGCCCGTTATTGCGGCGTACCAGTCCTATGGGATCAATATCCAGCAGCAGCGCGATGGTACATTTCTCTGCGGATACCTCCGGATAGAAAACGTGCGCAATGCCTCCGGATATCTCCACCTGTTGTACTTTGCCAGGATGTTTATGCAGCAGATAGCTAAGATCAGATGCGGGCGGGTGGGTCGTAGTGATCGTTAATAACATAAGAGGTGTAAATGTATAAAAAAGCAGCTACACCTTCGCCAGCTGTATAATATCCTTCCCCGTGATAATATCCTTATCACAGCCCCTGCTCACCACATGTATCATAGAAAGCCCCAGCTCGCGCAGGGTACAAAAACCATTAGGATAAATGGCCCGGCCAATAGGGTACATCCAGTTAATGTATTTATAAAAACGATGCGTGCGGGTAAGCCCTTCCGTAGGTTTTATAAACCCGGGCCTGAACGCATGCGCCTTTTTAAAGGGCAGGCGCCGCAGATCATTCTCCGTTTTGCCTTTTACCCGTGCCCACATGCTGCGGCCTTTTTCCGTGCTATCTGTGCCCGCACCGGACACATAACAAAAGATCATATCCGCATTCAGCCGGCTCAGGGTTTCCGCCACATGCATGGTGAGGGTATAGGTGACTTTGGTGTATGCCGGTTCATTCATACCTACGGACGAAACGCCCAGGCAAAAGAAACAGGCGTCAAAACCGGCCAGCTCCCGTTCTATAGCGCTAAGGTTATAAAAGTCTGTGTGAATGATCTCCCTTAACTTAGGGTGGGTTACGCCAAGGGGTTTACGGTTAATGATCAGCACCTCATCCACTAACGGGTTCTGCAAACACTCATGCAGTACGCCCTCGCCTACCATACCGGTAGTACCGGTGATAATGACCCTGATAGCTGTTTTGCTCATTGTTCATTACTGTTTGCCGGCAAGGTAGGTAAATTTTGTATGCTGGTAATATTTCCATTTTAACAGATCTTTAAAGAATATATATACAGGAGGATCGTCTTCTGTTGTATAATATGGCGCATACTATGATAAAAAAACAATGGCGTTCGCTGGCCAGTTCCAGTAATTACAAGAATAACCGGTTCGAGAACCTTTCCCCCACCGCTGTTACGGCAGAGGGGGTTTCTTTTGGGCGTTTGCTGCGGGAATACTTCCGCAAACCGGCCAATGTTACGCCGTCCTATCCCCTGCCCAGCATAAAAACAGACCTGCGGGCGCTGTACTCAGATACGCCGGTTATTACCTGGTTTGGGCACTCCTCTTACCTTATTCACTGCAAAGGCACGAATATACTGGTAGATCCTGTTTTCAGCAGCTCCCTGGCCCCGGTTCCGGGCCTTATCAAGGCTTACCCGGTTACGCATGCCTACACAGCGGATGATATGCCGGATATAGACCTGATGATCATTACCCATGACCACTACGATCACCTGGACCGTAAGACCATCACACAGCTAAAAAACAAAGCAAAGGCCTGGTATACGCCGCTGGGCGTAGGCGGTAACATTGCCGGTTGTGGAGTGGATGGCAACCTCATTACTGAAATGGATTGGTGGGAAACGGAACAGCCCCTGCCCGGCATTACCCTTACCGCTACGCCTGCGCGCCACTTCTCCGGCAGGGGCCTGCGCCGCGGCGTATCATTATGGGCGTCTTTTGTATTGGAGATCTATGGGCACCGCATTTTTGTTGGCGGCGATTCCGGGTATGATACTCATTTCAAGACCATTGGCGAAAAGTACGGTCCTTTTGATATGGCGGTGCTGGAATGCGGCCAGTATAACCCGCACTGGCCCCATATACATATGATGCCGGAAGAAACCGCGCAGGCGGCCCTAGACCTGCGGGCCAAAATGCTGCTGCCGGTGCATTGGGGCAAATTCACCCTGGCCTACCATCCCTGGAACGAGTCTATAAAAAGGGTGCTGGCCAGCCCTGCCGCGCAGCAGGTACAAATTGCTACCCCTATGATCGGCGAACCGGCCAGCATAAATCCCGCACAACAGTATAGCCGCTGGTGGCTTACTGAATAGGAACTAAGTTTTAAGACAAGGCGCTAGGGCATAAGATCCCATCCTTTGAGGTTATTTACCTGCGCCTTGCCTTTTGCATAAACAGCCAGCCCGGTGGCGTCCTTATCCGGGAAAATAAGCGTGGTAAGCACGTACGCGCCATCATTCACAAACACTTCCAGGGATGATTTGTCCAATAACACCTGCAGTTTTATCTTACCATCCACCGGTTGTACGGTGAGCTTCTGCAGGTGGCCGGTCAGCTGGCCATTCTCTTCCTGGCTAACATACAGCTCATTACGTTGGGTATTATACCCCACTACCGTACCATTCCCATTCTTCTGCGCCAACTTAAAACCAGTTTCTGCCGCGGCGCCTACCGCAAATTCCGCCTCTATCCAGTTGGCGTTACCGTTAAACTGGCGGGTAGTGTTCAGCGGTATCACTTTGTCCTCAACTGTAAGCGATTGTTTTACCATTTTCTTTGCAGCCGGCAGTTTATCCAGTGCAGGATACAGCACGGCTGAAGGCTGCTGGTACAGCTTTACGCCCTCACCGGTCTGTTTCAGCATCAGATCCCTTGCTATGGACATCTGTCCGCGCCAGGGCCAGGTGTCCGTTTTAAACGGCATCAGCCAGCCCAGCATGGTTTGCCGGTTGCCGGGCAGGTGATTATAAGGGATGGCGGCATAAAACGTAGGCCCATAGTCTACAAACTGTTTATTATCCGCCGGGTAATCATTCTTAAATGTTTTACCGTCAAAATCACCAACAAAATACTGCATACCGGTAGCAGCATCCGGGTTACCGGAAGATACCATCAGCAGCCATTTCTTCCTGGTTTGGTCGCCATCTACCGGCAGCGGTGTAAGGGAAGGGCATTCCCATATTTTACGGGTATCGCCCTGGTCGCCAAATTCACTGAGCAGCGTCCACTCTTTTAGGTTGGACGAGCTGTAGAACTGCACCTTATGCTCATGCGGCACCGCTACTGTCATTAACCAGTAACGCTGCTCCGGCAACCATATCACGCTGGGATCGCGGAAGTCTTTTTTATGCAGGTCCACTACCGGGTTAGCGGTATAATTGGTGTAAGAAAGGCCCCCGTCGTTACTATAGGCAATAAACTGCGATTCTTTTTGCTGTTTGGGCTGGTCTGCCGTGTAAATAGCCACAATGGGGCCTTTACCGTTTTTGCCAAAGCCGCTGGTATTGTGCTCGTCCCATACGGCGGATCCGGAAAAGATCCAGGTAGTGGTATCTTTTCCCACCATTTCCGGTATGGCTACCGGCAGGTGTTGCCAGTGCAGCAGATCCTTACTGGTGGCATGTCCCCAGCTCATATGGCCCCATTTGTTCTCAAAGGGGTTATGCTGGTAATAGAGGTGATAAACTCCATTCAGGTAAATAAGCCCATTAGGGTCATTGGTCCAGTTCTTTTTCGGCGTAAAATGGTATACCGGCCGCCATTGCGGCGTAGGCACAGACGTTTCCTGCGCGCCGGCCAGGCAAGGCCATAAAAAAGCTGCTAACAGTATAGATAATCCGTGTTTCATCATCTGCTTATTATTTATAAAAATGACGTTTTACCAACCTGTGTTCTGGTGGTATAATCCTTTACTGAAGTTGATCTGGTTAAGCGGCACGGGCAGGTACTCATCCCTTCCTTTCTGGAATTTGGCGTCCTGCAGGTGGGCGCTGCGTGTTTTCTCTACGGTAAAATAAGCATTTAGGTATTCTGCCGCTATACCCCAGCGTACCAGGTCAAAAAAGCGATAGCCTTCCATGGCAAACTCCAACCGGCGCTCCCAGCGCATGGCCTGCCGGGCAAAATCCTGCGTCCAGGTGCAGTTAATACCGGGTTGATAAGTGCCCATTTTATAGTTGGAGGTAAAAGCGCCACCGGCCTGCTTCAGCAAACCTGTGCTGGCAGCGGCCCGGGTACGCAACTGGTTAATAAGGGGCAGGGCTTCGTTCTGCCGGCCCAGCTCTATCAATGCTTCTGCCTTAAACAGCAGCACATCCGCATACCGTATCACTGCCCAGTTCTTGGAGCTGCTCATAAAAGGAGGTATCTTCTGAAAAGTAGCATCGCCGGGCAGCACCGCTTCCTTCAGGCTTAAATAGCTGCCATATACTTCCGGCGCACGGGCCCAGGAGCGCTGGTAAATAAAGGCCGGATCATATTTGTACGGATGGCCCGGTATGGCCACGGTGTGGTCCAGGCGCGGGTCAAAGCTGTTGGTATGGAAATCCGCCTCACTGGAAACATTGGTATCATTAAACGTAGTAAACAGGGGCAGGCCATTAACATCCGTTTTAAACGCGTTTACCAGGTTATTACTGGGGGAATGAAAGCCGCAGCAGCCATAGTCCTGGTTCATGGGATAGTCCAGCGCATGCCCGTAATCCAGCCTGCCTTTGGGCGTACCATCCCCTTTGGAGTACTGGATGGCAAATACAGATTCCTTCCCATTATCGCCGGATGGCAGGAAGTTGGCAGAATAATCCGCGGCCAGCTGGTACTTGCCGGAGGCGATCACCTCATCACAGAGGCTGTTCACCTGTTGTAACAGGGTGGCGTCAATACTGGTAACAGCATTGCTCTCATTCTGCTTGTAAGCCTGGTACAGCAGCGTTTTAGCCAGATAGGCCTTTGCGGCGGATCTGTTAACGCGGCCAATTTCCGCTTGTGTTTCCGGCAGGTTACCGGCGGCAAAACGGAAATCATCTGCGATCTTGGTCCACAAAGCATCGTTAGTATACGTGTTGTTGGAGATTGTATCATAGCTCTCTTTAGGCATGGTCTCATCTATATAAGGCACATACTTAAAAAGTATCTTCAGCAGGAAATAATAATGCCCGCGCAGAAAACGCATCTCCGCCTGCCGTGTTACCTTGGTGGGGAGTACATCTTCGCCAATGGCATTCAAACGCGCCAGGGCGTCATTTACGCGGCCTATGCATACATACAGGCGGAACCATAACAGGTCTGTAGAGCCATTGTCTATCCTGTTCAGGGAAAAGGTCTCATAAAAATGAAAATCGCTGATATCGCCGGCGCCATCACCGCCTTTGTAAGCGTCGCCGCTGCGGATATTACCATATGGCCACATGCTGGAATATGGCGCGGTATAATGATCATTGCCCAATGCGGCATAAGCGGCCGTTACCATCTTCTCCACATTATCCGGCGAGTTCAGGTCATCGCCGGAGATAACGCCCTGCGGTGTTTGGTCCAGGAATTTAGAACAGGCGCCCAGCAGTATGCAGCCTAGTATCAGTATATATTTGATGTGTTTCATGGATCTTGCTGTTTACTGTTTTTAGAAAGAAAGGTTTACGCCAATAGTGCCTATCACCGGTATGGGATACGCGTTATTCGGATTCTCCGGGTCAGTGGCGGTAAAGCTTTTGCTCTTAAAGGTGAGCAGGTTGCTGCCCTGCAGGTATATCCGTGCTGTTTGCAGGCGTTTGCTGAACAGATGCTGGAAATTATAACCCAGCTGCAGGTTACGCAGCTTCAGATAAGAACCGGGCTCCAGGAAATAGGTGGAGGTCCTGTTCTCATTATTACGGTCTACCAGCGTTAGCGCGGGAATAGTAGCATCTGCATGCTGCGGCGTCCAGGCATCCAGGGTACGGGAGCCCCAGTTAGTGCCGGGCCATATGGAAGCAAAATCTGTATACGTTTTATAGGTATTGTACACCTGTATGCCTTGTACCCCCTGGAAGAAGAAAGACAGATCAAAATGTTTATACTCCAGCGATACATTCACGCCGTAAGTAAAATTCGGATCGCCCTTGCCTATATAGTCGCGGTCCTTATCGTTTATGATCCGGTCGCCGTTGAGGTCTTTATAGCGGATACGTCCTACCCCTTTTCCTATCTGGTCCGGCGCTTCATCTACTTCCTTCTGGGAGCGGAACAGCCCGTCTGCTATATAACCGAAGGTGGAGTTGATAGAACGGCCCAGGATAGTCTTATCCTGTCCGTTACCTGGATAGGAAGTAAGCACTTCCTCCGGCAGTTTGGTGATCTTGTTACGATAGGTGGCAACGTTACCGGTAACCGTAAAACCCAGTCCGGGCGCCAGGTTACCATTGTAGGACAACAGTATCTCCAGCCCTTTATTCTGCATAGAGGCGCCATTTGCAAAACGGGTACCGCCTTCGCCTATCACTGCCAGGTAAGCAGGACTGATGAGGATATCAGATGTTTTTTTGATAAAATAATCCACAGAACCGGACAGTTTATTATCAAACAAACCAAAGTCCATACCCATATTAGACTCCATGGTGCTTTCCCATTTCAGGGAAGGATTGCCCTGCTGTATTAAGGTGTAACCAGAAGGCAGCTGACCGGTACCAGTACCGCCCAGATCATAAGCGCTGCCGGTATCAAAATCCCAGGTGGGATCTATACCGTAAATAGCGGAGTACAATGTATAAGTAGCATTATTGGCAATTTCTTGGTTACCGCTTTTACCCCAGCCATACCGCAGCTTCAGATCTGACACGAAAGGCAGATTGGATTGAATAAAAGGCTCTTCGCTCACCCGCCATCCCAATGAGAACGCGGGGAACATACCAAAACGGTTATCGCTGCCAAAACGGGAAGAACCATCCCTGCGCAAGGTTACAGACGCCAGGTATTTGTTATCATACACATAGTTCACCTTGCCGAAATAAGACATCAAAGTATACCCGCTGCCATTGCCGGTGTTATCCTTGTTGGTGGAACCGGCGTTCAGGTAAGCATAGTCAATATTCTCCAGCGCATAACCCTGGCGGCTGGCGGTAAAATTCTGCTGCAGGTATTTGATCTGTTCTGTACCCGCCAGGAAATCAAAACGGTGTTTCTGCAACTCCAGGTTATAGGTAAGGGTATTTTGCCATACCCAGTTACCGTTATAATCCTGGTAGGTTTGCACATAGTTGCTGGGATCTGCCAGGAAACCGGAGGTATAGGATTTGCGCAAAGTACGTTGATAGGTACCGCTATAGTCTATGCCGTAGCTGCTTTTCAGGTGCAGGTTAGGAATGATCTCCAGGTCTGCAAAGGCATTACCAAACAACCGTACAAAATTGCTTTTATTCTGTTTGTTATCTTCTATCAACCGTACGGGGTTTTGACGGTCCGTCATACCGGGCGCAGGACCGCCCCAGCCGCCGCTTACCGTATGCACCGGCACTACCGGTTGCTGTACCAGCGCGGTAAACAGGATATCAGAGAAAGGTACCAACGCGTCTTTTATATAAGAGGCGGACAGGTTTTCCCCGATCTTTAAACGGCCTTTAAAAAAGGAATAATCTGTATTAAAACGCGCCGTGATCTTTTGCTGGTTGGTTTCTTTTACAATCCCTTTATTGTTATACATGCTAACAGAGAAGAAAGAATTACCTCTTTCACCACCATTGGCCAGGGATATATTATAGGTCTGCAGCAGGGAGGTTTGCGCTACTTCATCAAACCAATACGTATTGGCGGGATGCATGGTTTTGGCAGCGTCAATAAACTCCGGCATATTGATCTTATTCAGCACCGGGTTATTATAGTCCCCATTCCAGTCATACTGATAGATCTGGTTGTTATTAGGATCAGAATGATCATTTACCGCAGCCTGCCAGTAAGCGCGGCCACGGCCCTCCGCATCCAGTGTTTTTAATTTGGTATTATAGTATTGCAGGGAGGAAGACACATCTACATTAATACGGCTGTACCCCTGTTTGGCCCTTTTGGTGGTAACGATGATCACGCCGTTCGCCGCACGCGATCCGTAGATGGTAGCGGCAGATGCATCCTTTAACACCTGTATGGATTCAATATCATTCTGGTTCAGCTCCTGTAAACCCCGCTTGGTGGGTATCCCATCCACCACATACAGGGGATCATTATTGCCCAGCGTACCAACGCCCCTGATCCTTACGGTGGCGTTGCTGTTGGGATTACCATCCGTGGTAACAAACACCCCGGGTACGCGGCCCTGCAAAGCTTTTACGGGGTTGCCCAGCGGTATATCCCTGATCTCTTTTACATTCACCACCGCCACGGCGCCGGTGAGGTCTGCTTTCTTTTGCGACTGGTAACCGGTCACCACTACCTGGTTCAGGTCTGTGGCGTTTTCTTCCATCTGAATGGATAAGGGCGTTTCGCTATTGCCCACTTTTTCTGTAAACGGCTTCATGCCTATATACGAGAAGGAAAGCACATCGCCCGGAGCGGCCTGTATGGTAAAACGGCCTTCGCTGTTGGTGATGGCATGGTTACTGCCCGACTGTACCGTTACCCCGGGTAGCGGCGCCCCGTTCTGCCGGCTTTGCACCGTACCGGTAACCGCCCTTTGCTGCGCCAGGGCGTACAGGCTAAACAACAGCATAGGCAATAAGTAAAACAGCTTTTTCATAATAGGAATTTTTTTGAATGAATAGAATCTATGTCCCCTTGGTTTAACTATGGTTTTTCTGATCAACGCGTATATGTTCACCGTTCTGTTTCGATAATTATCTTTAATGCAGCACCATATTTGTCTCGATCTGCTCCAGTGTTTGCCCCTTGGTTTCCGGCATCCAGCGCAGCACAAAAAACAACTGCAACACCATCATGGCGCAAAAGAAAAGGAAGATATGCCCCCCGCCTATATGGCTGGCCAGGTAGGGAAAGGTGAATGCAATAACGGCCGCCATGATCCAGTGTGTAAAACTTCCCAGCGTTTGCCCTTTGGCGCGTACCTGGTTAGGGAAGATCTCTGCAATAAATACCCAGATCACCGCACCTTGTGAAAAAGCAAAAAATGCGATATACACCAGCAGGTAACACACCACCGCAATACCCCCTGTATGCATATAAAAAGAGATGGCCACCAGCCCCAGGGTAGCTATGAGCCCAATGGTGCCGATCAGCATCAAACGCCGCCGCCCTATACGGTCAATAAACCGTATGGCCGTAAGGGTGAACAGGAAGTTCACAATGCCGATGCCTACCGTAGAAAGCAGGGAAGAGCCCGCGCCCAGGCCAGACATTTCAAAAATGCGGGGCGCGTAATAGATAATAGCATTGATCCCGGATACCTGGTTAAAGGCGGCAAATGCCACCGCCAGCAGCACAGGCAGCCGGTATTTGGCGGTCAACAGTTTTTCACTAACGCCGTTCACCGGTTGTTGCGCCTGACGGATGATAGCCACATCATCCGCATACCCGGCGGGGTTGATCAACTGCAGGGTGGCCAGCGCCGCTACCTCGCGCCGCCCATGCAGTAATAACCAGCGCGGGCTTTCCGGCACCCAGCGCAATAACACCAGGAACAGCGCCGCCGGCGCTACCTGTATGCCCAGCATCAGCCGCCAGGAGCTTTCCCCATGCTGCCCTATCAGGTAATTGGAGAGGTAAGAGACCAGGATCCCAAACACTACATTAAACTGGAACAGGGCCACCATACGCCCCCGGTAAGCGGCGGGCGATACCTCTGATATATATACCGGCGCCGTTACAGAAGAAGCGCCTACCCCCAGCCCGCCAATAAAACGGCATACCAGGAAAAAATACCAGTTGCTGGCCATAGCCGTACCCGCGGCAGACACCAGGTACACCAGCGCTACCAGCAAAAGCGTCGTTTTACGCCCCAGCCGGTCAGAGGGGATACTGCCCCCCAATGCGCCAAATACGGTACCTATTAATGCAATGGACACCGTAAAGCCATGTTGCACCTCACTTAAATGCCAGTAGGATTGTATGGATTGTTCCGCCCCGGAGATGACGGCCGTATCAAATCCAAAAAGAAAACCGCCTAGTGCTACTACAAAAGCCCAGAAGAAAACGATATTATTATTCATAACGCAGATTTACCTTGAGGCCAAACCTACCGTTTTCACCCGCCAGCCGGTTACTGTATAGTTTCCTTTCCTTTTGAAATTGTAACCTTTGTATAAAATCAGTTAAATATTTATTTATCAACCATTTACATATCCTTAACAATACAGGGGAGGGTTATCCATTTTCAATTTCGTATCATTGTCTTTAGAAATCGAAACATCTCCCACTTTTAAATATTACCACGTTGCCACGTTTATACATCCGATATGTATACTTTTTCCTTTTAATGTTGATGGTCAGTTCTTATGGATGCCAGCAACAAACAACACCTAAATACCGTATTGGATTTTCCCAGTGCACCGGTAATGATGACTGGCGCCGGAACATGCTGGTGGAGATGAAACGGGAGCTTTTCTACCACCCGGAGATGCAGCTTTTATATAAAGATGCGCAAGATGACAGCAAGCGGCAGATAGCCCAGATCCGGGAACTGCTGGCGGCAAAAATGGATATACTGCTGGTATCCCCTAACGAGGCGGTGCCCCTGGCGCCCATCATTGCGGAGGTATACCACCGCGGCATACCGGTGATCATCCTGGACAGGAAAGCGGCTACGGACTCCTTTACAGCCTATATAGGCGGGGATAATTATAATATTGGCAAACTGGCGGCGGAATATATTGCCGGACAACTGGGCGGTAAAGGCCGGATCATAGAGGTGACCGGGCTGCGGGGCTCTTCTCCCACCATAGAAAGGCACCAGGGGCTGCATGACGCCCTTACAAAATATCCCGCCCTGCAGGTAAGCGGCGTGCTGGAAGGCAACTGGGTAGCCGGCAAAACACAGGAAGCGGCCGCCCGGCAGGAAGCCGCCATCCGCCAGGCCAATGTAGTATTTGCCCAGAACGATGTAATGGCTTACAGCATGTACCGCTATTGCGAGGCAAAAGGCCTTTCCGGTATAAAATTCATTGGCGTGGATGCCTCCCCCTATCCAAATGCCGGGATAGACCTGGTATCCCGCCGCATCCTAAGCGCATCCCTGTTGTACCCCTCCGGCGGCAAAGAAGCCATCAGCATGGCGGCAGATATACTGGCCGGCAAAAAAGTACCCCGCAATACCTTATTACAAACCGTATTAATAGATAGCAGCAACGTAAAACTAATGCGGTTGCAGATAGATAAGATCCAGGCGCAGCACCAGGAAATAGAGCAACAGCAATCCTTATTACAGGAGCAACGCCTCCTGTACCAGGACCAGCAACACCTGCTGCGTATCGTGGTTACCACCCTGGGCGTAGCTTTTCTGCTGGGGATCGTGCTTTTCTTTCTGCTGCGCACCAACCGGCGGATCAATTACCAGCTCAAACAACAGCGGGATGAGATCGTGCAACAGCGCGACCAGCTGGTGGAGATGACCGCCAAAGCACAGGAAGCCACAGAAGCAAAATTTGCCTTTTTCACCAACATCTCCCACGAGTTCCGTACCCCGCTTACCCTCATCCAGGCCCCGCTGGAAAACCTGCTCACCGGCCGGCAGCTATCCTCCTTGCAAAAACAGCAGCTGGAGCTCATGCGCCGGAACGTGGTGCGCCTGATGCGGCTGGTGAACCAGCTGCTGGAGTTCCGCCGGATAGAAAGCGGCAAACTGCAACTAAAAGTATCTGAAAATGAGCTGGCCAACTTTGTCACGGATATTATGGAGGCTTTTAAAGGGATAGCCGCCAAAAAGCATATCGATTTCCGCCTCATTAGCCGGCAACCGGATATAAAGGCCTGGTTTGACCAGCGGCTGTTTGACCGGGTACTCTATAACCTGCTCTCCAACGCTTTTAAGTTCACCCCTGACCATGGCAAAGTGCATATCTACCTGGAAAAGCCAGATGATAACGCCGCCGTGATGCGCGTAGAGGATGATGGCGCAGGCATGGACGAGGCCACGCTGGAGCATGCTTTTGAGCTGTTTTACCAAAGCAGGGAATCAGAGCATAAAGGCACCGGTATAGGGCTGGCACTTTCCCGCGAGATCATTGCCCTGCACCATGGGTCCATCAGCGTTAAAAGCCGTAAAGGCGCCGGCACCAGCTTTACCATTACCCTACCCGGCAACAGCCAGCCATTTACACCGGATGAGATCCAGCAGGAGGCAGAGAACGTGAACATCATCAACCACTCCCTGCAGAGTTATATAGAGGAACTGGAAGGCGGTATTACAGAGACCCCGGCGATACCTTCCTTGCAGGAGCACCCGCATTCCCTGCTGATCATAGAAGACCATCCGGACCTGAACAATTTCCTGGCAGGTTACCTGGGCGCACAGTACGAAGTATTTCATGCAGATAATGGCTCGGAAGGCCTGCAGCTGGCATTCCGCCATATCCCGGACCTGATCCTCTGTGATATTATGCTGCCCGGCATGGATGGTATTGCCATACTGCGCACGCTCAAAAGCGATATCCGCACCTCGCATATACCCATTGTACTATTAAGCGCCAACAGCAGTGAAGAACAACGCATAGAAGGCATGCGGTACCAGGCAGACGCCTATATCAGCAAACCCTTTAACCTCAAATACCTGGAGGAAAGTATTGCCAGCATCCTCAGTAACCGCGCCCTGCTCAAAGACCATTATATCGCGGAACCGGAAACCCGGGTACATACCGCACAGTCCAACAAACCGGACCGGCGTTTTATCAATGATTTTACTGCCATTGTGGAGAATAACCTGGGCAACGACCAGTTCAATGTAGAAGATATCTGCCAGCAATTGTCCATCTCCAAAATGCAGTTATACCGCAAAGTGAAACAATTGCTGGATTGCAATGTAAATGATTACATCCTGGAAGCACGGGTAAAAAAAGCGCGCTACCTGCTGGCCAATGCCAGCTTTACCATTGCGGAGGTAGCGTATGCCTGCGGGTTCTCTTCACCGGCGTATTTTTCCACCGTATTCAAGACCCGCAGCGGGCAAACTCCAAAGGCGTTCCGCGAACAGGTGAACCGGAGTGCGGCGGGGTGAGGATGCGCTCACCTAGATCCTGAACTTCAGATAAGCAGTATCCTCTTTCGGTTTGCTACCCATCTGCAGTTCCAGCGTACCGCCCGCAATAATATCCTTATAATCGATCTGGTATTTATCCCGCAGCTCAGCAGGGTTGCCATCACGACTGGTATTGATCTTCTGCTGACCTTTTCCGTTGAGCCTTATGTCCTGTATATAAATGTTCTGTGGGGAATTATCTTTTGCTATAATCGTGAACGTTTTGCCTTTCGCATACTTGCCATCCAGCTGTATCACTATTTTGTTGAATACCGGGCTGGTGATCTCGTATTCCGTACTACCCGGACATATAGGATGTATACCCATGGCCGCTAATACATACCAGGCGCTCATCTGTCCCACATCCTCATTTCCCACCAGTCCTTCTACTGCATTGTGATAAGCCCTGCGGCAAATATCGCGGGTCCATTGCTGGGTAAGCCAGGGCGCGCCCAGGCGGTTAAACAGGAAAGGTACATGATGCACCGGCTCATTAGCATGGTTATAATAATCATTCCATAATAAGTTTTCTGGTGTATGGGCAAAGAAGCTGGTCAGGTCTTCCCTTACTTTCTCTTCGCCTCCCATCAGCTTGATCATACCTGGAATATCATGGGGTACAAACCATCCCTGTTGGTATGGGTTGCATTCTACAGTACCATACCATTCCTTCATGCGCCCCTCTGCGGGCCAGGGTTCCCAGCTGCCATCGTCTTTTCTGGGCCGGAACCAGTGGTGTGCTGTATCAAACACCTGTTTATAGGCCTGGCTTCTTTTATTGTACTTAATATAATCATTCGCGAGTGGAATAAGAACGTTGCTGTCCACCCGCTCTTTACCTTCCGCCAGCTGAGCGGCCACACCGATTGCCAGCTGCGACACACACCAATCCGAATATGCATACTCCAACGTATTGGAAATACTATGAGGCGGCCCGCTAAAGCCTTTTTCCCCATTACCGTATTTCTCTACGGTATTCTTACTAAACTGGTAGGCTTTCATCGCATCATAGTTGCGTATACCTTTTGCAAAGGCATCCGTCACCATAGACACCACCGGGTTCCCCACCATACAGCCGCTATACGCATTCATCATCTCCCAGCGGTCAAAATAATGCGTACCATTCTCCTCCGCCAATGTAACCATGGAATTGACCATATCATTTACCATACGCGGGTTGATAATAGTTTGCAACGGCATCTGGCTGCGGAACACATCCCAACCGCTGAAGATGGTCCTTTTGGTAAACCCATCTGCCTTATGCGGTTTACCATCCCCGCCCATATAGTTGCCATTTACATCCTGGAAACTACGCGGGTCTATCATGGTATGATATAAAGCCGTGTAAAAAGTCACCTTCTCATCTTCTGAACCGCCACTGATACGCACTTTTGAAAGGGCCGTATTCCATAAGTTATGCGCCCGCTGGTGCACCTTGTCAAAATTCCAGTCTTTGATCTCTGCTTCCAGGTTCTGTTTAGCGTCTGCTATACTTACAAATGAGATCCCGGTCTTCAGCAGCACCGCCTCTTTTTCATTGGTAGCAAAACTGGTATAAAATCCCAGGTGATCGCCTTCCTGCTCCTGTATGCCTTTGAGTATACGCGCATGGGCTACGGTATCCTGGTATTTTTCACTGAGCACATCATCCCGTTTCCGGCTCCAACCGGCAGGAATATTGGCGCTCCATACGCCATAGTCCTTCAGCGGTTTACTAAAGCTGGCATGGAAGTATACGGTATAATCCGCATGGCCATCGCCATTGCCCCAGCCGCCGCCGGCCGGCGTACATTTCATCCAGCCTTCTATGGTATGGTCATCCACCACCTTTATATACTGCCGGGTGGAGGTGCCACCTACCCGCCGCGCCAGGTCTATCTGTATGCGGGACTGCTGATTTTGTGGAAAACTGAACCGCATAAAACCGCAATGCGGCGTAGCAGTTAATTCAGTTTGAATATGGGTATCTGATAAGGTAACCGTGTAATAGCCGGCGCTGGCCTTTTCAGAGGTTTTGTCATAAGTAGCGCGATAGCCGCCGGGTTTGCCCTCCTTACCGGGATAGGTCACCACCGCGCCGGTGCCTGGCATCACCAGGAAATTGCCCAGATCACCGTACCAGCCTACCCCGCTCATCTGCGTAAGGGCAAAACCTTCTATGCTGGTATGCTCATAACTATAACCGGAGCCATTATCCCCACCGGTGATAGTATTGGGGCTTACCTGTGTCATACCAAACGGCGTAGCCGCCCCGGGAAAGGTTTTTCCCAGCCCGGCATAGTTACCGGCACTTTTTACATTGGTGCTGGCCCCTATGAACGGGTTCACATAATCTGCCGGTTCTTTTTCCTGCGCAATGGCCAGGGAAAAACTGAGTACAATAACGCTTGTAAGGCACAACTGCCGGGTCCATTTTTTCATAACGGCGTTTAAGATACGGGTTTAGCATATAAAAAGAAAAGCCGGGCATTTGCCCGGCCTTCTGCTGATATATTTGTGGTGATTAAAAGGTCATTCCCATACATAGGTGGCCACCGTGCCGCCATCCAGGGAGGCAGCAGCTGTTTTGCCTTTAAAACCGATGTTGAACTGCTGGGTGGTGGTACCTTCGTTGATCACGATCAGTACTTTTTTGCCATCCGGCGTTTTAAAAGCTACATTATTCAGCTTTTCCGGCACATTGGAGCCAATCCGTACAGAACCGGGGCGCACGAACTTGGAGGCATGCGCTATAATGTAATAAGCCACATTCCGCTCCACATCAGCCCCTATGGTCACCGCGCCCAGGCATTTGGTACAACCGCCTACCGTATGCGGATCATAGTTGGCGTCCGCGGCCAGGTTCCATTCCAGCACATTACGGCTCCAGTTACGGGTAGCGCCTATGATCAACTGGCTGATGTGCCAGGGCAGGTTCTTGGGGAATTCCCCCGGCGCGCCTACCCACTGCTCCGTAAAGTAGATATGTTTGTCAGGATGTGCATTGTGCACTTCCGTTAAAGCCGTAATAGGCCCGCCGTACAGGTGAAAAGCAGAACCATCCACAAAAGGATTGGCCTTTTTATCATTCAGTACGGTAATGGGATAATCCGGCCGGTCTGCATTATGATCATATACAATGATCTTGGTTTTAAGACCCGCCGCGCGCAGGGCCGGCCCCAGGTGGCTGCCAATAAAATCCGCCTGCTCCTGCGGCTGCATCACCAGGCTGGGCACATTGCCGCCATGTAAAGGCTCATTCTGCGGCGTAATAGCGTCTATAGTAACGCCGGCCGCCTGCATGGCCTGTATATACTTTACAAAGTATTGGGCATATACGCCGTAGTATTCCGGTTTAAGGCTACCCCCTTTAAAGCTGTTATTGGTCTTCATCCAGGTGGGCGAGGTCCAGGGAGAGCCCAGGATCTTAATGGCCGGATTCAGCGCCAGTATCTTTTTTAATACGGGCAGCAGGTCCTTTTCTTCCCTTGTTATGCTAAAGTGCTCCAGTTTTTCATCCGTTTGCCCAGCGGGCATATCGTCATAGGTGAAAGTGGTATCGCTCAGATCAGATGCGCCTATTGTTACCCGCAGATAACTTACGCCGATATTATTACCATCCGTCAGGAACAGCTCTTTTAACAAAGCGTCTTCCTTCTCAGGGCCCAGGGAATGGATAAGGGTGGCGCTGCCGCCTGTTAAGGCATAGCCAAAACCGTCTATCTCCTGGAAAGTCTGTGCGGCATCCACCGTGATGGTGGGCAGCGCGGATGTACCTTTTTTAAATACCAGGTTCGCTGGTTGTTTGGCAAACTTTACCGATGCATCGGATTTGGTTAGCCAATAGCTGATACCTGTGGCCGCGGGTTTTTCCGGGCCGGTATGCGGTTGCGCCTGCAGGGCAAAATTACTACCTGCCAGCAGCCATACCGCCAATTGTATACTCGTTTTAATCATTTCTCCAGCATTTTATACACCCGTACATAATCCACTTCCATGGCGGTAGGGAAAATAGCGTCATCTACCCCCTTCTGACCGCCCCAATCGCCGCCTACCGCTACATTTAGCAGCAGGTGAAAGCGTTTGTCAAACGGCCAGGCCTTGTAACCGGTGTTTTCATTTTTAAACTTAAATACCTGTACATCATCAATATAACCCCGCATCACATCCGGCAGCCAATCCAGCCGGTATACATGAAAAGCGGTGCTGGCCTGCTGTATGTACTTAGTAGCGGTTTTCTGTGTATTGATCTTAAAATAATAGGATTCCGTGTGCGCGGTGATGTGGATGTTATCCTGGTCATACCCTACATGCTCCATGATATCTATCTCGCCGGATTTTGGCCAGTTGCCATAAGCCCAGTCCGTAGGCAGCATCCAGATGGCGGGCCAGGTACCCCTGCCTGCGGGCAGCTTGGCTTTTATCTCAAAGCGGCCGTACAGGAAATCACCTTTATGTTTGGTGACCATACGGGCAGAAGTATAGTTGCGGCCTTCCATGGCTTCCTTCTTTGCGGTAATAGTGAGCACGCCATTGGCTACATTGGCATTATGGCCACCGGCGGTATAATACTGCAGCTCATTGTTGCCCCAGCCCCGGCCACCAATATCATAACCCCATTTGGTAGTATCCGGCGCGCCGGTATAGTTAAACTCATCCGCCCAAACGGGGGTGGTCTCAAAACTGTCCGTTTTGGCGGGGGCCTGTGCCAGGCTGTTTACCGGGCCTGCCAGCAGGGCGGCGCCCAGCAGCGCAATGGGTAAGTAATTATACATGCTCATCAGGAATGGGTTTAAAACAAGCTGCCGGCTTTCACCGGCAGCTTATTTTTCATTTTCATCAAATTTATCGCTCTTATGCGACATTTATAAGTAGAGGGAAGTTTTATTTCCATTCCGGATTCTGCTCCAGCTTGGTATTCTCCAGCTCCAGCAGCGGTATAGGCAACACCTCATGCTTACCGGCTATAAACCCTTTGCTCTGCAGGAAAGTAGCCGCTTTACCAAAACGTACCAGGTCCAGCCAGCGATGTCCTTCTCCGGCCAGCTCCAGGCGGCGCTCGCTCAGGATATTATCCAGCGTAACCGGTATGGCAGGCAGGCCTACCCTGGCGCGTACGGCGTTAAACAGCGTGAAGGAACGGGTACCAGCCAGGCCGCTCTCTCCGTTACGTACCAGTGCTTCCGCTTCCAGCAGATAAGTATCTGCCAGGCGGATCTCATAGATATTCTGGGGATAGTTCAGCTCAGGTGTGCCACCAGTGCTGCGGTTGGCTACGCGGCCGGCAAACTTCTCCATGAAGTAACCCGTGTTATTAAAGCCTTTTTCATAGGTTACTATACCGTTTTTTTCCAGGCTGTCCAGGTTAGCCACCGTATACTTATAACGGGGATCGCCATGGATAGCGTCAAACAGACTCTTGGTGATCACCAGGAAGCTCCAGCCGGATACATAATCCGGGGCCTGCTCCGGTTTCAGGATCTTGTATCCGCGGGGACCGGTCATAATGTTCAGCACATTACCTTCTGTACAGTTTACGCAATCCCAGCCACCGTTAGAGCTGCTGTTATAAGATATTTCAAATACGCTTTCGCTGTTGAACTTATGCGCCATATCAGATTTGAACAGGTCGCCAAAATTATCTACCAGCTTATACCCGTATTTAGAGCCTCCCACGGTAGCGCCATTCACTTCTGCCAGTTCCGTGATAGCGGCAGGCCATTTTTGCTCCCATACATATACACGGCCCAGCAGCGCATGTACCGCGCCTTTGGACAGGCGGCCTGCTTCTGTGGCAAGGGCCACCTTATCGGGCAGGTTGGTTTCTGCCAGGGCGTCTTTCAGGTCTTTTTCGATCTGGGCGTATACTTCTTCAGGCTTTGCCTGGGCCACATTGAACATATCGTCTATAGCCACTACCGGCGCCGTCATCAGGGGAACATTCCTGAAAAAGCGCACCAGGTCAAAATAGAAATATGCGCGCAGCGCTTTGGCTTCTGCAATATAGCGGGCCTTTACACCAGCGTCCATGGAAATTCCCTCAATTTTCGCCAGCAGGGTATTAGCACGGAAGATACCGGCAAAACCCTTTTTCCACAGTTCTGCCTGTGGGCCGGTAGCCGGCGTAAGGGTGTAATTGCTTATTACCTGGTAGTCCGTAACGTCGTTAGGACCGCCGCCACCTGCCAGGTGGTCATCGGATGCCGCATCCACGGTGCCTACTTTGGTCACATATCCATTACCCTGCCAGCCTACTACATCATAAACGGCGGTAAGGGCTGCTTCTGCTTCTGCAGCTGTTTTATAATATTTTTCTTCAGGTATCTGGCCTTTGGGCAGGGGTTCCAGCCAGCTCTTGCTACAGGCGCCGGCCAGCAGCAAGCTTGAAGTGACCAGTATTATATGTCGGATGTTTGTTTTTTTCATGGTAGAATCAGCTTTTGCTTATTAAAAAGTAACATTCAGACCCAGCATGTAAGAACGCGCCTGCGGATAAATGCCGCGGTCTATGCTGAATACGCCGGTAGCATTGGTATTGCCTATTTCAGGATCATAACCGGTATAACCAGTGATGGTTAACAGGTTCTCGCTCATTACATATACGCGCACTTTCTGCATACCTACGCGTTTAGTAACGTTGAGCGGCAGGGTATAACCCAGTTGCACTGTTTTAAGCCTCCAGTAGCTGCCGTTTTCCAGGAAAAAGTCAGACGGGTTGGTGAAGTTCCTGTTAGGATCATCAATATTCAGCCTGGGGAAGTCGGTTGAGGTACCTTCGCCATGCCAACGGCCCAGCGCTTTCTCCTGCCAGTTAGCAGTGGTGATATCCAGCCTGCGCAGACCCTGGAAGATCTTGTAACCGGCTGCGCCCTGGGTGAATACTACCAGGTCAAAACCTTTATATGCCGCGTTTACGGTAAAACCAAATGTCCATTTAGGGATAGGGTTACCGATGATGGTACGGTCATTTTCGTTGATCTGACCGTCGCCATTGATATCTGCCCAACGGAAATCGCCGGGAGCAGCATTAGGCTGGATCTTTTTGCCTTCTTTGTTGGTGTAGGCGTCTATCTCTGCCTGGTTCTGGAAGATACCGGCTGTCTGGAAACCATAGAAAGAGTTATAAGGCTGGCCCAGTACCGTACGGGTGATAGGATAGCTGGTGCTCTGGAATGTAGCCTGGTCCTGTGTAATGTACTGTTTGCCATCGCCCAGGTCAGTTACCTTATTCTTTACATAAGATACGTTACCGTTCAGGCCCAGGTTTACTTCGCCAATTTGCTTGCGGTAGCCCAGTTCCAGTTCAAGACCGGTGTTCTCCATATCTGCCACGTTAGAGGGCGGATTGTTGGAGTAGCCTATATAATCCGGTATACGCAGCGGCTGCAGGATGCCGGTGGTTAATTTGCGGTACCAGTCAAAGTTTACAAATAGGTCATGGAACAATGTAGCTTCAAAACCGATATTGGTCTGACTGGTTTGTTCCCAACGCAGGTCCGGGTTAGCGGGCGCGCTGGGGCTGTAACCCACCTTGTAGCTGCCACCGGTGCCAAAGGCATAGTTCCGGCCGCTCACGATCATGGGCAGATAAGCGCCATCACCTATGTTATCGTTACCTACCACACCGTAACCGCCACGGATCTTCAGGAAGTCCACTACGCGGTTCTGCGGCCAGAAATTTTCTTTAGAAGTTACCCAACCCATTGAGAAGGAAGGGAAATAACCATACCGGTTGTTATCGCCAAAACGGCTGGAACCATCCCGGCGGATAACGCCTGTGAACAGGTACTTCTCATCATAGGTGTAGTTCAGACGGGCAAACAGGGAAGATACTTTATGATCCCAGTTTTCAGTACCAATGGCCTTTACCTGGTCTGTAGGCACCTTAAAGGTTAAAGCGGCATCCTTGAAATTATTTACCGGCAGGTTGGAATAGGTAACATCCGTACCGCGTACATGGTTATCCAGGTAAGCGCCCTGACCTACCAGTAAAGTCAGATCATGTAATCCAAATGATTTGTTATAGGAAATAGTGTTTTCCAGGTTGTAGTCAAAACGCTGGTTATTGGTACGCTGGAAACTGTTTACGCTACGGATGGTAGAAGAGTTCAGCCAGGATACCGGCGTAAAGGTCTCACCGCCCCAGAAGGATACTTTGGAACCTACGCTGCTCCTGATCCGTAAACCTTTAACAGGCTGGATCTCCAGGTAAACGTTACCTACGATATTGTGTGACCAGGAATAGTTGCCCAGGCGGGTTTGGATATATGCCAGCGGGTTGGTGATCTCCTGACCTACCTGACCGGAGATACCGTACGGGCGGCCATTTGCGTCTTTTACCGCACCTACGTTATTATACGGAGCGCCTGCTGCAACAGCAGGGTCTGTAACGATAGCGGGCGTAATGGGATCCAGGTTGATAGCAGAGCTTAACGGCCCGCCAAACTCATTGTTGGTATTACCCAGACCGATAGACTTATCATACGCATAACCGAGGTTCTGACCTACGGTCACGTATTTTGACAGTTTATGAGTAGAGTTGAGGCGGATGTTTACGCGCTCATATTTGGAGATATCAGTAGCAACAATACCATCCTGTTTCAGGTAGCCGATGGAACCGTAGAAGGTAGAGCGGTCGGTACCGCCGCTTACGCTGATCTCATGGTTCTGGCGGGGAGCGCTGCTGTTGAAGATCTGGTCCTGCCAGTCAGTTCCCTGACCAAAGCTGTTAGGATCTGCAAACGGTGCGGCTTTACCGGCATTCACTGACTGCTCGTTACGCAGCATGGCGTATTCGCTGGCATTCAACAGTTTCAGCTTTTTAGCGGGAGCAGAGAGACCGTAGTAACCATTATAGTTAACAGTAAGGCCGCCTGCTTTACCTTTTTTGGTAGTTACCAGGATAACGCCGGCAGCCGCACGGGCGCCGTAGATAGCCTGGGAAGCAGCGTCTTTCAGTACTTCCATGGATTCGATATCGTACTGGTTCAGGTAGCCAATGCCGCCGTTATCCACTACCACACCGTCCACTACCCATAACGGATCGTTATTGGTAAAGCTGGTTAGGCCACGGATCCGCACGTTGGCGGGGGAACCGGGCTGGCCTGAGCTGGAAGCGATGGTTACGCCGGAAGTACGGCCCTGCAGCGTTTGTTCCGGGCGGGTAATGGGCATATTCTCTATATCAGCAGCTCTAACGCTGGAGATAGCGCCGGTTACCACGCTCTTTTTCTGTACGCCATAACCTACCACCACTGTTTCTGTGAGGGCGGTCTGTGACAGCGCCAGTTTCACGTTCAGGGTGCCGCCGGCAGCTGTTACCGTTTGCGGGGCATAACCCAGGAAAGTGATGATCAGGGTGCTGTTCTGCGGTACCTTAATGGTATACCTGCCATCCGCATCTGCAGCAGTACCGCTGTTAGTACCCTGTACACGGATGGTGGCGCCCGGTACGGGCTCCCCTTTTTCGTCCGTTACACGGCCGCTCACCGTGATAGCGGTATCGCGCATTATCTGCGGCGCCAACTGCTTTTGGATAATGATCCGTTGACCATCAATGCTATAAAATACCGGCTGGTCCCGCAGGCACTGGTCCAGCACTTCCTTTACGGAGGCATTTTTCACCATTACGGTAACCGGTCTGGTACGTGCCAGCAGCGTTTCATCATACACTATAGAAATACCGGCCTGGCGGGATACTTCCTTCAGCACCTTCTTGAGGGAGGCATTCTTTTCAGAAAGTGTAATCTGCTGTGACACGGCTTTTGCGCTGATCTGCAGACAAGCTGCCAACATCAAAAAGGCCGTCAATTTCATAACGCAGAACATTTTACGGGCCAACGTCATGTTGTGGGCTGTGTTGGTTTTCGTTGCAACAACATCGTTAACCCCGATTTGATTTTGGTACTGGCCGCCGGCAGCGGGAATAACCCCACTGATAGCGGATCGCTGCCCCAAAAGGGGAGCTTTACCACTAAAGTTTAATTGCATACTTTTGTAGTGTTTGGGAAATTACTGGAATAAATAGTTCTTATTGGCATTTCTCAGGGTTCCCCAGACGAAATTTCCTACCGGGAGTGTTGCGAGCACTTCCGGTATTTTTTTTCATAGGGCGCCCCTGGGCGCTTTAGCTTGTCTCAGGCTGCATAACGTTGTAATAGTTTATCAGTTTTATCATAATCTTGGATTTCAAACCGGGCCGTACGTGGTAACGGCCCGGTATTGAAATAGCGTGGCTATTCTGCTGTAACCTTCAGCTTTCGCCCTTCCAGGCTAAACTGAGCTCCATTGGCTTCCAGCATGTGCAATATGTCGGATAAAGGCAGATTCCTGCTAATACGGCCGCCAAAAAGCCGGTTATTGTTCACCGGGCCATAACTGATCTCCAGGTCGTACCACCGGGATAGCTGGCGCATGATCACACTCATGTTGGCATTGTCAAATTCAAAGAAACCGGTTTTCCAGGCTATAGCCTCCTGCACATCTACCTGCTGCACAGACAGTTGGCCGGTGGCATACTGCAATACCGCCTGCTGCCCTGGTTTCAGCAGCTGCTGAAGGCTGCCCCGCTGTACGCGTATGGCGCCTTCCAGCAGCGTAGTGTTCAGGCTTTGTTCATCCGGATAGGCCATAATATCAAAGCTGGTGCCCAGCACCTGTACTTCTGTATTATCCATGCTTACCACAAATGGCCGGTTGGGCTGCTGCGCTATCTCAAAATAGCCCTGGCCTTCCAGCTCCACTTTGCGGTTACTGCCGGTAAAAGCGGTGGGATACCGGAGGCGGGAAGCGGCATTGAGCCATACCCGGCTGCCATCCGGCAACACTACATTAAACTGGCCGCCCCGGGGCACTACCAGGGTATTATAACCAATGGGCTGCGCCTTCTTACCCCCAATGGCATACTCCAGCCGGCCATTATGCTGCTTTACCACCGTTTGACCCTGCTGCAGTACCTGGTTGCCGGCGCTATCCAGCTCCACGGTGCTGCCATCTGCCAGCGTAAGCACGGCTTTATTGGTACCGGGAGCCACATCGTTATGTAAAGTGCTATAATGATTGGTATTTTCTGCTAAGGCGGGGGAGGCCGGTTTGCCCTTATACAACCAGTAGGCGCCACCGGCCATGGCCAGCACGGTAACAGCAGCTGCCGCTATCCAGCGCAGACGGTTGCGCAGGGGTATTACCCTGCTACGGTTAATATCCTGTAAAAGACGGGCTTCTATACGGTCGCTAACGGCCGCAGGCACTTCGTGGGGCTCCTGCATAACCTGCTCAAACTCCTGCTGTAAGGTAGCCAGCAGGGGGCGATGGGCGTCTGACGAGCGGAGCCATGTAAACAGCGCTGCTATCTCAGCAGGCGTACACTCCCCTTTCAGATATTTTTGTAATAGTTCTTCGTAGTAGCCTTTGGTTGACATACTTAGTGGAAAAGTCCCCTTTGATTATAGGTACCTGCATATAATATCCGGAAATCCTTCCGTAGGGTACCCCCTTCCTAAAAAAAAGTTAAAAAAACTTTTTGGCCAGCAGTATCACCATGATCACAGGTGCGTGGCGGTAGATGTAATTGTGGATAAAACGCATGCTCAGCACCATATGCTTTTTAACGGCGCTGCGGGAAATGCCCAGCAGGGCAGCCGCTTCGTCATAACTTTTGCCTTCCTGGCGGCACAGGCGGAAAACATTCAGGCGCTGGGGGGTTAAACGGCCCAGGGCCTCATGGAACAACCGGTCGTACTCCTTTTCCCAGATGATCTGCTCCGGCCCCCGGCCCTGCGTTTGCTGGTGCAGTAATAACTGCTCCTGCAGCGCCTCGTCATGGGCCAGTTTCTGCAAGGTCTTAAAAGCGTGATTACGGGCTATACGGTACAGATACCCGGTAAAGGGCAAAGCGGGGTTAATGCGGCCGCGGATCTCCCATATTTTCAGGAAAACATCATGCACAAGATCCTCGGCAAGTGAAGGAATCTTGCAAATGCGCAGTAAATAGATATAGAGTGCCGGATGGTAATGCCGGTAAACGCTGGTGAAAGCGGATTCATCTCCGTCAATCATCCGTAACAACACCCCCTCCCCGGCTGGCATACTATCCATATCGTTTGTACAATTTAGAATGTAACCCCTAACGCTGTAAAACTAAATAAAACAGGCAAATGTACAAATCAGGCGGCAAATACGCGCAGCAGTCTGCTGTCATGGCCAGGTTTACCAGGTTGAAAGCATGTATAATATGTTCATACATAACCATTGGCATGACTATACATACTTATAGATAACCGGTATATGACCCGTATGTAACCCGTATATAACCCGTATATAACCCGTCCCTTATAAGATACCGGTTATCTACCGGTTAAGTACGATTTATATACGCCTGAACTACTTGTTACCTGGCAATAAAAAAGGGCCAGCCAATATGTTTGGCCAGCCCCGTCGTAGGATAGTTGATCTTTGTGTATGATTATTTTATCAGTCCTGCCAGGGTGGTCTCCAGCTGCTCGCCCCTTAAATTGCGGGCTACGATCTTACCGGAAGGATCGATGAGGAAATTGGTGGGCACGCCACGGATGCCATACTGTACAGCTGCCGCATTGCTCCAGTATTTAAGATCGGATACATGGGTCCAGCCTTCCAGATCAAGACCGTCTTTTTTGATAGCGGCTAACCACAGGTCTTTTTTGCCCGGCTGGTCCAGGGATACGCTCAGGATAGCAAAGTTCTTAGCCTTGTATTGATTAAAGGCTTTTACCACTACCGGGTTCTCTGCACGGCAGGGAGCACACCAGGAAGCCCAGAAATCCAGCAGCACATATTTGCCGCGGAAGCTGGACAGCTTTACCGGTTTATCATTTACATCGTTCTGGGTAAAGTCCGGGGCATTGGCGCCTATGGCCAGGTTCCGCTCTTTTTCCATGGAAGCGGCAAATTCTTTACCGGCCTCGCTGTTCTGGATGGCCGGGGTCAGGCTTTTATACATGGGCTCCAATACGGTCAGGTCCATGTTCAGGTGTACGGCCAGTTCTTTCAGGGCCATCACGCTCATGAAGGAATTAGGATTGGCCGCCACAAACTTTTTCATGAGCTCGCGTTTGTCGCCCATAGCGCTATGAAAACGCCTGCTAAGGCCGTTCATGAACGCCGTATCATTACGCTGTGCATCTGTAGAAGCGCCAAACTCCTTATTGATGCTGTTCATCTGCTCGTCAAACGGCGTCAGGAACTTTTTATAACGCTCATTTTCCGCGTTAATGGGCGAGCCGGTGATCTCGCCATCATTCAGCGTTTCTTTAGCGGTGAGGGTGATCTTGCCTTTCTCCAGGTACATGATACGCTTGTCCATCTCGGGGTTAGAAGTCCCTTTACCTTCATGGTCCACCATCAGCATCACCATCAGGGGGCCGTCTACTTTGCCTTTAAAGCTGAAAGCGCCGTCTTTCAGCAGCACAGAGTCCAGTATGATGGTGCTGCCTTCCCGGCGGTCCAGGTAGGCTTTGGCAGGCGCATTAAGGTTGCCCAGTTTGCCATTCAGTACAAACTCCCCGCTTTGTGCGTGTGCAAGGGCCGGGAAAACAATACAGGCGGATAATATCCATTTCTTCATATATGCTTATTTAATAGTTGATCAATGTTTTTAATCACGTAGGATAACGTCACGCGGCACACCCGGTATACCGTCCACTTTCTTTATCAGCGTGCCATTCCTTCCCACACTGGTATCCAGGTAATAGATGCTGCCTTCCGCGCCCACGATCAGCAGGTCGCCGCCGTGTTGCACCCGCAACATGGATACCGGCTTGCCGCCTGTAGTAGTGGCCAGGGGCTGCAGATCGTTGTTCAATGGGTTGTAACGGTAGATCACATCATTCGCGCTGAAGAACATGACAGATACGGTGGGAGAAGTTTCCCAAACGGTGCCGGCTGTTAGCTTAGCCGCGCCGGGAAACTCTCTCCTCCCCGCCGGGTAGAATGTTTTGGTGCTGTCACTGAAGGCCAGCCTGAACCGGAGCTCTACTTTTTTGCCAATACTATCACAGATGGCGTAGATCTCGTTATCGTTAAAGCGGGCCAGATAGGTCATATTCATCTTAATGTTGGTAGGGTCAAAAGCATTGCCCTGCACCTCATAGTCCGTACCGTAAAAGGTGTTGGAGAAAAAGCGCAGGAAGGCCTTTTTATCCGGATCAAAGCCCAGGTAATAACCACTTTTACCCCTTAACCGGGCTTCAGAAATATTGTTCAGCACCGGCGACGCCAGGTTATATACCCCCGTAACAGGCACGCCAAAATAGCCGTAATAAGGCCAGAAAGGCGCTGTTTCATCAGACCCTATAAATAACTTGCCGTTTATTACCGCATTGGTAATGCCGTTGATCATATTCATAAAATACCCGGGCTTTAAATCGCCCGGCGGCTCAAAGAAATTATCCGGCAGGTATTTGAGACGTTTAAGGGTACCGGCATCCAGCAATACGCCGCCTTTCTGATCACCTCCATGCGTGATCCAGAAGGAGCTAAGCGTATTCAGGTAGAACTGGTTCTGTATGGGCACCAGCTGCAGGGCAGGGCCAGGCAATGCTTCGTTGTTAATGGCCTGGTACAGGTCCGGTTTTACGGAACCATCCGGCTTGATCATAGACAGTACGGCATTGTTGTTATCAGTGCTCAGCACCACCAGGCCTTGTGAAAACTCCGTTTGCCCCAGGATGAAGAAGTTATAGAAATACTTCATGCCGGTATTATTATCCGTTACCGTAAGCCGGGTGGCATAACGGGAGGCGGGCAATCCAAATACTATGCGCAGCACCTGGCCATCATGGTCTTCTCCACGGCCCTCCGCGGGTATGTTAATGTTCCAGTGGCAGCTATAATCGTTCTTGCCGGTATGCAGGGTGATCTTAGGGTCAATGATCAGGCTATCGCCGGTAACGGCTTTATACAGCGTATCCAACCCTATCTCCGGGTCCGGCAGCGCCGTATAGTCATAATTGCCTTTATCACGCGTACATGCCGCCATTAAGAGCAGCAGGGCCGGTATATATAAGAGGTAATGTTTCATTTGTTACTTGTTGATGATTACACAATAAAATCCCCGTTCTCATCCCGGAAAAAGTATTTATTCACGGCAGCACTGTACTCCAGCAGGTATTTCTTATCCGGGTTGGTGATGCTGTAGAAATAGTAGTTACCGTTGGTGGTGGGGATGATGGTATACCCTGCGGAAGGGTTATCCGTTATCCATTGAATAGGATCCGCCAGGAAGGCCTTAAAACGGCGGGTATAAAACAGCACCCGGGGCGTGGTAGTAGCATCGCTGTTAGTAGGCGGCAGCTCTGTAGTACCGGATACGCGGATAAAAAGCTCATGTTTTACACGGGAGTACTGTCCCAGTTCGCCAATCCAGGCATCCCACCAGATGGGTTTTTCCAGCCGGTTAGAGAAAAGGATCTTCATCGTATCCAGCTTCTTATAAAGCGCCCCCAGTTCAGAGGTGCTTTCCAGCTGCAGTTTTATCTGTACTGTTTTACTGGTAAGGGCAGGATCTGTACCAAATAGCACCAGCGGCAGCCAGCCATAGCCGGTATTGCCCGGCAAGGTGTAGGCCGTCTCCAGCTTTTTATAGTGCAGGCCCGCTACCGCGGTGGTAGCGCTGTCTATTATACTGGCGGCAAATTTACGGTCGGCAGCCACGCGGTTGCCGGAAAGGGCTACCGGCAGCCAGATGGTATCTGTGGCCAGTTCCGGGTATAGAGCAAAGGAATAGATCACACTGTCTACCCGTTCATTTTTACTGTTGCGGTAATCAAAATATACGTTATCCGGGGAGGCGTAGGTAAGCTCTGTGGCCTTTTTACAGGCAACGCAGGCCCAGCATAATAACCCGGCTATGATCATGTTCTTCATCTGATTATTTTTAGCGGTGACCATATGCAATTTCATCATTGGGGAATGGCAGCACGAATATGGAATTGCCGGCGGCAATAGGGTTACCGGCAAGGCCGATGATCGGCTGGTTTAAGCGTTTGTACATATAGAAGATCTGTCCTTCTGCAAAGAACTCCTTCCGGGCTTCTTTCAGCAGCTCCTGTATCAGTACTGTTTTAGAAGCGTCGTTCCGCTTAGTGCCAATACCCCTGTTCTGGCGCACGGTGTTAAAATAGTCCCAGGCCTTTGCAGGGTTGCTGTCAAACGTACATTCCGCCGCTATATAATACATCTCGCTCAGGCGGATGGCAGGCGCCATTTGCGGGTGCAGGTTCGCGTCCGGATCGCGGGCGTATTTATCTATACGCAGGTAAGTACCGTTGCCGGAGGTTTGTTCTGTAACCCATTGTTTAAACCGGAAATCATCGCCGCCAACACCGCCTGTTTCGTAGATATTACGGCCGCCGGCGGTGGTCGTATACAAACCCTGATCTGCGTTGCGCAGGAGGGTCCTCAACTGGTCCGATGTGTTGGGAATGTAAAACCCGAATACCAGCTCCTTATATAGGATACGGTCTTTGGTCTGCTCGTTCGGGTTCATAAAATCCGCCTGTTTGGTAAAGGGGAATTTATTGGCATTGATCACCTCCAGCGCATTCGCTAATGCATTGGCATTATCACCCTTATACAGGTAAACCCGGGCCAGCTCGCCGCATACGGCATAATAATTCAACCGGTGACGGCGGTTCTGCATAAACAGTTCGCCATCGTTTTCTGTAGAGGAATCTGTTTGGTTATACCCCACCTTATAAGCGGGAGACCGGATGGGGTCTGCGGCCAGCAGCTCTTTAGCGGCCAGCAGGTCCTTGATCATCAGGTCCAGCGCTTCGCTGGTCTTATACATCTTAGGTACATCCTTGCTAAAGGCGGTCACGTAAGGAATACCGCTGCCATTGGGCGCCAGCAGGTAGGAAACCGCAAACATACGCAGCGCATCGAAATGGCAATAGGCGCGCATGGCCAGGGCCTCCCCTTTTATGATGGCATAGATGGCCGGCGTTAAAACGGCCTTTTGTTTATCTATATTATCCAGGATCTGGTTGCTGTTGGCAATTACATTATACAATCCCTGCCAGGCGCTGTCCTTTTTGATCAGGAAATAGTCATCCTTATAGTTAAACAAGGCGGTTTGCTGATAATGGAACACATCCAGGGTACCCAGGGCATAGTTCTGTGCCAGTACTTCCGGCAAACCTACCGTGAGCTCCACACCGTAGAGGTCTGTTTGCGCGCAGCGGCTGTACAAGCCGTTCAGCGCTTCCTTAAACCCGTCTTCTGTGCTGAACAGCGCATCCTGCGACACCTGCGATTTAGGCGTTACATCCAGCCATTTACTGCAGGAACTGAGCGCCGCTATTGTTATGATTAATATCAAATACTTTTTCATCTGCATGATCTTTTAGAACCGGGTGGATAATGAGAATGTGAAGTTGCGGGCAAAAGGATACTCAATACCCCTTTCTATCTTAACGGAAGACCAATACGCCAGGTCGTTCATCGTTAAGGCGCAACGGAGGCCTTTCATCCGCAGGCGTTTACAGAAAGCCGCCGGCGCTTCGTAAGACAGGTATACGGACTTCAGCTCCAGCCGGTTCTCTTCCTGTACAAAACGGGAAGTGGTGAGCGTTTTTCCCTGTTCAGAGATATTTTTGAAGAACACAATATCCCCCGGCTTTTGCCAACGGCCGGCCAATGCACGGCTATCCACATTATACCAGGGATTGGCATTCTCTACACGATCCACCAGCGTTTGGTTATAGATATCGCCGCCCAGGCGGGTGTAGAAGCTGAATTGCAGCATCCAGCTTTTGTAGATCAGGTTACCGCCAAAATAGCCTTCCAGCTTAGGAGTTTGATCGCCTACCGGTACCACATCCCTTACATCGTAATCGTAGGTAAGGGTACCATCCGCTTTTTCGTAGATCTCGCGCCCGTTCTCCGGGTCAATACCGTGGGATTTTACGGCGTAGATCGTGTTCAGCGACTGGCCTTCTTTATAACGCAGCAACGGCACGCCTTTAAGGCTATCATTGTTCTGCTGCTGTTTATCCACCTGTTCGTTATACCCCTTCAACGCGTCTGAGATCTTGGTGATCACGTTGGTATTATGTACCAGGCTCACATTCACATTGGCTGCCCAGTTGCGGTTATGCCATACGTTGGCGCGCAGGTAGATCTCAAAGCCTTTGTTCACCATCTCGCCCAGGTTTTCCTTGTAGCTTTTAAAGCCGGTGGAAGTAGGCACGTTAATATCTGTAAGCAGGTCTTTGGTTAGCTTGTAATAATAGCGGGGAGAGATATAGAGGCGATCGTTGAACATGCCCAGCTCTGTGCTCAGGTCATAGTTGCTGGTACGCTGCCATTTGAGGTTGGGATTGCCATAAGCGGCAAACACCGCGCCCACGCCGGTAGAATACCAGTTGCCGGTATAGTATTGATAAGTAGTATTAGACAGGTAGGCCGGAAAGGACACATCCCCCGTTAAACCGGTGGTAGCCTTGATCCGCAGCTGGCTGATCTTCGTATGCTGCAGGAAAGCCTCTTTATGCAGGTTCCATCCCAGACCGTAGGACCAGAAAGGGGCCATGCGGGAATTAGTACCAAACTTGGAAGAGCCATCCACCCGCACGGTACCATCCATCAGGAAACGGTTCTGGAAAGAGTAGTTAAAAGACAGGAAACCGCCTATCAGCCTTTGCTCTTCTATACTGCCGGTGGGAGCGCCATCTTTCAGATAGACGCGGGCAAAGGAGATATCCGTAAACCGGTCGTTGGTAAAGCCCTGGGCCTGCACCTGTTTAACGGTATTTTTAGCAGCCTGTATATTGGTACCCAGTGAAAAATTGAGGAAATGGGACTGTTGCAGCACCTTGTTATAGTTCACCGTCAAAGACCCATCCACCTGCCAGTTATCCTGGGTATTATAGGTATACTTACCGCGGTCTTTGAGCAGATCGCCCGTATAGGTAAAGAATTCATTGCTGAGCGGGGACGCAAAGATATCCTCAGAGGCTTTGCGTTTGGTCAGGGCCACATTGGCATTTACTTTCAGCGCCTGGGAAGGATTGTACTCGATAGCGAAATTGTCCACAAACTCCAGGTACTCAGATTTATCGAAGCTGCCGGTAGAGGCATCCCACAGCGGGTTTAGCACATTCTGCGAAGCAGCCTGCACCGCGCCGGTGGCCGCATTCCTGGACAGGAAATTCCATTTATCCACCTGCTGTATGAGCCTGCCGGCAGAGTCACGCATGGGATAATAGGGGTTCATGAGCACATACTTATCAAAACTGCCATAGGGCGACTCTGTTCCGTTTACCTGTGAAATGGTGAACATATTACGGAACAGCAGTTTCTGGTTTTTAGGCTGATAAGATAAAGTAGTGCTAAGACTGTAACGGTCACGGCCAGAGCCTTTCATTACCCCGTTATTGGTCTGGTAGCGGGCATCCACCCCATAACGCATAGACGAAGAACCGCCCTGCAGGGAAAGTGAATGTTTATGCCCCAGATCTGTAGACAGCGGTTGGGATAACCAGTAAGAATTAACGCCGCTGGCCACATTCCGGTATTTGGAATAATACAGCTCTTCCAGCTGGTTGGGATTGTTTACGCCATTAGCGGTATACAGCCCTGCCAGCCGCTCGTACTCCAGCTTATCTTTTGCATTTAATACGCTGTAAGGCGCCAGGTCCGGCGCATTTACATTCAACTCATAGTTATAGTACAGCTCCAGCTCCCCCTCTTTAGGCGCACGGGTCTGTATGATCACCACGCCGTTGGAAGCGCGGGAACCATAGATAGCGGTAGCCGCGGCGTCTTTAAGCAGGGTCACCATTTCCACCCGGTTAAAGTCCAGGTCAAAAATGGTTTCTATACTTACCTGGTAACCATCCAGCATAAACAGCGGCAGATTGGTTACGCTGGCCAGCTGGGTGCGGCTTAACTGCCCGGCGCTGGCGCCTGCAGGTAATGCCGTAGTACCGCGCACATTGATATTAGGCAACTGGTTAGGGTTGGAGCCCGCCAGGTTATTTTCCACCAGGCGGAAAGAGGGATCAGAAGCCTGGATACTCTGCAGGATATTCTGCGGGTTAAACCGCTTCAGCTCCTCCCCGGTGATGGTGATAGCGGAGCCGGTATAACTTTCTTTCTTTAAACGCTGGTAACCGTTCACTACAAAGTCCTTCATGGACTGTACTTCCGTTAACAGCTTTATATCGATGGAGGAACGGTTCTGCACCTTTACCTCCTGTGCTTTATAGCCTATATAACTGAATACGATGGTACCATTAGGCGGTACGTTATTGAGGCGGTAACGGCCATTCTCATCCGTTTTGGTACCGTTGGAGGTACCTTTTGCCACCACCGTTACGCCGGGCAGGGCCAGGCCGGATTCCTCCGTTACCTGTCCGCTAACGGAAAACTGCTGTTGCAGCGTATTGTCCGGCTGTACATTGGTTTGTGTGGGAATAGTGGCCATGTTGATGGCGTCCATTTTGATCACCGGTTGTGCGGCAGGCTGGTAGACCGTTTGTTTGTGCTCTTTCCGGTACAGTACGTACTGGTTATCCGTTACCTGTTCCGCCTCCAGGCCCAGGGGGGCCAGGAACTTGTTCAGGTAATCGATAAATTTCATGGAAGGATCCTTTGCCGGCGGAGCGTCTGCATAAATACCATTGACCGTATTGCCTACGTAGTTGATACGGATCTTATAACGGTGCTCCAGGTGCGCTAAATGATCTTTCAGCGGTTCGTCCTCTTTCTTGTGATTTTGTACCGTGTTGGCTGCGAATATAACACTTGACCGCTGTGACGTACCTGCGGCAGCGGGCAAGCTGCCGGTTTGTAATAGTAACGCCAAAGCAAGGCCACCACCGGTAATTCCGGCGTAAAATTTCACCATAGCATTAGATTAAGGTTGGTTATATATTGTTACCCCTGTATACTGCTGATTACATACGTGTTCTCTCCTGTCTGTTCGATATGGATATTGAACGACCGTTCAAGGGTTTTAAAGAACACCTTGATATCATCTATAGAAATATTGCCTGTAAATGTTTGCCTGCCTATGCTCTCGTCTTCCAGCTGTATGATGATACCCAGGTTATCCTGCAGGGATTTAATGACCTCCGTTACTGGCGCATCGTTAAAGATGAGCACCCGCCTGCGCCAGGAAGCATACTCATCCGGGTTTACCCGTTTATTGGTCAGGGATGCGGTAGCGGCGGAATAGGTGACCATATCACCCGGTTTCATGGTAATAGCGGCTTCGCTTTTAGACTCTTTAAGCGTAAGCTGCACCACTCCATTATTCAGCACCACCTGTGTTTGAACCCGGCGGGTATTTACATTAAACTCCGTGCCTACCACCTGGATGTTAACATCGTTGGTATGCACAATAAACCGGCGGTTATCCCGCTCATGGCGTACGGTAAAATAGGCCTCCCCGCGCAGCCATACCTCACGGGGACCTTTTTTGTTCCAGTCTTTGGCAAAATGTAACGTGGAATTTACGTTTAGCTTCACTACCGAATGATCCGGCAGCTCAATAGTTTTTTGTTCACCCATTACCGTGGCATAGCGCACGGTGCCTGCCCCGTAAAATAAAAAAATCGCATAGGCCGCAATCAATACACCGGTGAGAATGGCGGCATAGGGCATCCACCGGCGCAGGCGGCTTTTTTTACTACGGGGCAAGCCCGGCATGGGTACCAGTCTGCCGCTGACTGGCATATGTTGGTTTGCGATGGAAATACTTTCCTGTATCTTTTCCCAGGTTTGCTGCTGATCCTGCGGGGCGGGCGCATGGCCGCCTATCAGCAGGAGCAGGTCCCGGGCTTTGAACAAATCCTGTCGTTTTTCCGGATACGCCTGCATCCACTGTTCCCAGAAACGGGCAGCATCCGGATCCTGTTCCAGTACCCATTGACGGAAAACAGGATGTTGCAAAAATTCTTCTGTTGTATAGTCCCTGAATGTCATCTATAGATATTAATCAGATAAAGCGTGGAATGATTGAAATCTTAGCGTGTTTTGAAGGATTTTTTTGGAGAAAATTTAAATGAATGATAATCAATGTATCTATGTGGTTAAATAGTTCTTCATATTGTGGTTTGCGTTTATATAAGTGAAACTTCCACTTGATTATAACGTATTTTTGCAGCGTATCCAATAATATTAGTTTTAATAAATGGAAAATCTGTTATCACGCATTACAATTAACCCGGAAGTAGGGCATGGTAAACCTACCATAAAAAATACCCGCTATACTGTGGAGTCCATGCTGGAATATCTTGCTGGTGGGGACACCATTGAGGATATCTTAAGCGAGTTTAAGGACTTGCAGCGGGAGGATATACTTGCCTGTATAGCCTATGCAACCGCATCCATGAAGTTGAAAGATATTGAAATCCCCGCTGCGTGAAGTTTATCCTGGACGCACATTTGAACGCAATGCGAGTAAAATCGCATTGCTGCTTGAAGAGCACTCTTTCCTTATACTTGAACAAGACAAGATAAGGATATTGGAATAATCCCCCACCCCAGCACCAATACCAGCTTATCGCTATGCTTTTTCAGATAACTCATTGCCTTAGCCAGTAACACATACGTGGAATTTACGCTCAGCGCCATGATATCTGCCGTTTGCTGCGTATCCAGCCCTTCATAGTACCGCAGGTATAGGATCTCCTGCTGGCGGCGGGGCATGCTGCGGATCACTTTTTCCAGTTTTGCCTTACGCTCCTGGTCTGCCTGCTGCCCTATCAGCACCTCCTCATGGGACCGGGTAAAGGACAACGAATCCTCCCGGTCGTCAAAAAGACGTTGCATAATGCCCTGCTGCTGGCGGCCAATCTTCCTTTTAAGGCTGGCCAGCAGGTAAAAACGGATAGAGCTGGTCACAGACAGCCGCTCCCGGCTGTGCCAGATACCCACAAACAGGTCGTGGATACAGTCCTTTACCAGGTTATCATCCTGGTTTAACTTAAGGCCGTACCGGTAAAGTGAAGTGAAATAGGTATTGTAAATGAATGCCAGGGCGTCCTGATCGCCTTCAATTACTTTGGTCCAAAGCGCGCTATCATTCAGACTGCCGTACAAATCGTCCCTGGTTTAAGAATTTTTTATGCTATTTGGTATAGTGTTTAGCTGGTGGCGGGCTAAAGATATAAACCGGAACGATAGGATACAACACAACGATCAGCGTATTTTCACCGGAGTTACCCCCTCGTTGGTGATCTTTACGGGCACGATGAGCCCATTTTCGTCAAACCGCATCTCATCAATACAGGTTACCCGGTGATTGGCGGCCGTTTCCGTAAGCGGGCGGCGGTGGTAAACGATATAAAAGCGGTCAGTGCCCGGCACGTTGATCACGGAGTGATGGCCGGCGCCGGTAGCCACGGTGGTATCCTGTTGCAGTATTTTGCCAATACGTTTAAAGGGGCCTGCCGGGGAGTCTGCTATGGCATAAGCTACGGAGTAATTGGGCCCGGTCCAGCCGCCTTCTGACCACATGAAATAGTATTTGCCGTTATGGATAAACATAAAAGGGCCTTCCACGTAGCCGGAAGGGGTGATCTCCTTAAACTCAGTACCGTCTGCAAAAGGCTCAAAACCGGTAAAATCCGGTTTTAGCCGGGCAATATTACAATGCCGCCAGCCGCCATAGATCATATAGTACTGGCCATCCTTATCATGAAACACAAATTGGTCAATGGGTTGCGCGCCGTTATGGAACTTATCGATCAGGGGTTTGCCCAGGTAATCCTTATAGGGGCCGCCTGGTTTATTGGACACCGCTACGCCTATACCACCCTGCTCCTGGTCGTTCTGGATATCGTTAGCGGCAAAAAAGAAATAATATTTACCGCCTTTTTCTACAATAGCGGGCGCCCACATGGCTTTTTTAGCCCATTTAACGGCGGCGGTATCCAGTATATGCGGGTGTTTGGTCCAGCGGCCCAGATCCGGGGAGGAAAAGGCGTCAAAGAACACCTGCTTTTCATATTTGTCAGAAAAAGTGGGAAATATCCAATAGGTCTTGCCAAAGATGGCGGCTTCCGGATCGGCATACCAGCCATTGATTACCGGGTTGCCGGCTTTTGCGGGAGCGCTTTGCTGCGCCATAGCGGGTATACTCATAGCCACTGCGGTCAGTAGCGCCAATGTCTTTCTCATATCGTTACGCAAACTTGGGTGAGGAAAACGCCAATATACAAATTTTTAGATGGCGTTATTCATCATCACCGGTGATCATTAGCCGGATCTTTTCCTCCTCCAGGTCCAGCAGGGTAATATATTTGCGGATAAGATCCTCATCCACTTCCTGTTTTTTGTTTAGCTGTTGCAGCAGCCTGCGTTGTTCCCCTATCACAGCAGTGGCTACGCTATGATACTGCCCGTTGGCAATGATCGTTTGCTCGTGCGCATGGTCTTTTTCCGGTCCCAGCAGGCGCTCCAGCTGCCGCAGATCGCTTTCGTACCGTACCCGCAGGCTTTGCAGCTGTTCGCTGGCTGCCACCTGGTCTTTATACAGCTCGTCCAGTAAACGCAGGCCGGCATGGGACAGTTTCTTCCGCACTACTTTTTCCTGCTCTTCAATGGACATAACAGCATCCTGGTCCTCCATATTTACCCAGCGCACCACCCATGGCAGCGTAAGGCCCTGGAATACCAATGTGACCAGGATCACCATAAAGGTGATGAACAAGATCAGGTTACGTTGCGGAAAAGGCTGGCCATGCAATGTTAAGGGAATAGATAATGCCGCCGCCAGGGATACCACACCCCGCATACCGGCCCAGCCAAATATGAACGGGCCTTTCCAGCCAGGGTTACTATCCGCCGTAGTAATGAATTTACTGGCAAACACCGTGAATATGGAAGCCCCCATGGTGCTGAGCAGGCGGATCACAATAAGCGCGGCAGAGATGATCAGTCCGTAGCGGATAGCGGCGCCCAGGCTTATATCGCCCATCTGCTGTACAATATAAGGCAGCTCCAGCCCTATCAGCATAAATATGATACCATTCATGGCAAAGCCAATGGTAGCCCATACATTCTCGCCCCGGAAACGGCTGCGGTAATCCAGTATCACGTTACTGCGGGTATTAAGGAAAAGGCCGCCGCTTACAACGGCCAGCACGCCGGAAAAATGGAATTGCTCCGCTACAATATACATGATGTAGGGAGCTATGAAGGTGAGCACAATATCGATATTGGGCGTAGTGGGCAGCCAACGGTGAATGGCGTAAAACACCAGCGCCACGGCCAGCCCGATCACGATACCCATAATGATGACCAGGAAAAAACTGAGCACCGCATCCTGAAAGATAAACTTGCCGGAGTCAATAGTGGCCAGGGCAAAACGGAATACGATCAAACTGGCGGCGTCATTCAGCAGGCTCTCCCCCTCTACAATGGTGACCATCCTTTTGGGCACATTGATATGCCGGAGGATAGAGGTGGCAGAAACTGCATCCGGCGGGGAGATGATACCCCCCAACAGAAAACCCAGCGCCAGCGTAAAAGCGGGTATAAGGTTGGAAGAGATCACCGCAATAGCGGAGGAGGTAAGGATCACGATCAGGAAGGCAAAACTGGCTATTACGCGCCGCCATTTCCAGAAATCCTTCCAGGAGGTTTGCCAGGCGGCTTCAAAGAGCAGGGGCGGCAAAAAGATCACAAAGATCAGTTCCGGATCAATCTCTATCTGCGGCAGCCGTGGCACAAAGCTCAGGCAAAGGCCGCCCAGCACCAGCACTATCGGGTACGATATCTTAAGGCGCTGCGCCAGCATCACCAGGAACAGAATGATCAGTAACAGTAACAGGTAGATGCCCAAGGTAGTGTGCATAAGCTCATGCGTTTTGCCGTTGCATTAAGATAATACAAATCCCCTACATCCACTCTAACACGCAGCCTTTAAGTATCCTTTTCTTTTCAAAGGCCCCGGTTTCTTTAAAGCCTGCTTCCAGCCACAGGTCCTTAAACTGGGGATTAGCATACAGTACTTTTATGGGGCGGTTATGGCGTTGCAGGCTTTCCTGCACTTTGGTGATGAAGGGCGCCATTACCGTGCCATCAAAGGGATTAAAGAGGAAGATAACGCCCGTGCGCTCTGGTATATCATAGTAACGTGCATCTGCACAAATGATCTGGAAATTGATATCCGGGTGACGGTCCTGCACGCCTTCGCATACCTCCAGGGCACGCTCGCAAAGCTCTTCGGAAAAGTCAATACCGATCATATCTTTAAAGCCGTATACCGCGCCCATAGCCAGTACGCGGCCCCGGCCGCAGCCTACATCCAGCAGCGTGGTTTGCAGGTCTGCCGGCTGTAGCTGGTCCAGCAACCAGGTGGCGGAATAGTAGTTGACCGGCTCATAGATGCTGAAGTGTTTACGCTCCTGGTCCGGCAAATGGTCCGGCAAACTGTCCAGGCCAATGGTGCGGATGCCGTATTTCTTTTCACCCCGGATCTCCTCCCTCGTAACAAAAAAGGCCAGCTCCAGTCCCCAATGCCAGCTCAGATAAATAAAGTATAGCAGGTATCGCATGCAATAATGTTTAACCGGTGGCGGCTATTTTTCGTTGTCTGGGCGGATGATCATACGCAGCGACTGGTCTTTGCTGAAATAGGCCACCGTCCAGTTATACAAGGTCTTTAAGCGGTTGCGGTAATTGATCAGCGACATCACGTGCACAAACAACCACAGGAAAAAAGCGATCACCCCTCTGAAATGTAAGGTTGGCGGCAGGTCTGCTACCGCTTTATTACGGCCAATGATAGCCATGGATCCTTTATCATGATAATGGAACAGCGTGGGCGTTTTACCGGTTTCCATGGCCTTAAAGTTCTTTGCCATATGCTTACCCTGCTGAATAGCTACCTGCGCCACCTGCGGGTGGCCATTAGGGAATTTCTCATCTGCCGTTTGCAGGCAGGTATCGCCAATGGCATAGATATTTTCCGTGCCCTGTACTTTGTTAAACCCGTCTACGATCATGCGTTTGCCGCGGCCATAACTGGTGGCCGGTATGCCTTCAAATATTCTGGCGGTAACCCCGGCGGCCCATATCAGTGTTTTAGCTTCAATGGTATCGCCATCATCCAGTATCACTGTATCATTCACATAATCCTTTACGTGCACATTCAGCCGTATCCGCACACCCATCCGCCTGAGCGCATTGTGCGTATCTTTTTGCGATTGTTTGCTCATGGGGGACAGCAGCGCCTCGCTGCCGTCTACCAGGTAAATTTCGCCCCGTTTACCATGCAGTTCCGGGTAATCCTTTAGCACGATGGTACGGCCCATTTCTGCCAGCATGCCGGATATTTCCACACCGGTAGGCCCGCCGCCGGCTATTACAAATGTGAGCAGTTTTTTACGCTCTGCTTCATCCTGGGTGATGATAGCCTGTTCCATTTGCTGCAACATACGGTTACGCATGGCAATAGCATCGTGCAGGGTTTTCATGGGGATGGCATGCTGCTTTACGTTCAGCATGCCAAAATAATTGGTCTCTGCCCCGGTGGCAAATACCAGGTAATCATATTGCAGATCCCCATTGGAAAGTATGATCCTGTTTTCTGCCGGCACTACTTGCTTCAGCTCGCCTAAACGAAAACGCAGGTTCTTCTTTTTACGGAATAATTTCCTGAACGGATAGCTGATGCTGGAGGGTTCCAGGAAAGCGGTGGCCACCTGGTAAATAAGCGGCGGAAAGAAATTGTAATTGTTCTTGTCTACAAGCGTTACCTCAAAATTATTATTGCCTGCCAGTGCGCGCGCCAGGTTGATACCGGCAAACCCACCACCTATGATCACGATATGCTTCATGTGAACCGAAATTTGCATTACATTGAAAAACAGGAAATTAAATTGCTGACATTGTTTCCCAAAATCATTAAATTTAGTACTACTTTCTCATGATATAAAACTTTGCTTACATCAAACCCTTATTTATGGACCAACGCATCATCAACCTCTTTGACGAATATACCCATAAGCCGCTGCGGCGCGATGAATTCATCAGCCGCCTGATAAAACTTACCGGCAGTCTGGCCGCGGCCACCGCCATATTGCCCATGCTGGAAATGAACTATGCCCATGCCGCCACCGTACCGGAAAATGCGGCCGGCATAGAAGGTGAAGATATTACCTATCCCGGCGATGGTATTACCATGAAAGGGTACCTGGTAAAACCAGCCGGGCAGGATAGCGCCAAAAAAGGCACAGTGATCGTGATCCACGAAAACCGCGGCCTGAACCCGCATATCCGGGATGTAACACGGCGGGTGGCGCAAGCCGGTTTTATAGCCCTGGCGCCGGATGCGCTTTCCGGCACGGGCGGCACTCCCCAGAACGAAGACGAGGCCCGTGACCTGATAGGTAAACTGGATGCGCAAAAGAACCTGCAGAATTTCCTGAAAGCGATCGATTACCTGAGCGGCCTGCCCAACAGCAATGGCAAAACAGGCTGTGTGGGCTTTTGTTGGGGCGGCGCCATGGCCAACCAGATGGCTGTAAATGCCCCATCGCTCAAAGCGGCAGTAGCCTATTATGGCCGCCAGCCGGATGCGGCGGATGTGCCTAAGATCAAGGCGGCTGTACAGCTGCATTATGGCGGGCTGGATGAACGCGTAAACGCCGGCATTCCTGCTTATGAAGCAGCGCTCAAGGCTGCGAGCGTAAAGTATGAGCTATATATTTACGAAGGCGCGCAACATGCATTTAATAACGATACCGCCCCTACGCGGTATAACAAGGAGGCAGCAGAACAGGCATGGGGAAGAACGCTGCGGCTGTTTAATGATACATTGAAATAGGATTATCCGGATAATGAAAGTCCCTGGCTGTAAAGCAGTCAGGGACTTTTTTATAGGTAGTGGTCTGTACCGTGTGTATTATCTGAAAGTCTGTAACGCCGCTGCCAGTGCTGACGCAGGCTGTGCAGGCATGGTCTTGCAACGCCAGGCCACAAACCCATCCGGTCTTATCAGCACCGCGCCGGAGGCAGCTATACCCAATAATTCCTTTACCGGTTTTTCATCATATACCAAAGTACCCGTGGCTCCTATACTATACACCGGAATATCCATTAACGCAGCGGCCTGCAACCAGGGAGCGTTATCCACCCCAGTGAACAATACAAAGCTTTTTCCCAACACGTCCAATGTAGATACCCGTTGCTCCCGGTACTGCACCCAGGCATGCGGCGCCCTGGTACCCGGGCTGCCATCCAGCGCCGCAGCTTGTTGATAGCTGTTAGCAGACATATCCGCCGCCGCTGCGCTATACAGGTAATCCGGCAGGCCCACCAAACCGGCTATAGACCGCATATACAGGCGCTGGCTCCACCGGCTCCAGCCTAGCCACCCGGCAACCTTTGCCCGCATTACCTTCCACATAAGCCCTATGATGTTGGCAAAATCCTTTTGCAGCAAGCCATCGTTATCGGAATATCTGCCGGATTTAACAGCATTGTACAGCCCTATTGGTTGCCGCTCCGGGCTATAGGTATGCAGCAATGCAGGCGATGCCGTTCCCTTTAGTACGGCCGCCAGTTTCCAGGCAAGATTATGCGCATCCTGTATACCGGTATTGGCGCCTTTGCCGCCATAGGGCGTCATTACATGGGCCGCATCCCCGGCCAGGAAAATACGCCCATGTTGCATTTGCTCCACTACCTTTACGGTAGGCTGCCAGGGCAGCACGCTGATAATGCGGATATGGATATCCGGCAGGCCGATCACCTCCCGCAATATGGCTACCAGCTTCTCAGTAGTATAATCCTCCGGCGCGGCTACCGCAGGATCATAGTGTAAATGAAACACCCAGCGGTTACTGTTGTTGATGGCCGCCACGAAGCCTTTACATGTAGCTGTTCTGATGATCGTAAGGCTAAACTCCCTGCCCCGCACAAAAGCGGCCAGATCCGCCTCAAAATAGATATTCAGCAGGCTGGCAATAGCGCCCCGGCCGGTGGTAGCCGCCTGCAGCGTCTCGCGTACCGGGCTTTTAGCCCCATCTGCTGCGATCATATAGGCTGCCTGCACGGTTCTTATATCCCCGGTATTGCGGCAGCGCAGGCGGGCGGTGACCCCTTCATCACCCTGTGTAAAATCCACCAGTTCTGTGTAGAACTCCAGCTGTGCGCCCCTTTCCCTGGCAGCCGCCACCAGCACCGGCTCTGACAGATCCTGGGTGCAGCGGGCGCCGGTTTCCGGGCTCAGGGTGGTGATAATATCCATGCCAGGGAGCTTTGCCAGCCCTTTCTTTTTACCTGGCTTTGCTTTTTCCAGCGCCTGGGCTATAGAGGTACTGTGGTGAATACCCCAGGCCGGCGCCAGCGCCTTACCGGCCTCGCGGATGGTATCGCTGAGCTGTAAACTCCGGTACAGCTCCATAGTGCGCACATCAAATCCCCTGGCGCGCGGGTGGATAGAAGTGCCCTGGTGTCTTTCTACCAATAAAGGGGTAATGCCCTGCTGTAACAGGAACAAGGCGGCCGATAGCCCCACTACGCCGCCGCCTACGATCAATACGGGCGTTTGTATGTTTGTTGTTTGCTGATCCATTGTTTGATTGAATTGTATGCTTGCGCTTTGTTAATCCGCTACCCAGCCTGTTCTTATCAAGGCTGTTAAAACTGTGCAAAAATGCCTTATCTGCCGCCCCACGCTTAGCATAAAATGGATTATTTTGTACCTTAAACGGATAACTATTATACAGGAATACCATGCGTGAGGAACCGCCGGAAAAACAACCTGATTTCCCGGGTTTTGATCATTTAAGAGGCCTGCCGGACAGTGCAACGCCGTACAATTTCTTCGTTTCCCTGCCGGAAGTGACAGGGCATTACCGCCTGCTGAAAATGAATGGCTTAGCCGTTTCTGATGGCTATATGGAGCTGAAGAGCCAGCGCCTGAGCGTGCATATGGAGCACATCAACGACCTGCCCCTGATAGAGATGAACTTTTCACTGGAAGGTAATATCCGCCAAAAGCTGGGCTTCGTGCAGGATGATGTAATGTATACCAAAGGGTACCATAACATTATGTATAACCAGGGAGAATGGGAACGTAACCAGTTCCTGCATTGCGGTATCCATAACACCTTCACGATTAACATCCATGCAGAGCGGTTCCTGCAGCTGTTCTATGGCCACTCCTTCCCTATGGATGAGCTGGTGGAGAAAGTAGTCAAAGGCACCCCCTTCCTGGTGCAAAGGCCCGGCATCACCTTTACTCCCCAGATGGGCGCCATTATCCAGTCATTCTGGAATACCCCGCTTACCGGCGGGTTGAAAAGCCTTTTCATGGAAACAAAAATGATGGAGCTGTTATTGCTGCAGTGGGAGCTGTTCCTGCAGCCAACGCCCTGTAAAGCGCAATATGACCTGGAAAAGCTGGAACTGGCTAAAGAAATATTGCTCAAAGACATGCAGCATCCGCCTTCCCTCACACAGCTGGCCCGCTTATGCGGCCTTAATGAATTTAAGCTGAAGAAAGGCTTTAAGGAGGTATACCATAACACGGTTTTTGGGTATTTTGCCTCCGTCCGTTTAGAGCAGGCCAGGCAGCTGGTATTACATACCGGCAAAACCCTTTCTGAAATAGCCTATGAAACGGGTTTTAGCCATCCCCAGCACTTTCAGCGGGCCTTTAAGCAGCAGTTTGGGATGGCGCCCGGCCAGCTCAGGAAGTAACCTCCAGGTAACCGCTTTATCACCCAATAATCCGTAATAAGTACAACAGAATCCGTCATATAGGCATTCTTTACCAGCTTTTTAAGTTGCACCTTTGTTTTACGATTTTCTCAAACAAGAAAACATCCACATAAAGTGGTTTAGATATTAACAGTGTAACAGTTGTAGGTTTAGGTAAAGGCCGGGATATTCTTATTCCGGTTTTCTTTTTTATGGGGCCAGATGATAAATTCCACCGGTATTATTTTAACTAAACGCCACCCTTATTCCTTGTTTTATAAGCTATACATCGCCGGTTAATATAATATCATCCCACACCTGATATCTATCTAATTAACATATTTTTCACTATGGCATAAAATAAACAGTGAGAGTTTTTGTTATTCTTTGTGGAAATAAACAACAAACACATCTATAAAGTCTAACCCTTCAACCCTGCGAATGAAGACACTACCTGTTTTGATTGTCAGCCTGGCCGTCCCTTGCCTGTGCTATAGTCAACAAGCATCTGTTAAAGGCAGTATTCTCGACACGCTGAACCATCAGCAGCTTTCCAACACCGTTATAGCAGTTTTACAGGCAAAGGATTCTATGCTGTACACCTTTACCCGTACAGATGCCGCAGGCAAATTTGAACTGTCGCACCTGCAACAGGGCAAGTACCTGCTGCTGGCCACTGCCCCGGGGTATGCGGATTATGTGGAACCTGTTACGCTGGCGGATAGCGCTGCTGCCGCACATGTGAAGATCATCCTTTCCCTTAAAAGCCGGTTGCTGCAGGAGGTAGTCATCAACCAGCAGATTGCTGCCATCAAGCTAAAAGGAGACACCACAGAATACAATGCAGATAGCTTTAAGATGCAACCCAATGCTACCGTAGAAGACCTGCTGAAAAAGCTGCCCGGTATACAGGTGGATAAGAACGGACAGATCACTGCGCAGGGTGAAAAGATCCAGAAAGTACTGGTAGACGGTGAAGAATTCTTTGGCGACGACCCTACCCTGGCCACCCAGAACCTGCGGGCGGATATGGTAGACAAAGTACAGGTGTTTGATAAAAAAAGCGACCAGGCCGCCTTTACCGGTATAGATGATGGCGAAAAGACCAAAACGCTGAACCTGAAACTGAAAGACAGTAAAAAGAACGGCTACTTTGGTAAGGCTGCCGCCGGCGCAGGTAATGATGGCTTTCACGACAGCCAGCTGATGCTGAACCTCTTCAAACAAAAACTAAAACTCTCCGGTTACGGCATCGTCTCCAACACCGGAAAAACCGGGTTAAACTGGAATGAAAGACGTAATTACGGCGGATCTGGAGATGATGTAAGTTATAACGAAGGAACGGACGACTACACCTTCAACTTTGCTGGTGATGACCTGGAAAACTGGGACGGACGATACAGTGGCGAAGGCTATCCGCTGGTACAAACAGGCGGGCTGCATTTCAATAACAAATGGAACGAAGACCATCAGTCCCTGAACGGAAACTATAAGATCCTGCAGCTATACATGGATGGTGGTAGCGATACCCGCTCCCAGTACCTGCTGCCGGATACCCTGTACTATACCAACTCCAGCGAACGCTTTGCCAACAGCATATTACGCAACCGGGCAGACGCCAGCTACGAGCTGCAACTGGATTCTTCCTCTTCCATCAAGATCAATATAGATGGCGGCCTGGATCATAAGAACACGCATAGCGCTTATACTACACAATCCCTGGCGCAGGATAGCACGCTGGTAAACCAGAACGAGCGCAACATCACCAACACCGGCGATATGCGTACCCTGAACAGTAACATCCTATGGCGGAAAAAGCTGCGCAAAAAAGGCCGCACGCTCTCCTTCAATCTACAGGAAAGATACCGCGAGAACACCTCAGATGGCTATCTGGATGCGATCACTGAATTCTATAAAGATGGCGGTATAGAAAACACACAACGCATAGATCAATACAAGACCAATAATACGAAGAACACTACGTTCGATACAAAGCTTACTTATACGGAGCCGTTATCCGTCGCATCATCCCTGATATTTAACTATGGCGTCATAGTTAATAACAGCAATTCCGAAAGGAATTCCTTTAACCAGGATAACAATGGCAAATACAATAACCTGGACTCCGTATACAGCAGTGATTACGTATTCAACACCTTCACCCACCGTGGCGGGCTTAACTACAACCTGGTAAAGAAAAAACTGCGCGCCAATGTAGGCGGCTCAGTAGGCCTCACCAGTTTTGACCAGCAGGATATGCACATCGGCATAAGTCATAAACGTGATTTTGTGAACTGGTATCCCGCAGCTTTCATTAGCTATATGCTCAACACACAACGGCGCCTTGGGCTCAATTATAACGGTAACACGCGCCAGCCGGGCATTGAGCAGCTGCAACCGCTGCGCACCAATGACGACCCGCTGAACGTCAATATTGGTAACCCAGATCTGAAGCCCTCTTTTTCCAATAACCTGCGGCTTTCCTTTTCCGATTTTAAGATGCTTACAGAACGCAATATTTGGGTAAGTATAAACTACACATTTACCGATAACGCCATTACCAGCAAAAGCACGATCGATGATCAGGGTAAAAGGACCAACCAATCTGTGAACGTGGACGGCAACAAAACTGCGTTCCTGTATTTCAACTACGGTATGAAACTGAAAAAGGCAGATATGCGCCTGGGCTACTTCCTCAACGCCAATTACAGCAGATATGCCAACTATGTGAACGGCGCCTTGAACACCACCAACAGCGGCGGCTACACCAACGGTATCTACCTGTCTAAATCCAGGGAGAAGCGGTATGATATAAACCTGGAGGCATCCGCCACTTATACTACCAGCCGCTCCTCCGTACAACAGAACATCCAGACCAACTACTGGACCGCCGCCATAGGCCCCAATGTTGATCTGTTCCTGCCCTGGAAGCTGCAGCTGCATACAGACTTGAACATTAACCTGCGGCAAAAGACAGCGGTGTTTGTGAGCAATAACAATGTATTCATATGGAATGCCTGGATAGGGAAAAAGCTATTCAAGAATGACGCGCTGTTGATAAAAGCATCCGTAAATGACCTGCTGAATGAGAACATTGGATTTAACAGGCAGGTGAACAGCAACTTTATATCTGAACGTACTTACAGCACCATTGCCCGTTACGTGCTGTTTTCCGTTAACTGGAACTTCAACAAGAACGGTGGCGTTAAACAACCCTGATCAAAATTAAAATCAACAGTATGAGATCATTACTGCTTTGTATACTGCTACTGACCAGCGCGGCCAATGCCCTGGCCCAAAGTCCGGTGTACCTTACCACAGGCCGTATTGAGTTTGAAAAACGTTTAAATGTATACGCCCGGCTGGATGAGATGTTCACAGACAATAACAGCCCCTGGAAAGAGATGGAGAAGAAACGGCAGCCACGGTTTAAGATCACCTATTTTGACCTGCTATTCCGCGGCAATAATACCTTATATACACCCGGCAGGGACAACCCGGATAACATACGCCTACAGCCGGAGCCTGGCGATGAAAACGTGATCTACGATAAGTTGGATACCCATGAGACCATTGCCCAGAAAAAAGCTTTTGAACAGGTATTCCTTATAAAAGACAGCACCCGTGCTATTAAATGGAAGATCACGGATGAAAAGCGCAACATTGCCGGGTTTGACTGCCGCCGGGCCAATGCCGTGATCATGGATTCCATTTACGTAGTAGCATTCTATACAGACGCCATTGTTACACCCGGCGGGCCGGAATCCTTTACCGGGCTGCCTGGTATGATACTGGGCGTAGCGCTGCCCTATGAGCACATTACCTGGTTTGCCACCAAAGTGCTGTCGGAAGATGTGCAGGAAACGGCACTTAAAGTGCCGGTAAAAGGCAAAAAAATGGACAATAAAGGATTTAGGGAAACGATAAACGGAAGCCTGAAAGACTGGGGACCGTATGGCAAAACATACATGAAGGTGCTGCAACTATAACAGCACCTCTTATCCCTTTACTTATACCCGCACCTGCCCATTGCCATACACGTACCACTTTTCGGTGACCAGTTTTTCAAGGGCAAAAGGTCCGCGGGCATGCAGCTTCTGCGTAGAGATACCTATCTCCGCGCCTAAGCCAAACACGCCTCCATCTGTAAAACGGGTGGAGGCATTTATATATACGGCCGCTGCATCCACTTCATTCATAAAACGCTCGCTGATGGCAGCATCCGTACTCACAATAGCTTCGGAATGTTTGGAGGAATAATTGCGTATATGTGCCAGCGCTTCATCTGCACTGTCTACTATCTTAATGGAACATTTGAAATCAAGGAACTCCCGGCCAAAATCTTCCGGGGTGGCATGCTGTAGCTGCGGGTAACCCAGCTGCTCCAGTATGGGGTAGGCCGTATCATCCGCAAAGATCTCTACCTGGTAAGCCTGCAGCGCGGGCGCTAACAGTTGCAGCAGATCCCTGGCCACCGGCCCGTCTACCAGCACGGTATCCAGCGCATTACAAACAGAAGGACGGGATACCTTGGCATTGGTCACAATAGCGCTGGCCTGCAGCAGGTCTGCCGTACGCTCCACATAGGTGTGGCAAACGCCTGCGCCGGTCTCTATTACCGGCACACGGGCATTGGCCCGTACAAAATCGATCAGCTGCTGGGAGCCGCGGGGTATGATGATATCTACATATTTCACAGCGGTCAGCAGCTCCATTACCAGCTCACGATCCACCGGCAGCAACTGTACAATAGCGGCCGGCAGCTTAAACTCCTCCAGCACCTGTTGTATCAGACCTACTACGCAGGTATTGGTATAAAACGCGTCTGATCCGCCACGCAGCACACATACATTGCCGGAGCGTATACAAAGGGCCGCTACATCTACCGTTACATTGGGACGGGATTCATAGATCACGCCCACTACGCCCAGGGGTGCGGTGCGTTTCTGCACCAGCAGGCCGTTATCCAGCTTGCGCTCCATCAATAACTGGTTGGCAGGGTCCGGCAGCGCGGCTATATCCAGCAGGCTGTCTGACAATTGCTGGATCCGTTTTTCATCCAGCAGCAGCCGGTCCTTCTTAGGGTCCGTATCCGCCATGCGCGCCAGATCTTGTTGATTAGCCGCAACAATGGCTGCGCTATGTTCCTGCAGGCGCATGGCCAGCTTTTGCAACAGCTGTTGCTTTTGCTGATCCGGCAGCGTTTTTACCGCGGTGGTAGCCTGCTGTGCTTTTTCCAGTATTGATATGATAGATGTCATTAGTAGTAAGTAAAGATCAGATAATTATTTACAGCAGCACGATATCATCGGCATGGGCAATCTCCAGGTTCTGTACCTTTTCCGTGCCGGCCAATACATCAGAAGATAATTTGGCGCGCGCTACGGCAATGGCTTCCTGCGCCTCATTCACGATCTCCACCACCTCGCCGCGGTCAAACTTTTCCAGGATGGCCTGTACCCCTACTGCCAATAGGCTATGCCGCTGCTCCAGCGCCTTTTGAGCGCCGGCGTCCACCTGTATACGGCCGGTTACCAGGCTGCCACTGGCCAGCCATTTTTTACGGGCCGGCATGCTGCAGGGCTGTGGCAGGCATAACGTGCCTGTGGCGCCGGCCATTGCATTCAGGATGCCATCTGTAGTATGTATACCAAAGATCACCACGCGGATACCCATGCGGGTGGCCAAACGGGCAAAAGTAAGTTTGGATACCATGCCACCCAGTCCCAGGCTGGATTTGCTCGTATCTGCCAGCGCAAACACGCTTTCATCGATCACATCTATCTGCGGCACTACCTTATTTTCCTTATCCAGTACGCCGCCTACAGAGGTGCTGAACAACAGCCCGGAAGCGCCAAAGCCTACGGCTATCAACGTGGCCAGTTCGTCGTTATCGGAGAACTTGAGCTCCAGGTCACTCACCACATCATTCTCATTAGCCACGGGGATAATGTTACTGGCCCACAGCTCCTCGTAAGTTTTCTTTAATTGCAGGAACTGGCCGCGGTTGCTGAAATGCCGCCGCTCGCACAAGCTTTGCGCAATGGCAATGCCATAGGGCTCAAAATATTGCGAGTACTTGCTTAATAATAAAGGATTACCAATAGCCGCTGCTGCTTTACGCTCACTGATAGTGCCGTTGTATTCCCGCAGGAATTTCTTGCCGGCAGCTACCGCCCCGGAAGATACCAGCACCATATTATACTCCGCATGCAGCGCCGCTACCTGCCTGGCTATTGCCGCTATTACAGATTCATCCAGCTCCCCGTTGGCACGGGTGATGGATGCTGTTCCAAACTTGATCACTAAAATAGGCTTGCTCACTGCGATTGAATTTGGCCCCCAAAATATTGAAAATATTTTGGAACCCATACCGTCATATCCGCATTGCCGCGGTTTCCCCAGGCATAGTAAGGGATAAGGGTCACTTTTACGGGATGTGTATCGTTCAGGGCAGCTTCGCGGTATAAAGTGCGTTGCCAGCCGGTATCCTGCCGCAGTAGGGCATGGCCGGTCAGGGCCATGATATGGCTTTTGTCTATTTCCATGGGTGTAGGCTGCAGGTCCGTTTTACCTGGCATCACCACATCAAACAGGCTGGCGCCTTTAGGCAGATCCACAGACTCCATGCAATAGACAATTGGTCCGCGTTTTACGGCCACCTGGTTGCGGGTCTCTTCTACCAGCGGGTTGCTTTCCATCAGCGTTACGGGCATAGGCAGCTGCAGCGTGATCACATCCCCCGCTTTCCATTGGCGGTGAATGGCGGCATACTGGCCGGGTGTAGCCGTTACGCCAGTTGCCGGCTTACCATTTACCAGCAGCGCAGCCTGCCGGCTCCAACCGGGGATGCGCATAAAAACGGTAAAGGCGCCCGTTGGGGCGGTTTGCACGGTAAGTTTGATATTGCCATCCCAGGGGTAATTGGTAACCTGGGCTATTTTCAGCGCTGCCCCATCTTTCAGATGAGTGGACAACGTACTGCTGCCATACAGGTGCACCCACAGCCCTTTGGCAGAAACGCCGTAAGCGTAATTACCAGCTTCCGCAATGGTGCGCACCACATTGGGCGGGCAGCAGTTGGATAGCGCAATATAATTTACCCGGCCACCGGACCAGCGCAGCTTATATGGGAACTGCGCGGAAACAGCCAGGGGATTGGTATAGCAAAAACGGTCGCCATCCAGGCTGATGCCGGATAATACGCTGTTGTACAACGCCAGCTCCAGCACATCTGTATACCTGGCATTACCGGTGATCTGCAGCATGCGCCAGTTCCATAATACATTGCCAATATTGGCGCAGGTCTCATTATGGGCCGTCATGTTAGGCAGCTGGTAATCCCGGCCATAGGCCTGGTGGGTCTTTTGGATCTCTACGGGATTATAGGAAGTGCCGTTGGGCGATGTGCCATCATACAGCGCGCCACAAGCGCCGGTGATATACATTTTCCGGTAGGCCACATCTTCCCAGATGCTGTTCAGACAAGCCATCAGGGAATCATCGCCGGTTTCCGCATACACATCCGCCACCCCGGCATACAGGTAATTGGCCCGTACGGCATGGCCCATAGCCGTGGTTTGCTGGCGGAACGGTACCCGGTCCTGGTTATCATCCGTACCGCCATCCACATATCCGCGTATGTTGATCAGGTTCCTGGCCAGCTGCAGGTATTCCGGGTTTTTAGTAGTGCGGTACAGCTCTATTACCCCCATATAATGAGAAGGGCAGATGGCATTCCTGGCCAGCTCCGGTGAGGCGCGTTTATAAAAGCGGTCCAGGTAGTCCGCCGCTTTTATGGCAATATCCAGCAGGGTCCTTTTGCCGGTAGCGCGATAATGGACGCAGGCGGCCGTCATCAGGTGCCCCATATTATAGGTCTCGAAGTTCAGGCGGTCCTCAAATTCTTTGGCCCCTCCTTTACTATGGCGCTCCGCGATCCTTACCGGCGTATGGATATAGCCATCTTCCCGCTGGGAGCGGGCTATAACGGGTATTACCCTATCCATCAGGCTATCCAGCTGTTTGTCTTTTGTTACCGCATACAGGCTGGCCACGGCTTCCAGCAGCTTGTAAAAATCGCCGTCGTGGAAAGGCGGGCCCACATGGGAACCCGTGTCCAGGCCGGCGGCAATTTCAAAGTTCTTGAAAGAATGGCTGATATTGGCGTCCGTATAGGTTTTCCAGAGGTCCGGCACCATCGCATTGCGGCACACAGCAAAACGCTCTGCCCAGAATCCGCTGGTCCATACCACATCCCCCATATCCACGCTGCTTAACGGCGCAAACTGGCTGTTACCGGTAGACACCAGGCCATGGGACTGTGACCAGGAAAGCGCGGGCCAAAGGGTAAGCCATACAAGCAGGCGGAGCGTATTCATTAACCGTTTCATAAGTGGAAAGCTGTTTTACTCACGCCAATATAATAGATATAGCCCTCCCCACTATACCACACTATCCCATTGCCCCGGAATACGGCAGAATGCCAGCCACTCCTCACCTATTGCGTAAATTCCTAATACCACCCAAATAATTCCCTCCCATAGCTAAAACGGTTTATCTTTAATGGCACTTTTTATAATATAATAGCGTTTTATTGAACATGAAGAAACTGTTATTCCACGTCCTTTGCTGTACTCAGTTGCCGCTGTTTGCGCAAACCGCACCGGACGTAAATCTCACGCAATATGTAAAGCCCATCATAGGCACACAAAAAATGGGGCATACTTATCCCGGCGCCACCGTACCTTTTGGCATGGTGCAGCTAAGCCCGGAAACAGATACCATTCCCTATGAAATGAATGGCAAGTACAATCCGGATGTGTATAAATACTGCGCCGGATACCAATATGATGATAAGACCATCACCGGTTTTAGTCATACACATTTCAGCGGCACCGGCCATTCTGACCTGGGCGATTTCCTGATCATGCCCACTACCGGCGCCCTGCAGCTCAACCCCGGCACCGCCACGCAACCGGAAAGCGGCTACCGCTCTACTTTCTCCCACGCAACAGAAGTAGCAGAGCCGGATTACTATAAGGTAAAGCTGGATGAGTATAATATACAGGCGGAGCTGACGGCCAGCAACCGGGTGGGCTTTCATCAATATACTTTTCCGCAAACGGACCAGGCGCATATTATACTGGACCTGATGGCCGGTATCTATAATTATGAGAACAAGAACGTATGGACCTTTGTGCGGGTAGAGAATGATACACTGGTGACCGGTTTCCGCCAGACCAATGGTTGGGGCCGTACCCGTATCGTGTATTTTGCCATGAGCTTTTCCAAACCATTCTACCGTTACGGTCATAAGAACTATGCACATGATGTGTACCGCGGCTTTTACGGCAAATTTGACCAGGCGCATAATTTCCCGGAAATGGGCGGCCGGCAGATAAGGGCCTATTTTGATTTCAAGACCACCGCCGGGGAAAAGATCAAGATCAAGTTTGCGCTCTCGCCGGTAAGCACAGCAGGCGCGCTGAATAACCTGCGCACTGAGATACCGCATTGGGACTTTGATAAAGTAAAACAGGACGGCCAGGCCCTCTGGAACAAAGAACTGCAGAAGATTGCCATCAAAGCCACCAGCCCCGATGAGATGCTGAACTTTTACACCGCCATGTACCATGCTTTCCTGAGCCCCACTACTTATATGGATGCAGATGGCGGTTACCGCGGCCTGGACCAGAACAACCATGTAGCCAAAGGATTTACGAACTATACCACTTTTTCACTGTGGGATACCTACCGCGCATTACACCCGCTGTTCAATATCATTCAGCCAAAACGTAATGCCGATATGATCCAATCCATGCTGGCCCACTATGACCAAAGCGTGCATAAAATGCTGCCGGTGTGGTCACATTACGCCAATGAGAACTGGTGTATGACAGGTTATCACAGCGTATCTGTGATCGCAGACGCCGTAATAAAGGGCAACGCGCCTTTTGACGTGGATCACGCGCTGGAAGCCTGCGTAAATACCGCCCGCTATAAGTTATATGACGGCATTGAGTACTACATGCAGTACGGTTATGTACCGGAAGACAAGAATTCTTCCTCCGTATCCAAAACGCTGGAGTATGCCTATGACGACTGGTGTATAGCACAGATGGCAAAAAAGCTAAACAGGACAGATATCTACAATGAATTCATACAAAGGGCCGCTAATTTCAAACATGTATATGATGCCGGTACCGGCTTTATGCGGCCCAAAATGAGCGATGGCAGTTTCCGTAAACAGTTTGATGCGTTAACCACCATCAACCAGGGCTTTATTGAAGGCAATGCCTGGAACTATAGCCTGTACGTACCCCAGGCCCCGGCAGAAATGATCCAGATGATGGGCGGACAGGAAAGATTTGTACAGCACCTGGATTCCCTTTTCACCATGCACCTGCCGGATGAGTTCTTTGCAGAAACAGAGGATATAACCCGGGATGGCATCATTGGCAACTATGTGCACGGTAACGAGCCCTCGCACCATGTGGCCTACCTGTATAACTGGACCCATGCTCCCTGGAAAACCCAGGAACGGGTACGCATGATCCTGAAAAAAATGTACAAACCCGCGCCGGATGGCCTGGGCGGCAATGATGATTGTGGGCAGATGAGCGCCTGGTACATCTTTACCACCCTTGGTTTTTACCCCGTATGCCCCGGCAGCGATCAGTATGCACTGGGCAGCCCTGCTATGGAACACGCCAGCCTTCAGTTGGAAAATGGCAAAACTTTTATTATAGATACCAAAGGCCAGAGCGATACCAATGTATATGTACAAAAAGTGGTGCTGAACGGGCGCACGCTTACGCAACCGTTTATTACCCACCAGGATATCATGAATGGCGGCCAGCTTACTTTTTACATGGGCGCCAAACCAGCCAAGAAGAACTACCAATAGACCTCATATAAAAGCGGGCGGCGAACCGTTGCGTTCGCTGCCTGCTTCTCCCCCTCCTCGCCTCCCCCGCAGATACAGCCCATAAGTTGATTAGTTTTATACCAGGAACGGCTACCCGTTTCCTTTATGTGCAGGCGTGCCTTAGCGGGTAGTCCGGCATTATTTACGATCCCGTTAAAGCACTGATATTCAAATTGGGATATATTGTTACGGCAGGTAATAAAAAAAGAAAAGGCCTGCTAAACAACAGGCCAATTATGGTACTTTGGGGGGGACAATACAATTGGGTTTTCACAAGAGTACAAAAAGTTATCGGGGGTAATCTTTACAACAGATGTATGTCTCAATTGCAAGTTCAAATTATCGAAATGAATTCAATAAAAAAGTGCTGAAGGCTTAAACGCAAAGTTTACCTGCAGCAAAAGTCCTATCTTAGAGTTGACGAGGCAGGGATCCGGGGCCCAGGCTTAAAAGAGTGAAACCTTTAACCAGCCGCCATTAGCCGGAATTTGGGGTGGACAATACTAACGGTGACGAACATATATTTGCGTGCAAACTGTGGCCAAAAACCCGTTAATAAACTAACCTTAAAATGTGTTTTTATGAAGTAATGGACTGCGTGAATCACGGTACTAACATCCCCGTAATTTGACGGTCTTTACAACGTACTTTTATATGTACGGAAACCAGGAATGCAGATTTTCAGCTTTCCCTCATTGAAAATCACCCTTTGCATAAGTGCACAAAATGGGCACCGGTAAATCCCCAAGGGATCGTACCGTGATTTACGCAATTTAACATGCGTATTTATCTGCATTTTGTGCGGTAAAAACCGGTTTTTATATTAGCTATTTTTCAATATGATGTGATTATAGTTATATTATGAATCTAGCTAATTTAATATCTAATGAAAATAAATAATTTATAAATCTCTTTATATCACATTTGATACTAGCTTTAGGATATTATTTGATCACTAACTAAAACTTCCGATTATGTCCTCTACTAAACAAATCAATAAAGCGGGCAAATTCGTGGACGCTCGTCATGTAAATGAACTCCGTGAGAATTACCGTACTGAAAGATGGGTTGAGAATTCAAATCATCTTGGTAAACCGGACTCATTAAGTGTTTGGTACAGCTTGGATGAATTGAAAGAATATTTGGAAACTGCCGCTGCCGCCGGAGCAGATGGCGTACGCGTCTACTTCGGAGCCTATCCTTCCACATATCCAGAAAACATCCTGCTCGAAGGCCGTCAAACCGTTGTGTTTGTTGCTACCCAGCAGAAACAAAGCGACACGGGTAAAACCGAAAACAAGGATCTGTATGTCTCTACCCGCAAAGGGCCAGAGGTAATAGCCTTCAATTTTGGCAGTATCTGCCCGCCCAATTGCGGCAGCAACGGAGGTAAGGAAAAGAACATCTTTTTCCTTGCCAAACAATCTTCCTGACTGCGACCTATTTTCTTTACTAAAAAAGCTGCCAGACAATCGGATTGTCTGGCAGCTTTTTGTCTACATGCCTGTAATTCATTGGAGTTTCCTATTTTGATACCGTATTTTTAACCTTTATTATGAATGATGCTAATCTGACAGAACTGCTTTATACGATACCGCCCCATATAATTGTCATCATTATCTGTCTGATAATAAGCCTGGCCTCCCTATTGAAAAAAGATCCCCCCCGTTACCTGCCGTTATTTACCTGTTATATACTTGTAACACTTATTGTAGAATGTAGTGGCTGGTGGTGGAGCAGACATGGCAAAAGTAATTTTGAGCTGTACAATTTCTACCTGGTACTGCATATCACTTACGCCATTTACCTGCTGCGCTCCTTTTTACTGGAAGGAAAGGCCAGAAGGATCTTTAGCTGGATATTACTCTTGTATCCCATTACGGCCATGCTGAACATTTATTTCATACAGGGCCCCCACCATTTCGGCACTTATAGCTATATTGTAGGCGCCGTGATCGTTGTTATCTGCAGCATCTTTTATTTTTATCAGCGCATCAAGTTCCCGGGCCGGCAAAACCTGCTACGGGAGCCATCGTTCTGGATTGCCACCGGTTTATTGTTCTTTAATACGATCACCGTACCTTACCTGGGCCTTTTAAACTTTATTGGTAATCTTCCTCAGTATGCATTCAAGACTTTCGCCAACATCAACACCATTACAAGTATCATTCTTTATTTACTGTATTGTATATCGTCCTTATGCAGTCTGAATTTCCGGAAGTTGCCATCGTAATCATTACAACCACGATCCTGTTGTTGTTCCTGGTAGGTTTCATCATTATTATGCTGATCCTGAACCAGAAGAGCCGCCTTGCCCAGGTACAGGAGCTGCGTTTAATGAAAGAGAAGTATGAGCAGGAGCTCCTGCGCACCCAGCTGGAGATCCAGGAAAACATCTTTGGCAACCTTTCCCAGGAAATTCATGACAATATTGGTCAATCCCTCACCTTTGTGTCCCTTTCACTGTTAACCGTACCGGTAGAGAACGGTAGTGAGGCGCATCTTTATATAGAGGAGAGCCGTAAAATGCTGCAGAAAGCCATAACGGAGCTGCGCGACCTGTCCAAAGGGCTGCAGACAGAACGGATAATGGAAATAGGGCTCGTAAAATCCATTGAATTTGAGCTACAAAGGCTGGAAAGAACGAATTTGTACAAAACTTCCTTTATTTTTACGGATGTCCGTAACCTGATGGATCACCAGACAGAGATCATTCTCTTCAGAATCGTACAGGAGATGCTGAACAACTTCGTAAAGCATGCAAGGGCCAGTGAACTGGAAATATACCTGACCCATGAAAACGACATCATTAATCTTGAAATACGGGATAATGGTGTGGGATTTGACCCCGGGTCGCTGTTCATAAAAGAAAACCCAAAGGGCCTTGGACTGCGGAATATCCGGAAAAGAGCCACCCTTATCGGTGGTCACTGTAACATCGATAGCATAAAGAACGGAGGAACAACTATTCGCATAACCATACCCGTAAATAAACAACCTTTCCATGAGCACCACGAAGAAAGCCAAGTATAGTGTGGCGATTGCCGATGACCATGTGCTGGTACGCAAAGCGCTGGGCAGGCTTATTAATACCTTTAACGATTACTTCATGCTGTTTGAAGCCAGCAACGGTGAAGAAGTTATTAAGATCATTAACAGCCGCGAAATACAATTACCTGATATCCTGATACTGGACGTGAACATGCCAGGCATGAACGGTTACGAGACCGCTACCTGGATCAACAACCATTTCCCTCAGATCAAAGTACTGGCCCTGTCTATGCTGAACGATGAATCTGTGATCATCAAAATGCTGAAATCCGGCGCCAAAGGCTACATCATGAAAAATGTAGAACCAGACGACCTGAAAGACGCATTTGATTCCATTATCAAAAAAGATTTTTACCTGCCGGATTATATATCCGGTAAAGTGATCTCCGGCCTGCAGAAAGACGTGCTGTCCGTAAGTGAGAAAATAGACCTTACGCCAAAGGAAAAATACTTCCTGCAATTATTATGCACAGAGTTATCCTACAAAGAGATCGCACAAAAAATGTATGTAAGCCCGCGTACGATCGATGATTATAAAAGCAGCCTGTGTGAGAAACTGAAAGTGAAGACAAGGGTAGGACTGGTGATTTTTGGGATCAAATACGGCCTGATAGATATCAGTAATTAATATGTTGATATGCTAATGTGCTGATGAATGAACATTATCATCAGCACATTAGCATCATTTTATTTTCCCCACTGTTTATACCGTAGCAGCGCTTCTACAAAATAGTAATCCGCGTAACTAAGCGGCACATCCACTTCTGAATTATGCGGGAAAGAGCCCGTGCTATGCATTAGTATAAAATTGTTATTCTCACCTTCTTTTGCCAGGTAGGCTGGGCTGGTCAGGCTGGTCAGCATTTTCTCTGCCGCCGTCCAGTATCTCGCAGCATCCTTACCACCGGCATAACGGCTTAACTCCAGCAATGCGGAAGCAGCTACCGCTGCAGCAGAGGCGTCCCGCGGTACATTGGGTATGCCCGGCGCATCAAAATCCCAATAAGGGACCATATCTGCCGGCAACTGTGGATTATTCAAGATAAAATCAGCAATATGTTTCGCCTGGTTCAGGTACACCTTGTTTTTAGTCTCACGGTACATCATCGTATAACCATATAGCCCCCAGGCCTGTCCGCGTGACCAGGCAGAGCTGTCTGCCGCTCCCTGATGCGTTTTCTTCTGCAGCACCGCCCCTGTAGCCGGGTCATAGTCTATCACGTGATAGGAACTGTAGTCCTCGCGGAAATGGTTTTTGATAGTAGTATTGGCGTGCGTATTGGCTATCTTGGCAAAGGAAGGATCGCCGCTGGTACGGCTGGCCCAGGTAAGCAGCTCCAGGTTCATCATATTATCAATGATCACCGGGAAAGTGAATGCGCCATGATCCCAGGATTTAATGCAACCCACCGTAGGGTTAAAACGGGTGGACAAAGATCTGGCGCTGGTCAGCAGCACATCCTTATAGGCCGGGTCTTTTAACAGGCGGTATGCATTGCCAAAACTGCAGTACATCATAAAACCCAGATCGTGTGTGCCTTTATTGTTCTTCTCCTGCTCGATCACCTGCAGGCGTTTCAGTGCTTCCGCTTTCAGGGCATCGTCTTTTGTATATTCATACAGGTACAATAAGGTGCCGGGAAAAAAACCACTGCACCACCAGCGGGAATTAGAGGTCATTAAGCTGCCATCCTTATTTGTGGAACGTGGTAGCAGTGTATCTGGCACATGCTGCGCCATTAATTTATACTGTCTGGCTGCCAGGTCAAGCGCCTGGTTGGCATGTTGGATCAACTCTTTTTTTGCAGACTGTCCTGATGCCGGTACAATATAGGCCCATGTGGCCAGGAGTAAACCGGCCGTAAGAAATTTGAGTTTTCGCATCCGTGAGTATTTATTTGTGGAATCTATTTTTCAACTTTTGCTTTCTTCGCTTTGGCCTTAGGTTTTACGATCGTGTCACCGCCGGTAGAGGCCCTTTCTACCACCTGTATGGGAATGATCTCCTGCGAGTAGCGGTGCGTACCGGATGACGGTGTTGTTAACAGTTCTATTAATGCTGCCACTACCCGCTCTCCCATCATTTCAGGATACTGGTCTACGGAAGTGATAGCAGGCGTAACGATCTCGCTGCGCGGATCATTGGAATAGCCTATGATCTTAATATCCTCCGGCACCCGCAGGTTCAGCTCCCGGCAATATTGCAGTATGGCAATTGCGCTGGTATCATTAGCCGCAAAAATGCCATCCGGGTAAGGCTGCTGGGCAAAGATCTGTGCGCAGGCCTTCAGCGCATTCTCGCGCGTAAGCTCCTGGTAGAACATCCGCGACTTTTTGAATGGCAGCTTATATTGCTGGAAGGCAGCCTTCACCCCTGCTACCCGCTCTACATACAGACTACAGCTTAGCGGGCCGGAGATATGCACAATATCCTTACAGCCTTTCTGGATCAGGTGCTCAATAGCCGCAAAACCGCCCCGGTAATCATCTCCCTTTATCACTTTTACATTACGGTTCAGCGGCACACGGTCAAAGAACACCAGCGGAATATGCTGTTCCTTGAATATATCGAAATGCGAAAAATCCGTTGTATGCAGCGTGGTAGATACCGCTAACCCATCCACCCGGGCGGAGTACAGCGTATTTACCAGGGCTACTTCCTGTTCATAAGAGTCGTTAGACTGGCAGATGATCAGGTGGTAGCCATACTCCTGCAGCTTGTTCTGTATAATGGTACTGATAGCTGCGGGGAAAAACATTGAAATGCGCGGTATGATAAGCCCGATGGTCTTGCTCTTATTATTGCGCAAACCTGCTGCCAGTGCATTTGGACGATACCCCAGCTTGCGCGCCATCTTCTTCACCTTTTCTTTGGTCCCAACACTGATGTTAGGATGATCGTTCAGGGCGCGGGATACCGTTGAAACGGACAGGTTCAGCTCTTCCGCTATATCTACGATGGTCTTTTCTGATCTTTTGCTCATAATGGTAGTAAATTACAAATGTTGTCATATACTGCCAACTACTACCGGCAAGCTGTTATCATTCTCAGCGTCCCATCCAGCCGCCGTCCACCGTCAGGATAGTACCATGTACATAATCCGATGCGGCGGATGCCAGGAAAACCACCGGCCCTTTAAAGTCCTCCGGTTCGCCCCAGCGCTGGGCTGGTATGCGTGACAGGATAGCGCTGCTGCGCTGCTCATCCGCCCGCAGGGCTGCCGTATTATCGGTAGCAATATATCCCGGGGCAATAGCATTTACATTTACGCCGGAAGATGCCCACTCGTTGGCAAAAGCCTTTACCAGCGAGCCTACAGCCCCTTTGCTGGCGGCGTAGCCCGGTACGGTGATGCCGCCCTGGAACGTGAGCAGGGAAGCCGTAAAGATCACCTTTCCCTGCTTCCTGGCGAGCATATCCTTACCTATCTCGCGCGTCAGGATAAACTGGGCATTCAGGTTTGTGTTGATCACCGTATCCCAATATTCATCCGGGTGCTCCGCAGCCGGTTTGCGCAGGATAGTACCGGCGTTGTTTACCAGTATATCTATTACCGGGAAGTCCTGCTTTACCTTATGTATGAAATCATATAATGCATTACGGTCTGCAAAATCACACTGGTAGGCGCTAAACTTACGCCCCAGCGCCGTTACGGCCTTTTCTGCCTGGCTGCCGCTTGTTTCCAGTGAGGCGGAAACGCCGATAATGTCTGCTCCTGCCTCTGCCAGGGCTATTGCCATGGCCATACCTATACCTCTTTTGCAGCCTGTTACCAGCGCGGTCTTCCCTTTCAGGTTAAATTGTTCAAGCACCATCCTTACAAGTTTTAAGATCAGGTTTATCGACAACAGGCCTCGCCAGCTGTCATAATATCAATTAAACGGCCATTAGCGCAGTTCCGTGATAGGACAGCCATCCATATCCCCATAGTCCAGGTTCTCCCCTGCCATGCCCCAGATAAAGGTATAATTGCTGGTGCCTGCGCCGGAGTGAATGCTCCAGGACGGGGAAATAACCGCCTGATCGTTCTGCATCCATATATGACGGGTTTCCTGCGGCTGGCCCCAGAAATGGCATACAGACTGGCCCTGTGGCACTTCAAAATAGAAATACACCTCCATTCTGCGGTCATGGGTATGCGCCGGCATGGTGTTCCATACGCTGCCGGGTTTCAGTTCCGTCATACCCATCTGCAGCTGGCAGGTGGGCAGCACGCTGTTTACGATCAGCTTATTAATGGTGCGGTGGTTAGCCGTTTCCAAAGCGCCCAGCGTTACTACTTCCGCGTCCTGTTTCGTGATGCGGCGGGTAGGATACGTGGTATGCGCGGGTGTGGAATTCAGATAGAATTTGGCCGGGGTACCCGCATTTTTGCTGCTGAAGATCACCTCTTTTTTACCCCTACCTATATATAATGCTTCCTTAAAGTCAATATCGAACACTTCGCCGTCTACCGTTACCATACCGGCGCCGCCCACGTTAATAATACCCAGCTCCCGGCGCTCAAGGAAGTACTGCGCCTTCAGCTGGTCTACCGGCTCCAGTGTTACCGGCTTGTTAACGGGCATAATGCCGCCCGTAATAAAGCGGTCATAATGGCTATACACCAGCCGCACGCCATCCTGTTCAAACAATTGTTCTATCAGCAATGCTGCGCGGGTCTGTTCCGTATTCCAGCCCCTGGCTTCCTGGGGGCTGCTTGCATACCTTGTTTCTGCCTGTATACTCATGCCTTGTTATTTAAATGTAAGGGTAAGATAGCGCGAAAACATGAATCTTGCAAACGTTTGCATAGATAAGCGCAGCTGTTTGCCTGATTATTAGTTTCTTTGCCGGTCAAAATCTCATCAAGGATTAACATTTTAGTATTAAAAACAAAAACACTTATTCGCTACTTTAGTATTATGAACACGTATTTGCAAATACATCCTGATGATAACGTATTGGTAGCGCTGCAGGACCTGCCTGCAGGCACTCCCATACAATTTAACGGTACATCCCTGGAACTGACTAAAGACGTTCCCGCCAAGCATAAATTCCTGCTCACTGATCTTAAAGCAGACGAGGCGATCACTATGTATGGCGTATTGGTTGGCAAAGCGAATGAGCCGCTTCACAAAGGCGATTTGATCACCACCGGCAACATCCGCCATGATACCAGTGCCTTTCATGAAAAAGATGACAGCATACAATGGCAGGCGCCTGACGTTAGCAGCTGGAAGAACCGCACTTTTAACGGTTACCCGCGTAAGGATGGCCAGGTAGGCACCCGTAACTACTGGCTGGTAATACCCATGGTTTTCTGTGAGAACAGGAATGTGGGCGTTATTAAAACTGCCTTTGAAAAGGGACTGGGCTTTGCACCGCCGGAAATGTACAATGAGCAGGTGAATGACCTGGTAAACCTGTACAAGAACGGTAACCTGGATGCGATCAAGACCTACGAGCCGGCATCTGTAACAGCGGCCGCTAAAAAGAACAACGTATTCTCTAATATAGATGGTATTAAATTCCTGATACACGAAGGCGGTTGCGGCGGTACCAAGCAGGATGCAGAGGCCCTCTGCGCACTGCTGGCCGGCTATATCCACCACTCCAACGTAGCAGGCGCCACCATCCTGAGCCTGGGATGCCAGCATGCACAGGTATCTATCTTACAGACCGCGCTAAAGAAGCTGAACCCTTCTTTTGACAAGCCTGTACTGGTATTTGAACAGCAGAAAAGCAAGTCTGAGTTCGATATGCTCTCTACCGCTATTAAGGAAACCTTCCTGGCGCTGGTAGAGGCTAATAAGATCGAACGCCAGCCCGCTCCCTTATCCAAACTGGTGATAGGCCTGGAATGCGGCGGCTCTGACGGTTTCTCCGGCATCTCCGCCAACCCGGCTGTAGGGCATACGTCCGATCTGCTGGTAGCGCTGGGCGGCACCTCCATCCTCTCTGAGTTCCCTGAGCTCTGCGGGGTGGAACAGGAGCTGATCAACCGTTGTGTAACAGAGAACGCTTCCGACAAATTCATCCGCATCATGCGGGCGTATGAAAGCCAGGCAGAATCTGTAGGCTCCGGGTTTTACCAGAACCCCTCTCCCGGTAATATCAAGGACGGCCTCATCACTGATGCCATCAAATCCGCCGGGGCAGCCAAAAAAGGTGGTACCTCCCCTGTAGTAGATGTGCTGGATTATACAGAATATGTAACCAAACCAGGCCTGAACCTGCTGTGTACACCGGGTAACGACGTAGAGTCCACCTCTGCGGAAGTAGGTTCCGGCGCCAACGTGGTACTGTTCACCACCGGCTTAGGCACCCCTACCGGCAATCCCATCGCCCCGGTTGTAAAACTGGCTACTAATACCAAGCTGGCACAGCGTATGCCGGATATCATCGATATTAATACCGGCGGTATCATCAGCGGTGAAAAAAGCATTGCAGCAATGGGCGAAGAGATCCTGGAATATGTGATCAAAACTGCCAGCGGTGAAGCCACCACTAAGGCAGAACAGCTGCACCAGGATGATTTCATCCCCTGGAAACGCGGTGTGAGCCTGTAAGCACGCAATAAATAATTGGCTATAAAAACAAGAAGGTCCTGACGATAAGCCAGGACCTTCTTGTTTTTATAAGAGATTGTCTTAGTAATTATTTCTTGATGGTCACCTGCTCCATACGAGGGGCAAAGAAGTGCATGATCACCCAGGCCAGCAGATAAGCAAACCCGCAGATCACAAACAGGATATTGTAACCTACGTTCACATCGCCCAGCAGCTTATAATGGTCCAGCATAGAGCCCACCAGTAAGGGGAACAGCATACCGCCAATAGAGCCCGCCATACCGCCGATACCTACTACGGAGCTTACGGCATATTTAGGGAACATATCAGACACCGTAGTAAAGATATTGGCAGACCAGGCCTGATGCGCCGCTGCGGCCACACCTACCAGGCTTACCGCCACCCACATATCGTGTGTAAACTGAATGGTCATTACCGGCAGCACACAGATCGCAAATATGAGCATAGATGTTTTACGCGCTTTGAATACCGGCCAGCCTTTCTTGATCAGGAAGGAGGACAACCACCCACCGCCTACGCTGCCAACGCTCACCATGGTATAGATAATAATGATGGGTAAACCATAGCTGGCCTGCAGGTCTACACCAAATGCAGAAGACAGGTAAGAAGGCAACCAGAACAGGAAGAACCACCAAACCGGATCAGTAAGCAGTTTACCAAATACAAACGCCCATGTTTGGCGGATCCCAAATAATTTGAACCAGCCTATCTTTTCTGTTTGTTGAACAGGCACCTGCTCTTCCGCGTCGCTATGGATGTATGCGTATTCCTCTTTGGATAAGCGTTTGCTTTTAGACGGCACATCATAAAAAATGAACCAGAATATAAGCCAGATAAAGCCAATAGCGCCTGTCCAGATAAAGGCGCTTTGCCATCCCTGCGTTTTTGCGATCCAGTAAACCAGCGCCGGCGCTATTACCGGTCCCAGGTTGGCGCCTGCGTTAAAGATACCAGTGGCAAATGCCCTTTCCTTTTTAGGAAACCATTCCGCCACTGCTTTAATAGCAGCAGGGAAATTACCGGATTCTCCCAGGCCCAGCGAAGCTCGGGCAATACCAAAACCCAGGGTGGATTTAGCCAGTGCATGCGCCATGGCCGCCACACTCCAGATAATAAGAGAAAGAGAATAGCCCATTTTGGTGCCGATCTTGTCCACAAAGCGGCCAAAAGCCAGCAAACCCAATGCATAGGCGGCGGAGAAAGCGATAACGATATAACTGTAATCTGATTCTGACCAGTTGAACTGCACTTCCAGATCATGCTTCAGCAAACCGATCACCTGCCTGTCAATGTAGTTGATAGTGGTGGCAAAAAAAAGCAGCGCACAAATGGCCCAACGATAGTTTCCGGTCTTAGTGGAATTCATTATAATAATTTTGGAATTTATATTGCTAAGCTTCAGCTCTCAATTTAGTGCAATGCTTTCACAAATGCAAACGTTTGCATCACTTTGGCCTTTAGCGCGGCCCAATCCTTGCTGTCGATCAGCTGTTTAGGGATCAGATTGGAGCCCATACCCACGCAAACAACACCGGCATCGAACCAGGATTTTACGCTTTCCTGGGTAGGTTCTACCCCGCCGGTTGGCATAAATTTGAGATTGGGGAACAAGGGTTTGATAGCTTTTACAAAACCAGGGCCCAGCACATTACCAGGGAACAGCTTTACCAGCGGCGCTTCCTGCTTTTCTGCTACCGCTATTTCTGAAGGCGTCATACAACCAGGTATCCAAAGGATATTGGCTTTGCGGCAATAGGCGGCGGTGCCTTCATCTGTAATAGGGCTTACAATAAAATCCGCGCCCTGGCCGGTATAGGATTCCGCATCCGCGGCGCTTTTAATAGTGCCAATACCCAGATACATATCCGGCATATCTACCAGCTTCTTATCGCGCATGGCGGCAAAGTTCCGGCGGGCATTCTCTCCCCTGTTGGTGAATTCAAATACCCGTATGCCTGCCTCATAACAGGCTTTCATCACCTCAATACAAGTGGCTTCATCATCATGATAGAACACTGGTATAATACCGCTACGCTCAAAAGCTGCTATAATAGTTGCTGGTTGTGGTGCCATAATTATATATACTAAATAAGTTTTAAGATTGCTGCTTTATCGGTCTTGTTAAAATCTCCTTTTACAAACAGCTTTGAATAAGCGGATGCTGCTGCAAAAGCAATTACCTGCTGCGCATCATACCCTTCCAGCAGCGCGTGTATCAGACCCGCCATAAAGCTGTCGCCGCTGCCTACGCGGTCTACGACGTCGTTGGTCTCGTATTGTTTGGAAACGGTTTGTTTCCCGTTGTTATAATACGTGGCGTAATACAGGTTATGCGTAGGCGCATCAGAGAAACGGAAAGTAAATGCCACATGTTTACAACGCGCATATTTCTCCGTTATTTCCTGGGCTACCTTTATCGCCTGCTCCAGGTATATGTCTTTACTGTTCTGCTCCAGCGCTACCGTATCCAGCGCGGTATCCAGCATATTATGCGCGGCCCAGATATTGCCCATTACCACATCGCAATACTGCACCAGCTCCGGCATTACCTGGAATGGTTTGGCGTATTGCCATAGCTTACTGCGGTAATTAAGATCGGTGGAGATAGTTAAGCCTTTACGGGAGGCTGCTTCCAGCGCCTCTTTACAAACGGTGGCAGCCTGCTGGCTCAACGCCGGTGTAATGGCGCTCCAGTGGAACCAGCTGGCATTTTCCAGCAATTGGTCCCAGTCAACCGTACCTGGCTGTATTTCGCTGAAAGCGGAATATTTACGGTCATATACAACTTCGGCATGCTTCAGATCGCTGCCCTGTGCTAAATAGTAAGCGCCTATACGGTCGCCGCCCCATAACATGCGGTCTGTAACAATACCGGCCTTTTCCAGCTCCTGCATTACTTGGCGCGACAGACCGTTTTCCGGCGCCTTGCTCAGGTAAGCTACAGGCGTGCCCCAGCGCGCCAAAGAGGCGGCCATATTGGCTTCCGCGCCGCCAATATAGAGTGCGGACAGGTTTTGGTCCCACTCCGGTGAAAAACGAAACAATATCTCTCCGTATGAAATAACTTTTACCGGTTTCATCAAATACTTATGTTGATTCTTAGAACTACTACAGGTGATACCATCACACGTTATCAGAAAGTAAAATAGCCTTTGGCGTTATGATAGCAGATATTCTGCACCATTTTGCCCAGCCAGGGAATGTCTGCGGGCAATTCCCCGTTCTCTACATCATTCCCTAAAAGGTTACACAAAATACGCCTAAAATACTCATGACGGGAGTACGAAAGAAAACTTCTTGAATCTGTTAACATCCCTACAAAGCGGCTTAACAGTCCCATATTGCTGAGGGTGTTCATCTGCTTTTCCATCCCATCCTTCTGATCCAGGAACCACCAGCCGGAGCCAAACTGTATTTTGCCCGGTACGGTACCATCCTGGAAATTGCCCGCCATGGTGGCAAATACCTCGTTATAGGCGGGGTTCAGGTTATAGACAATGGTCTTAGCCAGCTTGCCTTTTTTATCCAGCCCGTCCAGGAAGGCAGACATACTTTCCGCTACCTGCCAGTCGCCAATAGAGTCCACGCCGGCGTCTGCGCCTACCTGTTGTAACAAACGGCTGTTATTGTTACGGATGGCGCCCACATGGAATTGCTGGGCCCAGCCTTTTTCAAAGTTCCATTCACAAATAAAATGCAGGGTGGCCGCTTTAAATTGCAAGGCCTCCTGCGGTGTAGCATTACCGCCGGCCTTTACTTTGGCAAACGTCTTTTCCAGCTCTGCCGCCGTAAAAGGGGCTGCATAGAAAGTGCTGATGCCGTGATCGGATAACCGGCCGCCCATCGCATGAAAATGATCGTGACGGCTACGCAGGGCCTCCAGCAGGGTTTCATAGCTGCTGATCTCCATATTGGCGGCAGCGCCCAGTTTGTTCACATACGCGTTAAAACCAGTTGTATCATCCACCGCCACGGCCTTATCCGGCCGGAATGTAGGCAATACCTTGGTGTTTAGATTACGCTGTTGTATGGCTTTATGATGCTCCAGCGTATCGCAGGGATCGTCCGTGGTACATAACGCATCCACCTTAAAATGCGCCAGCAGGGCTTGCGTGGTCCATTGCGGCAGCTGTGCATTACATTGGTCATAGATGGCCGCTGCACTGTCTGCATTCAGTAATTGCTTAACGCCAAAGGGGTTCAGCAACTCCATATGCGTCCAGTGATACAACGGGTTGCGCATCGTATAGGGCACCGTAGCGGCCCAATGTTTGAATTTGGTAAGATGGTCTGCGTTGCCGGTAATAAACTCCTCCGCGATCCCATTGGCCCGCATAGCGCGCCATTTATAATGATCGCCCTGCAGCCACATAGCGGTCAGATGCTCAAACTGCCGGTTTGCGGCAATTTCATCCGGTGGCAGGTGGTTATGATAGTCGATGATGGGCATGCCTTTCGCATACTCATGGTATAAACGTTTAGCTGTTTCTGTTTGCAACAAAAAATCATCTGATAAGAACTGCTTCATAGCTGTTTCATATAACGTGAACCAAATAGTATTAGTAATTACTGATTAGCAATTACTTTTCTGCCGGCGGCATAGGTAATTGTGCCTTCCTGCAGCATGCCCAGCAGGTGGCCGGTTACAGCGGCGGCAAAGCCTTCCAGCTGCGTAAGGTCCGTCTCCCAAAGACGGCTGTCGGCACATATTTGCTGCACCATCGCCGCTACGGCGCTGCCATCTGCAGCTGTTATGCCTTGCCAGTGTGCGGCAAAAACAGCGGCATTATCGTCTGTAATTAGATATTCTTCTGCTCCCCGGGCGCCATAATATTTACCACTTTCTTCCTTCACAGGGCGCAGGAACAGCAGCATGGCTGCAAAACCCAGGCACATGGCCGGCGGCAGGGCCTGTTGCCGCTCATAATAGCGTACCAGGGTACGCACATTGCGGGCGTTCATCTTGGAGCTTTCCTGGAAAGTGATGCTGATAAGCTTATGCGCAATATAAGGATTGGCAAAACGGTCCAGCACGTCCTGTGCAAAACTATCTGCCTGCGGACAAATATCCTGTATAGTAGGCAATATCTCCTCCATGACTACCGTATGGAAGAAACTGCGCATATAGGGGTGCTCCATACATTCATATACGGTATTTAAGCCGCCCAGGAAGGCCAGAGGCACAGAGATGGTATGGCTACCGTTGAGGATCCGGAGCTTTTGCTCGCGGTAAGGCGTAATACTGGAGGCGATGAGCATGCGTGCATCGGCCTGTTGAAAGGATAATACCTGGCGAACGTATTCGTCCCCCTCCACTGCCCAAAGCAGGAAAGGCTCTACATCTATCCACAACCCGTCCGTATACCCTGCTTTCTCCTGCAGCGCGTCCAGGTCACGAGGTTTGCCGGGGACAATACGGTCTACCAGCGAGTTACAGAAATGATTATCGGTTTTGATCCACTGTTTAAAGCTTTCCGGCAACTCGTTAAAAGCGGCCAGCTTAAGTACTATTTCCTGTAACAGCCGGCCGTTATCCACCACCAGCTCCGTAGGCACTATCACAAAACCGGTGTGAGAGCTGCCTTTAAAATACTGGTACCGCTCCCAGAGTACGGCCAGCAGTTTGGCCGGAAAAGAGGCAGGTACGCCGGCGCTGATCTTCTCTTCCACATATTGGATCCCTACTTCCGTAGTATTGGAGATAATCACCTGTAATTCAGGCTGATGGACGGTCTTTAACACGTCTGCCCATTCTGCATTCGATTGCAGAACACGGCTAATAGAAGCATTTACAAGGGATTTGTTGATCAGCTCTCCCTGAGATACGCCTTTAATATGAGTAGTGTACAGGTTGTCCTGTGCGGTAAATTCTGTGGTGGGGCCGTCTGTGGATTTCACCACTACTACCCTTCCCTTGAAGATCCCTTGTTTGTTGGCTTTATCTATAAGATAGTCAACCAGCCCTCTCAACAGCACGCCGGTACCGAATTGCAGCACTTTTTCAGGGTAGGTGAAATAATTGGCAGGAATTTCAAGATCGGGCCGTTGCAGCGCGAGATCCTTATTTAATACAGGCAACATGGAACTAATTTATAATATTTAATACTTTACCCAATAAATATAAGCCTAGCTTTTAGAATTTTTACAATAAAAATGACGGAAAGACAAAGAAAGCGCAAATAAAAGCAAGAAAGTATGCATATTCTATAGTAGTGATATGTGACAAACCTTACCTATAATCCATCTCAATACGCCCATTGGCAGTATCGATAACCTGCCGGCAGGCAATGGCAGGATTTTCACTAACTTTGCACCCTTATAAAGGACCAAACTATGAGCAGAAATGGCAAAGTGCTGGTGGCAATGAGCGGTGGTATTGACAGTACCGTTACCGCGCTGATGTTACACGAGCAAGGATATGAAGTGGTGGGCATCACCATGAAGACCTGGGATTATGCATCCGCCGGTTCCAGTAAAAAGGAGACCGGTTGCTGTAACCTGGATTCTTTTAACGACGCCCGCGCCGCTGCCGTACATCATGGTTTTCCGCATTTTGTGCTGGATATACGCGACGAGTTTGGCGATTTTGTGATCAATAACTTTGTAGAAGAATACCTGGCAGGCCGCACCCCCAACCCCTGCGTGCTTTGCAATACCCATATTAAATGGCGCGCGCTCTTGAAAAGGGCAGACGCTATGGATTGTGCCTTCATCGCTACCGGCCACTACGGTCAGATCCGCGAGCTGAATGGCCGTCACGTCATCAGCAAAGGTATTGACGACCTGAAGGACCAGAGTTATGTACTCTGGGGCCTGCAACAGGATGTACTGGCCCGTACCCTGCTGCCCCTGGGCAAATACCGCAAAACAGAGATCCGCCAGATGGCCTTTGACTTTGGCTATCCGGAACTGGCTAAAAAAGCGGAAAGCTATGAGATCTGTTTCGTACCGGACAATGACTACCGTGGTTTCCTGAAGCGCCGGGTAACAGGCCTGGAAGAGCAGGTGAACGGCGGCAACTTCGTATCAAAGGACGGCGCCGTCCTGGGTCAGCATAAAGGTTACCCATTTTATACCGTAGGGCAGCGTAAAGGCCTGGATATTGCCCTGGGCCGGCCCGTATACGTTACCGGCATTATCCCCGAAACAAATACCGTGGTGCTGGGCGAAGAAGAAGACCTGCAGCAGCACGAAATGAAGGTAGCCGGTATTAACATGATCAAATACGATCACATCCCCGAAGGGCTGGAAGCCACCACCAAGATCCGTTATAAGGATAAAGGCGCCCTTAGCAACCTGTATCACGATGAGAACGGGCAGATCCGCGTACGCTTTTACGAACAGGTAAAAGGTATCGCACCCGGACAGTCGGCCGTATTCTACGACGGAGACGACGTAATAGGCGGTGGTATCATCCAACGGATGTAATACCATATCATCATCTGGTTCCTGGGTTTTTATTTTGTCAATTTTGGCAACTCTCACATTTATTTTGCTTGACAAGATGGTACCTGTTGCACACTCATGCGACTAGTAGCGTCCCCGCAATTATGCGTGGAGTTCTATGACCATTATTGTAAACTAAAAACCTAAGAACCGTCTATGAGAAACCGTTCTACTATCCTGCACGGCAGGCGAAGCCGTGCGCCCTATCTCTACCTGTATTGTATTCCCTTTCTTTTGCTGACCTTATGCCTGGGTATTAACAGGGCCAGCGCCCAGTTGACAAGGCTGCGTGCCGAAGGGACACGCGTTGTAAATGCCAACAACCAGGAAGTGATCCTGAAAGGTGTAGGCCTTGGCGGCTGGGTGCTGCAGGAAGGCTACATGATCAACCCTGGCACTGGCGGCACGCAAGGCTCTTTTAAAAGAATGCTGTATAACCAGGGCCAGACGGAAGCCCAGGTAGAAGCATTCTACCAGGGCTGGCGCGATAATTTCGTTACGAAATCAGACATCGATTTTATTGCTTCAAAAGGCTTTAACGTGGTGCGCCTGCCCATGCACTATGAGCTGTTCCTCACCACCGCACAGCGCTCCGTACGTAACAGCGCTATCCGTAACCAAAGCAACTATACCAACTATGTGAACTCTCTCACTACCTGGTATAACAGCAACCAGCTGTTTAATGACGCCAACCTGGAAGGGTTCCGCGTTATTGACAATCTGTTAAGCTGGGCGGCTGCCAACAACATCTACGTGGTGTTGGACCTGCACGCCGCACCCGGCTCACAGGGCACGGATGCCAATATCTCCGATGCGCTGGTTGGGAACGATCTGTGGAACAAACAGATCTATAAAGACATCACTGTTCGTCTTTGGGAACGCCTGGCTGCCCGCTACAAGAACAACGACGTGGTAGCTTTTTATGACCTGATCAACGAGCCTAACAATGTGCCGGACAACCGCTGGATACATGACCTGTTTGAGCGCCTGATCAACGCCGTGCGCGCCCAGGGCGACAACCACATGCTGATGATAGAAGGCAACGGTTGGGGTAACAACTACAACTGGATGGAACCTTTCACATTCAGCAACAGGGGCAACCTGATTTACAATGCGCACCGTTACGGCAGCACTACTTCAGCTACCGCTGTCAACACAGGCGATAAAAACCAGATTGACCTCATCGGTACCATGGTGAACTTCCGTAACACCAATAACGTACCGGTATGGGTAGGTGAAACCGGCGAAAACAACAACACCTGGCTGAGCGACAACATCAGATCCATGAACTCCATGGGTATTGGCTGGTGTCATTGGACCTATAAACGTTTTGATACCCAGGAGAATGCTGCGCTGATGCACATCAATCCTCCGTACTTAACGAATGGCGCCAGTGCTATGAGCGCTATCCTGAACAACATTAAGTTTGCCAACTGTGTGCCTAACAACGGTACCATCGCCGCTGTAGCGCCTGGCATCCAGCCACCTGCATCACAGGGCCCGATCGGTAAGACCATCTGGCTTAAAGGCTTTAATGGCCAGTACGTAACTTCTGCCAATGGCGTAGGCCCCATGACCTGCGACAGGCCTGATGTTCAGGGCTGGGAACAGTTCCTGGTATCAGACGCCGGCAACGGTAAGATCACCCTGAGCAACCAGGGCAAATTTGTATCCTCTGAGAATGGCGAACAGGCTATTACCTGCAACAGGCCTGCTCCACAGGATTGGGAAAAATTTGAGTGGATCAAAAATGCAGATAACACTATCTCCCTGCGTGCAAGCAATGGCCTGTATATCTCTTCTGAGAATGGTACACAGCCTATGACCTGTACCCGTCAGAACATCCAGGGTTGGGAAGCCTTCACCTGGGGCGAAGTAGGTGGTACTACGCCTCCGGATCAACCGGGTGACGATACCACTACCACACCGCCGCCCACCGGAACCAGCGACTTTAAAGTAATTGGTTACATACCTTCCTGGGGCGATGTAGATCTGAATGCCGTACAGTACAACAAATTAACGCATATCAACTATGCCTTTATCCTGCCTAACAGCAATGGCACCCTGCAAGGTATGCCTGATCCCGGAAGGCTGCAGACCATCGTAAGCAAAGGCCATGCGGCCGGCGTTAAAGTAATGCTCTCCGTAGGTGGATGGAATAACGGCGATGACAGCGGTTTCCATGGCATGGCTTCCAACAGCGGCGCACGTACTACTTTTGTAAACGCGCTGATAAACCTGGTTGCACAATACAACCTGGACGGTGTGGATATTGACTGGGAATACCCGGATCCTAACACACAATCCGCCAACGACTACGTAACGCTGATGACCCAACTGTCTACCGCTATGCACAGCCGTGGCAAGTTGCTTACTGCTGCCATCGTAGCGCAGGGCGGTACCGGCGGTGGTATCCTCTCCAGCGTATTCCCGGTAGTGGACTTCCTGAACATCATGGCTTATGATGCAGATGGTCCCAACCACTCGACTTATAACTATGCACAAACCTCTCTGAGCTATTGGATAAACCGTGGCTTACCTAAAGAAAAAGCAGTACTGGGCGTGCCTTTCTATTCAAGGCCTAACTGGTATCCTTACTGGCAGCTGCTGCAGATGGGAGCCAGCCCCAACTCAGACTCCTTTAACGGCGAAGGTTACAACGGTATCCCTACCATTAAGAACAAAACCAACCTGGCATTTGACAATGGCGGTGGTATCATGATCTGGGAACTGTCTAACGACGTAAGCGGCGTTAACTCCCTGCTGAGCGCTATCCATGACGTAGTGTTACAGAGAGGCGGTAATGGCGGCCCCGTGGATCCTCCCACTACAGGCGCGCCTATCGGCCAGACTATCTGGCTGCAGGGCTTTAATGGTCAGTATGTAAGCTCCAAGAACGGCGTAGGCCCCATGTGGTGTAACGCTACCGTGGTAGCTGGCTGGAACCAGTTCCTGGTGGTAGACGCCGGCGACGGTAAGATCGCACTGAGCAACATGGGTAAATATGTTACCTCTGGCAACGGTACACAGGATATGACCTGTGCCGCTACCATCATCCAGGATTGGGAAAGATTTGACTGGATCGTTAACGCAGACAATACCATCTCCCTGAGAGGCAGCAATGGCCTGTACGTTTCTTCTGAAGACGCTACACTGCCTATGACCTGTAACAGACCTGCTCCGCAAGGCTGGGAAGCCTTTAACTGGGGCGTTGTAGGCGCTGCCGCCAGAACTACTTTTGCGGCTGCTGCAATAGCGCCTGAAACTAAGCTGACCACTGCATCTGTTTATCCTAACCCTATCGTAAAAGGCGGTAATGTTACCGTAAGGGTAGAAAAATATGATGCCAGCCAGCCCGTACAGGTAATGCTGATGGATGTTAACAAGAAAGTAATATCCTACCAGAAAACCACCGGCGGTGTGCTGAGTGTACCCACCAGCAATATAGCCGCTGGGTTATACATCATGACCATCACCAATGGCGCCAACACTTACACGAAGAAGATCGTGGTGCAATAAACCTATAACCTGCAAAAGCACTGCCTGGTACTAACCGGCAGTGCTTTTCCGCTGTTACCTGTTTTTCCTTATGCGACTAACGCTATCTTATGAAAAGATCTTTTCTGAGCAAGTCTGTCCTGTTGCATATGCCGCTAAGGCACGTTATCAATGGCCTATTGATCTATACTGAATACCATCATACCACAAACAATCAAAGCACTGCCGGCGACCTGCTGGCAGTGCTTTCTTGTTTTTACTCTTTAACCTTAAACATTCTATTATGAAGCACACCTTATTAAAAAGATCCCTATTGTTGCTGCTATTGCTGCTGGGCGTTTCCTGGCAGGGCTTTAGCCAGTTCAAGGTAATAGGTTACATCCCTTCCTGGGGCAATGTAGACCTGAATGCCGTACAGTACACCAAATTAACGCATATCAATTATGCGTTTATCCTGCCTAATACCAACGGTACCCTGCAGGGCTTACCTGATCCCGGAAGACTGCAGACCATCGTGAGCAGGGGACATGCAGCCGGCGTTAAAGTAATGATCTCCGTAGGCGGCTGGAACAATGGTAACGATGGAGGCTTCCATGGTCTGGCTGCTAATAGCGGCTCACGTACCACCTTTGTGAACGCGCTGGTAAACCTCGTGAACCAGTACAACCTGGATGGCGTGGATATCGACTGGGAATACCCGGATCCTAACACACAATCCGCCAACGATTATGTAACGCTGATGACCCAACTGTCTACCGCTATGCATAGCCGCAGCAAACTGCTTACGGCTGCCATCGTAGCCCAGGGCGGTACCGGCGGCGGTATCTTAAGCAGCGTATTCCCGGTAGTGGATTTCCTGAACATCATGGCATATGATGCAGATGGTCCCAACCACTCTACCTATAACTATGCACAAACTTCCCTGAGCTATTGGAGGAACCGCGGTTTATCCAAAGAAAAAGCGGTACTGGGTGTGCCTTTTTATTCAAGGCCTAACTGGTATCCTTACTGGCAGTTGCTGCAGATGGGCGCCAGTCCTAACTCAGACTCCTTTAATGGCGAAGGTTACAACGGTATCCCTACCATGAAGAACAAAACCAACCTGGCATTTGACAATGGCGGTGGTGTTATGATCTGGGAACTGTCTAACGACGTAAGCGGCGCTAACTCCCTGCTGAGCGCTATCCACGATGTTGTAGTACAACGTGGCGGTGGCGGCAATCCGCCTACACAACCCGGTAATGCGCCTATCGGCCAGACTATCTGGTTGCAGGGCTTCAACGGCCAGTACGTAACGTCTGAAAATGGAGTAGCCCCCATGATGTGCGATAGGCCAACCGTACAGGGCTGGGAACAGTTCCTGGTAGTAGACGCCGGCGGCGGCAAGATCGCGCTGAGCAACCAGGGTAAATATGTTTCTTCTGAAGATGGCCTGCAACCTATGACGTGCAACAGGCCTTCAGTACAGGGCTGGGAAGCGTTCGACTGGATCGTTAACCAGGATGGTACCATCTCCCTGCGCGGCAATAACGGCATGTACGTTTCTTCTGAGAACGGTACACAGGCCATGAATTGCAACCGGGCTACCATACAGGGCTGGGAAGCCTTCCGGTGGGGCGCAGTAGGCGCTGCCGCCAGAACTACCGTTGCAGCAGCAACCGTAGCGCCTGAAGTGGAAAATGCCAAAGCAGGTACCGCTACCGTTTACCCTAACCCCATCGTAAAAGGTGGTACGGCAACGGTTAAAATGGAGAAATATGATGCTACACAACCGGTACAGGTAACTATCCTGGACGTAAATAAAAAAGTGGTGTCCCATCAAAAAGCTAATAGTGGTGTGTTGAATATATCTACCAGCAATATTGCCAGTGGTTTATATATCATGACCATTACCAATGGCGCACACACGTTCACCAAAAAGATCATCATACAATAACAAGCACAACAAGAAAGCAACACGGGCCGGATATTATTATCCGGCCCTTTTTATTTTGAAGGGATGGTTGCCATCATGGAAATTTCACCGGGATAGACTAATTTACAGAAGCACCTTACTGCAAAGCCGGAAACCTTAAGATCTAAATCTAATAAAGCACCAGTGTGAAAATATTTGTATTGTCCTTTTACCTTATCACGACCCTACTGGCCACCGGCTTACAGGTTGCGGCACAGGCGCCGCGCTATGTGATCGCCTTTACCGATAAACACAATTCTCCTTACCAGCTGGATAACCCTGCCGGCTACTTATCGCCCAGGGCCCTGCAACGGCGCGCCCGCCAGCATATAAGCATAGACAGTACAGACCTGCCGGTGAACCCGGCCTATGTTGACAGCATACTCCAGGTTGGCAATGTACAGCTGCTGTATACTTTACGCTGGTCTAACCAGGCCGTGATCCGCACCAATGACCGGGCGGCCCTGGAAAAGATAGCCGCATTTCCGTTTGTACGGATGTTAGACCGGAGCTCGGAGCGTATGTCCCCCTACATCGCTATGCCTGGCGGCGGTATGCAGCAAGGAAACCGGGTAACTGCTCCTGCGCGCACTACCGGCGCTACCGGTATTGACTATGGCAGCGCATATGAGCAGATACACCTGCACGAAGGCGAATACCTGCATGACAAAAACCTGCGGGGCGATGGTATGCTGATAGCTGTACTGGATGGCGGTTTCCCTTCCGTAAACAGCAACCGCGCCTTTGAATGGCTGCGCAGCCACCAAAAAATAGTGGCCACCCGCAACTTTACCAATGGGGATACAGATGTATATAACTATGATGATCATGGGGCCCACTGCCTCTCTATATTGGCCGCCAACCTGCCCGGCGAAATGACCGGCGCAGCGCCGGAAGCCAGCTATGTATTGTTACGCACTGAGGAAGAAGGCACAGAACAGCCCATAGAAGAAACCAATTGGGCGGGCGGCGCGGAGCTCGCAGATAGCCTGGGGGTAGATGTGATCTCCTCTTCCCTGGGTTACAATACGTTCGATGAAGCGGAAAACGACCATACCTACGCGCAGTTAGATGGTCACACGCTGCCTGTTACCCGTGCAGCTGATATGGCGGCCCGCAAAGGGATGATCGTGGTAAACTCCGCCGGTAATGAAGGTAATCTGGGTTGGAAATACCTGCTCGCGCCCGCAGATGCAGATAGTATATTAACCGTAGGCGCCGTGAACAGCCAGCGGCAGGTAGCCGCCTTCAGCAGCTTTGGCCCTACCGCCGATGGGCGTATTAAACCAGAGGTAGCCGGACTGGGCGTAGGTACCATACTGGTAGATACAGATGGCTCTATCGGCAGCGGCAACGGTACCTCCTTTGCCTGCCCCACCATTGCAGGCCTTGTTAGCTGCCTGTGGCAGGCGTTTCCCCGCCGCAGCAATATGGAGATACTGCAGGCCGTAAAAGCCTCCTCCAGTCAATATACAAGCCCGGATAACCGCATTGGCTATGGCATACCGGATTTCAGGGCCGCCTATGATACGTTGTTGAAAAAGGAAATGCAGGACACCGCCTATATCCGCCAGCAACTGGGTTCCCGCCCCATCAAGGTATTTCCTAATCCCTTCCGCAACCAGTTTAACGTATACTATAGTTCCTCAACAAGCCAGGACCCGGTACATATGCAGCTGATAGACGCTGGCGGCAGGGTTACCAAAAACTGGTTGCTATCATCTTATGGCGCATACGGTTACTTTAGCTCACAAACGGGGCTGCAGCAGCTGCCCACGGGAATGTATTATTTACGGATGGTACAGGGAGCAAAGCGGGAGGTAGTGAAACTAATGAAGTACTGATGCGCGGATAATCGTCTTTGCTGCATTTCATCTGCACATCATTTCACCAGCCTCGCTGCAAACATAGTATCCGCGCCATTCTCATACCCGGCAATAAGCCCGCCCTCCTGCCATTGCAGGCCGGTTTGTTCGCAGATATATTTCACCACTTCTTCATTCTCCTGCTTAAAAACAGAGCAGGTAATATAGATCAGTGCGCCGCCTGGCTTCAATAGCGGTGCTACATTGGTGGCGATCCGTTGTTGTAATGATTGGAAAGTAGCAATACGTCTTTGCTCAAAGAAATACAGGTTCTCCGGCGTACGGCCCCAGGTACCGGAACCACTGCAGGGCGCATCCAGGATAATGCCGTCAAACCCGCTATGGGAAAAGGTACCTTTGGGTACCGGTTGTGTAAGATCAAGTACTTTACGCTCGTCAAATTGTACCCCCGCTGCATAAAAACGGTTGGCCAGGTTTTCCAGGATGGAAGAACGTACATCACTTACCGTAAGCCGCACAGCCGGCGCGGTATCCAGCAGCAACAACGATTTTCCGCCACTGGCGGCACAGCAGTCCCACCATTGCTGCTTAGCCGCTGGTTTAAACAGCCGGCCCGTTTCCCGGGACGAAGCATCCTGTATCTCATACCAATCCTTACGGGGAATAAGGGTCTCTATTTTGGTACCATTAGGCAATGCCAGCAGATCATCTGTACGCCATTCATAAGTAATACCGGCTTCCTGTAACAACGCTGTAACAGCCTGTTGCTGTTGTTTGCGCACGCGGATAAAAAGATAGGGCTGTACAAAATACGCATTGGCAAAAGCCGCCGCGTCTATCCCGGCAGATAGTTCATCCGCAAAAGGAAAAATGGCAGCAGGTGTAACCGTTTCGCCATTAAAGCTTACTATAGCCAGCTTTTCCGGCAGGGTCAGGCTCACCTGCTCATTCCACTCCGGGCGGAAAGCAGCCAATATCTCATTACCTTGGGTCTCGCACAGGAACAGGCCTGACAGTATCCTGTCCTGCACCGGCATAATGCCCTTCCACAGGTGCCCCATACGGTAAAATGCATAAACCAGCTGTGATATCCAGCGCCGGTCGCGCCCGCCCATCTGGGGGTTTTGCTTAAAGAATTGCTTCAGGAAATGGTGCAGGGGCAACGTGCCATCATAACCATCTATTACGCGTGTCGCGGATACGAGATAACTTTCCCATCGGGTCATAGTACAAAGGTAATTGGAATGTGATTGTACATAAAATGAAAAGAGGCTGTATCAATGATCTGACACAGCCCCTCCTATTTTAAAGTTGGCTTGTTACAGTTTCAGCAATGCCTTCAGCGGATCTTTTCCGAACAGCAGCTGCTCCGGATTCTCCAGCATTTCCTTCACCCTTACCAGGAAGCTTACAGACTCACGGCCGTCAATGATGCGGTGATCATAGCTCAGCGCTAAGTACATCATCGGGCGGATCACCACCTGGCCATTGATAGCCATGGGGCGCTCCTGGATCTTGTGCATGCCTAAGATAGCAGACTGCGGTATGTTGATGATGGGCGTGCTCATTAAGGAACCAAATACGCCGCCATTAGTGATGGTGAAGGTGCCGCCGGTCATCTCATCCATGGTGAGTTTGTTCTCACGGGCTTTGGTAGCCAGTTCCACCACTTTCTTCTCAATTTCTGCCATACCCAGGCTTTCCGCGTTGCGGATCACCGGTACTACCAGGCCTTTGGGCGCAGATACCGCAATGGATACATCACAGTAATCATGGAATACCAGCTCTTCGCCGTCAATATATGCATTTACAGAAGGGAACTCCTGCAGTGCAAAACAAACCGCTTTGGTGAAGAAGCTCATAAAGCCCAGGTTCACCTCATGCTGTTTTTTGAACAATTCTTTATACTGCGCACGCAGTTCCATGATACGGGTCATGTCTACCTCGTTAAAGGTGGTAAGCATGGCCGTAGTATTCTTGGCTTCTACCAGGCGGCGGGATACCGTCTTACGCAGGTTGCTCATCTTCTCCCTGCGCTCTGCACGGCCAAACAGTTCTTTGCCGATGGCTACGCCAGGGTTCTGAAGAGCAGCATATACATCGTCCTTCATGATCTTGCCATGGGCGCCGCTGCCTTTGATGGAAGACGCGTCCACATGTTTATCTGCGATCAGGGCGGCCGCTACCGGGGTAGTTTTGATATTATCCGGGATGGCTGTTACCGGCGCCTGTTGCACCTGCGGGGTGGCCTTAGGCGCTTCTGCCTTGGCGGCAGCAGGAGCTGCTTTGCCGGCCGGGCGGGCGGCGTTCGTATCTATCTGGCAGGCCAGATCACCTATCTTCAGTACGTCACCTTCTTTTGCTACGCGTTTTAAGATCCCGCCTTCTTCCGCATTCAGCTCAAAAGTGGCTTTTTCAGATTCCATTTCGCAAAGTACCTCATCACGCTCCACGTAGTCGCCATCCTGTTTTAACCATTTCACTAAAGTCACTTCACTGATGGACTCTCCTACGGTGGGCACTTTCATATCAATAGTTCCCTTATTGGCCGGGGGAGGACCTGCAGGCGCTGCCGTTTCAACAGGCGCTGCTGCGGGCGCCGCAGTAGCCGCTTTTGCAGCAGGTGCTGCGGATGCGGGGGCTGCTGCATCGGTATCAATAGTACAGGCTACATCACCGATCTTTAATGTAGCGCCTTCCGGGGCCGCGATCTTCAATACCCCTGCTTTCTCTGCATTCAGTTCAAAGGTGGCCTTTTCCGATTCCATTTCACATAACACCTCATCCTGCTGCACATAATCCCCGTCTTTCTTCAACCACTTCGCAATTGTTACCTCGCTTATAGATTCTCCTACCGTAGGAACTTTGATTTCGACAACCATATTTCAGTTTTCTGTTTGCAATTATATATGTAGGGCAAAAACCGGTACATGACCATTTTTGCGGCCCATCTTTTACGTTAGATATTGAATGCTGTATCAATGATCTCCTGTTGCTCACGGTTGTGCACTTTGGCATAACCGGTAGCGGTGGCGGCGCTGGGGTTACGGCTGATAACGCCATAATTCAGCTGCTTAAGGTTCATCTGCAGATAAGACGCGGCGCCCATGTTCAGCGGCTCTTCCTGTACCCAGAACCAGGTAGCGCCCTTATAACGCTGGTTAATGGCTTCCAGCTGGGCTACCGGTAACGGATACAGCTGCTCCAGGCGAACAATGGCTACATCCTTACGGCCTTCTTTTACCTGCTTTTCGCTCAGGTCAAAATAGATCTTACCGGTACAGAACAGCACTTTCTTCACCTGTGACGCGTCTTCAATAAACGGATCATCCAGCACTTCCTTAAAGCCGCCGGTAGTGAAATCCGCCATGGTAGAATAAGCGCCGGCATGACGCAAGTTTGCCTTGGGCGAGAAGTTCACCAGCGGTTTGCGGAACTGCCAGGTAAGCTGGCGGCGCAGCGCATGGAAGAAGTTAGCCGCGGTGGTGATATTCGTAACTACAATGTTATACTCTGCACAGGATTGTAAGAAGCGCTCCGGACGGGCATTGGAGTGATCCGGTCCGCCGCCTTCGTAACCGTGAGGCAGTAACAGCACCAGGCCGTTCTGCGTGGTCCATTTCTGCTCTGCGCTGGTCAGGTATTGATCTATTACCGTTTGTGCACCGTTCACAAAATCGCCATACTGTGCTTCCCACAATACCAGGGTATTGGGGTTGGCCATAGCATAACCATATTCAAAGCCCATTACGGCAAATTCGCTCAGCAGGGAATTATAGATCCGGAACTGGCCTTGCTTTTCCTGCAAGTGGCCCAGGCGGTTATAAGTAGCGTTCGTATTTTCATCAAACAGGATGGCATGCCTGTGGGAGAAAGTGCCGCGCTGTACGTCTTCACCGCTCATGCGCACGTCCTTTCCTTCCATCAGCAGGCTGGCGTAGGCCAGCAGTTCGCCTGTAGCCCAATCTACCTTACCTTCTGTCTCATACAGTTTGATCTTATCTTTCAGCAGCTTGTCCACCTTACGCAAAGGCACAAACTCCTTGGGCCATTGCATCAGGCTATTGAACAGGCGGGTAAAATCTTCTTGTTTGATAGCAGTTACCGGCGACTGGTCAAAATCCTGCGGAGTGGCTTTGCGCAGCGCGGCCCACCATTCCTCCGGTTTCTGATAGCTGTAAGGCAGCGGATGCTGTTTTACTTCATCCAGTCTTTCCTGCAGGTCTGCCCAGAATACTTTCTGCATTTCTTTTGCCAGGTCCTGCGCGTCATTCTCGCCATTCTTCAGCAGGTACTGGGTATATACTTCGCGGGGATCCGCATGTTTATCGATCAGCGCATACAGGCTGGGCTGGGTAAACTTAGGCTCGTCGCCCTCGTTATGGCCATGCCTGCGATAGCAAAGCAGGTCAATAAAAATATCACAGTTAAACTCCTGGCGGAAACGGGTGGCTATCTCAGACACTTTTACCACGGCTTCGGCGTCATCGCCGTTCACGTGAAATACCGGCGCCTGCACAATGGCTGCAACGCTGGTACAGTAGTCGGATGAGCGCGCATCATCAAAATCTGTCGTAAACCCTATCTGGTTATTGATCACAAAGTGCATGGTACCGCCGGTATAGTAACCTTTCAGGTTGCTCATCTGCACCAGCTCATATACTACGCCCTGACCTGCAACAGCGGCATCGCCATGGATCAGGATAGGCAGTATGCGGTCGTAATCGCTGTTATAGATCACATCTGCCTTACTGCGGGCAAAACCTGTCACCAGCGGGTCTACCACTTCCAGGTGCGAAGGGTTAGGCAGCAGCTGCAGGTTTACCTTTTTGCCGGCAGGGGTATCTATTATAGAGTGAAATCCAAGATGGTACTTTACGTCGCCGCTGCCCATGGTGATATCCGGGGTAGCCAGGCCTTCAAACTCATTGAAGATCTGCTCATAGGTCTTGCCCAGGATATTGGCCAGCACGTTCAGACGGCCGCGGTGAGCCATACCAATTACGGCTTCCTGTACGCCCAGCTCAGATGCGGCATTGATCATGGCGTCCAGGGCAGTAATGGTGTTTTCGCCGCCTTCCAGCGAAAAGCGTTTTTGCCCGATATATTTGGTATGCAGGAATTTTTCGAAGATAACGCCCTGGTTCAGCTTCTGGAGAATGCGTTTACGCTTTTCCAGCGGAACGGGCTGGGTCAGCGTATTTTCCATTTCGCGCTGCAGCCACTCTATCTTTTTGGCGTCGTTGATATAAGTGAATTCCAACCCAACGGGGCCGGCATATACCTGTTTTAACCGGTTTACGATGTTTTCCAGGGTGGTTTTACCCAGGCCCAGTACCTGACCAGCAAAGAATTCTGTTTTCAGGTCCGCGTCGCTAAAGCCAAAGAAAGTGATATCCAGGTTGGCCTGGCGGTTTTTCCTTTCGCGGATAGGATTGGTTTTGGAGATAAGATGGCCTTTTTTACGGTAGGCCTGTATCAGCCTGTAAACGTTCAATTCCCGGGTAAGCTGGTCGCTGGATACCGGTAAAGCACTGCTACCTGCCGCCACCGCCGAACCTGCTGCTTTTCCATTCTGATTAGATACCGCAAAATCAAATCCCTCAAAAAATTTCGCCCATTCAGGATCAACAGATTGAGGATCTTTCCGGTAATCCTGGTATAACGATTCAATGTAAGCAGGGTGCGAGTTAGTGACAAATGAGAAGTCCTTCATTTACAACGAGTTTTGCTTAGTCTTCGGTTCAAATTACGCTGTCTGGTGAAATTTGATACCCATTATAATATTGGATTGCAAATATCGCGTGTTTTTTGTTAAAGCGCTAGTAAAATCTTAGTTGTCTTTATGGGTAAAAACAGCCATATCGGTTGTGATGGAGCAGACCTGAGACACAAATACATTTGAAATATATTATATAGATGTGGTAACCCGGACGATATCTTTACCTTCCATTCGGCACACAGGATATAATTTTTGTTTTCTAAAAAACTAATCTTTACCTTTGCCCTCCTGAAACTGAAAATTGAAAAATGGCAAACCATAAAGCAACGAAAAAAGACGTACGTCAGAGCAGAAAGCGTAATGAGCGTAACCGTTACTACGGTAAAACAACCCGTAATGCCATCCGTGATTTGAAGACGCTGACTGACAAAGCCGCCGCTGAGAAAGATCTTTCAAGCGTGGTAGCTATGATCGACAAGCTGGCTAAACGTAATGTGATCCATAAAAATAAGGCTGCTAACCTGAAGAGCAAACTGGCTAAGAAGGTGAACACCCTGGCTTAATCGCCGCCTTATTATAAAGATATGCACTCCAGCTCTTCCTGTAAACCAGGAAGGGCTTTTTTGTTTCCCCTACTCTCCCCTATCTACAGACCCCGGTTTCCGTCTATCCCTAAAAGCATATCAACCATATGATATATGAACGCCTTTGAGTATTTTAACCCTCCGGACGGAGCTCACCCGCGCTTACCATACAACAAGATCTGCTGCCCCGAGCTCCCGGACTAACAAAAGATAAACTTGAACGGATGAAAAAACTATTGATCGCTACCGTATGCGGCATGCTATACCTGCAGGCGTCCGCACAGGACCTGCTTACCCGCTTTGAACGTACCCAGGGCCTGGAAACGGCCACTTACACGGAATGTATCAGCTATTACGAGCAGCTGGATAAACGCTTTCCGCAGATAAAGATGCAGGAAATGGGGCCCACAGACGCTGGCTACCCGCTGCACCTGGTCATTTATTCCCCCCAGGGCGATTTTGACTTTAACAGCCTGCACAAAAAGAACAAACGTATTATCCTCATTAACAATGGAATACACCCCGGTGAGCCGGACGGTATTGACGCCAGCATGATGCTGTTACGCGACCTGGCCCAGGGCAAAAAGCACCTGCCAGACAATGTGGTGCTGGCCGTAATACCCGTTTACAATATAGGCGGCAGTCTGAACCGCAGCCGGGACTTCCGGGTTAACCAGAACGGCCCGGAGGCCTTTGGCTCCCGCGGTAACGGACAAAACCTGGACCTTAACCGGGACTTTATTAAATGCGACTCCAAAAATGCCCGCTCCTTTCAGCAGATCTACCAGCTTACGGACCCAGACGTATTTGTGGACAACCATGTCAGCAATGGCGCAGACTACCAGCATGTAATGACCCTGCTCAGCACCCAGCACGACAAACTGGGCGGCCCCATGGGCGAATTCCTGAATAAGGAGTTCGAGCCGGGCCTGTATAAATTAATGAAGGCAAGAGGATATGACCTGATCCCCTACGTAAACCATTTTGGCGAAACGCCAGACAGCGGCTGGACGGAATATGCTGACGGTCCCCGCTATTCCAGCGGATACACCACCCTGTTCCACACCTTTGGTTTTGTACCGGAAACACATATGCTCAAGCCCTATCCGCAGCGCGTAAAGGCTACCTATGAACTGATGGAATGTTTTATCCAGTTTGTAAGCGAACATAGCGATGCTATTAAAAACCTGCGTGAACAGACCAAGCTGGCAGTAAAAACCCAGTCAACCTTTCCCCTGGAATGGAAAACAGATATGAGCCGGCACAGCACCCTTACCTTTAAAGGCTTTACCGCCGGCCATAAGACCAGCGATATTTCCGGACAGCCACGCCTCTATTATGATCGCAGCCAGCCTTACGAACGGCAGATCCCTTTCTATAACTATGCTACAGCCGGCAACTTCGTACAGAAGCCAGAGGCCTACATCATCCCGCAAGGCTGGTGGACCGTGACCGATCTCCTAAAGAACAGCCATGTAACCATGCGGCGCCTGGCAAACGATACCACCATAGAAGTAGAGGTATATCATATTGACGATTATAAAACCGCTGCGCGGCCCTTTGAAAAACATTACCTGCATAACCAGGTAAAGCTCACAGTTACACGCGAACGCATCGCATTCCGTAAAGGCGATTATTATATCCCTATGGATCAAACAGCCAACCGTTACCTTATGGAAACACTGGAACCCACCGGCGGCGATTCCTTCTTTGCCTGGAATTTCTTCGACGCTATCCTTACACAAAAGGAAGGCTACTCCAGTTACGTATTTGAAGATACCGGCGCAGAATACTTACAACACCATCCGGAAGTAAAAGCCGAACTGGAAAAACGCAGGGCAACAGATACCGCCTTTGCGAATAATGGCGCTGCTCAATTGGATTTTGTATACCGCCATTCACAGTATGCGGAGCCCGGATTTCTGCGATATCCGGTATTCAGAATTGTAAAATGATACACAGCTTATCAATGTGAAAGTGGCGGCCAATATCCGCCACTTTTTTTTGGGCTGCATACTAAAACCCCATACATTTGAAACACGGTTACTAACGAATAGGTTTGTTACACCCTTGTTGTACGCCTTCCCCAGAGCTTCTCCTTGTCATATGAATCTTGTTATGTGAATATTGTTAAACCAAAAAGCATATCCTTATGAATTTTAACCTGCTATTACAAAGCATTGAAAACACGCACCAAAATTTACATGAAGCAGCGGCTAAGGCTGTAAACCGGTTATTGACTGTCAGAAATTGGCTGATAGGGTATCACATTGTAGAATATGAGCAAAAAGGAGAAGATAGGGCAAAGTATGGCGAACAGTTGTTGTTTAAGCTTGCTGAAAAGTTAAACAAGGATAGCTTCTCACATCGCAATCTTCGCCTCTACCGTCAATTCTACTCTAGTTATCCACAAATAGGACCAATCATTCAAGCATCCGTACCTGCACCAATTTGGCAATCGCTGATCGCCAAATTACAACCATCTAATAATCAATCGTCTACAATTTGGCAATCACCGATTGCCAAATCTGATGAATTGTTTACGCCACCACAACAACTGCTTGACAAGCTCTCTTATACTCATATTGTACAGCTGCTGTCCATCTCAGATCCCCTCAAACGCGCCTTCTACGAGCTCGAAACCATCAAAGGCAACTGGAGCGTACGCGAACTAAAAAGACAGATCAACAGCCTCTACTTCGAACGCATGGGCCTTTCCACCGATAAAGAAAAACTGCACCGTATGATCCACGAAACCCATGCAGATACCCCCATGCGGCCGGCAGACCTCATCAAGAACATGTATGCCTTCGAGTTCCTGGGCCTGCCACAAAAAGCACTGGTAACAGAAAACAACCTGGAACAGGCATTAGTAGAACACTTTCAGGATTTTCTCCTCGAAATGGGCCACGGCTTTTGCCTGGAAGGAAGACAGAAACGCATCCTCATCGGCGATGAATACTTCTTCATCGACCTGGTATTCTACCACCGCGTATTAAAATGCCATGTATTGGTAGAGCTAAAAGTCGCCGCTTTCAGTCATATTAACGCCGGACAATTAAACACCTACCTTAACTTTTACAGATCAGAGATCATGCAGCCGGATGATAACCCACCCATTGGTATCTTAATGGTCACTGATAAAAATGAAACGCTGGTGCAGTACGCCACCGCCGGCATGGATCAGGCCCTGTTCGTATCCCAATATGAAGTAAAGCTACCTTCTAAAGAAACGCTGGAACACTTCATGCGCCAGGAATTACAGCATGCTCCAGCAGAATAAACACATGCTGATCGCCAAAGAAATGATTGTATAACAAGATCCGGTTGATCCGGCCGGGAAAGGAGTGTTGAAAAGGATACCATTGCTGCGGTACCTGTTGCGCCCTGATGATATGTGCCCCCAGCCACAAGGCAAAAGCCCCGGCTGTTTCATACTCGCCACAAAGATGTTTGAAAGGTAATTGCGGTACAGAGGGCCAGCTGGCGTCCATATGCGTATAGTAATGTTCAAAATTACTATCGCCGTTACGGCCGCTTAACACCAGGTCTATATCGTCTACCGTCAGCTGCTGCTCTGCTAAAAAAGCAGATAGCGCCGCTGTTAGCGTAGCCGGTGACGGTTTGTATAACATTTTCAAACCCGCAATACAGGCATAGCTGTTAACAGTAGGCGCCGCAGCCAGCACAAAAAAGCTGGCGCCTTCGCCGGAGATAGTGCCGGGAGAAAGATGGTGATACAACTCCGCATTGTTAACAGTCGCTGTTTTCCAATGCCCAATGCGGGATTTTATATAAAAATGTTCTGCGGATATTTCATCAAAAGCCCCGGTAAGTGTGTGGGACACGCCTTCTGCCAGCAGTAGCAAACTATCCTGCAAAGCGCTCTCAAAAGAAAAACCACGGTGTACAAAAGTGTTGTTATACGTGGTTACCTGTTGTTGTACCGCTATCATCCCATTCACCGCATTGTAAGTACTCTGGATAAAAGGCGTTGGGTTCAGTGCCTTTTCCTCATACTGGCGTATATCTTTTATAAAACGCTCCGTGTCCTGCAGGCTGCCTTTACCAGTACCGGTAACAATAGCGCCCGGTGTACTTAGCTGGCTATCCTGTATAGCTTTGAGTGCAGTGGTAAGGCCCATTTTCAGCAAACGGGTCATACGTCGCAGGCTGTTAGCGGGGATAAAAGCTTTATAATCCGGTTCCACAATGGATAACATATTACCCGCCCCGCTCACCAGCGGACTGGAAAGCAGGTCGCCCTCAAATGTATGCTGGGGCGTTATCGCTGCTGCGCCCTGTATGTAACACTTACCCTTCATATTTGCTGATCACCAGGGAGGCATTATTGCCGCCAAAGCCAAATGAATTTGAAATAACTGTTTGTACCGGATATTGTTCCAGCAACCGGGTTTCCGGCATAATGGACAATTCCTCCATTTTCTCAGAAAAGTTCAGGTTGGGGAAAACCACCTGGTGCTGTATCGCCAGCACAGAATAGATGGCCTCTATAGCGCCCGCCGCCGCCAGGGTATGCCCGGTAAACGGTTTAGTGGAGCTGAATGGCGGTACCTGGTCGCCAAATAAACGCTCCAGCGCTTTGCCTTCGGATAGGTCATTGCTCCAGGTAGCGGTACCATGTACATTTACGTACTGCACATCTTGCAGGGAGCGGCCGCTCATGGCTAATGCCTGGCTCATAGCCGCATAAGCCCCATCGCCTTCCGGAGAAGGCGCCGTAGGATGAAAAGCCTCATTACTATTACAATACCCGCTAAGCTCCGCCAGTACCTGGCTGCCGTTTTCCCGTACCAGCGATTCACTTTCCAGTACCAGGTAAGCTGCTCCCTCCCCCAGGTTTAAACCATTACGCTGATGGTCAAACGGGCGGCAGGGCTGTTTATCCACGTTCTTTAGAGAATTGAATCCGTTAAGGGTAAAGCGGGTAAGGGCTTCTGTGCCACCGCAGATAACGCGGCGTAAAACGCCCTGTTTAATGAGGCGCGCCCCGTACATAAGGGCGTTGGCAGAAGAGGAACAGGCCGTGCTGATGGTGGTGACCGCTTCGGTTATACCCACCTTATCAGCGATACGTTGTGTGCAGTCCGCACAGTCCAGCGTATCAATATATTTCAGGAAATCCCCGTGTTTCTCCGGGTCAATGATATCAAAGTATACTTTCTCCGTATCACACATTCCCCCTACGGTAGAGGAATTCACAAAACCAGTAGGCGTTGTATGTAACTGTTGTGTGATACCCGCCTGCTGCAGCGCCTCTTGTATGGCTATCAGCCCAAGAAGCGTGGTGCGTGTATATTCCGGTTGGTGCGGCACGCCCGCCATTTCACTCAGCGCTTCACTGCTGTGTTTTACTTCTGCTACCGGCAGCACGCCCTGATACATGGTATCCAGGTACTGGGTAAACCCAAGGCCGCTTTGCTGTTGCCGCAGGCTATTGTAGTTGGCTGTTACCGTATCACCAATGGCGGTGATCATTCCCATACCTGTTATAAACACACGTTCCGCCATGCTGCTGATGCTACTTAAGCCGGTTGTTTAGATTGTATGAACTCCGCCATGGATTGCACAGACTGCAGTATTTTGCGGCCTTCCCGCGGATCTTCCACTTTGATCTGGTAATGTCTTTCCAGCAGTACCATGAGCTCCAGGGAATCAATGCTGTCAAGCCCCAGACCTTCGCCAAACAAAGGCGCGTTGTCATCAATATCTTCAGGCTTGGTATCCTGCAGGTTCAATGCTTCGATGATCTGTACTTTCAGTTTCTTTTTTAACTCTTCCATATTCAGTGTTGTAGGTTTATGACCCGGTCCGTAGTGAATCCCCCGCGAAACCTGGGCTAAGCCCTCCCTTTTATTACAGGGACGGCGGTAAAAATACAGTTTTACAATTGATTAGAAAATATTTCCATCCGTGGCACACGCTTAACCCATCCGCTTCTTCTCCACCCTGGCGGCTATAAACAGCATAACGCCGCACAAAGCCATCAGTTTGGCGGCATTTGCCCACACCTGCTGCAGGCCGCCATTACGCAGGTAAATATCGTTGATCGCCTCCAGCCCCCAGTTAAGCGGCGTTAAATGCCCAATGAACTGCATGGTGGGCGGCATTACCTCCAGGGGCACCCATATACCGCCAATAGCAGACAGGATCACAATAGAGATAGCTCCAAAACTCAGCGCCTGGTTAGGGGTCTTAAATACGGTGCCAACAAGTATGCCATAAGCCGTGGCTGCCAGCCCTATACACAGGGCTACCACAAATGCTGGCAGATAGGTATGGCCCAGGCTAAGCCGGGGCAGATGCAGCAGCGGCAGTAAATAAATGCCCACCAGTATCATCAGGTAGAATTGTACCACACAGATGCTCATAAAGAACAGCATCTTACCGGTTAGCATAGCCAGGTAAGAACCGGGTATAAGTTTGATGCGTAACAGGCTGCCATCCTCCCGCTCCCGGATCATGTTGCCCGCAATGGGGATCACGATAAAGAACATGGCAAATATGCTCCAGGCAGGCACATTATGTTGTACGGAGTTATAGATGATATCGATCTGTTTGGTGGGACCGGTAGCCTGTTCCCGGAGCCCTACGGCTTTTAGCTGTATGGCAAAGGTGTCCGCGGCTTCCGCTTCACGGCTGCGTAGCTGTTGTTTGATACGCTCCAGCAGCAGATCCGTTTCTACCTGTGTAAGGAAATTATCCAGGGCCTGATGTATAGAGCTCTTAAAAGCCTTTTTGGCGGCGGGGTCAAAATAGATCGTTACATCCAGGGAGTCGTTCCGGCTTTTTACCGGCGCTACAGCCGGCAGCCCCATACGTTTGGAGAGATCATTTACAATGCGGTTCGCATTACTCACAATAGCAGCCGTAGCGCCCCGGGGTATCACAATACAGATCTTGTAATCGCCTTCATTCACCAGCTTTTTGGCAGCTGCTTCTGTTACTGCTTGTCCCGCTAGCGTGTCCACCAGGTTAAACTGACCGCTGTGCTCCAGGCCTTCTTTAATATAACGGGCCAAACGGCCGTGATCATTATCAACCGTCAGCACGTCAAACTTCAGCTCCTGGTAATCACGGAACGGTGCATCTTCTATCAGCGCCATCACGGTTATCAATACCAGCGGCATCAGGAACAGCAAAGCCAATCCGCCCCTATCCCTTATCAACAATAGCCATTCTTTACGTATTGTAGCCAGTAATCTTAACATAATTCCCTTTTAATCACCAATTACAGATCATACCGCTCCGATCATCATTAGTAATTCGTAATTAGTAATTTGTAATTAAACTCAGTCTCTTACCGCCAGCCCCGTGTAATGCAGAAATACATCTTCCAGGTTGCGGCATTCCGGATGTTGTTGTATCAGCTGTGATGGTTGCCCCTGCAACACCAGCCGCCCTACATCAATAACGGCCACTTCGTGGCACAGCGACTGTGCCTCTTCCAGCAGATGCGAGGTATATAGTATGCTTACGCCTTGTTGCTGGTTATAGTCCTTCAGGAATTGCAGGATCAGGTTGCGGGATTGTACATCTACGCCAGCCGTAGGCTCATCCAGTATAAGCAGCTGCGGGTCATGCAGCAGCGCTGCAATGATATTGGTACGGCGTTTCATACCGCCGGAGAATTTATATACTTCCTTATGCCCGTTCTTCTCCAGGCCAAAGCGCAGCAGGAACTCGTCTATCTTATCGCGCAGTGGTTTCCCTTTAAGACCGTACAGGTTGCCAAAATATACCAGGTTTTCTACCGCCGTCAGCTGTGGGAACAGCGCTATCTGCTGAGGCACAATACCAATCAGCCGTTTAATGGCCTCGCGGTGGGCAACATCCTGGGCCAAGTCAAACACCTGCACCTTTCCGCTATCAGCCCTTACCAGCCCGCAAAGGATGGAAATGGTAGTGGTTTTACCTGCGCCATTTGGTCCCAGCAAACCAGCAATAATACCCCTGGGGAAACTGAAAGATAACCCGCTCACAGAGGGCTCCAACGCACCCGGGTAGGTTTTATGCAGATCTTGTACGGAGATACTAAACATGTTGCTAAATTACGATGGTCAAATGCGGAGCGCCCTTGCCCCACTCCTTTCATTATCCTCAGCCACGGTGGCCGGTCATAGCTGCACCTTCGACAGCTTCTTAAAGAACACTTCTTCCGCTGCGGCACATTGTATCAGCATGTCACCCAGCTCATTGTAGGAGATATTATCCGCGGCACGGCTTTTACAAACACGGCCGGCATGAAAAGCAAAATTGCGCCAAAGATCGCCGATACCCGTAAGCTCCAGGGAAAGCTTGCTCAGTTCCGGCTGCTGTAACACGCCCGCGGCTTCCTGCAGGAAGGCCGCATACATAAACCGGAAACCTGCGCCGCCAGTACCTATCTCCTCCTGCATACGTATCACATTGCCCAGGTAAAGCGTGGCCCTGCGGTCGCCTACCTTCTCCGGGTAATGTTTTAAACGTTTTGCCAGGAAACGCATCCCTTTTACCCCAAACATAGGCACGGGTATCTTCAGCATATAATGGCACGCTTGTTCTATGCCTTGTTTAATGGGTTTCTGGAGGGAGATGTCCGCGGGCATGGTTACCGGGTAATACATCTTTCCTTTAGGCTCCGGGAAACCTTTGGCAAAACGGGCCTCAGACAGGCTGGCAGGATCAATTTCCGTAACAGTATCCATAATAGGATCGCTCACACGGTAATTTTCCCCGTTCTTACCATAGATCACCAGGTTATGCGCATTAAAATGAAAACGGTAGGATGGCGGAAAATAAGGCAGATAGTATACGCTGGATAGTACGCCCACCGGGATACCCTGCGCTATTACGCGGTCCAGCTCCTGCTGTGCCTTTTCCGGGCTGGAGAATTTCTGCGACTGCATCTTTACGCCCAGGCGCTCGCATACCCGCTGAAAAATAGCGCCGGGCCATATGCGGTAAGTAGTGCCCGGCACGCCGTTCACTTTTACAAAAGGCAGGTGGCCAAAAAAAATACCGGCCCCTATGCCAAAAGCCATAGGTTCGCTGATGGACAGTCCGTAATGCCTGAACAGGTTGGATATAACCCCGCTCTCGCAATGTGCCGTTTGTACGTGGCTGAAAGAAATCTCGCTCATAATGCCTGAATGGTCCGCGGCCCGCAAACCACCGCCAATAGCGTGGCTTGCGGACCGCAGACTATGAACAAATAACTATTTTATATGCTTTAGATCCTGAATGGTTATTTTGAAAGCGGCTGCGTACTTATGCAGCATGTTGTCGCTTAAGCGGTTAAAGACCCTGGGGTTCATATGACGCTTTACCTGCCATTGGAATTTGCCAACATAACTGGCCAGCAGGGTAAGGTCCATCAGGTTTTTCTCCATGTAATAGCCAACGGGGCTCAGTTCTCCGGCCAGTACTCGTTGACGGGCTTTCTCCACCCTGGCATGCACCTCTTCCCAGGCCTGTTCCATCGCTACGTTCTCCGGCTCCCATCCAACGCTGGATACCGGGGTGTATTTCCCGGCGTCGTCCACAGCGTAGAACAACTGTTTAAAAGTGCCATCATGCAGGTTATTACCATCCTGCGGTACTTCGTTCTGTTTCATTGGGATGTTGACATTTTTGTCTTTTTCTGGAACAACCGGCCCGCTCCCGGAATCACACCACGGTAAGGTGGGCGTATGCGTAGGAGAAACGTGCGCTCTCCGGCACCATCATCACTATCTTTTGGCCTTTCTTAAGCATACCGGTATTCATAAGCTCCTCCAGCATAAAATACGGAGAAGCGGTGCCCACATTACCCACACGGGTAAGATTGGTGAACCATTTCTCCTGGGGGATATGCACGCCCAGTTTGGAGATCTCCTCATCTATCCTGAAGCGGAAATACTCTGAAGACAGGTGCGGCAGGAAATAATCCAGCTCATCTATATTGATCTGGTAGCGTTCTACCAGCTCTTTCCACATTTTTGCGCCAGATGGTACAATGTTCTTGCCCAGCAGACGGGTATCCTGTTTAAAGGAGAATACGCTGTGCTGTGCCCACTCCTCCGGCGTCATATCTATCCAGCCAACAGTACCGCCATTGCCATCCTTGATGGCGCCGGCATACATGCAGGTTTCCAGTTCATGCGCGTAAGAGGCTATCTCTACCCAGTCTACCCGCAGGGACAGACCCGTTTCATTTGGTTTATCCTGGAACAGGGCCGCACTGGCGCCGTCTGACAGCATCCAGCGCAGGAAGTCCTTCTCAAAGGCTATGATTGGATTTTCGCTCAGGCTCTTCAGGTTCTCCGTTTCCGGTTCAAACTTCTGGGACAGCATCCAGCTGGAGAACTTTTCAGATCCGGTACTTACCCCATTGGAACTATTACCGCATTTTACGGACATCCAGGCATATTTAAATGCCTGCATGCCTGCCGCACACGCGCCGGTAGCAGATATGAGCTCTACGGGCTGACATTTCAGCAAACCATGCACCATAGCGGCGTGGTTGGGTAATAATTGATCCGGGGAAGTAGTGCCACAGGCCAGCAGCTGCAGTTTGCTGATAGGAAAGCCCTCGTCAAACAGGCTCCCCACCGCAGCCGCAGTCATCTCTGCATTGGTATGGGTACTGCGACCATTTTTATCCAAAGCATAGTAACGCGTCTTGATCTTGTTATTGCCCAATATCATGGTCCTGGCACGGGATGGCTTTCCGTCTACCATACCCAGTATACTTTCCATTTCATCATTTCCAACAGGCTCGTTGGGTAAAAACTTGGATAGCCTTGTAATATAAACGTCCTTCATCTGAAATAAATACTCTTTTAATACCCGCCCATGCGGAACTACACGGTGTTATCCCATAACCATGCCGTTTTCAGCGCGTAAATATATAATTATAAGTGGATATACCAGAATTTCCCCCCTCTTGCGGGTGCATTTACAAAACTACATGACTATATCGGGAAAATCTATTTTTCTAACGCAGCCCAATCCCCTTAAAGTATGTCACTTCCTTCATCAATTGCTGCCGTTTCAGCCACAGCGTGAGCATAGCCGATATTTTGGTGATAGGCGTTAACACAAATATCCCCAGCAACAACAATCCCCGATACATGCTTACGCGTCCCTGGCGCTCCGGCGCTCCCGGCCCGCCCTTGGCGCTGATGAATTTAGACCAGTAGCGGAATGCCCGTATACCGCGGTCTTCCAGCACCACTAGATTAGGCTTCAGGGTAACTGCCTCCAGTTCCAGTAGCTGCGGGTGCAACTGCTCCCAGCTACCCTGCTGCAAGGCGCGGGCAATAGGCGCGGCAAAACGGGGCGACGCCTGTATCTCCTTCTCCTGTACGCCAGCCGGCGGCAGGTACCGGGTGGCCTCTTTCAGGCCCTTGAACTGCCACCGCAACACTGTCATTACAGATATCAGGTTGGAAGAGGTGTCCACCAGCGCAATATTCCCTACCAGCGTAGCGCCAATATCCCGCAGATGTGTTTTCACCCGCTCCTGCGCATTCAGCCACATATTACGGGCGCCGATCAGCGTCAGCACCTTCTTGCCCTTCAGCAAACGGGCTGCGCCCTCGCTTTGCAGGAACGCTGCCGTAGGCTGGGAAGGCGACAGGAACCAGGGCTGATAAGCCAGTATGACCAGGTCAAAATGCTCATCCGGGCTCACTTTCAGTGGTTGAATAGCGCGCGGCCGGCCCAGCACCGTTTCCGGCATGGTGTCATAAAACTGCTGCTTGTCCCAGGGAAAGGTAAAGGGCTGTACAGGTACGATCTCCTCGAACACAATGTCCGCCTCCTGCTGGAGCGGGGTGGTTACCATGTCTATGATCCTTTTCAACTGCCCGGTCTGGGTGTAGTAGATGACCAGTATCTTCTTTTTCGCCATAATATTATGAACAGTGTTCAGTCGTTCAAACTGTAAACATACAAATAAACAGCCATAGTAGGAGGCGAATTTTTCATATATGTTAGGATGCTGTAATGTAGCGGATTGCCTGTAAATAGTGGGGGAATGGGGCTTGTGCCTTAGCCAGGTACTGGAGTAACACGCGATCGTTTACAACAGTACCTAAGCTAAAGGACTTTAAAAAGTTTTTTAGTTATCACAGGTTGTTCGCCTGCAGTTTAAATTCCAGACTAACAGCCTGCGACGCTAAACTAACTTCGAAATTGAATAAATCTGATAAATGAAATGTTAAATCTACTTTAACAAGATAGTAGATCAGTAGGCGCGTTTATACTAATACGTTAGGGATCAGTTCTTTACCACTGAGCCGGAGCCCATTACCTTTGAAGATATTTGAGGACTGCCTTTATAACGCACATTGCCGGAGCCCATGATACTGGCATCCAGTTTTACGCTGGCATGTACGTTGGCGTTACCGCTGCCGGCAATGCTTACATCTACATTCTCAGACATAAGGTCTGCACCCCGGAAATCACCGCTGCCGGCTATACTGATATCCAGGTTCTTGGTTTCTCCAGCCAGTTTAACGTTACCGGAACCCGCAATGCTGGCTTTAATGTCCGGCGAATTCAGCTCGCCTTCCATATCCCCGCTGCCGGTCAGGCTTATACGCATATCGCTGTTGTTGCTGATCTTGTTCTCCAGCTTTACATTGCCGGAGCCAGACAGGTTAACGCCGGCTATTTCCGGAGAGGTAAGGTATACCTTCATTTCCCGGCGGGTGTTTACATTAACGCCCCTTTTAAGACGCACCACCAGCTCATCGCCCCGGTTTTCCAGCTCAATAAGGGGGGCAATATTATCTTCTGCTTCAATAACTGCTGCTTTGGCAGGTCCCTGGGTAATGTATACATCCATGCTGCCCTTGGCAGATACGGTTTTAAAAGCGCCTACGTTACGCTCTTCTTTGGTCATATTACCACTGCCTTTTACATGGTTTTGGCCGGTAACATCACAGCTGTTGGCAAGGCATGCGATGGAAAACAGTAACAGAAATTGGGAGATAGATTTCATAATGGAGGAATATTTATGCTATGAAGATACTGATTTTGGCATTTTGGCAGTCAGAATATTCAGTTTTCACGGCCTGGATAAACATCTAATAAGTTATCAATTGTTCATTAGGATTTGGACTTTATCTTTGCACCACCATGACAGAAAAGATTCTTATTCTCGATTTCGGTTCCCAGTACACCCAGTTAATTGCGCGTAGCATCCGGGAACTGAATGTTTACTGTGAGATAAAACCTTGCTTACAGCCCATTGACTGGGATCCTTCCATTAAAGGTATCATCCTTTCCGGCAGCCCGTTCTCTGTGAACGACCAGGGCGCCCCAATAGTAGATATTGCCGCTATGGCCAATAAGGTGCCGGTACTGGGCATCTGCTATGGAGCGCAGATGATGGCTAAAGTATTTGGCGGCGAAGTGGCCAAAAGCAATATCCGCGAATACGGCCGCGCCTTTATGGAACATGAGAATAAAGAAGAATCATTGGTCTATGATATATCTGCCAAAAGTCAGGTGTGGATGAGCCACTCCGATACCATTGTGCGGATGCCGGAAGGTTTTGAGATCATTGCCCGTACTGAAAATATACCGGTAGCGGCCTTTAAAAGCCACAACCAAACTGCCCACCCCATGCTGGGCCTGCAGTTCCACCCGGAAGTGACCCACTCCCTCGAAGGTAAACTGCTCCTGCGTAACTTCCTGGTACACATCTGCGACTGTAAACAGGACTGGACGCCGGCCGCCTTTGTACAGGAGACCGTTGCTAAGATCACGGCACAGGTAGGCGATAAGAAAGTGGTAATGGCCCTGAGCGGCGGAGTGGACTCTACCGTAGCGGCAGAGCTGATACACAAAGCTATTGGCCAGAATCTCTATTGCGTATTCGTGGATAACGGCCTGCTCCGTAAAGATGAGTTCGAGACCGTACTGGACTCCTATAAGCACATGGGCCTGAATGTAAAAGGCGTAAATGCCCGTGAGCTCTTTTACCGTGAATTGACCGGCGTATCAGACCCGGAAAAGAAACGTAAGATCATCGGCCGCCTGTTCATAGAGGTATTCCAGCAGGAATCCACCCTGTTAAAAGATATTTCTTTCCTGGGCCAGGGCACTATTTACCCGGACGTAATTGAGTCCGTATCTGTAAATGGTCCCTCCGTAACTATTAAATCCCACCACAATGTGGGTGGCTTGCCGGAAAAAATGAATATGTCGCTGGTAGAGCCGCTGCGTTTCCTTTTTAAGGACGAGGTACGCCGCGTGGGCCGCGAAATAGGCATCAGTGAGCTGTTCCTGGGCAGGCATCCGTTCCCCGGACCCGGCCTCGCAATCAGGATCCTGGGAGAGATCACCCCTGATAAGGTAGCCATGCTGCAGGAAGCAGACGCTATTTATATAGAAGGCCTGCGGGAAGCCGGATTGTATGATAAAGTTTGGCAGGCCGGTACCATCTTACTGCCCGTACAGAGCGTAGGCGTTATGGGCGATGAAAGGACCTATGAATTTACCGTGGCCCTGCGGGCCGTTACCTCTACCGATGGTATGACCGCAGACTGGGCACATCTTCCCTACGAATTCCTGGCAAAAATGTCCAACGATATCATTAACAGGGTGAAAGGTATCAACCGTGTTGTGTACGATATCAGTTCCAAACCGCCTGCTACGATAGAATGGGAGTAAAACAGCGCGCTTAGCTTTTAGTGCTTAGCCTTTAGCGCCTGGCCTTTACAAACATCTGTGCCAATGCTAACAGCTAACCGCTAAAAGCTTACAGCTGCCAGTCAGGAATGATTTTTGTAATTCAAAGAACGCTATGAGCCTACCCACCATTACCAGACAACTGTTGACAGCTGCCGCGATAGCAATTTTGTTATCGGCCTGTTCGCTGTTCAAGAAAAGCACCAGTAGCCCGGAACTGCCGCCGCCGGTAACGTCCAAACCTGCCACTGAAGAGAAGAAAAAAGACGAGGAAAAGAAACCGGACGCAAAAGCGCCCTTTAATGTGCCCGCTTTTGGCCGTGAAGTGAAGAGAGCATCTTATAATATCGCATTATTTGCTCCTTTATACCTGGATTCTGTATTCTCCAGCTCTATGGATATACAAGGCCGCACCATGCCACGCTATGTGCTGCCAGGCCTCGATTTTTACGAAGGTGCGCAGCTGGCGCTGGATACCTTGCGTATGCAAGGCCTCAACCTGAACGTGATCGTATACGACAGCAAATCCCGGGCAAACAGCGTTCCTGCCCTGGTACGCAACCGTACCCTGGATGCGGTGGACCTGATCATTGGCGCTGTAAGCAACCCGGAACTGAAAGAACTGAGCGATTTTGCCAAAAGCAAGGAAGTGAACCTGGTATCTGCTACCTATCCAAACGATGGCGGCATCAATAGCAACCCTTTCCTGCTCATTACCAACAGCACGCTTAAAACACACTGCGAAGCATTGCAGAACTATGTACAGGAGGCTTTTGCCACTAAGAACGTAGTACTGCTGCGCCGCAACACGCCTGTTGAAACACGTATTGCCAATGATATAAAAGCGGCCTACGATAAGCAGAAAAGCGAGCGCAAATCCCGCATACGGGAAGTAGTGTGGAGTGATGCCACCACCGATGCAGAACTGTCTCAAAGCCTGCTTACAGACCGCCCCAACATCTGCATCGTGACCGCGCTGGACGAAGCTGGCGCAAAAGCCATCCTCACCAAGCTGAGCGTACAGGCTGCCACCTATCCCCTGCATATCTTTGGGATGCCTACATGGGATGTAATGAAGTTTAAGGAGCCGGAACTGAAAGCCCTGCAGCTCTACTACTCTTCTCCCTATTTCAACGACAAAACAGACGTTTACAGCCGGTATATCTCTGACTACTTTAAGCGTACCTATAAGGCGCGCCCCTCTGATATGGCGTTTAAAGGATTTGAGCTTACCTACTACTTCATTAAGCTGTTAAATGATAAAGGCGTGTACTTTAATACGGATGTAAACGATCCTAACAAAAAAGTGTTCACCAACTTCAACTACCAGCCGGTATACCTGAAAGATGGAGAGCAAACGCCTGACTACTTCGAGAACAAGAATATTTACATCATACAGAAAAACGATAGCAGCGACGTTAAAATGAACATGACCGCCAGCTACTAGCCGTTAGCTTTTAGCCATTAGCTGCAGTCTGCTGCTAAAAGCCATCAACTAAAGAAAATGCCGGAAGACCAACATCTTCCGGCATTTTTTTTGCCGCCTCCTATTCGTAGCTTAGCTTATGGCCTACGGCTAAAAGCTAACCGCAAAAAGCCAAAAGCTGTTTCTCATGTCTGTTCTCCAGTTTACCGATAAAGGCATTTACTGCGCCGCCGGCGATTTTTACATAGATCCCTGGCAGCCGGTGGAGCGTGCAGTGATTACCCACGCGCACTCAGACCATGCCCGTTGGGGTAACCGTCATTACCTTTGTCACCACGATAGCGTGCCTTTGTTACGCTTGCGTTTGGGCGCCGATATCAGCGTACAGGGCCTGCCTTATGGGGAAACAATAAATTACAACGGCGTTACCATCTCTCTCCACCCTGCTGGCCATATCATTGGCAGCGCGCAGGTACGGGTACAGCAAGGCAATGAGACCTGGGTAGTAAGCGGCGATTATAAAGTAGAGAATGACGGCCTTTCCGGACAGTTTGAACCGGTTCCCTGCCAGGTATTTATCACAGAAAGCACTTTTGGGCTGCCCATCTACAATTGGCAACCGCAAGCCATCATATTTAGCGAAATACGGGAATGGATAACGGAGAACCAGCGGGCCGGCAAAAACAGCGTACTGTTGGCTTACAGCTTAGGCAAGGCGCAGCGTTTACTCTACAATCTAAAAGATGCCGGTATACGTTTCCTGGCCCATGGCGCCATTGCAATACCACATGAAGTATTGCTGGCGCAGGGGTATCCGTTACCGCCTGTGCAACGTATTACACCGGATACGCCCAAAGCAGATCTGAAGGATAGCCTGATCATCGCGCCCCCCTCTGCTGCAGGCACCCCCTGGATGCGCAGGTTCAACCCATATGCCCTGGGCATTTGCAGCGGATGGATGCAGGTACGCGGCCATATGCGCCGGCGTAATGCAGACGCCGGGTTTGCATTGTCAGACCATGCAGACTGGTCAGGATTATTACAATCAGTAAAAGCTACCGGCGCAGAAAAAGTCTTCACCACACACGGTTTCAGCAGTGCATTTGCCCGGTATTTGACGGAGAATGGCATACCTGCCACAGAAGTAAAAACAGAGTTCGGGAATGAGGATGAGGAAAGCACTATCAATGAAACAGGAGATGCAGCTAATACAGAAACGCCGCAACAGGACAGTTAAGACCAGCAGTACCATCAACACTTAAAACTATGCAACGCTTCACCCAACTGGTAAAAATATTAAGCAACAGCACCAAGACCAACGAAAAGCTGGAGGCGCTGCGGCATTACTTTACCACGGCCGATACCCTGGATAAACCATGGGTACTGGCCTTGTTTAGCGGACGCAGGCCCAAACGAACCGTTAACAGCTCGCAACTGAAACAATGGTGTATAAAAACCGCCAACTTACCGGAATGGCTGTTTGAAGAATGTTATCACACCGTAGGTGATCTGGGAGAGACCATTGCCCTCCTGCTGCCGGATAGTGGACAGCAATTGTCCACGCATCCTCTCCACTACTGGCTGGAGCAGCTCATGCGGCTGGAAAAAGCGCCAGAGGCGGATAAACAACAATTCATCCTGCAAGCCTGGCAGGAACTGGATACCGGTGAGCGGTTTGTGTTCAATAAACTCATTACCGGCGGCTTCCGTATTGGCGTATCGCAACAGATGATGGTAAACGCCCTCTCCCTGGCCTACGATATACCACCCGCTACCCTCTCCCACATGATCAGCGGCAACTGGGATCCGCGCCAGACCACCCTGGAAACCCTATTACACGCAGACAATACCAATGCAGACGACTCCAAGCCTTACCCTTTTTACCTGGCCTATGCCCTGGAAGACGGTCCCACGGCACTGGGTCAACCGGAAGACTGGGTAGCAGAATGGAAATGGGATGGCATCCGCGGACAGATCATTAAACGTAACGGACAGCTGTTCGTATGGTCGCGGGGAGAGGAGCTGATCACAGAAAAGTTCCCGGAATACGCGCCCCTCCAGGATGCGCTGCCGGAAGGCACCGTGATCGACGGCGAGATCCTGACCTACGCCAACGACTTCCCCCTCCCCTTTCAAAGCCTGCAAACGCGTATAGGCCGCAAAAACGTTACCCGCAAACAATTGCAGGAAGCGCCGGTGGCTTTCCTCTCCTATGACCTGCTGGAGTGGCAGGGGCAGGATATACGGGACAAACCGCTGCAGGAGCGACGGCAGCTGCTGGAGCAGGTGGTGGAGTTTACCAACCACCCCGCCTTACGTCTCTCGCCGGTGATCACCTTTGACAGCTGGGAACGGCTCACAGAACTACGCCAGCAATCCCGCGATCAGGGCAGCGAAGGACTGATGTTAAAACGCCGTAGCGCGCCCTACCAGGTAGGCCGCAAACGCGGCGACTGGTGGAAATGGAAGATAGACCCCTTTACCATAGATGCGGTGATGATCTACGCCCAAAAAGGCCATGGCCGGCGCGCAGACTTGTATACGGATTACACCTTCGCCGTAAAGGATGGCGATAAGCTGGTGCCCTTTACAAAAGCCTATTCCGGCCTTACAGATAAAGAGATCAACGAAGTGGATAACTGGGTAAAAAGACATTCGCTGGAAAAATTCGGGCCGGTACGCACCGTACAACCGGAACTGGTATTTGAGATCGCCTTCGAAGGCATTGCCGCCAGCAACCGCCACAAATCAGGCGTAGCGCTGCGTTTTCCCCGCATACACCGCTGGCGCAAGGATAAAACCCCGGAAGAGATCAATACCCTGTTAGACCTCCAGCAGCTATTACAGCAGTATAAAGGTTAACATTGCGCCACAACGCAAACCCCTATCTTTGTGCCCATCACAACCTGTACGCCCTATTATGCGAAAATTCATTGTATTCCTTTCCCTGGCATGTCAGCTATGCTATCTCCCTGCCCTTGCACAAAAAACCTTTTTTGCCCATTCTGCCGGCGTGGCATTTTATGGCGCAACAGATTATCTTTCCGGCGGCCTTATGTACTCCCCGCGTATGAACGTAGCAGTGTTATCTGAAAGATCTACTTTTTCAATAGGTACCCATCTGGGATTAGGCGGTAGCTTTGATTATGATTACAATACCTATGATGGCGGCGCTTCTAATAGCGTATCCGTTTTTATTGATGTTCCGTTGATGGTGGAATATAATTTCGGCAACGCCGCTACCCGTGTCGCTAACACCAAATTTGGCGGCTTTGTAGGCGCCGGTTATGGATGGCACAAATTAATACAGAGCGTAGATACAGAGTTTGGCTCATTCTCTTCAAATACCACCTCACGTGGACCCGTTGTAAATGCCGGTTTCCGTTTTCCTATCGGCCACGCTTCCTTCGGCGTCAGATGTGCTTACCTGATCAATACGGATGAGATATCGGTGCTGGATGGAGTGGGCAGTGTAGCTTTTGTGTATAACATCGGCGCCTGGATCAACAGAAGATAATCCTTCCTTCCTTTATTCGCAATTTAGTATATTGTACAGGCAACAAATTATCAAACCAGTACAATATTCTAATGGACTACCCGGAAATAGTGTTAGATGAAAAGGACCTCGGTATCCTTAAACTACTGCAGGAAGATGCGAAAATGACCATCCGCGACATTGCCTCGCGTATGAACCTCAGCACCACGCCTGTATATGAGCGCATCCGCAAAATGGAACAGGCAGGCGTAATACGCCAGTACGCCGCTATTATAGATCCCCGCAAGATCAACAAAGGCCTTACAGTACTTTGTTATATTTCCCTGAAAGAGCACGGCAAAAAAGCCGGCGGCAAGTTCATCCGGGAGGTGACAGGCTTTACAGAAGTAACAGAGTGCCTGAACATCTCCGGCCAGTTTGATTTTATGCTAAAAGTGCAGGTGAAGGATATGAACGCCTACTATGAATTTAATGTCAACAAATTGGGTGAGCTCGATAACATTGGCCATATGGAAAGCGTGTTCGTAATGTCCGTAATAAAGGCCACACATAAAATTGTGTAAGAATCTGTTACTTTGCAGTATGCTTTCAAGGTACCCCATAGTAGTACGAGGTGGCGACAAAGATATGCTACAGTCAGATAGCAATGCCTTTGCCCGTTACAAGCTGGCTAACACAGCCCAGCAGCACACCAACTTTATTACAGAACATACATTGCTGTTTGTGCTGCAGGGACATAAACGCCTGCATATTGATGAAAGTACCTACACCGCGGAAGCCGGCCACCTCATGCTCATGAAACGCGGCATTTATACCATGTCGGAATTCATTGAGGAAGGCCTTAATTATGAAGCCTTGTTATTATTCTTTAACGATGAATTTGTAAAGAAATTCCTGCACCACTACCAGCTTACCACTACACAGGCTGCTCCTGCGCCCTCACATCTGGTCATCCCCTCCAATGAGCTGCTGGACAATTTTAAGTCCCAATACATGAGCTATTTTGGGAAAACCATGGATAACCTGGAAATGATCCTGAAGCTTAAACTGCAGGAAGTATTGCTGCTGCTACTGGCAGGCCCGCAAAGGAAAAACATCCTGGAGTTCCTGCAGAGCATCACCTTTGGACAGCCACTGGATATAGACTATATAGTACGCAAACACCTCTTTCAGCCACTTACCCTGGAAGAGCTGGCCAAACTCTCCGGCCGGAGCCTGGCCTCCTTTAAACGCGATTTCCAGCAACGTTACCAGTCCGCGCCTAAAAAATGGATCAATGAGCAGCGGCTGGCCCACGCCCATATGCTGCTGCAGCATTCAGATAAACAGGTGTCAGAAGTAGCCATGGGCTGTGGTTTTGAGAATATTCCCCATTTTATCCGCATCTTTAAGCAGGAGTATGGCGTTACACCCAATCACGCCAGAGCCAAAAACGCAATTGTTTGAGCTTTTAACGTTACCACCAGGCCCCCCTTTCAAAATACCTTTACATTGAACATTTACAGGAATACAGCTGCCACGCGGTAGCAGGCAGTTTGTTGCTGTATCTCAAAACAAATTATTCCCATGAAAAAAGTATGCGCATTCGTGGCTGGCATTATGCTGGCCTGCAACGCCTTTGCCCAAAACGGCCTGGCCCACCCGGAAAGCCTCAATAGTGACGGGCATTTCCTGTACGCCACCAATATCGGAAAAGAAATGAACCCGGCGGATAAAGATGGCGACGGCTTTATCAGCAAACTCTCCCTCCAGGGCAAAATGATCACCCCCAGCATCACTACAGAAAAACTCAACGCGCCCAAAGGCACCGCCATTATTAATGGCGTGTTGTATGTAACAGATGTAGACCGCATTGTAGGTATTGCGCTCAGCACCGGCAAAAAAACAAAGGAGATCAGCCTCGCTGCCTTCAACACCAGCTTTGCCAATGATCTGGCGGTAAAGGATGATCACACGCTGTTCGTCTCCCTGTCAGACATAGGCAAGGTGCTGGAAGTAGATCTCAACAGTGCACAGATCCGGGAAGTAGCCGATCTGAAAGGCGCTAACGGTATCTGTTACGACAGATCTGATCAACACCTCTACACCTGCAACTTTCTTTTTGAGAACATACAGGGCGGTGAAATAGGTATGATCACCTGGCAGCAGGGCAAACCGGTATATGAGCGCATAGGCGATGTACACGGCGGCTTTGACGGACTGGAACTGATAAACAGTCATACCCTGCTGGTCTCTGACTGGGGCGCGCTGGACCATCCGGCCGGCTTCCTGGAGAAGATCGACCTCGATAACAAAACAGCCACCAAACTGGATCTGCCGGTAATAGGCGGCCCGGCAGATATTCACCTGGATGCTAAACAACAACGCATCTACATCCCCGTGATGCTGGAATCCAAAGTACAAACAGTTAAATTATAATCACCATGCTTACATCATTAGAACAGAACAAGGCCATCGTACGCCGCTTTAACGAAGCGTTTATTGCACAGGGAAACCAGCAGGCATTTGAAGAGATCGTGGCGGCAGATTTCATTAATCACACGGCCGCCAGCATAAACCTGCCCGGCGACCGCGAAGCGGTAAGTCATTTTATTGTGAATGTATTACGCCAGGCAGTAAAGGACATTACCGTAGAGATCTATGACCAGGTGGCAGAAGGCGATACCGTAGTGACCCGCAAGGCCATCCGCGGCATTCAGACCGGCGGATTTATGGGTATCCCTGGCAACGGGCAACCTTTCACGATGCACATCATCGACATTGTAAGGCTCCGGAACGGACAGTACACAGAGCATTGGTCTTTGCGCAGCATAGCGTAAGATAAATATATGCCGCCCTGCCAGCCGGGGCGGCATGTATATATGTTATCTTGCAAATAATGCCTACATTAATCCCATGAACCGCAAGCATTTCCTGTCCTCCCTGATAAGTACCGGTATAGGTATCCCTGCATTCAGCCGTTTTGCACAAGCGGCCAGCCGCTTCTCTGATAAACCCGTGCCTTCCGTTCCCCCCTATCTTAAACCGGGCGATACCATTGGCATCACCTGCCCCGCTGGTTACATCACCGCAGAAGAGATCCAGCCTGCCGTACGCATCCTGGAAAGCTGGGGTTTTAAGATCCGTACCGGCGCCACCGTAGGCAAACGCTCCTACACCTTTGGCGGCACAGATGCGGAGCGCCTGGCAGATCTGCAGGCCATGCTGGATGACAGCACTATACAAGCCATTATGTGCGGCCGTGGTGGTTATGGCTGCGCCAGGATAGTGGACCAGCTGGACTTTACAAAATTCCAGAACAAACCCAAATGGATAATAGGCTTTAGTGATATCACCGTACTGCATTGCCATATTAACCGCCACTACGGGATAGCCACACTGCACTCCAAAATGTGCAACAGCTTTCCGGATGATCTGAGCCTGGCAGAGCCCGAAGTAAAAAATACCATCCTTTCCATCCGCCAGGCCTTAACCGGACTGGAAATGCAATATACCGCCACGCCGGATACCAACAACCGTACAGGCGCTGCCAGCGGTATATTGGTAGGCGGCAATCTTTCCATGCTGCAAAGCGTAGCCGCTACAAACTCAGAGCTGGATACCATCGGTAAGATCTTATTCCTCGAAGACGCCGGCGAATACCTTTACAGCCTGGATCGTATGCTGGGCAACCTGCAACGTTCCCACAAGCTGGATAACCTGGCAGGCCTGATCTTAGGCGGTTTTAACCGCATCAAACCCGATGATCCGGGCGAAGAATTTGGCAAAACCCTGTACGATATGGTATTGGAAAAGATCCGGGGCCTCTCTTATCCCGTATGCTTTAATTTCCCGGTAGGTCATCAGAAAAATAACTATGCGCTTAAATGCGGCGTAATGCACCGCCTCAGCGTACAAAACGATAAAGTGGAGTTAACAGAACTGAGGTAACAAACATCAACTCATTACCAGCGCAACCACAAACAACGCAGCCAGCACATACATAACCGGGCTTATAACTCTATACTGCCCTGTCAACACTTTTAACAACACATAAGACAGCATACCAAACACGATCCCTTCTGCAATGCTGTAACTGTAAGGCATCATCACAATAGCCAGGAAAGCGGGAATGGCTTCCGTTACATCATTAAAATCAATTTTCGTTACAGCGCCCATCATCAGCATACCCACTATGATCAAAGCCGGCGCCGTAGCAGCCTGCGGTATCATGGCAAATACCGGCGCAAAGAATAGCGCCAGCAGGAACATCACAGCTACCGTAAGCGATGTTAAACCGGTGCGGCCACCGGCAGCTATACCGCTGGCGCTTTCCACATAAGCGGTTACTACACTGGTCCCTAACAGACCGGCAGCCGTAGTGCCCACCGCATCTGCCAGTAGCGCCTGTTTGGCGCGGGGTAAACGGCCCTGGCTATCCAGCAGGCCGGCTTTATTACACAGCCCAACCAGGGTGCCCACCGTATCAAACAGGTTCACCATCAGCAGCGTAAACAGGATCAGCACCATATCCATCGTAAATATCTTATCAAACTGCAGCTTAAAGGCAATAGGCGCCAGGGTGGGCGGCAGGCTTACCAGGCGTCCGCCCGCAGGCAGGTGCGTAAGCCCAAAAGGAATACCCGCTATAGTGGCGGCTAATATCCCTATCAACAGCGCGGCATTAACACGGCGGTACAGTAGCACGGCGCTTACGATCAGCCCCGTTAAGGCGATCAGCGGCCCTGCGCTGGTAATATTCCCCATCTTCAGCACCACGCCTTCCAGGTGGCCATTGCCGGCATGCCGCATCCCCGTTTCAATAATGCCGGCATTGGCCATCCCTATCAATGCGATCAGCAGCCCAATGCCCACAGATATGGCGTGTTTCAGATTTTCCGGTATACTGTTGATGATAGCCTCGCGGATCCGGAATAGCGACAACGCAATAAAAATGATCCCTACCAGGAACACGGCCGTAAGCGCAAACTGCCAGCTATAGCCCATGCCCGCTACGACCGTATAGGCAAAAAACGCATTTAGGCCCATACCTGGGGCTACGCCAATAGGCAACCGCGCATACAGCGCCATGACCAGGGTGCCAATGGCAGCAGCCAGCGCCGTAGCGGTAATAAGCGCCTGAAAATCCATACCGGTACTGGAAAGTATCCCCGGGTTAACGGCCAGTATATAGGCCATAGTCGAGAAAGTGGTAAGCCCCGCCAGTATTTCTTTCTTTACGGTGGTCTGGTGTTCGTGCAAACGGAAGAATGAAGACAGCATGTACAAAAATAGCGACTATTCACTTTTCATTGAATTGTTCTAATTTCATAAAATGACCGCAGGATGGAAAGTGATAAAAGATTGGCTGGCTGCCAAAGATCTGCAGCCTTTTGCCTTCCAGGAACAAGCCTGGGAAGCCTATCAGCAGGGAAGATCAGGATTGGTGAATGCCCCTACCGGTTACGGTAAAACCTTTTCCCTGTTCCTGGGCGTAGTGATTGACTGGATAGACCGTCACCCAAAAACATTCCGCCAGCAACAAAAGAATGGCGTACAGATGCTCTGGATCACACCCTTACGGGCGCTGGCCAAGGATATTGGCCGCGCCATGGAAGAAGTGTTGCAGGAGCTGGATATCCCCTGGCAGGTAGGTATCCGCAATGGCGATACCCCTACCGCTACACGCGCGCAGCAAAAGAAACAGATGCCGGAGGTGCTTATCATCACCCCGGAAAGTATCCATGTGCTCATGGCACAGAAAGAATACGCCCGCTTATTTACCACCCTCCACACCGTAGTAGTGGATGAATGGCATGAGCTGCTGGGCAGCAAAAGGGGCGTGCTGGTAGAACTGGGATTAAGCCGCCTCAAAGGCCTGGCCCGCAAAGCAGGCCGCCCTCCGCTGAAGATCTGGGGCATATCCGCCACCATTGGCAATTTAACTGAAGCAATGGATGTGCTGCTGGGCCGGCCAGACCCCGATGCGGTGATCATACGCGCGCAGCTTAAAAAAGAAATTGCCCTGGAAAGTGTGCTGCCGGATGAGATCGAAAAATATCCCTGGGCCGGCCACCTGGGCCTCCGTATGCTGCCCAAGGCCCTGCCCATTATACTGAAAAGCCGCACCACGCTGCTCTTTACCAATACCCGTTCCCAATCCGAAATATGGTACCAGGAAATACTGCGGCAATGCCCGGATCTGGCAGGCGCCATTGCCCTGCACCACGGGTCTATTGATATGGAGCTGCGCACCTGGGTCGAAGAGTCACTGCATAGTGGCGTACTCAAAGCCGTGGTATGTACGGCCAGCCTGGATCTGGGCGTAGACTTCCGCCCGGTGGATACCGTAATACAGGTAGGCAGCCCTAAAGGCGTGGCGCGTTTCCTCCAGAGGGCCGGCCGTAGCGGTCACCAGCCGGGCGCCATCAGCCGTATCTATTTTTTGCCCACCCATGCCCTCGAGCTGGTGGAGGCGGCTGCCCTTAAAGCTGCCATACAGGAAGAACTGGTAGAAAGCCGTATGCCCGTACTATTGGCTTATGATGTGCTCCTGCAATACCTGATGACCCTGGGCGTATCTGACGGTTTTAATGCGGATGAGATCTGGGAAGAGGTAACAGGCACCTTCTGTTACAGCGAGATCACCACCGAAGACTGGCAATGGATCCTTTCCTTCCTCACCACCGGCGGTGATGCCCTGCAAAGTTATGACGAGTTCCGCAAGCTGGAGCGCGAAGGCGATCGCTATATCTGCCGCAGCCGTATGATCGCCATGCGCCACCGCCTGCACATAGGCGTGATTGTAAGCGATGCTATGCTGAAAATAAGGTTCATGACCGGCGGCTATATTGGCATGATAGAAGAATGGTTCGTGGCGCGCCTGCAACCGGGCGACACTTTCAGCACTGCCGGTTACATACTGGAATTTGTGATGATCAAGGATATGACAGTACTGGTGCGTAAATCCAAAGCTAAACGGGGTATTGTGCCCAGTTGGGGCGGTGGGCGTATGCCCCTTTCTGCCAACCTTGGCCGCATATTGCGCCGCACATTTAATGAAGCGCTTTCCGGTACATCTACAGAGCCGGAGCTGATGATCCTTCAGCCCTTGTTCGACCTGCAGGAACAACTATCTCACATTCCTTCAGACAGGGAACTGCTGATAGAAAAGATCCAGACGGAAGACGGCTATCATCTCTTTGTATACCCGTTCGAAGGCCGCCTGGTGCATGAGGTAATGGCCGCGCTGCTGGCCTACCGCCTCAGCCAGCTGATCCCCATCACATTTTCCATCGCCATGACGGACTACGGTTTTGAGCTGCTCAGCGATCAACCCATCCCCCTGGACGAAGGCAATGTACACTACCTCTTCTCACCGGATAACCTCAGCACAGACTTGCCTTCCAGCGTAAACTCCACGGAGATGGCCCGCCGCAAATTCCGCGACATCGCGGTGATTGCCGGCCTGGTATTCCAGGGGTATCCTGGCAAACACAAAGCCAGCAGGCATTTGCAATCGTCTTCCTCCTTACTGTTTAATGTATTCAAAGACTATGATGCCCATAACCTGCTGCTGCGCCAGGCATTTAATGAAGCTTTCTTTTACCAGATGGAAGAAGCCCGTTTGCGCGAGGCCATGGAGCGCATCTATAACAGCCATATCGTGATCACAGAGCCTACACGGCTCACGCCCTTCTGTTTCCCCATTAAGGTAGACAGCCTGCGGGAACAGCTCACCAGCGAAAAGCTGGAAGACCGTATCAAGAGAATGATCAAATTTTAAAGGACATGTATAGCTGGGTCGCGTACTGCTTAAGCGATTTTCATGTACGATGGCCTGCTCACTATCAATTAGTAATTCGTAATTAGTAATTTGTAATTATATTGCCGTGGTGGAGGAAGTGGTATTTAATTTTCAAGAACAAACATGGCGTTTATCTGCAGGCAAAACCCTTTTCTGGGAAGAAGAAAAAGCGCTGATCTTATCTGACCTGCACCTGGGTAAATCCGCCCATTTCAGAAAAGCCGGCATTGCCGTGCCTGCAGGCATTATACAGGAAGACCTGTTCCGCTTACAACAGCTCATCACCTGGTATCATCCCGCAAAACTGATCATAGTAGGCGATCTGTTCCACAGCAGCGTCAATAACGATGTAATGTATTTCCGCCTCTGGCGCCAGCAATTCCCGAATATTCAATTCGAGCTGGTAAAAGGCAATCATGATATATTGGCCAGCGATCTGTATGACTCTTTACAGATCACTGTACACGACACGCTCACGCTGCGTAACATACATTTCATGCACGAGCCCTGCGACGCAGAGGAAAACGGCCCCTATGTTTTCTCCGGCCACCTGCATCCCGGCGTGGCTATTGCCGGCAGCGGGCGGCAGCATGTGCGGCTCCCCTGCTTCTACTTTGGCAAAAGCTGCGGCATACTGCCGGCCTTTGGGCGCTTCACCGGCCTGGCTATGTTAAAGCCGGAAGAAGATGGCAGCGTATTCGCCATTGCCAACCAGAGTATCTTTCAAATACAATGAACCGGAAACCGCGTCATGAAGATAGCTTTTGATCCTGTATACATACATCCTTTACCCGCCGGGCACCGCTTTCCCATGGAAAAGTATGAGCTCATACCCTTACAGCTGCTCCGCGAAGGCGTGATCACACCGGCACAGCTATTCGCCCCCACACCCCTGGAAGAAGCCATCATCCTCTATACCCACGATGTGGATTACTGGCACAAACTCAAACACCAAACCCTCAGCGACCGGGAACAACGCCGCATTGGCTTTACCCAATCTCCCGCCCTTACACTGCGTGAGATCACCATTTGTCAGGGTACCATTGATTGTGCGCTGCATGCCCTGCAGCATGGCGTAGCCCTCAATGTGGCTGGCGGCACACATCACGCTTACGCAGACCGTGGAGAAGGCTTTTGCCTGTTAAACGATTTTGCCGTGGCAGCCAACTACCTGTTACGGCAGCTACTGGTAAAACAGATCCTGATCATAGACCTGGATGTACACCAGGGAAACGGCACCGCAGCCCTGTTCCAGGGCAATGACCAGGTATTCACCTTCAGTATGCACGGCGCTAACAACTACCCTTTCCACAAGGAAACCTCCGATCTGGACATTCCCCTCACAGACGGCACTGACAACAGTACTTATCTTACACTACTGGAAGATACCCTCCCCACGCTCATTAACCGCGTACAACCAGACCTCGTCTTTTACCTTTCCGGCGTAGACATATTGGAAACAGATAAATTCGGCAAACTTAAACTAACACAGGCAGGCTGCCGTCAGCGCGATGAGATGGTATTCTCCCTGCTCCACCAGCACGGCATTCCTTGTGCCGTAGCCATGGGTGGCGGATACTCCGTGAACATAAAAGATATTGTAAATGCCCATTGCAATACGTTTAAGGCGGCAGCGGAGATTTTTAATTAAGGGAGAGTTGTATCGCAAAACATTAGCGGCTAACAAATAATCTTCTCTTGCAACAGCAACATGTGCAATAAATGCACATCATCACCACCACAAGAATTGAATAAAAAATCTATACCATCAATCTATACAAGGATCTCTACATGCTCCATATAGCACCAACACATACAAACACGTCCATCCCTCATATATATCGCACATAAAAGGGATCTACGAACAACGAGCAAACACCGCCATCCCTGATATGCATCGCATATACAAGTGATTTACAAACAACGAGCAAAAACGCCCGCCCCTTATATGCATCGCATATACATACGCGTACATGCCACAGCCTACAAAACAACCTACAGCAACAAATACATATTATAACTACACACGAGAACACCAAACCCTCTTCCCCATCCCCCCAACTCCCCCCAACAAAGAATGCCGCTCCGCTAGACAACGGACGGCATCATGGATCTGGTTTTAGAATAGTGGGGCTAACAACCTTGGGAATTGGAATTATTAATCAGCATTTTTAATATTAATCTTTGATCTTCTTCTTAAGCAAACTCACCTGGTCCTGCAAATGGCTCACCATATCCGCCAGATGATTCACGCTTAAACGGCTCTGTTGCCCGGTCTTGCTGATCACCGCATCTGATTGCCACAACTCCAGCACCTCTTCCATACCTACGGAATAAGGTTCAAACTGCGGATTATCAGATACCAGCGTTAGCTTACCCTTAGAACGGTTACTCTTCAGCAAACGTTTATACACAATACCTTCCCGGTTCGTAACAACAATATAGGTTTCATTGTTACGGATCTCTTCCCAACCATCCACCTTGTGACATACGATCACAGACCCGGACGGCGTAGGCAACATAGAATCCCCCGCTATTTCAAAAGCGCGGTAGCTACCTGCGCCCAGCATTGGCAAAGTGAACGTATTGAGCTCCTCTATGAACTCATCGTCATTATAACCTGCCAGGTAGCCAGCGGCCGCTTTTACCGGCACAAACTCTACCTGCTGCCGGTTATTGCCCAGCTTTTGCTGACGGCGCTTTTCCAGGAAGTTCTCTTTCTGGGAACCTAAGTCCCTCCGTAAGAGATCGTCAATGGACACCCGGAACATATCGCTGACCAATTCCAGTACTTCCGTGCGCGGCTCCGCGCGCTCCTCTTCATACGCTCCCAACAAGGAACGTTTGATACCTAATTTGTCAGCAAACTCCTGCTGGGTCCATCCCTTTTGTTTACGCAGGAACTTTAGATTTTGACATGCTATGGACATACCCCTAAAGAATTTAGTACATTACTAACAAATTTAGCAATTAATTTTTATAATTACCAAATATATTTCCCATTATATTTCTAATGGCGGCTTATTTTTGCCCCAGACAAAAATCCAACTTAAAAAAACTGAACGCATTATGCATAACACGCTGCTGATCATTCACTCCATACTTAGATGGGCTATCCTTTTAACCGGTATCTGGGCTTTTATCCGTGCATGTAAAGGCGTTAGTGGCAAAACACCTTTCACAGCCGCTGATAACAAAGCCAGCCTCTTTTTCTCCATCAGCATGGACGTACAGTTCCTGATAGGCCTGCTGATGTATTTCATCACCAGCCCCCTGATCAAATCCGCCCTGTCTGATATGGGAGCCGCTATGAAAGACAGCACATTGCGCTTCTTTGCGGTAGAACATACCACCATGGCCCTGCTGGCGCTTATACTGGTGCACATAGGCCGCTCCAAAGTAAAAAAAGCAGCAACCGATGCTAAAAAACATAAGACCGCGCTTATCTTCTACGGTATCGCTTTGCTCCTCATCCTCCTGCTCATCCCCTGGCCGTTCCGCACAGCACTGGGCAGAGGCTGGATCTAATCGCCGCCACCTTAGGTAAAAACTCGCTCAGATAAAAAATGTGCAAATGGATATACGCGTAAATACGTTATTCATTTGCACATTTACATTTTATACCATTTTGGCCCCGTAGGCACGGCTACTTTAAAACGGAAATAGTTCGACGATACTTCGATGATACTTCGACAATAGTTCGACGATAGTTCGATAATAGTCCAGCGATAGTTCGACAATACCCCTTCCGGCCGCCTCAACTGCCTCCGCTCTTATTCCCCCTTCCTTCTCCTGCATCCGATCCCCCTTCGCCAATCCCCGGTACCCTATCAACTTCCTTACACCGTATATACCATTCCTTTACTGCAACTGCTTGTCAACGTTACTGCAACTGCATCGCAACGTTACTCCCTACCACCAAATGCCCCCTACCCCTTATCCTCATTAGACAACCTGAACGAATAAATATAAGGCAAGGCCGCCAGTATAGCCCCAATAAAGATCAACAGGAACACCCCCGTGATCAGCGGCAGGAAAAAACCCGCCACGATCGTTATGATCCCCGTCCACAACCAAAGACTACCCGCCATACTATGCGTTTTCTTCCAGTTATCCACGCTCCTCAGTGTCCAGGGCGTTCGCACCCCTACAAAATGATTGGGCTGCAGCTTCCGCAGGTAAGCGCCCAGCAAGGCTATCAGCAAGCCCACCCCGGCAAACGTCCAGCGTTCCATAAAAAATGGCAGCCCTCGGCTTATCATAAATATCACGAGGCAGGCAAAGATCGCCAGGTAAATATGGATCATAAAACGGATCCGGTAATATTCCCGGCGGTGGGCCGCCGTAGCCGGCGGTAATACCGTTTCTTCCTCCTCCGTATTAGGCAGGTACCTGAACAAAAAGTACAACGCCAAATTGGTCAGGAACAGGAAGATCATCAGTAACAGGAAATCGCTTTTATTGCCCATCCGCTGCGGCTGCCCGTTCAGGTTAAAATTAGTAGGTATTACAGATGGCAGCCAATTCCATATAATAGCCAGATAAGCTATCGGAACCAGTAGTAACAGCAGCATCAGCAGTTCTTTAGGAAGATCCGGCTTTTGCATGAGAGTGGATTTAGGTGTCTATAATACTACATACAACCACCCTATTATGTTTAGTTAATAATTTACTAACAGAATTAGTATTACTAATTTTATTAGTACATTTGGATAGGGGGAATATGGCTTTCCACCATTAAGCACAGCACTATGCTCACATTACAACAACGGTCTATTGCGCACTTCGATCTGGATTGCTTCTTCGTATCCGTAGAGTGCCTGAAGGACAGCCGGCTAAAAGGCAAGCCCCTGCTGGTGGGCGGCCACAGTGACCGCGCCGTGGTAGCGGCCTGTAGTTATGAAGCAAGACGGTATGGCATCCACTCCGCCATGCCCATGAAAACCGCCCTGCGGTTGTGCCCCCATGCCGTTGTCCGCGGCGGCGACTATGACGCCTACAGCGAAAAATCGCGCGAAGTGACAGAGATCATTGCCGACAGCGCTCCCCTGTACGAAAAGTCCTCCATCGACGAGTTCTACCTAGACCTTACCGGTATGGATAAATACTTTGGCTCCCGCCAATGGACCACCGAGCTGCGCACCCGCATCATCAAACAGTCCGGCCTCCCTATCTCCCTGGGGCTCGCCTCTAATAAATTGGTATCCAAAGTGGCCACCAACGAGGCCAAACCCAACGGGCAGATGTCCGTAGCCTTTGGCGGGGAAAAAAGCTTCCTGGCGCCCATGCCCGTCGAAAAGCTGCCCATGGTAGGCAAGGAAACCGCCGCCCAGCTCCACCGCCGCGGCGTAGAAGATGTAAAGACCCTCAGCGAGATCCCCTTGAACCTCCTCGAAGCCTGGCTGGGCAAACACGGTATCTCCCTCTGGAATAAAGCCAACGGCATTGACGAATCGCCCGTGGTCCCCTATCATGAACAAAAATCCATTTCTACAGAAAGCACCTTCCCCGCAGATACCATCGATATGCGCTTCCTCCATGCAGAACTGGTGCGCATGACAGAAAAGATAGCCTTTGAGCTCCGCCAGCAGGACAAACTCACCGGCTGCGTGACCCTCAAGATCCGCTACTCAGATTTTGAGACCGTCACCAAACAGATGAGCATTGCCTACACCTGCAGCGATCATATACTGTTGGAAAAAGTAAAGGAGCTGTTCCAGCGCCTCTACGACCGCCGGCAGCTGGTCCGCCTTATCGGCATCCGCTTCAGCCACCTGGTACAGGGCAACTACCAGATCAGCCTCTTTGACGATACACAGGAGATGATCGCCTTATACCAGGCCATTGACCACATAAAGAACCGCTTTGGATGGCAAGCCCTGATGAAAGCCACCAATGTTTGATGTGCCAATGTGCTGATGTGCTAATCTGCTAATCTATCGCCACAAAGAACCATCTGCCAGGAAAATCAACACATGAAAACATCAGTATATCAACACATTCAAGCATCAACTCATCCAAACATCAACGCATTAACTCATCAGCACATCAGCACATTAGCACATTAGCACATCAACTCATGTATCTCAACTGCAAAACATACTTCAGCCTCCGCTACGGCACCATCACCACCCGGGAACTCGTGGATACCGCCCTGGAAATGGGCATCACCAGCCTGGCGCTCACCAATATCAACATGACGGCAGACGTTTGGACCTTTATCCAGCTCTGTCATGAAAAAGGTATCAAACCGATCATCGGGCTGGAATGCCGGAACGGTCACGCATTCAAATACATCCTGCTGGCACGTAACATGGAAGGCTGGTATGCCATCAACCACTTCCTTTCTAACCACCTGCAAACCGGAGAACCGTTCCCGGACCGCGCCCCTGCTTTACCCGGCATATTTGCCATTTATGCCTGGGGCAGCTGCCCGCTGCCACAACTGGCAGCACATGAGCTGGTAGGCGTACGCCCTCGCGAAGTCAATAAATTATTTCGCATAGATACCCTCGCTTATAAGGATAAACTGGTCATCCTGCACCCAGTTACCTTCCAGGATGCAAAGTATTATGAGCTGCACCAGGTGCTCCGCGCTGTAGATCAGAATATCCTCATCAGCCAGCTGCCACCGGCTACCACCGCCTGGAAGGATGAGAGCTGGCTCAGTCCCGGCGATCTGCTGCAGCACTACGAACAATACCCGCATATTGTACAGAACACGCTGCGGATCATGGAAACCTGCGAGCTGCGTTTCGATTTTAAAGCGCAGCGCAATAAAAAATACCTGCTGGGCAGCGCCGCGGCAGACCGCGAACGCCTGCGGGAACTGGCCTACCAGGGAATGGAATACCGCTATGGCCCCGATAATGCAGAAGCCAGGTACCGCATAGAGAAAGAGCTGAAGATCATAGAAGACCAGAACTTCAATGCCTACTTCCTCATTACGCACGATATCATCCGGTTTGCGCTGGATAGAGGCTTCTTCTACGTAGGCCGGGGCAGCGGCGCCAACTCTATCATCGCATACTGCCTGCGTATTACAGATGTAGATCCCATTGCGCTGAACCTCTATTTTGAGCGCTTCTTGAATCCTTACCGCAGCTCCCCGCCTGATTTTGACATCGATTTTTCCTGGCGTGACCGTGATGAGGTGATCCGCTATGTATTCGAAAAACATGGTACAGCGTATACCGCCCTATTAGGCACCGTAGCCACTTTCCAGGAAAACGCCATCGTACGGGAGCTGGGTAAGGTATACGGCCTGCCCAAGAAAGAGATAGACCGCATACTGGAAAACCCTTTTGACCTGAACCTCGAAAAAGAAGGCATACACCAGCGTATACTGGATTTTAGCAGGTTGATGACAGCAAACAATAAAGCCTTCCCCAATCACCTGAGCATACATGCCGGCGGTATCCTCATCAGTGAAGCGCCCATCCATCAATACTGCGCTACCCACCTGCCGCCAAAAGGTTTTTACACCGCCCAGCTGGATATGCACCAGGCAGAAGCCATAGGCCTGCATAAGTTCGATATCCTCAGCCAGCGCGGCCTGGGACACATCCGCGATTCCCTGGAGATCATCAGGGCCAACAAGGGCGTAAACATCGATATACACACAGTAAAAGCCTTTACAGAAGACAAACAGGTAAAACGCCAGCTTAAGACAGTGAACACCATCGGCTGCTTTTATATAGAATCCCCCGCTATGCGGCAGCTGCTCAAAAAACTGGAGTGTGATGATTACCTTACCCTGGTTGCCGCCAGTTCCATCATACGCCCCGGCGTAGCGCAATCCGGTATGATGCGGCAGTATGTGGAGCATTTCCGGAACCCCGGTAAGGTCACCTACCTGCACCCCATCATAGAAAAAGTGCTGGGTGAAACTTTTGGCGTGATGGTATACCAGGAGGATGTGATCAAGGTGATCCACGAGTATGCCGATATGGACCTCGCAGACGCTGATATCCTGCGCCGCAGCATGGCTGGTAAATACCGCGGCCCCGGCGCTTTCCTGCAACTGCAGGAACAATTCTTTGCCAACTGCGCCCGCCTCAACCGCCCGGAAGAAGTAACAAAAGAGTTATGGCGGCAGATAGCCAGCTTTACCAGCTTCTCTTTTTCCAAGGCCCATTCCGCCACCTATGCTGTGGAAAGCTACCAGAGCCTGTACCTCAAGACCTACTTCCCCGCAGAATTTATGGTAGCGGTCATCAATAATTTTGGAGGCTTCTATAACCGGGAGCTCTATTTCCGGGAACTGCAGCGGACCGGCGCTACCGTGCACCCGCCCTGTATCAATAACAGCCGTTATCCCACCACCATCCAGGGTAAGGATGTATATACAGGCTTCATTCATATAGAAGGACTGGAAGAAGCCTGGATCTGCCGCATGTTGGAAGAACGGGCTAAATATGGTCCCTACGCCAGCCTGGAGGATTTTACAACACGCATGCAGCCACCGCCGGAACAACTGGATCTCCTCATACGGATAGGTGCCTTCAACTTTACCGGTCATACCAAAAAGCAGCTGTTATGGAAAAGCAGTCCCCTGCTCCGGGGCAAAGATGCCCAGGCAGATCATGTACTGCCCCTCTTCCGCGAGCCGGTTACAGATCACCAGCTACCACACCTGGCCTACCATGCCCACGAAGACGCCTTCGACGAAATAGACCTCCTGGGTTTCCCCATAAATTCTCCCTTTGAGGTGCTGGAGCATGACCAGCGCCCTTATACCACGGTAAAAGAGCTGGAAAATAAGATAGGAGAAACCGTGCGCTGCCTGGGATACCTGGTGTGCACCAAATTTATCCGCACCGCACAGGGCGCGCCTATGTGTTTTGGCACTTTTTTAGACCGGGAAGGAGAGTTCCTGGATACCGTGCATTTCCCGGAAAGTTTCCGCTTATACCCCCTCCAGAAGAACGGCTTCTATGCCCTGGAAGGAAAAGTATCCGCAGAATACAGCGTTATTACATTGGATGTCAGCCACTTGCGGAAAATAGGGTATTTTGAAGATAAAACTTTCACACCCAGACAAAAAGCCGTATATTTGTGACAAATGTCGCAAGGTATGAAACCGCAAAAGAACAGCGAGTACCGCGTGCAGGAACATGCCCTGATGGTCGTTCAGGAGTCCGGCGGCGCGTCTTATGTAGTAGGTAGAGGCTACTTTGAGTTCATACAGCTTTCCAGGGATGGCATTATTAAAAAAGCGCTCATGAACCTCAGTCAGCAATTATCATTTTCACTTACAGAAATAGCACGGGTATTGCACGTCTCCGAAAGAACGCTGCAACGTTACGCAGACGATGAGAAACTCTCTGCGGATACCTCCGAAAGAGCCATATTATTGTCACAGCTCTACCAGCATGGCACGCTGGTGTTTGGGGATCTCGAGAATTTTAAGGAATGGATGCGCACGCCATTGCCTGCCTTTAACTATCAACCTCCTATTTCTTTATTAGATACCACCTTCGGTTTTCAACTGATCGAAGACGAACTTGGCAAAATAGCCCACGGCATTTTTGCATAACCCACTACCCTATTTGAATGGAAGTATACCGTATCAGCAAATGCATGTACATTACTGATCTCAATGGTGTTGGCGCCCGTTTATACGGCGGTCGCTGGAACAGCAAGGGGCATCCTGTAGTGTATACAGCCGGCAGCCGGGCCCTGTCCGCCCTGGAAGTGCTGGTGCATGTACCATTGAAAAACATCGTGCAGGACTTCTGCATTGCCACCATCATCATCCCGGACAAACTCCCGGTCAAGACCCTCCAGCGCAAGGATCTGCCCTCCGGCTGGCAATCCCTCGCTCCCTTCCCGGAGCTGCAAAAAGTAGGCGACGCCTGGCTGGAAGAAGGCAAATATCCGATCCTTAAGATCCCTTCCGTAGTAATACCAGAGGAGTTCAACTATCTTATTAACCCCCTGCACCCGGAAACAGAAGGGGTCTTAGTGGCCGATCAGCAACCCTTTGTTTTTGACCAGCGCCTGAAAGAATCAAAAACCTAATGTGCTGATGTGCTAATATGCTAATGTGCTAATGAATTTAAGCGAAGATTGTGTTTACACATTAAATCGCAGTTCAGTCATTAATACATTAGCGCATCAGCATACCAGCACATTAGCATATTAGCACATCAGCACATTATTATTCCAGGTTAAACAACCCTTTATTCAGCAGCTGTAAGGTCTTCTCCTTATATTGTCCGCCCACCAGTATGGAAATGTTATGCCGGCTGCCTCCATAGGAGATCATGCGTAAAGGCACATCATTCAGGGCTTCGAACAGTTTCTTGATGATAGAAGGCGTAGCCGCTACTTCATTACCTACAATGGAAACGATCGTTTGATGATGATCCAGCTCCACGGTGCCAAACGGCTGCAGCTCTTTCAATATCAGGTCAATGTTCTGCGTATTATCAATAGTGAGCGATACGGCCACTTCAGAAGTAGTGATCATATCAATAGGCGTGCGGTACTTTTCAAATATCTCAAATATCTTCCGCAGGAACCCATACGCCAGCAGCATACGGCTGGATTTGATCTTGATGGCAATGATACCGTCCTTCGCAGCAATCGCCTTTGCGCCATCGCCATTAGGCATTTCTGTGATGATCGTGCCTTTGGCCTCCGGCTGCATGGTGTTCAGCAGCTTCACCGGTATATTAAAATGCTGCGCCGGCCATATGGAAGCAGGGTGCAGGATCTTAGCGCCAAAATAGGCCAGCTCCGCAGCCTCATCAAAAGAAAGCTGCTCAATGGGGAAGGTCTTTTTCACAACCCGTGGGTCATTATTGTGCATCCCGTCAATATCCGTCCATATTTGTACCTCGTGGGCCTTGATGGCGGCGCCTATCAGCGATGCAGAGTAATCGCTGCCACCGCGTTTCAGGTTGTCCACCTCGCCTTTGGCATTACGGCATATATATCCCTGGGTGATAAAGATGTACTGGTCCTTATGCTTTTCCAACATATTACCCAGCCTTATCTTGATCTTCGGTATTTCCGGCTCTTCAAATTCATCTATGCTCATAAACTCCAGGGCAGGTACCAGCACAGCAGGTACGCCGGCTTCCTCCAGGTGTACCGCAAACAAACGGGTACTCAGCAGCTCACCCTGCGCCAGGATATCCTTATTCAACGCTTCGTTAAAAGATATCTTGAGGATGATGTTAAGGAATTCGAAATGCTCATCTACTATAGCTTTAGCTTTGGCGCGCGTTCCCTCCTGCTTCACCAGCTCTTCGCAAAAGGTACGGTAATGGCTCTCCAGCTTGTCTATCTGCTGTTTAGCCTGTGCCTTGTTCCCATCCGCCAGAGATTGTCCTATTTCTACCAATGCATTGGTAGTACCAGACAAGGCAGATAACACCACAATCTTGGGATCGTTGTCTGCCGTTATCAGCTTAGCTACGGCATGCATACGTTCCGGTTTACCTACTGAGGTGCCGCCAAATTTTAAAACTTTCATTATTTGGTTAAGTGTTTTATATGTTAATCGAAAGCTGTTAGTGATTAGTCATCAGCTGCCAGCCCTTATTTTAGTAACTATCAAAAGCCTCCACCAGAATCCCAAAGCTCCACCAGTAAGCTAATTTCCAACCCCCAATCCCCATCAATCAGCTCATCAAAAACATCCCGGACATCAACGCATTAACTCATCTGCACATCAGCACATTAGCACATCAGCTAAGACTCAGCTTAAACTTCTCCCCTACTTCCCGCAGATCCTTTATCACCGGCTCCAGCAAAGGAATCCCCTGCTCTCTTCTCTCTTTCTCCATTTCCCGCTCCGGGTCGCCGGGTATCAATACCTGCTGGCCATCCACTGGCGTAGCCCGCCGGAAACGGTTTATCCAGTTGTCCATATGGGCCTTAAACTCATCTGCCGGCCGGAAAGCATCCACCCGCATAGCGCCAAAGAAATGCCCCAGGCCCTCTCCCACCGGATCCGGCGGTAATGGCAGGAAACTCACAAATGGCGGCGCCCAGGGGCCATAATTGGCGCCTGAAAGAACGGCCGAAAATATGTCAACAATTGCACCCAAACAATACCCCTTATGACTCCCATGCTCGCGGTCGCCGCCCAGGGGCAGCAATGCGCCGCCGCTCCGGAGCTCATGCGGGTTCGTGCTTGAAGCGCCATCCTTATCCTGTATCCATCCTTCCGGAGCTTCCTGGCTTTTACGTTGCAGTATCTCCAGCTTGCCATTGGCAGCCGTAGTGGTGGCAAAATCCGCCACAAATGCCGGCTGTTCTCTAGCGGGAATGGCTACGGCAATGGGATTCGTGCCCAGCATACGCTCTTTGGCAAAAGTAGGCGCTACCAGCGGACTGGCATTGGTCATGGCCATGCCGATCATATCCCGCTCCAATGCCATCATAGCATGGTAGCCGGCAATGCCAAAATGATTGGAATGTTTTACGCTCACCCAGCCGGTGCCTGCTACGGCAGCCTTCTGTAAGGCCACTTCCATGGCAAAAGGCGCCACTACCAGCCCCAGACCGCCATCCCCATCCACCACCGCCGTACTGGGCGTTTCATGCACAATACGTATGTCTGGCGTGGCATTTATACGCCCGGCTTCCCATAAACGCACATAACCCGTTAACCGGGCTACGCCATGGGAATCCACTCCCCGCAGATCTGCTGACAACAATACCTCGCTGGCCTTATCCGCATGCTCCAACGAGCAGCCCATACGGATAAATACCTCCCTGGTAAACTCCCTTAAATGTTGATAGGAAAAAATATGGTCCATGCTTTTGTATCAGTGCTATTGATCAGGCTTGTGCAGTAGGTCCCCCAAAATTCATGGGCAGGGATACGGGATCCTGGTCCTGTATAGCCCCGTGTACAGATTCATATTTCTTGATATTATCCACCAGCGCCTTCATAAAACGCTTGGCATGCTGCGGGGTTAAGATAATGCGGGACTTAACCTTTGCTTTGGGCAATCCAGGCATTACATTGATGAAATCCACTACAAACTCTGCGTTGGAGTGCGTGATAATAGCCAGGTTGGCGTATACCCCCTCTGCAATTTCCTCGCTCAGTTCGATGTTTAACTGGTTCTGCTCTTCATGCTGATTGTCCATGTTTCTGTAGGTTTGAGGTACAAAAGTAAAAAAGAGACACCAAAACCAAACCGATTTTTGCCGTTCGGCGCCCCTCCTCCCTAAAAAGAGACAACCCAGGCAAGTAAAAACCTGCCTGGGTTGTCGTAAATCAATCAGTATAATACAAACTAAACTGGTGCTTATTGGACACCGGCTCTTGTATCCCAATACATTTTCTTACCCCAGAAATTGTCAGTCACTTCTTTTACAAATGAGCCACTGTTACCACCGTTTAAGGTAGTTTCGTTTTGAGGATAAGGATAACGGAACGGCGCCCTGTTATGACCAGCGAAGGGGGAACCTGCCGCTGCCGGTAAATTGGGAACATCCGTTCTTCTCGTCTCTGCCCATGCCTCGTGACCATTCTTAAACAGCGAGATCCATTTTTGTGTGTATAACCGGGTAACATCGCCAGTCCAGGCTACAGGAGCGCTGGCCAGGTAAGTAGTAGCAGCTGCGCCGGTAATACCATTTTCTGCCAGAGAGGCCAGTACGCCCAGATCATAGGCGTCTTTAGCGGTAGTACCTGTTGTCCACCCATTATTGGCCGCTTCTGCTATGATGAACTCCACTTCAGAATAACGCATAAAAGGAGTAAAGCCTGCATCAGTATAACGGAAACGGTCGCCGATCCTGGAGAAGTTTGCGATGGGCACATTACCGGCAGGGCCGATAGCTACGCCACGGAAAACATTATCTGCTGTTGCGGGTATAGCATATACAGGTAGCCTGGGATCATTTAAGGTTTGCAGGGTGGTAACCATTGGTGCGCTCACAGCATGGTCATCACGGCCCTGTGCATCACTGGCCCATGGCTCTATATATGGAGTGGAGCCAGTCCATTCCAGGAAGGCATTGTCTTCATTGCCTTCGAACACAGGGTATTTAGCCGGATTACCCAAGACTTCTTCAATATTGGTTTTGGCCAGCTGTGCATTCACTTTGGAAATACGGATAGCTACACGCAACCGCAGTGAGTTACAGAACTTGCGCCATTTGCTAACATCGCCACCGTACAGCAGGTCGCCCTCACCTAGTTTGCCATCGCCTTCCTGGGCAAACATATCGCCGGCTGCTTTCAGTCTTGTCAACAGTGCAGGATAGATATCTTCCTGTTTATCATATTTCGGTGTCAGCACGCCAGAGTCGCCAGCCAATGCGTCGGAGAACGGAATATCACGCCAGGTATCTGTGGCAATCTGCCATAAGAATGTCTGGAAAGTCATGGCGGCAGCCTCCAGGTTCACATTACCCTGTGCCTGCGCAGCCTTCATTACCAACTGGGCATTCTCCAGGTTCACGTAAGTATAACGCCATGTATTCTGTACGGTGACAGGGCGGAATACATAACGGGCTTCATCAATGTATTGGATCTTGCCAAGGTGGCCGCCGTAAGTTTCCGGCTCGTTCATATCACCCCAAACATCAAACAGCGTGGATCCGCTGTTCTGGATCACGTAAGCCAGGATGTTCGTGGCATTTACGTTCCGCGGGTTGTTCGGGTCAATATTAATTTCTTCGAACTTCTTGGTACAGGACTGACCCGCGAAGATCAGGCTGCCTGCTATGATGGTATATAATAACTTTTTCATTTTTGTGCGGTGTTTTAAATCCGTTAATCAGCTTATTCCTTTACAGTATTAGAAACCCACGTTCAGCTTAAAGCCAATGCTACGGTTGGACGGGATCTGGTACTGCTCAATGCCCAAACCATCTTCCAGAGAACCCATGCTGGTTTCCGGATCGATGTGAGCGCGGTTGCTCTTATCAGTATGCAGCAGCGCTACGTTACGTGCAAAGAAGGAGATACCTGCGCTCTTCACAAAATTGATACGGTTAAGCATTTTAGCAGGTACGGTGTAACCCAGCTCTATCTGGCGCAGTTTGATGTAAGAACCATCAATGATGGAGCTCTCACGGCCGCCATACAGGCTGTGGAAATAATCCTGCGCACCTACGCGGATATCATTTTCCTTACCGTCGGCTTTTACTACCCTTTCATTCTGCAGTACATCCTTACCTACGATCAGGCCATTGGAGCGGATATTACCTTCAGCAGTGTACTCCAGCACGCCGCTGTAAGCGCCAAACCAATCCGTTACGCTAAACAGATCGCCACCTTTACGCATGTCGATCAGGAAGCTGAAACGCACGTTGCGGAAAGTGAGGGTGTTCATAACGCCACCAATCCAGTCTGGAGTGATATTACCCAGTTCCTTTATAGGACCAAAAGTGGGCAGCCCATCATCGCCTACGATGATTGCGCCGGAAGCATCCCTTGCAAAACCTACCCCCCTGATCACACCGAAAGGTTGGCCAGGTATAGCGTCTACAGTAGTAGACCATGCAGTGGAGATGTTGTAAGACTGTAACTTCTGACCAGTTCTGGGATCAGTATACAGGCTAACTACCTTGCTGTTGTTCTTAGCCCAGTTAATGGTCATATCCCAGTTCAGGCCCTTGTCAGAACGGAGGATACCCAGGTTCAGCTGCAGTTCCACACCTTTATTGGAGATCTCGCCGGCATTGATATACTGACCGCGGTAACCAGTGGCGGGAGAGATATCTACAGCCATGATCTGGTCTTTGGTAGTTTTAGTATAGTAGGTCGCATCCAGACCCAGCCTGTTGTTCAGGAACTGCAATTCAGCGCCTATTTCAGAACTGGTGGTACGCTCAGGTTTCAGATCAACCGGAGGCAGGATAGTCTGGATATGATACATGGTCACGCCGTTGAAAGGAGGCAGCGGACGTACCGGGTTCTGATTATCCTGTGTATTGTAAGTGGCATAGATCTGGTAAGGATTAGTGGCATTACCCACCTGTGCCCAGCTGGCCCTGATCTTACCATAGTTAAGTATGGAAGTGTTCATCTTCAGCGCCTCTGTGAATATCCAGCTTAAGCTGGCAGAGGGATAGAAATAAGACCAGTTGTTGGAAGGTAAGGTAGAACTCCAGTCATTACGTGCAGTCACGTCTAAATATAACCAGCTCTTATAACCAAATGATGCTTGTCCAAACACGCTGTTGGAACGCAGACCGGTAGACTGCATATCAGTAACGGCCTGGCCTTTGGTGTTGGAGATAGTGAACAGGTTAGGCACCGTCAGCTGATCAGCACCCAGCAATGTCATCTTGGTGCGGTACTCGCGGAAGTTAGCGCCTGCAGTATAAGACAGGGAGAAATCGTTGCTTAATTTACCAGCGCCGGTTAAGATCAGGTCAGCATTCAGCTCGTTCAGGTTATACTGAGTCTGCCTGAAATAACCGCCACCCCACTCTTTATCTTTGGCGCTGATAAGTGTGAAGTTGGATTTGTTCCAGTATTGTTCTTTACGCGTTTCTGAAGACCAGTCATTACCTATCCTGCCGGTTAATGTTAACCAGTCATGGAATTTGTAGCTGGCGCTGGCATAACCAAAGATCCTGTCTTTAGCACGGCCATGCAGGTTTTTATACACGTTAAAGTACGGGTTATCATGGTAGTTGCTGTTCCAGTTGTAAGGGAACCCGTTGGCAAATTCATCATTATAATGCGCTTTCAGGTCCTGTACATCAACCTGGCGGCCAAACCAGCCCCCCAGTGATTGCAGCGGATTAAAGGTGTTATAACCTTGTCCGGTCAGGTTGTCGTTATTGATACGTACGTAGTTGGCCAGCACGTCCACCTTTAAACGGTCAGTTACCTGCTGGGTAGTGCTTAATGCAACGCTGTATTTGGTCTGGTCAGTATTGGGAATGGTACCCATCTGGCGTTGGCTGCTTAAACCCAGTCGGGTAGCGCCTTTGTCAGAATTAGATGCAACAGCTACAGAGTTGTCAATGGTAAATCCTGTAACAAAGAAGCTTTTCGTATTATCAGGATGAGATACCCAGGGAGTAGCCTGGCGGTTACCGTTGGCATCTATGGGACTGTTGAACTGAGGCAGGTTTAAACCCGCATCAAGGCGGGGGCCCCAGCTTTCATCCACGCCATCTGTTACACCACCACCTAAACCGTCTTTATAGGCAAAACCGATCTGCTGTGCCCATTCCTGGTAGGACTGGGGGTTCAGCGTGGTATCAGCGCCAATATCTTTCAGCGCCAGCTGGCCTGTTTTGAACAGGTTGTAGTAGTATTCATCACCATAGCCACCCTGGCCATACTTGTTCTGGTACTTAGGCAGAATATACATCTTCTCGAAAGAAGCGCCACCAGAGTAGGTTACGCCAATGCCATTGGTTTTGCCGGTATTCTTGCCATTTTTGGTGGTGATCAGGATCACACCGTTGGCAGCGCGGTAACCGTACAACGCGGCAGCGTTAGCGCCTTTCAGTACAGAGATGGAGGCAATGTTGTTTGGATCCAGATCTCCAACACCGTTACCATAGTCCACAGAACCATTACCGGTTGCTGCTGTAGAGAAGTTGTTGATGGGCACACCGTCAATTACATACAACGGATCGTTGTTCTTGAAGGAGTTGTTACCCCTTAATACCACACGGGTAGAAGCGCCTACTGCGCCACTGGCGCCAGTCACTTGCATACCGGATACTTTACCGGAAAGTGAGTTAAGGAAGTTCTGCTCATTGGACTTAGTCAGCTGGTCGCCGCCTACTTCCTGTATGGCATAACCTAATGCCTTCTTTTCCCTCTTGATGCCCAAAGCAGTTACCACTACTTCCTGCAGGCTTTCATTGCTTACCTGCAATGTAATATTCATAACCCCGGAGGCGCCCACCGTCACATCCTGTGTGGCGTAACCTACGCTTCTAACGGTTAATACTACATTGTCTCCGGAAACATTTAATTTGAAACTGCCGTCTTGTCCAGTGGCGGAGCCTGTGTTTGTCCCTTTAATTTGTACTGTTGCAAACGGTATAGGAGCGCCATCGCTTCCTGTTACCTTACCTGTAACCTGGCGCTGTTGGGCAAAGGCCAGCGTTACAATCACCATAAGCATGGTGAAAAAGAGTAACGTCTTTTTCATTTAGTAACGATTTAGATTTTGGTTGACACGGCCCACAAGTTGAGAAAAATTTCGGTTCGACCCAAGAAAAAATTAACAATTGATTAAGAATATTTTAATTTCTAATTCATTTAGATGTTTAGAATCATTCAATTAAGCACTAAAAATTAACATTGCGTATTTTTTACATTTTAACAAACTAGACAAGTTTTTGTCTTAAAATAGATGTTGTAACTGCAATTGAACAGCAGTTTTTTGCCCGCCATCAACAGTATCCCACCCGCTTCCAACCGCCACTGCATTGGCATAAATGGCCTGGCTCCATCTCATCCCCAATACCAGCCGGCGGGTAATATTCCACCGCAGGTTTATGGCATACTGCCACCCCTCCCCGCTTAGCTGTGATACACTGTAATTACTTAACATACTGCTCTCTATCGCATACATCGTGGCGCCCGCCCCGCCTGCCCCAAACCAGGTAATACGGCCAGAGGCCCTTAGCGGCAACGACGTAAAACGGTATTGCAGCTCCTGGTAACATAACCATCCCTGTTGTTTAGCAAACGCCTTACTGTAATAAGTCCACTCCAGGCGGCTGCGCAGCTGCAATTGTGCGCTGAGCGGCAAACTCACCTGGCAGCGCCAGCTATTGGTAATTACCCGCACTGGCGCGGCTATATAACGGCTCCCGCCTGTCTCATTCTCCATACCCGCCTGGTGCCGGTAGCGGATAAACGCTTCCGTGTGTTTATCCGGTGTATAGGTAAGCGCAGCTAATAGTTCATTCCCTGCAGAAGGTGCATTGGTACGGTATTTCAGCCAGGGAAAACAGAACAGATCAGCATACCCCTCACATCTTAGCTGTGGCGTTAAACGCAGGGTAATAGCCGTATACCAGCCGCTTTCATTCACCGGCCGGTAATTATTCCCAAAAGCATTACTATATAAGGATTGATAACGTTTATCATAATAACGGTATACCAGCGCCACATCTGCCGCCGGCGCTACACTGGTCAGTAAGCCATTCACCGTAGCAATATGGCCATGCGCATCCGTAGCCAGCTCGCCAAAAAAATGTACTTGTTTCCAGTTGCCGCTGTAATCAAAACTGGTATTGAACAGCTGCTTCCCTTCCGGCGCAAACAGATTGTAGGGTGCATCATTCTTTAGTATAGGTGTTGAAAAATGATGTTGTATCACGTTAACCCCCATACGCCAGTTGCCATTATCATAAACGGCATTACCGCCTGCGGAAAGCTGTTGCACCGCACCGCGTTTGGCCGCTTCTACAGCGGTACGGTGATAACCATTAGTAACAAAAGAACTGATATAAGGCGCAGCCTCCAGCGTGTCCAATTCACCCGTATTCCCATCCAGCCGGCGCAATGATACAAAACCTGTCGCCTGCCAATGGCCCTGCTGTAGCGTAACACCCGCACCCCGGAAAAAATAATGCTCCCCGCTGGATACATACGGGCGCAACACCTCCCCTTCCCGCTTTACCTGCATCACGATCGCGCTTTTACCAAATGCCAGCGAGTGCCATTGCAACAGCCCCTGTCCCATATTCACAGTAAAATCACCTAAGGCCAGCGCTTTGATGTTTTTATAATTACGGATGAATAAATGCATGCTATAAAAATCAAAGCCCTGTTGCTGCGCCCCCTTGAAGAACTGTTCCCCGGCGTCTTTTTCCATCGTAATACCCCAACTGGCATATCGCGGAAAATTGTAACGGTAACGCACCAACAATTGATCCGGAGTGCCGGCATAATGAGGTGGTACAGTATCCGCGCGTTTATAACCACGGGCGGTTTCCAGTTGCCGGCCATATCGCAGCAATAAACTATGCTGTCCTTTACGCAGATAATCCCGGAAACTATACTGCGGCGCCAAACCATCACCGGTAGAAACATATGGCAATAACCGCCGTATCAACGCCTCATCAAAACCAGGCACAGCTTGCAGCTCATAGATGCTGACAAATGCACCCAGTAAACGGCGGTAGCTAAGCAGGTTATTTACCTGCAGCGGCGTTAACATGCCCAATGACTGTAAAGTAGCCGCATCCGCGCTGTTCAGCGATACTTTATGCCGGGCATATGCCTGCAGCTGCTGCCAACGCGTATCATCCTCCGGGTTGACGGTATTATGCTCCAGCTGTTCTTCCGCCGCTGCGGATAATATCTCTGCCGGCTGTTGCCCATAGCAGTAATTGCAGGAGCACAATATCAGCGCCCCTGCTAAAACAATACAGATGCAATTCATGGCAGTTGATTTTTAGTCTTTACCTGCCATACAATTGCCGTAGCCGGAGAAATACCCAATTGCGGATGATAGCTGCCTGAAATGAATATACGCAAGGCCTGCCAGCTAAAGGAGATGCCGCCGCCACTCTGCTGCGGGTCCGTAGCAATGCCCAGCTGAAATGATAACTGCGGCATTACCCGGTACGCGCACATCAGCCGGGTAGTAAGGCCGCGATCACTTTCCCGTATCAGGGAGGCGCTTAACAGGAAGTCCGGAGACACTTCATATCCCGCGCCTGCACTGTATACCACCGGTATCGCCTCTTGTGCGTCTTTATATAGCTGTTGCCCTGCCGGATTAAAAGCATGTATACCGGCATGCAGCTGCGGCGTAATATGCAGTAAACATCCCGCTTCAAAACTAACCGTCGCAGCACGCCCATACTGCTGCATAGACATAGCCAGGTAATCCGCCTGCACGCCTATACTTACTTTACTGCCCAGCGTTCTGCCATAAGCAAAACCCAGCTTCTGCTGTTGAAAAGCGCTGTAACCAAAATGCTGTACAGATAAACCAAACGTGCCGGATGCCGTAGGCAACGCCACAGCCGCCGTATACAGGTTCAGTGCCTGCAGCATAAAGCGCCGTTCCGTATACACGCCTGCGGTAAAATGATCAAGATGGGCCAGGCCGGCCTGGTTATGCTGTGCGGTAAGCACATGCTGAAATTGCACGCTGTACGCGCCAACGGCCTGTTGCGGGCCTGCGGGTAACCAAACGGATTGGGCATATAGCAACAACGTGCCCAAGGTGCAAACAACGGTACACATGAGGGTCCTCATTTATAAAATGGTTGGTTGGTGACACTATTTTCTGAGGGAACGTTGCAACAAAGAGTGGGGCGTATGTATTGATAAAACTAATGAGAACAATTCAGATAACTAATATACAGAGAAAACCGGTCAGAACAATCCATATAATTGCGAATCTATCCTGGAGATGATCTCACCAAGATCTTCCTCGCTATCAGGAAACTTGTTCTTATCAATATCTATTACCAGCAGGGGGCCTTCCTGGTACTTTTCAATCCAGTTGTTATAATATTCGTTTAATCGTTTCAGATAATCCAGCCGGATATTCTCTTCATACTCCCTGCCGCGTTTCTGTATCTGGGCTACCAGCGTAGGCACAGAAGCATGCAGGTAAATAAGCAGGTCCGGCGGCTTTACCATCGACTTCAGGGTCTCAAAGAAATTGAAGTAATTGTCAAAATCCCTTTTGGTCATAAGGCCCATCTCATACAGGTTAGGCGCAAAGATGTGCGCATCCTCGTAAATGGTACGGTCCTGTATAACAGTATCCTTGCCGTTCTGTATCTCCAGCAGCTGCTTTAAACGGCCGTGCAGGAAATATACCTGCAGGTTAAAGGACCAGCGGGGCATGTCTTCATAAAAATCGTTCAGGTAGGGATTATGCTCTACATCTTCAAACTGGGGCGCCCATTTGTAATGCCTGGCCAGCAATTCCGTCAGGGTGGTCTTGCCGGCGCCTATGTTGCCCGCAATTGCAATGTGCTTGATCTTGTTTGGTTTTGCCATGCGTTAATTGTGGTAAGTCTTATAAGCTGTAAACTGCCGTAAATGCAATAGAAAATATAATTTACATAAAACTGGTTGATTTGCTAACAAATCACCACATAAATAAATGCTTTTTTATGTAAAATTATTGTGCTATCTACCGTTAGTGGGCACTGTACCATTAGTAATCAGTAGTTATTCTGCTGATAGTAACCAGTAGTTATCTTGCCGATAGCAACCACTAGCTACCCTCCCAATAGTCACCAGTAGTTATCCTGTTGATAGTAACCAATAGTTACCTACCGATAACAACCAATAGTTACCTACCAATAGCAACCAATGGTTACCTACTGATAGTAGCTGACGGTAACCCTACTGGTAATAGTTGATCCCTATCAGGGCCCTTGCTGCTTGCAAAGTTTGTGCCGCACTTGCACGCGCTTTTTCTGCCCCATCCTTCAGGATACGACGGAGATATGGTACATCCTGCTGCAATGCCTGCGCCTTTTCACGGATAGGCGCTATAAAGGCCACCATATCTTCTGCCAGCTGCTTTTTCATATCACCGTAACGGATAGACTGATTTTCATACGCCAGTCTGAAATTATCCACCGCATCAGGGGCAGATACTGATTGCATTAACAGGAAAAGGTTCGAAATGGTTTCAGGCATGGGGGCGCCTGGTTCTGCCGGCCCGCTATCAGTTTTTGCCTTCATTACCTTCTTCCGGATCAGCTCATCTGTATCATTGAGATACAGGGTGGCCATTTCATTTTCACTTTTACTCATTTTGCCGGTACCATCCAGGCTGGGGATCCTTACCAGGTTATCGCCAAAATTAAAGGCTATCGGCTCAGGGAATAGTTCTTCCCCGTAACGGGTATTAAAACGCTGCGCAAAATTACGCGCCATCTCCAGGTGCTGCTCCTGATCTTTGCCCACCGGCACTTTTATAGCCCGGTGCACCAGAATATCAGCGCTCATCAGCACGGGGTAGGTAAGCAGCCCTGCGTTTACATTCTGGGGCTGTAAACGTACTTTATCTTTAAACGTAGGTACCTTCTCCAACTCGCCTTTATAGGCCAGCATGTTCAGCAACAGGTACAATTCCGCAATTTCCGGCACATCGCTCTGCGCATATAATGCCACTTTTTCAGGGTCCAGGCCGGAGGCAATATTTTCTGCCAGCAGGCGGAACACATTGCCACGCAGGTCTTTAGGATCCGGATGGGTGGTCAGCGAATGCCAGTCTGCCACAAAAAAGTAGCAGTTATAGTCCTCCTGCATCCGGATATAATTACGGATCGCGCCAAAATAATTCCCTAAATGTAAAAATCCTGTAGAGCGTATCCCGCTTACTACTATTTCTTTTCCTGTTGCCATAACGGGGTGCAAGATAATAAATCCCCATTTATCCCTAATTTTGAGGAGCTGTCATATTTATCATTAATATTTCAATATCTTTTCATTTAATTTGATCATGGAAGTAAATGATGTTTTGGTACAACAACTAGCAGACCTGGCAAGGCTGGAATTCAACGAGCAGGAAAGGGCTGGTATTCAGCATGACCTGCAGCGTATGATCACCTTTGTAGAAAAACTGAATGAGCTGGATACCACACATGTTAAACCCCTGCTTTTCTTAACGGAGAATTACAACATGTTCCGGGAAGATAAGGTAGTGCCTTCCATCACCCGCGAAGAAGGGCTGCAGAACGCCCCTGCCGCCAGTGATCAGTACTTTAAAGTACCCAAAGTCATTAAAAAATAACCTGTACTATGCGCCCGGAGTCCGTCATCCATTTGGAACATATCCGTAAAAGCTATTTTATCGGCCGTAATGAGCTGCCGGTGCTGAAAGGCATATCCCTGGATATTAATAAGAACGAATATGTAGCCCTCATGGGCCCTTCCGGCTCCGGTAAAAGCACCCTCATGAATATGCTGGGCTGCCTCGACTCTCCCACCAGCGGTAAATATATCCTCAGCGGACATGATGTAAGCAAAATGGAGGATAATGAGCTGGCCCGCGTGCGTAACCAGGAAATAGGCTTTGTATTCCAGCAGTTTAACCTCATGCCCCGCCTCTCCGCCCTGGAGAACGTAGCCGTACCCCTGATCTATGCAGGCATCAGCAAAAAAGAAAGGGAAGAGAGAGCCATGGAGGTGATCAAGAAAGTAGGCCTGGGCGACCGTTACAAACATAAGCCCAATGAGCTGTCTGGTGGCCAGTGCCAGCGTGTGGCCATAGCCCGGGCATTGGTGAACACGCCCTCCCTGATCCTGGCAGACGAACCTACCGGTAACCTGGATACCAAAACTTCCGTGGAGATCATGGAGATCTTTGGGCAGATCCACTCCTCCGGTAATACCGTAGTGCTGGTTACCCATGAAGAAGACATTGCCGATCATGCCCGCCGCATCGTACGCTTACGCGACGGCCTGATCGAAACCGATAAACTGAACGAGAAATACCTGCAGGCAGCGGCTTCCAAATAACGCTGGCCGCCAATCCTTCTAAAATGGCATCCAAGATCTACACCAAAACAGGCGATAAGGGCAAGACCTCCCTTATTGGCGGCACCAAGGTTCCTAAAAGTCACATCCGTATAGATACATATGGCACTATAGATGAGCTCAACTCCTATATAGGCCTGGTAAATGACCATATTACCGCCAACGCCGGCAATATGACAGCTGCTAATGCCGCTACTACCCCAGCCACTACCAACGCGCTTTTAAAGGAAATACAGGACCGCCTCTTCACCATAGGCGCCGCCCTGGCCTGCGATCCCGAAAAGGAAACCAAAATGAGCATACCGGACCTTAAACCGGAAGACGTGCTGCTGCTGGAAAAAAGCATGGACCAGCTAAACGAAGAGTTACCGGAAATGAAAGCTTTTGTACTGCCAGGCGGCCATATAGCTGTATCTACCTGCCATGTGGCGCGCTGTGTATGCCGCCGCGTAGAACGCCTCTGTGTAGGCATGCAGGAGCTGGAACTGTTCATCGATCCCCTGATCCTGCAATACATCAATCGTTTGAGCGATTACCTGTTTGTACTGGCCCGCTGGATAGGCCACCGGCTGCAAGTGGAAGAAGTGAAATGGCAACCCAGGGTGTAAAGGGGGCTATACCGGCAGGAAATTGCTGTACCATGCCCGCACCCCATATATACTGCAATGAAGCTGCAAATAGCTTGTAAAACGTTCTCCATTGGATATCGCAGTGTCCCAACGAAGACATAAATCCTTATCACTTATTTATAGACCGCCAATCATCCTCAATTAATGATCTTCCCGTCTTTCATCACTAATTGTCTATCGCTCAACGGCGCCAATTCCTCATTATGCGTCACAATAATAAAAGTCTGCTTGAACTGATCCCGTAACTCCAGGAAAAGCTGGTGCAATTCCCTTGCGTTCTTAGAATCCAGGTTACCCGTAGGCTCATCTGCCATCACAATGGCGGGGCTATTGATCAGGGCCCTGGCTACGGCTACCCGTTGCTGTTCGCCACCGGAAAGCTCATTAGGCTTATGATCTACACGGCTTTCCAGCCCCAGGGTGGATAACAGGAAACGGGCCCTTTCCCTTACTTCTTTTTTAGGTGTTCCCGCAATAAAACCAGGGATACAAACATTTTCCAGGGCGGAAAACTCCGGCAACAAGTGATGGAACTGGAAAATAAAGCCAATATTCTTATTACGGAAATCCGCCAGGGCATTGCCTCTGAGGGTGGTCAGGTTTACATCCTCCAGCCACACCTCCCCCGAAGAGGGGATATCCAGGGTACCCAGCAAATGCAGCAAAGTGCTTTTACCCGCCCCGGAGGAGCCAACGATGGTAACAATTTCTCCCCTACCCACTGTAACGTCTACCCCTTTCAACACCTGTAAGTTGGAATAATTTTTGGTAAGATTGCGAGCAACTAACATACTCAAAGAAAAGTAATTAACCGTTAAAATAGTAATAGTTGTTTATTTCAAATTAAATAATACTTTTGCGAAAATTTAAAGACAGTAAAAATTTTAATAACATGTACTGGACATTAGAATTAGCTTCATACCTGGAGGACGCTCCATGGCCAGCTACGAAAGACGAACTAATAGACTATGCCATCCGTTCCGGTGCACCGATAGAAGTTATTGAGAATTTGCAGGAACTGGAGGACGAGGGTGAAATTTACGAAGGGATAGAGGATATATGGTCTGATTATCCGTCCCAAGACGACTTCTTCTTTAATGAGGACGAGTATTAGATAACGGAAATTATCCAGCTGTTAACCCTCTCGCATCCGCCCTCCTTTCAAAAAAAGAATTAAGCCGCCCCGGCAATTTGAACGGGACGGCTTATTTTTTTATCCTTATTAGGAATATACTACTGCTTATTTTTCCATTTGTGCTACAATGCCAGCTGATACCCCGGTAAAGGAGAAGCCGCCATCGTGGAACAGGTTCTGCATGGTTACCATACGGGTCAGGTCAGAGAACAGCGTTACTACATAGTTGGCGCACTGGTCAGCCGTAGCATTACCCAGCGGGCTCATTTTCTCTGCATAGGACATAAAGCCGTCAAAACCCTTTACGCCGCTGCCTGCCGTAGTTTTGGTGGGCGATTGGGAAACGGTGTTGATACGTACCTTATTACGAATGCCATAATGGTAGCCAAAGCTGCGGGAAATAGACTCCAGCAGGGCTTTTGCGTCCGCCATCTCGCTATAGTCAGGGAATACGCGCTGTGCGGCAATATAAGTAAGCGCTACCACAGAAGCCCAGTCATTCAGGGCGTCCATCTGGTAAGCGGTTTGCAGCACGCGATGCAGGGACATGGCAGATATGTCAAAGGTCTTGTGATTGAAATCATAATCCAGATCGGTATAGGAACGGCCTTTACGCACGTTCATACCCATACCTACTGAGTGGAGCACAAAATCTATCTTACCGCCAAAGTGTTCCATGGATTTGGTAAAAAGATTCTTGAGATCGTCCATATTGGTAACATCGGCCGGGATAACCGGCGCGTTGCAGGTTTCAGCCAGTTTTTTGATCTCCCCCATACGCAGCGCAATGGGAGCGTTGGTAAGCACAATCTGAGCGCCCTCTTCCACACAACGTAAAGCGGTTCTCCAGGCCAGAGAATGCTCGTCCAGCGCGCCGAATATGATACCTTTCTTTCCTTGTAATAAGTTATGAGCCATTGGGTCAAAAATTAATTTGCGGCAAAAATAGTTGTTTTTAGTTATAAGTTGCTAGTGTATACCCACTCTTGGTGGTCACCGGAGCGTACCTTTAATAGCCAGTGGCTGAATGCCAGCCGCTGGTTCTCTTTCCTTCAGTTCATCACCATTTCCCGGGCATTTTCCAGCGCGGCGGCGGTTGGCTTCTCCCCGCTCAGCATCTGGGCAATAGCAGTAATACGCTCTTCCTGCGTAAGCAGGCGCACGCCCGTGGTTACTTTACCCTCCCGGTTCTCCTTGTACACAAAGTAATGGGCGTCAGCTTTACCGGCTATCTGCGGCTGGTGGGTGATACAGATCACCTGGTGGGCGTTCGCCAGATCCTTCAGGATCACGCCTACCTGGCGGGCGGCTTCACCGGAAATACCAGTGTCTATTTCGTCAAATATAAGCGTAGGCAGCGCTACGGACTGGGCCACCAGTGATTTGATACACAGCATCAGACGGCTTAATTCCCCACCGGACGCTACTTTGCGTATAGGCGCAAACTGTCCGCTCTTATTGGCGTCGAACAGGAACTCTATCTGGTCCTGTCCCCAGGGCTGTAAGGTACCGGCCGTAATACTCACTTTCAGTACCGCATTGGGCATCCCTACCTGTTTCAGCAGGGCGTTCACATGTTCCTCAAAAGGTACCACTTCCTGGGTGCGCAGGGTGGTAATATCGTCTGCCATCTCCTGCAGGGATTGTTGCAGCGTATTTTGCTCTATTTCCAGCTGAGCCAGCTGCTCATCCATATTCAGGGCGCTTTCTACCTTTACCTGCAGGCTGGCTTTTATAGCCAATAGCTCTGCGGTGGTTTGCACGCCGTGTTTCTTGAGAAGTTTATAACCGGTGGCCAGGCGTTCGTTCGCCTGTTCTATACGGTTCGCATCGTGCTGGATGCCGTCGTTGATGCGCTCCAGTTCATCGGCAATATCCTGCAGTTCCAGGTAGGAAGATTGCAGCCTTTCCGCTATCGCAGGCAGCTCCTGCTGAAAACCCGCCAGGCCTTGCAGGGCGGATTGCAGCTGTTTGATCTGCTGTACGATCGGCTGTTCGTCTTCTTTTAACTGAAAACAGGCCCTGTTAAGGGTATTTTTGATCTCTTCCGCATGCGTGAGGGTTTTCAGCTCCGCATCCAGGTCTTCGATCTCATTTTCACCAAAAGCGGCATCTGTCAGCTCATCCAGCAGGAATTTGTTATAGTCCAGCTCCTTATTGGCGCTGTCCCGTTGGTCCTGCAGCTGTTTCAGCTGACGGGTCACATGGCTGTAGCGCTGCCAGGCCAGCTGGTATTGCTGCATTTGCTCCGGTTCATTCACCAGGGCGTCCACTACCCTGCGCTGGAAATCGCTTTTTTCCAGTTCCAGCGTATCAAACTGTTGGTGCAGGTCTACCAGGTAGCCGCTTAATTCTATCAGCTGGGTAAGATTTACAGGCGTGTCGTTTACAAACGCGCGGGATTTGCCATTGGCGCTTACTTCCCGGCGGATGATCAGCGTGTCTTCCAGGTCCAGCTCATGCTGCTGGAAAAAGTCTGCCACCTGGGCGTTCTTTACCCGGAATATGCCTTCCACCACACATTTGCCTTCTTTATCAAACAGCACGCCCGGGTCGGCCCTTTCCCCTAATACTAAAGATAAAGCCCCCATCAGGATGGATTTGCCGGCGCCCGTTTCACCTGTGATAATGTTCAGGTTACCGGAAAAATCTACTTCCAGATGATCAATGATCGCGTAATTCTTAACAATTAGTCTTTGTAACATATAGGGAGTTTGTGTTACTGGTGGTACGAATTAAAATTAAAAGCCTGAATTTTTACATAGAAGTTATGCACAATCTCCGATTCACGTATGCCCCATACCGGCCGGTAGATGGCGCTGCGCAAAGTAACCGGGCGGCAACGAGATGTATTTGCGTACTGCTTCCCAGCGGAATAGCTGCCCAACCACATATCTGCACAGTCGCTTCATCTACACATCGTTACGCCTGCAAATTCGTATATCTATTTATTTCACATCCTGCATCCTGTCATTCCTACATCTGCGCATTTGCACATCCACACATCATCCCACCCGCTGCAGCCCCGCCTTTGCCTTCTGATCCAGCGAATTCTTATAATCATGCCCCTCCATATTCAGACAGTTCTGATAACATTCACGGGCTTTGGCCTTATCATTACGTTTTTCGTAGATATACCCCATCTGCAGGGCAGCCCTGGCGGCAAAATACTCCGGGCGGTTGGCGCCTACCTTTATCGTAGCCTCATACATAGGAATAGCTTTATCATCCTGGCCCATTTCATCATAGATCCGGCCCATCCGGTAGGCATATTCTACTTTTTCTTCTATAGGCTGGAAATCTGCCGCCTTTTTGGCCTGCAGCTGTTTCAGCGCTTCGGTCAGGAAACCGCCATCGCTCAGCAGGCGTACTTTCAGCAGCAGCACATTCGGCCATTTACCGCTTTTAGCCTCTTTCAGGGCCTGCTTATCGGCGTCCATCTCTGTATTACCGCGGGTTAAGATCATGTTGCGGTACTTATTGGCCGCCTCCATATTGCCATGCAGGTAATAATACCAGCTAAGGCGCTGCAGGGCTTCCTTTACATTGAATTTACCTTTAAAATTAGTAACGAACCGCTCCAGGTACACATGCGCATCATCATCCTGCCGGGCCAGTTTCAATAATCCCATTAGATAGTCCTGGAATACGAGGTTCTCATAATGCCCGGAAGTATTCCGGTCTGAAAGCACTTTAATACCCAGATCGGCCTTTTGCTTGGTTACAGCGAGATTGGCCACCATAATGGCAAACAGGTAGTTATTATGGGTATCCAGCTGTTTACGCTGGATGAACTGCCACAGCTCATCCGCATTATTTTCCGTGATCAGCTTCAGATAACAGTAATAATAATATCCCTCAGGCCTGAACAGCTGCGCCAGCGGGTCATTGCTGTCAATAAAGGCTTGCAGCGTCTGCATCCCCTGCGTAACGCTGCCCTTCATACCTAATATATTGCTCACCCATTTATAGCCTTCCGGAACAGTACCAAACACCGTCTGCATGGCGCTTATAAGCATATTATTCGGCAGGAACTGCGGAAACTTACGCTGGTTATCCTTCAGCGTCATATAGGCTTTCCGGATCTCCCAGGCAGCATCCCATCGCTCTCCGAATTTGATCCGCACCATGGCCCATTGGAACTTGATAGCAGCCTGTGTATACAGATAGTAAGGCGAGGTTTCCGGCCCCTGCGCCATCATATCCAGCCGGGCATTCCGCTGGTCTTTCTTAGCGGCATACTGCGCCGGGTCTTCATTAAAATATAAAGGGAAAAAATCCGCATAGTTATCCAGGAAATAAGGGATCAGGTTATCCGGATGCTCCCGCTTTTCCGCTTCCAGTAAAGCTTTGCCATCATCAATACGTAGCTGCATAATAGCCTCGTAGGCTTGTTGGCAACGGGCATTGAAATCATATCCCTTTTGACGGGCGGTAACGGTAAAAGATATACTAAGTAAAAGCAGTGATAGGAAAAAGCGCATGCGCAAAAGTATTTCAAATTCCATTCCAATAACGCAGTCAGCAGCACGGTCGTATATATAAAAAAGTAAAAGCCCCGTTCCCGGTATTACCGGGACGGGACTTTACTATAAATTGACAGTCTGCAAAGACTGATAAAAGCAGCAATTAAGCGGTTACGGTAGCATCCAGGTCATTATCCACGAGGATACGGCCGCAGTGCTCACATACGATGATCTTCTTACGCTGACGGATCTCTGCCTGGCGTTGCGGGGGGATGGCGTTAAAACATCCGCCGCAGGAGTCGCGTTCAACTGATACCACTGCCAGACCGTTACGGTAGTTCTTGCGGATCTTTTCGTAGGCAGACAACAGGCGGGGCTCCACTTTAGTGCGGGCTTCCTCTGTTTGCTTGCGGATCGCGCGTTCTTCCTTATCTGTTTCTGCAATGATCTTCTCCAGCTCGCCCTTTTTGTGTTTCAGGTTGCCTTCTTTATCAGTGATGGCCTTTTTTGCCACTTCCACTGCACGGGTCTTCTCCTTTATTTCGTCATTGGCGTCCTTGATATGCTTCTCAGCCAGCTTGATCTCCAGCGTCTGCATCTCAATTTCTTTGGTGATCGCTTCAAACTCGCGATTGTTCTTTACGTTGTCCTGCTGCTTCTCGTACTTCTTCACCAACGCTTCTGACTCCTTGATAGCTGCTTTTTTGTTAGCAATGAAGTCCTGGATACCTCTAAGTTCGTCTTCCACATGAGAAAGACGGGTGTTCAGCCCCTCCACCTCATCTTCCAGGTCCTTTACTTCTATCGGCAACTCCCCTTTCAATACCTGTATCTCGTCAAGCTTGGAATCTATCTTCTGCAGTTTGAGTACAGAGGATAATTTTTCTTCTACGGAGTATTCTTTTACGGTAGCCATATAATTTTTATAAATAATTTACCGGATTTGTTTGAATAGTAGATTTAAGAGGCGCGAAATTACGAAAATTCTCTGTCAAAATATTGTAAAATAAGTCAACCGTGAACTGTTCACTCTCAAAATGACCCACATCCGCTACAATTAATTGATTTTCAGCATCAAAAAATTCATGATATTTGAAATCAGCAGAGATATAGGCGTCTGCCCCGGCGCTTACAGCCCGCTTCAACAAAAAGCTGCCGGCGCCCCCACACAGGGCCACCCGCTGTACCGGTTTGCCCCGGAGGGGCGTATACCGCACACAACCGGTCTGGAACCGTTCTTTTACCAGCTGCAGGAACGCTTTTTCCTCCATGGCCTCCGGCAAAACGCCAATGAGACCGGAGCCAACCTGATCATAAGCATTGTCCAGCCGGATAATATCATAGGCCGCCTCCTCATAGGGATGGTTTTGCAACAGGGCCTGTATCACCTGCCCTTCCCGGTAAGCGGGAAATATGACCTCCAGTTTGGTTTCCGCCTCCGTATGGCGCTGATCCTGCTGCCCCACATACGGGTGAGTGCCGGCGCCGGCCTTAAAAGTGCCATTGCCATCCGCATTAAAGCTGCATTCGCTATAGTTGCCAATATGGCCCGCCCCGGCGGTAAACAGGGCCGCCCGCACCTTTTCAGCATCCGCATGGGGCACAAAAGTGTAAAGTTTCTTGAGCAGCTCCTTTTTGGGGACCAGCACCCGGCATTGCTGCAGCCCCAATCGCTGGCCCATCATATCACAAACGCCATTACGCACATTATCCAGGTTGGTATGAGCGGCGTATACAGCAATATCGTGTTTGATAGCCTTGATGGCCACCCGTTCCACATAGTTGCTGCCATTGATCTTTTTAAGCCCGCCAAATACAATGGGGTGATGGGCCACCACCAGGTTACAGTTACGGGCCAGGGCCTCATCTATCACCGCTTCCGTCGCGTCCAGCGTAAGCAGTACATTGGTAACCTCCCATTGCGGGTGGCCAAATAACAAACCCGCATTATCATAATTTTCCTGATATTGCAGAGGAGCAAATGCCTCAATAGCGTTTATGACGTCTTTGATCTTCATCCGGGGCAAATTAATGATTCGCCAGCAATTTTCAGGGCGTGAACCTAACACTTCCGCTACACAATGACTATCTTACTGTAAACTTCTTCCCGGATAAGAAATCAGCTCTTTAAGCGCTTTAATTACTCCTCGCTGTCAAGTTTTTTCCGGTACAAGAGGACATTAACTCCTGCATTAATACAATTTTACCCCACATCAACTCCATATCAAGTCCACCTTAAGTCCACCTTTTCTCCACGTAGACTTGCACGTGCTTGCACTTTGCTTGCTGTATGCTCCGTAGATAATATAACATCACCCTGCTGACTTCACTGATCCTCCCCACATTTTTATAACTTGCCGTTTATGATCGCTAATAAATCCACCCAAGAACTTTATTCCTCCTTTACGGAAAAAATGGAGCAGATCGCCGATGTACGCAATGCCATGGCCGTATTAGGATGGGATCAGGAAACCTATTTGCCGGAAAAAGGGGCCCCGCTAAGGGGACAACAGCTCACTACCCTTTCTACCATCGCCCATGAGCTGTTCACGGCCACAGAACTGGGCGATACCCTGCAGGAGCTCCGCTCCCGGGCAGACCTCACCCCTACGCAGCGCAAGAACGTGGAACTGTCGCAGGAGGATTACGAGAAAAACAAGAAATACCCGGCCAGCTTCGTGGCAGACCTGTCACAGACTACCAACCTCTGTTACCATACCTGGTTAAAGGCCCGTAGGGCAAACGACTATGCGGAATTTGAGCCCATGCTGGCCAGGATGATCCAGCTCAAGAAACAGGAAACACATATACTGGGTTTTGAAGGCCACCCCTATAACGCCCTGTTGAACGAATTTGAAAAAGGCGCCACCACCACCATGCTGGACACCGTGTTTGATGCCGTGAAAACCGCCCTTACCCCCCTGCTGCGCCAGATAGAAGAACGCCCCCAGGTAAACAAGGACTTCCTGCACCTGCACTATGAGCGCAATAAGCAATGGGAACTGGGCATAGCCCTGCTAAAGGAGATGGGTTACGATATGGAAGCCGGCCGCCAGGACGTTTCAGAACATCCCTTCACCACCAGCTTTAACCCCCAGGACGTACGCGTAACCACCCGTATCGATGAAAAGGACTTTGGAAATATGACGTGGAGCTGCATTCACGAAGGCGGCCACGCTTTATATGAGCAGGGCCTGCCCATGGGGCAATACGGTCTTCCCTGCGGAGAAGCCGCCAGCCTGGGCATTCACGAATCTCAATCACGCCTGTGGGAGAACAACGTAGGCCGCAGCCTGGACTTCTGGCAGCACCACTATCCACGCGTGCAACAGATCTTCCCGGATAACCTGCAACAGGTACCGTTGGATAGCTTCTACAAAGGCATTAACCAGGTACAGCCCTCCCTGATACGTACAGAGGCGGATGAGCTCACCTATCATTTCCATGTAATGATCCGGTATGAGATAGAAAAGGGATTACTGGAAGGCACTTACACCACCAAAGACCTGCAGCAGGTATGGAACCGCTATTACCTGGACTACCTGCACGTGCACGTACCCAATGACACGCAGGGCATCCTCCAGGATATACACTGGTCACACGGCAGCTTTGGATATTTCCCCACCTACTCCCTGGGCAGCTTCTACGCGGCACAGTTCTTTACGGCCGCACAACAGCAATTGCCCGGCCTTAGCCAACAGATAGCCGGTGGACAATACACTGCCCTGCTGGCCTGGCTGCGTGAGCAGATCCACCAGTACGGCAGGTTTTACACCTCCAATGAGTTATGTGAAAAGGTAACAGGCAATAAACTGGATTTCCAGTACTTTTTGCGGTATGCCACAGAGAAGTATAAGGGTATTTACGGATTCTAAATGTGCTGATGTGCTAATGTGCTAATGTGCTAATGTGCTAATGTAATGCAGCGGATAAACCATGCCGGTTCGCAAGGCTCAGGCATTGACTTTCACCCGCCTTTATAAATTGTGCCAGACCCGTGAGCACATCTGCACATTAGCACATCTGCACATTATTCCACCAGGCGCTCCAACTCCTTCAGCGTCGCCACGCCTTCCTTACGGCCTGTTTCTTTACCATCCTTGTACGCAATAAAAGTAGGCAACGTACCTGCTTTTTCAACCTTCATCACCTCCTGGTCACGGCCGCCATCTACCTTTACCAGCCGCACCTGCGGATGCTGCTCCAGGAACTGTTTTATCACCGGCTCCATCGTACGGCAGGGCGGGCACCATTCAGCGCCAACATCCACCAATACCAGCCCCTGGCTAATGGACTGCCGATAGTCCGCTACTTCCAGCTGTTTTACGGCTGTAATACCCGTAAGGGGCTTACCTGCCAGCTTCCACGCGTTGATACCGCCCTCCATCTCCACTACTTCCTTAAAACCGTTTTCCCGCATCCATTTGGCCGCGGCGCTGCTACGGCCGCCGCTAAGACAGTAGATATATACGGGTTTTTGCTTATCCAGGTACTGCACCCGGTGGGCAAATTCCGGCTTGTTGGTATAATCAGCCTGTAAGGCATCGGATAAATGACCGGTATTGAACTCCTGCGCCGTTCTTACATCAAACACCTGTACAGATGGCTGCTGCAATCCTTTTTCAAAGGTGTTTACATCCACCTGTTGCGCCCTGGCTAACAAACCTGCGGTCAACGCTAATACCGTGGTCAGCAATTGCTTATAAAATGGTTTCCTCATAACCTGCTTTTCTTTCACAAAATTGATGAACAAAATAGGGATTTACAAGTTTATACAATGGATTCATGTGGATGAGCGACTTACCATATCCTGGATATAATTAACAATGAATTCTACAAATTATAGTATTTTTAATTCGATTTTTGAATTCATCCAATCCCGAAGGGACCGGGTTCCTTATCCAATGAAATACCAAATACACCTATGCCGCCATTGGTTGCGCCAATGGTCTATCATGCGACTATTTACCTGCATGATGTTTTTCTATTTGTACCCAACACTTTCCACCAATGCTCAGACACACCATGTTGATTTTGACGCCAGTAAATGGAGCGGTTGCGAGCCCCTGGCTGTACAGTTCACCAACCATGCAGAATCCGGCTGGACCTCTCTTAACTGGAGCTTTGGCGTAGGAGCCGATGTGGCAGACCCAGACCCCGGCAGGATCTTTAACACACCTGGCGTATATACGGTAACGTTAACCGCTACCTACCCGGATGGCGTAGTAAAAGTAGATAAAACAGTGACCGTATACAAAAAGCCCACGCCGGTCTTTACTACATCCGCCACCAGCGGTTGCGCGCCGCTCCCCGTCACCTTTACAGACAAGAGCACCCCGGGCGATGGCGCCATTGCCAGCGTTACCTGGGACTTTGGCGATGGCATTAACGGTACCGGCAGCCCCGCTACCCATACCTATACGCTGGGAGGTAACCAGGTGGCCTCCATCATTGTCATCAACAGCTTTGGCTGTAGCGCAGGCACTACCCAGCAGATAACCGTAAATGATGCGCCCAGGGTAGGCTTCACCGCAGATAAACGCAGCAGCTGCAGCCCTCCTTTAACGGTTAATTTCTCCAATACCAGCACCATCATAAGTAACGCCGCCATGACTTACCTGTGGGATTTTGGTGATGGTACTACCAGTACCACCGCCAGTCCGCAACATGTGTATACCAAACAAGGCACTTTTAATGTTACCCTTACCGCTACTGCGCCCGGCGGCTGTAAGCAAACGCTGAGCGCCCCCACCTACATACAGGTGATGAAGATGGTGCCTGATTTTGCGCTGGATGGTAAAGCCTGTGCGAAAACAGAGGTCAACCTGGTAAATAATACCAAACCAGCGCCCGTATCGGCCCTTTGGGAATTTCCCGACGGCAGCGTACATAACGGCGTAAATACCTCCTTCACTTTTGATCAGCCGGGTGACTACACCATCCGGATGACGGCCATAGGCACAGACTGCCAGGAAACCGTCACCAAAACGATCCACATTAATCCTTTACCACCGGTAAAATTTACAGTATCGCCTAACCCGGATTGCCATGTACCATCCAAAACGCAGTTCACGGCACAGACAACAGATGCTACCACCTGGGCATGGACCTTTGGAGACGGCAGCACCTCTACCGGTAAAAACCCGCTGCATAGCTATACTACAGAAGGATATTTCCCGGTAAAACTACAGGCCACCAACTCCTTCGGATGTTCCGATACCGCCACAGGTTTAGTGCAGATCCAGGTGCCAACCGTGAACTTTACCATGAGTACCAATGGCGGTTGTATCCCTTTTACTGTGAATTTCGTTCCCTATGTAACCAGTGTGGACCCCGTAGTGAAATATAGCTGGGACTTTGGCGATGGTACTACCTCTAACCTGATGACGCCCAGCCACGAGTACACCAAAGAAGGTGACTATATTGTAACACTGGAGGTCGAAACACAGGCCGGATGTAAAGTATCCGCCACACAGCGCATAGAAGCAGGCACCAAAGTAGTAGTGGATTTTGATGTGGATCATTACAAAGGCTGCCAGACAGATATCTTCCATTTCACTAATAAATCTGTGCCAAGAGGCACCGAGTGGCTCTGGATCTTCCCGCAGGATAACAGTTCTGAATCCGCAGAAAATCCCAACCACCAGTTTAACCAGATAGGCACGCATGATGTAACGCTGACAGTGATCAACCACGGTTGTTACAATACGCTTACCAAACCGCTCCTGATCGAGATCTATCCACCGGTAGCGCGTTTTAATGTAATGCCGGACTGCGTGAATAAATATGACCGGCAGTTTAATGACGCGTCTGATTTTGGCGCCAGCACCGGCCCTAAATCCTGGTTATGGGAGTTTGGCGATGGTACTACATCAACCGAACAGAATCCCAAACATACTTACCTTAAAACGGGCATCTACTGGGTAAAGCTAACCGTAGACAACGGCAGTTGTACGTCCAATCTAACCCAGCAGGTACGCATCATTGATGAGCGCCCCGTAATAACTGCGGATACTACTAACATATGCCCCGGCGATTCCGTAAAATTCAGTCTCGCCGGCCCGCTGGATCCGGACCTGATCATCAGCTATCTATGGACGTTCGCCGATGGCAGCGTGTCTACCGATCGTGAACCAGGCTTTCATACTTTCCTGTCGCCCGGCGCCTATCCGGTCACATTGACTATCATGGATCTTAACCGCTGTGTGACAACCTCCGCTCCTTTTACTATTACAGTGAACGGTATTACGCCGGATTTCACCGTTACGGGCGATTGTAAGGATAAACCTTTCACCTTCACCGATGCTACCACTACCAAATTCCCCACCCGGTTAGTCTCCTGGACCTGGGATTTTGGCGATGGCAGCTCCCCCGACACAGTTACGCAGAAACCAAACAACTACGTACACACCTTCCCGGACATGCTTACATATGGCGTTAAATTAACCGTAAAGGATAGTCTGGGCTGTGTAGCCAGCGTCGTAAAACCGGCTATTGTAAACAAGGTGGCCGTGAACATTGTAGTGCCGGGGCAGGAAGCCTGCCAGGATAAGACCTTCAATTTCTCCAATAACTCCACTGGCAAAAGCCTTACCTATGCCTGGAGTTTCGGGGATGGTGGTACCAGCACAGACGCCACGCCACAGCATACCTATACTGCCGTTGGACAATATACCATCAAGCTCACAGTAACCGATATAGACGGCTGTACCGCCAGCCAGGATGCGCCCAACCTTATTACCGTGCGCAACCCCAAAGCAGCATTCAACTTCCCTACAGACCTGGCGCCTTGTCCGCCGGTATTGGTGCCCTTTACCAACAGCTCTTCTGATTATGATAATGTGGCCTGGCAGTTTGGCGATGGCAGTACCTCTCCGGAGCTTACCCCCGGCCACGCCTATAGCCGCCCTGGCAGCTATACTGTATCGCTGCGGGTAATGACAGATGGCGGCTGCGTGGACACCGCCACCAGATCACTCACCATACAAGGCCCGGACGGTACCCAGAAAGCCACGCCCACAGAGGGCTGCTGGCCGCTGAAAGTATCCATGACCGCCCAAAGCAGCAACGCCGTAAAATACCTGTGGGATTTTGATGATGGGCATATCGTGATCACTACCACACCTACTACAGACTATCAATATCCAAAAGAAGGCATTTACCGCCCCCGCGTGATCCTGGAAGACGCCAAAGGCTGTCAGGTACCGGCTTTGGGTGATGATAAGATCGTGGCAGACCGGGTAACCGCCCGCTTTACCATAGATCCTAAACAGGCCTGCGACGGCGGATATGTGTACTTCACCGACAAAAGCATCAGCATCACCCAGGACTCCCTGGGTCTGCCAATGACTTACAAATGGGACTTCGGTATTCCTGACAGAACGGACGACACCGCCAACGTGCCCACGCCCCGTTTCCTGTATGACCAGGTGGGCACTTACCCGGTAAAGCTATTCGTGACCAGCTCCTACGGCTGTACCAACGAGATCACTATACCAACCGTAGTACCACCCACACCGGAGGCCGCTATCACGCCCATACCGCCACTATGCGCCGGCGGTACCGTAAAGCTGCAGGGTTTTGATACCAAACAGCTGCCGGGCACCAAATGGCAGTGGAAAATAGACCCAAACCGTGTATATGAGACCGTTGAGCCGCCTATCCTGAATTTCGACACGCCGGGCCTCACCAACGTAATACTCACCATCACTAATGGCGATGGCACCTGTCCGGATACTGCCAGCACCGTTATACGGGTGGCGGAAATACCAGCCCTGGCGCCCCGGCCGGCGCAGGCTAACATCTGCCTGGGCCAGTCGCTGGAGCTGCAGGCCAACGTGGCAGCCGGTACAGAAGTGACCTGGACGGACTACGCAATCTCCGATCCCCGCAGTCCTAACCCGCGGATAACCCCCAGCCGTGATACTACCTATCACGTACTGGCGGAGAACGAGGCCGGCTGTACCCGCGAAGCGGATGTAGCGGTCACCGTTACGCAGCCGCATGTAGTAAACGCCTCAGACGTATCTATCTGCGCCGGTAAAAAAGTACAGCTCCATGCCAGCGGGGCTACCCGTTATAAATGGATCCCGGAAACCGGCCTTAACCGCGCGGACATTGCCGATCCTATGGCCAGTCCCACCGCTACCACCACTTACCAGGTGATAGGCTTTGGCGATAATACCTGCTTTACCGATACCACCGCAGTGAACGTAACGGTAAACCCATCCCCGGTCATCAATGCCGGCCCGGACCAGGTAGTCGCCACCGGCTCAGAGGTACACCTGCAGCTCGAAAGCAGCCCGGATGTGACCAGCGTACAATGGCAGCCCGCCACTTACCTGAGCTGTACGGATTGCCTCACGCCACTGGTCCTGCCAAAAGAAACCATGACCTACCATGTAACCGCTACCAATCAATATAGCTGCGTAAGCATAGACGATGTGAATATCAAGCTGGTATGTCTTTCCAGCTCCGTATTCCTGCCAAATACCTTTAGCCCCAACGGCGATGGCCAGAATGATATATTCTACATCCGGGGCCGTGGCGTGAAGAACGTGAAGGTGTTCCGCATCTTTAACCGCTGGGGCGAGCTGGTGTTTGAACGCAATGATATCAATACGGAAGATATCTCCACCGGCTGGGATGGCCGCTACAAAGGCGTGCTCCTGAACCCGGATGTGTTTATTTATTATGCGGAAATGATGTGCGATACCAATGAGACCTATACACTGAAGGGGAATGTGACCTTACTGAGGTAACCGCTTTTATACCAGATGATCAGCCTTTGGTTGTAGCAGTAATTGCTGGTAACCAAAGGCTGATTGCTTTTAAGACCGCCTTTTACACAGGCCGCGGCATTTGCCACTGATACTATTTAACCATTATTTTCACCAGCTTAGCTTCGCTTCTCCTTCGGTTGAGGTTCGCTTAAGGTTCGATTAAGGTATATCCACGCCCTGAATGTTAAAATAGTATCAGGAACCATCCCTTCCCACACCCTGCTTCCGGACATAGGATTTAAAATATATTTATTTTTGCGTTAATTTGTGCTATATTATAAGGCCATAACTATACCTATGAAAAGCCCAGTGCCTACATTTTTGCCGGCATTATTGCCATTTACACTGCTAATCGCAGGGCTACTGTACAGCATCCGCGCCAATGGTCAGCAGGCCAATTTTACCTACACCGCATCCCCTGCCAGCCTTTGCGCCCCCACCACCATTTCATTACAGAACACCAGCTCCGGCTTTGCCCTTGCCTATAACTGGGACCTGGGCGATGGCACCACCTCGCATATAGCCAATCCGCAGGTGAGCTATACCCAGCCAGGTACCTACCGCATTACCCTGTCTGTGGATTATGCCAATGGCACCAGCCAGGTCTGGAAGGAGGTGACGGTGAACGCCTCCCCCACCGGGGCAGACTTTAGCGTAAACACCGCCAACAGCTGTAAGCCGTTTACTGCCATTTTTACTGACCATACACTAAATGCCACATCCCGCACGTGGGACTTTGGCGATGGTACGCCGTCCCAGACCACCAGCAGCGGCGCCGTATCGCACGCCTATACACGCACCGGCAATTTTACAGTAACATTGGTCGCCAGCAACGCTTTTGGCTGCTCGCAAACGGTCGTAAAACCTTCGCTGGTGAATATAGCCGTACCCATTATTGATATCAGCGGGACTAACCTGAACGGTTGTGCGCCGGTAACAGCCTCCCTGATGGCTAATGTTACCACCAACAATAACGACCCGGCCGCCCAATATGTATGGGCCTTTGGCGATGGTACCACCCAAACCACTACCACCGGCAATGTAAACCACACCTATAATGGCCTGGGGAACTTTAGCGTTACTGTTACCGCTACTACCCAGCAGGGCTGCGCCGCCTCCCTTACCACCGGTCAGATGGTGCGTACCGGTACCCGGCCATCTAACGTAAGCTTTACCGCCACCCCGGGCACCGCCTGCGCCGGCGATCCTATACGCCTGCTGGCCAATGCCAGCAATGCAGATACGTACAGCTGGGATTTTGGCGATGGTACTACGCAGGAAGGCCCTCAGAACGATATTACCCATGGATTCCGGAGCAACGGCAGTATTATGGTGCAGATGAAAGCCGGGCAGAATGGCTGTTTCACCGGCAGCGCTCCGGTAACGGTACAGATTACCGGGCCAGCGGCGCACTTCACGTATAGCCGCTCCTGCGCCAACCGCAACACTTTTTCCTTTACCAATACCACCAGCGCTGCCAACCCGGTTACTTATGAGTGGGATTTTGGTGATGGCAGCCCGCTGGAATACACCCGGGACGCTACCCATACCTATAGCCGTACCGGCAACTACACCGTACGTATGACAGTGAGGGAAACTACCGGTACCTGTACCAGCAGTGATTTCCAGACAGTGGCTTATTTCCGGCCGGATTTTAGTACCGGCATCAGCACCATCTGCCGGGGCAGCAATATCAGCTATGGGGTACTGAATGTGCCCCAGCAGCTGGCAGACCATTACAGCTGGCGGTTTGGAGACAACAGTCAGCAAAACTCCACCAGCCCGGATATTACCAAAGCCTACCAGCAAAGCGGCACTTTTACAGATACACTGATCATTTTCTATAAAGACCCGGCTGTATACTGCAACGATACCGTAGTAAAGGTTAACTATCTCACTATCATGGCCCCGGTGGCGTCCTTCACTATCGGGCAAGCCTGCGTGGAGCAACCGGTTATTTTCACTGATAAGTCCCAGACCTGGCCTAACATACCCCTTACCAACTGGACCTGGAACCTGGGGGGCGGCGTGGTTATCAGCACGCAAAACCCACCGCCTACCAAATACAGAGGGCCAGGCACCTTTCCTGTAACGCTGGTGATAACAGATGCCCGTAACTGCCGCGATTCCATTACCCAGCACATTACCGTACATCCAACGCCTTTTGTTACCATTGCCGCGCCCAGCTACAAGATCTGCGAGGGCAACAGCATTACGCTCAATACACAAACAGACGGTAACGTTATCTGGAGCCCAAACACCCAGCTAAGCTGCGTGAACTGCGTAAGCCCGGTAGCGAGCCCTGTTACTAATACCCAATACGTAGCTACCGCCAGCAATGCCTTTGGCTGCAGTGTAACCGACACCGTGAATGTTACCGTAGTGCCAGTGGTACAACTGGCCACCCGCCCGGATACTACCCTCTGTGTGGGCGGTTCCGTACAACTCACCGCCAGCGGCGCTGCCAGCTATACCTGGACGCCCGCCACCTACCTCACCGCTGCCAACATCAACAACCCGGTGAGCACCCCGGTACAGGATATCACCTACACCGTTACTGGCGTTAACGACGCCAGCTGTCCCAGCGCTAACCAACAGGTAACATTACACGTAAAGCCCCTGCCTACCGTAAATGCCGGACCGGACCAGACAGTGACCGCCGGTACCCGCGTACAGCTGGAAGCCAGCGGCAGCCCGGATATCACACAGTGGGAATGGATGCCCGGCAATGGCATAGACTGTCCTCACTGCCCCTTTACCCAGGCAGATGTACGTCAGCCAGGCAGCTACACTATAAAGGTTACCAATGTGGATGGCTGTACCAACAGCGATCTGGTGGATATTCACCTGGTATGCGACCGGAACGAAGTATACATTCCAAACGCCTTCAGCCCCAATGGGGACGGCCAAAACGATATTTTTTATCCTCGCGGAAAAGGAGTTAACTTTATCAAATCCTTCCGCATATTTAACCGTTGGGGACTGGAAGTATTTAAACGGGAAAACATTAACATAGAAGATATTAGTGCCGGATGGAACGGCGCCTATAAAAACCAGCCGCAACCGGCCGAAGTTTACATCTACGTAATAGAGGCCAGATGCGACAGTAATGAGATGTTCGAGCTGAAGGGAAATGTGACTTTATTAAGATAATTTTTTAAACCCATACCCTATGAAAAGACTGTTACGCAGCCTGCTGCTAATGGTTATTACAGGAACCTGTGCCCTGACGCCGGCCCGTGTAGCCGCGCAGGATATACATTTATCCCAGTTCTATGAAACGCCCATCTTACGTAACCCGGCTCTCATCGGCATCTTCAATGGCGATGTGCGCGTACAGGCGGTATACCGCAACCAGTGGAACAGCGTTACCGTTCCTTACCAGACAGGCAGTATCAGTGGGGAAATGAAGTTCCCGGTAGGTATGAGCAATAACTTCGTTACCGCTGGCCTCCAGATGACATACGACCGCGCTGGCACCTCCCGCCTGCAGTCTGTACAGGTATTACCAGCATTCAACTTCCATAAATCGCTGAGCGAGGATAAAAGCAGCTTCCTTTCCCTGGGTGTTATGGGCGGCATTGTACAACGCCAGTTTGATCCCACCCACCTGACTTTCAACAACCAATATACCAATGGCCGTTTTGATCCCTATGCGCCTACCGGCGAAGATGGCCGGCTGGCCCTGCGGGGATATGCCTACCTGGATGCAGGCATAGGTCTTAGCTACAACGGCACCCTGGGCGAAAACACCAACTTCTTCCTGGGCGCCGCAGCATTTCACCTCAATAGGGCCAAGGTTTCCTTTTATAAAGACGACGGTATAGAGCTGGATATGAAATTCACTATCAATGCTGGTATTACCGTACCGGTATCTGAAAATGTAAAGGTGATAGCCCAGTATAACGAACTGCACCAGGGCGCCTACAGTGAGTTTATCGGCGGCGCGCTCGTGGGTTACGGCCTCCTGGACCAGGGCCTGGAGTCTGACCGGGGCATCTACGGCGGCCTTTTCCTCCGCTGGAACGATGCCGTAGTGCCCACCATCAAGCTGGATATGGGCAGCTGGGAAGTTGCCACCAGCTACGACGCTAACATCTCCGCCCTGCGCACCGCCAGCCAGAGCTTTGGCGGTTTTGAGATCTCCCTGGTATTCAAAAGCTTCCTGAACAGCCGGAACAGTACCCTGGAAAGCACCAACTGCCCGCGGTTCTGAGAAAGGCCGCAGGGGCCGGCCAAATGGGACAGCCGTGGAAAGCATGCTTAGGAAACCGCGAAGGACTTGCCAGCCTGCAGTCCGTAACAGCCCCGCCAGCTTGCCGTTCGCGAAAGACCTGCCGGCTCGTAGCCTTTAACCGGTAAGGCTAAAAAAGCTACCCGCAATAGCTTATTTTTGCACCTCAACACCGTTTTACTATTCACACCTGGAAAATTATTAAACTATGAGTCTGACAGTAGGAACCAAAGCACCGGAATTTGCTTTATTCAATACAGAAAAGCAAAAAGTATCCCTGGGCGACTATCAAGGCAAGAACCTGGTGATCCTGTTCTTCCCGATGGCATTCACCAGCACCTGCACCGCAGAGCTGTGCTCCATCCGTGACAGCATCAGCGTCTACAACGACCTGAATACGGACGTAGTAGGTATTTCTGTAGATTCCCCCTTTACCCTGGGCAAGTTCAAGGCAGAACAGCAACTGAACTTCCCCCTGTTATCAGACTTTAACAAGGAGGCCTCCCAGGCATACGGCGCTTTCTATGACACCTTTGTGCTGGAACTGAAGGGCGTATCCAAAAGGGCCGCCTTTGTGGCTGATAAAGACGGGAACCTCCGTTATGCGGAAGTGCTGGAGAAGGCTTCTGATCTGCCTGATTTTGAAGCTATTAAGCAAACCTTAGCCGGCCTGCAATAAAATGGATGGCAAACCGTTAAAATTTTTCTAAAAAACGGCGGCAGGCCATCATTTTGGCCTGCCGTTTGTTACTTTTATAGTGTAATTCTATCGGAAATTAAATCGAGTAATATTTGAAAAAATCTTTATCTTTATAATACTATGTGGAAAACCTCTACCCTACTATTTATTTGCTTACTAAGCCTTTTATCCCTGGGAGGTATGGCACAAAGCGCCAAGACGCTGCCTGCTACTGACTCAGAGGGTAACAGCAAGATCGTGAAACTATATCCCAACCCCGCTACCAGCCGCATTAATTTTCAAATTCAACAGCATAATAACGACAAGGTTTACGATATTATTGTTTACAACTTCCTTGGTAAAAAGATAGACCAGCTGAAGAACGTGATCGGGACTACCTATATGGACCTGGGCTCTTACTACAGCGGGGTATACATCTTCCAGCTCCGGGACCGCGATGGCAACCTGGTAGAATCTGGCAAGTTCAATGTAGTGAAGTAATATAGCTGCCTTACAGCAACAAAAATATCAGTAAAGCATATACGCTTTACTTTTTTTGTGCCCATACGTTTCCTCCTCCTTCCCCTCTATTACGATACTTCTACGATCAGAAATTTCAGGTACGTAGTGTTCTCAATATTCCACAAAATGGGATGGTCCTGTGCCTGCGTTTGAAAGGTTACCTGGCGCAGCTTCTTCTTGGCGTCTTTGGCAGCCATGTCAATGATCTCCAGGAACAGGGAAGGCGGTACCAGGTTGGTACAGGACGCCGTTACCAGGAACCCGCCCGGTTTCAGCAGCTTCATACCCCGGAGGTTGATCTCTTTGTACCCGGTAATGGCCTTCTGGATGTTCTCCCGGCTTTTGGTAAAGGCCGGCGGATCCAGGATCACCACATCGAATTGTTTATCTTCCTTGCTCCACTGCTTCAGCACATCAAAAGCATTCACCGCCTGGAACTTGCAGATATCCTCCAGGTTATTCAGCTGGGCGTTACGGCGGGCCGTATTCACAGCGTGTTCGGAGATGTCCAGGCCCAGTACGCTCTTAGCGCCATAGCGCCCCGCGTGGCAGGAGAAGGTGCCGGTATAACAGAAGGCTTCCAGCACATCTGCCCCGTTTACGATATGCTGTATGGCCCGGCGGTTATCCTGCTGATCCAAGAAATAGCCCGTTTTCTGGCCATTCTCAATATCTACATGGAACTGCAGGCCGTTTTCCTTGAGGATGATATTGGTATCGAAAGGCTCGCCAAGGAACCCTTTCTGTTGGGACAGGCCCTCCAGCTCGCGTACCGGCACATCATTACGCTCATAAATGCCTTTAGGCTTAAAAATGCTGTTCAGCGCATCTACGATAGCGCCTTTCCAGCGGTCCATACCCAGGGCCAGCGTCTGCAGTACAAAATAGTCGTTGAATTTATCGATGATGAGGGCCGGCATTTCATCTGCCTCGCCAAAGATGAGGCGGCAGTTTTCTACATAACCCAGCTTTTTACGGTATTCCCAGGCTTTCAGGAGGCGGCGGTGAAAGAAAGCCGCATCTATGGTCTCCTCTTTATCGCGGGTAAGCAGGCGCACCAGTATCTGGGATTGGGGGTTTATATACCCCCTGCCTACAAAAAAGCCCTGATGGGTAAAGACGTCTACGATATCCCCTGCATTTACAGGTCCTTCTATCTGTCCTACTTCATTGCCAAACACCCAGGGATGCCCCTGTAATACACGGTTCTGTATCTTTTTTTTTAAAAATACCTTGGTCATTGTCGTTTATAAAGAGGTGCAAAGGTAGGGATTAGCTGTTAGCTTTTAGCATTTAGCCTTTAGCTGTTAGCAGGCGGCCCGATAGCGGTAAACTGCTAAATGCTAAAAGCTAACCGCCAAAAGCTAATGTCAAATTGTCCGCTGGAAGCACGTTGGCAAAATAATTGTCCGTTGTAAATTTGCAGTTTAAGCAAAACCATTTTACCATCATGACAGAAAAAGAAAAAGATATTCGGACAGACAGTCAGGACGCTCAAAACGGTCAACAGGCTCAACAAGAGCAGGTAGATACAGCAAATGCGGGCGCAGACAAGCTGCCGGAAGAGGATGCGCTGGACAAGAAGCAGCGTGAACTGGATGAAATGCGGGACAAGTATCTGCGTTTGGTGGCAGAATTCGACAATTTCAAGAAACGTAACGCCAAGGAACGTATAGAACTGATGCAGACCGCCAACAAGGAAGTGATCATTTCGCTGCTGGATGTGCTGGATGATAGCGACCGTGCCTCCAAACAGCTGGAAACCTCCACAGATATCAACATTATCAAGGACGGCGTAACGCTGGTATTCAATAAATTGAAGTCTACTTTGCAAGCCAAGGGCCTGAAACCTATGGAAAGTCTGCAAACGCCATTTGACGCGGACCTGCATGAGGCCATTACCGAGATACCCGCTCCCACAGAAGCATTGAAAGGAAAAGTACTGGACGAATTACAGAAAGGCTATTACCTGAATGACAAGTTGATCCGTCATGCCAAGGTAGTAGTAGGCAAATAAGCGTGACGTAATGACATACCTATACCGTATGTTTTCCCGTCATTTGCGCATCACCACAACTGATCACGCCGGGTTATGCCCGGCTTTAAGCGATAAAGCATGTCTACCAAGCGAGATTATTACGAAATACTGGCCGTTGCCAAAACCGCTTCCCAGGATGAGATAAAAAAAGCCTACCGTAAGGTGGCAATGCAATATCACCCTGACCGGAATCCCAACAACAAGGAGGCGGAGGAGAAATTCAAGGAGGCTGCGGAAGCCTACGAGATCCTCAGCGATCCTGACAAACGCGCGCAGTATGACCGCTTTGGTCATTCCATGGGCGGCAACCGTGGCGGCTATGGCGGCGGTGGCATGAACATGGATGATATCTTCTCCAACTTCGGTGATATCTTCGGAGAGGATATCTTTGGCAGCTTCTTTGGCGGCCAGCGCAGTGGCGGCGGCGGACGCCGTGGCAGAGGTACCCGGGGCTCCAACCTGCGGGTGAAGATCCGCCTCACCTATGAGGAGATCGCCAAAGGCGCTAACAAAAAGATCAAAGTAAAGAAATATGTGCCCTGCGCCACCTGTAACGGCCTGGGCGCAAAGGATAAGAACGCTTTCCAGACCTGTAATACCTGCGGCGGCTCCGGCCAGGTACGGAAGGTAACACAAACCTTCCTGGGCCAGATGCAAACCGTAACCACCTGTCCTACCTGCGCGGGCGAAGGCCAGATCATCACCAGCAAATGCGGCCACTGTAAAGGTGAAGGCCGTGTTTATGGCGAAGAAATGGTAAGCATAGACATCCCGGCAGGCGTACAGGAAGGCATGCAGCTGAGCATGAGCGGCAAGGGTAATGCCGGCGAAAGAGGCGGCGCCCCCGGCGATCTGCTCATCCTGATAGAGGAAGAACCACATCCGGAACTGCACAGGGATGGGCTTAACATCGCCTATGACCTGCACATCTCCTTCCCGGACGCTGTGTTTGGCACCCAGGTAGAAGTACCCACCATCGATGGTAAGGCCAAGATCAAGATCCCGGCCGGTACCCAGAGCGGTAAGATCTTCCGCCTCAAAGGCAAAGGTTTCCCCTCCGTAAACTCTTACGAAAAAGGCGACCAGCTGATCCATGTAAACGTATGGACGCCGCAACACGTCACCCCGGAGGAAAAAACCATGCTGGAAAAAATGCAAACGGCGGAGAGCTTTCAACCTAACCCGGAGAAATCTGAGAAAGGTTTCTTTGATAAAGTAAGGGATATTTTTAGCTGATAATAAGCGCCAGGTAACTGGCCACAGAACATATGCAAAGGGGCTGGCCACTATTATGGTCAGCCCCTTTTTCAACTCCCTGTACCCGCCGCTTTTAATGCCCGATACCTGTCGCTTTCAATTCCCCGTATCTGCTTTTAATGCTCTATAGCTGCCGCGTACCCCCGCTTCAATCAAGTCCATACAGCCGCCGGTCACCGAACCTGTTTATTTCCCCTTGTACACGCGCCAACTGTAACCGCCGGTTGTCAAAACAACGCCATGCAGCCACCACAACGGCGCCGCGCAGCCCGCCCCACTCCCCTGTCCGCGCATTTCATGCCGCCGCATTTCTGCCTTTTACCCGGAATGTTTAATTTGCGCCCCTATGACGGATGCTTCCAAGTTCACCATGTTCGAAAACCGGCTGACAAAGGTGTTCCGCCATCTGCACAAAACGGCAAGGCGGCAAAATATTACCTGTTACCGGGTGTATGATGATGATATACCGGAATTCCCCTTCAGCATTGAAATATATGAGCAATATGTTTACCTGGCTGAGTACCAGCGCCGCCACCACATGGAGGAGGAAGCGCATGAGGCCTGGCTGGAGGAATGTATAGCCGTAGTATCCAAAGTGCTGGAAATACCTATGGAGAACATCTTCATCAAACAGCGGCAGCGCAAGGAAAACCGGCAAAGCCAGTATGAGAAGCTGTCTTTTGAAAAACACGAGATCGTAGTACAGGAAGCCGGCCTTAAATTTAAAGTGAACCTGAGCGATTACCTGGACACCGGCCTGTTCCTGGATCACCGGACTACCCGGGGGATGGTACGCAGCGAGGCAGCAGGCAAACGGGTACTGAACCTGTTCTGCTACACCGGCTCCTTTTCCGTGTATGCAGCAGCAGGCGGCGCCAGCAACGTTACCTCTGTAGATCTCTCCAAAACCTACCTGGCCTGGGCGGAAGAGAATATGCACCTGAATGGTTTTACCGGCGATGCCCATCAGTTCGTACATGCGGATGTGCTGCAGTACCTGGATACCTTAGCACCTGGCTCCTTTGACCTGGTGGTAGTAGACCCTCCTACTTTTTCCAACAGCAAGCGTATGAAGGATTTCCTGGATATACAACGGGACCATGTAAGCCTGCTGAATAAGGTGCTGGCAGCTACCAGCCCGGGCGGCCTTATCTATTTTAGCAATAACTACCGGCGTTTTGTGCTGGAGGAGGATCAGATCAAAGCCAGTTCCATTAAGGATATCACTTCACAAACATTACCTTTTGATTTTCAGCAGAAGATGATCCGCAAGTGTTACCGGATCATAAAGTAGTTGCTGTTAACCAATGATTATCACTTTTCTGCTGGATAAATTGCTAGTATCGCGCCCGTCTGTGCATTAAGTACAGGTTTGTTTAATCTTTAACCAAAAAGGTAAATTATTATTTACTTAATTTGGTTAACCTAGTAAATAAAAGTTTACCTTTGCAATAAGACGGGCGATGAAATGTTCGGAACTGCTAAGATATCTGCAAAGACAAGGCTGGATAGTACACAGGGTTGGCAAAGGAAGCCATAAAATACTGTTGCATCCTGATAAAAAAGACATTGAGATCGTTTTCCCGGATCACGGCTCACATGAAATAGCAAAAGGGCTGGCTTGTAAAATATTAAAACAGGCCGGTTTGCAGTAAATGCAATGCCGGTGTTTTAACTGCCCATGAATAGTTGATCATCCGCCAGGTGTACGGGGTTAGCTATGCAGATAATCGGCTATGCGTATGATTGGCCGTACAGATGGCTGATCGTGCAGGTAGTTAATCGCGCAGATAGCTAGTTGTACGGATCGTTAGCTCTAACACTCAATTATAATAATAATCAGCATGAAAAAGATCTCATTCATAGTAGAAAAAACAACCACCGGATTTTCTGCGTATGCCGCAGATTTTGAGAAAACGCCCGTTGGCACAACAGGAAAGGATATGCCTTCCTTAAAACGTAATATCATTGATGCGCTCAATTTGTATCGCCAGCACAAAGGGTTAAAACCAGCCACCAATAAAGATGTTACTGTTATACTGGATCTTCAGCAATTCTTTGAGTATTACCAGGAAATTAACGCCAAATCCCTTTCCCAGCGCATTGGTATGAACCAAACATTGTTATCCCAATACATCAACGGCATCAAAAAACCTTCTGCCAAACAGATAAATAAAATACTGGCTGGTGTAAGAGCGCTGGGGCAGGAGCTTATACAGTTAGAATTTGCCTAAGCATACATCTTTACATGATATCAACATGTGTTTATGCCATATCTGCACGTGCAAAAGCACTGGCGTAAACGCTTTTAGAACCAGCGTTGGCCTGAACAAGCGCCTCGTTCCGGCATTCTACTTCACATTCCCGGATTTCTTGAGCTCCTTCACCAGCTTCAGGAACTCCCTCCGGTAACCTTCCCTATCAACCCCCAGGGACTTTTTTGCGATGTTTAGCACCATGTTCGCATTGCCAGCCCCTTTGTAGCTGGACTTACGCAATAGCATACCCAGCAGGGCCACGGAACTGGCAAACCGGAAATCAGTAGGCGCATCCTCAAAGGAGGCAGCTTTATTGGGTATATCCAGGTGCAGGTTATGTTCTTCTGTATCTGACGGCTCCCGGTACCAGAGTTTTACCTGTCCCAGCAGGGTATCTGCTACTACGGTATCCTCGCGGGGGATGATCTCGTAGAGGGCTACGGCGCTGTGACCGGCCCCTATGATGCCGCCATCCAGCTTATCGCCGTTGGTATTATCTTCCTTGAGCACTTTATTCTCGTATCCTATCAGGCGGTAGGACTTCACCACAGCGGGGTTGAACCATACCTGCGCCCGGGCGTCCTTGGCTACCGTAAACAGGGTACTGCCAAATTCACGGGCAAAGATCTTGTTGGCCTCTTCCAGGTTATCGATATAGGCAAAATTACCATTGCCTTTGCTGGAGAGGGCTTCCAGCTTTGAGTCCTTATAGTCGCCCATACCAAACCCCAGGCAGGTAAGCAGCACCCCGCTCTCCTTCTTCTGCATGATCAGCTCTTCCATTTCATGATCGCTGGTTTGTCCTACGTTAAAATCGCCGTCAGTAGCCATGATCACCCGGTTATTACCGTCCGGTATAAAGTTCTCTACGGCAATCTGGTAGGCCAGTTTGATGGCTGCCTCGCCGGCGGTAGCCCCGCCTGCGCTCAGGTAGTCAATGGAGTTCAGGATCTTCTCTTTCTGGTCGCCGGAGGTAGCGGGCAGTATTACGCCAGGAGTACCGGCATAGGCCACAATGGCCACTTTATCCTTGGGGCGCAGGTTGTTTACCAGCACCCGGAAGGCAGCCTGCAGCAAGGGCAGCTTATTTTGCGTGCCCATGGAACCGGATACATCTATCAGGAATACCAGGTTACTGGCGGGCAGGCTGTTGATATCCACCTGTTTGGCCCGTACGGCTATCTGCAGCAGTTTATGCGCAGGTTCCCAGGGGCAGGCGGCGTACCGGCTATGAACGGCCAGCAGCTGGTCATCTTCCGGCAGGGGGTAATTGTAGTGGAAGTAGTTCACCATTTCCTCTATACGCACCGCATCCGGGGGCACTGGCTCTTTCAGGTGAATGAAACGGCGGATATTACTATAGGCGGCGCGGTCCACATCCAGGGCAAAATTGGAAATGGCGCTTTTCATCGTCTCTACATATTTATTCTCGTAGATGGTACCGTAGGTCTCATCAAACACCGTGCGGATGCCCATACCTACATTGCCGTAATTGGGATTGGAGCTGTGTGCAAAGCGGGCTTTGGCCTTTGCTTTGGCCATGGCAATATCGGTTTCTGCGGCGCCTTTATCCTTTGGGATCATGGCCACCAGCATACGGGTATAATTTTCTATGGCAACGGTACGGCTGAGGTATTTGGGGTGTTCAAATAAAAGATGGGTACCGTTGGGCGGTATTACGATCCGGAAGAGGCCATAGTTGTTGGTGGTTACCCTTACCGTATCATTTATAACGCTCACGGTTACCCCGGGCAGGGGATTATGGGTGATACTGTCTTCTACCGCTCCCGACACCCATTTTGTTTGCGCGCCCGCAGGTACAGTGGATAATATGCAAAAAAGCAGAACGAGGAGCACCCGCATGCTCTAAAAGTAGTAATTAAGGACGAATAACCTGTATTATTCCCCCTTAATTATATTCATGCTAGGCATTTTCTATGAGCTGGTAGATCTCCGGCAGGTTACGCCCCAGGCCATCGTAATCGAGGCCATATCCCAGGAGGAACTTATTGGGCACGGAAAAACCCAGGTAATCGATCTTAATGGGGTATACAAGGGCTTCCGGTTTGGTGAGCAGGGCCGCTATCAGCAGCTTTTTAGGCTGCTGGTGCTCCAGCTGGGGCAGGAACTGGTTCAGCGTTTTGCCGGTATCCACAATATCTTCCAGGATCACTACCGTACGGCCGTACAGGTCCTCGTCCAGGCCAATGGCCGTTACCACATTGCCCGTGGATTTGGTGCCTTTGTAAGACACCAGCTTAATGAACGATATTTCCGCGTCTATGGTCAGGTATTTGAACAGGTCTGCCGCAAAACAGAAAGACCCATTGAGGATGGCGATAAAGAGGGGTCTCTCCCCCGCCAGGTCTTTATTGATCTGCGCAGCCAGTTCCTGTATACGCAGCTGCAGCTCCGTGGCGCCAATATATGGCTGAAACTCTTTATCATGCACCTTAACAACGGACATAGCAAATGGTGGATTTATACGTTAACGTTATTTACCTACCAGCAAACGCTGGCCGATCTTAATATCTGTATTCTGCAGGTTATTCCATTCCTGCAGCTGGGTAATGCTGATGTTATAGCGTTTGGCAATACCATAAGCGGTTTCCTTGGGCTGCACCTCGTGATACTGCGGACCACGGGCAGGCGCTGGCGCGGGGCGTTGTACAACAGGGGGGGCCGTTTGTGCGGGAGGCGGCGTGGGCCGCTGCACTACGGGCGGCGCTGGCACTGGAGCAGCAGGTACGGGGCTCACAGGCGTAGTATTGGCAGGCGCCTGGGACTGTCCGCCGCCATTGCCATTCTTACCCATATTCTTCAGGTCCTCGATCATGCCGGCCGGTATGCCTCCCTGGCTCTGTGTGCCGGTAGTGGCCGGCGGAGGAGCAACAGGCGTTGGATTGCGGGTGGGCTGGGGCTGCTCTTTGGGAACACCCTGGCCTTCATCGCTTAATGAATAATTTTCCGCATCCGGATCTGCCGTAGGCGTGCTTTTAGCCAGTTTGGGCATTACATTGGCATAACCATCCAGGGCTAGTTTTTCGCCTACAGCGGGCTCCTGGCCTTCTTTCATCTTATTACGGCGGCGCAGCCATTTAAGCTGTACGCCTTCTATTTGTGATACGGCATACATGGTTTCTCCGGCTTCTACCACGTGGTAATCGTCCTTGCCTTTTTTGCCTTTCTTTTCCAGGTAGATGAACATGTCTGTAGACAGCGGGCCATCATCCTTCAGGTCATTATAGCCCAGCAGCCTGCTAAGACGTTTACCGTATTTATCTGCTATCTGGATCAGCGAGGTACCCGCCGGTACATATAATACCTTGCGGTTATTGATCTCAAAAACGCCTTTGGGATAGCTGATCGGTTTAGATGGTTTGCTGGCCGTGGTAGCTGGTTTACCGCCGGCTTGGCTGACAGGGCGGCTGCTATACGGCGGCGCCTGGTTAGCGCTGCCGGCGCCGGATTTTACCAGCCCCTCTCCTTCCAGCGTGTATTGCTGCAGGTTATTATCTTCTATGATCTTGATGAGCTGCTGCGGATAAGTGGTGCTGGTAGCGTACCCCGCCTGTTTAAGGCCATAGGCCCAGGATTTATAATCCTCCTGGTTAAACTGGAACAGGAATGCGTAGCGGGGGTTATTCTTCAGGAATTCAGAGTGATCATGATAGGACGCTGCCACGGTAGTATACTTACGGAAACACTCCTGCGCGGCGTCATCATCATAATGCACGGTTTCGCCTACCCAATTGTTCTTACACTTGATACCAAAATGGTTGTTGGAATTAAGACACAGCCAGCCATTACCGCTCTGGGTTTCCAGGATGCCCTGGGCCAGCTTAATGGAGGCGGGAATACCGGACTGGCGCATTTCATCCACAGCAATATCCTTGTACTTGGCAATATATTGCTGTGTTGTCATGGTTTGCGCTTTCAACACAGACATGCAGCCAATAAGAAAACTGACCACTACACAAAATTTCCTTACTTGCATGAATTCGAATTTAACGGACAAAATATAATGTGCTAATGTGCTGATATGCTAATGTGCTAATGATGGTGAAAATCATCGCTTCAATGCATTAGCATATTAGCACATTAGCATATCAGCACATTAGCTGATCTTTCTAATCATCAGCAGGCCATCCCTAATGGTAAGCAACAGCTGTTCTGCGCGGCCATCTGCCTGCACTTTTTCACAGAACTGTATCATGGCTTTGGCATTGGTGCTCTGCAGGGAAGCGTCTTCCATAACTTCGCCATGGTACAGCACATTATCTGCCAGGATATAACCGCCGGGGCGCAGCTTATCCCATACGAGATCATAATACTGCGCATAACCCTGTTTATCTGCATCGATAAAAACCAGGTCAAATGTTTCCTGTAATTGCGGGATAATCTCGGCGGCCTTGCCTATATGCAGCTGTATCTTGTGTGCCAGTCCTGCTTCACGGAAATAGCGTTGGCATATCTCTTCCCGTTCTTCATTAATGTCCAGTGTGTATAGCAGTCCGTCATCTGTTAAACCCTGTGCCAGGCATATAGCAGAGTAACCGGTATAAGTGCCTATCTCCAATATCCGGCGGGGCCGTATCATATGGCTGACCATGGACAGGTATTGCCCCTGCAGGTGCCCGCTTAACATATGCGGTTGTTCCACCTTCAGGTAAGTTTCACGGTTCAGACGACGCAGCACCTCCGTTTCCGGGCTGGTGTATTTTTCTGCAAATGCATTCACTGCTACAGGAATAACGTCCATATGCAAGAAAAAATTTCTGCAAACATATGAAAATTAGTCGTTAGTTGACAGCCGGCAGCCCTCCGTAATGCCTGCGGTCCATCATAAAACCGCATTATTACCAGGGGTTGCCGCTGCACTAACGACTATTGTATCCTGACAAATAAATTCTTTTAGAAATTGGGCCGGAGCTTATTGGTGGTATAGAATACACGGAAATATTCCACCACTTCATCCGCGGTATCGAACAGCTGCAGCAGGCCAAGATCTTCCGGGTTGATGTTGCTTTCTTTTTCCATCATCACCGTGCGGATCCACTCCAGCAGGCCGCTCCAGTATTCTTTGCCTACCAGTACCATGGGGGTTTCCGTCATCTTTTTGGTCTGTATGAGGGTGGCTACTTCAAAGAACTCGTCCATGGTGCCAAAGCCGCCGGGCATCATCACAAAGCCCTGCGCATATTTGGTGAACATCACCTTGCGCACAAAGAAGTAATCGAAATGGATGTTCTTGTCGTGATCAATAAAGGTGTTGGGGTATTGTTCATGCGGCAGTGTGATATTCACCCCTACTGACTTGCCTTTAGCCATCTGCGCGCCTTTATTGGCCGCTTCCATTACGCCGGGGCCACCGCCGGAAATGATTCCGAAGCCGTCTTCTGCCAGGCGGCGGGCTATCTCTACCGTAAGATCGTAATATTTATGTCCGGGTTTAGTACGTGCGGACCCGAATACTGAGATACAGGGGCCCAGTTTAGAAAGGGACTCAAAGCCTTCTACAAACTCGGCCATGATCTTAAAGATCTGCCAGCTGGAATGCGCGCGGGTTTCTGTCCAATCCCTCTCTTTCAAGTTTTTTAAAGTACCATTATGCATTGTTCAATTATATTGATTACTACCAGGCAATTTAGCCATTTCAGCGCTGGTTTTGGCCTCAAAAGGCAAAAAATATTGACAAACGCCCCTGCTTTATTGGTGTAGGCAGACTCCAAACTTTTGTTATTTTTGATACTTATCACTTAAACCATCCGCATGTCAGCCACCTTATTATTCACGTTAGTCATCGCCTATTTCTTAGTACTATTAGCTGTGGCCTGGGTTACCAGCCGCAATTCCAATAATGATTCCTTCTTCATTGGCAACCGTAACAGTAATTGGATGCTGGTAGCCTTTGGTATGATAGGCACCTCGCTGAGCGGGGTAACCTTTGTAAGCGTACCCGGTACGGTAGGCAGTGATGGCTTTAATTATCTGCAGGTGGTGATCGGTTATTTTATTGGCTATTTTATTGTGGCGTTTATACTGCTGCCGCTCTATTACCGGCTGAACCTGACTTCCATCTATCACTATCTGGCGCAGCGTTTTGGGCTGGTGGCCTATAAAACGGGGGCCTTGTTCTTTATACTCTCCCGTACGGTGGGCGCCACGGCCAGGTTGTACCTGGTGATCAACGTGCTGCAGCTGTTCATACTGGATAACCTGCACGTGCCTTTCTGGCTAACCACTTTTGTGATCCTGCTGATGATATTGCTGTATACTTTTGAAGGCGGCGTAAAGACCATTGTATTTACAGATACCCTGCAAACCACTTTTATGCTGTTAGGACTGGTGGTATGCATTCTCTATATCACGCACCAGCTGGGCTTTTCTTTCAGCCACGCGCTGGAAGTATTAAATGCGAAAGGGTATACCCATGTATTCAATACAGATGTAAATAGCAGGAACTTCTGGCTTAAACAAATATTGGGCGGGGCTTTCATTACCGTGGGTATGACGGGGCTGGACCAGGAGATGATGCAGAAGAACATCAGCGTAAAAACACTGGGCGGCTCGCAGAAGAACATGATCACTTTCTCTGTTATACTGGTGGTGGTGAACCTGCTGTTCCTGCTACTGGGCGGCTTGCTGTATGTATTTGCAGAAAACGGAGGCATTGGTATTAAAGGGGATGATCTTTTCCCCACTGTTGCGCTTACCCACCTGCCACCGGTGATCTCCTTTGTATTCATCATTGGTTTGATCTCTGCCCTGTTCCCCAGTGCGGATGGCGCTTTAACGGCGCTTACCTCCTCTTTCTGTATTGATATCCTGGGCCTCAGGAAAAGGGATGACCTGGATGAAAAAGGCAAGAAGAAAACACGGCGCGTTGTACATCTTAGTTTTACGGTGATCTTTTTCCTCTGTGTGATGATCTTTAAATGGATCGATAGTAAATCCATCATTGGTTTTATCCTGCAGATAGCCGGGTATACCTATGGCCCCCTGCTGGGTTTGTTTGCTTTTGGCATATTCACCCGCAGGCCGGTACGGCAGGGTTATGGCGTGCTGGTTGTTTGCCTGGCGGCGCCCGTGATTTGTTATATCATCAGTGAGAATGCGGCCCGCTGGTTTGGCGGTTTCAAGATAGGGATTGAGCTGCTGATCCTGAATGCCATGATCACGTATGCCGGGTTATTAATTATTTCGGAGGAAAGGCAATTTGTAAAGAAAAAGAAGAAGAGACCGTTGCAGCAGTAATAAAGAGACTGTTAATTTGACTGTTTAACGCGCCGTATTCGATAAACATACAAAGGTCAAAGTTTAAATTACAATGCTGTTCGCCAAAACATTAATAAGCTGTAAGAGAAGGCTGATCGCGCATGCATATGGTGGCGCTGCATAATAAAAATAATTGAGGTGAAGCATGAAGGGACAGGCCTTTGGTGCTTCACCTTTCTTACATAAAAAGAGCAGGTAACTTGACAGAAACCTGCTTTACATTTAACACGTTATGAACGTGCAGCCGCTTATCAGATAAGCAACTGCATTATCTTCTTTCTAAAGTCAGCAAATATTTTTAATGTTTACGGGCGGAACTGTTATAACAACCGTTTATTATACACAATGTCTTTTTACCTCTCTGTACAGAAATGCTTTGGTGCCTTCGCAGAATTAAAACGGGTTAGTGGCAAATGGTATCTGATCTGCCTGGTGCATAATAACGTGGTTTGTACAAAAATTACCAATAATGTAGCTTAAAACCTAATTTTTTATTAAAAAGTTTTGTTTCCCTCCCTTCAGCGGCATAGTAATATGGCCCCATATAAACTGCCCTGCAAGCCCCTCCGGCAAGGTTATTTCCGCTGATACGCCTTTACCGTCTGTACCCGTTCGTTTAAGACTCACTGTTATATTTCCCAGCGGGTGCGGCATGGTGCCGCTCACCTCCTGCAGCGCTCCCATTGCCGGCTGGATCTTCACGGCTGCAAAGCCCGGTTTAGCGGGCATGATACCGCAAATGGTGGCCAGGAAATCATAATTGGGGCTGGCGCTCCAGGCATGACAGTCTGAACGGGTAGGCTCCGGGTTCTCTGCAAAAGTGGTAAGGCCCATATCCAGCATATCACGCCAGGGCTTAAGCTGGGCGTAATACAGGTTAGCCATGCCTGCTTTCTTTAATGCCAGGTTCAGGTAAAAGCGATAATAGAAAGTCGCCTGGCTCAGGCTGGTATCTTCCAATACCCGTTGCAACACTACCTTTTCCTGGTTAACAGGCACCGCGCCGGACAGCACCGCCATAATACTGGCGTGCTGGCTGAATGTATTGCGTTTCGGCGTATTGGCCATTTCGTTACGCGCCTTATCAAAACACAGATCATATGTGCCTTTGTTAAGCGTAGCAGCCAGCTGCCGGTAATGCTCCGCATCCTGTTGTTTGCCGTAATGTGCAAACAGGGCGGCGGCCTGCTGCAGCGTATAGGTGTACTGTAAGGTGATCACGGAAGAGTTGCCATCTGTAGCGCCATCCGGCGTACCGCCGGGGAAAGCGTGGTTCCAGTCTGTAAAGCCCCACCAGTCCATAGGCCCCAGGATATGTTTTTGCTGGTCGATATGGCGCTCGTACCAATCCAGCACACCGCGCACCGCGGTAAAGTATTGTTGTATAAAGGCATCATCTTTACGGTGCATCCAGTAGTCGTAGATCATGGATACCCAGTACAGGGAGAAAGGCGGTATCACCTGCAGGCGGTTACTGGGATAACGGCCCTGGGTAAGTCCTTCCGGCACGCGGGAGCAGTAGAAATCGTGGATAGCCTTCCGCATCAGCCGGTCATCGCCGGTTACATACAGGGAGATGAGGGACTGTATACGGGTATCGCCTTCATACTGCAGCTGCTCATAGTAAGGACAGTCGAAATAGGTTTCGCCGGCGCAAAGACGGGCGGTACGCCAGCCTACATCCCAGATCTGCTTAAGGGAAGCATCGTTGCTGGTAAAGCTGGCTTTTTGCACAAAAGGGTAACCGGTATAACTGCCCTGCAGGTCGTTAATGACCAGGGGCTGGCTGCCGGTGGTGATATCCAGTTGCAGGTAGCGGTAGGTACGTACCCATAATGGGCGGAAGTGCCGCTGTTCCCCGCCATCCGGTTCAAAGATGTCATAGTTGCCCAGTATCTCGCGGCCTTCGATCTCGTTGCGGTTGCCTTTTTTATGATCGTGGAAAAGGGCTTCCGCATAGGTCATCTTTACGGTGCTGCCGGCGCCCTGGCTCACTACCAGCTCCGGGTAGGCTACGGTGTTAAAGGTCTGATCCAGCAGTATACTTACTGTTTTATTGGCGGGGATGGTAAGCGCGGCCTTGCCGGTCAGGAAATCATCTGCCGCCGTAATGCCGGTGGCCCGGCGTACCTTTTGCAGGCGCTGGGGCGTTTCTTCCATAAGGGGGATAGTGCGCGGCGCCAGGCTCCAGAAATTATCTGAGCCCTGGCCTACGGGCGATGGGCTGGTAACATGCACAGCCGCCGGCCAGCTGCTATCGTCATAGGCAGGCTGCTCCCAGTTCCAGGGATAGTCCGCCGCCTTTACATGATCGCCGGGGCCGGTGACCATATAGGTGTGCAGTCGCTGCCCGTTATCAATAGAGCAGGGCGTATAAGCCTTATCGCTGAACACCTTCCAGGTTTTATCAGTATTGGCGGCTTTTTCGTTCTCCGTATCGCCCTGCAATACAAACCCTGTTTGATTGGTTACCTGGGCCACCGGGGCATATACGCCCATATTCCAGACCAATGCGGCCAGCGTGTTAGCGCCTGCCTGCAGGTAAGGGGCCAGATCCACCGTTTCAAAGTTCCAGTTGTAAAGATCACCGCGGGCGGGGCCGCTGCATACCGGATGGCCGTTCACAAATAAACGGTAACGGTTGTCTGCGGATACATGCACAATGTAGCGCCCTGGTTTAGCCGCCAATGTGAGGGCCTTGCGGAAATGATATACCCCATATTCGCGCTGTGCTGCGCCAGGGGCGGAGACCCAGGAAGCTTTCCAATGATCTTTTAATAAGGAGGGGTTTACCGGCAGATCCTGGGCGGATACCTGCATAGATAAAAAAGACAAGAATAACAGAGTTATTAGTCGCTGCATACCGTGGAATTTGAACCTTGAAATAGCAATTTGTTGTTGCTAAAGTTAAGGCGTTGGATGGGTTTATTGTCCCATAGTGTCCTAGTGGTAGCTATTAGTTTTTAGCGGTTAGTGGTCAGCTTTCAGCGGTCAGTAATTAACTGTAGTAGTTAGCGCTTAGCTACAACCTGCCGGCTATTTCTTCTGTCAGGCCAAAGGCCAGCGTCATACCTGCGCCGCCAAAGCCGTTGATGATCATCACATTCTTTTCCGGCTCCAGCTGCAGATTAGTATGGCCATTGGTTAGCTTGGGATAGATGCCATGCCAGCGCTCATCGATAGAGAGATCCGGCGCCTGCAGAAAGGTATGCATATAATCCAGGATCAGCTGGTTGATGAATTCCTTATCAAAGGGCGGAAAATCCGGGCCATACTCATGAGAATCTCCCAAGGTAAGCTCTCCTTCCCCATTCTGTGATACCAGTACGTGCACGCCCCATTGCAGGTATTCCGGCATACTGGCCTGCATACGTTGTTTAAGGGCAGGTAAGGTAGAGCAGGTATTAAAAGCAGCATAGTGCAGCAAGGTAAGCCCGGCACAAAGAGCGGGCCCCAGGGCCCATTTATCGGGTTGAGGGGCGGTACGCATCATCTGCAGCTTGCACTTTATGATAGCTGTTTGTGCAAACTCCCGGGGGTAAAGGGTCTCAAAGTCTGCGCCACTACATACAAATACCTGGTCTGCTTTCCATTGCTCGCTAACAGTTTCGATATACGGCATACTGATACTGTTAACGGCAGTACTGAAACGTATGGTTACGCCATATTTTCCCTGTAGATGCGCTGCTATAGCGGCGCTGGCCTCGCGGGGATTCACGGTCATCTCCGTAGGGCTGTACATAGCACCCAGCAGGCCGGTAGTTTTAACGGCCTCACTGCGGGCCGCTACCTGGGCTGCCGTAAGAAGGGTACAATCATAACCATTGGCAGGCGCGGCTTGTGTAAACTCTTCCAGCACGGCCAGTTCATCGGGGGCATAGGCCAGGTGCAGGGAGCCTGTTTCCTGGCACTGGAGACCGGTAGCGGCAGCCATCTCTTTCCAGATACGGCGGCTGGCCATGGCACGCTGGTAATGGACGCCAGCCTGCTGACCAATGGGCCATATAAGGCCAAAATTGCGGATAGACGCGCCCAGGGCGCGGCTATTGCGCTCAAATATCACTACCTGTTTACCTTGTTTCGCCATTTGGTAAGCGATGGCCAAACCGGCTATCCCCGCGCCAATAACGGCTACGTCTGCGTGCTTCATAATAATGTGCTGATGTGCTAATGTGCTAATGTGCTAATGTACCGATGTGCAAATGTGCAGATGTTGCTATGCTGGAATTGGTGATAGACTGATACTGCATTAGCATATCAGCACATTAGCACATCAGCACATTAACTAAATTATTTCCAGTATTTCATCCAGGTGCGCTACCAGGTGGGTATGCGGGCCTTTCTCCAAAGCATCCTTTGTATAAGCGCCGGTGGTAACGCCTATTACGAACGGACAGCCTGCATTGGCGCCTTCCTCCAGGTCAGAAATAGTATCCCCTATCTTGGCCACCTGCCGGATGCTTCGGATACCCAGCTGCTCCATGGCGCGGTAGATCATGTATGGATAGGGACGGCCCCTGGGCACTTCATCACTGGTAACAACGGCATCTATGATGCCCTGCTGCGACCAGCCTACCCGGCGCAGGATAATGTTGGTAATGGCGCGGTCAAAACCGGTGTCCAGCGCTACTTTAACGCCACGCTGTTTCAATGCCTGCAACACGTTGCCTACGCCAGTCTTCTCCCGTACAGAGCTGTGCTGCTCGTAGTGAGCGCTCATCTGCTGTACAAACTGGCTGTGCACAGCGTTTACAAAGGCTGCATCCTGGTGGCGGCTGTCCTGGTATTGTTGCAGGAGGTAACGGATGGCATAGGGTTTTGCATATCCCATCACTTCGTTTACTTCCGGCAGGGTTACGGGCAGGCCGGCCTGCTCCCGGATCACTTGCTGTAATACCAGGCCCACATTGGATTCATCGTGCAGGGTGGTGCCGGCAATATCAAATACGGCTAACTGTATACTCATTGGTGCGGTCCCTTTAGGTGCATGCAAAGGTACAGCAGAACGTTCAATAATGTTTAGTATATATAAACACTTAACAATAGATTAAACAAACAAGGCGGGAGAAGCGCCTTCTGGTTATACAGAAGGATGCTCTCCCGCCTTGCTATATTTTTAATCTGGCTGAACCTTCAGCCTTGATTTGCCCGTTTGTTTAGCGCGATGTATAGCGCTTTATTCTTACAACCCTACGTTAAAGCCCACCCGGAACAGCGGCCGGTTCTGATAGGGAGACCACTGATCCTGGATCACATCATACAGGATCATGATGTAAAACGCAGAACCGCCATTCTCGCCCAGCGGCTGAGAATAACCACCGCCCAGCAGCAGGCTGGGTACTGCATGACTTTCCTTGAGAGATGTTTTAGGATCCTCGTAGAAAGTGCTTTTAACCGCCACATAGTTCAATTCCGGTTGTGCATGCACAAAGATCATATCCAGCGGGTAGAACCGGCCCCACAGCCCGCCGCCCAATACCGTGTACTGATCTTTCTGATAAGTACGGCCAGAGAAGTCTTCATACTTTTCTGAGGCATACTGTGCGTTGATGCTAACACCTGCTGCAAACATGTCTGAAAAGCGGTAACCCAGCAACGGCGATACGTTAATGTTGGTATAGTCGCCAAAGATGAGGCCTACGGAGCCTCCTATCATAAGACGGGAGGGATCTAACCCTTTGCGTGAGGTGGTATCTGTTTTGTAGTACTGTGCATGGGCCAGCTGTATACCACCCAGCAATAATACGCATAAGAGTAAACGTTTCATCTGAAATTGATTTTGTTATTGTTTGTTGCTATATATCCTTCTTTAATGTCCGTTACCTGTTGGGGTATTGGACATTTGTTGTGCCCTGAAGATTAACGCTCCACACACATTTAAAGATGTGTTATGCGTTACCGTTAGTCAAAGATCTTTCCCCTGTTCAGTATGTTGTTTGGATCAAATACCTGTTTGATCTGTTTCATCAGTTGCATATGCTGGTCATCAAAGATCACATCCATATAGGATTTCTGTACCAGGCCAATGCCATGCTCACCGGAGATGGTGCCGCCCAGTTGTTTTACCAGGAGGAAGATCTCGCGGATGCCATCCTTTAAAGTACCGTTCCACTGCTCTTCTGAGAGCTGGCCGCGGATAATGTTCACATGCAGGTTACCATCGCCGGCATGCCCATAACATACGGAATGGAAACCGTATTTACGGCCTATGTCCTTTACGCCTTTCAGCAGCAGGGGCAGTTCTGCCCGGGGTACTACGGTGTCTTCTTCCTTGTATACGGAGTTGGCTTTAACGGCTTCTGCCACCCGGCGCCTGAGTTTCCAGAGCTCTTCTTTTTGCTGATGGTCTTCTGCAAAAAGGATGTCCCCGCAATCAAAGGCGGTCACTACTTCTGCAATACCTTCCATCTCCTGCATCAGCACTTCCGGGTAATTGCCATCCACTTCTATGAGCAGGTGGGCCTGTATATCGTCTGCTATGGTGATGGTACTGCTGTCTACAAAGCGGCTTACCCATTCCAGGGCGTCGCGTTCCATGAACTCCAGGGCGGAAGGGGTATACCCTGCCCGGAAAATGGCGCTTACCGCAGCGCAGGCATTCTCCGCAGAGCGGAAGGGCACCAGCATCAGCAGGTCATGTTTAGGCAGCGGGATAAGGCGTAATACTACTTTGGTAACAATGCCTAAAGTGCCTTCGCTGCCTACCAGCAGTTGTGTTAAGTTGTAGCCGGTAGCATTCTTGAGCACATTGGCGCCTGTCCAGATAACGGCGCCGGAGGGCAGCACTACTTCCAGGTTCAGCACATAGTCCTTTACCACACCGTATTTTACCGCCTTGGGACCGCCGGAGTTCTCCGCAATATTGCCGCCTATGAGGCAGGAGCCGCGGCTGCTGGGGTCTGGCGGGTAAAACAAGCCCTTCTCTTTTACGGCGTTCTGCAATACTTCCGTAATAACGCCTGGTTCTACGGTTACCTGCAGGTTACGCTCGTCTATCTGTACAATCCTGTTAAATCTTTCCATGGAAAGCACTACGCCGCCCCATTGAGGCAGGGCGCCGCCGCTTAAGCCGGTACCGCCGCCACGGGGCGTTACGGGCAGGTGCTCCGCCTGGCAAAGCTGCATAATGCTGCTTACCTGTTGGGTGGTATCGGGCCTTAGGATCACTTCCGGTAAATAGTGGAGGTCTTCCGTTTCGTCATGGGCGTATCTGTTCAGCGATTCTTCGTCTGTTAACACATTGGCCGCTCCTACCATAACCCGGAACAAGGCCAGGTGCCGGGGCTGTAGTTGGGAGAAGTTTGTCATGAGGCAAAGATAGAATATAATGTGCTGATATGCTGATGTGCTAATGTGCTAATGGATGGACGGGTTGTCCTGAAATGGGATAATGGTATAATGGAAGATATTATCATGTTTGGCGAATTGGGTTTGTAATCAGACGATTGTCTTACAATGGGATAACAGGTTAAAAAAGAGACATTATCATGTAAGACGAAACGCATCTGTACATGGATGAATTGTTTAGAACGGGATAATAGCGATGCATGAAGATGTTATCATGTGGCGAAATCATATGGCCCCAGATACCGGTATGCTGATGAACTGGTGATTTCCATCATCAGCACATCAGCATATTGGCACATCATCATCAGAAGCTTGGGCACAAAGTAGCGCGGCGGGCGCTGTTGAAACTGCGGTTGGGATACAGGCCGGTGAACACCAGGCCCAGCTCGTAGGCGCCCTGGCGGCCGTTGGAGGCGGACAGCTGGGAGGCCGTTACATCATAGCTGAACATGAGCCTCACCTTGGCGATCTCGTAACCTACCAGGAAAATATAGGCGTCGTTAAGACGGTAGTAAATACCGCCGTACACCTGTTTGGTACCGTCGCCGGAGAGGTTATAGGCCGCATTGGCGCCGGCTACCAGCTCGCGGGAGCCTGCCTGGCGGGTATAATAGGCGGCCGGGTTCAGGATCACATTATCGCTGACCTTGAAGATACCGTTCAGGAAGCCGATATACCGACGGGCTATCTGGTTATTGCCTTCATAGAAGGTTTCCCGGGGCACGTTTACGTGCTGTACGGAAAAACCGCCATTGATGTAGATATTGTCTGTTGGGAAGTAAGCATAGTTCATACCCACCTGCATATCAAAATAGCTGGCCTTTGACTGGGTAATGGGCTCTGCGGTGGGGATCTGGGAGTCGAAGAATTTCCCGTTCCACTGGTCGCCAAAAGTAAGCTTGGCCAGGTCTACCCGTTTACTGGCCGATCCTACGTTGAAACCCAGCGACAGCAGGCTGGAATTGCCCAACAGCTGGTGATAGGCCACCGAGCCGTATACCTTGGTAGAGGTCAGGTTGCCCGCGCCCGCCACATCGCGGAGGATAACGCCGCCTACGCCTACCCAGCCATATTCCAGGCGGTCCCGGAACAGCTGGAAATCGCCAAAGGCAGACATTGTTTTGTATGGCACCGGAATGCTGGCCCACTGGTTCCGGTAGTTAAGGCCTACGCGGTAGTTGCCATCCGGTATAAACCCGGTATTAGCGGGGTTGGTGGTAAGTGGTGAGTTAAAGAACTGCGAAAAGTGCAGATCCTGTGCTGCTACCTGGAGGGTGGTAAACAACAACACTACGCCGGTTATGTAAAATTTAATTTGCTGCTTCATGGTTTCGTCATCTTAACAAAGTAATGTTTCCTGTCTTATTGGTTTTTGTCCCGTCGCTGAACTCTACGGTTACTGCATAAGCGTATGCGTCCATGGGTTGAATGGCGCCTTTGAACTTACCGTCCCACCCAATGGATGGATCGTTGGTTTCAAATACCAGCTGGCCCCAGCGGTTAAATATCTTGAAATTGAATCTTGCTATACCAAAGCCCCTTGCATACAGTACGTCATTCTGGCCATCGCCATTGGGCGAGAAGGCATTGGGAATATCGAACAGGGGTATTACAATGGCGGCTACCTGCTCGCATACGGTATCCACACAGCCGGCGGCATTGGTGGCCAGCAGGCATACATCGTAGGTACCTGTTTTATTGTACTGGTGCACGGGATTTGTCTGATCAGATACCGCGCCATCTCCAAACTCCCACAGGTAGCTAATGGCCCCTATAGAATGGTTTACGAAGCTGGTGGGCGTATTCTCCTGCGGCTTGTTGGGCGAGAACGTGAATGCAGCCGTAGGCGGACCAAACACCGTAATGCTAATGGTGGTATCGTCCTGTATGTTACAGGTGTTGTTATCTACCGCATGCAGGTGCACATGATAAGTGCCCGGGTTCTGATAAATATGGGTGGGATAGATCTCGTTGGAGAGGGGGCTGCCATCGCCAAAGTCCCAGGTAAAGGTTTCGCCACCCTCGGTGGTATTATCAAATGTGATGGTAGACGGCGCACAGGAGCTATCCGGCGCTACAAAACTGGCCACTACATTGGCGGCCACGCGCAGCGGCACGGTATCCGCATGCGGGGCATTACAGTAGTTGGTATCTACCAGGGTCAGCACGGCGTTATAGATACCCGGATCCTGGTAGGCGTGCTGCACGCTGTTGGCAGTACCTGTCTGCAACGGCACTATGGGGGCGCCATCGCCATAATCCAGGGTAAAGGAATTAGGCTGGAAGGGTTTGCCTGCCGGGGCCTGCGAGTTATTGGTGAACTGGTAGTTCAGGGATTCGCAGGGCGGAAGGCGGCTGATCACCAGGTCTACCGATGCGCTGTCTGCCCGGACACGCACCTGTGTATAGGCGGTATCGCAGCCATTACAGGTAGTGGGATCGCATTTAATAAGCCGCACGGTATAATCCCCTATGGCATTGTAGCGGTGGCTCACCGTATCCAGGTTGCCGGTTACATCCGGGGAGCCGTCGCCAAAGTTCCAGGTACGGGACTGGGCGGGCGAGTTGGTGGTATCTACAAAGGTGATATCTGCGGGTACGCAGTAGTTCCTTTTACGGTCCAGTGTTTTAACGCCGGCCTTTACCCCATCCAGGTTGAACGCGATCTTAAGGGCGCCCAGGTTACAGAAGGGCGGCGCGGCGGTGGCGTATGCGCCGGGGGTAGTGGGATACCGCGGTTTAGTTTGCGTAGTGGCAGACACATTACACCAGGCGCAGATGCCCTGGTAAATAACACCGTTACGGTCAAAGCGGCTGGTACCGCCATCCACATGCTCATACAGGCCGTTGCCGCCAAAGAAGCTGGCAAACAGCACGTCTGTAGCATCGCGCTGCAGCACAAAGAAGTAGAAGTCCTGGTCGTCTGTAGTGCGTTGCAGCGGATTCTTCACCACCAGGTTGGCGGTGCCGGAGTTGGGGTAGCGCAGGTTCTTATTGATACCGCCGCCCCAGCCGGATACATATACATTCTCGCACCTGTCCACCAGGAAGGCAGTGGGGGAGATACTGGGATCGCCACCGCTTTTACCAAAGGAGGTGGAATATACAAATGAGGAGAGGTTGGGTTGCAGTTTGGAGATGAACTGGCGGGAGTTGGTATTGTAGAAGGTAGCGGTACCGGCGGGCTGCTGGCTGGGCCAACGGCCTTCTGTGGTACCCATCACATATACAAACCCCCGGGTATCCAGCTGTATGCCGTATACCTGGTCAGCCGCTGCATTATCGGCCCCCATAAAGGTACTTTGCAGCAGGTTGGTTCCATCAACGCTGATATGGGCAATAAAGCCATCGCAGGCGCCACCACGGTAGCCGCCATAGATAACGCCTCCGGTGGTCCTGAAATTAGTACTGGCGGTACCGCCGGCCACATACAGGGAGCCGCCGTTCAGCGCCAGCACATACGCGGCATCCTCCTTGGAGCCGCCAATATAACTGGCCCATACGAGGTTATTACAATTGGGATCTAAACGCATTACTACGCCATCCTGCGCGCCGCCAAAACCGCCCTGGAAAACGCCGGCGGTAACCGGGAAGTCAGAAGAGCGGGTACAGCTGGCTACAAACACATTACCGGCGGCGTCCAGCACCACTTCGCTGCGGGCGTCATCGCCATAGTTACGCAGCAGTACGGAGGGGCCGGCCTGGCGGTTCTCCCGCATATTCACCGCATCATCGGCACTGCCGGCAATGCGCAGGGAGCCTATGATGGCGGTACCGGCGGCATTGATCTTGGTAATGGCAATATCCCAGCCGCCACGGGTGCCTACCTCGTTACGGAAGGGGTAGTTGCCGGAGGTGGTACGGCCGCTGATGACCAGGTTGCCCGCGCCATCTGCAAAAAGGCTGTGGGGCTGCTCATCGCCATTGCCGCCAATATAGGTGGCATAGATCAGGTTACGGCCGTTGGACGTGAACTTGCTGATGCCTATATCAAACTGGCCGCCCTGGAAAGCATTCCCTACCACGCCGTTGGTAACGGGATATCCCTGCGCCCATACTATACCGCCACCGTAAAAGTTGCCCTGGTCGTCATAAGTGGCGGTAAAGCCCCAGTTATCTGCCCGGGAACCGGATACGGAAGAGAATATATAGGTAGGATCAATTACCAGCGGGTATTGCGGATCATATTTACCGGATACTTTAAAGCCCAGCCGCTTGCCATTGAGGCGGTAGCTTACTTTTACGGGCACACGTTGTTGATTGATGAACTGGTAGGCGTAGGGCATGAGCTCCGTAGCGGTACCCACAGAGGTGGTGATCTCCAGCTGTTCTTTCTTTAACGCCAGCTTATCCACCCCATCGTACTGCAATTCTATCTGTGAGGGGTCTGCACCGGGATGTACAATGAGATCATATTTCAGCAGGGAAGCCTCTGAATACACCTGCATATCGATACCGGGGTACAGTCCTTTATACATAACGCTCTGGTAAGACTTAACATTGGAGCGCCATTTGGTGGAGTCGTTTCCCAGGAAATAGTTCCCATAGGATTCCGCCGCTTTATCCGGCACTATCTGCAGTTTAGGCGCAGCATTCACGAAGGTAACCTCGTAGGCATGGGCCCTGACCACCGGTTTGGGATTCTTGAAATCACCGGCTACCTCGCGGGCATTTGTATTAGGATTATCAGCGGGCGGGGCCGCATTGGGATCGTTGTGGATATAAGGGGGCTGGTTGGGCTCCGCGTGGCCATGCATGTATTCCGTTAGCTTGGAATAATCATCCTTATTAAGCAGGGAGAACCGGAAACCGGTCCTTTTGAGAAAGATGGCGCCACCGCCCAGGTCTGTTTTATATAAAAAATCTCCGTCCCACTGTCCTTTGTTCTCTATGAACTGTAAGGGGGTGAAATTACTGTTTTCCCTGGCCTGACCATGTGCTGGCAAAACTGCCAACAGCCCAAGCGCTACACTTAATAAACCGGCGAGGAAAGTAAATTTCAACGGAATAGATTTTACGTTTTGTTCCTTAAACTAATATACGATAAAAACGGCTAAAGGGGCTGAATTGTTACCGCTAAAGCGGTACTTAGTTATAAGTTGTTAGTAGTTAGTGATTGGCGTGCTTTTTATTCATTGTTTCTATCCCTAACGACCCAGCACCTTCAAGGTATTTATACGGGGAATGCGTGTAAAGAGGTTGCCTGATACATGGTAGCGTAGTTTAATATTGTCCCTGTCCTGTCTCTTCATGATCACTGCACAATAAATAAACGCTCCCGCCGTTGCAAAAATTGCGGGGCGGGAGCGTCTTATTTTCAGAAAACGGCGCCGCCCCTATTTTAGCAGGGTAACGCTTCCGTTCTTATTGGTCTTTGTTCCGTCGCTGAATTCCACATATACCGTATATGCGTAGGCATCTATGGGCTGTATGGCCCCTCTGAACTTACCGTCCCAGCCTATGGTTGGGTCGTTGGATTCGAATACCAGCTGCCCCCAGCGGTTAAAGATCTTCATGCTGAACTTAGAGATCCCAAAACCCCTTACCAGCATCACATCATTCATCCCGTCGCCATTGGGCGAGAAGGCATTGGGCACATCAAACAGGGGGATCACGATGGCGGACACGTCGTGGCAAACGGTATCCTTACAACCGGATGTATTGGTAACGGTGAGGCACACGGTATAAGTACCGGTTTTGTTATACTGATGAACCGGGTTAGTTTCTGTAGAGATAATGCCATCGCCAAAATCCCATGCATAGGTACTGCCGCCTATGGACTGGTTGGTAAAGCTAAGCGGTACATTCTCCTGCGGTTTATCCGGCGAGGAGGTAAATTCCGCGGTAGGCGGCCCCTGTACGGTAATGGTCTTCTCAAAATCGTCCTGTATGTTACAGGTATTGTTATCCACCGCATGCAGCTTTACTGTGTAGGTACCTACATTCTGGAAAACATGCGTGGGGTAGGCCTCATTGGAGGTGGGGCTGCCATCGCCAAAATCCCAGGTAAAGGTTTCTCCGCCCTCTGTGGTATTGTTAAAAGTAACGGTGGCCGGCGCACAAACCACATCCGGGGCTTCAAACTTAGCCACCACGTTGGCGGCCACACGTAAGGGCACCGTATCCGCGTGGGGCGCGTTACAGTAATTGGTATCCACCAGGGTAAGCACTGCGTTGTAAATACCGGCATCCGCGTAGGCATGCTGGAGGGTAGCAGGCGCGCCCAGTGTTACCGCCGGGGTACCATCGCCATAATCCAGGGTAAAGGAATTAGCCTGGAAAGGTTTTATCGCAGGCGCCACAGAGTTATTGCTAAACTCATAGGCCAGGGATTGGCAGGGTGGAATACGGGTCACGGCCAGGTCTACATGCGCGCTATCTGCCCGGATGCGCACATCCGTATATGCGGTATCGCAGCCGTTACAGCTGGCGGGATCGCATTTGACCAGGCGCACATGGAAATCGCCCAGGCTTTTGAAAGTATGGGTAACCGTATCGAGATTGCCGGTCACTTCCGCGGTGCCATCGCCAAAGTTCCACGTACGGGTGGTGGCCTTGGAGCCGATGGTATCCACAAAGGTTACATCAGCGGGTATACAATAGTTCTTTTTACGGTCCAGTGTTTTGATGCCTGCTCTTACCCCATCCAGGTTAAAGGCGATCTTTAAGGCCCCCAGGTTACAATCTGTAAACGGCGGGGTATTGGAATAGGCCCCCGGCGTAATGGGATAGGCGGGTTGCTGAGGGGCGTCTATCTTACACCAGGCGCAGATGCCCTGGTAAATAACGCCGTTGCGGTCAAAGCGGCTGGTACCGCCATCTACGTGCTCGAAGAGCTTAACGCCTCCAAAAAAGCTGGCAAACAGCACATCGGTAGCATCACGCTGCATTACGAAGAAATAAAAGTCCTCATCGTCTGATTTGCCCAGCAGCGGGTTCTTTACCGGCAGGCCCTGGGTGCCTGAGTTGGGATACTTATAGCTGATATTTAAACCGCCGCCCCAGCCGGAGATATATACGTTCTCGCATTTATCCACCAGGAAAGCCACCGGCGATATACTGGGCGTAGAAGCCTGCTTACCAAAGGTGGTGGAGTAAATAAACGCAGACAGGTTAGGCTGCAGTTTGGCGATGAACTGTTTGGAATTATCATTATAAAAAGTGGCAGTGCCAATGGGGCGCTTAATGGGCCAGTTACCTTCTGTGGTGCCCATTATGTATACGTTCCCCCCGGCGTCCAGCTGTATGCCGTATACCTGGTCTGCCGCAGCGTTATCCGCCCCTATATAGGTGCTTTGCACCACGGTGGTCCCATCTGCCGTAAGATGGGTAATAAACCCATCGCATGCGCCTCCCCGGTAGCCGGGATATATTACCCCGCCGGTGGTGCGGAAGTTGGTACTGGCGGTACCGCCCGCCACATACAGGTCGTTACCGTTAACAGCCAGCACATAAGCCGCATCTTCTTTAGCGCCTCCCAGGTAGCTGGCCCATACCAGGGCTGTACAGGAAGGGTTTATCCGCATCACTACCGCATCCTGGGCGCCGCCAAAACCTTGCTGAAAGGCGCCTGCCGTTTTCGGGAAATTGGTGGAGCGGGTGCTGCTGGCCACATAGATATTATCCTGCGCATCCAGCACTACTTCGCTACGGGCGTCATCGCCATAGTTGCGCAGCAGTACCAGTGGACCGTCATCCTTAGAGTCACGTATGTTTACGCCATCATCCGCACTGCCGGCCACACACAGGGCGCCCGTGATGGCGGTGCCGGTGGGATTCAGCTTTACCACCGCAATATCCCAGCCGCCGCGGGTACCGGCAACATTGGTAAACGGAAAATCGCCGGAGTTGGTACGGCCGCTGATAACCAGGCTACCCTGGGAATCCGCGAACAGGCTATGCGGCTGCTCCACGCCATTGCCGCCTATATAGGTAGCATACAGCAGGCGGCGGCCCGTAGGATCGAACTTACTGATGGCAATATCAAACTGGCCACCCTGGTAATCACTTTGCGCAGCGCCCGGCGTGATGGGGTAGCCCCCCGGATCAAACAGGATGCCGCCGCCGTAAAAATTGCCCTGGGCGTCATAAGTGGCCGTATAGCCCCAGTTATCTGCCCGGGCGCCGGTTACGGTGGAAAATATGTAGGTAGGATCAATTACCAGCGTGTATTGCGGATCGTATTTGCCGGATACTTTAAAACCCAGCTTCGTACCCTTTAACTGGTAGCTTACTTTTACGGGTATACGTTGGTTATTAATGAATTGATAGGCATATGGCTCCAACTCCGTAGCGGTACCAACAGAGGTGGTGATCTGCAGCTGTCCCTTCTGAATGGCCAGCTTATCCACCCCGGTGTACTGGAGCTGGATCACGGAAGGGTCTGCGCCGGGGTATACCACCAGGTCATACTTAAGCTGGGAAGCCTCTGAATACACCTGCATATCAATGCCTTTATACAGGCCTTTATACCGGATGGTCTGGTATGACTTCACATTGGACCGCCATTTGGAGGGATCGTTACCTTTTAAATAATTGCTGTATGATTCCAGGGCTTTATCCGGTACTATCTGCGGGTTAAGGGAAGCGTTCAGGAAGCTGACCTGGTAGGAATGGCTCCTTAACACGGCAGGCGGTTTAACGTGCTGGCCATTATCAGCCGGCGGCTGTGCTGGCAGGGCGGCAGCAGATGACCGGGCCGCCGCATTGGTTTTATTGGCGTCATAGATCACGGTAGGCGGCTGGCTGCCACCACCATTGGTATCCACATGACGGCCATGTAAAGATTCCCTGATCTGTTCCATGTCCTGCTGATTCAGGAGGTTGAACGTAAAGCCGTTCTTTGTCAGGTAGATGGCACTACCGCCCAGGTCTGTCCGGTACAGGAAATCGCCTGTCCACTGGCCTTTGTTCTCCACAAATTCCAGGGGTACAAAATTGCTGGGTGCAGGCGTTTGCGTTTGCGCAAGTACAGGCCTGGTTGCCAGCAAGCCCATTACAATACCTGAAAAAGCGGCAAGGGAAGTGATTCTCAAGGGAATAGCGGGTTTAGATGAGTGCATGTTCCTGTTTAATTGTCAATTATATCCAGTCTACTGGCCGGTACGTTTGACAATATTAATATTAAGAACGTTTAACCGCTCAGGAAATTTTACTCCATTGAGATTTTCCCCGGTGAGCGGCCAAATATTCCTGTAAGGGATGATTTTCCGGCAGAGACAGATCGGGGTCTTCCGTCAGGATCTTTTCCGCGCAGGCGCGGGCAGCGTCGAGAATGGCGCGGTCCTGGAGGATATCTGCCAGCTTAAAATCCAGCACGCCGCTCTGGCGGGTACCTTCCATATCGCCGGGACCGCGGAGCTCCATATCCTTTTCGGAGATAATGAAGCCGTTGTTGGTCTGTACCATTACGTTTATACGTTCCTTTGAGTCTACCCCCAGTTTAATGCCGGTCATAAGGATACAGAAGGACTGTTCCGCCCCCCTCCCTACCCTGCCGCGCAGCTGGTGCAGCTGCGACAGGCCAAAACGTTCGGTGCTTTCTATGACCATCACGGAGGCATTGGGCACGTTTACGCCTACTTCTATTACGGTGGTGGCTACCATGATCTGGGTCTCGCCGCGGACAAAACGCTGCATATTGGTCTCCCGCTGGTCTGCCGGCTGGCGGCCATGCACCATGCTGATGTAATACTGCGGTTCCGGGAAAAAGGCCTTTACCTCTTCATACCCTTTCATGAGGTTTTCGTAATCCATTTTCTCGGATTCTTCTATCAGGGGGTATACAATGTATGCCTGACGGCCTTTCCTTATCTCTTCGCGGATAAAGTCCATTACCTGGGGACGCTGGAACTCCGTACGGTGCACCGTGGTGATGGGTTTACGGCCGGGGGGCATTTCGTCAATGACAGAAACATCCAGATCGCCGTACACGGTCATGGCCAGGGTACGGGGAATAGGCGTGGCCGTCATGACCAGTATATGCGGGGGAATGGTATTCTTTTGCCAGAGGCGGGCACGCTGGGCCACGCCAAACCGGTGCTGCTCATCCACAATGGCCATACCCAGGTTCTTGAACTGTACTTCATCTTCCAGCAGGGCATGGGTGCCAATGAGGATGTGCATATCTCCCGCAGCAGTAGCCGCCAGCACTTCTTTACGGGCTTTGCCTTTTTTGCTGCCGGTAAGCAGGGCCACGTTTACGGGCATATGCTCCAGCAGTTCTGAGATGCCTTTGTAATGCTGCTGGGATAGGATCTCCGTGGGCGCCATCAGGCAGGCCTGGAAACCATTGTCCAGCGCCAGCAGCATGGTCAGCAGGGCTACCATGGTCTTGCCACTGCCTACATCGCCCTGGAGGAGGCGGTTCATCTGGCGGCCGTTCATGGTATCCAGCCGGATCTCTTTCAGCACCCGTTTTTGCGCGCCGGTCAGGGCAAAAGGCAGGTGGTTGTTATAGAAGTCATTAAAATGATCGCCTACCGCGCTAAAAATATAGCCATGTGATTGCTGGTGCCGCCGGATCTTGATACGGCAGATGCGGATCTGGGCCATAAACAGCTCCTCGAATTTGAGGCGGCGGCGGGCCTGCTGGGCCTCCTCTTCCGTAGCCGGCAGATGGATCTTAAAGAAAGACATGGGCCGCGGTAGGAGGCGGAATTGCTGTAACACCGGTTCCGGGATGTTTTCCGGTATTTCCAGGGGCGATAGCTGCTCCAGCAGGTTGAAAGTGAGCTTTCCGATAGCCTTGGCCGTTAGCCCGCGGGCTTTGAGCTTTTCTGTGGTGTAATAGACCGGCTCCAGGAATTGTTTGCCGGTGGCGATGTTCTCCGTCAGCAGGTCCATTTCCGGGTGGGCGATCTGCATAACGCCGTTGAATACGGATACGCGGCCAAATACCAGGTAAGCGGTTTGCTGCTGCAGGGATTTCTGCATCCATTGCCAGCCCTGGAACCATACCAGGTCTATTTCCCCGGTCTCGTCACGCAGGGTGGCCATCAGTCTTTTACCGCGTTTTTCGCCAATCACTTCCAGGGAAGTGATACGGCCGCGGATCTGCACATAATCCGCCTGGCCCATCTGGTTATGCAGCTGGCCTATCTTTTCCACTTTGGTACGGTCTACATAACGGAACGGGAAATAGTTGAGCAGGTCGCCAAAGGTGAAGATATTCAGCTCTTTGCGCAGCAGCTCTCCCCGCTGAGGACCTACGCCCTTCAGGTATTCTATGGGACTGGATAATATGGCGGTATGCGTAGCGATGTGTCTATTGACTTTACTGCAAAAATAAAAGGCAAACGGTAATACACCATTTGCCTTTTACAAAAATCAAAAATAAGATTAATCTGCTATTGCTTCTACCTTACCTTCTACGAAAAGCTTCATCCATTCTGTTGTAACGGATTTGGGGCGTTCGAGAGAAAGGCCGAGGGCACGGTCCCAGCACAGGGATGCCAGTACGCCCAGCGCGCGGGATACGCCAAACAGCACGGTGTAGAATTCATATTCTACCATGCCGTAGTGTACCAGCAGGGCGCCGGAATGTGCATCCACATTGGGCCATGGGTTCTTTACCTTGCCCAGCTCCTGTAAGATGGGGGGCACGGTTTCGTATACCATCCAAACGATGTTCACCAGCTCATCGTTTGGCAGATGTTTCTTTGCAAATTCCATTTGCGCGGTGAAACGGGGATCGGTTTTGCGCAGTACGGCATGGCCATAACCAGGTACTACCTTACCATCTGCCAGGGTCTTGCGCACATATTGCTCGATCTGGCTTTTGGTGGGTTTACCGCCACCCAGCTCCTGCTGCATATTCATGATCCATTTGATCACTTCCTGGTTAGCCAGGCCATGCAGGGGACCTGCCAGGCCGTTCATACCGGCAGCAAAGGACAGGTATGCATCGCTTAATGCGGAGCCTACCAGGTGTGTAGTATGCGCGCTTACGTTACCACCTTCGTGATCTGAGTGGATGGTCATGTACACGCGCATCAGTTCCTTAAAGCCTTCATCCTGGTAACCCAGCATATGGGCAAAGTTGCCGGCCCAATCCAGCATACCATTGGGCTGGATATGTTGTCCGTCTTTATATTTACGGCGATACACGTACGCTGCAATGCGCGGCAGGCGGGCAATGAGGTTCATGGTATCTTCGTACATGTGGCTCCAGTAGTCTTTTTTGTTGATGCCTTCAGAATAGGCCTTCGCAAAGGCAGATTCTGTTTGCAGGGCCATGATACCTACGGTGAACATGGTCATGGGATGGGTAGTGATAGGCAGCGCTTCTATCGCATCAAATACGTAGTTTGGTACGTGAGAGCGGCGGGCCCACATGCCGGAGAGATATTGTACATCTGCTTCGGTGGGTAATTCGCCTATCAGCATGAGGTAGAACAAACCTTCAGGTAAAGGCTCCGCACCGCCGGGGGCTTTTGGCAGGTGTTCCCGCAGCTCAGGGATGGAATATCCCCGGAAACGGATACCTTCATTCGCATCCAGCAATGATGTTTCTGTAACCAGGCCGGTGATGCCGCGCATACCCTGATAAACCTGGGCGATGGTTACTTCGTCTATTTTCCTGCTTCCATGGTTCTTTACCAGGTCCTTCACTTCTGTATTCAGCTCATCGGCCTTTACCTTGAATTTTTCTTTTATATACCCCATTTTAATACTAGAGTTTGATAGTTAAAACACAATCGATCAATTGTCAAAAGTAATGATTTGTTAACGAAGTTACACCTGTTTTTTTCATTAGCCGGTTGACGTTAGAGGGTGGTTGCGGATGCTTGTAACGTACTGATATATAGTTGATTAAATAAATTATGATGTAAAATAGGTATATTAAAGAAATGTGAAATTTTCGAAAAAGGGGGTTCTAATGGGTTTTTAATGGGTGAAGTTATGAATTAGAGAATGTGTTAATGGGTGGACATACTCTCCCCTACTTGGGCGCCCGCATGTATAACCAAAATGCTAATCCCCCGAAAAGAAAGTTAGGAATCCAAACTGCTAGTAAAGGGTTCAGGTTGGCTTTGGTGGAGAACACTGTGGAGAACTGCAGGAAAATGATATAGCTGGCGCTGATCACAATACCCAGGGCCAGGTGCAGGCCGCTGCCGCCCCTTACCTTACGGGAGGCGATAATGGCGCCAATGAGGCTGAGTATGATCACTGCGGCAGCAGCGGACGTACGGCGGTACCGTTCTACATAATAGGTATTGAGGCCTTCTGCGCCGCGCAGCTCTTCCCTGTTGATAAAGGCATTAAGCTGGGGCGTGGTCATGGCTTCCTGGATATTCTTTTCTTCTACCATCTCTTTAGGGTTGAGGGCCAGCTTGAGGGAGGTATCCTGTTTGCTCCACCAGGTTTCTTTTAGGCCTTTGATACGGCGCAGGGAAACATAGTTGAGGTTCCATACATTTTTTACAGAGTCCCAGGTGATCCTGTCTGCCCGTACCTTAAGAGTCATATCCATACCTTCTACCCTTTCCAGCACGAAATTGCCGCCGCTTTTATACGTGGGATCGTAGGAACCAAAGGTCACGTAGGTAAAACTATCTATACGGGTAGTTTTATCATACATGGTGTGGTTATCGCTGTGGGAATTGACGTATTTATTCTCGAATGTAGTGCGGATACGGTTTGCATTGGGTACTGTCCACCGGTTGCCCAGCCAGAGCAGGCCGCCAAACAGGAAAGCGCCTATCCAGTAGGGCCGCAGCATACGGCGGAAGCTGACGCCGGCGGCCAGGATAGCGATGATCTCTGAACGGTAGGCCATCTTGGAGGTGAAAAAGATCACCGAAATAAAGATGAACAGCGGGAACAGCAAAGCGGCAATGTGCGGGATAAAGCCGAAATAGTAATCTACGATAATGGTCCTGAGCGACAGGTTATTGCCCATGAAGTCGTCCACCTTTTCCGTTACGTCTATCACCACTGAGATCACCAGCAGGATGATGATGGAATAAATGAAAGTGCCTATGAACTTACGTAGTATATACCAATCGATCTTTGTCATGTACAACTTTTGCGGCAGCAATATAATGATTTAACCATATACCATAGGAGCGCCTCCTATAATCTTGTTTTCAGCTGTTCTACCATCCTGGTTTTCCAGGCGGTATAGGTACCGGCCAGGATCTGTTCCCGGCAGGCTTTTACCAGCTGCAGGTAGAAGGCCAGGTTGTGTATGCTGGCCAGGGTAAGGCCCAGGTACTCGCCGGCGGCAAACAGGTGGCGCAGGTAGGCCCTGCTGTAGTTATTGCTGGCAAAACAATCCGTTTCCGGATCTATGGGAGAAAAATCCGTTGCCCATTTCTTGTTCTTGATGTTGATAACGCCCTGCCAGGTGAACAGCATACCGTTCCGGCCATTGCGGGTGGGCATTACACAATCGAACATATCGATGCCTAAGGCAATGTTTTCCAGGAGGTTCCAGGGCGTGCCCACGCCCATCAGGTAGCGGGGTTTGTGCACAGGCAGTATTTCGCATACCAGGCCGCACATGTCGTACATCTCCGCTTCCGGCTCCCCTACGCTGAGGCCTCCGATGGCATTACCCGCGCAGTCGCGGGCGGCTATCTCCGTAGCGGAAATGGTACGCAATTCCTTATAGGTGCTGCCTTGTACGATGGGGAACAGTGTTTGCTCGTGCCCATAGGCAGGCTGCGTTTCCGCCAGGCGTTTAATGCAACGGTCAAGCCACCGGTGCGTGAGCTCCATGGATTTACGCGCATAATGGAATTCTGACGGGTAAGGCGGGCATTCGTCAAAAGCCATAATGATATCTGCCCCAATGGTGCGCTGGATGTCCATCACACTTTCTGGGGTGAAGAGGTGGCGGCTGCCATCGATATGCGATTGGAAAACAACGCCTTCTTCCTTTATTTTGCGGTTGGCGGCCAGGGAAAATACCTGGTAGCCGCCACTGTCTGTTAAAATGGGTTTCTCCCAGCCATTGAAGCGGTGCAGGCCGCCGGCGGCGGAAAGCACTTCGAGCCCGGGACGGAGGTAGAGGTGATAGGTATTGCCGAGGATGATCTGGGCCTTTACATCGGCCCGGAGCTGCTCCTGGGTAACGGCTTTTACGCTGCCTACTGTGCCTACAGGCATAAAGATGGGCGTTTCTATAGCGCCATGGGCGGTGGTGAGCACGCCGGCACGGGCGGAATTATCTGTTTTTAGTAACTGAAAGTCCATAATTGAAGGGGCAAAGGTAAGGGTTAATGTGCGGATGTGCAGGTGTGCGGATGTGCTGATAATGTTAATATGTGAATGGAGGAAGCGGATATGAGCCAACCGTGACCGCTGATGTAATACGGAAGGGGCAGATCCACAGGGTTAAAAGGTCTCCAGAAAGACAAGCCGGCATCCGGGCAGGAAAGCGGCGCGTTCATATAACCGGGAAGATGCGGATAAACGAAGATCCGGAGCCAGAGAAAATGCGGAATTTAGGGGTGGATTTCGTGGCTTGGAAAGGCCGGAAAATAACACGTCAATGTTAATTTTTGCGGAAGAGCTGGAACAGGCGGGAGTGGTCGTAACTTTTTTATCCCCAAAGGGGGACAGATAATCGAAAACATATATATTTGTCCTCAATATGTCGGAAAGCCTGGGTTTAATTGTCTTTTACATTTTTGCTACCGTGGCCGGTATACAAGTGCTGTATTACCTGATCTTCTTTTCCCGCGTAGCCTTCTACAAGCGTAGATTCGATAACGATGAAGCGCCTGCTGATCCCTTCTCCATCATCATCTGCGCCAAGAACGAGGAGCTGAACCTGGAGAAGAACCTGCCAAGTGTGCTGCAACAGCGTTATGGCCGGAACGACGCCCCGGAATACGAGGTGATCGTGGTGAACGATAACTCTGAGGATGATACGAAATACTACCTGCGCTCCATAGAGCCAGGTTATCCCCACTACCGCCATATAGAGCTGAAACAAGCCGCCAAATTCATTCCCGGTAAAAAATACCCGCTATCCATGGGCCTGCGGCACGCACAGCATGAGCATGTGCTGCTGACAGACGCGGATTGCCGCCCTTCCAGCGTTAGCTGGCTGTCTATCATGAGCCAGGGGTTCCGGGAAGATAAAGAGATCGTGCTGGGGTATGGCGCTTATTACAAAAAGCCGGGTTTCCTAAATAAGATCATCCGGTATGAGACTTTTTTCAGCGCCCTGCAATTCCTGTCTTTCGCCATGGCCGGTGTTCCCTATATGGGAGTGGGCCGCAACCTGGCCTATAAAAAGGACCTGTTCTTCCGTCATAAAGGATTTGTAAACCATCAACACCTGGCATCCGGGGATGATGATCTGTTTGTGAACAGCGCCGCTACCAGCAAAAACGTGGCAGTGGTGATAGACAAACAGGCGTTTACGTATTCTGAGCCCAAGGATAACTGGGGCCGCTGGTTCCGGCAGAAAACCAGGCATATGTCCACCGGTAAACATTACCGTTTTGGGCACAAGCTGTTGCTGGGACTGTTCTCCTTAACGCATTTCCTCTTCTACCCTGCTTTTATTGTAGCGCTGTTCTACTGGCCTATGATGGAGTATGTACTGGCGATCTTTGGCGCCAAGCTGCTGATACAGTCCATTATCTTCTTCTCCAGCATGCGTAAGCTGGATGAGGCAGACCTGTTCAAGCTGTCCTGGTTCATGGACATCTTTATGTGCCTGTATTACATTATCTTCACACCCGCTTTGCTCTTTAAATCCAAGACAAAGAACAGGTGGTAGGAACTAGCTGTTAGTGGTTTACCGGGGTTAACGTTTCTAAACAAACATCAATATAATAGCTGTTAACTATTAGTAATTAGCGAACGCTAAAGGCTAATAGCTAACAGCTAATAGCTTTTTATACATGGACATCATCCTTAAATATTTTGGCGACTTTACACCGCTGCAGCTGGAGCAACTGACGGCATTGGACGCCGCTTACCGGGAGTGGAACGAGCAGATAAATGTAATATCCCGCAAGGATATAGACAGCCTTTATGAGAAACATGTGCTGCATTCCCTGAGCATTGCCGCGGTAGCGGACTTTACGGAGAACAGCCAGGTGCTGGACCTGGGTACAGGCGGCGGTTTCCCCGGCATTCCGCTGGCGATCTTCTTCCCGGACGTGCAGTTTCACCTGGTAGATTCCATCGGCAAAAAGATAAAAGTGGTGCAGGCCGTAGCGGAGGCCCTGGAGCTCAAGAATGTGACCACCGCGCATATGCGGGCGGAAGAGATCAAAAACCGGCAGTTTGATGTAGTGGTATCCCGGGCGGTAGCGCCGCTGGCGGATCTTTGGAAATGGAGCCGGCCACTGCTGCGCAAGACCAATAAACTAAGCCCGGAAGGCGAGCCCGCCCCCAATGGGCTGATCTGCCTCAAAGGCGGCGATCTGACACAGGAGATCTCTGAGAGTGGCGTGCGGCCATCCCTGGTAGAGATCAAATCCCTGTTTGAAGAGGAATATTTTGCGGAGAAGTTTGTGGTGACAGTGAGGCGGTAAGAACGATTACTCCTGCATATTTGTTTCCAATGTAACATGTTGTATACCCAGGTGCTCCAGCTCATGGCGGAGGGCCTTTTTGAGCTCAAATACCTGCGGGTTGTCCAGATCCGGGTTTACCACCAACTGGGCCGTAAGGGCGTTCTCTGTGGTGCTCATCGCCCATACATGGATATGATACATGTCCTTTACGCCGGGAACCTGTAAAGCCGCCTGGCGGATCTTACCGATATCAATACCCGGCGGCACCCCATCCATAGAAAGACGCAGGCTACTGCGCAGCAGGTCCCAGGTGCTGTATACCACTACTACAATGATCAATAAACTTACGGCCGGATCTACCCAATACCAGCCGGTCCCTATAATTATAAAGCCCGCTACTACCGTGCCCAGGGATACCAGGGCGTCTGACAACAGGTGCAGGTAAGCGCCTTTTACATTCAGATCGTGCTCCTTATCTTTAAAGAAGAGGAAGGCAGACAGGGCATTGATCACAATGCCAATGCCGGCTACTATGGCCATGGTGCTGCCAGGCACCGGCGCCGGCTGTGAAAAGCGGCGGATGGCCTCATACCCGATAGCCCCTACCGCCACGAGCAGGATAAGGGCGTTCAATAATGAAATGAGGATAGTACTTTTACGGTAACCATAGGTGTACCGCTGGCTGGACTTTACCCGGGCCAGGCGGAATGCAAGGAGCGAGAGGGCGAGGCTGGCCACATCGCTGAGGTTGTGGCCGGCGTCTGATACCAGGGCCAGGGAATTGGTGAGGAAACCCACGCTGAACTCTATTACCACAAAAGCCAGGTTCATGGCAATTCCCCAGAGGAAGGCGCGGTTAAGATGACCATTGCCGGAGGGAAGCGGATGTACATGATCGTGCGACATAGCGTAAATTTAAAATAATGTGTTGATGTGCAGATGTGCAAATTTGCAGATTGGGGGATGAAGGATTATAAATTTTTAATGCAGGTTGTCCATTTGGCGGATGGATAGTTGTTAAAGAGATGGCACCGGCGACAGATGGTGACCTTAGCTGGTCCCCGGGGCGCCCACAACGGGCAGGGAAAGATAAGGCCTAAGCGGCCGGCGTAAGGAGAACAGCCCGCTAACATACTGATAACCTGACAGTTTAGGGTATTTTGGGAAGCGGGGGTATAAAAATTATTCAGGGCGTAAAATATCCGGAGCGCGGCGTCGTCTTCCTAATTAAGATGAAAGAGTTGCTCCTTACAAAAACATCTATGGCCATAGAACAGAATGAGCGTATACAGCAGACCGTTCAGAAGGAGCGCAAGCGTTTGCTTCATTTTATCCGGCAACGGGTGAATAATGTGGCGGATGCGGAGGATATCTTACAGGATGTATTTTACCAATTCACCGAATATTTACGATTAGGCAGCCAGATAGACTCGATCACAGGCTGGCTGTTTGCGGTAACGCGGAATAAGATCACGGACTGGTTCCGGAAAAAACGTGAACGGAACTTCTCTGACAATACCGTAGAATATGAGGGAGAGGAAACATTGTTCCTGTCTGAGATACTACCAGACCACTCCTCGAAGGCGGATATGCCCATGCTCCGTAAAATGCTGGCAGAAACCATTATGGAGGCAATAGAAGAGCTGCCTGCCGAACAACGCAATGTTTTCCTGCAACATGAAGTAGAGGGCAAATCATTCAAAGAAATGGCGGAAGAAACCGGGCTTTCCATTAACACTTTATTGTCCAGAAAACGCTATGCGGTGCTATACCTGCGCGAGCGGCTGGCGGAACTGTACCGGGAATTATTAAACAACGATTAAACGCATTGATATTATGAGACGTAAACCTGGATTGGGCGTACTAAAGTTCATTCTTTTAGGCATATTGTTCGTGACCGTACTGGGCTTTGTGGTAATGACATTATGGAACTGCCTGATACCCGATCTTTTCCATGGGCCGGTGATCACCTTCTGGCAGGCATTGGGATTATTACTGCTGGGCAAGCTTTTGTTTGGCTGGCATGGCCATCAGCATGGCGCCGCATGGAAAGCTAACTGGAAGGAGAAAATGCGCCGCCGCATGGAGTCTATGACGCCGGAAGAAAAAGAAAGACTGCGCGACCGTTGCCGGTTTGGCTCAGGCAAATTCTTCAGGGATGAGGAAGAACAGAAACAGACACAGGAATAATGTGCTGATGGATTGGAGCGGATAGATGGATGAATGATGACGCAGAGATATAACATTGAAGGAAAAAGAATTATTAATATTTGTTTTGATTGTAGCATAACCCTTTAAAAACCATTCTATGCTATACGCCATTGCTAATTATTATAAAATGGATACTATGATCGGTATCTTCAAAACTAACATCGCCACGCCCGAAGAACGTCAGTTGATGATACGGGCCATACATGCGCATTTTGATGTAAGCAGCGCCTACGTGGATATTGAAGACTGCGATAGGGTGCTGCGTGTTGCAGATATGAAAGTAGATGAATATACGATGATGGATTTTGTACGGCAGCAGGGATTCCTGTGCGAAGTACTGGAATAAGTATGGTGTAAAAGCGAAAATTTTTCGCTAACTTATATCCATGAACCCGTCCCCCAAAAAGAGGTTACTATTCCAACTCTATGCACTGTCATGGTGCCTGTTTCTATTCTCCAATACTGCTACCGCCCAGGAGTTTCCCAAAGGATGGGTGTTTCCGCTAAACCTGGGACAAGGCGCAGTTACCGCTTTCAATCATACGCCAGACCTTTATTTAGGCACGCTTTCATTCAGCCCGCAGTACACGCTTGTACCAGGCCGGTTGCGCGCGGGTATTACCGCCGGCGGCGCTTATACCAATAAAAGGATCTATGGCATTGGCGGGCCGCAACTGGCGCTGCTGCTAACGGATAAACCGAAGATACTTTCCAGTACAGTGTTGAATGTTCAGCTGGTAGCGGAGCAGCTCTGGGGCACAAAAGAGCAGCGGTTGGCCGGTGGCGGACTGGCGGTGGAAGTGGGTCAGCTGGCGGTATTTTCGATAAAGGCTTTGCGGGATTATCATTTGAATGCGTGGTGGATAGCAGGAAGCGTGGGCGTAAATTTGTTTGGCAAGAAACCAAAGGAGAACCCGTTTGAGTGATGAGAATGGTGAAGTAGTTAGTTGAAATACTAAGTGGCTGGAGTAGATAATGATGAGATATCAGGAAGAGTAGGACGCATTGAAGAACTAAACGGCTGGCTGAAGTATACTGGAATACTATGATGATGGAAGGTTAGCTGAGAGCGGAATCAATATCTGATTGTAAGAATAACAGGCTGGCTTAACAGGAACTATATAGTGAACATTGAACAATGTAAACGTAAAGAGTTATGGCGAAGACAGCTTTAGTAGTGAGCGGCGGCGGTTCCAAGGGCGCATTTGCCGTGGGCGTGATCAAATATCTTACGGAAAACCGGCCGGATATACAGTTTGATACACTGTGCGGCACCAGCACCGGCTCCTTAATTGTACCCCTGGTAGCGCTGGGCGAAACCAATCTCCTGGAAATCCTGTATACCACCCAAACCACCGCCGATGTAGTGCTTACCGGCAATATCCTGAACCGTTTTCTGCGTGCCAACTCCCTGTATGACGCCACTCCCCTGGCGCGGCAAATAACCAATATCATTACGGAAGAGCGCTTTGAACGGCTGGCGGCATTACGTAAAGAACTATTCCTGACCGGCGTATGCCTGCAAACCGGGCGCATCACCTATTTCAGCACAACGGGCATGCCCATGCTGAATAATAGTTATGATGTGGTAAAATTGACCACCGCGCAGGCCATGCGGGAAGCCGTGCTGGCCTCTGCATGCCAGCCGGTGTTTATGCCGCCAATAGAGGTATCTGCCGTTACGGAAAAACCCCGGCAGTTTGTAGATGGCGGCCTGCGGGAATATGCACCTATACAGCTGGCCATTGATAACGGGGCTACGGAGATCTATGCGATCCTCTTAACGCCGGAAACACCGCCTATCAGCAGTGAGCGTTTCAGCAGCGCGTTTGATATACTGGAGCAAACGATCGATTGGTTCACCACGGATGTGGCGGTAAATGATGTGCAGATACCGTTATTGTATAACCGGGCGCTGGAATACCTGGCCGCCGTGAAACAAAAGATGCAGGATGGCGGTATACCGGCAGCGGATATTGATAAGTATTTTGATATACCCGGCGCTAATCCATTCCTGGGAAAACGATCACTGACCATCCATCTTATCCGGCCGGATGCGCCATTAGGCGGTGGCCCTGGTGGGTTGGAGTTTGATCCCACGGAGATGAAAGGTATGCTGGCTAAAGGGATGGAGGTAGCGGAGCGGTTGTTTAGCTGAAGATGATGATGTGCAGCATGTTTGTGATGTAGACCTGTGCGGCTTTCTTAAAGGGAAATGTACGGCCTGCGGATCACAGCATCGATGAATTTATTTATCTCGCTTGGATCTATCGGTTTCCTGAAATAAGTAATATCCATATTTAAGTGGGCATACTCTTCTTCCTGTATGTCAGCGCCGGACTCAAGGATGATTTTATTTTTATAGCCATTTTCTTTAAGTGCGGTAATAAATGTGAGCCCATCCATGACCGGCATGCTCCAATCTGTTATGATGATATCATAACTAAGAACATCCTTTGTTAATAAAACTGTAGCCGGTTCATGGGCAATGTCAATTATACATTGGTATGGGGCATTTGTTTTGAGCCATTGTTGCAGACTCTTTTGAGAAACGAGTAAGGATTGTACATTGTCATCTACTATTAAGATCTTTTTCATTTTAAGACGCTATCCTGGTTATAATATTGTACTTGATGTCCCGTAATACCTCTTGCTGTTCTGTAAGCCGGCTTCTTTTATGGGCTAAGGTATTTTTTTGCTCGTCAGATAAGCTAACATATGTTGCGTTGTTCAAATAGCTTTTTAATAAAAAAAGAGCATCTGCCGAAAATGTTTTTATATCATGAACAGATTGTTTTGTAACTGATTTCAGCATAGAGAAATCGTCTTCGTAAAGCGTAACCAGTTTTTCGATATCAAGTTTTAACGCTGCGATGATCACTTCTGTTGATACGGTATCCGGGAGGCAGGTTATCGCGAGATAAAGCGTTTCCTTTAATCGCTGTATGCAGCTGATGGCGCGGTCAATGGCGTCGATCTCCTTTTCCGCCTGTTTAACGGCGAATAAACGTGCCTGTTTTTTTCTGTCCAGTTCATCTTTCAATCGCTCCAGTTCCAACACAGTGGCTTTATTGTGCCTGAGCGTAATTCTGGCGGAAATAAAATTGGCAATACCAATTAAGATCGCTGCAAAGGATGAGATGAGGGCTACTATGATCGTTGCATTCATTCGGAACAGGGTTGATCCATGAATGTACTAATTATTAACCAAATCCATCGCCCCTACCCTACTTCATACCAGCCACGGCGTGCTTATCAAATATATGTAAAAGCAGGGGGGAAAAGAAAGGGGAACGCTGTGCGGCGCCCCCTGGGTATGTTAAATTTCTGTGTCCTCTTAAGGTTTGTACACGTTATTCTTCCGGTCGATATCTGCCATACGCTGGCTGGGATCAATTTCCAGGCTGGAGATCTCGCTAACCGGGATATCCAGCTGTATTTCGTAGGTAGGATGCGTCCATGCCCACCATTCGTGGGTGATACGTTTCATGGAATCGTCTTCCTGCGGTTTTTCGCCAAACATGAGGGACAGCGGAATATAGTGCATCACCTGTACACCGTTGGTGGCGGTTAATACCAGGTCAATAGGCATGGGCATCTCCCCTATCCTGCGCAGGCGCACCACGGCTTTGCCGTCTTTATCGTATACGCTGTCAATACTGTAATCCACATGTTTAAGGGTGTTTACGAAGAACATCCGGTACCAGTCCAGCTGGAGGCCGCTTGCTTTCTCCATAACCCGCATAAAGTCATTTACATTGGGATGTTTGAAGCGCCAGTCCGCATAATAGTTCAGCAGTCCTTTATCCCGGGCCTTTGCGCCGATCACATATCCCAGCTGCTCCAGGAAAACGGCGCCTTTAGGATAAGCGTTAAGGCTATAGGCGTAGTTGGTGCTGAAATAGTCTGAGGGAGTGCTCATCGGCTCTTCCAGGCCGCTGCGCACCAGGGCGAAATAACCGTTGTAAGTGCCGGCATGCGCGCCTTCCCCTTTCAGGGAGTCGATGGTATTGAACGTTACATTATCTTCCGCAAAAGTGGTAAACCCTTCATCCATCCAGGGATACAGGCTTTCGTTGGTGCCCATCATACCCTGGTACCAGCTGTGCATCCATTCATGCATGGCAACGCCATACAGGCCGTTCAGCTTGCCATTGCCCATAATGAGCGTAGCCATGGGATACTCCATGCCGCCATCGCCACCCTGGATAAAGGAATACTGTTTATACGGATAAGCGCCATAGTGGGCTTTGATAAATGCATATGCCGCCGGCACCATCTTCGCAAATTGCGGCCAGGTATCCTGGGTAGCCTCGTTCTCTATATAGAAGAAGTGGGCGGTAAAACCATCCACACGCTGCGTGATATGTTTATAGTCCGGATCAGCCGCCCATACAAAATCGTGCACATTGGGCGCTACGAAATGCCATACCAGGTTACTACCAGCCGGACGGGTTACCTGCGCGCCGGGTGTTTCATAGCCATGGCCTACCTGGTTAGGATTCTGCAGGTAGCCGGTGCCGCCTATTACAAAACGTTTATCGATAGTGATGGTTACGTCATAATCGCCCCAAACGCCGTAGAACTCGCGGGCAACGTAGAAAGTGGGATGCCAGCCTTCGTAGTCATACTCGCACATTTTAGGATACCACTGGGACATGGAGTAATCCACGCCCTCCGCATTATTACGGCCGCTGCGGCGGATCTGCACCGGCACCTGCGCTTCAAAGTCCATGTCGAACACGGTGGTGGCATGCGGGAGGATGGGTTTATCCAGCGTTACTTCGAGGATGGTTTCCACTACTTTGTATTGCAGTGCGCGGCCATCACGTTTGAGGGAGAGTACTTTCTGGTAGCCGATCTCGTCTGGTTTAAGATTGGCGATACGGTCGCGTACGCGGCCATCCCAGTCTGCACGGCCGTTTGGCAGCACGGTTTTGCCCAGCTCACGGCTGCGCATATCCATCATGCTGTTGGGTTGAAAGGCATTCCAGTAGAGATGGTAGAATACTTTGTACAGCGTGTCGGGTGAGTTATTGGTGTATTCCAGGCGTTGTTTGCCGGTGAAACGATGGTTTTCGACGTTCATTTTCACGTCCATGGTGTATTTCACCCGTTGCTGCCAACGGTCTGGCTGTGCCTTTAGTGAGAGTCCTGTAAATAGGAAGGCGAGCAGGGTTGCTCCTGCGATCATTTGCTTCATCCAGCGTTTAGATTTTAGAGTGCTAATTTAGGGCTATTTGGGGTTTATGTGGCTCCTACTATCACTACAATTTCCCAGTTGACAATTTTTTGTGGGGAATGTTTTTGGGGGATTAGATAAGTTTAGCAGCTGGTTTTGGGGTCAAAAACGGGCAAATAATAAGGGGACTTAAATGATAAAAAAAGGAGTAAAAGCGTGATCCAAATCCTCTCTAATTGATTGAAAGTTAATCACCTATTTTCATTGCCGGGAAATTGGAACGGGTTAATTTTACAGCGTTGAATGAATGAAACGTTTCAATTATCAAACTTAAAAATTTTTGCACATGCTTGAGAAAGAGTTACAATATTACATCGACAACCAGGAACAGCTGGTGAATCTTTACAACGGCAAACATCTTATTATAAAGGATGAGCAGGTCCAGGGCGCTTATGATACATTCGAAAAGGCGTATGCGACTGGTTTTGGAGAGTATGAGCCGGGTACTTTTATAATTCAGCATTGTTTCCCCGGAAAGGCGTCTTACAGCGCTGCTATCTGGTCTCCCAGAGTACTTTTTTAGTTAACCACCTTAAATTTTCACTCCTTAGTTAACCTTTAAACTTTAAAACATTGAGTCAACCATTTAAGGCCTTTACAGCCAGGCCAGCAGCAGGCTTATTGCAGGAAATTGTTGTGAATGTCGGCGTTTCAGCTCCTTTCCCTGTAAACCTCGGTGATTGGATCAGCAACGATGATTCACGGGTCTTACAAATTGGAGCATTGTGGGATACCGGCGCCACCAATAGTGTGATAACCAAATCAACGGCAAGACAGTTGGGGCTTGAACCATTTGGCATGATTGAAAGTTATCATGCCGGGGGTAAAACGAAGGCGCCCAGATACGCTGTTCACATCTTCCTGCCTACCGGAGACATGTTAATGAATGTTAAGGTATCAGAATGTGCAGATGCAACAGGCAGTTTTGGTGTGGTCATAGGCATGGACATTATTACAAAAGGAGATTTTGTGATCACAAATGTGCAAAACACCACTACCTTTTCTTTTAGAATGCCCTCCATTGAAACAATTGACTATACCCGAAGTAAGTATAATCAAGGGCCGATGACGCATGTTTCCCCCTCCACACCGCGCAACATGCTTTGCCCATGTAACAGTGGAAAAAAGTATAAACATTGTCATGGGAAGGAGGAGGCTTAGCATGTAATGCTATCAGGTTTGTTATACCCCTGCCACTATCACTACAATTTCCCCTTTAACCCCTTTTTCTTTAAAGTAGTCATGTACTTCCTGCAGGCTGCCATGTTTATTTTCTTCAAACATTTTGGTTAACTCACGGCATACGCAGCATATACGATCCGGCCCAAAGTACTTGATCAGTTCTTCGAGGGTCTTTACCAGGCGTTGGGGGGATTCGTAGAAAACGATGGTGCGCTCATCCTGTGATAGTTGGGTGAACAGGGTATGACGGCCTTTTTTAAGAGGTAAAAAGCCTTCGAAACTAAAGCGGTTCATGGGGATACCACTATTAACGAGGGCGGGTACAAAGGCGGTAGCGCCGGGCAAACATTCCACCCGTATGCCTTCGCGTATACATTCCCTTACCAGCAGAAAGCCGGGATCTGATACGCCGGGCGTACCGGCATCTGTGATCAGGGCCATGGTTTTGCCAGCCTGCAGCTGTTGCGCAAGGTGCTGCAGTACCTTATGTTCATTATGCTGATGGTAAGGCGTTACCGGCTTTTGTATGTTATAGTGCTTGAGGAGCACGCCGGAAGTGCGGGTATCTTCTGCCAGTATCAGGTCTACCTCTCCCAGTACCTTTACGGCCCTGTAGGTGATATCGGCCAGATTGCCTATAGGGGAAGGAACGATGTAGAGCATGAGGCCGGCTTTTAGCGCTTAGCTGTTAGCCGTTAGCGCTATGCCTTGCGGCTAACAGCTAACGGCTATGGCTAACAGCTTATTTTATTGAATATTTACTTCGTAGAATTCCATTACCTGGTTGGCCAGTAATTTCTGGCAGGCGTTCTCTGCCAGCTGTTGAGCTTCTTCTTTGGAAGCGGCATCTATTTGCAGGGTAATGTGTTTGCCTATCCTTACATCGTTTACCTGGCCAATGCCCAGGTTCTTTAATCCGCTCATAACCGCTTTACCCTGGGGATCCAGCAATTCTTTCAGTGGCATCACATTAATGTGCGCAGTAAATGTCATTGTGCTAAAAATTTTGAAGTGCAAACCTAGCGAAAATTGTTGATAGTTAAGAGGACTATCACGCTGCTTTTCCGGGCGGCACTATCAATGACAGGACTACGTAGCAAACAAATATAAAGGGAGCAGCCGCATAATGGAGTATGGGAATAGCGGCCAGCAGCAGTACTATCAGCAACAGGCGCGGCCAGTTCTGGGCCATGTTAAAGCTCTTGAATTTAAGGCTGATCATGGGTATTTCCGCTACCATCAGGTAACACAGCAGGGCTATGATCACATACAGGACCCAGATATTCTGTAAAAAATGCGCCAGGTTGAAGTTATTGAACAACATGATCAGCGGGAAAGAAGCCACCAGCAGGCCAACGGCCGGCGTAGGCACCCCGATGAAGAATTCTGCCTGCCGGGTATCGAGGTTGAACCTGGCCAGGCGGTAAGCGGCAAAACAGGGCACCAGCAAGGCCGGGGCCAGGTTAAAATAAGATACGTCAAATACGTCCGGCTGCTGCATATACGCGCTGCGTAACAGGCGGAACAGGATCATACCGGGTACTACGCCAAAACTCACCACATCTGCCAGGGAGTCGAGCTCCTTACCCATGGGGGACTGGATACCCAGCCAGCGGGCCACCAGGCCATCGAAGAAGTCCAGCACGCCTGCGATCACTACAAGGGCGGAAGCCCAGTACACCGGCTCCGGATTGGTGATAGTATATTCTATCCCGTTAAACTCCGCTATATACTGCGGAGCGTGCAATATGAAGATGATGGCGATAGCGCCACAAAAAAGATTCCCTAAGGTTAGGACGTTAGAAAGTTGTCTCATGACGGTCGTCGGTCCACAGTACACGGCGGCCACAGTAGTGGGCGGCGGCGGTTACACATGCCTGCCCAATGTTCATCCGTTACTGCGGTGATTTTTGTACATAGATAATAAATTATTTCAAACTATTACGTAATGTTTGAAATTTATTCGTGATATGATCATCCGGCTGCTTTCATCAGGGCTTCTATCTCATCTGCCGTGATGGGTATATTCTTCATCAGATCTATGTTGCCATTGGCAGTGACCCAGATGTTGTTCTCTATACGGATACCAATCTGTTCTTCCGCTATATAGATACCTGGTTCTACGGTGAGCACGGCGCCTTCTTCCAGGGGCCGTTGGAAGGATGGGGCCAGATCGTGTACATCTACACCCAGGTGATGGGAAATACCATGGTAAAGATATTTGCGGTATGCCGGACTTTCGGGGTCCTGGTTTTTGATATCCGCTTCGGTGAGCAAACCTATCTGTACGAATTGTTTGCCGGCTTCCTGCCCTACCATCTCATGATATTTAGCGATGTTGATACCAGGTTTGAGGATGGACTTAGCGTACATATGCAGGTGCAGGCAGGCATCGTAGACCTCGCGCTGGCGGGCCGTGAATTTGCCGCTTACCGGTACGGTACGGGTTAGGTCTGCATTGTAACCGCCGTAGGCAGCGCCAAAATCCATCAGGATCAGCTCCCCTTCCTTACACTCCTGGTTATTGGCGATATAATGCAGGGTACGAGCACGGTCACCGCTGGCTATAATAGAGCTATAGGCTTCGCCGGTAGCGCGGTTGCGGAGGAACTCATGCAGGATCTCTGCATGGATCTCATGCTCCCATACCCCCGGACGGATGAATTGCAACAGGCGGCGGAAGGTTTTTTCCGTGATATCAATAGCCTGCTGGATCACCTTGATCTCCTCCGGCGTTTTTACCGCGCGCAGCGCCTTTAATATAGGAGCCGTACGGAGGTAGTTATGCAGGGGGTAGCGCATTCTGAGCTCCTGTGCATAACGGTAATCCCTAACAGGTACCAGGCTGGCCTTGCGGTTATTTTCGTTGGTGTTAAGGTAAATGTGTTGAGCCTCGTGGATCCACTGCTGGAGCAGGGCGTCCAGGGTATCCAACCATACGATGGTAGAGATGCCGGAGATTTGCTGGGCTTCTTCTTTGCGGTGGCGGCGGCCATCCCATTTCTCTTTTTGCTCATTAGGGCGCACCAGTACCAGGACTTCGCGGTATTTAGGATCGGGATTGTCCGGGTAAAGGATCACCATGGTATCTTCCTGTTCTATGCCGGTAAGCCAGTAGAGGTCTGAGTTCTGTTTGAAGGCGTAGAGGGCGTCGCCGTTGGAAGGCAGCTCATCGTTAGAGTTAAAGATGGCAATGGACTGCGGTTGCATTTTTGCCGTAAAGCGCTGACGGTTCTTAATAAAGAGCTGCTGATCCAAAGGCAGATACTTCATGGTGATTTGAGTTTAAGGGCTCAAAGCTAAGAAATATGTTGATGTGCGGATGTGTGGATGTGATCGCGGACTTAAGTGGGACGGGTTTGGCGGGCAGAAAAGGTAGATAGATGTAGGGCGAGGACGGGGGTTATGATGGATGAACGTCCGGAGGAGCCGGGCATCGGAGCTGGGATAAGCAGTAAGGCGAAAGCCGTGTGGAGGATGCAGCATGGCAGATGGGCAGTGGCGTGGATGAAAGATATGGGTGTACGAAGATCGGCAGGTTGATAAAAGTGCTGACAACGATAGCAACATCATCAGTAACAGCCGGAATTTCAGCCTTTTAGCGGACGGAGGCTTAAAATTTAACTACTTTGTAATCGAATCCATTTGAAAATCTTCAACAAGAACGCCAGAAAGGCTACACAATTTCTAAATTTACATCTAATAACACCTGTTAAATTTGATAATATCAAAAATTCGCTAGTTTTGCTATTACACCAAAACAATCTTGCTGTATGCAAATTAGCAGCGTTAGAAATCCCGTGGCCGAACTGCGGGAGATAGGAATAGCGGATACAGCCGATGTACACTACCAGTTAACTCCTGAAGTACTGGTTACACAAACTCTCAGCCGCCAACAAGGTATCCTCGCTGACAATGGCGCACTGGCTGTAAATACCGGTGAATTTACCGGCAGATCCCCCAAAGATAAATTTATTGTAAAGGACGAGCTTACTGCTACGACCGTTAACTGGAACGACTTTAACCAACCACTTGCCCCTGCGGTCTTTGACAATTTATACGCAAAGATCACGCAGTACTTTGCCGGTAAAGAGGTGTGGATGCGGGATTGTTATGCCTGCGCCCACCCTGAGTACCGGACAAACATACGGGTGATCACAGAAACGCCCTGGGCTAATCTTTTTGCCTACAACATGTTCCTTCGGCCTGCAGAGGAAGAGCTGGAATTCCAGGACCCGGAGTGGACTGTGATACAAGCTCCGGGCTGCCTGGCCGATGGTGCAGCAGACGGCGTACGCCAGCATAATTTCTCCGTGGTGAACTTTACAAAGAAAGTGATCCTGATAGGCGGTTCTGCCTATACCGGGGAGATCAAAAAAGGCATTTTCACCATCCTGAACTATCAGCTGCCACATTTTAAAAATGTGCTGAGCATGCACTGTTCCGCCAACCAGGGCAAGGACGGCGATACCGCTATCTTCTTTGGCTTAAGCGGCACAGGTAAAACCACTTTAAGCGCTGATCCGGAGCGTAAGCTGATCGGGGATGATGAGCATGGATGGAATGCGCACAGTGTATTTAACTTTGAAGGGGGCTGTTATGCTAAGACCATAGATCTGAGTGAGGCCAAAGAGCCGCAGATCTATCAGGCCATCCGCGAAGGCGCACTGCTGGAGAACATTGGCTTTGTTCCCGGTACCCGGCAGGTGAACTATGCGGACAGGGCCATTACGGAAAATACCCGTGTATCTTACCCTCTCCATTATATTGATAATGCAATGGAACCATCCATTGGCGGTATCCCCAAACATATCTTCTTCCTGACTTGCGACGCTTATGGCGTGCTGCCTCCCATCAGCAGGCTCACGCCGGAGCAGGCGATGTACCAGTTCATTTCCGGCTACACGGCCAGGGTGGCAGGTACAGAAACCGGCATCACGGAGCCCAAGTCCACCTTTAGCGCCTGTTTTGGCGCCCCCTTCCTGCCGCTGCATCCAGCAAAGTATGCGCAGATGCTGGGCGATAAGATGCGGGAGAACCAGGTGAGCGTATGGCTGGTAAATACAGGCTGGACCGGCGGCGCCTATGGCGCGGGGCAGCGTATACAGCTCAGCTATACCCGCGCTATGATCTGTGCTGCCTTAAAAGGCGAGCTGGACCGGCTGGCGTATATGGAACACGCCATCTTTGGTTTTGCAGTGCCGGAAATGTGCCCGGGGGTGCCGGCAGATATCCTGGATCCGCGCAACACCTGGGTTGATAAAGCTGCTTATGACCGGCAGGCAAAAGACCTGGCTAAGCAGTTCACAGACAACTTTAAGAAGTACGCATCACAGACGCCAGCAGAGATTTTAGCGGCAGCGCCAAAGATGTTGTAACAAGTAAAAATTATTTAAATAAAATTTAACTTTTAAGAAAATATACCTATATTGAGGTCCCTTGTGCTTTTATAATTTCCACTATTAATCAACAGCAAGTTCCAACTTATAGTGCGCGTAAGCGCCGCCAACGCAAAACAAGTTCCCCGGTTATTGTTCATGAATATGCAATCAGGGGTACTTGTTTTGCGGAACTTGCGGCGGAGCCCCAACTTCACTGAGATTTCTTTCCCTTCTTTTTTGTTTTGTTCATTGCTAACATGTGATTTTCTGATTTGTTGTGCCTTGTTGGTGCGTTTCGCGTATTCCTTCGTCTCGAATCGTTATATGATCGTGATTAATATGTGTTGGCAGCGGATATATAGTAATGCATAGGCTGATTGGTAGTCTTGTTCCTATAGACGTTTTCTGATCTTTGTTCCTATAGACGTTTCTGTTATGTGATAATGCGTTCTCTATTGGATGACGACGGTGCCTTCCAGGGCCAGCTTGAGGCGCCGCCGGGCTAAGTGTGATCAAAATACATCCAGATGTCGTCCTAATTGGAGAAATTTATGACAGCCCCTCGCCTGGATCAGCGAGCTATCAAAATTCAGAAATCACCAGCGGCCCCCTCCCCCTCTCAATTATTCCCGCTGAATTATAATTAATCTTACCTTTGCGCATGCAAATTTTAGACGGTAAACTGGTTTCCGCGGCCATCAAGGCGCAATTGGCCGAAAAAGTGACTGAGCTAAAGCTCACCAACAAAAAAACCCCTCACCTGGCAGCCATCCTGGTTGGCAATGATCCTGCGAGTGAAACATATGTGGCCTCCAAAGTGAAATCCTGCGCCGAAATAGGCTACAACAGCACCCTGCTGCGCTTTGACGCCCAGATCTCTGAAAAGCACCTGCTGGACAATATCACCCTCCTGAATGAGAATGCGGATATTGACGGCATCCTGGTACAACTGCCTTTACCTAAACATATCAACGAGGAGCTGGTGATCAACACCATTGATCCCAGCAAGGACGTGGACGGGTTTCACCCGGTGAACGTAGGAAAAATGGTGAGCGGACTGCCCACCTTTATCCCCGCCACACCCTACGGCATTATGCTCATGCTGGAGCACTATAACATTGCCACCAAGGGTAAACATGCGGTGGTAATAGGCCGTAGCCATATTGTGGGCACGCCTGTAAGCATACTGCTGAGCCGTAACGCCTATCCGGGCAACTGTACCGTTACCCTTTGTCATTCCAATACCGCTAATCTGGCTGAGATCTGCCGTCAGGCGGATATCGTGGTAGCCGCCATTGGCCGTCCGAACTTTGTAACAGGCGATATGGTAAAACCAGGCGCCGTGGTAATTGACGTAGGTATTAACCGGGTAGCAGACGCCAGCAAAAAGAGCGGTTTCCGCTTGATAGGCGACGTTAATTTTGACGAAGTAGCGCCAAAAGCCAGCTATATCACTCCCGTACCGGGTGGCGTAGGCCCTATGACCATAGCGGCCCTGCTGAAAAATACCTATCACGCTTCCATCGGGCAGAAGGTGAATATGAATTAATAAGCCATTAGCTTTTAGCAGTTAATGGCCTGCAAATATGATTAATAAGTGAGCATTTAGCGGCCTTTGAGCTGCTAAGACTGCGGTTAAATAAAATGTGCGAACTTTGTGCCTGCAAAGTTCATGAGGAAGATTGTATAATGTCATTAGTAGTTACCAATACCAACATTCAAACGACCACACTGCCAGTGATGGAGCGCTTTTACACCATCCAGGGGGAAGGCTACCATCAGGGGCGGGCTGCTTATTTTATACGCCTGGGTGGTTGCGATGTAGGTTGCCACTGGTGCGATGTGAAAGACAGCTGGGATGCAGCTAAACACCCTAAGCTGGCTATTTCCGATATTGTCCGTGAAGCAGCGCAACATCCCGGCCGTATTGCCGTGATCACAGGCGGCGAGCCCCTGATGCACAACCTGGATGCGCTTTGCGATACCCTCCATGAGCAGGGATTCCGTACCCATATTGAAACTTCCGGCTCCTCCCCGTTGAGCGGACAGTGGGACTGGATCACCCTCTCCCCTAAAAAATTCAAAGCGCCCCTGCCGGAGATCTGCCAACAGGCCCATGAGCTAAAGGTGGTGATCTTTAATAAAACAGATTTTGCCTGGGCAGAAAAGTACGCCGCCCTGGCTGGCGGGCACTGCCGCCTATACCTGCAGCCCGAATGGGAAAAAGCAGCAGAGATGACCCCGCTTATCATTGATTATATCAAGGAACACCCGGAATGGGAGTTATCATTGCAGATCCACAAGTATATTAACGTGCCGTGATAACGGGCGCTTCTTTAATCTACAATATGGCCCCCTCATCCATACATCGGGTACGCCCCGCCACATGGCCAATCATCTGCCATGATTGAAAATATTAATGTATATATTCGCGTTAATCCAATAGCATATCAGCACATTCGCACATGAGATCATTTATCACCGGTTGCTTACTTTGCTGCAGCCTGTACGTACAGGCGCAGGTAGTCACCTACGAAACCGCCAAAAAAAAGGCCCAATCCAATTTTGACAATGCGGTTGCCGCCATCCGGGAATACCGGGATGATGAGGCCATCCATTTTCTGCAGGAGGCCATCCGCATAGAACCTAATTTTTCAGACGCATATGGGCAGATGGGTATCTCCTATGTAACGCTGAAGAAATATACAGCCGCCATTGCCAGCTTTGAGAAGCTCAAACAGCTGGACAGCGCCGGTTTACGGCCTGCTATGCTCGCGTACTCCCGCGCGTTGGCAGGTAACGGCCGCTTTGCAGATGCGTTGCAAATGATCGATCAATACCTGCAGTCCGGCAAAAGCAAAAGCCCCAAAGCAGCGAAGCTAAAAGAGAACTATGAATTTGCCCTGAAAGCAGCTACCCAGGTGCCTTTTGAACCGCATAACCTGGGCGACGGCATCAATACCAAAGATCCGGAATACTTTCCCAGCCTGACCATAGACGATAAAACACTGATCTTTACCCGGCGGGTGAACGGTAAGAATGAAGACTTCTTCATCTCTCAAAAAGACAGCGTGCACTGGCAAGCCGCCAAAGATATGGGAGAACCGGTGAACACCGCCTTTAATGAAGGCGCACAACAGATCTCCCAGGATGGCGAGATGCTGGTATTTACCGGCTGCGAGTTCCCGGATGGCAAGGGCAGCTGCGATATTTACTTCTCCATGAAAACAAAGAACGGCTGGGAAGCACCCCAGAATATGGGCATGCCCATCAATACCCGGGACTGGGAATCGCAGCCCTGTTTATCCGTAGATAAACAAACGCTGTACTTTGTACGGGAAACAGCCGGCAATGGGGCAGATATCTTTATGAGCAGGCGCCTGCCCAACGGCCGCTGGGGCGTACCGGAAAGGCTAGGGCCTAACATTAACACCCCCGGCCGGGAAACCACGCCATTCATCCATGCGGATAACCAAACGCTTTTCTTTGCCTCTAACGGGCACCCCGGCTATGGCGGTATGGACCTGTTCTATTCCCGGCGGCAGCCGGATGGCAGCTGGGGGCCAGCCATCAACCTGGGCTACCCGATCAACACCATCGATGAAGACGCCAGCCTGATCGTAGCGGCAGACGGCAGAACAGCATACTTTGCCTCTGACCGTACCGATAGCCATGGCACGCTGGATATCTACAGTTTTGAACTGTATCCCGCGGCACGGCCGCTGCCTACCCTGTACGTAAAAGGGTATGTGTACGACGCCAAAACACAGCAGCGGTTAACAGCAGACCTGGAGCTCACGGACCTGGAAAGTGGTTTTACCCTTGCAAAAGTAAAATGTAATGATAGCGGCCAATACCTGGTGCCATTACCGGTTGGCAAGTCATATGCGTTTAATGTGAACAAACGCGGATACCTCTTTTACTCTGATAATTTTACGCTGCCCACAGCGCAAACAGGCACGCCGCCAGAGAAGAATATACCACTGCAGCCCATTGAAGCCAATGCGACCATTGTACTGCATAATATCTTCTTTGAAAGCAAACAGATTACGTTGCAACCTGCTTCGCAGATAGAGTTGGATAAACTGGTGCAGCTGCTGCAGGATAACCCGGGGCTGGTAACAGAGATCAGCGGGCATACGGATAATGTGGGCTCTGACCAGGATAACCTGTTATTGTCTGCCAATCGCGCGAAAGCCGTGGTGGCATATCTTACACAGAAAGGCATAGCGGCGGAACGCCTGCGTGCAAAGGGGTACGGAGAAACGCAGCCTGTTGCGGATAATAATACAGAAGATGGAAGAGCACAGAATAGAAGAACAGAGTTTAAGGTGATCAGTTTGTAAAGATGAGTAGTTAAACGCGGATATTATTTAGAAGGCGCTTGCTGTAAAGGCAGGCGCCTTTGCTTTTAATTACTTTGTTATAGTGATTGTGAGCGTGTAAAAATGAGGGTACGGGAATTTAGTTGATTGAGTTTGTGTAAAAATTTCGAAGACCGGAGGGAAAGATGTAAATTGGTGTAAATTGAAACCATCCTATGTTTGTGCCTAATGAACTATTCCACCAGATAGCCCTTACACAGATCTCACAGGTAGGGGATGTTACCGCAAAAAAATTAATCGATCATCTTGGCAGCGCCAGCGCTGTTTTCAAAGCAAAACAACAAACACTGGAGCGTATACCGGAAATAGGCACGGTGCGCGCAGCAGCCATTAAACGATTTAAAGGCTTTAAGCGCATAGAAGAAGAGCTCTGTTTTATAGAACGGTATAAGATCCAGCCTGTTTTCTATACAGATACCGCCTATCCGCGCAGGCTGCGCGATTGTTACGATAGCCCCCTGCTATTGTATTTTAAAGGAACAGCAGACCTGAATGCCACGCATTTCGTTAACATTATCGGTACCCGTAATCCCAGCCGTTACGGGCGGGAGATCTGCGAGCGGCTGGTGGCAGAGCTGGCAGCCCATAACATCACCATTGTGAGCGGGCTGGCCTATGGCATAGATATACTGGCGCACAAAGCCGCGCTGCAACAGGAGCTGCCAACCATTGGCGTATTAGCGCATGGCCTGGATCGTATCTACCCCGCGGTGCACAAACATACGGCGGCAGCCATGCTGGAAAACGGCGGGCTGCTTACGGATTTTATCAGCCAAACCAACCCAGATAAACAAAACTTTCCTAAACGTAACCGTATTGTAGCCGGCATGTGCGATGCCACTATCGTTATTGAAACCGGCTTGTATGGCGGCTCGCTGATCACCGCAGATATAGCCAACAGCTATAATCGTGATGTCTTCGCCATCCCCGGCCGGATAGGTGATGATACCTCTGCCGGTTGCCACCACCTGATCAAAACACATCGTGCCCAGCTGGTCACCAATGCAGCAGATATCCTGGAGTTAATGGGCTGGCAGCCTGTAAAAAAGCCGGCAGCCGTGCAGCAACGGGCCCTGTTTGTGTCCCTGAGCCAGGAAGAGCAATTGGTAATGGCCGCCTTTCATGAGCAGCCGGAACAGCATATTGATGATATAGCCCGCTCCTGCCGGCTGCCTGGCAGCCTCCTGAACAACGTGCTCATGCAGCTGGAAATACACTGTATGGTCAAAAGCATGCCCGGCCAAAAATACCAGTATATGGGGTAAAACTGCTATAAGGTGGCTCAAACGCATCCCCACCCACACCAAAAATACCGATTGGTATAGATTATCTCTATGTCAATATAGAAAACGCGTTTTTCTAATTCCGCAAATAAGCGTACATTTGCGTGCAATTATTTTTAAACAGCTCAAATAATTGCAACATGCCTGCGGGAAAATCCAAACCGAAATTTGTAGATGACGGCCTTACATTTGACGATGTACTCCTGGTCCCGGCCTATTCTGAAGTATTACCGAAAGAAGTAAACATCTCCACCCAACTTACCAAGCAATTAAAGCTCAACATACCTATGGTATCTGCTGCCATGGATACGGTTACAGAAGCCAACCTGGCTATTGCATTGGCAAGGGAAGGCGGCATAGGTATACTGCACAAGAATATGTCCATAGAGAAACAGGCGGAGCTGGTGCGCCGGGTGAAACGTAGTGACAACGGCCTGATACTGGATCCCATTACCCTGCAAGCCAACGCTACTATAGGCCAGGCATTGCAGCTGATGAAGGAGAACAGTATTGGTGGTATTCCCATTGTAGATGAGAACAAGAACCTGGCAGGCATCCTGACAAACCGCGATCTTCGCTTTGAAAAGAACATGAAACGCCTGGTGAGCGAAGTAATGACCAGGGACAACCTGGTTACCGCTCCGGAAGGCACTGATCTGAGGAAAGCAGAGAAGATACTCCAAAACAATAAGATCGAGAAACTGCCCGTAGTAAGCAAACAGGGCAAACTGGTGGGCCTCATCACTTACCGTGATATCCTGCAGCTGACAAGCTATCCCAACGCTATAAAAGACGAATACGGCCGCCTGCTGGTTGGCGCCGCACTGGGTATCACCCCGGACGTGCTGGACAGGGCACAGGCGCTGATAAACGTTGGCGTAGACGTAGTTTGCCTGGACAGCTCCCATGGACATTCCATAGCGGTGCTGAACAGCCTGAAGAAATTGAAGAAAGCCTTCCCGAAATTGCAGGTAATTGCTGGTAACGTAGCTACCGGCGATGGCGCCAAAGCCCTGGTAGAAGCTGGCGCAGACGCGGTGAAAGTAGGCGTAGGACCTGGTTCCATCTGTACTACCCGTGTAGTAACAGGCGCAGGTTTTCCGCAGCTGTCCGCCATCCTGAATGCCGCTGAGGCAATTAAGAAATCTGGCGTACCGGTGATCGCAGACGGTGGTATCCGCTACACGGGCGATATGGTAAAAGCCCTTGCAGCAGGCGCTTCCTGCATCATGGCTGGTTCTATATTTGCCGGCGTAGAAGAAAGCCCCGGAGAAACGATCATCTACGAAGGACGTAAATTCAAATCCTACCGCGGTATGGGCTCTGTTGAGGCCATGGTGGAAGGCAGCAAGGACCGTTACTTCCAGGATGAAGACGATATCAAGAAACTGGTACCGGAAGGTATCGTAGGCCGGGTACCTTACAAAGGCACACTCACAGAAGTGATTGCGCAGTTTGTAGGCGGTTTACGCGCTGGTATGGGACTTACAGGTTCCAAAGATATGAAGGCGTTGCAGGCAGCACAGTTCATCAAGATCTCTCCTGCTACTGTAAAAGAAAATCACCCGCATGATGTGGTGATCACCAAAGAGGCGCCAAATTATAGCCGCTAGCTTTTAACCGTTAGCACATGCAATTATTGAGATATCTATATGATATATAAAAGGGCCGGGATTATTCCCGGCCTTTTTTTATGCCCCACAGCGGCCGCGGACAATGTTCTCCCCTCCATCGATTTTTCATGTGCCGTTAACATCAATAGCTTATTTTTGGACACTATAGCATTACATATTTTATGGCTAAACGTAGTATCCATCGGCTCCTTCCTTCGCTGCTGGCCATTTCCAGCGGCTTATTGCTGTGGGCGGCATGGCCCACTTCACCGCTTACCCTGCTTGTTTTTATTGCTTTTATACCGCTGCTGTATTTAACAGATCTGGTGCAAAACCGCTGGGTCTATTTTGGTTGCGTATACCTGGCAATGGTGATATGGAACGTTGCCACCACCTGGTGGGTGGGCAATACGCCGTTACCGGCCAGCGGTATTGCGGCCAATACCATCAATGCGCTGATCATGTGTGTGCCCTGGCTGGGCTTTAAAAATAGCCGCAAACGTTTTGGCGTTACCGGCAGCTATGTAGCCCTGATCGTATACTGGTTAACGTTTGAATATATTCATCTGAACTGGGAGCTGAGCTGGCCCTGGCTAACCCTGGGTAATATCTTTGCCATGCACCCCAACTGGGTACAATGGTATGAATACACCGGCGCCAGCGGCGGCACATTGTGGATCCTGGTGGCCAATATAGCGCTGTACAGCTTTTGGCGGCAGCGGAAAACACTGCAGGCAGTGCCCCTGGGCGCCTATATATGGAAATCAGGCGGGAAACCTATAGCAGTCATCATTGTGCCGTTTTTATTCAGCCTGATGGTCGGGTTTAAAAGCAGTGCGGATACATCACGGGGAAAACCGCTTTCTATAGTGATCGTGCAGCCCAATATCGACCCTTATGATAAATTTGCCGATGGGGCGGAAAACCTGCAGCTGGAGAAATTCCTGTCGCTTACCCGGCAGCAGGTAGACAGCAATACCGCTTATATCGTATGGCCGGAGACCGCGCTGTTCCCGCATGGCGCCTGGGAACATCAGCTCAACGAGCAACCTGCCGTGCAGGCTATCCGTCAGCTGCTGCGCCAATATCCCAAAGCAAAACTGATCACGGGGGCCACTACCCTCAAACGTTATATGAGCAAGGACGAAGCCCCCTACTCTGCCCGGCCGCTGGAAGGCGGCGTTTATTTTGACGCCTTTAATACCGGCCTGCAGATAGATACTTCCAGTGCCATACAGATCTATCATAAATCCAAACTGGTGCCGGGCGTAGAGCTGGTCCCCTATTCCCGTTACCTCACCTTTATGGAGAGCTGGGCATTGGATATGGGTGGCATCACCGGCAGCTACGGACGTACACCCGGTGTGGAAGTACTGGAAAACACAAACGAACACATTAAGGCATTTCCCACTATATGTTATGAGTCCATTTACGGGGAGTTCATTGCGGAACATGTGCGCCTGGGCGCTAACCTGTTATTCATTATCACTAACGACGGCTGGTGGGGTAATACAGAAGGCCACCGCCAGCACCTGCAATACGCCCGGCTGCGGGCTATTGAAACGCGGCGCTGGATCGCGCGCAGCGCCAATACAGGCGTTTCCTGCTTTGTGGACCCCATGGGCAACATAAAGCTGGCCCAGCCGTACTGGGAAGAAGCGGTTATAAAAAGCACTGTAACACCGGGCAATACTTTTACGTTCTATGTGCAATACGGCGATCTCCTGTCAAAGGGAGCGGTGATATTTTGTATCTTGTTAATAGTTTACTCCATTATTCTACGATTTACGAACAGGAAACCATATGTGGAAGGAAATTAACAGTCAAAATGCTATCGGCGCTTACCAGGTAACAGGCGAAGGCGTGCCCCTCGTGCTGATACACGGATTCCCGGAGAACAGCACAGTATGGGCACGGCAGCAAAGCAACCTCCGGGAACATTACTGCGTAATCATTCCGGACCTGCCGGGCAGCGGCAATTCACCGCTTACCTACCCGCTGAGTATAGACAGCATGGCAGATTTCGTACACGCCATCCTGTTAGCAGAAGGGATAGATAAGGCGGTGATCGCAGGACACTCAATGGGCGGATATGTAGCCCTTGCCTTTGCGGAAAAATATCCTGACCAGGTGCTGGGCCTGGGCCTCGTACACTCCACCGCCGCAGCGGATACAGAAGAGAAAAAAGAAGCGCGCCGTAAATCCATTAAACTGATGGAGCAATACGGCAGCGAAGCATTTATAAGGCAAACAGTCCCTAACATGTTCAGCCCTGTTACTAAAACTAAGCAACCGGCGCTGATAGAGGAATTGGTACAAATGGGCATGTTATGCCGCGTGGAAGCCCTGATAGCCTATTATGAAGCCATGATACACCGGCCGGACCGTAAAGCGGTGCTGCAAAAGGCAAATACGCCGGTGCTGTTTGTAATGGGGAAAGATGATAATGCCGTACCTATGGACAGCGTGCTGCCGCAGGTAACCCTCCCTACCCGGAGCAGTATCCATATCCTGGAAAATACTGGTCATATGGGCATGTGGGAAAAGGCGGAAGTGATCACCCTGGTGCTGCGGCAGTTTGTGGAGTTTTGCCAGCTTTGAGATTAACGTTCACCAAATAAATATTAACCCGCTACGTGAAACATCTTTCGTTGCTGATGATATGCCTTGCCTGCGTGTGCATAACACGGGCGTCCCATATTATAGGGGGAGAGATGTACTATCGTTACCTCGGTTCCGGCGGTGCAGGGCAAAGCCGGTACCATATCACCCTGAAGCTTTTCCGGGTATGCGGCCAGAGCGATCCCACCGTAGCATTGATGCCACCCAGCGTTTACTTCGCCATTTTCAGCAAGGATAACGGCAGCCGCATTAACACGCCGCTGGTAGCCCGGAACAAGGCGCTGGATAAGACCGTTACCTCTGCCCTGGTAGACCCCTGTATTGTAAACCCTCCCAGCGTATGTTTTGAGATCGGCATTTTTGAAACGGATGTTACCGTGCCGGATAATGACGGGGGCTATACAGTATCCTTCCAGAGCTGCTGCCGCGATAATTTCATTGAGAATGTAGTGGATACCCGCGTGCCGGGTGATAATAACCGCCCTGGTAACGGCGCTACCTATTATGCCGAGCTGCCCGGCCGTAACAGCGGTATCATCGGCAGCTCCAGCCCGGTGTTTGCCAAAGACCAGGCGGTAGTAATATGCGCCGGTAAGAAATTCAGTTATGATTTTTCTGCCATGGACCCGGACGGCGACCGGCTGGAATATAGCTTCTGCGACGCCTATGGCGGGGGACAAACCACCAATCAAAGCGGCATACCGCCTATTGCCGCAGGCCCTCCTTACGGCAGTTTGCCTTACAAGAATCCTTATTCCGGTGGTAACCCTTTAGGCGCCAGCGCTTTCATCGACCCTAATACCGGCATTATCTCCGGCGTAGCGCCGCCGCCAGGCAAATATGTGATCACCGTATGCGTACGTGAATTCCGGAACAACCAGTTGATAGGCGTGCACCGCAAGGATTTTCACGTAACAGTGACCACCTGTACCCGCCTGGTAACAGCGGCCATGCCGGATAAATATGCGGACTGTAATGGGTATACGATCAACTTCCTTAATAACAGTACCCCGGGCAAGACCTATTTCTGGGATTTTGGCGATGGCGATACCCTCACCACTACCAGCACAGGCGCCTTACAACATACTTACCGCGCGGATGGCGTATATACCGTAAAACTGATCGTGGACCGCCATAGCAGCTGCGGCGACAGCGCCCTGGCCACAGTGTACGTGTACCCGCAGCTGCGGCCGGATTTTAGCTTTAGCGGCCTGTGTACCAATACAAATACGCGTTTCCAGAACACCTCCACCACCACCGGCCGTACAGATGTTATCAACTATTACCGCTGGGATTTTGGAGATGGCAATGCCACTAATGATACCTCCCTGCTAAGCAATCCTGCTTATCAATACCCGGCGGCCGGCAAATACAATGTGCAGCTATTTATACGCACCCGTAATGGCTGCGAGCGTACCATATTTGATACCGTCTCCATCTACGACAAACCACCGCTGTTCACCACCAGCGATACGCCTATATGCCGCAATGATGCCCTGCAATTAAGGGCCTCCAGCATTACGCCCGGCTCTTTTACATGGACGCCCAATAACTACTATATAACCGGCGCCAATACCGCCACTCCCACCGTGAGCCCGCAGCTGGATACGGCCTATACCGTTACCTTCAGCGATGGCACAGGCTGCGTGAACAGTCAGCGGGTGGCGATTGATGTAAAGGATTTCCTGCTGGTGCGCGCCATGCCTGACAGCACCGTTTGCACCGGCGATACCATCAAACTGCAATCAATGGCGGACGGGCCTTACCAGTTTACCTGGTGGGATCTGAATACCAATACCATCGTGGGCGACAAACTTATTTCGCCGGTAGTGCCGCTACCGCCCAGTTCCTCCTATGGTATACAGGTAACGCTGGGCTCCTGTACCGCATGGGATTCTCTGAACCTGAAAGTAGTAGACCCGCCAAAGGCTTTTGCCGGTAATGATACTACCATCTGTTATGGCGACCAGATCACCTTAAGGGCCACTGGCGGCAGCATTTACCAGTGGACGCCAACCAACCTGGTAAACAGTCCCACGCGGTCCATAACCACTACCCGGCCTACCGCCACTACCGATTTTATTGTAACGGTGAGGGATGTACTGGGCTGTCCCAAACCGGTGAACGATACCGTACAGATAACCGTAATACCGCCAGTGCCGGCTTTTGCGGGCAACGATACCATCCTGATAAAGGATCTGCCTTTCCGGCTGCATGCCACTGGCGGCGTACGGTATGTATGGACGCCGGTAGACGGGTTGGATAACCCTGCCATTGACTCCCCACTGACCAATATTAACCGCGATTTTGTCTATACCGTTACGGTGTATACTCCCGAAGGCTGTCATGGTACAGACGATATACGCCTCCGTTTTATCGTGGGCCCGGATATTTATATCCCCACCGGTTTCTCGCCTAACGGGGATGGCCTGAACGATGTTTTCCGTCCGCTGCCGGTAGGCATTGTGCACATGGACTTCTTCCGGGTGTTTGACCGCTGGGGTAAACTGATGTATACCAACGTGGAATATATGAAAGGTTGGGATGGTACGTTTGGCGGACAACCTGCTGCAATTGGCACTTATGTTTGGGTAGTACAAGGCCAGGATATACATGGAAACACCGTTTTGCGCAAAGGCACTGTAACCCTTGTACGGTAAGGCATTGATAACTTCCCGTTAACAAAAAAATCATTTCATGGATTGGCTGAATTTTAGTAAATTCAGAGAGGCCTGTGCCCCCATACATGAGCAAAATTTTCCTCCTCGTTCTTGGCTGCATGATCCACGTTGAAGCAGTTGCATACCATATAATTGGCGGGGAGATGTATTATCAAACCGTAGGCTATAACGCCGCTACCGGACAATACCGGTACGCCATCACCCTCAAGCTCTACCGCGATGCAGATTTTACCTGCGGCGACCGGCAAGGTTGCCTGGACCGTTTTGAGAATCCCGTTACCATCAACATCTACAATGCTGCCGGCCAGCGCGTAACATCCCCCGTACAGCTGTATATCCAATCCACCAAACCCATGTTCGATACGCTGAAGAATCCCTGCCTGTCGCCGCAAACGCAGCACCTGGAAGCAGCGTTCTACCGGGATACCATCAATCTTACGCCCACTTACGGAGGATATTATATTGCCTATCAGCGTTGCTGCCGCGGTGAGCACCTGGCTAATATCTACAGCTCTGAACAGGAAGGCAGCACCTATTACACGACCATCCCCGGTACCGAAAGCCGGCCCAATAATAACAGCGCTTATTTTAATAAGGATGAGGCGATCGTGATCTGCGGCAGCTTCTCTTTTGAATACGATTACGCCGCCTATGATGAAGATGGCGACAGCCTTACTTACAACCTTTGCGGCGCCTTAACCGGCGGCTCTTCCCGGAACGAGGCCAACGCCACCAACCCGCCGCCCTATAATGACCTCGTGAACTATATTCCACCCTATTCGGGCGCTAATCCCATGGGCGGTAATCCCCGCATCTCCATTGACAACAAGGGCATGCTCTCCGGCACGCCAGACCGGGTGGGCAAATATGTAGTATCCGTATGTGTAAATGAATATGACCGGGCTACCAGGCGGCTGATAGGCACCCATCATAAGGATATATTGCTCACGGTATTTAACTGCAGCTCCAACGTGCGGGCCAATCTGCAGCAGGTGCTGAATAACTGTATTGACTCCGCTGACCTGCGCGTGGCCATTCCCAATTTCAGCAATGCAGGTTATACCTCCAGCTTCTACTGGAATTTTGGCGATGGTACTGATACCACCACCTACACTAAAGACATCTTCTTCCACCAATACCCCGATACAGGCAGCTATAAGCTGAAACTGGTGGTAAACCGCGGCCTGCCCTGTGTAGACAGCAGTGAAGGACTCGTAAACAATTACCCGGGCTTACGTGCCGGCTACACCGTTATGGGCCAATGCGCCCGGAACCCGGTGCTTTTCCGGGATACCTCGTCGTATACTTACGGCAAAATCACCGCTTATAAATGGGATATGGGCATGCCTAATGGCGCTGCCAACGGCCGGCGCATTAACTGGACCTTCCCGGAAGGCGGCGTATATACCGTTACCCTGAACCTGGAAACGGACAAGGGTTGCAGCAAATCCTTCACGCAGAATGTCACCATGTATGAGGTAAGGCCTTTTGCCGGTAATGATACCATACTAGCCAGGGGGCAGCAATTGCCCCTGCACGGCAGCGGCGGGGAATTTTACGCCTGGCAGCCAGGTACAGGGCTTAGCGCCACCAATATCCCGGACCCGGTGGTAACCTGGGACGAAGACATACAATACCTGCTGAAAGTATCCAACCAACAGGGCTGTGTAGGGTATGACAGCATCAGCATAAAATACTTTGCAGGCCCCGATATCTATATCCCCAATGCTTTTACCCCTAATGGCGACGGGGTGAATGACCGCTTCCGGTTTATACCGGTAGGCATTATCGAATATGATTACTTCCGTATCTATAACCGCTGGGGACAGGAAATATTCAATTCCGTTGATTTCCGCAACGGCTGGGATGGGATGGTAGGCGGGCGGCCCGCCTCTTCAGATACGTATATCTGGATCCTGTCCGGCAAGGACCTGAACGGGCAGTCCGTAGAGAAAAAGGGAACCGTTACTTTAGTCCGGTAGCCCTAACCCCATACCACTTATGCACTGCAGGCAGTATCTTAGCAGCCTCATTTCAAAAATCATCTACCCAATGGCTATAATATTGATCACCGGCGCAACTGCCGGCTTTGGTAAGGCTTGTGCGGAAAAATTTGCACAGAATGGCAATGACCTCATTATTACAGGGCGCAGACAGGAGCGGCTAAACGATCTGCAGACAACACTGGAAAAGCAATACGGTATCAAGGTACTCCCCCTGGCTTTTGACGTACGGGACCAAAAAACCGTGAGCACCGTGCTGGGCGGCATACCGGAAAACTGGAAAAAGGTGAGCGTACTGGTGAATAATGCAGGCCTGGCCGCAGGGCTTAGCAGCATAGAGGAAGGCGATCTCAATGACTGGGAAGAAATGATAGACACCAATGTAAAGGGATTGCTCTACGTATCCCGTGCGGTGATACCCTGGCTCATAGATCAGCGGAAAGGCCATATCATCAACCTGGGCTCCATAGCCGGCAGCCAGGTATATGCCAAAGGCAATGTATACTGCGCCAGCAAGGCCGCGGTGGCCGCCCTTTCCAAAGGCATGCGGATAGACCTGTTGCCTTACGGCATTAAGGTAACGGATGTACAGCCGGGCGCTGCGGAAACGGAGTTTTCCCTGGTGCGTTTTAAGGGCAATGAAGACAAAGCCAAAGGCGTATACCAGGGTTTAAAGCCTTTAAGTGCTGAAGATGTGGCAGATGTGATCTATTACTGCGCCACCTTGCCGCCGCATGTGTGCATTAACGAGCTGGAAATTACGCCGCTGCAGCAGGCAAGCGCTTACTATTATCACCGTGTGTAACGGCTGATAGTAATTTGCTTTTTACAGATAGAATATTAGCGCGCTACTATACCTGTGACTGCATATTGACAGTAATTTGCTCTTACAGATGAGAAAATTAATATCTGTGTAAATGCAGGCCAATGCCGGTTTTTACCCGCTAAAGATTGATAGGAATTTGCCTTTTGCAGATGAAAAATTGATCTTTTCACGGAATTAATTTAACATTAAGGTGTGATTTTATAATTTATAATATTTGAATATATTTGAGAGAATTCATATATTTGAAACGACATTATTTTATCTGTTACAGTGTTTAAGGCTATGCTAACTATCCTATAATCTATAACCTAATCCCTATGCTTACATTCGTAACCGTTTTACTGCTACGCCTGTACTATCCCAGGTGGAAAGCAGAATGGCGCTACTACTACGAGAGATCAAGGCGGAATAACTATGGCCGCTGGGCCATGGGCAAAGACTGGGAAGATGCGAAAGGCTACTCCCTGAGCTACAGCTGAGTATGAAAATGTAGAGCAACTTTCTTAAAGGGCTGACCGGTAACTGGTCGGCCCTTTTTTATTACGGTTAGCTGACGTGTACCCCGGAAACTATCATATTTTAGGTTTTTGTTCTAGGCATTTAGTGCTAATTTTGCGGCGGAAAAATGAAAAAATTAGAAATATATGTCTTCAAAAGCTGCGCCTGATATTGTGTTAATTGGAGCAGGCATCATGAGCGCCACCCTGGGAGTACTTCTTAAGAAATTGCAACCGGAACTGACCATTGACATTTATGAACGGCTGGATGTGATTGCCGGTGAAAGCTCTGACGCCTGGAATAATGCCGGTACAGGCCACTCCGCCTTCTGTGAGCTGAATTACACGCCTGAACGCCCTGATAACAGCGTGGACATTTCCAAGGCCATTAAGATTGCGGAATCTTTTGAAATATCCAAAGAGTTCTGGGCATTCCTGCTCAACCAGGGATATCTTAAATCGCCGGAGTCCTTTATCCGCAGCGTGCCGCATATCAGCTTTGTATGGGGCGAGGATAATGTATCCTATTTACAGAAGCGGCAGCAGGGCCTGGAAGGCAGCCCCCTCTTTAAGGGCATGCAGTATTCTGAAGACCCGGCTGTGCTGGCAAAATGGATGCCGCTGGTAATGGAAGGCCGCGATCCTGCCCAGCAGGTAGCCGCCACCCGTATGGAGGCCGGTACAGATGTGAACTTTGGCGCCCTCACCCGCCAGCTGTGTAACTACCTGCGGGAGCAGAAAGGCGTTACCCTCTACACCGCCCACGAAGTAAAGGATATTGAGCAGCAGGAAGACGGGCGCTGGCATATTACCGTAAAAAATGCCACTACCAATAAGAAAAGGACCGTTAAGACCAAATTCGTATTTATAGGCGCCGGCGGCGGCTCCCTGCCCCTGCTGGAAAAATCCGGCATACCGGAAGGCAAAGGCTTTGGCGGTTTCCCCGTAAGCGGCCAGTGGCTGATCTGTAATAACCCGGAAGTGATTGACAAACATGCCGCCAAGGTATATGGTAAGGCTGCCGTAGGCGCGCCTCCCATGTCTGTACCGCACCTGGATACCCGGGTAATTGACGGTAAAAAGGCGCTGCTGTTTGGCCCTTATGCCGGTTTCTCCACCAAGTTCCTGAAACACGGTTCCTACCTGGACTTACCGCTTTCCATCAAATACTATAACATCCGCCCCATGCTGGCGGCTGGTTTTGATAATATTCCCCTGACCAAATACCTGATAGAGCAAGTACGCCAATCACCGGAAGACCGTTTGGAAGCGCTGCGGGCTTTTGTACCGGACGCCAAAATGGAAGACTGGGACCTGGAAACTGCCGGTCAGCGTGTACAGGTGATCAAAAAAGACCCCAAACACGGCGGCGTACTGGAGTTTGGTACAGAAGTGGTGAGCGCGGCAGACGGTACGATTGCCGCTTTACTGGGCGCATCTCCCGGCGCATCTACCGCCGTATCCATTATGCTGGACCTGCTGGGCCGTTGCTTTAAAAGCCAGCTGGCTACCCCGGAATGGCAGGCTAAACTGAAAGAGATGATCCCCTCCTACGGTCAGAAGCTGGCGGATAACCCGGCATTCTGCGAGGAGATCCGGAACCATACCAGCAAGGTGCTGAAGCTGAAAGGCGTGAGAGAAGAAGCGCTGGCAGAGACTTACTAAGTAAGATTAGTATATAAAAAAGAAAGGGGCNNGCCCCTTTCTTTTTTATATACTGTATATCTTATTGCGCCAGCATAAACCGTAGCGTTATCCCGCCCCTGGTATTGGTAATGGGATATGCAGTGGATATTACCGGTATCGTCTGTCGTCGGTCATAGAAGAAGCGCAGGTTCAACCGGTTATTGACCACATAGTCTATGGATGGCGCTATGCCTATCACCTTCTGACCGCTGGTGGGTATGACAAGATCGGCATCCAGCCGGTTATTGACCGTTTTATCATCCCGGTAACTCAGGTCCAGCCTAAAGTTCATATCATTTTCTAACTTCTTGCCGCCGTCCTTACCTATCTTAAACGGCAGCGGGAAACCACGCATACGGTAACCACCGCCTATCACGATCTCCGTAGAGCGCAGCTCTGTAAGCTGGTAATCGATCAGGCTTAAGCTAAGGGAGCGGCTTTTCCTGAATTCCACGCGGCAGTTAAGGCTATTGGTAAAGGTCATATCAAAGCCTATCAACGGCGCAAACTGCTCTGTCATGGTCAGGTTGGGCACCAGGAAATAAGGTATGTAGTTGCCGGACACGGTATCCACAAAACCAGGCACACCCAGTAAACGGGGATCCTCGAAAAGCAGGGCCGTATTATAGGAGTTCATGGCCAGCGTACCGGTATAGGCATGCGTAAGCACAAAGTTGGTGAATATATTACGGAACGGCTCCAGCTTGGTTAAACCGTTATAGGTAATGCGCCAGTTAGGCTTAGGTATAAAATTACTGAACGGGTTGCTGCGCACATTGGCATTGCCCTGTTTAAGCAGGCCTATCTTTTCCGGGTCTTTACCGGTATAGGCGGCCAGGAAGGCTGGTATCAGCACATCCTGCGCATAACGGCTGTAACCGTAGTAGTAGCCGGGATCCTTGGTGTTCTGGGTAGGCGTGCCCGGAACGCTGTTATACGGGTTGGCCGTAGCCAGCCTGCGGGAAATAGCCAGGCGGTAGTCTTCAAAGTTCTTGAACGTTTTTGACATGCCGCTTTCCGCATCAATCTTACCAAACAGCGTTTTAATGGCCACATAAGTGATCTCAAAACCACCTGCATCATAGGGGCTCAGGTGCTCAAACCCAAGCACATTCCCAAAGCTGTCGGTAGCGTTCTTGAACAGTTCTGTATGCGTTTTGGTAAATGATTTGGTGATATTCAGGTCAATACGCAGGTCCGGTACCGGTTCCAGCTGTGCCTGCGCATCCAGGCGCTGGGTGAACTGTTGCTGGAACTGTACGTTGAACAGGGTATCCGGCGTCACCAGCCCTTTCTTGGCAAAATTATCCAGCCAGGCTTTGTTGGGCTGTGCCCCCAGTACAAACCCGATACCAGGCGCCATGGAGGCCCAGTTCATACCCAGGACCTTAGTACTGTCTATATAACCTGGCAGGCGGGTACCGGCATTTTCTGTATAGTTGATGGCAATACGTTTCACGGACAGCAGCGGTCTGAGGGCAGCTTTCACCAGGGCAGGCAGCTCGTCATCATTATCATCTTTTTTCTGCGGTTGCTGCTGTTTATTCTGGTTGTTCTGCATATTCTGTCCCTGCTGGTTCCGGTTATTATTGTTACCGGAGGAGCCCGTGGTATTGACCTTCTTCAGGAATTTGGACTTATTATACAGTTCGGAGAACTTGAATTCTGCCGTTACTGTTTTGTTCTGCGTGTTCTCGATGGCGTTACCCAGTTCCAGGGCCAGGCGGGAGGCGCCCGTCCACCGGTATTCCGTATTATAACCCAGGGCGATATTGGTCCAGCTGAGCAGCGGGAACTTGCTGGTGGGCAGCGTATACGTTACGTTCAGGGAGTGGAAGTAGTTGGTGGTACGGCCAAACTTGAACAGGTTGCTGCGCACGCTGTCTTTCTTTTCTTTGGTATCAATACGGCCGGCCGGTTCATCGATACGGGCATTGTTCACCGCATTGAAATCGAAGGTAAGGCTGCGGCTCAGGTCCCATTTTAACCCGTAGTAACGGTCAAAAGTGAAGAACTTATTATAGGTTTCCGGCAGCTTATAAGTGCCATCACCGCCTACGTTACGGATCCGGGTAGCGCCAAACTGGCGGGTAATATCCGCGCGGAAGCTAACGATGGAAGGCACGTAGTTAAAGTTGAAGTCGCGGACCAGGTCCAGCCAGTGGCTCTTGCTCTTAAACAGCTTCTTGAACGGCGTTATGAACTTGCTTTGGCCGGCATAGTTATATCCCAGGCCACCGCGGTGTTTCGTGAGCACATCGCTTTCTATGAGCGGGTTATGGCTGTTGGTTTGCGAGTAGGAGTAACTGAGATCAATGTTCTCTATGCTCCAGGGTTTCAGCGTGCCGCCACCCTGGTTAAGCTTACGTACATTGGTAAAGTTCAGGCTCTTGATGGCGGTGAAGTCCTGCGCATCTCGTTTGATGGAATCCCGCTCCGCCGAGGTACGGGCCAGCCGCAATTTATCCTTTAGCTTAATATCCAGGTCGTAAGGGTCGTATTCCGGGTTGCTCACCGCCTGGGAGTAACCGGCGTATACCGGTACGGAGATAGACGCTTTCTTGGGCAGCAGTTTACCCAGGTCCAGGTTGGCCGCTACGTCATATTGCAGGTAGTCATCACGGAAGCGCTCATTTACCCGCTGGTCAATGGCGCCAAAACCGGCGGTGTGCATGTTGCCGGATACGCTTACCGTACCCAGGTCTGCCAGCTGCACGTCCATCCTGGCCATGGCGGCATAACCGCCTTTTTCATCAAAGTCCGTGAGACGCATTTCATTGAACCACACTTCTGTACATTTGGAAATACCGTCGTCCTTGGGATTGTACACGCCTATCATCACGCTCCTTACATCGCCCAGGTTGGGGTTACCCACCACGGTGATATAGTTGCCGCCGTCTGCCTCTGTATACGGCGTAAGCGGCGAACAGGAGTCGCACAGATTACGGCGCTGCTTCACATTGGCCAGTTTGGCCAGCTCCAGGTCCAGGTTATTAGCTTCCGGCCAGATGGAGTTCGGGTCTGTAGTATTCCATTGCGTTACCTTCAGCGGTATCTGGTATTCATAATAGTTGCTTACAAAATCACTACCCAAACGTATAATGGCCCTTATTTCGCCATCCTTCAGGGAGGCGGCGTTCTCTACCGCCTCTGCGTGAATGTACATCTGCAGCCTTTTATACTGGCGCATATCCAGACCCAGGTTCTTGTAGATGCCGCGGTTGTCATTATCCTTCAGGTTACACACCTGCATAGACAGTGCCTGCTCATTCAGCTGCAGGGTGGTATTGTTGGTGCTGATGGTATTCTGACGGGTTACGCCCGGCGGTATCACATACGGGATAGGTCTGCGGGAAGAGTTCTCTTCGATGTTCACCGCAGTGGTATTGAAACTGGTGGATGGATCGTTGGGCACCGGATCCCCGGGTTGCAGGCGGTACTGGTACTGGCGCCAGGTGTTACGCACCAGGTCCAGCTTGGCAAAACGCACCACTACAGAGTCAGAGAAGCCGGTAAGGAACATACGCATAAAACGGATGGACTTAAAGTCCGGTATGCTGCCCACACGGGAGTCATAACTGTTCACCGGTACTTTGAACTGGTACCAGATCTCCTGTTTCTTATTACCATCCGGCGGATTGTCTACATTGGCGGTGATCTTATCCACCACGTAGTTGGTACCGATATCCATATTGGGCTTCAGCTCCACACGGTACTGGAAGTATTCTTCCGTTTCGTTCATGGTATTATCCCGGTTCAGGTCTTCTGTTTCCGGTATGTTACTGGCGGCGGAAGAGTACTGCGAGTTGCCGGTAGATACGGGGGAGTTGCCTTCCGGGTTGCTGAATCTTTTATAACGCTGCAGGATGGAGAGGCGGTCACGATCATAATCATCGCCACGGTAATGATGGTAATCATCATTGGCGGGATCGGCCTCCGCCTGCTGGTAGATAGCGGAGCCACGGCCAAAGCTCGCTTCTAGCTGGGCCAGGTAGTTCTTGTAAAAATTCTTCTCATCATCCTCACCGCCGTTAGAGCGTACGCCATCATAACCTACGTCCTGGTAAGCGCGGATATTAGGATCGTTATCAAAGGCCTGGGTGAGCTGCTGCTGGTATTTAGGAATGCGGCCCCAGTGCGAAGAGTCCAGCTGGTTGGCATTGGTATTAGGATTCGGCAATCCGTTCTCAAAGAACTTGCGGGAGTCCTTCAGCACATCCTCAGAGATATTACCCAGGTTAAAATAAAGCTGGCCACCGGTGCTGTTAGGATTATTAATAAAAGGATCCTGGATCCAGAACTCGATGAACTCTACGTTAGCCGTTTCAAAGTCGCTGTTATCAATGGAGCGCATTACGCCGGCCCATTTCTGTTGCGGGCGCTGCAACTTACCGTTACGGTCAATATCAGACGGCAGGTGGGAGAAGTTATACGGGCCTCTCTCCGTTGGATAGTAGGCCAGGTCAAGGGTACTGAGCTGGCTTTGTCCAAAGTCCGTGGAGCGGTTAGGAAATACCTCTTTCTGGTATACCAGGCGCACACGGGAGTCGCTCTGCTCTGTAGGCGTAATATTATTAGGCAGCCCCGGTGATTTGGGGATCTGCAGCGTAGGCTCGATGATATACCAGGCCAGTTTAGCCCTGTTTTTACCATAGTCCAGGGAGTCGTTCAGATTAGCTTCCGGGAACATGATGTTACCATTGGCGTCTGTAGCGCCGCTCGGGGTAGAGGCCAGGATCCAGCTGGTGGCCGGGAATTTAAGGTCGTACCCGTTCTGGGAGCCCTCAAAATCATCGATGAACACCTGGCCGCTGCTGCTGCCGGCAGCATCTACCAGCTTACTATGGCCGGGGAACAGCCGCGCCACCTCACCGGTAAACAGGATGTTGGACGGCGTGGTGGTGCTATAGTTAGGCAGTTTATCCAGCAGGCGGGTCAGCCCTTTCCATTCTGAATTATAGTTTACGTCCAGGCCATACACGGTGTTACTGATGGGGTCTTCCCCGTAGTTCACTTTCTGATAGTAGGGCCGTTCGCTCATCTTCACCATGGTACCGCCCAGGCTTAACTTATCATTTACGATATAATCCAGGCGGGTGCCAAAATAGTTGCGTACCTGCTGGCCAAAAAGTGCGTTGTTCTCAAACTGCACATTGATGGGTACCCCGGCGGCCAGTACGCCACTGTTGATGATCTTCAGGCGGCCCAGGTTATAGTCAATAATATAATCCACATTCTCGCGCAGCTGTTGCCCGCCGGCGGTCACCTGTACGGAGCCGGGCGGAATGTTATACCCCAGCTGTATTTCTGAGGAGTTGGCAGATTTATAGGACCCTTTCAGCACATAGCGGTTCAGCTGCGGGAACTGTTGGGCCACTACTTTAATAGAGTCATACAGTACGTTGTAGAGGTATTGTTTTTCCAGCGTGGCATTGCCGCCAAAGGCTTTTCGCAGGCCGTCCGCAAAAGGCTCTAGTTGAGGGAACATCACCCGGCCATCCTGGGAATTGATGGTATAACCTTCCACATAATCAAATACCCCATCTGGCTGGGGATCGTTCTGGTTATTAAGGCGGTCCAGGTTCAGGATGGTGATAATGGGGGCCCCGGCAAATTCGCCCTGGGCATCCGGTATATAACGTTTATCACTGGGAGCGCGGTCCTGGGTGCCAGGGTCCTTATAGTACACATCCAGTTTAAAGTCCTGCCGGTTTAGCTGAAAGGCATCCGTAGAATAGATGTTCTTCATCATCAGGTCCCAGATAGGCAGGGCCGGACGGGCGGAGGTGGCTTTCAGCAATTTCAGGAACAGTATCTGCTGGTTGGCGCTATTGTTCTGGTCCGGCGGTACGTCCTGGGAGAACTCACCCACCTGGAATACGCGGCCGTTATAGGTGTATTGATAGGCTACGGCCAGCACTTCATCCGGCTGCAGCTGCGCTTTTAACGATATATACCCCAATTGCCGGTTCACGGTATAGTCCGTGGAATCCAGCTTACGGGCAAAGGTCTTTTCAAATTCCTGTACTGGTTTTAACCCCAGGCCCAATAAACGGCTCACGACCGTACCGGAAAAACGGGAGGCCGGGTCGTTGGCCAACTGGCTAAACAGGTTATTGGTAGCGTTGTTGGGCAGTTTGGAATTGGTCTGCACCGTCAGGGTGGTGTTATAAGGTTTGTACTCCGCCAGGTCCATCAAACCTACTACGTCGCGGGTTTGGGTGGTAGCCCCGGTTTTGTTGGTCACCCACACCTCTATACGGTTCACATAGGCCAGTGATTTGGTCACCGGCAGGTTAGACATGTTGTAGTTGAACGTATCGCGGAAGAACTGGGCCAGCAGGAAGTGCCGGTTATCCTCATACTGGTCTGCCCGGATGGTGAAATCCTGGGTTTGGGTACCGCCTTTGAGCATTACGTTCTGCTTCTGCGATTTCTGGTTAGACAGTACGCTGGTAACGGTCAGGCGGCCAAACTGCAGCTGGGTTTTAATACCAAAAAGGGACTGCACCCCGGAAATAAGCTGGCTGCGTAAGGGAAAACTTACGTTACCAGCCTCTATCTTCTTGATGATCTCATCGTCATAACCGGTATATTCCAGCTTGATCTGGTTCTCAAAATCAAAAGTAGACTGTGTATTGTAGTTGGTAATGAGTTTCAGCTTATCCCCTATCTTACCCGTCACGTTCATGTTGATGTTCATGTCGAAATCAAAGCCCCCGTTCTTACGCGCCTGTTCTACCAGCACGGGGTTCTTGATATTCTGACCCTGGTAACCAAAGGTGAGGTCCAGGCTACCTTGCGGGCGGATATCCACCTTGCTGCCGCCAAAAACACGGTCAAACAGGCTATTGCCGCTGTTCAGGAGCGGCCCGGAGCCAATCTGGTTAAGACTGCCCAGGGTAGACGCTCTTTTTTGCCAATAGCTCTGTTCGCTTTGCTGGTTCTGTAATTTATAGAACTCGTCAAAGCTCATATAGGTAGGATTACGGTAGTACTGGTCGCCTATTTTTTCCGTAACGGTATATTGCTTGGTAACCGGGTCATACACCACCTCCTTTTTGATGGCGGCGGGGTCCTTTAGATCAATGGCATTTTTTACGGGATCGGTAATAGTGGTACCGTACCGGTCTTTAAGCGGGTATTTGAGGGTGTCCTGTTTTTGGGTAGTATCCTTTGCGGTTGTATCTGATTTCCAGGTTACATTATGGTATTTAAAGCTTCCCGAACGATCCCTTGCGGCAGTGTCAAGAATAAAAAAAGATACGACGCCTATTACTGCAAAAGCACTTAAATATGTCTTTTTTGCCAAGCGAAATAGGTTTTTATAGAGGTCAGGGTAATAAAATTATAGACTTTTCAGGGCCTTTTTAATAAGTCCTTCCAAGTCTTGCAATAGTGGTTCTGTTTTCAGCACCTTTTGTATCGCCTGTTCTGCCACGTTACGGGCGATACCCAAGGTTACCAAAGCAATTAACGCATCTTCCTGCAATGTATTGTTTGCGGGAGCAGATATTTGCAGGCCTGTATCTTTATTCCTTTTTATCTTGTCTTTTAGCTCCAGGATTATACGTTTGGCCGTTTTAGCGCCTATGCCTTTGATGCTTTCCAGCATTTTCTCGTTCTCCATGGCAATGGCCCGCTGGATGTCTTCCGGCTGCAGGGAGGATAGCATTACCCGGGCAGTGGTGGCGCCTATGCCGGATACGCCAATAAGGAGCAGGAACATGGTCCGTTCCGGCTCGTCAAAAAAACCATAAAGGGTATGGGCGTCTTCTTTAATGTGCAGAAAGGTGAGCAGCTTGCAATTCTCTAACCCCTGGATACGGGAGTAAGTATTTAAACTGATCTGGACTTCGTAGCCTACTCCCTGCACTTCCACATGCACCATAGCCGGTGATTTGTGGGTTAATTTCCCATTTAGGTAAGCGATCATAAGGATTAATAAGTCAACAAACTTACGGAAAAACTCGTAAGTGGGGATTCATTTCCGGGCGGCCGGAGGCTAGTACTGATAAGTTAAGACTTTTGAAATTCTTTTAATATCGTATTTTTACGCCTTAGTTAAAAACAACTATTCACTAATATGGGTAAAATAACGGCCGCTATTACAGCGGTGGGTGGGTATGTTCCTGACTATATCCTTAGCAATAAGGAACTGGAAACACTGGTAGATACTACGGATGAATGGATCACCACCCGCACGGGGATCAAGGAAAGAAGGATTTTAAAGGGGGCGGACAAGGGCACTTCTGAGATATGTGTGCCGGTGGCCCAGGAGATATGCCGTAAAAGAGGCATCAGCCCGGAGGAGATAGATCTGCTGATCGTAGCTACCGTAACGCCGGACATGGTATTTCCGGCCACTGCCAACGTGGTAACTGATAAAATAGGCGCCAAAAATGCCTGGGGATTTGATATCAACGCCGCCTGTTCCGGCTTCCTGTATGCCCTGGACACCGGCGCACGCTTTATTGAAAGCGGACGTTACAAAAAGGTAATGGTCATTGGGGCGGATAAGATGAGCGCCATTATCGATTATTCTGACCGCAGCACCTGTATCATTTTTGGTGATGGCGGCGCAGGCGTACTGCTGGAGCCCGATACCGAGGGGTATGGCCTGGTAGACAGCATCCTGAGAAGCGATGGCCATGGCCGCGAATTCCTGCACATGAAAGCCGGTGGCTCTGCCCGTCCGGCCAGCATAGAAACCGTTACCAACAAGGAGCATTACGTGTACCAGGAAGGTAAGACGGTATTCAAATATGCCGTAGCAAATATGGCGGAAGCTGCGCATGATATCATGCAGCGCAACCAGCTCACCTCCGACTCCGTAAGATGGCTGGTGCCACACCAGGCCAACAAACGTATCATAGACGCCACTGCACAGCGTATGGGCCTGCCGGAAGAGAAAGTGATGATGAACATCCAGCGCTATGGCAACACGACAGGCGGTACTATTCCCCTGTGTCTGTGGGATTATGAGAAGCAACTGAAAAAAGGCGATAACCTGGTACTGGCAGCCTTTGGCGGCGGCTTTACCTGGGGCGCTAGTTATATTAAGTGGGCATACGATCCCAAGTAAGTAGCCGTTAGCTTTTAGCTGTTAGTGATTGGAGCGGATGTGTTTTCCGTTTTAAGCGCTAACAGCTAACGGCTAAAAATAGCTGTTAATGAAACGAGGGTAACTCATATATAAACGCAAACCCTTCCTGCTGACGGGCTGCGCTGATATGGCCGCCCATTTTGTCCATAAAGTCTTTACAGATCACCAGGGCCAGCTCCGCATCATGCTCCCGGTACTGCTGATAATAGGCGGTGCCCCGGTATTCGAACAGGTGGGGCAGCATGGCGGCGGTGATGCTTACCTCCAATACCTTTACCAGCACTTTTACAGCGCCTGCCTCTTCCCTGGCCTGTACCACTATCTGACCGCCCGGCATGGAAAATCCAACGGCGCTGTTCAACAAGGTACGGTGTACAAATTGCAGCATTTCCCGCTCTGCAGCTACATTAATATGAGGCGGCGCTTCCATCTCCACTTTTACCCCTTTTTCCTGTAGCGCCGGTTCTATCGTGTGCAGGGCTTCCATCATCATATCGCTCACATTGCAGGGAGCCGGGGCATATATAAAACCGGACAGCTGCGACTTGATCCAGCGCAGGATGTTGTCAAATACGGCCAGCGTTTTACCGGAGGAGGCCTCTACCTGCTCCACGGTACGCATCATCTCCTCCTTATCCATGGTTTGGTTCTGCAGCATGGCGGCTACGCGGATAATATTATTCAGCGGATCGCGGAAATCGTGCGCGATCACGGAGATTAGCTTATTCTTAAAATCATCATTGGCCCGGAGCAGGCGGTTCTTTTCAGAGATAGCGGCATTCATACCGGCCAGGCGGCGCTCGTACTGGCGGGAGGACCGGTAGTGGCGGTAATATACGGCCGTGATGCCAATCAGTAGCAACAACAAAGCGCCCAGCAACCATATAAGGGTACGCCGGGTGGCCCTGTGCAGGTTATTCTGCTCAATGGCCTGCCGCTGCACCTGATTACGCAGCTGCAGGGATTGCAGCTCCTGCTCCTTCAGGAAATACTCCAGGTAATTGATCTCCTGGCGGCTTTTACGCAGGGCCAGCTGGTGATTGGCCAGCGCCAGCGCGCCCTGGCCGTAGTAGGCGGTCTGGTTCACATCCTTTGCGGCCGCATAGTAGCGGTACAGGAAAGGCAGCATGGTCATCATCCGCTCATAATACCCCGCTTTCTGCGAGAGCGCAAAGATCTTTCCCATATAAGGGATACTGTCGGCCTTATAACCCAGGGGAATAAAATTGTCGATAATACGGGAGTAGGCCTCTATGGCCAGGTGCAGGTAGCCTTTTTGCAGCGCGGTATCCGCTATGCTGTTGATCAGCCGTTCTCCCTGCAGCCCCTGCCCTTGCCGGAGCAGGTTCACCGCTTCAAACATTTTTGCATATAACCATTCCCGGGAGTAAGGGTACCGGGCGGTAATGCCCTGTAGTTTACGATAGGCCCATGTAACGGAATCCTGTCTGGTACTGTCCTGCAGATACTCCAGGATAAAATTGCTGAGCACCAGGCTGTACATAGAGTCGTTGGTGAGGCGGTTACCCATAGCCATGGCCAGGTTCAGGTAATAACGTTCCATGGCGGTATCGCCGTCATCCTCATAGTCAATGCTCAGGTTATTCATCATATGGCATACGCTGGCGCTATCGCCCAGGGAACGGTACAGCTCCAGGGCAGAGAGCTCATAGGCAATGGCCTGGCGCAGGTTCAGCTGCTGGGAGTATACAATGCCCAGGTTACGGAGGGCGCCGGCCTGTCCTTTGCGGTATGCCAGGCGGGTGGCTACTTCGCGGGCATGGGTGGCAAACCAGAAACAGCTGTCGATATTATTGAGGTGGTAGTAAAAGCCCAGCTGGTTCAGCATATCTACATACGCCACACTATCGGTTACCTGGGCCAGGCTGTTACGCAGTGCAGCTATCTCCTTTAACTGCGCCGGGGCCCGCAAGCTGCCGGTCAGCAGCCAGAGGCTAAGTAAGAGGTATGTATAGCAGCGATGCATAATAGTTGTTAGTTTAGTTCCCCGCCGGCAGCGTATACGATAATGCCGCCCCCTTTTCCGGGTTATTGGCAGCGTATACGGTCCCGTTCATCATCTCCATAAAATCCTTACAGATGATCAGCGCCAGCCCGGCCCCCTGCTGTTTGGCGCGCCCTGGCCGGTCATTGGCGCGGTATTCAAACAGCTGCGGCAAAATATCTTCCGGTATCCCCACGCCTTCGTCCCTTACGGTAACGGTGATCTGACCCCCCGCTACTACCGCGGTAATATCCAGCGCGCCCTCCCTGGGCGAGAACTTGGCCGCATTATGTATGAAATTCCGGTGCACAAACTGCAGCATCTCCCTTTCTGCCAGTACCTGCAGCCCCTCCGGTATATTTACGGTCACACGCAGCTGCTTTTCACTGATCACATCCGCCAGGCTTTGCAGGGCGGCGCTCACCAGTTCCCGCAGGTCGCAGCGCTCCGGTGTATATACGAACCCGGAGAGCTGGGAGCTGATCCAGCGCAGGATGCTGTCAAAAGTATACAGGGTATCGCGGGAGCTGCGCTCTACGCGGGTAAGCAGGGCAGATGCTTCCTCCATGCTCAGCGCCTCATCTTTCAGGAAACCGGTGATCTCCTTGATATGCACCAGCGGCAGGCGGAAATCGTGCGCAATAAGGGAAATGAGTTTATTCTTAAAATCGTCGTGCGTGCGTAAGAGCGTGTTCTTCTCGCTGATCTCCCGGTATTTTTCCGCCAGGCGGGCGGCGTTTTGGCGGGAGCGTTTGTAGGAGTAGTAGAAGAAACCCAGTAATACCGCTATGCCTACTACAGACAACAGCAGCCCGCCTACCAGGTAACGGCGGCGGCGGTTCTCCAGGCGTTTGGTATCCAGCTGCTGTTGTTGCGAGCGGTGTTGCAGCTGCAGGGCGTTCAGCCGGCGGCCCTGCATGAAATAGGCCATATAATCCAGCTCGCCCTGGCTTTTATTGTTACTTTCCTTTTGGAGTATGTTCAGCATTAAGGCGCTGTAGCGCGCGGCTTCCTGCCGCTGGCCGTGTTGGGTATACCAGGTATACAGTTCCGTGGCGGTGGGCAGCAATAGTTCCCAGTAGCCGCCTGCTATGCCATATTTCACCATGGCGGCTTTATAGGTAGTGGAATCTGCCTGTTTTAACTGTATGCGGTAGGTGGCCATCTGGTCTGCGGCATAGAGGGCCAGGTAGGTATAACCGCCCTCCTCCGCATCCTGCATGATCTGCAGCAGCTGCGCCTGTGCGGGGGCGTATTGTTTTTTGCGGAACAGTTTATCCGCCTCGTACATGCGCAATCTTAACAGCATACGCTCGTCGTTATACCGGGAGGCAATGCTGTAGGCCTTTTCCAGCGCCCATTGGCAGGAGTCCCGCCGGGTGCTGTCCGTCCCATGTACGAAATGATAATTTACCAGCACCATGGCATACAGGGAGTCCTTGGGCAGGCGGCGGCCTATATCCATGGCCCGCGACATATAATACGTGGCGGAGGGCTGCCGCCCTTCGTAGCGGTAGTAAATAGCGATATTACTAAGCACCTGGCACATGCTGGCGCTATCCCCCAGCGTTTCAAAGGCCCGCAGGGCATCCAGGTAAAACCGGTATGACAGGTAGCTATTGGAGCGGAGCACGTAATAATTGCCCAGGTTATTCTGTACGGCGGCTTTGCCCCTGGCATAGTGCAGGCGGTCTGCCAGGTTCTGGGCGGTATTGATATACAGGAAACAGGTATCCAGGTTGTAGGGCAGGTATAGGGTAGACAGCCGGTTCAGTATGTCTACATAACGGGCGCTATCCTTTACCTGGTATAGCTCTTTCCTTAGCCTGCTGATCTCATGGCTTTGGGCGTGTAACAATTTTGCGCTGCAGAGCAGCCAAACACATAATGCTCCCCGGATTATGTATTTCCAATGTCGAATGCTATTCAATAAAGTGGGTTTTATTGTAATGGTGTACCCTCCTTCCGCATCGCGATTAAAATATACTAAAAAATATCTATGTAAAAAGATATATCATATGTGAAAATAGAGAAAAAAAGAACATAAATGATTATATCTCAAATACAAATCCCCGGCGGGTGAGCTGCTCATATTTCTGTTTATCAAAACGATACAGGTGTGCGCCTTTTTTTGAGGTGGTCTTATCCTTTTCTTCCAGCTTTTCCAGGATGTTCATGGCCAGCAGCTTTTTCCGGAAATTGCGCCGGTCCAGCTCGTGCTGGTAGATCTCTTCATACAAGCTGCGCAGCTGTGATAAGGTAAACTTTTCCGGTAACAGCTCAAAGCCGATGGGGTGAAAATGGGCATTATCCCGCAGTTTTTTGAGGGCGTCCGCTATCATGCGGCCGTGGTCAAAGATAAGGGGCGGTATCTGGTGCAACTCCAGCCAATGGGCGCCATGCTCTTCGGCCAGTATATGATCGTGCTCCTTTACGCGTATGAGGGCATAGTACGCGATAGAGATCACCCGGGCGCCGCTATCGCGCTCCACCTCTCCATAGCAGCCTAACTGGTCCATAAAGATGTTTTCCAGGCCGGTGGTCTGTTTAAGCACGCGGGCAGCAGCGGCATCGGTACTTTCGCCTTCCTGCACAAACCCACCTACCAGCGACCACTCCCCTTGTTTGGGATCTACCTTGCGCTGTATGACCAGCAATTTAAGCCTGCTGTCTTCAAAGCCGAATATGATACCGTCTACTGCTACTAAATGACGGGGAACGCCCGTATAAAAGGTTGATGCTGATTCCATAACGTAGCGGGTTATTACCAATTTACGATTTTAGTTAGATTTACACCCTATTCTGTACGTATAATAAGAGAATAAATCCAATAGCGAAAATAATGAATATAACTATCAGGGATGCACGCAGGGAAGATTGTGCGCGGCTGCTGGAGCTGATCCGTGAGCTGGCTATGTATGAGAAAGCGCCACAGGAAGTGACGGTTAGCCTGGAACATTTTATTGAGGCAGGGTTTGGCGAAAAGCCCGTATGGAAGGCTTTTGTAGCGGTAACAGAACAGGAGGACGGCGAGTTTATTGCCGGTTTTGCGCTGTATTATATCCGCTACTCTACCTGGAAAGGTAGCCGCATGTACCTGGAAGATATTGTGGTAACGGAAAGCTACCGGGGCAAAGGGATTGGCCACCAGCTGTTTCAGCGGCTGATCGCGGAAGCAAAGGAGAAAAAATTTAATGGCATTACCTGGCAGGTGCTGGAATGGAATGAGCCGGCTATTAATTTCTATAAGAAATATAATGCGCGTTTTGACCCTGAGTGGTGGAATGCGAGCATTGAGATCAGCGATTAGCTGTTAGCCATTAGCGTTTAGCGCTGGTGGGTTAACTGGCGGATAATGGTAAGGGGTAACTACGCTTCAACCTGTATCATGTTACACTTCAATACCCTCGAAAATACGCCGCTGCCTGTTATCTGTACTGTTTTTAATGAGGCATTCAGCGACTACATGGTGCCCATCCACCTCACGATGCCCTTGCTGGAGCAGAAGCTGCAGGGGGAGAACATCAGCCTGGCCCATAGCCTGGGCGCTTTTGACGGCGCTTCGCTGGTGGGGCTTATCCTGCATGGCACAGACGATTGGCGGCGCCCGCAGCTGCTTTACAATGGCGGTACGGGCGTGATACCCAGCCACCGGGGCCAACGTTTGGTACAACAGTTATACGGGCGTTATATACCGCAGTTTAAAACGCAGGGAGTAGCACAGCTGCTGCTGGAAGTGATCAGCACCAATACGCCCGCTATCAAAGCCTACCGGCATTGCGGCTTTACCCAAAGCCGTTTCTTTCACTGTTATAAGGGCCAACCTGCTCCGCAAAGGGTACGGGAAGATCTAACGCTGCGCCAGGATCTGTTGCCGGACTGGCCCCTGCTCAGCAGTTTTGGCAGCCAGCAGCCCAGCTGGGCCAACAGTATAGCCAGCATACAACGGGAGAGCACAGATACCGCCACCTGGCTGGCCTATCAACAGGATACCCTGGTGGGATTTATCAGCATTTACCGCGGTACCAAACGTATCCGGCAGCTGGGCGTACATCCGGATCACCGGCGGCAGGGCATTGCCAGCGCGCTGTTACAGCATGCGGTAAAGGAATACCACGGCCCGTTCTCTTTTGTGAATATAACAGATGACAATAAGGGATTACAGGCGTTTTTAGAGAAGAATGGGTTTACGCTTACGGTACAGCAGTATGAGATGAAGTTGATGTGCTAATGTGCTGATATGCTAATGTGCCAATGAGGGAATATTTCCCAAATGATCAGTAGCCTCCCATGAACAGATCGCGATATCAAATACAGATAATATAGCTCCCATCTGCCCAAAGCGCAATGTGCTGATGCGATTACAGATAATCTGTCATCACATCAGCACATTAGCATATCAGCACATCATCACATTAACTTACGCCATTCACAACGGCCTCTTTATATATCTTCGCGATCAGCCCCTGTAACACTTTACCCGGGCCTACTTCCGTAAAAGTAGTAGCGCCGTCTGCTACCATGGCCTGTACGGACTGTGTCCATTTTACAGCGCCGGTCAACTGATCAATAAGGTTCTGTTTGATCTCTGCGGGATCGCTTACCGCCTTTGCTACCACGTTCTGATATACCGGGCAGGAAGGCGTACTGAAAGTAGTGCTTTCAATGGCCTTTTGCAGCTCTTCCTTGGCAGGCGCCATTAACGGAGAGTGGAAAGCGCCGCCTACCGGCAGTACCAGGGCCCTTTTAGCGCCCGCAGCTTTCATCCGCTCACAGGCAATGTTAATGCCATTGATAGAGCCGGAGATCACCAGCTGGCCCGGACAGTTAAAGTTTGCCGGTACTACTACCTCGCCGGTTTCTGCGCTTACTGCGGCACAGATCTCTACTACCTTCGCATCGTCCAAAGCCAGTACAGCCGCCATAGTAGAAGGTTGTAACTCGCAGGCGCGCTGCATGGCCGTAGCGCGGATAAATACCAGGCGCAGGGCGTCTTCAAAGGTGAGGGCCTTGTTAGCCACCAGTGCGGAAAACTCGCCCAGGGAGTGGCCTGCCACCATATCCGGGCGCGCATCCTCAATACCCATAAAGGCAATAACGGAATGCAGGAAAACGGCCGGCTGTGTAACGTTGGTTTGTTTCAGGTCTTCTTCCGTACCGTTGAACATAGTATCTGATATACGGAAACCCAGGATGCTGTTAGCTTGCTCAAATAACTCTTTTGCTTTGGCGTTATTTTCGTACAGTTGTTTTCCCATACCCGGGAATTGTGATCCCTGGCCGGGAAATACGTAAGCGTGCTTCATTAAGGTTCTAGTTTAGTTGAAATAGCAGTGCAAAGGTAAATATTAATTAATATGATAATAAAGAACCTTCCGGGAATCAATGCTCCGGAAGGTTCACTTTAAATTAGACTTACTACCCACTTATTTCCCGATCAAACGCATAAATTCTGCCCGGGTGGTGCCATCTCCAAACTGCCCGGAGAATGCGGATGTAGTGGTAACAGAGTTCTGTTTCTGCACACCGCGCATCATCATACACAGGTGCTGCGCTTCTATTACTACGGCCACCCCTTGCGGCTGCAGCGTCTCCTGGATAGCGTCCAGGATCTGATGTGTTAAACGTTCCTGTACCTGCAGGCGGCGGGCAAATACATCTACCACGCGGGCCAGCTTGCTAAGGCCGGTAATATAACCGTTAGGGATGTATGCCACATGGGCCTTGCCAAAAAACGGCAGCATATGATGCTCGCACAGCGAGTACAGTTCAATATCCTTTACGATCACCATTTCACTGTACGCCTCTGTGAACTTAGCGCCCTGTAATATTGCCTTTGCATCCTGCTGATAGCCTTCTGTAAGGAATTGCATGGCCTTAGCCAGGCGTTCCGGTGTTTTCAGTAGTCCCTCCCGTTCTGCGTCTTCCCCTATCAGCTGCAAACATTCGTGGTAATTCTTTATTAGGCCATTAGTGACCTTTTCGTCGTAAGACTCGATCTTCTTATATGCCATTTATTGTACAGTTTCTGATTCCCAATCTATCTCTAAAGCCGGCATGATAAAACGTAGTATGTTATTTATTTGCCGCCATAATATTCTACGTAAATGCGGGGTGTTTCATATAGTTTAATACAGTGCAGCTGTACTTCTTCGGGCAGGTTTTTATCCAGCTCGTCCCATATGGCAATGGCAAGGTTTTCTGCAGAAGTGAATTTGCCCGCCATAAAGTCCACATCCAGGTTCAGGTTACGATGGTCCACCTTTTCTACGATCACATCCTTGATCACATCTCCCAGTGTTTTGGCATTGAATACAAAGCCGGTCTCTTTATCGGGCGTACCTTTTATTGTTACGTGCAGTTCGTAGTTATGACCATGCCAGTTATCATTGGCACATTTCCCGAACACCTCATCGTTCTTTTCTTTGCTCCAGGCGGGATTGGACAATTTGTGCGCAGCATTGAAATTCTCCACACGCGTTAAATAGATCATTACTTTATCAAAATTTTCCGCAAAAATACCATTAATCCGCGAGTCGGCCGTAAGTTTACAGGATGAATCTCCTGGTCACTGCTGCTACCGCCCTGGAAATCAAACCTTTCCAGGAATATTTAGCCCAATCCGGCCCTATTCCGGGCGTCCAAATTGATATATTGATCAGTGGCATCGGCCTCATGCACACGGCCTGGAACCTGGGCCGCCAATTGGCCCGCCAACGGCCGGACGTGGCCATACAAGCAGGTATAGCCGGCAGCTTTAACCACCAGTGGCCGTTGGGCCAGGTGGTAATGGTAGGCCGGGAGCAGCTGGGCGACCTGGGGGTGGATGACGCCGGCACCTTCCGGGACCTGTTTGAAATAGGCCTCTGGCAGCAGGGCCAGCCCCCTTTTGCCGGTACCGGGCTGGTAAATACCTTTACAGGGCTGCCTTATGTACCGGAATTACCCGTGGCCAGCAGCGTAAGCGTGCAAACCGTCAGCGGTAGCGCCGTATCCATAGAGCGGCTACAGCAATATACGCCGGATGTGGAAAGTATGGAAGGCGCGGCCTTTCATTATGGCTGCCTGGTGGAGCAGGTGCCTTTTCTGCAGTTGCGCTGTATCTCTAATTATGTAGAGGTACGGGATAAAAGCAAATGGAACATTCCACTGGCGGTAAAGGGGCTGAATGAAGCGCTGATCGACGTAATGAAAAAAATGGCGGACAACCGCCGCTAACATATACAGGATCAAAGAATTACAGAACAATTCAAACTCATAACCATGCACTTATCATTAGGTTTTTCACCTTGTCCGAATGACACGTTCATTTTTGACGCCATGGTGAACAACAAGATCGACACAGGAGGGCTGACATTTGACACAGCGCTGGAAGACGTTGAAACCCTTAACAAATGGGCTTTGGAAGGTAAACTGGCTATTACAAAACTCAGCTTTGCCCTGTACCTGAAAGTAAAGGAGCAGTACAACCTGCTCAACAGCGGCAGCGCCCTGGGCCGTGGCTGCGGACCTTTACTGATCGCTAAAAAAGCCATTGCGCCGGAGGATGTAAAGAACTGCCGGATCGCCATCCCCGGTGATAATACCACCGCCAACCTGCTGTTCTCCATCGCCTTTCCAGAGGCCAAAAATAAACAGGTAATGGTATTTTCAGAGATTGAGAGCGCCGTACTGGACGGCCGTGCAGATGTAGGCGTGATCATCCACGAAAACCGTTTCACCTATCAGCAGAAGGGCCTGGTAAAGATCATAGACCTGGGCGAGTTCTGGGAAAGCACCACCGGCAGCCCTATCCCCCTGGGCGGTATCTTTATCCGCAAGGATGTGCCGGAAGCCGTGCAGCAACAGGTAGATACGCTTATCCATGACAGCCTGCAGTATGCGTATAAAGGCTATCCCCAGTTATCAGATTATGTAAAACAGCATGCCCAGGAAATGGACGAGCAGGTAATGCGCCAGCATATTGATCTGTACGTAAATGATTTTAGCCTGGGACTGGGTGAAGAAGGCCATGCGGCAGTAGGAACGCTGATGGAGAAGGGCCTGAAGAGGTAGCTTTTAGCGGTTAGCTTCCAGCAATCCAGGCCTGGTTCCCACCGGCGCTTATCGCTAATAGCTAACCGCTAATAACTTATATCACAAACTTATCGGCAACATTTCATACAATACCTCATGCAGGATGCCCGCCGTGGCATTGGTATAGTTGCTGTTGCGGAAACTGCCTACCCAACGGATACCGTAGATGGCATTAGTAAGGAAGATCTCATCCGCATTTTCAAGGTCCGTGATGGATAACGGATATTCTTCTATTTTAAAGGGCAGCTCTGTTCTCAGTAAATATTTACGCATTACCCCACATACGCCGCCTTCTGATAAGGGCGGCGTGTAAATACGCCCATCACGCACTATGAACAGGTTGGCAACGGTAGTATCTGCTACCCGGCCATGATGATTCAGCAGAATGGCTTCATCCAGCTGGTGCTGGCGCGCATAGGTGGCCGCCATCACATAGGCCAGACAATTATTTGATTTGATGCTGGACAGTTTATCAATGCTTTTACGGGCATCAGGGAACACATCTATAGCCAGGCCTTTCTCATTCAGCTCAAAGATCTTACGGCTCAGCTCTGAGCACTGGATAATGAAGTGCGGCGTATTATCCACCGGATCATAAAAACCACCGCCCCCACGGAACACCGTAAGGCGCACCCTTGCAAGGCGCGACACGCCATTTTTGGCGCATAGATCAGTAATAAGACCGGAGAAATAATCCCTTGTGAAGTGGAGCGGCACATCAAAATGTAACCGGTTCATACTGGCTGCCAGCCGCTCAAAATGAAGGTCTGACAATAGTACCTGGCCCTGGTACACTTTCATGGTCTCAAAACAACCATCGCCGTAGCGGAAAGAACGGTTATCTGCCGTTAAAATAGGTTCTGATCCCGGAAGAAATCTTCCGTTGTAACAAATGAATCCAGCTTGCACTTTCGAACGCTTTTTAAGGTGACAGGATGCTTTTTTCTTGGGTTTGTTAAGTTAAGAAAATTTCATGGAAGAGAACCGTTAATTAACATTTAAAATCCGCTTTTTTTACTCCGACCGCAGGCTTTTTATAGGGTTGGTCAGGGCCGCTTTTATTGCCTTATAACCTACCGCTGCCCATGCCACTAAAATTGATAATATGATGGCCAGTACAAAAATGCCCCAACCCATATGGGTATGGTAATGGAAACCTTCCAGCCACTTTTGCATAAAATAATAACCTGCCGGCGCGGCAATAAGGAAAGCAATGCCTATCAGCACCGTAAACTCCTTTGAAAAAAGATATACGATATGCTGTACAGAAGCGCCCAGCACTTTACGTATACCCACTTCCTTGGTCTTTTGTACGGCCATGAATGATACCAGCCCATAAAGCCCCAGGCAGGAGATAAAGATGGCCAGGAAGGCGAAGATCTTGAACAGCTGCGCGGTCATTGCCTCAGCGGCGTAAAAATGGCTGATCCTGCTATCAAAGAAAGCACAGTCATAAATATAAGTGGGATATACTTCTGTAAAGACCTGCTGCACCTTAGCCAATGTAGCGTTTACATGGCCGGGATCAAGCCGCAGGGCCAGCGTGCTATACTCGGCGCCATCTGTCCCCATGACAATGGGCGCTATGGGCTCCGCCAGGGAGTTATCATTAAAATCACGCAACACGCCTGTTACAGGGCTTTGTTTACCGCTACGGTCAAAAGCGATCATCTTACCAATGATCTCATTATTTGATTTAAGACCCAGTTTCTTTACCAGGGTCTCATTCACCAGCAATTCCCTGGTGGTATCGCTGGCATAGGGCAAACGGCCGGCTGCCAGTTTCATACGGAAGGTATTCAGGTAGCCGGTATCGCCGCGCATTATCTTTACGCTGAAAGGTTGCCGCTCCGGGCTGTTGTTAAAATAAAGATCCCAATACTGCCCGCCCCTGGTAGAAGGCTCGCTGCCGCATAAGCTGGCTGCCATTACACCGGGTACTGCCGCCATACGTGTTCTCAGGTAAGTGTATTTAAGCTTCAGCGTGCTATCACTGGGCAGGTCCAGCAGAACAATCGCGTCTTTCTGAAAGCCCATGGACTGACTGCGGAAAAAATTCATTTGTTTCACCACTACCAGGGTACCTATCACCAGTAATTGCGCTATTACGAACTGACATACCACCAGCCCGCGCCGTAAGGAAATACCGCCTACTGTCTTAGCGCTGATCTTACTTTTAATAGCAGCTACCGGGTTAAAGCCGGACAGCACCATAGCCGGGTAAAATCCCGCCAGCAACGTTACCACAATAAAGGTTCCCACCAGAAATACCGGGATAGATGGGATATGCAGCAGGTCCATGGTCAACTGTTTGTTCATCAGGCTGCTCAGCGAAGGCAAGGCAATAGCGGCCAATATACAGCCGGTTATCAGCGCTATTAGCGTAATCAGGGCGGTTTCATACAGGAAATGCTGTACCAGCTGCCCACGGTCGCTGCCCAACACCTTGCGTACGCCTATTTCTTTAGACCGTGTAACGGATTGCGCAGTAGCCAGGTTAATGAAGTTGATGCAGGCTACCAGCAGCAGGAAGATCCCGATCAGCGCCAATGCCCATAGCTCGCGGGGAGAAAGGCTATCACCTCTGAGGGTACCAAAACGCGTATCCAGGTGCAGCTCCCGCAATGGCTGAAATGTAAGGGAAGATACCAGCGTGCTTTTATCCTCATCCTGCCGGTAATGCGTTTTTACAAAGGCCGGCATCCTCGCCTGCAGCGTTTGTATGTTTTGGTTGGCGGGCAACAGCACAAAACATTGGGAGTTGCCAGACAAACCGCGCCAGTCTTCATTATCCGGGCCATTTACATTGTTAAACCTGATCTTCATATAGGTGGCATAGGAAGCTCCTATTTTTACCGGCACATCCGTATTATCCGGCAGGTCTTTGTAAATGCCTACCACCCGCAGCGGTATACGATAAGACCACAGGAGGATAGTTTTGCCCATGGCATTGGCATAGCTGCCAAAATAATTATTGGCCAGACTTTGTGAAAGTACCACCGTATTAGGCGCTGTTATCCCCGTAGCGTTACCATCCAGCCATTTAAAATCGAATATATCATACAACAATGGGTCTGTAAAATAGATGCCATGACGCTCTTTAAACCGCTTTTCATCCGACAGGTTCTTGCCTGGCACATAGATCTGGGCTTCCCCTATATCCTGCATCGCAGAGACTTTTTCCAGAGAAGAGAAATCCTGGCGCAATGTCTTGGCCAGCGGTTCCGGTATCATGCTATGCTGCCACACCACTTCTCCATTGCTGCGGCTGCGGTCCGTAGTGACCATCCGGAAAATGCGGTCCCGTTTAGTCTGGTAGTCGTCATAGCTCATTTCGTAGCGGATCACCAGGAAGATGAGCAGGCTGGCGCCTATACCAATGGCCAAACCAAGTATATTAAGCAGGGAGAAGGATTTTTTTCTCCAAAGGGCGCGGAAGGAGAGTTTGAAATAGGTGTTGATCATGACGAGTGGATTGCCAGTTGGGTAGCAAAAAGCAGGTCAAAAATGCAGGTGGTTAATTATCAGTGAAATATACTTGATGATTGGGAGGGGGTTGTCCGGTTACGGGACAAAGGCGTTCAGTTCCGGACGGGGGTTATAGTGGGGTGGATGATCGTAATTATCGTTTTGTCATCCACCCCTCAAGTTTGTTTACTTCGTCGAATGCTGACCTTAGCGTCTCTAAAATCCGTAAGGGCGCATATCTTTGACTATTACTTTTAGTGAGTCCATTCGAGGCCGGCAATATCAAACTCCATCTGTCTCAACCCTTCATTATAAAACTCCGCCTCAATGATCATTTTATTCGCCGCCTTGGCGTTCTTCAGGAACTTCGACACATTAGTGATAAAAAGCACTTTTGAGTCTCCATCTGAGGATGTGGAGCAATTGTAAGTACCTGGTTGCTGGTCGTCAAACCGTACTCGTATGGCCTGGCCATCAATGCTATGGGCGAACTGACCCTTAGATACCATCAATATAATATCGGTCTTGCCATCCCGGTTTCTCAGGTAGACAGTAGCCACGGATCCGCCGTTATATGGGAATTCGAACTGCAGTTCCTCTTTGGCGTTAACATATGCGCCGTAAATTTTCTTTGAGGTCATTTTATCCTCTTCTTCCTTATATTGCCAGGAAGAGGTTGGCGTTTCTACTACTGAAGCGGCCATCGCTTTGGTACTATCAGGCGTCATAGAGGCAATCTGGGCAGAGTCAACCGCAACATTCATATTATTAATTTGCGGCCCACAACCGTAAAACATTCCTACGATCGCTAAAAGTGTTAGGGATAATCTTGTTTTCATCTAGGTGTATTTTGGTTATTTATTCTCTAGGGATATACGTTGCATTCCGGTCATCAACTTAGCGAAAAATAGAATACTAATATTAGCAACACAAACGTTTTGTTTTTTTAATGCCCCATCGGCTTTTCGATCAAATACTTATATCAGACTGTCCCTGTCTGTTCTCTGTGATGCTATGTTATAACCTCATCTCCGGGATCTCCCCCTCCACTACCAACCTCCCCGCCGTCTTCGCCTTGATCTCCTCCACACTAATCCCAGGTGCGCGTTCCACCAGCTTAAAACCCGCTGGCGTAACATCCAGTACAGCCAGCTCCGTTACGATCTTTTTCACACAATGCACGCCCGTAAGCGGCAACGTACATTGAGTCAGCAGCTTGCTTTCCCCTTTAGGATTCGTATGCATCATAGCCACGATGATATTCTGCGCAGAAGCCACCAGGTCCATAGCCCCGCCCATGCCTTTCACCATTTTGCCGGGTATCTTCCAATTGGCAATATCACCATTATCAGATACTTCCATCGCCCCCAGCACCGTCAGATCCACTTTACCGGCGCGGATCATACCAAAGCTTTCCGCAGAGTCAAAAAAGCAGCCACCAGGCAATACCGTTACCGTTTCTTTACCCGCATTGATCAGATCAGGATCTATATCTTCATCTGCCGGGTAAGGCCCCATGCCCAGCATGCCATTCTCTGACTGCAGCATAATGGAAATCCCGGCCGGCACAAAATTGGATACCAGCGTAGGAATACCGATCCCCAGGTTTACATACATACCGTCCTGTAATTCCTGTGCAATACGTTTTGCGATCCCGTATTTATCTAAAGGCATAAAAAACTAAGAATTTAACGTGAAACATTCGCCAGGCCTGGCAGCCGGCTCATTTACTTTAATATCCGCATATTCACATCATCCCCATCCGCTCCAATCCATCAGCACATCAGCACATCTGCACATCAGCACATCATCACCCCATCTTCACTGTTCTCCTTTCAATCCGTTTCTCATAATCCACTCCCTGGAAAATGCGGTGCACATAAATACCCGGTACATGTATCTGATCAGGGTCCAGCTCTCCGGGCGCTACCAGCTGCTCTACTTCCGCTATCGTGATACGGCCTGCTTTAGCCATAGAAGTACTGAAATTGCGCGTGGTTTTACGGAATACCAGGTTGCCCATGGTATCGCCTTTCCAGGCTTTTACAATAGCAAAATCCGCGTGCAGGGCAAGCTCCATCAGGTATTGCTTGCCATTGAACTCGCGGGTTTCCTTACCTTCTGCTATCTCTGTACCATAACCGGCTGGGGTAAAAAAAGCCGGTATGCCCATACCCGCCATCTGGATGCGGGTGGCCAGCGTGCCCTGGGGGATCAGGTCTACTTCCAGCTCGCCGCTTAACAGCTGCCGTTCAAACTCCGCGTTCTCTCCCACGTAAGAGGATAACATCTTTTTGATCTGACGGGTCTTTAACAACAGGCCCAATCCAAAATCATCTACGCCGGCGTTGTTGGAAATACAGGTGAGCCCTTTAACGCCCCGGCGGACAAGGCCATTTATACAATTCTCCGGAATACCGCTTAAGCCAAAACCGCCCAGCATCAATACCGCGCCATCGGGTACATCATGCAGGGCCTCATCGGCGTTAGCCACTACTTTATTCATGTTTTGGTGGTTTTACAGGGTTTAGTTTCCTTTTCAGCAAAGGCGAAATGGAATCTTGTTTTTTTGAATTTACGGTATTCTGCGGAATTGGGGTGCGTGTTTTTACTGCGTCTTGTTTCCTCTTGAGGAAAGGCAGGATAGTATCTTGTTTTTTTGAAAGTACCGTATTCTTGGGATATGGGAAAAACATACCGGGATCTACTCCATACTGTTTCATCCTTTCCAGACCATCCAATACAACGCGCTGCCGGGCTATTTCCGCCTGCATCATATCATACACTTCTTTGAGGCGGTTGGGATGCGCTTCGTAATATTTCCAGCTGGCCATGAATTCTTTTACGGAAAAATGGTGCAGGTCCAGGATCTGCCGGTAGTATTCCTTTACTTTCTGCTGGCGTACGGAGTCCGGTAAGGGTATGCCTCGCAGGGGGGATATATCATAACTGTAGGAGTCTGCCAGGTTCATGTCTATCAGCACATCGCGCATCTTCTCTTTTGATATCACATCGGCAGGCACCTTATCTGCCTGGCCACAGGCCAGGGCGCTCATCAGCAGGCAAACGATCGTTATGGTTCGTAAATTGGTCATTAGCTATTAGCTGTTAGCTGTTTGCGATTGCCCTTAACCAGCAGCTAACCGCTAATAGCTAAGAGCTAAGCGCTAACAGCTGTTATTTCATCTGTTGATACTTGTTGGCATTGGTGATATCCATCTGCGCCATCATCTGCGCGGCGCGGCTCTTATCCTGCGGCGGCGCTTTGGAGAAGACCTTCAGCAGCTCCTCTGATTTGGCGTTAAAGAACACCTGCAGCAGCATGGAGTTGGGAATATCCTGGTGGATGGCATACAGCATATTAAGGCTGTTCATAACAGCGGCGCGGCCTTTGTTCATATCCTCATACATCACATCCAGCCCCTGGCGGTGATACTGGTACATCACATCATGAAAACGGCTGAACTTGGAGTTCAGGATATTATCCTGCAGCCAGTAACGGTTGCGGTTACCTTCAAATGCCTTCCAGCCGGCGATCTCTTTGGCGTCCGGGGCATTGGTCACAATGTTGGCGGCTTTCTTAAAGAACTGATCGCCGCCCCGGGGAGAGAAGGAATCATAATCCAGGCCCAGGATGATATATACATAATACGCCAGTGTAGCCGTAAGGTTAGATACCAGCGGATCATTGGCCACCACACGGTTATCGCTGAACTCCAGCGGCTGGAACTCTACGTATTTAAAGGCCACATTCACATCCTGCGTATTCAGCAGGCTGCTAACGTAACTGGAGTTAAATACCGGCCGGGTGGCTTGTATGGTAAGGGTGGCATTATAAGTGTTGTTACCCACCTGCTGCTTAACATTCAGCATAAAATTGCACTCAATACGTTCGCTGGCCGTATAAGCGTCGTTAGACCAGCGCCGGTTATTCAGGAACTCCTTCATAGCCGTTTGCAGGGTGGTAAAGATCTTTTTGTCTACGCCGGTGATCTCATTGCTTACCACCGTTACATTGGCCCGTATTTCCTGGGCAAAGGCGGCAGCGGTGGTCAGTAACAGACAACAGGCAAGCATGCCGGCATAGCGCATGGTTTTTCTAAGGCGGGATATGGGACTATTTTTCATGTTGCAGTTCTATTATGGCCGAAACAATGTCTTTGGCCACTTCCTGCTTGGATTTGAGCGGAAGCGGGGTTTCCCTGCCGTCGCGGTCAAACAGGGTCACCTTATTGGTATCGTGGTTAAAGCCCGCGCCTTCATCCTTGAGGGAGTTGAGGACGATAAGGTCCAGGTGCTTTTCCCGCAGTTTCTTGAGCGCGTATTCCTTTTCGTTGTTGGTCTCCAGGGAAAAGCCTACCAGCAGCTGATCCTGGCCTTTATTATTACCCAGGGTACGCAGGATATCATGCGTTTTCTCCAGCTCCAGGGTCATGCCTTCATCGCCTTTCTTGATCTTTTTATCTTCCATGGTCTTGGGCCGGTAATCCGCTACGGCGGCGGCCATCACCACAATATCCGACATAGGGTAATTAGCAATACAGCTGCTGAACATCTCCGCGGCGGTACGTACATGTATGGTTTCTACCGCCGGATCCGAAGGAGTATACCGGGTAGGCCCCAGCACCAGTTTTACGGAGGCGCCGGCGGCTGCCAGCGCATCGGCAACGGCAATACCCATTTTGCCGCTGGAGTGGTTGCTGATAAAACGCACCGGGTCAATAGGCTCTACGGTAGGCCCTGCCGTTACCAGCGCCAGCTTGCCCTTTAAAGGCTGCGGTGCGGGCATTACATTCTGCTGACTGCCAAAGAACTGACGCAGGTAAGCCACAATATGCTCCGGCTCTGCCATACGCCCTTCGCCAAACAGGCCGCTGGCCAGCTCCCCGTTTTCAACAGGTATCTGGCGATGACCATATAACAATAGCTTTTCTATATTACTGCGGGTGGCGGGATGGTGCCACATATCTTCATCCATAGCAGGCGCAAATACCACCGGACAGGTTGCGGAGAGGTATACGGCCAGTAACAGGTTATCGCACTGACCATGGGCCATTTTAGCCAGGGTATTGGCGGATGCCGGCGCTACCAGCATCACATCGGCCCAGCGGCCCAGCATCACATGATTATTCCAGCTGTTTTGATCATTGATGGATATCAGTACTTGCTCTTTGGATAATGTAGAGAGGGTGAGGGGAGTGATAAAATCACAGGCGGCAGCGGTCATCACTACTTTTACCTGGGCGCCTTCCTTTATCAGCAGGCGGATAATGGTGGCCGCTTTGTAAGCAGCAATACTACCGGATACGCCTAATAGGATCTTTTTTCCTTGTAACATCTTTGTATGGTTTGCAAACTGCCAACGGGCCGGAACAGCAAGCTACAAAACAAAAGCGGCAGAAAAAAATTGTTCCTGCCGCTTTTCATATCGTTAACTGTTAACAGTCCGCAGGTTATACAACAGCCACCCGTTACCGGATTGCCTGCTGTTATTATGCTGCCAACTGCCAGTTATAAACTCAACTGTACAGATCATCATCATTCCTGCGGAAGTAGATCTTATCTTCCAGGAATTCTGCTGTAGCCTGGATAGCCGGATTAGCCATCCTCTCATAGAAGCGGGAGATCTCGATCTGCTCTTTGTTCTCGTGCACTTCTTCCAGATTATCCGTATGGCTGGCAAATTCTTCCAGTTTGGAATGCAACTCTTCCTTCACAGATATGTTGATCTGGTTGGCGCGCTTAGCAATAACGGCAATTGATTCATATAAATTGCCTGTTTTGCTTTTGATCTCTGTGGTACTTTTTGTTTCTACCCAGGGATTGAGACTACTGGTTAGACTTCTCTTTATTTTGCTCATTGGAAGGTTTGTTAGTGTTTTGAAAGCTATTATTGATCGTGCTGTTTGTATTCAGCATGTTATTTATGTCGTTCTTCTGCCTGGCGGCGCGGCGGGCGCGCTCTTTTTCGATCTTGGCAGTTTCGCTGTCCAGCGTTTTGATATTGGTCTGCGCCAGGGCATAATAATGCTCCGCGTCAGGCTTGATCTTACTGGAAGGATAGTGATCTGCAAAGTCCATATATTCTGTTACCACCTCTTCATAGCGCTCTTTCTGCCTTTCAATGATGCTGTTCTTGGCATAATTAAAATAGGCTTTGATGGCCATGAGCTTGTATTCGTCGCTTTTATCGGAATCCGGGTAATTGCGCTGCAGCCCTTTAAAGGCAATAGCGGCGGACTTATAATATCCCAGGTTATAATACAGCTCTGCGCTGTTATATTCCTTTTTCTCCAGCTTACGGCGGCACAGCTCAATCACCAGGTTGGCTTCCGCTACCTTATCTGAGGTGGGATAACTGTTGATGTATGTCTGCATGGCAGAAATGGCCTTTACCGTATTGGTCTGGTCCAGGTTCACCTTGGGCGACTGTTTATAATAACAATAGGCCTGCATATAATCTACTTCAGTAGCATGCGGGCTGTTAGGGAACGCGTCCAGGTAATTCTTGAAGTGGAAGGCGGCCTGCACATAATCCTTTACATAGTAAGAACAGTAAGCGTAGTTGTAATAGATAGGTTCAAACTTATCAGTGCCTTTATATACGGGGAACAGTTCCTCATACAGGAGCTGTGCCTGGGTATATTTCTTCTTTTTGTAGAGTTTATCGGCATAAGCCAGCTTCTTCGAGAAGTCTTTGCTTTTCTCGATCCGGCGCAATTCCATATTGCACGAAGTGGCTACTACCAGTGTAAAAAGAGTAAGATATATAAAAATTTTGCGCATAAAAGAAGGGCAAAGTTAAGAATTAAATGTAAATGTAAGGCGCGGGGATATTGGCCGTTGTTAAAATTTTGCAAAAATGAGATGGGACGGGCCGTAGCGGGCGGTGAAGGGAAGGCGGATGGGGGTGGGTGGGCAGGTTGGCGCGGCGACGGCAGGCAGACTGGAATGCAGGCGGGTAAGGGTTTATGAGGATCCGGATGCAGCCAGCAAGATTGGCTGACGGGGCGCTGAGGGCAGCGGAAAGTACAGGCCGATGGGGCGCACAGGAGACCGGATGCAGGCAAACCGGGGCACAATGGGAAAACTGATCGCGTAAAAGGACTACCTGATCACAGGAAGTGGAGAAATGTGGGAGAAATCCGGGAAACTGGCTGCTATAGTGGGTTTTCTGAACCCGTATCCGGCTAACCGGAGATCCCTATGGTCACAAAACAGCCGATTATCCTCCGCTTTTCCCTAAAAGCCCTCACCCGAATCCCGTTTACGCCCCCGCTATAGACCCAGACAGCCACCGGGAAATTACCGGCACCCCAAAACAGGCCGGTCCTCGCCCCGTAACCCCGTACCAGGACTAAAAAAGCCTGCTGTAAACCTAAAACAGGATCTTCTGACAACAGTGTAAACCTATATCAGGACTAGACCATCATCCCCAATCCCACTCCCACACTACGTTACAAGTAGGATAAAGCATAGATAAGGTATTCCTTATAAGATATGCTTTATCTATGCTTCATCTATACTATATGTATGCAGCATCAATGGTTGATCCAATTCTTCAGTACGCACAACCGCCGGCCTACCCCAGGATGATCCACGGGCATGACTAAATCCCCCTGCCAGGGGAGCATAATCAGACTTTGTCAATACAACGAATCGGCTATAGTTGCCTGATGAGCAGGCTATAAAGGGGTCATGTGAATATCAGGCGTGAAAAAGCGGTGGAGAACCGCCCTACCCCTTATCCACCAAGAAACACACACTATTCACAGGTTATCCACATTTCACTCATCACTATCCACATCAAAATGGGCATAAATCCACTTAGCGCCAATATTTTAGGCAGTCTATCCCTGTGGAAAAAATTTACAATTCATTTTTTCGTTAAAAAGTGGGAAAAAGTGTTATTTTGTGTTAGAAATGGATTTCAAGGTCTTTCGCCCCACTGTATGACAGGTTTTCTTGGAGAATATGAGGCTACGCTGGATGCAAAAGGGCGCTTTTTACTACCTGCTGGATTTAAAAAGCAGTTAGCAGACGGCGCCGGGGAACAGTTTGTACTGAACAGAGGGTTTGAAAAGTGTTTGACCTTGTATCCCATGAATGAATGGCAGCCCATTTTTGAGCGTATCAGCAAGTTGAATGATTTTGATCCGAAAGTTAGGGAATTCCGCCGCTATTTCCTGAACGGCGCCACCATTTTGGAGCTGGATAGTGCGGGGCGGTTGCTGATCCCCAAAAACCTGATGGCATATGCCTCACTGGAAAAGGACATTGTATTGGCTGCGGCCACTAACAAAATAGAGATCTGGGATATAAGTAAGTACCAGGAGTTCTTTGAAAATTTCTCACCAGGGGCCTTCAGTGATCTGGCGCAACAGGTGATGACAGGAAACATGGAGTAATTAGTAACTACTGATTACGAATTACAAATGGGACCGGAGCCACTTTTCTATCAATGGCCCATCATGATTTGTAATCGCATGATCAGCAATTGTAACGCGTTTCCCATAAGCTGCTGCCTTCATCATTCGTAATTAGTAATTAGTAATTAGTAATTGACTATGTATCATTTGCCCGTACTGCTGCAGGAAGTGATTGACAACCTGCAGATCCGCCCTGACGGCACATATGTAGACGCCACCTTTGGCGGCGGCGGGCACTCCCGCGCCATCCTCTCCCACCTGGGCGAAAATGGCCGGCTGCTGGTCTTTGACCAGGATGAAGACGCCTACCGCAACCGCATAGAAGATGAGCGCGTCACCTTTGTGCAACAGAATTTCCGCCACCTGCAACGTTTCCTGAAACTGCATAAAGCAACAGAAGTAGACGGCATACTGGCAGACCTGGGCGTTTCCAGCTACCAGTTTGATACTGCAGAAAGAGGCTTCAGCACCCGTTTTGAAGGTAACATGGACATGCGCATGGACCAACGCGCCCCCCTCACCGCATCACAAGTGCTGCAAACCTATTCTGAACAACGGCTACACTTGCTGTTCCAGGATTACGGGGAAGTGACCAATGCCCGCACCTTGGCTAAAACCATTGTGCAGCAACGCAAAACAAACCCGCTGCGCACCATCGGCGAATTCAAGTCCATGATACAGCCCATCGTAAAAGGCAATCCCCAGAAATACCTGGCACAGGTGTTCCAGGCGCTGCGGATAGTAGTGAACGATGAGCTGGGCGCATTGAAAGAGCTGTTAGAACAATCGGCCCAGGTATTAAAACCAGGGGGAAGGCTGGCCATGATCACCTTCCATTCACTGGAAGACCGGCTGGTGAAGAATTTCATGAAAACCGGACAATTCGAGATCCAGGACAATACGTACGCTTTCACCACCGACACTCCCCCTAAGACCTTCCAATTGATTACCAAAAAACCAATAGTTGCCGGCGCTGCAGAGTTGAAGCAGAACACGAGATCAAGAAGCGCCAAATTAAGAGTAGCAGAGAAAATTGGATAATGTGCCGCTATACTGAACCGTTTTAATAGCAGCAGCAGATCAGCACAGCCAATCAGCATATTAGCACATTAGTACATTAGTACATGAGTTAGATTATGAAGGAAGAGATAGCAGATATTGAACAGGAGGAAATACAGGAACCGGCGCCAGAGGAAACAACCGGCCAGAAACGGGAATGGCGCTTACGCATCAACTACCGCGCACTGGTCGCCAATATGCCCTTTATCCTGTTCCTAAGCCTGCTGGCGCTGGTGTACATCGCCAACAGCCACCTGGCAGAGAAGAAGATCCGCCGCATCAATAAATTGGGCAAAGAGATCAAAGAACTGCGCTGGGAATACCTGAATGTGAAAAGTGAGCTGATGTTCCGTAGCAAAATGAGCGAAGTGAGCAAAGCCGTGGAGCCCCTGGGGCTTAAATCCCTGAACAATCCACCGCAGAAGATCGAAATAAAGAAAAAGGAGGACGAATAGGAAAATTCACCCGTACAAACTCCTTCACGACATGTAAACAAAGCGGCCTGCAAAAAGGCCCTAACCATACACAGAATTTGGAAGTAAAAAAAGATATACTCTGGCGTGTTTACCTGTGCTTTATCGGCATGGTGCTGTTTGGTTTGGTAATACTGGCTAAGGTGTTCATCCTGCAAAATGTAGACGGCAACTACTGGCGCAGCATGGCCGATAGCCTGCATACCAGCTATGTATCCCTGGATGCTGAAAGAGGTACCATTTATTCGGAGGAAGGGCGCATGCTCTCTACCTCCATCCCGTATTTTGATGTAAGGATCGATTTTGCAGCCGATGGCCTGCGCGATAAAAACGGACAGATATTCAAGGAGAACCTGGATTCCCTGTCAGACGCCCTCTCCACCCTGTTTGGCGACCGCACCGCGGGCGAATACAAACAGCTGCTGCGGGAAGGCTATAAAAGTAAGGACCGTTACTTTCTGCTGAAACGTAATGTGCCTTTTAACCAGTTCCAGCAAATACGCAATTTCCCCATGTTCCGCCTGGGCGCCAACAAAGGGGGAATGATAGCGGAAACCAGGAACAAACGCATTAATCCCTTTAAGCTGCTGGCCAACAGGACCATCGGCCTCTCCAGGGAGAATGCGCAGAATGTAGGATTAGAACGTACCTACGATAGTTACCTGAAAGGGGTAACCGGTAAAAGGCTGATGCGCCGTATAGCTGGCGGCACCTATGTACCCGTAGAAGGATATGATATTGAGCCGGAGAACGGCCGCGACGTACACACCACAATAGACGTGAATATGCAGGATATAGTGGAAACCGCCCTGATGAACATGATGGTGGAGAACGAAGCGGAGCACGGCGCCTGCGTACTCATGGAGGTAAAGACCGGCAAGATCAAAGCGATTGCAAACCTGGGCCGGCAGCCGGATGGCAGCTACTGGGAGAACATGAACTACGCCTTGCAGGTAGGTGAACCGGGATCCACCTTTAAACTGGCCACCGTGATCGCCGTGCTGGAAGATAAGTACACTACCATGAACGGCATGGTAGACCTGAATTACGGCCGCTGGCAGGTTGGGCGCAGAACGGTATACGACTCCGAACCGCACCACCGTACCAATGTGACCATTAAACAGGCCTTTGAGCTGAGCTCTAATGTGGGGATGGCCAAACTGGCCTATCAATATTACAGTAAACAGCCCAACAGCTTTGTAGCGCACCTGAAGAGACTGCAGCTGGATAAACGTACCAGCATCGATATTGAAGGGGAAGGACAGCCGGTGATAAAGACCACCGCTTCCAAAACCTGGAGCGCTACTACCCTGCCCTGGATGGCTTTTGGATATGAAGTGCTCATCAGCCCGTTGCAGACCTGCATGCTGTATAACGCAGTAGCGAACAACGGTAAAATGATGAAGCCCTACCTGGTGAACAACATCATGGAATACGGCGAAGTAGTGAAACAGTTTGAGCCCGTGACCGTGATGGACAGCATCTGCTCCCAGAGCACGCTGCGCCAGGTGAAGCGGATGCTGGAAGGCGTAGTCCTGGAAGGCACCGCAAAAAAACTGTATACCCCCTATTACTCCTTTGCAGGCAAAACCGGCACCGCGCTGGTAGCCAATGGTAAAAGGGGTTATGCAGACAAGATCTACCAATCCTCATTTGCCGGTTATTTTCCGGCCAATGATCCGCAGTATACCTGCGTGGTGGTGATCAAGAACAAACCGCATGCACCGCGGTTTTACGGCGCTTCTGTAGCAGGCCCGGTGTTCCGCGAAGTAGCGGATAAACTGTACGCCATCGCCATAGAAAAACAACAGCCGCTGAAAACCCGGGTGAAGATAGATTCCCTGCTGGGCCTCAAAAACGGCAAAGGCACGGAACTGAAACAGATCCTCACCACCCTGAAACTGCCCTGGGAAGGCGACGTAACCAGCACCAACTGGGTAAGCGCCACCGTAAACGAGCAGCAAAAGGTAGAGCTGGATCCTGTGAAACAGGTAAAAGGCGCAGTACCGGATGTAACGGGCATGGGGTTGAAGGATGCGCTGTACCTGCTGGAAAACGCCGGCCTGCGGGTAGAGATCAGGGGCGCGGGCAAGGTAACCTCCCAATCCATACCCGGTGGTACAAGGATCGCGAGGGATCAGAAGATCGTAATAGAATTGAGCTAATGCAAGTGTTAAGAGATATACTATACAATGTTGGCATGCTGGCCGTTCACGGAAATAATGATATTTCTGTGAACGCTCTACGCATTGACTCCCGGGCCGTACAGCCGGGCGATGCTTTTATTGCCGTAAGGGGCGTGCATACAGATGGGCATAGCTACATTGCCAAAGCCATTGAGTCCGGCGCTACCGCCGTGATCTGCGAAACCCTGCCGGACGAACTGCCGGAACAGGTATGTTTTGTACAGGTAAACGACAGCACTGCCGCCTGCGGTATTATGGCAGATAATTTCTACAAACACCCCTCCCGCGAGCTGCAGCTGGTGGGCGTTACCGGTACCAATGGTAAAACCACCATTGCTACCCTGCTGTTCCGCCTGTTTACCCAGCTGGGGTATAAATGCGGGCTGCTCTCCACCGTACAGAACCAGATAGGCGATACCATCGTACCTGCCACTCATACCACGCCGGACGCCATTAGCCTGAACGCGCTGCTGGCGGATATGGTAAAACAGGATTGCGACTATGCCTTTATGGAAGTGAGCTCCCACGCCATCCACCAGCAACGGATAGCGGGGTTGAAGTTTGCCGGCGGCATCTTCAGCAATATCACCCATGACCACCTGGATTATCACAAGACCTTTGATGAGTACATACGGGTAAAGAAAGCCTTCTTTGACGGGCTGCCCAATACCGCGTTTGCCCTGACCAATATTGACGATAAGCGCGGCAATGTAATGCTCCAGAACACCAAAGCCCGTAAAGCCACCTATAGCCTGCGCAGTATGGCGGACTTTAAAGGCAAGATCCTGGAGAACAATCTTACAGGCCTGATCATGCAGGTAGCCGAACAGGAAGTGCATTTCCGCCTGATCGGCGAGTTCAACGCCTATAACCTGCTGGCTGTGTATGGCGCCGGCATCCTGCTGGACCAGGATAAACAAAAGCTGTTGCAGGCGCTCAGTAACCTGCAGGGCGCAGAAGGCCGGTTTGATTATGTGCTGAGCGACCGCCAGCGTATCATGGGTATTATAGACTATGCCCATACGCCGGATGCCCTGCTGAATGTGCTGGCCACTATCAAAAACCTGCGCAAAGGCAATGAACAGGTGATCACCGTAGTAGGCTGTGGCGGTGACCGCGACCGGGCCAAACGTCCGGTAATGGCGCAGGCGGCCACAGAACACAGCGACCGGGTGATCTTTACTTCTGATAACCCGCGTTCCGAAGACCCGGCAGACATCATCCATGAAATGGAAGCCGGCGTACCGGTACACCAGCGTAAAAAGGTGCTGTCGATCGTGGACCGTAAAGAAGCTATCAAAACCGCCATGAGCCTGGCCAACCCGGAAGATATTATCCTGGTGGCCGGTAAAGGGCACGAGAAATATCAAGAAATCAAAGGGGTAAAACATCCCTTCGACGATAAAAGTGTGCTGCTGGAAATGATGCGGCTCATGGAGAAGTAAACCTTACGGGTTTATACATACCATGGCCAGACCCATGTTAAATGCTGAATGAACGAGGACTAACTAACTTATGCTATATTATTTATTTAACTACCTGAAAAGCGAATTCAATCTCAGCGGCACCGGGATGTTCCAGTACATCACCTTCCGCGTGACCATGGCGCTGCTGTTATCCCTGGTGATATCGCTGCTGCTGGGTAAGCGTATTGTGCGCTACCTGCAGCGCAAACAGATTGGCGAGGTGATCCGCGAATTAGGCTTACAGGGAGAGAACACGAAAAAAGGCACGCCTACCATGGGCGGGTTGATCATACTATCCGCTATCCTGATCCCTACCCTGCTGTTTGCCCGGGTAATGAACGTATACATCCTGCTGATACTGCTGTGCACCATCTGGCTGGGTATCATCGGTTTTGTGGATGACTATATCAAGGTATTCAAAAAGAATAAGGAAGGACTGGCCGGTAAATTCAAGGTGCTGGGCCAGGTAGGCCTGGGCCTGATCGTAGGCACTACCCTTTATTTTAACGATAACGTGGTGATCTCCCGCGAGATCATTGGCGCTAAACCGCTGGCGCCCTATGAAAGGGTGATCAAGGAAACAGAACGTACCACCAAGGACGGGCACCGTTTTGTGGATGTAAAAACGCCTATCACCACCATTCCCTTTGTAAAAACGCACGAGTTCAATTACTCCAAGCTGTTATCCTGGATACCGGGCGCGGAGAAATTCACTTATATCCTTTATATACTGATCGTGATCATCATTATCACGGCAGTATCTAACGGCGCCAACCTCACGGATGGTCTGGATGGATTAGCCACGGGGGTATCGGCGGTCATAGGCATCTGTTTAGGCGTGTTTGCCTATGTATCTGGTAACATACAGTTTGCGGAGTACCTGAATATCATGTACATCCCCAATCTGGGCGAGCTGTCCATCTTTATTGCCGCCTTTGTAGGAGCCTGTGTAGGTTTCCTCTGGTACAATGTATACCCCGCGCAGGTGTTCATGGGCGATACGGGCAGTCTGGCGCTGGGCGGTATTATTGCCTCCCTGGCCATCATCGTGCGTAAGGAGCTGCTGATCCCCATCTTCTGCGGCGTGTTCCTGGTAGAGAACCTGAGCGTGGTGATACAGGTGAGCTACTTTAAGTATACCAAAAAGAAGTATGGCGAAGGCCGCCGCATCTTTAAGATGTCGCCCCTGCACCATCACTACCAGAAACTGGGATATCATGAAAGTAAAATAGCGGTGCGCTTCTGGATCGTAGCCATTATGTGCGCTGTATTCGCCATCGCTACCTTGAAAATGAGATAAGCATTGAGAACGAACATTACATATGACGCATTAGCTCCGGCTGCCAGCGCAGGCGGATTTCCCGTCAAACGCAGCCTGGTAGTACTGGGCGCCGGCGAAAGCGGGATAGGCGCGGCCTTGCTGGCAAAACAGCAGGGGTACGATGTGTTTGTGTCTGACGGGGGTGTGATCAAAGACATTTACCGGCAGGAGCTGGCCGTAAATAATATTTCCTTTGAAGAAGGCCACCACTCCTGGGATAAGATCCTGGGCGCAGACGAGATCGTAAAAAGCCCTGGCATCCCGGAAAAATCAGACCTGATGAAGAAGGTGCGGGAAAAGCAAGTACCGGTGATCTCTGAGATCGAACTGGCCTACCGGTTCAGCAAGGACGCCAGGATCATTGCCATTACCGGCAGCAACGGTAAAAGCACTACCACCGCCCTTACCTACCACATCTTTAAAACGGCCGGTCTTAATGCCGCTATGGTGGGCAACATCGGCATCAGTTATGCCCGGCAGGTAGCTACAGCGCCGGCGGAGTATTACATCATTGAGGTAAGCAGTTTTCAGCTGGACGATATTACAAGCTTCAAACCGGATGTAGCCATCCTGTTGAACATAACGCCGGATCACCTGGACCGTTATGATTACAAGATGGAAAACTATGTGGCTTCCAAGTTCCGGATCGCGATGAACCAGACAAAAGAGGATTATTTCATCTACTGCATGGACGATCCGGAGATCATGAGCCATTTAAGCAAGCAAACTATTTATTCAACATCAATACCATTTACTATCATGGAACCATTGAAGAAAGAAGGCGGATTTATAGCAAACGATCAGTTGAATATCCAATTAAATGATGATCCGGTGATTGTGTCGATCTATGACCTTGCCCTTAAAGGCAAACATAACTTATATAACTCAATGGCAGCGGGAATAGCGGGAAAGACCATGGACATACGGAAAGAGAAGATACGCGAAAGCCTCACCTCTTTCAAAAGCCTGGAGCACCGGATGGAGTATGTGACCACCGTGCGCGGCGTAGACTTTATCAATGACAGCAAAGCTACCAATGTAAACTCCCTGTGGTTTGCGCTGGAAAGTATGGAGCAGCCGGTGATCCTGATCATGGGCGGCGTAGATAAAGGCAATGATTATACCGCCATCCAGGACCTGGTAAAGGAAAAAGTAAAAGGCATTGTTTGTCTGGGCGTGGATAACCAGCCTATACAGGATGCGCTGACCGCCTTTACGCCCAACATGGTGAATACCAGCGCCATGAAAGACGCCGTACAGGAAGCCTTTAAACTGGCCACTAAAGGAGATGTGGTATTGCTCTCCCCTGCCTGCGCCAGCTTTGACCTGTTTAAGAATTATGAAGACAGGGGCAAGCAGTTTAAGGAAGCCGTGCGGGAACTGTGATAATGTGCAGATATGCTGATATGCTGATGTGCAAACGAAATGCGGCGATGAATCAGCATTATGATCAAACATGAATTATGAGTGACTTTCTATATAGGACCAAAGGTGACAAAGTGATATGGACGATCGTGATCTTCCTGTCAGTGGTGAGCTTATTAGCGGTGTATAGCGCTACGGGGTCGCTTGCCTATAGGGAAAGGGGCGGCCATACGGAGTATTACCTGCTGAAACAGCTGATGGTATTGGTACTGGGCTTGCTGATCATCTACTTTGCCCACCGGGTGAATTACACTATCTATTCCCGGGTGGCGCAGATTGGGTTCCTGATCTCCATACCCCTGCTGGTATACACGCTGGCGTTTGGTTCCCATATAAATGAGGCCAGCCGCTGGATAAGGCTGCCTATCATCAACCTTACGTTCCAGACATCGGATGTGGCCAAACTGGCCATCTTCATGTATGTAAGCCGGCAGCTGTCCAAGAAACAGCACGTGATCAACGATCTGAAGAAGGGGTTCCTGCCCATTATTATACCGGTAGGCGTTATCTGTGTGCTGATCATGCCGGCCAATATGAGTACGGCCCTGCTGCTGGGCGCCAGCTGTATGATCCTGTGTTTTATTGGCCGTGTGCCGGTGAAATTCCTGGTCTCTATGGTGGTCCTGAGCCTGGCTACGATACTGCTGATCATTATGTTAGCGCAGATCTTTGGATTCAAGATGCGTACGGAAACCTGGGGCAAAAGGATCGAGCATTTCTTCAATAAGGATGATGCAGAAACGCCTTACCAGGTGCAGCAGGCTAATATCGCCATTGCCGGCGGAGGCTTGCTGGGCAAGGGTCCGGGCAATAGCACGCAGCGGAATTTTCTGCCGCACGCTTATTCTGACTATATATTCGCAACAATTATAGAAGAGTATGGTATCTTTGGCGCCTTTTTGATCCTGACGGCATACATGATCCTGCTGTTGCGATGTATCCGCATCTACCGGAAATGCCCCTACGCATTTGGCGCATTCCTGGCGGTGGGGCTCAGCGTAACACTGGTCATACAGGCCCTGACCAATATGGCGGTAAACGTGGGCGTGTTCCCGGTTACCGGCGTTACGCTGCCCATGGTAAGTATGGGCGGCTCTTCTGTGATCTTTACCAGTCTTGCCATTGGTATTATACTAAGCGTGGCCCGTAACGTGGAAGAGATGGAAGGTAAACAGGCAGAAAAGGAAAGGATCGCAAAAGCCATGGCGGCGGGTGAATATTATGGTGATGAGGAGGAAGAGGAAGAAGAGGAGGAATAATGTGCTGATGTGCAAATATGCTAATGTGCTAATGTGCTAATGAAAATGCAGCGGATGATAGGGTAATGTGATGATTGAAAATATAATAGCAGCGCATGCAAACAACGATAGGTTTTAATTTTTTACTTATAATTTTTTACTTCAATGCAGCATAAAGTGATCATAGCAGGTGGCGGTACCGGAGGACATATCTTCCCGGCGATAGCCATTGCCAATGCGTTGAAGAAGATAGCGCCGGAGATCGAGATCCTGTTTGTGGGAGCCAGGGGTAAGATGGAGATGGAGAAGGTGCCGCAAGCGGGATATAAGATAGAGGGACTGGATATTGCGGCCTTTAACCGCAGCAATATGCTCAAAAACCTGACGCTGCCTTTTAAGATCATCAAAAGTTTAAATCAGGCAAGCAGTATAATCAAACGCTTCCAACCCAATGCAGTGGTTGGCGTTGGTGGTTACGCCAGCTTCCCTATGTTGTGGAAAGCGCAACGTAAAGGCATCCCCACCCTGATACAGGAGCAGAATTCCTTTGCGGGCAAAGCCAACAAGCAATTGGGCCGGCGGGCCAACAGGATCTGTGTGGCTTATGATGGCATGGAAAAGTTTTTCCCCTCCGATAAGCTGATCCTTACCGGTAACCCGGTAAGAAGCAGTATCACACAATCTGCGGTGACCCGCCAGGAAGCGTTGATGCATTTTGGCCTGCAGGACGGAAAGAAAACGGTATTTGCCTTTGGGGGCAGCCTGGGGGCTAAATCCATCAGCGAAGCCCTGCGTAATATACTGCCGCAGTTCGTGGAAAAGGATGTGCAGCTGATCTGGCAAACCGGCAAGCTGTATCATGATACCGCCAAAGCCGCTGCCGTTCCTTATGCTTCGCATGTGAAGGTGTTTGATTTCATCAACCTGATGGACTTTGCCTACAAAGCCTCAGATGTGGTGATCTCCCGCGCGGGCGCCATGACCATTGCGGAAGAATGCCTGGTAAAGAAGCCGGTGATCTTTGTGCCCTACCCTTATGCGGCAGAAGACCACCAGACCTTTAACGCACAGGCCCTGGTAAGTAAAAAAGCCGGCCTGCTGATCAAAGACAGCGAAGTAGGTAAAGAGCTGGGCACTACCCTCTTTAGCCTGCTGCAGAATAAAGCGCTTATTGACCAGCTGGAGCAGAATATAGAGAAGCTGGGCAATAGCAATGCGGATATGGTGATAGCGAAGGAAGTGGTGAAACTGATGGGTTGATGTGCAAATGTGCAGATTGGCAGATGGAGGCAGATGGCAGTTTTTAATTTTTACTTTTTGACTTTTTACTTGGGAAAATGGATCTGAACAACATACAAAGGGTTTATTTCATTGGGATTGGCGGCATAGGCATGAGCGCTATTGCCCGGTATTTTAATGAAAATGGTGTAACGGTGAGCGGTTACGACCGCACCTCCACTGTGCTCACCCGTCAGCTGGAAGCAGAAGGTATGCAGATCCATTACACGGACGATATAAACCTGCTAGACCCGCAGGCCAGCCTGGTGGTGTATACGCCGGCCATTCCCGCCCTGCACACAGAGCTGAAATGGTACCGCGAAAAAGGATATGAAGTGGTAAAACGCAGCGATGTGCTGCAGGAGATCACCCGCGAGCTGTTTGCCATTACGGTGGCCGGCACCCATGGAAAAACTACCATCTCCACCATGATAGCGCATATCCTGCGGCACAGCGGTTATGGATGTAATGCCTTCCTGGGTGGCATCAGCGTAAACTACGACCGTAATTTCTGGAGCAGCGATAAACGTGTGGCAGTGATAGAGGCAGATGAATATGACCGCTCTTTCCTGAAATTAAGCCCGGATATAGCCGTGCTGACCGCCATGGACCCGGACCACCTGGATATTTACGGCACAGAGCAGGACATGCAGGAGGCCTTTATCCAGTACACAAAGAATATTAAGCCTAACGGCACGTTAATAGCGAGAGAGGGCCTGCAACGCGCGGCAGACCTGCAGGGCAGCAATCAGCTCACTTACAGCCTGCAAAGTTTTACCGCCAACGCGTATGCTGCTAATATCCGCATACAACAGGGTGGTTACCAGTACGATGTAGTGCAGCAGAACTGGCGCCTGGATAATGTAACGCTGCCTATTGGCGGCCTGCATAATATAGAGAACAGCGTGGCCGCCATTACCGTGGCGCAGCTGCTGGGCATCAGCGAGGAGGCCATCAAAGCAGCTGTGGCAGATTTTAAAGGCATACGCCGCCGGTTCGAATATGTGATCAACAATGATTACCAGGTGTTTATAGATGACTATGCGCATCACCCGGAAGAGCTGCGCGCGCTGATCAGCAGCGCCCGTAACCTGTTCCCGGATAAACAGTGCACCGTAGTATTTCAGCCGCACCTGTATAGCCGCACCCGCGATCTGGCGGATGGGTTTGCGGAAAGCCTGGCCCTGGCAGATGAGGTGATCCTGCTGCCTATTTACCCGGCCCGCGAGCTGCCCATTGAAGGGGTGACCAGCGAGCTGATAGCCGGCAAGATCAAGGATAAGCCCGTGCGGATCCTGCAGCAGGAAGAAGTGCTGGACTGGCTCAAGGGCAACAGCGCCCCTCTCTTCATCACCGCCGGCGCAGGCGATATAGACCTGATGAAGGAACCTGCCAGGACCATCCTGGAAGGAAAGAAAGTAACAACAGCAGAATAAAACACTGAAAGACAGTCCGCAGGGCTACTTTCAGCTATTGATAACAGATTAAAAACAAGGACAGTGCAGCCACGTACCCGCAAAGCATTAAAACGTATGGGAACCGCGATTTTGTGGATGGCGGTACTGACGGGCTTTGTGATACTGGTGGTATCTGCCTCCAATTTTAAGGAGACAGCCCCCTGCAACGGCATCGTGGTAAAACTATCCGGCAGCGATGATAATTTCTTCATTGGAGAAAAAGATATCAAAGCGCTGATAGCCAGGAACAAGGACCTGAACCCCATAGGCAAGCCAGTAAGCGCCATCAATATGGCCGGCCTGGAGCAGATGGTGGCGCAGGATCCCTGGGTTAAGCAGGCAGACCTGTTCATTGATAACCAGCACCGTTTGAACATTAAGGTAACACAGCGGGAACCGGTGGCACGGGTATTTACCGTTACCGGCAACAGCTTTTACCTGGATGCAGACCGTGATCGTATACCGGTATCCGAGCGTTATACCGCCCGGGTGCCGGTATTTACAGGGTTTCCTACAGACGCGCCGCAGCTGCAGCAGGCAGATAGTGCGCTGACTGCCGGGATCGTGGATCTGAGCCGTTACGTACTGAGCGATCCTTTCTGGATGGCGCAGGTAGAACAGGTGAACATCACCGGCGACCGTAAGTTCGAGATCACGCCCAAACTGGGTGATCATATCATAGACTTTGGAGAAGGCGTAGATATAGAGAAGAAGTTTGGCAAGCTGATGGCCTTTTACAAAGAGGGTTTGAGCCGGGTAGGCTGGAACAACTATACCCGCATTAACGTGGCGTTTGAAAATGAGGTAGTATGTACCCGTAAAGATGGTACTCCCCCGCCAAAACCCATTCCACCGCATATTGACAGTGTGGATGTGGATATGGCGGGAACAGGCGATACAGCAGTAGTGGCTAATCCCGCAAAGGAAACGCCTTCCCATACTGATAAAAGAACGGAAAAGCCGGCGGCGAAACCGGCTCCGAAAAAAGACGTAAAGCCTGTAGCAAAGAAACAAACAGCAAAACCGCAGGACAAAAAACCGCAACGGACACCGAAGGCGGTTTATAAACCAGCGGAAAGATCAGTAAACACAACAAAAAAACATAGAACGCCATGAATCAGGAAGCTCCCATCATTGTAGGCCTTGATATAGGAACTACGAAGATCGCTGCCATTGCAGGACGGAAGAATGAATACGGGAAACTGGAAATCCTGGGATTCGGTAAAGCCCCATCTTTTGGTGTACAGCACGGCATGGTGCTGAACATCGACCAAACTATCAAGGCCATACGGCAGGCGCTGGAAAACTGTATCGCCTCTAATCCCAACCTGGAGATAAACGAGGTATACGTAGGCATTGCCGGTCATCATATAAAAAGTTTGCAGACCCGCGGAGACATTGTACGTAGCGATACGGACGCTGAGATCTCCCAGAAAGACATTGAACAGCTGATCAACGATCAGTACAAAACGGTGATACCCGCCAGTGACCAGATCATTGACGTGATACCGCAGCAATACATTGTGGACAGCCTGCAGAACATCACCTACCCTATTGGGATGTCTGGCGTGAAGGTGGGCGCTAATTTCCACATCATTACGGGTGACAAAAACGCCATCCGGAACATTAACCGCAGCGTGGAAAAATCCGGCCTGCGCATCCATGACCTGGTGCTGCAGCCCCTGGCTTCTGCCGCCGCCGTTATGTGCGATCTGGATTTTGAAGCCGGCGTGGCCATCGTAGATATAGGCGGTGGTACCACGGACCTGGCGGTGTTTTACGAAGGCATCCTGAAACATACGGCGGTGATCCCTTATGGCGGGGAGAACATCACGAATGATATCAAGAATGGCCTGGGCGTACTGAAAACACAGGCGGAACAAATGAAGGTGCAGTTTGGTTATGCCCTGGCGGATGAAGCCAAGAGCAATGCCTACATCACCATCCCCGGCCTGCGCGGACAGAACCCCAAGGAGATCTCCGTAAAGAACCTGGCGCATATCATACAGGCGCGTATGAGCGAGATCCTGGACTTTGTGGTGTACCACCTGAAACAGATAGGGATGGACAGCAAGATGCTGAACGGCGGTATTATCCTTACCGGCGGAGGCTCCCAGCTGAAACACCTGATCCAGCTTACGGAATATACCACCGGCGTAAATGCCCGTATCGGTTACCCGAACGAGCACCTGGCCAGCGGGCATATTGACGAACTGACCAAACCCATGTACGCCACCTGCGTAGGCCTGATCCTGAAGGGATACAATGATTACGAGAACGACCGCAGGGCGCTGGAAGAGAAATATGTAAAGATCAATACCAGCTTCCTGGCGAAAGAGAAAGCGGCGGCACAACAGGCCGCAGACTGGGTGCAGGAGGAAGAAGAGGAGCAGCAGCCGGATCCGGCCGCCGTACAGCAAAGGAAAGCGCAGGAAAGAAACGCATCTTTGAAAACATTCCTGGACAGGATGAAGACAAAGATCATAGATATGTTTACGGAAGAAGAAGATGCGAAACTATAAGTGGCGCGTTTATTGCGGCCTTTAATACTTTTTATTCTTTAAAAATTAATAGTTGATAAATCAATTTTGTTGTTTCTGTGTTACTATCGTATCGGCCTTATGATTATTCATTATTAATTATTTCGAACTAACCCATAAAAGAGATAGAGTCATGATACATTTTGATCTTCCAAAGGAGAAATCCTCCATCATCAAGGTAATAGGCATTGGTGGTGGTGGAAGCAATGCGGTGAACCACATGTTCAACCAAGGCATTGAAGGGGTGAATTTCATTATCTGCAATACCGATGCACAGGCTATTGCCAACAGCCCCGTTCCCAATAAGGTGCAGCTTGGGCCGCACTTAACGCAAGGGCTGGGCGCCGGCGCTAATCCAAGGATCGGTGAGCAGGCAACGGAGGAGTCCTTTGAAGAGCTCAAAAAAATATTGGAGGTAAATACCAAAATGGCCTTCATTACGGCAGGCATGGGCGGCGGTACCGGTACCGGCGGCGCGCCTATCATTGCCCGTATATGTAAGGAGCTGGGTATCCTCACCGTGGGTATCGTTACCACGCCCTTTTCCTATGAGGGCAAAAAACGTATGTCACAGGCAGATGACGGCGTAGGCCGGCTGAAGGAGTATGTAGATACTCTGCTGATCATCTCCAATGACAAACTGCGCCAGAAATACGGCGATCTGAAAGCCAAAGCAGCTTTTGCCAAAGCGGATAACGTACTGGCAACGGCCGCCAAGTGTATCACGGATGTGATCAACTCCACCGGTCAGATCAACGTAGACTTTGCGGACGTATGTACGGTAATGCGCAACGGCGGCGTAGCCATCCTGGGCTCTGCCACCGCAGAAGGCGATAACCGCGCACAAAAGGCCATCGAAGAAGCGCTGACCTCTCCGCTGCTGAATGATAATGATATCAGCGGCGCTAAATGGATCCTGATCAACATCTCTTCCGCAGAGGGTGAGTACGAGCACACCCTGGATGAGATGGACACTATACAGGCCTTTGTACAAAGCCAGGCCGGCGAAGATTGCGACGTGATCCTGGGTATTGGCTATGACCAGACCCTGGAGCGTAAGATAGGCGTTACGATCATCGCTACCGGTTTCGAGCAGAAGCCTATCCAGCTTTTAAGCGCCAGTCAGCCCCCTGTTAAAACAGAGGAGCCCCGGATCGTTATGCACCTGGGTAAGGATGGTGATGAAAAGAAACTGAGCGGCCAGCAGGGCAATCAGCCCCAGGAACCGCAGGATGTAATGGCGCCCCGCCTGGTAGAGCCGGTGGTTACCCACCCGCAGCAGGCGCCTAATTTTACGCCCCAGATGCCGGAGCGGCAGAATTTTGTGCTGAACATAGAGCCGGACCCGGATTTCCAGGCGCCGCCTATGCCCAACACCAATACTACGCCCAGCCAAACCAGCGGCGGAACCGGCAGCAGCGGTATCAATGTGATCCGCCCGCAGCAGCATACGCCTCCCTCTACCATCCATATAGAACCGTTGAGCAACACGCCGCCCCCGGCCAATGATCAACCGGAAATGAAAATGGTATTCCGGGAGGAAGAGCCCGTAGCGCCCACCCCGCCGCCGTCTGTTACGCCCCCTCCTGCCTCTATGGATGAGCAGTTTGAGGAGCAGAAACGCAAACAGGCAGAGCGCGTAGCCAAACTGCGGAGCATCAGCTTTAATGTAAAGACAATGGATAGTAATGCGGAGATAGAGAATGTACCGGCCTACCTGCGCCGTAACATTGACCTGGATAACGGCGCCGGATCTGCGGAGCATTTTTACTCCAATTATACGGTGAGCGAGTCCGGTCAGAACCAGGCAGAGATCAATACTATCAATACCTTTTTAGATGGGAAAAAGCCCGACTGATACAGGAACCATCGCACCATGTACGTTGGGCTGGGCTTAACGACCTGTAAAATCCGTTTGATTGTTTTTTAGTTGTGTTAAAGAAAGTCCTCCGGTTCTCCGGAGGACTTTTTGTTTTTATATATTTGATGGCATATCAGCTATACTATGATCAACACTAATACCCTGTTTAATTACCGGCCAAACGATAGGATCTATGGGCTGCACTGGAATACCAGCACGCAGCCAGCCCTTTTAACAGGCAGAAACGGGAAATGGCAGTTGACCATCCTTGATGGCGAAACCTTTGCCGTAAGCCAGGAGCACACCATCAACTATGATTTTCATGAAGAAATAAAAGATATTGCGCTCTCAGATAAGCTGGAAAAACTGCTGATCTTTTCTAAAAATGAAGCCATTATCTTCTCTTTCCCTGAAAACAGCATCATATCCAAACTTAGAAGAGATACAGGTTTTATCACAGGCGGCTTTTATGATGATAATACCATATGGTTTACCGTACCGGCGCCCGCGGGGTCTGTAGATTGGGCGTATTGGGACCTGACCACCGGCGGACTCCAGGTATATGAACTGGACAGGCAAGACCATTACGGCAGGGCCGCCGTATTACACCCAAGCAAAAGACTAATAGGCGCCTGTTTTAGTGCATACGCCAGCGGTTTTCTACTCCATACCGCCCAGGCGCTAAACGGACAGCTATATTATGCCAATCTGGAGGACGATGGCTGCGCATGCCGGGAATATGAACTGTATGCGCCATCATTTAGCCTGGATGGTGGCAGGTTTGCGGTTATCGTCAACCAATTTGTGTCTATGGAGGATCAGGAAAAACTGTGCGTATATGACATGCTCCATCAGTCAAGGCCATTGCTGCGATTGCCGTTACAAGGCACAGCCATCGGATTTACACAGAACAGCTATTTTACAGCAAACGGCGGACACATAATACTGCAGGGAAAAACGGCAGTGGATATAGTATGTATCAGCGGTAAATCCGCACCTTCCACTTCCAGGCTGTCTGGTACTAATGCAGCATTTATTGCTGTAAGCCCTGTAAAAAACCAGTTTGCCCTGGTACAGGGTCATCAACTCTGTATATACGAGATCACCGATACCCCTGCCCCCGCTGTTGACAACAATTCAGCAAATGCGGCAGCAGATCATTTCCTGCAGAAATACGAGGAGATGCTGCTGCCAGTAGGCCAATTCACGGACTAACGCCATCATGCCGTCATTACCGCTGTATAGCGCACAATCCGTCGGACCCAATGCCCAGGGCCAGGTTCATGGTATTATAATAGATCTCGGAAGCGCACAGGAAAGTGATATAAATGATCTGCTCCTCGCTGAAATGCCGCCGCAATTCCTTAAAAACCTCGTCTGATACGCCCTGATGCAAGGTTACCTCTTTTACATATTGCAGACAGGCGCGTTCCTGTGGCGTAAATAAAGGGTTATTATCAAAGTTGACCAGCTGCCCGAATTTCTGGAGAGAGTTATGCTGGCGTATGGCATATGCCTGCGCTATATCCAGGCAGAATGTACAGCCATTGATCTCTGATACCAGCGCATGGCAAAGCAGTTTCAGCTCTTCGCTAAGCGGGGCGCGTTGCTGTATTTTATAGAATACGGAGGCCACTTTCATTAGCCGTGGCGCCCGGGTATAGATCACTTTGGCAGGCGTGATCACCTTGCCTATCATCTTCTTAAAATACCAGAAACCCAGCTTGAGGTAAAGGCCCTTCGGTTTATCAATTGGCGGTAGTTTTAATGCATATTCCATGGTAAAACTGCTTTTACCATTAAGACAAGGGCTATCCTGTTTTGTGACAGCTTTTATGCATAATAGTGCAGATCCTTCAGTTTATCGGGGTTGCGGATAAAATAGAAGCTGTTAATACGCCCATCTTCTTGCTCAAAACAGGCGCAAAGCAGCGGTGATTCATCAGCAGAAAGGAAGAATACCATAGCTGGCTGCCCGTTCACCCACTGCACCTGTAATAGGTACGGCGCCAGCGCCATTAACTTGCCGAAAATGCCCAGTATGAACTTCGATACCTGCTCCTGGCCAAATAGTGGGCGCCCGGCGGAAGAGGCCTTGCCGCCGCCATCTGCATAAAAGCTGATATCTTCCTTTAAAAGGGATACGAGTTTGGACTGGTCATGCTGCATACAGGCGTCCATAAAGGCCTGGATAAGCTGCTGATGCCGGGCGGCGTCCAGATCAAAACGTTTCTTCTCTTGTTGTAGCTTTTCTTTGGCCCGGTGGTAGTGCTGGCGGCAGTTAGTTTCCGGTATATCCAGGATGGTTTCCAGCTCTTTATAGGGCACATCAAAGCTTTCGCGTAGCAGGAAAACGGCCCGTTCCAGGGGGTTCAGTTTTTCCAGCAGGAACAGGAAACCTATAGACAGGTCGTTTTCGTGCGCCGGAACCAGCTCCGGCGTGGCGGTAGCTGGTTCCGGCAGCCAGGGGCCCGGGTAGGCTTCCCGCTGCTGTTGTAATGATTTTAAACGGTTAATGCTCCGGTTAGTGGCAGCCCGCATGAGGTAGTGCCGGGGCTGTTGTACGGTTGTAACATCCATTTCCAGCCAGCGCGTGTAGATGTCCTGCACTATGTCCTCTGCTTCCTGTTTCTCGCCCAGCATACGGTAAGCGATAGAGAAAAGCAGCGGACGGTATTCATAAACATCAGCCTGGTCTGTAGCCATGGAAGTACGATTTATATATAGGTTATGTTCAATGCGTTTGTTTCAGCTCCTCCTGCTGGCGTACGCTTTCTGCATGCACGTTTTCATACAGTTGCTTTACAAAATCCGCTGAGAGGCCTTCTTTCTTCCCCTCGGCAATGGCCTGCTCCAATACCACATTAAAGCGGTTAGACTGTACTACGGCCACCTTATGGGCCATTTTATAGGTACCAATAGCCCTGGCAGCCTGCATACGCTCGCCCAGCAAATGAATGATCTCTTTATCCAGCTCGTCTATCTTTTTCCTGTACACCGTCATGGTATCCTGTACGGGAGCCGCGGTAGTCTGTGCTTTTGCCCCAATAGCGCCTATCAGGCATATGCCGGCGGTGAAAATGATTTTACGCATAGTTTCCGTTTTTAAATATAAAAAATGATTTACTTTTTGCCGCCTCTTTCCACACTTTTGATATCCTCTTCCCGGTTGGTCTTGAAGTCAAAATGCTGGTAGTCACTGGTGGCAGGCACCTGTATCGTATAGCTGTCCAGCAGATCTATCTCTATGGTGATATGGTCCGTGGTAAGGTCGATGATATGACCGCCGGCCTCCTTATTATCTGACAGGAAATGGAAATGATAACCGGAGATATTGGTATTATCCATAAAGAAGGGCAGGCGGTAACCGATCAGATCACCCTGGGCATTATTGAACTCGAAAAAGTGCTGTAGCCCCAACATTTGTGCCAGGGGGGTATGCTGGTGCTCCTTTACCGGAGGGAAAGCCCTGGTCTTTATATGGCTGAAACGCCCGTTTATGTGAATGGCATACATGCCGTTCACATTGGTAAGCACACTATCCAGGTACTGGAAGAGCTCCGTTTTATTCATGGATCTGGCCGGCGTAAGCGTAATATCCGGCTGAAAGAAATTGACCATACAGAAGGAGGTCTGCTGGCGGTCATCTACCTCAAAAGTTTTGCCGCTGCTCTGTGTCTGGTAGATCTTTCCTTTAAACACCATCAGTTCCCCATCCAGCTTATCCGGGGCGCCCAGGCCAAAATCGCCGTGCTGTTTGAGGTCCCGGTAGGGATAGATGCCGTCATAAAGGCCGCCTATCAGGGCGCCGCCTATACCAACGGTGAAGAGATGATTATGGGTGGTATCTGTACGGCGGCTGTGCGGGTTGTCGTTACTAACGGGCTTACCGGCAGACAGCAGGAAAACAGCCAAAGGGATGGCACTAAAGATATGGACAAGGCGCATGATGTATTGGTTTTGATTTTTAATGGATCAGTTATGATGTTTTAATAGGAATAATGAGCGGGAGAAGACGGAAAGCAGGCAGGTAAGCAGGTGTACCAGCTCCTTAAAATCATCTGGTTTTACAACGAAGAGATTAGCGCCGGCATCATAGGCCAGCGATATATCGAAGCGCGAGTTGGAGGTAGACATGATCACCACCGGGATCCGTCTGAACTGCTCCTGCGTTTTAAGCTCTTTTAATGTGATCCTGCCATCTTTGACAGGCATATTGAAATCGAGGATAATGAGGTCTGGCCTTTGATGGGCATCTGCCAGGTAATCAAATACCTCTTCCCCGTTGGATACCTCTTTGATCGAATATTTGATTCCCGTATGATTGATCCCCTCAATAAACAATTCCCGGTCAATCGCATCATCATCTGCCAGCAGAATATTCAAGGGTGCTTGCTTGCTCACTATCGGCTCCACTTTTATAAACAGTTAAGTTAAAATACAGGGAAAAATAGTAAAAAAGATAAAGGGGCTGAATCCCCATGATTTTGGTAAATTTATTAATTACTTGTCAATTAATCTCAACATTTTACCGCTATGCCAGGGGAAGGTATACAGGCCCATTCTAACGGCCAGGGACAGGAAAAAGAAGCGCTTATCGCGCAGCCAGGGGAAAGCCCCCAGACTTCCGCTATACTGGAACTGTTGCTGGAGTCCGCCAAAGCTATTACCTCCGAAGTAGACCTGGAAAAATTGGTGCAACGTATCACAGATATTGGCACCAGTCTGAGCCACGCGCAATTTGGCGCTTTTTTCTATAATGTTATCAATGAAAGCGGGGAGGAATACATGCTGTATACCATCTCCGGGGTGCCCAAGGAGGCGTTCTCCAAGTTCCCTATGCCCCGCAATACCAAAATATTCGACCCTACCTTTTCCGGCCGGGGCACTGTGCGGTATGACGATGTGACCCAACAGCCACATTATGCGCAGAACCCACCCTACCAAGGCATGCCGCGGGGACACCTGCCCGTTAGAAGTTACCTGGCCGCGCCGGTGATCTCCCCCATTAACGGTGAAGTGATTGGCGGGCTGTTTTTTGGACATTCAGACACCGGCGTATTTACAGCCACCAGCGAGAAGCTGATCGAAGGCGTGGCCGCACAGGCAGCCATCGCCATGGGCAATGCCCGGCTGTTTGAAGAGAAGAAAAAGACCGAACGTACCCTGCTGGAGCAGCGGGAACAGTATTCCAGCATCTTTAACTCCACCTCTGACGCTATCCTGATCTACAACGAAGACGGTATTATTGCGGAGACCAATCCCGCTGCCGAAAAGATGTATGGTTATGCCCACCGGGAGCTCATAGGCATGCATGGCAGCCTGCTGCTGCAACAGTCGCCGGAGGAGTTCGAAGGCATCCGCGAGATCGTTAAAACGGGCAGATCCTACACCGGCACCGCCATCCACCGAAGAAAAGACGGCGTGGCCATACATACGGACATGGTGGTGACGCCCTTCCTGTTCAAGGACCGGCAGCACCTGCTGGCCGTTATTCGCGATGTATCCCCCTATAGCGGCACCGCCGAAGCATTGCGCAAGATGGAAGCCTTTGCCAACACCATCACACAGGCCTCCCCCGTGGCATTATGGATGACCAATAACAAAGCGGAGAATACTTACGTAAATCAAACCTGGATAGACTGGACCGGAAGACCGTTTGAAATGCACCACGGCGCCCAGTGGATGGACGCTATTGACCCGGCAGACAAGGCACCGATGCGGGAAGCGTTTTTATCCGCTTTTCAGCACCGCAAGAATTTTGAATTTGAATTCCGTATCACCAGAAGGGATGGCGGCGTACGCTGGTGCGTATCCAATGCCAGTCCCTATTATAGCCCTACAGGCGTGTTTGAAGGTTATGCAGGCTCCTGCATGGACATCACAGACAGGAAGACCACGCTGGAAAAACTGCAAAGCAGGAATGCGCTCATAAACACCCTTACCAACAATACCATGCAGGCGCTGTTCATGATAGATGACCGCCAGGTATGTACCTATATGAACCCTGCCGCAGAACAGATGACGGGCTATAAATTACATGAGCTACAGGAGAAACCCCTGCATTACTACATACATCATACCCGGCAAGACGGGCGCCACTACCCTATTGACGACTGCCCCATTGACCAGGCGATGAAAGCGCACCACCAGATCAGCGGCGAAGAAGTATTTGTACACCGGGACAGCCATTTTTACCCGGTAGCCTTTATTTTCAGTCCCATACTGGAGAACAGTATCTTAAAAGGCGGTGTGCTGGAAGTACGCGATACCACCGAAGAGAAAAGGATCCAGGAAGCGCTGCGTACCCGGGAAGAACTGGAGAAATATATACTGGAGCAGAAAGTAAAGGAACGTACCGCAGAACTGGAAAAACTGAACTATGAGCTGCTGCAGTTTACCAGTGTAGCCTCCCATGATCTGAAGGAACCTTTGCGCAAGATCTCCATCTTCAGTAAAATGCTGAAGGATAAAGTGGATCACCTGGAATTACTAAGCGATCCCGCCATCTACAAATATATTGATACGATCATCTATTCCTCTGGCCGTATGTCTGCGCTGATAGATGATCTGCTGGCCTTTTCCCGGCTCTCGCAGGATAAGCTCCAGTTTGAGCAGGTAGATCTGCAGGCGCTGTTACAACAGATATGGTTTGACCTGGAGATCTCCGTAAAGGAAAAAGATGCGGAGCTGCGTTACTCCGGAGAAACAATGGTTACAGGCGTGCCATTACTACTGGGACAGCTGTTCCAGAACCTGATCAGCAACTCCCTGAAGTTTGCGCATAAAGACCGGACGCCGGTGATCACAGTACATACAGCAAAAGAGCAGGTGGATGGAGAATACTTTACCCACATTACGTTTGCAGATAATGGTATTGGTTTTAAGAATGCGTATGCGGAGAAGATATTTGAAGTGTTTCAACGCCTGCATACCAAGGACCAGTATGATGGAACGGGGATTGGACTGGCGATTGTAAAGAAGATCGTCTCCCTGCATCATGGAACGATTAGTGCGGTGGGAGTTGAAGGAGAAGGGAGCAGGTTTGAGGTGGAGTTGCCGTGGGAGGGCAGGTACAGTTGAGATATGCTACAAACATTAAATTTGCCAATTATAATAGCAAGTATTAACTTTACATTAGGTCGACCTGGTATAGCCCGCTTGGCTTTATCGGGCCGCAAAAACCAAAAAATTTGGGCCTCAGTTTTGAACTGGGGCTTTTTAATTTCTAACTACTCCCATTGCATCTTTTTTACTTGCCTCTTTAAGAAGGATATCCTTCAACTCGTCAAAATACAAGTGTACACCATATTTCTTAAGGCTCCCTTTTGGATATTCCTTCCTATACAATAAGTGGGCTATTACATCTGCGATCTGAATATAATAGGAGTGAGCGGAATCCCGGTGAAATACATCCTCGATTATATTATCTGTTGGCGCATTATATGTCTCTCCATTGAAATGTGACATTATAGGATTGTATGTGCGAAGCTTGCGCAATAACGATCGAATGGTACCCTCCGATGAGTCATCGGCTATAATTATTCCATTGTCTTTAACTGATTTTTTCAAGTAGACATCGTATCGCGTAATTAGCCTGCTCCATGCGAGTTTCTGAAAATCAGTATCAGCCGGGAAATCGGCTTTCCTGAGGCAAACGTTTACTACTTTAGCGGTGTTAAATATTACAGGTATTTGTACAGCCAGATTTCTTAAAATGTGAATCCGATCTGCCTTTCGTATCGCTGCATAAGACTTAATTTTATTTATTCGTATTAGTTCAGCAGCATGTATTTCCTCTCTTATATTCAGTCCATACATTTTTTTTACAGCGGTTCTGAATGTTTTTATCTGATCTAAATATTTACGCCAGTCATTTGAGTTGATTATCAAGCCAGATAAAATATAATGGGGAGAGGCGTATTTGCCAACTCCGGGGTCACCGCTTTCATCTACATACATGAGATACATTCAAGGGTTTATTTTGGTTTAACAATTGTCGTATATATATACGACTATCAATGGATCCATCTTAGGGGTGTGACAAATGCTATATTCAACCAGTAATACCTACATACTATCATCATTATCGGGATATCTAAGTTACTGAATAAATTGATTGCAAATTTCAACTCGCTGCGAAACGCATTAGAGATTTGAAGGCATGCTGTCCACTGCAACAGTTACACTTGTAAGCAGGTATTTTGTGATTTTCCTATCTTTATATCAACTATGAAAGTCAATAACATTCATACCACCAACTACTATAACGCCTTTATAGCCGTAGCAGACGATTGCCCCATCGCCACCGGCGAAATGCCGCCATTAAAAGGCACGGAAAAAACCGCCGCCAATATCCAGTTTGAAATGGTGATCGAACATCCTTATCAATACACCTCTGATGATGTGGTATTCCAGGTATTTGCGGTGAAGCAGCAAGTAGGCGCCCGTACCTATGATGCAGAAAGAGCACAATTCTTTTCAAAGGGACAGCCCTGTATGCGCGCTTCTCCGCTGACCAAACGTTATGGCTGGGGCATACATTTCAATGAAGAGGGTAAGCTGGCCCTGTATGCCCGGGAATCCGCAGAATATAAAAAATATATACAAGATGAGCGCCTGCAGCAGGTGAAAGCCATGCGCTCAAAAAGGGTATAAATAAAAATTCCTATCTTTGTGACTTGATGTCACAGTTTATTACCACATATCGCCCCTTTGCTGATATAGCAGCCTAACGCAGGCGCTCTGATACTTAGGTATGCCCCTGCGTCCCTCTCATTTTTGTTACATATCACATTAATGCACTAAAGCTATGCACGGATCTTTCCGTACGCAGGGCTGTAATCATTTACCCATGTCATTATTACATCAATACGGGTGGTATCCCCATTTTGAACAACATTTTATTTCATACCAGGCACAAGGCCTGTCAGCGGGCCGCGTAACGGCCATACAAGGTTTTAAACATACGCTTATCAGCTCAGCCGGCCCTGTGGAGGCCATGCTTTCCGGGGCGCTGTTAAACAGCCGCGAGTCGTGGGAATTACCTAAAGCCGGCGATTGGGTTGCATTTAAGGGGTATGAGGATCAGGGCATTATCCTGGAGGTATTACCCCGCCTGAATGAATTAAGCAGGAAACAACCCGGTAAAAGCCACGAAAAACAGGTAATAGCAGCCAATATCGATGCTGCGCTGATCCTGCAGGGGCTGGATCGCGACTTTAACCTGATGCGGTTGCAGCGTTACCTGCAGCAGGTATCACAATGTAACATACAACCCATCGTGATCCTTAATAAAAAGGACCTGGTGGATGATCCGCTATCATACGAACAGCAGGTACAGGCATTAGGGTACCAATGTCCGGTGATACTTTCCAGCGCGCTGAACCCGTCTGGGTTGAAGGAGTGGGCGGCGCAATACCTGCTGCCCGGTCGTACTTATGCTTTGCTGGGTTCTTCCGGGGTGGGGAAAAGCACCTTGCTGAATGCCTTGCTGGGCGCCCCGCTGCAACAGGAAGGGGCTGTAAGCACGGCCAACAGTAAAGGGAAACATACTACCACCAGCAGGCAGCTGGCTGCCCTGCCCAATGGCAGTATGATCATTGACTCGCCAGGGATGCGGGAGTTTGGGCTTACGCTGGAAGAAGATGCGGTAGTAGTTTCCCATCATCCGCAGATAATGGCCCTGGCTGCCCAATGCCGGTTTGGGGATTGTACCCATCAGCATGAGCCAGGATGCGCCGTGGTAACAGCGGTGAAGAACGGCGATCTGCCGGAGCTGGTGTACCGCAGCTATCTGAAACTGTTGCGGGAGCAATACCATTACCAGGCGAATGCCACGGAGAAGAAAAGGGTGGAAAAGCAGTTTGGCAGGATCTCTAAACAGGTGAACGCGCACAGGAAGAACAGGAAGTATTAATACAAAATGAGGGTATATCAAAAGCTCGAAGCATGCGCTTCGGGTTTGGTATACCCTTTCTTTTATGCGCTACTACGGCACCCTGACAGCTGTACGGGGGCCTATACTATTCCGCAGTTGCATACTTTTGGGAACACCGCTTTCATCCAAATCGAATCCTATTTCATAATCCTGATCATCTTTAAGGAAGAAATGTGTGGCATCTGCTGCCATCAATTCTGAGCGGGGCCCATTGTTGGGATATGCAACCAATGTACCGTTTTCCAGTTTCATTTCTATCCGCAGGGGTATCTCCTTTATTTCATAAAATCCGGCATATTTTGCCAGTACTGCCGCGCTTACCTGCACGGGTACTCTTAGCTGGGGTATCGTATATGGCTGATGATATAACACCGCCAGTATTCTACGGGTCATATTGGTCATTGCCGGCGTTTCTATATTACAGAGCAGTATCACACATACATCATCTTCCGTGATTCGGGCAAAATTGCTTCTGAAACCCCAAATAGCACCGCTATGCGAAACCATGCGCCGGCCGTAGATGGAATCTATTATCCAGCCGTAACCATAGTTGTTTTTGAACGGCTTGTAGGCCTTATCCTGCAGTGTTTTGTTCACGATGGCATATTGTTGCAGGCCGGTATGCCATTTATACAGATCTTCCACAGTTGAATAAATAGCGCCCGCTGCAAACGCTACGGATGAATCTACAATGGGTGCGCGCTGATTGTATGCACCTGTTGAATCTGCATAGTAACCAATCGCTTTCCGGGTACTGTCGAGGTGTACAAAATCAAACCCGCTGCTATCCATTTTTAACGGAGTGAAGATGTATTTCCGGATCGCTTTATCGTAAGACAGGCCGGCTGCCCTGGGTACGATATAACCCAGCATGGAATAACCTGAATTGCTATAACTCCATTGGGTACCGGGCGAAAAGTCCAGTGGTTTGTCTTTGAAAAGCGCCATCATCATTTCTTCCGTATTGGGCTTGCCCGCTTCATTATTCATAAAGTCGCCATCACGCGTGTAATCATAGATGCCGGAGGTGTGGCTCAGCAGATTTTCAACTGTAATGCTATCCCCCTTGGGATAATCAGGATAGAATTTGCTGAGCTTATCATCCAGCGATAGCTTATGCAGCGATACCAGTTTAAGGATAAGCGTGGAGGTAAAAGGTTTGGTAGCGGAGGCTATCTGGAACCGTGTGTGCCCATCGTTGAGGGTACGGGCAGTGAGGTTACTGTAACCATACCCCTTTTCCAGCAGGATCTTGCCCTGCCGGGCTATTAGCACCGAGCCGTTAAATTCGCCACGGCGGTAATAGGCCCGTAATAGTGTATCCAGTTCTGCGGTGATGTTTTGTGCATGCACAGTGGCTGCCAGGCAAAGGGCACAAAAAAGCAGGTATACTTGCTTTTGCATAAGGGTTCTTTTTTCTCAAGATTAGGGCATAAGCAAATATACCTGTTACAAATGTGATCAACAGGGTTATATAAGGGACAAATCGGCCGATACTTGTCTTGTATGTGTAATGGCAGCACTGGGTTTTATCATGCCAGGATGAAAGGACACGGTAGGTAAACCATCCCGTATCCGCTGCGGCCAATCAGGGTTGCAAAGGGCCGCTTTACCCAGGGCCAGCAGATCGGCATGATCTTGTTCCAGCACTTTTGCAGCCTGTGCCGGCTCATGTAATCCGCCATTGGCAATAACGGGCACTCCTACTATTTGTTTGGCCAGGCTGGTAAATGAAGTACCGTCCATATACATACAATCCCGCTCCCAGTTACCACTTTCTGCCGCAATATGGATATAGTCCGGCGGGGTGGCGGCAACGGCCGTCAGCAGCTCACGGGCGGCGGCAGGCCCCTGTGGCCAGCGGTAACGCAGGTTGTTTACCTTACCTTCTGAAAGGCGCAGGCCTATGATAAAGCCCGCAGGCGTTACCTGGCGGATGGCCTGTATGATCGCTGCTATCAGCCGGTAACGATTGGTAATAGCGCCGCCGTATTCATCCGTACGCAGGTTGGTATAATCCGTCAGGAACTGATCCAGCAGGTAGCCGTTGGCGGCATGGATCTCTATCCCGCTAAAACCGGCGACAGAGGCCTCTTGAGCGGCGTGTACAAAACCATCACGCACGGTGTGGATATCATCTGTGGTCATGGCTTGTGGCAAGGAAAAGAGGCCATCGCCGCCGCCATATTCCGGCATACGGCGGCCCAAAGGGCTTACTGCCGCGGGCGCCCAGGTATGCGTATGATGTTGTGACAGGGCCCCTGCATGCATCAGCTGACAAATGAAGTGGGCGCCCGCTCCGCGTACTTTTGCGGCGATGCGCTGCCAGCCATCCCGGTGGGCGGGCGTTACCAAACCCGGCTGAAGTGGATATCCACGGCTGGCGATATCATCTGTATACACGCCTTCTGTAATGATCATGCCGAAACCTCCGTTGGCAAATGCGGTATAATAGTCTTCCATTATGGGGGTGGGCGTTCCATTACTGGCAGCGCTTACACGCGACATAGGCGCTACTATCAGGCGATTGCGGAGGATAATATGCTGCAGCGGGAACGGTTCAAAAATGGCAGGTGGAAACTGATGATCTGTGTGCATAATAGCTACTTGTTTATGCACACAAAGGTCCGATGGAAAGAGGCTAACGAACGTTCAGGTAATTTAATAAATGCCGTTAAAATAATTTAATCAGCAGCGGGTTTACGCTGTGCACGGATCTGGCTCAGGAACACCGGCGTAATGCCCAGGTAGGAAGCAATATGTTTCTGGGGTACACGCTGCACCAGCTCCGGATGATGTTTTACCAGGTCTGTATAACGTTCTTCCCCACTCATGCTGATGTTATTAAGGATACGCCTGTTCTGCGCCAGGTAGGCATTCTGATGCAGTATGCGAAAAAAGCGCTCAAAGGCGGGTATAGCGGCATATAATTGCTCCAGGGACTGTTTATCCAGCTGCAGCACTGTTACGGGCGTAAGGGCCTCTATATGCACAACAGCGGGCGTCTGATGCAGGAAGCTATCCAGGTCTGTGATCCACCAGTCTTCCATGGCAAAATGCAGGGTATATTCGTTACCGCTGTTATCCACATAAAAAGAGCGCAAACATCCTTCGGTCACAAAGTGCTCATAGCCGCATATATCGCCGGCCTGCAGCAGGTATTGTTTACGCCGCAGCTGTTTCACCTTCAGCAGGGACAGGAATAATTGCTGCTCCGCTGCTGAAAGTGAAATATGCCTGCTGACATGCGTTATTATCTGGCGGTGGATGGCTTCCATGCCACAATATTACTAATAGCCCAGTAATTGCTCCGTGCCAAGCGTCTTTTTCTTTTGTTCATCATACACGCTCAGGAAATAGAGCCTGCCGCCGGTAACCGGCACGTGCAATTGGGCCTGGGTATTGTTCACTGTCCGCTGCCTGTATAACAGGCTGCCCTGTACATTGTACAAAGAGATGATATAGCTCCGGTTGGGCTGCAGTCCCCGGATATAGAGATCGCCCCGGAACGGGTTCGGGAAAATATGGATGGCCTTACCAGGCGCATCCACATCTGTAATGGCGGTGATATTGGTCTTGTTGATCCGGATACTGTCTGTGGCGGTGGCTGTTGCGGCACAGGCATCACTGGTCTGCATGCGCACGTATACCCAATTATCACCCAGTTTAAACTCCGCCGGCGTTACGGTAGCTGTATTGGCGGTACCTTCTATCTGCAACAGGTCCGTAAAACCGGCATCCCATGCAAAGGCGTATAAGGGCTGTTTGCCGCCGCCGGTTACATTGGTAGCGGTGATCACTACCGGTATGGTATCACTTATGATAGGATTTACGTTCACTGATAAAGTTACATCCGGCGTAACAGCCGGCGTTATGGTAAACTGCCTGGTTAGTTGCTTATGCGCCGTGTCGTAACTGAAGGCGATGGTAACGGTGTGTTTACCTGGCGTAAGACTGGCCGGCGTTATGGTGAATGTACTGTCTGCCGCTACCGGCAGTACTGTTGTGCTATCCAGCAATACCTGCACCGTGATATCAGGCACAGGCAGGTTCAGGATCTTTACCGGCGCGGGGCCTTCCGCATTACAATAGGAATTATGCAAACCACTGATCACGGGCTGTGGTACCGGCACAACGGTAATGCTGTCTGTTACATGGATATAAATAGCGGCAGTATCCACCGTGTTATCAACCCCGTTGGATGCGATCCAGCGAATACTGTCTGTTCCGGTAAAGGCGGCATCCGGTATATAGGAAAGCTGCGCCAGGTTAGCCCGGTTGATAACGGCGCCCGGCGATAACGGGCTGTTAAAATATTTGAGTACTCCGTGCGCAGGCAGTGATGTGAAGCTGATACTTAACAACTGCCCGGGACCAGAGAAATTAGCGGTAAAATCATCCGCGGTAAAAGCGAGTATGCTATCCGGCTTCACTGTTTTCTCAAAGCTGCTGATATGGTTAGGCGGCAGCGTATCTGTATTCACCTTAAACAGGGTATTACCAATAAGCACGTACCATTGCCCGTTATCGAAGAAGGACCTGCTTAGTTTTCCTTCCTGCTCATTGGCCCGGTCCGGCATGTTGGTAACACGTTTACGCTGGCCGCTCCTGCTTATGAAATAGCGTCCGCTATCGGGTATGGATACCATCAGCTCCCCTTTTTCATTCAACAGGTCTATACGTACCCGGTTATCACAGGAGGGACAATAGTTGAATACGCCTTGCTGGTGTACTACGCCGGAGGTATCCATCAAATTGATCTGCCCTTCCTTTACAAAGGCGGCATAGCGGTTATTGAGCTGGTAATCGACAAAGGGCCCTCCAAATGTGCCATCTGCACTGCTGCCAGGCGTGCCTAACAGCGTAGTGGTCTGACCATTATACAGGTAGAGCGGCAAACCCGAGTCTTCTTTGTAGTAGATCACGTTTGTACCATCTGTGAGCGGGGAATGATCCGGAGGTCCCTGACTGATGTTGGTGAACTGCCCGTTGTGGAAAGTGTACACGTTACTGAGCGTACGGAAAGGCGAGATCTCCAGGGCGGTCAGCCCATTGGGTCCCACGTCCAGGTTGCCATTAAAGAAACCTATTGTATCCGGTGATATTTCGCCAATGGTAGAATCGCCGGTGGAGAGGTTCTTTACGATGAGGTTTCCGTCTGTGAACCAGGCAGCATATTGACCGGATACATCCAGGCGGTTGGCGCGTTGCTGTATGGCCTGTCCGTTCTTCCATTCCGTCATGGTATCTGAGCGGACCTTAAAGAGCGCGCCTTCCGGCGTTACATAGGCATCCGGAAAGGTACGGTCTACCGCTCTGGCGATCAGCGGGCCGGTACGCTGGCCATTAGCCGCATCCACCAGGAAGGGGAAACCGGTTACGGTATCTGCCAGTAACGCTTTGTTATAGCGGAAATCCAGGATGGCGCCTTTAGCGGTGAGATACGGCGTAAGGTATGGGCTACTTTCTATAAACACGGTAAGCCGCTTCTCCGCGGTACGGCCAATACTGTCTGTAGCTACTATGCGTATGCCCAGCTTATGTCCGTTATAGGCGGACAGGTCTAATGATGGTATGCTGTCTGTTCCTGTGGCGATCAATTGCTCCGGGAAAGCAGTATTATACACGGCAATATTGCCGCTGCCGGTGGCGGTATTGCAGCGGGCGTGCAGCGCCCATACAGGCCGCGCCACCGCGGAATCGGCCAGGCTATCTACCCGGAGGCTGATGCTGGGATCATTTACGGGCCGGTAAATAAAGCTAATGGCGGTATCGCCGGTGTTCTGTAAAGTGTCTCTGGCGGTGATCAACAGGGTAAGGGTATCACCTGGCACACCTTGTAAAGAGAGGCGCCCTGTATAGCTACCATTGGGTACCCGCCGCAGGGAGAGCTGGCGGCCAGCGGCAGCAGCCGTTACAGCGGTTACCTGGCCGGGCGCAAAAGGCGTTACAGTTACGTTTATGCCGGTATCTTTCCAGATGCCGTTCTCCGCTGGCATACCCGGTTCCGGAAATAAAAAGGTGATGGACTGGGCGTGTAAGAAACAATGACAGCTTACAAAGGCTAACAGGAGTAAAAGTCTTTTCATGGGGGACATGGTTTACTCAATAATAATAGTTCTACCCCTATTATTTTATACTCGTTCCAGTACAAATAAACGACTGCGCCCAGGTGTTATCCGGGCGCAGTTTATATGATAGATAAGTTTTATCTTAAGACGGGATAATACGCCGCAGTTGCAGGTTGGTGATAGGCGCTACCACCAGCGGGTATTTCTCAATGGTCACATAACTGGAGTCCAGACCAAAACCGCGTTCTTCTGAAAGGCTGATCTTTTTCAGGAAGAAGTACATACGCATCACCATCCGTTCGTACAAGGGCAGGTCATTGTCGTGCGAGAGGAACTTTTCCATTACGATAAACTGGAAATCACCTACTACATTGTTCTTACTTAAAGACTCATAACGGCTGGTGATGTTCACCTCCTTATTACGCACCATATCTTCCACCACCATGCGGAACATGAGGTTAATACGTTGCTCCACCTTAAAGCCCAGGCGGAACTCTACCCGTATCACTTCATTAGGGATGATGGTTTGTACAGAGTATTCGCTCAGGTAGGGCTCATCCACCACATCCACATGCACAAACCAGTAGATATCTGCCCGTTTAGGCTTTTTATTGAGGATGGAGTAAATGACCTTATGCTCTATTTCTTTTGGATTGTCTGCGCTACTCATGTACACCAGGTGGGTGGCATACTTGGGAATGGAGGTATCGTTGCTCAGCTCCTGTAGAATGGGCAGGTAGTCTTCCAGCCGTACAAACTCCACGTAACGGTTCTTGATCTTGCGCGATTTAAACCAGACGATCATCACCATGAACAGCATGCCGGCAACCACTACTGTTACATAACCGCCGTGCATGAATTTGACCAGGTTAGCGAAGAGGAAGGAAAATTCGATCGTCAGGTATATGACCAGGTATAATAATACCCAGGCCACCCGCACGCGGCGGGTGTAGAGATAAAAGGCAAAGAGGCAGGAGGTCATGAGCATACAGATGGTGATAGACAGGCCATAGGCCGCCTCCATTGCGCTGGACTCCTGGAAGATGAGGACAATAGCGGTACAGCCCACAAACAGCATCACGTTAATGCCCGGTATGAATAGCTGTCCCCTCATTTCTGTGGGGTAGTTGATCTTCAATTTAGGCCAGAGGTTAAGGCGCATGGCTTCTGAGATCAGGGTAAAGGACCCGGAGATCAGGGCCTGGCTGGCGATGATAGAGGCCAGGGTGGCAATGAGCACCCCGAATATCACGAACCATTCCGGCATGATGGTAAAGAAGGGGTTCTGGTCCTTAGGCAGGATCTGACCGCGTTGGGTAAGCAGCCAGGCGCCCTGGCCCAGGTAGTTGAGGATCAGGCAGGCTTTTACAAAGATCCAGGATACCCGGATATTGCTTTTGCCGCAGTGCCCCAGGTCTGAGTACAGGGCCTCTGCCCCGGTGGTACAGAGGAACACCGCCCCCAGGATCAGGAATCCTTTGGGATAGGTGGTCAGTAATTCTATGGCGTAGTGCGGGCTGAAGGCTTTGAGCACAGAAAGGTCATCTGCAATATGCACAGTGCCCAGTATACCCAGCATAGAAAACCATATCACCATGATAGGCCCGAACATCTTACCGATGGAAACGGTGCCGAATTGCTGCATGAAGAAGAGGCCTGCTATGATGGTCAGCACGATCTTAACGATCGTGAGCTGGCTAAGGTCTTTGAATACGTCGAGGGTACGGAGGCCTTCGATGGCGGAGGTAACGGTGATGGGCGGGGTAATGATACCATCTGCCAGGAGGGCGGCGCCACCGATCATCCCAAAGATAACGGCCCATTTGGCGTGGCGGCGTACCAGGGCGTAGAGGGAAAAGATCCCGCCTTCCCCTTTATTATCCGCCTGGAGGGTCAGGATCACATATTTAATGGTGGTTTGGAGGGTCAAAGTCCATATTATACAGGAGATACCCCCTATTACCAGCAGGTCACTGATGGGGTTGGTCCCCATAATAGCTTTGAAAACGTATAACGGAGAGGTACCGATGTCGCCGTATATAATACCCAGTGCTACGACAAATCCGGCCAGGCTTACCCTGTTAATATCTATTCTCACTCTTAAGTAGTTTGTAAGTAAAGGCGAGCAAAATTACAGCAATAAATGATCATTTGTATATTATCAGTTAAGGATGGCTCCGCCAGGGATGTCCCTAAAAAGCGAAATCCCCCGCTACGGTAAACCGTAACGGGGGATTTCTTCAATATCATCTAGGTGTGATACACCACTATATTAGTTAGCAGGAGCTAAGTCTACAGTGCTGGATTCACCAGGAGTATTCTGTTTGATGAAGCGACCGCGGTCGATGCCTTGCTTGTCAGCCAGGTAGTCGATCACAGCGTCAACACGGCGGCTGCTCAGGTCAACACCACCTTTTTTGCCTTTAGCACCAGCGTGGCCGGTAACCAGTACATTACACTCAGGATTAGTTCTCAGGGTATTAGCTACGCTGGACAGGATTGCCTCGTTGTCAGAAGAAACCTTGGTAGAGCTACCTTTGAAAGCTACGCTAGGCAGAACGATGCTGGAGCAAGCGGGTTTCTGAGTCATGTTTTTGCAGCACTCAGGATCCGGGCACTTACCAACACCATCAGCGTCAACCGGCTGGCAGTAAGTCGGAGTGATCAGTTGTTTGTCCTTGAAGTCAGGAACACCGTCACCGTCAGTATCTTTAGCTACACCGTGTACGTCTACAGGAGCGCCTGCAGGAGTGTTAGGCTCGCGGTCAAACTGGTCGGTTACACCGTCGCCATCAGCATCCGGTAATACCGGGGTAGGCAGTTTCATGTGACGGGGAGAGCTCAGCTCGTTGTAGGCGAAATCCAGCGGGTTGATCCACCATAAAGGCTGTACGCGCTTGTTGGGGTTACCCAGGTTGAAGTTCAGGCGGATGCTGGTGTAGGAGAAGAAGTCCTTGCTGGCATCATAAGCGCCGGAATTGTAACCGTCCAGATAATCATCAAACGGCATAGTCAGTTTTTCTTCTACACCGATGTTGAAACGCTTAGAAACTTTGAAAGCGATACCAGTACCGAAGTCAACAGCGTGACGCCACATCTGGTTGTTATCTTTACGGCCGATCTGAGCGCGGTTGCCCTGAGAAGGAGCGTTAGACTCATAATCGCCATCCAGGATGTTTTTCACAGCATCCTTAATATCTTTACGTTTGCCGAGGAAATCAACGCCCTGGAAATTGTAACCCTGACCGTTAGCGCCAACGGCGTCAACGTCAACGTCAATCAGCAGCAGGCTGTAACCACCAAATACATACCAGTTGATCTTAGGCTCAGATTTGTAGAACAGAATGTTGCTCAGAGAAGCCATCAGGTCGATAGATGCCTGGTGAGTAGCCGTTTTGTAGTTAGGAACGATCTTGCCGTTGTTCAGTGCAGCTGTAGCTGACCAGTTGGTGTTGCCACCAGCGTAGTTAGCAGGACGCAGCTGATAATCCAGACCACGGTCGAAAGAACCGGTATATTCAGCCCTGATTGAGATCGTATGACCTAAAGATTTTCTCAGAGACAGACCACCGCCAAAGCCGGGTTTAGCGTCCACGTCACCTCTGATGAAGTGATAACCACCGTGGAAACCTAATTCCCACATGTCCCGGGGTTTAGCAGGGTAATCATACTGATGGTTAACGAAATTGTTTTGCTGTGCAGCTCTAGATGCGGGCACCTTAGATGAGTCAAGTGCATCGTAGTTAGGCTGAACTTGTGCAAAACTGGAAGACGCCGCTAGTAAACTCATAGCGCCGGCCAGTAATAAGTACTTTTTGCTTGCCATAATTGTTTTCTATTTAAAAACTGTTAAAGATTTACTAATAACCCGTTTTTTACCCAGCAAAGGTAAAAATCATAAATGAATATACAAATTTTTCTTACAATATTATTTTCATTGATAACTGCTTCAATATTAAAGCTTAGGTAAAACAATTGTTATACCTTAAATTGCTTATTTGTTATCGTATTACTAACGCTCTGTTAAAGCATTGTTATCCGGGTATATACAAATTAAGGGCCAAATTGTTAAAACTTTGATATTTTAAGCATAGCTTAGCAATCTTTTTCGCATAGTACATGGACGAGATTAAACAGCTGATCACTAAGGAATTACATGATTTTGAGAGTAAATTCGCGGATGCGGTTAAAAGTCATGTGCCCCTGCTCGACAGGATCATGCATTATATCGTAAAGCGCAAGGGTAAACAGATCAGGCCCATGTTCGTGCTACTTTCCGCCCGCCTTTTCAGTACCGAGATACAGGAAAGCACCTATCGCGCCGCGGCACTGGTGGAGCTGTTGCATACTGCCACCCTGGTGCATGATGATGTGGTGGACGACGCCAATGAGCGCCGGGGCTTTTTTTCCATCAATGCCTTATGGAAAAATAAAATTGCCGTACTGGTGGGGGACTATCTGCTGACCAGGGGCTTACTGCTGTCCCTTAGCAACCATGACTACCGAACTTTGGAGATACTGACGGTGGCGGTACGCGAGATGAGCGAGGGCGAACTGCTCCAGATGGAGAAGACCCGTAAGCTGGATATCCAGGAAGATGTTTATTTTGACATCATCCGCCGGAAGACGGCCTCCCTCCTGGCCTCCGCCTGCGCCGCCGGGGCCTGGACCACCAGCAATGACGAAAACATTGCAGAACAGATGCGCCTTTTTGGGGAAAAGGTAGGCGTGGCCTTCCAGATCAAGGATGACCTGTTTGATTATGGGTCTGATAACGTGGGCAAACCCACCGGCATAGATATCCGGGAGAAAAAAATGACCCTGCCGCTGATCTATACCCTGCAGCAGGCCACCCCGGATGTAAAGCGCCGCATCATCAACATTGTAAAGAATCATAATACCGATAAAGAAAAAGTAGCTTCCGTTATTGCTATGGTTAAAGCCTCGGGGGGCATTGCCTATGCACAGGAGAAAATGTTCCAGTACAGGGACGAGGCGCTGGCTATCCTGCACACGTTCCCTGACAACGAGATCAGGAGGGGACTGGAACAATTAGTACGTTTTACTACTGACAGAACGTTTTAGGTGAGAGAAAGGGCAAGCGTGAATTGACTATTGACCGCCGCTATCTGACCATTGACTTTTCACCTATCACCTTTCACAAGACAGACATGCAAAAACGCTGGACCGTAAGATCATATCAACCAAAAGAAGAGGCGTTACTGCAGCAGTCCCTGCGCATACATCCACTATTATGCAGGCTGCTGGTGCAACGTGGCATTCATACCTATGATACTGCCCGGCAATTCTTCCGCCCTACCCTTGCAGATCTTCACGATCCGTGGACGATGAAGGATATGGATAAAGCCGTAACCCGCATTGAACAGGCCTTTATGGGCAAGGAGAAGATACTGGTGTACGGCGACTATGATGTAGACGGCACCACCGCTGTGGCTACCGTGTACGATTTTCTGCAAAGGATCTACCCTCATATTGAGTTCTATATCCCCCACCGTTACCGGGAGGGGTATGGCATTTCCACCGCCGGTATCACCTATGCCATTGAAAATGACTTTACACTGGTGATCGCGCTGGACTGTGGTATTAAATCCATGGCGCATATCACTGCGGCTAAAACGCATGGCATTGATTTTATCATCTGCGACCATCACCTGCCGGATGCCACGCTGCCGCCGGCAGTAGCTATACTGAATCCTAAACAATACGACTGCCCTTATCCTTATAAAGAGCTAAGCGGCTGTGGCATAGGCTTTAAGCTTATTACCGCGCTGGCCCAGAAGCTCGGCGTGGCGGAGCATACGGTGCTGCGCTACCTGGACCTGGTGGCCACCAGTATTGCGGCAGATATAGTGCCCATGACCGGCGAGAACCGGATCCTGGCCTTTCACGGCCTGAAGAAGGTGAACGAGGATCCCCTGCCGGGGATCCGGGCGCTGATCACCCTGAGCGAGCTGAAAGAAAAACTGACCATCTCCAACCTGGTGTTTGTGATCGCCCCGCGGGTAAATGCGGCCGGCCGGATGGATGATGCCCGGAAAGCCGTGAACCTGTTCGTGGAAAATGATTTTGAAAAGGCCACAGAGATAGCAGCCATCCTGCACGCTGACAATTTTGACAGAAAGGAAGTAGATAATAATATTACGCGGGAGGCGGTGGCCCTTATCCAGAATGATGCTACGCTGGCCACCCGCAAAAGCACCGTATTATATAAACCGGACTGGCATAAAGGCGTGGTGGGCATTGTAGCCTCCCGCCTGATCGATAAATATTTTTACCGCCCTACCATCATCCTTACCCAAAGCAATGACCAGGTGGCGGGTTCCGCCCGTTCCGTGATGGGCTTTAACGTATACGAGGCCATCCACCAGTGTAAAGACCTGCTGGAGAACTATGGCGGGCATTTCTATGCGGCAGGGCTTACATTGAAACCCGAGAATGTGGAGGCTTTCCGGCAGAAGTTTGAGGAAGTGGTATCTACCACTATTGATCCGGAGCTGCTGATCCCCGAGATCGTGATCGATTCTGAGATCACGTTTTATGACATGGACAAACGCTTCTATAATATACTTGACCAGTTTGAGCCGCTGGGGCCTGATAACCTGCGCCCTATTTTCCTGGCGCGCAATGTAACGGATACCGGTTTTTCCAGGATCGTAAAGGACGAGCATATTAAATTCTCCATTAAACAGGGCGAACATGGTATTGTATTTTCCGGCATCGGGTTCTTTATGGCGGAAAAGTTTGGTTTGCTAAGCAACCGGCGGCCATTTGATATGGTCTTTACCCTTGATGAAAATGAGTGGAACGGGAAAACAATGTTACAATTGAAAGTGATCGATATAAGAGCAAGCCACTGATCAGCGGTTAGCTATCAACCGTTAGCTAAAACTGCAAAAATACTAACGGCTGATAGCTGATGATTTTCAACTTACGGTTTACGCTGTTGCAGCATCCAGTTAAACAGGCCTGCATTTGAGTAAGCAGCCGTCCATGCGTCATGGCTTTTTACACTTGGTTCTGTAAATCTCACCAGTGCATTACCGGCACGCCTTACAGCATTCACCATATCAATGGAATTCACTACGGCTACCGTAGGATCATACTTATTATGGAAAGCCCATATAGGCATGGTCTTCAGGTTGGGCGCCTTAGGCACTTCGCCACCACCGCAGATAGGAACGATCGCCGCAAACTGCTGCGGATAGTACTCGCCCCATACCCAGGTCTGGAAACCGCCCATGCTCAATCCTGTCAGGATAACACGTTTAGGATCCACATGATATTTTGTGATAATTTGTTTAAAGAAGGCCTGCAGCGCATCTGTGTTCCACCAGCTGGCGGTACACTGCGGGGCTACCATTACAAATTGTTTACCTTTTACTACTCTGGGCAAGCCCACGTTTTTAATCTTGTTAATGTCGGTTCCCATTTCGCCAATGCCGTGGAGGAAAATCACGAGCGGCCATTTGTAAGTTTTGTTACTGTTGTAGGTATCAGGTACATACAGCAGGTAATTCGGATTGACGTTGCCAGCTGCACTGGCCAGTTTCTGGGTAGTAACGCCCAGTGTTTGTTGTGTAAAGACGTCTCCAGTTGTTGCTTCGGTTACTGGTTTTTCGTCGGAGCCTGCTTCTGCCTGCGGTGACACGACATCACTTTTAGAACACGCGGTTAAAACAAGGCTTCCAAATAATAAGACATGGATAAAATTTTTAAATGTCCCTTTTTTCATATGTCTCCCTTAAATTAAAATGGTCCCGTCCAGCGTTGCTGAACGAGACCGTTGTGGTGAATAAAATATGGTCGCAGTTTTAGACCAATACTCCCGATAAACGTATTTGTTACGCTATTATTGTAAAATTATTTTGCTCTTTTTTTCATTGCCCAGTAACTCCACACTTCTGTTCACAAAAGCGGTGAGATCTGCGCCAGTCAGCAGATTCTGAGACAACAGGGCCAGATCTGCCAGGTTGCGCACCAGCTTTTGCTGCTTATCATTATCTGTTTCCTGCAGTATTTGCAGGTAGATAGGATGGTTGGCGTTTACCGTCATATTAATCTCATCGGGCATATTTGCATACCAGTTCATACCGCCACCGCCTACGGCCGCCATATCCTTCATGCGGCGCATAAATTCCGGACGGGTAACGATCACAGGCTGGGCTTCCGCGCTCAGCCCTTTCAGCTCCACTTTAATATTGGGTTGCGGGATCTGCTGGCCAAACAGCTCTTTCAACTGGGTTTCCTGATCCTGGCTAAGTACGTGGTCGTTCTTCTCATCCTTATCTACCAGGTTATCCGCAATATCCGCATCCACACGGGTGAACTGCACGTTCTCCCATTTCATTTCCATATTGTTGATGAAAGCGGCGTCCACAATGGTTTCCAGCTTGATCACCTTATAACCTTTTGCTTTGGCTGCCTGTATATAGCTATCCTGTTGCACCGGGTTGGTGGCATACAGGATCACCAGCTTACCTTCTTTATTGGTTTGCAGGGCCTGCACTTCCTGACGGTATTCTTCCTGTGTATAGAATTTGCCGCCTTCCACCTCTTCGAGCACATGGAATTTGTTGGCTTTCTCCAGGAATTTATCGTCTGTCATCATGCCGTATTTAACAAACAGGCCAATGGACTCCCATTTTTCTTCAAAGCCTTTACGGTCCGTGCGGAACATCTCATCCAGCTTATCCGCCACTTTTTTGGTAACGTGGGCGTTGATCTTTTTCACATTGGGATCGCCCTGCAGATAGCTGCGGCTTACGTTCAGCGGGATGTCCGGGCTGTCTATCACGCCATGCAGCAGCATCAGGAACTCCGGCACAATGTCCTTTACTTCGTCTGTTACATATACCTGGTTGGCGTACAGGTTGATCTTATCTTTCTGGATCTCGTATCCCTTGGTGATCTTGGGGAAGTAGAGGATCCCGGTAAGATTGAAAGGATAGTCTACATTCAGGTGGATCCAGAAAAGCGGCGCTTCTGCAAAGGGATAGAGCTCTTTATAGAAATCCTGGTAATCCTGTGCGGTGAGCTCTGATGGTTTGCGTGTCCAAGCGGGATTGGTATTGTTGATCTGATTGTCTTCGAATTTGATAGGGATGGGCAGGAACTTACAGAACTTTTCCAGGATAGCGCGGATGCGGTTCTCATCCAGGAATTCTTCGCTTTCTGCGTTGATGTGCAGCACAATGTCTGTACCCCTGTCTTCTTTTGCGGTCTCTTCCAGCTGGTATTCCGGGCTGCCATCGCATTCCCAGCGTACGGCGGCGGAGTCAGGCCTCCAGGAGCGGGTAAAGATCTCAACCTGGTCGCTGATCATGAAGGAAGAGTAGAAGCCGAGGCCGAAATGGCCGATGATATTAGCGCCATCGCCCTGACCTTTGTATTTATTCAGGAACTCCTCCGCGCCGGAGAACGCTACCTGGTTGATGTATTTGTCCACCTCTTCTGCCGTCATGCCTATGCCGCGGTCTGAAATGGTGAGTGTCTTTTTTTCCTTGTCCAGTGTAACGGTTATTTCCAGGGGGCCCAGCTCACCTTTGAATTCGCCTACGCTGGCCAGGGTCTTAAGTTTTTGGGTTGCGTCCACGGCGTTGCTCACGAGCTCGCGGATGAAGATCTCATGGTCAGAATAGAGGAACTTCTTGATGATGGGGAAGATATTTTCGGTTTGTACGCGTATAGCACCTTTCTGCATGGGAATTCAGATTTTTTCAGTCCATTCCCAAAGTATGTGCCAGTGGGTGTGTGGCTGACAAGTTGTCCGGCCGGCCTCTTGGGTATAACATGTACCCGGCCCCGTCACCGGCAGAAAATGCAACAGGGTGTACAAAACACCCCCTTAGCAGTGTCATAGCAATGTTAATGCAGTGTCAATGCAGTTTCAATGCCATTATGCGGGAAATGATGATAGAAAGTGTGTCAACATAATTGAACAGGTATCAAGGGAAAGTCATACATTTATTTAACAAATAGATCATAAACAGGGTACCCAAAGCCGTACGACTATTTGTATTTTGCACAAATATTTAAAGTGTAATCCCAACTATCCGTTAATAAAATATCTTTTTCGTTTAACTCAAGGAAAACCTTTTCGCGTATGTTAAGACCGTTACTCCCTTATTTACTGGTTACTTACCTGTTTATGCTGCTATGTCCCGGCGCCTGGGCGCAAACCCAACCGGCGGCGCAGGCTATGCCTTATCAGCAGAATTTTGATGTACTTACCCCGGGCGCTACCGTGTACCCGGCGGGCTGGCAAGGCTGGGCCCTGGCGGGTTCCCCTTCCGGTAATTATAATACCGCACCACCGGAGAGCGATAAACCGCTCCTGTCAGGCACGGCTTCTTCCACTACCAATGGCGCCTATAATTACAATGGCAAAATGGGCTTCCTGAACAGCGGCTCCGTGGACAATGCGCTGGTATTGGCGCTGAACACCATCGGACAGCTGAACATTGCATTCCGGTATGATATAATGACCCTGCGCAACCCATTTGACGGGGGCAGCAATACCCGTGTTAACGAGGTAATGCTGCAATACCGCATTGGCAATGCCGGCAATTTTACCAACATCGCAGGAACGGTGTATCAGAACAACAACATCACACAAACCGGCTCCGGCGTAACTACACCGCAAAACCTGGTAAACATAATGGTAACGTTGCCACCAGACTGCAGCAATCAGCCCCTGGTGCAACTGCGCTGGGCCAACCGCCAGATCACCGGCGCAGGCTCGCGCCCCAGCTTTGCGATCGATAATATACAAGCCAGCAGCAGCGGCAGCGATACGGTGGCTCCCGCTATCAGCATGCTGCAACCTGCTAATGGGGAAGCTGCGGCGGCGCCCACTGTACGGCCTGCCATCACCTTTACAGAAAATATACAGGCCGGCAGCGGCAATATGATATTACATAATGTAAGCAATGGCACGCAACAGGTGTTTGCCATTGATAGCGCTGCGGTAACGATCGCTAATAATGCGCTTACATTAAATACCAGCCTGCAGCCGCTGACCTCCTACTATATTACGCTGGACAGCGCCGCGGTTACCGATCTTTCCGGCAATAGCTTTGGCGGTATCGACACCAGCGGCTGGCGCTTCCACACCGGCGAGCAGGTACTGAGCTTTGATTTTAATGATTGTACGCCCAGCGGCAGCAGCCAGCTTTCCGGCGGCTTCCGGCAGTATAGCGTAAGCGGCGCCCAGCTGTGGGGCTGTACCACTTTTGGGCAGAACAACAGCAATGGCGTACAGATCAACGGTTTTAGCGGCGGCCCGGTAGAGAATGACGACTGGCTGATATCACCCTCCTTTAACCTGAGCGGCTTTGCCGTTCCGCTATTGCGTTTTGCCAGCCGTACCGCGTTTGCCGGCCCGGCCCTGCAACTGATGGTGAGCACCAATTATGATGGTATCAGCAACCCGCATACGGCCAGCTGGACCTTGCTGAACGGGCAATTCCCCGCACAGGGCTCTGACGCCTGGCAGCTGTCTGACAGCATTAACCTGGCGGCCTTTAAACATGACAGCGTATATATCGCTTTTGTATATACCTCCTCCCCCAGCCTGAACGCAGCCCGCTGGATGCTGGATGATATCAGCGTGTTTAACAGCACGGTAACGCCCAAGCCTACTATTACGCTGAGCGCCCGCGCACTGGACTTTGATTATGTGCCGGTATCGCAAACATCTGCGCCGCAGCATTTTAGCTTCTGGGGTAATAATGTGCGGGATACGCTTAGGCTTACTGCCTCTGCCGGCTTTACCATGGCCAGGGACAGCGCCGGCCCGTACGGCCCGTTCCTGGGTTATGACTCCAGCGCAGTAGCTGCCGGTCCGCAAACGGTATGGGTACGCTTTACACCCAATGCGGCAGATCAAAACTTTAACGGCAGCATCACTTTCCGCACCAATGGCCTGAGCAGCGACCTGGTACAGCTGAAAGGCACCTCCCTGCGCTCCCTGAAAGTGGTGAACTGGAACATTGAATGGTTTGGCAGCCCGGCACAGGACCCAGCCAATGACAGCCTGCAGCAGGCAAATGTGACCACCGTGCTCAAAGCCCTGAATGCGGACATCTTTGCCCTGGCAGAAGTGGTAGATACCGCCCGTTTCCGTCAGGTAGTAAGCCAGTTGCCTGGTTATAGCTATATTATCTCTGACTTTGGTTCTTATGCGGATAATGTGAGCGACCCGGATTATGTGAGCGCACAGAAACTGGCCTTTGTATATAAAACAGATGTGATCCGCAGCATACGCTCCTATGGCGTATTGCGCCAGGGCGGCAGCGACAGCGCTTATTTTAACTGGTCATCCGGCCGCTTCCCTTACCTGATGGAAGCCAGCGCCCGCCTGAACGGCGATAGCGCGCGGATCCAGTTTGTGCTGCTGCATGCCAAAGCCAATACCGGCACCGCAGCCGATAAGATAGAAGGTTATTTCCGCCGCCTGCATGGCAACCAGGAGCTGAAAGACTCCCTGGATGCACAGTACCCGTACAGCAATATCCTGATGCTGGGCGACTTTAACGATGCGCTGGACAAGACCATCACCACGGAAATGGCGCCGGATACCACCACTACTTATATAAACTTTATCAATGACAGCACCCATTATAAACCCTTAACGCTGCCATTGAGCCTGGCCGGCCAGCAATCCACCGTATCCTTCGCTACGGTGATCGACAACGTGATCGCCTCTAATGAGATGGCACAGGCTTACCTGCCTGGCTCCGCCATGATCTTTACCCAGGCGGCCCAGCTGATAAGCAGCTATAGCAGCACCACTACGGACCACTACCCCGTAATAAGCCGTTATAACCTGCATAACCTGGCCCAGCTGAACCAGATACAATCCTTTACCGCCGTGGTTGACACCGGTATTGTAAAATTGAACTGGCGTACGCCTTATGAGACCAATGCGGCCCGGTTTATTGTAGAACGGTCCCGCGACCAGCGCGGCTTTAACGCTATAGACACGGTAGCGGCCCATGGCACTACTACCCTGCCCAATGCCTACCAGTCTTATGATTACAGCCCCTGGCTGGGTAAATCCTATTACCGGATAAAACTGGTGAACCTGGATGGCAGCGTGCTGTACTCCCCGGTACAATCCGTAAACGTGACTGTAAAGGACCTGCTGTGGCGCTTGCTGTGGTGCATTATTGGCAACCACCTGCAGATATGGCTGGATATGGAGAAAGACGCGGGTCAGGCCCAGCTGCAGCTGATCGACCTGTTTGGCCGGGTGAAATACCAGGGTCCCATGAACCTGGTGAAAGGCCGGAACTTTAAAGAGCTGGATATCAGTAAGATACCTACAGGGATCTATTTCCTGCGGGTACAGACGAAGGATGGCATCCAGACCAAGGAGATACTGGTTACCCACTAATTTTTTTTGAATAAACCCGTTTTTTAAGCGGCTGCTCCCTGGTAGGGCAGCCGCTTTTTTATATGGGAATATTAATTTTGTCCTGACGGGGAAAATTTAACCTGGCTTCCCGGCCGGACCACCGGCTTTTCATTACTATATAAGTAACTAGTTTTAAGCCCGTTACCCTATACCACCCGGTCCTTCCCCTGCCGGCACGCGCCCAAAAGCCGGCTATCCGGGCATCCGCCGGGGCATAAACCCTGAAACGGCCGCTATTGGGGGCTTGGGAATTGAAATATGTATTGTATCTTTGCCCTCCCAATTTTATTGGGCACAATTATTTTTTAAACCACAATTTTAAAACAGGGAAAATGAACAATTACGAATTGATGGTGATCTTTACCCCTGTGCTTTCTGAGGAAGACTTCAAAGCTGCTCAGAAGAAATTCGCTGATCTCGTTAAAGAGAACGGCGGAGAAGTAACGCACGAAAATCCCTGGGGATTAAGATCACTGGCGTATCCTATCCAGAAGAAAACCACGGGCATGTACCTGGTTCTGGAATATAATGCGCCATCCGACCTCAATGAGAAGCTGAAGATTCAGCTGAACCGCGATGAAAATGTATTACGCCACATGATCACTGCGCTGGACAAGTATGCTGTTGAGTACAATGGCAGAAAAAGACATGGCGTTAGTGCTGATTCTAAAACCGTAGAAGCTTAAACTTATGGCAGTAAAACAAGAAATTAAGTACTTAACCGCCGTTAAAACCGAGAAGCGCCAGAAGAAATACTGCCGTTTCAAGAAAATGGGCATCAAGTACGTTGATTACAAAGACGCGGAATTCCTGAAGAAGTTCCTCAATGATCAGGGTAAGATGCTGCCCCGCCGTATTACGGGTAACTCTCTGAAATTTCAGCGTAAAGTAGCCCAGGCTATTAAGAAAGCTCGTCAAATGGCTTTATTGCCTTATGTTACTGACCTTTTAAAGTAAGAACTAGTTATGCAAATAATCTTAATACAAGACGTTGATAACCTGGGCCAGAAAAATGAGCTGGTAAGCGTGAAAAACGGTTATGCCAGGAATTTTCTGATCCCTCAGCGCTTTGCAGTAGAGGCCAGCCCTTCCAACATGAAGCAGTTACAGGAACGCCTGAAAGTGCAGAAAGTGAAAGAAGAGAAGCTGTTGTCTGAAATTGCCAAGGTGGTAGAAGTACTGAAAGAGTCTCCGGTTAAAATCGGCGCTAAAACAGGTACCTCTGGTAAAATATTTGGTAGCGTAACCGGTGTGCAGATTGCACGTGCTATTAAAGAGCAGAAAGGTTACGAGATCGACCGCCGCCGTATCCACATTCTGGATGATGTAAAGGAATTAGGCACTTACAAAGCAAAGATCGATTTCGGTAAAGGCAATGAAGCCGAACTGGAATTTGAAGTTGTAGCTGAATAATAATACGGTTAAGATAAGCTGATACGATCCCGCTCTACACAGAGCGGGATCTTTTTTTATAATGCTGATGTGAATATGTTCACATCAGCATTTCAATTATTGGCAGGTACTATTTCCAGGCGTTACGCAGGAAACGCAGCCAGTTACCGTGCATTACATTGTCAATATCCGTGGCGGAATACCCGCGTTTCTCCAGGAGGCTGGCTACGCTCTGCAGGTCTGCAATGGTTTCCAGGTCATAGGGGCATTGCTCTTTACCAAAAGCGCCATCCAGATCAGAGCCGATGCCGATATGCAACGCATTACCGGCTATCTGGCAGATATGATCCATATGATCGATCATCACTTCTACAGAACATTGCATCTCTTTAGGATCAGATACGCCCCTTTGCCAGTTGGGCACCATCATCCAGGCATCCAGCGCGCCGCCTATCACCGCGCCCCTTTCTACCAGGGCCTTGATCTGATCGTCGCTGAACTGGCGGTTATGGTTTACCAGTGCGCGGCAGTTATTATGGCTGGCCCATACATGGCCATTAAAATGATCCAGGGCATCCCAGAAGCTCTCATCAGATAAATGCGTAGCATCCAGTATGATGTTCAGTCTTTCCATTTCTTTGAGGAGGGCATGTCCTTCCTTGGTCATAGGGCCGGTAGCATCCGTGCCCTGCGCATAACGGCCCGGGCCATAGTGCGCAGGCCCCAGCGCGCGCAGGCCGTATTCATATGCCCACTGCAGGTAATAGGTATCTACGATAGAATCTGCCCCTTCCAGGCTCAGGATATAACCGATCGGTTTTTGTGTATTAGGCTTGCCATTGTTCCAAAGCGCCAGGTGCCTTTCCAGCGAGGGCAGGTCTGTAATGGCCACCATCTCCCCTGCTTCTTCCATGGCCTGGTACCAGGCCAGCTGGCCCTGGGTCTGCGCCCATGCCTGCTCCGGAGAGAACCAGCCCGGCAGCGGATTATCCGGCGCTACGAAACGGGCTATCTGTGTAGCCACCACCAGACCAATATTTCCTTTACGCAGTTCCGGCAGGGCCACTACGCCTTTTCCGCGGTCTGGTTTGTCTGTGAGCCCCTGCTCTCTGGCCCTTATATCGTTTACCGGCAACCGCAGGTTACGGTTCCATTCCATAGCATTCATGCTTAGGTCAAGGTGTGCATCTACAATAAACACGATTGTGAATTTTTTAATGTGCGGATATGCAGCTGTGCAGATGATCTATCATCTGCACAGCTGTATTATTAAATGAGTATGCTTCTATTCCGTGCGGTTATTTTCCAAACCCCTTCCAGGTTCTGCTCACTGATAATATGGGCGCTGTCATACAGGGCCACTGTAGGACATATATGGTAAGGTATGCCATACAGTACCGTGCCTATAGGATAGGCTGCGTTATCCAGTACTTTGATCACCAGGTGCTCTTCGCTCTGTGATACGGGCACCGCTTCTGCCGCATTGATAAAATGCACCCGTTTGGGCAGCTGGTTCTCTGCGGCTACTGATTTATGGCCAAGATCAAGGCACACCAGATGCGGAGCAGGGTGAGATATTACCCGTGCCATTACCAGCACGGCAGGTTGATAATGCTGTTCAGGCAGCCCCTGTGCATAGCCCCAATCCCAGAACGCAAATGTACCCGGGCTGCATTCTATTTCCGGGCGCTGCGCATGTATGGGAAAAGTAGGCGAACCGCCAGCTACGATCAGTGGCACGGGCAGCCCTTTGATGGCGATAGATTTCGCCAATTTGGTGACGCCTGCATATGCATCGTTACAACGTTTTGTACGGAGGGTCAGGTCCGCATCATGCAGGTGACCATCATACGCATGCAACCCAACCAGCGTAATACCAGGCAGGGTAGACAGCTGGGCGTACAGCTCCAGCGCCTCAGCCCCCGGCGTAATCCCCGTCCTGTTCTGACCCAGGTTCAGATCCAGCCATACAGGCAGGCGTTGCTGCTTTGCCGCAAAATGGTCAGAGATGGCGGTAGCCGCCGTGATATCATCTACCAGGCAAGCGTATTTCGTTTGCGGGTATTGTTCTACTAAGGCAGCTAAACGCGCTATTTTAGGGCCTACCGGCTGATAGGCCAGCAACACATCCGCGGCCTGCACTATGCCCAGCATTTCTGCTTCCGCGATGGTGGCGCATTTGAATTTGTTGATACCGGCTTCCTGCATCAGGCGCACCACTTCCGGCATCTTTACCGTTTTAACGTGGGGGCGCAAGCGCGTTACGTTATCGATACTGCTCTTCAGTAAGGCAATATTCTCTTTCACCCGCTCCGGATAAAGCAGCAATGCAGGTGAATCTATCTCATCTGTGTTACGAAGGGTATACCAGGCCATAGTAATTACTAATTTGTAATTATTTAGTGGAGCTCAAAAAGGGCTTCTATTTCCACGGGGATATTATCCGGCAGGGTGCCCATGCCTACGGCGCTGCGCACGCCAATACCATTCTCCTCACCCCATATTTTGGCAAACAGCTCACTGCAGCCATTGATCACATAGGGATGACGGCCAAAATCGGTAGTGGCGTTCACCATACCCAGCACCTTTATCACGCGTTTTATTTTATCAAGGCTGCCCAGGTTGGCCACCAGTGTAGAAAGGATGGTCAATCCTACCTGGCGGGCGGCCAGCTTGCCCTGCTCAATGTCCAGGTCTGCGCCAATACGGCCAATGATAAGGCTTTTATCATCCTGTACCGGTCCGTGGCCGGATACATACACATGCTTACCATCTATCAAAAACGGCTTATATACACCCAGCGGCGTAGGCGCCGGCGGTAAGCTTAATCCTAATGCTTTGAAATTTTCTGTTGCTGATCCCACTGTTAAATGATTTTATGGTTCACTGATCTGATAAAGCTATGAATAAAAACAAATTCCTGCCGGTTTATTTGTGTAACCGGCGGTGCATAAAATGGTAGTATGTAAACGGTTATTCGTAGCGGAGCGCTACAATCGGATCCAGGCGGGCGGCCTTCATAGCAGGATAGATACCGGATATCAATCCTACGGTAGCACACATGCCAATGCCCAGTGTGATCCACAACCAGGGCACTACGAAACTGGATTTTAGCAATAAAGACATTACGTTACCAACTATCATGCCCAGGAACACGCCCAGCAAACCGCCGGTAACGCTAATGATAATGGATTCGTAAATGAACTGTTTGCGTATGGTGGGGGCGGTAGCGCCCAGTGCTTTGTTTACGCCTATTTCGCGGGTACGCTCTGCTACAGACACCAGCATGATGTTCATTAAGCCGATGGCGGAGCCAAATAAGGTGATAAAGCCAATCACTGCCGCAGCAAGGGTTATCTTACGCAGGTTGGCAAATAACATCTCTGCCAGGCTATCACTTTTGCTGATGTAGAAGTTCTCGCTTTCATTAAGATCCAGCTGGCGGATGATGCGGAAAAGGCCGGTGGCCTCCCCTATAGCAGACTCCAGCTGGGCTACATTATTCACAGATACGCCTATCTGGTACGAGGCATTGGGCCGGTTAAAGACGCGGCGCGTGTTGTTTACGGAGGTGAGCACAATGTTATCCGCGCTCATGATATTGCTGCTGCCTTTAGAGGCCAGCACACCTATGACCTTATAACGGACATCGCCCACACGTACTGCATTATTCACTACGTTTTTGAGGTTGCGGCCAAAGAGCTTTAATGCCACATCATGTCCCAATATTGCCACATTGCCACCGGACTGCACTTCCTGTGCGGTGAAATTACGGCCCTGGTCCAGGGTATAATTGGAGAATGCTACATAGTTCTCATCGCCCCCCATCACTGTTACATTGGGATTGGTCTTTTTATTATCCTTATACACGGTAAGGCCGCCAGCGGCATTAAAGGAAATGCAGACCATAGAGGGAAAGGTGAAGCGCTGTTTAAAATCCATCGCCTCATCGTAAGAGATCCTTTTATTACGGTTGGAGGTACGTACTTTTTTCTGTTGTTGTTTGCTGTTGCCTTTAGTGGCATTATCACCATTGCCTATGCGGATCATCATCTCCCGGTTGCGGATGGAGAAGCTGTTGGCTCCCATGCTGGCAAAGCTGCTGTACAAACTGCCCTTAATACTGTCTATGGCGGTAAGGATCCCTACCAGCGCCATGATACCAAAGGCAATGATCAGCACAGTTAGTCCGGTGCGTAAGCGGTTGCCACTGATAGAACGGGCGGCCAGGGAGAATATGTCACGGAATCGCATAGTGAAGGGTTATACATAAAGTTAATATAAAAGTTGGAAGGAGAAAGGGGAATAGTGAAGAGCGGGCGCAGAAAAAAGGGTCAGGAAAAGTTGCCAGGGCGCAAAAGAAAAAAGGTGAAAAACGGGAGGCGTACCCCTTCATTTTTCACCTTTCTGCATGTATGCTAAGATCTTAGGCCCACTGTAACAGCACGCCGGGGTATACGCCCAGCAGTATTACAATGATGATAGTTGCGATCAGTAATGCTTTAAAAGCAGGGGTAAAAGGCTCTACCTGCGGCTCTCCTGTTTTAAAGTACATGGCGATGATGACCCGGAAATAGTAGTATACGCTGATGGCGGCGCAAATAACGGCCAGGATCACCAGCCACAGTAACTGCCCTTGCTGTACGGCAGCAGAGAGCACGAAATATTTGGCAAAGAAACCAGCCGTGAGCGGCATACCTGCCAGGGAGAACAGGAAGATGGTAGCTGCCAGCGCCAGGAGCGGCTGCTTGCGGGCCAGGCCATTAAATCCTTCAAAGGTATAATCCTTTACTTTCATGAGCACGGCAAACATACCGATGGTGGCTACGCTATAAGCGGCGGCATACAGTACAATGCCCTGGGTGGCGGTCTCGTTAAGGGCGATCACCGCCAGCAGCATAAACCCTGCCTGCGCAATACTGGAGTAAGCCAGCATACGTTTTACGCTCTGCTGGAATACGGCGGTAAGGTTGCCCAGTAACAGCGTGGCGGCTGCAATAATGGCCAGCACCGGCAGCCAGTGGCTGCTGATAGCGCCGCCGGTAAAGCTTACATGGAACAGGCGCAGGAAGGCGATAAAACCACCCGCCTTTACCACGGTAGCCATAAAAGAGGTGAATACGGTAGGTGAACCATCATATACATCCGGCGTCCAGAAGTGGAAGGGCGCTGCGGATACCTTGAATGCGAGGGCAAAAATGAGCAGCATAATGCCCCCTATTGTTAAAGGATGCAGTTCTCCGGTACCCAGGGCCAGCTCCGCGATATTAAAAGTGCCGGTGGCGCCGTAGATAAGGGTGATGCCCATGAGCAGGATACCTGTAGAGAAAGAGCCCATCAGGAAGTACTTGAGGGAGGCCTCGTTGCTCTTCAGGTTCTTTTTGTCGCTACCTGCCAGTATGTATTGCGGTATGGAAATGATCTCGATGGCGAGGAACAGCATCAGCAGGTTGCTGAAACCAGTAGCCAGCATAATGCCGGAGAGGATAAAAAATACCAGCGCAAAGTAATCCGCTACATGCTCTCCTACTTTTTCAAACTCCCTGCCTGACAGCATAAAATACAACAGGGTGGCGCCCAGCATTACGGCGTTGAACAGTATGCTGAACCTGCTTACTTCCAGCATGCCAAAGAAGGCACGGCTGCTGCCTCCCTGTAGCGTACCGGCTTCCAGCAGATTAGCCACAAATGCGATCAGCACCAGTGCTATAGCAAAATATTTTATTTGCTGCTTATTGTTCACGAACAGCCCGACAAACATCAGTATAACACCCGATAAAGCAGTAGAAATTAATGCGTTCATATTTTTCTGTTACAAAAAAAGACTAACTAAAATACCTTATTCACCAGTTCTGTTGTACTACCTACCAGGTCCAACATGGGTTTTGGATAAACACCCAGAAACAGGATCACTCCCACGATGAGGCTTAACGCCACCAGCTCCGTATTCTGGAGGTCTACCGTAGTAGCGGTTAATGCGTTACCCTGTCCAAAGATCACTTTCTGCACCATATTCAGCGTGTATACCGCGGCCAGGATGATACCCAGACCAGCTACGCCCATGAGCCAGAAATTATACTGGAACAGGCCACTGAACATCAGGAACTCGCCTATAAAACCATTGGTAAGCGGCAGTGCGATATTGGCTAATGCGATAATGACCAGGAAGATAGATAAACGGGGCGCATACTGCGCAATACCGCCCATCTCGTCCATGTTCTTTATGTTAAGCCTTTGCTGGATGATCTCTACCACTATCCACAGCCCAATGATATTGATACCGTGGTTGAACATCTGGATCTGTATGCCCTGCAGGCTTTGCTCGTTATTGGCAAAGATAGCGGCGCACATAAGGCCAACGTGAGCGATGGAAGAGTATGCGATCAGGCGTTTAATATCTGTTTGTACGATAGCGATACAGGAGGCGTAGATGATACCGATCACGGATAACACCATGGCCACCTCTGCCCACATATAAGCGCCCTGGGGCACTACCGGCAGCAGCCAGCGGATCACGCCAAACAGGCCCATTTTCACCATTACGCCGGAAAGGATCATGGTAACGGGTGTAGGCGATTGCTCGTAAGTATCCGGCTGCCAGGTATGGAAGGGGAAGATGGGCATTTTGATGGCGAAGGCCACAAACAGCAGCCAGAATAACCAGGACTGCTCCTGCACCGGCAGGTTCAGGTTGGTAAAGGTGGTATAGCTGAAAGAACGGTCCGGCGACTGCAGGTACAGGTAAATGATACCTACCAGCATAAGCAGGGAGCCTGCAAACGTGTATACAAAGAATTTGAAGGTAACCGGTATCCGTTTTTCGCCGCCCCACATGGAGCAGAGGAAGTAGACCGGTATCAGGGCCAGTTCCCAGAACACATAGAACAGCATGGCGTCATAGGCGGTAAATACGCCTATCAGGCCGGCCTGGGAAAGGAGCATGAGGCCATAAAAGCTGCTGGCCCTTTCGTAGCTGCGGTTATAGATGGTGATGAACACCAGCAGGAAGGCAATGTTGGTGAGCAAACAAAGCATAACGGCCATGCCATCCAGCCCCACATTAAACTGGGCGCCCAGCTGCGGGATCCAGGGTGCTACCAAATGTAACGCATCCGGTGCTGTGCGGAACTGGAACAATGCGCCTATCACTACGGCTAAAGACGCCAGGGATGATATCAGGCCCAGCACTTTAGGTCCTGATCCCTTAAGGCCAAATGTAATGAGGCCTGTTACCAAAGGGATCAATATTAGTAAAACTGTCAACATAATCTTTTGCGTTCGCTTCTAAACCTTAAATTAAAAGTCCTATCACAAATAATACGATAATACCTATTACCATGGCAAATACATAGAAGCCTACCTGGCCGTTCTGTAACCTGCGCGCCTGCTGGCTGCCCCATTGTACGCCGCGCCCTACGCCATTCACCAGCCTGTCTATCCCTGCTTTCTCCAGCACATCCTGTAAGAAAGCGGATAACATACCCAGCGGTTTTACGATCACGGCGTCATACAGCTCATCCACATACCATTTGTTCTCCAGCACTTTGGCAAAACCGGTGTTCTCACGGCCGGTATCTTCAAACCTGGCGTATTTAGCGCGGGCAATGAAGATAAAGACGATCACCAGCACGGAGCTGATACCCATCAGCATCCATTCCATGCTATGCTCCAGCGGGTGTACTTCCGCAAAAGGCGCGGAAGGCGCAAACACAGGCGCCAGGTATTCTGCCAGCCAGTGTTTTACCCCAAATACTTCCGGCATACCTATGTAACCGCCTACTACAGAAAGTATAGCCAGTATTACCAGGGGAATGGTGATAGCGGAAGGACTTTCGTGCAGGTGATGCTCCTGGTCATGCGTGCCGCGGAAGCTGCCGGAGAAGGTGATGTAGTATAAGCGGAACATGTAAAACGCGGTCATCAATGCGCCGGCCAGGGCCAGGGCATATACGATCTTATTAACCTCGAAGGCATGCGCCAGGATCTCATCTTTGGAGAAGAAACCGGAGAGGCCCGGTATACCGGCAATAGCCAAACAACCAATTAAGAAGGTGGCGTTGGTAACCGGCATATATTTTTTAAGGCCGCCCATTTTGCGGATATCCTGTTCGCCGCCCATAGCATGTATCACGGAACCGGAGCCCAGGAACAGCAGGGCTTTAAAGAAGGCGTGCGTCATTACGTGGAATACGGCGGCGGTATAAGCGCCGGTACCCAGTGCAATGAACATATAACCCAGCTGACTTACGGTAGAATAAGCCAGCACTTTTTTGATATCATTCTGTTTAAGCGCGATAGATGCCGCCAGCAACGCAGTTGCCACACCAATGATCATGATCAGCGTCTGGACATGCGGGGCAAGGGTATATAACACGTTGCTGCGCGCTATCATATAGATACCTGCAGTTACCATGGTTGCGGCGTGGATAAGAGCGGATACCGGGGTAGGACCGGCCATCGCGTCCGGCAACCAGGTATACAGGGGGATCTGTGCAGATTTACCCATAGCGCCTACAAACAGCAGCAGCGCGATGATGGCAATTAAACCGCTATCGCCGTGGCCACCGATACCGGCAGCGCGGGGGAACACATCTACATAAGTTACGCTGCCAAACAGGGCAATCATCAGGAAGATACCCAGCAGGAAACCCAGGTCACCAATGCGGTTCATCACAAAGGCTTTTTTGGCGGCAACGTTATAGGAAGTATTCTTAAACCAGAAGCCGATGAGCAGGTAAGAGCAGAGCCCTACGCCTTCCCAGCCAATGAACATCATTACATAGTTGGCGCCCAGCACCAGTATGAGCATGGAGAACACGAACAGGTTCAGGTAGGCAAAGTAACGGGCAAAGCCTTCGTTACTTTCATCGTGCATATAAGAGGTGGAGTAGATATGGATCAATGACCCTACGCCGGTAATGATCAGGAGGAATAAGGCGCTCAGCTGGTCTACCTGGAAGGCAAAGGGAATATGCAGGCTGCCTACTGAGATAAAGTCAAACAGGGTGTAGGGCTGCACGCTAAATCCCGGCTGCCTAACCTCCAGGAACATCAATACGCTCACCACAAAGGCTGCCAGTATTACACCGCTGCCCACAATGCCTACCTGGGATTTGGATAGATATCTCCTTCCTAATCCATTAATCAGGAATCCTAATAATGGTAAAAATGGTACCAGCCAAACTAGATTGATCATTTATAAATAACGAATTACAATTACGAATTGGATGCGGATGATCTGCTCTTTCTCAGCACATCAGTTTTTCAACCTGTTCAGGATATTAATGTCTACGGAATGCGTATTCCTGTATACCATCACAATAATGGCCAGGCCTACGGCTACTTCCGCAGCGGCTACCACCATTATAAAGAATACAAAGATCTGTGCGGCGGCGGCGTCTATGCGGCCGGCATCGGCCCACATTTTAGAGAACGCAACCAGCAGCAGGTTCACGGCGTTCAGCATCAGCTCTATGCACATGAAGATGATGATGGCGTTCCTGCGCATCAGCACGCCCATTACCCCGATGCAGAACAATGCAATGCTAAGGAATATGTAATATTGAACAGGCATATCTTTTAATTACGAATTATCAATTACGAATGATGTACTAGTCTTCCTTTTTGCCTATTACCACGGCGCCTACCATAGCGCTGAGGAATAACACGCTGCTTACTTCAAACGGCACTACATATTCATGGAACAAGGTCTTTCCCAGGTTGGCGATAAGGCCAATCTCTGTAGCGCCGCCCTGGAGGGAAGGCATGCTCGCATCGCGCAGGGCGGCCACCATGATCACCAGCAGGGTACCGCCGCTGATAGCGCCGGCATATTTGAGCCAGTTACGTTTCTGTGGTTCCACATCGGCGTTGAGGTTCATCAACATGATCACGAAGAGGAACAACACCATGATAGCGCCGGCATATACGATGATATGCACCACGGCCAGGAACTGGGCGTTCAGCATTACGTAGTGACCGGCTATGGTAAAGAAGGTAAGGATCAGGCATAATACGCTGGTGACCGGATTTTTGCTCAGTATCACCCCCATGGCGGAAGCCAGGGATATTGCAGAAAGTACCAGGAAAATGATTTGTTGCGTACTCATAAACGATTTAAACAGTTTGTTTTTCTTTAGGATCGGGGATCAGCAGGTCCGGTTTGCCATATATAAAGCCTTTACGCTCGTAGTGAGCGGGCGCAAAAGTCTCTGTTAAGTAGATGGCATCCTTAGGGCATGCTTCTTCACAGAACCCGCAGAATATACAACGCAGCATATTGATCTCGTAACGGGCGGCGTATTTCTCTTCGCGGTACAGGTTCTCTTCGCCGGGCTTTCTTTCTGCCGCTTCCATGGTAATGGCCTCTGCCGGGCAAGCAACGGCGCATAAGCCACAGGCGGTACATCTTTCACGGCCCTCTTCATCCCTGTTCAGGATGTGCAGCCCGCGGAATACGGGGCTAAAGGGGCGTTTTTCTTCCGGGTAGTTCACCGTAGCCTTCTTTTTAAAGATGTGCTTAAAGGTGATCATCATCCCTTTGAGGATGGATGGTATATATAGTCGCTCTACAAATGTCAGGGGTCTGCGGTCTACCGGTTTAACCCTGGTTGTTAATGCTTGCATGATCGGTAATGCGTTTAATTGTTTCTTTTCAGTTACACTTTCACTTACTGCTTACTGGCGGGCCAGGATGATCGCGCCGGTGATTAGCATATTTACTAATGCCAGCGGGATCATGATGTTCCATCCTAAGCGCATCAGCTGGTCATACCGGAACCGCGGTATGGTCCAACGTACCCACATAAAAAAGAACAGGAATAACAAGATCTTGATGAACAAAGCTACAAAACCTAAGATGGTTACCAGGTTGGGGGCCAGACCCAGGCTATCCATGCCGGGGAAGCTGTAACCGCCAAAGTACAGGCTGGCCATCAATGCAGAACTGATAAACATGTTTATATATTCTGCAAACAGGTAAAAGCCCAGTTTCATAGAAGAGTACTCGAGGTGGTAACCGCCGTTCAGCTCATTCTCCGCTTCCGGCAGGTCAAACGGCGTACGGTTACATTCTGCAAAGGCGCATACCAGGAAAATGATAAAGCCCAAAGGCTGATATACTATATTCCAGAGGCCATGGCGTTGCTGTTCTACGATATCCTTCAGGCTCAGGGAGCCGGTGAACATGAGCAGGGCAATCAGGGACAGGCCCAATGCCAGCTCATAGGAGATGATCTGAGAAGCAGCGCGCACGGATGCCAGCAGTGAGAATTTATTATTGGAGGCCCAGCCACCCAGCATAATACCATATACACCCAGGCTCACTACGCCAAAGATGTACAGGATGCCGATGTTGATGTCTGCCACCTGCAGGGGGATCTGCCGGCCGGCAATGGTGAGCACATCACCCCAGGGAATAACGGCGCTGGTCATACAAGCTACCAGCATAGCCACGGAAGGCCCCAGGATGAAGAGGAAGCGATGGGAATTGGTGGGGATGATCTCTTCCTTGAAGAAGAGTTTACCGCCATCCGCCAGGGGTTGTAACAGCCCCATAAAACCTGCACGGTTAGGACCGCGCCTGTCCTGTATAATAGCGGCTACCTTCCTTTCGCCCCAGGTAGAGTACATGGCAACTCCCAATGAAAGAGCCAGCACACCTGAGATGAGCGCTAATTTCTCCACTATAAATACCCAATCTATAACCATAATATCAATTACGAATTGTCAATTACTATTTACGAATTACTTCCTGAAATCATCCGAATGGGCCGGGCCGTCTATTTTAGACAGATCGATCTCCGGCCGGTTCACCTCGCTCACGCTATGGATATCCATCAGCAGGCGCGGTTGGCGGCCATCCAGCACATCCGTGAGGATTTCCTTCGGTTTCACGGTGCCTACATAGTGGCCCTGTGAGATCACGCTGTGACGGTCTATCTTGCGCGGGCCTTCTATGGTCCAGGCGCTGGCTTCTTTGGTATCGAAACGGCAGGTATCGCAGATGAACTCTTCTACCTCGCCATATTTATCCTTGCGGGCGGTTACGCGGAAGATCTCATCCCCACGCATCCACAGCACGGTCTTGCCGCAGCATTTATCACAGTTACGGTGCGCATCCACCGGTTTCAGGAACCATACGCGGTTCTTGAAGCGGAAGGTCCGGTCTGTGAGGGCGCCTACGGGGCATACATCTATTACGTTGCCGATAAAGTCATTGTCCAGCGCTTTATGGATATAAGTGCTGATCTCTGCATGTTCGCCGCGGCCCAGGATACCGTGCTCGCGCCGGTTGGTGAGCTGGTCTGCGGTGAATACACAACGGTAGCAAAGTATGCAGCGCGTCATGTGCAGTTTGATGTTATCGCCTATATCTATCTGGTCAAATGTGCGGCGTTTGAATTCGTAGCGGGTACCATCTGCTCCATGTTCATAACCCAGGTTCTGCAAATCACATTCGCCCGCCTGGTCGCACACGGGGCAATCCAGCGGGTGGTTAAGCAGCAGGAACTCCACTACGCCTTTGCGGGCGTCCTGTACTTCCGGAGAGGTGATGTTGGCTACTTCCATACCATCCATTACGGTAGTACGGCAGCTGGCCACCAGTTTGGGCATAGGGCGCGGATCGGCCTCGGAGCCTTTGGTTACTTTTACCAGGCAGGTACGGCATTTGCCGCCGCTGCCCTGTAATTTGGAATAATAACACATTGCCGGCGGCACAATATCCCCTCCTATCTGGCGGGCAGCATTGAGGATAGTAGTACCCGGCTCCACTTCCACGGAGATATTATCGATCTTGACCTTGAATAATTTTTTCTCGTCAGCCATTTTTATATGTTTAAAGCTGTGGCATTACACTGCGGCGGCAACGGCAGCAGGTACCGGTAAGGGATCTGCATAATGCGCCAGGCCATAGTTACGTTTCAGACATTCTTCCGGGTTCAGCACATGCCACTCAAACTCGTCACGGAAGTGACGGATGGCGGCAGCTATAGGCCATGCGGCCGCATCTCCCAGCGGGCAAATGGTGTTGCCTTCTATTTTGCGTTGTATATCCCACAGCAGGTCTATATCACTCATCTTTCCTTTTCCGTTCTCGATGTTGTTGAGCACGCGCTTCATCCAACCGGTGCCTTCGCGGCAGGGGCTGCACTGTCCGCAGCTTTCGTGGTGGTAGAAACGGGCCAGCGTTAAGGTGTTGCGCACCACGCACTGGTCTTCGTCCAGCACAATAAAACCGCCGGAGCCCAGCATGGAGCCGGTGACGAAACCGCCATCATTCAGGCCTTCGTACGTCATCATACGGGGCTCGCCTTTTGCTGTTTTCAGCAGCAGGTTAGCCGGCAGGATGGGAACGGAAGAACCGCCCGGTATGCAGGCTTTCAGGCGTTTGCCATTGGCAATACCGCCGCAGTATTCATCAGAATAAATGAACTCCTCTACGGAGATATCCATTCCTATTTCATACACACCCGGTTTGTTGATGTTACCACAGGCGGAGATCAGCTTAGTACCAGTAGATTTACCGATACCGATCTTGGCGTATTCCTCACCGCCTATATTGATGATGGGCACTACGGCCGCTAAGGTCTCTACGTTGTTCACCACGGTAGGCGATTCCCACAATCCCTTTACAGCGGGGAATGGCGGCTTAATGCGCGGGTTACCGCGTTTACCTTCCAGGGATTCTATCAGGGCTGTTTCCTCGCCGCAGATATAAGCGCCTGCACCGCGTTGTACATATATTTCCAGGTCATACCCGGTGCCTTGTATATTCTTGCCTAACCAGTTATTCCGCTTAGCTTCTTCGATAGCTTCTTCCAGGATATCCGGGATCCAGGCGTATTCGCCACGGATGTAGATGTAAGTACGGTGAGCGCCCAAAGCAAAACTGGAGATCAGCAGGCCTTCTATCAACAAGTGCGGCAGGAACTCCATGAGGTAACGGTCCTTAAAGGTGCCCGGCTCAGATTCGTCTGCGTTGCACACCAGGTAACGGGGCACACCTTCCGGTTTGGCCAGGAAGCTCCATTTTAAACCGGTAGGGAAACCGGCGCCACCACGGCCGCGCAGGCCGCTCTTCTTCACTTCTTCCACTACCTGTTCCGGGCTCATGCCTTTGAACACTTTTTCAGCAGCGGCATACCCTCCATTGGCCCGGTACACATCGTAGTACCGGATATTCTCAATATGTGCTTTGTCTAAAAGTAGTTTGCGTGCCATGATTTATATTATGTTATCCGCTTTCCTGATCCTTTCTCTTGAAAAGCGCTCTCCTATACGATACAGCATTATGCCGGTGCCTAATCCACAAAGAAACCCTATCATCGCATGCTGCCGGTTCCACAATCCACTGCACATGATCAGTAATAAGACCAGATCCAGTAACAACATTTTATGCCGGTGATATAATTCCAGTATTCGCATAGTGGTGTATGGTTTTAATTAGGTTGGTCAGTTTGCTTTTGCCCTGCACTCTTCAATGATGGCATCCACTTTTTCCGGCGTCAGGTGTTCGCGGAAGTGTTTGCCCAACTGCATCATAGGAGCATATCCGCAAGCGCCCAGGCACTCTACCGTTTTAAGGGTAAAAAGCCCGTCTGCTGTGGTCTCTCCTACGCCAATACCCAGTTTCTTTTTGATATAATCAATGATCTGGTCAGAGCCACTGATCATACACGGACCGGTTTGGCATACTTCAAAGAGGTATTTGCCTACCGGCTGCATGTTAAACATACTGTAAAAGGTAGCCACCTCATACACTTCTATCGGCGTGATCTGCAGCAGGGAGGCCACATAATCCATGGTCTCTGCGCTCAACCAGCCGCCGAACGATTCCTGGGCCAGGTGCAACACAGGTATCAGCGCGCTTTTATGTTTCCCTTCCGGGTAACGGGCGATGATCTCTTTTACTTTATTCAGCTTCTCTTCAGAAAATTGAACGGCCATTTATAAAACTTACTTTATTGTTAATCTTCAAAATAAGAAATACGGCCTGGTTGCTATTATGCATCCAGCTCGCCGGCTATCAGGTTCAGGCTACTGAGGCAGATGATGGCATCGCTCAGCATAGCGCCTTTTACCAGTTCAGGATAAGCCTGATAGTAAATGAAACAAGGACGCCTGAAATGCAGGCGGTACGGGCTGCGCCCACCGTCGCTGATCAGGTAGAAACCCAGTTCGCCGTTACCGCCTTCTACGGCGTTATACAGCTCTCCGGGCAGTATATCGGATTCACCCATGATGATCTTAAAGTGATAGATCAGGGCTTCCATTTTCGTGTATACATCTTGCTTTTCCGGCAGGTAATAGGCAGGCACGTCTGCATGGTACACATCTTCCGGCAAACCTTTCAGCTTATCCATAGCCTGGCGGATGATGCTCAGGCTCTGCCACATTTCCGCGTTACGTACCAGGAAACGGTCGTAACAGTCGCCGGTGCTGCCTACAGGTATGGTAAAGTCAAAATCTTCATAAGAGCAGTAAGGCTGTGCTATCCTTACATCGTAATCCACGCCGGCTGCCCTGAGGTTAGGTCCGGTAAAGCCGTAGTTCATGGCTCTTTCCGCGCTGATAGGGCCCACGCCTGTAGTCCTTTCCACAAATATGCGGTTACGGGTAAGCAGCGTCTCAAATTCTTTGAGGGCTTTAGGATATTCAGCGAGGAATTTTTCTATTTTCTGGAAGGCAGCGGGTGTAAAGTTCCGTTCAAAACCGCCGATACGGCCGATATTGGTCGTTAAGCGGGAACCGCAGATCTCTTCGTAGATCTCATATGCCAGCTCACGGTACTGCATCAGGTACAGGAAGCCGGTGAATGCGCCGGTATCCACGCCTACCACACCGTTACAAACCAGGTGGTCTGTAATACGGGCCAGCTCCATAATGATCACACGCAGGTAATCCACACGTTTGGGCGTTTGAATACCCAGCAGCTTTTCTACTGTCAGGTGCCAGCCCATGTTGTTGATGGGGGAAGAACAGTAGTTCAAACGGTCTGTTAAAGGCGTGATTTGGTAGTAGGGGCGGCGCTCAGCTATCTTCTCGAATGCGCGGTGGATATACCCCACCGTTGATTCTGCGCTTACCACACGTTCGCCGTCTATTTCCAGGATATTCTGGAATACGCCGTGGGTGGCCGGGTGCGTAGGACCCAGGTTAAGCGTGGTAGTTTGCTTTTCTATAGAGCCTTGCGGCAGGTTTATATGTGGCTGCTCTAACATAGTTCAATGAGTAATGAATAACCAAGAATGACACAGCTGTATACAACACGCCATTATCCACTATTGGTCACTAACTGTTAATTATTTAGCGTCCAAACATCTCGTCGTCTTTATCAACACGGCTCTGGTCTTCCAGGGGGAATTCCTTGCGCATAGGGAAATACGTCATTTCATCCACGTTCAGGATCCGCTTGAGATTGGGATGGCCAACGAATTCTACGCCAAAGAAGTCATAGGATTCCCTTTCCATCCAGTTAGCAGATTCGAACAACTTAGAGGCAGTAAATACCTTTGGTTCTGCAACGGGAACAAATACCTTAAAACGCAGCCGTATTTTTTCGCGGAAGTTATAAAGGTGGTACACTACTGCCAGTTCTGCACCAACCTGGTGCGGATAGTGTACGGCAGTGAGATCTGTTAAAAAACGGAATTGCAGTTCCTCTTCGTCGTACAGGAACTGCATCACTTTCAGGTTGAGGGCGGCGGGTGCTGTAAAGGACAGTACGCCAAAGGATTCTTCGAAACTGGTAATTGCCTCTCCAAACTTTTCAACCAATCTTTGCTTTATATAGTCGTTTGTCAAAGACATCACGATTTTGTTTTCTGTTTAATTGATACAAGGTCCTTTCTGTACATCAGCTTATCCTTTTATATAGTGGTTACTGGATGCCGTATTGATTCATGAGGTCCTTATAGCGTTCTGAGTGACGGCGGCGCAGGCTTTCCTGGCTTACCAGGTCCTGAACGCGCATAAATCCGTCGAGGATTGCTTCCGGCCGGGGCGGACAGCCCGGTACGTATACATCTACCGGTATTACCTGGTCTATGCCCTGTAATACGGAGTAGGTATCAAATACGCCACCGCTGCAGGCGCAGGCGCCTACGGCTATTACCCAGCGGGGCTCAGCCATTTGCAGGTATACCTGGCGTAAAACGGGGCCCATCTTCTTGGCAATGGTGCCCATTACCATCAACAGGTCGCACTGGCGGGGCGTGAAAGCCATACGCTCAGAGCCAAACCGTGCCAGATCGTAATGTGAAGAAGCCGTGGCCATGAATTCGATTCCACAGCAGGAAGTAGCAAAGGGCAACGGCCAGATAGAGTTCTTACGGGCTGCGCCAATCACTTTGTCAAAAGAAGTGGCAAAGAACCCATCACCGGAATACCCTTCGGGTATTTCCACCATCTTCACCTTCGAATTATATTGAACCGGACGTGCCATATCCTTTCTGATTTAAGATTATTATAGTTTAGATTACCTTTCTACGGATGGCATGCGCACACCCGTACATTCACATTAGTCCTCCCACTTGAGGGCGCCTTTTTTGATTATGTAGATAAAACCGCCCATAAAAAACGCTACAAACATCAGCATGGCAAAGAAACCATCCCAACCCAGTTCCTTGAAATTCACCGCGTACGGATAGAAGAAGATCACTTCCACATCAAACAAAACGAACAAAATGGCAGTCAGAAAGTACTTGATCGCAACGGGCTGCCTGGCATTCCCGATCTGTTCTATCCCGCTTTCAAAGTTAACAAGTTTGTCGCTGGTTTTCCTTTTTGGCCCCAGGAAGTGCGTTGCCACCATGGTAACGCCGACAAAACCTACTGCAGCGACGAGCTGTAATACGATAGGAAAATAACTAAAAGGAGTGGTGGTTGCTGACAAAAGTTCAGTGTCTAAAAACATAAGCTTCCCAATAAAACGTTCTCCGAATGTGCAAAAATACTGCAACAAACGGCAAAATACAAATCTATGAACGGCTAAAATATTATCTTTTTTTACCAAACGGAAACGAAGAAACCCCGGCGGGATGCCGGGGTTTCTTCGGAAGCCATTAGCTTTTAGCGGTTAGCTGTTAGCCACTGGAGCGGGAACAGCCGGGCCAGCTACTGTTTTATTTTTGTGCTTTTTTACCGTTCTGAGCAGCTTTGGTGGCTGCTTTACTGGAGTTTGACAGGTTTTCTTTGATCTGTTTGGCAGCTTCACTGGTAGGATCCAGGGCCAGCAGTTTACCCATGTATTTATCCAGGTTGGTCTTGTCTTCCTTGTTGTAATAATACACCATTACATAGGTGTAGGCTTTAATAAGGCCTACTTTATTCTTTTCCGCGTCGCTCTCTGCCATGGAAATGTACTTTTCATAATAAGGCAGCGCGGCGCCTGTTTTAGCCTGGGCATCCTTTACGGCGTTCACGGAGCCCCGCCAGTAGTAACCGGTGGTGATATCTGGGAACTTCTCCGCCAGCAGGCCAAAGGCGCTATCTGCCTTGTTAAGCATAATGCTATCCGGCGGCGTAGTGCTACCGGCCGCGCGGAAGTAGTTCTGACCTACATTGTAGTAATCCACTGCGTTTGCTGAATCCTTGAGCTGTGTTTTCAAGGTAATTATGCGTTTATACCAGTCAGCGGCTTTATCAAAAGCTTCTGCATTGATGTAGGCCTTGGCCACATCTTCGTAACGGGCCACATCTTTGGTGGTATCCGCTTCCGCATATTTCTCCAGGTAACCCAGGGACTGCTGGTTAAGGGCAACCTGCTGGGTGGAATCCGGCGCCTTTAAGCGGCTATAGATGGCGCTCAGCAGCTTGTAGTCATTTATTTCCAGGGCGCTGTCCCCTACTGTTTTCACATACTCGTCCATGGATGTTTTTGCATTCATGGAGTCGCCTTTCTGCAGGTAGGCATCCGCCATCAGGCGGGTGAACTTGCCTTTATAGGCCGGAGTAGCCTGGGGCAGCACGCTTTTAGCTTTGTTGATGGCGGCATCATAATCCTTTTTGTAGAAAGAAATGGCAGCCAGGTTGTATTCGTTCTCCAGCTTACCGGCGCCAGCGCCTACTACATCAATATACTTCTGGAGGTATTTGGCGGCATTTTCCAGTGAAAGCTGGGCTTTGGTAGGCGTAATATAGAACTGGTACAGCTCGTAGTACGCGGGGCCATAGTTAGGGTCCATGGTGGTGGCCTTTGTCCAGTCGTTCACCGCTTCCTGGAGGAGTTTGGCGTTATAGTTCACCAATCCCTCTTTGGTAACGGCTTCTGCCCGGTTGGGCTCCAGTTCCAGGGCCTTATCATAGGTGGTGAGGGCTTTACCGCCGTTCTCCCCGCCTACTAAACGGTACGCGTCGCCCAGCTCAATGTAGTCCGCCGCGGTGGCCGTATACTGGTCTTTCTTTTTACGGCCTTCATTGTTCAATAATTTTTCCATTACGCTAATTGCATAACCACGGTCGCCGCCTTTGATCTCCTGGGCATCTGCGATAGCGCGCGCCACATCTCCATTACGGCCTTCTGTGGCCGTATTGGCGGCTTCAAATTTCTGTTTGGCCGCAGCAGCATTTCCGTTCAACAGATCTATGCGGCCCATACCCACTTGTAGTAAGGGAGAATTGGGCACGGCCTGCAGTCCTTTCTGAAAGGCCGCTGCAGCGCCATCCTTGTTTTCCAGTCCCAGTTCCGCCATGCCCAGGTAATAATAGGCCCTGTCGTCCGGTTTGGAGGCTGTGATCTTAGTGAATGTTTGTTTGGCAGATTCGTATTTGTCGTAGTACAAATCCTTTATTCCATCCTCTACGGATTGGGCCATTATGCTATTAGCTGTGCACAGCAGTAATGCTGCAATGATAATTTTCTGTCTCATGCTGTTCTGATTTTTGAGTATAACCAGTTTGTCCCTTTCTTTACACTTACTGTAATATAACAAAAATCGGGCTGAACCTGCACTATTAAAACGTTAAAAAGGGGTGCGCTTATGGCGCACCCCTTTTTAGTGGTAATTTATTAGCTAACAGCTAGTTATTATTTCTTATTACCGCCATTGGAAGCGGGTTTTGCGCCTGCTTTGGCAGGTTTAGCGGTGCTGGCAATGTTCTCCTGGATCTGCTTGGCGGCAGGATCGTTAGGGTTTAATGCCAACACTTTGTCCATCCAGGTCTTCAGGTTGTCCTTATCTTCCTTATTATAATAATAGATCATCATATATTGATAAGGGTACATTAACTGATTTCCTTTCATTTTGGATTCGCCGCCTACTTCGAAGAATTTCTGGAAGTACGGTACTGCGCTGCCTTCTTTTGCTTCCTTGTCGTTCAGCATATTGGCGCGGCCTCTCCAATACAGGCCCAGGGCTTCCTGGGTAGGATATTTGGCTACGAAAGTGCCGAAGGTAGAATCTGCTGCGGTAGGATTATTAGCGTAGATCTCCATGGTGCCTTTCCAGAAGTAATCCTGGATCTTGCCGGTGTTCACATCATCGGGGAAATCTGTGGTGAGCTTGCCATACCATTCAGCAGAACGGGCATAATCACGCAGGCTTTTGAATTTCTCTGCTACTTCGCGGTAGTGGTCTACATCCTTGGTGGTATCCAGGTTAGCGTATCTTTCCAGGTACAGGGAAGCCAGGGAGTCAGTGATGGCAGCCTGTGTGCTATCTGTGATCTTAACGCGGCCATAGATCTCGCTGAGCAGTTTGTAATCGAGGGCTTCCAGCTTGCTGTCGCCAACGCCTTTCACATACTCATCCATAGTGGATTTAGCGGTCATAGAGTCGCCTTTCTGCAGGTAAGCATCCGCCATTAAGCGGGTGAATTTGCCTTTATCAGCAGCAGCTACCTGGGGCAGTACGGTCTTGGCTTTATTGATAGCTGCATCGTAATCTTTCTTATAGAAAGAGATAGCAGCCAGGTAGTATTCGTTCTTCAGCTTATCAGCAGGATCAGCTACTTCCATGTATTTCTGCAGGTAGATAGCAGCGTTATCCCAGGAGAGCTGTTGTTTTTTAGGCGTGATATAGAACTCGAACAGTTCGAAGAAAGCGGGACCGTATTTAGGGTCCATGTTGCCGGCTTTGGTCCAGTCGTTCACGGCTTCCTGCAGCAGTTTGGCGTTATAGTTCACCAGACCTTGTTTGTATACTGCTTCTGCATTGTTAGGGTCCAGTTCCAGCGCTTTTTCGTAAGTGGTGATGGCTTTACCGCCGTTTTCGCCACCCAGTACACGGTAAGCATCGCCCAGCTCAATATAATCTGCGGGAATAGCGGTGTACTGTTCTTTCTTTTTACGGCCTTCGTTATTGAGGAGTTTCTCCATAACGCTCAGCGCATATCCGCGGTCTCCGCCTTTAATGGAGGAGTTAGCGTCAGCAATTGCACGTGCTACATCGCCATTGCGGCCTTCTGTAGCGGTGCTGGCTGCATCAAATTTCTGTTTTGCAGCAGGGGCGTTACCGTTGATCAGATCAAGACGGCCCATACCTACCTGTAACAAAGGAGAGTTAGGCACAGCGGTCAATCCTTTCTGGAAAGCAGCGGCAGCGCCGTCTTTGTTTTCCAGTCCCAGTTCAGCGATACCAAGGTAATAATAAGCCCTGTCGTCCGGTTTGGCGGCAGCAGCTTTTTCCAATGTTTCTTTGGCAGATTTGTATTTGCCGTAGTAAATGTCTTTTAATCCATCTTCAACAGATTGGGCCATTACCCCATTTGCCGCGACGCACAGCAATGCTACAATTAAGCTTTTCCGTCTGTTCATGAGCAATCTGGTTTTAGTTGTGTTGTTGTGTGTTGTTTAAAACTTTATTGAATGCTGGCTTCCCTGAACACGGCGTTGATCCTTGCAGGGAATAACCGAAATTTTTTGATAATTAACTGGCCTTCATAGCTGCCCAGGAAGGTGGCAAATCCCGTGCCCAGCCCCCGGTATGGTTCCCGCAGCACGAAGAAGCAACCGCGCTTCATCTGGTAAGATCCGGTAGCAATATATGCCTGGTAGGGCATTACAAATTCCGAACCATAATCGGCACGTACTTTTACCACGCTCACTTTATTGGTGAAATCAATAGTCGTGGAATCATTAGGATCAGAGATCCAGTTTACGCCGATCACGCCAATAGCTTCTTTATTCTTTGTTACGTAATCTACCACTTCCGGGTTGGTCTTGGCCGCCATGGTGTTAGTTGGTAAAGGCTTGCCTTTGTTGATAGAATCACGTATGAACCTTACGGTGCTGGAATTCTCGTTATCAAACACCAGCTGCCATTTACGTTCAGTATCTGAACCGTCCATGATCTTGCGTACCTGCTCCATAGTAAGGATAGAGTCCGGGTTCTCATGGTTGACAACAAGGGCCAGTGCGTCCCAGGCGAGCAGCATACTTTGCGGAGATATTTTCAACTCTTTGAAATATGCTTTTTCCTTATCGTTCAATTCGCGCGTTACGATGACGAGGCGCGCGCTATCATTTAAAAGATCTTTTATGCATTCCGCTTCCGGTTTGTATTCCGCGATAACATTTGTTTTCGGATACAGTGAATGGAATACTTTCAGTTCAGCTTCTATCAGCGGTTCGTATGTTTCATCCACACTGATATGTACAGTGCCGGATGTAGGCGTATCCATAGGCTGTTTACCGGCGCCGGTATCACAGGCTGTCATCAGGGAGGCCGCCGCCACTGCCAGCAAAGCCTTATGCTTTATTGTTTGCAAAAACATAGTCTAGCTTTTCTGGTTAGTTCTCTTCTGTTCCTTTGTCAAAAAATAGATACTTAACGCCCCTGTATACACGAAATAATCCGTACGCTACCAGTATAGTGCCAAAGATATTCATTACTAAAGGGTCCATGCGGAAGTTGCCTAAACCCAGTTTTTCAGCAAAGAATATAAATAGTCCAAAGAGCAGAAAAAATATTCCCCTGATCAATTCCCCCAATGGGCGGTAGGATGCCTGAATCCGCCTTTTACTAGATCTTTCCTGTTGCATTAGCATGTTAGTAAAGTTACAAGTATACAAAAAATATTTTTTTAATCTCGCATACCCTTCCTAAGAAGATTGTTAAAAACTTTAACAGATACGCGCTCAAACGGCGTGTGCTACCGGCTCCGCGCAAACACGGTGTTGTTTGACACTTACCGGCCGCCTCTTGCAACCTTTACTGGCATTGTAAATACCAGGATTGCAATAATAGTATAATTAAAATCAATAATGTCAATTATCTGGCCATATGCCTGTATGATGGCTTAGAAAAACGTGTGCCATACCGTAGCCGTATGACACACGCTGCGTATATGTTAAACCCTTGTTAAGGCTTTTCCGTAGCAAGGGCGCTCGTATAAATAGATGCAGCGCATGGCTATTTTCCATATTATGTACTTTCCCTTAAAAGATTGTAGGTTTGCGTTCCCGGCCAAACCGGGATCAATTTATCGTATGAAGGTTTTAATGGTATGCCTGGGTAATATATGCCGCTCCCCTCTTGCTGAGGGCGTGCTGCGGCACCTGGCGCAGGAAAAGGGATTAAACTGGACAATAGATTCTGCCGGCACTGGCAACTGGCATGTAGGCGACCCGCCGGACCATCGTTCCATAAAAGTGGCAAAGCGCCATGGGATCGATATTTCCGGGCTAAGAGGCCGGCAATTCGGCACAGCTGATTTTGACAATTTTGACAGGATCTTTGTGATGGACCTGGACAATTACCGCAATGTGCTGCGTAAAGCGCGTACAGACGCAGATCAGCAAAAGGTGCAGCTGCTGCTGGACGGACAGCGGGAAGTACCGGATCCGTGGTATGATGATGCGCTGTTTGAACCGGTATATAATATGATCCATGAAGCGTGTGAAAGAGTGATCCGCAAAGAGCTGGCGCATTGATCCCAGCTAAAGCGCACAACGTTTATATTTTAATAAGAAGCTACTAATTACTAACTATTAACTATCAATAACTGATGATCAAACCCAGCATCCCCAAGGGTACGCGTGATTTTGGACCGGCAGTGGTAAAGAAACGGCAGTATATTTTCCAGACCATCCGCGAAACATTTGAGCTGTTTGGCTTTCAGCCGCTGGAAACGCCATCTATGGAGAATCTGAGCACGCTTACCGGTAAGTACGGAGAGGAAGGCGATAAACTCATCTTTAAAATACTGGACAACGGCGATATACTAGGCCGTGCGCAACAGGCCAAAGACAGCCGGGAACTGGCTACCCTGCTGTGCGAGAAAGCCCTGCGCTATGATCTTACCATACCTTTTGCCCGTTATGTGGTGATGAACCAGCATGAGCTGGCGCTGCCCTTTAAACGTTACCAGATGCAGCCGGTGTGGCGGGCAGATAAGCCGCAAAAAGGCCGCTACCGTGAGTTTTACCAGTGTGATGCAGATGTGGTTGGCAGCAACTCATTGCTGAATGAAGTGGAGCTGCTGCTGATCTACGACCGCGTGTTCAGTAAGCTGGGTATGCAAGGCTATGAAGTACGGGTGAACAATCGCAAAATACTGAGCGGTCTGGCGGAATTAATTGGTAAACCAGAACTACTGACAGACATCACCATTTCTATCGATAAATTAGATAAAATTGGTTTGCAGGGCGTGCAGCAGGAACTGCTGGATCGCGGACTCAGCCAACAAGATGTGGACATAGTCAACAGCTTTTTACAGATACAAGGCAACAACCAGGAGAAATTACAGCAGTTGCAGGTGTTATTGCAAAGCTCTCCGGTTGCCCAAAAGGGTATCGAAGAACTTTCTTATGTACTGAACAGCGGGCTGGCTAATTTCAACTCCCCTCCTATCGTAGATGTGACCCTGGCCCGTGGCCTTAATTACTATACCGGGATGATCGTGGAAGCCAAGGGCCCTGCCTCCGTAAAGATGGGCAGTATTGGCGGCGGCGGCCGTTATGATGACCTGACCGGCCTGTTTGGCCTGCCGGGCCTGTCTGGCGTAGGCATCTCCTTTGGGGTAGACCGGATCTACGATGTGCTGGAAGAACTGCAGCTGTTCCCTGCCACGGCGCAACAATCCACCAAAATACTGTTCCTGAACATGGGCGAAGCATCTATGCCAGTGGCGTTTAAACATGTGATGCAGCTACGGGAGCAGGGTATTAGCGCGGAACTGTACCATGAGCCGGCCAAGATGGACAAACAGATGAAGTACGCCGATAAACGCGGTATTCCCTATGTAGTGATCATTGGCGAAAGCGAGCTGCAGGAAAATAATGTGAGTGCTAAAAACCTGCAAACGGGACAGCAGGACAAAGTAGCCATGGATGATCTGTTAGGCTATTTCTACTGCCTGGTGTCATAAGTAATGGTATTTTAACGATAATGCCCGGAGCAACGATAAAGCTAGCTATGACCTAAGAGAAAGCAAGGTAAACGTTTAGCAAACAGGGTTAATATAATGTCAGAAAGGGGCGACCTTAAAGTATAATAACTTTCAGGTCGCCCCTTTATTTATTTAAAGATACCGATTTATCTGTTACTTAAACCTTCGCTTTTAAAGGCATCCAGGCCGCATTTTAGCCAGTTGGCATAAGCTTTTGCATCCGGGGTATAACCCACGGGGCGGGTGAGCAGTTTCTCATCCGGGCTAATGAGCACATAGAAAGGCTGGGAGTTATTGGCAAAGTTCTCTGTTTGCATGGTGGCAAACTTATCGCCAATGGTCCTGATCTCCTTTTTGTTGCCGTTGCCGGTGGTGAACAGGAAACGGGCGTCTTCCGGCAGCAGCTTGCGGTCATCCACATACAGGGACACCAATATATAGTCGTCCTCAATGATGGTCTTTACCTCATCCTTAGGCCATACATTCTCTTCCATTTTGCGGCAGTTTACGCAGGCCCAGCCGGTAAAGTCCAGCAGGAGGGGTTTATTCTGTTCCTTAGCCAGCTGCAGGGCTTTCTCATAGTCGTTTATCACATTGGCCTCCACGCCTTTGCCTTTGGCAGCCTCTTCTCCATAAATACTATATGTCAATGGGGGCGGGAAACCGCTGATAAGGGAGCGGTTAGCGTATTTGGTATTGGTAAGGCCAGGCACCAGGTACAGCGTAAAGGCCAGCACCAGCAGGGCAAAGATCAGCCGGCCCGGTTTTAGCTTCTTAAGCGGCGCATCGTGGGCAAAGCGGATCTTTCCAAACAGGTAGAGCACCATACAGATGCCTACAATGATCCAGATGGCAAAGAATGTTTCCCTTTTAAGGATACCCCAGTGTTTTACCAGGTCTGCGTTGGACAGGAACTTGATGGCCATGGCCACTTCCAGGAAGCCCAGCACTACTTTTACGGTGGTCAGCCAGCCGCCGGATTTGGGCAGAGAGCTCATCCAGCCGGGGAACATAGCGAAAATGGCAAATGGCAAGGCGAGCGCCAGGCCAAAACCGCCCATACCCACGGAAAGTTGCATTGCCCCACCGTCTGATGACAGGGAACCTGCCAACAGGGAGCCCAGGATAGGGCCAGTACAGGAAAAAGACACCAGCGCCAGCGTAAGGGCCATAAAGAAGATACCAATGATACCGCCTACGCTTGTTTTAGCATCTACCTTGCTGGCTAAGCCGCTGGGCAGGGTAATTTCAAAATATCCAAAGAAGGAGATAGCAAAAACGATGAAGATCACGAAGAACGCCAGGTTCAGCCATACGTTCGTGGAGATATTATTCAGTATTTCCGGGTTCAGCGAGGTAAGGAAATGGAAGGGCAGGCTTAATAATACATAGATCAGGAAAATAAAGAAGCCATAAAGGCTGGCATTCATGACCGCTTTGCCCTTGCCGTCTGATTTTTTGGTAAAGAAAGATACTGTTAATGGTATCATGGGAAATACGCAAGGCGTTAACAGGGCGATAAAACCGCCCAGCAGGCCCAGTATAAAGATGCCCCACAGGCTTTTTTTACCCTCCTGACCGGTACCGCCGCAGGTATTGGCGGGGTTATCCAGTATAATGCTGCTGCGTTTAAGGGACTGCGCCGCATCTGCAGACTCCTGCAGGCCGGCGGCCACGTTTACCAGGCTGCCATCCGCCCCTACATTAAACTTAAACTGAGCTTCTTCCGGGCCTACTACCTCTTCACCTTTCAGGGCCATGTAGTTAATGCTACCAGCTAATTTACCGGCGCCGGGGGCCAGCTTTACACTAGCCAGCAGCTCTACCTGGTCTTCAAAATAGCTGATATCGATATTATCCAGGAGTGGCTCCTTACGGGTGTTGAGCTTTCCCTGTTCTGTTACGCTCACAATGGAGGCAGCGGTACCGTTAGCGGTATCCAGCACCACGCGGGTGTTGGGATTATCCTCGCTCATGGTAGTGGAAAACAGCTGCCATCCCTTGTCGATGGCGCCTTTCAGGTGCAGCACGTATTCCCCTTCTCCTTTGTATTCTGCGGTGTATTGCCATTTTACCACCTGTGCGGCAGAATCCTGCGCATGCACGGCGGTAACGTTGATGCATAGATATATAACTAATGCCAATAATTGCTTCATGTTCCTGATTCGTAAGTATAAATTGGATATGGATATAAAACAAAAAGGCAATGCATAACCTGCGGCAGATCGTTCGTATGAGTACAAATATGCCCTCATACGAACGATCAACGGCTGGTTACGCATTGCCAACTATCTGCTATAGAAGTGCGGCCTCACTTCCCTCCTACTGCTATTGCAAATTCAATCTCTTTGGGAGGCAGGCACTGATGGTCATCACATACCATGAATTCTACGGAACCTTTTACTTTCGTAGCGGCTTTACCCTTGATGGTAACGGTTTGTACGAAGTTCACCTGGTTTTCGTAGTACTTCAGTTCGGAATCAAAGTTTTTATCGAAAGCCTTGTGGAGCTTACCATCCTCCTTCACCTTGCCCGAAGCCGCCACCAGTGGGTTCTTCGTGAATTTGAATGAAGTAGGTACCGGTCCTTCTCCGGCTTCCTGCGCATACAGATGCCAGCCTGCATCTATAGTGGCCGTCATATGTAATTCGTAGGTCTTGTCATTGACTTTTTTGGAGGCAAAGCTCCATTTTACCGGGTTCTCTATCTGCGCACTGGCCAAAACCGGTAAAGCGAACAAAATCAATGCAGTCAACAGCTTCTTCATAATTAAAATGGTTGGTTGGTTTGGTTTTTAATTATTGGCGATCAGGCTTTGAAAAATGAGCTGACCGTCCGTGTTATTCAGCGCCTGGCTGGTTGCCCGTTCTGGGTGGGGCATCATGCCAAAAACGTTTTTTTCTTTATTACAGATACCTGCTATGTTACGGATGGCACCGTTAGGGTTGGCAGTGTCCACAATATTACCGAATTCGTCGCAATAACGGAACAACACCTGATTTTGCTTAAACAGGGCGTCCAGGGTGGCCTCGTCCGCATAGTAACGGCCTTCGCCATGGGCTACGGGGATCATCAGCGGGCGGCCAATTACGTCTTTGGTGAGGGCGGTAGCGGTATTTTCGCTTTTGAGGTAGATATTTTTACATACAAATTGCTGGTTAGGGTTGCGCAGCAGCACGCCCGGCAGCAGGCCGGCTTCGCACAGGATCTGGAAGCCATTGCATACGCCTATCACACGACCGCCTTTATTGGCAAACTCAATCACACTCTGCATCATCGGGCTAAACCTGGCGATGGCGCCACAGCGCAGGTAATCACCGTAGGAAAATCCGCCGGGTAATACTACGCAATCCTGTGTGGTAAAAGCGCTCAGGTCCTTATCCTTATGCCATAGTTCAATAACCTCTTGTCCCAGGTCGTAACGCAGGGAATCAATCATATCATGATCACAATTAGAGCCAGGGAAGGTGACAACGCCAAATTTCATGTGAGACTTTTTTGATTTTTATGGGTATATGGAGCCGTGCCCGGACAGTATACCTTTATAGTTCAATAATACGAGTAAATTGCAAAATTAGGGAGCCGTTCGCATATTTCAATATGCCATCCATCCCAATATACTAATTGATTGAAAAGCAACCTTGTATAGATTAGGGCCGGCTCTACACATTAATACATTAACTAAAGTATTGCATCACAATCACGTACCCCAGGGTGATAAAATGGATGATATTGGCCACTGTTTCATTGGTAATGGTCCAGTATACGTTACCTACGAACATAGAAATAGGCAGAATGGCCAGCACCCAATAGTCCGGTGAAAAATGCACACTAAAGAAGGGTACCAGTATAGCCACTATCACATATACGATCTGTACCGCCCAGGTCTTACGGGTCTGGATGAGCATCTTTTTCAGGGGGCGCTGTAACAGCAACCAGCCCAATATGAAGAAGAACAAGCTGCCTATAAGGGCGCCCCATACCTTATAATCATGGACGATAGGCATGCTTACGCCTATGCGGGGGATCTTGCGCAACAGGGCTACATGGTCTGTGAGGAACAGGTAGGTGCCCAACAGGTACAGGGGGCAGAAAAGGCCCAGCAGGGCAATGATCCACTCTGCCAGCCGGAAAGGCCGCATAATAAGTAGGCTGATCAGCAGCAGCACACAGAATACAATCGCCGGGAAATAGAACAAACCGGCAATGCCCAGGGCAAAGCCGATGTTGAACACCACATCCCTGGCAGAGGTGCGTGTATACAGTTCCGTGGTACTGGCCAGCACCCATAACATAATAAGATTGACCAGTAAAGCGGGTGAAAATACGTTCCAGCCCTGCCATAAGGAGGTAAAAAGCAGGTAGCTCATGGCCGGCAGGTAGGTAGACCTGGAGAAAAGGCGGTGGTGGTTAATGATCCTGGTCAGCAGCAAGGTTTGCAGGAACAGCATCATAATGGCCATCGTGGTAAAAAAAAGCGGGCTTTTGCCTACCAGCATCTGCAACCAGTTGACCAGGAGGTCATATAACAGCCCCTCTGACCCGTCTGCCACATAGGTAGACGGATGCAGGAGGTAGAAGAACTTAACCAGTAAGGTGTATAATAAAAGCAGCAATACCGTTAGGGGATTGCCGGAGCGGAAAAATTTTACCACGGTGCAAAGGTGTGATTAAAAGTCAACTTTTGCAAAGCAAATATAATTGCGATAGATGCAGGGAATCAACACGGTACGGCCGCTGATCTGCTTCCCATACCGGGGCATCCAGGTGAAGCCTTTGTCCAGGTTACGGAGGGTAGGCAACCGGCTGATCTTCCCATCGGGTTGGATACTGTTATCGGTAAGCATATAGTTTCTGCGGTCCAGCTCATTGTAAAGGAAACGCAGCTCGCTGCCAATATTTACCATCATATAGGAAAGGTATAGATCGGCTCCATCATCGAACTGGCTTTTCCGTACGAAATTGGTCCACTGCAGCTCGCCATCGTCCCCAAAAGACATGATGGCCACATTATCATAATGGTAACGATTTCCCTGTGAGTTGTTCCATCCCCAGGGATTGTAATACCAGGGGGAGTACGGGGAATAGTAGTAGGGGTACGACATGCCGCCATACGGGCCATACATATAGTTCCAGCGGTTCCAGGGTTGATAGCGGGAGGTGGTATAAAAAGACTCCGCCGTTACCAGGAAGCCGCCATCCTTGGTATTGACGATCTTGCGGATAAAGTAGTCATTAAAGGCCGCGTTGGTGGAGGATTCTCCTTTAGCATTGGACTTCAGGTCATTGGAGAAGGGCGCCAGCTTTTCAAAAAGTACCTGTTTCTGGTCATAATCGTATTTGCTGATGTACATGCCTTCCACATTCCCTCTTTTCTGTTTATAATAAAAAGCGGTGACCAGGGCGCGGTGGGCGTTGTTATCCAGTTTCAGCTTCACTTCGTCCAGCAACTGGTTCTGCAGTTTCAGCGGGGTTTGCTCAAAGGAGTCTACCGCGGAGCGTTTCATGACCAGCTGGGCATTTACGATATAATCCCGGTTGCTGGTACGTTCCAGCTTATTAAATATGAGATCGCCGGCATTGGTTAGGCTAAAATTGCTGAGGAACGACTTTTTCTCCATAGGGAGGGAAAGCCGGCTGTTATTTACGAAGTTGAAGGAGCTATCGTAGGTAAAGGTGTAGAATACGTTGTTGTCCTCTTTATCCTGGTTGATCTTATAGATCATGATCCGGTTCTTATCTTCTGAATACTCTACGGAGTATACCTTATTCTCTTTGGAGTAGAAGCCGATGCGGGTGGAGTCTACTACTACGGGGGCCTGGTCAAACCCGCCCTCCGGGTTCATGGTGGCGCACACGCTGTAAACGGCGTCTTTGCGCTGGAACTGGTAGATCATGAATACTTTACCGGGGTAGGCGATAAAATCGACGCTGATGACCTTACGGGGCAGGAAATCCAGCTTTACCCGCTGTTTTAGCTGCATGGTATTATCATAAACGGATACGGCATTGTCGCCACGGTCACTTTTATATACCAGTATATTACCTGATACCCGGCCAATGATCTCAAATTCAGTGCTTTTATAGTCATCCCGCTCTGGTTCTGAGTAAAGAACCTTCTGCGCCATCAGGGTTCCACTGCATATTAACAAGAGGGCCACCAAGGAAATTCGGTATAGCATCACTAAATATATTTAAATATTGAAAGCAAATCACAACAATACTGTGGTAACGTAAATCCGGTCTATATTGTTGTAGACAGGGGGTCTACCCCCCGCGAAAATTTTACAGTCAAACCTACACGAAAATTTGCGTTTCACAAAGATCAAAGCCAGCAGATTTAAAGACCCGGCGGTTTAGGTTTAATTCTGTACTTTTAGATATCTTTTATACCGAACCGTTTTTAGCCTGATGGATACAGTGTTAATTACCGGCGGCTCAGGGCTAGTGGGACAAGCGCTTACACAACTGCTCACAGAACATGGTTACAAAGTAATCATCCTCAGCCGTCATCCTCATAAAGAAGACACAACACTTTCGAACAGCCTGGTAACCTACGCCGGGTGGGACCTACGCCGTCAAACGATCGATCTCAATGCTTTACAGGAGGCGGATTATATTGTACACCTGGCCGGCGCCAATGTGGCCGACAAACGGTGGACGGCCGCCTTTAAAAAGGAGATCGTGGACAGCAGGACCCAAAGTATTGAATTGCTATTCAACAACTTACAGCAACATCCCAATAAAGTAAAGAAGTTTATCAGCGCTTCCGGCACCGGCTTTTACGGCGAGAACCGGAACGGCGCCTTTACGGAGACAGACCCGCCGGCAACGGATTTCCTGGGGCAGACCTGTGTAGCCTGGGAAGAGGGCGTCCGGAAAATGGAAAGCCTGGGCAAAAAGGTAGTGATCTTCCGTACCGGGATGGCCCTCAGCACCAAAGGCGGGGCGCTAAAGGAGTTTCAAAAGCCATTGCAGTTTGGGTTTGCCACCATATTGGGCAACGGCGAGCAGTGGGTAAGCTGGATACATATACATGACCTGGTGCGGCTATACTTTAATGCCATCGTGAACCCGGCCCTGGACGGTACTTTTAACGCGGTGGCGCCTGCGCCGGTACCGCATAAGGAACTGGTACTGTCTATGGCCAGGGTGGTAAAGGGTAAAAGCTTTATTACCATCCATGTGCCGGCTTTTGCCCTTAAACTGGGCCTGGGTGAGATGAGCACGGAAGTACTGAAAAGCTGCCAGGTATCTTCCAAAAAGATACAGGATACAGGGTTCGTGTTCTCATATCCGGATATTAATGCAGCAATGGAACAACTGTTTCAAAGTAAAAAGTAAAAATAAAAGGCCGGATTTTGACCTTTTACTTTTTACTTACTATCCAGCGGTTCACCATATTATCCGGGCCTTCAAAAACTATCTTGTAAAAGCCGGAGGGTAGCTGACCTACATTTATAGTGGCTTTTTCCTGCGCCAGGGGCGCCTCTCCCATTTGCCTATACTCATCTTTGCCACCTTCTTTGAAATTGTTGGTGGTAGCTATCCAGAACTTCACGTTGCCTTTCTTTTCCAGCGCTCTCCATTGCAATTGCAGCTGGCCGTTCTCCAGCTGCGCCTGGGGCTGAGCCAGGGATACCTTGCCTATCAATGGCACACCGTCCAATTCCCGTGCATTATCCAGGGGAATGGGGATCTGCATAAAGCGGCTTATGCTGGGCATGATATCCACTATGCCGGGCGGGTTGTTCTTAAAATAGCTGTTCAGGTCCCTGGCGTTGGTCACCATCCAGGTGGTGCGCTCCCGGTCTGACTGGCCGCCGTGGCCCCTGCCGGTGCGGCTATCCCGTCCATGGTCTGTAGTGATGAAGATCAACCAGTCCTCGCCAAATTGTTTGCGGCGGTACTCAATGGCGTTCCAGATGCGGCTTACCTGGTCGTCTACCATTTTAACGGCATCGTACATCTTATCGCTGTCGCCATAGCGGTGGCCCATATCATCGCTGTACTCCAGGTATACCCAGGAAAGGTCCGGGGCATTGGTGCGGAGATAAGCGTCTGCCTGGGTGGTCACTTCCTCATCCACCTGGTGTATGTACCAGCTGTTTTTATCGTGCGGGTAGCGTACGGTATCTATTTCCAGGCCATCCACATGATGATCTATCTGCACATAACCCGTTTGTGGGAGGCTATCCCCTACCAGCTTGGTACGGTTATCCAGCCAGGTAGAGAAAATGGCGGTCTTTTTCTGCGGGTAGGCCTGTTTAAAATAGCGGAATACGCTCCAGTAGTTATAATTCTGCGCTTTTATATCATTGTCCCATACGTTATGTTTGTTTACCCAGGTGCCGGTAAGCAGGCTGTTATAGCCTACGGCGGAGATAGTGGGCGTTTGGGAATAACCGCCTTTTTCACCGCCTACATAGGCCCGGGTATAACCGCCCACGGCAGCTATGCTATCCAGGTGCGGGGTGGGTACTTTTTCTTCTACGTCTGCGGGTATGCCGTCTACAATAATGAATACGGCTTTACGTGCGCCTTTCTGCGCATGCAGGGTTATACCGCAGAGGGTACATAACAATAAGCAGCTGATGATCTTCAGTTGTTTCATAATGCTGTTTTAAGATAGCTATTCCTTTATCAATAACCACATTTGTCCGTTAATGTTGTCGCCAGCGGGAAATTGCCGGTCAATGGCGGCTGTTACATTATTACGGTTCAGGTCAAACTCATTTTCCGGGTACATCCAGCGTTTGGGGATCTGTTTGTTGTTCAGCACCCCGCCGCCGGATACGTCGAATACCGGGAAGCCGGTGCGGCGTTGCTCGTAAAAGGACAGCCAGCCGGTGTTGAGGAAGCTGCCTATATACTTTTGGGTGATAATGGCCTGGAGCTCCCCGCCTTTTGGTAGCTGCACCGCAGGTTGCGCCAGGTAAGCGGTGATACCTTCCGGTGCAATTTTATAGAATTCCATGGACGCCTGGATACCTTTTTTATAAAAATCATCCGCGCTGCCGCTGATCCAGCCGCGTACCACGGCTTCTGCCAGGATGAACTGCAGTTCTGCATACCCCATGGACACGCTGGGCTCATTAACGGGATCGTGGTAGTAACGGGCGTCTATCTTGGAGGCTTCGCCGGCTGCTACACGGGTGGAGTTTTCGTTGATGGTAGCGCTGCCCATGATACCGCCGTAGGCATTAAAATCATCGTCTGCCTGGTTGGTATGGTCCGGCGCTTTATCCGCCATACGGAACAAACGTGGATCCTTCAGGCCTTTCAGCATGTTCACGAATGTTTCTTCCATATAGTAGGCGGTCTGCAGGCCGTTGTTATTAAAGTAAGGATAGCGGTTGTTCTGCAGGTCATAAAACACCAGCTGGGCATTATCACCGTTACCGGTGAACAGGGGATACTGTGTGGGATTGTTCAGGATCTCGCTGAAGCGCTGTTTTACATTCAGTTTGGTATTGCCTTCTTTCTGAGAGAGCGTGATGAGCACCCGCAGGCTAAAGCTGTTGATGAGCTGTTTCCATTTTTTGATGCTGCCGCCAAAGATCACATCGCCCTGTATGCTGGCGCCGGTCTCGTCCAGCTCATTGTTGGCCGCTTTCAGCTGGTCCAGCACCTGCAGGAAAATGTCTTCCTGTTTATCATAGGCCGGCGTGAAGTTCTCATCGCTGCCGCCTTTCAGCGCTTCGCTGTAAGGCACATCGCCAAAGGTAAGCGTCAGGCGCATGATGAAGAAGGCGCGGAAGAATTTGCCCAGGGACATATACACGGGTTTATTGACCCGGGTAGCTTCGTTTTCCATCTGTACTACCTGCCGCAGGTTATTATAGTCGCCAAAACCGGCGCGTTGCCAGCCATAATACTGGCTATTATCCACCCCGTCCGTATAGGCCATTTGCCTGGACGCCAGCGCGGAAGCGATGTCGATCTCCTTAAAGGCTGCTACTTCTATATTGGTCAGCACCAGGTCTGGCGAGGCCAGGGTGGGTTTATTAGGATCTGTCTGAAATTTTTCAAACTTCTTGCAACCGGCCAATGCGGTAAACAACAGCAGGTATATCACTACATATATCTTACGCATACATTACTTGCTTTGATGATCAGAATTTTAAGTTCACGTTAACGCCCATGCTACGCATAGAGGGTGACTGCAGGTTATCTACGCCGGTATCCGGGTCTACGTTAGGCAGTTTGGCAAACAGCAGCAGGTTACGGCCTATGAAGGACACGGAGGCAGCGCGGAAGAACGTTTGTGAGAGCCATTTGGAAGGCAGGTTCCAGCTAAGGTTCACCTCGCGCAGCTTCAGGAAAGTTTCTGAATAGAAGTTATAGTTGTCGTTGGCGGCGTTGCTGGTATTTACCATGTAATCGATATAATTCACCGCTTTCGTATTGGGCGCAAAAGTGCGGGTATCGCTGGTGATATTGCCGTTACCATCGTATTGGATCTGTCCGCCGGTTACGATCACGCCTTGTCCTACATAGGTGGCCTTACCTTCGTTGGCATCATCGCGGAACTGGTTTACCGTGCCGGGATGGGTACCGCCCCACCACATTTTCTGGTTAGTGGTAGAATAGATCAAACCGCCTATACGGCCATCCACCAGGAAGCGGAGGGAGAAATTGCGGTAGCGCAGGGTATTCTCTACGCCGTAGACCCAATCCGGATCATCATTACCGATGTAACGGGAGAAGGGATCCGATTTAGGGAACCCATTGCTCTCGTATACAATATGGCCCTGCTGGTCTGTTTCGTATACACCCGTAAAGATCTTGTCCATACGGTCGCCTACCTTTAGCTTATCCAGCTGGGCGGCGTTGTTGAAAATGGCTTTAAGGTAGCGGTGGTAGCTGCTCAGGTTCACCATTACATCCCAGCTAAAGTTCTTACTGCGTATAGGGCTGCCGGTTAATACAAACTCCATGCCTTTACGCAGGTACTCGTTACCATTTTCACGGCGGGAATTAAAACCGCTGGCGCCGGATACGTTGATGTTTACGATGTTGTTATAATCGCGGATGCGGTAGTAGGATGCATCCAGCCCCAGGCGGTTGCCAAAGAACTTCAGCTCCAGGCCTGCTTCCCAGGAAGAGGAAGTACGGGGCTTGAGATCAGGGTTCTGCAGATCGCCGCCGTATACGAGGGATGGCACACCATTCCACTTATCACCAATATCATAAGTAGGCAGATAGTTATACGTGTAGCCGTTATCAGAATCCAGCAGACCGCCGGATACTTTTGACCAGGAGCCACGGGCTTTCAGATAGGTGAACCAATGCGGCAGCTTTACCAGCTCAGACACCAGCACAGAGCCGGACACAGAGGGATAGAAGAAGGTGTTATTGCTTACCGGCAGGGTAGAAATTTTATCGTTACGGCCGGTGAGCGTAAGGTAGAACGCGCCCATATATTCCAGGTCTACAAAGCCATACAGGCCACTGGTACGTCTTTCTTCAAGGCCGTTGGTGCTTTGTACGGGGTTGGTAGAGTTGCTGAGGTTATAGAGGTCCGGTATGCTTAAACCATCTGTGTTGGATGATTGGTAACGGTCGTTACGGTAGTAGTTGGAACTGCCTGCTTCCGCATGCACGGTGAAGTCTTTGCTGAAGCTATGTTCGTAGCTTAAGATCAGGTCTGTAACGATATCGAAATAATCACGGCTGCCTACATAAAAGTTACCGCGTGATTTATCGTCATAACGGATATAACTCTTAGGCTCCGCCAGGTTGGATGTTAATCCGAAGGTATTTATACCCGTGCGGAACTTGGCGCTAAGGTCCTTACTGAACTTATAGTTCAGCGCCATGGAGCCAAAGGTATTATTCTTATAGTAACCGTTCAGCAGCTCATATGCCTGGAAATAAGGGTTGTTATACCATGACTGGTTATAGTGCTTCTGCTGCAGCCCTTCCCGGCCGGGTTGCCAGTAGCTGCGCAGGTCGCGGATGTCTACATCTGTGCCGGTCCATAATACCAGGTTATACAGGTAGTTGGCAGGACCGTAGCTAACTTCCGGGTAGTTATCTGTATACTGGCGGTTGTAGGTGAAACGCGCGTCTACATTCAGCCTGTCAGACAGGTTGTAATTACCGCCCAGGGTAAAGGAGCTGTTATTCAGCCCTGTATTGGGCACGGTACCTTGCTGGAAGATATGGGAGGCAGAGGCGCGGAAAGTACCTTTATCATTGCCTTTGGTAATGCTGATATTATTGGTGGAGATGATACCGGTACGGAAGAAATTGCGCACATTATCCTTTCCACGGGAGATCCAGGGCAGGGGCTTGCGCTCCCCAGTGGTAGGATCTACCGGGCTGTTATACTGTGGCGTTTCCCAATAGCCACTGGGCGTGCTGGGATCTTTCTGGTTCAGCTTGGGGCCCCAGATCCAGCCGGAGCCTTCCGGGCCGCCGCCAGAACCATCTACATACTCATACTTGCCTTTATAGCCATCGCCATAAGTACTTTGCACTTTAGGGATGCGGATAAAGGAGGTCTGGAACATGGTGGAAGAGTTGAACTCTACGGACAGGTCTTTGCCTTTACCACGTTTAGTGGTGATCATCACGGCGCCGTACTGGCCTATGGAACCGTATAAAGCAGAGGCAGTGGGGCCTTTAAGCACGTTGATGCTTTCCACATCATCCGGGTTCACTTTCCACATATCCGCCAGCTGGTCAGGGATACCGTCTATTACGATAAGGGGTTTCTGGCCACGGAGGGAGATCACCGCATCGCGGAAAAGATCCGTAGAGCTGCTGATGGTTAAACCGGCCACCCTGCCGGTGAGTGAGCTTACCAGGTTGGGCTCGCGGGCCTGGGTAAGGTTTTCTCCTTTTACTTCCTGTACGGCATAACCCAGTGATTTCTTCTCTTTCTGGATGCCCAAAGCCGTTACCACTACTTCATTGAGGCCGGATACATCTGCCTGTAATGCCACATTGATCGTGGACTGGCCGCCAACGGGCATTTCTATGCGTTTAAAGCCTACCAGGGAGAAGATCAGTACATCCGTAGGCGATACGCCTGCCAGGGAATAACGGCCATTACCATCCGTAGTAGCGCCTTTAGTTTTGCCTTTTACGGCTACCACTACGCCGGGTAAGGGCGTATTATTGGAAGCGTCTGTTACGCTGCCGCTAACGGTTACCTGTTGCAGCACGCTTTTATCGCCTGTTATGCTTTTTACTGCGTAATAGTTGCCGTATACCAGCTCACTGGTCAGGCCCAGTGGGTGCAACAGCTGGGGCAGGGCCGTTTGCAGGTCTGCCTGGGTGATCTTATGCAGGGTTTGTTCGCTGACTGTTTTGCCCTGGAGCACGCTGCTGTTGTAATTGAATTTTATTTTATGTGCGTTTTCCAGCTGCAGCAGCACCTCTTCCAGTGTGTACGAGTGGCGGGCATAGCCCGTACCTGCCTGTGCCATGATGCTTTGCGCATACACGGGGCTAACCAGGCAAGCTATCATATACCACATAATAATGCCTACTACTCTTTTTATAAGTAGCTTTTTGTGCATAACCTATTTTTTTAAAGGCGTTGAATAATTGTACAGGCAAATAAGATCAGTGAGCCGGCCGGATCACTATCTGCCTGTTGTTTGGTTTATCTATCCTGATATCAAGCGATCTTTCGAGAATGGACAGGAACAGCGCCAGGTCATTGGCCGGAGCGGTACCTGTGAATAAAAGCGTATCCAGCTGCGGTTGCGCAAACAGCACCTCTACGCCAAACTGCCGTTGTACGACAGCGGCTATGGCGGAAAGGCGGGCCTGGCGGAAGGTGAGCACATTATCCTTCCAGCCGGTGAGGGCCATCGTGTCCGCAGACTGTTTACTGAGCTGTTTTGCCGCATTGTGATACACGGCCATTTCTCCTGGTTCCAACACCATGGCGCTGTTATGTTCACTGTCCGCTGCGCTTACTTTTACGCATCCACTGTTCAATACTACCTGTATGGTGCTATCGTTATTATGTACATTAAACTGGGTGCCTAATACGGCTATATCCAAAGCCTGTCCGGCATGTACGGTAAATACGCCCGCGGCGGGCCTGATATCAAAGAAGGCTTCGCCCTGCAGCCATACCTCGCGGGCCTTACCGGGCAACATGATGCTATCGTATTTCAGGATAGTATTGGCATTCAGGGTGACGGCGCTACCATCCGGCAGCATAATACGGCTGATCTGTCCATATCCTGTATGGATAGTAGACAAGGCGGCGCGCTGCCGGGGCAACCACTGGTATACCCCCACGATCACTGCTATCAATGCGGCAGCGGCGGCGAAACGTATGAGCAGGCGACGGTAACGGACGCCTGCTGGCGGAGTCTGGATATCCAGCACGTACTCCATCACACGGACGGAGGCCGCAGGTCCCAGGCCAGGCTGTTCCTCACCGGTATCCGCCAGCTCTTCCGGGTCCGGCAATAGTTCCGGATCCCCTCCCTGCTGCAGCCAGGCAATCAGCTGCTCCCGTTCTCCGGGCGTACAGTTACCTGCTGCATGTTTGATCAATAGTTTCCTGATATCCATTTTGTACTTATACAATCCGGATCACAAACAGGACGATGCGGAGAGAAAATATTTTTTAGCTAATCTTTTCTTAGGCTACAGTAGCAGCACCGGCACGCAAAACCTGCCCTCCTGAGGGATTTCAAGGGAACGGATAAATAAGGATGAGGTGGGGGGTTAACAAACAGCTTCCAGCGCGGCCGTATGCAATGCGGCCTGGCAACTGGTGAAGATGAGTAACGGTATAATAATATCGTGTATATCGTAATGTATATGCAATTGTGTACGCAGGAAGCGGCTGGCTTTCGTGATCTGGTCTTTGACCGTATTCTTTGACAGGCCCAGCTTGTCTGCTATCTCTTCATGCGAGAGACCATCTATCCGGCTCATGGCGTAGATGAGCCGTCTTTGCGGCGGCAGCTGCTCCAGTAGCCGGGTTTTCCAGCGCTGCAGCTCTGCCAGGGAAATATGTTCTTCTGTGGTATTAACGGCAGCGGGCTGCTGGTAAAATACTACCTGGCGCAGGGAGGCGTCCAGCGCTGCTTTTTTAAGCTGGTTGAATACGCCGTGTTTGGTAGCGGTGTAGAGGTAGGATTTGATAGATTGGGTCTCATCCAGCTGCCGGCGGTTGAGCCATAGTTTCATGAACACTTCCTGCACTACTTCTTCTGCCAGCTCCCGGGATTTGCACAGCTTAAAGGCATAACCGAACAGCGGATCCTTAGCGGCAAAAAAGAGGCGGCTGAAAGCGGCGGCGTTCCCTTCCTTTATCTGTAATACATATTCTTGTATGCGCGGATCCATAAGTTGCAACGCCAAAGGTCTGCAATCATTCTTATTGGAAGATTAAGCGAGTATTAATTTTAAGTAAAGGATCAATGGGAATGACTTAACACCTTTACCATGGCTTCTGCCTTGAGCAGGCATTCTTCCCATTCTTTGACGGGATCGCTGTAGAAGGTGATGGCGGAGCCGGTAGGGAATGAGAGGTAACGGGCGGCGGCGTTATACAGGATGCTTCGGATCACGACGTTAAGATCAAAATCGCCTTCCGGGGTAATGTAACCTACCGCGCCGGAGAACAGGCCCCTGCGGGTGGGCTCATACTGATCTATGAGCTGCATGACCTTTATTTTGGGCGCGCCGGTCATGGAGCCCATGGGAAAGGCATGCTGCATAACTGCGGTGAAGGGCAGGTCTGGCTGGCGGGTAGCCTTTACCGTAGAGATCATGTGGTGCACATGGGCAAATGAATAGATACCGTACAGCTCTTCTACGGCCACGCTGCCGGGGGTAGCGGTATGGGCCAGGTCATTACGCACCAGGTCTACGACCATCACGTTCTCAGACCGTTCCTTGGGGCTGTTGTAAAGAGTCTCGCGGGCCTGTGCATCCAGGAAAGGATCTGCCAGGCGGCGGGTAGTGCCTTTGATGGGCTGGGAAATAACGGTTTGGCCCTGCTGCTGCATAAAACGCTCCGGGCTGGAGCAGAGGAGGTATTGATCTTTTACCTTGTAATAGGCTGCAAAGGGGGCGGGTGACAGCTTGTTCAGCTTATCAAACAACGTTAAGGGGTGTATGTTTATATCGCGGATAAAGTTATCGCGGCAAAAATTCACTTCGTAGCAGTCGCCGCGGAGAATGTGCTGTTGCAGGGCGCGGACTGCCTGGAGATAGCCTTCCCGGTGCAGGTGGCTTTGTGGAGTGATGGCCTTTTTCTGCGCGGTGGCCCCAGGCTGTTGTACTACCTTTTCCGGCATTTGCAGGCAGGCTTCGTAGACCTCCCGGGCCTGCTCTGGGGTAAACTCCTCCCCTCCAATGCTTACCTGCTCCCGCTGTAATAGCATCACTACCCGGGGGCGGAAAAAGTATATATCGGGAAAGGCTATTCCGTCCGTTTCAGGAGCGTTTGTTCTATCCTCTTTTAAAGCGTTTATCCCTGCTGCTTTCCGGGCCCCTATTTCTTCCGCTTTAAACGCCTTTAGAGCCGCTTTTTGCTCACCGTTGACATCGGGTATCAACTGGGCGGTTTCCTGCTTTAAATCATACCCTAAATGGCCAAATAACCAATCCTTACAATTATCATGTAACTGCTGCAATGCGGAGAAGGCGTTGCCTGCGGGGGCGGAGATGTATTCCAGGGCCTCTGTGGCCAGCAGGGCCTCGTAACGGTTGTAGGGAGAGGGGTAATCATTATTATCCAAAAAACAACAAATGTTGAACCGGTCAGACCAATTCAACATTTGTTGTTTAAAGACTTTATGATTTGCTACTGGAAAATCGTGAAATATCCTGATAATGCTTTGTTTTAAAGCTTAGAAATCATCATCATCATCATCAAATCCCCTGTCATTGAACAGGTCCATGTCCTTAAATTCATCGTCAAAGCCCAGATCATCGTCATCATCGCCGGTTTTCTTTCCGGGACGTCCGCGGCGGGCTTTAGGCTTAGGCATATCAAACTCTTCGAAGTCGGGATCATAGTCCTCATCCTTCTCGCCTTTCTCCCAGTCATCGGAATCTTCGTCCAGCTCACCATCTTCGTCGTCTATATCGTCGTCATCGTCATCATCCTTGCTTTTACTTTTTGAGGCAGGCTTATCTGATTTTTTAGCAGCGGCAGATTTGCGGGGAGTTTCTTCCTCGTCATCTTCCTCGTCCTCGTCATCTACTTCTTTTTTAGGTTTAGCAGCGGCCTTTGGGGGAGCGGCTTTGGTGGGTTTGGCAGAAGTAGTTTTTTTTGTCTCTTTTTCGTTATCAGATTTCGATTTCATAATAGGTCACTTATTTCTTGAGCGTAAAGTTTTAACAGTTTTTTTTATTCGCCAAATTTTTTTTCTCTCTTTTTTTTAGTACTTTTTTAGGTTTTATTGCTCCAGTATCTGATCTCTTCCAGGCCCGTTGGAAACGAATTTCACGGGCACGTGCAGATAGTCTTCCACTGCTTTCACAAATGCTTTCATCTCTCCCGGTAACTCGTTGTAATGCTTGCTGTTGGCAGCGGCCTCATTGCTCCAGCCGTTATGCTTTTCCCATACGGGCTTAACGTTCGTGTTAGTAAGCTGGAAAGGCATCTGGCGGGTAGTGGTGCCATCCACTTCATAGGCGGTACAGGCATATACTTCATCAAAGGCGTCCAGTACATCGCTTTTGGTCATTACCAGCTGGGTAACGCCGCTGAGCATACAGGTATAGTCGAGGGCTACCAGGTCAATCCATCCGCAGCGGCGGGGACGGCCGGTAGTAGCGCCAAACTCGCGGCCTATTTCGCGCAGCTTCTCGCCGGTGGCGTCATGCAGCTCTGTAGGGAACGGACCACCGCCTACACGGGTACAATATGCCTTGGTAACGCCAATCACTTCCCGTATCCATTTGGGCGCTATGCCCAGGCCGGTACATACGCCGGCAGAGATCGTGCTGGAAGAGGTAACGAAAGGATAAGTGCCAAAGTCTACGTCCAGCATACTGCCCTGGGCGCCTTCTGCCAATACCTGCTGACCGGCTTTGAGCTTCTCATTCAGGAAGTATTCCCCGTTGACGATATTCATCTCCTTCAGGAAATCGACTGCGGTAAAGAAATCCTTTTCCCAGGCGGCCACATCTTCCAAGATACCACTTTCAGCGAGGAAATCATACCCCTGTAACAGGTGCATATGTTTTGCCTTCAGCTTTTCGTATTTATCCTTAAAATCGGGCGACAGGATATCGCCCACCCGCAGGCCATTACGGCCGGTCTTATCCATATAGGCAGGGCCTATGCCTTTCAGCGTAGAGCCTATTTTCTCATGTCCTTTGGCGGTTTCGGAAGCTTTGTCCAGCGCGCGGTGCGTAGGTACGATCACATGCGTTCTTTCCGCAATAAAAAGGTTTGCCTTCAGGTTCACGCCCAGCGCAGTCACTTCGTCACATTCCTTGCGGAAGGTAACGGGGTCCAGCACTACCCCATTGCCTATGAGGTTAACGGTGTTTTTGTGGAATACCCCGGAAGGAATGGTGTGCAACACTACCTTCTTATCATTGATATACAGGGTATGGCCGGCGTTAGGTCCACCCTGGAAGCGGGCTATCACGTCATATTTACCTGCAAAATAGTCCACGATCTTCCCCTTGCCTTCATCTCCCCATTGCAGGCCTAACAAAACATCTATCATAATTTGTGTACGTTTAGAAAAGAAGTGGCAAAATTAAGTAAAAACTAAAAAGGAAAAAGGAAAAATGCCCGGGGCAGAAAATGGACGGCCGCAGGCTGGTACAGGGACTGACAGCAGGCTTTGGAGGCTACACTGTTTTTCTTTTTACTTTTTACTTTTTATTTTATTCCTCCAGGCGGTTGATGGACTGGATACCATCCAGCGTGCCCAGGCGCTCTACCAGCTCATCCAGCTCCTCCTTATCATGTACGAACACCTTGATAAGGCCCTCGAACAGCCCTTCCCTGGACTCGATCGTAAGGGCGGCTATATTGATCTTGAGCTCACCGGAGATGATATTGGTGATCTTATGGATAACGCCCACATCATCCATCCCAATGATCCGGATCCCGGTGAGGAAGGAGATCTCGCGGTTCTTGACCCATTTGGTCTTTACCACGCGGTGGCCGTAGTTGGCCAGCAGCTGCGCGGCATTGGGACAGTTGGTACGGTGGATCTTCAGGCCTTCGCTGGCGGTGATGAAGCCAAATACGTCATCGCCGGGTATAGGACGACAGCAATTGGCCAGCTTGTAGGCGATCTTATCAGAGCTTTCGCCAAAGATGAGGAGCTCCGCATCCTTTTTGCTGGGCAGCTGGTGATGCTTGAGGTGCTCTTCCGGCGTATGCTCCACCGGTTTTACCGGTTTGGGCGGTTCCAGCTTATCCCCCAGCACGCTGAACTGTTTCAGCTCTGACAGGTCTATATTCTTAATGGCTATCTGATAGTACAGGTCTAACGGCGAGGGCTGTTTATAGAACTGCACCAGCTCGTTGATGTTATACTGGCTGGCGGAGATCTTCAGGTGGTCCAGCTTACGCTCCAGCGCGGCCTTACCGTCCATGGCTATCTGGCGCTTCTCTTCCTTGAGGGCGTCTTTGATCTTGGATTTGGCTTTGGCTGTTAGCACAAAGTTGAGCCAGTCTTCGGAAGGTTTTTGTTTGTTGGAGGTAATGATCTCCACCTGGTCGCCGCTGCGCAGTTTATGGCTCAGGGGCACCAGCTTGTAATTCACCTTGGCGCCTATACACTTATTGCCGATGGCGCTGTGTATGGCATAAGCAAAGTCCAGGGAGGTGGAGCCCACAGGCAGGATCTTCAGATCACCTTTGGGGGTGTATACATAGATCTCTTCTGTAAAGAGGTTGCTCTTAAAATCGGCCAGGAAGTCCAGGGTATTGGAGTCCGGGTTGTTCAGTATCTCGCGGATCTGGGCAAACCAGGTGTCAAATTTGGATTCCTGGGTAGCGTTCTGGTTGCCTTCCTTATACTTCCAGTGGGCGGCCAGGCCTTTTTCCGCATAGTCGTTCATACGCTTGGTGCGGATCTGCACTTCCACCCATTTACCCTGGGGGCCCATCACGGTTACGTGCAGGGCCTCATAACCATTGGATTTAGGGTTGCTGAGCCAATCACGGGTACGTTCCGGGCTGGGATGGTAGAAGTCCGTGATGATGGAATATACTTTCCAGCAATCGGCCTTTTCCTTATCCACGGCGGAGTTAAGGATGATACGGATGGCAAAAAGGTCATATACTTCCTCAAAGGCCACGCCTTTGGTCTTGATCTTATTCCAGATGGAGTGGATGGACTTGGGACGGCCATGGATCTCAAAATCAAAGCCTTCTTCGCCCAGCACTTCCTTGATAGGTTTGATGAACTCGTTGATATAACGGGTGCGCTCGCGTTTGGTCTCCTTTAGCTTTTTGGCAATATCCCGGTAGGTTTGCTGCTCCGTGTATTTCATGGAGAGGTCTTCCATCTCGGACTTGATGTTGTACAGGCCCAGGCGGTGCGCCAGGGGGGAGTAGATAAACACCGTTTCGGAGGCTATCTTCAGCTGTTTTTCCCGGCTCATGCTATCCAGGGTACGCATGTTATGCAGGCGGTCTGCCAGCTTGATGAGGATCACGCGGGGATCATCTGCCAGGGTCAGTAGTATTTTCTTGAAGTTCTCTGCCTGTGCGGTGCTGGTATTGGAATCGATTACGGTAGATATTTTGGTAAGGCCATCTACGATATGGGCTATCTCTGTACCGAACTCGCGTTCTACGTCTTCCAGGGTCACTTCCGTATCTTCTACGGTATCGTGCAGTAAGGCGCAGATGGCGGAACGTACGCCCAGGCCGATCTCTTCCACACAGATCTGGGCCACGGCCAGGGGATGGAGGATATAGGGCTCTCCGGATTTACGCCGCATGTCTTTATGTGCATCGGCCGCCATTTCGAAGGCGGTACGTACCAGTTCCCGGTCGCCTTTTTTGAGGCGGGGCTTCAGGGCTCTTAATAATGCGCGGTATTGACGGACTATTTCCTTCTTCTCCTGCTCTTCGTCTAAGTTATATTTTTGTACTGCCACTGTTTCCATTAGGACTAAAGTTACGATTTTATGCAATACGAAACCAGTGGCTAGCTGTTGGCTATTAGCTGTTTACTTTCTCCCCTCCCAGCCTGCATTTCTGCAGCACTTCCCAGGACACGCCGTTATGGCGCAGGAAATACAGGTTATTTACTTTAAAGGACATTTTGAAGGGCCGGTGCTCATAGGCCGGCCAGGCGGCCTCCAGCTGTTCGCCGGTAAGGTCTTTGAAGGCCACGGTGATGTGGGGGTTGAATTTATCGCGGGCCAGCATGTTGCTGAAGCCAAATTCCTTGCGGAGGTAGCCCATCAGCTGCTGGTGCACATCCATAATAACCCCTTGCTGCTCTACTTTTATGTAAAGGATATGCTGTTCTTTACGGGGGTACACGCCAAATCCGTTAAGGGTTACCTCAAAGGGGGACAGACTGGCGGCAAATTCCGTGAGGCCGGCGGTAAATGGCTTTTCAAGTAAGGGATCTGCGGTGAAGGGCACCTGCAGGGTAATATGGGGCAGTACTTTTACGGCATGGCGGGCGCCATACTGCTCCGCAAACTCCTGTTTCAGGCGGATGATCTCTTTCCCGGCTTCTGCGGTAGGCAGCAGGGCGATAAAATAGATCTTATTATCAGGTTTAGGGGGGCGGGGCGCTTTATTAAACCTCTTTTTTGGGGAAAAGCGGTTAGGGCCCTGGTTAAACCGGCGATCCTGGTGGCCGCTGTTGCCGCGGTCTGCACCCGGGCGGTTCCAGTTGTCCTGGTTGCCGCGGTCCGGTCCGGGGCGGTTCCGGTTATCCTGGTTACCGCCATATCCGCCGGGGTTGGTTGGCCGGTTATAGCCCACCCGGGGCCTTTGGGGTTGTTCTCGTCTATTAAAGTTCATGACAAAATTAATTACAGTGGGTTTAACACCTTTTTGAGGTTAGTTAGTGCTCCTTACTATCTGTTTCTTCCGGGATATTTAAACGGAAACCAACATTATGTAAGGTTTCCAATTGTATCTGGGGGTCTGCCCTGAAGTGTTTGCGCATTCTGGTGACAAAAACGTCCATGCTCCGGCCACTAAAGAAACCGTCTTTGCCCCATACGTTCAGCAGTATCTCTTCCCGCTTCAGGATCTGGTTGGCGTTTTCCCTGAAGTACCTGATCAGGGCCAGTTCCCTGGGGGTGATAGTACCTATGACGCTTCCTTCTTCATTCTTTACATTCAGGAATTCCGCATTAAAGGTAAGTTTCCCCAGGGTGAACTCACTGCTTTCATTATACTGCCGGGGCAAGCTCCTTTTAAGGAACACGCGGATGCGGGCAACCAGCTCTTCGAAGCTGAAAGGTTTGGTGATGTAGTCATCACCTCCAATGCGGAATCCTTCCAGACGGTCCTCATCCAGCTTTCTGGATGTAATAAAAAGGATCGGTATCAGTCCATTCTTCTTGCGGATCTCCTGCGCTAAAGTGAAACCATCTTTCTTAGGCATCATTACGTCCAGAAGGATCAGATCAAAAGCTTCTTTCTGGAATTTCTTCCAGGCAATTTCTCCGTCGAAACAATGTACTACTTCAAATCCTTCGCCTTCGAGATGCTTTTTTACAACGCCGCCAAAATGATAGTCATCGTCAACCAGTAATATTTGTGTTATACGACTCATCTTAATTAACAACGGATATGATCAATTGCTTTTTGTCAAAGCAGGTTTTTCATTTTACACAAAACGGTGTAACACAGGAACAGTAACGCCTGCAATATTGTTAATTTATCGTATTGTTCGAGTTAATAATTCGTTATTGCCAGTGAATTTTTAAGTGCTGTTTAAACCTTATTAACTAAATGAAGCAAGCTATATCATTATGAAACGCGGTCGATTTTTATAGCGATTGCATGTTGCCAGGACTGTTGTTGCAGGCTTGCCGGTATAGTTATCTGTACGCCGCCGTTGCTGTTTGTTTTCCAGTTCAGTTTTCCTTTTGCGCCCAGTAATGTGAGTGTGGCGCCTTTTGCCGGCGTTATGCCACTGAAGGATACGGTTGCCGGCAGCTTTTCATTTTCATCCAACAGATAGATAGCACAGATGCTGCCATCTTTTTTGCGGGTGAAACAGATCTTACCGTCTTTATAAGGCGCTACCGCGCGTGTGCCATAGATAGCATCGCCATTTACCTGCATCCACTGACCAATTTTATGCATGGTGGTGTATGCTTCATCATGCAGCTGACCATCCGGGCCGGGGCCAACATTCAACAGATAGTTGCCTCCTTTGGCCACAATGTCCACAAGATTGTGAATGATCTTTGTAACGGATTTGTATTTATCGTTGGGCACATAAGACCAGGAGTTGGCCATGGTCATACAGGTTTCCCAGGGGTAGCTGAGCGGTTTTTCCGGGATCTGCTGCTCCGGTGTGCGATAGTTCTCGAAGGGGCCATGTACGGCACGGTCCACTACAATAAGGCCGGGCTGGTGTTTGCGGGCCATGGAAGCAATGCCTGCCATGTCAATATCCTGATCCTGCGGCGGTGTTTTGCCCCAGGTAGCAGATTCCTTCGTTTGTGTTTTACGCGGGCGTACCCAGCCGCCATCCAGCCACAGGATATCCAGTTTGCCATAGCCGGTCATCAACTCTTCAATCTGGTTATAGGTGTATTTTTTAAACTGCTCCCAACGCTCCGGGTATTTTTGGAGATCATAGCTGGGGTTGCGGTCTTTAGGCGGGAAATAGGACCACCAGTAGTACTCGCTATGCCAGTCAGGTTTTGAGAAGTAAGCGCCGGCATGAATGCCTTCGTTGCGGAACGCCTCAAACACCTCTTTGGCGATATTAGCACGGGGATCTTTATTAAAAGCGCATTGCGGGCCTGTTACGCGGTAATCTGTCTGTTTGGTGTCAAACATACAGAAGCCATCGTGGTGTTTGGTGGTGAACACCAGGTATTTCATGCCTGCGTCTTTAGCGGCTTTTGCCCATTTGGAGGGATCGAATTTTGTAGGGTTGAAGGTATTGCCCAGGGCTTCGTATTTCTTCAGGTAATCGTAATAAGGGATGCCTTTGGGCTTACGCTGCGTCCAGTCCTCATCTTCGGGGCAAATGCTCCAGGATTCCACTACGCCCCATTGGGAGTAAGGGCCCCAGTGCATGAGCAGGCCAAACTTCCAGTCCTGCCATTCGTCCAGTTTCTGCAGCACCGCCGGATCTGTTTCCGGTACATAGGGCTGTTCTTCATGTTCCTGGGCAAATGCTGTGTGCAGCGCGAATACCGCGCCTAAAATCATCCATAATTTCCGCATGGGTTATTATTTAAAATAACTAATAATAGTGGTGTGCATTCACTGGAGCTGTTTCATAGGGCGCAGTGAGGGGCAGGGACCTTACCTGTAAATATATGATCCGGCCGCAGGCGGGAATGCCGCTTCCGGGCCCAACAAAATAATAAATATTATGACTTTATTGCTTATCATTCTTTACCCGTTTTGCATACCATATTACCAGGGGGAGCCTGTATCTTTGTGATATGAAAAGTATCTGGCAGCAAATATTGCGGTATTTCTATATAGGGAAGAAGGATCCGAATGCACCCAAATCGACCTATGTGTATATGATGCATGGCATGAACCGCATCTCGATCATTGTGTTTGTGATCGCGCTGATCATTATGCTGATACGGCTGTTGCGGTAACTAGCGGTTAGCTATTTGCGGTGGATGTGTATATTTAGGAATTTGCGCTCTGATAGATGATTTCCGCAGCGAGGCGGGAAGCGTTCCTTTCACCCAGCCGGCTCCACAGCTCGGCATAATCGGCCTGCATCCGCTGCCGGGTAGGCTCATCCTTTAGCAACAGGGTTAATTCTTTTAGCAGGTTCTGCTCTGTAAGATCGTCCTGGATCAATTCCTTCACTACCGGTTTGTCCATTACCAGGTTTACCAGGGAGATATATTTTACCTTAATTAAACGTTTGGCGAAGAAATAAGAGACTGCGCTGCCTTTGTAGCACACCACTTCGGGTACGCCAAACAGGGCGGTTTCCAGGGTGGCAGTGCCTGAGGTGACCAGTGCGGCGCGGGCCTGGCGCAGCAGGGCATAGGTTTGGCCTTTTACGGTGGATACATTGGCGTGCTGGCCGGTAAGTTCCCGCATAAAAGCATCATCCAGGCCGGGCGCCTGGGCAACAATAAACTGGTATTCCGGGAAATGTTTGGCCATGGTAAGCATGACCGGCAGCTTTACGCTTACCTCCTGCCGGCGGCTGCCAGGCAGTATAGCAATGACTGGTTTATCTGCAAAGGGCTTGTCCGCGGGTTTTTCTTTTACATTCCGGATCACTTCTACCAGGGGGTGCCCTACATAATCCACCTCATATTGCCATTTATGGTAGAAATCCTGTTCAAAGGGCAGTATGCACAGCATACGGTCCACATCGCGCTTTAGTTTCTTTACGCGGTTCTCTTTCCAGGCCCATACCTGGGGAGAGATATAATAGATGACCTTGAGCCCCTGTTGCTTGGCCCATTCTGCAATGCGCATGTTAAAACCGGGATAATCTATCAGCACCAGCACATCCGGCTGAAAGGCCTGGATATCCTCTTTGCAGAATGCGATGTTACGGAGGATGGTACGCAGGTTCATCACCACTTCCAGGAAACCCATAAAAGCGAGCTCCTTATAATGTTTCACTACATGCGCACCGGCCTGCTGCATCATATCGCCGCCCCAGCAGCGCAGATCCGCTGCCGCATCCAATTCTTTTATCTGACGGATAAGATTACTGCCGTGCAGGTCGCCGGAAGCCTCACCGGCTATGAGGTAGTACTTCATGATTGCGCAAAAATAATTACGAATTACTAATTACTGATCACTAATGTTGACCGAAGCGAATGATCTTGTAATTAGTAATTGAATTTTATCCGTGGATGAGTTTTAGCAGCAGGATAGAAATAGCGTATAACATCGTTACCAGGAAGATACCTTTTGCGGTGATGTCCCTTCTTTTTTGGGTATAGAGATAGAAGATGAGGCCATTCAACAGCAGGCACATACTGATGACTTTGGGGATCATCTGCCGGTTGCTACGCAGCACGTCTATAAATTGTCCCCATCCTATATGTTTGGGCATAAATACCAGCATGTAGTACAGGAAGAACCCGATCACCGGCGTCAATAAACCCAGCAGGATACCCAGGGAAAGATTGTCTTTTTTGAACATAGTATAGTTTAATGTGCCCATGTGCTGATGTTATTAAAGTACTATTATGCATTCAACGCTGTTCCTGCACTGATTAGTATTCACAGACCATCTTCCGCACATCAGCACATTATTTAAAGTTTCCAGGCGGCAGTTATTTGTTCTTTGAGCTTGTAGTGTGTAAGATCAAACTGCACAGGCACTACAGATGCGTAATTATTTTCCAGTGCCCATACGTCTGTGTCTTCTCCGGGGTCCATATTCTTGAATTCACCGGTGAGCCAGTAGTATTTTTTACCGTGGGGATCGCGGCGCTCATCAAACTCCTCTACCCATTTGGCATTTGCCTGGCGGCAGATCCTGAGGCCTTTGTACTCCTGTTTTTCTGTAATAGGAATGTTCACATTAAACAGGGAGCCAGCCGGCAGATCGCTTTCCAGCACTCTTTTCGTCATATCATAGGCTACTTCTTTGCAGAGGGTAAAGTCTGCAGAGAAGCTATAATCAAGATAAGAGAAGCCGATGGAGGGGATGCCTTCAATAGCAGCTTCCATGGCGGCGGACATGGTACCGGAATAGATGATATTGATAGAGTGATTGGCGCCATGGTTAATGCCGCTTACACAGATATCCGGTTTCCGGTGCAGGATCTTGTCACGGGCCAGCTTTACGCAATCCACCGGGGTACCGGAGCATTGCCAGGCTTCTATGCCTTCGAAGATATCCACCTGGTTAAGCCGCAGGGGCACGCCTATGGTGATGGCGTGTCCTTTGCCGGACTGCGGGCTATCGGGCGCTACCACCACAATTTTGCCCAGCGGGCTTACGGCTTCTATGAGGGCGCGTATGCCGGGGGCAGTTACCCCATCATCGTTGGTGACCAATATGATCCGTTCGTCTTTGTCCACGTTCTCTACCTTTTTACTTATGACAAATTTAGTATGTATTATATACTTTTTACGTTAATAATCTGTTTTCAGCATCCGGCGGAAGACCAGGAAGATGAACAGGGCGATATATACGAAGAGCATAAGCAGGTACACGGAGTCGTCAAAACGGTCCCCAGTGCCTATCAGCTTACCTATCACGGGGAATGGCAGCAGCTCATCCCCGGACTGCAGGGGCAGTAAACCGCCCACTTCGCCAATTTTGCGTTTGATGAGCAATACCAGCACCTGCTCCACCATCATGGTATAGGCCAGGTAGAGCACAATGGCCAGTCCGGCCCGGCGCACCAATACGGCAATAAGCAGTGCAATGGCCAGGGAGACCTGTACCTGCAGGAAATAATACCACATGTACCGGAACCCCTCGAAGCTAAAACCGTGGTCGCCGTAAGCCAGACCCAGGATAACCGCGAATACCACGGAGGTAATAAAGGCCAGCAGCCCCAGGGCCAGCCACCAGAACAATTTGGCGTATACGAACTGCCGGCGCTCCCAGCCGTCAATGATATTCTGGCGGTGGGTGCGGTAGGTGAACTCATTGGTGACCAGGATCAGCATGGGAATGGCAAAAAGGGCCGTCATGTAGCTATTTACATTGGCCATGCTCTGCCATATGAGAGGAAAATCATAGGGGGCGATGGCAATGAGCTCCTTTGTTTTCTGCTGGATCTGGCTGGTGATCTCAGCGGCGATATAATTGCCGCCGGGCACGATGGCCACCGCCAGCAGCACCATCACCCAGAAAGCGCGGTAGGATCTCACTTTCAGCCATTCTGTACGTATAATCTGCAGCATAGGTTAGTTGTTGGTAATTTGCAGGAAGGCTTTTTCCAGGCTTTGTTTACGTGTATTGATGTGATTGAGCCAGATACCCTGTTCTACGCACCAGGCATTGAGCGCAGCCGGGTCTACCGGCTGTTTGAACACCACTTGCAGGTGCGTACTCCGGCCCAGGATATGACCAAAGGCCGGGTGGCGGCTTAAGACCGTTTCCAGTGCCCGGTTATCCGCAGCGGAAAGCTCTACAAAATCCTCGCGGGCCAGTACCTCATTCACGGGGCCAGACAGCAGGAGTTTGCCCTGCTGCAGAATGGCCACATGGCTGCATACTTTTTCCACCTCATCCAGCAGGTGGCTGGCCAGTATGATGGTTTTGCCGCTTTGTGCCAGCTGCAGGATCAGCTCCCGCACTTCTGCAATGCCGGCAGGGTCCAGGCCATTGGTAGGCTCGTCCAGGATCAGCACCTCCGGATCGCCCAGCAGGGCGGATGCGATGGCCAGCCGCTGCTTCATACCCAGAGAATAGGTCTTGAAACGGGAGTGCTGGCGGTTTGCCAACCCGGCAATGCCCAGCACCCGGCTGATATCCGTTTCCGGCCGTTGCTTGATGGAAGCGGCTATCTGCAGGTTCTGATAGGCGCTGAGATAGTGGTAAAAGTTGGGCGTTTCCAGCAGGGTACCTATCTGGCGGCGCAGGCTGGCAGCCGGCGGCGCATCAAACAGGCTGTAACTGCCTTCATCTGCTTTGAGCACATCTGTTACAATACCCAGCAGGGTAGTTTTACCACTGCCGTTAGGCCCCAGTATACCAAATACGGCGCCCTTGGGCACCTCAAAGCTAACGCCGGACAGCGCCTGTATGGCGCCGTACCGTTTGGAAATATGTTTCAGTGAAAGTATAGGCATAGATAGCTTAGTTGCGGATAGGTTTACCGGTTTTTATAACGCTTTGTAAACGCTCCAGTGTTTTGCGCTCAGCGGCCAGGCTCAGGAAAGCTTCCCTTTCCAGGTCCAGCAGGTACTGCTCGCTTACCAGGGTAGACTCGCTCAGGTCGCCGCCGCACATTACATAGGCCAGCTTGCCGGCGATCTTAGCATCATGCTCAGAAATGAATTTACCAAACAGCATGGCATGGATACCGGTAAGCAGGGTACCGAGGGCAGGGCGTCCTAATACCTTGATATCCTTTCTTTCCACCGGGCGGGTATAACCGTCTGCGCTCAGTTCCAGTACGCTGCGTTTAGCGTCTGCTATAAGGCGGCTCTGGTTCATGGTAATTTCATCACGGCCCTGGCGCATAATGCCCAGGTCAAAAGCCTCGTGGGCGGATGTAGCTACTTTGGCTGTGGCCACGGTCATGAAGCGATCTTTGAGCGGCTCTTCATCAATACGGCCTTCTTTAAACTCGTCTGCCGCGCGTACTGCCATTTCTTTAGTGCCGCCACCGCCGGGGATGAGGCCCACGCCCAGCTCTACCAGGCCTATATAGGTTTCTGCCGCGGCCTGTACCTTATCTGCATGCAGGCACATCTCACAACCGCCGCCCAGGGTGAGCGCATGGGGGGCGAGTACCACCGGTATGGAGGAATAACGGATACGCATGGTGGTTTTCTGGAACAGGCGTACCGCCATATCCAGCTCATCGTACTCCTGTTCTGCGGCCAGCATAAAGATCATACCTACATTGGCCCCAGCGGAGAAGTTAGCGCCGTCGTTGCCTATTACCAGGCCGCGGAAATCTTTCTCCGCCCGGTCAATGGCTTTGTTCACACCTTCCAGCACTTCGCCGCCAATGGTGTTCATCTTTGTTTTCCAGTCGAGCCCTACTACGCCATCACCCAGGTCATACAGGCTGCAGGCGCTGTTCTTCCAAACGATATTGTTGCTGAGGTTTTCGAGTATAATAAAACTTTCTGCGCCCGGCACCTGCTTGTAGCTTTGGGTGGCCAGATCGTAGTATAATTTTTTTCCGTTCTCTACTTTGTAGAAGGTCTTGATGCCTTTACCCAGCATATCCTTCACCCAGGCAGCTACCGCAAAACTTTTTTCTTCCATGGTCTTTACCACAGCCTCTACGCCCAGCAGGTCCCATGTTTCAAAGGGGCCGATTTCCCAGCCGAAGCCGGCTTTCATGGCATCGTCTACTTTGTAGATATCGTCTGCTATTTCCGGTATACGGTGGGAGATATACGAAAACAGATGTGCATGGAACAGTTGATAGAACTGCCCGGCCTTATCTGTAGCGGCGGCCAGCATACGCAGGCGCTGTTTCAGGTCTTCTACAGGTTTGGCCGCTTCTATCGCCGCAAATTTGGGTTTCTGTTTGGGACCATATTCCATAGTTTGCAGGTTCAGCGTCAGTATCTCCTTGCCGCCTTCGCCCTTGGTCTTTTTATAAAAGCCCTGGCCGGTCTTATCGCCCAGCCATTTGTTTTCTACTACCTGTTGTAAGAAAGGCGGTATGTCGAAGATCTTACGTGCTTCATCATCCGGGCAGTTGTCTGCTACGCCTTTGGCTACTTTCACCAGGGTGTCTATACCCACTACATCCGCGGTACGGAAAGTGGCGGATTTAGGCCGGCCGATCACGGGACCAGTGAGCGCATCTATTTCATCGATGTTGAGGCCCATTTCCTGCATGATGTGGAAGATGGCCATGATGGAAAATACGCCTATCCGGTTGGCGATAAATGCGGGCGTATCCTTACACAGCACGGTGGTCTTACCCAGGTACAGATCGCCGTAATGCATGAGGAAGTCTATTACTTCCGAATCTGTATGCGGGGTGGGAATGATCTCCAGCAGCCGCAGGTAACGCGGCGGGTTGAAGAAGTGCGTACCACAGAAATATTTTTTGAAGTCGTCACTGCGGCCTTCTGTCATCAGGTGGATGGGAATGCCGGAGGTATTGGAGGTGATGAAGGTGCCGGGCTTGCGGTATTTTTCTACCTGTTCAAACACGGAGCGTTTGATATCCAGGTTCTCTATCACTACTTCTATGACCCAGTCGCAGTCTGCAATGCGGGACATATCATCTGTAAAGTTGCCGGTTTGGATACGTTTGGTAACGTCTTTGGTGAATACGGGCGAAGGGTTGGATTTGAGCACGGATTGCAGGGCCTCGTTAACGATGCGGTTTTTTACCGCGGGGCTGTCGGTGGTTAAGTTTTTTGCTTTTTCTGCATCGTTGGGTTCTTTGGGGGCAATATCCAGCAATAGTACCTGCACGCCTATACCGGCAAAGTGGCAGGCAATCCTTGATCCCATTACGCCTGATCCTAATACAGCAACTTTATTGATGTGTCTTTTCATGAGCTTTTAGCTTTTAGCTATTGGCAGTTAGCCATTTATGCGAATATTATTTTAATCTTTCAATTAATGAATTTAACATTTTTTGGATTTCATTTATCAGCGGGAGGATATTTTCTGTTTTTCATGAACGGGTTTTGAATGAAGATAATGAAAAAGCCAATGTAATCGTGTTACATTGGCTTTAGTTTATGGTTAATAGTATTGGGCTCAGCTTACTCCACTTCCGGGCGCTACCACCTCTGCCGGATTCACAAATACCAGCTTGCCGTTATCCTCCGCCATCAGGATCATACCCTGGCTTTCGATACCGCGCATTTTACGCGGGGCCAGGTTGGCTACCAGGGTTACCTGTTTGCCTACGATCTCTTCTGGTTTGAAATGCATCGCTATACCGGAAACGACCGTACGTTTTTCTGTGCCGATATCTACCAGTAGTTTCAGCAGCTTATCCGCTTTTTCTACTTTCTCTGCCTGGATGATGGTGCCTACACGGAGGTCCAGTTTGGCGAAATCGTCGTACTGGATCTCTGCTTTGGGCGCAACAGCTTCTTTGGCAGGAGCGGCATCCTTAGCGGGAGCCGGCGTACCGTTGGCAGCGGGTGCAGCAGCGGCTTTTGTAGCTTGTAGTTTATCCACCTGTGCTTTAATTTTTTCGTCTTCAATTTTCGTAAACAGCATCTCCGGTGCGCGCAGGGAATAACCAACCTTTACCAGGTTCAGCGTACCCGCATTCTCCCATTCCAGCATACGGTCCACCACTTTGAGCAAATGGCAGATCTTCTTTGCGGTAAAGGGCATAAAGGGATTAGCGAAAATGGCCAGGTTAGCAGTGATCTGCAGACACATGTGCAGGCAGTTGTCGATTACAGCCTGATTCTGGGCTTGCAGTTCCGGCGTTTTAGCCAGTATCCAGGGTTGTTTTTCCTGCAGGTACCTATTACCCTCCCGGGATACATTCATCATTTCCTGCAATGCTTCGCGGAAACGGTAGTTTTCCAGCGCATCCTCTATTTTCTGCTTTGCTGCCTGCAGCATAGGCAGCACAGCATCATCCTTATCATCTTTTACATCCGCATGTATGGGGGGCACCTTGCCACCGCACAGCTTGTGCATCAGCACCATAGTACGATACACAAAATTACTGAGGTTACCAACCAGCTCATTATCATTCCTATCCTGAAAATCCTTCCAGGTAAAATCATTATCCTTGGTTTCCGGCGCGGTGCTGCACAGCACATAGCGCAGTACATCCTGCTGATCCGGGAAGTCCTGCAGGTACTCATCTACCCAAACGGCCCAGTTGCGGGAGGTGGAGATCTTCTCCCCTTCCAGGTTCAGGAACTCGTTTGCGGGCACATTATCCGGCAGTACAAAGCCGCCATGGGCTTTTAACATGGACGGAAAAATGATACAGTGGAACACGATATTGTCCTTACCAATGAAGTGCACCAGTTTGGTATCTTCCTTACACCAATAGTCTGCCCAGTTGGGGGTAAGCTCCTTGGTGGCGGAGATATAACCAATAGGCGCATCGAACCATACGTACAGCACTTTACCTTCCGCATCGGGCAGGGGCACTTTGATGCCCCAGTTGCTGTCGCGCGTCATGGCGCGGCTCTGCAGGCCGCTATCTATCCAGCTTTTACACTGACCGTATACGTTGTTCTTCCATTCCTTATGGCCATCCAGCAGCCATTCCTTGAGCCAGGGCTCATAGTTCTGGAGGGGCATGTACCAATGGGTGGTCTTTCTTTTCACCGGCACGGCATCGCTAAGGGCAGAGCGGGGATTGATCAGCTCTTCCGGGCTAAGCGTACGGCCGCACACCTCGCACTGGTCGCCATAGGCCCTTTCGTTGCCGCAATTGGGACAAGTGCCTATGATGTAGCGGTCTGCCAGGAAAACCTGTTTCACCTCGTCGAAGTACTGTTCGCTTTCACGGGTCTCAAACAGGCCGTCGTTGTACATCTTCAGGAAGAAATCGGCAGAGGTCTTATGGTGTATTTCGCGGCTGGTGCGGGAAAATATATCAAACGAGATCCCCATCGCCTCAAAGCTATCGTTGATGATCTTGTAATATTTGTCCACTATTGCCTGGGGGGTGGTATTCTCCTTCATTGCGCGGATGGTAATGGGAACGCCATGTTCGTCCGTACCGCCGATGAATTTAACATCGGCCTTTTTAGCGCGCAGGTAACGGACATATATATCCGCCGGGATATAACAGCCAGCCAGGTGGCCGATATGCACCGGTCCGTTGGCGTAGGGTAACGCAGCTGTTATTAAATATCTATTAAATTTTGCCATATCCGTTTAAACAATACTTAAATGTTCCTGGGTTTGTTAGTTTGCTTTGTTTATTGGTTTATTTTGGTCCCGGAGTTTTGCAGGAACCGTTTGCCAGACACCCCACGCGTTGGAGGGATCATAAACCGGTAAACTGATCCGCAAAGGTAAATAAAGCAACTAGAATGATGAAAATTCCGCCATATCTGAAAAAAGGTGACCTTATAGGCATTACCTGTAGCAGCAGCAAAATGGAGCTGGCAGCGGCAGAATACGCAGCCGGCGTGATCTCTTCCTGGGGATACCAGGTACACCTGGGCATTACTGTAGGCACCAGTTTCCATAATTTTTCCGCTCCGGATGAGCTGCGGCTGGAAGAGCTGCAGGATATGCTGGACGATCCCGAAATAAAAGCGATCATCTTTGGCCGGGGCGGTTACGGGATGGTTTGCCTGCTGGACAGCCTGAATTTCACCCGTTTCCGCAAACACCCCAAATGGTTATGCGGCTACAGCGATATTACCACACTGCATGCCCATGTGCACCAGCATTTTGGTATTCCTACCATTCATTCCATGATGTGCAGCGGTATACGGCCGGAGACGGCGGAGCTGGAATATGTACAGAGCCTGGAGCACGCGTTGCGCGGCAAGGCCTATAAATACGCTTTTACCCCGCATGAGCTGAACCGCACCGGGCAAGCCAGCGGCGTACTGGTGGGTGGCAATCTGTCATTGCTGGCCAACCTGTCAGGCAGCCCTTCACAAATTGACACCGCAGGGAAAATACTGCTACTGGAAGACATTGGCGAGTACCGCTATAATGTGGACCGTATGATGTATAACCTGCTGCGCGCCGGTTGGCTGGATAAACTGGCCGGCCTGGTAGTAGGCGCCTTTGTGGACAGCAAGGAAACAGAAACCCCTTTTGGGCAAACTGAATTTGAGATCATAGAAAGCATTGTGCAGGACTTCGACTACCCCGTTTGCTATAATTTCCCCAGCGGGCACCAGCCGGAGAACTATGCCCTGCAGCTGGGTATGCCGCACTTGTTAAAAGTGGGCGCTAAAGGTGGTACGCTGGCGGTACAAAAGCCGTAGCGGATCATCCAGGTCTATCCGGCTATCCGCATCCGGTTATCCGGCATTGAACGCTTTTACCCCCCGGTTCAACGCTTTTACCCCGGGCTGTGAACGCTTTTAATAGGGGTTGCATACGGGTTGCACACGAGTGTCACATTAATCCTCCACATCCGGCACTATCTCCATCCCATACTGTTCCGCCGTTAAAATACCATCCGCTTTTGTCTGCGCTATGATGGCCGGGTCCGGGCTAAGGCTATGCATCTGGAACTTGTTATGCAGGTAATCCATGCTGTAAAGCCTATTTATCAACCCATCCGGCACCGCCACCAGGTATTTCAGGATCTCGTTCACCATCAACAGGCCGGTAGCGCCGTGGGTGATGCCCATTGCCCCTGCGTCAAAATTGCGGTAGCTATCTGTAAGGGCCTCGCAGCAGCGGTAGGAGGCGGAAAGCATACCCTCTGTCTGGGGGATGTTAAACCCGGCCCACCAGGCGATCCAGTTGTGCACCTCCCCTATTACAAAGGGTTTGTTGTTGGCTATGCAGGCATCGTTCACCACAAGGTGAGTAGGCCGGTGCTGCGAACAGTCGATCACCAGGTCCATTTCTGCGATGAGCTGTGTTACGTTCTCCGGTTTTATCTGTACCAGTAGAGGGTAGTGTTTGGTGAAGGGATTGCTGGCCCACAGCCGGCTGGAGGCCATCTTGGCCTTGTGCTTGCGCAGGTCCTGCATCTGGTAGATGGGCTGGCGGTGCATATCTTCGTCGTTGATCACCCCATAGTCTGCAATGCCTATTACGCCTATACCGGTGGCGCTGAGGTATTGTATAACCGGGGAGCCCAGGCCGCCGGCGCCTATTACCAGTACCCTGGACGCTTTTAGCTTCTCCTGCATGGCGGTACCCATGCCTGGCACCGCTACCGGGTGTTTGAAATGCTGTAATTCCTTATCTGTTAATGCCATGCTTGCTCAGTTTTTTCAATACTGCAATAGTAAGCAGGTTGTATCAACAAACAAAATAGACGGGGTGTAAATAAGCAGGAATGAAAAGAATAGCAGAAAAAGCAAAAAGGAGCAATAATGGCAGTTTTGAAGCGGTTGGAAAAGCGGAGATAGTTCGATGATACTTCGATGATAGTTCGACGATAGTCCGATGACGGTCGATGGTAATTCGATGATGGTCCAATGATAGTTACGTGTAAAATCGCCTCCCGCAGAGGGGCGTTTTGGCAGCCCCATTGCACTAACAGGCCTCCCTGTTTGCAGGCTGTTTCCCTGTAAAAGCTAATTCACTAAGAACGCTATTCCTGCGGAAATTCCATGGTAAACTTGCTGCCCTTACCCAGCGCACTATCCACCTTGATCTTGCCCTTATGGGCGTCTACAATGGCTTTTACGTAGCTAAGCCCCAGGCCAAACCCTTTTACGTTGTGTACGTTACCGGTATGGGCGCGGTAAAACTTTTCAAAGATGCGGGAAACGGTATCGCGGCTCATACCGATACCATTATCGGAAACGGTGATGACCAGGCTTTTACGGGTGTTGTAAGTGCTGATCACTACTTCGAGGCGTTGCTTGGAATACTTGATGGCATTATCCAGCAGGTTGAAGATCACGTTGGAGAAATGCACATCATCTGCTTTTATGATGGGGTTGATGGCATCCAGGCGCAGCTCTACGCGGCCATCTTTTGAGGCCAGCTGCAATTGCAGATTGTCCACAGAGTGCTGTATGATCGCATGGGCGTCTATCACTTGGAGGTTGAGGCCTATTTCGTTCTTTTCCAGCAGGGCGGATTGCAGGATGCTTTCCACCTGTTTATTCATGCGCTTATTCTCTTCCTTGATGATGCCGGAGAACTGCAGAATCTTTTCCGGGTTCTCTATCACCTTCTGGTTGCCAATAGCGTCAATGGCCAGCGATATGGTGGCCAATGGCGTTTTGAGCTCATGCGTCATGTTATTGATGAAATCCGATTTTATCTCCGATAGTTTTTTCTGGTTCAACAACGTACGGATGGTCAATGCAAATGCGGTAACGATGATGAATGTGAACAATACGCAACCTGCTATCACCCAGCTAAGCCAGTGTAGCAATGCGGTGCTGTTGTTGGGCACTACGATGTAGAGCACTTCCGTTTGATCATTGATATCTTCTGCGCTGTTGACCAACGGCGTTTGCTGTACGTAGTAGTCTGTGGTATCGTTAAAAGCAGCCTCGAAGGTGGGACCGAATTTGGAGGACTGCATCTTGATGATATGTTCGTTGCTGAAGGGGCTTCTGCCGGTGATACCGAACTCAAATTTGGTATCAAGTTTCTGTTTGTGCAACAAACTGTCTATCATACTCCTCACTTCGTCCGTAGTGAAACGGTCACTAATGTTAACGGGTATATTACTGAACTCGAATTTGTCGAGGAGGATGCGGTTATCGCCGGTGGTGAGCTTTGTACCGCCCATTTTATAGCGTATAGGCGGGGCCTGGCGGCGTACCATCTGATCACGGATGGACTCCCCTACGCTGAGGAAACGCTGTTCCATCTGTTCCTTTTTGAGGATAGCGGCGTTGCGGATCCAGCTGACCTGTATAACAATAATTCCCAGCAGGGATAAGGTGATCAAGACGACGATTATCGGAAATGTTTTCTTTAACGGTAGCATGTATTTGTAAAAACCTTAAATAATACGGTTATCTGATGGTAACCTTCTAAGATAATATTCTGTGCCTTAAATTCTATCAAAATCAATTATTGCTATAGCAACAATGATACAAAATTAGACCGCGCAAACCGTTTATCAGTCTAGTTTTAACAAAAGAATATCACTTTAACGTAATTTTAACGGCGAATTGATGCTCTTTTTATTCCATCTTTACTTACCTTTGCCATAGAATCTGGTACCAATTTTGATACATTGGATATCAGTCACAAAATAAGCAAATAAACTTTCTACATACATCGACGTGGATTTCGTTCCATAAGCGATTTAGATTTTGGTTGATAAAATGGTAAGGAGGCTTTCTAGCCTCCTTTTTTTGTGCTATCACGCAGCATCACAATTCAAAATTGGTTAAATTTGATCAAGTGATCAAAATTCGTTGCGTATGGTGTCCCTTTCTCCCGGCATATTACTGATAGCTGATCCTTTTCTGAAAGACCCCAATTTTGCACGTACCGTGGTTTTACTTTGTGAACATCAGGATAAAGGAAGTTTTGGTTTTGTTATCAACAAGCTGTTTGATCAAACCCTGGACGAGCTGGTGCCTGACGTACTGGTAAACAATATTCCTGTGTTCTTTGGCGGGCCTGTGCAGTTGGATACGATCCATTTTGTGCATCAACAGCCTGATCTGATAGAAGGCGGTTTTGAGATCATCCCCGGTATCTTCTGGGGCGGTAAATTTGATGATGTAGTAAAGCTCATCAATGACGGCCGGCTGGATCTGACCAGGATCAAATTCTTTATTGGTTACAGTGGCTGGAGCAGCGGACAGCTGGTGAATGAATTCAATGAAAAATCGTGGATCTTATCGGAGAGTGATGCTGCATTGGTGTTTGATAAGAAAGAAGAAAATATCTGGCAGCAATCATTGAAGAACCTGGGTAATAATTTCGCGATCATGGCTAATTTTCCGATCGATCCTTCGCTTAACTGATGGGCCTGTATTAGAGCCAGCAGGCATAATTTATCCACTACATGTTTAGGTGGCGATAAAAATAAGTGTCAACTTCACATAAGAATATTACGCTGACAATAGATATAGCTTCTCCCAAAATGATCAGTTATGGACACCCGGTATTCTACGCTGTTAATACACACTCGTAATGCATACATAGGGATGGCGGTATGCAATCAAACTTATTATTTCATCGCAAAGGATTGAAGATATGCTAAGACTATCTTCTGTTTTAGCCATCCTATGAGATAACCTCGCAAAGACCGGAAATACCGGTCTTTGTTGTTGTTAGGCGGATAAGTGTATAGACGTCGTTTTCATACAACATACACGTTGCCAAGCTGCACACATTTTGCGTAGAAAACGTTACGGATTTTATACGGCAGGCATTGGCTTGATGCAGCCCCGGTATATTCATGCTTTATGCTGGCAAGCCGCGCGATATATACCGTGCTTTTTACAAGCTGGCTGTTAACCCGCTTTATCATGCGTATGAAGTTGCAGCTATAAGTCTGCTATCCAAAGATATCCGGTCCCAGCAGGTCTGCGGGTGGTACATTCAGCAATGCGCATATATCAAACAGGCGATTGATAGTAAGTGGCGTTTTGCCGTTTTCCAGGCGGCTGTAGGCGTTCTGTGAGATGTTTAGCATAAAGGCCATATACTCTTGTGAATATTCCTTTCTGCGGCGCAGGGAGCGCAGTTTTGCAGTGACTCTTGAAGTAGGATTGGCAGTGACGGTTTTCGGTTCCATATGTGTAAACGGTTACAAGTCAAAGACGGATATGATCAAGATGTCTTTCAATAAAAAAGTATGGCATTAGCAGACATTAGCTGCTACCGTTATCCGGAGCGTACAAGCGTAGTAAAAAGGGGCTTTGGCGCAGGTCAAAGCAGGTGTAGTTCAGGTTACGTAGCAACACAGTGACAGCGGACATGGCATATAGTTTTAGCGCACTATACGAATATGCAGGTACAAAAAATACGGCCGGTTGCCTGCGCATTCATACACAGTAATTTAGAGCTTTCTACACCGTTGTTTTCTTAATGGCTTGTTAATGAATTGTTAACACAAAAACATAAATACGTGTGAACGTTTACATTATGCAGGATCGTTTTACCGTGTAATAATGATCAGCAGCTAAAACAAGGCCGTTCTGCATTTGCGGGGATATATAACAGTATGATATATTGATCTGCAACGGTCAAATGAAAGCATTAGACAGCCCTCCGATATGATAATAACCTTACCACATATATGTTTTGCAGATAGAGTGATAGGAATGAATGAGTTGCATATCCGGCAAAAAACTTTCAATACGTTTCATTCCGTTACACCTGCAGTAATACCACAGTTCTGGCGGCTTTGGCCCGTCTGCAGCGCAACTGGGCCATTATCGCCCTGCATGATTTATATGCAACAGGTTATCAAAAAAAAATTGATCTTTTTTTCTTTGCCTACGCTTTGAAGTCCAACGACTAATGAAACATCATATACTTTTCCTAACAAAAATGACTAAACGGAGTAAGAATATTCAAAACAATTTAGATATCTTGCTAATGTAAAATGGATACGGTAGGATCAACCAATGAGCGCTTTGATTAACCCATTTTTCAAATGTGAGAGCAGAAGCTAATGAGGCGTAGTCGCCAATGAATGCTAAACCTATGAAAACGATAATACTAGGCTTCTTACAGGGCCTTTATAGGATCGGATAATATATATAGAACAACACCCAAAAACTTATTCAAACCCTCTGTTCTTCTGAACGGCACCGATCATTCAGGAGCACTTAAAATATATTCATTTTCATAGGAATAGGGTTATATGCCTGCTGCATGGTAATTTTTATTAATTATCATAATCGGCAATAACCTGCTCGTAGAATAACCCGGCCAGTAATCCTGCTGCGCTTTTAACGGGGTCTTCTTAGATTGGAATAGTTAGGACAAAAACAAAGGCCGGGTAATCATACCCGGCCTGCTTATTTCTGCTATGTTAAATCTGCTGCTATATCGTAGATGCTATGCATCCATCACTATCACAAGGCCTTATTAGCTAATTGAAGAGGCGCCTTCTACCAGTACTGTTGCCTTGTTGTGCAACACTTCTACAAAACCGCCTTCTATCTGGTAAAACTCGGACTCCGCTTTATTTTTCAGCACCTTCATCTTGCCTTTACCCAGGGCTGCAATAAGCGGCGCATGCCTGTCCAGCACTTCAAACGAGCCATCAATGCCCGGCAGCTGCACGCCATACACTTCACCGGTAAACAGCTTTCTTTCAGGTGTTAATACTTCAAGTAACATATAATGTTTCTTAGAATTAGGTTTGACAAGAAAGGTGAAAGGCGTGTGTGAAATCGAGTTTCACGCCGCGCCTTTCACATCTTTATAATTATTTGGAGGCTTCTGCCAGCAGGCGTTTACCTTTTTCTATCGCGTCTTCGATATTACCTACCAGGTTGAAGGCAGCTTCCGGATACTCATCCACTTCACCGTCCATGATCATGTTAAAACCACGGATCGTTTCTTCGATGGGTACCAGTACGCCTTTAAGACCGGTAAACTGTTCTGCCACGTGGAAAGGCTGTGACAGGAAACGTTGTACGCGGCGTGCGCGGGATACTGTCAGCTTATCTTCGTCGCTCAGCTCATCCATACCCAGGATGGCGATGATATCCTGTAACTCTTTATAACGCTGCAGGATCATCTTAACGCGTTGTGCGCAGTTATAGTGCGCCTCGCCTACGATAGCGGGGCTAAGGATACGGGAGGTAGAATCCAGCGGGCTCACAGCCGGGTAGATACCTAAGTCGGAGATCTTACGATCCAGTACCGTGGTAGCATCCAGGTGGGCGAAGGTAGTAGCCGGAGCAGGGTCGGTCAAGTCATCCGCAGGTACATAAACGGCCTGTACGGAGGTGATGGAACCGTTTTTGGTAGAGGTGATACGTTCCTGCATCAGACCCATTTCCGTAGCCAGCGTAGGCTGATAACCCACGGCAGAAGGCATACGGCCCAGCAGTGCGGACACTTCAGAACCAGCCTGTGTGAAACGGAAGATATTGTCAACGAAGAAGAGGATATCACGACCGCCGGCAGCAGAGCCGTCGCCATCGCGGAAGTACTCAGCGATAGTCAGACCGGACAGGGCCACACGCGCACGGGCGCCAGGGGGCTCGTTCATCTGACCGAAGATAAAGGTAGCCTGGGAGTTCTTCAGCTCTTCCTTATCAACGGCAGCCAGTTCCCAGCCGCCATGCTCCATGGACTCCTGGAACTTCTTACCATATTTTACGATACCAGCTTCGATCATTTCACGCATCAGATCGTTTCCTTCGCGCGTACGCTCGCCTACGCCAGCAAACACGGAAAGGCCTTCGTAACCTTTTGCGATGTTGTTGATCAGCTCCTGGATCAATACTGTCTTACCTACGCCTGCACCGCCAAACAGACCGATCTTACCACCTTTTGCGTAGGGCTCGATAAGGTCAATTACTTTGATACCGGTGTACAGCACTTCGGTATCTGTAGCGAGGTCTTCAAACCTGGGGGGCTGACGGTGGATGGGGTAACCATTGGCGGTATCGATATCGCCAAGGCCATCAATAGCTTCACCTACCACATTGAACAAACGTCCTTTTATCTGATCGCCGATGGGCATTTTAATAGGAGTGCCTTTATCAGTTACCGCCATTCCCCTCACAAAACCATCTGTAGAGTCCATTGCTACGCAACGAACGCTGTCTTCTCCCAGGTGTTGCTGTACTTCCAGCACCACTTTCTGACCATTATCACGGGTAATTTCCAGGGCGTTGTAGATTTCGGGTAATTTTCCTTCAAAATGCACGTCCACTACGGGACCGATAATTTGCTTGATCTTACCTGTATTAGGCATATTATATTAGTGGTTTATAAATACTTAAAATGAGCGGTTTATAAAATTTGGCGCAAAGGTAATGATTGAAGGGGTAAGATTCAAATATACGCCCGGATTTGTTGGAGTTATCCTCAAATGTAAGAATAATCTAATGTTAAAGCAATTCCTGATCACGTAATTTGTCGCTTCCAGGGCCAATTTGTCCGGCGACTGCACAATATTCACCTGCGAATGGCGTGTTAATGAAGTTGAAATGTTAAAATTCAGGGGGTGATCTGTTAAGGACAGTTAAATAAAGTTAAGTTAGTTGACATATTGGGCCTCTGGTATGAAAATCGCATTACATTCAGCGTTAACAGTTATGTAGGAAATGAAGTGATTGGATTTCCTTGATACCTTAAAAAGTAAGTGACATGAAAAGCAAGATAACCTATTATGCGAGCGTGATGATAGCCAGCCTTTTCTTCACCACGTTGTTTGGCAGCGGGTGCGCCACCGCCCAGGTCCCACAGGCCGGCGTAAACGTATCCTTTTCTGCCTTTTACGACGCTTTAAGTCCCTACGGCCAGTGGATGAGCTATGGCAATTACGGCCAGGTGTGGGTGCCAAATGCAGGCCAGGACTTTCAGCCTTATTCTACCAACGGCCACTGGGTATATACGGATTATGGCTGGACCTGGGCCTCTGACTACGATTGGGGTTGGGCGCCTTTCCATTACGGCCGCTGGACATATGACAACTATTATGGATGGATCTGGGTACCCGGCGAAGAGTGGGGACCTGCCTGGGTGAGCTGGCGTAACAGCCCTGACTATTATGGCTGGGCGCCTTTAAGCCCTGGCATCAGCATCGGGGTTAACTATAACCCTCCTACTACCTACTGGTCATTTGTACCCTGTCAGTATATTTCCAGCCCGGTCATTAACCGGTATTATGTGGACCGCAGCCGGAATGTGACCATCATCCACAATACCACCATTATCAATAATGTACGGACCGGTGGCCGTACCCGCTACTACCGTGGCCCTGAAGTGAGAGATGTAGAACGTGTAACTCGCCGGCCCATTACCCCGGTTAGGGTGGTAGACAGCCGTCAGCCGGAACGTAGCCGGGTAGCCGATAACCAGATGCGGATCTTCCGCCCGCAGGGCGAGGCCTTGCGCCGGCCGCTGGCTGATAACCGCAACCGTACCACCGCTCCTGCGCGGGTAGACAATGGTAACAGGGTATTACCTGCACCCAATAATAACAACAGCAGTCAGCCTGGCGTACCGGGCAGGACCAGCCGGAGAGTATTTGATAATAACGATAACAGGCGCGTGGATGACAACCGGGTAACGCCCACGCCTACCACGCCGAATAATATTCAGCCTACTACGCCTGCTACTACACCCAACAGGCCTACGACTACACCGGCGCCAGACCGGAGCATTCCAAGGCGGGTATTTGATAATAACAATACCAATAACCGCCCGATAACACCGGCCACCACGCCTGCTACGCCAAACCGGCCTACGCCTACACCAGCGCCCGACCGGAGCACGCCAAGACGGGTATTTGACCAGCCTAACCGGCCTACACCAGCACCAGTGCCCAGACCTACGCCTGCTCCAACGCCAATGCCGCGGACAGCGCCTGCTCCGGCCCCCAGGCCTGCACCGGCTCCACAGCCACAGTCAAGGCCTGCACCGGCTCCAAGACCTAGCCCGGCGCCGCAGCGTACTTTTTCTAACCCGGCCCCCAGGCCTACGCCTGCCCCACGTGTGCAGCAGCAGTCAGCCCCCAGGCCGGCCCCTGCGCCCAGACCGGCTAATAATGACGGTGGAAGCAGGAGGATACAAAGGAATTAAGATCGTTTAGATAGATGACTAGGAGATAAAAAATGAAAAGACCCGTTGGTTTTGCACCAGCGGGCTTTTTGTTTGGAATGAAACCGGGATTGTGAGATAGACAGCTGAAATGGTAGTTCAGGCGGAACGGGGATCGCTATCCCGGAGTGTATGCAGGAAAATGTAAGCGGGGAGGTTGACTGGGGCGGAGTAAGAATGACTGGTGTTTTGGAGTTTATATTAAGGGAATGTGAGCATGGAGGTTGTGTGTTGGGAAAGTAGCCGGGCGCCGGTGGGTTATGTGGAAGCAGCCTAAAGCATAAATGTTTACGCTTTAGGCTGACAAGCTGAGGACCTAAGCGATTTATTTAGTACACAGGAACGGGTCGGGATCGCCCTGCGCTACCCGCTTATCTGCAGACCAGCAGAAGTTCATGGCCTGGCTGGTGATACTCACCAGCTTTAACTCCACTTTCATGCCCTTGCGGCTGCCGGACGCCTCAATAGACCGGGTACCCTTACCCGGGACATCGTTCACCGTATATTGTTCTGATTTGAAAACATCCCCTTTACTGCGCAGGTACTGCACGGTGACCACCACATTATCGATGGGATATTCCGTTTGGTTACGTACGATCACCTGCAGGTTCTTGATACCTCCCAGGAGCCCGGTGCGGTAATCGCTGGTGCTTACAGAAATGAACTGCTGCCAGTTGCGGCGGTAATAGGTACGGCGCTCCACAAACTGCCCCTGCACCCGCTCCTGCTGATCCTTACGGTCTGCTATCTGCTGGGCGGCCCCGCTGGCGGTGCTAAGGCTTTGTTTCAGGTCACGGTTCTCGTTCAGCAGGCGCTCGTTCTGGTTCAGGATCTGCCGGATACGATGCTGCTGCCGGTAATAGCCAACGCCGATGATCACGGCTAAAAAGAAAAAAATAATGGTATATAATGACCCTCTTTTCATCTGGAATAGTTTGTCCCTGGTTACTGTAATGACCTCAGCAGAAAAAATGATGCCATTTAATGGGGTGATATATAATATGCTAAAACCTTATAATACTTTCCGCGACATTACGGTTACTTCATTATTTTTGTAGCCCTATGGAGCTTGTCAAAGTAGATAACGCGAAAACCGCCAGGCAGTTTATACAGATCCATGTAGATCTGAATAAAAGCAATAAAGACTGGATACGCCCGCTGGATAAGGATATCAACCTGGTATTCGATCCGGAGAAAAATAAGACTTTCCGTAATGGAGAGGCAGTACGCTGGTTGTTAAAGAATGACCAGGGCGCCTATATAGGCCGTATTGCCGCATTTGTAAACAAGAAATACCGTAGCAAGGGCGATGAGCAGCCTACTGGCGGCGTTGGCTTCTTTGACTGTATTAATGACCAGGCCGCGGCCAACCTGCTGTTTGACACCGCCAAACAGTGGCTGCAGGAGCGGGGCATGGAAGCCATGGATGGCCCCATTAACTTTGGGGAGCGCAATAACTGGTGGGGATTGCTGGTAGAAGGATTCCATGAGCCCCTGTATGGCATGAACTACAATCCCCCCTACTACCAGCAATTGTTTGAGCAGTATGGTTTTCAGCCGTTCTTTCACCAGATCTGCTTTGCCATGAAGGTAAGCGACCCGCTGCAAAAGAAATTCTATGCCCGGCATGCCAACATAGCGAAGGATCCCGCCTATAGCGCCCGGCATATTAAGAAAGGGCAGCTGGAAAAGTACGCGAAGGATTTCTCCATCATTTATAATAAAGCCTGGGCGATCCATGACGGCGGTAAGGAAATGTCGCCGGCGCAGGTCATGCAGCTCTTCAAGCAAATGAAACCCGTGATGGATGAGCGCATAGCCTGGTTCCTTTATTATAACGACGAGCCTATTGGCTTTTGGGTAAACCTGCCGGAACTGAACCAGTTCTTTAAACATATGAATGGCCGTTTTGGGCTGTTACAGAAACTGCAATTCCTGTGGCTGAAATGGACAGGGCGCTGCCGGAAATTTGTCGGGATCATATTCGGTGTGATACCAGCATTCCAGGCCAAAGGCGCGGATGCTTATATGATCGTGGAAGGCGCCAAGATCATACAGGGCCGGCACCTGTATGATGATTATGAGCTGCAATGGGTAGGCGATTTTAATCCTGTCATGATGAATATAGGCGAGAGCCTGGGCACATACCGCAGCAGGAAGCTGACCACCTACCGCTACTTGTTTGACCGTACCAAACCGTTCAAAAGACACCCGACGATCTGATACGAAGAGGGTGTATGATATTTTTGATACACCCTCTTTGTATGCTGGTACCTGGTGGCTGTTTAATATTCTGGAGCTTTTATACCCGCAGCCTGTATTTCAGACAATTAATCACTCCCTGTCATTTATCCCCAAACGGTTTCAGCAGGAATGATATTTCCATTCTTCCTTTTTTAACTTCCGGAAATTCAGTTAAATTTAGTTGGTTTTGTTGCCATCAATATCTAACCTGTTCGAACTATGTCCAACTTACACCCGCCCGGTATAGGGCAGGTACCGGAGTTATTGCCGCCCTCCTCTTTTTTCCGGCGGCAGGTTGCAAAAGTATCCGGCAGTATCCTGATATTCCTCGTTGCCTGCATCTTTTTGTTATGCAGCGCTACCGTATTGGCCACGGCCTGCATTGCCGGCGGTATTATACTGGCGTTGAATATGCCGCGCGTGCTTACTATTATCACCGCGCTGGCGCTGATGCTGCTGGGTATTATGGTGCTGGTGTTCCTGGTTCGTTTTCTTTTTAGCCGCCGCCAGCAGGAAACGCCCTGCCGTACCTTACTGGAGCCCTCTGAACATCCGCGCCTGTTTGATTTCATTACCCAGCTGGCAGCCGCCACCAAAACAAGGCTGCCGGAAAGGATCTTTGCCATTCCCGGCGTGCGGGCCAATATATTTTACCATACCGGCGCCAGGGGCGGTTTACGGCCATTCCGCCGTGACCTGGAAATAGGACTGGGCCTGGTGAACAGCCTTAACCTGGGCGAGCTGACCATGGTACTGGCCCATGAATTCGGTCATTTTTCCCGGCGCAGCATGCAGCTGGGCAATTACCTGCAGACGTTACAGGAAAAGATCTATCACCGGCTGTATGAGAACGGGCACTGGCGCACCACCCTGGTAAAATGGGCCGGCCGCCATGTGATCCTGAGCCTGTTTGCCCGGATGGTGATGTGGATAGGCAATGGCATACAACATGTGCTGCAATTGTTATATGATGATATTAACCGGGAGTACCTGCGGCTGGGCCGTGAAATGGAGCGTTATGCAGACTCCGTGGCTCTGCGTATTACCGGCACCAATACAGCTATCTCCGCCATGCGCCGGGTAGAGATGGGCAGCATCTGCTTTGAGCACTGCTTGCATAAACTACCCGCCCTGGCCGCACAGCAGCGCCGTTTCCGTAACCTGTACCGCGTGCATAGCGCGCTGCTGCACCACTACGCCGCACAAAATAATATGTTGCTGGATGCCGCGCAGCTGCCACTGATCACAGACGACTATCCGCAGGATGCGCTGCGGAGCCGGATCCAGTTCCGTCAGCAAGAGGCCCTGCAACCCGACCGCGAAGAGCGGGAACGATGGTACCGGCAGGCTGCCATCGACCGGGAAACAGACACCACCTCCTCCTGGGGGCTGTTCAACAACCCGGAGCAGCTGCAGGAATCCATGACCCAACTGGTGTACAACCGCGAAGTGCCGGAACAGGCCCCTTACCAGTGGTATACCCCCCAGGCGTTTATTACCGACCTGGAACAACGGCAACGTCAATACGAGCTACCCGCCGTTTTTAATAACTATTATGACGACCGCCCGTTTAGCGCCCTTACGCCCGGCTGCCTGCAGCCATTAACGCCCGCGGAACAGGCTACCGTCAACCCAGATACCTTATACGCCACCGCCCATGCCGGGCAGATCCACCAGTTATTCCGCAACCGCCAGGATGTAGAGACCCTGGAAGCCATTGCCGGCGGCGAGATACAGGTACAGGCCTTTGAGTTTAACGGCAAAACCCTCTCCGCCTCAGAAGCAGCAGGCCTGCTGGCCATCCTTACAGACGAGACCAACCGGCTGACCACCTGGCTGCAGGCGCAGGATTGCCTGGCCTTCCGCTACCACTACACCCAGGCCGTGGCGCAGCATACTGCACAAACACTGGTGCAACAGTACCAACGGGTATTGCAGCACCAGGATAAAGCGCAGCAGCTGGAAGCCCAATGCACCATGATCCTGCATTGCATCAGCGCCCTGTTTGGCGCCGCCGGGATCACTGTGGAAGAAGCCCTGCCCTGGTTTGAAATGCTGGAGGAAGAGAGCCGTATTTTCAGGAACCTGTTACAGGAGCTGTGGCAGCATCCGGACCTGACGCCGGCAATAGATGCGGAATTGGAGCAACGGATCCGGCAGTACCTGCAGCAGCCGGATAATTACCTCGATGGGCATACGCCGAAAGTAGCGGAGATACAGGTGTTGCATGATGTGAGCGCGGCTATGCTGGAGGTGTATAATGGGCGGATCACAGTGATGAAGAAGGGGTATCTGGAGATGGTGGTGGGGATGGAAGGCAGGTGACGCCCGCAACCTGTGACTGCCAGCCAGGCACACTCCACTCTCACAGAATTTCCGTACTTTCGACCTTTGCGAATGCGTTGTATATGGAGAATTTTATCGTTTCAGCCCGTAAATACCGTCCTCAGAACTTTTCGACCGTAGTAGGACAATCCCACATCACTACCACCCTTAAAAATGCGATCCGCAATAACCAGCTGGCGCATGCCTTCCTGTTCTGCGGTCCGCGCGGAGTAGGTAAGACCACCTGTGCCCGTATATTGGCCAAAACCATTAACTGCGAGCAACTGCAACCTGATGGGGAGGCCTGTAACGAGTGTCATTCCTGTAAATCATTTAACGAAGGCAGCTCCTTCAATATCCATGAGCTGGATGCTGCCTCCAACAACTCTGTAGATGATATCCGTACGCTGGTGGAGCAGGTGCGTTTTGCACCGCAGGCCGGTAAGTACAAGATCTATATCATAGATGAGGTGCACATGCTAAGCTCCTCCGCGTTCAACGCTTTCCTGAAAACGCTGGAAGAGCCCCCCTCCTATGCCATCTTTATCCTGGCCACTACGGAAAAGCATAAGATCCTGCCTACGATCCTGAGCCGTTGCCAGATCTTTGATTTTAAGCGTATTACCATACAGGATACGGTAGATCACCTGCAGGAGATCTGTACCAAAGAACAGATCCAGGCAGAAGCAGACGCCCTTCACCTGGTAGCCCAGAAGACAGACGGCTGTATGCGCGACTCACTGAGCACGCTGGATAAGATCGTAAGCTTTACCGGTGGTAAGCTTACCTACCAGAATACCCTGGAGCACCTGAACATACTTGATTACGATTACTTCTTTAAGTTGATGGACGCCGTGCTGCAACAGGATGTAGGCGGCGCGCTCCTCATCTTTGACGAGATACTGCAGAAAGGGTTTGAAGGGGATAATTTCCTGAACGGCTGGGCAGAGTTCCTACGGAACCTGCTGATGTGTAAGGAAGAAAAAGTGCTGCACCTGCTGGAAGTATCCGGCAACCTGAAGGACCGCTATAAGCAATTGTCCGGAAAGATCAGTCCGGCCTACCTGATCACGGCGCTGCACGTGCTGAATGATACGGAGATCAACTACCGTATGGCCCGTAATAAACGCCTGCATGTGGAGATGGCCCTTATTAAGCTGTGTTATCTGCAGCAGGCCGTTACCCTGGTGGGCGATGACCAATCCGGCGAGGTGGTAAAAAAAAAGTTAGTGCCTGATGGGGCGGTACCTCAACAGCTACGCGCACCCTTTGCGCAGGCCGCACCGGTAAAAGCCGGTAAGCCGGCAACTGCCGCCTCTATTGCCCAGAATGAATCTGCCCGTTTAACGATCGAAACGCCGCCGGCTGCGAAAACCACCACTCCGGTGGCCACTCCGCCGCCAGCTACGCATACTACAGCAGCTGCTACCGCGCCTGCAGCCACTCCTCCCCCCAGCACGGCCCCCGCTGCCCGTACCACGCCAGCCAAAACAGGCGCTACCGGCAGCAAACTTACCGGCCTGGCCGCCATGAAGGAAGCCCTGGCCGCCAAAGCGGAGCAAACACCTGTAAAGGAGGTGATCCCCATTACCCAGGGCGCCCTGGCCGTATATTGGGAGGAATTCATTGATATTTTCCGGCAGGCCAACAAAATGACGGTGGTGAGCAACCTGCAGCTGGCCGTCGTAAACCTGCTGGCCAAGGAAGAGATAGGGATCGTAAGCCGTAACATTGTACAGTTCCGGTTTATGGAGGAAGAGAAGCTGGCCATCTCCGACTTCTTTAAACGGAAGTTCAACAACCCGACCCTTGTGCTGACCCTGCAGCTGGACGAAAGCCAGCAAACGCAGGATATAGGGCCTGCCCCGCTGAGCAGCCGGGAGCAGTTCCAGCTTATGACAGAAAAATATCCGCTCATTAAAGAGCTGAAGGATAAATTGAATATGGAACTGGACTTTTAATCAATTGATAATGGATAATGAAGAATTAGTAACCGTGCTGCCGGTGATACCAGGTACCGGCCCTTTATTACAAAATCCCGCTGTCGCGCCATATTGCGCACAGCGGCCGATATAGCCCGGGTTATTATTAATATTCATTTTTCATTATTAATTTTTTCGTCTTTCTTTTGTAGGTTTGGGCAAAATTTTGAGTAAATACTATGGCAGAAGTTATCAGAATGCCTCTTCTAAGCGATACGATGACAGAAGGGGTGATTGCGGAATGGCATAAAAAGGTGGGCGATACCGTAAAATCAGACGATGTAATAGCCGAAGTGGAAACAGATAAGGCTACTATGGAAGTAATGGGTTACGTAGAGGGAACCCTCTTATATATAGGTGTGGAGAAAGGTAAGGCTGCCAAAGTAAATGAGATCATTGCGATTGTGGGTAAACCCGGAGAAGATTATAAAGCTTTACTGGAAGGTGGCGCACCAGCTCCTGCCGCTTCAAATGGCAAGGCCGATGCGACTCCTGCTCCCAAGGCAGAAGCACCTAAAGCAGACGCGCCCGCCCAGCAGCCCGCAGCCGCCAATGGCGATGTAGCTGCCGCAGCAGCTGCTGCCCTGAAAGATGCTACTGTGATCCGGATGCCGCTGTTGAGCGATACCATGACAGAAGGCAAGATCGTAGCCTGGAATAAAAAAGTAGGCGACACCGTAAAAAGCGACGATGTACTGGCAGAAGTGGAAACCGACAAGGCGACCATGGAAGTGATCGGTTATGCCGACGGTACCCTGTTATATATAGGCGTTAAAGAAGGCGATGCCGCTAAAGTGAATGGCATCATCGCCATAGTAGGCAAAAAAGGCACCAATGTAGATGCTATCCTGGCAGCAGAAGGCACTGGCGGCGCACCCGCAGCCACAGCCGCTGAAAGTCAGCCTGCAGCTACCGGCGGATCTGCCCCTGCTACCCCGGCCGCACAGGAAGCGCCCGCAGCTACCGCCAATAAGGATGGCCGCGTAAAAGCCTCTCCCCTTGCCAAGAAACTGGCAGAAGAAAAAGGCATCGACATTAGCCAGGTACCTGGTAGCGGCGATGGCGGCAGAATTGTGAAGAAGGATGTGGACGGATTTGTGCCCAGCGCTAAACCGGCTGCCACTACCGCTCCTGCAGCAGCTAAAGGCGGCGCCCCTGCATTTGTGCCCGCCGGCCAGGAAGGTTATACTGATACCCCGCTGAGCCAGATGCGTAAAGTGATTGCCCGCCGCCTGAGCGAGAGCAAATTCACCGCTCCCCATTTCTACCTGAAGATAGACGTGATCATGGATAAGGCCATGGAAGCGCGTAAAACTATCAACGAAATATCTCCTGTAAAGGTTTCCTTCAATGATATGGTGATCAAGGCTTCTGCCATGGCGCTGCGTCAGCATCCGTTTGTTAACAGCAGCTGGATGGGTGATTTCATCCGCCAGAACCATCATATCCATATCGGTTCTGCCGTTGCTATTGACGAAGGCCTGATCGTACCGGTTATCCGGTTTGCCGATCAGAAATCCCTGAGCCAGATAGCCGGCGAAGCCAAGGACCTGTACGACAAAGCGAAGAACAAGAAACTGCAACCGCAGGAGTTCAGCGGCAATACCTTCAGCATCTCCAACCTGGGTATGCTGGGTATAGACGAGTTCACCGCTATCATTAACCCGCCGGATTCCGCGATACTGGCCGTAGGCAATATCAAGGAAACCGTAGTGTCTGAGAAAGGCCAGTTTAAGGTAGTGAACATTATGAAGCTGACGATGAGCTGCGACCACCGTATTGTGGACGGAGCGGTAGGCGCCCGTTTCCTGGCTACCCTGAAGGGCTTCCTGGAGAATCCGGTGACGATGCTGGTATAAGTAGTTTTAAGATAAAGATATATGAAGGCGAAGCGAGGGCTTCGCCTTCTTTTTTGGGGGTGGTTGACGGGCTGGAGAGGTTTGTTATGCGGGTTGCGGGCGCTTGGGCTGGGCATGGGATTGGTAAGTACTTATAGGCGGGTTGTGAGTCAGCCGGGGCCACAGACCGATGGTATTTGCAACGCGGTTGTAGTGCCGGTAAGCTCAGGAGCTCGCCAGGTGCCAGCAGGCAGATGTTGCCCACCCTCGGAGCTCTTAGCAAGCCTGCTTGATAAGGTAAGAGATCAGCGGACTACTATTGTTAGCAAACCAGTTTCTCAGCCAGATAAAGCTCGCGCTTAAAATGAGACGCCCAATCGCCGGAAGGCGCCGGCAGTTCTTTGCCGGTTCGGCTGAATTTGCTAAATTGAGGTTATCCCCAAATAACTTTTCCCGTCATGAAAGCTCCTGTAAATACATTGAATTGGTTTGAGATCCCCGTAAATGATTTCGAAAGGGCGCGCAAGTTCTACAACCAGATATTTGAGTATGACATGCAAGACACCCTTATGGGCGGTAACCGACGCGGCTTTTTACCCCATGACCAGCAGGGCGGCGGCGTGGGCGGCGCCATTGTGCAAGGTCCTGATTATATTCCCAGTCAGCGCGGCAGCCTGGTATACCTGAATGCAGGCGATGACCTGAGCACGGTACTGGCCCGTGTAGCCGATGCCGGGGGACATGTTGTGCAGGAGAAAATGCTGGTGTCTGAGGATATAGAGCTGGGCTTTTATGCTATTATCCGGGATACGGAAGGCAACCGGATAGCGCTGCATTCAATGAAATAGCCGGGTGTTGAGGTCAGGGCTATTGCGGTAGGTTGCACTTTCAATGCAGGAAGTTGGATGTTGGGCAGCCGGTGTTAGGGCGTTGGGCGGCCGGGTGTTACCCCGCCACCTCGCATAATAACTTTCACTAAGTTTTGAAAATTCGAAAACATATACTATCTTGCATACAGTTTAAAAGGGATGCGTATGAAACTGGCAGAAGCAAAAGCACAATTCCTTCAGAGCTGGGGATCTTTAGGCGCCCAATGGGGCATTAACCGGACCATGGCGCAAATCCATGCGCTCTTACTGATCATGCCGGATCCCCTGAGTGCGGACGAGATCATGCAGGAGCTGAACATCTCCAGGGGCAATACCAACATGAACGTGCGGGAGCTGATCAACTGGGGGCTGGTAGAGAAGGTGCTGGTGCCCGGCGAGCGCCGGGAGTTCTTTACTGCAGAAAAAGACATCTGGAAAGTAGCCACCCATATTGCCCGGGAACGGAAGAAAAGGGAGCTGGATCCTATTATGAAAACACTGAACCAGCTGCAGGAAGTGGAAGGTGATCAGAAGGATAAGTATGTGAAATCTTTCCGGGAGTCTATTCAGAATATTAACCGGTTTGCCCATCAGACGGATAAAACCCTGAACGCATTTACCAAAGCGGAGGAAAACTGGTTTTATAATACTTTAGTGAAGGTCTTTAAGTAGTAATAACGTTAGTCTGGTTGTGGTGAATTTTTCAAATAGCAATTAGTAGTTGATTCATCCATTTTATTGGTGAAATCTTAAATATCAATTAATATAAGTCTTATTCATCCACTTATTGGTGAAATCTTCAAATAGCAATTAATATAGGTCTGAGTCATCATTTCATTGATAAGATCTTCAAATAGCAATTAATATAAGTCTGATCATCCATTTATCCATATACCGCCTCCCTGGCGGGGCAGGGAGGCTATTTTTTTGATTATATATTTCAATAAATATTGAAAATTATGAAAAACATGGTAAGCGTAGAAGGTAAACAGCACATGAAAAATGGTGGTGATGGGGAGGAACGGAAAGTGGTGGCGGATGTTGACCGGGATTCCAGAAGCAACGACCGGCTGCAAGGCCAGAAGACGATGGAGGATAGTGAAACCCGCGCCAAAAACAATGACCATCTGCAGGATCGGAAGATTCCTAATACCGGTAAACATATCACTGAAAACAACAATCACCTGCAAAACCGCAAGACCATGGCAGCCAGTGAACGGCACACCAGGCATGACGATCAGCTATCCTATCGGAAGATCGTAATAGCTGGTGGCACTGGCTTCCTGGGCCAGGGGCTGATCGATCATTTTGGCGGGGACAATGACATTATCGTGCTTACCCGTCACCCGCGGCAAAACCATGGCCGCACACGGTATGTGTATTGGGATGGAGAAAGCCTGCATGGCTGGGAATCAGCGCTGGAGAACGCGGACCTGCTTATTAACCTGGCTGGCAAGAGCGTGAACTGCCGTTATACAGAACGTAACAAACAAGCGATCCTGGATAGCCGTATCCGCACCACGGCGCTGCTGGGGACAGCCGTAGGCATGCTGGTGAACCCGCCGAAAGTATGGATCAATGCCGGTTCCGCGACCATTTACCGGCATGCGCAGGACCATCCGATGGATGAATTCATTGGCGAGATAGCCGACGATTTCTCCGTGCAGGTATGTAAACAATGGGAACAGACCTTTGAGGATATTACCCTGCCGCATACACGGAAGCTGATATTACGTATTGCCGTTACGCTGGGCCCGCAAGGCGGCGTGATGCCTCCTTTTCTGAACCTGCTGAAATTTGGGCTGGGCGGGCAGCAAGGCGATGGACGCCAGCAATTTAGCTGGGTACATATCACCGATCTGTGCCGTATGATAGCCTGGTTATATCATCAGCCCCGGTTGGATGGCGTATTTAATTGCAGCGCCCCTCATCCTGTAGATAACAAGACCTTTATGCAAACGCTACGGAAAGCCGGCGGGCACAGGTTTGGGCTACCGGCTCCCACCTGGCTGTTAAAGCTAGGCGCCCGGCTGATAGGCACAGAAACAGAGCTGCTGTTGAAAAGCCGCTGGGTGCTGCCGACCCGCATCACCATGGCCGGTTTTACCTTCCAGTATCCTTACCTGCAACCGGCGTTTGAAGATATCCTTCGGCAACTGCCACGCCGTCAGTACCACCTGTTTTAATACAGCGGGCACGATTTATGGGGAGGTTAGAGGACTTATCTCAGCATTATGGAAACAGCAATTAATGGTAATAAGAAGCTAACGGTGGTATTAGGCGCATCCGGTAACCCGGAACGTTACAGCTTTCTGGCGGTATCCAAATTAAAGGCGCATGGGCACCCGGTGGTAGCCATCGGTAACCGGGAGGCGCAGATCGCAGGTACGCCGGTGATCACGGAACATCCTGCCCTGGAGCAAGTAGATACGGTTACCCTTTATCTGAATCCACAGCGTCAGGAAGCCTATTATGATTATATCCTGCAGCTGCATCCCAAGCGCATTATCTTTAATCCCGGTACAGAAAATCCAAAGCTGGAACAGCTGGCAATTGACAATGGCATTAAGCCCATGGAGGCTTGTACCCTTGTATTACTGAGCACTGGTCAATACTAAACATCCCTGCTGTTACCTCTCCCCCATTCTCCGGTTGCCTACAAAAATTAGGCTTTTGAGCTGCCGTTTCGTATATTCGGTTAGTTTTTCCCGATCCATGTACCCCAATACAGGCTGGCAATAGACACAGATTGGCTTTTCTACTACAGGTTATCGACGTATAACTCAAACGCCTATTCACTTTTTAATTATATACACATGTTAAAATGGAGAAGATTCAACGGCGATCCTATTCAGTTACCCATTAAGGAAGAGGTACGCCAGGCCATTATCCGGGAAACAGGCCGCGGGTTCCGCTTAAAAGTATGCATTGGCACCGATTCGCAGGTGAAAGGCGTAGACACGGAGTTTGCTACCGTGATCGTTTTCCTGCGCGAAGGACATGGGGGTTTTATGTTCATCCACAACGAGAAAACGCGCGATGTTTATTCCATTAAGGAGCGCATGCTGATCGAAGTGGCCAAGAGCATAGAAATTGCCTATGAGCTGTGCGACCTTTTCACGGAGTATGATGTAGACATGGAAGTGCATGCAGACATCAACACCAATCCCCAGTTTAAAAGTAACCTGGCCTTGCGCGAAGCAATGGGTTATATACTGGGTATGGGATTCGCTTTTAAGGCCAAACCGGAAGCCTTTGCCAGCAGCAGTTGCGCCAATAAGGTGGTAAATTGAGTCTGGTAACGTAACCGAACGTATTTAGCCCCATTGTTTTTGGATGTGTCCGCACCTCCGGTAGGTTTGTCTCCCCTATTTTAACCCAATATTAAGTTTTCCTCAGCTGTAACAAATCCCCGCTTTTCTCCCTTTAATAGGTGTATCCCGTACGGCATACAGCCACGTTATTGCAATAACAACGCAGCGACAATTATCATTTTCTAAAACCAGTTTACAATTATGAAATTTAACAGATCCCTATTGTCTGGCGGAATAGCTATGCTTATTTGCCTGCTGGCAGCCTGCAGCAAGGATGAAACCCCGCCAGCCGGAAGTTCTTTAATCATCACCCGCTACGCCTCCATGTCAGTTGGTAACTGGATAGCGGTTAAGATCACTACTGACGACAGCTATAAGACAGAAAAAGGCGTTACCTATAACTTTAAGGAAGATACAGTACACTACATAACACTCACTAAAGAGCAACACAATACGGTGAAGGACCTGCTGCCTGCTTTCCCATTGGGTAAGCTACAGGATAGCGGCGAGGACAATTTTGGATGCAGAAGCTGTACAGATCAGCTGGTGTACGTATTTACCTATAAAGCTCCAGACGGCGAAACGGAAACCTGGGAGGTAGAGGATACCAAGGCGCCCGATTTTATGGAGGACTATATGAAGCAGGTACACGACAAACTGCAGACGGCCGGTCTATAGCCAGCCTTCCACAGGGCAATGGCCGGCAGAGAGATCAGGCTATTGCCCTGAATTGCGCATTCATTTCATCTATGAACCCCAGGATGGCATCGCGACCTACTTTTTTTGCGGTAGCGGTAATAAAATGCTGGGGCAGGAACTCCCAGTTCTCCCGCAGCTTATTGAGGAAGGCTTTTACGTTACGGCTGGTCTCTGCCTGCGTATTTTTATCGGCCTTGGTGAACACCAGGTTAAAAGGCACCTGCCACTCCCCCAGCTGGTTAATGAAGTCCAGGTCTAATTTCTGGGGCGTATGGCGGCTATCTATCAGTACAAATACATTTACCAGGTTTTCCCTTTTGCGCAGGTAGTTCTCTATCATCTGCTCCCATTGGCGGCGCTGTGATTGACTTACTTTGGCAAAGCCATAACCCGGCAGATCCACCAGGTACCAGGCCTGGTTAATGAGGAAGTGATTGATCAGCTGCGTTTTACCGGGCGTACCGGATGTTTTGGCCAGGTTATCCTTGTTGGCCAGCATATTTATGAGAGATGATTTTCCCACGTTAGAACGCCCAATAAAAGCATATTCCGGCAGGTTGGGCGTAGGGCATTTCTGCCAGTCCACATTACTTATCAGGTATTCAGACGATTTGATGATCATACGGTTTGTTGATGGTCCATGACGCCCGGTAAGGGTATTATGGCGGTTATAAAACTGCGTGGCACGGGATACCTATCCTTGCAATAGTACATCAGCATATAAGCACATTTGCCTAACTTTGCCCCCTATGTCAGATCAAGCTAATGTTCAGAAGGTAGTTCCCTATGCGGAGTCAAAATTAAGTAAGAAGGAGCAAATAGCGGTCATGTTCAATGATATCGCTTTCCGCTATGATTTCCTGAATCATTTCATGTCATTGGGGATTGATGTGCTGTGGCGCAAGAAGGCGTTACGGTTGCTGAAAAGCCTGCAGCCCAAACAGCTGTTGGATGTGGCTACCGGCACCGGCGATTTTGCCATAATGGCCAACAAAATGCTGCGACCTGACAAGATTACCGGCATAGATATCTCTGAGGGCATGTTGGCCGTGGGCCGGCAAAAGATAGCGAAGTTGGGTTTGGAGGACAAAATTACCCTGCAGGGGGGCGACAGTGAAACAATAAGTTTTCCAGACAGGACGTTTGATGCGATAACGGTGGCCTTTGGCGTCCGGAACTTTGAGAACCTGGAAAAGGGACTGTCTGAAATGTTGCGGGTGTTGCGTCCGGGCGGAAAACTGGTGATACTGGAATTTTCTAATCCAACAGTTTTTCCCATTAAACAATTATACAATTTGTATTTTCGTTATATAACTCCCCTGCTGGGAAAATGGATAGCCCGGAGCCAGGCAGCTTATAGCTACCTGCCGGACTCAGTGAAGGCCTTTCCGCAGGGCGAAATAATGTGCAATATTTTAACTAACACTGGTTTCCAGGCGGTTACATGCAAAAAGCTCACATTCGGCATATGTTCAATTTACTGCGCAACGCGCTGATCCTATTCCTATTCATGTTCCTATGGAAACCTTCCTACGTGTGCGCCCAGCAAATGATGAATATGGAGGAGCATGACCAGAAGCCTTATTATTTTGGTATTACCCTGGCCGCCAACAATTCCAACTTTAAGTTGTACCAGGCGCCGGTATTCCTGAAACAGGATTCCATCATGGTGGTAGAGCCGCTGAAGACAGTGGGCTTTAACCTTGGTTTACTCGCGAATGCGCGCCTGAGCCAATATTTTGACCTGCGTTTTAACCCTAACCTGGTCTTTGCCTCTAAAAACCTTTATTATAAAGAGAACTACCCGGTACAGGAAACCGATCAAAAGATAGAATCCATCCTTTTAAGCTTCCCGCTTCAGATCAAATTCAAATCTGACCGTATTGGTAACATGCGCGTGTATACAATTGCCGGCCTGAAGTATGACTATGACCTGGCCGCCAGCTCCCGCGCCCGCCGCGATGACAAGCTGGTGAAGATCCGTACCTCTGATTACGGGTATGAGATAGGCGCTGGTTTTGAGTTTTATTTCCAGAGCTTCATTTTCTCCCCGGAGTTTAAGGTGAGCAATGGTTTTGGCAATGTGCATGTGAAAGATCCCAACCTGCGTTATTCCAACGTAATTGACAAGCTGCAGTCCAGGATGCTGGTGTTCTCTATACACCTGGAAGGCTGATCTTTTCTCTATTTACATAATGATATGGAAGGGCAATGCGAATTATCCTACTTGGAGTGTTATGCCCGTTGCTGATCAAAGCGCCACAATTGGATAATGGCTGGGAAGGCCGGCATGGTTGGCTGATGACCGTTGGAGGGGTAGCGGACGGGGTGCTGCGTATTTGCGGGAGTTAGAGGAGCCCCTGTGCTGCCAGCCGGTAATCAGTATTTGAAAATTCGTAATTATCTTCGCCCCATGCAAAACTACCTTATCAAAAATATAGCTGTAGTGAATGAGGGGCGCACTACAGTACAGGACGTATGGATAAAGGACGAGCGCATTGAGCAGATAGGTTCCCAGCTCAGCATCAGCGGCAATTACACAGAAATTAACGGTGAAGGCAAATACCTGCTGCCCGGCGTTATAGACGACCAGGTACACTTCCGCGAGCCGGGCCTTACCCATAAAGCCACCATCCATACGGAAGCACGGGCGGCCGTGGCGGGCGGTACCACCAGCTTTATGGAGATGCCCAACACCAAACCGGAGGCCATTACCCAGGAACGGCTGGAAGATAAATACGAGATAGCCCGGCAACGCTCGCTGGCCAACTACTCCTTTTTTATGGGCGTAGCCAATGACAATGCCGATGAGGTATTGAAAACCAATGCAAAAAAAGACCGCGTATGCGGCGTTAAGATATTCATGGGCTCCTCTACAGGGAACATGCTGGTAGACAATTACCTGACCCTGGAGAAGATCTTTTCTGAAAGCGAGCTGCTGATAGCGACCCATTGCGAGGATGAAAAGATCATACAGGCCAATATGGCGCTCTATAAGGCACAGAAGGGCGAGGACCACCTTACGGCCGCGGACCATCCGCTAATACGCAATGAGGAAGCCTGTTTTGAGTCATCGCTCGTGGCCATACAGTTTGCACAAAAGCACAATTCCCGCCTGCATATATTGCATATCTCCACGGAAAAGGAGCTGCAATTATTTAGCAATATGCTGCCGCTGGCGGAAAAACGTATAACCGCCGAGGTATGCGTACACCACTTATATTTTACCGCAGATGACTATGCCCGTTATGGCAACCTGATCAAATGTAACCCGGCTATTAAGGCGGAGCATAATAAACACGCCTTATGGAAAGGCCTGCTGGACGACCGCCTGGATATCATCGCCACAGACCATGCCCCGCACACCTGGGAAGAGAAACAGCAGCCGTATCTGCAGGCGCCCTCCGGCGTGCCGCTGGTGCAGCATAGCCTGCTTATGATGCTGGAGCATGTGAACAAAGGCAATATCACTTTAGAAAAGGTGGTGGAGAAGATGAGCCATGCGCCGGCTACCTGTTTCCGTATTAAGGAACGGGGGTATCTGCGCGAAGGATATTTTGCAGACTGTGTGATCGTGGACCTGCAACAAGCTACCACTGTAGACAAGGAGAATATCTTCCATAAATGCCAGTGGAGCCCATTTGAAGAGCATACTTTCCCGGCAGCCATTACCCATACTTTTGTGAGTGGGCACCTGGCCTGGGAAAATGGGGTGTTTAATGAAAACAAGCAGGGGCAAAGGCTTTTGTTTCAGCTGTAAGAGCTAATGTGCAGATGTACTGATGTTGGGATGCCGTAATGGAGTGTGGGTAGTCTGCCATGCCAATGATCTTTATTATAATGTAATATGCATACTTAATAATGGTCCCGTTTGCCAGTTGCTGGCAGGCGGGACCATTGTATTAGGGGGATGATAGCGGCTTTATGGAAATTCCTGCACCCGGCATCTTACCTATAGTAATTTTTTACATTTAAACGTATATTCACAATTAAACACGGGCTGCATGGAGTTGGATAAGACGACCTTTTACGACCTATCGATTTTTAACCGCGAGGAGGAGTTCTCATTATTTCACCGGCTGGATTTTACGACCACGGCTGGCGGACGGGAATACCTCCGGCAATTATTCAGCACGCCCCTTCCGGATATTGCCGCTATTGAACAGCGGCAGCAAACGTTGAAATATATACTGGAAAAGGAAGCCCAATGGCCGGAGATCATCAGCAACGGGACCATTGTAGTGGTGGAGAATTACCTGGAGGCCCAGATAGCCCCTATCTCCAGCACCAGCGGGCCTGGCCTGCTGCTGAATGCCGTGATCACCAAAACCATCTATGCACCGGATTACGGTTTTATTAAATTCTCGTTCACCCAATTGCTGAACCTTGTAAAAGGTTTCCGCTCCCTGGTACAGACCTTTAATACAGACCAGACGCCTAAAATACTGAAACAGATACTGGACAGGGCGCAACAGCTGCTGCACCAACGCGAGTTCAGCGAACTGCTGCAGATAACGGATCCGGAAAAATTATCCTTTGTGCAGATATTGCGCCATGATCATTTTATCCGCAACCGGCAGAAGAAACAGCTGTGGGAGCTGCTGGACCTGTATAAAAAATTGGACGCCTATTATGCCATGGCTAAGGCTATGCGCCAATTTAAGCTGCAATTCCCGGTGTTTGAGGATACCGCGCATCCTTTTATAGCAGCTAAGCAACTGTACCATATGATATTGCCTCAGCCGGTATCTTACGATATTGAGCTGGACCCGCAGGCCCGTTTCCTGTTCCTTACAGGGGCCAATATGGCCGGTAAGACCACTTTTATCAAAGCGGTAGGCGTGGCCGTATTCCTGGCGCATATAGGCATGGGCGTACCGGCGCAAGCGATGAAGCTGAGCTTTTTTCACGGCATCTTCAGTAACATACAGGTACAGGACAATATCTTTAAAGGCGAGAGCTATTTTTACAGTGAGGTACAACGTATCAAAAACACCATCATTAAGATCAGCAATGGCAAACACTGGCTGGTGCTGATAGATGAGATGTTTAAGGGCACCAATGTGGAAGACGCCAAAAACTGCTCCCTGGCTGTGATACAAGGACTTGTGCGCAGCACCAATTGCCTGTTCATACTATCCACCCATTTGTATGAACTGGCGGAAGACCTACAGGAGGAACCGCATCTGCGTTTTAAATACTTTGAATCTGAAGTGATTGATGACAACCTGCATTTTACTTACCAGTTGAAGGATGGTATAGCTAAAGAGAAAATAGGCTATCTGATCCTGAAGCGGGAAAAAGTGCTGGATCTTTTGAAGGAAATAAAATAAAAATTGCCGCCTGGTAGTTATTTGCTGTTAGTCGTTAGTGATTAGTTATGAAATGATTAATACAACGATACCCTGTTACTAATGGCAAACGGCCGATAGCTATAGGTTGGAAATATTGCCACTGCGAAATGAGTGCAGTGGCAATTACTAATTTTAGCGGCAATCCTCTAATATTTTTTTAACCATTAAATGAAAACCAAACTATGCTGCTATGTGAGACTGTTTCTGCGTTCTTCCCTGTATAGCAAAGAGCCGACATGAAAAACCTGTAAATGCCAACAGACCATAACCATACCTTTTTAATTAATGTTACCCATTAACTAACAACCGATGAAATATTCATTTCCTGATGTGCCGGCACATTTGGTAAGTGTTGCCCATGCTATACCGGTACAGTATAAAAATTACCAGTATCCTTTTACGCAGGGGCATTTATTAACGGCGCCCGCGGCCGTTATCCTTGAACAACAGATCACCCTGAAGGGTTGTGTAGTCTCTCACCACTGGATGTTTGTAAAAGCGCCGGTAAAGCTGCTGCTACAGGCAGATAGCCAGGGATTTACATTGCATTGTATGCTGCAGGGCAGCACGGATTGCCGCTTCAACGGTAAAGAAAAGTTCCGCTTATACCAGGGGCAGTATAACCTGTTGCAATTGCAGCAGGGCTCCCATGTAATCCATTTAAACCCAGGCATCTATGCTTCATGGGCTACAGACAGTCCCTATGAGCTCCTGACAGAAATGGCCCACGGCTCTGTACATGCCCGGGATCTATTACAACATCCGCAGTACCGGGCAGAGGGTACGGGAACGGCTAAACCGTTTTCCGGCATTATGTGGAATAAGCTGTACCAGCTGATCGAGGAGATCAATCAAAGCACGCCGGGTAAGACCACTACGGAAATGCAGCTGTATGGCAAGCTGCTGGAGATACAGGCCATGGTACTGGAAGACCTGGATAACGCGGCCGGCACCACTTACCGGGACGCCAACAGTAAACTGTTTGAGACCATCCGCGTATTCCTGTCTAACCACCTGGACGCCAGGCCTGACCTGGCTCAGCTGGCCCGTTGCTTTTGTATGAGCCAGTCGAAGCTGAAGCAGGGCTTTAAGAAATATTATGCCACTACGGTGTGGAGCTATCATCATCAGCAACGTATGGAACGGAGTATGCAGCTGTTGCTGCATACCAGTAAAAGCGTGGCGAATATTGCAGCGGAACTGGGTTATATGCCCACCAATTTTGCGCGTGATTTTAAGAAATTCTATGGGTACTCTCCCCGCTCTCACCGGTCAAATGGGGTTAGTTTTGCAGAGAAAGAATAGTATATTTGAAGGAGATCATTTTTGATCTCCTTTAGAGAATTCTTTGCCAACAAGAGTACCTATGTCCAAGAAGCTAATGACGGAAATCATAGCAGGATTATTCATCCTGCTGTTTTTGTATACTGCTTTGAGTAAATTGAACGAGTTTGCGCTTTTCAAACATTTTCTGTGGACTTCTCCACTAATAGGGCGGAAGGCGAATATAGTCGCGTGGGTCGTACCAGCCGTTGAGATATTGGTATCCTTACTGCTATTCCTGCCTGCCACCCGGAGGCGCGGCCTTTATGCGTCTTTTATGCTGATGCTTGCATTTACAATATATCTGGCATACATGATTATCTTTGTACCAAAGCTGCCCTGTTCCTGTGGCGGGGTCATCAGCCAACTAAGCTGGCAACAGCATCTCATCTTTAATATTGTCTTTACTATCCTTTCTGTAGTGGGTATACGGCTAAGCAAAGCCGTTCCAGCAAGCAACCACGTTTCCCTATCATAAAAGCAGGAGAAGCCGAAAACCTGTATAAACGAGTAGGCTGTTATCATAACCAATGTTAAACTCTAACTGATGAAAAAAAATCTAATCTGTGTATTGGCGGTGGTGCTGGCCGTAGCGGCGGTATCATACGCGAGAGCCAGCAAACGGGATCTGGCCAGCCAATGGTTCTTTTACCAGGACGACAATGATGGCATTGCCTTTACCGTTGATGAGGCCAGAAATGTAAATTTTTATGTTGAAGCGAATGGGGTGAATCCAAGTATAACTTGCAATGGCCTCAGTAAGCTCTGTGCTATCTTTGCACAGACAGATAACAATCACAGACCTATTATTACAGAGAACAATGCCGTAGACGCACAGATCGTGACTTTCTTCAATACCGGTTTCGGTGGATCCCTGATCAAACGAGTGCCATAAGCTACGTAAATTTTAATTGTAAAGGGCGCATCAAAACATGGTGCGTCCTTTATTATTTTATGGGTTCTGGGGAATGTTTGTGAGTGCAATTACATCTATCGGTATCTGCATGGCATAGCGCAGGCTATGTGGAGGCAGCGTATAGGTGTTACCGTTCATAATGCGTGCAGGCGTTACTGCCAGTATAGGATCAAATTGCAACCGCCGCAGATCCGTCCAGCGGGTACCACGGAACAGCAGTTCCTTCCTTCTTTCTGTGAGTATTTTACTAAGGGCCTCTGTGGCATCTGTAGCTGTTAAAGGAACAAAGAAACCGGTACGCCATCTTTTCTCCAGCAGGGTATTAAGGTCCTGCATGGCCAATGCGGTACTACCAGCGCGGGCCCGCCCTTCTGCCCTGATCAGGTACATCTCATCTGTTACAATGCCCGCAAATATATACCCATTCTGCGAGCCCATACCGCCATAGTCTCCTTTGAAGCTTTTTGCATCGTTATTCAGGAAGCAGATTGATTTCCTGAGATCGTTATCTGCGTAGCTCTTATAGAGCGTTGTATCTGTTTTGTTAGTACCGGGGAGCAGCGTGTTGGCCGCGGGCGATATCATGTCGAGGATCACTTCCGGGTTAAACCGGGGAATGGATACATCTGCCATGGCATCCAGGGTGTTATAATCCAGCAGCGTGTTATATAGGTGCAGACAGGAGTCTGCATAGGCGGCCGCTTTGGCATAGTCGCGCATATCCAGGTATACTCTTGCGAGCGCACCCAATACGGCCGGGCGGGAAGGCCTGCTCTTTATCTGCGGCAATGCCGGTAACAAAGGTAGTGCCGCCTGCAGGTCCATTATTATGCGATCATAACATTGCTGTACGCTGGCCCGCACAGACACATCCTTATAGCTGGATGAGAGCCGCAGGGGGACGCCTTTATCAGTTGCAGCGGTGGCTTTGTCATAAGGAGCAGCAAACAGCTGTACCAATGCATGGAAGTAAACGGCCCTGAAGAACAGGGCGCTGCCTTTTGCCTGGTCACGAAGCGCGCGGATACTATCCGCCGGCACTTTAATATTATCCGCGTTATCCAGCACAACATTGGCGGTTAAGATGGGTTGATAGACCCAGTAATCTTTTGTCTGATCGTTCTTTTGCCACAGGTACAGATCGCGGGCATTTTCTGAGAGGGTATTCCAATCGTCTGCGGAGAGGTAGTAATTATCCGCCATCATTTCGCCCGCAGCAGGGTACTGCCCATTCATGAGGCTGTAATTATCCATGAGCAATTGCAGGTCCTCCGCGGTGGAGGGAAGCGTCCATTTCTCATCCGGCTTCGCATCCAGGTAGTGCCCGCAGGACAGTAGTCCCAGCGAAAGCCCTGTTACAAAGATCCATCCAATAATATACCTGTATCGCATTATCATTTACGTTTATCATTACATATCTATCCTGCATCCTATTGCAATGGATCGCGGCAATGGCAGCCCGGAAGGCGCATCGGGATCCAGACCGGCCTTATTGGCTTTCCAGATAAGCACGTGCAGGTTGGTGATATATGTATAGAGCTGCAGCCGGCTAAAGAACAGGCGGCTATCAGCCTTTTTATTAAAGTTATAGCTTAACCGGATATCATCCAGGCGGATATGATCGCCTTTTTCTACCGTGATCTCCGAATTGGTGTAGAACTGGTCCCTGGATGCGGAGGGATTAGGATAGATCATGGAAGGCACATTGGTGAACTGTTCATCTCCGGGATGCTGCCAACGCTTCAGGTAGTCGCTATGTCCGTTACCGGTAGAGAACAGCGGGCCGTAGGCGATGGTATTACGCCTGAAATAGTAGCCCAGGCGATAGGTAATATTTGTAGAGAGGGACAGGCCTTTCCAGGAAAAAGTATTCAGGAAGTTCCCGAAGAATGGCGGTAATGCCGGGCCATCTATCGCCTGATCTGATAAGGGTGTTTGTACCAATGATGCATAGTCTTTACTTACCTGTTTATTTACGTAACCGCGCGGATCGCCGGTAGCGGGGTCCAGTCCGGCCCATCTGTAACTTACCAGTGAATAGGGATTACGCCCTACTATAGGGAAGATGTTTGCTCCGGTGCTTACATATCCGGTGGTATAAGGCTGTAGTAAATATTTGGTCAGCCGGTATGTAACATAACTAAACTGCAGTGAGGACTGCCATTTGAACCCGCCCCTGTTCAGCGGCTGTATATTCAGCTGTACGTCTATGCCCTGGCCGCTCATATCTGCAGAGTTTGTGAAGGCAGCGCCCAAACCTGTTGACAGATCGAGCATCTGGAGGCCGATCACATCCACAGAGCGTTTACGGTAATATTCTATACTGCCACCCAGTATATTTCCTTTTAAGGCAAAATCCAGCCCGGCGTTGAGGGTATTCACCTTTTCCCAGCGCAGGTCTGGATTGGCCAGACTACGGATGTCTGCATAAGCCAGGTTCGTGAACTGGAACGAAGGGTCGTATTTGTAAAGCGTAGTAAGGGCCGCGATGGAGTTATTCACGTTACCGCTACTGCCATAGGTGACGCGCAGGTTGAGGTAAGGCAACCAGGTTACGTGATAGCAATCCTGGTTGGATGCTTTCCATGCCAGGCCGGCGGACCAGAGGGGAATACCTTTACGGTTGGTATTGACCCCGAAGAGGTTAGAGGCGTCTTTACGCGCGCTGGCGGAAAGGGTATAGCTGTTATTATACGTATAGGCGGCATTCATGTAGAGCGAGACAAAACGATCCACCTGGTCTGTATAATCATTATTAGACGGGATGTTAGCGATACCGCCCAGGTATACCGGGTAGGCATTGACAAGATCTACGTTTCCGCTGAACTGACGATAAATATTGCCCTGGGTATGCGCATCCCTTAATTCTGTACCGGCCACCGCCGTTATCTTATTACGGGCGCCCCATGCCTTATCCCAGTTCAGCTGCGCCCTTACAGTATGCACATCTGTGCGGCTGTTGGATTGGTCGAGTATAGGGCCTTTGGGTACGATGTAGATAACGCTATCGTTCCTGATCTGGGTGAAACGGTTTACCAGGTCGCGGGTAAAGAAAGTCTGTTCATTGTGGAACTGACGGATACCTTCATCTGAGTGCTGGTACTGGTATTTTACTTCGGCAGTGAGCGTTTTTGACAGATCGTATTTAGCGCCTATGTTGGCGATGATGATATTGGTCCAGCTGGTATTATCATTCTCCGCCATTTCCTGGAGAGGGCGGTATTTCCAATCCATGAGCAGGCCATGGCCGGCGGTATCCGTGTAGGCGCCCCGGTAGCGGTAATCCAGTGGAAGCGGATTGCCTTTACTATCTGCCAGGCTGCTGTATGGCGGCAGCACCCGGGTACCCAGCTTATAATTGTTATCTGCAAAGCCGCCCTGGCTGTTATTGTCGTTATTGTGACGGGTATATTGTGCGCCCAATTGCAACTGTAAACGTTTTGTTGCCTGCCAGGTTGCGTCTGAACGGAGGGTGATACGCTGATAGTTATTGCCCACGAGGTTAGACAGGTCTCTGTCAAAGCCGGTGGAGAAATAGTATTTCAGTTTACTTGTGCCGCCGTTCACATTTATGGCATACTGCTGGTTAACGCCCTGGCGGTAAACATAGCGGAGGAAATCGTTACGCACATCCTGACTACGCAGCGCATTGATAGCCGCATTGGCCTCTGCCTCCGTAAGCTGGCCGCTGCGTTGTTTAGCCAGGATCTCCACTACGGGCGTTACGGGCGGACGGTTTCGGGAATTGAGGGCGCCGTTATATGCGCCTTGCGCAAACAGGGACTGTTCCAGGTCGATAAAGTCCGAAGAGGGTATCAGCGGCAGCTGGAACAGGTCTTGTTTATTGACGAAGGTTATATTGGTATTAAACGACACCCGGGGCGCCTGGTTAAAGCGGCCTTTTTTCGTGGTGATGACGATCACCCCGTTGCCCGCTTTAGCGCCCCAGATGGAGGCCGCCGCGGCGTCTTTGAGGATGGTAATATTCTCAACATCATTGGGATTGATGTCGTTAATATCCCCTTCGTAGGGGAAATTGTCCACCACTATCAACGGCTGGGCGATGGTGGCTGTGAGGGTGTACAGGCCGCGGATCTGCATTTTGGGCGCCGCGGGATCCCGTTTATCGAAGAGCAGGCCGCTGGTAACGCCATCCAGGCGGTCCAGGATACCGGTGCTGACCTTACGGTTAAGGATATCGTTATCCAGTTTGGTGAAGGAACCGGTGGCCCTTTCGCGGGGCAGCTCCTGGTAGCCGGTGGAGACGATGGAAACGCCAGTCATATTGACGATATCCTGCTCCAGCTTTATCTGCATGGGTGTGCGGCCGTTCCATTTCACCTGTTGTTTTACGTAGCCAGCGTAGCTAACGGAGAGGACTACCTCTGCCTGCATACGATCGAGGAGGAAGCGGCCTTCCTCGTCTGTAGTTACCCCCTTACGGGTGCCATTTACCAGAACCGTAGCACCGGCCAGGGGGACGCCGGCAGCATCTGTTACAGTGCCGGACATCATGGTAAACGGGCTATGCTCCACTCCCACCTCAGGTTCTGCGGCGCGGATGAGGATGATCTTATCCTCCAGGGACCAGGCCACGCCTTTTCCGCGGAAGAGTTGTTGCAATAGGTTCTCTACAGGCATATCCTTTGCGTGCACGCTTACCGGTTGCCGGGTGTCCAGCACGGAAGCCGCATAGAAAAAATGATACCCGGTTTGTTTGGTAATGACCTTAAAAACATCCCGCATGGGCACATGATCTGCGGAGACGGTCACTTTTCCGTTATCCTGCATATAACGGCCGGCCCGTACGGGTAGTACGGAGCACATCAGCCACAGCCACAGCATCACAGGATAACACAGATGCAAAGGTGTATTCCGCATATATAATTTTTTCCGCCAAACTGGCGGTCCCCCCGTTTTGGCGTACATTTTCACCACAATCTAAACATGTCTACGTGATTATTCCATCAAAATAAGGTATAAGACGGTTGATCCTCGTAAAGGGTGATTATTGTCCTTTTGGTTTTCTACCAGAAAATTTAAACAAAATTTCTGTTATCGCCTACACGCAGGCCGGATAATTGGCAGTTTTTGCCAATTCCCTTATTTTCGCCGTCCATCAACCAACCATATCCATGATTGTGAAAACCTTTGGCAGCGCGGTCCAAGGCGTTGCCGCCATTTCCATTACCATAGAAGTGAATGTTTTTCCCAAGGGCACCAAATTCTTTATTGTGGGCCTGCCGGATAATGCCGTAAAGGAAAGCGAAAAACGGATAGAATCCACTATTGTTAGCCTGGGGTGTCGTTTTCCCCGGTTCCGGACGGTGGTAAATATGGCGCCGGCGGACATTAAAAAGGCCGGTTCCGCATATGATCTGCCCATTACGCTGGGTATACTGGCTGCCTCCGGGCAGATACCGGCGGAGCCGCTGCACCAATATACCATTATGGGAGAGCTATCCCTGGACGGCACCATACAGCCTATAAAGGGCGCGCTGCCCATGGCCCTGCAGACCAGGAGCGAAGGCTTCCGGGGGCTGATAGTGCCGTTGCAGAACGCCCGCGAGGCCGCTATGGTGCACGGGCTGGATGTATACGGCGTATCTCATATACGGGAAGTGATCCTGCTGCTGCAAAACCCCGGTTCGATGACGCCCGTACAGGTAGATACGCGGGCAGAGTTCCTGGCCGCCCAGCAGGACTGCGATGCGGACTTTAGCGACGTGAAAGGCCAGTACAGCGTAAAACGGGCATTAGAGATAGCAGCCGCCGGCGGGCATAATGCGCTGATGATAGGGCCGCCCGGTTCCGGCAAGACCATGCTGGCCAAACGGCTATCCGGTATACTGCCACCCCTTACCCTGCATGAAGCGCTGGAAACCACCAAGATCCATTCCGTAGCCGGCAAACTGCCCGCGCATAGCTCCCTGATAGCGCGGCGCCCTTTCCGCGACCCGCACCATACCATTAGCGACACTGCGCTGGTAGGCGGCGGCAGCACTCCGCAGCCGGGAGAGATATCGCTGGCGCATAACGGGGTGCTTTTCCTGGATGAGCTGCCGGAGTTTAAGCGGAAGGTGCTGGAGGTAATGCGGCAGCCAGTGGAAGAAAGGCAGGTGACCATTTCCCGGGCCAAGACCTCTGTAGCATTCCCTGCCAGCTTTATGCTGATAGCTGCTATGAACCCCTGCCCCTGCGGGTATTATAATCACCCGGATAAAGATTGTACCTGTGCGCCAGGGATGGTGCAGAAATACCTGAACCGGGTATCCGGCCCATTGCTGGACCGGATAGATATGCATGTGGAGGTAACGCCGGTGCCGTTTGCCTCACTGAGCAGCCAGGAAGAGGCAGAGCCCAGTCATCTGATACGGCAACGGGTAATGCAGGCGCGGGAACTGCAACACCAGCGTTTTGCGGAGTATGAAGGTATTTACTGCAATGCGCAGATGAGCAGCCGGTTGCTGAAAAAGATCTGTCAGCTGGATGAGAGCAGCAGTACTTTATTAAAAACGGCTATGACCAAATTGAAGCTATCTGCCAGGGCCTATGACCGGATATTAAAAGTAAGCCGGACCATTGCCGACCTGGAAGGTATGGAAACCATACAGACCGGGCATATAGCGGAGGCCATCCGGTACAGGAGCCTGGATAGGGAGAGCTGGGGAACTAGCTATTAGCTTTTAGCGGTCAGCTTTGGGCTGTTGGCGGGATAATAGGTAAACAGGCTAACGGCGGATAGTGGCTGTAGTCCGGGTGATAGATAAGTGAGCTAGCGCTAAAGGCTGATAGCTAGCGGCTAATCGTTAGCTGGTGACTGCTACTTTGTTATACTCTTCACTTAGCTTTTTCTGCATGTCTATAGGTACGGGGGCATATTCTGCAAAGAGGGCTTTTACCTTGGCCTTGCCCTGGGTAACATTGCGCAGGGCTGCATAGAGTTTATCCAGCTCTGCCTGGGGCGTACGGGCCCGTATGACCTGGTAACCATCGTGGGAGTCCATGCCGGTGATGATGCTACGGCGGCTTTGCAGCTCGCTCATGATATCGCCGCTCATGGTATCCGGGGCGGTGGTCTCCACATCGTATACCGGCTCCAGCAATTGGGGCGCGGCCTGGTGGAAGGCATCGCGGAAGGCCATCATGCCGGCTATCTTAAAGGAGATATCGTTACTATCTACGGGGTGCATTTTGCCATCGTATACGCTTACCCGTACATCCCGTACGTAGGAGCCGGTGAGGGGGCCTTCGTTCATCTTCTCCATTACGCCTTTGAGGATGGAGGGCAGGAAGCGGGATTCTATAGCGCCGCCTACTATACAATTGTTGAAGACCAGCTTACCGCCCCAGTTGAGGGCTATCTCTTCCGTGTCCCTTACAGGGTATTCCTTTAGGGGAGGCATACCATCGTAATAGGGCTCTATCTTCATATACACTTCGCCAAACTGGCCAGCGCCGCCGGATTGTTTCTTGTGCCGGTAAGAGGCCAGGGCGGGTTTCTGGATGGTTTCCCGGTAAGGTATTTTGGCGGGCAGGTAGTCAATCTGCATCTTGTAGATATTCTCCAGGCGCCATTTGGTGATGGCGAGGTGCAGCTCGCCCTGGCCGTGGAGGATGACCTGTTTGAGCTCCCGGTTGTACTCCACTTCCAGGGTGGGGTCTTCCATATGGATCTCTGCCAGCACTTCGCCCAGCTTTTCATCATCTGTCTTATTCCGGGCCTCAATGGCGGCCCTTACTTTGGGCGGGGGGAAGTGGATGGGATCTACCTGGCCGTTAAAGCCTTTATCGCAGAGGGTGTAATTAGTAAGGGTATTCTTTAGTTTGAGGGTGCAGCCTATGTCGCCGGAGCGGAGGCGGTCTACCGGGTTGCGGTTCTTACCATCTGCAATGAACAGCTGGTTAAGGCGCTCTGTGGTATTGCCTTTCTCGTTCATTAGCTCCTGGCCGGCCTTTACCTCTCCGGAGAGCACTTTAAAGAAGCTGAGGCGGCCGATGTGCGGCTCCAGGAGGGTCTTAAATACGAAGAGGCAGGCGGGGGCGGCGGGATCGCAGGGAATGGGGTTGCCGTCTTCCGTGGTTTCCGGGGGCATTTCTACGGCGGAGGGGGCTACGTTATCGATAAAGCCCATGAGGCGGCCGCTACCCATATTACGTTTGGCGGAGAGGCAGAATACGGGGAAGACCTGGTGTTTGAGCATGCCTATTTTGAGGCCTTCGCGCATTTCGTCCTCGTCGAGGCTACCTTTTTCGAAGTAGTGTTCCATGAGGGTGTCGTCGTTCTCTGCCGCCTTCTCTACCAGTTCGTTATGTAGCTTGTCTGCCCGTTCTTTTTCGTTGTCCGGGATGGGTAGTTTTTCGGGTTTGCCCCCATCCGCCGGAAAACGGTACATGGTCATTTTGAGGAGGTCTATCACGCAGTTAAAGCCCAGGCCCTGGTTAACCGGGTATTGCATGATGGTGACGGCCGGGCCCAGGATGCGGCGGGCATCATCCACCACTTTGTTGAAATTGGCCTCTTCGTTATCGAGGTGGTTAACGGCCAGGATGGTGGGTTTGCGGTATTTATCCACGTAATCCCAAATAAGCTCCGTGCCTACTTCCACGCCGTACTGTGCATGCAGCAGCAGCAGGGCGGTATCGCATACGCGGATGGATGCAATCACCTCGCCTATAAAGTCTTCCAGTCCGGGGGTGTCTATGATATTGATCTTGTAATCCCTCCATTCTGTGTGCAGGCAGGTGGCATACACGGAGCTACCTCTTTCGTACTCTATTTCGTGGTAATCGGATACTGTGTTGGCTTCTTCTACCGTCCCTCTTTTGTGGATAATGCCGGCTTCAAATAACATAGTTTCGCTGAGGGTAGTTTTTCCGCTTTTGGCGGCGCCTAACAGTACGATGTTTTTAATGTGTTTTTCATCATACGTCTTCATCTGAAAATGGTTTTAAGGGTCAGATGGAACCTCGCGGTTTCATAAAAGTGGAATGTCTGTCTGAATAGGTGCTAGCCGTTAGCTGTAAGCCGTTAGCATTTTAAGCGTAGCAAGGCTGGTTGGAGCAACCGGGACTGGCGATCAAGGACCGTGAAAAAGGAGTGCCGACTATTGACTTCCAACTAATGACTATGTTACTATTAAGTTAACATATTTTGGGTAAACAAGGGCGATCAAGAAAAGATGTTACAACATATAATGATCTTAAATTATCGTATCTTTGCGGGCTGTAGAATCGATAATTTTGCAAGCTGATCTATATTTATGTTGATGTATTCAATATCTCAATATCTATGCTGATGTATTCAGGTAGATGTATTTATGTTGATGTATCCAGGTAGATGTATTTATGCTGATGCATCCAGGTAGATGATCTATGCTGATGTATACAGATAGATGTATTTATGTAGACGTAGATATATATCATGCTTGCTCCAACCAGTAAATCAATTAATAGTTAGATGAAATTATTCCTGCATTATCTTAAAAGCTATAAATGGCTCATATTGCTGGCTTTGCTGCTGGCGACGGTGAACCAGGTATTCTCCCTGCTGGATCCATATATATTCGGGAAGATCATTGACCGGTTTGCGTCTCATCCACAGACGACAGAAAAGGTGAATGGCGTAGCGCGCTCTATGCCCGCTTACCTGAATGGGGTGGTGCTGCTGATACTGGCAGCTATTGGCGTAGCGATGGTATCGCGTATTGCCAAGGCCTTCCAGGATTATTTTGTGAACGTGATCATTCAGAAGTTTGGGGCTACGGTGTATACGGATGGCTTAAGGCACTCCCTGCGGTTGCCTTACCAGCAGTTTGAGGATCAGCGCAGCGGTGAAACGCTGGCGGTGTTACAGAAGGTGCGTATAGATTCTGAGAAGTTTATCACCTCTTTTATTAACGTGTTGTTTACCTCATTGGTAGGCGTAGTGTTTGTGATGGTCTATGCTTTTACGGTACACTGGTCGCTGGTGTTTGTATACCTTGGCGGCAGCATACTGCTGGGGGTATTAATGAACCTACTAAGCCGGAAGATCAAAGTAGTACAGAAGACGATCGTAAAGGAAACGACCATGCTGGCCGGCTCCACTACGGAATCACTGCGTAATATTGAGCTGGTGAAGAGCCTTGGGCTTACGCACCAGGAGATCAGGCGCCTGAACTCCACTACCATCAAGATACTTATGCTGGAATTAAAGAAGGTGCGTACCATTCGGAGCATCAGCTTTGTACAGGGTACCTTTGTGAACCTGTTGCGTTCCAGCATCCTGTTCCTGCTGCTGTATTTACTGTATCCCGGTACGGTAAGCATTGGACAGCTGTTTACCCTGCAGTTGTATTCTTTCTTCATCTTTGGCCCTTTACAGGAGCTGGGTAATATCATACTGGCGTACCGTGAGGCGCAGGTATCGCTGCTGAACTTCCAGAACATCCTGAATACGCCGGTAGAAGAGATGCCTGCGCAGCCTGTACCAGTGGATAAGATAGATGAGCTGATCTTTGACCAGGTAGGTTTTAAACATTTAACGGCCAATAACAAAGCGCTGGATGATATCAATTTCCGGGTGAATGTGGGCGAGACCATTGCGTTTGTAGGGCCTTCCGGCTCCGGTAAGACCACGCTGGTGAAACTGCTGGTAGGGCTATACCGTCCACATGAAGGCAGTATCCTGTATAACGGGGTAGACAGTACAGCAATTGATATAGAAGCCATGCGGCACCAGATAGGTTTTGTAACGCAGGATACGCAGCTGTTCTCCGGCAGTATTAAGGAGAACCTGCTGTTTGTGAACCCGCGCGCTACGGATGAAGATATCATGGAAGTGTTGCAGAAGGCATCTTGCCAAAGCCTGCTGGCACGCGCGGATAAGGGTATTGATACGGTGATAGGCGAAGGCGGGATAAAGATATCCGGTGGTGAGAAACAGCGACTGTCTATTGCCCGCGCGCTGCTGCGGCACCCGCGCCTGCTGGTGTTTGACGAGGCTACTTCTGCGCTGGATTCCATCACAGAAGAAGAGATCAGTCAAACGGTGCGGCAGGTGACTGCTACCCGGGATCATATTACGGTAATGATCGCCCATAGGCTTTCTACGATTATGCATGCGGACAGGATCTATGTGCTGGAGAAAGGGCATATTATTGAAACGGGCACCCATGCGAGCCTGCTGGCGGAGAAGGGGTTGTATTATGCTATGTGGCGGCAGCAGATTGGGGAAAGGAAGAGCGTGGAGCTGGCGTAATGCACATTATTTTTATCTTTGCGACATGAAGAAAAAACGCCCGAATTACTTCCTGAGCCTATTGAAAATGAAATGTCCGCGGTGCCGGAAAGGAGATATGTTCAAAGACAAGAACCCTTTTCACTGGCGGTTATCGAAGATCTTTAATATGCACGAGCACTGCCCGGTATGCGGCCAGCAGTTTGAGCTGGAGACGGGGTTCTGGTTTGGGACCGGGTATGTGAGCTATGCGCTGGCGGTAGCGTTCTCTGTGTTTACCATTATCCTGTACTGGCTGATCTTTGGGCTATCCTGGCAGGATAACAGCGTGTTTATATGGCTGGGCGTGAATGGGGTGCTGCTGGTGGTGTTGCAGCCATGGCTGATGCGTATTAGCCGGGTGTTGTACCTGTACTTTTTTGTGTATTATGATGAGGATACGGCGGAGTTATAATGAAGAAGGGGTATCAGTAGTCTGATACCCCTTCTCATTTAGTATATATGACGACCTTGTGTTAATCTTTTCTCCAGGTCTTCTTTTGTGATGGCGAACTGGTCTCCTATCTTCTTCCCATCCCTGTAAGTTACAACGGTGATCTGCGCGGCTCCTTTGGGGAAAGTAAGCTGCTGCCCGCTTTGGTATTGCGGGTAAAACTGGTCAGGGTCTGAGTTATCGAAGGTGTAGTAGATATCCAGTCCTTTTATCTCTGTGGACAGGCGTACGGTAAGCGCACCGTTGCCATCCCTGCCGGGGGTAGCGATGGCGTTGTAGGCGCTACGGGCGTATTTTACGCCGGCGGCATCTAAACGGGGGTACTGGGCTTCCATACGGGTAATGAAATCATCCCAGTTACGTTTTGCCTTTGGGCTCCAATATACCTCTGCAAGGGCCAGGGAGCGGGGCCAGGTCATGTACTCCGCATGGCGCAGGGTGTTTACGGATTCCGTCCACAGATTGCCCTGGCCGCCCAGGATGAACTTTTCGTCTACACTATCCGGAACGGGATCATAGTTATATGAGTCGCTGAGGCGGCAAATACCGTAAGTGGGCGGCTCTGCGGCGGTCTCTCCCTGGTAGAGATCGAGGTAGCAGAAGTCCCAGGGGGTCATTACTACGTGGTGGTTCATGCGGGCGGCTTCTATACCGCCTTTCATGCCGCGCCAGCTCATTACGGTAGCTTCGGGCGCAAGGCCGCCTTCCAGGATCTCATCCCACCCTATCAGCTTTTTGCCTTTGCTGTTGAGCATTTTCTCCATCCGTTTTACGAAGTAGCTCTGCAGCTCATTCACATCTTTGAGGTGTTCTTTATCCATGCGTTTGCGGCATTTAGGACAGTTGCTCCAGAAGCCTTTGAAGGCCTCATCGCCGCCGATGTGTATATATGGGTTTGGGAACAGGGCAGCTATCTCCGTAAATACTTTATCGAGTACGGCATATACGGAATCGTTGCCGATGCAGAGCACATTGTCATTTTTTCTGCGGAGGCTATCGCCGGGGCCTACCGCGTATTGCAGCTGTGTGCAGGAGAGGTTGGGCATAGCGGTGATCATGGAGAGGCTATGCGCCGGTACGTCTATCTCCGGGAGGATGGTGATATAGCGGTCCTGTGCGTACTTAATAATTTCGCGGATATCATCCTGGGTATAAAATCCGCCGTAAGGCGTAGCCTCACCCGGTTGTGGGGGAAGGAACGTACCCCAGCGGCCGACACGCTCTACGCGCCACGCTCCTTTTTGTGTGAGCTCCGGGAAGGCTTTGATCTCTATACGCCAGCCGTTATCGTCGCTGAGGTGCCAATGGAACGTGTTGTACTTGTATTTGGCCATTTCATCTATGTAGCGCTTTACTTCGTCTTTGGTGAAGAAGTGACGGCTTACATCCAGCATAAGGCCACGCCAGCCAAAGCGGGGATAATCCACGATGTTTACGCAGGGAATGGGCCAATTGCCAGTGACGGTCTTATCCGCTTCAATATCCGGCGGTAAAAGCTGCAGCAGTGATTGCAGGCCATAGAAGATACCCTGGGCCATATTAGCGCGGATCACTACCTGGGTAGGCGTTACCTCCAGTGCATAGCCTTCTTTTTGCAGGCGGTTTCTTGCCTGGTTAACCACGATCTCCAGGCGTATACTTTTTGCGGCCTCCTTTTTTTGCTGGAGGCGGTAGCCGGTGGAAGCGGCTATCTTATCTGTAAACCACTGAACGGTGCCTGCGAGGTCCTTATCATCCTTCTCTGCCCCGGTAACGATCAATGCGGTGTTATTATCCAGCATGAACTCACCGGGATTTTCCGTTATCTCTGCCGGTTCCGGGATAATATGTACCCTTGACTGGGCGGTGGTAACGTGAAACGAAAACAACTGTGCCAGCAGGGCGCAGGCAAACATCATTGGTCTATTCATCGGCTATTATTTTTTACGCGGGTGATGACGTGCAGGCCGGACGGGGCCTGGCGTATTAACAAATATAGGGTAGCAGGGGTGGGAAAACAAGGCTTATATACAGGATATATAAAAGAGAAGCCGGCACAAGGCCGGCTCCCTTAAGAAAAAGTGACTATAACGAAAAAGCTTATTTAAAATCTATGGGCACGGTCAGCTTTACGCTGAAGGTGCGGCCCATATTGAACACGCCCATACGGCCGGTGAGCAGATTCTCCGGGGCGTATTTAAGGCGGCTCAGGTGGCTCTGGTAAGCCACATCGCCAATGTTGTTAACCGCAAAGTGCAGGGAGAACAGCACTTTACTGTCTTTATTAACGATATCCGTACCCAGATGGGCATTGAGGACGGTATAACCATCCGTAGGCGTTTCTGTTTCATAAGCGCTGAAGACGTTGTGCTGGGCCATGTTCAGATCCATCTGCAGGCCTGCATATGCATTACTGAAGAAGGGGCCTACTTTCTTAAAATTACCCCGCAGCTCACTGAGCCAGCGGCCGGCGGGAATGTTGGGCAGGTATTTGGTGGAATCCGAGCCATCGCCCGCAGTGGTGGCGCGCACGTAGGAGAAGGTATTCTCGAAGTGCAGCCAGTCAATGGGGTGTGGGTGGATATCCAGCATTATTTCTCCACCGTAGAGATTAGCGGTAGTTTGCTGGTATTTGAAAGCGCTGTATCCTTCCTCATTATCCGTAGCCGGGATAGAGTCTGTACCAGCGGCGTTGATCAGTTTACGGGAGAAGATAAAGTCTGTGATATGGTTGTAGAATACGCTGGCGGTGAGGGAGATGTGCTGGGTATTGAAATCGATACCCGCATCTACCTGTGTGCTGACTTCCGGCTTCAGATCCGGGTTACCGTATTCGTATTTGATAGTGCCTTCGTGCACCCCATTAGCCGCCAGCTCCGCGATGTTGGGAGAGCGGAAACCGCGGGCGGTATTCAACTTAAGCACTACTTTATCATTGGCCTCGTAGCTGATGCCGGCGCTGGCGGAGATGTTAGAGAAGTTACGGTCAAAGGTGGCAAATTTGGTACTGCTGCCATCCTTAGGCTCGCCGATGGGCGCGCCCTCCGCATCCAGGTAGAGCGCTTTGCCCTTCATGGAGCGGGTATCGAAGCGGAAGCCGCCGCTGAGCGTTAATTTGTTGAATGTTTTGCGGGTAATGGCAAAGGCGCCGAAGTCGAAGAGATCGTAGCCGGGGATCAGGAACTCATCGCCAGAGATACGGTTCTGCTGCGACATGCCGTTTACGCCTACGGTAGTTTGCCAGCCTTTCATCTCCGGGAAAAAGTATTTAAGGCTATAGTTGAACGTTTTTAGTTGCAGGTTGAGCTCCGGATCATCAGGGGCCAGCACATCACCATACTCGCGGCGCTGGTTGGACTGGTAGCCCAGCGTTAGCCCCAGGCGGCCGCCATTGTGCAGGTAGAAGTTGTTATCCCATACCAATTTCTGGTGGTTGATCTTTTGCTTAGGCACGTTCATACTGTAAGACTTAAAATCATCGGCCACCGTTTCTTCTTCGACACCGTTTACGTTTGTGAGTTTGGTAAAGCGGCCCTGATCATCACGATCCCCTTCTACCAGGCCCAGGTTCTGGTTAAAAGACGTGAAGCTAAGGCGGGAGTAGCCCCATTGCTTATTAAGGCCGATACCCGCGCCATAGTTGGTGTTATTGAAGCGGGAGTTAAATACGTAGCCATCGTATTTATTCTTATAATCATGGGCCCATTTCTGGGTGCCGTATACATTCCAGGTAAAGCCGTTCTGGTTGCCGGCCAGGTCTGCATGGTAGGAAACCTGTCCGTTATTGGAAAGGTAGTTGGTGGCGATATTGCCTTTGATGCGGCCTTCTGCCAATGGGGAAGGCGGCACAATATTTACCACGCCGGCCAGTGCATCTGAGCCATAGACCAGGGAGGCCGGGCCTTTGAGCACTTCTATCTTGCTTACGTTGTAATCATCTATCTCAATGCCATGTTCATCTCCCCACTGCTGTCCTTCCTGCCGCACGCCATCTCCTACCACCACTACCCTATTGTAGCCCAGGCCACGGATGTAAGGCTTGGAGATAGCAGGCCCTGTGGTGAGCTGGTTTACGCCGGGTATTTTGGCGATGGCGTCTATGATATTGGTAGAGATCTGCTGATCAAGGTATTCTTTACGGATAACGCTGATGGGCGCCGGGTTCTGTTTAACAGAAGTGGCCAGGTTTACGCCGGTGATGACTACTTCGTTCTTTTCTATGAGCGTTTCTGACAGCTCAAAATCATGGCTGGTAGCGCCATTAACGATGACGGTAGCGGTGAAGGCGGCATAGCCGATATAATGCACTTCTACGAGGAAACGGCCTTTGGGCAGGTTCCTGACGGTATAATTACCCTGCGCATCCGCGGAGGCGCCCACGCGCAGGTCTGGAAAATAAACGGTAGCGCCGGGCAGGGCGGTATGGGTAGCCTTGTCCAGCACTTTGCCGGTTAGGGCATTGTCATAGCCGCCATCTGCGGCCAATAAGGACATGGGTATCAGCAATGCGGCAAAAAGTAAGCGCAACATGGGAAATAGCTGTTAGCGGTTAGCTTTTAGCTGTTAGCAGCGGGCCGTTGGACGGTTAGCCTTTAACGCGGTGCGTGTTGGGCTAGTTCCGGTTACGACTTTAGGCTGCCAGTGGAGACTAAAGCTGTGAGAAATTTGTTTGGGTCATTGTATGCCTACAGGAGGCGTCAATTATCAGCTAATGGCGGGGGGAGCGCGAAGGGCGGCGTTGGTAACGCAGGAGATGGCAGCTACGGGGATGTAGGGTAAGGTGTAGACCCATATTACCGGCTGCGTGGGTGCTATGTATTCTGAGGTGATCTGCTCATAGGGCGGTACGCCTATCTGGAGAAAATCACAGTGTTTATGTTTAACGGAGAAGACGGGGCTGGTATGGCTGCCATGGTCCTCTTTATCCACCGTATCCTGGTGGGGCGCCAGCAGGTGTATAAATTCCCTGGGTGTGATCTGCAAAGCGAACACACCCAGGAGTATAATAGACAGTATCTTATGTAGCCATTGTCTTTTCACTCAGCGAGCTGTGAGTGGCAAAGATAGGGAAAAAGGCCCTAAATGCAACAACGTTGCGGGACCATGTGATGAACGGCAGGCGGCTACCGTACTTTCATCATGGTACGCACCTGTGAGATGGAACCATTCTGGAAGCGGGCGTAATAGATGCCGTTGGGCAGGCCCTCTGCATCGAAGGAGATGGTATAATCCCCCGCCACATGCACTTTGCTTACCGGCACTGTAACGAGACGGCCGGTTGTATCAAAGATCTGGATCATGGTATGCCCGCCTTTCGTGGTGTACTTGATGTACGTTTTTTCCACAAAGGGGTTTGGATAGTTGGTGATATAGTTGATACCGGCATCCCTTACATCCGGCACGGCGGTAATGAGACCGCAGGCGATGCCACTTACGATGGGCAGGCGCTGGTAATCCTTCATCAGCACGTTCTCCAGCTCTTCCTGTTTTACGCAGAACCATTGTTCCAGGAGGGAGGCGTATACAGAGCGGAAATCGTACTGCATGGCAATATTATCCGCCACAGTAGACGTGTCTGGCAAGGTGGGCGAGTTACCCAGCACACCCTGGAGCACATAATCGCCAAAGACGATCACCGGCGCCGCAGCGCCGTGGTCTGTACCCATACTACCGTTGGAACGGATACGGCGGCCAAACTCGGAGAAGGTCATGCCGACTACGCGTTTAGACGCTTTCAGCTGGGTAAGATCATCCATAAAGGCCTTGATAGCGCCGCTCACCTGATCGAGCAGGTCTGCATGGAAACCTTTGGTGGTATCGCCGGCTTCTGTCTGGTTGGCATGGGAATCGAAGTTACCCAGGCTCACCATGTACATGCGGGTCTTTAAACCACCCGCTACCAGGCGTGCCACTATCTTGAGCTGGTTGGCCAGGTTGGTATCAGGATAAGCGCCCTGACGGGTTACCTTGCTGGCGGCCAGTTTGATGGAATCGATATATTTATCGCATTGTTTTGCGATGAGGCGGATATATTTCAGCTCCACGCCCCAGTGTTTATCCAGCGGGGGATCGTTGGTGGGCGCTTCGCCTATGAGATCATAGAAATCTGTAGCGCTGCTGATAGCCACGCCCATGCTGGCCGCGGGGCCCTGGAACATGGGAGATACCAGGGAGCCTATCTGGATGGCCAGCGGATCCGGCGCTTCTGTATTAGGGAAGCCTTCCGGGAAGTTGGGATATTCCTCTGCCAGGTAACGGCCGCCCCAGCCGGTGCTGAGCACCTTATCAGAATCGGCGCCAGTTAACCAGATATCCGTAGCGCGGAAGTGGGAATAATCCGGAGAGGGATAGCTTACGCTCTGTATAATACACACCTTACCATCATCATACAACTCCTGGATACCCTTCATAGCCGGGTGCAGGCCGGTTTTTATATTACCCTGGAGGGGCAGCACCTTCCCTTCCGGGATGGCGATATTAGTACGCGCGGCCTGGTATTTACCGTATACATCCAGCGGAACGACCATGTTAAGGCCGTCGTTACCGCCGAAAAGCTGGATCATTACCAGTACGTGATCGTTATCCGTAGCGGCGCCCTGGAGGGCTGACAGCAAGGGAGAGTTGGCAAAAGCTTTAACCGGATACCCGTCAATAACGGCAGGTATTGCGACAGATGCCGCTGTGACTTTAGCTGTATGTTTGAGAAATTCTCTTCTACGCATGTTAGAGGTCTTTCAGGAGGTCAGGATAATTGGTATTCAGATAGGTCCATGATGAATTTGTACATGGTCTTGAGGCGTGTTTCCACTACCTGCTTCAAGGCCGCGTCTGTAGGATTATTCTTATAGTTCTGCCAGGCCTGCGTCCAGTAGTAATCCGTAGTTTGTCCGCTCAGGAGGAACTGACTCTTCAGGGAAGCCTTAAAAGCATCCGGCGTTTCTACCCGGTACAGCAGATCCAAGGAGTCCTGGATAAGGGTGTTGGGATTGCCGGGATCAGACAGTTGATCGGCAAAAGCAATCACATCCGCCTTCAGGTTGTTGCGGGCGCCCTGACCTGTTATGAGGAAGTCTGACAGCTGGTTACGTTTAGGCAGCGTATCCGTAGTGATCCAGAGCTCATGGAACATGGGCTCCTGGTAGTACGCCGGCCATCCGGCCACGTTAGGCGGATCGCCCAGGTTCTGCTGCATTTTGCCAGCGGTATCGCGGATGTAATCCCATGCATCGTAGGCGTTCATATAGTCTGACGCAGCCGGGAACTCTACGCTGAACTCACGGCAGAGGCCTACGCAGAAATCGGCCGGGCTTTTAATGAGGCAGGACATGTTCAAAGGATCGTAGAAGTGCTCACTTTTGAACATAGCTTTGAGCAGGGGTACCAGCTCATAGTCATTATCGCGGAAGATATTTGCCAGGGGCGTGATCACATCCTGCTCTACCTGGTCATCGATACTGTAGTAAACGAAATAACGGTAGAGTTTGCGCACGATGAACTTAGCTACTTCTGCGTTGGAGAAGATAAGATCCAGCAGGGCATCCAGCTCTTCTGCGCCGGCAGCGCCGGTTTGACCTGTTACGGTACGTTTGCCGTAGAAGTCGGAGAACTGTTTATTCTCAAAATCGTGCTCGCTGCTATCGAAGTAGCTGGTAACGGTTTGCGCGTTGATGCGGTAGCCGGTGAGTACGCGGGAGGCGGCGCGAACGTCATCTTCCGTATAATGAGAGTCTGGTCCTTTACCGATGGTGAACAGTTCCTGGAGCTCGCGGGCGTAGTTTTCCTGCGCAGCTGTTTTACTGTTAAGGTCACCGTTGAGGTAATTGAGCATACAGGGGTCGAGGGTAACGGCTTTCACCAGTTCCTTGAAGTTCCCGATGCAGTGTTTACGGAGGGTGACATTATATTGGTAGTGGTAGCGCAGGTCGAGCACCACGGTAGTTTCTGTGGGGAAGTGGTTGTGCCAGAAGAGGGTCATTTTCTCCTGTATGCTCCTTTTCTGGTTGAGGAGCACGCCCATCCACCATGCGCGGTAGGAGCGCTGGCGGTTCTGGCCCAGGGAGTCGCCATCTGTTTTCACGTATGGCGCAGACATGACCCATGGTTGTCCGGGTGCGATGCCGGTGGAGTCGTCGCCATAGTTATTAACAGGAGGCGCGGGAGGCGTAGGCTCCATGGTAAGAAGGGCATCTACTACCGCATCCATATTGCCAAGGGTTTTAGCCCAAGCAAGATCTGCCGGAGTGGCGCCGAATAAAGCACGTTTGAGGACGTGTACCATTTGAGGAGTTTCAAATGCGCCGGTATACGTGTTAACACCGGAATCTGTACGGCCGAAAGAGGCGTTGTTCACCGTTCTTTTTTGGCGTGCAGCGGATAAGGTTAGGAATTGTCTGCGATCCATATAAGTTGGATATGGTTATAGCGGATTTAGATGGTAATACATTTACACGAGCGAGGTCATCGCGGAGCCAAATTAGTAAAAATTTTAATTTATGGGGATTATTTTATTTGGAATTGGGGGGAAATTGCGGGGCGGGGAAATCAAGAGGGGATGATAGAAAAAAGTTGTATACAAAACTGTGCATTATTAACAGAAATAGTAAAATCTCTATCAAAACGATAGTCATACATTCAATAAGTATCTGAATTATACCCAATTACAACTAAATAATTATTTGCTTAGAATAAAACAGAGGGTTAACTTTGATGCCAATGTTAAATCAAGCTATTCTTTCATAGCAGAAGGAACCACCCCGCTTTCAACCAGGTAGTTCCTCTGTTCATGGACGAATACACAAAAAAATTCCATATGATGAATTCGCGCTCCATGCTGCACATGCGAACAAAGCCGCAGTGCATTATCCCAACGCCTTTTACAGGCTATTATATGACTTCTCAATTGGCAGCTGCGATCGTTAAAGCTGCCCACCATACCATCCCAACACATCCCCGTATTAGTGCTTATTATCGAATATCTGATTTTACCAGGTGACTTCCTGCACTAAACCCACAGATTCGACCAAGGCAACTTGATCTTTATACTATCATTTTGATACGTTTGTATATTAATTTAATTTATCTATACAAAAGTAACACAAACGAATTATAAAAAAGACCATGCCTATGGTATATTTTTTTATGAAATATTTATATGACTATATAACAATGGCTACATTAAGAGAGATGTTACATACACTGGAAAAGGCACTGGGGGTATATGGAAAATACATTTCTACCCAATTAAGAGTAAAACAAACGACTTATAGTTCCTGGAAGACTGGTCAGAATAAGAATTGCAGCATTTCTGTTTATGAAAAATTTAAAGAAATCTTTGGTATCGATCTCTATCAATCCCTACAAAAGGATGTGATTTTTATTTCAGATGCAAAGAAACTATCCAAAGAGCAATATGAGGTGCTAGTGACCAACGGCCCCGTTAAAATTGAGCGACTCCAATAGTCATCTTTGTGTGATGTTTCACCTTAACCGGCCTTACGCGACTTTCCCGCAGGGTTATTTATAATTAACCAACATTTTTATCTACAGGAAGCTTAGGGTTTAGCGTTTTATTTGATCGTTATTTGAAGAGGCCAATTGTGCTTTCGATGTTTTATTATATGTTCATAACCATTATGCGTTGGCAGACGTTTTCACCCTTTATCCCCCTACGCTGTTACCCAGGCAATTCTACGCTTTAACCTGCTACTATGTACGCTTTTACCAGGGCTTTCTTATGCTTATGGGATAAGTGACATTTGATAATGTGATGGAGTATACATGGTACTCACCACCTTTTTATTCCTCCTGGCTCTGGAATTTATTGACATTTGCTAAATTTTTGAATTGGCCCTCCCCGTAACTTTGTTGCTGTTACATAGTTTATTCATCATCTAAAAAATTCTACGTTATGGCTAAGCAAAGTGGGCCTTTATACATCACGGGTACCTATAATGGTATTTGTTTCTACAAAATGAACGGGGAGTATTATGCCCGTCAAAAGAGTTCCCTGAGCGGTAAGCGGGTAAAGAAAGATAAGGCTTTTACCTTAACAATGGTATATGCCGGGATCTTTGGACGTGCGTCTGAGATTGCCGGAGAAGTATACCGCAGTCTTGACCCTAAGAAGAAAAAACATGCGTTATACCGGTCCATGACCAGCAAGGCTAATAAGCTTTTAAAAGAAGGGCTGGATGCGGAGGCCGTGAAAGCCCGGTTGCTGGCGGATTGTTTGCCTGCGGATAAGGTGGAGCGGCCGGGGTGCCTTACACCGGTCAAGACTGTTTCTGCAACGGAACGATTAGCAAATACATCTACCAAGGCGCCGCGTATCGTCCACCACCGGCATGGGAAACGCCCAATGCTGCGCGACCGCAGGGGCAGTTTATCTGTGAGTACGCAGGGACTGTTGACCGGTGCTGATGAAGATGGACTATTGATAATGAGCACCCGGCTTAAGATGCATTACCATCGCGCGAAGCGGCCAGTTTTGTAGGATGCGGGGCATGTGTAAGGCCGATTGTCTTATTATCCTATTGCCCTCTTATCCTCTTACAGATCCAGCAACCTGCGGTGATAATTGATCTGCCCCAAATGGTAGCTTAGATGCGCCAGCAAGTGGGTGAGGAAAAAACCTATGGTCATTTTTTCTTCGAATACCACCAGTGGATATTCTTCGTCCAGCTGTGCTTCTGTAAGTGCGCTTAAGGCAGCATCTACATCAACGGCGGTCTCGTCTATATGCTTTAACAGCTCTTCCCTGGGAATGTTCTTTAATGAAAACTCCAGTGGCCTGTCACGGACATAACCGGTTTGGCCGATGTGTGTGCCGATGAACCCTTTGAGATTGCCTATCAGGTGCAGGCAGAGGTTGCCGGCGCTATTGGGTATTTCCTTTTCGACATGCCAGAGCTGCTGTTCATTCTTATAGGCACTGATCTCGTTACGAAGACGCAACAAATCGCGTTGGTAGAGTTTTTTTAACGTTGGTATAAGCATAACCGTTATTAATCGAAGCTAAAGATACACGAATGCGGCGATATGCTTATTCTGATCTCAGGCTTTTTACCGGGTTCATAAGAGCAGCCTTTATTGCCTGTGTGCTTACGGTAAACACCGTGATGAACACGGCGAAGCCAGCTGCTATGGCAAAGATCCATCCACTGATGACGGTGCGGTAGGCAAAAGCATCCAACCATTTATGCATACAGAGCCAGGCCAGGGGACTGGCAATTATGATGGCTATACACACGAGCCGGATGAAATCCGTTGACAACATAGCGGTGATATTAACCACAGAGGCGCCGAGTACTTTGCGGATACCTATCTCCCGGATACGCTGCTGCGCAGCAAAAGCAGCCAGGCCCAAGAGGCCTAAACAGGAAATGAAGATAGAGATGCCGGTGAACCAGCCCACGATCTGCGAGGTACGCGTTTCTGCGTGATAGTTACGCTGGAAGTCTTCATCCAGGAAGCTGTATTCAAAGGGCTCATCCGGGCAAAGGGTTTTCCATTTAGCGGCGATCAGCGCCAGCGCTTTGTCCATCTGCCCGGTATTTACATGTACGATCATGTAATTGAAGAAGCTGCCGCTATCCAGGAAAAAGACGTAGGGCTGAATAACATGGTGTAAATCTTCGAAGTGGAAATCCTTTACTACGCCCACTATTTCAAAGGTATGCGATGTTTGTCCGGGTACTTCCCAGACAAGGTGTTGTCCGATGGCATCGTCCAGGGGAATGGACAATTTACGTAGCGTGCTTTCATTTACGACCATGCGGTCGCTGGTATCGCTCATAAACTCCCGGGAAAACAGGCGGCCTTTGACCAGCTGGAAGCCCATCATCTTCAAATAATCCGGGGATACCCAATTTGTCTTTGCCGTTTGTACTTCGCTGATCGTTTGATCCTGGCGATGCAAGGAAAAGTCTGAGGGATTGGAGATACCCGGGTAATATCCGGTCCCCTCCGCCCCTAGTACCGTGGCGCTTTGCAGGATCTCGTTACGCAGGCTGGCATATGCCTTATGCGAGACCTCGCTGCGCATGGGTATTACCAGTTGCTGGCTCTTGTCAAACCCTAAGGGCTGATCACGAAGGAACTGCATCTGCTGCTGTATGATGAGGGTAGCCAGGACCAGTCCGATGGAGATCACGAACTGGAAGACCACTAATCCTTTCCGCAATGCGGTAGCAGACATTGAGTTTATGAAGCGGCCTTTCAGCACCTGTATGGGGTTAAATAATGCCAGATAAAAGGCGGGATAACTGCCTGCTATCAACCCGGTGAGCAGCGCCAATGCAATGAAGGCGCCGATGATGGGCGCTTCCATCACTACTGCAAACGATAATGTTTTACCTGTGAGCTGATTAAACAGGGGTAAACCCACGGCGACCAATACCATCGCGAATACCAGGGCCAGTAGAGATAGGATCACGGACTCGCCCAGGAACTGTCTTATCAATGCGCCTTTCTCTGCTCCCATTACCTTCCGGATGCCTACTTCCGCGGCCCGCTTTGCGGAACGGGCGGTAGCCAGGTTCATAAAGTTAATGCAGGCAATGAGCAGGATAAAACCCGCAATGCTGGACAATATATAGAGATAGGTTTTGCTATTGGTGGGGGTAACGATACTACCCGCGCGGTCATATAAATGTATATCCGTTACCGGTAGCAGGGAGATGCTTCTCTGATAGCCGGCAGCCTTGAGATCTTTATTAGCGTATTGCTCCATAAAGGCCGGAAACTTACGCTGCAGTTTACCGGGATCTGTACCCGGACGCAACCGCACATAGGTAGTGAACATGTTGCTATGGGAAAAGTTAAGTGTGGCTGTACGCAGGAAATTCCCTACCCAGCCAGCGGACATGGGCAGGAAAAAGCGGGCGTCTATATGGGAACGGCTGCTTTCATCTTTATATACGCCCGTTACGCGGAAGATACCTCCATTGCCGGAGACGCCCCCTACGATGATCGTTTTGTCCAGCGCGGGAGCATTACCAAACAGCTTGCGCGCCACCGGTTCTGACAGCACGATGGCGTTGGGCTCCATCAGGGAGGTTTGGGGATGACCTTCTATAAATTGATAGGAGAACAGATCGAAAAAAGTGGAATCTACCTGATAGCCTTTTGTTTCGTAGAAAGACCGGATGGTGTTGCCGGTCTCTTTTACCTGCAGCAATATTTTTGAATCGACACGGTTGCTCCAGAGACGGGCGACCTGCTCCACTTCCGGGAAAGCCGCTTTGAGCGCCGACGCGTAGGGCGCGGAGATAGTGGAAAAGACCTTTACATCAGTACCGGAAGCTACCTTGCCTTCCCCTTTGAGGAAATAGAGATTTGCAGCGTGTTGCTGGTGATGGTCGAAGATCAGCTCACTACGGATGTAGAGGAGCAGTAACATGCAGCAGGCCATTCCAATGGAAAGGCCGAATATGTTGATGGCGGAAAACAGCTTGTTCCTAAGCAGATTCCGGACGGCGATCCTAAAGTAATTCTTGAGCATAGTGATGGAGTTTTCACGAAAGGAATGCCAGAAGTATATTGTTTTGGTAGTCAGGCGGTTTTAGTTGGCGGGGAAGCGAGAGATGTTCGTTTTCGTACGGGGGATGTCCGGTTTTGCCGGTGACATGCGATGGATTGGGGGCTTTTGAAGGGATATTAAAAAAAACCGTCCATTATGGCAGGGATGCTGCGTAATGGACGGTCTGGTGCTATATGTGCAATAGATTCAGATCTAGTCGATGCGCTCGATAATGCCGGCGATGCCTTGTCCGCCGCCTACGCAGGCGGTGACCATGCCGTACTTTTTGTTGAGGCGTTTCAGGTCGCTGAGGACCTGAACGGTGAGCTTAGCGCCGGTGCAGCCTAAGGGATGGCCCAAGGCGATGGCGCCTCCGTTGATGTTGACGATGTCCGGGTTGATGCCCAGCTCGCGGATAACGGCCAGGGACTGGGAGGCGAATGCCTCGTTAAGCTCTACCAGGTCTATGTCCTGCAGGGATTTACCGGCCTGTTTCAGGGCGCGGGGCACTGCCGCTACGGGACCGATGCCCATAATACGGGGATGTACGCCAGCGGCAGCACAGGCTACCAAGCGGCCGATGGGTTTCAGGCCCAGTTCGTTGACCATGGTTTCGCTCATCACGATAACGAAAGCAGCGCCATCGGAAGTCTGGGAGGAGTTGCCCGCAGTAACGGAGCCGCCTGCGGCAAATACTGGTTTTAGTTTTGCCAGGGCTTCGGGTGAGGTGTCTGCACGCGGGCCTTCGTCTGTATCTACGGTGTAGGAGCGCTTCTGCTTTTTGCCTTTAGCGTCTACATATACTTCTTCTACATTTATGGGCAGGATGCCTTCTTTGAAATAACCGTTTTTAATGGCTTCCAGGGCTTTCTGATGGGAACGCAGGGCGAATGCGTCCTGGTCTTCCCGGGAGACCTTGTATTCCTGCGCTACGGCTTCGGCGGTGAGGCCCATGCCCAGGTAATAATCCGGCGTGGTGCTGGCAACCTGGTAGTTAGGTACCGTTTTCCAACCAACGGTAGGTACCAGGCTCATACTTTCTGTACCACCAGCAATGATACAATGGGCCATACCGGACTGGATCTTGGCGGTGGCGATGGCGATGGTTTCCAGGCCGGAAGCGCAGTAACGGTTCACGGTCATGCCAGGAACACCTTCTCCCAGGGCCCTTACGGAGATCATACGACCGATCTGGAGGCCTTGTTCCGCTTCGGGGACTGCATTGCCGACGATCAGATCGTCCACCCGGCTGGGATCCAGTTGGGGAACGCTGCTTAAAAGGCCAGTGATGACGTCTACGGCCATGTCATCAGGCCGGTAAAAGCGGAATCCGCCCCGTTTGGCCTTGCCAACGGCGGTGCGGTATCCGGCTACTATATACGCTGTTTCCATGCTTTACACTCCTTTTTGCGGGGAAATCCCGATTTTTTATACAATTAAGTTAAATAACTTTTGTGAATTTTAAATCAAGGTCTTAAATTTGCAACCCTGTTAAGGGGAAAGGCTGGTGAAAATTAGTCTTTTATAAATTTTGACTCTGTAGCTCAGTTGGTAGAGCAGCTGACTCTTAATCAGCGGGTCTAGGGTTCGAGTCCCTACAGGGTCACTGGAAGATAAAAAAGTGAAGTCTAAACGGCTTCACTTTTGCTTTAAGGCCATAGGGCTGGATAGCGTATCCGCTCAGCTTTCATTTCGAGTTTCTCCGCCATATCGTATGGCCGCTTCCAGTATATCAATGTCTATATCTTTTAGCGTTTTGAACTTAATGCAATACCCGGTTACGCTCGCCTTGCCTAGTTTGCTTCCGTATGTCCGGGCTAAGTATGTTTTGTCTTTGATACCAAGGATATAGACAGAGATACCCGTTGTGTTTGCACTGATACCAATTTGAAAAAACTCCTTTGTTGTTCCATTAGCATATTTTATGGTATGAGATCCATATCCTATAGTAGGGTTCGCAACCGTTTTATTTTCGCTGTTTTTACCATTATCGAACCACAATTTACATGCTGGCAAGGCTTGAAGCGCGCGCAGGTGCAACTCTTGCATCTCATTACGTTTGGGTTCAGGTTGGCTTGCAATATAGTTTCGGATTTGGTCTTGTATGTTCATAAACCATTGAATTACGGAGCGTTGATACTGTCCTTTCAAATTTCGTTTATTTTAACTTACCTACTCATTTATTTCCTTTAATTTCCGGGAGCAATAATAAATAGGTATGGAATCCTGGTATAATTATCTGTATGTGCATTCGTACAAGTTGATAGTGAGCAAAAAAGGAATGAATGCCAGGTGTAGTGCGTTATTGTTAGTGTCCGCGATGTTTATGCCTATTGTATTGGCAATCGGGCTATTTGCCGCCATGAAACTGATAAAATTGTCATCCGTTGGATATTGGATAGTTGCTTTGCTTTTGGTGTGCCTCAATTATTACGCAAATAAGAGATGCATTTATAATAAAAAACGATACAAAGCAGCCGTATTGATATTTGAGCGGGAAAGCAGCACCCAAAGAAAGATCGGCTATATCGTTACAATAGCGTTTGTGGCAATTTCACCGATACTGTCCTTTATCTTGTTCGTTTTATCAGGTAGTTTCTTATGACAGATAACACTGGTAGAAGTGCTGTTGGGATTTGGCATTTATCAGGCACTTCGTTGTGACTGAATGATAATATTAGCTTTGATATCTCCCGATAAGATATAAAGATAACCTGGACAGCGAGGAAAGGTATATGCAACTCCCGTTTCACAGTTACAAAGAAATTATTACAAGAAAAAGAACTAACAGATGAAAGTGCTAACCTATTTTATTGCCTTTGTAGTTGTTACGATCCTGGTTTCATGTGTGGCCGCCACGAAGTTGTATTCGCAAAAGAACCGGCATCTTTTACACAAGACAGACCTGGATACCACGGCGTATTTTTACGGCCAGCATATTGATGTAGAAGACCGTAGAATGGAAATCGGCGATACTAGTGAAGGCCTGTATATTCTGGGCAGTGTTGATGACAGAGATATCATAAATAGCTCAAAATATTCCGATGAGGAGAAGATTGAGGTACTAAGACAGTTCTTGACCTTCCAGGGGGATACTGTAAGGAGCAACAAAGGTTACTTTTTACATGACATCATATGGGAGCGGCCTAAGCAAAAAGAACCATTTACCATAGAAGTAGAGGCCCTTTTTTCCCTTACGCGGATGCTTACTGAAGGATTACCTCCTATAGACCCTGTTATAATAGAGCGGCAAACCGGTAAACCAATAAACACAGACCGCAAAAAGATGGATGAGGTATATGCCATTTATAAAAAATGGTTTGCGGACAATAGTAACACCGACTTTACGGACATGTCATGGCCATTGGCAGGCACACCTTATCATTGGCGTGGGGATGACAAGGACTTAAGGCCATTTTTTAAGAAGTCACTCAGGTAATATTTACCAGGTAAGTTGACCAGTTTCAGAGGGTAACCTAATATTCGATTGCAGAAGAGCAAAAATGTTTGTATATTCCTTTGTACTTCATATTCCCCATCATGCAAACGATTTTTTCCTAATATACCCTTTCCGAATTTATAAAACAGGCCCTCAAATGAACTATCCGGTAATCCCTTCAATACCATTTGTACGTAGCTTAAAAAAGTGCATTTTCTCAATAGGAATATTATTATGCAGTAGCGCCTTCGTTAAAAGCCAGAATAACCGCTTTACCTTCTCAACCGGTGCGGTGATAAATGAGAATGATTTCAGCTGGTCGATTGCTGGTAATTTGCAAGGTCAATCTCCGAATGTTTTATCAGAATTGCACTTTAATAACATCACATCTCTGGGCTTTTATCTAAGTGGTACTTATAGCCCTGTAAAATGCCTGCGGTTAGATGCATACTATCAAAGAAACGGTGTAATTAGTGGCAGCGGTGAGGACACGGACTATAAGGGCGATGATCGCACGGATCCTACGTTCCAACAGCCCTTTTCGAGCAATAAGGGTTATCTGGAAGTCTTGAGGATAGGTGCGAAGGCTATATTTTTACAACGGGGGACGTTCAGTTTGGGGGCTGGAGCGGCCTATAAAAGTGCGAAACAAAGTTTTGCTATCCTTAGTCCGGAATTAACGGACTTACGAAGCACTTATACAGCCAAGTGGCGGGGACCGGCTTTCTCCGTGGAGGGTAATTATGTGATCAACCACTCTTTTTCTGTTGGAGCCGATATAACTTATGCTGTGATCAGTTACAGGGGAGAGGCGAACTGGAATCTGATCGATATATTCATGCAGCCGTTAAGTTTTGCCCAGACTGCAAGAGGTCACGGCATGGACTATAGTATAAAATTCAGGTATTCCGCCAATGACTTCCTTTCATTCTCACTTGACGGGATGTTTGGGAATACAAGGGTCTTCCAGGGAACTGACATATCCTACCTGAGAAACGGTATGCAGCTATCAACGCAATTTAATGGCTCCAGGAATGACTATTACGGAGCCCGTCTGGGAGCAACTGTTCAATTCTAACAGCTAGATGTTTACTGGTTAAATAAACATGGCGTAAACACACAAAGCCGGTTCCAATAACCGGCATTTTTTTACATGTCTGGGCAGTAGCTGGGTCTCTTATTTTTCCAGCCTGTATTTTATCCTGATCTCAGGCGATACCGCTGTATTGAGCAAGATCAAAGAAGTGTCCGGGGAAAGGGTTAGTTTTCCTTTTACATCTGTTCTTTGATTGCCGTTCGCATCCAGGAAATAAATGCTATCAGCGGTTAACTTGAGTGCGAAGACGGAGTCTTTCTGGATAGTATATACAAAATCAGTTTTGATATTTGTCCTGGAGCTATAGGTGGCAAAATTACTGCTTTGCAGTGTGTTCCCCTGGGCTAACCATGAAAAGGCATTGCCGTTTGCGATCTTTGTCCAGCTTTCACTTGTCTTTATGGAGTCCTCGCGCCAATTGAATTTAGCACCATATGTAAAGGGGTCTATCTGTAAGTCATCGTCCTGATCCTTCTTATCGCATGATTGGAATAACAGTAAAGCCACAATTGGGCACAGAAAATAGAAAAGGCATTTCATTCGCGGATATTTTGGTTATTTTGAAAAACGCAATTTAGGTTTTTAATCCTTCAAACAGAGAAAAAGCCTGCTATTTTTTGCAGGCTTTTTCCCGGTATTGTCAACTTATGGACAAGTAAATTTTCCTAAATCATTGGTTAGTGTGCAACAATTAGGAGGGTTTGGATTGCCATTGTTCAAGTACGCTTGTAAATCAAGTCTTTCAGATGGCGTCATAACTGTATTATCTGACCAATATACAACGGGAGCCAATTCTGCATACACATCTGTTCTTGCCATATAAGGAAGATAAAAATAGTTTATCCAGGACCGGTCACTGTTAGAAAGGAAACTACCCTGGAAGATATCAGTACCATCGGTTCTGGTGTACATTGGCAGGCTTGTGTTATGTACTACGGATGTACTGCTTGTATAAGAGCTATATCCCATTATAGAAGTGTAGTCGTAAACACCTGTCTGATAGTAATCTGTTGATGGTATACTAAACTGTGCCAGTCCGGAAGAAGTAAGGTTAGACGTATTAACAGTGACATATGAGTTCCTGTCCAGGCGCGTATGTTCATGCCTTAATCCCAGTGCGTGGCAAATTTCATGGATAATTACACTGTTGTCCCATGAATTAAAGGCGAAATCAGCGAGGTTGATGCGTTGTACTCCCCCTACCCTTCCAAGGTATGAGTTGCTGACATCAGCGCCATCTGTTGACCAAAACTCAATGTTCGGGTATTCAAATCCATAAGTGGGATCTACAAGCGGCTCACAGGTAGCATTGTAAAACCTCACATTTGTGTTTGATTGCATTTCAAGTAGCGCAGATTGCACCCTCTGTTTCTCCCACAGGGTTAAATTCGATCCATATATGATCCTGACCATCGCCCATAAGTTATAGGGCGTGGGATAAATACTGAATGCCCTTGGGATTGTACGGCCACCCTGGGCTGTGTTTTCAAATGGTACATTGTAAACCGGGTGTGCATTTTTCACGGCGCCAACATAGTCTGGTTTCTTCGCCTGCAGCTGACCATGGGCTTCCAGATTTTTGTACTGTTCTTTGGTAAGGCGTATATCACCCTCCCAGAAATAATCAGTTCCTTTTTTTTCAACTACAACACCGGACTTTAAAGTGATGGGGCCGTCCTGCGCATTATCCTGCTGATCAGATGATTTGTCCTTAGTACAGGAGAAGAAAAACAGTACTGATAACAACGATAGCGTTTTCAGATAGTAATTACGTTTCATGTTCATATTAATTGGTTAAGATTAAGGGAATATTGAGGGTTATGAAATACCAGGGTTCTGTTCATAAGGGGGTATCGTGGGTTATTTAATATAGGTTATCACTAAAAAAGAATGTAAGGTTAAGCAAATTATTTTCGTGGATACTCTGCAACAGTACTATGTCTAAGTTAAACAAATATTCCTATTATTAAAAAATAATTATCTACTGCGATAATACTGCAAGGAGTTGCATAACGGAAAGACATCAAGGCGCCCGAACTTTCAAATCTCAGCAAGTCAACCCTACCATTCTTCAATAAAATTTTCAGCATTGATCAAATTTCAATACATTAGTAAACACAATTAATTTTCTAAACCCAAATGCTTAACCCATAAAGACCAAACGCATTTGTTGTTTTCCCTGGTATTGACGCCCTGCAGCCTTGTACATCACCTGTAATAAACAAGACAAAACGCTCATTACTGGAACCAAGATCGTATGCTGAACAACCACTCCATGGCATTGCTCCCAAGCTAAAGACAGGAGAGGATTATTTATTAAATGCTATCCGTTATGAAAAAGGTCACAGTGCCCAAAAAACTCCATCTGTTGAAGATCAAAATTTCCAGTCTCAGCAAATCAAAACAGTCAAAAGGAATTTGTCTGACCTCTATTGATCAGACTACCTGTGGTTGCAGGACCCTTGACTGCGTTTGATAACCCGAACCAGGCATGATCTATTTACCCATGCTTCCGGCTTGTACGGAAGCGAAGGCGCCCTCTTTATGTTGAGGGCGCCTTATTATCTGTTTAAGATCTAAAACACGAATTCGCCGCTATAGGGATCTACCGTAGTAGCCATCGGTTTTTCATCCCCCAGCTGTGGCACAGCTGGCGACGGATGTACTTTAGGCGCCCAAAACAGTAACGATGCCAACGCCACTGTAGGTGATATCACGCTCCAGGTAGCCAAATTGTTACTTTTTCTGACTTCACTCATGTAGTTGGTGACTATAAAGGAATTAGCTTTTCTTTCTAACGGCACCAACTCTTTTAAATCGTACTTATACAATTCCCCTTTCTTTGATAATCCCCACGGCGCATCCAGCTCTGTGCAGCTGCTGTCTACCTCTCTGGCATATATGGTCACCTTATTCTTTCTTACGGAAATATCATAATCTGTAACAGATGGCGCATTTGCCAGGAACTCCTTATAACTAAGATATACGCCTTCCTTATAAACGGTATCTATATAGATGGGCGCGCGGAATTTTTCCTGCTCCCGTGCAACGATCTCCGCTTCAGTTAGCGCCGGGTCGCTGGCAGCAGTACCCACGGCCAGGTCACAGTAGATATAGAACACCTGCAGCGCGTGGGCAATGTTATCATCGTGCACTTGAGTTACATAAAGGGCTTGTTGGACCAATATGGTATCAAAGGTTTTCAGCAACCTGTAATGCTGTTTGTCTGCGGAGAGCCAGGCATCTGCTTTCAGCCTTACTATGGCGCCGGGGCCTTCATTGACGCGCAGGTCTTTAATGATCCACAGCATCTGCATGCCTGATCCTTTATAGACATTTCTAAGCATGTCATTTACGTAGTCCTGCAGGAAAGATGTGTAGGGCCGGTCCGGCACAGCATATTTCAGGCCTTTGGGAATAAATCCCAGCTGGGTAGTATCCGCACAAACCGGGATCACCCTGACACCCGATAACGGTATAAGCGTTTCCCCTTTGGCCCGGTATTGTCTGGCCTTCAGGTGGATGGTCTTGATCTTTCGGGTTTTAGTAGTATCGGCAGATTGGGCAAAAATGGCAAGGGCCTGTGTCCATACGAATACTGCAGTTAACAAATATTTCATAGGTAAAATTGAATAACGATTTTATGGCATAAATATAATCGATTTGGGAAGACCAGCAACATGCATCCCCACCGGTATTGATCAGTTTAACCTATCTTTGGCGCCCGGAAAATCCCTTTAAAATGAAATCCTCACAGTCTGTTAGAATTGCCTTTTTAGCTATTTTATCTTTTTATTATATGCATGCCGGGGGACAGGCACGTAGTTCCGCAGGTTTTGGGATAGGCCCTAATCTTCCCATCGGGAGCGGTTATCCCGTAGGTACTACCGGGGCATTGCAAATCAGTGCGAAGCTTAGTAATAAAGTTGCATTGACGCCCCTTATCGGCGTTACAAGCATCAAGGGCCAGCGTGAGGCCCGTTATAACGGTTACTATTATGTGGAGTCCTCACAAAATGTTGCCTTGCTGATGACCAGCTTACCTGTCCGGTATTATATCACCAAAGGCTTATTTACCACATTGGCGCCTAGTTTGTATGTTGGGGGCGAAGATGCCTCCAGCAGCGGCATAGGCGGCACAGCCGGCGTTGGTTACGACCTGGCGCTTGATCCTGTCAATAGCTTAGAGTTTATGCTGCACTGTGATGCCGTGCCTGTTTATGAGAATGAGGTAGGCGTAATAGGTTTGCGCATACTTTACAAGATAAACTTCCATAGAGGAAGATAAGGTCCTCAGGGTACTGGCTGAGGCGTGGTAGTAGGCCCTTCTACAACCAGTGTCCCGTTCTTTAATATCTTCATCCGGTCGATAAAGACGACGCGTTTGTCACCCGTTGCGGATGTGCGGGCGTGGTATACGCATAACATTTGTCTTCCGTCCGGAGAATAGGTAATGCTGTTATGACCTGTTCCGGTTACGGTACCGCCTTTTTGTAAGACGGGATTATTGGCTGCTTTTGTAAAGGGACCCAGGGGGCTTTTTGAAGTGGCATATCCCACTGCATAGTTCTTTCCACCGAAATAGTTAGCGGAGTACATCATATAGTAAGTGTTTCCTTTTTTGAAGGCGACGGAACCTTCTGTCCAGCGGCGGTTAATTTCTTTTGAGGTGACTGAGCGGCTTTCCCATTCTGCCTGCTTGTCATTCATTTTTACCGGCGGGCGTAACAATAGTACCGGTTCGCCGATGACGCCGCTGAAATCAGGTTTTAGCTCAACGCCGTATACCCAGCTCTCTTCTATGGCATCAAACCATCCTTTTTTCTTTGCCCAGGCGGCTACCTCGCTTTCCACGGGGTGTTTGTAACAGCAACGGGAATAATACAGGTAAGCCCTGCCGTTGTCGAAAAGTACGTTGGCGTCGATAACGGGATAGCCTGGATCAAAAACAGGTTTGTTATCTATGTCTGTGAATGGGCCGGTGGGGCTGTTAGACACCGCTACGCCAATGCGGAAGTTCTCCAGGTCTTTATTGGGATTTGTTCCCCATTGGGCACTGTAGAACATGTAATATTTGCCATTGTGCTCATAGACTTCGGGCGCCCAATATGCACCGTTCCATGCGGCCGTGGAATCACTCCAGCCATTCCTGTTAGCGGCATAATAGACCTGGCCTTCGTTTTTCCAATTTACCAGGTCGGTGGAGGAATAGGCGGCAAATCCATTTTTGGCAACACCGCCGGTTCCGTACATATAGTACTTGCCGCCTTTTACCTGGAGGACGTATGGATCTCCCAGTTCAACGGGTAATGGATTCTTGTATGTTTGTGCCAATAGCCCAGTGATATTGGTCATCAGCAGGAAAAATCCGACTGCAAGCTTTGTTATTCCTTTCATTTTGTAATATTTCGGAACTGTGAAATTAATAACTATCGCTGTAAAGTGACTGCCATCAACCCAATTACCACGTCATTGGTGATTGTTTTTAGCGTAAGATCCTGCAAAGTTTTAGTGGCATCCAGTGGCAGATCCAGCACTGTGGCGGCGCCTCCGGGAATCTTCTTACCGTTGAAATCCGCTTCTGAGCTTTCGCCAGTTACGATATTTCCTGTCTTTACATGTACCCGGATAGGCCGGGGCGTCTTTAAAGCAAAGGCAAAACCATCGGTGTAGTAGTCCTGGTCGATGGGCCACCATGTTTCCGGATTGCGTAATACGAGCGTATCCGCTGTTCCATCTGTATAACGGACGATGACCTCGCCGTTCGTGAGCTGGCTTTGCATAGGATTGGTGGAGCCGGCCATCAGGAACCAGGCATGGGCCGCTTTGCCTGATAGCGGGATGGTCGCCTCATGCGGATAGTTGTCCCATTGGGAGGTGAATAGGATATTTTTCGCGGATGCGTTGCCGGGTGTACGGAAACGAATGCCCTGGGTGAGTATGATCCCGTTCTTTTCTCCGGCGGTCTTGCGGAGACCGCTGTCGTCTACATCGAAGGTCTCTAAGGGTTTGGGCCAGTCCCCGATGCCCTGCCAGGGCAATTGCAATGTGGTAGCCTGGGGGCGTGGCGAGAGATATTTGTTTTTAAAGATCTGCGTTAGCTGATCGTTGAAATAATTTGACAGATCTATTGTCTCTACTTGTGGTTGTTTATGACCATTCCAATCGATGAGCTGCGTGGAGATTGTTTTTCCGTTGCCATAAGTGATGTTTACCTTGTTGGTTCCGGGAAGCAGGTCTGATTCCGGTATCGTGATGTTAGCCCCGGTTTGGGCGGATATCCTGAAATCATTTACCTGGATGGTTGCGGAGCTATTTTGCTGCGTATTGTTCTGCAGGTAAAATATGTTGCTGTTTTCTTCAGGATCTTTCCAGGATATTAATTCAATAGCCGGCGCTACTTTGAAACAGATGGGCATCCACCAGGACAGGCCGCCTTGCCGAAGTTGGACAAATACCGTATGATCGCCTTCAGAGGCGTGGATTGCTGCTGAAAAGCCTGTTGTGGAGGTTTTGATACCCTGCAATACATTTTGGGGGTCAAATACTTTCAGGACGCTGGCGCCTGGAAAGCTTTTCGTAAGCGTTGTCGCATCGGTATAAGTGCTTTCTTTTGATGGCAGCAGCGGTTTAGCGCCTGTCCAGACGATCTTTATGTTATAGCTGGCGGCTGACGGGGCGTTGATCTCTATTAATGGTTTGCCTACGGCATCTGTAACATTTTTCCAGGCAATGGATTTGCCATTTAATGATATGTTTTGTACCTGTCCCTGTGCGATAACCCGGAGTTTGAGAGAAAGGGCCAGGGGGAGTTTTGGCACAATTGTGTAGGCATCGGTCTTTCCTGTTCTTTTGAAATCAAATGAGATATCGGGCGTGGCAAAGGATGCGTAATTCCATGCGGAGGGCAGTCCCGGGCGGATGGTCAGTACTTTATCCAGGGCATTGGGGACAATGCCAAAAAGCCCTTCTACCAGCGCCCGCGAAAACATACCAATGGGGTCTGCAAAATCACGATAGGACTCCCCACGGATGGCGTCAAAATAGGAGATCTGCACGATATTGCCCGGGCTTCCGCCTAAATACATTGACTGCAGCACTTCACTTTTAAACAGTTTGAAGGCTTCGTCTATGCGGCCGCCTTCCCAATTTGCCAGCGCCAGGTGCATGGATTCCGCCAATGCCACATTATTCAGGGACCACTGGTAGGGCATCCAATTGGTGGTTGAGACGGTGTAATAGCCGCTATCGGCTAATCCTTTTGCCCTGATGGGGATATGGGGGATCCCGTTATCAATATACCGTAAACTCTGAAACGCCTGGAATGGGTCCGGTACTTCTGAATCAATGCTGTGATAGATGCTCCACAGGGCGGCGGCAGGATGCAGCAGCTTATTACCCATTGCATCCTTAAATTCCGCGTAAGTTCCTTTTCCAGGCATCCATAAAGTTTGGTTCATAGCCTGGAGCGTTTTGCTGGCCTGCCGCAGGTATGGACCCGGGTCCTGCCCTATTATGGCGGCTATTTGCGCCGCCTTTTTAAAATGAAAATAGTTGTAAGCGGAGGTGTGGGTCACATCTCCCCCGCTGTATTGCAAAGCATCGCTGGCCCATATGGCAGCGTAGGCGTCGAACAGGCCATTGCCGTCTGCATCGAAGTTCCTGATCTCCCAATCGAGGTGTCTTTTGAGCACCGGCCATGTTTTCTTTATAAATGCGGTATCGCCGGTCCATAGATAGTGGCGTAACAATGCATCGATGTATACCAGGTTCATGTCGTAATGATGCGGCCTTAGCCGGACGTCATCAGGATCGCGGCTGATATAACCGCTGGAGAACATGCCGATACCCGATTTTTCGGTACTGCGGGCCAGGTGCATGGCGGTGTCAGGGACAACCGGCCCTATAGCCGGGCTGGTAAACTGGGAGGCGGCATAGGCACTGAGATGGATTGCTGCGCGGTCGTGCCAGCCTAATACATCTGCTGTATATGGTCCACGCCAGCCGTTCAAACGCATGCGCCAGCCAATAGCGCCGTGCATGTAGCTGGGGTATTCCCAGATAGCATCTGATGCCATGCTTACAGCGCCACCAATGGTATTGATAAAGGGATCCGGAGTGGTGACGAGTATACGGTTCGCCAATTGCTCCCTTGCGGTGGCGGCTTGCTGAAAAACAGCAGGCAGGCCGCTGTAGGGAATGGCTGCTTTTGTGGCGGGATTGTGAATGGCGAAATAGTTCTCCTGGTTGTTTTGCGCCGTTAATTTTCCAGTAATAACGGGCGCTTTTTCTGCTGTGGATCGATATAATTCATCAGGCGAATTGAGATGACCGGCGTCCGCAATTTTGAGATCGGCGTTTGGCGCGAATGTACCTGTTAGTTCGCGTTCACCGGCGCCATATTGCAGGTTAAATCTGCCTTTATCGTAAATAGTGTATTTGTTGTCTTTGCAGTTGCCGGGTTGTAAATAGAATACGGATTCAGGATCGGGTCCCATATCGCCATCCCGGGAAAACTTTTTGCCGGTAGCGCCGCCGAATGTCCAATATAAATTGACCGGTTTAGTTATGTTCTCAAAGCTTGTTTTGATGATACAGCCTTCGGCATCGGCCATCGCTAATATTTCAATGTGTAATGTGCCGCTGCCTAATAAAGGATCTTTGATGGTGTACAGCCTGCTTCCGGGGCGATAGCGGGCCGTGATCTTATCTGCCTGTGTAAGCCATTTAGTTTGGCCATTAACACCAATGCCGAATTTGAGCGTGCCACCCATCCCCGGCATATAGAAAGCAAATTCCGGCCGGTCGCCGGTCTCCACACGAAAGGCGGTATTTGTACCGTAGAGCGCTCTTGTAAAAAGGCGGGTTCCATTGGTAATGACAAAGTCTCTGCCTTCCGGTTTGTAGCGTAGTTCTAATTTCTTGTTGTGCCAATATTTATCTGAAAGCTTTAGCGGGTATAATTCCTGTGCATGGCTAACGGATGTAATAATAAACAGGCTGACAAATAAAAGCAGTCTCAGTGTGTTCTTCATCGTGGTCTCAATTTGGATAGCTATTCCAAATGATAAGATACTCAATTAACTGGACTAGTGCTTATTTCGTTTGGTTTTGCAATGCGGTAAGGTTAACCGTTTCATACGGATTTTCTGATAATCCAATACCCAGGGGACAGTCAGGTGGGCGGAATCCAGGAAACGAACCAGTCCCCGGCTCATTTGGCGTGCCAGGTTCAGATACCGGAAACACCTTCTACCAATCCCCCCAACTGCACTACTGCTTTGGAGGCCGGTTTGAGGTTTACCGCCTGTTCCTTTATCAATTGAAGAAATGCGGGTAAAACGGTGGCTGTATATTTCGGATATTCTTTTATGATCTGCTCATAATCCTGCGGCCTTGTCTTCCCATAGTCCATATCATGATACTCCATCCTGGAAGTGCATATCACCCAGTACGATAAAACTCACATCCTGCGCTTTCAGGATGGCCGGCGATAACAGAAAAAAAAAGCGATACAAAAATCTTAGACCTACGCATTTAGTAATTTATCTACGTCAATGATCTTCCAGGGATCGTTATCCATATTGCGGTAAATGGAAATTTGAACAGTTTTTACCGGCGACACAGTTACCGTGGAATACCCCATAAAATCCGCATATTCAAAATACCTGATGAATGGCTTTTCATTTTCCAGGTTTGTTCTTCGTTCTTCCAGCGAAGCAGGCGCAAACTTAGGCTCGAGATCCAGCAGGCTGGGGCCATAGGCACTGAGGCCTTCCAGGTGGTCTTTTACCGGTGCATCCGGATGTTCAATTACACTGCCGGTGCAGATCTGTACAAACTTACCGGTCTTTGTTGTCCGTGTAAGTATACTGGTTTTATGCAAGTGGCCGCATAGGACAATGGCGTTGTATTGTCCTAGTAAATTCAGGAGCTCTTCCCGCTGCTGTTGCTGTGAGGGTTTAGCGAAGATATGCCAGTTGGAGCGGGCCGTGAAAGGTACAACGGGTTGGTGTACGCAGAAGAAGATCGTTTTCTCCTTTGCAGTTGCCAGCATGCCTTTTAGCCAGGAAAGACTTTCATCTGGCGTATAACCATCGAACAGGATAAACCGGACGTCTTTATGAACAAATGTTGAATTGGCGGTGCTTAAGGATTGATCCTGCTGGGCAGTTTGCCAGGGCAATACCACCTCCTTAAACGTTTCCTGCGCGCCAATGCCAGTAATATCGTGATTGCCTTTTATTACAAAGAATGGGCGCTGGAGCTCCTGTTGTTTTACCAATTCAATAAATCCGTTAGTCTGTTTTCTGGCTAATTCTTCCGCACCACAAAGCCCTTCTACAAAATCTCCCAATTGCAGGTAAAAATCTGCATTGAGCTTTTTACCTGCTTCTTTTGTTCTGGTCAATAAGGGCTGCAGGTTTTCCCGGCTAATGCGGGAATAGTTATGCACCTGTGTCACATCACCGGGTGAGAATTTTGTTCTCACATATTCCAGGTCATGAAAATCCTCTTTTGTAAAGTGAATATCACCCAGCAGCATAAAGCTGAACCCTTTACCGGCACTGGGAATGAAATTAAATGCCGATGCGCCTAATGGCAGGGAAGCTGTGAGCATACCCATGGAAGCTACAAACCTGCGCCGGCTGATGGTATTTTTATTATCAGTCATTGTCATTTATTTCATTTTAAATTGATCCCTGGTGATATCCATGTAGGTATGGCCATAATTATCTGCCGGTTCTAATCCGGTACCTTTCTGAAAATCATTCCAGGAATTAACCAGCACCAAACGTTTCTTGCCCATATTTCTTTTGGCCACGTTGGTCATGTCGGTATAGAACTGAACGCTTCTTTCCTGGTTAAATAATGTGCTGGTTGGCGTCAGGACCTTATCATTGAAGCCGGGAATGATGCAGGGCACAAAATCCTTGCCCCAAACGGTGGTGGAGTCTGTCCAGTTTTTCCAGTTCTGGTCAGTAAATGCCGGCATAAATACGGAACGGTCATATACACTGGTGGACCAATCCGTAAGCACTACGCCGTCCATTGCCTGACTGGCGGCGCTGTAACGTACAGGCGGCAACCACCCGGTTGTGATCTCTCCAACGAAATAGGGGTGAACGCCGATCGAGTCCAGCGATGTGCGCAACGCAGGGATCACTTTTGTATAGTCAATGCTGGCAGCTTTGCTGGAAGAGAGGTTAATAGGCGTGATCAATACTACCGGCTGCCCATCGATCTTGTAATAATAATCGTTGGCGAAACGGTCGGTGGCCAGTGCTTTGAATTCGTTGATCAATGTATTCAGCTTTTCGCCCGTAAGCGGAGAGGCATTGGAAGCATTAATATGCGCGGTATTGAAATTGATCACCATTTTCACACTGCTCTTTCTTCCGGTAACGAAGCTATTTAAAAGCTTATCGCCACTTGATGCACCGTTCCAGTTAAAGATAAAGAAGTCCACGCCGGCAGAATCTGCCCAAATGCGTTCCTGGTCCATGATGGATGCCGTAAGGGCGCTGTAGTTACCTAATACAGGCGTATCGCTTATGCCTTTGGCCCAATCTGCGGCAGCGTAATTATAGAAATAAGCGCCTACGTTCACATTCTCTGTGATGTCCGTTTGTGGAATAGGGTAATTGAAATCAGGCGGAAGGTATTCATTCTCTTTTTTACAACTTGCCAAAATAAACAGGCAACATACGATATATATAGTCGTTCTCATTGTTTTGGTTTTAATAAGGTAAATACGGGTTTTTCTTATTTGGCAATGCAAACCAGAGCTTCGTCCACAGATCATCCGCACCGCCCAGCCATTGTGCCGCTTTAGCCACCTCCTTACTGTTTGTGGCACGTTCGCTGCCCGGATAGGGAATCCGCTGCGGTACATAGGCATATTCGCCATCATAGGTGGCAAACTGCGGTTCAAAGTCCAGTGTGCGTGACCGGCGGATCAATGCCCAGGCGTCTACGCCTTGTCCGGGGATAGCCAACCAATGCTGCATGATGACCTGCCGGTAATAATCCCCTGCAGGCACATAGCTGGTGCAGATCTGTACCCAATCCATGAATTCTGTTGATCTTCCAACGGTATCGGAAGCTGTTCCCCATTTAATGCCAGGCGTATTTTCGTATGTGGCAGCCTGGTCTTGTGTTAAGCCATAGCGATCGAATGAGGCGCCGATCCCTTCGTAATAATATTGCGAGGCGGTACCTGCATCTCCCCACCATCCTTTTAAGGCGGCTTCTGCTTTTAACATCGCGGCCTCTGACCAGGAGAGGAAGACATACTCAGCATCGGGTTTCAAAAATCTTGCTCCGATATAGGAATAATCGTCCTGTTTTAAGCCGGTGTGCGGGCTGACAATATTGCCGGCATACTTACTACCACCACCGTAGGAGATATTCTGCCCGAAATACTTACCTATATTGGGGCCTTGTTTGGAAGGCTGGCCATAAACGGCTAACCGGGGATCGTTATAAGGCTGTGTATAATATACCAATGACTCACAGAGTACAGGGATAGTAGCTTTGTTGGCCGTGTAATTATAAATAACGTTGTTATACAGGTAACTCCATGTATCGCTGGTAGTTCCCCAGCTCATAGCGGCAGTTTCGTCCTGCGCGGTAATGGTATACTGACTGCTGTTTTTATAGACGTCCTGTACCACCTGTTGCGCAAAGGCAGGATCGCCGTTGGGCGCATCGTTTGAGATACGCATGGCCAGCCGTAGCCGGAGGGTATTGGCGAATTTCTTCCATTTCAGCAGATCACCACCGTAAATCTTATCTGCTGTGGCTGTATAGGCATCGCCTGACAAGTTGATGGAATCTGCAATATTCTTTAGATCCGTCAGCAGTTTATAATAAACGTCTTGCTCCTTGGTATAGGCGACGCTGGGGGTGCCCGCCAATGCCGCGTCCATTGGGATGCTTCCCCACATGGAAACGGCGTTTGAAAAGATAAAATCTTTCCAGATGCGGGCGATGAGCACCCGGTTGGTATAGGCGGGATTATCCTTATAATTTACCTCGATCTGGAATGCAGGTTGCAGGCAATTGATATAGGTGTTGGCCCAGTAGGTATTGTTTGAGTTGTCGTTATAGGTGTATCGCTCAAACTCGCCCTGGAAACCGGAGAAGTGTTGTGTATAATTGAAAAACACTACGCGGTTCATATCCCCACCGTACAGATTGAGCGTATTTAACTGAGAAGTGGTTAAAAGAAAATCAGGCTCTACCTTATTGGGATGGTTAGGATCTGTGTTGATCTTATCAAAATTCTTTGTGCAGGCAAACAAGCCAATAACACTTAACAGTATTAGATATTTCTTCTTCATGTTTGATAGCATTAGAAAGTAAGGTTGATATTGAATCCGTAGATAGCGTTGGGCGGCAAGGACCCTCTTTCAATGCCTTGTCCATTACCGGCAGAAGATGTAGCCTCCGGATCAATACCACGTGGCGTATTGCGATACAGTATGGCCAGATTACGGCCTACCAGGGAAAGCCTGGCCGTTTTAATAGGCGTTCTTCCTATCAGTTTTTCAGGAAAGCTATAGCCCAAAGCCAGTTCGCGCAGCTTTACAAATGAAGCGTCGAACATTACAAACTCGGCATAGTTAGGCCGTGCGTATTCGTAATTCTGCGGCGTTACATATTTGGTATTTTTTGTACCGTCTGCATAATAGGCATCCCATTGAGCGCCGCCTGTTAGCTCACCGGCGCTTTCGCCAAAGATCATGGAGTGTTTGTAGTAATCATCCCTTCCGTTCAGCGTTTCTGCCAGTACGCCATTTGTGAGCATCTGGGAGTAGCTGCCGGAGTATAATAAACCGCCGCTTCTTACATCCAGTAAGATGCTCAGTGAGAAATTACCGTAGTTGAAGGTGTTCCTTAAACTTCCCAGCCAGTCCGGGCTTGAGGAGCCGAAAGCCATATCGGGATTTTTTGTCAGCAGGCCGCCACCATCGTCCAATAACATATGTCCGGATGCATCACGCGCCACACCCAGGCCGCGCATGTAACCATAGGGTTTACCTACTTCCGCGTACACATAGATATAGCTTGAGTTATTGTTCAATACAAAACGGTTCACGCTATCAATCAGGCTTACTACCAGCGAGTTGTTCTTTGAGAAATTGATCTGGGTTTCCCAATTGAATTTTTTACCGGTTAATATTTTTGCTGTCACCATCAGCTCGTTTCCCCAGTTCCTGATCTCGCCGGCATTGTAAATACGTTGCTTGTAGCCGCTGGAAGCCGGCACCTGGGCTGTAATGATCTGATCCGTTGTGGAAGCGCTGTAATGTGTTGCATCTATAAAAATGCGGTTATTGAACAGTCTCAGTTCTGCGCCGTATTCATATGACCTGGTTTTCTCCGGTTTCAGATCCGGGTTATTCATAGTAGTTGACAGGGAGGCAATAGGGGAACCGTTGAATAAACCATTGAATGAATAGGCTTGGTCCAAACGGTATGGGTCCGTATCGTTACCCACTATCGCCATTGATGCACGCACTTTTGCATAGTTCAGTACATTGCTATTGATATGCAGCATGTCTGTTAAAATGAGGCTACCACCAATGGAAGGGTAAAAATAAGCGCGGTTCGCCGCAGGTAAAGTTGATGACCAGTCGTTACGGCCTGTGAGATCAATAAAGGCAAAATCATTGTATCCCACAGAAACAGCGCCATATACCGAATTTGTCACTTTTTTCCTGGCCGTTTGTCCGTTGATGGGATATTCCTTCGCATTGGAAACATTGATCAAACCAGGCTGCAGCAGGGAATTGATCCTGGTGTCCCTTGTTTCATAGTTAGATGTATACCTGGTGGCGCCTGCTACTGCACTTATAGAAAAGTTCCTCACCCGTTTGTTGAAAGAAAACAGGCCTTCCAGGTTAAAATTGGTTTGGTTGGTATTGAAGGTACGCAGAAACCCATCGGGGTTACTGGCTATCACTGAACCGATATCGTTGAATTCAGAACCACTCCACCAGATCATATCCGCACCCAGACGGCCGGTAAACTTTAACCAGGGCGTTAGATTGATCTGCGGGTTAAAAGATGCAATTACGCGATCCTTTGTATCCTGGTTGGGGTTTTTATTGACGATCCAATAGGGGTTGCTAAAGTTGCGGTGCGTGCCGATCTCATGCCCGGTAACCGGGTCTTCGTACGGGAGCAGTTCGTCCAGATCCGTACTGCGGGCCATATGTACATACTCGTATGTTGGATTGCGGCCATTGGAATTGGAATATTGCCGGTTGTGCACGATATCCCTGATAAAACTCACCTTAGAATCCATTGTGAACCATTTGGTAAACGTGTTGGTCATCCGTACATCAATGGAATGCTTATTGTCTTTATTAAAGCCATCCACGACGCTGGTACCGGTATAATTGGTGTAACCGATCCTGTAGGTGGTGTTGGTATTGCCGCCTTCAATAGCGATGGAGTTGGTAAAAAGATGCGCCGTGGAATAGAAATCCTTTACATTATCCGGCTGTGGCAGATAAGGTTTGATCTCCCCATTAATGGCAACATATGGCTGCCCCAGCATAGGCGAGCCCCAGCTACGGTAGTTTACATTACCCACCGGAATGCGATGGGTGTTATCAATATAGAATGATGTTCCCACACCGTAGGCATTCTGATATTCCGGGAACTCCGTTAATGTCTGGAAGGTTTCGTTTGAGTTAAGGGTAACCTTGAACTTACCGGAGCCTTTTTTGGTGGTAATAAGGATCACCCCGTTCTGCCCGCGGGAACCATATAATGCAGCAGCATTAGGCCCTTTCAGTACTTCCATACTTTCGATATCTGCGGGGTTGATATCGGCTGCCCCGCTGCCATAATCTATACTACCGTCATCACCAGGGGTATTTTCGATGGGCATACCGTCCACCACGAAGAGCGGCTGGTTATTGCCGGTGAGTGATTTATTTCCGCGGATCACGATCCTTCCCGATCCGGTATTGAATCCCGAAGGCACGATCTGTACGCCGGCCACTTTACCCGCCAGGGAGTTGATAAAATTGGGATCCTTTGTTTCGTTCAGGGAGTTTACATCCACACTTTGGTGGCTATAACTGAGCGCTTTGGCTTCCCTTTTTATGCCAAGCGCCGTTACCACTACCGGGTTTATGTCCTTTATCGCTGTGCTAAGCTGTACAGAAAGCGTGATCATCTCCCCTGCCTTGTAGGAATAACCTTCCAAGACCTTTTTAGCATAGCCTAAATGGGTAAATGTAAAGGAATAGCTATCGCCAGATTCCAGGTTATTAAATGTAAAAACCCCGGCATCATCTGTAAAGGTATGGGCGGAAAAATCTCCTTTTTTATTGCGCACCTCCACTGTGACATGAGAGAGCGCGGCGTCCGTTTCGCTCTTCACGATGCCCTTTACTGCAGGGAGCTGCTGTGCTGCGAGTGGAATGGCAGCTCCTACCATAAAGAGCCAAACCATTGGCATCATTACAAATAAATAACATTGTTTCATGTATCATTGATTTTAGACAATACTATCCCCTTCCCCTCTGCGGGAGATCTTTTCATTTATATCAAAACATCAGGGTTATTTAGGGCTTATATAGATGGTATCCCCTACGCTGTTACTTTTCAGCTCGTTCAGTAACAGCAAAGTTTCCATAGCCCCTTCTAATTTTGCACTCTTTTTGAAACTACCTGTAAATTTCCTCCGCTTTAGCGACTCCAGTGGATATTCTATATGAATGTTATAAGCCTTGCTTAATTGTTGAAATACCTCGGGCAATGGCGCATTATGAAAATTAATTTCGTCCGCGGCTAAGGTCTGTTCTGTTTGTGCGTTGGGATCTGCAGACAATTTGCCACGTCCCTGCGGCACCATCTGCAGCGACTGCGCCGTTTGATCAAACCGGCAGCTCTGGCCACTGGTAAGGTAAAAGACCTTTGCTGTGTCTTGCAGGCGATGCACTGCGATCTTTCCGCTGATGAGCTGAACGTTTGTCACTTTCTTATCCTTATCAGTGGTGATCTTAAAGACGGTTCCTATATCGATGGTCACCAGTCCGGCCGCGTATACTGTAAATGGCCGTTTGCTATCATGCACCACATCGAACACCCCTTCGCCCTCCAGCCATAGCGATCTGTTTGCTTTCATGGCATTATCATAGCGTAAGGTGCTTCCCGGCGAGAGCTTCACTATGGAATGATCCGGCAAGGTATATTTTTGAACCGCCGTTCCCTGGTTCTGTATCACCGTATCGTGTTGGGCCATCACTACCTTGTCTACATTATTCTCAGCCATTCCGCTGTGCCTGGAAGCGGGTACCATAAAATACAGCGCGGCTCCCATTACCAAGAGCAGCACCGCCGCCGCAGCGCTCCAGTATTTCCAATGCAAGCTGCGGACACGGCCAGCTTTACTCCGGTTAATATTTTCCAGCCACGATGCTGCCCACTCCTCCGGAACCGTGTCCGGGGATAGCTCATCCCACTCCTGTTCATCCAGGTAAGCATCCAGCACTTCCGGCGGCAATTGGAGGAATTCTTCCGCTTCCCGGGCAGTGCCTTTGCTTTCCAGCAGCTTCAAAATCTGTTCGTGCAGTGACTGTTTTCTTTGATCCATCGCGGTGGTTATAATATGAATACGTTGTACTTAGCGGCTTTACTTACCGGTAACAATTTGGTAACATAGGGGCTTTATGCTATCCAGCCAGTATAATAGCCATACAGTAATATCCAGATGGCGATATCAGTGGAAATGAGGCTGCGGATCTCTTTAATGGCCTTATTAAGCTGGTTTTCCACAGTTCTTTTGGAGATACCCAGTTGTTCTGCTATTTCCTGGTTGGTCCATCCTTTGAGGCGTAACTGCATGATCTTGCCGCGTTGGGGAGGGATCTTATTTAATGTGACCCTTACTTCTTCGACAAAGGATCTTGATACCGGAGGCGCTTCGGGGATATTATCTGCAGCGGCGTATTCGTCCAGGCTAAGCAGCTTTTCTTTTGCTTTTTGCCTGAGTAAATCTATCAGTGTGGTCTTTGCAATGCGGAAAATCTGATGGGACAGGGCTATATCGGGGTTCAAGTGGTTACGGTACTTCCAGCATTTAAGGAAGGTAGTCTGTACCAGATCGGCACTAATCGCTTCCGACCGGGTTTTGTTCAGAAAATAATAATAAAGCTTAGCGTGATATTGATTGTAAATGGTCGTAAAGGCAGCTTCATTATTCCCCTTAACTTCTTCGATCAAATTCTTGTCCATTGAACATCTTTATAACAAACACGTGAAGAGTCAAGGCGCAAAATAAAACTGCATTTACGACAACCGGGGTTAACTCTGTGTTATCTTTTGTTTATTCCTTTCTCATCATTGATTCATCGCTTTTGATGCCGCTATGACCGCCTGGTTAATCTCCCTGATCCTATCCAGCTGCATCTTCTCTACTTTTCTATCATAGGTAAGCAGGCCATTTACTTCGTGTTCTACGTCCGTTGTCTGGGTATAAATGGCTACGCTTAGGCCTTTGTATCTCATCAGCTGTTCGACCTGTTCGAGTAACAGTACATAGCGGTCTGTAAGTGCGGTTTGCGTGGGCTCATACGCGTAGGCATTATTTTCTACCGGCCACATATGCCCGCGGGTAAACAACCCTACGCCGCCAAATTCACCTAATGAGGCGGCACGTTTAGCGTCTGGTACGGATGCTTTGTAGGGGCCTACATAAATATGGGTATCTACATAATCTCCGTTTCCAGGGTCTCCATAGGCTTTTTGGTAGTGTGGGTTATTATTAAATCCGGAATTGCCATTCACGAGCCGGGAGACATCATATGCTTTTACCCAATCGGTAATTTCCTTCACATCAAATGCACCCCAGTTTTCGTTAAAGGGCACCCAGGTAATGATGGAGGGGGAGTTATAATGTTCATCTATGATTGCTTTCAGCTCCTGACGGAACTCCTTGCGGGTAACGGCTGTATCTTCATCCTGATACCAGATAGCGGGCATGTCCTGCCAAACCAATAGCCCCAGTTTGTCTGCCCAATAGTAAAAACGCTGGGGCTCCGTTTTCATATGTTTCCTGATAAGATTGTAGCCTGCTTTTTTGGTGAAGGAGATATCAGACTTCAGAGCTTCTTCGGTTGGCGCCGTTAGCACGCCATCCGGCCAGTAGCCCTGGTCCAGCAGCCCAAGCTGCATCAGGAATTTACCGTTCAACAACGGTCTTACCACTCCGTTAAGCTTACCCAGTTTTATATCCCGCATGCCGAAGTAGCTTTTCACTTCGTCTGCGATGCTGCCATCTGGATTGTATAAGGTTAGTTTAAGGTCGTACAAAAAGGGCGTATCAGGCGACCATAATTTGGGGTTTTCGATGGGCAGATAAAAATGTGTACCAGTCTCTCCGGTTGCCGTTGAAACGATCTTATGGCCGTCAGCCGCTTCTGCAGCTATCTTGTTTGCACCATCGCTGTAAACGAATACCAATAAACGCTTAGTGTCAAGATCAGGCAATAAGCGGATACTTCTAATATAGTGACTGCTTACCGGCTCCAGCCATACGGTTTGCCATATACCGGAGGTAAAGGTGTAGTCGCCGCGGGGGCCGTTCTTGCCGGAGGGCGTTTTGCCGTCATTGAGGTCCTGCGCTGCCACGATCAGCGTATTAGTACCCGCTTTTAAAAATGGCGTGATGTTGCAACTAAAGGCATCGTATCCGCCCTGATGAGCGCCTGCTTTTTTCCCGTTTATGAATATGGTAGCGTTATGGTCAACGGCGCCAAAATGCAGGATGATCTGTTTCCCTTTCCAGGCTGCCGGTATTTCGAAGGTTCTCCGGTACCACATATTTATTTCCTGTTTGCGCCGGATGCCGGATAAAAAGGATTCCGGGCAATAGGGTATTAATATTTTTTCATGTACATCGTCAAAGGAGGCGGGTAATTGCGGATGCAGGGCATCAGGCGCTTCCTTACCGCCATAATAGTCCCATTTCCCGTTCAGGCATATCCATTGGTCTCTTTGCAGCTGAGGCCTGGGATACTCGGATAGCGGAATGGAGGCTTGTATGGCGTCGTTTGTCCAGGGCGTAGGTAGTTGTGCTACCTGTGCGGAGGCATTGACATATACAGCGGTGAAAAGTAAGGATGTTAGCAAGGTCCGGTAATAGCTCATATTCAATTGGATATACCGGTATAATACAAATATTTTAGTTCAATTTGGTTAGAATATTTGTGGTATGAGAGTAGATATTTATTCCGCTCTTAATGCCCTTACCGGATTCATTAGCGCGGCCCTTAGTGATTGTAAGCTGATGGTAAACAAGGCAATTATCATTGCCATCAAGCCGGCCAGGGCAAAGGTCCACCAATGGAGCTCAATGCGGTAGGCGAAATCTGCCAGCCAGTGGCTCATCGCGTACCAGGCAATAGGTACTGCGATCATGACAGCGATCAGTATTAACCTGATAAAATCCCTGGACAGCAGTGCCAGTATGCCCGGAACAGATGCGCCCAATACCTTACGAATGCCTATTTCTTTTACACGTTGCTGCGCTGTAAAAGTGGCCAATCCAAAGAGACCAAGGCAAGCGATAGACACCGCCAACACGGTAAATATCAGGGATAGCTGTTGCTGCTTTTGTTCTGCGCCGTATTGCCGGGCGAAGTTCTGGTCAAGAAAACTGACATCAACCGGATTGTTGTTGTCAAATTTTTTATAGACGGCTGCCAGGTAGGCAAGTGCCTGAGGCGTTCTGGCAGTATTGATCTTTACATACAGGTTATCTTCCATAACAGCCGCCGGGGGCATGATCATCACCATCGGTTCTACTTTGTGCTGCAGGGAATAGGTATGAAAATCTTTTACCACCCCAATGATGGTGCGTTCACCTACCGAATCCTGCCCTTCCATATTGAAACGCAGTCTTTTCCCTACTGCCTGTTTCCAGCCCAGCTTTTTTACCAGGGTCTCATTCACCAGGGCTGCACCAAACTTATCCGACTGGGAGAAGGCAGTGAAGTTACGGCCGGTGAGTGTTGTAATCTCCATTGTGGGAATGTAGTCCGCATCGATCATCAGCTGTTCGCATACCACTGAACTGGGGTCGAAGCTACCATCTTCCTTTTCGAACCTATAACCGAATCCGCCCAGATCATTATTACCGATAGGGTTACCGGCTGCGGCCACGCCGGTGATCAAATTGTTCTTTAGTAACTCCCCTTTCAGGGCAGTTACCTGCTCCCTTACTTTTTTATCGTGGATATGTAGCGTAAATACCTGGTTTTTATTAAAACCAAGGTCTTTACGGGAAGTGTACTGTAATTGCTGGTAAATGACCAGAGAGCCAACGATCATGACCACTGTGATCACAAACTGGAAAATAACGAGCGATTGCCGGAACAAGGCGCTGTTAGACAGGTTACCTGTGTGTCCTTTTAAGGCGGGAATGGTCTTAAAACGGGCCAGGAAAAAAGCCGGGTAAGCGCCGCTCATTACTCCAGTAAGCACAGCGAGAGCGGCCAATCCCAGCAAGGTGGCGCCCTTACCAAAGCGCCAGATGGCCAGCTCTTTACCTGTAAGCACGTTAAAAAATGGTAATAACAGTATGAACAAGAAAAAGGCCATCAGGGCTGCCAGGCAGGTTTGCAACACGGCTTCTGTTATAAACATAGCCGCGAGCTGCCGGATGCCAGATCCTACCACTTTCCTTACTCCTATCTCCCGTATGCGGATAGTAGCGCGGGCAGTAGAAAGGTTCACATAATTGATCACTGCTATCAACAATACCAGTAAAGCAATGGCCGAAAAAATATAGATCTTGCTGATGCTGCCGTTGGGACCTATCTCAAAAGCCAGATTGGAATGTAAATGAATGCTGGTAAGCGGCTGCAATTCCATTTTATAATCATCGATCTGCATGCGTTTCCGGATGGTCTTATCAGCAAAAGCAGGCAGCTTGCGCTCCAGCTGTTGATGATCCACCCCATTCTTTAGCAACAGATAAGTATAGACGTCGAATTGCTGCCAGCTGCCTTCGTAATTTTCAGGCAATGAGCGTAGCGCGCTGAAATGCAGGTGTGTATTGCCCGGCACGTCTTTAATGATGCCCGTGACCTTATTGGGAAAATTGTTGTCGAAATAAACGGTCTGGTTAATTGCCTGTTCGGGACTGGCAAATAATTTCCGGGCTATTGATTCGGTGATCACGATGGATTGGGGAGAAGCAAGTGCGGTGTTCGGATCTCCAATGATGAAGGGAAAGGTGAATACTGCAAATATGTTCTTGTCAGCAAAGAAAATGTCGTTGGCTGTTATCTTTTTGTCGTTGTGCCCGATAATACCACCGCCTTCCGTAGATATGCGGACCGCTTCTTCTACTTCCGGAAACTCTTCCTTTAATGCCGGCGCAAAAGGCGCTGAAGTAGGCGCTTCGTGTAAATCGTTACTACCCCAGCGGGCGTGTTGTACCACCCGCACAATACGATCTGCTTTCTTATGAAAGCGGTCATAGCTTAGTTCATCCCCTACGTAAAGAGCGATCAACATAAAACTTATCAAACCGATGGTGAGCCCCAGGATGTTGATAAGGGAGAAGACCTTGTTTTTCCAAAGGTTCCGCCAGGCGATCTTACAATGATTTTTAAACACGGTGCAGGAATTTTCTATGGGGAAGCAAGAATGCTGCCATTCGTGTAAGATACGTTATATGCCACTGTTGCATATATTTACTTTTTTGCAATTGTTCGAATATGGGATATGCTGTCCGGAAATGGACGGAGTATTGGTAACCAAAATGACGGGGGACGGCCTTTACCAGATATCAGAAATCATTGGAAATCCGTCACCCGGTATGATCTAATTTCACCCTGCGGGCATAAATTAATGCTCCCTTACCACGGACTAATTCCTGTTTCCGGCGCATTGTCATCACTAAAGAACTGACCTGTGGGCCCATCGGAACCTAACATGGCAGCCTTTACCACCCTGGCAGCAGCATCTGGTACAGTTCCGGGGCCAGTGTGATTGTTAAAATCTGTAGCCGTATAACATGGGTCAACGGCATTTACCTTAAATGGCGTGTCGCGCAGGTCATAAGCCAGCACAATAGTATAGGCATTAAGGGCCGCTTTGGATGCAACATAACAAGCCGGTTTTACCAGAAAATGTACCCATGAGGGATCATTTTGTAACGTGAGGGAGCCCAGGCCGGAAGTTACGTTCACAATCCTTGGCTCCGGCGACTGTCTCAGCAGGTCTATAAATGTCTGTGTTACTGTTATTACGCCAAAAAAGTTTGTTTCGAATACCTGTTTAAACACATTGATATCCGCTTCCAGTGGCGGCTGCGGCATATCTCCATGTATACCCGCATTATTGATCAGCACATCCAGCACCCTGGTTTTCCCACCCAGCGTTTCACGGGCGGCCATTATAGATGCAGGCCGATCTACATCTATCTCTACAGGCTCTACCTGATCTAAGCCTTCTGCATGCAGCTGACTTGCGGCGTGTTCCCCTTTTTTCAGATCCCGGCACCCCAGATACACATAGTAACCTTGCCTTAAAAGTTGCCTGGCTGTTTCAAAGCCAATGCTTTTGTTTGCTCCTGTTATCAGTACTGTTTTCATATTTAAATGTATAATAGTACAAAGCTACAGAGAGCCAGGGGCATGGCTGTAACACATCCAATGGTATTAATGGTACATTTTACGGATGGTGCTACGATACTCAGCCGGCGTTATACCGGTTTCCCGCTTAAAAAACCGGTTAAAATAAGAAGCATCTGAGAAACCAAGATCAAAGGCGATCTCCTTCAATGTGTTATGGGTATGAAAGAGTAAGCGACGGGCTTCCAATACCAACCGTTCATGAATATGCTTAATGGCTGGCTTACCGCTTTGTAATTTCACCACCTCACTTAAATGGCCAGCTGAAATATGTAACAGCGAAGCGTAATCACCTACCTCATGCATTTCGCGGAAGCACTCATTTATCCTGGCCTGGAAATTCTTTATTAACAGCTTATCGGCAGAAACGACGCCTTCCTTAAATTGCGCTGTATACAACCGGCTCAGATAAGTAAGGAGCGTGGTGAGGCAAGCGGTGAGCATACGTTGCTGCCATTCACCGGGGGTGTTGTTCTCTTCGTTGATCCTGGCCAGCATATCTTCTACAAAGTCCACATCAGTTGCTGTAAGTAGCAATTCGTGACCGTCTTGTGGGTTCTGGATCAGTGGCAGCTTACTTAGTGAAGCGTTTTCCTGAAATGAGAGAAATTCCTTTGTAAAAGCGATACCTGTGCTCCATAACTGGTCAAATTCTTCCTTTACTATGATATGATTAGGCCCCGAAAAGTAAATAGTATTGTCTTTAAGTGTATATGGCGTCATATCTATCCATTGCCGAACGCCAGCGTGCCTGATAAAAACAACCAGGTAATGATCCTTCCGGTGAGGAATAAGCAATTCTGACTGATGAGGCAAGCTACCTTCAAAATTATATACTCTAAAATATTTATTACCGGTTGCTTCATCGGGCGTTAAAGCATAAACCGGCAATTGCTGATTGTGGTTAAGTACATACATTTCTTAAAGTTATCATTTTGCCGTAAACAACGAAAGAGGTTTATGATCCTGGTCCGGCTTATCACCGCTCCATTAACTTTACAGCCTCTTCATCCTTATACCGGGCTGCCAGTATTCGCAGCTGGTGTTTTAAGCTGTCTGCGATCTGTGCATATGCTTTATCCTGGTACACATTGTGCATTTCACCCGGATCTTTTCCAAGATCATAAAGCTCCCAGCTGTCTGTGGGACCATAGAAATGTACCAGGGTATATTTTTCCGTTCGTATACCGAAATGGGGGTATACATGGTGGGGCTGAGGAAACTCATAGTAATGGTAATAGGCTGCCTTACGCCAGTTTGCAGTATCGCCTTTTAGCAGTGGCAGGAAGGACTGCCCCTGTATATCTGCCGGCACTGATACGCCTGCGATGTCCAACATGGTAGGCGCCCAGTCAATGTTCACCATCAGATAGTTGAAGGTAGTGCCGGGCTTTATCACACCGGGGTAGCGTATCAGGAAAGACGTTTTCAAGGACTCTTCATAGATAAAGCGCTTATCGAACCAGCCATGCTCTCCCAGGTAAAAGCCCTGATCTGAGGCATATACGACCACGGTATTTTTTGCCAGCCCGCTTTGGTCGAGGTAATCCAACAGGGCGCCAATGTTCCTATCGAGAGATCTGGCTGTTGACAGATAATCTTTCAGGTAGCGTTGGTATTTCCAGCGAACGAGGGTCTCCCCTTTGGGCTGCAGCTGGTCAAAGTCACGGCTTACTTTACCCTCGTAATAATCCCGGAAGGTTTTCAGCTGACCGGGGGTAAAGCGGTTGTAGATAGGCCCTCTACCGTAATCTGCGTGAACCTTCAGGTCTTCTTTCAGGCGCATGGTCTTCTCAATGGTCATATCCTGGTCCTTAGCCGCTACGCGGCCTTTATAGTCATCCTGAAAATTGGGCGGTAAGGGGAAATCGATACTGTCGTAAGCGCCCAGATCCTGCAGGTCAGGGAGCCATTCGCGGTGGGTAGCTTTATGGCCTACTACCAGGAAAAAGGGCTGCGTAGTGTCGCGGTGCTGCAGCCAGCCGATGGAAGATTGCGTGATCAGGTCTGTCACATAGCCGGTATCGCGGGTGGTGTGCCCGCCTTTTTCGATAAAGTCCGGGTTATAGTAATCTCCCTGCCCGGGTAGTATGCGGAAATAGTCAAAGCCCTGTGGCAGGCTGTTCAGGTGCCATTTCCCGATCCAGGCGGTCTGATAGCCATTTTGTTGCAGGATACGGGGGAACAGCTGCTGGGATGCGTCAAACCTGGTGGTATCATTTAGCTTAAAGCCGTTCATATGGCTGTATTTGCCGGTGATGAACGTTGCCCGGCTAGGCCCGCAGATGGAGTTACCTACCAGGGCATTCCTGAAAAGAGCGCCTCCGCGGGCAATACGGTCTATATTAGGCGTTTGTACCAACTTACATCCATAGGCGCTGATAGCCTGGTAGGCGTGGTCATCTGAAAGGATAAATATAATATTCGGGCGTCTAGCAGCGGCAGTGTTGTCTTTCTGCGCCCGGGCGCAGGCACTGGTCAGCAACAAAAACAGTAGAAACAATAATTTAATGGGATCACTCATCTTTCCAATGTTTTACATGAATGTTTATGGCGCGGCTACAGTTTTTCATCATTAAGATATAAAATAACCGCTTTCTTTTCCGATGAAATCAGAGATGAGGGGCATGCATGGATCTGGTAAGCGCATTTTATGCATTGAAAAAATTTCAGTAAATTAGTAAGGTTAACTATTCCTCAGCCCTCAAAATAATTAATCCTATGCGGACAAATGCCTATTTGCCGTTTTGCCTGATATCCGTCTCATCACTTGTGATAACACTCCGGATCCTTGCCAGCAAAGAATACTATTAGCAGCCCCTAAATTATATGCTGAACAACCACTCCATGGCATTGCCCCAAGGCCAAAGACAGGAGAGGATTATTTAAATACTATTCCACTATGAAAAAGTTCACTCATCCCAAAAAACTTCAATTGAGCAAGATCAAAATTGCCAGTCTCAGTAAATCATGGCAGCAGGCGTTGAAAGGAGCGGGTGTTTGTTTAACCTCCCTAGCCCAGACCACCTGCCCTAATTGCACCCCCAGAGAAACCGTTTTTGATTGCGTATGATATGCTGTCACGACCCTAAAAACCATATGCTGAACAACCGCTCCACGGCATAGCATCCAGCTAAAGACAGGAGAGGACTATTTTAAATACTATCCACCATGAAAAAGGCCACGAATCCCAAAAAACTCCAATTGAGCAAGATCAAAATTGCGAACCTCAGTAAATCCAAACAAGCAGCATTGAAAGGCGGCGGTATCTGTTTAACGTCTTATGACGAGACCTCCTGCCCTACCTGTTCCCGTAAGGAAACGCTTTGTAACGCCATTTAACGGGCAAAAGACAGACAGTGCCAGCGGTTGGCATGATAATCCCTGGCACTGTTTATCTATGGATTCCCCAGAAGGCACACCCACCACATTAAAATAATAAAGTATATATTTAGCCTTCTAAGGGGACAGTCACTATAGCTATAATGATTGATTTTGAACTATGCAAACATTTAATGATCAAATACAGCGAATAAAGGATAAACTTCCGGAAGCCCGGAAAGCGGACAAAGAGCTTAACGCATTTGGCGCCAGCAGCCATAAATATCAGCTCAATAATCCTGTAACAGAAGAAGAAGCATTGAAGTTTGAGCAAGGGTATAGTATTCGTTTACCAGAAGATTACAGATCCTTCGTGCTTCAGGTAGGAAGTGGCGGCATTGAGCACGAATATTCGGGGGCGGGACCTACTAGAATTTATGCTTTAGGGAAAGGATTAGATCAGCTAATCCCACATATTGCCGGAGATTATCTGAAAGAGGCCTGTATCATTTACCCAGGAATGTCTGATGAATACTGGGCATCATTGACGGAAGATCTTCGCAACAACCATCATAAAATGGATGAGTCTGACTATGTAGATGCAACAGGTAAAATATTTGGCGGAATTCTTTTTATGGGGGATGATGTTGGGATTGTTTTAAATGGTCCACATATGGGCAGGGTGGTACATGTAGATTCATATGAATACAAGCCTGTATTTGCGTCTGAAAATAATTTTTTAGACTGGTATGAACAATGGCTTGACGGGATAATCTCTGGTGAACTGATAAGCCCGTATTCCAACCGGTTTGATCATACTATGGCTGGTACAGATATAGAAACAATCCGTGCTTTTGTGGATTCAAATATTCCTGGTGAACAGGACAATTGTTTGTATACCCTGCTGAGGAGAGAGGAGATCACGGCCACCACCATACAAATTATTGAAGCTCAACTTTCAACCAATGCGGGGAAATATAAGGAGCTATTGCTTCAAATACTCACAAAGTTTGATTACCAAAAGGCGAAGCCACATTTAATTGAGTACTCGCAAACTAAGCTTGCGTATGCGCTCATATTTGTTAATACGTATGCAAAAGACAGGTGTATTGAATGGATTACACTGATATATGAACATATAGACAGCATTAATGATTATGGAACCTTTAATGCATGCCTCCACTTGCTTCATACAGCAGGAATTGAATCAGGCCAGCTACTGGTTCAATTCGCACAAAAAAAAGATGAGCACATACGAATATCTGCACTTTATGCCCTGGGAAAATTGGAAGATAAGGCAGATTTTTTAGATGCTTTTATACAAGGGCTAGCGGATGACGCTCCTCTTGTGGTGGATGCTGCTTTACAAGCGCTTGCCGGCATAAAAGATCCCAGGCTTCCGGTACTTTACGCTCAAATTGCCGAAAAATTTGCCGGAGAAAAAGGGAAACGTATATATTATCTTGCGGAGCGGTTAGCCGAATATGGATTAACCCATAAGAAAAACTAAACAGCTATATCAGAACTCAATTCTTTATATGTACAAGTGAACATTAAGAAAGAGCAGCTGGACCGTTTTTTCCAGGCCAAACTAATAACGCCTGCGGTCGATGCAGATTGGGTATCCTGGTGGAACAGCCGTGAAATGTACTCGCCATCAGAGTTGTCAGACATTCCTGTATATTCTAACGCCACCAATGGCGAGATATTTACCACGTTTTTAACAGATCCGCAAAGCGTCAGCTATGAACAGCGATCAGCGACAACCAGTACTTCCGAGCTTGACCCAGCCTTACTTGCCAACAGCTGCTTACATTCAAAGCGGCTACTGGTTTATAGAATTATGTGCCTGCTTAAAATATCCTTATAATTTGCGCCGAAGCCCATTCAGAAACCAGGTTTTGCGTAACTTCTCGTTATAATTCGCCTTGTATTATGGCTAATGGAAGCAAATCACCACATATCCTCAATACTTCTACCAACCTGCTTGGGTTTTGTTTAATTGTACTGACCTCTATTAAAGTCATGCATTTTAATAACAGCACCCTTATCGACGATAGCACGGGCATTGCTTCGCTGTTATTAATGGCCAGTTGTTTTCTTTCCTTCTTATCTATGCGGTCGAATGACGCACGGAGGAGCGAGCGGCTGGAAAACGTGGCTGATTATGTTTTCCTGATCGCGCTGATCTGTGTAAGCGTTACCATTGTTTTCGTGTCTTTTAACCTGATCTCCTAGATCTGCAAGGAGGTCCGTTGCCGCTATGGCTGCCGTACCATCCAGAATTCGTACCTTTAATTACATATGCGACCGCATGTTATCAATAAGCCCCATTATTGCCCCACCTGCCTCCATAAATTCAGCGGCGGCTATTGTTATAACTGTGGCGAAAAGTCCGTAGATCTTAATGAGCATGGCGTGAAGAAGTATTTAACGGATGCGCTGGATGCGTTTACACATTTTGACGGAAAGTTCTTTAAGACGATCAAATACCTTATGCTTTACCCCGGCAAGCTGACTGTAGAGTATTTTGCCGGGCGGCGGGTAAAGCTGATGAAGCCATTGCAGTTATACCTGGTCATTACGCTGCTTTATTTTATCTTCCAGAAATCGTTTGATTTTTTCTATAACCACCTGGAGTATGTTGTTACGCAGCACGATCAGCTCTCGCTTCAGGCAAAGGAATTGGCGCTGGGTAAGGCGGTGGCAAAGGGCTTGTCATTCGAAACCTTCACGCATACATTTAATCACGCGGCACAGGATAATGCCAAGGTCTTTATTTTCATACTCATTCCTGTACTGGGCCTGCTTTTATATATCCTGTTCTATCAGCGTTACAGGAAATACGTGCCCCACCTGATATTTGCCACCCATTATTTCACCTTCTACCTTATTTCCTGGGCCCTGTATACCCGCCTGATCGCAGAACCGCTGATACATAACCGCCAGGGCTGGCTTTATGAGCACAGGGAATGGTTATGGGGCTTCATTATCCTGATGAATACCCTTTACCTGGTATTGGCGCTCCGGCGTGTATATGCTAATAACTGGGGCTGGACTATTATCAAAGGGCTTATAATAAGTCAATTGATGATCTATATAGGTACCGTGTATAAGCTGTTTATCACCTTCTTCACGTTATGGACCATTTGAGGGCGATAGACGATCAATGTAAATAAGCATACTGTAAGCATTCATTCATAGTTTTCCGGCCAGCTAAAAAGGTGCTCCTGATGTGCTTTTTAAGCCGGCCGGGAAAACATATACCCTGGCGGGTGTTCTTTAAGAGGCACGATAGAAAATTTGCCTAACCGGCCTTTTGATAGCTAATAATTACCACCCCGGACTTTAATTGCGTTGCGCCTACAAATTGCAGCGGTTGCCTGGCTGCCATGCTGATCTTATCAAAAAGACGCACGCCGCCTTCATTGCCGGCTATCACCGGTTGAATGGAGAAATGGTATTCATCTACCAATCCCAGCTTTGTTAATGCAGCTACGAGACCAGGGCTGCCGATGGTCAGCATATTCATGCTGCTGGTTTGTTTAAAATTGTTGATCGCCTCCGCATCCATGCTTTTTACAATGATGGAGTTATTCCATTTAGTGGCCGCCAGGGTGGATGAGAATACAGTTTTGTCAATATCATTCAGTTTCCGGGCCATTTTAACCTGTGAAGCATGAGGGCTCCCACCTTCCAGGATGGGAGGCCATACGCCCTGGAACAACTCAAAGGTATTGCGGCCAAACGCCACCGTTTGCGTATTAGCAAGTAAACCATGCACGTATTCATGGAATTCAGCGTCTGCTATTACAAATTCGCTCCCTACAAAACCATCCGGCGTGGTATTGATCAATGCTATTAGTTTTCCCATATTGTTTATTTTATGTTTGAATAATGATCCCCTGGGGCGCCAAAGTCCATGGCGTGATGTAGGACAAACTGCTCAAAGGTGGTAGGCGTTACATTAAAAAGACGATGGGTATTGAGATCTATGCGTGCCTGCGGATGTTTACACCGTTCGGCTGTTTGGGCGGCGACCGCCTCCACAAAAAACGGAGGTAGGCCGGCGGCTAATAATGCCTGGCTGCGCTCTTCTATGGATATTGCGGCATAACGGACCGGATAGTTCGCGATCCTGGCAATGATAGCGGCTATTTCCGCCAAGGAAAGCGCTTCTGGGCCAGTGATCCGCAGACGCTGTGACTGATAACCTCCGCCGGCTAGCAGTGCCGCCGCTATTTTGGCGATATCCCGTACATCTACCGGGGACATGCGGATATCTTCCAAAGGCAAACGCAGCTCACCGGTGGTCCTGATAGCAGCGGCCTCCCTTAAATAGACCTGCATAAACTGGCTGGGGCGCAGGTGGGTCCATTGCAGACCGGAGCGCTCCAGGTATCCTTCAATTTCATTATGCTCGCGGGTAAAGCGGAAATGTTGCGGGTTATAGCCTATCTGGGACTCCTCACCGGAAAATTTTATCACATGGGGCACGCCAGCTGCTTTACAGGCATCGATAAACGAACATTGTGTGTCCACCATCCTATCATTGGCAGAAGAGATGAGCAGCGCCCTTTCAATACCGGCCAGGGTCGGCTGCAGGCTATCCGGCTGCAACATATTGCCGGTTATGATCTCCACCTCAGGAATGCCGTCCCATATACGCGCTTTTTCCCGATCCCTGACAAGGGCCCGGACCGGCACCTGCTGCAGTATCAGCTCGCGGATCACCATAGCGCCACTTTGTCCGGTTGCCCCTGTAACCAGGACAGCCGCTTTTTTCTTTAGATCCATTCTGTTTTTTATGCAAAACTATTCGCTACGAACGGCCTTAAAGGGGTGTGAATTTGACAACTTAGCGGGTTGTTTGTGCACGCCCGCCCATTTACATTTGGCATATGAAAGAAGTGAGCTTTTTACTGACCAATGGCGTGCTTAAACCCAGTTCCTTATTTACGGCCATAGAAGTTTTTGAAAAGGCTAACCAGTTTTATACAGAGCGGGGAGAGCGGCCCTTTTATAAGATTGAGATGGTGGGATCGGATCTCACACAACACCTGCAAAATTCCTATTTCTCCATACAGGCCACCAGGGATATCAAAAGTGTAGGCAAAACAGACTGTATCATTATACCAGCTACGGAGTACAATAAGACGGCCATCCGGGATAGCAGTGAGATGATCGCCTGGATCGTGCAGCAATACAAGGAGGGCGCAGAGATAGCCAGTTTGTGCACAGGTGCATTCCTGCTAGCGGCTACCGGGCTGCTGAACGGTAAAGAATGCTCCACCCATTGGAAAGCACAGGAGGCGTTTATGCAGCTGTTCCCGGACTTACAATTATGCACGGATAAAGTGATCACGGATAGTAACGGCATCTATACGGCAGGCGGTGGCCTTTCCTCTCTTAACCTGGTATTATACCTTGTTGAGAAATACAATGGCCGGGAGGTGGCGTTATATTGCGCCAAGCTATTGCAAATAGATATTGACCGTCACTCACAATCGCCTTTTATCATCTTTAGCGGTCAGAAAGAACATCATGACGAGGAAATAAAGATGATCCAGGATTTTATTGAGACCAATATTGAAGAAAAAATGAGTGTAGACCAACTTGCTGACCGCTGTGATATGAACCGGGTAAATTTTTCGAGAAGATTTAAAAGAGCCACCCGCACTTCTCCTATTGAATATATACAACGGGTTAAGATGGAAGCCGCGAAAAGAAGCCTGGAATCGGGCCGGAAAAATGTTAATGAAGTGATGTACTCCGTTGGTTATGTAGATATAAAAGCCTTCCGGAATACATTTAAAAAAGTAACCGGCATTACGCCATGGGAATATAAAACCAAGTTTGGCCAGGCTTAGATCTGCTAATAATCAGATTGTTTGTCACCCATGCCGCCATTGTGAATGAACCCATCCCCATTATTGGTGAGTCTGCCGTTCTTTAAACGGGTGTAGCTTAGCGCCCTGAAACGGAAACACCATACTTTATGCATATAAATCAAACCAACCGCCGCGATTTTCTGGGCAAGATCACCAGCGCGGCAGCCCTGATGACGATGGGAAACCTGGCAGCAGTAGCAGCACCCGTAGCCGCCGCCGGCCAACATTCGGCCATCCTTGCAGCCGGCCCGGACGAATGGCTTAAAACCAATATTAGGGGAAAACACAAGGTAGTGGTAGACGCACCAGATCCGGCCAGCGACCATATATTTGGCGCGCCCAAGGTCATACTCCTGGGACAGGCAGAAACCGGCACCTCTGAAAAAGACACGTCCATACTGGTGGTGTTGCGGTCAGAGGCCATCATTTTTGCCATGCAGGACTCCCTTTGGGAAAAATACAAGTTCGGCGAAACGCATAAGATCGTTGATCCCCGTACGAATGCCGTCAATAACCGCAATCCCTACTGGGAGACCAAACCGGATGATTTTAAGTTTCCGGGCTTTGGCGCGGTACCTATCGGTATACGCGATCTGCAGGCCAGCGGCGTTCTGTTCTGCGTTTGTGGCGTAGCGATCACTGTACACAGCGCCATGGCCGCCCAACAAAGCAACCGCAGTGAAGCTGATGTTAAAAAAGAATGGCTGGACGCACTGATCCCCGGCGTGCAGCTAATGCCCTCTGGCGTTTGGGCAACCACGCGGGCACAGGAATATGGTTGTTCTTACATCCCAGGATAATAGTAGTGTTAGTGTGAGAGAACATTGGTTTCCCGTCTTGTTGATTATTGTTGTTGTCCTTGTTGGCGGGGAAGAGCTGGTCACCGGGCTGCAACAGCGGCGCCGGGAGGAGCAGGCTTTCCCCGCCTATACGGCAGGCAGCCCGGCCGACAGCGCCTGGCGTGGTCCCGATAAATATGAGATCCCCAGGACCAGCGACAGCGGCCGGCTGATCTGGTATGGTCATGAACTGATAGCGCATACCTCCCACTACCTGGGGCCCAGGGGTACCGTACGGCAGATCTCCAATGGTATGAACTGCCAGAACTGTCATCTGGATGGCGGTACCGTTCCTTACGGGAATAATTACGGTAAGGTGTACACGACCTATCCGCAGTTCAGGGCGCGGAATAATGGCATACAAACTATTTACGACCGCATCAACGACTGTTTGCAACGCAGTCTTAACGGGCAACCGCTGGACAGCAGCAGCCGGGAGATGCAGGCCATTTATGCATATATCCGGTGGCTGGCCCACGGCATGCAGCATGGAGAAGTACAGCGTGGCACCAGCCTGATGCAGCTTGCCTATCTGGACCGGGCAGCAGATCCGGTGGCTGGCAGAAAGGTATATATGCAATATTGCCAGCGCTGTCATGGGGCTGAGGGGCAGGGACAACCGGCTCCCGGAGCGGATGAGTATACATACCCGCCGTTATGGGGACAGCACAGTTATAATGACGGTGCAGGTATGTACCGTTTGCGCAGCTTTGCCGGTTTTGTAAAGAATAATATGCCTTTTGGAACGGATTATCACTCTCCGGCACTTAGCGATGCGGAAGCCTGGGATGTGGCAGCGTATATAAACAGTCAGCCCCGGCCGCATTTTGACCAGAGCAGGGATTGGCAGGAGCTATCTAAAAAACCTGTGGATGCGCCGTATGGGCCTTATGCGGATACTTTTTCCGAAGCGCAGCATAAGTATGGGCCGTGGAAGCCGGTTGTGAAGGCGCGTGGGAAATGATGGGATCAGGTATATTCCAGCCCGTACATACGCCCCTAATATAAAATCTGCTTTAGCTACCCACGCCGTGTTGCCATCGACGGAGCATGTTTTCTGGGCCGCGCTCTTCTGTTACGGCGCCTCCAGGACGTAATGCTTCTGTTGGGATAAGACCTGGCGGGTGTGAGGTTGTTAAAGATAAGCGCCACCATGAGCAGGATGAGGCAACCGGTTAGTACCGGCGACAATACGTACCAGTAACCCAGGCTTTTGATCTTCTCTGAGCCGATGACAGCTATCAGGGCGGTAGCGCCGCCGGGCGGATGTAATGTTTTTGTGATCTGCATGGCTACTATCGACAATGCGGCGGCCAGCGGGGCAGTGATCCAGATTATATCCGCCAGCAGCATATGCACGGTAACGCCCACCAGGGCAGATACCACATGACCGCCCACCAGGTTGCGGGGCTGCGCCAGGGGGCTTTGTATAGCGCCATATACCAGTACGCTGGAGGCCCCAAATGATCCTATCAGGAATATATTCTCTTCTTTGCCCAGTGTAAGCCCCTGTAACCAGGCAATAGCGCCGATGCCTACCATAGCGCCCAGTGCGGACCAAAATTGTTCCCGGTAGTCTACGAGTGTTTCCCGGTATATAATATAACGTGATATGCGCAGTCCGCGCTTTATCTTATGCTTCATGTAAAACTCTACAGTACCTGTTTATTGTATAAATGATCTTAGCTTATCCTCATTTACGATCCGGATACGCTTGCCAATGGTCTCAATGATGGCAGCGTTGATCCATTCCGTGAAGATCTTAAAAACGGTTTCATAAATAGTACCGGCATAGGAGGCTATATCCTGTCTGGAAACGGTGAGGCTGATAAAGCCTTCTTCATCCCTCCCGAATGTTTTGTTCAGCATTAATATGGATTCTGCTGTACGGCCTTTTACATCCAGGTGGGCAAGATCACTCATACGCTGTTCCGCCCGTTGCAGCTCAGCGGCGTATACCTGCATGAGGCGATAGCTTAGGGCAGGGTTGGTAGCCAGGCTGTTTTGCAGGTGATCATGGGGGATGCAGCATATTTTTGTAGGCTCCAGAGCCGTAGCGGACACACGGAACGTGGTATCCCCAAAACCGCGTATACCAATCACATCCCCTCCAGTAGCGAAGCGGATGATGAGCTCTTTCTGATCTACCCATTGTTTATGCACCTTTACGGCTCCGGACAAGGTAAAAAACATGCCCCGCACCGGATCTCCTTCGGCAAAGATCTGTTCCCCTTTCTTAAACAGCAGCGTTTGCTTTTTTAGGGCTGTTAATTCCTTCCATTCGGGAATACAGGCCTGACAGAAGAGGCAGCTGGCAAGGTCGCAAGTTGCTTTAGAATCCATTTTTATTGCTTTTACAGCATTTTTTCAGGTCAAAATTAATATTATTCACCAAATAATATTGCAAAAGCAATACTTTTGCAGTGTAAACGAGATGCAAATAATGAAAAAACATGACGAAAGTATCCCTTTAGCGCCATCTATGAGCCCTATTATGGGGAAAAAGAGCGTACAAACGCCGGGGGGCGTAGATAAACGGGTCCTTTATTTAAGTATCCAGGCCATCTTCAACGCCTTGGTTATCGGATTGATTGCCAAAGGGTTAGTGTACCTGATTGACCTGATCACCAATATTTCTTTTTATGGTAAGTTCACCTTTGAGCCCATGAGCCCGGCCAATAATAATCTGGGGCTTACGGTAATTGCCATTCCTATTATCGGCAGCCTGATAGTAGGGGTAATTGCCAGGTATGGCTCTAAGGCGGTACGGGGGCACGGGATCCCGGAAGCGATGGAGAAGATCATCCTTGACGATAGTAAGATACCACCATTGATCACCTTATTAAAGCCATTATCTGCCGCCATCTCCATAGGCACAGGCGGCCCGTTTGGGGCAGAAGGGCCGATCATTGCCACGGGTGGAGCCTTTGGTTCCTTTACGGGGCAGATCATGCACATCACCGCTACGGAGCGGAAGATCATGCTGAGCGCCGGCGCCTGTGCCGGTATGGCCGCCATCTTTGGCAGTCCGCTGGCGGCCGTGCTACTGGCTATTGAGTTACTCCTCTTTGAATTTTCTGCACGTTCTATCATCCCGGTAGCGCTGGCCTGTATTACCGGCGCGGGTATGCATATCTGGTTATTTGGGCATGATCCCGTATTTGCCATGGGAGCTATCCCCGCTCCATCAGACAGCGCATTGCTGGTGTATGTGGGCATGGGCTTACTGATAGGCGTAATTGCGGCACTTGTTTCCAAATCCGTATATGCGGTGGAGGACCTTTTTGAGAAACTGCCTATCCACTGGATGTGGTGGCCTGCACTTGGCGCTATTGCGGTAGGCGTAGTAGGTTATTTTGCACCGTTTACCATGGGCGTAGGTTATGATAATATCCAACACCTACTGGAAGGTAATCTGCCACTGGCAGCCCTATTGTCCCTATGCCTGTTGAAATACATTTCGTGGGTGATATCGCTGGGAAGCGGTACATCCGGCGGTACCCTGGCGCCGTTGTTCACAATTGGGGGCGCAGCGGGCGCTTTAATTGGATTGGTGATATTGCACGTGTTCCCCGGATCAGGTATTACGCTGGCCACTGCCGCGTTGGTAGGTATGGCGGCTATGTTTGCCGGCGCATCCCGGGCATTGCTGACCTCTATTGTATTTGCGCTGGAGACCACTGGTCAGCCGAATGGCTTGTTGCCTTTATTAGGCGCCTGTATTGCTGCTTATTTTGTTTCGTTCTTCCTGATGAAGGGCAGCATTATGACCGAGAAGATCAGGCGGCGTGGTGTTAGTACACCTGATACGTATGAATCGGACCTGTTACGGCATACTACAGCTAAGGAGATCATGACGCCAGTAGCTGAACAAACAACCGCCCTTCATGCAGTAAGGGAAAATGACGACCTGGGCGCCTGTATGCAGCTAATGGGCGAGTATGGCGTGAGTGAGTTGCTGGTAACAGATGACGCCGGCCATGTAAAGGGGATGTTGAATGCAACCAGCCTGATCAAATACTATAGCGATCAAAGGGCGATTGCAGAAAGATATGAAGCGCCGGTGCGCACCAAGCGGTTTATTATACGTACCAGGCGGCTGATGCATGCCAAACGGTAGAAGATAATAGCTTATAAAAGTAAGGAAGCCTTCAAGTCGTAAGACCTGAAGGCTTCTTTAGTTTCATGAAATGCCTGATGCGGACAGCATCAATTTTCTGCGAACAGGTGGGGATAACCAGCCTTTAGCTCATCGCAGTCCGTGTACAACCTCTCGATGAACACATCCAGGCTATCCTCCTTCAGATCCGAAGCCAGCATGTTCCAGTACTCACGGGAAAAGTTCTCTTTAGTGAGCGTTTCCGGTGTTACCTGTGGCATGGGCGTGCAACACTTGAATGGACTGGTACCCGGCGGGAACCCGACGAGATCCATTGCCATCTCGAATAACTCAAGGCAATCCAGCGCGCCAATGTGTATGCTTTCCCCGGCTAAACGATCAATGCAGTCGCAAACTTCAATGTGCTTTGTCAGCAGTTTTTTAATCACCTCGTGATTAGGTTTCATGGAATTTATATTTACGGTTAAAAAAAACTAATGGATCAACGGGTGATAAAATGGCCGGGCCAACTATTCAAGCATCTATATACGTTAGTGACGTTAGGTAAGGATTTATTTCCGGCAGAAAAAATTGATGATTTGAGCTTTATACCGCAAACGTTAATTACTTGTTATTGCCAGCTAATATTTCCTTACATTAATAGTCCTAAAATCCTATACATATGAGCGATGCATCACAGCGGGCCGCTATGCCCAGCGGGACCCACACTGTTCTTGACAGACGGAACGTACACAATGCCAACCGCAACCTACTAAACATTGTTAAACCCGGGGATACTGTACTGGATGTTGGCTGTGGAGCCGGTTCCATTACTGCCGGCATAGCGGAACTGACAGGCGCAGGCGGGCAGGTAACGGGGATAGATACCAGCCAGGAGCTCATCAACCGGGCCAGGGAAAACTTTAGTCATTTAGATAATATGCATTTTGAAGTAGCGGATATTAACACCTATCAGCCGCAAAAGCAATTCAATGTGATCACCACGGCGCGTGTGCTGCAATGGGTGGATAATCCGGCACAGCTTATTAACAGGATGGTACAATTGCTGGAAAAGGACGGGCATATCACCATACTCGATTACAATCATGAGCGGATACAATGGTCGCCGGCCATACCTGCCAGCATGCAGCAGTTCTACCAGGCGTTCCTGCAATGGCGGGCGGATGCGGGTATGGATAACCAAATAGCGGATCACCTGGCCGGCCTGCTTACTCAACAGGGGCTTACGGTAGTACGTATGGAGGACTTGTCAGAAAAGGCGGTAAAAGGCGAACCAGGCTTCCGGGAGGACCTGGATATATGGGCAAAGGTAGCGGAGACCAGGGGACAGCAACTGGTGAAGGATGGATATATTACGGAAGACCTGCGGCTAAAGGCTATTGCGGAGTACCGCAGCTGGATAGATACCGGGGCTGAAACCATGACGCTTTACCTGCTGGCGCTGACTGCCAGGCGCTAACTCCGCAAAAAGCGGCTCCCCGCGGCCGTTTTGAACAATATGGTTGCTATAGCTGTTATATAATAACCCCTAACGGCTATAGCAATCATATGCACTTATTCTCCCCAGGCTACCACTTGCGGCTTAGCAAGCTATACTTAACTACTTACCTTAATGTAATCGTTTGGCTATTGGGGAGCCTTTCTGCCCGGGCGCAGGCGCCAACTATCACTTCTTTCTCACCTGTCAGCATTTGTCCGGGACAATTACTTACCATTGCGGGGACTAATTTTATTGGCGCTACCAAGGTGCAGATAGGCGGTATAGATGCTGCTTTTACAGTAGATAATGCGGCCAGGATCAGGGCAACCGTTCCGATACAGGCCCCCAGCGGTGTTATTACAGTGACTACGCCCACTGGTAGCGCTACCAGCACTACCCCTTTAACGGTGCTGCCAGTACCCATACCCGGCTTAACACATGTTGACGCGGCGGATGGCCCTTTTTCCAACTGTAACGGCAGTATGACCTATGAATTGAAGGTACGTAACAGCTCTACCAATGTTAGCGGCACCGGTTATACTTACCAGATCAACTGGGGCGATAATTCGACACCGTTTACGCAAGTGGATTGGCCTACGGATGCGACCGGAGTGACTTCCCATACTTATGCCTCACAAGGTTTTTTTCCGATAACGGTTACCATCACTGCTCCAAACGGGTGCGTGCAAAATACGGTGTACCGGTTCTATAACGGGCTTAACCCGCTGGCCAGCTTTTCCACCACCTCTTCCACCACCGGTTTGTGTGCGCCGGCATCTGTTGAGTTCCAAATTGGCAACTGGTTTAATAACACCCCAGGTACTACGTATGAGGTGGATTTCGGCGACGGGAGCCCACATGTAACGCTGGACCATCCGTTAAACCCCACTAATACCACATTCCTACTTAGCCACCAATACCTTAGCTCCTCCTGTCCTACCCCGGATTTTAAGGCCACACTAATGGCCAGTAACGGTTGTTATACTACTACCTATACACTTGATCAGATCATTGTACGGCAAAAGCCCCTGGCTGATTTTGGCCTGCCACCTGTCAATCCCTGCGTAAATACGCCTGTCTGCATAGAGAACCAGACCACGGAGGGTTACAGTGGGAACGGCTGCACCCGCACTACTACTTTTCACTGGGATTTTGGGGATGGCAGTACTTCTGATGAGGAAGATCCGCCCTGTCATACCTATGCCACCGCCGGCACCTATACGATCACGCTAACGGCCTCTAATTCAGGCTGCGGAGGAGACACCAAGACAAAGCAGATCACGGTAAGCCCTCCATCGCCGCCACCGGTGGTGAGCGCGCCCAGTATTACGTACTGCCAGGGTGCAACGGCGGCGCCGCTAACGGCTACCGGCACGGGATTGTTATGGTATACTACTGCAACGGGTGGCGTTGGTACTCCCACAGCGCCCACGCCATCCACGGCTATTCCCGGCGTTACCACTTATTATGTGGGCCAAACGGTGGCAGGTAATTGCGAGGGCCCACGGGTGGCTATTACGGTAACAGTGAATGCCTTACCTGATGCACCGTTGACATCACCGGTGCAACTGTGCCAGGGTCAAACGGCAGGGCCGCTTACTGCAACTGGTACGGGCCTGTTGTGGTATACCACTGCGAGCGGCGGCACTGGTTCTCCAACAGCGCCAGTACCGGCTACCGCCACTGTTGGCAGCACCACCTGGTATGTAAGCCAGACCGCCAATAATTGCGAAGGGCCCAGGGCGGCGCTGGTAGTGAGCGTTAGTCCACTGGCAATGGCGCCGGTGGTTACCAGCCCGGTTGTCTATTGTCAAAACCAGCCGGCCCTTCCTTTAACGGCCGGTGGTATTAACCTGTTATGGTATACGGTCCCTACCGGCGGTACCGGTTCGCCTTTAGCGCCTACGCCGCCAACGGCTATTCCGGGCAGCACCAGCTGGTATGTGAGCCAGACGACGGGATGCGGCGAAGGCCCGCGGGCGCAGATCACGGTAACGGTTATTGCCCGTGGTACGGCCACCATTGCCTATACGCCGGCCACACTGTGTAATACGGCCGGCGCGGCGCCCGTGCAGGTAACCCGAACGGGCGCAGGCGGGGGCGCCTATACGGTATCTCCGGCAGGATTAAGCATCAATGCCAGCACCGGAGAGATCAGTCCGGCTTATGCGAGTGCGGGTGTATATACCATCACTTATACCATTGCCGGTACTCCCCCGTGTCCGGATATAGTGGCTACGGCCACCGTAACGGTCAATGGCACACCGGCCGCCACTATTGCCTACCCGGCGTTGTGTACATCTGACGGTATTACACCGGTTAACCTCAACGGGTCTGCGGGGGGCGTATTCAGCTCCACGGCCGGCTTAACGATAGACGCGGCCAGCGGGGCCATTACGCCCGCGATCAGCGCGCCTGGTACCTATGTAGTGACCTACAGCATTGCCGCCGCGGCGCCCTGTCCGGGTTTTACCACAACCACCAGCGTTACGGTAACCAAAGCGCCAGTGGCTACCATCCGTTACCAACCGGCCAACCTCTGTAATATTGTTCATACGCCGGCACAGCCCAATTTGCCTGTGCCCGTTACGCTGACGGGCAATACAGGGGGTACTTATTCCATTACGCCGGCCGCTGGTTTACCCATCAATACCACTACAGGGGAGATCAATCCTTCCGGCGCGACCGCCGGCTCTTATACCGTGACTTATACGGTGGCCGGCGCGGGCGGCTGTGCGGATTATCAGACCACCACGACGGTTGTGGTTAACAGCGCTCCTGCGGCTACCATCAGCTATGGCGGCACGCCTTTTTGCGGCAGCACTGCCAATCCGCAACCGGTGGTAGTAACTGGTACTACTGGCGGGAGCTTTAGCGCGGGCGCTGGATTATCAATTAATGCCGTTACTGGTGAGGTAACACCCTCATTAAGTACACCCGGCGTTTATACGGTGACCTATACGATCGCAGCTTCCCCACCGTGCCCAGGTTTTACCACCAGTACTGCCGTACAGATAGATGAAAGCCCGGTAGTGAGCTTCCCGGTTACCACACAGGCTATCTGTTCCGGTGGCACTGCGGTATTCAGGCCAAGTTCCACGGTGGGTAATACCACCTATAATTGGGCGGTAGCGGGCGCTTTGCCCGGCGGGGTAAGTGGCGTTAGCAGCGGCACGGTATCCGATCCTAGTGCAGCTATCAGCCTATCCTTTACCAATACCGGCACCGCCAACCAATCACTTACAATCCGGGTTACGCCGGTAAACCCCACTGCGAGCCCCTGTCCCGGCACGGCGTATGATCTAACATTAACCATAAGACCAGTAGTGCCGCCGCCGGTAACTACCACGGTAAACCGTTGTATGGGAGAACCGCCGGCGCCATTACAGGTCACTTCGCTGCCAGGTAATACGATCCGCTGGTTTGATGAAAACGGAACGCCCTTAAATGCCGCCCCGGTGATCAGTACCACCAGCGCAGGCCAGTTCCGTTTTTATGTAAGCCAGGTTACCGGTGAGGGCTGCGAGAGCCCAAAGGCTGAGATAATAGCAATAGTGCACCCCACCCTTAAGATCGTTGGCAGCAGCTTTACGCACCCAAGTGCCTGCGGGGTACCGTCCGGCACTATTATCCTGCAGGTATTGGATATCAATAACGGCGCAGTGCCCAACTTACCTGTGGTGGTACATTACAACCGGTTCCAGACGCCGCTGACCATGGCGGTAACGACCGATGCAAGCGGCACTATTACCCTGCCGCTAACAGCCGGCACCTATTCCGGCATATCTGTAGAAACCAGCGGCAGCTGTAACTCTCAAAGTATACCGGATGTATTTGTGTTAAGGGATCCCACGCCGCCTACCCAACCGGTAGCGGGGTATAATCCCCCGTTATGCGCCGGCACACCGCTTCAATTAACGGCGCTATCTACCAGCTCACTGCCGGGGCCTATTGACTACGTATGGGCAGGGCCTGCATTTGGCCCTGCGGCGGATACGGTGCGTAATACGCTGGTTACCTTCCCCTCCCCCACAGTGGGCGACGGCGGCACCTATGCGGTGTATGCTATCCAGAATAATTGTATTTCCGCGCCCTCCAGCTTTGCGGTGACCATTAACCCTGCGCCTACCAAACCGGTGATCTCCACCAGGACGCCTTTGTGCGTGGGCGATGACCTGGTGCTGCAGGCGTATAGCTCTATACCAGATGATGTTACGCTGACGTATCAATGGAGAGGACCCAATACCGCGTTCCCGGTAAATGCGCCTAATGCCGCTATCAATAATGTGAAGATCGAAGACGCGGGCGTGTATTCCATTACCGTTAGCTCACCCACAACGGGGTGCAGCGTAACCGCTGATACGTTGATACAGGTGGGTGGTTATCCTATTGTGCAATTTGCACAGGATACGCTGAACCTGCCAACAGGCCATCTGCTGCCCTTGTCGCCGGTGATCACCAATGCCGCCGATCCCGGCATACTGCCTGTACAAAGCTATACGTGGACGCCGATGCAGGACCTGGTATGTAATGACGCGGCCTGTTCATCGCCGGTGGCTACCGTCAAAAATGATGTGTGCTATAAAGTAACCGTCACCAATGTATATGGCTGCGTGGGGAGTGATGATGTATGCATCAATGTGTTCTGTGAAAGCTCGCAGGTATTTATCCCCAATGCTTTTGCGCCCACTGGCAATGTGCCGGAAAACAGGGTACTGATGGTAAGGGCCAGCGGGATCAATTCCGTAAAGTCCTTCCGGATATTTAACCGCTGGGGAAGGATCGTATTTGAGCGGAGCAATTTTGCGCCGAATAGCCCTGATTTTGGATGGGATGGCCGTGTGAATGGGAAGCTGGCGGATACAGGAGTGTATGTATACACGGTGGAAGTGATCTGTGAGAACGGCGTGCCCTATACCTATAAAGGTAATGTTACATTATTCTAAACAACTTGTGTATGCTACGTTATTGTAAACTATGCCTTTTGCTGCTTGGTAGTTGTTTGGCTGCTATTAAAGGATTTTCGCAGGATGTTGGTTTTTCCCAGTTCTATGACCTGCCTTTATTACGTAACCCGGCATTAGCCGGCATGTTTGAGGGGGACATAAGGGCCACGGCTGCTTACCGTAACCAGTGGCAAAGCGTTACCATTCCCTACCGCACCTTTAGTCTAAGCACGGAGGTTAAACTGGCCACTAATGATGTGAACTATTTTACCATAGGGCTGCAGCTGATGCGGGACGTAGCCGGCACCTCTGAGTTCAGCACCACTCAGATACTGCCGGTGATCAACTACCGCTTATCCTTTAACGGGGAGAATAATTCTTATCTGTCCTTTGCTTATATGCCGGGGTTGCGGCAACAGCGGTTTGACCCTACGAAGCTGGTGATGAACGATCAGTTTGTAGCGGGTAGCAATGGCAGCTTTAGCATACTGCCGGCTACGCGCCAGGTATTTGACAAAACCAGCGTTAATTATATTGACCATTCCGTTGGCGTCAGCTATAACGGCGTTATCCAGGATAAGATAGACGATGCCGCGGAAACGGGCTATTTTATTGGGCTGGGTATGTTCCATATTACCAGCCCCAGTGTAGGTTTCTTTGCTGACCACCGTATTCATCTGAACAGGAAACTGGCCGTTAATGCCGGCGTATCTACCCCTACCAGCGACAGGAACCGGCTGGTATTCTATGCGGATTATTTTCAGCAGTACGATAAGGAGCTTACGCCGGTAGGCAGTACCGTACAGGCGGGGATATTATATGATACGGATCTGTTTGTGGAGGGAGATGTACAGCATACTATCACCTTTGGGGCGCTGTACCGCATGAATGACGCGATCATACCGGTAGTGCAGCTGCAGCTGTCTAAATTTACCGTGGGCGTAAGCTACGATGTAAATATCGATAAGCTGGCGGCAGCCTCGCAACGCCGCGGCGGATTGGAAGTAGTGATATCTTACCGTGATTTTCTGAGTAGCCGCAGCCGGGAGCAGCGGCAGACGATGTGCCCGAACTTCAGGAGATAGTTTAACACCCTTTAATACAGCTTAACAATAAATAACACTGTCAGCCCCAGTCTGGCATGCTTTTGTCATTATCTATACCAGACAAAAAAGTTAAAACCGCCTGCAGACGCTTAGCTTTTATTCATTCACCCACGTTTCTTCAAATCTTACAATCATGAAAAAGTTAAAGTATCTTATTGTGCTGCTAGTTGTTGTATCCGGTTTAAGCAGTTGTATGGTATACAGGGACAGACCGGGTTATTATCATCCTCATCCTCATTACCGCTATCATCATCACGGCTATCACAGATAAACGGGAACTATATAAAGGCCGGGATGTTTATGCATTCCGGCCTTGCTTTATGACAAGGGTGCGTTTAAATGATCGAGTAAATCAGTTATTTGGTCGAACAAGGCCGGCCATCTCCACAAATTATATTATTTTCCTGCTGACGGTGGAATGACCATGCCTGATATTTTTGCAAAAGATATTAATTTGTCAATATTTTCTGTACCTGGTACCTGATGCCATTATTTAAACCATGCTGCTCTATGAAGAAGTTACCCATGATGGTAGCTGCATTGCTTTATTTAACCCAACAAGCCAATGCGCAAACCTATATTATCCATGCCAATGTTGTGGATGTGCTGACGCACAAGATCCTGGCTGACCAAACGGTAGTGATACAGGACAAACTCATTCAACAGACAGGCCCTTCCAAAAAGATCACACCTATGGCAGGCGCTACGGTGATTGATGCCACCGGCAAATGGGTGATGCCTGGTCTGGTGGATGCGCATGTGCATTTTTTCCAGACCGGGGGACTGTATACAAGGCCGGATGCCTTAGACCTGCGTAAATTTCATCCTTATGAAAAGGAGATTGAATGGTATAAGGCCCATATGGAGGCGCAGCTACGCCGGTATGTTTCCTGCGGCATTACTACGGTGCTGGATATGGGCGCCACCTATAACCTGCTGCAATTACGGGACAGCCTGGCCGGACAGTGGTATAGTCCCCGGATCCTGATGGCAGGGCCGCTGGTATCCACGGCCTACTCACCCAAGACCTTTGACCTGCTGCCCACGGGCGATGCGCCTTTTCTGCCGGTGCACACACCTGATGAGGCCTTGAAGGCCACACAGCAACAGTATAGCCATCACCCGGATATGATCAAGATCTGGTATATCACGGAGGCGGCGGATGCAACGGGCAGCGCACGGGAAAGGGAGCCGATGGTGAAAGCAGTGACCACGGATGCGCAGGCGCATCATTACCCGGTGGCGGTACATGCCACGGAACTGCTGCCCGCCCGGCTGGCGGTGGAGGCCGGCGCTCATTACCTGGTGCACAGCGTAGATGACGCGGTGATAGACGATAGCTTTATACAACTGTTAAAGCAGCGGCAGGCGGTGTTATGCCCTACCCTTACCGTGATAGACAATTATTATAAAACATTCTCCCAGCAGTATGCGCCTACCGCGGAAGACTATACTAAAGCCGATCCGGAACAACTGGGCAGTTTGCAGGAACTGGGGCATCTCCCTGACAGCGTGATTGCAGCACAGTACAAGCGGCTGGCCGCGCAGCGCGCGCAAGGCAATGCCCGTGCAGACTCTATCAGCGCTATAAATCTTAAAAAGCTGGTAGATGCAGGTATACCGGTGGCTACAGGTACCGATGCCGGTAATATAGGCACACTGCATGCCTCTTCTTATTTTAAGGAGCTCCGGGCTATGCAACATGCGGGGATGAATAACTGGCAACTGTTGACCGCATCCACGATCAATGGGGCGAAAGCTGCCGGGAAGGAAAAAGATCTTGGCAGCATTACAGCAGGCAAGACCGCCGACCTGCTGATCTTAAACGGTAACCCGGTGGATGATCTGCAGCAGCTGGAACAGATCGCCTATGTAGTGAACCATGGAAGGGTGCTACGGCCGGATACCCTGCTGCAGGATAGCCCGGAGGATATTGTACAACGGCAGGTGAACGCCTATAATGCGCATGACCTCCATGCCTTTCTCTCCTTCTACGCGGATGATGCTACGCTATATAATTTCCCGGATCAGCAGATCGCCAAAGGGAAGGAGACCATGCGGAAGATGTATGGGTTCCTGGAGAAGGCGCCAGGCCTGCATGTGACGGTAAGCAACCGTATTGTACGGAACAATGTGATCATTGATCATGAGGTACTGACCACCGCTGCGGATAAAACCGGCAGGAACGCTGTGGCTATTTATGTGGTAGAGGGGCAGCGCATCAACAAAGTATATTTTATTATAAAGTAGGCGTTATGGGTTTTTGAAGGACTGCCTGAACGTGACCGGTGACACCTGTGTTTTGCGTTTGAAGATCCTGTTAAAGGACTGGGGATGTTCGAAACCCAGGCCGTAGGCAATTTCTGCAATAGACAGGTTGGTGGTGCTGAGGATCTCCTTTGCTTTTTCTATTATCATATCCTGGATATGCTGCTGGGTATTACGGCCCGTGAGCTGCCGCAGCATATCGCTGAGGTAACGGGGAGAAACACTGAGCCTTTCTGCGATCTGCGGCACGGTGGGCGGGCCTTTCATCAGGGCTTCGCCATTATCGAAATACGCTGCCATGATCTTTTCCATCTCCAGCAACAGATCACTGTGCACGGCCTTACGGGTTATGAACTGGCGGTTATAGAAACGGTTGCTGTAGTTGAGCAGCAGCTCTACCTGGGATACCAGTACATCCTGGCTGAAGTGATCGATAGAGGTGGACAGTTCCTGTTGTATATTTTCGAATACAGAGATAATGATACCTTTTTCTTTCTCTGAGAGATAGAGGGCTTCTGCAACAGCGTAGGAGAAGAAACCGTATCTCTTTATGCTGCTGCCCAGGGGATAGTTCCGGATAAAATCCGGGTGAAAAAGCAAGGTAAAGCCTTCGTAGTCCTGGTCTTCCGCACCTGCGGAGATGAGCTGATTAGGGGAGACAAAAGAGAGGCCGCCTTCATCGAAATCGTAATATCCTTGTCCGTATTTTACTTTCCCCTTCAGGTTGCGTTTGAAGGAGACCTTATAGAAATTGAGCACCAGGGCTTTTGAAAGTGCGGTGGTATCTGCGGTGATATCTTTATAATTCACCAGGTCAATTAATGGGTGGCGGGGTTTGGGTAAACCCAATGCGGCATTCAGCTCCGAAATGGATTGAAAGATGTAAGGCGTTTGTTCTGGTTCTTTTTCCATACTGTTCAGGTAATAGCATGAAGATCGTTTTACGGACCTTCATGCTAAGTTAGTTATTCTTATCCTACCCGTTCAAAGGGGCTTGTAAGGTGAAGATAGGCGGCAATACCTCTGCGGTACGCATCATGGCCTTGTTCCTGCTTTTTGGCATAGGTGCTGATGGCATCATTGCCGGCCAGGTAACGCAGCTGGTCTTTACCATCTGTAGCCGCTTCGTATACCACTTCCGCAATGAGCTCCGGTTCTGTAAACTTCATAAGGCTACCGTCTGTAAAACCTTCCATCATGCGGGTGTTGAGGGCATCATAAGCGGTATCTGCCACTATATCCATCACATTCGTGTAATTACTTTTGATACCGCCTGGCGCTACTGTTTTGATGCCGATATTAAAATGGGCCAGGTCATAGGACATGCCTTCGCTCCAGCCTTCTATTGCCCATTTGCTGGCGCAGTATACGGATGACATGGGGGTAGACGCGAGGCCGCAAATAGAGGAAGTAGTAATAAACAGCCCCTGGCGTTTTTCTTTAAAATAGGGAATAAAAGCCCTGGTTACCCGGAGCACGCCAAAGAAGTTGGTATCGAACTGGTTGATGATCTGCTGCTCTGTATAACCTTCCAGGGGACCAATGAGGCCATAGCCGGCGTTATTAAAAACCACATCGATATCTCCTGATTGCAGGGCTTTTGCAACGGTAGCGTTTACCTGTGCTTCGTTGGTAACATCAAGCGGCAGGAGGATGATATTGGGCAGAAGATCCAGTTCTGTTTCCTTTTCCGGTGTGCGCATAGTGGCTATTACCCTCCAGCCTTTGGACTGAAATAGTTTTGCGGTGGCTTTGCCTAAGCCGGCAGATGCGCCGGTGATGAAGATCGTTTTCATGTTTGTATTACTTTTTTTTCTTACTACAAAGGTGGGATGTTGATACCGGGATATAGTAACCGGATTGGTATATGTTGTAACCAAATCGGGTGGGTGGAGGCACTGTCTAAATCGTCCCCTAACAAAGTCTAATCCACCGGTCATCAGGGGTTTTATAAGGGGGTAACTTTACTGTATGAAACAGCATAACTACCAGGGGACAACGACGGTACAGGTACCGCTCCCCACAGCATTTGACAGTATTCGCAGGCGGGTGCCGGAATGGTGGGCTAAACATTTTGAAGGCAGCTCGCAAAGCAAAGGCGACCGTTTTACCGTGCGCTTTGGCACTACGTTTGTCACGTTTGAGATCACGGAAATGCTCCCCAACCAACAGATCGTATGGAAGGTGGTGGATAATTACCTGCCTTTTATTGACAACAAAACAGAATGGCAGGGTACGGAAGTAGTATGGGAATTTAAGGAGCAGGATGGGGCTGTACAGATCCATATGACACATGTGGGCCTCACGCCGGAGTCTGAATGTTTTGAAGTCTGCAATAAAGGCTGGAATGGGCATATACAAGGCAGCCTGCATAACCTGTTGATGGAAAACAAAGGCAACCCGCAGTAACCCTCTCCTTTCAGCCATTTAAAAAGAACCATGTTTATGAGCACGCTTAAGCAACCACGGGCTGTTGCCGATACGGAAACCGGCGCCATCCTGGCGATGGCAGACCTTGCCGCCCCGCCGGAACGTATCTTCAAACTTTTGACGGACGCGCATGATATTGAGCAATGGTGGGGATCTGATGATACCTACCGCATGCGGCAATGGGAGGCGCACACTGTGCCGGGCGGTGATTATACGGTAGCAGTACGCGCTGCAAACGGAGACGTTTTTCCTGCCAGCGGAACGTTCCTGGTGGTGGATGCACCCTATAAGCTTAGTCATACCCGTAAGTACGAATGGGATCATCCAACGCTGGGCAGGCATGTTACCACCATTAGTTTTTTGCTACAGCCTATTGAAGCAGGCACCCGGTTAACGGTACGACACGAAGGCTTTGCCGGGTTTAATGACGCCGCTTATGAACATGCGGACGGATGGGAGCGGGTATTGGGATGGTTGAATGTATTCATCTATTCCCATGCAGATTGAAAGTGCATCATCTTATAGATTGCATGTAACGCCTTAGGGCGAACAATTTAAAACAGAACGGCCCACCGCGTGTAACGGTGGGCCGTTCTGTTTTAAGCTTTATCTTCGTTAAAACTCCAGCTTATGGATGCCGCCACGTTAAAGGGCCTGCAGGCCCCATTGAAAGAAAAGTACCGGCAAGACCCCGCCGCCGCTTTCATCACCTTACATGCGCAGGGCAAAACAGGCCCCAACATTTCCTGCCAGGTAGATACCGGGCATATGGTAGTAGAAGCCGGCTTGCACCCCGCTACCGGTGGTAATGGAACGCAGGCCTGCTCCGGTGATATGCTGTTACAAGCGCTGGCTGCCTGTGCAGGCGTTACCCTTAACGCAGTAGCCACTGCTATGGGTATTGAACTGACAGCTGCCGTTATTAAGGCGGAGGGGGATATAGATTTCAGGGGTACGTTGGGCGTATCCAAAGAAACGCCGGTAGGATTCAGCGCTATACGGCTGCAGTTTGTAATAGATAGCCCGGCTACTGATGAGCAGTTGGATAAGCTGTTACAATTAACGGAGCGGTATTGTGTGGTGTATCAAACGCTACGTTCCGGCGTAGCCATTGAAAATAGCCTGCAGCGGGAAGCAGGAAATGCGTAAATTAAAATGCTGCTGTAGCATAAAAACTAACCCTCTTCATGAAACTCGACGCTGACGTATTGATCATAGGCGCCGGTCTTGCCGGACTGGTGGCCACCCACGAGCTTACCTCAAAAGGCATTAAGGTGATCCTTTTAGACCAGGAAGGAGACCAGCATTTAGGCGGCCAGGCATTCTGGTCGTTTGGCGGATTATTTATGGTAGATACGCCCCTGCAAAGACGCATGGGCATAAAGGATAGCCTGGACCTGGCCCTGCAGGACTGGATGGGCACGGCTGGTTTTGACCGTGCGGAAGACTACTGGCCGCGGAAATGGGCGGAGGCCTATGTACATTTTGCCGCTACGGAAAAATACAGCTGGCTGCGGCAGCATGGCCTGCGCTTTTTCCCTATTGTAGGCTGGGCAGAGCGGGGCGGTTATAATGCTACGGGACATGGCAACTCCGTACCCAGATTCCATGTTACCTGGGGCACCGGACCGGGCGTTGTAGGCCCTTTTGTGCAGTATGCGAAGGAGGCCTCCAAAAAGGGGCTGCTGCAATGCAAGTTCCGGCACCGCGTGAATGAGCTGGTTGTTGAAAATAATGTAGTAAAAGGCGTACGTGGTACGGTACTGACGCCTACACAGGCAGCACGCGGAGAAAAAAGCGAGGATACGGTGATAGGCGATTTTTATTTTGAAGCGCAGACGGTGATCATCACCTCTGGCGGCATAGGCGCCAATCACGACCTGGTGCGGCAGAACTGGCCGGCACGTTTAGGCAGAGCGCCGGAACATATGTTATCCGGCGTGCCGCAGCATGTAGATGGGCGTATGCTGATGATCGCGCAACAGGCGGGCGCGCATCTCATTAACCCGGACCGGATGTGGCATTATACGGAAGGCATTAAGAATTGGGCGCCCATCTGGCAGGACCATGGCATCCGGATATTACCCGGCCCCTCCTCCATGTGGTTTGACGCCAAAGGGCAGCGGTTGCCCGTACCCCTGTACCCTGGTTTTGATACGCTGGGCACTTTGCAGCATATTATGCATACCGGGTATGACTACTCCTGGTTTATCCTGAATCAAAAGATCATCAAGAAAGAATTTGCCTTGTCTGGTTCTGAGCAGAACCCTGACCTGACCAATAAAGAATGGAAACAGGTAGTAAAACGCGTATTTGGCAAGCGGGCTACAGAGCCGGTGGAAGCATTCAAAGAAAATGGCGAAGACTTTATTGTAGCCGACAATCTGCGGGCTCTGGTGGATGGTATGAACCAGCTAACGCCAACGCCGCTGCTGCGCTTTGAAGATATAGAAAAAGAAATCCTGGCCAGGGACCGGGAGCTGGAGAATAAATTCTGTAAGGACGCCCAGATAGCCGCTATCCGGAATGCGCGGCAGTACCTGGGGGATAAACTGATCCGCACAGCGCCATTACACCCCCTGTTAGACCCTACTGCCGGGCCATTGATAGCGGTACGGTTACATATACTTACCCGCAAAACACTGGGCGGATTGGAGACCAACCTCGATGGGCAGGTATTACATGTCCAGGGGCAACCCATCAGTGGGCTGTATGCCGCCGGCGAGGCGGCAGGTTTTGGCGGCGGAGGCATGCATGGCTACCGGGCGCTGGAGGGCAGTTTTTTAGGCGGCTGCCTGTTTTCCGGGCGGGTAGCGGGCCGGCATATTGCGCATAGTTTAAAATAATAAGCTATCCGCCTACCGGAGGCTGCAATTCTACTAGTTTAAGTCAGAAACCTGCGCCGATTATTGCGGTGTATCATCCATGATCCCATTCCGGGACCTATCAACCCCTATATGCCAATCTTAACCACTAAAAGGGGGAAGACTTATGACACGGACATGCTTATATATGCGGCCGGCAGCCATGCTGGCCTTTGTGCTGTTTTTATATACTGCACAGGCGCAACAGCCAACCAATCACTCATTACCGCGGACGCAGCAGGGAACGCCACAGCTATTCCAGGTCACTACGGCCAATACACGGCCGGGGGATGCCGTGCTAGTGCGGGGCGAATACCTGGATAAGATCACGCAGGTGCAGGTAAGCCGCCTGCCGGATGAAAAAGTGGATAATCTGCCACCAGGCTATGTACCGCTTCCACAGGCAGATGCGCTGCCGGACAAAGACGGCACGGACAAGCGGGTAAAAGCGCTAACCGGCGCCAGCGCCGCCACGGTGGACCGGCTGCAGCAAAATGCCCAATCACTGAAATTTATGGTGCCCGCCAGCTGGCAGGAGGGCGTTTACAGTGTACGGTTAACGGATGGCAGTAATCAAACCAGTGAGTTTTATGTAAATGTACCGCAGGTGAACTGGGTGATCAGCGAGGAAGGGCAACAGGCCGTATCCGGCGGGTACCTGCGCATACAGGGCAAGAACCTGTTGCGGAAAGGCGTTAGCGGGCAGGCCGTTCTGATATCCACCGATAAAAAGCGGGTCGTGAGGGCCAGGGTAGATCATGCGTTTGACGATTATTCCGTGAGCGTAAATATACCCGCCGGTATACCTGCCGGTAACTATCAACTGTATTATCATAATGGCCTGGGTGGTAAAACGGCCTGGAGCCAGCCTTTAGCGGTGGCTATAGCAGCGCCCTCACAGCCGGCCTGGGATAAAAAGACCTTTAATGTAAAAGACTATGGCGCCAAGGGCGATGGCGTGACCGATGAAACAGCGGCCTTCCGCGCAGCGCTGGCAGCAGCGCAGCCCAACGGCGGCACCGTGTTTGTGCCCGGAGGGCGGTATATGCTAACCGGCGACCTGGTATTAGCGCCCAATACCCAGCTGAAAGGCGCCTCACAGGCGCAGACCCAACTGTTCTGGAACCCGGAACATTGGGACAATGGTAAACTGCCGGCCAGCCTTATCAGCGGCACCCATCATTTTGCTATTACCAACCTGAATATATGGGCATCCCGGGCGTGGGGCATTATTATGCAAACAGGGCCGGCGCCTGAGCAGGGATATGTAACCCTGGAGAACCTGATCGTACGGCAGACAGCGCAAATGGGCCGCGCCATGTACCAGGTGAAGGCCAAGCGGGACAGCGCGGAGGCCGAGTTTAACAGCAAATGGAATAAGACCGGCATTATCCTGCGCGGGCCCAATATCAAAGTGCGGAACTGCGATTTTAACTCCAGCGGCATGTACGGCTTTTCCGGTGTGAGCGGGTTTATACAACATTGCCGTTTCCAACGCAACAGCACCGGCACCAACCAGTCTTATATGGTGATACACCCCAAGGGGCTGATATTTGAGGATTGTTATAAACAGGCGGATGGTTACGGATATGCATCTACCATTGATGAAAGTCATGACCTGTATGAAGCGCGCAATACCATTCCCTTTGATTATACAAATGACCGCGAAGTGATGACACTGGATGGTGGCGGCGGCGCGTATGCAGGGCCTGTGGGCAGCGTGAATGGGGTTACGCTTACATTGCCAGCCGGGGCCAGCACTTATCAATGGACTGCGAATAAATGGACTGGTGGCGGCGTGTTTATTATACAAGGCAAGGGGGCAGGGCAATACCGGCGTATTGTAAGCCATACGCTGGATAATATACAGCTGGATCAACCCTTTGCTGTGGACCCTGATGCGAGCTCCGTGATCAGCATCACCACTATCCGTAAACACCTGTATTTTGTGAATAACGAAGTGACGGACGGCGGGGCGTACCAGCTGTATGGCTCTGCACAGAATTGCGTAATAGCCGGGTTAAAGATGCGGCGGAGCAATGGTATCATCAGCCGGGGATCTTTACTGTACCACGGCAAGCAGCCCAACTGGTATATTGATATTGTAGACTGCGAGCTACGGGAAGGTAATTACAGCCATTGGTTCGGGATCAATGACCAGCACTCCGGCTACCAGTGCATTAACCTTATTGGCACCGGCGGGCCTGGTTTGAACATTGGCGCATTGGTGCGGCATAACCAGCTGTATGACTATTCGTATATCCGCACCTCGCCGGGAGCAGAGCCTAATTCTGTAACAGACGCCATTATTGAAGATAACAGCATTACCACCGCGCCCAAAGGTATTATGCTTGGCGGTGGCGGCAGCAGCACCTCCAGCGTGCTGGTACATGATAACCATTATACAGATGTGGCAAAGCCGATGGATACCAATCCTGGTCTAAAGGCTGCCAGCTATCTGCGCATGGAAGATGGTAAAACGCCGGCGGGTAAATAATTGAGTCCCATGAACATGTCGCGTAACGCCCGGGTAGGTGCCTGGTGTACCAGCCTAACCGACCGCGTGGTAGATGTTAGCCCCACGGAATCGCAACAGATTGGCCGGGTGGGCAGCAAGGGCCTTGAAATAGACCTTAATGCCAATCCCTTCCGCGGGCTGAACCTGATAGCCGGGTATAGCTATAACGAAACCAGGAACCTGAAAGGCGCCGATAATTTTTATGCAGAAAAAGGCAGGGCGCCGGGCGGCCAGGGACCGCAAAAACTGGTCTGTGAACCTGCAGAAGCAGCGGAATTATACGGCCAGTTTCTCCTATAAGTTTTAGCGTCCATTTAGCAGCATAGTTGTTTGGGGCGCCGCTTTTTATAAGCTGGCGCCCTTTTGTTTTCAGGGGGGTGAAAAAAATTTACGGTTTTCTGTCCAATTGTGATTTACCCGGTACCTATAAGGGTGTACTGACCATCATTCACCACTAAAAAAACACAACAAAATGGATACGTTACTTGCACCTATTGAGCAGCCTAAGGGCCTTATCATGAAACTCGTTTACTATTTTACCCGTAAACAATTTGGCAAGGTGCTGATGCCTTTAAAAGTGCACTCTGCCCGCCTTCCTACCGCCTTTGGGATGTTTTATGGCAAGGTTTCCCAATTGGATAAAAAGCTGCAGCTATCCAAAGAAATGGTGATGCTGATACGTGAGCAGGTAGCCCGTATCAATATTTGCCTGTTCTGTATGGATATTGGCCGGGCGGCTGCCATACAGGCCTCTATGAATGTGGCCAAATTTGACGCGCTGGACAAATACAGCACCAGTCCGCTGTTTAATGAGGCGGAAAGGGCGATGCTGGATTATGTAACGGAACTGACCACCCATAAAAAGGCGGACACGGCCGCTTTTGCGCGTATGGCGCAACACTTTACAGAGCGGGAGATATGCGAGATCGTATACATTGTAGCCAGCGAGCACCTGTACAATATCACCAATATAGGGTTGAATATACATTCTGATATGCTGTGTGATATCAGCAAAAAAGGAAAGTAATCTCCTTCCGCCAATACAGAAACAGCAAGGGGTATCTTATACAGATACCCCTTTTAGTGCTTTATTGTTGTTATGTTATACTACTGTCTGAGCTTTGTTGCGCTTTCTCCTTCAATATCTGCCAGGGCAGAGCTTTTGCTGAGTATGGGGGCGCCCTGTGTGCGGGCTTTCATCCATTTGCCCAGCGTGGGGCTGTACTCGCCACCCAACAAGTTATAGTAACCCAGATCTGCCGTGTTGTATACCAGGCTGAGGGTGTTGGAACCGGCGCGGTAAAAGGGCTGATCTTCGAGGGTGAGGGGATTTTTTACATCATACCAGTCTGTATTGGTGATGCGGTACCCTTGCGCCGGTGGGCCAGCTGTAAAAAGGCTGCCGCCGGTGGCTACGAAGATCACATCTACGGGACGGGAATCCACCGTTACTACGGAGTCTGCAAACACGGCTACACCGGAGGCGTTGCCACTGTTGGCGAAGAGGCCGCCCGTCATCGCCCCAAAACCATCGCCATCCTGTTTGGTATAGTCGAAGGTCCTGATCCAGTTGGCCTGGGCTATACTGGTGGAGTTAGGGCCATTGATCTTTTTATTGGCGCCTCCTACGTAGAAGTATGTGCCCTTAGCCGCCTTACCGGAAAAGAGGTTAAACTTAAAGGTACGCTGTGTACCCGTAGCCCAGCCCTTAGCAGGGAAACCGCCGGGTTTGGAAGCGTTGGCATTGTTGGTAACCACCACGGCAAAAGGCGTTACGGAAAAGTCGATATCCTTTGTAGCCAGGAGCTGTACGTATTCGTAGTTACCATCCCCACCCTGCAGATCACTCATAAAACCGGCAATCACGACGGGGGCAATCTCTATCTCGGAGCTAAGCACCTGCACATCATCATGGGTACGCATGCGGAACTCCGGCACCGGCTTACCATCCGAACCATTGGCATTGAACATGATGCCGTAAAAATTGGCGCTAACAGGCGCCAGATCGCCTGCAAACGTAGCAGTATCCGCGGTACGCAGGGTGATATTGCCAAAGCCATCGTTCAGCACTTTATTGCCGGATAACCTTTCCTTGGGGGCGGGCAACGGATCGAAGCCGCCTTTAACGATTACGGAAAGGGTACTTTCATAATCATCTGGCGCTGCCAGTATTTTGTTGATGGGAACACGGTTTACCGGAATCTTAATACCGGAGCTTACTTTGGCAATATCATTTGCGGTAATGCCCGTGATCTCCAGGATACCGTTCACTTTTTTGAGCACGTGGCCTTCAACATGCACGATGATGGAATCACCAGGCACAAATGTTTTGGCCAGGTCGCCAACGGGCAGGGAAATACCACGCAGTTGTGAGAGGCGGCGGTTATCCTGCAGCACCAGCAGGCCTTGCGGCAGGTTGCCGCCAGTGTGGTCTGATACTACCACTCCGGTGATCTTAGTTGCGCCGCCCATATTATCCGTGTTAAGGGTCACCTCCGAGCCCCGGTAGAGATGGCGGACATCAAACATGGATATATAGGGGCCGAGCTCCGCCCCGGGATAGGTATCCTTTTTACAGCCCCATAAGCAGGCTAATGACAATAACAGGAAGGAATATATGCTTATCTGTTTCATTGTTATGCTGGTTTAGATCAGGGTTTTTGCCACCATACCTGGGTAGAGATCACATCCGGACCCTGGGCGGCAACGGCGATTTTATAATTGGTAGGATTAGTAGATTGTACGTATACCGGGTAGGTCATCCTGGCCGGCATGATACCGTTATTCCTTAAGCCCGGCCCTTTGGGCAGTACCGGATGGCCGGTGCGGCGGTATTCAAACCATTGCTCCAGGTCTTCGAGGAAGAGGGCGTAGTATTTCTGGAGATGGATCTGCTCCATTTTGTCTTCTACGGTACCAGCCTCGTTCCACTGAATATCTGCCGCGGAGAGGTAGTCTGCAATGGCCAGTTTCCACTGGGGCAACCAGAGGGTGATGCTGTTCTGCACCCCATTGTTATAATAGGTTTCCGCGGAACCGCTGATCCAGCCTTTGGCGGCCGCTTCTGCCAGTATGAACTGTACTTCTGCGTAGTTCATCATCATACCGGTGAGCGGGTCTGTCATTAAAGTAGCCGCGGAGGTAGTGGACAGGAAGTAGCTTTTCTTTACCACGCCGCTACCGGGCGCATAACCACTGGGAATGCCTGCATAGATACCTGCAGCCGGGCTGATGGCCCACCTGTTAACGCCTGAGGAACCATAAGTGGGAATGTCGATACGGGGATCGTTCCAGGACACCAGGTGATCGATAAAGAAGCTGGCGATGCCGGGCGCGCGGAAGTCCTGTTCCCTTACGCTGAGATAGGGGGATACATAGGGGCCGGCGCCTGTCCAGTGAAGGATAGCCGATTCGTCGTTATTGGCGATAATGGGATATTTGGCAGCGTTCACCTCTACGATATCCTTTATTTTGGCTATACTGCTCTGGGCCACCTCCGCTTTACCGGAAACGCGCAACAACAGGCGTAAGTAGAGGGAGTTACCAAACTTACGCCATTTGGCTACGCTGCCGCGGTATACGGGATCGCTGGCAGAGTCGATAGCGGTGCCGGTAGTAAGCAACGTGTTGGCGGTATCCAGCTTCCTGAAGATATCCGCATAGATATCTTTCTGCTTATCGAAAGCCGGCTCGTAGTTACTGCTATCCTTAGCCTCGTTTGAATGGAAGTAAGGAATATCCCCATAGGTATCTGTGAGCATGGAATAGATCCAGGACTGGCAGATGAGCGCAATACCCATGTAGGATTTGTTATAGGCCAGCTCTCCGCTGGCGATCTTATAGATATCCTTAAAGTTGGTGAGCTCAGAATACCAGCCATTGTACAGGTAATCTGCCCAGTTGGCGCGGTAGTCATAACGGAACACCTGGCCCTCTGCATCACTTGTATTAACGGTTACCTGCATAAGCTCATTATTGAAGTTACGGTTGCGCAACATGCCATAAGTGAGCGCACCTACCAACGCAGGCGCCAGGAGCTGTTTGGGCGCGGCGTTGGGCGTGTTATTAGGATCTGTATTAATATCCTCAAAGTTCTTTGTACAGGACGAGAGCAGCATACCTGCCAGCAGCACCGCACCTGTGATCTTAACTATTATCTGCTTCATTATTCAACGGATTAAAGTCCTATAATCAGATTTACGCCAAAAGAGCGGGTAGATGGGAACTGTCCCACTTCATAGCCCTGCACGATATCAGTGCCATTGAGGGTACCAAATTCCGGATCGAAGATGGGCCAGGGGGACCAGATGAACAGGTTACGGCCATATACGCCCAGCGTTACCCGCTGCAAGCCCCAACGGCGGGTGAGCTGCGGGCTAAGGGTATAATCCAGGCGGGCCTCCCGGAACTTTACAAAGTCAGTGCTGAAGGTGCTGCCCTCTGCATTATCTACCCCATAATGCGAGCGGTAGTACTCATCTATATCCGTGGCGATCACATCGTTCTTGCGGTATTTGCCGTCACCATCCTGTACTACGCCGTTACCGATGATACCATTGAACCTGCCGGGGAGGGTATTGGGCGTTTTGCCCTGCTCCGCCAGTTTGTAATGCGTGAGGGAGTGGGCTACGGCGCCGTATTGCGCATCGAACAAGAGGTTGAGATGAAACTGTTTGTAGGTGAAATCATTGGTGAAGCCCAGTTTCCATTTGGGCACGGTATTGCCCAGGTACTTCACATCTTCAGAAATGAGGGCGAAGCCGGTCCTGGAATCATATACGATCTGCCCATCCGGGGAGCGTACATAACCACGGCCGTACAGGTCGCCCATGCTGCCGCCTTCTTTAGCCACGATCTGCACACCGCCCACAGGGCCGGTTTGCAGCACTACAGAACTATCTGCCAGCTGCTTGATACGGTTACGGTTGGTGGAGAATACGATATTGGTATTCCAGGTAAAGCCGGTTTTTGTGGTGACTGGCGTAGCGTTCAGCGCCAGCTCCAGGCCGCTGTTAGTTACCTTACCCGCATTAATGAGGGTACGGGTATAACCGGAGGCGCGGTCTACGATACGTTCCAGGATCTGGTCTTTTGTGTTGCCGTTATACACCGCCAGGTCTATTCCTATACGGTTGTTAAAGAAGCGCACATTGGTACCAGCTTCGTAGGTAATGGTACGCAGGGGCCGCAGATCCGGGTTAGCGAGGATGGCCGGATTCTCCAGACCGCCGTTATAGAGGCTGCCCGCTGAAGTGTAGTTAAAGGCTGTACGGTATGGCACCGTTTGTCCGCTACCTACACCTGACACGGAGAACCTGAATTTTGCAAAGCTGATAGCTTTGGGCAGCTCCATTACTTCTGAGGCAATGAAGCTCATATTGGCAGAGGGATAAAAGAAGCCTGCGTTGGTCGTGCGCACGGGTGTAGCCAGTACGCTGTTCCAGTCCTGGCGGGCGGTAAGGTCCACGAACAGGAAGTCCCTGTAGCTGGCTGCCATCAATCCATAAAAACTGTTGATCGCGTATTTGCTTCTCCAGGGCATAGTCACCAGCGGGCCCGCCGCATTGGCGAATGTATATACGCCTGGGTACGTAAGGGAGTCTGCACGGGTCTCATCCCTGTTGTATGTATTACGCAGGATGCTACCACCGGCAGATAGGGAGAAATCGATAGCGTGGGTGATCTTCCTGGCGTATTTGAGCAGAAAATCGCTGCTAGCCTCCATGGAGAAGATGTTCTGCGTACGGTAGCTGCCTTTTGGCATTTTGGAGCCTGCATCATAAGGACGGGATTGCCCGCGTTGCTCATAAGACAGATCCACAGAAGTACGTACCATCAGGCTTAATTCACTGGTAAAGGAATAGACAGCCTGCACATTACCAGTAACACCGTTACGGTTAGTACGGTTGATGAACTCATTGGAAACGGCATATGGGTTTTCCGGGAAAGAGCTGTACGGGAACTTGATCTTCAGGCCTTCCTGCCCATGCACCCAATAGTCCTTTAACCAATCTACAGCAGCATTGGGCTGCCAGAAAATGTACCAATACATGATGGACTGGTTGCCGTAGCCGGCGCCGGGTAAATTATCGCTCCATTTGTTGGTGTAATCTATCTTGGAAGAGATCTGCAGTTTATCTGTAGCCTTGGTGCTTACGGACATGGATACCGTATTACGTTTGTAACCGGTATTTGGGATGATCCATTTGTTATCCACGTTGGTGACGGAGAAACGAGCCGTAGTCTTGTCCGTACCACCAGATACGCTGATGCTGTTGGTGAATGTTTGTCCGGAGGTGAAATAATTCCGGCTATCATTCTTATAAGGCACCCAGGGGGTTCTTTCCTTACCCTGTGTTTGCGTTACGGGATCATACTGATAAAATGACTGCCCATTGAACTTAGGCCCGTAGGCAGAGCTGGTGCTGGAAGTGCTGGGACCATCCGCAGAAGCGCCATAGGAGTAGTAATCCGCGCCGCCTAAGCCCTGGCCGTATTCATATTGCAGGGCAGGCCAGCGGTTCACCTCTTCTATATTGGCATTGGAATTAAAGGTAACCCCCAGGCCTTTCTTTTTGCTGGCGCCGGTCTTGGTGGTGATGATGATAGCGCCGTTTGCACCACGCTGGCCGTACAATGCAGCCGCACCGGGGCCTTTTAACACGGTAACGGATTCAATATCTTCCGGGTTAATATCGTTGATGCCACTGCCATAATCCGCCGGCATGTTATCACTGCCGGTACCATAGGTAAGCTCGCCGGTAACCGCTGTGCGGCGGCCGCTGCCCTGGTTAACCACTACCCCATCCACTACGATCAGCGCTTCGTTATCGCCGGTAAGGTTATTTTCTCCGCGGAGGATGATCTTATTAGAGCCGGTAGGGCCACCGTTGGACCTTACCAGGTTAAGGCCGGCCACTTTACCGGAAAGCGCGTCTGTCCAGTTGGCGGAAACGGCATTGGTCAGCTGTTCATTTGTTATTACGGTAGCGGAATAACCCAGGGCTTTCTCTTCGCGTTTGATACCCAGGGCGGTGTTGATCACCACCTCGTTCAGGGTGCGGGAGTCCGGCATCATGCGGATGTCCATGTTCTGGGCCTTTTCTACCGCCACTTCGCGGGGGCTGTAGCCCAGGAAGGAGAAAACGAGTACCGTGCCTTTTGGCACGGTTAGCGTGTAACGGCCATCAACATCGCTGATAGCGCCTTTATTACCATTTTTGGTACGGATGTTAACACCTACCAGTATTTCGCCTTTCTCATCTGTTACTTTGCCGTTGATGGCCACTTCGTCTGCAGGGTCTGCGGATATTGCAACGCGGGACGTAGCATTTTCTTCGGCGGACAATTTGTAGATGATGTTCTTTTCCTTCAGCTGCTGGTAGCCGAAGCCGGTACCGGACAATACTTTTGAGAGCACCACCGCAACGGTCTCGTCTTTATAGGCGCCAGACACTCGTTTGTCTGATTTCCTAAGCTCCAATGCATCGTACATAAAACGCGCATTGATCTTCTTCTCTATTTTATGGATAGCGCCGGTAAGGTCTTCGTTAGAAAATGCTACGGAGATCTTTTTCTCTGCAAAGCTTTCTGCCTGGCTGAACGCCCAATCCGGCTGCAGGCATATGAGCAAGCCCGCAATGAGTATGCAGGTCCTGCGCCGCATACGATGGGCCCATTGTGTAAAGTTTGTTTTCTTCGGGTACATATTTTTATTAGCTGGTTGTTTATTCTTTATTTTCTGACAATAAGCTTCCTGTTCCATTGTTGCCAATGAAAAAAATTGTTCCTGGGCGGGTAGCACGGGTGAGGCTACCTGCTTACGGATATGCTATACTGATAACTCCTGCGGTCGTCTGTTTCCACTTTATCCCTGTGGCCAAAGCCAGGGCGGACATCATATCATCCAAACTATCGTTACTGGTAAAATCTCCGGAGAACTCCTTTCCTGAAGGTACAGGCGGCAGTATCATCCTCACATTCCATTGTTTTGCTATTGTTGTTAAGACCTGTTCCAGCGGCGCTTCCTGAAAGGACAGGCTGTGCTGCGTCCAGGCGGTTACCTGCTGTACATCTATACGCAGCAGGTTTGCCTTGCCGGATTGTTTGTCATAGCGTACCTGCAGACCGGGCTGTAATTCTGCCAGCTGCTGCTCATCCGCCGCTACCCTTACCCTGCCGGTAATTACGCTGACGGTAGCAAAGGCCCGCTGCTCTCCTATTACAAAGGAGGTGCCCAGCACCGTTACATCCAGCGAGGAGGTATGTACGATAAAAGGTTTATCCTGATCTTTTGTTACTTCAAAATAGGCTTCGCCGCTGACGGTAGCCGTGCGGTTGTGACCACGGTAACGTACCGGGAAGCTGATGGAGGCGCCGGTATTAAGGGTTACCAGTGTGTGATCCGGCAGCGCTATCTTTTTGATCTCATAGGGGCCGGCCTTAATGGTCTTAAGGGCCACGGGCGAGATAGTATCTGCCAGCTGATAGCGGAAGAGCCATCCCAGGCTACCGGTAAGGGTGAGGATGATGGAAGCGGCAGCAATACGTACCACCCGTTTAGAAAGGTGGCGGAGTAGTCCCTTAGTCTGCGGGACTTCCTGCGGATGGGTAATGGCATGGAGCCTTGGCAGCAGCCTGGCGGCCACCATCTTTTTCCGCTCCTCTGTAAGTTGGTAGTCATTACCTTCTGTGCGGCGCAACCATTCCTCTATCAGCAACAGGTCGTCATCTGTAGCCTGACCGTTGAGGTACCGTTGCACCACTTTTTCAAATCCGTTTAGATCCATCAATGCGTCTTTACCTATATGTCCGGTAAAATCGCTTTTTAACCAGATCCGAATGTTAAGGATATATTAACAAAAGAAACTGAGCAGCATAGCGTGCTGGAGCGATTTCTTTAACCGGCCGCGGGCAAGGCCCAGCTGGTTGCGCACGGTTTGTTCTGAGAGGGAAAGCAGGTGGGAGATATCTGTTATGGAGCGGTGCTGTTCTATATATAATAAGTAGATCTCGCGCATTTTGGCGGGCAGGGACTGAACCCCCTGGCTGAGGATATGCTGCAGCTCTTTGGAGAGCAGGCCCTCTGACGCATTGTTGACAGCAGGCAACAGCGATTCCCGGACGTAATCCAGTTTTTCCGGGTGCTGCATCATGGCGGCAATGCGGTTAATGACCTTGTATTTAACGGCGGAGAAAAGGTATCCTTCAAAACTGTCCCTTACCTGGAGGGAGTGGCGGCGCGCCCAGAGGCTGGCGAATACTTCCTGCACCACATCTTCCGCATCTGATTCTGTACCCAGGCGTTTCATGGCGAACACGAACAGGGACTCCCATAAACGGAGATACAGCGCTTCGAATGCCTGTACATCATCCTGCTGTATGCGTTGTAGTAGCCCGGTGTCAGTGAGTTCGCTGATGCTCATTTTGATCGATAAACAGAGTTTAAAAAAGCGTTGCAAGTTAACCGCTTTATGCAACAAAAGGAAAGGGCCGGTTTTATTATATTATGAAACACTACGGCCACCAAGCCGTTAAAGTACGGGCGGTATATGAACTTTATGTTAAGCGATCATTAAGTTTAAGCCAACATTCATGCATTAGTAATAATGCGAATATTGAAATGCCTGTGCCTGGCGGAGGTAAAAATGATCTGTGATGAGGCTATCCAGGGCGGCCACAAATACGCTGATCTGTTGGCGCCGCTCTTCCAGCCGTTCCGGCGAGTAGTCATCCCGCCCGGCATTAATATCATCTGCTATACGCTGGCGTAATGCAGCGAGGTAACACTGTTTCTGCGGCCCCACATCATACGGCTCTTTGAACCAAACATTACGGGTCCGGTATTCGTATACGCCGTATTCCGCGTAGCCGACGATCCTTTTAAACTGATGGCCAAAGTAGGTACCCCCATTATTGAGGTAGTCAAATACAAAATTGATGTTACGGAAAATACCTATAAGCGTATCCCTTTTGCCTTTAAGCTCTTGACCGGTATTATGTTTTTGCAGGAACCAGCCGTAGAGGATGTAATAATCATCCTGTCCGGCGAGGCTGGCGAAGAGGATACTGGCGCCGCTCTCCGGCGTTTCTGCGCCGTGCAGGCTGCGGGCCCAGGTGATATCCGGCGGGTCCGGCATTTCTTCGTATAGTTCAGGGTAAAAGGCTATTACTTCCTGCATGTTTTCTTTGGAGAAGGTGATGCTATCGGAGTCTGTAAAGGGAATGGTTATGCTGCTGTCCGGCGCGGGGGTTTTATCATCCGCCTGCTGCTGGCTGTTGCCGGGGGGTGTGTGGCAGGCGGATGTTAACAGGATGCTGTATAATAGGGGAAATATTTTCATAGGAACGAAGTTAGCAAAAGGGTTGGATAGAAGTATGGGGGCGTTGGATGGATAGGGTTATATGGTATTTTGTGGGACAAATCTATAGCTATGAAATATTTATTCTTTCTGCTGTTTTTTATTCCGTTTGTGCAGATATCAGCGCAGACTACCATTCCCGGGAAAGAGGAAGTAATAACGTTGTTGTGTCATAAATGGCACGCCGAGGAAATAATAGCGGGCAATAAAAAACAGAAGGCGCTGCCGTATGTTGGCTATACAAGGTATAAAACTGATCTTACTTATGAAGATAAGGATGGCGATCATGTTGAGAAAGGCACATGGCAATATGACGAGGCCACCAACAAGCTGACGCTTAGCTCAGGGAGTGTTTATACTATAAAGGAAATATCTGCTACGCGGCTGGTAGTGGGTTTTGTGATGGAAGGGATGGCTGGTGGTTTTGTATTTAAGAATATTGGAGATTAGTGATATCGGATGCTACCATTAAGTAGAAAAGGTCTGGGGGCATCTCCGGACTTTTTTTTATCCGTTATCCGTTAAATAATACCTAATGCGCGGCAGGTTCAAAAACGGCCTGCGCCTGCCGCGGGGAGCTCGTTTGGCAAGTAGGCTGCAGGAACCGCGCCAGCCAAGGGCCGTTTTGAATCCTGCCGCGCAAGGTAGGATGCTTTAGGGCGGGAGTGGGTTGGCTGATTGGAAATGGGCTGAGGGAGCTGCGCCAGCTAAGGACCCTTTTGAATGCTATCCATGTGAGGTGGAAAGCCTTGTGACGGGAGTGGGTTGGCTGATTGGAAAGATCTGAAAGTAATTAAAAGAGTTTTTTGTCTTTTATTCCAATATTTAATTATTTTTGTGCGGTAAAAGGAGGTGTTCATGTTTTCCAAGACTTGTGAATATGCCGTAAGGGCGGTGATGTTTGTGGCGCAGCGGTCGAAGGACGGCGAGAAGGTAGGTATTAAAGAGATAGCGAAGGGAATAGATTCCCCGGAGCACTTTATTGCCAAGATCCTGCAGGACCTGGGAAAGCAGGGATTGATACAATCTGTTAAAGGACCTAATGGCGGTTTTTACCTGGACGCCGCCACTGCCAAGTGCAGCCTGGCGGATGTGGTGAAGGCCGTAGATGGTGATAAGATCTTTGCCGGTTGCGGGCTGGGGCTAAAACATTGCTCTGAAACGCACCCCTGCCCTATCCATCATGAATTTAAAAAGATCCGGAAAGACATCTTTACTATGCTGGAGAAGGCTAAGCTGGGCAAGTTCAATGAGCAGCTGGAGCAGCATCTGGCATTTCTGAAACGTTAAAAATTTTATCTAAATAAAGGACAAAAAGGTCTTAATATATTTTTATAGATATGAGCACAACAACAGACATCAGCAACAAAGCTGATATACGGCTGCTGGTAGATACGTTTTACGGGCAGGTGCGGGAGAATACTTTACTGGGGCCCATTTTTAACGGGGCAATAGGCGATCACTGGCCGGCGCACCTGGAGCGGATGTACAGCTTCTGGCAAACGGTGCTGTTCCATGAACAGGACTACCAGGGCAATCCTTTTATGAAACATGTGAACCTGCCCATACACCAGGATCATTTTGACACCTGGCTAAAACTGTGGCACGCCTCCGTGGACCGGCATTTTAGCGGCGAGAAGGCCACAGAAGCAAAATGGCGCGGGGATAAGATGGCCGCCATGTTTATTTCCAAACTGGATTATTACCGCGCTAACCCGGGAAGACCATTACTATGAATATGCAGGTATCACAACCGGCCGCCCTGGTATGCACTTTTACGTGGACCGGCTTTGTATGCGGCATCAGTTTCCTGGAAGCCTGGCTGAAGTTCCGCGCACCAGGAATAACATTGCCCATAGGGCTGGGCATAGGACGGCTGGTATTTGGCGCGCTGAATAAAGTGGAGTGGGTATTTGCCGTGATCGTAACGCTCAGCGCCATCCTATACGGCGGACCACTGCTACGGCTACCACACCTTTACTTGCTGGTAATACTGACCGTACTGCTACTACAGACCTGCTGGCTGTTGCCAGCGCTGGACGCCCGGGCAGAGCTACAGATCCACCACCAACCTGTAACTAATTCTTATTTACATTTCTACTTCATAGGCGCGGAATTCATTAAAACCCTGTTACTGATCGCCTACGGGCTGTCGCTTTTTAAGCGGAGCTGACGACCACACTATCCATTATAAATCACAACATTATGTCAACGAAAAAATTATGGCGAGGGCTGACCCTCGTAATGGTGATCTCTTTTGCCGTACTGATCCTGTTTGGTACAGATATTTACCGGCAGGCCCCTCCTATCCCGGACCGGGTAGAAAGCGAAAACGGCGAGCTTCTTTTTACCGGCCAGGAAATAAAGGATGGCCAAAATGTCTGGCAATCCATAGGCGGACAAACCGTGGGCAGTATCTGGGGACACGGCGCCTATATAGCCCCTGACTGGACGGCAGACTATCTGCACCGGGAAGCTTTGCTGGTACTGGCCGCCCTGGCACAAAAAGACGGCAAGGTATACACGCAGCTATCTGCCGCTGAGCAGGCAGCGTATAAAGTAAGGCTGCAGCAGGACCTGCGTACGAACACCTATAACGCAGACAGGCGTACGCTCGTGTATTCTACAGCACGCACGGTCGCCTTTCACGCGCTGGCGGCGTATTATGGAAAGCTGTTTATGAACGATCCCGGTTTTGCCGCCCTGCGTAACCAATACGCCATACCCGCAGGCACCATTAAAGACACGGCCCGTATGCAAAAGATGGCTGCTTTTTTTGCCTGGGCATCCTGGGTGTGCGTGGCAGAACGGCCGGACAGTAAAGTAAGCTATACCAACAACTGGCCGGGGGATGAACTGACCGGAAATGTGCCTGCCGCCAGCCTGCACCTGTGGAGCGGTTTTAGCGTGTTGTTGCTACTTGCCTGTATAGCTTTGCTGGTGCTGTATCATATCCGCCAGAAAGAAGAGGCGCCAGCGGTGCTACCGCTGGAGGATCCGCTGCGTAATATGCAGCCTACCGCCTCTATGAAAGCCACGTTGAAATACTTCTGGATCGTGAGCCTGCTGATACTGGTGCAGATGCTGGCCGGCGTGATCACCGCGCATTACGGCGTGGAAGGCAGCGCGTTCTATGGGTTTCCGCTGGATAGATACCTGCCACAATCCGTATCCCGCAGCTGGCATGTGCAGCTGGCGATTTTCTGGATAGCTACCTCCTGGCTGGCCACCGGCCTTTATATAGCGCCGGCCGTATCCGGTCATGAACCACGCTTTCAGCGGCTGGGCGTGAACATCCTGTTCACCGCACTGCTGATAGTGGTACTGGGCTCTCTGACCGGGCAGTGGCTGGGCGTAATGCAGAAACTGGGATTGGTGGATAATTTCCTGTGGGGACACCAGGGTTATGAGTACCTGGAGCTGGGCCGGATATGGCAGATACTACTGCTGGGCGGTCTTATCATCTGGCTGGTATTGATGTTGCGCGCCCTGTTACCCGCATTACGTAAAAAAGATGAAAGCCGGCATTTACTTACCCTGTTTGTGATCGCCTCCATTGCTATTGCCGTATTCTATGCCGCAGGGCTGATGTATGGCCGCCAAACGCACCTGGCAGTAGCCGAGTACTGGCGCTGGTGGGTAGTGCACCTGTGGGTTGAAGGCTTTTTTGAGGTGTTTGCCACCGTGGTAGCCGCGTTCCTGTTCTGCAGACTGGGGTTGCTGGAGATAAAATCCGCCACAACAGCGGTGCTGTTCTCTACTATTGTATTCCTTGCCGGCGGTATACTGGGCACCTTCCATCATATCTACTTTAGCGCCACCCCCATAGCAGTACTGGCCCTGGGGGCTACGTTTAGCGCCATGGAAGTAGTGCCGCTGGTGCTGATAGGTTATGAAGCCTACCAGAACTACCTGCTGAGCAAGTCTACCACCTGGATAAAAGCGTATAAATGGCCTATTTATTGTTTTATTGCTATGTGTTTCTGGAACTTTTTAGGCGCGGGCATATTTGGGTTTGCCATCAACCCGCCTATTGCGCTGTATTATATACAGGGATTGAACACCACAGCTGTACATGGCCATGCGGCATTGTTTGGCGTGTACGGGATATTAGGTATAGGACTGATGCTGTTTGTACTGCGGGGATTGTACCCACATCAACACTGGAATGACAAACTACTGGGAGCGGCTTTCTGGAGTATTAATATAGGATTGTTGGTAATGGCAACGGTGAGCATGCTGCCTATCGGGATCATGCAGGCAGGGGCATCTATACAGCATGGATACTGGTATGCGCGGTCTGCGGAATTTATGCAGCAGGATGTTGTGAAGGTGTTGCGGTGGCTGCGGGTGCCGGGGGATATTATATTGGCGCTGGGAGAGACGTTGCTGGTGGTGTTTGTAGTGGGGTTGAAGACGGGATGGTCGTTGAAGGGGAGAAGGTAACCATCAACAGGTTGCTGGAATTGTGAGGCCCGTGTGTAAATAGGCCGTCTCTTTTGAGGCGGCCTATTTTAGTAGCGCTTCTTATAGCGCCGTTATTTTATAGATCACACCGGAATGGTTCAGGGCGCCTACATCATTCTGCGTTACCATATAAATCTCTCCATCTTCTCCCTGGCCAAAGCTGTTGATGCGGAAGGGGAAAACATTATCCTTCTTATCTTCAAAATGTGCATCGTGCATGGCCCATTTATCACCTTCCTGCTGCAGGTAAAAGACTTTAAACGCCCAGTCGGCAAAGATGTATTTGCCTTCCATAGCGGGGTACTGGCTGCCACGGTATACAAAGCCGCCGGTGATGCTAACACCGGTAGTATGTTTATATTCTGCAATGGGGCGAATGAAATCTCCTCCCCTATTGTATAATACCGTATCATAAATATGGAAACCTTCCATAGCCCGCCAGCCATAGTTGAGCCCTTTTTCAATGATGTCCACTTCTTCGTAGGTATCCTGTCCTACATCCCCGCAAAACAACTCACCGGTTTTGCTATCAAAAGAGATGCGCCAGGGCATACGCATGCCATAGGCCCATATCTCCGGCCGGGCCTTTTTACCAACGAAAGGATTATCCGGCGGTATCTTATAAGGAGCGCCATGATTAACGTCTATGCGGATGATCTTACCTAAAAGCTGGTTTAGGTCCTGGCCGTTGCCAATGGTACCGTGTTTATCCCCCTGGCCGCCACCATCGCCAAAGCCCATGTAGAGATAACCATCCTTGCCAAAGACGATGTTGCCGCCATTGTGGTTCTCTTCCGGCTGGTCAACGATCAGCAGTACTTTACCGGTAGGAACGGCCTTGTCTGGATTATCTGTGGATACGTGGTATTCTGCTAATACAGATTTATTATCGTAGCCTTTAATGCGCGGCGGCGCGCTGTAGTGAACGAAGAACCGGCCGTTATGTTTATAGTCCGGATGAAAGGCGAAGCCCAGCAAGCCTACATCCATGTATTTATCTTCCATGTGCACTAAGGAACGCCGTATATCCAGGAATGGCTCCCTGGAGGGCTTGCCGTTTTTAATGATCCAGATGGCGCCGCCCTGGCCGCCTACAAAGAGCCTGCCGGTGCCATCATGGGCATTTTCCAGGGCTACAGGGCCGGGAAGGCTGTCTGCCACTTTGATGAGCTTGAATGTGAGCCCACTGCTGTCTTTGGTGCTGATCGTATCATTACCGGTGGTTTGGTGATCTGTGCCGGATGGCTGATGGCAGGCGGCCATAGCAAGCGCTGCCGCGAGTATAACGGCTTGTAGGTTTCCTTTCATGGCGTGTGCGTTCGATGAGAGGATAAGATAGTGGAATTGTGGGGGATGTCATAATGGGGAGTTACTATAGAAAAAGATAGGTGATGGACCAGAGTGAAAATCCGAGACAGTGTCTCGGATTTCTGTAAGCTTATCTAAACCACTCTTAACACAAAAACGGCCACCACACACAAGTGGCAGCCGTTCCATTCTATAAGCCGTGTGTTAAAAGCTTAATCTTTGTAGATATGTATCTCTATCTTACCATCTTTGGTAACCGCCCCGCGATACATACCTTCTGTATTAAAGGACATTGTCATATGCCCATTATGATCCAATGCGATCAGGCCGCCATCGCCGCCCATATCACCTACTTTCTTTATCACAGTATTACCGGCATCCTGCACGGATAAACCCTTGTATTCCATTAATGCGGACAAGTCATAAGCCACTACATTGCGGATGTAAAACTCGCCCCAACCAGTGCAGGAGATAGCTGCTGTTTTATTATTGGCATAAGTGCCTGCGCCTATAATGGGAGAATCGCCCACGCGACCGTACTTTTTGTTGGTCATACCGCCGGTGGAAGTACCCGCCGCCAGGTTACCGGCTTTATCCAGGGCCACGCAGCCTACGGTACCAAATTTGTAATCGTGGTTCTTGCTGCCCAGCTTCTGTGAGGGGTTGTAAGCCGCGGCGTCTTCCTGTATGGCTTTTTGCAGTTCGTCCCAGCGGGACTGCGTACGGAAATAGCTGGGATCTACGATCTCCAGGCCAGCGTCTTTGGCAAACTTTTCTGCACCCGGGCCTATCATCATCACATGCTCTGACTTTTCCATTACGGCCCTGGCGGCGCTGATGGGGTTCTTTATGGTAGTAACGCCGGCCACTGCGCCAGCCTGCATAGTTTTGCCGTTCATGATGGCGGCATCCAGCTCGTTACGGCCTTCGTGGGTGAATACGGCTCCCTTGCCTGCATTGAACAGAGAATCATCTTCCAGGATGTGGATGGTGGCCTCTATGGCGTCCAGGCTGGTACCGCCGGACTGCAGCACTTTATAACCGGTTTCCAGGGCCTGGGTTAATACGGCGCGGTAGGCCTTTTCTTTTTCCGGCGTCATGTTCTTTTTCAGGATAGTGCCGGCGCCACCATGGATAACCATTACATAGGAGGCGGCTGTTTTTTGCGCCACTGCCCAGTGGCAGCATAATATCAGACTAATTATAAACAGACTATAACCTAACTTCTTATTCATATACCATTTCAGATTTAGTGAGTGATCTCCTTTTTGTTCAGCTGCCCGTTCTGTACATACCACCAGTACCAGGCGCCGCCGCTGGCCTGGGCGGGGTCAAAGTCTGCCACACGGAAGCGGCCGTTACCGTCTGCACTGGCGGGTATTTCGTATACTTTTAGCGCCTGGCCGTTATCATTCCATTCCAGGGGTTGGCCCTGCTCACAGCGCTCCGGGGCTTTGCTTTTGTCTGTGCTGATAAAGTAGGCTTTGCTTACGCCAAATACTTTGGCGTTGCCCTTGTCATCAATACAAACGGCCGTGCGCTCGTCTACGGCGATGCCCTTGGGATAGATATGCCAGTCCTTTATGATGCGGCTCATGAAAGTAACGTGTCTCCCCTCCCGTTTGCGTTTCAGGTAGTGCTGGTCACTGATGACCTGCTGCAGATAGGGCGCCTGCAGGAAATCATTGTTATAGACGGTTACCAGTGAATCGTAAGGGTTGGCCAACACCACATCAGAGGTAGCGCTGCCCCCTTCGCCACTGTAATACATACCGCTGAGGATAGCGCAGCCGGCGCTGGTACCGCCTACGGGCACCTTCTTTTCGCGCAGCAGGTAGTTAATGGCTGCGTTGGTCTTGGTACCCTTCCACTGGTTCATATAGCGCGACTGATCACCACCGGCGATAAAGAGCATTTCTGCTTTACGGATGATGTCCGCCACGGTATCATTATCTGCCAGCTCGCGGGTGGTGATGTTGAGGGTTTCTACGGAGCTCACTTTACCCAGGGCATTGATGTCTGCATTGTAATCGCTGGTACCGGAGGCGGTTAGTACTACTACATTGCCGCCACCGCTCCGGCCTATCATCCAGCGGAAAGCGCCATCCACATTGCCGCCACCGCCTATAAGGGCTACACCGCCGTGGGTGGTCGTTTGCACGTCTGCCGTGTCGCCAATGATGCCAATGGAAGCCGGGCGGGATGGGTAAAACCGTTGCGGCTCATTCTTCCAACTCAATAGTATAAGCGCGCAGATGCCTGCGGCATGGATTCCTTTTATCATTATATGCGTAGTTTCTCTGGGTTAATAAGCTGGGTTTTGTTGCATGTTTTTGTTGGCCTTGGTCTCCGCATCCGGGATAGGGTATGCATAGCCTTTCTGGCCGGGTTTGAGGAGCACTGCGCCCAGGGCGTTGGTAGCATCTGCCGGCTCCCGTGTTACGGGCATATCGCGTCTGCGAAGGTCGAAGAGGCGGTGGCCTTCAAATGCCAGCTCCTTATAACGCTCTGTATAGATAGCGGTGATAAGGGCATCCTTGCTGGCGAACGCCTGTGGCGTGTAACCGGTAATGCGGGCCGCGCGAAGATCGTTCAGGTCTTTGGCAGCGCCGGTAAGATCGTTGTTCTCTGCCCGTGCTTCTGCGCGGATGAGGTACATTTCGCCAGTGCGGAAAAGTTTGATATCCGCCAGGCCCAGGGCATCGTCGCTACCCATGTATTTATTTACCAGGTATTGCGATTTGCCGGCGCCACGGGTATTATCAAATAGGATGTAAGCGGCGTAACGTACATCATTTGTTTTGTCGAACTGGTTGATGAGCTCAAAGGCGGGCGCATATAGTACGATCTCGTTATTGTAATACAGTTTGCCCATGAAGTCATCGTCTGCTGTTTTCTTGAGCTTCCATAACACCTCTGTTTCTTTGGTATCTGTCCAGATACCGGAAAAATCCGCTTTTGCAGCCAACGGCATGGCTTGTATTGCCTCTGTTGCGAAGGTGGCTGCATCGTTCCAGCTTTTGGCATACAAGGCTGCCCGCGCCTGTATGGCTGCCACCGCTGCCGGGGTGATACGGGTATCATCTGTAAAGTCTGCGGGAATGAGGCCTTTAGCGGTCTGCAGGTCTGCCATGATCCGTCCCATCACTTCGCCAAAGGTTTGGCGGGAGGGTTTGCTGATAACGGAGCTATCCATAAAAGGTACGCCCAAAGCATTGGGCTCATAGGCCTCCGCGAAGTTCTGCAGCAGCTCAAAATGGCAGAAAGCGCGCAGGGCCAGTAACTCGCCGTGATATTGTGCGCGTAAAGGCTCTTCGTCCGGTTTGGCGGTCACTTTATCCACGGCAGCCAATGCCTGGTTGGCCCGGTTTATAACAATATAGAGCTCTGTAAAGGGAGCTGTGATGGTGGTGCTGCTGGGATCTATCTGCCAGCGGTAAGAGGCCACACCGCCACCGGTGCCATTCTCATTGGGCAGCGTAATCTCATCAGAAGTAAGTGATACGGCATAGATAGTATTATCACTCAGCCCGGCGTATGCCCCCAGCAAACCGCCATTGAGGTCTGCTACCGTCCGGTAGGCTTTGGATGCATCTATGGTATCGCTGGGCTGAAGGTCCAGCTGTTTGTTACAGGACAGCACGCACAATGAGAGTAATACAGCGCTATAACGGATGGTATATTTAATATATCGGATGATCATGATTGCGAGCTTTTAAAATTTTACATTCAGACCAACGGTGTAGGTTCTGGCAGCGGGATAGTCAAAGCGGCCATCGCCATTATTGCCTTCCGGGTCAAAACTCTTCCATTTGGTCCAGGTGTGGAGGTTCTGCGCCTGTACGAATACCTGTACATCCTGCACATGTTTTAAACTGGCCAGTATGCCTTTGGGCAGATGGTAGCCTACGTTCACATTCCTGAGGCGGATAAAGGAAGCATCCTGTATATCCCTGGAGGAATAGTGCCTGCCATCATCAAAGCGGGGCAGTATGGCATTGTCGCCAGGTTTCTTCCAGCGGTCGTATAACATACGGATAGACTGATTACTGCTGGCGAAGTCCGGATTTTCATTGAAGTAGTCCTCGTTCAGGTAACGCATGGCATGATCTGCAAAAGTGAACAGCGCATTCACGTAGAATGTTTTCCAGCTGAGGGAGGTATTGAAACCGCCGGTCAGGGAAGGGATGTATGTACCAAATTCCGCTACACTGAGATCTGTTTCATTATAGTCTGTAGTAATCTTGCCATCCCGGTCGTAGTATTGGCCGTTACCAGTTTGCGGATTTACCCCGGCCCATTTGGGCGCGTAGTGAGAGCCATAGGGTAGGCCTACCCGGATGATCTGTGTGGTACCCGTCAGAAATTCGTCCGCTCCACCCAGATCAGTGATCAGGTTCTTATTGTAGGCAAAATTGCCGCCTATTGTCCAGGTAAGATCTTTCTTACGCAGCACATCTACCTGGAGGTCCATTTCTATGCCCCGGTTACGCATGGAACCGGTGTTGAGCATCAGATAGTTCTCCTCGAAGCCGGCAGTCAGCGATAACTGCTGTTGAATGAAAAGGTTGCTAGTTATTTTATTATACACATCGGTGATAAGCCGGATACGGCTATTCCATACTGCCAGGTCAAAACCGGCGTTGAATTCCTTTGCATATTCCCAATCATAGTTGGCGTTACCGGGCCGTTGCGGTACAATGGCGCTATTGCCACCGTACTGTGCGCCACCTGCAAAAATGGGCAGGTAGGCAAATTCAGATGCGAATGGGCTGGCAGTGGTACCGTAACTAACGCGGAAGCGCAGGTTGTCTATCAGGTCTACATCCTTCAGGAACGATTCCTTCTTGGTTTCCCAGCCAATACCCAGTGAATAGAAACCATGCCAGCGGTTGTTTACCGGTACGGTAGAAGCGCCATCATAACGGTAGCTGGCATTGAGGGTATATTTTTCGTCGAATGTATAACGTCCCAGGGCGATATAGGATGCCAGCGCACTTTTTACACGCGCGCCGCCCAACTGAGGGATCAGCGAGTTGCTGGAAGAACCGGGCGTAATACCGGCAGGCGTTTCCGGCAGCCGGTCGTCTATCCCAAAGCCCGTATAGTTAAAGGCCCGGTAGTCATTTTTTGTGAACTCGAAATAACCGGATACCTCAAAATCATGTTTTGCGGCAATCACTTTGGAATAGGTAAGCCCGGAAGTGGAAATGATCCTTGTATTACGGGTAACACCTTCGCCAAAGCTTCCCCTGCCACCGTTGGATACTTTGGAGCCGGAATAAGAATCCGGGTTAATGTAACGCTCTGTGGTAGTTTCGCGGAAGTCTATGCCCAGTCTTGTTTTGGCTACCAGGCCTTCCAACAAGGTATAATTAAGGGATGTACCTAAGATGCTTTTAAGCTGGTTATCCTTGCTGCTGGTATTCAGCAGCGCTTCCAGGGAGTTGCTGCCTTCGCGCAGATCCTCTACCGGGTATATATCATCATTGCCACTGCTTACCAGCGTACCATCCGCCGCATAAGGATACTCATAAGGCAATGCATAATAGACAGCTGCTAAGGGATTGGCGCCGCTGCTGGATGCTTCGCGCTCAATGAAAGAAGAAGTGGAGTAAGCCAGGCCCACATTCACATTACCGGATAAACGGCCGGCGTTGAAGTCTACATTATTCTTAAGTGAGTATCGCTTAAGGCCGGAGCGCTTTACGATGCCTTCCTGGTTGTAATAGTTAAGGGAGCTGTAGAAACGGATATTATCATTCCCACCGCTGGCGCTTACCTGGTGCTCCTGGAAAGTACCAGTTTGCAGGAAGATCTTTTTCCAGTCCGTATTGCTGTTACGCAGGCTATCGAGGATATGATCCGCTTCGCGCTGCTCTTCCGGGGTTTTGGTAGCGTAGTCCGGGTTCTTTTTGGAGTATTTCCATCCCGGGCCTATCTCTGAACCGGTTTCCAGCCCAATTTCTTCATCGAACTGCAGGTGCTCTGCGGAGTTCATCATCTGGAACTTAGGATTGGGAATATTGGAGATACCGTATTGGGACTGGTATTCTACGGATACTTTACCGGATTTGCCTTTTTTAGTGGTGATCACGATCACGCCATTTGCGCCGCGGGAGCCGTACATGGCTTTGGCGGATGCATCCTTTAACACGGTAACGGAGGCAATATCTGCCGGGTTAATGCCCTGGAATACGCCCGCTTCAATGGGAATACCATCCATCACATACAACACGGCGGCGTTACCGTTAATAGTACCTACGCCCCTGAGCGTTACATTAGCCGCCGTACCTGGCTGACCGGAGCCGGAGGTAACCACCAGGCCCGGCACCCTGCCTTGTAATACCTGGTCAAAAGTAGCCATGGGCACCTGGTTGATCTTATCTGCCCCAACAATACCGGAGGCAGCGGTAGATTTATCCCTGGCGTAGTTGGTATAACCAGTGACGGTGACGGCGCTGAGCGTTTTCACATCCAGCTCCATGGTAATATTGATCACCAGGTCGTTACCTATCTGCGCCTGCTGACTCGTATAACCAATGAGGGAAAATTGCAGTGTTTGGGCAGTATTGGGGGCGGACAGCGTATAGGCGCCATCCACACCGGTCAGCGTACCGGCGGAAGTGCCTACCGCGCGTACGGTTACGCCAGTTAGGGGCAGGTTATCCGCATCCCGTACAATGCCGCGGATGACCTTATCAGGCGCTACGGGGGCCGCCGCGCTGGCAAAGATCACCACCAGGCCGTCTTCCTTTACGGACCAGGCCAGGTTGGTGCCCCGGAATGCCTGTGTTAAAACGGCATCCAGCGTAGCGTCTTTTGCCACCACGGTAACGGTCTTGCTGTCCGGCAAGGTCTCGTTATGGTATACAAACCGGTAATTGGTTTGCTGCTCAATGGTCTTAAGCACGCGTTGAATGCTGGTTTCCTTTAGCTGCAGGGTAATATTGCCCTGCGCAAAACCAACCGCGCTTGCCTGCAGACAGATCAGGAAAAAGAGGACAGTTAATTTCATAGTTAACAGCAGTTTGCCTGCAGGAATGGGCTTCCCCTTCCATTCCAGGAATACGACTTTTAGCATACCTTTGATGTTGGTTTAGTTAATGATTCATTCAGGACATTTTCTAGCCTCAGGGGAAGTGTGCCAGCACTTCCCTATTTTATTTTGGTTGACTGATTCTTTGGTTGATCACTTACTGATTATAATAACGCCGTTCTCCATCTTAAAGTTAAAGGGATACGAGAGCTGCAAGGCATCAAGGGCTTTGACCACGGTCTCGCTTTCGAAGGTGCCGGAGTACCGGTAGCCTTTTACTTCCTCATCTGCAAACTGTACCGGGATGCCATACCATTTCTCCAGCTTGGCCGCGATCTGTACCAGCGGCTCGTTCTCTATTTCCAGGCGGTTACGTACCCAGGCTATTTCCCGGGCTTTATGATTTACCGGGTCTGCATCCAGGGGCGCTACCTTAAAAGCGCCGGCTGCAGTAATTGGTTGTTGTATGTTATTGCCGATCACCAGCTTCTGGTTAGGGCTTAATATGATCTTATGGTTGGCGTCCTCTTTCCAGACTACTTCCACGCTGCCCTTGAAGAGGGCGGTCTCCATCTGTTTATGATCCTTATTAATGCTTACGTTAAATACGGTACCCAGCACTTTTATATCTGCCAGGGCGGTATGCACCAGGAACGGGCGCTGCACATCGTGGGCCACATCAAAAAAGGCTTCCCCCGTAAGGGTAAGCTGTCGGTTCTGTAAGTTAAACCCTTCATTGAGCGCAATGGTACTATGGGCCCGTAAGATGATCACGGAGCCATCTGGCAGTACGACTGTTTTGCGGGGGTCATTACCGGCGCTGAAAAAGGCTGCATTGGCAGGCGTGGTAACGGCCGGTTTTTGTGGCGCGCGCAGGAAGAACAGCCAGGCCCAGACTGCCAGCGGCACAAAGATGGCCAGGGCGGTAGCGTACCGGCGTACATAGCGGGTGCGGCGGGGGGTAATGGGGGCGGTGTCTTCCGGGATTGGTAAGGCTCCTTTTTCCAGGGCCTGCCGGAGCAGGTCATACTGCGCAATGCCATCCTGCAACTGACGCAGCTGCTCCAGGCGGTTGCCCTGCCCGGCGGATAACAGAACGATCATTTGCCGGGCTTCTGCAATCAGGGCCTGCCGCTCCGGGTGCGTAGCGATCCAGTTTTCCCAGAATGCGGTATCCGTATCATTACCATCGAGGCAATAACGCTGAAAAGACTCGTCGCATACAAAGTCCTCTACCTTGTAATCGTGGAAATTCATTGAAAAAGTCCCCCCCCTTTATATAACAGGCGGCGGAATGGAATGGATTTCCTAAGGAAACGGGAAAAATATTTTTCAGGGGGTCTGTTTCAGGAGCTTACGCAGGGTCTTAATAGCGTCGTAGACGGTATTGTAAGCTGTTTTAACGCTTTGGGAGGTTCTGCCTGCGATCTGTTCATAACTCATGCCTTCAAAGAACCGCAGGCGTATGAGCTCTACCTGGCGGGGAGTAAGTTGTTTGATGGCCTGGTGCAGGCGTTGTTTTATTTCTTCGTCCTGCTGTACGCGGATGATGATCTCTTCATAGGAAAGCTCATTCTCCCCTTCCTTGTCCGTCATCCGGTGCACGGCGGTATGGATCTTTGACTGGTATTCCAGCTGGTCGATCAGGTCCCGTTTGAAGGCGGTAAACAGGTAGGACTGTACATTCGTGACCGGTTTGAGGGTATCCCGCTTGCCCCATAACTGCAGGAACAGCTGGGTGATGCAGTCCTTCACCAGCTCGTCGTTGGCGCAGATCTTTAGCCCGAACCTTACAAGGTGGAAATAGGTATTGTTGTACAGCGCAAACAAAGCTTGTTTGTCGCCGTTCCTGAGCTGCTCCCAGTAAATACCGTTCTCTTCTGCGTAAGACATACTTATAATGCCAGCATTAATTGTTTGATGGCCTCCTGCAGCTGCTGATCAGTGCCGGTGCTGACTTTCTCAAATTCATTCATGACGGGGATATCCGGTTCTGTCTGATGATTTTCCAGGTAATAACCTTCCATGCTTTTTACGCCCAGGGAAGGCACGCTCCAGTGCATGCTGTTATCCTGCAGGGACTCGCCCGTCATAAACGTGCAGGAGCCGGGCACGGGCATTCCTACCAGCTTGCCCATGTGCAGGTATTGGTAGCCGAACACAAAACAATGGCCATCGCTGTAATTAGCTTCATTGGCCAGTACGATGGAAGGTTTTGTCCAGCGGAAACCGGGCTCTATCCCTACCAGGCGGCTGTCTGTCGTATTCTGCAGGATCTCCTGCCCGCTGAGGAACATTTCCAGATCGGAGGCCAGATCGCCACCGCGGTTAAAGCGGGTATCTACGATAATCCCTTTGCGGTTGGTATAACGGCCCATCATCTCCCCATAGGCATTGCGGTAGGCGTCATCGTTCATGCGGTAGAGGTGCACGTAGCCCAGCTGGCCCTTGCTCTTTTCCTCTACCTCCTGCTGGTTGCGTTTTACCCAGCGTTTATACAGGAGATCCGCTTCTTCGTCCGGCGAAATGGGTTTGATGGTGATATTATGGCCGTTGATGGTGAGCACGGCAGGCTTACCTGCTTTATGGTTAAGGTATTGGGCCAGGTCTTTATCCGGCGTGATGGGCTGCCCGTCTATCGCTTCTATGAGCATGCCTGGTTGCAGGTGCAGGCTGCTGTTATCCAGCGGGCCATTTTTAATGATCTCTGTTAACCGCATGCCCGGCCCCTTGTACTGCAGATCATACAACGCGCCCAGGGAGGCAGTTACGTCTTTGCCGGACATCTTATTATTATAGGTAGCACCGCTATGGCTTACGTTCAGCTCTCCCAGCAATTCGCTGAGCATTTCTGCCAGCTCGTAATTATTGCTGATATGGGGCAGGTATTTTTCGTAATCCCGTTTATAACCATCCCAGTCTGCGCCGTGATAACCTTTGGTGTAAAAGGCGGATCTTGTGCGGTTCCATACATGCAGGAACATGGCCCGTCTTTCTGCGGCCGGGTTTATGCTCATGGAATCTTTGATGGTGGTATGGTGTAGTTCTTTACCATCCGCACCCAGCTGGATAATATTGTTATCTGCCAGCAGGAACAGGCGGTGTTGTGCGCTATCCCATTGCAGGCTGGCATCGTCTGCTTTTACAGTGAAGGGAACGGCGGAAGTATTGTTACGCAGGTTGGTGATCCACAGACTGTATTCTCTGCCGGCAGTAGCGAGCGTATAAAGGGTATCTCCGTTTGGCGTGAGCAGGGCGTCTGCCAGCATGGATGGACTAAGGGTGAGCTTTACGGTGCGGTCTTTAAGACCGTCCCAGTCTATCTGCAGGCCGGCATCTGTGGTGCGGGCTGGCGGTTGATTTTGTAGAGAATAAGGCAGCGAGGTATCCTTCTCCCATTTAAAATGCTCCCAGGCATTCTGGGTGAAGAACAGTGCATAGATATCATGCTGGCGGCGGCCGCTGTTGGAGTAACTGCGCAGACCGTTGCGGTCGCTGTTCCAGATCATCATGCTGCCGTTCATGGCCCACTGCGGATGCTCATCGCCATAACCACTTTCTGTAAGATTTTGCAGCTGGCCTTTACCATCTGCGCGGATGATGCCTATATCCAGGTTGCCGGCGCTGCCGGGATTATATTGAAAGAGTATCCATTTACCGTCCGGGCTCCAGCGGAAGAACTGATCATGATCGCTTCTGCTGGAGAGCTGTTCCACACCCAGGATGGTGCGGGTTTGCCGGGTGGCGGTGTTGTAGATCTTTAGCGCAGTGCGGTTGGCGATGTAAGCAATCTCCTTACCATCCGGCGAGTGGAGCGGCTGGTAATTATCTTCCTCGTTTTGAATAAGGACAGCCGTTCTGCCGGAGGCGATGGCGGTTTGGGCAATCTGCCAGCCTTGTTTGCTTTCTGTAGCGTATAAAAGGTACTGGCCATCCGGGGAAAAGCTAAGGTCTGCTTCTTCTCCCGGCGTATCTGTAATGCGTTTAATGGCGCCGGTGGCGATGTTGCAGGCAAATACCTCTCCCCGGCAAATGAAGGCGGCTTCTTTACCATTGGGAGATACGATGAGGTTGTTAATGTTATCAGTAATGGCTACCTGCTGGCGGTTAGTTTGCTGTGGTACAGCAGGTATGCGGACCCGTAGCTTCTGCGCGGTTTTATTTGGTTGCTTTGTATACAATTCCCCGTTGTAGCTGAAACAAAGGGTACCATTGCCGGCGATGGTTAGAAAGCGTACCGGATGCTTCTGGAAATTGGTTACCTGTTGTGTTTGCGCGGGATTGTTTAATGATAGCTGGTATACGTTAAAGCTGCCGCTTGTTTCGCTGAGGTAATAAATGCCTTGCTCATTGGGGGTGAAAACGGGGTTCCTGTCTTCCCCTTTGAATGTGGTGATCTTTTTATGGGTATTGGTTTGCCGGTCATAGATCCAGATATCGCGGGCAATAGAAGATAGCTGATGTTTGCGCCAGGCATTCTCCCGGCCCTTTTTATCATGGTAGATGATATACTGGCCGCTGCGGCTTATCCTGGCGTCTTCTGCCGGGGTGGTGAGTACCTGTGTTACACGGCCGCCACCAGCTGGGACCTGGTATAATTCGGGCATACCGTCAGATGGGAACTGCCGGTTGCCGGCATCATCCAACCGTACCGCGCCAAAGAAGACGGTACTGTCCCTTTCTGTAAAGTCATAGGGGAACTCATCCGCGGAGTGAAAAGTAAGGCGCGTTTCCGGGCCGCCGGTAGCGGGGATCATAAAGATATCGAAGTTGCCATAGCGGCTGCCGGCAAAGGCGATATAACGGCCGTCGTGGCTCCATACCGGCATACATTCATGCGCACTGTCTGTAGTAAGAGGTGTGGCCGTGCCACCATTTGCCGGTACTTTATAGAGGTTGCCCTGATAGGTGAATACGATAGTTTGGCCATCCGGAGAGATGGATGGATACCGTAACCAGGAAGGCGCTTCCTGCGCCCATAGTCCCCCGGCCAGGAAAGTACATAACAAGATAAGTAAGCCTTTCATCCGGGCAGAAGGTAGAAAAAAAAGCGGAATATATCTAAAAAGGCACGGACCGCCACTGCGATCCATGCCTTATACAATATATACACTATAACACTATGCTTCCTGCGGAGTAGCTATATCGATACCTAAAGCAGCCAGCACTTTCCGGCCTACAAATTCTGCGGAAGCTGGGTTCTGACCGCTGATGAGATTCCCATCCTGCACGGAAAACGGCAGCCAGTCCGGTCCTTTTACAAAATCAGCGCCTTTTTCTATTAACATATCTTCCAGCATATAAGGCACCATATCGGTGGTATTGCCGGCAATTTCTTCTGAGTTGGTAAAAGCAGATATTTTTTTGCCTTTTACCAGGGGTTGTCCGTTAACATCTTTAACATTCTCCAGCGCGGCTGGCGCATGACATACCAGCGCGGTGGGCCTGCCGGAGTTATGGAAGGCTTCCAGCAGGGCGATAGATTTTTCGTTCTGCGGCAGGTCCCACATGGGGCCATGTCCGCCGGGATAGTAAATGGCGTCATAATCTGCATCATTCATATCTTCCAGCTTAAGGGTGGTCTGCAGCCTGTTAAGCGCTACTTTATCTTCCAATATCCTTTCTACTGACGGGGCCATGAACTGCGGTTGCAGACTAAGGGGATCAACAGTGATAGCACCTCCTTTAGGACTGGCGATGGTAATATCAACGCCGTTATCTGAGAGCAGGTAATAAGGGGCGGCAAACTCTTCCATCCATTGACCAGTGATCTTACCGTTGGCAGCTTTGTTGGCAGAGGTGAGCACGAACAACACTTTTTTTGTTTGCATGGCATTTGGTTTTTAAGGTTAAAATTTGTTGATACCGCTTAATTTCAATTCAAAGGTCAAGTAAAAACAATGCTTTATGTGGTGATCTGTATCACTTTTTTTGACCAGTGATCCCGTTACTTTTGAGTAGTTTGCCCAATGTGATGATAACAGCTTATCTATCTGTCAGCTATTTATCTTAATAGAAGGTATATTACCAAAAACAATATTTATTTTTATCGCTCAACACTGTAAAAAATCAGAAACATATGCAATACAGAAAATTCGGAAGGACCGGCTGGAACGTGAGCGAGGTAGGCTACGGTATGTGGGGTATGGCAGACTGGACCGGATCAGAAGAAAAAGAAGTCAACGATGCGCTGGACAGGTCCATAGAACTGGGCTGCACTTTCTTTGACACTGCCTGGGGCTATGGCGAAGGCCGTAGTGAAGGCATCCTGAACAAGACCTTAAAACGCCACCCCGGCAAAAGGTTATATGTAGCCACCAAAGTACCGCCTAAGAACCGTAAATGGCCTTCCAAGCCGGAATTTACAATAGACGAGGTATTCCCTGCAGACTATATAGTGGAATACACAGAAAAAAGCCTTAAAAACCTGGGCGTAGAGACCATTGACCTGCAGCAGTTCCATGTATGGGAAGATAACTGGGCACAGCTGGATGAATGGAAAGAAGCCATCACTAAACTTACCCAACAGGGCAAGGTACTGGCCTGGGGCCTGAGCGTGAACCGTTGGGAACCGGATAATTGCCTGGAGACCATCAAAACCGGCTTAATAGACGCCATACAGGTGATCTATAACATATTTGACCAGAACCCGGAAGATAATTTATTACCCCTGTGCCGGGAGAAGAATATCGGCGTAATTGCCCGTGTGCCCTTTGACGAAGGTACCCTCACCGGCACCTTTACCAAAGAGACCACTTTCCCTGCAGGCGACTGGCGCGGCAGTTACTTTGTACCGGAGAATCTGAACGCTAGTGTGGACCATGCCGATGCACTAAGGCCGCTGATCCCCGCTGGTATGACCATGCCGGAAATGGCGCTGCGGTTTATCCTGAGCAACCCGGATATTGCCACTACCATACCTGGTATGCGTAAGATCAGGAACGTGGAGGCGAATATGGGAGCCAGCGATGGCAAGGGATTGCCCGCTGATCTGCTGCAAACGCTGAAAGGGCATAGGTGGGATAGAACGCCTACGGAGTGGTCACAATGATCTTGTATAATTTTATGTGAAAGGGCCGACAGTGTTGGCCTTTTTTTTATTTTACCACCTTCTCCCCACTACCGGAAACTGCGCAATCCTTAAATGCGTACAACCATATGGTATCAACGTAACTTCCTCTTCCGGCCCTGTTTCCAATCCATAGCCAACACTGTAAGGCAACGGACCTGTCATATCATTATACAATCCCCAGGACGGGATCCGCCTTGCCTTTGTTTTAATGACCAGCGGTGCAGCCTCCGGGCTCCAGGGATAGGCAGCCACAGCGCCTTTCTTTTCTACCGTAAAGGCTGTATCCAGCTTATTATCCGGAGTTTCCGGCAGGCCGTAATTCCAGGGCGTGGTAGGGTGTATCTCTTCATAGGCAGCGCCATAATCGATAGGATCTTTATCATTCTTTATGTGCTTCCGCTCCTCCCCTATTTTTAATGCATAGGTAAGCGGGCCACGTTCCACAGACATAGAATTCTCAAACCAGCGCTCCTTAAAAACATGCATAGGCAGGTTCAGCTCCACCACATCACCAGATGACCAGCTACGGCTGATCTTAACCAGCTGCCCACTACCGGCTTCTTTAAAAAGCTTACCGTTGATGGAAACCGTGCCCTTCATACACCACTCCGGGATCCGCAATTCAAGGGGAAAGGTCACCGATCCTGTTGCCTTCTGTGCTATCTGTAAGTTAAACCGGATGGTCTCTTCAAAAGGATAATTAGTTGTTTCTTTCAACGATACTTTAACCCCATTCGCCACCGTGGCATGTACTTCGCTGGGCGAGTACAGTAAAGCAGCAAGCCCTTTATCCGGTGTAGCAAACCACAGGTTCTGCGTAAACTTGGGCCAGCCCTGGTGCATATTGGAAGTGCAGCAGGGGTAACCGGTCAGCAGGCCATAACATACATCCGTACCGCTATGGTTTACATCAAAATTGCGGGTATGGCGCGTAAGCATTACCTGGTTGGCCTGCTGAAAATACTGCCGGCCGTTAAAGTCTTCCGTGATCTGGGTAGGCAGGGCATTAAAAGCGATCTTCTCCAGCTGGTCTGCAAGACTACCGTCGCCGGTGATAGCCAGCATACTTTCCAGGGAGTACATCATCTCTACTGCGGTACACAGCTCTGATCCCTGTGTGGGATTATTGCCATGCAGGGCCTCATCCGCCCCATATAAACCATGCGCCATACCATCATATTTACGCAGATCCTGCAGCGCTTTTTTAATCGCATCCAGGTATTGTTTGTCCGGGTGTTGCTGATAGTAGATCACCGGCTCTTTAATGCCCTGGGCCAGGTTAACGCCATGGATACTGCCGGCAGTGGCCAGCATATCCGTATGCAGAAAAGCTTTTGTATAATCAAAGGTTTGTTTGTGCAGCAGGTCTGCCAGCTGCAGCAGGAACTGATCGCCGGTGATATTATAGAGCCAGTACACCACCATCAGGTTATCGCCGGCGCGGTACCGCGCCCAAAAAGACCAGTGATCCAATGGTTTGGAAGGCAGCTCTTTTAACTGATAGCGGAAATACCCCGTCAGCATTTTAATAACGCGTGGATCATTGGTAGCGGAGTAATACTGCTGCAGCACTTTTAACATCACCATCTTAGGCCACCAATCCCGGCTATTATCCCTTTGCAAACCCCGCTCCGGACCATAATCTTTAGCGGGACCAAAATAACCATCCGCCTGCTGACTGTTAATAGCCCATTCCACCCAGGGTTTTACCTTAGCGATCAGGGCGCTATCCTGCAGTATATAAGCCAGCGGCAGCAGCCCGTCTATCCAGTAGGGGCCGCGTTCCCATTGGTCGCCATCGCCGCCTAACCAGCCATTACGCTGGTTCATGACCAGCGGATACAATTGATCCAGATTACCGGTAGCGCCGTTCTTCTGGCGGATCAGCATTTCCTTTAACCAACCCTGTGGCTCAATAGCGCCTAATGGCAGCGGTATATAAGGATTCTGCCGCAAAGGGCTGCGGCTGTTTACCTGTGCGGAAATATGCAATGTGCAGCAGATCAACAGGGCCTGCAGTAACCATTTCATGCTCATGTAGTGGAATTTAACAACAGCTGAACATACGAAGTTCTTTTGTAATTGTCAATCTGCACTTTAATTATATATTACGGAATGGCGCAATTTCCTTGTTATTTATATCTTTAAAGTCTGTTCCTGTTCCAACAAATTATAATTTATGTTCCCTTTTACGATCTCTTCCCTGCTCACAAAAAAAGAGTATACAAAAGCTTATATAGCAGCTATCTACAGAAAGCCCCTTACCCTGGTGATCACCGGGGCGTGTTTGCTGGTAGCAATCTCAGATCTGTTGCAATATTGCGGAATACCATTGCTGGGGACCTACCGGCCGGATCTTACCAACACATTACTGGTCGCTTTTGCCCTTGTGGCGTTGCCGCTTTCTTCATGGATGCGGGCCAGCCGGTATTATGATGCGCAGAAAAAGATCCAGCAGGTGATAAACTACCAGTTTACTGATGAAGGCCTTACCATTAGCGGTGACAAATTCACTGATCAGTACACCTGGCAGGAGCTGCACAAAATAAGGGTCTACATAGGCTTTGTATACATCTATCCTGTGCAGGGTATGGGATATGTGATCCCCCAGAAAACATTCACCACAGAACAGGTTGCAGCCATCCAGCAAAAAATGAAACGCTAGCAGCACCTGCACACGCTTGTTCATTACATTAAATTGTACTATCTTTGCACCGCAAAATTGATTTATTATGATCAACAACTTCAAATACAACACAGGTATCCTTACCAATACCACCATCAGGGCGGTAATTGCCAGTACTTGTATTGTCTTTATTAAGAACGGGGAGACAGATCCTGTTCAGGATAAAAGAGGTTAAGATCATTCTCTTGAATATACTTCAGGGGCCTCTTCATCCGAAGAGGCCTTTTTTATTTGTCTCCCCGTACCTCCAGACACACTAATCAATTTATTTATCCAATTATTTGATCTGTAACAACAGGTGTGCGTGCTTATTGCCATCACCTGCCCTGTTACGGAACGGGCAGCTTATTGCCTGCCATTTTGCAAACATTATAATATATGAAACGCTTAGATCAATTCAGGAATATAGGGATCATGGCCCATGTGGATGCTGGTAAAACTACTGTTACAGAACGTATGCTGTATTACACCGGGCTTATACATAAACTGGGTAATGTAGATGATGGTAATACCGTAATGGACAGCGATCCGCAGGAAGAGAAAAGAGGTATCACCATTTCTTCTGCCGCTATTACCACCTACTGGAAACATGGAGATGATACTTACCAGGTGAACATTATTGATACGCCGGGGCACGTGGATTTTACCGCAGAAGTAGAGCGTTCCCTGCGTGTGCTGGATGGCGCCATAGCGGTATTCTGTGCAAAATCCGGCGTACAGCCGCAATCAGAGACCGTTTGGCTACAGGCCAACCGTTACGGCGTACCACGTATTGCACTGGTGAATAAAATGGACCGGCAGGGCGCGGACTTTATGCACGTGGTGAATGAGATCCGCGAACAACTGCATGCCAATGCAGTACCTATACAGCTACCCATTGGCGCGGAAGATAATTTCATTGGCGTAATAGACCTGGTGCGCATGAAGGCTTTAGTATGGGACAGCCAGGATGGTAAGACATACACAGAACAGGATATTCCTGCGCATTTGTTAGCGGAAGCAACGCAGGCACGTATGCATTTACTGGAAGAACTGTCCCTCACAAATGAAGACATCTTTAACCAGTTTGTAGACGATCCTGCGGCGATCAGCACCGCCAGTATTTATGACGCATTGCGCACCGCTACCATTAAGATGCAGCTGGTGCCCGTACTGGCAGCCGCCGCGTATAAGAACAAAGGGGTACAACCATTACTGGATGCCGTGGTGCAATACCTGCCCGCGCCGGTGGATATACCTTCTGTTACAGGAACCGATCCCTATACCGGTGAGACCATCACCCTTCATACAGATACAGCAGCTTCCTTTACCGGCCTGGCCTTTAAGACCATTGCCAATGATTATACGGGCAAGCTGACCTTGGTACGTGTATATTCCGGCATCCTGCACGCAGGCGATACGCTGTGGAACAGCCGCACGGGTAAGAAAGTACGCGTAAGCCGTTTGCTGCGTATTATGTCTGACAAATACGAAACCACAGAACAGATCACCGCCGGCGATATTGGCGCAGTAGTAGGTTTGAAAGAGATCAGAACAGGCGATACCCTCGCCAGTATTGATACCCCGGTATTATTGGAACAAATGCATTTCCCTGAGCCGATGATCGGTTATGCGATAGAAGCAAAATCAGCGAAGGAATCCGGTAAGATGGGCGAAGCCTTGTCCAAACTGGTAGAAGAAGACCCTACCCTGACGCTGGAAATAGACCCTGCCTCCGGACAAACCATCCTGAAAGGTATGGGCGAACTGCACCTGGAAGTAGTGCTGGAAAAGCTGGCCACAGAGCACCAGGTGGAAGTAAATAAGGGCCGTCCGCAGATCGCTTATAAAGAGATCTTTACGCAGGCAGTACAGCATAAGGAAGTATTCCGTAAACAAAGCGGCGGCTCCGGCAACTTTGCGGAAATACATTTTGAGTTGTCGTCCCGTGAGGATGAAGAGCCGGGCCTGGAGTTTGTAGACGATATCCGTGGTGGCGCTATACCAAAGGAATTCGTCTCCGCTGTACGCAAAGGGTTTGAAGACGCCATGCGTACCGGCGTGCTGGCTGGTTACCCGGTAAAAGCCATGCGGGTAAGATTGTTTGACGGAGATGTGCACGTTAAGGATTCCCATGCGCAGGACTTTGAACAGGCCGCACACCTGGGCTTTAAAGCCGCTGCCGCCAGGGCCATGCCCCGGTTACTGGAACCACTGATGCTGGTGGATGTGACCTTACCGGAAGAGTACACCGGCATCGTAACCGGTGATCTGAACCGGCGCAGAGGTCTTATAAAAGGCATGGAGATGAAGGACAATGCCCAGTATATAAAAGCAGAGGTACCGTTGTCTGAGTTATTTGGCTATATAACGGTGCTACGTACACTTACCTCCGGCAGGGCTGCCGCATCGCTGACGTTCCAGCGGTATCAGCTGGCGCCGGAAGCGGTGATGGCGTAAAGGCAAAGAAGGGTGTATCGGAGTACGGTACACCCTTCTTTTATCTAAGGATATCTAATGAGACAAATAGTCGTTTATGCAGCTGGAGGCTTTACCTTGCCCACAACAGAGGTCCAGCCATTTGGCATAGCCTTGTTTATGAATAGTTGTTATAAGATGATCTTCCGGTTTAAATCTAAATTCCTGTTCGTAGCTATTGATACCGCTGGCATTACGCTCGCGGTTCATTCTTGTGTTGGCAACAACAGAAGACCAGATAAGTTCAGATTCCGAAAGCAATTCCATACCAATAATTAATTCATGCTGTATGCATAAATATACTCATCATACGCAACAACGCCAAGCCCCAAAGCGCCAGATATACCCAACCCATCACACGTAAAAAATGACGATGATACCGGATAGTTATTATACCTAAAATTGGTAACACCACTAATATTCCAAACGCAAAAAAAGCATTCCAGAACGCGCTGCCCAATAACTTAAAATCTGTCCCCAACACCCACGAAATGGCTATCCTGCCTGCGCCATAAGAAAAACACAACGCAAATACATGAACCAGAACAACCCATATGTTTTTTAGTTTTGCCATGAATTATGCTTAATAGTGATCTCTTTTTTTTAATCCCCTAAATATCAGCATCTTCTTAAGAAATTCTAATATTAGATGAATTTCGTATTGCAAATAAGGGTAAATAGTATAATTTTACATTAACGAAAAACATTATTCAAGTATTACGAGAGGCCGTATTGTTTACTGTGAGCTATTAAAACCATCTGTCTGTTATTCCCATGTCGTGTAGTTTATGAGATTAAGAATTATAGTATAAGGCGTAACAGTTTATCTTTTGAAAACCTAAAATAACCAATTTGAAGAACCAGACACCAGCAGTTTCCAATTTAGAGTAGCAATTACCTGAGGGTATTACCTCCGGCACGGAACTTTTATTGCATTATCTGTAGCGTGCTATCACCAGCCGTGCGGGAATCTTATGCCCGTTAACTAAAGCCAATGGATGTGTATTAAAGCAGTTGCGGTAGCTAAATACCCTTCAGCATAGTACTGTTGTTACGCTCATACGTCATCAATACAAACCTTACCATAATCTTTAAAAATCAATCCTTCAATTATGCAGAGAATTAAACTCCTATTTGCTCTTGCTTTCGTTTTAATAACAGGGCAAACGTTTGCACAATCGTGCTACAACATTGTGGGGTATTTCCCCTCCTGGGTATCCGGTGGTGGTAACTACATCAACCACCCTTCAGAGATCGACTACAGCAAATACACCCACATCTGCTATGCTTTCTCTATTCCCGGCTCAGACGGTAATATGGGCATTGACGGGCCGTCTATCCTGCGCGACCTGGTAACCAGGGCGCACGCCAACAATGTTAAAGTGTTACTGTCCATCGGTGGCTGGCTGGATTCTTCTCCCAGCAACACCCCTTTTGAAGCAATTTCTACCAATCCCACTGCCATTAATAACCTGGTAAATGCCTGCGCCAATTACGTTACGCAGTACAACCTGGATGGTATTGACATTGACTGGGAATATCCTACGCAGAAATCCCGTTGGAATGCAGTAGCCGTTCCCCTGGGCAACAGGCTGCACAGCATGGGTAAAATGTTCACTGCTGCTGTATCTGAAAGCGCTAATAACAACGGTAACAATTACGATAACGTTACTATGTTAGACCTGGTGAATATCATGTGCTATGGCAGTGATAACCTGGCCAGCAGCGCTATGAGCTACTGGACTTCCCGCGGTGTAGCTAAAGAAAAAAGAATGCTGGGCGTACCTTTCTACAGCGGCGACAACAATACTGCTGAGCATATCCGCAAAGCCAACATGGCAAAATCTACCGGTGGTGGTATCATGATCTGGGATATCGCTACTGAATATGGCGATATCAACGCGATCTACAACACCTTAGGCAATGTTTGTAAGAACGGTCAGAACCCCGGTGGCGGAGATACAGTTCCTAATAACCTGGCTAAGCACAAACCTGTTAAAGTTTCCTCCCTGGAACCTAATCCTCCCGTAACCATCGCTGCTGACTACCTGACAGATGGCGACTACGGCACCCGCTGGTCTTCTGCCTGGGCAGATCCTCAATGGGTATATGTAGACCTTGGCGCTAATTACGATATCAGCCGCGTTAAGATCACCTGGGAAGCTGCTTTTGCTACTGCTTATAAAGTACAGGTAGCTACAGACACCAGCAACTGGGTGGATGTGAAGAACGTTACCGGCAATGCTACTACTGTTAACGACTTTACCGGTCTTTCTGCTAATGGCCGTTATGTAAGGATCTATGCTACCTCCAGGGTTACTACTTACGGCTACTCTATCTATGAGCTGGAAGTATATGGCAACACATCTGTTGCTCAGGCGCCTTATGGTGGTACAAGGGCAACCATCCCCGGCCGTATCGAAGCGGAGAATTATGACCTGGGTGGCGAAGGCGTGGCTTACCACGATCTTACTCCCACCAACATGGGCGGCCAATACCGCACCACTGAAGCGGTTGACCTGGAAAGCTGCAACGAAGGCGGTTATGACCTGGGTTACAACCAGAACGGCGAATGGTATGAGTACTCTGTAAACGTTACTACTCCTGGCGTATATACGCTGCAGGCCAGGGTATCTACCAATGCTGCCGGCAAATCCTTCCATGTAGAACTGGATGGCCAGACTATTGGCACCATCAACGTACCTAATACCGGTGATTGGCAGATCTGGAACACTGTTTCCATCACTACGCCTTCATTAACTACCGGTAACAAAGTGCTGCGCCTTGTAGTTGATAACGCTGAATTTAACATTAACTGGATCGAGTTCTCTTCACAGGCCAGCAGCGGCGCCGGTAACCTGGCGCTTAACAAACCTGTTCACGCATCTTCTGTAGAAGAAGCTGGTTTTGAAGCGTACAAAGCGGTTGATGGTAACGCTACTACCAGCCGTTGGTCTTCCCTGTACAATAACGGCGAATGGATCTATGTTGACCTGGGCAGCGCTCAGTCTATCAATAAAGTGATCCTGAAATGGGAGAACGCTTATGCTACTGCTTACCGCATTGAGACTTCTACCGACAGCGTTACCTGGACTCCGCAGCAAACTGTCTCTGCAGGTGCTGGTGGTACTGAAACAGTAACCTTCCCCGCTGTTACTGCACGTTATGTGAAAATGCAGGGTGTAACCAGGGCTACTCCTTATGGTTATTCTATCTGGGAATTTGAAGTATACGGCGCTGGCCTTCAGTCTATGAAACAGGCCGCCAGCATGGTTAGCAATAACAACCTGACCATCAAAAATACTCCCACTCAGTTCTCTGTAGCTGTTAGGCCTAACCCGGCTTCTAACATCATGACAGTGCAAACTAAGGGCGAAACTGTACCCGGTATCTTAAAAGTGTACAGCTTAAGCGGTCAGCTGATGTATCAATCAAGGGTTTCCGGACAAGCCGGCCAACAACAGATCGATATCTCCAGCTGGGCTAAAGGTGTTTACATCGTTACTATAGGCGAAAGCCGTACGAAAGTGGTGGTACAATAAAAGATCGTACCTGGTAACCACAAAAAAGGCCGTCTCCCAAGTGGAGACGGCCTTTTTCATTTATTGCTGCCTGTTATTTTTTAACGCTGCAGGGGCAAATGAACGGATAGTGCTCCGTTGAGATGATAGGCTGTATACCAAAGAAATCGTTCAGTACGGATTCTGAGGTACAGTAAGCGCCTTCTACCCAGGCCTGGTCATTGGAGTAGGCTTCGCCCACAATAAAGATGTCCGCATCCGCGCCATCTATCAGCTGACTGGGTTTACGGATCTTCTGCTGTACATCGCATACATCGTAGTGACCGGCATAGGCATGGTAACCTGCATTAAACGGCGGCAGGGACCAGTCCATATACCTCGTTTCCAGTGGTTCCGGTACAAAGCTATAATCCGCCTGGGGACCAAAATGCACCTGTGCCAGCTGCGTACGCAGGGCCTTTACCATTACTTCCGGCGCCTGACGAGGCCCTTCCAGCGGCTGATAGTTTTCTGAGATAGGCCGTTCGCGTTGTTTGTTGGGCCCAATCTCCAGCTCCTGCCAGAACGTGGTGAACTGTTCATCGTCATAAGCGGCCAGCAAGCCATATACCGGTTTTCCCTTTGAGTCCAGGGCGTTATTACCAAAATACACCACCTGGCGGATGGGCATATCTGTTACACTGGGGCCGATGGTATTACGAACGGATGTGTTCAGCAATTGCTCTTCCTGTTTTACCGTAAGGCGTTGCTCAATACGCTGCTCCACAGCCTTGATAAGCGCCGCGGAAGAGGAATAAGGCACCTCCACGATCGTTGTGTTATCCGTGGCCATGAGTGCTATATACTCCTTGGGGAAACCATTCTTTTCAAGCTGCTCCAGCACATCTTTGGTTATTTCATAACCGCTCACCTTTGCCGGGTAAGGCGCCGGATTTTTTGTGTAGTTATCTGCCCACCAGGGTTCATGGAAGAACATACCTACTTTATAGGATGGTTGTAAAACGGCAGACTCCAGGTACAGCTGTACTTTCTTATGGTTAAGTACATCCAGCCCTTCATGTTTTTTATAACGGGTAGCCTGTGCTACCAGCTCTATCGCATACCGGGGCATCGCCATCCACGCAGCGGCAGTAGTGCCTTGTCCTGATTCCTTGTTGGGATTTTCACGGGTAGCAGTAGTGTAGTGGATCACTTTGTCTATCACCAGTATGGAGTGCAGGCGGGTGTCAGGATGGTAGTCAAACTTTACGCCCTTATCACCAGCCAGCTGTATAATGGTATTGAACAGCGCATTGAACATGCTGGAATAACCGTGCGTAAGCGTGCGGTATTCCGTGCCCGGCGTAAACTCATTATTAGCCTGGAAAGCCACGGCAGAGTTCCAGTTGATCACATTGGAAGTATAACCATTACCATCAGAGGTATATTTATACCCTTCGGAGCCCAACTGGTCAAACATCAGGTTCCAGTAACCAATATCTTTCAGGTGATCACCTTTCTTAAATATGGAAGAATCCGGCAGTTCTGCCTTGATGGTGCCATTGCTGTAAAAATCACACCACTCCAGGCGGGTCTGAGGCCCGGTATGTTTAGTTACTGACAGGTTCTCTACGATATTAAAACCGGTATCCGGTGAGTCCGCCTGACCAAAATTCTTTACATTATAAGGCGCGGGATTGGCAGATGAGATATCATTCAGGTACATGTTCTTTGTGCGCAGATAGAACAACGGATTGGTTGATTCATTAAAAGGCACAGAGAACTTTTTGAGATCCAGCTTTTCTATCACAGTCGTTACCAGGCGGTGACCACCGGTTTTGGGTTTGCCATCCCAATAGGAATAACGCATACCACCCAGCTCCAGGTAGGAGTTATTAGGATCATCTTTATAATGCCAGGTACAGATGCGGGCGCCGGCTTCGCGGGTGCCCTTGTTTTGCTCATTGAAGTAATACCGGCCCCAGTCATATAGTTCCAGGGTATCGCCGGGGGATAATTGCTTGGAGGATACAACTTCGCTATTGCCCATGCTATCCAGCAAACGCCATGCGGTATACAATCCGGCAGCGCCGGCGCCAAAAATAGAATACTTTTTTCCCATGATTATGTTGGTTTGAGGGTGATGTTTTTATGCAGGTAAAACTTCTGTGCCAAGGCGGTACATCTGGCGCGGCAGGTCCTTTTCGGGGATCACTACTTCTACCAGGGTAGGCAGGTTCTGATACTGTGGCTGTGTCCATACTGCCGCCAGGGCCGCATTCAACTCATCTACCGTGGTTACGCGGATAGAGTTTGCGCCAAAGGCTTGTGCCAGGGCCTGATAATCCCATTTAGGCAGGAGGTCAAAAGTGTCAAAGGGTACTTTCTTTACCGGATCAAAAGCCTCAATATTCACATACACCTGTTCAATAGCATACACCTGGTTGCTCATTACAAAGATCACAGCATTAAGGTTGTTCCGCACCAGGGTAGAAAGGGATTGGCACACCATCATGAAACCACCGTCGCCGGCTACCGTCCATGCACGCTTGCCGCTACCCAGCTGTGCGCCGGAGGCCGCGCCGGTCTCATACCCGATGATCTGCCAGGCCGCGGAGGCAAGGAAGCTGTTCTTTTTTAAGCCATAGGCATTAGTGGCCACATACATGGCAGAGCTGATACCAAACGTCCATACGATCTGATCCAGCAGGTTATTCTGCGTCAGGTACTGCATGCTGTGCTGGAAGAAACGGTTGTAGGTAAGAATGTTGGGCTGGGCATCAAACCAGGGATCAGAGTTAGACACCCAGGGCTCCGGGTACTTGGGCTGCGGAGGGGCCGTTACTGTTAACGGATAGGTATTGGCCTTTTTGAAACGGATCAGCAGCGCATCCATAAACTCCTCCATGGATACATTCTCATAAGTAAAATAGCCCGCGCGTGTGTGCTCAGTAGTGCACAACACCATATAGGGATACTTGTTCTCCACAAACCAGAGATAGTCATCCGTCATAATGGTGCCCAGGGTAAGGATACAATCAGACTCTTCCACCGTCTTACGTACGCTTTCGATGGATGCCGCATCTGAATAGGTGCCGATAAACTTATCCCCGCCTTCGTCCAGCACGGTTTTACCCAGGGAAGTAGTAGTGTAAAGGAAACCGCTGGCATCAATAAGGTCCTGCAGCAGATCAGACAGTCCATGGCGCAGTACTTCCACACCGGCAAAGATCAGCGGTTTCTTGGCCGCGGTGATCTGTGACCAGGCCTCGTCTACCGCATTCTTGAGTACCAGGGGATCAGTGACATGTTTTCTTGCCCGGGGCAGGGTTTCAGGCAGCGGCTGCGGGCAGGGCTCGCCCCATACTTCTTTGTAACATTCAATAAATACGGGTCTTTTGTGGGTAAGGGCCTCTGTCAGCAGGTGGTCTATCTTTTCCGCAGCGCCTGCGGATGTGCTGAGCGTAATAGACCCTACGGTCACCCCTTCGTATACCTTCTGGTCATATGCCAGGTCGCCGGTGGAGTGGTGGTACAGCACATCATACATTTTGCCTATCCGGCGGGCGTCAGATCCTGGCGTGGCGCTGATCACCACTACAGGGCTCTTTTCTACATAAGAGCCGCCAACCCCATTCAGGGCAATAAAGGTACTTACGCCATATTGCAGGGATACGGCGGCAAGGCCCCTGGTGCGCCCATAAGCGTCTGCCGCATAACCGGCGTCCAGCTCATTGATACAGGCAACGGCATTGACGCCGTCAAAATGCTCCAGGGCTTGTGTGAAATTCTTTACGTAATCGCCGGGGATCTGGAAGACCTCCGTAACATTCAGTTGCTTTAACCTCGTGAGCAGGTAGTCTGCCACGGTAAATGGTGTTGCTTGCTGTTGCATTGTCAGCTTGGTTTATTGATTGAGGGATATTGTGTACGGTGTAGCGGTGGTGTTTCTCAGTTTTTCATCAGGACGAAAACAGTGTCATATCTACATAGGATTTTATGGTAAAGCGGGCCTTCCTGGGAAGTTGTTTACTATCTACAAAAAAAGCAAGCAATATTCTCTAAACATACACAAAAAACTGATGTGAATACAGTTGAGTTATGTTAAAAAAATAAAAGCCTTTAGTCTAACGACTTAAAGGCTTTTTTGTTCAAATAAATTGCGGAATAACCGTAATTTTTACAAGTCTCCCATTTTTATAGCTATTAGCTCTATTTTTTAGATAAACTGCAATACTTGTTCCCCCATAGCGGCGGTACCCAGTATTTTATCGGCGGCAGTTTGCTGGTCGGCAATATCCCTGGTACGGAAACCTGCTTTCAGCACTTTATCCACTGCATTGATCACCGCTTCAGATTCCGCTTTCAGGCCAAAGGAGATATCCAGCAGCAGCGCGGCAGACAGGATAGAGGCCAGCGGATTGGCTACGCCTTTACCGGTGATATCATGCGCGGAACCGTGGATAGGCTCATATACGCCGGTGCCATCACCTATGGAGGCAGAGGCCAGCATCCCCATGGAACCGGCTATCTGAGATGCTTCGTCCGTTAAGATATCGCCAAAAAGATTAGCCGTCACCACCACATCAAAACGGCGCGGGTCTTTGATCAGCAGCATGGCGGTAGCATCTACGAACTGGTGCTCTACTTCTACATCCGGGTATTCCGGCGCTATTTTCTGGATCACTTCGCGCCACAGGCGGGAGGTCTCGATCACATTGGCTTTATCTACGGAGCACAGTTTTTTACGGCGGGTACGGGCTGCCTCAAATGCTTTACGGGCAATACGCTCTACCTCAAAACGGCTGTATTCTGCAATATCGTAGGCGGTATCGCCATCATTCTTACGGCCTTTTTCGCCAAAATAGATATCGCCGGTCAGCTCGCGGAAGAACAGGATATCTGCGCCTTTTAATATTTCCGGTTTGATGCTGGAAGCGCCCAGCAGCTCATCAAACAGTTTAATGGGGCGCAGGTTGGCATATAAGCCCAGCTCCTTACGCATCTTTAACAGGCCCTGCTCCGGTCTTACCTTGGCGGTAGGGTCGTTATCATATTTAGGATGGCCTACAGCGCCAAATAATACGGCGTCAGACTTGCGCATCTTCTCCAGCGTTTCATCCGGCAGGGGAAGCCCGGTAGCCTCAATGGCTACGTGACCAATTAACGCCTCATCATACGTGAAAGTATGGCCGAATTTAGCGGCTATCTTATCCAGTACTAACTTTCCTACGGCAGTTACTTCCTGCCCGATTCCGTCGCCCGGAACAATTAAAATATGTTTGCTTGCCATTCTTGGTTTGATTGATATAAAAGGTGTGTCAGATCAGGTTCAGCATTTTCTGGGTAGCCTTGATAGCGGATACCGTCTGGTCGCTATCAAGCCCCCTTGTTTTAAATTCCTTGTTCCCGTGGCTCCAGGTGATGATGGTCTCACAAAGGGCGTCGGTCTTACCACCGGGCGGAATGCGCACAGCGTAGTCAGTAAGCGTGGGTAGCTCCTGCTGCTGTTTTTTATATACTTTCTTCAGCGCGTTCATAAAGGCATCGTACTGTCCATCCCCCTGGGCATGCTCCTCAAACAACTCGTCCTGTATGGAGATCTTGAGCGTGGCGGAGGGTTTCATATTACGGGCATGGGTAAGCACATAATCCTCTATCCTTACTTTTTCACTGATCGTATTGCTATCCAGGATATCGGAGATGATATAAGGCAGGTCTGCCTGGGTAACCACCTCTTTACGATCGCCCAGCTCGATGATACGTTGGGTCACCTTTTTCAGGTCCGGCTCAGAGAGCTGTATACCCAGCTGTTGCAGGTTGTTTTCTATATTGGCTTTGCCGCTGGTCTTACCCAGGGCATACAGGCGCTGACGGCCAAAACGTTCCGGCATCAGATCGCTGAAGTACAGTTTGTTCTTTTTGTCGCCATCTGCATGGATGCCCGCCGTTTGGGTGAACACATTCTCCCCTACCACCGGTTTATTCACCGGTATACGGAAACCGGAAAAGGTTTCTACCAGCTTGCTTACGCTGTATAACGATGCTTCCACAACGGCTGTTTTCACTTCCGGCAGAAAATCATTTAATACCGCTACCGCACTGGCCAGGGGAGCATTGCCGGCCCGCTCTCCCATCCCATTGATGGTGAGGTGGATGCCATGTGCGCCTGCTTTTATGCCTTCCAGCACATTGGCCGTGCCCAGGTCATAATCATTATGCGCATGAAAATCGAAATGGATACCGGGGTACCGCTGTACAATAGTGCTTACATACGCATATACCTCAGAAGGGATCAGCACGCCCAGCGTATCCGGCAGCATAATACGTTTTACCGGCTGGTCCTTCAGGAAATCCAGGTACTGGAACACATATTCGCTGGAGTGGCGCATGCCATTACTCCAGTCCTCCAGGTACACATTACATTCCAGGCCGTTTTTATTTGCCAGGGCTATCACGGCTGCCACCTCCGCAAAATGCTGCGCCGGTTGTTTTTTTAACTGATGGGTAAGATGGTTCAGCGAACCTTTGGTCAGCAGGTTCATCACCTTGGCGCCGGCTTCCTTCATCCATTTAATGGATACATCGCCATCTACAAAAGTGAGTACCTCTACCTTATGCAGCAGGCCCTGCTCCGCCGCCCAGCCGGTAATGGCCTTTACGGCCGCCAGCTCGCCTTCAGATACACGGGCAGATGCGATCTCAATCCGGTCTACCTTTACTTCAGTTAACAACAAACGGGCAATGGTGAGTTTTTCAGACGGGGAGAAAGAGACCCCGCTGGTTTGCTCCCCATCCCGCAGGGTGGTGTCCATTATCTCTATAAATCGTGGGACCGCTGGCATATTAGTATCAGTTGTGGTAGTATACAGTTAGCGGCATGACTCTCTGCCGCTAACTGCAGATAAGTTTAGTATATACTTTTGGCGGCGAACGTCTGTATATCGCCTTTCATGGCCTGCAGATAATCAATATCATCAAAGCCATTCATCATGTTATGCTTTTTGTAGCCGTTGATGTCGAAGGAAGCTTTTTCGCCGGTGGCCAGGATCGTGATGATCTGGTCCTGCAGGTTCACTTCCAGCTCCGTTTTAGGATCCGCCTCAATAGCGGTGAAGATCTTATCCAGGAATTCCGGGGTGATCTGCACGGGTAGCAGGCCTATGTTCAGGGAGTTGTTCTTGAAGATATCCGCAAAAAAGCTGGATACCACGCAGCGGAAACCATAATCATAAATGGCCCAGGCGGCGTGCTCACGGCTGCTGCCGCTGCCAAAGTTCTTGCCGCCTACCAGTATCTTACCGGTGTAGATAGGGTTATTCAGCACAAAATCCCGCTTGGGGGTATCGTCTGTATTATAACGCCAGTCGCGGAACAGGTTATCGCCAAAACCTTTACGCTCCGTAGCCTTCAGGAAACGGGCGGGAATGATCTGATCAGTGTCCACATTCTCAATGGGCATGGGCACTGCGGAACTCTTTAATATGGTGAATTTATCGTAAGCCATTGCTTTGTTTCGTTTATTGTTTTTGCAGATTGTGAAAGAAGCGGCTTTTTAGTCCGCCAGTAATACCCTGGGATCCGTTACAACACCGGTTACGGCAGCAGCGGCAGCCACCAGCGGGCTGGCCAGCAGCGTACGTGCGCCAGGGCCCTGCCTGCCTTCAAAGTTGCGGTTGCTGGTGCTTACGGCGTATTTGCCGGCAGGTATCTTATCATCATTCATGGCCAGACAGGCGGAACAGCCAGGCTGACGCAGCTGGAAACCGGCTGCAGTGAGGATGTCCAGGATACCCTCTTCTTTGATCTGCTGTTCAACGATATGAGAGCCGGGCACGATCCAGGCAGTCACATGATCCGCTTTCTTACGCCCTTTTACAATAGAGGCAAATGCGCGGAAATCTTCTATGCGGCCATTGGTACAGCTGCCAATGAATACATAATCCACTTTTTTGCCCAGCATGCCTTCATCTTCATGAAAGCCCATGTAGTTAAGGGATTTTTCGTAGCTGGCCTTACCGGCGCCCGCTTCCTGTGATACGGGAATATGGTGGGTAATGCCAATGCCCATACCCGGGTTGGTACCGTAGGTGATCATGGGCTCTATATCTGCTGCATTGTATTCATATTCCAGGTCAAAAGCGGCGCCTTCGTCTGTTTTCAGCGTTTTCCAGTAAGCCAGGGCCTTATCCCAGGCTTCGCCTTTAGGCGCTTTTTCGCGGCCTTTGATATAAGCGAAAGTGGTCTCGTCCGGGGCGATCATACCGCCGCGGGCGCCCATTTCTATACTCATGTTACAAACCGTCATACGGCCTTCCATACTCATTTGCTCAAATACCTCGCCCGCATATTCTACGAAATAACCGGTAGCGCCGGCTGCGGTGAGTTTGGCAATAATGTACAGGATCACGTCTTTGGGAGAGATACCCTTGCCCAGCTGACCATTCACCTTAATGCGCATCTTCTTGGGCTTGGGCTGCATAATACATTGTGAAGAAAGCACCATTTCCACTTCTGAAGTGCCAATACCAAACGCAATAGCGCCAAAAGCGCCGTGTGTAGAGGTATGGGAGTCGCCGCATACAATGGTCATACCCGGCAGGGTGATCCCATTTTCCGGGCCTACTACGTGCACAATACCGTTCTTGGGGTTACCCAGTCCCCAATGGGAAATACCATATTTGGCGGAGTTTACCTCCAGGGCTTTCAGCTGGTTGGCAGAAAGCGGATCCTGTACGGGCAGGTGCTGATTGATGGTAGGCGTATTATGATCGGCGGTAGCAAAGGTCTTTTCCGGGAACATCACTTTCAGCCCCCTGCCTTCCAGGCCCAGGAAAGCCACCGGGCTGGTAACTTCATGAATGAAATGCCGGTCTATAAAAAATACGTCTGGTCCGTCATCAATTTTCCTGACCACGTGGGAATCCCATACTTTGTCAAATAAGGTAGCGGGTAATTGGCTCATTTTTCACAATTTAAAAGTGCAGTGCAAAAATCTTAAAACCTATCCAGATAATTTGCTTTTTTTCTGAATTTCGTCTAAAAATACGGCTTAAACGATAAAAAATCAAGTATCCGGGGCAACATAGGCGCTGGTGGCCGTTTACATATAAAAACAGAGCCGCATATCAGCCGACAGGGTCAGCCATGGCATTTCCGGAAAATTTCCCAACTTTTATAAAAACAAGGTAACTGTTTAGCTAATATGAACTTTACGTTACCAAGCTGTAGCTGTATTGCATCACTTTTACCACCATTCTAATTTAGCGTCATGAAACCTATCTGCAGAACCTTATTCGTACTTCTGGTATGCTGTGTTACCCATTTTAACCTGTTTGCGCAAACTACCCAGGCCTCCATCACCGGCGTAGTCACTGATGAATCCAAACAGCCTGTTCCCGGAGCATCCATACTGGTACGTAACGAATCCACCGGCTTCAACACCCGGAGCATCACCAACGCCAAAGGCGAATTTTTCCTGAAAGAGCTCCCCCTGGGCGGACCGTACACCATCACGGCCACTTTTATGGGGTATGCGGAACAAAAACTGACCGGCTACGCGCTGAACCAGGGCGACCTGGTAAAGGTGCCCATCCAGCTGCGGTCAGCCGCTGTAAGCATGAATGAGATCACCGTATCCGGCAGCGCCCTTAAAAACAAAACAGAGAACTTTGGCGCCGCCACCACCGTTACCGCCCGCGATATTGCACGCCTGCCGGTAAACGGCCGTAATTTCACCACGCTTATTGATCTGTCGCCCTTAAGCAGTGGCAGTAACCTGGCGGGCCAGCTAGGCTCTTCCACCAACATCACCATTGACGGTACCTCTGCCAAGAACCCTACTTCCAGCGCCGGCACCAACTCCCGTATCGGCGGGCCTTATGCCATTTCTATGGAAGCCATCCGCGAGTTCAAGGTAGTGACCAACCAGTATGATGTTACTTTCGGACGCGCCGGCGGCGGTACCATCAGTACCGTAACAAAATCAGGTACCAACACTTTTTCCGGTACCGCCTTTATGTATGCCCGCGCAGATGAGCTCTCCAGCTCCTATGATCTCCGCGGCAACAAACGCCAGAATGATTTCTCCACCTATCAGTACGGCTTCTCACTGGGCGGCCCTATCATCAAGGACAAGGCGCATTTCTTTGTAGCCTGGGACCGCCAGGATGATGCCCGTCCTCTCTTCCTGGCAGACATCCAGACGCCGGCCGATGAAAAACGCCTGGGCGTCAGCCAGACCACATTGGACCAGTTCCTGGGTATTGCCCGTACCAAATATGGCGTAGCCAACACGCCGCAGTTTGGCTCCTTTGACAAAAAACGCCATACCGATGCGGTATTTGGCCGTATAGACTGGCAGCTGAACGAGAAAAACCTGCTTACCATCCGCGATAACTATATCAATGACCGCGCTCCCCTGGGCCGCGACGATAATACGCAGATCAACATGTACGAGGTATATGCGGATGCCCATGCGCTGAATAACAGCCTGCTGGCCACCCTGCGTACCGTGGTAAGCTCCCGCCTTACCAATGAGCTGAAACTGCAGCACCTCTACACCTTTGAAGAAAGCTCCCCGGGCGATGAGCTGCCGGATGCCAACATTCCCCGCGCCATCGTAGAGCAGATCCGCTCCAGGGTAGGCGCCATTACAGATAGCGGTACCGCTGCCATACAGCTGGGCGGCCAACGCTATTCGCCGGAGCATTTCTACAACCACGTAGTACAGCTGGTAGATAACGTATACTTCAGTACCAACAAAGCCAACTACACATTTGGTACAGATATCATGTACAGTCATATGAATTCCTTATATGGCAGTGAAATGAACGGCCGTTTCTATTTCTCCGGCATGGACAATTTCAATAACCTTACGCCCTACCGCTATGCGCGGGAGGTGGCGCTGGCAGACGATCCGGCCCTGAACCAGAACATCATCGCCGCCGGTGTTTATGCACAGATGCAGACCAAACTGTTCAAAGGTTTTGAAATGATCGCCGGCCTGCGGGCAGATTATACCGCCTACCTGAATAAAGCGAACTTTAACCAAACAGTGTACGATGAGCTGGGCCTGCGTACCAACAACGGCTTCACCACTTTCCAGCTGCAGCCCCGCCTGCAGTTTAACTGGGATATCAACGAAAAGCATAAGGATTACCTGCGCTTTGGCGCCGCCATCTTTGGATCAGACATTAATAACTATGCCGTTATCAACAACATGCTGTTTGACGGTACCAAGGTATTAACCGTGGATGTACAGGGCGCCAACGTACCCAAGCCTAACTTCCCCGGTTACCGCAAGGATCCTTCCACCGCGCCCGGTAAGGAACTGTTTGACCAGCTGGGCCTGCCCCGCCAGGGCACTATCAACCTGAACGGCGCAGATGCCCGTATACCCGTGGTATACAAGGCTAATCTCTCCTATAACCACTTCTTTACAGAGCGTTTGAAAGCAGGCGTTACCTTCTTTACCACTATTGCCCGCAACAACTATATGTATGTGGATCGCAATATTGCTGACCAGCCTTTCTTCCGCCTGGCCAATGAAGATAACCGCGGCGTATATGTACCCGCCAATACCATCAACACCACTAACGGCGCTACAGACTGGCAAAAAGGCCGCAAGACCACAAACGTGAGCCGCGTGCTGGAACTGAACAGCGCAGGTAAAGTGAACCAGTACGCCTTTGTATTGGATGCTACCTACCGCTACTTTAAAGATGGCGAGGTTACCTTCAGCTACACCTGGAACGACGCAAAGGATAATACCTCCTACAATGGCGACGTAGCCAACAGCGCTACCTTATCGCTTATGGTAAGGGACGATCCCCGCGATCTGAGCCATATGACCTACTCCGATGTACAGTTTCGTCATAAAGTGGTTTTCTACGGCACCCTGCCCAGCTGGAAAGGTTTTGTGGTAGGCGTGCGTTTCTCCGGCATAGGCGGTACCCGGTACTCCCTGGCGGTGAATGGCAACGTAAACGGCGATTTTGTGGCGTCTAACGACCTCGCCTATGTATTCAATACCAGCGATGCCTCCGTACAGGAAAAGATCAGGACCGGTATACAGACCCTGCTGAATAACCCCAGCGTTTCGCAGAGCACCAAATATTACATCAGCAAAAGCATGGGCAAAATAGCGGAGCGTAATGGCGGCGAAAACGGCTTTTACGGCGTGTGGGACCTGCGGGTGGCCAAGAAGTTCAAGATCCATAAGTCACAGAACATAGAGATCTCCGGCGATATCTTTAACGTAGCCAACCTGCTTAACAAAACCTGGGGCGCCAACAAAGCGCTGGGTAAACAGAACCTGTACACGCTCAACGGTTTTGACAACGTAAATAACATCTATAAATACAACGTAAACGCGAATACCGGCGTAGTAACCCCAGGTGGTAACCCCTGGCAACTGCAGTTTGGCGTTCGTTATTCATTCTAAGCTATATTGATGACGGGATGACCCCAAAGGAATGGGTCATCCCGTTTTACAACCCCTCCGGTTTGAAATCCCATAGCGAAGCCGTATCTTCCAGAGATATTGCGATCGCACGTTATGAAACATTCTTTCCTCATTGGGGCCCTATATGCCCTTTGCTGTTTTCAACCCGCCCATGCCCAGGTAAGATTACCGCGTTTAGTACGGGACAGTATGATCCTGCAACGGGATACGAAAATAAAGCTATGGGGCTGGGCCGGCAGCAAGGAAAAGCTAACCATCCGGTTTACCGGTAAAACTTACCATACTACCGCAAACGCCAATGGCGAATGGACCATACAACTGGCGCCTCTGCCGGCAGGCGGCCCATATACCATGGATCTTATCGCCAGCAATCATATTACCCTAAAGGATATATTAATAGGCGATGTATGGCTTTGCGCCGGGCAATCCAACATGGTGCTGCCTATGGAGCGGGTAAAGGAAAAATACCCGGCAGAAATAGCGGCGGCCAATAACCCCGCCATCCGGCATTTCTTCATCTCTACCCTCAGCAACCTGCAAGGCCCGCAACCAGACCTCCCTACCGGCTATTGGAGATCTGCGGTGCAGGGAGATATTCTACAATTCTCCGCTACGGCCTACTTTTTCGCAAAGAACATTTACGAAAAATACCATGTGCCTATTGGGTTGATCAACGCCAGCGTAGGCGGCACACCTATTGAAGCCTGGATCAGTGAAGATGGCCTGCGATCTTTACCCGCCTACTCGCAACGGATACAGCAACTAAAAGACACCGGTTATGTAAACCCCATTAACAGGAACGCGGACGCCATTGCCGCCGCCGTAAAAGCCGCCCTGCCACCAGATGATGGCCTCACCGCCCCGGTAAAATGGTTTGATACCGCGTATATTCCTAAAGGATGGCGCCCCATCAACACCCCCGGCTATTGGGAAGAACAGGGTATAAAAGACCTCCGCGGCACTGTATGGTACCGGCGGGAGATAACAGTACCGGCAGCTATGGCGGGTCTTCCCGCCAAACTATTCATGGGCAGGATCAAAGACGCAGACTTTACCTATGTGAACGGGGTGCTCGTGGGCAATATCACCTACCAATACCCGCCCCGCAGGTACACCGTGCCTGCCGGCGTATTACGCCCGGGCAAAAACCTGGTAGTGGTAAGGGTTACCAACCAAAGTAAAGGCGGTGGTTTTGTACCGGACAAGCCCTATTACCTGGAAGCAGCAGGCCAGCGCATAGACCTCAAAGGAGAATGGTTATATAAAACCGGCCAGGTATTTCTCCCAACTGATGATGACGTACCGGTCATAGACGCAAAGTACGAACCGGCAGCCCTGTTCAACGCCATGATAGCGCCACTTACAGGCTACACCGTAAAAGGCTTTCTCTGGTACCAGGGAGAAGCCAATACAGACCAGCCAGAAAACTACAAACAGCTCTTGCCCGCGCTCATCAACGATTGGCGCAAGCAATGGCAACTGGGCATTCTGCCTTTCCTGTATGTACAGCTGCCTAATTATATGGCGCGGCAATACCTGCCATCAGAAAGTAACTGGGCTATTTTACGGGAAGGCCAGCTAAAAGCATTATCCACCCCTAATACCGCCATGGCAATCACCATTGACCTGGGCGAGTGGAACGACATTCATCCCCTGAATAAAGCAGATGTAGGTAAACGCCTGTCCCTGGCGGCGCAAAAACTGGCTTATGGGGATACCACCATCGCTGCATCCGGTCCCATATACCAATCAGATAAAATTGAAGGCGATAACATCATCATCACCTTCAGGTATGCTGATGGCGGATTAGTAGCCAAAGATGGAGAGCCCCTCAGCCAGTTTGCCATCGCTGGCGCAGATAAACAATTTGTATGGGCACAGGCCATCATATCCGGCAACACCGTGATCGTACACAGTAACCAGATAAAACACCCCATGTACGTACGCTACGCCTGGGCAGATAACCCGGATGGCGCTAACCTCTCTAACGGACATGGGTTACCGGCGTCCCCTTTCAGAACAGATCAATAAGCAGAATAGGAAAGATAAATTGGCAGGCCTGCCGTTGAAGGGATTAACTTACCATAACAAATTACAGATGCATACCACCGGATGCTTCCAGACGCTGACCATTCACCCAGCGGGATTCTTCGCTGCACAGGAACGCTACTACTGCGCCAATATCTTCCGGTACGCCTACCCGGCCTAACGCAATATGAGAGGCTATCAGGTCATTGAGGGCCTTGGTATCGCGCACCACGCCGCCGGCAAAATCTGTTTCTATAGCGCCCGGGGCAATTACATTGGAACGGATGCCCCTGGCCCCCAGCTCCTGCGCCTGATACCTGGTCAATACCTCAATAGCGCCTTTCATAGCGGCATAAGCACTGTAACCAGGCGTAGTAAAGCGGGCCAGACCGGTAGATACGTTTACAATAGCGCCGCCATCCGCCATCAACGGTAATAATTTTTGCGTAAGGAAGAATACGCCTTTGAACTGGATGTTCAGCAACTCATCAAACTGCGTTTCCGTAGTCTCTGCAAACGGGGCGTATACACCAATACCGGCATTGTTCACCAGGGAGTGCAGCTTATCTGCGCCAAAGCTATCTTTCAGCGTAGCGCTTACAGATGTAACAAAAGCGTCAAAGGAGCCAATATTGCCTACATTAAATTGTAAGGCGGCGGCTTTCTGGCCGGTTTGCTCGATCTCCTTTACCACTTGCAGCGCTTCCTCTTTTTTACTGTTATAGGTAAGGATCACGCTAATACCTTTTCTGGCCAGGCTTAAAGCCATGTCTTTTCCCAGGCCGCGGCTACCGCCGGTAACCAGGGCAATCTGTTGTGTCTGTGTCATATTGTTTGTGTTTTATTGTTCACACAACAAAATTACCACAGCCCTGTGCCTCAAAAATGGTGTAAGCTTCAGATTTTAGTTTCCCGCTGGCTTTTGCGGTATTGCAGGGGCGTAATACCCGCCATGCCTTTAAAGAATTTGGTGAAATTGGTGGGATCATTATAACCAAAACGGTAGCCAATATCCGCTATGGACAGCTCCGTTGCCCGCAGCATTTGCTGCGCCTCTGCCAGTATCCGCTGCTCCATAAAATCGCAGGGAGATCTGCCGGTAGTTTCCCGCAGGGTGTTCGTTAGATGCCGGGGGTGAATATATAACCTGCGGGCAAACTCCGTTGCACTAAAACGGCCTTCTGCCCGCCCACTCAGCAGATCTGCGATATGTTCTTCCATCAGCTGTAAAAAGCTGGTGGTAATTTCCTCTTTCCTGGTAAGTGCTGCTTGTGACAATGCCATAGCTGACAGGCTTTGTGCAAATTTAGCTAATATCTGCGGGCACAGGTAGCTCTTTCCGTTTTCGCCAGAAAAGATAAGCCACAATTACAGTAGCAATAGGCAAGCCTATCCCAAACTCATCAATATAATAGGCGGTTTGCCCTTTATCTACCGTTAGCGGCGTAAAGATCACCTGGATAAACAGGTTATGACTGGCGTGCAGGATAGCGCCGGTCCAAAGGCTACCGGATTTAAGACGCATCCAGGTAAATATAAAACAGCTGGAAAAGATCATGACCGTAAAACAGGTCAGCGAAAACCATTTGGAAACGCCGGAATTATAATCAGCAAACATCAGCAAAGGATAATGGTAAAGCGACCATATCAACCCCATCCACAGGGAAGTGGCCGTGTAGGAATTAACCTTGGCTATTTGCGGCGTAAGAAAGCCCCGCCAGCCAATCTCTTCGCCCACCGCAGACGACATAGAACGGGCCATTCCAAAAATACCTACCAATATTACATACAGAAAGATCACTACGCCATCCGGCAGGGACCAATGGAAGCCCTCCCTTACCTTATCCAGCAGTTCCTTGTTATAGAACCCGCCTTTACCGCTGATCCAGATGATGAGATAAGGGACCAGGGCATAAAAAAACGGGATCAGATAGGACCATAACTGGTATTTGGTCTGGCCCCATTTCCAGCCCAGGGAAGCCACCGGAATACGCCGGATGGCACAGGTAATAAGCGCGCCTATCGCCGGGCACCACATGATCATGATCGTGTAACCAGCCCCGCCAAAACCGGCTCTAAGCGTACCCGCGCGGGCAATCAAAATGTAAAGGGGAAGGCATAACAAGCCAGTAATAACCAGGAACGTGGTAATATTCTTCCTGGTCGCAATTTTGGTTGAAGGAGTTTCCATACGTGGTGCTACATTAAGGGTATCTGGTAATATACAGAAAAGGTTTGATATAAAACAGCTACGGATAAATAGTCACCACCGGTGGCGGCCCCCAGGAACTGATATCATCCGCAGTTAAGATATGATACCGTGAACCAGCCCCGCCCAGCTCGCCGGTATATTTACTGAACACCACCTCCACTATACGATGGTGGCGGATCATATACGAGCACAATATACAAGGCTCTGCATTGCTATAGATAGTAGCGCCCGCACAACTCCCATGGCGTTTTACCGCCTCCAGTACCGCCAGCGCCTCCGCATGGCGCGAGATATCTTTCAGCTGCCGGCTCTTTTCAGCGGCCTCACCCAGTATTACCCCATCCTTTACCACTACGCTGCCTACCGGGCTCTCCCCTTCTGCAGCCGCTATGGCCGCCAGTTCCAGGCATCGTTGCATAAACGGGTAATGCGGGTCTGTTGTAGTATCCATATGGCGCAAATTAGTATTTAAACCCCAGTGTTTATTTGCTAATATTTTTAGTAATTTTGATAAAGACATAACCACCAACCCATGAGCGAGCGGATACGTGAGAAATTGACCTTACTGGCAGATGCTGCCAAATACGATGTGAGCTGCGCCAGCAGCGGCAGCGACCGGAAGAACGAGAACAAAGGCCTGGGCAACGCCTCCAATGGCATCTGCCACGCCTACACAGAAGACGGCCGCTGTGTAAGCCTCCTGAAAATACTCCTCAGCAATTTTTGCATCTACGATTGCGCCTATTGCATCAGCCGCAAAAGTAATGATATCAAACGCGTAGCATTTACCGTACAGGAAGTAGTAGACCTCACCATCAACTTCTACCGCCGCAATTATATCGAAGGCCTGTTCCTCAGCTCCGGCATCTTTAAAAACCCTGACTACACCATGGAGCGGCTGGTGCTGGTAGCTAAAAAACTACGTACAGAACATAATTTCCACGGATACATTCACCTGAAAACCATCCCCGGCGCCAGCGATGAGCTCATGCAGGCCGCCGCCCTCTATGCGGACCGCTTAAGCGTGAACGTAGAAATGCCTACCAAAGAAAGCTTGCGGCTCCTGGCCCCGGACAAAGACCGGGACGATATGCTCAAACCCATGCAGTACATTGATAAGGCCCTGATCCAGAACCAGGAGGAAAAGAAACAATTTAAGCAAGCCCCCACCCTCGCGCCTGCCGGACAAAGCACCCAAATGGTCATTGGCGCCTCCCCGGAAACAGATTTCCAGGTGCTTTATATGTCCGACTATTTCTACCGCAAAATGCACCTGCGGCGCGTATACTACTCCGGTTATGTACCCATAAGCTATGATAACCGCCTGCCTGCCATAGGTACGCCAGTCCCCATTATCCGGGAAAACAGGTTATACCAGGCAGACTGGCTCATGCGGTTTTACCATTTCAAAGTACATGAGATCATCACGCCGGATGCACCGCTCCTGGATATGCAGATCGATCCCAAACTGGCCTGGGCCTTACGCAACCTCCATTTGTTCCCCATAGACATTAATACGGCAGACTATCATCTCATCATGCGGATCCCTGGTATTGGCCTCCAATCGGCCCAAAAGATCTGCGAAGCCAGGAAGTTCAGCCGCCTGAACATGCACCATCTGCAACAGATAGGCATCGCCATAAACCGCGCCCGGTATTTCATTACCACCAGCGATGTAAAAATGGTAAAGGATTACCAGGCAGACCAGATAAAGGAATTCATTTTAAACGAAGGCAAGAGCAAATACGCACCTAACTTTTCCCAACAGCTAAAGCTGTTTTAATACAAGAAGTGAATGATGCAAACCGTGTTATATGACGCCAGCTTCGAGGGCTTTTTTACCGCCGTATTTGAGATCTACGAATACCGCATCAGCCAACCGGACATACAAAGGGAAGGCGCCGCTGCCGTAAGCCTCTTTGGCAATACCCACACCGTACATACAGACCGGAACAAAGCAGGCAGGGTAATAAAAAAGCTGCAGGAAAAACTCTACGAAGATGCATTCCGTCAATTATACTGGTCCTTTCTCTCCGCACAACCAGGCATAGAAAATACCCTGTTCCGGTATACCCGCTACGCCTTGTCATCGTCCCAGCAAATAACAACCGATTATAGCAACGCCGATGTACTGACCATACAACAAACCGCCAAAAAGATGGGACGGGAAAAACACCGCATGGAAGCCTTCATCCGTTTTCAGCAAACAAAGGACGGGCTGTATTACGCTGTAGTATCGCCAGACTTTAACGTACTGCCGCTGATCAGCCGGCATTTTGAAGAGCGGTATGCAGACCAGCGCTGGCTCATCTATGATACCACCCGCAAGTATGGAATATTCTATGATCTTAATACCGTCAGCGAAGTAAGTATTGATTTTACCACCTCCCCGCAGGATACCGCTGCTATCTATGATGAAAAAGAAGCCCTGTACCAATCCCTGTGGCAAACCTATTTTAACAGCACCAACATCACCGCCCGTAAGAACATGCCCCTGCATATCCGCCATATGCCACGGCGGTACTGGAAATACCTCACAGAGAAAAAACCTTATTAAACAACAAAGGCAGCCGATACGTTCAGCTGCCTTGTTGCAATTATGGCAAATACGGGTTATTGTTTCACTGTTACAAAGAAGCGGCCGGAAAAGCGGTACTTCACTTCTTTTTTGCTGATAACGCCGTCTTCCGCTACATCCGGCATAGTAAAGGTAGAGGTCTCCGTATCATACTCAATCAGGGAGCGGTCCCGCTTTTTACCGGATACCGTACTGGGATCAAAAGTAAAGCCCAGTTCATTGCTCATACGGGTCTCTGTTTTGATCAGGGGGATGGTATCATTCAGGCCATTACGGTCAACACTGAATGCTTTCACACCCTGGTAAGTATCTTTGGCAGAATACACCGCATGGCCAATACCCAGGTAAAAAGTCTTACCGGCAGCCTTTTTCACAAATACATCCGTGTACCAGAAACCTGCCGCTGCGCTAATATCCGGTTGCAGTTTGGCAAATACCTTATTGGCGCTTTTATATTGATAAATGTTACTGTAGTATTGCGTGCCACCCGTGCCGCCGGTGCGCCAGGAGTAGATCCGGAACGCGCCGCCTTCTGCCTCCGCCACATACAGACCTTCTTTTACCAGGGCTTTGAACTCATAGGTAAGCGTACCCGGCTCTGACAGATATGATAACAGGCTTTCACGGAAATAACGGTTGGCTTCCTTTAGGGAATCCGCGTTTGCTTGCTCTTTGAAGCTTACCCAATGATTGAGATCCTTTAAGATAACCGCCAATTTCTGTTCTCCCGCGGCGAGATTCTGGGAGTAGGCTGCCTGGCTATACACAAATGCAATGACAGCAAGTAATTTTTTCATAGGATGGAAATATTAAATGTTCTTACTATATAAAAATACCTTTTTTTTCCAGATAAGAAAATTAATTTCCCCGCCCCCTACTCATACTCCCTGTAGGCCCCAAAACGGGCTAGCCGGTCTTCTCCCAGCTGGGCAGGTACCTGCGTGCTATCCATACCCAACTGCCGGCAAAGCTGTACCCATAGTCCGGTACGGGTATAGGTTTGGTGCACCTGCTGAAAATGGGTGGCCAGCAGCAATGTTTTCGCCTGCTGGTACTGCCCCTGGTCGATCAGCAGCTGTATTTTCCGCTCTATGACCCACTCATCCGGCAAGGCATCCACGGCTGCCAGCCATTGTGCCCGCTCCGCCAGGGTCTCTTTGCCCAGGGCACGCAGTACTTTATCCCGCTCTACCACCACCTGCGGGTGCAGCAGCAGCCAGTTTTCCCGGATGCCGTCAAACGCCTTTTTAGCCCCGGGCACATCGCCTTTTAGTTTTAACAACCTGGCCAGCAATACTTTTCCCAAACCGGAAGACGATTGCTCCAATATTGTTATAGCCGCATCATGCTGGTCCCGGCCGGCCAGCCAGGCGCCATAATAGCACCGCCATAACGCCGCCACATCCCCGCTGGTTTGGGCTATTGCCCATTTAAAAGCGCCATCCAGGTCTTCCATACCAGAAGGCGCCCAGCGCTCCTCTTCTATTCCCGGTGGCTGCGGAGGGGTTGTTCTAGCCTTATAAGCAGCCTGCAGACGGGTCCAGACAGCTACGTCTTTTTCCCTTGCCCAGCTAAATAAAGGGATCGCCGTTACCGGCCTTAACTCCGCATGCGGCAATGGCAGGCTATAAATATCCAGCTCCTTAGCAGCGGGTATCCAATATTCCGTGTGTGACCGGGTGGCATTAGGTTCCAGCTGCAGTTTCGTAGCCTGGTCCCCAATAGGCCCGCCCTGCAGTTCTATATAGGTTTGATGCCGGGCAGTGCTAAGCGTAGCCCAGGCGCTATCTGCTCCCCGGCCATAACTCCAGAGCTTAATACCCGGCGCTATCTTATCATCAGCTATATGATACAGACCCGTACCAAAAGAAGGCGTATAGGCCCCAAAAGCATTTACATCTTTAGTCCGCCAGAAGTAACCGGTCATTTCATGGATATCATTTTCCGTTTTAGGCCCCTGGGTTTCCCAGTTGATGGTATCCAGCACGGAAGCATGCGATAATACACTGCCTTTAGGGAAATCATATTTGGTATCTGCGGCAGAAGGGATGGCCGCATTGGACCAGCTCATCCAGGGGTATGCCTGGCGGCCGGGGTTATGGAACTTCACTCGCTCTGTCAGATACTGATCGTCATCCCCCAACGAGTACTCCACAGACCATTGCATCCCAAAACGCAGTTCCCGCTCCCCACAGGTAACATAAATGCGGTTGGCCGTACGGTCTATACGGTACTGCACCCGCTCATTCTGAGAAGGAGAATGCGAAATAGGAAAACTCACCTCAATCCCTCCGGCTACAAAATAGAACCGCGGCAATATACGCGTATACCGCACCACATCCGGTTTATACAACACCTCTTTACCAGATGGCACATGTACCATGGACACCACTTTGCCACCCAGGTCCGGGCAGATGGTAACCCGGACCTGGCTATTTTCCAGCACTATAAAACGGTATTTCTTCAGCACCGGCCGGTTAGAGGTTTCCGCATAACTCTGGTAAGGATACACGCCGTTAGGATCCAACGCAGTAGGAATAGGCCCCGCCGGCGTTAAAACATGCGTAAGCCAGTAGTCATCATATTCCCGGTATTGGAGTTTACCGGGCGCAGGGGCAGTGGCTCCGGTAACAGCTGCAGTTCCCCCCATGATACTACTTATCAAACAAGCAAACATCCAGTGCTTCATCATAATTTGTCACTTAATTCAGCTATCAGTTCTTTTCCCTTGTCTACATCTGCAGTGATCTTTCCCTCTTTAAAATTATGCTCCGCCGCAAATGTTTTCAAATGCTGTTCCAGCGCCCCCCACAGCGCTTGCACATTTTTATCCTTTGAAGCAGCAGCTTTCTGCTTTAATATGCGCAGCTTTTCAAAATCCACAATCCCCTCCCGCAGCTTTTCAAAACGGATACTGCTATTAGCCCCTGGATACACCAGGAAACAATCCCCGGCCGGCCAGGAGCCAAAGCGGGCGTCCCTCATCGGATCTTCCGGCCAGGCGTCATATGCCCAACGCAGGAAACCGTCGTACCCACGGGCGGCAGAGTACCAGCTGATCCAGCGGCCCTCTATCGGCGGAGAGAATACAAAATTATTAGGATAGGGCGGGTTACAACATACGTAGTAGGTAGTAGTAGCGCCCCTTTTCCTCCGCTGTTGAATGGCCGCATCATCTGACTCCTTCCCATACAGGAAGCAATAATCATCCAGCAGGGTATCCAGCTGCGGATGCCAGTCGCCTGCATAGGTAATGCGCCATTGGGGGGAATGTTCCTTTACCACCTTGATGGCAGCCAGTGTTTGGCTCATCTCATTCTCATTAATACCCAGATAGGTCTTTTTAAACCAGCCCTTTTTCTCCAAATGGGCCCTCAGATCTGTAAGGAACACATGCCAGTACTTTTTATAATCTGCCGTACCGGGCGCCCAGGTTTCATGCACATAATTGCCCGTAGCGGCATCCAGGTAGCGGAAACGGTTACCCCAGGGCACCGGCGTATATACCGTTATAGCCTTATCTATCCCCAGTGACATAGCCAGTTCCACATACTCATCAAATATCTTGTAATCAAATGCCCAGCTGCCATTTTGTTGTTTTATAGATGCTATCATTCCACCCTCTATCATATAGGAATTGTCTGACCACGGGGAATGCACACCGTAGGTGGTAATATACTTCCCACCGGCATCCGCATACAGCTGCAGGTACTTTTTAAGCAACGCCTTATGTTCTGCAGACCAGGGCTCAATATGATTGGACCAGGCCACTACCCATGGATTCTGCCACAGGTCCAGGCGGTGCTGCCATTCATGCGGCGGCGGCAATACCGGCGCCTGTACTTTTATTTTTACCTGCAATTCCTGCGTATGCTTTTCTGTTTGCACCGTAATGGTACCGGTATACAAACCCGGTGCAGCGCCTGCCGGCACATTCAGCGATAGCCATACCGGCCGGGCGGTTTTACCGGGCAGCTCAAACCGGTCAAACGTCTCAAAACGATCCGGCATAAGATAACCGTTCTTATAGGGCGTTTCTCCGCATACGGCATCCCTGGCGCCATAAGGATAGTTGGAGAGCACATAACGCACCAAATGCAGCTGAGCCTCTGTAGCGCTGATGGTTTGCCCTTTTTCATTCGCCAGGTTATGAACAGTAAACCGTACCTGCCGCAGCGTATCCGGAGACCAGACCAGCAACTGGGTATTCAGGCGCTCGCCCCTCCAGCCGGTAGCCTCCCAGGAATGAGCTTCCTGTTGCACCGGTACTTCTGTCCGGAAATATAATTTATCTGTAGTGCCAAAACTTACATGCAATCCGGCAGACTGGCCCGTCCAGGCCTGGGCGTCTACCGGGGTATCAAAAGTATATTCCGGTTGATAGTGCGGCGGTGATGCCGGCATACGGCCGGCAGGTATTTCCCCTTTATGCTGTGCAAAGACCGGTGCTGTCAACCAAACGGCCAGGCTACATAACAATGCGAATTTCCTCATGTATGATAGTTTTATTGTATCCGGCGCAATCTGACAGGTAAAACATCGCTGCTCCGGAGATGGTTCTATGATGATGTTATTATGGTCCGGTGATAGTTCGACGATAGTTCGATGATACTTCGATGGTACTTCGACGATAGTTCGATGATAGTTCGACGATTAAGCATCCTAAAAGCGTACCCTCCCTATGCTACCAACCGGTATTCTGATCCAGTGTCGCATGCGATAACTGTATCTGCTGCAACGGCACCGGGTCCAGGTAGTGTTTAGGCAAAAAGCTCCGGGCGCTGGCCGGTTCCACGATAATAAACCCGTTCCCATCTACCTGTATATCCGTACCGATCTTCAGGTCCGGGTAGCGCTGCTGGTATTCCGTGCCCTGGAACTTAACGCCCCGTACCGCCATCGGCATCAGCGTTTCTGCTGTCTTCCACCGCCGCAGATCATCCCGCCGGAACCCCTCAAAGGCCAGTTCCACGGTACGCTCCCGCCGGATCTCATTCAGCATGTTTAACCCGTTGGCAGTAACAAAAGCATTCGTCAGCGGCGGCATATTTACCCGGGTCCGTAACTGGCTAATGGTCCGGGCCAGGTCCGCGTCAGAGATGGTCCCGTTCTTTTCATACAGGGCCTCTGCCAGTACCAGCAGCACCTCCGCATAGCGGAACTCCTTAAAATCGTATTGCCCCCGGAAAGTAGCCGCGTCAATGGTCTCATCCAGGAACTTACGCTGCATATAACCGGTACGGGTAGCATTCGTGCCCGTAAAACCCGGGAAAGTGGGCCGCATAATACCGCCCTCAAAAAACACATTAGAGCCGGGCATAATAAAGCTCATCGCCATCCGCGGGTCCCGGTGCTGGAACTCGCTGGTAAGGGTATTATACCCCTGGAACAGGGCCGATTGGGTAATGGGTAGCCCGTCCGTCATCAGGTACATATCCGCCATCGTTTTGGTAGGCACAGTGGCGTTAAACCAAAGCTCACGGGTCCAGTTATGCCAGTTCCGGTTGGTATAATAGCGCAGGGCCAGTATTACCTCCTTACTATCATCCCCCTGCTGTATAAAAAGATATTTATAACTATCTGCTCCCCTGCTGTTGTATAAAGCATATTCCCCGGAGCTGATGGCTTTATCGGCAGCATCAATGGCCTGGTCCAGGTATTTATTGGCGTCTCCCTGACCATGGTATTTAGCCCAGGTACCCATGTACAGGGCCGCCCTGGCTTTCAGCGCCAGTACCGCGCCCCGCGTTACCCGGCCCAGCTCGTCTCCTGTAAGCCCGCTTTGCGGCGGCACCTTGTCAACGGCATTATCCAGGTCCGTTAGTATAAAATCAATGATCTCTGCCTGTGAAGAACGTGGCGTATACAGTTCCGGCGAGTTTACCTCCAGCACCGTTTCAATCTTAGGCACACCGCCAAAGGTCTTTACCAGGTTCCAGTAATGATAGGCCCGGAAAAACAGGGCTTCCCCTACCCAACGGTCTATATCTGTTCCCAGCGTGGATGATTGGGCTTTTTGCAACAGGTAATTCGTACCCCGGATCCGTTTATAGGAACTATCCCATAAGGGCGAGGTAAGCGTAGCCAGGTAAGACCCGTTGCTCACCGCCCGGGCGTCTGCCCCCGTGCTGGAGATAACGCCGCCACCCACGCTGGTACCAAAAGCGATATCAGAAGTATTGTCTATATATTCTGGCACCGCCTGCAGGTCATAATAAAAATCATTGGCGGCCAGGTGAAAATCTTCCGGTGTATTCCAGAAAAGCGTATCTGCGATCTGGTCCTTAGGCGTAAGGTCCAGCTTCTTATTACAGGCCGCCAGCAGGAATGGTAGCAATGGCAGCAGTAAGTATTTATAGCGGTTGAATAAACGTAGCATGATCAAGAGCATTAAAAGGTGACGTCTAATCCGAATGAATAAAATCGCTGAAAAGGATAGTTGAAGCCGGTAACAGACGCTTCAGGGTCCCATCCGCCTTTTACATGATGCGCCTCCCACAGGTCCTGCCCGCTGAAGTACACCCTGGCCTGGGCAATAGACCATCTGCTCAGCAAACCGGTAGGCAGGGAGTACCCTACCTGCAGGTTCTTTAACCGGATGTATGCGCCATTGATCTCCTGTAATGTGGAGGGCTGATAGTTCCAGTACCGGATACTACCGTGGCTCAGGCGGGGATAATAAGCATCTGGCCGGTCTTCATTCCAGGTCTGTTTATAGTAGAATTGCGGAGGTTGCCGCCACCAATCGCTCCAGGGCATTGAATACTCTCCCGTGCGGAATACAGAACGTTTACCCACACCCTGCAGAAAGATCCCCAGGTCAAACCCTTTGTATTTTGCGCCCAGGTTAATGCCATAACTATACCGGGGCGTAATCGTGCCGGCATTCACCACATCGCCATCGTCGCCGGCTTTATCTCCCGTAGGACTGATCTTGCCATCCCCGTTCACATCCTTGAACTTAGCGTCGCCTATACCGATATCAGACGGCACACCACCCAGTTTTTTATAGGCTTCCAGCTCCTGCGGGGTACGGATCAACCCATCAAATACATAGGCGAAATACGTGTTGATAGGATAACCTTCCCGGATATTATTAAGCCCCGGCACATAAGTATCCGCGCCGCCGTAGTACACTACCTTATTCTGCGCATCGCTGAGCAGCAGCCGGGCGCTGTATTCCACATTACCTATCTTATCCTTCCATCCCAGCGAGGTCTCAAAGCCTTTGGTATGCAGCTCGCCTGAATTAGAATAAGGCGCTACGGCCCCTAGCACGCTGGGATAGGTAACTGGTATCAACAGGTCTTTATTCGTCTTAATAAAGTAATCAAATGAGAAAGTAAGGCGGGCGTCAAGTAGCGTAGCATCCACGCCAATATTCTTATTGATCAGCGTTTCCCAGGTACGGTCTGTGGATACAATACCCGCCACCGCGGCAGACTGTCCCTGCAAACCCGCCCCAAAAGGATAAGGATAACCCCTGCCTAAACGGATAAGGTTTAAATAATCATAATAACCGATCCCTTCCTGGTTACCCGTGCGCCCATAGGATATGCGCAGCTTCAGATCATTCAGCATGCGTACATCGCGTAAAAACCCTTCCCGCGAAATACGCCACGCAGCAGAGACGCCCGGAAACCATCCCCAGCGCCGGTCCGGCTCAAAACGGGAACTGCCATCATAACGCACATTGGCTTCCAGCAGGTATTTACTGTCATAGCTATAGCTTACCCTGGAGAACAGGGAACTGATGGCCCATTTAAACCCTCCGCCGGAATTGGTCATATTGCCCGTACCGCCCAGGTTTAATGCCCATGGCCCTTGCACGATATAATTATCCCGGCGCGCCCCAAATACATCATAGTCATTCTCTTCATGAGAGGCGCCTGCCATGATCTCTAAATTGTGCCGGCTAAAGTTTTTACTATACTGCAGATAGCCCGTATAATTGCGGTAGGTATTATCGGAATGAGATTTGGACGCCGAATTAGTGTTAGGATCAGCAATCGTATAATAAGCCAGATCGCCATCCCAGTTATACAGCGGTACAGATTTGGCAATATCTTCATCATTCTCTGAGCTATAGTTGATCCCCGCCTGCAGGTTCAGTTTCAGACCGTCCAGCACTTCTGCCGTCAGTTTGAAATTGGTGTTCAGATTACGCGTATTATAGGTAGAAGGCACCGCTTCCTTAGCCTGTGCCACCGCATTACCCCAACCGCCCTGTGCAAAGAACTTTCCATCCTTTGAGTACACCGGGTGGTTAGGCATGCCAAAAACAGCTTCTGTGATCACCCAATCACCCAGGCCGCCAATATCGCTCCGCTTCTGGTTCTCAAAAGATACTTTGGACTCCAGGCGTATACGTTTGGAAAAATCATAATCATAGTTAAGGCGCAGATTATACCTTTTGTTATTATCATCCGCATAGCGGATCACGCCCCGGGTATCCGTATAACTGCCGGAAAGATAGTAGCTGGAGCTTTCGCCGCCGCCGGTGATATTGATATTGTGTTTTTGCTGAAACCCGTTCTCCATTACCTCATGTATCCAGTTGGTATTGGTAAAGAACAACATCCAGCCGTCGTATAGTGGATGCGGTATGGGGTTGGGATCGTTGTTCTGTATCCGCTGTAACAGGTCCGATGTATACATGGGCGCGGCCCCGTTATGGATATTAGCTTCATTATCCATGATGGCCATCTCGTAATTGGTAGGGCTTTTCATCATACCAGACAGTTTGGTGATGGCCATATTGGTGCTGTAATTGATACGTGGCTTTCCTTTCTGTCCTCTTTTGGTGGTGATGATAAAAACGCCGCCGGCTGCACGTGCGCCATAGATAGAGGCTGCGGCATCCTTCAGCACATCAATGGACTGGATATCGTCCGGATTCAGCAAGTTAATATCTCCCGGTACGCCATCCACCAGCACCAGGGGCGAGTTACCGCCATTGGTAGAGGAATAGCCCCTTACATTCAGATCAAAACTTTCCGCCCCCGGCCGGCCGGAAGCCCGTTGTATCACCACGCCCGGTATCTCGCCCTGCAAAGCGGAAAGGGCATTGGCAATAGGGCGGGCCTTGATCACCTCCGAGTTCACGGAAGAAACAGCGCCGGTGAGGTTCTCCTTCTGCTTCGTACCATATCCCACTACCACAAAACTTTGCAGCGTCTTAATATCGGTGCTCATGCTGATGTTAAAGCTGGTACGGCTACCCACCGGGATCTCCTGCGGCAGGTAACCTGTAAAGGAAAATACCAGCGTACTACCCTGTGGCACCTGCAGGTTAAACTGGCCGGCGCCATTGGTTTGGGTACCCAACCGGGTCCCCCTGGCCAATACGGTTACGCCCGGCATTGCCAGACCGGCGGAGTCCGTGACCGTGCCGCTCACCCGCACCGTAGTATCTGTGGCTAAAGGCAATGCCGGTAGCAATGGCGGCTTATTGGCGGCGCTTTTGATGATGATATTGTTATCCCGGATAGTGTATATAATAGGCTGGTTCCTGATACAGATATCCAGCACCTGTTGTATAGGCACATCTTTTACGTTGATAGTAACCGGAGCGGTGCCCTTTAACAACGTTTCATTACATACAATGGAAACCCCTGTTTGCCGGGATATTTCAATAAACACCTTCTGCAGCGGGGCATCCCTTACAGTGAGGGTAACTCCCTGGGAGAGGGCTGCTGCGCTGATATGCAGACAGGCGACAAGCATTAAAAAAGCGGTCATTTTCATAACCAGGAACAGTTTAGGCGGCAGATAACGCGGATGATGTTTGGTGGATATACGTTCCCCAATTAACGTGGCTTTGCAAAAGTTTAAAAGCATACTTTTGTAGTGTTTGGTTGATTACGAGATAAATGGTCTTAGCGGATTGTTTCTTTTCGGAATGCCCAAACTTTCCGCCGGAAGTGGTACCAGCACTTCCGGCATCTTTTTTTGATGTGCTAATGTGCCGATATGCTAATTTGCTAATGAATTGGCGCGGTACTACATGAATTAATCAACATAATTAAATCATCCGCTGCACTCCCATTAGCACATCAGCACATTAGCATATCAGCACATTGGCATTCTATTGTACTATTACTTTCTTCCCTTCTACGGTAAATCGCACCCCATTTTCTTCCAGCAGGTGCAATATCCCTGACAATGGTTGATCCCTGCCAATACGGCCCAGGAAACGCTCTTTACTATGCGTATTCCTGTATTCCACTTCCACATCGTACCAGCGGGCTATCTGCCGCATAATGGCGGCCAGGTCTGTGTTCGCAAATTCAAAGAAGCCTGTTTTCCAGGCGATCACCTGGTTTACATCTGCCATCTGTACGGTCAGGGCATGATCTGTATAACCCAGCACCGCCTGCTGACCAGGCGAGAGGGTAGCGTTGGTGGCGCCCTGTTGCACCCGTACGGCCCCTTCCAGTAACGTGGTATGTATATGCTGCTCGTCGGTATAGGCCATAATGTCAAAGCGGGTGCCTAATACCTGTACTTCCATGTAGTCTTTGCCGTTTTGCCGGGCAGGTACCCGTACTTTAAAGGGCCGGCGCGCATCCTTTGCTATCTCAAAATAACCCTGCCCTTTTAGCTCCACGATCCTTTCCGCTCCCTTAAAAGCGATGGGATAACGTAGTGATGAAGCGGAGTTCAGCCATACTTTACTCCCATCCGGCAGGGTAACGCGGAACTGTCCGCCCGCGGGTGTGGCTAATATGTTATAACTATCCGGCCCGGTATGCCCGGCGGCGTATAATAGCTGCCCTTTATGCTGACTGATAGCAGCGCCGCCCTGCTGGATCGTCCGGCTCTCCGCGCTGTCCAGCGTCACGGTAGAACCATCCGCCAGGGTGAGTGTTGCCTTATTAACGCCCGGTGCTATATCTGTACTAATGGGGGATGGTACGGCCGCTATGTCTGCTTTGGGAATACGTTCCAGTAATAAATAGGTACCGGCTACCAGCAGTCCCGCCAGCACTGCAGCAGCAGCCCACCAGTTGCGCCACATGGGGCGGGCAGGCGGCAGAATGGCCAGGTCCTGCATTTCTTCCCGCTGCAGCAGTTCGTTATAAAGCGTATCAAGATGGAGATGTTCTGCTCCTCCAGCCGGCAAATGCTGCATGGCCTGCAGGATCATCTCGTCAAATGCTGGCTGGTTGGCCGGGTCGGCCGCCCAGATCCGGAATTGCAGGTAGTCATCCGGCGAGATGGTATCGTCCAGGTATTGGCGGAATAATTGGCGGGCCTGTTCCGTGGTCATTTATAAAAGCATTTAATTTTTAGCGGTTAGCACGTGGTCTTATCTCCGCAGGCGGTTAGCGTGAGCCAATAGTATGAACCTTTCTCTGCTTGTCAGCCTTTAGCTCCTTCATAGCACCCCTACCCGTTGCAATCGATGGGTAACGCAACCCTCTGATACTATCTTAACCTACATACCCTATTCGAACCTCAAGCGAACCTTAACCGAACCTTAACCGAAGGAAAAGCGAAGGAGAACCCAGGCACAAATCAGGTAAAATAATACCATTCACTACCCCTCCCTATCACCAGGACGAATGACTTTGAAAAAGGAATGCGTTGGAATAAAAAAATTTTAATGATCCTGGGAAAACCAGATCAGGAGAACAAGCAATGCTTCCGGATTTTCTGCCAGGTGTTTGCGCAGGTAATCCAGCGCCCGTACAATATAACTTTTGGAGGTTACCTTGGAAATATGCATTACCCGGGCTATCTCGTCATGACTATACCCCTGAAACCGCAACAAAAAAGCTTTCTGCATCTGCGGCGGCAGCCTTTTAATAATATTGTCTACCGCATGCTGTGCCTGTGTGCCTTCCAGTACCTGCTCCGGGGTAACGGGCTCCTGGGTAAGATACTCCAGCATATAGCCATCATTCCCCGGTTGGAATACCCGTTTCTTCAGGAAATCGCGTACCTGGTTGCGGGCTACTGTAAACAGGAAGCCCTCAAAATGCTGCAACTGCGGCAGTAGCTGACGGTGTACCCATAGCTTTACAAAGATCTCCTGCACCAGGTCTTTTGCCTGTTCCGGAGATTTGGTCATTTTCAGACCAAGCGCATACAGCCGTTTCCAGTAATGGTCAAATACGCGGCGGTAAGCAGCCTCATTGCCCTCAGCTATAAGCCGGAGCAGTTCTCTTTCATTATGTAGCACATCATGCATTCCAGAATGGTTGTCCCCTAAAGCGATCTAGCAGTTGGCAGTTGGCGAATTGCAGTGATTGACTGCCTGCTGTTTTGGTTTGTATTGCATTATGAAAATACTAAAATCCGGGGGAATAACCCCCAGATGTTAACGGCTCTTTACAAAAGGTATAATTCCCTGCTTTATCGGCTATATTAATATCCCACATTTTTCACCGCCTGCGCTCCCAACCGCTCTGCCAGCTGTGCCAGGTACAGGCTATTCGGCGTTACCGCCTCACCAGCTGCATCATAGATCCCCTCTTCCAGCAGCGGCGTTTTATCAAATGGCCTGGCTCGCTGCTGATGCGCCCCCTGGCTCCCTATTACCCAGTTAGCCGCTCCGGGTGGCTGCTGGTTCAGATAAGACCGGGCCTTGCAGTTCCAGGCCACCGCCCAGCCAATAGCCCAGCCATGACCGGAGCCCATCGCCCCCCTGTTCATAAAATCGATCCCGCCATCCGGCACATTACATCCATCTACCAGCAATACAGTAGCCCAGCGCTGGTGGGGCTGTATCCATCCATTTCCCTCAAACGTGCAGTGTAACAATACAACCGGTCCGGATACTTTAGGCCCGGTAGCAAAATAGAATACATTATCCCCTTTAATATAACACTGGTTAAACAACAGCTGAGACCCGCTGCCATTAAGGTCCGCCGGTTTTGCCGATCCCACGGTAGGCATGGTATGCGTAATCCGTACCCGCTCCACCGTGATCCGTTTTGCATCCGAAATGCTCACACTGTTGATAGTGTTCTGTATCTCGATATTCCGCGCCCAGCTATCTCTTACCCCTTTCATCGTAAAAGCCCGGTGATGCGCTTCATTGATCGTCCCGGTTTGATCCGGGGCCGCCATACGCAGGTCCTCGATCCCCGTCTGGAACAGCCCCCCACGTAGCGTTACCTTACTAACAGTAACACCCGGCGGGTTCAGGTAACGGGCATCATAATTATCAGTAAGTGGCAGGCCTACCGTTATGGTGTTATGGGTTATACTTTTAATCACCCGGTCAATAACAATATCGCCGCTGATCCAGGTCTGTTGTTTACCATCGCGGGTAAGCTGATCCATACCCATAAAATGTACCCAGGCCGGCGTTACCGGACGGGTAATACGGATGGTATCACCCGGCGCCAGGCCGCCCGTCTCATTTACGGTAAACGAACTGGCATTTACCGGCACATAACTATCCGTAATACGAACAGCATCGCCAATAGGCTGAGCGGTTACCATACCCGTAATAGTAATACACGCATGCGGGTTTCCTGTCATACGGATAACCGTACCATCCGCCCCGGCCCCACTGCCGCGCAGCACAACCCCGCTGGCACGGATAACCAGCGGCCGTTCACAGTCATAAATACCTGGTTGTAACAGCACTGCGCCACGGCTGCCATTTACCAGGGGCATGCCCGATACGGCGTCAATGGCCTGCTGAATAGCGTCCGTATTATCGCCGGCGGCAGGGCTAAGCGTTATCTTCACCGGTAATAGCGGAATGGCCACGCCGCCGCCTTTATAGCCGGCATAGGAATAATCCGGGATCCGGTCGCCCCGTTCCAGGGTTTTGTAACTAAGCTTACCCTGGCCGTTCTGATATACCCATTGGCTGGTACGCCGGCTGGCGCCGGACAAAGATGCGTCTTCGCTATGGCGGTTATTATTTGCAGATAGGTTTCCCTGGGCGTGTATCTGGACTAAGGGCCATAACAGTAGGGTTAAACAGTATAACAGGCAATTAAGTGATTGCATTTGATGACGTGCTTGAAGTGATAAATTTGTGTGATAATATCTCTGTGAATGATCTCACGGCAATGCATCTTATCAACATAACGATGATCTCACCCCGTAATAACATCCTCCCGTAACAGGCAGTCCCTATTGGGCACTTATAATTTCCAATTCCTTTGAAAAACCTTTACTACAATTCCCCGCTACTTTTACCCCACTACTCTCCCCCTCTACCCTTACCAGCGCCCCGCCCGTGCCCTTTGCCGCTACATCCTCCACATGAGCCCCTTTTACATGCTCCAGGCGGATCACCGCTTCCGCGCCCTGGGTTTCCGGCAACTGCCACCCATTCAGCCGGATCTCCTCCCCATCTGTGGCGATAAAAGCCGGCCGCAGATCATTGGCCGCCAGGCGCAGGGTAATGTTATTCAACCGCAGCCCTTTTACATGCCTTGCCCAGATACCATAAGCTGGTACCAGCGGCCCAAAGGTCTTCACCTCCGGGTATTTATCAACAGCCTCCGGCACTTCCTGGCGGGCATTGGCCGCCGTGCCGCCGCCAGCCAGGTCTATTTCTATATCTTCCAGCGTAAGGTCCGTGATAGCATGCCCCGGTACACCGGTGATAAGGATGCCGGAAGGTGGCATTAACTGCGCATTGGCCGCCGCCTTTGCCTTTACCCGTTTTACCACCACATTTTCAAAGGTCCCGGGCGGCTGCTGGGTATCCTGCCCTTTGCGGAATACGCTTAAACGCGCCCCCAGGCGGAATAGCATAGGCGTTTTTACATTCACCATGTTAATGTCCGATATAACCACATTGCGTAAATGTGCGCCATCTACCGTAAGCAGCTTTATCCCCCCGTTCTGGGTATCATAGATATAACAATTGGATATACGGATATTCTCAAAAGCAGCCATCGACTCCGTACCCATCTTAATAGCGCCCTGGTTACTCTTAAGCTGCATATTGGTGACCACCACATCGCTGCAGGCCATCTTGCTGGAAGTGGTCTTAAAACACAACGCATCGTCCCCGCTAACAATATCGCAGTTACTGATACGCACATCCTGACACCCATCTATATCAATCCCATCATTATGCGCCACCCCATGACTCCTGATGCGCACATTTTCTATACGTACCTGTTTACTCTGAAAATAATGGGAGGTCCAGGCAGCGGCATAGAACAGGGATACACCGCTAACAATAACATCCTCACAGCGCACGATCCGCAACAGAAACGGCCGCCGCCCCCATCGCTGAGATTCCGGCCGGGTATCCGTAAGGATCTGCTCCGCCTTTAGCTGCGCGCCCTGTCCGTCTATAGCGCCTTTCCCGGTAATGCCAATATGTTTGGCGTCTACCGCTACCAGCAACGCCCAACCTACATCTATGCCCAGGCCATCTGCAAACGGGTCTACATTCCGGTAATCAGCCACCTGCGTGCTGCCCAGCAATACGGCATTCGCTTGCAAATACAGCGTGGTATTATCTTTCAGCACAATAGTGCCAGACAGGAACCGGCCGGCCGGGAAAATAACCTGACCGCCGCCACTTTTGTTACAATCGTCTATAGCCTTTTGGATGGCAATGGTATTAAGAGTGCGGCCATCGCCAACAGCGCCGTAGGTGGTAATATTAACATCTGTAGCCCCGGCCTTGGGTATGATGCCTGGTAATAGCCCGCATAGCAGGCATAGGAAAATACAACGTTTCATAATGACGTGGAAACCGGTTTGATGACGTAATAAACAATAGGTAACAAGTTAGCAGTTCCACCAGAAGCTTTATAATAGTATCTTCCTGGCCCTTAATGCTATTTTAACGCCTGCCACGCCGCATTTAATTTTCAGGATCGTATTACCTTTGTCCTGTCATTTACAACTGCTTAGCGCATGAAGATCCAGGAGCTATCTACCGCAAGGTCTATGCAGGACCTGGCTTTTTACATCAGCGGGCTCGGGGCTGATAGTTTTATCTATGACAGCCGCCACCGCAATCCTTACCACACCATCATGTGGGTAACCGGGGGCCAGGGCGCCATGAATATAGATGGCAGTGATTATGCGGTAAAGGCCTCCGACCTGCTGCTCATGGCTGCCGGACAGCTCTACCAGGTAGCGCCGGGAAGCAATTTCCAGGGTTATATCCTTTCTTTTGGAGATCCCTTCTGGGAGCGCACGCCAGCCAGCGCCCGCAACTGTAAGGCCAGCCTGTTCAACAGCGCCCGCCTGCACCAACTGCTTACGCTGGATGAGAGCAATGGCCCTGCTATGACCAAACTCTTTGCGCACTTGCTGGATGAATATACGGCGGACAATTACTCCAATAAACCCGATGTAATGGCCGCATTCCTAAAGATCATCATTATAAAGGCCGCCAATATCAAATCCCTGCTCACGCTACATACCAATAACCACGACTACCGCCTGTACCAGCGCTTCCTGGAGCTCATTGGCCAGGATTTTACCCGCCAGCATAGCGTAGTGTCCTATGCCAGGCAATTGGGGCTTTCTACCCGCAAGCTTACAGAGATCTGTAAACTATATGGCGGCGAGGGCGCTAAGGAACTGATCAACGACCGCCTGATCGTAGAGGCCAAACGCCTGCTGCAGTTCTCCGTACAACCCGTGAAGGAGATCTCCTTTTCCCTGAACTTTGCTACTCCCTACCAGTTCAGCAACTTCTTTAAAAAACATACCCGCCAGTCGCCTACCGCCTACAAAAAGCAGTTTGCGGAAATTGGTATCTAATCTGGCCTTTTTGGTATTTACCCGCCTGGTATAGCGGCATAATTTTGAGTAAAAATTAAGATTATGTCACAGCTATTAACACAACACACGATTGCCGGTATTAACATACCGGATAGCAAGATTGCAAAAGAAGCCACGGACCTGTTATTAACGCATGGCACGGAATTCATATACAACCACTCCCTTCGGGTGTTCCTTTTCTCTTCTTTAAACGGCCAGCGTACCGGCCTTAAATACGATCCTGAGCTGTTATACGTAAGCGCCATATTCCATGACCTGGGCCTCACAAAACACTACAGCAGCCCTGACAAACGCTTTGAAGTAGACGGCGCCAATGCCGCCCGCGAGTTCCTGAAAGGCCATGGCCTGCCACCCGCTACCCTGCAGCTGGTTTGGGATACCATTGCCCTGCATACCACCATCGGTATAGCAGAATATAAAGAGCCGGAGGTGGCGCTTATGTACTCCGGCGTAGGGTTGGATGTAATGGGCGAGGGGTACGAGCACCTATCTGATGCCAACCGGGAAGAGATCATCGCGGCATTCCCCCGCAACGACTTCAAGAAAAACATTATCCCCACCTTCTTTAGCGGGTTCTCCCATAAAACAGACACTACTTTCGGCAATATCAAGGCCGATGTATGCGCCTTTATGATCCCTAACTTCCAGCGTAAGGATTTCTGCGATCTTATCTTAAGCTCCCCCTGGAGCGAATGATCCTGTTCCGGATACGGAAAAAGGGGCGCAACAAATGGCGCCCCTCTCTTCCGCTGTTAATCCCTACTCCTATTATTGTACCCCGTTGATATAGTTGAATGCAGTATCAGGCGACTGCAGGAACATATCATAGAACTGCGCGGTGGCGCCCGCCCTTACCACTTCTGTATTATTGGCCAGTCCTTCCAGCGTTGCTGCCGCCACGCCGGATGCAGGAAATTTAGGCATATCTATCCCGGTCGTCATATCAGTATCCGTTAGCGGGGGCAGTACTTCCATTACCTGCACATTTGTGCCTTGTAAAGCCAGCCGCAGCAGCCGGGTATAGGCCTGTAAAGCCGCCTTGGTGCCGCTATAAGTAGGCGCTAATGCCCAGGGGGCCAGGGTTACGATAGAGGTAACGTTGATAATAGCCGCCTGGGGCTGTTTTTTCAATACCGGCAGTAATTGCTCTATCAGGCGGATGGGCGCCAGATAGTTCAGGTCTATCTCCTTTTTGGCGTTTTCATATACATTGCCTTGTTGGGTAATGTCTTGTGGTATGCTAAGCCCAGAGTTATTCACCAGGATATTCAGGTCGCCAAAGGAGGTCTTTATCTGCTCTACCAGGCGGTTAAAATCTGCGTCATTGGTCAGGTCACAGGCGATCGCCGTTACATTCTTCAGCTGGGCAGCCGCTTTGTTAAGCCGCTCTGCATTACGGGCGGCAATAATCACCTTATTGCCCTGTTCTGAAAACTGCTTAGCTATTTCAAAGCCAATACCGGTACCACCGCCGGTGATCAATACTGTGTTGTGCTGTGTGTTCATTTTTAGAAGATTTTAAGTTTGTTTATAAAAAGATGCTCCCGTTCAGATACCTATAGGTATCCGTCAAGGCAAAAAAATATGTTGATTGCTAACTGTATGGTGGTGTTATACCTGCTTTCTTCCCATTGACCCTGCCATTCCCCTTTTAGCCCTCAAGCCCACCAGCCTCATTCATTTTACTTCCGCGTAAATACCTATAGGTATCCATCCAAAGAAAAAACCACCTTTTATCCATTCCACCTTCCCTCATCCCACTTATGAGATACCTAGCGGTATCCAATTCCACAAAAAAATATCAATGCTTCTTAGTGATATTATCCACCACCCCTCTCGCTATATCCAGCGTCCGCTCCAGGATCTCAACGTTCTGCGTAGCCTTCCCGATCATCACCGCCCCTTCCAGCAGCGCCATAATATGCAACGCTGTCTCCTCCGGGTCCGTGCTTTTACGGAACTCCCCCGCGGCCATGCCTTCCTCTACCAGCTTCACCAGGTCCTTTTTCCACCGCAAAAAGCCATCACCAGCCCGTTTCCGTAACGTTTCGTCCGTATCATCCGCCTCCAGGGCAGTATTCCCCATTGGGCAGCCCCCCTCCGGAATAGGCAGGTTCGCCTTGCTGCTAAAGAGGTGTATATGCGCCAGCAGCTTATCCTTATACGTCTTGGCCGCCTCTACCAGCCCTTTCTGGATGGTGCGTAAACAACCCAGGTTATAATCAAAAGCTGCCAGCGCTATATCTTCCTTGTTCTCGAAATTACCGTAAATACCACCCTTGGTAAGATTGGTGGCCTTCAGCAGATCAGACACATATGTTCCCACATAGCCCTTCTTATTGAAGATGCTGGCCGTAGCCTTAATAATGGCCCTCCGCGTTTCTTCTGACTTTGGAACAAAATTCATAATGCAAAGATACCGATCGGTCTCTGAATACCAAATTATTTTTACAACGAAAAAGCCCGGTTTCCTTATCAAACCTATTCAAATATCATTTCTTCCTCTACCGGCGCCCTACTTACCGCTGTATTCCCTGCAGGCGCTGCCACCTCTCTCTTATCCGGCAAAAGATATAACAATACCCCTACGATCACCGCACAGATAATATTCGCCACCATGCCATAATCAAATGCTTTTGTATAATCCCCCGTCTCCACGAAGAAGAAAAACACACCGCCAATAATACTGATCCCCAGCGCAGACGCAGTCTGCTGGAAAGTGGAATATACCCCTGCCGCTGCCCCTGCAAATTCCACCGGCACGCTTTTAAGGGCCATATTAAGCAGGGAAGGCAGTACCAAACCACTCCCCAGACCATAAATAGCCATCAATACCAACATGCTGATATGATTGGCATGAAACCCAAATACCAGCAATTCCATGATCAACGCCGCGATCATGATCACTACGCCTACCTGCAATACCCGCTTACCATACTTTACCACATAATGGATAGAGAGCATAGACGCAATCGTGAACATAATACCCATGGCAATAAAAAACAGGCCACAGTCAAAGGCGGAGAACCCCAGCCCACCCTGCAGATACACCGTGATGATCAGCAGATAGGCCGTATGCAGCATAAAAAAGAACAACACCGTCAGCAGCCCCAGGTTAAAATCCTTAAAGCGGAAAAGCCGCACATTCACCAGGGGCGCCTTATTAGCAAACAATTTCCGGCGCTGGTGGCGGATAAAATAAACAAAGACCAGCGCCGCGCCGCCCAGCATTAAGATGCTCCATAAAGGCCAGCCAGATTCGCGGCCCTGGATCAACGGATAAATAAGCGCTACCAGCCCCACAGTTAATATACCCACACCAGAATAGTCGAACACACTGGTATTATTCTTAGGCGTTTCTTCCAGGTACCGGTGCGTGGTCCACAGGGCGGCAATGCCTACTGGCAGGTTAATGAAGAATATCAGCCGCCAGCCTTCAATAGCAAAATGAGAGTCTGACAGGTAACCGCCCAGGAACTGTCCTATCATGGCGGCAATCCCCAGCGTAATACCAAAGTAGCCAATAGCCTTGGTACGTTCTTCCCGCCCGGTAAAGATCACCTGTATATAGGCAATCGTCTGCGGTACCATAAAAGAGGCGCTTACCCCCTGGAAAAACCGGGTCACATTTAGTTGCAGCGGCGTCATAGATAAACCACAAAGACAAGAGGCCACCGTAAATGCCAGCATGCCCCAGAAAAACACCTTCTTACGGCCAAAATGGTCCCCGGCACGGCCACCGGTAATAAGAAAGGCCGCATAGCCCAACAGGTAGCCGGCTATCACCAGCTGGATCTCTCCATCCGTGGCATGCACGCCTTTTTTAATGGCCGGTATGGCTACGTTAATGATAAACACGTCTATTACGGACAATAAGGGGGCCGTGAGCACGATCATGAGCTCACCCCATTTCCTGGAGGTAGTTGCCATCTTGTTTGGTATTGATTTATAGACAAATCTGTCTACTTTATAGGTAAAATTTTTTAAAGAAACTGTTCTATTATCTTTTTAGCCTTCCGGGTAGCCTCCGGGGAGTGTTGGATAACACCCGTAGTGGAGCTGCCTTCCAGTAAAAGGAAGATCGTATCCGTTAACATCTCATCTGTCAGGAACTTTTTATGCTCCGCCTGTTTTACCAGGGAGAGAATGTAATTATTAAGACGGTCCTTGAACATTTTTATCTGGTCCATTGCTTTTGGTTCTCCGCGGCCTATTTCTGCACTGGCCTTTATAAACTGGCATCCGCTGAAATTGCTGACCAGCTGCCGGTTCAGCCGGAAATCAAAAAGCCCCAGGATCTTTTTACGGGGATCCTTTATCGGGCTGAGATAAACTTCCATATCTGCAAACCAGCGCTCATGCGCCTGTTGCAGATAAGCTACCAGCAAGTCTGATTTAGAAGGGAAGTGATTGTAAAGCGAGCCCTTGGCGATGTCTGCCTCATCGATCACCTGGTTAATACCAGTGGAATTGTAACCCTGTTGGTAAAACAGGCGGGCAGCTACATCAAGGATCCGTTCTTTTACAGCTGATTCTCTCATGATACAAAGGTAGGACTTATTTTTGAGTAGACAAGTCTGTATATTTTTATGACGGTCAGGAGACATGGCCAGGTTACAGGCGCATGCCACAGGTTGCTAAGAAACAGCGCGGGGGGATCTAAGGAACGCCATAAAAGGAACATCACAAAAGGGGATCAGGCGCCCCCTGTAAAGCTGCCGCCGGATCAGCGGCCAGCTGGTTGATCAAAATAAATGCTGAAAGTGCTCCCTACCCCCGGTTCGCTTTCCACTTTCGTCATACCACCCGCAGCATCCACGATCTTTTTCACCACATACAGCCCAATACCCAGGCCCTCCGCATCCCGGTGCAGCCTTTTGTATATATTGAACACATTTTGCATTTTTCCCTTCTCCATACCAACGCCATTGTCTTTTACCTGCAGCAGCAGGAAACCGTTCTCTTTCCGCGTGGCGATATGGATCTCCGGCCGGCGCTCAGCGGCATAGAACTTCACGGCATTACTGATAAGGTTATAAAGGATGCTCCGGAAGTCCTTTGGAGAGAAGACGATCCTCGGCTCATCAAGCGTAATGGAAATATTGGCTTTGGCGCCCGTTATTTTGTCCTGTAAGCTTAACAGCACTTCTTTAAGCACACTGGCGATCTCCACTACCTGGTTTTCCTCGGGTATTTCGCCCTCTATGCTGCCTATTTGGGCCAACTGCTGCAGATTGCCCCGCAGCTTAAAGATCGAAGCCTCCATTACACTGGTAAACTGGTCTATCCCGGGGCTTTTATCATCCAGACTATCTCTCAGCTGCCGGATGGCTGCTTCTATGCTTGTCAAAGGCGCCAGCAGATCATGTGAGGCCGCATGTACAAAATTGTCCAGGTCTTCGTTGATGCGTTTCAGGGTCTGGTTAGAGCGGTGCAGCTCTGCCTGCGTTTTTTTCAGCGTGGTGATCTCATTAAACGTGATAATAGTGCCGTCCTGCACATTATTGGGCTGCCTTATATAAGGCATTATCATCATCTGGTACCATTTACCGCCTACGGATTCTACCTCGCGCAGCAGTACCTCGCCAGTGGCGATTACCGCCTTAATATCGCGCTCCAGGTTACTATCCAGCAGGTTGGTGGTAATATTATGAATGGGGCGGCCAATATCTGTTTCCCGCAGGTTGATATGAGTAACCGCCGCAGGCGAGAATTTCTTCAGCAACAGCTCATTGTCTACAAACAGCTGTCCGTTCAGGTTACTGCGGAAATAGTTATTCATGTCGTCATTGAGCAGGGTCAGCTCTTTGATCTTCAGCTGGTAGTCCGTATTAATAGTTTGCAGCTCTTCATTTACAGATTGCAGCTCCTCGTTGGCGCTCTGCATCTCTTCGTTGGTAGACAGCAGCTCCTCATTAAAGGACTGCATATTCTCGTTGGATGCTTCCAGCTTATCCAATGATTCCTGCAGCCGTTCCCTGGTTTGCTTCAGGTCTTCTTCCAGCCCTGCCATACCGGACTGCAGGTATAACTGCTCGTCAAAGGCCTGACCGCCGGGAAGCGATTGAATAGTACGCTTCTCTTCGCGAAAAAGCACCAGCAGCAGCCGCAGATCAGGATCCCTGGCATCCAAAGGCCGTATGATCATGGTCACCAGCCTGTTTCCGGCATCAGGCCCCGGCACGTTGATACCCGTAACGGCTACGCGCTCGTTATCGCTCAGCGCCTTCCGCGATGCAGTCACAAAGGCCAGCGCCAGGGGCCGGGGCAACAGCTCCATCAGATCGAAATTGAAGATCTTTTGTAGCAGGAATTCTTCCACCTTACCCAAAGACCTCACCACATTGTTATTTTGATCTACACAAACGCCGGCGTAACCGCCTTCCTCCAGTAGTATTCCATTTATTTCTTCCATCTGGCTGTTTTTATGGGGCAGACCTCCGGGCTTCTTGGCCTGGGTTAAGATCTGTACATGCGGATCAGGCATGCGGCTGGGCGTAAATATATCGAAACGTACGGACCTCGAAGATTCCAGGTTCCGGTAGATCTTCCATTTCTTGTCCTCCTCTTTAAGGAATGGCTGAAGGATCCCGGCATTTTCACTGGACCCCAGGAACAGATAACCATCTTTCCTGAGCCCGAAATGCAGCATCGAAAGCGCCTTATTCTGCAGTGCGGTGCTCATATAAATAAGCAGGTTCCGGCAGCTGATAAGGTCCATATTACAATAAGGCGGGTTCTTTGCAACATTATGTTGGGCAAAAATGAGCATCCTGCGGATATGGGGCCTTATCCGGTAGTAGCCGTCTTCTTCCTTAAAACACGCGTCCAGCCGCTCCTGCGTAATATCTTTGCTGATAGCTTCCGGATAGGCGCCTTTGCCGGCAAACTCAAGCGCCGCCTTATCAATATCAGTGGCAAAGATCCTTACAGGTATGTCTTTTTGAGCAGCAGCCAGCTGCTCATGTATCAGGATCGCCAGTGAATAAGCCTCTTCTCCGGTAGCGCATCCCGCTACCCAGATCTTTATCTCGTCGCTGTTTTTTTTACTGTTGATGATAGCCGGGATCACCGTGTCTTCGATCGCCTTAAATGCATCTTTATTGCGGAAAAAAGCGGACACGCTGATCATAAATGTTTGGGCCAGGGTGTCCATTTCATCAGGATGAGACAGCAGGAAGCCATGATAAATGGCCATATCATCAAAATTAAGATGGGCCATGCGCCGTTTGATCCGCCGGAGTATAGTGGTGGGCTTATAATCAGAAAAATCCAGTGGCGATCTGTCCTTTATCAGGCTGATGATCTCTGTAACATATCTTTCGCCAGAAGGATCTTCCAACACGCGTTTGTCTGCCGGTGGCGTCTTTTTAAAACCATGGTTAATATACCGGGTGATAGCAGCCGGCATACTGGCAGGTGTCAGCACATGATCCACAGTCCCTGTGGCAATAGCGTTCAGCGGCATGTTATCATATTTGGCGCTGGCAGGGTCCTGCACAATGACCAGGCCGCCTGCTTTTTTGATGTTCACGACACCTTTGCTGCCATCATCACCGGTGCCGGATAACACCACGGCAATAGCATGAACGCTGGTATCTGCCGCCAGCGAATTAAAAAAGGCATTGATCGTCTTATGTGGCGCGGTGTTTTGTTTTTTGTCCTGTAGCTGTAAAAAGCCGTTCTGGATATACATGTACTGCTGACTGGGAATCAGGTACACCTCGTTAGGCGCTACCCGCATATTATGGGCAGCTTCTTTTATCTTTAGCTGGCTATGGCTGGATAGTATCTCTACCATCCTGCTTTTATAATCTGCGGACAAGTGTTGTATAATAATATAGGAAGCCTCTGCAAGCGAGGTATTGTCAAAAAAGGCGAATAAGTCCTCAATGGCGCCCGCGGATGCCCCTATAGCAATAATGAAATGCTGCGTTTGGTCGTTCTGAATTTCCATATCCCAGGCTTAAAAATATGCACTATTGATTACATCTTTTAGTGCGGCGTTGCATACCATGAGTAACCAGTGGCTCTTCTATAAGCTAACATGCATGGGTATTCGCAAATCAAGGAGCAGGCCTCCCTGTATGCCCCTTCTAAATTAGTAAAATAATAAGCGCTTGCCAAGGCAAATACAGCGGGCAGACAGCATTATTATCGCTCATCCGTTATCTCCACCGCCTCACTTCCCCTGCCGCGGCTATCCAGTACCCGTAGGCGGATGCGGCCTGCGGCAGTAAATGGCCGCGCCTGGCAACTGCACATTGGCCCATACCTTACCGTCTTTTACAACAGCGCCCGGCCGCAGAACGCGGTAGTTGTAGCCGCCGTTATATACATCCAGACGCGGCAGTTCTTTTTTACCCAACACATTGGCAAACCTGTTCCGCCAGTTAGCCCCGTTGGTATACTCATATAAAACAGGTACTAACAGCGTTCACAATTGGGGTTAATAGCGTTCATCATATGGGTAACAGCGTTCATCCACCCTATATGTTATGTCATGATCCAATACGGTCAGGTATCCCTATTATTACTGGTTTATTCCTCCCAGTGTTACGATTTCTTGACATTTGCCAATTTTTTGCATTCGCCGCTCCCCTAATTTTGTACCCGTTAACATTATTTATTTATTAAAAATTCTACGTTATGGCCAAACAAACAGGCCCTGTATTTATTACAGGCACTTATAATGGAATTTGTTTTTATAAGCTGGGTGGTAAACATTATGCCCGCCGCCGAAGCTCCTTAAGCGGTAAACGGGTAAAAAAAGACCCCGCTTTTCAACTTACAATGGTCTACGCCGGTATGTTTGCCCAGGCGTCCGCAATAGCCGCAGAGGTTTATCGCGATCTCCCCGCCCGCAGCCGGCAGGTGGCCTTGTACCGGGCTATGACCAGCCAGGCGAACGGCCTCCTGAAAAAAGGCATAGATGCAACGGAAATAAAGAAGCAATTGACGGCACAGCACCATCCAACAGAGACCCCATCGCAAACCATAACCAGCCGCCCGGTAACGCAAAACACACAACCACATACACCCGCCAAATCTATACGGATATTAAGCGCCCGGCTCGTAAAACGCCCGTTGCTCCGTGACCGTAATGGCGCATTACATGTAAGCATGCAGGGACTGACTGCCAATACAACTCCAAACGGTATAACCACGCTACGGGCCAGGCGGCAAAGCCGGTTTACCGTAAAAGCGCATCCGCCGGCAGACCGGTAACAAGCCCCTTTATCCCAAACAGTGAAACTGCATAACTAATTTCCCATTGGTAATTAGTACCTTTCCTGTTATTCTAAACGCATGCTTGAATGAAACCTGTAAAAAAAACAACACCTTCCGTGATCGTCATTTTCGGCGGAACGGGAGACTTGTCAAAAAGGAAATTGATCCCTGCGTTCTATAATCTTTTTATAGAAGGCTGGATGCCGGAAAACTTTAACATCATTGGATTAGGATTAGAACAGTACGACGATGCGGCTTATCATCAGCACCTGCTGGACGGGCTGACCGCATTCTCCCGCAGCGGTACGCCCGAAGAAGCAAAGTGGCAGGAGTTTAAATCGCGCGTGCATTACATGGAGTCTAACATCGAAGATCCTGCTTTTTATGAGCGGCTCGCCGGCCGGCTGCAAATGCTGGACGAAGCCGTTGGCACACGGTCAGACCGGTTGTTCTACCTCTCCATTGCCCCGCGCTTTATTGCGCCGGTGACCATTAACCTGGGCCGCACTGCCATTGCCAACAACGTGCAGGCAGACCGTATCATCGTCGAAAAGCCTTTCGGGCATAACCGCGAAACAGCACAGGCCCTCAGCGATCTGCTCTGCCAGACTTTCCAGGAACAACAGATCTACCGTATCGACCACTACCTGGGCAAGGAAACAGTACAGAACATACTGGCGTTCCGTTTTGCCAACGCACTGTTTGAGCCGTTGTGGAACCGCAGTTATATCGATTATGTACAGATCACCGTGGCAGAAGAAGTAGGCGTAGAACAACGGGGCGGTTATTACGAAGGCGCCGGCGCCCTGCGCGATATGATCCAGAACCACCTCCTGCAGATCATGTGTATGGTAGCCATGGAGCCGCCCGTATCTTTTGAAGCGGAAGAGATCCGTAACAGGAAAGTGGATGTGCTCCGCGCTATCCGCCCGCTGAAACATGACGAAGTATACAAGTATGCCGCCAGAGGCCAGTATGCCCCCGGATGGATGCAGGGCAAAAAAGTAGCAGGCTACCGCGAAGAACCGGGCGTAAAACCGGATTCCAATACAGAAACCTATGCCGCTATCAAGTTTTACCTGGATAACTGGCGCTGGCAGGATGTGCCTTTCTATCTGCGCACCGGCAAACGCATGCAGGAAAAAACATCTTCCATCACCATCCAGTTCCGGCCAGTGCCACACGCCACCTTCCCGGACAAATACGCGGACAACCTTACGCCCAACCGGCTGATCATTAACATACAGCCGCAAATGGACATCCGCCTGCGTTTTACCGCCAAAAAACAAGGCCTGGTAATGAGCCTGAACCCGGTAGAGATGGTGTTCAATTACGAAAACCCTACCAACAAAACGCCAGAAGCCTACGAAACCCTGCTGCTGGACGCTATAGAAGGAGACGCTACCCTCTTCATGCGCTCTGACCAGGTAATGGCCGCATGGGATGTGATCACGCCTATACTGGAGAACTGGGAATCGCATGACTCATTACAGTTCCCGAACTATCAGGCAGGCACCTGGGGACCGGAGAATGCAGAATCGCTGATCGCACGGCAGGGACATACATGGACCTCGCATACGATGGATTATTGATCCTTCATACACCACAACCATGTAACCCGTGACCTAAGCCGGGATAATGGTCCCAGGCTTTAGCCGGACTAACGTTTTAACGGTGAACGATTAAAATATGTACGCACCGCGTGGATTTTTATTCCCACGCGGTGCGTTGTTTTTTGGCGGGCACGGCATTGGCCGCAGATCTGCGAAAGCCCGGTCTTCAATGGTATTACAGGCAATTGGAATGATAAGGATGGCACGAGGCCCCGGTGCAGGCCAGCCCGGTATGATATTCGTATGGTTATATAACAAACTCTATATAAATGGCGGATACAATCTTAGCAAAAGGCGCCCAGGCCCCGGATTTTGAGTTATCCTGCACGCCGGACCAGCGTTTACGCCTGCATGATCTCAAAGGCAAACGGGTAATACTGGCCTTTTATCCTGCGGACTGGAGCCCGGTATGCAGTGACCAAATGGCCTTGTATAACGAAAGCCGGAAACTCTTCCAGCAACACAACGCAGAAGTGATCGGTATTTCTGTGGATAGCAAATGGTGCCACCTGGCCTTTGAGCAGGACCGGCATCTGCACTTTCCCCTGCTGGCGGACTTTGAGCCCAAAGGGGCCATCTCCCGGCTGTATGGCGTATACAATGAGCAGGAAGGACAAAGCAAAAGAGCCCTGTTTGTGATAGACGAAGAAGGCCTGATCCGGTGGAGCTACCTCTCCCCCGATGGTATTAATCCCGGCGCAGACGGTATCCTGGAAGCGCTGGAAGAAATGGATAATGTACACGAGGAAAAATAGTAGGTTATGTCACTGAAACCCCCAATAACACACAATGACCAGCAGACCGGCAACCCGGACGCCTCCTTTGTGCTGGTAGAATATGGCGATTATCAATGCGAGCATTGCGGACATGCCTATCCGCTCATCAAAAGATTGCTCAAAGAAAAAGGCAAAGACTTATTATTTGTGTTCCGGAACTTCCCGCTGCAGGAAAGCCACCCGGCCGCCTATCCTGCCGCGCTGGCAGCAGAAGCAGCCGGTAGACAGGGTAAATTCTGGCCCATGCACGACATGATCTATGAGCACCAGGATAACCTGCACGGCAATAGCTTTATGCAGTTTGCAGAAGCCCTGAAGCTGGACATCGAGCGGTTCCGGGAAGATGTCGAAAGCGACGCCCTCGGACTGAAAATAGACGCCGATTTTGAGAGCGGGGTACGCAGCGGCGTAAATGGTACGCCCACTTTCTTCATCAATGGTGAATTGCTTGCATATGACGGCACGTATGCCTCCCTGTTAGCAGCCCTGCAACCGGTATAGCCATCTACCGCTCATCAGATTCCCTGATTTTATCCTATCAATTTATCATTTAGAAGATTAAATTAGAGGATTAAAATTATTGTGAATCATGCATAAGAGAATTATTCTGGCAGCTACAGCTGCCGTGTTGTCCACGTCTGTGTTTGCTCAAACAAAACCCGAAGAAACGGAAGTATGGTCCCCGGTTCCAAAAGTGGTGACTCCCGGAAAGGTTGCTGCAGATGCACCTAATGACGCTGTGATCCTGTTTGATGGTAAAGACCTGAGCCAGTGGGAATCTGTGAACAATCCCGGTCAGCCGGCGACCTGGAAAGTAGCCGACAAAATACTGACGGTGAGCAAAACCGCAGGCAATATCCAAACTAAACGCACCTTTACTGACTACCAGCTGCATATCGAATACCGCATTCCCGCCAATATCACCGGCACAGGACAAGCCCGCGGCAACAGCGGCATCTTCCTGGCTGGCATAGGCCCCGGCGATGCAGGTTATGAGCTGCAGGTGTTAGACAATTATAACAATGCCACCTATGTAAACGGACAGGCCGGCAGCCTTTACAAACAAACAGCCCCGCTGGTGAATGCCTGTAAAAAACCCGGCGAATGGCAGGCATATGATGTGATCTGGACCGCCCCCCGTTTTAATGACGATGGCTCCGTTAAATCACCCGCCCGTGTAACCGTTATCCATAACGGCGTACTGGTACAGAATAATACAGAACTGCAGGGCCCTACCCGTTATATCGGTAAGGCTTCCTATGATAAGGCGGCGCATGGCCCCAGCCCTATCAAGCTGCAGGCACATGGAGATAAGAGCGAGCCCCTGAGCTTCAGAAATATCTGGGTGCGGGAGCTGTAAATAAAATAAACGTATTAAAAAGGTGAAATAAGAAGCCGTACTTCTTGTTTCACCTTTTTTTATTAGCAACATGCTAAAATGATGAACGGCAACGCCGCCCACTGGCAAATACCACCTGCATTTTGTATTTTGTTCGGGTGATCAACCAGCAACTATCAACTGTCATACGAGCAATTCCACGTTTACTCTGCTGCTGCCTGTTTAGCTTACCACTTACAGCACAAAAGAAAAATGAGGCCTACCAGCTGCATATACGCAGGGCCAACTCCCCCGTTAAGATAGATGGCGTTATAGACGAAGCAGCCTGGCAGGCGGCGGATACCGCCACCAATTTCTACATGATCCTGCCCATGGATACCAGCTACGCACAGGTACGTACAGATGTACGCATGACCTACGATGCGCAGAACCTCTACCTGCTGGTAGAGAACTACAACAAGCTGCCTGGCCCCTATATGGTCGAAAGCCTGCGCCGCGACTTTTCCTTCCTGAAAAACGATAATTTCCTGCTCTTCATGGACCCGTTTGACGACCAGACCAATGGCTTCTCCTTTGGGGCCAATGCTGCCGGCGCACAATGGGATGGGCTTATGTACGAAGGCGGAAAAGTAGACCTTAGCTGGGATAACAAATGGACCTCCGTAGTTAAGAATTACCCGGATAAATGGGTGTTTGAAGCGGCCATCCCCTTCAAGAGCATCCGCTATAAAAAAGGCATTAACACCTGGGGCATCAACTTTGGGCGGAATGACCTCAAGACCACAGAAAAAAGCAGCTGGGCGCCGGTGCCCCGGCAGTTCCCTTCCGCCTCCCTGGCTTATACCGGGGTGCTGGTATGGGATGTGCCACCGCCGGATCCAGGACCCAATGTATCCATCATCCCCTACCTGCTGGGCGGCATCAACAAAAACTATGAAACCGGCACTAAATCGGATTTCCGCCGTAACGCAGGTGTAGACGCAAAAGTAGCCGTCACCTCTTCTCTCAACCTGGACCTGACCGTAAACCCGGATTTCTCGCAGGTGGATGTAGATAAACAGGTCACCAACCTGGACCGGTTTGAGCTTTTTTACCCGGAAAAACGCCAGTTCTTTATAGAGAACGGCGACCAGTTCACTAACTTCGGCTACTCCACTATCCGGCCCTTTTTCTCCAGGCGTATTGGCCTGGGCGTTCCTATCCGTTTTGGCGCGCGCCTGAGCGGAAAACTGAACCGCAACTGGCGCCTGGGCCTCATGAATATGCAAACCGCCAAAGACGAAGAACTGGGCCTGCCGGCGCAGAACTTTACGGTAGCCGCCCTGCAAAGACGGGTCTTTGCCCGTTCCAATATCGGGTTCCTCTTTATTAATAAAGAATCCCTGAACTACGACCCGGACAAGGTTACGGATAAACCCGTGTACTCCCGCTATAACCGTAACCTTGGGCTGGAGTACAACCTCGCATCGGCCAACAACTTCTGGACAGGCAAGGCCATCCTGCTAAAATCCGCCAGCCCGGGTAAAAGCGGGCATGACTGGGCACAGGCGGCTAACCTTAATTATACCAGCCGCTCCTGGAACATCAACTGGCAACACGAATACGTAGGGCGTAACTATAATGCGGAAGTGGGATATGTGCCCCGCCAGGGATACATAAAACTGGCCCCGCAGATCACCCGCCTGTTCTTCCCCAGTACCGGGGTTATCCTCAGCCATGGGCCACAGGTCACCTCTACCACTTTTTTTAATGAAGATATGCGGCGTACAGATAACGAAACGATGTTATCCTATGCGTTTGTATTCCGCAAACGTAATACCCTTACCGCCTATGCTTCCAATACTTACATACGGCTGCTGGCGCCTTTTGACCCCACCAACACCGGCAAGGATAGCCTGGCCACCGGTTCCCAGCATAACTGGAACACGGTAGGCCTGGACTATGTGTCCAAGCCGCAAAGCCTTTTCACATACTCCCTTTCCGGCCGTTATGGCGGTTATTATGCAGATGGGAAGCGGCTTACGCTGGGCTCTGAGCTGGGTTACCGTTTTCAACCTTATGTAAGCATTGCCCTTAGCAGCAGCTACAACGATATTCGCCTTCCCCAACCCTGGGGACATACCGCCTTCTGGCTGGTAGGCCCCCGCCTGGATGTAACCATGACAAATACATTGTTCTTTACCGGTTTTATGCAGTATAATGAACAGCTGAAGAACATGAACCTGAATACCCGGTTCCAGTGGCGTTACCGGCCGGCATCGGATCTGTTTATTGTATACACAGATAACTATCTGCCGGAGCCGTTTTATGTAAAGAACCGGGCTTTAGTGGTAAAACTGGTGTACTGGTTAAACCTATAAAATTAAGAGGGTGTATCAAGTACGATACACCCTCTTTCTATTCAGATACCTGATGGAGACAGGAGGCATCCTCTCTATCTGGCTATAGCGACGCTAGCATCTGTCCATCGGGTAATTCCGCGGCGGCATAATAGATCGTAAGCTGAGCGCCGGCGTTCTTATTCTCCAGCGCCAGCAGTTCTGCCACGGGTATGGTCATCCCTCCTTTGGAGGCAGTAGCATCTGCAAATTTCCATTGCTTTAATGCATTACCTTTATCGTCCTTTACAGTGATAGTCCGGGAAGTGCCGGGGCCTTTACCATGGCAGTGTGTATAATAGATCACCAGCTGATCTGCGGTGGCGGCTTTATCCAGCTGCAGGCTTCTGAGGCTGATGTCTTTTCTGGCATATTCTTTCAGGACCAGCTTATTGTTTAAATAGATCTCAAAACTGTCTATCCCCGTGGGCGCTTTAAATGCGAACAGGGTTAAACAGAGGGCGGTAAACATTAATGCCCTTGCCAGTGTTTGTCTGATAGGTACTTGTAGCATAGTAAATAAGTTTTGGGATGAATAATGTGTTTCCGATACAAAACAAGGCAATAACGACCTAAATAGGCCGGAGGTTTGACAAGGAGAAAAGGATCCTTGACGTAAGGAGGATTTTGCCACGAAAAAAAGTTTACCCCCTGCTGCCAGCTATTGACATACTGTTGTCACAAGCCCATGTCATCTTTGTATCAACAAACAAAAACCCATACACATGTCACAGATCCAAGCCTTATTGAAAGAATTAGAACAGGAAGCCAATACTACCCGCAAAATGCTGGAACGCGTACCTGTTGAGCATTTTAGCTGGAAACCCCACCCTAAAAGCGGCACCCTCCAGTGGTTATCAGCCCATCTGGCAGAGCTGCCAGGCTGGGTAAGCATGACGCTTACCACAGACGAACTGGACTTTGCCAACAACCCCTACAAGCTCCCCGAAATCCAGGACAAGGCCGGCCTGCTGGCATTTTTTGAACAGTCCCTGGCCAGCGGTAGGGCAGAGCTCGAAAAAGCCACAGAAGACCAGCTGGAAGAGATGTGGACATTACGCCAGGGAGATTATATCATCAGCAAATCCACCAAAGCAGAAGTGCTCAGGATGGCATATTGCCAAACCGTGCATCACCGGGCACAATTAGGCGTGTACCTCCGGCTGCTGGATGTGCCGATCCCTGGCAGCTACGGTCCCAGCGCGGATGATATGGCAGGTAATGAATAATGATCACCTTTCATCCCAATAAACAGAGGCCGTATCAGCATGCGATACGGCCTCCTTTCATCCTGTTTTATCATCTATCGGTCAACCTATTAGCTGTCATTGCCTGATAGTTTATAGCTATTATAGCAGCTATCTTATAGTTGCTATTGCTGATATTATATATAGCTATCATTGCCTGCTATCTTATAGATGCTATTCCTTGCTATTTTATATCTACTACTGCCTGTACGCCTTTACCAGCGCCCAGCGCTTCACTCCTCGCCCCAGGCAAAGCCCCGCCTATATAAATAGCCAGTTTGCCGCCCGGTTGTACCGCAACTCCCTGTTCATTTACCAGCTGCATCATATCAGGCGTGATATTAAAACTAAGCGTGGTTGCCTCCCCCGCCGCCAGCGTGATCCGTTTAAAAGCTTTCAATGTATATAAAGGCGCATCCGTCACACCGGGATGAGTAAGGTATAACTGCACCACCTCATCACCAGCCGTTTTTCCTGTATTCTGTACAGTAACAGTAGCAGTAACCGGGCTGCCTTTACGGATACTATTACTGTTTACATGCAGATCGCTATAAGCAAAACTGGTATAGCTTAAGCCAAAGCCAAAAGGATACAGCGGTTCCGCTGTCATATAGCGATAGGTGCGTCCCTTCATAGAATAATCCTCATACGCCGGCAGCTGATCCAGTGATTTTGGGAAAGTGATAGGCAGCTTACCGGAAGGCGCTACCTTACCAAAGATCACATCCGCTACGGCATTCCCCCCTTCTTCACCAGGATACCATACCATCAGCACGGCATCCGCCAGCTCATGTATCTGAGCCAGGTTCATAGGACTACCACCCGTGATCACGGCAATCACAGGTTTAGGGTTATTGGCCTTCATCTTTTTCAGAAAATCTACCTGGTTCTGCGGGATATTATAATCCAGGCGGTCGCCATACGAGGGCGATGCAATGGACTCTCCCTCCTCTCCTTCCAGCAGGCCGGTAATACCCAGCACCACGATGGTAGCGTCTACATTCTTTGCTTCGTCTGTGGTCCAGTCGATGGGATTTACATTGGGCCTATCCAGCAGCGCGCCGGGGCGGTACTGTAGCTGGCTGCCGGCCGGTATCTGGGCCGCTATGCCTTCCAATATCGTTACCAGGTTATTATTGATGCCATAATAATTACCCAGCAGGGCATCCACATTAGCCGCATTGGGGCCGGTGATAAAATACTTCTTAAGCTGGGTGCTTAAAGGCAGCGCCCCATTATTTTTCAGCAGCACAATGGATTGCTGGGCCACTTTCCGGGCCAGGGCCCTGTGCGCTTCGTTATTGATCTCGGTGACAGGAATGCGGTTATACGGGTTGGCCTCCTCCGGATCGAACATCCCCAGTTTAAAGCGGGTACGCAACAAAACAGACAATGCGGTATCTATCTGTTTCTCTGTGGCCAGCCCTTGTTGTACAGATTCCATGAGGTGCGGATAGGTATCGCCACATTCCAGGTTCACGCCCCGGTGCAGGGCCAGCGCCGCCGCCTGAGCGGGATTAGATACCACTTTATGCCCCTGGTAGAAATCTGTCAGCGCCCAGCAGTCGGATACAATATGTCCTTTAAAATGCCATTGACTGCGCAGCACATCCTGCAGCAGGTAGGTATTGCCGCAACAGGGTTCGTCATTGGTGCGGTTATAGGCGCACATCACGGCTTCCACGTTGGCGTCTACCAGGGCTTTAAATGCCGGCAGATAGGTTTCCCAGAGGTCTTTCATAGACGGCTTTGCATTAAACTCATGCCGCAGCCTTTCCGGGCCGCTGTGCACGGCGTAATGTTTAGCGCAGGCAGCCACCTTCAGATAGCGGGGATCATCGCCCTGCAGGCCCTTTACAAATGCTACGCCCATACGGCTGGTAAGGAAAGGATCTTCGCCATAAGTTTCCTGCCCGCGGCCCCAGCGGGGATCACGGAAGATGTTGATATTAGGCGTCCAGAAAGTAAGGCCGCCATATTTCAGATGATGGTCCCGTTTAATGGCGGCATTATACATGGCCCGGGCCTCGTCAGAGATAACAGTGGCCACCTGCCGGGCCAGGCTGTCATTAAAGGTAGCCGCCAGGCCAATAGCCTGCGGAAATACCGTAGCCGGACCAGAGCGGCCTACCCCATGCAGGGCTTCACTCCACCAGTTATAGGCAGGAATATTGAGCCGGGGAATGGCAGGGCTGTTGTAATTCAGCTGCGCTATTTTTTCTTCGAGCGTAAGCTGACGGACCAGGTCCTGCACCCGTGATTCCAAAGGGGCGGCAGGATTGAGGTACACAGGGGTTTGTTGGGCATAGGCAGCCAGCAGGAGCAGCTGCACGTTCATAACGGTTAGTAACAGGAATTTGCGCATAGTATAGTGGTTGATTACCTAAATTACCACTATTCCCCATAAATGTAACCGATTACATTACATTTTTACAAAAATATTCTATTACCTTTATCCAGCGTCATGTAACCGATTGCAGTAATATGGACAAAGGAAAAGATGTCACTATCTACGATCTGGCAGAAAAACTGAACATTTCTGTAGCCACCGTAAGCCGTGCTTTAAAGGACGATCCGGTTGTTAGCAAGAAAACAAAGAAGAAGATCTTTGAGCTGGCAGAAGAAATGGGTTACCGTTCCAACAACTTTGCCCGCAACCTGCGTACACAACGCACCAATACCATTGGCGCCATCCTGCCGCGGCTGAACAGCTATTTCATGTCAACCGTGATCGCCGGCATTGAACATGTAGCCAACAGTCAGGGCTACAACCTGATCATCAGCCAGTCATCGGAATCCGGCGAGAAGGAACAGCAATGCGCCCGCACCATGTTCAACAACCGGGTAGATGGGCTGCTGGTATCCCTGGCCTACGACACCGATACCATCCGGCATTTCGATTCCTTTTTAAAGAAAGACATCCCGGTGCTGTTCTTTGACCGCTGCGCGGAACATGACCAGATCACCAGTGTACTGATCGACAACCGCAAAGCCGCCTACGAAGCCACCAAACACCTGATTGCCCAGGGCTGCCGGCGGATCGTGCACATCACCGCCCATACCAGCCGTAACGTATATACAGAGCGCCTGGCAGGATACCGGCAAGCGCTGGAAGAAAACCAGCTGCCCTTTGATGGATCGCTCATTATTCGTAACAACCTGAGCCAGGAAGCCGGCTACGAAGCCGCCAAAGATATCCTGGCCATGCCCCGGCTACCGGACGGCGTTTTTGTGGCCAATGACAACTGCGCGGTAAGCTGTATGCTGGCCTTGAAAAAACAAGGCGTATCCATACCGGCAGACATGGCCTTTGTGGGTTTTAACAACGATCCCGTATCTATGGTGATAGAACCTAACCTGACCACGATCAACTATCCCGGGTACGAAATGGGCGAAGTAGCCGCGCGTTACCTGATCAGCCACCTGATGGGCGGCGCGCCCATGACGGCCACCAATACCGTGCTGCTGCGCTCAGAGCTGATCATCCGCGACTCATCCCTGCGAAACCCGTAACTCAAATCATACAAACTGCCACGTTATGCGAAAATATTTTTTGCTGCTCTTACTATTCGTTAACCTGCACCCCCTGCATGCAGAAGATGGCTATCGCCTCTGGCTGCGCTACGATCTTATTACCGATGCAGCCCTGTTACAGGATTACCGTACGCATATCTCCGGCATCTACATCACAGGAGAATCAGCCACCATGGCCGCCGCACGGCGCGAGCTAACCACCGCACTAACAGGTATGCTGGGCAAAACGATCCAGGAGCAGCCAAAGCCCCAGGGCGGTACGGTAATTGCCGGCACGGCAACAGCCCTTGGCCCCCTCCTGCCCAAAGGATCATTGTCCGCAACCGGCGAGGAAGGCTTCCGTATCCTCACAACAGCAGGGCGCACCATCATCACCGGCAACACAGACGCCGGCGTACTGCATGGCGTGTTTCATTTCCTCCGCCTGCTGCAAACACACCAGCCCATCCAAACGCTGGATCTCAGCAGCGCCCCAGGGATCCGTTACCGCATACTGGACCATTGGGACAACCTGAACCGCACCATAGAAAGAGGCTATGCCGGTTTCTCCATCTGGGACTGGCATAAACTGCCCGGCTACCTCGACCGCCGTTATACGGATTATGCACGCGCCAATGCCTCCATTGGCATCAATGGCACGGTGCTGAACAATGTAAACGCCAACGCCCTCTCCCTTTCCCCAGCCTACCTGGAAAAAGCCGCTGCACTGGCCAATGTATTCCGGCCCTATGGCATTAAGGTCTATTTGTCGGCCCGGTTCAGCGCTCCCATAGAAACAGGCGGATTAAAGACCGCAGATCCACAGGACCCACAGGTGCAACAATGGTGGAAAGACAAAGTGAAAGAGATCTACAGCTATATACCAGACTTTGGCGGCTTCCTCGTTAAAGCCAATTCCGAAGGACAACCCGGCCCGCAGAACTATGGCCGCTCCCATGCAGACGGCGCCAATATGCTGGCAGACGCGTTAGCTCCCTATAAAGGCATTGTGATGTGGCGGGCATTTGTATACAGCAATACCAACGAAGACCGTTTTAAGCAGGCCTACGACGAGTTCAAACCGCTGGATGGTCAATTCCGCGACAATGTGGCCGTACAGGTAAAGAATGGCCCTATTGACTTTCAACCCAGGGAACCATTCCATCCCTTGTTTGGCGCTATGCCGCGCACGCCCCTAATGATAGAATTCCAACTCACACAGGAATACCAGGGCTTTGCTACCCACCTCGTATATATGCCCCCGCAATTCCGGGAAGTACTAATGGCGGATACCTATGCAAAAGGCAAAGGCTCTACCGTGGCAAAAGTAATAGACGGCTCCCTGGAAGGCCATTCACTATCCGGCATTGCCGGCGTAGCCAATATAGGCAACGACCGTAACTGGACCGGGCACCCCTTTGGACAAGCCAACTGGTATGCGTTGGGCCGTTTGGCCTGGGACTATACCCTTACCCCAGACCAGATCGCCGATGAGTGGCTACGCCAAACCTTTACCAACGATACGCGTTTCGTAAACCCGGTAAAGGCAATGATGCTCGCCTCCCACGAAAACCTCGTGAACTATATGACGCCTTTGGGGTTACATCATATTATGGGCTATGGCCATCACTATGGCCCCGCACCCTGGTTTGATAAAGGCGCGCGGGCAGACTGGAATCCAGTATACTTTCACCGGGCAGACAGCGCAGGCATAGGCTTTGACCGTACCGCCACCGGCAGTAATGCCCTGGCGCAATATACACCAGAGGCCCGGCGGCAATGGGCTACGCTGGATAGCTGCCCGGATATCTGGCTGTTATGGTTCCATCACGTGCCCTGGAATTATACCTTACACTCCGGCAATACCCTATGGAACGAATTGTGCAAGCGTTATGAAGCCGGTGTACAGGGCGTACAGACCATGTGCAATACCTGGGATAAGGTCAGCCAGTTTGTAGATGAAGAACGTGCGGAGCAGGTAAAAATGCTGCTGCAAATACAGCTAACCGAAGCCGGCTGGTGGCGGGATGCATGTCTGGCTTATTTTCAGACTTTTGCAAAGATGCCCTTACCAGCGGGCATACCCGCGCCGGCGCATACGCTGGAATATTATAAGGAACTACAATTTCCTTTGGCGCCACATTGATAATTTTAAATACGAGCGATAACCATCACAATGAAAAAAATATGACTACAGCGATTGTAACAGGCGGCGGATCGGGCATAGGGCTGGCGATCACGGAAAAATTCGTACAACATAATATCCGCACCATCATCATTGGCAGGGATCTGAGCAAACTGCAGGCCGCACAGGAAAAACTGGGCGCGCTTTGCATTCCGGTAGCGGCAGACCTCTCTGATCTGGGCGCCATCCCTGCCCTGGTAAACAAGATCACCGCACAGTACGGACCCGTACAGGTATTAGTGAACAATGCAGGCATTAACCTGAAAAAGCTATTTACAGACGTTACGGATGATGATTTCCAACGGATCTTAACCACCAATGTAACCGCCGTATTTGCCCTCTCCCGTGAAATGGTAAAACATATGCGTACACTGGGCGGCGGCGCTATCATCAATATCAGCTCCATGGCTGCCCAATACGGCATCCCAAAAGTGATTGCCTATACCGCCTCCAAATCTGCCATTGAAGGCATGACAAAAGCCATGGCGGTGGAGTTATCGCCGGAGGGCATACGGGTGAACTGTATAGCGCCTGGGTTTATTGCCACGGATATGTCGGCCAAGGCATTGAATGATGATCCGGAAAGAAAACAGAAGGTGATGTCACGCACGCCGATGGGAGTGTTGGGAACACCGGCGGATATTGGAGATGCGGCCTTGTTTTTAGCAGGGAACGGCGCAAAGTATATTACTGGGGTAGTACTACCGGTGGATGGAGGTAATTCGGTGGGGTTTTAATTACCGCCCCACCACCACCGCATACATATTCGCCCTTCCATACACGGATGCCCGCTCTCCCAGCCGCTGTATATCCATAAACCCCTCTTTATGGAATAACCGCAGCAGCTTATGATAACTCAGCGGGTAAGGCACCCAGCGGTTAGCAGCATCCGTATCGTACTCCACAATTATAAAACGGCCATTTTCCTTCATATGCCGGCTGATCTGGCGGATAAATCCCCCCTGATCGGCCACATAATGCAGGGAATTGGCCATTAATATCCCGTCCAGGTCCTGGAAAGGCAACTCATTGGTCACAAAATCCAGCTGCAGCGGCTGTACCGCCACCCCTTCCGGAAATGGGGCCTCGTTGAGTATTACCCGTTGTTTATCAACGGCATACAACTGACTCCCATCCGCCAGCATACTGGCCAGCGCGGCCGTAAACAGCCCTGATCCACAACCCAGATCTGCCCAGGTAACCGGGCCATTGGGGGCTATTGTCCCGTCTTTTATAAGTGCTATTGCTTCCTTCAGTTCCATCCGCCAAAAAATGAATATCTTTGCGGCGCAAATTACACTATTGGTTTGATAAAGATCGGAAACATAACACTGCCTGAGTTCCCCTTATTGCTGGCTCCCATGGAGGACGTAAGCGATCCGCCTTTCCGCACGCTGTGCAAGGAAAACGGGGCTGACTTGATGTATACGGAGTTCATTTCCAGCGAGGGACTGATCCGTAATGCCATGAAATGCCGTCAAAAGCTGGACATTTTTGAGGAAGAACGCCCGGTAGGCATCCAGATCTTTGGCGGAGACGAAGACAGCATGGCCATGGCCGCTGGCATCGTAGACGTCACCAACCCAGACCTGCTGGACATCAACTACGGCTGTCCCGTAAAAAAAGTAGCCTGTAAAGGCGCCGGCGCGGGCGTGCTGAAAGATATAGACCTGATGGTGCGCCTTACGACCGCCTGCGTAAAAGCCACCAACCTGCCGGTAACAGTAAAGACCAGGTTAGGTTGGGACGATGACAGCAAGAATATCGAGGAAGTAGCAGAACGCCTGCAGGATGTAGGCATTAAAGCCCTCGCCATCCATGGCCGTACCCGCAGCCAGATGTACAAAGGCCAGGCAGACTGGTCACTGATCGCCAAAGTGAAGAACAATCCCCGCATACATATCCCCATCTTTGGCAACGGCGATATCGACAGCCCGCAAAAAGCGCTGGAATATAAGAACCGTTATGGCGTAGACGGCATTATGATAGGCCGCGCCGCTATTGGTCACCCCTGGATCTTCCGTGAAATAAAACACTATGTGCAAACCGGAGAACTGTTACCCCCTCCTACCGTAGCTGAGCGTGTATACGTATGTAAGGAACATATGCGCCGGGCCATTGCCTGGCAGGGCCTGAAAGTAGGCGTTAACGAAATGCGCGGCCGTTATGCCAGTTATCTTAAAGGACTGCCAAACATCAAAGAATTCCGCAGCCGTCTGCTACTGCTGAATAGCCCGGAAGAAGTAGAGGCTGTGCTGGATGAGATCCTGGTGAAATATGAAGGCTTTGAAATGGAAAGGGCTCCCATCACGCTGATCGATTATCATGAAAGATGCCCGTTGTAAGCCCTTCTAAAAAAAATAGTCCACCACTCTTGTAGACTAAATAATTTTTATCTAATATTGTACCGGCTTCTATAGCCAACACTCCGCGCTGCCGTTCTGCCCACCACTACAACAGCAGCCAGTCTATATCCTTGTGCACTGATCTGTAAGATCATAATATATATCATAACCACAAATGGGTGACATGCAACAACCAATTAAAGGAAGCAGCCGCCTTGCGCGTCTATGCCGGCGCTGCCCGGCCATTTTTACACATACGGACTTATAAAAAAAACCGGAATTGTTGCAGCAATTCCGGCGGATAAAACAAGGCTGAGCTAATTGGCAGCTGGTGAAAAACACCGGCCACCGCCTTATTGTTTATTACCAATACAAATATAATGAAGATCGCCATTATGTCGTGGTTAGCCTTGCTGCCACTGATTACCTATGCGCAAAGTGAAAACAACAGTAACATCACGCTATCGGGCGTTGTAATTGACGCACAGACAAAAACGCCGCTACCCGGCGCTACCATCCATCTTAAGAACACTACACACGACGGGGTAACAAATGACAAGGGGGAATTTAACTTCTTAACCGGGCAGAAATTGCCTATCACATTTCAGCTTACCTACATCGGTTACAAACAGGCAGAAATCACCGTCAACCAGCGCACCAATATCGTACTGGCATTAGAAGCCGCCAATACACAGCTGAATGATGTAGTGGTAGTAGGTTATGGTACCCAGCAGCGTAAAAGCCTTATCAGCTCCATTGCCAAAGTAACCGCCGCAGATGTAAAGGATATTCCTGTAGCCGGCGTAGATGCCCAGCTGCAGGGTAAAGCCGCCGGCGTGCAGATCAACTCCAATACCGGCGTACCGGGCGATGGGGTGTTTATCCGCGTACGTGGCGCTACTTCCATCAATGCCAGCAATGATCCGCTATATGTAGTAGATGGTGTCTTTATCAACAATACCAGCCTGCAGACAGTGAACACCGGCGGCCGCGCTACCTCTCCTATTGCAGATATCAACCCCGCAGATATCGAAAGCATTGAGGTACTGAAAGACGCCAGCGCCACTGCCATCTATGGCTCCCGCGGCGCTAATGGTGTGGTGATCATTACGACCAAACGGGGTAAATATGGTTCCAAACCAACCATCAACTTCAATACTTCTCATGGCTGGGCATGGGCGCCACAACTGTGGGATCTCACCACCGGCCCGGAGCATGCTACTATAGTAAATGAGTTTTACCGTAACTCAGAACAGGATGCTATTGCCGCGGGCGACCAGGCAGGTATCACGAAATATGCACAGCTGCCTTTCCGCTCTGTTGCCTCCGGCGGCCGCGGCTTACCGGAAGAGCAAAAGACCTATGACCGCCTGGGAGAGCTGTTCCGCACCGGCGCGCTGCATAATTATAACCTGTCATTACAAGGTGGTACCCAAACCAATAAATACTACCTGGGCGCCGGCTACCAGCAGCAGGAAGCAGATATCAGGCCTATTAACTTTAACCGCGCCAGTTTAAAATTCAATTTCGACCAGAAGATAGGCGACCATGTACAGGTAGGTACCAGCAACAGCATTTACCGCACCTACCGCAACCAGGCCCGCTCCGGCGATGGCCCGCAGGGCGGTTTGCTGCAATCTGCCTTACATACGCCTACTTACCTGCCGGAACTAAACCCGGATGGTACACCCGCTCGCTACGCCGGTTTCGATAACCTTCAGGTACTGATCGATAATTATGATGTACATTCTACCAGCCTCCGTTATATAGGTAACATCTATGCAGAAGCAGAGCTCCTGCCGGACCTGAAGTTCCGCACCAGCTGGAGCCTTGACTATAACCACTACGACGAATCCGAATACTGGAATAACCTTACCCAGCTGGGCGCGGCCCCTACCAATGGATTGGCCACTTCTGCCCTTACGCAGAACACTACCTGGATCAACGAGCAAACGCTGAACTACCGTAAGACCTTTGATGGTAAACATACCCTGGGCGTACTGCTGGGCAATACTTTACAGAGTAATATACAAAGCACTACCTCGGCGCAAGGCTCCGGTTTTCCCAGCAATGATTTTAAGCTCATCTCCGCAGCGGCTACCCGTACCGCGGACCAGGAATGGACCAAAGCTACGCTGGCCTCTTTTTTTGGCCGGATAGACTACAACTACGCCGGTAAATATTTTGTAGAAGTAAGCGCCAGGGCAGATGGTTCCTCCCGCTTTGGGCAGCACCATCAATTCGGCTATTTCCCTGCTATTGGCGGCGCCTGGCGGCTGAAGGAAGAACCGTTCCTTAAGAACGTAAACACGATCAGCGATCTGAAGCTGCGCGCCAGCTATGGCCTTACCGGTAACCAGAATGGTATCGGCAATTTTGCTGCACAGGGACTGTGGTCCGGCGGCGCAGGCTACCCGGAGACCAGCGGCAGCAGCGACCAGGCAGGCATCTATCCGCTGCAGCTCTCCAACCCGGACCTTAAATGGGAAAAGACCAGCCAGGTGAATGTAGGCGTAGACCTGGGCTTATTCAACGACCGCTTAGGCATTGAGGTGAACCTCTACTCCAAGAACACCACCGATGCGCTGCTACAGCTGCCCGTAAACGCCATCTCTGGTTTTAATACCTATTACGCCAATGCCGGTAAAGTGGGTAACAAAGGCTATGAAGTAGCCATTACCAGCATCAACGTGCGTAACAAACATTTTACCTGGCAAACCAATTTCAATATCTCTGGCAATAGCAATAAGATCAAAGAGCTGCCGGTGCCCGTCACCTATTATAACCGTGACTGGGTAAGATTACAACAAGGCTACTCCATGTACTCCTTTTGGCTCTATAAACAGCTGTACGTAGATCCGCAGACCGGTAACGCCGTGTTTGAAGATGTGAATAAAGACGGCCAGATCACCACAGCAGACCGCCAGATCATGGGCAGCGCCATTCCCAAATTCTTTGGCGGTATCAATAACAATTTTACCTATGGACCATTTGACCTGGGCATTGCATTCAGCTTCCAATACGGCAATGACGTCTATAACCTGAACCGCTTTTTTGGCGAAGGCGGCGGTACCCGAGACGCTAACCGCGTATTGTTTGCAGACCAGCTGAAACGTTGGCAAAAACCCGGCGATATTACAGATGTACCAAGGGTTACCGCCTATGGCAACAACTATACGCTGGAGCAGAGCAGCCGTTTCCTGGAAGATGGTTCTTTCCTGAAACTAAGCTCCCTCAGCTTTGGTTATAACCTTCCTAAAAGCCTTATCTCCAAAGCCGGCTTCCAGAACGTGCGGTTATACTTTATTGGCAGCAACCTGCTGATACTGAAAAAATATTCCGGCCCTGACCCGGAGATAAATGTAACCAGCCTGCAGAACGTACAGGGCCTGGATCTGGGCACCCCGCCACAACCCAGGACCGTACAATTTGGGGTGAACGTAACGCTTTAAAACTAACAACATGAACACACATAAATATATCATACCGCTGCTGGGCACTGTGCTGCTGTTCTCCTGCAAAAAGTTCCTGGATGTAGCGCCGCGCGATGCCGTATCTGACGAAACCGCTGCCGTGATCACGGATGGCACCTCCGCCGCCAACGCCGTAAGAGGCCTGTACCGGGGAATAGCCGCCGATGGGTATTACGGCACCACTTTTCAGGCTATCGGTTATCTCTCCGGTGATAATATTGTATGGACCGGCTCTCAATCCATCGTACAGCAATTCATCAGCCATAATGTAAGGGCCGATAATGCCAGTATAGCTACTGCATGGTCTGCCATCTACGCGGTTATTAACCGCGCCAATCATATCATTACGGAAGTACCAACCGTTACAGACCCGTCCCTCACACCGGCGCTGAAAAACCAGTATACCGGCGAAGGTTATTTTGCACGCGCATTAGGTTATTTTGACCTGGCCCGCACCTGGGGCGGCGTACAGATCACTTTAACGCCAACCGTAACAGCCCAGGATAAATACGGTATCAAACGCAGCACCCTTCAGCAAACTTACGCGCAGGTATTAAGTGACCTGGTAGCGGCAGATTCCTTACTGCCGGAGACCACCAATCGCGTACGCGCCACCCGTAAAACCGTCTGGGCCTTACGGGCCAGGTATCACCTGTACCGCCAGGAATGGGCAAATGCCGTTACATACGCCTCCAAATTGATAGACGATCCTTCGTATACGCTGCTATCCCCATACAGCGCCTGGTTCGCCAATAACGTAACAGGCACGGCGGAATCCGTTTTTGAAATGTCATACAGCACCACCTATCCCAATACCCACCGTAACAGCTGGCAACCGCCGGCCAATAACGGCACACGGCAATGGGCGCCTAACGATGCTTTCCTGGCATTGGTGAACGATCCCACGATAGGCGGCAGCCGCAGCGCGCTGGTAGCTAAAACCTCCGCGGGCCTTTGGTATGGCAACCTGTACTACCGCCCTAACCCGGCTACTGATCCTTCTTATGTTATCCGTATTGCAGAACTCTACCTGATCCGTGCAGAAGCCCGCGCACAGCTAAATGACCTGAATGGCGCGCTAAGCGATCTGGATGCCGTACGTACCAGGGCCGGCCTGGGACATAGCGAAGCAGCCACTAAAGAAAACATACTGCTGGCCATAGAGAATGAAAGAAGGCTGGAATTTGCATTTGAGCCACACCGCTGGTTTGACCTGGTACGTACCGGCAGGGCCGCTGCTGTGTTGAATGTGACCAATCCTGACCGCCTGCTGATGCCCGTACCGGCGTCAGAAGTACTGAACGATAAAGACCTGGATCAGAATCACGGCTATTAATAGGTTATTATAAAATATTTCCCATGACAACTGCCACGTACAACCCTGCACACACACCTCCCGCAGCCACCGGGTGGAAGGAATATGAAAAGATCATACTCCGGGTGTTCTTTATTTACTTCCTGCTCCAGCTAATACCGCTGGACTGGAAATTCTATCGCGATCTTTTTGCGATCAACTGGCTGCACCTGCAGTATGGCGATATCTTCCATATTGCGCATTACCTGCCCCGTTTCTTTGGCAGCGTGCCGCAGTTTACGGATGGTTTCATCTTCCTGCTCATCGCTATTATTGGCAGCGGAGTATGGACTTACCTGGACCGCAGGAATCATTACAACGTTAGCTACGATGCGCTGTATTACTGGCTGCGCGTACTGCTGCGCTACCGGCTGGCCATTGCCCTGCTGGTATATGGGCTTATTAAGTTCTTCCCCCTACAGTCGCCCTACCCTTCTCTTAGTAACCTGAATACACCTTATGGCGACTTTACTGAATGGAAGCTGTTCTCCCTGAGCCTGGGCATTGTACCCGGTTATGAGACCTTCCTGGGTTTAGTGGAGATCCTGGCGGCGGCATTGCTGTTATACCGTAAAACGGCCAGCGTGGGCGCATTTATCGTGTTGTTGTTTACCGGTAACGTGTTTATGTCTAACCTGGCTTATGGCGGCGGAGAAGCCGTATACAGCTTTTACCTGGTAACGCTGGCGCTGTTCCTGTTCGCCTATGATCTGCCGCGCTTAGTGAACCTGCTGGCGCTGGGCCGCCCTACCGCGCCCCCTCACTATAAACCCGCTTTTGATACGCCAAGGCTGCGGTATACCCGGCTGGCGCTAAAGACGTTTGTGATACTATTCTTCGGTGTATTATACGGCGCGCAGGCAGGCGCCGCGGCTACCTACCAATACCCCACCACACCGGGGCTAAGCAATACCAGCGGTTTATATAATGTACGCGAGTTCCGTCTCAATAACCAAACATTACCCTACAGCGATACAGATGCTGTACGCTGGCAGGATGTGGTATTTGAAAAATGGGCTACTATCAGCATCCGCTCCAACCGCCCGGTAACGGTAGACAGCACCAACGTAGATAATATCTATGCTGCCGATAAGGACCGCACGTTTGAGCTGGAAGGATCCGCCGCCAGGCATTACTACAACTATACGGCAGATACAGCACAGCAGATACTGACCCTCCACAACAGGAATAAACACCACCAGGAGGAGCAGTGGGTACTGCATTATAACCGGCCCAATGACTCTACGCTTATACTAAGCGGCGCTAACCAGCAGCATGATTCCGTATACGTGGTACTGGACCGGATCAATAAAAAATACCTGCTGGAAGAAGTCCGTAAAAATGGCCGGGGCAGGTCCATCAAATTGTAGATCACCATCAGAAAAAACTTTCTTATGTCTACCATCACCATTCCACAGATACAGCCTTTGCAGGGTAATGGTTTTACCCACACCGCAGGCGCTGCCGCAGCATGGAAAGCCTACGAACGCGTAGCTTTCCGTATTGCCTTTGTATTTTTTATTGCGATTGCTATCCCAAATAACACAGAATGGTACAGCCATGTGCTGGGCATTAACTGGCTACGCCTGCATTACCGGGATCTGTATGATATTGCACGGTTTGGCTCCGGCATCAATGTTTTTGGCAATACCATCTTTGGCAGCTCCCTGCTGGGTTATGCCAACTGGGTCATTACCTTACTGGTAGCTATAGTAGGGGGCCTGATCTGGACCTTTATTGACAGCCGCCGTAAAAACCCGGCGCTGGAATATAACCAGCTCTATTATTGGCTGCGCGTAGTGGTGCGTTACCGGGCCGGTATCGGCATCATTGGTTTTGGTTTTACAAAACTACTGCCCGTGCAGATGCCTTTCCCCTCCCTGGCATTGCTGGATACCAATTTTGGCGATTTTACCGCGCAAAAGATCTACTGGTTGATCATTGGCATTGTGCCCTGGTACCAGGTATTTGCCGGCATAGTAGAAGTAACAGCCGGTACGCTCCTGTTCTTCCGCAAGACCACTACCCTGGGGGCCGCCCTGCTGGTAGGCGCGTTGGGGGATATTGTATATGTGAACTTTGCCTATGATGGCGGTGTACACGTATACAGCTCTTATTTTGTGCTGCTGGGCGGTTTCCTGCTGGTACAGGATCTGCCCAAGCTGTACAACCTGTTGATCCGTGAAAAGCTGACCATACCGGTCTATCATTTCCCCAGCTTATCCAGGGGATGGCAGGCAGCGCGGATCACACTCAAATCCGTTACTATCTTCCTGTTCCTGGGTGTGCTGTTTTACCTGCAGCTCGTCAACTTCCAGTACGATCCGTATAAGCAGCCTTCCACCGCCGGCGTGCAGGCCTTACGGGGCAATTACCGGGTAACGGAGTTCCGTATCAATAACCAGGTATTACCATACAACCCTACTGATACCGTACGCTGGCAAAGCGCCACTTTTGAACGCTGGACCTCCCTTACGTTCACCGTGAACCGGCCTGCATCCATTGACCTGAGCAACGGTGGCGGCGATCCCATGCGCGATATTAACCGCACCTTTGAATTAACCGGTACCGGCGGTGGCAGAAGGACTTTCCACTATTTAGCCGATACCATAGACCATGTGCTTTACCTCCAGGATAAATTCAAAGCCATCCCAGACCGCCGCAACCGGGTAGCCGGCGTAGGCGGCGATGGTGACTACAACCAGAACCGTGGCGGCCGTGGTCAACGCCAGCAGGATCGCAAACCTAAACAGGATACAGCCGCCGCCAACTGGATCTCTCCCCAGGCCTGGGCCCATATTGGTAACGAAAATCACATGATAGACCCTAAGGGCTGGTCTACCCGCCGTGACCGCGAGTTTGCCACCGCGCCTAAAAATGAAAAGCGGAACCGCATGGTGCTGCAATACTCAACAACAGACGGTTCACATGTGATCCTGACAGGCATTAACGAACATAAAGATTCCATTTATGTAGTGCTGGACAGGATAGCGCGTCCCTATAAAGTATCCCGTAGCACCCTGGATGCGGGTAAATACTAGCCCATGCGTTTAAAAACGTACATCGTTCTTAGCTATATAACACTGGCTGCCTGTAAACCAACTACAGGCAGCCATACCGCGCTTTTACAAGATACCGGCAGCTGGCCGGCCAGTTTTCATATAGGCCGCCGCGCCACGCTGGCGGAGATCAACGCATTGGATATCGATATCCGGCCTGATGGTAAAGGTTTACCACCCGGCCAGGGCAATGCGCTTAGCGGACAAACCATCTATACCGCCAAATGCGCAGCCTGCCATGGTACCGGAACAGCAGCCATGAACGTGCAGCTGCCCGGCCCCGCCCTGATGAATGACAGTGCAGGCGCCAACAGGAAAAAGCTGCGCACTATTGGCAATTACTGGCCCTACGCTACTACCATTTTTGATTACATACGCCGGTCCATGCCATACAATGCACCCGGCACTTTAACGCCGGATGAGGTATACAGCATTACCGCCTATCTGTTGTATGCCAACAGGATCATCGATCAGCAAACGATGATGAATGCGGCCAGTTTGCCCGCCGTAGAGATGCCGGCTAAAAAATTATTCATAGCAGACGACCGGCAGGGCGGACCGGAGATCCGCTAACACATAGCACATGAACAAAAGAAAGATCAGCCGGCGCACCTTGCTGGGCGGGGCTGCCACCGCAGCCGTCATGCTCTTTAAATCATCCTATGGCAGGATGATACAAACGGCTATCCCGGAATCACTGTATACGGATGATCCCACCAAAGTGGTTGGCCCGCCGCCCGGAGCAGTGGGCGCCCGCTCCCCATTTGAGCATCCGGTAAAGAAAGCGTCCGATACCTCTTCCCGTACGCCACTACAGGACCTGTACGGCACCATCACGCCGGCAGACCTGCATTACGAGCGCCATCATGCCGGCGTACCGGTCATAGATCCGCATAAATATGAACTGCTCATACATGGCATGGTAGATAAACCCATGGTATTTACCCTGGCAGACCTGAAACGTTTCCCTTCTGTATCCCGCACCTGTTTCCTGGAGTGCTCCGGCAATTTCAGGAGCAATAAAGAAACCTTAACACCACAAGAGATCTGCGGGCTCACCAGCCAAAGCGAATGGACAGGCGTTATGCTCACTACCCTGTTCCGTGAAGTAGGCGTGCAGCCCCGGGCCAGCTGGTTCCTGGCAGAGGGCGGGGATGCTGCCGTCATGACCCGCAGCGTACCGGTCCGGAAAGCATGGGATGATGCCATGATCGTATATGCCCAGAACGGCGAGGCCATCCGCCCGGAGCAGGGGTATCCCGCACGCCTTCTGTTGCCCGGATGGGAAGGCAATACCAATGTAAAATGGTTACGTCGTTTAGAGCTATCGGATCAGCCCTTTATGACGCGGGAAGAAACCTCGCGGTATACCTACCCGGTAAAGGACCGCATCCGCCAGTTCAGCTTTGAGATGGATGCGCGTTCCATTATCACTTTCCCCGCTTTTCCGCAACAGGTAGAAAAAGGCTGGATAGAGATCCGCGGCATAGCCTGGAGCGGATGGGGCAAGATCGCCCAGGTAGAAGTAAGCACCAATGCCGGCAAAACCTGGCAGCCCGCCCGCCTGCAGGAGCCTGTACTGGATAAAGCCCACACCGCTTTCCGCTACCTGTGGCAATGGAACGGCGAAACCACAGAGATCCTGAGCCGCGCCACAGACGAAACCGGCTATACACAACCTACTATACAACAGCTGCTCAACGCCCGCGGTGCAGATATGGGCGGCTACCACCTGAACCCGGTAACCGCCTGGGTCATACAACGGGATGGTAAAGTGTTGTTCCGGCCTGAGAAATGGAAATAATGATCACAGGTATCATGCTATAAAAACATACCGTAATAGCGAAACCGCACACGTACGTAAACCGTGATAAAGGCAGTCTTATACCATAAGTAACTACCTTTGTCTTTAATATAAAGTCTATATGCAACAGGATTTTGACGCAGTGGTAGTAGGCGCCGGCCCTAATGGCCTGGCCGCAGCTATTACGCTGCAACAGGCAGGACTATCAGTTTTGTTGGTGGAGGGATCAGATACGATCGGCGGCGGCCTGCGCACAAAAGAGCTCACCCTGCCAGGCTTTTTACATGATGTATGCTCCGCCGTGCACCCTACAGCGGTGGTGGCCCCTTTTTTCCAGAACCTGCCCCTGGAGCAATTTGGCCTTGAGTTCATATACCCGGAGATAGCCGCAGCCCATCCCTTTGATGATGGCAGCGCGGCGGTATTGAAAAAGTCCATTACGGAAACAGCCAGTCTGCTGGGCGATGATGAGCAAACCTATTTAAAGTTATTCCAGCCCCTGGTAAAGGACTTCCGGCAATTGCTCCCGGATATACTGGGGCCGTTGCGTTTTCCTGCACATCCGCTGGTAATGGCCCGTTTTGGGCTAAATGCCCTCACTTCTGCCTCCTACCTGGCTAAACGTTTCCATACACAAAAAGCGCGGGGTTTATGGGCAGGCATGACGGCGCATTCCATACAACCTTTAACCAACCTTACCACCTCCGCTATAGGCCTGGTATTAATGGCCGCTGCGCATGATAAGGGCTGGCCTGTCCCCAAAGGCGGCTCCATAGCCATTGGCAACGCGCTGGTGGCTTATTTTGAGTCCATTGGCGGTAAGATAATGACCAACCATTATGTACGTAAGCTGAGCCAGTTGCCCAGCTCCAAAGCAGTACTGCTGGATGTTACGCCAAAACAATTGCTGGAGATAGCCGGAGACCAGTTCAGCTCCCTCTACAAACGGCAGCTGCAACATTACCGCTACGGCATGGGCGTATTTAAGATCGATTGGGCGCTGGATGGCCCTATCCCCTTTACTGCGCCGGAATGCCGGCAGGCAGGTACCGTGCATCTTGGTAATACGCTGGAGGAGATAGCCGCAGATGAAGAAGGTTCTGCCAAAGGCCGTACGCCGCAAAAACCTTTTGTACTGCTGGCACAGCAAAGTTTATTTGATACTACGCGGGCGCCGGAAGGCAAACACACCGGCTGGGCCTACTGCCATGTACCTCATGGTTCTACGGCGGATATGACGGAAGTAATAGAAAACCAGGTAGAGCGTTTTGCGCCCGGGTTTAAAAAACAGATAATAGCCCGGCATACCATGAATACCGGTCAGCTGGAAATATATAATCCCAACTATATAGGCGGCGATATTAACGGGGGAATCCTGGATATCCGGCAGTTATACACCCGGCCGGCACTGCGCAGCTCTCCTTACCGTACTTCTGCCAAAGGCGTGTACATCTGCTCCTCTTCTACCCCACCGGGAGGCGGCGTACATGGCATGTGCGGCTATCATGCCGCACGCAGGGCGTTGAAAGATGTGTTTAAGATCAGCTTATAGATATTGCTTTGCTAAGCGGTTACACAAGTCATCTACATCCTGGTGGCGGTGTAAACCTGTTTTCCATTTTTCCGGGATCTGATCATAACCATAATATAAACCAGCTAAACCGCCGGTAACCGCGCCGGTGGTATCTGCATCATTGCCCAGGTTGACGGCAGCCAGTACAGCGGCAGCATAATTATCCGTACTCATAAAACACCACATGCTGGCCTTCAGCGTATTCATTACATAACCAAAAGAAGGAATGGTAGCGATATCATATTGTGTGATATCATGCTTTAGCAGTGGATCAAACAAAGCGATCTCCCTTAAAACAATATCCTGTTTTGTAATAAAAGGAAGCACCTCAGCGGCGGTTTGCTCATACGCTGTTTTCTTATCCATTCCCTGAAGCAGCCGGTTGGCAAACTCCAGGTAATAAAAACAGGCGATCACGGAACGTATATGAGCATGGGTAATGGAAGAGATAGCCTTTGTGATGGCAAACCGTTGATTGATGTCCATATCCTTGATATAGAACAGCAGGGGCATTATACGCATCAGCGAGCCATTACCGTTATTCTCCTCTTCGTAATCTCCCGCCAGGTCCGGGCGGATATTCCGTTCCAGGCGTTCAATGGCCCTTTTAGTGGTCATGCCAATATCAAACAACTCATTATGAGCTGTCCAGTAAGCCTCCCGGTACCAGGCAATGAATTTTTTCCCAATATCCTGAGGATCATAGCCATTCACTAACGACTCCGCCAGGCAAAAGGTAAGGGAACTATCGTCTGAGAAAGTGCCGGCAGGCTGGTCATGGCTTCTGTATCCTTCATAATCTGTTATCGGTTCCAGGGCCAGTTTCTCCCGGCTCATAAACTCTGCGGGTACACCTAAAGCATCGCCAATGGCTACGCCAAACAGGGTGGCATGGATAGGCTGGGATTTATTTGCGTCATTCATACGCAAATAAAGTTACGGATTAGTCCTCATTTGAGCGCCACGTATTTTATTTCGTAAGATCGGCCCTGTTCTACCTGCATTTCGTAGGCATTATTCCCTTTATCCATAACTGTTCCCTGGGCGCATACCGGTTTGGTCTTGCTGTGGAAATACAAAATACCTTTCCCCTGTGCCGCCTTTACCTTTATCTGTTTAGTACTGCAGTGAATGGTAATATCTCCGTTGGGTGTAGGCACCGCGCCTTCCATCCATTGCAGGCCGCCCAATACCGGCGTAATGGAATAGGTCTGGTAACCGGGTGAAGTAGGTTTTACGCCTAAATAATATTTACCCAGCAGGTAAATAGGGCTGGCGCCCCAGGCATGGCACAAGCTGCGGCCAAAAGGACGGCCATACATAGCATAATGTTCCGCGCCTTTTTCTTTAGGATCATATTTTTCCCAGAAAGAAGTAGCGCCCAGTTTTAACATACCGCCCCAATAATCCTTCATTTCTTTAAGTACATAATCCTGTTCTCCCATAGCGCATAAAGCCTCCAGCTCATAAAAACGCATATAAGGGGTAGTGATCTGCTGTACGCTGTCGTTCAGCAGCACATGCTGTTTTACGCCCTGTTTCTGCGCTTCGTTCAGGTAATCAAAGAAGATGGAGAACATATTGGTATATCTGGTCACATAAGATGTAGGTTTACCGTTTATGCGGCTATGCACCAGGCCTTGTTTATTAGCATCCCAATAATAATCAAATAATTTAGCGCGCAGGTCTGTAGCCAGCTGTTTATACTGTGCAGCGCCTTTGCCATCCTTCACTATATCTGCACAAAGGGCCATCGTTTCCAGGCTACGGCAGAAGAGCAGCTGTTCAAAGCTTACTTCGCCCTGTTTGCTCAGGCCATCTGCCCAGTCGATAAATACCCAGTCGCCGGCCTGTCCTTCCAGCATACCGTCTTTATTACGGCGTTGCAGGCAAAAGTCTATCAGGCTTTGCATCCGGGGATAGAATTGCTGTATAAAAGATTGATCACCCGTATAGAGATAATAATCATAGATGCCCAGGAACCAGTAGAACGTATAGTCCATAATGGTATTGATATGGCTGCTCACCGGGTCTTTACCTCTCAGGGCCAGCAGCGTACGGGATACGGTAGGCGAATCAAAGAACAGGTAATAGTTCATCAGGAAGCTTTGATAAGCATCGCCTGACCAGATCCAGCGGTCGCGTTTAATACCGTCTATAAAGAACTCGCGGGTATTCAGGTGCAACGTATAAGCAGCTACGTCCCATATTTTGTTCAGCTCTTCATCTGAACAGCGGAAGCTGCCACGGTTGGCTACGGGTAAGAACTCGTACAACATGGATACGGAGTCTATCTGCACATTGGCATCGTATTGTATATGCACGTAGCGGAAAGCCTTGGACAAAGGCATGGTGGAGTCCTTAGCCGCAGGCTGGTTAATATCCAGCTGGTCCATCGTTTCGCAGGTGGCGGTAGCCTGTGCTTCTTCCAGCGATTCACCATAGTAGATAGCTACAGGTCCTGTTCCCTTTAATCCATGTAGCTTAATAAAACCAAAGGTTTCTTTACCAAAATCTACAGTCAAACTATGCGGCGCGCGGGTAATATGGGCAGGGGATTGCGGTTGTGTATTAAGCTTAAAGCCGGAGGGCGGCGACTGCGGATCATCAAAGTTCCAGGAGCCCGCATTGAGCCACTGGGTACCGGATTGGGAAGATACCATGCCGGTGGCGTCTATCCACTCCTTGTCTTCATAGGTCACTTTCCAGGTGGAGTCTGATATCACCGTTTTACCCTGCACAAAGATGGCCGGTACTTTTTCCTGGTTGTATACTTTAATATTCAACCGGTGTTTGCCGGCGGGAATGGTTACTTTTTGCGGACGGCCGGGCAGCATTTTACTATCCAACTTTACATTGTAAGCGCCTTCTGCATACAGCATTACTTCTTCCGGAGCGGAGAGGTCAAATACCTTATGAAAATCCATCAGCACATAATGGCTGTCCATCCGCCAGAAGGGAGGGAAGAAAGAGCCACGCTCTGTACGGCGGTTCTGCATCTTATTGCCCAGCCATATTTCAAAATCGCCGGGATACCAGATCCAGGTAGCTTTTGACTGTGCAATAGCAATATCTGTCAAAAAGACACTTAATAGTAAACAAACGCTGATTGATAGTTTTTTCATAACAGGAGACTTCAATGCGCACAATATACGAAAGTAAGCGGAAGTTCCTAACCTATCAGAGCCCTCTACAAACGGTCATTTACCCTCCGCCACTCTCTTATAGATCATCTCTGATACCGCCGCCATGGCCTGTACACCGCCCGCCGTATCCTGCAATTGTTTAGACAGTAGCACCAGCACATATTTGCGGCCATCTGGCAGGAAAACAATACCGGCATCATGCCGTACACCGGTGATCTCTCCGGTCTTGTGCGCTACGGTAACGCCCTGCGGTAACCGTGCCGGGATAATATCATTAAACTTTTGATCCAGCAGTATTTTTATCATCTGATTGGCGGCCGGCGTGTCTATTGTTTTGGCTTCCGCTATTGCGGTAAAGATCAGCATCAGATCATAAGCCGTGGTCGTGTTATTCACCCCCTTTTCAAATGCCTTACTATCCTCTACGCCACGTAACACTTGTATATCCTTTGCGCCCATTTGCCGCATGGTTTGGGTCACCTGGCGGCCAGTCACCATCTCCATAATGATATTAGTAGCCAGGTTACTGCTCATAATGATCATATCATATACCAGGGAAGACAAAGGCCAGCGTTCACCTATATGTGTATACAACTCCTGCTCACTATCATCTTCCGGATGCAGCTGAAAGCTGCTGCTATCTACTATACTTTTGAACTCATTTTTTATAAGCACAGAATCTGACAAAGAGAACTTCCCGGCCTTTGCCTGTTTAAACACCTCCACCATTACGGGCACCTTCATTGTACTGGCGGCATGAAAACTTTCGTGCGCATTGATCAGCAATTCCTGACCGGAAGCCAGGTCTTTAAATGCTACTGCAAAAACGCCGGCATGTTGCGCCAGTGTATCCGCTATCTGCTGCTGCAGGGAGGCAGGCGGTTTTCCGGAATGACAGGCGGCCAGGTGCAGCGCCGCCAGGGACAAAAGCAGGCTAAAACGGTGTGTCATATTGTTTAAAATACGGCAAAGCGCTCATATTTACAAAACCGGCGTTACTGACCCATCATCCCAACTCCGGCACATCCTTTGAGGCTTCTCTAAAAAACGCCGTATGCAATTAGTACCCGGAGAATTATACCTGGTAAAAAGCGAGGCTATTGATGAGCTGAGGCGCAAATACGGCCCGTTCACTTTTGTAGTGAGAGTAGAGCGGGTAGATCATGATAAAGACAAGGTCCGTTTTACGCTCTTCAGCTCTGATAACTGGAATGCCACGCCAGACGTACGCAGGTTAGTAGAAATGCACACAGATGGCCAAACCATCGACGAAACCACCGGTACGCCCATGTCCGTTGATCCTATCTTCCATACAGAAAGCAGGTTCATTTACTGCTTTGACAAAGGAACTGTGGAAGCATATACCCAATAAGCGCATTAAACTTATTCTTATGGCTACAACAGTAAAAAAGCGCAAGGCGGCGCCCAAACGGAAGCCCGTTAAAAAGACCACTGCCACGGAAAAAGCGCCTGCTACCAAAAAGAAAAAAGAAGCCCTCAAGGACCTGTCTGTTACCTACGACCAGTTCAAGGAATTTGAAGGCCAGCGTTATACCGGCATGAAGGTGGGTAAAAGCCACAAATGGTATTATGATAAAGGCGAATGGCATGAGACAAAGATCACACCCGATCTGTGGGAGATCGCTTACGCCGTTACCAAACGCAGGGCAGGTAAAGCCCCTCCCGGTTCCGGTGTACCGGTGGGCACTGCCTATCACTGGTACATATTCGCCCACCAAAATGTACGCAAGCTCAATGCAGATGACTATACCACTTCCATGACGGGCCTGAAATTCAAGTTGGCGCATAAACGGGCAGATAGTGAGAAATGGAGCGTTAGCGCCCATACCCAGCGTAAACACCTGGTGGCCTTTTTACAGGAGCTCATCAAACAGCTGGAACAGGAGCCCATTCCCGTGGAATTTGATTATAATGGCAAAACCTACAAAGGTGAAGCCATCCCCATTACCCAAACCTGCCTGGATGGGGTTTGTACCAAACTGGATGTGATCCTGAATGATGAACCAACCGGCATTATCCGCTACCTGAAAAGTGGCTGGAAAATAGATAACACGCCAGATAAAAAATTTGTACAGGCCATTGGACAATCTATCTTGCAATGGTATAACAAAAAATAAACGCTATGCCCGAATTACCGGACCTGCAGGTATTTAGCCGTAACCTGGATAAAAAGCTGGCAGGCAAAACACTGGAAAAAGTCACCGTGCCCAATGATAAGAAACTGAATGTTTCCGTTAAATCCCTGCAGTCCACCCTGCAGGGACAAAAGCTACAGAAAGTGCACCGGGTGGGAAAAGAACTGCATCTTGATTTTAAGGACGGTGATGTATTGGGCCTGCATTTAATGCTACGCGGACAACTGCACCTGTTCGAAAACAAGAATGATCACAAACATACCGTTATTGCCTTACTGTTTGATGATGGTACCGGTTTAGCCATGACAGACGGGTTTGGACAAGCCACCCCCACGCTGAACCCGGAAGACAGAGAAGCCATAGACGCCCTATCTCCCAAAATGACAGCCGCCTTCCTTACAGAACAGCTGCAAAGCACCAAAGCAGCGGTAAAGAACGTGCTGCTGGATCAAAACATTATCCGCGGCATTGGCAATGCCTACGCGGATGAGATCCTTTGGGATGCCGGCATCTCTCCTTTTTCTGCCGCCAATAAGATCCCGGAAGCCAGCATCAAGGCCCTGGCCAAATCCATCAAAGAGGTATTGCACAACGCGGAAAAACACATCCTTAAAGAACATCCGGATATTATCAGCGGGGAGATACGGGATTTTATGGATATCCATAACCCTCATAAAACACATAGCCCAAAAGGCGCTGCCATCCAGCATAAAACTGTTGGCGGGCGTAAAACCTATTATACAGAAGAACAGGAATTATACAAATAAAAATCCCCGTTACCGGATGAGTAACGGGGCTGCATGTACCGGGGCGCTGTATACACGTACGCTCCGGCAGTTGCTAATAACCTGTGGTTTGTTTTAATGATGGATTGGCTTTAAGATCTTCTACAGGGATGGGCCACCACTGCATATAAGGCTGCCAGCCCCTTCCTCCTTTCTGCGGCGTGATGATGGTCATAATCGTATTGAGCGTATTCCTTCTTCTCAGATCAAACAGGCGATGGCCTGCTTCCGCAAACAATTCTACCCGTCTTTCATGATCTATGGCAGTCAGCATAGCTGATTGCGTGGCTGCTGTAGTGCCGGGCAGTGCAGCCCTGGCCCTTACCACATCTATATCCTGCTGAGCGCTGTTGGCGCCCGTAACCTGCCCCAGCTGCGCACGGGCCTCCGCACGTATCAGGTATTGCTCCGCCAGGCGGAATAATACCAGGTACTCCTCGCCCGGCGTTTTGGACTTATACTTAGAAGGGAATACATAGGTAAGCGTATTGGAACTAACTGTTTTTGCCCATTCCGTTTTGCGGGCGTCACCCGGTTCAAAAGCGGCCGCCAGGCTGTCGCTCATGGCAACGAATACGTTACTGGCAGGAAAAGATGTTACCACATCCGGAATATCATTGTAATAAACGCTGTAATCATCTACGATCGCAGCCATATCCGGCGCCAGGGACCAGATAGTTTCCGGGCTGGCAGTAAGAAAGGTTTGCGCCGGTGGCACAAGTTGGAAGGCGGCATTTTCAATCAGCGTAGTAGCCTGTGCAGCCGCCCCTGCCCAATTGCCGGTATAGAGGTAAACGCGCGCCAGCAAAGCGGCAGCTGCCGCTTTATTGGGCCGGCCCCGGTTAAGAGTGACTGTGCCTTTGCCGTCTTTATACTCCACGCTTAACAGTTGCTGCGCCTGTTGCAGGTCTTTGATCACCTGCTGGTATACCTCGTTTACCGGGCTGCGGGGGATGGTATTGATCACGGTGTAATCTGATGTGGTGGCTACTACGGCATCTCCATACAACGCCGCTAAATAAAAATGCAGGAAAGCGCGCATAAAATAAGCCTCTCCCAGCCATTGATCCTTAAAATGCAGTGCCCCGGTATTATTAGCCGTAATGCCTTCAATAGCCAGGTTGCAGGTATAGATCCTGAAATACAGCTGTTCCCAGGGATTATCTGTATTGCCAGGCTGCACATTATTAGCATACAGCGCCAGCTCATCTACATCAAAGATGGGAGATAGCCCCAGGTCCTGCAGTTCATCTGTATACAGCCCTGCGCGGTAACCTACGCCGGCGCCGTCCATCATCTGCCCGGACATTAACTGGGAATATATCCCGTTCATCACGGCGGCACAGGACCGGTCAGAATCATAAGCACCGCTGCCTGCCACCTGGTTGGCCGGCAATGGTATTTCCAGGTAGTCCCGGCAGCCGGTGAGCAACAAGATCACTAAACAATATGTATATTTCCATTTCATGCAGTACTCCTTTATAGATCCATATTTACCCCGGCTGTATATATCCGTAACGGCGCCACGCCGGCGCCCAGGTTTTCCGGATCCCAATCTTTATAACCAGTTATTGTTAAAAGGTTCTGCCCTTGCAGAAAAACACTTAGCCTGCTGATATGCGTCTTTTTTAGTACAGTAGCAGGGAGCGTATAAGTAAGGCTGAGGTTATTGAGCCTGGCATAACCCGCATTGGCATAAGCCCCCGTGCTATTGTAAAAATTAAACTGGTTAAACAGGATGGGCGGGCCAGTAGTTACTTTTGCCACATCAGTAATATCGCCCGGGCGCTGCCAGCGGCGTAAAAGCGAAGCAGGTCCATTCCTGCCCATAAAGCCAAAATGAAAGACCTGCGATCCCATATAAGTCCTGGCCATCCGGTTGGTGAAACTGAACAGGAACGTGAGCGAAAAGTTTTTGTACTGCAGCGTATTCTGCAGGCCGCCAAAATATTTGGGCGCCAGGTCTACAAACTCCGTTTTGTCTTTTATCTCATCCAGTGCGCCACCGGAAACAAAGGTCCATTCCCCTTTTACCCCTTCCTTATAAAAAGTGTAATTGCCCGTTTGCGGATCTACCCCTGCATATTTATACAGCTTCTGCCCCTGGGTAGAGGCGCCTTCCTTAAGACTGGTCTGTGTTAATATTTCGTCTGAAGGATAGGCCACCAGTATATTCTTTGGGATGGATATATTCAGGCTGGTGGTCCAGGTAAAGTTGCGGGTGCGCATATTTACAGTATTCAGCACCACTTCCCAACCATAACTTTTGATAATGCCGGGCGAGTTCTTTGTGATGCTGGAATAACCGGTAGTAGAAGCCAGTGGCTGGGTAAGCAACTGGTTGCTGGTGGTATTGTTATAATAATTCAGATCCAGCGCCAGCTTTCCCTTCAGCACTTCAATAGAAAGCCCCAGTTCCCGTTTTGTGTTCTTCTCAAACTCCAGGTCCGGATTGGCCAACGTAAGCGGTATCAGGCTGGGATCTCCCTGGTAAGTGGATAATGTGTTATACGTGTAGGTATTCAGGAACTGATAGTCCTGGATAGCATCCCCACCTACAGTGCCCCAGCTGGCCCTTAGCTTGGCAAAATTCACCACGGGCAGCAGCCTGCGGAACCACGGCTCCTCACTGATGTTCCATGCTACCCCTACAGAGCCAAAAACGCCAAACTGCTTATTACGCCCAAACCGCGTAGAGCCATCATACCGCAGCTGGCCATTTACGATATACTTGTTAGCCAGGTTATAGTTAAGTATGCCAAAATAGCCCAGATATTTACCGGGTGTTTGCATATAGACCGTGGCTACATTGCCCGGTGGCGCCGCCGACGGATTATACAACTGGGCATCGCTGATAAACCCGGACCCTGTAACGCTTTGCCGGTAAGAAAGCCGGTCCATCAGCGTAGCGCCGGCCGTAGCGCTCAGCGTGCCGCTAGGGCCCAGCGGGGCAATATAATTGATATTGGGGTCCAGGCTCCAGGTACGGAGGTTATAGGTATTCAGCGAGCTGGTGGTCAGGAAAGTACTGCGGGGATTAAAGAAGGCGGTAGGCTGCCCGATGAACTGTTTGCCTTGCGCATTAAAATAGCCAACCGTAGCGCGCAGGGTAAGACCTGTTACCGGCATATACTTAAGCTCCATACTGGAGGTAAGGCTGTTAGTGGTATTGTTATAGAGCAGCGCGAAAGGGGATGCCAGGCTAAGACTGGTAGAATCTGCAGGACTAACCAGCGCATCCGGCGCCCAGTTAATGCTGCCATCCGGCAAAAAGGCCGATGGGGCATTAGGCGCAGCAAAATTGCTATTGTTATTATTGGTAAAATCTACCGGTATGATCTTATTCACCGTGCTGTTATAGATGGCAGACAGGAACAGCGATAGTTTCTGATTAGGCGTGGCGGTAGTGATATTAAAATTCATTCCCCCGGATTTCAGGTCGCCGGATTTACGCTGCACGCTCTCCAGCCGCCGGAAATTACCGCCCAGCAGAAAAGTGGTATTGCCAGCGCTGCCGGAATAGTTGAGGTTCAGGTCACTGGTTTGCCCGTGTGATCCGGTGAACAGGTTTTGCCAGTCGGTATACCGGTCTTCCGGCCAGGTACCGTTTATATCCAGATCCGCCGGGCCGGGCTGCGCATTATTATTCTTTAACGCCTCCCGCCGTAACAGCAGGTACTGTTGGGTATTGAGCAGCTTTACGGTAGTGCCTCTTTCCATAAAACCACTCCGGGCGCTAAAGCTAAGCTGGGGTTTGCCGGGCTTGCCTCTTTTGGTGGTGATCAGTATCACGCCATAAGCCCCCCGGGAGCCAAAAATAGAGGTAGCGTCCGCATCTTTCAGCACTTCTACCTGTTCTATAAGCGAAGGATTTAAATAATCCAGGATATTGCCTCCCTGTAATATACCGGGCGTAAGGTTAAAATAATTAAAGGGCAGGTTACCATCCGGGTAGCTAACGCCATCAATAACGATCAGGGGCCTGGCGGTGAAGCTCAGCGAGCTTTTGCCCCGTATGAAAATACTCACCGGCGTAGCCGGCAGGCCGCTTTGCTGCTGTATAAACAAACCCGGCACCCGGCCTTGTAATGCTTGTAATACATTAGGCACCGGGTTACGGGCAATCTCTTCTCCTCTTACGGTAAATATGCTGCCGGTGGTGAGTCTTTTGCTGGTAGTACCGTAGGCGGTGATCTGTACTTCATCCAGGCTGGAGTTGGATGGCTGCAGCAAAAGCAGCAGCAGATTGGTATTGGCCAGGGATACTTCCTGGGTTTCGTAGCCCAGGGTAGATACGATCAGCACATCCCCCACACTGGCCCGGATGGCAAAGCGGCCCTTTTCATTGGTATGGGCGCCGCTGTTGGGTTTGTTCTTTACCCGTATGCTCACGGCTGCCAGCGGGTCCTCAGCGGCCGCGCTTAATACCATGCCCTCAAAGATGCGGTATTTGTTTGCCGGCTCTCCCCCGGCCTGTCTATTGGCGGGCGCCGATACCGGGGGAGTATGCTTCCGGCTGATAACAATCGTTTTTCCCTTGATTGTATAATCTAACGATTGGTTCTTGAACACATCCTTCAAGAATGTCTCCAAAGGGATATGGCTTACGGTAATAGTTACTGGGAGGGCATCGCGGACCAATGCCTCGTTATAAAAGAATACGTAATTAGTTTGCGATTCTATACTGGTAAGCACCTTTTCCAACGCCACATTCTTCCCGGAAAAGGTAACAGACTGCGCCGCTACGCGAGCGCTGATCTGCAAAATAATTGCCGTTAAAAAAACGCACATTATTCTCATGGCATTCACTGTTAGGGTGCCTGCCTGCCCGGTAGGGCCATACTGCCCTGCAGTAGATCCATCTCAGGCCAGACAGCACATTGCTTGAATACCAGCCCGGATGATACTGTTTACCCTGAAGTGGTAAAGGGATAGGCTGGCTACAATACTCGTTTTTTTGCATAACTTGCAAATGTTTGGCTGATTAAAAAATAGTAATTCAAGCTTACGTTTTTGCTGTTGGCCAGATGATAAGCCGCCACGGATTAGGCCCCGTAGCGGCTTTTTTTCTACTGATGATGATCTATCTGTTGTTAAACCCTACTACTTGTTTCAACTTTTTTGGAGCTGTAGCGCGTACTTTACCAGATAGTTTATTGTTCACTGTTCTATTCCTGTCTATATGTTGGCATGTTATTCCCATTGTTGGCTCAGGGGGCAACGATCAGTTTCCTGCCTTCCACCCTGCATTTTACTTCTGAGCGTTGCAGCGCTTCCACTACATCCGCCAGGCTAAGGTCCCGGCCCAGTTTACCCCGGAAGGACTGGGCAGGCACGGCTCCCTCATATACGATCTCCACATTGTACCAGCGCCCTATCTGACGTAATACCGTGGGAAGGTCCGCATCCTTGAAATAGAAGATCCCATCTTTCCATGCCACCGCTGCTGAAAGGTCTGCATTGTTCACAATCTTTATGTTGCTCCCTTTGTTCACCTGCGCCTGCTGTCCCGGCGTCAAGGCCGCCTGCCGGTTGCCGGCGCGCACTCTTACAGCCCCTTCAAGCAGGGTGGTAGTAATGGATGGTTCATCCGTATAGGCATTCACATTAAAATCCGTTCCCAGAACCTCTATTATAGTTGTGCTCTCATTGTTCACCTTTACTTTAAATGGCTGGGTAGCATTCTGCATCACCTCAAAATAGGCCTCCCCGGTTACTTCCACTACCCGGTCCCCGGCCGTAAAGGCGGTGGGGTAGCGTAAGGAGGAAGCTGCATTCAGCCATACTTTGGTGCCATCCGGCAGCGTTACCCGGAACTGGCCGCCAATAGGAGTGGTTAGCTTATTATAGCCCGCCGCTTCCGGCGTACCCTCCGTGTAGTAGTATAGCTGGCCGCCCTGTTGCCGGATAGCGGTGTGACCTTGTCTGATGGCAAGGCCACCCGTACTGTCCAGCATTACCTCCGATCCATCTGCCAGCGTAAGCATAGCTTTGTGGCCGCCCGGCAGGATCACCTCTGCTGTGAGGTCCTGCTGGCTATGTGTTTGCTGTAACCAATAGTAGCCCCCTACTCCAATTGCCAGCACTAACACCGCCGCCGCTGCCACCCACCGGAACCTGTGCAGGATCGAAACCTTATGTACAGGCGCCGGCGCGTTCCCCAGGCCCAGCGGAATGCCCGCTGCTATCAATAACTGATCAGACCTTCTCTTTGCAGCCTCCAGCTCCCTTAATCCGTTTTCTACATACCCCTCGTGCAACATTTCTTCCAATGCCGCTGCATTCGCTGCCGAAGCCCGTTTCCAATCTTCCAGCTCCATCAATTCCTGTTCATTTGCTTCCTGCTTCAACAGCTTTGCGATCAAGATCGGTATTCGTTCCAGTGTATCACTCATAAAGTAAGTTCGCTATCCGGTGCTTTCTACTATATATACTGAGGGCCTGCCGGATTGTTACGGAGAAAAATGAATTTTTTTTCAGGGATTTACCCAAACGGCCATTTTTATGATGATGATCAATTCCGTGCGGTAGAGGGTAGCCCTTAAGATCTTCAGCGCTTCGGCCTTACGCACCCGTACAGAGGCGTCTTTCATGTTCAGTTGCCGGGCAATTTCCGCGTTCTTGAGGCCATCAATATAAGCCAGCTTAAACACCTCGCGTATATGCGGTGGCAGTTGGTCGATCTCTGCGCGGATAAGGGTGAATAAACGGCCTTCTATGATCTCGCGGAAGTACTGGTCCTCGTGCTCCTGCTCACTTATATGCAGCAACGCCCGCATATGCTGCATGTCCCGCTGCTGTTTTTTGAGCAGATCATAACAGGCATTACGGGTCATGACCCGCAGGTAAGCCAGCAGATGGCGGTCATTCTCGAACAGCTTACGCTGTGTCCACAGCTGGATAAAGACCTCCGCCACGATATCCGGGGCGGCGTCCGCGGCCAGCCGTTTAGCCAGGTAATAGAGCTCAGGATAGTATTGATTGTAGATGGCCGTGAAAGCCGTAGTTTGTCCGTCCGCCAGTTGCTGCAGTAAAGTTGGCTCCTCGTTAAATAATGCTTTCAATATCAGTGGTCGTTACAGATCAGATAAATCATCACTACTAATATACTGATTTACAGTTGAATATAGAAAACTATTATTTGTTGGCCGCCGGGGCGCTGTATAGCTATTTCAGGACCGGACGGCGCCATTCCATAATCGAACAGGCATTGTCCGTTTCCGGACAAACCGCCCTGTTAAAACGCGTCTTTTCCCCTGAAAATGAGGCATCTATATAACTGGCACAAAGACTGTAACTTACTGTCAACTCATTCTTTTACGGACATGCCTTATAACGATCTGAAAATTGCCGGGCGTAATCTACGGAAAGACCGCTTCTATACTATCATTAATGTAACAGGACTGGCCATCGCCATGGCCGCTTTCCTGCTCATTATCCATTATGTGCAGTTTGAGCGCAGTTATGAGAACTTCTATAAAAAAGCGGATCATATTTACCGGGTAACGCTGAACATGTATAAGGATGGGGCCTTTATTACCACCGATTGTGAAACCCATCCGCCCCTGGCGCCTTTACTCAAATCTCAGCTGCCGGAGGTAAAGGATTATGTACGTATACAGCGTATAGGGTTGAGTGAAGTAACCACCCCGCAACACCAGGCATTCCTGCAGGAGCGGATCTATGCCGCAGACTCTTCCATGTTCTCCATATTCAATTGTGAATTTATCAAGGGCGATCCTTCCCGGGCTTTAAAAGGCCCTGACGATGCCATATTAACCGCCTCCACGGCTCGTAAATACTTTGGCGACAGGGATCCGGTTGGCCAAACCCTTACCCTGAGAGGCAGAAACGTAACGGTAGCCGGCATTATCAAAGACCAGCCGGGCAATACCCACCTTAAATACGATATACTGCTTTCTTTTCATTTTGTGACTGAACTGGGAATCGACCTCGATAGCTGGAATAGCAATAATAATTTCCTCTACCTGGAGATGCAGCCCGGCGTTAACCTATCCGCTTTTAATGCCAAGCTGGCGGCGCTTTGCAAAGCGCAAACCCAGTTAAGGGATAAGATCTACACGGCAGAACCGATAAAAGATATACATCTCCATTCCAAAAAAACATTCGAGCCGGAAGTGAATAGTGATGTAAAGACCGTACAGTTCCTGCTGATCGTAGCCTTTCTGATACTGCTGATAGGCACCATTAATTATGTGAACCTTACTACTGCCCGGTCTGCGGAGCGGTTAAAAGAAGCCAGCATCAAGAAGATCCTGGGCGCATCGCAATGGCTGCTGATAAAACAGTTCTTTGCGGAATCGCTTATTATTAACGTACTGGCCTTTTCACTAGCCCTGGTACTGATCTGGATAGCCATGCCGTTCTATGCTGGTATTGTAGGTAAGGTGGCCGCGGCGGGTATTTTTACCAGCGCCGGTTTCTGGGGTATCAGTACTGCGCTGTTTGTATTAAACGGTTTATTATCCGGCCTGTACCCGGCCTATGCACTGTCATCCGCCAAAGCGGTGAGTGCCCTTAGCCGCAGCTTTACAAACGCATTAAAAGGCGGCAGCCTGCGCAAAACGCTGGTAGTAGGCCAGTTCACCATTGCATCTGTAGTACTGGTGGCCTCCCTGATCGTATACCAGCAGCTTTCATACATGCGCCATCAAAACCTGGGTATGAATATAGACCAGGTGCTGGTATTGCGGGCGCCAGAGCTGCAGCATGACAGCACCAGCGCCCCTGCATTCAAAAGCGAATTGCAGCAGCTGAGCGGCGTTCAAAAAGTAGCGATGGGCGGCTCTATGCCTGGCCAGGGACTGGAATATCTGTCCACCACCTCGCATGTAACGCGGCAGGGCGATAACGGCAAATCCAGCTATAACTACTACCTCTATGGCATTGACGCGGACTTTATACCCACTATGAATATAAAGATGGCCGCCGGCCGCAATTTTGTAGCGGGCACGCCCAACAACCGGGAACTGGTTATTAACGAAGAAGCCTGCAAACGCTTAGGGTTCCGCAGCCCGGAAGAAGCCATCGGGCAAAAGCTGAATTTCTGGGGAGGATACTCCACCGTAGTGGGCGTTATAAAAAACTATCATCAGCGTTCGTTAAAGGAAGCCCTGCTACCCATGATCCATTTTTATATGAATAATGCCGCAGGTTATTTTGCGCTGAAAATAAAAAGCACAGATCTGCCCCACACGCTGGCTGCTGTGGAGAAAAAATGGCAGGCCCAGTTTAAAGAACATCCGTTTGAATACTATTTCCTGGACGAAATGTTTAACCAGCAATACCAGGCGGATCAGCGCCTGGGCGAGATCGTGAATATCTTCTCTATATTCACCATCTTCATTACCTGCTTAGGGCTGCTGGGCCTTACCGCTTATAACGTATCCCGCCGCACCCGGGAAATAGGTATCCGCAAAGTACTGGGCTCCAGCGTAAGCGGTATTATACACCTGCTGGCCCGCGACTTCATCCGTCTGGTGGTCATTGCCATCATCATTGCTACGCCTATTGCCTGGTGGACGATGGATCAATGGCTGCAGGACTTCGTATACCGCATTACGATCCCCTGGTGGGTATTTATCACCGCCGGCGGGTCTATGATCTTTATCGCGCTGTGCACTATTGGCCTGCAGTCCGTAAAAGCAGCGTTGATGGATCCGGTGAAGAGTTTGCGGAGTGAATAACACATGATCCGTTTTATCAACCAAAAATATTGTTGCATGCTCCGGAATTATTTTAACATCGCCAAACGCAGCCTGATAAAAAACAGGCTATCGTCCCTGATCAACATATTTGGCCTGGCCATTGGGCTGGCCGCCGCTATCCTGATCTTTCTGCTGATCAAGCAGGACCTGGACAAGGATAAATTTCATCACAACCTGGCAGATATACACCTGCTGATGATGAACCAGCCCCAGGAAGGCAGGATCTTCACCGGCAGCTCAACCTGCGGCCCGCTGGCAGATGCTTTACGTGGCCAACTGCCGGAAATAACGCATATAGCCCGCACCAGCTCCACCAGCCGGCAGTTGCTTACCTATGGCGACAAAAGCATTTATGAACAGGGCATGTTTGCAGAACCGGACTTCTTTAACATTTTCCGGTTTCCGGCGGTGATGGGCAGCCCTATAAGCGCTTTACAGGAAACAGGTAATATCATCATCACGGAAGCTACCGCGCATAAACTTTTTGGTGATGAAAACGCCGTAGGTAAGATCATCCGCCACAATAATGAATACGATCTGAAGGTAGCCGCAGTTATACGGGACATCCCCGCCAACAGCTCCCTGCGGTTTAATGTGGTGCTGCCCTTCCGCATGTTTGAACAACAGAACCAGCGGCTGGTCAGCGAATGGAACAGTTATATATTGGCTACCTATGTATCCCTGCAACCAGGCGTAAATATGGCCGCTCTGAACAAAAAGCTGACCGCTATCATACTGCCCAAAACGGACAATAAGGATACACGCCTTTTTGCCTACCCCTATCATGATCTACAATTATTCGGCAGCTTTAAGAACGGTAAACCCAATGGCGGACGCATTGAAATAATTATCCTGTTAAGTGCCATAGGCCTGTTTATACTGCTGATCGCCTGCGTAAATTTCATGAACCTCTCCACCGCACGCTCCATGCACCGCGCCCGCGAAGTAGGCGTAAGAAAAACATTGGGCGCATCCCGCAGGCAGGTGATCCTGCAATTCCTTACAGAAGCACTCACCACTACGCTGGCCGCTTTTATATTGGCCGTATTATTCGCCTGGCTGATACTACCCAGTATCAACCATGCTATTGGCGGCAACCTAACGCTTTCCTTTACAGACTGGCAAACCGTGGGCGTGTTGTTAGGCCTGGCCGTGCTTACCGGTTTGGTATCCGGCAGTTACCCGGCCTTTTTCCTCAGCGCGTTTGAGCCGGTACGGGTATTAAAAGGCGTAACAGGCAACGGCAAAAAAGGCGGGCTGCTACGCAAAGGGCTGGTAACTTTCCAGTTCATTATCTCCATTGCCCTGATCATTACCACCATTGTGATCTTTAAACAGCAAGCCTATATTGAGAACCGGCCTATTGGTTATGAACAGGATAACCTGGTGGAGATCCCTGCCTCCGGCGATATGGGCAACGGGTTTGCCATACTCAAAGAAGAGCTGCTGCAGATCCCCGGCATCAAAAGCGTATCAGCCAGCACAGACAATATGGTACAGTATGGCGGCGCTACCAATGATATCAACTGGCCGGGCAAAACAGCAGATCAGAACTTTATGATCAACATCAGCCATGTGCAATATGACTGGGCACGCACCACCGGCGCCAGGATCATAGCAGGCAGGGACTTTAGCACGGCATATGGTAGCGATAGCCTGGGCGTTATCCTTAACCAGGCCGCCGTAAAACGTATGGGCTTAAAGGAGCCGGTAATAGGCGCCATGCTGGGCAATTATGCCGTAATAGGCGTAGTGGCTGATTTTAGTTTTAATGACGCTTTTAACAGCCCCGGTCCATTAGCCGTTTACCTGGGTACAGGCGGCATGAATCACTTCTTTATCCGGCTGGCTAATAATGACCATTGGCAACAGACCATGGCCAGGGTAGAAAAGACAGTTAAAAAACATCATCCCTCCTATCCGTTTGAGTTCCATTTCACGAAAGATATTTATGAAAAGAAATTCACGGGCATCCGCGCTACCGGGCAGGTGCTGTCTCTAACAGGTATACTGGCCATATTTATTTCCTGCCTGGGATTGTTTGGATTATCAGCCTTCCTGGCGGAAAGGCGTACCAAAGAGATAGGTATCCGCAAAGTATTTGGCGCTGGCGTGGCCAAGATCTGGCTGATGCTTTCCTGGGAGTTTATAAAGCCGGTATTGATCGCATTTGTGGTGGCTGCGCCGCTGGCGGGTTGGGGTATGCATATGCTGCTTACCAGCTTTGAATATCATATTAATTTATCCTGGTGGATGTTTGCCGCAGGCGGGGTAACGGCATTGGTGGTAGCACTGGCAACGGTAAGCTGGCAAGGGATCAGAGCAGCGTTGATACCGCCGGCGGAGAGTTTGCGGGCAGAGTAAATAATGCGCATTAATAGTGGATTAACTATTTACTGTGTGATAGTTATTTATTATTGCGGCTGTAACCCGTTTTAGGAAACATGCAGCTTGATAGATATTTTCTGTACGAAACGAACCCGCAATATTTAATTTATAAATTCCATAGTGATGGATGTAATGGTCATATTATGAAGATCATCGAGTACACGAGGATACAGGAAAAACCTGAGCCTGTGTATAATCTTGCATTTGGGGATATAAACATACAAACAGGTACCATTGACGACTTTTCAGTTAGTAACAATGGTGATCGGGATAAGATACTGGCGACGGTAGCGGCCACAGTGATAGCCTTTACTGATCACTACCCGGGCGCTCTCATATTTGCACAAGGCAGTACAGCCTCACGCACCAGATTATATCGAATGAGCATTGCAAAACATCATAATGAGATCAGCGGCATCTTTGATATTTACGGTTTCATCAAAGATCAATGGGAACCATTTAAACCTGATGGAGCTTATGCTGCATTTTTGGCTAAACGTAAATAAAGTCTTAAATTGCATAACAATGGGTATAACTCTTTCAAATACCACCAAAACCACAAAGGTCATAGTCAAAGTAAACGAACAACTTGAAAGCTATGCCAATGATCCCTTCTTTGTAAAAAAGAACCAGCAAGCCGCAGCCTTCCTGCAAGCCCACGGCCTACCCAAAGCCTTACGGAAGCGGCGTAAATAACCCTTTTACCATCTCCAACTCCCCACTACTCACCTTCGTTCTATCATACGCCAGGTAGATCGTATTCCGCGTTTCCACAGCCCCCTTCCAAATCAACTTTAGCTGCCCCTGCGCCAGCTTATCATTGACAAGATAATCCGTGGCAATCGTTACCCCATTGCCCAGCGCAATCGCCTTTAAAATGGCATCAAAATCCGGTACAATAAACTGCGGCCGCAAAGACGGCCGTTTCCGGAAATTCTCCAGCCAGAAACGGCGGATGATCATCAGATCGCTGGAATAAGCAAACCACGGCAGGGCGTTTAACCATTGTTCCGCCTTATTGAGCTCATTGCCGGCAATATACTCATCAAAAACAGCGGTATCCAGCGCAGGGTTACCTACCAGCAGAAACTGCTCCCCCAGCACCTGCTCATATACAATATGTTTTTCTTCCGTTTGCTGGGTAGCGAACACAAACTGCAGCTCGCCTTTCTGCAGGCGCTGCATCAGCCCCCTGGTAACGCCAAATTCCATGACAATGGGCGCGGGCATAGCGCTGATATTACCGGCCAGCCGCGCATGGAAAAATTCCTTGGGCGCGCCAATGTTAGTGAGCGGCAGCTGGCGGCATAAACAATCATGCCTGAAATGTGTTTCTACTTTTTCCAGCCGCTCTACAGATTCTATGATCTGGGTGTAGAAGAGTTTGCCGTATTCAGTTGGCGCCATTTTACGGGGTTTACGCTCAAATAGCTGCTGCCCTATGTAGGCCTCCAGCGAAGATAGGTGCTGACTTACATTGGGCTGGGAGATCAGCAGCTCCTGTGCAGCCCCGGTAAGGGTGCCGGTTTGATAGATAGCCTTAAAGGTGCGGTACCACTCAAAGTTCAACATGCGGCAAATCTATAAATAAATTTATACACCGCTATAAATCAAACTATTTTATTTATAGCAGAAAGAGACCCAATTTTGCGAAGGAAAATCGATAAAACTTAATAAAACAGCACTAAAATGGATTTACAATTAAAAGGAAAGACCGCTTTCATCAGTGGTTCCACCCTGGGCATTGGCTATGCAATTGCCAGGCAATTACTACAGGAAGGCGCTACCGTGATCATAAATGGCAGAAACGCCCAACGGGTGAATGAGACCGTGGAGAAATTGACCCAGCAGGTACCGGGGGGTAACGTACTGGGCATTGCCGCCGACTTTTCTAAAGCCGCAGAAGTGCAACACCTGATAGAACAGCTTCCCCATATAGATATCCTCGTCAACAATGCCGGCATTTTTGAGCCCAAGGCTTTTACAGACATCCCTGATGAGGATTGGTACAACCTTTTTGAGGTGAACGTAATGAGCGGCATACGCTTGTCCCGCGCTGTACTGCCCAAAATGCTGGAGAAGAACTGGGGCCGTATCATCTTTATCTCCAGCGAATCATCCATCATGATACCGGAAGAGATGATCCACTACGGCATGACCAAAACAGCACAACTCGCCATTAGCCGCGGCCTGGCAGAACTGACCAAAGGCACCGCCGTTACCGTGAATAGCGTACTGCCCGGTCCTACCCGTTCAGAAGGCGTGAGTGAATTTGTGAAACAGGTAGGCGTTTCCCGGGATATGACACAGGAACAGGTAGAAGCAGACTTCTTTAAGACCCTGCGCCCCAGCTCCCTGATCCAACGTTTTGCAGATGTAACGGAGATCGCCAACATGGTCACCTATGTGGCCAGCCCGCTGTCTTCCGCTACCAATGGCGCCGCCCTGCGCGCAGATGGCGGCCTGGTAAGGTCTATTATATAGTTAGTCCGGACACTGAACAATATGGCTTTGAGTGGCTGCAACGGCTGCTCAAAGCCATGTTTTTTTAACCCACCCCTCCTCCGCTAACATTACAATAACGTTTTACTTAACCGGGTATTAACCATCCCCCCTCTGAAACTGCCTAATATTGCAGTAACATCAAGCGATTTACACACACCCCGACGGTGTTTGTTTTTGGGTTTTCATAACGTGAATTATTATAGCGACCGCCTCTCAAGGCGGTTTCTTATTTTATGTGCACCTCTGCCACTTTTATATGAACCTCCGCTACCCGTTCTGTGTTAATGTAGCAACAACGCCGTTCCATACACCTGCTTGGGGACATTAAAATCCCCTTAAAAAACCACTTAAAATCCGGTTAAAATAAGCTGGGCGCGCAATGGCGGGTATAACTTTTGCCAACTTTACAGTGGTTTTCTAAAAAGTAGACAAGCATAGAGCATGAACAAGAAAATTGTTATTGCTGTGGCCTCCCTCCTGCTGACAGGCGCCGGGAAAGCTGTTGCGCAAACAGTATATACCCTGTCCTCCGCCATAGATACAGCGCGGCAAAGCAGTCCTGTATTAAAGGCGCAGTATATGAACATTGGATCAGCCCAGGCGGATGTTATTACCGCCAAACTACGGCCCAATCCCAACCTCAATAACCAGACCCTCCAACTGGCAGATGCCGGTCATTTTCCGCCCAACACCAAATGGTCTGACAATACCAACCGCCAGGTATGGTGGCAGCTCACCAAACCTATCCAATGGCCCGCACAGCGTAAATACAAGATCGAATCCGCCACACAGAATATTGCTGTAGCCAACGATACCTACCAGGAAAACGTACGCAACCTGTCCTGGAATGTAGGCAGCAGCTGGGTGAATACCTGGGTGTTGAAAAAGAAGCTTACCCTGTTACAGGAAAGCAAAGGCAACCTGGACTCCCTGGTAAAGATCAACGAAGTGCGTTATAAGAACCAGGCTATCACGCAAACAGACCTCGTACGTACACAGGTACTGCTTAAACAATATGATCTGCAGCTAACCGTATTCTTCCAGGATTATAATAACGAGCTGCAGAACCTTAAACTGCTTACCGGCGCGGCAGACAGTGTGGATGTGGATACCAGCAGCCAGGTAATTACATTGCTGCCCACGGTTACGCTGGACAGCCTTATAAACCAGAGCCGGGAGAACCGCGCAGATGTAGCCCTGGTAAAAAGCACCATTTCACAAAGCGCCAGCAATATCAAATACCAGCAATCCCTTTCCTGGCCGCAACCGGAACTGGGCGTTATCTATAACCCGCAGAACTCGGTGCCCTATGTAGGCTTCTTTGGTACTATCAGCATACCGATATTTGACCGCAACCAGGGCCAGATCAAAAAAGCGGAGATCCAGAAAGCCCAGGCGGAACAATCCCTGCAGGCTACCCAGCTACAGGTACAAACAGATGTTAGCACGGCTTATAAGACCTACCAGGTGCAGCAACGTAACATACAGCAATACGAGTCTGTGCTGCATCAATCACAACAGATCCTGGATAATGTAAAATATGCTTATCTGCGCGGTGGCACCACCATTATAGATTTCCTGGATGCCCAGCGCAACTGGTACGATACCCGCCTGCTGTATTATGACGCGTTGCAGGCTTACTATCAAAGCTACCTGCAATTATTATTTGTCACCGGCCTTATTAATCAACTGTAAGATGAACAGCACAATCATTCCGCTTTTAACGGCCTGCCTGTTTTTTACCGCCTGCTCCCATGCAAAAAAGGAAACGCCGGCCACCACTGACCCAGCGCCTCAGATAACGCATGACGGGCAGCGTATTGCCTTCCCGGATACCGCCATGGCCGCTTTTTTCCAGACAGAGCCCGCAGGCGACTCCGCCCTTTCCGGGGAGCTGCATGCCCCCGCCCGCGTAGCCGCTACCGTGCTTATCTCTGCAGAGGGCGCGCAAAATGTAGTGTTATTCGATAACCCCGATCTTGAAAGCAGCTACACCCAGCTCATGCAGCATCTCATCAACATCCGCCACATACAGGATATTAATATCAAACAACGCAAAATAGAACTGGAGCGCGCACAAGATCTTTTTAATCACGGCGCCGCCACCGGCAAGGACCTGCTGGATGCCCAGGCTGCCCTGAGTATGGAGCAGACCAACCTGGCCAATGAAAGGGCCGCCATCATAGAGCACGAGGCCAAACTAAAGGCCGGCGGCTTTAACCCGGAAGCCCTCCGCAGTTCCAACCCAGGCATAGCGTACATCATCTGCGATATACCGGAAACACAGATCAACAACGTAAAAGAAGGCAATGCCTGCCGGATTGCCCTTCCTGCTTACCCGGAAATGCCTGTCAGCGGTAAGATAGAAGACATTGCAGACGTGATAGACGCTACCACCCGTATGGTAAAACTGCGTATCCGCATCAGTAATCCCGGCAACCAGGTAAAAGCCGGCATGTTTGCCACCGTGTCTTTCCCCGTGGCCATGGATCTGAAAAGCAATAACACCATCAGCATAAACAGAGCCGCCCTTATCACCGCCCAGGGACGCAATTACGTGTTCGTAAAAACTGCGCCTGCCACCTTCGAAAGAAAAGAAGTGACCACCGGCCTGCAGATAGGCGACCGTATCAATATATACAATGGACTGGCCCGCAATGAAGACGTAGTAATAAACGGCGTCATGCAATTGAAAGGGCTGAGTTTTGGATACTAAAAACCAGCTATTAGCCTTTAGCGGTTAGCCTTTAGCAAAAGGCCGCGCCAAAAGCTAATAGCTAAAACCTAACCGCTATGCTACAGGCCCAGATCTATATAGATAAAGACGAAGTATTTGGTTCGCTCCCTTTGTACGAATACATCCTGCGTTTCCTGATCCGCCACCGGGTAGCAGGCGCCACCGCCTTCCGCGGTCAGATAGGTTTTGGCGTACATCACCAGCTGAAACGGCCCGACAGCATTTTCAGCTTTGACGAGCCGCCCATGCTCATCATTTTTATTGATGAAGAGCACCGGGTACGGGAGGTACTAAAAGCCCTGCGTAAAGAAATAAGCAGCGGTTTGATCGTAGTAAACCAGGTAGAAAAATTCTGACCGGCTATTAACCGTAATACAAGAACAGATGATCCGGAACTTATTGATATTCTCGCTCAGGAACCGCTGGGCCGTTATATTGGGAGGTATTGCCCTTATGGCCATTGGCTATTGGTGTTTTACGATGCTGAAAATAGAGGCCTACCCGGATATTGCAGACACTAACGTGATCATTGTAGCCCAGTACCCTGGCCGCGCGGCAGAGGAAGTGGAGCAGCAGGTGACCATCCCCATAGAAAGAGCCCTGCAGAACACGCCCAATGTGCTGGACCGCCGCAGCCGCACCATTTTTGGCCTGAGCGTGGTACAGCTTACTTTCAAAGACGGTACAGACGATTATTTTGCCCGGCAGCAGGTAAACGAGCGCCTCTCTACCGCGGAGCTGCCAGACGGCGTAGCGCCGGAACTGGCGCCCTTGACCACCGCCGTGGGCGAGATCTTACGTTATGTGGTAGAAGCCCCGCCCTCTTTTACCCCCATGGAGATCCGCGACCTCCAGGACTGGGTAATAAAACCCTACCTGTTACAGGTACCCGGCATTGCGGACATTACCACTTTTGGCGGCCCGCTGAAGGAGTTCCATATCCTCACCTCGCCGGATAAACTGCGCAAATATGGGCTGGACCTGCAGGAAGTGGTAGATGCGGTACAAAAGAACAACCAGAACACCGGCGGTAATATCATTGCCCGCGGCGAACAGGGATTTGCCGTGCGCAGCCTGGGCGCTGTAAAATCAGAAACAGATATCGCCAATATTGTGCTCACGGAAAGTAACGGCATGCCCGTATTCCTGCGCGATGTGGCCACCGTGGAAATAGCCCCGCCACCGCCCAGCGGGGTAATGGGGTATACCATCAAAAGCGCCGGCATTAACTCCAGCAACGGCATAGAAGGCATTATACTCTTACGCCGTTACGAGAACCCCAGTGAAGTGCTGAAGCTCTTAAAACAGCGCATGCAGGACCTCGAAACGGACGAGCTGCCCAAGGGTGTAAAACTGCGCACCCTCTACGACCGCAGCTTCCTGATTGACCACTCCCTGGAAACAGTAGGCCATACCTTGTTTATGGGCGTATCCATCGTGATCATCATCCTGGTATTTTTCCTGGGCAGCCTGCGCAGCGCGCTGGTAGTAGCGCTCACCATCCCCTTTTCCCTGTTGTTTGCATTTATACTGATGCGGCTTACCGGCATACCGGCCAACCTGCTATCCCTGGGCGCCATAGACTTTGGGATCATTGTAGATGGGGCCTGCGTAATGGCGGAGCACCTGATCCGCACCTACCGCACTGCCCCGCCGGAAGAGAAAAAACGGGGCATTATCGCCCTTACCCTGCACTCCGCCCAGGAAGTAGGCCGCGAGATCTTTTTCTCCGTTACCATCATCATCCTGGCATATATGCCCATTTTGCTGATGACCCGCGTAGAGGGCAAATTGTTCTCCCCCATGGCCCTTACCCTGGCCTTTGCGGTAATAGGCTCTATGCTGGCGGCACTGACATTGATACCCGTGCTGATCTCCTTTGCCTATAAAAAAGCCTTCAATAACCAGGATAAACCCATGAAACAGCACCGGAACGTGGTGCTGGACTTCCTGGAACGAGGTTATAGCAAAGTGCTGCGCAACGTGCTTAAAGCCCCTCGTGCTACAGTGCTGGGCGGTTTCCTGGTCGTGGTGCTGCTCATCCTTTTTGGCGGCAGCCTGGGTACAGAGTTCCTGCCGGAGCTGGACGAAGGCTCCATTTTCCTGCGTGGAAACTTCCCTTCCGGCATCACCATACAGGAAAACGCGCGGTATGCGCCAAAGATCCACGAGATCATCAGCAAATACCCCCAGATAGATTTTGTGATCACCCAAACCGGGCGTAATGACGATGGTACAGACCCTTTCCCCGCTAACCGTAACGAGATCCTGGTAGGCCTGAAGGAATACAAGCTATGGAGTGATACCATCTCCAAGAAAACGCTGGTCACCAGTATCCGGCACGACCTCGAGAAGGCCATGCCTGCCGTACACTTCTCATCCGGGCAGCCGATCATTGACCAGGTAATGGAGATCGTGACCGGCAGCGCCGCAGACCTGGCCATCTCTATTGTGGGCGATGACCTGACCATGATGCGGGGCAAGGCGGATACCATTGCCAATATCGTACAGCATATGGCCGGCTCAGAATCTGTGAATATAGAACAGGAAGGACCGCAGGAGCAGATCGCCATCAACATAAACCGGGAAAATGCCGCCCGCTTTGGCATTAATGTAGCGGATATCCAGAACATGATAGAAGCCGCCATTGGCGGTAAGGCCATCAGCACTTTGTATGATGGCACCAAACGGTACGATATCACCATCCGCTACGTACCGGAGAACCGCAGCACCATAGAGGCCCTTAAGAACCTGCAGGTAACCGCCGCCACCGGCGCGCTGGTGCCCATGAACCAGCTGGCGGATATTGAATATGTGCAGGGGCAGACAAACATTTACCGGTATAACGGCAAACGGATGATCACGGTGCGCACCAACATACGCGGGCGCGACCAGGGCGGCTTTGTAAAAGAAGTAAATGATAAGATCAATGCACAGGTACATGTACCCAAAGGATACTCCATTATTTACGGCGGCCAGTATGAGAACCTGGAAAGGGCCAGCAAACAGCTTTCCTTTACCATCCCGCTTACCATTGTAATGGTATTCCTGGTGCTGTTTATGCTGTTCCGCAACATGCCGCATACGATCGTTACCATCAGCTGTATCTTTTTTGCAATGGCGGGCGGTATTATGGCGCTGTTCATCCGGGGGTATCATTTTAATGTATCCGCCGGGGTGGGTTTTGTAAGCATTTTTGGTATCTCCGTAATGGCCGGGGTGCTGCTGGTATCTTCTATAACGCGGTTAAAGCTGGCGGGAGAGCATGACCTGGGGCAGAGCGTATACCTGGCTTCCCGGGATCAGCTGCGCGCTATCCTCTCCATCCTGATCGTGGCCATTGCCGGCCTTATACCGGCGGCTACCTCCTCCGGTATTGGATCAGATGTACAGCGCCCGTTAGCTACGGTGATCATAGGCGGCCTTACCAGCACTTTATTGTTTGCGCCGCTGCTTATTCCCCCTTTATACTGGTGGGTAGAAAAAGGCAGAAGCGCCAGAAAGCCGGCTGTAAGGGAAGGTGAATAAATATTTGTGACAATTGCACCACGAATGTGCTATCTTCGCACCTTCACGTTTCGCTTTTGATGCTACTAACTTTTGTTAAATGAAGAAAACTGCCCTGTTCATCCTTGTTGCAGGTATATTAATAGCCGTGCTGACCTATATTGCCAACCTCACCGATCTTATTGGCGTTAAATCATTCTTTAAACTGGGATTCCTGGCACTGACCCTGATGGTAATATCCGCCGGGTATTTCCTGATCTCTTCCGTCCTTGAATGGGCAAAAGAAACAGAATTCTTTAAGAAAGTGTTGTAAGACAGGCTTTAGCCCCGGATAATGAACAACCGTTTAGTTCCCCAGGCAGCATAACACTCCCATTTACCGCCTTCCGGCTGTACAATCGATTAATTCATTCAGGTAACAGATGAGGGAGAGATTTGCCCTTACAAAGGCAGCTGTACGGTGTTGAACCAGTAATCATGTAACATACCGGCAAATTGTACCAGGTCTGAGAAGTTGGCGGGTTTGATCATATAACTGTTTACGCCCAGCTCGTAACAATGGCTGATATCCTTGGCAGCGGTAGAAGTGGTAAGGATCACTATCGGCAGGGATTTGAGCAGCTGGTCGCTTTTTATTTCACGCAGGGCGTCCCGTCCATCCTTCTTAGGCATGTTCAGGTCCAGCAGTATAAGGCTGGGAAAGGGATATTGTATTTCATCCTTGTATTTACCCCGGCGGTGCAGATAATACAGTAATTCCTCCCCGTTCTCCACAAAACAGATCTCCGCTTCCGCCCCTTTCTCCTCAAACGCCACTTTTATCAACTCCCTGTCATCGGCATCATCGTCCGCCACCAGGATACATTTTCTCGCTGGTTGGCCATTACCGTTAATGATCATTCAAATATTGGGTTTGACGCTAAATTTACAACAAGTTTCGTTGTTCAGTGCGCTTTTACTCAACTTACTTTTTCTGCAGTTTTGCCAATTCCGCAAACAGCTCTTTTTCCTTATCCGTAAGATGCTGTGGGATATGTATTATAGCGGTAAGGTACAGATCGCCTGGTTGGGAGGCATCGTTAGCGGACGGCATACCCATACCTTTGAGGCGGAACACCCGTCCGCTATCGGTACCGGCCGGTATATTCATATTCAGCGGGCCGCCCAGTCCCTGCACGGAGATCTTGCCACCCAGGATGGCGGTATAGAGCTCCACCGGCACATCGCCGTACACATCCTGTCCTTTTAAGTCATATTGGGGGTGTTTGGCCAGCTGGATGGTGATCAGCAGGTCGCCGTTTTCCCCGCCGCCGCGGCCGGGGGCGCCTTTGCCTTTGAGGCGGATCACCTGCCCTTCGTACAGGCCGGGTTTTAGCTTTATGTTCAGGCGCGAGCCGTTAACGGTCACCTGCCGGGAGCCGCCGGTATAGGCGTCTTCCAGGGGTATTTCCATGGTAGCGGTGAGGTCTTGCCCACGGCCGGATCGTTGCCGGCGCTGGCTGCTGCCGCCGCCGCCAAAAGAGCGTCCAAACAGCTGCTCAAAGAAGTCGGAAAAATTACCGCCGCTTTCGCCGCCAAAAAAGTCTTCCGCATTGCCCTGGTAGCTATAGGTATTGCCGCCACCACCAGCGCCCCATTGTCCCCAGTCATAATCCTGGGCACGGCCGCCGTGCTGCTCATAACTCTTCCAGTTCTCGCCCAGGGTGTCGTATTTCTTCCGTTTTTCCGGATCGCCCAGCACCTCGTAGGCTTCGTTTATCTCCTTAAATTTCTCCTCTGCCGCTTTGTCACCAGGATTCTTGTCCGGGTGATACTTCACGGCCAGCTTGCGGTAGGCTTTTTTCAGCTCTGCCTCCGTGGCCCCTTTCTCTACGCCCAGTGTTTTGTAATAATCCTTGAATTCCATATGCAGGAAGGCAACAAGAAGTATACCATGGGCAGCGGCATAACATTCTGTCACCTTTTCCTGCAGGAAAGACAGGGTTAATGTGCAGATGTGCTAATGTGCAGATGTGCTAATGGGTGAATAATGTTTTAATGTGTAGATTAAGGAAAATCATGGGATAGTAAGCAGTTATATTATTGGGAAAGATGAATGAAGGCCGGGGCTACGAGGATCAGCAGATTAATACATCAGCACATAAGCAAGGGCCGGCAAACGCCAGCCCATACTCCCTTGGCTTTTTCATTTTATCAACTTGTACGCAATTTCAGGATAACCACGCTGGCCGCCATCCTGGCCAATGCCAGCGCTAATGAATTTTAGTTTATAATGATTGCCCGCACCGTCCTTGATCACATAAAAACGGTCGGTTTTAATACCCAGGGTACCGCCGGAGGTGACCCGCCATTTGCTGCCGATAGCATCGCGCGCCCCGCTGAATACCAGCCTGGTATTGCTGAGGTCTGTTGCTTTAAACGTATCATAATTGAACCCATCTGCGGTGGTGGCTTCTGCCGCCTGTACCCCGCCCAGGGTATTGCTATACACAAAATCAGAGAACAGGTAAGGGATCACTTCAGGGCCAAACGCAGTGGAGTATACGCCATAGGACCACTGGATATCCCATTCCGCTTTTTTAGGCTCCGCCGCCACGGCTTTACCGCCATTCAGCGAGAAGAAACTAAAATTGAAGTTTTCATCTTTGCTCATGTCTGCCGTGCGGATACTGGTCTCCGCCAGCTTTGCGTATTGCAGCTTATACCCGCTGCCGTTGCGGCTTATCTTTATCTTATACCAGCTGGTATGATCCGTGGCGCTGGCCGTTTCCGGCTTTACCAGGTATACCTTGTTATCAGCGTCCGTAGCGGATACCGCTGCAATAGCGGTTTTGCTGATATCGCCGGTAATATCGTCTATCATGCTCAGCGTACCCTGCCCCTGCCCTATGGCCAGGCTGATGCCGGTGGTATCATCCAGGTCAACCTGGGTGATATCTGTTTTAGCCAGGGCTGCTATGGAGATGGATGAAGTATAGTTCAGGACCACCCGGAAATCATTGCCGTTATAAAAACCCAGGTCCCAGCTGGTACGCGGCACTGCAGTGGGTTTATCCGCACTAAAATCCACATACACGGCATTGGGCGCGCCTGCGCCACCACCGCCATCCAGTTTTAATTCAGCCCCATCAGAGGGCGGGATCACCGGCACAATATCATTATCATCATTACTGCAGGCGCTGAAAGCAGCGGCCAAAAAAAAGGCTAAAACGCTTTGACGGATATACGCTGGTTTTGTGTTTTTGTACATGTTTTTATAGGTATTTATGTTGATATTATTTTTTTGCCCACCGGAAATTCAGTCCCAGGAAATAAGAGCGGCCGTACCACATCAATACCGGGCCACCGGTGCTGTGGGCTTGTCCTGCATCTGCGGCCGTGTTCTTTAACCGGTCCACATCAAACAGGTTCTTTACGCCTGCATTCAGGGTAAGGTACGGGGTGATGCGTTTGCTGGCCGTAACATCCGCATAATGAAAAGCCGCTGTTTTAGCCAGGTGCACCACTTCCACGTTATTGATAGCTGCCAGCTCATAGGTAGGCCGTTCGCCGGTGTATTTGTAGAACACATTCAGCGTAGCACCCAACCGGCGGAAACGGTAGCTGATATTGGCATTCACCTCCGGCGTCCATACAAAGGCGGGCGTAGCGGTAGTTTTATTATAGGCCGTATCATCCGAGAAACGGTTATAGCGGCCTACCCATACCAGGCCCACGCCGGCTTCCAGCGCTTTCCAGCTAAGGGTATGTTCCAGCATGCCGCCGGTGGTCCGGAACTTATTTACGTTGATATAGGTGCTGATCGTAGGGTCTGCAGCGCTGTAGCCGATATCTATCAGGTTATCGAAATCATTATAAAAACCGGAAAGGGCTACGGTATAACGCAGCTCTCCGCGACGCAACGCCTGCCAGGTAAAGGAGCCGTTAACACTATGCGAGTACTCTGCCTTCAGCGCTGGGTTGCCTTTAATGGAGTGACTGGCGTCAAAGAAATAGAAATACAGCTCCCGCAATGCCGGCGCGCGGAAACCGCGGGCATAGGATACCCGCAGGTCCATATCCTTATTAAAGGCCCATTTGGTATTGATGGATGGGATCACCGGCGGCGCACTGTACACGGAGTTATGGATGAAACGCAGCCCCGGCCGTATATTGAGCCAGGATACGGGCTTGAGCTCCGAAGACACGAATACCGCATAGTCATTGATCACCGGCGAGCCTTCAATACGCTGCCCACTGCTGCCATCCCGTTTGATCTCTATACCGGGTTGCAGCATTACGGCGTCTGATAATTTGTATTGTACCGTACCGCGGAAGAACAACATATTGAACTTTGACAGGTCCTGCGCGCCATCATCCTGCGAGCGTGTTTCCGTATTGGTACGGAAATCTTTTATGTTGGTTTTTGTTTTACGTGTATAATCCTGGTAAGAGAGCGCTCCGTTAAAACTTAAGCGCTCCGTAGGTTTCCAGCTACCTTGCAACTGGTGCGTATAACGGTTGGTATTATAATACTGATCTGTAGACCGGTAATTACCCGTATTGATATCACCCAGGCTTTTGATGGATTCATCCAGGTAATCCAGCCGGTACCAGGCTTCCCATTGATGGCCGCCATAACCGATGATGCCATTCGCTAAATACTGGTTCTTAGGATGCCACTCTTTTTTACGGCCGGTAAACTGGCCCTGCCATCCGCCAAAATCTGTACGGGTAAAACCACCGCCGGCAAACCATTTACCGTTACCCCATTGCAGGCCCAGGTGCTCGCTGTGCAAGCCTTTACCATCCAGGGGACGGTACTCCCTGCCTACCGTTTCTTCCTGTGCACGGGCAGTAACGGTAAGATGCTCCGTTCTTTTTTTGGTGATGATATTGATCACGCCTGCCAGCGCATCCGTGCCATATATAACAGACATGGGCCCTTCTACGATCTCTATACGTTCGATGGTATTTACATCTATCTGGCTAAGGCTTTGTTTGGTGCTGCCGCGGTCTACCAGCGGTACCCCATCCAGCAATACCTTTACGCTCTGGCCGCTCATGCCCATCAGTTCTACATCGGTCTCGCCCAGGGTGGCATCGTTGGAGAAACGGATACCCAATTCATTATTTAATACGCCCAGTACATCTGTAGCGCCCCGCAGCTGGATCCGCTCACTGCTGATGGTGCGTACTTTATATACGGAGTTTTTGACAGATTGTTGCTGGTATTGCCCGGTTACCACTACGTCCCTTAACTGAACAGTAGTATCCTGGGCCATACTTTCATGGCATAGGAGGCCGCATATAAAAAGCGCCGTCAATTGTTTCATCCGTTGTAGTTTATTTTTCAGATCAATGCATATACCTGTTGCATCATCACGGCTTCATCTACGGTTGATGTAAGTATCAGGGTTCTGGTTTCACACATACTGAATATTGATTATGCCCGCATTGGTCTGTCCTACCCGCCACACACATGCCTAAAGCCGGTATAGCGGGCAGACAGGAGGGTTGCAAAGCTTATAATGGAAAAGACTTATTCTTATAAATGCCGGCGGAGAGTGGCAATACAAAAGTAATCAGTAGTGTGCAGGCGCATTGCTCAATTCAGGAAAACTATTTACGTTAAAGGGAAATCATTACAGCCCTTTTACCAGTGCTCTCCAGGCTTCCAGCTCTGGCGCGCCGGGCTTGCGTTTGCCAAAGAACTGTACGATCATGTCCTGCTTTGCATCAAATACTTCTACAGAAGTAACAATACCATCTGCAGAGGGTTTTTCTACCGCCCAGCATTGCCCAATATCATCTGTCTTCAGGTGCAGGTTAAAATCAGGATCCATTACATTGATCCATCCCGGTATCTCAACTATCTTATGTACCGGGCCTGTATGGATCTCTATATTGCCGGGATTACTCACAAATACCATGATCTCCAGGCCGGTGGCCGCAGCCTGTTCCAGTAGGGTCTTCACGGCGTTACTGGGTACGCGGCGGGTAAAGCGGCCGGCAGCTGTTTCCAGGGCATGAAGGCGGGCCGCTTTGTATTTACTCAACAAGGGAAAGAAATCATGCGTATCCTGCAATGCCGCCCAATCTGCCAGAAAAGCTGCCTGGTCTATTTCCTTCGCATACACCGCAGGGGCAGGCGCAGGGATCAGGTGGATGGTATCCGGCTGTGTAGACGCTGTAAAGTCCTGCACCAGCCGGTCCCAGGCCGCCAGATCGGTTTCCGGCACTGCATAGATCTTGATCACGGCGCCACCCTGCGCGTCAAATACCTGTAAGGACCTTTTAAAGCCCAGCGTTTCATCATCCAACACGGCAAAGCCATATACCCAGCGGGAAAAGAACATACGCAGGTCTATATCCGGGCCTACTACGACGCCTACATGACGGCTCTCTGTGCGTACATCTTCAAAAACGCCTTTTCTTTCTATTACACAGCTTTCATTACGGGTAAGCACCATTAGTTTTCCCAGTGGCGGCATGCGTTGCAGCAGTGCGGGAAAATCATTACGCAGGTGCAGCACGGTAGCGCCGGTACAGGCGGCCACCAGTTCCCCTTCACTGGTTTGCAGTTCACGGGCGGCGTCGCGAATCCTGGTTCTGGGATGTTGCTGCCGGTAGGCTATCCATTGCTCCTTTAAGTTGGAGGTAGTAGTTGTGCTCATATCGTTAATATACGTTTATTGCCTTATCGGCAGGTGATGGGAATAAAGCGCCCGCGGGGCTGGTAGCCACCAGCGGGTACACACAGTCCGGATGATGCAGTACGGATACCTCTACGCCAAAACATGACTTTATATACGCGGAGGTGAGCACGTTAGCTACATCGCCCTGTGTAAACAAGCGCCCTTCTTTCAGTAAAAAAATACGCTGTGCATAGGCCGCTGCCAGCTGAAAATCATGCAGCACCGCCAATACCAGCACCCCTTGTTGTGATAGCCGGGTAGCGAGTTGCAGGGATAATTGCTGATGTAATATATCCATGCCTGTTACCGGCTCATCCAGTAATAACATTTTGCGGCCGGTATAATCAACCCCATCCAGGTCCGGCGCTTCCAATAGCTGGGAGAGCACACGGGCCATTTGTACGCGTTGTTGTTGCCCGCCAGAGAGCGTAAGATAAGAACGGTCTTTCAGATCATATACCTGTAGTAATTGTAAGGCATACGTAACAATGGCTTTATCCAGGGATGTTTCCCGGGTATAATAGGCATAACGTCCCATACCGGCTACTTCCATCACGGTAAAAGGCATCTGCAACACCAATTGTTGGCCTAATACGGCTCGTTGCCGGGCCTGTGCTGCTACGGGTATCTGGTGCAGTTCCCGTCCGTTAAGGGTGATGCTGCCCCGGTAATGTATATATTCCCCTGCAATGGTACGCAGCAAGGTGGATTTACCCGCGCCGTTAGGCCCCATGAGTACGCACAATTCTCCCGGCCGGGCCTGCAGCTGTACACGGTCCAGTATACGGGCCGCGCCAAAAAAAAGGGAGAGCTCTTTTATGCCTAACATAATGCTGTTTGAATGTTTGAATAAGTTGTTGCTTTACCCCGGATTACGATATTTTAAAGCTGTTACCTGCCTTCTTTCCAATATCAGCCGGATAAAACATTATACAGCTATTACCCTTTTATCTTTTAAGATCAGCCAGATAAAAAACGGCGTGCCGGTAATAGCGGTGATGATCCCTACCGGCAACTCTGCCGGGGCAATGATCGTTCTGCAGATCAGGTCTGCCACGGTAAGTAGCAAGGCGCCGGCCAGTGCGGAACACGGGATCAACACCCGGTGGTCCGGGCCGGTGAATTGCCGCGTAATATGCGGCACCACCAGGCCTATAAAACTGATGATACCCGCCACCGCTACGCCTGCCGCTACCGCCATAGTAGCATAAATGATAAGCTGCGTTTTAAGCTTATTTACTTTTACACCGCTATGCATAGCCTCCTGCTCGCCCAATGCAAATACATTCAGGGCAGGCGCCATGCCTGGCAGTAACAGTACCGGCAGCCCCACAAAAGGCAGCACCGCCAGTACCGTTTGCCAGCTGGCGCCACCCAGGCTGCCCAGTGTCCAGAAGGTGATATTACGTAGCTGCTCATTGTCAGCTATAAAAGTCATTAATCCTGTAAAAGCCCCACAGAGCGCATTGATGGCAATACCACACAAGAGCATGATAGAGATCACTGCACGGTTGCCGTATACAGACATACGAAATACTGTCCATACCGTGATCATAGCCCCGGCAAATGTGATGATATTCTGCAGGTAGCTTTGCCACATATTCCCCCCGGCAAAATGCAGCCAGGGCTGCAGTACGATCAGCACTACGGCCGTAAGCGAAGCGCCGGCGCTAACGCCTATCAGCGCGGGATCTGCCAGCGGGTTGCGGAACAGTCCCTGCAACGCCGCCCCGGAAATACCCAGCCCCGCGCCTATTAATACGGCCAGTATCACCCTGGGCAAACGTATCATCCACAGCACGGCCACCATATGCTCCGGATAAGCCACCGGCAGGCGGATGCCTGCCCGCTCCAGCAATATGGCCACTACCTGCGCGGGCGATATATGCATAGCGCCCGTACCGGTGGCAATGATGATCACCAGCAACAGCAGTATGCTTAATATGGATATGCTGCCCAGGCGGGTAAAAGCTGTTATTGTAAGATAGGCCGCCGGCCTTGCTTGTTGTTTCAATGGTTCCTATTTTGTTGACGCCGATAAATACACACAGTCGTTGCTTTGCAGGCTACTGTATTTTATACGCCTGCGGTTCTGCAGATAGTGGCGGTAACGCGCTACAGTTTTCCCAAAAAACCGGATTATGTTTATACGCCCTGCAATTTTGTTTATACCCCTTGCAATTTCACGGATAATTCCTTGATGGCCTGTATCACCCGTGGGCCAAAACCAGACAGCAGCTGGCCATCCATCGCAACGATCTTTTGTTGTTTTCCGGCATTGGTTTGCGGTATGCCTGGCACTTTTAGCAGGCCATTCACCCCGCCTACGCTTTGCAGGCCGGTATCAAATAACAGGATCACATCCGGGTTGGCGGCTACCAGCGCTTCTGTAGTAAGCGGTTTAAAATCTTTAAAGCCATTGGCGGCATTCTGCGCGCCTGCCAGTGTGATCATATGGTCCAGCGGCGTTTCCTGCCCGGCTACCATCAGGGTACCCGCGCCACGCGCATAAATGAATAATACTTTTTTGGATTGTTGGGTGATATGCAGCGCCAGCTGTTCTTTATCCAGCTGTTGGCATAATGCGTTACCTTTTTCCGGCGCCTGCAGTGCGGCAGCTACCTGGCGGATAAGCTGTTTGGTACCTGCCAGCGTAAATTCCTGTTTCAGCACCACCGTTTTTACACCCGTTTGTTTAAACTGTTCCAGCACAGCGGGCGTGAGGAAATTATCCGTGGCCAGGATCAGATCAGGCTGCAATGCCAGCACCGGCTCTGCAGAGATGTTACGGTTATGGCCTACTTTAGGCAGCTGGCGTACACTAGCCGGCCAGGTGCTGGTCACATCCACCCCAGCCAGCGATTGTTCAAAACCCAGCGCACAAATGATCTCTGTTACCGTGCCATTAAGGGATACAATACGTTTTGCGGGTTGGGCAAAACCGGCTACCGTCAGCAGCAGGCAGGTACACAAAAGTATAAGGAAAGGCCGTAGCCGGTGAAGTTGCATAAGTTGTTTGATTTACGGAAGCTATGTATTAAAAAATTAATGGTTGACCCTACCCGCGCGGCTCGGGCCAACCACCACCTGCACGGAAGCACTTTACTCCGCCATGCTCCGGCAAGTATCTTTAGGGGAACAGGAAGCCGCTATCCTGCACAATGCACAGGATGCCAATTGCGTTAAACAATAACGATGAATTGAATATCAACACCGTCTACAGGCGCTGCGGAAATACACGCGTAGTATGGCTGCTACATTCATTTTCGGCGGAGTAAAGGAGTAGGGCAAAGCTACGTCACCGGAATGTAAAACATTACTCGGATCGGGAATTAAAAACAGGGTCATTTACGCAAAAAGAAAAACAACCGCCCGCCCGGGGAAAAAACAACCACCGATTTTGAACTAAACCCGCTGCCGATTGTTCTTCTTGTATACTAGCCTGATACTGAACCCTGTAATACAGAGAATACATCTAAACACCTCTTTAAAAGTATTTTATGGACTGGGACGAAATTCTGAATCCGTTGTCACCATTGTATCAGGATGCTATGTACGAGCAGCAGCAATTGGTGAGTTTGCAGGATGGCATGATCGAAGCCACAAAAAAGATCATTGAGACCGTATATCCCCAGCTGTACCACCTGGAGTCAGCGGGTTATAAGGAACTGGAATCTGTGATCATTACAGAATGCGTAAAGTTTTCCTGTAAGATCAACGAGGTAATGAACCGGTATTATTCCGGCGAATAGGGAGTACATTGCCATTAGCGGGCGGGATAATAAACCAGATAGGGGGATAATTATGGAAACAGTGAAACACAACTGCCAACGACCTGATCCTACCTCAAAGCCAGTACCCAATAACAGCAATGTTAACTAACTGCAAACCGCACTATTACCCGGTAACAGATGTGTACAACGGCAGGCATGGCCTGTAAAAACTGTTAACCGCAGCTCATTACTGCCGAGTGTCTTTTGTTACCTATTCTTTTACCTTACAGCTGATCCATTTCGCATACATGCCGGCTACGATGCCGTAACCATTCTCAATATTGGAATACACCTTTACAGGTGGCGTGAGCGCATTGCTTTCATCCGCATCGCTCTGCTGCCGGGCGGCTGTTTGCAGGTATTTATAAGCGCTTTCAGAAATACCTATCACCTGTGCCATCATAAAACGGTAGTCAATGGTATTGGATGTTTGCAGTACAAACTGTACCGTTTGCCCGGCAAAACGCTCATCCTTGATCACGATATCCTCATAAAAAGCATCAGAGACAATATCTGCAAAATTATTGCTGAAAGAAGGGTCTAACCGGTATACGATACGTTTCTTCGCCTTTAACTCGCCACCGGTAGTATCTGCCTCATACAGATGAATGCGGTAGTAATTGGTAATGCCCGGCGGGTCCTGCAGGGTAAACCGTACCTGGTTGCCGCCTTTCTGTGCAAAAAGGTCCTGTACTGCGGGCTGCATGGGTATGCTGTCTGTGCCGCGTACGCTGCTGAGCCCTGTCATGGCCGCTGTTACGGTATAATGTTTGCCAGGCCTGGCAGGTAAGCTGGATACAAAATATCCCTTGCCAATGATCTGCTGCCAGTTCACCGTTCCATAAGGCGCGCCATCTTCGAGGATGGTTACCTGCGCCTGCGGCAGCTCCTGAAAGTTCAGGTCATTGATCACCGCCACCGGCTGACTTTTAGTAACCCGAATATACACCGGGCTATCTACCTGTATAAACGTGTTCAGCACGATCCGGTCCCCTTCATAGGGAAGGTCGATATCCGCCTTTTTATTACAGGCCGTGCCTGCGATCAGTAGTCCTATTATACATAACAGCACAACACGCATATCGTTTGTTTTATAATTTGATGCTATAAGTGATACTGGGCAATATGGGCAGTATGGTCACCTGCTGCAGGTACCGTTCCTGTTTGTTATAATCCACCGCTATCTGGTAAAAGAAAGGGTTCTTTTGATTATAGGCATTGTACAGGCTCAGGTTCCAGGTCCTGGTCCGTTTCTTTTTCGTTGTGGTAAAAGTAACGCTCAGGTCCAGGCGGTGGGTATTGGCCGTGCGAACGGCATTGCGCGGCCCCAGCTCATCCACCCTTTGCCCCGGCCCGGCTACCGGATCATAGGGCGAGGGGTCCTGGATACCCTCATAACTGGCTACCGGCAGCGTAACCGGCATTCCCGTGGCAAACTGCCAGCTGCCGGAGAGCTCCCAGTGTTTCCCCAGCCGCTGCATGAATGTTAGCTCAATATTATGCCGTACATCATACTTAAAAGGGAAACGTTGCCCGTTATTTACATCAGGGAACTGGCGGTCTGTCCAGGCCAATGTATACCCCAGCCAGCCTTTGGTATTACCCAGCTTTTTCTCCAGCAGCAGTTCGCCGCCATAGCTGCGCCCGGAGCCTATGATCACCTGGTCATCCCATTTTTTCCCGGCAGAATTGAACATACTGGCTTCCTCCGTATATTCTATCACGTTATTCATGCTTTTGAAATACGCTTCCATAGAAAACTCATACTGATGATCCTCTGTGGTCTTGGCAATACCCAGCGCCCATTGCCTGGATAACATGGGCCGCACTTTTTGGGTAGATGGTACCCAGAGATCCGTAGGCAGGTTAGTACCATTATTGGTGAGCAGGTGGATGGGCTGGTTCATATGGGTATAGGCCGCCTTTAGCGCCCAATGCTGGGGCAACAGGTACCGCAAACCCAGGCGTGGCTGCAGGGAGAGATAAAAACGCTTCTCTACCAGGAAGCCGGCCGTATGCAGCCCTGCATTCAGGTGCAGGTTGGGCGCCAGCTGCCAGTCATCCTCCCCATACATGATCATCTCCACGCCTACCGTATTAAAATTATTATAGGTAGTATCCGGCAGTGATGGCGTAGCAGAATTATCCTCAAAGAAAAAACTGCCTGGTTTAAAAATATGGGTGGTGGAGCCTATTCCGAACTTCACCGCATGATTAGGATTAGGGCGGTAATCAAAATCTATCTTACCTACGCCATTCTGGATACGCGAAATATACCGGCCGTATAATTCAGAATGTTCCGGCACCGTGATACCATCATATTCGTAATGATAGTTAGTAAGGAAGTAGTATTGTGAGTAATTGAAGGTGACATTAGAGAACAACCGCGGACTAAACACATGGTTCCAGCGTAAGGTACCGGTAAGATTACCCCAGCCCAGCCTGAAACCATTCTTCTGGTTATATGGCCCCGGGGAAGGATCATCGCCATCGCTGTTATCATGCTCCTCCTTGATGGAAAGGGCATCCTCCCCGCCATAAGCGCTCAGATAAAGCCGGTCCTTTGGAGAAAAGATATGGTTAATACGCACATTGGCATCATAGAAATAAGCATAGAAATCGCCTTTTTTGCCCAGTCCCAATGTTTTATTCATCGCATCCTGCAACAGCAGGTCAATATAAGAACGCCGGCCGGAGAGGATAAAGGAGGTCCTGTCTTTCCAAAGCGGCCCCTCCACCATAAACTTGGCGGCAATGGTGCTGATGGATACCTCGCCATGGTACTCCTTCATATCGCCGTCTTTCATGGAGATATCTATCACGGATGACAAACGCCCCCCATAGCGGGCGGGAAATGCACCTTTATACAGGTCCGCATTTTTAACAATATCCGGGTTAAATACGGAGAAGATACCAAATACATGGGAGGAGTTAAACACCGGCGTACCGTCCAGCAGTACCAGGTTCTGATCCGGGCTGCCGCCACGTACGCTCATACCGCCGCTGCCCTCTGCCCCGCCGCTTACCCCCGGCAGGCTTTGCAGGGTCCGGAGTACATCCGGCTCGCCCAACAGCTTAGGCACAGACTTTACCTCCGTAACCGCCAGGTTGATCTTGCTCATCTGGGTCTGCTCCTGCAGGTGGGGCTGCATATTTTCCGTTACCACCACCTCCTGCAAACTGTTCAGCGGCTGCAGGGCCACGGTTAGCTGGCGGTTGCCCGTAGCCGGCAGCGGATAACGCTGCGGGGTATAACCCACATAGGACGCCAGCAGGCTGCTGGTATCCTTTTTCAGGGTAAGGCTGTAAAAGCCGTACTGGTTGGTAACGGTGCCGGCCTGCTGTCCGGGGCAATAAATGGTAGCGCCAATGAGCTTTTCGCCGGTATGGGCGTCTTCCGCATACCCGCTGATGGTACGGGCAGGGGTGATCTTTACCGTAAGCACCACCTGGTTGCCGATACGGGTATAGGCAATATCATTAGGCTCAAATAACAGCTCCAGTACTTTTTTGAGGGGTTTGTTGCGCGCATTGATGGTCACCTTACGGGAAAGATCCACCAGGTCGCGGCTAAAAGAAAAGTGAATGCCATAGTTCTTTTCCAGTAAACGGCAGGCTGTTAGCAGGGATTCCTCCTTCAGGACCAGCGTTACCCGGGTATGCCAGTCCCAACCCAGCACCTGCAAGGGAACACAGCTTAGCAGCATCCCTAGCAGCAGCTTTGACATAGACAGTTGGATAATTTGATGGTTAAACGCTTCATGTGACAAGTTTCCGCACACAGTACAGGTAAAGGTGGTAGCTATACGGGTGGCTATCAATTAAGACGTGCCGCCGGAGGGCTACCCCTATTTGCGGGGGTAAAAATAGGATTTAAATACCACCCCCCACCTTTGCACATCCACACATTATTTTATCTTTGCCCCACGCATGTATCAGCTTATCAAGAAACTACTTTTCAGCTTTCCTCCGGAAAACATTCACCATGGCGTTATGCGCGGCCTTAAGATCGCGCACAGCCTGCCACTGGGCAAAAAACTCATCAACGCTTTTTGCAGTTCCAAAAAAACCGGCCTGGAAAGGGAGCTCTGGGGCCTTACCTTCCCTAACCCGGTAGGCCTGGCCGCTGGCTTTGATAAAGATGCGCGTTATACCGATGAACTGGCCAGCCTGGGCTTTGGTTTTGTAGAGATAGGCACTGTTACGCCCCTGGCCCAACCTGGTAATGACCAGCCCCGCCTGTTCCGCCTGCCGGCAGATAAAGCCCTTATCAACCGGATGGGCTTTAACAATGAAGGCGCTGTGGCCGCCGCCAAACGGCTGCTGAAACGGCGCTCCAACATCATTATAGGCGGTAACATTGGCAAGAATAAACAAACCCCCAACGAAGAGGCGGTAAGCGACTACGAAAAATGCTTCCATGCCCTGTTTGATGTGGTGGATTATTTTGTGGTGAACGTAAGCTCGCCCAACACCCCTAACCTGCGCGCACTACAGGAAAAAGAGCCCCTGAAACAGCTGTTGCACCATCTGCAGCTGCTGAACGCGCAAAAAACAAAGTCAAAACCTATATTACTGAAGATAGCGCCGGACCTTACCCCCGAACAGCTGGACGACATCATCGAGATCGTACAGGAAACCGGGCTGGCCGGCATAGTGGCTACCAATACCACCATCAGCCGCGAGGGTTTACAGACCCCGGCGGAGGAAGTAACCGCCATAGGCGCCGGCGGATTAAGCGGCCTGCCCGTAAAGGACAAGTCCACCGCGGTGATCCGTTACATTCATGAGCGGGTCGGCAAAAAGATCCCCATCATAGCGGCCGGCGGCATTTTTACCGCCGCAGACGCCCGCGAGAAACTGGAGGCTGGCGCGGTATTGGTACAGGTATACACCGGGTTTATTTATGAAGGGCCCACTATCGCCAAAAAGATCTGTGCCGGCCTGACTAACCAATAATTGACCATGGAACAACTGTTCACCACGGAGTCCCTCATCAGCTTACTTACACTGGTGCTGATGGAGGTTGTACTGGGCATCGACAATGTTATTTTTGTTTCTATTGTAATGAACCGGCTGCCGGAGCATAAACGGCTGCAGGCCCGCCGTATCTGGATGTTTACCGGCATAGGCGTGCGGGTGATCCTGCTGCTGTGCATTGGCTATATTGTACGCGCGGTAAACCCGCTGTTCCATATAGGCAGCCATGGTTTTAGCCTGCGCGACCTCATTATGCTGGCCGGGGGCCTGTTCCTGCTGATCAAGACCACCCTCGAGATCCACCACAAGCTGGAAGGCGAAGAAGAGGTGAGCATCAAAGGCGGCGGCCAACAGGGCGCCACCCTCCTGAAAGTAGTAGGGCAGATCATCATCATAGACCTGGTATTCTCTTTTGATAGTATCATTACGGCGGTGGGTCTGGCTAAACATGTTCCCATCATGATCATTGCCGTGATCATTGCCATGATCGTTATGTTCATGTTTGCACCCCGTATCAGCAATTTTATACATAAACATCCCACGCTTAAGATGCTGGCCCTCTCCTTCCTGGTAATGGTAGGCGCTATCCTGATCGTAGAAGGCTGGAATGCGGAAAGGGCGCATGAGCTGCACCTGAAGAACTATGTATATTTTGCGATGGCGTTCTCCTTTGCGGTGGAATTGTTGAATATGCGGATGCGCAAGGCAACGGCGAAACCGGTGGAACTGCGGGAACCGAAAGCGGAGTAATTGATGTGCGGATGTGCAGATATGCACATTAATTCATTCTGCACATTAGCTCATTTTCATCAGCACCGCCCCTACCATGCCGGCGGTTTCTGTACGTAACCGGGTATTTCCCAATGATACCGGCTGAAATCCTTTGGCTAATGCAGCCACTACTTCCTCTGGGGTAAAATCCCCTTCAGGGCCTATCAGCAACAAAGTATCCTTACCGGGCAACATAACCTCCTGTAACGGGGTCTTCTGATCCGGCAGGCAGTGCGCAATAAACCGCTGGACCGCCTGGTGTTGCTGTACCAGTTGCTCAAAAGCGGTGGGCGCTGCCAGCTGTGGTAGATAATATTGCTGGGATTGCAGCATAGCGGATACCAGTATATTCTCCAGCCGCTCTGTTTTAAACTTCTCTTTTTCTGTACGATGGGTGATTAAAGGGATGATGCTTTGAATCCCTATCTCCGTAGCCTTTTCCAGGAACCACTCCATACGGGAGGCATTTTTGGTAAAGGCAATGGCAATATGCAGTTGCGGTGTAGGCGCCGGGACGGTTTCCTGCTGTTGTATCTGTACCGTGCAGCGTTTACGGTTATCATCCGTGATCACCGCGGTGAATTTCTGACCAATCCCATTGGCCAGCAGCACCTGCTGACCATTTTCCCTGCGCAACACCTGCACACAGTGTTTGGAGGTGGGCTCGTCCATTGTATAAGAGGCGGCCTCCGGGGATAAGCCTTTGGCGTAAAAAACCGGTAGTTCCATGACAAAAAATGAGCGGTTAAGGTAATTTATTATCCGGGGATCTGCGGTAGAAATCTGTTTAAACATAAGACCACTGTAAAGTTTTTCCAGTATAAGACACCCGTAAAATACGCCGGCTGGGGGAAAATACTACTGGCGGAATAAGGCCATTTGCCGTTCTGCATCTCAGGCGTTTACCGGTATTAGTTCCTTACCCCCGCCGCCACCAATTTCCGCGTTTTGCCCTGAAACCGGATAAACAGCAGCACAGACGCTGTTAACAGCCCCAGTAGCAGCCCCCACCAAATCCCCTGTATACCAAAGCCCCATTGTATACCCAACAGGTAACCAATTGGCAGGCCCAGGCCCCAGTATGCAAACAGGGTAATGACAGTAGGCATCTTTACATCTCCCATGCCGCGCAGGATGCCCAGCCCTACTACCTGGGTGCCATCAAACAGCTGGAAAAAAGCCGCTATGATCAGCAAATGGCTGGCAATAGCGATCACCTCTGGCTCTTTGATGTACATCAAAGGCAGCAGCCGGTTGCCCAGCATGAACACCAGGGCGGCAGTGCCCATCAGCACCAGCACCATATGGTAGCTGGCAATGGCGCTCAGGCGCAGCTCTTTTGGCTGGCCCGCCCCCAGGTGGTTGCCGCTTTTTATACCGGCGGCGGCAGATACGCCGCTGGCCATCATATAGGTCATGGTGGCCAGGCTAATGGCTATCTGGTGGGCAGCCAGCTCCCTGGCGCCTATCCAGCCTACCATGATCACCGCCCCGCTAAAGGCGCTTACTTCAAAGATGTATTGCAGCGCCACGGGCGCGCCTATACCCAGGATCTTTTTGATGGTGGAACGGGATACCTCCCGGAAGTTAAACTGCTGCAGGTAAGGTTTGAACCGGGGGGCTTTCAGCACGTAAATGGCCATACTGGTCCCCATCAGCAAACGGTCCGTGAGGGTGGCAATACCTACGCCTATCACGCCCATACGCGGCATGCCAAACAGGCCGTATACCAGGGTAATGCCCAGCAGCACATTGATCACGTTGCCAATGATGCTGATATTCATAGCCTGACGCGTAAAGCCCAGCCCTTCCGCAAACTGCTTAAAGGACAGGTACACCATCAGCGGCAAAAAAGAAAAACCCAGGAACTGCAGGAAAGGACGCGCCTGTACAGCTACGGCCGCAGGCTGATCCAGCAAACCTATATAGTGACTGCCAATAACGATCACCCCGCAGAGCAGCAGGCCAACGGCCATATTGATCAACAGGCTTTGGCTTAGCAGGGCGCCGCAATAAGCTTTGTTGCCACGGCCATTCTCCTGCGCTATCAGCGGCGTAAGCCCGTAGGAGATCCCGATCCCCATTACCATAAAGATGGTGAAGATGCTGTTGCCCAGGGATACGGCCGCCAGCGGCACCTCGCCGGTATGCCCGATGATGATGCTGTCTGACAGGCCCACCAGGGTATGCCCCAGCTGGGAGATCACAACAGGATAGGCCAAACGGAAATTATCCTTATAGTAAGGTCTGTATCGTTTCAAAGTAAAAAAGGTAAAAGTAAAAAATGGCGATCCGTAACGCTATAGTACAGTTAATATCAAAATAAAGGGCAAACGCACCGTCGTAATATAGTTCACTACCAAAGTAAAAAAGAAAGAGCAAAAATTAAAAAAGGAGGAAACGAACGCCCTCCTTTTTTAGTTTTTGCTCTTATGATTTCAGGGGTACTCCCCTCTTTATTTCATTTTAGAACGGTGCATCTTCCAGGCCATCATCCTCAAAATTCATATCATTCATCTTGGAGCCCTTCTGGATATACAGTTTGGCTTCTTCGCCACCACCGCGGTTACCGCCCATGCCTGCAAACGGACTACCGCCGCCACTACCGCCACCACTTGGGCCGCTAAAGCCGGGGTTCTCGAGGCTGCCATCGTCTTCAAAACGCTGGAACTCCAGTACGGCGCGCAGCTTGATGGTATCCAGCTGACCGTTACGGTGTTTGGCTATACGCACGTGGGTTTCGCCTTTATTGGATTCGCCCATTTCATTGGCGGTGATCTCGTAGTATTCAGGACGGTACAGGAACATTACCATGTCCGCATCCTGTTCGATAGCGCCGGATTCGCGCAAGTCACTCAGCTGCGGCATCTTGTTGCCATCCTTACGTTTTTCCACGTCACGGCTTAACTGGGACAGTGCGATCACCGGTACGTGCAACTCCTTGGCCAGGCCTTTCAGGTCGCGGGAGATCTTACTGATCTCCTGCTCACGGTTGGTGTTACGGCCTTCGCCGCCACCGCTCATCAGCTGCAGGTAGTCAATGATGATCACCCCTACGCCGTGGTTATGCACCAGCCTCCGGCATTTAGCGCGCAGCTCAAAGATGTTCAATGCCGGGGTATCATCTATAAAGATGGGCGCTTTGGCCAAACGCTCAATACCATGGGTCATGAGCTTCTTCATCTCGTACTCTTCCAGTTTACCGCGGGAGATCTTTTCCAGCTTTATCTCTGACTCGGCGGACAGGATACGCTGTACGATCTGCCCGGAGGACATTTCCAGGGAGAATACCGCGGCGCCTTTGGGGAACCGGGGATGCAACGCCGCATTCCTGGCCAGGTTCAGCGCAAAAGCGGTCTTACCTACGGATGGACGGGCCGCGATGATGATAAGATCCGTAGGCTGCCAGCCATAAGTTACCTTATCCAGCGATGGGAAGCCGGAAGGACATCCGGTAATATCGTCGCCTTTATTACGCAGGTCCTCGATACGTTTCATGGTATTTACCAGTACGCGGTCGATGGAGTCGTAGTTCTTACGTAAGTGGTTATTGGTGATCTCGAACAGCTTGGATTCCGCGCCGTCCAGCAGGTCAAATACATCGGCGGTGTCTTCATAGGCCTCGCTCAGGATCTCACCTGAGATACGGATCAACTCCCGCTGAATGAATTTCTGCAGGATGATACGGGCGTGCGCCTCAATATTGGCGGATGATACAACCGTATTCGTTAGCCGGGTAACATAGAATGGTCCGCCGATCATTTCCAGCTCGCCGGAAGATTTCAATTCTTCCACTACGGTCAGGATATCCACCGGCATGGACTTAGCTGCCAGCCGTTGCATGGATTGGAATATCTTCTGATGTGCCTCCACATAGAAACACTCGGGCTTCAAAATCTCTATCACGGTATCAAAGGCTCCCTTTTCCAGCATAATGGCGCCCAATACGGCTTCTTCCATATCCTTGGACTGAGGGGGGATCTTCCCATATACCATAGACGACACATCAATGGATGGCTTCCTTCTTACGTTGTTACGGTCTTTCTTTACATTAAGATCCATTTATGTCAACAGAATTAAAAAAAATGAATGAAAAGGATTACTCTTATGGCTTGTCCCCCATCTGGGCTTTACAATTTTTCTTGCATTCAGATGTTAAGCCTACTTTAACAAATTGTAAACTTTTTTGAGCCGTAAAAACTAAGGTAAAGGCATTTTTCCATTAAAGTCCTACGACCAAAGGATTATATTTATCCGACCTCACCCACACCATATACACACGCAAATTGTCAGTTATCCACTGACTAGGATATGGTTATCCACGTATTGGCTCAACAATACCCCACAAATCTCCGATTATTCACACACTTTGTGCAAAAAGATTTTCCACATAATGCTTGGTTCGTAATTCACATATTCATGTGACGGCAAGGGGCAGATGCTACCGGAAAATGCTTGTTTTTTTAAAAAATATGACACCTACCGGGTACAAAACCGGTAAAATTGGATTTGGCCCCCTCGATTGTTGGTTTATACTATCTTTACAGCACTTTTTATTCAATTATCAAATGACTATCTCTTATAATTGGCTTTGTGACTATTTACCGGTACAGCCGTCACCGGAGGAACTTTCTGTTATTTTAACCCGTATAGGCCTGGAAGTAGAGAGCCTGGAAAAGTTTGAAACAGTAAAAGGCAGCCTGGAAGGCCTGGTAATAGGCGAAGTACTGACCGTAGCAAAACATCCCAATGCGGATAAACTGAGCGTGACCACCGTTAATGTGGGTGGTGATACTCCTTTACATATTGTATGCGGCGCCCCTAATGTGGCTGCCGGTCAAAAAGTGGTGGTAGCCCCCATCGGCGCCACCATCTACCCCGCCTCCGGCGAGCCCCTGACCATGAAAAAGGCCAAGATCCGCGGTGAGGAAAGCGAAGGAATGATCTGCGCAGAGGACGAGATTGGCCTGGGCAGCAGCCATGCCGGCATTATGGTGCTGGATAGCGCCCTGCAACCCGGTACCCCCGCCAGGGAGGTATTTAGCCTGGTACAGGACTGGGTATACGAAATAGGCCTCACTCCCAACCGGATGGACGCCATGAGCCATATAGGCGTGGCCCGCGATGTATGCGCCTACCTGAATAATGTAGAGGGATCTGCCAGATACCAGGTGCAACTGCCTGCCGTAAAAGAGCTGCCCAAAGCAGATACGCCCCTGCCCATTACCGTTACGGTAGAAAATACTGCCGCCTGCCCCCGTTATGCCGGTATTTCCATTACCGGGGTACAGACCGGCCCTTCGCCGGACTGGCTGCGGAATAAACTGGCCGCCATTGGGGTAAGGCCTATTAATAATATAGTAGACATCACCAATTTTATACTCCATGAAACCGGTCAGCCCCTGCATGCTTTTGATGCAGACCAGATAGCCGGCAACAAAGTGATCGTAAAGAACCTGCCCGCGGGCACGCCTTTCATCACCCTGGACGAAAAAGAACGTAAGCTGGACGCCGCAGACCTCATGATCTGCAATGGCAACGGCGAAGGCATGTGTATAGCCGGCGTATTTGGCGGCCTGCACTCCGGCGTAACAGACGCTACCCATAATATCTTCCTGGAAAGCGCCTGCTTTAGCGGAGGCGGCATACGCGCCACCTCTTTCCGCCATGGCCTGCGCACGGATGCGGCTACCCGTTTTGAGAAAGGGGTAGATATCTCCAACACCGTATTTGTATTGCAACGGGCCGCCGCCCTCATTTGTGAGCTGGCCGGCGGACGTATAGCTTCTGATATAATAGATGTATACCCTCAGCCTAAACCCAAAGTGGAAGTAAAATCCACCTGGGCCTATATTAAAAAGCTCAGCGGCAAAGATTATAGTGAAGATAAGATCAGCAATATCCTGAGCTGGCTGGGTTTTGAGATCCTGGAAAGGACCGCAGAATTCCTGCGGGTGAGCGTGCCTTACAGCAAAACAGACATCAGCATACCGGCAGATCTTGTGGAAGAAGTGATGCGGATAGACGGGCTGGATAATGTAGAGATCCCCGCACAGGTGCGTATTACTCCCTCTATTACCGCTAAACCAGACCAGGAGAACATCCGGGAAAAAGTAGCGGGTTACCTGTCAGACAATGGCTTTTACGAGATCTTCACCAACTCCATCACCAATAGCAAGTACTTTAGCCCGGAAGTGCTGGAGCGTACTGTGAAGATGATCAATAACCTGAGCGCGGACCTGGATGTAATGCGCCCCTCCATGCTGGAAACCGGTCTGGAGAGCATTGCCCATAACCTGAACCGCCGCAACGAAAACCTGCTGTTCTTCGAATTTGGTAAAACCTATGCCACCACCGGCGTAGGCCAATACCAGGAAACACAGCATCTGAGCCTGTACCTGACCGGCGCTAAAAGGCCGGAAAGCTGGCTGTATAAGGCTGCCCCGGTAGATTTTTACTTCCTGAAAGGGTATGTAGGCAATGTGCTGGCCCGTTTAAACATCACCAACCTGCAATGGGCAGAGCTGGAGACTGCCGGACTGGATGCTGCCTGGCAGATAAAAGCCGGCAATAAAGCCCTGGTTACCTTGGGCGCTGTATCCGCCGCCAAACTGAAACAGTTTGACATCAAACAGGCGGTATGGTTTGCGGATTTCAACTGGGAATCTGTTTTGGCCGCCTTGCCAAAAAAGGATACCTTTTACAGTGAAATACCTAAGTTCCCCGCCGTACGCCGGGACCTGGCCCTGGTGCTGGACAAACAGGTACGTTTTGCAGATGTAGAGGCGGCCGCCAAAACGGTAAAAGCTCCGCTGCTGCAACATATCAACCTGTTTGACGTTTTTGAGAGCGAGAAGCTGGGCGCCAATAAACGGTCCTACGCGGTAAGCTTTACCTTCCTGGATACGCAGAAAACATTGACAGACAAGGAAATAGATACCGTAATGGATAAGCTGATCAAGGCGTTCGAGACCCAGTTACAGGCACAGATCAGGAAGTAATTACAAATTACGAATTACGATGACCGGAGCGGCTGAAGGGTAATTACGATGACCGGAACGGTCCCTGAGTAATTAATAATTACGGCAACTATACATCAGGAATTGATTGTATTGATAAAACAGCCAATTATTTTAACAATAATATCCGCTACATTACCATTCGTGATTGATAATTAGTAATTTGTAATTAGTAATTCGTAATTATAAAGGGGTGTTATTAGAGCAACATATACAACGCGTTGAAGAGAAGGTGCTCTTGCTGCTGAAAAAGCTACAGCAGGAGCAGGCGGACAATGCTTTGTTGAAAGAACAGTTGCAGTGGCATCAGCAAACAATGGCCCAGCAGCAGCAGGCCATTGAATCGCTGGAAGGCAAGCTGCAGATGGCCAAAATAGCCAATGTAGCCTCTGGGCCGCCCAGCACCCAGGAAGAGGACGAGGACTTTAAGAAGGAAATGCGCAATAAGATCAATGATTATATTAAGGAGATAGACCGTTGTGTTGCGCTGCTGAATGGGTAAGATACTATAAGCAGTAATTCACGTCAAAAACATGTCATGGAACAGCTGATCCCCGTAAATATATTTGTAGCGGACCGCTCTTACCGGATCAAGATCAACCCGGAGGAGGAAGAAGCTGTACGCCGGATCATGAAAGAGGTGAATGAGAAGATCATTGAGTTTAAAACGGCCTATGCCGGCAAGGACCTGCAGGATTATATCGCCATGGCCCTTATCATGTACGCTACCCATCCCGTAACAAGCGGGGGGAAAGCGCAGGCAGAAACAGCGCCGTTCCTGCAGGAGAAGCTCCAGAAGTTGGAGGCCCTGCTGGATGATCAGTTGAAGTAAGGAGGGATTGTAGGCTGACAGTAACCTGTTGACCACCAGGACCTGAAAGAAGCAGGTGGTCATTTAGGTTGACAGTAGACCTGAACGATGACTGGAAACGACAGACAACCGGTCAGTTTTGAAGGCAGATTGACGCGCGGACCAGGAAGAGAGCAGGGAGAAGTGCGCCGGGAGGCGGTATGCAGAGCAGATGCATGGAAAGGGTAAGTTTCGTGGAAAAAATAGATTTACATAAAGTAATACATACTACGCTGGCAGTATACATAAGTATCTCTATAACAACAGATTAAAATAACAGGCCGTAACAGTCCTGCTTTTTACCCCACCGTTCATCCCTACAGCATATCAGCACTTTAACACTTCAGCACATTATTTTTGTTATTTTCGCGCGTCACATCCCTGAAACCAGGGAGTGGAGGAATACTAATATATATTCAATTATAAATCGTTTGTATGGATGCAACTTTAATAACGACAATCGCCGCGGTAGTGGCATTGGTCATAGGGATAGTGCTGGGTAAGGTGATTTTTGCCAAGAGCACAGCGCACAAAATACAGGAAGCGGAGTTACAGGCTCAGAAAATAGTGAGTGAAGCCCAGATAACCGCAGAAACCCTGAAGAAAGATAAGTTACTGGAAGCCAAAGAGAAATACCTGCAACTGAAAAGTGAGCACGAGAAAGAGGTGTTACAGCGCAATCAGAAACTGGCCGACTCAGAGAACAGGATCAAACAGAAAGAATCCAGCCTGAACCAGAAGAACGAGCAGCTGACGAAACAGGTACAGGAGAATGAAGCTATCAAGGAAAACCTGAACCGTCAGATGGAACTGGTAGCTATCAAACGTAACGACCTGGAAAAACACCAGGAAGAGCATATCCGCCGCCTGGAAAAAGTAGCCGGCCTTACCGCAGAAGAAGCTAAACACCAGCTGGTGGAAAGCCTGAAAGAAGAGGCCCGCAGCCAGGCGCTGTCCCATATCCAGGAGATCATTGAGGACGCCAAGAGCAAGGCCAACAAAGAAGCGAAGAAGATCATCATACAATCCATCCAGCGTACCGCTGCAGAGCAGACCATTGAGAACGCCATTACCGTGTTCAACCTGGAAAGCGACGAGATCAAAGGCCAGATCATTGGCCGTGAAGGCCGTAACATCCGCGCCATTGAGGCGGCTACCGGTGTAGACCTGATCGTGGACGATACCCCGGAGGCCATTGTATTATCCTCTTTTGATCCCCTGCGCAGGGAAATTGCCCGCCTCTCCCTCCAGCGCCTGGTACAGGACGGCCGTATACACCCTGCCCGTATTGAGGAAGTGGTGGAAAAGACCAAGAAACAACTGGAAGAGCAGGTAATGGACATTGGCGAGAGAACGGTGATCGAACTCGGTATCCACGGCCTGCATAAAGAGCTGGTGCGCCTGGTAGGTAAGATGCGTTTCCGCTCCTCCTACGGTCAGAACCTGCTGATGCACTCCAAAGAAACCGCTAACCTTTGCGGCGTAATGGCGGCAGAACTGGGCCTGAACCCCAAGCTGGCCAAACGCGCCGGTCTGCTGCACGATATAGGCAAGGTGCCGGACGAAGAAACAGAACTGAGCCATGCACTGCTGGGCGCTAAACTCTGTGAAAAATATGGCGAACATGCCGCCGTGGTGAATGCCGTAGGCGCCCACCACGATGAAATGGAAATGCAGTATGTGATCTCCCCCATCGTACAGGCCTGTGACGCTATCAGCGGCGCACGTCCCGGCGCCCGGCGCGAGATCATGCAAAGCTACCTGCAACGCATCAAAGACCTGGAGAACCTGGCGCTGGCCCACGAAGGCGTGGAAAAAGCCTACGCTATACAGGCCGGCCGCGAACTGCGCGTGATCGTAGAAAGCGACAAGGTAACAGATGGCGATGCAGACCGTCTTTCTTTTGACATTGCTACCAAAATACAAACGGAAATGCAGTACCCCGGCCAGATCAAGGTAACCGTGATCCGGGAAAAACGTTCCGTGAATGTAGCCAGGTAAAACATATGATATTATAAATGTTAAAATCCGTTCACCAGCTGGTGAACGGATTTTTTTTTAGGTAGATAACGTAACTTGTAAGGCCAATTTTCCTCTTATGAGCCAAAATCCCTGCCGGTACTCCCTTTCCGGGCGTACATACTTACTCCCGTACCTGTTATTAACTTTTGCAGCCATAGTAATGGTATCCTGCGGTAAAGATGATGTAGCCCGTCCGCAACAGCCCAGGATAGACAGCTTGCATTCGCGGTTCGTGCTCAATGCCAGCGCATTCAATTACAGCATATTGCCCATAGGCGCTGTGCCCACCGGTGATCCCTTTCCGATGGTATTATTCTCCTACCGGGATGGGAAACCGTACCTGCGTACCGGCTATGGAATAGAATTGGGTTTCATCAATGTCCGCTACAGCCGGCTGGTATATGATAGCGTGGCTTATAACGGCAATAGCCTTATCACTACTATCACCATCACGCGGCATTACCGGGGCACAGATATTAACATGCCGCCCCGGCAGCGGGATATTGTCCTGGAAAACGGCCGCATGCTGCAGCAGATCACAGAAAAAGATACCACGCGCTACTATTATGACGGCAACAAGCTCTCCCGGCGCGAGATCCGCTCAAAAAGCCATAGAGTAACACAGCAGTTCTATTTTAACCTGAGCGGAAACCTCGAAAAAGTGACCAGCCGCGATAGCAGTAATTACGATAATGCATTACTTGGCACTACCGAAGAAACTTTTAGCGGGTACGATAACAGTCCTAATCCTTTCCGTCAGCGTTTCCTGATGATATGGGAGGACCTGTTCTACCGGAGCCTGTCCGTAAATAATTATACCCAATATAACATGGTCACCTACACACCAGGGATCGACATCCCCGCCATGACAAACATTGTCAGCACCTTTTACTACCGTAACGACGGCACGCTGGATTTTACAAAATAAACCGGTAAAATGCTTATCTTAAGGTCTTTGTGAACATTCAAATCCTTAATAAAGCAGCATCATGAAAAGCACCACGTCTTTACGCGCCGGCCTGCTGGCAGCAGGTTTATTTTTGGCTACAACAGCCGCTATGGCGCAGAAAGCCCAACCCTTATTCAATGGTAAGAACCTGGACGGCTGGAAGATCTACGGCACAGAAAAATGGTATGTAGACAACGGCACCCTGGTATGCGAAAGCGGCCCGGATAAAGAATATGGCTACCTAGGTACCGATAAGGACTTCAAGGACTTTGAACTGACCGTGGAGTTTAAGCAGGAAGCCAACGGTAACAGCGGCGTATTCTTCCACTCTACCATAGAAGGCACCAAGATCACCGGCTGGCAGGCAGAAGTAGCCCCTCCCAATTCCCATACTGGCGGTATTTACGAATCTTATGGGCGCGGATGGCTTATACAGCCCACTGCTGATAAGGAACAATACCTGAAAATGGGCGAATGGAACACCATGAAGGTGCGGGTCAAGGGCAACGAGGTAACCACCTGGCTCAATGGGCACGAAATGATCACCCTGAACGATGAAAAGATTGGCGGGCGCAATGGCCAGATAGCCCTGCAAATACATTCCGGCGGCGGTATTAAGGTACGCTGGCGCAATATCCGCATACAAACCCTGTAATCCGCAGCGCGGCACAGAAAATCATATTATAATACGCTGTAATGCACTACCAGCGGCCTGTTCCATTTATTAAGCGGACAGGCCGCTTTTTTATATATAATTATTGCAATCGTTTGCAAATTATCTACGGGGTTATTATCTTGTTAACTCGGACTGAAAAAACCATTTAAAGTTAAACTTACATTTCACGCTATGAAGAACATGCTCAAGAGGGGCGGACTGTGGCTATTTCTGCTATGCCACTGCCTGATCGTCCACGCCCAAAATGCCACCATTCAAGGAAACGTAACAGATGCCAAGACCGGCGCGCCGCTGCCGGGAGTGACGGTATCTGTAAAAGGCAAATCCAGCGGCACGCAAACAGACCCCCAGGGCCATTACAAGCTGTCATTGCCCGGCGGCGGCGCCACCCTGGTGTTTTCTTTTATCGGGTACCTGCCGCAGGAAGAACCGGTAAATGGCCGCTCCACTATCGACATAAAGCTGGGTGAAGACCTGAAAAAGCTGGAAGAAGTAGTGGTAGTGGGTTATGGCGCCCAGAAAAAGAAAGATGTGACCGGCGCTATTGCCTCCATCAATTCCAAATCCATACAGGAAGTATCCGTTACCAACCCGCAACAGGCGTTGCAGGGCCGCGTAGCCGGTATTGATGTATTGATCAACAGTAACAAACCCGGTGATGAGCCCCGGGTGCGCGTACGCGGTAACCGCTCCATTACAGCCGGTAACGACCCGCTGTATGTGGTAGATGGGATCCCTTATGCCGGTAACCTGAACGATATTAACCCTTCAGATATATCCTCCATGGATGTGCTGAAGGACGCCTCTGCCACGGCCATCTATGGCTCCCGCGGCGCCAACGGTGTAATACTGGTCACCACCACGCGGGGTAAGTCGGCAATGCCCACCCGGGTAACCTATAACGCAGATTATGGCATTATCAAAGCATTGGGTACCACGGATATGATGGATGCCACCCAATATACCAATATGAGAAGGGAGGCCAACCGCACGATCGGGAAGTATAATGATAACAACCCCGATTCTTCCGATGCCGCCATTTTCACGCCCCTTGAATACGAGAACATAAAACGGGGCGTAAATACCAACTGGCAGGACCTGCTGCTGTCTACCGGCTGGCAAACATCCCATAACCTGGGCATATCCGGCGGCTCAGAGAAGACCAAATATGCCGCCAGCCTGGGCTATTTTAAACAACAGGGCGTATTTGAGCTGCAGAGCTATGAGCGTTATAATATACATGTGAACCTGGACCAGGAGATCACCAAACGTATACGCGCAGGCGTATCCCTGCTGGGCACGTACAGCAAACGGCGGGGCGAGACCTATAACGGGATGAGCGCGGCCCTGAAAATGCTGCCCATTGCAGACCCGTACGATGCCAACGGTAACCTCATCATCCTCCCCACTGGCGATAGCCAGCAGCCCAACGCGTTGCTGGATTATGTGCCCGGCAACCGTGTAGAAGACAGGAACCGTTTCCGCCTGTTCACCAGCCTGTATGGCGAAGTGGATATCGTGGATGGTCTTAAATACCGGCTGAATGTAGGCCCGGATCTTCAGACCAGCAACTATGGCCTGTTCCAGGGTAAGAACAACACAGACCTGCTGATAGGCGGCGGCGATGCCACTGCTCAAAAGACCAACCAAACCGTATTCGCTTACACAGTAGAGAACCTGCTTACTTATAATAAAGTATTCAATAAGAAACATAACCTGGGCGTTACCGCCCTGTATAGCGTGCAGCGCCAGCGCGAAGACACCTCTAACGCCAGTGTAAGAGGCCTGCCGGTAGAAAGCATGCAATTCTATAACCTGGATGATGCCGGCAACGTAACCGCGCTTGGCAGCCAGCTGGGCACCTGGACCATCCTCTCTTATATGGGCCGTATCAATTATGGCTTTGACGACCGTTACCTGATCACCTTAACCCTGCGTGCGGACGGATCTTCCCGTTTTGCGCCGGGTAAACAATGGGGTTATTTCCCCTCTGTGGCCGTGGCCTGGAACATGACCAGCGAAACGTTCATGAAAAACATTTCCTGGCTGGACAACCTGAAGGTGCGCGGCAGCTACGGTAAGATTGGTAACACCGGTATACCGCCATATGCCACACAGGGCGCGTTGTTACGCACGCCGTACTCCTTTAACAACAAAGGCCTGTTGGGATATCAGCCCAACCAGCTGCGCAATCCCAACCTTACCTGGGAAACCACCGCTTCTGTGAACGTAGGCTTTGACTATAGCCTGTTCAAAGGCCGTATTAGCGGTACCGTGGACTGGTACAAACAGAAGACCACAGATCTGTTGCTCCAACGCCTGCTGCCCTTCAGCAATGGCTTCAACAGCGTGCTGGAAAACGTAGGCTCTACGCAGAACAAGGGCTTTGAAGCAGCATTATCCGCCGCCATTATCCAAAACCCTAATGGGTTTAACTGGAGCATGGATGTGAATTTTTTCCTGAACCGGGAAAAGATCCTGTCATTGGGCAACGGCGGTAAAAACGACCCTGGTAACAGCTGGTTCATAGGCCAGCCTATTACCGTGTATTATGATTACCAGAAAGTAGGTATCTGGCAAACGGAAGCGGAAGCGCAGGTATATCAGCAGCACCAGGGTGAGATCCGTTTAAATGATGTTAACCAGGACAAAAAGCTGGACGCAAATGACCGCGTGATCCTGGGTTCTCAACAGCCAGACTGGTCCGGCGGTTTTACCCAGCGTTTCTCCTGGAAAGGCATAGACCTTAACGTAGTAGCGTTTGCGCGCATAGGAGGTATGGTAAGAAGCGAGTTTTACCAGAACTACAATACCCTGTTTGGCCGGTATAACAACCTGGATGTAAATTACTGGACGCCCTCCAATCATACCAATGATTTTCCGCTGCCCAACCGCAACCAGGAGCGCCCCAATAACTATACCGCCCTCAGTTATTTTGACGCCACCTTCTTCAAGATCCGTAATATAGGCATAGGCTACACGCTGCCGCAGGATCTGATGAAACGCTGGGGTATGCAATCCCTGCGGGTACATGCGGATGTTAAGCAGCCGCTGATCCTGGCGCCTTACCGTCAGAAATATAAAGGTATAGATCCGGAAGATGTGACAACCATCACCGTGGACGCACCGGCCACCTGGATGCTGCAATTTGGGATCAATGCTACTTTTTAATGCTTAAAAACCGCAAGTAATGAACAAGAGAAAAATATACTGGTTAATAGCGTTGCTGGGCTTTGCCACGGTAAGCTGTAACAAAATGCTGGAGGAAGACCTGGTATCTACCGTAAACGACGATTTTTATAATACCGCCAGCGGCTTCAACTCCGCTATTAATGGTTCTTACCTGGCCATGCGCAGCTTTTACAGCACGGAAAGGGGAATGACGCTGACCGTGTTTGGCACAGATACCTACTCCAACGGCTCTGATGGCGACTTTAAATGGGTGAACCAATACACCTCCCAGCTGGATGGCCGCTATGCCCACCTGCGGGAGCTCTGGAACTCTGTTTACCAATCCATAAACACCTGCAATGTGGTGATAAGCCGGGCCGATAATATCCCTGGTCTGGATTCCGCCGTAAAACGTAATGGCGTAGCGCAGGCACGTTTCTGCCGCGCGCATTACCATTTTTTGCTGATGCAGATGTTTGGCGCCGTTCCCTTACGCCTGACGGAAAATAAGGATATCGTAACAGAAGCATATCGCGACTCTGCGGTGAATATCTATAACGCAGTGATCGAAGACCTGCTGTATGCGGAGGCCAACCTGCCGGAGGTATTAAATACCGCGGACTTCGGCCGCGCCAGCAAACCGGCTGCAGAGCACCTGCTGGCCAGGGTTTACCTGACCCGTGGCTACTCTAACCTGAAACAGCCTACGGATTTTGACAATGCCGCCAAATATGCGCAGATGGTGATCAGCAACTACGGCTTTTCACTGCTGCCGGATGTAGGCCAGGTATGGGCCCAGGGCAAGGAGAACAATGCAGAAACAGTATGGGCAGTGCAGTACACCAACGACGCGCTATACAATACCGCGGATAATAATGCCTGCCGGTTCTTCCTGATGCAGTATGACATCCTTAAAGGTATGAAGCGCGATCTGCCCAATGGCACCCCCTGGAAACGCTTCCGCCCTACAAAATTCCTGCTGGATACCCTTTACCAGGAACGGGTGCACGATAGCCGGTATGAGAAATTCTTTACCTCCGTATGGAGAGTGAACGCCCCCACCGGTAACCTGAAAATGGGCGATACCTCCGTATGGATGCCAGGTTATAACGTAACAGACGAAGAGATCAAGAGTAAGCCTTACCTGCTGGTACCGCCCCGGAACTATACACAGGTATTATATCCTTCCCTTAACAAATTTGCGGACGCGCTGCGCCCGGATAACCAGGCCTCCGGCGTACGGCCCTTTATCGCCTTCCGCCTGGCGGAAGATTATCTGAACGCCGCGGAAGCATTCGTGATGAAAGGCGAGCCCGCCAATGCCCTCCCCCTCATCAATACCTTGCGTATGCGTGCCGCCCGCCAGGGCGCCACACCGGAAGAAACGGAAGCGCACCGCCAGGCCATGAAGGTAACGCAGGCCCAGATGACACTGGATTTCATGTTAGATGAAAGGGCACGGGAGATGGTAGGTGAGCAAACCCGCTGGTTTGACCTGAAACGCACCGGCACCCTGCTGGACCGGGTAAAGAAACACAACCCGGAAGCGGCTAATAATATCCGGCCCAAACATCTGCTGCGCCCCATTCCGCAGGATCAGATAGACAGGGTGAGCAACCCGGCCGATTTTCCGCAGAACCCGGAATATTAGTAAGAACAGGTTTACGAATAGTTATATGATGTAGATCCGGCAGCGGGCTATCCTCGTGATGGTCCGCTGCTCCTTTTTAGGCAATATACCCGCTGATTTATTGTAACTTGTTTACCTTAAAAACCCTAACGTTATGTCCCAAAAGAAAATACTCTTCCTTACCGGCGATTATGCAGAAGATTATGAAACCATGGTACCGTTCCAGATGCTGCTGATGGTAGGCCACCAGGTGCATGCCGTATGCCCCGGCAAGGTAGCCGGCGACAAAGTGATCACCGCTATCCATGATTTTGAAGGCGACCAGACCTACAGCGAAAAACGGGGCCATTATTTTGTGCTGAACGCGTCTTTTGCGGATATTAACCCGGCAGATTACGACGCCCTGGTGATTGCCGGCGGCCGCGCCCCGGAATACCTGCGGATGGACAGGAAGGTAATAGACCTGGTAAAATACTTTGTAAATAACAATAAACCCCTGGCGGCCATTTGCCATGCCATCCAGATCCTGACGGTGGCGGATGTGGTACGGGGCAAAAAACTGACCGCCTACCCGGCCGTAGGCCCGGAAGTGACCATTGCCGGCGGACACTACCAGGCAGTGAACATAGACGAAGCGGTAACGGACGGCCTGCTGGTAACAGCGCCCGCCTGGCCGGCACACCCGCAATGGATAGCGGCTTTTCTGAAAGTGCTGGGCACGAAGATAGAATTGTAACCGGGGCAGGGTCATATATCAGAAACCCCCATACCTTACCGGGTTGGTGGTCTGTAGCCGTAATTTTTAATCGGTAACCCAATGATTTTTAGCCTTTTACTCCGTATTCAAATAATCCTTTCTCCCCTATTTCTTAATTTTGGCAGCAATGCTTACCTTTGCAGCCAAATTGAATAATTCCTAAACTACTATGTCCGGACAGCTTAAAGAAGTTCGTAACCGTATAAAATCAGTACAATCCAGCCAGCAGATCACCAAGGCGATGAAAATGGTGAGCGCCGCCAAGTTAAGGCGTGCGCAGGATGCCATTCTCCTGATGCGTCCTTATGCGCTCAAACTCCAGGAAATGCTGCAAAACATTGTTTCCAATACGGAGGGCGATATAGATATGTCCCTGGCTGCCCAAAGGCCCATAGAAAAAGTACTGGTGGTAGTGATCACTTCTGACCGCGGGCTGTGCGGCGCATACAACTCTAACCTTATTAAGCTCACCAAACAGCTGATCCGCGAGAAATACGCAGAGCAGTTTGCACAGGGGCATGTAGATATTATGCCGATCGGTAAAAAGGGCTGGGAGCACTTTGTAAAGAACGGTTATAAAGTAAATGACGAATACTGGCACCTGTTTGCCAACCTTAATTTTGAGCACGTAAAAGAGGCCGCTGCGGTAGCCTTGAACGGCTTCATCAAAGGTACTTACGACGCTGTGGAGATCGTGTACAGCCAGTTCCGCAACGCCGCTACCCAGGTATTTGTAGCTGAGCCTTTCCTGCCCATAGCTAAAGTGGAAAACAAAGCAGACGGTCAGAAAAAGATAAAAGCCGATTACATCTTCGAACCGGAGAAGGAAACGCTGATCGCGGAGCTGATGCCCAAGATCCTGAACACCCAATTCTTTAAGGCCATCCTGGACGCCCACGCTTCTGAGTATGGCGCCCGTATGACGGCAATGGATAAAGCCAGTGAGAACGCCAATGAGTTGCTGCGCAACCTGAAGCTTTCTTACAACCGTGCCCGTCAGGCCGCTATCACTACCGAACTGACAGAGATTGTGAGTGGCGCTGCCGCACTGGCAGGCTAATGTGAAGGTTATTCACAATAAATCAACAGCAGAAAATTCTTATTTCTTCAAGAACGTCAAAGACTGTAACTTTCGGTCCTTGACGTTTTTTTTGTGCGTCACAAACACATCACCATGGAAATCTCTCAGATCATACCGCACGTAGAGTCCTTAATATTCGCTTCAGACAGGCCCTTGCCTATGCTGGAAATAGTGGATATGCTCAATAATGCGCTGGCCTTCCTGGAAGACCGCGCCACATTGGACCAGATAGAGACCGCCGTGGAAGCCATCCGCGAAAAATACCACTCAGAGTTCTATGCTTTTGAAGTGCGCGAAAGCGGTGGCGGATACCAGTTCCTGACCAAAAAAGATTATTACCAGACCGTGGCCCAGCTGAACGGGGAAAAGTTCCTGAAACGCCTTTCCACCGCTGCGCTGGAAACCCTGGCCATCATCGCTTATAAACAACCTATCTCCAAAGGGGAAATAGAACATATACGCGGCGTAAGCTCTGATTACTCTATCCAGAAACTGCTGGAAAAAGAGCTGATCGTGATCTCCGGCCGTAGTGAAGACCTGCCCGGCAAACCGCTGCTGTACTCCACTTCCAAAGCCTTTATGGATTATTTTGGACTGAACGGACCAGCTGATCTGCCCAAACTGCGCGAAGTGTTTGATGAAGAAACGGTGATACAGCCTACGCTGATCAACGATGAGCATTTTACGCATACCAATAATGGCAGCCTGGTAGTATCCGAAACCGGGGAACTGGTAGAGGACTCGTTCATCCCTACGGTGACGATCATCGATGAAACGGCCTCCACTACAGCAGATGCGGTAGAAGAAGTACCTGCTCCGGAAGATGAAACACCGGAAACAGACGCTACAACAGCAGCAACAGATGCGGATGCAACCGCTGATGCGGAAGATGAATCTGCGATTGCAGAAACCACTGCTGAAGAGCAGCCGGATGAAACCACTGCTACACCAGATATTGAAGCCGCCGCTCCTATAGATGAGGATGAAGACGATGAAGACGAAGAAGAAGACGATTTTGATGAGGATTTTGAGGAGTTTGACGGCGAGGGTGAAGATGAGGATGAAGAAGACGACGAAGAGGATGAGGATGAGGACGAAGAGGAAGGTGATGAAGATGGCGATGAGGAGGAAGAAGAAGAAGAGGATGATGAAGACGAAGACGATGAAGATTTAGACGACGAAGATGAGGAGGACGAAGAGGAAGATGAGGATGACGAGGATGAGGATTTCGAAGATGAAGATGAGGAAGACGATGACGAGAAAAAATAAACCTTTATATAGTAAAAGCGTCCCGCTGATAAACTCAGCGGGACGCTTTTTTTATTAATAGCTATCAGCCTAATTGCTGTACCACCGCTGCAAATATGTTACTTAAATGCTGGTCTGCCTTACCGGCTACCGCAATGATCTCTTCAATAGATACCGGGTGCAGGTTATCAGGATCACATTCATCCGTGATCACAGATACGGCTGCGCAGGGCAGTTGTACCTGGTTCGCTACGATCACTTCCGGCACGGTGCTCATACCTACCATATCCGCGCCTATCATCCGCAGGAAACGGTATTCCGCCCTGGTTTCCAGGTTAGGGCCCATTACGGACACATATACGCCTTTTTTAAGCGGGCGGCCGCTGGCCTCCGCTGTCTGCTGCAATAAGGCGCTCAGCTCCTTATCGTAGGGGCAGCTCATATCCGGGAAACGAGGGCCAAATGCCGGGGCATTTAAGCCCCTTAGCGGGCTTTCCGGCTGCAGGCTGATATGATCATCCAGCAGCACCAGGTCGCCTTTTTTAAAGGCCGGGTTCATGCCGCCGGCAGCATTGCTCAGCAACAGCCGTTGTATGCCCAGGGCTTTCATCACCCGTATGGGAAACGTGATCTGCTGCATCGTATATCCTTCGTAATAATGGAAACGCCCCTGCATGGCTATCACCTTTACATTGCCTATACGGCCGTAAATAAGCTGCCCTGTATGCGACTCCACCGTTGACTCCGGGAAATGCGGGATCTCGTGGTATGGGATGCTTTTTTCTACCTGGATATGCTGTACCAGCTCTCCCAGCCCGGTACCCAATACAATGCCTACACGGGCCTGGTCATAATTGAATTGCCGCAGGTAGGCGGCAGTAGCGTCGATCTGTTGTAATAGTGTGTCCATGTTGGAGGAAAGATATAGGATGCAAATGTAAAAACCAGGAGCAATGTTTGGAGCATTGCGTCCTGGTTTTGGAGAAATATAGGTAAATGGTTCCCTAGTAGCCGTCGTTCTGTCCCAGTTTGGGATTCAGCAACAGCTCATTTTCGGGTATGGGGTACAGTGCTTTCTGAGGAGTATAGGCCTTTTTTGCCAGCGAGTCCGCGCCCATTACCTGGGTAAGCTGGCCCCAGCGGATCAGGTCATAGCGGCGGTTGTATTCAAAAGCCATTTCATGGGTGCGCTCCTTACGTACAGAGTCGCGGAACTGCGCCTGTGTAAGCCCGCTTAAAGCAGGCAAACCGGCGCGGTCCCTTACGCGGTTAAGGGCGGCATAGGCATTGGCCGGCCCGGCAGCTTCGTTCTCTGCCTCGGCATAGGTGAGCAGCACATCTGCAAAACGCACCACCGGTACATTAAGGTTAGTGCGCAGGTTATTGTCCTTGAAATTGGAACGGCCGGCGTCTATCCATTTATTGATATAAGGTTTACCCGCGCTAAAGGCTGGGTAGTTCTTATTATCCATCGTGGTCAGGAAAGTGGCGGCTTTGCGTTTGTCCGTATCCGGAAATTCGTTCATAAATGCCACGGTAGTGCTCCAGTAATCCCAGCCCGATTCGGCGTTTACATTGGCGGGCCTGGACTGTACAGACATTACGGATACGCCGGTACCGGAGCTATAATACTGGATGGCGAAAATGCTCTCTTTGTTATTATTGTTGGCCACTTTCCAAAGCGCGCTAAAATCCGGCAGCAACTCGTAATGGCCTTCATCTATCACCATTTTGGCGTAGCTGGCGGCGGCGGCCCATTTGCTGTTATCCTTCAGCGGTTCGCCGGCCATGGTGGCGTATACTTTGGCCAGCAGGCCGCGGGCGCTGCCGCGGTCCGGGCGGCCGGGCAGGTTATCCGGCCAGGATACCGGCAGGCTGTCGCTGGCAAATTTCAGGTCTTCCTCTATGAGCTTATATACTTCGCCGATCTCTGAACGGGTAAGGTTGGCCGCCTGGTTAGGGTCCGTTATGGGCGCGGAGATCAAAGGCAGCTTACCGTAGTTGCGCACCAGGTTAAAATAGGCCAGGGCCCGTATAAAACGGCCGGCGCTGGTGTACCAGCTCTTTTTCTGTGCGGTGATCTGGGAGGCTACCGGCACTTTCGCGATCATGGTATTAGCGCCATCAATAATGCTGTAGCTGGTACCCCATAAGTTTACCAAGTATTCGTTATTGGGCAGCCAGGTATAGGCGTCAAAATCATACCGGCTACCGGTTGTGGCGTTAGAGTTTACCAGCTCGCCACTTACTTCCGCCAGGAAATAATAGGCGCGGTCGTAATAGTTCTGTCCGCGGAATTTGCCCAGCGTGCCGTCCAGCAGCAGCTCTGCATCTTTTTCCGTTTGGGGGAAATTATCCGGCGTAAGGAAGTCAAAATCATCGGTCTTTTCTTCCAGGAATTTGCTGCAGGAGGCGGCGCTCATCCATGCGGCTATAATGAATATATATGTGCAAATGTTTTTCATGATGTACAAGCTTTTTAGAAGGTTACATTCAATCCAACAGTGTAGGAGCGTACAGCGGGATAGCTGCCCAGATCATAGCCCCATAATAAGTTCTTGTTCTGCTGCTGGGTATCATCGGCGCGGGAGTTCACTTCCGGATCATAACCGGTGTATTTGGTAAAAGTGAGCAGGTTCTGCGCGCTGGCATATAAACGGATCTGCTGTATACCCCAACGGGTGGTAAGGCTGGCCGGCAGGGTGTAACCCAGCATCAGGTTCCTGAGGCGCAGGTAGGAGCCATCTTCAATAAAACGGCTGCTCATATCGCCGGTACCCTGGTCCAGCGCCTGTATGGTATTGCTGGTACCTTCTCCATGCCAGTAACCCAGTACGGTGCGGAAGGAGTTCTCATCATTACCGGTACGCTCCAGCTTAAAGCGGTTCAGGTTCAGGATATCATTACCGTAAGAGCCCTGGAAAAATATGCTCAGGTCAAAATTGCGGTAAGAGAAATCGTTGGTGAAACCGTAGGTGAATTTGGGCGTGGCGGAGCCTATCACGGTGCGGTCATCCGGGGTGATCTTATTATCGCCGGTGATATCTTTGTATTTTACCGTGCCCGGTTGTGCATTAGGCGCCGGCAGATCTGCCACCTCTTTGGCGTTCTGGTAGATGCCGTCAAAGACATAGCCGTAGAACTCCCCTATCTCGTGCCCGATACGCAGTACGCCGGTACGGTCAAAACCGCTGCCTAATGCGCCGGCGGAGCCGTTCAGGTAGATCTCTTCCAGATCGCCCAGTTCCAGTACTTTATTCTTATTAGCGCTGAAATTCACGTTGGTGTTCCAGGTAAAAGCGCCGGTAAGGTTGCGGGTATTGATCTCAAACTCCCAACCTTTATTCCGCATTTTACCAATATTACTGATAATGTTGGCGTATCCGGAATAAGACGCGATAGGTTTGTTGTACAGCAGGTTGGAGGTGGTTTTCTCGTAATAATCCACAGAGGCGCTGATCCTGTCCTTAAAGAGACTGATGTCCGCGCCGGCATCCAGCTGGCGGGTGGTTTCCCAGGTAAGGTTGGGATTGGCCATGGCATTATTGCTGGCGCCTACCAGCTCCGTATTGCCATAAGCGTAGGCATTGGTACCAAGGGTAATACGGGCCAGCGACTGGTAGCGGGAGATGGCCTGGCTGCCGGACTGGCCATAGCTTACGCGCAGCTTCAGGTTATTGATCACGGCGCTGTTACGCAGGAATTCCTCTTCACTTACGCGCCATGCCACTGCAGCAGAGGGGAAGTATGCCCATTTGTTGTTTTTGGCAAATTTGGAAGCGCCATCCGCACGGCCGGAGACCGTTAACAGGTACCTGTCTTTAAACGAATAATTGATCCTGCCCAGGAAAGAGGCCAGCGTATTTTGTCCGTTATCAGAGGTGATCACGGCCGTACTGGCAGCGCTGAGATCATTGTATTGCAGTACCTCTGTGGTCAGCTTACGGCCGGTAGCGTCAAACTTGTAGCTTTCTTCTGATTCTGCCGTAAAACCGCCTACTACGGTCAGCTGGTGCTCATTGAATCTTTTGCTGTAGGTGAGTGTATTCTCTATGATCCAGTGGTTGTATTTATCATCTGAGGCTTGTGCGTGGCCGGCGTTCAATGCTTCCATCAGCTTACCGGAAGTAAAGAACTTATCCAGGTTATCCTCATAATCATAGGAGAAGCTGGAACGGAAATTCAGGTCCTTCGTGATGGCATACGTACCAAACAGGCTGGTGACCAGGCGGGTGGAGTAGTATTTACGTTGCCGTTCATAGATCTGGGCCACCGGGTTTTCCAGCTGGCTGCCTGCATTACGCATTTTGCTATAGGCGCCCTCCGCATTATATACGGGAATGGAGGGATCAAATTTGGTGGCATTCTGTATAATATCGCCGCCTTCTGAGCCGCCCGCCCTGTTTTCTGAAGAGCGGTCCTCGCCTGTTTTTACTATGTACATATTGAGGCCTACATGCACTTTGCTGCTTACTTCATGATCCAGGTTCAGCCGGAGGGTAGCGCGGGTAAAGTCCGATTTTTCCACGATGCCGTTCTGTTTCATATATCCGCCGGATAACATAAAGCGCGTTTTTTCTGTGCCGCCCGAGAGGGAGAGCTCGTGGCTCATTTGCAGGCCGGAGCGGTATACGGCGTCCTGCCAGTCTGTGTTAACAGAAGGGTCTACGGTGCTCAGCACATCGCGCAGGGCGGTAGCACGGGGATCGTTCTTTTCTTCATACATATCAAGCAATGCGTGGCGCATTTGCATAAACTCCTGCGCATTCATCAGGTCCAGCTTTTTAGCCACCTGCTGAGTACTTACATAACTATTATAGGTGACTTTTGTTTTACCTGCCTTACCGCGTTTAGTGGTGATGATGATAACGCCGTTAGCGCCGCGGGAGCCGTAGATGGCGGTGGCGGAAGCGTCTTTCAGCACATCCATGGAGGCGATATCGCTGGGATTGATATCCTGGAAGCTTGCGCTTATGATCCCGTCTATCACCACCAGCGGGTCGTTGCTGCCGTTAATGGAGTTGCTGCCGCGGATGTTGATGCGCACGGAGCCGCCGGGCCGGCCGCTGTTATTAGACACTTGTACGCCGGGCAGCTTGCCTTGCAGCATCTGGTCCGCGCGGGTAACGGGCAGTTTGTTCAGCTCTGCGCCGCTAACGGAGGTAACAGCGCCGGTAAGGTCTTTACGTTTCTGCTGACCGTAGCCTACTACCACCACTTCTTCCAGCTTACGCTCATCTTCTTCCAACGTAATATTAATAGCGGAGCGGCCGTCCAGCGGCTCCTGGCGGGGCATATAGCCCATAAAGGAAAATGCCAGCGTGGCATTGTTGTCCGGTACATTCAGCTGATACTGTCCTTTGGCGTCTGTTTGGGTACCTATACTTTTGCCGCTAACGGATACGGTTACGCCCACTAAGGGAGCGCCATCTTTAGCGGCGGTGACAGTGCCCCTGATGGTAAGGGATTGGGCATGCACAAGAAAGGTTGGGCCCATCAGGAGGCAAAGCAATAGCCACCTGACCGGAAATGATAGCAGTTTCATAACGGTTCGTTTAACTTAAATGGTTGTGATGTGAAAGTCTGTAATCCTGTTTTTTTAGGCCTTTTAGTTTTGATTGACGTGGTATACTACATGCTTGCTACAATATCACGCAAACGTTTGCGTAAATTTTCCGGGATAAAACTAAGTATTTTTATTAATTCTGCAATCGTTTGCATAAAATGTTTTTTGGGAAAGCCTGCATCTCAACCCATTGGAAATCCCATGGGAACGGATGTGTTTTCCGCTCATCACATTTTTCGTACAATTGGTTGTCTATTTTCCAACCATTTCCTATTTTGGAAAACATTTTGCAGCCTGTACAGCACGGGTAATGGTTAACCAGGAAACTGCGTAGAAGCCACTTTGAGGAACTTTGCTAAAAAACAGATAAATACACGGGATGAAAAAGATTCTATTAATATGCAGCAGCTTACTGCTGTTACATGGCGTTACAAACGCCGGTACAGGCGACAGAAAAGGACAATGGCAACCGCTTTTTAACGGTAAAGACCTGAAAGGCTGGAAGCAACTGGGGGGAAAGGCACAATACAGTGTGCAGAACAATGAGATAGTGGGTACTACGGTACTGGAAACGCCCAACTCCTTCCTGGCCACAGAAAAAGTATACGGCAATTTTATACTGGAACTGGAATTTAAGCTGGATAAGGAATTCAACTCCGGCATACAGTTCCGCAGCCAAAGCCGGGCCGACTATCAGAATGGCCGGGTATTTGGATATCAAATGGAGATAGACCCGTCTGACCGGAAATGGAGCGGCGGTATCTATGAGGAAGGGCGCCGCGGCTGGCAGTACCCGATGGAGCTGAACCCGCAGGGCCAGAACGCTTTTAAGAAAGCAGACTGGAATACCTACCGGATAGAATGCAGGGGCTCAGAGATACGCACTTTTGTAAATGGGGTACCTACCGCCCACCTGGTGGATACCGCCCTGCCAAAAGGTTTTATTGCACTGCAGGTACACAGCATTGGCAAAAAATCAGAAGATGCAGGTAAGAGCATCCACTGGCGTAATATACGTATCATAGAAGACCCGGCTGCCGGCCAGTATGCGCCATATGATAATATCTATGTCGTAGACAATGTGCCGAACGACCTGTCTGCCCAGCAGAAAAAGAACGGATTTCAGCTGTTATGGGATGGCAAGACCAACAAAGGCTGGAGAGGCGTTTATAAAAAGGACTTCCCCACCAAAGGCTGGACGCTGAATGACGGTACCATCACCATTCACCACTCCAACGGCCATGAAGAGGGCTCTGGCGGTGATATCGTGACAGACAAGGAATACGGCGCTTTTGAGCTGGAATTTGAGTTCAAGTTGACAGAAGGCGCCAACAGCGGATTGAAATATTTTGTTAGCGAAACATATAAAACTGACGGTAAATCAGCCATTGGCCTGGAATACCAGGTACTGGACGATGAACGTCACCCGGACGCCAAGCTGGGCCGTGATGGAGACCGCACCTTGTCCTCCCTGTACGACCTTATGCCCCGGAAACAAATAAAACAAGCACTCAAACCGATTGGAGAATGGAATAAAGGGCGTATTATTGTGTTCCGAAATAACCATGTGGAGCATTGGCTGAATGGTTTTAAGGTGTTGGAGTATGAACGTGGCTCACAGGAGTTCAAAGACCTGGTGGCCATCAGTAAATATAAAAACTGGAATAATTTCGGACTTTGGCCGGAGGGACATCTCCTGTTACAGGATCATGGTAATGAAGTTTCCTTCCGCAGTCTTCGTATAAAGACATTGTGAGACAGCCCTGCTGATCTCATGCATTAAAGAGTTTTCATTGTTCACTGTTCTATATAAAACATTCCGATTCTTCGGAGTGTTTTTTTATTTTTAGCTATAGCCATTCCTGTGTGCATACATGCATGGCTATGCCCTCACCAAACTACATTCCATGCAAACAACCAGATCTTACTGCTTATTAACGATCAGCGCAGCCTTGTTATGCGCCTGCGGTACCCGCCAGGAACAACAGGGCAGCAGCGCCGCCGCGGCGGATTCCCTGCATCATATCGTAGACCGCTATTATGATGAAAAGATGCAGCTGTTCCCTATTGAAGCTACATTTAACGGAGAGCATCAATACGACGGCACGTTGAATATTGATATCAGCCAGTCCTTCCGCCAGCACGAAGACAGCGTTGAAACCCGCTACCTGCAGCAGCTGCAGGGCGTAGATACCGCTGCGTTAACGCCTAATGACCGCATCAGCTATGATATGCTGTACCGCGAGCTGAGCATGGCCAAAGAAGGCTTACAGTTCCATGATGACCTGATGCCTATACATCAGTTCTGGGGCCTTACGCTTACACTGGCGCAACTGGGCTCCGGCACCAGCGCTCAACCATTCAAAACAGCGGATGATTACCATAAGTTCATGCAGCGCATGAAAAGTTTTGCCGCATGGGCAGATACCGCTATCGCCAATATGCGCAAAGGCATGGCTACCGGCTATGTGCTGCCTAAAGCGCTGGTGGTAAAAGTGATCCCGCAATTGAAAGATCTGTCCAAAAAAGATACCGGCAACATCTTTTACAGTCCGCTGAAAACTATGCCCGCCGGCACAGATACCGCGCTGCAAACCGCTTACCGCCAGACCATAGAACAGGATGTGTTGCCCGCCTATGACCGGCTGCGCACTTTCATGGAAAAGGAGTACCTGCCCAAAGCCCGCACCACCAGCGGTATTGGCGGCGTACCGGATGGCAAGGCCTATTATGCCTACCTCATAAAATACTGGACCACCACCAACAGCACGCCGGAAGAAATCTTTAATACCGGTCAGCAGGAGGTAGCCCGTATACGCAAAGAGATGGAGGAGGTAAAGAACAGCACCGGCTTTAAAGGCGATCTGCCTGCCTTCTTTGAGTTTGTGCGGAACGACCCGCAGTTTAAGATCTTTAAAACACCCGCCCAGGTACTGGATTCCTTTAAGGCCATTGAGAACAAGATCATGCCGGGCGTAAAACGGATCTACGGCCATTTGCCAAAAACAGGGTTTGAGATCCGGCAAACAGAGGCTTTCCGCGCCGCATCCGCCAGTGCGGAATATATACAGGGCAGCGCAGACGGCAGCCGTCCGGGCGCATTCTATGTGCCCATCCTGGACGCCAAAAAGTTCAGTTATGTAGGCATGGAATCCCTGTTCCTGCATGAGGCCATTCCCGGTCACCATTTCCAGATCTCCCTGCAGCAGGAGAACGATTCCCTGCCTAAATTCCGCCGCTTTAGCTGGATAGGCGCCTATGGCGAAGGGTATGCGCTGTATTGCGAAAGCCTGGGTAAAGAGCTGGGTTTATATACCAATCCCTACATGTACTTTGGGCGGCTGAGCGATGAGATCCACCGCGCCATCCGCCTGGTGGTGGATGTAGGTATGCACGCCAAAGGCTGGAGCCGTGAAGAGGCGCTTAAATACATGCTGGATAATGAGCCTGCCTCAGAGGCGGAAGCCATTGCGGAAATAGAGCGTTATATGGCCATTCCGGGCCAGGCCCTCTCCTACAAGACCGGCGAGCTGAAGATCCGGGAGCTGCGCAAAAAGTATGAGCAGCAGCTGGGCAGTCAGTTCAGTCTGAAGGATTTTCATGATGAATTGCTCAGGGATGGTTGCGTACCGCTGAGCGTGCTGGAGCAAAAAATGAAGCGGAAATTTGAGAAATAAAGCCAATAACACAAAAGGGTAATGGAATTTGATCCGTTACCCTTTTGTTTTTATCTAAAGCAGCCTGTTTCGTATATATTACAATTTTAACAATGCATTGTTTTGTTCCCAATTTCACTTCATATCTGTGAGCGAACTGTTAAAATTAATGCCCATCAATCTCAACATTAACAATTTAATCATCTCCATTTACGAAAAGATACTTAAATTTATATAACTATACAGGGATCAGATAACAGGGAACACCCAGGTCAAAAGTGGATTGGCCATATCTTTCAGGACTTAGACTTACAACTCTCAGCCACGCTTTATTAACTATGAAACGCCGCTGACTGTTAACCACAGTCAATCAAGCTTTCGACCGCGCTACTTATCAGGGTTTGTGACGTAGGCGCAAACCGATTTTTAACTGCTTAACCTTGGGGTATTATGTTAGATCTTACATTTAATTACTGCTTGTCCTTCCCGGGCGTAACGGCAGAAGAAAAGTGGGATGAAGAGATGTGTTTTTCAGTAGGGGAAAAGCTGTTTTGCTCTGTGCGGGTAGATCCGCCTTACAAGCTATCCTTTAAATGCACGCCGGGTGAGTTTCACCGGCTGATCGCCCATCCGGGGATCGTGCCCATGCCTTACCTGGCAAGGTATCACTGGGTACAGGTAAAACATCCCGCCTCCCTGGAGTGGAACGAGCTGCAAGGCTTCATCCAACAGGCGTATGACCTGGTGGTGAACACCCTGCCGCCGGAAGAGCGGGATGCTATACTTAAAGCAAAAGTTTGATCTGTTTTAGAAAAACGAATGCCTGAACTGTTTCCAGCCCTAGATGATCCATCTTACTGAGCTTTGCTATACCTTAGGCTCCCAACCCTTCTCATAAGACCTGCCCCACAGTTTTGCCGCATCGCTATCATCGAGGATGTGCCCGTTGCTGGGATCGCAGTGTAAGATCCGTCCAACGCGCTGGGAGATGTTTGCCAGATGGCATAACATCACGGAAGTATGGCCGGTTGCTATCTCTGCATTCAGTTTAGCCTTACCGCGGATGCTTTCCAGGAAATTGCTGATATGGATAGCATCCAGGAATTCGCCTGCAGGGCTTACCACGTTGGTCACGTTCTGATCCCCATGATTCTGCTGCTTTACTTCCTTCACCACCTTGCCTTTAAAGTCTACGATCTTGTAGCTGTCGCCACCGGTGTTGTACAGGGCGCCGTTTTCGCCAAAGATGGTAAAACCACGGCCGCTGCCTTCCAGCTCAAAAGGATGACAGCTGCGGGCTTCCCAGGAGATGGATTTGCCGCCTTCAAACTCGAAGTTCACCGTTTGGGTATCCGGCGTTTCCCAGTCATCTTTAGGATAAGCGTAACGGCCGCCAGCGGATGTTACCTTGGTAGGGAACGTTACATCCAGGAACCAGCGCATACAATCCAGCTCATGGGTACCGTTGTTACATGCTTCGCCGGTACCCCAATGCCAGCGCCAGTGCCAGTTATAGTGCACGATATTGTCCAGGTAATCTTTACGGGGGGCGGGGCCCTGCCACAGATCCCAGTTAAGGGTAGATGGCACCGCTATCTTTTTACCGATGCCGATAGGCTGCCGGTTGTTTACATACCAGCCACGGGCATAATATACCTTGCCAATAGCGCCATCCCGTACTTCTTTTACCGCCTGGGTAAGGTTAGGCCAGGAGCGGCGCTGGCTGCCCATCTGCACCAGTCTGTTATGTTTGCGGGCTGCCTGTACCAGTAACTCGCCTTCGTGGGGGTTCTGGCTGCATGGTTTCTCTACGTACACATGTTTGCCGGCAGCGGTGGCCATGATAGCGGCCGGGGCATGCCAGTGGTCCGGCGCAGCTACGAACAGCGCGTCAAAATCCTTGCGCTCCAGCAGCTTGCGGATATCTTTGATCACTTCCGGCTTGCGCTGCTGGCCGCCGGGGCCTGCGATGGCTTTCAGGCCTTTATCAATGGCGCCGTCTTCTACATCGCATATATAGGCGATCTCTGCGCCGGGCAGTTTGGCTGCTACCTGTGCCAGCCAGTTACCGCGGGAGTTTACGCCCATTACTGCCAGCACTACCTTGTTGCTGGGGGCCTGCTGCCCAAATACCGGGAAGTTGAGGTAAGTAAGGCCGGCTCCCATGCCTGCCATGGCGCCGGTTTTCAGGAAATCTCGTCTTTTCATCCGTGTTGTGTTTTATTTCGTGGTATGTTGTTTACTGTCTGTTGTGATGGCTTGTGTACCAGTTTACGAATATCTACATTTTAATTGCAGCCGCTGTGTTAATGGCGGTTACAATCGGTTGCAAAAGATACGGCAACAAGGGAGATAAATGCAAATTATTAATGATGAGCGTACTGTAGAGGCGACGAATAGCAGGACATATGGCTCTGTGAGCTCACCAGCAGATCACTATCGCCCAATCCGGCAGCGCTATGCCGGCAATGTTCCTCTGGGCTAATGCGGATGGGCATAGGCTATGCCGGCAGTGTTCCTCCGTGGGGCTGCGCCTGCCGCGGTTGGCTGTTTGGCAAGTAGGCTGTAGGAGCCGCGCCAGCCAAGGCCCCACTGAGGAACCTGCCGGCAACGCGGTATGCACGTCAGGCGAGAGGGGTTTTACGGGTTAGGCGGGAGCCTTGTCATGGGTTAGGCGTGAGGTGCGGCAGATGAGTTCAGGGGATGACTCTAGGGCATGAGTCCAGCGGTGTAGAGGGATGGCGATGGGGCTGGATCTTTAATGGATGGCAGGGGTAAAAAAATGCCCCCCGGCCTGTTTGCCGGGAGGCTATAATATTATTGCATCATCAATATCGTTACATCATCATCGATAGCATTCTATCCAATATCATTACATCATCGTATTCCAGATAGTGCCGTAAACATCCGTCGCCTGCAGCTGTTGCGCTGCCTGGGCGGTAGGCGTGATCAGCACGGGATGGTAGGCAGGATCAGCCGGGAGGCGGCCATGCGAGCCTTTGATAAGTGTGGCATCCAGCGGTATCACATCCATGAGGTAGCGGAAGCCCATTTTCTTCTTTAGCAGCTTGCCTACGATCTTAGCCTTTACCATGGGATCTGCAGGGTTCAGGAACATTTCTACCGGGTCATAACCGGGTTTACGGTGGATGTCTACGATACGGGCGAAATCCGGCGCCTTGTTATCTTCCAGCCAGTAGTAGTAGGTGAACCAGCTGTTGCTGTCTGCTACTACCACAAACTCACCGCTGCGTTCATGGTGCAGGTGATGGGCGCGTTTGCCCTCCCGATCCAGCACCATTTCTACACCGGGTATATTTTCCAAAATGTTGCGCACTTTTCTGGCGCAACGGGGATCGTTGATATAGATATGCGCCAGCTGGTGATCCGCTACTGCAAAGGCCTGTGAAGCGCCGGGATCCAGCAGTTCCAGTCCTCTTTCAACACGTATCTGCAGCAGGCCTTCCTGCCGAAGTACACGGTTAATGTGCACTGGATTATTCACCGGCGATATGCCGTATTCAGAGAGTATGATGACCTGCGCGCCTTTCTGTTCGTAAAAGCTGACCAGCTGTTTGCAAACGGCGTCTACCTCCTGCAGCTCTTTGCTGATGCGGGAGAGATCCGGTCCGAATTTCTGCAGGCAGTAGTCCAGGTGGGGCAGGTAAATAAGCGTGAGCGTGGGATCGTAGAGGTTGTCTGTTACCTGGGAGGCGTCCGCTATCCACTGGGTGGATTTAATGTTGGCACCGGGCCCCCAGAACTGGAATAAAGGGAACTGCCCCAGTTCTTTTTGCAGTTGGTCCCGCAGGGAAGCGGGGTGGGCATAGCAGTCCGGCATCTTGCGCCCGTCTGACAGGTATTGCGGGCGGGGCGTTACGGAGTAGTCTGCGGAGGAGTACATATTGTACCACCAGAACATCTTGGCGCAGGTAAAATCCGGCTGCAGGCGGCTGGCTTTTTCCCAGATCTTCTCTGCCTGTACCAGCTTATTGGATTGTTTCCAGAATTTCACTTCGCAATCCTCGCGGTCGTACCAGCCATTGCCAACAATGCCATGGTCTGCGGGCCATTTACCGGTTACATAGGTGCTTTGTACGGCGGTTGTCACGGCGGGTAACATAGGTGTAACCGTTGACAAGTGGTTCCGCTGTACGTACTGCTGCAAGAATGGAGTATGCTCGCCTATTACGGATGTAGAAAGTCCAACTACATCCAACACAACTGTTTTTCTCATAGAGCCTTATATATGAGCGTTAATACAAATCCACCCCAAAGCTATGATGTGTGCGTCACAATTCCAACTGTTGCTTTACCCAGGTCAGTTCGCGGGCAATGGATTGGTCCATTGGCAACTTCAGATCTGCCGGCAGCACTTCCCAGGTGTAAGTCTCCACTTCCATATGCGCCGTAAAGGCCTGTTGCTGCTGTAAAGCCAGCACCTCGCGTATATCTTCCTGCGTGGCAGACAGCAGCCCGTAATGATCTATAAACAAAGGTACATGAAAGTGGGAGCGCCATTCCAGTACCTGCGGGTTCTCCGCATCTGCCAGGGCTTCCGGGAGATCAGGATAATGTTGAATACCGGCAGCAGTGCGGGCTAATACCTGGTGCAAATAAATTGGTTCATTAAAGGCGCGGAAAGCGGCTATCACGGCGTTCCGCTTCGGGGTACCGGCAGCCGGTAAGGCGGCCTTGAGGGCAGCGCTGATCTGCAGCTTGCCTATTTTAAGGCCATGCTCCCGCATGGTGGCCAATACCTGTGCCGGTTGCTCGTATGCCAGCGCAAAATGGCAAACATCGTAGCATAACTGCACATGATCCTTGATCATATCTGCCGCTTCTGCTGCGGTTACGCCCAGCTTATCTTCCAGGAAGGGAATGCCGGCGGGCAGCAGGCGCTGAAAATACCAGTGTATATATTCCTGTGAGTTCTCCAGCAGGCCATCCGGTTCCGGCTCAATATCAATATGCAGCAAAGGCCCGCCGTTGCGGCGGATGCGCGCCAGTTGCTCCACTACCAGCAGCAGGTTAAGGGTGCCGCTTTCTGTTACGGAATTCACTTCCTCTTCACAACGCGCCCAGAACTTGTAAGACAGGGGCGATGTGGAAATGCTGCCTTCCATCCCTTCCGGCAGCAGGGCCGCCAGCAGGCGGAACAGGCGGATGGTATAGATTACGCGGTCTGCCTGGGTCCAATCCGGTACATGTACCTGGTCCTTCACTTTTACATGATGGAAACCGCCATAGGGGAAACCATTCATGGTAAACACATAACAATCCTGTTCTTTAAGCCATTGTTTAAAGGCCGTTAGCTGCTCCTCTTTGCTCAGTTCCAGGCTGGCCTTATTAGACAGCCGTAAACCAATGCCAAAGGGCTGGGAAGGGCTTAAAACGGCCTTTACCAGGGGTATATGCTGCCGGAGCTGTTTAAAGTGCTCATCCCAACCTTCGCCGGGATGTATGTTAGTGCAGTAAGTAAGGTGTCCGTGGTTTGTGCGCATGGTAAAAATAGCGGTTAGCAGTTAGCCGTTAGTTTTTAGCTATTGGCTGACAACGGTTAACTGTTTTAATATATCGCCTGCCTGTTGCAGCAGGGTTACATCCATATCGTTTATTTCTGCCCCTTGCCCTATTGCCTTTAACAGGCAGATGGTGAGGCGGCCGCCCAGGTGCTCGCGGAACTCCTCCAGGCCCTTGATCACCGGGGAGGTAGCGCCCGCCTGCATATCCAGCAACGGATGGTATAACGGCAATCCCATTTGCTGCAGCAAGTGCAGGATGCGTTCCATAGACGGTTTATCCAGCCAGCCTATCAGGTTGGCGTATACGCTGTCCAGCGCAATACCAATAGATACGGCCTCGCCGTGGCGTAAGGAGAAGTTGGTGAGCTGCTCCAGCTTATGGGCGCTCCAATGCCCAAAATCCAGCGGGCGGGAAGAACCGCTCTCAAACGGATCGCCGCCACCGCCAATATGTTGCATATGCAGCTCCGCACAACGGAATACCAGTTTTTGCATGGCGTCCATATCACGGGCGGCCAGTGCGGTGGCCGCTCCTTCCATCCATTCAAAGAAGGCGGCGTCTTTGATAAGGGCCACTTTTACGGCTTCCACCATACCGGCGCGCCAATCGCGGGCATCCAGGGTGGTGAGGAAATGCGCATCATTGAATACGGCTGCCGGTGGCGCAAAAGCCCCCAGGAAATTCTTTTTGCCTTTGAAATTGATCCCGTTCTTCACCCCTACCCCGGAATCGTTCTGGGACAATACGGTAGTAGGGATCCGGATATGCCGTACCCCGCGGTGGGATACCGCGGCGGCAAACCCCACCAGGTCCAGCACGGAACCGCCGCCAATGCCTATCACAAAGGAGTGGCGGTCTATGGCATATTTATCAATAGCGTCTACTAAGCGGAAAAATAGCGCTTCGTCGTTCTTACAGGCCTCCCCGCCAGGTATCACGATGATCTCCGGCGCCAGCTCCACCTCCTTAACGGCCTGGAAATAAGCGCTTACCTGCGCTTGCAGGTAGGGATGCGATTGCCATACGCCATCATCCGCTACCACCAGCAAACGCTTGCGGTAATGCGGGCTGGCCTGCTCCCGCAGCCAGGCTGCGAGTTGGGTATTGGTGGGTTCAAATATGTGATCTGAAAAAAAGACCCGGTAGGCATAGTTTACCTGGAACGACTGTTGGATATAGTTGCTGATCTGCATCTTCACAAGCTCCTTTCTGTTGGATTAATGGTTCAAAGTACAAAAATATCCTAAAACCCTCATATGTAACCGTATTATTCCCTTATTTAGGCCACGTACTAGTACGTAAAACTTAAGGGATGCTACTGTTGCGCATCTTGCCGGAAATACCGACTTTTGCTACGGATAATACAATTGAATGTAACGGCCCCTGTTAACCCTGTAACAAAGTAAAATTTCCATAATACATTTTGTTGCATCGCCGCATTGGAGGATAATTCCGGCATTGCCAATTTTAGAAAAACAGGTATGAACAGGATCGTTTTATATATACTACTGTTATGCTGTTGCACGGGCTGGCGCGCCCAGGCGCAGTTAACGCGTGCAGACAGCCTGTACCGCCTTATACAGCGCCAGCCTGCTGATACGGCTACGGTAACTGCCATTTACCTGTATGGCGACCAGTTCTATCCTGACCAGCCGGACAGCGCGGCCTATTACTTCAAAAAGGGGCTGGCCCTCTCACGGCAGCTGCATTATCCGCTGGGCGCGGCCATTTTCACTTCTTACTACATTAACATACTGAACTTGCGGGGAGAATATACCAAAGCCTTATTCCTGGCCACCCAGGCAGCCGTGATCTATAAAGCGTTTAACGATGAACGGCGGCTGATGGTGTCCTATAACAATATGGGCAATGAATACCATGAGACCGGCAATTTCTCTGCCGCAGCCAATTATTACCTGCAGGCATTGGCGCTGGCAGAAAAAACAGGCCAGCTACCCGTAAGGAAGAAGCTCTATAATAACCTGGCTTCCATCTTCCTGAGCACAGAGGATTATGAAAAAAGCCTTACCTACGCCAACCGGGCCATTGCACTGGCCCGGCAGGACAGGGATACGCCCCGTACCGCATCTGCCCTGGTAAACCTGGGCTATGCCCTTACCAAGCTGGGAAAATCCGGACAGGGCGAAGCCACTTTCCTGGAAGTGATACGCCTGGGCCGCTACCTGGGCGACAGTACCTATGTAATGGATGGCCTGATCAATACCGGGAGCATTTATTCCGATATGAACCAGCATGACAAAGCGCTGCGGCAGTATGAGCAGGTGATGGCCATTACAGACCACTACCCGGACCAGGATTACCGCTTATATGCCCAGCTGGGATTTGGCCAGGAATTGCTTAAAACCGGGCAGGCAGCCAGGGCCGATACCGTGATCGCCTCTACTATAGCGCTGGCCAAACGTATGCAGGCAAATGACGAGCTACGGCAAACCTATCTCACCGCTGCAGAGATCAAGGAAGCATTGCGCCAGCCACAGGCCGCCTTACAATACCGGCGGCAATACGAAGCGCTGAATGACTCCCTTTTAGGCGCCAGCACCCGCAAACATGTGCAGCAATTAGAAATAGCCTTTCAAACGGCAGAAAAGGATAAAGAGCTGGCCCAGAAAAAACTGCTGCTTACAGAAAAAGACCTGCAACTGGCCTCCCGCGCCAAATGGCAGGCCATCTTCCTGCTGGCGGCCGGCCTGCTGGCAGCCCTTTCCCTGTTAATATGGCTGCGGTATAAACAACGCATCAAACTACAGGCACAACGGCTGCAGACCCTGGAAAAAGAGAAGACCGTACAGGTGCTGGAAGCCCTGATGCAGGGCGAAGAAAAGGAACGCGTGCGCCTGTCCAAAGACCTGCATGACGGTATAGGTGGTTTACTGTCCGCCGTAAAAATGCATTTTGCCGCTATCCGGCAGGAACAGACCGTGTTAAAGGAGAACCCCGCCTATATGCATGCCATCGGCTTACTGGACGATGCTATTGACGATGTACGGAAAACCGCCCACAACCTGATGCCGGAAACATTATACCGGCTGGGGTTAAAAGATGCGCTGCAAAACTTTTGCAGCAATATCAGCTACTCCGGCACCCTGCAGGTGCAGTTTTACAGCGCAGGTGAGATTGGGCGTTTTAAGCCAAATTTTGAACTGTCTGTATACCGTATTGTGCAGGAGCTGGTCAACAATATCATCAAGCACTCGCGGGCCAACGAAGCGCTGGTGCAGTTAAGCCGGCATGATAGCCTGTTGTCCATCACCGTAGAAGATAACGGCGTGGGTATTGACCAAACGGCCAAACAAACAGGCAATGGGCTTATCAGCCTGCAGTCACGTATACATGCACTGAACGGAAATATTGCCATTGACGGGGCAACCGGACAGGGCACCACTGCGTATATTGAGTTTGATGTAAGTATTGTATCGAATAACTAACCTGTAGCAAATAATATTAATTGATATGCAAATTAAAGTGGCTATTACGGATGATCATTTGCTCGTGATCAATGGCATCAGGACAATGCTAGCCCCTTATGCCCATATAGCTGTCGTATACCATACCACCGATCCCGAACAACTGTTGCCCGCGCTGGCAGATACTGGCGCGCAGGTACTGCTGCTGGATATACAGATGCCCGGTATGGATGGTATTGAACTATGCAAGCAGGTAGTAAAACACTACCCGGATATAAAGGTGATCGCCCTTAGCAGTTTTATGGAAACGCATTACATAAAACAAATGCTGCGTAACGGCGCCGTGGGTTATCTGCTTAAAAATACGGACCCTGAAACCATGCTGGCTGCTATAGAAAAAGTATATGAGGGAGAACAGTTCCTGGATGATTCCCTTAAACAAAGCCTGCTGAATGAAGTACTCTCCGGACAAAGAAGCAGTAATTACGAAATACCCCTTACCCGCCGCGAAAAAGAGATCCTGAAGCTGATAGCGGAAGAACATTCCAACCAGGAGATAGCGGATATGTTATATATCAGCTTACGCACCGTGGAGACCCACCGGCTGAACCTGACACAGAAACTGGCGGTGAAGAATACTGCGGGGTTGGTGAAGGAGGCGATAAAACGGGGATTGCTGGAGTGATCCATTCTTAACAATAGGATAACCCATCCCCTTCTCCACAGCTATTATTTTTATGCCCTATTATGGAGATCAGTATACAGGAAATAAGGGATGGGAACAACAAGACCTTTGACAAGGTGTATGCGCTGTACCATACCAAACTTTATTTCTATGTGCTGAAATACACCCAATCTGCTTACCTGAGCGAGGAGGCCGTACAGCTTACCTTTATCCGTATGTGGGAGCGGCGGCAGCAACTCTCTACAGAGGTGGAGCTCTCCAGGCAGATCTTCCGCATAGCACAAAGCACGATGATAGACCTGCTGCGGAAAGAAGGCAGTTATACCAAACAACATATTGCACCAACAGAAGCGGCGCAATCTGTTTTTATTGAAATGGATACCGTGCATAAAGATGAGCTGCGCAGGCTGCAAACCCTGGTAGAAGACCTGTCCCCCGCCAGGAAGATGATCTTTAAACTGAGCCGCTTCGAAGAACTGTCCCATAAAGAAATAGCCCAACAATTGTCCATCTCTCCCAAAACAGTGGAAAACCATATAGGCCGCGCACTCCGCCAGTTAAAGGATAAATTACTGTTGCTTTTCTGAGCATTCCCGTGTTAACTAATTGTTACGCAGTGAGGGATAGGACTTGTTCCTTACGAAGTAGGTATGTATGAAAATTACGGAAGCGCTTATTATACGATTCTTTAGCGGGGAATGTAACGAACAGGAAAGGCGGATGGTGAAATCCTATTTTTTGGAACATCCGGAAGCGCTACAGCAATACGTAACAGAAGAAAGCTGGGATAATTTTACCAGTAGTCATTTACTGCCGGAAGCTATTTCCGGCAAAATGCTGCAGGCTATCCGGCAGCAGACCACATTCCGGCGCAGGAAACTGATCACCCGGTATGGATGGGCGGCAGCAGCTGCGGTATTATTATCACTGGGAGCGCTCACTTATTATATGCAGGACCGTCAGCGTGCTATGGTAGCAGCAGCCCAACCGTCCATCGTGATCAAAGACAGTTTACCTGAGTATAAGGAACAACAGAATACAACGGCCACCATGTTATCTTTTTCCCTGAGCGATGGCAGCCGTATTGACCTGTTGCCACACAGCGCTATCCGGTACCGGACGCCTTTTGGCCAGTATAACAGGGATATACAACTGCAGGGAAAAGCCAGTTTTCATGTAGCGCAGAACAGCAGGCTGCCATTTACAGTATACGCCGGCAAACTGGCTACCACCGCATTGGGCACAGTGTTTACCGTTACTGCTTTTAATGCGGATAAAGACATGATCAGCGTACGGTTATTAAGCGGTAAAGTAGTAGTACGCCCGGATAGTATATTAAAAGCGCAAGGCGTAAAAAGCGCTTACCTGGCGCCCGGACAGGAGCTTCGTTTTAATCCGCTCCAAGGCAGCATAGCTATATACAGTGAACCAGTGAAGCGCCATATTCCGGCAAATGTTGTAGCAGCAAAACATACCATAGATACTGCCAACGCAGCTATGCTCACATTCAACAACGAGCCGCTGGATGAAATTTTCGACAGATTGTCTGCCAGGTTTAATACCCGGATCGTATTCCGGCAGGGCGCGCTGACCGGTATGCGTTTCACCGGCGGGTTTAACAGTGAAAAAGAGTCATTGATGGCGTTCCTGGAAACGATCGGGTTACTCAACCACCTGCGCGTGTATGAAAAAGAGGGAACGATCCATATAGAGGAGTAATAACATTCCAACAATGGTTTCATATAAGCATCCGCACACTGTATGCGGCATGCATAGGATTGCTTTTCTCTAAACTCAAAAAATATGAATGCGAAGATCTACCTATCTATGCGAACGATCAAAGCTACCGGCTTGCTATGCCTGTTACTGGCTGTAGCTGTAAGCAGCCAGGCGCAACAAATTCCCAGCGCCGCTGGTATTGTAAAAGATGGTAACGGCGAAGCCGTAATTGGCGTGGTGGTAACCATGAAAGATGGCGCCAATCATGTATTGACCAATACCACCACCAATGAGCGGGGCATATTCACCCTCTCTAACCTGCGCCAGGGCGGTCCTTATCATTTTGTATTCAGCCATGTGGGCTTTACAACAGACAGCCTGTCCGGGTATACGGTGGACGCCAATACCCGCCTGTCCCTGTCTGTTACCCTGCATGAACGTTCTGAAGAGCTGAATGCGGTAGTAGTGACCGCATTGGGCATACGCCGGGAGGAGAAATCCCTGGGCTACGCCGCACAGACCATCAGGGAAAATGCGGTAAAAGACGCCAAGACCAATAACTGGATCAACTCCCTATCCGGTAAGGTAGCAGGCCTGAATATACAGGGCGTAGGCGCAGGCCCTATGGGCTCTTCCAGGATCACGCTGCGCGGCGAGTCTTCCCTGAACCTGGATAATAACCAGGCGCTGATCATTGTGGACGGCGTACCGGTAAGCAAACGTATTACCGGCACTGGTTTTTCCTCCCACCTGTCTGCAGATAACCCTATTGATTTTGGCTCTGATCTGTCTGACCTGAACCCGGACGATATTGAAAAAGTGACCGTACTGAAAGGCGCCAGCGCTACCGCCCTGTATGGCAGCCGGGCAGCCACCGGCGCTATCCTGATCACCACTAAAAGCGAACAGCGTAAGGAACGCGGCCTGGGCGTTACCTATAATCTGAACGTAAGTATAGACCAGGTAAACCGCTGGCCGGATTACCAGTTTGAATATGGCGAAGGCAGAACGGATAAATATTATTCTTACCTGAATAGTGAAGATGGCGCCAATACCAGCACCACTGTGGCTGCGGGCCGTGCCTTTGGCCCTAAGTTTAACGGGCAATCGTATTTCCAGTATAATCCCAACTCGCCTGATGGCAAGCCCACAGAACGTACGCCCTGGGTGCCGCAGAAAGATTATATCTCCGGTTTTTTCCGTACCGGTATTACGGTATCTAACAGCGTAGCCATTGAGGGCAGTACGGAAAAAGGCGCTGCCCGCCTGTCCCTTACCCATCTGAAAAATGAATGGATCCTGCCCAATACCGGTTTTGAGCGTATTAACGCCGCATTGTCCGTAAATCAGCAGATCAATAACAAGTTAAAGATCAGCGGTAAGGTAAACTACACCAATAAAAAAAGCGATAACCTGCCGGGCGCTGGTTATAATAACCAGTCCATGATGTATTTCCTGATCATTGGCACCGCGCCTAATATAAAGCCGGAATGGTTCAAACCTTACTGGCAGCCGGGGCTTACCAATGTAAAACAGCGGAATCCCTTTAATACAGGGCCAGACAACCCTTACCTGGACCTCTACGAGATGCTGAATAAAATGGATAAACATGGGGTGATCGGTAACCTTACCATCAACTACACCATCACACCAAAACTGGAACTGATGTTACGCAGCGGTACCGATCTTTCCTTTGAATACAGGTCACAACAGCGTCCTTTCAGCATGACCAAGTATCCTAACGGTATGTTCCGCGAACAGCATGTTTTTAATATTGAGACCAATTCCGATTTCCTGCTGACGTATAATGACAAGATCAATAGTGATCTGAAATTTACGCTGTCCGGTGGGGGTAATGCCTTGCGGCAGAAATACGATTTTGCCGGCATGTATGCGGACAGGCTGGCACAGCCGGGCATCTATATGATCTCCAACAGCCTGGACCCCGCGGTGAGTGATCCGCAACGGTCAAAAAGGAACATTAACAGCCTGTATGGCGCCGGCCAACTGTCTTACCGGGAAAAGATCTTCCTGGATGTAACCGGGCGTAATGACTGGTCCAGCTCCCTGCCTGCCAGCAATAATTCCTATTTCTACCCTTCTGTAAGCAGCAGCTTTTTGCTGAATGAGATCTTCCCCATGCCAGCTATGTTCTCACTGGCCAAGCTACGGTTATCATGGGCGCAGGTAGGTAATGACGCGCCGCTTTACAATATTGATAAATATTATGACAAGATCTACGGCAACAGCTTTACCAACCCTGCGGCCCTGTTTAATGCCAACCTGAAACCGGAGATCACGACCAGCTGGGAAGCCGGTATCGATGTCCGTTTATTTAACAGCCGCATAGGCGTAGATGCTGCCGTGTATAACAATAACAGCCGCAACCAGGTCATCGCGATCCAGGTGGATCCTGTTTCCGGCTACAACAGCAAGTATGTAAATGCAGGCCTGATCAATAGTCAGGGCATAGAATTGACCTTAAACGGCAAACCGGTGGCAGGCCGTAATTTCAGCTGGACCACTACCCTTAACTGGAGCATGAACCGCAGTTATGTAAAAGAGCTGGCAGAGGGCGTACCCAGCCAGATCATCTATAACCATGGCGGTAACGTAACCATCGAAGCCCGCGTAGGCGGCCGCATGGGCGATATGTACGGCCTGGGCCTGCAACGGAATGCGGATGGCAAGATCATCTACTCTTCTGTAGGACTACCGGCCGCTTATGACCCTGTGGTGAAGAAATGGGGCAATGCCTTCCCTGACTGGAAAGCAGGGCTTATGAACGAGTTCACCATCCGTAATGTACGGATAAGTATACTGCTGGATGGACAGAAAGGCGGCAGCATGTACTCACAGACCAACCACAAGAACAACACGCTTGGCAAGACCAAGGTAACGCTGCCTGGCCGCGATGAGGGCATTGTAGGAGACGGCGTAGTGCTGAACCCTACTACCGGCAAATATGAGCCCAACACGGTAAGGGTATCCGCCGGTTCTTATTATGAAACCATCTATGCCATCAACAATGCGGAAAACAACATCTTTGACGCCTCTTACCTGAAGCTGCGCGAAGCCCGTGTAGAATTCAATCTGCCCGCCCGCTGGCTGCACCGCCTGCGCCTGGCGCAAACCAGCGTAGCCTTATATGGCAGGGACCTGTTCAACATTACCAGCTTTCCCGGTTTTGACCCGGAAGGCGGTAACCTGAATAACGGCACCCTCACACCCGGTGTGGAGCTTACCCAGTTCCCCTCTACCAGGACCATGGGCATCAATCTTACTGTAAAATTTTAATCATTATTTATGACAGCCATCAAACAGCTTTCTATTGTTATATTATCCGCCTTGTTTGCAGTTTCCTGCACCAGGAACTTTGACATACTGAGCACGGATCCTAACCGCCCTAAGGAGGTCACACCCGGCGTTATGCTGGGACAGCTGGAATACCGTATGGTAAATACCGCCATCAACGAAGGGCGTTTCTTCACCCATGAGCTGATGCAGGTAGACGCTCCGCGCGCCAGCAATACCGGCGGCGGCGTGCACCGTTATATCATCAACCCGGGAGAAGGCGTATGGACAGATTTTTACCGGTATATGACGGATATTGAGGATATCTATACCATCTCTTCCGGCCTGGGAGAGAATAACTACAAAGGCATTGCGCTGGTGTATAAGGCCTGGGCCTATTCCATCCTTACAGACCTGTATGGGGACGTACCTTATTCCGAAGCAACCAAGGGCGTGGTTGGTAATTTCCTGCCAGCTTTTGACAAGCAGAAAGATATCTATCCTTCCCTGTTAAAGCTGCTGGATACCGCCAACACCCTTTTTACCCCCGGGCCGCTTACTTATGGCGGCGATCTATTATACGATCCCACCAACGCAGGCACAGGAACGATGAAATGGAAGAAATTCGCCAATTCCCTGAAACTGCGTTTACTGCTGCGGATCAGCAAACGCGATGGGGAAGTGAATGTGAAAGAGCAGATCAATACACTGCTGGCAGACCCGGCTAAATATCCCATGTTTACCGGCAACGCAAATGAAGCCATCATGAAATACCCGGGTACTTATCCCTATTTTAACCCCTTCTATAACACACGGCAGCTGGAATGGCGGGACCAGGTATACCTGACCAAATTCTTTATTGACCAGCTGAATGCCAATGGCGATCCCCGGCGTGCGGTATGGGCCACACAGGTAGATAGTCCCCTGGTATACCGTGGCATAGAGAGCGGTTACCCTACCTCTGTAAGCTACCCGGTAGGCGACAATTCCAGCTATCCGGATGCATTGAAGACCTTTTCCGGGCTGGGTATTATGATGACCTATGCAGAACTGGAGTTTATTAAGGCAGAACTGGCGCTGAAAGGTTATAATACAGCGGGAACCGCGCAGCAGCATTACGAAGCAGGCATCCGCGCCTCTATGACGCAATGGGGCGTAACCATGCCGGAAAATTTCCTGCAGCAGCCCAATGTTGCTTATAATGCAGCCGGCACGGTAGATGCGCAGCTGCAGCAGATCATGCTGCAGAAGTATTTTGCCTTTTTCTTTACAGACTATCAATCCTGGTTTGAGAAAAGGAGAACAGGCTACCCGGTGCTGCCCAGGGGCAGCGGTATACCGATGGAGAATAAATTCCCGGTACGGATGCCGTATCCTCCTTATTTGCAGTCACTGAATCCCCAGCGCCTGGCAGAAGCGGTGGCCGGTATGGGTGGAGATAATACCAATATCAATGTATGGTGGGACAAATAAACTTTACAAACAATAACAGCAATATCATGAAACGGATCAACAGCTTTATGCTTATGCTGGGCTGCTGCCTGCTAACCGCCGGTTTGCAGGCCCAGACAGCGCCCAACGGCCAGGCCTCTACCCGGACCCTGATCGTATTCTTTGACGGGCTGCGCCCGGATTATATTACCCCTGAGCTGATGCCGCACCTGTATGCCTTTAAAAAGCAGGGCACTTACGGCCAGGAGCATCACAGCGTGTTCCCTACGGTTACCCGCGTGAATGCCTCTTCCTATTCTACCGGCAGTTACCCGGCAACGCATGGTTTAATGGGTAACTCCGTATACTTTCCGGAAGTAAGCAAAACAAAAAGTATTAATACCGGCGAGGCAGAAGAGCTGCAAAAAGTGATCACTGCCACCAATGGTCATCTGTTAACAGCCGTTACCCTGGGCGAGTTAATGCAGGCGCAGGGTAAACGTATGATGGTATTCAGCTCCGGCTCTACCGGACAGGCTTTGCTGCAGAACCATACCATCAGCGGCGGCGCTATCATCAACCCAGGAATGATACTTCCCGCATCCATCAAGGATAGCGTTACCAGGGACCTGGGCCCCATACCGGCAGAAGGCAAGCACAAATGGGTAACAGATGCCCTGATCCGTTATGGCCTGGCCAACAACGGCCCGGAAGTAAGCGCCATCTGGTACGGCGATCCTGACCATAACGGCCATGAACATGGTATTGGCGCCCCGGAAACCGTGGCCGCTTTAAAGACCGTAGATGCGCAGTTTGGCCGGATCATTGAAACGCTGGCACAAAAAGGGTTAACGGATTCCTATAATATCCTGATCTCTACAGACCATGGGTTTGCCACCCATGTGGGTAAAGCCGGGCTGGTACCCCTGCTGATCGCTGGCGGATTTAAACAAAGCGCCTATTCTGAAGATGTAGTAGTAGCTGGTGGCGCCATCTATATAAAGGACCATAACGAAGCGCTGATCGAAAAGATCGTAGCAGCCCTGCAGCCGCTGGAATGGGTAGGCGCCATCTTTACAAAAGCCGCCAAACCTGGTGATGCACAGGGGCATGTAAAAGGCACCCTTTCCTTTGACCTCATTCACTGGAACCATGAGCGGGCAGCAGATATACTGGTAGACGCCAACTGGGACGACCGTAAAAATGCCGCCGGTTATGCAGGCGCTACTTATATACCAGGCGTAGCCGGGCATGGCACCCTGGCCCCTTATGATGTGCATATTCCCTTAATTGTATCTGGTCCTGCGTTTAAGAAAGCGTCTGAAAGCAAACTGCCTACTTCCAATGTAGACCTGGTACCTACGGTGCTGTATATACAGGGCATTGCGATCCCCAAGGCCGCAGACGGAAGGGTAATGTATGAATTGCTGCGGAGCGCTACCGCGCCTGTGTTAAAACCAAAGAAAGAGAAGATCGAGACGATGGCAGATTATGCCGGCGGACATTATAAATTAACGCTGGAACGGACCATACTGGGTAAATACTGGTATGTAGATTTTGCGAAGACAGAGAGATAATGTGCGGATGTGCAGATGTGCGAATGTGCAAATGGATTGATGCGACGTAAAAAAAATGTGCAGATGAATAAATGCGGGTTGAACCGCTGCATTTCATCTGCACATTTGCATATATGCACATCTGCACATTAACTCATGTTACCGCAAATGCCCTGGCTAACAACACAGAAAGCGGCAGTAACAGTAATATCAATAATGCGTAAGGTAAGGTGAAGAAGGCGGCGGCCCAGGCGGCATTCATGGCAATAAGCGCCAGGATCCCTCCTTTTACTGCCTTGCCTATATTAGGCCCCGTGGGCGACTTCATGGCTTTGATCAGCGGCGCGTTGATCATGATCACAAACAACACCAGGAAAGGCAGCGCAGGCAACAGGCGCTCATTGATCACCGCCAGTACCGCGATAGTGCCATATACAAAGGCATAACAAACAGCTGCGATACGCAGGGTCTTAACACTGCCGCCATATACTTCGCCCCGGCTGATAGCGGTAATAGCCGCAATATAGATCACGGGGATAACGGCCATCCAGGTGTAGTGCTGCAATACCGGCTCTACCAGGCTAATACCTAACAGCAGGTTCAGACCGCGGCACAGGCCCATATTCACGGGCCCCCAGCTGGCATGTTTGCCCCATTTATCATAGATCAGCGCGGAGGCCATTATGCCCAGGGCTATAACGCCGGCGGCACGGCCTACGGTAAACGCAGCCAGTATACCTATCAGGAACAGGTAACTACCCAGTATGATGGCCTGGGTCTTTGTAATAAGTCCGCTGGGAATGGGCCTTTCCGGCCTTTCGACCTTATCGAGGGAGGCGTCAAATACATCGTTGAATACTACACCGCCGCCATATAAGCCCATAGTGGCTAAACACAGGCAGGCTACGGGCAACAGATCCAGGTAATTGGAATATCCTTTGTGCAAAAATCCCGAAACCGCTATTCCCGCCAGTATATCTGCAACTGCGGTTAGCAAGTTGGCCGGCCGCACCAACCTTAAATAACCTAACGATTTGCTAAGAATATAACTCACCGGATATAGGGGGTTTTATCAATAAATCTTCGTATCTCATTACTGTCTTATACTTTACCGAATGATCATCGCATTCCTGTCTATCCGTGGTTGCTGACCACCTCTTAGCACAGTGCTTCCGTTAAATTTCTCACTCTGATCTACCTGTTTCACCGTTTCAAAGTCTGCTTCATTGATTTGTCCGCTCTGGGCAAATGCGGTGATAGCATTACGGTAAGTTACCAAATGAATGTGGTTCGAGTCAATACCACTTTCGTGCATGAGGGCCGCTGTTTTGGGCACTGCCAGGGGATCACTGATGCCCCAGTCTGCTGCGGAATTGACCATAATACGCTCACTACCATATTGTTTAACGATGTCTACCATGCGCTCGTTCCCCATTTTGGTAAAGGGGTAGATAGTGAAGGCGGCCCAGAAACCCCGGTCCAGCACTTCTTTTACGGTTTCTTCGTTATTATGATCCACGATCACCATGGCGGGGTTGAGGCCATGTTCTATGGCAATATCCATGCTGCGCTGGGTGCCTTGTTTTTTATCGCGGTGAGGGGTATGGATCTGTACGGGCAGGTTCGCTTCTTTTGCCAGCTCCAGCTGGGCGCGGTAGTATTTTTCTTCTGCGGGGGTCTGGTCATCAAAACCTATCTCGCCCACGCCCACTACGCCTTCCTTGTAAATGAACAGGGGCAGGATCTCCATCACGGCTGCCGCCAGCTTTTCGTTATTGGCTTCTTTGGAATTGAGGCCTATAGTGGTATAGTGCTTAATGCCAAACTGGGCGGCGCGGAACCTTTCCCAGCCAATGAGGCTGCTAAAATAATCGCGGAAGGTATCTACGCCGGTACGGGGCTGCCCCAGCCAGAAGGCCGGCTCAATAATGGCGGTAATGCCGGCATCGGCCATGGCCTGATAATCGTCTGTGGTCCTGGACGTCATATGCACATGCGGATCGAAGAAACGCATTCCCTTAATACGATCCAGGTAATCCGGCAGCACGGAAAGCGGCTGCAGGTCTTTTTCTGTTAACTGGTGGCTATAACACATGAGAATTTCCTGTTTAATTTGATTGTCCGGAACTGATCTAAGCACCCCTTTCCGGAGATGGAACCGCTTAAACGCGGTACATCATATATTTATTTTATGCTTTTACAGCATAAGGTCCCCGTTGGTTTGTTATTGCAATGTTGCTTGTTTTTGTGCTACATGGGCCCAGCTCAGCCTTCCGTCTGCGATCTCCTGCTCCAGCATGGGCGATTGCCTCAGCAATTCCCGGGCAGGCGCATAAGCGGAATGATAACAGGCCAGGGCGGCGGCTTCCCTTTCAATATGTTCTGTGGAGTGCCATACCCGCTGCATATCGGGCATCACCCCTTCGTGTATAAATGGTGAAACGAGGCGCCATAACATGGGGTTCACCGGGCGGCCGGCGGCCCAGCGCTCGTGGGCATAATCCACCAGTATAGCGGCCAGGCGGGCATTGGCCCTTTCATCCAGCCCAATGATCTGGTGCACGTCTTTTTCTGTAAAAAAGGCTTTGAGCACCAGCTGGTTCCAGGCGGGTTCTTCCAGGTAACGGGCGGGATACGGATTATTGAGCATAATGGCTTCCAGCACGATCCCTATGTTGGAACGGATGCCTTCCGAGGTGCGCGCTTTCCACTCCTGCGGCCAGGCCAGCAGGGGCAGGGCGCCATACAACGCTACCAGCTCGTTCATTTCCGCGGCCTGGAACAGGCCTTCTATGGCATTTACATATACCTCCCGGTTTGCTGCCGGCCATTGCAGCAGCCACCATAACCGGGCCAGCCGGTCTAACGTATAACCCTGTATGAAAATTCCATGAGCGGTCTGCGCCAACTCACTGATAGTGCCGGTGGGTAACGTGATGCTCTCTTTACCGGTAAAACGCGGGATAGCGCTAAAGGTAAGATTAAACTGCTGTAATGCTTTGGTTTCCTGTAGCACTTTACTTTTTTGCTCCAGCCAGTCGCGTGCCTGAGTGGAACCGTGCTGTCCGATAATAGCATAAAGTAATGCGCTCACATTGTTCCTGTCATAGTCAAACGGATGCTCCATTGCGCCTTTGGTTCTAATAGGGAAAAATAGGCCTTTGAGGGGATAAAGATAGCAGATTTTGATGAACGGAAAAAGGACGTCAGGCCTTTGGCTTGTTGGGGATGACCGTATCGACTTTGATCTTCTGTATAATAAATGCGCCGATACGGCGGCCTTGCTCCAGCCCGTTCTCAATAGACGAGCGGTAGTGGATACCGCCATACAAGCGGCTGATGCCTGCCTCTTGTGCCGCGTGGGTAAAGGAGTTAAAATAGCGCTGGCCCGCGCCGTATTCCACTTCCGTGGTATCCATAAAAGCCACATTATCGCCGTACAGGCGGGTAAGGGTAACGGCGGCTGCGCCGGATACTACACTGTGCCCGCTGGTGTATTCCGGGAACGGCGGGGTTTGCAGCAGCGGCTCCCAGCCCTCATCAAAGGTTTGGTTGATAACGGTCTGCGGACGTATAACACGGCTGCGGAACTTCTCGTCCCAGCAGGAGATGAAGGCATCCAGCAGGGTGGCGGCGGTGAGCGCATAAGCCTGGCCGCTTTGTACATAACCTGCTTTTGCCTTACGGCTGGCAATGGCGGCAATGCCCATCCAGTGGCCGCCCGGCGTGATCTTTTTGGTAGCGAACATGGCATGGCCGGTATGGTGCATCACATAGGGGTTACAATCCCAGAAGCTGGCAATGGCCTTTTGCTCCTGGCTCAGGTTAATGCGGGCATTATATACTTCTTTCACTTCTTTATAGAAACTGCTGGTGGTATCCAGGTCGAATTGCAGGGCCGGTGGCGGCTGAAACTGGTTACAAGTATCCAGCATCAGGGGCTTAATACTGCTCCAGTAGGGCTCTACAGCATCCATATAATCCGGTGGGGTGGGTTGCCATACGCCTTTCTCGCGGGTAACGGTGTACCGGGGAAACCCACGGCTTTCCCGGTAGTTATCCTTGGCGGCGCGCTCCAGTACTTTGGCGGCCACGGCTTCCCCAAAAGCCATGGAGTTGGCAAAAGTGGTCTCGTTCACGCCGGCTTTACGGAAGCGGCCATACAGCTGCTGCTCAAATAATTTTAACGAGTCTGTAGAAAAGGTCACTTTCTGCGCTACGACCTGGAAGGCGCGCGCGCCCGCAAGCAGGTAGTTATATACCTTGCCCGGTTCGGGTTTGGGCATGGGCGGGAAACCGCGCATCTGGTCCGTGAGGGAAGGATACTGCGGCTCCTGGTAGCGCATGGTCTCATACATGGCCAGGCTGGTATAAGCGTAGATGCGGCTGGCTACCGGGGGTGAGAAGATATCATATACTATGATGTCTGTAAGGCGTTTTACAGAAGCGTGCACCACTTCCGGATCCTGCAGCAGTTTGGTATCTGAGGGTTGCGGGGCCTGGCAGGCAGGGATCAGGAGAACACAGCACAACAGGAAGCAAGCCATCCCTTTGGCACGGCCGGCCGCGGTAAAAAACCGGTTGATAATAGTATCGATACGTTGGTGGTATGTGGCGATAGCTACGTGCACGTTTAATGAAATTACTGATGAATGATCTTTATACAACTCATATTGCTGATAATGCGCTGGTAAACAGGAAAGGCGCCCCTCATTGCAGGGAAGCCGTTCTTTTCTGTCCGCGGTAATCTGTTATCTCTACAGACCTCACCGGGGCGGTAAATACCAGGCTGCGGCCGGATTGCGACAGGAAACCCTGCCCATAGCTGCATTCCTGTTTTTGTGTTTGCCCGCTGGCATAACGTACGGTAGCCCATGCATCATTAGGCCGCAGGGCCAGCTGTTGCACCGGTTGCCGTGCGCGGAAGATCTTTAGCGGCCCCTGGTTCTGAGAGGCGGCCAGGAGCAGGCGGCCCTGTCCGTCCTTTAGCTGTACAAGGGCCTTGCCATCGCCGGGAATGTAGATACCGCTGCTGCGGATGTCCATCGGCTCAAAGTCCCCTTTACCATTACCCAGCAGCACCAGGCCATCCAGGGCATCGTAGCGGCCTACGGATACTTCTGTGCCAAAGTCGTTGCCGTTAATGACCACATCCAGGTTGCCATCTCCGTTCACATCCGCCGCCACCATGCCATATAGCGGCGCAGCCTGGGCCAGTAAGGGCAGCGGGGTACAGGTAAAGCGGCCATTGCCTTTATTTTCCAGGTAGCAGGAGCGCAGGTTGGTGGCTTTTAGCTGCAGGGCGCCTTTGAGCTCTTCCGGTTTAAGCAGATCCTGTATGGTGGCTATTGCAAAATCGTGGTAACGGGGAAAGCGCGCCCGCATCATGATCATTTGTTTGATCAGGTCATCGCGGGTATGGGCGGGGAACTCCCTCTTTTTGCCGGTGCTGTCCGGCAAAAAGAGGGTGGGCACGGCATCAAAGCTGCCGTTTTTGTCAAAGTCCGCGGCATAAATGCATACCGGCTCTTTGGCGCTGGCCCTGTAGAGGGTATTAAGGCCGGTGTTGCCGGCTATATAGTCCATGTCACCGTCGTTATCAAAATCGCCGGCCACCAGGCTGCTCCACCAGCCGGCTTCCTGTTCCAGGCCGGTTTTGGCGCGCTCCAGCTTTCCCTGCCTGTTATGCAGGAAAACGGGGGCCATCCACTCCCCTGCCAGCAGCAGGTCTGTCCAGCCATCGTTATCATAATCTGTCCACAATGCGTCGCAGATCAACCCTACCTGTTGTAAGGCCGGGGCCGCTGCGGTGGTGATATCCGTAAATTTTACCTGGTCTTCCTTAGAGTCATTCCGCAATAGGTAACTATTGACCGGAACGGGGTATTTTCCAGGCTCTACCCGCCCGCCGATGAATAGATCCAAATCTCCATCCCGGTCGAAATCTGCCGCCTTTACGCACGATTTACTGGCATAAATGACGGGTATGGCGCCCTGCGCCTCCGTAAAGCTGCCTTTTCCGTTATTCAGGTACAGGCGGTCGCGGTAGCTGAGGCTGCCGGCCTTATTCTCACAACTGCCGCTGGCAATATAAAGGTCCAGGTCATTATCGCCATCCACATCCAGCAGCAGGCAGCCCATGTCCTCTGCCGCCTTACTGTCCGCCAAACCGGGCAGCAGGTCTTTTTGCGTAAAAGCGCCACCGGGCTCCTGTAACAGGAAGGCCCCTTTAAACTGGGTGGCGCCGCCAATGAAGATATCATCCAGCCCATTGCCGTCCACATCTCCCACGGCCAGGGCGGGACCGTACTGGGATAACTTATGGGGCAGCAGTTTCTGGTCATTAAAATCTATATAGTCAAACTCGTGGTGTATGAAATTAACGCCTACGCTGTCGGTAACCGTGGTGAACAGGGCTTTTACCGGCATCGCTTCTGTATCGGGTTTTAACTGGGACAGCGTATAATCGGCCACCAGCAACCGGTTGGCCGGCACGTTGCGCCAGGTTTGCACCCCACCGCCGGGCCAGGTCACTTTTACGGCCGTTACCGTGTCTACGGCGCCCAGGCCAAAATGCGCTACATTCTCTATAGAAGAGAGGTAACCGCGGTAGACCGTATTTTCATATACCTGTTGCTGCGGCCGCCCGTTCTGCTGGTAGCTGATCTCCACCAGGGCGCCCTGCGCCTGGGGATTGTGCGTGGGGCCTTTCCATTGTATACGCAGCCAGTGGGCCGGATTGGGTAATTGGTCGCTTTTGTTCTCGTAGATCTCCGCCTTGTCGTTGATGTTATTTACTACATAATCCAGGTCGCCATCGCCATCCAGGTCTGCGTAGGCGGCGCCATTGGAAAAAGAGGGCTGGTCCATGCCCCAGTCTTTGGCCACGTTGGTGAAGGTAAGATTGCCGTTATTGCGGAAGGCATAGTCCGGGATCTTTACCCGCGGCAGCTGATCCAGCATAAATTCCGTGGAGGCGTAGGGACCAGCGGTGGCGTGGAACGATACAAAATCGTGGTCTGTAATATCCCGGGGGAAACCGTTGGTAACAATGATATCCCGGTAGCCATCATTATCAAAATCCACTACCATGGGCGTCCAGCTCCAGTCTGTTTCCGCAATACCGGCCATAAAGCCAATATCGCTGAACGCTACGGCCGGTATGCTGTCCCCGCCGGGCACCGCGCCCCTGTTCAACTGCAGCATGTTACGCGGATACTGGTACTGGTAGCCATACTGGTCATTATTAATATAGGTAAAATAGTTGTTGGCGTTCATCATCATCTTCTTGCGCAGGTTGGTTTCCGGCAGCATATCCAGGCTCACAATATCCACCAGCCCGTCGTTATTGATGTCATTTACATCCGTTCCCATGGCGGAGTAGGCAGTGTGTTTGCAGTATTCCGCGGAACGGTCTGTGAACGTGCCGTTGTGGTTATTGATATAGAGGATGTCGTTGGACAGGAAATCGTTGGCCACATAGATATCCTTCCAGCCATCGCGGTTAATATCTGTGATATTGATGCCTAAACCGTAGCCTTCTATGAGAATGCCCGCCTGTTTGGATACGTTGGTATAGACCGGATGATGGAGGGAGTCGTTCCAGTCGTTACGGTACAGGCGGTCTGTATTCAGGCTGCTGCCATCGAGAGCGCGGGGTTTGTATTTGCTGGGAAAATGGGCGGAGTCTATCTGGTTGGTGAGCACATACAGGTCCAGGTCTCCATCGTTATCGTAATCAAAGAAAGCGCTCATGATGGAGTAGCCGGCGTCGTTTACGCCGTATTCCTTTGCCATTTCGCGGAATACAGGCACCCCGGTGGTTTTATCCACCCCCTGGTTTACAAACAGCATATTCTGGCGGCGGGTACTGTCTTTATTCATAGCGGCGCATATGTACAGGTCCATACGGCCATCGCTGTTAATATCCACTGCCGCTACGCCGGTGCACCATTTTCCATCGCCGCCTACGCCGGCCTTATCTGTTACATCTTTAAAATGCAGGTTGCCCTCATTCAGGTAAAGGCGGTTGGCCACCATATTACCGGTAAAACAGAGATCCGGCAGGCTGTCATTGTTAAAGTCTGCAATGGCTACGCCGCCGCCGTTGTAGATGTACTCAAAGTTGAGCACATTCAGGCTGTCGGTGTCTGTAATAATATTATTGAAATCGATGCCGGAGCGGGATGCATTGAGTGGTTGGAATAATGTAGGTCTTCGGTTACAGGAGCTGATAAGCCCTGCTAACATCCACATAAACAACCATAAACGAATGGTGGTTTTCATTGCCCTTAGTGATTTGTCCCTCAGTGAAGTGGTGTTCCCCTGTACGTGATGATGTGGCGGCTACAAACCAGGGGTAAATAAAAGAGAGGCACAAGTGCCTCTCCTTCCGCCATTCTAAAACCTGATCAATAATCAGGATTCTGTTTCAGAGCACTAACCCCGTTGGTCGCGCTCAAATCAATTTGCCGTTGCGGTATCGGGTAATAAATATTTTTCGGATCAACAAACCTGGCGCCTCTTAAAAGGCTCATGATGCCAGATTCGTATGCAATATAAGCATTTATCGCGGAACTTGCCTCTCCCCAGCGCACTAAATCAAAAAATCTGTGTCCTTCCATGGCCAGTTCAAGCTTCCGTTCAAAGTGGACGGCCTTCCTGGCATCGGCCTGTACCGTCCAAGCTGTCTTGTATGTGTTGATCACATAATTGGCAGCCAAACTACCATCCGGTCTTTTTACCCAGGCAGCGGTATCTTTCATAGCCCTTGTACGTACGTCATTTACATATTCCCGGGCTTTTTCCAGGGAACCGATCTCTACTTCGCATTCTGCAGCCCAGAGGAGCACATCAGCATAGCGGATCAGGATGTAATTGATGGCGGTGAGGCCGTTTGTCCAGGAGGAACCGTCTGTGAGGACTTTTTCCTGGGATTTGTAATATACATTCTTCTTGGGAGAATAAGGACCACCGTTTGACTGGTCACGAATCCAGGACACGCCCGGGTGGTTGCCCCAATCAAGATAAGGAATTCCCCTGCGGCCTACCGTCCAGTCAAGACGAGGATCGAGCGGGCCGGCATCCGGTGTAAAGGCAGCGCCTGCTGCTACGCCCTGGTCGCTCTTTACCTGGTTGGCGCCCGTGTTATAGGAACCATCCAGTAAGGGCAGCCCGGTAGTGGGGTTGGTGCGGTAAGAGTTCACCAGTTCCTGTGTAGGCTGGAAGAAACCGCAACATCCGCCCGGCGCACCGGCATCGGAATAAGGGAAATTCAGTATCTGATCAGGATTGGCGTTATTGCCAGCGCCGCCGTCATTAACGGAAGCCTGTACAGCAAATATGGATTCTGGGCCGTTCTTTGTGTCTGCGTTGTAATTGTCCGGGAAATGGGTTGCCAGGGCAAATTTGGTCCCTTTGGGATTTACGCCACTGGCGATAATGGCTTCCAGGAGGGGTTTAGCTTCCGCGTACTTTTTTTCGTACATATAGGCCTTAGCCAGGAAAGCGGCAGCTACCCATTTATTGGCGCGGCCTATCTGGGCCATGGCATTTGGCAGGGTATCGTAAGCTGCTTTCAGGTCTGCCTCAATTTTTGGCCAGGCGTCATCTGTGTTCGCTACTTTATAATTGCCGGCTACATAATCGATGGTCTCATCCACGTAAGGGATGTTGTTCCACATCTTCTTGGCTTCCAGGTGATAGAAACCGCGCAGGAAACGGGCTTCGCCCCGGATACGGGTACGGTCCTCATCGCTTACATCTGCCAGGGCCAATGCCTTGAGCACATTGTTTGCGCGGGCCACGCCATCGTATACCGCTTTCCATTTCACATTATAGAAATCATTGGTAGGCTGTGACTCATATCTTTCGATAGGGTTGATATCTGCCTGGTCACCGGCATTGGAGCCCTTATGCGCATCGCCACCGGCCATACTGCCATACACCCAGTTGGTACAGGACGCCTGCCAGTTGAAGCCGTTGTAGTTGCCGTCCAGCACCGCGTAGGCGCCTATGAGCAGCTCTTCTACCCCCTTTTTGGTGTTTACATCGGCGTCTCCAAGCTGGCCGATGGGGTTCCTGCTCAGGAAGGATTTTTTACACGCGTAAAAGACCACGCTCACCGTTCCCGCCAACAGCAACATCCCTATGATCGCTTTATTTTTCATCCGTTAAGATTTTAATATGTTTGAATGGCCCCTTTTCTTCCTGCCTGCTTTATTTTATCTGCAGCTCATGCATCGTTGTCAGGGCGCAGACAGGATACTATAGGTAGTCCGTTGAATGTTTATGATCAAAAAGTGGCGCTCAGACCCAGTATAAACTGGCGGGTAAGCGGATAGTTACCGTAGTCCACACCAAAATTGGTATCCACCCCACTCACCGCAGGGTCCAGGCCCTTGTATTTGGTGATGGTGAATACGTTGGTGGTCTGTACGTATACTTTCAGTTTTTCCATACCAATTGTCCGCGAGGTATAAGCGGGCAGCGTATAGCTGAGCTGCAGGTTGCGCGCCCGGATATAATCACCGTCTTCCATATAGTAGGAGTTAGGCTGGGTATTGGTGCTGAAGTTAGATACGTCTTCGAAAATGGGTACGGAAGTGTTCTTATTATTCGGCGTCCAGGAGCTCAACACACGGTCGCTGATGGCCTGTCCCGGGAAAGAGGGATAGAAGTCCGTAAACCAGCGGGTGTAGTTGATCACCTTAGAGCCTTGTACCATGTACAGGAACAGGTTCAGGTCAAAGCCTTTGTAACCAATGGTGAGGTCCAGGCCGGAGGTGAGGCGCGGGTTGGGATCGCCAAAGAACACGCGGTCATCCGGAGAGATCCTTTTATCGCCATTCACATCGCGGTATTTAAAGCGGCCGGGAGCAGCGCCATCCTGTATGGGGCTGTTCTTTACATCATTATCATCCTGGAAAAGGCCAATCACATCATAACCAAAGAAAGCGGAGATCGGGTGGCCTACTGCGTTACGGGTAAAGGTACCTATACGGGTGGAGCCGAAGCTGTTACCGTCAAAGTAATCTACGCCTTCCGCCAGTTTGGTGATCTCGTTCTTGTAGGTGGTTAGGGTAAGGTTGGCCTCATAACGCCAGTTCTTGGAGAAGTTACCGCGTTTGATGATCTGGAGGTCTATACCCTTGTTCAGCATACTGGCTACGTTAATGGTAGGATAGGTCACCTGTCCTAAAGTAGCGGCCAGTTCCGGGTTATAGAGCAGATCCCTGGTGCGTTTGTGATACCAGTCGAATATGATGTCCATGGTATTGTTGAACAACGTAACATCCATACCGATGTTGGTGGTAACGTTGGTTTCCCAGCGGCCTTCCGGGTTACCGATCCTGGCTTTGTTCAACCCTTCGAAAGTAGCAGTGTTAGCGCCATCTATAGCATAGGCAGAGAAAGAAGCACTGGCAGCATATAGGTTATATTGGTTGTTAAGATCTATACGTTGGTTCCCCATCAAACCCCAGCCGCCGCGGATCTTCAGTTCATTGAGCCAGGACACATTACGCAGGAAGTCTTCCTGGCTGATGCGCCAGCCGCCAGAGATAGCGGGGAAGGTACCATACCTGTTGGCGATACCAAAGTTAGAGGAGCCATCCCTTCTGAGCACAAAACTCAGCAGGTACCTGTCCAGCAGGGTGTAGTCTATTTTACCAAAGATGGAGAAGATATCGTTACCGGGGCTGCCATCACTGTTGGCAGTACGGCCGGAGGATTGCGTAGTAGTAAGTGTGCGGTAGTCTACCACATTGGTGAAGGGGTTCAGACCGGTGCCTGCCAGGTTACGGCCGGCGCCATCGCGGATGGCCTCTATGCCTACCAGGGCCTTGATATCGTGCATACCAAAGGTATGTTGATAGCGGAGGGTGTTGGTCCAGGTCCAGCTGTAACCATAACCTGCATTTTCGAATAACAGGTCGTTACCGATGTTCTCAGAGTTTTCGTATGTCTTGGGGGTGATACCATTTGCATAGAAGCTAAACAGGCCGCCACCAAAGCTACTGCGGAAGGTGAGGTCTTTTAAGATATCTGCTTCTGCATATACGTTACCGAAGATACCGAAGGCATGTCCTTTATTATCTTTTGCACGAGTTTGGTTAGCAACCGGGTTGCTGGGGTTATTAAACCCTTTAGCTGCGGTACCGGCCCATCCGCCGTTAATATCATAGATGGGTATGAGGGGGTTCATACGATAAGCCAGGGAAATGGCGTTACCCTCATCCAGGTTGGTGAGCTGCGGGTTATCCCTAAGCGCTATCTGGAAATTCTCACCTATACGTACCCTGTTCTTAATGGTAAATTCCGAGTTAGCGCGGACGGTGTAACGTTTAAGGTAAGTGCTCATTACCACACCCTGCTGGTTATAGTAACCCAGGCCCAGGTAGAAGCGGGAATTATCGCTACCGCCAGAGAGGCCTACAGAGTGTTGCTGGATGGGCGCTGTGCGGGTCACTGCATCATACCAGTCTGTACCGGCTTTATTGGCCCGTACGATCTGGTAGAGCGCACCTTTATTGGGATCGATATTATACAGGCTGGGATCAAGGGCAGGGTCACCTTCGAACAGGCCGGCTTTATCACCTGCCTTGATATAATCAGGCAATACGGGGTTTACGCCGTTGCCATACTGATCGTTCTTGGGATTGCCATTGGGCTCCAGCTTACCGGCATTGCGTAATGCGCTCCAGGTATAGTCTGCGGTTTGCTGGGGATTCAGGACCTTAAACCCTTTACCAGGGTTCTGCCATCCGTAGGAACCATCATAGGTAACCGTTAGTTTACCACGGGTACCGCGTTTGGTGGTGATCACGATCACACCGGCAGAGGCGCGGGCGCCGTATATAGAGGCGGAGCCGGCGTCTTTCAGTACGGTGGTGGTCTCAATATCAAAGCTGTTGATATTCTCAATACTGAAGGTAGGCACGCCATCTACGATATAGAGGGGCTCATTACCCGCAAAAGAGGCAAAGCCCCTGATACGTACCAGGCTGGTAGTACCAGGCTGACCGGAAGAAAGCACGGTTAAACCGGCAACGCGGCCCTGCAGCTGTTGTTCTGCATTACCGGCCGGTACGGCTACCAGTTCTTTGGCCTTTACCGTGGAAACGGCGCCTACGATCTCTTTACGTTGCTGGGTGGTATAACCAGTTACCACCAGTTCGTTGAGTGAGCTGGCAGAGGATTCCAGGCGGACATCAACGGTGGAGCCCTGTCCTACCGTCACTTCCAGGGGTTTAAACCCTACAAATGAAACGACCAGGGTGGCGTTGTCAGGCACTGTTAATGAAAAAGCACCATTCACATCGGTGACGGTGCCAGTGCTGGTGCCTTTAACCTGTACGGTAGCGCCTACTACAGGTTCGCTATTTTCAGAAGACGTAATATGCCCGGAAATTTTCCTGGTTTGGGCAAAGGTGCTGTTGACTAGGAGTAGAAATAACAGACAACAGCACCATGCCACCAGATTGTGGTAGATTTTTTTCATAACGTGGCTTTATAAAGGCTTTATGTGTGTGAATTATTTTTGCAAGATTTTGGTAGTTACTTTCGAGATAACAGCTTTATAATTCCTTTACAACGTGAATTTTGGTTGCGCTAATCAGATTTTGGTTTGTGCTCAGTGTCTTTATTGTTAACCCAATTTATAACTTTATTTTAACATTTGCAAGTATTTATTTCACATTTTTCAAAAAAACTTCCCTGAGTGCCAACACTCTATATAAATAAAACATAATGTCCGCGCATATTTATAATTTGTGTTAAAATGCTATATACAACATGAAAGTATTCATGAAAATATTCAACGTTTTCTTTTGCGTTGTTTTCATTGTATTTGCCGGGCTGCAGTACAATGATCCTGATCCCTATATCTGGATGCCCATCTATCTTTATGCAGCGGTGTTGTGCTGGCTGGCTTCCCGTAAGAAATTTTACCGGGGCGCTTACCTGATCGGTATTGTGGTGTACCTGGCCTATGCTACTTATCTCTTTTTTGATAAGTATGGCGTAATGGATTGGGCCACAGAGCATAACGCGGAGAATATTGCGCAGACAATGAAGGCGGGTAAACCCTGGATAGAGGAAACCCGGGAGTTTTTTGGGTTGTTTATATTGATCATCGTATTGCTGATCAATCATATATACTCCGGCCAGCGGGATATGAAAAAGCAGCGGAAGCAGGCGATGAAAATGAAAAAGCGGAGTTAGGCAAAAATTTGCAGCATCGTTTCAAAATAGGTGGGATACGGGTGTCAATGCAGTTGCAATGCAGTGTCAATGCAGTTACCATGCAATAACAAGGCTTTTTCCTCAAACGTTATGTAAATGCTGTTATGAAAAAACTGTATACGTTCTCTATTAAGAAAGCCCCTTTTAAAAGAAACCACCCAGCCGGAAAAGCCACACATTAATAATGGTGATCATAAATATGCAATGTAGTACCTGGCGGTCATGATAGCGGTATAGTTTTATGGCGTTATAATGACCGTCTAGTAATACCTCCCTATCAGCTTATTTTCCACGATGGCTTTGCGTAGTTCCAACATGTTAACGGCCCCCTGCTGACGGAACACGATCTTCCCTCCAGGTTCCACCAGTACCGTATAGGGCAAGGCGCCCTGCCAGGCCGGATCCACCGCTTCTATCAACTGGTATTTATCGCTGCCGCTGTAGAGGTAGTTCTTATTGGACGCTTCCAGCTTTTTTAACTGGGCCAGCGCTTTGGCCATTTTTTCCGGACTGTCTGTAGTGATGGTAATGAACTCAAAATCACGCTCCCGGTACATACGGTCTGTGTTGATGAACTCCGGCAGCTCCTGTATGCAGGGGCCGCACCAGGTGGCCCATATATTAATAAGGCGCAGCTTATCCCCGTCGTTTCTGAGCAGCTGTTTGATACCGGCGGCATCCATGGTATCCAGGCTTACGGGGCGTTTAGCCCATTCCTCATGGATCTTTTTATTCCACTCATCCTTCCAGGCCCATTTAACGGAGCAGCCAAAGGTTTTCTGTACGGGGTTAGGCACTTCTTTGTGCGCCAACACCGCGTCTATGGCGCCGCGGATATCTTCCGCCTGCCCTGTTCCGGGTTTTTCCTTACTATCCAGGCGGCCGGAGTAACGCAGCTTGCGGGCCTCGTCAAATATAAAGGCATGCGGGGTGGCAATAGGCCCGTAGGCCAACGATACCTGCTGGTTATCCCCATCATACAGATAAGGGAAATTAAACCCGTGCTGTTTGGCGCGCAGCTGCATCTCCTCGTAGGTATCGCTCATCTCCGTGTAACCCAGTTCTCCCAGGTTCACTGCCTTGGGGCTGTTGGGCGAGATCACCACTACGGCTACCTGTTTAGGCACATAATCCTTCGTAAGCTGCTTAATGCGCTCCTCATAGGCCTGCGCCGTGGGGCAGTGGTTACAGCTAAAGACGATAGCCAATACTTTGGCTTTGGCAAAACTGCCGAGGGTATATGTTTTTCCATCTGTGCCTTTCAGGGAGAAAGCGGGCGCCGCCGCGCCGATGGATAGTGTTTTGGGCTCCGGGTGTTCCTGCGCCCAGGTGCTGATCGCGCCCAGCAGGAGCAACAGGCAGAATAATGGCTTTTTCATAACTGAAACGGGGATTGATAAGGTAGAATAAGATACCAAAACTTTCCGGAGTTTGGGCATAAAAAAAGAGACTGTACCAGGCGGTGGTACAGTCTCTTTGTAAAAAGTAAAATAAATAACTGCCTACTTCGTAGTCAATTGCCAGCTTTCGATGCCCAAGGGTGTTTTTTCATTGGGATCTGCGGCCTTGATGCGGAAGTACAGCGTATGTTGCTTGCCATCAGATACGGGCGTAAAGCTGATCAGGGCTGTATTGCGCTCCGGTGTGATCTTACCGCCGGGGCCAATGGTCACCGTGCCCAGGGAAGTACCCTGCAGGCCATCCAGCAGCGCTTCTACGGTATAGCCGTACTGGGGCGCCTGCTGCTCACCGTAGCTGATCTCAATACCGCTCACTTCTGTGAGGTCCAGGTTTTGATAAGCCGCCCAGCCGGTGGTATTAGCAGCCGGTATCAGGAACTTCTTACCATCATCTGTATAGGTGGACACGCCATCTGCTTTGTCGTAATCCCCTGCCTGGAGTTTAGAGTTGAACAGTTCTACCGCAGCGGAACCAGTGATGGGCTTAATGCCGGGGCCACCTTTATCCGTATAGCTGGCCATCAGGTAAAACACGCCTTTGTCCTTGAGGGGGTTGCCCACTGTAGGCTCAATAGCGTTGTTCAGCGGCAGGGATTGCGGCCGTTTGGCATCTGACGCCTGTGACATTACATATTCCACGATCTGGTGCGCCTCGCTATTGGAAAGCGTGGGGTGTGCAGACATAGCCGTCTCGCCCCATACGCCGCCACCGCCTTTGATGATCTTATTGGCCAGGTAATCCGGCGCAGCAGGATCATTCTTATATTTTTCCGCCACCTGTTTAAAGGAAGGCCCGATGGATTTCTCATCCAGTTTATGACAGGTCTTACAATCGCCGGCTTCCATGATGTTCTTACCGGCAATAGCGCCGGTGATCACCTGGTGGCCCTGCGGCAGCGCGGCTTTATCCCGGCCTTCCACATACTCTGCTTTTACAAAGATGTTGGATGCGTCCAGTTTGCCATCTGCAGTAGTACCGTCTTCACGGTCATTTACCGTAACGGTGTAGTGTACCAGCTTGCCCGGGAAGTAGAACATCTTGTTACCGGTGATGTCTATTTTCACCTCCGGCGTTTCGTTACCGGCGTAGAGGGAAGTGGTGGAGGTGCGGGTACTGGCGCCTTTATCATCCGTTACCTCTACGGCTACCGGGTATTCGCCGGCAGTGGTGTAGGTGTATTCGATCTCCGGCTCTGTGCTTTCCTTTTTGTCGCCGTTGCCAAAGAACCACAGGTACTTCAGCTGGTCGCCATCAGGGTCTACAGATTTTTTAGCGCTCAGTTTTACTTTAAAGGGCAGTCCACCGGTAAGCTTATTTACCGATAATACGGCTTTGGGCGGGCGGTTGCCACCGTTAAAGTCAATACGGGACAGGGCAGCGTCTGCATTCTTGCTGAACCAGCCATTACCGTATTCCAGTATATACATACGTCCGTCAGGACCCATTTCCATATCGATAGGCGCATTGAGCTTGGTATGCTCCATGAACGGCTCCATCTTGGAAAAGCTGCCGTCCGGGTTCATGGTCACGGCTTTGATCCAGCCGCGGATCCAGTCATATATAAACAGCTTATCGTTGTAGTAATCCGGGAAGCGGGTCTCTTTAGGATAGTACTCGCTGTGATAGATAGGACCCGCCATGGCGTTACGGCCACCGCTGCCCACCTGCGGGAAGTCCGGCGATTTGGCATATGGATACCAGATAAATGCCGGCTGTGCAGGCGGCAGATCTTTGATACCCGTATTGTTCCTGGAATTATTGACCGGTTTCTCCGGGTTAAAAGCAGGACCGCTTTCGCCGGTGCCATAGTCATATAAACGGTAGGGGTAGTTATTCCCTACAAACATGGGATAACCAAAGTTACCGGCCTTTTTTGCCTGGTTCACCTCATCGTAGCCACGGGGACCACGGTTGGGATCATCATTATTGGCGTCCGGGCCTACTTCGCCCCAATAGAGATAACCAGTTTTCTTATCCACGGATATACGGTAAGGGTTACGTGTACCCATGACGTATACTTCCGGACGTGTTTTAGGCGTACCTGGTTTGAACAGGTTGCCTTCCGGGATGGTATAGCTACCATCAGGGCTTACCTTTATACGCAGGATCTTACCGCGCAGGTCATTACTATTGGCGCCGGTGCGGCGGTCATCATATTGCATATGACCGGGACGGTCGTCCAGCGGAGCGTAACCTTTGCTGGTGTATTGCTGGCCGGGCTCGTCAAACGGCGTACTGTTATCGCCCGTAGAGAGGTACAGCAGTCCGCTGCCGTCAAATGTGAGGGAGCCGCCGGTGTGGCAGCAGATCTGGCGTTGAGAGTACAGCTGCAGGATGATCTTTTCTGAAGCGGTATCTATTACGCCATTCTCAAATTTAAAACGGGACAGGCGGTTCACTGATGTATCTATGGGGGAATAGTACATATATACGTAGTGGTTATTCTTAAAGTCCGGATCCGCGGTAATACCCAGCAGACCTTCTTCCGCATTTACGTTAGGCACATCTGTCTTGTGATATACCCTTAACGCGCCTGCCTGGAAGATCTTTTTGGTAGCGGGATCCCAGTACAGTATCTCGCCGCGGCGCTGTACCACCAGGATGCTCAGATCCGGCAGCACGGCCATTTCCGTAGGCTCAAAGAATTCGCCGGCAACCAGTGTTGTTTTGGTAAAGCGGTCTTCTTCCGGTACGCGCAGCGTAGTAGCTTTTGCGTAGTCCAGCATACGGTTACCGCCTATGGCATATTGAATGCCGCCCAGGATATGTTTCAGGTAAGTAGCTTCGGTGTAGCTTTCATCTGTATGGCCCAGCTCTGTGTAGAAAGCGCGGCCGCCATCGAAATCATGGTACCAGCTAATGGGATGATCGCCCATGGTGCCGCCCTGGTAGGTCTTTTCATCTACCGTGATCAGTACATGGGTGGTTTTATTCAGCTTCTTGAAATTATACCACTCGTCAGTATGCTCCCATTTTTCCGGCAGGTCTTTGGTGGCGGCAAAGGTTTTATCCTTTACCGTTAGCGTGGCCTTGTGCACGCCGGGCGGATGGTTATCAAAATAGGCGCCTACCAGCTGGCCGTACCAGCCCCAGTCGTATTCAGTGTCCGTAGCGGAATGTATACCTACAAAACCGCCGCCGGCCTGGATATACCTTTCAAAATCTGCCTCCTGGTAGTTGTTAAGCACATCGCCGGTGGTGTTCAGGAAGATCACCGCGGAGTATTGCTGCAGGGAGTCTTCGTTGAACTTATCGGCATTTACGGTGGTATCCACTTCGAAGCCATTATCTTCTCCCAGTTTGGTGATGGCTTTTATACCTGCGGGTATAGAGGAGTGGTGGAAACCCGCTGTTTTTGTAAACACCAGTACTTTGGGTTTACCGGGCCGGGTTTTATGACAGCCGGTAATGAGGACGCCCAGGCCCAGCATTACCGTGATAGCGAATATATATCTCATTTCTTAAGTTGATGCTTATGCTTTCTTTTTTCCGTGACCGGTACCCATTGCATAGCGGATACCGCCCAGTACATGTTTTAAATACAGGGGATCTGCATAGGATTCTTTGGTATGGCCCATCTCTGTATAAAAGGCGCGGCCGCCGTCAAAATCATGATACCAGCACATAGGATGGTTATCCCCGTTCTTTCCTCCCTCGTAGGAGGTTTCATCTATCTTAATGAGCACGTGCACGTCCGGATTCAGGTCCTTAAAGTTATACCATTCATCCTTACGTACCCACTTTTCCGGCAGGTGCGCCGTAGCGGCGTTTTTGCGGTCCACTACCAGTAAGGTAGCCTCCTGCTGTTTGGGATGGCTGAGGAACCAGGCGCCTACCAGTTTGTTATACCAGGGCCAGTCATACTCCGTATCCGTGGCGGCATGGATGCCCATAAAGCCGCCACCGTTGCGGATATAACCTTCCATGGCAGTTTGCTGCGCATCATCCAGCACATTGCCGGTGGTACAGAGGAACATAATGGCGGCGTATTGTTTCAGGTTATCCGGCGTAAATACGCTGGCGTCTTCCGTGGTATCTACTTCAAAACCGTTCTCGCTGCCCAGCTTTATCATCGCCAGCTTGCCAACGGGGATACAGTCGTGGCGGAAACCCATGGTCTTTGAAAATACCAGCAATTTAGGCTTTGGCTTTGCATCTGCGGATAGTAACGCCCCGATCAGCAGCAGGAAGAGGGCCCATGTTTTTGTGCTCATAAAGTTATAGTTACGTTACGTGGAAGAATAAGATACTATTTGGGAAATGATCAATTACGGATGTACATCGTTGTCCGTAATTGACCATTTGTAATTACTACTATAATACGTGTATTTTAACATCCCTGTACCATACCTGGTGGCCATGGTCCTGCAGGGCGATATGACCTTTTGCGTATTGTGCAAAGCCGGGCCATGTTTTGAACTTGCTGTGCGCCAGCATGTCCTTCCACTCATCGGAGCCTATCACTACAGAGGCGGTTTCCACGCCGTTGAGCCACAGGGTCACTTTGCCATCTTTCTTCAGTATTTTGGCCTGGTTCCACTCTCCTACCGGTTTAGCGGGATTCTGGGGGGCTTTCTTCAGGTCATACAGATCGCCGGAATTATGTTTGGTGATCTTGCCATCCGGGTGTTTGGCATCGTCCAGCACCTGCATTTCCGGGCCGGTGAGGTAGGTTTGTTTGAACTGGGGATCTTCGTGTACGCTGAAGATGATACCGCTGTTACCGCCTTCGGATATTTTCCACTGCACGGACAGTTCGAAGTTCTCATATTCATCGTTGGTCACCAGGTCGCCATGAGGCGCGCCGGCGCTTTTCTGCACGGCGGGGTCCAGTTCCAGTGCGCCGTCCGTTACTTTCCAGGCGGGGCTTACATCTTTTTGCAGGTAGGTATGCCAGCCGGTGGTAGTTTTACCATCAAACAGCAGTTTCCATCCTTCCTTCTTTTCTTTGGAAGTGAGTGTGTTCACTTTCTGTGCCGTTGCAGACGTAGCGATCAATGCGCCCATTAACAGGGCGGAGCTGAATAGTTTCATATTAAAGTTCCTGATTTTACTGAGTGGGTGGATGGTGCGCCGTATGAAGAGCGTACTATTGAACGATTGTTCCATAACTGAGTACCTTTTATTCATTTTAGCAGCCGTAAAGTATATAAGAATAATTGCTTTTCCGTATTGTTTTTTATGAGCGGAGGCGCCCATATTCATCTGCTGTAGCGTATCTGCTCTGTTACCGGCATGACAATACTTTACGTACCGTTTGACCGGCCGCATGGTTTCCGTAGTTATGAATATTGAGGCAGGAAGCAGGATCACCGGGTATGATGACCCTGCCCTGAGATGGTTATGTCTTTGGCTATTTCAATGACAGGATGTATGTCACCATTTCCTTAGCGTCTTCTTTAGCCAGGGAAGGGTGAGGCAACATGGCTACATCGCCCCAGTTGCCGCTGCCGCCGTTGATCACTTTATCAGCCAGTTTGTCGATGGTTGCTTCATCGGCAGTGTATTTAGCGGCTACGTCTTTATAGGCAGGGCCTACGAGTTTCACATCTTCTTTATGACAGGTTTTGCAATCCTGGTCATCGATAAGTGTTTTGCCTTTTGCAACGGGTGCATTAGCGCCCGGAGATACCATAGAAGTATCTACTGCTGCTCCTTCCGTACCGGATGTGCTATTGTTGGCCTGCTGTTCACTGTTACTGTTTTGTCCTCCGCCGCAGGCAGCAAAGAATAAGGCACTCAATACGAACGGCGCCAAAAATCGCTTTCTCATGTTTGATCGTTGATAGTTTAAAAAATTAGCAATTAGCTGTTAGTTGTTAGCTATTAGCCATCGTACTATGTTTAAGGCTAATAACTAACGGCTATTATGTGTTAGTTGTTAGCACCCCCGTTGTTGAAATGTAACTGTTAACCATTACCTGCCGTCTAATACTAAACGTTAACAGCTAATGGCTAATGGCTAACAGCTATCTGACTATATTCCTAAGATCTTTTTATTAAGCGCTTCATCTGCGCCTCTTCCTGCAAAATCGTCAAAGGCCTTTTCCGTTACGCGTATGATATGTTCGCTGATGAAAGGCGCGCCTTCGCGGGCGCCGTCTTCCGGGTGTTTAAGGGCGCATTCCCATTCCATAACAGCCCATCCATCGTAATCATACTGCGTTAATTTACTGAAAACCCCTTTAAAATCCACCTGGCCATCTCCCAGGGAGCGGAACCTGCCGGGGCGGTCCACCCAACCCTGGTAACCGCCGTATACGCCGGAACGGCCGGTAGGATTGAATTCAGCATCCTTCACATGGAACATTTTGATCTTCTCGTGATAGATGTCAATATACTCCAGATAATCCAAACATTGCAATACAAAATGGCTGGGATCGTACAGCAGGCAGGCCCGGCTGTGGTTTCCGGTTGCTTCCAGGAAGCGCTCGTAGGTAACGCCGTCATGCAGGTCCTCGCCCGGGTGGATCTCATAACAAAGATCGACACCGTTGGCATCAAACTCATTTAAAATAGGCAGCCAGCGTTTTGCCAGTTCTTTGAAACCTGTTTCCACCAGGCCGGCGGGGCGCTGGGGCCAGGGGTATACGGTATGCCACAGCAGGGCGCCGCTAAAAGTAGCATGGGCGTTCAGACCCAGGTTACGGCTGGCTTTGGCGGCATATTTCAACTGGTTTACGGCCCATTCTGTACGGGCGGCGGCATTACCACGGTGCTGTTCCGGCGCAAAACCGTCAAACAGCTCATTATAGGCCGGATGCACGGCTACCAGCTGGCCCTGCAAATGGGTGCTGAGCTCAGTGATCTCCAGGCCGGCGGCGTTTACGACGCCTTTTATCTCATCTGCATAGGTCTGGCTTTCTGCCGCCTTCTGCAGGTCTATGAAGCTGCTTACCCAGGTAGGGATCTGTACCCCTTTAAAACCCAGGCCGGCGGCCCACTCGCAAATGCTTTTCAAACTATTAAAAGGCGCTGCATCGCCTGCAAACTGCGCCAGGAATATACCGGGACCTTTTATTGTTTTCATAATATTAGTACGCTTGGTGTTGAAAAAAAGCGGTTAGTGGTTAGCTTTTAGCCGTTAGCTGTAGACAGCTGCCGGCGTTTGCTATATTTCAAATGCCGTCCACTTCTGATCGCTCTGGGAAGACTTCACCACGTTATCGATGAAGGCCATGCCACGAACGCCGTCGTCCACGCTGGGGAAATCCAGCGCTTCAGGAGCCGGTTGCTGGCCGTCCAGTTTCGCCATCAAAGTAAGGGCAAAATTGCGGTACAGATTGCCGAATGCTTCCAGGTAACCTTCCGGGTGACCACCAGGCGTACGGGTATTGTGCACAGCAAAGCTGCTTTGGATACCGCCGTAGTTGGCGCCTGCACGGTAGATCTGGGCCGGCTGGTCCAGCCATTTCACCAGCAGGGTGTTAGGCTCATGCTGCGCCCATTCCAAGCCGCCTTTTTCGCCGTATACTCTGATCTTCAGCGCATTCTCTTCACCGGCAGCTACCTGTGAGGCCTGCAGTACGCCTGCGGCGCCATTGTCAAAGCGCAGCAGCACACCGCCGTCATCATCCAGGGCGCGGCCCGGTACTAATATATTTAAGTCGGCGCACAGCTTTTCTATTTTAGCGCCACTAATGTATTCTGCCAGGTTTGCGGCGTGGGTGCCAATATCGCCCATGCAACCGCTTTTACCGGAGCGTTTAGGATCTGTTCTCCAGGCTGCCTGCGCATTGCCTTCTTTTTCAGACATACGGCTTAACCAGCCCTGCGGGTATTCTACCCACACCTTGCGGATCTTGCCAAAAGCGCCTTCTGCTACCATACGGCGGGCCTGTTTTACCAGGGGATAGCCGGTATAGGTATGGGTGAGCAGCAGGGTAAGACCGGTTTGCTCTACTTTGGCTTTCAGTTGTTTGGCTTCGTCCAGCGTAAAGGTGATGGGCTTCTCTATCACTACGTTAAACCCTTTGTCCAGCGCCAGCATAGCCGGCTCAAAATGGGCAAAATTGGGGGTCACGATCGTTACAAAGTCCAGTCTTTCGCTTTCCGGGCGGGCCGCTTCTTTCTCCAGCATGGTCTTAAAATCCGTGTAGATACGGTCCGGTTCCAGGAACAGCATCTTGCCGGAATCTACGGCTACTTCCGGGTTAACGCTTAATGCGCCCGCTTTCAGTTCAATCAGGCCGTCCATATTGGCGGCAATACGGTGGATGGCGCCGATGAAGGCATCCTTTCCGCCTCCGATCATTCCCATTCTTAGCTTACGGTTCATAATTATTTGCTTTAAACTGTTTGCAACTGTTGTTTCTTTCTGCCCCTCATGTAGAAGAAAAGGCAGCCAAAGGCGGCTATCAGGATAATAGGGATGACGAGGGTAACCCTCAGTATTTCCGGACCGGCAACAGCCTGCGCCTGTAGAAAGGCGGTGGCTTCTGTGGTACCGGGGGCTGCGGAGCGGTAGGCGTCCAGGACGGCGTTGGCAGGCAGCTGAGAGGATATGATGCTATCATAAAAACCACCCATAAAGAACATGTATACAGATACGGCAAACATACCGGCGCCACCCATCAGGTTCATACCAAGCGCACCGGAGGCGGGGATATTCTCTGATACAAAACCCAGCATAGTGGGCCAGAAATAAGTAACGCCCATACCAAATATAAAGGCGCCTACGAAGATCATATTACCCGTTACGGTAGACAGCATGTACAGGCCCAGGGCAGACAGTATGGCAGAGATCAGCAACACGCCCACCGGGGAGATCTTGTGTACCACTGCGCCTGCCAGGCCCCTGCCGAATGTTTGCACACCGGCCGTTAATGCCAGTATCAGGATGGCGTTTTCCGTTACATTTTTTAACAGCACTTCTATCCACTGACCGGTAAACAATTCCGTAATGGCCGTACCGAACATGAGTACGAACATCACCAGGAATAATGGTGTGAATACGGCGCGGTACATTTCCTCTGTAGAGGTACCGGAGGCCACCCTTTCTGTTACCGGGAAGCTGAGGTTCATGAACAGGTATCCATACAAAAGGGTAGGAATGATCATAGTGGCCACCTGTATCTGCCAGCTAAGACCCAGCCTGTTAAACAGGAACACCAGCAGGGTGCCCACTACGATACCGCCGGGGAACCAGAGGTGGAAGTGGTTTAGCTTGGTGGTTTTGTTGGTAGGGAAAATAGTGGCTACCAGCGGGTTACAGGCCGCTTCTACCGTACCGTTGGCCATACCAACAAACAGGGTAGAGATAAATAGTGACCAGAAACCATTCGCAAATACCGTGAGCACTATACCAAGCAGGTGCAGGAGAAAAGCGGCCAGCAGCAGGCGTTTCATACCGATAACATCTACGATGAAACCACCTATCACCACGGCCAGGGGAAAACCCCAGAAAGCGGTGCTGGCAATAATGCTTAATTCCCTTACGCTTAAGTGAAATTCTACTCCGAGCTTGCCGAGTATACCGGCACGAATACCAAAGGAAAGTGATGTGACCAACAGGGCCAGACAACTGGCGACAAAGAGTTTATTTGGCTGTATCCCTTTTTCCATAATACGTGTGAATTTTAGTTTAGTTTTAGTACGTGTTAAATTTATGGACTATAAAACCTTTAAATTTATAAAAACTTATTGCATATTTTTCATCTGGAACATTTTTCTTTGATTTTATTTGACGGGCGGAAACTGCGGCTATGATAACGGCGCTTGTCCCTAAATGATCACTTCTTTAATAACCCTTAATTATTACATCCCTATCAGTAAATTATTCCTAATTTTACATTCCTTGTAAAACAGGGTGACGCTGACAGCTTGTCACTTATATTTTCCAAGCATATTATTTGTAATACATCCATTGCCAACTGTATCCATGCAACTGTTACTGTATGGTATGGAGATAAAAGGAACCCTTATTATTCGCATACATAATTTATTCGCATGTTAGGTTTTTTAACAAAAATTTTTGGCGGACACAAGTCTGAAAGAGATATTAAGACTTTGCTGCCCCGTGTAAAACAGATCAATGAGGCGTTTGAAAAACTACAGTCCCTGCCTTTGGATGACCTCCGTAATAAAACACAGGAGTTCCGCGCACGCATCAAAGAACATCTGGCGAATATAGACGAGGCGCTGGCTGCTAAACAGCATGCCGCAGAAACAGAGGCAGACGTTTCCCTTAAAGACACCATCTACCAGGAAATAGATAAAATGAAAAAAGACCGGGATAAACAGATCGAAGTTATCCTGGATCAGCTGTTACCGGAAGCCTTTGCCGTTGTAAAGGAAACCGCCCGCCGTTTTTCCCAGAATCCTACCCTCACCGCCACCGCTACTGAGCTGGACCGCCAACTGGCAGTAAAGAAACCTTACCTGACCATTGAGGGTGACAAAGTGACGTGGAAGAACACCTGGCCGGCAGCCGGTTCTGACGTTACCTGGAACATGGTACACTATGATGTACAGCTAATTGGCGGTATGGTACTACACCAGGGAAAAATTGCTGAGATGGCAACGGGTGAAGGTAAGACCCTGGTATCCACCCTGCCCGCTTATCTGAATGCCCTGGCAGCAGAAGGCGTGCACATTGTAACGGTGAACGATTACCTGGCCCGTCGTGACTCCGAGTGGAACGGTCCTATCTTTGAATTCCTGGGATTGACCGTAGATTGCATAGATAAACACCAGCCTAACAGCACCGAACGCCGGAACGCTTACCTGGCTGATATCACATACGGCACTAATAACGAATTTGGTTTTGACTACCTCCGCGATAACATGGTACACAGCCCGGAAGAAATGGTGCAGCGTAAACACCATTTTGCCATGGTGGATGAGGTGGACAGTGTACTGGTGGATGATGCGCGTACCCCGCTGATCATCTCCGGCCCTATCCCCCGCGGCGACGAGCAGGAGTTCCATGTACTGAAACCCCGCATACAACGCCTGGTAGACGCCCAGAAAAAAGTAACCACCCAGTTCCTCAACGAGGCCAAAAAACTGATCGCCGAAGGTAAGGATGACCCGAAGACCGGCGGTTTAGCATTAATGCGCGCATGGCGCGGCCTGCCAAAGAACAGCGCCCTGATCAAATACCTGAGCGAAGCCGGTAATAAAGTACTGCTGCAGAAAGCAGAGAACTACTACCTGGCAGACCAGCAGCGCGAAATGCCGAAAGTGGACGAGGAACTATATTTCCATATAGACGAGAAGAACAATAGTGTAGACCTTACAGATAAGGGTATTGCCCTGATCACCCAATCCGGCGAAGACGAAAACTTCTTCGTAATGCCGGATGTAGGATCTGAAATTGCAGAAATAGAAAAGCTGCCCATCTCCCCGGAAGAGAAGCTGCAACGGAAGGACCAGCTGCTGCAGGACTTTGCGCTGAAATCCGACCGTATCCACTCCGTACAACAATTGCTGAAAGCATATACCCTGTTTGACAACGACGTGGAATACGTAGTAATGGACGGTAAAGTAAAGATCGTGGATGAGCAGACCGGCCGTATACTCGAAGGCCGCCGCTATTCCGACGGTTTACACCAGGCCATTGAAGCCAAGGAAAACGTGAAAGTGGAAGCCGCCACCCAAACCTTTGCGACCATCACCTTACAGAACTACTTCCGTATGCACCACAAGCTGGCCGGTATGACCGGTACGGCCGTAACGGAAGCAGGCGAGTTCTGGGAAATATACAAGCTGGATGTGGTAACCATCCCCACCAACCTGCCCATTACCCGTATTGACGCGGAAGACCTGGTATATAAGACCAAACGCGATAAATACAGGGCCGTAATAGAAGAGGTCAAGGTATTGCAGGCCAAAGGCCGCCCGGTACTGGTAGGTACTACCTCCGTAGAAGTATCTGAGCTGCTGGGCAAGATGCTCACCTTTGAAAAGATCCCGCATAACGTACTGAACGCCAAACAGCACGCCCGTGAGGCCCAGATAGTGGCCGAAGCAGGTTTGGCCGGCGCCGTGACCATCGCCACCAACATGGCCGGTCGTGGTACGGATATTAAACTGGGCCCCGGCGTAAAAGACGCTGGCGGTTTGGCCATCATTGGTACGGAAAGGCATGAAAGCCGCCGTGTGGACCGCCAGCTGCGTGGCCGTGCCGGCCGTCAGGGCGACCCCGGTACTTCCCAGTTCTTTGTATCCCTGGAAGATGACCTGATGCGTATGTTCGGCTCTGACCGTATTGCCGGCCTGATGGACCGCATGGGTTATAAAGAGGGCGAAGTGATCCAGCACAGCATGATCACCCGCTCCATAGAGCGCGCACAACGTAAAGTGGAAGAGAACAACTTTGGCATCCGTAAACGCCTGCTGGAGTATGATGATGTGATGAACAAACAACGTACGGTGATCTATGCCAAACGTAACCACGCATTGTTTGGCGAGCGCCTGGCCATTGACATTGACAATGCATTCTATGACGTAGCGGAAGGTATCATTGCCACCCACAAAGAAAGCAACGACCATGAAGCCTTTACGCTGGATGCTATCATGAACTTCTCCATTGATACGGATATTACAGCAGAGGAGCTGGCGAGGACAGATGCTGCCCTGCTGACCACCAAGCTGTACCACCAGGCCAAGGAGAACTATGAGCGCAAGACCGCTGAAGTAGCAGAAAAGACCCTGCCCGTGATCAAACAGATCCATAAAGAGCAGGGCCACCAGATAGAGAATATCTCTATTCCTTTCACTGACGGTAAAAAAGGCATTAACGTGCTGGCCAACCTGCAGAAAGTAATAGATACCAACGGCACAGAAACCCTGAACGCCCTGGAACGCAGCATTACCCTGGCGCTGATAGATGAGTCATGGAAAGAGCACCTGCGCGCAATGGATGATCTGAAACAATCTGTACAGAATGCCGTATTCGAACAAAAAGATCCGTTACTGATCTATAAGTTTGAAGCATTTAACCTGTTTAAACAGATGGACGGCGAAACCAGCCGTGAGATCGTTTCCTTCCTGTGCAAATGCGGCATCCCCGTAAGGGAAGACCGTGAGCAACCGGCAGAGATCCGGGAAGGCCATGAGCAGCGGACAGATATGAGCCGTATGCGCGCCTCCCACCAGGAGTTTGAAAATGGCCACGGCGGCAACGCTACTGCCACAGAGCAGCAGGAATATGCCACCAACGCAGAGCCGGCACGCCAGGAGCCTGTACGTATAGGCCCTAAAGTAGGCCGTAATGATCCCTGCCCCTGCGGTAGCGGAAAGAAATATAAACAGTGTCACGGAAAAGACCTGTAAGTAATGTGCTAATGTGCAGATATGCTAATGTGCGGATGGATTTGAAGCGACTGTAAAATTACTGGATACCAATAAGTTAATGTGCTAATGGAGATCTTAGGATCATACCATTGGCACATTGACATATTAGCACATTGAAAAATTAATGTCATGGATCTGAATCAATACATTGACCATACTATCCTGAAACCTGTCACTACACAGGAAGAGATCAAAAACCTGTGTATGGAAGCTGCCGCTTACCAATTTGCGGCGGTTTGTGTGCCCCCTCCTTTTGTAAAGATCGCCAAAGCTTTTACTGCCAATACTCATGTGAAGGTAGCTACCGTAACCGGCTTCCCATTTGGCTATTCCGCCATAGAGGCCAAGGTAGCGGAAACTGTGCTGGGCATTATAGATGGGGCGGATGAGCTGGATATGGTGGCCAACCTGATCGCCATCCGCAACGGGGACTGGGCCTACCTGGAAAAGGAGATTGCTACCGTCATGCAGATCATCCGCACAAAAGGGAAAGTAATTAAGGTGATCATAGAAAGTGGCATATTATTGGAAGCAGAGATCATCAGATGCTGCGAGCTGTATGCCAGGTACGGGGTGGATTTTGTGAAAACCTCTACGGGTTATGCAGAAAAAGGGGCCAGCGTGGAAGCCGTACGGCTCATGCGCCAGCACCTGCCGGCCAATATACAGATAAAAGCGTCCGGCGGTATTCGTACCTTTGCCTTCGCCCAGGAGCTGATAGCCGCGGGAGCAACAAGGCTGGGCTGCAGCAGCAGCGTGGCCATTATGAAGGAAAGCGAAGGGGCATCCACTGCAGACGCAGGCACAGGCTATTAAAATGATCCGTATAAACATAATTCCGATGAAATTCTTTATTACAGCAGCATTCGTTTTGATAGGCGGGATAGCCGCTGCGCAAGACAGCAGCTTTGCCACGGCAAGCGGAGGCAATGTAAAGGTGATCAAGGACAGCCGTATTGATATGCTCATCAAAAAGCAGATCTATATCAATACCCTGGCCATCCGCAACCAGCCCGGCTTCAGGGTGCAGGTGATCACCACCAACAAACGTAATGAGGCCAATGAGGCCAAAGCCCGCGCCATGCAGGCATACCCGGAGTACCGCGCCTATATCGATTTCCAGGCGCCCTATTTTAAGGTACGTATAGGCGATTTTAAGAGCCGTGAAGAAGCAACAGACCTGCGTGATAGATTATCCGACCTGTTCCCGCACGGCGTATTTGTAGTACCTGCGGTTATCAATGTGTCTCCGGATAAAGAATTACAGAATGAAGAATCGTATTAAGCGCTTAGCCAGGGAGTATGCACCGGCATTTATAGATATCAGACATCATATCCATTCCCATCCCGAACTGTCTTTTGAAGAACACGCCACATCTGCCTTTATACAGCAAAAGCTGACTGAATTTGGCGTATCCTACCAGCCCAATGTAGCCGGCACCGGCATAGTGGCGCTGATAGCGGGCCGGAACCCTTCCAAACGCATTGTGGCCATACGGGCGGATATTGACGCCTTACCCATTACAGAAGCGAATAATGTACCTTATAAATCCCTGAACCAGGGCATCATGCATGCCTGCGGGCATGATGTGCATACCACCTGCGTACTGGGCGCCACCCGCATATTGCAGGAGGTAAGGGACGGGTTTGAAGGCACCGTTAAAGTATTGTTCCAGCCCGGTGAAGAAAAGCACCCCGGCGGGGCCAGCCTGATGATAGCAGACGGCGCGCTGGAAAACCCACGGCCGCAAGCCATCCTGGGCCTGCATGTGCAGCCTTCCATGGAAGTGGGTACCCTGGGTTTCCGCAGCGGCAAATATATGGCCAGTGCGGATGAGATCTATATCACCATCAAAGGCAAAGGCGGTCATGCGGCACAGCCCCATCTTACCGTCGATACCATCCTGGTGGCCTCGCACCTGGTAGTGAGCCTGCAGCAGATCATCAGCCGTAATAACGATCCCTTCTCCCCTTCCGTGCTTTCCATCTGCGCTTTCAACGGCGGCCATACTACCAATGTGATCCCCAGCGAAGTGAAGCTGATGGGCACATTCCGTGCTATGGACGAAACCTGGCGCTTTAAGGCCCATGACCTGATCAAAAAACAGGCTACTGAGCTGGCACACGCCATGGGAGCAGAGATAGAGATTGATATTTTAGTAGGCTACCCTACCCTTTATAATAACGAATCCGTTACCGCTAAAGCGCGCGCCCTGGCAGAAGAATACCTGGGCATGGAGCAGGTACTGGATACGGAAGTACGTATGGGAGCAGAGGATTTTGCCTATTACTCCCAGCAGATACCCGCCTGCTTTTACCGGCTGGGTACCGGCAATAAAGCCAGGGGCATTACCTCCGGCGTACATACGCCTACTTTTGATATAGATGAAAATGCGATCGAGATAGGGATAGGCGCTATGGCTTACCTGGCAGCGGAATTGCTGATAGATTGATCATAACGGAACGCACATAAATAAGAAAGTCCCGCTTCCGGAGCGGGACTTTCTTATTATATATAATCACTTTACAGCTCAGGATACAGCGGGAACTGGCCCATAAAGCTGTTTACTTCTTTCCTTACTTTGGTGATGGTGGCGTCATTGTCAGCGTCCATCAGCAGCTCGTCCATCCACTGCACGATCTGCAGCATATGTTCCTCTTTCAGGCCACGGGTAGTGATAGCGGGCACCCCAACGCGGATACCGGAGGTTACAAAGGCTGATTTATCATCAAAAGGCACCATGTTTTTATTTACCGTAATATCTGCCTTTACCAGCACCTGCTCTGCTTTTTTACCGGAAATATCCTTATTGCGCAGGTCTATCAGCAGCAGGTGGTTATCCGTACCGCCGGAGATGATCTGGTAACCTTTTTCTACAAAGGCTTTGGCCATAGACTGGGCGTTTTTCAGGATCTGGCGGGCGTATACATCGTATTCGTCAGACAGGATCTCGAAGAAGGACACTGCTTTGGCGGCAATTACATGCTCCAGCGGACCGCCCTGTATGCCGGGGAATACGGCTGTATCCAGCAGGGAGCTCATCATACGGATCTCGCCTTTGGGGGTTTTGAGGCCAAAAGGATTCTCAAAGTCCTTGCCCAGCAGGATCATACCGCCACGGGGACCGCGCAGGGTCTTATGTGTAGTGGTAGTTACAAAATGACAGTGCGCAAAAGGAGAGTTCAGTAAACCTTTGGCGATCAGACCGGCCGGATGGGCTATATCCGCCATTACAAAGGCGCCTACCTGGTCAGCAATAGCGCGGATGCGTTTATAATCCCAGTCACGGCTGTAGGCGCTGGCGCCACAGATGATCAATTTCGGCTTTTCTTTCAGGGCGATCTCTTCCATCTTATCGTACTCTACCAGGCCGGTTTCCTTGTTTACGCCGTAAAACAGCGGATGGTACAGCTTTCCGGAGTAGTTAACGGCAGAGCCGTGGGTCAGGTGACCGCCCATGCTCAGGTCCAGGCCCAGGATCTTATCGCCGGGTTGCAGGATGGCCATCATTACGGCTGCATTGGCCTGTGCGCCGGAGTGAGGCTGTACGTTGGCATATTCTGCCCCAAAGATCTGTTTAGCCCTGTCAATAGCCAACTGCTCGCTTTGATCCACCACTTCACAACCACCATAATATCTCCGTCCGGGGTACCCTTCAGCATATTTATTGGTCAGTACTGTACCCATAGCCTGCATTACCTGCAAGCTGGTAAAGTTCTCAGAAGCTATCAATTCTATGCCGTGGCGCTGACGTTCCAGTTCCTGGCGGATGATATCAAATATCTGGTTGTCTCTTTGCATGTAGCTTTAAAATTTGCTGCAAAAATAGTGGAAAGGGTAATGAAATGCAATAATATCGGGATAATACGGGGTTAATTGCTAATTAGTGATCACTAATTAGCCCGTACTGGCCCTTTTTAAAAAAATTACTATCTTCACGCGCTCAGGGCCATATCCGGGCCGTTATATAAGCGCTGGAACAACAGACAGCCGAGCATATTCTAAACCTAATACCAAGAATGAAGGCCATAATACCAGTAGCAGGTGCAGGCACCAAGCTACGTCCACATACATATACACAACCCAAAGCGCTGATACCCTTAGCAGGAAGGACCATTTTAAGCATCATCATCGATCAGCTGGTGGAAGCAGGATTACAGGAATTTGTATTTGTAGTGGGTTACCTGGGGGAGAAGATCCAGCATTATGTAGAGCAGAAATACCCTACCCTTACCTGTCATTTTGTGCAGCAGAACAGCCGCGAGGGTACCGGGCACGCCATATTGCTCACCCGGGAGGTAGTAAAGGATGATGAGATCCTGATCGTGCTGGGCGATACCATCTGCGAAGGCGATTACCATGAGCTGATCAACTCACCGGTATCTATGCTGGGCCTGAAAAAAGTGGATGATCCGCGCAATTTTGGCGTAGCGGAGATAGATGAGCAGAGCCGCATTACCCGGGTGGTGGAAAAACCGCAGATCCCCAAGTCCAACCTGGCATTGGTAGGCCTTTACAAGATAAAGGAAACGGCGCAGCTGTATGATTGCCTGCAAAGCAATATTGACCAGAAGATAAAATCGCATGACGAATTCCAGCTCACAGATGCGCTGGAATGTATGATACAGCATAACGTCACCTTCAAACCCTTTAAAGTAAGCAACTGGTTTGACTGTGGCCGCAAGGAAACCCTGCTGGAAACAAATGCCATCCTCCTCAAAAAATACCGGCTGGCCAATAACCCGGTACTGCCCTATGAAGGCACTATCATCATTCCGCCGGTAAGTATAGGCGAAGGTTGTAATATCAAACACTCTATCATCGGCCCCAATGTAGCCATAGGCGACAATACCGTGGTGAGCTACTCCATTGTAAAGGATTCTATTGTTGGCTCTTTCACTAATCTATACGAGGTAGTGCTGAAATCATCCCTCATAGGTAGTGACGCCAATATACGCGGGTTAAGCCAAAGCCTGAATATTGGGGACAATACGGAAATAGACCTGGGCTAATTTGTAATTACCAATTAGTAATTAAATTGCTGTATGGTTACACAAGCATACAGCAATCGTATCACGCAACTCTTTCATACGCAATATCCTATTATACAGGCCGGCATGATCTGGGCCAGCGGCTGGCGTTTAGCCAGTGCGGTAAGTAATGCCGGAGGCCTGGGCCTTATTGGCGCAGGCAGTATGTACCCCGCGGTGCTGCAGGAGCATATCCGTAAATGTAAGGCTGCTACCAGCCAACCCTTTGGCGTAAACGTGCCGCTGTTGTACCCTGATATAGATCAGCTGATCCGCATTATTATAGAAGAAGGCGTAAAGATCGTATTTACCAGCGCCGGCAATCCCAAAACCTGGACGCCTACCCTTAAAGCAGCAGGCATAACCGTAGTGCATGTAGTATCCAGTTCTGCTTTTGCCCTTAAAAGCGAGGCCGCCGGTGTAGATGCCGTGGTAGCAGAAGGTTTTGAGGCCGGTGGGCATAACGGGCGGGAGGAGACCACCACTATGGTGCTGATACCAGCCGTATGCGCGCAGGTAAAGATACCGGTGATAGCCGCAGGCGGTATTGGCTCCGGAAAGGCCATGGCAGCGGCTTTTGCCCTGGGCGCAGAAGGCGTGCAGTGCGGCAGCCGTTTTGTAGCTACGCCGGAAGCCTCTTCCCATGAGCATTTTAAACAAGCCATCCTGCACGCAGGCGAAGGCGATACCATATTATCCCTTAAGAAAGTAACTCCTGTACGCCTGATCAAAAACCAATTCTATGACAGCATAAAAGCAGCGGAAGACCGCGGCGCCAACGCAGAAGAATTAAAACAACTGCTGGGCCGGAGCCGCGCCAAGAAAGGTATGTTCGAAGGACAGCTGGAAGAAGGCGAACTGGAAATAGGCCAGGTAAGCGCGCTGATAAATAACATCCAACCGGCTGCAGATGTAGTAGCAGAAATATGGAACGAGTTTAGGGAAACATGCCGGAGGCTAGCTGTTAATGGCGCTATCTAAATATCCACTTCGCGGCCTCTTTCAATGAGATCTTTTTCCCATACATCAATATACCCGTACGGTATATTTTCCCGGCCGCCCAGGTAGTAAATAAAAAGCCTGCTATCAGGCATATAATGGAAAGCCCCAGTTCCCAGTACGCCACGGTGCCGGGCACCCCATAAGGCAAACGCGCCATCATTACCATAGGAGAAGTAAACGGAATAATGCTGCCCCATACCGCCAGCGCGCTGTTAGGGTTTTGCACAGCGGAGATCATGATCATAATACCAATGATCACCGGCAGGGTAATAGGAAAAGTAAGCGCCTGCACATCATTGGGATCTTCATTTACCAGGCTGCCCACCGCGGCAAACAGGGATGAGTAGAACAGGTAACCACCCAGGAAATAGAACAGGAAACAGCTCACCAGCAAGCCCCAGTTAATGCTGCCCGTTACATAGTTAAGCTTTTCCATCGCTTCTACCATAGCGGCATTGCTGGTATTCTGCGCAGCTGCGCCGTGATTGAGCGCCTGCACGCTGTCCGGCGAAAGGAAGAGGGGCAACAGCAATTGTATACCCACGAGCAATACCGCCCAGATAAGGAACTGCAACAGGCCTACGCCGGCAATGCCTACGATCTTACCCATCATCAGCTGGAAAGGTTTTACGCTCGAGATCATCACTTCCGCTATACGGCTTACTTTCTCTTCCATTACGCCACGCATCACGGACATACCAAATACCATCAGGATAATATAGATGATAAACCCGCTGCTGTAGCCTACTGCATAGGCAACGGTAGAGCTCCCCTTCTTCTCATCTTCGCCACTGCGGAAATCAATATCTATATTGCTTTTGGCTTCTTCCAGCTTTTGCCGGTCAATACCCGCTTGCTCCAGCCGTTTCTTTTCTATGATATCGTTCACCTGCCGGTTAAGGTTGCTTTCCAGTGTCATGCTGGCGCGGCCTTTACTGTAATAGGCAATGCCGGTAGGGCGGTTTAGATCCAGCTCCGGTATATACAGCACTCCGTCATAACCGTAAGTGTCGTAGGTATGTTTGAATGTATCAATATCTACAAGGGTGAGCGGTTTAAAGTAGATGCCCTTTGCATCCGGCATATTACCGGTGAAGAGCTTACTTTCATCTATCACGGCAATACGTTTGTTATCATCTCCCTTAACGGCGATGAGTACCGGTATGATGACCACGCCGGCAAAGAATACAGGAATCAGGAACGTTAGCAGCAGAAAGCTTCTTTTGCGTACGCGGGTATAGAATTCCCTTTTTATGATGAGCCATATCTTATGCATCTTGCGTAGTTTTCTGTACCTGGGTAATGAATATTTCGTTGAGGGTGGGCAGGATCTCTTCAAAAGAGGTGACCGGTATCTCCTGGCGGATGAAGTGCAGGAGTATATCGTTGGTGGTGCTGTCCTCATTCAGCTTTACGATATAGGCATGGTCGTGCTGCTCCACAATAGTAAAATGGTAAGTGGCCATCTGGGCAAAATTGGGAATAGCCCCCACGCCTATGCGGAAGAGATGCTGTTTGAATGTTTGGCGGATCTCCCTTACCGGGCCATCCAGCAGCTTTTCTCCTTTATTTACCAGGATAATGCGGTCGCAGATCTCCTCTACCTGCTCCATACGGTGGGTGCTGAAGATGATGGTGGTGCCTGTACGGCTCATCTCAAAGATCTCCTGTTTGATCAGGTTGGCGTTCAGCGGGTCCAGGCCGGAGAAGGGCTCATCCAGTATAAGCAGGGAAGGCTGGTGCAGGATGGTGGAGATGAACTGTACTTTTTGCTGCATGCCTTTACTCAGCTCCTCCACTTTTTTGTTCCACCAGCCGTTCATATCAAACTTATTGAACCAGTGTTTCACTTTCTCCTTTGCCTCTTTTTCAGACAGGCCTTTTAGCTGCGCCAGGTACAAGGCCTGTTCCCCTACCCGCATTTTCTTGTACAGGCCTCTTTCTTCCGGCATGTACCCAATGGCGTGTACGTCCTGCTCCGGGTTAAAGGGACGGTCTTTGAACAGGATCTGTCCTTCATCCGGGTAAAAAATGCCCGTGATCATGCGTAGCAGCGTGGTTTTGCCCGCGCCGTTAGGCCCTAGCAGCCCAAAAATGCTGCCCTGCGGGATGACGAAACTAATGTCATCCACCGCTTTATGGGTGGCATAGTATTTTTTCAGGTGTTTAACCTCCAGTAAATTCATACCAATGAATGTAGAATATTAATAGAAGATTTACAATCTTATTCCATGACAGGCTTTACGGTGTATCCGCCGGCCCTTAACAGGCGGATCACGCCTTTCTCTCCCGCCAGGTGCCCGGCGCCTACAGCAAAGAAAGTGCTGCCGGCTTTCATGATAGCGGGCATACGTTGTACCCAGTTGGCATTCCGTACCTCCAGCAGCCAGTAGCGGCTCTGCTCATCCATGCTTTTATCCGCTGTCATCATCTTATACATTGCTTCCACATCTTCCGCTTTGTAGTATTGGACAGACAACAACGTTTCCTTTTTCATATCATCAAAACCGGTCAGCTGCTGCAATACATATTCATCTGTAAAGGCCTTATTGAAGTAGTCCGCTTCTTCTTCCATGGTTTCCAGCCCGCTAAGGGTGATGTGCCGGCTGTCTGCCATGTTCTTAAACTCCTCTTCGTAAGAGCGGGTGCTATCACAGCTAAATGCTTTCTGCGCCATCAGGGCAGCTAATACAGACAAGCGGAAATTATCAAACGGTTTTAAGGGAACGCCTGCCTGCTTTTGCAGTAATGAGTCCAGCCAGGCATAACGCTCCGGTGAGAGACGTACGCTCTGCGGCGTATCTGACAGCATCTTCTGCTGCAGTACCACCAGCTCATTGGGGTCGAACATGTTTACCTCCAGCACCAGTTTGCCGGTGCTGGCAAAAACCCGCCGGGTTTTGTCAGATACGGCAAAATCGCCGGGGCACATGAGGTGCATGGTACCATATATATAGGAGGGCTGTTGCAGGCCATTGCCGCTTATCTCCCAAAGCAGTGATCTTTCCAGGGGACGCTGGGCGGCAGCGGTGGGCGCGCACGCGAAGATAGCCGCCAGCAGGGCTGACAGGGAGTACATCAAATTACGCATAGTGTTGGGATTCTTTATTGGCAAAGTAGCTGTTATTGTTTTGTTTGTATGATGGCGTCTACCACCCGTTCTCCATCCATGGCAGCAGATACAATACCGCCGGCATAACCCGCGCCTTCTCCACAGGGGTACAATCCCTTTATCTGCGGGTGCATCAGGGTGTCGTTATCCCTGGGTATGCGCACCGGGGATGAGGTACGTGATTCTGTGGCCACCAGGATGGCTTCATTCGTATAATATCCTCTCATCTTACGGCCAAAGGCTTTGAAGGCCTGCGCCAAACGCGTGTATACGGCAGCTGGCAATACCGTACGGAGATCTGCGCTTTTTACGCCAGGCACGTAGGAGCAATCTGGCAGTGTGGCAGACAGTTTCCCGTTTACGAAGTCCGTCATACGCTGCGCCGGCGCCACAAACTGGCCGCCGCCTGCCTGGTAAGCCTGCTGCTCTACCATCTGCTGATAATACATAGCCGCTAGCGGCCCCTTATGGGCGAAGGGCGCAAAGTCTGTTTCGTCTACGGTTACGACCATACCGGAATTGGCAAACGGGTTATTGCGTTTAGAGGGCGACCATCCGTTCACTACTAACTCGCCAGGATTGGTAGCGGCGGGTGCAATAATGCCACCCGGGCACATACAGAACGAAAATACGCCTCTTCCCTGCACCTGCTCTACCAGGCTATAACTGGCGGGGGGCAAATATTCGCTTCTTACCGGGTTATGATACTGCGCACTGTCTATAAGCGACTGCGGATGTTCTGCGCGCACGCCCAGCGCAAAAGGTTTGGCTTCGATAAGGATCTGTTGCTGGTGCAGCATTTCAAAGATATCGCGGGCAGAGTGGCCGGTAGCCAGTATTACATGCTGCGCATCAAAGCTGTTGCCGGCGGCTGTTTGCACGCCGGTCACCTCACTGTTGCGCAGGCGCAGGGCAGTTACCTTTTCATTGAAATGCACTTCTCCGCCGCTGTTGATGATCTGCCCGCGCATAGCGGTAATGATATGCGGCAGCTTATTGGTGCCAATATGCGGATGCGCTTCGTATGCTATTTTTTCCGGTGCGCCAAAATGAACAAAAATGCCCAATATGCGGTTTACATCTCCACGTTTTGTAGAACGTGTATACAACTTACCATCTGAGTAAGTGCCGGCGCCGCCTTCTCCAAAACAGTAATTGGACTCCGGGTTCACTTCACCGTTCTTATTGAGCGCAGCCAGGTCGCGGCGGCGTGTGCGCACATCAGGCCCGCGCTCCAGTACTACCGGTTTTATACCTGCCTCTATACAACGTAATGCCGCAAACAACCCTGCGGAACCGGCGCCTACGATCACCACCCGCGGCGCATCCGGTGGCAGCGTATCATATATTGGTATGAAGGTATTCCGTTCCTGGAATGGCTCATTCACAAACGCCTGTATGGTAAGAAGGAAGTATATATTACGGGAACGCGCGTCTATAGAGCGCTTTAATATATTATATCCGGTAATGGACTTTGCCGGTATGCTCAGGGCAGCGGCTATATGACCAATAATGGTGATATCTGAAGCCGCTTCCTGCGGGGATAGTTTAAGAGAGAGCTGTTGTATCATGCAGGTTAGGTATTTATCCTAAAAAATGCAATTGAGTGAAAACTGAAAGGTGAATAGCGAAACCTCCGCTATTCACCTTTCATATCTTTTATCCGGTTTGCTTAGAACGGAAGATCGTCTGTATCCTGCGCACCACCACCCTGCGAAGCAGGTACTTCCTGAGAGGTGTTGTAGTTAGGCATGCGGTCAGCTCCGGGAGCTGCGCCAGCTACTACAGATTCCATACGCCAGGCGTCGAGGTTGGTAATGTAGTTTACCTTACCGTCTTTTTCCCAACGGGTACCTTTAATATTGAAGTATACTTTTACGGTTTCTCCTTCATTAAAACGGTCTACGATATTTGTACGATCCTGTACGCACTGGAACTTAATATAGTTATTGATAACCCGTCCGTTGATATCATCAGATTTTTCGATAACGAATTCCCTTGTTTTAAAGGTTTCGCTGCGTTGCACCGTATTATACTTCACGATCAACTTTCCTATGATTTCAAAACTCATAAAAATATTTTTTTAACTGTTCAGATGCGCCAAAGATAGGTATTTGACTGTATTGTAAGGAAATAAATTTTACACAGGCTATGCACGCTGGCGCAGTCATATAATAAATTTGCACGGTATTTGATATAGGGAGGGCGATTTTTTTTAATGCAGATACTAACATAGTTTTGCACGCTCTAACAAATTTGTTAACGATTAGTGAACATTCAAAACGTACCATATTATTTTATCAGTTCTATATGCAATTCTATGCTAAATGGGTTAATCAAAATTAGAAGCAACTGTATATCAGACCGCTGTATTTTACCTTTATTACATTAGTGTAAAACGCAATAGAATCAACGCTTAGAGGGACGTGGAGTGGTACAAAAATAAGTACGGAAAGACTGTCATTACAGGGAGATAAACAAGGGTAGATAAATTTTTTTTTTCAACATTTTCTACAGATATTCGTCGTCCTGTCTGAAAGTTTTTCAACATCCACCGTTGGGGAATTTTGAATTCGAGAACATCCTTAATTAACAACAAATAATTTTTTTTTGCTCAATGAATAAAACTTGCGAACAAGTTTGGGAAAGGTGTCTTAATATAATTAGGGATATTGTGGAATGGCAGCCATTTAAGACCTGGTTTGAACCTATTAAGCCCATCAAACTTGAAAACAATGTTTTAACGATACAGGTACCGAGCCAATTCTTTTATGAGTATCTGGAAGAACATTATGTAGGATTACTTGGAAAGACGATCAAACGGGAATTAGGTAAAGAAGCAAGGTTAGAGTACAGGATAGTAGTAGAGAACGGCACACCGCACCAGCATCCCAAAACGGTGAATATGCCAACCCAGTTCACTAAACCCCAGAAAGACAGTGAGGTAGATTTTCCGTTAACCATACAGAATCCAGTAAAGAATCCTTTTGTTATTCCTGGCATCAAGCGTGTACAGATTGATTCACAATTGAATCCGAACTACACTTTTGATTCCTTTATTGAAGGTGATTGTAACCGTGTAGCAAGAAGAGCCGGTAAAACTGTATCCGAGAAACCCGGAGGTACATCCTTTAACCCACTGGTGGTATATGGCGGCGTTGGCCTTGGCAAAACGCACCTGGCACAGGCCATCGGTAATGAAGTAAAACGCGTACATCCTAATAAAGCGGTGCTGTATGTTAGCGCTGAGAAGTTCATCAACCAGTTCATTGATCACTCTAAGAACAGTATTATCAATGACTTTATTCACTTTTATCAGTTAATAGATATACTGATCGTTGATGATATCCAGTTCTTTGCCCGTGCAGAAAAAACACAAGATGCGTTCTTCGCCATCTTTAACCACCTGCATCAGTCCGGTAAACAGCTGATCCTTACTTCCGATAAACCGCCCAAAGACCTGGACGGATTACAGGAAAGACTGCTGAGCCGTTTCCGTTGGGGTCTGAGCGCCGACATGCAGATGCCGGACTTTGAGACCCGTATGGAGATCCTGGAGATGAAGATGCGTAATGACGGGCTGGAGATGCCAAAGGAAGTGATCAAGTACGTGGCTTATAATATACAGAGCAATGTACGCGAACTGGAAGGCGCACTGATCTCCCTGCTGGCACAATCTTCCCTGAACCGTAAGGAGATAGACCTGGAACTGGCCAAGCGGGTATTGAAGTCTTTTGTAAAGACCTCTTCCAAAGAGATCACCATCGAAAGTATTCAGAAGATGGTATGCGAGTATTTTGATGTTCCGTATGACAAGCTGTTGCAGAAGACCCGTAAGCGTGAGATCGTACAGGCCCGCCAAATTACCATGTACCTGGCTAAATCCTTTACCAAGAACTCATTAAAGACCATCGGCGAACATTTTGGCGGTCGCGATCACACCACGGTGATCCATTCCTGCCAAACCGTAAAAGACCTGATGGATACAGATATTACTTTCCGCGACAGTGTAATTGAATTACAACAGAAAGTGCAGTTGGCAGCCATGTAAGTAATGGCGCTCCTTGTTGATCAACGACCCTCGAACCTTATTTAAAAAAGTCCTGGTATAATACCAGGACTTTTTTTGTGCTATACCATTAGGTGATAGCGATATTCCCCCGCCAACTTTATTTATTACTTGAAGTGGGTACGTTATATATTATTGCCTCCATCGTCTGTATACCGCAGCTGTTGTATCCTATATATTATTACCTGCAGTATTAACCTACCTGCAGCTATTGTACCCTATGCATTTTTACGATCAATAGTAATTAGCTTCTGTTGTTATATTCTACATATTATTACTATCAATACTTGTTAACTGCTATTGCTATACCCTATATATCTATACGAGTTTACCTGCAGACATGGTATCTCATATATTATACCATCAATATTTAATCCACCTGCAGGGGTTACTCATGCATAATTTATCTCAGTATTCATTGCATTTGCGGTTGTTGAACTATGTATTTTGTTAATGATTTGTTATTCACGGACCGAAGATATTAACCTGTATACTTTACAAGCGCCGGCTTTAATTATTACTTGAAGTATCAGATTACGGATCACTAACCTCATCATTTGTCCGGCTCATCAAAGCAGCATCTTATAACCACATATTAGCCGCATAACGAACGCGACTATAGACGATCTCATAAAATTCCGTAATAATAAATCTTTCAGCCATGACAACCTCTCATCACGCCAGCAGCCTTACGAACAAACAGTGCTGACCAATGGCCACGACAACCATCAGCTACGCATTACCCGCTGGCCATGTTCATTCATTGGTATAAGAACGTTGTCCGTCTGCCACCGCATAGGCGCTACTCCGGCTTATCAATACGATCCTCGTAAAATGCCTGCTGCACTTTACTTCCACCCGTATTGAAAAACCTGTCCGTAGCCGAAATAGCCGCCCGCGCCGGGTTTTCCGAACAAACCATCCGTAATCAATTGAATATTGCTTTACATCGCCTGAAAGTCAAATGGAACACTATTACGTGGTTATTCTCCTGAGGAAATGGGTAACACTAAACACTTGTCGATAGCTACATTTGCTGTACTTTCCTTCCTACTATAATACAACAGCTGATATGACTAAATTGTTAAGTTATTTTACAAAAATAGTTACTCCATCTGCTGCTCCATTTTTGTGCTGAATATCACCAGCTGACACAGGACGCACCCTTGGGTCTGGATGGGCATGGTGAGTGCATGGAACCGGTGAGTGGGACCAGGGCAAGGAGCCATGGCCCCAAAGCTGCCATCACCAACCTGGTGCAGCTTACAATCACCAGATGGTAATGAAATTTTAATACCCGGATGCGCCAAGCCACTGGCGTACTTCATCCCCATATTGTATTTTAGGGGCCAGATAAACGTTTTTATGCATATACATTTCCGGAACATCCTGCTGTTGTTGATTGGAGCCATGCCTGGCGCATTTGCACAATCCGTTACGTATACCACTGCCAATGCGCATGCGCATAATGACTACGAACATCCCATCCCGTTCTATACGGCCTATTATAAGAACTTTGGCTCTATTGAGGCGGATGTGTTTTCCCGCAATGGCCAGCTATATGTAGCGCATAACGAAAAAGCCATTGACAGCAGCCGTACCCTGACCAGGTTATACCTGCAGCCCTTACGGGACATGATCCGGAAAAACAATGGCCAGCCGTTTAAGAACGGCCGCCCGTTACAGCTGCTGATAGATTTTAAGACCGATAGCATACAGACCATGCGCACCCTGGTACAGCAATTACAGCAGTACCCGGACATTACTACCAATCCCAAAGTACAGCTGGTGATCAGCGGCAGTCAGCCGGTACCGGCACAGTGGACGGAATACCCGGCCTATATATTGTTTGACGGCAAACAGAATCTTTCCTATACCGCTGCCCAGCTGGCGCGGGTGCCTTTATGCAGCTACGATCTTAAAGGTTATACCCAATGGAATGGCAAGGGCGTAATGGTGAAGGCAGACCGGCAGCGGGTACAGGCGCTGATCGACAGCGTACACCAGCTGCATAAGAAGATCCGTTTCTGGGCCTCTCCGGATAATGTAAATACCTGGATCACCCTGGCTAATATGGGCGTGGACTATATAGGCACGGACAACGTAGAAGGACTGGCTGCCTTCCTGGATAGCCGCCCGGCATCTGAGTACAGGGCTGTAACAGATACACATGCTTTATACCACGCGCGTTATATCAACAACGATAAACCGTCCAAAGTAAAGAACGTGATCCTGCTGATAGGCGACGGCATGGGCCTGGCGCAGATCTATGCCGGTTATACTGCCAACCGCGGACAACTGAACCTGCTGCAGATGCTGAACATTGGCTTTTCCAAGAACAGCGCTTCAGACAGCTATATCACAGATTCTGCCGCCGGCGCTACCGCTATGGCTACCGGGCAAAAGACCAATAACCGCTATATTGGTGTAGACGCCACCGGCGTAAAACACCCGGCCATCCCTGACCTGGTGCAACGTTATGGTATGGAAAGCGCGCTGATAAGCGCCGGCGATATTACAGACGCCACACCCGCCGCTTTCTACGGCCATCAGCCGGAGCGCTCCATGCAGGACGCCATTGCCGCTGATTTCCTGAATAGCCCCGTGAGCATTATGATAGGCGGTGGCATTGCCCATTTTGACCGCTCCGTGAATAACAGGCCTTCTCCCGCTTCCCAGCTTCAACAGAAGGGATACACCATCGCCCGCAGCTTTGCCGCGCTGGATACCATACAATCCCGCAAATGGCTGCTGCTGGATGATGCCGCCGTAGTACCCATGTTACAGGAACGTGGCGCCTTCCTGACCCGCTCTTTACAAAAGACCATGCAAACCCTGCAACAGAACAAAAAGGGTTTCTTCATCATGGCAGAAGGCGCCCAGATAGACGCAGGCGGCCATGCTAATAACGTGCCTTATGCCGTTACAGAAATGCTGGATTTTGACGCCGCCATTGGCGCCGCTATGCAGTTTGCGGACAGCAACGGCGAGACGCTGGTGATCGTTACGGCAGACCATGAGACCGGCGGTCTTAGCCTGCTGGGAGGCGATATCCGCAAAGGCGAGGTGAACGGGCATTTCAGCACAGATGACCATACATCGATAATGGTGCCTGTATTTGCTTACGGCCCGCATTCCCTTGATTTCAGGGGCGTATATGAGAATACTGCATTATTTGACAAGATCATGAAGATCTTAGCAGACCACTAACGGTCTGCTAGGATGGACAATAAAAACCAGATCCACCGCGGCCACATTTCAGTCTTAATGTTCATCTTGCAATTGTGCCAACAGGCATCAGACGGGTAACAACCTAGCCAGGGAGTCGTTAATTTATGACTCTTCATACCACAACTAATGATGCAATACCATGTGTCCGGGAAAATGATGGCCTATATTACTGTGAGCAATGAAATTCCCAAGTCCCATCAACAGCACCGTTTAGCTGCCGCCACCTATATTGAATTTACGCAGGGCCCTTTTGGGGCCATCCTGTTACAACGGGTTGTAAACGGCGATTGGACCGTACAGCTGGCCCAGTTCTTTATTTCCCGCCAGGTGCGCCTGTACCCGGTAGCCCAGCAGCCGTTAGGCATATTACATTGTATGCTCGAAGGCCGGATCCCCTGCATATTACAGGGGTTTGGCGATGTGATGCTGCGGGAAAAGGAGTGGCGCTTTTTTTATGTGCCTGCCGGCAAACGTAACACAGCTATGTTCTCCAAAGGTTATTACGAATCATTCCAGATAGGCCTTTCCCCCGCCTATCTATCCCGCTTTGCGCACAACGGCTCTCCCTTGCGGGAGGTGCTCCGCCGGCTGGAGCATACATTGCCGGAGGGCTATGAAGTAGGGCCCTGCCCATTGAGCCTGCAAACGCTGGACCAGGTGGAAAAGATGCGGCACACACAGATCACCGGCCCTACCCGCAACCTGTATTACCAGGCACGCATCAATGATCTAATGCTGTTATACCTGGCCTCCCTGGAGCAAATGTCCCAGCAACGCAACAAGACAGTGGCCAGGTATGAAAAAGAGATGAAACAGCTGGCAGATTATATTGCCGATAACCTGGAAAAGCAATTGATAGTGCCGCAGCTGGCCGCTAAAATGGGATTACATGTGCAGATAGTCGAGAAAGAGTTTAAGAAAGTACACCTGCAAACCATCAAATCTTTTATACTGGAGCAACGTATGAAACGGGCCAGGTACCTGTTAACAGAAGGAAAGATGCCTATCGTGGAAATAGCCTATACCGTGGGATATGGAGATGCCGCCTACTTTAGTAATGTATTCAAGAAACAATCCGGTATTACGCCCACTGCTTATCAGAAAGCAAAAAAAGACAGCACAGATAAGCCTTTGCCATGAAAAGAGCGGTTATTCTGCAAAAATTACAAGCATACTGCCTGTAATATTACAAGCAGATCCAAATGGATTTGCTGACATTTGCGAAAGGCAAAGGAAGTAACTCAAAATACTGTTAAAGAAAATCTGGCTTTTAACCTATATGATTACTGGAATTGCCCGCCCTGGCCTTGTCCTCTTCTGATTTTTTGTTGGAAAAACTAATGCTATCACCTATGCGCAAAAAATCCCCGACGTCTCCGGTGCCGGTGCATCCTACGCATGCCCATGCCATTTTGGGCAGTGGGCCGGTTACCCCTGAAATGCAGGACATCCTCACAGGCATAGACACATATGACCCCGTTACACAGGCCGCCACAGAGCAATACCTGCGGGACGCAGTAGGTAAGCTTTTTATAGCCGCCCTGCAACAGGTATACGAGCAACAACAGACCATCCTACGGAAAGAGAATGAGGAATAAATAGCACGTTCCTGTAGATTACCCTCCTATCAATTAATGAGCAGCCCTTGCTGCCGCCAGCAATTTTTCATGCGCTGCCGGAACATTCCGGCGGCCGGCTAAGCACTGTTATCATATGGACATCCTTCCTAAGGGCGCTCCTATAGAGCTACCCTTGCCGCTAACGCCGTGTGTGGCCAATTGGGCCACAGCCTGTTACCAGCAATATGATTTTGGTTACCTGCTTACGCAAAGCTTTTTAAACAGGTATTATCAGATCTATCTCCAGCGTTTTATTGCGGAGCGTCCGGCACATTGTTTTCTGCACTGCCCCCACGGTACCGTGGTCCTGCAGTTCACCTTGCAGGGGCCTATCACGGGCGCCATCAGCGGGCATGGGGAAATAGAGCTGCTAACAGGCCAGTACAGCTGTTTCTATCTGCCAGCTGGTATACATACTTTCCGTATGCATGCGGGAGAATATGAATGCCTGTATATAGCGCTGGATGCTTCGCTGCTGGAAGAGCTGGCAGCAAGCCGCGATGAGATCAAAAAGCTGCTGGTATGCCTGCATACTGCCAGTGAACATGGCGCTTGTCTTTCATTACGGCAGATGGATTACCGGGTACAGGACGTGATCGCGGAAATGCGCGCCTGCAAAGAAACCGGCGCCAACCTGTTGATGGAGTTACGCACCAACATCAGCACCCTGCTGAACCTGTACCGTAAATCGCTGAATGCGGCAGAACATTTCAAACATCTGCGCAGCACCGCGTACACGCCAACAATGATCAGCATACAGGAAGAGGTTAGCCAAAACCCCAGCATACAAAAGCATACGTTATCCTATTTTGCCAGGAAGCACAACATGAGCCAATCCACCCTGAAGCGGTATTTCAAAGACATCTTTGAAAAAACGCTGCATGAATATGTATGGGAAGAGTGTATGAAAAAAGCCGTGTGGATGCGCAGCAACCCGGCCATGAGCATAGAGGATATTGCAGATGAAGTTGGCTATGCCGATAAATCCGGTTTCCTGAAATCCTTTAAACAGTTCCGTCTCCGGGCAGCCGGACAAGGCTTATAAAATTGTAGTACCTGAGTAGACCGGTAGTCGCGTTAAAAGTGTCTTAATTACATTCCATCGCGCCGCCAAGCTCATTAAACTTCCGGCAAACGCGACCAGTAGCTGTCACCAGGCTGAGGAACAGCATACTGAAATTTGCCGGCTTTTCCAGCGCAATTGTTTAAGCCGTCGCCACGGGTAACACCAGGGCGGCGGCCAACAATTCTCTCAGGTCTTTATCATGCTAATCACCACAATACCTGTATCGCACCCGGGAGCCGGCTCCCTGGCTTTATTGCTTCCCTATGCCGTAACTTATCAAGTGTCTTTATCATAACCGGCGCCAACTTCCGTAACCCATCAAAGTATTATCTTTAGGGTATGATCTCCGTACAGACATATGTACCGGAGGGTTTATCCCCCTTCATTAAATCATTCTGGCGCCTGCAGGTTTCAGATGCAATACCCGGCGCTTATGAAGAGGATATTATACCGGACGGCCATCATGAGATCATCTTCCACCTAAATGCCCATGCCGCCAGGAGAAAAACCGGTACGCAGGCCTGGGGCGATGAACCTGCCGCCTTCTTTGCCGGACAAACCCTGCAGAGTTATACCCTGCAGCTGAATGCAGGCGCGGTGTTATATGGCATCCGGTTTTACCCGCATACGCTGGCCCTGTTATTTAAGTTTCCTGCGCATCTGCTAACCGGCGGATGGTTACCCCTGGGTGATATACCTGGCGCAGACCTGCTGCAACATTGCATTACAGAAAATGCCGCACAGACCTTTACCCGCTTTGAACGGATATTGCACCAACAGATCCGGGCGCTGCGTTTAACAGGCGGCTTCTCCTATGTACACAAAGCGGTATCCACCATTCTGCAACAAAAAGGAGATGTACGGATTGATGAACTGATCCGGGCTACCGGCGTATCTGTTAAACACCTGGACAACTCGTTTAAGCAGTTTGCAGGCGTAACACCCAAGACCCTATGCAATATCATCAAGCTTAACTATTTTATCCGCTACCGGGAACAGCACCCGTCTAAAACCCTTACGGAATGTGCCTATGAGGCCAGCTTCTATGATCAGTCACATTTGATACGGTTGTTTAAGGCGTTTACCTGCCAGTCTCCCCGGGCCTATTTTAGCGAGGTACATTATATCAATGAATATTTTACAGGACTATAGCTACTACTTCATTTTTATACAATTCCAGCAATCTCCTGCACTGTAAGTTTGCCCTAAAAGATGAAACTGCTTCCCTTCCTGCCATTCCTGTTATTAACCCATGCTGTACTGGCGCAATCATCCGTTGCGCAATTTGCCATCTGGCGGCCTAAGGACGGGACTACCGCTTCATTTGAAAAAGGCTATCAACAACACTTGCTATGGCATAAAACCCATGGCGATACCTGGAGCTGGTACGGCTGGTTTATCAGCTCCGGCCCCCGGCTGGGCCAGTTTGTAGACGCTAGTTTTGATCATGCCTGGAGTGATTTTGACCATCCGGTAGACCCTGCGGGGGATGGGGCGGATAACCAGCTGCATGTATATCCCTTTGGCGAGATACAGACTGTTTTTAAAACCGTCCTTATAAAATCCCTGAGCACAGGAGACAGCCGTAGCCTGCAATCTAAATTTATACGTTTGATCACGCTGCAGGTAACGGATATCAACAGTGGCATACAGGTGCTGGAACAGTTTAAGCGCAGCTATCAACCCTTGCAACATTTTCTGGTCTACAAACTGGCGGATGGCGGCTCCCTGAACCAGCTGATGATAATGTGGGGTTTTAGTACCTTTGAGGACTACGGTAAAAGCGAAGCGTTACAGGAAGCCTTGTACAAAGCAGGAACCACTATCCGGTCCATTACTTCCGAAACGCTGGTATACCGCGCCAACATGAGTCTCTTTCCTCAATAAAAAAGCGTTAACGCATGATCACAAATATCAACATCCGGGAGAAGTACGACAAGATCACCGAATACTGGACGCCCAAGATCATTGGAGAACTGAACGGGCAGCATGTAAAGCTGGCCAAAGTAAAAGGCGATTTCCTGTGGCATAGCCATGACAACGAAGACGAACTGTTTATTGTCTATAAAGGGACCTTATACATCGAGTTCCGGGATAAAACAGTTACCGTACCGGAAGGCCAGCTGATCATAGTGCCCAAAGGCGTTGAGCACCGCCCCTATACCAATGGAGAAGAAGTATGGATCATGCTGCTGGAGCCAAAAGAGATCCTGCATACGGGCAATGTTATAGATGAAAAGACCGTCACCAACCTGGAGTGGATCTGATGCCGCCTATTCCGGCCGGCCCAGTTCCGCTACAATACCACCCAGCTGTTTTATCCTGCCGGCCCAGATCCGGTATAGCAGCAAGAGCTGCAAAGCCAGGACCAGCAGCCCGCCTGCCAGGATCCAATACTTAGTGCTTGTCCAATGGATGCTTGCCATAAAAAAGATCAGTAACGCAGCAATGCCTAACAAACGTGAAGTGATTGATACGGCCGCATACTGCCTTAGCTTTTGCAGATAGGTTTGCAATGACTGTTGTAAACTGCCTGCCTGCAGCGGGTCTTTTATCACCCAGTAACCCGCGGCATTATGAAGCAGCATAAAAGCCACTGCCGCCACCAATAATGCATTCAGGAAAAACGGCCGTTTGTCCCCATCAAAAAAATCATAGTATACCAGCAGAAAAGCGGCATATCCCAGGCATTCTATCGTAAGCTGACGCCGGATGCCTTTTAATACCGGGTAACTGCGTTTGCCGGCCATGGCGCGCAGATCGCCGGCCTGTTTATTACCTGACTCTCCGGTGGCCTGTTGCCAGGCGGATTTAAGCGGATCTTGTTCCATTGTATTATTGTTTTAAGATTGTTCTCAGTTTGTTTTTGATCCTGTGCAGCTTTACGCCCACATAGTTCTCATCTATACCGGTAATGGCGGCTATCTCCTGGTAGCTCATATCTTCCAGGTACAGCGCAATGATCGCTTTTTCGCCGTCATTCAATTGTTTTAATGCGGCAAACAGTTGTTCCTGTTGCAATGCAGCTGCATCTTCTGTTACTGCCTGCTCAGGCAATGCAGTAGGATATATGATCTGCGGTTGTTTCCTGCGGAAGGTGGCCAGGGCGGTATTCAGCGCCACCCGGTAGATCCAGGAACTCAGCTTTGCCTGCCCTTCAAAAGAGGGATAGGCTTTCCACACCTGGTAAATTATCTCCTGGAAAAGGTCTTCCCGGTCCTGTAGGGTATCCCGGTAAAGACGGCAGATCTTATGCAGCATATCCTGGTGCTGTTGTAGTGCGGTCAGCAGTGGTTGTTCATCCATTCGCTGTTATCTTTGCATTGATTAGTTGCAGACGGGCCTTAAAACTTACAGTCAGCCTTAAATATTTCTTAATACCATAACCCGGTGGATTTTGACATCCCAAAATATACTCATAATTTCGGGATGTGTTCAATAACCCTCCCTATACATGACAGACAAAACATCCACTGAAAAAGCACTGTGGGACAAGCTGGAAGCCTTCACTTTTGATAATCCGGATACTGCATTTCAATTCGCTGACCGGCTGGCCCGGGACAATGGCTGGAGCAAGACCTATGCCCTGGCGGTTATAGAAGAATACCGGAAATTCCTGTTCCTCTGCGCCATCAGCCCTACGGGCGTAACGCCATCTGATGCGGTAGACCAGGCATGGCACCTGCACCTTACCTACACCCATTCTTACTGGACGGAGCTATGTACGCATACGCTGGGCAAGGCCCTGCAGCACAACCCTACCAAAGGCGGCCAACAGGAAGCCCAAAAGTATACGGATTACTATGCGTATACACTGGACCTGTACCAGCAGAAGTTTGGCACAATACCACCCGTGGACATCTGGCCCAATGGCAAACAGCGCTTCTCTGATATTGATTTTACCCGCGTAAACAAACGTACCCATTGGGTGATCCCTAAACCCGGGAAGAAGAGTTACGGGTTGTACTTTACGATCATAGTAGCGCTATTATTCATTCAGCCCTATGTAGTGCCGGCAGACTACCAGCGCCTGGCCTTTAGCACAGGATTGTTCCTGATGCTTGGCGTGGTAATAGCCGCCGCCAGGGATAAATCAGGACCGGATAAAGATAACAGGGACGGCAGCGGTTGTACCAGCGGCGGTTGCAGTAGCGGTTGCGGAGGGGATAGCCATGGCGGCCATAGCGGATGCAGTGGCTGTTCCGCCAGCGGTTGTTCCGGTTGCAGCAGCGGCTGTAGTGGTTGCGGCGGTGGTGGGCACTGATCACACGTTCCCTGAACGGGCACATTATTTGTATCCCACACCATAAACGATGTTATGGAAAAACGCATCTTAGGCATTATTTTTTCCCTGCTGGGCGCTACGGGCCTGATTTTGGCAGCCGTTAACTTCGTAAATGGCGGGGAAGGAACCCGCAGCATTAAGACCATTGTGATCTACGCCATCCTGGGAGCTATTTTCTTCTTTTCCGGCATCGGCCTCATCAGAAGTACTAAGGACAAGGCATCCTGAGCGCGTCTATTTCCGGTAAAGCGCAAGCACCGCGGTAAAAATAGTGTCGATCTTTTTAACAGGCAGGTCTTTATCCGGATCCAGCAACAATATTTTCATCCGGGCCCTTTTTTCCGTGAGCAGATCAGGGTGATGGATCCGCTTTCCTTCCACAATGCCAATATAGGGTTGATGGTACTGCTTATGCACCCACAGGTAACAAAACATCTTTTCATTGTAACAGTAAAAAGGCATCCTGTATTTCCAGGCTTCTGTAATATGGGGGTCTAACCGGAGGATGTATTCCCTCAGATACTGTAAACAGCTTTTTGCCGGTTCCTGCTGCTGTAAAAAGTATTCGTCTATGGGGCGTAACATAAGCAATGCCTGATGATGATCAATATTACGATTATTCCTATTTATTTGCTACCTTTAAGCACTCTATACTTCACTATATCCACAGAAAACTGGTAGCTTTTCCGTTAAGATTGTCTTTTTAAACGCCTTCTATATGTACACTGCAACTATGGCGCTCCCTAAAGCAGCCATTACAACCAAACGTATTCAATCTATTGATCTGTTACGGGGAACCATCATGATCATTATGGCGCTGGACCATGTGCGTGACTATTTCCACAACAGCGCTTTTGTATTTGATCCTACTGATCTTACACAAACCAGCGGTATCCTGTTCTTCACACGTTGGATCACGCATTTTTGCGCGCCTCTTTTCACTTTCCTCGCGGGTACCTCTGCTTACCTGGTGGGCACGCGTAAAAGTAAAAAGGAGCTGTCTTTTTTCCTGCTTACACGAGGGCTCTGGCTGGTGTTCCTGGAGTATGCGGTGATCACATTGCTGTGGACCTTTAACCCGCAATATCCTGTTTTCCTGATACAGGTGATCTGGTCACTGGGTGTAAGCATGATCTTTTTATCTGCGCTCATCTATCTGCCCTGGGGCGCTATCCTGGCCATTGGCCTCATACTGATAGCCGGTCATAACCTGCTGGATACCGTACACGTGCCAGGCCAGGGCGGCCCCTCCATCTTCTGGGCTTTCCTGCATGAGCAGCGTTTCTTTCCCCTGGGGAGCAGAGGCATCTTTGTAGGCTATCCCATCATACCCTGGATAGGTATTATGGCTACCGGTTATTGTTTTGGCCGGTTATACACCCCATCCTTTGATGCCGCTACCCGCAAAAAACTATTATTATACCTAGGGTTTGGCGCTATTACGTTGTTCATCGTTATCCGGGCCATTAATATTTACGGCGATCCGGCGCATTGGGCTGTACAACGTACGTCTTTCTTTACCTTCCTGTCTTTCCTGAACACCACCAAGTATCCGCCTTCCCTGTTATATACCTTAATGACGCTGGGCCCCGCCTGCCTGTTCCTGGCCTTTACGGAAAAGCCCTTAAATGGCTTTACGGAAAAGATCACCATCTTTGGACGGGTGCCTATGTTCTTTTACCTGCTGCATATTCCGCTTATACACCTCATGGCTTTTATTGGCGCTGCCATATGCGGGCACTCCTGGTCTGATATGATCCTGACCAATTGGGTAAGCGCCAGTCCGGCATTAGCGGGCTACGGCTTTAACCTGGGTATCGTTTATCTGTTATGGGTGTTGGTGATCCTGGCTTTGTACCCCTTATGCAAAAGATACGATGCCTATAAAAGAGCGCATAAAGAAAACCAATGGTTGAGCTATATTTAAGGGATAAAACACCCTTGAATCGATCATGCAAGCAGAGGCGCTTAAAAACTGGGCCGGGAATTACACCTATAGCACCCAACAGGTACACTATCCAACATCCGTAACCGCGGTACAACAGCTGGTCAGAGAGTTGCCCGGGCTGCGGGCCCTGGGCACCCGTCATTGTTTCAATGCCATAGCAGACAGTAACGCGCACCTGGTATCCCTGCAACAGCTGCAGCAAGAAATTATCCTGGATACCGCCGCTATGCAGGTAACCGTTGGCGCTGGCATGAATTACGGGCAACTAAGCCAATACCTGCATGATCACGGGCTGGCCCTGCACAATCTGGCCTCTTTACCACATATCTCCATTGCGGGCGCTTGCGCTACGGCTACCCACGGCTCTGGCAGTAAGAATGGCAACCTGGCTACGGCCGTAGCCGCCTTACAGCTGGTAACGGCGTCCGGGGAACTGGTCTCCCTCTCAAGAGAAAAGGACGGAGACCGTTTTATGGGTACCGTAGTATCCCTGGGCGGTGCGGGGCTGATCACACAGCTTACCCTGAATATACAGCCTGCCTTCACTATACAGCAATACCTGTACGAACAGTTGCCATTCCAGCAGCTGGAACATCATCTGCAGGATATTTTGTCCGCCGCCTACAGTGTAAGCCTGTTCACGGACTGGCAGGCGCCACGTTTTAACCAGGTATGGCTTAAACAGCTGGGCGGCGTCTATACCGCGCCTGACAATTTCTTTAGCGCCACACCCGCTACCCGCAACCTGCACCCCATAGGCGAACTATCCGCGGAACACTGTACAGAGCAACTGGGCATAGCAGGCCCCTGGCATGAGCGGCTCCCGCATTTCCGTATGCATTTTACCCCCAGTAGTGGCGAAGAGCTGCAATCAGAATATTTTGTACCACTGGCGGATGGGTATGCCGCATTAATGGCCCTCACGCCATTAATGGAGCGGATTGCGCCCTTGCTGCTGATCTCAGAACTACGTACCATTGCTGCAGATCAATATTGGATGAGCCCCTGTTATCAGCAGGACTGTATGGCCATCCACTTTACCTGGAAACAGGACTGGCCGGCCGTACAACAGGTATTGCCGCTGATAGAGGCGCGGCTGGCGCCTTTCCGGGCAAGGCCCCATTGGGGCAAGCTGTTTACCATGCCCCCCGCAAAACTGGCCGGGCTGTATGAAAGGTTACCGGATTTCCGGCAGCTGCTACAGGAATATGATCCACAGGGTAAGTTCAGGAATGCATTTATGGATACGTATATATTTGGTAGATACTGAAAGGCCCTTGCAACACTACAAGGCAAAGATGCCTGGTTGTATACAAGGGCCGTTCCGCGTGCTTCTCCGGCACTAACTATTTGTTGCCTGCGGTAGCATTACCGCCGCTCACAGGGTTCATCCGAACGTATTTGCTGCCGGCGCCTTCAAAGCTTACCACATAATCTGATTTAAAATGGGTGCTTTTCAGGTAATAATCTGTGGTGATGATTTGCGCGCCGGATGCACAGGCGGCCTCAAAACCAGATCTGTCATTCACACGGGCTTGCCTGGTATCAGAATCAGCCCTGGTACGGATAATATATCCTTTTGCCACCAAGTCTTTTATAGCCGGATCGTTAGGGTTATTGCGGATCATGGCAGCAGCTTCCGGTGTGCCTGCTTCTGCATTAGCAAATAACACACGGCCTTTCAGGGAAGGATGCCCGGCAATATACATATCCCTTTTTTTAGCGTGATCGTCCAGGATAAAGAGGAATTTGCCTTTAGCGGCTTTCAGCGTAGGCCAGTTATCGTGCTGTACGGCTTCTTCCAGGGTATTGTAGTTGCCTCTTACCATATCCGGGGTGATCAGGTGGGCTTCGCCCAGGTACTCCCGGATGTCCCTGTCCAGATCGTCAAAAGTTTTAGGTGTTATCTCTTCCGCAGCGGTAAGGTTGGGATGATTTTCGCCGCCGCCTTTTACTTCCAGCGTAATGAATACCGGGCTATGGTCCGGATGTTTTTCAGACCAGGCGCGAAGCTGCTGCAAAGCTATCTTTAAAGTAGAAGCCTGGCTGCGGAAGTCCAGATCAGGTACGTGAAATATCTTAAAACCAGGTTCATTCATACCTTCTGCATCATAAGGCGCCTGATTGGGCACCCAATCCAGCCCTTTAGGATGCGCCCAGCGGCCTCCTTTTTCATCTGCATACACATCAATCTCCATATTGCGCAGGCCCATATCCAGCTGTGCGGAAAAAGGGATGTGCTCATAATCCAGCGTGCTGGCGGCAGCGGAATCCTTTTGCTGGAACATTTTGAACAGCGCAGGATCAATCGCTTTTTTGTAGCTGTTATGGGAGCCGATCACCTGTATACGGTTAATGTGCAGGTCATCCGGCAGGTCTTTTTTTGTTACCGGCAGTGCCAGTATGAGGGCTAAACCTAAAAACGCTTTCATTATTGTAATTTTTTAAAAACAGCCGGCCCCGTGGTAACGGGACCGGCTGTTTGATGATATAATATACAAACAATTCTACTATTGCGGATAACCTGGGTTTTGTTTCAGGTTCGTGTTCAGACGGATCTCATTGATGGGGATCGGGAATAAACGGCGGTAGTCGGATTTGTCCATGTGGATGGTCTCATTCGGCAGGGGATAATCCTTTTCGAACAGGCCATAACGGATCAGGTCATTCCTGCGCCATCCTTCCCAGGCAAGTTCGCGGGCGCGTTCGTCCAGCAGGCTCTCCAGGGTAGTGCCAGATGCTACGTCGGTAGCGCCGGCACGGCGGCGGATCAGGTTCACGATATAATCCGGCGTTTGCAGGGCGCCGTTTACAGTGGTAGCCGTTGCGCCACGCAGAATGGCTTCTGCCTTCATCAGCAGCACGTCTGCGAGGCGGAATACCGGAACGTCATTGGCGTTCAGACGGGTAGCGGCAGTGGTAGTAGGATCCGGGTAGTATTTGATAGAACGTACACCGGAAGCCTGCGCGCGGCGGGTGTTACCCAGGTCCATGGTGGAACCATTCTCCAGTACCAGGTCTTTAAAGATCTCGATCTGCACGTTCGGGCTATCAGGATAGAAGATCGGCTGATTGGTAAAGCCACCTGTACCGTCCGGATAGTATTGCTTGCCTGCCAGCCAGGTTTGGGTCCTGAAGTCGTTATTCAGGTTAAAGCGGGCATAGAACTCAGGCGTGGTGCTCATAGCGATACTTAAACCAACGCTAAAGCCGTAAGCCTGTACCATGTAATAGTAGAAGCCAAAGCGGGTGAACTGGTTACCGCCAATCTGCTGATCGTAAGGAACGGCAAAAATGGTTTCATTGATCTGCGGGCCGTTGTTAGGCAAGAAGATATCGCGGTAACGGGCATCCAGGCTGTAATTAGGATTAGCCTGTACGCTATCTGCCATCGCTACTGCTTCTGTATAACGGTTGGTACCGGTATATACCCCAGCGTTCAGATACATCTTACACAGTAACGCATAGCACATGCCTTTAGTAGGACGGCCGTACTGCAGGGTGTTATCCTTGCCATTTTTGGCGGGCAGTTTGGGCGCCAGGTCTTTTAACTCAGATTCAATGAACTTGAACACTTCAGCCCTGGGCTGTGTAGTGGGCAAGCTGTCTAACTGGTAAGTTTTCATGATGGGCACGTTACCATAGGTATCCATCATAAAATAGTAGTACAGTGCGCGCATAGCCCTGATCTCCAGTATAAAGGACGCTTTGGTGGCGTCATCCAGCTTGGTGGCGTTGGAAACAACATCCAGGAGACGGTTACAGTTGGTGATACCGCCACCGAAGCCCCACTGCCAGATACCATTTACATACGGGTGATCAAATGTCCAGGTATGATAGTGCATCAGACGGTATTGGCCACCATCATCAAAGTTACCCTGCCTGGCCGGAAGGATCGCTTCATCTGTGCTAAGCTCCTGCATACGCCAGTAGGTAACGGCGTAGCTGGAGGAGAGGTTGGAATACATGGTACCTATCAGAGCCTGATAGTCGCGGGCCGTCTGGGGGAAGTTGGATGTTACGTACTGTGACTCCACACCCACGTCCAGCTTGCGGCAGGCGCTAAAAGCAACCAACCCGGCAAGTATTATTAATATTGATATCTTTTTCATCCGTTCATTTTTATTTTTTTATCGGCCGGATGGAGCCTTAGACGATTAAAATAATCATTCGCCTGTATGCCTAATAATTATTTTAATCGTGCCGGCTTCATCCCTTGATTAATTTATGTTTTTCTGAATAACCCCTCATTCCATTAGAAAGAAGCAGACACCCCAATCATGTAAGTGCGTGTTTTCGGATAGAAGTTTTTGTTATCAATACCCGGTGTAACACCGCCGATGTTAATCTCCGGATCAACGCCGCGATACTTGGTGATCACGAACAGGTTGTTGCCGGACAGATACAGGCGCAGGCTCTTGATATACTGGGTATGCGGTTTGAAAGTATAACCCAGGGTAACGTTATCCATACGCAGGTAAGAGCCGTCTTCTAAGAAACGGTCAGAGATCAGGTATGCATATTTGTCGTTATAAGACTCACCCAGCGTAAAACGGGGAATGTTCTGCCTGGGGGAACCTTGCGGGTTATTCATGGCCGCGAGGGTAGCGTTCAGTATCTTATTACCGGTTACGCCACGCACCAGGAAGTTCAGATCAAAATTGTGATAGTAGAAATTGTTAGACCAACCGTAGATCAGCGCAGGCTGAGCGTTACCGGCAATACGGGCATCGGTGGTCAGCGGCTGGGCAGCAATGGTTTTACCACTTGCGTCCAGGAAGGTGCTAACACCGTTGGGATCTTTACCCATATAGTGCCACAGGTTAAAAGTACCTAAAGCATAACCAGGTTTGATGATCTGGCTATAGTTGCCAGATTGGCCCTGTCCACCCAGGCTGGCGGTCTGCACGAAATTGATAGGGTATGTACTGTTGGAAATACTTTCAATTACGTTCTTGTTGTGCGCGAAGTTCAATGAAGTTTTCCAGGTAAAGTCTTTAGTTTTTACCGGTACGGCATTCAATACCACCTCTATACCGCTGTTTTTGATGCTGCCCACGTTAGCTGTATAAACAGGTACTACGTATTGGGTAGCAGAAACCGGGTATTGATCGTAGATCAGGTCTGATGTTTTCTTGATATAGTAATCCACAGAACCGCTGATACGGTCTTTCAGGATACCGAAGTCCAGGCCAAAGTTGGCAGTAGAGGTGCTTTCCCATTTGAGGTCCGGGTTTTCGTTACGTACAAAGCCAATGGAGTTGGTGATATTACCGTTATACAGGAACTTGGGACTAGCGGTAGTACCATATACCAGCAGGGCGGTGAAGGCATTGAAACCAGTGCTGTTACCGGATACACCGTAACCTGCCCTCAGTTTCAGGTTGTTGATCAGGGATATATTCTTCATGAAGTCTTCGCTGGTGATGTTCCAACCGGCAGAAACTGCGGGGAAGTAACCCCAGCGGTTGTTAATACCAAAAGCAGAAGAACCATCATTACGCAAAGAAGCCTGGAACAGGTATTTATCTGCATAAGAATACTGCACGCGGGCGTAGTAAGAGATCAGCCTTAAAGTAGAGATCGGGTTGTTGTCCAGCGGAACCTGTGAAAGCCCGGTCGGGTTGGACAGGTACAGGTTGTTATAAGACAGGGCATCGTTGGAAAAACCCTGGGTAGTAAGACCAAAACCATCGTTTGAGCGGTCTTGCTGGAAGGTATAACCGCCCAGTAATTTCACGCTGTGTTTACCAAACTCGCGGTCATAGTTAAAGTAAGACTCTAACACGGTGCTGGTATTCAGGTATGATTTACGGTTGGCCACACCATTCTGGTTCTGGGCCAGGCCGGATTGGCTATTTAAGTAGCTGCTGTAGTTATTCTCATCGCGCTGGGTAGTACCAGTTAAGGTATACCGCAGACCTTTCAGGATCTCTACCTGTACCAGGCCAGTCAGCATGGTCTTGTTATCATCAATATGAATGGTGTTATTATTGATGAGGGACAGCGGGTTTAAGGTACCGTCACCAGTTCTGGCGTAGTATTCCTTATAGGTACCATCCGGGTTATAAGGGCTTACGGTAGGTAAGTAGAACAGCATGCCGGGCAGTACGTACTGTTGCGGCACATCGTCGCTCTTAGTATGGCTGTTGGTGATGGTAACACCCAGTTTCAGGCGGTCGTTAAAGAAACGCTGGGCGAGGTAACCTCTTACAGTAGTACGCTCCAGGGAAGTGTTCTTCAAGATACCGTCATTTTTCAGGTAGGTAGCGCTTCCACCATAGTCGGTATTATTGTTAGCGCCGCCGAAAGAGATGTTATGGCTCTGGGAAAAACCTTTTCTTTCCAGGAGTTTTTGCCAGTTGGTGCTGGAGCCGTCATCATTGAGGCCCGGCAGTATCGTTTGACCCTGTTTTTTCACGTAAGCACGCAGTTCGTCTGCGCTCAGCATGTCTATTTGTTTGGATACTTCTTCCATAGCGCCATAAGCGTTATAGGTCAGGCGGGCCTGACCGGCTTTTGCTCTTTTGGTGGTTACCATGATGACACCGTTGGCAGCGCGGGAACCATAAATAGCAGTAGCAGAAGCGTCTTTTAATACATCGATGCTCTCGATATCAGCGGGGGCCAGCAGATCGATAGAAGCGCCGGGCACACCGTCAATTACATAAAATGGCTCCATAGCGCCACCGGTGGTACGGATGGTAGAAGGGCCCCTTAATACTACAGAGGGAGCAGCGTTCGGGTCACCGCTTTTAGTTACGTTCAAACCAGGTACTTTACCCTGCAGCAGTTCCGCGGGGGTAGTCAGTACACCCTGGTTAAACTCTTCTGATTTAATAGAGGTAATAGACCCCGTTACATCTTTTTTGCTGGAAGTACCATAACCGATCACCACCACATCCTTTAACTGTTTGGTATCGGTCAGCAGCGTGATGTTGATCGCTTTTTTATCTTCCACTTTGATCTCTTTGGGAACAGAACCCATGAGCGAGAAGATAATTACATCCTCATTGTTCACTGAAATAGAGTAAGCGCCGTTGGCGTTGGTAGTGGTACCACGGTTGGTTCCTTTTACGGCAACCGTTACTCCGGGCAATGGTGCATTGTTTTCGTCTGTAACGGTCCCCTTCAGGATACCGCCTGTTCTCTGGGCAAATGATGTTACTCCTAACAGCAATGCCCAAAGCAGCATAAGCGTAGCTTTGGTTACCGTACGACAAAATGGCCTTAATGATAAAGCGTACATTTTTTTCATTGTCATTTTAAATTGTTAAGGATGGCTATGAGTTGATTCCCCCGAACGTAATACGTGTGTCGTTGACGCATCCCCCAGCCTTAACAATTAGTTTACATTGCAGGGATCGTTTAGTTTTTGGGGTGACTATTTTAAAAAAGAGTAACGAAATGCTGTGTATTTTTTCGTATTGAGGTGTTGTGACAGCGCGGTGAAAATTGTTGATAAATGTGTAAGTGACACTGAGGTGAACTTTTCTTCAGCAGGGGTATGCTTTATTAATGTGTACTATAATAGTATGGTTATACGAAATCCCGTAAGCAACAGCATATATTAGCGAATACTGCTATATAGTAGGCTACTGATTATAACGATATAGCAAACGGATGCCAGGGCCAACTCATATGATCAACGCCATCTGCCGGCAACTAAAACAAAGCCTGGCGCCGCCTCATGATCCATGGGGCGGCGCCAGGCAGCAGCTATTTTAACACCGGTCACATTTAATACCGGTCCCAGAAAGGCGGTGGTTCTATTCCCAGGGAGCGGAGGTATACATATCCCTGTCCGCGGTGGTGGTTCTCGTTATCTACCCAGTACAGCATGATCCGGATGATAGGGCCTTCATACTGGCCAAAAGCCATATCCAGTTCCTGGAACCGTTCCAGGGGGATCTGCAGCCAGCTATGGTTGATCTCCTGTGTGACCAGGTCCCACTGACGCAGGATCTCAGCTTTTGTGCCGGGCAGGGATTGCCCGGCGTGGTGATCCAGTTCGCCAGTGGCCCGCCAGCTACCGGTAACCATGCCCTGTATGCCGGCTGCGGCCAGGGAGATGAGCTCTATCGCCATTTCGGAAAACGGGCGCATACCGCCGATCGAATAATGAAATAATTCGTGCTCCGGAAATGCCTCAATAACCCTGCGGGTAAGCTGCCGGTGGCCCTGCCAGTGGAGGAGCAGTTCTTCCGGTAAGATCACTTGCTGCGGTTCCTGGATGATGTTATTTGTCATTTTTAACAGGTTTTAAAGTGGTAGGATCGTTTTACAATACGAAGTAAAAGCGGGAGTGTGACAGCCCTATGTCAGCATCATGGGGGTTATTTTTTTAATTTTTGTGGAACCGTCGCAACAAAAAATGAAAAAATCGGTTGTAATGTAGAAGTAAACGGATATTGATCAATGTTTTAACGGAGGATCCGATGCCGCTGCTGCGAAATGCCACCCTGGGGGTGGATAACCGGCTCCATAGAAACATATCGCTCATCAGCCCGGTTACGTAAGCGGAGGTTAGTCTTCCCGTATAAGATAACGATTATGTGTAATATCTAAGATAATGCACTGTTTGGCATAATTTAAGCTACAGAGTCAGGTAGCAAAAGTTAAGGTCCAGCTATCCCCATTTTTTACGATTTACAGTTTATCACAATTTTTAACGCTTAAATTTAAAACGCTATGGCAAAAACTGCTAAGACGGCCGCCACGAAGACAACCACCACTACTAAAGCGGCCAAGCCGGCTGCTCCTAAAAAAGCGGCTGCGAAAAAGGCGGCCGGGAGTTCCAGCACCGGCCTTAAGGCTCCCCTTACGCCAAGTCCTGCATTAGCAGAAGTGGTAGGCAAACAGCCTTTGCCAAGAACAGAGATCATCAAAAAAATCTGGGATTATATCAAGGCAAAAGGCCTGCAGGATACACAGAATAAGAGAATGATCAATGCAGACGATAAGCTGAAGGAGCTGTTTGAAGGCAAGAAACAAATATCAATGTTTGACCTGGCCAAGGTAGTCAGCAAGCACGTAAAATAATCCGGCGTTCGTTTTTTCCGGAGGCGGAGGCATCCACCTGGTTTTTGACAGGCCACTGTCAGGCGCCGGGGTGGAGGCGTCCGCCTTAGTGTTTTTTGGACTGGATTGTGAGATTGGATGAACCAGATGACCTGATAACGAATCGATCGTATTGGGAACAGGGATATCAGCTGTGGGACATATCGAATGACCAGATAGTCTGGTAGTGGAGGGGGTGGAAGAAGGAATTATCAACAGCGAGTCCTGTGAGATGATTAGTACTTTGGATGATATGTAGCGCTGAACTATGAACCGCGGGATGGAAAGCGCCCGTTTTTGTACGCGTGGGCGCCAGTGTCTTACCGTTTGGGCCCAAACCTGTAAATATCATCATTCCCTCTTCTGTCAGAACTAAAGTACCCCTCAATGCCACTGTTAAACAGCAGCACGCCAAAATCGTTCCGGGCGCTGTTCATAGGAGCGCCGGCATTTTGAGGAGCACTTGCGGGGTGATGCTGATCATCCAGCGGCACATAAAAGATATCCAATCCACCCAAGCCCGGCCAGCGATCGGATGAAAAATACAATATGCCGGAAGGCGCCACATAGGGGAACATCTCGTTGCCGGCAGTATTCACCCGTGGACCTGCATTACGGGGCTGGCTCCAGCCCCTGTCTGTACGCAGGCAATACCAGATATCCTTCCCTCCCAGCCCGCCGGGCATATCAGATGTAAAGAACAGGGCCTGTCCGCCGGGCACAAAAGCAGGATGGCCAACGCTGTAATCCGGGCTGTTATAAGGAAAATCTGCCAGGGCTTTCCACCCGTCGCGGGTGGCTTTAAAGAAACGCAACTCCAGGCGGCTGATGCCATCCTTACCGCTTTTACCGGGATTATTATAGGTAACGGCCAGGGTATCCTGCTGTCTGGTGAAGGCAGCCGGCCCCACATGGTAACGGCCACTTAAGCTGGCATCAAAACGCGTTACCATCTGGTTTGAGAGCTGGTTATCCACTGGTATGTAATTAAATTTAGGATCAGCGCCAACTACCCGGCTGTCATTACTGCTGATAGTATTATTATCCTTATTATATACATCTGTGGGCGCATATGACAACACTTGCTCCAGTTCTGCGGTGCGCAGTACCACATCCTTTATCCGGGCGGTGTCCTGTATACTATACAACGCAAGGAAAGCGCCGCCATTCCACCCGTTAGACCGTTTAAAAGGCTGCAGATAGGGCCTGTCAGATACAAACATCATCCCGTAACGGTGAAATGCCGGGGAAAAATCTGCATAGCCACTGCTGATATTCAGCAGGCAGCTTGTTACCGTTGCCGTATCCCGGTATAATGAGGACATGCCCGTTTCATACAAGGCAGCCGTTTGTTCCAGTAAAGTATCCGCGTGACCTTTGGCCAGGTATTGCCGGTATTGGGCGGCCGCCTCCTGGTAGCGCCCGTGCATGGCCAGCAACTGTCCACAACGGAACAGGGCCAGGTCATCCGCCGCGCCGGCCTGTATGATCTTTTTATACCAGTGCAGCGCCTGTCCATATTGCTGGGTGCTGTAATAGCTGTCTGCCAGGTTTACCATCACCTTATTATTAGAGGAATCCCTGCTGATGGCCGGCAGGTAATAAGCAATGGCATCTGCATAACGCAGGGATACATAGGCTTTATCGCCTTTGGTGATCAGGGTGCTGCGCTGCGCCTGTACGCTGTGTGGCAGCATATAAACTAAGAAAAGCAGCAGGTAATAGCAATACTTCATCATAATGCCTTTAAAAATAGCGGGGAGATAATACTTTCCCTTTTTCCCATCCGAACTCATAACGCAGCATGATCTCATGCGTGCCCTGGTTATATTTTACCAGGTTGGACACCGTATGATCATACGCATAACCAATACGCAGCTGGTTGGTAGCCTGTATTTCCAGCAGCCCGGACACCGCATCGCCGGTACGGTACGAAGCGCCTACCGCCACAATGTCCTTTATCCAGAGGTTGGCATTCACATCCAGCTGTATGGGCGCGCCCCGTACTGCTTTTACCAGGGTGGAAGGCTTTAGCTTAAAGTTCTCTCCCAGGTCAAACACATATCCGGCGATAAAGAAAAAGTGCATATACTTTTTGGCGATCACATCGGCCACATAATAGATCTGGTCTTTGCGCAGGTAGCTTTTTACGAGGTTGGGCACAGAGAAGCCTACATAAAAGCGGTCACTATTATAATAGATACCTGCTCCAAAACTAGGCAGGAGGGCGTTGATGTTCTGCGCAAATGCCGGATCACCGCCATCTATCAGATCCACCTTGGTGAGGTTGGCCCTGTAGTTACTGATGCCTCCCTGCAGCCCGATAGCCAGCGAGCCTTTATCCTCAAACCGGATCCGGTAGGCATAAGTGGCATAAAAACCGGTGGTCTTTGTGATCCCTATCTGGTCATTGAACGCTTGTATACCCAGGCCGATCTTATTATCACGCGTGGCCATATCAAAGGAGATGGTGGTTGTTTCGGGCGCACCCTCCACTCCTACCCATTGCCGCCGGTACATGGCGGTAGCGCTCAGGATGCCCCGGCTGCCGGCATATGCGGGATTTACTCCCATCATGTTAAACATGTATTGCGTATACATCGCATCCTGCTGCGCCTTTGTTTCGATGCTGGCCAGCAACAGGCACCCCAGCATCAGATATGCATATTTCATAACTAACGCATTATTGTGATATAGTTTACAAACCGCTCTGTTCCATTCAGTATGATGATATAATAATAGGTACCATCCGGTACTTCCTCACCAAAGTGAGTACCCTGGTTACATTTACCATCCCATGTATTCTTATAGTTATCATCCCGGAATACTACATTACCCCAACGATTATAGATCTCCAGGCTTATCTTATCAGTTCCTACGTTACCGATCACGAACTTATCGTTCTTACCATCTCCATTGGGCGAGAAGCCTTCCGGTATCCTGATCCTGGTGGGCGCCAACACTACCGGCGTTGGCGTATTCTCATCCGGATTGCCATCGCCATCCGGGTCTACATCCAGGCCATTTACAGACAGATCTGTAAGGCCATTGCCGGTCACTGCGCCTATCGCCGTAAGGCTGGCGCTATTATTATATGTGCCGAACTGTTTATTGGGCGTTATCACTACCGTCAGCTGTATGGTGTCGCTGGCGCCTGCTGCCACTGTGCTGCCATCTGCCAGCAGCGCGGTATTATTCACGCCGTTATACTGGCTATTGGCCTGCAGCCCACCCGTAGTACGCACATTACCTTCCAGCCGGTAAGTAAGCGGCGGCGTAAACACGGCAGACAGATCATCATTCACCTGTACGTTATTCACCGCTACATTACCCATATTGCGGACCACGAAAGTGTATGTCACCTGGTAATCTCCATTAATGAGCAGCGTGGGGGTACCGGCAGCCTTGGCCAGCCCCACCAGTGCCTGCACCGGCAGCGCCAGCGGGGTTGGCGTATTTTCGCCCGGCTCATTGGGCACATCGTTATCATTCGGATCCGGGTTGGTACCGTTATCTGTAATATCCGTTACCACCGTGCCGGCGCTATCCACCGCGCTGACTGTCACACTGCTCTGGAATGGACCAAACGAGCCATTAGACGTGAGGTCCAGTACGATGGTCACCAGACCGCTGCTATCAACATCCAGTGTGCTTAATGGCAGCAGCAGGTTCGTTTCTGTAGTACCATTATAAGCCGGATTAATAAGAAGCGTACCGTTTGCGCTCACATTTACCAGGCGGAAGCCTACTGGCAGCGGGAATGCGTTACGCAGATTATAAAGCGCCTGCAGCTCGCCTAACAGGGTATTGCCGTAGTTCCCTATCCGCAATGTAAAGGTTACGCGGTAGCTGCCATCCGGCTGCAATGCCGGCGTATTTACCGTGAGCGCTGCGCCAATAGCACTATTAGCCGGCGGCGGCGTTACCGTGATGTACACCGTAGCGGTATCACAAACCGGAGCCGGCCCGGCGCTGCATACGCGGTATATGAAGCTGTCAATACCGGTAAAGCTGCCCGTAGACGTATATGTAAAGCTGCCGTTAGCGTTCAGCTGCAATGTGCCATGTGTAACGCCGCTGATCAATGATGCCGTGAGGTTGCCGCCTTGCGGATCTGTATCGTTGGTGAGCACATTACCGATTAACTGCTGTTGCGTACGTATGCTGAAGCTGTCGTTTACGGCGATAGGCGGTTCATTAACGGCAGATATGTTAATTATTACCGTGGCGGTATCGCACAGGGATGGGATGCCGTTGTCACAGATCCTGTAGATGAAGCTGTCTACGCCGCTGTAGTTAGTGTTAGGCGTGTAGGTGAAGCTACCGTTTGCATTCAGGACTACCGTCCCGTTGACAGCGGTGGTTACCAGGGAGGTGGTTAGATCGTCGCCATCAGGATCATTGTCGTTGGTGAGCACGTTACCGGTGGCAGCTGTGTTTTCTGTTATGTTGATAGTATCCCTTACGGCAATCGGCGCGATGTTTACGGCGGATATATTGAATATTAAGGTAGCGGTATCACAAAGTGATGGCGTACCGTTGTCGCATACCTGGTAGATGAGGCTGTCCGTTCCGCTGTAATTATAGTTTGGCGTGTAAGTGAAGCTGCCGTCTGCATTTAGTACCACGGTACCGTTTACTGGAGCGGTTACCAGGGATGCGGTTAGATTGTTGCCATCAGGATCACTGTCGTTGGTGAGGACGTTACCGGTGGCAGGCGTATTCTCTGTTACGTTCAGGCTGTCACGTATGGCGATCGGTGCATCATTGGCGGCGGATACGTTAAATATTACGGTAGCGGTATCACACAGTGATGGGGTACCGTTATCACAAACCCGGTAGATTAGACTATCCAGACCGCTGAAGTTGGCGTTTGGCGTGTAGGTGAAGCTGCCATCGGCATTCAGGATTACGGTGCCGTTTACCGGAGCGGTTACCAGGGAAGCGGTTAGGTTATCGCCTTCCGGATCGCTGTCGTTGGTTAGCACATTACCAGTGGCCGGGATGTCTTCTGTCACGTTCAGACTGTCACGTACGGCGATTGGTGCATCATTGGCGACGGATACGTTAAATATTAAGGTAGCGGTATCACACAGTGACGGTGTGCCATTATCACAAACCTGGTAGACCAGGCTATCAAGACCGCTGAAGTTTGCGTTCGGTGTGTAGGTGAAGCTGCCGTCGGCGTTCAGGACCACTGTACCGTTGACAGGTGCGGTTACCAGAGAGGCGGTTAGATTGTCGCCTTCAGGATCACTGTCGTTAGTCAGCACATTGCCGGTAGCCGCCACATCTTCAGTTACGGTGATAGAGTCGCGTACTGCGATCGGCGCATCATTGGCGGCTAGGACATTGAATATGAGAGTAGCGGTATCACACAGTGACGGGGTACCATTATCACAAACCTGGTAGATCAAGCTATCCAGCCCGTTGAAGTTAGCGTTCGGGGTATAGGTGAAGCTGCCGTCGGCGTTCAGGACCACCGTGCCGTTGACAGGTGCGGTTACCAGGGAAGCAGTTAAACCATCGCCTTCAGGATCACTGTCGTTAGTCAGCACATTGCCGGTTGCCGGTATATCTTCTGTTACGGTGATAGAGTCCCGTACCGCGATCGGAGCATCATTGGCGGCTAAGACATTGAATATGAGAGTAGCCGTATCACACAGTGACGGTGTACCATTATCGCAAACCTGGTAGATCAGGCTATCAAGGCCGTTGAAGTTTACGTTCGGGGTATAGGTGAAGCTACCATCGGCGTTCAGGACCACTGTACCATTTACAGGGGCTGTTACCAGAGAAGCCGTCAGACCATCGCCTTCAGGATCGCTGTCATTAGTCAGCACATTGCCCGTTGCCGGTACATCTTCTGTTACGGTGATGGAATCACGTACTGCGATCGGCGCATCATTGGCGGCGGATATATTAAATATTAACGTAGCCGTATCACACAGTGACGGTGTACCATTATCGCAAACCTGGTAGATCAGGCTATCAAGGCCATTGAAGTTGGCGTTAGGGGTATAGGTGAAGCTACCGTCGGCGTTCAGGACTACCATACCGTTGACAGGTGCTGTAACCAGGGAAGCAGTTAAACCATCACCGTCAGGATCGCTGTCGTTGGTCAGCACGTTGCCAGTTGCTAGTACATCTTCCGTTACAGTGATGGAATCACGTACTGCGATCGGCGCATCATTGGCGGCTAGGACATTGAATATGAGAGTAGCGGTATCACACAGTGACGGTGTACCATTATCGCAAACCTGGTAGATCAGGCTATCAAGGCCGTTGAAGTTGGCGTTAGGCGTGTAGGTGAAGCTATCATCGGAGTTCAGGACTACAGTGCCGTTAACAGGTGCTGTAACCAGGGAAGCAGTTAAACCATCACCTTCAGGATCGCTGTCATTAGTCAGCACGTTGCCCGTTGCCGGTACATCTTCTGTTACGGTGATAGAGTCCCGTACCGCGATCGGCGCATCATTGGCGGCTAGGACATTGAATATGAGAGTAGCGGTATCACACAGTGACGGTGTACCATTATCGCAAACCTGGTAGATCAGGCTATCAAGGCCGTTGAAGTTGGCGTTAGGTGTATAGGTGAAGCTACCATCGGAGTTCAGGACTACAGTGCCGTTGACTGGAGCTGTCACCAACGAGGCCGTCAGGCCATCGCCTTCAGGATCACTGTCGTTAGTCAGCACATTGCCTGTTGCCGGTATGTCCTCCGTTACAGTGATAGAGTCGCGTACCGCGATCGGAGCATCATTGGCGGCTAAGACATTGAATATGAGAGTCGCCGTATCACACAGTGACGGTGTACCATTATCGCAAACCTGGTAGATCAGGCTATCAAGACCGTTGAAGTTAGCGTTCGGGGTATAGGTGAAGCTACCATCGGAGTTCAGGACTACAGTGCCGTTGACAGGTGCTGTAACCAGGGAAGCAGTTAAACCATCACCTTCAGGATCGCTGTCGTTGGCCAGCACATTGCCTGTTGCCGGTATGTCCTCCGTTACAGTGATAGAGTCGCGTACCGCGATCGGCGCATCATTGGCGGCTAAGACATTGAATATGAGAGTAGCCGTATCACACAGTGACGGTATACCATTATCGCAAACCTGGTAGATCAGGCTGTCAAGGCCGTTGAAGTTTGCGTTCGGCGTGTAGGTGAAGCTACCATCGGAGTTCAGGACTACAGTGCCGTTGACAGGTGCTGTTACCAGGGAAGCAGTTAAACCATCGCCTTCAAGATCGCTGTCGTTAGTCAGCACGTTGCCGGTGGCCGGTACATCTTCAGTTACAGTGATAGAGTCCCGTACCGCGATCGGAGCATCATTGGCGGCTAAGACATTGAATATGAGAGTAGCCGTATCACACAGTGACGGTGTACCATTATCGCAAACCTGGTAGATCAGGCTATCAAGGCCGTTGAAGTTGGCGTTAGGCGTGTAGGTGAAGCTACCATCGGAGTTCAGGACTACCGTGCCGTTGACAGGTGCTGTAACCAGGGAAGCAGTTAAACCATCGCCTTCAGGATCACTGTCGTTAGTCAGCACGTTGCCGGTGGCCGCCACATCTTCAGTTACAGTGATAGAGTCCCGTACCGCGATAGGAGTATCATTGGCGGCTAAGACATTGAATATGAGAGTAGCGGTATCACACAGTGACGGTGTACCATTATCGCAAACCTGGTAGATCAGGCTATCAAGGTCGTTGAAGTTGGCGTTAGGCGTGTAGGTGAAGCTGCCATCCGAGTTCAGGACTACCGTGCCGTTAACAGGTGCTGTAACCAGGGAAGCAGTTAAACCATCACCTTCAGGATCGCTGTCGTTGGCCAGCACATTGCCTGTTGCCGGTATGTCCTCCGTTACAGTGATAGAGTCGCGTACCGCGATCGGCGCGTCATTAACCGCTGACACATTAAACACCAAACTAGCCGTATCACACAGTGACGGCGTGCCGTTATCGCAAACCTGATAGCTCAAACTATCCAGACCATTATAATTACCATTTGGCGTATAGGTAAAGCTATCATCCGAGTTGAGAACCACCGTACCATTTACAGGAGCTGTTACCAGGGAAGCAGTCAGACCATCACCTTCAGGATCGCTGTCATTAGTAAGTACGTTTCCTGTAGCTGCCACATCCTCTGTAACTCCCACACTATCTCTTACTGCGATCGGCGCGTCATTAACCGCTGACACATTAAACACCAAACTAGCCGTATCACACAGTGACGGTGTACCATTATCGCAAACCTGATAGCTCAAACTATCCAGACCATTATAATTACCATTTGGCGTATAGGTAAAGCTACCATCCGAGTTGAGAACCACCGTACCATTTACAGGAGCTGTTACCAGGGATGCAGTCAGACCATCACCTTCAGGATCGCTGTCATTGGTCAGCACATTACCAGTAGCCGCTACATCTTCTGTAACACCTACACTATCCCGTACAGCAATCGGCGCATCGTTAACGGCAGATAAATTAAACACCAAACTAGCCGTA
>NZ_VUOC01000039.1 GCF_008386695.1 Chitinophaga agrisoli
GAACCGCTCAATCGATAGTAGCGACGGGCGGTGTGTACAAAGGGCAGGGACGTAATCAACGCGAGCTTATGACTCGCGCTTACTAGGAATTCCTCGTTTATGGGGGATAATTGCAAACCCCAATCCCCAGCACGAAGGAGTTTCAGCGGGTTGCCCGGGCCTCTAGGCCAGGGAGAACATGCTGATTCCTTCAGTGTAGCGCGCGTGCGGCCCAGGACATCTAAGGGCATCACAGACCTGTTATTGCTCAATCTCGTGCGGCTCGAAGACGCCGGTCCCTCTAAGAAGAATTTTAATACGTCGTCAGTGAGTTGCGCGACACGAGGCCGCGCACACCTAAATAACGACGCCTATTTAGCAGGCTAGAGTCTCGTTCGTTACCGGAATTAACCAGACAAATCGCTCCACCAACTAAGAACGGCCATGCACCACCACCCACCGAATCAAGAAAGAGCTGTTAATCTGTCAATCCTTCCGGTGTCCGGGCCTGGTGAGATTTCCCGTGTTGGGTCAAATTAAGCCGCAGGCTCCACTCCTGGTGGTGCCCTTC
>NZ_VUOC01000040.1 GCF_008386695.1 Chitinophaga agrisoli
GTCCGATCCTGGAGCGATGTCGAGAACGGGTGATGTTTAGCATCACCTCATGGCGTGGGGGCTACCATGGCAGCAGCAGTCAACTGTGACACAATGCTGCCGGCCACTAAATTTCCGTAGTATGCTTGTGCAGCAGCGGCTGTGCTTCCTGCCGCTATTCCCGCTGAGCTGAAACCGAGCATGGGAGCCACTAATGGAGTCAACAGACCCCCAGTGCCATATATTACAGCACCGCCGACCGCGTTTACCACTAATGCAGCTAGAAGCCCCATGTTCCTTTAATTTTTGTTCTCTTCGAGCGATACGCAGGTATAAAAGCTACTATGTTGATTAAGGAAGTTTAGAGTACGACTCTTCAACACA
>NZ_VUOC01000042.1 GCF_008386695.1 Chitinophaga agrisoli
ACATGGTGCCAGGAAAACCATCTCCTCCTGAACGTCAGCAAAACAAAGGAGATGATCGTGGACTTCAGTACAAAGCGGGAGACGAGGAACTACCAACCACTCACCATCAACGGCGACGCTGTGGAGAGAGTGGACAGTTTCCGGTATCTTGGTGTCCACATCTCACAAGATCTGTCATGGACACACCACATCGGCCACATAGTGAAGAAAGCCCGACAGCGTCTTTTCCATCTCAGACGTCTAAAGGACTTTAAACTGCCCTCTCAGGTGCTCAGGACTTTCTACACCTGCACCGTTGAGAGCATCCTGACCGGCAGCATCACAGCGTGGTTCGGGAACAGCACACAACAGGACATACGAGCTCTACAGAGGGTGGTACGATCGGCTGAACGTTCCATCTGCACTGAGCTTCCTGACTTGCACACCATAATAATAGAAGATCTGAATGATTACTGACATTTTCATATCCTATTTGTCACATACACATACATGCAGTGAAATGTTTTATTT
>NZ_VUOC01000043.1 GCF_008386695.1 Chitinophaga agrisoli
CACACACACACACACACACACACACACAAGACTCTCCTTTTTGCTTTTTCTTTACTCTTTTTGATTTTTGCACACACATCTGCACAGGACTCTCTCTCTTGGACACTCTTTTGCACACACATATGCACAAATTGCACAGAATGTATATGTGCACTGTATATATTATATTGCATATAGATGTACATTTGTAATTTGTAATTACTGTACTTATTGTAAATATTATTTATATGCAACCAACCCTCCTGTACACTTTCTCTCTCTCTCTCTCTCTCTCTCTCTCTCTCTCTCTCTCTCTCTCTCTCTCTCTCTCTCTCTCTCTCTCTCTCTCTCTCTCTCTCTCTCTCTCTCTCTCTCTCTCTCCCTCTCTCTCCCGTCCTACCCTAGCCGTGTCTGT
>NZ_VUOC01000044.1 GCF_008386695.1 Chitinophaga agrisoli
AGATTGTGTGAAACCAAAAACCCCGTGCCACATGCGCAGTCTTGAAGCGCCCTCAGGCGGACGCCGGGGCCATTACCTTGGACCGCTAAAGGATTAAAGTTAAAGTGGTTATTTTTTTTTTTTTTAAAGTTCAACGTTACAACGAGTGAGACGTGATGCACGGATGCGCTACGAGTGAGACACGTGCTGCACGGATGCGTTCATTGTGACATTGTGACGTTCGCTCCGCCAACAGAAGCCGGCTCGTAACACGAAGTTTAGCTCGCAGCTAAAAGCCAAAAATCGGCCGAGAGACGACTCGTACCTCAAAAAACTCGTCAGTTGGGTCACTCGTAAGTCGAGGCCTCACTGTATATATAATAGAATGTGGATAGTTTTGTTCATTTAAGCTTGAAACTTTGTTGTACAGCCATTTCATTCATAGCTGAGCAGCAGATGTGCTTAGTGAAGTTAGATTTCCCATTTAGCCCTCCTAAAAAAAG
>NZ_VUOC01000045.1 GCF_008386695.1 Chitinophaga agrisoli
AGGAGATGGTTTGTGGTTTTGGATTTGCAGAGAGTGTAGAAACTCAAAGGTCATGGCATGAAGTTGGTTTTAAGGTGGATTTACAGCAGCAGCATGTCGCTGGTGCACTGCAGTGTTGGTGGTTAACCAGAGGCCGTAATTACAAGTTGGGCGGACTGGTTTCCCACAGGTAGAAGCAGAGTTTACTCAGTGGAGGAGTCTTAAACATCTGAGCCAAAAAGAAAATACCGATGCATCAGCAAACCTGAATTCCTGACTGACTGACTGACTGTAGGAAGCTGCTCAAAGGGCCGCCGATAATG
>NZ_VUOC01000046.1 GCF_008386695.1 Chitinophaga agrisoli
TCTTTTTCCGAAGGTAACTGGCTTCAGCAGTGCGCAGATACCAAATACTGTTCTTCTAGTGTAGCCGTAGTTAGGCCACCACTTCAAGAACTCTGTAGCACCGCCTACATACCTCGCTCTGCTAATCCTGTTACCTGTGGCTGCTGCCAGTGGCGATAAGTCGTGTCTTACCGGGTTGGACTCAAGACGATAGTTACCGGATAAGGCGCAGCGGTCGGGCTGAACGGGGGGTTCGTGCACACAGCCCAGCTTGGAGCGAACGACCTACACCGAACTGAGATACCTACAGCGTGAGCTATGAGAAAGCGCCACGCCTCCCGAAGGGAGAAAGGCGGACAGGTATCCGGTAAGCGGCAGGGTCGGAACAGGAGAGCGCACGAGGGAGCTTCCAGGGGGAAACGCCTGGTATCTTTATAGTCCTGTCGGGTTTCGCCACCTCTGACTTGAGCGTCGATTTTTGTGATGCTCGTCAGGGGGGCGGAGCCTATGGAAAAACGCCAGTAACGCGGCCTTTTTACGGTTCCTGGCCTTTTGCTGGCTTTTTGCTCACATGTTCCTTCCTGCGTTATCCCCTGATTCTGTGGATAACCGCATTACCGCCTTTGAGTGAGCTGATACCGCTCGCCGCAGCCGAACGACCGAGCGCAGCGAGTCAGCGAGCGAGGAAGCGGAAGAGCACCCAATACGCAAACCGCCTCTCCCCGCGCGTTGGCCGATTCATTAATGCAGCTGGCACGACGAT
>NZ_VUOC01000047.1 GCF_008386695.1 Chitinophaga agrisoli
CAAGAAGATCAAGCACAAGAAGAAGAAGGTCAAACTAGCCGTCCTCAGGTTTTACAAGGTCGACGAGAACGGTAAGATCCACCGTCTGCGGCGCGAGTGCACGGGCGAGCAGTGCGGCGCCGGAGTGTTCATGGCGGTGATGGAGGACCGTCACTACTGCGGGAAGTGTCACAGCACGATGGTCTTCAAAGACGACGACAAATAAATAAGTCCCCTCTAGCCTGTAAGAAACGCTC
>NZ_VUOC01000048.1 GCF_008386695.1 Chitinophaga agrisoli
TAGTAGGAGATGGTTTTCCTGGCACCATGTCTCTAGGTTTTTAATTTCCCTGAGGTAGTCCATCTCGTTGTTGTTGGATATCAGACCCATCACGACTGTGTCATCGGCAAACTTTATGATGGTAGTGGTGTTGGAGTTGGCCAGACAGTCGTGTGTGTACAGTGAGTACAGTAAGGGGCTCAGAACGCAGCCTTGTGGAGCGCCGGTGCTGAGAGTGAGTGTAGGTGAGGTGTGTTTTCCCACCCGTACTACTTGTGGTCTGTCCGTGAGGAAGTCAGAGATCCAGCGACAAAGCGATGTGCCGAGTCCCAGAGCCTCCATCTTGGAAGTGAGTATGGAGGGGATTATGGTGTTGAAAGCTGAGCTGTAATCCACAAACAACATTATCACGTAGATCAGAGGATCAGGGGTTCGAGCCCCGCTCCAGACATGCTGCCATCATTGGGTCCTTGAGCAAGACCCTTAACCTCACTTGCTCCAGGGGTGCCGTTCGTTCTGGCTGACCCTGCGCTCTGACCCCAGTGTATTCTGACAGATATGCGGAAAATAAAACATTTCAAAAACATTTCACTGCATGTATGTGTATGTGACAAATAGGATCTGAAAATGTCAGTAATCATTCAGATCTTCAATTATTATTATTATTATAATAACATAAACATAGAACATAAACATTATGATTGCTAAATGTTCCATTTGGCTAAACTGTAAGCATGTACTGGTACTTGCACATTGTACTAATATATTAATATAATAATAAATATA
>NZ_VUOC01000005.1 GCF_008386695.1 Chitinophaga agrisoli
CCGAATGGTAATTATAATGGGCTGGATAGTCTGAGTTATCAGGTTTGTGATAATGGTACGCCGTCGCTGTGCGATACGGCTAGTTTGGTGTTTAATGTGTCTGCTGTTAACGATGCGCCGATAGCTGTACGGGATAGTGTTGGAGTTACGGAGGATGTGGCAGCAACGGGTAACGTGCTGACCAATGATAGTGATCCTGAGGGGGATGGTTTGATAGCTTCTCTGGTGACTGCGCCTGTAAATGGTACGGTAGTGCTGAATGCAGATGGCAGCTTTACTTATACGCCAAATGGTAATTATAATGGTCTGGATAGTCTGAGTTATCAGGTTTGTGATAATGGTACGCCTTCACTGTGTGATACGGCTAGTTTGGTGTTTAATGTATCTGCCGTTAATGATGCGCCGATCGCTGTGCGGGATAGTGTGGGTGTTACAGAGGATGTGGCGTCTACTGGTAATGTGCTGACTAATGACAGCGATCCTGAAGGCGATGGTCTGACCGCTTCTCTGGTAATTGCGCCTATAAATGGTACCGTGGTGCTGAATGCGGATGGTAGCTTTACTTATACGCCGAATGGTAATTATAATGGTCTGGATAGTCTGAGTTATCAGGTTTGTGATAATGGTACGCCGTCACTGTGTGATACGGCTAGTTTGGTGTTTAATGTGTCTGCTGTTAACGATGCGCCAATAGCTGTACGGGATAGTGTGGGAGTTACGGAGGATGTGGCAGCAACGGGTAACGTGCTGACCAATGATAGTGATCCTGAAGGGGATGGTTTGATAGCTTCTCTGGTGACTGCGCCTGTAAATGGTACGGTAGTGCTGAATGCAGATGGCAGCTTTACTTATACGCCAAATGGTAATTATAATGGTCTGGACAGTTTGAGCTATCAGGTTTGTGATAATGGTACGCCTTCACTGTGTGATACGGCTAGTTTGGTGTTTAATGTATCTGCCGTTAATGATGCGCCGATCGCTGTGCGGGATAGTGTGGGAGTTACAGAGGATGTGGCAGCTACAGGAAACGTACTTACTAATGACAGCGATCCTGAAGGCGATGGTCTGACCGCTTCTCTGGTAACTGCGCCTATAAATGGTACTGTGGTGCTGAATGCAGATGGGAGCTTTACTTATACGCCGAATGGTAATTATAATGGTCTGGACAGTTTGAGCTATCAGGTTTGTGATAATGGTACGCCATCACTGTGTGATACGGCTAGCTTAGTGTTTAATGTATCAGCGGTGAATGATGCGCCGATCGCTGTGCGGGATTCCATCACTGTAACTGAAGACGTACCAGCCACCGGTAATGCGCTTACTAATGACAGTGATCCTGAGGGCGATGGTCTGACTGCATCCCTTGTAACTGCGCCCGTAAATGGTACGGTGGTTCTGAACTCTGATGGTAGCTTTACTTATACCCCGAATAGTAATTATAATGGTCTGGATAGTTTGAGCTATCAGGTTTGCGATAATGGTACGCCATCACTGTGTGATACGGCTAGCTTGGTGTTTAGTGTGTCAGCGATAAATGATGCGCCGATCGCAGTAAGAGATAGTGTGGGTGTTACGGAGGATGTGGCGGCTACTGGTAATGTCCTGACTAATGATAGTGATCCTGAAGGGGATGGCCTGACTGCCTCCCTGGTAACAGCTCCTGTCAACGGTACAGTGGTACTGAACTCGGATGGTAGCTTTGCTTATACGCCGAATGTTAATTATAATGGTCTGGATAGTTTGCTCTACCAGGTTTGTGATAATGGTACACCGTCACTTTGCGATACAGCTGTCTTAATATTTAATGTGTCGGCGGTAAATGATGCGCCGATTGCTGTGCGAGATTCCATTACTGTAACTGAAGACGTGCCGGCCACGGGCAATGTACTGACTAATGATAGCGATCCAGAGGGTGATGGTTTGACTGCATCCCTGGTAACAGCTCCTGTAAATGGTACGGTTGTGTTGTATGCTGATGGTAGCTTTACTTATACCCCGAA
>NZ_VUOC01000049.1 GCF_008386695.1 Chitinophaga agrisoli
CGGGCTCTTTACCTTTCCTGTAGTATTTAAATACCACCTGTGGAGAATCAAATGCTAAGCTTTTCACTTCTGTTGCCAGCACCAGTTTCTCAGTTTTTCTGTTGAAGTAAAATTCAACGATATTTCCATTGAGACCTCGAACGCTTACGTTGTTAAATTGGGCGGTAATATTAGAGTTTGCTATATCTAATCTGTAATTGTTGAGAAGCAGCGGATCCGGTACTGGCCCTAGCGTTATTTGACATTTCGAATTACTCGAGAAATATTTACGAATACAGTCCAAGTCGAAGTTCGGACAAGGTCTTTCGATATTCCTCGGATCATCGGCCGGATCTAGATCAGATTCACAGTCTGCCTCATCTGCCACAGTCAAACCGAAAAACGAAAGAAGACATAAACACAGCATTAACTTCATGTTCG
>NZ_VUOC01000050.1 GCF_008386695.1 Chitinophaga agrisoli
ATGCTCTCATTTATTAACGAAAAAAAAAACATAGATGTATCCAGGACGAAGTAAGAAACAAGGGTTATTTTATATTAAAAATTAGCAATTCACACAAGGCAGTGCTCTGAATTTAACAACTAGTTGTCTTCTAGGAATTCCACAGTTTTTGCGGACGTTACGACGAGAATAGTCGTAACTGCGAGATGAAGCAGATGACACAGAGGAAGCTGCACTTCCTGCACCTTGTCCGTATCCCCTGCCAGCTCCGTAACTGACGCTACCACCAGCACCGGCACCTGAACC
>NZ_VUOC01000051.1 GCF_008386695.1 Chitinophaga agrisoli
ATAAATCCGTAACCCGTACTTGCACCAGAACCAGGAGTTGTAATTAAAAGATGTGTAACCCATGATCCATAAGTATAATCATTACTATGCGCAGCTCTTGCTATCTGCTCCAAACGTCGCGCAGCCTCAGGTTCATCTGCAATATAAACTGCTAAAGCTATATATTCACTAAAACCAATACCTCTCAATATAATATACGTGTAAATATGCTTCATCACTGTGCTTGTTGAAACGTTTGCAGCAGGTACATTACCACCCAGCGTGTAAAACACAGGGCGATCCAAAATAGGCTCACTAAAACGCC
>NZ_VUOC01000052.1 GCF_008386695.1 Chitinophaga agrisoli
CCTGAACCATTTATTCCACTTCATGATTGTTGCAAACATAAATCCAGAAATCAAGAGTACAGCCTCGATCAGGGGTCGGCAACCTTAAACACTCAAAGAGCCGTTTGTACCCGTTTCCCACAGAAAAAAAACACAGGAAGCCATCAGACTATTTTGACATCTAAAATGAAGATAACGCTGCATATATCATTTTTTACCTTGAAGGAAAGTACAGTGGTACCTCGGTATACGAACGCCCCGGAATACGTAAAATTCAGTTTACAAATTGCAGCTCGTCAAAAAATGTGCTTCTGTATGCGAAAAAAATTTCTATATACGAACGTAACAGCGGCCCAAACCCCGCATCCTCTGAGATCCGCCGCCAGGGTTCTAGACGGATCACTTCCTG
>NZ_VUOC01000053.1 GCF_008386695.1 Chitinophaga agrisoli
GGAACATAATTTATTTTTGATTCACAAGTATCGTTCGAGTAATTTACAGTAATCTGTTGATGATGAGTTGGGCGACGTACTCCAGAACACGGCTGACCTCGGCTGCGTAGTCCGTCAGGTAGACAGGGATCTTCTCTAGGAAGTTGTTGACGGCTGGTCCAACTTCGCGTCCGAAGAGATTGATTTGGAGGTTAGATTTGACATCGCCAATAGTTATTGCAGCTCCGATGTCACTGACAATGATGTTGTCTGCGAGGGAGACGGAAGCGGTAGCCTCAGCAACGACGTTCTCAAGGGCAAGTCCTCCGGAAGCGAAAGACCTCAGGACGCGGCTGAAAATGCGGATTTCTCCTTCAGCGGAACCGACTGATGCTGAAACTCTGGGAACAGCCAGGACTAAGTTGAGTCGGGTGCCGACGTAGCTGACACGACGCAAATGCAGGGAGCTGAAGTCATCAGCCTTGACGTCAGTCACGCGGCCAGAGAAGTTAATGATGTCTGATGCACGCGGAGGGCTCCAGGAGCCAGCGTAGCCGTCACGGCGGAGAGGATCAGCCGCTCTCAACAATTCACCGATTTCATTGAACAAGTTTGAGATCACGATGTCAAGGATGCGCTGAGAATTAGGCTCGAAATCGACATCGCGATGTGGCACAGCCGACACGCAGGCTAGGGCAAGGGCAAAGATGAAGGCCTTCATTGTTG
>NZ_VUOC01000054.1:0-125 GCF_008386695.1 Chitinophaga agrisoli
CACAACAAACAAACCAGCAAAAATGAAATCTGTGATCATCATCGCCGCCTTCGTTGCCGTGGCCATAGCCGCCCCTGCCCCTGGCAAGTACGAGCCCATCTCCGTTGGACCTGCTCTTGTTGACA
>NZ_VUOC01000054.1:167-584 GCF_008386695.1 Chitinophaga agrisoli
GCCCATCTCTGTTGGACCTGCCATTGTTGAAGGTGCCCCTGTGACTGTCACCGGCGCTGATGGCACTCCCCTCGTCCAGATCATCATCAACGTGAACCGTCCTTCCGAGATTGCCGCTGATCCCGTTGATGTTGAGGACATTGCCGAGGAGCCTTTGCCCGAAGTTGTTATTCTCCCCACTCCCGTATTTCCTGAAATCGACGTTCCTGAACCCGTGGAGCTCCCCAGCCCTGTCCTCCCCGAAGTCGTCAAGCCCGTAATTGTTGGTACCCCTATCATCCCGGCACCCGCTGTCACTCTTCCCGAGACCCTCAACTGAGCCAGCTTACTGATATTCTTGCAATAGTACAGTATAATTGTAAATAAAAATACAAAAATGATGATCTAAATGTAAAAATATTGTATCATGAGCACCTA
>NZ_VUOC01000055.1 GCF_008386695.1 Chitinophaga agrisoli
GGCCTTGATATGGTGCTTGTTTGCACTTGTGTGAACAATAAAGACCAAGGTGTTGTTATCTTCAATCTTCTTCATTGCTGCTTCAGACGTGAGAGGGAATTTAATGATGTTGTAGGCATCCATGCGATTTCTCTTAGGCAGAGACTTTCTTGGGTACTTAGGGTGCCTAGGAGGTTCAAACGTCTTGGGTCTGCGGAAATGCACAGAGTTGCGAATTTTCCGTACTCTCTTTCCATGTTCACCTTTTACAACCTTCCTCTGAGCCTTAAGTGCTTTAGTAACAGGTTTCACTACTTTTTTTTGTCCCTTAATCCCAGTCTTTTTGGGCTTCGGTGCAATCTTCAATTTAGAAACT
>NZ_VUOC01000056.1 GCF_008386695.1 Chitinophaga agrisoli
TGCACGGCAGCTACAACATGAACAACCTCAACAACGACGTCGCCATCATCAACCACAACCATGTTGGCTTCAACAACAACATCCAGCGCATCAACCTAGCCAGTGGAAACAACAACTTTGCTGGTACTTGGGCCTGGGCTGCCGGCTTCGGGAGGACCTCCGATGCTGCTTCGGGAGCCAACAACCAACAAAAACGCCAAGTGAGCCTCCAGGTCATCACCAACGCCGTCTGCGCCCGCACGTACGGAAACTCTGTGATCATTGGCTCCACCCTCTGTGTTTCCGGCGCTAACGGTCGCAGCACCTGCAGCGGAGACTCCGGCGGCCCTCTCTCCATCGGCAGCGGCGGAGGCCGTCAGCTGATCGGTATCACGTCGTTCGGATCAGACAGAGGCTGCCAGAGAGGCTACCCTGCCGGCTTCGCTAGAGTCACATC
>NZ_VUOC01000057.1 GCF_008386695.1 Chitinophaga agrisoli
TTCCACTGGCTAGGTTGATGCGCTGGATGTTGTTGTTGAAGCCAACATGGTTGTGGTTGATGACGGCGACGTCATTGTGGAGGTTGTTCATGTTGTAGCTGCCGTGCATATGGACACTGGAGGTGGTGACCCTGGTGCCTCCGGAGAAGATGTTAGCTGTGCCAAAAGCGAGGGTGAACTGACGAGCCTGGGCATCCCTGGACCTCCAGCAGTGAGCAGCGGTCACAGAGCGGGTGTTGGTCAGTAAGGAAGCTCCGCAGATTGGAGTTCTGCCATTCGTGAGTGCGTTCACAAGTCCAGCAAGATGGGGGTGTGCACCAGC
>NZ_VUOC01000058.1 GCF_008386695.1 Chitinophaga agrisoli
TTCATGTTGTAGCTGCCGTGCAGGTGGACACTGGAGGTGGTGACCCTGGTGCCGCCGGAGAAGATGTTAGCTGTACCAAAAGCGAGGGTGAACTGACGAGCCTGGGCGTTCCTGGTTCTCCAGCAGTGAGCCGCGGTCACGGAGCGGGTGTTGGTCAGTAAGGAAGCTCCGCAGATGGAAGTTCTGCCATTCGTGAGTGCGATCACAAGTCCAGCAAGATGGGGGTGAGCACCAGCGTTGGCGGCAGAACCACCCACAATCCTGGTACCGTCGAAGTCAGCGGCTTCCTCGGCGCG
>NZ_VUOC01000006.1 GCF_008386695.1 Chitinophaga agrisoli
TGACCAATGACGGTGATCCTGAGGGTGATGGTTTGACTGCATCCCTGGTAACAGCTCCTATAAATGGTACGGTGGTGCTGAATGCGGATGGTAGCTTTACTTATACTCCGAACGCTAACTTCAATGGTCTTGATAGTCTGAGCTATCAGGTTTGCGATAATGGTACACCGTCGCTGTGTGATACGGCTGCCTTGGTGTTTAATGTGTCAGCGGTTAACGATGCGCCGATAGCTGTAAGAGATTCCATCACTGTAACTGAAGACGTGCCGGCAACGGGTAACGTGCTGACTAATGACAGTGATCCTGAAGGAGATGGCCTGACTGCATCCCTGGTAACCGCCCCTATAAATGGTACGGTAGTATTGAATGCTGATGGTAGCTTTACCTACACCCCGAACGCTAACTTCAATGGTCTTGATAGTTTGATCTATCAGGTTTGTGACAACGGCACGCCGTCGCTGTGTGATACGGCTAGTTTGGTGTTTAATGTATCTGCCGTTAACGATGCGCCGATCGCTGTGCGGGATTCCATCACTGTAACTGAAGACGTGCCGGCAACGGGTAACGTGCTGACTAATGACAGTGATCCTGAAGGAGATGGCCTGACTGCCTCCCTGGCAACAGCTCCTGTCAACGGTACA
>NZ_VUOC01000059.1 GCF_008386695.1 Chitinophaga agrisoli
CGCTTGCTGCAAAAGGAAATGGACGGTACTATGAAGGCCCTGCCTGATATTACCCTGGGTATTGTGGATGTACGGGATGTTGCGGGGCTCCACCTGCGGGCCATGATAGCGCCGGAGGCCAAAGGTCAGCGTTTCCTGGCACTGGAGGGAGGCACTATGTCTTTGCTCGAGATAGCCCGCCTGCTGGAAGGAAAGCTGCCTGGTGCCACGCACAACACCTCCAC
>NZ_VUOC01000060.1 GCF_008386695.1 Chitinophaga agrisoli
AATACGAAGTTTTCTATGAACAAGCTTTTCATGCATTATTTCAGCTTTATTTAACTTCCAAAAGCATTTCCCCCCATTTCTCACAAACACAGCATTTTAACCGTCATTCTGTATTGATACCATTGTGAGAAACACATTTGGAATGGCTGGCAAACCAGTTTATTTAGAGGGATTCACGAAAAACTGCTTTTCAAGCGTCCTAGAGAGCTGAGACTGCTGCAAACGCATTTTCAGCAACTAAGAATAAATCTGCTGCACAGGTGTACAGAATGCAGGGAAACTTGATGAATTCTAACACATATGATAAAATACATACTCCTGACACGAATTTTAACATTTTTACCCCGATAACTGTTTG
>NZ_VUOC01000061.1 GCF_008386695.1 Chitinophaga agrisoli
ATAAATTATGGGCATATATTAAAAGTAAAAAACAAGAGCAAGTGGGCAGTACAGATCTAGCGCATGTATATATACCGGTACATGATCAAAAGACAAAGCTAACTTATTAAATAAACAATTTTCATCAGTATTTTCAAACCCTGAACCCAAAATAGAATATGAAACACCAAAACTTAACTATACTGAAATGGAACCAATTAATATAAGTAAAGAAGGAGTATTAAAGTTATTACTCAACATCAATGAACATAAGGCAACAGGCCCAGATGGAATACCTGGAAAATTACTAAAGACATGTGCAATTGAAATCTTAGACTCTTACGTTCTACTCTTTGAA
>NZ_VUOC01000062.1 GCF_008386695.1 Chitinophaga agrisoli
AACCTGCCGCCGCGCCCGTTTAATATCCGGATGCGCAGGATGACGCCGGACAGCACCACAGACCAGCTGCAGAACAAAACGCTCTGGTCGTCATACACTGAAATCATCGATGTGAAACAGTGCTACCCGTACACGGCACTGGTCGGCGTGCAGGTGGTCTCGGAGCAGTTCGGCAGCCAGCAGGTGAGCCGTAATTATCATCTGCGCGGGCGTATTCTGCAGGTGCCGTCGAACTATAACCCGCAGACGCGGCAATACAGCGGTATCTGGGACGGAACGTTTAAACCGGCATACAGCAACAACATGGCCTGGTGTCTGTGGGATATGCTGACCCATCCGCGCTACGGCATGGGGAAACGTCTTGGTGCGGCGGATGTGGATAAATGGGCGCTGTATGTCATCGGCCAGTAGAATTCGAT
>NZ_VUOC01000063.1 GCF_008386695.1 Chitinophaga agrisoli
CGGGCATATGCGGCAGGCAAGTTCACTTGGCAACCGAGACCAGAGCCAAATGATGTAATACCAATCAAGATAGGACGGTTGTTTCTTGTAACAACAAGAGGGCCACCGGAGTCACCACGGCAAGTGCCGACACCACCGCGTCCACTTGTGCATAAGTTTGAAGATTGCAAGACGAAGGGGAAAGCAAATGTGCAAACAAAGTTATTTATCACGTCGAGGTTCACGTGACTGAGGAA
>NZ_VUOC01000064.1 GCF_008386695.1 Chitinophaga agrisoli
TCTCTCTCTGAATATTCGGAGGATCCGCCGTTGTTCTCTTTCCTTTCGTAGTCTTTCTCATATTCGCCTTCGACTTCTTTTCTTTCACCTCTCTTTGATTTCGTTCGCTCGGCACTAATACCGTTCTTGCCAATGGAGAACTTATCGTGGGTCCTACGTTCTTCATACTTTTCCTCTTCACCGTATTTTTCGTATTCGGAACCTTTGCTGTATGAGCCGTCGCTGTCGTTATCCTCCTGGTGTTCAGATCCGCGTTCTTCATATTCATTACGATCGTAATCAGACTTGTATCCTTCTTTTTCTAAAGTCAATCCTTCGTCTTTCGAGATGGATATCTTTATTTTTTTGTCTTCCGTGTGCTCGTCTT
>NZ_VUOC01000065.1 GCF_008386695.1 Chitinophaga agrisoli
CAGTGCTCATGGGCGACCAGAACACCGTCTGAATCTTTTTCAGCACATATTTCAGTAGCCAGGCTGGGGTCGGCGTGTCCATTTCCAGTGTTATCGTTTTCGTTTCCGTTTCCTCCACTGCCATTGTCACTTTCACTATCAACATCCTCGTCGTCTTCTGGAATGGTTCTGTCTCCACACTCTACATTATGAGGCCAGTCGCACTGCTCGTTATTAGGATTATACAACAGATTTGGAGGACAAATGAGGGCTACTGGATGACTATCGAAACATTTGTAAAATCTGGTG
>NZ_VUOC01000066.1 GCF_008386695.1 Chitinophaga agrisoli
AATGATGGAAAAATCAAACCTTACCAATGGCCCAGGAGTCTGCACCTGCCAGGACTCCCCATGAACACATTCACTTCTCTGCTCTTAAGGCATATCACTCATGACCAGTTATTCATAGAATCATAGAATCATAGAATAGTTAGGGTTGGAAAGGACCTTAAGATCATCTAGTTCCAACCCCCCTGCCATGGGCAGGGACACCTCACACTAAACCATATCACCCAAGGCTCTGTCCAGCCTGGCCTTGAACACCGCCAGGGATGGAGCATTCACAACTTCCCTGGGCAACCCATTCCAATGCCTCACCACCCTCACATTAAAGAACTTCCTCCTTATATCTAATCTAAACTTCCCCTGTTTAAGTTTAAACCCATTACCCCTTGTCCTATCACTACAGTCCCTAATGAAGAGTCCCTCCCCAGCATCCCTGTAGGCCCCCTTCAGATACTGGAAGGCTGCTATGAGGTCTCCATGCAGTCTTCTCTTCTCCAGGCTGAACAGCCCCAACTTTCTCAGCCTGTCTTCATATGGGAGGTGCTCCAGCCCCCTGATCATCCTTGTGGCCCTCCTCTGGACTTGTTCCAACAGTTCCATGTCCTTCTTATGTTGAGGACACCAGAACTGTACACAATACTCCAAGTGAGGTCTCACAAGAGCAGAGTAGAGGGGCAGGATCACCTCCTTCAACCTGCTGGTCACGCTCCTTTTGATGCAGCCCAGGATACGGTTGGCTTTCTGGGCTGCGAGCGCACACTGCCGGCTCATGTTCAGTTTCTCATCAACCAACACCCCCAAGTCCTTCTCCGCAGGGCTGCTCTGAATCTCTTCTCCGCCCAACCTGTAGCTGTGCCTGGGATTGCTCCGACCCAGATGTAGGACCTTGCACTTGGCATGGTTAAACTTCATAAGGTTGGCATCAGCCCACCTCACAAGCGTGTCAAGGTCCCTCTGGATGGCATTCCTTCCCTCCAGCGTATCCACCGAACCACACAGCTTGGTGTCATCGGCAAACTTGCTGAGGGCGCACTCAATCCCACTATCCATGTCACTGACAAAGATGTTGAACAAGACCGGTCCCAACACCGATCCCTGAGGGACACCACTCATTACTGGTCTCCAGCTGGACATTGAACAATTGACCACAACTCTTTGCATGCATCCATCCAGCCAGTTCTGAATGATGGTAGTGGTCCATCTATCAAATTGATGTCTCTCCAATTTAGGGACAAGGATGTCATGCAGGACAGTTTCGAACG
>NZ_VUOC01000067.1 GCF_008386695.1 Chitinophaga agrisoli
CCCCGCCTTCTCCATTATCTCCACCATCTCCGCCTTCTCCTTCGTCACCACCATCTCCTCCATCTCCTTCGTCTCCGCCATCATCTCCTCCATCGTCACCGCCGTCTCCTCCTTCTCCTTCGTCTCCACCATCATCTCCACCGTCTCCTCCATCTCCACCATCGTTTCCATCGTCACCACCGCCATCTCCACCATCATCACCATCATCACCAGGGTTGTCTACTCCAGTGCCTCTATCGTCTCCCCCTTCCCCTTCGTCACCGTTCCCATTATCTCCATCTCCACCCCCACCGTTGCCGCCACCACAATCACCACAACCACCACTACTATGGCCTAATGTATTTAGAACTGGGTTAAGTATCGAAGGAGCAGGAGCAGCTTCGACATACGTCACGGCCACCACGACC
>NZ_VUOC01000007.1 GCF_008386695.1 Chitinophaga agrisoli
GATGGTTAGAGTGCATCCCTGGTAACAGCTCCTGTAAATGGTACGGTTGTGCTGAATGCGGATGGTAGCTTTACTTATACCCCGAACGCTAACTTCATTGGTCTTGATAGTCTGAGCTATCAGGAATGCGATAACGGCACGCCGTCACTGTGTGATACGGCTAGCTTGGTGTTTAATGTGTCAGCGGTTAATGACGCGCCGATTGCAGTGCGGGATAGTGTGGGAGTTACAGAGGATGTACCAGCTACTGGTAATGTACTTAATAATGACAGCGATCCTGAAGGTGATGGGTTGACTGCATCCCTGGTAACAGCTCCTGTAAATGGTACGGTGGTTCTCAACTCGGATGGTAGCTTTACTTATACCCCGAACGCAAACTTCAATGGTCTTGATAGTCTGAGCTATCAGGTATGCGATAACGGCACGCCGTCGCTGTGTGATACGGCTAGCTTGGTGTTTAATGTGTCAGCGGTTAATGACGCGCCGATTGCTGTACGGGATAGTGTAGGTGTTACAGAAGATGTAGCGGCTACTGGTAATGTGCTGACCAATGACAGTGATCCTGAAGGGGATGGCCTGACCGCCTCCCTGGTAACAGCTCCTGTCAACGGTACAGTGGTACTGAACTCGGATGGTAGCTTTACTTATACCCCGAATGTTAATTATAATGGTCTTGATAGTTTGCTCTACCAGGTTTGTGATAATGGTACACCGTCACTTTGCGATACAGCTGTCTTAATGTTTAATGTGTCGGCGGTAAATGATGCGCCGATAGCTGTACAAGATTCCATTACTGTAACTGAAGATGCACCGGCCACGGGCAATGTACTGACTAATGATAGTGATCCTGAGGGTGATGGCTTGACGGCTTCCCTGGTAACAGCTCCTGTAAATGGTACGGTTGTGCTGAATGCTGATGGTAGCTTTACTTATACCCCGAACGCAAACTTCAATGGTCTTGATAGTCTGAGCTATCAGGTATGCGATAACGGCACGCCGTCGCTGTGTGATACGGCTAGCTTGGTGTTTAATGTGTCAGCGGTTAATGATGCGCCGATAGCAGTGCGGGATAGTGTGGGAGTTACAGAGGATGTACCAGCTACTGGTAATGTACTTACTAATGACAGCGATCCTGAAGGTGATGGTTTGACTGCATCCCTGGTAACAGCGCCTGTAAATGGGACGGTAGTGCTGAATGCTGATGGTAGCTTTACTTATACCCCGAACGCTAATTTCAATGGTCTTGATAGTCTGAGCTATCAGGTATGCGACAACGGCACGCCGTCGCTGTGTGATACAGCTAATCTGGTGTTTAATGTGTCAGCGGTTAATGACGCGCCGATAGCAGTGCGGGATAGTGTGGGAGTACCTGAGGATGTACCGGCTACAGGAAATGTACTTACTAATGACAGCGATCCTGAAGGTGATGGTTTAACTGCTTCCCTGGTTACAGCACCTGTAAATGGTACGGTTGTGC
>NZ_VUOC01000068.1 GCF_008386695.1 Chitinophaga agrisoli
CTTGGTCGCACGCGTGTAGATCACCTGCCCATGATGTTGGACTACCTGTTTGATGAGACCTTTTTCCCTAAGCTCGATGAGTGCTCTTCTCGCCAGGGAACCTCGGACCTTTAATCTTTCAGATACGACAGCAGGTGTGATTAGCTTGTACTGTGGGACTTCCTTGTACAGTTTCTCATATGTGGGTTTATCAAACAACACCTGGTTGTTCAACTTGTCACGAACTTTTCCTTTGGACCACTTCTTCTTCTTGGCTTTGCCGCCACCGGATCCTTCC
>NZ_VUOC01000069.1 GCF_008386695.1 Chitinophaga agrisoli
TAAATCCCGCACAACGAACAGCAGCAATTATATATATATATATATGTATGGAGTATATTTATTGCACAGAATGTATACGTACACTGTATATTTACAGTATAGTATGTATAGAATGTATACGTACAATGTATATTTATAGTATACAGTGGTACCTCCGTTTACGCATTTAATCCGTTCCGGGACTTTACTCTTACACTGAAACATTCGTATACCGATATGTTTTCCCGTAAGAATGAATAGAAACTTCGTTAATTCGTTCCGGACAACCAAAAATATTACTTTAAAAATAAAAATAAAGCCAATATTCACTAATATTACTTACTTTTAACATGTTATATTGAAATCATACCATATAAAAACATATAAGAGAGGAAAACATTATCTTTACTGGGTACTTTACCTTTAAGAAGACAGCCAATTCTGTTACATGAGACGTAGTAGAGGGCGGAGTTAAAGTCAGCGCGCGTTTAGGGTTTTAGCCCGTGGAAATAAATCAGGAATAAG
>NZ_VUOC01000070.1 GCF_008386695.1 Chitinophaga agrisoli
TCACTGTATGGGGGTTCAGTGGAATCCATTTTGTTTACTCCTACGATGAGCTGTTTGACACCGAGGGTGAAAGCGAGCAAGGCATGCTCACGGGTTTGACCGTTCTTAGAGATACCAGCTTCGAATTCACCGGTACCGGCAGCTACGATGAGCACAGCGCAATCAGCCTGAGAGGTTCCTGTGATCATGTTCTTGATGAAATCTCTGTGTCCAGGAGCATCAATGATGGTAACATAGTACTTGCTAG
>NZ_VUOC01000071.1 GCF_008386695.1 Chitinophaga agrisoli
GGTCACACTGTTCGTAAATTCACTGAATAGGACACAAAATTCTCCTACTGAGTTTACAGAGGAAGTCCATTGTGCTGAAGTGTGTTTCCTCTGAACTTTTCTGTTAGAGGCGACAGTGGACCTTGCCTTTCTTATTGACCTGGCAATAAACAATGGTCACTCTCTCACGCTGTAAGAACCAAGTTTTCTCAGAAGGGAGATCACAGAGGTCTTTCTTAAAAGGACACCCGGTAAGCTGCTAGTGAAAACGCTCCCCAACACCCCGCCATTGTA
>NZ_VUOC01000072.1 GCF_008386695.1 Chitinophaga agrisoli
TTGCCCTTATCAAACACTGTCGTTAGCCTGATCAAAGGATAAGATCCATTGATGTAGAAGCTTAAGACGACGTCTTCCTTGAACGACATGTGCTGAGCCAAGGTCCGATTGGATTCAAAGTTCAGCCACGGACAGTCCACGGTTAAAACTGTTTTTAAAGTTCTCACATTGTCATAAAATTCGCTGACACGGCATTTGTCGTGGTTACGGGTAATGAGATTATGGTCGATGTAGGTGGCGTTGAAGTATGGTATTTCAAACTGGAACACCGGTATCTCGTACTGCGAGGGGATCTGCCCTCTGCCCGGGATACATTTCGAGATCGCGGCCAGGTGGTCGGAGATGCATTTGTAATCGTCCAAGTAGCAGGGCCTGTAGATCGGACTCGGCGGCCCTGCAGAAGCCAAAACTGCCACAGCGGCTACAGCTAGACACCGCGCCAGCATGTTGCGCGAATAATA
>NZ_VUOC01000073.1 GCF_008386695.1 Chitinophaga agrisoli
GGTTGGTTTCTTCTTTAAAATTATTACGCATTGGACTGGATCCAGGAAGTAAAGCGGGAAACACGAACGTTGACGCCAGGGTAGCGACGGTCAGCGCAGTACTGTCCCCAAGAGCAGACACCAACAAGGACATTGTTGTGGAGGAGAGGACCACCGGAGTCACCCTGGCACTGGTCGCGACCACCAACGTCCAAAACACCAGAGCACAACATGTTAGCGGTGATAGAACGGTTAATGGGTCTGTAACGTTGGGCGCAGGTATTCTGATTGATGGTCCAGACCTGGACGTGACGGAGCTGCTCCGAACCAGACCCTCCGAGCGAAGTAGCACCCCAACCAGCAGCCCAAACAGGTTGGTTATCAGCAAGATTGTAATTGGAACCAGCAATATTAACAGGACGAACGTTGTTGTTCAAAACTATGTTGGTATTACTGCGTAAGATGCAGAGGTCACTGTCAGCTGTTTGTCTGTTATAATTGGGATGATGGATAATTCTGTTCAATTGATGCACAACACCCCCACTGTTGGCCCAGGTGGAACCAACACGAAGACGCCATGCACCCGTTTGATCACCGAATGTGCAATGAGCAGCGGAAAGAACAGATCTCTGGTTAAGAAGGTTTCCACCGCAAGCCTGCCACCACTGACTCCAATTCCTTGTAAACAACAGAGAAACAATACCGGGGTACCGGTCAATGGTGGTTGTCGAGCCA
>NZ_VUOC01000074.1 GCF_008386695.1 Chitinophaga agrisoli
GGTTTGTCGTTATAGATCCAGAGCTGCTGGTCAGACCAAAGCCTGAAGCGACTGCCGAGGATCCAACAAAGTTTTCTTGTAATTCCTGTCCACTTGGAAGAGCGATCGTATTGATTGTATCAGACAAAGTAACGGGACTGGGTAGGTAAATGACGGCCACATCATTACGAATGGTAGTAGGAGACCAATTCGGATGCATTACAATCGAACTGGTCTCAACTCTGGTGCCACCGCTGAAGAGTGTCACGGAACCAAGAACGACCGTTACGCTCGTGCCTTGGTTGGTGCCATCGAACCAGCAGTGAGCAGCTGTCAATAGTCTGTTAGTGGTAACAAGCGAAGCTCCGCAGACGCCCGTGCGTGGTTGTCCATTAACG
>NZ_VUOC01000075.1 GCF_008386695.1 Chitinophaga agrisoli
CTAATGCGGAAGCTACGTTAGCACAAGAGCTAAATACCTTCTATGCTCGCTTCGACAGCGCTGCGAATGCTAACGGTGCTAACACTGCTAACGGTGCTAACATCATACCTACTAAATGCACACGGGTAGAGAGAGCGCGTCCAGACACCGCGTTTATCATCTTCGAGCACGAAGTGAGAACAGCCTTCAAGAGAGTAAACACCAGAAAAGCTGCAGGTCCAGACGGCATTACAGGACGAATTCTGAAGTCCTGCGCTGATCAATTAGCCCCGGTATTTACAAAGATCTTT
>NZ_VUOC01000076.1 GCF_008386695.1 Chitinophaga agrisoli
TTCGACTCGATAGGAACAATGGTTTCCGTTCTCACCTTAGCCGTAGCTGTGCTCGCTGCCGTCTGCAGCTGCACTGCTAGCGATCTCGGTAGACCTGTGTCTATTGGCGAGCACCCCAGCCTGGTCCAAATTGAAGTATTCCTACCCATCTTGAATCAATGGTTCCAACAGTGCGCTGGTATTGTTCTCACCAACTACCACTACCTTTCAACTGCTACCTGTTTCCATGGAGAATTCTACGATCCTGCATACCGTCGCATTATCGCTGGATCTTCCCGTCGCAGTGAGCCCGGTGAAATATCTTATGTTCACTTTGCTGTTAACCATCCCGAATTCTCTGAGGAGAATTACGACAAGGATGTGAGCATCGTACGAGTAACACATGCCATCCACTTCGGCCCAAACATCCAGCAGGGTGCTATTATCCAACAAGGTGTCGTAATACCCCAGGGTATTTTTGTTGATCTGCTCGGATGGGGAACTACCGTTCAAGGCGGCAGTGTATCTGACGGCAACCTCCACAAGCTCGAACTCATTGTGACCAACAAAGAAAACTGCAGGGAACAGTACAAGGGTCATGATCGCGTCGTGACTGATAACAAATTCTGCGCCGGTTTGGTCCGGGCTGGTGGCCGCGACTACGACAATACTGACTTGGGTGCCCCTGCCTTCTTCCAAAATGCGCTAGTAGGCATCGTATCTTTTGGAAAGAGCAATGCCAATGACATCTACCT
>NZ_VUOC01000077.1 GCF_008386695.1 Chitinophaga agrisoli
GTTTCTGAGAGCAAACAAGATTGAGCACTTCAGAGCAGTCTGGTTTTAAGCTATAAAGCCAGTGAAGTTTTGCCCTTTTATTTATTTAATAATTACCAAAGCAACGAAATCAATTGCTGGCCCAAACAATGGCATTATGAAAAAGTTTACAGCACCTGGTATTCCCAGGTCGTCTCCCATCCAAGTACTAACCAGGGCCAAACCTGCTTAGCTTCTGAGCTCAAACAGGAATGAGTGTCTCAGAGCAGTCTGGCCTTAAGCTACTACTGCTGTGAAGATCTGCCCTTTTATTATTTAATGTTCACCAAAAGCAAAGAAATTAATTAGGGGCCCAAGCAACAGCATTATGAAAAACTTACAGCAACTGGTATTCCCAGGTAGTCTCCCATCCAAGTACTAACCAAACCAATCCCTGCTTAGCTTTTGAGATCAAGCAGTATTGAGCACTTCAGAGCAGTC
>NZ_VUOC01000008.1 GCF_008386695.1 Chitinophaga agrisoli
CTGTTGTTCCTTCTTTTAAATTTATTTAGTTCTTTAGATCATACCCGATCATAGATCCGTAGCTCAGCCTGGTTAGAGCACTACACTGATAATGTAGGGGTCAGCAGTTCAAATCTGCTCGGGTCTACTAAACCAGTTCGGTTCGCATTGAACAGTCATCCGCTGTTCACTACAAACCCACAACTGTAAATCTTTAGCTGGGGGGTTAGCTCAGTTGGCTAGAGCATCTGCCTTGCACGCAGAGGGTCATCGGTTCGACTCCGATATCCTCCACCACACAAGCTCTTTACTTAAGATGATCATTCTTCGACGATAGGTCATCTTCATTTCACGGTTCGCAGGAACCGCTGATTAAGTTCTTTGAAAGAATGGAACAACAGTAAAGTATCTTAAATGTTCTTTAGGATACAGCACAAAACACAGGTAAT
>NZ_VUOC01000078.1 GCF_008386695.1 Chitinophaga agrisoli
ATCGTCGGTCGGGTCATACGTGGACTTGTCACGCTTGCTCCACTCCGTGCCGCCGGACTGCGTGATGTTATTCTCCTCACTGCGGCCCATATCCACCTCAACCGGATCGAAGGCTTCACCGGTCATGGTGTATTTGCCCTTAAGCACGGCAGAAACTGCCTGCATCTCTTCGACCTGAGCAATGGCCAGCTCTTCGTCACGCATGTTCTGCATGATGATGCGACGGCGGCGGTAAGCCGGGTCCGCCAGATTCTGTGGATCTTCATCCGGCAGGCGACGCAGGGTCATCTGCGGATCCACTTCATGCTTCGGCTTGACATATCCCGGCGTAAATTCAGAGGTGGAGCCGCCACGGGAACGGATAACCTCACCGGAAACTATCGGCGAAACGTACAGCGCCATGTTTACCAGTCCCGGAATTTGTGAGAGATAGACATTCTCCGTGGTGAAGGGATAGCTCTCACGGAAAAAGAGACGCAGAAACAGCGGATGAATTCGAT
>NZ_VUOC01000079.1 GCF_008386695.1 Chitinophaga agrisoli
GTACGGGTGACGTGCGCGCCCTGTACGTCCACGAGCGCATAACGCACTGCCTCCGCGAGTCCTTGCGTGGTCCGTGCTTCCTCAGTTCAACTGTCCAAAACGCGCACAGAACTCAGGCGGACCTTACCGAGCAAGTACGTGCTCCGCACTTACAACGCACGGTGTGCGCGCTGACCTCTGCGGCATATAAGCAGAATTCTCAATATCTCATGTTGTAGGGGCGGCATTTCAAGGCAACGGCAGCTGTGGTTTCTGAGGGGCATCGATAGGTCGTCCTTATAAATATCACCCAACAGCCACCGAAAATAACTCACGTTCACCGCACTTGCACGCACTTACAACGGGCGAGCGAGTAAGAACACCGTACGTGAGCAGTACTGCCTCCGGAGATCTTGCACGGAGATCTTGCGTTGTAAGCACGTTGTCAGCACGTACAACTCACTTACCACCTACGGAACGTACGATGCACGCAACCTTTTACCCCT
>NZ_VUOC01000080.1 GCF_008386695.1 Chitinophaga agrisoli
TAGACTTTGCGCTCCACAAGATACAACATGTCTAAAAGACCTAAATAATCACGCAAATGTGTTACTTAGAGTTGAAAATGTGAAAATCGCGATGAAGTCCCATCTATAAAAAGCCTAGTAACGTCAGCTCTCTTCCTGAAGGCACCTCCAGGTAAACAAATCTAGTGCGAATTTGAAAACATATTACCTTATTGATTGATGGACATCAAAGTTGAGGTCATAATACTTTTGATTTTGTTTGCTTCTCCTAAAATTGTACTCATTACTCTATTTATTTCAATTGGATCTATGTGTAACTTTATCTTTCCGACGCGAAAAGAGACAGCCAAAATACCACTTTCCCTTATAGACAGACCTGTTTCGAATATACCAATCGACAGAACTTTTTCTGATCTTTAATTTGATGTGAAATATGTGTTGCTGTGTAAAATATTGAAGATGCCATGTTGGTTTAAAGTCCGTCAAATTTGGCTTTATTTTGCTATATTTTGCCTTGCAGAAGACGCAACAGAAACGCATTTTCAGCCGTGTTCACGGTGCCATGGACACTTCAAATTGTATCGTAGAGTGTCGTGTCATACATCAAATTAAACTAGACTTTGCGCTTAACAAGATGCAACGTATCTAAAAGACCTGAATAATCACG
>NZ_VUOC01000081.1 GCF_008386695.1 Chitinophaga agrisoli
GTTTAATGTTGTTGTTGTTGTTGCTTAGGGAAGAAAATCTTCGATTATTTGAAGCAGGGTATATTCCAAAAACCTGTTGATTGTGGTCCTGTTATTGGCAATAGTGGTTGGCACGGTCTGTGAGAGGAAGTTAGTGATGGTGTCGGAGAGGTCGCGTCCAAACAAATTAACATTTAGATCCGCCTCAACTCCTCCTAAGGTAAGGTCTATATTGAGACTCCTAATAGAAATTCCGGAGACGACGCTGATGCTTATACGCACTTCAGCACTAACACGAAGGTTGTTTATGGCGGCACGTCCACTGGCGCTAGCGTAGCCTTCGTAATCGAACACATTAAGCTCAACACGGGCAGCACCGACGCTAGCTTCAACACGAGGTAGACTCAGGACTAAGTTGAGACGGGCGCTAAGGATGCTAAAATTGTTAGTGATAATGACGATGTTGC
>NZ_VUOC01000082.1 GCF_008386695.1 Chitinophaga agrisoli
GCGCGATATGGACTAACGGCAAGATGGTCAGAGACTGGAAAGCATACATACAAACAACATACGGATTTCTGCACTTCAGTGGGCAAAATCTCACCCAGATCACAGCAAAGGATTTAATTCCCACTGTATCCTGCTGTAGTAGGTTGTTGGAAATCGCAGATCTCGACGACAAGGTAACTAATTTCCATCGCTATGTAATAAAACAGCGCAAGAAACACGGCTATGCGTTAAGTCAGATCGGAAATATGAATGAATTCGCCAATGAGTTTCGATATGGTTGAAAATAAAACAATAAATTCAAAAGGTGCAAAAAACGTGTTAATTAAAACAACAGGACATGAGAAGTCCGGTTTTA
>NZ_VUOC01000083.1 GCF_008386695.1 Chitinophaga agrisoli
CCTCTTGCTAAAAACTCTTTATACTAAAGGATCGATAGGCCGTGCTTTCGCAGTCCCTATGCGTACTGAACATCTGGATCAAGCCAGCTTTTGCCCTTTTGCTCCACGCGAGGTTTCTGTCCTCGCTGAGCTGGCCTTAGGACACCTGCGTTATTCTTTGACAGATGTACCGCCCCAGTCAAACTCCCCGCCTGGCAGTGTCCTCGAACCGGATCACGCGGGAGTTTTAAACGGCGACGAGCGTTTCCGCCACGTCACCACTCTGCACGCTTGGAACGAAACACCGTGCGCCCGCCGATATTATCGACCGCGCACCGCTTCCGCCCAACCGAGTAAGTAATGAAACAATGAAAGTAGTGGTTTTTCAGCGACGATCGCGCGAAACGATCTCCCACTTATGCTACACCTCTCATGTCTCCTTACAATGCCAGACTAGAGTCAAGCTCAACAGGGTCTTCTTTCCCCGCTGATTCTCCCAAGCCCGTTCCCTTGGCTGTGGTTTCGCTAGATAGTAGATAGGGACAGTGGGAATCTCGTTAATCCATTCATGCGCGTCACTAATTAGATGACGAGGCATTTGGCTACCTTAAGAGAGTCATAGTTACTCCCGCCGTTTACCCGCGCTTGCTTGAATTTCTTCACGTTGACATTCAGAGCACTGGGCAGAAATCACATTGCGTCAACACCCGCGAGGGCCATCGCAATGCTTTGTTTTAATTAGACAGTCGGATTCCCCTTGTCCGTGCCAGTTCTGAGCTGACCGTTGAACGGCGGTCGTACAGAATCGTGCCGATCGCGCACGAAACGAAACCGACACGACCTCACGGCTAGGAAGATCCGCGGAAGGCCGGAGAACGCGGGTCCGGATCCAGTCCGAAACGTAAGACGATTTTCGCGAGTGTCATATTAAATATATACAGTTTTTGAGGCCGCATTATATTAAAATACTAACTCGCTAAAACGAACATAACGCACGAACATCGACCAGACCCGGCACCGGCCGCATCCGCTTCCCGTCCAAACCCGACACGCCCCGGTCCTCAGGGCCAATCCTTATTCCGAAGTTACGGATCCAATTTGCCGACTTCCCTTACCTACATTATTCTATCGACTAGAGGCTCTTCACCTTGGAGACCTGCTGCGGATATGGGTACGAACCGGCGCGACATCTCAACGTACATCCCTCACCTGAATTTTCAAGGTCCGCAGAGAGTATCCGGACACCGCCGCAAATGCGGTGCTCTTCGCGTTCCGAACCATATCTCCCTTCTATAGGATTCCATGGAACTCGAACGCTCAGGCAGAAAAGAAAACTCTTCCCGGACCTCTCGGCGGCGTCTTCAGGCCACTTTGGGTTACCCCGTCGAACACTCGTTTTTAAAGACGAGGGAACGATTATTGAAACGGTTCCGCTGCCGGGTTCCGGAATAGGAACCGGATTCCCTTTCGA
>NZ_VUOC01000084.1 GCF_008386695.1 Chitinophaga agrisoli
GGTCGTTGTGCCATTTTTTTGGGTTTAAAGTTTTACTTTTTTTTTGTTTTTTTCTTTTTTTTGTTTTTTTTTTTCTGTTTATAATACTTGTAATGTAGCGTCGCATTTATATTGTCGGTGTCAGTTGGTTGCGCGACGTTAACGTATCTGATAATTCGTGATTACTAGTTGATTTTCTTGGTGTCCTTAGTCTCCTCCTTGGGTTGTCCTTTGCCGAGCAACTTGGCCAGCGAATCCCAAATGCCGCCCATGAATAAGGCGCAGAA
>NZ_VUOC01000085.1 GCF_008386695.1 Chitinophaga agrisoli
GCTAACCTTTTTAGTCTTTTACTAGTTTTTCCCTGCTATTTTTTTTCTTTCTTCACTTTTCACTTTTCACCATGGAGCACACTACATACAGTAGAGAAACTCTTATGTCTATAAGAAGGACGCTTATACAACCGGCGGACTGCTTCTCTGTACACCGCATGGATAGAACGTTAGAATCAGGGAAGAAGCGAGGCGGTGGCGTGTGTCTGATGATTAACAAAAACTGGTGCAGCGAAAGCAGCATTGTAACTCTCTCAGGCTCTTGCTCACCGAACCTGGAGCTACTAACTGTAAAATGTCGCCCTTTCTATCTCCCTCGGGAATTCAGCGCGATCGTTTTCAGTGCAGTGTATGTGCCTCC
>NZ_VUOC01000086.1 GCF_008386695.1 Chitinophaga agrisoli
GCTGGACGTTTGTCGGCATTCACTTGAATATCTTGCCCTGGTTGAACTTTCTACCGTCTTTGTCGGTTCCGTTCCACGAGAAGTAGTCCTGGACAAGTTTCTTGGTCTCCTCGCTCGAAGGATCCAGTTTCTTCCAGTCGTAGGACTCGTAGTCCACCTGCCAATCAGACGACAGCGGGAACACGAGCTCCTTTCCGCGCCACACCCACACTCCGGAGATGGTGGAATTGTTGTCTTCACCAAACAGGCAGACGGATGCGAAAGCCTGTTTGCGCATTTTGTCTAACCTCTGGAACATACCCGTAATAAGGTTACAGCTCATGAACACCTTAGC
>NZ_VUOC01000009.1 GCF_008386695.1 Chitinophaga agrisoli
TGGCCGCCAATGCTCCTGCAGCTGGCGCCGGTACAGGTAGCTGGAGCATCGTATCCGGTACAGCTACTATTGCCGACCCGACAGACCGCAACACTACCGTAACAGTAGCAGCGGGCAATACTGCGGTATTGCGCTGGACCATCAGCAATGGTGGCACTGTTTGTACACCGTCTTCTGATGATGTAACGCTAATAAATTATGAATTACCTTCTGCTGCGGTAGCAGGTGACGATCAGAGCGATTGTAATGTGGCCTTCTTTGACATGACCGCTACCGCGCCTGCTGTAGGTACCGGTGTGTGGACCATCGTATCTGGCACAGCCACCATCGTTGCGC
>NZ_VUOC01000087.1 GCF_008386695.1 Chitinophaga agrisoli
TTGTCGAATTGTAAGCTATGTTTATAAATAAAACAGGTATTATTGCGCATCAGAAGGTCTGGAGAGAAGTCTGTTGATAATGTATTCGGAGGCGTACTCCAAAACCCGGCTGACCTGGGATTGGTATTTTTCTAAGTTGTAGGGGAGTTTGTTCAAGAAGTCGCTGATGCGTCCTCCGACCTCACGCCCGAACAGGTTCAATTGGATTTCAGAGTTGATTTCTCCAATAGACAGCTCAAGTTCGACGTTCCTAACGCTGTATCCGTCGACACCGACAGCGACAATGGCACCAGCGCGAACGCGCACGTTGGACACGGCGATTCCTCCAGAAGCGTCTGCGGTCAGTTTACGGTCGAAAATTTGGACTTCTCCTTCAGCAGCGTCTATTGAGGCCGAAACAGAATTCAAGCTCAAGGACAAGTGAAGTTGACCAGTAAATAAGTTGTAGGAGATGCTATCCAATTCGAAGGTGCTGAAGCCGGCGGCGTTGACACCTTCTACGGAGCCACGGACTTTCAGGATGTTTTCTCCTCCCGGAAGATGCCAGCCGCCCGCGTACTCATTGTTCACGATAGGATCAAATGGAGACAAACGTAACTGGGCTCTTGAGATCCAGTTTTCGATTATGCCATCAACAATGCGCTGGGATTCGGCCAGATCGACATCGCCGTATGGTACAGCCGCAACGCAGGCAACAGCAAGGGCAAAGATGAAAGCCTTCATTGTTATCTCAGTTTAGCTCTCTTAAT
>NZ_VUOC01000088.1 GCF_008386695.1 Chitinophaga agrisoli
CGCCTTGTAAAAAATATAGAAAAGGAATGAGTTTGTAGCCCTTTTTTCCTTCGAAACACCTTTCGGTGAATGAAGTATCGCAGTTGTATGAAAAATTGTGCTGTTAACAGCTCTAGCTACTTCTTGCCCTTGGTGGCCTTTTCGGCAGCTTTAGTGACCTTGCCACCACCAGCCTCCTTGAAGTTGACAGCCTTGATGACTCCGACAGCAACTGTCTGCCTCATGTCACGGACAGCAAAACGACCGAGGGGTGGGAATTCCTGGAAGGACTCTACACATAGAGGCTTGGAAGGTACCAAGTTGACAATGGCTGCATCTCCAGACTTGATGGATTTTGGGTTGACTTCAGTAGATTTACCAGTACGACGGTCAACTTTTTCTTTGATTTCTGCAAATTTGCAGGCAATGTGGGCAGTGTGGCAATCCAACACTGGTGTGTAACCGTTTGAGATTTGACCAGGATGGTTAAGCACAATGACTTGAGCTGTAAAATCTGCAGCACCCTTAGGTGGGTTGTTTTTGGAGTCACCAGCAACATAACCACGACGCAATTCCTTGACGGACACGTTCTTTACGTTGAAACCTACATTGTCTCCAGGTACAGCTTCTTGGAGAGCTTCGTGGTGCATCTCCACAGATTTGACTTCAGTAGTGATGTTGGCGGGG
>NZ_VUOC01000089.1 GCF_008386695.1 Chitinophaga agrisoli
CTGAACATGCACGAGTCTATGTGACCTGATGAAATCCATCCTGAAGGAGCTGGCGAATGAAGTTGCTAAGCCACTGTCATTCATATTTGAAAAATCGTGGCAGTCAGGTGAAGTTCCCAATGACTGGAAAAAGGGCAATAAAACCCCCATTTTCAAGAAGGGGAATATGGAAGACCCAGGGAACTACAGACCAGTCAGTCTCACCTCTGTGCCTGGCAAAATCTTGGAGCAGATTCTCTTGGAAAGCATGCTAAGGCACATGAGAAACAAGGAGGTGGTTGGTGACAGCCAGCATGGCTTCACTAAGGGGAAATCCTGCCTGACCAATTTGGTGGCCTTCTGTGATGGGCCTACGGAACTGATGGGACAGAGGCAGAGCAGTAGACATCATCTACCTGGACTTGTGCAAAGCATTTGACACTGTCCCGCACGACATCCTTGTCTCTAA
>NZ_VUOC01000090.1 GCF_008386695.1 Chitinophaga agrisoli
ATCCGGCTTCAAAGTGGTATAAATCTTTTTAAATACAACATGCTTGCATTCCTTCCAATTTTCATTGATTTTTCTAGCAAATCCCTTCGCTATAGAACTCAACGTCGAATTCGTTACCAAATTAACAGCGTTCCTTCGCCTAGCTATAGCATCATTCCACAGCGACTCCAAATTGTGAACACTACTCACCAAAGACGGCTGTCCACTAACAACTTCATTACATCTAGCCACACGATCCGCAAACTTGTAATTCTCAGTTTCCCTATTAGTCCTAAATATCTGCTTCAACAGGGTGAGTAATTCATCATACTTCATATATCCACTCTCGGGCAAATACACACAATTTGGGTTTTTAACATCAAAAGTATATTTAAATTTTAAATGATGAAAATCCTTCAATGCAATCACTGCATCAACAGGTAATTTACCGTCTACTTTAAGTTTATCCCTACAATGTATACAGCCCTCCTTTAC
>NZ_VUOC01000091.1 GCF_008386695.1 Chitinophaga agrisoli
GTCTAGATTTTTATTTTGAAATTAATTTATAATGTTGCCACAGTAATTTACAGTCCGAAAAAAAAAGATAAGGAAGCTTCGTAATAAATACGCGAATCATTAATTAAAAAAATGGGGAGAACGAATTTTTTGTGCAAACGAAAAAACAAAAACTTCGTGTCTTTGCATGTAAACGTCCAGAATATGCATTTTAGCGTCCCCAAACTTGTACTGTAAAGCTAAATCCTCTTCGCGGCGCGTTCACGAACTGAAGATTCACGAAAGTGAAGCCGACGCCGCCTCCGGTGCGGCGGACCCTCGCGAACTGTGTCGATCCTCGGACGCGGACAGCCCTGACGCGTCTACCGGCAG
>NZ_VUOC01000092.1 GCF_008386695.1 Chitinophaga agrisoli
ATTGATTCTGAGTACCAGTACAAATTTCCTGCAAGATGAAGTTCGCTCTATTGTTCGTATTGACCGCGATCGTCGCGGTGTCGACTAATGAAGTGGCTGACCCCAGATCCACTGACAGAGCTAACGCTTTGAGTATCGGAAGTATTACTTCAAGTGATAGACTCTTACGAAGCTTTGTTGTGAGCCGTGCTGCTACAATTAACTGGCGGGTTCTCAACGTGAGATTCACGGCGCCTGCCGGTAGACGC
>NZ_VUOC01000093.1 GCF_008386695.1 Chitinophaga agrisoli
ACAAATGGACGGTGCACAAGGATGGGTCAAGGCAACCTAGTGATAATGTCTACATTTAAATACAAAACTCTGCTGTACCCGATATGAGGATTGGTTTACCCTGAGTCTGGTTCCTCTCAAGGTTTCTTCCTATTACATTTAGGGAGTTTTTCCTTGCCATCGTCGCCTAAGGCTTGCTCATTGGGATATATGTCACACATTTACATTTTTCTTTTTCTCCTTACTGTTTATCTTCTGTAAAGCTGCTTTGGGACAATGTGTATTGTTAAAAGTGCTTTATAAATAAAATTGAATT
>NZ_VUOC01000094.1 GCF_008386695.1 Chitinophaga agrisoli
TATTGAGTTTTTGGTAAATGTTTTATGTACTGAAGCCTATAATCTTTAGTGTTGTTATAAAATTTCGACCATATTTCTACATTTGTATTAATGTATGCTAAACTATTTTTCATGGTAAATGAGCATCGTTCAATTTTTTTTATCAATTAATTTAGTAAAACTTCATAATACCCCATAAATCGATGGAATAACCACTATAATATTATTATTTTCTTGATAAACGGAGAGCACAAAGGCTCCAAACCTCTTTGAACATCATCATATGTTAGTTCAGGATGCAACTAGGTATTAAAACAATATTGTCATATTTTTTGAAATTTTCTCAAAATCTACGGGCT
>NZ_VUOC01000095.1 GCF_008386695.1 Chitinophaga agrisoli
ACTAAAACTACACTTTCCTTATTTCAAATGAAAGAAAAAACTTAAAACAATGCACTTAACTTTAAACTTAAACTAAGCTTAACATTTACGTAAATTTAATTATCACTTGTTTTTGCCTTCTTGGCTGCACTTCCTGTACTTTCACTTTCACCGGAAACACGGCTCGGATCTCGGATTTGGGCTCGTATCTAGAACGAAAATATGGCCCGAGCTCCGGCTCGTATCTCAAAAAACTCGTATGTTAGGCTGCTCGTATCTCGAGGTTCCACTGTATATACTCTGACTGTCAC
>NZ_VUOC01000096.1 GCF_008386695.1 Chitinophaga agrisoli
ATCAGCCAATCTTCACAAAAGTCGGGACATCTTTTTCTGCGCGGATAATTAAATAGCCACTGTAAAGGCTACGCAGCCATTAGCCACGGAGTAAAAAAGTATAATCAAATCATAACGCTAGATCTAAACCTAAACCAGATAAAACATTGAAAACAATAGTAGTTAATTTCCAAAGCCTAACAAACAAAATAGCTGAACTTCAAAAACTAATTTTAGATGAAAACCCAGATATAATCATAGGAACTGAAACCTGGCTAGAAAATAAA